>NZ_CP042425.1:0-4800000 GCF_008254045.1 Limnoglobus roseus | reverse complement strand
GGTTTCGCCCTTTGCAACGACGGCCGTCGTCTCTCCACTGAGGCCGCCGTCCGGGGCCGGGTCGGCCGCGCGGGTCGCGATTATTTCGCCGCCACGGTCAGCGGCACGGTGCCGTCACCGGGCACGGTCAGCGAAAGGCCGGACGACTCGAACTTCAGGAACCGCGGGGCGACCGTCTTCGCCGCCTTCCGCCGCTGCTCGCGGTCGTCGTCTGCGAGGATAATCCGGACCTGATAGTTCCCTTCCTGCACGCCCCGGCGGATCTTGCCGGCGTGGAGGGTTTCCAGCTCCACGGTCCCGTCCGGGGTGATCGTGCCGGACGACCGCAAGAGCGGGTTGTTCGGCACCGCCACGTCGAGTGTACTGCCGGTCAGGTCCGCGACGTTGCCGCCGTCGACCGTCAGCCGCACCGTCACCGCCTGGAACTTCGGCCCGCTTGGACCACAGCCGCCCAGGGCCACAGCCCCGGTCAAGCAAGCGACCATCCATACTCGTCGCGTCATCACGGTTCCACTCCTGGTGAAGGTCGGCGGCTCAGTAGTCGTTGGTGATGGTCAGGCCGTCGTTGCGGACGCTCAGGCGACCGAGGGTGTCGAGGTCGGTGGTCGTCCGCACGGCCTTCACGCTGCCGTCCGCGAACACAAACTGGCAGACGCCACTGTGCGGGCCGCCGAACGCCGTGTTAGCCAGGGCCGTGGTCTGCGCCTCCGGCGGCATGAGCGGCCGCACGTTCGCGGGCGTCGCGCTCTCGATGCCGGCCATCCGCCGCACCGAGTTCGTCTGGCCGCCGAACAGGCTGCGGTCCTCGTTCTTGCCGCGCATCGATTGCGGGCGGATGTGCTTCTCGCCGAACATGAACGTGTTCGACGTGCCGTCCGTGATGCTCAACAGGGTCAACTGGCCCTTCATCCGGTTCGGCTTCAATTTGTTCGGGGTGACGGTCGTGTCCACGCTGTTGGCCATGTCGGCGGTCGGGATGATGACACCCAGAGAGGCCGACCCGCTGGCGGCCGTGCCGAAGCTGGCCGCGTAGTCGGTCAGCCCGCCACCGGCCGGGACGAAGTCCCCGGTGCTGAGGACAGGAGACGGACGGGCCGGGCACAGGAAAACCGAGAGTTGCTGCTGGTAAGCAGCGGGCGTCTGAACGGACGCCGGCAGACTCAAATCCCAGAGCTTGTACACACTGTCCTGCTCGACGTACGGCAGCAGCAGCACGCCCCACGTCGCCCACCCGTCGGGGTCGAGACTGTTGCCGCCGAGCCACGACGGGACGAGGTAGGTGTTCGCGTCGTGGTAGCCGTGCGACGCGAGGCCGATCTGTTTGAGGTTGTTACTGCACTTAATCCGGGCGGCCGCGTCACGGACCTTTTGTACGGCCGGCAACAGGAGCCCGATGAGGATGGCGATGATCGCAATGACCACCAGCAATTCGATGAGGGTGAAGGCCGACCGACGAATGTTCCGGATCACAGTTTGCTCCACTTCGAGAGCCGAAGATAGACCACAGGTATGGTCAAAACTAGCAGCCCACTCGATATCGTACTAAGATGACAATTTAGATGACTTATTTCAAGCAATGTGGAGTGCTATTGCCCTAGCGAAGTGGCTACTTCGTTAAATTGACACGTTAAGTGATGATTTAAATTTTGATATAAATTTTTGTCAATGAAAATGTTACGTCGAATTCATCACGAGGACATTGCATGTGTCAAGAGTATGCGACACCTGACAGAGTAGAATCGAAAAAAATGACAATCAAAATAGTAAACTTTAGGATGAGAAATGAAATGGATCAGTCGAAAGACCAAGTGGTGCCACTGAATAAAAGTCCGAACGGAATCCAACTTCGTCTGGTGGATACATTGCTCGATTGGTTCACGAAGCTCAATGCAGGGCGTCTTCCAAGTCGTCCCGCAGGTCGGCGACGTCCTCGATGCCGACGCTCAGGCGGATGAGGCCGTCGTCCACGCCGCGGGCCTCGCGGACGGCCTTCGGGATGCTCGCGTGGGTCATCGTGGCCGGGTGGTTGACCAGCGACTCGACGCCGTCCAAGCTCTCGGCCAAGCTGAACAACTTCGTGCGGGTGAGGAACTGTCGGGCGGCGGCGGCCCCGCCGTGCAGTTGCAGCGAGATCATGCCGCCGAACGCCTTCATCTGCCGGGCCGCGACGGCGTGGCCGGGGTGGGTCGGCAGACCGGGGTAGTACACCTTCGCGACTTGCGGTTGTTGCGTCAGCCAGGCGGCCAACTCAGCGGCGTTCGCGCAGTGGCGGTCCATCCGCACGGCCAGCGTCTTGATCCCCCGCAGCGTCAGGTAGCAGTCGAACGGCCCCGGCACCGCCCCGGCCGCGTTCTGGTAGAACTGGATCGGGTCGAGCAACTCCTGGCGGCCGATCACCGCCCCGCCGATCACGTCCGAGTGCCCGCCGAGGTACTTCGTCGTGCTGTGGACGACGACGTCGGCCCGAGGGCGAGCGGTTGCTGCAGGTACGGCGAGGCGAACGTGTTGTCCACGACGAACACCGCCCCGGCCGTCTTCGCCACGGCCGCGATGGCGGCGACGTCGAGGATTTGCAACAGCGGGTTCGTCGGCGTCTCGATCCAGACCATCTTCGTCTTCGGCCCGACGAGTTCGGCGAACCCGGCGGCGGACGAATCGTCGGTGTACTTCGCGGTGATGCCCCACGGCTTGAACACCCGCTCCAGCAGGCGGAACGTGCCGCCGTACAGGTCGGCGTTCGCGACCACCTCGTCGCCCGGCTTGAGTAACGCCTGAAAGACGGCCGTGGTGGCCGCCAGCCCGGACGCGAACGCCAGCCCGCGGTCGCCGCCTTCGAGGGCCGCCAGGCAGGCTTCAAGGGCGGCCCGCGTCGGGTTGCCACTGCGGGCGTACTCGTACCCCTTGTGCTCGCCGGGGGCGGCCTGGGTGAAAGTCGAACTCACCGAGATCGGCACGACCGTCGCCCCGGTCGTGGGGTCGGCGGGCTGGCCGGCGTGAATGGCGCGGGTGCTGAACCCGTGTGCTTGCTCGGAACTCACGGGGTCACCTCAGCCGCGGTCTTCGCGGGCGTCCAGTAGTCGATCAGGTCGATGCGGGTGACGATGCCCAGGACCTCGCCGTCGCTCGTCGCCAGCACGCCGGTGTTGCCGGACAACAGCAGCCGGTACGCCTCGTCGATGTGGGTGCTCACGTCGAGTTGCGGCAGCGGCCGGGCCATGATCTCGCCGACCGTCACCGCGGCCGGGTCGCGGTGGTCGTGGAGGATGCGGGCGAGGGTCACTTCCTGCACGCTGCCGACCGGCTTGCCGCCGTCCAGCACGGGCAGTTGCGAGATGCCGGCGGTGCTCAGGATGTCGATGGCCTCGGCCGCCGTCGCGTCCGGGCCGATCGTGAACAGCGGCCGCTCGCCGCGGCTGTGCAGCAGGTCGCCAACCGTGTGCCGGGCCTCGGGCAGCCACTCTAGGCCGTTGGCGGCCAGCCAGGCGTCGTCGTACACCTTGCTCAGGTAGTTGCGGCCGGTGTCGGGGCACAGCACCACGACGAGATCGCTCGCGGTCAGCCGGCGGGCGTACCGCAGGGCGGCGGCCAGGGCCGTGCCGCACGACCCGCCGACGAGGATGCCTTCTCGGCGGGCGACTTCGCGGGCCGTGTGGAAGCTCTCGGCGTCGCCGACGCGAACCCAGTCGTCGACGAGCTGACTGTTGAAGGTCTTCGGCACGAAGTCCTCGCCGATGCCCTCGACCTTCCACCCGTGCGGGGCTCCGCCGGACAGGATCGACCCTTCCGGGTCGGCCCCGATCATCTTCACGTCCGGGTTCCGCTCCTTCAGGTACTTGCCGACGCCGGACAGCGTGCCGCCGGTGCCGACGCCGCCGACCACGTGCGTCACCCGGCCGTCGGTCTGCTCCCAGATCTCCGGGCCGGTCGTGCGGTAGTGGATTTCGGGGTTCGACAGGTTCGTGAACTGGTTCGGCCGCCACGCGCCGGGGATCTCGCGGGCCAACCGGTCGGCCACGCCGTTGTAGCTGTCCGGGTGGTCCGGCGGCACGTTCGTCGCGGTGATGACGACCTCGGCCCCGTAAGCCTTCAAGAGGCTGACCTTCTCGGCACTCATCTTGTCGGGCAGGACGAAGATGCACCGGTACCCCTTGACGGCGGCGGCCATCGCCAGGCCGACGCCGGTGTTGCCGGCCGTGGCCTCGATGATGGTGCCGCCCGGCCGCAGCCGGCCGGCCTTCTCGGCGTCGGCGATCATGGCGACGGCGACCCGGTCCTTCGTACTGCCGCCGGGGTTCATCGCCTCCACCTTGGCGGCGATGGTCGGGGCCAGCCCGGCGGTCACCCGGTGGAGCTTCACCAGAGGGGTGCGGCCGACGGCGTGCAGAATGGTGTCCAGCATGGCTTTTCCCGCTCCTCGGGGCGAGGCGTGTCTCCTACATCGACCGCCGCGAACAGTCGCCTGGACATTTTATCGCCGCCCCGGTCAGCGGGTCAGCAGGCCGGCGTCGAGGACGAACTGCGACCCGGTCACGAAGCGGGCCGCGTCGGACGCCAGGAACACGACCGCGTTCGCCACGTCGTCGGCCTCGACCCACGGCACCGGCAGCAGGTTGCCGGCCGAGCGCTCGGCGATCTCCAGCGGCGTCAGCCCTTCCATCGCCGCCAGGCCGTCCTGCATCGGCGTGTTCACGCCGGTCGGGTGGATCGACACCACGCGGACGTTGTGCGGGGCGAGTTCGATCGCCCACGACTTCGTCAGGCCGACGAGTCCCCACTTCGAGGCGACGTAGTGGCTCAGCCGGTTCGCCCCGCGGAGGCCGAGGACGGACGAGTTGTTGATGATGACGCCGGCCTTCCGCGCGATCAGGTGCGGAATGACCCGCCGGGCGACCAGGAACGCACCCTTTTGATCGCCACAAACGCCAGAAATTGTCGCCCGGTCACTGACAGTACACGGTTCACAATTACCAGAGCGATTGTGAACCGTGTGCCAATACCTTGGCCTCGCCCGTAGCACGTTTCCCGCCTGGATGCAAGCCGGCAAGCGATTCCCGTCGGATCGAAGGGGGATCGCAATCGATTGCGGTGGCCCCGACGACGTTGCAGGCCCCGGCATCGGATCGTAGCGGCTTACCGCCCCCGCTGCAGGGCCGCAGTGGCATCGCGGGTGAGGACCGCCGACGCCGCGCCGGATGCCCACGCCGTCAGGAACTCCTTCTGGCGGAGCCACGCGGCCGCCTGGACCAGCCGCATCGCCCGGATCTCCTCCGGTGTGGCCTTCGCGTCGAAGCGGGCGAGTAAGCCTTCCAGCCGCTGACGAACCTCTGCACTCGGCGTTTTCTGCAGGGCCTCCCGCAACGGCCCTTCGGCCCGCCGCCCCAGGGCCGCGAGTTCCTTCGTCGCCGCCGTCCGGTCGGCGAACGCGGGCGCGTCGAGTTGGTCGATCCACTTTGCCACCGCCTGGGCGTCCGGGTTCGCGGCCGGCGGTAACTTCTCCGCCACGTACGCCCGCCGCCGCTCGTCGGCCATCAGCGCCCACGCGGCGGGGACGCCCACGGCCGGGTCGGCCGCCGCGGCGGCAACCCAGTCCTCTGCCGCCCCTTGAACCGCTCTCGCGGGGCGGGGCGGGGTGAGGTCCCACTGGTTGACGAACCCGCCCGTGCCGCTGGAAAAAGCCGACCGCCCGTCCACTGCCACGGCGATCCAGTCGACGGCCAGGTCGTGGCCGTCGAACCGCCGGACGAGTTTGCCGGTCGCGACCTCCCACACCTTGACGGCCCCGTCCCCGCCGCCGCTGACGAGCCACCGGCCGTCGGGCGTGAACGCGAGGGCGCTCACGGGCAGGGGTTGCGGGTTGCCGAACTTCCACGCATACGGGTCCGCCGGCGGCGGGTCGGTCGCGACGATCGGCGGCACGCCCGTGCCGGGCAGGTGGATCTCGCGATCCGACGCGATCGCCAGGGCAGCCCCGTCCGGACTGTACCGCACCTGAACACGACGGAAGAGAGACCGGGCGGCAGGCCCGACCGCGATTTCGCCCGCCCGCGCGTTCCGGGCGAGGTCGTAACGGCTCAGGTGGGCGGTGTATTCGGGCACCGCGGGGTTCGCGCCCGCCTGGATCTCCAGGTACACGATTTCCTTCCCGTCCGGCGTCAAGGTCTGGGGCGAACTGATCGGCAGCGGCAAGACCTGGGCCGTCACCGGGTCGTACCGCGCGATCTCCCGGCGGCGGGCCGCCACGTTGGCACACGGCCCATACACGTACCGACCGTCCGGCGACCACGCGAGGAAGTTCGCCCCGGATGTCCCCACGTTCGGCGTCCCGGTCCGGCGATCGGCGACCGCGTTGAGGGGGACGACTTCGAAATGGCCCCAGGAATCGACCACGGCCACACGGCGGCCGTCCGGCGAGACGGCCAGGGCAGTCAGCGGTCCCCGCGGCGTCTGGGACGGTGTGACGGCGCGGACGAACGCCCCGGACGCCACGTCCCAGACCCCGACCCGGCCGGCCGCGTCGGCGGCGACAAGGTGTGTGCCGTCCGGCATCGGCGAGAACGCCGGCCCCGCCCCCGGGACCTCGTCCGCGACTTCCGTCCCGGTCGCCGCGGCCCACCGCTCGACCCGACCACCCCGGACGATGAGAACGGTCGTCCCGTCGGCCGTCGTCGCCCAGTGCTTGACGACCTCGGCCGAGCCGCCGGGCCGGAGGGCGGGCAACTCCTTGAACGGGTCCAGGGACCACCGCAACAGTTGAGAAGCCGTCGATAGGGTGAGCGTCCGGCCGTCCGGCGAGAAGGCCATGGCGAACTCGGCGTTCGTGGCCTTCACCGCGCCCGCGGGAAGCGCCCACTTCCGCCGCGTCGCCCCGGTCGCCAGGTCGATCAGGTGAATCTCGGAGACGGAATGGACGACCGCGAGGGTTCGGCCGTCGTGCGACAGGGCGTACCCGTTCTCGCTCCCGTTGTGGGCCGTCCGCAGGGGCAGGGCGTGCCGCGGGCGGCCGGTCGCCGCGTCCCCGATCTCGATCTCGGCGTAGATCTTCTTCGTCCGCACGTACGTCGCCCCGTCCGGCGTCACTTTCGCCAGCCCGCCGACCGGCCACGTGGCAACGACCCGGCCCGACGGCAGTTCGTGGACGTAGGTGACGGTCTCGTCCGGCCGGATCAACCGGCCGAGGGGGTCGAACGCACAGAACGCGGACCCGGTCTTCCGCCCGCCCGCCTCCCGCCAGACCTCCTGGCCCGTGGCGGCGGCGATGACGAACGCCGTCTCGCGGTTCGGCACGGCGGCCACGAACCGGCCGTCCGGGGAGAAGGAGACGCCGTCGGTTGCGACGAAGGAACCGTAGCCGCGAAGGGGCACCCGGGCCGTCGTGACCGCCCGCCGGGAGGCCACGTCGAAGATCGTAACGACGGCGGCGCGCCGCTGGTGGGAGACGGACAGGACGCCGAGCCGCCGGCCGTCGGCGGACAGCGCGCAGCCGCACTCGGTGCCCGGGAACCGGAACCGGTCCTCGCCGAACCGGCGGAGCGGCACGTCGAGGGGCGGAGCCTTCTCCCCCGCGTCGAGAGGATCGGCCGCCCGAGCCCACGGCAGCGTCGAGAGGATCACGATTGCGGCGAGGGGATATTTCACGGCGAACACTCCGAGCCCGAGTCAGCCCGCCACGAGTCTACCGAACCAACGCCTTAATCGCCACGAATTCTCCCTCTCGCGGCCGCCGGCGAAAGGGGACATTGTGCCGGTACGGACCCGCGGGTCGTTCCGGTCCACGGCGTACCGCGAGTACGGCGTCGCC
This sequence comes from Limnoglobus roseus, assembly GCF_008254045.1. Taxonomy (GTDB): domain Bacteria; phylum Planctomycetota; class Planctomycetia; order Gemmatales; family Gemmataceae; genus Limnoglobus; species Limnoglobus roseus. Next base: position 4,792,202 of record NZ_CP042425.1, on the reverse strand, counting down.
CCGGCCACGTTCGGCCGGTGGGAGCGGAACGGCCAGACGTACTCCGACAGCATCTACGCGGACTTCCGCCGGGCCGTGGCTGCGGCCGAGTCGCGGGCCGAGCACCAGATGATCACGTGGGTCGTGAAGGTCGAGACGCACGCCGCGAGCGTCGTAGACTATTCAGGCACCCGGTTCACTGCACCGCAAGGACGCCGATGACCGCTATCCCCCTTACGCACGCCGACCGCGATTTGATTGACTTCATCATGGACGGGTTCCACTTCCGGACCGTGTTCCACTACCTGGAGCACGCCGGCGTGAAGTGGGGCGACGGGGAACTGGCCGCCCACCCGACCGAGCCGCAACTCCGACTCCGTGCCCGGGCGTTGCTCACCGAGTGCTGCCGCAGCGGGCCGCAGGCGTTCGCCTCCGGCAACGGGTTCGTCGCCGTCCGTAAATCACCGACGGAACTTGAGCTCCACTTCTCCATCACCAGTTGCGGGGCGGTCAACGACGGAACGGACAACGATTCGCAGGCCCTGTAGTCAGCACTCAATCTCTCTGACCCCAATGCCCGACCACCCGGACCAGTCCCGAACCCCTCCCCCGGCGGACGAGGTGAACCGCCTGTGGCAGCACGGCATGCACGAAGAGCGGCTGTTCCACGACCGCCTCAACTACTTCACCGCCGTCCAGACGGGCCTCCTCGCGGTGTTCGCCATCCTGTATCAAAAAGAGCCGTCGCCCGGCGTGTTCGCCCCGCTCACGGCCGTCGCCCTGACGTTCGCCGTCTTGTGGTTTCGGGTCCAGGTCCGGCACTGGCGGTACTGCGTGCACGTCAGCGCGATCATTCGGCAAATGGTCCCCGAGTACGCCCGAACCGTCGCCACGTTCACAGGCCGGGGCCGGACGGACGGGCTGTCGATCTCTCGACCGCTGGCGTTCGCCGTCCCCGTCCTGTTCGGTGTCACGTGGGTGGCGCTCTTCGCCTGGGTGCTCGCCCGCCCTTGGTGCCCCCCGGCACGATGAGCCGGGTTGCCGGTGATCGGAGATTTCGACCCGATCCGGCGACCTGCTCACCCACCTGCCGGCCCGCCGCGGGGCCGAAGAAGCGGGGGCGTCCACAAAAGAACCACGCCGGGAAGGAGTGAGTATGGCCGCCGAACAATTCCGGGTCACGTTCGCCGATAAACTCACCGCCTTGCGGGTCGAGTCGGGCCTGACGCCGCAGCAACTCGCCGACAAGACGGGCGTGCCCCTCGCGACGATCCGCCGGTTGGAGGCCGGGAAGAACAAGCGGTCCCCGTCGTGGGGCTTGGTGGTGCGACTGGCGGCCGGGGTTGGGGTGCCGTGCCGGGTGTTCTCCGTGTGCTGGGAACAGGAGGAGCAAGCAGGGGAAACGCGATGACGGAGGCGGAGTGGGCGGTGGCGACTAACCCGGGACCACTGTTGGCGTTCGCCCGGGATGGGCTCAGTGATCGAAAACTACGGTTGTTCGCGTGCGCCGTGCTTCGGAGAATGCTCCGGTTTACTGATCTCCAACACGTCGGGTTTGCTGTCGCGGTGAGCGAGCGATTCGCCGACGGTGAGGCCGCGAGTGAGGAGATGCGCGAAGCAGAAACGGCGGCGTCGATGCTCTGGAGTGAGTTCCACCTTCCGGGGCCGGTGTCGGCGAAAAGTTCACTCGGGCTCGTGGCCGGCGGGGCGCGTCAGATCACGAGACGTAACGCGGTCAAGGTCGTGTGGGAAATCGAGAACATCGCGGACCTGGGTGGGGTGCGAGGGCATCTACGCTCCAGTCTCTTCCGCGACATCGTCGGCCCGCTCCCCTTTCGCCCCGTGACGTTTTCACCCGCCTGGCTCACCTCCGCCGCCGTCGGCATCGCCACCGGCATCTATGACGACCGCGCGTTCGACCGCCTGCCGATCCTCGCGGACGCGCTGCAGGACGCCGGTTGCGAGGACGCCGACATCCTCGCCCACTGCCGGGGCGACGGGCCGCACGCCCGCGGGTGCTGGGTCGTTGATAGAGTGCTCGGCAAGGAATGAGGGCGGACGTCACTTCCTTCTTGTCTCACCACTTGCAGGTAGATAGGCTGTGGCTTGATGGACGCGAAGGCACTCCGGCGGCGTGCCCTCGCAACCGATCCTCAGGTTTTGCGGTAAGAGGGTGAACCCATGGCGGACCGAGGCGACCCGTATGAAGGCTATAACTTTCTGGTAGAAATCGATGGCCTGTCCATCGCCGGGTTCACGCAAGTGTCGGGATTAGAGTCAAGGATCGAAGTGGTCGAGTACCGCGACGGCGGGGAAAAGTTTTTCCCGGCCCGGAAGCTACCCGGCAAGGTGACGTACACGAACATCGTGTTAAAGTCCGGAATCACGGACGACACGCAACTTTATGATTGGCACTTGGAGTGGGTCAAGCGGTCGGACTCGGCCAAGCGCAAGTCCATTCGCATTGTGTTGCTCGATGGGGCGGGAAAGGAAAAGCGATCATGGCGAATCCGCGAGGCGTGGCCAGCCGTTTACGTCGGGCCGAGCCTCAACGCGGGCAGCAACGACGTGCTAATACAGACGATTGAACTCGCCCACGAGGGGATTGATTTAGATTAAACCGCTGCGGCTCGGATTGGTGCTTCCGACCGCAAACGGTAGTTGCTCGCCGACGGCCTGGAGGCGGGCGAGGGATGGCCGGGGCCGGTAGACGTGATGTAATCGCGAATGCGAAAGGGCTGGCCGAGCAAAAGGGTCGACGGGGAGGCGGCCCGCTTACCGTCACTTCGGCGATCGCTCTTCCACGTCAGTGTTCAGTTTCACCAGCGCTTGGCCGTACACTTTGAGGATCTTGTCCTTACCATCATCGCCCATGAACTTGATCTCCGAAGTTTTGAGAAGTTCGGTGTACTCCTTGATGATCAACTTGCAGGCTTCGGCCGCTTTCAAGGCGGCCTTTTTGTCTTCCTCAAGTTTTTTCACCGCCGCCTCGAACACGTCGAGCGTCTTCTGGAAATCGCTCTTGAACACTGGCATCTTCAATGACGCGGACGACGGTTTTGACTTGATGATGATTTTGTGATTGTTCTCGGCCCTGTCTTTCGCTTCCTTCCAATATGCGGCCAACTCGCCCATGACCGACCCCTCCGGACAGTGTGTGGGACACCGCGACGACCAGTTCGGCGAAGTGTCCGCTTAACGACGGACAGTAACATCTCACAACGGGGGGTACAACAAAAATGCGATCCGGCGGGCGTAACGGAGCTGGCCGGGCGGGTTGCTCGGCGTCTTTCACCGCCAGTAGTCGCTACCCGCCACCCCCGCGGAGTTGCTGAACGAAGCCGAGGCGGTCGATCACCTGCCAGTGTCCGGCAACCTGACCGTCAACGATGTCATAGATCGTCTGGCCCGCGAACCGCAATCGCTTGCCCGTCGCCGGCAACCCGATCAGGTCGCCGGCCTGCGTCCCCTCGGCGGTCCACCGGACGGCGACGCGGCGGTTGGTCGAGATCACGTCGTGTAGGGTGAAGAGTAAATCCGGGAAGGCTGTTCGCGAGTACGTCACCCGCTCGCGGTAGGTGTCACGGTCGAGCGTTCGCCCTTCCCACTGGTCGCCGGGGTCGGAGTGGATGACGTACTGCAGGGCCACGAGCCGCTCGACCGCCGACAAATCGCCGGCATTCCAAACGACATCATGTAACTCTCGGATCAGGCGGCCGGCATCGGACACGGTTACGCTCCTCGGGATCGCTGAATCTGTGCAACCATATTAGTCGGCGACCTGAGCAACGCCGTGTTGAGTGTCTTTGGAGAGTTCAATCTGCTGTACGCCGGCCCGGAACCGTGCTATCGAATCGTTGTTCGGCAGGAACTCGACAACGGCGTGATTGTCTTTCGACAGGTGAACCCGCCGACGTGAACGTGAGCGTCGATGACAGCCAACAGCACGGGCGGACGAGTGCGGACGGGAAGCAACATTTCGCCTCGAAACCTTCCATCTGACGGACACGGGCGTAGAGTGGTGGAATGGGTCATTCGAATTGTGGTTCTGGATGTCGAGGGTTCAAATCCCCTCAATCACCCTACTCCCTTCGCCGACCTCACTCATTTTCCGCCCGAACCTCGTTGAATCGAAGCCGCCCCACGGACTCGTCAGAATAGAAACTTGCCCCACACCCCTATCCGAGGTCGCGTGTGATGCGATTCCTTGCGTTGATCGTCCTCGGCTTCACGGCATCGCCGTCACCTTCTGCGGAACCGCCGGCGATCCGCCACGAACCGGTCCAACCGAAGCCCAGCGTGCCGGTGCTGGTCACGGCCCGATTGGTGGCAGGCACGACGAAGGCCACGCTGAAGTTGCAAGCCGTTGCACCCGGGAAGTACGTCCGTAAGTCCGACCCCGACTACGAAAAGAACTGGGCCGACCTACCGATGCGCGATGACGGCCGGGAGGGGGACGAGAAGGCCGGCGATGGGGTGTTCAGCGTTCGCGTACCGGCCACGTTCCAACAACACCGCTGGCTGTTGCGGTATCGCGTCGTGGCAACCGACGCGGCGGGCAAGGCGGTGCAACTGCCCGCGGCCGACGACACTTGCCCGAACTTCGCGTGGTGGTGCGACGCCGGCCCCGCCTCGTGGACCGGCACTCGCGACCCGGGCAAGACGCCGCCGCTGACGTTTTCCCCAGAGTTCCTCAGCACGTTACAGACCCTTCATCTGCTGGCCCGCGCCGAGGACGTTGCGAAGAGCCAGTGGGACGGCAACGCCCACAAGCAGAAGCAACAGGGGACGCTCGTCTACCACGGGGTCGTCTACGACCACGTTCAGTTCAGCAACCGCGGCCAGGGGAGCGCGCACATCTCCGGCAAGAACAAGTGGGGGCTGAAGTTCAACAAGGGCCACGACGTGCCGTTCGTCGATCATGATGGCGTCCCGTTCCCGGCCGCGTGCGACAGCCTCAACTTGAACCCCGGCGGGTCGACGCCGTACCTGCCGATCCTCCGCGGCATCACCGGCCTGGACGAAGTGTTCTCGATGCGTTCGTACCGCCTCGCCGGAGTTCCCAGCCCCTTCGCGACGTGGGTGCAGTGGCGTGTCGTGACGACCGCCGAGGAAGTCTCTGCGAAAGACCAGTACCAGGGCGACCTGTGGGGCGTGTACGTGGCGATCGGCGACATGGAGCCGAAGTTGCTCGCCGATCGAAAGCTGCCGGACGGCTTGACGGTCAGCACTCAGAGCGGTGTCAAGCACACCCCGCACGACATGGCCGACGCCCCGAAAGTGTGGGAGAAGTTCCTGAACGGGATGCGGTCCAACCCCAAAGAAGCCTGGTGGCGGCAGAACCTCGACCTGCCGGCGTACTTCAGCTTCCACGCGATGAACCGCCTGCTGGGCAACGTCGACATTCGGCCCGACGGCAACCACGGGTACTACCGCAATCCCGACGGCCACTGGGCCCCGATCCCGTGGGACAACGACATGATGTTCGTCCCCCGCCACCACCAACCCGGTTACATCGAAGCCATCGGCTGCCTCAACCAGCCGGCAATTGCGCTCGAGTACCGCAACCGAGCGCGGGAAATCCTCGACCTGTTCGCCGCCGACAACGGCGACCGCGGCGGACAGGTCGGACAGTTGGTGGCCGATCTAGGTGCGGCACTGACGCCAAAGAATTATGCCGTCGATTGGTCCCGACTCGACGAGGCAGTCTGGAACCAGCACCCGCGGATGAACCAGAAGGGTTCGTACTTCGTCAACCCCGTGGACGGCGACCACTTCGGCGGTCGGTGGAAGCGAACCCTGGCGACGAATGACTTCGCCGGCTTCCGCAAATACCTCGTCGACTTCTGCACCGACTCGCGGCCGATCAAGAACTACGCCCCGAACGACGGCGACCACCGCGGCTACGGTTGGGGCTACCTCACCCACGAGGCGAAGGACGAGAAAATTCCTGCTACGCCGCTGGTCAAGCAACTGACCGATGGGAAGTACCGATTTGAGGCGACGGCGTTCTCCTCACCGGCCGGACAGAAGGCGGCGGCGTTGGAATGGCGGGTCGGCCGCGTCGGTCAGCGGGGTCAGTACGAACTGCACGAACTGTGGCACAAGGATCTCGAAACGGGTCAGGCGATTGGCATTCCGCCGGAGGTTTTCCAGCAGACCGGTGAGTACCGCGTTCGGGCCCGTTGGCGGGACGCCAGCGGACGGTGCGGGCACTGGAGTTGGCCGGCCACGGTCAGCGTGAAATGAAGTACGGCCGGCGGTTTCCCCGCCGGCCGTGTCGTTTCGGATGAGGAATCCTCTTTACGGCTGTTTGCTCAGAGCCTTCGCCTTTTTCACGAGTTGCAGGAACTCCGCCCGGTACGCGCCGGGGTCGTGCGCCATCGACGAGGCAGCGAGTTCTTCCACAAGGGCGTAGTTCGCCTGCCCCTTGTACGGCGATTGCTTCAGCAGCATCCCGAACGCGGCCACGGCCGAACCGAACCGGAAGTCTTCCGACGCCGTGTCGTAGGACTTAGCCACGTCGCCGACCGGAATCTCTCGCAGGGTACTCTTCTCGGCGTCCGGCATCTTGTGCCGCAGTTTCACGACGAACGCTTCCTTCGAGGTCTTCTCGTCCGCGTTCGCCTTCGGCTTTTCGGCGGCCGGAGCGGGTTGGTATCGCAGGCCGTCCACCTTCGGTTCGGTGTTCAACGCTTCCCCGGCGGGAACCAGTTCGTAGAGGGCCGTGACGACGTGCCCGGCCCCCATTTCGCCGGCGTCCTTCTTGTCGTTGTGGAAGTCCTCGGCCGCGAGCTTCCGCTTCTCGTAGCCGATGAGCCGGTAGGCGGCGACCTTCGCGGGGTTGAACTCGATCTGAATCTTCACGTCCTTCGCCACGGTGACGAGCGTGCCGGAGATTTGCTCGACGAGGGCCTTCTTCGCCTCGGCAATCGTGTCGATGTAGCCGTAGTTGCCGTTGCCCTTGCCGGCGAGTTGCACCATCATCTCGTCGCGGAGGTTGCCCATGCCGAAGCCGAAGACGCTGAGGAAGACGCCCGTCTGCTTCTTCTCCTCGATCAGCTTCACCAGTTCCGCGGTGCCGGTGGTGCCGACGTTCCAGTCGCCGTCGGTGCAGAGGATGACGCGGTTCGTGCCCTTCTCGATGAAGTTCTTCACGGCCGTTTCGTAGGCCAGTTGGATGCCGCTACCGCCGTTGGTCGATCCGCCGGCCGAGAGACTGTCGATCGCGTTCAGGATCGCGTCCTTCTTGCTCGCGTTCGTCGAATCGAGGACGATGCCGCTCGCCCCGGCGTAGACCACGAGGGCCACGCGGTCGTTCTCGGTGAGTTGTTCGACGAGCAGTTTCATCGCGGCCTTCACCAGCGGCAGCTTGTTCGGCTCGTTCATAGAGCCGGACACGTCGATGAGGAAGACGAGGTTGCTCGCCGGCCGCTTGCCGTTGTCGATCGGCTTCGCCTTCAGCGACACGCGGGCGAGCCGGTGTTTCGACGCCCACGGGCACCCGGCCATCTCGACGCGCACCGTGAACGGGTCGTCCCCCTCCGGCGGGGCGTCGCGGTACGGGAAGTAGTTAATCATCTCCTCCAACCGCACGGCGTCCGGGTGCGGCAGCGTGTTGTGGTTCAGCATGTTCCGCACAATGGCGTAGCTGGCCGTGTCCACGTCCACGCCGAAGGTGGAGAGGGCGTCCTGCCCCTCGACGCGGGTGAACGGATTCTCGATGAGTTGCCGGTACTGATCGCGGCCCCCAGCGTATGAACGCTTGGCCAGGTCGCTCGGTTGCGGTTTGCCTCCAACTCTAGGACTGCTATCCCCGGCAACACCAAGGTCACTACCAGCGCCAAAGCCTGCGAGCGCAGTAGAGGCGTCAGCGGGTTCGCCCTTTACTTCGCCCGCGGGAGTTCCCGCGGCCGGAATTCCGGGGATCGGGGCGGCGGAGCTTCCAGATCCCAAACCCCGTTCGCTGATTCTGCTTCTCGGGCGACCCGGTTCAGTACCCATCCCGCCTTCACCGAAGCGGCCGCCAGGGCCGCCAAGCCCGCCGCCGAAACCTCCGCCAGGAATCCCACCCCCGCCACCGAAACCGCCATTGTTGACACTTCCGAAACCACCCGGTCCATAACCGAGACCGCCGAGAGAAGCCCCACCGGTCGCAACGGCGCCACCCGGAACGGGGTTGTATGGATCAGCGGGTTTACTTCCCGGCTGTTGCGGAGATTCGGCCAGTTCCTGGGGACTCTTTGCCTTTGCCCGAATCGCGGCAACGCTGAGGCCGTCGATGGCTTCCATCGTGGTTGGCACCGGCTTAGAGTCTCCCGGCGGTTGATCGCCGCTCACCCTCAATGCGTAGAAGTCCCGTGTGGGTTCCCTCTGTGGCGAAGAATCGAAGTAGCTCTGCCCGGCGAACACCGCGAGCATCACGACGGCCGCCAGCGAAGTGATCGTGATCGCCCACCGCTTGAGCTTCGACTTCCTCGCCAGCGACGATGCGACCGCGGGTGCCACCGACGGTTCGGCGGCTTGCACTTCCGCGGCGAGGCTTTTGGTGAGCAGGTGGCCGAGTTGCCGCGTTTCTTCGAGCAACTGCCGGGCGGCCGGGTCGGTGCGGAGGCGCGTCTCGATCTCGCCGCGCTCCGCGTCGGTCAGGCTCGCGTCGTTCAGGGCGTAGGCCGTGAGTTTGGTTTCGAAATCTTCGGGTGTCATGAGTGGTTCCTCGGATTGTTTGCGAATGGCGAACCGAACCCCGTAAGGGTTCGGGTGATGACGGGTCACGCCAGGTGCGGCAGTTTCGTCCGCAGGGCTTTCATGGCTTGGTGCAACAACACGCCGACGTGCGATTCGCTCAGGCCCATCACCTCGGCGATTTCGCGGTACGAAAAATGGTTCTGGAACCGCAGCCGCACGGCTTCGTTCTGGTCGGTCGGAAGTGCCGCGAGGTGACCGAGCACGACGCGGGTCGTGTCGTTTGTCTCGGCCGTTTGGGTTGGTTCGGGGCCGCGAGCGGGTGGCTCGGCCACGGGGTCGAGGGTGGCGATCATCCGATGGTCCTTTCGCAGGATGTCGATGGCGCGACGCCGGCACACCGCGAACAGCCACGGGGCCAGGCGAGATTCCAATTCCGCACGGGGTTGCTGACAGAGTTGCAGGAACGCATCCTGCACGACATCGCGACCGCGTTCGCCGTCGGGCAGCAAACGACGAACGTAGGCCAACAGCGGCCGTTCGTACTGCCGCACGGCGGCGACGACCCAATCGCGATCCGTGGTCATGGCCCCTCCATCGCGTCTGATGAGACAACGTGCGAAGGAGATGTTTATTAACGGATTCTCGGATTTGCTGAGATCACAACCGTAACCGACGAAACGTCAGACTGATCCGCGGACCGGCACCCTCTTCCGGCAGAATGGCGTGTTTCCACTCGTTTTGCATCATGGCAGACATGAATAGGAGCGAACCCGATGACAGTCGGAATGGTTCAAGTTGAGTTCGATCCGCCTGATGCCGAAATGTCAGAGTTCGTTCTGCGCCGAGCGAAACGATGGCGATGCCCGTTCCCGGTTCGAGTTCGGTCGTCGAATCGGAATGAAAACCCATTGTCGAAGTGCCGTCGGGGTAGAAGTTCGCCAGACAGTTGTTCGAGCGGTAGCCGAGATGCTGTTCGAGTTGATCCACGGTTGGCAGTAAATGAGCGGGAAATGCAATCGTGGGATATGCGATGCCCGAATAGTTGTAGGGCATGCCGAAGCTGGCCGTCTTCCTGGCTCGGATTCGATCATCCCATTCGGTCGTCGTGAGCAATTGCCGATAGAGGTCGGCGTGAGTTGGAACGAACCCGGCAACAAATCGGACGTGATTACTGGCCAGCAGCATACTCATCCTGGTGTCCTCATTTGTGAATGGAGACACCAGCACGATCATGGGTTCACTTCACCCGAAACAGTCGCTCGGCGTTTTCGCGGAAGACCAACTCGTGCATCTCGGCGGGGACCATCGCCGCGATAAAGTCGCGGTACGCGGCCATCGGTACGAGCGGCCAGTCGGTGCCGTAGAGGAAGCGGTTCGGCCGCCCGCAGTAGCGGATCGCCTTGTGGACGCGGTCGATCACGTCGGCCAAGTCCTCGTGGACTTCGTCGTAGATCAAATCCTCCGCCTCCCCGACGACGAGGCCGGACAGGTCGGCCCAGACGTTCACGTTCTTGTAAATCACTTCCGCCGCGTCGACCGTCCACGGGTTGCCCAGGTGGGCCATCACGAACCGCACCTGCGGGTGATCGACCGCCACGTCATCGACGCCGAGTGGATGGGCGTACTTCAGCTTCGCGTAAGGCGAATACGTGTCGCCGGTGTGGAAGAAGACTGGCACGTCATACTGCTCGGCAATCTCGTAGTACCGGCGGTACGTCAGGTGCGATGGGTTGTAGTGCAGATAGCCGAGGTACGCCTTGAGGGCCACGACTCGGCCGGCGGCCATCACCTCGCGGACGCGGCGGAAGTGCTCGTGGTCGTCCTTGTCCTTCATCGGGTCCATGATGCCGATGGCCGACAGCCCCGGCACCTTGTCGGCGACCATCAGCGTGCGGTTGATGCCGAGCGGGTCGTCGGCCGTGATGCGCCACTCGCCCATCGCGAAGGCGCGGGTCATGCCGGCGTTCTGCATCTCCTGTCGGACTACCGCCGCCACGCGCTCGGCCGGCGAACGCAGGATGGGGGCGAGACTCCCCGCGCCGGGGATTTGTGGTGGCACAACGTGGATGTGTGCATCGATCATTCAGCAATAGTATCGGATGCCGCCTCGCCGCGAAAGCGGTTTCAGCGGTTCGCGGCCTGAATCCAACTGCCGAGGTAGTGGAGGAGACTCGTGCAGATGACGAGCAGGAAGATGACAGTCCACGCCTGGAAAGCGAGGCGGTAGGCGGGAGCATCTTCGCCGCCGGGGTATTGCGGGGCGGGTTCCGGGGTCGGCGTCATGGCGATGCGTCCTGTCGAGTAGCGGGGCGAGTCCACACTCTTCTATCGGATTTTAGACGGCGTAACGTCTTCCCCGACGGCCGCGTTGGCGATCCGGCCGGTTCGTTTTCCGGCACCGTCGGTTTTTCCCGAACAACACGGTCGATTCAGAAGTACAATTGGCAGAACCACGGCCCCGGATCGGCGGTGGGAACCGCTCTCCCGGTAAGACGACTCGCGATGTCTGCTTTCACGCCTCAAAATCTCTTCCAGGCGATTCGCGAGAGCGGTCTCTACAAGCCCGAACAACTGGCCGCCCTGGACCATTTTTCGCCGGAACTCGTGGCCGATTTGCCCGCCCTCGCCGAACGCTTATCGACCGACAAACTCGTCACAAGCTACCAGGGCCGCAAGGTCCGCCTGAACCGCCTCCACGAAGTGCTGATCGGCCCGTACCTCGTGTTGGACAAGATCGGCGAAGGCGGCATGGGCAAGGTCTACAAGGCCGTGCGCACCGGCACCGGCCGGCTCGTCGCCCTGAAGGTCGTGCGGGCGCACCTGATGACGAACCCCACCGTCTTGCGCCGCTACAAGCGCGAGGCGGCAGCAGCGGCGAAGCTCAACCACCCGAACATCGTGGCCCTGCTCGACGCCGACGAGGCGCAAGGGCGGTACTACCTCGCCCTCGAATTCGTGTACGGGTCGGACCTGTCGCGAATGGTCAAAGAATTCGGCCCGCTGCCGAGTTCCGAAGCGGCCGAGTACATCCGTCAGGCGGCGCTCGGCCTTCAGCACGCGCACGAGAATAACCTGATCCACCGCGACATTAAGCCCTCGAATGTGCTCGTCAGTGGCGAACGCGCTCAGCCCGGCACCGGCGGCGTGGCCACGGTGCGCATTCTGGACATGGGCCTCGTCCGATCGCTCGAAGACAGCCCGGACACCACGGAAGTGACCCGCGACGGCACGGTCGTCGGCACGCCGGATTACATGGCCCCCGAGCAGGCCAAGAACTCGAGTACCGTCGATCACCGGGCGGACATCTACGGCCTCGGCTGCACGCTCTACTATCTGCTCAAGGGCCGGCCGCCGTTCCCGGACGGGTCGCCGATCGACAAGCTCCTCCGCCATCAACTCGACCCGCCTCCGGACCTCCGCAAGGAACGGCCCGACGTGCCGTTCGAGATGCTCCGGTTGATGGAACGGATGCTGGCCAAGAAGCCGGACGACCGCATTCAGACGGCGGCCGAAGTGGCGAAGGGCCTCGCACCGTTCACGGCCGAGGGGTTGGCCAACACGCCGGACATCGTCCTGACGCTGCCGGAACCCGTGGCGGCCGTGCCGGCACGCGCTCTCGCGATCCCCGAGGGGAGTACGATCGCAACCGGCGCGGTCCACGTGTTGGAAGCGGAGGTGGTCACGACCGTGACCGCCCCGACGCCCAAGCCCGCGCCGATTCAGCCGAAGAAGCCGGTGAAGTTGGTCCCCCGTGAGCCGGACAGTAACGACTCGTTCCCTCAGAGTGGGTCGCCGGTTGGCACACGGACCCGGGGGTCGAACTCCGACGCGGACGGCCTGCCGAACTCCGACGACGACACGCGCTCTCGCAGCCGAGAAACCGAGGCCGGCCTTGCGACCCGTCGGCGGCAGGCCAAAACCCGCCTCGCCGAGAAGAAGCGGAAGAAGAAGTTGAACTGGGTGCCGTTCGCCGCGGTGGGGGGCGTGGTTGCGCTTCTCGCGGTTGTTGCGGCGGTTATCTTCCTGAGGCCGCCCAAACCGACGGCGCCGCCCGTGGACAATGCCAACAATACCGTCCCGCCGCCGGTCGCCAAGCACGTCCTCCCGCCCGCGTGGGTGAACGTGCCCGACAACGCGACCGTGTTCGTCGTGGCCCACCCGGAGGCGTACTGGCTTGCCGCGCAGTCGCACATCCGCCCGCAGTCCCGGTTCGTCAAAGTTTTGAACGACCTGACTAGCCGCTACCGCTTCGACCTGCGCCACGGGGAGCGGTTCACGTTCGCCAACCTCGGAGATCGCACCGGCCGTGGGGTGGCCACGGCCGAGGGAGCGTTCCTGACGCCGGAGTGGGTCGGCCAAACGGCGACGTGGCCGGGCGGGAAGGTGCAAGTCCTCGACGGGCAGAAGTTCTTGACGTTCCCGCCGAACGGCGACTGGACCATGCACGGCGTGATCTCGCCCCGCCCGGCCTACACCATTTCAAACAACGAGGGGTTGATCGTCGAACTCGCCCGCCGGAACGCGACCCAGAAGCCGAAGCTCGCCGACGGAATGCTGACGGCGATCACCGAACCCGACAACCCGAACCCGCCGACGTTCACCTTCGCCGCCAGCGGCGGGTGGCAGTTCGGCGACGGGAGCACGCTCGGAGACCTGGGGGCAGAACTCGTCATCATTCAAGCGCGACTCGTGGGCGACCGCTTCGACGTGGACGTGGACATCCGCGGCACGAGTCCGGACCGGGTGAAAGAGTTCGTCAACGTGGCCCTCTGGGACCGGGTGAAGAAGAGTTGTCCTGGCCTGAAGCCGTACCTCCAGGCGATCACCGAGAACACCTCCAACGACGGCTGGGACAAGGTCGGGAATTTGCACCGGCTGCGGAAGACCGAGGCGGGAGCGTGGCCGGTGGACAACGCCCACGTCTGGCTCGAACGCCTCCTACCGGACTGACTCGGGGAGTAGGTCAGCCGACCACGACCTCACACGAGACCATTCAGCCGTTCGCGAAAATCGCCCGTAGCAGCGTGAGTCGTCCCGATGTCCTGCCGCATTCTTCCGCTGTTCCTCCTGCTCGCCGGGTGTGCCGGCAGTTCGTCCTCGCCACCGGCGGCCCCTGCTCCGTCCGCACCGGACGAACCGGGTCCGCGGCGAAACGTGCCTCGCCCGACACCGCCGCCTGAACCCAAGAACGTCGTCTTCACGCGGACGCCGCTCGATCCGGGCCGCATCCCCACGGTGCGGGCGATCGAGTTGCCGAAGTTTCACGCGGCCGCTTCCGTGTGGGGTAGCACGGGCCGCGACCACCGCGGGCACATTTATTACGGCGTGTCCACCGACGGGAATGACGTGCTGTCCGCCCACCTGATCGAATTCGATCCCGCAACGAACCTCACGACCGACCGCGGCGGCGTGGTCGAGAACCTGAAGCGGCTCGGCCTCGCCAAGCCGCGAGAGAACCAGAACAAGATTCACTCGAAGATCTGGCAGGCCGCGGACGGCTTCCTCTACTTCGCGTCCCTCGACGAAGGCGACGAGAATGACGACGGCACGAAGCTGCCGACGTTCGGATCGCACCTGTGGCGGGTGAAGCCGGAGGGCGGCGAGTGGGAACACTTGGCCGACGTTCGCGAGGCCGTGATCGCGTCCGCCCTCGGCGGGCGCTACGTCTACTTCCTCGGCTACTTCGGCCACGTCCTCTATCAATGGGACACCGAGCGCGGCACGCTCAGCAACACGGTGCGAGTCGGCTCCGTCGGCGGGCACACGACGCGGAACATCCTCGCCGACGGCCGCGACCACGCCTTCGTCCCGCGGGTGACGGCCGGCAAGGTGGAGTTGATTGAGTACGACGAGAAGTTACAGGAACAGGCCGCGTTCCCGCTCACCGGATACAGCACGTCGCCCGATTCGGGTTCGCACGGCATCGTCGGCGTCACGCAACTGAAGGACGAAGGGTTCGCGTTCGTCACCGACAAGGGCCGTTTGTACCGTCTGACGCCGCGGGCGACCGGCAGTGCCGTCGTGGACCTCGGCAACGTCCACCCGGACGGCGAGTGCTACTGCCCCACGCTCTTCAGCTACGACGGAGAGTCGAATCTGGTCGGCATCGGCCACCGCCCATCTCGCGGCGAGCCGACTTACGAATGGCTGGCGTTCGACCTACGAACGCGGCGGGCGACCGCGGCCAAGTTGGCCGTGCCCGTGTCGGCGAACGCCTGGAAGGGGTTGTTGATCTACGGTAGTCAGACGCGCGACGACGAAGGGCGGTTTTACGTCGGCGGGCGGTTCATTTCCCAGGGCGAAACCGACCGCAGCGTGCCGGCCGCGTGGCAAGTCATGCCGTAAAGCCCGTCCGTCCGTCCGTCCGTCCGTGCGGTCGTTAAAGCAAGCGACCCACGCAAGCGTGGGTCGAAAACGCACGGCGGATCGGTGCGAAAGTTATTCGTCGTTCTTGCGCTTCTGCATGACAACGAGCAGAATGATCAGACCCACCAGCGCGCCACCCATGAGCAGCATGAAGGTCCAGCTACTAAAGAAGTCCATGTCCGACCCTTTCGCAGAAAATGGGGAGTGAGACGGTGTCCCTATAGGAAGGGCAGAATTAGCGAGTCCGCGTCTGGTCGGTCACATTCGCCGCCGGAACGCATGGTTCGTGTTGTACCGGCCCCTTTTCCACGATGCAAGTAGCCATCCGAGAATTTTCACGAACCATTTCAGCCGACGATCTTAGGTTGCCGGATGAAGCAACTGTGCCGTTTTCCGCCTGTTCAACTTCTTGCCCAACAGTAATATAGAGAGGTTGTGCAGATCACCTTTCTCTCTCCCTTTCGAAGAGTACCGAGAATGAATGCAGGTCTCGAACTCGTGCGCGCCGGACAACTCTTGTATACCGACGAAATCGGCCGCGATGCCTGCGGCATCGGCGGGGTCGCCGCCAAAGACGGGAAGCCGAACGCCGAGGTCGTCCAGAAGGCTTTGCACGCCCTCAAGGCACTGGAGCACCGCGGCGGCGTTTGCGGCGCGGCCGGGGACGGGGCCGGGCTGACGCTGCAAATCCCACAGGCCTTCTTCCGTGAAGAAGCGAAGAAACTCGGCTTCGCCGACGCCGGATCGCTGGGGGCTGACGACCGGCTCGCCGTGGGCATGTTCTTCATCCAGGACCGGGAACCCTCGGCGATCGAACGCGCCCGGAGCATCTTCCGCCGGAAGCTCGCTGGCGGGCCGGTGAAATTGCTCGGCGTGCGGGCCGTGCCGACGAACGATGGCATCCTGCCGAAGACCGCCCGCGACACGCGGCCGGGGGCCATCGAGCAATGGCTGTTCCAGGTCGAAGGCGACGCGACCGCGGCCGAGCAGTACCTCTACCGGCAACGCCTCGTGCTGCGCGAAGAGTTCAAGGCGGCCGGTCTCGACGTGTACGTGCCGTCCTTGTCCACGCGGTTGGTCAGTTACAAGGGCTTGTTCACCAGCCCGCACCTGTGCGACTACTACCCGGACCTGATCGCCCCCGGTTTCGAAGCCGGCATCGCGATCTTCCACCGCCGCTATTCGACGAACACCTTCCCGAACTGGAAGCTCGCCCAGCCGTTCCGCTTCACCTGCCACAACGGCGAGATCAACACCATCCGCACCAACCGCAACGCGGTGAAAGCCTTCTCCCGCGGCCTCACGCCGCCACCAGCCGGCGGCGACCTCTGCACCCCGAAGATGAGCGACTCAGCCAGCCTCGACGAGTGGCTCGAATACTTGTTGCTCGAACAGAACTGGAGTCTCCTGCGCTCCCTCCGCCTGTCCGTGCCGCCGGTGTGGGACACGGAAGCCGACGTGTGGGGGGCGGAAGCGTTCCAACTGTTCACGTACTGCCGCCGCACGATGGGCAGCCTCGCCGCGTGGGACGGCCCCGCGGGGATTCTCGCGACCGACGGCCGGTACATGGTCGGCCTCGTGGACCGCATGGGCCTTCGCCCGGTGCGGTGGTGCGCCGACCAGCGCGGCTGGCTGTACATCGGTTCGGAAACCGGCGTCTTCGGCCTCGACAACACCACGATCGTCGCGAGCGGTCAACTCCAGCCCGGTGAAATCATCGCCATCGACACCGAGACCGGCACGCGACTCGACAGCAAGCAGATCATGGGCCGCGTCGTCGAGGAGGCGAAGGCCGAACTCGGCGACATCCACGAACTCAACCGCCGGCAGATAATCATCACCGAGGGCTTCGACTTCACGCGACAAGTGGAGGACGTGATCGACGCGATGCTGAAGGAGCAGAACTGGACGCTCGAAAACCTGCTGCAAGCGTGCGGCTGGGACTTCGAGCGGGCCGTGTTCGTCAAAGACATGGCGAAGCTGAAGAAAGAGCCGCTGTCGAGCATGGGTCACGACCGCGTGCTGACGATCTTCAGCGAGCACCACCCGACACTGTTCAAGTACTGTCAGCAGACGTTCGCGGAAGTCACGAACCCGCCGATCGACCCGTACCGCGAGGGCGGGGCGATGTCGCTATCGACGTACCTGGGCAAAGCGTTCCCGAATCGGGGCACGATGAACCCGGACGAACTGCCGGTGAAGCAGATGGAACTGCCGTCGCCGGTCATCAGCGACGCGGTCATCGAGGAGATCAAGGCGAACGAACTGCTCGGCTTCAAGTTACTCGACGCGACGTTTCCACTGCAAGGCGGGGCCGAGGCGCTGAAGTCCGCGATTCACAAGCTCCGCAGCGACGCCGAGCGGGCCGTTCATGAGGGCTACCACGTCCTCTGCCTCTCGGACAAGGAAGCCGTGCGCCGCGGCATCGACCCAATCCCGTCGCTGATGGCGCTCGGAGCGGTCCACAATTATCTCTGCCAGCAGGGTTTACGCGACCGCTGTTCGCTCGTCGTGCAGGCCGGCGACATTCAGGAAGGCCACGACATCTGCGTGCTGGTGGCGTTCGGGGCCGATGCGGTTCACCCGTACCTGATGCTGCGGCTGGTGAAGGACGGCATCACCTACAAGCACCCGGAGAGCAAGCAGGACATCACCATCGCCCCGCGGGAGGCGTTGGAAAATCTCTTCGAGGCCCTCGAAGACACGATCAAGAAGGTCATCTCGAAGATGGGCATCACGACCATCGAGGGCTACCGCGGGGCGATGCTGTTCGAAGCGGTCGGCTTCGGCCCAGAACTGATGCAGTTCCTCGGCGACTTCCCCAGCCGTGTCGGCGGCTTGACCCTGGCCGATCTCGCCGAAGACGCGAAGTGGCGGGTCGAGCGGGCCGACGAGATGGCGAACAAGAACCGGCCGATGGGCAAGAACATGGACTACCGCGCGTTCAACGCGAAGGTGCGGATGGCCCTCCGCGACGCCGTCCTGGAGGCCCACCCAGAGCCGGCCGGCGGCGGTGGCGAGATCGCGTACACCACCCCGCCGAAGGTGAAGGACGACACGCTGGAATTGAAGGTCGGCACGAAGTTCAAGAAGTTCACCGATATGGTGAACACCCGCGTGCCGACGGTGCTGCGAGACCTGTTCAAGATCAAGGCCGGTACGGCCGTGCCGAAGGAGAGCGTGCAAGACGCCCACGACCTGATCGTCAACCACTTCCGCGGTGCGGCCATGAGCCACGGCGCGCTCACGGGCGCATCGCACATGACCATCGCGGCGGCCCTCAACGAACTCGGCGGGTTCAGCAACTCCGGCGAGGGCGGCGAGTCACGGTTCCGCAACGACATCCCGCCGCGGGCGTGGGGGTCGTTCTGGGAGAAGGTCCGCCAGCAGCGGCAGGCTCACCCGGAGGTGTACGCCCTCGGCGGCGACCTCCGCAAGAGCCGATTCCGCAGCCGCATCCGGCAGGTGGCGAGCGGCCGGTTCGGCGTCGATGCTGAGTACCTGATTAACGCGGAGGAGTTGCAAATCAAGATGGCCCAGGGGGCGAAGCCCGGCGAGGGCGGCCAGCTCATGGGCAAGAAGGTGACGAGTGAGATCGCCGAGATTCGCTTCGCGAAGCCGGGCACCGACCTGATCTCGCCGCCGCCGCACCACGACATTTATTCCATCGAAGACCTGGCGCAACTGATCTACGACCTGAAGGCGGCGAAGCCGGGCATCCTCGTGTCGGTGAAGCTCGTCGCCGTCGAGAACATCGGCACCATTGCCGTCGGCGTGGCAAAGGCCGGGGCCGACGTGATCGAGATCGACGGCATCGACGGCGGCACCGGCGCGGCCATGGTGTCATCGAAGGAGCACGCGGGCTTGCCGAGTGAGATGGGCTTGTGTGAGGCGCACCAGGCGCTCGTCGTGAACGGCATCCGCACGGGCGTGAAGCTCCGCGTCGGCGGCGGCATCAAGAACGGCTGGGACGTCATCAAGTATTCGCTCCTGGGTGCCGACCAGTTCGTCTTCGGCCAGGGGTTGATGGTGTCAGTCGGCTGCATCGTGTGCAAGAGTTGCCACATCCCGAACTGCCCGACGGGCATCACCGGCTCGCCGGAAATCTTCAAGGGCCACCCGGAACACACGAAGGCGTACCTGCACGCCGTCGCCGAGGAGGTGCGTTGTTTGCTCGCCGAGATGGGCTTCACGCACGTCGGCCAGATCACCGGCCGCTCCGACCTGCTCGAACGCCGGCCGGACGTCAAGGGCCGCCCGGCCCAGGTAGACGTGTCGAAGTTCTTGCGCGAAGACATGGCCCTCGACAAACTGGAACCAAAGTTCCCGCAGTTCCGTGGGACCATCGGCGTCTGCGAGCCGGCCGGCCCGAACTTGAATCAGAAGATGGTGGCCGCCCTGGCCGACGCGATTGACCTGGCGCAGGACGCCGCCCTGACGTTCAAAATCAAGAACAGCGACCGCAGCGTGGGGGCTACCATCGCCGGTAGCATCGCGAGTCTCTACGGCCGCGAGGGGATGCCGAATGGCCGGAAGATTCGCGTGAAGTTCGAGGGCGAGGCCGGCCAGAGTTTCGGCGCGTGGTGCATCGACGGCCTGGACCTGGAACTCCACGGCTTCTGCCAGGACGGGCTGGCGAAGGGGATCAGTGGCGGCAGCATTGTGGTGACGCTCGACTACAAGGCGAGCGACTACGGCGGCGAGATCATGAGCGTGGCCGGCAACAACGTCGCCTTCGGCGCCACCGGCGGGCAGGTGTTCATCGGCGGCCGCGCCGGCCACCGCCTGGGCATCCGCAACAGCGGCGCGACGATCGTGGCGGAAGCGGCCGGCAAGTACGCCTGCGAGTACATGACCCGCGGCCGGGTGGTGATCCTCGGCCCGATTGAGAACGAGGTCGGCAGCGGCATGACCGGCGGCGAACTGTTCGTGTTCGACCCGAAGAACGAACTGGCCAACAAGCTGCACAGCAGCAGCGTGGCCGTGCTGCCGTGCAAGCACTCCGACTACGAGTGGCTGCACCCGTTGGTGAAGCAGTACCACGAGCGGACCGGCAGCCGACAAGCGAAGCGCATCCTCGACCGCTGGGCCGACATCCGCCGCGAACAGCGGCTGAAGAAGGTCGTCCCGCTCGCGGTGGCCCGGGCGATGGAGGACTTCCGCGCCGTCGGCACGGCGGCGGGATGACCACGTTTTCCTGTCCCGAACCACTGGTTCGGGACAGGAATCTCAACATTCCTGCCCCGACTCCATCACCTCTTGTCAGATTGCCCGACGTTCCTGCCATATCGTTAAATTCAGGATAATCGTCAAATTATATTTGCCCTATGGTTTGTGGACGATTTATACTAGGCATTAATTTGAAGCCTGCGGCAGAGACGGATCCGCCGACGTTAACTTCTACTGGCTCCGGAGATTCGAGCCGTGAAGACTATCACCTCTTTCCTGTCTGTGGCTATTCTCGCGACGCTGGCCCCCGTTTCTCGGGCGGCATTCATGTCGCCGTACCTCGACTACGACCTGCGGAAATCGTCCTATGCGGATTTGCAGGGTAACGGGCCAGCCCTTTCGTCCCTTGGGGGGGGGATGTTCGCCGATGGCGGTTATGCGTTCAGCGCAAACCAAGGGCTAACGTTGAGCAACGGCCTCACCGGGTCGCTCAGCAGTAGTTACTCCATCGCCTTGCTCTTCGAGTTCGATCAACTCAACGGGTATCGGAAGATCCTCGACTTCAAAAATCGTAGTGCCGATGCCGGCCTGTACAACCTCAACACCGCGTTTAACTTTTACCCGTTCGCCTCCAGCACAGCGGGCCAGTTCACGGCTGGGACATCTGCCACTGTTGTGTTGACCCGTGACGCAATGGGCAATGTCGTCGGGTACGTGAATGGGTCGCAACAAATTAGCTTTTTAGACAGTAGTTCGAATGCCGTCTTCAATGCCATGAACAACGTGGCAACATTCTTCACCGACGACAGCATTACGAACGGGGGCGAGGCGCCTTCCGGCACGGCGTTTCGCATCCAAGTCTATCAGGGAGCACTTTCGTCCACAGACGTGGCAGGGTTGAACCTGTCCGCCCCCAGCGGCGGCGGGGCCGTGGTAACGCCGGGACCGGGCGGATTGCTGGTCGGGCTGATCGGGATGGGCTGCCTCACCCCGTTCGTCCGCCGCCGGGCGGCGAAGACGACCTGACCCGCAGGACGTTACCGATTCCTACCGAAGCACGGGCCACGCCCGTGCTTCTTGCCTTCCTACCCGGAATCGCACCACGTGGGCCGACATCATGAAAACCGAACTGCACTGGATTACGGCCGATTGGCCCGGCCGCCTCGCGATCATGCCGCGACCACGTGGCGGCGATTGGCTGGAGGACGAGGTCCAAGCTTGGCGGCGGGCCGAGGTCAGCGGCGTCGTTTCCCTCCTCGTCGCCGATGAGGTCGCGGATTTGGGCCTCGCCGAAGAGAGCCATCTGTGCCGGGCGAACGGCATTCATTTCACCGCGTTCCCGATTGCCGACCGTGACGTGCCCACATCGCGCGAAGCGTTCTCGGCCTTCATCGCCGACATCGGGATGCGGCTCGCGAGCGGCGAAACCATCGCGGTCCACTGCCGGCAAGGCATCGGCCGCGCGGCCACGGTGGCTATTTGCGCTTTGGTTGCTGCCGAGGTGGAAGTGGAGACTGCGGTTCGCCATGTGAGCGCGGCCCGCGGCTGTCCCGTTCCGGAGACGGCCGAGCAGCGAGAGTATATCGCGGCGTTCGCCAAATCGGCCTTCCTCCGCTGATGGCGTCTTTCTCATCGCGACGCAGTTCCCGCGGGAGGCTCGGTTCGTGAGAGTCGAAGGCTCGTCCCGTACCCCCGCAAGCGGGGGCTATATAAAGCACTTCAGACCGCTTGCGAACCATCTCCCACCGAGACCACTCATGGCCAAGATCACCAAGGACACCATCGGCGTCGGCTTCATCGGGGCTGGCGACATCTCGATTTTGCACGCGAAGGCCGTCCAGCGGACGCCGGGGGCGAAGCTCTACGGCCTTTGGAACCGCAGTCAGGAGCGGGCCGAGGAGCGGGCCAAACAGTTCGGGTGCAAGAACTATCCGACCATCGAAGCCATGCTCGCCGACCCGCTCATCGACGCGGTGTTCATCCTCACGAACTTGGAGACGCACCTCGAATACACCGCGGCGGCGCTGAAGGCCGGCAAGCACGTGCTGGTCGAGAAGCCGGTCGGGCAGTCGGTCGAAGAAATCGAGCAGATGCGGACGCTCGCGGACGCCAAGAAACTCGTCTGCCTGCCGGGGCACAACTACGTCTATGAAGCGTCGATGCAACGCACGAAGGAACTCGTCGATGGCGGCGACCTCGGCAAGATCGTCTCGGCCTACGTGATGTACAACATCCACCACCCGGAGGAAGTCGCGAAGCGATACCCCGGCGTCGTGCGGCAGATCCTCACGCACCACTCGTACATCCTGCTCTACCTCGTCGGGAAGCCGGTCGAACTGTGTGCCATGAAGGCCACCCTGCACTACCAGGAGTACAAGGAGGAAGACATCGCGATGGTGCAGATGCGGCTGCACAACGGCGCCCTCGCCCACTTCTGCGCCAGTTTCGCGGCCGACGACCACGCGGCCGACCCGTGGACGGTCATGGTCAAGGTCATCGGCACGGCCGGCAGCACCCGGTACAGCTACCGCGACCACGTCGAGATCAAGCCCGGCCTCGTGCACTCACAGACGTACACCGCGTACCAGGGCAGCGTCATGAACGAGGTCCGACACTTCCTCGTCGACTGCCTCCGCCACGACCTGCCGCCGCTGAGTACGCTCGAAGACGCCGTCACCGCTCAGAAGATGATCGAGGCGGCCGAGGAGTCGATCCGCAGCAGCAGCGTCGTCCGACTGTGACGATTGGGGTCACGAGGCTTCCCGGCCTGAGTTTCTAAGGAATGTTGCGTCCAGGCGCGGTCGGATCGCCCCTTTCCGACCGCCGCCGTTCACGTATGATCGAGGTACCCTCCACTGACCTGCCGCCCCGGCAGCGCAATTCTTCCTCGACTCGGGAACCCGTTATGCGTCGGATCACACTGGCGATTCTCTTCCTCCTCCTCGCGCCGTTTGCCGCGTCCGCCGTCGAACCGCCGACCGGCTTCACGGCCTTGTTCAACGGCAAAGACCTGACCGGCTGGCACGGCTGGGCCATCCACGGCAAGGGGGCCGCCCCGCAAGATTTGGCGAAGCTCACGCCTGAGGAGCAAGCGAAGAAAGTCGAAGAGTGGACGGCCGACGCGAAGAAGCACTGGAGCGTGCAGAACGAGGAATTGGTGAACGACGGTCACGGGGCGTACCTCGCGACCGACAAGGACTACGGCGACTACGAACTGCTCATCGAGTACAAGACCGTCGCGAAGGCCGACTCGGGCATCTACCTGAAGAACACGCCGCAGGTGCAAATCTGGGACTCGACGGAAGCCGACCCAACGGGCCTCGGCAAGAAGTTCGGCAGTGGCGGCCTGTGGAACAACACCAAGTACAAGCAGGGCAAAGACCCGCTCGTCCTCGCCGACAAGCCGCTGGGCGAGTGGAACAAGTTCCGCATCGTCCAACTCGGCTCCATCACCACCATCTACCTGAACGACAAGCTCGTCGTCGATCACGCGATGCTGGAGAGCTACTTCGATAAGGCGAACCCGCTGCCGAAGGTCGGCAAGTTCCTGCTACAAACGCACGGCGGCGAGATCCGCTGGCGGAACATCTTCCTCAAGGAGTTCACGCCGGCCGAGGCGAACGCGATGCTCGAGAAGAAGGCGAGCGAAGGGCTGACGCCAATCTTCGACGGCAAGACGCTTGACGGGTGGGCCGGCGCGGTCGAGAACTACGAAGTCGTGGACGGCGCGATCGTCTGCAAGCCGAAGAAGGGCGGCGTGCTGCACACGAAGGGCGAGTACGCCGACTTCGTGACGACGTTCGAATTCAAGCTGCCGAAGAACGGCAACAACGGCCTCGCGATTCGCTACCCCGGCAGCGGCGACACGGCCTACGTCGGCATGTGCGAACTGCAAGTCCTCGACGACGACTACAAGGGCATCGACCCGCGGCAGGCGCACGGCTCGGCCTACGGCATGATCGCGGCCAAGCGCGGCTACCAGCGGCCGATCGGCGAGTGGAACTTCGAGAAGGTGACGATCAAGGGTTCCACGATCCAGGTCGAACTCAACGGTAACCTCATCCTCGACGGCGACCTGTCGAAGGTGAAGGAGCCGTACATGGCCAACTCGCCGCACCCGGGCAAGGACCGCACGACCGGCTACTTCGGCCTCGCCGGCCACAACGACCCGGTCGCCTTCCGCAACATCAAGATCAAGGCTCTCAGCAAGTAATCGAAACTCTCCGGCCCACCCTTCCGCGGGTGGGCTTTTTCATTTTCCCTTTTGGAGATTCCCCATGACTTCCCCTCGCATCACCCGCCGTGCGGCCCTGAAAGGCGCGGCAGCCGTCATCGCGGCCCCTACCGTGTTCCGCGCGCACGCGACCGCTGCCCCGAGCGAGACGGTCGCCGTCGCCGGGTTCGGGGCCGACGGCCGGGCGTTCTCGGACTTCTCCGAGATGGCCCGGAGCAAGCACTTCAAGCTCGTTGCCGTCGCCGAAGTCGATCTCGGCCGGATCGCGAACGTGAAGAAGAAGTTCCCGGACGTGAAGGTTTACCAAGACTGGCGGAAGTTGCTCGACGAAGAAAAGAACCTCGACGCGGCGTGCATCTCGACGCCGGACCACATGCACGCGGCGATCAGCCTGCGGGCGATGCGGCAGGGCTTGCACTGTTTCACGCAGAAGCCACTGACGCAGACGGTAGCCGAGTCGCGGCTGATGGCGAAGGTCGCGGCCGACAAGAAACTCGTCACCCAGATGGGCATTCAAATCCACTCGTCGGCCGAGCACCGTACGGTGGTGGCGATCATCCAGTCCGGGGCCATCGGCAAGGTGAAGGAAGTCCACAGTTGGAGCGGCAAAATGTGGGGCGATAAGACCTCCCGGCCGGACCGCACGGACCCCGTCCCGGCGAACTTCAACTGGGACGGATGGCTCGGCGTCGCGGCCGATCGGCCGTTTATCAAGGGATACTACCACCCCGGCGATTGGCGGAAGCGGCTCGACTTCGGGGCCGGCACGTTCGGTGACATGGGCTGCCACATTCTCGACCCGGTCTTCAACTCGCTGGCTCTGACCGCACCGAAGACGATTCAATCGACCGGCGAGTCGGCCCACGCCGACAGTTGGGGGCTGGAAACGGCCGTGACGTTCGAGTTCCCGGAAACGAAGTACACCACCGAGACGCTGACGCTGAACTGGACGAACGGCCCCCGCCGCCCACCGGAAGACGTGCTGAAGCACCTCGGCAGCCGGAAACTCAACGACCAAGGCAGCATCTACATCGGCACCGAAGGCGTGATGTACTCGCCGTACATCGGGATGCCGGTGTTACTGCCGGAGGAGAAGTTCAAGGAGAAGAAAGACCTGCCGAAGCTGCCGGCTCAGGACCACTTCGTGCAGTTCGTGGAAGCGTGCCGCGGTGAGGACAAGGCGTCGGCCCCGTTCTCGTTCGCCGGCCCGCTGACGGAGTTCGTGCTACTCGGCTGTCTGGCAACGCGGGTACCGGGCAAGAAGTTGGAGTGGGACGCCGCGAAGATGACGATCACCAACGACACCGCGGCGAACAAGTTCGTCCGCCGCGAGTACCGCAAGGGCTGGGAAATCGCCGAATCGCTGTGACCAGTGCGGAACGCGGAGTGAAAGGCAAGAAACCCCGGCTTTTTGGTTTTCACTCCGCGTTCCGCACTCCGCATTCCGCACTTCTTACCGACCCTGGTTCCAGTAGATGCGACAGTTGCCGGTCGCGCGGCCAACAGCCACAATATCCGGCCGGCCGTCGCCGTTCAGGTCGCCGACGGCCAAGTCTTCGACCGCCACACCGCCGTCTTCGAGGATGTACCGGTCCCACTTCTCGCCGGTGCTGTCGGCACTGCGGTACAAGCGAACGCCGCGTTTCTCAGTGAACTTGTCGTCCTTCGCCGGGTTGTCCCGAACGCCGATAACCAGTTCGTCCGCCCCGTCGCCGTCGAGATCACCGAACGAAACGGCGTGGCCCCAGCGCAGGTGGTTGTCCAGAACTTGCCGTGTCGGCTTCTTGCCGCTCGGTCCGGTGTAGACGACGATTTCGTTGCCGTGCCAGGGTTCGACGGTCGCGACGACCGCCCCAGTCGAGCGGTCGATGCCGCCGCCCTGGCTCGTTTTCAGCAAGGTGCCGGGCTTGATCTCGCTGGATCCGCGGTTCGACTTCGGGTTGGCTTGATTGGCTTCGTGGGTCAAACTCGTCTGAGTCTTGGTGCCGTTGGCCCCGAGGATGATCGCGGAATAGCCCTCGTAACTGGCGGTCATGAGGCTCATCGGCTTCTTCGCCCCGGGCGGCGTGAACGGGGCGAAGTTGTGGACGACGTGCAGTTCTTCGCTCAGTACCGTCGGCTTCCAACTCTCCGGCTTGTGCGGGGTCGCCGGCACCTTGTACGACAGAATCCGCACCGGCCGGCCGTCGGTCCAGTTCGCCGCCTGTGTTGCCTCGCGGCCCATCAGCGGGGCGAGGACGATTTCCTTCCGGCCGTCGCCGTCGAGGTCGATCGCGCGAATCCGGTGGACCGTTGGTTCGTCGCACGGGATGGCGTAATCGTCCCACGTGTCGTCGATCGTCTTGCCGCGTTTCAGCCATTGCAGAGTGCCGGGGTTCTTCGTGTCAAACGGCTTCCACCCCGCCCCGACGACGAGTTCCAAGTCGCCGTCGCCGTCGATGTCCAGGGCGCAGATGCAGACGTTGTCCGGCTTCGTCTTGCCGTCGAGGATGACTCGCTTCTTCCAGGTCGGGTTCTCGTACCAGACGATCTTGTGCTGATCTACGACGATGATGTCCGGCTTCTTGTCGCCGTTCAGGTCTTCGAGGATGACGGCGTAGCCGATCTTCAGGCTGGCGTCGATCTCTTGCCAGACGAACTTCGGGAAGCCGGCCGGCGGCGGCGGGGCGTCCTGCAGTTTTGGTTCGGCGGCTGGCGCGGTTGTGCCAGTTAACAGGAGCAGAGCCAAGCCGAGAGAGGGCCAAATCTTGGCGCGCATGGATCGAATCTCCAGTCAGTGTTCTAAATTTCGGTCGACTGCATCTTCGCCGACCCGCACAGTTTGTTTATTCGGCAGGACCGAAACCGCTACGACCGGCAAAGTGTGACTTGACCGCCGGGCGTGTGCCGGGACAATGAATCAAGGCCAGCACGGCCGATCGGCGGGGGCGAAGTACCCGATTCCCTTCCGCGTGGGTTGGAGACAGTGGATGTCCTTGCGTTCGTCCCATAAACCGGCCCGCGAATGGTTGCTACTCGTCGTCGCGCTCGTCGTCGTCGGAGCCGTGGTCATCCCGCTGTGGCAGTTCACCGGCAGTGGTGAAACGCGGGCCGAGTTCCTGGCGAAGTGGACGCCGGAACGCATCTCGAAGCTGCTCCTCGGGCCGGAACAAGTCGCCTGCTACCTCTGTTTCGTGTGGGCGACGCTCGTGCTGATCGTCCGTTCCCGCGAAGTCTCCCGCCAACGGGCCGCCTTTCACCTGGAACTGCTGCCGACCGACGAGGGTGCGAGAATCTTGCCCGAAGACGCTCGCCCCCTTGCGCGGAAGGTCGATCAGGTGAGCAGTCGCGGCGGGCCGTACATCCTGGCGAACATGATCCGCCTGGGCCTCGGGAAGTACGCCGTCAGCAAAGCCGCCCCGGACGTGGCGGAAGTGGTGCGAAATCAGGCCGACATCGAGTACGGTCGCCTGACGGCGAGCATGGGCGGCCTCGTCAGTTACCTGGCCTGGGCCATCCCCGCCATCGGCTTCATCGGCACCGTCCGCGGGCTGGCTGGGTCGTTCGGCCTCGGTGGCACGCAAGAAATCGACAACGCGACGTTCCTCCGGGTGGCGACCGACCAGCTCAAGATCGCCTTCGACTGTACCCTGGTGGCCCTGGTGCTCAGCATCGTGCTCATGTACCTGCTGCACTCGGTCCAACGGTCCGAAGAAACACTGGTAATCGACTGCCAGGAATATTGCCAGGAGCACTTGTTGCTGCGGTTGTACGACCCCAGGGCCGACGGCGGGGAGAAGAACTGATGTTCGGATTCGGCACGACGAAGCGATCGGCAACGGCCTCGCACGAGCGGACCAAGTTGATGGGCGTGGACCTGACGGCCTCTCGCGTCCGCGCCATCGCGGCAGCCGGGGGTCACATCAACGCCGTAACGCTCGACGACGCCCAGGACGAGTTGCCACTGTTCATCAACCTGGAACGCCGGACGCCGGAAGTCGGGCGGCAGGGGTACTCGATCTGCCGGACGCTGCCGCACCTCGTTTGCGCGAACTTCCTCCCACAACTGGGCCAGGTCCGCGAGTGGCGGGGGAACCGCGTGTCACTGACGCCGGAATCGGCCCTCGCCGCTACCTTCGACAAGCTCCGCGGCCCGCTCACGGCCGAGGCCGACGGCGGCGTTCTGGTCGTACCGTCGTACCTCGCGGCCCCGCAGATGAAGGCACTATGGGCACTGGCGATGAAGGCCAAGTTGCCCCTCACCGGAACGGGGTCCGCCCCGCTCGCGATCGTCTCCCACCGTGCGAATGCATTCCTCGCCCCGCGAAAACAATCGCCCTCGGCACCGAAGGAAGAAAAGTCCTCCTGGGTCGTGCCGATCCGCCCGCAAGCGGGTGGGCCGGGGGCGGTCGTGATCGTGGACGCGGACGAGTACGCACTCTCGGCCGCGGTCGTAAACGTACAACCGGGGGAAGCCCGCTTGTTGCATCTTGCGACGTGGCCGCGGTTGTCGCTAAAGGCGTGGAAGGATCGGCTGATCGACGCCGCCTCCGACCGCTGCGTGCGGCTCTGCCGCCGCGACCCGCGTGACTCGGCGACGGCCGAGCAAGCCCTGTTCGAGCAACTCGACGTGGCCCTGGACCGCATCCGGCACGCGCAGCCGGTCACGCTCAGCGTGCGGACCGAGAAGTGGTATCAGGACATCGTGCAACAACCGACCGACTTCGATGCGCACTGCGCGCCGCTGATCAAACTCGCCACCGAGGAAATGCGGAACCTGTTCGCGGGAGCCGGCCTCGCGATCCCGCCCCGAGGGATCTGGCTGACCGACACGGCCGCGAAGCTGCCCGGACTGGCCGCCGCGGTCTATCAGAACTCGGCCGAGCAAACGGAAGTCTCGGTGCTCCCGCCCGACGCCGCCACGGAAGCCGCCGCCGCCCTTCACGCCCGCTGGCTGGCCGGCACCCTGCCCCGCGTCCACCTGGACGGCGTGATCGCGTGGGAAGTGCCGCCGCCCGCCAAGCCCCGGCCCGAAACCCGCGGCCAACGGTCAGTTTGACACCCAAACGGTTCTACACGAACGGGGGCGAGCATGGGACTTCCGCCCATCCACCGACCGAAGTTTTCCGCCTGGGAAGCGGAACTACTGATCGATCCCGACCGCATGGAACTCTTGGGCCTCGCCTACGACGACGACGGCGACGACGATTCCTGGGAGAAAGAGTTCGGCCCGCGCAAGCCAAACGTTCGCGTGCTGCCAGAAGAACGCTTCAACGGATTCCTCGTCCGTAGCCGGGTGCTGATCCCGAAGTTCACCGCCAAGCGAATTGGAACGGGTCTAGCTGATGCGGTGATGGGCTACGACGGCGGCAGTGCTTTGTGTTTCGATGGCGAATGGGGCGTCCGCGTCGAAAAGGGAAACGACTGGCTACAGTTGGCCATCTGCTTTGGCTGCCACAACTACACCGTCACCTCATCATGGAACGCCCAAGAAGAGATGCGGGCGATCGGCGGTGGACCTCGGTGGCTCCTCCGTAAGACGTACTACTGGTACCGCCTGGCAAACGTCCTCCGCCTGACCTGAGTCGCACCCATGCTTCGCACCCGCCACAAGACGCCGACGCTGGTGAGCATGTGGATGCTCGACGTGTTTTGTTGCGCCCTCGGCTGCGTCACGCTGCTCTGGCTCGTCAGTAACCGTGACGCGGCCCAGGAAGCCCAGCGGAACAAGGCCGCGATTTCCGAACTTGCGGCCACGCGGTCCACACTCCTCGCGACCAGCCAGGAACTCGAAGCCACCCGCCGCAGTTTGAACGCGGAGATCGACAACCTCAAGGCAAAGCTCCTCGCGACCACGACCGACCGCGACACGACTGCCCAGAAACTCGCCGTGGCGAAGGCCGAGATCACCAACCTCGAAACCAAGCTCGCGAAATCGACGACCGACGTTGCCAGCCTCGAAACCCAGTTGGCGAAAACGGCCGTGCAGCTCACCGAGTTGGACGACGAACTGGCCAAGAAAACGAAGGAGAGCAAAGACCTGACGATGCGAGTGGCCGCCTTGACGGAATCATCGACGGACCTTCAGAAACTTCTCCGCGACAAGGACGCCGAGCGAGAAGCGCTCGCCCTGAAGGCGAAGAAGGCGGCCGAGCAACTCGACGACGCCGACGCGAAGATGCGGGCCATCGCGAAAGCCGCCGACGACGCGAAGGCCGACCTCGCCGCGATGCGAAAGTCGGGCGACGAACTCGCCACCGCGAAGGCCGCCACCCGGGACTTGCAGAAGAAACTCGACGACGCGAACGTGAACATCGTCGACCTACAGGGCGACAAGAAGAAACTCGCCGACAAGGTCGATCAGCTCCGGATCGAGAGCGACGCCAAGTTCGCGGGCATCGCCATGACCGGCCGCCGGGTGGTGTTCGTTGTGGACATGTCCGGCAGCATGAAGTTGGTCGATGACAAGACGGCCGCCCCGGAAAAATGGCCCATTGTGGTCGAGACGGTGACGAAGGTGATGCGGAGCCTGCCGGACCTGGAGCAGTTTCAGGTGGTGCTCTTCTCTCGCACCGCGCGCTATCTTTTTGCCGGTGGAGCCTGGCAACGCTACGCGGGCGCGGAATCGCAAAAAGCCGTGCGCGAGAAACTGCTGAACGAAGACCCGGTCGGCGACACGAACATGTATGAGGCCTTCGACCTCGCGTTCCGCCTGAAGCCGGACGGCCTCGACACCATCTACTTCTTCTCCGACGGCCTCCCGACCAGCGGTGCGGGTATCCCGCCGGACGTGAAAAACATCACCGAAAACCAGCGGATCGACTACCTCACCAAGCACATCCGCCAGTCACTCCGCACTGTCTGGAACCCGGAGCGCGACGCGAAACGGGTGAAGATCAACTCCGTGGGCTTCTTCTTCGAAAGCCCCGAAGTCGGGGCGTTCCTGTGGGCCTTGTCCCGCGAGAACGCGGGCAGTTTCGTGGGGATGAGTCGCCCTTAAGATTAACTCGAAACTCGGTCTCCTCCGGAAGTAGGATTGTCAGCACGCTTTTCGGCCGTTTGACCTGCCGGAAATGCAGAGCTACGGCCGAGAACATCTCACGGACCACCTCGGCCTTCCGCCGGTTGTTCTTACCACCGAGGATGTCCCAGTACTCGTCGATCTTCTTCTCTCGCTCAGCAACCGTAGCCCGCAGTTCGGCCAACCGGTCCTCTAGCGGTATCAGCCGCTCCTCCCATTCCCGGAGTTGTCCGTCCATTTCGACCACTCGCTCACGGGAGGTTTGCAGTTCCCGCTCAGTCTCGGCCCGCCCCTTGGCCCGCACCCACACTGCGTACTCTTCCCTCAACTCGGCCACTTTCTTTTTGGCGAGCTTGACCTTCTCTTCCTCGAACAGGACGAACAGCTTTTTCGCCCGTTCTGGGCTCAGGTCGTCGTCGGCGTGTGCAGCGATCAGTTCGGCCAGTTCAGTGTCCCGAACGGTGCCTTTGACACGATCCGCCGGAGCGTAAATCTCCCGCAGAAATTTGGTGTGATTGGCCCTCTCGAACAACTCCTCCATGCCCTTGAGATAGTCTCTCACCGCTCGCATGAGCAACAGTTCGATATCCCGGTTGCCCCCGAGAAGGTTCAATACCAGTTCGTTGCGTACCATCCGGTCCTCCGGCCGCTGTAGCCGGTCGGAAATGTCGCCCACCTGAGCAAGGATCAATTGCTCGGCTGTGTCGTGGGCAATCCAGTTTCGACCGCAGCCGGTAGAGTACTTCTGGCTGCGCGTCTGGTTGTACATGTAGTAACTACCGCAGACGTAACCCTTCGTGCTGCTGGTGCGGCCGACGTGCATCGGCTTGTCGCAACCAGCGCACACCAGTATGCCGCGAAGCCAGAGATCGTCGAGACGGGGTGGCCGAGGCCGCCGTCCTCGTCCTTGCAGCTTGTTGTTCACCGTCTCCCAGACCGGCAGGTCGATCACCGCTTCGTGTTTGCCCTGAACAATGATTTGCTGCTCCACCGGGTTCCGTCTCGTCTTGCGGTCTTGGTTCGAGGCCGCGACCAGTTGCTCGCCGTCGTACCGCGTGAATTCGCCTCGGCTGGTCTTGTTCAACCGGACCATGCCAATGTACACCGGGTTCTGGAGCATGTCCTCGACCGTCATCCGCAACCACGGCCTGCCGTACCGCAGCATCCCCAACTCGTTGAGCCGTATTGCGAATCGCGCGGCGGTGATGCTCTCGGTAGCGAAGGTGGTGAAGACATACTTCACCGTGTCCATCCGGCTCCGGTCGTAGCTCGGGACGTAGACGATCCGGTCAGTTTCGGCCTTGCGGGGCGGAACGTCTCGCTCGTGTCTGCTCCCGTCCGGCATGATGATCTCGTACTTCGTCTCCCCCTTCTTCGCCCCGGTGGTGACGACGTGCGTGGTCCAGAGGTGCTGCCCTCGGGTGGCGATCCCCGACTACTTCACCCGCGACTTGCAGGAGATGCTGGACTCGGCATTCCGGCGGGACGGCCCGGGGTCGCTCAAGACGGTTGGGACTATCACCATCGGTCCCCGAAGCGCCCCGACGCTCGAAACCGCCGTCACTGACGACGAGGTGCGGTCGTTCGTGACGATCTTCCGCCGCCTGTACATGGAGAACGAACCGGCCAACTTCCTGAAAGCGACGGACGTGTTCATTCGGGCAATGGGCGATCACCCCTACGGCCGCTGGGTCGCCGGGGTCGCTGCCGAGTATCGAAGCCAGTTGGCCGGACCCCCGGACGTGCCGCCGTTTCTGTCGCCGGGCACATGCACGTTTACCACCAAGCGGCTGATCGACGTGTTCCTGTACACGCAGTACGCGCACCAACCGGACGCGAAACGGCAGCGCCAGTTCAGCGAGTGCCTCACCGAGGTCTACGGTCACCGTAGCGTACTGACGTGGTTGTTCTTCACCACCATCTGGCAGGCTAGCCTCGTGATGGGCAACGCCGGGCGGGTGATCTCGGGCTGGTTCGGCCGGTACTGCCAGGAGCACGGTATCACACCCGACGTGCTCAACTCCCTCCGGCACGACCATTCGGGCCTCGGAGCCGCCGAGAAGGCGGCCGACCGGCAGGCGAGGCTGTTTAGGGAGAAGGTTGACGCGCTTGCTATGGACATCTGGCGGCAACACGGCTGTCCGGAAGCCGGTCCCGGACAGTTCGTCGCCCTAGCCCGGGAACAACTTGAGCGGGCGCTCGGCCGGGGTTCGCTGTACGTTGAGGGCCAACCATGACCCTCGACCCGGCCCGGATGCTGTGCGGCGTAGGTGAACTCCACGAAGACGACGTGCGGGTTCGTCCTCAGTGGCTTGTGGAACCCGACCTTCGGGAACACCTTCATCGGGCGCGGCCCGTCCGGCGAGGGGCAGTGCATGCTCAAATCCCGGCAGAATAAGGTGTCACGGATGATACCTTGCTGTGTCAGCCTCCGGCGGGCATGTCTCCGACCCCCAGGCATAATAAGAGCAGGATGTTCTCGTTACTCTTTGCGTTGCTTCGTGGGGATGAGTAAGCCGTAGGACGTTCACATTTCGGGCGGTGTCACGCCTTCGCGCGGGCGGCCTGTTGTTGGCGGAGAATTTGTCGCGCCACGGCGTTGGGATGGTAGCCGCCGGGCAATCGGACGAGCCACTTCGAATGGGCCGTGCAGAGGCGCTGAACTTCCGGGAATTCGACGTTCGCCCAGCGCGATGCGAACATCACAAGCGACGTGGCCGGGCGGGCGATGAGCGATTCCAAAGTTGTGCCCGGGACGAGATCGGCACCGCCGACCCAAGCCAGTTCAGTGGGTTCGAACGTCTGTTCCAGGAATTGTTTTTCCAGCGTGCGGAGTTGCCCGCCGACCACGACCACGACCTGCTTGTGCAGGTGCGGGCGAGACGTAATCACGTCGTCGGTCAACGGCACGGCCGAGAAATCCAACTTGGTCAACTTCGCGAGCGCCCGGTCGATTTCGCGGAACACGGCAACCGCACTCGCCGACGCGGGCAATTCGTCGGGCAGCCCGTCGATGACCGGCAGCAGAATCTCGTGTAGTTCGGCGTTGGCGGCCTCGACCCCGGCGGTGATCGCCTCGTCCAAGAGTTCCATGACCCGCGGCCACTCGTCGAACCGGTCGAAGCCGTCCGCCACAGCCTTTTTCAGCTTGAACCGCAGGTTGGCGAGGACCTTCTTCGCCGCGGCCGATTGCCGCTTCGACGTGGTGAACGGCTCCAGGGCCATCGAGACTCGCTTGAGCAGCCCCGGCCACGACCGGGGGTCGACGCGGTCTTCCCGCCGCAGGTAGCGGTGGATGTAGACGCCGCGGGCGGCGGCGCACTCCCGCACGGTCACGTACAGTTGAATCTGATCGGCGTCGGGCCGCGGATTGCCGGTGTCGATGACGGCCGAGAACAGCAACGACTGCGCCTCCGCGGCCAGGTTCAACGCCTGCAAGACGTAGTCGGACTCGATCTTCGTACCCGGCTCCGTCACCGCCTGCACGAGTTCGGCGGCCATCGCTGCGGCGGTGTACCCGCCGACGAGATCCTCCCACACGACCGCCGCCCGCGTGAGCGACAGCATGTCGAGCATCCAGAGCGTACACTTCGGCAGCTTATCGGCCTGAGCCCGGACCTCGACGGAAGCCTTCGCAAATTGTGCGTCGTCGATGGCGTTGGCGTACTTCTTCGCCAGCAGCTTCGTCGCCTCGCCCTTGGCCCGACACCGGGCCGCGATGACGGCCGGTTCCTGCGGCATCCAGCCCGCCTCGTCCGTGCCGGAGGGGGGTGGCGTGACCGTGTCATCAACCCGGCGTGGTGTCAGGGGGTTCGCAAACGGCAGGGGCGTCCCGGACTGCGGCGGCGGAACGACGAGCGGCCGCGATTCGATGGACGGGCTCTCGCGGCGCATCACGCCTTCCGCCCACTGGCAGAGGGCGTGCCCGACCGCGAAGACCTCTTGCCGCAGTTTCGGGTCGGATTTCACCAAAACTTGAAGGCGGTCCAGAAGGGGAGCCAGCGCTACCAGGAGTTCAGACGACATCGGCTCGGTCACGGAGGAGGAGAGGATAGCGGCATGCTATCGACGAAGCTGGGGCGCTCAAACAAAAATCCGGCGGTTTTTCCGCCGGATTGTCACAAAGTACTGTACCACCCACTAGGCGCTCTTCTTACCCGGCTTCTTCTCGAACAGCCGCCGCGTGCCGCGGACCACGTCCGCGTTGACCACGTGCGTGCCCTTGTGTTCGAGGTCGGGCAGTTCGTACATCACGTCCACCATCAGGTCTTCCACGATCGCCCGCAGGCCGCGGGCACCCGTGTCGCGGGCCTTCGCGAGTTTCGCGATTTCGCGGAGCGCGCCGGTTTCGAACTCGATGCTCGCCCCCTCCATCTCGAACAGCTTCTGGTACTGCCGCACGAGGGCGTTCTTCGGCTCCGTGAGAATCTTGATGAGGGCTTCTTCGTCCAGCGGGTCGAGCGGGGCCAACACCGGCAGCCGGCCGACGAACTCCGGAATCATGCCGAACTCGATCAAATCGTCGGCGATGACTTGGTTCAGCAGTTCGGCCTCGCTGCCTTCCTTCCGCTCCGTACTCGCCCCGAAGCCAATCATCTTGCGGCCGATTCGCTTGCTGATGATGTCGGTCAGGCCGACGAACGTCCCGCCGCAGATGAACAGGATGTTCGACGTGTCGATCTGGATGTACTGCTGTTCCGGGTGCTTGCGGCCCCCTTGCGGCGGCACGTTAGAGACCGTCCCTTCAAGCATCTTCAACAGGGCTTGCTGCACGCCCTCGCCGGACACGTCGCGGGTGATGCTGACGTTCTGGCTCGTCTTGGCGATCTTGTCGATTTCGTCGATGTAAACGATCCCGCGTTGGGCGGCTTCCACGTCGAAGTCGGCGGCGTGGAGCAGTTTCAGTAGGAGGTTCTCAACGTCCTCGCCCACGTACCCGGCTTCGGTCAGCGTCGTCGCGTCGCCGATGGCGAACGGCACGTCGAGGATTTTCGCCAGCGTGCGGGCCATCAGCGTTTTGCCGCTACCGGTCGGGCCGACGAGCAGGATGTTGCTCTTCTCGATCTCGACGTCGTTGCGGCCACCGTCGGTGTGGGCGAGCCGCTTGTAGTGGTTGTGGACGGCGACCGAGAGCGTCTTCTTCGCCCGGCTCTGGCCGATGACGTACTGGTCGAGCTTTTCCTTCAGCGAGCGCGGGCTCGGCGTGCTGACGGCCGCCGTCTTGCCGCTGCCGCGCCGCTTCTTCTCTTGTTCGATGATCGACTGGCACAGTTCGATGCACTCGCCACAGATGTACACGTCGCCGGGGCCTTCCACGAGCGGCCCGACGTCGCGGTGACTGCGGCGGCAGAAGGAGCAGTACGCATTTCGATTCCGACCCGTGGAACTGGTCGGCCGGCGGCTACCGCCTTCACCGGATGTACGATCTGCCATCGACGCCTCGTTAGGAGAAGAATTGATTTCGGGTTAAAGTTTTCGGCCTCGCGGTCCGGCCTTCGTTGCCGGGCGTGGCTGAACTATATCGCGTCACGTTTCGGCCCGAACAGCGATTGTGTCAGTTTCGCCCAACCTGACGGTCGTGAATCATCAGGTCTGCCGATTGTACGTCGCCTAACGGACGTAGGTACGTTGTAATATTTTCAACTCGCACTTTCGGGTGGGGGTTCCGATTCGGTCCGGCCGACACCGGGCTTCGGCAGCGTCGCGGCCCCCGGCTTGATGCCGAGCTTCCCTTTCAGTTTCGCCGCCATCTTGTTGCGGATCTGCTCGTACTCTTCCTCGGTGAGTTCGCCACTCTCGTACATCTCGCGGAACGAGCTGAGGCTGGACGTGTCGCAGTCCTCGGTCTGACGCCGCGTCCAGTATTTCAAAAGCGAGAACACCACCGCCACCCCAATAATCGCCAACCCCAGAAAGACCATGTTGAAGATCAAGTCCTGGCGGGCCTGCGCCTTGTTGAGGCCGACGGGCGCGTTGGGAGCGGCCTGCGGCACAATGGCCCCGGCTTCGGGCGGGTGCGGCGGAGGTTCCGGGGCCGGTAGCGGTTCGGGCGGCATCGGGACGGCTTGAGCGTTCGGGTCCATACTTGAAGTCTCGGCAGAAGGGCGAGCCGGATACCATCAGCATAGCCGGCAAACAGCCCGGGGAAAGTTCGTCGCTCCCATCACCTGTCTAGAGACTTCACACCAAACCTGACACCAAACCACTTTCGGCAATCAACTCGGCCAACTGCGGCGACCGTGCGGGTCGGTCTCAGCGTGCCAGTCGGGGCGAAAACGAGGTGCCCTTCCCGACCGAATTCCCCGCGGTAACTCCGGCACCGGGCCGGCTTGTGAAGTAGATTTCGGCGACGGAATCCGATTCGGCCGGGGTTGCCCAACTTGACGGTTCCTCCGGACCGTTTATAATTTTCGCAGCATCAACGGATTGGTGCTCTTGCGGTTCCGTCCCGAGTTCCTCTCCTCCGAACTGAGATTCTTCCCGAACCTTCCGACCCGGCTTCCCCGACGGCTTGTTTGCCGACTTCCACCCGGCACCCGTCATATTCCTTGCAAGCCGATGACGGTTCGAGACTCTCTGGAACGGCGGACGACCGCAAGGTGGATGACCTCCGGTTCTCGTTATCCCTCATTGTTTGCCAGCCCCCGTATGACGAGCGCCCGGCGAGACGGATAGGTGCCCTGTGCCACGCGACTTGGTGGAATTGAAAACTCAGGTGAAAGCCGCGAGTGACATCCTTGATGTCATTTCGGGGTATTTGCCCGTCCAACAAGTCGGCAAGGCGTACAAGTGCGTCTGCCCGTTCCACAACGACACACGCCCGTCGCTGCAAATCGACCGCAAGTGGCAGAACTTCCACTGCTGGGCGTGCGGTGCGAAGGGTGACGTGTTCACCTTCGTCGAGAAGTACGACAAGGTCGGCTTCCTCGAAGCCATGCAAATCCTCGCCCGTCGCGCCGGCATTCCGACCGATGACGCGACCGCCTCGCCGCAAGACACGCACAAGTTCCGCCTCTTCGACGTAATGAAGTGGGCACAGGCGAAGTACCAACAGTGCCTGCTAGAATCGCCCGATTCGCAGGCCGCCCGCAAGTACCTTGGTGAACGGCACCTCGCCGGTGCGAGTGTGCGACAGTTCGGCCTCGGTTTTGCCCCGCTCGACGGCGAATGGCTGGTCAAGCAGGCGCAGGCTGACCAGGTGCCGCCCGAACTGCTCGTGGAAGTCGGCCTCATCGCCGCCCGCGATGAGGCCCGCGGCTACTACGACCGCTTCCGCGATCGGGTGATGTTCCCAATCCGCGACGCCCAGGGGCGTGCCGTCGGCTTCGGCGGGCGGATCATGCCGGATTCCCCCTACGCCGCCCGCGGACCGAAGTATTACAACTCGCCGGAAACGCTCCTCTTCAAGAAGCAGGAACAACTCTACGGCATCGACATGGCCCGGCACGCCGGCAGTTCGGCCGGGTTCCTCGCCGTGGTCGAAGGCTACACCGACGTGATGATGGCCCACCAGAGCGGCATCGCCAACGTCGTCGCCACGATGGGCACCGCCCTCAACGCCCGGCACGTCGCGCAACTCGTCCGCCATGTCCGCAAAATCGTGCTCGTCTTCGACGCCGACGACGGCGGCAACACCGGCGTAGACCGTGCCCTCGAAATCTTCGTGAGTCAGGACGTCGAACTCGCGGTCGCGACTCTGCCAGAAGGGTTGGACCCGGCCGACCTGCTCGCTCAGGACGGCGGCGCAGAGGTGTTCCGCAAGGCACTCGGCGACGCTGTTGATGCACTCGACTTCAAATTGAAT
This sequence comes from Limnoglobus roseus, assembly GCF_008254045.1. Classification (GTDB taxonomy): domain Bacteria; phylum Planctomycetota; class Planctomycetia; order Gemmatales; family Gemmataceae; genus Limnoglobus; species Limnoglobus roseus. The sequence continues at coordinate 4,752,962 of NZ_CP042425.1, read as the reverse complement.
CAACTCTTCGCGAAAGCGGAACACGGCACGGTCGACGGCGTCCGCCGGATGCTCGACATCATCCTCGGCATCATCGCCCTCGCCCCGCCGGTGCCGAGCCAGTCCGCCCAACTCAAGCAAGAACTGATCCTGACGCGACTGGCCCAACGGCTCGGCGTGGAACTGCGGTCGGTTCGAGGGCGGCTCAAAGAACTTCAACTCGAACAACGCCGGAAGCAGCAGCGGGAAAATAGCCGGCCGCAAGAAGTGCCCCTGAACTCCGGCCGGGAACCTGTTATATCTAATGCACCGCCGGCGAAGGTCGCGGGACCGGCCCCGATCCTCGAAAGCCAACTCGTTCAGATTCTGCTCGCGGAACCCGACCTCGTGCGGGTGGCCCACACGCAGATTCCGCCGGAGTGGCTTTCGCACAGCGGCCTGAAGCGAATGCTGGTCGAGTTGTACGGCCTCCACGAACAGGGCATTCCGCCGGAACTGGACAACCTCCGCGTGCGTCTGATCGACCGGCCCGATCTGGCCGCCCACGCGATGAAACTTCAGGACGTGGGCCGTAGTATTTCGGACCGCCAGTTGTACTTTAACAAAGTCGTCGATGGGTTCGCAAAACAGAAGACGGACGTTGAGAAGAAGTCCCTGAAAGAACAGCTCGGCGGAGTTGGCACGGATGACGCCGCCGCCCTCGATCTTCTTCGCCGGTTCCAGGGCCGGACGAAAGAGGCGGGTTGATGTGAAAGGCCGGCGATGGATCGCCGGCGTGCGGCTACCTTCGGCCGCATCGTCTCATTACCGTTCCATCTGCCACGTTGTACACTCCGTGGCGGCCCACAGGTACGGGAGATTTCGGATGGACGTGAAGACCGTGGACGACGTTCTCAAGGCCCTGATCGAGCGCGGCAAGCAGAGCGGCTCGCTCACCTTCGACGAGGTCAACCAGGCCCTGCCCGAGGGCACGTCGGAGTCTGGCCGCCTCGAAGACATCCTGGAACAACTCGAAAACAACGGCATCAACGTCATCGACCCGGAAGACGCCGACGAACCGGCCGCCGGAGCCGCCCAAGAAGCGGCGATCCTCTCCGAAGAGGAAGCCCTCTTCTCCGACAACGAAGGCGACGGTCGGCACATCGACGACCCGGTGCGGATGTACCTGACACAGATGGGCGAAATCCCGCTGCTCGACCGCCGGCTCGAAATCTCCCTGGCCCAGAAGATCGAAGTCACCCGTCGGCGTTTCCGCCGCAAGGTGTTGGAGTGCGATTACGCCCTCCGCAACGTCTTCGAGACGCTCAAGCGCGTCCAGACCGGCGACCTGCCGTTCGACCGGACGATCAAGGTCAGCCAGACCGAGAACTTGGAGAAGGACAAGATCCTCCAGCGGATGCCGCACAACCTGCGGACCCTCGAACCGCTGATGGAAGTGAACGTCGACGACTTCAACAAGTTGACCGACGAGCGGACCCCGGAGAGCGAGAAGGAGCCGATCCGCGACCGTTTGAAGAGTCGCCGGCGCAAGACCGTGACGCTGGTGGAAGAACTGTCGATTCGCACGCAAAAAGTCCAGCCGCTGATGAAGAAGCTGGAACAAATCAGCGAGCGAATGGACGAGTTGGAAGAGCAAGTCCACGAAATGAAGGGCAACCGTGCCGCGAAGGAAGAGCGGGCCAACCTGGAGAAAGAACTTCAGGACTTGATGCTGATTACGCTCGAAGAACCGTCGGGCCTCCGCCGCCGCGTGCAAATCATGAAGCAGCGGTTCGCCGAGTACGAGATGGCGAAGCGCGAACTCTCCGGCGGCAACCTTCGGCTCGTGGTCAGTATCGCCAAGAAGTACCGCAACCGCGGCCTGTCGTTCCTCGACTTGATTCAGGAAGGCAACACCGGCCTGATGCGAGCGGTGGACAAGTACGAATACCGCCGCGGGTTCAAGTTCAGCACCTACGCGACGTGGTGGATTCGCCAGGCGATCACGCGGGCCATCGCGGATCAAGCCCGCACGATCCGTATCCCTGTTCACATGATCGAGACGATGTCGAAGTTGCGGAACGTCTCGAAGCAACTGCTTCAAGAGATGGGCCGCGAGCCGACGATCGAGGAGACGGCGAAGGCCGCCGGCATCAGCTACGAAGAAACGAAGCGTGTCCTCAAAATCAGCCGCCACCCGATCAGCCTCGACCGGCCGGTTGGTGAGAGCGAGGATAGCTACTTCGGCGACTTCATCGAAGACCACTCGGTCGATTCGCCGGTCAGTGCCGCGACGAACGAGATGCTCAAGGACAAGATCGAGGCGGTGCTGAAGACGCTGACCTATCGCGAGCGAGAGATCATCAAACTCCGCTACGGACTCGGCGACGGCTACACGTACACGCTCGAAGAGGTCGGCCGCATCTTCAAGGTCACGCGGGAACGTGTTCGCCAGATCGAAGCGAAGGCCGTGCGGAAGCTCCAGCACCCCATCCGCAGTCGCCAACTCGAAGGCTTCCTCGACGCCTGGACGGCCGTGGTGAACGGGAAGAAGTAACGCGGAGCGTTGGGACCCAAAGCAGAAGGCCCACCCCTGATCGGGTGGGCCTTCTGCTTTTACACCGTCACTTTTTCTCGGGATAGAGGCTGACCTTCTCGGCCGTGGGGAAGTTTTCCGGAAGCGGGATCGTGACCGCGCCGGTCGTGGCCCACTCGGTGCCGCGTTGCAGCGTGCTGGCAAAGCCCACGCACTTCATCGAATTCACGTCGTGGCCCATCGGCGTGTGGAAGATGCGGCCCTTCCCGTAACTGACGGTCCAAATCATCGGCTCATGTTTCATTGTCCCCTTCGAGTACGCCGTGGCGAGGAGTTTCACGTTCTCGATGGGGCCTCGCATGTTGTCGTAGAGTTCGTCATTGTTGTGCATCCACTCCTTCGGCATCCCCTTCGTCACCGGGTGTTCGGGATCGCGAACCGTGACGGTAAATTGACCCGTGTAGCGGTGACCGGCCCCCTGCCCTTGGCCCGGTTCGTCCAGCTTTTGCTCGCCGACGGCGTCGAGGTAGGGCCGCTTGCCGAACTTCGCGTCCTGCCAGCCCATGCCGATCATCTTGTAGAACTCTTTCCACGGGCCGAAGGCGTTGTTCGCCGCGTGGACGATCACGAGGCCGAGTTTGCCGTCCTTCACTCGCGATTCCAGCGCGTCGTTCAGTTCCTTCGACCACGCCTCGCCGTTGTAGTTGCTCACGACCACGTCGGTCGTCGACAGGTTGGGGTGGAAGTTCGCCATCTCTGCCTTCTTCCCCTTCTCCGGGGACGTGGCGACGGTGACGGTAAACCGCCCGCAGTCTTCGAGGTACTTCTTCAGGTACGGCGTCGTCGCCTTCCAGTTGTGGTTGTTCTGGCCGTCGATGATGAGCACGCGCAGTTTCGGGTCCGCGGCCGACGCCGAACCGAGGACGACCATCAGGAGCAGACCGGAGAGGAATCGCATGAGAACTCCGCGAAGGGAAGCGAGGGTGGGCGTCGGCGATTGTCGGCATTCGGCGCGGCCGCGTCAACCGGCCAAGAAAAAAACACGGCCGGATTCGAGCGAATCCGGGCCGTGTTTGATCGAGATTCAGAGGGTGTTACTTCAGGGCTTCGGCGAAAAGCTTGATCGGCCGGGCCGTGACCTTGTTGTGGGCCGGGCGGTCCTTCGTGACGTAGTCCTTGCCGTTGAGCGGGTTCGTCTTCTTTTCCCCGCCCTTGACGGCCTTCACCTTGCGAATCTTGAAGCGGGCGACCCCGGGGAGGGTGAATACGCCGGCTCCTTTTCCGCTGAGTTGGTATTTCATGATCTCAACCAATTCGTCGATCACTTTCGAGATCTCGGCCTTCTTCATGCCGGTCTTTTCCGCCAACTCGGTGAACAGGCCCGACTTGGTCAACACCTTCTTCTTCGCCATTGTGAGTGACTCCAGATAGGGACTTAGCGTCACGCCCTTGAAAGCAAGGGTTCCGTGCAGAAGTTACGCAATCGGCCCTGACTTTCCAACGGATTTCGCTCTTTTTTCACCATTTTCTCGATTTTTCAGGGCAAATGACCGTTCCCACCCGGAGATATTTCTATCCCCGCGGCTTGCGCCGGGGTAAGGTGGGGCTCGGGAAAGACGGACGAACGTCTCTGCCGGCCGGGTGGAGAGTTGCATCCGGCGGTCGTTCCCGTATCCTCTCACCAAAGCCATTTCCACCTTACCCCATCGAACCGAGGCGATGATGAGTGCGACCCCCGCGAAGACGGATTTCGACGCCGTGGACCAACTGTGCGTCAACACCATCCGCACGCTGTCCATGGACGCCGTGCAGAAGGCGAACTCCGGCCACCCCGGCGCGCCGATGGGCCTCGCCCCCGTGGCCTACGCGGTGTGGAACCGCTTCATGACCTACGACCCGGCCGACCCGCTCTGGTTCAACCGCGACCGCTTTGTTCTGTCCAACGGCCACGCCTCGATGCTCCTCTACTCGATGCTGCACCTCGCCGGCGTGGTGGAATCCGACGGCCGCAAGCCGGTCACGATCGACGAGATCAAGCGATTCCGCCAACTCAACGGCGTGACCCCCGGCCACCCGGAAACGCACCTGACGAGCGGCGTGGAAACGACCACCGGACCGCTCGGCCAGGGCATCGGTAACGCCGTCGGCATGGCCATCGCCCAGAAGTGGCTCGCCGCCACCTACGGCAAGCCGGGCTACGAAGACCTGTTCGCCCACCGCGTGTACGCCATCTGCGGCGACGGCTGCATGATGGAAGGCGTGGCGAGCGAAGCCAGTTCCCTCGCCGGGCACCTGCAACTCGACAACCTCGTCCTGCTCTACGACGACAACAACATTACCATCGACGGCCGCACGACGCTCGCCTTCACGGAAGACGTGTACGGCCGCTACAAGGCTTACGGCTGGAACGTGCTGAAGGTCGAAGACGGCAACACCGACCTCGCCGCCATCGCCAAGGCCCTCAACTCCGCCGCCGAAACGAAGGGCAAGCCGACGCTCATCGGCGTGAAGACGAAGATCGGGTTCGGCGCGCCGCACAAGCAGGACACCGAACACGCCCACGGCGAACCGCTCGGCGACGAGGAAATCAAGGCGGCGAAGAAAAGCTACGGCTGGCCGGAAGACAAGAGCTTCTACGTGCCGGACGGCGTCTACGACCAGTTCAAGGCGAACATCGGCAAGCGCGGGGCGGACGCCAACGCCGCCTGGAAGGCGAAGTTCGCCGAGTACAAGAAGGCGCACGCCGACCTCGCCACGCAGGTCGAATGCATCCAGAACAAGGAACTGCCGGCCGGGTGGGACAAGTCGCTGCCGGTGTTCCCGGCCGACCCGAAGGGGATGGCCACCCGCGACTCGTCCGGCAAGGTGCTGAACGCCGTCGCGAAGGCGATCCCGTGGATGGTCGGCGGGTCGGCCGACCTCGCGAAGTCGAACAAGAGCAGGCTCACGTTCGAAGGGGCCGGCGACTTCCTGGCGGCCACCCCCGCCGGGCGGAACGTCAACTTCGGCGTCCGCGAGCACGGCATGGGGGCGATCTGTAACGGCATGGCCCTCAACGGCCTCCGCTCCTTCGCCGCCGGCTTCCTGATCTTCAGCGATTACGGCCGGGCGGCGATCCGCCTCGCTTCGATCATCGAACGGCCGGTCGTCTACGTCTTCACGCACGACAGCATCGGCGTCGGCGAAGACGGCCCGACGCACCAGCCGATCGAGCAAATCGCCAGCCTCCGGGCGATCCCCGGCCTGATCGTCCTTCGCCCGGGCGACGCGAACGAAGTCACGGAAGCGTACCGCGTGGCCGCCGAGTCGAAGCACCACCCGATCATCCTGGCCCTCAGCCGTCAGCCGGTGCCGACCTACGACCGCACGAAGTTCGGGGCCGCGAGCGGCGTGGCGAAGGGCGGTTACGTCCTCGCCGACGCCGAAGGCGGCAAGCCGGACATCCTGCTCATCGCCACCGGCACGGAACTGCCGCTGGCCGTCGAAGCCTACGAGAAGTTGACGGCCGAGGGCGTGAAAGCCCGCGTCGTGAGCCTGCCGTCGTGGGAACTGTTCGAACAGCAAACGCAAGAGTACCGCGACAGCGTGATCCCGCCGAGCGTGACCGCCCGCGTGTGCATCGAGATGCTCTCGACCTTCGGGTGGGAACACTACGCCGGGCCGAAGGGGGCGATCATCGGCATGCGTTCCTTCGGGGCTTCGGCCCCGCTGAAAGACCTTCTGAAGCACTTCGGCTTCACCATCGAGAAGGTGATGGAAGCCGCGAAGGCGCAGCTGAAGAAGTAAGGGTCGGAAACACTCAAGCACTTCAAGCCCACGGACGACCTCCGTGGGCTTTCATCTGTACGGAGTTTGCTCACCAACACCGGAGAAGTCCCCGTGACGCCATTCGCACGATCAACGGCCTGGCAACTCCGCGTGATCCTCCTCGGCCTCTGGGCGACCGGATTCTCCAGCCCCGTCCGGGCCGATCCACCAAAAGCCCTGGCGTCCTCGATTCAACTCGCGAAGGTCGTCGATTTTTCCAAACTGCCTCAGATCGCAAAATCGAAGGTCGGCCGCAACGAGTCGGCCAACTTCACGGCCGACGTTCCGGGTTCCGTCGCGGACGTTGCGAAGCATTACCGGACCCAACTCGACTCACTGGGCTGGAAACCGGCCACGAACGCGGCGAAGTCGGACGATTCCGAATCGTGTGCTTCGTCTGAGCTGTGGAAGGACGGCCACAGCCTCTACCTGATGGTCTTCCGCTTCGGCGACAAGCCGTCGGCGAACGTCACCCTCGGCTTCCGCGGCAACCTCGACACGCGGACGTTGCCGCGCAGCAAGGGGGCGAAGGAACTCTACGGCAGCCAAATCCAAACGACGTACGTCGCCGAGGCGAAAGTCCCGGCGGAGGCCGAGACACTGGCGAAAGACCTCACGGCCGACGGCTGGCAAGAGTTCAAGACCCTGTTCACGTCGACGACGAAATCCGACAAGGAACGCCACCTTCAATTTCGCAAGAACGGCTACGCCATCACGGTGTCGGTCGAACAAGTGGAAGCCCAGAACAACAAGACCGTCGTGCAGTACGGTGTGGAAGCCTTGTCGCACGAACTCCCCGCGCCGGCCGACGCGACGGATGTGGAATTCGCCGACCTCCGCTGGGAAATGCGGTGCAAGGTGGCCCGCGATCTGAAAGCCGTGGCCGAGTTTTACGAGAAGGCCATGCCCGCGGCCGGCTACACGGCCCTGCAGAGCGAGAAGCCAACAGCCACCGGGGGCGTCTACAAGTACGCCACGCCCGAGAAAGACGTGATCTCGGTCATCCTGAGTTCCAAGGACGGCAAGGCGACGACAGTCAAGCTCATCGGGTTCAGTCAGAAGGGGCTGGAGGATCGCAAAAAAGCGATCGAACGCGGGGAGATCGACCCGAACTCCGATTGATCGCCCATCACAGGCAGCCAGGAAATCGTATGGAAGCCCCGCAAGTGTTCGGCTTGGCCTTCATGTCCGTCTGTGGCCTCGGCACGCTCGGCTACCTGGAAAAAATCTTGCAACGGTGGGCCGTCCTGCGGCGGGCCATCGCCGTGGAGGGAACGGTCGTCCGCATCGAAGAGGAACACGACACCGAACACGACTTCAGCCTGTTTCGGCCCGTCGTCCAATACGTCACGGAAGCCGGGGACGTCGAGGAGTTGAGCATCGCCAAGCCGTTCAAGAAGGGCCGGTGGACCGAGGGCGACCGCGTGCCGTTGCTCTACGACCCGAACAATCCCAAGTTCGCCGTGATGGCCCGCGGGCGGTGGGCGGGCGGCATCATCATCGGCACGGCGATGTGCCTGTTCGGCACATGCGTTGGGGCCGTTCTGTACCTCTACTGCCGCCCGCCCTACGTGAACTAGAGTTGAACCTGCGGTAACCCGCCGTCCGTCGGTCGCTTCGCCATCTCGTTCATGATCGTGTTCGCCAAGTCGACGTAGGACTTCGACACCGGGTGGTCCGGCAGTTTGCGGACGATCGGCTCGCCGCTGTCGCCGCACGCGGAGACTTGCGGGTCGATCGGGAGTTCGCCGAGCAGCGGTACGCCGATCTCGTTCGCCAACTTCTTGCCGCCGCCGGACCCGAACGGCGAGAGACGGTTGCCGTCCGGCATCGTCAGATAGCTCATGTTCTCGACGATGCCAAGGATCGGCACACGGACTTCCTGGAACATCCGCACCCCCTTGCGGGCGTCGATCAGGCTGACTTCTGCGGGCTGCGTCACGATGACCGCGCCGGTCAGCGGGGCTTGCTGCGAGAGCGTCAGTTGCGCGTCGCCGGTGCCGGGCGGCAGGTCGATCACGAGGAAGTCGAGTTCGCCCCAGGGCACTTGCGCGAGGAACGAGCCGACCGCCTGCGCCACCTTCGGCCCGCGCCAGATGACGGCCTGGTTCGGGTCGAGCAGGAAGCCCATGCTCATGAGCTTGAGGCCGTACTGCTCAATGGGGAACGGGACTTTCGTCTGGTCGACGACGCCGAGGTTGAACATCAGCGGCACGCTCGGACCGTAGATGTCGGCGTCCATCAGGCCGACGCGCTGGCCGTGCATGTGCAGGGCGAGGGCGAGGTTGGCGGCGACGGTCGACTTGCCGACGCCGCCCTTACCGCTGGCGATCGCGATGACGTGCTTCACGCCGGGCAAACTGATCTTCTGACCGGGCATCGGGCCGTTCATGGGGAAACTCCGGGTGTGGGGTGGTTATTTCACTTCGCTCAAAGAGCGGAGCAGTTCGATTGGGTAAATGCCGGTGTCGTGGCCGTCGTTCCAGGTGATCTGGTAAGCGTAGTGGCCGAGCGGCTTCATCCCCGTCGGCGTGGGCGGCCCGGCGGCGGCCTCCTGAGCCGAGAGTACCTTGAACGGGTCGCTCGGCTTCTCGCGCTCCTCGTTGCAAGTCGCACACGGGCAGTTTTTGCGCAGCGCACGCCAGGTCGCTAACGTGGAAACGCCATCGTTCCAGTCGATCCGCAGCCCGTCTCCCTCACGGCGAAGGGAGAGCGGCTTCAAGGGTTCGCCCCCGGTCGTCATTGCAGTTCACCTCGTGGTTGCTTCTCTCGTGATTATAGAAGGCCGTCGGAAGACCAACGAAAACAGCCCGGCGAAGCCGGGCTGTGGCGAGTTCGTTTCGAGCGACCCGCTTACTGGAACGTGATGACGACCTGCCCGTTCACGGTGCGGGCCTGAATCGTGGTATCCTTGCCACCGAGTTTCGCCTTGCCGACCCAGTTGCCGGCCGCGTCGAGTTGGCCGTTCGCCACCGGCGTCCGCCGACCGTCGGGCAGTCGGTAGCTGAAATCGACCGCCGTCGATCGCTTCGTACCACGCCGTGCCGCGGGAAGGGCCAGCACAATTTGTTGTTTGGAATCTAGAGTCCCGGCGACTTCACTCACGGTCGGCGACAGTTGCGCGACCCGCTCTTCCTTCACTAGCAGCGGCAGTGTCACGTCGGACCCGCCGGCTTCGCGGACGAGGGCGTCGCCAGCCACCGCCCACTCGCCGGAGATCGTGGCACTGAGCTTGTCCTTCGCGATCTCGACCTTCACGCTCTCCTTCTTAATCACTGACTTCGCCATCTTCCCGGGTTCAACGCTCTGGATCGTCGAGGCCGGTGATGCCGTGATGACGCGGGTAAAGCTCTTGGTGGCAGCACCGGTCTTGTCGCGGAGCATGAGCGACACCAGTTGCGTCCGCGTGTGAGTGTCCACCCGCTCGCCGGAGTCGGTCACTCGGAGGGTGGCGGTGTAAATGGCCGACTTCTGGGCCTGCACGTCCACGGCCTGCACCAACACTTGCGGCAGCTTCGATGTTTTCGAGATCGCCGTGAGAACGATGTGTTGCTGGCCCGGTTGGTCGATGCGAATGTACTTGTCGATCGGGCCGCTCTGGGCGATGAGTTGTTCGGTCTTTTCGTTGCCGAGCCGCCAGATCACCTCGTCAGCGTTTTCCAACTCGCCGGTGACGTGGAACGTGGCCGGGGCCTGCGTGCCGCCGACGGCCTCGACCTTCCAGCCCTTGACCGCCGGGGGCAGTTCGTTCGGTACGGCCCCGACCGCGGTTGAGGCGGTCGCTGCCGCGACGTCCACGTTGATGCTGCGGTCGTTCTCCTCGTTGAGGAAATTGCGGACCGTCAGGCCGACCTTGTAGCTGCCGGGCTTGGCGTACGTGTGGCTGACCTGCGTCTTCTCCGAGTCGAACGGTTCGAGGGCCGTGCCGTCGCCGAAGTCCCACCACCCGGACTGGCCGGACGCCGTGACCTGGAAGTTCGCAGTCAGGCCGTCAGCGTTCCCGGCGGAGAAGTTAGCCAGCGGCTTCGGCGGCTTGACCACGCTGTCGAAAAGCGCGTTCGCGTACATCATCACGCCCCCGGTGCAGAGGCCCATGAAACTGCCGAACACGATTTTGATGTAGTTCTTACGAGCGGGCTTCTCGTCAGCCATGACCAACGTCCTCCCTGACGGTGAATGTGAAGAACCGCACCATAACCAGAAGGAGGGCGATTTGGGAAGGCCGATTTCAACCGCCCTTCGCCATCGCCTCGACGAGCTTCCACAACGGCGGCGGCACCGGCATGACCGACAGCCGGGCGATGCGGACGAGTTCCCACTCGGCGAACGCGGGATTGGCCTTGATCGCCGCGAGGGTGACGGGAGTGGCGAGTTTCCGCACCGGCTTGATGCCCACGACGACGAGTTTCTCGTTCTTCGGATCGGGCCGCGGGACGGTGACAACTTCGGCAATGCCGACGATCGCCTTCTCTTTACCCGTGTGGTAGTAGAAGACCTGATCGCCGACCGCGAGGGAGCGGAGGTGCTTCAGGGCGACCGGGTTCGACACGCCGTCCCAGGTCGTGCGGCCGGCCGCTTCGAGATCAGCGAAACTGTACTCTTCGGGTTCTTGTTTGAACAGCCAGTGTGCCATCCGTTGCTCCTGGGAAAATCAGCGGTCGAGCAGTTTCCGCCCGATCACCCGGACGAGCGGCCGTCGTTCGGCTTCGGGGTGGTGCGCCGCCGCCGCGTCGGGGTCGCTGCCGAACATCACCCGCCGGCCCTGCTCCACCTGGGCCGGCGTCCAGCGGACGAGTTTCTCCTTCGCCAGCGTGCTAATCGTCTGCACCGCGTGCGGGCCTTTCATTGCGTCGAAGTGGTTGATGACCACGAGCGTCGCCGGCACGCCCTGCTTCTGCAAGTCCGCGGGCCACTGGCTGTCGAGGTGGACCATCGTGTCGTGCGGCAGACCGCCGAGCTTGCACACGACGCAGCAGATTTCGAGTTTGCTGCTCAGCTTCGGCCCATCCAGCGCGATGGCCGTTCGCACCGGCGGGGCCAGCGACTTGATGAACTGCACCTGCGGCTTCGGCAGGCCGACGTTAATCATTGCCAGGTCGGACCCGAAGTTCGGGGCGGCCACTTCGATCACCTTTGTCACGCCGCTATCGGGGTAGCGTTCCGCGAACTGTCGGATGATGATTCCGCCGGCCGAGTGGCCGATGAGGACGATCTCTTTGTACCCCGCCCGCCTCAACTTCTTGATGTGGTTCCGCATCCCCGGCGTGGACGCGACCACGTCCACTGCCGTCGTCTGCGCGTAACTGAAAGCGTACACGTCGAACTCAGACGCGAGCGCCTGCACCAGCCCCGCCTTCGCGTACTGCCAGTCGTGGAGTTCGGTCTTGTACGATTTCTCTTGCTTGATCGGGTGGAGCATCAATCCGTGGACGAGGAACGCAGCCTTGTCCTTCGTCTTCTTCAACTCCAACGGCTGGCCGTCGTAGGTGGCGCGAACTTCCGGGGCCACCTGCCAGACGGCGGTCGGGAGTTCGGTCACGCCCAGAAAGGGGAGCAGCACGATCGAAGTGAGAGTCGGTAGCATGGCGGGCTTCTCAACATTCTCGGCGGAGGGCGAACGAACTTACAAGTTATACCGACTGTGCCGGTCCTAATGGAATGGGAAAGTGAGAATAGCATTTGTCCGGTATGGTTCGGAGGTAGCAGCAAGAGCAATCCCCGCACCGCCCGATCAGTTAGTGACTTCCCCGACGGTCCGGTCGGAAGCCAGGCAGGCTGCGCATTCTGAGCGCAAGGAGTGGGCGATGGGAATTCTTCCCGATTGGCTGATTGAACAACAAGTTAAGATCGAACCGTTCGCCCCGCAGCAGCACCGGCCCGGCATCATCTCTTACGGCCTCACCAGTTACGGCTACGACGTGCGGGTGGATCGTCACTTCAAGGTCTTCACGAACGTCTGGGGCAGTACCGTCGATCCGAAGCACTTCGACCCGAAGTCGTTCGTGGACGTAGAAGCCGACACGTGCATCATCCCGCCGAACAGCTTCGCCCTCGCCGAGACGATCGAGTATTTCGAAGTCCCGCGGGACATGCTCGTCGTGTGCCTGGGCAAAAGCACTTACGCCCGCTGCGGCATCATCGTGAATGTGACGCCGTTGGAGCCGGAATGGCGTGGCCGCGTGACCATCGAGATTAGCAACACCACGCCGCTGCCGGCCAAGATCTACGCGGGAGAAGGCATCGCTCAAATGCTCTTCTTCCGCGGCGAGCAAGTCTGCAAGGTCAGCTACGCGGACAAGAAGGGGAAGTACCAGGATCAGAAGGGCCTCACATTGCCGTTCGTGAGTTCAAATCCATAATTGAATCATCGCAGACGCGAAACACCTCAAACTTCCCAAAATTCCCATGTTACGAATTTGTCGATTGCGCCAGAATTAAATTCTGGCGCAATTTTTGCGCGCCCACAGACGAGTTTATCGATTGCAAGACTAATTCCATAATACAGTTACGTTCTCTCATGGTGCATACTCACGTTTGCCGAAATTCCACGGTCTACTGCGCGACGCCACCCCGGAGGTGGACATCCGTCACGCTACTCCGCAGAATAGGCGCAACTGGGTATAATAGCCATGAGAATGGTCCGCCGATTTACAACTGAAGGTCAGAGTCCGTTCTCAGCGGTCACATTTGTTCCCCGCACTTCTAAGATCGTGAATCCAAACGGCTCGATCGTATTCGAGAAGCAGAACATCCCCGTCCCGGAAACATGGTCGCAGGTCGCCGTCGACATCCTCGCTCAAAAGTACTTCCGTCGGGCAGGCGTGCCGGCTAATACAGTGCGGGTGGCCGAGGACGGCGTGCCCGAGTGGTTGCAACGCAGCGTGCCGGCGTCGGCCGACGAACCGATTGTCGGCGAGTCCGACTCGCGGCAGGTCTTCCAGCGGCTGGCCGGGTGCTGGGCGTACTGGGGTTGGAAGGGCGGCTACTTCACCACCGAAGGCGACGCGCGGGCGTTCTTCGACGAAACCTGCTACATGCTCGCCGCGCAGATGAGCGCGCCGAACAGTCCGCAGTGGTTCAACACCGGCCTGCACTGGGCCTACGGCATCGAAGGCCCGGCTCAAGGTCACTACTTCGTCGATCCGAAGTCCGACGAGGTTACCCGCAGCACCTCGGCTTACGAGCGGCCGGCCCCCCATGCGTGCTTCATCCAGAGCGTCAGTGACGACCTCGTGAACGAGGGCGGCATCATGGACCTCTGGGTCCGCGAGGCTCGCATCTTCAAGTACGGGTCCGGCACCGGGTCGAACTTCTCGAACGTCCGCGGCGACGGCGAACCGCTCAGCGGCGGCGGCAAGTCGTCCGGCCTCATGAGCTTCCTCAAGATCGGCGATCGCGCGGCCGGGGCGATCAAGAGCGGCGGCACGACCCGCCGCGCCGCGAAGATGGTCGTCCTCGACTTGGACCACCCGGACATCGAAGACTATGTGAACTGGAAGGTGACGGAGGAGCAGAAGGTCGCGGCCCTGGTGAGTGGCTCGCGGCAGATGAACAAGCACCTGAACGCGATCATGCAGGCGGTCGTCACGCACCCCGTCGCGGCCGAGAAGTACGACCCGGCGAAGAACTCGAAGTTCCGCAAGGCCGTCCTCGACGCCCGCACCGCCCTCCTGCCCGAGAACTACATCGCCCGCGTCCTGCAACTCTGCCGACAGGGGTACACGCACATCGAGGTCGAAGAGTACGACACCGACTGGACCTCGAAGGCGTACTTCACCGTTTCCGGGCAGAACAGCAACAACTCGGTGCGGATCACCAACGAGTTCATGAAGGCGGTTGACAGCGACGGCCCGTGGCACCTGACGTGGCGGACCGAGAAGGAGAAGGCCGAGAAGCAGAACCGGGCCCCCAAGCCGATGAAGGTGCTCAAAGCCCGTGAACTGTGGGACCAGATCGCGTTCGCCGCGTGGAGTTGTGCCGACCCCGGCGTGCAGTTCGACACGACGTTCAACGAGTGGCACACCTGCCCGGTGGACGGCCGCATCAACGCGACGAACCCGTGCAGCGAGTACGCCTTCCTCGACGACACCGCGTGTAACCTCGCGTCGTTGAACCTGATGAAGTTCTACGACACCGCGACGTGCAAGTACGACATCGAGACGTACAAGCATGGCATCCGCATCTGGACGCTCATCCTCGAAATCAGCGTCTACATGGCGCAGTTCCCGAGCATCCCGGTGGCCCGGAAGTCGTACGACTTCCGCACCCTCGGCCTCGGCTACGCCAACCTCGGCGCACTGCTGATGGTCCAGGGCATCCCCTACGACTCGGCGGAAGGGCGTGCCCAGTGTGCGGCCCTAACGGCGATCATGCACGCCGGGTCTTACGCGGCGTCGGCGGAGATTGCCGCGGAAGTCGGGCCGTTCCCGCGTTACGAGGCGAACAAGCACCACATGCTGCGGGTCGTCCGCAACCACCGCAAGGCCGCGTACAACGCCGCCCCGGCGGAGTACGAGAACCTGACGGTCTTCCCGGTCGGAATCGACGCCCGCGTCTGCCCGGCGGAGTTGCTGGCGGCAGCCCGGTCGGAATCGGACCGGGCGTTGGAACTCGGCGAAAAGCACGGCTATCGCAACGCCCAGGTGACGGTGATCGCACCGACGGGCACCATCGGTCTTGTGATGGACTGCGACACGACCGGCATCGAGCCGGACTTCGCGCTCGTGAAGTTCAAGAAGCTCGCCGGCGGCGGGTACTTCAAGATCATCAACCAGTCGGTCCCGCCGGCTCTCGCGAAGCTCGGCTACGCCCCGTGGCAGATCGACGACATCGTCCGCTACAGTCGTGGGGCCGCAACGCTCCAGGGTTGCCCGCACGTCAACGCGGTTAGTCTGAAGGCGAAGGGGTTCACGCCGGAAGTGCTGACCCGCATTGAGGGCACGCTGGCCGGGGCGTTCGAGTTGCCGTTCGTCTTCAACAAGTGGACCATCGGCGAAGACTTCCTGGCGAACACGCTGAAGATTCCGGCCGAGACGCTCAACGCCACGACGTTCGACCTGCTGACGTACCTCGGCTTCACACGGGAGCAGATCAACGACGCCAGCACGTTCGTCTGCGGCACGATGACGATCGAAGGTGCCCCGCACTTGAAGGCCGAACACCTGCCGGTGTTTGACTGTGCGAACAAGTGCGGCAAGACCGGCAAGCGGTACCTGTCGGCCGAGGCGCACATCCGCATGATGGCGGCCGCCCAACCGTTCATCAGCGGGGCGATCTCGAAGACGATCAACATGCCCTACGACGCGACCGTCGAGGACGTGAAGCGGGCGTACTGGCTGAGCTGGCAGCTCATGACGAAGGCCAACGCACTGTACCGCGACGGGTCGAAGCTCAGCCAGCCGTTGAACTCGGTCGCCGATTCGCCGGAGGCGGCTATGCTCGCCGCGATCACGGCCGAAGCGGACGAGCCGAAGGTGGAACCGAAGGCCGAGCCGGTGCAGGTGGCCGAGCGGATCACCGAGAAGATCGTTCACCGATACATCGCCAAGCGCCGCCGCTTGCCGGACCGCCGGGCGGGGTACACGCAGAAGTCGCGGATCGGCAACCACAAGATTTACGTCCGCACCGGCGAGTACGACGACGGCAACCTCGGCGAAATCTTCATCGACATGCACAAGGAAGGGGCCGCCTTCCGCAGCATGACGAACTGCTTCGCCATCGCGGTGTCGCTCGGGCTCCAGCACGGGGTGCCGCTCGAAGAGTACGTGGACGCCTTCCTGTTCACTCGCTTCGAGCCGAACGGCGTGGTGCAGGGCAACCCGTACATCAAGATGAGTACGTCGATCATCGACTACATCTTCCGCGAGTTGGCCGTCACCTACCTGGGCCGCAACGACCTGGCCCACGTGCAGCCGGAAGACCTCCGCGGCGACGCGGTCCACGACGAGGACGACGACTTCGAATCGGAACAAGTCGTGTCGCAGCGGACCATCGACCCGAAGGTGGCCCACGCCCCGAAGCCGCAACTCGCGCCGCGGTCGGCCCACCTGAAGCCGACGAACGGCAAGGCCAACGGCAACGGCGGCGGCCACATCACGCCGACCGTGATGCCGTCGGTCAACCGCGTGACGACCGTGCAGCCGCCGACGGCAACGGCGGTGGCCCCGGCCGTCGGCACGAAGGCCGAGAAGATTCGCATCGCGAAGCAGAAGGGCTACGAGGGCGACCCGTGTTCGAACTGCGGGCAACTTACGCTGGTCCGCAGCGGGGCGTGTGCGAAATGCGACACCTGCGGCGAGACAAGCGGGTGTAGTTAAACGTGCCTTACAAACGAAGGGGGCCGGGAATCGACATCGATTCCCGGCCCCCTTCGTTTACGACATGCGGAGCAGTTCACACGCGGCGGCGTAGCTCGCTTCCAAATCGACGGGTATTGGCAAGTCGGGTGCGATCCAGAACGGCAACGTCGGCAGCGAGGCACCCAAGTCTAGCCGCCGGGGCCAAAGTTCGAGCCGGGCGTCGTCTGCCGGAATCGTGCGGTACGACACCGCGTATAAGGGCGAATCGGCGGCCTGCCAGGCATCAGGCGGCACGTCGAGTTCGAGCAGTTCCAGGAGTTCACGGTGCAAGTCGTGGTGACGAACTGTGACCACGTCTACGACGATAAGACCGACCTGATTCCGCAAGTACCCCGCACACTTGCCGGCGAACGTTTGGCGCGCGGTGGGGCGATCTTTGTTGGCCGGGCTGACGAGTTCAATCGCACCCGCCAGGCGAGGTGTGTCCCCGACGTAAGTGACACGAACTTCGAAGAGGTCGCGGTCGGACCATTCGACGCGACCACCCCAGGTCGGCTCTCCGGGCTTCCACCCCGTCGGGGAGGTACATTCTGATAAGGCCAGGGCGGCCACGTCGATCTCGACGTGCGGACCGCGGGACGTTTGCGGGATGGCAACGTATCCGGCCGGCAAGATGCGATTCAATTGCTGGGCCAACATCGTGGCCCACGTACTGTGGAACCCCTCCCACGGCCGTGTCTGACTCAACGGCGGAACAAAATGGTTCTGTAGCGGCATCGCTATTCCCGGATCAGGTACAGTCCGCGGTTGCACATCGCGCAGGTGATGAACTTGCCCCCTTCAAGGTCGAAGAACCGCGATTCGCCGATCTTCGACCGGCACTGCTGGCAAACCATGTCGCGGACGGCGGCCAGCCCTTCGGGGCCGTAGGCTTTCACGAGGCGGGCGTACTGGTCCCGCATGTCGGCCGGCAGGTCGGCTTCCCGCTTGGCGAGTTCGGCCTCCGAGAGCTTTTGGTCTTCGATCAGCCGTTCGAGCCGTTCCTTCGCGTCGATCTGGTACTGGGCGAAGTCCTTCTGGGCGTCTTTCCACCGCTGCTCCACGTTCGGCAAGTCGGCGGTGCGGTCCTCGATGTCGGTCATCGTGGTCAGGATCGCGTCTTCCAGGTCGTTCTTCTTCGCGGTGGCCTGCTCTGTCTCGTGCTTGACGGCGTCCATCTCCTTCATCGTCGTCACCGTCATCGCCTTCGTACCGAGCTTGTCGAGGTGCTGTTCGACGGTCTTCAGCGAGCCTTCGTCTTCCTTCTGCTTCAGCTTCAGCTTCTTGATCGTGTCGTAGGCGTCCTTGTGCTGTTGCTCCTCGGTCGTGAGCTTCGTTTGTTGGGCCTTCATGACCCGCGGGCCGCGGTCGATTTCGTCCTTCAGTTCGCGGAGGTGTTTGCGGAGGCGGTGGCACTCCCGCAGGATCGGCGAGACGTCGGTCGGCATGGCTACTCCCGGCGGTGTTTCCGCCCATTCTATCGCGCGGCCCGATCCGATCGCGGGTTTAACCCTGGCGGGTTGGCACCTTCTGGGCACTGTTGGCCGTCGAATCGTACTTCTTTCGCTCGGCCGGGTCGGTCACTTCCTCCAGCACGGTGGCGAAGTCGGCCACGTCGTACCACCCGCCGTCGGCGAAATCGACGACTGCCCGGCCGCCGTAATTGACGGTGACGACGCGGCCGACCCGACCCTCGAACCGCTTCAGGTCCGGGCGGGCGTCGGGCTTCACCCGCACGAGCTTGTCCGTCCACTGCGCCTTGAGCGCGTCCACGGCACTCTTTTCGGGGAACGGCATGACTACCCTCGGAAGGCCTGGCGGGTGTGCGACGGCGGGTCGAAGTCGAGCCGCTTGACGAACTGGCACGCCTCGGCGACGCCGAACTCGCGTTCCATCCCGGCGTCGTGCCAGTCCACCGACAGCGGGCCGTCGTAGGCAATCTCGTTCAGCCCGCGGATGATGGCGTCCCAGTCGATGCCGCCCCGCCCCGGCGAGCGGAACTGAAAGCCCCGCCGCGGGTCGCCGCTCGGCCAGTAGCCGGTGAGGACGCTCGACCGGCCGTTGAGCGTCAGGACGGCGTCCTTGATGTGGACGTGGTAGATGCGATCCGCGAACCGCCGCAGGAACTCGACCGGGTCCACGCCCTGCCAGTGCAAGTGGCTGGGGTCGAACGTCAGGCCGAACTCGTCGCGATTGTTCATCGCGTCCAGCACCACTTCCGTCGAGTGCAGGTCGAAGGCGATCTGACCGGGGTGAACCTCGAAGGCGAACCGCACGCCGGAATCGCGGGCCACGTCGAGGATCGGGTTCCACTGCTTCGCGAACTGCTTCAGGCTCTCCGCGATGAACTCCGGCCGCGGGGCGGGGTAGCCGGCAACGTAGGACCAGATCGGCGAGCCGGTGAAGCCGCTGACGACGCTCGCGCCGAGTTTCTCGGCGATCTTGAACGTCGCCGTCATCTCCTCGGCGGCCCGCTGCTGAACGCCGGCCGGCTTGCCATCGCCCCAGATGTAGTCCGGCACAAGGGCGTGGTGCCGTTTGTCGATCACGTCGGAGACACACTGCCCGACCTTGTGGTTGGCGATCACCGGCAGTTGCAGGTCGTGCCGGGCGAGCAGGTCGAGTTTCGCGGGGACGTAGCTTTCGTCGCTGGCGGCCCGCTGGATTTCGAGGTGGTCGCCCCAGCCGCAGAGTTCGACGCCGTGGTAGCCCCACTCGTTCGCCTTGACGGCGAGGGTCTCCAACGGCAGGTCGGCCCACGGGCCGGTGAACAGCAGCACTTGTCGGGGCATCGCGGGCGTCCGAGCGGGCGAAGGGGAGAAGTCATTGTACGGGCGTGCCGACGGTTGCCACTTCCCGGCCGCGCGGTAGCTTGTCCGCAGGCGGTTTCATCTCTCCCCACAGTCAAGGACACTCGCATGAGTACCCAGAAAGTCCGCGTCGCCATCATCGGCCTCGGCTTCGGATCGGAATTCATTCCCATCTTCCAGGCCCACCCGAACGCCGAGGTCACGGCCGTTTGCCGCCGCAACAAGGCCGAGATGGACAAGGTCGCCGACAAGTACGGCATCGCCAAGCGGTACACCAGTTACGAAGACGTGCTGGCCGACCCGGACATCGACGCCGTTCACATCAACAGCCCGATCCCCGACCACGGGCCGCAGAGCATCGCCGCCCTGAAGGCCGGCAAGCACGTCGCATGCACCGTGCCGATGGCGACGAACGTGGACGACATTCGGCAGATCATCGAGCTTCAGAAGAAGACCGGCAAGGTCTACATGATGATGGAGACGGTGGTGTACGCCCGCGAGTACCTGTTCGTAAAGGACCTGTACGAGAAGGGCGAACTCGGCCGCATCCAGTTCCTCCGCGGTAGCCACCAACAGGACATGGACGGCTGGCCGAACTACTGGCCCGGCCTGCCGCCGATGTGGTACGCCACCCACTGCGTCAGCCCGTGCCTCGCACTGCTCAGCAAGCCGGGGCAACCGGCGTTGGCCGAGAGCGTTGTCTGCCACGGGTCCGGGCGAATTCGCGAGGAGTTGATTTCGAAGTACAACTCGCCGTTCGCGGTCGAGTCGGCCACGTTCAAGATCAAGGGGTCGGACGTGGTGGCCGAAGTGACCCGCACGCTGTTCGACGTGGCCCGCCAGTACCGCGAGAGCTTCGACGCGACCGGCAGCAAGAAGAGCTTCGAGTGGCAGCAGGTGGAGGACGAAGACCCGGTCATCCACACGAAGAACACGGCCGAGACGCCGCGGACGGAGAAGGAGATTCCCGAGCGCGTGAAGGTGCCGGACTTCGCTAGCCGCCTGCCGGAGCCGATCCGCAAGTTCACGATGCCGGCCCACATTCAGGACGCCGACCACCTGTCGTTCCTGCAAGGCGGCGGCCACGGCGGCAGCCACCCGCACCTGACGCACAACTTCCTCATGGCAGTTCTCGGTCAGCAACCGGCCTTCCCGGATGCGCCGACGAGCGCGAACTGGACGCTGGTCGGCCTGTGCGCCCACGAGAGCGCGATGAAGGGCGGCGACCGCGTGACGATTCCGACGTTCTGAGCGAAGTTGCAATGGCCGATCCAACGAAGCACACCATTACGGGTCGACGAGCCGCGGTCTTGGGGATCACCTTGATCGCGGCCGTTCTGATGTTTGTGGTCGGGCAACTATTAGCGGTGCGCTATCGGGATGCGATCCCTGGCGACATCCGTTCTGTCTTGGATGCTCAAGTCGAAGCTTGGAACCGCGGGGATCTCGAAGGCTTCATGGCCGGGTACTGGAACAGCGACGAGTTGACGTTCTGCTCCGGCGGCGACGTGACGAAGGGCTGGCAGCCGACACTCGACCGCTACCGCAAGCGGTATCAGACGGGCGGTGCCGAGATGGGGCACTTGGCATTCGACGACGTGAGCGTGGAAGTGCTGACCGCGGACACCGCCCTCGTGCGCGGCCGGTGGGCGCTGACCCGCAGTAAAGACACACCGCACGGGCTGTACACGCTGCAACTCAAGCGGTTCGCCGACGGGTGGAAGGTGGTGTACGACCACACGTCGGCGGCCGAGGCGAAGCCCAACTAAAAAACTGCCCCGGAACCAAGTTCCGGGGCAGTCGTTGAAGTCTCACTCTTCCGACCCGTTACTTGTCGTCCTTCTTTTCGTCCTTTTTAGGATCGACCGGCTTCGCCTCGTCCTTCTTAGGATCGACCGGCTTCGCCTCGTCCTTCTTGGGATCGGCCGGCTTCACCTCGTCCTTCTTGGAGTCTTCTTTCTTCGGCTCCTCGTCCTTCTTGGAGTCGTCCTTCTTCGGTTCCGGTTTCTTCGGGGCGAGCAGGTTGCCCGCGCCCTTCAACTCGGTTTCCTTCTTCGGGCCGCCGACCGGCGGGGCGTCCTTATCCAGGGTGCCGAGCGATTCGCCGCCGGCCCGCGTGGCCATCGCCTTGAACACCTTCGGGTCAATCCCCTCGGGCACGAACCGCACCGCCCCGTCGCCCATGAGGACGAACGTGCCGCGTTTGCCGCCGGGCGTCGTGTGGGCGAAGTCATCGATCGGGTTCGGGAGCCTGTCATCGATCCCTTGGGCCGTCGACCCGCCGCCCGCGATCCACGGCCGGGCGAACGTCGGCGGGGACTGGATCATGTACATCGTGTTCGACAGGCCGTCGGTCACGTCCGCGGGCTTCGAACCCCAGTCGTAGCCGACAAGACCGACCTTCTTGGCGTGGTCCGGGTTAGACGGGTCGTACCGGGCCGAGTCGAGGCCGAGGCCGGTCACGGCGACGTAGTTCGTCCCGCCCAGGGACCGCCCCTCGGCCAGCGGGTGCGTGGCCCGCCACGACGACTGCGGGTAGTACGGCACGAGGAACTCCGACACCCACGTCCCCGCGGCCGACTCGTGTTCCTTGGCGTACCACGCGAACCGCTTTTCCTCGATCGACTGGCGAAGCCCGCCCTTGCCGAGGTACGGCAACAGGTCGGCCATAAAGCTGACCCGGTGGTCGGGCGGGTACGGAAGGCCGAACCGGTCGATGTTGGCGTTCCGGGCGAACGTCGTCGGCGCGGTCATTTGCTTCTCGTCCATCAACCGCTTGAGCGCGGTGGCCAAATCCCCTTCCTTCGCGGCCCCCGACAGGACGGTCATCCGGCCCTTCAATTGCGTCGCGGCCACGACCACGCCGGGTTGAATGGTCTTGCTGTAGGCGTCGGCCGACCAGTTGATTTCCGCGTCCACGGTCACGAGCGTGTCGCGGACGCCGAGTTCGATCTTGGACGGCTGCATCCCCCCGGCCGGCCGGCCGTTCGGGCCAAAAGGCAGTCCACCGGGTCCACCGGGTCCACCCGGCGAGCCGGAGCCGGGGGCACTGGACCCGCTTTCAGCACTGACCGACCCAGGGGCACCACCTTCACCGCCCGGGCCCATCGGACCGTTCGGGTTGTTCTGGCCCCCGGCGGTATTGCGAACTTCGATGAACGTCCCCAGCGGCTTGTTCAGGAGGGGGGCCAGAATCTTCAAGAGGCCGTCCAGGCGGTCGTTGACGGTCGTCTTGGCGTCCTCGGCGGACACGAATTCGAACAGGAATTGGGCCGTGAATTTTTCCTTCTGGAAGCTCGTGAGGGATACGCCAATCATCCGCGTGTTCTCGACGATCGCGCTGATGATCATGCCCGCCTGGGCGTAGACCGACTGGTAATCGCGGGACAGCAGGCGCTTGTCGAGCATGTCGGCGTACACGACCGCGGGCGGGTTCTTGTCGTCTTCCTCCAAGAGGTTCAGCATCCGCTTCAGTTCCGGCTTCACGGTGCGGTACGTCGGAATCGACGTGTACAGCTTCGGCGGCCCCTTGGCGGGCTTCGGCACGCCGTCCCCGCCGGACCCCATTGGCGGGGGGGAACCACCTCCGGGCTGTGACCCGCCTTCGACGGGCCGCGCGGGCGAGGGACCAGAACCGGGTGAGCCCGGCGACCCGGGGGACCCGGGCGAGCCCGGCGACCCGGGTGAACCGGACGGGGCACCAGAAGCGTCAGGTGCGGGCGGCGGCGGGGCGGCGGGGGCCGTCATTTCCGTCTGGAAGGGCGGGTAGCCGTTCTCACCGATGAGGGTGAGATAGCCTTCCATCCAGTTGACTTCGCCGATCAAAACCGTCTGGCTGTCGTAGACGCAGATGGCGAGCGGCTTTTCCTTCCAACGGGCTTTGTCTTCTTCCGTAATCGGGATGCCGGCTGAACCGAGCATCGACTCGGTCGAGAGCGTCCGGCTAATGGCCGTGACGAACGGGTTAGTCTTGAGAATGCCGTAGGCCCGACCGTTGATCGGCGACTGCTTCCCGCTCTCGACTTCCATGCGGTCCGACATGGCGTTTAGCGACGGCACGGCCGCCTTGGTGCGGATGATCGTGAACGGGTCGCGGTCCGCGCCGACCAGCGCGACGTACACGTGCGTGATGTCGGTGGCGTCGAAGCTCATCGAGTTGCGGAAAAAGTCGAGCATCTGCCGGTCGAAGAACGCGGCGTAGAACGGCGTCGGCTGGAGGCGCTGCATGTTGAGTTGCAAGACGGCTTGCGTCTGCCCCGGCAGCAGGTTCGTTGCATCCTTCATCTGCCCGGCGGCTACCATCGTCGGAACCTCCGCCTTCGGCATCGGTGGGGGCGTGACGTCCCCGGGCATGGGCGGGGCGATGCCTACCGGCGGGGCAATCCCGACCGGGACCATCGGGTTCATCGGATCGCCGGTGCCGGGCGTTGGCACCACGGGGACGTCCGGCGTTGGTGTTGGTGTTGGCGTGGGGTTTGGGGTGACCTGCCGTTGCGCGGTTGGTTGAGACTTCGGCGTGTCGTCCCCGGAGAAGAGGAGGAAGCCGACGACGCCGAGCAGCACGAGGGCAGCAACGCCGACGCCGACGCCGATGAGGACTTTCGGGTTGCCCTTCTTTTTTGCGGCCTTCGGCGTTGCGTCGGCCTCGGCCTCATCGCCCCCTTCGGCCGCGTTGGGGTCGGACACCTTGAAGCGGTACTTGCACTTCGGGCAGTCGATTTTCTTGCCGATCATGCCCTCGTTCTTGACGAGCACGTCGGCCTCGCAACTGGGGCACGGGACGGTAAAGCTCTTGGCCATATGTCACTCGCGGCAGGGGGATTCGAGCCGGGATCGAATTCGGAACGACGGGATCGAATGGGAACGATTAAGCCTGCATCTTATCCGGCCCCGCCGGGGGCGGGCAAAGGCATTTTCACCGTTTGCCCGCGGATGTTACGATTTTGTGGCCTGGGCTATTGGCGCGTTCCGCACAATCAGTCCCGCAACTTCATCGAGACGTACTTCGTCTCCAGGTACGCTTCCAGCCCTTCGTGGGCGCACTCGCGGCCCAACCCGGACTCTTTCATGCCGCCGAACGGGCACTGCGGGGCGGCCGGCACGGGGTCGTTGACGCCGATGATGCCCGCCTCGATCCCCTCGGCCATCTTCATGGCGATGCTGAGGTCGTTGGTGAAGACGTAGGCGGCGAGGCCGTACTTGGTGTTGTTGGCGGCCGCGATCACGTCGTCGATCTTGCTGAAGTCGAGGATCGGCATGACCGGGGCGAACGGCTCGTCGGTGAGAATCTTGCAGTTCGAGTTCAGCCCCTTGAGAACCGTCGGCTCGAAGAAGTAGCCCTTGCCGAACTTGTCGGACCGCTTGCCGCCGGTGAGGACGTTGGCCCCCTTCCCGGCCGCGTCGCCGATCAGGTCGAGCGTGGCGTCCATCGCCTTCTTCTCGAACATCGGACCGACGACGGTGTCCGCGTCGAGGCCGTTGCCGAGCTTGAGCTTCTTGGCCTCTTCGACGGCCACCTCCGTGAACTTCTTCTCGATGTCCTTGTGGACGAAGAACCGGCTCGGGCTGATGCACACCTGCCCGTTGTTGCGGAACTTGCCGAGGACGGCCGCCTTCGCCACGACTTCCGGGTCGGCGTCCGGGAAGACGATAAACGGCGCGTGCCCACCGAGTTCGAGGCTGAGCCGCTTGACCTGATCGGCCGCCTGCCGCATGAGTTGTTTGCCCACGGCCGTCGAGCCGGTGAAGCTGATCTTCCGCATCCGTTCGTCGGCCATCAGGGCGTCCGAGAATTCGCTCGCCGACCCCATAAAGAGGTTCGCACAGCCGGCCGGCAGCCCGGCGTCTTGCAGGCACTCGAACAGGCCGATGAGCGACAGCGGCGTCTGGCTGGCCGGCTTCGCCACGACGGTGCAGCCGACCGCGAGGGCCGGGGCGATCTTGCGGGCTTGCAGCATCATCGGGAAGTTCCACGGCCCGATGCTCCCGACGATGCCGACGGGGTGCTTCAGCACGAGGTGCCGCTTGCCCGGCACGCTCGGCGGGATGATCTGCCCGTAAGCCCGCTTGCCTTCTTCGGCGAACCACTCGAAGGTGTCCGCCGTCGCCATCACCTCGCCCTTGGCTTCGACGACCGGCTTCCCCTGCTCCATCGTCATCGTCCGGGCGAGGCCGTCGGCCCGTTCGCGGAGCAGGTCAGCCGTCTTCTTGAGAATCTTTGCCCGGTCGTAGGCGGTCAGTTTCATCCACGCCGGCATGGCCGTCGCAGCGGCGTCGATGGCTTTGTGGATGTCGTCCTTGGTGCCGACGGCGACTTCGGCGAGGGTGTCTTCGGTGGCCGGGTTCTCAACGGCGAGCTTCTTACCGGCCGCGCCGTCGGCCCACTTGCCGTTGATGAACAATTGCCGGTTCTGAACCGCGATGGCCATGATGCGTCCTCGGAAATGGTGCAATAGGGGTATCTTATGCCGATCGACCTACTGCGATTCCTCGCGGAATCGTTGTTCCACCCACGGGTCGCCGCGCATGTGGTAGCCACCGTTTTCCCAGCTCTCCCAGAAGCCGGGACGGTCGTCGGTCATGAACTCGATGCCACGGACCCACTTCGCGCTCTTCCAGGCGTACAGCTTCGGCACCACCAACCGCACCGGGTAGCCGTGATCGGGCGTCAAGTCCTGGGCGTCGTGCTTGAGGGCAAAGAGGCAGTCGTCGCCGAAGAAGTCGGCGACCGGCAGGTTCGTCGAGAAGCCGTACTCGCAGTGAACCATCACGAACTTGGCTTCCGGCGACACCGTGACATGGTTGAGCAGTTCGCGGGTGGCGACGCCTTCCCAGAAGTTGTCGAGTTTGCTCCACCGCGTGACGCAGTGCATGTCGGCAAAGACCCGCGTCCGCGGCAGCCGCGTGAACTCGTCCCACGTGAACCGCGTGACCGGCGAGACGAGCGGGTCGGGGAAGATCGTGAAGTCCCAGGTCTTCGGGTTGAACGACGGCACTTCGCCCGCGTGCAGGATCGGCCACTTAACAGTGCGCACCTGCCGCGGCGGGATGCGTTCCTCGCGGCGGGTGTCGGGGGAAATGATGACTTCATCCTGCATCATCACGGCTCCACTCGTGGAACCCAGAGCGGAAGCGACGGGGTGTGGAGACAGTCTCACCACCCCGTCGCTTCCGCTCTGGGTTCCAAAATCACGCCTTCACTGGCACCACTTCCCGCTTCACCACTACTGCCTTCGACTTCCCACAGAAAATGTAGCCGATGAGCGCGTCCAAACCGAGCCAGCGGCCGGTCGGCATACAGGCGAGGGCCAACAGTGCGAAGAACTCGACGGCGTTCTTGTTGATGAACAACGGGTTGCCTTCCGTGCCCGGCGGCAGCGTGAACCACGGGAACGGTGGGTGCGTCAGGTACGTCAGCAGCAGGAAGCCAGCGGCGGCCACGCAACTGATCCGCGTCAAGAAGCCGAACAAGATGAACGCGCCAACGGCCGCGAGGAACCACCGGGTCAGCCAGTCGTTCCGCTGGAGCGGCGTCTTCTCGGTCGAGGCTTCGGGGGCCTTGCCATCGTTGATCTTCGTCTTCAACTCGGTCACGAAACTGTCGATGTCTTTCACGAGGGCCGCCTCCTCGTTCCAGTAGTCGGCCCGCGACGTTTGGGCCTTCTTGATGTCGAGGCCGTAGCCGCCGCCGAGGCCTTCACTTTGCCGGGCTTCCGCCTCTTGCTTCTCGTGCTTCAGCAGCCCGAGGTAGTGCAACCGCTGGGGGCCGGTCATCAGCACCGGGTCGCCACTGATGCGGGCCATCTTCACCTCGCGGCGGTCCTCGCCGTAGGTCCAGCGGGCGAAGGCGGCCTTCGCGGCGAGAATGGACTGGCTGGCGATCTCCTTGCCGGACGAGAGCCGCTTTTCTTCCTCCGCCTTGGTCTCGGCCGCGTCGTTCTCCGCGATCTTGCGGTCGCCATCGGCCTTCTTCTTGGCGTTCTCCTTCGCGGCGGCGTCCTTCGCCGCTTCGGTTTCCTTCTTCTCCGTCTCGGCAATCTTCTTCAGCTTGGCTTCCTGCAGTTTCGGCAGGTCGGCCAGCGCCTTCTCGGCGTTGTCGTGGATCGTCTTCTCGGCCGTGCCCAAAAGGCCGTCGAGTTCCTTCGCCACGTCGTCCGGGCAGAGGGCGGCTTGTTCCTCCGTCGTCAGCTTCGCGAAGTCGGCGGCCGAGATCTCCTTCTTCGGCGTCAGCTTGGCCGGAATGATTTTCGAGGCGTCGCCGTTCATCGCGCGCATCATCGGGGCGAGCGGGCCGGGGGCTTCCTTGAAGTACGGCTCGCTGGAGAACGGCCGGTTCGTCTCGGTCGCGCCGATGTAGTGCGACTGAATCTTGTGCAGCCCTTCGAACAGGAACTGCCAGCCGATGGCCAGCCGCAGGGCGAGCAAGAAGAAGACCTTCGGCTTCCAGTTCTGCTGGGCCGTGGCCACGATGAGGGCGATCAACACGCCGACGAGGCCGGCGTACAGGACTTGAATCGGGATGGGGAGGGTCATCGGGGAACCGTTCAGTCAGGGTAAGTGAGCGTGTTCAGGTACGTTTCGCGGAAGGTCGGCGGGCTGTAACAGCGGACCGCCTCGCCGAACACCCGCGGCCCGTCCTCGCCGTTCGGCAGCACGATGCCGCCCAGGTGGGGTCGCGTGCGGACGAACTCCTCGGCGGCCGCGTGGCCCATCACGAAGAAGGCCGTCGAAATCGCGTCGGCCTCGGCTGCGGACGGGGCAATCACGCTGGCGCTCGCCGTGCCGGTCGCCGGCCAGCCGGTCCGCGGGTCGAGCAGGTGGCCGAGCTTCTGGCCATTGTAGATGAAGTGCTGGAAGGTGGCCGCGGAAGTCGCAAAACCGCAGTCCCGCAGGCGGACGGTGCCGAGCGTGCGGTCGTCGTCCCACGGGTGGCGAACGGCAACGGGCCAGCCGCGCCCGTCGTCCGGCGGACAGCCGATCGCACAGACGCTGCTCCCGCCGCCGTGCAGGAGGGCCGCGTCGATCCCCCACCGCGACTTCAACAGCTTCGCGGCCCGGTCGAGAGCGTACCCCTTCCCGATGGCCCCGAGGTTGATTTCCAGGCCGCGCCGCCGGAATTTGACGCTGTGCGTGGTGGCGTCGAGGATGAGGTGCCGCGTGCCGGTCGCGGCCATCGCGTCGAGCCGTTCCGCGGCCGTCGGCACCCGCCCTTCCCGCCGGTAGAAGCCCCACGCCTTGATGAGCGATCCGGTGGCGATGTCGAAGGTTTCCGCCGTGTCGTTGGTCAACGAAGCCGAGAGCGAGAGCAGGTCGAAGAGTTGCGGTTCGACGACGACGGCACCGTCGGCCGCGGTCGCGTTCAGGCGGCTGACCTCGCTGTGATCGCGGTAGACGGTGAGCTGGTCTTCCAGGTCGTCGATCAGATCGAGGGCTTCGGTCGCGGCTTCGAGGGCGTTCGGTTGACCGTAGGGGATGGCGACTTCGAACGTCGTGGCCATCGCACGGCGGGAGACGCGGAGCAAGTTGTAGTCGGCCGGCCGATCCGGGTCCGGCGGCAGGAGCGGGGCGATCGTACTCGCCGGGCTGACCGAAAGGAAGTCACGGCGTTGCATGATGGAATTCTAGGGTCGATCGTCTTCGTAGTCGTCGCCGTCGTCGCGATCGGCCGGCCGACTACTGCTCGCTTTTTTCGGCTTCGAATCGAAGTCGCGATCGTCCTCGTCGGGGATCATTCGGGCGATCCGACGAAGCATCAGGGGGTAAAAGAGTTGCCGCTCGGCCTTCTTCGTGAGCCGATCTTCTTCGACCTGAATCGCCTGTCGTTCGAGCGACGGGCGGCTGACTTCGGCGAACAACTGCGGCCCCACGAGCAACAGGCTCAGGGCGTCCCGACCGGCGTCGAAGCCCACGAGGGCGGCGCCCACGGCGTCGCACGAGAGTTCGTCCAACCGCGCCAGCGGCCGGTAGAGCATGCTGATTTGCGAACGGATCAGCCCCGTGTGCCCGAGGGCGTGGTGGGCGAGTTCGTGGGCAATGATGAACCGCAACACGTCCGGGTTCTTCGTCAGGCGCGACCCGTGCACGATGTCGTCGAACAAGACGACGTTCTGTTTCGCACCGATCCGAACAGCAAAGGCGTTTTGTTGGTTGCTCTCGACGAGGTAGACGTCCGGCGGGTCCATGTCGAGGGCTTCGGACAGGTCCGCGACGTACTCGTAAATCTCGGGGAACTGCTTCGGCCCGATGCGGAGGGCCGAGCCGCGAAGTTGCGCCAGCGCAACCCTCCGGCGGAGGAGGTAAAAGATGAACCCGACCGCCATCACAATGAGACCGATGCCGAACGTCGATGCGGCGAACACGATCGCCCCGATGCCGGTCGTCAAAAAGAACAGGATGTAGCCGATGGTCTGATGAAGCCCGGTCCCCGGCTCGACGTAGTCCCTGGGGTCTATTGCACGAGTCTTCGCCATGTCACACTCGTCGGTGGGGGCAGAAAAAAGCCCACGAACAGGTTCGTGGGCGGCGAGTGGAGCGATGCGGCAGGGTTAGCTCTCGCCGTACATGTCGTGGGTCGTCGGGTCGAGGTGCTTGGTGTTCCGCTCGATGGCGAGGACGATGGTGCGTTCTTCCATGCCGTCGGCCGATTCCGCGACGGCCGGCAGAATCTGACGGCCGTCGGTCAGGGCGTACCGCATCATGAACGACCCGTCGGGCCGCAACTTCACCGGCTCGTTTTGCAGGGTGACGTGAGCCGAGGCGTCGGTCCGACCGGTCACGATCAACTCGGCGTCGATGGTGAAGTCGAACTTCTTGAGTTTCTCGGGCAGCACGGCCCCGGTACCGAAGACCCCGTCCTTGCCGCGCTTCAACTGATCGTCGAAGAGTTCGCGGAGTTGTGAAGGGCCTTCCGTCGTTTCGAACCCGGTGGACATGGCGAGCAACCGCTCGGCGGTCATCTCGTCCACGTCGGCCGTCCAGTTCTCGTCGAGGACTTCGCTCGCCCCGGCCTTCGGTGGCGTGACCACGTTCGACCGCGCGAGAACCTTGAAGTCCCCTCGGCGGGACAGGTAGCCGATATCGGCCCGGTAGGTCCGCGGCGGTTGCGGCACGTCGATGTACCAGTGGCTACAGCCGCCGTGGATGACGATGTCCCGAACGGCGGCCTCACTGGTGCTGGTGGTGTCTTGCGAGGTCACGTCGAAGAGGCGGATGATCGGTTTCGCCCCGTGCCAATCTTGGCCGAGCGACGCTTCCGCCCGCTGAACCGATTGGAGCGTCAGTTCCCAGTGGGCGTGCAGCCAATGGGGATCGGGCACCATCAGGAAGATGCGATCCTTCGCGGGGTTCTTGGACTTCAACGACAGATCCTTGTCCGGCGGGATCGTGGTTTCGATCACCTTCAACGGCGGCGGCACCGGCCGGGTGTGACTCGACTTCTCGGCCGACTTTGTCGCCTTATGATTGCCGTTAAGGGCAGCCTTCTCCGCGACCGGCTTAACCAACTTCGGGGCGGCGGACGGCGCTGCTTTTTTGGCGGTAGCAGCCGGCACCGGCGCCTTCGCAATCGGCTTCGGAGATTTTTTGCCCGGCGTGGCGATCCTCGCAGGTCCGGCCTTCACCGGATTTGCTGCGATCTTCGGCTTGGCCGCCGTCAACCGCGATGGTTTCGTCGACCGGCCCGCCGGCGGCTTGGGCTTCTTGGTCGTCTTGGCAGCGGAAGGTGCTGGGATCGCTTTCACAGGTTGCTCGGGGTCGTCGGATGTTGGGAAAATATCTCACGCAACTTCGTCAGGACATTATTCCCGCGAAAGTGCTACGAGGGTGTCTTTTGGGCACCAAGGCGATATCCGCGGTGGACCGCAACCGGGTTCCGTCCCGGAAAGTGTTGGCTAAAAGTCGAAGCGCCGAATCACAAACCATTGACCCGAAGTCGTTTCAGGAGATACTGACGCAATCGTCCGATGATACGCCAGCGAATCGGTGGGGGTAGCTGGCCAATGGCTCGTAAGGAGTTTCCGTTCCTCAACTAAGGGATAGTGTAAAAAAATTCGGATGGGTGTGTCAACGCGATTTGGGGATACTTCTTCATCTTTGTCGATTTCCTGGACCCCTAAAGAGCCGAAATACAACAATCTTCGCAGTTACTCTTAATTGCCCGGTTGTAGCACTTTCAAATAGCCAATCACAGTCGCCCGCTCAATTGGCGGGTTTCCAGGGCAGAAAATACTTTGTGAATTTTTTCACAAAGTCTGGTTGACGAATTTTTCTTCACTTGGATAATGAGGGTAACAACCACAACGCGATTGGCGAGGTGGTGAATGACGAATGCGCCCGCGAACAAACTGCGACTCGCGTCGGCGACTGCTCTCGGTTCGGAAGTGGTCGGGTTCGCGTTGGTGGGGGTTCTGATCGACTACACTCTCGGCACCCTCCAGAGCATTCCTTGGGCGACGTTGATTCTGAGTCCGCTCGGACTCGTAGTGGCTATGATTCACCTGCTGAAGTTGGTGAAGCCGGAAGCCAAGGCGTGATCGGCCGAGACTACGGCTGGGTGACGCTGCCGAGCCTGTTGATACTCGCGGCAAGTTGGTTCGGTCCGGATCAGATTGCGAACGGTTGTATCGCGGTCCTATTAGTCTGGCCCGTCGGACTGTTCAGCGTTTGGTGGGTTCGCCGGCTCATGGCCCGCCACCCCCGAAGAGTTGCGGTGGGTTGGGGCGCGGTGTCGCTCTTGCGGATGACAGTCGCCCTTGGCGGGGGCTGTGCGTTTTTCTTCGGACAAGATCGGGAGCCCGCCGACGGCGTGGCTCTCTGGGTTTGGATTATCGTGGCCTACCTCTCCACGTTGGCCGCCGAGGTCTTCGTTCTCGCGAAGCCGGGCTGGGTCGGACGGGGGACCGTGGGCGGAAAGGGGTAAAACCTCATGGCCGCACATTCCGCCGCGGGTCAAAAACTCGACATCGACCCGTTCCACCACGTCATCGACAACCCCCACATCGAACTGTTCGAGTCCCTCGGTCTCCATGTATACCTGCCGAAGATCGCGGGCTATCAGATAACTCGGTTCCACGTCTTCTTGGCCCTCGCCGCGTTTCTCGTGGCCATTGCTATGATTTGGCTCGGCAAGAAGATGGCCTCGGGTGACAACCCCCGCGGCAAGATGTGGAACATGCTGGAATCGCTGCTCTACTTCGTGAAGGAAAAGATCGCGAAGCCGGGGTTGGGCGAAGAGGCGGACAGGTACACGCCGTTCCTGACCACGATGTTCCTGTTCATCTTCTTGGTGAACCTCCTCGGCATGATCCCGTTCCTCGGGTCGGCCACGGCGAGCATCGCGGTGACGTTTGCCCTCGCCCTGTGCAGCTTCATCGTGATCCACACGGCCGGCATCAAGGAGATGGGCTTCGCGAAGTACATCAAGTCGTTCGTGCCGCACATCCACCTGGAAGGTGGCCCGGCGATCAAGGCGATGGGCTTCACGATTACGATCGGGATGGCCGTCCTCGAATACGCTACGGCGTTCATTCGCCTCGCGGTGTTGGCCATTCGTCTCTTCGCCAATATGTTGGCGGGGCACACGGCCCTGTTCATGATCCTGTTCTTCATCCAGTACGTCTCGCGGCCGATTTCCGACCCGATGGGCGGCTATCTGCACGAGGCACCGGGCTGGCTCTACTACGTGATCGCCCCGGTGAGCGTGCTGCTGTCGATCGCGTTGAGCGCCCTGGAACTGTTCGTCGCGGGCTTGCAAGCGTTCGTGTTTACACTCCTGACTTCGATCTTCATTGGGCTGGCGAAGCACCCGGCCCACTAAGCGAAACCACGGAACCTTTACTGACTGTTTTCCTCCAAAGGACGAGTCTTAACATGCAGCGTCGCATCCTCCCTCTGTTCTCCGCCCTCCTGTTGGTTCTCGGCACCGCTGGCCTGGCCTCGGCCGCCGCGGGCGCCGGTTCGGCCGCTGCCATCGGCATGGGCCTGAGCGTCCTCGGCATCGGTCTGGGCCTGGGCCTCATCGGCAACGCCGCCATGAGCGGCATCGCCCGCCAGCCGGAACAAGCGGGCACGATCCAAACTGCCATGCTGATCGTCGGCGGTCTGGTCGAAGGGGCCGGGATTCTCAGCCTCATCCTCTGCCTCGTCACCATCTTCGTGGGCAACTAACCACTGGCTCGACCAGTTCGGTTTTTTCCCGGAGGTGACACCATGTTCCATCGTTTGACCGCGGTGATCGTGACGGGCTTGTTGCTCGCGACGTTCACGCCCAGCGCGTTCGCCGACGCGGGCCACCCGTCGCCGGCCGAGAAGAAGGCGGAGGCCGTCGCCGGCGGCATCGGGGACCACGAGAAGAACCCGACGGCGTTCATCGACCTGCCTGCCCGTTGGGACTTGTCGATCTACACGATCGTCGTCTTCGTGGCGCTGTTCGTGGTCCTCTACGTCTTCGCGTGGCCGAACATCGTCAAGGGCTTGAAGAAGCGTGAAGAGATGCTCTCCGCCGTCAAGGACGCGGCCGACAAGGCCCGCCGCGAGGCGGAAGAAGCATCGGCGAAGCTCCAGGCCGAGTTCGCGACCGCGAACGACAAGGTCCGGGCGATGCTTGAGGAAGCCCGCCGCGATGCCGACGCCCTGCGGGCCAAGGAACGCGAAACTGGTCTTCGTGAAGCGGCAGCCGAACGCGACCGTGCCAAGCGGGAGATCGAAACGGCGAAGGACACGGCACTCCAGGAAATTTACCTGAAGGCGGTGGACCTCGCGACGCTCCTCTCGACGAAGGCCGTGAAGAAGAACCTGACCGCGGACGACCACAAGTCGCTCGTCGATGAGGCTCTGGCCGAGTTGAATAGCGCTACCCCGTCGAAGAACTGAACCCGAGCCGCGGTCGAAAGACCGCGGCCCTTCGAGACTCGTTCTTATGGCCAATGTACACGATAGCGTTCTCGACGAAGGCGTGAGCCGGAGCCGTCTGGCCCGTGTTTACGCCGAGGCCCTTCTCGCCGTGGCCGCGAAGACGAACCAGCGTGACGAGATCGGCGACCAACTCGACGACGTGATCCGGAACGTCTTCGCCACGAAGCCGGAAGTCGAAGCCTTCCTGAACAACCCGACAATCAGCAAGCGGCAGAAAGAGCCGCTGCTCCGCGAGGCGTTCGCCGGGTGCGCCGAGCCGATCCGCAACCTGCTCGGCGTCTTGAACCAGAACAATCGCCTCGGACTCGTTCGGTCGCTCGCCGCGGTTTACCGTGACTTGCGAGACCAGCACGCCGGCCGCCTCCGCGTTACGGTGAAATCGGCCGTGCCCCTGAGCGACGAGCAGGTCAACCAACTGAAGGCGACGCTCGAAAAGAGTTTGAACAAGTCGCCGGTGATCGTTCCCGTGGTCGAACCGGAATTGATCGGCGGCCTCATCGTACAGATCGGCGACCGGGTGATCGACACCTCCGTTCGCACCCGCATCCAAACCCTCCGCGCACAACTGATGGAGCGAGGCACCAGTTATGTCCTCCAATAAGATCAACGCCGGCGAAATCATCAGCGTCATCTCCCGCCAGATCGGCGAGTTCGGCCAAAAGTCCGAATCCCGCGAGGTCGGCCAGGTGCTCGAAGTCGGCGACGGCATCGCCCGCTGCTACGGTCTCTCCGGTGTTATGACCGGCGAGATGATCGACTTCCCCGACGCCGACGTGAAGGGCCTCGCCTTCAACCTCGAAGAAAACTCGGTGTCGGTCATCATCCTCGGCGACTACCTCAAGGTTCGCGAGGGGATGGAAGTCCGTACGACGGGGCAACTGCTCAGCGTGCCGGTCGGCCGGGCGCTGATCGGCCGCGTGGTCGACCCCCTCGGCAACCCGGTCGACGGCAAAGGCCCGATCATTACGGACAAGCGGCGGTTGCTCGAATCGCCCGCCCCGGGGATCGTGGACCGTCAGCCGGTGAAGCAACCGCTGCAAACTGGCTTGAAGGCCGTCGACGCGATGACGCCCGTCGGCCGCGGCCAGCGGGAACTCATCATCGGCGACCGCAAGACCGGCAAGACGCAGATCGCCATCGACGCGATTCTGGCGCAGAAGGAAGAGAACGTCATCTGCGTCTACGTTGCGTGCGGGCAGATGGAATCGAAGATCGCCGGCGTGGTCGAACGCCTCCGCGAGTCCGGCGCACTCGATTACACGATCGTGGTCGTGGCATCGTCCTCCGACGCCGCCCCGCTCCAGTACATCGCCCCCTACGCCGGGTGCGCGATGGCCGAGTTCTTCATGTACGAGGAAGGCAAGGACACGCTCGTCGTGTACGACGACCTGTCGAAGCAAGCCGCCGCGTACCGCCAACTGTCGCTCTTGGTCCGCCGCCCCCCGGGTCGCGAAGCCTATCCCGGCGACGTGTTCTACTGTCACAGCCGTCTGCTCGAACGGTCCGCGAAGTTGGCCGAGCGGTACGTGGTCGTCCCCAACGACGCCGACGCGAGCAAGGTAGCCGACGACTGGGCCGTGAACTCGCTCGAAGAGCCGACGCGGAAGCGGAACACCGGTGAAAAGGGCAAGGTCTATAAGGGACCGCTCGACAAGGAACACGCCGAGAAGCACGACCTCGCGAAGTTCCCCGGTCACAAGCTCGCGAAGATCCCGACCAGCGGCGGTTCGCTGACCGCACTGCCGATCATCGAGACGCTCGAAGGGGAAGTGTCGGCGTACATCCCGACGAACGTGATCTCCATCACCGACGGCCAGATTTACCTGCAACCCGACCTGAAGAACGCTGGCGTGCTGCCGGCCGTGGACGTGGGCATCTCGGTGAGCCGCGTCGGTGGGAACGCCCAGATTGGTGCGATGAAGGACAAGCGGGTGGCCGGCGGTTTGAAGCTCGCCCTCGCCGCGTTCCGCGAGCTGGAAGCGTTCGCCCAACTCGGTACGGAACTCGACAAAGTCACGCAACAGCAACTCGACCGCGGCTACCGCATGGTCGAGATTCTGAAGCAAGACGCCTACAAACCGCTGGCGGTCCTCGACCAAGTCATGATCATCTACGCCGGCAACAGCGGCGCGCTTGACAAGGTCGATCGCAAGAAAGTGAAGGCGTGGGAGACGCAGTTCCTCACCTTTGTGAAGGAACAGATGCCGGAAGCCCGCGAGCAACTGGCGAAGGACAAGAAGATGACCGACGAAGTCGTGAAGCGACTCGACAACGCCATTGCGACCTTCCAGCCGCAGTTCAAGGCGTAACGCAGTTTCAAGTTTCAGGCGTTCCAAGTTTCCTGTTGGAACGCCTGAAAATAGACTTCCGACACCTGAAACTCTGAAACTTGAAACTGGTCCCCTATGGCCAACCTCCGACTACTCGTGAAACGCCGCAAGGCGGTGCGGAACATCCGCAAGATCACGAAGACCATGGAACTCATCGCCACGGCCCGCTTCAAGAAGGCGCTGGACCGGGCGACCGAGGCCGAGGCGTACACGAAGAAGATCGCCGAACTCGCGGCCGACCTCAGCCAGAGTGCGGGCGAAGTCAGCCACCCGTTGTTGGAAGTGCGGCCGAAGATCAACAAGGCGCTGCTGCTCGTCTGCACCTCGAACCGCGGCCTGTGCGGCGGGTACAACGGCGGCATCCTGCGGGAAGCGCAGATCAAGATTCGCCAACTGCGGGCGGACAACATCCCGTTCGACCTGGAAGTGTCGGGGCGTCGCGGGGCGACGTTCTTCAAGTTCCAGGGCGTACCGATGACGGCCCAATACCAGCAGTTCGAGGACAAGCCCTCGTTCGAGCAGGTGGACGAAGTCGCCCAGAAATACATCGACCTGTACATCGGCGGCAAAGTCGATGCGGTGTACGTCTGCTACCAGAAGTTCATCACCGCCTCGCGGCAAATGCCGGTGGTCGAGTCGCTGCTACCGCTGTCCAGCGTGCCGACGACGACAACCACCGCTACGGGGCCGAAGGAAGACTACGAATTCCTGCCGGACGCCGGCGAGATTCTGAACAGCCTCGTACCCGTGGCGTTCAAAGTGCGGCTGTTCAAGTGCTTCCTCGACGCGGCAGTGAGCGAGCAGATCGCCCGCCGCGTGGCGATGAAGGCCGCGACCGAGAACGCCGGTGACCTGATCAAAGAGATTTCCCGCGAATACAACCGGACCCGGCAGGCGAACATCACGAAGGAAATCAGCGAACTCATCGCCGGGTCCGAAGCCCTCAAATAACGGGCGACTCCCGCGGCCGAACGTCCGTGGAAGAGTGGGGATTCTCGCGATGCCAGCTACCCGCTGCCAACTTCGGTTTCAATCGCTTGCCGACGTAGTTCGTGATGCCGAGAGCCTGCTAGCGAAGGGCTACGACAAGGCGGGCAACTGGGACCTCAGTCAGTGTTGTCATCACTTGGCGTACTGGCTGACCTGCTCGCTGGATGGGTTCGGCAAGCAGCCGCTGCCGATTCGGGCGTTCCTTTGGCTCGCAAGGAATACCTTCGGGCCGGGGCAGTTGAAGAAGATTCTCGCGAAGGGCTTCCCGCCGAACGGGCCGACCGATCCGAACTCGGTGAAACCCTCGGACGGTGACGACGCGGGGGCGGTGGCGAAACTGAAACAGGCGGCCGAACGGTTTGACGCCCATAGTGGGTCGATCCTGCCGTCGCGTTTTTCGGGCCGATGACCAAAGAGACGGCGTTGAACCTTCAACGGGTTCACGCGGCCCACCACTTAAGTTTTCTGGTGCCGAAACAAGGTTAACGAGGACGTAACGACATGGTTGCCACCGCCACGAAGACCGGCAAAATCGTGCAGATCATCGGCTCGACGTTCGACGTCGAATTCGAAGACGGCCACCTGCCGGAAATTTACAACGCGCTCAAGATCGAAGACTCGGCCAAGGGCGGCGTGCCGATCTCGCTGACCGGCGAAGTGCAGCAGCACCTCGGCGGCAGCCGCGTCCGCTGCGTGGCCCTCGGCAGCACCGACGGCCTCGTCCGCGGCATGTCGGCCGTCGATAGCGGTGCCCCGGTGTCGGTGCCGGTCGGCTACGGCACCCTCGGCCGCGTGTTCAACCTGCTCGGCCAACCGATCGACGGCCGCGGCACCGTGAAGCACGAGGAAACGCGACCGATCCACCGCGAGCCGCCGAAGTTCAACGAACTGTCGCCGAAGTCGGAAGTGCTCGAAACCGGTATCAAGGTTATCGACCTCCTGACTCCGCTCGCACGGGGTGGTAAGGCCGGTCTGTTCGGCGGGGCGGGTCTCGGCAAGACGGTCATTCTGCAAGAACTGATCTCGCGGATCGCGAAAGTGTACAAGGGTTACTCGGTGTTCGCCGGCGTCGGAGAGCGGACCCGCGAAGGGAACGACCTCTGGCTCGAAATGCAGGAAACGATGACCGGCGTCGGGGCCGACGCCAAGCAGGTGCTTGAGAGCACGGCGATGGTGTTCGGCCAAATGAACGAACCGCCGGGCGCTCGCCTTCGCGTGGCCCTCTCGGCCCTGACGATGGCCGAATGGTTCCGTGACGCGACGGGTGCGGAAACGCTGATGTTCGTGGACAACATCTTCCGGTTCAGCCAGGCCGGCTCGGAAGTGTCGGCCCTCCTCGGCCGGATGCCGAGCGCCGTGGGTTACCAGCCGACGCTCGCCACCGAGATGGGCGAGTTGCAAGAACGCATCACCTCGACGGCGAAGGGGGCCATCACCTCCGTGCAAGCCGTGTACGTCCCGGCCGACGACCCGACCGACCCGGCCCCGGCCAACACGTTCCAGCACCTCGACGCCTTCATCTACCTGGAGCGGTCGATCTCGGAAAAGGGCATCTACCCGGCCATCGACCCACTGAACTCGAACAGCCGCCTTCTCGACCCGGCCATCGTCGGCGAAGAGCACTTCCAGGTCGCCGACCGAGTGAAGCGGATTCTCCAGCGTTACCGCGAACTGCAAGACATCATCGCCATCCTCGGCGTCGATGAACTGTCGGAAGAAGACAAGCAAGTCGTGGCCCGTGCCCGGCGGATCGAGCGATTCCTGTCGCAGCCGTTCATCGTGGCCGAAGCGTTCACCGGCAAGCCGGGTAACGTGACGCCGCTGAAGGAGTCGATCCGCAGCTTCAAGGAAATCGCGGACGGCAAGTGGGACCACCTGCCAGAGTCGGCCTTCATGTACGTCGGCACGATCGAAGAAGCGGCCGCCCAGGCGGAAGAACAACTGAAGAAGGCCGGCGGCAAGTGACTTGAAGGGGTGAAGGGGGTGACAAGGTGAAGGGGTGACAAATCGGTCGCCGCTTCTTCTCACCCCTTCACCCCTTCACCCCTTCACCCCTTCACAGGGTAGGCGAATGGCTGAAGCGACGAACAAGACGCTGCGGGTGGTCGTTGTCACCCCCGAGCGGGCGGTGTTGGACGAGTCCGCCGACATGGTGGTCCTGCCGCTGTTCGACGGCGAGTTCGGCGTGATGGCGAACCACTCGCCGTTCGTCGGCCAACTCGGGCCGGGTGAACTCCGCATCAAGCACGGCACCGAGACGCGGCACTACTTCATCGACGGCGGTTTCGCACAGGTAGCCAAGAACGTGGTGAACGTGCTGACCCAGTTCGCTCGCAAGAAGGACGACCTGACGGAAGCCGTGATCGTCGCGGAGCAGACCAAGGCCGATGCCATCGTCGCGACGAACGACGTGGAGAAGGCGACGAAGGCGAAGATGATCACCCGCGCGGCCGCCATGCGGCGGGTGGCGAAGAAGTAAGACGGCCGGCCATACGATTCGCCGACGCCCGCGGGAATAACCCGTGGGCGTCGGCATTTTCCGCCCACGATTCGTCCCGTCGGAAACAATTCGCCCTCTTCTTGCTTGACAGTTCGTGTGAGATTCATTCAAATTCTCATGATTGCTACTCCGATCGGCCGATGACTGATCATCCCGTTTCTCATCACGGTCGGGTCATTTGTTCGCAGGTTCGATCTCGCGTCGAACTCGGGTCATTTATCCTTTTCCGAGGTGTTTCATGCTTCGCTCTTCGCGTCGAGGGTTTACCCTCATCGAGTTGTTGGTTGTCATTGCGATCATCGCCATTCTGATCGGTCTGCTGTTGCCGGCCGTACAGAAGGTCCGCGAGGCCGCCGCACGGACCAAGTGTGCGAACAATCTCAAGCAGCTGGCCATCGCGTGCCACGCTTACCACGACGTGGTCGGCCAATTGCCGCCGGCCATCCAGATGAAAACGTCGGGCACCGGGGCGGTCACGAACTACGCCGACGCGACCCTAAACTTCGGGCCAAACTGGATCGTGCTCATGCTGCCGCACATAGAACAAGGTCCGCTGTACAACACGGTCGCGGGGAGCATCTCGAATTACATGGTAAACGGGGACAGCGGGTGGCGGTCGGTCCGCGGCACGAGAATCGCGACGCTCCTCTGCCCGTCGGACGCCGGGTCCGAGACCCCGTGGCCGGGCGTCACCGGCTTCGACAACGCGGCCCGCGGCAACTACGCCTGCAACGCCTTCGGCCTGCACCAGAACAGCACCAACGGGTGGACGAGCACCATGAACGGCGGCTCTCCGACCCTGGAAAGCGGCGCACCCGGCAACCAGTCCGGCCTGCCGGTGGGGACGAAGGGCGGCGGCGTCATGTGCATTAACTTCGGCACCAAGATTCACACCATCCCGGACGGGTCGTCGAACACGGTCATGCTGGCCGAACTCCGCATCGGGTCGGAACTCGCGGCCGCCGACGTCCGCGGCACGTGGGCTTTGGGCATGCCCGGCGGCAGCGTAATCGCCGCACAAGCCAGTTGGGACTGCACGACGCCGAACAACAAGGACTCGCTCGCCGACGACCTGCCAGCAGGCGCGGTCGACGCCGGACCGAAAGGCATGGGCGCGTGCGTCGCGTGCGGCTTTTCTCAAGCGCAGTCCCGCAGCCGACACACCGGCGGGGTGCAAGTGGCCCTGGCCGACGGCAGTGTGCGGTTCGTCCGCGACACGGTCACCCAGGCCAACTGGTTTTTGATGAACAGCCGCGACGACGGCATGGTCTGGTCAGAGTGAACCAGCCGACAAGAGCGAACGAAGCCCGCGGGTCAACCCGCGGGCTTTTTCATTTCAACGGGGCAAGGTTCTCGACCCATCCGGCCACACTCGGTTCGACCCAACTGAGGATCAGCACGCTCGGGAACAAGCCCAGGGCAATCGCGAACAGGACGAGCGGTAACAGGATGACGAACTCGCGGGCCGACACGTCGGGGTAACCTTTCGTCTTCTCGTTCACGCCCAGGAACGCCCGCTGCCACGCCCAGAGCAGGTACGAGGCGGTCAAGATCGTGGCCAGAATCGCGGTCACCGCTAGCGGCGGCGAGAACGCCCACGCGGCCATCATCACCTTGAACTCGCCGACGAACCCGCAAAGGCCGGGTAGGCCCATCGATGCGAAGAACAGGATCGCGCTCAGGCCGGTGTAGACCGGCATCGGTTCCGTCAGGCCGCCGAGTTGGTTCAGTTCGCGGTGGTGGGCACGGTCGTAGACCACGCCGACGACGAAGAACAGGGCCGTCGCGGTGATGCCGTGGGCGAGCATCTGGTAGACGGCACCGTTCACGCCCATTTCCCAGTACTGTGAGTTATCCGCCGACGACCACGACGCGAGGCCGAGGACGACATAGCCCATGTGACTGACCGACGAGTACGCGAGCAGTTTCTTGAAGTCGGTCTGCCCCATCGCCACGAGCGCGCCGTAGACGATGCCGACCGCACCGATGAGGCCGATCCACCACGCCAGTTCCGCCGCCGCCCACGGGCAGAGCGGGAACGCGATGCGGATGAGGCCGTAGCCGCCGAGTTTGAGCAGCACGCCGGCGAGGATCATGCTCACCGGCGTCGGGGCTTCGACGTGCGCGTCCGGCAGCCACGAGTGCAGCGGCACGATCGGCACTTTCACGGCGAAGCCGACGAACAGCAGCGCGAAGATCACGTACTGGAACGTCCGGTTGCACACGGGCGACGCCTTCAGCCGGGCCAGCGCTGCCTCGCGGTCCACGCCGGGGGCGAAGAGTTCGACCGAGCCGTTCGCCGCCGGTTGGTGCGGCTCGTCCTTTCCCACGCCCCGAACGGCGAGGCGGTGTTCCTGGTTCGTTAGCACGAGCATCGCCGCCCGGCCGACCTTCGAGAGCGTCACGATGTCGAAGCTGTGCACCTCGATGCGCCCCTTCGCTTCCAGAATCAAGAGCGACGGATCCCGGCGGGCCATCTCCTCGTCCTGCCGTAGAACGACGTTCTGATCGACGAAGTCCCGCACGTTCACCGTGTACAGGGCGATCATCGCGGCGAGCAGGCACACGCTACCGGCGAGGGTGTAGATGACGAACTTGAGGGCCGCGTACTTCCGCCGGCCGCCGCCCCACATGCCGATGAGGAAGTACATCGGCAGCAACATGACTTCGTAGAAGACGTAGAAGAGGAACAGGTCGAGGCTGAGGAACGCCCCGATCACGCCCGATTCGAGCGTGAGGATGAGGACGAGGTAGCCCTTCACGCGGTCGTCGATTTTCCAACTCGCGGCCACGGCCAGCATGGTGACGAGGCTCGTCAGAATCACCATGAGCAGGTTCAGCCCGTCGACGCCGAGGGCGTAGTTCACGTCGAACTGACTGATCCACGGGCGGATGGTCACGAGG
The DNA here is from genome assembly GCF_008254045.1 of Limnoglobus roseus. Lineage (GTDB taxonomy): Bacteria > Planctomycetota > Planctomycetia > Gemmatales > Gemmataceae > Limnoglobus > Limnoglobus roseus. The sequence continues at coordinate 4,709,880 of NZ_CP042425.1, read as the reverse complement.
TCGATGCTGAGGAACGGGCCGGGCACCGGCTTGGCCGTGAGCGACTGCTGGTGCTCGACGCGGGCGTCGAGGCGGCTGTCGGGGTGGTACATCGACGAGACGGAGCGGTCGGATCGGTACTCCAACACGCGGTGGTAGTAATCGACCCACAGGCACAGCGACAGGGCCAACGTCGCGGCACAGCCGAAGAGGGCCAGCCAGCGGAGCAGTTCGCGGAAGCGGCCCGGCACGATCAGTAGCAGCACCGCGACGGCCAGCGGCAGAAAGACTTGGGCCGTCAGCCAGATCATGTCCACTTCGCGGGCGTTCGGGTCCATCCGTCGGTCATCCTGAGGTCGAGTTAGCGCGAGAGCCGTAACAGAATCCCCAACCCGGCCGCGAGCGTCAACCCCAACGCCAGAATGTACGTCCGCAGTTGGCCGGTTTGCAGTCGCCGCACGACCGTGCCGAGTGCGACCAGGCTGTCGGCAATTGCGTTCAGCACGCCGTCGAGCGACCGCAGGTTGAACGGCCGCACGTCGGGCCGCTTGTCGGCCGCCGCCGAGAGTTTCGCGAGTTCCACGGTCGGTTGGGTGAAGGCCGCAGCGTACAGTTCGTCGAAGTAAAACTTCTTGCGCAGCACCTGCGCAAGAACGGCCGGCCGGGGTGGCGTCAGCAGCGTGCCAGCCCGGTGCCGGGCGATGGCCACTGCGAAGCCGAAAGCCGCGACGCCGAGGGCGAGCGCGGTCGTGAGCAGGTGGTGTTCCTCGGCCTTCCCGTGAATCGCGTGGTACTTTACGTCTAGAACAGGCGGCTGCGCGTGGTGCAGCACCTTCGCGAGTTGGCTCGATTCGACGCTCCAGACCGGCCAGCCCCAGGCCACGCCGACACTGAACGCGGCCAAGACTAACAACGGCAGCGTCATCACGGCCGGCGATTCGTGGGCGTGTTCGAACAAGTGCCGATCCCGAGGCTCGCCGGCGAACGCCAGGAACCAGAGGCGGAACATGTAGTAACTCGTCAGGCCGGCGGTGAGAAACGGCAGGAAGGTCAATAGCGGTCGGGCGACCCCGTCGGCTGCGGCCGAGCCGATGACGTGCGAGAGGATCAATTCCTTGCTGTACCAGCCCGACAGCAGCGGCATCCCGGCGATGGCCAGGACGCCGACGAACATCGTGTACGCCGTCACCGGCATCTTGCGACGTAGGCCGCCCATCTTCGACAGGTCTTGTTCGTGGTGCAGGCCGTGGATCACGCTCCCCGCCCCGAGGAACAGCAGAGCTTTGAAGAAGGCGTGCGTCAGCAAGTGCAGGAGGGCGGCCGTCCACGCACCGAGGCCGAGGGCGAGCATCATGAAGCCGAGTTGCGAGCAGGTCGAGTAAGCCAGCACGCGCTTGATGTCCGTCTGCACCACGGCGACGAGCGCACTCAGGATCATCGTGGCCGCGCCGAGGTACGCGATGACCAACAGCACGTCCGGCGTGAACAGCACCCAGCACCGGCCCACGAGGTACACGCCGGCGGCCACCATCGTCGCGGCGTGGATGAGGGCGGACACCGGCGTCGGCCCTTCCATCGCGTCCGGCAGCCACGTGTGCAGCGGCACCTGCGCCGACTTCCCCGCACAGCCGCAGAAGATTCCGAGGCCGAGCAAGAGGATCGCGTCGGCGGGCAGGTGGGCGGCCTTCGCGAAGAGTTCATCGAGGTTGAAGCTGCCGACGTGGAACCATGCCACGGCTAGTGCGACCAGAAGCCCGGCGTCGCCGACACGGTTGACGATGAAGGCCTTGTTCGCGGCTGTGCTAGCCGAACGGCGTTCCGTGTAGAAGCCGATCAGGAAGAACGACGACACGCCGACGAGTTCCCAGCCGACGAAGATTTGGAAGAGGTTGTCGGCGATCAGGATGTTCAGCATCGAGAACGCAAACAGGGACAGATAGAGGTAGAATCGCCCGAAGCGACCCCGCCGGCGGACATGGGCGTGGTGGTCTTCCACCTCCGCTTGTTCGTCCTTCATGTACCCGAGCGAGAACAAGAAGATCAGCGTGCCGACGACTGTGACCATCGTCACCATCAGGGCGGTCAGGTGGTCGATGCGGTAGCCGAGGTCGATGCTGCGGGCCGGTCTGGCGTCAGCCTTCCAGCCGCCGAGGTGCAGCCACTCAACCCGCTCGCCCCACCGTGCGGCCATCGCCTTCGACTGATCCCGGAGGCTCTCCGCGTCTTGTAAGAACCACGACAGGCCGATCACCGAGCAACTGGCCGCGACTGCGAGGAGAAATGATGCGAAGTAACCGGGCAAAGGTGAGCGAAAGCGACGAACGGTGCCCGCGGCCAGCAACACGGCGAACGCGAACAGCGGCAGCAGCGTTGCCACGAGGAACAGTCGGCCGGGCACTTCGCGCAAGAACTCGGGCATGGTCGAACCTACGATTGCTGGCCGCGGATGTACGTTTCGACCGCCTCTTTGGCTTCCGCGAGGCTCAGGCCGGTCTCCTGGCGGACGGTCTGAATGGCGGCGATCTTCTGTCGCGGGTCGGCGGCGAGCAATTTCGCGGCCGCAGAGAGTTCGACCGGCGGCAGGACGCGGGCCAGATGCTGTTCGATCCGCGTCAGCTTCTGCAGGATTTGCAAACCGATGCCGATCGCGATGAAGCCCATCGTGATGGCCGGGATGGCGAAGAATTCCATCGGTTCACCCCTTCAAGTCATTCGCCTGGTCGACGTCCACGGTACCGCGGTTGTTGTAGAAGTTCAGGATGATGGCGAGGGCCACCGCCGCTTCGGCCGCCGCAAGGACGATCACCAACACGGCGAACACCTGCCCCTCGATGCGGAAGCCCGGCAGGTAGCGGGTGAACGCGACGAAGTTGATGTTGGCCGCGTTCAGCACGAGTTCGACGCCCATGAGAATGCCGACGGCGTTCCGCTTCGTCGCGATGCACAGGAGGCCGCAGGCGAAGAGGAAGGCGGAGAGGATGAGGAAGTGCGTCAGGCCGAGTTCCGTCACGGCGAACCTGCTTTCTTCTTCGCGCGTGCTAAATAGGCCGCCCCGATCAACACCACCAACAAGTGCACCGAGACAATTTCGAACGGCAACAAGTGGGTGGTGAGGAACGCCATCCCCAACGGCCCCGGTCCCGGAATGTCGCCCGTGGACGTCGGCCGTGCGCCGAGTTGAAGCGAAATCGACACCAGGAGTGCGAACACGCCCGCGGCCACGCTGCCGCTGAGTACCCACTCGGCCGTCTTCGTGCGCAGCACGTTGAACGGCCCGGCCGTGGTGAGCATTCCGCCAAAGACGACGAGGACCAGGGTGCCGCCGACATAGACGATCAGTTGCGTGGCCCCGAGAAACTCGGCCCCGAGCAAGAAGTAGAGGAACGCCACGCCGATGAGCGTGAAGAGCAAGAACACGGCCGACCGCACAATGGTCGCGGACGACACCACGCCGACCGCGGAGGCGGCGATCAGTGTGGCAAGAATTGTGAAGAGGACGAAGTCGAGGTTCATGGCTTCGTGAACGCCCCCGACAGTTGTGGAGACGGCTTCAGCCGAGCGGCACTCAACACGACAACAATGGCCGCAACGACGAACCCGACGGCCAGCACGACCCGCACGCCTTCGGCCAGTACCTTTGGCATGTAGAGCTGCCAGACGCACACGCCGATGAGCAGGCCGCAACTGATCGGCAGGAAGTATTTCAGACAGGTCAGCATCACCTGGTCGATGCGCAACCGCGGCAGGCTCCACCGCATCCACATCATCACCAGCACCAGCAGCGATCCCTTCGTGATGAACACGCCGACATCGACGAGGTTGCCGAAGAGAGGGCCGAAGCGTTCGGCCGGCTCGAACGGTAACAGCCCCGTGTGCCAGCCGCCGAGGAACAGTAGCGAGGCGAGGCCGCTGACGGCGAACATGCTCGCGTACTCGGCCAGGAAAAAGTACGACCACCGCATCCCGCTGTACTCGGTCAGGAAGCCGGCCACCAACTCACTCTCGGCTTCCGCGAGATCGAACGGGGCACGCTTGCAACTCGCGGTCGCCACGATGAAGAAGATGACGAACGCCAGGAACGTGAACGGGTCGTGGAAGACGTACCAGTTCCAGAACCAGCCCTCTTGCTGCCGGGCGATGGTGTTGAGGTTCAGCGTGCCCGCGATGCAGATGGGGACCAGCACGCAGAGTGATCGCGGGACTTCGTAACTGACGACCTGCGCCGCCTCCCGCACCCCGCCAAAGAGTGACCACTTGTTCGCGGACGAGTACCCCGCCAGCAGGACGCCGAAGACTTCGCTACTCAGCACCGCGAGCAGGAAGAACGCCCCGACGTTCAGCGGTTGCGCGACCACGCCCTCGGCGAACGGCAGCGCAATGAACCCGGCGAACGAGGCACAAAACGCGACGTACGGCGCGATGCGGAAGAGCAGACGGTCGGCCCCCGTCGGAACAAAGTCTTCCTTCGTGACCAGTTTGATGCCGTCGGCGAGCGATTGAAGGAGGCCGAACTTGCCGACGCGCGTGGGTCCAAGGCGATCCTGAATACGGCCGGAAATCTTCCGCTCGGCCCAGATGAACAGGAACGTGGACGTGCCGATGAAGCCGAACACCAAGCCCGCGGCCGCCAGCGCCGCCAGGATCATCGCGAGGGACTGCGGAACGTACTCGGCGAGCGATTCGACCATCGGGAGGGTAGGCCCATCGGTACGCGGCGGTGTGGTAGATTACTCTATTACTTCTTCCCCGTCCGCGGAGGCGGCTTCGGCCCGGCGGGCTTGCCCGCGAGTTGCGGCACCAGCCAGTCGAGGCCGTCGAGGTTGTCGCGAAGGCGTTCTTCCGCATCGTCGTCCGTGTGGCCGATGATCCCGATGGGACCGGCGTACCCGCTGTCTTGAATCGCCTTCAGCAGCCGCAAATCCTCCGCCCCCTGGCCGAGCGGCAGGATTTTCTGGCCGACCTTGTCACCGCCCTTCACCGTGCCATTGAGGTTGACCGCGTAGAGGTGCGGCTTCATCACCTTGAGCAACTGCGGAAAGCGGACGAGGTGGTCGTGGCCGTGGTGCAGGTTGTAGACGATGCCGACGTTCTTCAACTTCAGGGTGTCGATGATCGCGATCTGATTCTCCGGCTCGCCGAACCAACCGCCGTGGTTGTACAGCCCCACGGTGCAGCCGATCTTCCCGGCCGCCTCGGCAATCGGGCGGAGCGAGTCCGCGTGCTGCTTGACTCGCTTCGCCTGTTCCTCCGGCGTGGTCGTCACGCTGCCGCCGTTCATCGTCACCCAGAACTGAGTTTGGATTTTGTGCTTCTCCAGCGTCTCCAGGAAGAACTTCGCGTTCTTGTCGAGCGATGCCGGGAACCAGACCGCGTCAAGTTTGATGCCCTCGCGTTCGAGAGCGGCCAACTCTTTTTCGAAACTCGGTAGGTGCTGGTCGCGCCAATCGTAGGCGTAGTGCTGGAAGCCGAGTTTCTTCATCATCGCGGCCCGTTCGTCCGGCCCGCGGTGCTTGCCGTCGAACGGCACGATGCACCACGCCACCAAGTTTTTCCGCTCGAAGAGGGCCGCCGGATCCGCGGCCGAGAGTGGGCTGATCACGACAAGAAGAACGAGGAGAGCGAAGCGCATGGAGAGCCTCCGAAAAGCGGCGTGTTGCGGAATTGGTATGGCTGCGACAACCGTAGTAAAGCCAGCCGACCGAGGCGGTGTGCGAATTCCTTTCCTTGACTGTGCGGCGTGTCTGCCTACGATGAGATTTAGTAGAAGTTTGTGAAATAATTCACAAAGTCGCGGTCCTGTGGCAACACGGAGTGATGCGCGAATGGCTGTTGCCTCTCCGGTCCTGACGCCCGCTGGCCTCGAACCCGCGTTCGACCTCTCGGCCTATTACCCGGCGCTGATTTACATCGGCGTGATCGTCGGCCTCGCGATGGCGATGCTCGCGGCCACCCACGTCGGCTACTTCCTACCGTTCTTGAAGCCGCAACGGCCGACGAAGGTCAAGCAGATGCCGTACGAGTCGGGCATGGACCCGATCGGTTCGGCCCGGATGCAGTTCGACATCAAGTTCTACCTCATCGCGATTCTGTTCCTCGTGTTCGACGTGGAACTTCTGTTCCTCTACCCGTGGGCGGTGATCGCGTACGCGCCCGGCGGCGACCCGCACTGGAAGAACATCTTCGGCACGATCGTGTTCATCGAAATCCTCGTGTTCCTCGCCACGCTCGCCATCGCGTACCTGTACGCCTGGCGGAAGGGAGTGTTCCAATGGCGATGAAGCTCGACGACAACGTGTTCGTCACGAACCTCGACGCCATCGCGTCGTGGATTCGCAAGCACTCGCTCTGGCCGATGCCGTTTGCTACGGCCTGCTGTGGCATCGAACTGATGGCGACGGCGAGTTCCCGCTACGACATCGCCCGGTTCGGCAGCGAGGCCATGCGGTTCAGCCCGCGGCAGTGCGACGTGATGATCGTCGCCGGCCGGGTGGTGATGAAGATGGTGCCGGTGATGCAGCGAATCTGGCTGCAAATGCCAGAGCCGAAGTGGTGCATCAGCATGGGCGCGTGTGCCAGCAGTGGCGGCGTGTTCGACACCTACGCCGTCGTGCAGGGCATCGACCGCTTCGTCCCGGTGGACGTGTACGTGCCGGGGTGCCCGCCGCGGCCGGAACAGTTGATCCGCTCCGTCCTCGACCTCCAAGAAAAGATTCAGACCACCGGCACCGTGAACGCCCGCGAGTTCTACCGCCGCACGGCCTACGAAGGCCCGGCCCCGCTGGTGAAGGAACTACCGCCGAACGACGTGGTCGTGACGCCGGGCGACTACCGCACCGGCACCCGTGTCCGGCACTTGCCGATGGTGGGGAAGTAACTTATGCCCGCCAACTACTTCGTCCCGTTGCAGCAGAAGTTCGGCGACGCCGTTCGCGTTGAGGAGTTCCGCGACAACCTCCGCGTGATCGTAACGGCCGAAAAAATCTACGCCGTACTGACGACGCTGAAGGATCAGTTCGGCTTCAACATGCTCGCGGACTTGGCGGGGATCGACTACCTCGGCTACCCGGACGCAACCGACCGTTTCGCCGTCGTGTACGTCCTGATGAACGCGAACACGGCCGAGCGGATCTTTGTGAAAACTTACGTGAACGACCCCGATCCGGAACTGCCAACGGTGACGAACCTGTGGCGCGGGGCCGACTGGATGGAGCGTGAAGTCTTCGACATGTTCGGCATCACGTTCCCCGGCCACCCGGACCTGCGGCGAATCCTGATGCCGACGGAATTCACGAGCTTCCCGCTAAGGAAGGACTACCCGCTGCGGGGAAGCGGCGAGCGGCACAACTTCGAGAAACTGACGCGGGCCGAAGGGTAAAACAAAAGACGTCTCACGCAAAGCCGCAGAGACGCCAAGAAAATAAGAGAAGAACAGATTTGCTTCTTCTCTCCTTTGCGACTTAGCGGCTTTGCGTGAGACTCTTGGGATCTTATATGCCACTGGAAGCTCTCGATCTTTCGACCGAAGCTGGTGCGGACCAGGAGTTCCTTTACACCCTGAACTTCGGCCCCCAGCACCCGGCCACGCACACGACGCTGCGCCTCATTCTCACGCTCGACGGCGAGACGATCGTGAAGGCCGTGCCGGACATCGGCTACCTGCACAGCGGCTTCGAGAAGCTCGGTGAAGACCTCGACTTCAACCAGTACGTGACGATCGTTGACCGGATGAACTACATCTCGCCGGTCGCTAACGAGATCGCGTGGCACCACACCGTCGAGAAGTTGCTCGGCATCGAGATCACACCGCGGTGCAAGTACATCCGCACGATCCTGGCGGAACTGGCCCGCATCTCGGACCACCTGCTCTGCGTGGGGGCGGCCGCCCTCGACCTCGGCGGATTGACGGCGTTCCTGTACGCCTTCAACGAGCGAGAGAAGATTTACAACATCATCGAGCAGGCCAGCGGGCAACGGTTCCACCCGAGCTTCACCCGCGTCGGCGGGTTGATGAACGACGTGACCGACGACTGGGTGAAACTCATCCGCGTCTTCACGAACAGTTTTCCGAAGGTTCACGCGGACGTTGTGCGGTTGCTGAACCGCAACAAGATTTTCATCGACCGCACCAAAGGTATTGGCACCCTCACGAAAGAGGAGGCCATCAATATGAGCTGCACCGGTCCTATCGCCCGGTCGGCCGGTGTGGTCCGCGACTTGCGGAAGGACGAGCCGTACCTGGCCTACGGCGAACTCGCCGGCAGTTTCAAGGTCGCGTGCTCGAAGGGCGGCGACTGTCTGGCCCGGTACCTCGTCCGCATGGAAGAGATGGTGCAGTCGGTCAACATCATCAAGGCCGCCGTCGAGAACCTGCCGAGCGGTCCGGTGAACCTGCACACCGAGGACAAACTGAACATCCCCGACAAGGCGGCGACGTACCGCAGCATCGAGGGGTTAATCCAGCACTTCGAACTGTTCATGTGGAACCGCCGGTTCGAAACGCCGGTGAACGAGGTGTACGGGGCGCACGAGACGGCCAACGGCGAACTCGGCTTCTACCTCGTGTCGGACGGCAGCGCGAAGGCGTGGCGGGCACGGACGCGGCCGCCGTCGTTCATCCACTTCGCGATCTTCCCGCACCTCATCGAGGGGCACCAGATCAGCGACATCCCGGCCGTGTTGGGGAGCCTGAACATCATCGCGGCGGAACTGGATCGGTAGTGGGGAGAGCCATGGCCCGCGACGACTTGTACCTGAGTTACGCGGAGTTGGAAGAAGGTGACTTCCCGCCCGTGTGTTTCCGCTGCGGTCGCGATACGGACGACATGGTGCCGGTGAAGATTTACTCGGAGAACTTGTTCGAGGAGATGCGGACAAAGTTTTATCTGCCACTGTGCGAGAAGCACGCGGAAAAGAACCAGTACGGGCACCACGACATCTTCACGCGGATGCACCACAACAGCGGGATCGAGTTCCGCAACGCGTGCGACGGGTTCATCGACGCGTGGGAAGAGTACGAGGAAGACCCGAAGCTGTTCCGCCGGGAACAGCGGAAGCGGGAGGACGCCGGGGAGTACGACCACTACCGGTACGGCTTCCGCGAAGTGACTAAGGTCGACCGGTTTTTCGATAAGCAGGCGGCGCCGAGCATGAGCCGCATCATGCCGGTCGTCGGCATCTTGGCGTTCCTCGTGATCGCTGGGCGTGCGTGATGATGTTGCCGAAGCGGTGATCCGGAGACCAGACCGAGGGCTGCGATGGGCGTGCTGAGCGAAGACATCAAGGACCGCATCAAGGCGTACATCCCCCGCTACCCGCGGAAGCAGGCGGTGACGCTTCCGGCGCTGCACATGGTGCACGACGAGTACCGCACCGTGTCGAACGAGGCGATCGTCGAGATCGCAGAACTGCTCGACCTGCACCCGTCGGAAGTCCACGACACGATGTCGTTCTACGCCTTCTTCAAGACCGACGGCGACAAGCTCGGCCAAACACGGCTCTGGGTCTGCCGCGGGCTGGCGTGCATGTTGCGCGGGGCCTACGAACTGATCGAACACTGCGAAAAGAAGCTCGACGTCCACTGCGGCCACACGACGAAGGACGGCAAGATCACGCTGGAATTCGCCGAGTGCATCGGCGCGTGCGACGGTGCCCCGGCGTGCTTGAAGAACGACGTACACGTGATGAACGTGACCCACGACGCGGCCGACAAACTCATCGCGGAACTCAAGAACTGAATCGCATGGCAACCTTTGAACCCACACTCCTGGCCCGCATCGCCAAGCCCAACAGCGGCAAGTTGGAGGGCTACCGGAACGACGGCGGCTACGCCACGTTCGAGAAGGTGCTCAAGGACAAGCAGCCGCTCGATGTCGTGACCCAGGTGAAGGACTCGGGGCTGCGCGGCCGTGGCGGGGCGGGCTTCCCGTGCGGGCTGAAGTGGACGTTCTTGCCGAAGGACCACCCGGGGCCGATCTACCTCTGCATCAACGCGGATGAGTCCGAACCCTGCACGTACAACAATCGCATCTTGATGGAGAAGGACCCCCATCAGGTACTCGAAGGCATCATGCTCTCGTGCTACGCGATCAAGAGCCAGTGCGCGTACTTCTACATCCGCTACGAGTACGGCACCGCCTACCGCACCCTGCAAGCCGCGATCGACGAGTTGTACGCCGCCGGGTTGCTCGGCAAGAACATCAAGGGTAGCGGCTTCACCCTCGACATCTTCCTGCACCGCGGGGCCGGGGCGTACATCTGCGGCGAGGAAACCGGCCTCATCGAGTCGCTCGAAGGGAAGCGGGCGTGGCCGCGGATCAAGCCGCCCTTCCCCGCCATCGAAGGCGCGTTCCGCAAGCCGACGATTGTGAACAACGTCGAGACGATGGCCTGCGTCACGCAGATCATGAAGAAGGGCAACGACTGGTTCAAGTCGCTCGGCGTGCCGCCCGACCCGAAGAACCCGCGGGACGCCGGCAGTTACGGGCCGAAGCTGTACACCATCGCCGGGCACGTCAACGAGCCGAAGTGCGTCGAGTTGCCGATGGGCGTCACCTGCCGCGATCTCGTCGAGAAGCACGGCGGCGGCGTGTGGAAGGGCCGTAAGGCGAAGTCGGTTAACCCCGGCGGCCTGAGCATGGGGTTCATTGACGTGAACGCCCCACTCAAGGGCGAGGATGGCAAGACCGAGTACGACATCCCGCTCGATTTCAACGGCCCCGGCAAGGTCGGCTGCCTCGGCCTCGGCACCGCGGCGATTTGCGTCGTGGACGACCAAACCAGCATGGTGGACGTGCTGCACAACGTCTGCCAGTTCTTCAGCCACGAAAGTTGCGGCCAGTGTACCCCGTGCCGCGAGGGCACCGGGTGGATGCTGAAGATCACCGACCGCCTCCGCCGCGGTCTCGGCCGGCGGGAAGACCTGGACATTTTGGTGGACGTGGCCGACCGCATCGGCATCATTCCCGGTACAACGATCTGCGGCCTCAGCGACGGCGCAGGCTGGCCGGTGAAGACCGCCATCCGAAAATTCCGTGCGGAGTTCGAGGCGGCGATCAAGGACGGGACCAAGAGCGCGTACACGAAGTTGCAGATGGCGGCGGCACACTAAACCCGAGGGCGGCCATGCGGTTCTTCATCCTTTGCACGGTCTGCGCGACCATCGCCTTGAGCGGTTGCAAGAAGAAGAACGCGCCCATGGCCGTGACGAAGCCGTCCGACCCGGAACCCGCTCCGGCTCCGATCGACGATCGCAACTCGGCCCCGATCGCAGGCGGCGGGGCGATCCAGAACGTGCGGCAGGCGGCCAAGCGGACAGTCGCCCTGTCCGACATGCACCAACTCGGCATCATGATCCTGCAGTACGATTTGGACAACAACAAGTTGCCGACGGTCAGCGAGATTAAGGCCATGCTCACGGGCGACGGGGCGAGCATCCGAAAGCAAATCGACGAGGGCACCATCATCCTGACCGGCACGAAGGACAAGGCTGGTTTGTGGGCCTACGAGGTGGACGCGGACCGGGCCGGCGGGATCGTCCTGACCGGCCCGTCGGCGAACGCCCGCCGAGCGTCGGCGGACGAGGTTAAAGCCCTGCTCGGCAAGTAAACACGACGGGACACCGCGACATGCCAACGGTCTACGTGAACGACAAGCCGGTCGAGATCGGCACCCAGAAGTTGAACTGCGTGCAGGCCGCCGAGTTGGCCGGCGTGGAAGTGCCGCACTACTGCTACCACCCCGGTCTGTCGGTCGTGGCGTCGTGCCGGATGTGCATGGTCGAGACGGGCGACCTGAAGGACGGCAAGGTCACGATGATTCCGAAGGTCTTCCCCGGCTGTCAGACGCCGGTGAAGGACGGCACGGTGATCGTCACCGGCGACTACGGCAAGCACGACAGCAAGGTTCCGAAGCTCCCCTACGACCCCGCGTACAAGCCGGGCGAGCGGGCGAAGAAGTCGCAGGCCGACACGCTCGAAGGGCTGCTCCTTAACCACCCGCTCGACTGTCCGGTGTGCGACAAGGCCGGCGAGTGCAAGTTGCAAGACTACTCGTATCAGTACGGCCGGTCCGAATCGCGACTGGTGGACGAGAAGAACACGCCGCCGAACAAGCCGCACCTGAGCAGCAAGATCACGCTGTTCACCGACCGCTGCATCCTGTGTACGCGGTGCGTGCGGTTCACCCGCGAGATTTCCGGCACCGCCGAGTTGCAGGTCGTCGGCCGCGGCCACCACGAAGAAATCGACGTCTTCCCCGGCCGACCGCTGGAAAACAAGCTCTCCGGCAACGTCGTAGACCTGTGCCCGGTCGGCGCGCTCGGCTCGAAGGACTTCCTCTACACCCAGCGCGTCTGGTATCTGAAGAACACGGACAACGTCTGCCCCGGCTGTAGCACCGGGTGCAGCATCGTCACCGACACGAACAAAGACATTGTCTACCGCCTGCGGGCCCGCACCAACCCGGACGCGCAGGGGTACTTCATGTGCGACGAGGGCCGGTGGGGGTATCACTATACTCGCTCGACGGACCGCCTCACGCGGCCGATGGCGAAGGTCGGCGGGACGTGGCAACCGGCCAACTGGACGCAACTGCTGCCGAAGCTCAAATACGCCGTCGACGAAGCGGTGCTGATGAGCCCGAAGCGGGTGGCCGTGGTGCTATCGCCGTTCCTGACGGTCGAAGAAGCCTACGCCCTCGGCTCCGGTTTCAAGAAGATGTCGGACCAAGTTCGCCTCGTTCTCGGGCCGGTGCCGGCGGTCGGCGAGGACGACCACTACCCGAAGGACGTGAAGGGCAACCCGGTTCAGCCGACGAAGTTCACGATCCGCGCCGAGAAGTGCCCGAACCGCAAGGGCGTGGCAGCCGTGCTGACGCAACTTCAGGGCGAGGTGATTCCGTTCGAATCGCTCGTGCCGGAGTTCGGCCAATTGTCGGCCCTCTGGTTCGCGGGCGGCTACCCGAACCCCGAGTGGGTGAACGACGCGGTGAAAGCACCGCACACGCCGCCGGCCCTGTTGGTGGTGCAAGACTTCTTCCCGACGAAGCTCTCCGAAGCCGCGACGTACTGGCTGCCGGCGACGGCCGCGTTCGAGAAGGAAGGCACGTTCGTCAACCACGCGGGGCTAGTCCAGACCTTCGCCCGCGCAGCCAAGCCGCCGGTCGAAACCCGCAGCGAACTGCAACTGGCCTTCGACCTCGGCAACCGTCGCGGCTTGGCGAACGTGGCCGCGGTCCGCAAGGACGTGGCGAAGGCGATGCCGGCGTTCGCGAACTTGGCCGACGTGAAACTGCCGACGACCGGGAAGCGGCTGGAACTGGCGACCGTCTGACCGGGGGCGGCAGATGGAAGTCACGGAGAACGAAACGGGCGGGCCGACGATAAAGCTCTACCCCGGCGACCGTCTGAGCGACGTGAAAGGGTGGCATCGGAAGCTGCTAACACCGGAGATCGTCACGATCTTTGAGGACGCGCCGAGATACTTCCAGAATATCGCCGACAAAGCTCCGGTGCCGGAGATGGCGGAATGGCTCAACAAACTGTTGGCCGCGAACGACTGGTTGCTGGAGTTGCACAAGAGCAACTGGTCGAAGGGAGGCAGGGCTAGTTTTTACTGGAAAGCCGAAGGGATCGTCGGAGCCGAGATGGGTCCGCCGATGACCAAGACCTACCATCCGACGGTCGTCGGCCAACTGTTCGAGTTGCTCGGCTTTATCGACTGGAACGGATTCGGCGGAACGGGGGGCGGGGATTTTCATCCTCCCAAACCAGCGGCGGACGTGCGGGCCACCTGGATGGAAGAAGGGGAAGACGTCGATCTGGAATGCTCGACGTGTTGGTGTTACTTCAACGGCGATATTCTGATCGAGGCGACCGCGGCGGGTGGGTGACACTGGGAGGCCGGTTCGTGTCGCTGGGCACGGTTCGGGATTCGGTCGAGTGGGTGTTTCGCACGATGCTGGCGGGTAAGACTCCGATCCTCACAAACCTTGAGGCGGGACAACCGAGGCGACGGAAGAACTGATGCCGACCTTCAACTGGATTTACACGGCCATCTTCATCGCGGTCCTCGTGGGCGCGGTGCTGAACACCGTCGCGTACCTGATCCTCGCGGAGCGGAAGATCGCCGCGTGGGTGCAGGACCGTCTCGGCCCGAACCGCGTCGGCCCGTGGGGGCTGTTGCAGCCGATCGTCGACGGCGGGAAGATGTTCCTGAAGGAAGACGTCATCCCGGCCCACGTGGACAAGGTCTTCTTCCTGCTCGCGCCGATGGTCGCGTTCGGCACGGCCATGCTGGCGATTGCCGTCGTGCCGGTCGGCCACACGGTGCCACCACCGCTACCGATGGTCAGCGTCAACCCGCCCGCTTACAACGCCCCGGACACGCCGGTGCAGCGGTTCGAGGCGATGCAGAAGGGGTACGCCGACCAGTTCTCGTTCGCGATCGCTCCCGGCCTGGACATCGGCATTCTGTACGTGTTCGCTGTCGGCTCGCTAGCGGTGTACGGCGTGATTCTGGCCGGGTGGAGTGCGAACAACAAGTACGCCCTGATCGGCTCGCTGCGGTCGTCGGCCCAGATCATCAGCTACGAGATCCCGCTCGGCATGAGCATCCTCGGCGTGGTGCTACTCGCCGGATCGCTGAACCCCGAGCGGATCGTCGCGAACCAGATCGACGGCGGGATGTGGAACGTGTTTTACATGCCGCTGGCCTTCCTCCTGTTCCTGACGAGCGTGTTCGCCGAGTGCAACCGCCTCCCGTTCGACTTGCCGGAATCGGAGCAGGAACTCGTCGGCGGATACCACACGGAATACTCGTCGCTGAAACTCGGGATGCTCTTGTTGGCCGAATACGCCCACATGATTACGACGAGCTTCCTGATGAGTTGCCTCTTCTTCGGCGGGTGGCACCTGCCGGGGCTGACGACGACCAACGATTCCGCCCTGTACGGCCCGTGGGGAACGGCGATCATCCACGCCGCGGTGCTGGCCGCGAAGATGTTCTGTTTCATCGCGCTGTTCATGGTCGTCCGCTGGACGATCCCGCGGTTCCGCTTCGACCAACTGATGTCGCTGGCGTGGAAGGTGATGATCCCGCTCGCCTTGCTGAACCTCGTCTGCGTGCTGCTGATCTTGCAGTTCGGTTGGCCGTGGTGGTCGATGACCGTCGCGTCGGTGGTGTTGTTCGTGCTCGCGGGTGCCTGGGGCGTCTGGTCCGGGGGCAACGTCACCGCCCCGAAGCGCAAAGTCCGAAAACTTCCCCCCGGTCTGCCGGCCGGCGTTGTCTAAAGAAAGAGGAGTCTCACGCAAAGCCGCAGAGACGCGAAGAAAACAAGCAGAAGTAAAAGAATTGATTCGAGGAGAAGAAATGAATCTCGTCTTTCTTCTCATCTTTGCGACTTAGCGGCTTTGCGTGAGATCATTGAGGATTCGTTCGATGCCGTTGACCGAAAGCGACGTGACCTGGGTGCAGGAGCCGAAACTCGGCCTCCTCGGGCAGTTGTACCTGCCGGCCATCGCCGACGGGTTGATGACGACCGTTGGGCACATGTTCAAGAAGAAGGTCACAGAACTGTACCCGGAACAAGAGCCGAAGCTGCCGCCGAACTACCGCGGCGTCCACCGACTCAACCGCGATTCCGAAGGGCGGACGAAGTGCGTCGCGTGCTACATGTGCGCGACGGCGTGCCCGGCCCACTGCATCGACATCGTCGCCGCCCCGGCCCCCGAAGGCTGGAAGGATCGCGAGAAGTACCCCGAGACGTTCGTCATCGACGAACTCCGGTGCATCTACTGCGGCATGTGCGAGGAAGCCTGCCCGGTGGACGCGATCGAACTGACGACGCTCTACGACCTGACGGGCCTCAGCCGCGAGCAGATGATCTTCGACAAGGAAAAACTCCTCAGCGTCTTCGACGTGACCACGAAGGCCGGGACCGACCCGGTTCGCACGCGGTCCGGCGAGTTGGGGCCGGCCTCCGAACCGCCGCCCGCGAAGTGATTTCAAGACACCACCGCACGCCGGTCGTATAACTCCCCCGCGTTGCTTGTGAAACTTTACACGAGCCTGATGCAATGAACCTCTTCGCCGCCACAACCGCCGGGAACGCCGTGAGCCAACTGGCCACCGGCGTTATTCTTGGCGCGCTGGCGTTTTACTGGCTGCTGCCGCGGCCGAAGGGCCGGTCGGTCGCGTTCGGCACATTCGCCGCCATCGCCTCGGCCGTCGTCCTCGTGTCGTGGGTCGTCCGCCAATTCGGCGACCCGGCCCGCGACACGGTCGGCCAAGTGCTGTTCTGGCTCTTCTCGGGCGGGGCCGTACTCTTCGCCGCGATCTTTGTCTCACAGCGGAACCCGGCCCGCGGGGCGATCGCCTTCGCGTTCGTCATCGTCAGCGTGTGCGGTCTGTTCCTGCTGTTGGCCGCGCCGTTTCTCATGGCGGCGACCATCGTCATCTACGCCGGGGCCATCATCGTCACGTTCTTGTTCGTGCTGATGCTCTCGCACACCGGGGAAATGGCCGACGAGAACGACCGCTCCCGCGAACCGCTGCTCGGCAGCCTGGCGGGCTTCGCGTTCCTCGGCTTGGTGCTACTCGCGATGTACCAGAGCAGCCCGACCGCCGTCGCCGAAGCGGGCCGGCCCGAACAGAAGTTACCCGCCCGGCCGGTGACGGCCGAAGAACGGGCCGAACTGCTCTCGCTGGCGACAGACCTGCAACTCGCGGCTGCGGCAAAAACCAAAGACGAGTTGCACGAGCGGACGAAAGACCTCCGCGACCGCTTCGCGGACATCGTCGGTATCCCGCCGTCGGCCCCGGAATCCGGCGAGCGGACGAACGCGGCCCACTCGATCCCGGACCGCCTTGCCATCGCCCGCGACCCGCAAGCGATCGCCATCGCGAGACAGGCCGAGGACTTGCGGTCGGCCGTTCGGCAGACGTTGAACCAGGTCGAGAACACAACGCTCAAGGCCAACCCGACGGCTGCGGACATGGCAGCGGCCGTCAAGGGGCTGGCGAACCTGCGGGAAAAAGCCGTGCTGCTCGCCGGCCGCGGTGAGTTGCCCGCCCGGAACGTCGCGAACATCGGCTACTCGCTCTACACCGATTACCTGCTCGCCGTGGAAATGGCCGGCTCAATCCTGTTGGTGGCCACCATCGGAGCGGTGGCCATCGCGGGCCGGAAGGGGGCCGCAGCGTGATCTCGGTCTGGCACTATCTCGCCGTCGCGGCGGTCCTGTTCTCCCTCGGCCTCGTCGGCTTCCTGACGCGGCGGAACCTCATCACGATGTTCCTCTCGGCCGAACTGATGTTGCAGGCCGTGGTGATTAACCTCCTCGCGTTCGCCCGGTTCCACGCGACCATGTCGGGGCAGGTCTTCGCCCTGTTCGTGGTCACGGTCGCCGCGTGCGAGGCGGGGGTGGCGATGGCCATGTTCATCGCCCTGTACCGCCGCAACCGGTCGCTCGACGCGACGGTGTGGCAGCAACTCCGCGAGACCGGCGTGCCCGCCACGACCGACCCGGAGAAGTTGCCGACCGTCCCCGGGGAGTTGGCCGACGACCCGAAACTCACCCCCGCCGGGAAGAAGCCCCAGGAGGTCGCGCGTGTCTAGCACGGCCCTCGCCGTTTCGGTTCTGGCCCTGCTACTGGCCGCCACCCTGCTCACGCCGCTGCTCGCGAAATTGCGACTGCGGCGGTACGCCCACCTACCCGCCGTTCTGGCCTTCGGCACGTCGGCCGTCCTGGCGATGCTGATGTTGAACGACGTCTACGTGAACGGCCCGGCCGGCCCGACGCCGGGGCTGTCGTTGCACGTGTCGGCCGACTTCCCCTGGATCTCGTTCCACGAAACCAAGTTGCCGACGACGTGGTTTTCGGCCGGGTTGCTGAACGTGACGTTCAGCCTCGGAATCGACCCGCTGTCGGCGATCATGCTCGCGACGGTCACGTTCGTCGCCACCTGGATCGCGATCTTCTCGGCCGGGTACATGCACGGTGAAGAGGGCTACGCCCGCTACTTCACGATCATGAGCCTGTTCGTGCTGTGCATGTGCCTGCTCGTGCTGGCCAACAACTTCTTCCTACTCTTAGCCGGGTGGGAGGGCGTCGGCCTCTGTAGCTACCTGCTGGTCGGGTACTACTACGCGAAGCCCTCGGCGGCGGCGGCGGCCCGGAAAGCGTTCCTGATGACCCGGCTAGGGGACGTCGGGTTCGTGCTGGGCATCTTCCTGCTGTGGAGCGTGGGCGGCCACCACACCGACCTGACGCAGATTTTCGCCCACATTCAGGCGCACCCGGTCAACGACTTCACGCTCGGCCTCGCGTGCCTGCTGCTGTTCTGCGGGGCGGTCGGCAAGTCGGCCCAACTGCCGCTGTACGTCTGGCTGCCGGACGCGATGGAAGGGCCGACGCCGGTGTCGGCCCTCATCCACGCCGCGACGATGGTGACGGCCGGAGTGTACCTCCTCGCCCGCTGTTCACCGCTGTTCGTGCAGGTGCCGTCGGTGCAGGCTTACGTGGCAATCACTGGCGGCGCGACGGCCCTCCTCGCGGCGTTCATCGCCCTGACGCAGACCGACCTGAAGCGGGTGCTGGCGTACTCGACCGTCAGCCAACTCGGGTACATGTTCATGGCCCTCGGCACGGCCGGAGCTGTCACGCCGAGCATCGCCGTGGCGGCCGCAATCTTCCACCTGTTCACGCACGCCTTCTTCAAGGCGCTCCTGTTCCTCGGCAGCGGCTCGGTGATGCACGCGATGGGGAACGTCATCGACATGCGGAGGTTCGGCGGCCTGCGAACGGTTCTGCCGGTCACGCACGCCACGTTCCTGATCGGCTGTGCCGCCCTCGCCGGCCTGCCGCTACTGTCCGGGTTCTGGAGCAAGGACCAGATTCTCGACGCCCTCGACCACGCGGGCGAACACGGGCTGACCCACCGCGAACTGTACCTCGGCGTCTTCGGCGTGGCCGTCCTCACGGCTGGGATGACGGCGTTCTACACGTTCCGGGCGTACTTCCTCACCTTCTGGGGCGAGACGCGGATCCCGGAAGAAGCCGGGCACCACGCCCACGAATCGCCACGGATCATGTGCGTGCCGCTGATCGTACTGGCTGTGGGGGCGCTGTTCGTCGGGGCGCTGGTGGAACCGCTCACGCACCACGGGTTCAGCAAGTTCCTGTCGGCGACGCCCGCGATTCAGCAGGCGAACAAGACCTACGAGCGTGAGCACAACGTCCGGTCGCAGTCCCAACCGCACTTCAACTGGCTGATCGCGGGGTTGGGCACCGCGGCTGCGGTCGGCGGGCTGGGGTTGGCGTTCGCGATGTACCGCAAGGGCCAACTCGCTCAACTGCCGGCCGCGGCGAAACCGCTCCACGCGATGTCGCTGAACAAGGGGTACGTGGACGAGATTTACCACGGCCTCGTCGTGAAGCCGGCCGAGATCGCCGCCACCGGCAGTCGGCAGTTCGACGGACTGGTTGATGCGGTCGCCCGGTTGGTGTCGTACGCACCGCGGATGCTCGCGGCCCTGCTCCGCCCGTTGCAGAACGGCCTGGTCCAGTTTTACGCGCTCGGGATGGTCCTGGGGCTGACGGCCGTCGTGTTGGTCATCGTGTTCAAAGTTTCCCGCTGAGAGCGAGTCGGGCGTCCCATGAACCTCAACACCGTCCTCGGTTTGCTGCTGCTGGTCGTGCTGCTCGCGCCGCTGGCCGCGGCCGCCCTGATCGCGATCGGCGGCCGCGGCCGGCCGGGCCTGACGCGCCGCCTGGCGGTGTACGCCTCGGCCTTGCACCTCGTCCTGACGATCGGCATGATCGCCCTGTACTCCGGCTTCGTCACCCCGGACGCCCAATCAGAGCAAAACCTCTCGCTCAACTTCCAGCCGAAGGCCGTGCCCGGCGACCCGGGGGCAACGAACGGTGCCGAAACCTTCACGTATAGCACCTCCTGGAAGCTCGTCTCGCTGACGCCCGGCGAGACAGGACCGGCCGTCCATTTCTACGTCGGCCTTGACGGCTTGAACGTGTTGCTGGTGGCCCTGACGAGCCTGATGTTCTTCTTCGCGGTGCTGGTGTCATGGGACACGGTCCGGGAACGGGCGGCAGCGTACTACGGGTGGCTGTTCGTCCTCCAGACGGCGGTAACCGGGGCGTTCGTGTCGTTTGACGTCCTGCTGTTCTACGTGTTCTTCGAACTCACTCTGATCCCGGCGTTCTTCCTGATCGGGCAGTGGGGGACGGGCAGTGCCCGCCGCGACGCGGCCCGGAAGTTCGTCCTCTACACCCTGTTCGGTAGCCTGTTCACGTTGGTCGGCATTATCGGCGTCGTCCTCACGAACCCGATCCCGCTGCACCCGACTTCGAACCAGCCGTTCTACTACGAGCCGACGCACCAGGCGATGGCACACGCCCGCGACCAAGACGGGCCGTACGTTCCCGGCCGGGCGGGGCCGATCACCTTCTCGATCCCGGTGCTGATGAAGAACGTCAGCATGTGGGACTCGATGAGCCACTACTCCGTGTTGCAAGCCGAAGGCCGACTGGCGAAGGCCACGCCGAACCTCCGGGCCGACCGCGAGCGGGAACTGGCCGACGTGCGGGAGAAACAACGGGAGCGAAGTACGACGCAGTTCTGGCTGTTCCTGGCACTGATGGCCGGGTTCGCCGTGAAAATCCCGATCGTGCCGTTCCACACGTGGCTGCCCGCGACCTACTCGGAAGCGCCGCTGGCGGTGACGATGATCTTCTCGGCCGTCCTCGCGAAACTCGGCACGTTCGGCATCCTGCGGATCGTCATCCCGCTCGTCCCGGAAGCGTGCGTGCAGTACGGGCTGCCGTGGTTCGGTACGCTTGGGGCCATCGGCATCGTGTACGCCGCCTTCTGCGCGTTCGCCCAGCGGGACCTGCGGTTGCTGGCCGCGTACAGCAGCGTGTCGCACCTCGGGTTCCTGGTCATCGGCCTGTTCGCGATGACCCCGGAAGGGCTGTCGGGGGCGCTCCTGCACATGGTCAACCACGGTCTGACGGCCGGTGCAGTGTTCGCACTGCTCTCGTTCCTCGCCCGCCGCTACCGGACGCTCGACGCCAACCAGTACGGCGGCCTGTGGGCGAAGTACCCGGTGTTCACGTTCTTGATGATCGTGATCGTGCTGGCCAACGTCGGCCTCCCGGGGCTGAACAACTTCGTCAGCGAAATGCTCATGCTCGGCGGCCTGTTCGATCCGCGAAATGTGAAGATCGCCGGCTGGGGGCTGGCCTTAGTCGCCGCGTTCGGCGTGATGTTGTCGTCGTGGTACCTGTTCACGATGCTGAAGCGGGTCTTCTTCGGCCCGCTGATTGAACCGCCGACCGTCGGTGAAGCGGACGCCCGACCGAAGGACGTGACCGGCCGGGAGTTCGTCCCGCTCGCGGCCCTGGCCGCCCTCTGCCTGACGCTCGGGCTGTTCCCGCAACCACTCTTGGACGTGGTGTCCACCGACGTGCGGCGCGTGTCCGAACTCGTGAACCGGGCCCGGTACCGCCTTGACCCGAGCATCGCGGCCGCGGAAGCCGAGAATAAACCGCCGGTGCAACCGATCCGGATCGCCCTGCCGGCGCCGAAGCGATAGTTTCATTCCCGAGGATCACCCGACGTGAACCCGTTGCTCGACGGAACCCGAATCGAAGCCCTGACCGGCGTGTTCAAGTTGGTCGTGCCGGAGATCGCGCTGGTCGGCGTGGCGTGCGTCCTGTTCGTCTTGGGCCTGTTCACGTCGAGCCGGTTCCTCCACACGTCGCTGGCCGTCCTCGGTCTGGCCGGGGCATTCGCCGTCGCCCTCGTCGCGCAGCCGTGGGAAACGACCCTCTACGACGGCCTGAAGGCCAACACGGAAGCGTACTACCCGATCCTGCCGAGCGCGGCCGCCACGCTCATCCGCTACCTCACGCTCGCCGCGGGGTTGGTGCTCATGCTCTTGAGCACCAAGGAAGCCACGCGGGAGATCGCGGCCGACTACCTGGCGTGCCTGCTGATCGCGGTCGCGGGCACGTCGCTGGTGGCCCGGGCGAACGACCTCGTCACGCTCTACCTCGCCCTGGAAATGATCAGCGTGCCGACGTACGTGCTGCTGTACCTGCCGCACCGCGGGAAGCCGGGTCAGGAAGCCGCGGTCAAGTACTTCGTCCTCAGCATCCTGTCGTCCGCCGTTACGCTGTTCGGGTTCAGCTACCTCTTCGGCCTCACCGGGTCGACGAACCTCTCGGCGATCAACGCCGTGCTGACGGCCGCGAACAAGGAGGCGATTTCGCCCCTCGCGGTTCTCGCGATGGTGCTCGTGGTCGCCGGCCTCGGCTTCCGCATCACGGCCGTGCCGTTCCATTACTACGCCCCGGACGTGTACCAAGGCGGCCCGACAGCCGTCGTCGCGCAACTCTCGGTGCTGCCGAAGGTCGCGGGGTTCCTCGCCCTTGCCCGCCTGCTCGGGATCGTTAGCGGCCCGCTCAACGACCTGCCCTTCCCCACGAGCACGCAGGTGCCGCTCTTGCTCTGGGTGCTGGCCGCGGCCACGATGACGCTCGGAAACGTCATGGCCCTCATGCAAGACAATCTCAAGCGTATCCTCGCCTACTCCGGCGTCGCCCACGCGGGCTACATGCTCCTCGGCCTCGTGACGGCGTCCGCTTACGCGACCCCGACCGAGGGCCTGCTGCCCCGGTACGTGAGTGGGTTCGACGGATTGATCTTCTACCTCGTCGGCTACGCCCTCATGACGCTCGGCACGTTCGCGATCCTCGCGTACCTGAACAGTGCCGACCAGCCGACGGAATCGGTCGACGACCTCGCCGGCCTGCACCAGACGAACCCGTTCGCCGCGGCCATGCTGTTCGTGGCGTTACTCAGCCTGATCGGCATCCCGCTCACGGCCGGCTTCACCGGTAAGCTATTCCTCTTCCTCGGCCTGTACGATTCGCCGACCGTCACCGGCATGGGGAACGCCTACAAGACGCTCACCGTCATCGCCGCCATCAACGCGGCCATCGGGGCAGTGTACTACCTCCGCCTTCTCGGTGTGATCTACCTCCGCAGCCCGCTCCGCCCGGCAGTCCGTCACCGGGGCAAGGGGCCGATGCTGGCGGCCGTCCTCTGCACCGTCGGCACGCTTGTCGTCGGCATCTACCCATCAATCGTCTGGGATCTTGTGAAGAAGGCGACGCCCGCCACGGCCCACTCGCCGGCCCTCGTCGCGAAGTGACCGTTCCGCCCGGAACGGTTTTCGCGTACACTGGCACGGAGGGAGCAATCACGTCCTGCGTTCTGTGGCCGGGGATTCACCGTGGCGATCGTCGTCGAATGTCCGCACTGCGATAGTCAATTCAACCTCCAGCCCGATCTGATCGGCAAGTCGATGCGGTGCCCGAACCCGGACTGCCGCGAAATCTTTACCGTCCAGCCCGTCGCGGCCCAAGCCCCTGTCGCGACCCAAGCCGCCCCGCCCGAACCACTCGAACCAGAACCCGAACCGCTCAGTGCTCCGTTCCTGGTGGTTTACGAAGGCGAGGCGGTGGGACCGCCGCCCGTCAAAGAACCGCGATTGCCCCGGCCATCGGTTGCGCCGAGCGAGCCGTTCCTGGCCCTCGACCCACTGCCGAAGCCCGCCCCCGTGCCCGTGCGGGCCGATGACGCGAAGCCGTACACCAGGGTGGAAGAAGCGGAACCGCTCGTGCCGATCCTGGAAGGCGAGGCCATCGCTCCACCGCCGGAACCCAAAAAGCCGGCCCCCCCGAAGCCCAAACCGCGGCCGGACCTGCAACCGATCTTCGAGGAAGAACCGGTCGTCGAGGCGGAAGTGCTCGACGCGGAAACAGTGGGGCCGAAAGTCCTCGATTGGAAGAAGGCGGCCCCTGCCCCGCAACCGCTGCCGGACGACGAGCCACCCGAGCCGAAGCCGATCCGCCGCCAGGAACCCGACGACCAAGACCCGGAACTGGACTTCCTCCCGAACCGCCGCGGGCCGGGCGTTTGGAAGTACGTTCTGGTCGTGTTGGTGGTCCTCGGTCTCGGCATCGGTGCGTACATCGTCATTCAGGACATGGTGAACGCTTCCAAGAAGGAAGACCAACTCGTCCAGGAGGCCGAGAAGGAGTTCAAGAACCAGAACTACCCGCAGGCGATGAAGCTCTATGAGCAACTCCAGGCCGAGTTCCCCCAGAGCAAGGACGCCGAGAAGCACCAGTTCTTCGGCAAGCTCAGCGACGTTCACACGGTGGCGTCTGCCGTCATCGTCCGCGACAACCCAGCCGAGGGGCAGAAGAAGTTCGACGCCTTCCTGAAGGAGTACGCCGACTCGCAGCTGATCAAGCCGACCGAGACCGGGTTCGGGTACGACGTGTTCGAGGCCGGCCGCAAGCTCGTGGACGCCTACGCCGACAACGCCGAGCAGAACCTGAAGACGTTCACGGCCGGCCGGCAGAAGCGGGAGTTGCTCGACGTGTCCGAGAAGGCGGTCGCCGACGGGCGGCAACTCATCCCCGTCGTCGAGAAGTACCGCATCAAGGAAGTGAAGCCGCTCGACGACCAGCGGAAGCGGTTCGATGACCTGACGGTGAAGTTGGCCCGCGAGCGCGAACGGCTTCAGGTGATCGACCCGTACCGCGACCTGGCGCGCGACCCGACCGACCAGCGGATCGCCCAGTTCGTCGGCGTGCTAACCCAAGCCCGTTTCGACACGGACGACGAAGCCCTGAAGTTGATCGCCGACGCCAAGGCGGAACTGCGGCGGCTCATCCGCGGCATCGAAGACCTTCGCCCGCCCGCCGCCGCCCCGACCGATCCCGCCGGCGGCCTCCTGTTCGTCGCCCCGCCGCTCGGCCAGTCCACGCTGCCGATCATCGTGACCCCAGACACGCCGCCGGAAGTCTTCTTCGCCAACGTCCGTGGCATCCTGTACGCCCACGACGCCGACAACGGCAACCTGCTCTGGGCCGCCCGCGTCGGCCGGTCGATCCGCGACCTGCCCGCCCGGTTCCCCGAGCGTGCCGGCCAGCCGGAGTTGGTCCTCGTCCCGGTCGATCGCGAGGGGTTCGGCCTGACCGCCCGCGTGGCCCGGACCGGACAAGTGAAGTGGCACCAACCGCTGGAAGGGCCGATCGCCGGGCCGCCGATCGTGGTGAACAACCGGGTCTACGTGCCGCTGCGGGACGAACTCGGCACGGTCGTCGAGATTGACGTGGCGACCGGCAACCGGCTGAGCCACGTGAACCTACGACAGCGGATCGGCCCGGGGGGCGTCCTCCAACCGGGCAGCGGCATGATCTTCGTCGCCGCCGAGGCGCGGCGGGTGTTCGCGATCAACACCGAGGCGGTCGATGCCGATGGGAACCGCCGACCGCTCCAGTGCGTGCAAGTGCTCTCGACCGACCACCCGGAACTTTCGCTCCGCGTGCCGCCGATCATCACCGGCCCCGCGGGCGAGGGGAAGGCGAACCGCTACCTCGTACTCGCCCAGGCCGACGGCACGCAGGCGACGAAGTTCCGGG
Organism: Limnoglobus roseus; assembly: GCF_008254045.1. Classification (GTDB taxonomy): domain Bacteria; phylum Planctomycetota; class Planctomycetia; order Gemmatales; family Gemmataceae; genus Limnoglobus; species Limnoglobus roseus. Next base: position 4,684,384 of record NZ_CP042425.1, on the reverse strand, counting down.
CATTCCCGATCACGCCGCCGGAGGCTTACGACCCGGCAGTCGGGCCGCCAGAGATTACGCCGCCGGCCGGCGGGTCGGTCGGCATCGCGGGGCACGTCCAGTTCCCCCCGTTCACCGACGGCGAGCGGATCGCGGTCGTGACCGACGCCGGAGCGTTCGGCCTGTTCGCCACGAACTTGCCGGGTAACCAGGACGCGAACATCTACGCCCTCCCCATCGACACGAAGAACCCCGTCGCCGGGCAGGTCGCGTCCGGCAAGGTCGCCGGGCAGGTCGCGTCCGGTGAGGAGGACACGTTCTGGGCCGTGTCGCGGTCGAAGCTGTACAACCTGCGGGTCGGAATCAAGGCGGACAAGGGGTTCCAGGTGCGGGCGTCGGGTCTGCCGCAACCGGCGGGCATCCCGGTGCAAGGGGCGCAACTGAACTCCCGCCGCGACACCTTGCTCATCGTCATCCGGTCCGACGACTCCGACGGCGTGCGGGCGTTTGCGTTCGACCCGCGCGACGGCCGGCAACGGTGGCAGCGCAAGCTCGGTATCGCCCCGCCGTCGCCGCCGACCCCCGTCGGCGCGACCGGCAGCGTCGTCGTGGACGAAGACGCCGGAATTTACCTCGTGCCGGACGACATGACGCAAGCGGCCGCGAAGACGACGGCGGCGGTCCCCACCGCGGCAATGGTCGCGCCGCCAGTGCTGACAGCCCTCGCGCCGGCTGCAACGTGTACGTCGGCCGACGGCCGGACGGTCTGGGTGCTGCTCGCGGAACGCGGCGACAAGGACTCGGTCCGGCTGCGCGTGCGGCGGTTGGTCGAAGGGAAATCCCAGGCGGAAGAGTTAGTTCAACTGGCGGACAAGTTGGCCGGCCCGCCGACGGCGGCGGGGGACGGCGTAGTCTTCCCCTGTGGCGACGGGTTCCTGTACCGCTTCCAACCGGGCACAGCCAACCTGACGCAAGGTCCGATGTGGCGCGGCGAAGCCGTCGGACCGGGCGAACCGTGCTTTGTCTCGCCGTTCGGGGCCGACGAGTTCCTGACGACCGACGGCAATCGGCAGGTCACGCGGTGGCGGTGGGCCGCCGGGGCGGGCTGTAAAACGGTCGCGGGACCGTGGGCTCTGAGGGAGAAGATCCCGTTCGCCCCGGTCGTCGTTGCGATCAGCGCCAACGAGCGGCGGTTGTTCGTGGCCGACGCGGGCGGCAGCGTCTCGATGTACGACGCGGACCAGTCCGGCGAACCGCTCCGCCGGTGGCGGGCCGCGAAGGACGACCCCGACAACCCCATCCCGGGCGGGAAGCCGAGTACGGGCTTCGTGGTCCACAACGGCCCGACGGGGATCGTGGTTTGCTACTCGGTTGAGAATCGGCACATCGTCGCCGTCTCGCCGGGCGGTGCGAAGGCGCTCTGGGTGGTACGCCGCCTCGGCGCGTCTGATACGCTGGGGGCCGTGGCCCTGCCGAACGGCTTCCTGTTCACCGACACCGCAGGCATCGTCACGGCTTACGATCCAACGACCGGCGAACGCCTCGGCTCAATTTGCTCGGAGAATCAAGACTTGATCCCGAGAACGCCAGCCCAACCGGTGGGCGACGGCAAGACGCTCGTGATGCCGGCGATCGACGGCTCGGTGGTGGTGCTGCCGAACCCGGGGTTATAGTCCGATTGGATTCCTGCGGAACTAACGAAACGGCGAGGGGCGGGAACGACGGTGATCGTTCCCGCCCCTCGCCGTTTGACCCACTCGAATCAGTTCAACTGGTCGTCGGTGAACTGCTCCAGGCGGTTCATTCGCGTCGGCTGGCGGAGCTTCAGTAGGCCGCGGGCTTCAATTTGGCGGATGCGCTCGCGGGTAATGCCGTAGTGCTTGGCCACGTCGTCGAGGGTCCGCGGCGTGCCGTCCTTCAACCCGTAGCGGAGTTCGATCACCTCCCGTTCGCGGGGGGCCAAAGACCGGAGAACCTCGTTGATCCGTTCCTTCAGGAGCCGTTGATCCACGTGTTCGCCGGGGTTCGGCACCTCCGCGCCCGAGAGGAAATCTTCCACCGACCGCTCGCCGTCGCCGCCGATCGGGTCGTGCAGGCTCATCGGCTGCCGGCCGACCAACCGCAACGACCGCGTTTCCTCTTCCTTCACGCCGAGCGCGGCCGACAGTTCCTCGTTCGTGGGCTCGCGGCCGGTCGCCACCGTCAGTTCGTTCCGCTTCCGCTCCATCTTCGCCAGCAGGCCGATCTGGTGACACGGCACGCGGACAGTGCGGGCGTTGTCGGCGAGTGCCCGTTGCACGCCCTGACGAATCCACCAGGTCGCGTAGGTGCCGAACTTGAAGCCGCGGCGGTGTTCGTACTTGTCCACCGCCCGCATCAGGCCGCGGTTACCTTCCTGAATCAGATCAGCGAAAGGCAGGCCGCGGTTGCGGTAATTCTTGGCGATGCTCACCACCAACCGCAGGTTCGCCTCGGCCAACTGACGGCGAACGATCTGGTATGCGTGCCGTCGCTTCTTGAGAACCCGCACCGCGGCGAACAGTTCACCCGCCGTCATGTGAATCTTGTTCTGGGCGTCGGTCAACCGCTGGGCCGGTTCTGGGTAGTCACTGAACTGGCCATCGACGGCCCGGACGAGGTGCTTCATCTCGTCGGCCATGTCGGCAAGTTCGTCGACCCACTGTTCAAGCAGTTCCGTGCGGGGCGACAGTTCGGCCATCAGGCGGTTGACCTTCATCAGCCGGCGGAAGCGGTTCCGCTGCCAAACGGTGTCGTCCATCAAGTCCAGCTTCAACCCGGTCGAGAAGGCGTCGGCCTCTTCGTGCAGGAGGCGGCGGACCAGCGGCAGGTTGTGCGGCATCCGCGACAGGATTTGCGCCCGGCTCATCCGCATCTCGACGGTCGAGTACACGTCGATCGTCGGATCGATCGGCGCGTGCCCGGCCAGCACCCGCTCGAAGGTGTACATCGCCCGGCCGACGATCCGCGTGCAGTACAGGGCCGCGTGGCGGAAGCGGGTGCGGGTGCGTTCCAAGTGCTCGGCAATGGAAAGCTCTTCGGTGCGGTTCAGCAACCGGATTTCGCCCATCTGCCGCAGGTAGAGGCCGAGGGCGTCGTCGGAACTCGAGGAAGACTCTTCGACAACCTGTTCCGCAATCTGCTCGTCGGTCGCTTCGAGGGCCGTGTCCTCGTCAACGTCGTCCGGTTCATCCAAATCGTCTTCGTCGTCGATGCTCAAGTGCGGCTCCTTGGTGCGAAGACTTTTGGTGAACAGGTCATTATCGACTGGCATCAAACGGCTCATGAGTGCGGATACCTCGTGGGGGGGAACCGCGGACGGCCACCCGACTTCACACGGTACAGCTGCCAAACGTCTGAAAATCCGTGCGGCTTACCAGCAGGAAAGCGTCGGTGCAAAGTCGTATGAACGGTTCCGGGCGTTCAACCGACCATGAACGAAAAATTGTACGCCAGTGGCGTTTCGACCACCAACTAGGAGATTATGACGGTCGATGAAACCGGGAGGTTCACGTCGGCCCGGTTATGCACTGAAGACGTAATCATTATACCCCTTATGCGGGGCGAGGTCGGAGTGAAAACTTTCCGCCCTGGGAAATGTGGCGAAGATGGACCGAATGTGCGCCCCGAGTTTCACCACCGGCCCACACGGCACAATCGGAACATCTTGCAGAAGTTAGAATTGAGGTGTGAGCATCAAGACGGGCGAGCGATGAGGCCGGCGAGGTACATCACGGGATCGCCCTTTTCTTGGGCCGCCAGGGCCAGAGTGGGGTAATCGCCGACCTGTCGGGCCAGATCCATTACGCTCGGGCAAGACAACCCGCGGTCGTCGGGCAACCGTGAAAGGTATTTCCGCCCGGCAGCAAGGGCCTCGGCCTTCCGGTCCAGTTTCAGGAGCAGGTTGATGTAGACCTCAGCCGGGAACGAGTTCCCTTCTTCCAGTTCGCGCTCAACCTTGGCTTCGAAGTGCTGCAAGCCCACCTCCACGTTGCGGCCGAGGAGGATGTCGAGGTACACAGAGTAGTCGGCGTAGGTGTTCTCAAAGGGAGCGTCCGCGTCGCCTTGGAATTGTCGGGCGAGGCGTTGGCCATAGGCGCTCAGGTCGCGAGCGTGCTCCAGGGCGGCAGTCTCCGTCAGTGGCAGTTGCAAGGCCATCTGCACGACCGACGACAGGTGCGAGACGTCAATGTGATACACGTCCTCGCCGAACAATTCGTCCTTGAGCATCTCGCCGATCGTGCTGCCGACCGGCAGGTTGTGGGATTCCAGGTCGTTCCGCAATCGCTCGGAGAGTTGTTCGTGCAAAGTGCGAGCGAGGCCAGTATAGCAGTAGGTCCGCAAGTCCGGGTGAGCGTTCAGATCGGTGCCGCCGACCATCGTGATGGTGGAACAGATGCCGTGACGGCTCAGGTAAATGTCGAAGCCCTTGCGCGGGTGGACTTGTTGGTGCCACGCGATGTCGACGACCGGGTAGGTGTCATCGTCCGGTCCGGGTTCGTAGGCGTCGAGTGCGGCCTTCACCGGACCCGGTTCGCCGATCAGGCGGAAGAAGCCCCACGCCTTCGCGAATTCGTGGTTCTTCAAGTAGATGTTCCCGACTTCACGGGCGGCATCGCGAATGGCCCCCTCGTAAGGTTCGTGCGCCTCCGGTGGCAAATCGTTGGACGGTCCGGTCGGGAACGGGGACACGCCCAACTCGACCCGCTTCTTCATCAATAAGGCGTAGAAGAGTGAGTGGTAATCGCCGGCCGCCCGCAGATCATCGCACAGTTTCGCCACGGCCGCCTTCGGCCCGGCGGTGTTGAGCAGGTCGCGGAGACTTTCGAACTGCTCACTCGTGATCGGGGGGGTCGTCGAATCCATCGCCACTTTCTCCGAAAATTTCTCGCCGCCGTCAGAACCGGCAGGACCGGACGGTGGTCCGCGTAAAGTCCCGTGGTCGTTGTAGTTCGTGCGGGGTAAGAAGCCACGGAAAGTCGGGTCGCGGCAGTCCGATTTCCGCCCGGGGTCGCGATCCAAGGTCACTTCTCTATTTCCACACCGAACCGCGAGATATAAATTCACAGTGGGGGGTCGTCCCTCCGAAAATCCCCATGCTTGACCGTCGCCGACTCGCAACCCTCATTAGGCGGGCTCCATGGACGAACTCCAGCACGAATGCGGCATCGCCGCCCTCTACGACCTTGGGACGGACATTCGTTCGCAGGTCTGGAACGGCGACCCGGACGAAATCGCCCGGTTGATGCCGCGGATGCTGTTAGACCTCCAGAATCGCGGCCAACTCGCGGCCGGCATGAGCGGCTACAACCCCGGTCGCGGCAAGCTCCTCGACACGTACAAAGAACTCGGCCCCGTCTCCGAAGCCTTCCGAATGGCCCGGCCGGAGAAGCACGCGAGCATCATCGAGAACCACGGCGGGCGGGCGGTCATCGGCCACGTTCGGTACGCGACCTGTGGCCAAGATAATCGCGAATACGCTCAACCGTTCGAACGGAAGCACTCGCAGAAATGGAAATGGTTCGCGTTCGCGTTCAACGGCCAACTCGCCAACTTCGCGAAACTCCAAGACGAACTCCTCGAAAACAACCCCGACTACCACATCGTCCGCAAGGACAACGACACCGAAGTCATCCTGCACTACCTCGGCCGCGAGATGCAGAACCTCGGCAACGACGACCCGGTACAGATCTTCCGCAACCTGAGTGAAAAGTTCGACGGGGCGTACAACATCGTCTTCCTGAACGCCCAGGGCGAAATGGTCGTGTCCCGCGACCCGCTCGGCATTCGGCCGCTGTGCTACGCCTTCGACGGCCGCCTCTTCGCCGCTGCGAGTGAGAGCGTGCCGCTCTTGAACCTCGGCTTCTCGTCGTCGGACATTCACTCGCTCGAACCCGGCCACCTCATCTTGATCCGCGACGGCAAGTTCGCCATCCACAAGTACGCCGAGTCGAAGCGGACGGCCCACTGCTTCTTCGAGTGGATTTATTTCGCCAATGTCGGCAGCACGCTCGACGACCGGAGCGTTTACCTGTCCCGCTCAGCGCTCGGGAAGGAGTTGGCGGAACAAGAACGGCAAATGAACTTATTCCCGATCGACGAGGCCGACACGATCGTCGTGCCGGTGCCGGACACGGGCAAGGCGGCCGCCGACGCGATGGCGTTCGAACTCGGCATCCCTTCCCGGGAAGGGTTGATTCGCAATCGGTACGTCGGCCGGACGTTCATTGAGGGCGGCAACCGGGCGGACAAGGTGCGGCTGAAGTTCACGCCGCTCCGCGAGGTGCTCGAAGGCAAAAAAGTGCTGCTCGTCGAGGACTCGATCGTCCGCAGCACGACTCTGAAAACGCTGCTCAACTACATCAAGGACGTCGGCGGGGCGAAGGAAATTCACGTCCGCGTGGCCTGCCCGCCGATCATCTCGCCGTGCTTCTACGGCATCGACATGTCCACTGTGAAGGAACTCTACGCCCCGTCGCGGATGGCCGGGATGGTTCCGACGCTGGCCGAGCAACGGGCGATGGCAACGGAACTCGGAGCCGATTCGCTCTTGTACCTGCCGGTCGAGGCGGTGGCGCGGTGCTTGGACAAGTCGCCCGAACAACTTTGCCGGGCGTGCCTGACGCGGGAGTATCCGACCCCGGTGGGCGAACAACTTTACCAACTGTCGCTCCGGAGCAAGAACGAGGACGGCCGCACCTACGAAGCCGGCGTGCCGATCACGAGCGCGCGATAAGAGAAGAATTAACCACAGAGGACACGGAGAGCACAGAGCAGACAAAACCGAGGGAAGAATCGACTCTTCTCGGTCTTCTCTACTCTGTGCTCTCCATGTCCTCTGTGGTTATATCCGTTTTATTCCCGGGAAGTTCGCACTCATGGCCGACGACGATCACGCGATTGTTGCCTACCGCATCAACAACCCGCCGAACATGGAGATCGTCGCCGCCCCGTTCGAGCGGGAGTGGATGAGCGCGACGAACCAGAAATTCGCGTACCGCTGCCTGCCGCTGAACATCGCCAACCAGGCGGGGTGGTTCGTGACCTGCCCGTGTAGTTTCGAGTTGTACTGGTACGGCGGGGCGGACAAGACCGACATCGAACTGCGCTTCCTCGACAACCGCGACGCGGCCGTGTCCACGCACTTCGGCTACGGCGTGCTGACGTTCTCGCTGCCGTACCTGTTCCGCACGCCCCAGGGGATCAACCTCTGGGTGAAGGGGCCGAGCAACCAGTTCAAGGACGGCATTCAAGCCCTCGAAGGCGTCGTCGAAACCGACTGGGCGTTCAGCACCTTCACCATGAACTGGAAGGTCACGCGGCCCGGCGAGTGGATTCGCTTCACGAAGGGCGAGCCGGTGTGCATGATCGTCCCGATCCCGCGGAACCTCGCCGAGACGCTGGTCCCGAAGACGATGGACCTCAAGAAGAACGCGGAACTCCACGACAAGTACCGCGGCTGGGAGGCGAGCCGGTCGAACTTCCTCACCGGTCTGACGACCAAAGACCCGGAGGCGGTGAAGCGCGGCTGGCAGAAGGACTACTTCCAGGGCAAGCAAGCCGAGGGCGGAACCTTCGACGGCCACCAGACGCGGCTGGACATCCAAGAGTTCGAACTCGAAGAGTAATCCCCGGCGGCCCTCTCCATGTCGCTCGAAACGATCATCGACTTCCCCTGCCGCGTGAAGAAAGACCTCGGCCACGGCGACCCGCGGGCCGGCACGCCGGTCCTGCTCGACCTGATCGCCGTCCGGGAGCGGATCGAGCAAGTCCGGGCGTCAACACGGCCCGATTACCTTTCGGTCGACCTGCCGGTGCGGCTCCTTCGCATGAAGGACGGCTCTCCCGTTGAGCAATCCACCACGCTCGGCCAACTGGAAGCGGAAGCCATCGCCCTCGACCCGCACGTGCCGGTCTGCACGAACTGCCCGGTCAACGCCCGGCGGGCACCGTTCGGCTGTGTGGTCGTGGTCCGCTACCCGGTCAAGAAGTCGGCCGAGCGCTGGCTGCTCGACCGCGTGCAACCGCCCGACACGATCGGCGGAGCGATGTGCCTGGAATCGCTGATCGAGGCGAACGCCGACGGCGAACCGACCCGCGACCACCGCACCCGCGGCCTGTTGGAAGCCTTCCCTGGCCTGGACCGCGATCTTCCCAAGAACGTCTTCGACAAGCCCGAGTTGACGGCCGACGAACTGCTCCAACTGCTGTTGCTGTCGCGCGGGAAGTTCGTGCCGTGGCAAAGTCTGAACATCCTGCTCTGGTTCGGCGCGATCAAGCTCGAGGAAACCGTCCCCACGACGGCCGATGACGCCTTGAAGTTGGCCCGCCTCGAACCGGTCGATCGGGCCAAGCGAGCGAAACTATTCCTCGGCCAATCCGATTCGGACGCGGGCATTGAAGACTGGCGGAACTTCCTCAAGGCGTTGTTCGTCGGCTGGGTGCGGGACGTGGAAGTGCTGATCGATTCGCGGTGAAATTCACTCCATATCCCACAACGCGATCAGGCCGTTCTCGCCGCCCGCGACCAGGCGCAAGCCGTCCGGCGCGAACGCGAGGCACTGCACGCGGCCGATGCCCCAGTCGAACGCAGCCCGCTCTGCCCCGCTCGCGGCATCCCAGAGGCGGACGGTCTTGTCCCAACTCGCCGTGGCAAGCATCCGCCCGTCGGGGCTGTACGCCACGGCCGCCACGCGGCCGCTGTGCCCTTTCAGGGTCCGCTTCTCGTCGCGGCTCGCCACGTCGAAGAGTTTCACGCCGTAATCCACCGCAACGGCGAGCACTTCCCCGTCCGGGTGGAAGCCCAAGCTCGGAGCCGTGTGCGTCAGGCCGACGTGCCGCGGTTCAAGGGTCAGCGTGTTCCAGATGCTCAGCCGATTGGCCGCGTTCGTCCAGGCAACAGTGTGCAAGTCGGAATGTACCGCGATCGCCCGCACGCCCGATGGTTCGCGGAACCAGGGCTCCCGCCGCTTCCCGGTCACGAGGTCGTGGAGTTCCAGTTGCCCCGGCTCCGCCTTGATGCGGTCCCCGCCGCCGAGGACAAGGGTTTTCTCATTCAGAAAGGCGAGGGCCGTCGTCGCGACCATCTTCGGTGGGGCATGCACGTCCCAAGTTTCCTCACCCGTCCGCTGGAAGCCGAACCAGCCCGTCCCGCTGCCGTACAGCAGCATCGCCCCGGTCGCGTCGAAGCTCACAGCGTTGACGGCCACCGTGTCGGAACCGAGTGTGCGAAAGGTGCCGTCGAAGACGGTCGTGAGCGCGATCGTGCCGTCCTTCGCGCCGACGGCCAACTCGTTGCCGTCCGGCGAGAACGCCAGCGCCGTGATCGTGGCCTTCGGCCCTTCCAGCAACATCATGGCGGAACGTCCTTGAGGGAATCGCGGCGGCGTCTATCTTGAATTGTAATGAGCGTAGAAGTGCAATGGACCGACACCGACCCCGACACCGGCGAACGGCGATTCGTCTCGGCCGAGAAGTTCGCGCGGAAATGGGCCTTCAAGGTCCGGTTCAAGCGGCGAGACAATTGGACCAAGCACGTCCGCTATACCCGCGAAATGTGGGAGACGCTGCTGGACGGCCTCGAGCGCCGCTACCGGCGCCGCGAAGGGGTGAAGGAAGAAGACCTCGTGGAAGTCCGCAAGATTCTGGCCGAGATGCCGGCCGACGACCAGCCGGCCGAGGAGGCGTGACCGTGCCGTACACGCCGATTCTCGCGACGCTGGGGTACGTCTTCTCCCCGGACCGCACGCGGGTGCTTCTCGTCCACCGCAACGCCCGACCCGGCGACCACCACCTCGGCAAGTACAACGGCCTCGGTGGCAAACTCGAACGCGATGAAGACATCGTCGCCGGCATGAAGCGAGAGGTTCTGGAAGAGGCCGGGATCGTCTGCGAATCGCTTCAACTCGCCGGAACCATCTCGTGGCCGGGGTTTGGGAAGAATGGCGAAGACTGGTTCGGCTTCCTCTTCCGCATTCTGTCCTGGAGCGGAACCCCGGCCGAGAAGAATCCCGAAGGGTCGCTCTCCTGGGTGAAGGTGACACAGGTGATGAACCTGCCGATGTGGGAGGGGGATCGGCATTTCCTCCCGTTTATCCTGGATTTCCAGGCTCTGCCCTTTCACGCCGTCATGCCTTATCACCAGGGACGGCCAACGGGTTGGACGGTCAATTCTGCTACTGCCTAAATTCCTATTCCTCCACAAAAATCGACGGTTCGTGTTATCGCGCCAAACGTGTTCTAAGGTACTGAAGTAGCTTAATTGATTGGCATATAGTTCGAGATTAAGATCACAATGCAGGACCGAAGCCGCTTCAAACGGGATATTGTCTCCCGACCAGCCGAACGGTTTGTGCCGGAAGCGGGTGCGGAGCCGTTCCCCGGCTACTGCCTCGTCCGCCTGCGTGGCCGCGGTGCGTTCGCGACGGTGTGGGAATCGACCACCCCCACCGGGCAGATGGTCGCCCTGAAATTCATGTCGAGCGCCAACGCGCACTCCACGTCCCGCGAGATTCATTCGCTCCAGGGCATTCAGAGGATCCGCCACCCGTACTTGCTGGAAATCCACAACGTCCGGTCGATGCCGGGTTACATCGTCATCGGCATGGACCTGGCCGAAGCGAGCCTCCTGGACCTATTCCTGCTCTACCAGGACGAATTCAACTCACTGATCGAGCCGGAAAAGGTCTTGCAGTACCTGAGCCAAGCCGCCGGCGCGCTTGATTATTTGAACGCCCGCCGGCACGCCTTCGACGGCAAGACCGTCGGTTTCCAGCACAGTGACATCAAACCGAACAACATCCTCCTGCTCGGCAACGAGGCGAAACTCGCCGACTACGGGCTGGCGACGCCGATGAACGGGCCGACCACGCCTTGCTTCCGCCAGGGCACGCTCGATTACGCCGCCCCGGAAGTGTTCTTGGGGTCGATGAGCGACAGCAGCGACCAGTTCTCGCTCGCGGTGACGTACCACTTGCTCCGCACCGGGGCGTTCCCGTTTCCGCCGCCCCCGCAGCAGCCCGGCCGCAGTTTCCACCGGCCGCCCCCGCACGTGATCCTGGACAGCAGCGACGAATACCGGGCGGTGATGCGGGCACTCTCGACGAGTCCGCAGGATCGCTTCCCGACGTGTTCCGCCTTCATCGACGCGGTCGCGGCCGCCAACAACATCGAACTCGCCCGCGACCGGCAGCAGCAGACGGTCACGGCCAAGCGTCGGACTAGCACCGCGGTGCTGTTTCAAGCCACGACGCGCGTCCCGGCCGGTACCCCTCCCCTGATCTGACATGCTCGCGCCGTTCTTCTCCGTGGCGATGACGGCCCCCGGTCGGCAACTCACCTTCCGCCGCGTCGCGGTCATTCACGTTTTCCTGGTGGCAATCCTGACCCTCGTCACGGCTCGGCAACCGAGCGACGAGTTCGTGTCCACGATCGCCCAACTCCTCCTCGTCCTCGGGTTGGTCGAAGGGGCGGCCGTCATCGGCTGGCGGTTGGTGCAACTCCCCAAGAGTCAGGCTCTCGAATTCCTGCTCACGTCGCCGATTCAACCGCGACGGTTGTTCTTGGCGGAATCGCTCGTCGGCATCACTCGGTTCGCGCTGGTGTGCCTGTCCGGGTTCCCCGTGTTAATGGTGCTGCCGCTGGCGGGCGTCGTGGAGTGGCCGGACTTGTTCGTGCTATTGGCGATGCCGTTCGCGTGGGGCGTCGTCGCCGGGCTGTGCCTGACCGCGTGGATTTATGAACCGGCGGCCGTCCGTCGGATCGGCGAACTGCTCGGCCTCTTCGGCGTGCTGGTCTACCTCGTCGTCGGCGTGGTCGCGGGGGAGAACCTCCGACTGTGGCTGCAACAATTGCCCGACGATCTCGGCCGGTTCCTGTTCAATGCGGTGATGTTCCTGCACACGATGAACCCGTTCGGCGTCGTGCGGTACTGGTTCGCTGCCGACCGCCGACCGTGGCTGGCGTGGGAGCGGTTCCTCGACCTGCACCTGTTCGCGGTCGTACTGTTCGCCGTCGTCGGCCCGCGGGCAGCCTTCCGGCTTCGCGGGCACTTCCACGACCGCCACTACAAGCCGATTTCCTCCGACCGCGAGGCGCAACTCGAACTCATCGGCGACCGGCCGCTTTCGTGGTGGGCGGTGCGGCGGGTCATGGAATACAGCGGCCGGGTCAACCTCTGGCTGGCGTGCGGCTTCGCGCTGGTGTACGCCGCGTTCCTCGTGGCCGGCGACGACTGGCCGGCGTGGATGGGCAAGCTCGTCTTCATGCTGTTCGAATCCTGGGGCGGGCCGGCGATGGTGGCGACGGCCCTCGTCGTGTTGTCGGCCGTGCCGGCGGTCTACCAGTTCGGCCTCTGGGACGCGACGGTGACGGCCCGGTGTCAGCGGTTGGAGTTGCTCCTGCTCACGGATTTGACGGCCCGCGACTACGCACACGCCTCGTTCTCGGCGGCCTGGCGTCGGGGCCGCGGCTACCTCGTCGGGGCCGCGTTCCTCTGGGTCGCGATGGCCGTTTCCGGTCGGGCGGCGTGGTGGGATTGCCTGGCCGCCGCGGCCGGGGCCTTCGCCCTGTGGGCCTTGTCGTTCGCCACCGGCTACCGGGGCTTCGCGACGGGCAACCAGACCAACGGCATCGCGTCGCTGTTCACCCTCGGCCTCCCGCTCGCCCTTATCGGCCTGTGGCGGGTGGGGGAACACGACCTCGCCTCACTACTGCCGACCGCGGCGACGTTCGTGCCGTTAAAGACCGGCGTCACGCCGGCTTGGGCCGTCGGGTTCGCCCTCACGGTCGGTCTGTCGGCGTGGTTATTGCGAACGGGGTTGAAGCGGTGCGACGTTGATCTGCGAAAGTGGTACGACGCGAACCAGGGTCGAAAGTCGGTCGAGTAGTCACTTCGATTCCGCAACCGGTTCTGGCGCGGGTGCTCGCTCGGCCGGCTGTTCCCACCGGCACTCGGACACGGACGGGGCGTCTTGCATGAAGCCGTCCAGCGTCGCGCAACCGGTCAAGTTCGTGAGCACTATGGCGGCGGCAATCAGACTTCGACGCATGGTTGTTCCTCAGCGACTCGCGCCGTCGGACAACGGCGGCAGGTCCGTGTCAGTCCCTGCGGCCGGCACAACCTTCGGTGCGGTCGGTGCAACCCGCTGGTAGTGGATGCGGTACTCGGTGTTGTTCTTGGTCGTACTGGTATTCGTGGTGGTGTCGGTTTCGCCCAGCCTCCACGGTACGAGCCAGTTTAAGACGGGCCGGCGGCTGAGCTTGCTCTGATTGGTGACGACCGGGCCGAGGACGTACTCCTCTTCCTTGACGATCTCGTAGTTCTTGCCGACGTGGTCGCGGATCAGATCCAGGGCTTCCGAGCGGTAATAGTCCGGGAAACTGTCGGTGTCGTTCGGCACGGCCACGACGCCGCTGTCCTTGTCGCGGAGAACGGTGCGGGCGGCCGTGGACGCACAACCTGCCGAGCCGAGTACAAAGAAGAGGATCAAGGCACGAGCCATGGTGACAAACCCCGTCGAGACTCTGCACGAAATACCGTGCGGCGGCGGGGCTGTCGAGGGCAGTTCCGGGGGCGAGACATGGTCGCGGTGATGCTCGGGGTGATGTTGGCCCACGCGACGACCGTTTCCGGGGATGCGACCGTCCGCGGAAAGGCCGGGCCGTCGGACATCGTCGTCACCACGACCACGCGACTCGCCGGGGCAATTCACTCCGTGACGTGGAACGGGAAGGAGTTCATCGACTCCACCGACCACGGGCGGCAACTTCAGTCGGCGTGCGCGTTCGATTGCGGCCGGCCGAACTTCTGGGCCGAGGCGTACAACCCCACCGAGGCCGGCAGTCGCCGCGACGGGGCCGGGCCGAGATCGACGAGCCAACTCCTCCGCCTGCGGGCCGCCGGCAACGTGCTCGAAACCAAGAGCCGCACGGCGTTCTGGCTGAACCCCGGCGAGAAGTCGGAGAAGTACCCGGCGCTAAACGCGAAGCCCCTGTCGGATCACCTGTTGTCCAAGACCGTGACCGTCGGCCATCAGGGGCTTGCCCACGCGATCGAGTACGCCGTGACGTTCTCGGTCCCGCCGACGGAGCGACACACTTTCGCCCAGTTCGAAGCCCTCACCGGGTACATGCCGGCGGAATTCCGCGTCTTCGAGACGTTCGACCCGCAGACGAAGCAACTCGCCGATATAACCGACGGGCCGGGCGAACAGAAACGCCCCCTCGTCTTCAGCACGCCGACCGGCTCCCATGCGATGGGCGTCATCTCGTTCGACCTGCCGAAGGGCTTGTCCGGGCCGAGCTACGGCCGCTGGCGGTTCCAGGCCGAGAAGGTCGTGAAGTGGAACGCGGTCTACCGGTTGCGCGACCCGGACGGGGTTCCGCCGGGCGAGTATCGCTTCCAGTTGTTCGTGGCGGTCGGCAGTCGCGAGAACGTGCGGGCGACTCTAGAACAGTTAATTGCGTTACAAAAGTGACACCGGTCATACCAGTTTCGGTGGACGTAACAGTTAACGAATTTCGGAGATTCGATCTGAGTTTCCATTCCGAGCTTCCATCGAGGGTTGGTATCGCATATTTTGCTAGTTACCAGTCCAACCCGGCCGAAAAGGCTCCGCCGTTATGAGTAGCCCGCTCCACGGGCACGGATCGCCCCCCGGTTCGCCCGAGTCAAGCAGCGATCAGACCATCGGCTACGAGTCGGTGCCGTCCCCGGAAGCCGTTGGTTCGCCCGAACAAACAATCGATCGCGCCCCGTCCGAAAGTGGGTTGAGCCGAACTCCCCGCACGACCCTCGGCCGACCGTCCAGCGGGTCGCGCGTCACCATCCCCTCCGGGTTCGGCAAATCGCTCCTCACGGCCTCCGGCAACCGCGTTTCGCCGGAATCCCTTGTCGGTCCCTACGAGATTCTCGACGAACTCGGCAAGGGCGGCATGGGGATCGTCTACAAGGCCCGGCACATCCACCTGAACCGGATCGTCGCCCTGAAGATGATCCTCGGCGGGGTGAACGTCAGCGAGGCACACCTCGACCGGTTCCGCATCGAGGCCGAGTCGGTCGCGAAACTGAACCACTCGAACATCGTCCAGGTCTACGACATCGGCGAACACAACGGCGCCCCGTACATCGCGCTGGAACTCGTGGAGGGGGGCAACCTCACGAAGAAGTGCGAAGCGAAGCCGCAGACCGCGAAGTTCGCCGCCCAGACGGTCGAAACCCTGGCGCGGGCCGTCCACGTCGCGCACGCGGCCGGGGTCGTCCACCGCGACTTGAAGCCGCAGAACGTGCTGATGACGCTCGACGGGCAGCCGAAGGTGACGGACTTCGGCCTCGCGAAAGACATCGCCGGCAGCAGCGGCCAAACGCACGCCGGCAGCATCCTCGGCACGCCGAGTTACATGGCCCCCGAGCAGGCCGCCGGCCGGGTCACGGACATTGGCCCGCCGACGGACGTGTACGCCCTCGGGTGCATTTTGTACGAGATGCTCGTCGGCCATCCGCCGTTCCGCGGCGAGTCGCCGATCGCCACGATCCGGCTCGTCCTCGACGGCGAGGCCGTGCCACCGCGGGCGTTTCAGCCGAACACCCCCCGCGACTTGGACACGATCTGCCTCAAGGCGTTGCAGAAGCCGATCCACCGCCGCTACCCGACCGCCGCCGAGTTCGCGGAAGACCTCCGCCGCTACCTCGACGGCGAGACGATCAAGGCCCGGCCGACCGGCCTCCCCGAGCGGGTCTGGAAGTGGGTCAAGCGGAACCCGGCCCGGGCCACCGCGTTCGTCATCTTCCACATCTTCGCGGCCATTCTGCTCGGCCTCGGCATTTGGTCCTACATCGCCATCACGAAGAAGGCCGAGGAGGCGGAACTCGCGCACAAGTCGGCGAAGCGGAACCTCGACGAGAGCACCCGGCGGATGATCCGGCTGAACGTCGCCAACGGGACGCGGTTGCTCGACTCGTTCGACTACCTCGGCGCGCCGCTCTGGTTCGCGGAGGCGTTGCGCCTGGAATCGCAGGAACTCGGCCAAGAGCCGGGGTTCGACGAGCGGGAGCGGATGCACCGGATTCGCCTCCGCGCCGTGTTCGACCACTGCCCGCGGACCAGCCACATCTGGCTGCACGAGGTGGCGATGACGGACGCCGCCTACGACGCCCGCGGGCGGTTCGCGGTCACGGCCAGTGAGGACGGCATCGCCCGGGTGTGGAGCACCCAAGACGGGAACCCGGTCGGCCCGCCCCTGGAGCACGGGGCCCCCATCCGGGCGGTCGCGATCACCGGCGACGGTTCCCTCGTGGCGACGGCCGGGGCGGACGGGTACATCCGCACCTGGCAGCCGAAAGACGGGAAGCTCTTGCAGGTCTTCAACAACGGTGCGGCCGTCACGAAGGCCCTCATCACCCCCGACAATCGGTTCCTCGTGACCGGCGGGGCGGCGGGGCGGGTGCGGAAGTGGGAACTGTCCACGCTCAACGAAAAGTCGCTGTACGACTTCACCGACCGCGTCACCGACGTGCAATTCTCGGCCGACGGGTCGATGGTGGCGGCATGCAGTCGGGACGGCACCGCCCGCGTGTTCGATCTGAAGAACGGCCACCCGGTCACGCCCCCCATCAAACGTCCCGTGGCCATGACCGCCGTGGCCCTCGCGCCGGACGGCAAGCGTGTCGTGACGAGTTCGCGGGACGGCACCGTCGGGGTCTGGGACACGACCACCGGGCAGGCCGTCTTCCCGCCGCTCAAGCACACGGCCGCGGTCAACGACGTGGCCGTGACGGCCGACGGCAAGCGGATCGTCACCGCCTGCGACGACGCCACCGCGAAAGTCTGGGACATGACCACGGGCCAGGCCGTCGGCCGACCGGTGATGCACGACGGGCCGGTCATCATGGTGACGACCAGCCCCGACGGGCGGTGGGCGGCGACGGCGGCCGAAGACAACACCATCCGCGTCTGGGACATCCTCAGCGGGGACCTCATCACCCCGCCGATACGGAACAACGCCCTCGCCGCGGCGGTCCGGTTCAGCCCAAACGGGTACGAGGTCATGGTCGCTGACCAGACCCGCGTGACGCGGATCTGGAACCTCATCAGCAGCGGCGACCTGTCCGGCACGACCACGGTTCAGAAGGCAGCCGGCGGCCCGACCGGCCCTGGCCGCGACGACATGCAGACGGTCACGAGCAAGGACGGCCAGTTCGGGGTGACGTTCGGCGGCGGGCAATCGGTCCGCGTCCGCCGCAGCAGCGACCACGAGCCCCGCACCCCGCCCCTCCGGTCCGGCGCGGCCATCACGGCCGCGGAGTTCACCCCGGACGGCACCACCCTGGTCACGGGCGACCTCGACGGCGGGGTGATGGCCTGGAGTACGACCGACGGCAAGGCCCTGTGGGACGCGCCCGCCAAGCACGTCAGCAAAGTCCTCCGCGTCGTCTTCAATCCGATGGGCACGGCCATCATCACGACCAGCGACGACAACACGGTCCGGATCTGGAACGTGAGTGACGGGTTGCCGGTCGTGCCCCCGGTCCGCATTGGCGGGGGCGTCAACGCGGTCGCCTTCGGCCCGGACGGCAAACTCTTCTACACCGAACTCGCCAGCGGCAAGGGCCGCGTCTGGGACGCGAACACCGGCGAGCCGATCACCCCGCCGTTCCGCGCCCGCAAGGACTGGCTCGGCAGCCTCATCGTGGCGAAGTGGAACGTGGAGGAAATGCTGGCCGGCGGCCGGATGCTCTCCGGCCAGCGGTTGAGCGCGGGCGGGGACGTAATCCCGACCGACGCCGTCAGCCTGCGGAACGACTGGGCCATGCTCAAGGACAAGTACGCCATCGTGGCCCAGACGCCGCCCGCGGCCATCAGCGGGTGGCGGGAGCGGCAGGTGGCGACCTGCCTGGACGCCGATCAGTGGTACGCGGCCGGCTGGCACCTCGACCAGTTAATCCTGAGCAGCCCGGACGTCGCCGAGTTTCAGCGGAAGCGGGCGGTCGTGTCCGCGAACCTCGGCGACTGGAAGCGGGCCGCCGACGGGGCCAAGCAGGCGATCCTCCTCCAACCGGCCAACGCCGAGAGTTGGTACCAACGGGGCGTGGCCCTCGGCCAACTCGGCGACTGGCGCGACGCCGCAGCCCACGTCAACAAGGCGATGCAACTGAAGGCCGACGCGAAGCCGGCGACCGGCCTCCTGGCGAAAGTCCGGTTGGAGGCCGGCGACACGGAGGGCTACCACAAGGCCTGTCACGAGTTGCTCGGCCAGAACCGCGACGCCACCGACCCGGCCCTGGCACGGGACATCGCGTGGACGTGTTCGCTCTCGCCGGGAGACGCCGCCGACCTCGTGGCGGTGGTGAAGTTCGCCAACCTGGCGATCAAATCGACCCCCACCGACCCGACGACGGTGATGGTCCAAGCCCTGGCCACCGTCCGCGACGGGCGGGTCGAGGAAGCGATCCCGGCGTTGGAATCCCTCTGCGCGGCAAAAGACTGCCCCCCCACGGCGTGGGCCGTGTACGCTCTCGCTCTGCGGCGTGTCGGGAAGCCCGAGGAATCGAAAGGCTGGCAGACGAGGGCGACTCAGTGGTTAGCCGAACAGACCAGCGGCCCCGGCGTGCCGCCGACCTGGGACACGCGGGCGGAGTTGGAAATCTTGCTCCGCGAACTCGGCACCTGACCAATCCCGGCCGGTCAGCGCGGTCCGCGATTTCGCGGCACGACCCGCACGATGTCACCCCGACCGGGTCGGGATCTGCCCCAATCCAGAATCATCATCTGCCCTGAATCGTCCCACCGATCGGGGCCGACGCTCCAGACGACCCCCTGCCCCTTTTCGACCTCCCGCCAGGTCGTCACGGTCGCTCCGGAGCGGGTTCCCGCGGCCACCCGGTTTCCACGGCCGGGCATTCCCCCCGCCCCAGCGGGCAATTCCACTTCGTCGAGCGGTTCCAGGGCAGCCTGGACCAGCCCCCCGGCCACAGCCGCGACGGCGTCGAGGTCGGTGACGGGGTTCCCGTCGGCGTCGATGCCCGGTGCGATCGGTACCGGCCGGTCCAACCAAGCTAGCCCGCCGACACTCCCGCCCAAACTGGCCCGCTGTTCGTCCGGCACCGGCAGGGGCGGTAGGGCATCGCGGACGGGTTGCAACGCCGCAGCCCGAATCCCCATCTTGATGCGCTCGCCCTCGGAAGTGCGGTACCGCAACGGCCGGCCGTCGAACGGATCGACCGGCACGGCCGGCCAGTACCGCGGGACCAACTCGTCGAGCAGGTTGGCGGGTCGGCCCTGTTCCAGGTCGAACAACTTCAAATTCAACTGCGCGATCGACACCGCCAGATGGGCTTGTGACGCGATCTCTGCTTCGCCGAAGCCCACGTACCGCGGGGTGAAGGCCTCGGCGAGCCACGACCCGTCGAGAAACTCGGTCGAGGGAACGGAGGCGTTGTTCAGGCCGAGGACACGGCGGAACCGTTCCCGCTCCCACGGCACCACGAGTGAGAAATTGAGCAGTTCCGTCTCGGCGTTCGCCTTGCTCTTGGTGGCTTCGTTCGGCTGAAACCGCCAGAACCGACTGATGTCCGCGTCGAGTTCGCGCGTCGCCCACTGGCTGATGCCGTTCACGCGG
The DNA here is from genome assembly GCF_008254045.1 of Limnoglobus roseus. Lineage (GTDB taxonomy): Bacteria > Planctomycetota > Planctomycetia > Gemmatales > Gemmataceae > Limnoglobus > Limnoglobus roseus. Next base: position 4,664,770 of record NZ_CP042425.1, on the reverse strand, counting down.
TTGCGGTCAATCATCCGCTCCGTCAGGAAAACCTGCTTCGCGTCCCGCGGGCAGAGTTGTTCGTGCTTTCGCAACACCGCCACGACGGCCCGAATCAGATCCGGCCGGCCCTTCAATCGGGTCAACCACGTATCGACCGCGTCGAACGCCGTCCGCTCCACCGCGAGGGACCAAACGTAGATCTCGGTCGGTTGCATCGTCCGCCCGTTCCGGGTCGCCGCCAGGGCGGCGTCGAGGCAGGGGGCGAACTCGCCGGAGTCGCCTTCCAACTGCTTCCAGAGGCCGCGGGTCACGAGCATCCCGACCGCCGCCGGCAGTTCCGCCGCGTCGCGGTACGGGGGGTTGAGGAGGAGGATGCCGCGCGGATTTTCGAGCGGGCCGAGCGGCCGGTTCGCGGCATCCTTCAAGGTCGCGGTCACCTGTTCGAGCGACGGCTGCGTCAGCCACGGGCCGATCGCTCGAAGGGCGGGTTCGGGCCACTCGTCTCGGATTAACTGATCGAGGTCGCTGCGCGAAGGGGTGGATAGTTCCGCCTCCGCGGGCCGTCGCCATGGGACCGGTGCGGCTTCCCCCGAGAACGCCGCGGCGAGGGCCGCCGTCGTCTGACGGAAGGCACGGCCGCCGTCCTCGAAGTCTAGCAACGGCACGGTTTCGATGAAGGCCAGGTCGTCGTCAATTTCGGGAACCACGGGCACTTCGACGGCCCGATAGAGGAGGCCGAACGCCACCCACGACACGCAGGCCAGTCCGACGGCGGCGACGGTCGCCAGTGGCTTGACGCTCGCCAGTCGGTCGGCCGACCAGGCACGGAGGATCCACCGCGTGGTCAACAAAACGAGGACCGGCACCGGCCAGAGTTGCCAGTGGTGGACACCGCCGGTCAGGAGCGACGGCAGCCAGAGGGCCGCGACGGGGGCGGCCGTCAGGAGGCCGACGCCGAGCGCGACGATCGTCTTGCGAAACAGGAGGCCCGCGAGGTGGCCAAAGGCGAAGCCGTAGAGCGGCCAGATGAGGAGGTAGTACACGATCGACGGCCCGGCGGCCGAAAGCAGGCCCGACCGAAACGCCGCCGACAAGATCGGCACTTCCCGCCCCGGCCCCAACTGCCGGATCAGGCTGGGGGCGAACACCAGCAGCGTCCAACCGAGTGTTCGCGCGAAGCTCGTCGCCACCTTCACAGCCCACAGTCGTCCGAGCGGCAGGCGGCGCTCGCCCCAGAACTTGAACGTCTCCTTCGACTGCTCGTCCACCCAGGCCAGCACCCCGCCGAACACGCCGGCCAGGGTCGTCGCGAGCGGCCAGACGACCATCAGGTGAACGTCCTCGTGGAGCGACCCCACCCCCGTCGCGAGCATCAACCCGACGCCGATCAGCGAGGCCACGAACCACTGCCGGTTTGTCAGCCAGAGCAGCGCCTTCAGGCTACTGAGGAACCCGGTGTTGGCGGGCCGGCGAAGGATCGGCTGCGACGCCCGCGCCACCGGGGAGCGAGCTTGGCGGGCACGGTCCGGGGCGGTGAAGGTCCACCCGGCGAGCAGAAGGGGGAAGACCGCGACGGCGTACATCGCGACCAACGGCGGCACTTCGAACCAGAGTGCGCTGAGAGACTCTCGCCGATAGTCCGCCCAGTCTGCCCCCACGGCCATCCGCAACGCGCTGATCACGACGGTGAATACCGGTGTGCCGATCACGACGGCACACAGCAGACCGATCGCGCACGCCGCGAGCGTGGATTCGGTAATCGTTGAGCCAAACGTGCCCCAGCCGAACGCCACGTAGACGAGGACCATCCCCCACATGAGCCACCCGACCTTTGAACCGCTGCCGAGCGCACCGATCAGCGTGCCGGCGGCCAGCAACGCGATCCCCGCTACGGTCGCCATCACGACACCGGCCGCGAGTTTCCCCCACCACAGTCGCATTCGGTTCGCGGGCAACGCCTCCAGGCAGTCGAGCGTGCCGTTCTCCTTTTCTCCGGCGAACAGCGTCCCGCCGATGACCACGCCGGCCGCGACGGCCAACGACAGCAGCGACAACCGTCCGGCGTTCGTGTACGCCCGAATGTCCCTCACTCCCGCGTCCGACCCGTCGGACGAACCGAGGACCGTGGCCGCGGAGATCACGCCCGAGCCGAGGACCACAAGCGCGATCAGGATGGCCGCTTGTTCGCGAACTTCCTTCCAGAGCATGGCACGGAACACGGCTACACCCCTTCCTGCGAAAGTTGGTTCTCCAGTTCGTCCTCGCTCCGTTGCCGCAGCGGCGCGGGCAACCGGCGGTCCTCCGGCTTCGCCATCAGGGCGGCGTACACGTCCTCCAGGCCGACCGCCGTTTCCTCGTAGTCGGAGACGAGCGGGTTGTCGCACAGCATCGCCAACCCGTCGGCGTCAGGTTCTTGCAGGAGGTGTTGAACGTACTTGCCGATCCGTTGCGATTGCAAAACCTTACCGACGGTCGAGAGGTCCACCGAGACGCCGGCCGCGCGGAACGAGATGCGGCGGAAGCGTGCCCGCAGGTCGTCGATGGTCGCCGACAGCGTGACGCGGCCCTCCTGCACGAACGCGGCGTGGGACGTGAACCGCTCCAGTTCGGAGATCGAGTGGCTGGAAATCAAGATCGTCCGCCCCTCGGCCGCAAGTTCGACGAGCGTCGCGAGGAAGTCTCGCCGCGTGAGCAAGTCGAGGCCGGAGGTTGGCTCGTCGAGGAGTAGCACCTGCGGGTCGGCGGCGAGCGCGAGGGCCAGCCCGACGCGGGCGTAGCCGCCCTTCGAGAGTTCCTTCAGCCGCTTCGTGCGGTCGAGGCCGAGTTTGCCGACCCACTGCTCGTAGTGTTCCAGGAAGCCGCGGCGGTGGAACGACGCCGTGAACCAGCCGACGTTAGCGACCGTCATCCAGTCGTAGAACCGTGGCTTCTCCGGCACGTACCCGACGCGGTGCCGCAGTTCATACGCCCGGCTCCAGCAGTCGAAGCCGAGGATGTCCGCCCGCCCGGCGTGCGGCGGCACGAGGCCGGCCAGGACTTTCATCGTCGTCGACTTCCCCGCCCCATTGTCGCCCAGAAGGGCGAAGACCGACCCCTTCGGGACGTGGAGCGTCAGCCCGTTCACGGCCGGCTTGCCGCGGTAGCGGACCACGAGCCGGTCTATCGAAATCGCGACTTCGTCCGACATGGCACCCCTCCGAGCGAGTCAATTACTTTCGAGACGTGTTCAACTTCGGCCACTCGGCCGTCACCAACTGACAAACGTCATCTGCGTCCAACCCCGCCGCCGCCGCCTCCCGCAAGGCTTCGCGGATGCGGGTGAGTACGATCGCCTTGCGGCGGTCCCGCGAAATCTTGGCGGCCTCGGCCGTGACTTCCATGCCGAGACCGCGGCGGGCGGCGATCATCCCGAGGCGTTCGAGCTCCTGGTAGGCTCGCACGACGGTGTTCGGGTTCACGACCAACTCGGCCGACAGGTCGCGGACGCTCGGCAGCAACTCGCCGGCCGGCAGGTCGCCGTTCGCGATGGCGAAGACGGCCTGCGTCAGAATCTGCTCGTAGATGGGGACCGGCGAATCGGGCCGCACGCGGATGTTCATACCGCACGCCTCGCGTATCGGTGTGTCAGTTGACTAGTACAGTAAACAGTAGCGGCGAGGCTGTCAACAAAAAACCGCGAACGAGATTCGTTCGCGGTTCGCGATGCGAGAAGGTCCGTCCCGGCCTCACACGTCCAATTCGTCGGCAACGGCCTGATCGGCCTTGTGCATGATGAACTCGTACCGCGGTTCGGCGTCCTTGCCGAGCAGGTCCTTGAAGGTGTTGTGGGCTTCGAGGTTCTCGCTGATCTCGACCTTCAGCAACTTGCGGGACCGCGGGTCGAGGGTCGTCTGGGCCAGCACGCGGAACGGCATCTCGCCGAGGCCCTTGAACCGCGTGATGTCGTACTTCGCGTTCGCCCGCAGGCCGGCTAGGATTTCTTCCTTGTGCTCGTCGTCCTTCGCCCAGAACGTCTCCTTGCCCACGTCGATGCGGTAGAGCGGCGGCTGCGCGATGAAGACGTGCCCCTTGCGGATGAGTTCCGGCGTGTGGCGGAAGAAGAAGTCGAGCATCAGAGTGGCGATGTGGCAGCCGTCGGCGTCGGCGTCCATGAGCAGGATAATCTTGCCGTACCGCAGTCCCTCGTAGTGGAACTTGTCGCCCGCCCCGGTGCCGATGGCGTTGACGAGATCGCCGAGTTCCTGGTTCTGGAGCACCTTGCCCGTCGTCAGGTCTTCGCCGTTGAGAATCTTCCCTCGCAGCGGCAGCACGGCCTGGGTCTTGTTGTTCCGCCCCTGCTTCGCGCTGCCGCCGGCCGAATCACCTTCGACGATGAACAACTCGCTGTCGCCAAGGTCGCCGGACTTGCAGTCGGCCAACTTGCCGGGCAAGGAACCGCGTCGCGAGCCGGGGGCCTTCCGTTTCACTTCCTTCGCGGCTTCACGGGAGGCTTCGCGCGCCTGGGCGGAGAGGAAGATGCGATAAATGATCTCGTCGGCGGCCGACTTGTTGTTGTTCAGCCACGCTTCGAGAGCCGGCCGCACGAATCCGTCCACGGACGATTCGAGTTCGGGGTTGTTCAACTTCTCCTTCGTCTGCCCCTGGAACTGCGGCTCTTGGACGAACACAGAGACGATGGCAACGACGCCCTCGCGGATGTCTTCCGCGGTGATCTTCACGCTCTTGGTGGTCTTCTTCGCCTCGTCGTGCGTCTCGATGTAGTTGTTGATCGCCTTACGAATGGCCGCCTTCAGGCCGTTCTCGTGCGTGCCTCCGGCGGCGGTGCGGATGCCGTTGACGTAAGAGCGGAACGTCTCGTCGGTCGATTGCGTCCACTGAAGGGCGACTTCCATCCGTTCGCCGGTCTTGCGGTTGGCGTGGAACGAGGTCGTACCGACGGCCGGCTTCTGCGCATCGGTGACGAGCTTCGTCAGGAACGCCGGGAGGCCGGCCGGGTTGGAGAGTTCGACGCTCTCGCCGGTGATCTCATTCTTGAACGCGATCGTCAGGCCACTGTGGATGTACGTCATGTCTTCGAGCCGCTGGCGGATCACGTCGGCGTCGAAGTGCGTGTTGCGGAAGATCGTGTCGTCGGGCTGGAAGTGGATGATCGTGCCGTGGCCGCGGAACGGGCCGAGCTTTTCGAGCTTGCCCTGTGGGATGCCCTTCGCGAACTTCTGCGCGTACTCGTACCCGTCGCGGCGGACCGTGGCAACGAGCTTCTTCGAGAGCGCGTTGACGACCGACGCGCCGACGCCGTGGAGGCCGCCGGAGTAGAAGTAGTTGGAGTCCTTGTTGTCGAACTTGCCGCCCGCGTGCAACTTCGTGAGGACGAGTTCGAGGCCGGAAATCTTGAACTTCGGGTGATTGTCGACCGGGATGCCGCGGCCGTTGTCCTGCACGGTGATCGAGTCGCCGCCCTTGTGCAGGGTGACCGCGATGTGATCGGCGTAGCCGTTGATGTACTCGTCGACGCAGTTATCGACGATTTCCCAGACGAGGTGGTGCAGTCCTTTGCTGTCGGTGCTGCCGATGTACATCGACGGCCGCACGCGAACAGGTTCCAGCCCTTCGAGTACCTGAATGTTCTCGGAGGCGGTGTACTTCGGCTTCGGGATCGGGAGTGCGCTCATGTCGGTATTCTAAGTGTGTGTGAAGTCCGGGCTAGCAAATCAGAGGTTAGAAGAGCGGCTCCTTATCTCAGACCTTCGGCTTCGTCGGCTTGCCCTCGATCTCGTCCCAATTCACCAGTTCGATTGGCGGCGGCACGATGCGGGCGTGCGTCAGTCGCTTCACGACTTCGTCGCCCTTGCCGCCGCGGCCGACCACCCGGCGGGCCTCGCGACCGTAGCGGGCGGTCTTGCCGTTGGATTGCTCGACCTCGATCGCATCAAACCGGCTCCCGCCGATCAGCACGCCGCCGATGCACACGTCGTCATCGCCAAGGTTGATACCGATGACGCCCTTGCCGACGCCCGAGAGGATGTTCACATCGTCCAGTTTGAAGTGAATGATGTACCCCTGCCGCGACGCGAGCATCACACTTTCTTCGCCGCCCACGAGTTGGGCCATCACGACCTTGTCGCCGTCGTCGAGTTTCACGTACCGCCGGCCGACCTTCGTCGATTCCGGGCGGAAGGACGTCAGCGGCAACCGCAGCACGTTGCCGGCCGAAGTCGCGATGAACAGGTACGGCCCCTTCGCGGTATCGGCGGGCGTGAACCGCGGGTCGGTCGTCACGGCCGTGATGATCCGCACGCCGTCGGCGAGTTTGAAGAACTTTGTGATCGGCTCGCCGTAGCCGCTGCTCGCCGGGACTTCGTTGATCCGGGTGGTGAACGCGGTCCCGTCGTCGGCGAGGAAGATGACGGTGTCCAGCGTGCTGCCGGGTACGACCGCGATCACGGCGTCCCCCTCGCGGACGCGCGTGCTCTCGACCGACGACAGCCGACCGACGCGCTTGATCCAGCCGTCGCGGGTGAGCACGACGTTCGTGTTCTCCTTGACGATGTACGCCTCTTCGTCGAACTCCAGCACGTCCTCTTCGCTGGCCATCCGCGTCTTCCGGCGCTCGGGGAACTCTTCAGCGAGTTTCTCCAACTCGCCCTTGATGACGCCCCACAATTTCTTCTTCGACGCGAGGATCGTCTCAATCTCCTCGGCCCGCTTTTTCTTCTCCCGCAACTCGTCGAGGATCTTGTTAATCTCCAACTTCGCAATCTTGTAAAGCTGCACGTCGAGGATGGCGTTCGCCTGCTCGTCGTCGAGGGCGAACTCGGCCTTCAACTTCTCGGCCGCGTCGGCCTTGCCGTTCGATTCGCGGATCAGCTTGATCGCCCGGTCGAGGGCGTTGAAGATGATGCGGAAACCTTCGAGAATGTGAATCCGTGCCCGCAACTTCCGCAACTCGAACTCGAACCGCCGTTTCACCGTTTCGAAGCGGAAGTCGAGGAAGTGTTGAAGGATGTCCTTGAGGCTCAACCCGTCCTTCGGCACCATCGTCTTGCCGTCCGCGCTCGGCACGAGGGCGGTCATGTTGTACGCGAAGTTCTTCTGCAAGTCGGTGTGCTTGTAGAGGTACGCCATCACCAGCACGGGGTCGGCGTCGCCCTTCAACTCCAACACGATCCGCATCCCGTCCTTGTCGTTCGTCTCGTTGGACACGCTCAGCAGTTGGGGCAGTTTCTTGTCCTCGATCAGCCCGCCGATGAAGTTCTCCAACGCCCCCTTGTCCACGCCGTAGGGGATCGACGTGACGACGATCTGCGACCGACCGCGGCCGAGTTCTTCGAGCTTCCACTCGCCCTGCACTTTGATGCTGCCGGTCCCCTCTTCGTAAATCTTCCGCAGGGTCGGGCGGTCGGTGACGATCTTGCCGCCGAGCGGGAAGTCCGGGCCTTTCACCCGGTCCAAGAGCAGCGCGACGGTCGCGTCCGGGTTCTCGATCAGGAACACGCACGCCCGCAGCACTTCCGCGAGGTTGTGCGGGGGGATGTTCGTCGCCATACCGACGGCGATGCCGGCCGTGCCGTTGACGAGCAAGTTCGGAAACTGCGCCGGCAGCATGATCGGCTCACGCTTGTTGCCGGCGTAGTTATCACGGAAGTCGATCGTCTCCTGGTCGAGTTCGTTGAGCAGGTACGCGGCCGCCTTCGTCAGCTTGGCCTCGGTGTACCGGTACGCGGCCGGCGGGTCGCCGTCGACGGAGCCGAAGTTCCCCTCGCCGTGGACAAGGGCGACGCGCATCACCCACTCTTGCGACATGCGGACGAGGGCGTCGTAAATCGCGCCGTCTCCGTGCGGGTGGTAGTTGCCCATCACGTCCCCGACGATCTTCGCCGACTTGGACGCCTTCCGGTCGAACGTCAGGTTCGAGTCGTGGAACATGGAGAACAGGATGCGCCGCTGCACCGGCTTCATGCCGTCGCGCACGTCGGGCAGCGCCCGGCCTGTGACGACGGACATCGCGTACCGCAAGAACCGGGACCGCACTTCGCCGGCAATCGAAACGGTCTCAATATTCTCCGCCATCGGAACGCCTCATGCTGCCAATCTGTTCAGATGATGGGGGTACGATACCGCAGGATTCTACGCCCCATCCAGGTCAGTTATTGTTACGAAATACAACCGCCCCCGCGAGTCGCGAGGGCGTGTGAGGTTGGCGGGAGGGGCACAAACTGAGAAGACTATTCCTTCTTGGTCGTCTCGGTGGACGGGGGCGAGCTTGGCACCGGGTACAGTTGTAGGCACTTTTCCAGTTGTTGATCGTAGTCGGCCGGCGGGTTCTCGAAGCCTTGCAGGTTCCACATCATCATGAGCGGCTTGTACTGCGCCGTCTTGTGGGCCGAGTTCAGCCCGTCGCGGAGCTTCGCGAGCGTGCCGTCGTTCAGGGCACCCTTGCGGGTCAGCAGCACGCCGGGCGGGAACTTCTCCGACTTCGAGAGAATCTTCAACCGCTTCGCGGCCCCCGGTTGGAGCGTCTGGTACGCGGTGAACGACGAGGCGTCCACGAGGGCGGCCGGGTATTCGCCGGCGGCGATCGCGTTGAGGGCTTCTTCCGGCGTCAGCCCCGCCTTGGGCACACTCCGCGCGGCCGTCTTCGGCAGCCCGGTCCGGAGCACGTCCAGGTACAAAATACAATGCGCCTTCGAGCCGCGGGGAATCAGGATCGACTCCCCTTCGAGGTCGTCGAGCTTCTTGGCCTGGGAGTCGCTGTGGACGACGATGGCGGCCTGCACGATGCCGCCCTGCGGCATGGCCACGGAGATCGGGACGAGGTTCGGGTGTTTCGCCTTCACCCAGGCGTACTCGAAGCCGTGGAAGACGCCGAGGTCGAGCTTCTGGTCGTTGATCTTCTTCGCCATCAGCTGCGCGTCGGCCAAGATTTCCACGTCGCCGGTGAGGCCCGTCTGTCGCTCCATCAGCGACCGGAAGGGGCGGGCGAGGGCCATGACCATCGACGGCTGAATGTCGCGGAACATGCCCTGAACCATGCCGATGCGCAACGGTTCGTCCGCCGAGGCCGGGGAACTCGCGCCGACAAGGCCGACGGCCGCGAGCAAGACCGAAGCCCGAAACCAATGTCGCATAGCTACCCCCCCGAGGTCCGACAGATCACTTCTGAGGAAAATTGGGCTTGATCCCGCCGGTCGTGACGCGCTCGAGCGTCGCCAGACCTTTGATGTTTTCGAAGGCCGCTTCCAGGTACTCCGCCTGCGACTTTGCGGCGAGGGCTTCGTTCAGAATGAGTTGATCGTACTTGCGGATGTTCGGGGCGTTCTTCCGCGACAGGTCGACCATCTTCTGGCCGCTCTCGAACCGGGTCTTGGCGAGCTTGAACCGCTCCATCGACGATTGCCACAACAGGTACGAGTTGGTGGCTTCGAGTTCGACTAGATTCTGTGTCTTCTCCAGAACCGTTTCCTGGCGGCTGCTGATTTCCATCGCCCGGGCGACGCGGTCTTCCCGCGATCCGACGAGGCTGGTTGGCATTTCCGGGGCGAGCGCCCCGGGGCGGTACTCGCCGTTGCGCACCGGCCCGGGAACGTACCGGCTGTGGAGGTCGCTACCGCTCGCCAGTGTCGGCACCTTCTGCCGGCGTTGGATGGAAGCCTGCGCACAGACTTCGAGCCGGAACGCATCCACACCGGCCGCCGCGAGCGTCAATTCCGGCCGCCGCGACATGGCGAAACACGTCACCTGCTCCTGGGTCACTTCCCCGCCCATCAACGGCAGTTCCGTGTCCCGCGGGATGAACGAGTAGCACTGTTCCACGCCCATCGCTTCCTTGAGGGCCGCGAGCGCGAGGAGTTGCCCGTTGCGGGCCGTGATGCGGGGTTTCTTCACTTCGGCGATGGCGTCCTCCATGCGGAAGAGCGTAAACTGGTTCAGTTCGGCCGGGTTCGCCCCTTGATCGACGAGGTCTTTCGCAATGGCGTAGAAGACTTCCATCTGGTCAATGATGTCGGTCGCCGTGTTCTCCTGTTGCCGGGCGTAGACGAACGTGTAGTACAGCCGCGTCACGTCGTAGATCGTCTCGTACTGCACCTTCAAAAGATCGGCTTGGGCCGTGGTCAGCCCCCGTGCCGCCTGCTGCTGCCGGAAGCACAGGTCCGGTGTGAGCAACCGCGCAACGCGGTTGAGATTCGTCAGGGACCGCCCGCCGATCTCGGTCGCCCGCAAGGACGTCATGGACGCCTTGATGTTCGGCTGCCGCTCCAACGCGATGGCGATGCACTCTTGCAAGTTGAGCGTGGTGGCCGAGGTTACGACGGGGCCGCGCTTCTCCTTGTCATCCTTCTTGTCCTTATCGTCTTTCTTGTCCTTCTCCGTGTCGTCCTTTTTCGCGGCAGGTTGTTCTTGCGCGGCGACGACCACGAACGAACCGGCCACGAAACACGCCACGAGACTCAACCGACAGAGGAAATGGAATTGTCGGGTGGTCATCATGACGCTTTCTCCACGGGCCGCGGTCGGCCGTGCTGGCCGGCAGAATCCTTCCACCGAAGATGCAAGAGCAACTTATCATCGTCAACGGAGTGCATTTTCTCGAAGAACGGTGGCGAAGACGGGACAACTCCGCGAAAGAATTTCGTCGGTCGTGCCGGTTGTGCGGCTGCCGGTGGTAAGGGGGGAAGGCGAGGTAAGTTTCCGGTCAGTGGCGGGGCAAGTAAGATGGAGGGTGTTGGTCCTTCCTATTGGGTAAAAGTCTTCCCATGAGTCTTGAAGTCAGTCCGGCCGTCGAGCGAGCCGGGTCGGTCGCCCGCGGGCGTGCCGAGCGTGCCGGGTCGCCAACCGTTCGCCTCTCCGATTGGTTGCTCGGCGTGCTAGAAGAAGACGAGGGCCGGCCGTTCGAGTTGCTAGTCCGCCTGGGGTTCGACGTGCGGGCGTTACAGCGCCAACTCGAAGTGAGTCCCCCGATTCCCGCCCCGTCGACCGACGCGATTTACACGGCGGCGAAAGGTCACTCGATCCGCCTCCGCGGCGAACCGTCGCTGACGACCGACCTCGTCATGCTGGCGGTGATGATGGTGAACGACAGCTTTCGCGCGGCGCTGGAACGGTACGGCATCCGGGTCGGGGTCGTCGAACACGCCCTCCGCAGCGACATGATGGCGGCCCCGGACACGATCGAACAACCGCCGGCGGAATTCGTCGCCGCCGAACCGGTCGATCAGTCCGACGCCGCCCGCATCCTGGACGCGAACCTGAACCGCGCCCGGGAATCGCTCCGCGTCCTCGACGATTACGCCCGCTTCTCGCTGAACGATGCGGCGCTGACGGAAGAGCTGAAACGCCTCCGACACCGCCTCGCGGACGCTACAGAGTTGCTGCCGCCGTCCCTGCTGCTCCAATCCCGCAACACGCTCGGCGACGTGGGCACGACCATCTCGACTGCGGGCGAATTCCAGCGGGCCACGCCGCGGCAGGTGGCGGCCGTCAACTTCAAGCGGTTGCAGGAATCGCTGCGTAGCCTCGAAGAGTTCGGCAAACTCGACGACGCCCGGTTCGCCCGCGAAGTCGAGCAGATTCGCTACGCCGCGTACACGCTGGAACGGGCCGTTCTCACGGGGTCCGCCGGCCGCGAGCGGTTGGCCGCCGCCCGCCTGTACGTGCTGCTGACCGGTTCGCAGTGCGTCAACACGATGGATTGGACGATCGCCGAAGCCGCCGCCGGCGGGGCGAGCGTCTTTCAACTCCGCGAGAAGCAGTTGCCGGATCGAGAGTTGATCGCACTCGCACATCAGGTCCGCAAGTGGACCCACAAGGCGAACGCCCTGTTCATCGTCAACGACCGGCCGGACATCGCCCGCCTCGTCGGGGCGGACGGCGTCCACCTCGGGCAAGATGACCTGTCGCCGCACGACGCCCGGCGAATTCTCGGCCCAGACCCACTCATCGGTGTCAGCTCGCACTCGCTCGCTCAGGTCCGGCAAGCGATCCTCGACAGTGCCGACTACCTCGGCGTCGGCCCCACGTTCCCGAGCACGACGAAGGGCTTCGACCAACTCGCGGGGTTGGAGTTCGTCCAGGCGGCCTTCGCGGCCACCACCCTGCCCGCGTTCGCCCTCGGCGGGATTCGCCCGGAGAACATCGCCGAAGTCGTCGCCGCCGGCGGGAACCGCGTGGCCGTGAGTGCGGTCGTGGCGGAAGCTGAGGAACCGCAAGTCGTGGCACGACAACTGTTCGGCGCTCTGTCCGACGTGTCGAGCGGGTGAAAAGCGGCCACCGGAAATGCCGACAGTTTTGTATTGCCCGGCGTAGAATGGAAAGGTACACTCCTAACACCTGCCACAGCCCGGCCACCGACGGTTATCCCACCCCAACCTCCCCTCGTCTTGCCCGGAGGCACCTCAATGTTGACCTTCCACGGCGGCGTAAGCCGCTTCTGCGACGGCGTTCCCCGGCGGTCCTTCCTCAAGGTTGGCGCACTCTCCTTCGGCGCAACCTCGCTCACCCTCGCAGACGTTTACCGGGCGGAAGCTGCCGCGAAAGCGAACTCGCCCAGCCTGAGTCATTCCCAGCACAAGGCGATCATCAACGTCTTCCTCGGCGGCGGACCGCCGCACCAGGACATGTTCGACCTGAAGATGGACGCCCCGGCGGAAATCCGCGGCGAGTTCAAGCCGATCAAGACGAACGTCGGCGGCATCGAAGTCTGCGAAGTCTTCCCGAAGATGGCCGCGATGATGGACAAGTTCGCCATCGTGCGGTCGATCGTCGGCGCGACCGGCGGCCACGACGCCTACCAGTGCACAACCGGCTGGCGGAACGAATCGCTCTCCGCCCTCGGTGGCCGGCCGAGCATCGGATCGGTGCTGGCGAAGTTGCACGGCCCCGTCGATCCGTCGGTCCCCCCGTTCGTCGGCCTCGCCGAGAAGACGGCCCACGCCCCTTGGAGCGACTCCGGCAAGAGCGGCTTCCTCGGCAGCACCTTCGGCGCGTTCCGGCCGAACGGCCCTGACATCGCCAACATGAAGATGAACGGGGCCAACGCCGTCAACATGGGTGACCGCAAGCAACTGCTCGCAGGGTTCGACAACCTGAAGCGGGACCTCGACGCCAACGGCAGCCTGATCGGCATGGACTCGCACACCGAGCGGGCCATGAACGTGTTGACCTCCAGCCGCCTGATCGAAGCCCTGGACGTGTCGAAGGAAGACCCGAAGGTCCGCGACCGCTACGGCGACGGCAAGCCGTACAAGTTCCAGTACGACGGCGCGCCGACGGTGAACGAACACTTGCTGATGGCCCGCCGACTGGTGCAAGCCGGGGCACGATGCGTCTCGCTGAGCTACGGCCGGTGGGACAGCCACGGCAAGAACTTCGACCTCGTCCGCGACCACGGGGCAAAACTCGACCAGTGCCTCTCGGCCCTCGTGTGGGACCTGGAACGCCTGGACATGCTCGACGACGTGACGGTGATCGCCTGGGGCGAGTTCGGCCGCACGCCGCGGATCAACAAGGAAGCCGGCCGCGATCACTGGCCGCAAGTGAGTTGCGCCGTCCTCGCCGGCGGCGGCATCAAGACCGGTCAAATCGTCGGCTCGACGAACCGCCTCGGCGAGTACGCCAAGGACCGCCCCGTGACCTTCGGCGACATGTTCGCGACGCTCTACCACTCACTCGGCCTAACGCCGGAAACGGCCGTCCTCGACCCGACCGGCCGCCCTCAGCACGTGGCCGAGGGGGAGCGGATTCGGGAGTTGGTGTAAGTGGCCCTCTTGTTCGGTGACAAGCAATGCTTCGCCGCGGAGGTCGGGGAGTTCTGGCAAAGGTCTCAACAACTACGTCGTGTAGATTTGTGGGCCGCTGACCGGTGGTGGACGTGCGACGACAATATCGTGTTCGTCCCCCAGTTCTGTCTGAGCGTTTGCGATTCACTCGCATGGCTGAGGTCGGGCAGTGACCTGTCCCAGCCGTTCCCAGAGGCAGACGCAGCCGAATCGCATCGTCGGCTGTTGGCAGTGGATGATGGCTCGCGGGAAAAATTTTGGTTCCCACAATGGGGGCCGACAACAGACAACATAACCGCCCACGTCTTCCGGGCGGGCGATTGGTTAACGATCCCTTTCGAGTACTGGCGAACACGACACCACCGACCGGACGAGATGGGCCGAGTCTTTGTCGCAGAGATGCCCCAGATCGAGTTGATCGAGGTGCTGGAACAGATGCTCGACGCTTTGGGGCCAGACCACACAAACGAGTATCTTTAGCCGGGTGGTCTTGAGCCGCGGAGCGGCGGCAGTCGTTAGCCAGGGGTGGAGCGAAGCGCAACCCCTGGCTAACGACTGCCGCCGCTCCGCGGCTCAAGACCACGGATTGCTACGCCACTTCCTCAATGCTCTCAATCAGCCGGTCGATGATCGCCTCGTCGGTCTTCGGGTTGAAGAACACCGCCTTCCACGCCGGGACATCGACGCCGTGCGGGCGGTAGCCGATGGCGGTCGTGAAGCTCAGGCGGGCGTCGCGGGCCGGGTCGAGCGTTCGCTCTCGCTTCGTGAACAGCCGCCGAACTTCGCCGAGGTAGCGTTGCGACTCCTCCGGCGACAGCGCCCCGGCTTCGAACTTCTCGAAGATCGCCCGCGCGTCACGGCCCTTCGGCAGCACCCACCAGACCACGCTCGCGCCGCAGGTGTCGGGGTTCAGCACCTTACAGTAGTCCAGCTTTTCGAGCTTATGCTTCAGGATGTCCGCCAGTTCCAGCGAGCGGGCCATGAGCATCTGCCAGCCGAGGAGGCCGATGCCGTCGAGGGAGGCCATCACGGTGTACGGCCCCAACCCCGGCCGCGAGGTTTCCAGCGTGAAGAGAGCCGGGTCGCGGCGGCTGTCGGCCTCCGGGAAGTACGGCGTGTCGTCCTTGCTGCGGGCGAGGAACCGTAGGTCGGCCCGCCGGTTCACGATGAACGCGCTCGACGGGTAGTGCCCGCGGCCGGTCTTGTGGAAGTCGATGGTCACGCTGTCGGCCACCCGCAGGCCCTTGCACATCTCCTGCACCTTCGCCACGATCGGCGTCATCTCCGGCGTCAGTTTGAGGACGTTCTTCTCGCGGTCGTACTCGTTCAGGAAGCAGATGCCCCAGCCCACGGCCGCGTCGGCGTGCAGTTGCGGCACGGTCACGCCGTACTTCGCGGCCTTCTCGTGGATGATCGCGTGAATGCCGACGAGGTCGTCCACGCCGAAGGCGTCCGTGGTGCCGAACGTGCCGATGACGAACGCCACCTTTACGCCCTTCTGGTAAAGTTCGTCGAGCTTCGCGGCCAGCAGGTCCAGCCGCATCGACAGCGAACGGTCCACGGGGATTTCGTGCAGGTTCTCGGTGCCGAGGCCGAGCCAGCCGGCAATGGTCGCCCCGCAGTAGTGAGCCGCCCCGGAAACGATGCCGGCCACCGTCTCGCCGCGCAGCCCCTTCCGCATCGCACCGGGCAGCACCTTCTCGACGCCGATCTTCGCGGCGTACATGTTCGAGATCGTGCCGCCGATGGTGAACACGCCCCACGGGTCGTCGGTGTGGTAGAAGACGAGGTTGGCGAGGGCCGTGATTGCCTTCACTTCGAGCTCGTTCGACCGCTGACTGTAACTGTCGGTGCAGAGGTTCGGGTTCTTCAACAGGCAAGCGATCGCGCCGATGAGGGAAGCGTAGTTGGCCGGCCCGCGGACGTTCTCTAAGTGCAACGGCGACGACCAGCCGTCGGTGCCCCAGAAGTACGGGAACACGGCGTCGCGGGCGTCTTTCAGGTTGCCGGGGAGGACGTGGATTTCGGGGTTGGCTTGGGCCGTTTCGTAGTTCTGCGACAGGTAGTGGCCCGGCGGCAGCGACTCTTCCGCCTGCATCGCGGCGAGCAGTTCCTCGAAAATCTGCGTGATTTCCCGCGGGTCGCAGTCAAAGAACGTGCGGACGAAGGCGTCGTAGCGGGTGCGGTCCACGGAAGGCTCACCGGAGGGAAGAGGAACCTCTTCCATCATACGAGCCTTCGACGCCTCTCACTGTCGCGGCGGGTCGGTGGCGGCGTGCTCGAACGGCGGGGCGGTGATCCACGCGGGGCCGCCGATGCCGTGGCAGTAGCCGACTTCGTACAGGCGGGCCATCTCCTTCGGGTCGAAGCTCAGGCCGAGCGGTTGGCCGTTGTCGCTGTCCGGCAGCGCGGTCAGGTTGAAGTTGCCGCCCGTCAGCCGCGCCTGGTAGTAGAGCGTCGAGATTTCGGCCCGGCAGTGCGAGTACAGAATGCTCGCCGCAGCGGCCCCGACCACGGGCAGAATTCGCGGCCGCACGGGACCTTGATCGGCGAACAGTTTGCCCGCGACGATGATGTACAGATCCGTCTCGGACGGTGAGCCGTCCGGTTTGTTCGCGAGGGTACCCGGCGGCAGGAACAGTTGCGCCGCGGCCCCGCCGTCGATGTGCAGTTCCTCGATTTCCTTCCCGTTGCGGACGAACTTCAGCGGCACGGCCGGCAGCATCCCCGGCACGGAACAGGACGCCAGGAGAACCTGCCGGAAGTGTTCCACCGATTCCGCCCCGCCGCGCGTCGCGATGGCCCCCATGTCCCAGACGATGAGTTTGCGGGTTTCGAGGCTGGTCGTGCCGACGTACAACCGCCGACCGCGACGATGTTGGGCCGCGACGTGGGCAATGAGCTTGTCATCCACGACTGCGCCGATGAGTTTCCGCAACGGCTCACTCGACGCCACCGACCCCGCGCCGGGAATCAGCACCCAGAGGCGGTTCGTGTAGATGTCGGCCGAACGGATGGCGGTGTAGAACTCGCGGGCCGCGTCGTCGTACTCGGGACCGAGGAAGGCGACGGTAGCGATCAGCGAGCCGGTGCTAACCCCGGTCACGACGTCGAACTGCGGCCGCGTGCCGGTCTTCGTCCACCCCGCGAGGAAGCCGGCCGTGTACGCCCCGTACATGCCACCGCCCGACAGGGCGAGTACCGACTTTGGCGTCTTAGGCGGGTCGATCGGTTCGGGGACTATCTCGGGCGGAATTTCTGTAGCCTTGCGGACGGTTTCTCGCACCCGGGTCGTGTTCGACGGGGCGCACGTCTGACGCGACGAACAGCCGAACAACAGCACGAGGCCGATGACCGGAGGGAGCGCAAGGCGTCGACGGGTGGCGGAGCGGTGCATCATCGCACCGTCGGGTGTAGCCGAAAGGGGGACGGGCTGTCAATGCTGGTGGCGAAAAGAAACAAGACGAGGTGGCCACAGATCGGCACCGAAAAACAGATCAGCAGCAAAACCATTCTCGGTCGGTTTTCTCTGATCTGTTCTTTCCGGGAAATCCGCGGCCGATGTTTGTCTCTTAGAGTCGGGAACTGTACCGGCGGCCGCCCTTACCGTAGACGGCCTTCTTCTCCGGGGCGGGCGGTGCTTCGCTCGCGTTCTCTTCCGTGGCGTTGCCGTCCACCGACAGCACCCGGACGCGGTCGTCCGGCCGTTCGCGGCGGGTGTGCGACTCGAACCCTTCGATGGTCGCCCGGTCGATGAGCTTGTTGATCGTCATTTCGATGTCGGTCAACTGCCCGCCCTGCTCCGGTGTGACGAACGAAATCGCCACGCCGTCGCGGCCGATGCGGCCAGTGCGGCCGATGCGGTGGACGTAGTTCTCGATGTCGTTCGGCAGGTCGTAGTTGATGACGTGCGAGATGCCCTCCACGTCGATGCCGCGGCTCATCACGTCGGTGGCGATCAGGTACTTCACCTTGTTGGCCCGGAAGGCGGCCGTGATCTTTTCGCGCTGCGACTGCGGCAGATCGCCGTGGATGACCGCGACGCCGGGGACGACGTGTTTGAGGTTGCGGTACAGCCGGTCGGCCCACCGCTTCCGCTCGACGAAGATCAGGCACTGCCGCGGCTGTTCGCGGGCAACAACCTTCTGCAGCAGGTCGAACTTCTTGTCCTCGTCCACGGTGAAGTACGTCTGCTGAATCTTGTCCACCGTCAAGACGCTCGGCGACATGTTCAGGTGGATCGGGTTCTTCATGTAGCGGTGGACGAGCCGCTTGATCGTGTCCGGCACGGTGGCCGACATGAGAAGCGTTTGGCGTTGCTCCGGGCAGCGGCGGAGGATGCGCTCGATGTCCGGCCGGAAGCCGATGTCGAGCATCCGGTCGGCCTCGTCGAGGACGGCGTACCGGACGTTCTCTAGCGACAGCGACCCGCGGCGGAGGTGGTCGATGATGCGGCCGGGCGTGCCGACGACGAGGTCGCAGCCCTTCGCCAGCAGTTCGAGTTGCCGGCCCATGCGGGCACCGCCGTACACCGGCACGGTGCGGAAGCGACTACTCGGGGCCAACTTCACGGCCTCGTTCGCGACCTGCACGGCCAGTTCGCGGGTCGGGCACATGATGAGGCCGATCGGCCCCTTCATGGTGTGCGGCCGCCAGCGGTTCAGGAACGGGATCAGGAACGCGGCCGTCTTGCCGGTGCCCGTTTGCGCCTGGCCGATCACGTCACGGCCGCCCATCGCGTGCGGGATGACCGCCCCTTGTACGGGCGTGGCGAACTTGTACCCGGCGTGCTCGATGGCGTCGAACAACGGCCGAATGAGCTTCAAGTCGGCGAAGGCGACCTTGGGGGCCGATTCGGCGGGCGTAATGATCTCGGGCGGCAGGTCGGGAATGGTTTCGGCCGTGGGCGTGGCTTCGTCAGTCGTCGGGAAGGAGGTGGGTAGGTCCGTCTCGGGGGTGATAGCGTCAGACTCCATCGGTCCTTGAACTCGGGTGACAGGTAAGTTGGTAATACTCCCTTTAGAATAAGGCGTGCGTGCCGTGGTTGTCTAGGCGAAGTGGGGAGAAACTTGAAAAGCGTTCGGAGGCGATTGGCGTCCCCGAACGCACGTTGGAATTACGGTATCGGCATGGTGGGGATGTTTTTCATCGGGTCATCCGCCTTCTCGGCAGGGCCGGCCGCCTTGAGCAAACCCGCCCCGTTCGCGGTCGCCCCGGACAGGAGCGAGCCGTTTGCCCCCGTGGGCCGGCCGGAATTCGTGGCCCCGCTGGAGACGAAGAACCCCAGTCCCAGGACCAGGGCCACGGACGCCGCGAGGGCGGTGCGGCTCGTCCAGGGAACATCGCCCGCGGACTTTGCCGGCACGTTGGCGGCCGCTTCGACCGGAGCCGTCGCGCGGCAAGCGGGCCAGGTAGAGGGCAGTTGGCCCTTGAAGAAATCAGACAGCGTGCGGTCGAGGTCGTCCGGCACGGTGGGAGAGGTCGGCGGTTGAATCATGGTTTCGATTCGTCTCCATTTTCGGTGAATCGCTCGGCCATTCTCTGCCGGGCGCGACTGAGTCGCATGTGAACCGCGGTCGCCTGAATTCCCAGAATGTCGGCGATCTCGTGCGTCTCGTAGTCCAGGGCGTACTTCAACGTCAGGATGTCGCGGTCGGCGGTCGGGAGGCCTTCGAGTATGGCCCGCACTTTTGCGTTCCGCTCGACGAGTTCCAGTTTTTCGCTCGGCGAAATTTCCAGTGACCGCACGCCCTGGAACTGTTCCGGCGGACTCGTCCCGTTGCGGCGGAACGCGCTCTTGGCGTAGTCTTCTGCGAGGTTGCGAGCCACGCGCAGAAGCCACGCCCGCGGGTTCTGAATCTCCTGCCCCGCTTCCCACTCCCGCCAGAGCCGTAGGAACGCCTCTTGAGCGATGTCCATGGCGGAATCGGCGTCCAGCCAACGGGCGAAGGCGATCGCCCACACCGCCCGGCTGTGCCGCTGGTACAGGGCGTCGAACTCGCCGCGATTGCCGCCCCCGCCCAGGGGGCCAGGGGGTGTTGGTGGATTCACGGTGCGGAAGTACCGAGTTTTTCGTCCCGCGTCGCGTCAGAGTTGAAACGAACGGGGCCGCGGAATCTAACCGGGGATTTTCACCCCGTCACGACCAAGTTGTCGCGGTGAACCAACTCGACGTAGGGAATGTTCCCGATCTGCTGAATAATCTGGTCGGTGGCCCTTCCCATGATCCGCCGGGTGTCGGCTGCGGTGTAATTCGTAAGGCCGCGGGCGATCTCTTTCCCGCCACTGTCACAAATCGTCACAACGTCGCCTTTGCCGTAGTCACCCTGAACATCCCGGACCCCCACGGGCAGCAAACTCGTGCCCCGCTGACAGATCGCGCCGGCCGCCCCCGCATCGACGACAAGTTGCCCCTTCGATTGAGCCGTGAAGCCGAGCCAGCGCTTCCAGGCGGGGATCGACTCGCCGTGCGGAAGGAATAACGTGCCGACCGCCTCGGCCCGAAAAATCTGGTCCAGAATGCCGTCGATCGAACCGTTCGCCATGATAACCGCCCCACCGGCGGCCGTGGCGAGGCGGGCGGCCTTGAGCTTGCTCTTCATGCCGCCGGTGCCGAGGCTGCTCTTACTCGTGCCGGCCATGCCCGTAACGGCGGCGTCGATGTGCGGAACGGTTGCTTGTAGTCGGGCGTTGGCGTCGCTACGGGGGTCGCCCGAATAAAGTCCGTCGACGTTCGTCAGCAGGACTAACAGGGGGGCGTGGAGGAGGTTCGCCACCATGGCCGCGAGTTGGTCGTTGTCGCCGAATTTGATCTCGGCGATGCTGACCGTGTCGTTCTCGTTGATGATCGGCAGCGCGTTGAACTCGAACAGCGTCGAGATCGTGTTCCGCATGTTGAGATAGCGCACGCGGGAATCGAAGTCGCTGGCGGTCAGCAGAATCTGAGCGGCGTGAATCCGGTACGGGTTCAGGGCTTCCTGGTAAAGCTGCATCAAGGCCGACTGCCCGACGGCGGCGCAGGCTTGCAGGTGCGGCAGGTCGGTCGGCCGCTTGCCGAGGCCGAGTTTGCCGACGCCCGCCCCGATCGCGCCCGAACTGACGAGCGCGATGCGGTGGCCCGCCGCCCGGATGCGCGAGATTTGCTCGGCCAGCGACTCGATCCGCCGGCGGTCGAGTTCCCCCGTCGCGTTCGTGAGGACGTTCGTCCCCACCTTGACGACCACCGTCGTCTTGGACCCGACCAGCGACTGCCGGAGCGTATCCGCCGCCATTCTCACCCCTCGCGTTCACCGGGCCTTCACACGTTCGTCACGGATCGGTAACAGAGTGTTTGACGAACGACAGGCTTCTGGTTTATTATCAGCAGATCGATTTTCGACGGTTCCGCCCTCACGAGGGTTCGTAATGCCGACTCGGCGACCGCTTCGAATCCTCTCCCTTCTCACAACTCTCCTCTTCGCTCTCGCGGCAACCGCCGCCCCCAACGCTACGCCCAAGCCGCAATCGCCCGAAGCCTTGCTGACCCGCGCGGCCGACGCCGAGAAGACGAACGACTGGGAGAAGGCCCTGGAGTTGTACCTTCAAGCCTACCTCTCGGGCCGACAAACGCCGGAAGTTCGCGATCGCATCGCGACGGCTCACCGCTACGCGGCCCAGACGCGCCGGCACCGTGACCCGGCCTTTCAACAGCAAGCCCTCGCACTGCCGACGGCCGAAGCGTTGGACTTGTACGCCAAAGTGTTGGAGAAACTCGCGAATGCTCACGTTGACCGCGAGCGGGCCACGCCGGGGAAGTTGTTCTTGGCCGGCGTCGACGAGTTCGACCGGGCACTGACGAGCCGCACCTTCCGCCGCGAGTACCTGCCCGATGCGGGCGAGGCGACGGTCGCGAAGTTCCGCCGCACATTGCAAGAGTTCTGGAAGCCACAACCGCCGACGACGGTGCTCAAGGCTCGGTCCGCGGCCGTCGAACTGATTCGCGCCGCCCAGGCAGAACTCGGTCTGAAGGTGAGTTCCGCCGTAGTGTTGGAACTGCTCTGCGGGGCGTGCAACAGTCTGGACGAGTACACGGTCTACCTCAGCCCGACGCCAACCGGTTCCGACGCCGCCGGGATCGCGGAACTGGCGACCTACGGCGTGATCGCCGCGGTCCGGAACGGCCAACTGATCGTGGACCGCGTCGTGCCGGAATCTTGGGCGGCCCAGAATACTGCCCTCCAAGCCGGCGACCGCATCGGCCGGGTGAACGGCCGCTCGATGCAGTCCGCTACGACGGCCGGCCTCACGGACGCACTCCGCCTGCCGACCGACGGCGCGCACGAACTCGAAGTTGCAACCCTCGACACGACCGTGACGGCCCCTACGCGGTTGCCCACACCGCTGCCGAGCGTGCAGCAGGCTTCGATTCTCAGCATGAAGGACGGCGTCGGCTACATCAAGCTCGCCTCCTTCGGCGAAAGCACTCTGCTCGAACTCGACGCCGCGATGGCCCGGCTGAAGGATCAGGGAATGCGGTCGCTCGTCCTCGACCTCCGCGGCAACACCGGCGGCCATTTCCTGACCGGCGTGCGGGTGGTCGAGCGATTCCTGCCGTCGGGCATCATCGCAACGACGGAGTCGCAGATTCCCGAATTCGCCAACCGCGTCTTCTCCTCGGACAGCGGCATGATGGCCCACGACCTGCCCGTCGTACTGCTCATCGACACAAAGACGATGTCAGCCGCCGAAGTGGTGGCGATGGCGTTCAAGGACCACAGCCGGGCGACCATCGTCGGGATGCCGAGCTTCGGCAAGGGCGTGGTGCAGTTCCCGTTCAAACTCGCCGGGGCCGACGGGCCGGATGTTCCCGGCACGATTCGCACCCGGTCTGGCACACTCGTCATCACCATCGCGAAAGTTCTCACCGCCAGCGGCACCCCGCTCCACAGGCAGGGCGTTCTTCCCGACCTTGTAGAAGCCGACGCCGGCCGACAACTGGCCCTTGCCCTCGAACGCGCTGCGTTCGCGGCCGGGATGCGGTAACGGTTCGGCTCGATAGAACACCTCCATGACTCCTGAAAGTTTCTCCGCCGCGGATCGTCTCGCCTGTCGGCGGCTCGTCGATCTCGCTCTCGCCGAAGATCGCGGCACCACCGGCGACCGCACCACGCTCGCGCTCATCCCGCCGACTCAGACTGCCGTGGCAGCGTTCGTCGCCCGTTCCGGCGGCGTCATCGCCGGCCTTCCCGCCGCCGTGATGGTGATGGCCGAAGTGGATCGCGACTTGCGATTCGAAACGCTCATCCCCGACGGCACACGGGTCGAACCCCGCACGACCATCGCGAAGGTGTCCGGCCCGTTGCAGGCCATCCTCGTTGCCGAACGCACGGCCCTCAACTTCCTCCAACGACTCAGCGGCGTGGCCACACAGACGCGGAAGTTCGCCGACGCCGTCGGCGGGTTGCCGACGCAAGTTCTCGACACGCGGAAGACGACACCGGGCTGGCGGCTGTTGGAGAAGTACGCCGTGCGGATGGGTGGGGGCACGAACCACCGCATCGGCTTGTACGACGCCATTCTCATCAAAGACAACCACGTGGCCGGCGTCGGCGGCGACGTGGCGAAGGCCGTCGAACTTGCCCGTGCGTTCCCCGGTAACGCCGGATTGGCGGTGGAAGTCGAAGTCGATTCCCTCGAACAACTCGACCATGTCCTGATCGTGAAGCCGGAAATCGTGCTGCTCGACAACATGACGCTCGACCAGATGCGCACGGCCGTCGCCCGGCGGAACGCCGTCTCGCCAGCGACGCGACTGGAAGCGTCCGGCGGCGTGAACCTCACGACCATCCGCGGCATCGCCGAGACCGGCGTGGACCGCGTCAGCGTTGGCGCGCTGACCCACTCGGCGGTCGCCCTCGACATCGCCCTCGACTTCCTCGCGTGAGCGATTCCCCCGAACACTGGCACTTCGACACCCGGATCATCGGCCGCGAGGTGTTCGTCTACGACGAGTTGCCCAGCACGAACGACCGGGCTGCCGACGCCGATCTGCCGGTCGGAACGGTCGTCGTCGCCCGCCACCAGACGCGCGGCCGCGGGCAGTACAACCGCGTCTGGCAGAGCCGCACCGGCGTCTCACTCCTTGCTTCGATCCGACTCTTACCACCGCCGGAGCTCAACCGCCCCGTCACGCTCACCGCCTGGGCAGCCGTGGCCGTCGGCGAGGCGACCCGCGAACTCACCGGGCGGCAGGCCAAGATCAAGTGGCCGAACGACCTGCTGATCCGCGGGAAGAAAATCTGTGGCATCCTGATCGAGCAGAAGACGGCCACCATCGTCGGCATCGGGTTAAACCTCAACCAGACGGCCGAAGAATTCGCGGCCGCCAACTTGCCCGACGCCACGTCGCTCGGCATCGTGGGCGATTCGGACTTTGACCTGCGCCGCGCGTGCGAAGTCGTGGTCGGGAAGTTAGACGCCGAGTACACCCGCTTGCTCGCCGGCGAGCGGGTGCCGCTGGAGGCCGACTGGAAGTGGCGGATCGGCTTGCTCGGCCAGCACGTCGTCGCGGACCTGGCCGACGGCGAGGCAGTGGCCGGCCGACTGATCGAGATGGGTTTCGACGGCATCGAACTCGACCTCGGCGACGGCGCGGTTCGGGTTCTGACGCCGGAATTCGTTCGGCACCTTGCGGCCGTCTAGACCGATCAGCCCCTTCGCCTATATCATCCACTATCCCACCTGATCACCTCCCGCCGAGGCTTTCATGTCGTCATCCTTGCTGATCGCAGCCTTGTTCCTCAGTGCCCCCGCGGTTGCCGAAGGCGACTGGCCGCAGTGGCGCGGCCCGAACCGCGACGGCAAGTCTCCCGAGACCGGCCTATTTGCGAACTGGCCCTCCGGTGGGCCGAAGATGACGTGGGAGAATCTCAAAGTCGGCATCGGCTACGGCTCGCCGGCCGTCGTGGGGAACAAGATTTACCTCCTCGGCGGCGAGGCCAACGCGGCTGGTTCGCCGGAACACGCCCTCTGCCTGAACTTGAGCGACGGTAAAGAGGTGTGGCGGTCGCCGCTGAAGACCAGCGCCGGCAAGTTCCTCGACGGCTGGGGCGGCGGCGGGCGGTCCACCCCGACCTACGCGGACGGCACGATTTACGTTCTCGGTGCGACCGGCGACCTCGTCGCTCTCAAGGCGGCCGACGGCAAGGAAGTGTGGCGGAAGAATCTGGTGAAGGACTTCGGCGGCGCAATCCCGCAGTGGGGGTACTCGGAGTCGGTGCTGATCGACGGCGACACCCTCGTTTGCACCCCCGGCAAGGGCACGGGCATGGTCGCGATGAACGCCAAGACCGGGGCCGTCAAGTGGAAGTGCACGGAGTTCAAGGACGGGGCCGGGTACTCGTCGATTATCCCGACCGACGTCGGCGGCGTGCGGGTCTACGTTCAGCAAACGATGGAGAACGGCATCGGCGTGCGGGCGAAGGACGGTAAACTTATGTTCAAGGTTGGCACCATCGGCCGGAAGATCGCCGTGATCCCGACACCCGTGGTGGCCGACGACTACGTTTTCTTCACGGCCGGCTACGGTGCCGGAGCCGAGAGCTTTAAGATGAAGGCCGAGGGAGACAAGGTGACGGCCGAGAAGGTTGCCACGTACAAGACCCTCCAAAACCACCACGGCGGCGTGATCCAAGTTGGCGACTACGTCTACGGTCACAGCGACCGGGGCGGGTGGACCTGCTTGGCGTTCAAGAAGGACGACGACAACGCGATCTGGCAGAACAGCAAGTTCGGCAAAGGCGCGATCACTTACGCCGACGGCCATTTCCTTTGCTACGAGGAAAAGAGCGGTAACCTCGCGGTCATCAAGGCGACGGACGAGGGCTGGAAGGAGGACGGCCAGCTCACGCTGCCGAAGCGGAGCAAGACGCCGAAGGGTCAAGGGGCCATTTGGGCGCACCCGGTCGTCGCGCACGGTAAACTCTTCCTCCGCGACTTCGACTACCTCTTCTGCTTCGACCTCAAGAAGTAGTCGGTAGAAATGCTGTAAGGGCGGGACGCCCCGCCCGGTATGACCTGGACCGCTTCCGCCCGGAGGACGGCTTCGCGTGAACGACGCCTCGACAGGCCCCGAACCGGCACACTCGGCTCGGTTGCAACACCTCATCCGGGAGGTTCTCCCCGCGAATTGCTTCTACGCCAAGAAATATCAAGACATCTGCCCCGCTGACATCACGACACTCGCCGCCTTCCGCCGGTTGCCGTTCACCACGAAAGCGGAGTTGGTCGCCGACCAACGAAGCCACCCGCCCTACGGCACCAACCACACCGCCCCGCTCGAATCGTACACCCGCCTGCACCAGACCTCCGGTACCACGACGGGCAAGCCGCTGTGTTGGCTCGACACGCCGGGCAGTTGGGCGGCGATCCTCGATTGCTGGCACGAGATCTTTCAAACCCTCGGCCTGACGAAGCGGGACGCGCTGTTCTTCCCCTTCTCGTTCGGCCCGTTCCTCGGCTTCTGGAGCGGCTTCGAAGGGGCCGTGCGGGCGGGGTTCCGCGTTCTGTCCGGCGGCGGGATGTCGAGCACCGGACGGCTGCGGTTCCTCCAAGAACACCGTGCGACGGTCATTTTCGCGACCCCGACCTACGCCTACCACCTGACGGAAGTGGCGGCGAAGGAGGGCATCGCGCTCGCCGAGTCCGCGGTGCGGCTCATCGTGGTCGCGGGCGAACCGGGCGGGAACATCGCCGCCACGCGGGCCCGCATCGAAACCGGGTGGGGGGCGAAAGTCGTCGACCACTACGGCCTCACGGAAGTCGGCCCGGTCGCGCTCGAACCACCTTCGAACCCCGGCGGGTTGGAGATCCTCGACGAACATTGCTTCGCCGAAGTGATCGACCCGGTCACGCTGTTGCCGACGCCACCGGGCGACGTTGGGGAACTCGTGTTAACCACCCTCCGACGGACGGCGTGCCCGCTGATCCGCTACCGGACCGGCGACTTGGTGCGACAGTCGGCCGTGGTTCGTACAATAACGCGACTGGACGGTGGCATCCTCGGGCGGGCGGACGAGATGTTCCACGTCCGCGGGAACAACGTCTACCCCGGGGCGATCGAAGCGGTCGTGCGGCGGTTCCCCGAAGTCGCCGAGTACCGCATCACCGTCGATCAGACCGGCCCGCTCGCCGACCTGTGCCTGGAAGTCGAACCCCTGCCGGACGCCGACGTGCAACAAGCCGTCACGCGAATTCGCCGGGCGATTCAGGACGAACTGCTGTTCCGGGCCGACGTGGTCCTCGCCCCGGCGGGGAGCCTGCCCCGGTTCGAGATGAAAGCCAAGCGGCTCGTGGTTAAACGCTAACCGCCCCACCCTGCCCGATCACCCGTCCCGAGGAGACTCACGAATGTCGGCCGGACGCTTCCCCCTCCCCTTCCTCGCGCTGCTGCTCGTGGCGACGAGCGCCCCCGCGACCGACTGGGTTCACTGGCGTGGTCCCGAACAGGACGGCCACGTGAACGGTGTGAACCTGCCGGACTCGTTCTCGCTCGACGCCGTCGGCAAGAACGGCCTCATTTGGAAGAAGCCCGTCGGCGGCCGGTCCGCCCCGATCAAGGTCGGCAATCGGCTGTTCTTCCTGAACGCCTTCGACATCGGCCTGCTCACGGAAGGCGAGCGGGTCAGTTGCCTCGACGCGACCACCGGCGAGGCGGTCTGGCACCACAACATGAACGTCTACCACGCCGACGTGGTCACGGGCCGCCTCGGCTGGACGACGATGACTGCGGACCCCGAGAACAAGCGGGTCTACGCCCACACCACGTCCGGCGAGGTGCTCTGCCTCGACACCGACGGCAAGGTGGTCTGGCGGCGGCAACTCAGCGAAGAGTTCGGCCGGTTCACCGGCTACGGCGGCCGCATCTCGTCGCCGATCTTCGACAGTGGCCTCGTCATCGTCGGGTGCGTCGTCTCCAGCTGGGGCGACTTGGCGAAGGGGGCCGGCCGGTACCTCGCGTTCGACGGCGCGACCGGCGAGGTGGTGTGGATTACGGAACCCGAACCGAAGCTGCGGGTTCTCAGCACCTACCAATCGAACCCGGTCATCGCCGTCATCGGCGGCCAGCGGTTGTTCATCCAGGGCGGGGCGGACGGCGCGATGCACGCCTTGAAGGTTCGCACCGGCGAGCGCGTGTGGACGTATCACTTCGGGTCCGGGGCGATTAACCCGTCCCCGGTGGTCGACGGCAACCTCGTCTATTGTGCCCACGGCGAAGAAAACCCCGAAGGCGGCCCGATCGGCCGCGTCGTCTGCGTGGACGGTTCGCAGATCGACCCGAAGACGCTGAAGCCGAAGCTCGTGTGGGAGTACCGCCGGTCGAACCGCTTCGGCCTGTCCTCGCCCGCGTTCGCCGACGGCAAACTGTACATTCCGGACGACGGGGCGGAGTTGTTCTGCTTCGACGGCAAGACCGGCAAGAAGTTGTGGACGTACAAGTACGGCACCGTCGCCCGCGGCGCGCCGCTGATCGCGGACAACAAGGTGTACATCTTCGACGTGACCGCGAAGCTGGCAGTCATCAAGTTGAACGGCAACAAGCAACCGGACGAGGCGGACACGCAGGAATTCACGTTCCGCGTGCCGACGGGTCAGCCGGGCTTCTGCGAAACGCACGGGACGCCGATCGCGGTGGACGGCCGGTTGTACTTCTCCACCCAGTTCGACACCTACTGCGTCGGCGACCCGAACGCCAAGCCGGGCAACTGGAAGCCGATCTCCCTTCAGCCAGAAACGCCGTTCAAGAAGGACGCGGCCCCCACGTCGATCCGTATTTACCCGTTCGAGACGACGACGAAGCCCGGCGCGACCGTGGCGGTGAAGCTGCATTATTTGGACGCGAACGGGCGTGAAGTGGACCCGCCCGCCGGAGCCATGCCGGTGTGGAGTCTGCCCGCCCCGCCGGTTCCGCCCGCTCCGGCTCCCACGCCGATGGCCCCGATGCCGATGACGCCGCCCGCAACCGCGGCGGGAACACCGCCGCCGGCCGCGGCCCCCGCCGGACCGCCGCCGATGAAGGCCACGATCACGCCGAAGGGGAACGACATCGAGTTGAAGATCGACGCGATGCCGCCCGGCCAAAGTGGGTACGTCGCGGTGAAGGACGGTGCGATGACGGCCCGCGCCCGCGTGCGGGTCGTGCCGCAGATCCCGTACAAGCAAGACTTCGACAAGGTGCCGGTCGGGGCCGTCCCCGGCGGGTGGGTCAACACGCAGGGCAAGTTCCTCGTCAAAAAGCTGCCGACCGGCGAGACGGTGTTATCGAAGGTCAACACGAACGGTGCCCCGCCGGTGGCAAAGGCCAACGGCTACTGCACGCCGACAAACTCCAGCGGCTACTTGATCGAAGGCGACCTGATGGGGACCGAAGTCCGCGGCAAGTGCCCGGACATGGGCCTGGTCGCCAGCCGGTACACGCTCATCCTCGACGGGAAGAACGACCCGTCCCACAACGGCCAGCACACCATCCGGCTCACGACCTGGGAAGCCCGCCCGCGGATCAGCGAGGTGATCGCCTTCCCGTGGAAGAAGGACACCTGGTACCACATGAAACTGACCGTCGCCGTGGTCGGGAAGAACGCGGAGATCAAGGGCAAGGTCTGGGAGAAGGGCCAACCCGAACCGGAGAAGTGGACGGTCACGTTCAGCGACCCCAGCCCGAACCTGGAAGGTGCCGCCGGCGTGTACGGGTACGTGTCCAACGTCGCCGCCCCCGACGCCGGGTCGGACATTTACTACGACAACATTGCCGTCACCCCCAACAAGTAACGCGGTCCGCCCGCACCCCTTTCAAGAGAGCACAACATGGAACGAGTCGTACGCGGAACGCTGGCGGGGCTAGTGTCGGTCGGCGCGATTGCCGGCGCGATCTACTCCTCGCCGCTGGTCCGGGACAAGTCTACCCCGCCGACCGCGGCCCCGTCGCCCGTTGCGGTCGCAAAAGTCGAGACGCCGAAGCCCGATGCCGGGAAGGAGGCACCCGCCCCCAGCGTGCCGGCGAAAAAAGAAGATGCCCCGAAGCCGACACCGGCGGTGTCGGCCGAAGTCAAGCCTATTCCGGCGCCCGTGAAGTCAGAACCGACCAAGCCAGTCTCCGCGAAGATCGACCCGCCCAATACGGGCGGGGCACCGTCGGCGCCCGCCGCCACCACCGTCAAGGGCGAACAGGAACCCGCCGCGAAGCCGGCCGCACCCCTGCCGATGTTCGGCGGCGGGCCGAGCCGGAACATGGTGAACTTGGTCGCCAAGAACATTCCCGAGAAGCCGGAACCGGACGGTCCCGAACAACTCTGGAAGGCCGACCTCGGTTCGCGGGCCTACGGCGGGCCGACCATCGCCAACGGCAAGGTGCTGTGCGGGACGAACAACGAGCGGCCCCGCAACCCCCGCGACTCGGCCAAGAACGCGGACGGTGAAGAATCGCCGATCGACCGCGGCGTGATGATGTGCTTCAACGCCGCTGACGGCAAGTTCCTCTGGCAGGCGGTCCACAACAAGCTCGAATCGGGCAACGTCCACGACTGGCCGAAGGAAGGCGTGTGCGCCACGCCGACCATTGAGGGCAACCGGGCGTACTACGTCAGCAACCGCTGCACCGTGGTCTGCGTGGACCTGGACGGCATGGCCAACGGGATGCAGGGGCGGGGCATGCGCCAAACCGACCCGGTGACCAAGAAGCCGACCGAGTACAAAGACCCGACCGACGCGGACGTGATCTGGGAGTTCGACATGATGCGGGACGCCGCCGTGTCGCCGCACAACATGTCGGCTGGGTGCCCGCTCATCATCGGCGACATCCTGTACACCAACACCGGCAACGGCGTGGACGAGGGGCACATTAACATCCCCGCCCCGGACGCACCGAGTTTCATCGCCCTGAACAAGCACACCGGCAAGCTCCTCTGGCGCTCGGCCCTGCCCGGCAAGAACATCATGCACGGCCAGTGGTCGAACCCGGCCTACGGCGTGTTCGGCGGCGTCAAGACGGTCATCTTCCCGGCCGGCGACGGCTGGGTGTACGGCCTCACGCCCGACACCGGCGACCTGCTCTGGAAGTTCGACGCCAACCCGAAGGATTCCAAGTACGAACTCGGCGGCAGCGGCACGCGGAGCGACTTCATCGGCACGGCCGTCATCTATGACAACAAGATTTACATCGGCACCGGCCAGGACCCGGAACACTTCACCGGCATCGCCCACTTCTTCTGCTTCGACCCGACCGGCAAGAAGGGGGACATTTCCCCCGTGCTCGCGGACAAGTCCGAGGGGGGTAAGGTCACGTCGAAGCCGAACCCGAACTCGGCGGTCGTCTGGCACTACGGCGGCGAGGACCGCCGGAAGTTCGTCAACCGCGACTTCAGCTTCGGCCGGACCATGAGCACCGCGTGCCTCGTGGACGGCGTGCTGTACATCTCGGAACTGCAAGGCCTCCTGCACTGCCTCGACGCCAAGACCGGCAAGAAGTTCTGGCAGTTCGACACGAAGGGGTCGATCTGGGGGTCGCCGTACTACGCCGACGGCAAGATCTTCCTGGCGACCGAGTCGGGCGAGTTGTTCGTCTTCAAGCACGAAACCAAGCACGACGTGATCGACGAACTCGACAACCCGGACGCGACCGACGAGAAGGACTTCCGCAAGAAGATGCTCGCGAAGCGGAAGCAGGTCGAGGCGAAGTACCTGCTCAACAAGGTCGAGTTCGACGCGGCCATCCGCAGCACGCCGGTCATCGCCGACGACGTGCTGTACGTGATGACCGAGAAGTCGCTGTACGCCTTCAAGAAGAAATAACCCCGACCCGGCCGGCCGCGGGTGAAATGCCGCGGCCGACCGGGATATGATGACTCAACCCCCCCGCCCTTTCGCAAGGACCACCTGTGTTACCCGACACCCCCGGCAAGCCGACGCCCGTGACCGGCGCGACGTTCGACGAAAAGTTGGCGAACGCCCGGAAGCAGTTGGACGCGCACTTCGTCGAGACCGTCCGCTGGCACTTCAGCCCGGAGACCGGCACGCCGTTCTGGCTGGAGAAGGCCAAGACGTTCGACTTCAACCCGCTGACGGACGTCAAGACCTTCGACGACATCAAGCGGTTCCCGATCTTCGAGGACGAGTGGCTCCGTGGCGGCCCCGTCCGCAAGTGGGTGCCGAAGGCTTACGCCGATCGCGGCGTGTACGTCTTCGAAACCGGCGGCACGACCGGCCTGCCGAAGTCGCGGATCGTCATCGACGACTTCAAGATCGACTACGAGATGATGTCCGACACGCTGCCGGACAAGGCGTTCCCCCGCGGGAGCAACTGGCTCATGCTCGGGCCGTCCGGCCCGCGGCGGCTGCGGCTGGCGATCGAGCACCTGGCGCAGTACCGCGGCGGCATCTGCTTCGCCGTGGACCTCGACCCGCGTTGGGTCGTGAAGTGCATCAAGGACCGCAAGATTTCCGAGGCCAACGCCTACAAGGAGCACTGCATCGAGCAGGCCCTCACCGTGCTGGCCGGCGGGCACGACATCAAGTGCATGTTCACGACGCCAAAGCTCCTCGCCGCGTTCGACGAGGCCCTGCGGAACGGCAAGCTCGAAGACAAGTTCCGCTCCCTCGGCAAGCCGATCCCGGCGGGCGGGCTACGGTCGATCAAGGCCGCGGGCATCATCGGCATCTTCAGCGGCGGGACCGAGTTCACGCCGCAGTTCACTCGGGAAGCCTACGAGGAGATGCTCGACAACGGCGACGTGTACATGACGCCGACCTACGGCAACACGCTCATGGGCCTCGCGTGCAGTAAGCCGATCGGCCCGGACGACGGCTTCAAGATCACGTACTACGCCCCGCAACCGCGGGCCGTCATCCAGGTCGTGAACCCGGACAACTTCGACGAGATCGTCCCCTACGGCGCGACCGGCCGCGTGCTGCTGACGACGCTGACGAAGGAGTTCTTCGTCCCCCGCTTCCCAGAGCGCGACGAGGGCGAGCGCGAGAAGCCGTACGAGAAGTACCCGTGGGACGGCGTTAGCGGCGTCCGCCCGTTCGCGGCACTGGCCGGCGGCACCGTGGTCGGCGTGTACTGATCCCAACTCTCCCGCCGGGCACCGCAGCCCGGCGGATCCTTTTTGCAGGCGATTCGATTCCCATGATCCGCATTCCCGCTCTCCGCTTCGGCAAGCCGTACACGAGCCTCGACAAGGCGACGCTGGTCCACCACGTCACCGGCGAGCCGGTCGCGGAAGTCAGCCAGGTCACGGGCAGCCAGATCGCCCGCGACATCGGCACGTGCGAGCGCGCCCACAAGGAACTCGCCGCCATCCCGATCCGCGACATCCTGGCGATGTACAAGAAGGCGGCCGACTACTTCCTCAACGCCACCCTCCCCTGCGGCGACGCGGAGCTGAGCTTCGCCGATTACGTCCGCAACCTGTCGGCCACGACCGGCTCGCCGATGGTCTTCTGCGACCGCAACGCCCGCAAGGTCCACTACGTCCTCAACAACATCGAGGAAGTCGTTGGCGGTCTGACCCGCGGGCTGGACGTGGAGGCGCTCGACAAGGGGTACTCCACGAAGGCCGGGCGGATGCAGGCGTTCTACCCAACGACCGACGTGTTCGGGGCCGTGCTGCCGTCGAACTCGCCGGGCGTGCATTCCCTGTGGGTGCCGACGCTCGCGTTCAAGATTCCGCTGCTGCTCAAGCCCGGCCGCGAAGAGCCGTGGACGCCTTACCGCGTCCTCCAGGCGTTCATCAAAGCCGGCATCCCAGCGCACTTCATGGCCTTCCTGCCGGCCGATCACGCCGGGGCGGGCGACATCCTTCGGCTGTGCGGCCGCAGCATGGCCTTCGGCGACGACCGCACGATGGCCCCGTACAAGAACGACCACCGCGTCGAGATTCACGGCACCGGCTACAGCAAGCTCATCTTCGGCGAGGACGAGGCCGACAATTACGAGAAATACACCGACCTTTTCGTGGAAGCCGTCGCCGCCAACGGCGGGCGGGCGTGCGTGAACGCCTCCGCCATCTGGACGCCGAAGAACGGCGACAAGATCGCCGAGGCTCTCGCCAAGAAGTTGGCGGGCATGAAGCCGCGGGCGTGGGACGACCCGGCCTGCGAAATCAGCGCGTTCGCGAAGCCGGAGGTGGCGGAGGCGATCAACAACATGATCGACGAGGCCCTGAAAACGCCCGGTGCGGTGGACGTGACCGAGAAACTCCGCGGCTCGCCGCGGCTGGTGAAGGACGGCCGCATCGCGTACCTGTTGCCGACCGTCATCCGCTGCGAGACGCCGGAACACCCGCTGGCGAACAAGGAATTCCTCTTCCCCTATGCCAGCGTGATAGAATGCCCCCAAGCGGACGTGCTGAAGCGGATCGGGTACACCCTGGCCGCAACCGTCATCAGCAACGACGCGAGCTTCATCGGTGCGGCCTTGGCGTGCCCCACCATCGAGCGTCTTAACATCGGGCCGTTGCCGACCAACCGGCTGACCTGGGACCAGCCGCATGAAGGCAATCTCTTCACCCACCTTTACAAACAACGTGCCCTCCAGATTGCCGATGGCCACACCCCCCGCGTTTGACATCCAGCCGCTCGGCCGCATCGTGTTCGAGTGCGGCGCGCTGAACCGCCTCGGCGAGCTGACCCGCTCGCTCCCGGGGTCGCGCGTCCTGCTCGTCACCGACCCCGGCCTCGCGCACGCCGGCCACCCGCAGCGGGCGACGAAGTCGCTCCGGCAAGCTGGGTACGAAGTCACCGTCTTCGACCGCGTGAAGGAGAACCCAACCGAGAAAGAAGTGGCCGACGGCGTGGCGACCGCAAAGGCGGCTGACATCGACCTGATCGTCGCCGTCGGCGGCGGGTCCAGCATGGACTGCGCGAAGGGGATCAACTTCCTCTACACCAACGGCGGCCGGATGGCCGACTACAAGGGCCACGACAAGGCGACGAAGCCGATGCTCCCGAGCGTCGGCGTGCCGACGACGGCCGGCACCGGCAGCGAGGCCCAAAGTTACGCGCTCATCACCGACGCCTCGTCGCACATGAAAATGGCGTGCGGCGACAAGAAGGCCGCGTTCCGCATCTCGATCCTCGACCCGGAAGTGACGCTCTCGCAACCGCGGACGGTCACGGCCGTCACCGGCATCGACGCCGTCGCCCACGCCGTCGAGTCGTTCGTTTGCGTCAAGGCGAACCCGGTTTCCCGCACCTACTCGCTCGCCGCGTGGCGGCACCTGGAGCCGAGTTTCGAAACGGTCCTCAGCCAGCCGACCAACCTCTCCGCCCGGTCCGCGATGCAACTCGGCGCACACTTTGCCGGCATGGCGATCGAGTCCGCGATGCTCGGCGTCTGCCACAGTTGCGCGAACCCACTGACCGCCCACTACGGCGTCACACACGGCGTCGCCATCGGCCTGATGCTCCCGCACGTGGTGCGGTTCAACGGGCCGATGGCGGGCGAGCTTTACGCGCAGCTGATCGGTGAGCCGAGCGCCCACGTTGCCCCGGAACGACTGGCCGACCGCCTCTCGCGAATGGTGTTCGCCGCCGGCTTACCGCTTTCGCTCAAGGACATCGGCGTGGACGAGGGCATCCTGCCGCTGCTCGCCCACGAGGCGAACCAACAGTGGACGGCCCGCTTCAACCCCCGCCGCGTGGACGAGTCGGACATCCTAGAGATCTACCGGGCGGCGTGGTAGCAGATGAAGGGTGACACGGTGAAGGGGTGAGAAGACCAGGTCTTCTGCCTTTATCACCCTTTCACCGTGCCACCCCTTCACCCCTTCATTTCCATCGGTGTGACATGTTGCGATCCCTGCTCACTCTCGCGCTTTTGACGCCCCTGCTTCCGGCCGCCGACTGGCCCATCTTCCGCGGCACGCCGGACGGGTTGGGTGTCGCCGACGCCAAGCTGCCCGACCAACTCGACGAGCGGTGGCGGTTCAAGACCGGCAACGCGATCGAAGGCGCACCAGCCATCGTCGACGGCGTCGTCTACATCGGGTCGGCCGACAAGCACTTCTACGCCATCGACCTGAAGACCGGCCAGCAAAAGTGGAAGGTCGGCCTCGGCTCGCCGGTGCAAGCGTCGCCGGCCGTCCGTAAGGGTCGCGTGTACGTCGGCACGGCCGACGGCAAACTCTTCTGCGTGAACGCCGCGGACGGGGCGAAGGTTTGGGAATTCACCGTTGAAGGGGCGATCAAGTCCGGCGTCAACTTCCACGGCGAGAACGTCCTGCTCGGGTCGCGGGACATTCCGCTGTACTGCGTCGGGCCGGACGGCAAGAAGGTGTGGGAGTTCGCCATTGACGGCGGGTCAAACGGCACACCGACGGTCGTGGGCGACCGGACGTTCGTGGCGGGGTGCGACAGCGTCTTCCACATCCTCGACGCGAAGACCGGCAAGGAAATCTCGAACCTGTACCTCGACGACCAAGCGGCGGCGACGACGGCCGTCTTCGGCGACACGGCCTACGTTGGCACGATGGGCAAGTCGCAGGTCGTGGCGATCGACCTGAAGGCCGCGAAGAAGGTCTGGTGGTTCGAGGCACCCCGACGGCAGCAACCGTTTTACTCCTCGGCGGCCGTCACGGATAAGCTCGTCGTGACCGCGAGCGAGGACAAGAAGGTGTACGCCCTCGACCGGCAGTTCGGCAAGGAAAAGTGGCACTTCGCCACCGACGGCATGGTGGACGGCTCGCCGGTGATCGTCGGCGAGCGGGTGTACGTCGGCTGCCTGTCGAACGACGGCAACTTCTACGCCCTCGACCTGAAGACCGGCCGGAAGGTTCAAGAGATCAACCTGGACAGTGCCGTCACCGGCTCGCCGGCCGTCGGCCCGGATTGCATCCTGATCGGCACCGAGAAGGGATCGCTGTACTGCCTCGGGGCGAAGTAGTCATTCCGCCGACACCAACTTCAACCCGATGATTCCGGCCACGATCAAACCCACGCACGCCAGTCGGGCCGCGCTCGCGGACTCGCCGAATAGCGTGATGCCCAGGATGACGGTGCCGACGGCCCCGACGCCAGTCCAGATGGCGTAGGCCGTGCCGAGTGGTAGCGACCGCAGGGCGACGCCGAGCAAGATCAGGCTCACCGCCATCGCCGCAACGAAGGCGGCCGACGGCCAGAATTTGGTGAACCCCTCGCTCCGCTTCAGGGCGACGGCCCACGCAACTTCAAAAAGACCAGCGGTAAATAGGTAGACCCAGGCCATAACGCACCTCGCGTTGTGGCGGGGTCGTCCCCACCGGAGCAAAAAAAGAAGCGTGGGGTCGTCCCCACGCCGGTTGTGTTCGAGCCATTCTACGTCAACCCTGTCGCCGATCCAACTTTCCACCTCGTTCCGCATCTCCGCGACGTCGCTGAACTCACCCACGCGACCGTAGATGGTTTATCGCTTTCCGTTTTCGGAGAGGGCGACGCAGGTTTGGCCCTGTCGTGTGGGGATAATAGGTAGGATGCACAATTGACACCTCGCTGCTCCGACGGAAGGAAACTCTACGGCAACGAGGAAGATTAACACTATACTCTGATTAGCTTTAAGCGTGAACATCTTGCGCTGTGGCCGGGCAAAATCGCGTAGCATGACACTACTGTTGGGGTGCCAGTGCGGATATTTTCCGCAACGGACATTTTTTTGCGCGCAAGCTGGCCGGATTTCGACATTCATCAGTTGTGATTCCGTCCTTCGGTGCGATTATGCCCCGACTCCTGGCAAAACTTCTGGCGGCCCTGTGCGTGGGATTGCTCCTGACGCCGGGTGTCGTATCAGCCGGGTGGATCACCATTTCCAATGACACCAATCAAACTCTCGTCGTCCAGGAATCGGTCACGGTCAACGGCCAAGTGCGGAAGTGCAAGCCGTTGAAACTCGCCCCCGGCGAGACGGTCCGGGAGTTCCGCCAAACCGGCGGAACGAAGACGCTGGCCGTAAGCGAAACCGGCCTGTTCGGCAAGCAACTCTTCACCGGCGACGTGACCTGGAAGGACGACACGGCCTTCTCGATCCACAAGGACACCGACAAGGTGAAGATCACGGACGCCGCCACGCTGGCGGCGAAGGCCAAGACGGCCGCCGCAAATCAGGAAGCGAAAAAACCGGACGAGAAGAAGCCGCGGTAATCATTCCGTTGCCGGACGTGGGGCCTGCCGCTACAGTTGTGGCAAACCCTCCTCCCTCGGCACCTTCGTTCATGAACTCCCCACCCGCTCAAGAACCAACCCGGTTCCGCTACGTCATCCTCGCTCTACTCTGCCTGCTGGCCATGATTACCTACATGGACCGGGCCGCCAACGGTAGCGCGAAGGCGGCGATCATGAAGGACCTGAACGACCAGGGGTCGTCGTACACGGAGGACGACTTCTTCTGGGTGCTGATGGCCTTCCAGTTCGCCTACGCCATCTTCGAAATTCCATCCGGCTGGCTCGGCGACACTCGCGGCCCTCGGTCCACACTGCTGCGGGTCGTCCTCTGGTGGACGGTCTTCGTGGCGCTCACCGGGTTCACCGGCATGACACTGCCGGTCGTCGGTTTCGTCGGCTTCACCGCGTTGATCGTGATTCAGTTTCTCTTCGGCGTCGGCGAGGCAGGGGCGTTCCCGAACATCTCAAAGTCACTGTACAACTGGTTCCCGGCGTCCGACCGCGGGTTCGCGAAGTCGGCCATCTGGATGAGCGCCCGGTTCATGGGCGGAATGACGCCCCTCGTGTGGGTGCTGATTACCGACCCGGAAGTCGCGGGTCTGGGCTGGCGGCAAGCCATGTGGCTGTTCGCCTCGGCCGCCGCGGTGTGGTGCGTGGCCTTCTTCCTGCTGTTCACGAACAAACCCAACGATCACGCGCAGGTCAACGAGGCCGAACGCGCGATCATCGACGCCGGCCGCTCGCCCCCGGCCGCGCACGCCGGCGTGCCATTCGCAAAGCTGTTCGCGTCGCGGAACCTCCTCGCCCTGTGCGGGATGTACGTCGTCACGAATTTCTGCTGGTACTTCCTCATGTACTTCCTCCCTGGCGAACTGAAGTCCCAGTTCCCGGAGGCGTCCAAGACACTCGGCGGCCGCATCTTCGTTGCCCTGCTCAGCGGTGCCCCACTCCTGGTTGGGATGGGCGGTTGCTACCTCGGCGGGGTGATGTCGGACCGCTACATCCGTCGGACGGGCGACCGCAAGTGGGGCCGACGGCTGATCGGCATGATCGGCTACGGCGGTGCCGGCTTGTGTTACTTCCTGGCCGCGGGCGTGAAGTTAACCGACCCGAACAACCTGTTGTTGTTCGCCGGGCTAGTAATCCTGATGGGGTTCATGAACGACCTGATGATGGCCCCGTCGTGGGCCGTGTGCCAGGACATCGGCCAGAAGTACGCGGCGACCGTGGCCGGGACAATGAACATGGTCGGCAACCTCGGCGGGGCGTTCACCGGCATCTTCGTCACCGGCTGGATTCGCAAGCACTACCCCGGTACGGACGGCATCCTGATCCTGTTCACGATCTACGGCGTCGTCTATTTCATCGGCGTCGGCCTGTGGATGTTCATCGACGCGAGCAAGCCGATCGTGCCGGACGAGCCTCAGGCCGATACGGCGGCCAGTTGAGGCCGGTCGACGACGGCCGGTGATTCGTGGTACGACTTCAAGTCGATGAAGCCGTTCTCCACCGTCAGGTAGTGGCACGGCTTTTCCGTCCAGCACCCGCTGTTGAAGTACTCGATCGGCCCGTTCCGGTTGGCGACCGCGAGGTGCGTGTGACCGCAACACACGGCGTCGCAGTCCTTCGTTTCCGCGTAGCTGATCGACTCTGCCTCGATCTTCGCCGTGCAGCGGAGGAAGAGTTTGCTGCTCTGCTTGGCCCACCGGGCGAAGCCGTGGGTGGGGTCGATCTTCTGGAGCATTCGGTACACCCAGTCCGCGAACCAGGTCGTGATCCGGTGCTTTTCGAGGAAGGCGTCGAACCGGTGCCCGTGCAGGAACAGAACGCGCTTGCCGCCGCTGACGACGAGGAACTCATCGACGACCGTTACGCCGAGCAAGTGCGAGACGATGTCCGAGGGGCCGTCGTGATTGCCGTTGATCCAGACGATCTCGACCTCGTCAGCCATCTTGCGGATCAGGGAGAGTACCTTCCAGTGGTGCTTCTTCAGCCGGCGGAAGTCGATGGAATCGAACACGTCGCCGTTCAGGATGATCCGCCGGGTGGGCACGTCGCCGAATCGGATTGCTTCCAAGAATTGCACCAGCGCTTCCGCCTGGCAGTTGTCGCTGCCGAGGTGCAGGTCCGAAATCGCGATGGCGTCGAGCACGGATACCCCCTCCGACGTTCAGAAACCCTGCCCTTCATCTTCTCCTCGGGCGTAATGGTCCGATGAATCGCACATGAAGTTTCGGGGTAGTCG
This sequence comes from Limnoglobus roseus, assembly GCF_008254045.1. Taxonomy (GTDB): domain Bacteria; phylum Planctomycetota; class Planctomycetia; order Gemmatales; family Gemmataceae; genus Limnoglobus; species Limnoglobus roseus. The sequence goes on along the minus strand of NZ_CP042425.1, from coordinate 4,624,603 downwards.
CGCCTGTAAGGCTACCGCCGCCATCCGGGTAGCCTCCGTAAGATAGCCACATCGGGAGCGACTCGTGCGAATCGCGTTCATCACGGCCGGGGCGGCGGGCATGTACTGCGGCAGCTGCATGCGCGACAACACGCTCGTCGGCGCGCTCAACAAGATCGGCCACGACGCACTCCTGATCCCCACGTACACGCCGATCCGCACCGACGAGGACGACAGCAGCCAGAAGCGGGTCTTCTTCGGCGGCATCAACGTCTTCCTGCAACAGAAGTCGTGGCTGTTCCGCAAGACGCCGTGGCTGTTGGACCGCCTGCTCGACTACCCCCGGCTGCTCAAGTGGGTGTCGCGGTTCGCCGTGCGAACGCCGTACTCGGTGCTCGGGGCGCTGACGGTTTCCATGCTGAAGGGCGAGGACGGCTTCCAGAAGAAGGAACTCGCCAAACTCGTCGCCTACCTGCGGGACGACGTGAAGCCGGACGTGATCCTGCTCACGAACGCCCTGCTCTCGGGCATCCTGCCAGCACTGAAGGTCGCTCTCAGCGTGCCGGTTCTGGTGACGTTGCAAGGAGACGACATCTTCCTCGACGCCCTGCCGGAGAAGGATCGCGGCGCGTGCGTGGACTTGATCCGCGAGAACCTGATGTTCGCCACGGCGACGATCTCGACGAGCCGCTTCTACGCCGACCATATGAACGAATACCTCGGCATTCACGACGTGCCGAGCCACGTCGTCTACCCCGGCATCAACCTGAAGGGCCACGGCGAGCAAGGGCGGGTTCTGCCGACCGGCGGACCGTACCGCGTCGGCTACTTCGCCCGCATCGCCCCGGAGAAGGGGTTTCACAACCTCGTCGATGCGTTCATCCACCTGCGGCAAACGCCGGGCACGCCGAAGGTGTTGTTGAAGGCGTCCGGCTGGCTCGGCGAGAACAACCGCGGCTACTTCGAGCAGCAGGTGAAGAAACTCGCGGCCGCCGGGCTGACGGACGATTTCGAACACGTCGAGAGTAAGGACCACGCGGCGAAGGTGCGATTTCTGCAATCGGTCGATGTCCTTTCCGTGCCGACGACGTACCGTGAACCGAAGGGGCTCTACGTCCTCGAAGCGTGGGCGAACGGCCTGCCGGTAGTGCAACCGGCCCACGGTTCCTTCCCGGAACTGATCGAGATGACCGGAGCCGGTCACTTGGTCCCGCCCAACGACCCCGCCGCCCTTGCGGCCGCGCTGGTGACGACCCTGACCGACGCCGAACTGCACCAAAAAATGAGCCGACTGGGCCTCGACAGGGTCCGCGACCGTTTCACCGCAGAGCGGATGGCGAAGGAGACGGTCGCCGTGTTGGAGAAGTACACCTGATGTCGCAGCCGTTCACCATCACCCGCCGCGTCGAGTTCGGCGACACCGACATGGCCGGCATCATGCACTTCTCGAACTTCTTCCGCTTCATGGAAGTGGCCGAGACGGCGTTCCTGCGGTCCCACGGCCTGACGGTGTCGTGGACCGAGGGCGGCCAGAGTTACGGCTTCCCCCGCGTCTCGACGGCGTGCGACTTCCAGCGGCCGCTCCGCTTCGAAGACGAAGTGACGATCGCCGTGAGCGTCGAGAAGATCGGCAAGAAGTCGATCAGCTACAAGTTCACGTTCACCCTCGCCGGTCAGCCGATCGCCGAGGGGCTGATGTCGAGCGTCTACTGCCGCAAGTCCGGCGGGGTTCTCGAATCGTTGGACATTCCCCCCGACCTTCGCGCGAAATTGGAGGCGTGAGGTGGACGCGGAACCCTACCTCACCCGACTGACGGTGCAACTCATCGACGGCGTCGAGAAGTTGCCCGACGATGTTCGCACCCGGCACGCCGAATACTTGCTCGCCCAACAGCGGCCCGACGGCGGTTGGCCCGGCCGCGAGGGCGGGTCGGACCTGTATTACACCGGCTTCGCGCTTCGCTCGCTGGCCGTGCTGCAATCACTGAACGAAACAGTCTGCGGCGACGCGGCCCGGTTCCTCCGTTCGCGACTATCACAGCCGGCCGGCGTGGTCGATTTCTTCTCGCTGCTCGTTTCGTGCTATCTCGTGCCGCTCGGCGGCGGGCCGAACGTGCTGGCCGAATCGCCGCCCGACTGGCGGGACCGTGTGTGCGACATGCTGGAATCGTTCCGCACCCCCGATGGCGGCTACGCAAAGGTGCCCAACGGCACGGGCGGCAGCACCTACACCAGCTTCCTCGTCGCGTTGAGTCTGCAATTGCTCGAACGGCCGATCCCGAACCTCAATTCGCTCGCGAAGTTTGTCCTCGGCCGGCAGCGCGACGACGGCGGGTTCGTCGAAATCGCCCCGATGAAGCGCAGTGGTACGAACCCGACGGCGGCCGGCGTCGGCGTGTTGCAGATCGCGAACGCCCTCACCGACGACGTGCGAGCGCGGGTGATCGACTTCCTCGCAGAACTGCCCGCCCCCGGCGAAGGCGGCTTCCGCGCGAACGACCGCATCCCGGCCGCGGACTTGCTCTCGACCTTCACCGGTGCGTGGACGCTCGACCAACTCGGCGGCCGCGACCGATTGAACCTGCCCGCCATCCGCGACTACGCCGAGGAGTGCGAATCGCCGCGCGGCGGCTTCCACGGCGGCCTGTGGGACGAGGGCATCGACGTGGAATACACCTTCTACGGCCTCGGCACGCTCGCCCTCACCGCCGATGTCCCTCCCACGCCCGGCGCTTTCTCGAAGTAGTTCATCATGCCACTGACTGTCACCGATCTCCGCAAGGACTACCCCACACGCAGCGGGCCGCTCGCGGTACTCGCCGGCGTCTCGCTCACGCTCGCCGACGGCGACGCCGTCGCGATCATGGGGCCATCCGGGTCCGGCAAGAGCACGCTCCTGCACATCCTCGGCACCCTCGATCGCCCGACCGCCGGCACCGTGACGTTGGACGGGCAAGACCCGTTCGCGTTCGACGACGCGGGGCTGGCAAAGTTCCGCAACGAGCGGATCGGCTTCGTCTTCCAAGACCACCACCTGCTGCCACAGTTCAACGTGCTGGAAAACGTGCTGATCCCGACTCTGGTGAACCCACACCGAGACGCGGTCGCGCTGGAAGCCGCCGCCCGGCAACTGCTGGATCGCGTCGGCCTCGGCTCGCGGCTCGACCACCGGCCGGCCGAACTCTCCGGCGGCGAGCGGCAGCGCGTCGCCCTCGCCCGGGCGCTGGTTCAGAAGCCGAAACTCGTTCTCGCCGACGAGCCGACCGGCAACCTCGACCGCAAGAACGCACACGCCGTCGGCGAACTGCTGCTGGACCTGCACCGGCAGCAGGGCACGATCCTGATCGCGGTCACGCACAGTGCCGAGTTGGCCGGCGTCTTCCCGCGGCGGTTGGAGATGAACGACGGCCGCCTCGAAGGGGGTGCGTGACGTGCTCACCCTGCGGTCCCTCCCCTGGCGAAGTCTGAGCTTTCACTGGCGCGGCAACCTCGCCGTCTTGCTCGCGGCCGTGCTGAGTTCCGCCGTCCTCACCGGGGCGCTGTTCGTCGGCGACTCCCTTCGCGGTAGCCTTCGCACCAAGGCCGAGCGGCAACTCAACGGCGTCACGGCCGCGTGGACCGGCAATCGCCTGATCCGCACGACCACGGCAGAAGGCTCGGACGCCGTTCCCGCCCTGGTATTGCAGGGTTCGCTCGTCAATGAAAACGCGGCCGATTTCGCCACCGTCCCGCGGGTCGTCGTCATCGGCCTCACGTCGGCAGGGTTCGAACGGTTCGGCCTGAAGTTGCCGGAGGCCGGGTTGCGGGCCGTAGTCGGGAGCCGCGTGGCCGATAAGTGCGAGGCGAAGGCCGGCGACAAACTGCGGCTGTCGGTGCAGCAGTTCTCGAATATCCCGCGGTCATCGATCATGAGCAAACGGACCACCGACGCGACCGCGATCACGGCCACGCTGACGGTTACTGAGATTCTGCCGCCCGACTATCCAGCCAACGACTTCGGCCTGCTGCCAAACCCGGCCCCGCCGCTGAACGTGTTCGTGCCACTGGAAGCCCTTCAGAAGAAGATTCTGCCGGACAACCCGGGCCGCGTGAACGCCCTCTTCGCCTTCGGCCCGGCCGCCGCGGACGTGAACGCGGCTCTCGAAACGTCGCTCGACCTGCCCGACTGGGGCCTGCGGCTTCGCACCCGCCGGGACCCGCCAACTGGCAACCGGGTGACCGACCGGCAATTGCCCTACCTCGCGCTCGAATCAGACCGACTCCTTCTGGAACCGGCTGTCCTCGACGCGGCCGACGCGGCGACGAAGGAACTCGGCCTCCGCTCCGCCCGCACGACAGCGTACCTCGCCATCGACATCGCCCACGGCAAGAAGGCGGTCCCGTACTCGATCGTCGCCGCCGTCGATCCGACGGCCGCCGCTCCGCTCGGCCCGTTCCAACCGCCTGGCCCGCCGCTGACCGACGACGAGATCGTGCTCGCCGACTGGCCCGAGTCGCCGATCCGCGACGCGAAGCCCGGCGACACGATCACGTTGAAGTTCTTCGCACCCGATGTCGAGAGTGGCGAGAAGACGGTCACGGCCGACTTCAAACTCCGCGGTAAGATTCCGCTCGCGGGTGTCGCCGCGGACCCGACTCTCACGCCGCCGTTCCCCGGTATCACCGACAAGCTCGACATCGCCACCTGGCAGCCGCCGTTCACGTTCGACCGCACGCGCATCCGGCCGAACGACGTTCACGACAAGTTCTGGAAGGACTACCGCACGACGCCGAAGGCCTACGTCAACCGCGCGACCGGCGAGAAGTTGTTCAGCAGTCGCTTCGGCAGTGTGACCTCACTCCGCATCGCTCCGGCCACCGGCGAGACGCCGGAGCAGACCGCGGCGAAACTGCGGCCCCTGCTTCGCGCGAAGCTCACGCCCGCAGCCGGCGGCATCGTCGTGGAGAACGTCCGCGACCGACTGTTGACGGCGAGCCACGGCGGGACCGACTTCGGCGGCCTGTTCCTCGGGTTCAGCTTCTTCCTCATCGTGTCGGCTCTCCTGCTCGTCGGCCTGATGTTCCGGCTGAACGTCGAACGGCGGGCGAAAGAAGTCGGCAGCTTTCTCGCCGCCGGCTACCGGCCGCGTACTGTCCTCCGCCTTCTCCTCGGCGAAGGGTTGATGCTCTCGGCCGTCGGTGCGGCCCTCGGCGTCGGCGTTGCGGTCGTGTACGCGCGGTTCTTGCTCCACGTCCTCACCGACCTGTGGCCCGATCCGACCGTGGGAACTTTCCTCCAGCCGCACACGACACCCGTGAGTGCCGCCCTTGGCTTCGTGCTGACCGTGCTGATGACCGGCCTGACGATCTGGCTCGCCGTGCGGAAGCTCGTGCGGATCGCCCCGCCGACGTTGCTCCGCGGGCAGACGGATGTCGCGGAACCGGACCCGCACGCCCGCCGCCGGTGGACGACGGTGCTGCTCGTCGTCTGCTTGCTCGCGGCCGTGGGGTCGCTCGTCGGCGGCGGGTTCATCGCCAACCCGGACTTCCGCGCGCTCAGCTTCTTTGGCGGCGGCTCGCTCCTGTTCGCCGCCGGGCTGATCCTCGTCCGCCGGTGGCTGACGGCCTCACACGGCCTCGCGAAATCCGTCGGCGACCTGAGCGTGCGGAACGCCGGGCGGTTCCCCGGCCGCAGTGTGCTGACCGTCTTTCTGATCGGCTCGGCGACATTCCTGCTCGTCGCCGTGGAGAGCTTCCGCCGCAAGCCCGACCACGACTTCGGCGACAAGACCGGCGGCAGCGGCGGCTTCAACCTGCTCGTCGAGAGCGACGTGCCGCTGTTCAACCGCCTCGACCAGAAAGCCGGCCGCGACGACGTGCTGACCGGGCTGGACGTGTACTTCCAGGATCGGGCCGCGAAGAACCCGACGGGGCCGGACAAAGCGGCGTTGATGGCCGACGCCGAGGCGAAATTGAACGCGATCACCACGAGCATCCCCGTGCGAGTCGTGGCCGGCGACGACGCGAGTTGCCTGAACCTCTATCAAGCCGGCCGGCCGCGGCTGCTCGGCGTGCCGGACGACTTGATCGAGCGCGGCGGTTTCCGCTTCGCGGCGACCGAACCGTTCGAGGGAACCAACCCGTGGGTGCTGCTGAAGAAGCCGCAGCCGGACGGGGCGGTGCCCGTGTTCGCGGAGCAGAACACCGTGATGTGGATGTTGAAGACCGACGTCGGCGGCACCGTGAACGTGCAGGACGAAGCCGGCCGACCGGTAAAGTGCCGGATCGTCGGCACGCTGATCGACAGCGTCTTTCAGAGCGAACTCGTGATGGCCGACGAGCACTTGCGAAGGTTGCACCCGCGCGAGGAAGGCTTCCGGCTGCAACTCGTCGAAACCAAGCCGGAAGCGGCCGGGGACGTCGCGAAGGTGCTGACGGCCGGCCTGAGCGACAGTGGCGTGGCCGTCACGCCGAGCCGCGAGCGCGTGGCGGCATTCCAGGCGGTGGTCGGCACGTACCTGACGACGTTCCAACTGCTCGGCGCGCTCGGCCTGCTGCTCGGCCTGCTCGGGCTGGCGGTCGTCATCCTCCGTGGCGTGTGGGAGCGTGTCGGCGAGTTCGCCCTGCTCCGGGCCGTCGGCTACCCCGTGGGCATCATCCGGCGACTGGTCCTGCAAGAGAACCTCGTGCTGCTCTCGCTCGGCGTGGCCCTCGGGCTGGCCGCAGCAGTCCTGTCGGTACTGCCGCACCTGGCCCTCGGCGGTAGCCTGCCGTGGAAGGGCGTCGGTATCTTGTTGGTCGGCGTGTTCGCCGTGGGTATGATCGTGGTCACGCTGGCCACCCGCGGGGCCGCCCGCGTGCCGATCCTGTCGGCCCTTCGCAAGGAGTGAGTCATGATCCGCCTCGGCATCCTCGACTTCGACACGTCGCACGCCGTCGAGTTCACGAAGCGGCTCAACCACGTCGGCATCGCCGAGGGACAGTGGGTGGACGGCGCGAAGGTCGTCGTCGGTTGCTCCGGCGAGTCGAAGATTTCGCCGGAGCGGATCGCCGGGTACACGGAGGAGATGAAGAAGCTTGGCGTACCACTCGTGGACAAGCCGACCGACATCATCGGCAAGGTGGACGCGGTGCTGATCGAGGCCGTGGACGGCTCCGTTCACTGGGAGCGGGCGAAGCCATTTCTGGAGGCCGGGCTACCGTGCTTCGTGGACAAGCCGTTCGCGTGCTCCACCGAGGACGCGAAGAAGATGATCGACCTCGCGGCGAAGAAGAAGCTGCCACTGTTCAGTTCGTCGTCGCTGCGGTACGCCCCAGAGGTGACGGCCTACGCCGCCGACGCAAAGCACGGCAAAGTCCTCGGCTGCCACGCCCACGGTCCGGCGTCGCTGCACGACCGAAACCCCGGCCTGTTCCACTACGGCATCCACGCGGTCGAGATCTTGTACACGCTCATGGGGCCGGGCTGCGAGCGCGTCACCTGCACCCACCAGAAGGACGTGGACGTGGCGACCGGCACCTGGAAGGACGGCCGCGTGGCGACGGTTCGCGGCAACCGCACCGGCGGCGGCTCCTACGGCTTCACCGCCTACGCGGAGAATGGCCCGCAGGCCGTGACCGTGGGAACGGGTGTGATTTACCGGGAACTGCTGAAGAAGGTGGTCGAGACGTTCCAGACTGGCAAGGCTCCGCTCGACGTGGCGGTCACGCTGGAAATCGTGGCGTTCATCGAGGCGGCGAACGCGAGCGCGGCGAATCACGGCGCGGTCCAGACGCTCAAGACATAATCCCGAGCTTCCGCACGACGAACAGCACCGGGCACGTCGGCACGGCCGACGCGGGCGTTTCTTGGAACGCGAACTCCTTCGCCGGCAACCTCCGGAAGCACGCCCGCACCGCCTCGGTTTCTTCCCGCCCGCCGGGGTGCCCGCGGTAGGCCATCACCGTCAGCACGCCGCCCGGCCGGAGCAGTGACAACGCATCGTCACACGCCCGCACGGTGGACGCCGTACTCGTCGAAATCGTACGGTCCCCGCGAGGCAGGTAGCCGAGGTTGAACATCACCGCCCCCACCCGTTCCCACAGGTCGGCGGGCAGTCGCCCCGCCATCTCGGCGTGGTCCGCGAGGAACAGCGACACGGTCGGGCAACCGGCCAGCATTTCTTCCGCCCGCGCGATCGCCGCCGGTTGAACGTCGAAGCCGTACACGCGGCCGGTCGGGCCGACGAGTTCCGCGAGGAATTTCGCGTCGTGGCCGTTGCCGACCGTGGCGTCGATGGCGATTTCGCCGGGCCGAAGATATTCGCAAACGATCTGGTGGGCCAACAAGGTGAAGTCCATCACGCCCCCCAGTGCCGGGCGAGATCGACCTCCGCGTCGATGGTCCCACGGCCCGATAACACGTCTGCGAGTTGGCCGGCGAAGTGCGGTGCCCAGAGCGACCCTTTCGAACTTAGCCCGTTGAAGAACCCGACCCGCGGTTGGTGCGGCAGCACGCCGGCGAGCAACTTCCGCCGATCGACGATGGGCCGGACGGCCGCCCGGTGATCGACGACTTCGAACGGCAGCCGCAGGAACTCGCGCAGCCGCGTGCAGATCTCCTCACGGCCGGCCGCGGTCGGTCGGTGGTCGAGGTTCTCACGGTCGTAGGTCGAGCCAACCCGGAAGAGGTCTCCGCCCTCGCGCACCAGCCAAACCCCACGGTTGACGGTGCGGTCTTCTCGCAGGTCCGGGACACGCAGCGTAAGGATTTCGCCCTTCGCCGGCGTGAACGGGACCGAGCGGAAGAGCGGGTTCTCGGCGTTCCAGAACCCTTGACAGAACACCACGGCCCTCGCCCTCAGGCCGAGCGAAGGCACGCGCGCCCCGTCAGGCTCGATTTCGAGCTCGCTGGCGTCAACCGACGCGACGCGGAAGCGGTCCCCGAACGCGGCACGTGAGGCGTGCAGGTAGTCGGGGACACGGAGTTGGCCGGCCGGCATCTCGAACCCGCCGAGCGTTTGTCGGAACTCGGCCTCGTCCAGCGGCGGGGCGGGCGGGCGAGCGTGGGGGCCGAAGTCGATTCGCTTCTTCTCGTACTGCTTTCGGTCCGCGTCGTACTGGAACAGGCGGACGACCGAACGGGGCGAGAACAACGGCGTGCCCGTCTGCGATTCGACCCGTCGGTAGAAGGCCACGGCGGCGGTGAAGAGTTCGTCGTACCGCCACGACGCGGCGACCCGTTTGCCGGTGATCGGCGTAATGAGGCCGGCGGCGATTTTGGACGCCGTCACGGGTTCGTCGCGGTCGACGATGTGGAACGCCACGCCCCGCCAGAGGAGTTGCCAGGCGAGGGTCGTGCCGGCCAAGCCTTGCCCAACAATCAGCACGTCGCAGTCCGTCATCGTCGGCAGGTCCGCAGTGTCATGCCGACATCATATCCAGCGCGACGGATCGGGCGGGGTTTTGACACCGAACGCGGCCCGCGCGGAGAGCCTGGGGCTTGCGACCCAGGCTCTCCGCGCGGGCCGCGTTGCGGCCGAAAGGCAAGCGGCGGTCAGTACGTCAGCGCGACTTCCATGAAGGCCGACCCCATCGGGTTCACGTGGTCGTCCTGGCGGTTGTACAGTTGCCGGAAGCCGCCGCCGGGCACCAGCGTCGAGATGCCGCCGAGGATGATGACGTTGTTGTTCAACAGCGGCCGGTACTCGATCGACGTACTCACGTCGGTGCCGATGTCGCGGTCGATGCGGCGTTGGTAGACGAACTGCTCCAGCACGTTCGTCTTGTCGAACCAGAGGAAGTTCACGTTGTTCACGCTGCGGAGTCGCGGCGTGATGTCGGCGTCGAAGCCGAAGTTGATGAGCTGCAAGCCGGGGTTCACGAAGTTCGTCTGGCCCTGAATCTTGCTCGACCGCAGGCCGTTGTACAAGCTGTTCCGTTGGGTCAACTGCACGCCGAAGAGCGGAATGTTCTGGCGGTTGTAGAAGCTGAACTCGCCGGCGAACACCGTGTTGTCGAGGATGCTGTCGAAGCCGGTCGCCTTACCGTTCGAGATGTTGTTGTCACCCGACGCCCACATGCCGGACACGCGGAACCGGGCCCAGTCGCGGTCGTAGGACAGTTCCACCGCGGCCATCTGGGCGCTAATCGACTGCGCCTTACCGGCCAAGGGGTTGTTGCTGTCGCGGCCGAGCGCCCAGTAGAAGGCGTGGCTGATGTTGAAGCGGTCGATGTGCCCGTCGCCGGCGAACCCGAGGTACGCGACCTCGACGCGGTGCGGTTGGAAGATGCCGACCGGGTCCGGCCGCACGAGGAAGCGGTTGCGGTCGAACAGCGTGTCCGGGCCGTCGTTGTTGTAGTGGACGCTGCCTTCGATCGTGTACCCCGGGAAGATGAAGTCTTGGTGGTAGTAGTTGGCGATGAAGATGTTCTGGTTGCGGTCCTCGAACGTGTTCAAGCCGCTGTTCGTTTCCTTCTCCAACTGGCGGAAGAAGACGAAGTTGTACTGGTCGCGGTTGCCGTTGGCCGTCCCGAAGAGGCGTGCCCCGCGGTTCGTGTCGCTGAAGATGAAGCCGCGGAAGTCGCTGCTGAACGGCTGGTTCCCGACCCGCAACGACATGAAGTCGTACTCGGCGCTGGTGTCGGCCAGCTTCACTTCGCCGAACGCCTCTTGCAGTGCGAACCAGCTCCGGCCCCGTTGCGTGCCCTTCCGCACGTCCGGGCTGACGACGGCGAGTTCGTCCACGTCAATGAAGTTCACGTTGAACGCCGGGGTCAACTTGACCCGCCAGTCCATCGGCTTAAAGGCGTTCGTGTCGCCGTGGAAGAGGTCGAACGACAGCAGCGTGTTTTGCGAGTAGAGGAACTGGTTCGGGCGGCCGAAGTTCTCGTACTGGAACGGCCGGGCGGTGCTCTCGAACGCCCCGGTCGCGGTCGGGATTTGTCGCCCCTCGAACAGCCCGATCGTCGTGCCGGTGATGTTCAAGAACGTGTGCTGGCCGCTGATCGGGTAGTCGCCCTTGAGCACGTTGAGGTTGTACGGGTCGATGAGCCGGCCGATGCGGTACGGGGCGTCCGCGACGGTCCGCTGGCCCTTGCCGTAGCGGTCCCATTCCGGGAAGCCGATCCGCCAGCGGTCCTCGACGGTGACGAACTCCGCGTTCGTGCCGCTGCGCGGGATGACGGTGCTCGCGCCGCTGAACCCGAGCGGCGGTTGGAACGGGGGGCGCGGTCAAAACGTCCGTCGCCCCGGCCGGTTCGACCACCTGGGCGTCTTTCGGTTCGAGGTTCCGCTGCGACGGGTCCCGCGGCTTGGACGTCGCCCCGGGCGGAGTCGGCAGTGTGGGAAGAGTCAGCGGCTCGACCGGGGCTTGGGCGACGGCGGAACCGGCGAGGCCGAGCGTCGTGGCACAGGCTAACAGTTGCAGCCGGGTCAGGAACTTCATGCGACGTTCTCCAACTCTCGCACACCCGATGGGCGGACCAGGGGACAGCTCAACCCGGCCATCAAACGTATGGCCCAGTTCCAGAGGAATATCGGCGATAAGGGTTCCGAACATGAGGAAAGCAACGGTTGTTCTGGTCAAATAGACTGGGCAAGATTTCCACTTCGCCAGAGTGCCCACCTTTCATCGGTCTCGAAGAACTTGATACGGACCGGCAATTTCATTCGAATCGATCTCACGATTATGCCGACTGTATCGAGAAGACCACGGAATCGCGTCACGCGGACTAGGGGGAGTGATGAAACCCACGACTCATACCAGCTCGAAGGCAACCACGAAGAAGACCCTTCTCAAGTTGGAAACACTGGAGCAGCGTGACCAACCGAGCGTCACCGCGGCCGTCGCGGGTGGCACCCTAACTGTCACGGGCGACGCGGCCGACAACCGCATTACCGTCTTCCGCGACGGCACGGACGTGGTCGTGGCGGAACGGGGCGTCGAGGTCTTCCGAACGGCGATCGTCGGGATTAACCTCATCAAGGTCGCGGCGGGTGACGGCGACGACGTGGTGAAGGTCGATCAAGGAATTTTGATCAACACGGTCCTCGACGGAGGTAACGGCGTCGACCGCCTCTCGGGCGGCGGGGCGCTCAACTCGATCACCGGTGGCGAGGGCAACGACGTCCTCAAGGGCGGGTTAGGCCTGAACTCGTTCGGCGGCGGCGACGGGACGAACAACATCTACAACGTCGGCGTCAGCGACGCGGTCAACCTGTCCGACGCCGGCAGCAAGTTCATCCGGGAAACCGTCATCCCGGCCGGCAACAACACGCTCGGGCTGCCGCAGAACACGCTCACCTCCGGCGAAGTGGACACCCTGTTACAGCGGGCGGCCGCGGCTTCGTCGTCGAAGGACGCGATCATCGTCATCACCGACCGCAACGGCCGCATCCTAGGCGTCCGGGTGGAAAGCGGCGTGGACCCGGCCATCACTGGGAACACCGAGAAGCTCGTCTTCGCCATCGACGGGGCCTATTCTCTGGCGCTGACCGGGGCGTACTTCGCCAGCTTCGGCACCCCACTGACTTCGCGGACGATCCAGAACATCAGTCAGAGCACGATGACGCAACGCGAGGTCGATGCCGACCCGAACATCACCGACCCGAACTCGACCGACCGCGGCCCCGGGTTCGTCGCGAACGTCGGCATCAACGGCCACTTCCCGAACGGCATCGCCTTCACGCCCCAGGTCGACCTGTTCCAGATCGAACACACGAACCGTGACAGCCTCGTCAGCCCGGGGGCGGACGGCATTAAGGGCACGGCGGACGACGTGACCCTCGCCCAGCGGTTCGACGTGGACCCGGCGGACGTGCCCGCCGGCCAGAGCCTTTTCGCCCCCGCGTCCTACGGCGTGCAGTCCGGCCTGATGCCCACGGCCCAGTCCCGCGGCATCGGCACCCTACCGGGCGGCATCCCGATCATGAAGGGCAACGAGGTCGTCGGCGGCATCGGCGTCTTCTTCCCCGGTAAGACGGGGTTCGCGACCGAGGAGAACTCGTCGCTCAGCACGACCTACGACCCGACGAAGCCCGATCGCACGCTGGAGGCCGAGTACATCGCCTTCGCAACCCTGAACCGGAACCTGGTCCTCGGCGGGGTCGCGCTGCCGGGGACGGTCGACAGTGTCGTGGGCGCTCTCGGCGTCCTCGACAGTTTAAAGTTGAACAGCATCTACCTCGTGGGCATCAACCTTGAGATCTTCGGCCCCGGCGTCCCGTCCGAGGGGGCTCAGAAGCTCTTGAACCTCGGGGCGGCCTTGGGCCAGGGCGATCCCCTGGACGGGGCGGGCAGAAACATCCCGCTCTCCACGTCGGCCACGTACCTGAGTGGCCGGGCCGTGCCCGAAGGATGGCTGGTCACGCCGCACGCCGGCGGTGATCTTACGGCCGCCGACGTCGAGGACATCATCAACCGCGGCATCCAGCAGGCCAACGCCACGCGGGCCGCGATTCGGTTGCCGCTTGGCAATCGCGCGCGAATGGTGTTCGCCGTCGCCGACAAGGACGGGAACATCCTCGGGCTGTACCGGCAACCCGACTCGACGATCTTCTCCATCGACGTGGCCGTGGCGAAGGCACGGAACGTGGCCTATTACGCCGACGCCTCGCAGTTGCAGCCGATCGACCAGATCGACAACGTCGCCCCCGGCACGGCGTTCACCAACCGCAGTTTCCGTTACCTCGGCGAGCCGCGGTACCCGGAAGGTATCGACGGTGCGGCCCCCGGCGCGTTCTCGCAGTTGAACGACGACCTCGGCATCGACCGCTTCACGGGCCTCCAGATCGGGGCACGCGCCCCGGCGTCGCAGTTCCAGAGTGCCGTTGGCTACGATGCGTTTAACCCCGGGACGAACTTCCACGATCCGAACAACAGGACCAAGCAAAACGGCATCGTCTTCTTCCCCGGCAGTGCACCGCTCTACAAGAACGGCCAACTCGTGGGCGGGTTCGGCGTATCCGGCGACGGGGTTGACCAGGACGACGTGGTGACGAACGCCGGTGACACGAACTTCGGCGTGCCGCTGTCGATCAACCGCGTGGATCAAATCTTCATCCGCGGCGTCCGCGTCCCGTACCAGAAGAACCTGCGGAACCCGGAGGGGTAAGCCGATCTGGGAAATTTACGTGTATCGCCGGCCCCAGGCCGGCCGATACCGTTTGTACGAACCCGGAGGGTTGGACATGCGAACGATCGCGGCGATGTTTCTGGTGGCACTCGGCGGTTCCGCCTTTGCGGAGGAGAAAGAGCCGTTTCCGGCCCGCACGACGCCATTCCTCATCCCGGCCGTACACACGCACGAGGCCCTCGGGACGGCCAAGCCGCTCGGCCGATTCGCGACCGCCGGCATCGAGAGAAATGAATCGGGCGGCTACATCGGCGGCAGTAAGCTCGTTCGCGGTGAGGGTCGCGGCGTGCAGGACGGCACGTTCGGCTGGGACTACACTGGCTTCGGCCGCCGCCCCGGTCGCTTCTTCCTCGGCTGGTACAACGACTCGCCGAAGCAATCGGCCTTCCTCCCGAAGTACAACTCGGAAGGCCCCCGCGTGACCGACGTGGTCGCCCTGCAACCGTACAAGAAGGCCGTCCGCGAGGCGAAAGCCGAAAAGCACGGTGGCGGTGGAGAAGAGGGCGGCGGCGGCCACTAACGACTTCTTCGCCTTCGCCTTCGGGGCCGCTACAATGCTGGCGAACCTCCTTCCGTTCGCCAGGTGTTCGGCCTCATGACCATCCGTCTCGCGGTCTACCACGCCCCGTTCGACCCGCCGACCCTGCACCACCGCCACATCGCGGAAAAACTCGTCGAGCAGTTCGACCGCGTCATCGTCGTGCCGTCCGGCCCCCGCCCGAAACCGGCGGCCGTGGCGGACAGTTTGCCCATCCACCGGGCCACGATGAGCGACCTGCACTTCCGCGGGCTCCCGAAATTGACCGTCGACCTGAGCGACCTGGAACAAAACAGTCACAGCCCGCCGGCCTGTCTGACCGACCGCTACCTCGTCGAGGGCGTCGAGTTCTGGCACGTCATCTCGGCCGATTGGGTTCGCGGCGGGCACCTCCGGCAATCGACCATCCACACCGAGTGGGAGCGCGGCGCGCAGCAGTGGGCGTCAGTCGGGTTCATCGTTCTGCGGGAACGCGGCGAACCGCTCGACCCGGCCGACCTGCCGCCGAGGAGCGTGGTGATCGAGCACGACCCCTACGTGCCGAGCCAGACGGTGCGGATGATGCTCAACCAGGGGGAGCAAGCCGCGGTCGATCACCTGTACCCGAGTGTGGCATCGTACATTCAACGGCACCGCCTCTACCGAGACGTGGCCACCCGCGAGCGGGCCACGTACCGGCCGGCACAGGCCAAGTTCACGATGTTCGTGGACGAGTGGAAGGAAACGTCCCGCAACATCGGCGAACTGCTCGCCCCGTACACGACCGGCGAGCCCGAGATGATCGTGGCCGTCGGCGGCGACGGCACGATGCTGCGGGCGATTCGCAAACACTGGCGGAAGCGGCTGCCGTTCTACGGCATCAACACCGGCGGCCTCGGCTTCCTGCTCAGCGGCCGCGACGTGACCACGTTCTGGCGTGAGGACTTGCTGCTCTACCACCTACCGCTATTGCAAGTCGAAGTCGAGTTCACGACGGGCGGCAAGCAAGAGGCCGTGGCCTTCAACGAGGCTTGGGTCGAGCGATCGTCCGGCCAGACGGCGTGGGTGAAGGTGAGCATCAACGGCGAAGAGAAGATCAAGAACCTCGTCGGCGACGGCGTTCTCGTCTCGACGGCGGCCGGTTCGACCTCTTACGCCCGTGCGATGGGGGCGTCGCCGGTCCCGTTGAACACACAAGTGTTACTGCTCGTCGGCTCGAACGTCCTCCGCCCCGCGTTCTGGCGGCCAGCCGTGTTGCCGATGGACGCGGAGGTAACGCTGGAGACGATCGACCCGCGTAAGCGGCCGCTGCACGCCTACTGCGACGGCGAACTGTTCCCGGAGCCGGTGAAGCGAATGCACATCCGCGTGAGCCGCACGGCCGCCGTGGAGTTGGCCTTCACCCGCGGCCACGACCCGTTTGCGAAGCTGGCGCAGGTGCAGTTCCCGGAGGGGGAATAATCACGTTCATAAAGGCGAGCGGCCCGGCGTAAGCGGGCCGTGTCTGATACACCTAGACACGGCCCCGTTACGCCGGGCCGCTCGCCGTTCACTTCGACAGGGCGTGTTGGCCCTCAAATCGTCTGCTTCGTCACCTTCTTGTACAGGTCCGGGCCGGTCATGCGGAACGCGGCCTCGTGCGGGCAAGCGGCCACGCAGAACGGGTCGGCCCCTTCCGGCACCAAATCGTGGCACTTGTCGCAGTTCACGGCCGTGTCCGCGATGCTGATCTTCTGCGACACTTCCATCTTGTCGGGAATCTGAATCGCGCCGTAAGGGCAGTTGCGTTCGCACTGCCCGCAGCGGATGCAGTGGTCGTCGATCTTGATGTGCAGTTCCGTGCCAGAACGGTGGATGGCGTCCACCGGGCACCCGTCCATGCAGTACGGCTTATAGCACGACCGGCACGACGCCGCCACGAGGAACTTGCCGAACCGCATTCCCTCGCGCAATAGCCGACTGTAGCCGTCGCCGTGCGAGTCGGCACACGCCCGCGTACACTCGTCGCAGCGGGTGCAACTGTGGAGGTCCAGCACCAACAAGTTGCGGCCCTGGTACAACCCCTGGTTGAGGTAGTCGGACAGGTAGTTGTTGACGACCGGCTTCGCCTGTTGGCCGCGGGCGAGACGGGCGGCGGCGGCCTTCTCGAACCGCTCCTTCATCGACGGGAACCGCTTGATCATTTCCATGAACAACAACTTCGGAATGCGGACGAGTTCGACCGTGTCCAGGGCCGTAATCGTCGCCGTCCGGCGGCCGTCCTGCATGAGGGCCACTTCGCCGAAGTACTCGTTCTCGGACTGCTTCGCCACAATGACTTCGCGGTCCTCGACCTCGATCGACACCTTCACCGTGCCGTACCGGATGATGTAGAAGTCCTGGGCCTTTTCCCCCTCGATGACAATCTTCTCGTCCCGCTGGCAGCGGCGGAGGGTGGCCCGCACGAGGTTCGCGTCCGGGTCGATCACCGGGTAGACGATCTTGCGGCCTTCTTCATCGGTCGGCTTGCGGGCACCGGGGTCGGGCAGTTTCTTCGACTCGTCGCGGACGCCCTCGGTAAGCAGCTTCACCACGTCGGCCCGCTCCTTGCCGGACAGGCCCTCGAACAGTGACGGCTCGTTCGGGTTGTCGCTCTTGCGATCCAGGCTCGCGAACAGGGCGTTCCGTGTGTAGATCAGCCCTAACACGTCGCGGGCCGATTCGACCCGCTGGGCCACGTCCAGAATATTCCGCGTGATTTCGTAGACCTCGGCCTCGTCGGAGGTGACGCGCACCGTCGCGACGCGCGGTTGGTTGGAGAGCGGCGCGAGTTCGCCGATGATCGTGTGAATCGACTTCAGTCCGAACGGGCTTTTCTCGCCGGCGTCCGTACCGTTCGCCCCCCGGCGGGCGGGACCGCTGCGCTTCCAGATGCCGAACTCGCCGGACTTGATGAAGAACGCTGAGTTCGAGTAGTGGCCCTGGGTACAGATTTCGTCGCCCTGTTTCAGTTTGCGGTACTGCACGGCCCCCTCGTTCCACCGCAGGTACGACAGGGGCACGTCGCGGAACGGCTGGAACCACTCAGGGTTCGGCGACTCCTTCGGGATGTACTGGAACTTCAGCGCCTGCATCTCCTCGGCCGACAGGAAGCCGGTGGCCGACTTGCCCGTGCTCGGCGATTCGAACACGGCCTTCGAGTTGATCGGCGTCCGCGGGCTTTCCAGTTCCGCGAGCAGCGGCTCGTCGTCGGCACTCTTCCCGGTCAGGCCCAACTGTTCGCGCAGCCCGATCGGGATGATCCGCCGGTTGAGTTGCAGCGCCCCGGTCGGGCAGGAGTTCATGCACTCGCCGCACTGCACGCACGACGAGTCGTTCATGTTCTCGTCGAGGTCAAAGCTGATCCGCGTGAGGTAGCCCTTCCCCGTGTGGCCGATGACCTTGAACGGCCGCACGTCGTGACACGACCGCACGCACCGGTCGCAGACGATACAGCGGTCGTGGTCCACGGCCACCGTGCGCGACGAGTACGGGAACTCCGGGTTCACGCCCGTCTCGGGCAGTTCGGACAGACTCTTGTAACCGTCGGCGACGACGGGCAGCGGGATCGACGGCCGCGACTTCGAGTGCCGCTGGGCGTTACGGCCCGGCCGGCCGTCGGAGATGCGGGCGGGCAGGCCCGGCCGCGGCCCCTCGACGTTCAGGTGGTCGGCGACCGCCTTGAGTTCGTTCGAGAAAATCTTCCGCCGGGAGTCGTCCGGCTTGTAGTGGTCGCCGACGAGGTACTCCGTGATGACGGAGATGGATTGCAGCACCTCGGCGGTGAAGTCGCGGCCGGTCTTCTCGGTGTTCGGCGGGTTCGGCCCACAACGGGTGGTGACGACCATGCCCGGCTGGATCTCGAACTGGCACGCCGGCACGAGCTTGTCGTTCGGCATCAGCTTGCCGCCGGCCCCCCGCTTCTTGCGGATGACGTGGACAGAGCACATCCGGCAGACGGCCACGGGGTGCAGGTGTTCGCGGTGGCACAAGACCGGGATGCGGCGTTCGAGTTCGTCCTGTGACCACTCTTCGCGGCGGACGAGTTCCATGGCGGCGTCGTAGATCGTCGTCTTCCGCAGTTTCGGGTAGCCGTCGAGGTCGAACTGCGGCGTCCCCTGGGCGTCCTTCACCATGGTCGCCAGCGGCATGTCTTTGACGACGAACCCGTCGATGACGATGTCAATTTTTTCGTCGAGGTCTTTGCGGGTGGCCTGGACGCGGCGGATGAGGTTGCCGTCTTCGTCACGGGCGAACACCGTTTCCGAGTCGCGACCGCCGCCGAACGAATCCCACAGGTCGAGCGAAATCGCCATGAATGATGCTCCAGATCAAGCTGCCATCGACGCGGGCCGCATACCAACGATTCCCTTCACCCGGGGCCACGTCCGGGGATCGACCTAATCCACCGGCTTCAGTTCGTGCTGGAAGTATTGTAGCACCGTCATCAGCGGGTTCGGCGCGACCTGGCCGAGGCTGCAAATTGAAGTCATCACCATCGCGAGCGACATATCGCTGATGAGCGACGCTTGCTGCAACAACCCGGGCTGTTCCTTGCCGTTGGGTCCCGGCTTGTTCTGCTTCGAGAGCGTGCCCTCCGCCGTCCGCTTGAGCAAGTCGACGCCGATCTCGACGAGTTTCTGCGACCCGAGGCGGCACGGGACGCACTTGCCGCACGACTCGTTGCGGTAGAACTCGGTGTGGTTGAGGGCGTGGTCGAGCATGCTCGGCGCCCCCTCGCGGGAGTAGACGACGATGCCCGCGCCGAGCATCATGCCGGCCGACTTGCCCATCGACGAGCCGATCATCATGTCCGCGTCCTTGCCCATGCCGACGCCGAGGAGCTTGCCGAGTGCCTTGAACTGGTTCAGGTCGAGCGGCAGCTTGCGGATATCGAAGAGCAACCGCTTGCCGCCCTTCTCGATCTCGATCAGCTTCTCCAAGCACGCCGCGACATCGTTCGGCAGGTCCATCGCCATCCGCGGGTTCTCCGGGTCGCGGAGGCCGTAGCGGACCATCTTGATGAGCAACTGCTGGCCGTCGGGGTCGTCGATGCCGGCGATCGCGGCCGACAGGCGGGAGGTGAACTGCGAGGCAATCGTGACCAAAATCGGCAGGATGCCGCCGGACGGGCCCGACGTGCAGACGGCTTTCAGCGTGCCGGTGCAGTCGCCGGCGTACTGGATGACCTTCTGGAGCGTGTCGCTGACCTTCACCTCGAAGATGCCCGGCTTGGCGAGGTCGCCGCTGATCGAAATGAGCCGGCGGCCGACGAAGTCGCCGTCGGCGGCGTTCTGGTACCACTGGCCGCCGCTCATCATGATCCGCGGCGTCCAGGCCAGCGTCTCGACGTTGTTCACGACCGTCGGCCGGTCGCGTAGGCCGTTGGTCATCAGTTCCGGCGGCCGGTTGCGGGGTTGGGCGCGGTGGTCTTCCATCGCCTCAATGAGCGCCGTCTGTTCGCCGCAGATGTACCCGCCGGGGCTAACGAAGACCTCGACGTTGAAGTTGCGGTTCGAGCCGAAGATCTTCGTGCCGCACGCCCCCATCTCCTTCGCGACTTCGATGGCGGCCCGCACGGCCTTGATTTGCTCGGTGTACTCGTGGCGGATGAAGATGAACCCGCGGGTGGCGTTCGTCATCAGGCCCGCGATGATGACGCCCTCGATGACGAGGTGCGGCGTGCGGAGCAACAGTTCGCGGTCCTTGAACGTGCCGGGCTCGCTCTCGTCGCCGTTGCAGACGATGTACTTCTCGTCGCGTTCCTCGCGCCACACGGCGTTCCACTTCGCGTAGGCTTGCATCCCGGCCCCGCCCATGCCGAGGAGTTCCGACTCCTTCAGCTTCTGCAACCACGGGTTCCGGTCGGCGTAGAACTTCTCCTCCCACTTCCGCTTTTCCTTTTCCGGCACGTCCTTCGGCGGGCGGGCGGCGACGAACGGCGCGGGGTTCGGCAAGTCTTTCACGATCCCGCGGACGGCCCCGTACCGCTCGTCCGCCGTCGGGTACGGGTCGATCTGCCACTCGTTCGTGTGGAACTTGTACGTGAAGTCCCAGTCGGGGATCGGCACTTCCTCGCCGGCGAGGGCGGTCTTCAGAATCTTCGCGTAGTCCTCGGGCTTCCGGCCGGCGTAGACCCACTCGTGGAAGACGCCGCGGCGGTCTCCTTCGGCGTAAGGGTTCTTGTGCTCCTTCGCGATCGCTTCTTGTTCGGCCGGGTCGAGGGTGTGGCTCTCGTGCTTGTGATCGACGTTCGGGTCCGGGTGGCGGCTGATGTACAAGCACGGCGCGCGGTCGCACCGGCCGAGGCACGACACGCCGTCCACGTGGACGCTGTCGTGGTTCTCGCGTTCGATCTTCTTGAGTTCCTGCATCACCTTCGGCGCGCCCTTCAGGTGGCACGCCATGTCGCGGCAGACGTGGACTTCGACCTTCTTCGGCTTGTCCCACTCCGGTCGGAAGTGCGCGAAGAAGCTGATGACTTCCTGAATCTTCGGCAGGGGAATGTCCGTGTCCTTCGACAGTTGCCGGAGGGAATCGTCCGGCAGGTAGCCGTGGTGGTCCTGGATTTCGCGAAGTCGCTGAACGAGGAGCATGAACCGCCCGCCAAATCGTGTGGGGATCGAGGGTGCGTCACCAACCGTCTGTCACAGATGAGGGGTCCAAAGTTGGAACCCGGCCTACTTCTTCGGCGGGTCGCGCAATTCCGCGCCGCGGCCCTGGAACGGGTTGTCGCCGTTGTGGTAGCGGTGGCAGTCGGTGCAGTTCGACCGCACGCCGCCCATGCCGACGCCGTGCACGTCGCGGGTCGTGTTCGGCGTGTGGCAGACGCGGCACGACTCGACGCCGAGGATGTTGATCTTCTGATCGTCGCCCGTGTAAATCTTGGCCGCGTCGAACGTCGCCTTGCCCTGGGGAGCGGGGGCCGTGTTCGGGTGGCAGTCGATGCACGAGTAACTGCGGTGCGAGATGTGGTTGAACTTCGAGTGTTCGAACCACACCGTCGGAATCGCCGGTGATACGACCGTGACCTTCTCGACGTTGGGGTCGTTCCCTGCAGTCATATGGCACTCGGTGCAGGTACCCCCGGAGATCGCGTTCTTCGCGTTCGGGTTCACGCTCGCGAACAACTTGCCGAGGCTCTTGTTCACCGCCTGTTCGAGTTGCTGACCGACCTTGAGCGTTTCCTCGTCGCCCGCGTTCTTGTTGAGCAGGTCCAGCTTCCCCTTCTCGCTCAACAGGTAACCGCTGTACCTCGCCCGCAGGACTTCCTTCATCTCCTTCGGCTGCTTCCGGTGCGGGAGATCGAAGGCCGGGAACTCTTGCCCGGCGTCGCTGGTCAGCGCCGGTGATTTCAGCGGGTGACAGGTCTGGCAGTGGGCTTCGTAGTTGATCGGCAGGTAGTACGCCCCTTCGGCCCGCGGCGGCAAGATGGACGCCTTCGGGTCGCCGGCCAGGCTCGCCACCAGGGACGATTTGCCGTCGAGGTTCATCCGGCCGGCGTCGAGTTGGTGGCACGACGAGCACCGGAGTTGCACGGCCGCGTCGGCGGCGGCGTCTTTTCCGAAGTACCGGCTCGCGGCCGTCGGGTCGTCCTTGTTCAGCGCGACGAGGTCTTTCTTCGTCATCTTGCCGCGGCCGGCGGCGAGGTAGCCGACCCCTTCGGTCATGTGGTGGGCGTGGCTAAACTTCAGCCCCCGCTCGTGCGGCTTCTGCTTTTCGGCGTCGAGCTTCTTGAACTCCGGGTGCCCGCCCGCTGGGTCGTAGAAGTTCTTCACCTTCATGACGAACTGCGAACTGCCAGCCTTGTGGTAGTTGGCGAGGTCGGCGTGGCACTTCGTGCAGTGGGCGTCATCCAACCGCACGAGCGAGAAGTCCTTGCCGTTGTGGTCGTGGTGACAGGCGGCGCACTGCGCGTCGGTCGGCTTGCCGTTGATCTCCTGGCTCGGCCAGTCGGTCGGCCACTTCGCGTCGCGGTGGTGGTCCGGCCCGCCGTGGCAAGTCTGGCATTCCAGGTCCAGCCACCGAGACTGCGGGTTGAACGCACTCACGCCGACGCTGCCAATCGACTGCGGCTTGTGGCACGCCTCGCAGTTGGCGTCGAACGACGTGTGAACGCCCGCCACCGGGCCGTGCGAGTACGGCCGGTCGCTCCGGGTCAGCGCGAAGATGCCGAGCAAGATCGTGGCCGAGCAAACGGCCAGGAGCGTGTAGAAGACCTTCCGCCGTTCGAGCGGGTTGTCGAGGAAGTACCGACGAAGGCGGCCGGCGTACCGCTCGACCCGTTCGCGACTCGGTGAATGGTTCGGGTTCATGGGCCGGGGTTACCAGTATTTCAGGGCTTTGATCGCGTGGAAGACCATGAAGATCGCCATCGCCACCGAGATCGGCGCGTGGAACAACAGCCAACCGTGCAGGAAGGCGTGCAACCGGGCGTGGTCGTCCCACTGTCGCCGCAGGTCGGCGAGGCGTTCGAGTTTGGCGAGGCTGACGTGCGCGTTCTCGGGGAGTTCCGCTCGCAACCGATTGAACAGCACGCTCGATTCCTGCCGCGAATTGAGCGGCGACTTCATCTTTCGACCGAAGTTCAGATACGGGTCGAGCGTGTTCTCACGGAACTCTTGGAGCCGAAGGGCCGGGACGCCGGTGACGATCGCCCGCATCCAGACCGGCGACGGGTCGTTCGGATCGCGGGGCACCAACTCCTCGACGATCAATCGGGCCTCGGTGCGGTGCTTCTCGATGGCGTAGTCGATTTGCGTGGCGACGGTCTCGTCCGGGATCAGTTCCAGGAGCCGCTGCGGAATCCACTGTTGCAGGAGCAGCCCGTAGATGCCACTGGCGATCACCAACAGGAAGAGGATCATGGTGGTGGCGCTGACCATGCCGCCCCACGCGAAGCCGCTGTGGACGACGATGACCGGCAGCACGGCCCAGCCGAGAACGATGTGCCACCAGAGCCAGAGTTTGGTCGGCCCCCACCGCTGACCGCGACGGCGCTTCCGCCCCCAGAGGGCGATTTCGAAGAAGATGATGGCCGCTCCGACAAGACCGGTCAGCACGCCGAACCACGAACTGGCCCGCGGGTACGAGACCATGCCGCCACGGCCGAGGAGGTACCAGAAGAAAGGGACCGCTACGGCGACGACGGTCCACAGCGCGACGCGGGCGACCCGTTGCCGAACAGTTAATTCACGTCCCAGCAGCACGCCGTTGCCCCAATCTTCGAGTGACTCGTGAGACGTCCTGTCTGCGGTGATGGATGATGGACCGAAACTATCAGACGATCCGAACCCGTGTCAACAACTCAGTCCCCCAGATTCTCAAACTTGTTGTCGGCCCACCGCCGCGAACGGCCAGGGAGAAATTTCTCGGAACTGCAAAGAAGACACTTGCGAACTCCGGTCGTCTCTCCCAAGATGCTGAAGTAACAGCCTCCAACTCAGGGCGTTCATGGCTTCGCTCCCACGAACACTGGCCGGCGTCGGAATCGCAATCGGGTTCCTCGGCCTCGCCTTCTCCCAGCGACCGGAAGCGGCAACCCCGGCCCCCGTCGCGCGGGCACAAGCGGCGGCCGCCCCGCAGATGATCGGCATGGCCGGCTGCGCCGCGACCGGTTGCCACGGCCGGGCGGACGTGTCGTACGCGGCGAAGCCCACCGACATCTGGCACGAGAGTTTCTCGCGGTGGATCGACCGCGACCCGCACACGCGGGCCTACGCCGTGCTGGAATCGGACCTCGCCAAGAAGATCATGAGCCGCCTCCGCCAAGGCGACCCGAAGTTACCCGAAAGCGCCACGAAAGATGCCCGGTGCGTCGCCTGCCACTCGCACCCGGCCCTGGCGAGTGACGCGGCCATCCACGACGAGGGGTTGAACCGCCTGCGAGCCGAGGGCGTGAGTTGCGAGGCGTGCCACGGCAACGCCGAGCGTTGGCAGATCGCCCACACGCAATGGACCAACCCCGCGACGCGGGACGCTGACCTGAAATCGCACGGCATGGAAGACCTCAACGACTGGTCGACCCAGGCCAAGACGTGCGCCGGCTGCCACATCGGGGCACCGGCCGACGACGCGAAGGGCTACCCCGTCCGTGACATGAACCACGACATGATCGCCGCCGGCCACCCGCGGTTGGAGTTCGAGTTCGTCACCTTCCAGCAAAAGCTCTCGAAGCACTGGAACCCCCGGCACCGCGGCAGCCCCGAAACCGACCCCGGCAAGGAGTCGCTGTTGCAAGCGTGGCTCGTCGGCCAGGTCGTGACGGAACAAGCGTACTGCGAACTCAGTCTCGACCGCCTCGCCCACGGCGGGAAGGCAGATGCTCGCCGGCCATTGCCAGAGTTCGCGGATTGGAATTGTTCGCAGTGCCATCACAACCTGACCTCTCCGGAATGGCGGTCCGACGCCGCGAAGAATCAGACGACTGGCCTGAATGCCATTCGCAAACTCGGCCAACCGGGGTGGATCGGGGCGTCGGCGATCTTACCGGGGATACCCACGCCCAAGTTCGGCCAATCCGGTGAAGACCAACGGAAGGCCAATCAGAAGCGGTGGGACGAACTCGAAGGAATCCGCAAGGCCGTGGCCGCCAACCCTCGCGGGGAGACGAAGCGGCGGGTGCAGGACTTCCTCCGAGGCGAACCGGCGAAGGAGATGAACTGGGAGGAAGCCACCCGAAACTACATGGCCCTCCGCTCCTTCGACCTATCCCTGCGGGCCAGCCAGGTGGCCCCCTCGAAAGAGTTCGACGATCAACTCGGGCAGTTCCGCACGGTCCTCTGGGGTGCAACCGACGAACCGCTTCGCCGCGAACACACGGACAAGGCCGACCCCGGATACAAGGGCTACCAGCGGAAACCCGAGAGCCGCTGGCTCTGGGAGAGTTCGCGGCAGGAACGAAAGCCAGTCGAGGAGATCGTGAAGGGCCTGCGCAAGTCGCTCGGCGACCGATTGCAAAACTTACCGCCCTGATCGCTCGAAACCCTATCGGTTGGATCGACTGTCCGGCAGCGCCTCCGTCAAGTCCGTGTCAGTTCCGGGGTCCGGCGGTTGTCCCGGTGCCCGGAAAGGGGGAATCTAATCAGTGGCCGAGGATTCGTGCCGCCCGATCCCCTGATTCGACTCCAGGTGCAACCGTGGGCCTTCGCGCTGCCGCCTTGTTCGCCGGTCTGGCCGCGAGCGTGACTCTCGTCACCTACGCCGCCCAACGGGACCGGCTCGAACCACCCCGCGGAGAACCCGTGGGCGCACGCCCCGCGCAAGGGTTATTCACCCCGACCGTCGGCTGCTCGGCCGCCAGTTGTCACGGCAGCGGGATGCCCGGCAAACCCGGCGGTGAGCACTCGACCTGGATCGAGAGCGACCCGCACACAAAGGCTTTCCAGGTGCTCCGCAACGAGGACTCGGTGCGGATCAGCAAGAACCTCGGCCGCACGATGCCGGCACACGAGGACGCGAGTTGCCTGAAGTGCCACGCGGTGAACGAGGATCGGTACTTCCACGGCGAGAAGTTGGACGAGCGGGAGCTGAACGAGGGCGTTAGTTGCGACGGCTGCCACGGTCCGTCGGCCAAGTGGAACAGCCTTCACTACACCGGCTTCTGGAAGACGCTGAGCGACCGACAGAAGTTCGAAGAGTTCGGCTTCGTGCCGACGAAAGACCCGGTGGCCCGCATCCTGACGTGCGCCCAGTGCCACGTCGGCGGCCGGGACCGCGAAGTGAACCACGACCTGATCGCCGCCGGCCACCCGCGGCTGTCATTCGAGTACACGCGGTTTCACTACAGCGAAGAGTACCAGCAAAAACACTGGGTCGAGAAGACGCCGAATCCGGACTTCGAAGTCCGCACGTGGCTCATCGGCCAGGTTGCCACCCTGCGGGCGGCCGTCGATCTGCTAGCCGCGCGGGCGGATCGAGCGGACGTTGCCCAGTCGCCGTGGCCGGAGTTCGCCGAGTCGAGTTGCTACGCTTGCCACCAGAATCTCGGCCCAGAGTTGCGGAGTAACACGACGAAGACGCTCCACCCCCGAAAGCCTGGCGCCCTCGGCTGGCAGTTGTGGTACTCGTCGTTCGCGAAGGTGCTGCCGAAGTTGGCCAGCGTCGTCCAACCGAATGGCACGGCCCCGGCTCTAACGTCACTCGACGCCCTGCGGGCCGAGATGGAGAAGCCGACGCCGAATGCCAAGACGATCTCGGCGCTGGCCCGAACGGCCCTGGTCGAGTTAGACGCATCCTTGCTGAGTTTCCAGCAAGGGACGTTCGCGACGAACCTGAACGACCAGCAAGTGCGAACGATGGCGGCCACGATCACCGAGAGCGTTTACGACACTGCCAGCGGCAAACTCCGCGATTACGACTGGGACGTACTGGCCCAACACGGCCTCGCACTGACGGCCCTCTACCACGGAGCCGGTGGCACGGGCAACCCTACCGTCGCCGGCTGGAAAGAGCCGCTCCTGGACGTCCGGTCCAAGCTCGCGTTCCCAACGACTGGCAGCCGCGTGGACAGCCCGCGTGACTTCAAACCGGATTCGGTCTATGCTAGCTTCCGCACGCTCTACGAACTGACCCACTAAGACGCGAAGGGGCGATGATGGCGACCCAGACCCGCCAAGACTTCTGGCCACGGCTGCTTGGCATCATGTTCGCCACCACGGCATTGGCCGCAGGGGTGGCCCGGGGGCAAGCACCGGAAGGGGCGACCACGTACGCCCCCGTGCGGTTGCCCGGCCAACCGGCCCCGAAGAACCCGGGCGAGATCAGTACGTCCGTGACCAAGTGCGACACGTGCCACACGGAGTACAAGCAACCGAACACCCCCGGCGGGCGGGCACTCAAGTCCAACGAGTTCATCCTGCACAACGAGAGTTCCACCTGGTTCAAGAGCGACGTCCATTCCATCGCGTTCGCCAATCTCGACGGCCCGATTGGCAAGCAAATGAGCGAACGCCTCGGGTACAAAGTAACCGAAGCTCCCCAGTGCCTCACCTGCCACTCGGCGGACAAGACCCCAAACAAACCCCTCGCGGACAAGAAGCCGGATGATTTCGCCCGCGAAGACGGCGGCGTGAACTGTACCGTTTGTCACGGCATGGGGAACGCCTGGCAAGGCGAACACACCGACCCCCCGGCAACCCGCTGGCGGGAGAAGGAACCCCAGTTCAAGTTCGACAAGGGGATGGCCGATCTGCGGAACCCGGCGGTGAAGGCGAAGTTGTGCGTCTCGTGCCACGTCGGCAATCCCGACGAGGGCAAGGTCATCACGCACGACATGTACGCCGCCGGCCACCCGCCGATTCCGCCGTTCGAGATCACGAATTACATGGCTTCCGAGCCGAAGCACTGGGGCTACCCGAGCGAACTCCCGTACTTCAAGCAGTTCGCGGAGCAGACGAAGTCCGACGAAGCGGCGACGTGGAAGACGTTCCGCTACTTCCCGGCGGAGAAAGAATCGTACCTCGCCCGGCATTTGGCCGCCGGGGCCGTGGCCGCCATGGAAGCCGAGGCGGCTCTGCTCGCAGACGCGGCCAAGCACAGCGCGTCCGGGTTCGATTACGCCCGGTTCGACTGCTACTCGTGCCACCACGACCTTTCGTACCCGAGTGCCCGCCAAAAGCGGGGGTACGAGGGCGCACCGGGACGAGTGCCGTTGAAGGTTTGGAACGGCGCGGTGCCGGAAGCCCTCGCCCAACACCTGGGCGGGTCATCCGTTCCCGAACTCAAGACCTGGGCAGATTCGTACAAAGGCACGTGGCCCACACTGCGGAAGGCGGCGATCGCCCGCCAACTCGGCGACCCTGCTCAAGTGATGACGGCGGCAGCCGCAACCCGGAAGTGGTGTAACGACTACTTGCAGTTGCAAACCGTCACCGACAAGCCGATCTACCCGCCCAGCCAGGCCAAGGAGCTACTGAAGATCATCAACACCGCCGCCACGTCCGACAAGTGGACCGGGGCCCCGGAAGCGGTCATGGCCCTCACGTGGGCGAGCTTGGGGTTGAGAAACGATTTGAAGTCCACGCCTCCCCAGGATCAACTCGCGAGCCTGGGGAGGGTCATCATTACGCAAGTTCGCTCGGAACCGTTCTCGACGCCGGACAAGTTGCCGGTTCCAATCGAGTCGAAACTGAAGGCGAGACTGTCGCTGTTCGCGATGTTCAAGCCCGACGACTTCATCCGCGAGTTCAAGAAGCTCCCGGAGTAAGACCCGAGTCCGCGTGCGGCCCATCGGGTCGCACGCGATACGCCTGCTGTCTCCTACTTCTTCCCCTTCGGGTCCAGGTTCGCTTTCAAGTCGTCTTCCGTCACCTTCGATTCGACGCCGTCCTTCGGCACCTCGACTTTGCAGATCCACAGCAGCGCGTTCAGCACCACCTTGCGGAAGCTTTCGTTGCCCCAGTTGCGGTGAACGTGGCCGCCACTGAAGCCGACGCCGCGACCGCCGTCGGGCCGGTCGGCCGCCCACATCATCGTCTCGGCCTGGTTCTTCCCCTTCGCCTCCTGGATGTGCTTGTACGGCCCCTTCGGGTAGACGTAGGGGCCGTCACGGACCGTGTCCAGCGGCACGGCCGTCAGGATCGGGGTGACGCCCTTCATGCCCTCGCGGAACCGCATGTTGAAGTACCACTCATCCCGCACGCTGAACGGCTTCACGCCGCGGCTGATCGGGTGGTCGGGGAACGTCTTGAACTCCGGCGACCACATCGGGTTGCACGAGAACTCGTGCTCGTAGCAGCCGCCGATCCACTCGCGCATTTCCTTCGCCCCGATGTCCTTCGGCACTTCCACGCCGAAGTGCCCGCACATCAGGCCGACGCCCTTCTTCATCAGGCCGTCGATGAACGCCAGCCGCTTGTCGCGGATGAGCGGGTGCCCGCCGCCACCGTCGGCGTAGCACAGTATGCCGGCCGCCCCGTCGAAGACCTTCTCGTCCTTCGGGTAGCCGTTCAAGACGGTGACGACTTCGAGTTCCTTCACGCCTTCCAGGCACTTCGCCAACAGGCGCACGCCAGCGTTGAACTCGTGGTCGCCCGGCCCGTGACTCGGCGTACCGGCGATCAGCACCAACTTCTTGCGCTCGGTGTCGGCCGCACGCAGGTGCGGCAGGGTTCCGAGTGTGACGGCCGTGGCCGCGAGGAATTCTCGCCGTGTGGCTTTCATGAGAGGCGTCCTTGAAAGGGAGGGGATGGGGAATGAGGTACGGGTCTGGTGGAAGAAGACAATCATCCCGTCCGCCGGACCTCGCCCCCTACAATGGAGAGATGAATTCCAACAAACCCACTCCCGCCGGGAGCCACGAGCCGACACTGACGTTCTGGGGAGCTGCCGCTTCGGTCAGCGGGTCGATGCACCTGCTCGAAGCCGCCAACCAACAAATCCTCCTCGACTGCGGGCTGCACCAGGGCAAGCGTGAGGAGGCCCGCGAGCGGAACAACCACTTCCCGTTCCACCCCGATCAACTCGACGCGGTGATCGTCAGCCACGCCCACATCGACCACTGCGGCAACCTGCCGACGCTCACCCGTCGCGGGTATACCGGGCCGATCTACTGCACGCCGCCGACGCGAGACCTGCTGCGAGTGATGCTCCGCGACTCGGCGAAGATTCAAGAGGAAGACGCGGCCCACATCAACATCGCCCGCAATTACGCCGAGCCGTGGGTACAGCCGCTGTACACGCAGGCGGACGTGTTCCGGGTGTTCGATCAGCTCGTCGCCGTGCC
The DNA here is from genome assembly GCF_008254045.1 of Limnoglobus roseus. Taxonomy (GTDB): domain Bacteria; phylum Planctomycetota; class Planctomycetia; order Gemmatales; family Gemmataceae; genus Limnoglobus; species Limnoglobus roseus. The sequence continues at coordinate 4,594,271 of NZ_CP042425.1, read as the reverse complement.
GTTCGGCAAGGAACTCGACCTCGGCCGCAACGTGAGGTTGCGATTCTACGAGGCCGGGCACATCCTCGGCTCGGCGGCCGTCCACATCCGCGTCGACCACGAGGGCCGCGAGCGGCGTCTGACCTTCACCGGCGACCTCGGCCGGCGGAACAGCCCGATCTTGAAGCCGGCCCACGACCTGCCGCCCGCCGACGTGTTGGTGAGCGAGAGCACCTACGGCAACCGCATCCACGAACCGATGGCTGTGACGGTCGAGAAGTTGTACGCCGTGGTACAGTCCACCATCGCCCGCGGCGGCAAGGTGCTCATCCCGGCGTTCGCCCTCGGCCGCACGCAGTTGATCGTCCACCTTCTCCAGAAGGGCTTGCGAGAAGACCGCTTCCCCGAAGTCCCGATCTACGTGGACAGCCCGCTCGCGGCGGACATCGTGGACGTGTACCGCTCGCACCCGAACAGCCTGTCCGCGGACGTGGCCGAGGCCGTGAAGGAGGGCCACGGCATCCTCGGCGGCGACGGCGTCCGGTACGTCCGCGAGTTCGAGGAGAGCAACCGTCTCATCACACGGCCAGGGCCGTACATCGTGATCGCGTCGGCCGGCATGTGCGACGCCGGGCGGATCGTTGCACACTTGAAACAAAACGTCGATGACCCCCGCTGCACCGTGGCCCTCGTTAGCTATCAAGCCCACGGCACGACCGGCCGCCGGCTGACGGAAAATAAGCCGACGATCCGCTTCCAGGGCCGCGAGTGGAACAAGTGGATCGACGTGGTCCACCTGAACGGCTTCAGCGGCCACGCCGACAAGGACGACTTTCTGGCGTACCTGAAGCCGCTGGCCGGGAAGGTGGGCAAGGTCCGCCTCATTCACGGCGAACACGAGCAAGCCGACGCGATGGCCGACAACCTACGGGCGATCGGCTTCGACGACGTGAAAGTGCCCGAACCGGGCGAGAAGGTCGTTCTCGGCTGACAATCCCCCACAACACAATCCCCACGGTTGGCGAGCGACCCATCGGGTCGCCGCTGAACCTCGAATGCCATCTTCCCGTCTCCTAAAACGACGGTACGACACTCTTCCCGGAGCGGACATGACGACGAAGCCGAAGTGGTTCCAGACGACCGCCATCGACTATCCGAACAGCCGGCCGCACATCGGCACGGCCTTCGAGAAGTTGGGGGCCGACGTGCAGGCGCGGTACCGCCGGATGGAAGGCTACGACGTGTTCTTCCTGATGGGCAACGACGAGAACACGCTGAAGGTCGCCGACCGGGCGAAGGAACTCTGTCAGGAGCCGCAGGCGTACTGCGACGAGATGGCCCGGCAGTTCCGTGAAGTGTGGGACGCGCTCGACATCAGCTACGACACGTTCATCCAGACCAGCCACGAGCGGCACAAGGCTTGTTGTCGAAAGTTCATCCAAAAGGTGTACGACAACGGCCACATCTACAAGGGCCTCTACAAGGGCTGGTTCTGCCCCGGCTGCGAGGAGTTCAAGAGCAACAAGGTCCACGCCGAGAATGCCGGCCTGTGCCCGAACCACAAGCGGCCACTCGTCTGGCGAGAGGAGCCGTGCTGGTTTTTTAAGTTGTCCGCGTTCCAGGACCGACTACTGGCGTTGTTGAAAGAGAACCCGAACTTCGTGCAACCGGAGAGCCGCCGCAACGAGATGATCGGCTTCATCGAAGCCGAAGGGCTGCAAGACCTGAACATCTCCCGGCACGGCGAGGAGTGGGGCATCCGCCTGCCGTTCGACCCGGACTTCACAATCTACGTCTGGTTCGACGCGCTGCTGACGTACGTCACCGGCATCGGCTACGGCGACGACGAAGCCCTGTTCCGCAAGAACTGGCCGGCCGACGTCCACTTCATCGGCAAGGACATCACGCGGTTCCACACGCACATCTGGCCGGCGATGCTGTGGGCGGCGGGCGAGGAGGTGCCGAAGCAGGTGTTCAGCCACGGCTTCGTATACTTCCAGGGCGACAAGATCAGCAAGTCGCGGCTGGAAGAGTTGAAAAAAAAGGGGCTAGACTACCTCCTCGAACCGATGGAGATCATCAAGAAGTTCAGTGCCGAGGCGTTCCGGTACTACTTCCTCCGCGAGTGCCCGTACCCCAGTGACGGACAGATCGACCCGGACCAGTTCATCAAGGTGTTCAACAACGACCTCGCCAACACGCTCGGCAACCTTCGCAGCCGCACGCTGACGATCCCGTTCAAGAGCCTCGGCGGGATGCTGCCCGGCACCGCGGGCCGAACCCCGGAGGCCGTAGCGGGCGAATTCGACGCGGCGAAGTTAGTGGCCGAGGTGCGTGCCCGCGTCGAGGCGTGCGAGTACAGCCAAGCGTTGCAAGCCTTGATGACGCAGTTGCTCTACCCGGTGAATAAGTACATCGGCGACAAGGAACCGTGGAAGGTGGTGAAGGACGATCCGGCGGCCGCGTCGCTGATCCTGCACAACGTCGTCGAGGCGCTGCGGATCGCGAGCATCCTGCTGAAGCCGTTCATCCCGCGAAGTGCGGAGGCGATCTACAAGAGCTTCAACTTCTCCACGCCGTGGGAGCAGGTGCGGTATGCCGATGCGGCCGAACTGAAGGCCCAGCCCGACGACTTGCGGGTGACGGCCGAATTGGTGGACGGGAAGCCAACGCCGCTGTTCCCGCGCATCGCGTGATGTTCAGTGAAGGCGAGCGGCCCGGCGTGAGCGGGCCGTGTCTGATACTTTCAGACACGGCCCGCTCACGCCGGGCCGCTCGCCTTTCTCTCTCAACTTACGCCTCGACCTTTGACCCCAGCACTTCGAGGAACGCTCGTAGCCATGCGGGGTGAGCGGGCCACGCGGGGGCGGTGACGAGGTTGCCGTCCACGTGGACGCCGTCCATCGGCACCTCCCGGAAGACGCCGCCGCACGCGGCCACGTCGGGGCCGACGGCCGGGTAGGCGCTGCACGTCCGACCCTTCAGCACGCCGGCGGCGGCGAGAATTTGCGGGCCGTGGCAGACTGCCGCGACCGGCTTGTTCTCGCGGAAGAAATCGCTCACCAACTCCAACACCTTCAGGTTCAGCCGCAGGTACTCCGGTGCGCGGCCGCCGGGGATCACGAGGGCGTCGTACTTCGCCGGGTCGATCTCGGCGAACGTCGCGTTCAGCGCGAAGTTGTGGCCGGGCTTCTCGCTGTACGTCTGGTCACCCTCGAAATCGTGGACGGCTGTCCGCACCTTGTCGCCGGCCTTCTTGCCGGGGCAGACGGCGTGGACCGTGTGCCCGACCATCGCCAGCGCCTGGAACGGCACCATCGCCTCGTAGTCTTCCACGAAGTCGCCGACCAGCATCAGAATCTTCTTCGCCGCCATGATCCCTCTCCGTCGGGTTACTTCCGCTTTTTCTTGTTCTTCCGCTCCTGGGCCCGCTCGGCGGCCGACGCCCGTGGGGGTTGGGCCTCACCGCCCGCCCCGTTCGGCTTATCGTTGCGGATTTGTCGCTGCGTTTCCGCCTGCCGCTGGGCTTCCTCCAGCGCGACCTTCATCCGGCCCCAGAAACCGGCCGGCTTGGCGTCCTGCGTTTTCGGTTCGTCCGTGCCGTTCCCGCCACTGTCGCGGTCCCGACCGGGCAGCGCTTTCTCGACGTGCGCCCCGACCGCGACGGCCTGGGCCTTCGTGATGTCCGGCTTCGGCACCAGGCGGCGTTCCAGGATCGCCCACAGGCCGCCGACGATGAAGTAAACGCACAGCCCGGCCGCGACCTTGAAGAAGAACAGGGCCGTGAAGACCAGCATGTACTTCATGATCTGCTGCTGTTGCGCCTGGATGTCGTCCGTCGGCGGCGGCATTGTGAGCCGCTGCTGGACGTAGAAGAGCACGACGGCGAACAGCGGCAGGATGTTGAAGAACGGCCCCAGGTACAGGAAATTCAGCGACCCGAACCGCGACCACGGCGTGCTCACCATCGGAATCGACTCGGTCCACGGGATCGTCATGTCCGGGGCAGCCAAGTTCGGGAACCACAAGAACGGCTCCAGCCGGAAGAAGACGCTCTCTTGCAGGCAGAAGTACAAGCCCATCAAGATCGGCATCTGGAGCAACAGTAGGACGCACCCGCCCATCTGCGAGAACTGGTTGATGCCGGCCTGAGCGAACAGTTGTTTCTTCGCCTGCGCATGGGCCAAGAAGTCGTCCTTGTACTTCTCTTGCAACTTGTCGAGTTGCGGCTTCAGGGCCAGGATGCGGGCCGACATGTGCGCGTTGATCGTCTGCTGCCGACGGCTCGGGATGAACAGGCAGAGCCGCACGCAGACCGTCACCAGCATGATCGCGAAGCCCCAACTGCCGACGAGGCCGTGCAGCACGCCGAGCAGCCAGTGCATCGTGTTCGTGGTGAAGATAATCAGGCTCGTCCAACCGATGCCGTCCAGCCGTCGGCCGAACCACGTCGGCGAGTGGTAATCGGTGAGTGTGTCGAGGTGGTACTTCGAAACGTACCGGTCCACCGTTTCCTGCGGCACGGCGCGGTCGCCCTTCAACTGCGACAGCAGGCGGACCTTCATCGGCCCGTTGTAGACGGCGTAGGCGTGCGAGAGTTGCTCGTCCTTCGCGGGGTCGAACACCTTCGTTACTGCCCGCGTCGTGATGTCGAACAAGAAGTACCGTTCCTGCTCGTAAGACTGCCGCTGTTTCTCGGGCGATTCGTTCGTGTCGGGGTGGAGTTCGCGCGTGGGCCGGACGTACTCCCACGGCTGGTCGTTGACCGTCACATCGTCGTCGATCGCGAGGGCCGAGGCGAAGTACTGCGTGCCCTCGGCGGCGAAGGTGAACCGTCCGGGCTTCTCCAGAACGTCGCCGCCGTGCCGGTAGTGGATGTTGCTGGCGTCGTCGATCTCGCGCCGCGGCGTGCCGTTGCCGTCCAGCCAGCCGGTGTACGCCGTGCGGAAGGACGTGGTGTACCACTCGCCTTCGATCGGCATCCCGACCGCCCCGGCGATCTGGTAGCGGAACTTGCCCGCCCCCTTCAGCCGGCCTTCCGCGCCGACGATGTCCACCTTCATCTTGAAGTCGTAGTCCGTGCGGTCCAGGCTGAACGTCTTGCGGAGCTTCAGGTAGTACGGTGCCGGCAGATCCGTCTCGAAGACGACCTCCCACGGCCCGTCGGCCGGTTGCTTCACCGACGCGATTTTCCAGTCTCGCTCGGCCAGCGTCGCCAACGGGATGCGGTCGTCCTCGGGCCGGATCTTGCCGTCCTTGTCCACCGGCCGCAGCGGGTCGTCCTTGGCGGGGTAGTGCAGCAGCGTGTACGACGGGGCCGACAGGCGGTCGGTCGCGGGCAACTTGCCGGGCTTCTTCCCAGCGGCGAAGTCGGCGGCGGTCAGGTTCGACGGCAATTCGAACGGTTCGCTATCGTCGGCGATGTACAAGAACTGAGTGCGAACGAGGCCGGGGATCAGGAACAACGGCCGGGCCTTTCCCTTGTCGTCGATGACCTTGGTGCCCCGGCGGTTCGCCTCTTCGAACTTCGTCAGAATCAACTGCTGAACGCCGGCCCCGTGGTTCGTCAGCAGCACCTTCAACGCGAAAGAATCGTCGCCAAGAGCGATGAACGCCTGCGGTTCGGTCGGGGCGGACGGTGCGGCCACGGCGGGCTTCGGCGGCTCGACGGGCTTCGGCAAACGGCCGGGCAGGAGGTCGTTGAACGGCTTGCCGCCGAGGATGGCCGGGCTGGCGACGGCGGCCGCCTGTTCGCGAGTGATGTTCGGCAACTTCGGGGCGTCGGCCTCGTCCGGTTGCTGGTTGCGCTTCGGGTAGAGGTAGTACCACGCGGCCATGAACGCGGCCATCACCACCAGGAATCGCACGATGTTCGAAAGGCCGTTGTTTTGCATTGGGAATCGCGATGGAGGTCGGGCGGCGCAGAAACTCTACCCGTTATCGTATGGACGGGTCGGAAGAACGGAAAAACCCACGGGTTGTCCCGTGGGTCATTCGGATCGGCTCGTTCGCCATTTTTAGCGGCCTTCGCCGAGGCGGTCGCCGAGGAAGTTGTCCAGGTCCGCTGTGAATCGTAGGAGGTTCCCTCCCCTCCGTCGCCTTCTCCTTCTGCGTCGCCGTCGGATCGCGGGCGTAGGTTCCCCGCGGATCGAGAAAGATACTACGACAGTTACTACGACAGTTGCAAGCGGAATCGGCCCTTCGCCCTCTGAAACTCCTCACAGGCGAAGGCTTCTCTGAGGGGTGGCAACTACGACAGCGACGAACCCTCCCCTACCCGTTGCCTACTCCTCTTCCTCGTCATCGCCCGATTCGCCCCCGGCGGGGCCGCGACTCCCTCTCCCCGCCGTCCCCTCTCGATCTTCTACGCCGTCTCGCTTTGTGGGGGTGATGGCCGCTGTCGCTCGGCGACTGCGTCTTCGACGGAGCTGCGAACCTCTCCTCGGCCCCTGCTACCTCGGCTTCGCCATCTCCTCATCGCCCGCGATGAAGTCGAGATGAGAGAAGAGGCATCGCCGCGGCGAAGTCGTTGACCGAGTCGGCAAGGGAGAATAGGCTGGGCCAGTTCCCCCGCCGTCAGGGATTGACTCCGCCTTGAGAACTCGCCGAATGCGCACCGTGTACAGCTACGCCCGTCTGATCCTCACCTCCTGCTTCTTCCTCGCGGGCATCGCCCTCCAGACCGTCCCATCCGCCGCGGCGGTCAACCGCGAGGCCCGGGACCGCGAGCGTCTCCTCCAAGCGGTGCCGGCAGAAGATCGCGCCGAGTGGGTACGGCTACGAGATCGGGAAGACGCCCAGGCCGAGGCGTCGGTGCGACTGTTCGGCGTGCTGATCGGGGGCGTCGGCCTGGGGGCCGCCCTTTTCGAAGCGGCCTACGTGAGTGCGCGATCCAGTCGCCATTGCCCACTCGACACCCGTTGAAGCGGGGCGAGGTATCCTCCCCGCCATCGCCTACTCCTTCCCCAGCACCAGATCAACCACCCAGCACCCTACGAGACCCGGGCGGGGACGGGGTCCCCGCCCCGCTCCTACTCCCACTCCCCGAAGAAGCCGACGCCCACGAAGGCTTCTCAGAAGGAGCTGGCGGGGAGGCCCCGCCGAATCTCCCCCCTACTCTGACGCCGTCTCGGTCGCCCCCGCTGCGTTTGTGGGAGTGGCACCCCTCGGGCCTCGCCTCGACCCAGACTCAGACGGCGACCCAGGGGGCGGGGACACCCCGCCGCCGCCTCTTCGCCGACCCCGCCGGAGACTCAGGGGCGGGCCGCCCGCCCTCGCCATCCCCTCTCCTCGCCGACGGGGTCAGGGGCTATTTCGAGAAAGACGATAAAGACTACTTACTTAGTGCTAATTAGACTTAGGTCTCGTCTGAGTCTAAGACGGCGACTAGAATGAGTCGCCCTCGCCTCCCCTTTTCGAGTTGAAATCGACTCCCCCTTCGCCCCTGGCGAATTAGTCCCATCTGAAGACCCAGCAGCGGCCCCCAGCTCGATCCTACCTCGCGATCTCCTCTCGTCTTAGACCCAGTGCGACCCGCCGACGCCCTCGCCTATCGCGATTTTATCGCACCCTAGACGGGGTCGCTGAACCCTCTTCTCCGCCCCCGCCGACCCCGTCGGCGGGGGTTCCCTCTCCCTTCCCGAGACTCTGATGAGCCACGACCCCCGCCGCTACGCCGCCGCCCTCCGCGACGCCGTCCCTTCTACTCTCCCGCCCTCTCTCCGTCCGCACCTCGACGACCTCCGCGAGATGACTCAGCCTCAGAAGGTGAAGGCGGCGTTTCGGCAGCGGGTGATTGATCTCGTCCGGGGGAAGCAGCCTCGCCCCAGCCGAAGGCCCCCGGCCGCCACTCCCACAGACACACCGACGCCGACGCCGACGCCGCCGAAGCTCCCGCCGGTGATAGCGTCGATGGGAAAGAAGGAGTGAGATACTCGACCCAGCCGCCGAAGGCGACGGCGATAGAGAATGCGACGGTGTTCGCGGTGGGGTTCCGAAGAGTCACTTGGGAGGGGGCGGAGAAGTGGGAGCCGATGGCGTAGCCGGAGCAGGGGCGACAACGTCTTGTTTGGCGTTCGACTTGGAGTGAGGCGTGAGTGGAAAAACGAAAATGGCGGGATGAACTGCAAGAGGTTGTCGCCCACTCAACCTCTCACTTTTTCATCCCGCCAGTGATGGAGAATGATGCAAGGAGTGTGCCAGCTCCCGAAAGTTAACATCCTTCGTGCATGGGTGAGAAAGTTACGACTCCGGCAAGAGATAAGTGAGTTGATGGCTCCGGGATTGAGAACTTCGGTGCTCAAGATGGGGAACAGCCGTGCGCAACTGAGGTGAATTCGCCGGGAGCGACAACGAATGAGCAGCGTGATCGGCCGCCGTCGATTGGCAGACAATTTGCTCCACTTTTGTCAGAAGGTAGCCGATCACTCGCCAGCCGGATGCACGCTCACTGGCTCTCGAAGTGGTCGGCTTCCTTCGTTTACGTCGCAACTCGCAACCGAATCTATCGTCACGTTACGCCGCACACCCCGCGCACCCGACGCCCTCTTCGACCCCCTCGCCGACGGCGACCCAGGCGACCACGCCGTCCGCGAACCGGACGAGGTGGGAGAGGCCCTCCGTCCCCAGCGACTCCGCAGGGAGGTAGACCACCCCTCGCCGCAGAACCGCCCCCGCCCCATTCAGTGTCAGCTCCAAGCCGGTCTTCGCATCGCGGACCGACACGGTCCCGGTGCCGAACCCGACGGAGGTCACGGGGATCATCAAGAGTGTCGTCGTCATCGCCTTCTCCTTCGCCGAGTGAGGGGATGAAGTGTTCTACCGTACACTCCCCCTCCGCTCAATCTCCGTAGCCGTCGGTCGTGCCTGTGGGCGGGGCCGGCCGCCGCGACGGTGACGGAGACGCAGGAGGCGGATGAGAAGAAGCCCCCTCTGGGACCATTCCCAGAGGGGGCTTTCGTCGTTTCCGGGTCTCCGTCGGCCACCCTGACCGCGACGCCGACCCAGACGAAGAGGGAGGGGGCGAGGGAACCCCGTTCCCTCGCCGTCTCATCGCCCACGCCGTCGCGGTCTAGGATTTGCCGAGGACGAGGTCTAAGACCCAGCAGCCGCGAGCGTGCGGACCGGGACCGCGGAGGTGACTCAGAACGGCTTCGTCTTCGCAGCCGGCGTCTTCGAGGGCGTCGGCTAAGATGGGGAGACGGTCCCAGGCTCGGGCTTCGTAGGCGGATTCGGCGAGGGAGCGGGCGGTGGCGGTGAGCCAGCGGGGGTCGAACGTGGGAGCGAAGGGGTTAAAGACGCAGCGGAGGAGCTGGCTCTGGGCTTGTTGCTCATTGCCCCCGTCCGCCAGTCCTGCCGTCGCATGAACGGCGTGGATCGCCATCGAGGACGAGCAGAACTCCCGGTACAGCATCAGGGCGATGTAGTGCGGGTCGTCGCCGGAGAGAGTGTCTGAGGCTCGATCTTCCCGTGGGATCGCTTGCCGAACTTCCGCCGTCACGCCCCGACACGCGGACCGGAGAACGACCCCCTCTGCGACTTGCTCCAATACCTCGACGCCCCGCCGCTGCCGGGGGTCAGGCAGTAGGCGGAGGAGCCGACCGAAAGCCGCTGCGGCGAACAGCCGCAGCTTCCGCTCGGACGCCGTCTCCCTCGAATGCCGCCACTCCAGCATCAGCTTCGGCTCCGTCGCCGCCGCCCACTCCGCCTCGGTCATCAGCGACGGCCACGCCTGCCGCTCCCCCTCGAACGCCGACCATTCGAGGAACTCCGCGATCCGACCGGCCAGGGCGTCGTACCACGCGGGATCGCCAGAATCCGAGCAGACCAGTTCGACAACGTTGATCCGCGGCAAGAACTCGCCGTCGATGGCGTAGCCGCCGGCCGGGTTGCACGCGGCCATTATCACTACCACCCACGGCTGCCCGTCGGCGGCTTGGAAGTCCCTCGGCCCGGTCTGCCGCAGTTCGGGCATCGCGGCCAAGAACTCGACCAGCGGGGCCGTCGCCGCGAACCGCGAGTAGTCGGGGCCGCCGCGAATGGTCAGATACCACGACACTGCCCGAAGCCCTCCGCCACCCGCGCAGGCGAACACTGCCCATTCGACCCCATCGCCGCCCGCGGGTCAACCCCCGAGCCACCGCCCACGCCGTCGCCTTCTCATCTTCAGATGCGACTCTAACGCTGACCGAGATCATCAGGCAAGACAGGGGGAAGCCTACGCGCGGTCGAGGTTCGAAGCAGGCGGTTCGGCGTTGATTGCCTCTCCGGCGTTACCACACGGGACCACACTTAGGACCTCCACGGCGAAACACTCGAAAGATGCATCCACCCCGAACGCCGAGTTGAACCGCACCGCCCACTTCACCCGCTCCATCTGCCGGTCCCGCAGGTCGGTGAAGTCCAGTCCATGGAGAGCGTTCTGGTGGTTGAAGCCATCCAGCCGCAACTTGACGACTTCCCGGAATTGGAGATGCACCAGCACGTGAAACCGCTGGCCGTAATACCCATCGGGGCCGACTTCGTCTGTCATCTCGAATGCGTGAACGAGGGCTTCGAGGGTCGGGCCGTAGCTCGCCTCGCCCCCCGAGCGCCGATCGAGCCGCAGCCACAGGACCTCGGCGTCGTGGAACGTGGGCCAGTAGCCGAAGACGGCGACGAGCTGTTCTTCGCCTTCGATTGGGCCGATGCCTTCCAAAACTCCCTCCGCCGCCGAACGCGCTTCAGACCAATCCCGTGTAGCACCAAGCGGCCCCGTATCCCACAAGGCTAATCGCCATCCCCGACGGGGTCAACGACCCGTCACAGACACCACTCCGCGGAAACTCCGTCTCCTCGCCTACGGCTACTCTTCTTTGACTCCTACGCCCGCGTAGGCGTCGGAGGGGGCGACGGAGATAAAGTAGGCGGCGGCGGCGAAGCCGCCGCGGGCGGGGCGGAGTAGGAGCGAGGGCGGCGAGGGCGTCCCGCCGCGAACGGCGAACTCACCCCGTTGCACCGCCGGCCGCGGCGCGGGAAGATGGCGGGCGGAACAAGTAATTGAACCGCAGCGGACTTCTACCGATGGCGGAAACTACTCCTGCCGCGATGTCTCCTTCGCCTCCCGTCGCGGGGGTCGGATGCGGACCTCTAGCCCTCGTCCTACTCGGTGGGGTGGCGGCACTCGGCCCCCTCCTGACTCCGATTAACTGGTGGCCGTATTCCGAGTACTACGTTCCGAAGTACGTCCTACTCGCACTGAGCGTGGGGTGCGGACTTCGTGCGGTACGTTCGGGCTGGTGGGGGGACCGGGTGTGCGGGCTGATCGCACTCTTGGTCGGTGGTGGCACGACGGCGTACATCGTCTGGACGCTGGCAAGTCTCATCCGGGCGTGAGTCGCCTCCTCAAGCCAAACAAGTAGATCGGCGATTCGGTGGGCAGACCGTGCATTCCGTGGGCAAATCTGATTCGGTGGGCAAAGCCTCCCGGATCTGAACAATTGCACATCAAGAGGAATCCGCCGAGATTTCGCGGAATAGACGGAGGCGGGGACGCGGGACCGACGCGGGCGGCGTCGGTGCGTCTGTGGGAGTGGCGAGCCGGTGGGCCGCGTTGGGTCGGGGTCGCCCACCGCGACGCGGAGCAGCAGGCCCTACGACCCCTCTTCGTCGCCGAACCCTCCCCTCCGAGATCGCGGCGGCGACGGTTCGCCGTCGCCGCCGAGAAGCCGTCGCGGACGGGGGCGAATTCCCAGAGGGAGCTGGGGCTGACGCGGCGGCGGGATCAGACTAGACTCCGCCGAGCCAAAGAGGAGACGGCGATGGCGAAGGACGCGAAGAAGCGGGCGTTGGAGATGCTCGGCACCGGGCACGAGCTGCTCGAACAAGTCGGCAAGGCGCTGACGAAGGCGGGAGTGTTGATCGGCTCGCTCGATGAGGGTTCGTCGGTTCGGAAGGCGAAAGCACAACTCGAAGGCGTTCTCCCATCCTTCGGTGAGTGGGTTCGGACAAAGATGATCGAGGAGGCCCTAACCGAGAAGGAACTCGCGGACAGGGCGGACATCGCTTTCGGAACGCTTCACTCCTACCTCAATACGACCAAGACCCCCACCCTCGTGAACGCGGTTCGCCTCGTCGTTGCCCTGAACGCGGACTTCAACGAACTGTTCCGCATCAACGATCTCGTCAAAGATTTGGCGGGAGTTAAGAACTTGACGGATTGGATGAGAAAGCGGTTTGAGACGACCTGAACGATTAGGTGACTTTTTCCTTGATGAGTTACCAAAGTAACTCTATGATCTCCTTCGCCCCCTGCGGCACTTCGCCGCTCGGCCCCCGAAGGAGTTCCGATGAGCGTCTCGTTTCTCAACGGCGTCGATTCCCCCCTCTCGAACCGCGCCTCCCAGGCCCTCGCCGACTTGGGCGAGTTCGCCGGCACCTACGCCATCTCCGACGCGGAGTGGACGGAGGAGACGGTCCGCCACTTAGAGACCGCCCGCGCCCGCCTCGCCGCCGCCCTCTTCCCCGCCCCCGCCGAAGCCGACACTGTTCTCGAAGAACCCGTCCTCGCCTGACCCGTCTCGACTCGGGGCGGCCTCGCCGCCCCCTTCTTCCTCTTCTTCACCGGAGTCTTCTATGCCCCGCTTCCCCGCCCCCGCCGCCAGAGGCGACAAGGGCCTCGCCCACCCCGCCCTGCGGCTTTTCCAACGCCCCCGCGACGGCTTCTGGACCATTCGCTTCGACGGGAGCTGCGCAGACAATGGCTCCGCTTTCGCCTCTGGGAAGTGGGGGTTTCTGATCCTCGACGCCGCCGGCCGACCCGTCCGCCGCAAGTCCGGCGACACCGTCGCCGCCGCCGTCACCAACAACGTCTCCGAATGGCGAAGCGTCGCCGAGGCCGTCCGCGAAATCGAGGCGGGGCCTCGCCCGACGGGTCTGCTCTTCGAAGGCGACTCCCGCCTCGTCGTCGAGCAGCTCACGGGGGCGTGGGCGTCGAAGAAGGCGGAGCTGACGGCGATCCGCGACGAGGTCCGCGACGCCCTCGCCCGCGTCGGCCTCCCGTGGGCGGCGAAGTGGATACCCCGCGAGGAGAACTCGGAAGCCGATGAGTTGACCCGTCCCGAGACGCCGATCGAGGATTGGTCGGCGTGGCCGGAGGCGGAGGAGACGGTGATCGAGGAGCCGGAGCCGACGCCCGCGACGGCTCCCCCGACCACTCCGGCGAAGGAGCAGGCGTCGGAGTTGACGACGGCGGGGGACCCGGCCCGGCTGCGGCTCTTCTTGGTCGTCGCCCGTTCTGCGGCGGAGGCGAGGGCACTGACGGGGGCGGGGGACGGGGATCGGGTCGAGGAGGTGACGCTGACGGCGGCAAAGGTACTGCTAAGCGTTGGCGGGGTCGGCTAAGACGCGGGCTGTGGGAGGGGCTTTGGCCCGCTCTGCGGCCATACTTCTTCGCCGCCGCGGTCGGCGCCGAGACCGCCGAAGGTGACTATCCGCCCTCGACCGTCTCGCCCTTGTCGGCCCACTGCTTCAACACGCTCGGGGAGCGGACCGAGAAGAACAGGGAGTGGGCACAGTGCGGGCACATGAGCGCGAAGAAATCGGCAACGGCCTGCGTGCCCTGCATCGGGGCGAGGAAGGCGTAGTCGAACACTTTCATCTGCTCGTGTCCGCACGCCTTGCACCTCCGGTCAATCCCCTTGCTCTCTAGGTGCTGCTCGATGTTCAGTAGCTCTTGAACCGGCATCATGGGTGCAACCTCGGCGTTGGGGGCGATCGGGAAGGTGAGGGGATTAAACACAGATTGCAAACAACGAGCCAAACGCTCGTCCGCCGCCGCACATCGTCCTTGCCCCCGCCCCGGCCGGCGGGTAACGTTAGGCTACCACTCCTTCACCCCACGCGAGGTTCGCCATGCTCCGCGCGACGCTCGTCCTGCTCGCCGTCACCTCGTTCACCGTCGCCGCCCCGCCGCCGAAGGAGGGGGAGAAGAAGGCCGAGTTGTACTTCCCCACGAAGGTCGGCACGAAGTGGGTGGAGGAGCGGACGGACGCGGACGGGGTGAAGCACGATCAGCCCTACGAGGTCACGAAGGTCACGGAGACGGACTGCGGGTACCGGGTGCGTGTCGAGTGGTTCCAGGCTTCCCATCGGAATACTCTCACGACCGAGTACCTCGTCAGCCCGGACGGCGTCGCACTCCTGAACGGTGGCGGGACCGACTTCGACGAACCGCGGCCCGTCCTGAAGTTGCCGGCGAAGGCGGGGGAGTCGTGGACGGAGAAATTGCTCCGGTGGTCCGGGACCACCACCCACGAAATGGGCAAGGAAGAGACGGTCGAGACCCCGCTCGGGAAGGTCCGGGCGATCCCGGTGGTTCAAACCTTCTCGGCGACCCCGGGCACCGTCTGCACGCGGTGGTACGCGGCGGGCCTGGGCAGAGTGAAGGTCGTGACGAAGGACAAGGACAAGGTCACGGTGACCACCGTCCTCAAGTCTTACACCGCAGGCAAGTGACGATGGACCACCGCGACAGCCTGACGTTACCAGCCGAAGGAAAGCCAGTCGTGAAAAAGCCGGCCCCGAAGGTCGATCCCCGCCTCCTCGGCACGTGGCGATCCGACCGGCGGCGGACGTTCCGACACTTCAAGCCGAAGGCCGGGTGCTCGCCGCGGAGCTTGCGACTGTTCAAAGGACTGTTCGGGAAACTGGTCATCCGCTGGGACCGGAGAACGTGCCACACCGACTTGGACGGCTTCTGTCAGGCGGTTCGGTACGAGGTCGTCGCGAGCGACGCGGTGAGCGTTGTCGTCCGGTTGCGAGAGGGATTGACGGGCGAGGAACGCCTCCAGCACATCCACTTCGACGGCGACCACTACTGGGTCGCGCTGGGCGGCGGTAGCCTCTGCGAGTTCTTCCGCCGTGTCCCCCCGGGTGAGTAGGCTGTCCGGATGCCGATGTCCCCACGCGGATCGGCCGGGCGAGGTCGGCGGTGGAACGGCGAGATACGCGGCGGGTAGAGCGAGTCCGCCTCTCGCCACTACTTTGCCCGCTCACCATCGGTTGGCCTGGCAGGATGCGCAAGCGGTCATTACTTTAGGCGAGTTTCTTACACCATTGCACGATCAGCGATAGTTGAAAGATTTTCGATGGAGCGTTGTGATGGCGAAGTTCAAGTCACGCACGTTCACCAATGAGTGTCTCTTCAATACCGCTGACGAGTACATCGCTTGCCGATTCGTCGACTGCATGGTTCGGGCCGATGGCAACTCGTTCGCCGGTTGCGAGTTCATCGGCGGCATCTTGCAGCACGCGGGCAAAGCGGTCGGGACGTTCGCGGGCACTCACTTCAGGAACACGCGATACGAATTCGTCGATAACGCCATCATCGCCGTCGCCCAGTTACACCGCCTCTATCACGACCTGCCAGGTGGCAAAGAGGTGGTCGATTCGCTCATTGAAGCCATCAAGACCAAGAACACGTGACCGCGCCCGTTGCCGAACTGGTAACGGGCGAGTGGGCACGCTGGTAAACAGGGGCCTGCGTCTGCGGCAACCGAGCAACGTAGTCTTGCACGGGTCGAGACCCGGCGGTATCACCCGGCCGCGGGCTGAGAGGACCGGCCGGG
The DNA here is from genome assembly GCF_008254045.1 of Limnoglobus roseus. Taxonomy (GTDB): domain Bacteria; phylum Planctomycetota; class Planctomycetia; order Gemmatales; family Gemmataceae; genus Limnoglobus; species Limnoglobus roseus. The sequence continues at coordinate 4,578,687 of NZ_CP042425.1, read as the reverse complement.
TGGTGCGAGTGGTCGCAGCCCGGCCGGTTTCGTTCCTATCGGTTAGCTATCATCCGCCGACCGTCTCGCCTTCGTGGACGGCGGCCACGACCTCGTCGGCGGTGGGCAGATCGTCCCCCGCGAGCGAGTAGACGGTGTAGTCGTCCACATCCACGCGGAACTCGCCCTCTTGAGCGTCTACAACTTCCACGACGGCATCAGCCTCGCCCTGCAACTTGGCCGCGACCGCGCCGGAGAGGTCGCCGATGTGTGGACAGACCGGACAGCGGTGGATCATCACGTTCGTCATGGGGTGGCCCTCGGGAGATGGGTGTGCGCGCGAATTGTACCAGTTATTGCCGCGTGGCGGGGAGGCCCGATCTTACGCGGTGATGATCGAGGTCGCCCCCGAGAACCTCATCGCCCACGCGGCTGCGGGGGTAGGTGCCCCTTCGGGCGGTGGCGTACTTGCCCCCGGGGAGGGCGGCGGGTACCCGAATCATCTCGGCGGCTTCACTTCTGCTAAACCCCAGGCCCAAACGGACTCGGCCGCAGAACCGAGAGAAGTTGGCGGACAGAACAGTGCCCCGCGCGTCAATGCGTCGCGGACCAGCTCGCCCACCGCGTCGATGCGACGGGCGAGTAAACTCTCCCGCGTGACCGTCACTCCTTTCGCGGACCAGATGTACGCAAGCTTTCCCCCCCGGCCTTTCTCAAAGTCTTGAACGTCCCAAAAACGGTAGACGTCGAGCCGTGGCGGGCGACCGACCATTTGCTGCCACTTGCAACGCTGCGTGAGAGACAGGACTGCAACGGCTCGGTCGTACGCGGCCCGTTGGTCCAGGGGGCGGGCGTAACCCGGTGGCCGGAACGACACGATCCCCGTGCGGGGATCCGCGAAGGCGACCCGCATGAGGAGATCGGGCGAACCCGCCACCCTCTTCGGTGCTTGCAGGTCGGAGAGGACACCGGCCACGGCCGCCCGTTGCTCCCGCGTCAAGTACAGGGCGGCCGCCACATCCGGCTCGGCGAACGCACCCGCGCCCAAGACCCACAGGTCCAATTGCCGGAGGCGAGCGAGTTGGCTCGGACTCAAGACCGTGTCGGCGAATGTCGTAAGGGCGCGCCCGTGGACGTCCCCGGGCCACTCGCCGCGGTCCATCGGTATCGAGTCGCCCGACGGGTTCTCGTCGAGGGAGTCCCGAACCGGGTCCGCGCGGGAGAGGGCGGCGGCGAAATCCTGCACCGCGGCCTGTTGTTCCGGGGCGCAGTCCAACTCCTGGAGGACGGCCGTATGGAGGAGGAGCAGCCCCGCCCGCGGGCAAACCAGGGTTCGGGCCGGGACGGGCTGGGCAAAACGGCCGGGCGGGTCCGACCCGGTGGGCGTCGAGTCCGAGTCGGCCGTTCGCTTCCAACCAATGCCGACGGTTGCCGCCACGGCCACGAACAAGGTTCCCGCTACGGTGAGGCTCCTCCACCGCGCCCCACCGGCGACGGCCCGGATCACGTCGGCGACCGGCCCGGACTCGTGCGATCCGCAGTGAAGGGCCGTCTCGCCCGCTCGCACGGTTGCCGCGACGAGGTCGGCGGGCGCGCCCGCCTCGACCGCGGCCAAAGCCGCGGCCCCAAGAAGTCCCTTCTCGCGGAGGCGGGCCGCGAGGCGTTTCCGCCCGCGACTCAGGCGGGCGGAAAGGGTGCCCAAGCTCCAGCCGAGTCGTTCGGCAACAGCCTGCCGCGGTTCCTCGTCTAAGCCGCACAGGAGGAGTGCGATCCGCTCGCTCTTGGGCAGGTGGTCCATCTCGCGGGCGATCGCCTCCCAGAATTCGCTAGCGGCGGGCGGGGCTGACGCGAGGGGCTTTCTTTTCGCCGCCTCTGCCTCCCGCCGTCGCCGCTTGGCCGCCCGGACGCGCGTGTTGAGGGCGACCCGGACCGCGACGCCGCACAACCACCGGTCGATGCTCGCCGGCCGGCGGAATCGGCGGCCACAGTCGAGGAGTAGCAGGAACGTCGCCTGGAAGGCATCCTCGGCGTCGGCCACATTCGGCAGTGCGCGGCGACAGATCGCCCACACGGACGGGGCGTGCCGAGCGACGAGGGATTCGAACGCGCGATCGTCCCGACACTCGACGACGCACCGGACGAGTTCGGCGTCCGGGCGAGGATCCGACGCGCGAAGTTGCCACAGGCCGGGGAGAGGTGGCCTCACGCACGGCCTCCATCCGACGGGCTTGGCTCTGCGGTGTGGGAACGGCGAACGACCAGTGGAAGAATTTCGCCGGGCAGGGTTCGCAAGTCCGGGGGACGGCCGTCGGGGAGCATTGCGGCAAATTGTCGCACGACCAGATACAGGGTCAACCCTTCGTCCGGCGTCGTTTCTTCGTGGTCCGGGTAGGGCAGGCACCGCATGGCCGCGTCGATGAAGACAATGTCCTCGGCGCTTATCCGCAGCCGATTGGCCGACAGAGTGGCCAGAGCGTCTCTCAGGACCATGAGCGCTGCGCTGGGCCTGCCGGGCAGGCCTCGATAGACGTCCAGAAGGCGACGCGATGCGGCTTGTGCCAATTGACAAAGGGCAATAAGGTCGGGGTCGGTCACGGTGCATCCACTCTCGCCGGGAGAAAGAAAACTGGATGTGTAAGTGGCTCGACGGTCGATGAAACGTGCAAGATTTTTCAAAAAAGACAAAATTGTCGAAAATGGTCCCGGCCTTATTCGCACCTTCACACTGAGGTAATCGTTCTCGTGTGAGGCATCAGGTTGCTGAGAACTTTCAAACTGCGACGCCCTGGACTGCGGCGAGTGGCGGGTCAGCATCGGGCGGGCAGATGGGAGGTAAAGCCGAGCTAACGCTGCATGGTCGGGGTCGCCGCTGCGAACCCCTCGCCCCTCGCTCGGTCAGGGGGGACGGCTGTGATGGTAGGTGGTGGCCGTCGGCGACTGGGATGCTCTGTTCTCAAGGTCTGGCTCGGCTCAAGGGCCGCCGCCCGGCCTGCCGATACCTCCCAGACTTGCAACACATGAGAAACGCCGCATGACGCCGTTCGAGCGCCCCGACCGCCATTGTCCGCAGTGTCAGCACAAAGGGTACATGTTCCGAGCGCGGAAAACAGTAGAAGCCGACGGGGCGAAGCACATCGACACGAAGTACCGATGCCGGGCCTGTTCGCACGACTGGTGGGAGCGGATTCCCGATCCGAAAGCCGACAACCAGTCCGCCGCGTGAGTTTTCGTGAGGTCTTCGACCGGACGTACGGGTTTGTCCGGTGGCTAGTCGGTGCGCTGACGAAGGGGCCGCAACCTGACGGCCTCAATCCGCAAACACGCGCGTCATATCGCGAACGGCATCCGCGCCATACGTCTCGACCAGTTCCTTGACCTGGCGGACCAGCTCGACCGCGTCGCCCTTCACCGGCTTGGCATTCGGCGCAGCCGTCGGCTCGGTTGGTTTAGCTGCACGACCCGGTTTTCCCTCGGCCTTCTTCTTCTCGATGGTCTTGTAGGTGCTGAACACCTGCGGCGGCACGTCCAAGCCGAACTCGGCCTGAATGTAGATCGAGCCCTCGGTCGGGTTATCCTTCCCGGCCGCCATCGCCTTCCGAACGGTGTCAGCCTTGCTGATCGTCTCGGCGGGCTTCGCAGCCGCTTCTTCGACCTTGGTGGCCACCCCGGCCGGCACGTCATTGGCGGCGGCTTGCTTGGCGGCTTTCATCGGTTTCTTCTTCGCCACGGGACACCTGCTGGGAGTCGAGATTGAGGGCGGTATGAGCTATCTAACTCAGATTCGCGGCTGCGACCACTGACATCAATCCGGGGGAGATACAGAAGGTGTGCGGCAAGGTTCGGCTTTGACGGTCCTGCCGTCGCCTTCCCTTCGCCGCCCCCACCACCGTGAATGCGTCACCGAGGACGATGCCATGTGAGGCCTTTACGCCTTCGACTCGGACGCCTCAGTCGCCAGGGTACGGCTGCGGGGGTAGGTGATGGCTGCCGCCGGGGAATCCGCGTCGGCACGCCGATTGCTGAACAATTATCCAGTCCGCCGAGGTGGCGGACGAGGAGGATTACGATGAGCAGCAAGAACAACCCGAAGGCGGATACCTCGGCGATCAAGGACCCCGAGGACTGGGTCACGGGCGACGAGCCGATGACCGGACCGCAGGAGAGCTACTTGGGCACCCTGGCCCGCGAGGCAGGGGAAGACGCCCCCGAGGAGCTGACGAAGGCGGAGGCGTCGGAGAAGATCGAGGAGTTGCAAGAGAAGACCGGGCGGGGGAAGAAGACCGCCGCGAAGAAGAAGGCGACGTAGCCGGGGGCGGGGAACCGGCCCCGTTCTTGCGGGGACTTGGGGCACCTCACACCCGGAGCGACCCATGACCCCCGCGAACGAGATCGGCGACCAAGACCTCTCCGGCGAACCCGCCTCGCCCCCGCCAGGGACCGGCCACGTCGGCAAGGCGATCATCACCCCGCACGGCAAGCCCGAGACCGTCCCCGTCCCCGCCGGGGCGAAGACGGCCGCGGAAGTCGCCGGCACCGACGCCGACGCCGACGCGGGCGCGCCGGGGATCGCCGGCACGACCGACGCCGCGAGACCGTGAGCGGGCCTCAGCTCGATCGCCGCCGAGGCGGGTCAGGAGAGGACTCGGCGAGGGGGGAGGGGCACCCCAAAAAAAGTATTTCGAGAAGGCTTAACTCGATGATGGATAATATTTTGAGACGAAATCGAACAGGAAACCGAGAGACTGACCGAACTTACCTCGGGTCCGAGGGTGATAACTAAGAGTAGAAGAGGGTCTTCTGCTTAATCTCCTCTTCTTCTGATGCTTGAGATTAGTCTGAGTCGAGTTCAATTCGCGATCATCCCCAGACTAAGTCAGCGTCGCAGATGCGTCAGCCATCAGCCACTCCCACAGTCTAAACAGATGAGATAGAGACACTGCTGAAGCTGAGTCTTCTTCTACTCTTCGACTTCGTCGAATACGACTTCGCCGACTGTGATCGAGTCTGAGACTGTGATTCTGTGGGAGTGGTTAGAGCTGTCGCTCTAGACCTAAGAAGCTTCTTAGACTTCATCTTCTAACGCGCGCACGCGAGGGGTACGCCCCCGAAGACACCTCCTCGGGAATTCCCAGTTCCCGCTCAGACGCCGACGCCCTCGCCGACTAGGACCCCGCTCGGGCCGCTTCTCGCACTTCGACCCCGACGGCGAAGGCGTCCGCGTCTAATCTCCCGCGAAAACGGAGAGGCCGTACCCCCGGCGCTCCGGCCCCGGCCGATCCGAAGACTACCCCCCTTCGGCGGCCGGGGCGATTACCCCTCTGGACGTGCGTATAAGCCCCGTCTGCGGCGGCGAAGCCGAGGGCGACCCAGACGCCGTCGCCGCCGAGATCGCCCCGCAGACGCCGACTAAGAGGCCGTCGCCGCCTCCGCCCCCGACCGCGAGAAGTCCCTGCTTCGCCGCGGCTCGGGGGCGTTCTTTTTGCCCTCCCAACTCCTCCCCCGGACCCACCCGTGTCCCACTTCCTCTTCGACTACCCCGACCCCCTCCCCGCCGAGGCCTACCACCTCGACGCGCAGGCGTGGGCGACCCAGCCGGCGGTTCGCGACGCCCACAAGGCGGCCCTCCTCGCCCTCGCCGACCGCGACTGGGCCTACCCCGGCGGCGAGGGCCGCGGCGTCCTCTGCGGCGGCGGGGGTCGCCTCTGGCCGATGACGCTGACCCTCTGCTCGCAGCTCCGCGAGGTCGGCTACGGCGGCCCGATCGAGTGCTGGTACAGAGGCTCGTGCGAAGTCGTAGAGCCGCGGCAGGCGGAGCGGTTCGGGGTCGCCCTCCGCGACGTGGACGCGATCGCCGCCCGCGTGGGCGATCAGCGGCTGCCGCGGGGGATGGTCAGCCCCGGTGGCTGGGAGTCGAAGAGCTACGCCTGGACGCACACCCGCCTCGACGAGTTCGTCTGGCTCGATTCGGATCTGACCCTGTACCAGAACCCCGATCTGCTCTTCGCCGAGTTGACGGCGGCCCCGCTGGCGTACTGGTTCGAGAACCACTTCAACCTCAAGTGGCCCGCGATCGGGTGGCCGGAGCCGCCGGAGGTGCCGAAGTCGGTCCAGTCCGGCCTCATCGCCTGCGACCGCCGTCGCTGTTGGAAGGCGCTCGCGATCGCCCAGTGGGTCTGCCAGCACTCGGACTACTGGTTCCGGCACGTATTCTCCGACCAAGACGCCCTCTTGCTCGGGATGTGGCTCGGCGGCGTCGCCCCGCACTACTTCGGCCACGCCCGCTACGTCCCCGACTTCGGCGTGGTCTGCGACTACGGCGGCGAGCGGTTCGCCGACCATTTTTACTTGCAGAAGCTCTACCTCCCGTCCGGCGACCTCCTTCGCGGTCGGCTTCGGACCCTGCGACACTTCGCCGCCGCGAACGAGCCGATCTGACCCCTTTTTCCTCATCGGAGCTGACGATGACGCACTCTCTCCCCCAGTGGCTCAGTGACGCCGCCCGCAACGCCGCGGAGGCCCAGTCGGCGATCCAGACGGCGACGGTGGGGGCGCTGCTGATGACGTGGGCGGCGGAGCCGGAGCGGCTGGCCGAGCGGGTGTGGGCGTTGGCCCGCGGCCCGGCCCAGACGGCGAGTCCGACGCTGCCCGCGTAGGCGAGCCGACAGCCACCGTGCCCCGCCCACATAAATTCCCCTCCCCGACCCACCCGGAGCCTCTCTTGTTCCTCGAATACGCCGGCGTCAAAATGGAGACGCTCACCTACGATTGCAACCGCGAAGCCGTCTACGACGACGACGGCGACACGTACCTCTTCCACCGCTGGACGATTAACGCCGAAGTTGTCCTCGGCCCCGACGCCGGCTTTGTCAATTACTCGACGCCGCCGATCGCGCCGAACTTGAAGCCGCTCTTGGACCCATGGGGCCGGGAGATTCGAAACATCATTCAGGAGGAACGGCTACAGTTCCCGACCTCGGCGACGACGACGGACGTGAACATCCGCGCCCACCTGATGCGGCCTCGTCAGAAGTTGCGGTTCTACGAGCAGTCGAACCTCAGCAACCAGAATGTCATCGAATACCTCCTCGACTTGCCCCGCGAGGGCGACCAGTGCGATTGCAACGCGGGGCCGACGCCGATCGCTTTCAACATCCGCCGCATCGTCGGGAACGCCCGCACCATCGTCGCCAACTTTCAAATCACGGCCTACGAGCGGGACGGCACCTACTCGAAGACAGACCCCTCTTCGGTACTTTTGTCGAACAACTGGCGAGAAACGCACGAGCTGGACGCGGACTACTTCACGACGCGAGTCGTCGAGGGTGTGGCCCATTTCGATGCCGCGGCAATTGAGCGGCTGAAGCTGGTGATCGACGGGTGGCGACCGAATCTCGCGCCCAAGATACCCAGAGGATTTAGGCGGGAGGCCGTGACCGTCGCGCTCGACGAGGACCACCGACGACTCCATTACTCGTTCGTGGACGTGCAACAGAAGGCGACGCTCATCGACGGCACGGGCGTCGGCGTGACGCGGGCGCAAGTCGAGCTTCAGCAGATGCTCACCAAAGAGGGCGACACCTTCGCGTCGATCTTGGATACATACTCATCCGTGTTTGAATATCGGGCAAATCGCAATTTCAGCCGCGAGCAAGCCGACGAAGACAAGAGTCAGCAGCAGGGGCCGGGTCGCCGCCAGCGGCAGCGTCGTCGCCGATTGCCCCCGCCGAATGCGCCCCAGAACTCGAACCCGTAGGTGATTCAAATGCCGATTCCGTTAGCCGCCGTGGGTCGCCTCGCGATGGCAATCCCCTGGGACCGACTCGGGGACGGGCTCAACAAGACCTTTGCTGCCGCAAAGAATCTTGTTCCGGGCTTGGTTACGAAGTGTTCAGCCACGGTAAGTGGCAACCCGACCGCGTCGATGGCGGACATCTACAAGACGGCACTGGCACTTGTAATGGGTGCGCTTCGCCGCAGCCGCGCCGGCGAGATCGGTCTACTGCCGCCGGGGACGCGAATCTTCAGCCATCACGATTGGACGAATCGGAGCTGCTCGGTCGAAGTCGTTCTGACCCAGGGCGGCTTGACTAGTGTCGTTTCGAACCTGATCTAGCGTGTCCCACGTGTGATGGCGTACCCTCACACCTCGCCAGGAGGGCGCGACATGCGGGCGTACTCGATCGATCTTCGGGTCCGGGTGCTGGAGGCCGCCGCGGCCGGGGACGGCACGGCCGAGCTGGCCGACCGGTTCTCCGTCAGCCCGGCCTGGGTCCGCCGGCTCCGGCAGCGGCATCGGCAGACCGGCGAAGTCGGCCCCCGCGTCGCCCGCCCGACCCGCGCCGCGAAACTGGCCGCCCACCACCACCGCATCCGCGAACTCCTGGCCGCCACCCCGGACCTGACCCTGGTCGAACTCCGCGGCGAGTTGAAGGTCACGGTGGCCCTGTCCACCCTGTGGGCCGCCGTCCGCGGGCTCGGGTACACGTTCAAAAAAAGTCACCCGGGCGGCCGAACAGGACCGGCCGGACGTGCGGGCCGCCCGCGACGCCTGGCGTAGCGACACCGCCCCGGCCGTCGACCCGACGCGGGTCGTGTTCGTGGACGAGACGGCCGCCAACACGACCATGGACCGGCGGTACGGGTACGCCCCCAGGGGCGACCCGGTCGTCGGTTCGGTCCCCCACGGTCACTACAAGAGCCTGACCTTCACGGCCGCCGTCCGTGCCGACGGGATGGTCGCCACCCAGGTGCTCGACGGGCCCATGACCGGGGATCGGTTCCGCGACTACGTCACGTCCGTCTTGGTCCCGGCCCTGCGACCGGGTGACACGGTGGTGCTCGACAACCTGCCGTGTCACAAGTCGGCCGCCGTCCGGACGGCGGTTGAAGCCGCCGGGTGCCGGCTGGTGTTCCTCCCCCCGTACTCGCCGGATCTGAACCCGATCGAGCTGGCATTCGCCAAGCTCAAGCGGCTCCTCCGATCGGACGGCCACCGGGCTGTCCCGACCCTCCTTACATTCCTGGCGTCGGTGTCGCGGGTGTTCCAGCCGGACGAGTGTGCGGCCTACATCCGCCATTGCGGGTACGGACTGCCACACGCTACGCCGTCACCGAACCGATACTAATCTCCTGCAAGGACTCAAGAATCGACTCGAAGGCGAGCCGATGACGGGCTACCAACCCGTCTTCGTCGGCGTTGCCGACGAGATCACCGGCGGCTCCTTCGACGCCCTCGACCGCGTGGGCCGGTTCGTTTTCGGGCCTCCGCCGAAGCTCGCGGGCGACGGGAAGTTGCTCCTGTCCCAAGCCGCGACCGCCGAAGCCGCCTCGCCCCCTTCCGATCGTCTGAGCCGGGGCTGGCTCGAACTGATCGCGTACCAGTCGATCGCCGACCCCGAGGGGTTCATCCCGCATCCCGAGGTCAAAGTCGGCGCGAATCCCCGCGACGCCAAACCTGGCGGCCCCGAGGCCTACGCCGACGCCGCCGACAAGGGCGGTGCGGTGCCGACGCCGGCTCAGCAACAATCCCCCAAACCCCACCCCGTCGCCTACTGGGCCGCGCGGGGCAAGAAACCCGACATCGGAGTTCCGTGATGGCCTATCGAGTCCGCGACGACGGCAGCCGTGCAAACTACAAGACGTACAAAGCTGAAGACGAGTTCATCTTCGACAGCGGCGTGGAATACATGCTGAAGGGGGACAAAATCTCCGATGATCCCGCCCAGCGGGCGGCCTACGACCCGACCGTCGGGATCGCGGTCCGTCCGCCGACGCGGAAGAAGATCACCCGCATCGAGGCCACGAAGGAGGGCCAGCCGCCGATCATCCCCTACCCCGGCGACTCGACCGACGGCCGGTTCAAGTTCGTGAAGGGCACGCTGAACGTGTCGTCCCAGGTCAACCTCGACGGCGGCAGCGTGGTATACACGGCGTTGGCCGTCTTCGAATTCGTCGAGCGCGTTCTTCCCGACGTGTACGAGGGCCTCGTCGTCACGTCCCCGCCGTTCTCACTCGAAGCCGAGCAGCTCTCGCCGGAGTTTCTAAACTCGACGGTGTCTCTCGATAACCCGCTGCTCGAAACTGAGCCGGGGCCGAAAAGGGGCGAGATCCTCGGGCGAAGGATTGATGTGAGCCGGCCCGACTGGGGGCTGCCCGAGACGGGGGGCATCTGGCCGGTCGTCGAGTATTGGCCGTCCGCGATCTACGCGACAGGGGCCGTCGCTGCCGAAGATTCTCGGACACGGCCGGTCCTCGTCCCCCCAGCGTCCCCGCCGCCGCCGCCGGGTGGGGGCGGTTGAGGCTTCTCGCGGAGGGCGGCGGCAGCTAAGCTGACGGAGGAGGTTTCCGATGAAGTGTACCTACTGCAACTGCCCCGAGTCCGACGCCGATCTCCGTCACGTCGTCACCTCGGGGACGCACTTCAAACAGGGCGAGAGCCTTCACCTCTGCCCCGACTGCTACGCGACTTACCGCCGGCTGAATCCCGACCCGAAGAAGCAGACGATGATCGCATGGGCAATCATCGGCGGTTTCTTTGCTGTTGCGATTCTAACGAGCTTAGTCTTCGGCTACTGAACTTTTCCCTCCTCTCGACCCTTTCGCATGAGCTACCTCTCCATTCCAGCTCCGAGCCTCGTCACGCCTCCGTTCTCAGTCTGGGTCTCCCCCGACGAACCACCGTTCGACGAGCCGGGCGATGAATCCGCCGCCGACGGGAGCCGGTCGGTCCTCCTCTACACCCCCGCCCCGCCGATTTCCCCGCCTCTCTCGCTGGCGTGGCCGCCGCGAACAGGGAGCCGGGGATGCGGATGGAGTTCCCCCGCGTCGAAGACCCGGACCTCCGCCGCCGCTGTGCCGTCGCCCTCGCCCGCGCGGGGTTCGCCGAGGAGCCGGACCCGACCCGCCGCGGGGTCAGCGTCTGGGTCTGCAACGACAACGATACCGCGGAGTAAGTCACCTCGTCGCCTCGCCGCTCGCCGCCCCTCCTCCCACATCACCGAGTCCCCTCCTATGACCCCGACCCAGACCCCGCCCCCGCCGAAGCCGCCTCCTCGCCTCCTCTCGCTCCCCCGCCGAGAGGGTCCGCCGCCCCAGCTCTCGCCGCTGCCCCGTCCGCAGACCCCTCTTCGGCTCCTCCCCCTCCCCCGCGTCACCTCGGCCCGCCTTCACCTCCTGACCCGCCCGACGCTCGCGCCGCTGCCGCCGCCGAAGTCGCGGGCCTCAGACCCCGAGCCGACCCCGCCGCGACCGATGTCGCGACTCCTCGCCTACCGCTCCCCCCTCGCCGACGCCCCCCGGCTGCGGCTGCGGACGGCCCCGCCCCCCGACTCGCCGCCCCCGCCGAAGCTGAAGCTGCGGACGCCCCCGCCGCCGGGGTCGCCCCCCTCGCCGCGGCTGCGGCTGCTCGCCCGCCCGTCGCCGGGGCGGCCGGTGCTGCTCCGCCCGCGGGAGCTGCCCGCGACGGCCCCGGTGCTGCTGACGGCGTCGCGGCTGCCGATGCAATCCCCGCCAGGGACGCCGACCCCGCGACTCCGCGAGTGGAGCCGGCCCTCGGCCGTGACCCCGCGGCTGCTGAGTCCCCGCCGGGCGGAGGGGGAAAAGCCGCCGCCGCGGCTGAGACTGAGTGAGCGGCCCGAGCCGGTGACGCCGCCGGAGCTGGGACGGCGGGGGTCCGCCGCCCCCGATGAGTCGCACGCGAGTCCGCGGCTGAGGCTTTATCAGCGACCGCAGCCGAACCCCGCTTACGTGCCGCGACTGCCGCCGCAGGCCCAGCCCGCGACGGGGACGCCGCCGCTGCCCTCGACCGCGGCCCGGCCGCTGAGTCCGACGCCGCCCCCGCCGCGACGCCGACTGCGGTTCCGCGACCTCTGATCTCCTGCCCCTCGACTTCTTCTTCCCCTCCTTCGGAGCCCCCGATGATCTTCACCGACCCCGCCCACCGCGTCTACGCCGCCGCCGACGGCCACTACTTAGACCCCCTCGCGATCCGCCACAAGCTCCTGCTTCAGACGCGGGGCGAGCTGAACGCCCTCTTATCCGCCGCCCAGACCGCCGACGACGCCGAGGCGGCGACGGCCCTGGGGACCCTCGCCGACGCCGCCCGCGTCGCCTTCGGCTTCGCCGCCTTCGACGCCGAGACGGGGGCGGGGGCGACCGAGACGGAGTGCCTGGCCGAGCTGTATCGGTATCTCGAATGGGCGGGGTAGCGGGCGATGAGTAGCGGCCACCAGGCAGCCACTCCCACAGACACAGGGACGCCGACCCCGACGGCGTCGCCCTCTCCTCTTCGTCTCCTTCTCCGTCGGCGTCTCGATCGGCGATGGTGTGGGCGGGGCCGCCCCGCCGGGCGGTTCTCTTCTGGGTCGCCGTCGCGTAAGATCGGGGCGGGGGGTGCGAATGACCGAGCAGGAGTGGTCGATCTCTGCTGACCCGACGCGAATGCTAGAGTTCTTGAAGGCGACGGCGTCAGATCGGAAGCTGCGGCTGTTCGCCAGCGCCTGTTGCGACCGCGTTCTGCGGGCACGGGGGGCGAACGGCGACCTCGCCGACGCCGAGGATTACCTGACGGCCCTGGACCGAGAGGCCGACCGGATTGGTTCGCCGGAGGAGTGGGACGCCGCGATCGAGCGGGTTCTCGGCAAGCGGTGGGAGATTACCGACCGCACGCTCGACGCCCTGGAGGCCGATTTCTGTGCCTTCTTGTGCGCTCTCGACAACGACCCCTACCCGGCCGCCGTCTACGCCTCGGTGAACGCGAACATCGCCCTCTCCGCGTTCCCCCGGCGACCGGAGGTGAACGAGGTCGGCGGCTCACTCGAAGCCGTTGTTCAAGCGGGTCTGCTTAGAGACATATTCGGCGACCCCTTCCGCTCCCCGTTCTTCGACGCCGCCTGGGTCAGCTCCACCGCCCGCTCCCTCGCCGAAGCCGCTTACGAAGACCGGGCCTGGGACCGCCTCCCAATTCTCGCCGACGCCCTCGAAGACGCGGGCTGTGAAGAAGCCGCGGTTCTCACCCACCTCCGCGGCCCCGGCCCCCACTGCCGCGGGTGCTGGGTCGTCGATCTCGTCTTGGGCAAAGAGTAGGCCCGGCGGCTTCGCCGCCCGCGTCAGCGTCGGCGAAAGTGAAGGAGGAGAAGGGGGCGGTTCGCCGTCCCCGTAGGGTCTGGGTCTAAGGCGGCGAGGTAGCCTGCGGATAAGCCGCTCTCGCAGGTGCAAGAACTCCGCCTCGAAGTTGCTTGATTGAATAGCGAGCGTCGATTAATCTGACGCCCTCGGTCTGGGAGGGAGTCGGCGATGAGCGTTCGTTGTGGGAAGTGCGGCCTACTTTGCGTCCGCGAGGGTTCCGACCGTAAGATTCGCGAAGCCGATGTGGACACGCGAACGAAGGGGGCTTCGCCTCGCGACTGCTCGCCGCCTCCGTTCTGTTCGATCGGAGCTTCTGACCTGCAAGTCGAACACGACAGCCACCGTGAACAAGGAACCGAAGCGGCCCGCTTTCTACTCGTAATCAATCGTGACAGAGAGTGCGATCAGTTCCTCGCCTATCGACCCAACTTCTCACCCAAAGAACACCTCGAAATGGATCACCGTGAGCAACTCCGCATCCGTGAAGATGAGCGAGATCGAAAGCAGAAAGAGTGGCAAGAGCAGCAAGAGCAGAAGGAACGTGAACGGGCAACGGAATCGAAGAACTCGGATCGTAGGTGGCAGGTCAAACTCGCCCTCTTCTCGACCTTCCTCGCGATCCTTACCGGCATCATAAGTGGTGTCGCCGTGTCCAAGTTTAAAGACGCCTTCACGACGGCCCCCACTCCTCCGACTATCGCCGCCCCGCAGACGCCGCCGAAGTAGAAGACCCAGCCCCAGCGGGCCGCCCTCTGGGACGCCGTCGCCTCTCAGATTCTGATCCAGGCGAAGGCGACGGTCGTCTACGGCGTCCGCGAGGTGCCGGTGCCCAAGCCCGCGACCCGGCTCCTGCGGCTGGTGAAGCTGACCCCCGGCGGGGACGCCGACGGCGACTCTTACGACGTGGTGTGCGAGAGAGGGGGGGAGGGGCGACGGCGAGGACTTGGAGGCGAAGCTGACGACGCTGCTGGTGGATCACCTGAAGACGCCGACGAAGTAGGAGAGTGGATAAAGAAGAAGCCGCGACCCAGAAGGGTCGCGGTTTTTGTCGTTGACGGGAACCGGCCTCGGCCGGATCACCCACTCCCACAGACCCGAGGAGAGAAAATCGGCGTGAGGATCGTGAACGGGAGTCGTCTAGTAGGGTGAAGGCATCCCGCTCGCCTTCAAGGCGGAAGCGACGCGGCGGAGAAAATTCCGAGAAAGCCGCGCAAGATTCGGCCTCGCCGAGCGTACAACTTTCACGGAGCAGTCCGCGAGGGCGGCTCCGCCGAGGCCCAATTGCCACCGCTGCGAAGTACCCACGGGGGTGCAAGTACCAGCGACGCCGCTACGGAGCGGGTCTCAAGCGCCGTCGAGGGTAGGTCGCCCCCGGTGCGCGGACATAGGCTCAGTTCGCCGACCAGCGAAGTCATCCGCGAGGGTGCCGAGTACCTGGCTACGCCACCGAGGGGTGGGTCTCATTCGCCGCGGCAGGGTAGGCTGCCCCGATACGCCTTGAAGTTGGATACGCTACAGAAGCAAACTCTCGCGAAGGCGTAACGGCCAAGTAGGGGAGTGGTCTCAGCCGCGTGGGGAACCAGCCCCCCGTTTCGGCGAGACCCCGCCAGACCCCGCTGAAGCTCAGCGGGCGAGCCGGCGGCGTTGACCAAGCTCTGTTCGCAAACCCCGAGAAGGCTCAAGAGGGCGAGTACCGGGGGTCGCCGTCGCGGGACGGGTCTCAAGTGCCGCTGAGGGTAGGCTGCCCTTCCACGCCCGCTGAGAAGTCTTCGCCGAAGTTCCTGACTCGATAGCTCATTCTCGACTGACCCTGCTGGGCTCCCCAGCGGGGTCTCTTCGTTTCGCCGCCGGATGATCTGCTTTCGCGGCGAGCCAGTCTGCAAGGGCGTGAGAGTCGGCCGCCCGCGTTCATTGCCACGACTCAACCTCAACTGGAGATGTCTATGCTTCGGCTCCGCTCTGAACTCGAAATCGACGGCGACTCGATGTCGCTGGCGGTGCAGCTCCGCTCGACCGCGACCGCGGCCGACGACCTCTACGCCCTCGCCCGCCGGTTCGGGCCGAAGGGGACGCCGATTGATCTGCCGGTGTCATCCAGCCCGAGTCTGCGACGGCGGTTGGAGGATGCACTTCTCCGCGCCGGCTACGTTCGCGACCGTGATACCGTCGGCGAGGAGGTTGAGACGTGGTGGCCGGATCGGAAGCCGGCGGTCTCGCCGAAGCGACCACACAGTTTCCAACGGGCCTGAACCACTTACGCAAGGGGGAACGCGATGACGACGTGTAACGATCTGGCAGCGGCAGAAACGCCCGAACAGCGGCTCGATAAGTACCTCGACCCGCACCCGCACTGGAACATCTTGGAGAAGTGGATCGCCGCTCCGAAGAATGAACTCTACCGCCGCCTGCTTACGCGCGATCAGTTGAAAGAGATCGTACTGAGGGGGTTGTGGCGAGCCTCCCGCAAGTTTGACCCCTCGAAGGGGATGACGGAATTTAGTTATGCGTGGCAGTGCTGTACTTGGAGGGCGAAGACAGTTCTGGGTAAGAGGATCAAGGCCGCGGAGCAAAAGCCCACCCCCGAGCCGGACTACCGAAGTCCCCAGGAGCAGGACGACGCCCTGCACGGCTTCCGCCGGCAACCCAACTCGCGACTCCGGCTGGAACTCCCCCCAAACGAGGGGGGCGGCGGTCTTAGCGGCTCGCCGTTGCTAGCATCACTCGACGAGCAGGAACGGGAGTTCATCGAACTCCTCTACGACAACCTCTTCGGTCATACACAGGCCGACGCCGCGAGGTTAGTCGGGTGGGGAGCCTCAAAGGCCAACGCATCCGGCAGGCTCACCGCGACCCTGAGACGCATCCGCGCGGATCTTCTCGCCCGATTACGCCGCCGCCTCCAGGCCGGCGGACCGCCTCGCGGGTGGGAGCAGAAGGTTCTGCGGATTCTGAGACACTACTACTCTCGCGAGGAACTGATCGCCGCCATCCTAGACGGTTGGAGCGGCGAAGGGCACGAGGATCAGATGCGGGCGATTGACACCGCTTACGACGGTGGTCGGCCTTCTGAAGAGATCAATTCCTAGCGTCCAGAGGACCGGATCGGCCGACCCCGACGGCGTCTTCTCATCCGAGGTTTCCCGTGCCCTGCCCACCGACCCCGCCGACTCCGACGCCCCTCACCGCCCACCTCGCCCTCCACCTTCGCGGCGTCGCCCCCGCGGGGAGTTGGACCCTCTCCGTCTCCGCCGATTGCCTCCGCGACGGCGAGCGGTTGCAGTACAACCACGCGCGGTGGTCCTTCCGCCTCCGCGACGCGGCCCGCGGCGAGGTCGCCCGCGGCGACGAGGTGCTGGCCGCGCGGGGGATGGCCCGGCTCCGGGCGGGGTGGCAGGGCCTCCGGTACGGCCTCGCCGCCCTCGCCTTCGGCCTCGGCCGCTCTGGGGCGTCGCCGCCGGGGTTGATCGTCCGCGGCCCCGACCGGGTTCTCTTCGGCCTCGACGGCGGGGCCTGCGGCCCGGCGACCGCCCCGGACCGCGACGGGTGCTGGGGCCTCCTCGCCCGGCTGGGTCTGACGTGGCAGACGATCTCGGCTTGATCGACAACCCTTTCGCCCCCGTTCTTCCCCTGTCCGTCACCAAAGGAGCTACCGATGACCCCGACGCCCTCGCCTTCTCTGACGCCCTCGCCTTCTCTGACCCCGACGCCGCCCGAGCCGCAGACGATTCCCCTCACCCGCGGCTACGCGATGGTCTGCGACCCCGCCGACTTCGACGCCCTCTCCCGGCACAAGTGGCGAGTCGCCTCTAGCGGCAACTCGATCCGCGCGATCGCGACGATTTGGCGAGGGCGGCGGCGGAAGACGGTCACGCCCGCGACCCTGCTCCTGAAGCCGCGGGGCCGCGTCGTCGCCCACGTCAACTTTGACACCCTCGACTACCGCCGCGAGAACCTCGTCGTCCTCACCCGGCGGGTCGCCCGCCAACGGGTCCCCCGGCCCGTCCGCGGCCATCCCGGCGTCTACCACTGTACCCCGGCGGGCGTCTGGCTCGTCTACGCGACCGACGGGCGGGGCCGGCGGCGGTTCCTGGGGACCTACCCGACGCTGGCGGCGGCGGCCGAGAAAGCGGCGGGGTGGCGGACCCAGGCGGCCCCGTCGTGGCTCCTGTTCGCCGCCTACGACCGCACCCCGTCCCCCGCCGGGCCGTCGCCGAGCACCTCCTCCGCGGCTGGGAGCGCAACCCGGCGGGGCTGTCCGGGGAGGTGTGGCGGCTCTACGAGGAGGCGGTTACGGCGGCGAAGGCGTTGAAGGAGGCGATGGAGAAGCCGGCCCCGCCCCGGCCCCTGCCGCGGTGGCTCCGCGACGCCCACGCCGACCCCCGCGTCGCCGCCTCCCCCGCCCGCCTCGCGATCCTGACCGCCCTCCTCACCGCCTGGGACGGCGACCCCGACGCCCTCGCCCGCCGGGCCTGGGAGATGGTCGTCGAACACGTCCCGACGCCCCCGCGGAAGGCGACGGCGAGGGCGACCGAGGCGGAGCCTCGGTCGCGGACGGCGGAGGCGAAGGGGACGGCGGCGTAGGCGGTGTTACTGCGGGAGGGGCTTGGGGTCCCGCACCTCGACTTCGCCCGCGAAGAGCCCGCCCCGGCCCCTCCTCCCACACTCATGAGGACGCCGACCGCGAAGAGACGCAGACGCCGGGGGTGGGCGACCCACCCCCCTTCTTCTCCTACTCCGTCGCCCCCTCAGGCGGAGGTTCCGGTTTCGGCGGCTGGGGCGGCTCCTTCGGCTTCAGCAACTCTTCCATCGCCTCTGCCGCTCTCCGGGCCGCGGGGGCGTCTTCGTCCACATAGATTCGCGTGGTGGCGGGGTCGTCGTGGCCGAGGAGGGCGCGGGCGTCGTCGAGGGAGAGCCGGCGGCGGACTTCGGTGGCGACGAGGTGGCGAATCTGGTTCGGGTGCCACCGCGGAACGCCCGCTCTATCGCAAGCGATGTGAATGGAGCGGCCGTAGAGCCGGCGGCAGTAGGGAGTCGGGCGGGGGAGTCGCCAGAGCGTGAAGACCCAGTCGCAGTCGGCGGGGGCGTCCGCGAGGCGGGCGGCGACGACGGCGGCGGCCGAGGCCCCGAGGGGGATCGGCCGGGCCTTGCCGTGGTGAAGGGTCTTGTGCTGCGAAAGAGATAGGCCGATCGGCAGCCCCCGCCCGCAGCCCGCACCGTCCCAGATGAGATCAGACTTCTTCAACTCTCGAACTTCGCCGGGCCGCATCCCCGTCAGGAGCTGGAGTTCGACCATCGACCGCAGCACCGGGTTCAAGTGGGCCTGCGTGGCGCGAACGTCGGCGAGGGCGACGGGGCGGATCGGAGCCGTCTCAGGCGCTGCGGTGCGGTACGGAATCAGGTGCGGCAAAGAAGCCGCCGAGACGGGGGCTTCGGGAGCGATGCTCTCGGAGGCGAGCCACTTCAACCCACGGATGATCCGTTCCCACCGATTCTTGATGAGCTTTCGGCACCACCCCCGCCGGATCATCTCCTCGCGGGCGGCGACGAAGTCTTTCTTGGTGAGCGATGCGAGGAGGACGTTCGGAAAGAGGGTCAGCAGCGGTCCCCAAGACCGCTCGATGTTCTCCGCCTCGGAAGTCGGCGTCCCGTCCCGGCGGCGGTAGTAGACGCGGGCGTGGGCGATCCAGAGGGCGTAGGCGTCGGCGAGGGAGATGCTCTGGGGCAGAGAAGGCGGGGCCGGAATCGCGGGTGGTCGAGATAGAGATGGCACGGGAGCCGGAGGAGTGCCGTCGAGACTGGCGATCACCTCCGCGTAACGGAGGCGACTCTCGGGGCTGCCCCAGGGGCCGAGGTAAACGGTTCTACGCTTGGTGCCGGGTAAGACGACGTAGGCTTGACCCGTCGGTCGGTGAAGGCAGTAAGCGGGGATGCGCAAAGTCCGTCTCGTTTTCTCCTACGACAGTTACTACGACAACGAGGCAATATCGAGGGAGAAGAAGACGGCTTTTCTAGGGCTTTTTAGCGGGAGGGCAGCCCTCCCCCACGGGTTGTCCCGTGGGTCATTCGGATCGGCTCGTTCGCCATTTTTAGCGGCCTTCGCCGAGGCGGTCGCCGAGGAAGTTGTCCAGGTCCGGGATGGCGTAAATCTTGTCGCGGGTCTTCGTCCAATCGTACTCGACCCGGCGGAAGGTGATCGTGTCGTCTTCCAGCACCACGAAGCACGCCTTGCGGTTGCCGTCCCGCGGCTGGCCGACCGAGCCGACGTTGCACAGCGTCTTCTTGTCGTCGAGCTTGTAGGTGTGCTCCATGTCCTCGGGGCTGAGGAACTGCATGTTCTCGGTGAAGATGCCCGGCACGTGCGTGTGGCCCTGGAAGCAGTACCGCTCGACGAGCGAGAAGATGCGTTCCATCTTGCGGGCGTTGTAAATGTCTTCGGGGAAGACGTACTCGTTCAACGGGTTGCGGGCCGACCCGTGGACGAAGAGGAAGCCGTTCTCCTTGAACGACCGCGGGCGGTCGGCCAGGAACTCCCACCGCTTTTCGCGGACACTGCGGGCCTCGCTGCCGGCCTCGAGTTGGGCGCGGGTCCAGAAGATCGCCTTCTCGGCCGCCTGGTTGAACCCGTCCGGGTCGAACATCGCCCCCTGGTCGTGGTTGCCGAGCAAGACGAGTTTGAAATCCATGATGAGGTCGATGCACTCACGCGGGTTCGGGCCGTAGCCGACCACGTCGCCGAGGCAATAAATTTCCGTGATCCCTAACGACTTGATGTCGGCAAGGACTGCTTCCAGGGCTTCGAGGTTGCCGTGGATGTCGCTGATGAGAGCCTTCTTCACGCCGGGCGTCTCCCGGGACAGGTCTGTCCGTGGGTGTGATTTTTCTCAGTATACGTTACGAAATGGCAACGGTAAACACAATCATTCCTGTCGGACCGAAACGACAAACGGCCGGGCTTGACCGGCCGCTTCGGAACAGGCGTTGAATCCGGCCCTCACACGACCAGTTTCGTGAACGGGTTCGGCTTGTCCACGAGTTTGATCGGCCGCCCGTTGGGGGTGATGTTTTCCTTCGTGTGGTCGATGCCGAGCAGGTCGCACACCGTGGCGAGGAAATCCTGGGCGGTCGTCTTCCGCTCGACGACCTCGGCCCCTTCCTTGTCAGTCTTGCCGACCACTTGGCCGCCCTTCAGGCCGCCGCCGAACATGGCGAGGTTCCAGGCCCGCGGGAAGTGATCCCGGCCCGGCTTGGCCCCACGGGTGTTGATGTTCGGCGTCCGCCCGAATTCGCCCATCCATACGACCAGGGTCGAATCGAGCAGCCCGCGGTCCTTCAGGTCCAGGATCAGCGACGACAGGGCGGCGTCCACCTGTTGGGACAGGCTCTTGACGCGGGTAAAATTGTCCAGGTGGGTATCCCACCCGCCGAGGGCGACTTCCACGAACGGCACCCCAACCTCGACCAACCGCCGGGCCATCACCACGCCGTCGGCGAACTTGCCGCTGCCGTACTTCGCTCGGGTGGCGGCCGCCTCTTGCGTAATGTCGAACGCCTTCGCTTCCTTCGACTGCATGAGCGTCACGGCCCGGTCGTAGGTCGTCTTGTGGTCGTTGACCGGGTCCACCTTGTACTCGCGGTGGAACGCTTCTTCCATCTGCTTGAGCAAGTCAACCCGCTTGTCGAACTGCGTGTTCGAAACGAGGGCCTTCAGGTCTTCCAGCCCCTTGTCCGGGGCTTGCACCATCAGCGGTTGATGTTTCGGCCCGAGGAAGCCGGAGCCGAACGACCGGCCGGCGATGGCGACGTAGTTCGGCACGGTCGCCTCGGGTTTACCGAGTTGCTGCGAAACGATCGCCCCGAGGCTCGGGTAGGTCACGCCCCCCTGCCCTTCGCGGAAGCCGGTGTGGGCGTAATACTTCGCCCGACCGTGCGCCCCTTCCGGGGTACTCATGCCGCGGACGAGAACGCCGTGCTTCATCACCTCGGCGACTTTCGGCAGGTGCTCGCTGATCTGAATGCCGTCGGCCGAGGTCTTGATCGGCTTGAACTCGCCGGCCCCCTTGCTGTCCGGCTTCAGGTCGAACGTGTCCTTGTGCGACGGGCCTCCGTCCATCCACAGGAGGATGCAACTCTTGTGCTTCCCCTTCGTGGCCGGCGTCGTGGCGACCTTGTCGGCCAGCACGCGCATCCAGCCGGACATGCCCGCAGTGAACACCCCGGCGGCGGAGAGTTGCAGCACCTCGCGGCGGGTGCGTTCTTGGAGGAAGCTCGAAAACATGGCGGCCTCAGCGTTCGGGATGGAAGGGTTCGTAGGTTCTGAAGGGGTGAAAAAAGACAGCGGGTTTATCACCCCTTCACCGTGTCACCCGCTCACCCCTTCATCCTCAGCGGTTCAGCGTGAACTCGCTGCTGTTCAGGACGGCCCAGAGCACGTCGGCGAGGCCGTCTTGCGAGAGGCTCGCCTTCGAGACGTACTCACCGAGGCGGGCCTTCTCGGCGTCCGTCGGGAACCGCGAGAGCGTGGCGAGGTAAATTTTCTCGATCGCCTCGGCCCCACGGGACGACCCCACGACCGCCCGCACAGCTTGCGGATTGCCGCCGGCCGTCTGGCGGGAGTTCATCAGCTTGAGGGCCTGGGGAATGCCCGCCTCGTACTCGGTCAGGCTGACCATCTCGGCCCCGGCCAGGAAGAAGTTCACGAAGCGGTCGCGGGCGGCGGGGGCGAAGCCCTTCACCATCTTGTCGCGTGCCGCCGGACCGCCGGCCTTCGCATCGAACTTCGTCACCACCGCGAGGCTGTCGAAGAGTTGCTCGGGGCTGAGCACCTTCACCGCCATCGTCGCGTACAGTTGCGGGCCGGCCTTCTCGTTGCCGGCCGTCGATTTGCTCGACCGCTGGTAAGCACTGCTGTTGCAGACCGACCGGACGAGGTGTTTCACGTCGAAAGCGTTGGCGGCGAAGTCGGCCGCGAGGCCGGTCAGCATCTCGGGGTGCGACGGCAGGTTCTGCCCGACCATGTCGTCCACCGGGTTGACAATGCCGCGGCCGAAGAGTTCACCCCAGACGCGGTTGACCATCGCACGGGCGAAGAACGGGTTCGTCGGGCCGGTCATCCACTTCGCCAGCGTCGGTCGGGCCGGGTCTTTCAGGCCGATGCTCGGGGACGGGCCTTGCAGGAACTTCGGCTCGACCATCTTCGCCGATTCGGGGAGTGCGTTCATCTTGTTGCGGCGGACGACCGGCTTCTCGTCCACGGTCGGCTTCGCGTCCTTCCCCAACCCGGCGACCTGGACCTTCATGAAGAACTGTGCCATCGCCCAGTACTCGGTCTGCTTCCAGTCGTTGAACTTGTGGTCGTGGCACTGGGCGCACTGGAGTTGCACGCCGAGGAACGACTTGCACAGTTCGTCGGTCATCTTGTCCACGGTGTTGTTCGACAGGTAGAAGCCGACGGCCGGGTTCTTCTCCTGCTCGCCGGTCGCGGTCACGATGTCGGTGGCGATCACGTCCCACGACTTGTTGGCGTTGAATTCTTCGGCGAGCCAGGTGCGTAACGAGCCGAAGTCCACCCGGCGGCTGTCAGAGGTCCGCTGGACGAGCAAGCCCATCCAGATGTCGGCCTGGTGCTGGCCGAAGTTCGGCGAGGCGAGGAGGTCGTCGATCAGTTTCGCACGCTTGCCGGGGGTCTTATCCGCGAGGAACGCCTTCGCCTGTTCGGCGGTCGGGATGACGCCGGAAATGTCCACGTAGGTCCGGCGGAGGAACTCTTCGTCGGTGCAGGTCGGCGAGGCCGTCATCTTCTCGGCCGCGAGCTTGGCAGCGATCTGGTCGTCGATGAACTTGGCGACGGCGGTCGTGTCCTTCTTGCCGCCGATCAGGGCCGGTTTCAGCGGGGCGAGCTCGTCGTCGGAGTCGCTCTTCTTCTTCGCGGCGGTGGTCCGCTTTGCCTCCTCGGCCTTCTTGGCATCGGCCTGAGCCTTCTTCGCGTCCTCGGCTTTCTTCGCCTCGGCCTGGGCCTTTGCCAGTTGTTTCAGCGCCTTCTTGGCATTCGGCACCTGGGCGGAAACGCCGATCTCGCTCACGGAAAACAGAGCCGTGCCCGCCAGGAAGGTGAGTATCAGAAATGAGTTCCGCCGCATGGTCCTGGCTCCGCGAGTCGCTCGATGGCCGATCTAATTCATCTAACCCAGAGTCTAACAGCGGGTTCCGACGCGGCGAAAAGAAAAAGCCCGCGTCAGGGACACGGGCTTTCGGAGGGGTTGCGGGCGGCGGTCGATCACTCGAACTCGTCCGCGTAGTCGGACCGGCACATCACGATTAGGGAGAAGATGCCGTAACCCAGGGTGAGGGCGAGCGAAATTAACTGGTAGAGCACCGCCTCAATCGGCGGGGTGAACGGCAATCGCAAGAGCGACAAGACGCCATACAGCCCGAACAGGCCGAAAATCAGGCCGATCACGCCACAGATAATCACAATAATGCGGCCGGCACTCTTCCGCTGAATGGCGAAGATGCCCCCCATGATGTGGAACAGCGCGATGAGCAACAACACGAGGCCGCACCCGATGAACACGGCCGTAACTCCCGTCTGCGCCTGGTCGAAAGCCGCACGGCCGGCGGGGTCCATGTTCTGCCGCGGGGCCGCCCCGAAGAGCGAAGTGATGAACGCCCCGCCAAAGAAAGTCGCCGCAGAGCCGATGAGCCACAGGACGCCGATGACGATGGTGAAGATGCCCGCCGCCGTCACCGCCCCGCTCCGCTGCCCGCTGCCGCCGCGTCGCGACGGCCGGCGACTCCGGCGACGCGGCCGGTCGTCGTAATCATCGTCATCGTCGTCGTCCCGGCGGGACGACCGCCGCCGCGAGGGCCGGTCGTCATCGTCGTCGTCATCCCGCCGCGACGCGGCCCGGCCCCGCCGCGAGGGGCGGTCGTCATCGTCGTCCCGGCGGCGTTTCGACGGCCGGTCGTCATCATCGTCATCGTCCCGGCGGCGCTTCCGGGGCCGGTCGTCGTCATCCTCGTCGTCGTCCCGCTTCTTCGACTTCGGCCGGCTGGAGAAGTCCGTTTCGAAACTCGATTTCTTCCCTGGCGGGGCGGGCGGAGCCGGCGGCCGCGTGCCGGCCCGCGCCGACTTGAAGACCGTCTTGCAGTACGGGCACTCGACGTCGTTCCCCAGGTCGCCCACCGTCACCGACAGTTTTGTCTGGCACTTCGGGCACGGGTCGATTTCTACCGGCGCGTTCGGGTCGGCCGCCGGCGTCGGCTGCACGGAAACGGGGACCGGAACAGGGGCCGGCGCGGGGACTGGTACGGACGGGGGAACCGGTTCCGGCGGCGCTGCGGGCGCGGCCTCCAGTTGCGGGATGATGAACTGTGTCTGGCACTTCGGGCACTTCCCGGACTTGCCGGCCTTCGAGTCGTCGACGGAGAAGGTGGAGTCACAGCCGGGGCAGGCGAAACGGATCATCGACCCACTCGGGTTGGGATCAAGGCGGGGCGGAAGATGTGTTAATTTCGGCGAAGGCTGCCGAACTGTCAAGGTTCGCTGGGAAGAATGCCGGGGCCGAGAGATGAACCCGGCCCGCACAACGTACCGCCCGTCACGCCGGGGGGAGTTGGAACAGCGCCCGGGCGTTCGCGGTCGTCAGCCGCTCGATTTCCTCGCGGGGAACGCCGCGCAAGTCCGCGAGGCAGGCGGCCGTGTGGGCGACGAACGCCGGCTCGTTCCGCTTCCCTCGGACCGGCACCGGGGCGAGGTACGGACAATCGGTTTCGACGAGCAGCCGGTTGGCCGGGATCAGTTTCGCCACGGCCCGAACCGCTTCCCCCGTTTTGTAGGTCAGCATCCCGGCGAACGAAACGTGCAGGCCCATTTCCAGGCACAGCTGGGCCGACTCGGCGTCGCCGCAGTACGAGTGCATGACGCCCGCGACCGGCCCGAACCGGTCGAACCGCTCGCGTAGCACCCGCACCACGTCGGCCTCCGCCTCGCGGCAGTGGATCACGACCGGCTTCTTCAAGCGGTGGGCCAACTCCAGGTGCCGCACGAAGTAGTCCACTTGCAGTTCGAACGGCGCACGGTCCCAGTAGCGGTCCAGCCCGGTCTCGCCGAGGGCGACGATCTTTGGCGACGATTCCGCCAGGGCCGCGACGGCATCCCAATCGCCGGCCGCCGCCTCCGCGACGTGGTTCGGCTGAATGCCGACGGCCGCGAAGAGGAGTGGATTTCCGTCCGCCAGTCCTAGGCTCGCGCGGCTGGTCGGCAGGTCGATGCCGACGGCCAGAACCCGCTCGACGCCCGCCGCAACCGCCCGCGCAAGGGTGGCCGGCAGATCGGCGGCGAAGCGGTCGTCGAAGAGGTGGGCGTGCGTGTCGATCAGCGGCATAACTGCCCTCCGGGAAAACGAACAGCGGGGGCCAGTACGGCCCCCGCTGGTGGTCCGGCATCGGCCGGGCCGAGAGTTTAAGGTTTGACGCCCGGACCGCTACCGCCCCCCGCGGGGCCGAACCCGCCGCCCATCGGTTGGACGCCGAGTTCACCGGCGGCCGCGGTGTCCGCCTTCACCCGCTCGATCCACTCGTCCCAGTTCTTCACCCGCTCGATCCGCTCGGGGACAGCCGTGTCGACGCCGGAGTTGCGGACGGTCAGCGACCCGTCGGCGTTGAGGATGAGCATTTCGACCGCGCCCTCGTCCTCGAGCGATCGGCCCTCGAACGGCCGCGTCTGCTTGCCGCCGTCGTAGTCCACGCAGATGTTACTCGTCGTGAAGTCCACGAGCACGCCCTTCGGTTGGTGGTCCTTCGAGACGCCGGGGACCTTGTACTTCGGGAGTTCTTGCAGGATGTACCGGACCTTCTGCGACGACCACAGCGGCATGGTCGTGAGTTGCTTCTTGCCGATGAACTCGCCGCGGGCCACCGGAACGTCGCCGACGACCCACGCGCCGATCGGCTCGGCCTTGTCCTCGATGGACACCTGTTCGAGCCACTGTTGGACTTCGATCACCGGCAGTTTGCCGTTCTGGTTGTCGAGCAGGTCCTGGACCTTTGGTTCCCGCTGCTTGTCGCGGAGGTTCTTGGCGTACTCGACCGGGTCCACGAGGTACGTGTTCACGTCGTACGGCACGGTCACGCGCATCGGCGTCGTGTCGGGGTTCGCGAGCGTCACCCAGGGGCCGAAGAGGACCGGCACTTCGGAGTCGGACGGGCGCGAGACGTTCTTGACGCCGTAGTTTGGGTTTTTCATCTTCACCCGAATCTTGTACTCGTAAGTGTGACCGGGGCGGATGTCCACGTCCATGAAGCGGATGAGCATGTGCTCGAGTTCGACCGGGGCCTTGATCTCGGGCATCATCATACCGCCGGGGCTGTTCGGGTAGCCGCCCGGACCGGGGCGCATCCCGCCCGGGGGCATCATCGCACCCGGAGGCATCATCCCGCCCGATCCCATCGGGGGCATCCCGCGGCCCCCGAGGCCAATGCTCATGCTGCCACTGTTTTGACCGCCGAAGAAGCCGCCCTCACTGCCCGCGGGACCGCCGGCCGCCCCCGTGGGAGGGAGGAACGACGGCGTGAACGGGTTGTTCCCCTTGCCGTTGAACCGTTGTTGCAGTTCCGACGGTGTGATGACTTGCTTCCCCTGGTCCTTCATCTTCTGTACAGTCTGGACGATCGACGGCAGCGTGATCGGCGGGTACGTGTGCTGCCCCTCGGCCACCGCGGGCAGCGGCATGGCCATCTCTTGGTCGTACCGGAGGAAGTACGGCAGGAAGCCCTCGTCGGGTTGGTCGGCTACTTTGCGGTTGTTGATCTGGGACAGGTACCAGCCGACGTGGTCGTACGGCGTCCACGGGTACTCGGTCCCGTTCGGGGCGATGATCTTGCGCTCGACTTCGAACCCGGCGAACGTCGGCCCTTCGGGCACTTTGACGCCCCCGCCGGTCGTCGCCGTCATACCACCCCCCGGCCCAGTTTCGGACGTCGCCGGCGCGCCCGGTGGCGGCATCGTGGCCTGTCCGGGGATGCCCCCCCCAGGTGCGCTACCACTGTTCATCGCTGCCGGGTTGAAGTTGCCGCTCGTCTCGCGGGCGGCCTCGTCGATGGTCTTCAGCCGCAACGCCCGGCGGACGACTTCGAGTTGTTCCTTCAGCGGGAAAACCGCGTGCATGACGATGGTCCGCCGCGGGTAGATGACGAACGCCGGTTGGTGCTTCGCGGGGTCGAATTGGTCGATCGGGATTCTCGTGACGGTCTTCTCGTACCGGGTCCGGGTGCTGTCGTACTGGGCACCCGAGTTGTACCCGCCGGGGCCTCCAGTATCTCCCATCCCTATCCCGCCACCCGGCCCACCCATTCCCATGCCGCCGCCACCCGCTCCACCCAAGTTGATGCCGCCTGGTCCTCCCATGCCCCCACCGGGACCACCCATCGCCCCGCCGGGACCGCCCATGCCGCCACCGGGGCCCCCCATCGCCCCACCGGGGCCACCCGGACCAATCGGCATCCCGTTCGGTCCGAACTGCGGATTTTGGGGGAGGCGTGCCTTATTCACCCGCCGCTTCGGGTCGAGCTTACCCAGCATTGCCTTCATATCTTTCGCGGAGAAGTTATCCCCCTGAATAGACACACCGTTCATCACGCCGATCAGGTAATCGCCGGGTTGGCCACTGATGTCATAGGCCTTCATGTTGAGGCGCACGAGGTCGAGTTGCGCCTCCTTGATGCCCAGCACCTTCGGGTTGTCCCGGGCGCGGCTAGGACGGTCAACCGGTTCGAAGGCATAGAACTCCACCGGGAAGTCGTTACCGGCGATCGGCTTCGAATCGAGTGCCTTGGGGTCTGCCCACACGGGGATCGGCGTGACGCTGCTGGCGTCCTGCTGCGCGATCTTGTTTTCGATCTGCGACTTGTACTTCTTGAAACTGTCACTGACCTGGGCCGGGCTTTTCGCCGAGATGAGGTTGGACACGCCCCAAATCCCGAGCAGGCCCAAACCGCCGGCGGCGAGGCCGAGGCCGATCTTCTCACCTTTCGCCAACAAGAACTGTTGCAGGTTGAACTTTGCCATGGGTATGGTCCTTCGCGAACGAGGAGTTCGATGTCGAAAGTATCAGGCCGACCCGTCCCGGCGATCCACTATTTCGGCGGTGTCGGTGCGGGCGTAGCAGGGGGCGGCGTTGCCGGCGCGGGTGTGGTCGGTACCGGCGTCATCGGCGGCGAGGCCGGGGCCGGGGTCATTGGGGTTGTCGGGGCCGGCGTCATTGGAGTCGGCGTGGGGATCATGGGGTTCATTGGAACCGTGCCCGTCGTCGGCGTCATCGGCTTCGCCGCATCGTCCGGCTTCGACGGGGCGACATCAGTCTTCGCCGCCTCCGCGGGAGTCTTCGCCGCCTCACCGGCCGGGGTTTCGGTCCCTTCCTTCTTGGGCGGGTCGTACCGCTCGTACAAGGTGACGATGCCGTACACGGTCAGTTGAATCAGACCGGAATTCGCCTGGGCCTCGGAAACGCTCGACAGGGTGTCCGCACCCAGGCCGGGGATGCCGCCGAACTGGCCCGAACCGTAACCGCCGGGGGGCATGAGGGAAATCCCCGGCGGGCCGCCGCTCGACAGCCCGGCACCAGTGAAGCTGGTTGCCGTGCCCGTCTCACCGGTGTCGCCCGAAGAACTTCCGTAGCCCATTGGGGCAGACCCACCCGGGTACGCTCCGCCCGCCGCCGGTTGGTCGAGCGATTCGGTGAACCGCTGCCAACTGTATTGAACCGTCTCGAACCGCAGGGGCGAGTTCGCGTACGCGATGAGAACCTCGTTCATGTACATCTGATCGACGATCAGCGTCATCGCCACGGGGACGCGGCGGAGTTGCTGGTTAATTTCGACGTACCGCTTCCGATTCCCGTCGGCGACGCCCGTCAAGCGCATCCCGCCGGCCGCACCCGGCCCGACGCCCGCCCCCGTCGCTCCTGATCCGAAGCCCCCGCCACCCGGACCGCCACCCGTTTCCGGACTGGACATTGGGAGACTGATAGGTGCCCCACTCCCAAGCGGGGCGTTGGGGTCGGCCAACGGCGCGGCGGGGAAGAACGGCGGCTCGTTCAGCGGCTTGCTGAAGTCTTTCGCGGACGGGTACCCGAGGGCCAATCGCTCAAGGCGGCGGACCGGGACGGTCCGCTTGTCGAGAACCTGCACAACCTTGGCGATCTCGACCACGTCCGTGCCCGGAGTGATCGGGATTTCGAGGCTGTCAGACTCCCCGGCGGCCCGTCGGGCGGGGTCGGTCGCGGGGATCGACTCACCGCCCGGTGCGCCAGACCCTTCGACGCGGAATTCGAACGGCGGCAGATCGAGCTTCGGGTCAAACCAGACCTTGAGGATCATCGCGCTGCCCACGCCGAGAACCTGAAGTTGATTCGTGCGGTTCTTGAGGCGGGCCTTCAAGATCTGGCCGGTCCCCTGCCCCGGCTTGCGGGCGGCGACTTCCAGGTCGAGCTGCCAAACGTGGCTGACGAACGTCCGCTTCTTGGGCGGCGGCACTTGGCCGTCCGGGCGGACGAGCGTGAACCGGGCGATGTCCTCATTAACCTGAGCGATCGGCTTCAGCATGGCCCGCTGAATCCAGACGTCTTCCATGACCAGCCACAGTTGTTTCGACTCGGGGGACAGCGTACCCCAATCGCGGACCCACCGGAGGACGGTTTGCCAGCCGCCGCGGAACGTCGTCGGGGCGATCGACTCGCCGAGTTTCTCGTAGGTGGTGGCGTAGGCCGGCTTGAAGTCTTCGCGGAGCTTTTCGTTCGCGATGAAGTCCCGGAAAGTCGTGCCGAACTTCATCGTGTTGTAGCCGTCGAACGTCTTGTTCGGCGTCTCCGGCCAAGTGAAGAATGGGGATTGTTTGTCCCAGTTCATCTTCCAGAGTTGGCCGCGGATGTCGCCGAGGGTGTCCTTCTTCTTGTCCAGCGCGGCGATCGCCCCCGTCCCAGGGGCGTTCGGGCTTTTCACCTCGTTCTCGGTCTTCGTGATATTCGCGTTCTCGGTGTCGATGGCCCCGCTCACCCCAGTGATGAGGAAGACGATCGCCAGCAGGACCAGGAGCGGGGCGACGCCGGCGAGAATCCAAAAGTGGTGCTTCTTCAGGGCGTCATTCTTGTTTGCCATGCTCGAACCTCGTGGACTCGGGTGTTCTCGGAACGGGCGGTCTCGCCGGCGTCTTCCGACGCGGCGACCGCGGGGTTATTTCGGTGCCGGGTTGGCCGTGTCGGTCCCGGGGGCGGCCGCGGGCGTGTCCCGCCACAGGAACATCATCACAAAGACCGTGCGTTGTTTGGGGTTTCGCTTCGGCGGAGCCGCGACTGCCGTTCCGGGAGGCACCGAGCCCGGCGGAACGCTACCCGATCCCATGGACGATGACCCGGGCGAGGAATCGTCGTACCCGAACGCCCCCGATGACGATCCGGGCGGGGAAAGGCTGATGCCGCCGCCCATCCCACTCGCCGCACCGGCGGCCCCCTGTTTCGTCAGCGGTTGCCACTGCATTGCAGGCCCGCTAAGCCCCATCCCGCCGCTGCTATCGCCTGAACTGATTGGCGGCATGCCCGGGCCGCCGGGTGAACCACCTGGGCTGCCACCCAAGGGATCGGCCGTCGGCGTGAGGTAGCGGTCAATGTAGTTCCGACTCGGGCCGATCAGGTCCAGCACGTTCTGCTGCGGGTTCTCTTGCTTTTTCGACAAAGCCAGACAGACGTGGCTGATGCGGCCTTTCAAGGGGTCCACGACGCCGGGCAGGAACTCACTCACCTTCTTGGGGCCGATTTCCTCGGTCTTGAGGGCGTCGTGTTGGAAGTTGCGGACCACGCCGCGGACCAGGAAGTCGGACCCGTCGGTGTGGAACGTCCAGCCGCGGATTTCCACCACCCACCCGCCGCCCTCGGGGGCCTTCGGCTTCCACGCCTTCGCCTCGTTCTCGTCCTTCTCCCGCTCGCCCTCGGGCATGTTTTCGGCGATGGCCTTCCGCTCCTCGGCCCAAACCCGCGCGTCGGCCGTGTCCAGGAACGTCTTGAGGTTGTCGGTGTACCGCGTGCGAACTTCTTGCACGTTCACCTGCGCCAGGTACTCGGTCAAGTCCGGGTCGTTGACGCGGTCGATCGACAGCCCCCGCTTGACGCGGTCGAGGTAGGCGTTCAGTGCCCGTTTGCCCTCGTCTTGGCTCCAGAACGGCACCTGCCCCGGGTCCTGAAGGTTGCCCGCAGCCCCCGCTCGCGGCAGGGCCGTCGTCACGAGCTGGTGGAGGCGAATCCAGTCGAGACGGCGGTCGGCACCCGCGACGATGGCCTTCACCTCGTCTTGGGCTTTCTGGACCGCGTCCTCGCCGGCCTTCGCAGCAGCAACCTGTGAGTCGGCCTGAGTCTTCGCCTGCTTGGCGGCGTCCATCGCCTTCTTGATGCCGGCGTCCGTGGCTGCCGAGTATTGCACCCCGAAACCGACGGCTGCGAGGCCGGTGCCCAAGAGCAGGGCCGCCGCCGCCGCCGCCGCGTATGGCTTCTTCGCCCGGATGATCCGCTCGGTGCGAATCTCCGTCGGCAACAGGTTCGTGTTGATCCGGCCGTAGTCGGTGCGGCCGGACAGCATGTTCAGGCCTTGCAGGGCGAGGCCGTAGGCGATCGGGAACGTCAGGATGTTCTCGGAGAAGACCGGGTCGTTCAGCACCTGATCGCCGGACAGGCGGCTGATCTTGCTCGGCCGGTCCACCTTCAGCGACAACTTCTCGGCCATGTACTTCTGAAGGCCGGGCAATTTGAACGCGCTGCCGAGGCCGATCATCGATGCGACGTGCGCATCGCGGTGGGTGTTGGTGAAATACCCGAGCGACCGCTGCACTTCGCCCACGAAGTCAGTCAGCACGGGCCGCAGCGACTTCAGAATCTGCGCCAGGTCCGGCGACTTGGCCGCGTTCCGCTTCAGGTGCTCGGCCTTGGCGAAGGTGAGTTTCATTTCCTTCGACAGTGCCCGCGTGAAGTGGTTGCCACCGAGGGACAGCGGCCGCTGCCAGATGATCTTGCCGGCGTCCGTGATGATGAGGTTCGAGTTGTCGGTCCCCACGTCCAGCACGACGATGCACTTCTTCTTGCCGCGGGGCGTGTCATCCGCCTCGCCTTCGCCCTCGGCCGGCACCTCGGCGTCGGGGCCGCCCTTCTTGAGCAGTTCGTAGGTCGCGTAGTTCGTGAGGGCCAGCGGGGCCATCTGCACGATGTGGCACTCGATGCCGGCGGTGCCGAACTGCCCGAGGTTGCGGGCGATGATCTCCCGCTTCATCGCGAACAGGCCGATCTCCGTTTCCATCGCGAAGTTGTTAACGACCTCGCCGCCGGCGATCTTCTGGAAGTCCCAAACGACTTCCTCCAACGGGAACGGGATCTGCTGCTTCGCCTCGAACTTCACGATGTCGGCGATCTTCGACTCTTCGACCGGCGGCAGCTTCACGAACCGTGCCAGCCCGCCGCTCTGCCCGGCCACGCTGACGGCGACCAGATCGCTGCCGATGGGGTTACGGGAGAGGAATTTTTCGAGCGCCTCGCGGGCCAGGGCTTCCGGGTCGGCGTCCGGCTGCGACATGATCTTCGGGTGTTCGATGTAATCGAACGCCGCGGCGGTCGGCTTGCCGTCGACGAGTTCGAGCTTGAGAGCCTTGAGGGCACACTGGCCCATGTCGAGGCCCCAAATCGCAGTTGGCTTTGCCATGTCGGAAGTACTCGGGAGTCCGTCGCACGGAGGGCGACAAGGCCGCGCAGATTGTGATATTCAAACCAACGAGGATCGGCCGGCCCCGTTGGCGTACCTGTTAAACCTGTTACAACCGATTCGAGCGTCCTGGGTTGCGAGTCACCCATTCTACGTGGCTTCGCGCGTCAAGATCGGTTGAATGGGTTCACGTTAACCGCACGTCGATGGGCTGTCAACAAACTGAACGGGTGAAGTGGGAGATTGTTGGTGCGAATTGGCGCGGTTGTCGGCGTCGTGTGGTGAAGTGGAGTTGGCGTGTGAAAGTTCTGCCGCGTAGCGGGTCGGCCGTTGGCCGACCCGCTACGCGGCAGAACAAATCGAGATCAGATGCCAGAACGTACTCAGCAACCTTACTGGAACTCGTACCCGATGTTGAACGCGATCCGGCCGTCGCGAAGGCGCTTGATGTTCGTGATGTACACGTCGTAGCCGCCGCCGAGTTGACTCTTGCTGCTCGGTGTCGTGAACGGGGTGAACGACGAGTTCGCCGGGCTGGGGAACGGCACCGATCCGGTGAACGACCGCGGGCCGTTGATCCCCTCAATGCCGTGCGATTCTTCCAGGAACACCGGCTGACTCTCGCGGCCACGGCCGGCGATCACCCGCCACACGAGCAACCCCTCGGCCGGCAGGTCGGTGTCGAAGCCGGTCTTGCGGCGGTTCTCCAACAGGAAGTACTCGCTGCCGTCGGGCCGCACGGGGATCTTGAAGCACTCGCTCTTCGCGTCCTCGATCGGCGCGAGGATGAGTTTCTGCTTCTTCGTCGGGTCGATCATCATCGGCTTGATCCAGCCGAGTTCCTGCTTGCACCACGCCGAGAAGTGCTGCGGTCGGCCGGCGGGGTTCTGTTGCGACATCGCGCACCAACTGCCGACGCCCTCCATCCCCGGCACTTCCGGCTTCGCGTACAGGTCCGGCAGGCCGAGCATGTGGCCGAACTCGTGGCAGAACACGCTGATGTCCGTCATCCGCGGGCCGCCCTCCTGCACGATGAAGTACGGCCAGCTCTTGTTGTTGTGCCGGAAACTCGCCCGGTGCGGCCAGTAGAGGCTACCGCGGGTCGTCTGCACCCGCTCCCCGGCGAACAGAAAGAACACGCCGTCGTAGCCGTCGAGCGCGTCCTTGCCCTTCGTGGCCAGCAGTTTGTCGAACGCTTCGGTCAGGAGTGCCGTCTTCTCGCGGGTGCTGACGCCGTTGCCGCTGGAATACTCCATCCGCTTCTTGCTGACTTCCACCCAGCCCAGGAACTTGCCGTCGATCTTGAACTGGTCGTAAGAGATTTCCTTGTAGTAGTCATTCATGCTGCCGTGGACCTTCTGGCCCGTGGCGCTGCGGCCGTTGTACTTGCCGCGGCTAAACAGCGAGTCGGCCCAGTCGGAGTCGGTGACCTTCGTGTTGTGCTTCACGTCCGGGTAGTCGATGCCGAGGATGGCGAGCTTGTAGCTCGGCTTGGTCCACCCGCGGGGCAGGCGGTCGTCCCAGGTGATGCCGCCGCCCTGCGTGCGGCCGGTGCGGTCGCCGCCGAGGATGGCCCGCACGTCCAGTTCTTCCTTCGACTTCTCCTTCTTGACCGTCAGCGTTACGCCGTCGCCGGCCTTCTTCTCGCCGAGGATTTCGCGGAGGCCGGTTTCGGACTCGACCTTCAACTGGTTGACCTTCAGGATGACGTCGCCCTTCTTGAGGCCCGCATTCTCGGCCCCGCCCCCTTGCGTCGTCTCCAAGATTTCCAGGCCGCCGTCTTTCGGGGCGATGGAAATGCCCAGGACCGGCCGCTCGGCGGCCCCGGCGAGCTTGAACGGCTTGCTGACGGCCCGCAGGGTGGCCGACAGTTCGAACGCTTGACCTTCGCGATCCACCTGGATTTTCAGCACCTCACCCGCCGCCCGACCGCGGAGCTTGTCACGGGCGGCGTAAGGGGAAAGTACCACGTCGCCGGCGATCGAAACGAGCACGTCGCCGACTTTCACGCCCGCATCATCGGCGGGCGAATCACTTTGCACTTCGTCGATGATCGGGCGGCCGGCCTTGTTCGCGACGATCTCCACGCCGAGGTAGCCGGCCGTGGTGGGCGTCTCGGTGAACTTGAAAGTCTTCGGGTCGGCCGTGACCGCGTCCTTCGTGGTGTGGTAGCCGCTGAGGTCCGTGCCGACCGTCGGGGCGGGGGCGACTTCGCGGGACGGCTCGGCGGCGAAAACGGGCGACGCGAGCGCGAGGACCGCGGTGAGCGTGAGGCTTCTCATGGGGCAACCGTCGGGGGTCGGGTTGTGATGGCTGAGAGGGATTCAGCGAGTGTAAGCAACGGGGTGTGAAAGAATGATGAAAACGAATCACGCCATGTGCCGGATGCGGTAGAGCGTGCCCTTCGTCCGCTCGCCACCGGGTTCGCCGGCCCGGACGAAACTCGTCTCCACGTCCAGCCCTTCCTCGCCGCACTGCCAGCGGAAACTCCGTGACGAGTAGCGGTCCGGGTCGGTGAGCAACGCCGTGCCGCCGGGGGCGAGGACCGCCTTCAGGAACTTCGCCGTCGGCTCGACCATGCGCTGCTCGTACAGCACGTCGCTGGCTATGATGACCGGGAACGTCATCCCGGCCGGCGGCGACCGCAAGTCCAGCGGCAGACTGCGGGCGTTCGCGTGGCCGTTGAGCTTCGCGTTCGACAGGGCGAACTGCACGGCCATCTCGTCCACGTCGGAGAACGTGACCCGCAGCCGGCACGCGAGCGCAGCGATCCCGCCCAGGCCGAGGCCGCAGCCAATCTCCAGCACGTCGAGTTCGCCGTCGGTGCCGCGGGGGTACTTCGCCCAGTCCTCGCGGAGCACAATCTTCGCGAGCATCCGCCCGGCCGCCCAAAGGTCGGTCCAGTACGGGATGTACTCGTCGGCCGCGTAAGCGTTCCGCACGCCGGGGTGATCGAAGACTTTGTCCAACCCCGCCGGGCGTTCAAGGTAAAACGTCATGCCTTCGAGCGTGACCTTCTCCTTGACCCGATCGGCGACGGCGTCGGCGGGGGTGGAATGGATTCGCGGTTCTGCCATTACGGATAGTCCTCGCCACAGCCGCCCCACGGGTTGCACCGGCAAATGCGGTACGCCCCCTTCGCCGCCCCGACGACGGGGCCGTACTTGCGGACGGCCAGGATGAAGTATTCGCTGCACCCCGGTTCGAACCGGCACGTCGGCGGCAGCATCGGGCGGATGAACTTCTGGTAGCCGCGCACGAACAGGATCAGCACCCCGCCGACGAGCAAGGCTGGGCCGTGCCAGAGCCAGCGGATCACGACTTCGTCTCCGGCGTCAACTTCTTCGCAGCCTGCGCGGCGAGTTTCAGGAGCGAGGCGCGAACGTCGTCCTGCGTCGGCTTCGGGCGGCCGAGTTTCGGGATCATGATGAAGTCCACGCCGGCCGGCAGAGCGTGCTGGCTCAGGCGGAACGCCTCGCGGAACAGCCGCTTGTAGCGGTTGCGGACGACGGCGATGCCGACCTTCTTCGACACCGACACGCCAAGCCGCGGGTGGCCGAGGGTGTTCTCACAGGCGTACACGATCAGCACGCCGTCAGCGGACGACCGCTTGCGGTCGTAGACGCGCTGGAACTCGGCCGGCGTCTTCAGCCGCCGCGACTGCGGGAACGTGAGTGGCGGAATCGTCATAGCGTGGCCAAGGTGGGACTCGAACTTCTCCCTCTCCCCCGGCTTTGAGGGGGAGAGGGTTGGGGTGAGGGGGAATACCTTCACGCCAGTAATGACGCTCTCAGGTGCAATGAAGGTTCACCCCCTCACCCTGCCCTCTCCCCCTCAAAGCCGGGGGAGAGGGATACAAGGGTCACGCCCACGCGACGTTCGCCCGGGGGGTCTGCGGATTCCGCTTCGCGA
Organism: Limnoglobus roseus; assembly: GCF_008254045.1. Taxonomy (GTDB): domain Bacteria; phylum Planctomycetota; class Planctomycetia; order Gemmatales; family Gemmataceae; genus Limnoglobus; species Limnoglobus roseus. Next base: position 4,541,940 of record NZ_CP042425.1, on the reverse strand, counting down.
ACTGCTCCATCAGCTCGCGGCTGAAGTCGTCCACGCCCTTTGGCACGACTACCTGGAAGACGAGGAACTGGTCGCCGCCGGCAATGCCCTTGCCGCGCATCCGCAGTTTGGCACCGCTGGACGTGCCGGGCGGAACCTTGACCGTCAGGCGATCGCCCCCCACCGTTGGCACCTCAACGGCCGCACCGGTGACGGCTTCGACCACGCTCAGCGGCACGTCGATTTCCACGTCGTTGCCGTTGCGGCGGTAGTACGGGTGCGACGCGATCTGCACCCGCAGGTACACGTCGGCCGACCCGGTGGCGCTGGCCGGCACGCGGAGCTTCTTGCCGTCCTCGATGCCGGCGGGCACCTTCACGGTGATCTCGCGACCGCTGACATTGATCGTGATCGAACCCCCGACGGCGGCCGTCTCGAACGGAATGGTCACGTCGGTCTCGATGTCCTCCGGCGGCGGGGCGGCCCGCTTGCCGCGGCCCTTCCGCTGCTGGCCGAACAGCCCGCCTAGGTCGGGCGCGCCCCCACCGCCACCGCCCTCGCCGAAGAGTTGGCGGAACAGTTCCTCGGCCGCCGCCGGATCGACGCGGCTTTGAGGATTGCCGGCCCCGGCCCAACTCGGGAAGCCGCTCGCCCCCTCGGCCCCACCGCCGCCGAACCCGCCGTACCGCGGCTCGTGCGTGCCGAACTGATCGTAGATCTGCCGCTTCTGCGGGTCGGAGAGGACCGCGTTCGCCTCGTTCACCTCTTTGAACTTCGCCTCGGCCTGCTTGTCGCCGGGGTTCTTGTCGGGGTGGTACTTCTGGGCCAGCTTGCGGTACGCCTTCTTGATGTCGTCGGCCGTGGCCGTGCGAGCGACGCCGAGCACTTCGTAAAAATCGCGAGGCATAGAGGAACCTGACGGTGGGTGCGGTGCGACTGAAGGGAATTCTACGGGACGACCGCCGACTTTTACACGTTCTGCCCGGCCAGCCACCCGGTGCTCCACGCGGATTGGAAGTTGTACCCGCCGATCCAGCCGTCGAGGTCCAGCAGTTCGCCGGCGAGGAACAGGCCGGGCTGCCGCTTGCTCTGCATCGTGCGGGAATCGACCTCGTCCAGCGACACGCCGCCGGCCGTGACTTCCGCCTTCTCGTAGCCGAGCGTGCCGCGGACCGGCAACCGCAACCGCTTCACGGCAGCCACGAGTTTCAGCCTGTCCACCTTGCTGAGTGCCGCCGCCCGGCGGTCGAGTGGCAGTTCGCTCAGTTGCAAGAGCTGATCGCAAACTCGACGGGTGAGCATCTCGGACATCACCCCCGCGAGAAGTTGTTTGCCGTTGGCGGCCGTTTGCGTGCGCAGGAACTCGTCGAAAGCTTGCTCCGTCACCTTCGGCAACAGGTCCACTTCGAGCATCAACTTCGTCGGCGTGGCGTGGCCGCTGATCGCCCGGCTCACGTCCAGCGGGGCCGGCCCCGTCAAGCCGAAGTGGGCAAACAGCGTCGAACCGCGGCGGGCCGTCAACGACTTGTTCTCGTCCAGCACCTTCAGGCCGATGTGCGGCAGCGTGACGCCTTGCAGTTCCTTGATCCACGTCGGCTGCACCGTCACCGGCACAAGGGCCGGCCGCGTCGGCACGATCGTGTGGCCGAACTTCTTCGTAAAGCCGTACCCGTCGCCGGTGGTGCCGCAGCCGGGAAACGACAGTCCGCCGGTGGTGACGACGACGTGCTGACAGGTTGGGCTTCGCTGATCGGTGACGACACGGAAGCCGCCCTCGGGAAGCGGCACTACGTCGCGGGCCGGTTCGTTGAGCGTCAGTTTCACCGTCGTGCGGCCGAGGCGGCGGAGCAAGGCGTTGAGCACGTCGAGTGCCCGGTCGCTGACGGGGAAGATTTTGCCCGTGTCCTCGACCTTCGTGGCCACGCCTTCGGCCTCGAAGAAGTTGATCGTGTCGCGAACGCCGAAGTTGGCGAGAGCCGAGTGCAGGAACTTGCCGTTCGGCCCGAACGCCTCGACGATGCCGCGGTTGTCGCAGTCGTGCGTGATGTTGCACCGCGTGCCACCGGACATGAGAATCTTCACACCGGGCTTCTTGCCTTTCTCCAAGAGCAGCACCCGCCGGCCGCGCTCGGCTGCGTGGATGGCAGCCATTAGACCGGCCGCACCCGCACCGAGGACGATGACATCGAAGTCGAAAGCAGCGGGGTCAACCATCGGGGGTGTCGAGGAGATGTTGGAGCCGTTCGGCCAAGTAGGGCGGGAAGCGATTCGTCCACGTCTGGTCGATCAGCCCGACGCCGATCATGTCATCAAGATGCAACTGATCCTTCCGACGATTGCTTTCGAGCTTCATACGAACGAGGGCTTCGAGCGAAACGACCTGGAATTCCGGCCCCCGTTCGGTTTCCGCCATCGTCGGGGCTGTCGTGCCGTACTCGGCTTTGACTTTCTCTCCTGCGTAGAGAAGATGCACGCCATCGGACGGTCGGCCGTCCGGTTTCTCGATGAACGGGTCTACTCCCGACGTGTTGGCGTACTCGAACCCCACGGCTTCCATGACCGCAATTACGGCGGGTAGGCGGTCGCGGTCGATCAGAATGTCCACGTCGCGGGTGAACCGCTCGCTGCCGGGATCGACCTGCGTCACCCACGCGGCCACGGCGTTGCCGCCGACGACCGCGTAGGGGACGCCACCCGCCTCTAAAGCTTCTACCGCTTTGCGGAGGCGAAGTTTGACCTGGTTCACGGCTCGCTCCATGCGGTCGATCGTGTCCGGGTAAAAGGTCGATGCGTGCATGTTACACCTTCTGCGCGTACACGCCCTCCGCGGCGGCGACGCCGCGGCCGGGTTCGATGGCCGCCCCCGCACTCTTGAGCACTTGCTCCATCGCGGCCAGTACGAGCAGCACGGAACTCGGCTTGCTGTTGTAGCCCATCAGGCCGATCCGCCACGCGACGCCCTTGAAGTCGCCGAGGCCGCCGCCGATCTCGATGCCAAAGTCGTTCAACAGTTTCTTGCGGCACGCCACGTCGTCGATGCCGGCCGGGATGCGGACAGCGTTCAATTGCGGCAGTTGGTGGGCCGGGTCGGCGGTGTACGTCAGGCCGATCGCTTCCAGGCCGGCCTTCAAGGCGTGGTGGTTGCGAACGTGGCGGGCGAAGCGAGTTTCCAGACCCTCCTCCAGCACAACCCGCAGGCCTTCTCGCAGGGCATAGACCATGCTGATTGGCCCCGTGTGGTGATACGCCCGGTCGCCGCCCCAGTAGGTGCTAATCAGCGACAGGTCGAAGTACCAACTGCGGCACTTGATCTTGCGGTTCCGCACCACGTCCATCGCCCGCTCGCTGAACGTGATCGGCGACAGCCCCGGCGGGCAGCCGAGGCCCTTCTGCGAGCAGGTGAAGACCGCGTCGAGTTCCCACGCATCGACCTCGACCGGCGTGCAACCGACGGACGTGACCGCGTCCACGACGAGGAGCGTGTTGAACTCGTGGCACAACTTGCCGAGTTCCTCAATCGGCTGGTGCGCCCCCGTCGAGGTTTCCGCGTGGACAATGCCAAGCACCCGCGGCCGCACCTTTTGAAGCGTCTCGCGGATGACGTTCAGGTCGAACACCTGGCCCCACGGCACGGTCAGCGTCGTGACTTCCGCCCCGGTGCGGCCGGCGATGTCGATCATCCGGTTGCCGAAGTACCCCTTCGCGCAGATGACGGCCTTGTCGCCCGGCTCGAGCAGGTTGACGAGGCACGTCTCCATGCCGGCCGTGCCGGTGGCGGAGATCGGAAACGTCATCTTGTTCTTCGTCTGATAAACGGTGCGGATCATCTCCTGCGTTTCGTTCATCAGTTCGAGGAACTGCGGGTCGAGGTGGCCGAGCAACGGCGTGGTCATCGCCGTCAGCACGCGCGGGTGGGCGTCACTCGGGCCGGGGCCGAGGAGCAGGCGCGGGGACGGGGTCAGTTGGCCGGGGATGGTTGGCATGGAAGGCTCTCGGGGACGCGGTCAGGAACTACGCTCTATCATCAGTTTACTAACTGCCTTGAATTGGGGATGGGTCGCGTCGCTGAGCCACTCGAACGCGACGGCTTCGACCGTCGTCAGAACCGCCCCGGACCTCTCCAGCCGGCGGATGGCCGTAGCGTGGTCGATCAAATTCCGCGTGGCTAGCGCGTCCACCGGCAGGAACACGGTCCGGCCGGCCTCGAGCAGGTCGAGGGCCGTCTGCCCGACGCAGACGTGCGTCTCCATGCCAACGAGGATCACGTTCGGCCGGCTGCCGAGAGATGGCAGGAAACTGGCGGCCCCGCAACAACTGAACGCCGTCTTCGCGGGCGGGTTCGGCGGCAGGCGGCGGGCGATTTCGCGCGTCGTCGGGCCGAGGCCCTTCGGGTACTGCTCCGTCGCCACGGCTTCGACGCCCAACAGCGTCGCGGCGTCCAAGAGGAAGCCCACGTTGCGGACGAGGTCGTCGGCCGAGGGAATCTTCGCGAGCAGTTTGTCCTGGATGTCCACGACCACGAGGGTACTGTTCGCGGTGGTCAGGCGGGGGATGGCGGGCATGGGAACCGTCCGTTCAGGAAGCAGCGAGGGCCGTTTCGAGTCGCAGGAGGTCCGCTTTCACACGGTTCGCATCCTCCTGCGTGAACGTGCGGCCGGCGTAGCGGGACTGATCGAGGGCGTCGGCGATGGCGACCGGCACCCCGGCGACGGCCGGCGTCTGCGGTCGGTCGTTCAGCCACGCGGCGGCGGATCGGGCGAACTCCGCCGGCGTTTGACCGCTGGCCCACGGGTGGCCGTGTTTCGTCAGGAGTTCGACCAACCGCGTGAACCACGGGACCGGGTCCACGATCGCTACGGCCGCCACGGCCACAGTCGGCCGACGACGGTTGCGAATCAACGGCACCACGGCCAGCCCGGCGAAGATCAGCATCAGACCGCCGACGGCCGGCCAAAGGTTTTGTTCACCGAACTCTTGCACGTCCTGGATCAATTGCTTCTGCGTTTCCGGCGTCAACCCGGTGATGAACAGGTTGAACAGGCGGCTGCCTTGCTTACTGGTGTTGGCGATGTTCTGGAGGCTGGCGTCGGTGTCGGATGAAGTGGCCGTTGGGTCGAGCGCCTTCCAGTACCACTCGCGGTCGTCCGTGCCGGGAATTTTTCGCGACAGCAGCGCCTCGGCCCAGGCGTGGGCGTGGTCCTGCCGGACGAGGTACTGCCCCACCTCGAGTTGTTCGCACCCCCGGTAGCCGAGCACGAACTGGGCCGGGATGCCGACGCCGCGGAGCATGAGCACCAGCCCCGAGGCGAACCGCTCGCAGTGCCCGGCCTTCGTGTTGAAGAGGAAGTCCTCGATCGGGTCGATCGCCCGGTTTTGTCGCCGCAACGAGAGCGTGTAGTCGTACTCCCCGGAGGTGGCGAAATGCTGTTCGAACGCCGCCGCCACGGCCGGTTGGTCGTCCTCGTGTACCATCCGGCTGACCGGGTCGCGGCGCTCGCCCACGGCACGGGACACCTTCCCCTCAGCGATCAGCCGTTCCAGCAGTTTCTTCGACTCCGCGCCAATTCGGTACGAGGCGAGTTCCAGCAACGCCCGCCGGGCCGACGAGCCTTGTTGGTCCGGCTCGTAGAGTCGAAAGTAAGCGCTCGGCTCGTCGGGCACCGCCCGGCTGATCTGCCAGTAATGACTGACGCGACTCCCCTCCGTGCGGTCAATCAGGATGCGGAACGCACCGTTGTTGAAGTTGCTCGCGTAGTGGTACCGGCCGTGCGTCTCGTAGACGACCGGGGCCGGCAGGCCGGGCGTGAAGTACACCGGGTCGGCCTGAGGATGGCCGGGCGTCTTCAGGTCGAGCAGGTACTCCAGAATGATCGGCTGGGATCCGACGTCCGGGAACTTGAGCACCGACGACGCCGTCGGCGGGCCGGCGGCCGCGTCCCGCGGGGGTAAGAATAATTGGCCGAGGACGGACCGCGTCCACTGGCCCTTCGGGTATTGGTAGGTGTGGTGGGCCATCACGCGGAACCGCTTGTCCTCGGGCAGCACGCCGGGGGTCCCGTCCGGGTGCCGCACGGTGACGGTGAAGGCCGGGTCCGAGTTGGGGTGCAGTTCCCCGGTGCGGCCGAGGTCCACGGCCCCGCCGGAGAGGCCGACCTCCATCCGCGAGTTGAACAGTTCCCACCGCAACCCGTCCGTCCGCGGCGAGATGAGGAACAGCGGCAGGGTGATGAGGCCGCCGACCACGACCCACCGCACGGCCCGCACGAAGTGCGAGCGGCCGAGGCGTTCCGTCGGCGTCGGCTGACCAATCCCGGCGAACGGCTCGGCCACCGTCGGCCGCGACCGGGCCACGAAGAACCACCGCGGCAGGTACGTCTGCGGACTGAAAACGGCCCGCAGCCCCTCGACCGGCTCGAACGGCGGCGGCGGCGGAACGTGCCCGGCCGAGCGGCGGATGTAAAACAGCGTCAGGCTCCAGACGCCGGCGACCGCGTAGGCAATCATTAGGACCACGAAGCCGCCGTCGTCGGTCATCGCCCCCGCCACGCCGACCATGCTCAGCCCCAACCCTTGCAACGCCCACCAGTCGCCGACGTGCTTCGGCCGGAAGAGTTTCGCAGGCACTAACAGCATCATCAACGCCGCGACGTAGGGCAGCCCGCCCGCCGGCCACGGGAGGACGTTCATGAGGCTGTCGGACCGGCGGTAGTGGTAGCCGAACCACAGGATGGCCAACAGGACGATGCCGCCGCCGAGGACGTTGGCGTTGGTCAGCGACATGACCCAGTCTCGGCGGTCGCAAATGAACGCCACAATCATGAGTACGGCGACGACGCCGGTGAACCCGGACACTTCCGGGAGGTACTCCAACTCCGCGTACCCGGTGCAGGCGCAGGCGAGCATGAGCGTGAGGTAGGTGCTGAACCGGAACGCGAAGTCCGTCGGCATGATTTCATCCGCGGGGGTGAAGTGCGTCGGAAGTATTCTAACGAATCGCGTGCGACCCACGGTTCCAATCCGCGAATCCGAGTCCCGCGGGTCGGGATTACCCTTGACGCCGGACGATCGACCGCGTTTCTTAAAGGCAGCAGACTTTGACCACGACTGGTCAGAGTGTGGCCAGAGTTTCGGGCAGTTGGTGGAACTTTCCCAACACCCGATTCGTCGAAGTCTCCGTCTCGACGGCTCACACTCGCGTGCGTCGGGAGGATGGCGGGCCGGATCACCGACTAGCGTGTCGGTTCCGACGGAATACCCCTTTGCCAACCTCGCGACGAGGACCTTGAGCTGCCGGTCGAATGACCCATCTAAAATATCGCGTGCCTTCGTCCACCGGGAACCGTCTTATGAAGCGTTTGCTCCCCTTACTTGTGCCAGGGGGCCGATTTCTTTTCGGCGTCCTGATCGCCGCGGCGCTGGTCCTGGCGTGCGCCCAACTCGGCTTGGCCCAGGAAGGTGAGGCACCAGCGCCCGCGGGGCCGAAGGGGTCCGACCAGAACAAGATGGTGTTCATTCTCACCTCCATCGGGTGGGTTTTCGGCGTCATCCTCCTCGGGTGCTCCGTCTGGCTGGTCGCCATCTGCGTGCTGTTGTTCCTCGACCTGCGGATCCAAAACGCGATCCCGCCGGGCTTCGTGGACGAGTTCACCGACATCGTGAACAAGCGGAAGTTCAAGGAAGCCTACGAAATGGCCCGCGGCGACCCGTCGTTCCTCGGCCGCGTGCTGACCTCGGGCATGGCCCGGTTGCAGTACGGTCTGGAAGACGCCCGCGAAGCCTCCCGCAACACCCTCGACAGCATCAAGGGCGACAAGGACGGCAAGAACAACTACACTGCCGTGATCGCGAGCATGGGGCCGATGCTCGGGCTGGTCGGCACGGTGTTCGGGATGATCGGGGCGTTCATGGAACTGGGGAGCGGCAGCACGCCGAACCCGGCGAAGTTGGCCGAGAACGTCGCCCACGCCCTCTCCGTAACGCTCGTCGGGATCGCAATTTCCGTCCCGGCCATCGCGTTCAACGCTTTCTTCCGCAACCGCATCAACAAGATTACAATGGACGTCGGCCACATCGCCGACGACCTCCTCACGCAGATGTACCACAACTCGAAGAAGCCCGGCGCTCCGCCGGCTCCAGTAGCCCCCGCCGCAGGGGTGGCTCCGGCCGCCCCCAATCCGCCGCAAGGCCGTGGAGCCTAGTTACCAGGAATCAGGGGTCAGGAGTCAGCAAAGACTCACCCTTGATTCCTGCCCCCTGACTCCTGACCCCTGATTCCTGACTATGAGCCACGGCAGCGTCGAGAAGTGTGAACCGAACATGACCCCGATGCTGGACCTTGTCCTGCAACTGGTCATGTTCTTCATGCTGTGTGCGAACTTCATCGCGGAAGACGTGAACGCCACGATCAAACTGCCGACGGCGCTCCAGGCGAGGCCGTTGGACAAGGCGGAAGATCGGGTGATCTTCTTGAACGTGGACAAGGAAGGGAAAGTGTTGCCGAACACCCGCGGGATCACCGTGCCGTTGACGAACCGGATCATGGTCGCCAACTACATGAAAGACCAGGCGGCGTTCGACGACGGGTTGAAGAAGCGGGCCGCCGAGAAGGGCAAGCCGGAACCGCCGCCCTCGCTGGTGGTGCTCCGCGCCCACGAAGACTGCAAGTACGAGAAGATCGCCAACATCATGCTCGGCTGTCAAGAAGCCGGGTTCCCGCGGATTCAGTTCCGGGCCATCGTGGGCACGTCGAAGTAGCCGATCAGGATAGGGACTTATGAGCCGTCGCAGACGCCACGCATCGAACCCGTTCGTCGAGCCGGATCTCCCGATCACGCCGATGCTCGACATGTCGTTCCAGTTGCTCGCCTTCTTCCTGATGACGTTCAACCCGACGCCGACGGAGGGCCACCTGGACGTGACCCTGCCGAAAAGGGATGGCGGGCCATCGACCAAATTGCCCGACCCATTCACAACTGACGAGGCCGAAGAGTTCACGATTCGGGTCGAGGCCGACGACAAGGGCGATGTCGGCTCCGTCTCGATCAGCGTGGGGAAAGAAGGCGGCGGCGTCGATGTCCCCGGCAAGGGCCGGGAGGCACGAACGAACTTGTTCAAGGACTTGCAAAACCGCCTGGCGGCCGCGAAGAACGATCACGCCGAGCGGAACAAGAGCACGGGGGAGAGCAAACCGTTCGTCCCTCCGAAGATCAAGCTCGAACTCGCGAACGAACTGAACTTCAAGATCGTGATCGCCATCATGGACGAGTCCAATCGGGCGGGCTATCCGACCGTGGCCCCGGCCCTCAAGGACGACAAGAAGTAAGGCGAATGACTCCCTCTCCCCCGGCTTTGAGGGGGAGAGGGCCGGGGTGAGGGGGAAAGCGGCCCTCCGCTTGCGACGAATTTTCCGAGGGATGACGGCTTGCCCCCTCACCCTAACCCTCTCCCCCTCAAAGCCGGGGGAGAGGGGACCAGAGTTCGGGCGGTTCCGGGAACCTCTGAGGCGAGAACCCCGTCCTACAAGGGAGGCCATCATGTCGATCACCGCCGCCCGACCTGGGACGAACCGAACCGCCCGCCTATTCCTGGGCCTGGGGTTGTTCGCCTGTGTGTCCGTCGCGGCTCTCGGCCAGGAACCGCCACAACCAACCACCCAATCACCGTCCGGGCAAACTCCAACCACCCCGGCAACTGCCGAACCACTGGCCGGGGCGTCGAAGTACCAGATCGACAAGCGGCTGGCGATGTTCCAGAAGATTCGCGACGACGCAATCTTCCCGTGGACCGACTCCGGGCCGCGACACCTGGAAGACGGCCCCGCCGACCAGATGGAGGAGCGTGCTTACGACGAAGTCCTGCGGCACGCCCGGCAGTTCACCACGGCGGAACTCGAAGAGCACGCCCGCCACGACGTGACGCCCCGCGACCTGTACACCAACGGCCGCCTGAGCTACAAGTTGGACCTGATTTACTTCGAGGGCACCGTGCGGCGGGTGCGGAAGGTTCCGTCCACGGAACTCCTCCAGGCGAGCGGCATCACCGACGTCTACGAAGCGTGGATGTTCCCGGACCGCACGGAAGAAGCGGTCTGCATCTTCGTGACGGAACTGCCCCCCGGCATGACGGTCCCGACCGACCTCAAGTATTCGGTCAACTACCGGGCCTCGATCGCTGGGTACTACTTCAAGCTCCTGCGGTACGAGTCCGGCGAGATCGACCGGACCGCCGCCGAAGTCGGCCAGCACAAGACGCGGCGGGCTCCGGTGCTGATGGGCCGGTCGCTGACGTTGCGGGACGAGGGGCCGACCGCCGGCGCGATCTGGCGGGAGTCCGTCATGCCGCTGGTCGTCGGCGGGGTGGCGATGGTCGCGTTCACCATCTTCGGCCTGTCGTGGTACTTCCGCCGCGGCGACGCCGTGGTCCGCCGCGAGATCGAAAAGAAACTATCCGACAACCCGTTCTCGAACGGGTAACGATTATTGCCCCGACACCCGTGAAACAACGGTTCCAGGGAGAGCGACCTATGAGCGAAGCCAACACCACACCCGACGCGCCGGCCGCCAAGGCCGGGGCTAACGTCATCCGCATCGTCCAAGGCGCGGAGGAAACGGCGCAAGAGCGCCTCATCAAGAAGCAGATCCCCGCGTGGGTCATCAGCGGGGCGTTCCACGTCGTGTTCCTGGTCCTGTTCATCGTCGTCGGCAAGATGCAGCCGCCAAAGGTCGCCGCCAGCGACGCCATCGCCGAGGCGGTGGTGGACAAGGAAGACACGGAAGGTAAGAACCTCGACCTCACGAATGTTGACAAGGGCCTCGACTCGGAACTCGCGAGCGCCCTGCCGGTGGACCGCGTGGAAGACATGACCGTCGCGGCCCCGGTGAACCTCGACGTACCCGTTGGCAACGACGCCAAGATCGAATCGACCGACGCCTCGCAAGCCCTGGCCGGTTTTGGCGCGGGCAGCGACATCGGCGTGACCGGCGACACGGGCGACGTGAAGGTCGGCGACGGGGGTGCTGGGGGGACCGGCATGACTGGCATGGCCGGCCGCTCGGGGGCGACCAAAGAAAAGAGCCTCCTGGCCGGTGGTGGCAACGACAAGTCCGAACTCGCCGTGGCCCGTGCCCTCCTTTGGCTCGACCGCAAGCAAATCAAGGCCCAGGGGAACTGGGTGTACGACGGAACGTCGCGGGGGGACACGATCTCCGCGACGGCCATGAGCTTGCTGCCGTTCCTCGCCGCGGGCCAGACGCACCTCAAGATGCCCAAAGACAAGAACGGCAAGGACACGAACAAGTACCAGGCGACCGTGGCCCTCGGCTTAAAGTACCTGCTCGCCCACCAACTGCCGAACGGCAGCTTCAAGGGTGCGAGCGGCCAGTACATGTACTCGCACGCCATCGCGGCCGTCGCCCTGTGCGAAGCCTACGGTATGACCGGCGACAAGAACACGTTGCTCGGGCCGGCCCGCAAGGCGATCGAGTACATCGTCAAGGCCCAGGCCGGGAACGGTAGCTGGGGGTACACCGCCGGCACGGCCGGCGACACGTCCATCGTCGGGTGGCAGATTCAAGCCCTGAAGTCGGCCGCGTTGTGCAAGGACATCACCGTCCCCGAAGCCGCCTTCAAGAAGGCGAGCGAGTTCCTCGACAAGGTCGCCGAAGGCTCGCTGAAGTCGCGGTACGGGTACACGTCGAACAGCCCGACGACGCCGGCCCTGTCGGCCGTCGGCCTGCTGTGCCGGTACTACACTGGCTGGGGCCCGCGGCACCCCGGCATGATCGACGGCGTGAAGAAGTACATGAACACCTGGATGCCGACGGAAACCCGGTTCGACATGTACTACTACTACTACGCGACGCAGGTCACGCACTTCCACGAGGGGGAAGCGTGGCACAAGGACTGGAACCCGAAGATGCGGGACCTGCTCATCAAAATGCAAGTGGCGGAATCGAACAAGGATCTCGGCGGCAGTTGGGACCCCGACAGCGGCATGATCGGTAGCCACTGCGGCCGCCTCGGCACGACCTGCCTGGCCCTGCTGACGCTCGAAGTGTACTACCGCCACCTCCCGCTCTACAAGCGGGACGCGACCGGCTTGAAGGAACTCGAACGAGTGAAGTAAGCGGATCGCGAGCGAAACCGAGAGGCCGACCCGGAACCGGGTCGGCCTCGTTGATTTGTCGAACACACTTCAGAACTCGTCACTTCCAGCCCACTCTGCTCAACCGGCACAGTTTCGCCAATCCGCAAACTAGTTCCTGGCGCAGAACTTGATCCCATTTTTACAATTTCAGTCTCTTCCTCTCGCACGGCCCGTCACCTACAGTTCATGCGACGCCCTTTGTAAATTTTGCCGGACCGGCACCACGAGCGTAACGTGCGAGCATGCGACATTCGATTCGGTCCCTTCGACCGCGTGTCCTTCTCCGAATCGAGCAGCTGGAAGACCGCTCCAACCCGTCGGCCCGCTTCTCGGATCTTGTTGCGACCAGTGATTACGCCGCCGACCGCCTGGTGGTGAGCTTCGACGTCGGCGGTTCCGGAGCGGATCAACTCGCCCGACTGTCGGCCCTGCCGGGGGCGGAATCTGTCACCTCGCTCGGTTTCGGCATCTACCGCGTGGACCTGCAACCGGGTGCGGACGTGACGGCAGCCGCATCTGAGTACGCCACCCTCCCCGGCGTGCAGTCGGCCGAACCGGACCGCGTGGTGAAACTCGATCAGACGCTCAACGACCCGTCGCTGAGTTCGCAGTACGCCCTGACGACGACCGGCACGACCACCGCCTGGGACAAGACCACCGGCACGAAGGGCACCATCGTCGCGGTCATCGACACGGGCGTGGACTACACCCACCCGGACTTGGCCGCGAACATCTGGACGAACCCCGGCGAGATCCCCGGCAACGGCATCGACGACGACGGCGACGGCTATGTGGACGACGTTCACGGCTACGACTTCGCCAACAACGACGGCGACCCGATGGACGACGGCACGCACGGCACGCACGTCGCGGGCATCATCGGGGCGGTCGGCAACAACGGCATCGGCGTCAGCGGCGTGGACCCGAACACCCGCATCATGGCCCTGAAGTTCATCAAGGCCGACGGCGAGGGGTATACGAGCGACGCCGTGCGGGCGCTCAACTACGCGGTGGCCCACGGGGCGCGGGTCGCGAACGCGAGTTGGGGCGGCGACGGGTACGACGCGACGCTGGCCACCGCCCTCGCCCGTGCCCGCGACGCCGGTCTGATCTTCGTCGCCGCGGCCGGGAACGATTCGCAGAACAACGATGCCAAGCCGTTCTACCCCGGTGGCTACATCACCGGCCTCGACAACATCGTCACGGTGGCGGCCACCGACGCAAACGACAACCTCGCGAGTTTTTCCAGCTACGGCGCGGCCAGCGTCACCCTGGGTTCGCCCGGCGTGAACATCCTCAGCACGCTGCCCGGTGGCCGGTACGGCAACCTCAGCGGCACGTCGATGGCCACGCCGTTCGTCACTGGGGCCATCGCCCTGCTCTGGGACGCGCACCCGGACTGGACCTATCAACAGATCATCGACAAGCTGAAGGCGTCAGTCGATCCGGTCGCCGCGCTCGCCGGCAAGACCATCACCGGCGGCCGGTTGGACGTGGCGAAGATGCTCGACGCCACCGCCCCGGTTTCGCCGCCGGTCGTCCCGATCGTCCCGCCGCCAGTCTCGCCACCACCGGCCGCGCGGGACACGACCGGGGCAAAGGTACTCGCGGCCGTCTTCAGCGGATCGACGGCGGACACCTTCAACACCGTCCGCGTTACCTTCAACAAGAAGATCAACGCCGGCTCGTTCACGACGGCCGACGTGACCCTCAGCGGCCCGGCCGGTGCGATCCGGGCGACAGCCGTGACGCCGGTGGCCGGCACGAACAACACGCAGTTCGACATCACCTTCGACGCCCGATCCGCGGCCGGCACGTACACCATCCTCATCGGCGTGGACGTCTTCGACATCCCCGGCAACCGACTGAACCAGAACGGCAACAGCGTCAACGGCGAGGCCGGCGACCGCTTCACCGGCACCGGCACACTCGCGGCCGCGGACACGTCGTCCGCTTCCGGTGGCAGCCTGCCGCGGGCGATCGGCGACCTGCAAACGGTCGAGATTCCGATCGTGATCGATCAGACCGGCAGCATCGCGGGCGTGACGTTGACCGTCTTCATCGAGCACGCCAACGTCGGCGACCTGACGCTGCAACTGCGAGCGCCGGACGGCACGGTCGTGACCCTCGTTGAGCGCCGCGGTAGCAACGGCAGTGGCTTCCGCGATACCACGTTCGATGATGCGGCCCGCACGCTGATCTCGAAGGCGAAGTCGCCGTTCACCGGGTCGTACCGCCCGGAGCAACCGCTGAGCGACTTCCGCGGAATGAACGCAAGCGGGACGTGGACGATGATCGTCACCGACGGGAAGGCGGGGAATACCGGCACCGTAACCTCGGTGAAACTCGCCGTCACGACAACCTCCCTCGCCCCGGCGATTTCTACTCCAAACGCGGACGTCACCAAGCCGACCGTACCGATGGCCACGACGCCGAAGACGATCCTCGCCGCGAATGTCGTGGTGCGATCGGTCACGCCCGTGCCCGTGCTGGTGTCCTCGCCGACCGTGCCCACTCCGACCGTTACGGCCACGCCCCCTGCCCTTCGCGTCGAAACCTTGCTACTCCTGGGCGACGGCGATTCCGTTCGGCCGGCCACGATGAAAGAAGTCGAAACCCCGGACCTCGGCCCGCCGCACAAGGCGATCTCGTGGCGATCACAGGCCGATCAACTCCTGACACGACTGGCGGCGTTCGATCTGGGCTCGTAGGCCCTGCCCTTCCCGCACTTCCGTAAACTAACGCTCCTGCCCCGAGGGTTCGTGATGTCGCCGGAAGTCGTCGAGTTCGACGTTCGCACCGATGAAATGCTACTCAACATGGGGCCGCAACACCCCAGCACGCACGGCGTGTTGCGCGTCGTCCTCCGCACCGACGGCGAGATCGTCCGCAACGTGGTACCGCACCTCGGCTACCTGCACCGCTGCGCCGAGAAAATCGGCGAGAACGTCACGCCAATTCAGTTCATCCCGTACACGGACCGGATGGACTACCTCGCGGCGATGAACATGAACCTCGGCTACTCGCTGGCCGTGGAGCAGATCTGCGGCATGGTGATTCCCGAGAAGGCTCAGGTCATCCGCGTGCTAGTGAGCGAGCTGAACCGCATCGCGTCGCACCTCGTCGGCATGGGGGCTTACGGCCTCGACCTCGGCAGCTTCAGCCCTTTCCTGTACGCCTTCCGCGAGCGCGAACACATCCTCGACCTGTTCGAAGACATCTGCGGGGCACGCCTCACGTACAGCTACGTCACCATCGGCGGCGTCCACGACGACCTACCGCCGGGGTTCGTCGAACGGTGCAAGAAGTTCCTCGCGTACTTCAAGCCGAACATCCCCGACTATCACGCCCTGCTGACGGACAACCAAATCTTCGTGAAGCGCACCGCCGGCGTCGGCGTGCTGCCGCGCGACCTGGCGATCAACTACGGGTGTACGGGACCGGTGTTGCGAGCGTCGCTCGACCGCACAAAGGGCGACCCGCTCTGGGACCTGCGCAAGACGGAGCCGTACAGCGGCTACGAGAACTACACGTTCGACGTGCCGGTGCCGCCGTTCGACCGTGCCCCGCGCGGGGCCGTCATCGGCGACAGTTGGCACCGCTTCTACGTCCGCATGTTGGAAGTCGTGGAGAGCGTTCGCCTCTGCGAGCAAGCCCTGGACCGCTACCCGACGGCGACCGGTTCGCACCGCATCGAACCGCCGCGAACGCTGACGCCGGGCGAGGTGTACGTCGAAACGGAGTGCCCCCGCGGGCAGATGGGCTTCCACGTCGTCGGCCGGCCGAACAAGGAGAACGTGCCGCTAAGGGTGCGTGCCCGGTCGGGGTGTTTCAGCAACCTGAGCGTGCTGGAAGAACTCTGCCGCGGCTGCCTCGTCGGCGACATGCCCGCAATTATCGGCAGCCTGGACATCGTGATGGGCGAGATCGATCGATAGAAGTCCGTCGCGTTACCGCTTCGCCGACGTGCTCCACTCGCCGATGGTCACTTCCACGGTGCGGAGTTGCTTCTCACGCCACACGCTGAGGCGGACCTTGTGGTTCGGCGGCAGGTTGCTGATGAGGTTGATGAGGTGGTTCTCGTCCCGCAGTTCGACGCCTTCCAGTTTCAGGATCACGTCCTTGACCTTTAAGCCGGCGAGCGCGGCTGGACTGCCGGCGTTCACGCTGTCCACGAGCGCACCACGAACCTTGTCCAAACCGAGCCGCAGGGCTTCGGACGGCTCGAGCGTCGGCGAGAGCTGGACGCCGAGGTAGCCGCGGTTCACACCGCCGGTTTCGAGTAGCTCGCGGCCGATGCGTTTCACGAGATTGATCGGAATGCTGAACGCCACGCCGCTGTTGCTGCCGCTGTTGGACGCGATGGCCGTGTTGATGCCGATGACCGTGCCATCGGTGGACACGAGTGGGCCACCGCTAGAACCGGGGTTGATCGCGGCGTCGGTTTGGAGGAATTCTTTAATACGGATCGTGTTCCCGAGGCTGATCTGACCGCGGTCCTTCGCCGAGATGATCCCATGCGTGACGGTCTGGTTCAGACCGAACGGGCTGCCGAACGCCAGCACCCATTGGCCGGGGCGGAGGCGGTCGCTGTCGCCCATCGCGGCCGGTTTCAGGTTCGGCGCGTCCAGCATTAAGAGGGCAATGTCCGACTCCGGGTCGGCCCACACACGTGCCGGACGGAGAATGCGGCCGTCGTTCAGCGTGACGGTGATCTCTTCCGCCTTCGCACCGCTCACGACGTGGTTATTCGTCACCGCGAAGACGTTGGGTTGTTTTTCGAAGGTCAAGAGAACGCCCGAGCCGGACTCTTCGAGCGGCTTGCCCTTGTTGGTCGTGCTCGGTTGCTGCGGCTTCACGGCGTCAACGGCGACGATCGACGGGGCGAGCCTCGCCGCCAACACGTCGAAGGGCTCCCCGGCCGCGCCGTAACTTTGCGGGGGCGCGGGCAGGGGCGATTGGGCCATCGCCGGGAGTGTCGGCCGGACGAACAAGCCGGTCGTCACGCTGCCAAGGAACGCACCGAGAATCGCAACGCCGAGGATCGTGCTGGTTTGCCGCATGGTGGGGTTGCGCCGGCGAGTGGGGTTTTCGTGATCGGCCCGCGGTTGAGGATGACAACCCGGCCGACACAAACCACTCTACCGGCTCTCCAAAATCGGACTGAAGTCGGAGTTGCTCGGGGCACACAATTTGTCCCACGGGGCACTCCGACAATCGATACAGAACGAAAAAAGCCCGCATCCTGTGCAGGATGCGGGCCAATGTTCACGCCACCGGAAAGAGCCGATTAATCCCGGAAGCCGGCTTCGAGGTCTGAGAGCCGGACTTCCCGGTCGCTGTCGTAATCGCGCACACCTTCCCAGCCGAGGATGCCGTGATCCGTGAGGAACGAACTATCGTTCTCCGACTCCCGCTGGCACTTGATGCAGAGGGTGCTGTACGGCAGGGCGGTCAGGCGGGCGACGGGGATCTTGCACCCGCAAGCGTCGCAAACGCCGTAGTTGCCTTGCTTGATCTTGAGTAGGGCGTTGTTAATCTGGGCCAGTTCCTTGGCTTCCATCTCGGCGAGTTGCGAGTTGATCTCCTCGCCGATGTTGTCGAAAGCCGCGTCGGCCGCATCGCCGGAGGCGTTGGCCGCGCCGCTGAGATTCGCCAGTTCGCCATTCAGCCGCTTACGGAGTTCATTTCGCCGTGCGGTGAGGGTCTTTTGTAACGCCTTGAGAGCTTCAGTACGGGCCATGGTTCGCTACCTCCTCTCCTCGGAGCCGCCTTGGGAGGGAGCCTGAAGGAGATTAGTTCTCTGAGTGTGTATACGTCAGCCGGACGTCTGTAGTTTGAATTCGTCCCGACTGAGTTCGCTTTTGGCTGCTCTACTATAGAAGCGCCGTCAACCCCTAAATTCCCCAATTCGGAGATTTTTTGTCGTCAGGTTGAACGAGAAGCTCCGATTTCATCCAAATCCAGGACGGATCAGGCCGGAAATCGTTTGAACTCGGCACGCTTTCACAAACAAATGCGATGCCAAGTCGGTGGGGTGGGATAAATCTGTGCGGTCGGTTGTGACAAACACGTGACAATGGTCACGATTGCAAGTTCTGAAGCATCTCCCGGAGCGGGACGAGTCGCTGGCCACGAACGTCCGAGATTTTGAGTTTCTTCAACAGTCGCCGGCGCAGGACGGCTTGTAGGTCGTCGATGGCCGATGGCGTGGTGCTGGCGAGCTTGATGCTGCCGCCCGCACGGCGGTCGTGCCCACCGGCCCGGCCGAGTTTGCCGACCACGGAGCGCAACAGTTCACCCGCCCCGGCGTGGGCCAGGTTCGTGCGGGCGGACAGGAACAGCATACCCTTGTGGACGCCACCACAGATGGCCCAATCGACGTGTTCGAAGCGGATCATGAAGTCCGCGACTTCGGCCGCCTGCTCCGGTTGCGGCAGGTCGTCCACCCAGCTAATAATGAGCCGGTCGTAGATGAACGAGCTCTGCATCGCATGAAGCAAACACTCAAAATGCGTGTGCGGCAGGCGGGCGTTCTTGATCTGGGCGAGCAAGTCTTTGTCCGCGAGTGGGAACAAGTACGCCTGTGCCTCGTCGTCCGACGCACACGCTTCCCGCGGGTAGCCGGTGACTTCCGTCTCGATGCCGTAAAGAAGGGCGGTCGCCACCTTCTCGGGAATCTCAACGTCCTGATCGGCGAGGTACTTCGTCACCAACGTGCAGGTCGCCCCGAGGTGCGGCCGAACGTCGCAGAACGGAATGCCCTTCAGTTCACCCGGCGTTTCATGGTGGTCGATGACCGCGTACAGGTCAATCGCGTCATCGATGCTGTGGCGACCAGTCTTCGGCTGACTGTCCACCATCACGACGGCGTCATGGCCCTGCCACTCGATGCTCTCGATGGGCTGAAGGTCGAGGTTGAGCAACTCCACCATCGCCCGGTTTTCGGCCCGGCTAATTGGGCCGTCCTGGGTTAGCACCGTTGGAATGTCGAGTTTCGTTTCGACGAGGTGCGCGAGGCCCAACATGCTGCCGAGGCTGTCGGGGTCGGGGTGAACGTGGGAGACGAAGACCACCCGGTCGGCGTCGTCCAAGCCCGTGAGGAATCGGTCCGAGCGACGCAAACCCATATTATTGTGTTTGCCGTTGCGGGAGACACTAGGACTGGAAACCGGCCGCCCCATCTGAGGCAACCCTCGTGACCCCCGCACCGCGGGTATTGTTCTGAAGGAATCCTTCGAGAACAGTTCCGTTCTACCGCCCCCACGTGCGCCTGCCAAGCAGGGTAGGCCGTGAATTCGAATGCCAAGCCCGAATCCGTCGGCGGATATTCTGATGGGATAAGAAGTTCCGATTCGGACTACGGCAACGATTCCCGACGACAATTCCCGCCCGCTTCCCCGTACAACATCTCCTCTCACAATCCTCGGAGTCTCCACCCATGTCGAAGCCGACGCTCGCGGAACTGGCCAAAATGTTCGATCACTCGCTGCTCCAACCGCAACTGACCGATGCGGACCTGGAACGCGGGTTACTCCTCGCCCGGGAACTGAACGTCGCGTCAGTCTGCATCAAGCCCTACGCGGTGCGGCTGGCGGCCAAACTCCTCGCGGGCAGCACCGTTCAAGCGAGCACGACCATCGGCTTCCCGCACGGCGGACACGTTACCAAAATCAAGGTCGCCGAGTCGGAGATCGCCCTGGCAGACGGGGCCACGGAACTCGACATGGTCGTGAACATCGGCAAGGTTCTGTCCGGTGAGTGGAACTTCGTTGCGCACGACATCGCCGCCGTGGTGGACGTGGCCCACGCGGCTGGGGCGAAGGTGAAGGTGATCTTCGAGAACGCTCTTTTGAAGGACGAGCACAAGATCGAACTGTGCAAAATCTGTGGCGAGGTGCGGGCCGATTGGGTGAAGACGTCCACCGGCTACGCCGAGAGCGGGGCGACAATCCCGGACCTGAAACTCATGCGGCAGCACAGTCCGGCCTACGTGCAGGTGAAGGCGGCCGGCGGAGTGCGAACTTACGAGACTCTGATGCAGGTCCGCGAAGTCGGCGTCACCCGCGTCGGGGCCACGGCAACGAAGGCAATCCTCGAAGACGCGAAGGCGAAGCTCGGGCTATAGCGTCTCAAGCAACTCCAGCCGCAGTAGGTTCAACGCCTGCTTCGCCGTGCGGCTCTGAATCTCGGTTCGCGTGCCGCCCCAGGTGAAGGGCTGCACCCGCGTTCCCTTTGCGCTCGCCACCGCCACGAAGACCGTCCCCGCCGGCGTGCCGTCGTCCGCATTGCCCGGCCCGGCGTAGCCGGTGGTGGCGACGCCGTAGTCGGTGCCGAACTTCTGCCGCACGCCCTCCGCCATCGCCTTCGCGACGTGCGTGCTGACGGCCGTGTGCTTCGCGATCAGGGTTTCGGGCACGCCAAGTTCGCGGACCTTCACCGCGTTCGTGTACGCCACCACGCCACCGAGGAGGTGGTTGCTCGCCCCCGGCACGGTCGCCAGCCGGAACGCCGCTAGCCCGGCCGTCAGGCTCTCGGCCATCGCGACGGTCTGATTTCGTTCCTTCAACAGTTGCATCACCACGTCTTCGAGTTCATCCTGCTCGGCGCCGAAGACGAGCGTGCCCAACCGTTCGCGGATCGTCTGCTCGATCGGCTCAATCTGTCGCCGCACGTCGTCGGGCGACTCGCCGTGTGCCAGAATGCGCAGCGAGATGACGGCGTCGCTGACGGTGATGCCGACCTCCGGGACGTGTCCGCGGCGCGTCAGGTCGAGCAGCTTTTCTTCGACGCCCGACTCACCGGTGCCGAAGGTGTTTATCTTCCGCTGAACGAACACGCCGCGACCGCCGAACCCGGCCGCGATCAGTCGCGGTTTCACCAGCTCCTCGAACATGCGGAACATCTCGCTCGGCACGCCGGGCATCGCGGCAATGACCTTCGGGCCGAACCGCATCCAGACGCCGGGGGCCGTGCCGGCGGGGTTGAAGATCGGCTCGGCCCCCTTTGGGAAGAGTGCCTGCACGCGGTTCCGGTCCGGCATCTCGCGGTTGCGGCGGGTGAACAGTTGTCGGATGTGCTCCAGCGATTCCGCATCTTCGACCAGTTCCACCCCCGCAACGGCCGCGATGACTTCGCGCGTCAGGTCGTCTTGCGTCGGCCCGAGGCCGCCGGTCGCGATCACGAGATCGGCCCGCTCGATTGCGGTGCGGAAGACGGCGATGTTGTCGGCAAGGTCGTCGGCCACGGTGGTGTGGAACCCGACCGGCACGCCCATCTCTGCCAGCCGCCGGCTGAGCCATTGCCCGTTCGTGTCGAGGTTCTGGCCGCTCGTGATCTCGCTGCCGATCGAAAGGATTTCCGCCTTCATGTCGCCCTCGGGTCACCGCGATAGGTTGTGGTCATGATAGGCGGGCGACACGCGGAAGAAGTCACGAACTGCCTGCCGTCGGCCACCGTTTCACGGCGTCGGCCGCCTCGTGCAGTTTGCTGTCGATCTTCCCGGACAGCGACTTTCCATCGGGGCCGTTGTTGGCGTTGAACAAGACGGCCCACGTCAGCCCGTCCCACCGGCGGACCAGGATCGACTCGGAGCCGGGGATGTAGCCCGTGTGCCAGGCGTTCGCCTTGCCGGTCGAGCCGACGGGGCGAACGTCCCAACCGCAGGCGTAGTAGAAGTCGCGAGGCTTCCCCTTCGCGTCGGTGCCGGCCAGCCCTTCCGGGCGGGCGAACATCTCGGCGATGCTCTTCGCGCTCAAGAGCGGGCACTTCGCCGGGTCGTCGAACGCGGTCGCGAACTTCACCAGATCGACCGCCGACGCGATCCACCCGCCATGGGCTTCGAAGCCTTCCAGGTTCATCACGCCGTACACCAACGGCACCCGCTCCCCCTCCCGTGGCGGGTAGACGCTGCGGCCGGTCGCCCGCTTCGCGTCGTAGTACCGTACCTCGTTCTTCGCCCGGTTTTCGAGCAGTGCCCGGCCGAGTCGGGGGGCCGTCACGCCGAGCGGGGCGAAGACTTCCTTCCGCACGTACTCCTCATACGGCCGGCCGCTGACCGCCTCGATGATGCGGCCGAGGACGAGGTAACCGAGGTTCGAGTAGGCGTACCGCTCGCCGGGGTCGAAGTCGAGTTTCTGGCCGAGCATGTACCGGACGACGTGTTCAGGCTTCACCGGCAGTGGCGTGCCGAGGGCCTTCGCAATCTCCCGCGGCCGGTCGATCGGGTCGAACGATTTGTCGCGGTCCCACCCGCCGGTGTGCTGAAGGCACTGCCGCACGGTGATCTGCTTCCACCGCGGGTCGGCCACCTTCTCCGGGAATGGCGGCATCCGGTCCAGCACCTTGTCGTCGAGTTTCAACTTGTCCCGCTCGACGAGTTGCAGAATCGCGACGGCGGTCAGCGGCTTCGACACGCTCGCGATGCGGAAGAGCGAAGCCGGTTGCACGAGTTCCTTCGTCTCGACATCAGCGTACCCGAACCCCCGGGTGTAGACGAGTTCGCCGTGCCGCATGACGGCGAGGGCCGCCCCGGGCACCTTGTTCTCGGCGATAAACGTCGTCATCAGTTGGTCGAACGGGGCCAAGTCGGCATCGGCGGCCGAGAGTCTCGCGTGAAGGCCGAGAGTGGCCCCGGCGGTGATTTGCAAGAACGCGCGGCGGCCGCACAGAAATCCGGGCATCGAAGAACCTCGACGGGAGTGGTGAACAGACATCGCCGCTACCGGGCTAGCAATTTGATTACGCCCCCGGCTACAACATTACGATACACCCCATTCATCCCGAGCGATCGGAATGCCGGTTCAATTCACCACCCTGGGCAGTGGCAGCAGCGGGAACGCCGCGTTCCTCTCCGCGAACGGTTTCGGCCTCCTCATCGACTGCGGCCTCGGTCCGCGCGTCCTGAGCGATCGACTCGCGGCCGCCGGCGCGCGGTGGCCGAACGTCTCGGCCGTGATCCTCACGCACCTGCACGGCGACCACTGGAAAGGGCTGACGCTCCAACAACTGCAACGACTGCACGTCCCGCTCATCGTTCACCCGACGCACGCGGCGTGGCTGGCCGAGCGGTCGCTAGAGTTCCCCGGCCTGCAAAAAGCCGGCCTCGTGCGAACGTACCGCGACGGCGAACCGCTCGCCCTGACGCCGCAACTCCACTGCCTGCCGGTCCGCGTGCCGCACGATTCCGACCCGACCTTCGCGTTCCGGTTCGACGGCACCGACCCCGACACCGGCCACGCCTGGTCGCTCGGCTACGCCTCGGACCTCGGTCACGTGCCGAAGTCTCTGGCCACCGCGTTCCGGGCTGTCGACGTGCTGGCGTTGGAGTTCAACCACGACGTGGAACTGCAACGCCGCAGCCGCCGGACGCAACAACTCATCGCCCGCGTCCTCGGCACGCACGGCCACTTGTCGAACGTGCAGGCCGCGGAATTCGTGCAGGAACTTCTGCTGAACCGAACCACACCGCTCCAAGCCCTGTTCCAACTCCACCTCAGCCGCGAGTGCAACACCGCTCCCCTCGCTCAAGCGGCTGCACAACTCGTTCTCGCCGACCTGTCCCCGACGACGCAACTCATCACCGCGACGCAGGACCGACCGACGCCAACCATTGTCGTCAAGTGCCGGCCGGCCGAGGCACCTGCTCCGCCCCTCTCGGCTCGCAGTCGCGTCCCGTTCCAGCCCTGTCTGCCGGGAATGGCGTGATCGTCGTCAAGTTGGGAAGACTTTTCCGGGCCTAGCGGTTGCACACCATCACGGGATTGAATCACTGTTGCCAGTGAGATGGATGTCGCGGTTGCTGCGGGCCGTTCGCCGATGAACACCCCACCCACGGATTCGCGTCCGCTCGCTGGAGGTCTTCATGAATCGGTTCTCCCTGGTTGCCCTGGTGTTTTCGGTCGTCCCGGCGTTGGCCCGCGGCGACCAACCGACGACCCTACCCACGAGCCCGCCGGCCGTCGCGATGCCCACGACCGTCACGACGATGCCCGCCGTGGCCGTGAACTGTACACCGCCCTTGATGCAACCTCTGGGGGTCGTGCCCACGGTTCCGCCGCCCATCGGCACCTGCGTGACTTACAGTGAGAAGCGGCCCGGCCTGTTCCAATCGTTGCTCAGTTGTTTCCGCAGACCGGCGACGTGCGACACGTGCGGCCCAACGAGTTGCCCGACCCCGCCGCCGATCGTGATTCACGTGCCGAAGGATTGTGCGACGGGCAGTTGCGCGACCGGGAGTTGCCCCACCAAGTCGCACGTCATCGCTCGGCCGCACGTCGTGGCCCGCCCATCCGCGAACGGAACCTGCTGGGACCGCTTCAAAACGTGGTTCTGCTGGAAACCGTGCAACGAACAACTGCTGCCCGCCTTCTGCCCGGAGCCGTACCGTGCCCCGCTGACCGCGTACTTCCCGCGGTGTGAGGAGCCGACCCCCGGCCTGCCATGCGGAACGTGCGGCCACTCGAAACCCGGCAAGAAGTGCACCACCCCCAATTGCCCGACAACGACTTGTGCGACCGGCGGTTGCCCAACGACCACCAGTTGCCCGACGGCCTACGGCCCCGTCGTATCGCCGTGGGTATACGCCGGCACGCCGATGCCGCCGACCGTCGCCTCGGTTCCGGTCGCTGCCCCGATCCCGACGGCTCAACCGCAAGCAAACCTGTTGGCCCGCCCATTCACTTCGCCGTGAGGACTTGAGCGGAGCTGGTCGAGGTTATAGAAAAGAAGTAACGGGCATCCGTAGCTCAACTGGATAGAGCATCGGTCTTCGGAACCGAGGGTTGGGGGTTCGAATCCCTCCGGGTGTACTTTCCTCATCGACAGTCATGTCGCCTCGATCGTCTTCAACTGCTTTCTTCTCTACACCTTCCGTCGGTGGCCGATCACCGGCCGGATTGGGCTGGGTATCATCACCGCCCCTCACCGGGGAGCAGGAACTATCGCCTGCTCCTGCGCCCGGTACTGCGCCCGAACCGGGTAGCGTGAGCTTCGCGACGTCCGGCGCGATGGATTTCAAAGTCGTGTGGTTGTACCGGTCCATCGTCAGCGTGATGGTACTGTGGCGGGCCAATTCCTTCGTCGCCCCCGGTTGAACACCGGCCTTGATTAACTCGGTGACGAACCGGTGCCGCAACCCGTGGAAGTCCGCGACGTGCCCCTGAGAATTCCGGTACTGGAGAAAGTCGGACCGTTCCCGTTCGCTTCGAGGATCGCCTTCTGCGGCTTCCGCGATCCAATCCCGCCGGGCGTGGCCGAGGTCGTGACGGATCATGTCGCCCGCTTCATTGTGAATCGCCCACTTGCCCGGCCAGAGGGCCACGCCTGGCTTCTTGGACGCAAACCAAGCCCGGAGTTCCACGATCAGTTGCGGATGCACCGGCACCAAGTCCTGCCGTCGGTGCTTGGAATAACTCGCCTCGAGGACGATGTGGGGCGTCTCACCGTCGAGGAGGAACGAACTCGTCGTCAGGCTGGACAACTCCGACGCGCGCAAGCCGGTGAACGCGGCTACCAAGTACAGCATCCTCCGGTCCGGGCCCGACAGTTTACGGAACGTCTTCCCGGCAACTGCGGCCTTGAGCAAACGCGCGAGTTCGTCGTCACTAAGGGGGCGGCGGACGTGTCGAACGTCGATGTCGATGTTCAGTCGCTCCAAAAACTGAAAGGGGTTCTCCCGGAGGGCGCGCACCTTCACGAGCCACGTGCCGAACGCCTTCAGGGCGGCGACGAAGTGGTTGTGCGTTTGCGGCCCGATCTTCTCCCGCCGGCGGCGGGCCAGCCACCGGCCGGCCGCGGTGCCGTCGAGGTCGCCGACGAGGACGAACCGGCACCCGTCGAACGCCCGCCGGCAGCGGGACACGACCTGGTCGGCCTGTTTGGCCGTGTTCCCACGGTCGAGGTGGTGCTGCCGGTATTCGGTCAGCAATTCCTGCAGGGGTCGGGTCCGCCGCCCGGCGGACGGGTCGTGGCACCCCGCCCGCTCGGCGTCGATCTGCTTGAGGAGGGCGGCGAGCATCATCTGGGACGCCTCCTTGTTCGGGCTGAACCGGGCCCGCTTGACGGTACCGTCGGCGCGGCGAACGTCCGCACACCACTTCGCGGTCGGCCGGAGGTACTTTGTGCCGTCCTTGGTGAGCGGGTAGTGGATAGCCTTGCCCTTCTCGACAAGGCGGACGTGCGGCCGCCCGTCGTGGGTGACGATCGTCGGGCTCGGCGGCAGAAGACAGGAACGGTCGGGTCGAAATAAAGCTGGCATCGTTGGACTCCACGGGGTTTAGGAAATCAGGAGAACAGGCTGTCGTCGAACTCGATCGGAACTTCATCGTCGCCGCGCGGCGACGATCGCTTTCCACTGCGTCGTCCACTCGACGCGGCGGGGGCAACCCGCGTCGATCCACGCCGACAGTTCGCGTCGGTTCCACCCGACCGCCCCGCCGAGGTGAGCCGGTTCGGGCGTCAAGCCGGCAGCGTTCAGGCGGTCCCAGGTGGCAACAGAAACCGAACAGTACTCCGCCGCTTCCTTGCGGCGTAACAGACCGGGCACGAGATGGCCACGTCGGATTGGGGGACTCGGGTTGGTCGAAGAACTCATGAGATTCTCGTTAATAATGTTCGCGGGCAGTAGGTCGGTAGGCCGGAAGGTTCCGACGATCCGCGGGCCTTGATCGCCGGGGAACCGCTGAGCGGAAATGAACTCAGCCCTCTGTGTGGCGGGACGGCGTGGGGAGGGTGACGAGTGATTTCGCCGCTGCCACCCTCCCCACGCCACGCCCGTCAACACGGCGGCTGACGATCGCGGCGATCTCCTGCCCCTTCAGACGCTTGGTCCACTGCCCGCCCGGATGGAGGGGTGGCGGGTGGTTCGGCGGTGGCACCGACGGACGCGGAAGTCATCGCGCGAGGTTGATCGGTCTCCGATGCGCGATCAACCCGAAACTGCCTCCCGTCGCTCCCACCGTCCCACGCAGGGTGGCATTCGCACTCCGAGTCCGACAGCACGCGGACCGCGTACCGCTGGCGGGAGCACTTCTTCACGTCGAACTTCCTCTTCGCCTCGCGGCCGAACTTCTTCGGACCAATCAGGTATCGCTCGGCGTAACCCTGCTTTCGGAGCCAATCTTGGAAGGCGGCGTAGAACTCCGCTCCCGCGAGACTCGGAGCGGCGGTCGGCCGCACCCGTTCCGCGAAGAACTGTCCGATCAGATCCTCGTCTCGGCGGTACTCGGCCACGGCGTTCATCACCTCTTCGGGCGGAGTAACGCGGCGGCCGGCGGCGTAGAACCGGATCGCCGCCCGGACCATCGCGGCGAGGACGCCGGCCGCCGCGCCGCGGAGGCGGGTGGGCAGCGAGGCGTCCGCTTGGTCCTCCGGACGGAAGTCGCCCACGGGGTTGGCGAGGCAGTCGGCCGGCGTCCAGAACTTGCGGAGGAACTCGACCAGGCGCAGTCGCCGCCACGTCCCGTGGTCGGTCCCGCGAACCCGCGGCAGGTAGTTCGTCGCGAGAACCAGTTTGAACGTCGGGATGAAGCTGTGGAAGTCCTGCCGGCAGAATCTGGCCGTGATCGTGTCGGACCCCGTGAGCGACTTCAAGCGGCGTTCGTTCAGGCAGCCTTCCTCCTCGGTCTCGGAGCAAACGACCAGCCTCTTCCCCCGAAGGGATGCCCGTTCGGTCGGATGGCGGTCGGGCCCGCCGTCGACGAGGAGTTCGGGCGGCGCGTGGTACGTCAGGTCGTTGCCGAGGACGGCCCCCCACAACTCGAGCAGTACCGACTTGCCGTTCGAACCTTCCCCCGCGAACACGAGGTACGACTGGTCACAAGTTTCGCCCGTCAGGGCGTACCCGCCGAAGTCGCGGACGAACTGGGCCACGGCCGGCCGGCCGGGGAACAGGCCGTCGAGGAATCGGTCGTAAGCCGGGCAGGCCGCGTCCGGTTCGAACGCGGTTGGGCACAGCACGGTGAGGAAATCTTCGGGCGTGTGCGGGCCCAAGACGCCCGTGCGGAGGTCGATCGTGCCGTTCGCGACGTTCAGCAAGTGCGGGTGCGTGTCGAACACGTCGGCCCCGACGGGGACAAACACGCGGGGGTCGCTCCGGGCGGCGGCGAGCAGGCTCTGCACCGAACGCATGCTCAACCACTTTTCCACACCGCCCGTCAGAGCCCCGGCGTCGGACGGGGCGTCGGGAGACGTGGTCGCCTCGTTTGCCAATTGCCCTTCGGGATTTGACGCTTCGTTCTTGCGGAGACTTCCGCCGTGGTCGAATGCGAGGCGCTGGACGCGGATCCCCTCCGGATCGCGGACCCACCGCCGATCATCGAAAACGCACCAGGCGGCCCAATCCTCGACGTACCGCACCCGGCCACCGAAAAGATCGACGAACCGCCGGCCTCGCTCGGCGTCGGTCGGATCGGTGCCGCCGGCGTCGTCCGTGATGAGTGCCAAGACGGCATCGGGTGTGACCACTTCGGCGGCCGTCACGAGTTCGGCCGCGAGGGCACGGCCGCGGTCCGGCCACGGCGTCCACACTCGATCCGATTGAGTCAGCCACGCCCTAACGTCTTTCGCCCCAGCCGGCGGGAAGGCGATTTTGATCTGGCGGCCCAAGCCGCGGGCCAAGCGGCCCGCCAAAGACTCGGCGCCCTTCCGCCCGGGCCACGTTCCGTCTGCCTTTTGATCGTTCTCACCGATGACGTAGATTTCCCGCTCCTTGGGCATGTCCCGCAGCAGCTTCACGAGTTCATCGGCCCCGCCACAATTCGACGGCCGCCCGACGGCCGCCAACTCCGCCGCCGTCATCGCCAGCGCGTCGGACGGCCCTTCGACAAGGTACACGGGACCCTTCTGCGCCCGCCAGTAAATTGGCAGACAGAGCCCCCGGCGGCCCCCCTTCATCGCCTGCTTCCGCCCGTCCCGATACCGACGGATGACACCGACCGGCCGCCCTTGGGCGTCGCGTTCCGGGAACGTCCAGCAGCCGTCGTCAATGGTCGCGGCGCCGACGAACTTTACCTCGCTGAGGTAGCCGAGGCCGGGCAACCAGTCGAGGACTTCGACGGGCAATCTCAGGAGACCGGCAAGTTCAGTCCGGCGGTCCGGGCAAAACCGTTTCGCACATTCGGCGATGCGGGTCGCCCAGTCCTCGGCGGCCGACGCCGAGGCGGCTTGTCGGGCTTGGTTCGGGCGGCGGCCCCGCGCGTTACCGCCTCCGCCGGCCTCACGGTACAGGCCGAACTGATCGTCGCCGGCCGCCTGACCGAGGTACACGAACCCCTCGACGGCGTCCGAGTTGCGGCCGCAAATCAGCAGACCGCCGTCGCCGAAGGAACATTTGTGGTCGCCCCCGCAGACCCGGCACCTGTTGTCGGCCGTGACCGCAGTCATATTCTCGACCGGCCGGCCGTGTGATAAGATACCATCAACCATGGCGCAACTCCCGTTAAGAGCGAGCGTGTGGTCTCCGCGGGTCTGGCTGCAACCGGACCCGCGGTCTTTACTCCGGCCGACGCTCAACGACCGGCGAAACTTTCCGAACTACTGTCGTGGTCGGGGCTGCACGTCCCACTCGGTCCCGTGAAATACCGCCTTCAATGCGGCTTCGCGTAGGATCAACCAATGTTTTCCACGCTTCCGCGCCGCCCCCCGGAGCCGTCCGCGACCGAGCCAGAAGTACACGGTGCCTCGGCTCAAGCCGAGGAGTTCGGCGAACTGAGCGGGCGAGAGTACCATCGCCCCTTCATCGGCTCTGGCTCGGTCATCCGCGGCTATCGGTTGATCAAGTTGGAAATGCTTCGGCAGGGTCATGGCGTTCAGACCTCACGTGACGAACACATTTCAGCAGTTCCCGTCAGTTGTTCGCGGGCTGTAAAATAAAATAATCGCGCCCCCACACCTTCAGGGGCGTGGCAGGGTGGGAGAGAGGCATGTACCGTGGGCACCCGTTTGGGTACTGGCAGTTGACGATGTGAGGCAACGGACGAGCGGACCATAGAAGTGTGAAGAGAGAATAACCTACCACTCGGTCAACGGGTACACGTCGTCTGGGTCATACTTCTTGCGGCCAAGGTTTTTAATCTCTTTGTGAAGAGCCCCGACCCGCTCCAGACTCGTTCCGCTGAACCGTGATTGGCACGACTCCATCCATTTGACGAAGCCGCGAGGTAACGCGTCTGGAAACCGGCTCTTTAGGACTTGACCGACGTACACGATAAGAAAAATGGTCGCCAGTTGACCGTGATGTCTTATCCCGGCAAACTCGGGCGGCAGGGCATTCCGGACGGCTGCTCTTTCCTGTGCCCTCCGGATGTCTTCCAACAGCGGGTCGTTCTTTTGAAGGGGGTAATGGACGGGGACGTAGATGTGCACTCCGTGGAGCGTGTCGGGGACGCCGTAGTTCGTCGGGTACGGGTTGGGCAGGAGGAGGCGTTCGGGGTCGGGCAAGTCCCATGTCGTCAGCCCGGTAAGCCCCCACCGGCTCATGAAGCCGAGGGCATGTTCGGCGAACCGTTTCCTCGGCCCTTCCTGAAGACGCCGAATACTCATCGATTCGACCTCCTGCCGGAGGAACGGGAACGGGTAGCAGTCACCAACCGCGGCCGCCTCGTAAGCCGCCCTCAAGTCGTCCCGGTCCCTCTGGTAGACCGGATTGGTCATGAGCCAGCCGGCCACCCCGCGCAAGCGGGTTTGTTCTTCATCAAACTTCCGCTTCAGAACCAAGTTAGGGCCGCTCCGAATAACTCTGGACTGTCCGTCGACAGTCCCCTCCGACTCGAAGACCTCAGTTTGGGCATTGTCGAAAAGGCGGCTGCGAACGCATTGGCCGTTCCAGACCCCTTGTGCACGGGCCTGGGAGCAGAGCTGCGAGAACTGATGCTCGGTTTCCCACGTGCTGGTCAAGAACTTCGGTCGGAGGGCCGGCTCGTCCCACACCTCCAAGGGGATGGCGAGAAGCGGTTCCCCCGAGCTGAAGGACGCGACCCAAGTTCGATTCGCGCGTAGAAACTCATCCATATGGCAGGGGGCCTTCCGATACGAGGCGCGGCCCAGTGACTCTTTCGAGGTGCCCGGTGCAAGCATCGGTCCGTATGACCCTTTTGTACGGGCTCAGATCCTCGTGCCGGTCGTGCTCAACACCTTCGATGGCCTCTGAGAAGCGTCCGGGTCGCCGATCGTTCTGACGCCAAGTCGATACGGGGCTGCGGCTGCAAGTGGTGCATCGCATGTCCCGCGAACTGTCTGCCCCCCGCGCAGTTCACGGGGGCTGTCGCCACATGGCAAACGGCCCCAGCAGTGTGCCGAGCGAGCCACCCATCAACTTTGCGTACTATCGAGCTAGCGGCGATCAAACGTATCGGCCAATCTAAAGGACTTGGCCCGTGCCACCCCGATGGAGTTATAGCCATGTCCGACACCTTCTGGGATCTCCGCTTCGATTCGCCCGTCCGGCCACCGGACTGGCGGCCGCGGCTGGCCGCCGCCCTGCATCAGGCCCGGCTCGCGTTCGTCGCAACGCGGAAGCCGGACGTGCCCGACGCGCTCGTGCGGAAGCTGCTCACCACCCAGTACGCGTGGGGGTGGGACGCCCCGACGGTCGACGAGTGGTCGGCGATTACCGCCGCCGAGCGGTGGCAGCGAACGGCCGCTTCGGACGACCGACTCATCCTGCAAGCCCGCCTCCTCGCCCGGGAGGCCGACGAGCAAATCGGTCCCCGCCTCGGCCTCCCCGCGGTCGTCGTCGGGTTCGTCGAGAAACTTTTTTTCAACTGTCGCGATCGGCTCGACTGTCCTGCGTTCGTTCGCAACAGTCTGCTCGGCGCCCCACTCCGGCCGACCGCCGAGTCCGTGCTGAAGTCGGTCGCATACTTCAACGGACCGGACGCGCTCGACGAGGCCATTCTGGCCTTCGCCGAGTCGCGATTCGTCAAGGTGCCATCGACGCCCGCAACGGTTGCAGACCACCAAACAGCGGTCGACTGGGCCCGTCGCCGGTGCTGGTGGGCGGCGGCCATGCTTTCGCCGTTCGACCTCAACCTCGAAGCCCTGGCCTTGGTCAACGAAATCGGGTCGAAATCGGGGAACACTTTTTCTCGCCTCCGGCTCTCCGACGCGGCATGGTCGCTTCACCCGAACCCACAGCCCAGTAACCAGATGCGGCCGGAACTCGCCACGCCGCCGGAGGCCGAAACGGGCCCCGAACTCCGCGTCCACGCGGCCAAACGTCAGGGCCGAAAAGGTCGCCCAAAATTTGACCTATCCAGCGATTTTTCGAGGAGTTACGATCGATTGATCGCGGGGCACGATCAACGTGATTTGGCCCTCGCGTACGGGCGCAACAAATTATGCAAAAAAACAAAGTCCGAGCCGATCGGCGGGCGTTCACCCGCGTCGTCCGGCGCGACGGACGGGCCGTCCGCCAGTCCGTGAGGGCCGGTCCGGCCGCGGACTATCTGAACGCGAAAGTCGACTTGGATCGGGTCGAGCGGGCGGCGGTAGTGAAAGCGATCGAAGTGTTGACCGCCGCACTCACACCGAGCCAGGCGGCGTTAATCGCCTACCGAACCGCGATAGGCGGCCTGGTCACCGGGCTCATGCACACCCGCGGGTATCGCTTCACCAAGCCTTTTTGGCGGAAATGTCAGATGTCCGTGGAGTTGTTCACGAAGCTGGACGGGGCCGCCCCGCACACGGTCGCCGAGGTCGCGGCCGTGACTGACGTCGGCCGGGACGCCCGGGCGGCGTGGTTGGACCTGCTTGTCGGTGGCGACGAGGCCCGGCGGGCCGCGCTCACGGCGGAACTGGCCGCCCGACGGGCCGGGTGGGCGACGCCGGCCGACCCGCCGGCCGTGATCCTGCTCGCCGACGTGCTGATGCTGACGTGGCTGGAATTCACCTTCTACTCGCGGGAGTCGGCCCGGGCGTGGGCGGAGCGGCTGCCCGAGGAATTGCGACAACTGTACGCCGATCGGTCGGCTGCGGCCGACCGGCGGCTGGCCGAACTCCACCGCGACTTGGTCGCCGTCCGGGGGGCGATGATCGAGTGGGCGGTCCGTCTGGAAGAACTCGCCGTTTTGCGGAAGGAGGCCCGACGGCGGAAGCGGGTCGGGACGGGGGGCCGCGGGCGATGACTGAGCACGATTCCGAGGCGACGGCGACCCTCGCCCTGACGGCCCGCCAGCGCGAGACGTTACTCGCCTTCGACCCGTACTTCCGCACGCTCCACGACCGGCTCGTCGGTCTAGAAGGCAACGTACGAGGCATCGTCGTCACGACGGCCGAGCTTGCCGACTTGGCGGCAGACCTGGAAGACTTGGCGGACGTGGCCCGTGCCCCGCACGCCCGCCGGCTCGCGGCCGTCCGCCGCCGGGTCGACGCCTGCCGCGAACGCCGACAAAAGACCGACAACTGGTTTGCGGCCGCCACTGCCCCGCCTCCGCCCCGAGAACCGATCCCGGGGCTGGTATTTCAATTTCGCGTGACACTCCTCGGCGTTGATCCGCCCGTCTGGCGGACGCTGTTGGTCGAGGACGACGACCTGTACGCCTTTCACCACGCCATTCGGACGGCAATGGGCTGGACGCAGGACGTCGAGCGGCACCGGTTCGACGTCGGCGGGAGATGCTTCGGCCCCTGGACCGGGTACGGGAACGACGGGCCGCACGGGTGCGAGGACGAGCGGGCCGCGTACGTGAGCGACGTGTTCGGCGACGGGAAGGCGGCGGCGGGAGCGTGGGTCTACGACCTGACGGCCGACTGGCGGCACGAATTACTGCTCGAAGCCGTCGTGCCGTGGGATTTCGACATCGACTATCCGACTTGCCTGGGCGGCGAGGGGGCGTGCCCGCGGGAGGGAGCGTGCCCACCGGAGACGGCGGGCGGGCCCGGGCTCGACCGGCCAGTCTTGGATGAAGACGAACCGCTGCCCGCAATAGCCGTGGGGGACCTGGCCGTTGAGCGACAGGCGTTCGACCCTGCAGCCGTGAACTCGCGGTTGACCGATCTGCCCGGTCAGGTTTACCGCTGGCGCCAGGGGTGGATTGGGTGATGCCGTCGCACGTGTCGGCGAGCGGGCGGATCATCACCGGGCGGGCTGGCGATCGGACCTCGCGGCGGGCACCGGCAACGGAATCCGGCCCACCATGGGCGCCGGCTACTGGCTCAGTGTCAGCGGAGGTCGGGGCTCAGGGGCACGTATGCCTGTGATCGGGCGCGGGAGCAAGTCGTCGTTTCGACCTCGCCCCGTGGCGGCAAGAGGATCGATCGCTCCTCCAGCCCGTCAACGTTCTGATCCCCATACGGTAGGATGGGATGCGGGGTGTGACTTTCCTCGTGTCGTGAACGGCACCCGGTCCGATCCCTGCCGCCAAGAATCAAAGACTATACCTCATCCAAACGGGGTGTTGGATTTCTCGCCTCAAGAATTACACATTCCGCCCAACCGCGGAACGCGGCTTCGAGTTTGGCCGGCGAGATGCCCGTCAACGGATCGCCCAAATGGATCGTACTCTGGTGAACTCCGCCCGGGATCCGCAGCCCTTCGAACTCGTCGGTCAACGCATCACACGCCGCCAGTTCGGCCCACGCGGGGTCGCTGTCGGGGAGCGATTCGGCGAAGGCCGCCACCGCCTCGATCGATTCCGCGTGGCAAAGATTCTTGTCTACGCCGTGCCGCTGCCGGGCCTCGAGTTCCATCGCCTTGTGACGGCGCCAGTTTGCTTTCTCGGTGAAGTGATCCCGCACGATTTGACGAATTTGCGCAACCGACGCCATAGTCCTTTCTCCTAATCGAATGGGACAGCGGCCGCGGGTGTGGCCGCGGTCTCAAGTATAGTCGGGAGGACGGTGTTCGTCATTTTCGCAAAATGGGCTGACGATGGGAATGGATTTGGGTGTATACCAGGGCCGTTATTGTTAAGCCGAGGCTCCGAAGCCGCCGCGTCCACAGTTCGCGAATGCCCGTCACAACTCGACCGTTCGCCTACTATCTAATTGACGAACCGCGGTGACTTTGGGAAAGGTTGGGCCGGGCTACCCGTCCGCCGGACTTTCGACAACCACGGCGGTCCTCCCGATGGGAGGATGGGAGCAACGGGAGGCTGTTCCCGGTTGATCGCCCCAGACCGGCCGATGGGCATGGCCTTCCAATCGCGAGCGGCACAGTCTGGTGTCCCCTTGTCGGGGGCGAGATCCCCAACGGATTTCGGTTTTCAAGTGTGTGACCCCACCCGGAAGGTCGAAGAAACGGATCATAGACATTCGGCTCCGTTGATCGGAGCGGAAGTCCGCGGCGAGGACACGATCCCTTCCCGCCCCATGGGGTCGGAACGACTCGGCCGAGGGACCCGTCCGGAGGGGTACGAACCGTCCATCGGCCCCGACCGCCCCGAAGAAGAGTCGCGATCTCCGGAATACGCCCCGCAGCTCGGACCGGCACCGGGTGGTCCTCCGAAACAAACTCGGCAACCCCGCGGGCGAAGGACCGCGTGCGCCTCAACCGGTCGTTCGCTCCCGTTCCTCCCACCCTCCCTCGGCCTCCCACGCCGGCGGGAATGTAACCCCTCCGTCCGGCTCAGACCGACGACGATGACTACCCCGGTTCGGTGCCGTCCATGTCCATTGCGGAGCCATGACGCGGTCGAAGAGGAGTCGTGTTGAGCTCGCGGCTTCCCACGCGACCGAGCCGGGATCACGTTCGCCGCCTCCCCTTCCGGCGATCCCTCGGCCCCACCGCGTCGCGGCCTCCTCGCCCCGGCATGGTTGCCAAGGCCGCCCGTGCGGCCCGGCCCCGAGTCGCCGCGCGGCGATTGTGGTCGCCGCCGGGTTAGACCGCCGGGGCGATCCCGGCCCGGATCGCCCGCAGCTTTCGGGCGAGTTGGCGGCACCGCTCGCGGTGTTGCCGGCCCTGCCGCGGCCGCGGGTTCTCCACCACCACCTGCAGGGCGGAGACCTCGGCGGGGGAGAGCCAGAGGGCCTTCTCTTCCGCCCCGATCAGGGCGTGGACTTTCGGAAAGAGGACGGGGATAGTCATGAGTTCCAGGTAGAGGGCCGACCATTGGCCGAACGTCAGCGGGAGCTTGCGGGCGACGGCGGCCGGGGGGATGTCGACGATGACCACGGGAGGCTCCGGGAGGCGGGCACGGATCAGGCCTCCAGTATGCAGATTCCCGGCGTCTTCACGAGACGAGTTTTTCGATTCCGGTTCTGCCCCCCGCAGACGTAGCCTGGCCCCGGGACCGCCCGCCCGCCGCGATGAAAAACGCCGGTTACGTCTCGGCGGTCGCGACCGCGGCGGGCGACCGATTGCGTGCGGCCGGCGAAGTGGGCGACCGGGACACGGCTGTCACCTTGCCGGCACCCGGTCCGAGACCCGGGTCGCCGGGCCGACGGCGGGGTAGGGACTGTTGATGGTTACTCGTCCGACCGGTTATTCCGGCCGGGATCAAGACAAAATGAATTATTATGTCGAACTTGGCCTGGCGCGCGACCGGGGAGTCGTTACGATCGGTAGGACCATCCCAGAGCACACCCATGCCGACCGCCCGACCCCGCTTGTCCCCGCCCCTGAAGTCCCACGACGGCAAGTCAGACCTCGCCGCGGCCCTCGTCGACATGATGCCCCCGCACATACATTTCGTCGTGCCGTACGCCGGCGGCCTGGACGTCCTCCTGGCGAAGGACCCCGAGGGCGTGTCCGAGGTCGTCAACGACGTGGGCCGAGAGCTGACCACGTTCTGGCGGGTCCTGGCCGACCCGGCCCGGTTCGACCGGTTCGCCCGGTTCGCCCGGGCGGCCCCGGTCGGCGAGGCCGGGTGGCGGGACGCGGCGGCCGCGGGCGACGACCCGGTGGCGGCCGCGGCCGCCTTCTTCGTCCGGTGCCGGCAGTCACTGGCCGGGCGGACGGGCGACTTCGCCCCGCGGTCGCGGGCCCGCACCCGCCGGGGGATGAACGAGCGAGTGTCGGCGTTGCTGTCGGCCGTCGACGGGCTGCCCGCGGTGTACGCCCGGCTGCGGCGGGTGGTAATCCTCGACCGGGACGCCCTGGCCGTGATCCGCGGGCAGGACGCGGCCGGCACCCTGTTCTACCTCACCCCCCCGCCCCCGGCGGAGACGCCGGGGGCCGCGGCTGCGGCCTGGGACGAGATGCCCGCGGACCGGCACCGGGAATTGCTGGCGGCGGTCCGGGCGTGCGCGGGGAAGGTGCTGCTCTCGGGGCACTCGTCGGCCTTGTACGACGCCGCCCTGGCGGACTGGAACCGGCGGGAGTTCCGCCTGCCGAACCAGGCCGCGGGGGGCAAGACGAAGCGGCCGACGACCGCGGTCGCGTGGTCCAACTTCTAGCGCGGGCGGCGGTCTCGACTCCGACCGTGCGACGCGGGCCGGGCCGTCTCGGGGTTACAAGAATGGGGCCGTCGAGTGGCGGCCGAACCGACGACGGGCCGGGCGTTGGCGGAGGGATCGCCGCGCGAGATCGTGCCTTGCTCGACGCCCTTTGCCCAAAGGGCGTCGAGCAAGGAAAAAATTGTCCACGAACCGAACGGAGGTCGGAGGGGAGTGAACATTGGGGATCGGCATTGAGAAAGGGGTCTTCAGCACCTTGGGCGGGGACCGCCGTACAAGTTCCGGCCCTGCGGCTACCTCACGGCCGAGCAAGTTCAAGAAACCGGGTACGACGATCCGCACCTCGAATATCACGCCTCACGTGGCAATTCCAAGCGGATCGATCACGCCCCCAACCGCATGACCGACATCCCAGCCGGCGAACACGATGACCTGGTCCGGTGGCACCCCGGGAGCCGCAACCAACAAGACGGGCCGCGGCCCGCGGCCGAGGGCCGCGGGGCCTTGATCGACACCGGGGGCGGCGAGAGTCGACCGACCTGGAGGTCGTTCATCGACAACGCCCCGTGGCACCGCGGCCAGGCGATCGACGCGGCGTTGGCCGACCACCCGCACCTGGCGTTCTACCGCCTGCCGAGCTACAGCCCGCAGTTGAACCCGGTCGAGCGGTTCTGGCGGGTACTCCGGCGGCGGGCGACCCACAACCGGCTGTTCGAGACGGCGTCCGACCTCAAGGGGTCGATCCGCAACAGCCTGTGCTACTTCCAAACGGTGCGAAGGCGGATGACGTCGTTAGTCAACGACTGCTTCCCGGCACAAAACGCGACAGCATCACCGACCTCGTGAATTAGACCGGCGGTCGGGCGAGAAAGCGGTCGGCCGGGTATGCCTCGCGCAGCACCCAAAACGGTGAGGGGTCCGTCGGGTCCTTGAGTCGCAGGTCCAAGGCCCACGGCTCGTCCGGGGGGACGATGAACTCGAACCGATCCCGCAGGATCGCGACTTCGGTCGCGATTCGAGCGGTGTCCGGTTCGCCCACGGCTACATACCCGTTGCGGCCCCGCAGTTCCACCCCGATCGCCTGCATCGGGATGACCCCGAAGTAGACGGACCACCATTTCGACTCTCCGCGGGGGTCGAGTGCCCGCATTTGCCGCGGCGTCACTCCGAGGTCCCGCCACACGGCCCGAGCCGGCCGGAGGAGCGGGTCGTCCGCGGCGACCTCGCAGCGGTAGCGGACGGCCTTCTTCGGCTCATTCTGCCCGCCCCCCCAGCAGTTCAACTGGTGCGGGTCGGTCTGGGTGGTCAGGTTGACCCCGGAGCGGCGGGCCGCGGTGAACGATGCGATCTCGCCCACGGATAATCCCGACGAGAGGATTGGGGGAAGGTGAAACAACGTCGAGTAGTGGAACAGCGTGGGCACGTTCGGTCTCCGAGTTTTCCCTGATTTCTGGTCACCGGAGCCGCCTTCGCGGTGGCACTCCGGGGCCGACTCCGATGGCGAGGCACCGCGGCCATACTGGGCGGATTCGTTTGCGGCGACGGGCCGGCCGAGAGGTCGGTCACCCGGCGTCGACGGCCGCGAACAACTCGGCCATGGTGACTTGGAGCGCGGCGGCCAGCCGTTCGACGTTGATCAGGGACAGGTTCCGCGTCCCCCGCTCGACGTCGCTCAGGTAC
Organism: Limnoglobus roseus; assembly: GCF_008254045.1. Taxonomy (GTDB): domain Bacteria; phylum Planctomycetota; class Planctomycetia; order Gemmatales; family Gemmataceae; genus Limnoglobus; species Limnoglobus roseus. Next base: position 4,502,804 of record NZ_CP042425.1, on the reverse strand, counting down.
GTCCGGTGGATGCCGGCCGCCGCGGCGAGGTCCTCCTGGGTCAGGCCGAGGGCCTCCCGGCGGACCTTGACGGCCAGCCCGAACCGCTCCCGCACGTCCGCCCGGCCCTTCTTTTTTCCCATGCCCCCGAGGGTGACAGCGTGTAGACTATCCGTGTATCGACCATGAGTGACATTCCGGCCCGCGGTCGCCGCGCGGCGACCCCGCCCGTCCCCCCCCGGAGGATCCCATGCCCGCCCTCGTTCGCCGCGCGATGGTCTTCGCCGCGGCGGCCCTCGTCGCCGCCCCGGCCGTGGCCGACCCGCCGCCCCGCTCCCGGGTCGAGGACCGCCCCCGGTTGGGCAAACGCCTCGCGGACGCGATCGCCCCGATCGCCCGCGTCCGCCCCGGCGGTCCGCCCGGGGCGTCGCCGCTCACCCTCCTCGAGTTGGCCGACGACCTCACGTGGGGCACCCCCGGCCCGGCCCTGACGGGCACCGGCCGGCCGGCGGTCGCGGCCGCCCACTGGGTCGTCACGTTCCGCGTCCCGGACGTGGCGTGCGAACAGGCCTGGTTCAACTCGGCGTTCGGCGTCGAGGTCCCGGGCACGCGGATCCGCCACGCCGTCCGCATCGACTGCCTCGTCCACGGGTGGGCCCCGGCCGCCGGCCCGGCGTTCCGGTGGGACGCCCGGCACGCCGACCGGCTGGAGGTCCGCCTGCCCCGGTTCGAGCGGTTCACGGCCGAAACGCCGGCCGGCGCCGAGGCCGCCTTCGTGACCGACTACGGCCGGCTCAAGCCGCAATTCCTGTACGGCGAGGTGGCGGCCGGCCACCGCCAGGAGCTGTACCGGGTGGCGACGGGGTTGGCGTGCGACCGGCTCGCGGCCGACCTGGCGGCCGACCAAACGCTCCTGGCGGCGGAACTGGCCGAGGAGTTGCGGCAGGCGCTGCCCCAGTACCGGGCGACGGCGTTCGCCGACGCGGACGGGCCCGGCCTGACCCTGGCCGCCTTCTTCCCACCGGCCGCCCCGGCGGGCGGGCCCCCGGGCCTGCGGTCCGTTGGCGGGGCCGTCCTGGCGATCGCCGGCCTCGTCGCCGTGGCCGCGGCGGCGTGGTGGGGCGGCCGGCGGAGGGGGTCGCTGGCGATCCGATTCCCCCGCGGGTGGTTGGCGGTCATCGTCGGCGTCACGGTGGTCGCGGGCGCCGGCGGCTTGGCCGGCTGTAGCAGTCAGCAGTCGGGCCGGGAGCGCGTCCAGGGTGACCGGTAGTCGCCGGGCCGCCCGGTGCCGAAGGCGTCCGCGGGCTAAAAAAAATTGACGGGCAGCCCCGGAAGGGGCCGCCCGTCGTCGGTTCCGACGGTGGCGGGTCAGGCCCGCCACGGGCGGGCCACCGTGCGGCACCAGAGGCCTGCCTGGACGGCGAACGTCGCGAGCCCGGCCCCGACGCCACTCAGGGCGGTCGCGACCGGGTGCGAAGCGAGGGACACGGCCGCGACGGCGACGCCGACGCCGACGGCGACGCCGGCCGCCCGCTTCAGGTGCCACGCCACGTGGCACACCTGCCGCACGGAGCGAGCCTTCGCGGCGGTCGCCGCGGCCCACGCCTTCACCCGCTCGGTCCGGACCCGCACGGCGGCGATCGCCGTCCCGACGAGGTCCACGACCCCGGCCCGCACGGTGGCGGACGCCGTCCGGCACCGGGCGAGGAAGGCCGCCCGCCGGGACGAGCCCGGGGTCGCGGGGGTAACGGTCGGGACGGGCGGGGCGACGGCCTGGCGGAGGGCGGCCAGCGTCGCCGGGTCGGCGAGGGCGTCGGCGACGAGGCGGCGGAGGGCGTCCGCCATCCCGTCCCGGACGGCGTCGCGGACGGCCTCGGGGAGGGCGTCGGCGAGGACGTCGATGATGCCGTCGAGGCGGTCGAGTTGGTCGGACAGTTGCTTGCGGGGGCGGCCGTTGTGGCACGCGGTCGTCACGCTCATGGCAGGTCTCCGGGGAGAAGGGGTGGGGGAAGCGGATCGGGCACCGCCGCCGGGCGGGCCGGGCCGGACCCGCGGACGGACGTCCCGGGGCTGGGCACGTGAACCGGGCGGCGGTCGAGCGATCAGTCGGTCGCGGGGGGGACGAGGTCGGTAGCGGCGGCCACCGCCCCGAGGGCGGCGACGACGGTCGGGTGACCGGTCAACGCGGCGAGGCCGGCGGCCAGGCCGACGCCCAGACAGGGCCATCCGGGGAATCGCCGGCGGAGCAGCCACCGGGCGGCGAGCACCCCGGCGGACACGGCCGCCGGCCACGTCCGGGCGACGGCGTTGGACGGCGTCGCCGACCGGTCGACGGACGCAACATCGTCTTCGTCGTCTTCGACGGCCGGGTCGTCAACGTCGTCGTCCCAGCGGGCGGTCGCCGGTCGGTACGGCCGGTGGGGGGATGGCGGTGGGGTCGCGGGGCGGCCGCGGACGGCGGCGGCGAGCAGGTCGTTAACGGCCTCGGCCACGATCCGGCCCATCTCGGTGGCCACGGCCTCGCGGACGCGGGCCTTCAACTGGACGAGGGCGTCGGTCAGCCGCACGAGGCGGTCGCGGACGTGCGGGATCAGGGGGTGGGACACGGCGGCTCCTTTCACGGGCCGAGGTTCAGGGCCTTCAAGCTGGAGTAGACGGTCGCCAGGGTCTTCTGCTCCTTCTTCTTCGCCTTGAGCATCGTCACCAGGCGGCCGGCCGCCTGCGTGGCCTCGAACAGGTGCGACCGCAGGGCCTCGGCCTCGGCGAGCGGGTCGCCGGGGTCCGCCGGGTCGGGTCGGTCGCGGGCGGGGCCGTTGGGCTCGGGGAGTTTCATGGGGGAACGGGCCTCCGAAGCGGGGTGGGGGCGGGGGTTCGCGGGCACGAGGGCGGCGACCGGGGCGTGGGCCGCCACGATCGCGTCGGGGGGCAGTGTGGCGGCCAGCCAGGTCAGGTCGTCGCCGCACGCGACGACCGGCCGGTCCGCGCCGGCGACGCGGATCGTCGAGCACCCGAGGCGGACCGCCCGGAGGAGGAACGCCCGGTCGACGGCGACGCGGGTCGGGCCGTTCGTGACCCGCGACCGCGACAAGACCACCTCGGCGGTCTCGCCCGACGCCCCGTCCCGGCCGCGGACGACGGGCGGGCGACCGGGGGCGAGGTCGAGGGTCACCGGGCGCTTCTCGTCGCGGTGGCCGGGCAACGTCGGCAGGCCGGTGGCGAGGGCCACGGCGTCGGCCGGGTCGAGCGAGACGGTCGTGGGCCTCGGCGTCCGCGGCACCACCGCGGAGACGTCGGGGAACCGGCCGGCGGCGATCCGGAGGAACGCCGTCCACGGCCCCGCCCGGACGACCAAGTGGTGGTTCGTCCGGCCCACGGCGACGGTCGCCGCCTTTGCCCACTCGGCCGATCCGAACAGCGGCATTGCCGGGACGAGGAGGGTTTCCGCGAACGGGAACGCGAACCCCGTCTTCCAGTACGCGGTGACGCCGTCGGACGCGATCACGTCGCCGGTGTCGCCCCGTACCTGCACGCGGTTCAGGGCGTACCGGTTGGCTTCGCGACTCGTGGTCCGCCCGGCCTCGCTCAGGGCGGTCACGAACGCGATTGGCACCGGCGACAGCACCGTCGGGTCGGACGGGACCGCGAGCTCGGGGCCGGGCGGCGTCACCGCAACGGTCTCGACGCGGGGCCCGCCGTGGTCGGCCCACCGGACCTCGGCCCGCCGGCCGACCACGGCGATCGTGACCGGGTCGTCGCCGGGTGACTCGGCCCCGTCGAACACGTCGCCGGGCAACGCGACCGGGTCGAACGGGTCGGCCGCACCGGGCCATCGGCCGGTCAGGACGACCTCGCCGTGGTACGCCGTCAGGACGGCGTCGATTCGGTCACAAGAGACGGTGAGCGGCGGGGCGAGACCGTGGCGGCGGCCGCCGGCGCACGTTCGACCGAGCGCGCGGAACGCCCGCAGGAACGGGCGGGGGACGGTGAGCACGCGTCACCTCCGGGGTTGGGACTCTCGCCACCGGGCCGGCGGCGAGGTCGGGGTCAGGAAGGGAAGCGACCCGGCCGCTGGGCCGGGTCGCAGGGGAAGGGTCGAGGGTCGTGTCAAGCGGTCACGCGGACACGTGTGCCGAACGGCGGTTGTGACGGGGTGTCGCCGACGACGGCCCACAGGACGGGCACGCCGGGCGGGCGGTCGGGGAAGCGGGTCTCCAGGTCGGTCAGGCAGACGACGCACGCCGGCGACATCCCCTGCCGGTCGACCCAGTCGAACACGCACTCATGCGCCGTGCCCCCGCCGCCGACCGGGGCTAGGACCAACGGCCCGTCCCCCGACCGCCAGGTCTGAACGCCCTGGACGGCGGTGTCGTGGTACAGGACGGTGGCGGCGCAGTCGAACGCCGACAGGATCTCGTCGACGGCCCCGGCGAACACGGCCAACTCCGCCGGCCCGACCGACCCGGACGTGTCGACGGCGATGACCACGTCGCCGAGTTCCTCCGACCGGAGGCCGGGCAGGTACAGGCCCTGCCACAGGAACCGGCGGTTCGGCCGCGACCACGCGTAGTCGTTGCTCGCCGTGGCCGACACGAACGCCCGGAGGACGGCCCGCCAGTCGACCGGCGGGCGACGGACCGCGTCGACCGTCCGGGCGATCCCGGCGGGCATCTCGCCCCGGCCCTTGGCGACCTGCTCGGCCTGGACGACAGCGACCTGCCACGCCGCGGCCGCCTGCTCGCCCGCCGCCGGCGACCCGGCCGCCGGTTCCGTCACGCCGCCGCACCCGCCGGGGTCGGGGCCGCCATCCTCCTCGCCGGCGCTCTCGGCTTCCCCGCCGCCCGCCGGCGGCTCGGCGAGGCGGGCGTAGTAGTCGTCCGCCGACTTGCCGTGCGGCAAATCGGCGTACCGACCCTCGCCCGGCAGGAGGCGGGACGCCGGCAGGGCGAACCCGGCGGCGAGGAGGAGGGGGTTGACGGCCAGGTCGCACGCCACGTTCCACCGGGCCGGGTCGCGGGCGCCCCGGCGGAACGGGTGGGCGAGGGCGTTGTGCATGACCTCGTGGGCGAGCACGCCGACGAGTTCGTCCGGGCTCAGGCCGGTCACGAACCGCGGGTCGTACGCGAGGGCACGGCCGTCCGTGGCCATCGTCCCGCACGCCCAGTCGACTTCCGGCGTCAGTCGCAGGGCGAGGGTGGCGAAGAACGCGCTCCGCGCGTCCCGGCCGAGGATGAGCGTCGCCCGCGCGGTCGCGAGGCGTCGGGCCGCGGCCTCGGCGGCGGCTTGCTTGGCGGCCTCGGCCTCCAGGGCGGCGAACGGGTCGGGGGCCGTGGTCATGGTCACTCCTTTCAACGGTGAGGGTGAATCGAGACGGGGTGCGGCTACACGCCGACGGCCGCCGCAGCCGGTTGGGCGGCGAGCAACAGGGAGGCGGTTGCGGCGGCCTGGTCGGCGACGTCGACGGCCCGGTGCAGGTCGGCCAGGCCGACGGACAGCAGGTCCTCGTACAGCAGGACCTTGTCCCGGAGGTCGTGGGCCTGCTGCCGCCGCGTCTCCAACGCCCGGCCGCCGAGGTCCCCGGCGGCGACCTCCTCGGCGATCCGGGCGGTGGCCGCCCGGACCTCGCCGACGACGGCGTCGCGGACGGCCCGGACGGCGTCGGCGTCGAGGCGGTGGCGGATCAGGTACACGGCACTCGGCCGCCCGTCCGACGCCGCCTCGACCGCCCTCGCCACCGCCGCCCACGCGTCGAGTTTCGGCCCCGGAATCCAGTACACGGCCCCGGTCGGCCGCAGCCGCGTCCCGCCCAGGGACTCGACCACCCGGACGAGGCACGCGGACAGTTGGGCGGCGGGGATGCGGCCGGCGTGCCGACGGAAGGCGGCGTCGACGACCGCCGCCCGGTCGTCGAACGGGTCGTACTCGACCGTGGACAACGCGGCGTCGCGGACGCGGGCGACGAGGGCCGTGGCGTACGCGTTGGCGTGCTTGCCCCGCTCCTCCTTAACGACGGTAAACCCGTCCCGGTCGGCGAGCGGCCGGATCAAGACGCGGGACCCGCCGAGGGCTTCTTCAAGGGCGTCCTTGAGGACGCTGGCCGGCGGCCGCGGGTCGGGGACGTATTGCTCCAGGCCGAGGGGCGTGAGGCCGGCCCGGAGGCGGTCGCGGTCGGTGAACTCGCAGGCCGTCCAGAAGGCGACGGCCCCGCCCGTGTCGAGGCACGATTCGATCATGAGCATCTCCCAAAGAAGGAATGAGGAAGGCCGAAAGAAAGCGTCGCTAGGCAGCGAGGAACAAGCCTTTGGTGCGGGCCTGGGCGATCCACTGCTGGACGATGGACAGGGAGGCGAGCTTCGGCTTCACGGCGAGGACGTCGCGGAGGGCGAGGAGGGCGAACTCGTCGGGCAGCCGCAGGGCGTACTGCACCAAGCCGTGGACCGGGGCCGCGTCCGCCTTGCACTTCTCGGCGATCGCCCCGACGAGGGCGTACAGCACGGCCGGCTCGCGGGGCACGGCCGTCGTTTCCGGCTGCCGGCCGATGGCGTCCAGGTCGGGCAGCTCGCGGTACAGTTGCAGGAACCCGACGAACTCGGCCGCCGGGCCGTCGCCGACGCACCCGGCCACCACCCGGTGCAGGAGGTCAGCCGGCGTCCCGGCCAGGACGTCGGACACGAACGCCCAGCTCCGCGGCGTGGGGAACGCCCGCGGGCTCGCCGCCGGGTCGAACTGGCTGAGCAACGCCGGCCGGTACTGCAGGAACGCCCGGACCTCGGGGGCGACGCCGTTGACCACGGCCCACGCCTGCCAGTCTTCCGGCGAGACGTCGAGGTCGAGGTGGACGAACCGGTTCAGGAGGGGGGTGATGAGGCGGTGCGTGCCGGCCCGGTCCTCCTGGCGGTTGCTCGCGGCGACGACGGCCCACCCGGGCGGGAGCTCGTACTCGCCGACCCGGCGGTCGAGGACGAGTTGCAGGCACGCGGCCTGGACGAGCGGCGGGGCCTGGGCCAGTTCGTCGAGGAAGAGGACGCCGTCGCCGGCCCGGGGGAGGAAGGCCGGCGGGCACCACTCGGCCCGGTCCTTGGTGACCTTGGGCAGGCCGCGGAGGTCGACCGGGTCGAGGAGGGTCGCCCGCACGTCGACGAGTTTTAGCTTGAGGGCGTCGGCGGCGTGCCGGACGACGGCCGACTTGCCGACGCCGGGCGGCCCCCACAGGTAGACGGGGCGGCGGGTCGGGAGCAGGGCGCACAGGGCGTTCGAGACGTCACGCGGTCGCATCAATCACCTCCACGGGAAACGGAACCGCCCCGGCGGAAGCCGGGGCGGTGGGTTGAACGGGGGAACGCGAGGGGTAACACACCCGCTCAAGAAGTGGTGACGCAAATGGCCTGGAAATTAAGAGACTTCTCGCTGGTCGCGACAGGTCTTAACCGCCTGCGCCGATTGAGCTTCTCAAGAAATCCCGCCTGTGCCTCTTTGGGGGTTACCACACCAACCCATTGAGGACACAGGCATGGACGCCGCTCGTGTTCGCGTTCTCCGGCAGAGTTGTGCGCCGAAGTCCTTCCCTTGCCCACACTGCGGCACACCCGGGCGGCGGAAGGACACACATTCGCGAGCCGTTCGCGACATCGCGTTCGGCCAGATCGTCGTCATCGAATTGACGGTCGGAGAATACCGCGCCGCCTGTGCCTCCTGCAAGACGTTCCGTTCTCACGTCGAAGGGATCGAACCACGAGCCGAGTACACCAACCGCGTCCGGGACGCCGTCATCGACCGACTCCTCGATGACTGCATGAGCCTCCATCGCGTGCAGCAGGCGATGCGCCGTGACTTCTTCCTCGACCTGTCCGATGGCTTCCTCTCCGACTGCCTCGACTGGAAGGTCCGCCAGGCCGACATGCCCGGATACCGCCAGTGGACGCTCAAGCACTTCTCGGGCACCCTGTACATCGACGAGTTGCACTTGGGCCATCGCACGCTGCTCCTGGCCACCGACCCGCTCGGCGATTTCCCCGTCGCCTTTGCCCTGGTCCGGGCCAACGATCAGGATCACATGCGGCGGTTCCTGAACAACCTCCGAAACCACGGCTTCTGGCCCCGGGTGGTCGTCACCGATGGCTCCAAACTGATCTTCCCCGCGGAAAGTGGACAACACGTTAGCGGTTGTTTGGGTCGTGCGTCCGTTCGAACTCCGCCGGGGACACATACCCCAGCGTCGAGTGCCGACGGACGCGGTTGTAAAACACTTCGACGTACTCAAAGATCGAGGCCCGTGCCGCGTCTCGTGTGGCGTAGGTCTCGCCGTGGACCAACTCCTGCTTGAGTCGGCCGAACGTGCTCTCGACCACAGCGTTGTCCCAGCACTGGCCCACCCCGCTCATGCTCCAAACCATCCCGTGCCGGCGGAGCTCGGCTTGGTAATGCGCGCTGGCGTACGGGCTCTCGCGGTCCGAGTGGGCGATCAACCCGGCCGGAACGTCACGTTGCCCGACGGCCAGGTCGAGGGCGTCCACCACCAGTCGGCTCGTCATCGCCTCCGCCATCGCCCACCCCACGATCCGTCGCGAGAACAAATCCACCACGAGGGCGAGGAATAGCCAGCCTTCGAGCGTCGGGATGTAGGTGATGTCCATGGCCCACTTCTCGTTCGGCCCGGCCGCCGTAAAGCCGCGGTCGAGGACGTTCTCCGACACCGGGTGGCGGTGATTCGAGTCGGTCGTGCGAACGAATCGCTTCACCGTCTTCGCCCGAAGGCCGTGTGCCTTCATCGCCTTCGCCACCGTGTTGACGCAGCAGGCGACGCCACGGGCCTTCAACTCGACGGCGAGGCGGGGGCTGCCGTACCGCCCCCGCACCTCGGCGTGAACGGCCCGCATGCGGCCGACTAACTCGTCCCGCCGAACCGCCGTCGGGCTCCGGGGACGGTTCGCCCGAGCGTAGTAGCCCGAGCGGGACACGCCCAGCGCGCGGCACAACGCCGCGATCGGATATTCGCCACGGCGTTCTTCGATCCAGGCGAAGATCACTTCGTCAGGGCGGCGAAGAACGCCGTGGCTTTTTTCAGGATGTCGCGCTCCATCTCTAGCCGCTTGTTCTCGGCTCGGAGGCGGCGGTTCTCTTCTTCGAGGGGTGTGAGGTGGCCGGTTCCGGGGAAGGCGACGACCCCGTTGGCGAGGACGGCCTTCTTCCACTCGTGGAGGCGATTCTCGGACACCCCGAGCCGCCGGCCGACCTCGGCCACAGACAACTTCTGGTCGGTGATCATTTTCACGGCTTGGAGCTTGAACTCCGGCGTGTACGTCGTCCGCTTGCTGGCCATCGGTGTGCTCTCCGGGTTGTGGGAGTCTACACCGCTTTCCTGCTGCCCACCAAACCTGGGGAGGCTCAAAACTGTACCCCGCGGTCCTGGCCGAACTGTGGCCCAACGCCCGTCACCAACTCGGGTCAACGACCCTCGGTACCGGGCCGATCCCGATCTGGCTCAGGCGTTGGGGCTGCTCGGGGCCGAGAAGTTCGAGATGATGATGACATTTCTCCATAGCCCGGTCGCCAAACGGGTGCGAACCAACAACCATGTCGAACGAACCAACCGCCGCCTGCGGCACTTCGAGAAGGTGCGGTACAAGTGGCGGCGGCGGCGGACGATCGTGCGGTTTATCGTCCTCGCTCTCGAACGCTGGCATCACCGGCGAATCACCCAAGAACAACACAAGGACGCCCGGGATCAGAAGCCGCACGCACGATTACCCGGGAAACAGGCCGCCTGAAGTTGTCGCGTCCACCGAGAAGCCTCTCTAATACTGCAGGAATTGAACGGAGCGCTGTCGCAGTTCAGCATCAATCTTCGGCCATCACGGATTGAACGCTTCAACCGATAGGTGGGAGGGTTCGAATCCCTCCCTCTCCGCTGTCTGATCGGCCCTTGGGACGCAAGTCGCTGTCCCAAGGGCTTTTGCCTTTCTGAGTCGTCCTCAGAACCCCCGATTTGTGGCACCGTTTGTGGCACTTTGTGGCGGGAGGGTTCTCTGGGGATGACATGGCTACGTCCAAATCGTTCCGCGTTGGCAAGGTCCAAGGCTACCTGCGAAATCGAATCTGGTACCTGTGCTACCACGAGGCCGGCCGCCGCCGCCGGCCGCGGGTCGGTCCCGACCGCGACGCCGCCAAGCAACTCGCCGCCCAGATCAACGGGCAACTGGAGGTCGGGGCCCCGTCGGCCCTCGGCTTCGAGCCGGTCACCGTCCCCGACCTGCGGAGGCGGTGGCTCGACCACCACGAGTACACCCTCCGCTCGTCGGTCCAGTCCATTAATCGCTACCGCACCGCCACCGACCACCTGCTACGCTTTCTGAACGTCCGGCCGGTGCGCCACGCCGGCCGGCAGGGGACCGTCAGCCACTCGGCGGTCAGGTCGGCTCGAAGCAGGTGGCACGGCTCCGCCGCCCGCAGCCCGCACAGCAGCATTGGCACGAACAACTTCAACTGGAAGGCGTCGCATGCGCGGACCAGGTCGGCCGCCATGGGGGCCGTGACGTCGGGCGCCGCCAGCGGGTCGCCGACGAGGCCCCCCCCCTTGCCGCCGGACCGCAGGAACGGGTTGCGGAACGCGTCCGGCAGTAGGCCGCCGCCGGCCGGGTCGGCCGCCCACGCGAACGCGGCCCGCACCGTGTCGAGGACGTAACGCTGGCCCCGCATCGGCCGCGGACCGCCCGGCCCGGTCCCGCCCACGGTTCGCTCCGCTAGGAACGCGGTTAGCCCGAGCCGGAAGTCCCGGTCCGCCCGGACGGCGGCCGGGTATCGCGTCGCGGCCGCGGAGGTGGCGCAGTACGCCAGGTAGTGGTCGAGGGCGGTGCGGTACCGGGCGGCGGTTTTCGGGGCGACCTCCCCCGCTTGGGCGCGGCGGTCGACGTCCGCCAAGAAGCGGGCGACGAGGTCGGCGTGGCCGACCCGCGGGGCCGCGCCGACGCCGGCCGAGCGGACCGCGGTCACCCGCTCGTCTACTTGGCGGGCGCGGAGGAGGGCGGCCAGCAGGTCGCCGTCGACCCGCTCCGACAAGTTCTTCCGGGCGGCCGGGTCCCACCAGTTCAGTACATAATGCGTGTCCGCCCGGCGGTAGACGCGGACCTTCCGCGGGGGCGTGATCCCCGGCGGGAACGCCGTCAGCCGCACCCAGCGGTGCTTCTGGCCGTACCGGTCCGCCCAACCGCTCGCGGGCTCGTCGGCGGGAGTCATTCGTAAAGGGTTTGCGTGGTCGTCCATGACGCGGTCGGGGCTGGAACGGCCGTCCGGCGTCGAACGTCTCGACCGGCCCGTCGGCTCGCCCGGTAGGCATGTGCGCTTGGCAGGCATGTGCGCTCGGCCCGTTTCCGCACCACCGGGGAGACGCGGCCCGTCTCGCGTACGACGCTCGCAGGGCGGGAGGGAAGTCGATGGCTCGGTCCGGCGAAAATCGAACTCGCAACTTGGAGGTGCCGATCGCGGTCGGTTCCCAGACGTTTCAGTTCCGCCTGCACACCCGGCCCCTGGATCTCGGTCCCGCCCGCCGGGTGACGTACTACTGGATGGACACGTCCCTCTTCCGCCGCTTCGAGGCGGACGCGGCGTTCGAGCAGTTCCGGGCCGTGGTCGGGCACGGGATTGCGGTCGCGCGGCGAGTCGACGCGGCCGAGCCACTCGACCGGCAGACCCAGTACGCGTGCGCGACGTGCTACCCGCTCGTCGCGGACTCCCGGGGCATGCAGGCCGCGTACCGGGACGCTTACCTGGCCCCCGGCCGGACCCGCGAGGACGACGCAGAACTCCCCGACGACCAGCGGGGGCAGATCCGGCAGGTCGTCGGGGCGCGGGACGGCGGGTTGGTCCGGGCGGCACTCGACGAGATCCTGGGCCGGTTCGATCCGCCGGAATGGGTGAGGCCGTTCTTGCAGGAGGCGTTCCAACGGTGGGTCGGGAGCGGCGTGGTTCGCCTCCGCCAATCGGGCCTGGACGGCATGGAATCGTTCGTCCGGGAGGTCGACGGGTGGATCGCCCGGTACCGCCGAACCGGCGGCAACGCGTGGGTGCGGCACTTCGTGAACCTGTTCGCTTACGAGTGCAAGGTGGCGTTCTACTCCTTCTACGCGGCCGCGTGGCAGGCCCTCATCCCGTGGCTGGTTCGGCATCGCGGTCTGGACGCGGTGAGCGAGCGGTTCCTCCGCTTCTGGCACCACCAGAACCCGACCACCGCCGGCCCGGGCGGCCGGGACGCGTTCAACGGCCAAGTGCTGGCCCTCCACCCGCTCTCGGGCTTCCTGATGACGGACCCTGCCCTGCTCGCCGTCGCCGGTCGCTTCTTCGCGACCGGCGCCCACGACCGGGTCATGGTCCGCGACGAAGTCACGTCGTGCCCCGAGTACTGGGACCTGATCGGCGTGATCCTGACGGCCGCCTGCAAGTACCGCAACGCCCTCGATCGCCAGGGGCGTGACCGCGGTCGCGGAGGAGAGGTTACCCTGTCAGGCCGCGAGGCCGGGTCGGCCGACGGGGACGAGGGGCCGACCGCGTTCCTGCGGGACTACGTTGCGAGCTTGAACATCCCGTGCCGGGGGTGCCGGTCGGTCCTCGGCCTGGCGTCGTTCGAACCAGCCGGCGAAAGAGCCGAGGAATTCCGCGTCCATCTCGCGTGCGGGGCGTGCCGGGCTGCCGAGACACGCGTCGTCACGCGGGCCGAGCTCATCAGTTGGTTCCGGCCGGGCGAGTGACCCCGTTCCGCCGCGGCCGAACTTCTCAGCAATTTTCCCTTCTACACACGGCGCGCATGCCTACCGGCCGAGCCGGCCGGTGCGGCTCTCGGTCGTGGCGTGCGCCCGCGGAGGACGCCCATGCCCCGACCGGAGGATTTCCCGCAGCAACCGATGACGGACGAGCAGCTCGCCCGCTGGGCCGATCGGATCGCCGACGGCCGGGACGCGTTCCCGGCCGACCCGGCGGACGCGGATCGCACCCGGTTGGCCGACGCGGTTCGCCGGCGCCTGCGGGATCGATTCATTCACCACGTCGCCCGAGCCATCGCCGCCCGCGTGGCTCGGGCCGTCACGCCAACGGAGAAGAGTTCACACCATGCTCCCACGCAAGTATGACCCAACCCTGCCGTATCAGCTCATCATGTACGGCCGCATGAGCACTCGTGCTCAGAACAGCCGTAGCCCTGACCAGCAGTTTGACACGGTCCGGACGACCGCCGCACGCTTGCGATACCCGTGGGGCGTTTGCGACATAACAGCTGTGGGAAAAAAGTTGTAGAGTAACTGTAATACCTGTTTACAGCCAGAGTCCAGATCACCGTAGGCGTCCTTGATCGGCCTTCCTTGGCCATTGCCCCCCCATGTGGGCAGGGCCCAGCCGACGACTGCATGGGTTGCAATGGCTGGGATGTCGGCCAAGTCGCGGAGCATAACCGTTCAACTTTAGATATCCGGATTAGCCCACAAACACGCCTCCGGTGAACGGGTCCATTGAGTCCGTCCCATTAAATGCGTCGAAGTCCATAAACGTGGAAGGCGTGCCGTCGGCGGCGATGTTCTTGGCCAGGTACACCAACACCTCGGAGCCGTCCATTCGGCCGGAGCCGATGATCAGGTCCGCGCGGCCGTCCAGGTCGAGGTCGGCGGTGGCCACCCGGATGCCGTTCCGGGTGGTCGGATCGCCGGCGAAAAAGTTCGCGACCGGGACCTGGGCACCGGTTTCCACGAGGTCCTTCCCGGAGATGGCGAAGACCCGCGGCCCGCCGCCCGGCCCGCCGCCCGCGACCACGTCCGCGAAGCCGTCGCCGTCGATGTCGCCGGCCGTGATGTACACGCCGTTCCGGAGAGTGTCCTCGAAGACAAAGAAGTTCGCGATCCGCTGAACGGTCCCGGCCCGGAGGGCCGCCCCGTCGAAGATACTGACCCGGGGGCCGCCGCCGAAGCCGGCCGCCACGATCACGTCGGGGATGCCGTCTCCGTTGACGTCGCCCGTCGTCACCCGCGCCCCGCCCCGGAAGTCGGGGTCGTCGATCCCCATGAAATTCGCGAGGACCGCACCCGTCACCCCGTCGAAGATTTTTACCCGCGCCCCGCCGCCTTGGTCCGCGGTGACGATCAGGTCTGCCTTCCCGTCGCCGTTCAGGTCGGCGGCCTTAACGAACACCCCGCCGGTGAAACTCGCCTCGAACGGGGTCATCTGGGCCAGCACAGCCCCGGTCCGCCCGTCGTACACCTTGACCTGGTTCATGACGCCGGGGCCGGTCCCGACGACCAGGTCCGGGACGCCGTCCCCGTTCACGTCGGCCGTGGACACCCGAACGCCGCCCGTGCTGTCGGGGAAGGGGGTGATGCTCAACCGGATGGTCCCGTCGGCGTTGTACAGTTGGGCGATCTGGCCGCCCTCGTCCGACCCGACCGAGAAGACCAGCGGAACGCTCGGGTCGAGGCTGCCCTGAACGATGTTCGGAACGGCCGTCGTCGGCGAAACTTTCCCCAAGTCGTCCGTAGCCGTGACCAGGAAGTGGTTCTCCGCATTGAGGGCGAGTGAAATAGTGATCCGATACACCGTCGCGTCCGGAGCGAGTTGACTCGTCCCGACGACCACTTCGCCCGAGTTGATCGCCCCGTTCCCGTTTGCGTCGATGTACACCGTGACCAGGCTGCCGGCCTCGGCCACGCCGGTCAAGACGTAGGTTTGGTCGATCGTCGAAACGCGCGTCGACGGCAAGGTGATGGTCGGAGCGGCCGGGGCCGTCGAGTCTTCGGTGACGGTTGGCACGACCGCGGCCGTGGACGTGTTGCCGGCGACGTCGCTCGCGACGACCAGAAAGTGGTTGGCCGCGTTCTGGGTGAGCGACAACTGAATCGAGTACGGGGTCATGCCTGAAGGCAGTTGCTGGGTGCCGGCGACCGTGTCACCAGCATCGACGATGCCGTTACCGTTCAGGTCGCGGTACACCGTCACGAGGCTGCCGGCTTCGGCCGTCCCTGTGACGGCGAGGTCGGCCGCGTCCACCGACTGCGCGGCCGTCGGGCTGCTGACGGTCGGGTCTGTCGGGGCGGTCGAGTCCTCGGCAATCAGCGGCACGGCCGCGGCGATGGACTCGTTGCCGGTCGAGTCGGTGGCGGTCGCTAGGAAGCGGTTGGCCGCGTTCGTGGCCAGGGGCACCGTGATCGAGTAAGCCGTCACGCCCGGCGCGAGTCGCTGAGTGCCGGCGACGGTGTCGCCGTCATCGTGGATGCCGTTGCCGTTTGCATCCACGTACAACGTCACCAGGCTCCCCGCTTCGGCCGTGCCCGTGATGGGGATGGTTGCGGCATTGATTGTTGTCGCAAGGGTACTGACGCTCGGGGCGGCCGGGGCCGTCGAGTCTTCCGTCACAGTTGGCACGGCGGTCGCGATGGACCCGTGCCCGCTCGAGTCGGTGGCCGTCACCAGGAAGCGGTTGGTCGCGTCCGGGGTCAGCGGCACCGTGATCGAATAAGCGGTTTCACCCGCCGCGAGCAGCTGGGTGCCGGTGATGGTGTCGCCGTCGTCGAGGATGCCGTTGCCGTTCACGTCGCGGTACACCGTCACCAAACTCCCGGCTTCGGCGGTGCCCGTGACCAAGAGGGTCGCGGCGTTGACTGTGGTTGCGGT
This sequence comes from Limnoglobus roseus, assembly GCF_008254045.1. GTDB lineage: Bacteria > Planctomycetota > Planctomycetia > Gemmatales > Gemmataceae > Limnoglobus > Limnoglobus roseus. Next base: position 4,487,186 of record NZ_CP042425.1, on the reverse strand, counting down.
CGATGGAGTGGCGACGCTCGGGGCCATTGGGTTCGCCGAGTCCTCGGTGATGGCCGGCACGACAGTCGTGATCGACTCGTTACCGGCCGAGTCGGTGGCCGTCACCAGGAAGGGGTTGGCCGCGTCCGGGGCCAGGGGCACCGTGATCGAGTAGGCGGTTTCGCCCGGCGCGAGTTGCTGGGTGCCGGCGACGGTGTCGCCAGCGTCGAGGATGCCGTTGCCGTTCACGTCGCGGTACACCGTCACCAAACTCCCGGCTTCGGCCGTCCCCGTGAGGGTTAGATTGGCCGCGTCCACCGTTTGCGCGGCCGTCGGGCTGCTGACGGTCGGGGCTGGCGGGTTCGTCGAGTCCTCGGAGATGAGGGGCACGACCGCGGCGATGGACTCGTTGTCCGCCGCATCGGTGGATGTGACCAGGAAGGGGTTGGCCGCGTCCGGAGCCAGGGGCACCGTGATAGCGTAAGCGGTTTCACCCGGCGCAAGCTGTTGGCTGCCGGCGACGGTGTCGCCGTCATCAAGAATCCCGTTGCCGTTGCCGTCCACGTACACCGTCACCAGGCTCCCGGCTTCCGCCGTGCCCGTAATGGGAAGGGCCTCGGCATTGATCGCGGTCGTGGTCAATGGGCTGCTAACGCTCGGGGCGGCTGGGGCCGTCGAGTCCTCGGTGATCGGGGGCACCACGGCTGCGACCGAGACATTGCCCCCGGCGTCGGTGGCCACGACCAGGAACGGGTTGGCCGCGTCCTGGGTGAGGGGCACCGTGATTGAGTAGGTACTCACGCCCGGCGCGAGTTGCTGGGTGCCAGCAATCGTGTCGCCGTCGTCGAGGATGCCGTTATTGTTGGCGTCTACGTAGACCGTCACGAAACTCCCGGCTTCCGCCGTCCCCGCGACGAGAGAGGCCGCAGCATTGACCGTGATCGTAGCGGCGGGGGTGATGACACTCGGAGCGGCCGGGGCCGTCGAGTCCTCGGTGATCGGGGGCACCACGGCTGCGACCGAGACATTGCCCCCGGCGTCGGTGGCCACGACCAGGAACGGGTTGGCCGCGTCCTGGGTGAGGGGCACCGTGATTGAGTAGGTACTCACGCCCGGCGCGAGTTGCTGGGTGCCAGCAATCGTGTCGCCGTCGTCGAGGATGCCGTTATTGTTGGCGTCTACGTAGACCGTCACGAAACTCCCGGCTTCCGCCGTCCCCGCGACGAGAATGGTTGCGGCGTTGACCGTGACCGCAGCGGCTGGGGTATTGACGCTCGGCATGGCCGGGGCCGTTGAGTCCTCGGTGATGAGCGGCACCACGGTCGCGGCGGAAACGTTGCCGACCACGTCGGTGGATGTGACCAGGAAATGATTGACCGCGTCCTGGGTGAGAGCCACCGTGATGGCGTAGTTGGTCACGCCCGGCGCGAGCTCCTGAGAGCCGGCGACGGTGTCGCCGTCGTCGAGGATGCCGTTATTGTTGGCGTCCACGTACACCGTCACGAAACTCCCCGCCTCCGCTGTGCCCGTGACGAGGAAGGACGGCGCATTGACCGTGACCGCAATAGCGGGACCGCTCACCGTCGGAGCGACGGGGGCCGTTGAGTCTTCCGTAATGAGTGGCACGATGGCAACGATCGACTCGTTGCCGGCGGCGTCGGTGGACGTGATCAGGAACGCGTTCACCGCGTCCGGGGTCAGGGTTACCGTGATGTCGTAGCCGGTCAGTCCGAGAGCCAGTTGCTGGGTACCGGCAATCGTGTCGCCGTCGTCGAGGATGCCGTTATTGTTGGCATCTACGTACACCGTCACGAAACTCCCGGCCTCGGCCGTGCCGGTGACGAGGAAGGACGGCGCATTGACCGTGACCGCAGCGGCGGGGCTACTGACGCTCGGCATGGCCGGGGCCGTCGAGTCCTCGGTGATGAGCGGTACGACCGCGACAACAGACTCGTTGCCGGCGGCGTCGGTAGCAGTCACCAGGAAGGCGTTCACCGCGTCCTGGTCCATTGGCACCGTGATGCCGTAAGCCGTGGCCCCGAGGGTGAGTTGCTGAGTGCCGACGACGGTGTCGCCGGCGTCGAGGATGCCGTTGTTATTCGCATCATGGTACACCTTCACCAGGCTGTCGGCCTCGGCAGTACCTGCGACGGCGAAGGTTGCGGTGTTGACGCTCAGCGGAGCCGTGGGGGTGGAGACCGTGGGCGTGACCGGGGCGGTCGAGTCCTCGGTGATGGTCGGCACGTCGGCGACGACGGACTCGTTGCCGGCGGCGTCGGTGGCGGTGACGAGGAAGTCGTTCGCCGCGTCCGCGGTCAGCGGTACGGCGATCGAGTAGGACCCGGTGGCGGCGACCTGCGTGCCGACGACGGCGTCGCCGGCGTCGATGACGCCGTTGTTGTTCACATCGCGGTACACCTTCACCAGGCTGCCGGCTTCGGCCGTGCCCGCGATCGGGAACGTGGCCGCGTTGACGCTCAGCGGCACCGTGGGATCGCTAACGGTCGGGCCGATGGGGGCGGTCGAGTCCTCGGTGATGGTCGGCACGTCGGCGACGACGGACTCGTTGCCGGCGGCGTCGGTGGCGGTGACGAGGAAGTCGTTCGCCGTGTCCGCGGTCAGCGGCACGGCGATCGAGTAGGACCCGGTGGCGGCGACCTGCGTGCCGACGACGGCGTCGCCGGCGTCGATGACGCCGTTGTTGTTCACATCGCGGTACACCTTCACCAGGCTGCCGGCTTCGGCCGTGCCCGCGATCGGGAACATAGCCGCGTTGACGCTCAGCGGCACCGTGGGGTTGGAGACCGTGGGCGTGACCGGGGCGGTCGAGTCCTCGATGATGGTCGGCACGTCCGTCGGAGACGATTCCGCAGACGGCGAAAGCGTGGCCGTGACGAGAAAGTTGTTCGCCGCGTCCGGGGTGAGCGGGACGGTGATCGAGAAGGCCGTTCCGGCCGCGAGTTGCTGCGTGGCGACGACGGCGTCCCCGGCGTCGATGACGCCGTTGTTGTTCACATCGACATACACGCGGACCAAGCTTCCGGCCTCGGCCGTCCCCGCGACGGTGGAGGTGGCGGCGTTGACGACCTGCGCGGCTGCCGGGCTGGTGACGAGCGGCGCGGCCGTGGACACCACGACGTTGACCTGCGTTTGCGAGGTGACCTGAAGGACGGGGTCGCCCGCCGACCCGCCGTACTCGACGACGTAGCCGCTGACCATGGCGGTATCCGGGTAATCGTTCCACATCGCGCTGGGCTGGAAGTGCGCGTAGTCCTCGTCGCCGGCGTTATTCGGTTCGCCGTCTGCCCAGTTGGAATAGGCACCGTTGACCGGCGTACCCGCCGCGCCCTTGCCGGTTCCCGGCCCGCCGCTCCAGAACTGGGTACCCGCCTCTGGGCCGCCCGTCCACCGCCACTCGCCCTCGACGGCGGCGTCACTGGCCCCGATCCAGCCCAGCCCGTTCACCTTGGCAAAGGCGAAGGCGTTCTCCTCGGCTGACGTCAGCGTCGTGAGGTAGCCTTGGAGGCCGAAGATACTCCGAGCCGCGGCCGCGGCCGCGGCGTTGGTCCAGCTGATGCCCGACGCGGTGACGAACTCGTAGAAGTGGCCGTTGGCCGGGTTAAAGACGGCCGGCGCGATCGAGAAGGAAATCGTCCGCGGGTCGGTGCCGGGCGACGCCCCGTCGGTGTTCCGATAACGGACCGACCGCAGGGCGGTCTGGTAGTCGGCGACCGAGGCCGTGCCGGTCAGCGTCAGGATGCCGCTGGCGGCGTTGTAGCTGCCGGTGATCCCGTTCTGGTTCGTGAACAGCAGGGCGTCCTCGGTGGAATCGAAGTTGGCGGTGATGCTCACCGTCGCGGTGGCGAGCGTCGCCAGGCCGTTCGCGGCGATGGTCAGGTTCGGATCGACCGCGACCGCCGTGCCCCCGGAATTGGCGTTAACGGGATTCCCACTGCCGGTGAGGGCGGGGACCGCGTTCACCCTCAGGGTGAACGCCTGCGTGTCGGTGCTGCTACCGGCGTCCGTGACCGACAGGGTGAAGGAGGACGTGCCCACCGCGGTCGGCGTCCCGAAGATCACGCCGGTGCTCGGGTTCAGGGTCAAGCCGTCGGGCAACGAGCCGACGGAGACGCTAAACGTGTACCCCGGCTCGCCCCCCGAAACGGCCGGCGCGAAACTATACAACTGGCCGAAAATCCCGGCGGGGGCCGTCGAACTCTCGATGCTCAGCGCGGCGACCGTGAGGGTCGGCACGTTCGCCGGAGCGGACTCGATATCAACGCCGGTCGCCGTGGCGAGGAAATTGTTCGCCGCGCCCGACATCAACGGCGTGGTGATCGCGTAATTCGTGATGCCCACGCCGAGTTGCTGCGTGCCGACGACCATGTCGCCGACGTCGATGACGCCGTTGTTGTTCACGTCGTGGTAGACGCGGACCAGACTGCCCGCTTCTGCGGTGCCCTGGATGACGAAGTCGCCGCCGGGGACGGTTTGTGCCGCCGCGGGGGTGGTAACGGTCGGCGTGGGTGTCTGTGGGACGGAAGTGGACTGGAACGCGCCGATGTCGCTTATCCCGTTCGTCAGCCGCGAGACGCCCCGCTGATCCGTGGCCGGGTAAACGGCGTCGTCCTCGTCGTGGGTGGCGGCGGTGGTGCCGTTGTAACCCCGGACGACGGTCAGCGTGCTGCCACTGACGGCGGTGACGAGCATCTGCTCGGTGCCGACGAGAATGACCGTGTACCCGGGGACCACGACCAGTGCCGTCGCGTTGCCCACGATTACGGTGGGCGTGACCGTACTGGTCACGGGGGTGTTGATGGTGGTCGGGGCGACACCCGTCCCGATCACCGGGCTGCCCGGCAGCGGGGCGCGGGTCCGGGTCGGGCCGCCGTTGTCCGCCAGCGGGGCGAGCACGACGCCGGTGTTGTAGCTATTGTTGATGGTCTGCGCGGCCGGGCCGCCGTTGTCCGAGTCGATGGCGGTCCCAGGCCCGCCGCCGGCCGTGTTCCCCGAGAACACCGAGTTGATGGCGGTCACCGCCCCGATGGTGTAGATCACGCCATTGCCGCCGAACCCGCCGTCCTCGTTGTTGGCGAAGGTGCTGTTGACGACCGTCAGTGCGTCGCCGATGCCCACGAAGATGGCCGACCCGTAGATTCCGGTGTTCGCGGAGAAGGTGCTGTTGAGCACGTAGACCTGTCCCGAACCGATCGCGATCGCGCCGCCATTCGACCCGTTCACGGCCCCGTTCTGAAAGAACGTCGAGCCCACGACGGTGGCGGTCCCCTCGTTGTACAGGCCGCTCCCACCGCTCGTGTTGTTGTCCGAGACGTTGTTGGTAAAGGAACTGTCGATCACCGCGAGCGTGCCGGCATTGCCGATGGCCCCGCCGCCGCCGGTCCCCATGTCCCCGGACGATGTGTTGCCGGTAAACGTGCCCCGCACCACGGTCAGGTTGCCGGCGTTCCGGATGCCCCCGCCGCCCACCCCGTCAAACACCAGGCCTGTTTTTCCGTTGATGATCGTCAGGTCGGAGAAGGTCGCCTCGACCCCGGCCGCGACAGAGAACACCCGGCTGGCGTTGTTCCCGTCGATCGTCACCCCGAACAGCCCGCCGTCGATGGTCACGATCGACGTGCTGCTGGGCACGCTCAGCGTAAGTTGCCCGCTGCCGAGGACGATCGGGTCGGAGAGGTCCGGGTCGAACCGGATGGTGTCGACGCCGTCGTCGTGAAGCGGGCCGTTGATCTGGCCGAGGATTCCGCCACTCAGGCTGGCGGGCAACGTCTCGCTGTTGACGATGGCGATGGCCTCGCGGAGCGACAGGTATGCATCGGACGACGAGGCCGTGTCCTGGAAGCTGTTGACCGTGAGGACGGCCGGCGCGAGGCGATCCTCCAGTATTCCCACGGACAGCGGGCCGGGACGGGCCGTGGACGACGGGCGGGTCGAACGGGATTGGATCGGGCGGCAGCGACCGGTCAGCGACGCCTTGAGCGAACTCAGCCAATGATGCTTGCTAATGTGAGACTCCGATTCGTGAAAGAGATCGTGGTGAAACACGGAAGATTGGTAACGCAAAGAGTCAAGGAGGATCGCCACTAGTGTGGCTGCCAGCCGAAACGCTGGAGGACGCGGAGCGGAACGGCCGCGCACGCCGCGTCGCGCTGTGCGGGCGTGAACGCGGTGCGCCACTCGTCGGTCGCACCTTTTCGGAAGTGCCGGCTGCCGCTGACCGCGGGCGGCGGCTGAAACGCCGGCGATACCCACGCGACGCCGTAGAATTCCAGGATCGACCGGAAGTACGCCGCGGGGTCCGCGTGCAAGTCTTCGTATCGCGTGAACAGCACCTTGGTCCGGAACAGCGGGTTCGCCGCCGCCGCGAGCCAGCCCTCGATCCAGCGGACAAATTCCGGCAGGCCGTGCGCGATCATGAAGTCGATCTGCTCTGGGAACGGGAGATCGAAGTAATGGTTCGGGAACGTCGCCCCGAAGCCCGCCACGTGACCGGCCCCCAGACGGCGGCGGAGATCGTTCATGTGGTGAACGGCCGACAGCACGGCCTGGCGGGGGTCGCGGACGTGAACGACCATGCGGTCCAGAAACGGGTTGATCAACGCGAGGTTGCCCAACCGGGCGTCGATGTGCGTGTGACAGATCGTGCCGGGTACGGCCAGCCGTGCCGCCGCGTGCGAGTTGATCGTCTCCTGCGGGAACCGGTGCGCACAGACCGTCACCTTGTCCAGGGCGAGGCCGGCGGCCAGTGCGTCAAAGACATAGATGCTCGCGGAGCGGGGCAGCACGGCGAACAGCAGGCACGCCTTCAGCCCCGTTGTCCGGTCGAACCTCTCGGCCTCGTGGCGGACTAACTTGAGTTGCAGGGTGACGCCGCGCACACGGTTCTTAATGGAGGCGCTGATGACGCCCCGTTCGCTCAGCGTTTGAATCAGGTCGTTCGCCGAGTCGAGAACCAACCGGTCCTGGAGTTGTTTGACGTCCAAGCCATCGACACGCGGGTCGCGAAGGGCATCGGCCTGCCAGTCGGATGAAACCGCTTCCTGGACTTGAGACTCGACCGGGTTTACACGGGTTTCCGAAGCGGACTGCTGAATCTCGCAACCCCAGCACTGCCGCCGGCCGACGACGGTCGCACCCAACCGTCGGGCGAGTTTGGCCGTGTCACGCTCGCGGGTGTCGTGTTCGAACGCGATCGTCCGTACGCCCTGGGGAACGGCCGCGGCGATGCTCTTGTAAATCAGGGCAAGGTTGATGTGACTGCCCCGACTGGCGGCATCGACCACGCGAGTCTCGATGAACACATTGTGGCCCTGACGCAAGGTCAAGAGGGCGCCCACAATTGCGTCGCCCATCAGGGCGACCATCGACGTCGCCCGGCAGTAGGCCCGGCCGCGGCCTGCCAGCCGGGCTGCCACCTCTTCCGGGAGGCCCCCGACGTCGCGAACCACGAATGCGGCGAGGGCGTGTGGGTCCACGTGCTCCAATGACACGATGCGAGCACGGTCGGCCGACGGCCGTTGGTAACGCCGATACAGCGGTTCGATCGCGGCCAGGGCCGTCGTTAGCTGAGCCTGGTAACAGAGGATTTCTTGCGCCACGGACATGCCGCGTGCCCGCAGGAACTCGACCGCCGATCGGGCAGCGACGTCACCAGCAGTTGCCTCGAAAGACCGGCCGGATAGCAATCGCGTCGCCCCTGCTTCCTGAGCGATCCGACGAACACTTTCCAGGAGGACGGTGCCGCAGCCCCGCCGTCGAAATGAAGGGTCCACAAACAGCAGAAATCGCCCCACCCGATCACTAAAAACGCGCAGCGAAGCGATGCCGACAATCGCACCGGTGGCGGCATCCGTCGCGACTCCAACGGTGGCGGCCGGCGTCCCGCCGAGCGCGTCGGGCAGCCAGGCCCGGACTTTCGCGAGGTCTTGAGGGACAGCCGCGCGGATGCGGACCAGTCGTGCCGCGATCCCGGCCACGGCCGCACGTGCAACTCGCGAAGGAGCGAAGCGAGGGCGATCGTTGCTGATATCCGCATGGATCCGATCTTGAATTTGAGTCAGCGATATCAAGGGGCTTCTCCAATATTGGGACGGCAATACTCTCAAGATTCAAATTCATGCACGTTACCGCAATGATGAGTTGACGGGCATTTAGTTTTTGTACCCTGATGAACCCACCATATTCCGTGCGAGCATGGCGACGCGCGACCGCAGTTGCTTGCGGCCGGAGCGACGAGACTGTGTTGTGGACATTCTGCGCGAATCACGCGGCGGGAATGAAGTCCGAGAGACTGAAAGCTGCCACGTTAAGGAGCCAGAAGAGACCCTGTCAACCGACTTGGCCCACGCCCTAATCAAGGTACTACTTAGACTACAGATCATTATAGCCGAGGAGAATTTCGACAAATGTGTAGAGTTTAGCCAACTCGTCTCTTGGCCGGGCGGATGAATACGCACCGAGCCTCAAATGTATGACCTGTAGCATTCTACCAGACCCGACACCCTCAGAGTGTACGGTGATTCAAAGGGTCTGGAGATCACGCTCCGGCACCTGTAATAGGGGGTTGGATCCCGTGATTTGCAGATCAAAATCGCGTGGCCGACTCGATATGATCCTGTGCGAACGTGCGCGGGCTAACCAACCACTTCACCAAGTTGGCTTTCAATCCCTGCTTGTGGTCCGATTCGTCACCAAATGAGCTTGAGCGGAATCAAACCGTTCTGGTCGTTATGAGATGATTTCAATTGAATTGGGCAGAGGTCGATTCGGAATAATAATTGCCCTGTCGATCAATCGCAGCTAAATTTTGATTTTAATCAGAATATTCTCCGCCGGAGTGATAGCATAGTGAATTGTAATGCCGGCTCGATTCATTTGCTATAAATATTTAGGGTTGGGAATATCAACCTGATCAACCAGCCAATCCTTTCGCGACATTCCTTGCTGTCGAGGCTTGCCCTCCGCCTTCTCAGTTTAAGAATTGAATGCGAATACTCACGGCAGCATGTGTCAGGGGCTAGGAGTCTTTAGATCCGTGTGATCATGGGTTGCTTCAAGGAACGCGATATGGGTCGCGCCGGGCGCACTCTCGTCGTTCCGGATGCCTTCTTCCGACAGTTTCTGACGCTGTGAAGAGACGCCTCGAGTCTTGATACTTTCGAGTTCGGTTCGCCGGATCCGACCCTCACGGCGATCGGGCTGTGGTCGACGGTGACCTTCAAGAATAACGGCCAAGCGCACGAAGGCGTGCATCTGGAAAATTCGCAGCTGACAAGGGGTAATAGCACGTGACCGAACTGATGCCAAGTGAATTCGACGGGGGGGAAGTGCTGGCCCAACTGAACTTCCAAGTCGAACAGTTGCCCCTGGCGTACATCGTGACTGACGCGGACTTCCGGTGCACCCGGTGGAACGCTGCGGCCGAACGAATCTTTGGGTATTCCGAAGCGCAAGTCCTTGGAAAGCACCCTTTCGATCTCATCGTGCCGCCACACTTTCAATCCGCGATGGCGGACATCTTCACACGGTTGAGGGCTGGAGATACGAGTACCTGTGGGACGTCCGAGAATGTTGCCAATGACGGTCGGGTCGTCTTCTGCGAATGGCACAATACCCCGCTGTTCAGCCCTGACGGTGTCTTCCAGGGAATTCTCTCAGTCGCCCAGGACGTGACCTCACGCCGTATTGCGGAACAATCCTTGCTGCTGCGAGACCGGGCTATTCACGCGGTTCCCCAGGGCTTGCTAATCACCGACGTCACACGGCCCGACACCCCGGCTGCGGCCAAGACCCTCACGGCGAGCACTTCGTGCCGGCCCGATCTTTTTTTCTTCCGCCGGGCCCCGGCCGCGTGCTGGTGGGCGCGGACGACCGTGGAGTCGATGAGGATGCGCCGGACGTCGCCGAGGTCGGGGTTGGCGGTCAGGAGTTCGAACAGCCGCCGCAGGCTGCCCGAACGAACCCACCGGCCGAACCGGTTGTACACCGCATCCCAGGCCCCGAACTCGCCCGGCAGGTCCCGCCACGGGACGCCCGTGCGGGCCCAGTACAGGATGGCCTCGAAGAACAGCCGATCCGGCAATCGGGGCGGTTGGCCACCGGTGAACTGCTTCGCCTGGGCGACCAGCGGTTCGAGGATGGCCCAGTGCCCGTCCGTGAGCAGGTACCGCATGGCGTCGTGCCTCAGGGATGATCAGGATCGGCCTAAACTCTTAGCCCAAAAGACTGCTGCTCGTCAACACGCCCTAGAGCTCGCCACCGTGCACCGGATCGTCAAGCAGCTCGGCGGGCACATCGCGGTGACCAGTGAGGTCGGGGTCGGAACCAAATTCGAAGTGTATCTGCCCCGCACGAAGCACGTGGACGGAATGCCGCTCGTCCGATCCAGACTGGAATTCCCACCACCGGGCTCGGAGACGCTTCTCCTCGCCGAAGACGACGCAGGCGTGAGGGGTTTGATCCGACGCGTTTTGGTCGAGTGTGGGTATACGGTGCTGGACGCGGCCGACGGCGACGAGGCGATCCGGGTCTCGACCCGGCACGACGGGCCGATTCACCTGCTCATCACGGACATCATCATGCCCGGTCTGGGCGGACGAGCGATCGCCGAGACGCTGATAAAGCTTTATCCCGAGGTACGCACTTTATTCCTTTCCGGCTGTCCCGAAGACGCGGGGATGCCGCACGGCATTGTGGATGGAAGGGTGAGCTTCCTCTCCAAGCCATTCTCTCCTCTTGCCCTGGGGTTCAAGGTCCGAGAGTTGTTAGATTCTCCGTTGCAAACGATCAATTCCGATATTCGCCTTTGTTCGGCATCTTCCTCGCCAGGCTTATTAATCGTGGGGAACACCGATTTCACCCGAGCGGCCGAATGACGATCCAGCAACCACTCCGCCGTTCCGTTTTGGTCGTAGACGACGACCCGTCGATCTCGAAACTTCTCCGGATCGTCTTGGAGGATGAAGGCTATCAAGTCGTGGTCGCGGCGGACGGCCGGATCGCGTTGGACCGGGTCGCCGAACATCGCCCCGACCTGGTGATCCTGGACATCGACATACCCCATGTCGGCGGATTCGAGGTCTGCCGCCAACTCAAACTCGCTTCGGAAACCTGCCTCCTTCCGATCCTGGTGTTGACCGGCACTGAGTCTGCCGATGCCCGATTGCGGGCGTGGAACCTCGGTGCGGACGAGTTCCTGACCAAGCCGTTCCAGACGTTCGAGATTACCGCCCGTTGCCGCTCTTTGTTGCGGCGGCAGGAACTCGTCGAGGCGCTCGACTCGGCCGAGTCGGTCGTGTACACGTTGGCCCGTGTGATTGAGGGGAAGTCACCCCACACTCACGGCCACTCGGACCGCGTGGCCCGATACGCGACCTCACTGGCCGAACGGATCGGACTCGATTCGACCGAACTGGACGTCCTCCGTCGCGGCGCAATCCTCCACGACATCGGAAAAATCAGTATCCCCGACGCCATCCTCAATAAGCCCGGGCGGCTGACGGATGAAGAGTTTGATGTCGTCCGGCGGCATCCGGCCGACGGGGCCAGGATTGTCGAGCCGCTCCGCTCCGCCCGAGATGTCCTGCCGCTGATCCGATGGCACCACGAACGGATGGACGGCAAGGGATACCCGGACGGCTTGATCGGCCACTCGATCCCCCTCCTGGTCCGGATCCTGGCGGTCGCCGATGTGTACGACGCCTTGGCGAGCGACCGCCCGTATCGACGCCCGATGTCGCGCCAGCAGTGCCGGGATGTCATGACGGCCGATGCCCTCGGGGGCGGGCTTGATCCCGAAGTTGTTCTGGCATCGTTTGAGATTGTCGCGGGACCAACCCCCGTGCCGGTGCCGTTGTGACGACCTCCCGACCTTCTATTACTCACCAGGATCGTCATGGGTACAGCCCGACACGTCCCCGAGTCTTTTCGCACGTACTTGGCGGAAATCAACCGCACGCCACTCATGACGACCTCCGACGAGAAGGAGACCGCTGCCGGCGTCGTGGCCGGGAACGAGGCCGCGCGCGACCGGATGATTCGGGCGAACTTGCGATTGGTCGTCAACATCGCACTCAGCTACACCGGCCGGGGGGTGCCGATTGAGGACCTCGTGTCTGAAGGGAATCTGGGCCTCATGCGTGCGGTGGAGGGATACGATCCGTCGATGAACACGCGGTTTTCGACGTACGCGACCTTCTGGATCAACCAGAGTATCCGCCGGGGTATCGTGAATGCGGCCAAGATCGTTCGCATCCCAGTGTACATGACGCAACTGCACTTCAAGTGGGCCCGTGCGAAGGGCGATTTAACCGTCGAGTTTGGGCGGTTGCCGACACACGAAGAGGTAACCGGACGGTTGGGCTTGTCCGAGAGGCAGTCGAGGATTCTCGCCGAGGCCATCCGCGTTTCCAGGGGCTTGCCGTCCGAGCCCGGCGAGGGTTCACCGGGCATTGCCGAGACGGTGATGGATTCGCGTCTCCGGACACCCGAGGCGTTGATGACCGAGGTGATCGACATCGGGCGACTGATGGAATTGCTGGACAAGATGGAACCGCGAGAGGCCGCCGTTCTCCGGATGCGGTTCGGCTTCGACGGTGATGGGCCAAAGACCTGCAAGCAAGTCGGCGTGCAGTTCGGCCTGTCGCGAGAACGCATTCGTCAAATCGAGTCCGACGCGATCGCCAAATTGGCCGAGAGCATCGGGGATCGCTGATCCCGCACGAGCCCGAAGCTTTATCACGAAGTGACCGTCAGTTGCCAATCGGACGACGTCCAGACATTGAGGAGGCCCGCGTGACGCCGATCGTCTTGTGTGTCGATGACGAGCCCGAGGTCCTTGAGGCCTACCGCGTCTTCCTGAACGCGAAGTATTTCATGGTCACGGCCGGGGACGGCCGGGCGGCCCTGTCAATACTCGAAAAGCTGGGCCCGGTTGCGGTCATCGTCTCGGACCTGAACATGCCCGGCCTGTCGGGGGTCAAGTTACTCGCGACCGTGCGGGAACGATACCCGGACACGGTGCGGATTCTGGCGACGGGACAGACCGAGTTGGCCCACGCCGTGCAGGCAGTCAATGACGGGCACGTCTTCCGCTTTCTGACAAAGCCGCTCACGAACGCGACGTTTACGGCGGCTGTCGCGGCCGCGGTCGACCAGTACCAGTTGATCGTCTCGGACCGGCGGCGGACCGAGTCCGCGTTGCAGGCGAGCGAGGAGCGATACCGCCAGTTGTTCGAGGCGAACCCCCATTCGATGTGGGTCTCCGACGCGGCCGACCGTCGGTTCCTGGCCGTCAACGACACGGCGGTGCGGCAGTACGGGTACACCCGCGAACAGTTCCTGACCCGCACGGTCGCGTCGGTAGAAGCTCTTGAGGGCCACGCGGTTCCACGAGGCGTAGGCCGCGTTCTCCGGCGGCACCGGATGGCGAACGGGATTGTCCACGACATGGAGGTGGCGGACAACCCGATCGAGTTCGCCGGCCGGAAGGCCTATCTCACACTCGCCCTCGACGTGACGGCCCAGGTCCTAGTCGAGGAATCGCTCCGATTGCGAGACCGGGCGGTGGGCGCCGCGACGCAGGGCATCGTCATTACCGACGCCCTCCACCCGGACAACCCGATCATTTACGTAAGCCCCGGCTTCGTGCGACTGACCGGGTACTCGTCGGCCGAGGTGGTGGGACGAAATTGCCGTTTCCTTCAAGGGCCGGACACGGCCCCTGAAGCCCTTTCCCAAATTCGGAACGCGATCCGAGCAGTCAGGCCGTGTACCGTCGAGGTCCTGAACTACCGAAAGGACCGGACGCCGTTCTGGAACGAGTTGTCCTTCTCGCCCGTCCACGACGACGCCGGCCGTCTTACCAACTTCGTCGCCGTCCAGTCGGACGCCACGGGTCGACACGCCCTGGAACAGCAATTGCGACAGGCGCAGAAGTTAGAGTCGATCGGTCAACTGGCGGCCGGGATGGCGCACGAGATCAACACCCCTATCCAGTACATTGGCGACAACACCGCCTTCCTGGGTGAGGCGTTTCAGTCGCTCGCCGAGCAACTCTCGCGAGGCCGGGACGTACCCGCGGACGGGAGTGACCTGAAAGAGATGTTGGAGGAAGTGCCGCTGGCCATCGCGCAGACCCTGGAGGGGGTGCGGCACGTGTCTCGGCTTGTCAAGGCAATGCGGGAGTTCGCCCACCCCGGCACCGAGGAGAAGGTCGCGGTCGATCTGAACGCCGTCCTGGAGACGGTGATCGCCGTCGCCCGGGGCGAGTGGAAATACCACGCCGACTTGAAGACCGACTTTTCGCTCGACCTCCCTCCGGTCCGCGGGTTGCCGGGGGAGTTGAACCAGGTCTTCATTAACCTGGTCGTCAACGCCGCCCACGCCATCGGTTCGACAGGGCGGCCGGAAAAGGGAACGATTACCTTGTCCACGAGACGGGACGGGGACGATGTCGAGGCTCGGGTAACCGACACCGGCTGCGGGATCGCCCGCGAGATCCGCGGCCGCGTATTCGACCCCTTCTTCACCACCAAGCCCATCGGACAGGGAACGGGTCAAGGCCTGGCCCTGGCGCACGCCGTGGTCGTCAACCGTCACGGCGGGACGATTGGGTTCGAGTCGGAAATCGGCCGGGGCACGACCTTCGTCGTTCGCCTGCCGGCCTGGAAAAACTAGGGCATCGTGCCGACGCACGACGACCCTCAGGAGTGTCACGTGTCTGAAAAAATCTTGTTCGTCGACGACGAGCCGAACGTCCTAGCCGGGTACGAGCGGCAACTGCGGAAGCGGTTCGCCGTCCACACCGCCCCGGGGGGCGAACAGGCCCTCGGCATGTTGGCGGCGGACGGGCCGTTCGCGGTGATCGTGTCCGACATGCGGATGCCGGGGATGAACGGCGTTCAGTTCCTTTCGGAGGTGCGGGTCCGTCAACCGGAATCCGTTCGCATGCTCCTGACCGGCAATGCCGACGTGGAGAGCGCCATCGACGCCGTCAACCGCGGCGGCCTGTTCCGTTTTCTCAGCAAGCCATGCGACGCCATGACGCTGGCCCGATCACTCACCGACGCCCTCACCCAGTACCGGCTTGTCACGGCCGAGCGGGAGTTGCTCGACCGCACCCTCAAGGGCAGCGTGCAGGTTCTGGGCGAGGTCCTCGCGCTCGTGAACCCCGCGGCGTTCGGCCGGGCGTTACGAGTGCAGAAGTTGGCTCTCGAAATCGCGGCCGTCCTGAACACGCCCATCGGCTGGGAAGTGGAGGTCGCGGCCATCCTGGCTCAACTCGGGTACGTGGCGGTTCCGGAGCGGGTCTTGACCCTCGCCGACCGCGGCAAGGACTTGACGTCGGACGAGCAACTCCAACTTAACGCCGCACCGACGATCGCGGTCGAACTGATCGGCCGTATCCCCCGTCTCGAACGGGTGATCCAGGTCATCGCCCACATCGGGACTCGGTACGACATCGCCACGGTCAACGGCAAGTTCGATTCTCTCCCGCTCGGCTCGCGGCTTCTCCGGGTCTCGCGGGACTTTGACATCCTTCTGACGCGGGGCATTCCGAAGGCCCAGGTCGTCGAACACCTTCGGATGGACGCCGGGAGGTACGACCCCGCCCTCCTGGACGCGCTGGATCAACTCGTCCGAAACGCCACCCGACCTCAAAGTCGGGTCCTCCCTGTTGCCGCCCTTGAGGTCGGGATGGTCCTGGATGAAGACCTCTTTAGCACAAGCGGCACCTTCTTACTCCGGCACGGGAACGCAATCACCCTCCCGCTCAAGTACCGCCTCGAACAGTTCGCGAACGCCGGTCACATCCCGCCGACCCTTCGCGTCTCAGTTCCGATCGACCTGACCGAACTGATTCAATAATCACCGGAACGCAGGATTTCCCTCGGTCATTCTTGCGGTTCGCTGACTCGCGTCAATGTCCAAAACGGTGTCTGCGGGGTCAACGGTAACGTCCGGGCACGTGCGATCGTCATGCGGTACCGCCGGGTCGGACCGGAGCGAGAACGACAGACGCTTCTCCACCCCGACGAACAGGGCGGTCGAGGTCGCGACCGCACCGAAGTAGCACACCGGAAGGGCGGCCCAGAAGAGCCACGGGCCGCGGAATTCGGCGGGCACCAGGACCGTTGCGGCTAACGCCAACGCTTTCAATACCAACCCGTGGGTCAGGTAGAACGAATAACTCATATTCCCGAGCCACCGCAGCGGCGACCACGAGAACGCCCGACTGCACCGCCCGTCGCCGCCGAAACAGCAGTACGCAACTCCCATGACGGCCGCGCTCACCGCCACGACCCGAAACCCGACGGCCATGCCCGGCAGGTCTGGAGATGAGACGATCCCCGCGCGGAGCAGAACAGCGCCCCCAACCCCCGCGGCGACGGCAGTCATCGCGACCGCTTCCCCGCCGGCCGAAAGCCGCCCGCGTCGCCCGCGGACGAATTCGTACGCCAGGAAGGCCGCGATGTAGACGGCGAACCGGGCATGAGCCGGCGACAACGTCACGCAATACACGAGGTAGCATCCCCACACCGCGGCGAGAACTGCGACCCGCTGCGGGGACGTCCAGTTCCGCATCCCGGTGAGGTGGATGGCCAACGGCAGGGTGACGTACAAGAGCAGTTCGTACCCGAGCGTCCAGGTCACGACGATCAGCGGCGGGGTGCCCGTGAGGCCCGGCAGGAGGGCCAGATTCTCCAGGAGGTACGCGACGGCCGCTGCTGGTTCGGCGGGAACCTTGGACTCCCCGGGGAAGGCCAGCGACAGACCCAAGTACAGTCCGAACACGCACAGGAACGTCGGGTAGATCCGCCAGAATCGGTCATTGAGAAAGCGGCCGTAGTCGAGCTGCCGTCGGACGCACATCCCGTAGATCAGATAGCCGCTGATCATCAGGAACAGGTCGGTGCCGTGCCGGGCCATGGTATCCACCGCCTGGGCTGCGAGACCGCCGGCCGCCGAGCCCAGGTACACGCCGAACAGGGTCAGGAAGTGGGCCAGGAACACCAGGGATGCGGCGACGCCTCGGAGGCCTTGCACGGCGAGGATTCGGTCCGGCTTCTGGGGAATCCGGTAGACTGCCGCAAGACTGTCCCAGGTGCTCCCCGGGGTGGGGTCGATGAGGTGAGACCGTTCCGCGATGGAACCGAGAGTTCGGAGTCGCCAGGAGAGCGGGAGGTGGAGCAAGTAAAAGACCGTGGCAATCAGGATGCGCAGGTCGAGAACCGGTCCGGCGGCCCGGATGTACAAGAGATCGGCGAACAGTTTCTGACAGACCGACCCGAGGTCCTGATCGCCCGGGAACTGGACCTGTGCGAGGCCGGTCAGCCCCGGTCGCACACACAGGCGGTCCTGGTATCCGGGGATCGACTCTTGGAGTTGGGCGGCGATCATCGGCCGCTCGGGCCGGGGGCCGACGAACGCCATATCGCCCCGCAGCACGTTCATCAGCTGGGGCAACTCGTCGAGGTGGAGCACGCGAAGAATGCGGCCGACGCGGAACGCCCGCGGGTCGTAGCGGGTCGCCCACACCGGCCCGGTGTCTCGCTCGCAGTCGACGTGCATGGTGCGGATTTTGTAGATCCGAAACGGCACCCCGTTACGCCCGAGGCGGACTTGCGTGTAGAAGGCCGGCCCCGGCGACGTGAGTTTGACGAGGACGACGGCGAGCAACGTCACCGGGGCGGTCAGCACGATCAGAAAGACCGTCGGAACGTAGACGAGGGCTCGTTTGAGTCGGGCGAGGGGGCCTTTTCGGGGAAGGTCGGTCGCTCCCAGACTTTCTGTCCGGCCGACCAGAGAGACCGTAGCCGTATCGCGGTACTGGTTCATGGAGTTTCTCGTTTGTGAGGGCGTGACGCCAGGTCGCCGGCCTGTTGGGTGGCGGCGATTTCCGGATGCTGAACAAGGGACGTGCCGATTAACTGATGGGGGACGCGGCCGGCGGAGTGGGGCACCCGCTGCGGGAGTAGTACTTGTACCGGCCCACCTCTTCGGCCCCGTTTACCACCACCCCGGCGACCGGAATGCCGAGATCGGACAGCCGGCGGATGGCCTCGACGAGGAGGGCCGAGCGGCTGACGGCGGAGAGGCTACACAGAACGACGGCGTCGGCGTACCGCCCGACCTGGAGCGGCTGAACAGTGGCGAGGACCGGGCTGGTGTCGATAACGATGGCATCGAACTCCGTTCGCAAGTCGCCGAGAATCCCGCCGATTGCTCCCCGAGCAATCTCCCGGAACGCCCCCGCGGTCGCCGTGCCCGCGGTGAGGACAAACACGTTGTCCGCCGGCGAGCGATGAATAGCTTTGGCGAGCGTGACTTCTCCGGACAATACCTCACATAGCCCTGGGCCCATTGGCAGGTCGAAGGCCACGTGGGCGGCGGGGCGGTACAGGTCGGCGTCCAGGAGCAGGGTTTTCTTTCCGGCACGGGCCAAGTTAATCGCTAGGTGCCGGGCGAGCGTCGATTTCCCCTCACCTGGGGCCGCGCTCGTGATTTCGATCACCTGGGGCGAGGCCCCGGACCGGGGGGCGTGCAATAACGCCGCGCAGACGGCATCGACCGAGTCGGTCAGAGGGTTCGGCCACACGTCGGCTACTCGCTTGGCGGGCGTGCGGTCCGGAAGCCGGGGGACCACCCCGAGGACGTGAACCCCGAGCCCCTCTCGAACGTCCTCGGGGCCGTAGATCCGCCAGGCCCAAAGTTCCCACACCGACACGCCGGCCACGACCAGCAGGAACGGGCCGGCCAGCGCGAGCCAGGTCCGCAAATGCTGTCGGGAGGGCTGTTTGACCACCGGTTCCGCCGCGTCCTGAATGGACGCCGTCCGGGCGATCGTCTTCAACTCGAGCCGGAGTACCGTCAACTCGTCCGACACGTCCTTGGAAATAGTCTCGAGGCGCTCGGCCGCGTATTGCCGACACGTCTGCGCGGAGGCGTCCGCCTTGCACTGTTTCAATTCGTCCCGCGTGCGGGCGATCAACTCGCGCATCAGTTTTCGCTCCTCCTCCAATCGGACGGTACGGGCGTGGGCCTCGCCCGTACGCTTCTGACGACCGTCCGCCGCCGACTCCGTGGACCGTTGGGTCAGGGTCTGCTTGCGGTCCTCGACCGCGTCGAGCAGGTTCTTCCGATCGCGGGCGAGGGCCCGATACGGTTCATAAGAAGCGGGGTTGATCCGGGTCCGCTCCTGTTCGGCGATCGTCACGTCGATTTGGGAGATTCTGCTACGGTGCTGGCGTGTCAACGGGTCCTTCTCGGCCAGTTCTTCGACGGTGGTCGGGGAAACCGGTGCGTCTGGCTGGACGCGATTCACGTCCACGACGAGTTGGGAACGACGCAGGTCCGTCTCAATGCGGAAGAGTTCACTTTGAAGGAGGGAAAGCCGTTCGCCCAAAAGACGCTCGTCGGCCGTTCCAGTTTCCTCTCCCTTCATCGCCGACTGCGTCAAGGCCGTCCGCCGGCGTTCGCAATCTTCGTAAACCGTCTCGAGGAACTCCTTGCGCTTGAGTCGGCGGGTCTGTTCGGCACCGACCACTTCGCGGAGGTACGTGTCCTTGACCGCGTTCACGAGGACGGGCAACTCGTCCGCGTCGGATCCGACCAGAGAGATCCGGAGAATTTGTGGACCAACGGGTTCGACTTTCAATTCGGCCGTGAGCCATTGGAGCGCCGCCGCGGGATCCCGCCGCACGGATGGCAGATCGGCGGCGGGGCCTTGCGCGAGCGCGGTCGTGAGGATGAACTGGGTCTTGACCAGTTCGACTTCCGTCCGCAGGTCGCGGGGCTCGGCCCGGGCAGGCGTCCCCGCCGGGAGACCTTCAGCGGGTTCGAGACGGATCAGCGCGTGGGTCGTGTACTTGGCCTGCGCGGGGGGGAACAGATGGTTCACCCAGAATCCGATTGCCGCAGCCATCAGGCCGAGTATTGAGATAAGCCCCCAGCGGTAACGAAGGATCCGGAGCACATAGGCGGGCGTCAGCCCCGGTCTTTGGACTAGGCTGACAGGGCCGACGGCCGGCGCGGATGACGAATACGAGCTTTCACCCGACAGCGGTCTGGTCATCTGAATTGTTGTTGAGAGCGTTTCGGAGCAGGGGCTTGCAAGCGTGACGGTACCTTCTGCCATCTCAAATTCCGCCTATCGGTGAGTGATCGAACGAACGCCGCAGCCTCGGGGGACACGGTCTAAATTCCCACGGATGATAGGTCGGCAATCGTATCAGCCAAACTCCAAGTTCGATAGAATCTTATTTCTTCTCAAATTACCATGTAGCATTTGTCACGAAATGGAGTCGGCATCAATGTTAGTGTAGTTGGTCAAGCAGCCGCTATTGGTGGCGGGACAAGTGAGGGCGGCTCCGTACCTGCTCGGGTGGCTTGAATCACCTCGGCCAGGAAGGCCGGCGTGCATTTTTCGTGGGGAGGATCAGAGTTCGCTGAGGACCGGTTCAACCGGGCTTCGAGGTCGGAGAGACGGGCTTCGAGATACCGGAGGTGCGCCGGCACCGCCGGGGGCAGAGCATCGAACACGTCCGGAGGTAGGGATGGTGGGGGCTTCATGCCCCCAGATGGGATACGGTCGCCACCGAAATCCGGCTAAACAGTGAACGGCTACTCTGGAAATTCATCCGACAATACAACACAACATTATTGTAGGACCACCGGCAGAACTTGTATGTAATGGACGAGCACAATCAGTCGCTTCGCGATGGGACTACATTTTCGTGTTCAGCCAGTATTATACATTGTACCCCGGATTTTGCACGTGGCTCGGGCCACATGACTCGTCGTGCGGTAAGGATTGCCTCCGGTGTTCGGCAGAGTTTGTCGCGACCCGGTCCCATCTTCGGGTCTCGAACACGGGACCGGGTGCGGTGGCAACCGGGGAACAGATTTAAGCCGATTCACAGCTCCGTCACCCGACGAACACCCCGCCGAGATCGTCGAACGCGTCAAATTCGAGAGACTCGGGCGGCGTGCCATTCCGAGGGATCGTCGCCCCGGCATAGGCCGTTACCCGAGACCCGCTCCCCGTTCCCGACCCCACTACGAGGTCGGCTCGGTTGTCGCCGTCCAGGTCCTTGACGGCCACCCGAACGCCGCCCCGGTCGGCGGCGTCGCCGACGAAGAAGTTGCCGAGTTGGGCCGCCGGCAGGGTGATCGCGTCGAGGGCTTTGAAGTCGCCGCTGGCCAGGATCGTTGCGGCGTCGGCAATCCGCACCCGCGGGCCGCCGCCGGGGCCGCCGCCGAACGCCAGGTCGGCGAGTCCGTCGCCGTTGAAGTCGCCGACGGCCACGTACACCCCGTTGCGAAGGCCCGGCTCGAAGGCGAAGAAGTCGGGGACGAGGCGGGTGCGGGTGGCGGCAGCGGCAAACCCTTGCCCGTCGTACACCGCGACCCGCGGGCCGCCCCCGAACCCGGCCGCCACGACCACGTCGGCCACGCCGTCCCCGTTCACGTCTCCGACGGCCGCCCGGGCACCGCCGCGGAAGGCGGGGTCGTCGATGCCGAGGAATCGCGTCATCTCGACCGCCGCGCCGGTCCCGCCGGCCATCCGTGCCCCGTCGTAGACGACCACGACCGGGCCGCCGCCCTCGTCGGGCGTCACGATCAGGTCCGGGACGCCGTCGCCGGTCACGTCCCCGGTCGCCACGTACACCCCGCCGGTGAACCCGGCTTCGAACGGCATGACCTCGAAGAGTGTCCGCCCGGTCACGCCGTCCAGCACGCGGACCATCGGCCGCACGCCGGGGCCGGTGCCGGTCACCACGTCGGCCACGCCGTCGCCGTTCACGTCGGCCGAGGCCGTCCGGACTTCGCCGGTGAACCCGTCGGCGACCGGGTATGTCCGCAGCACGGACCCGTCGGCCCCGCTGATGACGGTCACCGGTTGGCCCCCGCCGGCCGGACCGACCACGATGTCCGCGATGCGGTCGCCGTTCACGTCACCCGCGACGGGCGAGAGGATGGTCTGAGTCAGAGAGGCCGTACCGGCTGTGAAGTCGGCAGTCGGCATGAACGTCGCCGACACGACCGGAGTGCCGGCGGGAAGGGCAGTTGTGGTTAGTGTGGCCACGCCGGCGGTAAGGGCGACCGTGCCGATGACGACGTCGTCGGCCCGGAACGTGACCGACCCGGTCGGGACGGCCGACGAACCGGCGGCCGTGTTCGTCACCGTCGCGGTGAACGTGACGGACCTGGTGACCGGCACCGGGTTGGCGGAACTGGCCAGGGCGACGGCCGTGCCCGCCGGGCTTACGGTGAAGGTCACGGCAGCCGACGTGCTGCCGGTGAGCGTCGCGTCGCCGGCGTACACAGCGGTAATCGCGTGCGGGCCGGTGGAAAGGCTCATCCCGACCAGGGTTGCCGTGCCGGCGGCGTCGACGGTCGCGGTGCCCAGCTCCGTGCCGCCGTCGAAGAATGTGACCGTTCCGGTCGGCGGGGCCGCGCCGGGGGCGGTGACGGCGGCCGTCAGGGTCTGCGGCGTGCCGAACAAGGCCGGGCCGGTCCCGACTACGGCTGTCGTCGTGGCCACCCTGTTCACCACTTGCGTCGCGGCGGGCGACACGCTTCCAACGAAGTTTGCGTCGCCCGAGTAGGCAACCGTGATCGCGTGCGAGCCCACGCCGAGCAGGGCCGTGGTCAAGGACGCGCCGCCGGCGGTAAGGGCGACCGTGCCGATGACGACGTCGTCGGCCCGGAACGTGACCGACCCGGTCGGGACGGCCGACGAACCGGCGGCCGTGTTCGTCACCGTCGCGGTGAACGTGACGGACCTGGTGACCGGCACCGGGTTGGCGGAACTGGCCAGGGCGACGGCCGTGCCCGCCGGGCTTACGGTGAAGGTCACGGCGGCCGACGTACTGTCTGTTAAGGTGGCGTTGCCGGCGTACACGGCGGTGATCGCGTGCGTGCCGGTGGAGAGGCTCACCCCGACTAGCGTCGCCACGCCGGTTGCGTCGACGGCCGCGGTGCCGAGCGTCGTGCTCCCGTCGAAGAACGTGACCGTGCCGGTCGGCGTTGCCGCGTCGGGGGCGGTGACGGCGGCCGTCAGGGTCTGCGGCACGCCGAACGCGGTCGGGCCGTTCGTGGTTACGACCGTCGTCGTGTCCACATTGTTCACCACCTGTGTCGCGGCGGGCGACTCACTGCCGACGAAGTTCGCGTCGCCCGAGTAAGTCACCGTGATCGCGTGCACGCCCACGCCGAGTCGGGTCGTGGTCAAGGACGCGGCACCGGCGGTGAGGGCGACCGTGCCGAGCGGGACGCCGCCGTCGGAGAACGTGATTGATCCGGTCGGGGTGCCGACCCCGGCCGTGCCCCGCGCGACGGTGGCGGACAGCGTGACCGCTTGCCCGAAGGCCGACGGGGTGCCCGAGGTCGTGACCGCGGCCGCCGTGGTCGCCTTCGTCACCGTGAACTGGCCGTTGAGGGTGACGAACGTGTAGTTCCCGGCGGCGAGGGTGCCGCCGGTCGCCGTGATCGGGTACGGGTTGCCGGCGACGGCGCTGGTTGGGGTGGCCGTCGTCGAGAGGGCCGCCGTGCCAGTGACGCCGCTCGTGCCGAGCGTCTCACCATTCTTGAACCCGGCGAACGTAACCGTGAGGGTCGGGTTCGATTCGCCGAAGGCTCGCGTCTTGTTGTCGGCGGTGACCGTGAGCACGGCGGGGGTGACGGCGAGTTGCCCGCCGACGAAGACGAAGTCGTAGTTCCCGGCGGCGAGGGTGCCGACCGCCGCGGTGATCGCGTACGGCCCGCCCACGACGGGACTCATCGGCGTGGCGGCGGTGGACAGCGCGGCGGCCCCGGTGACGCCGCTGGTGGCGAGCGTCTGGCCGAGCACGAACCCGGTGACCGTGGCGGCGAGTGTCGGATTGGTCCCGCCGTAGACGCGGGACCGGTCGGTGGCGGTGACCGTGAGTGTCGCCTTGTTCACGGTCTGCGAGTACGCCGGCGAGGTCGATCCGGTGAAGTTGCCGTCGGCGGGCGTGAACACCGCGGTGATCGCGTGCGGCGACCCGAGGGCCGCGAGCGTGTTGATCTCGAAGGTGGCAGCACCGGAGGCGTCTGCCGTGCCCGTGGCGATGAGGGTCGCACCGTCGAAGAGTCGGACGACGCCGGCCGGGAGGCCGGCCCCCGGTGCGACCGCCGACACCTGGACCGTGAAGGTCACCCCCTGGCCGTAGGTCGACGTGCCGGTCGAGGTGACGTGTGTCGCCGTCGCCGCCGGGTTGATCGTTAGCCCACCGCTCAAGGTGACAGAACTGGCCGAGTAGATCGAAGTGCCGTTGTACACCGCCGTGATCACGGCCGTCCCGACCGGGAGGCCGGCCGTCGTGAACGTGGCCACCTGGGAGCCGCCGACGGTCGTGACGGCCGCGGTCCCCAGGAGGGTTCCGCCCGCGAAGAACGAGACCGTGCCCGTCGCCGTGCCGGTCGCCGCAGCGACGACGGCCGTCAACGTCACCGGCTGCCCGTAGACCGACGTCGCGGCGCTCGTCGTGACCGTGGTCGTGGTGCCGGCAATGTTGGTGAGGGTGACGTCGTTGCCGTCGCCGCCCACGTAGCTGATGCGGAAGGTGTAGCCGAGGAGGGTCAGAGTGCTCCCCTCCGGCAGGCCGCCGAAGGTGTTACTAACGGCGGACAGCCCGGCGTTGTCGATGATCCGGAGGGTGTCCCCGGGCGACGGCGTGTAAATGCCCAGGATCGCCTGGAGCGAGGCCCCGCCGAGGTCGACGGCCTCCGCGACGAGTTGACCGTAACCGGTGGCGGCCGTGGTGCCCCCGAGGACGGTGAGGAACGTGGAGGCATTTCCGAGGGTGACGGCACCGGTGTGCAGCGTACCCGAAAGGACGCCCGGGGCGAGGAGGCCGCCGGAGACGGTGACCGCCCCGACGGTGCCGATGCCGCTGAGCGCCCCCGCGACGCCGACGACGACCCCGCTGCTCGACGCGATGTCGCCATCGACGCGGAGCATACCGACGGCCACGACGGTCGCCCCCGTGTAGGAACTGGTGCCGACCAGGGTCAGCGTTCCCTCACCCGTCTTGGTGAGGCCGAACGCGCCGCCGATGGCGTCGGTGACCGCGAGCGTGCCGGCGGAGGCGACGTTCAACAGGGCGTCAGCGGTCAGGGTGAGGACGCCATTCAGCGTCACATCCAGACCCACCGGGACCGCGAAGGTGCTGCCCGCGGCGAGTTGGAGGCCGCCGGAGGGGAGGGTATATGTCGGGGTCGAAACCAGGAGGGTCGTCCCGGTGGCCAGGGCGACCGTGCCCATGGTCCCGGTCGCCTGGGCCGAGAACACCTGGAGGTTGCCGGCAGTGATGGTCGTCCCGCCGCCGTAGGCGTTCGTCCCACTGAGTTGCACCGTCCCGGTGCCGGTCGTGGTCAGGCCGGACCCGTTGCCGAAGTCGTTCACCATCGTGGCGAGGTGAAGGGTGCTGAAGGCCGCTACCTCGATCGTGCTGTTGGTCGCCAGGAAGACGTTCCCGCCGACCGTGTTGGCCCCGGCCGAACTGCGGACCGCGGTGCCGCTCGACGCGACCAAGAGAAAGTTATAGACGGAGATGCTACCGGAGATGTCGAGGGTGCCCGTCCCGAGGACGTTCACGACGCCGGTCCCTGCACCAGTGCCCTGACTGATCGCCAGCACGCCCGCGTTGATGTTCGTACCGCCGCTGTAAGTGTTCGCCCCCGAGAGGGCCATCGTGCCCGCTCCGTCCTTGATGATGTTGAAGATGGACGAGACGACCGCCGACACCGCGAGATCGACCCCGCCGGGCGTGGCCCCTTGTGCCACGAGGAAGAAGTTGTTGGGGCCGCCGAAGGCGAGATGGCCGCTGAGGGTCGCCGTGGACGAAGACCCGTTCGTGGTGATGCTGCCGCCCGAGGACAGGGTCAGCATGCCGGCACCGGTCGTCACCGACCCGCCGGTGAAGGTCAGCGACCCGATCGTGGCGCTGAAGCCGTCGAGGTCGAACGTGGCCGTCGCGGCCGAGAGGGTGACGGCCGCGGAGGTGACAATCTGGTTATCAGATTGAGCGACGAATGTCGAACCGGCCGTAATGACCAGGTTGCCCGGGATGGCGGCCACGCCCGGGGCTTTCGCAACGACGAAGAAGTTGCCCCCCGCGGTAGTCGTGCCCGTGTACGTGTTGGCGGTGGTCCCCAGCAGGTTGAACGTGCCCGGGCCGATGGTCGAGATTCCGAAAGGTCCCCCGATTGCCCCGAATACGTTGAGGGAGGTCGAGGTCTGGAAGAGGGTGTCGGCCGAGAGGGTGACGTTGCCCGAGAGGGTGTTGGTGGAACTGCTGCTCTGGACGGCCCCGAGGCCGCTCACGCCCGTGCCGCCGATCGTGATCGTGTTCGCCAGGTTCACGTTGCCCAGCAGGTCCAGCGTCGCGCCGGGATTGATCGTCAACACGCCCGACCCGATGTCGGCCGGTGCGGTCAGGGCCAGCCGGCCCGCGAGGACCGTCGTGCCGCCGGTGTAGGTGTTCGCGTGCTCGAACCGCAAGACACCGGCCCCGACCTTGGTCAGCGAAAACGCGCCGGAGATCGCCTCGGTCACCGCGAGCGTACCGCCGGCTGCCACGTCGACCGACTGGTCCCCCAACAACGTGATGCCCAGGCCCAGGGACGACGTACCCGCGGCATAGGTGGTCGCAATGCCGTTCTGGACCGCGAACGGGTTGCCGTAGATGTCGTAGCCCGAGCCCAGGATGATCACCGAGTGGAAGACGGTGCCGGGGGAGAAACTGTTAACACTCTCGGTCCGCACCGGATTCACGGGGAAGAACAGCCGCGAGCCGGCCGTCGGAACGATGCCGCCGACCCAGTTGCCGGGGTTGGCCCAGTCGCGGTCGCCGTTGTCGGCACCGGTCCAGGTATAGCTAACATCGGCGACGGTCAGGACGACGTCGTTGCCGCTCCCGCCGATGTAACTGATCGTGAGCGTCACAACCCCGATGGTGAGGGACGAGCCTTCCGGCAGCCCGTTGAACGTCCCGGTGATCGCGTCGATGCCGTCGTTACTGATGATCGTGTAGGTCGTCCCGATCGGCGGCGTGGCATCCAGGGCGATCGTCAGCGTCGCCCCGGCGAGGTCGACCGTGCCGGCGACGTTCGCCTGGTCGTACTGCGTGCCGACGGTCGTCCCGTTGAGCTCGACGGAGAAGGTCGTGCCGTTGGTGAATGAGACGTCGCCCGTGTTCAGGAGGCCGGGGCCGACGCCCGGCGCGAGCGTCCCGATCGCCGAGACCGTCACGGCCGGGAGTGTGCCCGTGCCGCCGAGGGTGCCGTCCACGAAGACGAGATTGCTGGTGGCGAGTGAGCCGTTGACGATCAGGGTGCCGTCGCCGACGTTCACGTTCCCGGTGTGCGTGTTCACCCCCGAGAGAATCAGCGTGCCGGCCCCGTTCTTGTCGAAGTCCCGCGGGCCGCTAATGACGCCGGCGACTTGCAACGTCGTCCCGGCGGCGACGTCGAAGGCCACGTTGTTGCCGCCCGTAATGCCGATGTCGCCCTGGATCGTGTTGTCGCCCGAGAGGCTCATGATCTTGCTGGAATCGCTGACGGGGACGCCGGATATGGCAATCGTCTTGGTCGCCGGGAGGGTGATTCCGCCCGCGAGTTCCAGCGAGGCCCCGGAGAGGACGCTGACGACCGACGCCGAGGCCGGGTTGCCGAGTGCGTCGTCGGTCGTGACCCGCAGGAACCCCCCGCTCACGGTCACGGTCCCGTTGAACAGGTTGGCCCCGCTCAAAATGGTGCGGCCGTTGGCCCCCTGAAAGACCGTCAGGTCGAAGGTGGAGCCGCCGTCGTCGATCGCGCCGGTGATCGTCAACGTCGCGGCGGGGGCGGCACCGATCTGGCTGTTGCCCGTCAGGGTCACGGTGCCGGTCAGCGTGGCCGAACCCGAGACGACCGTGAGGGCACCCGAGGAGATGAACCCCGTGCCGGCGATCACGAACTCTTCATCCACGACCAGAGCCGGGCCGTTGAAGTAGACCGACGCGCCGCTCGCGACGGTCGTGACGCCCGGCGTTCCGAGGCCGGTGTCGCTCTTGACCTGGATCGCACCGCCGTAAACGGCCGTGTCGCCGGCGTAAATGTTCGCGCCCGAGAGTCCCACGATGCCCGATCCGCTCTTGACGATGCCGCCGTTCTGGATCACCGCGCCGATCTCGGCATCGACGTTGATCGTGCCGTTGTGGAAGCCGTCGTGGTCACTATTCAGAGCGAAGGTCGGGTTGCCGCCCAGGTCGAGTACGCCCGGCCCCGCGATCGTCGCGGCGGCGTGACTGGCGGCGATGACCGTGGTTAGGCCGGAGGTGAGGGTGAGCGTCTGCCCCGCCGCGATGGCGACCGTCGTGCCCTGGAGCACCAGCGTGGCGAACGTCTCGCTCCGCCCGTTCAGGTCGAACGTAGCCCCCTCGTTGACGGTCACGGTCGCCGCGTCCGGGATCTGGTCGTCGCCCGCGAGTTGCACCGTCTCGCCGCCCGTGCCATCGCCGACGATCAGGTTGCCGCCCATGGCGTTGACGCCCGTCTTGTTCAGCACGAGGGTGCCGCCGTTGACGGTGGTCGTGCCGGTGTACGAGTTGGCACCGCTTCCGGTGTACGCCAAGGCCCCCTCGCCGGTCTTGGTTACGCCGAACGCGCCCGAGACCTGTCCGGCCAGGACCAGGCCCCCGCCGGCCGCCACGTTGATCGTCTGGTTCGCCGTCAGGGCCAGGTCCATTCCGATCGTGGACGTCCCGGAGGCGTGGGTGGCAGTCACCCCGCCCACGAGTTGAATCGAGTTGCCGAAGAAGTTGAACCCGGCCGACTGGATCTCGATTGAATGGAAGGTGGTCCCGGCGGCGAAGTCGTTGACGCTGCTCGCCCGGGCGGCCCCGGACGCGAACACGAGTCGGTCGCCGAAGCCCGGTGCGATGCCCGAGGCCCAGTTGTCGGGCGAGGACCAAAGGCTGTCGTCCGCGTCGCCGCCGGTCCAGGTGCGGGTCGCGACGTTGACGGCGGTGACCGTGATGATCACGCCCGAACTGAAGTACCCGACCGAAAACGTCACCGGTCCGGACGTCACGCTACCGAACTGGCTGATGCCGTTGAACCGCCCGGTGATCGGCGACCCCTTGGCCTGGGAGACGATTTGGAAACTGGTGTTCACGGCCGGCAGGTAGCCGAGGCTGATATCCAGGTCCGCGCCGTTCGGGTTGAAGAGGGCCGATCCGTTGGTGAGTTTCAGTTGATCGTAGCCCGTTCCGACGGTGACTCCGTTGAGATCGACGTGGAATGTCGTGGCGGACGGGAGGGTGAATCCGGTTCCGTTCGCGTAGGTCAAGATCCCTGCACCGCCCACGGACCCCGGATCGACCGTTGTGGCCGCGCTCCCGCTGATTCCCGCACCGTTGAGCGTGCCCGACCCGGTCAACGAGCCGCCCGCGAGGACCACCGGGCTTACGATCGAGCCGTCCACATCCAGCACGCCCGCGTTGATCGTGGTATCACCGGTGTAGGTGCTCGCCCCGGTCAGGCCGAGGGTGCCCCCGCCCGTCAGATTCAGGCCGGCCGACCCGCTGACGTCGCCGGCGAGATCGAGTCGGCCGCCGCTCGCGACGTCCACCGCCCCGTTGCCGAGGGCGACGTCCAGGGTGCTCGTCGAAGTGCCCGCCCCGTAGGTCGCCGACAGGCCCGCCGTCACGGCGACGGCGTTGCCCGACAGGTTGTACCCCGCCCCGAGGACGGAGATCGACGCGAACGTGGTCCCGCCCGCGAAGTCATTGACCGGAGAGAGCGTCGCCGCCCCGCCGGGGAAGATCAAGTCGTCGCCGGCGGCGATGGCCCCGGACCAGTTGCCGGCGTCGCTCCAGTTCGCGTTCACGGCCCCGGTCCAGGTTTGGAACGCCGGGGTAACGCGGTCTTCCAGCGGCGTCAGGTTGAGGTTGCGAAGAGGCCGGCGTCCCGCGGCCGACTTGCGGCTCTTGGAAATTCCCCACGTGCGATAGAGGGAGTTGACCCAGGTCATGTGAAAGCTCGTGAGGCGAGGTATAAGTCGGAGTTGAAGCGGAGGCCTAACGGTAGTTCAGAAATGGCCGCAATCTGGTTGGACGGAAATGATTGACCCGAATACTCGCAGGAAAGTACGGCGACGGCATCAAATTGTTTCAGCTGAAGAATTCAAGATCTCAAAGGATCATGTGGCGTCGTAGAAAGACGCCCGAAGTGGAACTCAACAGCGTTTTGACTCTTCACTTACGGTTAAAATTTATGCAGATTCTAGACGAGATAATCGGAACCAGTGAGAGAATCAATGCTCTACCTGAACCGGTGGCCGGCTTTGGAGGCGTTATTCAATCGCTCTCCGACAGCCTGTTTGGTCGGCCGCCGACCATCCGGTTGAAGGGCGTGCGGTGTTCGGTCGGCGGCCGGCTCAATCCTCGATTCACACTTAATGAAGTACTCCATCTCGGAATATGGATAGCAGGTCTGAGTAAATATTTGTACAATAGTCATTTCGGCAGAGTTCTTCGTCCTTCCAGTTACCGCGGAACACCGCCGGACGATTACGGGTAAGCGGGTCAGATGGGAGAGACAATCCCACTCCGCAGCAAAGAGGGCTGCCGTCGGAGAGTCGCTTGATGGACCCCGTTCCGCCTACGATCCACGACCTCGCCCGGCGACTCGTCGCTTACGAGGCGGGAAACGCCGAACCGCCGGTCGTCGGCGGGTTGGCGGCGGTCCGAGCATGCGAGCGGCTCCGCCCGCCGCTCACCAGGTTGGTCGGCGCCGCCGGCTTCCACTCCCTCCTGTCGCGGGCGGTGGCCCTGGCCCGGGCGGAAGTCCCGTCACTGGGCCCCGTGCGAGTGCGGACCGACGGCTCTGTCGAGGGCCTTGATGACCCCGGGGCCGGTCACCGGGGCGCGGAGGCCGACGGTCCGGCGGGGGTCGCCGTCGTGGCCCATGTCATCGGCCTGCTGGCGACGTTCATCGGTTACCCCCTGACGCTGACCCTGGTGCGGGACGCCTGCCCGGGCCTGCCCGGGACCGGAGGGGACGAAGGGAACAGAGAGGGATTATGAGCGCCGGAGACAAGGTCACCATTCGGAAGTTGCCGACCGGCGTGCCGGGCCTGGACGAGATCCTCGGCGGCGGGCTGCCCGAATACTCGTTCAACATCATTGCCGGGGCGCCGGGGGGCGGGAAGACGACCCTCGCCCACCAAATCATTTTCGCCAACGCCACCTCGGACAGGCCGGCCCTGTACTTCACCGTCCTCGGCGAACCGGCCCTCAAGATGCTCCGGTATCAGCAGCAGTTCCAGTTCTTCGACGCGGCCAAGCTGGGTGCCGGCGTCCGGTTCGTGAACCTCAGCCAGGTCGTACTTGAGAAGGACCTGGACGCGGTTTTGGCGGAGATCGTCCGGGAGGTCGAGGCGGTCGGCCCCAGCGTCGTCGTGGTCGACTCGTTCCGGACTGTCGTCCGGAAGGCGGCCGGCGGGACCGGGGAGGCCGACCTCCAGGCGTTCGTTCAGAGGCTCGCGCTGCACCTGACCAGCTGGCAGGCGACCACGTTCCTGATCGGCGAGTACACGGAGGGCGAGGTCCGGGACAACCCGGTGTTCACCGTCGCCGACGGTCTGTTCTGGTTGTACCAGCAGGTCGAACGGAACTCGATCGTGCGGAAATTCCAGGTCATGAAACTCCGCGGCCAGGCGTCCGTCCCGGGGCTGCACACGTTCCGCATCACCGACGCCGGGGTCCAGGCCTTCCCCCGCACCTTCGGCCTGTCCGGGCGGAAGGACAAGGCCCCCGACCGGCGGCGGCTGACGTGCGGGGTCCCCGCGTTGGACGCGATGATGGGCGGGGGCATCCCCGAGGGCGACAGCCTGCTCATCGCCGGGCCGTCGGGGTCGGGCAAGTCCGTGTTCGCGACCCAGTTCATCGCCGAGGGCCTCCGCGTCGGTGAGCCGGGGATCGTCGCCATCTTCGAGGAGCGGCCGGAGGAGTACGCCGGCCGGGCGGCCGGGTTCGGCCTGGACTTCGACGCGCCCCAGCGGAACGGGACCCTCACCGTCATTTACCTCCGCCCACTGGACCTGTCGGTCGACGAGACGATGCGGGAGATCCTCGACGCGGTCGAGCGGACGGGGGCGAAGCGGGTAGTGATCGACTCGCTGGCCGGGTTCGAGATGGCCCTGGCACCCGGCTTCCGCACCGACTTTCGGGAGTCGCTCTACCGGATGATCGGGGCGCTGACGCGGACCGGCGTCACGATCGTGAGCACCGTCGAGGTGACCGAGACGTTCACCGAACTGGCCCTAAGCCCGTACTCGATCTCATTCCTCAGCGACGACATCATCCGCCTCCGGTACGTCGAGATCGACGGCCAACTCCGCAAGGCGCTGCTGGTCGTCAAGATGCGGGCAGGGGACCACAGCAAGGACATCTGCGAGTACGAGATCACGGCCGCAGGCCTGCGGGTCGGCGGGCGGCTGACCGGGTACCACGGCCTGATCAGCGGGATCCCCGAACCCGTCGCCCCGCCGGCCCGTTAACAACCCGGGGGAAGCCATGAATCCGTCCACGGCCGATCCGTTTGTCCCGGCTCTCCTGTGCCGCTACTTCTCGGAGCAGTCCCCCCAGCCGGCGCTCGCCGTCGGGGGGCCGACCCACGTGATCCGCTACGCCAACCCCTCGTTCTCCCGCCTCGTCGGCCGGCCGGCGGCCGAATTGATCGGCCGCCCGTTCGCGGAGGCCGTGCCGGAGGGGGTGGGGAACGGGTGCATGATGACCCTCGATCACGTATTCCAGACCGGGTTGGCGGAGAGCCTGGCGGAGCAGGAACACCGCCAGGCGTCCCCGGCCCACTGGTCGTACATGGCGTGGGCCATCTTCGGGGCGGACGGCCGCCCGGCCGGCGTCCTCGTCCAGGTAACCGACGCGACGGAGGCGGCCCGCTTTCGGCAGCGGGTGGTGGCGATGAACGAGGCCCTGGTGGTGTCGTCCGTCCGCCAGCACGAACTCCTGGAGAGCCTCCGGCAGGGCGAGGAGGACCGGCGGGACTTGATCGGCCAACTCGAACGGCAGAACCGGGTGTTGGAAGAGATGGCCCTGTCCGACCCGCTGACCGGGCTGCCGAACCGGCGGGCGATCGACCGCATCGCCCACACGGAGATCGTCCGCCGGACTCGCTTCCCGGCCCCGCTCGCGATCGGGTTGGTGGACGTCGACCACTTCAAGGACGTGAACACCGCCCTCCTCCTGTCCGGCGGGGACCACGTGCTGACGTGGCTGGCCGGGGTTCTCAAGACCTTGATCCGGGCATCCGACGCCATCGGCCGGGTGGGCGGGGAGGAGTTCATGGTGGTCGCCCCCGGGACCGACGCGGGTGGGGCCGAGGCGCTCGCCGAGCGGCTCCGGGCGAACGTCGCGGCCGCGGCGACGGCGTACCAGGGCCATCCCGTCCGGGTGACCGTGAGCGTCGGATTCGCCACCGTCGGCCCGGGGAGTTTGGTCGGGTATGATCAACTCCGCGGGGCCGCCGAGTCGGCTCTCCAGGAGGCCAAGGAGACTGGCCGGAATAAGTGCGTGATCCGGTCGGTGTGACCACGACTACTTCATCCGTGCGGCCTCTTTCAATTCGCCGACCGCTCGCTCGACCTCCACTTCGTGCGTCTCGAAAGTGATTTGACCGCCCCGGCCTCTTACGAAAGGCGGTCGGTCTCCGCGGGTGCGTCCAGAACCTCTCGCACCTTGAACGCCAGCGCGGTCGGGGAGAACGGCTTCTGAAGGAAGTTCACGCCCTCCCGCAGCACGCCGTGCCGAATGACGGCGTCGTCCGTGTAGCCGGAGGTGAACAGCACGCGAACGCCGGGGTGACGTTTGGCCACCTGCTCGGAGACGCTTCGCCCGCCCGCCCCGGGCATGACGACGTCGGTGACCAGAAGATGAATCGGCCCGCGGTGCCCGTCCGCGATTTGCACGGCCGCGGTTCCGTCGGCGGCTTCGAAAACCGTGTAGCCGCACCCGGCCAGAATGTAGCTCGTTAATCCCCGCACCCCGGCTTCGTCTTCCGCCAACAGGATCGTCTCCGTCCCTCGCGGGGGCGGCACGATCCTAGTCGGAGCTTCCCGGACGTCCGACCGCGGCTCGACTCGGGGCAAGTACACTTTGAAGGACGTGCCAACCCCCACCTCGCTATACACCGCGACGTGGCCGCCGCTCTGCTTGACGATCCCGAACACGGTGGCCAGGCCCAGCCCGGTGCCCTTGCCCGGGTCCTTGGTCGTGAAGAACGGCTCAAAAATCCGCTCTTGAACGTCCGGCGACATGCCCGTGCCGGTGTCCGTCATGCTCAACAGGACGTGGGGACCGGCCCGCGCGTCCGCGTGGGTGCGGGTGTACGATTCGTTCAGTTCGATGTTCTGGGTCTCGATCGTGAGGCGACCGCCCATTGGCATTGCGTCCCGCGCGTTCACCGCCAGGTTGAGCAGCACCTGCTCGATCAGCCCGGCGTCGGCCCGCACGGCCCACGGGGCCGATTCCAGGGTGGTCGTCAGCCGGACGTCTTCCCCGATCATCCGGCGGAGCATCTTGTCGGTTTCGGCCACGACCTCGTTCAGGTTGAGAATCCGCGGGGCCAGGACTTGCTTGCGGCTGAACGCCAGCAGTTGGCGGGTGAGTCCGGCCGATCGTTCCCCGGCCTTATGAATCTCGGCCACGAGCTCGCGGGACGAGTCGCCCGCCGGGAGTTTTTGGAGGAGTACTTCGCTGTACCCGTTGATGATGGTGAGCAGATTGTTGAAGTCGTGGGCCACGCCGCCGGCGAGTTGCCCGAACGCGTCCAGCTTCTGGGCCTGGCGGAATTGCTCTTCCAATTTCCGGCGGTGGGTCACGTCCGACTGCACCCCGACGAAGTGCATCAGGTCGCCGGCCGCGTTCCGAACCGGGGCGACCGACAGTTCGTTCCAGAACGGCGTCCCGTCCTTGCGGTAGTTTAGCAACTCGACGGTACACGGCTCCTCGGCCCGAACCGCCGCGTGGATCTGGGCGACCGCCGCCGGGCTTGTGTCCACGCCCTGGAGAAACCGGCAGTTGCGGCCGACGCTCTCCGCCGACGCGTACCCGGTGATCCGTTCGAACCCGGGGCTGACGTAGATGATCGGGTTGCCGGCCTGACTGGGGTCCGTAATGAGGAGGCCCTGGGTTGCCGCCTGAATGGCCCGGTCCCGCAGCCGGAGTGCGTCCTCGGCCCGCTTGCGGTCGGTGATGTCCCAATTGACACCGGTCATGCGCGTGGCCGAACCGTCGGCCGCACGTTGAACCAGGGCGTGCGCCTCGATGTGTCGCACTTCACCGTCGCCCCGCACGATTCGAAATTCGGTGTGGAAGTCTTTCGTCCCGGCGAGGGCGGTGGCGATCTCGGCCCCGGCGCGGCCTCGGTCGTCCGGGTGCAGACCATTCTGCCACTGGTCATACCCGCCCGTGAACTCGTGTCTGCGAATGCCGTACAGGACGAGCATCCGCGCGTCCCAGGCCATGGCGTTCGCCGACACGTCCCAGTCCCAGATCCCGATACCCGCCGACTCGGTCGCCAGGACGAGGCGTTGCTGGCTTTCCAGGAGCAACGTCTCCGCCCGCTTGCGGCTCGTGATGTCCTCCGTGAACATGATGACCCCGCCGAACCCGCCGCCGGTCCGCACCCACGGGCGGACTTCCCAGCGGATCCACTGCACCGTGCCGTCCGCGCGTTCGAAGGATGCCTCTTCACACCGGTCCACCGCCCCGGCCAGGCACCGCTGATGGATCTCCTTCCAACTCGGCGGAAGCTCGGGGAAGACCTCGTAGTGGCTGAGCCCGATGATGTTCCGCTCGCCCAGGTGGTAGTCGGTCATCCACCGGCGGCTCACGTGGAGGTACCGCATCTCGCGGTCGAACATCGCGACCGGGGCCGAGACGTTTTCGACGAACGACCGGAGGCGCTCCTCGCTCGCCCGCACGGCCTCTTCGGCCAACTTCTGGTCGGTCACGTCGGTGTGGACCCCGACCCACTCGCGAATCTCCCCGGCCGGCCCGCAGACCGGGACGGCCCGAGCCGACATCAAGCGGACCTGCCCGTCCGCCCGGAGGACGCGGTGGTCCAACTGGTAGGGGGTCCGCTCCTGGACCGCCACGGCCCAGGCCCGGGCGCTCTTCGGCCGGTCGTCCGGGTGGATGGCGTTCAGCCACCCCCACCCCCGGTGCTGTTCGACGGTTTGCCCGGTGAACGCCGACCACCCCGCTTGCTCGGTGTCGAACTCGCCCGAGGGCGGGGAGTCCCAGACGATCGCCGCCGTCGCCTCGACGAGCGACCGGTACCGTTGCTCGC
Organism: Limnoglobus roseus; assembly: GCF_008254045.1. GTDB lineage: Bacteria > Planctomycetota > Planctomycetia > Gemmatales > Gemmataceae > Limnoglobus > Limnoglobus roseus. The sequence continues at coordinate 4,450,805 of NZ_CP042425.1, read as the reverse complement.
TGCGGCGGGTCGCAATCTCGGCCCGCTTCTGCTCGGTGATGTTGCGGAACACGGTGATGCCGCCCCGCAAGCCCCCGGCCGCGTCCCGCATCGGCCGGGCGTTCACGCTAATCCACCGGGGGTCCGGGCTCCGGTCGTGGTTCACGATCATCTCGACCGCGTCGCACGCTTCCCCGCGCATCGCCTTGACCATGGGGTTGTCGGCGGTCGGAAAGGGCAACACCCCGTCCGGCGGCAGAAACAGGCTGTACTGCGCCTGCCACTCTTCCGGCCTCGCGTCGAGCTTCTTCGACCGCAGGATGTGCTCGGCCGCCGGGTTGAAGAGGAGGAATTGGCCCGTCTCGTCGGCCGCGACGACGCCGTCGCTCATGTTGTCCAGGATCGACTGGAGGACCTGAGACTGTTGCCGAAACCGGTCCTCGCTCGCCCGCAACTCCTCCTCCCGCCGGATCCGGTCGCCGATGTCGCGGGCGAACTTCGAGACCCCCACGAGTTGCCCGTCCTGGTCCAGAATCGGGGCGGCCGTGACGGACACGTGGCGGCGCGTGCCGTCGCGGTGCAACCGGACGGTCTCGAACTGGGTGAGGTGTTCGCCCCGCCGCATCCGGTCCAGAAGGCCGACGAATTCGTCGGCCTTCTCCGGGGGGACGATGATGGAAATGGGCCGCCCCACGGCCTCCGCTGCCGTCAAGCCGTGGAGGCGCTCGGCGGCCGGGTTCCACGAGACGATGATCCCGTCCGGCGTCATGGACGTAATGGCGTCGTCGGACGACTGCACGATCGACGCCAACTGAGCGGCGATCAGTTCGGTCGCCCGTTTCGCACGCCGGTTCCCGACCTCCCGAACCTCCCGCTCGATGACGGGCGGCAGGCGGACCAGAGACCCCTTGAGGATGTAATCGTTCGCCCCGGCCCGCATCATGGCGACCGCCGCGTCTTCGCCGACCGTGCCCGAGACGACGATGAACGGGAGGTCCGGGTCACCCTCGCGGACGATCGCCAGGGCGGCGGCCGATCCGAACTCCGGCATCGTGTGGTCGGACAGGACCGCGTCCCACGGCCCGGCGGCCAGGGCGGCGGTCAAGGCGGTGCCCGTCTCCACCCGCTCCCACTCCGCGTCGAGGCCGCCGCGCCGAAGGGCGAGGACCATCAATTCGGCGTCATCGGGTTCGTCCTCCACGATGATGACGCGGATCCGTTGCCTCATGGCGGTCATCCTTTCGGGGGCTCTTCGTTCAGCACCAGCCAGTACATCTGGAGTTGGCTCACGGCCTGCACGAACTGATCGAAGGCGACGGGCTTGCGGACGTACGAGTTGGCGCCTAGGTCGTACCCGCGGATTAGGTCGTCTTCTTCCCGCGACGAGGTCAGGATGACGACCGGCAGCCGGCGGGTGCGGGGGTCGGCCCGGACCCGCCGGAGCACCTCCAGCCCGTCCACCTTCGGCAGTTTCAGGTCGAGGAGCATTAACTGCGGGAGGGCGGCGACGTCTCGCCCGGCGTACGGCCCGGTGCCGAACAAGTAGTCGATCGCCTCGACCCCGTCCCGGGCGACGACCACTTCGTTGGCCACGTGTGCTTGTTTGAACGCCAGCAGGGCGAGTTCCTCGTCGTCCTGGTTGTCTTCCACGAGCAGGATAATCTTGGCCGTCATGAGTGGTCCGCCGGGCCGGGAAGGGTGAAGGAGAAGGCGGCCCCGCGGCCGACCGCGCCGTCCGCCCGGATCTCGCCGCCGTGCCGCCGGAGGACGCGCTGGACCGTCGCCAGGCCGATCCCCGTGCCGGTGAACTCCCGGTCGGAATGCAATCGCTGGAACGCCCCGAACAACTTGCCGGCGTAGGTCATGTCGAACCCCGCACCGTCGTCCCGGACGACGAACACGGGCCGGCCCGCATCCTCGCTCCCAGTAAACGAGATCACCGCCTCCGGTCGCTTCGCGGTGAACTTCCACGCGTTCCCGAGGAGGTTCTCCAGGACGATGCGGAGCAGCGACGTGTCGCCCACGGCGTTCAGCCCCGGGTGGGCCGTGAACGTCACGTTCCGTGCCGGCTCACGTTCCCGCAACTCGGCGACTACGGCCTCGGCAAGGGCCGTCAGGTCGACCCGCTCGGACCGCATCTCGGACCGGGTCACGCGGGACAGTTTCAGGAGGTCGTCGATCAGTTGGCCCATCCGTTGGGTGCCGACCCGGACCCGCCGGAGGTAGTGCCGGCCCTGTTCGTCCAGCCGGTCGGCATATCGCAGGAGGAGTTCCTGGCTGAACCCGTCCAGCGCCCGGAGGGGGGCCCGCAGGTCATGGCTCACGGAGTAACAGAAGGCCTCCAACTCCTGGTTCGCCGCCTCCAGTTGCCGGGTGTGCTCCCGGGCACGCAGTTCCAGTTCTTCGTTGAGTCGGCTCGTCGCCAACTCCGACTGCCCGAGCGCCGCGATCCGGGAGTCCGAATGCAGGAGCGTCACTTTTCGGACCGCCTCCTCGGACGCCGCCAGTTCTTGGGCTTGATGTCCCAACGCCGCGATTTCCGTCTCGGCCCGCGAGAGTGTTTCCTTCCTTACCGCTTCCACGAAGACCGCCAATTCCCGGGCCTTCTCCACCAGCATCGCGATCTTGGCTTCGGACTGCACGCGGGTTTGGTCTCGCAACCCGCCGACGAAATCGGCCAGGTCGAGGGCTTTCTGCTCCAGGGCCGCGATTTTCGCGTCCGACTGCGCCAGGGCTTGTTGTCGCGTCGTTTCGACGGAGCGGGCCAGTTCGCGGCCTTGTTGCTCCTGCGCCTCGACGCGGGTTTTCAGGTCGATGTTCGACCGGAGTTGTTCCTGCTGGCCGCTCCGCCGGTCGGTGTCGTCCTCGATGCCCAGGAGGACCATGGGCACCCCGTCCGCATCGCGGACGATTCGGTGGGCGTTCAGGACCAGGACACGCCGGCTCTGGCGTGAGCTGTCGTACTCGATTTCGAGGTCCTTGAACGTACCGTTTTGGGGGATGACGCCTTCGAGCAAGGTCCGCAACCGGGGCCGATCCCACCGCCCGGCGTCGATCTCGAACAGGGAGTGGCCCTCGGTGGCCGACGAGGCGGTGTCGAACGTGGAATAGAACGAGGGGTTGGCGGCGACGACTCGCGAACTCGCGTCAAGGATGAGGAGTGGGTGTTGAACGGTGTCGAGGATGCTCCGTGCGAACGACTGAATACCATCTCCTTGTCCGAAGGAATCGGAGGAACGGCTTGCCGAAGAAAGAGCATGTCGGGCGAGGTGGCAACCTCGCGAGAAAATGAGAGCGAGACGGGCGACTCACAACACAATGATAGAACGCGAGGAGAGATTGCAAAGGTCGAATCGTGGGTAATGCGAAAGTACCGGAAGCAAAACAATTCTTCACAGACACGTTTACGGCCAAGACGGTCATCACCTTCCGAATTCTGTCGTGCCGCACGAGATCGATACTTTTGCAATTCTCAGAATGTTACCCACCGACGGTAGCTTGTAAGCTATCCTGAAGCATTAGGCCGATGCCGACCCTTATGGCACGATTCCAACGGCGAAAGTGTGGCGCTGTGCGTAACTCTGAACCCGACCCGATCCCATTACTGGCAACTCATCCGCGATGAACGGCAGGCCATGGTCTCTGAGGTCCTCGATTGCCGAACCGCGGTTCCACTTTCTCAAAACCAACCGGCTTAAGCCGTCCCGCTCGTCGCGATCCTCCGACCCCATCACGCCCGACGCGGTCTCGGCCAGCGGTCACTTCGTTCAGGTGCCCGACGGAGAATCCCGATGGACTTCGACAAGTTGTATGGAGACGTTGCATGTAGGTGCACAACTTCGGGGGACGAGTTGCCGCCACGAATCCGTTCGAGCAAGTCCTGTCTGCGTACCTCCGGCCGACCGGCCCCGCCTTGGCCGACAAGGTAGCCGCGTTCGACGGTCTTCGCCGGCAAGGCCCTCATTCGTAGGTAACAACCATCGACCCGCACCCGCGGGTTTCGCCCCGAGAGATTCCGCCATCAACACCCCGTCCTTCGGTACTCGCAGCCTTACGCCGGCCCCAAGTCCGCTGGTCGAGGACATCCAAAACTACGCGCAAAACATCGTGGACACGGTGCGGGAACCGTTGCTGATCCTCGAGGTCCATAAGGCCGGCGAGCGGTCGGCGGGTTTGACCCGCCAACTTCTGGCGTTCAGTCGCCAACAAGTCCTGGCCCCACGGGTTCTCGACCTGAACGCCGTGGTGGCCGACATCACGGGCATGCTCCGTCGGCTGATCGGCGAGGACGTGAAGTTGGCCACCGACCCCGCCCCCGACTTGTGGCCGGTGAAGGCCGACCCCGGTCAGGTGGAGCAGGTGGTGATGAGCTTGGCGGTGAACGCCCGGGATGCCATGCCCGGTGGAGGTCGGCTAACGATTGAGACCCGGAATGTCGAACTGGATGCCGGGTATGCCGCGACCCACCCGAACATACAGGCCGGGGCGTACGTCTTGCTGAGCGTGACGGACACCGGGTGTGGGATGACGGCCGACGTGCAGGCCAAGATTTTCGAGCCGTTCTTCACCACCAAGGGGCCGGGTAAGGGGACGGGCCTGGGCCTGGCCACCGTCCACGGCATTGTGAAGCAAAGTGACGGGCACTTCGAGGTGTGCACGGAAGTCAGCGTCGGGACGACGTTCAAGGTGTACCTACCGCGGGTCGAGTCGGTGGCCAGTGAGTCGAAAACTCTCCGCGGGAGCCTGCTGCCTCCCCAGGGGACCGAGACGGTCCTGCTCGTTGAGGACGACGATGGAGTGCGGGCCTTCACCCGCTGGGTGTTGGTGGGGTGTGGGTATAAGGTCCTGGAAGCAAGCGATGCGGCCGTGGCCGCCCGTGCCACAGTCGGACACGCCGGGCCGATCCATCTGTTGGTCACCGACGTCGTGATGCCCGGCCGTGGAGGACAGGCCGTCGCCGTGGCTCTCGCCGAGGCCCATCCTGGAGCGAGGGTGCTGTTCGTGTCCGGATACACGGACGACGCGGTCATTCGGTCTGGGGTTCACGCCGGGATGGTCCACTTCCTTCAAAAGCCCTTTTCCCCGACCGCCCTGGCGTTTAAAAGCTGTGACACAACCTTTCGGCACGGCCTTTGCGCCACGGCGGTGGAACTGTTCCCATCGTGGAGGTTCCTGCCATGGCGAGTGCACGAATGCCGGATGAGTTCTACGAGGTCGTCGCCCACCACCTGCCGCCCGAGCGGCCCGTCGGATCACGCGGCGGGCGGCCGTGGGTCGGCCACCGGGCCGTCCTCCGGGTCATCTGGTACGTCCTGGCGAGCGGCGTCCGGTGGGCCGACGTGCCGCCCGAACTCGGGTGCTCGGGCCGGACGGCCCACCGCCGACTGCGGGCGTGGGAGGAGGCCGGCATCTGGGACCGGTTGCACGTCGACCTGCTCCGGCTGCTCCGCCAGGCGGGCAAGCTCGACACCGACCTGGTCGTCATCGACTCCGTTTACGTGCGGGCGTTCGGGGGCGGCGAGGCGACCGGCCCGAGCCCCGTCGACCGCGGGAAACCGGGCACGAAGCACACGTTGATGGTCGACCGGTCGGGTGTGCCATTGTCCATTCGCACGGCCGGAGCGAATGAGAGCGACCACACCCAAATCATCCCCCTGGTCCTCGACTTCCCCCGCGTCGGCGGGAAGCCGGGCCGGCCGAAGGAGATGCCGGACGAGGCGTACACGGACCGCGGGTTCGACAGCGATGCCACCCGGTGGATCTTGCGGTGGCTCGGCATCGAGCCGAAGATCGGCCGGCGGAACACGCCTCATGGGAGCGGGCTGGGCAAGGTCCGATGGGTCGTCGAGCGGACCATCGGTTGGGTCAAGGGCCTGCGACGGATGCGGGTCCGGTATGATCGCCTCGGCGTCATGCGAGATGCCTTCGCGTCCCTGGCTGCCAGTGTCATCTGCTACCGCATCTTGATCCACGACGCCCTATAACTGCGGTGGTTGTGTCACAGCTTTTTAAGGTTCGGAAGGTATTAGCACTACAGCGCGGGTCTAGATCAGCGATCTATGCCGCCGCTTCTTGTGGGACTTGGCGGCCTGCTCGTTCCGCCGTTGGTGGTACCGGATGACCTCGCCCGTGTGCCGGAGCCGCGGTGTCCCGCGCCGGCGGCGGAACAGTGCGTCGCACCTCGCGTTCAGTGCCCGGCACACCTGCTCCATCGTCACCTGCGGGTTTTTTCCCCCGCAGCCGGTCCGTATGGGCCGACACGAACCCCATCACCAGCAGAGCCAGGATCAGGTGCCGGATCAACCCGGTGTACTGCCGCCCCTCGTAGTGCATTAAGCCGGCCTCGGACTTGGCCGCCCGGAAACTGTGCTCGATCGTCGCCCGACGAAACGCCACCGCTAGTACCCGCGACAGTGGCTCGGCCGTCGCGTTCGTCACGAAGTACTTCACCTCGGCGGTGGACTCGTTGATCGCCACCACCAGACGGTACGCCTTCCCGCGGACCCACACCGCCTTACCCGCAGCACGCCACACCTGGGGTTGCACAGTCCGGCGGGTCAGCCGGAAGCGTCGCCCTTGTCTCGCCGCATCGGCCGCGAGAGCGGTGTCGGCCCTCCGGGGCTTCCCGCCGTTCGTGGCCCGCACCGAGAAGTTGACCGGCACCTCGGCCACGAACTTCTGCCGGATCAGGGTCAGGACCGTCAGGAAGGGGACGGCCGCCCCGTACCCCTCGTCGAACACGAGCCAGTCGAACCGCACCCCGTTCCCGTCCAGGCGGAGCACCTGGTCCAGCGCGATCCGCCACTTCGGGACGTGCCGGACGTCGTCCGGGATGCCGGCCGCGCGACACCGGTCTCGGTCCTCGGCCCACGACTTCGGGAGATACAGGTCGGCGTCCAGGAGGGCCTGGAACTGCCCTTTCGCGACCCCGACGTGGACGGTCACGATCCCGTTATCGACCTTGCCCGCACATCCCAGATACTGCCGCTGGACGCCGGGCGTCCGGTCACCCTTCTTGAGACAACTGGTCTCGTCGATCACCCCGACCGTCCCGAGCGGGTCGGTCGGCAAGTTCGTGAGCACCCCCGCCAAGTGTCGTTGCAGAACGTCGCGGGCTGACTCGTGGTCCCAGGCCGCGGTAGTCAAGAACTCCTGGAGGGTGCGGACCGCGGTGCCGGACGCGAGGGCGACCGGCTCCACGGACTTACGGGGCAGGTCGGACAGCAGGCCGCGACAGTACGTGTCGAAGTGGGCGGCCGTCCGGTCCTGTCCAAAGCAGGTACGGTACCGGCGGAGATAGCGACCGAACTCGGACCCGATCGCCGCGATCTCGGAATCGGTCATCGGAACCTTCCGTGGGTGGAAACGCGCGACAACCGATGGCGACCGGCACGGGGACGGCCTTACCCCAACCGTGGTTCTCCCAGTGCCCGAAGCCGCCGCCCGTCACGAACCAGGAAAACATCCCAGATGCCGTGCAGGACGACTTCCCCAGGGTCCAGCCGGGTCCACCCGCACACGATCGCGTTATCGAAGTACAGGTACTCGCCGCCTTCGATCGGCGGGATCTCGGCCATCAGCCGCGGCAGGAATGTGGGGTCCCCGTCTTCAAGGACGCGCCCGCGATCGATGACGTAGTGCGAACTGCATCGAAGTGTCCAACTCCCCACGGACGGCCACAGCGACACGGTCTCCCCGTCAAATGTGATCTTCCAGCCGGACGGCGACAAGGGCGTGACGACTTCCTCGCCACATCCGCAGCAGCAACTGTGAGTAGTAGTGCCGAACTCCAACGACACGTAGAAAATCCCAGGCTCAATGCAGTCGGGAAAGGTTCGCACGAAGCGGTGTTCGAGGCGGCGGTAGCGAATCATGCCCGATCCCCGTTTTCGAGTTGGTTGCCGTCGGTCGTGTAGGTGCAGTGGTGTTCACGTTCGAGGTCCCGATAGAAGCCCCGAAGCTTTTTCCACTTGATGACTGCAAGTGTCGCGTTAAGTGCGTTGAGATCAGCGACCTGGATGTTGGAGGAGTAAATGTCGTTTACCCCGCCGCCTGCGAATGAGATGCGGCCGCCGTGAACGTGCCCACGCATCCCGGGCGTACTCGCAGTCACCCGCAGCATGCCCCCGAGCGAACCGTCGACCAACTCCAAGCCCATGCCCGAGTCGATGCCAGCGGGGGTGGTCATCTTCTCGTGGTAGTCGAGGTAATCTCGTCCGGGTTTGGTCGAAAAGTGGTATTTCGCCGTCAACCCGTGCCCGAGGTTGTAGCTCCCGCCGCCGTCGCCGATGCCGGCGATCCGCGTGCCGTCGGCGTTGCAAGGGAACTCGCCATCGAACCACACCTGATGCGAGTCCGGAGGCCGGATTCCATCACCGGCAAGGTTGAGGCTTGAGATGAGCGTGCCCGTGAGCACGTCCCGCTTCGCGTCGACGTAGGGCACCTCGCGCATCACCAGGAGCGCGCCCCTGACGCAAGCTTCAGAGTGGCGACTTCCTCCAATACTGGAGGGCAGGGTTGCCGCACTATGAAGTCCTTTTCCGGTAGTAATTTACGTCGATCGATCTCTCGATTTTCGCTAGCATATCGCCGTGACCAATTGCCAGCACACGATTTCGAAGTGCGGTAGATCTGCGGGGGTGGGTCGTTCACTGACGAAACCGACCACGAACCGAGTAGCCACGTTCTGCTCGCTCCCCAGCCACTCGATCAAGATCGAGTGGCTCACCTTCGCGGCACCATGCCGGCTTTCAACTTGAACTCTTCCAAACTGGCTTCTAGCTCTTTGGCACAAGCCTCCATGTTCTGCTGAAACAGCTTATCGTTCGCCCACGGCAGGGGCGAGGCGGTACGGAATGCCTTGAGTGCGGATTCCGCGTGCGTCACCGCTTTGTCATAAGCCCCTTTCCCCGCGTACGCGTGGGCGAGTTGGGCGTCGGCGTGGACGCGCAACTCGAACTGGTACTGCTCGCCGGAGTCCTTCTCCTGTCGCGCCACGTCCCGGGCACATTTGATGATCTCGATCGCCAGATCGCAGCACCGCGTATCGGATGGGGCGCCACCGAGCGGGGCGGAGAGGAGCGACGCGATGTGCAACAGAACCTGGCTCGTCGGCCGGTCCTCATTGGCCCGGGCGGCGGCCGCCGCCGTCAGCTCGATCCCGTACTCGAGCGCCCGGTCCGCCAGCTTTGGGTCGGCGACGAGGGCCTGGAGTTTCATCTGCCCGTACCGGACCCGTTCGCCCGGCTCTTTCTGAATCGCCTCGTCCACCAAGGTTACCGCCTCCGACGCCTTCTTCTGCAGGATCAGTTGCTCGACCTGAACCGCGAGCCGGTTCCCGCGGTCTAATCGCTCGTTCTCCTTTCGGAACGCCTCCTTTCGGGCGTGCCGGAGCCGGAGTGCGATCACAGCGGCCTGGGGGTTGTATTTGCCTTCCAAGATCAGACGCAGCGGTTCGCCCATCTCGGTCGGGTTGCCGATCCAAGCGACCTTGCCCGTCGCGTCCACGATGAACGCGGTCGGGATACCCTCGAGACCGGCGGCTACCATCCAGGCAGCCCACATCCGCCCCCGCTCGTCCCATCCGACCCGGAAGCCCATGTCCTTGTCATGCTTCGCGACGAAGTCTCGGACGCCTTTCTCCTTCTCGTCGCACAAGCACGCGAAGACAACGCCCTTGTACCGCCGCTGAAGCTCGCTCAGGTGCGGCATGCATTTGATGCACGGCGCGCAGGCCGTCCCCCAGAACTCGACGACGTACACCTTGCCCTTCTCGATCCCGGCGACCGGGTCACCTTTAACCCAGGTGTTGACCTTGAGTTCGGGGGCCGGGCTGCCGATCGTGAGCGGATCGACCGCGCCAACCCCTCCGGGCTTCAGGGCCACGACAAGCAGAGTCAAGAAGAAGGAGCCGCGCGCCATTGTGCGCCCTCGGTGTGGGTGTTTGCGGAAGGCCAGAGCCGCAGGCACAACGTCGCAAAGGAGCTGTTTGTTTGCGCGGGCTCTAGCAGTACACCGAGGGTTTCAGGAGGATACCCATGCCGGCGCTGCCGCTCACGGCCGTGTTCGATGATCTCCCCGACCCCCGCCGGGACACCGAGAACAAGCTCCACCGGCTGACCGATATCCTGTCCATCACCACGTGTGCGGTCATCGGCGGGGCCGAGACGTGGGAGGCGATCGCCGAGTACGGGCGGACCAAGGCCGACTTCTTCCGCCGGTTCCTCACCCTGGAGAACGGCATCCCGAGTGCCGACACGTTCGGCCGGGTGTTCGCCAAGCTCGAACCCGGTTCATTCGCCCAGGCGTTCGGCCGGTGGATGGCGGCGGCGTGCGAGGCCACCGGGTTGGTGCCCGTCGCCATCGACGGGAAGTCGGCTCGCGCGGCCAAGCGGAACACGGCCACCGGGTGCGTCCACGTGGTCACGGCGTGGGCCACCGAGAACCGCCTGGTGCTCGGCCAGGCCGCCGTCCCGGACGGGTCGAACGAGATCGGGACGATCCCCGACCTGTTACGGACGCTGGACCTGTCCGGGGCGATCGTGACGATCGATGCCGCGGGGTGCCAGGTCGAGAACGCGCACCTGATTCGGTCCCGGGGCGGGCACTACCTACTGGCCGTAAAGGATAATCAGCCGACCCTCCGTGCGGCCGTCGAGCGGGTGGTCGAGGCGGCCTGCGAGGCCGATCTGGTCGGGATGGAGGGAAGCGAGCAGGTAGATGATGCTCACGGCCGGCACGAGGAGCGGTACGTCGGTGTATTCAAAGACCCCGACGGCATCCCGCCCGAGTGGCCGGACGTGGCGGCGGTGGTGCAGGTGAACCGGGAGCGGGAGGTCGGCGGGGTGCGGGCCTTGAGCCTCCCCAGGTTTAGTGGACAGCGGGAAAGCGGTGTAGACTCCAACAACCCGGAGAGCACACCGATGGCTGGCAAACGCACGACGTACACGCCGGAGTTCAAGCTCCAGGCGGTCAAAATGATCACCGACCAGCACCTGTCCGTGGCCGAGGTCGGCCGGCGGCTCGGGGTGTCCGAGAACCGCCTGCACGAGTGGAAGAAGGCCGTCCTCGCCAAAGGGGCCGACGCCTTCCCCGGCGTGGGCCACCTCACGCCCCTCGAGGAAGAGAACCGCCGCCTCCGGGCCGAGAACAAGCGGCTGGAGATGGAGCGCGACATCCTGAAAAAAGCGACGGCGTTCTTCGCCACCCTGACGAAGTGATCTTCGCCTGGATCGAGGAACGCCGCTCCGACTACCCGGTCGCCGCGCTGTGCCGTGCCCTCGGCGTGTCCCGGTCGGGCTTCTACGCCCGGGCGAACCGCCGCCCGAGTGCGACGGCCGTTCGGCGGGAGGCGTTGGTCGCCCACATCCGGGCGGTTCACGCCGAGGTGCGGGGGCGGTACGGCAGCCCCCGCCTCGCCCGGGAGTTGAAGGCCCGCGGCGTGGCGTGCTGCGTTAACACGGTGGCGAAGGCGATGGCGGCCCACGGCCTCCGGGCGAAGGCCGTGAAGCGGTTCGTGCGGACGACCGACTCGGGCCATCGCTTGCCGGTGTCGGAAAACGTCCTCGCCCGCGACTTCGCGGCCGCGAGGCCGAACGAGAAGTGGGCCATGGATTTGACCTACGTGCCGACCCTCGAAGGCTGGTTGTTCCTCGCCCTCGTGGTGGACTTGTTCTCCCGCCGGATCGTCGGCTGGGCGATGGCCGCTGCCATGACGAGCCGCCTCGTCGTGGACGCCCTCGACCTGGCCGTCGGGCGACGTGGCGTTCCGCCCGGATTGATTGCGCACTCGGACCGGGGGAGCCAGTACGCCAGCGCGCACTACCAGGCCGAACTCCGCCGGCACGGGATGGTAGGCAGTATGAGCGGGGTGGGCCAGTGCTGGGACAACGCCGTGGTCGAGAGCACGTTCGGCCGACTGAAGCAGGAGTTGGTTCACGGCGAGCGGTACGCCACACGAGACGAGGCGCGGGCCTCGATCTTTGAATACGTCGAAGTGTTTTACAACCGCGTCCGTCGGCACTCGACCCTGGGGTACGTCTCCCCGGCGGAGTACGAGCGGGCGCACGACCCCAACAACCGCTAACCGCGCTGTCCACTTTCACTGGGGAAGATCACCTGCACCAGCCACTACTACCTGACCAGCTACGCCGGAACGGCCGCCGAGTTGGGCCGCTGGGTGCGGGGGCACTGGGGGATCGAGAACGGCCTCCACTGGGTTCTCGACGTGGTGTTCCGGGAGGACCGGAGTCGCATCCGGGAGGAGAGCGCCGGGGCCAACCTGGCGATGGTCCGGCGGGTCGCTGTGTCGCTACTCCGGCGGGCACCGGGTAAAGGAAGCGGGTTAACCAAGCGGCTCAAGGCCGGTTGGGATGACGACTACATGTTGCAGGTCCTGCAAGGAATCACTGCACCTGTAGTGCGGTAGCCCTGCGTGTTGTCGGGCGAGGAAGTGTCCACGGTAGATACTGGCGGAGCGATCACCCGACCCGGCCAGGCCCACCCACCGGTTTCCGGCATGTCCTCGCCGTGCTCGGCGATGTACCGCTTGTGCTCGGCCCGGCGGTCGTCCATCAGTCGCCGGACGTGGCCCGCGCGTGCGGCCAACCCGGGCACCCGGTCGATCACGTCCTTGACGAGGTGGAAGCGGTCCATGTCGTTCAGCACGACCATGTCGAACGGAGTGGTGGTCGTGCCTTCCGACTTGAACCCGCGGACGTGCAAGTTTTTGTGGTTGGTCCGGCGGTAGGTGAGTTGATGGATCAGCGAAGGAAACCCGTGGAACGCGAAGACGATCTGCCGATCCGTAGTGAACAGCGCGTCGAACTCTTCATCCGGCAGTCCGTGCGGGTGTTCTTCCGGCGGTTGCAGTTTCATGAGATCGACGACGTTCACGACCCGCACCTTCAGTTCCGGCAGGTGCTGGCGGATCAAGTCTACCGCCGCAAGAATCTCGAGCGTCGGCACGTCGCCGCAGCACGCCATGACCACGTCGGGGTCGCCACCGTTATCGTTCGATGCCCAATCCCAGACGCCCAGCCCGGCGGCGCAATGCGCGTCTGCCTCGGCAATCGTCAGCCACTGGGGGGCCATTTGTTTGCCGGCCACCACCACGTTCACGTAATTGCGACTTCGCAGGCAGTGGTCGGTTATGGACAGCAGAGTGTTTGCGTCCGGCGGCAAGTACATGCGGATGACCGCGGCCTTCTTGTTCACGACGTGGTTGAGGAAGCCGGGATCTTGGTGTGAAAACCCGTTGTGGTCCTGCCGCCAGACGTGGCTGGAAAGGAGATAGTTGAGGCTGGCGATGGGTCGCCGCCACGGGATGTGGCCGCACACCTTGAGCCACTTCGCGTGCTGGTTGAACATCGAGTCGATGATCTGGATGAACGCCTCGTAGCACGAGAAAAACCCGTGTCGGCCGGTCAGCAGATACCCTTCGAGCCACCCCTGGCATTGGTGCTCGGACAGCATCTCCATCACTCGCCCGTCCGGGGCGAGATGGTCGTCCGTGTCGTATCGCTCGGCCATCCAAGCCCGGTTCGTGACCTCGAGCACGTCCTGCCAGCGGTTCGAGTTGTTTTCGTCGGGGCTGAACAGTCGGAAGTTTTGGCTCGGGAGGTTGAGCCGCATGACGTCGCGGAGGAACTGCCCCATTACTCGGGTCGCTTCGGCGGTTGTCCCACCGGGGCTCGTTACCTCGACGGCGTAGGTCCGGTAGTCGGGCAGTTGCAGGTCTTTAAGGAGCTGGCCGCCGTTCGCATGCGGGCTCGCACTCATCCGCCGATCGCCCTTCGGAGCCAGTTCCGTAAGCTCGGGAACGAGTCGGCCCGCGGCGTCGAACAGCTCGTTCGGACGATAGCTTCTCATCCACTGTTCGAGGATCGCGACATGGCCGGCCTTGTCCATGTCGCCCATCGGCACCTGGTGCGACCGCCAATAGTCCTCGCACTTCTTGCTGTCGATTTCGGCCGGGCACGTCCAGCCCTTCGGCGTGCGAAGGACGATCATCGGCCACGTCGGGCGGCCCTGATGCCCCTTGGTTCGTGCGTCTGACCAGATCTCGTGAATGTCGCCGATGGCCTCGTCCATGACGGCGGCGAGTTCCCGGTGGACCTTCTCCGGCTCGTGTCCTTCGACGAAATAAGGCTTGTACCCGTACCCCTCGAACAGCTTCCGCAACTCGTCCTTCGGGATGCGGGCGAGGATGGTGGGGCTCGCGATCTTGTACCCGTTCAAGTGCAAAATGGGCAACACGGCCCCGTCCGTGACCGGGTTCAGAAACTTGTTCGAGTGCCAACTCGTGGCGAGCGGTCCGGTTTCGGCTTCGCCGTCGCCGACGACTGCGGCGACGATCAGGTCGGGGTTGTCGAAGGCGGCCCCGAAGGCGTGCGACAGGGCGTAGCCCAATTCACCGCCTTCGTGGATGCTGCCGGGCGTCTCCGGGGCGACGTGGCTCGGGATCCCGCCGGGGAAGCTAAACTGCTTGAACAACCGCCCCAGCCCCGCCTCGTCGGGCGAGACGTGCGGGTAGACCTCGGAGTACGTTCCTTCGAGGTAAGCATTGGCGACGAGTGACGGGCCGCCGTGTCCGGGGCCGGTGATGAAGAGGACGTTCAGGTCGTGGGCCTTGATGACCCGGTTCAGGTGGACGTACAGGAGGTTCAGCCCCGGCGACGTGCCCCAGTGGCCGAGCAGCCGGGGTTTGACGTGCTCCCGGCGGAGCGGCTCCTTCAAGAGCGGGTTGTTGAGCAGATAGATTTGCCCGACGGCCAGGTAATTGGCAGCCCGCCAGTAAGCGTCCATGACCCCGAGCAACTCTGATGACGGGGGCACTGTGGGCTGGCGGTCGGTCATTTTGTTCTCCTACGGTGCGGGCGGGCCGGCCCCCGCGACGCGGAAGACGGTTCGGGCGATCATCAGTTCCTCGTCCGTCGGGATGACCCGCACCGTCACTGGTCCGGCGGTGGCGGAGATCAACGGCGCATTCGCGTCGTTTGCGGCCGAGTCGAGCCGGACCCCGAGGAACTCGAGGCCGTCGCAGACGCGGGACCGGACTTCGGGGGCGCCCTCGCCGATTCCGCCGGAGAACACCAGGGTGTCGAGTCCGCCGAGGGCGGCAGACAACGCCCCGACCCACTTACGGGCCTGGTAGCAGAACAGTTCGACCGCGTCGGCCGCCCGCGGGTCGGTCGCCTGACGGGCGAGCAGGTCGCGCATGTCCGGGCTCGTTTCCGACACCCCGAGTAGGCCGGACCGGCGGGTCACCAGGTCTTCGAGTTGGTCCGCGGTGAGTCCTTCCGCCTTCGCGATGTGGATCAGGACGCCGGGATCGAGGTCGCCGGTGCGGGTGCCCATCACCAGGCCGCCGGCCGGGGTGAGTCCCATCGTCGTGTCGACGCACCGGCCGTCTCGAACGGCCGCCATGCTGGCCCCGGACCCGAGGTGGGCGAGCACCACCCGGCCGCGGGCGGCGTCGGCACCGGCCAACCGCCCGACCTCGCCCAGGAGGAAGTCGTAGGACAGGCCGTGGAACCCGTACCGCCGAATGCCACTCTCCCGGTAGCGACGCGGGATCGGGAGGAAGCGGGCGACCGACGACAGGTCGCGGTGGAAAGCGGTGTCGAAGCAGGCGAACTGCGGCACCCCCGGTAGCCGGCGGGCGAGGGCCTCGATGAGTCGGATTTCGGACGGCAAATGGACGGGGGCGAACGGGGTCGCCGCCCGCAGGTCAGCGAGCAGGCCGGGGGTGATGACTCGCGGGTCGGTGTGGGATGGGCCGCCGTGGACGATGCGGTGCCCGACGGCCGAGATGCGGCGGAGTGCGCCAATTCCGTCCAACCAGTCGAACAGCCCCTCGACAGCTTGATCGAGACCCGCCGCGGGCAGCGGCCGCCGTTCGTCGGGACGGCCGGGCATGCTTGCACGGAGGAAGGCGTCCGCGAGTCCGACTCGTTCGACGGCTCCGCCGACCGACCGCCGAAGCGACTCGCCCGCGTCGAAGACGGCGAACTTGATGCTCGAAGAGCCGCCGTTCAAAGTCAGGACGTGCCCGCCTGGGACGGACAGACGACTCGACGGAATCTCTGCGGTGCTTACGGGCAATTGACTTCCTCACCGCTAGTGATTCCCACGAAGAACCTCTGCACCGAACTCAATCCAACTGGCGGGGCGTTTGCCGTGCGGGAACCACCAGCCGAGGGAGACGATGTGACAAGACGTGGTGTCTGCGACAACGCTCTCCCTCGATGCAGTGACGTTCAAATGGGCGAGCTTGCAGATCGGTCTTCCCCGATCGCGGCCTCCTGCTGCCGTGTCGTGACTGCCGTGGGCGGAATGAAATCGGGGTCCGAAAAGACGCTCAGCGGCGCCGGAGGAATATCCGCCGAAGGCGGGGGGGTCTCCGCCGCCGCCGGCCTAGGGGTTGAAGCCCACTGCACGCGGCGGACGATGTCGTCGAGGTCCATGATGCGATTCTCCTACGGTGGTCCGTTGCGAAAGAAACTACGGGCGACAGAAGATTCTCCGTCGATGCGAATGCTCAGCTTTGAAAACGGCTCATATTCACGAGTCTCGTCGCCTTGCTGGGGTCGGCGTGACCGATCGGATCTGGCGTATACTGGATCGGTACTCGTTGCCGCCAGCAGAGCAACAGGCCGCGTCCGAGAGATGACGCGGCTCTCGCATGCAACGAGACTCGTTTCGATCTATCCCTTCACCTCGTACTCGGCGTCGATTGCGTCTTCCCGGCCGGACCGCGATGCAGCCGAACCCGGCTCCACTGGACGGCCGTCCGGTCGCTTCTCGGCCGAGGCGGCCAAATGTAGGGCGAACGCTGTCGCCGCCTGCTCCAGCTCATCGGTCAAACGCTTCAACCCCGCCACGTTGGTCCCCCCCAGGGCCTCACGGACCTTTGCGGTCGCCCGATCGATCGGAACCCGGTCGGAGGCCGTCACGGCCGTTCCCGCGCCCGCCAACGTCCGCTCGACCAAGTGGATACGATTTTCGGCCGCGTTCTTCGCCTCCGCGAACTCCCGCCGCCGCTTGTCCTCCTCGGCGTTCTGCTCGGCATCCTGCTTCATCCGCTCGACCTCCGCCTTACTCATCCCGGACGACGCCTCGATCCGGATCGTGTGCTCCTTCTGCGTGCCCAGATCCTTCGCCGACACCGACAGCACCCCGTTCGCGTCCAGGTCGAAGGTCACCTCGATCTGCGGGGTTCCCCGCGGGGCCGGCGGGATGCCCTCCATGTGGATCTGGCCGATTTTCTTGTTGTCCTTCGACATCGGCCGCTCGCCCTGGAATACTTCCACCTCGACCGCCTGTTGGTCGTCCGACGCCGTCGTGAACACCTGTGACTTCTTGGTCGGGATGGTGGTGTTCTTCGGGATCAGCACGGTCAGCACCCCGCCCTGCGTCTCCAGGCCCAGCGACAGCGGGGTCACGTCGAGGAGTTGAAGATCGGCCGCCGCGCCGAGGAGCAGTTGCGCCCCCTGGATCGCCGCCCCGACGGCGACCACCTCGTCCGGGTTCACGCCCTGGTGACCGGCCTTGCCGAACATTTCCTTCACGAGTTGCTGGACCCGCGGCATTCGGGTCATCCCGCCGACCATCACGACCTCGTCGATCTGATCCGGCGTGATCCCCTTGGCGTCGGCGAGGGCGGTCATGACCGGCTTCCGGCACCGTTCGATGAGGGGGTCGACCAGCCGCTCGAATTCGTTGCGGGTGACCGTTTGCATCAGGTGCTTCGGCCCGCTCGCGTCGGCCGTGATGAACGGCAGATTGATGTCGGTCGTCGTCTGCAAGCTCAGGTCTTGCTTCGCCCGCTCGGCCGCCTCCTTGAGCCGTTGCATCGCCATCGGGTCCTTCCGCAGGTCGATCCCGCTCTGCTTCTTGAAGGCGTCGGCGATGTGGTCCATCAGCAGCTGATCGAAGTCGTCGCCGCCGAGGTGCGTGTCGCCGTTCGTCGACAACACCTGGAAGACGCCGTCGTCGCCGACGTCGAGGACGCTGATGTCGAACGTGCCGCCGCCGAGGTCGAACACCACGATCTTTTCGTTCTTCTTGCCGTCGAGGGCGTACGCCACGGCCCCGGCCGTCGGCTCGTTCATGATCCGCATCCGCTGCTTGACGACCTTGCCGTCCTTCCCGCGGATCTCGTAATCGGTGTCGAAGCCGGCAATCGAGGCGGCGTCGATGGTCGCCTGCCGCTGGGCGTCGTTGAAGTACGCCGGCACCGTGATGACGGCCTTGCGGACGGTGTGCCCGAGGTAGGCTTCCGCCGCCTCCTTCAGCTTGCGGAGGATCATCGCCGAGATTTCCGGCGGGGTGAACGTCTTCCCGTCGATGTCGACCTTCACAAGGTCGTGCGCCCCCCCGACGATCTTGTACGGGACGAGCTTCTCCTCGCCGCCGACCTCGTTGTGGCGGCGGCCCATGAAACGTTTGATCGAGAAGACGGTCCGCCGCGGGTTGGTGACCGATTGCCGCTTGGCGGCGGCTCCAACGATGCGCTCGCCCTTGTCGGTGAACGCCACCACGCTCGGGGTCGTGCGACTTCCTTCCTGGTTGGCGATCACCTTGACCTCGGTTCCCTCCATCACGGCAACGACGGAGTTCGTCGTACCAAGGTCGATCCCGATGATCTTCTCTTCCGCCATGGAACACTCTTCCGATCTGGATTTGGGTTGCCGTCGGTTGGCACTCGTTCGTTGCGTGACAGCGGGCGCGACGTGCTTCCGCTGCCTGTGTTTGCTCGTAACTTCAGCGTTGAATAACGGGCAGCCTGTCTGCTCAGTCCCACCAGATTGACAGCAAACCGTACTCTTGTCGGCCCGTACCGAGTGCGCGATCCGTCTCCTCCTGGTCGGAGTGGACAGTTGCTTCGCCGCCCCAGTCCTCGGCCTGGGCGACCGCCATAAGCTGTTCGGCATCCGACCGGCTTGGCGTCAGGACGAACAGCGTGTCGGCATTCCAGAGGTTGTCGGGCAGGTCGCGGAGCTTGATCAGGCCGGCCGTCAGGAGATGGCTTGGGTCGGCGTAGTTCGGCACTCCCGGCCGGTCGAGCAGGACCGCGTGCCACAGGTGCCGGTGCTTTAGCAGGCTGTCACGGACCCGTTCGCCGTCCAGCGCGTTGAACTTCGTCCGGCGGAGAAGCTCGAACTGGATGTCCTGAACGGTAGCGTCTCGGAGTCGGAGCGCCTCAGTCATACGGGTACTCCTCGGCGGCCGGGTGTAGACGAGCTTGCGCGGCAGCTATGGATCAATCGGTGTCCATGCTAAGCACGTCCGTCTCGCACCTGCGATGTGTATTTGACAATTTCATCAGGGAACAGTTGCCGCCACAAGATCCATTGACTCACTCCCACTACGGCAACGATACAGGCCACGGCTGCGCCCGAAGTAAGCGCATTCAACTCCGCAATTGCGAGAATGCAGAGTGATACAGCCGCGAGCAAAACGAGCATTATTTCCAAAGCTATTGTCCACGTCATATCCAAATCGCGTCCCGCGAACGAGCGCAACTTCACCCGTCCGGGGTTAGTCTTGTCTCGGTCACCCGCTTGAGCAGGCGTTGGGCCGGTGGGCGTACGAGCGTGGTGAGGCTTTCTCTTGGCGGATTGTTCCGCCGGACTCATGGCGTCGTATTTTTCCTCGCTCCAGTTCGTTGTCATAATTCTTCCCCCTGAAAATCAGAATCCTGCCCGCGTCCCCGGCACTCCAGCGTTTGCCCGAAGTGTTTCCTTCGATGCTAGACGCCCGCTGGCGCGAAGAACTCACGCGCACGTGCCAGTAACTGGTCGTCGGTTAGATGGTGTGCGTCAACCGCGGCCGTGCCGATTACGCGCTCGGCCACGTCACGGTGGTTTTCACGCAAGTCGGTCACCAGTTCGTCCAGGGCGCTGCTCGCCCCGGTGCCGCTGCCGAACAGCACGATCCGGTCGGCCCCCCGAAGGGTGGCTGCGACGGCCTCGTAGTAACTCTTTCGCTCCGGCCGTCGCTTGCCGTCCGTCTCCTCATTGCGGGACCGCAGGTGCCGTCCGTAGCCGTGCGGGTCGTACGGCGCGAGGTGCTCTGGAACAGTTCCGTGCAATAAGGTGCGGTACACCTTCGCTTCCTGGTGATCGATGACGACGAGGAGGTCGGAGGCGGCAGTGGCGGGAGGCTGGGCAGCAGGAACGCCCGACTGTTCGAGGAAGCGGCGGAGAGCCAGGACGTCCTCGACCGAGGTGACGTTCTTGTGCTTGGGATCGTGCAAAATTGTTTCGTGTCCGTTCCGCGTCACCCGTAGAGAACCGTTCGACCCTTCAGTCACTTCCGCAAGAGCGTCGAGCAGCGACCGTACGTCGTGCCACTCCAAGTTGTGGGCGGCCGGGTGGCGGAAGATCGCTTCGTAAGTACGTTCGTGCCGTCCGTTCAAGTGAGCGGGAATCTCGGTCCGGGTTTGAGTCGTCATAGCGCAGCCCCTTGGAATAAGCTTCGATGCCCCGCGGTCGTGACTCGACCGATGGCCGAACCACGACCGCGGGTCGGTGGCACTACGCCTTGGGCGCTGCTGCCGGGATGTGTTTGCCCGACTCGACGGCCGTCGCCACCGTCTTGTCGCTCTTGTGGGTGGTCACCCGGACGTCCGTTCCGGCCTTCAGGTCGGCGGCTTTGCCCGCCTTCCCGTCACACGTCACTTTCGCGTCCTTGGCGAACGTGTGGCAGTGCTCCTTGCCCTCGCCACACGTCGTCGTCAGCTTGTCACCGGCCACGCTCACAACCTTGCCGTCGTGCGTCGTCGCGGAATTCTTCGTCATGACAGTCTCCAGGATCGGATAGATCGGTTTCGGACTTGGGTGGTCGCGAGCGACCACCATGACAACCCGCCCCTTACAAAGCGGGCTGTCACGGGCGGTATGGTGGCGTTCACTGCTCGCCGCGGTCGGGTTCGATGGCGTAGGTCACCTTGGCCTCGATGCGGTACTGCACAATTCGGCCCTCCCGGACGATGGCGGTGCTGCGGAGCACGTCCAGCCCGGTGATGTTCTTGTGCTTCGCGGACTCCCGCTTCACGAGTCGCTCGGCGGCGTCCTCCCAGCCGTACTTCGACTCACCGACCAGCTCGATGAAGCGGATCGTGGCCAGGGGCGCGGGGTGTTTCGTTGCCTCGGACATCGCTCGAGTTCCTGGCGTAAGGACAAGGGTGCTGAGGAGGGTCAGCGAATTCCTTCGCTGACTGGCGGCCGTCACGTGTACGAGACGGCGATGTCGTTCGTCACGCTGTTGACGCCGGGGGCATTCCACGCCGCCGACCGGGCCTGGTCCTTTTCGTTCCACGACCGGACGTTGCCGGACAGCGTCACCGCGCCGCCGTCGGCCGTCACTTTCACCGTCCCGGCGTCGATCTCGGCGTTCCGCACGAACGCCTTCGTGATCGCGTCCTTGACGGCGGTCGGCTTGGCCGACGGTTTGAGGGTGATTTCGTTGATCACGCCCGTCACGCCGGGCATGAAGCAGACGGCGTCGTGGGCCGCGGTCCGCTGGTATTCCCAGTCCGCGGTGCCCTTGAGTGTGACCAACCCCTGGGCGACGGTCGCCTGGACGCCGCCCGGCACCCAGACGTGCCACTTGAGTGCGGTGACCGCGGCGTCGGCGATCTCCGTGTCGTTCTTGACGTGGAAGCCGAACGGCTTGATCGCGATCTCCTGGGCGAGGCCCTTGACGCCCTCGACCCGCTGGGCGGCCCGCTCCGCCGCCCACTTCTCGGCGTAGGACGCGACCGTGCCGGTCAGTGTCACCACCCCGTCCTTGGCCGTCACCCCGACCGAGGCCGCCGTGGTGCTCGGCTCCCACTTGATCTCGTCCATGACGTCCTTCTGCAACTGCGTGTCGGTCTTCATCTGGAGTTCCTCTCGGTCGAAATCGGGTTGTCATACCGGACACAGATCCGGTTCTGCTTGCCGACCGTAACAGTATCCCGGATCGCAGGAGTGAAGGTGACGGGGGTTTGTGCTGCGGGTGTCGCGGTAAGTGGAAAAATGGCGTCAGGGAATGAGCCAGTCGTCAGCCGAACTCGTGCCATTGAGAGTCGCGGATTACATCCCCTTTCGAGGCTTCGTGCGTGCGGAACGGCACGCGGAGAAGTGTTTTCCGGTATCGCCCGAAAGGGCCTTCAGCTACGTTCGGGATCGCCGGCAGACCGGGGATTCCCCGTCAACGGAGGTATCTTTTGCCCATTCTCGTTACGTCATCTCCTGTCATCGCATCGCCGCCAAGGTGTGAGAATAGCGGTCATCCAGGATGCGAGGCGCGATTCGTGGCTCGGTCGGCTGGTGTTACTATCAACTCCCTTGGCAGGAGCATCCCATGACTCGTCTGTACGCACTTGCGGCGTTCGCCGTCCTGTCCTCCGCGATCGGGTGGACGGCCCTCGCGTCCCGCGCCGCCGACAAGCCGGCCGCCGGCCACGAGAAGCACTACGACGCGTGCGCGAAGGAGTGCGCCAACTGTCAGTTGCAGTGCGACGCCTGCTTCAAGTTCTGCTTCACGAAGGTGGGCGACGGCCAGAAGGAGCATGCCCGGCCGGCGCAACTCTGCACCGACTGCGCCGATTGCTGTAAGCTGTGCGCGACCATCTGTGCCCGCCAGAGTTCGTTCTGCCCAGGGGCGTGCGAGTTCTGCGCGAAGTGCTGCGACGACTGCGCCGCCGCGTGCGAGAAGGGGGCCGACGCGCCCGAGATGAAAGCGTGTGCCGAGTCGTGCAAGAAGTGTGCGGCCTCGTGCCGTGAAATGGCCAAGATGATTGTCTCCAAATAGTTGACGAGATGTCCGAGGTACCATGGCTCGGCTGGCGGGACGTGCCGCTCGGCGGAGCCTTTGGCAGTCTCGACCGATCCTCGACAGCCGCCGGGCGGCAGACAAGAGTGGCGGACCCCGCCCGAGCCAATGAACAAACTCATCCAACAGGCAAATGCCGTGTGCCGGTCGTCACCCCCGTCGGAAGACGACGGCGTCGACGAGGCCAGCAAAGAGTCCTTCCCGGCAAGCGATCCGCCGGGTCGGACGGTCGTCACCGGCACCGGCGAGCCCCGCCGGTCGATCCCGAAGCAAGTACCCAGGAGCCTTCCCGTGGCCATCCCGCACGCACGATCCGGTGACGTCATCGACGTCCGGCCCCTCCGAGGGGAACTGGCACAAGCGGTCACCCGCACGCTGGTAAAAACCGACGGCCTGGAGGTCATGCGTTTCGTCGTGCCGGCGGGAAAGGAGTGGCCGCGCCACCAGGTCGCGGGGCCAGTCACGGTTCAGTGCCTGGAAGGCCGGGTTGCGTTCACGGCCGGTGGCACCACCCGAGAACTGACCGCCGGCCAGATGCTCTATCTCGCCGGAGGCGAGCTTCATTCCCTCCGCGGCGTCGAGGACGCTTCCGTTCTCGTAACACTGGTTCTCCACCCGGAACGGGCGCATTGACCCACGCCCGGGTCGCACGGGCCCGCCCCTCGATAGAATAACACCACCGGGCTTCGCGCTCGTCTCGCCGCAGAGCCTTTCGACTTTAGGGGCATACCGTGACTGCCGGTTGAGACGACGCGTGGGGCTGCTCGGGAGATCTGCCGCCGATGCAACCACTTCAGGACCTCCGCCCGTCGTCCGAAAATTGGCTCCGGGTCGCCCTCGCCGACATCGGCATGGCCACGATCCGGACCGACACCCACGGCCTTGTCCTGGAGTTGAACACGGTCGCCGAGGCCATTACCGGCTGGCGGCACGAAGAGGCCGTGGGCCGGCCGCTCGCGGGCGTCTTCCGGATCGAGGACGAGAAGACCCGACGGCCGGTCCCGGACGCGGTCGCTCGGGTGGTCGACACCGGAGAAGCCGACGGCCTGTCCGACCACACCGTTCTCATCGCCCGGGACGGGCGGGAACGGCGGATCGACCACGGCGTGGGTCCGGTCCGCGACGCCACCGGGTCCGTCGATGGGGCCATATTATTTTTCTGCGACGTCAGCGAGCGTCAGCGGATCATGCAGGGGGTCGAGGACGCGCGGGCATTCGCCGAGGGGATCGTCCAGACGGTCCGCGAACCCCTCGTGATCCTCGACGCGGGACTGCGGGTGTGGACCGCGAACCACTCGTTCTACCAGACATTCCGCGTAGCCTCGCCGGAAACCGAGGGTCAATCCCTCTTCGCCCTCGGCGACGGCGAGTGGGACATTCCCGAGCTGCGCGATCTGCTCGAACAGGTTCTGCCGCGGGACAGTCACTTCGACGACTTTGAGGTCGACCACGACTTCCGGGTTCTGGGCCGCCGGCTGATGATCCTCAACGCCCGCCGACTACCCCCGGCCGGGGGGCGGCCGGCGCTCATCCTGCTCGCCATCGAGGACGCGACCGAGCGGCGGCGGGCGGTCGAGTCTCTGGCCCTGTCCGAAACCCGATACCGCCGGCTCTTCGAGACCGCCCAAGACGGCATCCTGCTCGTGGACCCGGACACCCGGCGGATCTTCGACGCCAACCCATTCCTTACCGACATGCTCGGGTACGCCCGGGACGAACTGGTCGGCCGGGAGTTGTGGGAGATCGGGCTGTTCCGCGACATCGAGTCGAGCAAGGAGGCGTTCCGCACCCTCCAGGGGGTCGGGTACATTCGCTACGACGACCTTCCCCTGCGGACGCACGACGACCGCGGCATCGAGGTCGAGTTCGTCAGCAACGTGTACGCCGTCGGCGACACCAAGGTCATCCAGTGCAACATCCGGGACGTGACCGACCGCAAGCGGGCCCAGGACGCCCTCCGGGTCGCCCACGCCGGGCTGGAAGTCCGGGTCGAGGAGCGGACGATCGAACTGGCCAGCACGAACGGGAAGCTCACGACGGAGATCGGCCGGCGGGAGGTCGCAGAAGCGGACCGCCGGGACCTGCAACAGCAACTGACGACGGTCCAGGAGGACGAGCGGCGGCGGATCGCCCGGGAGTTGCACGACGAGTTGGGCCAGTACCTGACCGCCCTCGGCCTTGGGTTAAAACTCGTTAAGGACGCCACCCCCGACCCGTCGGCGGAGCGGGACCGGTTGCTCGGGTTGCAGTCGCTAACCGACCGCATCGGCCGCCAGGTCCACCACCTGGCCCTCGAACTGCGGCCGACGGCGCTCGACGACCTGGGCCTCCACGCGGCCTTGGCCAATTACGCCGAAGGGTGGTCGGAGCGGGCGGGCGTTGAGGTCGATTTCCAGGGGCCGGGGCCGGACGCCCCCCGCCTCCCGCCCCCGATCGAGACGGCGCTGTACCGGGTTATTCAGGAGGCTCTGACGAACGTGCTCAAGCACGCCGCCGCCCTCCGGGTCAGCGTCGTCCTCCGCCGGTCGGCGGGCCAGGCGACGGCCCTGATCGAGGACGACGGGCGGGGGTTCGACGCCGACTCGGTCGCCCCCCACCGGCTGGGCGTCCTCGGCATGCGGGAGCGTGCGGAATTGGTGGGGGGAACCTTGACGGTCGAATCCTCCCGCGGCCGGGGCACGACCGTCATCGCCCGCATCCCGCTCCCGAGTGAGGAAGGACGGAACGCCGATGGCTAAGCA
Source organism: Limnoglobus roseus (assembly GCF_008254045.1). Lineage (GTDB taxonomy): Bacteria > Planctomycetota > Planctomycetia > Gemmatales > Gemmataceae > Limnoglobus > Limnoglobus roseus. The sequence continues at coordinate 4,425,261 of NZ_CP042425.1, read as the reverse complement.
GCGGATCTTTCTCGTGGACGACCACGCGGTCGTCCGCGAGGGTCTAAAAGCCTTGATCAACTCCCAGCCGGGGATGACCGTCGTCGGTGAGGCGGCCGACGGTCTCCCCGCCTGCGAGCAGGTGGTCGTGCTGCGGCCGGACGTGGTGGTCATGGACGTGTCGATGCCCGGCATGACCGGCTCCCAGGCGACCAAGCGGATGCGGCAGGAGTGCCCGACCGCCCGGGTGCTGGCCCTGACCGTACACGAGGACAAGGGGTACATCCGGCAGCTCTTGGCGGCCGGGGCGGCCGGGTACGTGCTCAAGCGGGCGGCCCCCGAGGATCTCATCCACGCCATCCGGGTGGTCGCGGGCGGCGGCGTCTACCTGGACCCGAGCATGGCCGGCAAGGTGGTGGGCGGGTTCGTCGGCCAGCCGACGAACGGCGGCGTGGCGAACGGCGAGTTGAGCGATCGGGAGGCCGAGGTCGCCCTATCGACCGCCGCCGGGTACAGCAACAAGGAGATCGCCGCCAAACTCGAACTGAGCATCAAGACGGTCGAGACGTACCGGGCGAGGGCGATGGAGAAGCTCGGCCTCCAGAGCCGGTCCGCCCTCGTCCGCTACGCCGTCCAGCAGGGCTGGCTTCAAGAAGGCTGACGACTCCGTGTCAGGCAACTCTCCCCGAATCCGGGCATTGTCCGACACGCCTTTTCCCAATTCCCCCAACACTTCTGTCCTGTTACCTGTCGGCCCGTCCCAGTCCTGGTCGCATAATTGGCGTCAAAGGCAATTTCACGTCCGTCCGTCTCGTAACAGCCGCGAGTTCCGACCCACCGGGGTCGTCGGGAATTTACATGGACGTTCTACGACCTCACGTGTTGGTGGTGGACGACTCACCCGACGCGGCCGACAGCATGGCCGATCTCTGCACACTCTGGGGATACGACGCGGCCCCGCGGTATAGCGGGGCCGCCGCACTCGCAGCCGTCAGGGTCCGCCGGCCGGCCGTCGTGCTGCTCGACATCGGCATGGCCCCAATGGACGGGTTCGCGTTCACCGCCCACTTCCGGCAACTCGGGGGGTGCGGAGGTACGCCCGTCGTCGTCATCAGCGGCCACACGTCAGCGATCCACCAGGCGCGTGGCCGAGAACTCGGCATCCGCCATTACATTTTCAAGCCCGCCGAGCCAGTCCTGTTACGGGCGTTGCTGGAGCAGCTAATCATGGAGCCGCAGTCGATGTGGTCCCGAAATGACGACCAGCGTAGGGGGGCACAACGCATCCCGGAACCGGTCGGCAGTCGAGAAACGTGACCTCGGACCGCACCGGTAATTCAGACATCTGAACATGGCCTGATGGCCATGTAGAGTGAGCGTATCATGAGGCCGACTATTCTGTGCCGGTCAGCGAATACTAAGCAGGGCTGAAATGAATGCCGAAAGTCCGGTCAATCCCGGCTAGGCGAACCAATATCGTGACCGCCTTCACCGTTGTCGTTTGCGAGAAGCTCGCTTGGAGCGATTCCCGAACGCTCAAGGCTGACGGAAAGACGTAAGCGGTATGAGATAGGCGTGGACCAAGCTCGGGCGAGTAGCATGAGGGTTTCATCCTTCGAGCCGTTTCGGCCGTTCAACAACGCTGCCAGCTCAGCCGAAAAATCCCGTGAGGACTAACGGCATGACGAACGGCCCGCACGCCGAACTTGCGAGCGATCACCTCGCCACTGCCGGTGAACAGGAACGGCACTGGCACACGCTGCCGGTCGAAGAGGTCGCCGGAACTCTGAAGACCAACCTTTCGAGCGGCCTGAGCAATGCCGAGGCGGTCCGGCGGCGGGCGCGACACGGCGCGAACACACTGACCCACTCGAAGGGGCGGTCCGCCCTCTCGATCCTCGCGAGCCAGTTCAACAGCCTCATCGTCGGCCTCCTCGCCGTGGCGACCGGAGTCGCGTTCGCACTCGGGGATAACATCGAGGCGGTCGCCGTCTTGGTCGTCCTCGTCCTGAACGCGGTCGTCGGGTTCCTGACCGAGTGGAGCGCCGAGCAGTCGCTCACCGCGTTGCAGCGGCAGGCGGTGCCGACGGCCCGCGTCACCCGAGGTGGCATGGACCGCGAAATTCCCGCTGCCGAGTTGGTGCCCGGCGACATCGTCCTTCTCGCCGCCGGGTCGCGGGTGCCCGCCGACGGGCGAGTCGTCGAGTGCGTTCGCCTACAAGTGGCAGAGGCCGCGCTGACCGGAGAATCGCTCCCGGTCGGGAAGTCTGTCGAACCTGTGCTGGATGACGTCGCCCCGCTCGGCGACCGGCTGGACATGGCGTACCTCGGCACGGCGGTGACGGACGGCCGCGGCCGGCTCCTCGTGACGGCCACTGGTATGCGGACGGAGGTCGGCCGGATCGGGGCGCTGATCGACGAGGCCGGCGGCCGCGACACCCCGCTCGAACGCAAGCTGGCGCAACTCGGGCACGCCCTGATCGGAGTCGTCCTGGTACTCTGTGCGGTGATCGTCCTCGCGGGCTGGCTGCGGGGCAACGACTTCGTTTCCATGCTCAAGATCGGCATCTCGCTCGCCATCGCGGCCGTGCCCGAGGGCCTGCCCGCCGTCGCCACCATGACGCTGGCCCTCGGCATGCAGCGGATGGCCCGCATGGGTGCCCTCGTCCGCCGCCTGCCCGCCGTCGAGACACTCGGCTCGACTACAGTTATTTGCACGGACAAGACCGGCACCCTTACCCGGGACGAGATGACCGTTTGCGCCCTCCAACTCGGGGATCGCCGGATCGACGTGTCGGGCGCCGGCTTCGCCCTGGCGGGTGAGTTCCGCGAGAACGGCCGTGCCCTCGACGTCCACGCCGATCAGCACCTGGCGCTCGCCCTGCGGGTCGGCGTGCTCTGTTCCGACGCGACTCTCGACCGGGCCGGCGGTTCGGCCGCCGTCCTCGGCGACCCGACGGAAGGGGCACTGCTCGTCGCCGCCGTCAAGGCCAGGATGGGAAAGGACGACCTGGAGCGGGAGTCGCCCCGGGTCGGCGAGGTGCCGTTCAGCAGTGAGTCGAAGCGGATGGTGACCGTGCACTGCTCGCCGGGCGGCCCGGCCGTCGCCTACGTCAAAGGCGGTCCGAGTGTCGTCGCCGAAGCCAGCACCGGGTTGTTCACCTGCGAGGGCGTCCGACCGATGACCCCCGAAGGCCGGGAGCGGGTGCTTGCGGCCAACGAGAAGCTCGCCGGCCAGGCGTTCCGCGTTCTCGCCCTGGCGTTCAAAGACCTGCCGGCGGGCTACCGCGATGAAGACCTCACCGGCGGGCTGGTATTCGTCGGCCTGGTCGGCATGATCGATCCGCTGCGGGAAGAAGCCAAGGCCGCCATCGAGAGGTGCCGGCGGGCCGGCATCCGCACCGTTATGATTACCGGCGACCAGGAGGCGACGGCCGCCGAGATCGGCCGGCAACTCGGCCTGGACCGCGACCCGCAAGGGCGACCGCTCCGGACCGCCCACGGCCGTGAGTTGGCCGGCCTGGACGACGAAGGCTGGCGAACGGCCGCCGCAGGCGTGGGCGTGTTCGCCCGCGTCTCCCCGGAGCACAAGTTGCGAATCGTCAAAGCCCTCCAGGCGGGAGGCGAAGTGGTGGCGATGACCGGGGACGGGGTGAACGACGCCCCCGCGCTCAAGCAGGCCGACATCGGCATTGCGATGGGCGTCAAGGGGACGGACGTGGCGAAAGAAGCGGCGGCCATGGTCATCACCGACGATAACTTCGCCACGATCGTCGGGGCCGTCGAGCAGGGGCGGGTCATCTACTCCAACATTCTGCGGTTCGTTCACTACCTCTTCTCCTGCAACCTCGCCGAAATTCTGGTGGTGTTCGCTTCTCTCATGGTCGGCTGGCCCCTCCCGCTCGGAGCCTTGCAGATCTTGTGGCTGAACATGGTCACCGACGTGTTCCCGGCGATGGCGTTGGCCCTGGAGCCGTCGAACCCCGACGCAATGAAGCGGCCGCCCCGAAACCCGCGGGAGCCGCTCATGACTGCGTCGTTCATCGGGTTGATCGGCTGGCAGGGAATGTTGCTGACCGGGGTCACGCTTCTCGCGTACTTCGTCGGCATGCGGTGGTACGGCGCGGAGGGGTCGGGCCATCGGCACGCGTCGACACTGGCCTTCATGACGCTGGCCCTCGTCCAGGTGTTCCACGCCTTCAACGCCCGATCTCAGCGGCATTCGGCGTTCACCGCCCGGCTGTTCACGAACGGTTGGCTCTGGGCGGCCGTGGCGGGCTGCCTCCTCCTGCAGGTGGCGGCGGTCTACACGCCGTTCCTGCAATCCGTGCTGCACACCGTCCCCCTCACCGCCGCCGACTGGGGGCTGGTGATGACCTGCTCTCTGGCCCCGGTCGGGGTTGTGGAACTGGTCAAGTTCGGTCGGCTCGCGTCCCCTCCCGCCGCCGTGACCGGCCGCGACCCCATCATCCCCTGATGCTCACATTGAAGGATGGGAGTGAATGCGGCGGCCTGGACCAATCGACCCGCTTGCTGTTGACAACCGGCGAGCGTTCATCGAAGTATGATCGCTACGAACTCGCGGATCGAGCCGCCCCCTTTCCGATGACCCTCCATGCGGCTGCTCAGCTACAACATCCACAAGGGCATCGGCGGGCGGGACCGGCGGTACGACTTGGACCGCGTGGTGCGGGTCGTCGAGCACGTCAACCCGGACGTTCTCTGCCTGCAGGAGGTGACGCGGCACGCCCGCCGCACGCGGGGCGACGACCAGCCGCAGTTGCTCCGCGACGCCGTCGCGGCCGCCGACTCGGCCTTCCAGCTGAACCACCACTACCGCCGCGGCGGGTACGGCAACTTGATTCTGTCGCGGTGGCCGATCCTCCGGCGGCACCACGTCTCGCTGCGGTGCGGGTGGCGGAAGGCCCGCGGCGGACAACTGGTCGTCGTCGACACGCCGGAAGGCCTCCTGCATCTCGCGCACTGGCACCTCGGGCTGACCGAGGGCGAACGCCGCTGGCAGGTCGAGCGCCTGCTCGGCCACGCCCTGTTCCGCGAGTCCGCGGGCCTGCCGACGATGGTCGTCGGGGACTGCAACGACTGGCGGAACCGCCTTGCCGCCGGGCCGCTCGCCTCGCAGGGCTTCCAGCACATTACCGCGCCGCCGTCGCGGTTCCGCACGTTCCCGGCCTTCCTGCCGGCGCTCAGCCTCGACAAGGCGTTCCACCGCGGGCTGTTCATCCGCGAGGCGGCGGTCGTCCGGACGCCCCTGGCCCACCGTGCGTCGGACCACCTTCCGCTGGTGATCGACTTCCACCTCCGAAACCCCCACCAAGATTGAACGCGGCCGAAACGACCACGGATGCCCCCGCCGCCAAGACCACGGCCAGCCACTGGCCGCCGGTCAACGGCGCGAGGGCGAAGAAGTACGCGGCCGGCGGGACGGCCGCCGCCGCGACGATGCCACCCACGCCGAAGGCCGCCCACGCGATCAGCCGCCGGTCGCCGGCCGTGGCGACGACCGCGTTGCCGACGCCGGCGAGGATCAGCGTCGTCAGCAAGAGCGTACGGGCCGTTTCCGCGTCGTGGCCCAGCGTGAGGAGCGACCCGAGGTAAACGGCCAGGCCGGCGGCGCTCGTCGCCGCGCCGGCCGTCAGCACGAAGCGGCCGACGTCGGCGTAGAAGTTCGGGCCGCCGGTTCGGCCCGTCGCCCGGCCGGCGAGGATGATCGCGGCCGGCCCGCCGATGGTCAAGGCGTTCAGGAGCGTGACTTGCTGCGGCAGGTACGGGAACGGCAGCCCGCAGACGCCGACCGCCACGAGGATCAGGGCCACCGTGTAGACGTTCTTCAGCAGGAACAACTTCGCCGCGAGGCGGACGTTCTGGACCACCCGCCGCCCTTCCGCCAGGGCCGCGGGCAGGACGGCGAAATCGTTCGACTCCAGCACCAGCCCGGCCACGGCCTTCGCCGCTTGACTGCCCGCCCCCATCGCCACGCCGAAGTCGGCCCGCTTGATCGGCAGCACGTCGTTCACCCCGTCCCCGATCATGCCGACCCGGTGCCCGGCCTGCTGGAGGGCGGCGACGAGGGCCACCTTCTGCTCCGGCGACACCCGGCCGAAGAGGTCGCACCGCTCGGCCAGTGCGACGCGGTCGGCGGCATTCGCCCACTCGTCGCCCGTCACGATGGACTGCTCACCGAAGGCGGCCCCGAGCGCCCGGACGGTGGCCCGCACGGTCTCCGGGTGGTCGCCGGACACGACCTTGAGGCGGATGCCCTGGGCGGCCAACCCCGCCAATACGTCCGCCACTCGCGGCCGCAACTCGTCCCGCAGGGCGACGACGGCTAACGGGCGAAGGGGAATGTCGGGCAACCGACCCTGGAATCCTTCGGGGCCGGCGTGCCCGTCCGCGAACGCGAGCAGGCGCAGCCCGGTCGGGAGCAGTTCCCGCCAGGCGGCTTCGACGGCGGCCCGACCCGATTCCGGGAGGCGGGGGGCGAGGACTTCGAAACTGCCGAGCACGAACAGCCGCGGCTCGCCCGTCCCGTTCGCGACGATCGCGCTACAGCGGTTGTGGGACTGGAACGGCAACTGGTCGCGGACGTCGATGTGTTCCGCCTCGGCCGCCAGTGCTTCGCGAAGGGCTTGGATGCTCTTGTTCAGCCCGTCCGCGCTCGTTGCGGCAAACCCGCCCAGCCACCGCCGCACCGCGGCCTCGGGTTCGGCGAACGCCACGACGCGGTCGAGCGTCTGCCGGCCCGTGGTCAGGGTTCCGGTCTTGTCGGCGCAAATCACGTCCACGGCGGCCAGCCCCTCGACGGCCGCCAACTGCTGGACGACGGCCCCCCGCCGGCCGAGCCGCGTCGCCGCGAGGACGAACACGAGCGTGGCGAGCAGCACCAATCCTTGCGGCACCATCGACGTGATCGTGGCCGCGACCATCGACACCAGGTCGGCCGCCGGGAAGCCGCGGACGAGGTGCAGCAGCACGTACCCCAGGCACAGGCCGACCGCCACAACCGTCAGCCCGCGCACCAGGCGGTCGAGGGTCGCCTGCGTCGGCCCGGGGGCGTGCCGGTACTGCCGCGCCGCGGCGGCCACCCGGTGGGCGAACGCCGCGGCCCCCACTTGCTCGGCCCGGTACGCCCCGCCGCCCGCGACGCAAACGCTCCCGGACTTGACCGGGTCGCCGACCGCCTTCGGAACCGGGTCCGACTCGCCGGTGAGGAGGGCCTCGTCCAGTTCGAGAAAATCGGCCGCGACGACAGCCCCGTCGGCCACCACCGTGTCGCCGGCGGCGAGCAGCACGACGTCGTCCGCGACGACGTGGCCTGACGGCAGGGGCACGTCCGTGCCGCCCCGCCGGACGCGGACCCGCGCCTCGCCGAGCACGCTCAGGCGGTCGAGGTGCCGCTTCGCCCGGAGTTCGTGGGCCAGCCCGAGCGCCCCGTTCGCCACCGCCATCGCGCCGACGGCCCACGCCGCCCGATAGTCCGCCAGCAGGAACAGGCCGACCGCCGCCGGCACGACCAGCGCGTTGTACAGCGTGAGCGTGTTCCGCCGGGCGATGTCGGCGTAGGCCCGCCAGCCGTCGCGGGGCGGCCGGTTGACCCGCCCGGCCGCGACCCGCTCGGCCACTTCGGTCGGGGACAGCCCGTCGGGTTGTGCCGGGGGACGGCTCATTCGGTTCGCCTTCTCGGGCTACAGGTACGGCGTTGCAAGTCGGGCGACGCCGTCGCGGAGGCGGAAGAACAGGTTCCGCCGGTTCAACTCGGCGGTCGTCAGTGGGCGGCCGCGGGCGATCTTGGCCGCCGCCATCGCGGCCAACTCGCCGACCAGTTCCGCGTCGTAACACTCCACGTTGAGCTCGAAGTTCAGCCGCAGACTGCGGGCGTCCCAGTTGGCCGAGCCGATCAGGCACCACGCGTCGTCCACGACGAGCAACTTCGTGTGGTCGAACGGCAACGGCGTCAGCCACACCCGGCCGCCGTGGCCGATCAAGTCCCCGACCTGGCCCAGCATCGCCCAGTGGACGAGCCGCAGGTTGTTGTGTTCCGGCACGACGACGTCCACCGCGACGCCCCGCAGGGCCGCCACGCCCAGCGCCGACAACAGGCCGCCTTCCGGCACGAAGTACGGCGTGACGATCCGCACCGACCGCCGGGCGCTGGCGATCGCGCCGAGGAGCGCGAGCCGGAGCGTGTCCCGGTCATCATCCGGCCCGCTGGCGATGCCCCGCGCCTCGGCCCGGCCGGCCGGCGACAGGTCGGGGAACCAGGCGGCCCCGTCCAGTTGCTCGCCGGTGGCGAACTGCCAGTCGTCGGCGAAGACCGCCCGCACGTCGGCCAGGACCGGGCCGTCGATGCGGAAGTGACAGTCGGCGATCGGGAAGCGGGGGTGAGTGCGGGCGTCGTGGCCGTCGCGGATGTTCATCCCGCCGGTGAAGCCGGCGATGCCGTCGATCACCAGAATCTTGCGGTGGTTGCGGAGTTGAGCGTAAGCGAACCGCCAGGGGAGGAAGGACGGCATGAACCGGGCCACGGGGACGCCGGCGGCTCGCAACCGGCCGACGACGGACGGGAAGGAGTACCGCGACCCGATGTCGTCCACGAGCACCCGCACGGCCACCCCGCGGTTCACGGTCGCGGCCAGCGCGGCCACGAACGCGTGGCCGGTGGCGTCGTTGCCGAAGATGTAGGTCGAGAGGCCGACTGACCGCTCGGCCCCGGCGATCGCGGCCAGCATCGCGGCGTAAGCCGCCTCGCCGCTCGGCAGAGGTTGAATCCGGCTGTGCCCCGAGACGGGTCGACCCGTCACCTCGCCCACCAGTCGGCGCAGGCCGGGGCTTCCACCCGCCTCGGCGGCCACAAGGGTGAGCCGCTCGGGGTGACGGTTCCGGCGCAACCGGCGGGCCTTCCGCCGAATGCGTTTGATGCCGAAAAGGGTGTAGAGCGCGATCCCGGCGACCGGGACGAGCCAGATGAGGCCGACCCAGCCGAGGGCCGCCCGGTTGTCGCGCTTGTACAGGACGGCGTGTGCGGTCGCCCACAAGTCGGCCGCCAGCAGCACGCCGCTCGTCACATACGGCCAGTACGACGCGAACACGTCCGCCATCGGCCTTCCGATCTGCCTCCGGGCACACCTGGGGAACGTCGTCCGCCCCGCGGCCGGCACATGCCGCGCCGAGGGTTCCATCCTGATCGCGTGGGAAAGGCGATGGCGGGAGAAATCCGTTACGAGCTGGGCTCCCTTTCGTGCCGTCGATTTCCAGGCCGGGGCGGCTTGGCAAACAGAGCCTCGAAGCCGGCCCGCATCTCTCGAAGCATCGACGGGCCAGACTTTTCCCAGAAGTCCTTCCGCGACAGCCGGAGTTGGGCCTCTTCGGCGTCCTCCATCTGCCGCCACTGGGCCTTTTCTTCCGTTAACTGTTCTTCGTCGAACTTGGCCCGGAGGCGTGCCGCCGCCGTGGCCCGGTCGTTAATCTCCCCCAACCGGTCCTGTAGCCTCTCCAGTGTCGGGTACAGTGCCGTGCGGAACGACTCGGGGAACGCCCCGGCAAGGACTTCCATCTCGTACCGCAGTCGCTTGCCGCGGACGCGGAGCGGGTGGAGGGCGGCGTCATCCCCCGGGCGGGTCGGGATGGCGGCGAAGTACCGCTCGCCTTCCGAGCGGAGGCGGGCGTAGGCCCACGGCCCGAACCGACTGTCCCGTCTTGCCCGTTTTCCCCGCCGTCGGGCCTTGACGCGACTCAGCAGTTGATCAACCCGGCGGGAGAGCCGGCCGCCCCGCGAGAGCCGCTTGTGAACTTTCACGATCGCCCGCTGCGCCGCGGCCCGTTCGGCCCGTAGGTTCGTGACCCACTCGTCCCCGGGGGCGTGGGGCCGGCCCAACAGCACGTCGCAGTCCCGGGCCTGGTCGGCGGCCCGGCGCACCGTGCGGAGTTGCTTCAGCAACCAGGCGCGGCGGCGGCGGGGCAGTTCGCCCTTGAAGAGGCGAAGGGCGGCCGCGGCCCGTCTCGCCCAGACGCGGAGTTGGTGGACGTGTTCAACGTCCTCGCCGGTCCGGTCGGCCGCCAGCGGCAGGTAGTGGAGGACCGCCTTGAACCGGCCGCGGAGCGCACGCTCCGCCACGTCCGCAGTCCTGTCGGCGGGGGAAACGCCCTCGACCCACTTTTCACTCGGTGTGTGACCCACGGGTCTCCCAACGCTTCTGCCCCGCCGCGGGCCTGGGGGATGTATCGGGCGTGGGGCTGGCACCGGGGAGCGGATGACGAGCCCTCCCCACCAGGCGGGCTTCGATCCCGGTGGCCCGGATCAACTCAATCCAGGCCTGGACGTCTGCCATCGCTCCCGTTGCTACCCGCACCAAATCATCGGACTGTTGCGTCATCACTAATCCGCCGTTGTTCAACCCGTTTGGTATCCTGTTCCCACCGCGCGAAATCGATGAAGCCGCGTTCGACGTTCAGGCCCGTCAGCCGGACCTTGAGTTGGTCGCCCACGTCGAGCCACTGATACCCGGCCAGCAGCCGGCCCTCGACGGGGGGCGTCAGGACCCGAACCCAGGTTCCTTTTTCGGACGCCCCGGTCACCAGCGCGTCGAAGACCTCCCCGACCCGCCCGGACAAGAACAGGGCCGCGGCGGACTTCCGCACTTGCCGCTCCACCTTCCGGGCCGCGTCTTCTTGCACCGTGCAGTGCGTCGCCAGCGCCGCGAGTTCGGTCGGCGCGTACGGCGACGGAACGCCCGCCAGGGCGGCTTTCAGCAGCCGCTGCGTAATCAGGTCGGGGAAGCGGCGGTTGGGCGCGGTGGACTGGCTGTACTCCCGCACGGCCAAGCCGAAGTGCCCGGCCGGCTCCTCCCCGGGGAGTTGCACGGCGTACTCACCGGCGCCGAGTAACTTGACGACGGTCAGCGACAGGTCCGGGAACCGCAGCGCGTCCGCCAACCGGCGGCGCGTCAGAAACGCGGCCAGGGCTTTGGAATCCGGGGCGACTGGGAGGTGATCTGCGAACCCCGCGGCCACCGCCCGGATGCGGTCCCACCGCTCGGGCGTCCGAACGACCCGCCGGAACGCCGGCCGGCCTTGTTTCTGGAGGAACTGGGCGGACACCCCGTTGGCCGCGATCATGAAATCGGCGATCAAATCCTGGGCGCGGTTCTGCCGGTCCTGGCGGAGGTCGACGACCCGCCCGTCCTGCATCACCGCCTCCGGCGCGATCGTTTCGAGGTCCAAAGCGCCGTGCGCGTCGCGGACCGACTTCATGATTCCCGCGATCCGATCTTGCAACCGCAGTTGCTCGTCCAGCCCTGCTGTCTTCGCGACTTTTTCCGGCACCGGCCCACTTCCGGCGAGCCACGCGGCCACGCTCCGGTACGCGAGTTGGGCGCGACTGCGGACGACGGCCCGGTACACCGCGGACTCGGGAACGGACCCGTCCGCCGCGACCACGAGTTCGATGACGAGGGCGAGTCGGTCCGCGCCCTCGTTGAGCGAAGTCAAGTCGGTCGAGAGGCGTTCCGGCAGCATGGGAAAGACTTGCGCGGCCGTGTACACGGACGTCGTGTTCTTTCGAGCGTGGCCGTCGATCGGCGTGAGGGGTTTGACGACCGCGTCGACGTCCGCGACGGCGACGAGGAGTTTGACACGGCCGTCGGCGAGGGGTTCGGCCACGGTGAGTTGGTCCAGGTCGCGCGACGTGTCGTTGTCGATCGAGCACCACAGGAGCGTCCGAAGGTCTCGAACGGCCGGGTCCGGTTCGTGGGCGGCCGCCGGGATGCCGGCCAGTTGGCGGATCGCGTCCGGCGGGAAGTCGGGTTCGAGTCCCCGCTCCCGCATGGCCCGGTGTGCTATCGCACGCAGATCGTTCGTGTCGGTCTTCTCGGTCATACGAATTGCCTCCTCGGCGGCTTGGCCTATTGCCGGTCATTGATTCGCCTGGAGCCACTCGGCGTAGGTCGTCCGCGGCACGCGGAAGAATGCGTCCCGCGTGCGGACGTAACCGCCCAGGCCGTTCATCCGGCCGATTGCGTGAAGTTCTTCGGCCCGGACGTACGGGCCGGCCGGGTCGATGAATTCGTCGTTTACGTGAATGGCGACGACCTGGCCCAGGATGACCCGCGAGTTCCCGATCTCGATCGTCGCGGTCTCGCGGCACTCCAGACTCGCCGGGGCGGCCGCGATCCGCGGCACGGACACGACGGCCGACGGGGCGGTCTTCAGGCCCGCGATGTCCAGCTCGTTCACGCCGGGCGGGAAGTCGATGGCGGTCGTAACCATCGCCTCGGCCAAGGCCTCGTTCACGACGTTGATGACGAACTCGCGCGTGTTGCGAATGTTCTGCGCGGTGTCCTTGCCGACGACGCCGGGACCGGGCCGGTTGCCGACGCCGACGGCAACAATCGGCGGATCGACGCCGACGTAGTTGTACGCGCTGAACGGAGCGGCGTTGAGTTTCCCCGACAGGTCCGTGCTGGTGATCCACGCGATCGGCCGCGGCGCGACCAGGCCGATCAGCAAGTTGTAGGTCTGATGGGCGGTGACCTTGGCAAGATCGAACAACATCGCAGGTTCTCCATTACGAATCGGTCGAGGGCCGAGCCACACGCCGACGGGCGGCCGGAAGCCGGCGGTTCCAACACTATTCCGCCGTCCAACCTTTCCGAAAGAGCCACGACTTGACGACCTGGGTCAGTGCGACGTACCCGAGCAGAATGCCGGCGAGCAGCGGCCAGAACAGCAACGGCAGTGGGCGGAAGCCGAGGTACGGGCCGACCGGCGAGAACGGCAGGGACGCGCCGACGAGCATTACCGCGAGAGTGGTCGCCAGCAGCGGCCAGCTCGCCCGGCTTTGCAGGAACGGGATGCGGTTCGTGCGGATGACGTGGATGATGAGCGTCTGCGTCAGCAGCGATTCGACGAACCAAGCCGTCTGGAACAGCGACGCGTTCGCCGGGTCCCAGCAGCCGAAGGCGTAGAGCATGACGAAGAACGTGACGTAGTCGAACACGGAGCTGCACGGGCCGATGAACAGGATGTACCGGGTGATCGCCCGCATCGACCACGGCCGCGGCTTGGCGATCTGTTCGGGATCCACGTCGTCGGTCGGGATGGCCACCTGCGAGAAGTCGTAGAGCAGGTTGTTGGTCAAAATCTGAATCGGGGCCATCGGCACGAACGGCAGGAAGATGCTGCCGCCGAGGACGCTGAACATGTTGCCGAAGTTGGAACTCGCCCCCATGCGGACGTACTTGACGATGTTGGCGAACACCTTCCGCCCCTCGCGGACGCCCTCCTCTAGAACGAGCAGGTTCTTCTCCAGGAGAATGACGTCCGCCGACTCCTTCGCGATGTCGACGGCGGTATCGACCGACACGCCGACGTCCGCCGCCCGGAGGCCGGGGGCGTCGTTGATCCCGTCGCCCATAAACCCGACGACGTGCCCGGCCGCCCGCAGGCTCTGGATCACCCGCTGCTTGTGGGCCGGGGACAGGCGGGCGAAGAGCGTCGCCTTCGCGGCGGCGGCCGTCAACTCGGCGTCGGACATCGCCTCGACCTGCCCGCCCAGCAGTGTCGCGTCGGTGGCGATGCCGACCTCGCCGCAAATCTTCCGGCTGACCAACTCGTTGTCGCCCGTCAGCACCTTGACCGCGACGCCGATCCGCTGCAGCGCGGCGATGGCCTCGCGGGCCGAGTCCTTCGGCGGGTCGAGGAACGCGACGTACCCGCGGAGCGTCAGCCCCTGCTCGTCGTCCTTCGCGTAGACCGATTTGGGGTCGCAGTCGCGGTACGCCACGGCGAGGACCCGAAACCCGTCGGCGCTGAGGCGGTCGAACTCGCGCTTCAGCTCGCCGCGGATCGTCTCGTTGACGGGGTGCGCCTGCCCGTCGAGTTCGTAGGTCGTGCAGTGCGGGTAGAGTGCCTCGGGCGCGCCCTTGCAGATCAGCCGGTGCCGGCCGTCCGGCTTCTTCACGACGACCGACATCATCCGCCGGGAGAAGTCGAACGGGATTTCGTCGACTTTGGCATACCCTTCAAACGACGGGTGCGCGTGAATTTCCGTGTGCGTGAGGACGGCCCGGTCCATCAGGTTCCGCAGGCCGGTCTGGAAGTGGCTGTTCAGATACGCGAGCGTCAGCACGTCGTCGTCCTGCTTCAATTTGACGTCGCAGTACCGTTCCAGGATGATGCGGTCCTGGGTCAGCGTCCCGGTCTTGTCGGTGCACAGTACGTCCATCGCCCCGAGGTTCTGGATCGCGTTCAGCCGCTTGACGATCACCTTCTTGCGGGACATCACCATCGCGCCCTTCGACAGGCACACGGCGACGATCATCGGCAGCATCTCCGGCGTCATGCCCACCGCCACCGCCGTCGCGAAGAAGAACGCCTCGCCCCAATTCCCTTTGGTTAGTCCGTTGATGACGAACACGAGCGGCACCATGACGGCCATGAACCGGATCATCAGCCACGTGAACCGCGTCATCCCCCGGTCGAAGCTGCTCGCCTGCTGCGGCCCGACGAGGACAGACGAGATGCCGCCGAGGACGGTGGTCAGCCCGGTCGCCACGACGACGGCCGTGGCCGTGCCGCTTTCGACGCTGGTGCCCAGGTAGCAGACGTTGGCGAACTCCAGCGGCGAGCGGTCCCCGGCCGGCTCGCGGGCCGGGAACTTCTCGACCGGGAACGCCTCCCCGGTCAGGCTCCCCTGCACGACGAACAGGTCCTTGCACGCGAGCAGCCGCACGTCGGCCGGGATCATGTCCCCGGCGGCCAACTCGACCACGTCGCCGGGGACCAGGTTCGACACCGGCCGCTCTTGCGACCGGCCGTCGCGAAGGACGGTCGCGTGAACACTGATCATCGCCCGCAACGCGGCGGCGGCGGTGTCGGCGCGGGCCTCCTGTACGAACCGCACGATGACGCCCAAGGCCACCATCACCAGCACGACGGACCCCGCCCGCACGTCGCCGGTCGCGAACGACGACGCGGCGAGGGCGACGAGGAGGATCACGAGCGGGTTGACGAGTGCCCGGCGGAGAAGGCGGAGGAGCGGGTGCCGGTGGTCCGCCGCGACGACGTTCGGTCCGTACTGGCGCAACCGCAACTCGGCCTCGGCCGCCGCGAGGCCCCGCGTCGTCGTGTTCAGCGTCTGCACCACTGCATCGCTCTCACTCCGTGCCGCCTCGATCAGTCGCGGCGACACCCGGACGGCCGACGCCGGATCGGGCGGCCCGTGCGGGACTGTTTTGGGCAGCACAGGTCCTGGTGCGGCGGGAGCATTCACGAGGGGTTGCTCCACTTCCGCTTGCGAGGTTAGGATCGAAAGCTTGTCATCGCATACATCCCGCCATGATAGCCCCCACTCGTTGCGGTCGAGCGGCAATCCAAAACTGTGCCGATATTCCTGTCGATGGAAGTCGGTATTCGTACCGCAAGGCGTCCGGGTCCAGGCGCCTTCCACACCGGGTAGACTCCGAGGGCGACGCCGACGAAGGCTGAAACGCCCACGGCCGCGGTCACGGCCGGGTTCGACGGTTTCAGACCGCGCGTGGAAGAGGGCGCAGGGAGGTCGGCTCGGGGGCGCCTGCCTGCCGCATGTCGAGAAAGTTATGTCTGCCACCTTCCCACCCGTCCGCCTTGGTGATGGTGAGGAACCCCGTAACTGGCACCAGTCGGGCTGTGGGCGGTTCGAACAGCGCCTGACGGAACCCGACCAGTTAGTCCGGGTCGGTGCCCGCTTCCTCGTCGGTGAACGACAGGTCGTCGTGGTCGTCGGCATCCGGGCCGCCGAGTTCGCCGGGCCGTGATCGAGGCTTCAGTAACACCTAAAGAAAAGCGACCCCGATCGGCCCGCCACCCGGCGGGCCGACCCTCCCTGGTTGAGGAGTTGAGGTCGCGGTTCGGCAAAGGGCATCACGCCCACAATCTCACCCAGCCGGTCGGCCTGGGCGGCATCACTTCGTCACGTCGAGGATGCCGAGGACGGCCAGGCGGGCGATCACGGACGCGGCCAGTAGGTAGCCGCCGAGCACCACCTTGCGGCCGGCCGGGACGGCCAGGTTAGCCACGGCCACGGCCCACACGAGGCTGCCGAGGGCGAATCCCGCCGGGTTCGGGACGAACCCGGTGACGGCGTTGACGACGACGGCCGCGCCGACGAGGTTCGCGTAGTCGGGGGTGGCGGCGGGCGGGTGGCCGCCGACGGAACCCTGGTACAGGGCGACGGCCGCGAACCAGCACGCGGCGGCCAGCAGCAGAAACACGGCGAAGGCAACCAGGTAGGCCACGGGGCACCTCGGTCGAAGGAGAATGGGGGAATGGCCGGCGTTGATGGGTGCCCCGACCGGGTGCTCTTGACGTCGCTCCCGCGCGGGCTGGGACCGGCCGGGGCGACGTCAAGAGCACACGATTGGGGCACCGTTCGGCGTCAGGCGAGGGCGATGCTGACGCGGCGGGCGTTCCGCTTGACCCAGGCGCCGGCCTGGACGGCGACGGCCGCGCACGCCCCGCCGACGCCGCTGAGGGCGGCCGCGGCCGTGTGCGGCAGGGCGTAGCTCGTCACCGCCACGGCCACGCTCACCCCGAGCGCGATGACCACCTCCTTCCCCGTATTGCGTCAAAAAGAAACCACCCCCGGTCGAACAGGTTCGACCGGGGGCAAACTGTAGTGCCTAACGATGTCGGCCTTCTGACGATCCAATCACCTCCTTTTGGGGCGACCGGATGCCGAGTTCAGGTGGAACGATTCGGTTGTGACAGTCTCTTCCGTCGCCCGCGGCCGTCCGGCACCGTCAGTCCACGGTCTTCGTGCCAGCCGCGGATGAGGGCCGTTATCCCACGCCAGCGTGACGAGGTCGAGGAACCGCTCCGAGCGGATGGCCTCTCGGACTCGTTGGTATTCGGCGGGCGAAATAACGACCGACCGCTTCCCGGCCTTCGGTTTGGCGTAATCGCAGACGGACGAATGCGGCGTCCGGCCACTTCGCTCGGCCCACCGCATAAGCCGTTGCACGGCCTGCCAGACGCCCCGTGCCGTGCCCCGGGCCCAGTCGGGGTGGACGGCGACCCACTGTTCGACGTGGAGCGGCTTGAGGTGGGAGGCCGGGAAGGTTTCGCCGAGGTGGCGGACGAAGGGCGTGAGTTTCTCTTGGTACCAGCCGCGGGTGCGCGGGGAGCGGTCTTTGAACGCGACCCGCAGGAACTCCGCAGTGAGTTGTCCGAGGGTAAAAGGCCGAGGCTCGCCGGGGACGACGAACCGTTCGGCCTTCTTATGGGCCTTGAGCAACTCGGCACAGTGGGCGAGTGCTTCGGCGTAGTCGTCCGAAAGACGGTGCTGCTTCGCGCCGATTTGGACGTACCAGGCCTTGTGGGACTTCTTGAAATACGGAGCGGGCTGACGGCGGGACATGGAAGAAACCTCCTCAGGAAACCCGTTTAAAGCACGGCCGGGCCTGAAAAGGTTCGCGTCGCTGACCCTCCTCGGTGCTGGTAACACCGGGGAGGGTTATTTCTCGATCTCGGACAGGATATCTCGGACAGACTCCGGCGAATCGCCGTAAGTCCAGTACACCCAAGAGGAGTCGAACCTCTAACCTTCGGTTCCGTAGTCGAGTGCTCTTGAAACCCTCAACTCGACAGATTCGGCTGAAATCCGAGGCAATCTGGTACGTTTCACGTCGTTCGGTGGAAGGCCGCGATGTGGCATACTTTATCGTCGTTTAGTGGCGATTCCAGTGGATTGTGTACCTGATACAGAATTATCTTTGTCAGCGAGACGAGCCGTCTGTAACCGCGGGCAGTCGGCGGTAAACCGCCGGCGTAACACGGCAAGTCCGCAGGTGCCCGTTAGGAGTATCAAGAATGAGGCCGGTTCCGGCGTGACAACCGCTTGGCTTGCACCGTTAATGGTCAAATTCCCATTTGAGGTCGTGAAGGTGACGGAGCCAGATGTGTTGTCGTCGAAAAAATTCGTCACTTGCGGGTCGATGGTCAAGCTGAACACGCCTGGGGTGGCGTTGTTCGAAACGTCGTAAAACACACGGCCGAGCGTAAAGGTGCTTGGCGAACTGACTGTTACGTCGGGAATGGCAACATCGCTCCAACTGATGGCCGTAAGGGTTGCGGTCGATTCGTTGACCGGAATGATCCCCAAACTGCTCCCGGTGAAAATATACCCCGGGCTAGAATCGGTCACGGTCACGAACGCCACGCCCGAATCCGCCGACACCGAGACCCGAACGCTGAATAAGAACAAGGAATAACTGTCGGTTGGCGGCGAGTCGTTGTGGGTCAATACGACGTCGAAGAAGTTGCCGACCGAGTCCGCGTTCGCCGTCGTATCTTGAATCGAGACCTGGAAGGCGGCCTCGGCCGACGGCATCAAGGGGGGAGTCAAAAAAGCAAGCACAAGTATACACCAGCGCATCGCGTGAGTTCCTAGTTGTGAGTTCGCCCGGGGTCTCTCTTCGAGCAAATAGAAAGTTAGAGACTTCGACCGATGCGATTCCGGACCAAGTTAAAATCATCCATGTCCACGTCGCCGTCGCCATCCACGTCGGCGAAGGCGTTGTACGCGGTTCCAATGACCTTGTAGACGAGTGCCGCATCGGTGGCGTTGACGACTCCGTTGTCGTCGAAGTCGCCTTGTAGAACCTTGAGCGTCCGCGTGTACTGCGTGCCGTCGGTGACGCCGTTGCCGGCGATCGGCTCTTGCCCCGAGACCGACACGATCGCGTTGCCCCCCGCGGCGGACAGAATCAGTGGGGAATTTACGGTCGTCAGGCCGTTGAGGAACGTCCACCGGATCGTGTTCGTGCCGCTCCCGGTTACGCCCGAGATTATTACGGGCGTGATCGAATAGGGAAGGCTTAGGCTAGCCGCTTGGGCGGTCACCGGGGCGCTGAACGTCACCTCGATCGCGGTGATCGACCACGGCAACACCTTCCGGGTCGTCGTGAGGAGGTCGATCGACCGGCCGTTGCCGTAGTAGCCCCGGATGCCGGTCACCGTCGGCCCCGGCAGGTTGACGACCGAAACGGTGAACACGCGGGTGAAAGACACGCCGGCCGCGTCCGTCACCCGCACGCGGATGGCGTAATTCGACTTGACCTCGAAATCGAACGCGGCCGCGGTCTTGAGTTGGTTGCCGTCGATCGTGAATGAGCCGTTGTCCGTGGAACCGTCGCCGGCGACGAGGGCGTAGGTGAACGCCTCGTTCGCGTCCGGGTCCACGCCGGCGAGGGTGCCGACGACCGTGCCGGCGGGCCGGTTCTCGGGGATGCTGGTAGCCGACAGCGTCACGTCCGTCGGCGGGCGGTTGTAGTAGAAATTGGCCAGGCTGCCGAGGTCCGCCCGGCTGAGGAACGCGCCGGCTTGGCCGCCGAAGCCGTTAGGCAGGACGAGGGCGTTGGCGGCGGCAACGGCGGCGTCCCGGTCGGCGGCGACGATCGTGAAGGTCGCCAGCTTGATCGTCTGACCGGGCAGAATGGTCAGCACGTAGGTCCACTCGATGTTGTCACCGATCACATCTTCGGACGTGGGCCGGATGCCGCTCGGGCCGTGGATGTAGTGGATGGTGGCCAACCCGCCCTTGCCGTCGTCGGTGCCGTACCAACTGCCGTCGGGGGCGACGGCGAAGACCGTAGTCGAGGCGTCGGAGGCCAAATTGCCGACGACGTGGACGGTTAAGGTGATCGGGAAGGATGAGAGACTGTTCGTATAACTGTCCACGGTACGCGTGAAGTCTTGGCCGCCGGTGGATGGCACAGTGATCTGTCGCGAAACCGTCACTCCGGCAACATTTTGTTTGCCCGTCACTAAGGTTTGCCCGCTATCAGTCATACTCGACAGATCGACAGGTGCGTAACTAATGCCATTAAGTTGGAGTCGATTCAACCCGTTAAAGGCGTTCGTCGAGACTTGTGCAATTTGGCCGGCACCGGCCCCACTATTTACAAGACTAAAGATATAACCACCGGGACTTTGGAGCGAAGTAATCGGCGTAGATGGCTGGACACTGATTAGAGCGTAAAAATCGTTGTCAAAGTATCCGTTCGTGTACGTATCCGTTAAAAGAAGGTCCAATCTGCCGTCACGGTTAATGTTAACGGTAGTCAAGGCGGTAGCAGTATTCTGATAAGTTATTTGTGAAAAAAAAGTGTCCGTCAAGGGTACTGTTTGGCCCACATTAAATGTACCGTCGCCGTTACCTGTCAGTACGGTGAGCGCGTAGGCCGAAGTGGTCTTCGACGTATAAAATACTGCTACGTCCGATTTACCATCTCCATTAAAGTCGCCCAAGGCAACATGATATATAATAAGCGCGTCGTTTAGATTTACGATTGTCGGCGAAAATGTACCGAGCGCGTTACGATAAATTAAAAATTCTACAAAATTATTTTGACTGTAGGGGTAACCGGCGTTCGAAAGTACGAAGTCGGGAATCCCATCGCCATTGAAGTCGGTGCTCAACAGTGGGCCGTCAGTAGAATATGCATATCCCTGTAATGCGTTAAATGTTGTCTCGCCAGCTATGAGGCCATCTCCAGTTCCGTACAAGACCTCGATCGACCCCAGGCCCGGGTGGAAATCTATGAGATCGAGTTTGCCATCTCGGTTGTAATCAACTAAAGATATTCGTGTAAAATGGTCGCCAACTGAATGGGTTAGTTCGTGGACGAAGTGATTCTGTCCGGCGTTGATCCACGTATTTATTACAGAATAATTGCTACTGTCAAAGCCTGTGAAGGCTAAATCTAAAAGTCCGTCATTGTTCAAGTCGCCGACTGCTAAGGAGTATACATAGCCGAGACCGGGAAGTGGCGTCTCTGTCGTGCCAGAAAAAGAACCCGTTCCAGTACCATGGAAGATTAATATTCCGTTGCCGTCGAACACCCCAAGATCAATCTTGCCGTCTCCATCGAAGTCGCCGACAGCAAGATTATTAGAATTATAGTAGCCTGTATCGAATATTACCACGTGTGCCAAATCGCCGAAATTGTTCATCGAAACACAAAGACTAATCAGATATCCGGAAGGGGTGTTCAAATTAGAGCTGACTAGCGAAACAACATCATCGTAGCCGTCGTTATTCAAATCGACGGCGATTGAATAGGTCGGGTGCCCAACAAAACCTGATGGCGGAACTGGCTGTGTTCCCTTGAAGTTTGTGGCCGCCGTAGCCGTTACCACGAAGTCGTACACAAAATCACTTCCCGGGTCACCTGTACGAGCGCCGTCGAGGGCGTTACCGGCCGCGTCTGTGATGGCATCCTTGACCGTCAGCCGGTAAACGTCTCCTGACAGTGGCGTTGTCGGCAAATAGATTTGTGCAAGACTCGTGGTAGGGCCTGTGCTCGGCGGGTACGAATACGGACCCACGGGCACAACGATGTCATCAGCCGTTCCCAGTAAGCCATCGGCTCCGGCACGACGGAGTTCGTAGTTCGACGTGCTGCTTGCCCCCAACACCGGCTTACTAAAGCTGATGTTGAAAAACGCCGTTCTCGGCGGTACGATCCCGTTGGGCGGAATGAAGTTCACGAGAGTGAAATCGGCCGTCGGCCCGGTCACGTTTGTCACTATGACGGTCATATTCTGGCTGTCTCTCAACGAGCCGTCCGAAGCTTGGACGCTCACTTCGTACACATTGTCGTGGTTGGCGTCGGCCGGGTGCTCAAAGTCCGGCGCGGTTCGGAACGCCAGCAGGCCGGTCGTCGCGTCGATCGCGAACTGGGCCGCGTCCGCCCCGCCGACGATGGCGAACAGCACTTCCCCCCCCGCGTCGGGGTCGGTCGCGGTAACGGTCCCCACGGCCGTCTTGTTCTCGGGCAGGGTGAAGGTGTTGCCGCTCGTGATCCGCGGCGGTTCGTTCACGTCCGTCACGCGGACGGCGAGGGCTTGCGTTGTGCTCAGGCTTCCGGCCATCGCTTTCACGACCACGTCGTACCGGTTGTCGTGGTCGGCGTCGGTCGGGTGCTCGAAGTCGGGCGGCGTCCGGAACTGCAATACGCCGGTTGTCGGATCGAGGGTGAACAGGCTCGCGTCTGACCCGCCGGTGATGGAGAACGTCACGGCCGGGTGGCCGGCGTCGGCGTCGGTCGCAGTGATAGTCGTCACGGCGGCCGTGTTCTCGGGCACGGACAGGGTGGCCGTGGGGCCGCCGCCGTTGCTCGTGATGACCGGGGCGACGTCCACGACGTTCGTCACGCCTACGGAGAGGAATTGGTCGTCGGTGTAAGTGCCGTCGGAGACTTGGACGAACACCTCGTAGACGTGGTCGCCGTTCGCGTCCGTCGGACTTTCAAAGTCCGGGGCTGTCGCGAAGGCGAGCGTGCCGAAGATAGGGTCGATCGTGAACCGGGCGGCGTCGTTGCCGCCGGTGATCGAATACCGGAGTTGCGGGTTGGAGTCGGCATCGGTCGCGACGACGGTCGTGACGCCCGTCGTGTTTTCTGGCACCGCCACGGTCGCCGTGCCGCCGCCGTTGCTGATGATGACGGGCGGGTTGTCGTTCTCGTCGATCACGGTGACGGTCAAGGCCTGGGTAGTCGTGTTTTGCCCGTCCGAAACCTGGACCGTGACGTGGTAGATGTTGTCGCCGTTCGCGTCGGCCGGCCGTTCGTGGTCCGGCGGCGAGACGAACGACAGGACGCCGGTCGTTCCGTCTAGTTGAAACTGGGCCGCGTCCTCGCCGCCGGTGATGGCATACGTCAGGGTCGGGTCGTCCTCGTCCGTAGCCTCGATCGTAGCGACGAAGGCCTGATTTTCCGGCGGCGTGAACTGAGAAGGCGTGTCGATCACGGGCGGCTCGTTCACGTCGTAAACGTTCGCGTACACGTACTCGGAGTCCGTGAACCGGCCGTCGCTGACGGTGACTAACACCTGGTAGTTGTTATCCCCGTCGGCGTCGGCCGGCCGTTCAAAATTGGGCGGTGTGCGGAACGTCACCACGCCGGTCACCGGGTTGATGGCGAACAAGTCCTGGTCGGCACCGCCGGTGATGGAGTACGTCAGCACTGAATTCACGTCGGCGTCGGTGGCCGAGATGGTGGTCACGACCGTCGAGTTCTCAGGCACGTCGACTACCACGTAGTCGTCGCCGCTGCCGTCGTCGTAGATGACCGGCGGGTTGTCGTTCACGTCCGCGACGGACACCAGGATCGTCTCTGCGTCGGTGAGTTGGCCGTCCGACGCCTGGACGACCACTTCGTAAACGTTGTCGTGGTCGCCGTCGGCCGGGTTCTCGAAGTCGGGGGCGTTGACAAACGACAGCACGCCCGTCGTCGGGTTGATCGAGAAAAAGTTGGCATCGACGCCGCCGATGACGGAGTAGGCCACCACGGTTCCGAGGTCTTCGTCGTCGGCGTGGACGGTCGTCACGCGCGTTTCGTTCTCGTTGACGGAGACGTTCGCCGAGTCGCCGCCGCCGTCCGACGTGATGACCGGGGCGTCGTTGAGGTCCGTGACGGTGATGGTAATTCGCTGGAGGAACGAGTAGCTGCCGGCGGGGTCCGTGGCCTGGACGGTAATCGTGTAGCTCGGCCGGGCTTCGTAGTTCAGGACGGCGGCCGTGCTCAGTTGGCTTCCGTTGATTTTGAACGCCCGGTTGTCGGCCGTGGCCTGGGTCAAGTTGTACAGGAAGGGGTCACCCGAGTTCTGGCCGGCGATCGACAAGTTTCCGACGATCGTGCCGGCGGGCTGATTCTCGGGCACGGTGGAGTTGCTCAGGTTGACGCTCGCGGTAACGGCGGTCGCCGCGGCGGCGAGGCCGGAACTGCCGTTGGTGTCCACGCGGGTCGCGATGGCCGTGATCGACCCGCCGACGGCCAGCGGCATCGACAAGGTCGTTGCGATGTGGACGACGCCGGCCGCGTCGGCGGTGTAAGTGAACGTCTCCCGGTACGCCGACGCCCCGCCGGCCGCGTCGACGGTGTAGTAATCAACCTTGTAGGACGTGTTGGCCACGCCCTGGAGACTGCCGAAGACGTTGGTCGGGCTGCCCGCGAAGACGAGCGAGAGGTTCGGCGGCGAGGGGTCGTTCGTCGCGTTCACGACGTTATTCTGGCCGCCGTTGCCCGTGACGCGGTTGAAGCGAATCGTATTTCCCGAGCCGGCGGAAGCGTTGAGGTAGATGCCGCGGAGGTTGTTCGCAATCGCGTTCCCGAGGGCCGTGTTCGTATCGGTCGTGGCACCGCCGAGGACGTTGTTTGTGGCGCCGGTGTCGACGACGACCCCATTGCCGCCGTCGCCGAGAGTCCGCCCGCTCGCGTCGGTCCCGATGAAGTTGCCGGCGATCGTGTTGGCCGTCGTGCCGGCCCCCGTGATGCGAACGCCGTCGCCCGTGTTGCCGCCGATGACGTTCCCGGCACCATTTGCCGCGCCCCCGACCGCATTATCGTGCGCCCCTGAGCTAATGAGGACACCCGCCCCGCCGTTGGGCCGCGCCGCGGTGCCGTTCGTGGACAGACCGATCAGGTTGCCCTGGACGGTCGTGGCCGAGGCACCGCTCAGGATGTAGACCCCGGCCCCGGTGTTGCCGCCGATGACGTTGCCGGCTCCCTGCCCCGGAGTCGTCGCCACCCCGCCGATGATCGTGCCGGTCGTGCCTGCATCGCTCACCACGACGCCCGCGAAGCCGTTCGGTAACGCCACCCCGTCGGTCCCCAGGCCGATGACGTTGCCCTGGACCTTGGTGTTCGTGGCCGAATGACCCAATTGCACCCCGTAGGCGGCATTTCCACTGAGGACGTTGCCCTGGCCGGCGACCGATCCGCCCACCTTCGTGCCGGCCGAGCCGATGACCAGCACGGCGTCCCCAACGTTCGGCACGGCCTTGGTGCCGGTCTTGTCGGTGCCGATGTAGTTGCCGGTGATGGTCGTGTTGTCCGTGCCCGTGCCGCTGATGTAGATGGCGTCGCCGTCGACCCCGCTGATGACGTTGCCGGTGCCGTCGAGGAAACTCCCGCCGATGGTGTTGCCCGCCGCCCCGTCGGAGATTCGCACGTTGTTCGAGACGTTGGGAACGGCATCCGTGCCGTTGGCGTTCAAGCCGATGTAGTTGCCGGCCACGACATTGCCGGTCGTCCCCGCGTCGGTTAACGTCACCCCATTGAACGCGTTCCCGGAGATGACGTTCCGCTTCGCGCCCGCCCCGCCGATGGCGTTCTGGGCCGCCCCGCCGCTGAGGTACACGCCGGAGCCGTTGGCGACCGATTTTGTACCCGCGGCGTTCAGGCCGATGTAATTCCCGTACACCGCATTGCCGCTGGCACCGGTGAGGTAGAACTGAACTCCTGTGCCCACGTTCCCCGAGATGACGTTCCGCTCGTCGTCGTCGGCCGTGCCGTTGCCGTCCGTGCCGATGCGGTTCCCGTTGGCCCCCTGCACGACGAACACCCCGGTCTGGCCGTTCGGGACGGCGTCCGTGCCGGCGGCGTTCAGGCCCACGTAGTTGCCGGCCACAACGTTGCCGGTCGTCCCCGCGTCGGACAGTTGAACGCCGTGGATGACGTTCCCCGAGATGACATTTCGCTCGAGTTGATCGGATTTCGTGTCCCCGTTCGTCCCGATGCGATTGTCGTGAGTGCTCGCGAAGAGGTTGATCCCGAACTGGTTGTTCGCGATGGCCTGAGTGCCGGCGGCGTTCAGCCCAATGTAGTCGCCGGCGATCACGTTGCCGGCCGTGGCCGCGTCAAAGACCGCGATGCCCGAGAACAGCTTCGACCCGGAGATGACGTTCCGCTCCAATTTGTCACTCGTCCCGTCGCCGTTCGTGCCGACGTAGTTGAACGAGGCCCCCGCGTGGATCGAAACCCCGTCGTACCCGTTCCCGACCCCGGCCGTGCCCGTGGCGTTGAGGCCGATCAGATTGGCGGCGACCCGATTGGCATTGGTGTTAGGATTAAACAGCCGCACGCCGGATCCGGTGTTCCCCGAAATGACGTTCCCTTCGCCGGCGTCGTTCGCGCTCCCGTCGCCGTTCGTGCCGACGAAATTGCTGCTCGCCCCGTCCCCGACCGAGACGCCGTCGCCGCCATTCCCGATGGCGGAAGTGCCGGCCGGGTTCAGGCCAATGTAGTTGCCCGCGACCCGGTTGCCCGTGGTGCCGGCCCCGTCGATGAACACGCCGTTCATGGCGTTCCCCGAGATGACGTTCCGCTCGGCGAGGTCGGCGTTGTTGTCGCCGTTCGTGCCGATGACGTTGTTCTTCGCCCCGCTCTCGACGCTGACGCCGTGAAACCCGTTCGCGGCCGCCGCCCCGGCGGGGGTCAAGCCGAGGTAACTCCCGACGACCGCGTTGCCCGCCGCCGCGGTCCCGGTCAAAAGCACTCCGTCGTGGGCAAACCGGTCGATGGACAACCCGCGCACCGTGCTCGTCCCGGCCGTAACCATCAGGCCGTTGCTCGTCGTGCCGGCAGAGGCCCCACTGAGTTCGATCAGGGGGGTGCCCGCATAGCCGGGCTGAGTCGTGCCGTCGATCGTCACGGGACCGGTGATCGTCGGCAGGGCCGTAATCGGTGCGATCGTTTTGATCCCGGTACCGATGTTGAAATTGATCGTGTCCGTACCCGGATTCGTGTTCGCGGAGAGGATTGCTTGGCGGAAGGATCCCGTGCCGCTATCGGCCGTGTTCGTTACGAGGTAGACGGTGGGTAGACACCGATCCTCGAGGGCTTCCAGATAGGTTCTCAACTCGAAAAGTTTACCCACCGGGACCGGCCGTGCTACAGTTTGGGGGGAAACTGCCGCACGGGCACTCTTGAGCCAACGGGACACACTCATTTTTCGCCGTCATCCAAGTAAGTTGAGGGGACGAAGGGGTCGGAACTCGGCCCGAAGATTCCGAGTTATCGTTGCAATTCAGTCGATCGTTTTCTATCCCCCTAATGAGGGGGAGCGTGAGCCGTGAACGGCTAGGGACGATTTCCGTCTGCGGGCCGGAGCGGCTGATTGCCAATTGGAGCGGGTGATGAGTAAATCGGGTCAGTTGCGGTTGTCCGATGTCCGCGCCGTGTTTCGCCTCGTCGGCGATTGTCGCGACCTCGGCCCGGACCGTACCCAATGGAATCAACTGCTCGCAGAAGGGGCTAGCCGCCTATTCAATTGTTTTATGACCAACAGCTTTGTGGCTCGATACCACCCCGTCAAGCGGATAGAAGATAGCGTAATCCTGTGGGACCATTGGGCCGACACTTCGGCCCGGCAATGGTTCTTCAGATACATTCACAACACCGGCGTAGTCTTCCTTCCGAGCGTTATCCGGTTCGTCGAACCGCCAGATCGGATTCGTGTCGCGAGGCGAGATGACTTGTTTACGAGTACGCAATGGCGGGGGTCGCAGGAGCGGAACGACCCACGGAGAACTTGCCATCAAGATGAATTCATTTACACGGCCATCCCGCTGCCGAGTCGGCCCGGCCACTTTTTCGGCATGAGTCTGAACCGTGGAATTAACCAACCCGCGTTCCGACCGCGAGAACGGAATCAGGTACAGTTGCTCCACGAAGAAATCGCCGCGCTCTTCGATACTCGCCTGCACTTGTCCGACGATCCGATCTGGCAGGGGCTGACGCCGCGATTACGGGACGTGCTGATGGCCCTGCGCTCCGGGGACTCCGAGAAGCAAATCGCACTGCGACTCGGCCTGAGTCGGCACACCGTCCACGAATACGTCGGGGCGCTGTACCGCCGCTTCGGCGTCTCTTCTCGCCCGGAACTCATGAAAGTGTGCCAGTTGACCATCGTACCGGCAACGCCGTCCAAGCCGACGAGTACGTAACGGGCGAACGAGCCGCCACGAATATCGAGACAGCCCATTCTTGTTAACGGAATTCAACTGCTGTGGCGTATCCGAACGATGTCTCAAAGGCAGACGGAGAGTTCGTGCTCCCGCGCCTGGCGTTGATGACGGAAGACGCCTCGCGGCGCGAGCAGCGAGACGTGTTCAACGTCGTCCGGTCGGGGTACCCGGGCAAATGCTCCCGAGCGGGGGATGGCGGTCGGCATGGTCTAGACCATCGCCCACGATCTCCGCGTCATCCTTCGACTCGTGTCGGAGCGGGAGTCGCGCCTGAGGGTCGCCGTCCACATATTCCGACGGCGGCAGGAAGCGGATGCGGTTCAAGTCGATGCCGAACCGGTCGATCGGCTTCATGCCGAGGGCGTCGTGCTCGGTGGCGTTGTACTCGCCCTCGACCCACGCGGTGAACTGGCGGTTGAGGGCGGCGAGCGACGACAGGTCCAGCGTCCGGTTGAGGAACTGGTCGCGGACGCGGCGGAAGAACCGCTCGATCTTGCCCTTGGCGGCGGCATCGCGGACGGCCGTGTGCCGGAGCAGGCAGCCGACGCGGGCACAGACGAGGGTGATCTCCTGACTGCAATAGGTGGAGCCGTTGTCGACGAGGAGTTGCTCGGGCACGCCCCGCTTGTAGAAGGCGGCCCGGACGGCCCGGACCAGCGTGTCGACGTTCTCCTCGAAGAAGAACTCGCCGTGGCACAGGACGCGGCTGGCGTCGTCGAGGAAGGCGATGAGCCGGGCCGGCTTGCGTGATCCGGGTGACAGTCCGGTGTCGCAGAACGGCCCGAAGAGGGTGTCGGCCTGCCACAGTTGGTTGGCGTACTTCATGCTGAACGCCAGGCGTTTCTTGTCGTCATCGCTTGCGGGCGTGAGCAGCTTGTATTCGCGGACGAAGCGGTAGAAGGTGGTCGGGGCGAGGCGGGTCGCGGTCGAGCAGGCCCTGCTCGACGCAGAAGCGATAGATCGCCCCCTTGTTGAGCCGCTTGCCGTGGAAGTGCGGCCGGGCGGCGTTGACGGCTTCGAGCAACTCCTCCGGCGTGACCTTGCGAGTCTCGCCCTTGTCGCGGCGGGGTTGCGGCGTGACGCCGGTGATGCCGTGGTTCTTGTACCGGTAGAACCAGGTCTGAATCGTCCGCCAGGTGAACTGCCGCGGGTGCCCGTCCTCGTCGACGAAGGTCATGGCGGCGACGGCGTGGACGCGCTCGTGGCGGGTCCGCCCGGCGGCGGTGTCGACCGCCCCGAGGACGCGCATCTTCAGGTAGACCGACGGCTGCTTCATCCGAACCTCCGGAGTTCGTGGGCGGATTCAGGTGAATGGTGATTGAAGCCGATCCGGAGGAGTTGCACGAGGACGGCTTGCGTTGTCGGTGGGATTTCCGGGATGTCCTGCCGCGAAGGGGTCCGCGGTTCGCGAAGAATTCGGTGACACCGCGGCGTCCGTTGTGATTCACAGGACGAAGGACCGGGTCGCCGACTGGAAGGCGGCGAGCGGGTCGGCGGCGTGCGGGAAGGTGGCGGCGAGGTGGGCGAGCGTGTGGGCGAGGTCGGGACGACGGCCGGGGGCGGGTGGCCCGCCCGGCGGCGGCCCGCGGCTCAGGAGGGCCGTGCGGAGGCGGCTTTGGGCGAGGTCGAACCGTCGCCAGACGCGGCGCCACGACCGCGGGCTACGGTACTCCGGGGCGGCGCGGATGGCCGGGGCCAAGCCGCCGCGGACGGCCCGTCGGACGAAGGCCCCGAGGGTGCCCGTGGTGAGACTGGACCGTCGGATTTTGGTGGCGATCCAGACGCTGGTGGTGCGGCCGCACCCGGGCCGCCGGTGGCGGTTGCTGCAAAAGACGCGACGGGCGCGAAGCGTCGTGCGTCGGGGGCGGCTGTCATCGTAGCCGTGCAGGGAGCCGTGCCGATTGAGAGTACCGACGGCCCGGCAGTGGGGGCACGGCGTGCGCTTGAGTCGGTCGACGACGGCGGCCCACTCCGCGTCGTCCCGGTAGAACCAGCGTTCGTCGCTCATGCCCCGAGGTCTCGGTGGTGAGCCGGCGAGTGTACGCGGGCCGAAGTCGGGCGGGGTCGAGCGGGGTTCGAGAAACCTTCCGCGGCCGAAGAACCGAGGCCGGACATCGAGACGAAGCGGCACAACCGGACCCGCGGCGTGCCGAAATCCGACCGCCATCGCGATCGGGCCTTCGGACGCTAATTCGGCAAAACGCGACCCAAACTGCGACCACAGCGTGGGAAAGGACACTTCCGTCGTTGTCGATCAGTCGCCGCGCGGCGACGTCGGCCACGGTTGATAACCCAGCGTAGGGCCAATCCCAATGGAAGTTGATCGGAGCCTTGACCGTCCCCTCGGCGAGGTGCCGGGGGACGGGAGCATGGGAGGATCGGGAGGCAAATCCCGGTTGATCTCATAACGGCGTCACGAGTGGCGTTCGCCCGAAGCGATCAATGCCAGGATTGCCCGGCGGACCGGATCGGGCAGGTTCGGCCATGTGGCGATGACCCTTTCCAGATCCTCGTCACTACTGCGCCCCGCACTGCGCCCGTTTTCAGAACCCGGTGTTTCCGAGGCGTTATCGACACCCTCCGTCGGTCTTCGGAACCGAGGGTTGGGGGTTCGAATCCCTCCGGGTGTACTAGGGTTTTTGAGAGTCGCCGGGTAGAATGGTACAGAATCGTGATACACAATCCGGGGCCGCGACTCCCCCGAGGTTGAAAAATGGCCCGAACCGCGCATCCGTGGTACTGGGACGAGCGAAACGGCTGGTACGTTAACAAGAACGGCCAGCGACACTTTTTGGGCGACCACCCGCCCGACGCCCCCGAGCCCCGCAAGATCAAGGGCAAGTGGAACCCGCCGGAAATCATCCGGCAGCAGTTCCACGCCATCATGGCCTCCGCCGAGCCGCCGGTCGCTAAAAATTCCCCAACAATTTCGTCGGGCTTGTCCCTGGCGGTGCTGTTCGACAAGTACCTCGAATGGTGCCTCCGCCATCGGGAAAAGAGGACTTACGACGGGTACGTCTGGCACCTCCAGCGGTTCTGCAAGCACCTCAAAATCGCAACGACTCTGCCCGCCCTCGACCTCAAGCCGTTCCACGTCAACGAGTGGCTCGACGCCAACCCGACGTGGGGTCAGACCTACCGCCGCAACGCCATCGCCTCGGTGAAGCGGGCGTTCGTCTGGGGGGAGGAGGAAGGGCACATCGCCAGCAACCCACTCCGAAAATTAAAAAAGCCGATGGCGAAGCGGCGCGAGCACTTCATCAAGCCCGAGGACTGGGAACGCATCCGCTCGTGCTACCCCGCCGGTGACCCGTTCCGCCAGTTCCTGGAATTCTGCTGGGAGACCGGCGCCAGGCCGTTCGAAGCCCGCACCATCGAGGCGCGACACGTCCACCTGGATAAGCGACTCATCGCCATCCCGCCCGCGGAGGCGAAGGGGCGGAAGAAGTGGCGGATCATCCGGCTGGAGGGACGGGCGTTGGAAATCGTCGGCGCATGTCCGCGCAGTGGTCTGCTCTTTGTTAACCGCGACGGGCGACGGTGGACGGTTTCCGCAATCAACTGCCGTTTCATCCGCCTCAAGGGGCGGCTCGGCGTGAAGCACTTCGCCTACGCATTTCGTCATTCGTTCGCAAATCGGTTGCTGATCGCCGGGGTATGCACCTTCAGATACTGTTTGGCCCAGGGCTTCGTGACATCTCCAATTCTGGCGGACAGGTTATTCATGCATGTCGACGAGAAAATTGCAAAACTCAGCCGATCAAACAGCCTCACTTATACACGTTACGTGGACGACATCACCATCTCCGGTCCGTTTGATTTACAAACGAGTGGCATTCCCAGCGTTGTCGAGAAGCTACTGGAGGCGGCCGGCTTCAAGATCAATAAGTCGAAAGTCAAGTTTGGACAGATCAATCGCAAGGCAGTGATTCTTGGGATTCGCCAAAACAAGGGATACCCCGATGTTTCCACGGATTTTTTTGCGGAGACTGAGCGGCGCATGCGAGACTTGATCTCCTTGGGGCAGAACTTGAGTTTTGAGGGTCCATTCTACACCCGTTCGGAAATTGCCGGACGGCTCAGGTATATTTTTTGGGTTAACCCACGTCGAAAAAAATGCTGATGCCCCTTTGGCGAAGACTCCGGTGGGCTCAGATCGAGAAGATGGCCCAAGAGCGATCGATCGCTGTATCTTGAGACCATCTTCGAACTCGCCAAGACTCACGGGTTGACGGCCCCGACACGCAAGCCGGCAACTACAGACCGCCCTTTCATCCCTGGCAACCGGTACTATCCCGTCCATCGTCCTTTTACTTCGTAGGAAATCAGGAGCCTGCCTCCTTGATGTTCCCACACGCGATGTAATCTTCCCGTTCCACTTTTCGGAGGATGCTTATGGCTCGGTACTTCTACAAAGATCCGATTGCCGCCGCGTGGATGGCCAAGCACTTCCGCATGAAGCTTCTGGCGGGGAAGTTCACGCTCCAGGCCGAGAGCGTCGATACGTTCCTGCGGTTGCTCGCCGAGGGGATGGAAATCGACACGATCGTCGTTCAGAAGGAAAGCATTCCTCTGCTCGACCCGAAAGTCGGCGACATGGTGGAGGACGACGGGCGGGGGAAGCTTCGCATCTTGACGGAGCAGCACTTCCCGTACACGGCCAACCTCAAGCAGATCGTTCAGCGCAACGGGCGGGCGTTCATCTTCCCGAGCCAACTGAAAGACTGATTGCCCGCCAGCTCTGCTGAAGCTGGATCAGAGACCGATGTCCAGGTCGTGATGCTGCTCGGGGATGGGGTGATTGACCTCTTCCTTCTCGCCGCTCTGCAAATACTTCTTCACCGCCGCCACGACGATCCCTGCCGCCAGGTCGTGCATCGGCATCTGGCGTTTGCCCGCCTCGGCCTGAAACTGGGGAAGGTGCGAGACGAAGACTTGATGCAGCATGTCGGCAATGTAATCCCGCACGTGCCGCCAATCCGGGTTGAGGATAAACGAGGACGCGATGCCTTCTGTGGCCGACTTCTCCTGCGTGTAGACCTGAATCGTGTCGCCAATGACGAGCCCAGCCGCCTGCTCAAGGGTCAGGCCATCTTCCAGCACCCGCCGAAGCGTCTCCGCATCGGGCTCGGCGTAAAACCCTGACACTTGCGGGTAGATCAACTCGGCCAGTTCTTCGAAGTCGAACTCTTCCGGGTGAGGCATGAGCGGCTCCAGGTCGGATGGAGCATTCTACCCATCACCTCGCTCTCGATCTACGGCTTGATGACCTCCACTCGCACACTCGTCACCACCGGTCGCTCACTCATGCCTGGAAGCCGGTTTTTCACGCCGAAGTCTCGCTCCTCACCGCCCACCAAGCACTCAACGAACTCTCGCTTGTGCTGCGCCAGCATGGCCATCAGGCAGTCCTTTGCTGGGGCGAACAACTTCCTCCCCTCCAGAATGACCCGGTGGCCGCTGAACTCGACGACCAAGCAGTCTTTATCGACGTAGCAACGATACAAATGGGAATACTGGAACGTTTCCGGAACGCCGTTCTGGTCAATGAACGTTACGCCGAGGCAGGGCTTGTGTGTCGTGCGGTCTTCGCCGCCGTCCGTGGCCTTGGCCATCTGCCGGAGGTGGGGCGGGATGTCGTTATCGTTCGTAGGCATGATCGAGTTCCTTTCGGGTGTGAGTTAGTGATCTGACTTGCTCCCTGACCTTGCTGGCAATCTGGCGCACGCGGGTCATGAACAGGGAGCGGATGCGGACTGGGTTACCCGGCACAGCGGGCGTCACGGCGACCGATTCCGGCGGGAACAGGTCTTGGGCGTTCGCCTTCACCCGCTCCTTCGCCGCCACTTCGCGCAGCGCCTGGGCGTCGTCGGTGTACACGAACACGTCCGTCCGCCCGCGGGTCGCCGAGACGTAGAAGCTCTCCATGCTGGCCGCCGCGAAGCTGGACACCGGCATGTCCACCAGGACGCGGTCTACGGTACGACCCTGAGAACTATGTGATGTGGACGAATAGGCGTAAGCGATGTGCCCCACGTCGGCGGAAAGCTCCCAGCCGTTGCTCAGCTTGATCCGGCCTTCTTTGCCGAACCCGGTGACGGTGTAGACGGCTCCGTTGGTGAGCTTGTGGTTGCCGGTGGCATCTTTTGCCGACCCAGTGATCCGTATCGAATCACCGGCACCGAGGCAGATTGCGTCTTCACGATAAAGCCGATGTTTCCCTCCGAGTCGTGAGAGATCGTGTAAGTTGGCGGGTTCCACTGCAACGCGCTGTCCAGCTTTATGATGTCCAGCACTTCTTGTAAACTGGGCAACGAAGCCGAAGCATTTGATTGGGACGTGATGCGGAGCATGGAAGCCCGAGGCGAGAGATGTGGCAAAGGGATGCCAGATCATTCGGGCAGATCGAAGCGGAAGTCAAGGCAAGAGAGGGGAGGAAGAGGCAGAAGAATTGAAGTTATAGGTTAACAGCAGGCATCTCGCACTTCTTCAAAAGTGCTCGACCGTTTCGCGCGAAACGGCCGGCGGTCGCGGCCGCCTCAATGCTTGGGCGCCGGCATCCGTACCGGCTTCTTCTGCTCGTACAGTTTGATGAACTCACGTCCGCTCTCCCCGTGGTTCGCCGCGTAGGCCTTGTTCTCCAAAGCCGCCTTCTCGGACTCAATCGCCTTTTCGAACTCCCCACACTCGGCGTAAGCCACGCCAAGCCCGCTGTAGCAACTCGGATCGCGTTCCTTCGTCAACACGATCGCCTCTTTGGCCAACTCCACGGCCAGCTTACCATCCCGGTGGTCGGCGTTCGGGCAGGTAGCCAGGAACCAGGCGTAGTTGTGGAAGCACCGGAAATCCTTCGGCGAGTGCTTCACGGCTAACTTGTGGTCGGCCGCGGCCTTCGCGTATTCCCCAGTCGCAGCGAAAGCGAGCGCACGGTCGGTGTAGGCGACCCCGAACACGGGTTCGACCTTAACGGCTGCCGAGTAGTCCGCGATGGCCTTGGCGAAATCCTTGCGCTTGCCGTACAGGAGCCCGCGGTTGTAGTACGCCTGGGCGAACTCTGGGTCTAATCGGACTGCCTCGGTGTACGACTCAACGGCCTTGTCCGCCTCACCTTTGGCTGAGTAGATGTTGCCGAGGTTGAAGGGCACGCCGGCATCCTTCGGGTCGAGCCGCCCGACGGCCGTGAAGTCGGCGATGGCCTTATCGAACTCCTTCGTTTCGAAGTACGCGAACGCGCGGTTGTAGTACGCAGAGACGTACTTCGGTTCGAGGCGGATGGCCCGTGTGAAGTCGTCTATCGCCGGGATGTGCTGTCCGTCGTCGAGGTAGGCGTTTCCGCGGTTATAAGCAACGAACGCGGCCTTGGTGTGCCGCATGGCGGCGCTCAGGTCCTTGACGGCGGCCTCGTACTCACCCCTGAGACGCCGGGCGATTCCGCGGTTGCATTGCAACCAGACCATGTCCGGTTTCTGCTGCACCTGGGAGTTATAAAACCCGATGGAGTCGTTCGCAGTCATAACGCTTTGCTGCTTGACCCATCCCAATTGCTCGCCTGGAAACTCATTGGTCTTGACGTAGACCCAGTCTCCGTCCTGCTTCAACACCCCGGCAAACCCCAAGGACCACTTGCCGACCTCTTTCTCCCGCTTCTCGTCGTACACCGGCACGCCATTCGTGGTCGGGAAGACCCTCTCACCGACCAGCCTTGTTTGTGCGATCAACCGGCCAGGTAGTGAAGCCGCCAGTGCCAGGGCCAGGAGCGTAAATCGCATGACGGTCTCAGGAGTAATCGGAATCGAACGCAAGCTAGAACGGAATCTCGTCGTCCAAACTATCAGAGCCACGGTTAGAATATGCGGTGCCGGATGGCTGGCCCGCAACGGCCACCCGGCGAACCGCAAGCGGGTCCAGCGGTTGCTCCGGGTCATGGGCCTGGAAGCCATCCACCCGAAGCCGAAGCTGTCGGCCGGGCGGGGCCACCCGGTGTACCCGTACCTCCTCCGCGGCGTGCCGATCGACCGCGTCGGGCAGGTGTGGAGTGCCGACATTACATACCTGCCGCTGCCCGGCGGGTTCATGTACTTGGCCGCCACCATCGACTGGTACAGCCGGTACGTGGTGGCCTGGCGGTTGTCGAACACGCTCGACGGGGCGTTCTGCCGGGACATGCTGGACGAGGCGTTGGCGGCCGGCACCCCGGAGGTGTTCAACACCGATCAAGGGGTGCAGTTCACGGCCGGGGCATGGGTCGAGCGGGTGGAGGCGGCCGGGGCGCGGGTGAGCATGGACGGCCGGGGGCGGTGCCTGGACAACGTGTTCGTCGAGCGGCTGTGGCGGACGGTGAAGTACGAGGACGTGTTCCTGCGGGGATACGAGACGGTGACCGAGTTGGAGCGGGGGTTGAAGGCGTACTTCACCTTCTACAACGAGGCCCGCTTGCACCAGTCACTGGGGTACAAGACCCCGGCCGAGGTGTACCGGGCCGGACGGTCAAAAGAGCCGGCGAAGGAGTAGCTTAAATTCGTCGGTTTTTGGTCTCGCAAATGGGGTCCACTATAGCCTCAACGCTATCGAAGGCACCGACATACTCCATAACCCGGTCGGCGAACTTACCGAGGGGGACGAGCTGCAACCCCTCCGACATCTCGAAGATGGCCGGAATTGTGTCGTTTGAGGCGATCCGTTTGAGGCGTTCTTCCTTCTCGAATGCTTCTACGGCCTCAGTCGCTGACATGTCGAGGTACACTTTCGCCATCTCCTCTTGGACGTACAGCCCGCTCATGTCTTCCGGCCAGCCCCGCCGCAGCGCCTGGGCTTCGGCGCATTTGCCCAGCATGACGTGGGGCATATTCTTCCAGTTGCCGTCTTTCAGCAACTTCTTCCCTTTTGGCACCCGTTTCTTCTTCGGCTTGCCAGTGTCTTCCCACACGTCACCCGTGTCGATCCAATCGAACGCGGCGTAATCCAATGGTGCGAATTCGTCCCAGCGAGCTTCCCCCGCAACGGGATACCATTGCTTGTCCGGGCCGTATTAGAACACCTTAACCACGGCGCGCACCAGGCCTGCCGGGTTTGTCTCAGGGTCTTTGGCGGCCGGATCAAACTCGAAGCGGGTCTCTTCATCCGCCGGGCGGTAATCGCCGCAGCGCTGTGCCTTGGCGCGGTAGCCGTCGATGCTCGTGACGATGACGAGCTGCCGCTTGTCGGGCTTGTCCTTGTTGTAAACCTGGGCAAAAATCTGCTTTTTGAACGGATCGAGTCCCTGTTGCTTGCAAATCTCGATGAAGAGGTTGAATTCGTCTGTGTTGCAGTCTTTTGCCACCGTGTGCTTGATGAGCGTGAGTTGTGGTGCGGTGTACCCGCGTTGAGCGATCTCGTTCATTACTTCCTCCTAATTGTCAGCGAAATGGTACCGTTACCGAGCGACACCCCCTCCAGCACCTCCCCGTCTTGAAGCACGGCTTCGCGGACGGCTTTCTTGTCGAGCTTGGGCGGCTGCGGAATGAAGAACCTTGACGGGATGGCCGACTCGTCGGTGATGACGACATCTGGCTTCTTCGCGGAAACGCTCAGTGTCAAGCACGGCGAGGGGATGGTCTTTTCGCTGCGGATGTCCATGCACTGGAGCACGATGGTGCGGAGTGACTCAGCGGAATGCAAGAGCCGTTGCTTCCGAGCTTGCAGTTCCTTTATCCTCTCCTCTACTGCCTTCGCCTGGTGCTCCCGCTCGACCGCTTCCTCGGCCAACTCCAAACACAATGCCTTGAAGTCGTCGCACTCGTTCAGGCCGTCCGACAAGTCACTGAAATCGGCCGATTCTTGCGTGTAGCGAAGATCGCGCAGTTGCTTAATTTTTGAACGGATCGTCACCGCCTCTTCAGTCATAAGCGTTCTCTCTACGTTTGGTTGCAGTGTCACAGATGCCTCCACATGTCCAAGTGGAGAAGAACGAGCACCACGCAAGGCGCTGCGACAAGTGCGAACAAGCCGAGGACTTCGAGGCAATACCTGAGAAACAGGGCTATCGATTCGAGCGCGGTAGAGACGGGTTTTGAGACGTGCATAAATCCTCCTATGCTGCGTTTAAACGGTTAGCGGCCAGCTCGGCTGAGCGGCGAACTTCGAATTGTTCCTGCCAGCGGGACTTCCACTGACCGATGAAGCGGCATTCATCGGTCAGGGTCGTTGAGATGCGCGATATGTCCTCGGACAGCATATCCGTCACGGCATCATGGAGCTGGGCTTCCAGGTCGATCCAATTCTGCTCCGTGTGCTTGGCGAGTAACCCGTCCGGACATTCCTGCTGGTAGCGGACGACGCACGCCACCATGGCTTCCACGCAGTTCTTGAGCTGACCGTTTAGAAAGAACTGATAGCTAACGGCTTCCTCGTCGGTCATGTGGCGTTCAGTGTTAGACATGATGCACTCCATTGCTTGTTGACTGTGGCCTTGCAATAATGTATGACATATATCAGATTAACCGTCAAGCACAAAAACAATCACTATGACACAAATCGACAACCTATTGAGTGTGGCCGATATTTCTCGGCTCCTGGGCCTCCGATGGGAAACCATTTGGCGATGGATGAAGCAAACTCCAAAAATTGAGGCGTACATTCGTCGTCCCAATTTAACGCTTTATAAACCAGATTCTGTTATGGATTGGCTCCGAACCACAAACCGGAGCAAGTATGCCGACCTCCTATCCCACGCCCTCGCCGAAGAACAGCTCCGCCGAGCTGGTAAAGAAACGCATCCAGGACAAGTCGCCGAACCGTCCGCACTGGACGCAAATCAGGCTTAGCGACGAGACCGAAGCGCTCTGCGCCGTGCTCGACCATTTCAACTCCCTGCACTTCTCCGACCGCGACCGCCTGGCCAAGAAGATCGACCCCAACCACGGGCGGCTCATCCACCAGCCGGAACACAAGGGCGGCTTCGATGCCGCGTAGCCGCGCCAGTTGGGGGCGGAAGGGCAAGTACAACAACACCCGCACTTGCGTTGACGGCATCTGGTTCGACAGCAAACTGGAAGCTGCCCGCTGGCAGGAG
This sequence comes from Limnoglobus roseus, assembly GCF_008254045.1. GTDB lineage: Bacteria > Planctomycetota > Planctomycetia > Gemmatales > Gemmataceae > Limnoglobus > Limnoglobus roseus. The sequence continues at coordinate 4,386,430 of NZ_CP042425.1, read as the reverse complement.
CTGCTGCTGCTCCAAAAGGCCGGGGAGATCACCGACCTCCGCCGCCAGGTGCCCTACCGCCTTGACGTGAACGGGTTTCTCATCTGCCGTCTCATTGTCGATTTCACCTATCTCGATTCGGCAACCGGCAAGTTGGTGACAGAAGACACCAAGGGCGTGTTGACGCCGGAATGTGCTATCAAGCTCAAACTCATGCGTGCCATCCACGGCATCGACGTGCAACTCGTGAGGAAGAAATGACCGAAGAACAATCACCCCTGTACAAAATGCGGTTCGAGATCGAGCTGGTGGAACTCGTCACACGGGGGTACACCGCGAAGCAGGTCGCCGACAAGCTCGCCGTCTCGGAATTCACCGTCCGCCGCATCTGCAAGAAGCATCGCGTCAGCGTTGACCGGGAAAAGCCCCGCAGCAAGCCCAGGCCGGAGCACAAACGGGTGATGCCCAGCCAGGCGGATGACTTCCTCCCCTTGGGGAAAATGGCATCCGAGAAGCCCGATCCCATCCGCCTCGCCAAGGAATCCCTCATCGACGCCTACCTGCTCAAGCTGACGAAGCCGATCCTCGACATCCGCGATGACGGCTTTTACCTCCGGGGCAAGCCCGCCAACCTATCGGACGTGATGAAGGAGACGAACCGCCACCGGATCGGCTGGGGGTTGGAACAGGTCGTGACGAACCCGGCGTGGGCGGTGTGAAGAAAGTGGTTGACCGAAGCGGCGGGCTGATTTACCTGGTGAGTGAAGGCGAGGATAGGGTGGCCACCCGAAAAGCAAACTCCTCCGGCTTGCTTCCTCGCCGTTAGCACGCCGGATCGAACGACCGGAGGGTTATGGCAGAAAACAACCAGTGGTACCCCTTTTACACGGGCGATTATGCCCGAGACACCGCCCACCTCTCACTACTTGAGCACGGAGCCTATCGCCTGCTGCTCGACCATTACTACGCAACTGGCTCGGCACTCCCGAACGATCCTGAAAAGCTGTACCGCATCTGCCGGGCGAGAACGCCAAATGAACGCAAAAGTGTGCTGTCGGCGGTGAACGAATTCTTTCATCAAGACGGAACGTTGTTGCGATCAACTCGGTGCGACCGAGAAATCGCTAAGCGACTGAATATCAGTAAAACCCGTTCTGCAAATGCTATGCAAAAGCAGAGCAAAGGCTCAGCCAATGGATCTACAAAAGATAGTACAAAAGAGGTACTTGATTAGCGCCCTCGGGCGGTGAGTGGTGGTTTCCCACCCCTGCGACTACGATACGCGCATGGACGAGCCGGTGTGTCCCGGTTGCCGGGAACTCTCCAAGCAGGTCGCCGAACTCACGGCCCAGGTCGCCGAACTGACCCGGAAGCTGGAGGAGGCAACACGCGCCGGTAAGCGCCAAGCCGCCCCGTTCCGCAAGGGGCCGCCCAAGCCCGACCCGAAGACGCCGGGCCGCAAGTCGGGCGACGCCCACGGCACTCATCGCCACCGCCCCTCGCCAACCGAACCGATTGCCGAGCGCCACGACGCCAACCTCCCCGATGCGTGCCCGCACTGCCGGGGCCGCATCGTCGAGACGGGCACTGCCGACCAGTTCCAGACCGACATCCCGCGCGCCCCACTGGTCCGCAAGTTCAGCGTCCATATCGGGCACTGCGAGTCGTGCGGCAAGCGTACCCAGGGCCGGCACCCGCTCCAGACCTCCGACGCGCTGGGCGCTGCGGCCAGCCAGATCGGCCCCGACGCGCAGGCCGCTGCCACGCTCCTGCACACCCAGATGGGATTGTCGCACGGCAAGGTCGCGTCGATCTTCCAGACCCTGTTCGGCATCACGCTGACTCGCGGAGCCAGCGCCCAGATCGGCCTGCGGGCCGCGACCCGGCTGGAGCCCGACTACCGGCTCATCCTCGACGAGGTGCGGTCGTCCGAGCAAATCGCGGCCGACGAGACGGGGTGGCGGATCGGAGGGCAACCGGCCTGGCTTCACGCTTGGGTCGGTGACCGGGCCACCGCCTACGCCATCGACTCAAAGCGCAGTGCCGACCCCTTGGAGCGGGTGATCGGGCGGAACTGGTCGGGCGTCCTGAGCCACGACGGGTTCGCCTCCTACGAGCGGTTCGAGGACGCGATCCACCAGCAGTGCGTGGCCCACGTACTCCGCCGCGCCCGGGAGCGGCTGGCGGGTGCCACCCGCGGAGCCGTGCGGTTCCCGCGACAGGTGATCGGACTGTTCACCGAGGCGATCCACTGGCGCAACGAGTACGTGCCGGGCGCGTGGTCCGACGACCAACGCGACGCGCATCGGGTATCGTTCGACGACCGCCTGCTGGAGTTGGTGAGCCGACCGCGGGCCGTGCCCGAGTACGCGACCTTGGCGAAGCACTTGCGGAACCACTTCGAGCAGTGGTTCGCGTTCGTGTTCGACCCGCGGATCGAGCCCACCAACTGGCAGGCCGAGCAGGCCATCCGCCCGGCGGTGGTGAATCGGAAGGTGTGGGGCGGCAACCGGACGGACTCGGGCGCGCGAGCGCAGGGGGTGCTGATGTCCGTGTTCGAGACGTGTCGCCGCCGAGCCCGTTCGGTGGTGGATCACGTCGGTCAGACGCTGGGCTGGTTCGGCAATCGGCTCCTGCCACGTCCTCTCCTGCTCGCGCGATGAATGACTACCGGTACAGGGGAAGATCAGCGCGCGACTACGGGAGAGAGGGTGATGAAAGCTAGGGGATAAGCTCGGAGAAAATGCCGACGGGGACAACCGATGACCGAAGCGGAATGGCGGACCTCCGGCGACGCCTCGGCGATGTTGAGGAGCCTGCCCCAACCGGTTTCGGGACGGCGGTGCCTTCTTGCCGTTTGCGGTTATGGGAGGCGGATCGAACAGTACGTCCCACACGCTTCGGTCGTATTACATCTCGCCGAGTGCGAGCGCGGGGCCGATGGGCTTACAACAATCGACAACTCGAATGAGGCCATGCACGATCGCATCGACTCGGTAGCCGCGCCTTTCCCCCGAGACAGCTCTCAGCGCCGAATCAGCGTCTCGCTTCTGGAGTGCCTGTTCGTCGCGCAACTCGAGCGCCCTTACATCCACACCGGGTCGTACCAAGTACTTCGCACCTCGGTCGTGAATCTCATGCGGATCGACCCGGGCAACGATCGAAGCGGGCCGGAACGCCATTCGGACGAATGGCGAGCGCATTGGGAACACGAGCGCAACGCGCAAGCAGATATTGTGCGAGACATCTTCGGGAACCCGTTCCGCCCGGTGGCGTTCGCCGCGGCGTGGCTCACCGACACCGCGGTCGCTATCGCGCAGGGGATGTACGAGTCACGTGACTTCGCGGCGATGCCGATTCTGGCCGACGCCCTTCAAGACGCCGGGTGCGACAACGAGGACATCCTGAACCACTGCCGCGGGCCGGGGCCGCACGTCAGGGGGTGCTGGGTGACGGACGCAGTGCTCAACAAAGAGTGATCGGCGACTATCGGATTAATGGTCCGGTGATCGAGCTGCGACAGAGTTCAACGCGCTAAACAAGTACCAAAAGAGTGGGTAACTACAGCCACAGCCACAGAAGTATCTAACGATACTTCCATTGCTTGCAGCAATGCGCGCGAGCCGACTCAGTTTGAGCTGGTTTACCGAACTGGCTGTGTAACTTTCCCCCTGCTTGCCACCGCCAACACATCACCGATCCACCAGTGGATCGCCAACGGCTGTGACCCAACCCTGGACATCCTCCCAGAGATCAACCGTCACGCCGTGAAGCGCATCACCGCCTGGAAGTACTTCACCGGCGGAATCATGGACGCCAAAGCTACCCGCGAATCACCTCTGCCGAAAGGAACGCCTCATGCAAACTCTCTCCCAGACACTTCCCGCCGTTACGAACGCTCAAGTTGGACTTCCGAAGGCCAACGTCTCGCCGCCAAGTACCGACGGGAGGCCGAGCTTGAGGAACAAAGAGATGCTCACGGAATTGCTGAGCCGGATCTGCGCCTTGCAGAAGGGGTATGGGAAGACGCAGGCGGAGCTGGAAACTCTGGTGGAGGGGTTCTCGTGGGCACTAGTTGGCTACCCGATGAGTGACGTGAACCTGGCGTTCCAGGCGTACATCGTCACGCAAAGCGACATTCCGGCCCCTGCGGACATCATCAAGCTCATTCGGTCGAACAAGCAATCCGACGAAGCAACCCCTCCAACGGTCAGCCAGTTACTAGAATATCGAAGCAGAGGGATTCCGCTATCCCCGAAGCAACAAGCTGATTTGCAAGAGTACGAACGAAGTGGAGCGCACCATGGCTGATTCAGTGGTTGCCATCCTGAGTTATTACGATCGCGGTTCGTTGACGGCGAACGACGTACTCAGCGTGCTCTGCAAACACCTCGTGGAGAAACCCAGCGATTTCGAGCCATGCTATTTTGCCCTGATCCAGCACAGACACCCAGAGATCAACATTTTGGCCGGTCGCCTGAATCTGTTTTTCGAATCATATCAAAGCGAACACCTCGAATCATTACATCAACCAACGGAGACCACATCATGACCTGGATTTACCTGCTACTCGGCGGCATCGTCGCCTACCTACTTCTCGCACTTGCCCTCGTGCTTGCGTTCGCGTGGGCACTGGAACGTGGAAATGGGGAGGTGTTATGATTTACTTTCCGGTGTTCTCGCTCGGATGCGTTTTTGCATCCCTCACTGTGGCGTTTTTTATGTGGTTATCCACACCACAGATCAAGAACGAAGACCTTTATCGATTCTGCTTGGTAAAGAATATCCCGCTTGAGGAGTGCAAAACGCCATTGTGGCCAGCAAAGAAAGGAGCTGGCCATGAGCAATAACCTGACAGATGCCCTATCCAGGCTGCTTCTCAGCCCCGCTAGCGGTGAGTTTGCCAATATCTGGAACGGTGCCGTCTCACGTTGTATCCGGATCACCGAACCGCTCCAATCCCGCATCACCGAGCAGGAAGAGGAAATCCAGCTAATCCGAAAGCTTAACAGCGACCAGAAAGCGCTTTCCGGCAATATCATTCGATCCTTGGAAGAGGAAAACGCCAAGCTTAAGGCTGTTGCTCAATGCCCATACATTTCAACTGGGCAAGATGGAACCAGCCATTGCCGGTTAGCAGAAGGCAGCGCCAGGCTTAAAGTGGGAGGGGATGACATGGCGATTTTAACCGCCCTTGATGCTGCGTGTATTCACATTGAACCAGAAAATGATGATGGCTTTGCCTCCGGTTGTAGAATGCTTACGCCGCATGATGCTTTAAAGTCTATGCGTCCCTACCTCCACCCCCAGCAACAGCCAGCAGCCCTGCCGGTGGTGAGTGGAAAAGATATTGTGCAGAATTTCAGAGAGTATGCCTTTGAAATTCCGCTAGGAAAAGAAAACAAACATCGTGGCGCATCAGAATATAATTGGGCGATTTATCATCTAAAAATGCTTGAAGCCGCTCTTGCCGCCCTTCAATCCAACGATGGGGGCGGCAATGAGTAGCGGGACAATTACAACCGAATACACAATCTGGTGCGGATATTGCGAGCATCACGAACAAGAATGCTTTTTCGCCACTAAAACCCCGTATCGGAGAGCGTGTTTAAAAGCTGGTTGGAAAATGAAAAAGGGGTTATTCATTTGCAAGGCTTGCCAAGCACGCGGAGAGATTCACTCATTTCATTCCGACGAAGCTTATAAGTCCCGACGCCATAACGAAGAAAAGCAAAAAGCACTTTGGGCTAAGTTATCGGGTCTTCAATCCAGCCAGTAGAGAGAGTGATGAGCCAGGCCGTCACTGAGATGGCAGAAGCGGGTTACCGTTTTGAGTCAACGGCTCGACTGGGGTCGGAAGCGGTTGGGTCTTCGCCTCCTGCGGTATGATTTGCGATGTCGTCGAACTCGCGGGAACTGATGGCATCCTCACTGACGGCATGTTGGAAACGGATGAGACGGGGACATCGGCCGGGAATTGCACCGCCGCCGAGCTCCTGATCGAGTGGGTTGCCGATGAAGGCTGAATGCCGTTGCTTAAAGCGTAAAGCTCCACGAAAGGCCAAGTCACAATGTCGCCGACCAGGCTCAAGGGCAAATCCAGGGTCGTGAGGATGATCGACAGCCTACTCGCGTAAGTCCCCGGCGGTGCTTTTTGGTTGATATTCAGATTGCTATCGGAGGTGATAAACGTCAGATCCTGCTTGACCCCTCCGAAGGGTATCATCCCGCCGTGTTCCGGCCCGCGCGTGGCCACATTGGCGATCGTCCCACAGCCCGCCGTCGAGAAACATGAGAGCAGGAGTGCCGCACGGACTTGTCGATTCGTCATCTCGCCATCCCCCAGGGCGGCCGGAGGATAACGACCGGGGGCGAGGCTACAAGGCCAAACCCGTTGATCTGCCCGCTCTACGGGAACGTCAAGAAGTTGTCTGCGACAGCAGTGACGGCAACCAAATCTTCCCGAACGGGAAGAAAACAGTCAAAATGGGCTCGAAACAGGTCAAATCTTCCCGAACGGGAAGAAATCACCCTGAGCAACCGACTACTTCGCTCCGTCCTTCCACTTCGGCGTGACGGTTTCGGCGCACCAATGGCTCGATTTCTTATCGTTCCCACCCGGAGGCTGAACCGCTGCCTCGGCATCGATCCGGTACTCGCCAGGACGCGCGCGAACGACGAGTTTGTACGCCTTCCCCACTGCGGTCGTCCCCGTGCCTGTGAACTTGTCGCGGCTTTCCTTCTTGAGCGTGAGCGACGTGAACTTCATGTCCTCCCGAACCTGCTGCTCCAACTGCTCGTCCGTCCACATCTTCATGCCGGGCGGGTCGTCATTGGCCGGTTCCTCGGCAACGGCGGCAGGTGTGTTCGCCTTGTCAGCCGCCTTCTGGTCTGCTGGCTTTTGGCCGGCTTTCTTGCAACCTGCCAGCGTGGCGGTGAGCGCGATCAGTAAAAGGAGTTGGCGGTTCATGGCGGATTTCCGGAGAGAAGTAGGATTTGTCGAGGTTAACCTGGGCAATGGAGAATCGCAACCACCGAGCAGATGAATCGTGAATTGAAAATTTCATCAACCGCTGGTAACGTCACGGCCCCCGCCCGGTAGCCACAACCAAGCGAACTTATCCCTGAGCTCATTGCCAGGCAGGATGCTGACGGATGAACCCGGAACACGATGCCTTCTTTACGCACGAAACGTGGAAGAACCAGAAAATGGACAGCGTGGTTATCAACGCACCGGCGACTGGCCTCAGCTTCCTCGTCCACTTCTACGGGGAGCAGATCAAGGGGATGCAGCGCCTCATCGGCCTGATCAAGGCGGAGGCACAGAAGGGCGCGGGGCGGGAAGGCGACCTCGCCCTGACGACCCTGGAATGCGACGTGGCGCGGTTGATCGACAGCAAGGAGCGGATGGAACGTGCCGCAAACTCGCGTGCGCCTGTTAATTGAAAATTAACTCGCACCGTGTTACCCTCCCGCGAACCAGGGAGGGTGCATGCGTTACGAAGAACGAATCGAGCCGACGCCGGAAATGCTCGCAAAGGGCACGGTCATCATCCACCGGGACTCAGACGGCAACTTCCTCTCCGCAGAACCACGGCACATCACGATCCTGCAATGGCTCGACGACATGCGGCTCCTGTCGCCGGAGTGCGTGTGGGCGGCGCACCGGTACATGGCCTGCCAGCACGCCTACGAGCGGCGCATCCGGGGCAAGGGGACATTCCTCGACCGGAGCGTCGGGGAGGGTGAGGGTGATCCATTCGAGCCGACGATGGCCGATGACTATTTGAAGATGGTGAGACGGCTTACCCGTGGCGAAACCGAAATCATAGATCGAGTTTGTGCCCGCGAATTTCAGGTCGGTAGCCGAAAATGGCTGTTTTCGGAGCGCGAGCGCTTCCACGAAGTATTTGAGAAACTGGCGGCAGCGGTGGAAGCTGTGCATGATTCACGGCTAAGCGGAAACGGATGACTCCCGAATCTTACACATTGCCCTTCGGCGCGTTGCCAACAAATATCGGGAAACCAGTGAATCTTCTCCCGGCGGAAACATTCACCCGCCGCCCTGAATTTTCACGCCGTTACTGTCCAAAAAACCGGCAGAAAGAGAATTGTTTGAACTACGGTATGCCTACTCAGAGGGATTTGAAAGGCTTTACCTGACGAACTCGCGGAGCCGCCCATGCTGCGAATTTATTTGCTCACCTTGGCATCAGTCGCCGTCCTCATCGGCGCGAACGAATACTGTGAACATCACAACGGGAAAGGGCTGCTGGCACGAAGCGGGATCGAGCGGTTCGTTGACCGGCAGCTCGGGCAGTCCGGGAACGGGGAGCCGGGCCTGTTCAAACTCGTCACCACGGGCTTCGAAGCCAACAGCACCATCGGCGGCTGCCAGTGATCGCGGATCAACATTTTCCTTGCGCGTAAAGATTCAATGTGGTAACGGTGAATTCGCGTGACGGGTACGTCGCGCCTGGAATTTAGCCCCCTACGGCTCCACAACTCTTCCCCGCCCCGGCGGGGATTTTTTTGTACTTGTTTAGTATTACTCCGTTAGCTAGGGCGGCCGCTTGCCGAGAAGTTCGGGCACGGTTTGACGGCAGACCGGGCAGCGGGCGCACCAGCACGCGAGCACCGCTTGCAACTGCTCCCGCAGCCCCGGAAGGGTCAGCCCGGCGAGACTTTTTTTCGGCGGGTCCGGCGGAGGTCTTGGAGGAAGGCGTAAGCCATCAGGACGAGGACGGCGTGGTGGTTCCATCCCCGCCACGACCGCCCCTCGAAGTGGTCCAACCCGAGCTCGTCTTTCAACTCGCGGTAGCTGTGCTCCACCCACCAGCGGCTCTTGGCCGCGGCGACCAATCGCTTCAGGCTCGTCGCGGCCGGCAAGTTGCTGAAGAAGTACTTGGCCGGCTGATCCGCCCCCGCCGGCCATTCGACCAGCAGCCAGCAGGCGCCCCCCGGCTCACGGCCGCTCGACAGCTTGTGCGCCGGTCGGACCCGCCAAGCGGCGAACCGGCCGGCCATCTTTCCCTTGGTCCCTTTCCGCCACATCACGGCGCGGAAGTCCGCCACGCGACCCAACGCCCATTCCTTGACGTTGGGTGATTTCGCCCCGGCCCGGACGCCGGCCGGTCGCGTCGGTGGTCGCCCGGTGCGGCCGGCCGGCGGGACCGGCCCCAGATCGGCGTCGGCCGCGACTACCTTCAACGTCGAGTCGATGCCGACGAAGTACGTCCGGCCGTCGGCCGCCAGTTGCTCGCGGAATTCGGTCACGGTCCCGAACAGGCTGTCGGCCAGCACGACGCCACAAAATCCATGGCCCGCCGCCTGCCGGAGCATAGCTAACGCCATCTGCCACTTCGGCCGGTAGCCGACCGCGACGGGGACGCCGGCCCGGGCCATGCGATCGGCGTCGTCCGCCCACGCTTGCGGCAGGTACAGTTGGGCGTCCAGCCCCACGACCTCTTTGGCCGTCGCGAACTGCAAGGTCACGGCCACCTGGCAACTCGCCACCTTGCCGAGGGTGCCGGTGTACTGACGGGCCACGCCGACGGAGTGCGTGCCCTGCTTGGGGAACCCGGTGTCGTCGATGATGACCACGCCGGCCGTGCCGAACCGGCGGGCGACCCACGCCTGCAGGCCGCCGCGGACCTCGCCGGTGTCCCACGGGCTCTGATTGAGGAACTGCTGAAGGGCTTGCTCGTAGTCCGCGTCGCCCTGCTCGATCGTCTTCAACCGGGCGGCCATCGGCTCGACACTCTTGCGGTGGCCGTCGAGGAGGATGCCCCGCAGGTAGGCATCGCACCATCGCCGGCGGCGGGCGTTGCCCAGCGTGCCCGCGACCTCGTCCAGGAAGGCGGTCAGCTCCCGCCGCAGCTTTGCAAGCTTCCGTGCGTCCATCCCGCCAGAGTACGGCGGGATCGAGACGAAGTAAATAACCTAACGGAGTAATATTAGCGGGTCAACTCGTTGGGTCTCGTTCGCCGATCGGTTACTCGGATAGCCGTCTCTGCCATTTGATGCCCTTTACTAGCAGGCGTGTCTTGATGGCCTCGTCCCAAACCACGGTGAAGCCGGCCGTCTCCAAGGCTCGCTTGATCCGTCGGCCTATTTCGATGCCTTTCTCGTCGTCGCCGCGGATATCGCCATAGGTAAGATGAAGATCACCGTTCTCCATGACCCGCTCCAGATCCTGACCGTGGTAGAAGCAGTAGCCGCCGATGCCCGACTGCTCACCACCAGCCTCGTGGTAGAACTGAGTCACATCGTCTAGGCCGTTGTCCTGGGTATAGCCCGCGTTCTGCAACGCCAGAATGCCTTGCTGCTCCAACAACTCAAAGACTTGATCCAAGCGGTCACAGTCAGTGATGGCTGGCCAGGCCAGCTCGTCCGCACGCTTCTTGCGGAACTCCTCTTCGATGCGAGCTCGGAGCCAGCCGTGATCAAGCTCACCCGGGCTGAGCACAGCCTCGTCGATCATCTCGACGATCCCGTCGGCATCGTAAAAACCCGACCACACGAATTGGCGGACGGATTCAACCGCGACTGCTTCCTTATCCATTCCGGCTCCGCTTCGCTCCTGGTTCTTCTTGGCCGCCACGCACGTACCAACGGCTCTCCCGTTGGTCACCTGTTGGCGACTAATGGACACGACTTCCTTCTCTCCCGCTCACGCATTCTTTCTCCGGCAATCGCATCTGGCCTTCCTCCGTTTCCGGTGCTCGTTCATCACCCGAACAGCGGCGGGCGTGTCAGGAGCCGGTTGCCGAACCAGCGTAACGTCTGGCTGATGTGGTCCACGACCGAGAGCGTCTGGCGGCGGCACGTCTCGAACACGGACATCAGTACGCCCTGCGCCTGCGCACCTGCCGCCGTCCGGTTCCCACCCCAGACCTTACGATTCACTACCGCCGGGCGGATCGCCTGCTCGGCCTTCCAGTTCGTCGGCTCGATCCGCGGGTCGAACACGAACGCGAACCACTGCTCGAAGTGGTTCCGCAGGTGCCGCGCCAGAGTAGCGTACTCCGGCACCGCCCGCGGTCGGCGCACCAGATCCAGCAGGCGGTCGTCGAACGACACCCGATGCGCGTCGAGTTGGTTGTCGGTCCACGTCCCCGGCACGTACCCGTTCCGCCAGTGGATCGCCTCGGTGAACAGCGCGATCACCTGCCGCGGGAAGCGAACGGCCCCGCGGGTGGCGGTCGCCAGCAGGTCGCGGGCGCGGCGGAGCACGTGGGCCACACATTGCTGATGGATCGCCCCCTCGAACCGCTCGTAGGAGGCGAACCCGTCGTGGCTCAAGACACCCGACCAGTCCGCTCCGATCACCCGCTCCAGGGCGTCGGCACTGCGCTTCGAGTCGATGCCGTACGCGGTGGCACGGTCACCGACCCAGGCGTGGAGCCAGGCCGGGTGCCCTCCGACCCGCCACCCCGTCTCGTCCGCCGCGATCTGCTCGGACGACCGCACGTCGTCGAGGATCAGCGTGTAGTCCGGTTCGAGCCGGGCCGCGGCCCGCAGGTCGATCCGGGCGCTGGCCCCGCGGGTCAGGGTGATGCCGAACAGGGTCCGGAAGGCCGACGCGACCTTCCCGTGCGACAGGCCCATCTGGGTGTGCAGGACCGCGGCCGCGGCCTGGGCGTCGGGGCCGACCTGGCTGGCGGCCGCACCCAGGGCGTCGGATGTCTGGAGCGGGTGCCGGCCCTGGGTGCGCTTGCCGCACCCCTCGCAGTGTCCGACGTGGACGCGGAACTTGCGGATCAGCGGCGTGCGGGGGATCTCGGTCTGATACTGGTCGGCGGTGCCGGTCTCGACGAGGCGGCCCCGACAGTGGGGGCAGGCGTCGGGCAGGTGCGCCTCGTGGCACTCGGCGACCTGCTCGGGCGGGGGCGGCGGACGGTGGCCGTGAGTGCCGTGGGCGTCGCCCGACTTGCGGCCGGGCGGCTTTGGGTCGGGCTTCGGCGGCCCCTTGCGGAACGGGGCGGCCTGTCGCTTGCCGGCGCGGACGGCCTCCTCCAGCTTCCGGGTCAACTCGGCGACCTGGGCTTCGAGTTCGGCGACACGCTTGAGGAGATCCCGACAGCGGGGACACGCAGGCTCGTCCATGCCGCGATACTACCAGATCAGCCCGCGTTCGACTGCCCTGGGGCCGGATGGGGCGCTAAACAAGTACATTTTTTTTAGGTACTCACATGGCCACGAAGAAGAAACCGGGCGGCGGGAAGAAATGCTGATGCCCTCAATCGATGAACTGATTCAGTCCTATGGCACGATTGCAACTATAGCCTCCATCGGTTGTACATCCCCGAACCCAATGGAGAAGGAGGCGTTCTCATGGATATACCATCACGCCAGGGAGAATCTCGATACGCTGATTAGCTGCAAGAACGAAGAGGAGCCAGCGGTCACAAAAGTAGCAATCGTTAGCGAAAGTTAAGAGTACATGCCGAGAGGATCAAAACCCGGAGAACGCAGAGGCGGTCGGGCTAAGGGAACAAAGAACAAGGGCACTCTCGAAGTTCAAGAGCTGCTCAGCAACCTGAACTGCGACCCCATCGAAGGCTTGGCGCGCATTGCCAACGGCGAGTCCCTTCTCTGCCGGGCATATCTGGGTAACGAAGACATCGAGGTTCGCCCCACGTTCGACCAGCGCCTCACCGCCTACAAAGAACTGGCCCAGTACGTCGCGCCGAAGCGGAAGGCCGTCGAGCACTCCGGCAGCATCGGCACGCACGAGGAACGGCTGGAAGACCTGCACGATTTGGACAATGCGCAGTGAGCTGGTCATCGCCCGCCGCCTGCGAGACGATTTTACCTATTATGCTCCGCGCGCCCTCCGCATCCGCACCAAGACCGGGACAGTCGACCCCTTCCGCCTGAACAAGGCGCAGCATCACCTTCACACCCAAGTCGAAGCCCAACGCGCATCAACCGGGAAAGTGCGGGTCATCGTCCTCAAGGGGCGGCAGCAGGGCATCAGCACCTACATCGAGGGGCGGTTCTACTGGCGGGTGACGCACCGCAAGGGCTGCCAGGCGTTTATCCTGACGCACGAGCAGCAGGCGACCGACAACCTGTTCAAGATGGTGGAGCGGTATCACGAGCACTGCCCCTCCTTGCTAAAGCCCCAGACGAAAGCAAGTAATGCCAAGGAACTGGTGTTCGGGCGGCTCGACAGCGGGTACAAGCTCGGCACCGCCGGGACGAAGGGAACGGGGCGTTCCTCGACGATTCAGCTATTCCACGGCTCCGAGTGCGGTTTCTGGCCGCACGCCGACGAGCACGCCGCCGGGGTGATGCAGGCCATCCCCAACCAGGCCGCGACGGAAGTGTTCATCGAGTCCACGGCCATCCGCCCCGCCGAATCGCGAATCGGCTTCATCCCACCGGCGAGGCGCGTCGGTTCGTCCCCGCCCCCGGCCAAGGCACCGGGGTGATCGCGTGTGCGGTCGACCCGGAATTCGCTCCCGTTCCTCCCACCCTCCCGCCGCCGACACCGACGCCCGCGAGTGCCGGGCGCTTGCCGCCGCTCGGAACCTGACGGCCGCGGACGTGGCCGCGACCCTGGCAGGGGTGGCGAACGAGGGAGGTATGCCCGGGCACCTGCGGGGCGACAACCGTCCGGACTTCATCGCCAAGGACGTGCGGTCGTGGCTGGCCCGGGCGCCCGGTCCGGGTGCCGCGCCCAAGGGCGTACCGACCGCTAACTCGCTTGGGCGCGTGCGAGCGATTCGTGCTAGCCGCGGAGTTGCCACGTGGCAACTCCGGAGGCCGTCAGCCGAGACTGGCCGCCCGGTCGATGCGGTCCCGGATCGTGCGGAGCTTGCGACCGAGTTGCTGGCATCGCAACGCGTGCTGCCGCCCCCGCCGCGGCCGCGGGTTGGCGACGATGCCTTGCAGGAACGCGACTTCGTGGGGGAGGAGCCAGATCGCCTTCTCGTCCTGCCCCATGAGTGCCTTGACCTTCGGGAACAGCGCGGGGACGGTCAGCAGTTCCAGGAACAACGCGGACCACTGGCCGAACGTTAGGCATAACTTGTGCGGAACGATGGCCGGTGGAATGACGACGGTGATCATGGGGTACATCCGGGTGGTGGGTAACGGTTCGCCGGCCTCCAGTATGCAGATCATGAGCAAGCATGCGAGCCGAGTTTTTGGGAAGTGATCTTGAGTCGGAGTTCTTCCGGAATTCCATTCAGTGTAAACAGCGGTGAAGAAGTGCAGCGCGTACCCGGCGGCCGAGGGCGCGGTTGCCGGCCGATCAGCTTGCAGACGCGAAGGTAAAGCGTTTCCAGGATGCCGCTGTTGGAGATGGACAGGAACTCGCGGGCGTAGATGATGACGTTCCCTTTGGAATCGACGGCGCGGCGGAATTAGCGGCGGAGGCTGGGCAGGGTCATGGCGTAGTAGCGGTGGTGCTCGTCGAGAATGCCGCCGTCGATCAACTCGCAGAGGATGGACCGGTCGGCGACCTGGGCGGCGATGCGGCCGTCGCGGATGTTCAGGTCGAGGTCCCCTTGTTGAGGCGAAGGAGCGGCGGCAGATCATCATGGTGACGCACAACCCCAATCTGGCCGTGGCGTGCGACGCCGAGCAGATCGTCTGCGCCTGGATCGAGCCGAAGGACGGGCACCGGGTGAAATACGTGGCCGGCTCGATCGAGAACCCGGAGATCAACCGGACCGTCCTGAACGTGCTGGAAGGTACGCGGCCGGCGTTCGACAACCGAGAGGCGAAATACCTTGCTGATGAGATCGGATAATGAACTTCAGGCTGGGATGAAAGCCCCGCTTTCCTCAACGTCGCTGCTTCAAGTGATTCCGAGGCAACCCACTGGTGCCGTTAATCGGCAAGGAGCGGCTCAGAACATACGAAACCTACGATGCTTGTTCGCAACCACGGAGTCAACGAAAGGGGAATGTTCTCGGAAGAGAACATCCCCGTTCCGTTACTTCCATGCGAGGTTGAGGCATAGATTTGGCGACAATGATCTTAAAGCAGTTCTACGCACCAGCATCACCAAGTGCGAGCACAAGTCTGTGGCCCTTGGCTCGGCTCATGGGCCACGGACTTGATCAGGATTTACTTCAGGCTACTTACTACATTATTAGACCTTCTTCCCACCCCCACTTCCTCCACCCCCACTTCCACCACCGGTCACAGATTTGATTGTGATGGTCGAGCTGGTCGCGGATAGCGACGCGTTGAGCACGTCCGAGACGGTCACAGTCGCGTTACCGGTCGCTGTCGCCGTGGCGGTGAAGGTGTGAACACCGGCGTCGGCGGGGCTGAACGTGTAGTCGGCCGGCAGGCCGAGGCCGGCCGCGGCCGAACCGATGTGGACCGTGCCGAAGTAGTTCTTCACCGTGTTGCCGTAGGCGTCCAGGGCCGTCACCTTGAACGTGAACGGCGTGCCCGTCGTGGCGTTCGTCGGAGTGTTGAGGACGAATTTCACCGCCGCCGCGTTCACCACCTCGAAGTTCGTGATCGTCGCCAGGCTTGCCGCGTTCGCCGCGTCCACCACGTTGAACGAAAAGAGCACGCTGTTCGGCGTCGCCGTCTTAAGCACGACGGTGAACGTGTGCACCCCGGCGTCGGCGGCCGTGAAGTTGTAGGCCGACGGCAGACCGGCTTGGGCGTCCGTGCTGGTGATGTTCACCTTCCCCTTGTACCCGACGATCGTGTTGCCGAAGGCGTCGGTCGCCCGCACGGTCAGGGAGATCGCGTCGCCGGCGGTGACGAGGATGTGCCCCTTGCTGTCGGTCCCGTTCGGCACGGACAGGATGAACCGGCCGAACGCCGCCGGCGTGACGGCGATGCCGGCCTGCGAGCCAACAAGGGTGCCGGTCAGGTCGCGGACGGTGAGCGACTGCGTGCCGGCCGTCTTCAGCGTGGCGGTGAACGTCTTCACGCCGGCGTCGGCGGCCGTGAACGTATAGCTCGCCGGCAGACCGGCCTGCACGTCGGAGCTGCTGAAGTAGACCGTGCCGGTGTACCCGGTGGCGACTTGGCCGATGGTGTCGCGGACGGTCACCTTGAACGACTGAGCGACACCGGCGACCGTCGCCGGGAAGCCGGTGACGGTGAACAGGGCGGCGACCGGCGGGGTGGCGTCGCTGGACACGGTGCCGGTGATCGTCGGGGCGGCCACGTCGGTGGCGGTGATCGTCTGCGTGCCAACAGTCAGCAGTTTCACACTCACCGTCGCCACGCCGTTGACGAGGGCCACGTCGGCCGGCAGCACGGCCGCCGGGTCGGAACTGGTGACGTGGACGGTGCCGGCGTAATCCGCAGCGACGTTGCCGTACACGTCGTTCGCCACAATCGACAGAGGTCGGACGACACCGATGGCCCCGCCGCCGCCGGCCAGGACCAGCGACTTGGCCGCGGCCGCGGCGACGTTCACTGTCGCCCCGCCGGTGATCGTGCCGCCCACTTCCGTGGCCGACACGAACCGCGGGCCGGACGACTTCATCGTGACGGTGAACGTGTGTGACCCGGCGTCGTCGGGCGTGAACGTGTAGTCGGCCGGCAGCCCCGCGAGGGCGTCGGTGCTGGCGAAGTGCACCCGGCTGCTGTACCCGGTGGCGACGGCCCCTTGCGTGTCCACGGCCGTCACGGTCACGGCGAACGTGTCGCCGGCGGTCGACGCGACGGGGGCGGAGAAGGCCAGCTTGCTCACCTGGCCGGTCACGGTCACGTGGGCCGACGCGGGGAACATGTTCGGGGCGGACAGCGTCACCGTCTGGTCGCCCCCGGTGACGAGGCGGATGGCCCCGGTGAAGGCGTGTGTGCCGGCGTCGGCGGCCGTGAACACGTAGGGGATGCCGGCGTCGAGCGGGTTGAAAGCGTATCCCGTGGCCGTCGTCGCGGCCGGGTCGCTGCTGCTGATGTAAACCACGCCGCGGAACCCCGTCGCCACGTTGCCGTTGCCGTCCACCGCCGTCACCGTCATCGGCAGCACCGAGCCGGACGTGGTGGTGGCCGGGGCCGTCACCTGGAACGTCACCGCCCCGGCGAGGTTCTGGTAGTCGGCGTGGTCGTTCGCCACCACCGTCACGCCGCTGATCGTCGGGTACGCTAGGTCGACCGCCCCGTCGCCGTTGAAGTCCCCGTGTGCCCCGGCCTCGAACCGGCCGGCCGGCGTGTTGAACGCGACCGACGGGTAGAACGTGCCGTCCCCCTTGCCGAGGCTGACCATGTACTGCGACCCGCCGCGGACGGCGAAGTCGTCGTTCCCGTCGTTGTTGAAGTCCGCGACTTCGATCTCGTACCCGGTCTGGCCGATGCCGTAGGTGTGCGGCGGGGCGTAGGTGCCGTCGCCATTGTTCATGATGACGCTCATCGACGTGGCCGAATACGAGTTCGGCACGGCGAAGTCCATGTACCCGTCGTGGTTGAAGTCCCCCTCGCCGAGGTACACCGGGGCGGAGAAGGCCGGGTAGCTGTGCACGGCGTCGAACGACCCGTCGCCGTGGCCGTGTAGGACGCTGATGGTGCCGACGCTGGCCGTGTTCGACGTGGCCATGTCAAGGTTGCCGTCGCGGTCGTAGTCGCCGACGACGAGATTGATGTTGTTGCCCGCCACGGCGACCGTGATCCCCGCCTGGAGGGTGCCGTCGCCGTTGCCGAGGTACACGGCCGCACTGTTGTCGGTGATCGTGGCCACATCGAACTTGGCGTCGTTGTTGAAGTCGCCGACCTTCACCGAGTGGGCGGCGAAGCCGACGGCCGGGAAGGCGGTCGGCGCACCGAACGTGCCGTCCCCGTTGCCGAGCAGCACGCCGAGGTCTGCCCCGGCGACGACGAGGTCCTTCTTCCCGTCGCCGTTCAGGTCGCCGGCCGCCACGTCGGTGACGAGCGACCCCGTGGCGAAGTTGGCCAACGGGGCGAACGACCCGTCGGCGTTGCCGAGCATGACCCCGACTGACCCGCCTGCGAGCATGTTGCTGGCCACCGCCATGTCGTCGCGGCCGTCGTTGTTCAGGTCGCCGACGGCGATGTTTCCGGCCCCGCCGCCGTAAGAGATGGGGGCGAGGAAGGCCGGCACCTCGCGGGCCTCCAGCGATTCGAACCCGAGGGCCGGGAGGGCCGCCCGCCGAACGCGGCGGTTGGGGCGGGGTTGGCCGAACAGTTTCCGACACCATTGAGAGAGCATTTATCCATCCTCCACGGGTGGGGAACGAGGTCGAAAGCGAACCGGGTACGCTGAGGGAGCCGAAAACCGCCGCCGCGTCCGCCACGGACACCGGCGAAACCCCTTCGCCCCTCACATCAGGAACGCCGGGCGGACGGGACACGAAACTTTCCGGCGGCCGAAAGATTTCGGAAAACCCGTGTCCCGTCCGCCCGGCGTTCCGGATGAAGTTGGCGTGGGAACGTGCGGCCTCGGCCTCGGACCGGTGTTGGCAAATCGGACCTGGAGGTGTTTAATGGCGAGGACTCGCCGCTTTTCACCGAGACCACTGCCGTGCCGGACGCCTCCCAGTTCGGGGACTTGATGCGCCGCGTCCGTAACCGCGACGAGGCCGCCGCCCGCGACCTCGTCGCCCGGTACGAGGCGACCATCCGCCGCGTCATCCGTATCCGCCTGCGGGACGCGAACCTGCGGCGGTTGCTCGACTCGACCGACATCTGCCAGTCGGTGCTGACCAGCTTCTTCGTCCGCACCGCGATGGGGCAGTACGACCTGGAAACGCCGGAACAGTTGGTGGGCCTCCTGTCCACCATCGCGCGGAACAAGCTCGCCAACCAGGCGAACCGGCTGCGGGCCGGCCGCCGGGACGTCCGCCGCGACGCGGCCGACGGCGAGCAGGCTGAGCGGGTGCCCGACGACGCGACCGACCCCGGCGAACAGGCGGCGTCGCGGGAGTTGCTGGAAAAAGTCCGCGGCGGGCTGGACGAGCAGGAACGCTACCTGGCCGACCAGCGGGCGCTCGGCCGGACGTGGCAAGACCTGGCCGACGAAGTCGGCGGCACCGACGTGGCGTTGCGCAAGAAACTCGCCCGCGCGCTCGACCGCGTGGTGACGAACCTGGGGATCGGGGACGGCGATGCTTGACCGCGTCCAACAGCAACTAGAACCGATCCTCGACCGCCAGGGCCGACTCTGGCGGGCCGGTCGGCGGCCGGCCGTGGCCGAATTGCTCGAACGGTCGCCGCTCCGCCACGACACCGACGCACAACTCGACTTGATCTACAACGAGATCGTCCTCCGCGAAGACCTCGGCGAGGTGCCGACGTTCGAAGAGTATGTGGCCCAGTTCCCGCACCTTCGCGAGGAACTCGCCCTCCAGTTCGAAGTCCACGGGGCGATGGCCACCGACGCCGCGGAGACGCCCCGGCTGACCGACGCCACCCGGCCGGACCTCGAACCGCCGTTCGGCGACGAGTTGCCCGACGTGCCGGGGTACGAGGTGGTCGAAGTCCTCGGCCGCGGCGGCATGGGC
Source organism: Limnoglobus roseus (assembly GCF_008254045.1). Lineage (GTDB taxonomy): Bacteria > Planctomycetota > Planctomycetia > Gemmatales > Gemmataceae > Limnoglobus > Limnoglobus roseus. Next base: position 4,367,000 of record NZ_CP042425.1, on the reverse strand, counting down.
GTGGTGTACAAGGCCCGGGACCGGCGGCTGCGACGGCCCGTCGCCCTGAAGATGTTCGACCCCGGCCGCACGCCGTCGCCGCGAGAGGTGCTGCGGTTCCGGGCCGAGGCGGCAGCCATCGCCCGGCTGCGGCACCCAAACGTCGTGCAAATCTACGAGATCGGCGACCACCGCGGCCTGCCGTTCCTCGCCCTCGAACTGGCCGACCGCGGCACCCTCGCCCACCGCCTGCAGCGGCTGCCGTACCCGCCGCGGCCGGCGGCAGAACTCGTGGCCGCCCTCGCCCGCGCGGCCGACCACGTCCACGCGAATGGCATCGTCCACCGCGACCTGAAGCCCGCCAACATCCTCTTCGCCGCCGACACGCCGAAGCTCACGGACTTTGGATTAGCGAAGTTGCTGGTGGAAGACCCGGACGCGGCCCGCGACGCCACCCGCACCGGCGAGCCGGTCGGCACGCCGCGGTACATGGCCCCGGAACAAACGACCGGCCGGCACGAACTGACCGGCCCGGCGACCGACGTGTACGCCCTCGGCACGATCTTGTACGAGTGCCTGACGGGCCAGGTGCCATTCGTGGCCGCGAGCGTCGTCGAGACGGTGGAGAAGATTCGCTTCGCCGAGCCGGTGCCGCCGCGGCGGTTCCAGAAGGTAACGCGGAACCTGGAGACGATCTGCCTGAAGTGCCTGGAAAAGCAGCCAGAGCGGCGGTACGCGACGGCCGCGGCCCTGGCCGACGACCTGGATCGGTACCTCCGCGGCGAGCCAATCGCAGCCCGCCCGGTGGGAGCCGCGGAGCGGGCGGTGCGGTGGACCCGTCGGTACCCGACGCGGGCCGCCCTGATCGGAACGGCGGCCGCCATCCTCGTCGCCGCCGGGGTCGGTTGGAAGATTCGCGAAGGACGAGAACGCGAGCGGATCGCCGAAGTCCGAGCGTCGGTCGAGTCGTTGGTTCGCGACGGGCAGGACGCCCTCGCCCGCCGCGAGGACGTGCTGGCCGAGAGCCGCTTCCAACAAGCCCTTGTCGCCGTGCAGGGCGAGCCGGCGTTGGCCGACTACCGCACCGGCGTCGCCGGCTGGCTCAACCACAGCCGGCAGTTGTTGCACCGCGAGCAGTGGAAGCAGCGGGTGCCCCCGCGGGAGTTCGACGACCTTCGCGACGAGGCGGTCGCCCAGAGCGTGCTGCTCGACCGCCTCGGCCGCGCACCCATCCCGACGGCACGCGAAGCCGTCGCGATCGCCCTCGACCGGACGCTTCCCGGCGACCCCGCGTGGCAACCCCCGCGAGAACAACTGGCAATTCTAGACGCCGACCTCATCGCCCTCGCAGACGGCCCGGCGGCCGCCCTCGCCCGACTCGATCCTGTTCCGACGGGATCCCGCCTTGGTCACCTGCGGCGGGCGGCGTATCTGGACGAACTCGGCCGCCACGACGCCGCGACCGCCGAACGCGAACAGGCGGCGGCCCTTCCCCCGAACGACGCGGACGAGCACTTTCACGACGGCCTCGCCCGGCTGCGTCGGGGCGACGCGGCCGGGGCCTCCACGGCGTTCGAGGCCGTGCTCGACGCGGAGCCGGAACACTTTGCCGCCCGGTTGTGTCAGGCGGTGTGTGTCCTCAAGCTCGGCCGGCCGGGCGAGGCGAAGGTCGGCCTGACGGCGTGCGTCGCCCAGCGGCCGCGGTTCGCCTGGTGCTACCTGCTACGGGCCGAGTGCCACCGGCAACTCGCGGCCGCGGACGCCGCCCGCAAGGACATTCGCGCCGGTTTGGACCTGCGGCCCGCCGAGGCTCTCCGGCTGGCGTTCCTCGCGGCCAACGGTCAGGGCGGGCCGAAATGACGACTGCACCGCGGATTCCCGGAGACTGGCGGACGGTCAAGCGAGTTTCGACTCCTCCGAAGAACGTCGGCGTAGCCCTTCCTGTCGCACCGAGGTTTGCCCCCGTGGCCCGTCGTGTCGCCTTCACGCTCATCGAGTTACTGGTGGTGATCGCCATCATTGCCGTCCTGATCGGCCTGCTGCTGCCCGCGGTGCAGAAGGTCCGGGCCGCCGCCGACACGGCCCGCTGCCGCAACAACCTCAAGCAACTCGGCCTCGCCTGCCATCAGTTCGCCGACGCCTGCGGGTACTTCCCGCGGTGTACGGTCCGCCCCCGCGGCACGACGGCGATCAGCGGCGAACCGATCGGCAACCTCCAAAAGTGGCACAGCGGCACCTACGAGTCGTGGGTCCGCGAGATCGCCCCGTACATCGACCAGCCCGGCCGCCGGGTGCAGGACGCGATCCCCACGATCGGCTGTCCGTCGGACCCTCGCGGCGTCACCTACACGGTGCCGTCTTACGGCTTCACCTGGTACGTCGGCGTGTACTCGAACCTGCAGAACGAGAGCGACGGCATTCTGGTGGACGACTCGAAGTCGAAGGCCGCGGTCAAAATCTCGCACGCCAGCGTGTCCGACGGTCTGAGCAACACCATCCTGCTGGCCGAGCGGCCCCCGCCGGCCGACGGGCAGTGGGGGTGGTGGGACTCGGCGTGCTGCGTCGAGGACACACTGTCGCCCGCCCGCGGGGACCGCAAGACGTACAGTTCCAGCCGGTCCGGCAACTGCCCCAGCCCCGCCCTCTACAAGCCGGGCAATGTCGAGGACAACTGCTCGTTCAACGCGATCTGGTCCTTCCACGCCGGCGGCGGCAATTTCTGCCTCGGCGACGGCAGCGTGCGGGCGATCTCCTACTCGGCCGCCACCCGATCCGTCGGCCCCACGAGTGTCATTGAAGCCCTGTCCACCCGCGCCGGCGGCGAGGCGGTCGCTTCGGACGATTGACTTTTACGAGCCCAGGTGCGATGTCGGACTGCCTGACCTTCGATCCGGGCGGCCAACCCCGTCGCCGATGGACGTGTCCGCCTTATCGGGCACCCCGCACGTCGCAAGGATCATACGTGACGTTTGGAAACCGGACCCGCCGAGCGGCTTCACGCACCGAACCAAGAATTTGACTACTCGTGTTCCGTGATGCCCAGTTCTTCCAACTGAGGCTTCACGACCTCGTCGAAACACGCCGGGCACACCCCGTGTGCGAATCGTGCGTCGGTGTGAGCACTGATGTACGTCTCGACCCGGTGCCAGAACGCACTGTCGTCCCGGATTCGATTGCAGTAGCTACAGATCGGGAGCACCCCGCGCAACTGCTTGACCTGCGCCAGCGCGGCCTCCGCCGCTAGCTTTGCCGCCTTCAACTCTACTTCGGCCCGCTTCCGGCCGGTGATGTCCCGGATGATCCCCTCGGCTGCGATCAACTCCCCGCCGGCGTCCCGCACAGGTGTGACCCGCTGCTCGGTCCAAACCGTCCGGCCGTCGCGCGAGACGAGCCGAACCTCGATCCACAGGTCCGAATCCATTCCGCTGGTCTTCAGAACCGCCAAGCGGGGCTGATCGTCGGGGTGGATCACTCGAAATCCGGCGGCCGGGTCGAGGTACAACTCCTCCGGCGTGTACCCGATCAGGTCGCAAATGGCCGGACTCACATACGAGTACCGCGGGGCGGGAGTGTACTCGAAGCGGAAGATCACGTCCCGCGCGTGCTCGGCCAGCAAGCGGAACCGCTCCTCGTTGGTCCGGAGGTCGTTCTCGGCCGTCCGCTGCTCGGTCCGGTCTCGGGTGACCTTGCCATACCCGAGGAGTTCTCCGCCGCGACCCCGCAGCGGGGTGATGACGACATCCGCCCAGAACCGGGATCCGTCCTTCCGGACTCGCCAGTCCTCGTCCTCGGCTCGTCCCGTCGACCGGGCCGTCTCTAACAGGCGGGCGGGCAGGTCGCGGCCCCGAGCCTCCGGCGGGTAGAAGTTCGAAAAGTGCTGGCCGAGGATTTCGGACGCGGTGTACCCCTTGATCCGCTCGGCCCCGAGGTTCCAACTCGTGACCCGTCCGGCCGGGTCGAGCGCGAAGATGGCATAATCGACGGCCGCCTCGACGAGCAACTGGTAGAGGCCGTCAGGGGGAGGCGGAACAATGTGAGGCGATTCTGCGTTCATGAGTCTATTCCATTTCGGACAGGACGAGACGGCTTTGCAATCCGCATCATCACCGTCCTGAGGTAATTGTTCGGCCGTCGATCAGATCGGCCGCGGGCCAGGCAATCGCCTCCTCGCCCGTAAACTCCGCCCACGCCGCCCCGGCCGCTTGTAGCGGACGACCTGCGTCGTCGTGGCGTCGCCGCGGGCGAGTTGCACCGCCACCCGGACGGCCTTGCCGTCCTCGACGAGGTAGACGACCGCCTCGTCGTTCGCCTTGCCGACCGCAGCGGCCGGCAGGTCGGCCGTCAGCCGGGCGGTGGCGTAGGTGCCGGGGCGGATGGCCCCGGCCGGGTTCGGCACGTCCACCTCCACGCGGAGGGTCCGCGAACCGGGGTCGAGCGACCACGACGTGCGCGTCACTGTGACCGTGCCGCCGGCCGACAGTCCTTGCAGCGTCAACTTCACGTCTTGCCCGGCGGCCACGAGGACGGCGTCGGCTTCGGGCACCTGGAAGACGACGCGGATCGGATCGACGCGGGCGACGCTGAACAGGCCATGCTTGCCGTCGGCGGGGGTGAAGTCGCCGGCACTTACGGCCCGCCGCGTGACGACGCCGTCGAACGGGGCCCTCAGCCGCGTGTACCCGCGGAGGGCGTCCACCCGCCGGCCGTCGGCCTTCGCCACGTAGAGCTTCGCCTCGGCGGCCGTCACGTCGGCTACGGCCTTGTCGGCGTCGGCCTGGGCCTTCGCCACGGCCGCGTCGGCCGACGCCACCTTCGCGTCCGCCTCGGCCTTCCCGGCCTCGGCGGCCTTGAAATGGTTGACCGTCTTGTCGCGGGTCTGGGCGTCGATGACACCGCCGCTCACGAGCTTGCCGACGCGGGTCGCCTCGGACTGCCAGCGGTCGTACAGGGCCTGCGCCTGCGTCAGCCCGGCCTTCGCCTCGGCGACCTGCGCCTTCGCGGCTGTCACCGCGGCGGCCGACGCGGCCTGGGCTTTCTTCGCCTGCGTCACCTCCGCCGTCTATTGCCGGTCCGTCGCCTCTTTCTGTTTGAACTCCTCCTCCAACTCCGGCACCGACAGTTCCGCGAGAACCTGATCCCGCGTCACGCGGGTGCCGATGTCGATAAACCGGTCGTGTTCCGGCCGCGTCGCCTTCGCCGGGTCGGCCGACAGGGTGCGAACGTAGCCGGGAATCTTCACGAACAGCGTCACCTCCTCGAAGGCGACCGCCGCGCCCGGCTGCTCGATGACCCGCTGCACGGGCTTCTTCTGCGGCTTCACGACTGTGATCGTCGGGGCGGCCGCGGCCGCAACCGCGGGGGCCGGCGGCGGCGTGCGGCTACAACCCGCGGCAGCGAGTGCGCCGAGCAGGAAGCACTTACGCATCGGGTGTCTCCGGGGTGTGGTGGCGGCTGGCCGGGTCGAACGGGTCGAGCGACGGCGACACGGTCGAAGCCCGCCCCATGAGCAGGACGAAGGCGGCCGGCAGGACGAACAGCGTGGCGGCCGTCGCGGCGAGCAGGCCGCCGATCACGGCCCGGCCGAGCGGGGCCGTCTGGTCGCCGCCGTCGCCGAAGCCGAGGGCCAACGGTAACATGCCGGCGATCATCGCGGCACTCGTCATCAGGATCGGCCGCGCCCCGTGCGGCCAGCGTCCGCGGCGGCGGCGCGGGCGGTCATGCCGGCCACGTGGGACCGCTCGGCGAACGTGGCGAACAGGATCGCGTTGACCATCGCCACGCCGACGGCCATGATCGCCCCCATGAACGATTGCAGATTCAGCGTGGACCCGGTCGCGAGCAGGGCCAGCACCACGCCCGCCAAAACGGCGGGGACCGCCGCGACGGCCACAAGGGCCAACCGCGGCGACTGGAAGTACGCCGTCAGCAGTAGGGCCACCACCACGACCGCGACGGCGAGGCCGAACGTCAGGCCGCGGAACAGTTCGCGGAACGGCGTCACCTGTCCGCGGACGTCCACGGTCACGCCCTTCGGAGGGTCGCCGGCCGCCCGGATCGCGGCCGCCACGTCGTCCGCCACGCCGCCGAGGGCGCGGCCCTGCACGTTCGCCGTCAGCGTGACGACCCGCTTCATGTTGTACCGGTCGTACTCGCCGGGCATCGTGCCCTCCTTCACCGCCCCCACGTCGCCGACGAGGACGCGATTCGTGCCGCCGCCGACGAGGGGGACGAGTTCCAGATCTTTCGCGGCCGTGACGAGCGTGTACGGCACCTCCACCTGCACTTGATAGCCGATGCCGCTGGCCGGGTCTCGCCAGTAGTTCGGCACGGTGAACCGGCTCGACGACGTGAACGGCGTGACCGCGCGGGCCACGTCCGCCGCCGTGCCGCCGGTCGCGGCAAGGCGTTCGCGGTCTACCACGACCTCTACCGTCGGGTAGTCGAGCGGCTGCGAGAATTGCAGGTCCTTCAGCCCGGCGGCCTTCTCCACCTCGGCCCGCACCTTCTCCGCGTGGGCACGGCTCGCGACCACGTTCGCCCCGGCGACTTGCACCTCGATCGGCGTCGGCGAGCCGAAGCTCATCACCTCGTTGACGATGTCAGCCGGCTCGAACGACACGCGAATCTCGGCCGCCCGCTTCTTCGCCTCGTCGGCCGACAAGCCGTCGGCCGTCCACTTCGCGGCCGTCCATGCCGCCAGGTGGTCCTGCAATTTCTCGCGAAGCTTGGCCTTCAAGTCGTCGATGCGGCCGGACCCCGGCTTGAGGGCGACGCGGACGGTGGACTCATGCGGGCCGCCCATCCACAGGTAGACGGCGTTGATCGGGTAACTCGACGGCACGACGCCGACGTAGCCGAGCGACAGGGCCACGTCGCCGCCGGCCGCCCGCACCTCGTCGCCGACGAACCTCAGGGCTTCCTGCGTGATCGCCTCCGTCTGCTCGATGCGGGTGCCGGTCGGTGCCCGCAATCGAAGCTGGAACTGTCCGGCGTCCACCTGCGGGAAGATGTCCGTGCCGATCCGCGGGCCGACGAGGAGAACAACGGCCGACGCGACCGCGAGGTACGCGGGCACCAGCAGCCACCGGGCGACCACGGCCGCGGCCAACAGCTCCGCGTATGCCCCGCCTTCGCCCCGCGTTCTGCGTTCCGCGTTCCCCGCTCGAAGGAGGTACACGCACAGCACCGGGACGAACGTGCTGGACAGGACGTAGCTCGCGATCATCGCGAAGCCGACGGCCAGCGACAGCGGCAGGAACAGGCCGCGGGCCGCTTCTTCCATCACGAACGACGGGATGAACACGGCCAGCACGCACAGCATCGCCAACAGCCGCGGCACCGCGGTCTCCTGGTTCCCGCGGCGGATGGCGAGCGCGACGGAATCGGTTCGTTCGAGCTGCCGGTGGATGTTCTCGACCTCGACCGTCGCCTCGTCCACGAGGATGCCGACGGCCAGCGCGAGGCCGCCGAGGGTCATCAGGTTGATCGTCTGCCCGGTCAGCCACAGGGCCACGAGGGCCGCGATCAGGGCGAACGGGATGTTCAGCACGACGACGATCACGCTCCGCCAGTCGCGGAGGAACACCAGCACCATGAGGCCGACGAGAGCGGCCGCGATCAGCCCTTCGAAGGCGACGCCGGTCATGGCGTTCGTCACGTAGGGGGACTGGTCGAACTCGAAGCTCACCTGGACGTCGTCCGGCAGTTCGGCCTGCATCTTCGGCAGGTTGGCCCCCACGTTGTTCACCACGTCGAGGGTGCTGGCGTTCGCCCGCTTCGTCACCAAGATGTACACCGCCCGTTTGCCGTTGACGAGGGCGTATCCGGTCGGGATGTCGCTGGCGTCGTCGATTAGCGGCCGGGCCGTCACCGGGTCGCGCTTCACCACGTCGCGGAGGAAGACGCCGGGCTTCACCTCGATGGTGCCCAGGTCGGCCGGGTTCACGACCATCGCGTTCGTCGGCACCAGCGGCATCCGCGTGGCGTCGCGAATCTGCCCGGACGGGGCGATGGTGTTGCCCTCGGTCAGCTTCTTCACCACGTCGTCGGCCGACAGCCCGTAGGCCTTCAGCCGGTCGGGGTCGGCCCGCACCACGACGGTCCGCTGGCTGCCGCCGAACGGCGGCGGGGCGGACACGCCCTCGATGGCCGAGAACATCGGCCGCACCTTGAACAGGGCCTGGTCTTGAACCTGGCCGATGGTCTTCGTCTCGCTCGACAGCACGAGGTAGCCGACGGGCACGCTGCCAGTGTCGAACCGCATGATGAACGGGTTGACCGTACCCGACCGTCTCGGCCATCGCCTGGGCCATGTCCGTGCCGGGGTGGAAGTACAGTTTCATCAGGGACATGCCTTGGACGGTTCTTCGACTCGACGTGGTGGATGCCGTTGATGTAGAGGAAGTGGTACTCATAGTAGTTGGCGATCAGCCCCTCCATCTGCTGCGGGTCCATACCGCCGAAGGGCTGGCACACGTAGACGACGGGCAGGTTCAGGGTGGGGAAGATGTCGACCTTCATGCGGCTGTACGCGAGGCCGCCGGCGAACACGACACCGACGACGACCACAAGGACCGTGACCGGGCGGCGCAGGGCGGCGGCAATCGGGTTCATCTCGGGTTCCGGCGTAAGAACGTGCTGTTGATGTAACCGCGAACGCGAGCCGGTGGGTAGCTGCTATTTCGCGGGTGCCGTAGGTTCGCAAAGTGCCTGGGCGGGCTGGCCGAGGACGCGGTACAGCCGGAACTGGGCGCGGTTGTGGTCGGCGACCGTCTGGTAGTAGTCGCGGTACGCCTGATCGAGGGCCGTCACCGCGGCCACGGCTTCGAGCGGTCGGAAGACCAGGAGCAACTGCTCGCCGACCCGCTTCGTCTGGCCGAGTCCTTACAGGCACTTCTCGGCCGTCGCGGTCGCGTTCGTCAGCCCGTCCTCGGCGGCCTTCAGCCGCTTCGCCGCCCGCGTCGCCTGGGCGTGGGCCTGCACGATCTCGGCCTTCACCTGATCCTGCGCCCGCAGCAGCTCCAGCAGCACGCGGCGGCGGTCGCTCTCCCGCTCGCGGACGGCGGCCAGGTTGCCGAGGCCGAGGTTCTGGAACTCCCACACGGCTTGCAGGTCCACGCTGAACCGGGCACCGAAGTTCTGCACGTCGTCGTTGACGCCGCCGCCGAAGTACCCGCCGGCCAGCCCCGGCACGTTCGACCCGACGCCGCGGGCCGCCACCGTAGGGTAGTACGGCCGCCGCTGTTCCTGCTTCACCCGCACGAGGGCCGCCTGAATTTTGGCTTGCTGCGATGCCAGTTCCGGGCGGTGCGTCAAGCCGGTGGCGAGCAGGTCGTCGAGCGACGTTTCTGGGTCCAGGAGGGTGACGACGAGCGACGGGTCTTCGCACGGTTCGATCGGCGTGCCGGCCGCCAGCCGCAGCAGGCGGGCGAGTTCCGCGCTGGCCACCTGCCACCGCTCGTAAGCCGACTCCACCGCCTGCCGTCGGCGTGCGGCCTCGGCCTTCGCCCGGTTCACCTCCACGTCCGGCGTCAGGTCCGGGGCCAGTTTCTCCGTGCGGGCGACCAAGTCGTCGGCCCGCCGCAGCGTTTCGAGTGCCCCGGCCACGTCGCCGCGAGCCTGCTGCACTTCGAAGTAGGTGACGGCGACGGCCAGCATGGTGTCGTTCCGCACCGCCTGGGCGTTCGCCTGCACGCCGCGGAGCACCTGCCGGGCGGCCAGCGGGGCGTACACGGCGTCCGTGACCGACACCACCGCCTGAGGCCCGGCACCCAGCAACAGTGACGAGCGACTGGTGCCGAAGACGTTGCCGACGATGTCCTGAATCTGCCCGTCGTGGCGGAAGTAATCGACGCCGACGTTAACGTTCGGCAGCCATAGGGCGTTCGCCCGGTCGAGTTGCGCCGCCGCGAAGCGAACCCGCTCTTGGGCGATCTGAACATCCAGCGGGTTCGCGTTCGTCAGGGCCAGGGCGGTCGGCAGATTGATCGCCAGGGTGCCTGAAGCGACCGTCTTCGTCGGGGGTAACGGCGGTGCCGGCTCCTCGTACTTCGCCGACTGGACCGGGGACGGGATTTCGGCCTGTGTCGGTGTTTTGGCCGCCGGGGTCGGGGGCATCCCCGCGATCGGGATGGGCAACGACTGACCGTCAAGGGCCGCGCACGCCGGCAAGCCCGCGGCGAGGCAAAGGGGTCGGACTCGCACGCGGCGTCGGATGACCGGCCTCCAGACTCGAACGGACTGCATTGTCTTCGACGAATTCCGGTCGGACTCTCCAGGCATTCGCCCTCACAGGCGTCCAATTCTGCCCGGGTTGCCGCGCTGGAGTGAATACGCATTCGTTCACCACCTGGACCGCGTAGGCCCGGATCGGCGGGACGGCTGTGCCCCGGCCGCACACCTAGTGAGCCGTACTCGCACGCGATTCGATGCGGCCGACAGCGGCTTTGCTGGAAACGTGGGCCGGGTGCCGGTCGTGAATCGCAGGAATCGGCCCAAGAACTCGTGCCCTAGGCCGCGGACCACCCGACGCAGCTCGACCGGCACCGCGGTTGCGTAAGCCCCCGCGAACCCACCAACGTTGCACTTTGCCCCGAAGGAGCCGAGTATGTTCGTGACCGCCGATACCCCCATCGCCGCACTGTGCCTGATGGCCATTTACTTCATTGTGGGCCCGCTCGTCGTTCTTACCGCAGGCCTGTGCGGCTGGCTCGTTCGGCAGGCCGAACTCGCCGCGGACAAACGGGTCATCGAGGAGGGAGCATCGGGCCCTTCTTCTCCCGCGTTGGCCGGTCTCCCACGGGGTGGGGCAGCCACCGACAAACCGAGCATGACGACGGCCGCCTGACCTCCGACCCACGTCGGCCGGATCGGGTTTCACCCGGGAGTGGCTGGGGCCACTTGTTCGACCGACAGCCAGCGGCCGAACAGGTGGTAGAGGACGGGCAGCACCAGCAAGGTGAGGAGCGTACTGCTGACGATGCCGCCGATCACCACCGTCGCGAGCGGCCGCTGCACCTCGGCCCCCACGCCGGTATTCAAGGCCATGGGCACGAACCCCAGGCCCGCCACCAGGGCCGTCAGCAGTACCGGCCGCAACCGCTCGACCGCCGCCTCTTCGACCGCCTCCCGCACGCCCAGGCCGGTCTCCCGCAGGTGGCGGATGAAGGTCACCAGCACCAGGCTGTTGAGGACGGCCACGCCGCTCAGGGCGATGAACCCGACCCCGGCGGACACCGAGAACGGCAGACCGCGGACCCACAGGGCGGCCACCCCGCCGACGGCCGCGAGCGGCACGCCGCTGAACACCAGCAGCACCTCGCCGGCGTGACCGAGCGACAAGTACAAGAGGGCCAGCACGATCAACAGGGCGACCGGCACGGCGATCATCAACCGGGCCTCGGCCCGTTGCAGGTTCTCGAACTGCCCGCCCCAGGCGATGCGGTACCGGCCGCCGGGCAAGGGGACGGACGCCGCCACCTTCTGCCGGGCCTCGGCCAAGAACCCGCCCAGGTCGCGGCCGCGGACGTTGCACTGCACCGTCAGCCGTCGCTGGCCTTCGGCTCGTTGAATCTTCGCCGGCCCGTACACCACGGCCACCTCGGCCAGGTCCGACAGCGGCACTCTAGCACCGCCCGGCGTGAGGACCGTGACCGCCCCGATGGCGTCCGGGTTCGACCGCCAGGCGTCCGGCAACCGGACCACCACCGGGAACCGCAACTCTCCCTCCAAGACGTCGCCGGCCGGCACGCCGCCGACGGCCTCCACCAGTCGGAGCACCGACCGGGCCGACACGCCGTGCCGGGCGAGCATGGCCGGCCGCAGTTTGACCTTCAGCACCGGCTGGCCGGTCACCTGGTCCGCCACCGGCGCGTCGCACCCGGGCACCCCGGCCAGGGCCGCCACCACCCGATCGCCGAGCCGCTTCAACGTGTCGAAGTCGTCGCCGTAGACCTCGACCGCCACGTCGGCCTTCACCCCGGAGATCATCTCGTTCACCCGCTGTTCGATCGGCTGGGTGTAAGTGCAGTTCTGCCCCGGCAGCCCGTCGAACACATCCTTGATCTTGCCGACTAACTCGTCCTGCGTGGCCGCCTTCGTCCACCGGTTCCGCGGCTTGAGCATGATGAACAGATCGGTTTCTTCCGGCCCCATCGGGTCGGTGGCCACGCCGCCGGTGCCGCACCGCGCCCACACGCGAGCCACCTCGTCCGGGAACTCCTTCAGGAGCAGCCGCTCCATCACAGTGTTCGCCCGCACCGCTTCGTCCAAGGTCGTGCCCGGCAGCCGGAAGACGGTGAGCGTGAGGGCCCCCTCGTTCAGCCGCGGCACGAACTCGGACCCCAGCCCGCGGGCCAGCACGACCGCCGCCAGCAGGGTCGTCGCGGCCAGGGCCAGCACCGCGGCCCGCCGCGGCAGGGCCAGCCGCAGGACCGGCCGGTACAAGTGCCGGACGAGTCGCACGGCCCGAGGGTCGTGCGACGGTAGCCGGCGGGGGAGGACGAGACTGGCGAGGGCCGGCATGACGGTCAGCGACAAGAGCAGCGACCCGGCCAGGGCGAAGATCACCGTCCACGCCATCGGCCGGAAAAACTTCCCCTCCACCCCTTCGAGCGTGAGGACCGGCAGGTACACGGCCATGATGATGAGCTCGCCGAACAGTGTCGGCCCGCGGACCTCGACGATGGCGTCCCGCACGGCCTTCCGGTGGGCGGCCGGGTCGCCGTCGTCGCCCCGCAGGGCGATCCGCCGCATGACGTTCTCGACCATGACCAGGCTGGAATCGACGACCAGCCCGAAGTCGAGCGCGCCGAGGCTGAGCAGGCTGGCGGCAATGCCGAACCGCAGCATGCCGGCGAACGCGAACAGCATCGACAGCGGGATGGCGGCGGCCACGATCAGCCCGGCCCGCAGGTTGCCGAGCAGGGCGAACAGCACGGCCACGACGAGCAGCCCGCCCTCGAACAGGTTGGCCCGCACGGTGGCGATGACGTGGTCCACCAGGTCGGTCCGCTCGTACACCGGCGTCACCGTCACGTCCGGCGGCAGCCGCGTCTTGGCGTCGGCCAACTTCGCCTGCAAGCCCTTCGTGACGGCGTGCGGGTTCTCGCCCATGAGGGTGAACCCCAGGCCGAGGACGACCTCGCCGCGGCCCATCGCGGACACCGCCCCGGTGCGGAGGTCGCTGCCGGCCTCGACGGCGGCCACGTCGCATACCCGCACGGCCACCCCGGTTTGGCCGGCCGGCTTGACCGGGATGGCGAGCAGCTCGTCTACCGTGTTCGCCCGGCCGACGCCCCGCACCAGCACCTCGGACCCCGGCCGCACGACCCGCCCGCCGCCGACGTTCAGGTTGCCGTCGGCCACGGCTCGCACCACCTCGTCGAAGCTCACCCCGGCCCGCCGCAACTTGTCCGGGTCCGGGCGAACGACGTACTGCCGCTCGCCGCCGCCCCAACTGTTCACCTCGGCCGTGCCGGGGACGGTGCGGAGTTGCGGCCGCAGGGTCCAGTCTTGCAGCGTGCGGAGTTCGACCGGGTCGCGGGTCCGGCTGCTGAGGGTGTAGTGGAACACTTCGCCCAGCCCGGTGGCCACTGGGCCGAGCTGCGGGCGTTCGGTGACGTTGGCCGGGAACTCGACGGCCGTCAGCCGCTCGGCCAGCAGTTGCCGGGCGAAGTAGATGTTGGTGCCGTCCTCGAACGTGACGACGACCTGCGACAGCCCGAACTTGGACACGCTGCGGGTGGGCTTGATCTTCGGCAGCCCGCTGATGGCCCGCTCGATCGGCACGGTGATCTGCTGCTCGACCTCGACCGGCGACAGGTTGGGGGCGTAGGTGTTCACCTGCACCTGCACCGGGGTCGGGTCCGGGAAGGCGTCGATCGGCAGGTCGGGCACGACCGCCGCGGCGACGGCCGCCAGCAGGGCGGCCGTCAGCAGCACGACCGCCCGGTTCCGCAACGACCAGTCGATGACCGCGGTGAGCATGGGTCAGTCGCCCCCGCCGAACTGGTCCCGCTTCAGTTCCGCGGCGAGGGCGTGCCCGCCGGCGGTGACGACCTCCTCCCGGCCGCCACCCCGGTCACCGCCGTCCGGCCGTCGGCCCGCAGCCCGACGGTTACCTTGCGGCCCTCGAACGCGGCCTCGCCGGCCCCGACGAACACGAGCCAGCCGTCGTCGGCCCGCTGGAGGGCGGCCTCGGGCACCGTCACCGCCCCGGCCGTCGCCACCACCACCCGGCCGCGGCCGAAGCTGTTCGGCAGCAGCCGACCGGTCGGGTTGGCCGCCTCGGCGTGGGCCGACACCCGGCGGGTCGCCTCCTCCACCTCCGGGACGACGTGGACCAGCGTGCCGCGGGCCGCGAACGTCGGGTCCGCGTCCGGGGTGAAGTAGACTTCTTGGCCCGGCTTCAACCGGCGGACGTCCCGCTCCTCGACGGCCAGATCAAGGTGAACCTGTTCCATGCCGGCGACCCCGAACAGCGGCCGGCTGGCCGCCACCGTCTCGCCCGGCGTCACCGACGGCCGGATGAGGGTGCCGGCCAGCGGGGCGACGACCGGCAGCAGGTTGGTCGATTCCGTCTTCCCGCTCGCGAGGGCCAGAGCGGCCGCGGGCAGGCCGAGGAACCTCAACCGGGCGTCCCGGTCGGCCGCGGACAGTGACCGCAGCGGCTCCGGGTCGAGAGCCAGCCCGAGGTTGAGCAAGCCCTGGTGGCTGACGCGGACGCGGGCCGTCGCCGCCTCGACCGTCGCCTTGGCCTCCCGCAGCCGGGCGCCGGGTAACGCGCCGCTGTCGGCGGCGGGCTGAAGTTGAGAGAGTGCCTGCTCGGCCGAGGAAAGTTGGGCCAGTTCGACGAGCAGTTCCCCCTTGAGCTTGCCGACCTCGGCGGCGTCGATGAGGGCGAGTAGCTCTCCGGCCGCCACCGACTCACCCGGCACCTTCCGCACCCACCAGACGGTGCCGGCCGCCCGCGACGCGACCTGGGCGTACCGCGCCGGGTCGTACCCGACCGTGCCGACGGCCGTCACGGCGTCGGTCAACGGCCGGGTGTCCGCCGCGGCGAACGCCAGACCGGCCCTGGCCACGTCGTCGGCCGACGCGAACTCGACTCGCCCCGGCCGGTCGCCGGCCGGCGGCGTCACCTTGATTCGGGGGCCCTCGGCCGACTTCTCGCCTTCGGAGGGTTCCGCCTCGGCGAAGGGGCTGGACAGCTTCCAGTCGGTAGACATGCCCCACCAGCCGACGGCCGCCAACCCGGCGAACGTCAGAATGGTGAGCACGTGGCCGCCAATGATCCGGGCAATCGAGCGTAGAGAAGTGGGCACGCCGGGCCTATGGGTAAGGGTGCGTCTGCGGTCGGTCGGGGGCACCGATCTCGCACGTCAGCCTGAGCGAATAGCTTATCAGATGTGAGGGGCAGGACGGGTTTTTCACAACGGTAGGCCGTTGCACAACGGTGGAAGCGGCTGCACAACGGTTCGCCTTTCACATCCCGGGCCGCTACCCTTTCGGCATGAGAAAACTCGCCGCCGAGTTCGTCGGGACGTTCGCGCTGGTGTTCGCCGTGTGCGGGGCCATCGTCGTCAACGACCTGACGGGCGCGACCGTCACGCACGTCGGCGTCGCGCTGACGTTCGGGCTGATCGTGCTGGCAATGGTCTACACCGTCGGCGACGTGTCCGGGGCGCACCTGAACCCCGCCGTTACGCTCGGCTTCTTCGTCGCCCGCCGGTTTCCCGGTCGCCGCGTCTTGCCATACGTCCTGAGTCAGTGCGGCGGGGCACTCGCCGCCTGCTTGTGCCTGAGCGTATTGTTCCCGCTCCACTCCACGCTCGGCGCGACGCTGCCCGGTGGGGGCGAGTCGCAATCCTTCGTCCTGGAAATGCTGCTGACGGGCTTGCTGATGTTCGTCGTCCTGTCCGTGTCCACCGGGGCGAAAGAGAAGGGCATCACGGCCGGCATCGCCGTCGGGGCGGTAGTGGCCCTGGAGGCCCTATTCGCTGGGCCGATTTGCGGGGCGCCCATGAACCCGTCGCGATCGCTCGCCCCGGCGGTGGCGTCCTTGCACTTTGAAATTCTGTGGGTGTACCGGACGGCCCCTGCGATCGGGGCGGTGGGGGCCGTGCTGGCGTACCGGTGCGTCCACGAGCGGCCGTGCTGCTGCGAGCCGGAGGGGGTGCCGATGAAACGGGTCATCTTCGTGTGCGTCGAGAACAGCAACCGCAGCCAGATGGCGGAAGCGTTCGCCCGCCTTCACGGGGTGGGGAAGGTCGAAACGTTCAGTGCCGGGTCGCGGCCGTCGGGCACGGTAAACCCGAAGGCGATAGCCGGGATGAAGGAAGTGGGCTACGACCTAACGACGCACGGGTCGAAGGGTCTGGAAGAGTTCAGCGGGCAATCCGTGGACATGGCCGTGACGATGCGGCGCGGCGACGAGTGCCCGTTGGTGTTGGCGCGGCAGCGGGTGGACTGGAAGATTCCCGACCCGAAGGAACTGCCGCCGGAACAGTTCAACGAGGTCCGTGACTTGATCGAACGGAAGGTCAAGGAGCTGTTGGCGGGGCTGTAAGTCGAATCAGAAATCGACCGGAGTTCGTCATCCGCTAACGCTGCACAACGAATCCCCTGCACAACGGTTGTAAATGGGTTCGCCGTTGTGCAAAGCCGGCGGGATGGAGTTGTGCTCCCGATCCGGTGGATGGGCGAGAGATTCACTGGTCGCACCGTCGTCCTTCCGTGCTCGCTGAGTATCCGGCTCAGTCGGTCAATTCACGGACGTCGATCGCTGTCTCCTTTCGGCACTGTTCCGGCCGCGTTGTGCGGAGATCGCACAGGGTACCCCGCCAGGTGGGGGCGGCGACGGGAACGGTTTCCGTGCGAGCCTTGCGGCAACCGCGCTGCCGGTCGAGCGGGCCACCCATCTCTTCCGCTCCTTGGCATTCTTGTTGCGTTGAACGAGTTCGAGCACGACCTGCTGCCAATCGATTCGTCAGCCTCCCATCGGCTCATCCGACTGATCGAGGCGGTCGCCTGCCCCGGGCCGGTCGGCCGCTCTCCGTCGCAGAGGTGTGGCAGCCTCAGCCGGACCCGCGGCACGACTCTTTGGGTCGCGAAGTACCATGTTTGGTCCAGACACTCCTCCTAGAGACGGTCCCGTCCGCGAGCCATCGCGTGCCGACCTGTTGCCGTCGGGTCCGATCTTCTCGCCGCAGGAAGACGGGCCGGCAGCCGCAGGAAGTCCTCCGGCCGCCGACCGGGGGCGGGTGTACGTCGTGGACGACGAGCGGGAACTGGCCACGACGCTCTGCGAGGTCTTGCGGGAAAACTCGTTTCGAGCAGTCGGATTCGACGACCCCCGGACGGCCCTGGCGGCGATCCGGCCCGACGCCGCGGACCTCCTTCTCACGGACCTGATGATGCCGCACATGGACGGCATCCGGCTCGCGCGGGCCGCCTTGCAAATCGATCGGTACTTGGCCGTCGTCGTCATGACCGGCCAGGGGTCCGTCCGGGTGGCCGTCGAGGCCATGCGGTCCGGGGCGATCGACTTCATCCTGAAACCGTTCCGAATGACCCAACTGTTGCCGGTACTCGATCGGGCCGTGGAGGCGCGACGCGTGCGGGTGGAACACGACCGCCTGACTCGAGACGTGGCCCGCCTGGAGGCCGAGAAGCGGGCATTTTTGGAACAGATGAACGCCAAGCTCGCGGCCCTGGCGGCCACCGACCCGCTGACCGGGCTGGCGAACCGCCGCGTGTTCGACGAGGCCCTCGGCCGGGAGGCCGCCCTGGCGGGCCGCGGCGGTCGCCCCCTGTCCCTGGCCCTGTTCGACGTGGACCACTTCAAAGGCTTCAACGACGCCTTCGGCCACCCGGCCGGCGACGACGCCCTCTGCCGGACGGCCGCCTTAATCGCCGGAGGATGTCGGGGCACCGACGTGGCCGCCCGGATCGGCGGGGAGGAGTTCGCCGTCCTCCTGCCGGCGACCGGCGCGACTGGGGCCTGGGCTTTGGCCGAGCGAGTCCGCCAGCGGGTCGAGGCGGCGGCGTGGCCACTCCGGGCGATTACCGTCAGCGGCGGCGTCGCGACCTTCGACGTCCCCTTTCGGGTAGAGGCGGGGGCGTGTCTCGTGCGGGCGGCTGATCGGGCACTGTACGCGGCCAAGGCACGAGGGCGCAATCGCATCGCTTACGACCCGGCCGACGGGACAAGCCCCACTTCCGACGCGAGCACTGGATGAGCCACCTTGCCAAGCAAATCGACCGTGTGCGGGTCTGACACGGTGCCACCGCCACTGTGCGGCGGCGGCTCACGGTCCCGACCGCCGCCGCCGCGAGTGAAGCCGTCCCACTACTCGAAAAATCGCTTCAAATCTAGGCTAATTGACGAATTATTGTACAGGGCACGACACCTGCTTTGGGTGGGTTCCTGCGGGGGGCGGATGCCGACACGGTAACGGCCACCAGTGCCAACGGCGTGGTGACCATTCCCGTGCCGAACAAGCCGGAGATTCATCAGAAGCAGATCGCCGTCACCCCAAGGAAGGACTGACGACCCGGCACGGGGCGGCCGGTCGATGTGGGCGAACCGCCGGCCACGGAGGTCGGCGGGGGATCGGCCGGCCGCCCTTTTTCTCCTCGCAACACGCCCCGGAGTCCGGCGATGGCCACGACGATGCGAACGTTTGTCATGCGGGGGATCGGGGAGGTCGGCATGGCCGAGAAGCCGATCCCCGACCCCGGTCCGAACGACGCGGTCGTGAAGACGACGGCCGCCCTCATCTGCACGTCCGATTGCCACACGGTCGGCGGGGCCATCGGCGACCGGTGCAACCTGACGCTCGGCCACGAGGCCGTCGGCGTGGTCGCCAAGCTCGGGTCCGAGGTGAAGGGGTTCAAGGAAGGCGACCGGGTGGCGGTGAACGCCATCACCCCGTGCTACCGGTGCGAGAACTGCCTCCGCGGGTTCTCCTCACAGTGCGGGGGCATGCTCGGCGGATGGAAGTTCGCCAACGTGAAGGACGGCAACCTGGCCGAGTACTTCCACGTCAACGACGCCCAGGCCAACCTGGCCCCGGTCCCGGCCGGGCTGACCGTCGAGGAGGCGTGCTACTGCTGCGACATGCTGTCCACCGGGTTCGCGGCCGCCGAGAACGCGGCCGTGCCGATCGGCGGCACGGTGGCCGTGTTCGCCCAGGGGCCGGTCGGCATGATGGCCACGGTCGGGGCACGACTGGTCGGGGCCGGACAGGTGATCGTCGTCGAGTCGGTGGTGAAGCGGCAGGCGATGGCCCGGCTGTTCGGGGCCGACGTGGTGGTGGACCACACGCAGCAAGACCCGGTCGAGGCGATCCTGACGCTGACCCGCGGCCGGGGCGTGGACGCGGCCATCGAGGCCCTCGGCGGGCCGCGGACGTTCGAGGCGTGCGTGCGGGTGACGCGGCCGGGCGGGACGATCTCGAACGTCGGTTACCACGGCTCCGGCAACTACGTGCCGCTGCCTCGCGACGGGTGGGGCGTGGGCATGGGCGACAAGACGATCCGCACCGCCCTATGCCCCGGCGGGGCCGAGCGGATGAGCCGCCTGTTCCGGCTGATCGAGTCGGGCCGCGTGGACCCGACGCCGATGACCACCCACCGCTTCCCGTTCGCCCAGACCGGGGACGCCTTCCGCCTCATGCAAACCAAGGGGGACGGTATCCTCAAGCCGCTCATCCTCTTCTGAGCCGGCCCGTGGGGAACCGTGCTGCTGAGGCCCGCCTCTCCCGTGGCGTTGCGACCGCGAGGAAGCGTGCGGTCGCCCCCCGGGCCTCGGCCCCCTGATCATTAACCCTGGAGATTCGCCATGACCGCCGACAAGCGACTGCAACGCGACGTGATGAAGGAACTGGGCCGCCAGCCGGGCCTCTTCGCCCCGCACATCGGCGTGGCGGCCGAGAACGGCGTCGTCACCCTGGCCGGGCACGTCGGCTCCCCCGACCTCAAGGCCGTCGCCGAGGCGGCCGTCAAGCGGATCGCCGGCGTGCACGCCGTCGCCAACGACCTCGAAGTCGTGCGACGCGAACACGAGCGGGACGACACGGACATCGCCCAGGCGGTCGTCCACGCCCTGCAATGGGACGACCTCGTGCCGGACGACCGCATCACCGCCGCCGTCCGCGACGGCCGGGTGGAGTTGGAAGGCACGGTCCGATGGCAGTACCAGAAGGACGCCGCCGGGAAGGCGGTCGAGGGCCTCGCCGGCGTCACGCACATTACGAACGCCATCGCCGTCGGGCCGCCGGACGGCAAACACTCGAACCCTTAACGGAGGTCGCCTGTGGACAAGCTCCGCAAGCCCCTGTACGACCTGTCGGCCCGCGACCTGATGTGCCGCGACTTGACTGTCATCCGCGAGACGGCCCCAGTCCAGGAGGCGGCGGCCGCCCTTCGCCGGGCCGCCGTCCATGGGGCACCTGTGGTGGACCTGGACGGTCGATGCGTCGGCGTGTTGACCCTGACCGACTTGCTCAATCACGCCACGCCGCGGGCCGGCACACCCCACCCGCTGCCGATCGCCTGCCCGTTCCAGGACCGCGTGGCCGGCGGCCATGGGGAGGTCATTTGCCAGTTGCCCGACCGGGCGTGTACCCTCCAGCGGCACCAGAGAACCCCGGCCGGGCAGGACCGCATCGTTTGCCGCGACCCGCACACGGTCGCCACCGACTGGCAGGTGTTCGACGTCGAGTCGCTACCGCCCGAAGACGTGGCCCACGTGATGACGCCCGACCCGGTGACGATCGACGAGACCGCCGACGTCCGCTCGATCGCTCGCCGGATGACCGACGCGGGCATTCACCGAGTCATCGTCGTGGACGCCGAAGCCCGCCCGGTCGGGGTCGTCTCCGGCACGGACTTGATCGCCGCCATCGCCTACGCCGTCGAACCGACGCGCGCCGACTTGTGCGGCTGGGGCTGACCGGCCCGCCGACCTCGCTTGACCCTTCCCCGAGCCCGGATGTTATGAACGAACCGGATGTCGAGTTGCCGGCCCCCCAGGCCGGCGTGGTGGCCTATTTCTCCATGGAAATCGCCCTGGAGTCGGGCATTCCGACGTACAGCGGCGGCCTCGGGGTGCTGGCCGGCGACACCCTCCGGGCGGCGGCCGACATCGGCTACCCGATGGTCGGCGTGACGCTCGCGCACCGGAAGGGCTACTTCCGCCAGACGCTCGACGACCGCGGCGGCCAGACCGAGGCCGCCGACCCCTGGGACCCGGCCGGGTTGCTCGAACAGGTTCCCCCGACCGTCACCGTGCGGATCGAGGGGCGGCCCGTCCGCGTGCGGGCGTGGCGGTACTGGGTCGAGGGCCTCGGCGGCCGGCTGCCGGTCTACCTGCTCGACACCAACGTCCCCGACAACTTCCCGTTCGACCGCACGCTGACCGACTGCCTGTACGGCGGGGACGACTACTACCGCCTCTGCCAAGAGGTCGTCCTCGGCCTCGGCGGGGTCGCGCTGCTGCGCGCCCTCAACCACCGCCGCATAACGACGTACCACATGAACGAGGGGCACTCCGCCCTCCTGTCGCTCGCCCTGCTGCGGGAAGAGACCGCGTTGCCCACCGACAACGTGGCTCAAGCCTGGGGTCGCGTGCGGCGGCAGTGCGTCTTCACCACGCACACCCCGGTGCCGGCCGGGCAGGACCGCTTCCCCGAGCGGTTGGTCCGCCAGTTGCTCGGAGACGCCGACGCGACGCTGCTGCTGGCGGCCGACGGGTTGCCCGACGGCGAGTTGAACATGACCGGCCTGGCCCTGACCTGCTCGCGGTACGTCAACGGGGTCGCCCTGCGGCACGAGGAAGTGTCCCGCGGCCTGTTCCCGGACTACCCGATCAACGCGATCACCAACGGCGTCCACGCGGCGACGTGGGCGGCCGACCCGTTCCGGCGGCTGTACGACCGTCACGTGCCTGAGTGGCGGCGGGACAACCTGTACCTGCGGTACGTGGTGGACGTGCCGCAGGAGGAGTTCGCGGCGGCGCACGCCGAGTGCAAGCAACTGATGCTGAGCGAGGTCGAGCGGCGAACGCGCGTCCGGCTGGATGTCAACGCCCTCACCCTCGGCTTCGCCCGGCGGGCCACCGGGTACAAGCGGGCCGACCTGGTTTTCAACGACCTCGACCGGCTGCGGCGAATCGCAGATGCGGTCGGCCCGCTGCAAATCGTGTTCGCGGGCAAGGCCCACCCCCGCGACGAGGCCGGCAAGGCCCTCATCCGCCGCGTGTACGAGGCGGCCGCGGCCCTCCGCGGGCGGGTGGCGGTCGTGTACCTGGACGGGCACGACATGGGGCTGGTGAAGCTGCTCTGCTCCGGCGTGGACGTGTGGCTGAACACGCCCCAGAAGCCGCACGAGGCGTCCGGCACCAGCGGCATGAAGGCCGCCCTGAACGGCGTGCCGAGCCTGAGCGTGCTAGACGGGTGGTGGGTCGAGGGGTGGGTCGAGGGCGTGACCGGGTGGGCCGTCGGCGACGATTCGCCGACCTCTACCGCATCGGCGGCCGAGGCCGAGTCGTTGTACGCGAAATTGGAACAGGCGGTGGCCCCGCTCTACCACTCGCGGCCGGTGGAGTTCGCCCGCCTGATGCGGTCCACGATCGCGCTGAACGGATCGTTCTTCAACGCCCAGCGGATGTTCGTGCAGTACATCGGGAACGCTTACATCCCGCAACTGGCCGCCCGGCCGGTGCGGGCGTAATCAGGCGTTTAAGCACCCGGCCACCGCCGGGCAAATTCGGCTTCTTCCCTTGCGGCCACGACCAGAACGCGGACGGCGGCCGTGCTGACCGAAATGTCGGCGTCCGGGTGGCACGGCTGGTTCCGGCCGGGGTCGATCCGCACGCCCAAGCACTCCAGCCCCTCGCACACGGCCGCTCGCAAGTTGGCGGAGTGCTCGCCGACGCCGCCGGTGAACACGAGTGCGTCGATCCCGCCGAGTGTGACGGCTAGGCCGCCGATCGCCGACCGGACGCGGTCGGCGAACATTTCCAAGATCACCTTCGACCACCGGTGCCCGTCGGTTGCGGCCGCCTCCACCGTCCGGTAGTCAGCCGACCGGCCCGACACCCCGAGCATGCCGGACTGGTGTTCGAGAACCTCGTCCAACTGCTCCACGGCCAGCCGGCGCGTTTTGAGTAGGTGCAAGATGATGCCGGGGTCGAGGGCACCGGGGCGGGTGCCCATCATGAGTCCGTCCATCGGGGTAAAGCCCATCGTCGTCTGCACCGGGCGGCCGTCGCGAAAGGCGGTCGCCGAGCTGCCCGACCCCAGGTGGCAGGTGACGACACGAAGTTTCCCCGGATCCCGGTGGCACATTTCGCTCGCCTGCCGCAGACCGTAGCCGTGGCTGACGCCGTGGAAGCCGTACCGGCGGACGCCCCAGTCGGCGTACCACCGGTACGGGACCGGGTAGAGGAACGCCCGCGGCGGCAGGGCGGCGTACAGGGCCGTGTCGAACACGGCGACCTGAGGAACGTCGGGTAATGCACGAGCCGCGGCGTCCACGCACTCGAGCGCGGCTGGGTTGTGCAGCGGGGCCAACCCGGCCAGGTCGCCGATCGCCGTCCGCACGTGGTCGTCGATGACCGTCGGCCGGGAGAATTCCGCCCCCCCGTGGACGATCTGGTGCCTCACGGCGCGGATCGGCCAGCATGCCTTGAGCGGGATGACCTGCGGCAGCTGATCCAACAGCCACGTCGCGGCTTCTGCGGGCGTTCGCGTCTCGGCCGGCAGCCGCTCCGACCATTCGCATGGGGTGCAAAGCGTTGCCGTCGGCCGCCCCCTTCTCGGGGCCAGATGACGGACCCGGCCGCCAGTTCGACCGACTCCTGGCAGAAGAAGCCGAACTTCACGGTACTTGATCCGACGTTGAGGACAAAGGTGCTCATCTCGCTACCGGGGAGCCCAGGAGAGGGTGAATGTATAGCCGCGGCCTATTGTGGCTGCCACCGCCAGCCGACGACCTCCGGCCGGTCTACGCCGTGCTGGCGGATGTACTTGTCGTGGTCGGATAGGTGGTCCCAGCAGGTCCGCGTCAGCACCTCGGCCCGCGACTGCGTGTCGGGCCGCCGGGCGGCCACTTTCTCGGCCACCTGCATGACGAGGTGGTAGCGGCTGGTGCGGTTGCGGACGTGCATGTCGAACGGCGTGGTCGTCGTCCCCTCCTCGCGGTACCCGTTCAGGTCGAACCGGCCGTTGTTCGGCCGCTCGAACAGCAGTTGCTTGACGGCCGCCGTGTACCCGTGGAAGTTGAACACCACCGGCACGCCGGGCGGGAACAAGTCGTCGAAGTGGTCGGCGTCGAGGCCGTGCGGGTACTTCTGCGGGATGCCGAGGGCGAGTAGGTTGGTGACGTTCACCACCCGCACCCGCCAGTCCGGGGCCAGGTCCCGTAGCAACTGCGCGGCCGCCATCACCTCCAGCGTCGGAGTGTCACCGCAGCCGGCGAGGACGATGTCGGACTGCTCGCCGTCGTGGGAACTGGCCCACCGCCAGACCGACGCCCCGACGCGGCAGTGCTCACGGGCCTCGGCCAACGTCAGCCACTGCGGCATCGGCTGCTTGCCGGCCACGACGAGGTTCACCCGGTTCGTGCTCGTCAGGCAGTGCTCCATCGTCACGAGCAGGCTGTTGGCGTCCGGCGGCAGATACACCCGAATGGTGTGGCCCTTCTTCGTGAGCAGGTTGTTGATGAACCCCGGCCCCTGGTGCGAGTACCCATTATGCTCCTGCCGCCAGGCGTCGGACGACAGGACGTAGTTCAGGGCCGC
Organism: Limnoglobus roseus; assembly: GCF_008254045.1. Taxonomy (GTDB): domain Bacteria; phylum Planctomycetota; class Planctomycetia; order Gemmatales; family Gemmataceae; genus Limnoglobus; species Limnoglobus roseus. The sequence continues at coordinate 4,342,216 of NZ_CP042425.1, read as the reverse complement.
GACCTGCCGCCGCCACGGCAGTTCCATCGAGGTCTTCAGGAACTTGGCGTACTGGTTCATCATCGTGTCCACGATGCCGACGAACGCCTCGTAGCACGGGAACACGCCGTGCCGGCCGGTGAGCAGGTAGCCCTGGAGCCATCCCTGGCAGGTGTGCTCGCTGAGCACCTCCATCACGCGGCCGTCCGGCCCGATGTGCTCGACCTCCGGCGGCACCGGCCAGGTGTACTGACGGTCGGTCACGTCGAGGATCGCGCCGAGCTTGTTCGACTCCAACTCGTCGGGGCAGACGACGCGGAAGTTGCGGTCCTTCTGGTTGAGGGCGGTGACCAGCCGCAGGTACCGCCCAAGGGCTTCCATCGAGCTGGCGGATTGGCCTCCCCGTTCGACGATCTCGACCCCCGCGTCTTCGACCGACGGGAGCGTCAACGGCCGCCGGACGGCCCCGCCGAGGGCGTGCGGGTTGAGGGCGATGCGCCGGTCGCCCCGCGGGCAGGCGGCAAGCAGGTCGGGAGCGGGGCGGCCGGCGGCGTCGAACAGTTCCTCCGGCCGATACGACTTCAGCCACCCCTCGACGGCCGCCAGGTGGACCGGGTTCGTCTTCAACCCCTTCCCCGGAACCTGGTGGGCGCGGAACGTCCCCTCGACCGGCTTGCCGTCGACTTCCTTCGGCCCGGTCCACCCCTTCGGGGTGTGCAGCACGATCATTGGCCACCGGGGCTTCCGCAGGGATTGCCCCTGGCGGGCTTGCGACTGGATCCACCGGACGTCGGCGTACGCCTCCTCCATCGCGGCCGCGAACTCGTCCTCCGGCCGGCCGTCGTACCCGGCGAAGTACGGAGCGTAGCCGTACCCGGTGAACAGGGAGTCGAGGTCGTCCCGGTCCATCGTGCCGTACAGGGAGGGTGACGCGATCTTGTACCCGTTCAGGTGCAAGATCGGCAGCACCGCCCCGTCGGTCGCGGGGTTGAGGAACTTCGTCGAGTGCCAGGCCGTCGCCGTCGGCCCCGTCTCGGCCTCGCCGTCGCCGACGATGCACGGCACGAGGAGGTCCGGGTTGTCGAACGCCGCCCCGAACGCGGTAGCGAGGGCGTACCCGAGTTCCCCGCCCTCGTGGATGACGCCGGGCAGGGCCGGGGTCAGGTGGCTGGCGAACCCGCCCGGCCACGAGAAGGCACGGACGAACGCCGTCAGCCCGACTAGGTCGCGGGTCATGTCCGGGTAGACCTCGGCGAGCGACCCGTCGAGGTACATGTTGGCCAGGTTGGCCGCCGCCCCGTGGCCTGGCCCCGTCACCAGGAGTACGCTCGCGTCCGCGCGGAGGATGAACTGGTTCAAGTACGTGTGGACGAGGTTGATGCCGGGGCACGTGCCCCAGTGCCCGAGCAATCGGTCCTTGACGTGGTCCGGCCGTAGGGGATCCCGCAAGAGTGGATTGAACGCGAGGTAGATCTGGGCCGCGGCCAGGTAGTTGACCGCCCGCAGGTAACGGGCGGTCGTAGTGGTGTGTTCGAGGCCGCTCCAGGGGGGCCGCTCGGTCGCCTTGGCCTTGGGGGTGACGGTGGCAGGCATGATCCCTTTTCCTCTCGGCGGCTCGGATGGTGTCCGCGCGTCATAACGCAACGCCAATGCCGGGGGTGGGGGATCGTCGGCGGAGGCCCGCAATTCGCGATGTTTCAGAGGCGGTGGGCGGGGCAATTCATCTTTGGCGCTCGACGGGGTTGGTTCGAAAGGCCGTCGCGTGTGACAGGACCGCACACCGCGATCCGAACTGTCACACGTATCCAAGGCATCGAAGTGACTCCGGGGAAGGCTCTGGATTTCGGCACAATCCGTCCGCACTTCGGGATATGATCGGCGACGCGTTACGGACAAGCCCAGTCGTCCCGCGTGGCTCACCACGGAGAGTCCTTCGGGTGACACTATCCCGCTCCGGCCGGCCGGCTTGGCATTGGCTTCGCAAAACGGGCGTCGGATCGAGACGCCCGCACGGCCGGTCATCGGGTGACCGCCCGAGGCGTTCCTCGGGCGTCCGCTGATACCGTGCAAGGAGATCGACATGCGACACATCTACGCCCTGGGCCTGGTCCTGCTGGCGGCCGCGTCACCCGCGCGGGCGGAGTTCGTCACCTACGTGTGGGACGACGACCGGACGGGGTCCACGTTCTACGGCTACTTCACTGTGGACACCGCCCGGTTGCAGGACGGTAGCGGCCCCGGCCGGCTGCTCACGGCCGACGCCGTCGTCGCATCGGAGTTCCACTACAGCCGGGCTAGCTTCGGCACCCCCGTGACGTTCGGCATCGACGGTGTGTCGGCGGGCGGCATCTCAATCGATCCGAGCACCAAGGCGGTCCTGGGCGACGGGCAACTCTTCTTCGGTCCGTCCGAGGTCGTGACCATCGGTGTCGGCGGCAGCCCGTACCAAGTGCTGAGCGGCCGCGTGCAGTTCGACCGCAATTACAACGTGTCGGTGCCGCTGGCCGGCGGCGGCGAGAGTGCGTTCGTCACGGACACCGCCCGGCCGACGGAGTACCTGATGTCGATCGGCCACTGGGACGTCAACGGGGTGCACGTGCCGGCCGCCGTCCCCGCCCCGGCGGGGATCGTCCTCGGCCTTGTGGCCGTCGGCTGCGGGTGGATGCTGCATCGGCGAAAAGTGACGTGACGGGAACGGGGTTTGATCGGTCGTAAAAGCATGTCTCGGGCGTTCGCCCGAGACATTTTTCTTCGCCCGTCGTCACTCGGACTTCGGGTCGTCCGCGGGTCCGCCGCGATCGACTTCGAACACCTTGTCCCGCATGGCCTGGTGGCACTTCAAGCAGGACAGCGTCAGGTCGGTGTACGCCAGCACGACGCCGTCCATGTTGCGGTCCTTCGCCTTCGCCCGGATCGCCGCGGCCGGCTCACGGAAGAGGCGGACGTGGTGCTGGTACTCGGTTCCCTTGCAGGCGTTCAAGAACTCCGTCAGGTCGCTGACCGCGGTCAGGCTCTGGGCCGCCTTCTCGATCAGGGCGAAGTCGTTCAGGGCGATCCCCTCCAACACCACTTGGCTGTTCTTCAACTTCAGGGCCATGGCCTCCTTGCGGGTCATCAGTCGCAGCGGGTTCGGCTCGGCCGGTTTGGCGGCGGTGTCGGCCTTGGGCTTGGCGGCCCCGTCCGGCGGCGTGGCGACGATCTTGGCCGCGAGGATGAGGAACACGACGAGTGTCGAGACGATTAGGGCGGGGAAGACGCGATTCATGACAGGCTCCGACGAGAAACAGGAATTGGTTCGTTCGCGGCCACGCCCTTCACATACCGCGAGTAGACGTACACCGGCACGGGCAAGTCGCTCAGGTGTTCGGTGATGAGCGGGTAGACTTGCTCCCACTCCAATCCGCCGACGCCCGCGGCGAGCCGCGGCAGGGCCAGACTCTTGACATCGTTTCGCGTCAGTTCGTGGCGGAGGCGACGGAGGCAATGGTTCACCGTGGCGAGGGTCGCTCGGCCGGGCTTGCCGCCGTGCCCGCGTTCAGCGGTCTGGGTCAGCAGGCAAAAGACCCGGACGCCGCCGACGCCCGCCCACTCCCAGAGTTCGCCCGGCTGCGGGTGGCACTGGTGGGCGTAGTGCCGGAAGTCCTTCGCCATCGCGGGGTACTGCTCCCGCAGGGCAAGGGCCAGGCCCTGGTCGAAGTGGTCGTTCGGGGCAACGCCGTGGGCGATCGCCTGGGCCGCGGTCAGCAAAATGTCACCTTGCACTTCGTAGATCATGGGGTTCTCCGGTTCGGGGAAGAGACGGTTCGCGGACGCGAACCTCGTCGTGGATGCTCTCGGCAAGGTTGGCGAATTCGCGGCCGAGCAGGCCGAGCAGGTCGTCTAGGGTAACTATGCCGACGAGGTGGTCGGCGGCGTCCACCACCGGCAGCCGCCGCACCTGCCGCTTCCGCATGTACTGCGTCGCGGCGAACACGTCGGTGTCCTCGGGGATGGCCAGCACGTGACGGGTCATCACCTTCTGGGCAGGGGTCTCAATCGGTTGACCGTTAAAGCCGAGTGCCTCGGCCAGGTCACGGTCGGTGACGATGCCGACGGGGCGACGGTCCTCCTCGATTACGACGGCCCCGACGTTGTGCTGGAACATCAAGGCCGCGACGGCCCCGAGGGGGGCCGTGGGAGGGGCGGTGACCACACCCCGGGTAAAGACCGAACTGAGCTTCATGACGTGCCTCCGACGGATTCGTTTGCCCTGCCGAAAGCAAGCCCTGTACCGAGTTGAAACTCTGCGACTTCGCGGCGGAAAAAGCGGGGCAGAAGGTCACATCGGGGCGGTCCCGACACACCCGGCACAGGCCGGAGACAGATTTGACACACAGGGGTCGCCGGCCCGTCGGACCCGCTAGTTCAGTTGACCCTTCACGAACAGCACCGGGCACCGGGAGTGGCGAAGGACCTCTTCCGCGACGCTGCCGATGAGCAGCCGCGACAGCCCCTGGCGGCTGTGCGTGCCCATCACGACGAGGTCCGCCTGGATCTCGTCCGTCACTTCGAGAATGACCGCGGGCACCACGCCAGCCCTCAACTCGGGATGCACTTTAGGGTGCGTCGCTGCGGAACCGATCTTCTCCAGCAACGCCTTCATCTCTTGCAGGTCGGCCGGGGGATTGGGCGGGACGACGTGCAGGAGGATGACTTCGGCCGAGTGCTCCCGGGCCAGCGAGCACACGTCGTCGAACGCCGCCCGGGACGCGGGACCGAAGTCGGTTGGGTGCAGGATGGTGCGGACGGCTGGCATGACAAATGTCCGGTGGGCTAAGGAGTGGGTGGCCAGGATGCGATCCGAACGCCGGACCGGGGACAGGTACATCCCCGGCTCACCCCGATGGCCGTCCGCACACGCTGACACGACAGGTACCTATGACACCCGCCTCCGACCCAATGCCTGCGTCCCCAATCTCATCCCCGGATTCGGCCGCCGCCGGCCGTTATCAAGCGAGCATCGCCGCGGCGGCGGCCGTCGCCATCGCCTTGCACGTGACCGTTCGCGGCTGGGGCGGCGGGGAAGCCGCGAACGCGCCGCTCTGGCTCGTGCTCGCGACGGGCGGCGGCGCGCTGATCTTGGGCCTGCTGCGGAAACTCGTCCGCGGGGAGTTCGGGGCCGATCTGCTGGCCGGAATCGCCATCGCCACGGCGGCCGCCCTCGGCGAGTACCTAGCGGGCACGATCGTCGTCCTCATGCTGGCCGGCGGGACGACGCTCGAAGCCTACGCCGTCCGCCGGGCGTCGTCGGCCCTCGACGCCTTGGTCCGGCGGATGCCGGCCGCCGCCCACCGCTCCCGCGACGGCACTCTGACCGACGTCCCCTTGGCGGACGTCGCCGTCGGCGACCTCGTCGTGGTCTTCCCCCACGAGACGTGCCCGGTCGACGGCGTCGTCGTGGACGGGCACGGGACGATGGACGAGTCGTACCTGACAGGCGAGCCACACCGGCTGGCCAAGGCTCCCGGGGCGGAGGTGCTGTCGGGGGCGGTGAACGGGGACGCCGCCCTGACCGTGCGGGCCGAACGGCCGGCCGTCGACTCGCGGTACGCCAAGATCGTGCGGGTCATGAGGGAAACCGAACTCCGGCGGCCGCGACTCCGCCGGCTGGGCGACCGCCTCGGGGCCTTGTACACGCCGTTCGCCGTGGCCGTCGCCCTGCTCGCGTGGGCGGCGAGCGGCGACCCGGCCCGCTTCCTCTCCGTGCTCGTGATCGCCACCCCGTGCCCGCTGTTGATCGCCATCCCGGTCGCAGTCATCGGGGCCGTGTCCGTCGCCGCCCGGCGGGGCATCGTCATCAAGGACCCCGCCGTCCTGGAGGCCCTGGACACGTGCCGCACGGCCGTCTTCGACAAGACCGGCACCCTGACCTACGGCCGCCCGGCCCTGGTCGAACTGACCGCCTCCGAGGGCTTTCGGCCCGCGGAGGTTCTCGGCCTCACGGCCGGCCTCGAACGGTATTCCCGGCACCCGCTCGCCGCCGCCGTACTCGACGCGGCCCGGGCGGCCAACGTGTCCGTGTGGACCGCTGCCGCGGTGTCGGAACGGCCGGGCGAGGGGCTGACCGGCCGCATCGACGGCAAGCACGTCCGCGTGACCGGTCGCAAGCAACTGGCCGCGGAAGGCAAAGCTCTCCCACCGTCCGCCACGGCCGGGCTGGAATGCGTCGTCCTGGTCGACGGCCGACTCGCCGGCGTGCTCCACTTCCGGGACCGGCCGCGGGATGACAGTTCTCGCTTCATCGACCATCTGGGCCGCCGGCACGGCTTCCGGCGGGTGCTGCTCGTCTCCGGGGACCGCGAGAGCGAGGTCCGCTACCTGGCCGAAGCGGTCGGCATTACCGAGGTGTACGCCGGCCAGTCCCCGGAACAGAAGGTGGCCGTCGTGCGGGCCGAGAACGAAGTCGGGCGGACGCTGTTCGTCGGCGACGGGGTCAACGACGCCCCGGCCCTGGCCGCCGCCACGGTCGGCCTGGCGTTCGGGCGGAACAGCGACGTCACGGCCGAGGCCGCCGCGGCCGTCATACTGGACGCGAGTTTGAGGAGCGTGGACGAACTCTTCCACATCTGTCGGCGGGCGCGGCGGCTCGCACTGCAAAGTGCCGTGGGCGGCATCGCGCTCAGCGTCGCGGGCATGGCCCTCGCCGCCGGCGGGTGGGTCACGCCGGTCGCGGGGGCCGTCCTTCAGGAGGTGATCGACGTGCTGGTCGTACTGAACGCCCTCCGGGCGTCGTTCCCGCCCCGGACGCTCACCGACTACTGATCGGCCGGCGGTGAGTCATTCTCGACACACCCGCCCGGTCGGCGTGTCAGATGTGACACTTGAGCGGGATTCGGCGTTGCGGGAAACTCAAGCCGCGGCCTCGACGGGTTTCTTGTGCTCTTTCACGAACAGGACAGGGCAGGCGACCCGCCGAAGAACCCCTTCGGCGACGCTGCCCAGGAGCAGTCGTGATAGCCCGTGGCGGCCGTGCGTGCCCATGACGATCAGGTCGGCGGCGAACTCGTCGGCGAGCCGGGCGATCTCCTCGACCGGGCTGCCGGCCCGCACTTCATGCCGGCATTTCGTGGTCGAATCCGGCAGAACGACATTCTTCAGCCGCTTCTCGGCCACTTCGAGTAAGCCCGTCGGGAACGGCGTTGGCACGCCCTCGACCTCTGCCACGAACGCCGGCTCGACGACGTGCAGGAGCACGACCTCGGCGGCGGTGACGCGGGCGACGGTGCAGGCGTACTTGAAGGCCGCCTCCGACAACGGGCCGAAGTCGGTCGGCAGAAGGATGGTGTGGATCGGTGCCACGGCGAACTCCTGAAACAGGAAAGGGGACGTGTCCGACGCCATCGCAACGGCCGTGCCGGGGCGGGGACGCAGGGCTGTGGTCCGCGATTTGCCACGGGACGTGCACACGACCGTGCCAGGATGCCCCACGAGGCCGAATGAAGCGACGACTCCTGTACTGGCTCCGCCTGCCCGGCCGGACGTACCGCCGCACCCTGCCGCGGCGGATCCGGCGGCTGATCCTCGTCCCAGTCGGCTTCGCCCTCGCGGGCACGGTCGGCTACCCGCTCGTCGAGGGGCCGCCGTGGACGCTGTTCGACGGCCTGTACATGACCGTCATCACGCTCACCACGGTCGGGTACGGCGAAATCCCACAGCCGCTCTCCCCACCGGGGCGGCTGTTCACGATGGTGTTGGCCCTCGGCGGCGTCTTCACTCTCTTCTACGCCGCCACCGAGGTGATCCGCAGTGCCATCACCGGCGAACTCCAAGACCTGCTGGGGAGGGAACACGTGGACGACCAGTTGAAGCACCTGTCCGACCACACCATCGTGTGCGGGTTCGGCCGCATGGGGCGGGTCGTGTGCGACGAGTTGGAACGGCTCGGCCGGCGGTTCGTGGCCATCGACCCGGCACCCCCGGCGGGCGAGTGGGGCTACCGGCACGGCCTGCGGGTGCCGGGCGATGCGGCCGAGGACGAGGTGTTGCGGAAGGCCGGCATCGAGCGGGCGACGGCCCTGATCGCCGTGGTGGGGTCGGACGCGAGCAACCTGTACATCACCCTCAGTGCCCGGCTCCTGAACCCGCGGATTCGGATCATCGCCCGGGCGGAGGAACACCAGGCCGAGGCGAAGCTGCGGAAGGTGGGCGCGAACCGGGTGGTGTCGCCGTACTTGGCGGGCGGGCATGTGGCCGTCGCGGCGGCGTTCGACGCCCCGCCGTGACGGCCGTCACTCGCCCGTCCGGACCGCCTTGCTGTCGAGGGCGTACTTGTCGAGCAGCCGGTACAGGGTGCGGCGGCTGACACCGAGTGCCTTCGCGGACTGCACCTTGTTGCCGTCGTGCCGCTTGAGCACCTCGCGGATGTGCTGCCGCTCCATCGTGTCCAGGGCGTCCGGGGCGGTGACGACCGCCGCGTCGGTTGGCGTGACGGCCCCGTGCAGCGCCTCCGGCAGGTCATCCATCGTCAGCAGATTCCCCTCGGCCAAGATTTGCCCCCGCTCGATGACGTTGGCCAGTTCGCGGATGTTGCCCGGCCAGTCGTACCGCACCAGGGCGGCCATCGCGGCCGGCTCGACCCGCAGCGGCACCGGGCCGATCTGCCGCGTCCGCAGGAAGTGCTCCACGAGCAGCGGGACGTCTTCCCGCCGATCCTTCAGTGCCGGCAGATCCACGGCGATGACGTTCAGGCGGAAGAACAGGTCCTCTCGGAACCGCCCGGCCTTCTGCTCGGCCTCCAGCGGCTTGTTCGTGGCGGCCACGATCCGCACGTTCGCCGTCCGCTCCTGGGTCGAGCCGACCCGCCGGTAGTGGCCGTTCTCCAGAACCCGCAACAGTTTCGCCTGAAGGCCGGGCGACATCTCGGCCACTTCGTCGACGAACAACGTGCCCCCCTCGGCCACCTCGAACAACCCGGCCTTCGCCCGGTCGGCCCCGGTGAACGACCCCTTCTCGTGGCCGAACAGCTCGCTCTCCAGCAGGCTCTCCTGGAGGGTGGCGCAGTTGACCGTCACGAGCGGCTTGTCCCGCCGCGGGCTGTTGCCGTGCAGGGCCCGGGCGATGAGTTCCTTGCCGGTGCCGCTCGGCCCGCGGACGAGCACGGTGGCGTCCGTCCCGGCCACCTTCTCGACCAAGTGCAGCACCTTCCGCAGGGCCGGGCTATTGCCCACCATCTGGTACCGCGGGGACTCGTAAGTGAGCTGCTCGACGTACCGCTTCAGCCGCACGTTCTCCAGCCGCAACCGCCGGACCTCCATCGACCGGTCGAGGACCGGCAACACCTGCTGGAGGCGGAACGGCTTGAGAACGTAGTCGAACGCCCCGGCCTTCATCGCCTCCACGGCCGTCTGGATGCTCCCCTGCCCGGTCATGATGACGCCGACCAGGTTGGGGTCGATCTGGAGGGCCTGCTTCAATAACTGAATGCCGTCGGACCCCGGCATCATGAGGTCGGACAGCAGTACGTCGAACTCGCCGCGGCCGAGGGCGTCCAGGCCGGCAGCCGGGTCGGAGCAGCCGACGGCCTCGAACCCCTCGTCGCGGAGCGACTCGCACAGGGCGGCCATGAGTTCGACCTCGTCGTCCACGACGATCAGGCGGCCGGAGCGGGCAGGAGCGGGCATGCTTGTCTCAGGTTAGAAGGTTCGATTCCCGCAGGCCGACGACGTTCGTGTCCGGCCGTACCGGCAGGGTCATGCGGATGGTCGTGCCCTTGTTCACCTCGCTCTCGATCTCCAGCGTGCCGTGGTGCTGGGCGACGATCCGCTTGCAGATGGCGAGGCCCAGGCCGGTCCCCTTGCCGTCCTCCTTGGTGGTGAAGAACGGGTCGAACACATGGGCCAGGAGGTTGGCCGGGATGCCGGCTCCGGTGTCGGCAACCTCGACCACCACGCCCGGTCGGGATTTGGCGGCCGGGCCGGACCGGACGCGGGGGGTCAGCCGGCCGCCGGCCGGCATGGCGTCGGCGGCGTTGGTGAACAGGTTCAGGAACACCTGCCGCAGTTGCTGCCGGTCGGCGTGGATGGTCGGCACGCCCGGGGCGAACTCCGGCTCCACCCGGATGCCCCGCTTCCGCAGGTGCGGGCCGACCAGTTCGATCGTCCGGACAATCTCCTCTTGCACGTCCACGGTGGACACTTGGTCGCGACCGGCCCGGCTGAACTGGAGCAGGTTGCCCACCAGCCCGGCCATCCGTTCGACCTCTTGGCCGACGATTTCGAGCGACCGCCGCCGACCGTCTTCGGCGGCGGTCTTGCCGAGCAGTTGCTCGACCCGCAGGGACACGGTGGCCAGCGGGTTGTTGAGTTCGTGGGCGATGCTGGCGGCCAGTTCGCCGACGCCGGCCAGGCGGGCCGCCTGCCACAGTTGCCGGGTCGTGTCCCGCAGGCCGTCTTCCGCCTTCCGCCGGTCGGTGATGTCGGTGAACATGTCCAGGGCCCCGCGGAAGCCGCCCTGCTGGTCCGTCACCGGCCGAGCCGACATGAGCGTCCACACCGCCCCGCCGCCGCGGTGCCGGAACCGCACGTCGGCCTGTTCGCTGACCCCGGCCCGCCTCCGCTCGAACAATTCCCGCACGGTCGGTAGGTCTTCTTCGAACAGGAAGTCCCACTTGTGGCGACCCACGATCTCATCGGGCGGATAGCCGAGCAGATCGGTCATCCTCAGGTTGACGAACGTCACGCGGGCATCGGCGTCGAGTTCCCAGATACCTTCATTGGCCGTCTCCACGATCCGTCGATACTGGCTCTCGGCCGCGGAGAGTTTGGCGTCCGTCCGTAGCCGCTCCAACTCCTGCCGGTCCGCCTCGTACCGCGTCCGCTCGGTCACGTCGCGGACGATCGCCGTGAACAGCAACCCGTCGCCGTCCGCGAACTTCGAGATGGAGACTTCGGCCGGAAACTCCGAACCGTCCTTGCGGAGCCCCCACACCGACCGGCGGCCGCCCATCGGGCGGGCCGTCTCGGCAGATTGGCCGAAGGCCGCGACTTGCCCCTGGTGCGGGGGGCGGAACCGTTTCGGGATGAGGAGGTCGAGCGACTTCCCGGCCACCTCGTCCGGCTCGTACCCGAACAGCTTGCTCGCCCCGCGGTTGAACAGGACGATCTGCTGGCCGGCGTCGACGGTGACGATTCCGTCCTCGGCGATGTCGAGGATTTCTGTGAGGCGGTTTGGGGGAATGCGGGTGAGCACGCGACTCTTCCACGGTGCGAGGGGGCGGCCCTCGCGGGGCGGTGTACCGGTGTCATCTAAAATCATGTCAAAACCTTATTCCGAGATTGTCCGCGTCGCGGGCCACTCGGTCAACGGTTAACCGCTCCGTCGGGCGGGCACACCTCGATCCGGTTGGCCAGGATCGTCTGACCGGTGAGAAGCCCGACGACGTGTTGTGCCAATTGCTTAGCGTAGTAGCTGGTCGCCAGCCCGTGGAGGACGTAGCCGAGGCCGGCCACCGCTTCGATTCGCAGGCCGCGGAACTGGCGGCCGGCCCGCGCCTCGACGGCCCGGTGGAGCAGTTCGAACCCGGTTTCTGGGCGATTGACGAGGGCGCTGGAATACGGGAGTCGGGTGGAAGGGGACATGACGCCTCTACGACCGGAGGTGGTGCAGGATGTCGAACAACCCGATCAGGCCGACCAAGACGCCGTCGGCGTCGACCACGAACAGGCGGTGGACTTGGTGGGCGAGTATTGTGGCCACGACGACCGCGGCCGTCGCGGTTGTGGGTACGGCCCGCAGGCCGTCGGTCATGACGTCGGCCACGACGCGCGTGTCCAGTTCGGCCTCGTTCGCCTCGGGACGCGTGAGGTGAGCCAAGAGGTCGGTTCGGTACTGGACGCCGACGGCCCAGCCGGCGGCGTCCAGTACCGGCGAGGCGGTGAAGTCGCGGTCCCACAAGAACGACGCCGCTTCGCGAAGAGTGGCGTGGCGGCGGACGGACACCGGGTTCGGGGTCATCAGGTCACGCGCCGTCGCCGCGCGGAGCGTCAGGGCGGCCGTGGGCGGGGCTTCGAGGATGGGCATGGGGGCCTTTCGGACAAGAAGAATGGGCCGTGGGTTGCAAGAGGACGGGCCCGTCCGCCTGGCCGACGACCGCCCGCGTGGTGCTGCCCCGGAGCAAGCGGGCGAAGCCCGACCGCGAGTGTGTGCCCATGACGACTAAGTCACACCCCAGGTCGTGGACCGCTTCCAGGATGCCGGCGGCCGGGTCCGGGTGGTCGTGGACCTGCGTCCGCACGTCGAGCCCTCGATCGAGGTACGGCTTCGCGACCCGGTCCAGGTACATGTCGGCCGACTGCCGCAGTCGGTCGTGGACGTCCTCGTACCGAAAGGGGATGGCTGTTCCGCTGGGGGCGACGTCGCACAGGGCCGTAGGGTTGACGACCCACAACAGGGTGAATCGCGCCCCGCCGAGGGCTTGGGCGAAGACGACGGCCGTTGCCAGGGCCGCTTCCGCCTCCGGCGACCCGTCGAGTGGCACGAGCAGGTGCCGCGGGTGGGCGATCGTCGCGGCCGTCCCGGCGGTCGCCGACCGGACCAGGAGCGTCGGAATGTCGAGCCGCCGCACGAGCGCGTCGGCCGTGCTACCCAAGTTGACCCGCCGCAGCGGCCCGGCCCCGTGCGTGGTCATCACCACCAGGTCGGCTTTCACGGTAGCGGCGTGCTGGGCTAGCGTGTCGACCACCGGCCCGTTCAACAACGCGGTTTCGGTGGGCACGCCCAGAGCTCTCAATTTGGCGGCCTGTTGGGCCAAGTAGCTCCGCATCTGTTTCCAGCGGTCCATGTCGCACGGGACGCCCGTGCAAATCTCTTCCGGCAGGTGCGGTCGGTAGACGTGGGCGAGCCGGACGGCCGCGGACACCAGCTTCGCGATGGCCGCCGCGATCGGGACGGCCTGCTCGCCGGTCGAACTGCCGTCGAGGGGGACGAGGATTTTGCGGAACATTGATGACCTCCTGGACCGAACGCCGTGGCGTGAACCGTCATTCCACGGCACGGCGTCACTCGCTCCAATTGCAACGCCAGTGCCGTAGGCGGCGATTCAGCCCGCCCTTGATCGGGGGCTCGGTCGGGCGGCGAAATCGCTCGGTGAACTCGCCCGCTAGCGACGACCTTCCGGCCGCGGTGAGCGGTGCTGACACATCCCGGACGGGTTTTGGCACAGCGGCCGGGTGGTGTTAGATCGCGAACACCCGTAATCGGCCGACAGGGTTACTCAGGTGACGGCCGCCAAGCCCGGCACAAGATTTGATCCACCCGTCGGCCGATGTTCGACACACCCAAACGACGCTTGCCTGGACATCGCATGAACGAAGACCTCATCCTCCGATCCGCCACAGTGAAAGACATCCAGTTGGAGTTGCTCCGCCGCACGCGGTTCAACGCTCTGGACGGTAAGCGGGTGGTTGCGAGCCTCTTCCGCCACCGCCACCTGTGGCGTGCCGTCGTGCTCGACCGGCCCGGCGTTCCGAACTACGCGGAGCCGGCGCACCTGTTGACCGGCGGCCTCATCAAGTTGCGGGACCTACCGGACGACATCTGGAACGCCGACACGCTGTTCATCTCGGCGCCGTCGTTGCAGGACGCCGAGGCCTTGGCGAAGGTCATCGACACAGAGGATTGGGGCGGCGAGGTGCAAGTCTTCCGCGATCAAGCGGCCGTCGACAGCGCCCTGGGCACGGGCCGGCTGCCTTACGGCCTGTTGTCCGTGTGGTGGGACTGACGGCCCGCGCGGCACGGGATTTGATTCGGGGTTCGGATGCAACCCTCTAAATTCGGAGAACTGTCATGACGGAACCCGACCGAGCGGCCCGCTCTCCGTACCGTCTGTTCGCGCTGTTCAGTCTTTTCAGCCTGATGAGCCTCTTCGCGTTCAGCGGCGAACCGTACAGTTGGACCTACCTGACGTTCCTCACATTCCTGCTGTACCTGCTGTATCTGCGTCCGATCCATCCGCACCCGACCACCCCGCCCCAGCGAGCGGCCTAGGAGGCGACACGACCGTCGTTCCCGCCACTTCCTTCAATCCGTCAGGCCAGCCATGTGTCACGATTCCGTCCCGCCGACGAGCCGAGTGGACGCCCCCGCGACGGGCCTGACGTCCGCCGAGGCCCGCGACCGGTTGGCCCGCCACGGCCCGAACCAGCCGGCACCGGACCACGGCCCGACGCCGGTCCTCGAACTGTTGGCCCTGTTCACCAACCCGCTGTCGGTCATCCTACTGGCGGCCGCCGGCGTGACAGTGTGGGTCGGCGACTCGACCGGGGCGGCCGTGATCGTCGTCATCGTCGTGGCGGGGGCGGCCATCAACTTCTTCCAGACGTACCGTTCGGCCCGGGCCGTCCGCCGGCTCCGCGAGGGCGTCGCCGTCACGGCCACAATCCTCCGCGACGGTCAGTGGCAGGAACTGCCGCGGGCCGATGTCGTGCCCGGCGACGTGGTCCGCCTGTCGGCCGGCGACCTCGTCCCGGCCGACGGCCGGTTACTGGCCGCACGGGACCTGCACGTGCAGCAGGCGGTGCTGACCGGCGAGTCGCTGCCGGTCGAGAAGATGGTGGGCGACCCGGCCTCCGCCGCCGCGATTCGGCCCTACGCCGCCGACGCCGTGTTCTACGGCACGTCGGTCGTCGGCGGCACGGGGACGGCGGTGGTCGTCGCCACGGGCCCGGCTACGGCCTTCGGCGAGATCGCGGCCCGGCTGGCCGGCCGGCCCCCGGAAACCGAGTTCGACCGGGGCACCCGCCGGTTCGGCCTGTTCATCACCCAGACCGTCATAGGCCTCGTCTTCTTCGTCCTTCTGACGAACCTGCTCCTCCATCGCGACCCGCTCGAGTCGCTGCTGTTCGCCGTCGCCCTCGCGGTCGGCATGACGCCGGAGTTCCTGCCGATGATCACGGCCGTCACACTGGCGGCCGGGGCCCGGCGGATGGCCCGGCAGAAGGTCGTCGTCAAGCACCTCGCGGCCATGCAGAACCTGGGCAGCATGGACGTGCTGTGCAGCGACAAGACCGGCACCCTGACGCGGGGCGAGATGACGCTGACCGTGGTCGTGGACCCGGCCGGCACTCCGGCCGAGCGGCCGTTCGAACTGGCGTACGTGAACAGCGCGAACGAGACCGGCATCCGCAGCCCGCTCGACGCGGCCATCCTGGCCCGCCGAGCGGTGGACACGATCGCGTTTCGCAAGGTGGATGAGATCCCGTTCGACTTCGAGCGGCGGCGGCTGTCGGTCGCCGTCGACGGGCCTGCCGGGCGGCAACTCATTACAAAGGGTTCGCCGGAGGGCGTCCTGGCGTGCTGCATCCACGCCGAAATCGACGACCGGGTGGTGGTACTCGACGCCGCCGTCCACGACCAAGTAAAGTGCGTGTGCGACACCCTGGGCGGGCAGGGCTACCGCTTGCTCGCGGTGGCCGTGAAGACATCCGCCCAACCGGCTTTCCGGGTCGCGGACGAGGCCGGCCTAACGCTAGTCGGCCTTCTCGGGTTCGTCGATCCGCCGCGGACCGACGCGGCCGAGGTGCTCCGCGCGCTACAAGCCGACGGCGTCGCCGTGAAGGTGTTGTCCGGCGACAGCGACTTGGTCGCCCGGCACGTGTGCGAGCAGGTCGGCCTGACAGGGCGGTTGGTCTTGGGCGACGAGATCGACCGCCTGGACGCCACCGCCCTGGGGGCCGTGGCCGAGGAGGCAGTCATCTTCGCCCGGCTCAACCCGGGCCAAAAGACGCGGGTGCTGGCGGCCCTGAAGGCCCGCGGGCACGTGGTCGGGTTCCTCGGCGACGGCGTCAACGACGCCCCGTCGCTGCGGGCAGCCGACGTGGGCGTTACCGTCTCGACGGCCGCCGACGTGGCTAAGGACGCGGCCGAAGTGGTCCTGCTCGAACCCGGCCTGGGGGGTGCTGCACGTCGGCATTCGGGAGGGCCGGCAGGCCTTCGGGAACGTGATGAAGTTCCTGTTCATGGAGACCAGTTCCAACTTCGGGAACATGCTCAGCATGGCCGCCGCGGCCGCCTTCCTCCCGTTCCTGCCGATGCTGCCGAAGCAACTGCTACTGAACAGCTTCCTGTACGACGCTGCCCAACTGCCCATTCCGACCGACCGGGTGGACCCGGCGTTCGTCCGCAAGCCGCGGCGGTGGGACGTGCGGCTGATCCGCCGGTTCATGCTCGTGGTCGGGCCGGTCAGCTCGCTGTTCGACCTGCTCACTTTTGTTGTGCTCCTCCATCTCTTCCACGCGGACGCTGCCCTGTTCCGCACCGGCTGGTTCGTGGAATCGCTGGCCACCCAGGTGCTCGTGCTGTTCGTCATCCGCACGTCGGCCCGTCCTTGGGAAAGCCGGCCGAGTCGCGGGTTGACCGCCGCGACCGTGGCGGTGGCCGGGCTCGCGTTCGCCCTCCCGTACACGGCCGTGTCCGAGCCGCTCGGATTCGTCCCCCTCCCGCCCGCGTACCTGCTGTTCGTGGCGAGTGCCACGGCGGCGTACCTGGCGGCGGTCGAATGGGCCAAGCGGATCGTCTTCGAGAGGTGATGCTGACCGGCGACGTGATCTACCAGTCGAGGGTCTAAGTACCGACCACCTTGCGGGCGGTGTTCGATATTGTTACCGTCCGACCGTCGGCGGTACCTTCGCACCGGGGGAATGGTATGGTAACGGCCTCAAAGCTGGGCCTGGTCGGAGGGGCGGTCCTGCTGTTAGCGGCCGCCGCCCAGGCCGGCGACGACTATCCGCACGCAGAACTGCTGGTCGAACCGGCGGTGCTAGCGTCCGCCATGGGGGCGGAAAAGTACGTCGTCCTGGACGGGCGGGAGAAGGTCAAGTACACGGCTGTTCACGTCCCCGCGGCCCGGTGGATGAACCACGCGGCGTGGGCGAAGGCATTCGGCGACGGGGACGACGCGGCCGGGTGGTCGAAGCGGATCGCCGCCCTCGGCGTCGGGACCGGCACTCCGGTCGTGGTGTACGACGACAACCACGCGAAGGACGCCGCCCGCGTCTGGTGGATCCTCCGGTACTGGGGCGTCCGTGACGTGCGGCTCTTGAACGGCGGTTGGGTGGGCTGGCAGGGGGGGCGTTCCCGACTTCGACCGTCGAGCCGGCCGTCGCCGCCACGACGTTTCTCGCCGCGGCCGCCCCGAACCGCATGGCCTCCAAGGACGGCTTGCTCGCCGCCTTGGTTGCGGGAACCGTACAAATCGTGGACGCCCGGTCGGCGGCGGAACGCTGCGGTTTTGACGGGATGAAGAACAAGCGGACCGGGGCAATGCCGGGGGCCAAGCCGCTCGAATGGAGCGACCTGATCGAGCAGGATTCGCACCGCTTCAAGCCGCCGGCCGTTCTCAGGAAGCTGTTCGACGCGGCTGGCGTCCGCCTCGACCGGCCGACGGTTACCCACTGCCGGTCGGGCGGACGGGCCTCGGTCATGGCCTACGGGCTGGAACTGATGGGGGCGAAGGACGTGAAGAACTACTACAAGAGCTGGTCCGAAGGGGGAACGTCGACGACACGCCAGTCGTGAAGCCGCCGGCGAAGAAGTGAATCCGCGAACTGGATTGGACAAGCGGGGTGACCCTGGACAGGTCAAGCCCGATTCGGGTACGGCCGGCACCTGCACGCCGCCAACAAGTGGACGAACGGCAAGCGTCGGCCCGAACGCCAGGAACTGTACTTCACTGGACGGGCCGACCGGCGGTCTGCTGAGGTTCGCAGCGAGAAACGACCCCCACCTCCGTTCGCCCCGCCGGCCGTGCGGTACAGGAGAACCGACGCTGCGGTTTCGCGGAATACCTGCTCGGCGACGCTCCCCAGGATCAGCCGCCGCAGGCCGCAGGCCGCCGCGGCCTTGCGTCGTCATGGCCTCGAGGGTGCCGTCCCGGTTCGAAGCCGCGAGAATGGTCCCGGGCCGCTCGACGCGGACGTTCACGTCGAGTCTTTGCTTCCCGATCCGAGAAGCAACCTGCTCCAGGTAGGCCTCAGTTTCCGCCCCCTCAGGATCGTGTGGGGTGCCGGAACGCGAACCTCGGGCACGTGCCCGTTGCGAATCGCGTCCACCATCATTTGGAGGTCGAACACGCCGCCCTGTAACAGGTACCACGGCACGAACAGGACGACCCCGCCGTTGCGGACGGCCTCAATGTCGCCACGCTACCCCTCGTTCAGGTCCGGGTCCATCGGCACCGGCCAGTCCCACGTCGCGAGCGTCTCCAGACCCCAGTCCAGGTAGAAGTCGCGGAACGCGGCCACCAGTTCCGGCGGTCGGTCGGCGTCCGGCGACGGGTCAGCCGCCGGCCACCGCAGGAATTATGGGAAGCGGCCGGCCGGCGGGAGGTGACTCCCCCACGTCGCGCGGAGACGACGGAGGCCCTGTCGGAAGGTAGGGTTGAAGACCAGCCACACCAGGTACGCGTCTTGCTTCTTGCGGACTGGCCCCCGTTCCGCTCGTAGGCCGCCACGTACTCGTTCAAGCCCTGCGGATCGATCCGGACGTGTCTGCCATCGTTATCCATCGAGCGTGCGGCGGGCACCTGTCTCCTCGGCGGTCAGGGCTGACACCTGCCCCGTTGTGCGGAGGCCGGAACTTCACCGAGAGTCTCTCCCGCGGAAAGGTAGAAGCATGCGGCCGTCGCCAAATCCCGCTCGAACTGCTCGTCCTCCGCCGAGAAGAAGCCCGGCACGTTCCCCGCGATCGCGTCCACGAGCTCGATGTCGAGTGCGTACAGCGGATCCTCGGTCAGCGAACGGTGCCCCGCGTACCGCATCCGCCGCTTCGCGTTCAGGGCGACGCCGCCGAGGATGAGCGCGAGGTTGGTCGCCGTGATGGCGACGCCGGTCGCCGTGCCGATCACCTTGGGGAACTCGAACGCCCCCTTGGCCAGCCGCTTCTGCCAGAGGGCGAACCCGTCGCCGTCCGAGTACAGGATCTTGAGGCGGTCGCCCGCCTTGTTGCGGAAGACGAACCAGAACCCGGACAGCGGATCGCCATGGAGGTGCTCGCGGACGCGGGCGGCGAGCGTTTCGAACGACTTCCGCATATCGGTCGGCTCCAGGCCGAGGAAGATCGTCGCGGCGGAGAGGTTCAGCACGGCGTCCCTCCCGCAAGAGTGGCGAGGGCCTGGAAGAGCTCGCGGAGCGTGGCGGGACTCGCGCCGGGCACGGTCACGACGTGGCCCGACTGACAGAGGACCTCAATGGAGGGGGCCGGGTCCGCCGTCGCCGCCACGACCGTCACCGGCACGAACGCCGGCGGGGCGGCGGCCCGCCGCCGGAGTTCGCGGTGCCAGTGGTGGAACGTCGTCTCGGTCAGTTGGCGTTGCTCGCAGAACGCGTGGACTGCCAGGCGGCGATGGCGTCGCGCCAGAATTGTTCACGGGCCGGGTCGCGTTGGGTTTTCGCCATGAAGCGGGACTCCTCGAATGAAAGGAATCCCCGATGCTACCACGACCATCAAGAAGGGAGTTCGCCGAACGGACACAGTTTAACCGAGTCGATTGAGTCGAGGAGTTGCCGGGCCTGGTCGGCATCGAGCACGGGCGTTTTCCCTCGCTTCACCATGTGCTTCGGCCCTCGAACGGAGGAGGCAGGGTTCATTGCGAGCACCTGGCCGACGACGAGCCAGTCGAAAAGCATTCGGACAGTCGCGAGATGCTGCTTAACTGTTGGCGGAGAGCCCGGGTGTCGCTCGATGTGCGCCGCGACATGGATCGGCTCGATCTCGATGAGGTCAAGCCGGTATTCGCTGCACCACTCGAAGAACGCCCCAACGGCCCAGGCGTAGGCCATCCGGGTGTTCTCATTTCGGATTGTCGCGGTGAAGAATTCCAGGAACCGCTTGCGCGCTTGTTCGCCCGCTCGCTCGATCGCGGCCGGGACGGTCCCAGGCGGATACCACTCGACAACGTCGCGGTCTGCCGCCTGAACTGAGACCCCCTTCGCGCCATTCGCTGCACCATAAAGGACCTTATGGTGCAGCCTGTGAAATCTCGCAAGCGGGTTTACGAGTCGTTTGACGGACATATTCTCACCCGACATTCCCCGACGGCGGACCCACTCGCTCTTAATTTCGACCCCGTTTGTGTCACCACTTTCTGAGCGGGGGCGTTACCCCTCGGCGACGGCCCGCTCGCCCCCCGCCCCGACCTTCCGCCGGGGCGGCTCCATTTTCCGACGCGAGGTGACCATGCGACCGCGTGACGTTTCGAAGGCCCTGTCCGCCCTGATCCCGACCCGCCGGCCCGTCTACCTGTGGGGGCCGCCCGGCGGCGGCAAGTCGAGCGTCGTCAAACAAGCCGCCGACGCCCTGGCGTTGGAGCTCGTCGACGTCCGGGCCACCCTCCTCGATCCCGTCGACCTCCGGGGCCTGCCCACGGTCACCGAGGGCCGGGCCGAGTGGTGCCCGCCGGCGTTCCTCCCCCGCACCGGCGACGGCGTCCTGTTCCTCGACGAGCTCGCCCAGGCCCCGCCCCTGGTCCAGGCCGCGTGCCTGCAACTCGTCCTCGACCGGAAGGTCGGCGAGTACGAGCTCCCGCCCGGGTGGGCCGTCGTCGCCGCGAGCAACCGCCAGGACGACCGGGCGGGCACCCACCGCCTCATCACCCCCTTGCTCAACCGGTTCGTCCACCTCGACCTGGACGTGGACCCGGGGGACTGGCAGGCGTGGGCCGTCGCGAGCGGCGTTGCCCCGGAAGTCCGGGCGTTCCTCCAGTACCGGCCGGCGTTGCTCGCCCCGTTCGACCCGGTGGCGAGCCCGCGGGCGTTCCCGACGCCCCGGAGCTGGCAGTTCGTGTCCGACGTCCTGGCGGGGACGCCGGCCGACCTGCTCCACCGGGTCGTCGCCGGGTGCGTCGGCGATGGGCCGGCGGCCGAGTTCGTCGGGTTCCTCCAGCTGTACCGCGAGCTCCCCGACCTCGACGCCCTCGGCCGGCAGCCCGAGGCCACGCCGGTGCCCCGCGAGCCGGCGGTGCTGTACGCCCTCGTCGGGGCGATCGCCGAGAAGTGCCGGGCCGACGCGGCCCCGGTGCACGGCTTGGTGCAGTACGCCATGCGGCTGCCCGACGAGTTCGCCCTCCTCGCCCTCCGTGACGTCCTCGCCGTAAAGCCGGCGCTCGCCTCGCTGTCCGTCGTCCAGCAGTGGATCGCCCGGGCCCGGACGAAGGGCCTGTTCCTCGCCGCCTAACTCTTCCCCTTCACTCCCCAACCGAGATTGCCATGATCGAATCCTGCCTCGACACCGGCGGGGCCGTCGCCTTCTGGACGGCCGCCGCGTTCACCGACCGCGACCGCCTCCGCACCGGCCTGCTCCCCCTCAGCCTCGACGCGTTCGTCCCCGACCCGCGGCCGCCGGCCAGCGTCCTCAAGGACGCCCTGGAAGAAGCCCTCGGCGGGTCGCGGGTGCTCATCCGCCCGCTCGCCGACCGGGACGGGTTCACCGTCGTCAAGGAGGAGCGGGGCAAGCACGCGAACGCGTACGCCACGGCGTTGGTCGCCCGCGTCCGCGACGCCGCCCTGGCGACCGTCGAGTACGACCCGTTCGACGACCGGGCGGCGGCCGTCAACGCCGCCTTCCGCCGGCACGCCGGCCGCATCCCCGCCGCCCAACTGTCCGCGTGCCTGGTCAAGGTCGTGGAGTCCCTCGGCGGCACGCGGCTGCGGCCGACGGGGGCCGTGTACTGGGTGCCCGGGCCCAAGCTCGACGCGTGGGCGGCGGTGGCCAGAGCGGTGGAGGCTGCGTCGGACGGGCGGCCGAGTGCCGTGTACCTGATCCGCCACCGCCTCGACGCCGACGCCGTCCGGGCCGTCCGGGACGCCGTCGTCGGCGAGGTGCAGGCCGCCACCGCCCGGATCGCGGACGACGTCGCCGCCGGCGACCTCGGCCCGCGGGCGCTGGAGACGCGGCGGCAGCAGGCCCACGACCTCCGGGACAAGGTGCTGCTCTACGAAGACCTGCTGTCCGTCGGCCTGGCCGAGTTGCACCGGGCGGTCGACGCCGCCGACCAGGCCGCCGCCACCGCCACCCTCTTGCTGGCCGCCCAGCCGGCGGCG
Organism: Limnoglobus roseus; assembly: GCF_008254045.1. Classification (GTDB taxonomy): domain Bacteria; phylum Planctomycetota; class Planctomycetia; order Gemmatales; family Gemmataceae; genus Limnoglobus; species Limnoglobus roseus. The sequence continues at coordinate 4,320,167 of NZ_CP042425.1, read as the reverse complement.
GCGGCCGTCGGCGTGTAACCCGATCCCCTTGCCCCCACCGTCACCCCGAAAGGAGACATCATGAGTCCGACCGCCGACCCGTTCGCCGCCCTCGAGGCGGAAGCCGCCAAGCAGGCCGCCGCGGAGGACGCGGCGAAGCGCCTGGCGGTCGCGCGGGCGACGCTGATCCTCGGCCGGGACGCGAAGAGTGCGTTCTTCGCCACCCTGGCCTTGCGCCTGAGGCTCGACGTCGATTGGGCGTGCGGGACGATGGCCACGGACGGCCGCGCCCTCGCGTACGACCCGCGGTTCGTGACCGGCCTCGGCCCGGCCGAACTCGTCGGCGTGCTCGCCCACGAGGTGCTGCACAACGCCCTCCTCCACCCGTTCCGCCGGGGGAGCCGCGACCCGGCCCGGTGGAACGAGGCGTGCGACCTGGCCGTCAACCCCCTGCTGCTCGCCGCCGGGTTCGTCCTGCCCCCGTCCCGGCTGCTGCCGGATGAGGGCCGGTACGCCGGGTTCCCGCCGGCGAAGTCGGCCGACGAGTACTACGCCCTCCTGGCCGAGCCGCCCGCGAACGGCGGCCCGGACGGGGAAGGAGGTGGCAGCACCGGAAACGGTCACGGCCCCGACCCCGGCGGGTGCGGGGGCGTGACGGAACCGGCGGCCGGGTCGCCCGCGGCGTGCGAGCAGGTGGCGGCGGCGTGGCAGGTCGCCGTCGTCCAGGCCGAGCACGTCGCCAAGGGCCGGGGCGAGTTGCCGGCCGGGCTGGCCCGGACGGTCGAAGCGGTTCGCCGCCCGCCGGTCGACTGGACGGAGCAATTGCGGGCGTTCGTGTCGGCCGCGGCCCGGAACGACTACGCGTGGTCGAAGCCGAACCGGCGGTTCCTGTGGCAGGGGGTGTACCTGCCCGGCCTGGCGTCCGAGGAACTCGGCGACGTGGTGATCACCGTCGACACGTCCGGGTCGGTCGGGCCGACGGAACTGGCCGTGTTCGCCGGGGCCGTCGGGGACATCCTGTCGGCGTTCGACTGTGCGGCCACCGTGCTGTACCACGACACCGACATCCAGGGCGTGCAGACCTGGCGGTCGGGCGACGGGCCGCTGGTTCTCGACCCGGTCGGCGGCGGCGGCACGTCCCACGCGTGCGTGTTCGACTGGCTCGACCGGGCCGACGCCCGCCCGGCGTGCGTCGTCTGCCTGACCGACCTGGAGACCCGCTTCCCCGACCGGCCGCCGGCCGTCCCCGTCCTGTGGGCCGTCGTCGGCGGCGCCGACACGCCCCCGCCGTTCGGCACGACCGTCCGCGTGACCGCGTGACCCGATGCCGACCCTTCCGTCGACCCGGCCGGGTCCGTTCCCCTTCCTCACCCCTGCCCCCTGGAGGCGATCCTGGCCGAGGCCGCCGGCACGGTCACGCTCGACGTGTACCGGCTCACCGTCACGACCCCCGCGACCTACCGGCCGCCGACGACGCCAATGCCCGACGCACCCTGGACCGCCGCGTCTTCCCGGCGGCGGTCCAGGCCACCGTCGCCGAATTCGTCCGCTGGTTTTCCCACGCCCGCCGCCGTCCCGGTGACGGTGGCCGGCTCACTCACGGAGGTGAACATGCTCACGATCCCCCCGCCCGTTCCTGCGGGCGTTCCGCGGCCTCGCCCGCACGTGCGTCGCCGGCCGCCCCCGCGGACCGGCCCCGCCCGTCGCCGTGCACCCCGATTGCCATGCCGCCGTCTTGGTTCTGCACGCCGACGAGGTCGTGCTGACGGGTCGCGTACCCGGCCCGGCCGATCCGTTCGATCCGTTCGTGCTGTCCGGCGAGATCCGGGACGCGGTCGACGGCCCCGGCGGACGGCCCCGGCGACGACCCGGTCGAGATCGCCGTTGCGGGGCGGACGGCGATCACGACCGCGAAGCACGTCCGACCAATCGAACCGACGACGTTGTCGCCGGTGCCGGCCGCGTTCGCGGCGGCCCTGCACGAAGCGGGGCGGACGACGTCCCGCGAGTCGAACCGGTTCGCCCTGTCCCACGTGCAGGTGCGGGGCGACACCGGCGACGTGGTCGCGTCCGACGGCGTCACCGCGTACTGGCGGACCGGCTTCCCGCTGCCGTTCCCCGACACCGTCCTCGTCCCGGCGGTGCCCCTGTTCGGGGCGGCCGCGTGGGCGAAGGCGGCGACGGTGGGCGTCGGCCGGGCCAAGGACCACCTCGTCGTGCGGGCCGGGCCGTGGACCGCGTTCTTGACGATCGACGCCCTCGGGCGGTTCCCGGACGTGGCCGCGGTGGTGCCGCGGGCGCTGACACCGACGACCCTCGACCTCGACCCGCGCGACGCGATCCTGCTCGCCGAGGGCCTGCCCGCCTTGCCCGGCTCCCGCGACGACAAGCGGCCGGTGACCCTCGACCTGGCCCCCGGCCGGTTGGCCGTGGTTCGCGGTCGGGATGACGCCTCCGGCGACACCGCCGAGTTGGTGCTGCCGCAGTCGAACGTCACGAACGGCCCGAGCCGGGTGGCCGTGAACCGGGCGTTCCTGCTCCGGGCCGTCGCCCTCGGCTGCTCGACGATCCGCGTGGTCGGCGAGGGCCAGCCGGTCGTGGCGTGCGGCGACGGCCTGACGTGGATGGCCGCCAACCTCCCCCCCGACGCGATCGTGGCCGCCGCCGCCCCGGTCGTTGCCGTTGGTCCCCCGAACCCTCACCCCCGACCCGCTTCGGAGAATCGATCCCCCATGACACTCCCCGCCCCCAACGGCCCCGCCCGCGACCCGGCCGACCCCGGTGACGCCCTCGCCGAGGCCGAGGCCCTGCGGTCGCTGTTGTTCGAGGCCACCCAGGCGGCATCCCGCCTGGTGGCGATGTTGAAGGCGAGGAAGAAGGAGCAGAGGGCCCTGGCGTCCGTCGACTCCAGCCTGAAGTCCCTGAACCTCGGCCCGTGAAAGGAGCCGCCGTGGCCCACCCCCTGATCCCGCACGTCCGCGACCGCCTCGCGCGGCTGACCGACGCCCTCGTCCAGTTGAAGGCCCGCGTCCGCGAGGCCGTCGCCACCGAGATGGGCCGGATCGTCGCCGAGTGCGTCAACGACGTCCTCGCCGCCGCCGTCCGCGGCCACCCCGCCGCCCCGCGACCACCTCAACACCGGGCGTCCCCGCGGGCGACCACCCGCTGGGACGACGACGTCGACCCGTCCTCCGAGGAGGTCGACGAAGATGACCCCGAGGCCGTTGAGCGGTCGGCCTTACCGACCACCGCCGTCCCCGGGCGGTGGCCGGCGGCCGTGTCCGCCGGCCTCCTCGCCGCCCGGTGGCTGCTCCGCCGGCGGTGCCCCGGGTGGCCGTCCCTGGGCGTCGGCCTGGCCGCCGGCCTCGCCGCCCTGACCGGCCACCCGGCCGTCGTCGCCGCCCTCGGGGCGGTGGCCGCCGCGACCGACCTCATTCCCGCCCCGACCGACTGACCCCGCAACCGCCGCCCGGTTCCCGGGCCCAGCCCCGGGACGCCCGTCCGCGGGTCCGGCCCACCCGACGGCGATCCCCGACCCGTTTCCCCCGACCCTCATCTTTGGAGACCGACCATGAGCGTAACGACCGCGTGCCCCAACGGCCGCCCCCGCAAGCAACTGTCCGACCAACTCGACCGCCTCGACGGGATCCTCGACGTCCTCGCCGACGCCCTCCCCGAGGCCGTTCGCGACGCCGTCCGGGACGGCACGGCGGACGCCCTCCGCCACCTCGTCACCACCGCCCTGTCCGACCCGTCCACACTGGCCCTGATCCGCAATGCCATGGGCCCGTCCCCGGCCGGGATCCCGTCCGTCGCGGACGCACGCCCGTCCCGGCGTGCGGCGTTCTTGACCCGCTGTCGGCGGGCCGCCTGTGCCGTGCAAGGTGCGGTGACCGGCCTCGCCGACAAGGCCGTCGCCGCCGTCCGGGCCGTTACCGGGCAGGCGAAGGCGTACGCCACGACGCTCGCCGCGAGGGCCCAGTCCGTCCGCCGGGCGTGCCACGTCGCGTGGCACCTGAAGCGGGCGGGAGCGATCGCCGCCGGCGTCGGGGCCGCCGCGGCGACCGTGGCCGCCGCGTCCCACCCGGTCGCCACCGCCCTGAGCGGCGTCGGGGTCGGCCTCACGGCATTCGCCGTCCAGGCCGGCCTGTGGTGCCGCACGGTCGCCCGCCCGTGGCGGGCCTGACCCGCCCCCGGCGACATCGACGCCGGGCGGCCCTGAAAGGGGCCGCCCGGCGATTTCTTTTACGGGTATGAACCATTCAGACGCCGCGAGCTGCGGCGAGGCACGCTCGTTACGAACCGCCGGTTGTCGTTGAGGACACCGCCGCATGAGATGTCCCACGCGGGTGTGGGGCAAGAAGCCACGCCTTCTCCCGAAGGCTTGGGGCCGTTCCTTCTTGGGGCCGGTCGATGATGGCTATGGGCCGCGAGCCCGTTTTTTTAACTGACCACCCCTACGGCTCACCCGCATGAGCCGCGAGCTCGAAGAGGTAGATGCCGCTCGGCCCAATCGCAATGGAGTCCCAGCACGACGACCGGACGGTTCGCGTGCGCATACCGCCGCCGTGCGTTCCGTGCCGCGAGGCCCCGCCCGTACGAGGGCCTCGCGGCACGGAACGCACGGGCCGAAGGGAGGTCGGGATGAGGTTCATCGGGTTGGACCTGCACAAGAAGATGCTCGTCGTGTGCGCCCTGGACGACCGGGGCCAAGTGCTGTTCCGCGAGACCGTCGAGTGCCGCCGCGAAGCCCTGGAGGCGTTCGCCCGTGTCAAACTCCAGGCGACCGACCGGCTGGCCGCTGAGGCGACCACCAACACGTGGGCGGTAGCCGACATCCTCCGGCCGTTCGTGGCCGCCGTCACCGTCGGAAACCCGCTCCAGATCAAGGCCATCGCCCAGGCCAAGGTGAAGACGGACAAGATCGACGCCGAGGTGCTGGCGCACCTGCTCCGGTGCGACTACCTGCCGACGGTCTGGACGCCGGACGCGGCCACCCAGAAGCTGCGGCAGCTCACCACCGTCCGCGGCGGGGTGATCGCCGACCGCACCCGCATCAAGAACCGCGTCCAGAGCCTGCTCGCGCAACTGCTCGTCGTCCCCCCGGTCAAGGTCGTGTTCTGCCGCAAGGGGGTGGCCTGGCTTCGGGCCGTCGCGCTGCCGGCCGAGGTGCGGTCGGCCGTGGACCTGTACCTGCGGCTGTACGACGCGGTGGACGCCGAGCTGAAGAAGATCGACGACCAGCTCATGGGGATGGCGTACGACGACGGCCGGGCCAAGCTGCTCATGACGTTGCCCGGCATCGCCCACGGCGTCGCCCTGTCGCTGCTCGCCGCCCTCGGCGACATCGGCCGGTTCCCGGACGGCGACCACGCGGCCAGTTACCTGGGGCTGACCCCGCGGCTACGGCAGTCGGCCGGCAAGCGGCACTACGGCGGCATCACCAAGGCCGGGTGCCCGCAGACCCGCGCCATGCTCGTGCAGGCCGTCCAGGCGGCGTCCGACCACCCCGGCCCGATCGGGGCGTTCTTTCGCCGGCTGCGGAAGAAGAAAAAGTACAACGTGGCGGTGATCGCCACGGCCCGCAAGCTGGTGACCATCGCGTACCTGATGCTCAAGCACAACGAGCCGTACCGATACGCCAAGCTGGATGTCGTGAAGAACAAGCTGACCGACTGCCGGCGGAAGGCCGGGTCGGCGAGCCGCTCGGAGCACGAATCGGACGGGAGCCGGCTGAACGACCTGTACCGGGAGCACGGGCTGCCGGCATGCCAGCCGCCGGCGGCGTGGTCGGCCGGCGAGCGGCGGGGCCACGCCGACCCGGCTGTGACGGCCTTCGCGGAGGAGGCCCACGGCCCGCCGGCGAAGAAGTCGCGATCGAAGCGGAGGGCATCAACCACGTCCGAGTAGCGACACGATCCTCCTCTTCCGCGAGGGTGCGGCCCGCCGGGTGGCGGGCCGCACGCGGTCGCCTTTTTTTATCACTTGGCCCGTGGCAGCAACCGACGTGACGTGGGCATCGGATGCCGGATGAAATCCCGCAATCCGGAGAGACTACGCTTGACAGGGTTCAGAGGTAGCCTGGAGCGGGCGGGGAAAGGACGATCGATCGCCGAACGGGCACGGCACGAGAACGCCCCGGTCTGTTCTCTCGCCGGACCGGCATGCGGTCTCGCCCACCGGTCCGGCGAGACGACAGACCGCCAGGATCACTCGAAGGGCGGATCACGGCGGTCTGTCGTCACGACCCCGGTCGTCCCGCCCGATCGCCGCGAACGCAACGTGCCGCGCCGAGGCGGGGAACCACTTGAGGCGCGGAGGGTCGGGCGGTCAATGGGGTCGCAACCGGCGGCCACCCGCCTCGGACCGGCCGGAAAAATCTGGTCGCCTCGCCGATCAAGAGGACCGGCCGGCTCGCCCACCGCGGGGCGGGCGTTGTCCGGGCCGTCGGCGTTACGGCCGGCCCCCGTCGGTCGCCTGGGCCAGGAATTGCGCGAACGCCCCCGCGGGATCGGCCCCGCACGCCGTCACCCACCGGATGAATTCCGTCACGTCCACCCGCCGGTTCGCCGTCTCGCAGTTGTAGACCCAACTCTGCGGCTTCCCCATCCGAATGCCCAACTCCCGCTGGGTCAGCCCCGCGGTCTCCCGCACGCCCCGGAGGAACTCCGGCAGCGGCCGGTACGCCCGGGAGTGCTGAGACTTCGTCGCCATGAGGCACGATTATCGGGCCCCGGACGCTTGACACGAGTTCAGTGTCAAACTAGAATCACACCCACCGGGGCCCTCGTGTTGAGAAACCCCGCGCCCGCCCGGCACGCCTTGGGGGCGGTCGTCAACCAATACTCGCCGCCCGTCTCGGTTTCAGAGTCCGGCCCCGAAGCCGGACTGACCACACGCGAGCCGAGCGGCCCGCGCGGTGCGTGTTCATCTCCGGATCGGGTGCCCGAGGAGGGGACGGGATCAATGAAGGCTCAGAACCACCGATCGGTTTGGGTTTTCCGGCGGACACGTGTTGAGTAAGCCCGGTCGCCCATCGACCTGACAGCGGAGGAGTGATGAACTTGGCATTCCGCGGCAGTCTGCTCGCCACCGCCCTGCTGGGGCTGGTCGGGTGTGAAAGCGCCGAGGCAAAACGGAAGGCGAAGGCCGAGGCCGAGCGCGCGGCGATTTGGGCCGCGTTGACGTACGACAAGGCCATCTCGCAACAAACGCAACGGAACGTGACCCTGGGCGAGGTGTTCCTGGGCCTGAGCGACCACAAGAAGGCCGACTACGTTCGGAACCTCAAGCGGATCCCCTTGGACGGTTGCCCCGAGGAATTCGCCCGCGCGTACCGCGAGCACATCGTCGCCTGGGACAGTCGGGACGAACGGCGGATCACGTCGACGTTTGCCGACGTGCTGGCGGTCGCCCGGGTGCACGGGGTGGAGTTCGACACCCGTCAATGAACGGCCGGGTCGCCCCCTCCGCCCTCCCCCAGTCACAATCGCCGGGGCGGAAATCTGCGCCGGACCGGCTCCCACCCAAGTTTGCCGGGGACGTAACAGATGACCTTCACGATGCCCAATCCGTCAGTACCGCCGCAGGAGTGGGCATGAACCGTGGCGGTGTGGGACAGCGATAAGAGCAGGGTGGTGATATTACCCGCAGTGGTCGAAAGCGCCGCTTTAGCAAAGCGGCTGCGGAGAGGTAATAGGACAAATCAACACGTCACAAGTCATTGACAGATATAGTCTTTCAACTAGCAATTTTTGATCGACAGCAAGTGTCCATTCGTTGGTGTAGCAGGTGGTGTAGCAACTTTCAGTTAGCCATCTTCATCGCTCGTCATGTCTAGGTCGCGAGCTTTCACCCCGTTTCTAAAGCCATAACATGCTATTTCAACAGTAACTTGCGTCAAATATTCGTGTCAATGTTCTAAATGCATGTAAATAACGGCCAATTTTTAATTATTTTTGGGCTGTTTTCCATGTATCATGTCGGTTAGGAGATTAACGAATGAGCGACGCCAAGAAGACGATGACGCTGAACCTGACGGACGCCGAGATGCGGGTCCTGGAAGAGTTGGCGAAAAGGAAAGAGCTGACAAAAACGGCTGTCCTTCGTCAAGCACTCAGGCTCTTCCAGATGGTCGATGCTCGACTCGCGGCTGGCGACAAGCTCGTCTTCGAAGATGAGAAGGCCCAGAAGAAAGCGGAGCTGCTGGTCCTATGAGCCAAGCAAAAGAGGCCGTTGCGATCATCGAACGCGCGACAGGTGCGGCCCTCAAAGCGATGCTCCATAAGGAGCTCGACGAGTCGGAACTCATCGACGTCGAGATCGCGTGGGAACCGAAGCGACTTCGCGCACTCAAAGAGTTGCGCAGGAGCGGAGCGGATCTCACCGACCTGCCGCAGCACTTTCACTGGAGCTGGGCGCGGAAGGCGTTGCAGACCTCCGGCATGCTCGCCTACCGCGCCTTCGGCATAAAGTTCAAGCGGCAGATGCAGGGGCTCATGATGGTGGAACTCGCCAGTCACGTTGCGCGGCTCGATCCCGACAAAGGCAAGCCACTCGTTTACGTTGACTACGTCGAGACTGCGCCCTGGAATGCCAGAGAGTTTACTTCTTCGCCGACGTACAACCGCGAGGCTCGGAAGCGACTCGACCGTGAACACCTGGCCCGTTCGTCAGCCGCGGGTGCAACGTATAGTGGACCCCATTTGCGAGACCAAAAACCGACGAATTTAAGCTACTCCTTCGCCGGCTCTTTTGACCGTCCGGCCCGGTACACCTCGGCCGGGGTCTTGTACCCCAGTGACTGGTGCAAGCGGGCCTCGTTGTAGAAGGTGAAGTACGCCTTCAACCCCCGCTCCAACTCGGTCACCGTCTCGTATCCCCGCAGGAACACGTCCTCGTACTTCACCGTCCGCCACAGCCGCTCGACGAACACGTTGTCCAGGCACCGCCCCCGGCCGTCCATGCTCACCCGCGCCCCGGCCGCCTCCACCCGCTCGACCCACGCCCCGGCCGTGAACTGCACCCCTTGATCGGTGTTGAACACCTCCGGGGTGCCGGCCGCCAACGCCTCGTCCAGCATGTCCCGGCAGAACGCCCCGTCGAGCGTGTTCGACAACCGCCAGGCCACCACGTACCGGCTGTACCAGTCGATGGTGGCGGCCAAGTACATGAACCCGCCGGGCAGCGGCAGGTATGTAATGTCGGCACTCCACACCTGCCCGACGCGGTCGATCGGCACGCCGCGGAGGAGGTACGGGTACACCGGGTGGCCCCGCCCGGCCGACAGCTTCGGCTTCGGGTGGATGGCTTCCAGGCCCATGACCCGGAGCAACCGCTGGACCCGCTTGCGGTTCGCCGGGTGGCCGTTGCGGGCCAGCCACCGGGCGATCCGCCGGCTGCCGTAGAACGGGCAGGCCGTGTACTGCTCGTCGATCCGCCGCATGAGGGCCAGGTTGTCGGCCGACTCCTCGGCCGGCCCCCGGTAGTACGTGGCCCGGCCGAGCCCGACCAGTTGGCACTGCCGACGGACGCTCAGGTCGGCGTGCCCGGGGTCGATCAGCGGCCGCAGGTCGTCAACCGAACGTCGCAGCTTTTTTTTTCACCCAGTCGAGCTCGACCTTGAGCCGGCCGATCTGCTCGTACAGCGCGGGTGTCTGGTCGTCGCCGGGGGCGACCGCCTTCGCTCCGGCGGCGAACACGGCCTCGGCCCCGGCCAGGAGTTGCTTCTTCCACCCGTGGATGAGGGTCGGGTGGACGCCGAAGTGGGCGGCCAACTCGTTGACCGTCTTGTCGCCCTTCACCGCGGCCAGAGCGACCTGGGCTTTGAACGCCGCCGTGTGGGTCTTCCGCTTCGCCGTCATCAGGACCACCTCCGAGGGCCGCCAGAGTAGCTTACCTGGCGGTCTCAGTTTCGGGGTCCACTATACCTTGCACTCGTCGGAGCGGGTGTTGTGGTCAAGGCAGACACGTCGGAAGCGAATGGCCGCAAGAAACATCAGGGGGCGGGCGGGCCGCGCCGGGCGAGACGTGGAATGCGGTTCACAAGGCGCTCGTCAACGGCGGGCGGGGCCTTCACGGCGGTTGTACGCTGCCCCAGTTCCTTGAAGCGCATCGCGGCGTCCGCAACCACATGTCGGCCATGCTCCTGACGGCCGAACTGATCCCCGGGTGGGCCGACGTGCAACGGGCTGAAACCGGGAAGTGGCCCCGGCGTGAATGCGGAGTCGTGGTCGCGGCCCCGACCGAAACGTGGTACTTGGTCGATTCGGCCATGGTGGCGGGAACGCGAGGGCTTCCGGGCAGCGATTCGGTGGCGAAGCTGCTGGCGCGGAAGCGCGGGGTGAGGTACGCCCGCAACCTGCCGGGTTTGTCGGCGGGAGAATCCGTGCGTGGGCCGAGGAGCACAAGCGGCGGACCGGGCGGTGGCCGGCGGTGAAGTCCGGGGCGGTTGCGGCGGCGCCGGGGGAATCGTGGGCGGGAATCGACCAAGCGCTTACGCTCGGGCGGCGTGGCTTGCCGGGCGGTTCGTCGTTGTTCAAACTCCTCCGCGGAGTCGGCGACCGTTGAAAGGGTTCCCGATTCGCCGTTCGCGCGGCCGACTATTGTCTCGGTGCCGCGGTCGGGAACGTCGGGCAGAGTGCGTCCTTGCCTGCGGGGCACGACACGCAGGAGCACAGGGCGAAAAGGAGTACGACCAGAAAGCCGACGGCGAATCCGCCGAGCAGTCCGTTGACCTGTTTGCCGATTCGGCTCTGCCGGTACGGGGTCACTGGTTCACCTCCCGGCTCCACTTCGCGAGCGCGGCGTGCTTGGCCTCGCAGCGGTGATATGCGAAAGTCGTGGCGAGGGCGTAGTCGTATACGGCCTGCAGGGAATCGCCTTTCAGGTCTGGCAACCGCTCACACCGCGCGACGAGGTCAGCGGGCGGCAGGATTGCCAGCGATGGCTTGGCGGAGGGCTGACACCCGGCCAGAAGTAAGGCGGCAATCAGGAAGCGGCGTTTCATTGTCGTTGCTCCGGTTGGTGGTGTTCTGCATGGCGTTGATCGTGGCGAGGTAGCCGTCGAAGACCTCGGACGCTGTGCGGCCATCGCCAAGGATCGATGGGTAACTGCACTGACGATCAGGGGGCGGAACGGGTGGACCTCGTTCCTCTACCGCGGCATGGACACGCAGGCCGAGTATATGCCGTCCACGTCGTTCAAGCTGCGGTTCGTCGGTGAAAGCGATACGAAAGAAGTAACCGTGACCGGGCGAAATCTCGAACGCATTTACGTCCACTGCCTGCAGGGGCGAATGGAGTGGCTTCAGGCTGCCGATCGCGACTACGCTGAGAATGGTGAGATGATTATCATCGCGATTGAGGTGAAAAATCATCTCGTCGTAGGGGCGGTAGAGTACTGAACTGAAGAGCATTGCGGTGGCTAGACTTGGCCCGTAAACTACTTCGCACATCCCCCCACTGCCGACTGCGGAGTAACCGCGCCGGTAGCCTTCGGCTTAGACCCGAGGTTTGCCATCGCCATACGCCTGAGATGTCCTGCCCCAAGTTGCGGCGCAATTTGCACAGCCAATGACACCGTCGCGGGGCGATCTGTCAAGTGTCCGAAGTGTGGGGTTGCTTTCGTCGCTACCGCAACCTTCAACGGTATAACTGAAAATACGGCCAAGGTCCAACCCATATCAACGCAAGATCCATTTCCTGTCTTGCCCGCAAAATTCGGCAGGTATCGGATTCAGAAACTGCTGGGACGCGGAGGAATGGGAGCGGTTTACCTCGCAATCGATTCAACGCTTGAGAGAGAGGTCGCGCTCAAATTACCGTTTTTCGATGCATCGGATTCTCAAAAGACCGAACGCTTCGTCCGCGAAGCAAAGTCGGTGGCTGCTCTCGACCATCCGAACATCTGCACTATTTTCGATACCGGCGTGCTTGATGGGCGACCATTCATTTCGATGAAGCTTATTCAAGGTACACCGCTTGACAGTGAGATTGCGCATGAGAAGTTGATGCCGCCGGCTCGGGCTGCCGAGATCGTGCGAGCTATGGCTTTAGGTCTCGATCACGCTCACCGTAAGGGGATCGTCCATCGCGACCTGAAACCTGGGAATGTGATGCTGCTGCCGAATGATGTACCGGTAATCATGGACTTCGGGCTTGCAAAGCGTGTAACAGAAGTAAACCCAAATGAGGCAAAATTGACCAAAGAGGGAGGCATCCTTGGCACGCCAAGCTATATGTCTCCCGAGCAGGTCCGAGGCGATCTGGCCTCCATTGGTCCCGCTACCGATATATATGCGATCGGCGTGATTTTGTTTGAGATGCTCACGGGCAAGACGCCGTACAGCGGCACGCTCATCGGTGTACTCAGCCAAATTCTTACGGCACCGGTTCCTATCGTTAGTGAATTTCAGTCCGAGGCTGATAAGGCTCTTTCAACTATTGCAGAAACCGCGATGGCGAAAGATCCCGCAGCGAGATTCTCCTCGATGAAAACGATTGTAGAAGCGATCGATGGATATCTGAAGCAGTCCCAAATCGGCGTTTCTGACATCGATGTCGTCATTGTCGAAAAAAACTTCCCCGTGATGCAGGATCCGTTCGATCAATTCAGCGAATCACCAAAGCCGGAACCAAAGAGCCGCTCCACGCCCCATCGGAATTCTCGAAAAAGCAATAAATCCATTGAAAAGGACCGCATACGGTCCAGATGGTGGCTTATTGCTGCGATAACTGGCTGTCTGCTTATTGGGAGTTTGCTTGTCGGTACACTAATGCGTTCAGGCTCGCCAAGCGGGACGTTAGTGATTGAGATCGACGAGCCGGCAGTGGAGGCCAAAGTTAAGAATGGCATACTGGTACTCACCGGCGGAGACGGCAAGGAAAAATACCGGTTCGTACCGGAAGAGCGACGTAAGAAAATTGATACGGGAAACTACAAGATCAGATTCGAGGGATCAGAGGAACTGAAGCTCTCAAAATCTGAGTTCACGATTAACAAAAACGAAACAATTCGAGTGACAGTAGAATCTGGGCCCGCGAAATCAGAAATCGACCTGGTCCAAGGCGTCACTGCCGCGAAAACTCCTGATCAACGAGTTTCTCCTAAGCAAGAGATGGCGGCAGTTCCTTCCGCTCCTAAACAAGAAGCTGCGGCGGTAGCTCCTGCGCCAAAACAGGAAGGGCAAGTCACTCCTGCACAGGCAGCAATCCGAAACACGCACCTGGTGAAAATTGATTCATCCCTTCCTACTGCAGGTGGGCAAATACGTCAGTTCGCATTTGATGCCGAGCCGAACACTTTCTTCGCGTCCAACCGAAATGCAACAAAGGAAGACTATGTCATTTTGACCTTTGGCGAGTCGGTCAAACTTGCATCGGTTAACGTTCTCACTGGCCGTCCAAACGGTATGGATTCTCTAGACGCCGGTTTGCTAGAAGTTTCTTCAGATGGCAGTAAATTTGAACAGGCGGGAGTCTTTGATGGAGGGGTAGCGAAAATTATCGGCATGAGCCGATCGACAATTGCAATTCGCATTCGCCCATCAGAAGATATGAAACACCCACTCGTCATCCGAGAAATCGCGATTGATTCGAACCCCCAGGTTCGCACCTTTCGCTATCCGGTTGAGTTTTCTCTGGATGTCACAGCTGCACCAGGAATGCGCGAGTGGGGCGAGCAGGCAATCAAAATTTGCGAGACACAATACCCGATGATCTGCTCTGAGTTAGCCAGCAAAGAATTCAAGCCGGCAACGCAAATTCGTTTCGTATTGAAGAATGATCCAAACGGCTTGGCCTCATCGGAAGGGGGGATCATTACCGGATCATTTCAATATTTCAGAGCGCACCCGAACGATTTTGGCGTCGTTGTCCACGAAGCTGTCCACTGCGTTCAGAACTATAGAAACAAAAAATTGCATGGTTGGCTTGTGGAAGGGATCGCCGACTACATTCGTTTCTGGAAGTATGAATCGCAGAACGCAGTCGACCTCTCTCCAGAGAAAGCCAGGTACGACGCAGGCTATAAGACAACTGCCTCGTTCCTGGCTTATGTTGCCAAGAATTATAACCCTACGCTAGTTATGGATTTGAATACGCATTTGCGTATGAATACGTACAGCCCTGACGTGTGGAAGAGGCTTACTGGAAAATCTGTCGAAGAACTGAACCAAAACTGGCGACGGTCTCTTGTTCCTTAAGTTCATTTGGTAACGAACTGCGATGTCGATCAGGCTGGCGTTCAGATTGCGTCGGCGTCGATCGGCGCTATGATGCCCCGACGTCTCGAGATCATAGAGGGCTGGTGAATGTCGACCGATCCACAACAAAAGCTCCGCGACCATCTGCTCGAACTGCTGCACGGCGGGTCCGCTCACCTGACGTTCGAGAAGGCGACAGAGGGCATCCCGCCCGCGCTTCGCGGCGCCAAGGCCTCCCCCATCCCGCACACCCCCTGGCGGTTGCTCGAACATCTGCGGATCGCGCAGTGGGACATCGTGGAATTTTCCGTAAACCCTGAGCACAAGTCCCCCGTGTGGCCGGACGGGTACTGGCCAGATGGGGATGCGCCGCCCGACGAGGCGGCGTGGGGCCGGGCGATCACCCATTATCACGCGGACGCCGCACGCATGGAGGCGTTGGTGTCGGACCCGAAGACGGACCTGTTCGCCAAACTCGAACACGGGTACGGGCAGACGGTCCTTCGGGAGGCGATGCTGGTCGCCGACCACGCGAACTATCACCTCGGGCAACTCGTCGTCGTTCGCCGATTGCTCGGGTGCTGGTCGGACGAGAAGTGATGCGAACGGAAAACCCTCGCGTCTTCGAACGCGAGGGTTGCGGATCATTTACTGTCCGGTCTCTTACTCCGATGCCTTCTTCTTCGCCGGGCGCTTCTGTCAGGTACTTGATTAGCGCCCTCGGGCGGTGAGTGGTGGTTTCCCACCCCTGCGACTACGATACGCGCATGGACGAGCCGGTGTGTCCCGGTTGCCGGGAACTCTCCAAGCAGGTCGCCGAACTCACGGCCCAGGTCGCCGAACTGACCCGGAAGCTGGAGGAGGCAACACGCGCCGGTAAGCGCCAAGCCGCCCCGTTCCGCAAGGGGCCGCCCAAGCCCGACCCGAAGACGCCGGGCCGCAAGTCGGGCGACGCCCACGGCACTCATCGCCACCGCCCCTCGCCAACCGAACCGATTGCCGAGCGCCACGACGCCAACCTCCCCGATGCGTGCCCGCACTGCCGGGGCCGCATCGTCGAGACGGGCACTGCCGACCAGTTCCAGACCGACATCCCGCGCGCCCCACTGGTCCGCAAGTTCAGCGTCCATATCGGGCACTGCGAGTCGTGCGGCAAGCGTACCCAGGGCCGGCACCCGCTCCAGACCTCCGACGCGCTGGGCGCTGCGGCCAGCCAGATCGGCCCCGACGCGCAGGCCGCTGCCACGCTCCTGCACACCCAGATGGGATTGTCGCACGGCAAGGTCGCGTCGATCTTCCAGACCCTGTTCGGCATCACGCTGACTCGCGGAGCCAGCGCCCAGATCGGCCTGCGGGCCGCGACCCGGCTGGAGCCCGACTACCGGCTCATCCTCGACGAGGTGCGGTCGTCCGAGCAAATCGCGGCCGACGAGACGGGGTGGCGGATCGGAGGGCAACCGGCCTGGCTTCACGCTTGGGTCGGTGACCGGGCCACCGCCTACGCCATCGACTCAAAGCGCAGTGCCGACCCCTTGGAGCGGGTGATCGGGCGGAACTGGTCGGGCGTCCTGAGCCACGACGGGTTCGCCTCCTACGAGCGGTTCGAGGACGCGATCCACCAGCAGTGCGTGGCCCACGTACTCCGCCGCGCCCGGGAGCGGCTGGCGGGTGCCACCCGCGGAGCCGTGCGGTTCCCGCGACAGGTGATCGGACTGTTCACCGAGGCGATCCACTGGCGCAACGAGTACGTGCCGGGCGCGTGGTCCGACGACCAACGCGACGCGCATCGGGTATCGTTCGACGACCGCCTGCTGGAGTTGGTGAGCCGACCGCGGGCCGTGCCCGAGTACGCGACCTTGGCGAAGCACTTGCGGAACCACTTCGAGCAGTGGTTCGCGTTCGTGTTCGACCCGCGGATCGAGCCCACCAACTGGCAGGCCGAGCAGGCCATCCGCCCGGCGGTGGTGAATCGGAAGGTGTGGGGCGGCAACCGGACGGACTCGGGCGCGCGAGCGCAGGGGGTGCTGATGTCCGTGTTCGAGACGTGTCGCCGCCGAGCCCGTTCGGTGGTGGATCACGTCGGTCAGACGCTGGGCTGGTTCGGCAATCGGCTCCTGCCACGTCCTCTCCTGCTCGCGCGATGAATGACTACCGGTACAGGGGAAGATCAGCGCGCGACTACGGGAGAGAGGGTGATGAAAGCTAGGGGATAAGCTCGGAGAAAATGCCGACGGGGACAACCGATGACCGAAGCGGAATGGCGGACCTCCGGCGACGCCTCGGCGATGTTGAGGAGCCTGCCCCAACCGGTTTCGGGACGGCGGTGCCTTCTTGCCGTTTGCGGTTATGGGAGGCGGATCGAACAGTACGTCCCACACGCTTCGGTCGTATTACATCTCGCCGAGTGCGAGCGCGGGGCCGATGGGCTTACAACAATCGACAACTCGAATGAGGCCATGCACGATCGCATCGACTCGGTAGCCGCGCCTTTCCCCCGAGACAGCTCTCAGCGCCGAATCAGCGTCTCGCTTCTGGAGTGCCTGTTCGTCGCGCAACTCGAGCGCCCTTACATCCACACCGGGTCGTACCAAGTACTTCGCACCTCGGTCGTGAATCTCATGCGGATCGACCCGGGCAACGATCGAAGCGGGCCGGAACGCCATTCGGACGAATGGCGAGCGCATTGGGAACACGAGCGCAACGCGCAAGCAGATATTGTGCGAGACATCTTCGGGAACCCGTTCCGCCCGGTGGCGTTCGCCGCGGCGTGGCTCACCGACACCGCGGTCGCTATCGCGCAGGGGATGTACGAGTCACGTGACTTCGCGGCGATGCCGATTCTGGCCGACGCCCTTCAAGACGCCGGGTGCGACAACGAGGACATCCTGAACCACTGCCGCGGGCCGGGGCCGCACGTCAGGGGGTGCTGGGTGACGGACGCAGTGCTCAACAAAGAGTGATCGGCGACTATCGGATTAATGGTCCGGTGATCGAGCTGCGACAGAGTTCAACGCGCTAAACAAGTACGTGAAGCTCGGCACGTTCAAGACAGCCCCGACGGTGGTCAGAATTTGTGACCCGTGCCAGTTCGTCTTCGGCGTCGGGAAATAATCCGCTCGTACAGGGGAGGGTCTACGATGGGCGCCACGATTGCACTCCTGACTTGCCTGATCGCCCACGACCCTACCGAAGCGGAAGCCGTAACCGCCCTCGAAAGACTGGGGGCAAGGATCAACGGTGCCGACGGACCGCTCGCCGCGAGCCGACCGATTCGGGGCGTGCTGTTCCCGAAGAAGGGGTGCGACGTCAAGGATGCCGACCTCGCCCACTTGAAGGCGATACCGACCCTGGAGTACGTTTACATCATCGGCCAGAAGCAGGTCACCGGGGACGGCCTGAAGTACCTCGCGGGGCTGAAGAAGCTCGACACGATCGACCTGGATGGTACGCCGGTCGAGGGCAAGCACCTGGCCCACGTCAAGGACATGAAACAGCTTCTCAAGCTCGGGCTGTGGCGGACGGCCGTCGACGACGCGGGGATGGCCCACCTCAAAGGACTCACGAGCCTGGAGCACCTGTATCTCGACAAAACGCTGGTCGGCGACAAGGGGATCGAAGCCCTTGGTCAGCACGCCTCGCTCTGCGACGTGAGTTGTGAGGGAAGTAAGGTCACGGATGTCGGGACCGCGTTCATGAAGAAGAACTTCCCGCGTTACGGCCTGCCGGCTCTACACGGGGATTGACGGACGGCCGGGGCAGCTGAAGCCCCGCAGCGCACTGGACGGAATGCCGCCCGAATCTTTTCACCGAACGCGAGAACCCCGTGGAGGAATACGCCGTTATCCCTTGCGATCCACCTTGGCCCAGGGGCGAGGCACGCATTCACGGCCGTGAGAAGATGATCGCCCGACCGGAACCCTGGCCGGAGGTCCTGACCCGTCCCTGGCCGGACGGCGTGGCGGGCCTGCCGTGGCTCCCCTGGTTGATGGGCCACAAGCGCCTGACGTCGCAAAGCCGCCTCGTCGTCCGCAAAGAGGATGGTCGCCCGGTTCTCTACCTGCACGAACGCCTGCCGATCTTCCGGCAGACGGTCGGGATCTTCAACGCCGACGACGTGCGGGTCGGGTACTGCGGAGGCGGGTTCAAGGGCGGGGCCGGCATCAACGTATCGGACACGGCCCACAAGGTGATCGGCACGCTCATGGGCGACAACTCGTCCCTGCGACTCGTCGGGGACAAAAGTCTCGGCGAGATCAAGCGAACGAAGAGGGGCTTCGCCGTCACTTGTGAGCGCCCTGACGCTAGCCATTATCTCCTCGCCGTGACGTTGGTGCTGATGCTTTGGGGTAGGACGTGAACCGCTGATGGTGCTTTCGATGAAGGCACTCACTGCCACGCCCCGAGGCGATCACCACATCGATTTTGCCGCTGTCGAGGTTTGAGGTCTTCGGCGACGAGCTTTTAAACTCTCGCGGATCAAGGCAATTCGGCGAATCACCCCTTCTCACCAAATGACGTTTCCTGTTTGGCATGCTCGCTGCAGTTCACCGTTCGTCGAGCAATACTGAGCAAAGTGTTTGAGAGGAGGGGAGAGGCCTCTCGGGCATACGGCTCGGTCAGCACGGCGCGAAACTACCACCGGTGTTCGGGCAGTTGGGAGAGGCTGTCCGGTCACCGGTGGTTTTTTCATTTGCAGTTCGATGGTCACAGCTCGGTGTCAGTTCGGCGAAATCCCTTCAGGTGGGTCGTGAGAATCTAACGTGACCTTTATCCGCGGGAGTGGTGAGGACTTACATCGGCATGCAGTCCTGCCCCCTCCCACGTCCACCGCTACTGGTTAGCAACCGACGACAACGGCCACGAGTGCGACGAGTACCCCACGGGCGTGCCGACTGGGGCATCGGATCGGCATGTCGGTGGCTCCGTTCGGATCGGGAGGGTACGATAAACGGGAGCCGGAAGCCGCGTACCGTCGGGTTTATTCTCTTCGACGGGGGCGGCCCATTCGGTCATCGGTCCCTTTCCGGGAGATTCGCATGGTGCCCATCTCTACCTTGGTCGCGTCCTTCTCGATCATGCTGTTTGCCCTCGCGACGAGGGCCGAGAAACCGACAGTCCGGTTGGGAACGGTCCCCAATCTTCGTCCTGCCCCGCGGCCGGCGGTCGGCCCGCAGCAGGTCGCGAAGATCAAGGGGTTGATCGCCAAGTTCGCTGAACTGAAGGACGCCGACTTCGGCCTATCGCCCACGCTCACCGGTGAGTCGTTCACCCCGCTCCCGCAACTCACCCGCGCGCACATGCTGCTGCTGACCGACCACAAACTCCGGCCCTCGACCACGCTCAAGGAACTCGTGGAGATCGGCCCGGACGCGATTCCGTTACTGCTTGAATCGCTCGACGCCAGCGCGGCCACGAAGATCGTGGTGCGGCACGACGGCAATTTCGGAATCATGTCGTTCGCCCGCGAACTGTACCGGAATCCGGTCAACGCCCGCGAGACCGAGGCGCGCAAGTGGCAACCGGCCGACCCGGTGGCTGAGTTCTTGGCCGAGGGGTCCGAGGACAAGCCGCAAACGTCCTACACGGTGACGGTGGGCGACGCCTGCTTCGTCGCCCTCGGCCAGATCGTCGGCCGGCCGTATCACGCGGTCCGCTACCAGCCGACGGCGTGCATCGTCCTCAACAGCGTCACCAACGACCGAAAGTTCGCCGCCGAGGTGCGGGCGATCTGGCAGTCGGACGACGCGGCCGGCACGCTGTTTCAGTCGTTGCTGACCGACTACGCCACCGACGGCATCTTCAACGGCAAGTCGCTGGACGGGTGGGGCCGCGGGTCGGACTTCCAAACCCAAGCGGCGACGCGGTTGCTCTACTACTTCCCCAAAGAGTCGGCCCGCCTGGTGGCCGACCGCCTCGACGCCCTGGACGTGGGCAAGGGGAAGGACGTGGACGATTACATGCGGCGGGCCGTGGCGAACCGCGTCCGGACCGAGCACTTCATCCCGGCCGTCGCGTGGTCGAAGGAACCCCTCGTCCGGGCGGCCCTCACGCGGGTGTTTCAGCGGACCGAAGACCGCCGCATCATGCTCGCGGCCGTGCCGGGTGTGGACGACACACAAATCATCCGGGACAAGTTCGAGCCGCTCATTCGGGCCGAGCCGGCCGACGCCAACAGCCCATACGGCACCGGGCACGACATCCTGATCGCCCTCGGCCGGTACACCCCGAAGACGGCCCGGGCGGTGTACGAGGAGTACGTGCGGGATGCCGCTGCGTGGAGGTGCATCTCCCTGTGCCTCGTGCTGCGGACGGTGAAGCCGGCTTGGGACCGCGATCTGCTGGTCCCGATGCTTCAGGACACCCGGGCTCTCCACGAGTGGAAGTACCAGGTCAGTCCCGCTCGGTCGGAGCGGAGGGAGTACGCCCGCGTGTGCGACGAGGCCGCGCTGACGTTGAGCCGGAATCACCCGGAGTTCGCGTTCACGCTCGAAGGCGGTCACGACGAGTTAGACCGACAGATCGCCGCCATCCGCGAAAAGCTGAAGGTGAAGTAGTGCACTGCCGGCGACACCGTGTCGAAGACTCTTTCGATAACCAGGCACGCCGCCACATGTGCATTCGGCGAAGTTCAGGCAGTGCGTTGAACGGAGTGGATCGGGTCACGTCGCCTTGGCGGGTAGCAGCGTGGCGAGTCGGTCAAGGGGCGTCGTCGGCAGGATCGTCAGGGTGTCATGGAACCAGGTCCACGGGTTCACGCCGAACGCCGCGCACGTCGCCGTGAAGCTGGCCAGCGTGGCCAGGGTCCGGCCGCCGCGGTCGCTCCCGAAAAAGAGCCAGTTCTTGCGGCCGATGGCGAACGGCTTCACGGCCCGCTCGGCGGCGTTGTTGTCGATCGCCAGGTCCCCGTCCCGGACGTAAGCGGTGAGGGCGCCCCATTGATTCGTGACGTAGGTGATCGCATCGGCGATCGGCGTCTTCGGGACCGCGGTCGCCCGCTGGCGGTCGAGCCACTCCTTCATCCCCCTCAGCCGCGGCCCGGACTCCCGCTCCCGCATCGCGGCTCTGGCCGGCGGGTCGAGGCCCTTCGCGGCGTGCTCGACGGCGTAGAGCGCCTTGATGCCGGCTACCGCCTCGTGCGCCACCGCCGGGCTGGTCTTCTCGGCCTCGACGAACTTGCGGCGGGCGTGCGCCCAGCACCCGACCTCGACGACGGTGCCCTTCGAGCGGCGGAACAGCTCGTCGTAGCCGGCGTAGGCGTCGCACTGCAAGTAGCCTTGAAAGCCCCGCAGGAACTGGAGCGGCCCGTCGCGGCAGCGATCCTCCGTGGCGTCGTAGACCACGCCGGCCTTCGAGACGTACGCCCAGAGGCGGCCGGTACGGCAGTGCTCGCGGGCCGGGTCACGGACCGGGATCGGCGTGTCGTCCGTGTGCACGATCGGCTCCGCCAGCACCCGCGCCTTCAGGATCGCGTAGAGCGGCGCCAGCACGCCGGCGGCCTCGGCCAGCCAGCCGCAGAGCGTCGATCGGGCCAAGTTGTACCCCTGCCGGGCGTACCGCTTCTCCTGCCGGTAGAGCGGAAGGTGGTCGACGAGCTTCGAGACGATAACGTCGGCGACGAGGCCGGGGGCCGCCGAGCACTTCGGCAGCGCTTCCGGCGGCAACTCGGCGACGCGGATGAGGTCGGGCCGGTCGTCGAAGCGGACGGCGTACTTCGGCCGCACGGTTCGGCGGACGAATAGGCTCGCCGGCGTGAAGTCGAGCCGTTCCGAAGTTTCCTCGCCGATTCGCACCCACGTGCCGCCGACGGAGAGTTTCTCCGCTTCGGGGATGTCGATGACGACCGTCTCCCGGGGCAGGTTCGCGGGCAGCGGCCGGCGACCGTGGCCGGACGGCGTCCGCGACGCGGACGAGGGTTTCGGGGGCAGTTCGACGGGCGGGGGCGGGTCAGCCGGCGGGTCGCCGAAGAGCGTGCCCTGGTTCGAGTGCACCGTGTCGGCCCGGGGGCCGTGGAGCCGTTTGAGGAGTTGGTCGAGGCGGTGCTCGAGTTGAGCGATGCGATCCTGCTGGGCGTGATTGGCGGCGAGCAGTTCGCGGACCAGGCCGTGCAAGACGGCCACGTCCGCGGGTAAGGTCGGTTCGGGGATGGCAGGGCCGTCCGGCATGACCCTTCGACGCGCGGGGGCGTCGAAGGGTTGCACGATCCGCCGTGACCGGGGGAAATTTATCCAGCCGGCGGCGTCGGCCGCGTGTACCGCATCCGCCGCTTGGCGTTCAGGGCGACGCCGCCGAGGATGAGGGCCAGGTCGGTCGCGGTGATGGCGACGCCGATCGCCGGGCCGATCACCTTGGGGAACTCGAACGCCCCCTTGGCCAGCCGCTTCTGCCAGAGGGCGAACCCGTCGCCATCCCAGTAGAGGATCTTGAGGCGGTCGCCCGCCCGGTTGCGGAACACGAACCAAGATCCCGACAGCGGGTCGCCGTGCAGGTGTTCCCGGACGCGGGCGGCGAGCGTGTCGAACGACTTCCGCATGTCGGTCGGTTCCAGGCCAAGGAAGATCGTCGCGGCGGCGAGGTTTAGCACGGCGTCTCTCCCGCGAGGGCGGCGAGGGCCTGGAAGAGTTCGCGGAGCGTGGCCGCGTCCGCGCCGGGCACGGTCACGACGTGGCCCGAGGGGCAGCGGACCTCGATGGAGTGGACCGGGTCCGACTCCGCCGCCACGACCGTCACCGGCACGAACGCCGGCGGCGCGGTTAGCGGTGCGGCGGCGGCCCGCCGCCGGAGTTCGCGGCGCCAGTGGTGGAACGTCGTCTCGGTCAGTTGGCGCCGCTCACAGAACGCGCGGACGGTGAGGCCGCTGGACCGCCAGGCGGCGATGGCGTCGCGCCAGAATTGTTCACGGGCCGGGTCGCGTTGGGTCTTCGCCATGAGTCGGGACTCCTCGAATGAAAGGAATCCACGAGGCTACCATGACCATCAAGAAGGGAGTTCGCCGAACGGACACACAGCTCGTCGAGATTCCTCCGCCACGCCCCGTGGATACCAACAACCGCTACTTCCGTGTCCAGACTGAACGCTTTCATGATCTCGTGGTGCAGGTCCTGGCCGGTCATGTCCCCGCTCAACACCGTCTCTCGGCCCGGCGTCCGGCACAGTTCGTCATCGGGGGCGAGTTCTAATTCCTCGGCCGTGGGGATGCCTTCCTTGAAGTGCTGGATCGTCGATCGGTAGACGATGATGCGCAGCCGTGGCCAGACGGCGGTGAGTAACGCCTTGGCTTCTCGATACGTCATGCCGCTCGACAGGATGGTATTGCTGGGGATGTCATTCCACCGCGATGCCGAGTTGCAGGAACCAGCCGGCTCGGTCCCAGTAGCCGCGCTGGAAGCGGATCTGGTCGTCGACGATGTGGAAGAACCCGCACCCGCGGAGTTGGAACGTCTTCCCGTTCGGCGGCCTCCCGGCGAACTCGCCCTGCCATGTCGCCCCGCCGGACCACTCGATCATCACCCACTCGCCGTCCTGGTGCATGGCCTCCAGGGTGGTGGTGCTGTCCGGGAAGGCGGTGAAGAACCCTCGGGCGTCGCGGATGATGGCGTCGCGACCGACGACTGGATCGCCGGCGGCCACCTGGTGGTTCGTCGCCTCCGGGTGATAGAGGGGCACAGGGCGTCCGCGTCCCGCCGGTTGAACGCGTCCGCCCACGCCAGCATCACGTCTTTGGCCGCCATCATTCACTCCAGGGACCCCGCGCGACACCCTCACGGTGTTGCGTCGATAGTCGGCGGGACGCCGAGTGCATGGCGCTTGGCCCGCACGAACTTCAAGTGGTGTTCGAGGTGATCGACGGCCTTGCGGACCAACTGCTCCAGCGTCTGCTCCCCAACTTTGTTGTGTACGCCGGTCCGTGCCCACGCTTCCGGTGGCTGGGTCCGGAGGATGCGGGCCATCTGCTGGCGGATCATCCCGATCAGTTCGGCGTCATCCGCGGCGTCCCGGCTCTGGTAGGCCAAGGTTTCGGCGTGGCGGCTGGGGTCGGCGAACAGCAGCGGTGGGCGGTCCTCGGACAGAACCCGCTTCATCCGCTCGGCGAACAGGGCCTCGGAGTCGGCGAGGTGGCACACGATCTCCTGGATGCTCCACGTGCCGGCGACGGGGTACGCCTTGAGTTGCTCCGGTGCCAGCCCGGTGATCGCTTGTTGCACGGCCCCGGCCCCGGCCAGGTAGGCGTCGATGAGTTCCATGTCCTGCCCTCGTTACCCAAGAGGGTTAGAATACCGATGGCATCGCCCGAGGGGAGACACGATGGAATCGACGCGAGAGGAAGTGGACCGCATGCCCGGCCCGGTGGTGCTGGAGTTCGGGGCCGAGTGGTGCCCGCACTGCCAGGCGATTCAGTCGGACATGCCCCGCATGCTGGCGCAACACCCTGGGGTGCAGCATGTCCGGATCGAGGATGGCAAGGGCAAGCTGCTCGGGCGGTCGTTCCGGGTGAAGCTGTGGCCGACGCTGGTGTTCCTGCGAGAGGGGCAGGTGGTAAGCCAGCTCGTACGGCCGTCGGCGGATGAGATCAGCAAATCATTCGCGGAGCTGACGGGATGAGCGAAGCCGTTCCCCCGCAAACACCCGATCAGCCTCTGTCGGACGCTTAGAAGTCCGCGGAGTTCCGCAAGGACGCCGGCCGCGTCTTCGTGATCGCGGTGTTGGCCCTACTGCTCACGGCGGTCACTCTGGCCGTCGGCGGCTGGTTCATCGGCCACTGGTGGGGGTTGGCGATCAGCGTGGTCCTCGGGGTGCTGCTCCTCGGCGTCGGGCTGACCGCGGCGACGATGCTCTACGCCATGACGCAGGACTGGGCGTGACTACTGGATCAAGTATTCCTCGAAAAGGATGGCCTTCACAGGGTTCTGCTTTGCCTTGGGAGCCAGGATCTCTCCGAACTGCTTCTGAATCTCCCCTTTCAGTCGTTCCACGCCCGCCGTTCCGCCCACGTCCTTCACGGTCTTGCCGCTCAAATGGCTAATGGCCCAGCTCTTCATAGCGGCCTTGTTCTTCTCGACCAACCGCGACAGCTCTTTGAACGCCGTTTCATCCACCTCGATGGTGATTTTGACCCGCAGGTAGCCTGTCATGCGTTCTTCCGCCAGGTTCACGGTGACGTCGCCGAACGGGATCGTGTCGGAATCCGGTTCGGCCAACTTCTTCTCGATGATGGCGCGACGGGTTTCGAGGTCCGCAACTTTGGCTCTCAACGCGTCTTCGCCTGAGGGCTTGGCCGGTGGGTCGGACCTGGCGGGGATCGGGGTGACCGAGAAGGTCAGGACAACGGCCAGGCCGGCGAGGAGGAGCATTCGCATGTGAAACCTCGGGGACGGGGTGAGACTCCACCTGTCATCTAGCACGGGTTCGTTCGCGTGGCGGTGAGATTGTGCGTGCATTTCTCGCACCGTCACTTGGGGGCGTCGATCTCGATGCTGACCTTTTGAAGGAATGCGATCATGGCCTTCAACTCCTTGGACTTCTCCGGCGCCGGGTTGGTGTCGCGAATCCATGCCTCGAGTGACCGCTGCTCGTCGCCCAAGCGGGCCTGGATCCACCGGTACATCACGTCCCCGCCGGTGCCGATCCCAACCACCTCCGCCTTCAGCTTCTCGGCCTTCTCGCCCGTCGGCGTGCCGTTGATGAGTTCCTCGACCTTGAGGACGGCGCGGCCGAATTGCTGGGCCTTCTTGTCCGTGTACGGCGGCTCGGGGGTCATCCGGAAGCTGGACGCGGCGGCGGCCGGGGCGAACGACTGGTCCCGCTTGTTCAGGAAGGCGGGGTACACCTCGCCGGCCTCAAGGACGGGGGGCCGGGTCGGGCCGGCCCGGCGGACGGTCGGGAGCGAGTAGGCAATGGTGACGGTGTCGCCCTTCTTCAGCTTGGCCTTCGACCGCTCGACGCCCAACACCTTCGCCTCGACGGTCACCTCTTTGGCCTTCTCCCCGTCGATCGTCTTCATGACCGTAACTTGGATCGTCACGGCCTTCTCGGCCTCGGTGCGACAGCGATCATCCTCCCCCGGCCCCTGCTCGGCGTGGGCAGCGGGGGCAAGGAATAGGGCGGCCAACATCGCGAGAAGTCGAGCGAGCATGGGAATCTCCTGTGCGGGCTCCGGTTATGGATACGCTCGCATCCGGAGGTCGGTCAGGGCGTGAGTGACCTGATTCTGGCGACGATCACTGATCTGATCTTCCGCTGTACTAGAAGCCAGTAACGGACGGTACGGGTCGAGACAAGCAGCGAGTCCGAAGGCATCTTCCACACATCACACGGATCACACGGATGCACACAGTTCACAATCTCGTTGCGCGGCATGGCGACTCGGTCATCACGGCGATCGAGGTGGTGAAGGGCGATGATAAGAAGCGTGGCTAGAGGGTCTGCCGATCCTTGCCGGAGCAGCGATTCTGCCTTCATCGAAGGAACGGTTCGGCCCCCGCGGGGAGGTCCACTTCCGCCTCGTCGATGAAGCACCAGGCCCAGCGCTCGCCGGCCTCGAACGAGGCAATGATCGGGTGGTGCGTTTTGCGGGCGTGTCGGCTGGCGTGCTTGCCGGGCGAACTGTCGCAGCAGCCGACGTGGCCGCAACTCAGGCACAATCGGAGATGAACCCAATCAGATCCCGTGCGGAGGCACTCTTCACAGCCGTCCGGCGTGCGCGGGGGGATGAGTTCGAGGCCGACTTCGTGACCGCACAGCATGTTCACTCTCCCCAGGAGGTTGCTGACGGCATTGTAGCCTCTACTTCACCCGAGCAGCCACCTGCCGAGGTTGAAGTACAGCAGCAGGGTGACCATGTCGGCAGCGGCCAGGGCGATCGGCCCGCTGGCCACCTGCGGGTCACGGCGGAACAGCCGAAGTAGGAACGGTAGTGCGATGCCGACAGCGGCGGATGCGGCCACCCCGCCGGTGATGCCGACGCACAAGCACAGACCGCCGCGGAAGCTGCCCTTCCAGAAGAACGCCACCAGCCCGACGATCAGCCCGCACACGGCTCCCAGAAGCAGTCCGACCAGCAACTCGCGGCCGACCTTGCGGCCCATCGCTGTCCACGTCGGCCGCCGGCCGTGCAGGGTCTGGAGGGCGAGGCTCACGGACTGGATGGCCACCCCCTCGGCCATGCCCGTCACCAGGGCGATGAAGGGTGTTACAAGGGCGAGGGTGGCCACGTCCTCGTAGGCGTCGGCGATGACGGCCGCGATCATCCCGCCGACCACGTTGCACAACAGCCACGGGAAACGCTTGCGGGCGGCGAGCACCGTCCGCCGCTGCTCGGCCTCGGTCAAGTACACGCCCACGAGTTGGAACAGGTCGTCGCTCTCCTGCCGCCGCTCCAAGTCGGCAAGCTCGTCCGTATACAGATCGACATCCACCAACCCGACCAGTTTGCGGTCGGCGTCTACCACGGGGAAGGCGAGGAGCTTGTGCAGGGTGAAGAACTCGCAAGCGTCGAGGACGGTGGCCGAAGCCGGGACGGCCACAACCGGGGCGATCATTACCTCGGCGATCGGAGCGTCCGGCTTGGCCCGGAGGATGCGGCGGGTGGGCACGACGCCGACGAGCCGGTCAGTCTCGTCCACGACGTAGAAGTAAACGACGCGGCCGCCGATCTCGTGGTCGCGGATGTACTCAAGAGCTTTACCCACGGACGAACCGGCCGGGATGCGGGTGGGGTCGGTCCGCATGTGGGCGGTGACAGGGTTGCCGAGGATGTGGCGTGCGGTGGTCATGGTGACAGGATAGGGACGAACGCTTTGCGTCTCCCGGAGGATGAAAGTGGTCATCGCTTGGGGCGGAAAGTCAGGCTATCCGGCGTCCGGCAAACCCTCCAACCACTCGCGGTACGGCGTGTTGACGGCCATGTGCCGGTTGTAGTCCGGCGAGCCGTCGGTCCACCACACCGGGCCGCGCTCGCCGAGCCCACGCTTGGCGGCGTCCACCTTCTGGCGGGCCTTTTTCCGATCTTCGGCCGAGGTGCCGGCGTCACGACGGAGTGCTGAACGTGCCTTCGACAGTGCGGCGACCAGCTTCTTCCGCTCCGCTTCGGGAAGGTCGGGGTTTGTCGTCCGCCAGAGCCGTCCGCGCACGACGAAGTACCGGCCGTCCAGCGTCACGGGATAGTTCTTCGGTCTCGTCGGCATACCGCACCACGAATGCGCTGAGCTACTTGAATATGGGAGCGTTGGCGGCAACTCTTGTACCGGCCCCGAAGGGGATCAGCTCGGCTTGAGATGACAGGTAAAGTGGGCGCCGTGGATGCCCGTGCTTCGTCAGGCCCAATGACAACGGCGACACGCCGAGGGCGGACAGCCAGTCGAGGACTACCCGGTCCTGGGCCAGGTGTTCGCCGTGGACGCCCCAGCCGCAAACGACCACTCCGTCAGCCATGCTGTCGGTGAGCGTCCGCTCGAACCAATCCCGGTTCTCTGGGCGAACAGGCTCTTCGGCTCGCTTCAGGTCAGCCGGATCGGTGGCCCGGAAGGCAAACAGGTTCAACACCGCAAGACGGCCACAACCCCACCTTCGTGCAAAGCCTATGCAACGACGGATGGTAGGGTCGTCAGTCGTGGCGTCTGCAGTCGAAGGATTCAGCATGACGAACACGGCAGTCCGCGTGCCGGGTCCGACCTGGCGAGTGAGGACATAGCGGTAGCGGCCGCAGGCCGAGATGATGGCGTCGGCTTCGAGCGGGAGTGCGCTCATGCTGCTGCCCCCCTCTTTCGGTCCAGGTATCGTTCCACCAGCTAAGGGGTGAATCTGGGCGGGTGCTACAATCGGTCGTTCGCACTGCCGGCACCGCCTTAATGCAGGGGCACTCGAAAGAGCTGTTCGACGAGCGAGTCTCAGAACGCCTTTAATCTCCACTTCGGCACGCCAATCCCGGTTGTGCCGGCTCAAACCTTGAAGGAATTCCGGTCGCACCTGTACCAATTTCGGTTGGTGACTGAGGCTCTACAGATCACCGCCGGAGGCTGTTGTGGCACATCCGTTGCATTTCCCATTCGAACGTCTGTTTCGTGCCATGGAGGAATGGTTGTGACTGGTTCTGTCTTCGCCTTTTCGCTCATCGACCCGGCCGCCGCGTGGCTCGGGGGGCCGGAAGTCCTCGACGTGACGCTCGGCCGGTGGTTTGGACTGCTCGTGGCGTGTGCGGTCGGCCTTCTGCTCGGGTGGCTGAGCGCGGTGCCGGCGCAACTGGTCCTCCGGCGGGTCAAGGCCCGCGTTCCCGAAGTGGTGTGGCCGGAGGGGTTCGAGCGGGGGCTGACGACGCCGATCGGGCTGCTCGTCGCGACAGTAACGGTGCGGGTGGCCGTGAACGTGTTGACCTTCCCCGAACCGCCGGCCGGTACCATCAGCAAGGCCTGCGACATCGTACTCATCGCGACGGCCGCTCTGTTCGTCGTCCGCATCCTCATGGTGGTCCGCGAGTACCTGCGGGCGTCGCTCACCCGCGGCGTGGTGGACGGCAGCCGGGCGCGGTCCATCACCACCCGCGTGACGGTTCCCATTCGTATCGTCCAGTTCCTCACTTGGGTGGCGTGCGCGGCCTTAATCTGCTTGCAGTTCCAGGCCGTGCAAAACCTGGGCGTGAGCATCCTCGCCTCGGCCGGGGTGGCCGGCGTCGTCCTCGGGCTGGCCGCCCAGAAGACGGTCGGGAACGTGTTCGCCGGGCTGCAACTGGCGTTCGCCGAGCAAATCCGCATCGGGGATACGGTGGTGGCGGAGGGCGAGTTCGGGGAGGTCGAGGAGATCGGGCTGACTTACGTCAGCCTGAAGTCGTGGGACAAGCACCGGCTCGTGCTGCCGGTGAGCTACTTCGTTGAGAAGCCGTTTCAGAACTGGACGAAGGGGTCGCCGGCCGTCCTCGGCACAGTGCTCATCTACACCGACTTCACGGTGCCGGTGCAGGAGCTGCGGGCGGAGTTCGAACGCATCCTGGGGGGCACGGGGTACTTCGACGGTAAGTCGAAGGCGCTGGACGTGACGAACCTGACGGCCGACAAGGTGGAATTGCGGGCGTTGATGAGCGCCGCCGACAGCGGCGACCTGTGGAAGTTGCAGTGCCTGGTGCGGGAGAACCTGCTGACGTGGCTGCAGACGCGGGGACAGCAGTACATCCCAATTCGTCGCGTCGGGTCGGTGGCCGGGCGGGAGCCCGGAACGGCCAACGGCGTTCTGCACGCTGGGTGATCTGAGTATTGGTGGTGCGGCTGGGTTGCTGCTCGCTGCGATCCCGTCGTCGTCGGTCGCGTTCGGTCCGGCCGTCACGAAAGCTGCGGCCGGGCCGAACGCGAC
The DNA here is from genome assembly GCF_008254045.1 of Limnoglobus roseus. Lineage (GTDB taxonomy): Bacteria > Planctomycetota > Planctomycetia > Gemmatales > Gemmataceae > Limnoglobus > Limnoglobus roseus. Next base: position 4,289,649 of record NZ_CP042425.1, on the reverse strand, counting down.
CAGAGGCGGAGGGGTGGCGGGCGATCCTTGAGCCGGAGGGAGTGGCGGGTGGCTGGTCTGCCTTCGGTGGCTACCGGTCACGCCCATGTTGAATGTTGCCGTCGATCTGGTCCTTCATCTCGCGGAACTTGTGCTTGCAGAAGGCTTCGGGGGTGGGCCGGCTCATGTCGCGGAACAGGCTCACCGTGGCGGCCAGGCCCATCATGATGACGCTGCCGACGCCGACGTATTGGAGGATGGCCTGCATGCGCTCGCTGTTGCAGTTGCGGGACCAGTTCGGCCAGGAGTACGGCACGGTCAAGGACTTCAAGCGGGAGTTCCGCGAGCATGATCGTGTTACTAACATTGGGCTTCATTGCCCGTACCCGGCGGAAAGTGGTACTAATTGCCGTTTCGGTCAAGCACTTCGTGTAACCCCAGCAATCGCGACCAACCTCAACTCGTCCGCCCCGCCATGTAGCGCCCCGGCGAGGTGCCCAGCGCCTTCCGGAACATCGTCACAAAGCTTCCGACGCTCTCGTATCCGAGTTCGCCGGCAACCTGTTGGACGGACGCCCCCTCCGCCATTCGCTGGATCGCGAGGATGACGCCGAGTTGTTGCCGCCAGCGACCGAAGCTCATGCCCGTCTCGGCGACGACGAGGCGCGCGAAGGTGCGCTCGCTCATCGCGTGCCGCTTGGCCCAACCCGCGAGCGTCTTTCGATCGGACGGCGAATCCGTGATGCTCTCGAAGACGGCGCGCAAGCGGCGGTCCTTTGGCATCCGTAAGTGGAGGTGGCCCACCTCGGCGATCGCGATCTCTTCGAGCAGCAGCGACGCCACTCGCGATTCCATCCCCCCGTCGGCAAGGTCCAGTGGATACTGCGCGGTGCGGACGATGAGTTCCCGCAGCAGCGGCGTGGCGTTGATCGTGCAGCACGCGGCCGGAAGGTTCCGTGCGGCCGAAGGTTCGACGAATGCGTTGTAGCCCTCGACGTCGCCCGCCATCGTGATGCGATGTTCAATGCCCGGTGGAACCCAAACGGCGGCCTGCGGCGGGACGATCCAGATGGTGCCGTCCGCCTCGCACGTCAGGACGCCGGACACCGCCATCACGCACTGGGCCTTCCGATGGCGGTGGAACCCCGTGTCGAACACACGGGTGACCATTTTCAGGCCCACCGTCACGACGTCGCGCGAGATGGCGTCGATGTCCAACTTGACCGTGCGGCTTTTGAGGATTGGCATTCCGACTCCAGAAGAGGCTGGCAGGATTTGCGAATATCTTGGCCCAATTCCGCATTGCGGTCAATCGGGCACTCCTTTATCAACAGTTCATCGACGCGAGACGCCTCACTTCACGGCTGGTACGCATCGGAAATCTTGAGGGTCGGAACATGACAGAGGACACGGTTGTCTACGACGTGATCATCGCGGGGGCGGGGCCGGTCGGCCTATTCCTGGCCAGTGAACTGCGACTGGCGAAACTCTCGGTGCTGGTGCTCGAACAGGCGGCAGCCCCCCATTCGCCTTTGAAGCAACTCCCATTCGGAATGCGCGGCCTTTGGGGGCCGAGCATCGAAGCGTTCTACCGGCGCGGGATGCTGGAGCAACTCGCGACGCAACCCCACGTCGACCTTCAGCCGAGACCCGGATCGACCGCTTCAGGACCGCAGCGTCGGGGGCCGGGCGGCCACTTCGCGGGCATCCAGTTCGACGCCACCAACATCGATTCGTCGCGGTGGACGTACCGACTTTCGGGGCCGGGGGACGGTCAGATGGGGACCGAAATGGAACACGTCGAGCGCGTCCTCACCGCCCACGCGCTCTCCGTCGGTGTCGAGATCCGGCGCGGGCAGGGCGTCGAAGGCTTCGAGCCGTCGGACGACGAAGTCACCGTTCACGCTGGCGGGCAGCGATACCGCACGCGCCATCTTGTGGGCTGCGACGGCGGGCGCAGTACCGTGCGGAAAAACGGCGGTTTTGAGTTCGTGGGCACCGATCCGGAATTCACGGGTTACTCGGTCCGGGTCGACATCGCCGACCACTCGGTACTCCCGATGGGCCGTCACCACCGGTTTTTCCCGTTCATCAAGGGAGCGGCCGGCATGTACACGCAGTGGGAGCCGGGAGCGATCGCGATCGCCGACTTCGACGGCGGCGCGGGTCACCGCTCGGGACCGCTCTCTCTCGAGCGCGTCCAGGCGATCCTGCGGCGCGTGTCCGGCACGGACGTGACGCTCACGGCATTGCATGTCGCCTCGACGTGGACTGACCGCGCGATGCAGGCGACGACCTACCGCAAGGGGCGAGTGCTGCTGGCGGGCGACGCGGCGCACATCCATTCGCCCCTCGGCGGGCAAGGCTTGAACCTCGGGTTCGGTGACGCCATGAACCTCGGGTGGAAGTTGGCCGCCACCATCCGTGGTGATTCCCCCGACGGCCTGCTCGACAGCTATACCGCAGAACGGCACCCGGTCGGGGCGCGCGTCCTCGACTGGTCACGGGCTCAGGTCGCGCTGATGCAGTCCCCGGCGCTCCAAGGCGTGGTACGCGACCTGATCAACACGCGGGACGGCGCGACCTACTTCGCCGAACGGGTCTGGGGCGTGTCTCTCCGCTACGACCTCGGCGGCGACCACCCGCTGGTGGGCCGGAGTTGCCCAGACTTCGAGATGGAGGACGGAACGAGAATTGGCACGCTACTCCGCGAAGGGAACGGGTTGCTGTTGGACTTCGGCCGGTCGCTGCGGTCCCTTGATGGCCTGTGGGGTGATCGTGTGCGTCACGTGGCGGGTGACGTGAAGGACCGCCTCGGGCTGAGTGCGGTACTCGTGCGCCCGGACGGGTTCGTGGCGTGGGCGAGTGACGCTGCGCCGAGTCGCGAGGACGTCACACGGGCCGCAGCGAGGTGGTTCGCGAGCATCGAGCGTCCTGCGTAGGCCTCGGAGTGAGCAGCCCTTGGAGGGAAACGTTTTTCGATCGCCCACTTGCAGTTGCCTCATCTCACTCGCGCGAACCTTTCTATGCCTGCGAGTGTCTGCCTCGGCTGATCGATACGCCAAGGGCAGGAGAAGGATCTCGTGAACCAGACGGACGTCCTCATCGTCGGTGCCGGGCCGACCGGCCTGACACTCGCCATCGACCTCGCCCGCCGAAGCATTCACTGCCGGATCATCGACAAGTCCCCATTATTTTTCCCCGGCTCCCGCGCCAAGGGCGTGATGCCCCGCACGCTGGAGGTGTTCGACGACCTCGGCATCGTGGACGCGATGGTGGCCGCGGGTGGACCGTTCCCGCCGTTCCGGGGGTATCACGGCGAGGCGGTGCTGTGGGACCGCACCATCCACCAGATGGGCGGGTTCCCGGTGCTCGAACCGTCGCCGGACGTGCCGTACGCGCAGTTCCACATGGTTGCCCAGTGGCGCACCGAAGAGGTTTTGCGCGACCGATTCGCGACTCTCGGTGGTCGCGTCGAGTTGGCCACCGAACTGTCCGGCATCGAGCAGGACGGCGACGCCGTCACCGCGACGTTCGCCACCGGCGAATCGGTCCGGTGCCGCTACCTGGTCGGCGCGGACGGCGGCGCGAGCTTCGTCCGCAAGTCGATGGGCGTGTCGTTCGTGGGAGAAACGGATGCTACCGACCGCTCGATCATCGCGGACGTGAAAGCCGCCGGCCCGGATCGCGACCACTGGCACATGTGGACGAACCCCGGCAACCCGGCGAACCGCGTGTCGCTCTGCCCGCTGCCCGGCACGGAGTATTTCCAGTTCGTGGCGCCCGTCACGACGGATGACGTGCCAGACCTGACTCTCGAACCGCTTCAAGGGATATTCGACCGGCGTTCCGGCGTTACGGGCGTGCGGCTCACGGACCTGCGGTGGGCGACGGTGTACCGGGTCAACGTGCGCATGGCCGAGCGGTTCCGGGTCGGCCGCGTGTTCCTCGCCGGGGACGCGGCGCACGTCCACTCGCCGGCCGGCGGGCAGGGCCTGAACACCGGCATTCAGGACGCCTACAACCTCGGCTGGAAGCTCGGTGCCGTGCTCGCTGGCGCGTCCGAGGCGCTACTCGACACCTACGAGGCAGAACGACTCCCCGTGGCGGCGAACCTGCTGGGCATAACTAGCGCGCTCCACAAGCAGGGGTTCTGGTCCAAAGGGGCGGCACCCCAGAACGCCGACATCGACATCAACCAGCTGAAGCTGAACTATCGGGGCGGCCCAGTCTCGCAAGGCCGTTCCGCCGGGCCGCTCCAACCCGGCGACCGGGCGCCGGACGCGCCGCGCCGCACCGGCGGCCGGTTGTTCGACGTGTTCCGCGGGCCGCACTCCACATTGCTCGCGTTCGAGCCGGCGACGGGCAAGTATGGCGATTCGGTCCGGGTGTGCTCGGTCGCACCGGACGAAGCAGAAGTACGCCGCATCTACGGCATCGAACACGGCTACGTTCTCGTGCGACCCGACGGGTACGTTGGGCTAATCGCCCCGGACGAGGCGGCCGTGCGGCGGATCGAGTACCTCTGCTGAAGGAACCTTTGGAGTCCGTGATGGACGAGCAGCGGAAGTTGATCTTGGATCAGTTCACCCGACAGGCCGTGCCCTTCTCGGGAATGCACGCCCGCGACGACAACGAGATCCACCAACGCCTGATTCGCACGCCCGGGATCGGTGCCGAGGACGAGGCGATCGACGTGGCCTGTGGGCCCGGCCTCGTCGCGTGCGAGGTGGCCAAGGTCGCCCGTCACGTTACCGGAGTTGATCTCACCCCGGCGATGATCGAGCAGGCACGGGGTCGGCAGGAAGCCCTCGGGCTGAAAAACCTGACGTGGGTGCAGGGCGATGCGCAGCCGCTTCCGTTCCACGGCGCCAGCTTCTCCCGCGTCGTCACCCGCTCCTCGTTCCGCCACTTCACCGACACGAAGGGGTGTTCGAGCAGATGGTCCGGGTGTGCAAGCCGGGCGGCCGGGTCACCGTCTGCGACGTGTTCACCACGTCCGCAGAACAGGCCGAACTGTATGACCGGTTGGAACAGTACCGCGACCCGTCCCACACGCACGCGCTGCAACTGACGGAACTGGACGCCTTGTTAGCCGGGCGGAAGGACGTGCGGCGGGAGTTCTATCAATACCCGGTCAAGGTCGACGAACTGTTGTCGCGCTCGTTCCCCGGTTCGGGCGGAGCGGTGGCGTTCCGGGAGGTGGTCGCGTCCGACATCGGCGCCAACCGCATCGGGATCGAAGCCACTGGCGACGGCGGGTAGGGCTTTTCATTCCCGGTCGTGATCATGTCCGGGGTGAAGTGATGCCAACGGTCGAGCCGCTCGCCGTGCTGACTCCCGCTGATCAGGAAGCGATCATCGCACCGCTCGGCGCCTTCAGCCGCCAGCGCGGGTTCGCGTGGGCGCCGGTGTCACTCGCCCTCGTGCTTAAGGACGAACACAGCGTCGTGGGCGGTTTGACCGGGGGAACGCAATTTGGACGGCTGCGGATCAACATCCTCTCGGTAGCCGAGCACCTGCGCGGCGGTGGGTGGGGGCGGCGACTGGTCGAAGAAGCCGAGAAACTCGCCGTTCGAGTCGGGTGCCACTCGGCTTGGGTGGACACGTTCCGCTTCCAGTCACCGGGTTTCTACCGGAGACTCGGGTATGCGGTGTTCGGCGAATTGCCCGACTACCCGACCGGGCAGACGCGGTACTTCTTGTCGAAACGACTTGTCGCCGCTCCCGGTAAAATGCCTTAACCGGGAGGAGCTGAAAATGGTAACGATCGACATTTACTCGGACGTGATCTGCCCGTGGTGCTTCATCGGCAAGCGGCGGCTGGAGAAGGGATTGGCGGGTCAGGAGGCCACGGTTCGCTGGCACCCGTTCGAGCTGAACCCGAACATGCCGCCGGAAGGGGCCGAGCGGCGGGCGTACCGGATCAAGAAGTTCGGCAGTTGGGAGCGGTCGCTCGAACTGGACGCACAGGTCGGCCGGGCGTTCGCCGGCGAGGGGCTCGCGTTCAACGCCGAGCAGATGGCCCGCACCCCCAACACGTTCGACGCGCACCGGATCATCTGGCTGGCCGGTGAGAAGGGCGTGCAGGACGCGGTGGTGGAAGCCCTGTTCAAGGCGTACTTCACCGACGGCCGCGACCTGTCAGACCGGGCGACGCTCGCGGCCGTTGCCGTCGAGGGCGGACTGGACGCAAAAGAAGTACACGACCTGCTCGCGACCGATCGGGGCACAACCGAAGTCCGCGCGTGGGAGCAGAAGGGCCAGCGGCTCGGCATCTCCGGCGTGCCGTTCTTCGTCATTAACGGGACGGTGGCCCTCTCCGGCGCCCAACCGCCGGAAATGTTTCGAGAGGCGTTCGAGCAGGCGGTAGCGACGGGCGACACGTGCGGGGTCGATCCGGCGAGCGGGGAACGGAACTGCTGATCCCGGTTCGGGCACCGCATTTGTTGATGATGGAAATGCACACGCCGAGGGCACTAACCCCCGGCGAATGTGGTGATCGAACCGTTCATCCGCTTACCGACGGATCGCCCGCACCGCTTCCCCGAACGACCAGATCGAGGCGGCGAGCAGCGCGACGTCTTTGATCAGGAACTGGCCGAGCACGCTGATGGCCGGGAAGCCGCCGAGGTCTTTGACGAACGTCCCCGGCGTGGTCACGAGGAAGCTCAGGGTGCCCAGAAACATCCCGACCGCGAGCAGGCTGCCGACGGCCGACAGGCGAGGGAACCACGGACGGGCGGCGATCATCAGGCCGACGAGTATCTCGGTCACGCCGAGGATAGCTGACATGCCCCTGACGCCGAACACCGGGTACGTCCAAGAGAAGAACGGGCTGTTCTCGACGAACGGGCGGATGCCTTCGGCCTCGTAGGCGGTAAACTTCATCCCGCCGATCCACAGTAAAATCAGCACCAGCCCGTACCGGAGGGCGTGAACTCCGATGGCTTCAGCGCGGGCACCGAGGGCGACCAGGGCTTGATCGATGCGGGCGGCGGGGGAAGTGGTTGTGGTGAGCGTGGTCATGGCAGACTCCTGTCAGGGGTGTCGTTGCAAGGCGGCGACCTTCGTCACCCTGCTTCGCCACGTCTGACGCCGCACCCGCGACACCTCTTACCCCCGCTCAAGAAAGTTTTTTTCGGAGCACTGCCGGTGACCGAGCGGAGCAACGAAGACTGGCTGCAATTGCTCGGCGGCACGGACGAAATGGCCGTGGCCGAGTTGCGGGAGTTCCTCCGCCGCGGGTTGCGTCGCGGGCTGGCGGGCTGGGCTGCGGCCGACGACGGGTTCATTGAGGACATGGCTCAGGAAGGGACGTTGAAAGTCCTGAGCGGGCTGACGACCTTCAGGGGCGACAGCCGGTTCACCACCTGGGCGGTGACCGTTGCCGTGCGGGTGGCGTTCACCGAACTCCGCCGGGCGCGGTGGAAGGACGTTTCGCTCGACCGGCTGGTCGAAGACGCCCCATCCCAGCAGCCCGCCGCAGCTCCTGCCGTCGAGCCGTCGGCGGATTCCAAGGCCGCGATCCTCGCCGAGATGCATCGGGTCATTGCGACCGGGCTGACCGAGCGGCAACGGCAGGCGCTGGTGGCCGAGTTCAAGGGGATGCCGCAGGCGGAGATCGCCGCCCGGATGGGGCTGACGCGGAACGCGCTGTACAAACTGACCCACGACGCCCGGCAGAGCCTGAAGCGTGGCCTCGAAGCGGCGGGAATCGACGGGGATGGGGTAAGGGAAGCGTTCGACCTGTAGTCTCAGGTGTCGAACGTTGCGGAGGAAATCACATGAGCCTGTCCCCGGACGAACTTCGTGAGTTGGCCAAATACGTCCTGCTGACGCGACCCGACGAGATCGGGTGCGACGACTGGCTCGGGTACGCACCCAGCTATGCCGAACTCATCGCCACCAGCCAACCGGTTCCGGAACCACTCCAGAAAGCGGCCGGGCATCTCGACTTGTGCCCGGAGTGTGCGGAGGAGTTTCGCGCGCTGATGGAGGCTCTGAAAGAAGGCGGTGGCGTCTGACGGTTCTCGACTTCCGCCATGCACTTACGCACGATGCCACCACCCCACTCTAGCCGTTTCCTGCCCTCGCGTTTTCGCCGCAACTCTCGTAGAATATGCCTTCTTCGCCGTCGCCAGCGAGATGCCTCCCGTCGGTCAGTAGGGTGCGTCATGACAGAAACGAAGCCGCCGATCCAGTTAGCCGGTTCGACCCTGAACCGGACCCGCCACGCCTGTGCGTTCTTCAACAGCCGCGAGGAAGAAGACGGGGTGCTCCTGCCGTTCATGAAAGAGGGGTTCGAGCGCGGCGAGCGGCAGTGCCACATCGTCGATCCCGAGCACCGGCCCGATCGGATGCGGCGGCTCGCCGAGGCAGGCGTTTGCCCCGACTGTGCCCAAGTGGACGTGCGGCCGTGGGAGGCCGCTCACCTAACCGGCGGCCGGTTCGACAAGGAGGCCATGCTGGCGCTCGTCCAGGAGTCGATGGAGAGCCACAAGGGCTCCGGGCTAACCCGGTGGTGGGGCAACATGGAGTGGGCGCTGACCGGTGCGGCCGGCGTCGAAGACCTGATCGAATACGAGTCCCGCCTCAACTACATCATTCCCAAGTACGACGACGTCGTCGTCTGCACCTACGACCTGAACAAGTTCGGCGCCAGGGTCGTGATGGACGTCATGCGGACGCACCCGATGGTCATCATCGGCGGCATCCTGCAGGAGAACCCGTTCTACGTGCCGCCCGACGAGTTCCTGCGCGAGTTGAAGGGCCGCGCCGCCTGAGCAGGTTTCTCTCCCATCATGCCGATCAACGACAATCAAGCCGACGAGGTGCAGCGGCTCCGGGACACGATGCGGGAACTGGTCGCCCTGTCGACACTGCCCGCGGCATGGGCCGGGTACGCGCCCGACGGCGTCGCCCGCAGCCTCGCCGGCGTCTTGCGCGACGCCCTCTCTCTCGACCTCGTCTACGTCCTCGTCCGGGGCTTCGGGAATGTCGAGCTGGCCCTCGGCCAAGGGTTTGCGGCCGACGCACTTCAATTGAGGGTCATTGCCGACGGACTTGCTCCCGTTCTCAACCCACAGCCACCCGTGACCGTCGCCGATCCGCTCGGCGGCGGCGAGTTCCGCGTCGCGGTCACCCGCTTCGGGCACGCCGGCGATTTGGGCGTTGTCGTCGCCTGTTCCCGCCGAAGCGACTTCCCGAACGAATCCGACCGCCTCCTGCTCAGCGTGGGCGCGAACCAGACGGCGATCGTGCTCCAGCGTAAGCGGGCCGAGCGTGCGCTGAGGGAGAGCGAAGAGCGGCTGCGGGTCACTCTTTCCAGCATCGGGGATGCGGTCATCGCCACCGACGCCGAGGGACGGGTGACGTTCATGAACGCCGTGGCCGAGGCGCTCACCGGCTGGCCACTGGCGGACGCCGCCGGACGGCAGTTGCCCGAGGTGTTCCGGATCGTCAACGAGTACACCCGTGAGCCGGGGGCGAACCCGGCGCTCCGCGCCTTGAACGAGGGTGTGACCGTCGGCCTCGCCAACCACACGGTCCTCATCGCGCGGGACGGCACCGAGCGGCCCATCGACGACAGCGCGGCGCCGATCCGCGACGGGAAGAATCCGTCGATGGGTGCGGTCCTGGTGTTCCGCGACGTGACCGAGCGGAAGCGGTCAGAGTCGGAGGCGGTCCAACTGGCCGAGCGGTTGCGACTGGCGCTGGACGCGGGCGATCTGGGGACGTGGGAGTGGAACCCGGCCACCGACGAGATGACCGTGTCGCCTCGCGCGAGCGAGATGTACGGGACACCGGTAGGGGTGCCGCACGGCCGGGAGCAGGGGCGGATGATGATCCACCCTGACGACCGGGAGCGGGCGAGGCTGGCGGCCGAGAAGGCGGTGGCCGAGCGGACCGATTACGACATCGAGTACCGGTTGGCCGACCGGCCGGCGTGGGTCGCGGCCCACGGGCGAGGGTTGTACGACGCGGCTGGTCGACTCGTGCGGGTGCACGGGGTCGTCCAGGACATCACCGAGCGGAAACGCGCGGAGGACGAGGCCGCCGGTCTGGCCGAGCGGTTGCGGCTGGCCCTGGAGGCCGGAGGCACCGGCGTCTGGGAGTGGGACGTCGTCACCGGCCGGATCACCTGGTCGGATCAGGTTCACGCTTTTTACGGGTTGGCGCCCGGTGAGTTCGACGGCACGTTCGAGATGTTCGCCCGCCACCTCTATCCCGACGACGCGGCTCGCGCGGGGGATGCGATCCGGGCGAGCGTAGAGGACGACGTCCCGTACCGGATCGAGTACCGCATCGTGCCGAAGGGCGGCGGTTTGCGCTGGATCTCCACCGCGGGACGGGTGATCCGTGACGCGGCCGGCAAGCCGCTGCGGATGGTCGGGGCGACCGTGGACGTGACCGAGAGGAGGCTGACGGAGGACACCGTCCGGGCGTCGGAGAAGCGGTTCCGCACCCTGTTCGACTCGATGGACCAGGGGTTCTGCGTGATCGAGGTGACGTTCGAGGGCGGTCGGGCCGCCGACTACCGGTTCGTCGAGCTGAATCCGGCCTTCGAGCGGCACTCCGGGCTGCCGCGGAACCTGATCGGCGCGTCCATCCGGGAGGCGGTGCCCGGCCTTGAGGAGTTCTGGTTCGACACCTACGGGCGGGTGGCGGCCACTGGCGAGCCGACCCGGTTCGTCCACCCCGCAGCGCCCCTCGGCCGCTGGTTTGAGGTGTACGCCTTCCGGCTCGAAGACCCCGACCGATGTCGGGTCGCCGTCCTGTTCGCGGACATCACCGACCGCAAGCGGGCGGAGGAAGAGCTTCGGGACCAGGACCGCAAGAAGGACGACTTCATCGCGCTCCTGGCCCATGAACTGAGGAACCCGCTCGCTCCCATCAGGAACGGCCTGCAGGTGCTTCGGTTGGGCGGGGCGAACCCGGAGCCCCTCGCGCGGGCGCGGGACATGATGGACCGGCAGTTGACGCACATGGTGCGGTTGATCGACGACCTGCTGGACGTGTCCCGGATCAACCGCGGGAAGATGGAGCTGAGGCGAGGGCGGGTGGAACTGGCGGACGTGGTGGGGAGTGCGGTCGAGACCGCCCGCCCGGCGTTGGACGTCGGGAAGCACGAACTGATGGTGACGCTGCCCGCGACTCCGGTGGCGCTGGACGCCGACCTGACCCGGCTGGCACAGGTGTTCTCGAACCTGCTGACCAACAGCGCCAAGTACACGCCGAAGGGTGGCCGGGTATGGCTGTCGGCCGAGCGGACGGACGGGCACGTGCGGGTGACGGTACGGGACACGGGCATTGGCATCCCGGCCGAGTCCCTGCCCACGATCTTCGACATGTTCAGCCAGGTGGACCGGTCGGTGGAACGGAGCACGGGCGGTCTGGGAATCGGCCTCGCGCTGGTGAAGGGTCTGGTGGAGATGCACGACGGGACGGTGGCGGCGGCGAGCGAGGGCGAGGGACTCGGCACGACGTTCACCGTCACGTTGCCAGTCGTTACGCGGGTTGAGGCATCCGTTCCACTCGTCACCGAAGCCCCGACGCGCACCCCGGCAAGGCGAATACTGGTCGTGGACGACAACCGGGACGGGGCCGAGTCAATGGGCGACATGCTCTCGATGCTGGGGCACGAGGTGGCCACGGCACACGACGGGCTGGGGGCGGTGGAACGGGCGGAGGCATTCCGGCCCGACGTGATCTTGATGGATGTGGGGATGCCGCGACTGAACGGGCTGGATGCCTCACGCCGCATCCGGGAGCAACCGTGGGGTCAGGGCATCGCGATCGTCGCCCTGACCGGATGGGGCCAGGAGAACGACCGAGAGCGGTCGCGTGAGGCCGGGTGCAATGCCCACCTGGTGAAGCCCGTGGACTTTACCGACCTTCAGCGGGTGCTGGCCGAAGTGACGCGCTGAGGGTGATCGACGTCGGGGTACTTCGCCCAAACGTTGACGGCACATACACACTCGCGGACGCGCTGGCTGTTTACGAGTACACGCCCGGCGTGGGAAGGCCGTGCTGATGACTGTATAACTTCCTTCCGATCACAAGCTCTCAGCGTACCTCCCCCTCGGTCGGCCATTGAAAGGACGAACCATGACGCGCCTCTCCAGTCTGCTTCTCTTGCTTGCTGTCTTGTGTACCGCTGCGCCAGCGCAGCCTTCCAAAACGGACAAGCCCTTCGTTCCGGAGCCGATCCTGTCCGGCGGAACGGTGCTCTCGCTGTAATGGACGTCATCGAGGCCTTCCTGCACCACAGCTGGGCTGACTTTACCCCCGACACCCACCGACGGAACAGGTGTTACTGCCAGCTCTTCGCCGAGGCGTGCGGCTTGGTCGGGGCGCTCGAATTGAAGCCGTGCCACCTGGACCGCTGGATCACCCCGAGGTCGAGGCCGAGGAGTGGGGCGACACCACGGTGTCCAACGCCCGCAAGGCGGCCGTGTGGGTCATGAGTTGGGCGGCCGAGCGGAAGTTCCTGCCAAGCAACCCGCTCCCAGGGATGAAGAAGCCTACCGCCGACGAATGCTCAAGTCCGGACCTTTCCGAGCAGACCCCTCGCCGGTCGGTTACCTTGCAACGCGAGTCATTTGCCACTTACCGTTGCCGGACGAGTGCTTCCAAGTGCCATCGAGTTTGGTGCTGTCGGCAGAGAGGGTAAAGGTTGCCGAGCCTTTCTCGTTGTTCCAAGGCTGCGCGATCAAGAAGGTCAGGGTGCGGGTGCCGGGTGTGAAGGCGCCGCCGGTGATGACCCCTTTCTTGTTGAGATCTTGAACCCAGTATCCAGAGATGACCCCGGACTTGGTGATTTCGAGACTGACCTTGCCGAAGTCGGAGTTCCACATTCCGATGAGGTCCTCGGGGCGTGGCGGAGCCGGGGTAGCTTCTTTCTCCCACCGGCCGACGTAATATTCCTTGAACTCGGGATACCCCTTGAGCCCCTTGAGATGCATCGATCCCGCCAACAAGCGAACCGAGCAGTTTCGGCTGGCGTCGTGGAGCTCGACGTAGTCGGTCACCCGGACGACCTCCACGAAGTTATACTTCCCACCGTTTTGAGGCGCCTCCAACCATTTCCCATTCCCCTGGTAGGTGAACGACCCCGCGGAGTGCGTCCAGGCCACCCGTTGTGGTTGGTCCACCTTGAGTTTATTAGTATCGAGGACGATAGCCTCATCGGAACTCACCGTAACCGCATCGAACGTCTGGGAATAAAACACACCTTTGTAAGCGGATCGGATGACCACTTGGTGCTGCCCTGGCCTCGCAGGGACGCCGACTTCGAGCAAGTTGTTTGGCCACTCGGTGACTCTTTTGCCATCCAGTTCAACCGTCACCACGGCATCGTCCAATAGTTTATTTTTCGCCCGGACGATCACATTGACTCGTCGCAAATTGGACTTGCCGGTGTATGCGGTTTCCCCGCTTCCTTTCGTCACAGAATACTCTATTTTCATTACTCCACCCTCAATTGTGCAATTGAGCTGCATGGACTGCCCATCATCCTTCCCTCTCAGCACGCTCGTCTTCTTGCCCTCCCGCCTTCCCGACACCTTGGTGGCGAACCAAGTCCCGCTGATGGCCCCGTCCCCGTCCTCCGTCAGCGTGAGCTTGCCGTAGCCCTTCCAGCCGTCCGAATTGCTATGCTGCCCTGTCCAATAGCCGTTGAAGGAAGTGACTGTCCGAGGGGCCGGATCGGTCGTGGGTCGTGGGTCAGGATCGGGCTTGTTAACCTGTAGATTGGGCACTGCGGTTGGCTTGTTCGCCACGGGTTCCGACGGAGGGATGGGCTGATTTGTACGAACTGTGGAGGCTCCTTTCCCCGAGCTTGGAGGAGCTGTATCGACAACAGTAGTCCGCTGTTTTGAAGGACCGTCTTTTGGCATAAATACTGCGACAAGTCCACAGGCGAATGCGAACAGCACAAGAGTCCCCCCCCAGAGGAAGAATCGGTTTCGTCCGAGGAATCCACCGCCGCCGAAATCTTCGTCCTGAGGTCGCCTCCCGTCCATCAGTGCCGGGCTGTCGGGATTCAGACACTTCCTCAAGGCAAATTTCCGGATCGCCTCGAGCATCTCCTTCACGTCTTGGCTGGCTTCCGGGAACGTCTCAATCAGGTTTCTTTTTTCGCGAGCGATGGAATCGACCCAGCGGCCGCGGGCGCCGGATTGGGAGCCCAAAAGGTCGAACCGTTTCAAGGGAAGGCCGAGAAACTTGCAGGCGCGTGTCACGTCCAACGTCTGTGGGTCGAACTCGCGGAGCTGCTTGAGAGTCATGCCGAAATTCTCGGCCAGGTGCCGGTCGGCCTCGGGGCTGCCCTCATTTGCTAAAGAATCAGCGGCATCGGTCTCTCGTGGCATTGTGAACGCCTCCTATGGCGATCGTAAGTGTTACCGGGTCACGGCATGAATGGGTAAGCACCCCGGACAGGCATAGTTCTTTGATTCAAGGGCGTGAAATCTGTCCAATGGCTCGGCAGTCAAGGGACTTTTGTGGCGGCCGGCTCGATCACGCCATTGTTCCATTCAATCCTGCACTCCGGCAGAGCCTTTTTCAGGCCGTCGATTCCGGCCGCCGTGATTTCCGTTTCTTTCAGATACAAAAGTTTGAGGTGCTTGAATTCTTTAAGGAGGGGTAGCCCGTTGTCGCTCGCGGTCGTCTTCGTCAGCGAAAGCGTGCTCAGGTTCTTGCTGTTCACCAGGTGGGTCAGCCACGAATTACTGAAGTTTGTATTGTCCAGGAACACGTCCGTGAGGTCGTGGCAATCTTTGAAGGATGCCAGCCCGGTACCCGTCAACTTGACGCCCCCCAACCAGAGGACTTTCAGGTTCTTGCAATCCTGGAAGTTGAGCAAGCCCTGGTCGGTGACGGAGGTGTTCATCACCGAGAGGTCCAGCAAGTTCTTGCAGCCCTTGAAGTGAGCCACCCCTTTGTCCGTTAAGGAATTTCCCCCTAGCCACAGCTTTGTTAGTTTCTTGCAGTCCTTGAAATAGGCCATCCCCCGGTCCGTCACCTTCGGCATGACGCCCAACCAGAGTTCGGTGAGGTTCGTGTTGCCCTGGAAGTGAGCCAATCCTTCGTCACTCACCGCCGTGTGCGCCAGGTTGAGAACCACAAGATTCTTGTTGCCGGCGAAGTGCGCCAGGCCGCCGTCGGTGATCTTCGTCTCCACCAGGTCCAGGTGCGTCAAATTCTTGCATTCCGAGCACACGGCCAGTCCCGCGTCCGTGACTTGTTTGTTCCCGCGTAGCATCACCGCCGCCAGCTCGAACGGTCCGGGCGGTAAGTCGGCCAGTGCTTGGATTTCTAGAGCCACGCCGTGCAAGCGGACTTCCCCCCCGATCGACAGCACGTACTCCGCCGCCTTACGGTCGGGGCCGGTCGTCGCGGTTCCCGCACCGGCCGGGCCGACGGGAACACGGGCCAAGCGCAGGCCGGTGCCCCAATCCCGGCCCGACGGCGGATAGGTGTCCCGGTACGCCGCCCGGCATGTAACGGAGAAATAGTGCCAGCCGCCGCCCCGGGTCAGTCGATGCGAGGCTCCGTCGGCCCCGACGCGCGTGTCCTCGCACCACTCCCAAACGTTCCCGTGCATGTCGTGCAAGCCCAGCGCGTTCGGCTCGTAAGAACCCACTCTGCACGTCCGTTCCAAACCCTTGTCGTGTCTAAAGTTCGCCTGCTCCGGCAACAGCGTGTTCGTCGACTTGGCGAAGTAGAAGTCGAACGCGCTCTCGAACTTGTCCACCGGCCCGCCACGGCAGGCGTACTCCCACTCCTCCCCCTTCGGCAGGCGATAGACCCAACCCGTCTCCCTCTCATTCTTGTTCAGCCGCGCGATGAAGACTTGGCAATCGTCCCACGACACGTAATCCACTGGGAAGCGCTTCAGGTCCGCGTCCGCGATGCCCTTCAACCTGTCGTCGCCCGCGCCGTTGCGGACGAAGTTGCTCGGGTTAAGCCCCGTGACGGCCTCCCACTCCTCCTGCGTCACCTCGTACTTGCCGAGGTAGAAGTCCTGCTCGATCACCACTTTCGTTTCACCCGGTTGGCGGCCGCCGCCGCCGAGCCAGCCCGCCCCCTTCGGCACCCTCACGAACTCCATGCCGATGCTGTTCTTGAATGTTGCAGGTAATGACTCGGCCGATTGCACCGTCGGCCTCGTCGGTTGGACGGCGGCAACCGAATTGTCATTCGGTATCCGCTCTAGGTTTCGGGGAAATCGGCCGGCTAGGATTGCAACGAGTCCTACGAGTAGACAGGCGGCGGCGGCGCCCAAGTACGCGACCATTTTGCCGGATGAAATTTTGCGGCCCCGCGACTTCGCGTCAGTGACCCTGGCGACGTCTCGCACCGTACCCTGTCGCTTCACCTGCGACTCGCGTTCGGCGAGTATGTCGGCGACGTCTTGGGCAGTCTGGAAGCGGTCGGCGGGATCCTTGCTTAGCAGTTTGTCGACGATCGCTACGAACCAGTCGGGCGTTTCCGGGATGATCTCCTGAAGCGGCCGCGGGGTGTCCTCGGCCACGCGGCGAAGCACGGCCATGGTGGTGGGTGCACGGAACGGCGGATGCCCACAGGCCAGGGCGTAGAGCACACTGCCGAGGCTGAACAGGTCGGCCCGCGAATCGATCTTCGTGCCTTTTGCTTGCTCCGGGGACATGTACAACGGCGTGCCGGTGATCGTTCCGCTCTGGGTCAGACTGGCGTCGTCCGCGGTGCGGGCCAGGCCGAAGTCGGTGATCTTGACCTTCTGAACCACGCCCTTTTCCAGCAGGATGTTGGCGGGCTTGATGTCGCGGTGAATTAGGCCGAGCGCGTGGGCGGCGGCCAACCCGGCGGCGATCTGCCGGCCGATGTCCAGGACCTCGGGGATCTCGATCGGGCCGACATCGTCCATCTTGTCCTGGAGGGTGGTACCGTCCACGAACTCCATGACGATGTACGGCAGCGGCTGCTCCTCGACGCTGTAAACCTGCACGACGTTCTCGTTCTTGATCGCGGCCACCGCTCGGGCTTCGCGGAGGAACCGCTTCCGCGGCGGCGAGGTCGCAGCGAATTGTCGGCCAAGAACCTTAATGGCCACCATGCGGTGGAGCTTCTCGTCGAAGGCTCTCAACACCGTGCCGAAGCCGCCCTGGCCGAGAACTTGCATCACTTCGTAATGGGCCAGCGTACCCAGGGAGCCGGGCTTGGCGGACGGGGTGAGGTAGCCGAGATCAATCTTGCTGTCGCTTTTCATTTCAGCGGTTCGGGTAACGTCCGGGTTGTCCGTCAACTGCCGGAGGGCCGGAACGTCGAGGAACTCCCCCGAACGCGCATCCGCCGCGAGTAAGGCATCCACTTGCCGGCGAAGATTCGCGTCGTCAGCGCAGGCTTGATCCAAGTACGCGGAACGCTCGGCCGGGTCGGTGATCTCCAGAGCCGCGAGGAAAACGGTGCGTTCGTTCATGGCGTTTTCGCTCCCCAGGAGAAGCGTTCGGAGCCCGGCCGTTCGTTCAACAATAAGAAGTGCGTCGTCGGCGGCAGAACCTGGCCACAGGTCCTCAAAGATTTTCGCCGGGGTCGCCGGTTGGCTCGATTTCCCGCCGCAACCAAGCCCGGGAAAAGCTCCAGAGCCGCCCGGCCGTCCGCGGGGAGATCCCAAGGCTACCGGCCGCCTCGGGTAGCGTCAGCCCGCCGAAGTACAAGAGCTGGACCAATTCGGCCTCCCGGGGATGAACGCTGGCCAACTTGGAAAGGGCCTCGTCCAAGGCGAGTAGGTCTTCCGCCGGTTCGGGCAGGGCGGGGGAAACGTCATCCAGGCCCAGTCGGTTGAACTCGCCGCCGCGTTTCTGTCGGTGCTTCCGCCGGGCGTTATCGACAAGGATTCGCCGGATGGCGACCGACGCCGCAGCGAAGAAGTGCCCGCGGTGATTCCACGTTTCGGGATTCGCCCCGCCGACGAGTCGCAGGTACGCCTCGTGGACGAGGGCCGTGGGTTGGAGAGTTTGACCGGCAGACTCGTTGGCCAAATAAGCGGCTGCAAGTTTTCGCAGTTCCTCGTACACGACGGGCAGCAGTTCGGCAGCAGTTCGGGCATCCCCGGCGTCGATGGCATTCAGAATGTGCGTGAGGTCTGTGGTCACTTGACTTCCCGTGGCGGCGGAGGTCGGCTTCAGTCCATCATGCGAGGAAGCGATCCGGACCTCTCAATCATTATCAAATCTATCGGAACCAGCCCACAGTGCCGCGTACGGCCCACACGGGCGTAGACCCAGCAGCGTTTCGCCCTGGCGGCGGAGATATCCCGCACGTCGGCGATACCGGGCGAAGGGGTGGTCGCGGAGTGCGGCGAGCGAACGCGGGGCCGACTCTCGGCCGGTCACCCGGTCACTGTCAATTGCCACGTAGCGACGACCGTCACGTCATCGCCTTACTCTCCCCACACGGACTGGGCGAGCAGAACCAGCCCGATCCCGATCAGGCCGACGTGGACGTAGCGGACGAACACTTCGGGGTGCATGCGCCGGTTCGCAACCCTTCCAATCAGCACCGCGAACGCTGCGGGAACAATGGACAGCAAGAAGTACCGGGTCACGTCCGGCACCCACAGCCCCGCGAGCCAGAACCCCAGCATCCCGGCCGCACTCGCCGGCAGGAAGTAGCCCTGAAGCGTGGCCCGGAAGTGCTCTGGCGACCAGCCCCGAAGGGCAGCGTACACTACCAGCGGCGGACCGTTCATCCCGTAAGCCCCGCCCAAGATGCCCGCCCCGAAGCCGAACGCCCACGCGAACCGGTCATCGCTCAACTGAGGCTTCCGCCTCCCGAAAAGGCAGTAGCACGAAAACCCGATGATAACAGCGGCCATCGCCACCTTGACAGGACCCGGTGAGACTTCCGTCAGCAGGAACAGCCCGATCGGGATGCCGACGAAGGTCGGGAGGGTCAGCCACCAGGCACTGCGGACGTGGATGTGGCGCCAGTCCTGCGCGAGGATTAACGCGGCAATAGCGATCGACAGCAGGGTGGCCAGCGGAACCGCCACCCGGATCGGGACGATCAGGCCCAGTAGGGGCACCGCGACGAGGGCCTCCCCGAACCCGAAGGCGGATCGGACGAGCGTCGCCAGGAAGACGACTCCGACCACGGGGAGAACGAGTGGATCATCTGTGAACGGGGCCATTCGTCCTGCTCCAAGACGGCTGATGAAATCATGCGGAACGGCGGGCTACAGCATCTCGGGCTTGAACGTCCGCCGGTAGCTCTTGTTCTCGCCGGCGATCATGAACACCCCGTCGCCGCGGTAGTGGACCGTCTTCGGGTACTTGGGTGATGTCGCGACATGCGCCCGCACGCACTCGAAGGTGAAGAGGCTGTACTTGTCCGCCTGGCTGTCGTCGACCAGCCTGCACTCGAAGCTGGCGAAGCACTCGGCGATCCGCGGCGCACCAACCGTCTTCGCCTTCGCCGGGGTGAGCCCGAACACCGCGAACTTGTCCGCCTCCGGGCCGTGCGTGTTGCCCACCCCGATCACGGCGTCGATCAGTTCGAACGTCGGCACGTTGAAGACGCAATCCTTGCTCGCCCGGGTGAGCTTGCGGCTGTGGTTCTGGTCCCAGATGTAGCACCCGATGTGGTTGTACCCGAGAATTGTGTGCCAGCCCATCGTCATGATGTCACGCTCGCCCGCGTGCGCGAAGCTGACCAGCACGACGGGGCCGGGTTCGAGGAACCGGCGGATGTGGTCGGTCGGGAAGTCGGCCTTCTTGTGCGCTTTCATGTGGCCTCCGGTGCGTGCTGGGCTGCAACTTTCGCACCGGAGAACCGATCGCCCCATCATCGGCTGCCGGCGAGTACCGCCTGCAGCCGGTCGAGGTTCTGCTCGTTGGCGGGGTCACAAATCGGCCGCAGCTTCTCGGCGATCTCGCGGCTGTCGAACTCTTGAGCCCAGACCAGGTGCGTCTTGTCGCCGCGTGCCGTCAGCGTCACGGTGAGCGTGAAGTGCGGCTGCGAGACGAGCTCGATCGCGATCTTGTCGGGCCGGGTCTCTCGAAAGACGCTCTCGTTCGGGTAGTCGGTACCGTTCGGGCCGTGCATCACGAAGACCCACTTGCCGCCGGGCTTGAACTCGAACCGCTCGAACGTGTTCGTGAAGCCGTCCGGACCCCACCACTGGGCGAGGCTCTCCGGCCGCTCGAACGCGGCGAAGATCTCCCGCGGGGTGGCCGCAATTTCTCGTTCGGTGCGAAGGGCGGCCGGGTTGTCAGAAGCCAGTGGCTGGTTCAGCTCGGTCCGCCAGGTCGTCGGATCGAGACTCGACTCCGGCCCGTAGACGTAGCTTTCCCACAGCCCGTGTGCCGGCGAATGCCCACCGGCCTGCACCCGCGCCCCGAACTCGTGCCACACGTGGTGGAGTTGGTCGTAGGGGCCGGTGTACACCGCCCGCGCCACCTTGGCCGCCGGGAGCGCTCCGGGGACGACACGACCCGATGGGGTGACCGGCTTGTCCACGGGGAACCCGGTCTCGAACTCGAACTTCCCGCCCGCCATGCTGAGGTAGCGGTTGAACAACGGCCCGGCCGGTTGGAGGCCCTGTTCGCCGAGGACGGCGAGTAGTTCCTTCACCGCCTGCGGCATGACCGCCGGGAGTTCCTTTTGCGGGATGTGGAAGCGGATGACGGCGGCCTGCCGGGCCGGGGCGTGGGTGACCTGGATCGCGTCGATCATGGCAACCTCCGGGGAAAAGGGAGGAGTAGACCAACGGAGTTGCGACGTGTCGAGGCCAGCAGAAAGAAAAGAGGCCCGCGACCGGGGGTAGGTCGCTGGCCAGTGGAACATGTCAGGGGGAAGGCAGAGGGAGTTGGGTTCAGCCTCGGGGGAAGGCCCGTCGCACCTTGGGGGAAGGTTGACGACGGTAGGGATTAAGCAGGCGGCGTGCCGGACTCGTGGACGATCGGCGCAACTGCTCGCGATGAAAGAGGAAGAAGAATTTTCACTGCCAGACGTCTTCGCAAGCGGTGCAGTTCTTACCGGTGAAACTTACCGCCGACATCCCTTCTCAAAGCAAAAAGCCCCTGACACGATGATGTACAGGGGCTCCTCGATTGCGAGTCGGTTCCGTTAGTTTGCTGCCACGCCAACCGAGCGCTTGATGCCGCGCTCCTCGCGGATCATCTTCGACACCTCGTTGAACGCGTCTTCGGCGGTGATGCGGGCAGACATCGCGCGTTCACCCAACGAAAGCGTCCATACCTTCACCTCTTCGGCGTCTTGCGGGTGGAAGACCATTCGGACGGCGATGTTGTAAACCCACGCCTGGTGGCGCAGGATCAGCTTCTCCAGGGTGTCGAGGCCGCCACCCGCGCCGACTCGATCAAGGCGAGGCTGTCGGACTCGTCAATGACTTCCGTGAACGGGTTGAACACACTTTTTTCTCCCGGGTCGACGCCCCTCCCGCCGACGCAAGGGCCAGACGCGGGCAACGCCTTTGACACGTGAAAAGGGCCGGTGTGACAAGTCCGGGTCAACAATTGTTCCCAACATCTTGTCCGCGAACGGGCGGTCGTGACGAGAGGCGTCTCGGAACTATCTTCTGCTTTCCCGGCATCGGGTAATGTCCTTCGGAAACGCCGGGTGGAACGCCGCCACCGAGTCGCCCCGCAGCCGCGGCGACTGCTTCGACTCGGGCCCAGTCCCGGGCGAGGATGGCGGCCGCCTCGGCCTCCGCGTGCCCGATGAGCGTGCGCAGGTCGTTTTCCCCGTCCCAGCCCCAGCCGACGGGGGGAACCGGTGCCGGGAACGCCGGGAACCCCTCCCGGGCCAAGATCAGCACCATCACCCCGAGCCGGTAGGCCAGGTCGAGGTCGGTCGAGTACTCACTGGCCGTGGTGAGGATGCATAGCCCTCAGTGCCGCCCGGTACGTTCGCCCGGCCCCGAGAACGGCTCAGTCGTCGTGAGCCGTTCTCGGGGCCGGCCGGCGTAGAAGATCGTCGGTTCGGCCCCGACTTACGTCCGACGGTTTGGCCTGCCCCAAACTGTTCACAAATAATTTGGGCGGTCGCCGCGCGTCGACCCCGGCGGTCCTGCCTCCGTCCTCGCGTGTCGTCAAAACCCGCACCGAATCGCCGACCCGCACGCATGGCATTCTGTCCATTCTCCCCCGTCAAGGTCGACTGCCGGCCATTCCGGATAGTGTCCGCCCCGGGGCGTCGATCGGCTGGTCCACCCGCCGTGCCTCCCACAGGTGGGCGACGAAGCGAACGATGCCCGACGGGCTGCGGCCGGCCGGCGGCCGCATCGTCCCGCGGCGGGGCATGGTCATGGCCGCCTGGAACAGATCCCAGTTGTCGGACTTCGCGGCGGCCGCCCCGGCGAGGAAGAATGTTACCTCCGCCACCGTCGGCCGCCCGGCCACCGCCCGCCAGAAGGCGGCGTCGTAGAACGCCCGCCGTAGCGCGGCCACGGCCCCCGCGTCCTGTAACAGTGCGATGACCGGCGGGTCCCCCGGAAACGACCAGTCCCCGCCGACGAGCATAACGTGGCGGACGGCCGACTCGGCGTCGGCACCGGCGTGCGTGGCGGTCAGCAGGTCGTACCAGCCGGCGATGGCGGCCGCCCCGGCGGCCACCACCCGCTCCCCCTCGGCCGCGGTGTATAGCCGCCGCCGCGCGGCCGGGGCGACCGCCGGCCGTCGGCCGTTCGCCTCCGCACCGCCGCCCCACCCCGCCCGGCAGCGGTCCGCCAGCCCGCGGACGGCGTCCCGGTGGGCAGAGGCGGCCGCCTCGAGCGGGGCCACGCGGGCTTGCAGGTCGCGGAAGGCGGCGTCCCGCTCGGCGTCCGGCGGCGGATCGACGTAGGCGACTACCCCCGTGGCGGGGTCGCGGCGTCGTTTGAAGTATTCCTGCAACGGGTCGTGCCGGCCGGCGGCCAGGCCCGGGGCATGGGGCGCGGGGAACTTCATCCCGTAATCTCCAGGCCCGACCACGCGGGAACGTGATCCCGCGTCGGGGCCGCCGAGTGTACCAGATTCGGCCGATCCTCGATAGACGCCCGGCTGTCCGCCGCGCGGAAGGAATTCGCCTCGCCGCCGGTGCAAAGGGTGCCGCTCGGATTCGCGGCCTCGGCACAGTCGGCAGGCCCGGTGGAAAGTTCGGTTTCCCAGCCGTGGGCAAAAATGAGTAGCATCGTCTCGGTTTCGGTAACCTTCTCGGCCGTCGGGAGTCGCACCGACTCACTCGTCGTCATCGGGCGCGTCGGCCTCGATCTCCGTGCACGAAATGACGCCAGCCTGGTCGTTGAAGTACACCAGCACCTCGGTGCCGTCGGCGTCCTTGCCCTCGTACACCCCGCCCTTTCCCTTCTTGAAGCGGACCGTCTTGGCCCGGTTGAACGCACTCCCGCGTTGAGCGGACGGGCTGAGTTCGGCCTTCGCGTGCTTGTTCAAGAGCTCGACCACGGCTTCTTGGAATGTCATCGGAACCACCTCCCGAGTCAACCCGCTGATGGGGAAAGAAGAAGGGTATGGCCGTCGGCCGTGGCGGTCAACCGCTCGGACGCTGGCTCACGGCCCGTGAGCCTCGGCACGCTCCCGCGGCGGCGGGGGGCGCGGAGTCCGGAATCACTCGTTGGCCTTCTGCGGAAAAATGAAGGCGCGACCGTTCCGCTGCACGATCTGTTTGAGGTTCGCCGTGTACGGGAAGTGCTGTTCCGCGAGGATCCGCAACTTCCCGCGTGCGTCGTCTTCCACCATGTCGCCGAGTCTCGGGTCCAGCAGCGCAATGCTTTCCTTCTGAACGACGATCTTGTCGATTTCCATCCCCTCGGCGAGCAACCGCAGGAACGTGTCAACGCTCTCGGCCTGGAGGCAGAACTTCCCGGCCGACATTTTGAATCGGAAGTGCTTGGCCATCCACGCGGCGGCAATGGGATCGGTGTAGAAGTAGTGGGCCATGCTCGTCCTTGGTGCATCGGGAGGGGAAAGTTACACCAGTCCCGGTCCACGGGACGGCCTACAAGGTCCGACGCATCGAAACTCGGCGGTCGCTCGTGACGCTGGCGCGGGTCACGCCGCCCGCGAGGCCATGCGGACCGGCTGCCGAATGCAGGCGTTCGCGCAGCCGCGGCGTTCCTCGAAGGACGAGTTGCCACGCAGCGACGGCGATCTCGATTGATCGCCATCCAGCGGAGGGCCGATCTTAAAGCAACATTCTCGACCCCGGCCCTGGCCCCGCCCCTCGGCACATTGATGGGGCGGGAGCGTGGGAGGATAGGGAGGCCGATCCCGGTGGATCGCACAAATGCGTCACGAGTGGAGGTTGCCCGACGCGATCAATGCCAAGATCGCCCGGCGAATCGGCTCGGGCAGGTTCGGCCATGCGGTGACGACGACGCCTAGGTCCCCGTCGCTCCTGCGCCCCGCACTGCGCCCGTTTTCGGAACTCGGTGTTTCCGAGGCGTTTTCCCCACCCTCCGTCGGTCTTCGGAACCGAGGGTTGGGGGTTCGAATCCCTCCGGGTGTACTGGACAAGATTGCATCAAATCGCAGGGGGCCGCAACATGTTGCGGCTCCTCATCTTCCTGACTCTCACTCCCTTTCGTTTGCGGCTCCCTCCGCCGCTCTCTGCTGCGCCGGATTTTGCGCCGCTTTCTTAAAGTGGTCCTCGGTCACCTGCCAGTAGTGGGCTTCGGCGACGGCTTGCGTGTGCCCGAGCCAAGCCGCCACGACGTAGGCGGGGTAGGTCTGAATCAGTTCGGTGGCACAACTCGCCCGCATGTTGACGAACGGTTTATCCCACATTGGTACTCCCGCCCGCCGCGCGATTCGGGCGAGTTGCGTGCGGAGGTTCGTGTTGCAGTCGCGGTATCGGGTGATGACGTGTTCCGCCCTCTCCCGCGCTTGGTCGAACGCGACTTCGAGGTGAAGCCGGACTTCGGGGAACAGAGGCACGGTACGAAATGGCTCTCCGGTTATCTTCCCCGTCTTCCCGTTGGCGACGGTCATCCGGTCTTGGTCCCAGAGGATGTCGGCCCACCGCAAAGCGAGTACTTCCGTGGGACAGCGCAAGCCGGCGAACCGGCAGAGGGCCACGATCAGCCGCCATTCCCCGTCCGGACAGGTGTCCATAATCTTAGCCGTCTCGTCACGGGTAACGAAGTGGTCGCGCGATCGGTCGGGCCGAGTATTCGCGGCCAGCCCGACGAAGGGGTTGCGGGTCAGGACTTCATGTTTCACGGCCGCGCCGAAGAATTGCTTGGCCCACCCCAGCTGCCGTCGGACAGTGTTTGCGGCCCGCGTGGTGGCCAGCCACCGGGCGTACCCTTGCGCGTCCCCGGCCGTGACGGCGTCCAATCGGTGATCGGAGCCGAAGTGTTCGACGAGCAGTCGGGCCGCGAATTCCAGTCGCGCGACGCTGCGGGGAGCCAAGTCGGTGCGGGCTGCGATGTACCCCTTGCACCAGGCTTGCAGAGCCGGGACGGCCGACACTCCTTCGGCCAGACCCACCGCCACCATCCGGTCACGGAGTTTGCCACCGATTCCGGATAGCCAGACGGCGGTGTCCCGCGGAATGGCCTGGCCACTCAGTTTCGCGCCGAGGAGGGCTTCGACGTGTCGACAAATGCTGTCCGCGGTCTTACGGTCGGTCTTCCCGAGGCGGATGGCTTTGCGTGACCCATCGGGCGCGACAAATTGAATGCGCCGCCGGCCATTCGGATCATTGACAACGGATGCCATGTCCTTGACTCCTGTTTAGGGGTGCGGTTAATCGGGTAGGCCGCGCGCTTCCGGGAACAACGAGCCGTCGGCAACGTCGATCCCGCTCACGGTGTTCGATTCGTCGAAGGCGGCCGAGTTGTGTTGTACCTGGCCACCTTCGACGTTTTGAAGTCGGTTATCTGAGTTTTTTGCGTCGTTCTCCCGAAGGTGGCCACCGGCTTCTCTTCTTGGCCCGGTTCGCGGGTGGGCGTGGTCACCTTCGTTCGGCAGTTGCCACGCCCATCCGCCCGAAAATGCCTGCTTGTGTGGGATGATTGCCAGTTCCTCTCGGGCGCGGCGAACCGTCCGCCACGCCAGTCCCGCCGCTTTCGCTTGTGCCTCGATCTCTCGGACGAGAAGCGGGCTATTTTCGAGGACGCGGGTCAGCCAGTCCACGGCCGCGTCACGGGCTCTTGGTTTCGGTCCGCCGACCTGTCGACTGCCGTCGGGCGGGGCCATCAGGTCGTCCGCGTGCAAGCCGTCGAGCGGATCGGCTTCCCACTCCAAGTGGGCCGGTTTACCGCTGATCGTGAACGCCAGCCCGGCGGCCGGTTCACCCAAGTTGCTTTTGCCCGGCACGAGCAACTTGCGGTCGCGGTCTTTATCGTCGGCCGCCAAGTGCAGCACGCACCGGGCCAGCCCGACGAAGGCGCGACTGCCGAGGGCCGCGTCGTCGGCGAAACTCGACTGGGCCTTGCGGGTGTGGCAGACGATGAGGACAGCTACGCCGCGCTCGGCGGCCAGGGCCGCCAGCGGGGCCAGGACGCCGCGGACTTCGTTATCGCGGTGGGCGTCCACCCGCCCGCCCAGGTAGCTGCCGACCGGGTCGATGACGACAAGCTTGCAGTCCGACAGTTGGTCGAGCGCGTCGCGGATGAGGTCGACGTTTTGAAGGTCAAAGGCGACGACCCTTTCCTTGCCGTCTTCCCCCACAACCTTCGCGGCTGTCAGCAGGTGGATTCTCTTCAGGTCAGCCCCCGCGCTGTTGAGTCGCGGCGCGATGGTGTCGGCGGTGTCATCCTCGGCCGAGATGAGCAGGGTCGAGCCGAGCGGGGCGGTGCCGCCGTCCGGCCACGGTGCGCCGACGGACAGGCGGGCCGCGATGTCGCACGTCAGGAACGACTTGCCGGCGCCCGGCCGCCCGACGAGTAGGGTCAGCCGACCGAGCGGGATGCGGCTCGGCCACAGCCACGGCACTTCGGTTGGTTCCACGTCGGCCAGGCAAACGAGATTGAGCACGGCCCGCGACCGCGGCTTCGCGGCGGCATAGCCGCCCCGCTGCGGGGTGACGTCGGCGGCAATCGCTTCGAGTTCGGCCCTCATGCCGTCCGGTTCGGCCGCCTCGCCGTGGGCGTCGATCCAGTCCACGATGTCCCCTTTCTCGGGCAGGCCGGGGAGTTCGATCACCCGCACCACCGTTGCCGGCGAGTGTTTGGCGATCTCCGCGGCCACGGCTTCGGCGTACCGGCGGCCGGGGGCGTCGTTGTCCGGGAATATCCACACTCCCAGAAGGCCAACCAGCGCCGTCCAGTCGCTTCGTGAGACGGCGTCGGCTCCGCCGGCCGAAGTCGTGGCCGTGAAGCCGAGCTTGCGGAACGCGTCGGCGGCCTTCTCCCCCTCGGTAACAACCACCCGCTTGGCCTTTCTGACTTCCGTCAGTCGGTAAAGCGGGCGGGGCGATGGCATTCCGGCGATCTGCCAACGGCCGTCGATCAGAGCAACCGGAGAGTAACGCTTTCCGCCACGCGGGCCGTCCCACCGAAGGGTCAGTCCGACCATCGCCCCGCCGGCGTCGTGGTACTCCCACCGGCCCGACGGCGGCCGGCTCTTCCGGGCGAGACACCGGATGACCGCCTCAGCCGAGGAGAACCCGTTTCCCCGTTCGACGGCCATGTGCGGCACTTTCGCCCGGTGCGCTTCCTTCTCCGGTCGCAAGTCGGCCGGCGTCAGTCCGAGCGCCCGGACGATGTCGGCGAACCGGCAGCCGGCGTGGCAGTGCAAGAGAATTCGCCCGTCGTCCCCTCGGTTGACGGACAGGCTCGGCGAGTTGTCGTCGTGGGCGGGGCAGCGGGCGGTCCACCCGCCGCCCGACTTGCGGGCGGTGGGCAGTTTCTCCAGCACCCGTTCGAGGGGCGTCATGCCTGACCTCCCGTCGTGCCGGTGTGCTGGGCCAGCCACGCTTGCAGGTCGGCCACGGAGTACAGGACCGTCTTCCGCTTGCCGGTCCCGATCCGGATGCACAGGATGAGCCCGAGGCGGGTCCACTCCCAGAGGGTGCGGGGCGAGATGCACAGCATCTTCGCCGCGTCGCGCGGCTGCAGGGCCATTGGATGTTGATTGTTCCCGGTCGTCATGATCCGCTCCACAGAGTAAGCGTGTGATTCGCCCATCGCGAACCGCACACCCACTGTCGAAGCGTTCGGCAGATTGCCGCAAGACGTCGCACTCGTGGCGACGAAAGATTCTGAATCGTCGGAAGTTGCGTCGACTAGCGAAGTGGCAAACCATTCGGCAATTTCTGCCGAACGATCGAACGCGCTAATTATCCGTCATCGCGTTCTGGGTTGAGGTCGTCCCGATACTCCGAGTACCGTTGCATCGGAATGTCACCGGCCAAGACTCCGAGACGCAGCGCGAACTTGCGGACGTTCCGACACATAATTTTGTACTTGTCGTGCCCCTCGAACACGTCGGCAAATAACTTCGACGCGGTCGACGTCGAGACACCGGCCCGGCGGGCCAGTTCGTTGTTGTTGATCGGGTCGGGGGTGACACCGCCGTCCTCGGCGTAGTTGTGGTGTTTTAGGAGGACCACGGGCATCTTCGCCTGCGCATCGCCCTTGTGGGTACTACGCTTGGACTTGGGCGGGGTTCCGGGTTCTCGTCTGCCGTCCCCCGCCGGCGGGTCCGACTCGCCGCCCTCGTCGAGTTCGGGGTCGCGGGTAAAGGGCATGTTGAGAAACAGGGGGATCGAGAAGACGAGGTGCGGGTAAACGGCAGTGGGGTCGTCCGGCTCGTACTCCCCGAGACTGGGGGAGTGGGCACGAGGGTCGAACACCGTGCGAGCGAGCAGTTCAACGACGCAGTCGCGTTCGCCATCGCGCGGACGCCCGGACGATTTCCGCGGCAATCTCCCGCGACAGGCCTTCCGATCCGCCCCACTGAAGGACAAGGGTGAGCATGCCAAGTTCTTTGAGCAGCCGTCCGATTTCCAGAAGGTCGTCGATGGCGTTCTGGCGTGCGGCCGCCAATTCCTCGGGTTTGGACGAGAAGACCTTCCGGTCGCTGAAATGAACCCACCTCGACACGAGGGGGGTGAGCGCCCGGAGATGGGCTTCCGACCGCTGAAGCTGTTCGGCCAGTTGGGCCTGGGCTGCCGCGTTCCGAGCGGCCTGTTCTTCGATGCGCGCGGTCAGCGAAGCTGTCTGATTCTCTCCGGCCGCCATGCAAATCTCCAGTTGATAGCGCGTCACCACGACGACCACCCCGCCGGGCAGGACGACCTCGGCCGTCGCGTCCGACACGACCCGGACGGGCACGAATCCGCGGGCCGGCGGGGCGTCAGACGGCGACCCGGCGGGTGGCACGACGGGGCTCAGGCCGAGGTTCTTCCGCCACGTATAGAACCGCTTCTCGGACAGGCCATTCGCCAGGCAGAACGCCCGGACCGAAAGGCCGGACGTCGCGAACGCGGCGACCGTGTCCCGCCAGAACTGCTCTCGGTCGGACGGGTTGGCGGGTGGGGATGTGAGCGGGGTGTCGGACACGGGTAGCCTCCTCGGGTGAGAAAGCCACCATCGTAACCGACTGTGCAAGGCGTCGATTCACCGTGCGCTTACACAATTCGGTGCGCCACACTTACGTAGAACTCGTCCGGCATCGTCGCGCTCGCCATGTCGGCCTCCCAGATGGGCGGCAAAAGACGAGCGCAAAAGCCATACCAGACGTTTGTCAGTGTCAGTTACGACAGGCGAACAGACCAACCACCGAGCGGCACGGGGACGACCCGTAGCCAACCACCGCGACCTGCTCACCACCTCCACCGCCCCCGTCCGACGCCGACGTGGCCGATCTCCTCCCCGACCGCTGGCGGCCGTCGTAGTCCGACCGGTCCCGATCCACGACGCTCGGTCATAGACCAACTCGCCGGACGCTTTCCGTCGGGTGGCACTTGACAGTCACTACCCCTACTCGGCGGACGCTTTCACTTGACAGACACTACCATTAGATGCGTTCGCCCTGCCGAATATGCTGACGGCCGACGACACAGCGGGATCAAATAATAGCATACGTTGGGTCATGTGTTATCTGCGCCATTATATGGTGCCCACTTGGTGCCCGAAAGCATGCGTTTCACCCTGCTAGGCCGTGTTGACGAGCCGTGTTCGTTCGGGGTAAGAGTTTAGGTCGATCCCGACCATTCCGAGGCACGACGCCGTGCGGTACTTGCTCACGGACGACCACTGGGCCATCCTCGAACCGCTCGTCGCCCAGGCCAAGCAGTTCACCGGCGGCCAGCCGCCACGCCTGTCCGACCGCATGTTCTTCGAGGCAATCCTGTACTGGGCCCGGACCGGCATCCCATGGCGGGATCTGCCGAGCGAGTTCGGGGCGTGGGACGCCGTGTACCACCGGTTCGGCCGGTGGGCCCGCTCGGGCAGCCTGCGGCGGCTGTTTGAACTGCTGACCGCCAACCCCGACCTGGGTGACGTCCGCCGCATCCTGGTCGACTCCACCGTCGTCCGCGCCCACCAGCATGCGGCCGGGGCACGGCGGAAGAAAAAAAGATCGGGGCGGCACGAAGTGCTCGCCGTGAGGGTCTTGGCCGCAGCCGGGGCGGGCTGACCACCAAGGTTCTCGTGGCGGCCGTCGACGAGGGCACGGCCCTCGCCGTCGAAGTGTTGCCGGGCCAAGCCCACGACGCCCCGCGGTTGGGGCCGCTGCTCGACGCCACCATCGCTCGCGTGCCGCACTTCGACGAGGCGGTGTGCGACAAGGGGTTCGATGGGGACGACCAGCGGCAGGCGTGCGTCGACCGGGACGTGTTCCCGAACATTCCCAGCCGGAGCAACCGGGTCGAGCCCCAGCCGTTCCTGCCGGACGGGTATCGAGAGCGGAACAAGGTGGAGCGGCTGTTCGGCAAGGCCAAGCAGTTCCGCCGGTTCGCCACCCGGTACGAGAAGCGGAAGACGATGTTCCTCGGTGTGGTCCATTTGGTGTTCGGCGTCCTGCGACTACGGCGACTCAGGAACATCAACACGGCCTAATACGATTTAATTCGTAAGAATCGGCGTATTGATCCCGCCACCTGAGGCATATGCCCTCAAAAAGATTTGCATTCAATGTCTTTAGGTTCTGTCTGATAAGGCTGCCGTGACCCGCTTGAGGTACAGTCGGATCATGGCCACGTGGGCCACCGCCAGGTCGCTGACGGCCAGCTTCTCGTACCGGGTGGCCAGCCGGCGGTTCTCCTTCAACCACCCGACGCACCGCTCGACCACGGTACGCCGCCCGGTCGAACCCGAACGGCCGGCCCCGCTTCGGCCGGTGGTGGGGGTGCAGCCGGCGGCGGACCGACGGGTGGTCGTACCCCTTGTCCCCGGCCACGGCGGGCGGCCGCTGGCGGGGGCAACCCCGGCCCGGCCGGGGGACGGACACCGAGTCGAGAGCGGCGTCCAACCCGGCCGTTTCCCCGGCGTTCGCCGGGGTGAGGGCGACGCCGACCGGCAGCGCGTTCCCGCACGCCACCCGGTTCAACTTCGTCCCGAGCCCGCCGCGGCCGCGGCCCAGGGCGTGGTCGGCCGGCTCGGCGGTAGGCCCCTTTTTTTCGCCCCGGCCGCCGACCGGCTGGCCCGGGCGATGGTCGTGTCGACGCCGAACCGCGACCCGTCGATGAGCCGGAGCTGGTCCGCCGTCCCCTGCAACGCCCGCAGGATGGCCTCCCAGGTGCCGTCGTCCCGCCACCGCCGGAACCGCTCGTACACCGTCTGCCACGGACCGTACCGCTCGGGCAGATCCCGCCACGGCACCCCGGTGGCCGCCCAATACAGGACGCCATCGACGACCGTCCGGTGGTCAGCCCACCGGCGGCCCCGAGACGGCGGCGGCATGTGCGGCTCGACCAGGGCCCATTGGGCGTCCGACAACTCGTGACGACGAGGCATGGCGGGTAGCCCTCGGTGCCCATCCGCACCTTCGGATCGCGGGGCGGGCTTCCACGCCCGGCACCGGACGAAGGTGCGCCACCACCTTCGGATCGCGGGGCGGCTTGACCAGTGGGACGTGCGGCTCGATCCGCCGCCCTCCCGCGCCTGGAAGAACTCGCCCGAGTCGAACCCCTCGTCCGCCCCGAGGGGCGTCGGCGGTAAGCCGTGCGTATCCTTCAACCCGTCGAGCCTCTCCAACGCGGCCACCCGCTCGGCCGTGCCGTCCGCCGAGAACCGCCACGATCCGGCCGTGGCGGTCGTGGCGAGCGTGTGCCCCATGTGGGCGACCCCCGCCTCCTCCCCCAGCCCCTTCCGGTAGCGCCGGGCCTCCGGGTCGGTGCGACTGGCGTGCGGGGCGTTCGTCCGCTTCCGGCCGTGGGCGTCGACGGCCGGGCCCCGCGGCCGTCGACCGCCCGGATCGCTCGTTCCACCGCCGGCGGCGGTCCCCGGCTGGAAGCCCTTGGCCGACGCGAAACGCTCGATCCGCGTGCCGTCGACGCGGAAGTGCTCGCGGCACGGCCCGGCCGCGAGGGCCTCCCGGACCACGGCGGCGAAGAACGCCCTCGTCAGGTGGTGGTCCAACCGCTGGCGGTTGCGCGTGAACGTCGTCGCGTCGAACGCGTCGTCGCCCGCCTGCGGGTCGAGGAACCCGCGGAACAGCAGGTCGGTGTCGATCCGCGCGCACAACTGCCGGTCGCGGCGGGCGGAGTACCGTGCCATGACCAGCAGGGCCTTCAACAGCCCCTCGGGCGGCACCCCGGGCCGGCCGATCCGGCGGGACGCCGCAGTAGACGCGGCCGGCATGCCGGCCGGGGCGCGGTCCACCCGCCGCTCGACGCCCCGGAGCGGGTGGTCGGCCGGGATGCCGGCCTCGACGTCGAACACGTGGAACAGCGGCCATGGACCGCCGGGTCGGCCACGCATGAGTTCCTCTCCAGAGCGCGGTCGGAACGAGCGTAGCGCGATCCCGAACCCGGCTCAAGACCGGGATTTTTCAGCACCCTGCTAGTATTACTCCGTTAGGTTATTTACTTCGTCTCGATCCCGCCGTACTCTGGCGGGATGGACGCACGGAAGCTTGCAAAGCTGCGGCGGGAGCTGACCGCCTTCCTGGACGAGGTCGCGGGCACGCTGGGCAACGCCCGCCGCCGGCGATGGTGCGATGCCTACCTGCGGGGCATCCTCCTCGACGGCCACCGCAAGAGTGTCGAGCCGATGGCCGCCCGGTTGAAGACGATCGAGCAGGGCGACGCGGACTACGAGCAAGCCCTTCAGCAGTTCCTCAATCAGAGCCCGTGGGACACCGGCGAGGTCCGCGGCGGCCTGCAGGCGTGGGTCGCCCGCCGGTTCGGCACGGCCGGCGTGGTCATCATCGACGACACCGGGTTCCCCAAGCAGGGCACGCACTCCGTCGGCGTGGCCCGTCAGTACACCGGCACCCTCGGCAAGGTGGCGAGTTGCCAGGTGGCCGTGACCTTGCAGTTCGCGACGGCCAAAGAGGTCGTGGGGCTGGACGCCCAACTGTACCTGCCGCAAGCGTGGGCGGACGACGCCGATCGCATGGCCCGGGCCGGCGTCCCCGTCGCGGTCGGCTACCGGCCGAAGTGGCAGATGGCGTTAGCTATGCTCCGGCAGGCGGCGGGCCATGGATTTTGTGGCGTCGTGCTGGCCGACAGCCTGTTCGGGACCGTGACCGAATTCCGCGAGCAACTGGCGGCCGACGGCCGGACGTACTTCGTCGGCATCGACTCGACGTTGAAGGTAGTCGCGGCCGACGCCGATCTGGGGCCGGTCCCGCCGGCCGGCCGCACCGGGCGACCACCGACGCGACCGGCCGGCGTCCGGGCCGGGGCGAAATCACCCAACGTCAAGGAATGGGCGTTGGGTCGCGTGGCGGACTTCCGCGCCGTGATGTGGCGGAAAGGGACCAAGGGAAAGATGGCCGGCCGGTTCGCCGCTTGGCGGGTCCGACCGGCGCACAAGCTGTCGAGCGGCCGTGAGCCGGGGGGCGCCTGCTGGCTGCTGGTCGAATGGCCGGCGGGGGCGGATCAGCCGGCCAAGTACTTCTTCAGCAACTTGCCGGCCGCGACGAGCCTGAAGCGATTGGTCGCCGCGGCCAAGAGCCGCTGGTGGGTGGAGCACAGCTACCGCGAGTTGAAAGACGAGCTCGGGTTGGACCACTTCGAGGGGCGGTCGTGGCGGGGATGGAACCACCACGCCGTCCTCGTCCTGATGGCTTACGCCTTCCTCCAAGACCTCCGCCGGACCCGCCGAAAAAAAGTCTCGCCGGGCTGACCCTTCCGGGGCTGCGGGAGCAGTTGCAAGCGGTGCTCGCGTGCTGGTGCGCCCGCTGCCCGGTCTGCCGTCAAACCGTGCCCGAACTTCTCGGCAAGCGGCCGCCCTAGCTAACGGAGTAATACTAGGTAGCCCGGACATTCAGGCTGGCATCTTTTCAGATCGTTCGTGACACTTGATGTCGTTCAAGGAGGAACCATCAATGCGACGCCGGCACGAACGGACAGGCCCGCAATGGGAGAAGATCCAGCCCTTGCTGCCCGGCAAGGCGAGCGACCCAGGTCGCACGGCCACTGACAACCGGCTGTTCGTCAACGCGGTCCTCTCTGTCCTCAGTACCGGCATCCCTTGGGAGGACCTGCCCACACGGTTCGGCAAGCACAACACCGCCTGGAAGCGGTTCGACCGGTGGTGTGCGGCCGGCGTCTGGGAGCGGATCGCAGTCGCCCTCGGCACCCCGGACTTGGAAGAGGTCCAACTCGACTCCACGACCGTCAAGGCGCACCCGGTGGCCTCATCGGGACGGCGGTTGCCCCGAGAAAAAAAGAGGACGCGGACGAGCGGCGGTGCATCGGACGAAGTCGTGGAGGGCTGACGACCGAGCTCCACGCCCTGGTGGATCGTCGGGGGCAGTTGCTCAAGCTCTTGGTGACCGCCGGCCAGTGCGGAGATGCCCCTCGAGCAGAGCCCCTGTTGGCAGAACTGAAGTCCGGGAGCGTTGGCCCCGTACTCGCCGACGCTGCTTACGACAGCGATGCCATCCGCAAGCGAGTGAGGCGATTGGGAGCGAAAGCTTGTATCCGGCCCAACCCAACACGGAAGCGAGTGAAGCGATACAGCCGGAGCCGATATAAGAACCGCAACGTCATCGCGCGGTTCTTCGGCGGGCTCAAGCGGTACCGCCGAGTGGCCACCCGGTACGAGAAGAAAGCTGTCAACTTCGCTGGCTTTGTCTGGCTCGCAGCCCTCATAAACCAGGACTTCTGAATGTCCGTGCTGCCTAGTCCTTCGATGAACGCCGGCCGATTGTCAACAGCAAGCGAGTCGATTCGTTCAAGCCACCGCGTGCAGCCCAGTCTTCGATCCGAGCATCCGGGGTGAACCCGTAGCCCAAGTGGGTCGGTTCCGAGCGGGTGACGACTGCCCCAACTACAGTCGAGTGGCCGACGGGTCGGCAACCCAGGACTAGACCGAGCGCGTCGTCACACCGCGGGCTCGCAGTGGTTCTCCTCTTCTCCTCGCCAGCTCTTGGCTCGTTACGCCGCCGCCTTCACCGGCTGCACCTGATGGAACAGCCACCGCACCCACCGGTTGGCGACGGCCGCGGCCACCACGCTCCCCGGCTTGCCCCGGCCCTTCATGTCGGCCGCCAGTTTCTTCCACCGGGCGTCGTACCGCACCAGCCGGTGGGCGGCCTCGATGAGCACGACCCGCAGCTGCGGGTTGCCGGCCTTGATCAGCCCGGCGTCGGCCTGCTTCTGGCCGCTCGACGCGTTCCGCGGCGACAGCCCGCAGAACCGGGCCGCCTGCTTGCCCGTCCGGAACCGGTCGAACCGCCCGATCTCGGCCCGGATGGTGGCCGCCGTGACCAGGCCGATCCCCTTCATCGTCAGCAGATTCACGACCAGGGCATCCTCGGCGGTGACCTGGGCCAGGCGTTGCTCGGCCGCCTTGACGTCGCCGGCCAGGGCCTTCAGGCGGCCCAGGTGCCGGTCCATCACCCACCGCGTCTGCTCGCTCAGGGCGGCGTCGCGGGTCAGCCACGTCAGCCACGCCACCGTCCACGGGTTCACGCCCTCGGGGGCGGCTACCCGGTTGTCGCGGAGCAGGGCCCCGATCCGCAGCTTGACGTTCCGCCGCTCGCCGACGAGCTGCTGGCGGTACCGGACGAGCCGTCGCAGTTCGCGGACCTCGGCCGGGGCGTGCCACACCTTGGGCAGGTACCCGACCCGCTCCAGGTCGGCGAGCATCTTGGCGTCCGAGTAGTCCGTCTTGTCCGGGTTGCCCTTCATGCGGGCCACATACCCGGGGTGGGCCAGGTCGACCAGCCACCCGGCTTTGGTCACCAGTTCCTCGGCCAGATCGGCCGACCCGCTGCACGCCTCGATGGCCGCCCGCACGTCGGTGCCGAACCGGGCGACGGCGTCGCGGATGGCCCGCCAGTCGTTCGCGCAACTCTGGTTGAGCAACACGCGGCCGCCGCGGTCCAGGGCGCACACCTGGACGGACAGGGTGTGGTAGTCCAGGCCCACGAAAACGGGGCCGGTCGTCGTTGCCGCGGGCATGGCTGGTCCTCGAAGGTGTGGTCCTGTTGATGGTGACCACACCCACCCTCTCCGGCAACCAGCGTTCATCCCCATCTACAGCCGTAATTGGTCAATCGGGCGGCCTCGCCCCGCGTTTGCGGTAGTGGCACACGCGGGCGCGGTGCTGATGGCGTCGTCGCCAGACCGACCACGCCAACACCTTCTCGTCTTCCGGCACCGCCCACAGCAGCTTCAGCAATAACTTCCGCACCCCGGGCACACTCAACGGGATCAGCCTCTCGCCCCCTTTTTCCGCCGCACCGGCGGTACCCGCGAGCGGATGACGGCGACCACGGCTAACGCGAAGAGGCTCAGCGTCAGGTGCCGGTGCCAGCCCGTCCAGCTCCGCACCTCGTCCTCGTCCAACCCGCAGTCTCCCTTGGCGAGTTCAAAGCACTCCTCGACGACCCACCGCTTCCCCGCGATCGTGACCAGTTCGGGGAGCGTCGTCGCCGCCCGCCCGCCGCACACGAAGTACGACACGTCGGCGGGGTCGGAGGCGTTCCGACGGATCAACACCCACCGCTGACACCGTCTCGGGTCCGGGCCGTTGATCCGCGTCCGCGCCCAGTCGTACCACCGCGGGCCCTTGCTCCCGGCCCCGCCGCGGACCCGCTGCCACGCGCCCGCCGGCACCTCGGCCGGCAACGCCTTCGCACGGATCTGGCGGAACCCGACCGTCACCGCGAAGTCCGTCCGCACCGCCAACACGTAGCCCAGGCCTTGATTTTCTAGGGCGATCCGGAATGCGTAGTCCGAACCGTACACCGCGTCGGCCGTCACCCACCGGGCGGGCACCCCGGCCGCGACCGCCCGCTCGATCATCCGCTTCGCCAACACGATCTTCGTGGCGAACGCGACGGCCTTCGGCACCCCGGCCCCGCGACACCGCGGGGAGTCGTTGGTCCACTCCCTGGGCAGGTCCAACGCCCGGTCGATCAGGGCCGAACCCTTGCTGCCGGCGTACGCGAGGAAGACGCCCACCCGGCGGTTCTCGATCCGCCCGGCGGTGCCCGAGTACTGGCGGCCCACGCCGCACGACTTCGTCCCCTTCTTCAGGAACCCCGTCTCGTCCACGATCAACGCGCCGTGGGGGTCGCCGAGATGCTGCCCCACGTAAGCCGTGAGGTCGTCGCGGACGCCGTCGGCGTCCCAGCCGGCGCGGGCCAGCAGGTGCGGGACGCCGTCGGGCGTTGCCTCGCCCAAGTGCTCGGCCAGTTGCCAGCCGTTCTTGCGTTCGGTGTCGCTGAGCAGCCCGCGGAGGTAGCGGATCGCCCGGCCGCGGGGTTCGCTCCGGGCGAACCCCGCGGCCGGGCGATCCGCTACCTCCGCGGCCTCGACCTCATGGGCCCACCGCTCGACGATTGCCCGCGTTGGTCGTCCTGACATGCCGTGCCCTCGCCGCAACCCGTTGCGAGGGCGATTGTAGCAATTACGGCTGTAGATGGGGATGAACGCTGGTTGCCGGAGAGGGTGGGTGTGGTCACCATCAACAGGACCACACCTTCGAGGACCAGCCATGCCCGCGGCAACGACGACCGGCCCCGTTTTCGTGGGCCTGGACTACCACACCCTGTCCGTCCAGGTGTGCGCCCTGGACCGCGGCGGCCGCGTGTTGCTCAACCAGAGTTGCGCGAACGACTGGCGGGCCATCCGCGACGCCGTCGCCCGGTTCGGCACCGACGTGCGGGCGGCCATCGAGGCGTGCAGCGGGTCGGCCGATCTGGCCGAGGAACTGGTGACCAAAGCCGGGTGGCTGGTCGACCTGGCCCACCCCGGGTATGTGGCCCGCATGAAGGGCAACCCGGACAAGACGGACTACTCGGACGCCAAGATGCTCGCCGACCTGGAGCGGGTCGGGTACCTGCCCAAGGTGTGGCACGCCCCGGCCGAGGTCCGCGAACTGCGACGGCTCGTCCGGTACCGCCAGCAGCTCGTCGGCGAGCGGCGGAACGTCAAGCTGCGGATCGGGGCCCTGCTCCGCGACAACCGGGTAGCCGCCCCCGAGGGCGTGAACCCGTGGACGGTGGCGTGGCTGACGTGGCTGACCCGCGACGCCGCCCTGAGCGAGCAGACGCGGTGGGTGATGGACCGGCACCTGGGCCGCCTGAAGGCCCTGGCCGGCGACGTCAAGGCGGCCGAGCAACGCCTGGCCCAGGTCACCGCCGAGGATGCCCTGGTCGTGAATCTGCTGACGATGAAGGGGATCGGCCTGGTCACGGCGGCCACCATCCGGGCCGAGATCGGGCGGTTCGACCGGTTCCGGACGGGCAAGCAGGCGGCCCGGTTCTGCGGGCTGTCGCCGCGGAACGCGTCGAGCGGCCAGAAGCAGGCCGACGCCGGGCTGATCAAGGCCGGCAACCCGCAGCTGCGGGTCGTGCTCATCGAGGCCGCCCACCGGCTGGTGCGGTACGACGCCCGGTGGAAGAAACTGGCGGCCGACATGAAGGGCCGGGGCAAGCCGGGGAGCGTGGTGGCCGCGGCCGTCGCCAACCGGTGGGTGCGGTGGCTGTTCCATCAGGTGCAGCCGGTGAAGGCGGCGGCGTAACGAGCCAAGAGCTGGCGAGGAGAAGAGGAGAACCACTGCGAGCCCGCGGTGTGACGACGCGCTCGGTCTAGTCCTGGGTTGCCGACCCGTCGGCCACTCGACTGTAGTTGGGGCAGTCGTCACCCGCTCGGAACCGACCCACTTGGGCTACGGGTTCACCCCGGATGCTCGGATCGAAGACTGGGCTGCACGCGGTGGCTTGAACGAATCGACTCGCTTGCTGTTGACAATCGGCCGGCGTTCATCGAAGGGCTAGAGGTCTTCAACATAGCGAGGGAGACTCATGTCTTGGTCAGGGTTTCCCTGACCGGATGGTGCAGAAGAATCCGACGGCTTGGGGCGGTTATTCCGAAAAGTCCGATCACGTCGAGCGAACCGCGTTCTAGGGTTGTCCGTGTTCAACTCGCCGATTGGCGAGCCAATCCATTCGCACACGTCACTGGTAGGAGTTGGCTATGAAGAATTTGATTCGCAAAACTGTCTCGTTCCTCAAGAAGGAAGACGGCCCGACGGCGGTCGAGTACGCCGTCATGTTGGCCCTCATCATCGTGGTGTGCATCGCGGCCATCACCGCCCTCGGCAGCACCGCCAGCCAGACCTTCAGCTACGTCAACGGCCGCGTCGCCGCCGGCAACGGCGCGAGCTAAACCGCGAGCGGGCACCGCAACTGCCCGCGCATGAATCTCGACGCCCCGGCTACATTGGCCGGGGCGTTTTCGTTGACACCGCGGCTGATCGGGTCTGGCCTACGCGGAGGGCGGGGTCGTTTGCCCACTCAGCAACCGCAATGAACTTTGACTGCTGCGATCAACCCACCAGAACTCACCGCCCACAGCTTGACCTACGGCCGCCAGTGGGGTCCAATGTCCTGCCGGTGTTACAGTGCGGGGGCGTGCGCTAATAAAGTGTTCGGTCTGGGATGCGTAATGAGTCATCTGATCACCGCGCATGTTATCGACAAGCGAGTTAAGGCCGGCCACCGTCAGCGACAGATCGCCCACCTGCAGTACGCGATCGGCG
The DNA here is from genome assembly GCF_008254045.1 of Limnoglobus roseus. GTDB lineage: Bacteria > Planctomycetota > Planctomycetia > Gemmatales > Gemmataceae > Limnoglobus > Limnoglobus roseus. Next base: position 4,249,547 of record NZ_CP042425.1, on the reverse strand, counting down.
GGGGCGAACCGGAGGTGTATCGGCTGTTCGGGGCCACCAAGTTCAACGGCGGGGTGAGCGGGACGGGTGGCGGCCTGCGAGTGTCGGCCGTGAAATTCCGTGCGGGTCTGGATCGGGCGTGCCAGCGGCATGTGGACGGGGAGCATGTGCTTGAGGAATTGGTCTTCTTCGCCACCGTTTTGGCCGAGTGGCCGTTCGGAGCGCGGAGCGTCTACGTCCACTTCAGCTGAGCCCGTAGAGGGGCCGGGCCAGTGAACTTGGGTGGTAAACCGGGAGTCGTGCGGCGACCGGAGGGAGCGACGGATGGTGAAGGCGTCATTCCAGCACGCAACTCTCGGGAAGCTGACGCGGGGTACCAGCGGTTGGGACTTCACGTTCCCCCTCGCCCGCGGGCGGTTGGGTCAGGGCACCATCTGTACCGTCGCCCCCGGTCCCCGCCCACCGGCGGAGTCGCTGGAAGCGTTGCAGGGGTACCTCGCGTGGTTCCGCCGGAACGAGACTCGGCTGCGGGGTCACATCGCCAATAAGATGTTCGCCGGCTGGCGAAGCGGGTGGTACGATCCCGAGATCGACCACACCACGACTGCGCTCGGGTTCCAGCGGAAGATCGGCCTGGCCGGGATTAATTTTTATTGGGACGAGCGGTGGGTCAGCCTCGTGTACAACGACGGCGGGCTGTTCGGTGGGCACGCCATTACGTTGTCCACCGACTTGGTGGGTAAGATTGATCGCGGCCCGACGATGTTCGGGTAAAAGGTACACCGAACCAAACGATGCCTCTGGCCAGTTGACCGCTAGCTCTCTCCGCAGCGATATTCGGCCAGCCCGCAATGCGGCTGATTTAGGGTGGAGTGGATCGGGGCAAAGAAGACACGGCAGTCGAACAGAGCGAGCCACGCGGTGACCGACGTCAAGCCCTTGGGCTCAGTTCGGCCTAGGGCAGGTTACTTCAACGGAACCGGTGGCGCGGCACCGGCACCCCACACCCGCGCCGTCTGGTCGTCGCTGGCCGTCACGAGGCGTCGGCCGTCGTTGGAGAACGCCGCCGCGCTCACCGGGCCGCTGTGGCCAGTCAGTGTCAGCGTCTCGTTGCCGACCGTCGTGTCCCCACAACTTCGCCGTCTTGTCCGCGCTCGCCGTCAACAGCCGCGTGCCGTCGGCGTTGACGGCGATTGTCCGCATGCCCCCGTGTTGCCGCGGAGCGTTAGCAGTTCCGCGCCGGTGGCCGCGTCCCACAAGGGCCGCGACCTTGTCGAACCCGGAAGTCAGGACGTGTGCGTCGTCTGGCGAGAAGACGGCCGAGTGAACGGCGTGCTGGTGCGCAGAGATGTCGAGGAACTTGCGGCCGGTCGCGGCGTCGAAGACGCGGGCGAACCCGTCGCGGCCGGCGGCGACAACCTTTGTGCCGTCTGGACTGAACGCGGCCAACTCCACGACAACGGTCGTTACCGCGATGGTCCGCGTCGGCTCGCCGGTCACGGCGTCGAAGACGCGGACCTTGCCGTCTTTGCACGCTGTGACGACGCGGGTGCCGTCGGCCGAGAACTCTGCCGACGGCACTTCCAGCTTATATCGACCTTAACCCGCCCGAAGGGACACTTCCAATCCGCTTCTTCTACCCCTTCCACTTGATCCGGGGCTGCTTTGTTCGTGGAATTATTAGGATCACCGACAATCCCAGATATGCGTAAGCCTCGGCATTCCGGGCCGACACTGTCGGGGTCGCGGCAAGGGTTCGTGTTCGGATCATTCGGGCTGTACTCGGCCGGACGATGCCGGTACATACGCCGCTCCTTCAGAGATCACACATGACGATCAACGGCGTCTCGCAAACCTCCGGTCAACAACGGCTCGTCGACATTGCCCCTTCCGGGGACAAGCTCCAGGTCGGCATCCGCGACCGTAAGCCCGGCTCCGACTGGGTCAACGTCGTGGTCCCGGCCGAATCCCTCCTGACCGTCCTCACCGAGAAGCCGACCGGGCCGCAGGCGATCCCGGGCGACGACGCGACCCTGGTCGCCGAGATCCGCCGCAACGAGGTACAACTCGCCATCGGCACGGCGGATGCGGCCGTCGGGCTGGACGACCTCATGGACGCCGTCGGCAGCGTCCTGCCCTCTTGATCCGGTGATGTCATCCCGCCCGGACGTCGCCACCGAGCAGGGTGAGAATTTCCCGTTGATGTCGCTCGAATCCGCCTCGGACGCGAAGGCCATGCACGCTGGGGCCACCTCCGGCCGCCAGGGCCGCTTAGCGGGGTGTCGGCCCATGCGCGGCGAGATTGTCGACCGGCTTCGAAACCGGCGGCAAGGGCATCGAGGTCGGGCTCAGGGCCACGCAGTTCAGCCGGATGCTCCGTTTGATCCGGTTCTGGGCGAGCGACTTCGTGAACGCAGGGACGGCCGCACTCTCTGCGGGCGCGGATTCGCAACCGGCGGACGTCCTGGGACCGCCACGCGGCGATCGCAAGAAAGATCGCGCCGAGTACCGCCAGTGGCCCGGCGACTTCCAGCGGCACGGACTGTCCGTTCAGGTCCGACACGAGCCAGACCGTGTTCATCGCGATCCAGCAGTTCAGCCCGAGGTCGGCGAACACGCCCTACTTCTCCCGCCAGGACGCGATCAGCAGCCAAGACGACGGTCAGCCCGGCGAACCCGTACACCGGCCACGCCAGCTTGCACATCCACAGGGCGTCCATCAAAAACCACGTTATGGAGTTCACCGGGTCGATGACCCGCTTGGCGAACGACGGGGTCTACACTTCGCCGCCGGCACCGGATTCGATCATTCAAGCTCCTGACCTTTGAACGGACCCGCAGTCGTCTCATCCCGAGCACTTCACTTACTCTCGCCGTGCCACCTCGCCGAGCACTCGAATCACTTGATCGAGGGACGAGAACGGCTTCTGGAACACGTGCGAAGCCCCCAACGACAAGAGGTCGGCGGCCGAGTATCGGCCGGTGTGCCCACTCATGAACACAGCCCTCACGGCCGGATTGACCTCGCGGATTGCGGCCAGGGTTTGCGGCCCGTCCATCTCCGGCATGAGCACGTCGAGCAGGACCACCGCCACCGTACCCCGGTGGGCGCGATACGCCGCCAAGGCTTCGGCCCCGCCCGCCGCTCTCCGCACCGTGAATGCATGGGACCGCAGGGCGAAGTCCAGCATCGCCCGGACGGAGGGCTCGTCGTCGACCAGCAGCACCTCGCACCCCAATCCGCCCCGGCGGACCCGCCCGAGGGCGGCCGCGCACAGCCCGGCCACGCCGTCCAACAGGCCTTGCTCGGCCGGCCCGAAACGCCGATCGTCGGGGAAGGTAAACCCGAGTCCCCCGACCACGCCCGCTTGTCGGAAGGGCACGGCGGCCAAGGCGCGGCCCACCGGGGGCGGCATTCCGTTGCCGGGCGGGTAGTAGGCCAAGCGGAGATCGAGTGTCTCCAAGAAGACCGGCCGGTTTTCCCGCACCGCCTCGACGATGGGTAGGGCGGCGTCCGCGGGGAACCGCCGCCACGCCTCCGCAACGCGGTCGGAGTAGCCCGTGATCCGGGGGCAAAAGAACTCCGACCCGTCGTCGTTCAGCAGGGCGAGCACGGTCACGCACGCGCCGACCGCCGGCTGCCCGATCCGGACGAGCGCGTCGGCGATTTCCTCGACGGTTCGGGCGTGGGCGAGTGCGTCGGCGAGTGCGTACTGAGGCAGAGATGGGTCAGACACGGGCGATCCTCGGCTCCGAACTCGCCAGGGACCGCCGACCGGATCGGCCGCGAAAATCGAGCCGGGAGACTGCTCACACTGGCGGGTAAGGACGTTGTAGAAGGCGGTACGGCCGGCGGCGTGTCGAGCAGAGATGTTTGAGGGAGAAGCAAAAGGATCTCGACGCGGAGAGTGGCCGCGCTGCAATCGCTTCTCCTGGGGCGACAGTAGCAGAGCGATTGGGCCAAGTGGCCGTCGGTCGGGCACACGTCAAGTTGCACGACACGCCGAAATCTCGAGCCCGTCTGCCGGACGCGGAGCCGACCACTAGAATCGGCCCCGGCAGACCGCGCTCGGCGGCCACTGCCAATCTTCGGAGGCGACCATGAAGGCGATCATTTCGGCTGCACTGGTTCTCGGGCTGTGCGGCCTCGTTCGGGCAGAGGACAAAGTGGACCCGGTCGGCACGTGGAAGTGCGAGTACACGATCGGAGACCAGAAGCGGACGGCCGAATTGACAATCACGAAAGACGGGGACAAGGTCGTCGGGACGATGAACTGGCCGGATCAGAAGGACGTGAAGGTCAAGGAGCTGAAGCTGAAGGACGGAGAGTTGACGTTCTCCGCCGTGCGGAAGTTCATGGGTAACGAAATCCCCATCGATTACAAGCTGAAGATCGACGGAGACAAGATCAAGGGGAAAGCCGCGTCAGAGTTCGGTGGCAACAAGCAAGAGTTCGACATCGAAGGGAAGCGGGAGAAGAAGTGACGTTCGGGCGATCCCCTGCGGGGCCGATATTGGGACGCCCTCGTCGGCAACGGAGTAAGGAAAGTGCATGCGGCTGATGCCAGGACAAGTGGGGCCTGCCCTGGCAAATCAGCCCGCGTGTCCTGACGAACGCCGGCTCTGACCCACCGCCGCCAATTGACGAGCAGATGATAATAAGGCCCCGGTGAACTTCGGCTTGCCGGGGTTGAGCGGCCAGCGGTTGTGGACGGACCGAGTGCGAATCCGTTCGCGCCTCGGTCGCCAAATCTCACTTCGCACTCGATGAATGTCCGCTTCCCTACGTGTCGATCACAACGTTGAAAGCGTTCGATGCGCCGCTCGCGTTTCCGGCCGCGTCGGTGGCCGTCGCTGTGACAGAGTACGCACCCTTGGCCAAGGCGGTCACGGGCGTTGCGGACCAGTTCCCGCTCGCGTCGGCTGTGACCGTCGCGATCAAGGTCGCGCCGCTCCCGCTGTTGGCGAACACCTTCACCTGGGCGTTGGCCTCGGCCGTGCCGACGATGGTCGGCGTCGTATCGCTGGTGATGCCGTCGGTGTTCGAGGCGCCGGTGTCGCTGGCCGCGTCGAGCCGTAGCACGACCGGGGCCGCGGGCGGCGTGGTGTCGAAGGTGACGGTGAACGGCGCGGAGGCAGCGTTCGGCTTCGAAGCAGTGTCCTGAACCGCGTTGGCCAGGAGCGTCACGACCACGGCCCCTTGTGCGGCCGGCGTCACGTCGAACGTGTACGTCTTCGCATCGACGGACACGATGTTGGAAACGGTCCCGTTGGTCACACCGATGCCGGCGGCGGCCAAGCCCGTCACGGGCTCGCTAAAGATCACCCGGAACGGGATCGGGCTTTGGTTCGTCGCCGGGGTGGCGGTGGACGTCAGTGTCGCCGTCGGAGCCGATCGCTCGGACGTGATCGACGCCAATGCGACCACGTTGACGTTGCCCGCCGCGTCCTGCGCGGCTGCCGCGTTCGCCGTCACCGTGACCACGCCGTCGCCCGTCGGCGTCACGGTGAACGTGTACGTCTTCGCGTTCACGGCGACGAAGTTCGACGCCGTACCGTTGGCGACCGTCAGCCCGGCCGCGGTGAACCCCGTCACGTCCTCCGTGAACGTGACGGTGAACGGGAGCGTCGTGGCGTTCGACGGGCTGGTCGCCGTCGTCGAGACCGTCGCGACCGGGACGGTTCGGTCCGAGGTCACGGTCTTGTCGAACGCGGCGGCCGTTACGTTGCCGGCCAAGTCCTTCGCCCCGCCGGCCTTGACCGCCAGCTTGACTGCCCCATCGGCAGTCGGGGTGACAGCCACGGTGTACGTCTTCGGGTCCACGGCCGTGATCGTCCCGATCGTGCCGTTCGTCGCGGCCAGCGCGGCCGCGGTCAGACCGTCCACCGCCTCGTTAAAGGTGACGGTGAAGAGGATCGGGCTGGTGTTCGTGCTCGCGGCGGAGGCCGTCACGTTGGCCGTCGGCGCGGTGCGGTCGGACACGATGCTGAAACTGGCGGCCGCAGTCGGCTTCCCACCCGCATCATTGGCGGCACCGGCGGCGATGTTTACCGCGACCGTGCCGTCGGCCGTCGGCGTGACGTTGAACGTGTACGTGTGGCCGTCCACCGCGACGAAATTGGCGAGCGTCCCGCCGGTCAGACCCACGTCCGAAGAGTCGAAGGCGGTCACGTCACCGGAGAACGTGACCTTCACCGGGATCGTGGCGGCCTTCGTTGGGCCAGTCTCCGTGCTCGTAACAGCGGCGGTCGTCACCGTGCCGTTGAACGTGCGGATGAAGGCGTTCGAGGCGGCGTTGCCGTTCCCGGCCGCGTCGGTCGCGGTGCCAACCGCGACCGACACCGTCACCGCCCCGGCGCCGGACGGCACAACGGTCAGCGTGTACGTCCGGGCGTCGGTGGCGGTGAAGCCCAACACCGAGCCGTTCGCCACGGTGATGTCCGCTTTGGTGAAGCCGGTCACGTCTTCGTTGAACGTCACCGTGAACGGGATCGGGTTCGTGCCGGTCGGGTCGGTGGCGGACGAACTGACCGTTGCCGTCGGGGCCGTGAGGTCGATCGTCAGCCCGTTGGCGAGCGTGGCCGACTGGCCCACGTTCCCCGCCGCGTCGGTGGCCGTCGCCGTGACAGTATAGCCCCCCGCCGCGAGCGTCGCCGTGACGTTCGCGCTCCAGGTCGTGCCCGTCACGGTGGCGGTGTAAGTCTGGCCGTTCACCGTCACCGTCACCGTGGACCCGGCCTCGCTCACGGTCCCGGTCAACGTCGGCGTGGCGTCGTTCGTCGTCATCGCGTTGATCGTCGCCGTCGGGCCGGCCGTGTCGAAGTTCACGGTCACAGTGTTCGACGCCGCGTTCCCGTTCCCGGCGGCGTCTGCGGCCGATCCGACCGTCACGGACACCTTCGTGTCACCGTTGGCCGTCGGGGTCACGGTGAACGTGTACGTTTTGCCATCGACCTTGGTGAAGTTCGACACGGAGCCGTTCGTCACGGTCAGCCCGCCGAGCGTGAACCCGTTCACGACCTCGCTGAACTTGGCCGTGAACTGGAACGGCGACGCCTTCGTCGGGTTGGCCGCCGTTGTGGTCAACGTGACCGTCGGGGCGGTTGTGTCCCAAGACGCGGGGACCGGGGGATTGGCGAACGTCGGCTTCGTCAGTTGCGCCGCCGTGCGGCCGTCGAACGACTTGATGTCCGGCGTCTGGCCCTTGCCGTTCGCCGTCACGAGGTCGAGGGACTTGTCGTTGTTGGCGTCAAACGCCGCCACCGTCACGCCGGCCCGGAGGGTGGAATCGTAGGCGAAGAAGTTTGAGATCACCTGCCCGGTCGCACCGTTGAACGACTGGACTCGCGGCCCGCCGAGGAACCCGGCTGCGGTGATGATGTCCGCCTTGCCGTCGGCGTTCAGGTCGCCGGCCGTCACCTGGACGCCGCCGGTGAAACTTTGCTCGAACGCAAAGAAGTTGCTCAACTGCGCATCGGTGCTGCCGTTGAACACGATTACCCGCGGCCCGCCGCCGGCACCCGCCCCGACGATGGTGTCGGGCACGCCGTCGCCGTTCACGTCGCCGGCGGCCACGGACACGCTCGCCGAGCCTTCCAGCGGCGTATACCCGTGGAGTGCGCTCCCGTCCGAGAAGCGGAGCACTTGCACCAGCGGCTGCTTGCTGCGGATCGTGCCGATCACGACCTCGGCCACGCCGTCCTGGTTGTAGTCGGCCGCGGCCACGCTCGCGCCGGTCGTCACTCCGGCGTCGCCGAGGGTGAAGTCCTTCAGGAACGTGCCGTTGGTGCCGTCGTAAACCTTCACGGTCGAACTACCGCCAACGCCGGCCCCAACGATCACATCGGCCGTGCCGTCGCCGGTCACGTCCCCGACGGCCACGTTCACGCCGCCGGTGAAGCTCGACTCGAACGGCGTGATGGTGAATTTCTGCTGCCGCGTCGTCGCGTCGAAGACCGTCACCAGCGGCGCGGCTCCGACCGCCGACCCGACGGCAAAGAGGCCGGCCGGCGTGACACGATCCTCCAACGCTTCCACGCGAAGAGACCGGACCGAACTGCGAACCATCCGCTTCCACGCAGTCTTACGCCAGAACGAAAACGACATCGGTGTGCTCTCAGAGTGAGGGAATCGTCGTCCATGCCGGGCCGTTCGGCCGACCCTGCGTTTGCGACGCATCCGTTCTCTCAGTGGCACGAAATGCGGCCCTACCGGGCCGAATCGAAATGCAGAATTGTCGGACGAACCCCGACTCTTGGGCAGCGAACGCCGGCGGCAGCCGATTCACTTCTTGAGCAAGGATCGCTCCCCACTCCGCGAACCGCGTCGGCCCAAGCCGCGACTGTGAAGCCGCCTTTCGGGTCATTCCCAACCGCGCGACAGTCCCTCACACCAGAGGCCGCTTGTCCGCGAAGAGCCGATAGACGCAAGTCGGGTTCTGGGGTGAAGGGACGGCGGCGTTCGCGAAGGCCGGGCGGCTCAACCGCCGCCCATGAACACCTTCCAGACGGCGCGGGCGGTGCCCTTCCAGCCCGGGTCGTACGGCGGGTTCGCTGGGTCGATGGTGAGTTCCCCGTGGCACGTCACGCACGCACGCCGCTCGGCCGTGGTCGTGGCGGCCGCGCAGGTCGGGCACCGGAATGGCATCCAGCCCCGGTCTGTCGGCTGGTAGTCGTAGAACTTGGTCCCCATACAGAGTTGACACGCCGGGTTCCCGTGGCACGGGCAACGGATCGACTTCGCCATCGCATGGACTCTCTGATGACCGCGGCGACAACGCGGTGAGAATACCACGGTTGCGCACGAGAGCACAATACGCACTCTCGACGCCGATCGCGAGTAAAATTACAAGTATTGAACTGACAGTTAATTATGTCGGTAGATAGAAGCGAGTATGAGTAACGGGACTTCGTGAACCACGAAAATCCGTTGTTCGGCCACGAAATTTCGTTATTCATTTCCTCATGCCCCCGCATGCCTTCGCGGTCTTCACCGACCCCAAACAACTTCTGCTCGACATGGCCGAACAGCGGTCCGTCGATGCCCTCCTTCGATTGATCGTCACCCGGCTCGCCGACGCCCCCGCGGTTGCCCTCGCCCGAGTCTGGCTCACCCTCCCGCCTGGGGCGTGCGACGTCTGTCGGGCCTGCGGCCGGGAGCCGGGCACCGAACCCGCGTTGCACCTGGCAGCGAGCGCCGGCCGGTCGGTGGCCGACCCGGCCGAGGCGTGGGACCGGGTCGACGGGGCGTTCCACCGGTTCGCCCCGGGCGAGCGGAAGGTGGGCCAGATCGGCCGGTCCGGCCGGCCCCTGGAAGTGCCCGCCGTCGACCCGTTCGCCCCGTGGGTGGCCGACGCCGACTGGGTCCGGCGGGAGGGAATCACGGGCTTCGGCGGCCAGCCCCTCGTCCACCAGGGCCGCGTCCTCGGGGTGCTCGCCGCGTTCACTCGCGGCCCCCTCGACGAGGGGGCGATCGGCTGGCTCCGGATGGTCGCCAACCACGCCGCCGCGGCCATCGCCACCGCCCGGGCGTTTGAGGAGGTCGAGGCCCTCCGGCGGCGGCTCGAACTCGAAACCGAGTACCTCCGCGGCGAGGTCCGGGCGGCCCACGCGGACGGCCGGTTCGTGGGCCGGAGCCCGGCCCTGGCCGCGGTCCTGCGGCATGTCGACTTGGTCGCCCCAACCGATGCCGCCGTCCTGGTGACCGGGGAGAGCGGAACCGGTAAGGAACTGGTCGCCCGCGAGCTCCACGCCCGCAGCCGACGGGCCGGCCGACCGCTCATCAAGGTGAACTGCGCGGCCGTGCCCCGGGACTTGTACGAGAGCGAGTTCTTCGGCCACGCCCGGGGGGCGTTCACCGGGGCCGCCCGCGACCGGGTCGGGCGGTTCGAACTGGCCGACGGGGGCACCCTGTTCCTCGACGAGGTCGGCGAGATCCCGCCCGATCTCCAGCCGAAGTTGCTCCGCGTCATTCAGGAGGGGGAGTTCGAGCGGGTCGGCGACGGGCGGACGCGGACGGCGGACGTGCGGGTCGTCGCGGCCACGAACCGCGACCTCCGGCGGGAGGTTGCAGCCGGGCGGTTCCGGGAGGACCTGTACTTCCGGCTGAACGTGTTCCCGATCGAGGTCGCGGCCCTCCGCCGGCGGGTCGATGACATCCTGCCGTTGGCGGAACACTTCCTGGCCGCGGCGGCGAAGCGGCTCGGGCGGCCCGTCCCGCGGCTCACGCCGGCCGACGCCGAGCGGCTCCGGCGGTACCCGTGGCCGGGGAACGTGCGGGAACTCCAGCACCTGATCGAGCGGGCGGCGATCGTGTCCACCGGCCGGCGGCTCGTCCTCGACGTGCCGGACGGACCCCCGCCGGCCGCCGCGGAGTCGCCGGTCTCGTTGCCGGGCGTCGCTCCCGACCGGCTGTGGACCGAGGCCGAGTTCCGCGACCTCGAACGGCAAAACCTCCGGGCCGCGCTGCGGCGGGCGGCGGGTAAAATCTACGGACCGGGCGGGGCGGCCGAGTTGCTGGGTCTGAAGCCCACCACGCTCGCCTCCCGGATGAAGGCCCTGGGCGTCCGGCCAAACGAAGAGTGACGGCCGGCGACAGGGAAGGAAGAGGGGCGTTCATGAGCACAACCCGAGTCGCGGTCGTCCAAACCGGGTCGATCTTGTTCGACACCGCGGGCACCGTCGAGAAGCTCCGCCATCGGGTCGCCGAAGCGGCCGGCTTGGGGGCGCGGCTGGTCGTGTTCCCGGAAGCGTTCGTGGGCGGCTACCCGAAAGGCTATGGGTTCGGGGCCAGGCTGGGGTCGCGGACGCCCGAGGGGCGGGAAGAGTTCCGCCGGTACTTCGAGGCCGCGGTCGAGGTCCCCGGCCCGGCGACCGCAGCGATCGGGGCGGCCGCCCGGGAGCACGGCGTCCACCTGGTGGTCGGGGTCGTCGAGCGGGCCGGCGCGACCCTGTACTGCTCGGCCTTGTTCTTCGGCCCGAACGGTGCTCTGTTGGGGAAGCACCGGAAGCTCGTGCCGACGGCGACGGAACGGCTCGTGTGGGGCCGGGGAGACGGCTCGACGCTGACGGTCGTCGATACCCCGGTCGGGCGGACCGGGGCGGCGATCTGTTGGGAGAACTACATGCCCCTGCTGCGGACGGCCATGTACGCCAAGGGGGTAGAGGTGTACTGTGCGATCACCGTGGACGACCGGGACACGTGGCTGCCCACGGTGCGGCACATCGCCCTTGAGGGCCGGTGCTTCGTGCTGTCCGCCTGCCAGTTCTTGACCCGGAAGGACTGTCCGCCCGGCCACGGTGACGTCTCCGGCGACGACCCGGCGGCGGTGCTCATTCGGGGCGGGAGTTGCGTCGTCGGGCCGCTCGGGCAGGTGTTGGCCGGGCCGGTGTTCGGCGAAGAGGCCGTGCTGACCGCTGACCTGGACCCGGCCGACATCCCGCGGGCCCGATTCGACTTCGACCCGGTCGGCCACTACGCCCGGCCGGACGTGTTCCGACTTTCGGTGAACGAAGCCCCACAAACGGGCGTGGACTTTGGAGGCACCCAATCACCGTCGGCCGGTCTTGAAGGAGAGAAAGAGCAATCCTGACCGCCGTCCGAATGAATGGTTGCGACCGCGGTCGGCCTGGACATCAAGGAGGCACTTTGCTCTCCGGTCACGCCGACTGACCCCAAGGGCGAATGGGTTGGCCGGCCGTTGGCAGAGGCGTGAGTCGCGGCGGCCCAATGCTGCGGTCCGTGCCCTGCGGACGTGAGAATTCGTAAAGTGGCGAAGTACCTCCGAGCGGACGCCTCCTCGCACGAGCCGATGGACGAGTCCACCACAAGATAAGCCAGGTGCCGGTATGGTTGCGGGAATCGAAGACTTGACCTTCCCGAAGCTCACGCCGGCGGAACTGGACCTCCTCCGGCCGTTCGCGGTGTCGGTCGCGTTCGCTGACGGGGATATCGTCTTCCGGGCCGGCACGGCCGAACTCGACCTGTTCGTCGTAACGGACGGGGCAATCGAGATTCGCAACCCGGCCGACGGTGATGCGGTCGTCGCCACCCACCCCACCGGCGGGTTCGCCGGGGACATTGACCTTCTGACTGGGCGGCCGACGGTCGTGAGTGGCCACGCGAAAGGGGCGACGCGCGTCCTGCGGGTGCCGCACGCCATGGTCCGCGGCCTGCTCAACCGCGTCCCGAGCTTCGGAGAGAAACTGATCGTCGCCTTGACGCGCCGCCGGGAGGCGCTGTCGATGGCCGGCAAGCTCGGCATCACCGTCCTCGGGTCCGGGCATTGCAAGGACACGAACCTCGTGCGCGAGTTTCTGCACAAGAACTTCGTCCCGTTCCGCTGGGTCGATTCGGAGACCGACGCCGGCCGGGCGGCACTTGCGAATCAACCGCCCGCCTGCAAGAAGCCCGTCGTCGATTGCGGGAGTAAACAGGTTCTCTTCAACCCGACGCTCCGCGAACTCGCGAAGTGCGCCGGCATCTGGCGGGCGTGCCCCGGCGAACGAGTGGACTTGGCGGTCGTCGGGGCCGGACCGGCGGGGATTGCGGCCGCCGTGTACGCCGCGTCCGAGGGGCTGTCCACCCTCTTGCTCGATCGCCTCGGGCCGGGCGGACAGGCGGGCGGGTCGTCGAAGATCGAGAACTTCATCGGCTTTCCGGCCGGACTGAGCGGAACGGACCTGGCCACCCGTGGGGTGCTTCAGATGCTCAAGTTCGGGGCGAAGATGGCGGCCCCCGTCACGGTGGACCGGGTCGAAGTGCCGGCCGACATCCGCGAGCCGCGACGCTTGCACCTGGATTGCGATACGGTCATCCAGGCCCGCGTCGTCCTCATCGCCACGGGCGTGGGGTGGCGGAAGCTGCCGGCGCTCGGCGCGGAGCGATTCGAGGCGGCGGGGATTCACTACGTCTGCACGGCGGTGGAAGCAGTCCTATACGACGAGTCCGACGTGGCCGTGGTCGGCGGCGGGAACTCGGCCGGGCAGGCGGCGATGCACTTGGCCGAGTGCTGCCGCACCCGGCGCGTGCACTTGGTCGTGCGCAGCCCCCTCGACAAGTCGATGTCAGACTACCTGGTCAGCCGCATCCGTGGGACCGCCAACATCTGCGTGCACGAGGGATCGGCGATCACCGAAGTCGAGGGCAATCACCGCCTCGAATTCGTGCACATCGAACGCACAGCGAGCGGAGAGCGCAACCGACTGCCGTGCGCCGGCGTGTTCGTTTTCATCGGGGCGGACCCGGCCGTTGGGTGGCTCCCGCCGGAGATCGCCCGTGACGACCTCGGATACGTACTCACCGGCTCGGACGTTCTGCGATCGGGCCGGTGGCCGGTGGCGGATCGTGACCCCTGTCCGCTGGAGACATCCTTGCCCGGCGTACTCGCGGCCGGGGACGTGCGGGCCGGTTCGACGAAGCGGGTCGGGTTCGCCGTCGGCGACGGGTCGCTCGCCGTCACCTGTACCCACCGGCTGTTATCACAGGGATAATGCCCCCGCTCACGACTTGGCGTTTGGAACGATCCTGGCCTACCAGCAGCAACTCGCAGCGAACGCAGTCGTGAAGGTGCCGGGCTTCTACACGTTGTTCGAACGGTTCCGCAGCAGGAAAGAAACTTCGACCTGAGCCAACGATGCGGCTCAACGCGGCCATCGCAATTCCGCTGAAGGAAATGGCCGGTCGGATGGTATACATTTCTCACACGCGCCTAACATGAGGGCATGCGGCGTGCAGGGGAACCTCCTTCCCGTCGATCCGGAACTTTGAATCCGTCAACGTCTACCGCCCGGAGGTGGGATGTCAGTGCCGATCCAACTGCTCCCCGCTCGGGACGATCTTGCGGCCCGGTTTCGAACCGTGCGGGCGGAGACAGAACGGTTGTGCCTGCCGCTGGCGGCCGAGGACTACCAACTCCAGTCGATGCCCGACTGTAGCCCACCCAAGTGGCACCTTGCGCACACGAGTTGGTTCTTCGAGACGTTCCTCCTCGCGGAGCGGGTGGCGGGCTTTCAGCCGTTCCACCCGCGGTTCAACTACCTGTTCAACTCCTACTACGACGCGGTCGGCAAGCGCTGGCCCCGGTCGGCCCGCGGGCTGTTGTCACGGCCGACCGTCGCCGAGGTCTACGCCTACCGTCGGGCCGTGGACGAACAGATGCTCGCCTTCATCGCGACAACCGATGACCGTACCCTCGCCGCGGTCTCGCCGCTGATGGAACTGGGGCTGAACCACGAGCAGCAGCACCAAGAGTTATTGCTGACGGACCTGAAGCACGCATTCGGGCTGAACCCGTTGCGACCGGCCTACGCCGCGGCGCTCTACGAGCGACCGAACGGCAACATTCCGGCAGTGCAGTGGGAGGCACACTCGCCCGGCGTTCGGCAGATCGGTCACGCCGGCGGTGGGTTCGCGTTCGACAACGAAGGGCCGGCCCACAACGTCTACGTGCACGGGTTCGAGATCGCGTCGCGATTCGTGACCAATGGCGAGTTCCTGGACTTCATCATCGACGACGGCTACGACCGGCCCGAATTCTGGCTGTCCGACGGCTGGGCGGCGTGCCGTAAGAACGAGTGGAAGGCTCCGCTCTACTGGGAGCGAGACGGTTCCGGCTGGTCGCTGTTCACCCTCCGGGGCATGAAGCCGCTCGACCCGGTCGAGCCGGTCTGTCATGTCAGCTTTTACGAAGCTGATGCGTACGCCCGATGGGCCGGTGCCCGTTTGCCGACGGAGGCGGAGTGGGAGACGGCGGCCGCAGCGGAACCAGCCGGGAACTTTCTAGACTCCGGGCGACTACACCCGGCGGCCGGCGGCGACTCGTTCTACGGCGACGTGTGGGGGTGGACCGCGAGTCCGTACGCCGCGTACCCTGGCTACCGCCCGGCGGCCGGCGCGATCGGCGAGTACAACGGCAAGTTCATGTGCAACCAGATCGTCCTCCGCGGCGGGTCGTGCGTGACGCCGGCCGGGCACGTTCGCCCGACGTACCGCAACTTCTTCCCGCCCGACGCCCGTTGGCAGTTCTCCGGCCTCCGACTCGCGAAGGACGCTCCCGCATGACGACCACCCGTGCCGCCTCACGGACCAGCGACTTCCGAACGGACGTCCTCCTCGGCCTCTCGCTGCCCCAGAAACGGCTGCCGTCGAAGTACTTCTACGACGCGGTCGGGTCACGACTGTTCGACCAGATCACGAAGCTCGACGAGTATTACCTGACCCGGACCGAACTGGCGATCATGCGGGCGAACGCCGCGGCGATGGCCGCCCGGTGTGGGTCGAAGTGTCTTCTGATCGAACTCGGCGCGGGCAGCCTGGTGAAAGCTCGATTGCTGCTCGACCGTCTTGACCGCCCGGCCGGGTTTGTGCCGGTGGACGTGTCGGGCGATCACCTGCGGGCCGCTGCGAATGAGTTAGCCGCCGAGTATCCCGCTCTGGCCGTTCACCCGACGGTCGCCGACTTCACCCGGCCGTTCGAGGTCCCGCGGGTGCCGGCCGCGCGGCCGGTGATTTACTTCCCCGGCTCGACCATCGGCAACTTTGACCCCTCGGAGGCCGACACCCTGCTCCGGCACATCGCACGGCTGGCCGGCCCCGCCGGCGGATTGCTACTCGGCTTAGACCTTCGAAAAGCACCGGCGGTCCTCGGCCCGGCGTATAACGACGCACAAGGCGTGACCGCGGCGTTCAATCGAAATCTGTTGGTGCGGATCAACCGGGAACTCGGTGGTGATTTCGACCCGGCCGCGTTTCACCACACGGCCTTTTACAACCTGGACCAGTCGCGGATGGAAATGCACCTAGTCAGCGCCACCGACCAACAGGTGCGCGTGGGCGACCGGGTGTTCCCATTTCGTGCGGGCGAGTCGATCCACACCGAGAACTCGTACAAGTACGACCTCGCGAACTTCACTCGCCGGGCGGCGGGGTGCGGCCTGCGAGTCGAGGAAACGTGGACCGACGCGGACCGCTACTTCGCAGTGTTGTTCTTGTCCGTAGTCGGCTGACCTTCATTTGAGGAGAGTGTCATGAAGGCGATCTGGAACGGGGCCGTGCTGGCCGAGTCTGACGCAACGGTCGTGGTCGAGGGGAACCACTACTTCCCGTCGGCCGCGATCCACACCGAGTTCTTCAAACCGAGTGACACGCACACCGTCTGCGGGTGGAAGGGCACGGCCAGCTATTACACGCTCGACGTGAGCGGGAAACAAAACCCGGACGCCGCCTGGTTCTACCCCGAGCCGAAAGACGCGGCGAAGCAAATCGCCGGATACGTGGCCTTCTGGAAGGGCGTGACGGTGGAGGCGTGAGCGAGGCGGCGTTCGCGCTCGACAGCGTGACGAAAGTCTACGCGGGCCGGTCCGCTCTTGGCCCACTCTCGCTCGACGTGCCGGCCGGCCGCACGACGGTTCTGATCGGCCCGAGCGGGTGCGGGAAGTCGACGCTGTTGCGGCTGCTCATCGGGCTGATCGAACCGGACGCGGGGACGGTCACGTTCGATGGTACGCAAGTCACGCCCGCGACTGCCCGGGCCGTGCGATTGCGGACGGGGTACGTGATTCAGGACGGCGGCCTTTTCCCACACCTGACCGCCCGCGGCAACGTCACCCTGATGGCCCGACACTTGGGCTGGGAACAGCCGCGGATCGACGCACGCCTCGGGGAACTGGCCGACCTCACGCGGTTCCCTACCGACGGTTTGGACCGTCGCCCACAACATCTCTCCGGCGGTCAACGCCAACGGGTTGGCTTGATGCGTGCGCTCCTGTTGAACCCCGACGCCCTCCTGTTCGACGAACCCCTCGGCGCGCTCGATCCGCTCGTGCGGGCCGATCTCCAGGCCGAACTGCGGGAGGTGTTCCGCACACTCGGCAAAACGGTGGTTCTGGTCACGCACGATCTCGGCGAGGCCGCGTACTTCGCCGACCACCTCGTGCTGCTTCGCGACGGCCAGATCGTCCAACAGGGTAGCCCCGCGGACTTGTGGCGGCGACCCGCCGACCCGTTCGTCACCCGGTTCGTGCAGGCCCAGCGCGGCCCGGAGGTTCCCGCGTGACACGAACCTGCGTTCTCATCCCCGCCGTCCTCGGCCTGCTCGCCGGGTGTTCCGGTCCGAAATCGAAGCCGGTCGTGATCGGCGATAAGAAGTTCACCGAGTCGATCATCCTCGCCGACATGGGCGTGCAACTCGCGCGGCAGACCGGCGTGAAAGCCCACCGGGAAGACCTCGGCGGCACGCCGGCGGTGTGGCTGGCCCTCACGCAGGGGGATATCGACGCCTACGTCGATTACACGGGGACGATCGAGCGGGAGATTCTTCAGGTCCAGCCCGCGGACGTTTCCGCCACACTCGCCGCGCGGGGCGTGCGGATGAGCCGGTCGCTCGGCTACAGCAACAACTACGCCCTCGCGATGCGGAAGGACGTGGCCGCGGCGAAGAGCGTCACGAAAATTTCCGACCTCGCACGTCGGGACCTCGCCGACCTGCGGTGCGGATTTATCCCTGAATTCGTCGACCGCACGGACGGCTGGCCGGGTCTGAAACAGCACTACGGGCTACCCCAGACGAGCGTCCAGACGATGGTCCACACGCTCGCGTACAAGGCCCTCGTAGAGAAAGCCATCGACGTGACGGAAGTCTACACCACCGACGGCGAGATCGCGCAACACGACCTCCTCGTGCTGGCCGACGACCGTCATTTCTTCCCGGCCTACGAAGCCGTCTGGTTGTACCGGGCTGACCTGGAAGTACGGCACCCCGCCGTCGTGGAACAACTGCGACGGCTGGAAGGGCACATCGCCGAAGTCGAGATGCGACGGATGAATACCCGCGCCCAGGGTGAACGAAAGGAAGACGAGCGGAAGATCGCGAGCGAGTTCCTGTCCTACGCCCTCGGCGTCGCCCCATCCGCCGTGCCCGAGTCGACGGACGATTCCCTCGCCGGGCGAGTGTTGCAGACGACGTACGAGCACTTGCAGCTCGTCGTCCCGTCGCTGTTCGCCGCGGCGTTGGTCGCCGTGCCGCTCGGGGTGGTGGCCGCCCGCCGGCCGACGCTCGGAAAGGTCGTGCTCGCCGCGACTGGCGTACTGCAAACGATCCCGTCGCTCGCGCTGTTGCTGTTCATGATCCCGGTGATGATGGCCCTCGTCGGAAAAGGAATCGGTGCCCCGCCCGCGATCGCGGCCCTCTTCTTGTACAGTCTGTTGCCGATCGTCCGCAACACCCACACCGGGTTGACGGGCATCCCCGCGTCGCTCCGCGAGTCGGCCGTCGCTCTCGGCCTGCCCCCGTGGGCGGCGCTCTGGCGTGTCGAGTTGCCGCTCGCCGCCCCGACGATCCTCGCCGGCATCCGAACGGCCGCCGTCATCAACGTCGGCACGGCAACACTCGGCGGATTCATCGGGGCGGGCGGATACGGCCGGCCGATTCTCCGCGGCATCGACAAAGGCGATACCACGCTCATGCTCGAAGGCGCGATCCCGGCTGCCGTCCTCGCTTTGACCATCGAGGCCCTCTTCGGGTTGGTCGAGCGAGTCGTCGCCCGTCGCGGGTGAGAGCCTCAAGCGAATCGCGTGGGGCATACCGGCCGCGATCGGACAAGGTGGAGCACAAGGACGTTGTCGAAGTGATGCCGGACAACCGCCGCCCGTCAAAACCTGCAGGATGACGCTTGAAGGCCGGGGTTGTCGGAGGTTCGCGAAATTCAGCGAACGGCGAGTCGTCGACGACGGGTATCGTGGTCACGCCGGTCCGCCTGCGATGCCCATCGGCTCCCCGGCTCGTTCGCTCGCCGCCGAGGCGAACCGGGTCAGTTCCAGGACGAGTTTCTCAAGATCCCCATCCATGGTCGCGATCGCGGCTTCGATGCCGTCCAGTTCGCCCCGCAGGCCCATGCTCTCCAGCCGCGCTGCGGACGCGAGTGCCCCGGACGCGGCGAACGTCGCGAGTGATCCTTTCAGTCGGTGTGCGGCCCGCCCGAGACGGATCGCGTCCCCCGCCGCGGCGGCCGCAAGGAATTCAGCGGACAGGTGCCGGGACTCGCCCACGAATAGGCCGATGAGTTCGATCACGAGCCCGCGGTCGCCGCCGACCCGCTGGAGCACCTCGTCCCAATCGACCGGCGAGGGTGAGGTCTCTCGGGCCGGGCCGAGACGGGTGGGGGCGACAATCCCGGCGATGCCGGCGAGCACCTCGGCGAGTTCGGTCGCCCGCACGGGTTTCGACAAGTACCCGTCCATTCCGGCGGCCAAGCACCGCTCTCGGTCGCCCTTCATGGCGTGCGCCGTCATGGCGATGATCGGCACGTGACCGCCCGTCTCCCGCTCGGCGCGGCGGATCGTCGCCGCCGCCTCTAACCCGTCCATCTCGGGCATCTGCACGTCCATCAGGATCACGTCGAATGGCTCGCGGGCGGCCGCCACGGCCTCCCGACCGTTGTTCGCGACCGTCACGGTGTGGCCCTGCATCTCGAGCAGGCCGACGGCGACCCGCTGGTTCACCAGTCCGTCCTCGGCGAGCAGAACCCGCAGCGATCGGGTCTCCCGAACGGGCACGGCCGGGGCGGCCGCGGCCGGGCCGCTCGCGACCGAGCCGACCGTCTCAAGGATCGCCTCTAACAAGTCCGATTGGCGCACCGGCTTGAGCATGCACCGGGCGATGCCGAGTTCCTGGCGCTGGTCCGGGGACAATGGACTGTCGGCCGACGACAGCATCAACAGGGTACTGCCGGCCAGGATCGGGTTCGCGCGGATGAGCCGGGCCAAGTCGGCCCCGTCCATCCCCGGCATCATCCCGTCGAGGATGGCCAGGCGGTAGGGCGATCCTCCGGCCGCGGCGCGACTCATCTCGTCGAGCGCGGTCCGCCCGCAGTCCACGACCCGTGGCCGCATCCGCCACCCGGCCAGCATCTCCTCCAGGATAATCCGGTTCGTCCGGTTGTCGTCCACCACCAGTACGGCCAACCCGTCCAACACCCCGCCGTCCAGCGCCGGCGTTGGCAAGTCGTCCAACTGGGCCGGTTCGAGGTCCAGTTGGAACCGGAAGGTCGTCCCCACCCCGAGGGCACTTTCGACCACCAGCCGGCCGCCCATGCGGGTGATGAGTTCGTTCGAGATGGCCAGTCCGAGGCCCGTCCCGCCGTACCGCCGCGTAGTCGAGCTATCGACCTGGGAGAATGCTTCGAAGATCACTCCCAACTTATCGGCGGGTATGCCGATGCCGGTGTCCCGGACGGAGAAGTGCAACGCGCCGGCCACGCCCCCCCGCACTTCCACCACCACCTCGCCGTCGGCGGTGAACTTGATCGAGTTGCCGACCAAGTTCACGATCACCTGCCGCAGTCGGCCAGGATCGCCGTGCCAGGCGTCGGGCACGTCCGCCGCGATGTGGCAGGCCAGTTCCAGTCCCTTCTGGGCCGCCCGCAGGCCGAGGGGGTGAACGGCGTCGTCGATCGTGCGGCGGAGGCGGAACGGAATGGCCTCCAGTTCCAGTTTGCCGGCCTCGATCTTCGAGAAGTCGAGGATGTCGTTGAGCAGCCGGAGGAGAGATTCGGCCGACTCTCGCGCCGTCCCCAGGAAGTCCCGCTGCTCGCGGGTGAGCGAGGTGTTCATCAGCAGCTCGATCATGCCGAGGATGCCGTTCATCGGGGTGCGAATCTCATGGCTCATGTTCGCCAGGAACGACCCCTTCGCGGAGTTCGCGCGTTCGGCCGCCTCCTTGGCCGCCCGCAGTTCGTCCTGCGACCGGCGGAGTTCGGCGGCGGTCCGCTCCAACTCCCCCATCAGCACCACGCGAGCCTCGGCCACTTCCTGGGCGGCCCGGGCGCGAAGGGTCTCCAGTTCCTTGTTCTTGAGTTCTTCAAGGATCCGCCGGTTCTCCTCCTGGAAAAACTTCCGGCGGAGGAGCGCCCGGATGCGACCCTTGAGCACGGCCATGTCGTTCGACTTGCCCACGAAATCGTCCGCCCCGGCCTCCAGCGCCCGCGTCAGGTCTTCCTTGTTCTCCCGGCCGGTGAGCATGAGGACCGCGATCGGGCTGTCGATCGTGTTGCGAAGTTGATTGATCTGGCGGCATACCTCGATCCCGTTCAGTCCGGGCATGACCAGGTCGACCAGGACGCAGTCGAACGGCTCCCGGCGGAGCCGTTCCAGCCCCTCCGGCCCGTCGGTCGCCCGCTCGATCCGGTAGCCCTCCTTGCTGAGTTCGACGGCCAGGTATTCCAGGTACGTCGGGCTGTCGTCGATGGTCAGGAGGCGGGCGTGGCGGAAGTGGGTGTCGGCCCGGCCGAGGATGGCCGCCTGCGTGGGGGCCTTCTGGAGCAGGGTGCGGATGCGGAGCAGCAGAATATCCGTGTCCACCGACTTCGGGACGAAGTCGTCGGCCCCGCTCTCCAGGCCGTGGAGTTGGGCCTCGTCGGTGTCGTCCGTGGTCATCATCAGGACGGGGATGCCGCGGGTGTCGATGTTCATTCGAATGCGGCGACACAACTCGTCCCCGCGAATCCCCGGCAGGTAATAGTCGAGCAGGATCAGGTCGGGGAGGCCGCGGTCGATTTCGGCCATCGCCTGCTCAGCGGTCGCCGCCCAGACCACCTCCCACCCGGCCTTGCCGAGCGCGTGCTGGAACTTGATCGCCTGGGTCCGCGAGTCTTCGACGAGCATAATCCGGTGTGGGCGGTCCATCACGCCTCCCCTTTCCCGGCGACCAGTTCCAGCACCCGCGGGGCGATGCCCGGGAGCGGCAAGGACTCGCACGCCCCGCCGAGCCGGACCGCAGCCGCCGGCATCCCGTACACCACCGAGGTCGATTCGTCCTCGGCAATCGTATACCCGCCGGCCGACCGCAGTTCCCGCAGGCCGTCCGCCCCGTCTTCCCCCATGCCGGTGAGCAACACCCCGAGTCCGGCCCGCCCCGCGGATCGGGCCAGCGAGCGGAACAGCACAGTCCCCGACGGCCGCTGGTGACAAACGGGTGGGTCGTGGGCCACCTCCAGCCGGTTGCCCGCGACCCGCAAGTGGCAGTCGGCCGGAGGGAGGTACGCCACGCCGGGACTCGCGACTTCCCCGTCGGAGGCGATCCGCACCGGCCACCCGGTCACGTCCCCCAGCCAATCGGCGAACCCGACCAGAAAGCACGGGGTGATGTGCTGAACGACGACCACCGGGAGGGGGAAGCCCCGCGGTAGCCCGCCGACCAGTTGCGTCAGGGCCGCCGGCCCGCCGGTCGAGGCGACGACGCCGAGCACGCGAAACACCTGCCCCGGCGTAGACGGCTGGGGCGGCCGGGCCAGGGCCGGCGTGGTGTGTTCCACCCCCCGGTTGAATCTCTGGCGAATGACCCGGACCTGGCTCATGTTGACGAGTTGCTCGCAGAGCCGCCGCGACAGCACCTCGTACTGCTGGTGGGCCAGTCCGACCGGCTTCTCGACCACCGCCAGGGCACCGGCCCGGAGGGCGTTCATCGAGATCTTCAGGTCGTCCGCCTCGACGCTCGCGGAGACGACGACGATCGGCGTGGGCCGCGTGCTCATGATCCGCCGGGTGGCCTCGAACCCGTTCATCCCGGGCAGCCGGATGTCCATCGAAATGATATCCGGGGCCGCGTCGGCGAGGACGCGGAGGGCCTCCTCGGCGGACTCGACGGCGGCGACCACCTCGAGCCGCGGGTCGCGGCCGATGAGGTCCCGCAGCAATTCGCGGACCACCCGGGAGTCCTCGACGATCATCACCCGAATCTTGTTCATAGGATTTGCCGGATCGTCTCCAGTAACTCCTCGTGGTCGAACTTCCGCTTCACGATGTAGGCGTCCGCCCCGAGGGCCATCCCCCGTTCCTGGTCCTCCCGCTTGGCGAGCGAGGTGACGACGATCACCGGGAGCCGCGCCAGCCGGGGGTCTTTCTTCATCTCGGCGAGCAGTCCGAACCCGTTTAGCCGGGGCATCTCAACGTCGGTGATGACCAGGTCGGGCAACTCGGTCCGGAGGGCGGCCAGGGCTTCCATGCCGTCCACGGCGATCCGGACCGTGTACCCGTGGACTTCGAGGATGCTCTTCTCCAGGGTCCGCGTGGTGAGGGAGTCGTCCACCACCAGGACCGTCGGGGGCTTCTTCACACGCAGGGCGGGCACAATCGGTTGGGCCGGCCGGTGGGCCGCGGCGTCGGTCATCAGTTCGGCCGGATTCAGCACCAAGGCGACGGACCCGTCTTCCAGAATGACCCCGCCGGCGAAGGTCGGAACCCGGGCGGCCGGGCCGTCCAACGGCCGCACCATCGCGTCCCGCTCGGCGACGAAGGCGTCCACCACGACCGCCGCCCACCGGCCGCGGGCGCGAAGGACGGCCAACGGAGTCGTGTCGTTCGTGGCCGGCGGCTCGCCATCCGCGCCGAGCAATCTCGCCAAATCGACGACCGGCACCGGCCGGCCGCCGCCGAGGAACATCGGCTTCCCTTCCACCGGGGCCGTGTCGCCGGGAGCGGCTCGGACCAGCCGGTCGATGGCGTCGGCCGGGATCGCGTACGTCCGCCCGCGGCAGGAGACGAGGAGCACCCGCCGGGTGGAGACGGAAAGCGGGACGGTGAGCACGATCCGGGTGCCCGGGCCGTCAGCCGGGAGCACTTCCACGTCGCCCTGGAGGCGGGCCACGGCTTCGTGAACCACCGAAAGCCCCATCCCCCTGCCGGCCGTCCCGGTCACGGCGGCCGCGGTCGAAAACCCGGGTTCGAAGATCAGGCGGGCGAGTTCGTCCGCCGACCGCCCGGCGACTTCTGCGGCGGTCAGAAGGCCCCGACGGACGGCGGTTTCCCCGACCGCCCGCGGGTCGATGCCCCGCCCGTCATCCTCGACCCAGACCCGCAGGCGGTTCCCGGCGGCCTCCAACCGAAGGGCCACCCGGCCGGTCGCCGGCTTCCCCGCGGCCGCCCGCTCCGCCGGCCGTTCGAGGCCGTGGGTGACGGCGTTGGCGAGCATGTGCATCAGCGGGTCTTTAAGGGCCTGGAGAACCTCTCGGTCGGCTTGCAGGTCTAGCCCGACGGCCCGGAACTCGACCTCCTTGCCCGCGTCCCGGGCGAGGTCCCGGACCATCTTCCCGAACCCCTGGAACGTGCCCTCGGCGGTCGCCATTCGCAAGACGCGGGCGTCCCGGTGGACCTGTCCGCCGAGTTGGCGGAGCGCCCACGCCCCGCGGCGGTGGTCGCGGCGAAGCCCGCGGGCCGTCTTCCCCAGAGTCTTGACCTCCTGTTCGACGAACGCGAGGTAGCGGGCGACGCGGGCGAACTCGGGGGATGCGGCGAGTCGTCGCAGTTCCGCCGCAGCCCCGCCGCGGACCGCCGCCCATTCCCGCCCCAGGCCCGAAAGCCGGTGGTCGAGGGCGGCCAGGTCGCGGCCGACGATCCCTTGTTGCAGGGCCTCCGCCCGAAGTTGGGCGGCCGACCGGAGCAAACGGTCCAGGTAACCGGCACCGACGCGGACCGTATCGTCGGACGGCGGCGGGCGGGGAACAGCGGGCGGCGGGGAAGAAGAACCCGGCCGCTCCACCGCGCTTTCCCGGCCGGCGACCGGATGGCCGACCCAGTCGTCCTGCGGGGCTCCCCCGATCACCTGTTCGATCGCCGCCTGCGCCGCGGCCGATTCGGGGGCGGCCTGCCCGGTGCCGAGTACGGCGACCGTGTCCTCGATCACGTCCAACCCGAGGCGGACCGCCCGGAGTAACGCCGGGGTCGTGCCGAGGGTTCCCTCCCGGACCCGGGCGAAGAGTGTCTCCATCCGGTGGGCCAGTGCCTCGACCGCACCGGCCTCGGCGATGCGGGCCGCCCCCTTCAGGCTGTGCGCCCGGCGGAAAGCGTCGTTCACCCAGTCCGCCGGCGGGTTCCCGCTCTCGAACGCGGTGAGGACCGCCCGGATGCCTTCGAGGTGCTCCACGTGCTCGGCCCGAAACGCCGCCCGCAGCCGGTCCGTCAGATCGTCGGAGTTGTCTGCCGGCGGCCGGCTTTGTTCCCTCCCCCCTTGGGGGGGAGGGTTAGGGTGGGGGGTAGAACCTGCATCCGGAGGGGGAAGGCTATCTCCCGACACGGTCTGGCTCACCCCCCTCCCTGACCCTCCCTCCCAAGGGGGGAGGGAACCCGAGGTCACTGCCGGGGGCAGAGAAGTTTGCCCGATCGCACTGAGGACCGCGTCGAGCGAGTTGTACACACCCGCCGATGGTGGGGTGGTGCCGCCGGCCGCCCAGGCTTCCGTCGCGTCGAGGGCGGCGCGGGCGGCGCCGCGGGCGTCCGGCCCGAGGGTCAGGGTTCCCTTGCGAACGCGGCCGAGGATCGTTTCTAGTCGGTGGCCGACTTCGCCCACCGCGTCCAGATCGCAGGCCCGGGCGGCGGCCTTGAGGCTGTGGGCCATCCGGAACGCCTCGTTCACGTCGACCGGCCCGCCCGCCTCGCCGAAGAAGGCCCGCAGCCCGATCAGGTACTCGGCGTGCTCGGTCCGGAAGGCCGCCCGGAGTTCTTCCTCAAGGGAACTCACAGCTTGTACCTCCCGACCGCCTCGTTCAACGCCCGGCCGAGCGCGGTGAGGTTGGCGGCCGCCGCTTCCAGTTGGGTGGTGGAAGCCGCCGTCTGAGAGGCCGCCTGGCGGATGTCGCGCATCCCCTGGGCCACCTGCTCGAAGCCGATTTGCTGCTGCCCCCCTGCCCCGACGATCTGCTCGAACGCCCGGACGCTTTCCACCGTTGTCTCCGCCAGTTGCCGGATCGTCTGCTCGGTCACGTCAGCCTGCTGCTTCCCCGCCTCGACCCGCTTGACCGCCTCCTCGGTGAGCATGACCGAGGTGTTGATCCCCTTCTGAATCTCCCCGAGGATGGTCCGGACCTGGACGGTCGAGTCCTTGGCCTGATCGGCGAGGTTCTTCATCTCGTCGGCGACCACCGAGAACCGACTCCCGTGGTCGCCGGCCCCGGCCGCCTCAATGGCCGCGTTGAGGGCCAGCAGGTTGGACCGCTCGGCGATGTCGTTGACGGTGGCGATGATCTCCCCGACCGCCTGAGTCTTCTCGCTCACCCCGACGATGTTCTCGGCGACTTCTTCAACTTGTTCACGAATGGCGGCCATCCCGCGGCTCATTTCCTGCACGGCCCGGCTCCCGGACGCGCTGGCGGCGGACGCGGCCTCGGCGGCGGCGGCCACCTGCTTGGCCTTGCCGGAAATCTGCGCCCCGGACTGGCTGATCTCCTCCATGGTGGTGGTGATCTCCTGGACGGTCGCGGCCTGCTCCTTGGTCCCGGCCGCCTGCTGCTGGACCGACGCCAGGATCTCGGCGGCCGCGCCGCCCAGCGTGGCGGTGACAGAACTGATTCGGCCGGTCAGATCCCGCAGGCTCTTGAGCATCCGGTCGGCCGTGCCCGCGAGTTGGGCGATTTCGTCCGACGACGTGATCGTCAAAGTTTCATCCCGGAGGTCCCCCTCCGCGACCCGACGCGACAGGTCGGTGACGGTCCGCAAGGGGCCGGTGATCCCGCGGGTGATGACAACACCGATAACGGCAACCAAGACGACAGCGACGAGCGACCCGAGCACGATCACCAACTTGGCGATTCGGACGCTCTCCGCCTCGTCCGCAACTCGTCGGTCGAGGAGGTCTCTCTCCTCGGCCTCCATGTCCTGTACCACCCGCCGGATGTCGTCCATCAACTGCTTGCCCCGGCTCAGGTCGATCGTTACCTTCTCGTCCTTGTCCTGCTTTTCGATGTTCGCCCGGAGTACGTCCACCCGGGCGACCAGGAGCGGTTCCAGTGTGTCGAGCCGCCGCTGTTGGTTCGGGTTGTCCGAAGTAAGCTTGCGGATCTCCCGGAACCGATCGGGGTAACGGGTGAGGGCGACGGTGTACGGTTCGAGGAACGACTTCTGCCGACTGATCAGATAGCCCCGTTGCCCGGTCTCGGCATCCTTGAGCAGTGAGAGGAGCGACTCCAACTCTTGTAGCACCTCGTGAGTGTGCGCCACCCAGGCCGCGTTCTCGATGAGTTGCGACATGCTCCGGTACGAAACCGCGCCGACGACCAAGAGGGCGGTCAGCGCGACCGCGAACCCCGCGGCGAGCTTTCGCCCGACGGTCCACTTCGTGCCCATTGCTCTCCCCTTTCCGGTTACGACGTTGTACCGCCTCAAATGCCCGGCTGCCGCCGTGAGTTACTCCTTACCAGACGGACCACGGAAGACCGGGTGGGCGAGGAGGGCGGCGGTGTCCAGAACCCGCAAGCGGTCCGCGGTCACCCCGCGGACGAAGGGCGAATCGGGCCGGGCGTCGGCCGCAAGCTCGATGGTCCGAACGGCCTCGGCGCGATCGACCCGCAGGGCGGCCTCGGCGCCGCGAATGAGGACGACGAATCCCAGGATGTTCGAGCCGGTGACGCCCAGCAATCGGCCCAGGTCGGTGACCGAGCGCAGGTCGCCGCGGACGTTGACGACGCCGACCAGTTCCGACGGGCCGCCCGGCACCGGCGTGCCGCCGTCGAACGGCAGGACTTCGGCCACGTCGCGGAGGTCTACGCCGAACCGCTCCCCGCCGACCTCGACCTCCAGCACGCGGAATCCACTCGCCCGGTCGGCTTCGGTTCGCGGGCGAGCCAGTGCTTCGGCCCGCTCGCGGTAGATCGCCTCCACCCGCTCCGGGCTGAGGACGTGGTCCGCCGCCGCCTCTCGCGCCGCGGCGAGTCGGGTCCGCAGTTGGTCCCAGTCGATCCGCCGGCGTTTCGGAGTCATGGCCCCTCCAGCACAGCGAGGTGCATCCGGATCAGCTTCGTCAACTCGGCAGTCGAGATCCCGTCCCCGTCCGCGTGCGTGACGTTCGGCCCGAGCGCGGCGACGACTTTCAAGGCGTTGCCGAAGGACCGGGCGGCCTCCCCGAGACGCCCGTGCCGCTGGAGGAAGAGGGACAGGTGGTAGTGTGCCAGGGCGTGCGACCGGTCCAGGTAAATCACGCGGCGGAGGGCCCGCTCCGCGTCCGCCGGGCGGCCGAGGTGTTCGAGGACCATCCCGTGGTAGAAGTGAGCCGCGGGGTTCAGGCTGTTGCGGGCGAGGAGTTCTTCACACCCCCGCGCGGCCTCGGCCCACGCCCCGCGATCGGCCAGCCGGCGCACGGCGTCCAGCCCGGTCGGCGCGTTCGCGATGGGTTCGGGCGGGGGCACTCGCGGGGTGAGCATCGCCAAGTCCGTCAGCCCCTCCCAGGGTGCCCATGCGGCGGGGGCACTGGGCGGCGGCTGGACGGTTGGGGTTGGGACCGGCCACATGACGCTCGGTTCCCGAGTCGCCCCGGAGCCGGCGAGTTTCTGATACAGGACCGCACCGCCCGCGTTCACCGTCCGGAACTCGCGGAACAATTCCAGGTTCGGCTCGGAGTGCCCGACCACTAGCCAACCGCCGTCGGTCAGGCTTTGATGGAACTGCCCGATGAGCCGGCGGATGATCTCCGGCCCGAAGTAGATGGTCACGTTCCTGCAGAGGATCAGGTCGAAATCGGCGAGGTCGTGGAGGAGAGACGGGAACGGGTTGGCGACGAGGTTGTGGTACTGAAACGAGACCCCGGCCCGGTATTCCGGGACGAGTTGCCAGGCCGAACCGGCGGGGGTGAAGCAGGCCGCCCGCAGGTCGTCGGGGACGCCGCGGAGAACCCACCCCTCGTAAAGTCCGCGGCAAGCCCGGGCCAGGAACGCCCGGTTGATGTCCGTCCCCACGACGGTCACGTCCCACCCGGCGACGGCCGCGGCGAGGTCGCGGCGGAGCAGGATCGAGATGGAATACGGCTCGGCCCCGACCGAGCACCCGGCGCTCCAGATGCGCAGGCGTCGGCGGTCCCGGTTCCGCGCGATGAGGTCCGGAAACACCACATCCCGTAGTGCCGCGAACGCTTCCCGGTGGCGGAAGAAGAACGTCTCGCCGATCGTCAGGTCGGTAATCAGGGCGTCGAGTTCGGCCTCGCCGTCCGGTTCGTCGGCCAACACTCTCAGGTACGCCCCGCAGTCCGTCACGCCTCGGACGCCCATCCGGGCACCCAACCGGGCCGCCAGGTCGGCATCCTTATCGGCGTAGTAGGCGAGGCCGGTGGCCCGGATCACATAGTCCTTGATCCGCGGAAAGTCCGGGTCGGCGGCCGGGTCGGGGGTCATGTGACCGCCCCCCCGAGGGCCCGCAGGCGTTCCTGCTCCTGGTCCTGGAACTCGGCGAGCACCTGCTGCTCTTTGTCGAGCAGAAGACGCCCCGGGTCGAGGAGCAAAACGACGCGGCCATCGGTACGCGAGACACCGCAAACGCAGCCGTTGAACGATTCGTCGGGGCGGACCGGCACGACGTCGCCCTCGGCCGGCCGAAGGACGCGGTCGACCCGATCGACTCGCACCGCGAGTCGGGGCGTCCCGTGGCGGAGGACCAGGAGCGGCGTGTAGAGATTGGGTGGCTTGCCGGGCAGACCGAGCAAGCGGTCGAGGCGGACGACCGGCACGACGACCCCGGCGAGGTTCAGGAACCCGTCGAGCACCGCCGGCTGGAACGGGGTCTGAGCCAGGCGGGCCATGGGCACCACCTCCTGAACGTCCCCCACGGGAATCCCGTACTCTTGGTCGGCGAGCGCAAACACGAGGATCGGCTGGTACGTGCCGGAACCCAGGGCGTGCGGTCGGGAGCGGGCGTATGTGGCCGCACTGGTCGGTTGGTACGTGACCATCGGGAACCTTCGCCTGCGTGGGTCGTGGCGCGGCGGACTCTGATCGGAAGCCGGTGTCGGGGCTCCCACTCGTGCGAAAGAACTGTTGAGTTTGGATTATTGTCGTCCGCACGGTCGAGTGCAAGCGTAAATGTGCGATTCGACGGGGGTTCAGCGCGACTCGCCCCGCACGATGGCCACTGGGCAGACGGCTAACAACTCGGCAACGCGCACCGTGCGGCCGTCGGGCGAGGCCGTCAAGGCGACCGACTCCCGTGTGAAAATGTTCTGCAGCGCCGCCTCGCCCAACTCCGTCGGCAGGCGGAGGACCGTGTCGCCCCAGACGTCCGGCCCGACCGGCAAGCCCGGCCGCGGTCCGGTCAGGGCCAGCGTCCACCGCGGCACGACGGCGATCACCCACTCGCCCGCGAACCGTCGGGCGAACGCGATGACGTGGTCGGCCCGGTCCCCCTCGGCCGGAATCGGGACGTAATCGCCGGAAAGAAACAGTTCGGGGGACCGCCGGCGGAGGCGCATCCCGCACGCCGTCACGAACAGTTTGATCCGCCCGTCCGGCCAGTCGGCGAGCCACCCGGCGACCGCAGCGGTCTGCTCGGTCGAGGGCCGAGGGGACTCGTCGTTCAACCACGGTTCCAGTTCGGTCAACAGAGCCGCTCTGTGGGCGTAATCGACGGGCCGGCGGTTGTCCGGGTCGACGAGGCTGAACTCCCACAACTCCGTCCCCTGGAAGAAGTCGGGCACGCCCGGCGAGGCGATTTTCAGCACGAGTTGCGCGAGCGAGTTGACCATCCCGGCGTGGGCGACGCGGCGATGGAACGGCAGGAACCGGGCCAGGAACGCCCGCGACCCCGGCCCGGTGAGGCACTCACCGACAAACCGGGTGACGGCCTGATCGTACCCCTCGTTCGGGGTGATCCAACTCGTGTGGACCTTCGCCTCGCGGGTCGCCTTCGCCATGTACGCCTGCAACCGCTCGACCAGATCGGGTGGTGCGGTCGCTTCCGTTCGCCCGGCCGGCCAACTGCCGAGGAGCGCCTGGTAGAACAGGTACTCGTCGTTCGCGTCCGGGGCCGGGGAACCCTCCACCGGCGTGCGGCAGTCGGCGTTGAGGGCGGCCCACCGCCGCACGCGCTTGCCCCACGTGACGGGCACTTCGGACAGCACGTTTAGGCGAGCGCGGGCGTCCTCGCCGCGCTTCGTGTCGTGGGTCGCGGTGGCCAGCATCCCCCGGGGCGACCGTTCGCGGCGGGCCTGATTCGCTTGGTGGAACTGCACGACGGTGCCGCCGAACCGCTGCGGGTCGCCGCCGACCTCGTTCAGCGAAGCGAGGACGTTGTACCGGTAAAACGACGTGTCCTCGACGCCCTTCGCCTGAAGGGGGCCGGTGTACTGTTGGAACTTCATGGCGAACCGCAGGCGGGCGTCATACACCGCCTCGGGGACGCCCTCACGGTCCGGGAGGAGGACGGAGCGGACGAAGTCGAACACCGACGCTTCCATGGCCGGGTTCCGTCGCCGGGCCCGGTGAATGGCCTGATCGACCACCTGTTGGTCGGTGTCGGACACGCCGGCCCGATCGACATAAGTGCGGTAGACGGGAAAGCAGACGGCCACCTCGCGGAGCGCTTCCCGGAGGCTGTCGAGGGTGAAGTCCCGCGCCCGGCGGTCGCCCTCGGACAACTGGTTCAGGGCGTGCGCCAGCACGTTCAATTCGGCCGCGAGCGACGTCCACGTGATGAGCTTCTTACAGTCGTACACGACCTCGGCGAATGGGTCGATCCGGCCGGTGAGCCGTTCGTACACCCGCCGCAGGACCGGGGCGTTCCGCGGGTTGACGAACAGCCGGGACACGTCGTTCAGGAAGTCGTACCCAGTCGTCCCCTCGACCGGCCACGCCGGGAGTGTCTCGCTCCCGGACAGGATTTTCTCGACCACCACGAACAGCGGTCGGGCGACCGGACCGGCGGGCTGTCGCGACCGCTCGGCCTGCCGCCACTCGCCCAACCGCGGCGGCCAAGCCCCCGCGACTTCGCCCTCGGGCAACATCTCGGCCGCCCGGCGTTCGAGAATCGCGGTGTGAAGGCGGTCGAGGTAGCCGGCCGGGTCGAACAGCCCGTCGATGTGATCGAGCCGCAAGCCGGACACCTTCCGCTCGCGGATCAAGCACAGGACGAGGTCGTGCATCGCGTCGAAGACGGCCGGTTCCTCGACGCGGAGGCCGGCCAACTCGTTGATGTCGAAGAACCGCCGATAGTTGATCTCGTGCGCCGCCGTCTTCCAGTTCGACAGGCGGTACGACTGGAGTTCCAGCAGTTCGTGCAGGGCATCGAACGTCTCGGGCCGGCCGGCCGTGCCCTGAATCGCGGCAATGGCCTCGTCGATGTGACGGCGGATGCGGGGCGAGGCGTCCGCCAGGCGAGTCAGGCGATCGCGGGCGAACCGGCTCTCGCGCTGCCGTTCGGCGCACCGGGCGGCCGCGGTGTCGGTGTTCGGCGGCAAGTGTTCCAGCGCGGTCAGCACGCTCAGGAACTCTTGAAGATGCTCGTCGCCGTCCCCGACCTCGGCTTGCAACTCCGTCAGGCCGTGTCGCAGGACGATCGGGTAGGTCCGCGGGTCGAGCGGGCGGGGCAGGCCGCTGTAGACCACGTCGAGGCCGCCGTTCTGAAAGGCGAGGGCGAGTTCGCCGCCCTCCAGCACCCGGCCGTAGTGGTCGCCGAGGAACGGTAGCAGAATTTTGCCGCGCAGTTCCTTCTTGACCGGCCGGCGGTCCACGTCGAAGAACTTCGCGTAGGCCGACGCCGGGCCGTGTTCGAGCATGTCCCGCCACCACGGGTTCAGCACCGACTCGACGGCCATGTGGTTGGGTACGAAGTCCAGTACCAGCCCCATGCCGTGGGCGGTAAGCTCGGCGGAAAGTGCCTCGAACGCTTCTTCGCCACCGAGTTCGGGGTTGAGTTCTCCGAAGTCGCACACGTCGTACCCGTGCGTGCTCCCCGGCTTGGCGCGGAAGAACGGCGAGCAGTACACGTCCGTCACGCCGAGGCGGGCGAGGTAATCGACGACCGCCCGCGCGTCCGCGAACGTGAACGCCCGTTGCAACTGGAGGCGGTAGGTCGAGACCGGAGTGCGGTGACGCTGCCGGAGGGATTCGTCGAAGGCGGCGAGGTCCGGGAACACGTCTCCGACAGTTCCCGTGGGCGGTACGTCGCTCATTCAGTGTGCACTCGTCGTGTAGAGAGATGCGGGTGTGTTACAGATACCACCACCGCGGGATCCAAATAGCAAACGCCGGGCCGAACAGGGCTGACTCTGTTCCGAGGGCGAGAAAAAGTGTCAGGCGTACAGGCTTTGCGTTTTTACTCTTCTAGACGCCGATTAAAAGTGCAGGACGCTGATTAAAAATGCAGGCTCTCATCTTCTCGTGGAATGGCTCGCCCTCGCGATGGTGGCCGGTTATCATCGCCGTAGGGAGGGTGCGGCGATGACGGAGGAAGTGTTAGGGGAAGGAATAACGCCATCCCATCTAGTTTCAACCTGCCACCTTCGATCCCCGGTCATGGCGTTGGCCATACTCACATCGTTTCTGGGTTTACTCGCGTTCTCCGTGGGCGGGCCGGCGAGTTCGAACCCCGGTCATCGACGGGAAGTGGCCCCGAAGGCCGACGACGCCAAGCGGACCGCAGAACGGGCAAGGGCATACGAACGGAACATGACGGACCTTATCAACGAGGTTCACGGCGAAAAGTCTTACCTCTCATCCCGCCGGTACCACACGAATTCAAACTTTGCGAGGATCGTCGGGTTGGGCCGTCCCGTCGTGCCGCTCGTCGTGAGAGACCTTTCTACGCGGGAACGACAGGGGTGTGCGATCGACTTGCTGCACGCGATCTTGCCGGAGGTGAACTTGGGGGCACTCTACGATTTCCCTACCTTCCGTTACGAAAGATCTGTACATGCGGCTTTGTGGGCGAGGTGGTGGAACGAGTTTGGTAAAAGGGCGTCTTGGTAGTTAAATACCGCCATCCTCGGCCACTGCCGAGGGTATCACGATTCTACGAGTGCGGTTAAGCAAACGACAACAACGTACTTCTCCTTTGCATCTCGCACTGCGTCTGTGAAAGATTTCTCGCCGTCATGTGTCAGGCGATTAAAAGTGCAGGCGGTCGAGTAAAAGTGCAAAGTTAGGCGTACATCAACTCCGCTCCCGCGGACTCAACCTCCGGTCAAGCCGTGGCCGATGGCGGCCTGAAGTTGTTCGATCGGCTCGCACCCGACGGACAACCGCACGAGACCGGGCGTGATGCCCTGGCGGCGCTTCTCCTCGACGGGGTCGAAGCGGTGGCTGGTCGTGTCCGGGTGGCTGCACGTCGTCGTGTGGTGGCCCAGCGACGGGCAGAACGGCACGGCCGGCGTCGCCCGCATCCAGCGGTTGACCGCGTTCCGGTCGGCCAGTTCGAAGCAGAGCATGTTGCCGACGCCGTGCGGCAGGACGCGCTTCGCCAACTCGAAGTCGGGGTGGTCGGCCCGGCCGGGGTAGATCACCCGTGACACGCCCGGTTGTTCGCCGAGCCACTCGGCCAGAACAACCGCGTTCGCGGTGGCCGCCCGCATCCGCAGATCCAGTGTGGCGAGGCCGCGGCTTGTGAGCCAGCACTCGAACGGGTTCGCGGCCAATCCCCAGGTGCTCACGGCCGTGGCGACCGTCGGTTCCAGTTTCGGCTCGCGACCGCAGACGAAACCGAGGATCACGTCGCTGTGGCCGCCGATCATCTTCGTCAGTGATTCCATCACGAGGTTCGCCCCCATCTCCAACGGCTTGCACAGAGTGGGCGTGGCGAAGGTGTTGTCGAGGAACAGCCGCGCCCCGTGGCGGTAAGCGATTTCCGCGAGGGCGGGCACGTCGGCCACGCGGCAGAGCGGGTTCGAGATCGTTTCCGTGAAGAGAATCTGCGCGGGACCGGCTGCGAGAGCGGCTTCCACCGCGTCGAGGTCGTTGGTGTCCACCCAGGTCGTACTCACGCCGAAGCGGGGGAACTCGTCGCGGAGCAGGACCGTCGTCTTGCCGTAGATGCGGTTGCTGGCAATGACGCGGCCGCCTTGCGACAACAACGCCAGGAACGGCGCGGAGAGTGCGGCCATGCCGGTGGCGGCGACGACACCCCATTCGGCCGCGTGAGCCTGCCGCAACTCGTCGCCGAGCATGGATGCGTTCGGGTGGCCGTCGCGGGCGTAAACGTAGCCGGTGGCCTCGCCGTTGTAGATCGCGTCCACGGCGTCGAGGTCGGGGATGTGGTAGACCGCCGACGGATAGATCGGCGGCGTCAGTGGAACGGTGGGGCCGAAGTCGGGTAGCATCCCGCCATCTTATCGCTTCGACAAGTAGTCCTGCACCGCCAGCCAGAACTTCGTCTTCTCTTCGCCCTGTGCGTCGCGGAGGCCGAGCGGGGCGGCTTTCACCTGAGCGGTATCGTCGCTGAACGATTCAACGGTGCGGAAGTAGAGGTACCAGAGGGAGCCGGTGCGAATGCCGTCGTCGTCGAAGACGTAGGCAGGGCGGTTGGCCCGATCGCCGACGGTTTCCGCGAACTTGCTGAACGCCGCCTTCAGCGTTCCCGGCGTCGTGGGAATCCCGATGAACGTCAGCCCCTTCTTCTCGGCTAGCTCCTTCGTCGCGCTCACGTCTTTGTCTGAGTCGTGCAAGTAAACGACCGTCTTGTACCCGGTGGCCCGCAGGCGGTCGAACCCTTCGACCGTCGGCTTGCGGCCGGTCGCGATGCGGTCCGAGACAACGGCATAGCCCGGCAGTCCGGTCGGCGAATTCGTGCGGTCGGCGTACCCGGCCGGCGACAGACTCTTCGACGACACGCCTTCCCCGAGGGGCAGCACGGGCGGCGGTTCGCCCGAACCCTTCGGCGGGATGGCCGGCGATTCGAGCAAGGCATCGGGGTAGAGCGTTTCACGACTGGGGCGGTAACGGCTCCCACTCGGTTCCGAACTGATGGCCGGCGGCGGTAATCCCGGATCGGCGGGAAGTGTTCGTTGCGACGGCAGCCCGCCCGTCGGCGGGGGAATCAGAATATCGCGGTCACGGGCCGGAGCTTCAATGTACGTCGGGGCCGAAGACCGTTTGCAACAATGACGACACCCGGCGGAACCCAGAGCAAGGGCGGGCAAGAGGGTCAGGAAGAGTAGTCGGCGGGTCATGATCGGGTCTCCGTCGCGGTACGACACCATTTCTCACTCTAGATCAGTGGCCGCGGTGGGAGAAAAGCATTCGCCGTGCCGGCCTCCGAAATCCTGTCAATCTGGGGCGACTGTAGCGATTACCGCGACCGAATCGGTTCGTTCGCGGGCTACTTTCATTCTTTGCCTCAAGTTGCGGCCGGTGCAGTTGCGCAATGAGGCGGCGTGGTTCTCGTATGGCGAGGGAATCCGTAAAACGGCCCCTGACGCAGAAAGTTCCCTTCGAGGTTCGCGACGATGTACTCTCTCGATCTGACCGGCAAGACCGCCCTCGTGACCGGCGTGGGCGATAACCAGAGTTTCGCGTGGTACATCAGCAAGGCGCTCAAGGCGGCCGGGGCGAAGGTCGTGTTGGCCGTCCACCCGCGGATGTACGGCATCGTCGAGAGCTTCCTCACACGCGACAGCGACCGCGAATCGCGGCTGTTGCCGGACGGCAGTGAGTTCACAGTTGAGAAGATGTACGCCTGTGACGCCAGCTTCGACACGATGGAGCAGGTGCCGGAAAAGCTCCGCACCGATCGGCGGTACGCGAAGTTCACGGACTACAGCATCAAGGGCACCATTGAGGCCGTCGGCCAAGAGTTCGGCGGGTTCGACGTCCTCATTCACTCGATCGCGTTCAGCCGCGAGATCACGAAGCCGATCATCGAGACGAGCCGCGAGGCCTACTCGGAAGCCCTCGGCATCAGCAGCTACTCGCTTATCAGTATGGTCCGCTACGCCGCCCCGTTCATGGCGAACCGCAAGGACGGCGGCAGCGTGGTCGGCCTGACGTACATCGGCGGCGACCGCGTCATCCCGCACTACGGCGGCGGCATGAGTACGGCCAAGACGGCGCTGCAAATGGACGCGAAGCAACTGTCGTGGTTCGTCGGCGACAAGAACATCCGCGTGAACCTGATCTCGGCCGGCCCCTACGCGAGTCGTGCGGCCCGCGCGATCAACCCGGACTTCGACAAGCTGATCGAACACGCCGCCGCCCACTCGCCGCTGCGGCGGCCGATCGGCCCGGAGGAAGTCGCGAACAGCACGCTCTACCTGTGCAGCCCGCTGGCCAGCGCCGTCACCGGGCAGGTGCTGTACGTGGACTGTGGGTACAACGTGATGGGGACGTGACGCGGGTGGCTTCAGCCGCACCTTCGGTGCTCAAGACACGGCCTTACCCGCCCGACAGCCGCAACCCGATCGGTAGCGATTCGCCGAAGAGTTGCGACTGATCGTCGCCGCCGGTCGCGACGACTTCTTCCACCATCTGCGGCCAACCGGCTGGCACCTTCAGCGTGTGCAACAGTTTTGCGATCCCGTCGCGGTACTCGTCGCTGATGTCCACCGCCCGCACACCGCTCTTGCGAGCCAAGTGCGCCAGGCAGAACGCCCACCCCATGCGTTCCGTGTCATTGGTGGGGCGGAACTCCAGCAGTGTCTCCAGCCATCGCTCGATCACGCTCGGGTGAATGACCGTGTTGAGCGGCCCGTAGAGTTGCACCCGCCCACCGAGCCGGGTCAGCGACCAGAAGAGGTACGGCGGAACCGGCACGCGATTGATTTGCGACAGGAGTTCGGCCCCCAAACTTTCCTTCGTCTTCGCGTCGAGTCGTTCGAGCGACGCGACGGCCCGCCACATCTCGGCGAGTTCGTTGTTGCTCGGCTTCGCCAGTGGCTTCGTCTTCGTCGGCAGCAGGATCGGCCGCAGTTTCGCCCAGAGGTTCTGTTGCAATGCGGCGTTCAACCCGCCGGCCATCCGCCGCCACATGATCCAGTAGTCGGCCCCGCCCTCGACGACGGCCGGTTGCTTGCTGCCGGCCGCCGAAGTCGCGGAGATCAGCTTCCAGACCGCTTCCACGCGGTAGCGGTCGAGCGGGTCGCCGAAGCCGGGGCGGAGGCAAAAGCCGACGAGGTTGTACCACCGCGACAGGTACGCCGGTCCGCGGCTGCGGTGGTCGGCCACGTCGCTGAGCACGTCCCACATCCGTCGGCAGAGGGCCGTCGGCCAGTCGTTGCGCCCTGCTTCCAGAGCGGCTTCGAGTGCCTTCGTGAGTTCTTGCGGCGGCGGGGCGGCCGGCGAACCCGGCACGAACGTCCGCTGCACCAACTCCGTCGCGGCCTGCACCTTGTCCTCCGGCCACACGTCGATGAGGACGGGTTGTTGCTCGGCCGCTTCCGCCTCTTGCGGCGTTTGCTCGATCACTTCGCGGACGTTGAACTCCAACTTCCAGCGGTTGTTCTCCTGCGACACGCACGCCAGTTCCAGCGTGCCGATCTCGGTACACTTCGCGCTCAGTGTCACCGGCACCTGTTTCGTGCCGCTTCGCTTCCCGCCCCGCAGCATCGTGTGCAACGGCGGCAGTTGCAGCAACTGATCCGGCGAAAGGGTGAGCAACTCGCCCGCCGTGTCTTCACGAACCGTCGACGAGTACAGTGGGAACAGCACCGGCCGGCCGAGCGTCAGTTCCAATTCCGGTTCCTTCAAATCAATTTGCTGTCCCTCTTCGAGATGCCGCGGCACCACGCAGAGGGCGGTGATCTTGGCCCGAGCCTCGGTTGTGGACAACCCGATGTAGTACGACCGTGGGATGCCGCCGCCGATCCGCTTCCCTCCGGTGTGCTTGAGCCACGCGAAGTAGGCCGCGCCCCAGGCAACGGCGAGGTCGAGCGACGGCGACGTGAGGACGAGCGGCTTCCACTTCGCGCTGAACCACGGCCGCATCACGTCGAGAAGGCGGTCGCGCAACACGGCCGGTTGGAAGACGCCGCCGTTGAAGAGGATCGCGTCTACCGGGCTGTCGGGCGGGACGTGCTGCCGGACGAACGCGGCGAGGTGCTTCGTCACGGCTGGGTCGGCGACGTAGGGCAGGCCCATCTCTTGTAGGCCGGCCCGGTTGACGCGGTTCGGCTCGGCGGACAGTTCTTGCTTGGGGAAGAAGCCCTCGAAGATCGCGGTGTTCACGTCCTCGGCGGTGATCGGAATGGACAGCGTGCCGCCGACGACCGACCGACCGCGGCCAACGACCGTGACCGGGAACGCCTTC
Organism: Limnoglobus roseus; assembly: GCF_008254045.1. Classification (GTDB taxonomy): domain Bacteria; phylum Planctomycetota; class Planctomycetia; order Gemmatales; family Gemmataceae; genus Limnoglobus; species Limnoglobus roseus. The sequence continues at coordinate 4,210,594 of NZ_CP042425.1, read as the reverse complement.
GGCGGCTTCGGCACCAGCATCGCCTCCTTCGCGTTCCGGCAAGCTTGCACCAAGCCGCCGATCTGGGCCGCGTCCACTCTGCCACCGGGCAGCTTCGCCTCGACGGTCTTGGCGAGCGCGAGGTCCATGTTGTCGCCGCCGAGCAACAAGTGTTCGCCCACGGCGTCGCGGAGGAAGACGAGTTCACCTTTTTCCTCGCCCGCCCGGATGAGGCTGAAGTCGCTCGTGCCGCCGCCCACGTCCACGACGAGGCAGCGCATCCCCGGCTTCAGCTTCGTCGCCTCCCTCGCCGGCCGCGTGCCGAGCCAAGCGTAGAATGCGGCTTGTGGTTCTTCGAGAAGTGCGACGTGCTTGAACCCCGCCTGCTTCGCGGCGTCGGCCGTCAGGTTGCGGGCCACGTCGTCGAACGACGCCGGCACCGTGATAACAACTTGCTGTTCCTCCAGCCTCTCTTCCGGCTTCTTCGCCTTCGCGTGGTTCCAGGCGTCGATCAGGTGGCGAAGGTATCGCGTAGACACTTCCAGCGGCGACAATCGCGGCACGTCCGGCGGTGCCCCCCACGGCAACAGCGGGGCCGTGCGGTCCACACCGGCGTGACAGAGCCACGACTTCGCCGACGACACCTGCCGGCCGGGCACCTTCGCCCCGTGGTTGCGGGCGAACAACCCCACAGCCTCGAGTGCGCCCTTCTTCCACGGCAGGTCGACGCTGCCCGGCGGCAGGTCGTGCGGCCCCGGCAGGTACAGAAACGACGGCAGCAGTTCTTGTTCGCCCACGTCGCCGGCCGCGATCAATTGTGGGATCTCGAACGTGTGCAACTTCGGCCCCGCCACCTTCACCTTCTCGGTCGTGTCCACGTAGGCGAGGGCAATGTTCGTGGTGCCGAGGTCGATGCCGACGAGGTAGCGGGACATGCGCGGACCTTGTATCTTCGGGAGTAATGGCTTCTACGATCTTAGGACTCGACATCGGCGGCGCGAACCTGAAGGCGGCCACGAACACCGGCCGGGCCGCCTCGGTGCCGTTCGCACTTTGGAAACAACCGGCACAACTGGCGCACGCCCTCGACGAGTTGATCACCCCGTTCGCGGACGCCGATGAGTTGGCCGTGACGATGACCGGCGAACTCTGCGACTGCTTCGAGACGAAGCGCGACGGCGTGCGGCACATCGTCTCGGCGGTGATGAATGTGAGCCGCAGCCGGCCGGTCCGCGTCTGGAGCACGGACGGCGTCTTCCTGAACACGAACGAAGCGAAGGAGCATTACCTCAAGGTGGCGGCCGCGAACTGGCACGCACTGGCGACGTTCGTCGGCGGGTACACGCCCCGCGGCGTGACGCTGCTCATCGACATCGGCTCGACCACCACCGACCTGATTCCGATTTTGGACGGCCTGCCCTGGAGCGAAGGCAAGACCGACACCGCCCGGATGCGGCTGGGCGAACTCGTGTACACCGGGGTCCGCCGAACGCCGGCAACGACGTTCCTCGGCACGACGGCGGCGGCGGAGTTCTTCGCCACGGTCCACGACGCACACCTCTTGCTCGGAAGCGTGCCCGAAGACGCTGCCGACACCGATACCGCCGACGGCCGACCGGCGACCCGCCTCCACGCCCACGGTCGCCTGAGCCGGATGGTCGGCGGCGACCCCGTGTTGACGCCGGAAGAGGACACCCAGCGGTTGGCCCGGTCGATTGTCGAACAACAGCGGAAGCTGCTCCACGATCGCGTCGCGGCTTTGATCCCCCGGCTGCGCGAAATGCGACAGGCGGCCCGCCACCCGCGGCGGTACGCCGTCGTTTCGGGATCGGGCGAGTTTCTGGCCCGCCAACTCCTACGCGACCAGCCATTCGTGGCATTTTTCGACGACATGCTGTCGCTGACGGAACGCCTCGGCCCCGAGCGTTCGGCTGCGGCCCCGGCGTATGCCGTGGCGACGCTCGCGGCGGAGCGGCCGCTATGATCGTCGTGAAACTCGGCGGCAGCCTGTACGATCACCCCCGGTTGCGCGACGGCCTGAACCACTGGCTGGAAGCGGTGCCTTCGTCGGTTCTCCTCGTGCCAGGTGGCGGCATCATCGCCGACGGCGTGCGGGCGTTCGACGAACTCCACCGGGTTGGCGAAGAAGCCGCGCACTGGGCGGCGGTCCGGTCGCTGACCGTCGCGGCTGAACTTGTCCGGGCCATCGTCACGCGACCCGACGTTGAAGTTCTCGACGCGCTCGCTTTCTGTCGGGACGAGGATCAAGCCCTGCCGCACACCTGGGACGTGACAACTGATTCGATTGCCGCACGGGTCGCGATGGTCCGCAACGCGAGCAAACTCGTCCTGCTGAAGTCGAAGGATCGGCCGGCCGGGTCGTGGGAATTGGCCTCGCGGCAAGGCTTCGTGGACCGACACTTCCCCACCGTCGTGCGGGGCGTGCCGCTCCCGATTGAGGTGGTGAACTTCCGCCAGTGGCTCGACGAACGGGTCGGGGCATGACCGAGCCGCTGTTCGACGATTCTCGCACGCGAGCTGCCGAGTTGTACGAACGGTTCGCCCTCGTCGTCGCCGGCCGATTGGAACGGCGGTATCGCGGCGTAGACCCCCAGCGGGTCGCCGACGCGGTCGTGGACGCGATCCTGCGACTTTGCGGCGCGTGGGACGCCCCGGCCAACCTGGCCCGCGTGCTGACCGGCTTCGCCCGACAGCGGTTGCGGGTGTTGTTGCGGGGCGAGGTTCGCCGGAAGCGCCGCGAAGCCGCGACCGCCCCACGAAGTGACACCACACTGTCACTCGAAGACCGCGAGTTGGCGGCCGCCCTCCGCGAAGCCGTTGCGACGACCACGGCGGAACGCCTCGCGCTCGACAGTTGGCTGGCCGGCACGCCGCCCGCGGACGCCGCCCTGCTCGCCCGGTTGCGACAGCGGATTCACCGCTTGAAAGCGAAGGTGATTCATGACGCCTGACACGCTGGCGGAAGCGACTCTGCGGCGAACGGCCGCCGACCCGGCGCTCGTCGGCTCGCGGCTCGAACGGCACCGCTTGACGAACGGCTGGGCGTGGCCGGAGTTGGCCGCGAACCTGGGAACCGACGTCCACCACCTCGCGAAGCTGTCGCTGTGTGCCATGCCCCGCGAAGAGTCATTCGCGGCCGACGTGAACGCTATCGCGAAGGTCGGGCAGGTCTCGCCCGCGGCGCTGGCCGCACTGCTGCGGCAGGTCGAGGCTCTGCGGAACTGGGACGACATTCAGCCGAGCGGCACCGGGTTCGTGATGGCGGCCCACCGGACCGAACCACCCGCCACGGACCCGACCGATGACCCTGCCGGAACTTGAACACATCGCGGCCGAGGTCTGGCTTTCGTTCGACGGGCCGCCGCCGCCACCGCGCGACCTGGAACCACATCTCTCACTGATCGCGCCGCTGTTCGTCGTGACGCTGCCACGGTTGTCGCCGTCGGCCGTCTTCGAGTGGCTGCGCGACCGCGGATTGCCGCTGCCGGACCGCGACCCGCCGCCGATGAACTTGCTCGGATGCCTCGTGGCTCACGCCGGCAGCGGCGGCATTTTCCTCGAAGAATCACTGACCGCCGACGAACGGCGGGTGATTGTGGCCCACGAGTTCGCACACTTCGTGCTCGACTACGAGGGGCCGCGAACGCGGGCAGTCCGGCGATTGGGGCCAGACATTTTGCGGGTGTTGGACGGCTTCCAACCGCCGGACGATTCAATTGAAATCGCCGCGGCGCTGGCCGACGTGCCACTCGGCGTGCATTCGCACCTCCTCGATTGCGACGCCGAAACAGAAGACCGTGCGACGGCACTGGCTCTGGAACTATTAGCCCCGCGAGCGGCTGTCCGTGGTGGAGAAGAAGAGCTTGTAACGACTTGGCAAATTCCCCGGCGGTGGGCCGTCATTCATGCGAGGTGGATCGCAGATTGGCACCAGCGTGAAGGGAATTCTCTTGTGGGTAAGCCTATTCTACCACTCCCTTAAACCGCAACGGGGAGCGGGCCGTGTCTGCATGTGACAGACACGGCCCGCTCACGCTGGGCCGCTCCCCGTTGAGAGCGTCGATCCGAAATAGGTGGGTATTACAAGTACGTCGAGAGCAGGTACAGCCCGACGCCAACGAGGGCCAGGAAGCCGGCGATCTGCGTGCCCCAGCGGAAGGCTTCGCGGAAGATGCGGTCCCAGCGGTCGTGGCGGGTGGCGCTGTAGACGATGCTCACGACCACGAGCAGAACGGGCAAGTCCCAATAGATGCTGACCGCGAACAAGTTCACGACACCACCTCCGGCTTCTTCGCGTTGGCGTCGGCCTGGGCTTTCTCCACTTCCTCGTCGTCCTTCACAGCCGGCCCAGCGAGGGCGTCGTAGATGACGAGCAAGTTCAACACGCCGGCGATCAGCGTGTACACCCAGCCGAGATCCCACCGCTTGTTGCCGTCGCGTTGGAGGCGCTGCAACTCCTCGTCCGGCGGCGTGGCCATGTACCGGCCGACGATGGGGAGGCCTTGCTGCGGGTTGTCGGGCGGCGTGTCGGCGAGGTATTGCAGCACGGCCGGCCATGCGGCCGCACCGATCCAGAACTGGCCGAGGAACTGCGGGCGGTATGCCAGCGACTTCAGAGCACCCTCGGCCTTGAAGATCGAGGTGTTCCGGTAACCGATGTCCACTTCGGGCAGCGGGGCGGTCACGGCCTTCGGCGGCAGCCAGACGTTCTTCATCGCGCCGAGGGCCATGCCGTAGAAGAACAGCGTGTACAGGCTGACGAAGAAAAGTACGCCCTTCGCGATGCGGCCCTGAAGGACCTGCCCCAAGCCGGGCAGCAGGTAGCTCAAGAGGGCGGCGAGCCAGTCCAGTTTTCGCGGTTCGGTTTCTTCAGGCGCAGGCATTCGTTGTTCTCGGTCGGGCCGCTAGGCCATTCGCTGCAACCGCCGCGAGATTTTCGAGACGTTCTGCGATTATAGGTTCTCGTACCCCGTTGGCGATGGACGCTTCACGACCGGCCGAGAATCGCGTCGATGACCCAACACCCGCGACGGTGGATCTGGTGCGGGTCGCGGCAGTGGGCGAGAACCTCTGACCGCTCGCACCCCGCGTCCTGAAGGGCGTCGGCCAGAATCGGCATTCGGTCCCAAGCGGCGTCCTCTTCGATGGCGTTCGCCAGCCCGACGACGGTTTCCGTCCGCCAGTTCGGGTCGAAGCCGACATCGCGGAACGGGTGGCCGACGATATCGCGGAGGACGGCCGCCTGTTCGGGCGAGTCGGAGGACAACTCTGGCTGTGTCGGCTCCCCACCCTCTTCCCCCGGTTTGTGTCCTTTCACAGCCTGGAAGTACCGGAGGAGATTGGCGACACGATAGGCGAGCAGCCACGGACTTTGGTCGGCCCCGCCGAGCATCCGCGCGAGGTACGACTGCTGGTCGCCGAAGACAAACTGGAATGCGGTCGTCAGGAGCGAGACTTTCTCCTCCGCCTTCATCGGTCGGTCGGCTTTCGGCTCGAACTGTTTCGCAAGGAGGGCGGCACCGGGGATATCGCCCTCGACGAGACGGCAGCAGCCGCAGGCGAACAGCATCATTTTCCGGTCGCTCACCCGCCCCCGGATGGCGGCGAACAGCGCGTCCATATTCGCGGTCGTGTCCCATTCGTGCGGCGTCATCGGGCGGTCCTGGTCGAAGTTCGAGTCCCCATTTTACTCTCACTCGCCACCGAGATGCGGCCATTCTTTCACTCGACGATCACGTTCCCCGAACCGCCTTCGGTCTTCAGGGGGACCGACTTTGTCCCCGGCCGGTCATCGCGAATCAGGTTGCCGACAATGCGTGATCGCGTCACGTCTTTCAGAAGCATCCCCACCGGCTCGCAGTCGAGGACTGTGCAGTTCGCGACGTGGAAGCGGTCGCACTTCTCGAACGCGATCCCCGCGGCCGCGGCCCGCACTCCGGAGACGTGAAGGCCCGTCACTGTGCTGTCCGAGCAGTTGCGGAAGACGACGGCGTTCGTCGTGGCCGGCGTTTCTTCGCGCACGTACCGCGGGTTGCGGTCCAGCACGTTCGACCCGACCACCACGTTCGAACTGTTCTCCACAAGGAGGTTGTGCGCGTACGCCGTCCAGAGGGTGTTGCCGGTCATCACGACGCCGCGGGCGTGGTCGAGGTGGACGTTCACCTGGGCGTCGCTCATGATGTTGCCGGTGATCGTCACGTTGCCGTCGCGGAGTTCGTCGGCCTGCGGCCACTTGATCGACGGCCCCTTGATGCGGACGTTCGCAGAGTCGGGAGCGTCGTGCGTGTGCTGGATTGTGTTGCCGGTGATGGCCACTTCGGCGTTCGTGCCGCCGGTCGAGTCGATGAACACGTTCGCGGTCGGCGGCACGTCCTTGCCGTGGTTGGCCTCGATGTCGCAGCCGGTGATTTGCAGGTTCCGCACCTCGCCGCCGCGGACCACGATGCCGCCGCCGGCGTTGTAGCTGACGTGGCTACCGGTGACGTTCGTCTGGTGCAGGTTCACGCCGTCGAAGAAGATGCCGATGCCGCGGTTGTGATAGACGTGGCAGTTCGAAATGACGACGTTGCGGTTGCGGCTCGTCAGCCGAATGCCGTGGCGGCACTCGCGGATCAGCACGCGAGTAATCGTGAGTTGCACCGTGCCGCTCGCCTCGACGGCGTCGGCGTCCGCGTGATTTCCGACGATCTCGACACCGTCCAGGGCGGGCATGCGTTCGCGTTCCCACACAACCGGCTTCATCGTGCTTGGGGCGGCCGACCCGCCGTGCGTGCCCAGGAACCGGAAGGCGGGTCCGGGACCGGCCATCACGACGCGGGCCACCGTGTCGCCCTGGATGGCCGTGAATCCGGCTTTCTCATCGACGACGACCGGCCGCGTGAGGCGGTACGTGCCCTTGGGCAAGTGAACCAAGCCGCCGCGGTCCACCAAGCCTTGCACGGCGGCGGTGTCGTCGGCCTGCCCATCGCCGACGAGGGCCGGCGGGGCGGGCGGGGTCGGCACGGCCGGCGGTTGGGCCAACGAGTAGGCGAGGAAAAGTCCGCCGCCGACGAGGGCGAGTGAGGCGATCACGACGCGACGCATGGCAGAAACTCCGGGGCGAAGTTCCGCCAACTTATTCGAAGAGCGGGGGTGAATCGAGGGATTCTGGACAGAGGGATCAGGGAGCCCGATCCGAGCGGACTTGTTCGAGCAGATCATTCGCGGCGGCGGCGGCTGTTGCGCCGGTCCCTTCGTAGCGGCGGCGAAGGCCGTCGGCCGATTCACGCTCGCCGCGGAGGACGTAATCGCCACCCTCGCGGAGCGGCTCGCCGACCTTCACGCCGTACCGTTTCAGGTCGGCCAAGGCCTCGTCGAAGCCGGTGCCGGTCTCGCTTTTCTCGCTGGCACCGCGACCACCCTTGAGCATCACCGGGCCGCCGCGGCCGGTCGTACTCCCGGTCGCCCGGCGGTCGGTCGGTTCTTCGGCTTGAACTGTCAACAGCGGATCATCTGAAGCAGGGCCACGGGCCAAACCGGCGGCCGTCGTTTCCGGGCCGGTGCGGAACGGAACCTTCGGACCACTCCCGCTCGTTCCCGGCGGCAGATCGGAGCTGAGACGATTTTCGTTCTCGCCCGGCGGCGTGAGCAGAGGGTCGCGGCCACCCTTGGCGTTCTCGCGGCCGGTCGGCAAGTTTTGAGCCGGGATGCGGTCGCGGCCGAGCAGTGGGTCGCGGGTGCCGCTGGTCAACGAACCGCCGCCGGACCCGCCCTTGTTGAACAGACGGCAGCCCGACCCCAGGCCGACGGTGAGCGTCAGGCCGAGATAGGCGAACCAGCGGATGCGACGGCGGACCGTCATCTTGACCGACCCTTCCGGGGGACTAAACCAAGTCGAGCGAAACCTCTCACCTACACTTTGACGGGTCCACCCGCGGTTCGTCCAGGCAACGTGAGGAATTCGCCCCGAAACTCACGGCATTTCCCATCGGGCGGCTCCCGAACTGCGGATTGTGCCGGTCGGGTAATCTGGTGAAATACCGAGAACAAAGGACGACTGCAATGGCGGTTCACAAGATCGCGGTGATCGGCGGCGACGGCATCGGCCCTGAGGTCATCGACCACGCGAGCCGGGCGGCGCAAAAGGCGGCCGCGAAGTTCGACAACGCCGAACTCGCGTTCAACAAGTTGCCGTGGTCGACCGACTACTACAAGCAGCACGGCCGCATGATGCCGGTGGACGGGTGGGAAGTCCTGGCCAAGCACGACGCGATTCTCTTCGGCGCAGTCGGCAGCCCGGACGTGTCGGACAAGATCACCGTCAACGAACTCCTCCTGCCGATGCGGCGGAAGTACGACCAGTATGTGAACCTGCGGCCGAGTTACCTGTTCCACGGCGTCGACTGCCCGCTGAAAAACAAGGCCCCCGGGGCCATCGACATCGTCGTCTATCGCGAGAACACTGAGGGCGAGTACGCCCCGGTCGGCGGCCAACTGTACGTCGGCATGGAGCAGGAAATTGCCGTGCAGACCGGCGTGTTCACCCGCAAGGGGTGTGAGCGCATCCTCCGGGCGGCGTTCGAAGCGGCCCGCAAGCGGCGGAAGAAGCTCACGAGCATCACGAAGTCGAACGCCCAAGTCTTCAGCATGGGCCTGTGGGACGACGTGTTCGCCGTCGTGCGGAAGGACTACCCGGACGTGGAGTCGGCCCCGCTGCTGGTGGACGCGGCCGCGATGGACCTGGTGCGGAAGCCCGAGAGCTTCGACGTAATCGTGGCGAGCAACCTGTTCGGCGACATCCTGACGGACCTGGCCGCGGCCGTCACCGGCAGCATTGGGCTTGCGTCGAGTGCGAACATTAACCCGACGAAGCAGTTCCCGAGCATGTTCGAGCCGGTCCACGGATCGGCCCCGGACATCACCGGCAAGGGCATTGCCAACCCGCTCGCGGCGATCCTGTCGGCCGGGTTGATGCTCGATCACCTCGGCCTCGCCAAGAGCGCGAAGATGATCCGCGACTCGGTGGCCGAAGTGCTGAAGGACGGCAAGGTCCGCACCCCGGACCTCGGCGGCAAGGCAACGACCACCGACATGGGCGACGCCGTCGTCGCGGCGCTGTAGTCCCTCGAAATCCTAATTCGGCCACCGACGACGCCGAGAAGACCGGTCAGAACAAGACTCAAACTTTGTTTTGATTCGGATCTGCCTTCTCGGTTCCCTCGGTGGCCGAATCTCTTCTCCACGGTCCAAGGGAGGCACCGCCATGCCGATCTGGGGTTGGGTCTGCGTCGGCCTATCCATTGTCGCCGTCGTGGTCATCGTGATCGCGAATCTCTCCGAAAAGAAAGCCTACGACTACACGGCACGCCACGGCGAGCCGACCGTCGGGTGGATCGTCCAGGCGAATAATGCACTCTTCGAGGAAGGCATCCTCGACCAACCGGCCCTAATCCTGGTCTCGTCCGACGAGAAGACTGCCAACGACGAAGAGTTCATGACCGAGTTGGCCGAAGAGATCATGGACCTGAAGGGCATGGACTGCGACGACGATGACGAGGAGTTCGTCTCCGGCCTCGTTACGAACGAAGCCTACGTGCAGGGGAAGCGGGACAAGTTGCCGAAGGCGTTCGCGGGGCGGCCGAACGTCTACCTCGCCCACATCTACATCTACCGCGACCACCTGCCGAAGAAGCGGCTGTCGCAGAAGTACGTGAATTGTTTGATCGTGTGGGACGAACCCGGCACGATGATCTGCACTCGGCCGTGGAAGGGCCGCAAAAAGTCGAGTCGTCGCGACGACGAGGACGATGACGGGGATGACGATTAGTCGTCGGGGCACCGTCAGAATGAGCAATGGGTGCGGGATTCGGCGACGGGGCGACAGCGGCGGAGGTCGAAAATCTCCGTGGAAGCCTTATGGTTGAGGCTTCTTTCACACCGCAGGAGCACTCCATGTCCCGTCTCACCAAGATTCTCGCGCTGGTTGTCGTCGTGGTCGCCGGCGCGTTCGCGAGCGGTTGCAAGTCCACCTCCGGTTGTTCGTCGTGCGGCGCGAAGGCGATCCTTGCCGCCCCGGCCGTTGACGTGAAGGCCGAAGGCGTCAGCCAGGCGTAATGCCCGTCGGGAAGTCGTAGGATTTCCCCATGATCGAACTCGTCGACGCCACGAAATCCTACCTCCAGGGCCGCCGCGTGGTGGAGGCCGTCCGCGGCGTGTCGCTGCGGGTGGCCGGCGGCGAGTTCGTCGCGATCATGGGGCCGTCCGGGTCCGGCAAGAGCACCCTCATGCACCTCATGGGGGCGCTCGACATCCCCAGCACCGGCCGGGCGGTTTTCCTCGGCCGGGATCTGCAATCCCTTTCGGATTCGCAACGCTCGCAATTCCGCCGGACTCGCATCGGCTTCGTCTTCCAGCAATTCAACCTCTTGCCCACGCTCACCGCCGCCGAGAACGTCGCGCTACCGCTGATGCTCGACGGCATCGCCCGCCGGGCAGCACTCGCCAAGGCGAACGACCGCCTCAAACAGGTCGCCCTCGACCACCGGGCGGGCCACTTCCCCGACGAAATGTCCGGCGGCGAGATGCAGCGGGTGGCGGTCGCCCGCGCGTTGATCGCCGACCCGGACGCGGTCCTCTGCGACGAGCCGACCGGCAACCTCGACACCATCACCAGCCGGGAAATCCTAACACTGTTGGCGGCACTGCCGGAACCGGACCGCCGGGCCGTGGTCATGGTCACGCACGACCCCGCGGCCGCCGCTTTCGGCACAAGGCTTGTGAAAGTCCGCGACGGTCGGGTAGAATCGGACGACCCCGTGCGGAAATGACGCCATGCCTGCAACGGTCCCCTGCCCAACGTGCAAAACGCCGACCAAAGTTCCGGCTGGGGCCGAACCGGGCACGACTGTTGCCTGTCCCAGTTGCGACGAGCAATTCGTTCCCAAGCACCTGAAGACGAAATCGAAAGCGGGCACCAGTAACCTGGACGACGATGGGGAATCTTCCGACGCACGAAACGCCGAGGCAGAAGCGGGCCCTCGCGAGCGCGAGGACGGCTACGGCAAAGACCTGCGGAAGCGAAAGCGGCGCCGAGGCCGAGAATCGGAGTCGCGGTCGAACCAGGTTGAGAGATCGTTCAGTTCACTTCTCGGCTGGATCGGCGTCAGTATCTTCGTGGTCTTCATACTCGTGGGCATGCTGCTGACGAGTTTGCGGACTCAAGTGCCGACAGCGGGTCTTTCCTGCCTCGGCATTGTTGTCATACCTTTAGTGGTCGCCGCTTGGTTGGGGCGACTTCTTGAACACCGCTAACCTTTCACTGCCATGCCCCGAACTTCTCGCTGCCCCACCTGCGACACGAACGTCAAAGTGCCCGACGCGGCCAAGCGCGGCTCGTTCGTGCGGTGCCCGAGTTGCGAGGAGACGTTCCAGCCACCGTTCCTGAAGCCGGTGACGGTGGTGGACGAAGAGGAAGAAGATTACGACCCGGAGACGGCCGAGGCGTTCGGCATGAGGGCCCACCAAAACGGCGAGCCGCCGAAAACGCGGGCCGACCACGCGAAGGAGCAAGTCCGACGGCAGGTCAACCGTGCCCACCGCACCGCCGCCGAACAGCGGGCGCACAAGCCGCACCGCGGGTGGTTCGAAGGGATCGAAGGCTTCTTCCTCGCGTCGGCCATCGCCCTCGGGATCGGTGTCCCGGCCATGTACTTCGGTGTGAAACAGACGGCGCAATACTCGGAGAAAGGGGCCGCCGTCGTGCTCGTCGTGGCCTTCTTCGCCATGGTCGTCTTTTATTTCTGGCTCGTCCGCCAGTTGAAGACCGGGCGGGTCGGTTGGCTCGACTACTTGTTCGGCGTTCCCAGGCGAGATTGACAGCACTCGCCCGGCTCGCTATCCGGCCGTTACGCCCGCGACTTCTCGCGACTGAACGACCATGCTGCCGGAAACCCCACACCCGATCCGTTTGTACTCGCCGGACGAAGCCGCGCCGACGCCGTGCGAACTGGCGACCCGCGAACTGCTGCGGCCGGCGCTCAACCGCGGCGGCGGTCGCGACCTGGAACCGCTCTCCCGCGGGTGGTTCGAGGAGATCGAACACAAGCGATACGCGCGCGCCGGCGAATGGCTGCCGCGGGTGCTGGAGTTCAGCCGCCATCGCGACGAGACGCTACTGATGGCTGGCCCCGGCCTCGGTTCCGACGCGCTCCAGTACACGCGGCACGAGACCCGCGTGACGATGGCCGTCACCACTGGCGATTCGGCCGACGCGATCCGCCGTAACTTCGAACTGCGGGGCCTCGAACCGAAATTCGTGACTGTCGACCGCGTGAGCCGCCTGCCGTTCGACCGCGGTTGTTTCGACCTGGCCTATCTGAACACACTTCACACGCCGGCCCTGGACCTGGCGACGACCGTCGACGAACTGTACCGCGTGCTAAAGCCGGGCGGAAAACTCTTCGCCCTCATCCCGGCGTGGTACGACGTGGACCGCTGGCAGAAGTGGTTGTTGCCGTTCCGCCAACTCTACCGGTCGTCCCACGACCCGTTGACGGGGCCGAAGCAAACGGCCCGCGAAGTGCGCCGACTGTGCCAGCCGTTCGAAAAGGTAACGCTCCTCCACCGCCACCTGCGGCGGTCGGAACTGCCGCACGTCTGGCGGCTGTTCCCACTGAGTTGGCTGGAACGCCTGGCCGGGCGAATCCTCGCCGTGCGGGCGACGAAGCCGATCAGCCCGCAACGCGCGACCGCCCTCCCCGCAGCCGCGTGAGGCACGTCACTTCTTCTCGGCGGCCAGCGACTTCAGCACCTTCTCCACGTCCTTGCCCAGTGCTTCCGCGTCGGCATCCGGCAATCGACCGGCGAACGTGACGCCAGACCCGTCTGCGTTCGTGAGGACGGCGTACTCCATTCGCACCTTCTCGTCTTTCATGGACGCCGTCAGCGAGAAGCGGTCCACGGCCGGCTTCTCCACGATGCGCTCCGGCTTCCGTGTTACGCTCACGTCCTTCGAAGACTTCTGAAGGAACGCGGTCGACTCGCGAAGGAAATCGGCGACCGACGGTAAACTTTTCGCCGCCTCGATCGTTATGAGTATGCCGGCCCCGTTCGGGCCGTCGAGCGTGACCTGCTTCCCTTGCACCGCCCCAATCCGCCAGCGGCGGGGGTAGAGGAAGCGAACCCCGAGCTGCGGGTTGTCGTACAGAAGGGCAGAGTTCTCCGGCGTCGGCTTCAATTCCAGGTCCTTCAACGCCGCATCGGACAGCTCTGTTACCTCGGCCACGGCCGTGCGGTTCAACGTGAACCGCCCCTCAATTGTGCCGACGGTTTGGCCCGCGCCATCAAGGAGGTCGTGCGTGCCCTTGAGCGACAGGTACGACAGGCGGTTGCCGTCGAGGTCGAAGTAGGCCGTGCCGTCGAGGGTGTGCTTGCACGGGCCGTTGTCGTCCACGCCGCGGGCGGAACCGGAAAGCGAGAGGCGGGCCTGTTTGTGTCCGTTGATCGTGACCACGCCGAGGAACTTCAGCGTGAACCCGCCGGCCGTGACCTTCTCCATATCGGTAAGCTCGGTCACGCCGTCCGCGTCCAGGGGCCAGGTGTCGTTAACGGCCACGGCCTTCGCGGGCAAAAGAGCGGGAACCAACGCCGGGGAGAAAACGTCTGTACGGATGGCGTCGATCTCCCCCCACAGTAGCGGGCCGTCCGGTGAGAACGGCGACTTGCCCTTTGCGGACCGCAGCACGACCTGGCGGTAAACCGCCTTCCGCAAGTCGGTCCCCTGCTCGCGTGCCCCAACCACGCGGCGAACCTCGAAGGAACGATACTGCCGGAGGACTTTGCGAGTCTCCGCGTCGTCGCTCGGCAGTTGGCGTTCGTCGTAAACGACCTTGCCCGACCCACTGAGCGAGACGATTTGCGGTTTCGTCTCCTTGGCCTCCTTGTCAGCCGGGACGGCCAACTTGCCGGTGAGTTCGGTCTTCTGTTCCACCCGGCTTAGCGTGCCCGGTTCGAACTTCTCGACCAATTGGTACGTCTCTTGTGCAGACGAGCCATTGGCGCTGCTCAAGAGCAGCGCGAGCGTGAAAAAAACACGGTGCATGACGGTTTATCCGACGGAGTGTCGAGGCGTTTCGCGTGCATTATATCTCGTTCCCGTCGGCAATCCGCTGCGCAACCTTGAGGCAAAAATGCGTCTCAATTGTGAAGCGGGTGGAATGGGTCGAGTACGGAAGATTGGAAAAGTTGTCAGAAAATTAGGTGAATGGCATTAGTCCACCAGTGTGGTGTGCAAAACTCCACAGACACCTAGTAAATCCGACGCACGCGACCGCAAATTTGACATTCTTACCGCAGGTGCCGGGAGAATCACAAAAATCCGATCGTCCCCAAAGCGAATAACAGATGGAACTTGCGACAGAACAGTAGCAAACGACGAACTCGGATTGAGATTTGGCCTGACACCTGCACGAATGGCTACTACTGGAGTCGAGATCGCCAGGAATGGGGTCTGTCGAGAAGAGTCCTACCTGAAAGTTCCTGCCGACGGCGATTTTAGGCGACCTCGAAAGCAAAAGTCCAGTGCCGAAAGATGTGACCCCGCCGTTTGTATATTCGTGCAGAGAATCACAAAGTATCCGAGGACGAGTCAGGCCAACGGATTGAACGGAAGTGGGCCGGCTTGACGCCGGTTGCTGTTTCCGGGCGTGGATCTCTGATCCACCTCACAGGAAGGGAGAACACCGCGATGAACGCTTTTAAATATCCCGCACTGAACGAACTCGCGGCCCAGCAAATGCGGTTTGCCCCGCCGTCGAAGCGACGCGAGCAGTTGGCGAACGCGGAAAAGCTACTGGCCGAAATCGAGCCGACGAAGCAGTACCCGTACCAGTTCGTCTGCTACCGCCTGACGGAGTTCCGGCCGAACAACTACGCCGACCTGCTGATCCGCGGCGACGAACTCAAGCACGACCTCGCGCTGTTCATCATCCAGATCGAGCGGTCCATCCCGCCCCTGCCCCGCGAGCAGGTCGGCGAAGAGATGTTGACCCTCGAAGAAATTTGTCAGCGGTTCAACGTCTCGACCAAGACGATCAGCCGGTGGCGGCTGCGGGGATTGGTCGCCCGCCGGTACAAGGCGAACGGCCGCAGCCAACTGGGTTTTCCGCTCGCGAGCGTGGAATCGTTCGTGAGGTCGCACAGCGAGCGCGTCTCGAAGAGCGCCCGCTTTAGCCACCTGTCGGACCGCGAGCGCGAGCAGATCGTGCTGACGGCCCGAGATATGGCCGCCCGCGGCGAATCGCTGGTGGACGTGAGCAAGAAAATCGCCCACGACCTGCACCGCTCGCCAGAAGCGATTCGGTACACGATCAAGAATTTTGACAAGACCCACCCCGACGCTGCGGTCTTCCCGAAGTTGACTGGCCCGTTAGATGCAGTAGCGAAGGAACAGATTTACCATGCCCTCCAGGAGGGGACGTCCGTGGATACCATTGCCAAACAGTTCAATCGCACTCGTTCCAGCGTTTACCGCGTGGCGAACGAGGTCAAGGCCGAGCGACTCGTCGCCCAGCCGGTCGATTACATACATAACGCGGAGTTCGACGATCTGAGTCGCGAAGCCGCGATCGTCGGTCCCATGCCGTTCGAAGACGAGTTCAACGAGAAGGTGAACTCGATGCGCCCGCCGAAGGACGTGGACGCACACATGGCGTACCTGTACGAGAAGCCGTTGCTCACCCGCGAGCAAGAGGCGCACCTGTTCCGCAAAATGAACTATCTCAAGCACAAACTGCACAAGCTGCGCGAGAAGCTCGACCCGACTCGGGCGCGGGTGCAGGACATTCAACGTGTGGACTTCCTGCAACAGCAGATCAAGGCCGTCCGCGACCTGCTAATCGAGTGCAACCAGCGGTTGGTTCACTCGCTGGCCACGAAGCACATGCAGATTGGGCAGAACCTCGACGAGTTGAAGTCCGACGCCAACATCTCCATCATGCGGGCCGTCGAGAAGTTCGACTACAGCCGGGGGAACAAGTTCAGTACGTACGCGACGTGGGCGGTGATGAAGAACTTCGCCCGGAGCATCCCGGACGAGAACACGCGGCGGCAGCGGTACATGACCGGCGCGGAAGACGTGTTCGACGCCCGGCACGACGTGCGAACGGACGAGCACGAGTTGCTCGCCGTGGCCGACGCGGCCAAGGAGCGGGTGAACAACCTGCTCGGCCATCTCGACAGCCGGACGCGGGAAGTCATCAAGATGCGCACCGGCTTGGCCGGCGGCGGTCAGATGACCCTTGAGCAGATCGGCCAGCACTTCGGCATCACGAAGGAGCGGGTGCGGCAGATCAACGTGCGAGGGATGAAGCAACTCCGTGAATGGGCGGCGGAGCAGAAAGTCGAACTGCCGTAACGCCGTTTGCGAGAACGACCGGACGCCCGCCTTGAAGGCGGGCGTCTTCATTTTTCAGCCTCACCTCTCACCGATTTCTCAGGGAGTGTCTCACCCCTTCCTCACGTCAATGGTGTTAGGTTTCCAGAGCAGAAACCACTGCCGCCGACCTGATGGATCGCAGTCACTTATGGACGAATTCGATCGCGAACTTTTTACCTTCGCGCCCCCTGCTGTCGGCCTCTTCCTGTTGGGAGTCGCCAGTTTACTTGCCCCTCGATTGGGCTTCGCGTGGCGCCTTGCCGTCTCGGGGTTGGCGGTGACCGGCGTCTACGGTTCCCTGGTTGTCGTCTTCGACCAACCAAACCTTTACGACTACCCCGCCGCGTCGCTGGCCGGCACGGCCGTCGCGGTCCTGTTCATCCGCCTCGCGGACCGGTTCGCCCTCTGCAATCTCGTTCGAACGCCCCTGGGGTACGGCACGGCATTCTCCGTTCTTGGCTTGGCGGGTCTGGGCGGGTGCTACTGGCACCACGAGGTGAAGGCGTCGTTGTTCGATTCGCAGGAGATGGACCACTTCCAGATTTTAACCTACTTGCCGGAGCGGACCCCGATCGGGAACGTCACGGCGGTGACGGACCGCGGGTATCCGATTCCCCTCAGCCATGCCCGAACGCCTCGCCCGAAGGCCGAGACCACCAGAATCGAGAACGAAGCGCTCGCGGCACTCACGTTGGGCAACGCCACCATCCGACGGCAGCCCGCCAACGACGACTCGAACTGCCACGGCTGGGTGTTCACCGGGGGGCGGTACATCGTCCCCGGCTCGGTCGTCGGGCAAATCTTGCAGGACAACGGGTACGCCGTGGTCACGACGCCTTCGCCGGGCGACCTGATCGTTTACCGCAACTCGTCCGCCGAGGTCATGCACACGGCGATCGTCCGCTACGTGGCCCCCGGCCGCCCGCCGATGGTCGAAGGGAAGTTGGGCTGGATGGGGGTTTACCTGCACTGCGCCGACGAGTGCTGTTACGGCACAAATTACACCTTCCACCGAAGCCGCCGCGACGGCGATTTGCTGAAGGGCATCGGCGGTTCCACGGGCGTTCACTTCACCGGGGCGGAATAGTCATACCCGCTACGCAAACGGCGAGGGCCGCGAACGAGAGATCGTTCGCGGCCCTCGCCGTTTGCAACTCCAGCACTTCCTTCGGAAAGGGGCTGGCAGGTCACTTTGTTAGTCCAGGAACGCCACGTTCTGCATCGCCTGGGATTGGCCCTCGGTGTTCATCACCACCCGGTGCCAGCCGGGCAGCGTGATCGTCGCATGGTCGGCGTGGCGAATGCGGCCCTTGGCGTACACGCCCGGGTTCCGCCGCATCGTCCGCCAACCCCACCCCTTGGCCTTCGGCGTGACCGACAGGATGCGCTTGTACTGCGCTTCCGTGACGCCGTTCGGGTGCCGCGAGCAGACGTGGACGACCTGCCCGCCGGTCCGAAAGCAGAACTCCATCCAGTGCGACTTGCTGCCGCCGCCCCGGGTGAGCGGCTCGTTTCGGAGCACCAGTTTTTCGTCCACGACCATCCGGGGTTGCGGGAGGAAGAACCACTCCCCCTGACGGAGGAAGGCGGCGTTCTTGCGGCGGTTGCGGACCTTCGCGTTCAGTCGCTGGCCCGTCTGGGCGGCCCGCACTTCGGGCGGTTTGAGGGCTTCCATCGCCTGCCGGACGGTGCCGACGGGGGCCGATTCGGGAATCCCGGCCACGAACCAGTGCCGCTCGTCGTGGCCGCACAGAAACTTGCTCTTCCCCTCCCCGTCCCGAACGAGCAGGAGCAAGTGGCGATCGGCCGGTTGAACGTCGAGGACGGCGATCTCGGGATCGAATCCCGAACGCGGGGCGATCTCGAAATATTCCCCGTGCCGGTCGGCCTGAACGTCCAGCGAGATGACCCCCGTCGTGCGCGGGGAGCGGGCCGGTCGGTCGGCGAACTTCAGGCGAGCACCGATCCGGGCGAACTTGTTGTCGAGAAGGTGAGTGTCCATGTGGGAGTGACACGGAGGACAAAGCCGGGTTCACCGGCAGTCGAACTTCGCCCGCGAATTCGGCAGGAAGAGGCTTCCACGGTCTTGTAGACTGACTGGCGCAAAGAAATGTTGCGATCGCCCCGAACCTGCGGCCCGCACTGCGGTCTCTTGCAGTTGGCCCGGTCACAACCAAGACTCGGGTTTTCGCGGCCTCCATTCAAGCGACTCACCACCCGGGGCCGGTCCGATGCTGCTGACGATCTCGACCGACCATCGCCCGGCTGCCGATCTGGGGTACTTGTTGCACAAGCACCCGGACAAGTTCCAGTCGTTCGACTTGAGCTTCGGCACCGCCCACGTTTTCTACCCCGAGGTCGGCGACCACCGCTGTGCGGCCTGCCTGCTGCTCGACGTGGACGCCGTCGGTCTCGTCCGGGGCCGCAACCCCGACCAGGACTTCTTGCTCGCCCAATACGTCAACGACCGGCCCTACGTCGCCTCGTCGTTCCTCAGCGTTGCCATCGCTCAGGTGTTCGGCTCGGCACTCCAGGGCCGGTGTACGACCCGCCCGGAATTGGTCGGGACGCCGATTCCGCTCGTGGCCCGCCTCGACGTGCTGCCCGTGCGGGGCGGCGAGGCATTCCTGCGGGCCGTGTTCGAACCGCTCGGCTACGAAGTCGAAGCCGTCCGCCACCCGCTCGACGAGCGGTTCCCGGAGTGGGGCGAGGGGCCGTACTTCTCCGTCACCGTTCGCCATACGGTCCCGCTCTCGACGCTGCTCTCGCACCTGTACGTGTTGGTCCCGGTGTTCGACGCCCGCAAACACTACTTTGTCGGCGAGGACGAAGTCGGGAAGTTGCTGGCGAAGGGCGAAGGCTGGCTGGCGTCGCACCCGGCCAAGGACGAGATTGTCCGCCGCTACCTCGGGAACCGGCCGAGCCTGTACCGGATGGCCCTGGGCCGGCTCGTGGACGAGGGCGACCCGCTCGGCGACGAATCGCCGGTTCAAGAGAGGGCCGAGGAATCGCTGGAGAAGCCGATCAGCCTGAACGACCAGCGGCTCGGCTCGGTGTTGGCGGCCGTCCGGGCGAGCGGGGCCAGGCGTGTGCTCGACCTCGGTTGCGGCGAAGGCAAGTTGGTCCGCGAATTCCTCAAGGACCGACAGTTCGACGAGATCGTCGGGCTGGACGTGTCCGTTCGCAGCCTGGAGGCCGCCGCGCGTCGGTTGAAGTTGGAGCGCCTCCCGGACGCCCAGGCGAACCGGGTCAAGCTGATCCACGGCTCGCTCATGTACCGGGACAAGCGGCTCGAAGGGTTCGATGCCGCCGCCGTGGTCGAGGTCGTGGAACACCTGGACCCGCCCCGGCTGGCGGCGTTCGAGCGGGTGCTCTTTGAGTGTGCCCGCCCCCGCACAATCGTGCTGACGACGCCGAACCGGGAGTACAACGTGACGTGGGAAACCCTCCCGGCCGGGAAGTTCCGCCATCCCGACCACCGCTTCGAGTGGTCCCGGCCGGAATTCCAGACGTGGGCGACCGGCCTCGCCGCCCGCTTCGGCTACGCGGTCCGCTTCCTCCCCGTCGGGCCGGAACACCCGGAGTACGGGCCGCCGACGCAGATGGCCATCTTCGACCGAAACGCCTGAGACGATCAGAAACCCGATGGGCAAATGTGACGAGGTACGATCTTCTCACTCGTGCCCGGTTGATGAACATCTGGTAGCAAGTCAGTGGAGCGAGTATGATTTTGCTTTTCCCGCAGAACCCGCTGATGCGGAAACTCCCGGAGTCGATCTTCGAGTCGGAATTCGACGCCGCGCAATCGCTCGGACTGAAGTGCCTCCTCTTCGCCGAAGAGTTGATTTCGCTTGAGGGGATCGACCACGCTCTAAAACGCCTACCCGAAGGAAACGGCGACGAAATTCTCTACCGCGGGTGGATATTCCGCGAAGAAGTGTACCGACAATTCCACGACGCCCTGCTGGCCCGAGGGCATCGGCTCGTCAGCTCCCCAGCCCAGTACGCGGAAGTCACGTACTTCCCCAATTACTATCCGAAGATCCGGGACTGCTCGCCGGAAGCGGTGTGGACGGACAAGCCCGATGCGTACTCGGCGTGGAGCGCGAGTCGCAAACTCGGCGACGGCCCTTTCGTCCTCAAGGATCACATCAAGTCGGCCAAGCACCTTTGGCACGACGCCTGTTTCGTTCCGAAAGGTTCGGGCCGCGAAAACTTCGAACGGATTGCCGAGAACCTCCAGAACGAGCAAGGAAAGTCTTTCAATCGCGGGTTCGTGGTGAAACAGTACGTGCCGTTGCGATCCCGCGGCCCCGGCCCCCGCGAGTACCCGTTGTGCGAAGAGTATCGCCTCTTTTTCTGGAAGCGAAAACTGTTGGTTGCGTCGCACTATCACGACCAATCGGCCCAGCCCGTCGATTGGGAGCCGTTTGAAAAAGTCGCCGAACGATTTGATGCGCCCTTCTTTTCGATGGACGTGGGCCAGACGGAAGGCGGGGACTGGATCGTCGTTGACATGGGCGCGGGCGAGTGCTCATCGTTGCCGCCGAGTTTACCGGCCGCGGAGTTCTACGGCAAACTGATCGAATCGCTAAGTATCCGAGCAAGCGACACTCCTTGAGTGTGGTCGAGAATAAGGCCGATCGTTATGCGCATCTCCATTCCGAAGTTGTCGCTCGTCGTGTTGATCGGCCCCAGCGGGTCGGGCAAGAGCACGTTCGCCCGCACGCACTTCCTGCCGACCGAGGTTCTGTCGTCGGACGCCTGCCGGGGGATGGTCGCCGACGACCCGAACGATCAAGCCGCCACGAACGATGCGTTCGACGTGCTGCACTTCGTCGCCGCCAAGCGGTTAGCCCTCGGCCGGCTGACGGCCATCGACGCCACGAACGTCCAACCCGAGGCCCGTGCCCCGCTCGTCGCCCTCGCCCGCAAGTACCACTGCCTGCCCGTCGCCGTCGTGCTGAACCTGCCCGAAGACGTCTGCCAGGAGCGGAACCGGGGGCGGGCCGACCGCGCGTTCGGCCCGCACGTCGTCCGCAACCAGCGGTCGCAACTGCGGCGGTCGCTCAAGGGGTTGAAGCGGGAAGGCTTCCGCCACATCTTCGTCCTCGATTCGGTCGAAGCGATTGAGGCGGCTGTGATCGAGCGCGTGCCGCTGTGGAACGACCGCACGCACGAGGCCGGCCCGTTCGACATCATCGGCGACGTGCACGGCTGCGCCGACGAGTTAGAGCAACTGCTCGAACGGCTGGGCTACGGCAAGGTCGCCGCGACCGGGCACGAGCCGGGGTGGTCGAACGTCGGCTACGCTCACCCCGAGGGCCGCAAGGCCGTGTTCGTCGGCGACCTCGTGGATCGGGGGCCGCGGGTGCTCGACGTGCTGAGCATTGTCCGCAACATGGTGACGCTCGGCTCGGCCCTGTGCGTGCCCGGCAACCACGACATGAAGCTCTTGAAGAAGCTGAACGGCCGAGACGTGCAGATTACGCACGGGCTGGCCGAGACGCTCGCCGAGATCGACGCCCTGCCAGCCGACGTGCGACCCGCCTTCACGAAGTCGCTGGCCGGGTTCCTCGACGGGCTGGTGAGTCACTACGTCCTCGACGGCGGCAAGCTCGTCGTCGCGCACGCCGGGCTGAAGGCGGAGATGCAAGGCCGCGGATCGGGCAAGGTCCGGGACTTTGCCCTGTACGGCGAGACGACCGGCGAGACGGACGAGTTCGGCCTGCCCGTTCGGCACAACTGGGCGGCCGAGTACCGGGGGGCGGCCACGGTCGTCTACGGCCACACGCCCGTCCCGGAGCCGGACTGGCTGAACCGCACAGTCAACATCGACACGGGCTGCGTCTTCGGCGGCAAGCTCACTGCCCTCCGCTGGCCCGAGCGGGAGTTCGTGTCGGTCCCGGCGGCGAGGACGTACTGCGAACCGGCCCGCCCGTTCCTGCCCGAAGCCGCCCAGGCCCCGCCGCTCACGGCTCAACAGGTTTACGACGACCTGCTCGACGCCGAGGACGTGCTGGGCAAGCGGATCGTCACGACCCGACTGCGGGGCAGCGTCACCGTGCGGGCGGCCCACGCCACCGCCGCCCTGGAGGTGATGAGCCGGTTCGCCGCCGACCCGAGGTGGCTGATCTACCTGCCGCCCACGATGTCGCCGTCCGAGACGACGGCCGAGCCGGGCCTCCTCGAACACCCGGCCGAGGCGTTCGCCTACTACCGCTCCCAGGGTGCCCCGCAGGTCATCTGCGAGGAGAAGCACATGGGGTCGCGGGCCGTTGTGACGGTGTGCCGGGACGAGCGGGCGGCGGGCGAACGGTTCGGCGTGACCGGCGGCGAGATCGGGATCGTAACGACCCGCACCGGCCGCCGGTTCTTCAACGACGCCGACCGGGAACGTCAATTTCTGGACCGGGTGCGGGCGGCCGTCACCGCCGCCGATCTGTGGACATCGCTGGGCACGACCTGGGTCTGCCTCGACTGCGAACTGATGCCGTGGTCGGCGAAGGCTCAGGAACTCCTCAAGGCGCAGTACGCGGCGGTCGGGTCAGCCGGGCGGGCAGCGTTGCCCCGAGTCGTTGCCTCGCTCGCGTCGGCGGGAGCCCGACTACGGGACGGCGATAAGGAGAAGCTCGAAGCGGTTGCAGCCCGAATGGAGCGGCGGGAGCAGGGCGTGCAGAAGTTCGTCGACGCCTACCGGCAGTACTGCTGGCCGGTAAACTCACTGACCGATTTGAAACTGGCCCCGTTCCACCTGCTGGCTTCCGAGGGCAAGGTCCACACGGACAAGGCGCACCTCTGGCACCTGGACACGCTCGCTGATGTCTGCCGGGCCGACCCCGACCTACTGGTTGCGACGGCGCACAAGGTCGTCGACGTGACCGATCCGGCGGCCGTGGCTGAGGGGATCGCGTGGTGGACGGAGTTGACCGGCCGTGGCGGCGAAGGGATGGTCGTCAAGCCGCTCGACTTCCTCCTGCGAGGCAAGCGAGGGCTGGCTCAGCCGGCGGTGAAGTGCCGGGGGCGGGAGTACCTGCGGATCATCTACGGCCCGGACTACACGGCCGACGAGAACCTGTCCCGGCTCCGCAGTCGGGGGCTGGCCCACAAGCGGTCGCTCGCCCTCGGCGAGTTCGCCCTCGGGGTCGAGGGGCTGGAGCGATTCGTCCGCCGGGAACCCCTCCGGCGGGTCCACGAGTGCGTCTTCGGCGTGCTGGCCCTGGAGAGCGAACCCGTCGACCCGAGGCTCTAAGCCGATCACCCGGCGTTGCGTTGGCGCTCGTCTTCGTACTTGTGCAGCTTGTTGTAGAGCGTCTTCAGGCTGATGCCGAGTTCCGTGGCCGTCGCCTGCTTGTTCTGGTTGTTCTTCGCGTACACCTGAAGGATGTACTCCATTTCCACGTCTTCGAGCGTCTTGCCCCGCGGTTGAGCGGGCGCGGCGGGAGCCGGAGCGATCATGGCCGGCGGTGGAGCGTAGGTCTGCGTCGGGAACGGTAGCGTTGCGGGCGGCGGCGTGGGGGCCGCCATCGGGGCCGGGCGGCCGTTGCGGACGTCGTGCGGCAGGTGCGTGGCCGTGATCGGCCGACCGCCGCTGACGATCCAGGCGTACTCCATCGCGTTCGACAGTTCCCGCACGTTGCCCGGCCAGTAGTAGCCCATCATCAGTTGCAGGGCGTCCGACGTGAGCAGTCCGACCAAGCTCTCGGCCGGCCGCTTGGCGTGGCGGGCCAGCAGGTGCAGGGCCAGGTCGGGGATGTCCTCGACCCGCTCGCGGAGCGGCGGCAGGTGGATGTGGAACGTGTTCAGCCGGAACAGCAAGTCTTCGCGGAACCGGCCCTCGGCGATCTCCTTCCGCAAGTCCCGATTGGTGGCACAGACCACCCGCACGTCGCTCGTGATCGACTCGGTGTCGCCGAGGCGGCGGACCTCGCCGGACTCCAGGAACCGGAGCATCTTCACCTGAATGTTCTTGTCGAGTTCGCCGAGTTCGTCGAGGAAGAGCGTGCCGCCGTTGGCGACCTCGAACATCCCCTTGCGATCCTTGTCGGCCCCGGTGAAGGAACCCTTGCGGTGACCGAACAGCTCGCTCTCGGCGAGGTTCTGCGCGACGGCCCCGCAGTTCACCGGCACGAACGGCATGCCGGCCCGGTGCGACTTCATGAAAATCGAGCGGGCGACGACTTCCTTGCCCGTGCCCGTCTCGCCGGTGATGAGCACTGTCGCGTCGGTCGGCGCGACCGTTTCCACGAACTGCACGACGGGCAGCATCGCCCGGCTCGTGCCGATCATCCGGCCGGGGCCTTCGGCGGCGACGACCCGCGTTTGCAGGGCGGCGGCATGGTTGCTGAGCTTCTTCTTCTCGGTGATGCGGAACAACAAGCCTTCGATGTCGGCGAGCTTGCACGGCTTCGTGAGGTAGTCGAACGCCCCGAGGCGGAGGGCCGTGACCGTCGTTTCCTGACTCGCGTAGCCGGTCATGATGACCGCTTCCGTGTCCGGCGACACCTGCTTCAAGTGCGTGAGGACTTGCAGGCCGGACGTGTCGTGTTCCATCTTCAGGTCGAGGATGGCCGCGTCGAACGTGGCCCGCGCCAGCGTCTCCACGGCCGACCGCGTGTCGTGGCAGACGGTCACGTCGTGGCCGAGGCGCGGCAACTCCGTCTTCATGAACTCCCGCAGGTGCGGTTCGTCGTCCACGAACAGGATGCGGAGTTTCAATTGCGGGGTCGGATTCACTTCGTATTCCTCGTCTCAAATCTCGAAGCTGCAAACCCAGGGCTGAATCGTCACGCGACCTTCTGCTGGAGCGGTCGCAGGGGCAGAATGTCCGGTTCGTCGGTCGCCGCCGGGCGTTTCACGACGGCTTGCACGGGCAACCGCACCACGAAGGTGCTGCCGTGGCCGGGGCCGTCGCTGGTGACGGCGACCGTGCCGCCGTGCTGGTCGATGATCTGGTGGCTGATGGATAGCCCCAACCCGGTCCCGTTGCCAGTCCGCTTTCGCGTGTAGAACGGCTCGAACAGGTTCTGCAACACTTCGGGCGTCATGCCGCAGCCGGTGTCCTGGAACAAGAGTTCGACGAACTCCCCCTGGCGGGCCGCGGCGATGCTTAATACCCCACCCTCGTCCATGCTGTCGAGAGCGTTTACCACGAGGTTCAGCACCACCGATTTCATGTCCGGCGGGTTGACGGCGGCGACGACGTACACCGGGTTGAACTCGATCGACTTCCCGCGGCAGTTCGGCAACGGCCGGGCCACGTCGATCACGTCTTGAATGAGCCGGCCGAGGTCGGTCGATTCGCGGCGGCCTTCGCCAGAACGACTAAAATCGAGCAACTTCTGCGTGATCTGTTTGCAACGGAACGCTTCCTGCTGAATCACGCGGAGGTACTTCGCCAGCACTTCCGCGTCGCCGGGCGTCAGGCGTTTCGAAACTTCGTCCACCCGGCGTTCGAGCGCCTCGGAGCAGAAGGCGATCGACGCGAGCGGGTTGTTGATCTCGTGAGCGACGCCGGCGGCGAGGAAGCCGACGGACACCATGCGCTCCGACCGCACGAGCTGCCGGCTGCGCTCGTTGACCTGCCGGGCGAGGTCGGCGTACACGTCGCGGAGGCGGGCGGTCATCGTGTTGAACTCGTTGGCGAGTTCGTCGAGTTCGTCCCGCGAGCCGATGTGAATCGGGCTGTCGAAGTCGCCCGCGTGAACCCGCTGCACGCCGGCCTGGAGTTGGCGAATCGGGCTGAAGACCCAGACCTTGAAGTAGTAGAGGAGGGTCATGATGAGGATGACCGCGATGACCGTGGCCGTCAAGGCGATCACCGTGCCGCGCTTCCGGTTGGAATCGGCCTGGGTGAACGAGTACTTGATGTCTGTGCCGAGCAGGGTGAACAGTTCGGTCGATTCCTTCAGCAGTTCCGAGTGGGCCGCCCGCACCGGCGGGTCGTCGATGAGTCGGCTATCGCCGGTGGTGCTGACGGACGCGCCGCGGGCCGTTACGGCTTTTCGCAAGGCCGCGAGCGAGTGCTCGATGCGCCCGAGCGCGTGTCGTTCGCCCTCGCCCTCGTCCGGGTCGCTGCCGCGGAACGGCTCGGTCGTCTTCAACGTCTCCCGGTAATAGGCCACGGCCTTTTCCGCGTAGCCGAGCTGAATGAGGATCTGCTTTTGCTCCTCGGCCCTCGCGTTCGCCGAGCCCGGCCAGACGGCCGGCTCGTTGGACTTCGACGGGATTTTTGCGGCTTCCTCGGGCCGATTGACCGGCGTGTAGGTGGCCATGTAGTGGATGTGGTCGCGCAGAATGATGATGACGCGAATCTGGTGCATCTTGTGGTCGGCCAGCCGCTCGGCCTCGACGTAGGACGTCAAGCCGAGCGCCGCCCCGCCGATCAGCAGGGCGATGCTGGCGATGACCAGCGCCAGACCGAACACCAATTTGTGCCGCAGCCGCCACGGACGGGCCACTCGCAGCCTCCTTGCCGCGTGGAACCGACGCCTTCCCGGAATGATCGGGTCAGGGACTCTACCAGAGTCGTTCTTACAACGGGAGAGCAATTTTTGCAGAAGGGGTCCGAGGCCCAGGGTCTGGGTCCGGGCAGGAGAGAACCGGCCCAAATTAAGGGTTTGCTCGCCGGGCCGTAGAAGCACGGTCGGACGGACCCGCCGGTAAGGGCGGCAGATTTTTCTGCCAGACCCCAGCCCCCAGACCCCATACCCTAGTCCCCAGACCCGATCCGAGGAGAACCCATGCCCGCGACACGGACTGTCACCGTTGGCCCGCACACCGTCGGCGGCGGAAAGCCACTGCTGTTCATCCTGGGGCCGTGCGTGATCGAGTCACTCGACCACACGCTACGAATCGCCGAGACGCTACGGAAGTACGCCGACGAGTTGAAGATCTCGGTCGTGTTCAAAGCGTCGTTCGACAAGGCGAACCGCAGTTCCGGGAAGTCGTTCCGCGGCGTTGGGTTGGAAGCCGGGGTTCGGGTGCTGGAGACGGTGAAGAAAACCTTCGGCTTCCCCGTGACGACCGACGTTCACGAGGTCGGCCATTGTGCCCCGGCCGCGGAAGTCATTGACGTGTTGCAGATTCCGGCGTTCCTCGCCCGGCAGACGGACCTGCTCGAAGCCGCCGGGAAGACGGGCCGGGTGGTGAACGTGAAGAAGGGGCAGTTCATGGCCCCGTGGGACATGAAGAACGTCGTGAACAAGCTCGCCGAAGTCGGCAACACGAACGTGCTGCTGACCGAGCGCGGCACGACCTTCGGTTACGGGCTGCTCGTCAACGACATGCGGTCGATCCCGTGGATGCAGGAAACGGCCGCCCCGGTGATCTTTGACGGCACCCACAGCGTACAGACTCCAGGCGCGCTCGGCGACCGGACCGGGGGGGACCGCAAGATGGTCCCGACGCTGGCGAAGGCGGCCGTGGCCGCGGGGTGCGACGGCCTCTTTCTGGAGACGCACCCGGACCCCGACCGCTCGCCGAGCGACGGGCCGAACATGATCCCGCTGGCCGAACTGCCGACGCTGCTAAAGGCATGCCTCCGCATCCGGGCAGCCGTCGAATCACTCTGACATCCGACCCAAGACTCGCGAGTTCTCATGCGCCGCTCCTTCCTGTTACTCACGCTCGTGCTCGCCGGCTGTTCCTCGAAACCCCAGCCCGCCGCGACCCGGACCGACGGCAAGTCGCCGGCGCAGACCCTCGACCCGTGGCCGACGGCCGCGACGACGCTCCGCAAGCAACCGGACATCGCCGGCATGCGGCAGGCCGTCGCGCAGTTGACCTCCGACTTGGCGAACAACCCGAACGCCGAGCAACTGCCGACGTTGCCTCCCGACGCGATCCAATCGCTCGGCGAGCAACTGCGACTGACGCCGAACGAAGTGAAGGAAGTTTCCAGCACCACGTTCACCAACCTCGACGCCTCGTACGTCGCCGAGTGCCTGATCCTCCGCGACGCGGTGCGGTCCCTCGACCTCGGCAACCACACGGCCGAGCGGCGGGCCATGTTCGGCTTCGACTGGGTCTGTCGGCAGGTTTACCTCCGCTACGGCGGCACGCTGACGCCGAACGGCTTCATCCTGACGCAACCCCTCCCACCGCAGTACGTGCTCCTGCGTGGCTACGGCACCGGCCTGGAGCGGGCGTACACCTTCTTGGCCGTGCTCCAACAACTCGGCCTGCCGGGGTGCCTCATCGGCCCGCCGGGTCGGGAGCAGGCGGCGAGTCAAGTCGTGGCCAACGGCCAACCGACGAAAGGGCCGTTCTGGGCCGTCGGCGCGCAACTGCCGGACGGCCAGATCGCGCTCTTCGACCCGTGGCGGGGCCAACCGTTCCCCGGCCCGAACGGGAGCATCGGCACACTGGCCCAGGTTCTCGCCAACCCCGATCAACTCAAGCCCTGGCGGGACGACAAGAACACGCCGTGGGACGTGCCGGTCGACGACGTGAAGGCCGCCACCGTGTACGCGGCGTTCAGTTTTTCGTCCACCACGCCGCGCATGAAGGTGATGGAACAGAAGACCGCCGCCGACGTGGGCGTGAACCTCTACCGCAACGTGGCCGAGACGCTCAAGAACTTCGGCCCCGCCGCGAAGCTATGGGCACCGGCCGGCCGGCAAGACCTGTTCTGCTACACGCGGGTTCAGGAAACCTTCCTGCCCGTTGAAGACGGGGGCATCGACTCCTCGCCGAAGGATCAACGGCTGTTCGACCTGGTGACGAAGTACCATCAAGTGCCGACCGAACTCTTCCGGCCGCCCGCCGACCTGACGATCCCGGAAGTCCGCGAGCGGCTGCAGGGCGGATTCTTCGGCCACCTCCAGGCGTGGATTTTCGCGAACAACCCCCGCGAGAAGCTTGATCGCGGCCAGTTCAACGAGCTCATCCGGGCGATGGTCGATCTCGAACAGAAGTTGAACGCGGCCCGCGACCGGAACCGTGCGACGGCCCTCCCGGGGAACGCCGTCGCCGGGTGGCAGGCCCAGGCGACCAAAGTCTACCAGCAACTCTCCCAGGCCCGGTTGCCGCAAAACCAGGCCGACCTGCCGGCCGCCGAGCAGGCCGTCACCGAGTTCTGGAGCAAGAGCGGCCCGGTCCTTCAGCACTTCGAGGACACGCTCATCGTGCCGGTGGCGGCGGCCGAGACCGCGTACTTCCTCGCCGCCTGCAAGCACGAACAGGCGGAGCGGGTGAGCATTCGGATGCACCGCACCCCGCCGGGCGACCCCGCCCGGGCGGCCGCGGAGAAAGCCGCAAAGGACGCCTGGGCCGTCGCGAAGGACGCTTGGGCGCGGCACTTCACCGTCGCGGAGCCGTACTTGAACGCCCACCCCGAACGCACGGCCCACCTCCGTGGCCTCGCGGATCGTGCCGCCCGCCTCGCCGTGAACCCGACGAGCGGGTGGTGAGCGTTCCACGAAATCCGGCCCTTATTCTCACGGACCGCCGCCGAATGGGGGCAACGGAATTGCACTTCGCCGCCCGGCGAGTAACAATACCAGGAACCCCCAACGCCCCAGGTGCCCCGCTCATGCGTGCGAGACTTGTCCCGGTCGATGGCGGCCCGGTTTTGGATTTGAGCAAGGACCTCACGCTCGTCGGCCGTAGTGAGGATTGCGACCTGTTCATCGACCACAAGAGCGTCTCGAAGCAGCACTGCGTACTCGTGAAGACCGAGGGCCTCGTGCTGGTCCGCGACCTCGGCAGCACCAACGGCACCCGCGTAAACGGCACCCGCGTCCGCCGCGCCGCCCTGCTGCCGAACGACAACCTCGCCATCGCGAACTTCAAGTACCTCGTCAAGTTCGGCGAAGAGCCGGCCGCGAAGAAGGACGAGAAGAAGGAAGCGATCAAGGTGAACGTACTGCCGGACAACTACACCTCCTGAACCCACCGATGCCCGACGTGATCGCCTTCGGCGAAGCGATGGTCCGCCTCGCCACGCCGCACTTCCAACGAATCGAACAGTCGCGCACGTTCGACGTCGAAATCGGCGGCGCGGAGTTGAACACCGCCGTCGGCCTCGCCCGCCTCGGCCGGTCCGCGGCGTGGGTCTCGCGGTTGCCCGACAACCCACTCGGACAGTTGGTCGCCAACCGCGTGCGCGAGGCCGGCGTTGAGCCGCGGGTGCGATTCACCGACGACGGCCGGTGCGGCCTGTACTTCCTGGAATCCGGCGCATCTCCCCGGGCGAGTTCGATCCTCTACGACCGCAAAGATTCCAGCATCGCCCGCGTGCAATCGGGCGACTTCGACTGGCCGACGACCTTTGCCGGGGCGAAGTGGTTCCACGTCACCGGCATCACGCCGGCCCTCAGCGAGAACGCGGCCGCCGTGACAGGCGAAGCGTTGCGGGCGGCGAAGGCGGCCGGCGTTCGCACCAGCATCGACCTCAACTATCGCTCGAAGCTCTGGACGCGCGAAGAAGCGGGCCGGACGATGAGCGAACTGCTGCGGTCGTGCGATCTGTTGCTGGCCAGCGAACCGGACGCGGAACACCTCTTCGGCATCACCGGCCGCGACTTCGCGGAAGTGGCCGCGAGGTTGATCGACACCTTCGGCGTCACGATGGTCGCCGGCGTTCGCCGTAGCACGCCGCTGGTTTGGCGAAACACGTTCGGGGCGATCGGCTTCACCGGCGGGAAACTGTTCACGACAGCCGACTACGAAGTCGAGATCGTGGACCGCCTCGGGGCCGGCGACGCGCTCGCGGCCGGGTTGATCGACGGCATCCTGGCGGGCGACTTCCAGTACGGCCTCGACTTCGGGGCGGCGATGGGGGCGATCAAGCACTCCATCCCCGGCGACCTGCCCTGGATTTCCCGCGGGGAAGTCGAGGAGTTGTTGAAGGGTCACGGTTTGCGGATTCGCCGATGAGTGACTTCTACCTATCGCGTCAGCAGGTTCGCGAACTCGACCGCCGGGCGGCCGAGGAGTACGGCGTCCCCGGCATCGTGCTGATGGAGAACGCCGGCCGCGGCTGCGCCGAGTTGCTGATGCGGCTGAACCCGACACAGCAACTGACGGCCATTCTCTGCGGCCCCGGAAACAACGGCGGTGACGGCTTCGTGATCGCCCGCCACCTCGACTATCACGGGTGGTCGGTCACGCTGTTCGTGGCGGAAGGCTACCTGCCGGCCGACGCGGAAACGAACTTCGAAATCGTGACCAAGATGGGCCTGCCCCTTCAGTCGATTTCGGAGTGGCAACCTCACGGCGGTTGGATCGTGGACGCGCTCTTCGGCACCGGGTTGAGCCGCGGGTTGGGGAAGCCGTTCGACCAAATCGTGAACGCGATCGCGAGTAGTGGCCAACCCGTTCTCGCCATCGACATCCCGTCCGGCCTCGACTGCGACACGGGCGAGCCACTCGGCCCCACCGTGAAGGCCGCCCACACGGCCACGTTCGTCGCTGCGAAGCTCGGCTTCCGCAACCCGTCGTCTCGCGAGTGGACCGGCGAAGTTCACGTCATCGGCATCGGCGCGCCGAAGAAGTTAGTGGACGGCTACCGGAGCTAACGCATGGACGCCCTCGCCTTTCTCGACAAGGCCGCGAAGTCGAAACGCCTGCCGGTGTACGTCCTCCTCGGCGACGAAGACTTCCTCAAACGGCACTGCCGCGAGGCGATCCTGTCGTTAGTCCTCGGTGATGCCGATCACGACCTCGCGGTGTCGCCGTTCGCCGGGGACAAGCTCGAATTCTCGACGGTTCGCAACGAACTCGACACACTGCCGTTCATCGGCCCGGCTCGCGTTGTTGTGGTCGAACCGGCCGACCTGTTCGTTTCGAACTGTCGCGAATCGCTGGAGAAGTACGTCGCAAACCCCAGCAAGATCGGCGTGCTGATTCTCGACGTGAAGAGTTTCCCCGAGACGACGAAACTGGCGAAGGCTCTGCCCGACGCCGCGAAGGTCGTGTGCAAGTCGCCCTACGCCAACAAGCTGCCGGCGTGGTGCGTCGGCTGGGCGAAGGCGCAGTTCAAGAAGAAGTTGGACGGCGACGCGGCCGAGTTCCTGGTGGAACTCGTCGGCCCGCAAATGGGCTTACTGGCGCAGGAACTCGAAAAGCTGAGTGTCTCTGTCGGCGACAAGGCGAGCATCACGGCCGAGATGGTCGATTCGCTCGTCGGCCGCAGTCGGGCGGCGAACGTCTTTCACATTCTGGACGCCGTCGGCGACGCGAAGCCAGACGTGGCGTTGAAGCTTCTGTCGGAGTTGTTCGAAGAGGGCGATGACCCGCTCGCCGTCATGGGGGCGATGACCGGCCAACTGCGGAAGCTCGCCTCGGTGGGCCGGCAGACGAAGGAAGGGCTGTCGATGGGCGTGGCGATGGACGGGGCAAACGTGCCGAAGTGGCCGGAAGCCCGGCAGAAGTTCGAGAAGCAACTCCGGCACCTCGGCCGTCGACGGCTGGACAAGCTGACCGATTGGCTCGTCGAAATCAACCTCGGCCTCAAGGGCGGCAGCCAACTGCCGAACCGCTTGCAAGTCGAACGATTGGTCGTGCGGCTGGCCCGGCCGCGGGATGAACCGTCAAATCGTTAGACCGCGGTGTTCCCGCTTCTCCGCGGCGGCGAGCTTCCACCATGCCACTGTCAGGAACAGCGCCGTAAAGCCGAGGACCGCGGCCACGCTCGGCAGCGTGCCGAGGAAGTCGCGGCCCTGCCACGTCGCCCCTTCGAGGCCGCGCATGGCCCACGTCGTCGGCAGCGACAGCGACACGTCACGAAGCCAACCGGGGAGCAGAAACGTCGGCAGCCACAGCCCGCCGAGCATCGATAAGCCGAGAATGGCGAGGACGCTGACACTTCTGGCCCGCGACTCGGTGCCGCCGACGGCGGCGACCAGCAGCCCGATGGCCGCGGCGAACAGGCAGACGACGAACGCCATCACGAGGAAGCCGACGACCGACGGGCCGACCGTGACGCCGAAGGCGAGGTAGCCGAACGCGAAGGTCGTGAGCGCTTGCAGCAGGGCAATGCCCGCCGTCGCGAACGCCTTGCCGATGAGCACCGTCGAGAACGGCACCGGTCCCGCGCGGAGGCGCTGCCAGACGCCGCGGCGGCGTTCCCGCAACAACAACAGACCACTCTCCATGCCCCAGAAGAGCAGGTACTGGATCGTCATGCCGCAGAAGCTGTGGGAGTAGGAGTTGAACCGCGTCTCCGGCCCGCCGACCGCGACCGCGTGCGTTTCGAACGGCGGCTGGAGCGCGAGCGTGCCGACGAGCGGCCCGAGTCGGTCGGCCGCGTACCGCTTCATCACGACCTCGGTCACGACGCCCTCGGCCCATTGCGCTTCCATCGCACACAGCGGGTGGTGGCGGATTTCGAGTGTCGGCCGCTCCGCGAACTGTTCGAAGCCGGCCGGGATGACGACCGCCACGCCGGGCCGACGATCCTCCAGTCGGCGGTCGGCCTCCTCGCGTGAAACGACTTGCGTTTCGATCCGCGAACACCCTTCCAGGTCGGCAACGACCTGCCGCACGAACGGCGAATCGCCCTCCACCACGATCAGGAGCGGTAACTTCACTTGGGAGTCTGCGTGGGAGGGGCGGTCGAAGATCAGGCCGAAGGCCGACGCGAGCAGGATCGGCACCACGAACGACAGTACGGCCGCCCGCCGGTCGGCCCAAAAGAGCCGCCAGTCTTTGCCCGCGAGCGTCAGGATGAGGGAGAGCTTCGCCATGACTTTACGCCGCCTTGGCGTTCGTCTCCAGTCGGCCCGCGGGCGTGCGGAAGGCGTCGAGCTTCGCACCCTCACTGAGCAGGACGGCCAACGCCCGGCCGAGGTCGTCGCTGCCCCACGCGGAGAGCCGCACCCGGCGGCCGGTGATTTCGAGTTCCACGCCGGGGCCGAGCCGCAGGCGGGCGCGCCGCTCGACGAACTTCGCCAAAGGCTCGCTCAGGTGGCCGAACAGCACCGGCCGCCCGCTCGACTTCGTCCGCATCAATTCCCCCGGCGACCCCTCCGCAACGAGCCGACCGCGTTCCAGCAGGGCAATGCGGTCGCACCCGCTCTCGGCTTCATCGAGGTGGTGCGTCGTCAGCAGGATCGCGTGCCCCTCGTCCCGCAGCTTGTGCAGGTCGGCAAAAAGGGCGTCACGGCTCGCCGGGTCGAGCGCGGCCGTCGGCTCGTCGAGGAGCAGCACCGCCGGGTCGTGTAGCAGCGCCACGGCAATGCTCAATCGCTGTCTCATGCCGCCGGAAAAGGTGCGGACCCGGTCGTTCGCCCGGTCGACCAGTTTCGCCCGCGCGAGGCCGCGGTAAACGCCGGCGTCCAGTTCGAACCCGCGGAGACCGTAGAGACGGGCGAAGAATTCGAGGTTCTGCTCGGCCGTCAGTTCGTCGTACAAGTCGGCGTCCTGCGGCACGTACCCGACGCGGCGGGCGTACCGCAACGGGTCGGATTCGCGCGCGAGCCCATCGACTTCGACAGTGCCGGCAACGGGATCGAGCAGGCCGGCCGCGAGGCGAAGTGTGGTGCTCTTGCCCGAGCCGTTCGGCCCGATCAGGCCGACGATTTCGCCACGGTGGACGGACAGTGAGACGCCCTCTACGGCCCGGACGGCCGCGTACTTCGCGCAGACGTTCTCCAGCCGGATCGCCACGGGCAGGGGCATAGACGCTCCACCGTCATCGGAAACGAGCGTCAGCAATACCCCGAATGGGGAAGCGGGGCAAGCCGAAGTGAGTCGGCTTTACCTCCCGACGATGTAATTCGTCAGGCCCTTCGGCCGGAGCATGATGTTGACGAGTTCCACGCCGACGCCGAAGGCCATGGCGAAGTAGACGTAGGCCTTGTCGATGTGCTGGCCCATGCCCTCGGCGACGAGCAGCACGCCGATGAGGATGAGGAAGCTGAGGGCGAGCACCTTCACCGTCGGGTACTTGTCCACGAAGTTCGACAGCGGGCCGGAGAACCAGAGCATCACGAGCATCGCCAGGACCATGGCGGTGATCATCACCCACAGGGTGTCCACCATGCCGACGGCCGTGATGACCGAGTCGAGCGAAAAGACGATATCGATGATCGCGATCTGCACGATGATCTTCGCAAAGCTCGGCGCGGCGGCCGGCTTCGCCGGCTCCCCGCTCGCGTGGGCACGGGACTCGGTCAGCTTGTGGTGCATCTCCATCACGCTCTTCACGATCAGGAATGCACCGCCGGCCAGCAGGATCATGTCCCGCCACGAGATGTCGCGGGCGTCCGGCGTTACGCCGGTGATTGGCAGCGTGAAGACGGGTTTCGTCAGGCCGAGCAGCCACGACAGCGAAAAGAGCAGCAGGATGCGGGTGCCGAGGGCCGCGAACAGGCCGAGTTTCCGCGCCCGCGGTTGCTGTTCCTTCGGCAACCGGCCGACGATGATGGCGAGGAAGATAATGTTGTCCACGCCGAGGACGATCTCCATGACCGCCAACGTCACGAGGCCGATGAGCGCCCCCGTCAGCGAGAGGTTCATCGACGGGCGAACCACTTTCAACTCGCGAAGGTCGGCGACCTTGATGGATTCGGTCGTGCCATCGGGCTTCGTCAGTGCCAACTCCCTCGCCACCACGTCGCCGTAGAGGTGGTGCTGGCTCAACAGTTCGACGATGACCCGCGTGCGGCCGTCTTCCGTCAGGAAGTCGATCGTCTTCACCTTGTCGAGCGCCAGGTCGAGGTGGCCGAACTCGGTGGTGATCGCCAGCGTCGGAGGGACCGTACCCTTTTGCGGCCGGCCGGCCGTGTCCTCGATTGTGACCGTCGCGCCCTGCGGTGCCGCGTGCGGGGCGTCGGCCGCACCACCGTCGGCCCGTGCGAGATCGGCGAGCATCCACCCGACGAGCAGTAGGCCGCCGAGCAAGTACGCGAGCGAGCGGAACCGGGGCATGAACCCAACCTCCTGAGTAACACCGAACCCAGCATCTATA
This sequence comes from Limnoglobus roseus, assembly GCF_008254045.1. Lineage (GTDB taxonomy): Bacteria > Planctomycetota > Planctomycetia > Gemmatales > Gemmataceae > Limnoglobus > Limnoglobus roseus. Next base: position 4,174,268 of record NZ_CP042425.1, on the reverse strand, counting down.
CGGGACGCCCCGCCCTCGTCACCCCCGTTTTCCGACGCCGCGATATTACCCTCTGCCGGCCCCGGACACAAAATGGGATAAGGTTTCCGGCCGCGATCCGGTGGGTACCCGAATCGATCGTTGCTCGACCGCGGCATTTGCGGTACACTTCAACTCACTCCGTTGACCCCTACCGGGACTCGCGATGCTCTCCCGCTTCTTCGCGATGGCGCTTCTGCTCGCATCCACGCCGTCGATCCTGGCCCAAAACGATTCCGACTCCCCCGACGGGCCGGTCGCCGCGTGGCACTTCGACGGGGCCGCCGAGTGGGGCGTGGCGAAGGGCACGCCGCTCGACGACGGGCCGCGACCGTCAACCTACCCGGCGTTCGCGGCGACAAATCGGGCTGCCGTCTTTTCTGCGACTCATCCGAGCCTGACGGTGCGCGAGGCCGACCGGCCCGACGCCCAACTGCGGTTCGGCTTGAAGGACACGATCACGCTGGAAGCTTGGGTGCAAGTCGGCGAGTTGAAGGACGGCAACTATGCGTACCTCGTCGGCAAGGGGCGGAACGGCAAGAAGGGCTTCCCCGAGAAGAACCAAAACTACGCCCTGCGGTTGAAGGGCGAGAAGGGCGAGGCCCGGGTCAGCTTCTTGTTCGCCAGCGTCGGCACGAAGGCATCGCCGGGTGACTGGCACCGCTGGACGACGGACCGCGGGTTCGCCACGGCGGGCTGGCACCACGTCGCCGTCCGTTACACCTTCGGCGAGCCGAAAAGCATTCGCGGGTTCATCGACGGCGAAATCGTGCCGGGCACTTGGGACATGGGCGGCGCGACCGACCGCGCGCCGGTCAGCGACGCCGACGACCTGACCATCGGCACGGGCAACGGCGGCGGGGCGGCCAATTCCTTCCGCGGGCGGATCGACGATCTCACCCTCTGGCGGACCGCCGTGCCGGACGCGACGTTGCAAAACCGCTATCAGTTCGTGCCGCCACCGCCGGTGTTGAACCGGGCCGACGTTCCCCGCGGGCAGGTGCTCGTGCAACTCTGCGAGACCGGGTTACCGTCGCGCAACGCCTGGCCCGATCTTCCGCCGGCCGCGAGTGAGACGTACCGTGAAGACGCCTTCGGGTTCTTCGAGGTGCCCCAGAAGTACGTCGATACCGGTGTGCGCGACGACCGGGCGTTCCCCTTTCTGCTGCGGTCGGCCGCCGTCGTGCCGATGCCCGCAGGGAAACATCGGTTGCTCCTCCGCGGTCGGGGGGCGGCGCGTCTGTACATCGACGGCAACCTTGTGCTGACGACGCCGTTCCAAACCGGCGACGGCAGCGGGCACGGTTTAGTGCGAAAGGCCGACAGTTACTTGAACCTCGGCCCCGATTTCCGCTTCGCCCCGCCGGGCAATCGCGAGGCGTGGGCCGAGTTCAACTCCCCCGGCGGTGATCGGTTCGTGATCCTCGAAACGGTCGTCGGCAGTTACCTCGGGAAGAGTCCCCGACGGCCCGAACTCGGCGAAACCGTCGTGGCCATCTCGCCGCAAGGCGAGACCGGGTGGCGGTTGCTCTCGCCCACGTCTCGCGTCGTGCCGTACACGGACGACGGTTGGGCGGCCTACCACGCGGAGCGGAGCGACCGCCTGGCGAAGTTGAACGCCGCCGCCCGTGCTGCCAAGCGGCAGGAACACACCGCCTACTGGCAGAAGCGCCGCGACGCGGCCCGCGACTGGCTCGCGGGTACCGACGACGTACCCGTGCCGTCGCTGCCGGCGGGCTACCCGGCGAACAACGCCGTTGACCACTTCCTCGCCACGAAGATTGCCGCGGCCCGGCAAACCGCCACCGCGAAGAAGGGCACGGTCGATTTCTTCGAGCAGGTTCAACCGATCCTCGAAGCGAAATGCGCCAGTTGTCACAACGGCGAGAAGACGAAGGGCGGGTTGCGGCTCGACACCCGCGCGGCCGCCGTTGCGGGCGGGAAGAACGATGGCCCCGCGATCACGCCGGGCGACCCGAAGGCGAGCGCGGTTCTGCAAAGGGTGCAGTCGCACGACGTGGACAGCGTCATGCCGCCGAAGGGGGAGCTACTCACCGCCGCACAAGTCCGCACGCTCGAAACCTGGATTCGCGAGGGGGCGGATTGGCCCGAGTTGCGGGTAGACCACACGACTGTCACCGCGTTGACACCCGACCTGGTGTTCCTCCGCCGCGTCTTCCTCGACGCCGTCGGCGTTGTGCCGTCGCTGGAGGAAATTCGCGCGTTCGAGAAAGACCCCGCACCGGACAAGCGGGCGAAGCTCGTCGACAAACTGCTCGCCGACCCGCGGGCGGCCGACCACGGCATGGGCTACTGGCTCGACGTGCTGGCCGAGAATCCGAACATACTGAACCCGACGCTGAACAACACCGGCCCGTTCCGCTGGTGGCTCTACGAGTCGTTGCTCGACAACAAGCCGATGGACTTGTTCGTGACGGAATTGGTCCGCATGAAAGGCAGTTCCCGCTTCGGCGGGCCGGCCGGCTTCGGCGTCGCGTCGCAGAACGACGTCCCGATGGCCGCGAAGGGCACGATCATCAGCACCGCCTTCCTCGGCGTGGAGATGAAGTGCGCCCGCTGCCACGACGCCCCCGGCCATCGCTCGACGCAAGCCGACCTGTTCGGGCTAGCCGCGATGCTCGCCGGCAAGACGATCAAGCTGCCGGTCAGCAGCACCGTGCCGGTGGACAAGGTCCACGCGCCGGGCGGGCGGAAGCCGCTCATCAGCATCACGCTGAAGCCCGGCACCGACCTGCCGCCCGCGTGGCCGTTCGCGCGATTCGTGCCGGAAGCGGCGGGCCGCGAGCTCGCCGAGGACGCGACCGACAGCCGCGACCGTCTGGCCGCACTGCTGACTGCCCCACAGAACGAGCGGTTCGCGCAAGTGGTCGTCAACCGCATCTGGAAACGCCTGATGGGTCGCGGGTTCGTTGAGCCGGTGGACGACTGGGAACGCGCCCGGCCGTCGCACCCCGAGTTATTGCGGTGGCTCGCCCGCGACTTCGTTCGCCACGGCTACGACGTGCGACACCTCTCGCGAATGATCCTGAACTCGCACGCCTACCAGCGCACCGCCGATGCCTCGCTAGCCGCGACGCCGGTGCTGTTCACCGCCCCCGCCCGCCGCCGCTTGACGGCCGAGCAGGTGGTCGATTCGCTGTTCGCCGCAACCGGCAAGCCGATGAACCTGGAAGAAGTCAGCCTCGACATCGACGGCGCCCGCGAGTTGGGCTCGTCGATCTCGTTGGGCGTCCCGCGGCGGTCGTGGATGCTGACTTCGACGTCCAACGAGCGCGACCGCCCAAGCCTCGCCCTGCCCCGCATTCAAGCCGTGTCGGACGTGCTCACCGCCTTCGGCTGGCGCGGCACCCGGCAAGACCCGCTCACCGACCGCGACCAATCGCCCAACGTGCTGCAACCGGCGATCCTGCAAAACGGCGTCGTCGGCGGCTGGCTCACCCGCCTCAGCGACGACCACGGCCTGACGCCACTGGCCCTCACCGCCGACTCGCCCGAGCAGATCGTCGAGACGTTGACGCTTCGCATCCTCACCCGCCCGCCGACCCCGGAGGAGAAGAATGCTTACCGTGAGTACCTTGCTACGGGCTTCGCCAACCGCGTTCGCGACGTGCCGCCACAATCACCGCCCACGCGGCGGCCGATCCCTTACGTGACGTGGTCGAACCACCTCGACCCTCAAGCAACGCTCGTTCGCCAGCAACAGGAAGCCGACGCCCGCGCCGGCGATCCGCCGACCGCCCGCCTTGGCGCCGCGTGGCGGAAACGCTTCGAAGACGTGTTGTGGGCGATGGTGAACGCACCCGAGTTCGTGTTCACGCCCTGAAATTCCCGAAGACGTTAACCACAGTGGGCACAGAGAAAGACAAATAAGGCCGACGAGAAGGAATCATTCTTGATCCATATTCCTCGGTGTTCTCTGTGCCCTCTGTGGTTAACGTCTTCGATTTATACCGAGACCTTCCCATGAACCGCCGACACTTTCTCGCCGCATCCGCCGCCGCGACCCTTCCCGCCATCGGTACGGCTTCGCCCGCACTTCCGAAGGGGAAGGCCGAGCATTGCATTTTCCTCTGGCTCGGCGGCGGGATGGGCCAACTCGACACGTTCGACCCGAAGGCGAAGGCCGCGAACAAGGGGCCGAATAAGAAGGCTGGCTCACTGTACGATTCCATCGAAACGGCGGTCAAGGGCGTGCGGGTGTGCGAACACCTGCCGAACGTGGCCAAGGTGATGGAGCACGTCACCGCCGTTCGCACGGTCAACCACAAGGTCATCGACGAGCACGCATTCGCCACGAACCTCGTCCACACCGGGCGGATGGTCAGCGGCAACGTGACATATCCCTCGATCGGGTCGATCATCGCCCACGAGCGCGGCGCAGCCGACCCGAGTGTGCCCGCGTACATGCTCATCGGCTACCCGAACGTGAGTCGCGGTCCCGGCTTCCTCGGCTCGAAGGCGGGCTACGTCTACCTCGTGGACACGACCACCGGCCCCGCGGGGTTCACGCGGCCGGCGGACGTGGACGAGGGCCGGGCCGCCGCCCGGCAGAAGTTACTCGGCACGACCGCGGGCCACGCCGAAACCGGCTCGCTTCTCGCCGAGTACGAAGAGAGCCAGGCGGCCGCGCTGCGACTGGCGGGACCGAAGTTCATGCGGCACTTCGACCTGAAAGCCGAACCGGCCGCGGTGCGCGAGTCCTACGGCGGCGAGTTCGGCCAGCGCTGCCTCCTCGCCCGGCGACTGGTGCAAGCCGGCGTGCGGTTCGTCGAGGTGTCGCACAACTTGAACTTCCTCAACGGCACCGGGTGGGACGTCCACAACGAGGGGATCGACAACCAACACCTGCTCGTTCAAGAACTCGACCGCGCGCTCGCCGGGCTGATCGTCGATTTGAAGGCCCAAAAACTGCTCGACAAAACGCTGATCGTTCTCGGCACCGAGTTCGGCCGTCCGCCCGAGTTCGACGGCCGCGGCGGGCGCGGGCACCAGGGCACAACCTTCTCGCTCTTGCTGGCCGGCGGCGGGTTGAACCACCGCGGCGCTTACGGCACAACCGACGACCTCGGCAAGACGATCGTCGACCGCACCGTGCCGCTGCCGGACTTCCACGCCACGATCCACGCCGCCCTCGGCATCGACCCGGGCAAAGAACTCATGGACGGTTCCCGCCCCGTCCCCATTACCGACGGCGGCAAGCCGATCACGGCGATGTTTTGAGGCGGCATCGGGCCGTCATGTTCCGGCGTGGCCCGCCCGCCACGCGATCCAGTCCTGCTCGACCACGTCGAACATCGACCGCGCGGCCTTTTCCAACCAGTCCGCCGGGCGGCCACCGAGGTCGTTCAGGATCGCCACCCGCGACGTGACGTGGACGTTCGCGACTTCTGCACCCATCGCCCGTAGCACTCGTTCGGCCTCGGCGCGAACCAAATCACCGAGTTCGATTCGCGAGACGTGGGGACCGAGCCGCCGGACGATCCACCGCGGGCCGGGGCGGTAGAACGGGTCTGCCGGACGGGTGGTCGCCGCCAGTGCCTCGGCCGATCGCGGCTTGCCGGCGGTGTCCGTCGCCCAAGCGGTCGCCGGCGGGGCGGCGGCCTTCGCCTCTCGGCACACCCAACCACCGGCCCAGTTCGCGAGTGCGATGTACCGTGCCCGCCCGAGGCTGCCGACCCCGGCCTTCGGCCGCCGCCGGTACCCGACGTTTGTCACACCGGCGGGCAACGACGCACCCAGTTCCGCACACACCTCGGCCGGCGGTTCGACCGGCGGGTTTACCTCCAACGACGACAACTTCTGCCACACCGACGACGGCTCGCGGTCGGCCGAGAGGGCCATCCGTCGGAGGTGGGAATGCCGTTCTTCTAACACGAACCCGCCGCCACCGGCTGTCAGGCATTCGCGGTAGCCGTCGAGGATGACCTCGCAAGCGCGGCCGAGTTTGACGTTCAAAACGTCACCCTTCCTGGCGAACCGGGCGCTCACCGCGAGGCGGACGAGGTCGTTGGTGTACGGCAAGTCGTCCGCCTCGTCGAAATCGTTGACGCCCCAACAGAGCCGGCCGTCGGCGTCCCGCCAGGTGCCATAGTTCTCCACGTGCAGGTCGCCCACCGACAGCACCCGCGGCGCGGCCGCCAACGGGCCGGCCGTTCCCGCCCACAACTGTGCCCAACGGTAGTAGGTCCCGCGGAAAAACGGGAACGGGTCGAGCGGGTCGGACATCAGCCGGTGCTTGTGGTCGAGGTCCGGTTCGTACACGTCAAACGGGAGGACCGTTCTCAGCCATGCCTCGTACCGACCCGTTGCCTTGATGACGTCCATTGGTGCGAACCTCCTCGAAGGTGATGAACCGGACCGAGGCGAACCGTTATAGTGTTGCCACGCGAGAGCGTGCGTGAAAGAGGAGAATCGCTTTTCGGCCCAAACGCCCGTGCCGCCCAAGTTCGTACAATCGGGCTGAACCCTCTCAAGATTGATTCGACCCCCGCCCCTAGACCGCGGGTGTGTTTCTGGTGGAGTACTTCTGAACATGAAAGCCTCATCCGTCGCGGCCTTCGCGCTCGTCACGGGCCTTGTGACAGCGTTTGCGGCAGAACCATCGCCGAAATCCGGCATCGACAAGAAGACCTTCGATTCCGCCGTTCGCCCGCAGGACGACCTGTACCGCAGTGTGAACGGCAAGTGGCTGAAGGAGTCGGAAATCCCGGGCGATCGCCCCGCCGACGGCGCGTTCTTCGAACTCCGCGACCGCTCCGAAGAGCGCGTGCGAGCGATCCTCGAAGACGCCGTGAAGGGCAAGGGCGGCGCGGATGCCCAAAAGATCGCGGACCTCTACGCTTCGTTCCTGGACGAAGCACGGGCGAACCAACTCGGCCTCACGCCGATCCAACCGGAACTGGACGCCATCGCCGCGATCAAGGACAAGGCCAGGTTAGTCCTCGCCCTGGCCGACCTCCAGCGGACCGGCGTGCCCGGTCTGTTCGGCCTGTACGTGAGCACCGACGCCAAGCAGTCGGACCAGTACACGACCTACCTCGAACAGGGCGGGCTGAGTCTGCCGAACGAGTCCTACTACCGCGAGGCGAAGTACGACGACCTGCGGAAAAGCTACGTCGCCCACGTCGGAAAGATGCTCGCGCTGGCGAAGGTGCCCGCCCCGGACAAGGCCGCCGCACAAATCCTGGCGGTGGAGACGGCCATCGCCAAGGGCCACTGGGACAACGTCCGCACCCGCGATGCCGACCAAACTTACAACAAGTTTACCCGCGACGGCGTGAAGGCGTTGATCCCGGGGCTTGATCTCGACCCCTGGTTCGACAGGGTGGGAAGCAAGGCCGTCCGAGAGGTTGTTGTCCGGGAGCCGAGCTTCCTGACCGACCTGGCCAAGACGCTCGACACGTTCCCGATCGCCGACTGGAAGACGTACCTCACCTGGCGCGTCGTGAGCAGCCGCGCGCCACTACTGTCCGAGCCGTTCGTGGCCGAAGACTTCGCGTTCTCCGGCAAGACGCTGCTGGGCACGCCGGAGATGCAACCCCGGTGGAAGCGTGGGGTGGCTCTCGTCGAAGGGGCACTCGGCGAGGCCGTCGGCAAGCTGTACGTCGAAAAGCACTTCCCGCCTGCGGCCAAGGACAAGATGAAGGTGCTGGTCGCCAACCTCATCGAGGCGTACCGGGTGGACATCCAGGCCCTCGACTGGATGTCGGCCGAGACGAAGGCCAAGGCCCTCCAAAAGCTGGCCAAGTTCACGCCCAAGATCGGCTACCCCGACCAGTGGCGGGATTATTCCAAGCTGGAGGTGAAGCCCGACGACCTGGTCGGCAACCGGCAGCGAGCCGCGGCGTTCGCCCTCGACTACCAACTCGGCAAGCTCGGCCAGCGGGTCGATCGCAACGAGTGGCACATGACGCCGCAGACGGTAAACGCTTACTACAACCCCGGGATGAACGAGATCGTCTTCCCGGCGGCCATTCTACAACCACCGTTCTTCGACCCCACTGCCGACGACGCGGTCAACTACGGCGGCATCGGGGCGGTCATCGGGCACGAGATCGGCCACGGGTTCGACGACCAGGGGGCGAAGTACGACGGCGACGGCAACCTGAAGGACTGGTGGACGGCCGACGACAAGAAGGAGTTCCAGAAGCGGACGCGGGCACTCGTCCAGCAGTACAACGCCTTCCAGCCGCAACAACTGCCCGGCCAATCGGTCAACGGGGCGCTGACGATCGGTGAGAACATCGGCGACCTCGGCGGGCTGACGATCGCCCACAAGGCGTACACGCTCTCGCTCAAGGGAACGGCCGCCCCGAGCATCGACGGGTGGACCGGCCCGCAGCGGTTCTTCTTCGGCTGGGCGCAGGTGTGGCGGGCGAAGTACCGGGACGCCGCCTTGAGCCGGCGGCTAGCGACCGACCCGCACTCGCCGCCGGAGTTCCGGTGCAACGGCGTGATCCGCAACCTGACCGAGTTCTACGACGCCTTCGGCGTGAAGGAAGGCGACAAGCTCTGGCTGCCGGCCGCCGACCGCGTCCGCATCTGGTGAGGAGTCCGTGCGGTGCCGTTGTTGGTGACGATCCCAACGGCACCACCTACTTCAGCAGCCACTCCAGCAGCGCCTTCTGCGCGTGCAGGCGGTTCTCGGCTTCGTCGAAGACGACGCTTTGCGGGCCGTCGACCACGTCGTCGGTGATCTCCTCGCCGCGGTGGGCAGGGAGGCAGTGCAGCACCTTGCAGTGCTTCGGGGCGGCGGCGAGCAGTTTCGCATTCACCTGGAAGCCGGCGAACTTCCGCAGCCGCTCCTCGCGCTCGGCTTCCTGGCCCATGCTCGTCCAAACATCGGTGTAGATCACGTCGGCTGACGCGACCGCGGCGAGCGGGTCGTTCACTTCTTCGGGGAAGTCCGGCGACACCCGAGCCGTGTAGTCCGTGCGGAACTTCTCATCGAAGCCGTACCCCTTCGGGCAGGACAGGATGAGCTTGCCGCCGAGTTTGCCGACGGCGACCGCGAGTGACCGCGAGACGTTGTTGCCGTCCCCGACGAAGGCGATCGTCTTGCCGGCCACGGTGCCGAGGTGTTCCTGAATCGTCAGCGCGTCGGCGATGGCCTGACACGGGTGCGACCAGTCGGAGAGGGCGTTAATCACCGGCACGGTCGCGTGCGCGGCAATGCCGTCAAGCGTGCTGTGCTGGAAAACGCGGAGGACCATCGCGTCCACGAACCGGCTCATCGTGCGAGTGAAGTCGGCCAGCGTTTCCCGCCAACCCAAGCCGATCTCGTTGCCGGGGAAGAACAGGCTCGTGCCGCCGAGTTGGGCGACGCCGGCCTCGAAGCTCACCCGCGTCCGCAACGACGGCTTCTCGAAGATCAGCGCGACGACCTTGCCCGTCAGCGTCGGCGTCGGGATGCGCCGCTGGCGGGCCGACTTCAGCCGGGCGGCCTCGGCCAGCAGGTGCCGGAGTTCGTCGGTCGTGATGTCGATCAGGTTCAGGAAGTGACGCATTCGCGACACCTTCAAGAGGGAAAGCCCGCGAACAGTTGTCCGCGGGCTTCGGGGTGGAAAGTTCGGTTAACACTCACACACTGTGGGCCAACAACACCTCGCGGAGAATCGCACAACCGTCGTCGATCTGCTGCGATTCGATGTTCACCGCCGGCAGCAGGCGGATGACTGTTTTGTGCGTGCAGTTGATGAGCAGGCCGCGCTTCAGGCAGGCTTCCACGATCGGGCTACCGTCGACGCTCAGTTGCAGGCCGATCATCGCACCCTTCACGCGGATTTCTTGAATCAACGGGCACTCGGCCTTGAGGGCCGTGAAGTGGGCCTGGAACCGCTCGCCGACTTGCGTGGCCCGTTCCAACAGGTTCTCTTCGTCGAAGGTCGCGATGGTGGCGAGGGCCGCGACGGAGGCGACCGGGTTGCCGCCGAACGTGGCGGCGTGCGTGCCGGGGACGAGCTTCGCCGCGACTTCCGGCTTCGCGATGACGGCCCCCAAGGCGATGCCGCCGGCGACGGCCTTGGCTAGCGTGATGACATCCGGGACGATGTTCCAGTGCTGGTGCGCGAACCACTTCCCGGTGCGGCCCATGCCGGTCTGCACTTCGTCGAGCATCAGCAACATGCTGTGGCGGTCGCAGAGTTCGCGCAGGCCTTCGAGGTAGCCGTTCGGCGGGAGGTTGACGCCGCCCTCGCCCTGAATCGGTTCGAGGAGGATCGCGGCCGTCTCGTTGTCGATGAGTTTGGCCACCGCATCGAGGTCGCCGTGCGGGGCGTACACGAAGCCGGGCAGCATCGGCTCGACGCCGGCGTGGTACTTCGGCTGGGCCGTCGCCGTGAGCGAGCCGTAGGTCCGGCCGTGGAAGCTGTTCGTCATCGTGACGATCTTGTACTTCCCCTTCGGCTTGCCGTTGAGGCGGGCGAGCTTGATGGCGGCCTCGTTCGCTTCCGTGCCGCTGTTGCAGAAGAAGCTCTGGCCGCCCCACCCGGTCCGTTCGCTCAGGGCTTCAGCGAGCAGCGTCTGCGGCTCGGTGTACCACGTGTTCGGCACGTGGATGAGCGTGGCGACTTGATCCTGTACGGCCGCGACGACCCTCGGCGGGCAGTGGCCGATGATGCCGCAGCCCCAGCCGGGGAAGAAATCGAGATAGCGGTTGCCTTCCGCGTCCCACACCCACGAGCCTTCGCCGCGGACCAGAGCGACGGGATAGCGGGTGTAGTTCCCGATCACGTACTGCTTGGCACGGGCGATGATGTCTTGCGAACTCAGGGTTTCGGTGTCGGACATGGAAGGTGTGGTGACTCCGTTTGGGTTCAAGGAACAATCTGCGTGCCGACGATGGCCTCGCCGACGAATTCCGCCAGCAAAGCGTGCGGCACGCGGCCGTCGAGAATGACCGCCCGCTTCGCCCCGGCAGCCAGGGCTTCGAAGCACGCCTCGACCTTCGGGATCATCCCGCCGTCGATGACGCGGTCGGCGATCAACTGCTTGGCGTCCTTCACGGACACGGTTTCGATCCGCGAGTTCGGGTCGTTCTTGTCGCGGAGGATGCCGGGCGTGTCGGTGAGGAAGATGGTAGCATCAGCCCGTAGCGCCCCGGCAACAGCGCTGGCAATGGTGTCCGCGTTCACGTTCAGCCAGCCGCCGTCTTCTCGCAAGCAGAGTGAAGGAATCACGGGGATGAGGCCCGCGTCGAGCAAGTCGCCGAGATACGCTGCGTCGACCACCGTGGGGCTGCCGACGAACCCGAGGTCGATCGGCAGTTGGTCGTCGCCGACGAGGGTCAGCTTTTCACCGCTGATGGGGAAAGCCGCGGCGTCGGCAACGCCCTCGGCCCGGCCGCCGTGTTCATTGAGGCCCTTCACGATTTCGGCGTTAATATTTTCGCACAGCACCCGCACCACGATGTCGAGTGTGGCCGCGTCGGTGTACCGCCGGCCGGCAACCTTCTTCGGCGTCAGCCCGGAAGCTGCCATCGCCCGGTCGATCGGCTTGCCGCCGCCGTGGACGAGGACGAGGCGAACGCCGAGGGTTTGCAGGGCGACGACGCTTTCCAGCGTGGCCCGCGTGGCGGCCGGGTCTTCCATCGCGCTGCCGCCGAGTTTGACGACGAGCACACGCCCCCGCAACTCGCGGGCACGGGCGGTGGCCTTCAACAAAACGGCGGTGCTATTCATTCCGCAAGTTCAACGCGGGTTTCTGCCGAAAAGGTAAACGTATACGCCGAAACGCGAGAGCGTCAACGGGTGCGTCCGAAGTCTTTTTTGTAACATCGGATTCTGTCGTTGATCTTCGCTTTCGGCCGGACTATAAGAGGAAGAACCACACTGTCGCCAACCCTGGCAGTTGGTCCCCTTTTCACTCAGGAGTCTCCCATGCGTTCCCTGCTCGCACTCGCGGTCGGCCTGATGGCCCTCTCGTTCAGCGTCGTCGCCTTGGCCGAAGACGCCAAGAAGGGCGAAACCAAGAAGCTCGAAGGCAAGCTGACCTGCACCAAGTGCGCCCTCCAAGAAACCGACAAGTGTGGTCACGCGCTGAAGGTGAAGGAAGGCGATAAGGAAGTGATCTACTATCTCGACGACAAGGGCGGCGCCGAAAAGTACCACGGCAAGGTCTGCAAGGAAGACCACGACGCCACCGTCGAAGGCAAGGTCGTCGAAAAGGACAAGAAGCACCACGTCGAAAGCCCGAAGGTCACCCTCAAGTAACTTCGGCCCCGCTTTTACACGGAACGCCACCCGAATCGGGTGGCGTTTTCGTTTTCCCGGCCGTCGCGTTGCGGTTGGCAAGACGTGCGGCCCCGGCATACGATGAGACGAACGGAGAACCCATCATGAAGATTCTGCTCGCCAACCCCCGCGGCTTCTGTGCCGGAGTGAACATGGCCATCGAGACGCTCGAAACCAGCCTGTCGCTGTTCGGCAGCCCGCTCTACGTCTACCACGAGATCGTCCACAACCGGCCGATCGTCGAACGCTTCCGGGCAAAGGGCGTCGTCTTCGTGGACGACATCTCGGAAGTGCCGAACGGCGGCACCGTCCTCTACAGCGCCCACGGCGTGTCGCCCCGCATCCGCGAGCACTCCCGCGACCGCAACCTGCGGGCCATCGACGCGACCTGTCCGCTGGTGACGAAGGTTCACATGGAAGCGGTGAAGTTCGCGAAGGAAGGCTACACCATTGTGCTAATCGGCCACGAAGGGCACGACGAAGTCCTCGGCACGATGGGTGAAGCGCCCGATTGCATGGTGTTGGTCGAGGACGAAAAAGACGTGGACGCCCTGCAACTGCCGGCCGGCGTAAAGCTCGCGTTCTTGACGCAGACAACGCTCTCCGTGGACGAGGCGAACGTCGTCATCGCGGCCCTTCGCCGGAAGTTCCCGCAGATCGTCGGGCCGAACAAGGACGACATCTGCTACGCCACGCAGAACCGCCAGGAGGCCGTGCGCGAACTCGTCCCCGAAGTCGATGTCGTACTGGTGCTGGGCAGCCAGAACAGTTCGAACAGTCAACGGCTCGCCGAGATCGCCCGCACCCTCGGCAAGCGCAGCTACCTCGTGGACCGCGTCAGCGAACTGCAAGAAGACTGGTTCCGGCCGAGCGACACGGTGCTGGTGACGGCCGGGGCGAGCGCCCCGGAAGACCACGTTCAGGACTGCGTGGAGTTTCTGCGAACGAAGTTTGGCGCGACGCTGGAGAACCGCGTCGTCCGCGAAGAGCACGTGAGTTTCCCGCTGCCGAAGGAACTGCGGGTGCTGGTGCGGAAATAACCGGGAGGGCGTGCGATGACGATACCGAGCGCGAACCGGGCGGCCCAAAAGCCGAAGGCGAAGACCAAGCTGCGGTTCGGTCCGGCCGACCACGGGCGGCCGGTCAGCGACAAGCAGGCGGACGCCGCGGAGTATGTCGGCGGCTTCAAGTACGAAATAATTGACGGGAGGCTGTACGTATCGCCCGTGCCGAACATCCCGGAGAATCGCCTTGAGGCATGGCTGCTTGAGGAACTCATCGTCTACTCGCGAGGCCATCGCCAGATCATTAACCACGTGACCCGAGAGGCCGTGTGGTTCTACCGGAAGCAGTTCGGACAACTTCACCTGAACCTGATATGGCTGCGTATGCAAACTTCCCAACGGAGGAAGAGCAACCGGACGTGAACTGGGAAGAAGTCAGCCCGATTCTCGTCGTCGAGGTTCTGGTGGATGGCAGCATCGAAAAAGACCTCGGCCGGAATCCGCCGCTTTACTTGGCGGTTCCCACCATCCGCGAATATTGGGTGATCGACGGCACCGTTAACCCAAGCGAGCCGTCCCTAATTCAGTACGTCCGCCGCGGCAAGAAGTGGGCGATTACCACGCACCCGTTCGGCGCGACGTTCACGCCGAAGGCGCTGCCCGGCTTCTCGCTCGTCATCGACCCGCGCCGGCGGTAGGAGGCGGGCGATGACGGAAGCGGAATGGCTCTCAGAACGTTACCCCGGCCCGATGCTCACTCGCCTCAAGAGTCGTGTATCTGCCCGGAAAGCACGCCTGCTTGCGGTCGCTTGTTGTCGCCGCGTCTGGGATGTTATGATCGATGATCGATGTCGCCGAGCGGTTGAACTCGCGGAGCGATCGGCCGACGAACTGGTGGACGAGTCCGTACTCGACCGCGCATCCGGCGAGGCGGGAGAAGCTTACGAAGAATGCCTGGATCATTGGGAGATGGATCAAGTTGGAGCGTGGCCGGAAGGTCCACCTCGATTCGGCTGGGAGGCACATGAATATGCGTGTTCGGCTGCTTCCTATGTATCGAACACGCCACGAGTACGAGACGAAGACCTCATTCAAGTCTTCAAGGATACGTTACGATCCGCACCTGCCGAGTCTGACGAGGGGCCTCATTACTGCAACCTGATCCGTGACGTACTCGGCAATCCCTTTCACCCGGTTGCTTTCAATCGCACATGGCTCACGTCCACGGTCGTTTCGCTCGCCGAAGGCATCTACGCCGACCGCGCCTTCGACCGCCTGCCGATCCTAGCCGATGCCCTGCAAGATGCTGGCTGCGAGAATGAAGACATTCTCGCACACTGCCGCGGCGACGGGCCACACGTCCGCGGGTGCTGGGTCGTCGATCTCGTGCTGGGGAAGTCATGACGCCTGCCGACCCGCCGCTGAACCACCTGCCCACCCTGCCCCGCCGCCGTGACTGGCGGATCGGGTGCGTCGGGGCCGGGTTCATCATGCGGGACTGCCACCTCGTCGCGTACCGGCAGGCCGGGTTCAACCCGATGGCCATCGCGTCCCGCAACGCGGCCACGGCCGGCGAAGTCGCGAAACTGCACGGCATCCCCACGGTTCACGCCACCATCAATGAACTGCTGGCCGATCCGCAGATCGAAGTCCTCGACGTGGCCGTGCCGCCGGACGCGCAGCCGGACGTGATCCGGCGGGCGGTGGACGCGGGCCGGGGGCGGTTGCGCGGCATTCTGGCCCAGAAGCCGCTGGCCCTGTCGGTGCGTGAGGCGGCCGATCTCGTGCGGCAGTGTGCCGATGCGGGGATCGTCCTCGGCGTGAACCAGAACATGCGGTTCGACCAGTCGGTGCGGGCCGCGAAGGATTTGCTGACGCGCGGCTGGCTCGGCGAGGTCGTGCTCGCCACCATCGACATGCGAGCGGTGCCGCACTGGATGCCGTGGGCCGAGGGGCTGCCGTCGCTGTCCACGTTCGTCATGAGCATCCACCACCTCGACACGTTCCGATACTGGCTCGGCACGCCAGACCGCGTGCTGGCGAGTACGCGGCCCGATCCGCGGACGAGGTTCCCGCACCGCGACGGCATCAACCTGTACGTCCTCGAATACGACAACGGCGTGCGGGCGAGTTCGTGGGATGACGTGTGGGCCGGCCCGATCGGCGACCGCGGCATCCGCTGGCGGATCGAGGGCACGGAGGGCGTCGCACAGGGGACCATCGGCTGGCCGAAGTACCCGGCGAAGGAGCCGAGCACGTTGGAGTTCTGCACGACGCGAGAGCCGGACACTTGGATACGCCCGCAGTGGCCGGAGGTGTGGTTCCCGGATGCGTTCGTCGGCACGATGGCTCAACTGTTGTGCGCGATCGAGGACGGCACGGAGCCGGAGATCGGCGGACGGGACAATCTGGAGACGGTGGCACTGTGTGAGGCAGTGTTCGCGGCGGCGACGCAGCATCGGGTGACGACGGTGCGGGAATTCCTGCCCTTGTGAACCTCCTGCCCGCTTGCTATCTCTTCAGTTACGAGCCTCGCGGCAGCATCGGATAGGCTCCTCAACAAACTGCCGCACCAATCGAATGGCCGACGCCAAACTCCGCCACGCAATTGCCCTCGAAGCCGCCCGCCTGATGTACGACCGCTCCGAGAGCGATGATTCAACCTCACTGCCTGACGCTTTCGTTTAAAGAGAACTATTCAATCGTCCACTAATAATCATCTGTTCACTAATTCCAACTTTCATTGCTGCCCATCGCCAAATGGTTCAGCATCGGCAACTTGTCCAAATCCGGTGGCATCTGGTTCCCATCGTACCAAGCGTGCTTCCTGGCAAAGTGGCAATCGTCGTTTCGGTTGTTCCGCTGTTCGATCCAGGTCGGGTGATTCAGGCCAAGGGCAATCCAGGCCGCTGAACTCTGGTTGCCGATAAACAACATGCTCCCGGCAATGACTCGTGCGAGGTCCAGATACGTGGGCGTAACGTGATACGGGATTTCCCCCCACTCACGGCAAAAGTCCTGGTGTTCTTCCGGCTTGCCCACGAACACGCAATTCCCCGAATAAGCCCGCATGATCGCTTTCCACGGGAACCGGCTTCTATCCCGATAGCGGGGCGTGCGGTTGATAACGACATCGGCAACGACTAACTCTTGATCGACCAGGAACCAGGAGCGGTTACGGTCAATGTGTGTGACGTGCTTGAACTCGGCAAACCTGTCGGCAAGGTTGAGCCGTCGGTGCGGCCGGTGATGCCGCCAACCGTCCAACACGTCACCCTCTGGCGTGTCAGCGTAACGGCACTGAGCGATATACGGCTGCAACTGAAGGAACGGTCTGATACGCTCAACCTTATCCCAAGTCATCGCCTCTCGGCACTTCCCTTGGCAATCGTAAAGAACAAGGTCGAGCAAGCGAACCGGGGAATCCCTGAACGATTCCAGAACGGCCAAATCGGGGAAGGAAGCGCAAGCCGCAAACAAGTCTCCAACGTCCCCATAGTGGCTTACCGTTCGTCGGTTATTGGGCGGGAACAACATTGGTTTCCTCTGGTGTGAAACATTGTGAACGTCTGCTTTGTAAACACGTCAGACACGGGCGGGATTCGTTGGCCTTCAGCGTGCCACATTTGAAACACTCAACACCGGCCGTTGTGCCGATGTGACGGACGAATTTAGGTGCCCACCATTCGATAGGCTTGACTGCCCCACGGATGTCTGAGAATCCCCCTCGTTGACCGACCAACCAATTATCAGGGGCATAGATTTTGGCGTCCTGGTTGTTGCTCTGCCACTTGCCAAACGTGTGGTCAATGTGTCTCAGACTATTGGCGTAGATGTCCCTTAGTGTCTTGATGAACTCGCCTCTAACTCTGATGGCGTGTGTTCGGTGGACGTTGACGCACTTTACGACGTTGGTAGCCACTTGGATCGGCCTTGGGATTCCGAGTCCGCCCATATGTTGCCCACCGAGGAACAAGCATTGCCAATCGAACGGTTCCACATCGTCTAAGAACTGGTCGTAATCGGTCAGGAAATTATCTTTAAAAAGAATATCGTCTTCAAAGATTGTGATATCCGTTTTGTTGTTGGCTAGGGCGTGATCCAGTGCCTTGACGTGGCTTTCTCGGCAACCGAATGCCCCCTTACCGTGTATGAAATTTAATGGGACTTTCACGGCGTTCCCGTCAACGGCCTGAATGCGATGGAACGGGAATTCCACTTTGTTGAGTTCGTCCGTTGCTTCTTTGAGGCGGTCGGGTCGTCGGTCTAAATTAATAAGATAAATCATGGTTATATTCCTACGTGATAATCTAGTCTGACGTTTCCAACTGTGGTTCGCATGAGAATTATCACGTGTATGATGTTGTTATCCTCGTCTCGTTCAACCTGTTCGATTTCGCCGCCGATGATGGCCGGTCCTGCCCCGTGTGCGGTGTCGTAAGTCAGAACGGAGTCGAAATTAAACGCCTCGGGGAAATTTGGCCACGGCGAACCGGGGTCGGCTGACGGTGCGTTCGTCTTCTGCCAACGGATGATGTTCCACACGATCCTCGGCCCGCCCTCAATCGGCTGGCCGTTCGCCAATCCCGTACAACCGAAGTCGCCGAGGGCCAACATGCCGTTGTCGCCCGGTCCACCCGGAATGGTGCCCACATATGTCTTGCCGAAGGGGTCGCCCAACTCCATCGTGTACGGCAAGTAGAGCTTGGCAAATTCGCCGGTGCCGTCCATAAACGTGACGTGATCGACAAGCGTAGCCCCGAACTCGCCACTACAACGGATATCGGGAGGTGTGTAACTCGTGCTTAGACTGTCATCACAACACGCCATTTGGAACCCATAAGTATCAATAGAAGAAATCTTAATATTTATATTGTGGCCGTAGACTCGATACGTTGTCATGTCGTATTCAATGCCGCAATCCGTCGGACGCTTGTCCGTCATCACGCTAAAGGTAGCCGAGGTTAGTTCACTCTCACTACCTTCACTTTGTTCGTCGCTATCGGTTCCCCTGGCAGCGTAGACAGACAGGCCGTCCGTATCTGGTCCGTAGTTGGTTGCGAGGTATCTTTTCCCAACCTCTAAGGACTCGGAATTTACGTCGAACGCTTTACACTCGGCGTAGTCTTCCCAGAACTTGAAGACGGGAAAATACGCCAGTGGCTTAGCCCTGTAATACCCGTCGTCCTGTTCAGGTTTGGTGATCTGAACGAAGGTTGTTTGGCGAGTCCCGACGTATCCTTTTGGCGAACCGTGCGGGGCAGTTGGTGCGAGGTAAGTCTTGAGTTTGTCGGCGGTTTGTTGGCTTAGGAATTTCATGGATCTCCCGGAATGTAACAACCGCTCAAATATTCTTCGCCGTCGAACAGTCCGTTCCGAGGCGGGTAATCACACGTGCAGCCGGGGTTACAATTGCTTCCCTGGTAAACCCATAGTCCACTTCCGAGGTTCCACAAGTAAGAACACTCGCCAGAACAGTCGGCACTTGATTCCGAGAAGGAGGAACTACTCGATTCGCTTGTTTCAGAACTTGATTCACTGCTCGTTTCGGAACTCGATTCACTACTTGTTTCGGAACTTTCCTCACTGCTTGTTTCGGAACTGGAACTTGATGAACCGCCGCCACACTCGCCGCCGCACGTTGGATCGTCCGCATACGTGCCGACCAGATACCCGCCGTTGCCCTCGTTGTAAGGCTCACAAGCGAACGTGAAGGGGTTACAACCGTAGTTGATAACGGTACTGGAACTCGATGAACTGGACTCACTTGACGAACTAGAAGAACTAGAACTTGAGGAACTAGACGAACTCGATTCGCTAGAACTTGAGTCAGCAGGACAGAAGTAGAAGACTGCGGCACCGGACGTTTCGCCGTCGCTGAACGAGAACGTAAACGGCCATTCGGTGCCGTCTGCCGGGGTGATCTGAGAGCCGCCCGTCCAATCTGTAATATACTCACCGGCACTGTGATTGAGTTCTACCGTGTGTGGTCCAGCCGTATCAAAGGCAAACGTGAAAACGGAACTATCTCCCGCATACAAGACGATTGGAACGCCGTCTACGATCCAGGTCGCTGGTCCGCTTGTATAGGCTTCAGTGTCCCCACAATAATCAACGCCTACCGAGAGCGTGAACATAGTCGATGACGTGTCGCCGCAACAACAATCGGCGAGGTCAAAGCCGTATTCGTCAATGCGTTCAAGTTCAATCCGTTGAACGTGTCCGCTGATGTGGAAGTGCCCAACGTCGAACAGTTCCCCGCAACCGTCCGAAGTGTTGAAAATCATCGCACTGAAATTTAAATGTCCGCTCGTGCTGGATTCTTCTGAGTCGTCGTCGCCACCGATGGCGAACACGGCTAAGCCGTCATCGTCGATGCCGTAATTGATGGCGTGATACCGCTTGCCAACCTCCAAGAATCCGCCGTTCACGTCGAACGCTTTACTCTCGGAATATTCTTCAAACAGTTTGAATATTGGGATATACGCCGTTGGCAGACACCGATAATAGCCGTCGGACTGTTCGTCTTTGGTGATCTTGACGAAGATGTTTTGGCGAACCCCACCTCCCCCCTTTGGCGAACCGTGGGGGGCTGTTGTGGCGAGTGCGTCCGTTAGTTTCTGTGCGGTCTGTTCACTGAGTGCGTAGGCTTTAGGCAATTACAAACCCCGCAGAATATTGGTAAACGGGACTTCGTAGAACCCAACGAATTCGAGGTAAACGAACTCACCGGCAATGATTTGGGCAACGGTCAACGGCTTCCCTTCCCCGTTTAGCGGGAAGTTAGCCGATACGCTACCTTCTCCCGTCAGGCTCTTGATTGGTTGCGGCGGTTGATCCGAGAACATGGAACCATTCCCGCCCGCCGGTTTCTGATACGTCCCCTGGTCCAACACCTTGATAGGGTTGAAGAAATCCGCCCGGTAATTGAGGCGTAAGGTGCAGTCAGCGTATACGAAACCCATCTTCCATTTGATATCGAATGACAACTGTTTCACGAATAGCGTTTTAGCCGGATACGTGAATCCGTTGAAAGTCCACGATTGAGAATTAACCTTGCCTTCGTAAGCGCACTTGTTGGCAAACGTCTGGTTATAGCAGAGGAATTTAATCTCAATGTAAGACGCTGGGCGGTTGACAATTACGGGCGGGTCGAAGGCTTGACCGGCACTGGACACAACTTTCTTAGGGGCTTCATCCTTATACTCCTCAACGAACGGGACTTCTTCCTCTTCCGTCCCGTAGGAGACAAAGAATGTTTGTTCGCCCGGATCGGTATCCCCTTGATCCTGCGGCTTGCTCGGTTGCGTGCCGTCCTGGTTGACTTGGCCGGTTCCGTGTGCGTCGTTGTCAAACTGGTAAGTCACTTCAAACTTGTTACCCATTTCATCAAGTTGATTGACTTTCGCTTTACTGGCGAACGCTCTTGGGTCTGATTCACCAAAAAAATTAAAGTAAGTTTCGAACTTAGTCACACCGCAGAACGAAAGGACTGTGCGAGGGGGAACCGGGCCGGAATCAAACGTAGCCACTAAGACTACGTTATACGTGCGAATACCTAAGTCCGATTCTTCGTAGTCGATTGTCTTTACCTTAACCGGCTCTAGCAGTGCTACCATGTTCCCCCTATATCACGCCAAAGTTGGCGAACCCTTGTTTCAGTGTTTCGTTTACTTGAGCAACTTTAGCCCCTACCTTATCAACGGCCTTTTCCGTCTTATTATCCTTCGGCAATAGCAAAGCCTCAGTCCGTATCTTGGCCTGAAAACTGAAGTCCTCTTTACTGCCCTTGATAATGGCATCCCTCTTTCCTTCACTAGCCTTCATCTTCTCTTGGATCAAGTCTGCATCTTTACTGGCCTTGATTCGGTCACGTAAAGCACGGTCAGAAATGTTGTCGAAATACTCGTTTACACCGGCAGCACTCTTGCCGAAACTACTGATTGCCCCAACGCCCCAGGCCGTCATATCGTCGCCGGCCTTTTGGATATAACTTTGCGTCTTCTCAATTCCGTTCTGAAAATCACCCAACCATGTCGGTTTGAATGCGGATGGAATGTAATCAGCCAGATTTATAAGTTC
This sequence comes from Limnoglobus roseus, assembly GCF_008254045.1. GTDB lineage: Bacteria > Planctomycetota > Planctomycetia > Gemmatales > Gemmataceae > Limnoglobus > Limnoglobus roseus. The sequence continues at coordinate 4,152,913 of NZ_CP042425.1, read as the reverse complement.
TTTGAACGCTCCCACTACGAAGGCCAAAGCCTTTGGAATGAGTGCGAAGGCAATAGCCGCAACACCGGCACCGGCTTTCAACGTGTCCCACACGTAAGCACCGGCTACGCCAACGCCCCGGAACGCCCCGATAATCAAGTCAGAGGCAGTAATCCACGTATCGCCTAGCCCGGTCGTCTCGTTGATCCAGGACGCAATACTATCGACGATTGAGGCAACACCGCTGAGGAAACTATCGGCGAGTTCATACACGACGCTAATCACTTCCGACAGGACGTTACTTACCCAATTGAATACCGGCGTGAGTCTCGGCAACCAGTCCGTGATATATTGGGCAACCAAATTGATACTTGGGGCAAGTGCGCCGGCGAACTTAGTAACGACCACATCAATAGCGTTACTGATATTCTCGATTGCCTTGCTACCGTTGGCCAACCCTTGAAAATCTAAGTTCTGATTCTTGTTTTCGCCCTTCTCGATTCTGTCCTTTAGGCGGTCAACCTGTTCGACGGCTTTCTTTGCCCCCTCAAACAGTCCCAGGCCGAGGGCAACGCCTCCGGCAACGCCTAGTGTGCTCTTTAAAACATTGCTAACCTTGCCCAATCTGAGTGCGATAGCGTCGGCAATCCGTCCGCCCCGTGTCTTTGCGGCCTGGATAATGGACGGGTCATCCATTGCCTTTTTCAAGGCTTCCGTGAGCCGTCCCCGATTCTTATCCGTTGCGTCGGCTAACCGTTCTTGTGCGGCCTTGACACGATCCAAGGCACGTTCGGAAGCCGCTATTTTCGCTTCGTCGAAGAGTCTACCGCCACCGAGGGAGGTTTGAACCAGTCCGAAAGCACGTGAGAAACCGCCGCTAATCTTGTTGGCCACACGGCCGAGACGTGAGCCGGTCGCTTCCGCCTTTGCTGCGGCCTGGTCAAGCCCCTTATTCAGTCCTTCGGAATTGACGCCTAGTTCTAGTGCGCCCTTCCCGACGTTAGCCCCTCCTGATGACATTTACTTCCTTTCTCGTGCGAGTTCCTGCGCCCTGAGTCCAGCCCGATACGCCTTCAACTTCTCCCGTGTTACTTCCCACTCTTCCCGCTTCTCCCGTTCTGGCGAATTTGGGAACAAGTCTTCGAATTTCCACTTACCGCCCTGAACCGCACCAACGTAATAACCGATCTTGGCCAGTATGGTTTCTATGCGTTGGGACGGTAGGCCGTAGAGAATGGACTTGGCTTTCCACAAATCGAACTCCCAACCGGGCATCTCTAAGATTTGCCCTAGAGTTAGTTCAAGTTCTAAGGCCAAATCCATTGCGAAATTTAGGTCTGGGTCTCTGAGCAGTTTTTTTTTGCTTCCTCAACCGCTTCGCCGCCTAACTTCGCATGATCCATCGCAACCTTACAAAGACGCTCCATGACGTTAGCGTCTTTGTCCATCAGGATTGGCAAGTCTTTATCCGTGAACAACCGCTTTCCTTCATCGTCTACGGCACAATACAAAAGCACGTAAACCGGGCCGATGTACTTTTTGTCAATTCCGCCCCCTACGTTCAACAAAGAGTTCCGTTCGCCAATTGACAACGTCTGGAACCTCATTTCAATTCCCCATTCGGGAACCGGGCAGATTAAATACTTGTCTTCGATTGCGGCTTTAGCGAAAGCCTCTTTAGTGATAGTCATTATGAATCGTCTCCAACTTTGTCAATTTTGAATGTTACCGACATTTCGCCGAGTCCGGACGTTGTGAATTCCGGTTGCGTCAACTCGGTAATAAAGGCTTCCTCAAAGGATGCCGCAAGTTCGTAACCAGTCACCTCCGGCCCACTGACTACCAACGTGTCCCTCTGGCCAATCATCGCCAGTAAATCGCCCCGTGTGTCTTCCTTGTACAAACACTTCACGACCACACTGCCGTTATCTCTCAGACTCGGCAAATACCGCTTCTGGCCGTTGTCTTCCAGTGTGGTAACTTCCACCGAGTCAACTGTCGTTGAGCCAACGGAAATACTCATACAGTTGTTAATTTGAACACCGCCGAACGTCACCTTTGCGCCGTTACCAATTACTCCATCGTGTGCCGTCATAAATACTCCAACTTTTAGGGATGAAGTATCTAGCCTTGAGAGTTGATTAATTCTCGCATCTTGCCACAGAATCGTTCTTGGAATTGAGACTCGGCACTAGGAAGGATTCGTCTTACGAACTGGCGTCCCCTCAACTTGCTTGTCCCCTGGTCGATGTTCTTGAAGTATCGGCTAGGTTGCTTCTCGTTCCTCTTTGGCTTTTTCTTTGTTGCCTGTTTACCCTTGACGACAAACTTAGTTTTTGCCCCGATGAACACGAACCAAAGTTGCTTTCTGCGGTAGTGAGCAATTTTAATTCTTATACTTTTCTTGAGTGCGCCGGTATCGGATGGCACGGTCTCTACCATCTGAGCCTTAGCCGGTGCTGCCCCGGCATTGATGGCAATGCGCATGAATTTATCTTGAACATTCAATTTAATCTTATGAACGGCCACCGTTGGCTTTATCTTCCATACAAACCCTGATGCCATAAGCCCTCCTTAGTCGCAAATTACAAAGTCCTCAAAGCCCGAATCGAACCGAAAGCAATCACAAATCGTGTTGTTATTGGCGTAATAGAGCGTTTCAATTCGCCAAATCTGGTCGCTTGTGTCCTTCAGCATGTCTAACGCCGTGAGTGCTGGATACCCTGTCACGGTGATAATCGCCCTGGCCCCCGTCTGTGGTGATCCGTTCACGTCGGTAATCTGCCCTTGCGTCTCTTGCAGGTTACACCAAAGCCAAGCGTCGGCCCTGTAACAGAGGCTCACGTTGCCAATGTCGTCCGGCTCACTCTTGTCGTAAATCATCCGTCGAACTCGATTGCCATTCTTTCCCCGTGCCATTAGAAGCCCCCCAAGCCGGTATTGTGCTGGTTACACAGACGTTGGAATCCGTCAGGAATTGGAACGTCCTCAGCGGATTGGTTGGCATAGTAGGCCGATGCCGCAAGGAGGAGAATCGCTTGCTTGATGTCGTTCGGGACTGTAGCCATTCCAGCCGTATACGTGATGCCGACGGGTCTTGGCCGGTAAGCGTTGAGCGTCGGCCATTCCTTGCCCTCAAGCATCCAAAGATAAGCCGGAATCCCGGTCAGGTCGGAAGCGTAATCACCCGTGTCTACCTCCTGTAGAACGTCGTCAACGTCATAGTATTTAACATGAGTGATCGACAGGACGGGACCAACTTCTAGCCGGACTGGTGCGAAGTAGGATTTCCAGCACGGTTGCCACTGTGTGAAAGTGCGTGTGGCGACAATCTTCCCGTTCGCCGTTCGTTCGAAGACTTTACGGGCAGTGTCGAGGAGGATTAGTAAGTCATCGTCTTCCGCCGTCCCGTTGTTGCTGCCGATGCGTAGTTTGAGGGCATCGAGGGATACAATAGGGTCGCCATCGTATTCGGTTTCTTGTAGGGATTTGTTCATACCGTATTTAGTCAGGTGCAATAAGAAAACCGGCTATTACTAGCCGGCTTTCCCAATCCATTAACAAAAGGTTTTAGACAACGAGTCCAACCACTTTTATATAGTGGGAAGTTGTATTTTTTATGAACCCAGGTCAAGTTTCCAGCATGTGTTCGGTGGGCCGATATAGGCACCAGTTACCATCGACACTTGCTCAACCAGTCTATCCGGCCAAACCGAGGAATCCCGTTGAATGGCCAAGTCTGCGGCAGCACCGAACAGAAGTTGGAAGTATTCCGGAACACAGTAGATAACTTGGTAATCGTCCACGAAGTTAGAAACGTATACCGGCTTACCGTCCAACGTGTCGAATTCAGGATTCGCCGTTGCGTTCTTGTCGAACAGGCTTCTACCAACGTCGTCGATATACTCACTGACAAGGAAGCCCATCGTGAAATCGTTCACGAGCATGACGGCGTTTTGTCGGTATTGCTTCGGAATCTTGAAGGAATATTCGTCCATGATCTTTGGAATCGTCGTTGAGAGCGGTGTGAAGGCCGTCGCCGAAGTGACCAACCCTTTCATACCGCCGTTCGATCCGTTGCCAGTGTCGGTGATAACCATTTCTTCAATTGCGATATCGTCCGAACCCTGAACCATTGGCACAATCCTATCGACGACGTTTACCAATGAAGAATTCGCCATTTCCCAAGTTACCGTGAACTTACCGGCTGTCAATGTGAACGGCCTGAGGTCAATCTTACTGGTCACGAAGTTCTTAGCCGGAATCGTCGGGGCAATTTCAGTCCCAGACGATGCCGAAGTCTTAGTAGACTTCAGTGCGGTCGGGTCTATGGTCGTGTACTGGCGAGTTGAGTTACCATCATTGGCGAGCGATTCGCTAGTCAGTGCGGAGACAAACGGCGAAAGATAATTACGGTATTCGATGATACTTTGCGAATACGTCTTGTATGTCAGTTCCAGACCAACACCGGCACCGCCCGTGTTCATCTTGGTACGATACATCCGCTTATTCAACGTGCTCATGTCGTATGGAATCGTGATCGTGTTACCGCTTGTCGAGTAACCCGATTCCTGAATCTTTGACAGTTCCAACGGCGACAACTGCCGACCGAATTGCGAGCGAACCCATTGTTTGATTCCCTCTTTCGGGTCTGATTGGGCGGTTCGCTTGATGACTGGTTCGTATCTCGGCGCTGGCGTAGTTGGCTTGGCCAATTCTTCTTTGATTTTCGCCATTGCGAGGCGGGATTCCGTTACCTTACGCTCAACGCCCAACTCTTTCAGTTTAGCGGCGAGGGCCGTAAGTTCGTCGGCTTCCTCAAGGGATAAACCCTCTTCGCCCTTAGCCTTTAGTTCCAACTCGTCACCCCGTGCGGTGAGTGAGCCGATTTCGGTGTTGATTTCTTCTTCAGTTCTAACTTTATCCATATTTTCCTTTGGTGGTTTTTCGAAAAACTTACCTTATCTAGAGTCCTAGTTTCATTTTTTGATAATTGAACATTGCCAATTGCTGTTCGTAATTTTGTTTTAACCTAACAACAACTTGAGTAGCCGTCTGTGGGTAGGCCGGTAATGCGTCTATTGCGATTGTAACGTCATACAAATAGAGGCTTTCCCGCTCTACAACGCCGTCCGGCCTAGTGCGTGAAAGCATTGGGACACTTTGGAACGACGCACCTTTAACTCGATTTTGCTTGTAAGCCGTGTAAACATAATCGCCCACTTCGTTGTCGGGCAAGTAAGACGATGTGAACAACCCTTTTTTGTCACTCTGGAGCAAGAGACTTCCGTCCGTCCGCTTGGCATACGTGTAATTCGGCAAGTGGTTGACCGTTCCGAGAACTTCGCCGGACGTTCGGAGAAAGTCCGTGAAAGCCTGCGAGGATATCGTTTCCATGTAGGATTTACGGCCTTCGTCGATCCGAGTTTCTGCCCCGTAAAGAGCCGCATAGAAACTCACCCGCCGGTCGGTCGTAATGCTCACATCGTTAGACGCCAGTCGTTGAATTATCATTGGCCTGATTCCCTTCCTGTTGTGCGCCCTGGTCGTTCGTGGTCTGGTTGGCCATCTGTGGGCCTTGATTGAGCGGATAAAGCGGAATATCTAATCCCGCTTCCGGTGGTAGGCCGAGCCAGTCACGCATTTCCGAGCGAAGGATATAGCCGCTGGTTATGCCCATTCCGACCACACGGGCGAACGTCTCCGGGTCGCCCCGTAGGATTTCGTCCGTGTCGAACTCGCACCAGTATTCACCGTTCGGCCAAAGTGCGTTATTGATGGCCGTTTCGAAGTTGTCGAGGACGGGACGGAAAGAGCGGGTGACTTGATCGGACTTATCCGCCGCAACGCTGTTGTATTTTGATTGTGATTGGTCGCCGATGTCGGACGGAACGAGCTCGAAAACCATACAGACACTAGCGGCAGAGGCCGCCAATGCTTCAAGAATTGCGGCATCTTGTGCCGTCAGTCCCGTGAGCTGGTTGAATTTGGCACCTTGAAGAACGGGAATTTCACCAACATTTTGAGAACCGCCGAACATCGCCTTGAAAAAGGATCGCATGAGTTCGAGGGCGTTGTCCTGTAGTCTCCCTGTCCCGTCTATCGAGATATAACCTGACGGTCTGACCGAATTCCGGTAATAGGCTTCCGCACTGGTCATGATCTGGCGATGAAGGCCGAGGACTTCACCGGCACTTGTCAGCAGGTCAACCCCACGGAGGCCGTAGTCGTCCGGCTCTCGGATAATATGGATAATCTTCTCGTTCAAGGCCGGATAAGTGCGTTCGTAACTTCCCGTCCTCGTGCGGAATTCCTTCTTTCCGGTCACTTCGTTGATCGTTACCAGATAAACGGAAGAGGCGGGAAGGCGGGCAAGGTCGAATATCTTCCCCGTTCCGTCGTAACGGACCAGGAGGAAGGCTTCCCCGTGCCACCAATAGTCATCGACAAGCCCTTTCATCAGGACTTGCCGAGGTGTGTTTTCGTTCGGTTGAGCGTTCAGTAAGCGGAATTCGGGGATATCTTCCGCCTTCGTCCGCCCTTCTAAGCCGTCTTTGCTAGTGGCCGTGTAGGTGAGCAACGGAAAGGAGGCAATCTGACGCTTGTAAAGCCCCACCGCCGCAGAGACGGCCGGTATCGTCAGGGCAATTTCACGAGTCCTTACGGCGTCAGCGGACACCGGCCCCCAATAGCCCTCTGGAGTCTTGTTGGCTTGATACGTCGGACTCTGTAGCCGGTTTATCACTCGTTGGATTAGATTTGGTTTCTTCACGCTTTATCTAGTCATGTCAATCAGAAATTACGAAGGCATCGACACGGTTTTGATTCCCTTGGATGTGACCGAACATCGCAAAATGGCTGCACAAAATCCGTCGATCAGGTCCATCTTGCTACGCTTCGTAGGGCGTATTTCATTGGTGTTGGACACCTGAATCCTCACGTTGCTGAGGCAGAACCGTAGCCACGTGGAACCGTTGTGGGTTATCCTGCCCTGGTCGTAAGCACGTTTAAACTCAAGCATTGCCGGATTGTAAGTCTGAAAGGACGGCGAAACACGTGTGAAGTTGTAACCCTCTTCCATGATCTGATTACCGAGGACGAAGGATGATGTGGTATCGGCGTAAATGCCTTCGATGTTAAACTTTTTACAGTCGGCTAGGATGTGGCCTTTGACTAAATCGGCATCGACCATGTCTCCGTCGGTAAGTTCAATATCGGAATAGTTGGTGAACAAAGGTAGTTTCTTCGATTTCCGATACTTCATCGACTCAGCGGGAACCCATGCTTTGGACTCGATATAGTATTTGCCTTCCCCCAAGTCCCACATCTTGGCCCATGCGGTCGGGTCTGTGGTCATTCCGAGGTCAAGCCCGCCCATACACCGGAAGTTGACTAACTCTTCTGGCGTCATTGGTTGCTTGAAGGAATCGAAGTTTGACACGTCGAACCACTGGCCACTAGCCGCACTAATCCAAAGGTTCATTTTAAGATTCAGGAAATTATAGTATTCGCCTATTCCGCCGGCCTTGGCAGAATAGTAGTCTCTGCGGAACTGATCCTCTGGGAATTCCTTTGATCCCAAATAAGGGTTGGCCTTGCGCCATTGGGCCGGGTCATCGTAGTCTTTGGCGTCGGCGTCCGCCTCATACACAAGCGGAAGGTAAGTGATGTCGATCTCTTCGCCGCTGATAACCCGTTTGGACTTACAATAAAGGTCGTAGTACCACCCGATCTTTTCCGCACCTGCCGTTGAGATGACGAATACAAGGCCGTTATTCCGGGCATCGGTAGCGTAGCGGAGAGCGTGCCAAAGAGGTTCCGGCACTACGTGCGCCTCATCGACAATCAATACAGACACGTTCCAGCCGTGATTAGATTTGGCGTCAGCCGTCAGTGATTTAAAATGACCGTTGGTGCTGGGGATTTCAATCTCTTTGATGTGTTCCCGCTGCCGTGTGAAGTCCGTAAGGTTGGCCTTGTCGAAAGCGTATTTCACTTCTTTGTAAATCTGAGCCGCATTGGTTCGGTTCGCCGCTGCCGTGAACACGGTTGGGGATGGTTCCCCACTCGCCAGCATACTATAGAAAGCATAAATGGCCGTCATGAGGGTTTTACCAAAGCCCTTTTTAGGGCAATGGAGGTTTACCACACGCCACCGTCTACGGCCGTCGGGCAACCGCCAGCCTTCAATTTCTTGAAGTAGTTGGATTTGTGTTGGTCTAAGTTTGATCTTGCCGGGAATATGCTGGCTACGGAAGTGCTTTTCGATAAACCAAATGATCTTATCAGCCGCCTCCTGGTCCCAATAACAACCCTCTAGTAAGGCTTGCTCGTCACTCTTCGTCTTGATTGCCCATGCTGGCGGTTGTTGTTTCTCTTCAGTCACTTGTCCTCTTTAGTCTTCCTCGTTTGCATCCTAGACAGTTCGTAAAGGATTGCCGCTTTCGCCCCTTCGCTGAGGCTTTTGAACCTCTGTAGTTGGGTGATTAGGAAGTGTTCGCCCTTCGTAACGTCAACGATCCATTCGGCCGGAGGATGCTTCCGCCCGTCCTCGTATGTGATGTGGTGGCCTTGCCAAACTTGCTTCACCCTTGCTTCTCTCTTTCAACTTGCTTGTGACACGTTACACAGAGTGCGAGGTAGTCAGTTATTGACCGTGCCGGATACCGTAAGTGGTGTGCCTCCACTGACCATTCCTTCTCACACATCTGACAGAGAGGATGGGTATCGAGCAACTGCTCCCGCATAGCCTTATGGTCTTTTCCGTATTGGGGGCGTGGGACGTGTGGCTTTTTGAAGCGAAAGGCGGGCGGTTTCCAGGGCATTACTCAACCCTTCCCAATGCCTCTTCAATGCTCTTAGCACTGTCTACTTTGCTCGCCTTACGATCCTTCGGCGTCATTCCGAATTGCTTGGCGTAGGCTTGATACAGTTTCAAGGCCGACATGAACCGCACACCGGCCTTACCTTGTTCGTCCATCGGGTCTGTATTCTGAATGACATACCACAACTTACACACGATAACGAAAGTTTCCGTGTCCTGATCCGGGTCTAGAATTCCCTGCTTCACAAGTCTGGCATAGTGACTACGCCAGAACTCAGCGGCTTGGCCCTTTAAATAATTTGGGACTCGCACGGATGGCTCCCTTTCCTCTCGATAATCAACGTCAACACGTCACCGACACTGGTAAGACACGCAACTCTCCACGGGTGAGGTATCGTCTTCGTCCAATCAACCAGGGCGTCTACAGGTTCCGGCCTTGGCTTCAGTCCGTCTCTCATCCGCTCGTATAGTTTGGCTATGTCAATGGCTTGTGCTTCGTTCATAATTTTCTCTTTGTGGAGCCTTACTTGATTGTGGCTTTCGTTTTCAGCGGCGAGCGTGGGCGTCTCCAGGGGACCACCCTCCAACACTTGGACCGTTATCCTAGCGTCAAAGCATAGACACTCGTCTTAGTGTCATTATATCCCGATAGTAAACCTTTAATCTTTAACATTCAATGCCAATGCCAATCATTCCGATTCTTTATTTACTAAAGGCTCTACCTCTGCTTTGGGTATGGCTAACAAGTGGTAGCCCTCAATACTATTGGCAACGGCATCAACCTTAGCCTCTACGTCACGAGTGTGCGACCTGGCGTTCATCAACAGATGGTCTGTCAATAGGTTGTTCTGCCTAATCCCCCTGCTCACTGCTACCTTGACACCAAAGGCCGTGAGTGCGGCGAATAAGGACTGTAGAGCCGATGGGAAGTCCAATACAGTGGCCTGATACACGGCCAGAAACAAGAGGCCAATGCCCGCATAGTTAATGTTCATGCTCTTATATAGTGGCCTGATTGTTAAAACGGTAAGGTGATTGAGTTTCTGATGAGTTCCGCATAGTAGGCGTAACCTAAGTCTGTCGGGTGAACTAAGTCTGTATAAGCGGCACTGTTCAGGAAACCGCCCGCTAAAGTGACACCTAAGAACGGATCGGCTGCCACGTCTACCAATTGGCCAGCATAGGACGTGTAGTTAGCTCGAATCAACGTGTTCACGTCGTCCCTAACCGTCTGTTCTCGATTGCTGGACAGTGTGAATACGACAATATTGGCCTTTGAGAAACCGCCTGATATAGCGGCCGTTAGATACGTGTTTATCCTGGTGTGGACTGTTGCCGCACTGTTACCAGACGCAATATCGTTGATTCCACCAATGAAGAATAACCAGTTTGATGAATTGGCGTAAGGTGTGTTGATTTCACTTTGGTCGGATGTCATGTCAGTAACAAATTGACCATAAAGCCCGAAATTATGACAATGCCAATTCTTGTTCACTTTCAGGCGGTCTGAGATGTTTCGGCCACGTGTTGAGCCGAACCCTTCCATGATGGAATCACCTTCAAAAATGACTCTACCCAATGGCGTTTCTGCGGCGCTTCCCGTGTCGTAATTCACTCGACAATATTCAAAAAATTGGCTTGCTTCGTTTGTCGTTAGGTCACGTCGATAAATACCGAATTCGTAGATTTTTCCGTGTGCTGGAGAACTTGTGTGGCCGAGATTGAGGCCAGTATATCGGCCTGATCCATTGGCCGTGAGTGTTTGGACGTTGGATACGCTATCGACGTAGACTTTGGTAGATTGGTCGTTACACGTTACGAGAATTGCGATTCTTCGATTGGTGGGAACTTTAAAAGTTGTTGTGTAGGTGTTTCCGCCGTCATACCAACGCACGATTCCGTTCATGACTTGGAGTGCGAGGTCGAAAGAGCCGATGTTGATTGGATAACTGTTGCGGTCGATTGAATCGAGGTCGATAACGAGAAAGCAGGACATGCGGCGAGCGTTGGTAACGTAGGTGGGATTGTTGAAAACCCCGGCCGCATTGTTGCCGCTGAGGAACCACACGAACGGCCGTTTCTCTTGGGATAAATTGGAACTGTAATACGTTGCCGTCCCTTGAACGTAGTTGAGCGGGTATTGCCCTGCCACGTCTGGCCAACTGGTGATATTGGTTCCGTCCCCTTTGTTGTCGGCGAGGCTAGAGGCCGTGTAATAGGCACTCAACCCGGCAATCTGTGTCGGACTCGGCACACCAGTAGGCGGACTGCCAACAATCCGGCCATCCGTGTAGGGCTTGCGGAAATCGGGCTTTTCTTTGCCATATCCTAGAATCATTTTTTATTTCTTTCCGTCTTTGTATGCTTGATTTGCCAAGTCAAAAAAGCGGAACATAAGAGGAAACACGCAATCTTCCGACTCGCCTTGGAACTCTGTCTCTACCTTTTGGACAAACTCATTTACCAATTCGTAGATACGCTGTCTAAGTTCAGGATTTACTTTTTTCATTACGTCAAGTCCTCTCCGAATGCGAGAAAGTCTAAGGTTGCGCCCGAGGTCAAGGCCGTTCGTGTCACACCTTTAAGACTGTAACCCGTTGGGAGGATTAAATTGTCGTATCGGAACACGGCTTGTTGTGTGTCCGTTGTGTTGGTCATTGAAAACACGTCTAAAATTCTGTCGTTGGTTCCGTCGTTGACCAATAGAAGAACTTTCGTTGTTCCCCCTGGTGCGGTCGTTGGTCCGCTTGATACTCGAATCTCTCGAATTCTGGTACCCGCTGAGACAGGTGTGATGTTGCTGAATGCTGCCGCAGTGGTGCTACTGGCGTTGTTCAGTTGGAGAGAGCCGTTTCGGGGCGTGCTTGCGTATGTTGGTGATGATGCCATAAATGTTACCTGTGTATAATTGCTTCTACTTCAATATTCGTGCGGAGAATAACGTCTTCCCCGGTGAGCCGTGGGCCTTGTCCTGTCGATTGCTGTCCGGCGACAAAGGCTCTAAGTGGGTTTACTGGTGCGCCGCCGCCCGGTGCTGTCGAGGTTGCTACGTTGGGTGAGGATCGAAGGAACCGCCGATTACGCTTACGATTGACCATTTATCGCCTCTAGTATTCTTGTGGTTGAGTAGCCGGGGAGGTAAGGGGCGATACGGACTTCGGCCAAACCGTAACCGACAACGTCCTTTGCCTCGTAATCCCCGCCCTTGACAATCACGTCAGGCTTCATGATCTTGATGAGCTCTAACGGCGTGTCCTGGTCAAAGATAATTACGCAATTTACGATCTCTAAGGCCATCAAAATTTTCACCCTGTCAGGTCTTTTGTTGACGGGTCTGCCGGGCTTCAACCGGCTAACGCTCTCGTCTGAGTTCATGCCGACAATCAGGATATCCCCTTGTGCCTTGGCAAACTCCAACGTGGAAAGATGCCCGACGTGTAAGATATCAAAGCAACCCGACGTAAAGACAATTGTATTTCTCTTGCCCACTAGTCTAAGTCCCCCGTCAGTGTTAATTTAAATTTTTGTCCGCTCGCTGGCGTGAACACGTCCAATGTTTCGAGGAACCGGCGGTTACGTTTTCTGTTGATGCTCATCTTCTTTAACCTCTACTATTTCCAAGCGTTCATAGAGATCTTTTATTAGCTCGATGAACTTTTCTGGCGTAATGAATTTAATGTCATACTCGTTCTTGTGTTCCGTTGATTCAAATACTACTTCCCTGTCAAATAGCGTTTTCTGTTTTTTCATTAGTCTAAGTCCCCTGTAAGTGTCAATTTAAATTTTTGTCCGCTCGCCGGTGTGAACACGTCCAACGTCTCCAACACGGCATAAATTGAGCGTGTGGATACGGCCGTGAACGGTATTCGTAGTGTGTTGTCCTGGCTATAGGACTCTGTCGAATTGGTCGTATCGCTGCCGGTAATCATCGCCGGAAGTTCGAAGAAACCGATTCGCTTTGTGTTATCCGCATAAAGGCTGGAATATGCGGTGTTGTCGTTGACCAGTGTTGGCGAACTTGAGAACAGGTGAACCCGAATACGTGGCGTGATGGACTTTTTGTCAGTTGAGAGAACGGCGCTAACAATGTAGCCGGAACCGCCTGACGTTCTCGCAAAGTTCGGGAACGTGATTACCGTTGGTGCGGAGGTGCTGGTGTTGACACTGTCGCCAATGGCGTAAGCGGTCGTGTCGCTCGGCCGGGTGATCTCAACGGCGACGACGGATCGAAGGCCGGTTGTGTCAATTGCTACCGTTCCGTCCACCGTCAAGGAACCAGAGTTATCCGTGATCGGCACTGCGGTTGAGATGGCGGAAACGGCTACCGTGCCGCTAACGGCCACCGTTCCCCCCACACTGCTAACGGCTACGGTTCCGTCTACGGTCAGTGAGCCTGAATTGTCATCGACGTGAACGGTCCCAGACACGCCGGAAACGGCCACCGTGCCGTCTATCGTGATAGAACCGCCGCCGTCATCAATCGTCAGTGATCCAGAGTTATCGGTAATCGGAAGGGCAGAGGCGATACTTACTGCCACGGTTCCGCCTACACTCGACACGGCTACAGTTCCGTCAACCGTCAGTGAGCCTGAGTTATCCGTGATGGGAACGGCCGTTGAGACGCTTGAAACGGCCACCGTGCCGCTAACCGTCATCGACTCGGCTAAGGTGACTGGCAACGGATTGTCGCCGTCTACCGCTGTTGCGACGCCGTCAACGCCAAACGCTACCTTGTGAATTGGGTACTGGACACTTCCCACTTGATCGGTGGCAATTACTACACTTGTTCCGCCACCGTCTTTAATTACTATATTGTCTGCCATACCTTATAAAGTAGTCTGGCGTCAAATTTTTAGATCAAAAGTAGGTATTGTGAATTGTCAGGAATTGAAAAGTCTAATACGTATTCTGGCGTGAGGTATTCGTTGATCCAAAGTTGGTAGGTTTGAGTAGCGGCTCCACTCTCGGCAACCAGGGCGCTGGACTGAAGTGTAGAGGACAACACCGGCCCAACCTTCCCGCTACTTCTCCAACCATTCATCGACTCTTTGACTTGCGCTGCCAGACTTAGCGCTAACTGCCAGTCACGGTGATATACGGTCACGTCAACCGAGTATTGTTCCAACCCGGCCATTCCCTCAAGTGTCTGGATACTTTGGCTGAGAGAGCAATTGTAAACGAGGTGAGGTAGCGCCGGAATGTTCTCTTCCGGTATCGCTGGATAGATGCGACCAGACAGGGCGGTTGCCAGTGAGGTATTGGCAGTGAGGCGAGCGTATACGATTGCTTCGATCATTCCTTATCTAGTTCTTTGGGCCTGAATTCGTTCGCTACCCTACGCACTTCTCGTAATGTTTTGGCAGTCTGATACGGAGTGAGATTTAGAGTTCTGCCCAACTTTGCGACGTTCAACCGGCCGGACGTTACCCGGTATACGTCGCAATGTTCCATCGCCCATACCACCTCCCCGTAACCGGCGTCTCTCAGCACTTGACAGGTTGAGGTTAAATCGGCGCATTCTTGTTCGTCTAGCATCCAGTATCTAGCGTAGATTTTTCATTCCTGGAGACTATAATACTTAGTCAACTATTCAACTGTAGGGTTACAAGAATTTGATCTTTCTCCCTTCCACAAAAAGATTATCACGTTGCGAGCCATCAACGTATCAACTGGCAGAGATAATTTAATAAATAAAGAAATGGGACTTTGATTCTCGTCCCTTCTGTGCGAAAAACTGAAATACTGCTCTGCGTTAGTTCGCAGTTTCCAGGCAACGGGCATCTAGTGAATGATGCGTTGGGGTTACGTCCTGGTCTAACAATGTCATAAATAAAAAGCGGTAGTGAGTAAAGGGTAAGTTACAGGGCAATGGTGTCCTGGTCGTCAAAGCGATACGGTGGCTTACTAGACGTGCGGTTAATGCTTTATTTGTGCTTCCCTCCTAATCCTCTAGAACCTTCCCTCTAGAACCTAAGATTATGACGGTGGGAAACCCCCTCACGTAATTTACTAACTAAACAACACGCCAATTATCAGACAGTATAAACTTTAAAGATTCTAATGTTGGTTAGAATGAATTGCCGCTCTTTATTCTCTACACATGATTTGTTATACTCTACTCTCATTCATTATCTGAGAGGTTTTAGTAAATGCCAAAGTTTGAAATCATCGTAGAGCGTACCCTATACTCGTCACGAGTGCTAGGAATCAATGCGGAATCCGAGGAAGAGGCCAGAGATTACGCCCTGTATTATTGCGACGAAGACGTATGCGGACCATTCAACGAAGGGACCGAGGTTTTTAACGACGATGACTGGTGTTACGATTCAGAAGAGACAACCACCGAGGTTGTTAACATAGCGGACGTATTGGAGGACTGCGAATGAGCAGAATCACACAAGACGAGGCGGGGAAAAAAAGAGTTCTGAGGCTTGCCCGTAAGAAGCACTACCTTTCAAAGCACACCGATGAGGAAGGATGGACGCTATACAACAAAAAGCGGTCATCTTTCTGGGAAGGTCATTCACACGAGGCTGCCATTACTTACATGAATGCCTTTGCGTCAGGCTATGACGTGGGACACCTCGACGGCTGTCTAGTTAGCCAGCGCAACGAGGAAGACGCAATTTTGGAAATCCACGAGCATTACGAGTCACTAGGACTAAAGGAAATAAATAAGCACTAGAGAAGTGTTCAGGTCAAAAAGGCTCTAGTATTTTTGAAAGAGTCAGACTAAATTACGTTGCTTATTGATTGATATCTAAAGGTAGACACGCCCCTGGATCGTTTCCTAGGGCGTCCTACTTTAAATCTTATGCGAGGTCTAAGATGACGGAAAAGGCACTCAAGGGACGCATTCGGCGTGCTGCCAAACGCTACGGCTACAAGGTCAACTACCGAGAGCCGGACGGCTGGACTATTCCGCTTGCCACGGGCATCACCTGTGTTTCACGAGACCACTACGAAACATACGGCTTCCTGCTTTGTTTACAGAAATTATCTCACCTTCTCTCGCCTTCCCGTTAGAGCGTGGGGCGGTTGGTAAGTGTACGGTGATCCTGCGATTTCCGTAACCTTCCAAATTCAGAACCGCCCCTATTCTGTCCCACTCTCGTTCCGATCCTTTGTGTACCGTAAAGTCTTTTTTTGCACTTTTTTAGGTCGGCATATACAGGTTTTTATTGATATTCTAAGCAAATTCTGATATTATGATTTTTTCACACTCATGGAGAAAGAACATGGAACGCAAGCAACAAGAACGTGAGATTCTAGGCGAGATCGAAAATCCGAAGGACAGGGCACGATTAAAAAATCTCTTGCCGGAATTCGACGACTCGGATATTTACGATATTTGGTTGGGCGTTGTGGTCAACGGCATCCAACCAAACCTTGATGGTATCGATCTCGTCATCCCGCCTGAACTGTATGCTGACAGAGTCAGAGCCACACGTAAGGCAGCACGAAAAGCGGCACGTAGGGAATCACGTGAGGGATCCAAACGGCTCAGAATCCAAGAACTCGCCGAACGAGAGGAAGAGCGACGGAAGGCCGAACAAGAGGAGGAACGACGGAAAGCCGTGGCTGCCGCATGGTGGGCTAAGTTCTCGGCCGAGTCGCAAGAGTTCTTGCGGCTACGAACCCAAATCCGTTGCGGCGACATGGTGTTCAGTCGTCCCTATTGGTTTCTGCGATTACCTGAGGACGATGCCGAGGTAAACATATGGCGTAACCTCACACAATGGGATTACGTCGGTTGGTTGGCATACGCTGACACGTTAGCCGAGAAAGATGCCGATACCGCCAAACGCATCCGAGGCGAGTTCACGCCCAAACTTATCGAGAGATTAAAACTTCGTACAACCGTTTGACTATTCCGATAGTCTTCCTAAATTTCCTGGTGAGGACTTTACACTAACGGAGGACAGAACGTGAACGAATTCGAATTCTGCGAGAACAACCGCTACCGTCGGGAATCGTCAGGGTTGCCGGTGGCTTCCCTGGTGTGCGGTGCGGTGTTCGGCGTGATCCTGGTTGCCACCGTTGCCCACTACGCTGGATACACGGCCATAACATTTAAAGAAGAGGAACGGCTAAGGGCAAAGGAAGCCAAACTAGCCGTTACCGAAGGGGAGTTGGCCAAGACGCAAAGAGCGTGGGCCGAAATGAAACCGAAACTAGCGGCTCACGAACAGGAAATGAAGGCTCTTGAGGCAAAGGCCAAACGAGTAGCGGGGGAAGTGATTGACGCCTTCGACGCTCACGACAGGGAACGGGAATTGATGAGAAGAAAATGAGAACTGAGTGACCATACACCCCCCGTCCCAGAGTCCACCAACACCCGAGGTAAACGACATGGCAGCGACGAAGGTGACGAAGGCGGTCAGTGTCCCGAATGTGTCGGAAGCAATCCGTGAGGTATTCCGGCGACGTGGCAACATACCGAACGGTCTGGTAATGGACGAACTTGCCGCACTCAATATCTCGCAAACTCAGTATTCGCCCTCTCTGATCTCGGCTCAGCGAAGGAAGATGTTTCCGCAAAAAAAGAAGACTCAAAAAGAAAAACGCTACGAACAACTCGAAAAGAAGGTAAGTGACGTGGTGAGGCTCCTATTCGATGCCACGTCAGAACTGGAGGATTTAATTACTGATTTTGAGGCCGACGGTGGTTACGTTCCCTCTCTTCTGTCCGGCACACACACACTCCTCCACGGAACGCATGACACGTTGCGAGTGATGAACAGTTGGTAAACGACAACCGCCCCGACCAACCCCGCCAATCGGCGGGGTTTTTTAATGTCCTGGCCTTCCCCTTTCGACCGATAAACGGTAGTACGATAATCGCTACTTCAACGCACTGCCTAACGAGAGAGACAAAATGAAAACGGAACTGATTCCCGCCGTCCTCTACTTGCGTGCCAGTTCAAAGAAGCAGGACAAGAGTTGCGAGGATCAAGAGAAGGAATTGAGGGTATGGGCCAAACGCAACAATTATCGGATTGTTGGCAAGTTCGTTGACGATGGGAAGAGCGGAAGCAAAGACACGAAAAAGCGTGTTGCCTTCCATGAAATGATTGCCGAATCCTACTCGAAAAAATGGGCCGCAATTCTCGTCTGGAATAGTTCACGGTTCGGACGTTTAAATTCCATACAGTCCGCAACCTACGTCAAGCCACTCATGGAAAACGGTTGCTTCCTGGCCTGTATGAGTGACGGTAACTTCGACTGGCGCACGGTCGAAGGCCGAATGTTGTGGGGCATGTTCTGCGAGAACAACCATAGATTCTCTGTCTCACTGGCGTCCGACGTGAACCGAGGACGGGCGGGAAGGCTTGCCCGTGGGTATTGGGCGTCTGGCCAAATCCCATTCGGCTATGATCGGCAATACGTGGACGCTGCCGGTAACGTCCAAAAGGTAGTTCGCCGTTTCGAAGTGTTCCAAAAACCCAAGAACTGGTTCCTCACGTTGGTTGAGAACAAGGAAGACGCCGAAGTGATCCGGCTAATCTTCAATCGCTTCATTTCGGAAAATACGTCCTTCTATGAATTGGCAAGGAAGTTGAACAGGGAAGGTCATCCGGTGCCATTGCTTGCCCGAACGATTGGCAGGGCCGGTCATGCCTGGACAGAGCAAATGATTCGTTACACGTTGCGTTGTCCGGCCTACGTTGGCCGTTCCATGCTCGGCACACGCTCGGCTAACTCTCATCAAGTCCATTACCGCCTGGAAGGTGTTGAGCAAAAGGACAACGCTTGTCCTGCCCTGGTGAGTGTCGAGCAGTGGAATGAGGTTCAACGGCTCTTGAAGGAACGGACAGAGTCACGGACGAAGGCAAGGCCAATGGGTATCGGTCTGTTGTCCGGCTTCCTCTACTGCGACCATTGCGGCTGTCGGCTTCAAAAGAGCATTAGCAACGGCCGGAACGTCTACTCGTGTATGAGCGGTCGTCGCCGCCCTGGTGCTGACGGGGAGCGGTGTGCCTATTATCAGGTCAAGGAAACGGAAGTCTTGGGGACGGTCGTTGACTACCTCAGAACGCACGTTGATCGTCAGTTATTGGAAATGGCCGAGACGAAACCGGCGAAGAAAACGGCCGGTCAGGAAACGATTCTGAAAGCCAAGGTTGCCGATCTGAGGCGGAAGGTAGCGACGGCGGAAGAGAACGCATTGCTTGCCCCCAAAGAGCGTGCGGCATCGGCATGGAAGCGTGTCGAGGAATGGGCCGCTGAACTGCGAGAGGTCGAGAATCAGTTGACGGCACAAGGCAACCCGGTTGACTGGTCCGATTGGTGGGCGAACGTCCGGGATAACCTGTTGACGTTGTTACCGGCGGAAGTCCACGGGCAACCAATCAACGATATAACATTTGCTAGATTGAGCGAAAGTGAAGTTATTCAAAGTTTGCCCGACGGGAATCACTTAGTTTGGGAAGATGTGGCAGAGGGACAACCGACGTTCAAAATGCCGATTGTCGTCTCGTTGAAAGAGCCGGACAAGTTCCGGGGCTTGCTTCGGGCAATCGGCCTGAACGTGCGGTTCCGTTGGGTTCGTAGAGAAGGAACGGTAGGAAAGAAGTTGGGCCAAAAGCGGTGGGAACTGTCCGAAACCAAAATCAGTTTAACGCTCAAAAACGCTGGAAATGACCGTCAGGCAGTAGACGCAAGTCAGAGTACTTCACCGCCAAGAAGAAAGCCGCCAAGCGGATCTGCCGCGGCTACGTCAAACCCAGCGACCTGCCGAGCAACGCGGAGGTCCGCGAACTCGTTCAACTCTTCGCCCGCACCCACGAGGGCGAATCCCGCACCAACAACCTCAAGCAGATGCGCCTGCGGGCGCTCTGGCTCATGCGGCGACTATGCCGCTTCCGCCCGCGGCTCATCGGCAGCGTCATGACCGGCCACACCCGCAAGGGGTCGGACATCGACCTCCACCTGTTCTGCGATTTCGTCGAGCCGATCACGTCCATCCTCGAAGCCGAGGGGTTACAATACGACGTGGAGTACAAGCAGATCACCAAGAACAGCGAGTCGCGGACGTTCATTCACATCCACGTCTTCGACACGTTCAACTTCGAACTGACGGTGTACGCCGAGAACCAGGCCCACTACGTCTTCAAGTCGTCGATCACCGGCAAGGCCATCGAGCGGGCGTCGATCGCCGAGTTAGAGCAACTGCTCGAACGCGAGTACCCGAACGTGAACCTCGACGAAGCCCTCGCGGACCAAGACGAGGAGATCGACCCGTATCAACTCTTTCGCCTCTTGTTGCTGCCGCTGGAGAACGTCGGCCAATCGCGGCAGTACCACCCGGAAGGCGACGTCTTGTACCACACGCTGCAAGTCTTCGAACTCGCGAAGGACGCCCGGCCGTGGGACGAGGAGTTCCTGCTAGCGGCCTTGTTGCACGACGTGGGCAAGGGGTTGGACCGCGGCGACCACGTCAACGCGGGGCTGCAAGCCCTGGACGGGTTGCTCACCGAGCGCACGGCGTGGCTGATCGAGAACCACATGCTGGCCCACGACTACAAGGCGAACACGCTCGGGGCGAAGGGGAAGCGGCGCCTGGAAGCGCACGAGGATTTCGAAGACTTGCTGCTGCTGAACGAGTGTGATGTCGGCGGCCGCGTGCCGGGGGCGATGGTCGGCACCGTGGACGAGGCGCTCGGGTTCATCAAAGACGTGGAGCGGATGAACCGCGGGAAGTGACGAAACGGAACAGCCCAAGGACGGTCGTCCCTGGGCTTTCGCGATTTAGTTGCCGCCGTGCCCGTACATGAAGTAGTCGCGCGGGCTGCGGGCGAACTGGTGGTTCGGGTACACCAGCGTGCCGCCCATGAACGGCGGCGGACCGGCAGGCGGGGCACAGTTGCCGCCCTTACAGGCGCCGCCCTTGCCGCAGTCTCCCGTCGAGCAATCGCTCTTTTTCCACCAGAAGATCTTCTTCAGGATCGGGTTCCAGCCGTACTGGCCGGCCGTGCTAACCGGGGCCTCCGCGCTCGGCGCGGCCGGGTGCGGCGGCGTGCCGAAGTCGGCGCGGCTGTCCCCGACCGCGACGCAGGCGGCGGCCGCCACCGCGATGAGTAGCTTGTTCATTGTGCGCTCCTCGCAATCACGGCAGGCGGAGCCATCCGCCGGCCACTCGTGACCGTTGCAGGAGTTATCGGCAGAACAACCCACCCGCCGCGAATGAAAACGCACCGACCCGCCCAGATTGCCCGATCAGCGTTTGTAGGCGGCCACGAAGGTGAGGACGACGCACGACAGCGTCGTGATGAAGCAGCTGACGGCCGCCGTCGTCAGCCAGGGGCCGGCCGGGTTCTCGCCGATCGGTTGGACCGGCATCGCGGTCCGCAGTTCCCGCTCCAACTCTTCGCCCAACCGCGGATCGGCGGGGAGCAGTTTCAGCGTGACGTGGCTGAAGACGTGGAAGGTGGCCACCTCGATCAACCCGCGGCCGTTCGACCAGAGGTTCCCGTTCCGTTTCGCGGGCAGGTTCAGTTTTTCGAACGTCTCGATGAGGGCGGTGTCAATCGCGGGCGGGTGGACGTTGTAAACGACCAGACTCCGCCGGCGAGACTTCAGGGTGAGCAGCACGCTCAGGACCACCAACAGCGCGTAGGCGATCGGCGTGATGGCCGCCGCGATTTGCGCGTCGGTCACCGCCTTCTGTAACTCCGCGAAGCCGCCGCGGCGGAAGACGTTCACGCTGGTGCTCAAGAGCACCAGCACGACGCCGACGGAGAAGATGAAGCCGCTGAGGCCGGCGAGCAGGGCGACGAAATCCCAGGTGCCCGAGACGACGGCCGGCTTCGTGCCGCGGTTCACGGCGGCGAGCCAGAACAGGTAAAGGGTGAGGGGCGTGAAGCAGAGGATTCCGCCGGCCGCGAGAAAGGGCAGTTCCGGATACAAGTGGGCCTCGGTTCGCGGTCGGGAAGAATGCGGTCCGGGAATTGTAGGCGTTCCGGCCCGCCGGGGAACAGCCGTTACCGCCAGCGGAACAACCGCAGGGCCAACCCGAAGCAGACCACGCCCCACGCCAACAGAATGAGGATCGGCTTCCACGCGACCTCGAACCCGGCCCCGTCGTTCATGACCGACCGCACGCCGTCGATGAGGACCGTCAACGGGAGGGCCTGAATGAAGGGCTGAATGCCGTCCGGGAAGCGGTCGGCCGAGAAGAACACGCCGGAGAGCAGGTACATCGGCAGCATGATCGCGTTCATCAGACCGGAGACGGTTTCCATCGTCGTCGCCCGGCAAGCCACCAGCAGGCCGATGCCGCCGAAGCAGACACTCCCGGCGAGCATCAGCGCGAACAGGGCGAGCAGGTTGCCGAAGACGCGCACGTCGAAAATTAGCCAGGCGAAGCTCCAAAGGATCGCGATCTCGATGAACGTGAACACCGTCCGGCTGATGACGAGGCTGAGGAGGAAGTCGGTCTTCCGCATCGGCGTGGCCAGGTAGCGTTTCAGGAGCTTCCGCACGCGCATGTTGACGATGACGAACCCGACGCCCCAGAGGCCGCCCCCCATCAGGTTCGTGCCGATCAAGCCGGGGATGAGGAAATCGATGTACCGGCCGCCGATGGCGTCGATGGTCTGCTCGCGCGGCAGCGCGGCGGCCGGCAGTTGGCTCCGCAACAGCACGTTATCGACCGCGTTCCGGGCCAACACCGCTTCCGGCCGATTCGGCTCAACGAGGTAGTCCAGGGCACCGCCGGGCGAGGCGGGCGGAGTAACGACCAGATCGGTCTTCGCCGTCCGCATCCGGTTGCGGCACTCTTCCGCGTGGGCGACGACGGCGGTCAGCCGCTCGTCATGCCTGAGTGCGTCGAGCATTGCCTTCGCGGCGACGACACCACCAGGACCGTCGGCGACCACGTCCACGCGAATCCGTTCCACCGGCCGGTTGCGGAAGGCACTGCCGAGGAGGAGCGCGAGGATGAGCGGGAAACCGTAGACCCAGAACACGGCTGCCGGCTCGCGGAAGAATTCACGGAAGCGGTTGAGCGTGAGGTGCCACAGCGGGGAGAAGTCGCGCATCGGTTATTTCGCCCCGTCGTCGCGGAGGTGGCGGCCGGTCAGGGTCACGAAGACGTCTTCCAGCGTCGCCGTGCGGGTCGTCACGCCGACCAGCGGCAGGCTGTGTTCGCGGAAGAAGTCCATGAGTGCCGGCAGGGCTAACCGCGGTTCGCCGACCGAGAGCGAAAACCCGTCGCCTTCCGGGCGCAGACCCTGTACCGACGGCAACCGCTCGCACGCGGTCCGCAGCGGGTCCGGCAGCTCGGCGTTCAGTTCGAATTCGATGACGTGTTCGCCGCCGAGCTTGAGAATCAACTCGCGCGGCGTGCCGAGGGCGATCACCTTGCCCTGGTCGATGACCGCCACGCGGTCGCAGAGGCGTTCGGCCTCGTCCATGTAGTGCGTGGTGATGACGACCGTCCGGCCCTGACTCTTCAGCCCGCGGAGGACATCCCAGAGTTGCCGCCGCGACTGCGGGTCGAGGCCGGTCGTGGGTTCGTCGAGAAACAGTAGGTCGGGGTTGCCGACCATCGCGCACGCCACAGCCAACCGCTGCCGTTGCCCGCCGGAGAGCTTTTCGACGTAGGCCCGCGACTTCTCTTGAAGCGACACCGACCCGATCGCGTCTTCAACCGACATGCCGGCCGGGAAGAATGAGCGGAACATCGCCACCGTCTCGCGGACGGTCAGCTTGTCCGGCAGCCGCGTCTCTTGCAGCGAGATGCCCATGCGCTGGCGGAGAGCGTGCTCGTCGCGCTTCCAGGTCAGGCCGAGAACTTCGACCTCGCCGGACGTGGGTTCGAGCAGACCTTCCAGAATTTCGAGCGTTGTGGTTTTTCCGGCCCCGTTCGGGCCGAGCAGACCGAAGCACTCGCCGGCCGGCACGTCGAGGTCGACGCCGCGGACGGCTTCGACCGGCGGCCGACCGGGGTAGGTCTTCACGAGGTTGCGGCAGTGGATCGCGGCAGTCATCCCCCGATTATAGGGAGTGCATCAACGGGGGTCGGCGAACCGCAAGTGCGGCCGCAACTTCTCCAGCGTCTTCACGCCGATGCCGCCGACGCGGCGCAGGTCTTCGATGATTTTGAAGGGGCGTGCTTCGACGATCCGTTCGGCCAACTTCGGCCCGATGCCGGGCAGGCGTTGCAGTTCCGCGACCGGGGCCGTGTTCACGTTAATCGACTCGTTCGGCCCGAGCTTTTTCGCACCGACTGAGGGAAGAGGCAGCGGCTTCGGATCGCGTTCCAACTTCTCAACGCCGCCGGCTTGTGCCCGTGCGACGGGTTGGCCGTCGACGTGCAGCCACGGGCGCAGCTTGTCCACGGTCTTCCCACCGACGCCCTTCACACCGTCGAGTTCATCGAGCGACGTGAACGGCCCGAAGGTGCTTCGATGGCTGAGAATCGCATCGGCCAAACTCGGCCCGACGCCGGGGACTTGCAGCAGTTCCGTGCGGTCGGCCGCGTTGACGTTCAGGGACGACGCGGCCGCGAGGTGCTGAGACGGCTTCGTGGTGAATTGCGAACCGTAAGCCCGGTAGAGCAGCAGCCCGCAGAACAGAGCCAAACACACGGCGAGCGCCGCCTGTTCGCGGCGCTGTGGAGGTTCGGGAAGTGGGGGCGGGCCCGTCATTCGTGCCATCTCGGCGGCCGAATCGACACAACCCGTTCAGTCTATCCCCGCGACAAAGTCACCACCAGATACCGGCACCAATTTTTGAGCGACGGGACGGTTCGGATCAGCACGCGGTCGGTTCCCCGCAGGAGTCGGCCGGCTTTCGGAGACACGCGGCGGATCATTTCCAGGAACTGAAAACCCTGCACGGTCAGCCCAGGGAACGCGGCCCGCAAGGGCACGAGATCGGCTTTCACCAACGGCCGTTCGTCCGGCGTGCGTTGCTTGCCGGGGTAAGGCAGGAATCGCCGCGCGAAGCTCAGCAGCGGGTTGCCGCCCCACGGCTCACAGAAGATCGCCACGCCACCAGGCTTCAACACGCGGTGCAATTCGGCGGCGGCCTTCGGCAGATCGAGGTGGTGCAGGATCGCACACCCCCAAACGGCGTCAAACGTGGCGTCCGAATAGGGCAGTTCCTCGCCGTTGGCGACGACGGCGTTCACCCGCACGCCGTTGGCGTCGGCCCGCCGCTTCGTCTCCGCGACGTAGCCGGGCGACAGGTCGAAGGCGTCCACACAAGCTCCGGCGCGAGCCATCACGACGGCCGCCATGCCGTGCCCGCAGCCGAAGTCGAGGACGCGCTTCCCCCGCAGGTCGCCGAGTTTCGCGAACGCAGGGCGGACCCAGGTTTCGTGATCGAGGTAGGCGTCGTCCGTGAACCGCAGGTCGGCTTGGCCGGTGCGGTAGGCCTCCGAACGCTCGTCGGCCTGCTCGTCGTGAAAGCGCTGTTCGCTCTGCAACCGCTCCAAGATTGGCGTCATCGTGAACCCGTCCCCACGTTCGCGCCTCGATTCCGTAAAATTCCCGCAGAGCGTACCACACTCGACCACCCGAACAAAAGGCGACTTGCCGTGGCTTCCGACCCGACGACCAACCCGCCCCCGCCCGACACGAACGACCACGCGGAAGTCCGCCTCGCGAAGCTCAAGCAGATCGAAGCCCTCGGCGTCGATCCGTGGGGCCAACGGTTCGACGGCCACCAGCCGATCGCGGGCATTCGCGAACTGCCGTGCGAGCCGTTCGACGACGCCAACCCCGGCCCGAAGGTGCGGGCGGCCGGCCGGGTCGTCGGCCGGCGGAAGATGGGGAAGGTCTACTTCCTCGATCTCGCGGACCAGACCGGCAAAGTGCAAGTGATGCTTGGCTCGAAGCAGATCGGCGATCTCGGCTGGAAGGTCGCAGAACTGCTCGACCTCGGCGACCTCGTCGGCATTGACGGCGAGTTCGGCAAGACGAAGATGGGCGAGCCGACCATCCGCGGCAAGGAACTGACGTTCCTGACCAAGTCGCTCGAACCGCACCCGACCGGCTACTACGGCATGTCGGACGAGGAGTACCGCCTCCGGCACCGCTACCTCGACCTGATCTACACGCCGGACACGCTTCGACGGGCGCATCAGCGGGTGAAGCTGCTGCGCACGCTGCGCAACTACCTAGACGACAAGGGCTACCTCGAAGTCGAGACGCCGACGCTACACGCCATTGCGGGCGGGGCGGCGGCCCGGCCGTTCCCCACGCACCACAACGCGCTCGACATCCCGCTGTACCTCCGCATCGCGCTGGAACTGCCGTTGAAGCGATTACTCGTCGGCGGCATCGAAAAGGTGTACGAGATCGGCCGCGTGTTCCGCAACGAGGGGATCAGCCGTCGGCACAACCCCGAATTCACGATGCTGGAGTTGTACCACGCCTACGGCGACCTGTTCACGATGATGGACCTGACCGAAGGCATCTTCGTCGCCTGTGTGAACGCGATCGGCAATTCACGAACGCTGTCCTACGGCGAACGACAGATCGACTTCTCCCAGCCGTGGCCCCGGGTGAAGTACGCCGACGTGTTCAAGCAAACGACCGGTGTCGACCTCTTCGACCGCGACGGCGTGAAGGCGAAGGCGGTGTCGCTGAAGATTCCGCTGGAACTGAAGTCACAAGAATCGGCCGCGTTCTCGGCGTCCGAGACGGCCCCGCAGGTGGCGACGACCGCGCCGAAGGAGCACGACGTCCTCGTTCACGAGCTCTTCGAACACTGCGTCGAACCGGAGTTGGCCAAGAGCGACAAGCCGACGTTCGTGTACGACTACCCGGCCGCCCTGTGCCCGCTGACGAAGCGGAAGCGCGACACGCCGGAGTTGGCCGAGCGGTTCGAGTTGTACGTCGCCGGGATGGAACTCGCGAACGCTTACACGGAACTGAACGACCCGATCACGCAAGAGGCGACCTTCCGCCGACAGCTCACGGGACTGAGTGCGGAAGACTCGATGGCGAAGATGGACGAAGACTTCGTACGGGCACTGCGGCACGGCATGCCGCCGGCCGGCGGACTGGGCATCGGCATCGACCGCCTCGTGATGCTGCTGACGAACACGACGACGATCCGCGACGTGATCCTCTTCCCGCTACTGCGGCAGGAGTGACTTCGGCGAGCGGGGGGCGTCAGCCCCCTGATTCTCCCACACGAATACAGAATCAGGGGGCTGACGCCCCCCGCTCGCCGGCACTTTGCAGTTCCCTCGCCTTCTGGTGCAACTCCCTCTTCTCGGCCTCCGCGTTCTGCCACAGCCAGAGGGCCGTGCCGGAGATGCCGAACAGGGCCAGGATGAGCGCCACGACCCCGAGCGCCGCCAGCGATTGTCCCCACCGGACGGCCCACGCGGCGGCACGCGGGACGAGTTCGACGCCGTCCTGGCTGAACCGCTCCAGCGCCTCCGCGAGTTTGCCCGCCGTCGGGAACCGCTGATCCGGGTTCTTCCGCAGGCACTTCAGGACGATCGCTTCCAGTGCGGGCGGTAACTCGGCGTTGTGGATGCGCGGCGACTCCGGCTCCTCTGTGATGATTTGGTGCAGCAGCGAGAACTGATTGTCCGCGTCGAACGGCCGGCACCCCGCCAGGCACTCGTACAACATCGCGCCGAGCGCCCACACGTCGGTCGGTGGGCCGACGAGCTTGCTCTTTCCCTTCGCCTGCTCCGGCGACATGTAGTACGGCGTGCCCATGACCGCGACGGATTGAGTCAGGTTGGACATCGCCCGCTTCGCGAGGCCGAAGTCCACGACCTTCGGCTCGCCGAACCGCGTGAAGAGGATGTTGTTCGGCTTGAGGTCGCGGTGGACGATGCCGGCCTTGTGGGCGGCCGCGACGCCCCGGCAGACCTTCGCCACAGTCACGGACATGGCCCACGGGTCGCGGCGTTGTTCGGCCCGCTGCAAGTCGCCGAGGTGGCCGCCGTCGAGCAGTTCCATCACCAGGTACGGCACGCCGTTGACCTGGCCGAAGTCGTACACATCGACGACGTTCGGGTGCCGCACTTCGGCGACGGACTGCGCTTCGGCGAAGAACCGCGCGACCGCGTTCGGCCCGACCTGTTCGACGTTCGGCAGCAGTTTGATCGCCACGTGCCGGTTGAGCGCGACCTGCCGGGCCTTGTAAACCACGCCCATCCCGCCGCGGCCGATTTGTTCCATCAGTTCATAGCCGGGGATCGGGAACACGCCGTGGTGCGCGGCCGTCCCATAAGGCGTGCTCTGCGAGTCGGCCGGCGCGGGGGTGTCCACGTTCAGTTCAACGAACTCCGGCACCAACCGCTTCGGATCAGCCATGACAACACCGCGGGAGTAGCGAGAACCAGGTCCGGGCGGACGACGCGAGTGAACCGCTCACCAACTCAGACGAACGCCAAACCAGAAGGGATCAACCGTCGCTTCGCACTTCACTCGACACGTGCCAGGTTCGATTCCCGGGAGAGAGACGCGATCGAAACATTCCCACGGCCGGGTGCGAGTCCCCGGAACCCGTTCGGGAAGGCTTCTCATGGACGATGGCGACGGCCGACCGCGAGCGGGCGCGAAATCGTAGCTCACGCCGCCAGAATTCGCGATTGGTTTTCCGCCACATTTGAGACTCCGGACGCGCGGCCTGTCGGAGTTCTCGACCGACGGTCCCGTTTCGCGTCCGACTCGATTCTTGAGGGGCGGCGAAGAACCGCCGGAGAAACGGCCGCCGCACCTTGCTTTCGGCCGTGCCATCCGCCACCATGCACTTCATGACCGAAGCCGTACAGTTGAACGTCGAAGACCTTTTGCAACAAGCCCGTGCCCTGCCCTACGGCCCCGGCCGCGTGGCCGTGGTGGAAGAGGCCGTCCGGTACGCCGACGCCCACACCGACGTGGACAGTGGGTACGAAGCCCGCATGGAGTTGCTCGACGCGGCCGTAATGGGCGGCCGGGGCGACCTGCTCGTCGCGCACTACCCGTGGTGCCTGGCACAATTCGACCGCGACCCCGACCGCTTCGACGAGTACCAGTTGCTCTGGCGGTTCAAGTGGGTCATGGGGCACGTCCTGGAGTTCCCGCAGATTTCCCTGGGGCAGATCGACGGCCTGTTCGAAGAAATGGCCGACCGCTTCCGCCGCTACGGGGCGGGCGACCGCGTTCTGGCCGGATTCCAACTTTCCCTGGCGAAGCACCGCGGCGTGGTCGACGATGCGGCGCGGAGTTTCGACGAATTCCTCGCCCACCCGCGCGACAGCCTGAGCAACTGTGCCGCGTGCGACGCGAACGCGGTCGTCGGTTACCACCGATGGCGCGGCGACCACGCGGCCGCCGTGCGTTCCGCCGACCGCATCCTGGCCAACCGCCTGGCGTGCCGTCGCGTGCCGGAGAACACCCACGCGACGTTGCTGCACTCCCTGCTCGAACTCGGCGACGACGCGCAGGCGGTCGCGCTGCACCAACAGGGTCTGCGGTCGAGTACGGCCTCCGGCGACCTGAGCAACCTCGCGAAACACCTGACGTTCCTGGCCCGGACCGACAACCTCGCCCCGGCCGTGCGGCTGTTCGAGAAATTCCTCCCGAACGCGGCCGCCGGCTACGAGCCGGAATCCCGCTTCGCATTCCTGATGGCCGGCCGGTTCCTGTGCGACCGCCTGTTGGCCAACGACTGGCGGCGCGGCCTGCGTGTCCCCCCGGCACTGACGAGCACGAACCGCAAGACCACGTCCGATGTCGCCACCCTCCGCGCGTGGCTGGACGCCGAGTGCCGGCAACTCGCCGCGCAGTTCGACGAGCGCAACGCCACGGACCAATTCTCGAAGCGGATCGCCGAGCAGGCCGACCTCCACGCGAAAGTGCGGCCCGTCCCGCTGACGCGGGATTGAGTGACGGCCACTCGGGCTTTGCTCCCTCTGCCGCCGTCGGTACAATTCGCCATCGCGTTCGCGGACCAGGAGGAGCCGACCGTGTGGCGAAACGTGGCCGGTGTCTTCGTGTTCTCTCTCGTCGCCCGCGGGGCCGATCAGCCGCCGCCCGTTCGCGTCCCGGCCCAACCGCTGTCCACGGCGGAAGAGTCGAAGCGGCAAGCCCTCGCGAACTTCGGCACGGCCCGCCTCCGCCAGCGGAGCGATAACACCCTCGCGGCCGCCAAACGACTGGAAACTGCTGCGAAACTCGACCCCGCGGCCGTCACCCCGCGGCGGGAACTCGTGTCGGTCTACGCCGACCTCGGCCGCGATGCGGCCGCCATCCGCACGGCCCGCGACGTTCTCAAGGCCGACCCGCAAGACGCCGACATCGCCCACCACCTCGCGAAGTTGCTCTTCGAAGTCAAGCGCTATCCCGAAGCCGCCGAGGTTCTCACCGCCGCGGTGGATTCCCCGCGGTTGGCGAACCGGGCGACGAAGAAGTTGGCCATGCGAACCGACCTCGCCCGCTGCCGCGAACGGGCTAACGACGCGGCCGGCACGGAAGCCGCGTGGCAAGCCGTGCGGGAGTTGTTGCGGGCCGAACAGCATCAACTTTTGAAGGAAGGCTTCACGGCCGCCGAACTCGATCATCAGGCCGCGACCGCCGCCGAGAAGCACGGCCGCTCGCTAATCGCGCGGAAGCAGTTCGACGCCGCGGCCGACGCCTTCCGCACCGCCCGCGACCTGTACACCGACGTGAAGCGGGCAAACGACCGGGCCGGGGCCGCAAGGTTGCACCGGAACCTGGCCGAACTCTTTGCCGCGAAGGGGGACGCCGCGGAATCGGTGAAGCAGTTCGAAGCCTACCTCGCGTTCAAGCCGCGCGACGCGGCGACCTACGAGCGGTACGCCGAGCAACTTCGCGCGGCCGGACGGGACAGCGTGGTGAAACTGCGGGCCATCGCCTACGACGGGCCGGCCGCGGCGAAGTGGGTGATGCTCGCGGAACTAGCACGCACGCCAACCGGCTTCGGCGAGGCCAACGTGCAATTCGCCGAACTCGCGAAGCTGACGGCCGACGCCGACTTCTTCCGCATCCTCGTCCGCACCTACGCGGCCGCCGACACCTCCGGGGCCGGCCTGCTCGACATCGCCGAATCGCTCTTCCCGGCGGCCGAAGCGGAGGTACGGCGAAAGCCCCCGACCGTCTCCGCGGCGGACGCCGCCCGCCGCCAAGCCTTCGCGAAAGCGCTGGTCGAATCGCCGGCGCTCGCCCTAAAGATGACGCGCGCGGCCCGGCTCGGCAGCGGCACCCCGCGCTCGCCGGAACTCTGGGAGTTGCTCGCCTGGGCGTGCGGACGGGCCGGCCGACCGGAAGAAGTCGAGGCGGCATTGACGGCTGCCCTAACGGGGGCGCGGGATGACGGCAGCCTGCGGACGTTTCAGCGACTTTATCACCACCTGACGGCCCAGCGGAAATGGCAAGCGGCCCTGGACCTGTGCGACCGCTCACAGGCGTTCGGCACGAAACTCGTTAGCTTCTA
Organism: Limnoglobus roseus; assembly: GCF_008254045.1. Lineage (GTDB taxonomy): Bacteria > Planctomycetota > Planctomycetia > Gemmatales > Gemmataceae > Limnoglobus > Limnoglobus roseus. The sequence goes on along the minus strand of NZ_CP042425.1, from coordinate 4,121,694 downwards.
CCGGGCCATGCCGCTCGCAGAAATCGGTCGTGGCGAGGACGCGATGAAGGCCCTCGCCGTCGCGCAACTCGACAACGCCTTCCCCTCGCGGCGGGAGAAACTGCACGTCCTCGACATCCTCGGCCGGTACGACGAGATGCTGAAAGAGTGCGACGCCGCGATGAGCGAGTTCACGACGCCGGCGGAGGTTCACTCGTTGCGGTACCAGCGGGCACAAGCCTACCTCGGCTTGAAACAGTTTGCCGAGGCCGAGGCGGAACTCCGCGGCCTCCTCGAAGACGACCCCGACGACGTGTTGGCCCTCAACAACCTCGGGTACAACCTTGCCGAGCAGAACCGCAAACTCGACGACGCCGAGCGGTTGGTCCGGCGGGCCATCGAGATCGACACCGACGAGCGGGCGAAGGCCGGCGAGCCGTCCACCGACCACGCCGCGTACCTCGACAGCCTCGCATGGGTGCTATTCCGCAAGGGAAAGCTAAAGGACGCCCGCGACCTGTTGGAGAAAGCCGTCTTGCTGCCAGAGGGTTTGAACGACCCGACCGTCTGGGACCACCTCGGCGACGCGGCCTTCCGCCTCGGCGACACAGTTCGCGCGAAGGAAGCCTGGACCGCTGCGGCTGAGCAGTACAAGACGACGCACATGGGCCGTCATCTCGGCCGCCGCGATGAGGTTCTGCGGAAGTTGAAGCGGATCGACTAGCACTCCCTCGCCGGTCGGCGAAACCGTGGATATGACTCCATCATGCCAATCACCGTTACCTGCCCGAAGTGCCGCGAAGCCCTCGACATCCCCAACGAACTCCTCGGCGGCGAAGTCCGTTGCGGGTCGTGCCAAGAAATTTTCGTAGCCCACGCCCCCGGCGATGCACCGCCGCCACTGCCGGACGAGGACCGGCCGCGCCGCCCGCGGCGAAAGCGGCCGGATGTTTCCCGTAACAAGCCCCTGCCAACCTCGCGGGCCGACGACGATTACGGCCCCCTCGAGTACGATCCGGACCGCAAGCGGAAGCAGGGCGTCGGCGTCGCCCTGTGGGTGCTCTTCGGCGTCTTCGGCTTGCTCGGCTGCACCTGTTGCGGCGTCATCGGCTACTTCGTCGTACAGACGATGGACCCGGAGTACAAGGAGTTCAAGGCCCCCGACGGCCGGTTCACCGCCGAGTTCCCCAGCGATGTGAAACAAAAGACGCGCGTGACCGGCCGCGACAAGGACAAGCCGGCCGTGTCGTTCGAGGCCGAGAGAAAGATGGTGCAGGAGAATTACTTCATCTACTACGTCGATCTCACCGACGCCGAGAAGCGTGACTCGGCGAAAGTGATCGACGGCCTCTGCGACGGCCTCATCAAGACGAACCAGGGGAAAGAAATCTCGCGCTCGAAGCGTGCCCACCAGGGGTTCGAGGCGGCCGATGTCATCCTGAGCATGCCGGGCAAGCGGTTCATCCAGGCCCGCGCGATCGTCGGCGACGGCCGCGGCTACGTGGTGGGCGTGGCCGTCAACGGCGAGCCGCAGGGCATGATCTGGCTTGAACACTTCTTCGAGAACTTCGAGATCACCGCCCCCGACAAGAAAAAGGACGACAAGAAGAAGCCGGAGAAGAAGGACGGGAAGAAGCCGGAAAAGAAGCCCGTCCCGGACGACGACGACGACAACTGACTGGCATCACTCGTAGAACGCCGCCGCCGCGAAGCTGACGCTCTCGTGACCCTGCGGGTGGACGAACTGTTGGTAGTGAAGCACCCGCCCGGCCGTGGGCCGGGCTGTGGCGAGCGTGAGGCACGTCGGTGGGAGTCCGCAGATGCGGCGGGCGTCCCCCTCGGCGGCGATCACGTTGAAGTACCCTTCCCCGTCGGCCGCGTTCAACTTCGCCAGTATCGCCTCGTCCTGCTTGCGGCTTTCGCCCAACAACGGCTCGCGCACGGGTTCCGGGTCGTCGAACTTCGGGCCGATGTGCGCCAGGTCGCCGCTGATGACGTAGCAGACCGGCTCGCCCGCCGCCGCTTCCGCCGCCTGTAACGCCGCGACCATCCGCTGAATTTGCCCGACCCGGTCCGGCGGTGTCAGCGACGAAACACAGTCGCCGAAGGAGCCGACGAGCAACGGCACGATCCGGAACGGGCGGTCCGGGAAGAGGTGTTGCAGGACGACGACTTCGAGTTCGACCGAGTGCTCCGGTAGGTGGGCGAACGGGTCGTCGAAGAGGCCGGAGCCGTAGGACTGTAGGATGCGATCGACGTAAGCCTGATCGGTCTCGACGGTGCCGAGCGGCGTGGCGAAATTCATCCGCGTGAGCGAGAACCGGGCCGGCGAGTAGTGCGACGTGGCGACGATGACGAACAGCCGGGCGTCGGTCCGCTCGGCGAGTTCCTTGAAGCCCCAGCCATAGGTGACGTTGCCGCGGGCGTAGTCCATGTGCGGGACTAGCACCGCCCGCAACCGCGGCCCGTCGGTGCGGCGGTCGCCGACCGGACCGGGACCGCCGGGGCCGGTGAACAACCCCCGCATCTGGGCGTGGATCGCTTCCGGCTCGGGCGGGTAGCAGCCGACGCACGACGGCCGCCGGACCGGGCCGGCGAGGTACTCGCGGAAGGCGGGGCCGTCGAGGAGGAAACTTTCGTCGAGCTTCGTCACGAGTGCCGTCAGGGCGGGCAGGCCGAGGAACGTCGGGCCGAACTTTGCCGCGAGGGTGGAGTGGATCTCCGGGACGGTCAGGCGGCTGGTGAAGAGTTGGACGGCTTCCAGTTCGGCCCGCGACACGGCCACCGGCGAGCCGATGCGGCGGGGGTCGTAGAGCCAGAGTTGGCCGCCTTCGTGGGCGGCGGCCAGCCACGGCCAGCGCGTCGGCCGTGGGTGCGGATTGGTGTTTGACATGCCCCGATTGTCGAGGCCACGACCGGCGGCGTCAAGGCTTCACGCCGAGGACGTACAGACCGACAGCCGCGGCAAACGCCAGAACGCACGCCAGGCCAATGGCGATCAGGTGAACCTTCTTCTCCGGCCGTTCGGCATTCTGAGGCCGGGTCGGCTTCTCGCGGAAGAGATTGCCGGCCTTCACGGCTGTGCTGTCCTCGCGCGGCGGCGGCTCAACCGCCCTCGGCTGGAGCTTCGGCAATTCGATGATCATCGGCGGCGGCTCTTCCTTCTTCCTCCGGGTCGGCTTGACCGCCGGCGGTTTCGCCGGGGCCGTCGGCGGAACGGGGAGCGTCTCCTGTGTGCTGTCGGTGGCGGTCTGCTGGTTGACCTGCGACGGCGTGAGCTTCGGGTTTGACTCGGCCTGGAAGCGGATCGCCGACCCGCTGCCGGACGCCTGCGAACCCTGATTCTTCGACACAATGTTCATCGACACGAACCCGTTCAGGCTGATGCCGTTGCGGGCGACGGACACCGTGCCGGGGGTCGGGAAGTCGTCTGCGTTCGGCAGGCTCGCTTGTGCGAACGGTGCGAGGCCGTCCAGTACCTCCGCGGCCGATTGCGGCCGGTCTCCGGGCTTTTTCGCCAAGAGTTGTTGGACCAGATCGGCCAGGGCTCCGGGGATGCCGGGGACCAACTCGCGGAGCGACGGCGGGGCCTTCGTCTGGTGGGCGATGAGCTTCTGCGAAATCTTGTCCGAGGGGAACGGCGGTTGGCCGGTCAGCAGGTAGTACGCGGTGCAGCCGAGGCTGTACAGGTCGGCCCGGCTGTCCACCTTCGAGCACTCGATGGCCTGCTCCGGGGCGAGGTAGTCGGCAGTACCGACCATCTTCGCCCCCTCGCCGCGGGTGAGGGCGTCGTCGTCGAGTTCCGACCGCACGAGGCCGAGGTCGAGGATGCGGACGACGCCGCCGCGGTCGAGCAGCACGTTGGCCGGCTTGATGTCGCGGTGAACGAGCGAGAACGAGTGGATCGCTTGCAGGCCGTTGGCGATCTGCCAGAGGTAGTGCGCCGCCCGGGCGGGGTCGATCTTGCCGCGGCGGACGATCAGGTCGTGCAGGGTGACGCCGTCGATGTACTCCATGACCAGGAAGGCCACGTCGCCTTCCATTTCCACGTCGTAGGCGCGGACGAGGTTCGGGTGTTCGAGGGCCGCCGCCGCCCGCGACTCGCGGAGGAACCGCTCGCGGGCGAACTCGCTCTTACCGCGGTCCGGCGGCAGCACCTTGAGCGCGACCCGCCGCTTCATGCTGGCGTGTTCCGCGAGGTAGACCTGCCCCATGCCGCCCATGCCGATGCGGTCGAGGAGGCGGTACTTGCCGAGGACGAACCCCTTGTGCCGGCCCTTGAGAAGTTGCTCGGCCTGGAACGACGTGAGCACCCCGTCGGCCTGCAACTGCTTCACGACAGTGTCGGGCGCGGAGTTGTTGCTCTTCTGGAAGAGTTCCTCCAACTGGCTGTCGCCCAGCAGGTGGCTCTTGCGGATCAACTCTAACAGGTCGGCAGTCGTCGTCGGAGCAGGCATGTCAAAACCATAAGCAAGCACAGGACAGGGGTCGAACAGAAGGGGGGTGCTGGAAGATAGGTTAAGAACGGCTCATCTTGCGGACGGGTTGCCGAAAAATCGTACCGAACGGCGTTGTGTGTCCGGCCTTCCGGCGCGTGCGTCGGAATTTGAGTGTCCTCGCAAAAAAATCAGCCCGGCGGAAAGCCGGGCCGTCGTATCCGATGCGAAACGTGTCGAGCGAGGACTTCTCGGCGAGGCGAAAAAGAAGGGTTTCGCCGTCAAAAGCGATAACCCGACTTTACGGTCCGCGGTGGAGCGCACGCATCGGGAACAAGCGGGACTTCACGTGCTGCTTCTCAAATACCGTCTGCGCTTCCGCCGCTAGATCGGACGACTTTGGCGGCCGTGTCAGGAAAACACTTACTTCTTCGGCGTTTCGGCCGCCTTCGCCCCGAATCCCGGGGAGGCGTTGAACGCCTTCACCAACGTCGCATCGGCGATGTTCCACACCCGCACCTCGCCGTCATACGACCCGGCCGCGACCTGCTTCCCGTCGGCGCTGACCGCCAGAGCGTAGACGAAATCCGTCAGGCCCTGGAACGTCTTCAGGTTCGACAGTTTCTCCGTGTCCCACGACCGCACCGACTTGTCGGCCGACGCGGTCAACAGCAGGGGTTGGCTCGGGTGGGCGATCACCTTGAAGACCTCGTCGTTGTGGCCGCCGGCGTTCTTGATCTGCTTCCCTTCGCCGGTCGGCTTCCACGTCCGCAGTTGGCGGTCGGCTCCGACCGAGTAACCGACCGAGGCGTCGGGCTTGACGGCCACCCCGTAAACAACGTTCTGATGCTCCGGGAACGTCAGCACCGATTCCTTCGCCTTCAAGTCCCACACCTTTGCCGTCTTATCGCGGCCGGCCGTCAGGAGGTACTTGCCGTCCGCGGAGAGGGCGACGCCCAGCACCCAGTCGGCGTGGTTCTCGACCGTCTGCTCCAACTTCGCCTTCGTGATGCCTTCGGAAATGTCCCAGATGCGCACGGCCCGGTCGCAACCGCCGGCGGCGAGGTATTTGCCGTCGGCGGACGCCGCCAGGCACAGCACGGAATCGTCCGCGTCGAGCAGTTGCTTGAGCATCACGGCCGGGTCGGACACCCCGTCGAGGATTGCCACGCCGTCTCGTGTTTCCTCGGGCTTCGCGCTTAAGTCGTAGATTCGCACGTCGCCTTCCTGCCCCGGCCGCCCGCCCGCGACGGCGAGCTTGCCGTCCTTCAGGAACGCCAACCCGTAAGCCCGCTCGGCCCGTGTGTAAACGCGCTTCGCCAGCTTCGCGTCGGCGATGTCCCACACGGTCAGTTCGTGGTGGCCGCCGACGACGAGTTGCTTGCCGTCCGGCGTGAAGGCGAGGGCGTTCACGATGCTCGGGAACTTGTACTTCGCCGGCGGCACCGGCGGCTTCCAGCGGACCCGCAATTCCTTCACGAGATCGACCTTCGCGTCCAGCCCCGCGTCAATCTTCGCCCCTTCCGCGATCCACTTGCGGACGACCTCGGCCTTGTCCTTCGGCACCGCCTCGCCCTTGTCCCGCGGCGGCATCCGCCGGTCGTCCTTCGTCACCATCAGCGTGAAGAAGTCGCTCTCGGCCGGCTTACCCGGCGTGATCGGCTCGCCGTCGCTGCCACCCGCGAGCATCTTTTCGATCGTGGTCATGTCGTACTTGCCGGACCGTTTCTTCGCGTCGTGGCAGGCGAAGCAGTTCTCCTTCAGGATGGGGGCGACATCATTAATGAAGCTGACGGGCTTGTCGGCCGCGTGGCTCGGGGCGGCGGTGAACAGCAGGAACAGCACGGCCGCCGCGACGGCGCACAGCACACACAGGCGAACATTCCGCAACATGGGAGGGCACTCTCGGAGACGCCGCGATCGGCGGGTCGGTGGGATGGGTATTGTACCGGGTGCCCGCCCGAAGTGAAAGCGTCAGTCCGGCAGGCTTAGCCGGTAGAGGGTGCCGCCGGCGTCCCGCTTCGCAATCTCCGTGAAAACGACGCCTCGCTTTTGCAACTCCTCGCGCCGCCAGCCGCCATCGGGTCCGTAGAAGTGCAACCGCTCACCTGCCCGCAGTTTCGCCGCCGCTTCGTCGGGCGTGAGCAGCGGCACGTCGCTGATGCGCGCCAGTGCGTAGAGACCGCGGTCCACGGTGTCGCTCTTCGTGTGCTTCATCGCCAGGTCCACGTCGGCCAGGAACGCCACGGGCAGCGATTGCCCCTCGTAGTGCCACCAGCGGGCGAACTCGAACGGCGATTCCACGATCGTCGTGCCGTCGGCATTCGCCCGGAGGAAGTCGGCCGTCTCGCGCAGGTTCGCCGCCTCTGCCCGGTAGTAGCCGGTGGCCATCCCCGCGTTCCCGACCAATCCGCACCACACGAACCCGACCGCCGCGAGCAGCACGGCCGCACGATTCCCACCCGCCGCCCGGCTGACGGCGAACGCGAACACGGCCCCGAAGCCGAGGACCGACGGCAGCACGTAGCGGTAGTAGAACGCGCCCGTGACTTTCGCGCCAACGGCCACGCCGATGATCGGCCCCGCCGCGAGTGCCGCGAGGGCCACCGCTTCCGCGAGCGGGTACGGTGCGGCCTCGTCTCGCCTTCGCCCGGCCACGATGCCCACGATGAGGGCGACGGCCAACGGCGGCAGCATCTCCTTCCGCGTGAAGTCCTGGAAGACGCTTTCGACGGCTGGGCGGGTGAACTTCACCTTCGACCAGAAGCCGGCCGCGTACGCTTGCGGGCCATAGCCCCACAACGGGTAGAGCGCTGCCAGCGTGACAATAACTGCGACGAAGCCGGCGGCCATGCCGCGATCGAGTTTGCGATTCTGCGCCGTTCGGATCAACTCCGCGAGGCCGAAGGCGACCATCGGCACGACGAAGAAGTAGTGAGAAGAGAGGCCGAGGACACACGACGCCGCAAAAGTGAGTTTCCAGCCTCGCTGCCACGCGAGCAGGGCCGACGCCGTGAAGCCGACCGCGAGGCCGTAGGGCCGAGCTTCGAGAAAGTACGCCCACACGGCGGGGGAGATCGTCACGATCGACAGCGCCAGGAAGGCTTCCGCCGGCCCGCGACGGTGCCGCACGAACAGGTAGAGGCACAAGCCGCTTAGCACGGCCCCCAGCACCGCGGGCAACCGCACGGCCCACTCGACTTCGCCGAAAATCCCGACGGAAAGGGCCGTCAGCAGGTACGACAGCGGCGGGTTGTTATCGAGGCCACTCGCGAGGTTCGACCACAACGACTGCGGCGAACGGGCGAGGTGCAGCGTGAACAGTTCGTCGAACCAGTACCGCCGCAGGGCCGCGCAGCGCAGAAGGACAAACGTAAGCGCGACGAGGTAGCTGCCGACGGCCAGCGGTTCCAGATATCCGCGGAGCCTTGGCTTCGAGGCCGGCGACGGCGAATGGACGACCGCCACGCGGCGGATGAGGACCGTCAACGGCTCGACCACGGACAGCGACATCACGGCACTCCGAGAACCCACGCAGGCGCGATAGGTTCGCGGAATGCGGCCGCCCGTGCAAGATCAAGTGGGAGGCGAAATTGAAAACGGAACGCGGACGACGCGGGATTTTGAACGCCGGATCAAAACCGGATCAGAACAAGTATCGGATTTGCTCTTATCCCGCGTTCATCCGCGTCTTCGAATCCTGCGACATCCGCGTTCCGTTTTCAGCGCGTCTACCGGACAACAACGCCATCCGTGTCGAGACTGTCAGCAGCGATCCAGCCGGACATCAGCACCATCGGCATCCCCGGACCGGGGTGGGCCGCCCCGCCCGCGAGGTACAGGTTCCGCAGGTCCGGCGAGCGGTTCGCCGGCTTGAACGCCCCCAGCCATTTACCGTGGCTGGCAAGGCCGTAGATCGCGCCGTTCAGCACGCGGTAGCGGTCGTGAATGTCCTGCGGCGTCAGCACGCTCTCGAACACGATCCGCGATTCCAGGTCCGGCATCTTCCCCGTCGTCTTCAACTTGTCCAGGATCACGCGGCGGTAGGCCGGCAGCATCTGCTTCCAGTCGTGGTGCGGCCGCAGGTACGGCGTGTGAACGAGCACGTACAACGCCTCGCCGCCGGGCGGGGCGGTGGCCGGGTCGGTGCGGCTCGTCGCGGCCAGGTAGCACGTCGGGTCCGGGGCGGGTTCGCCCTTGCGGTAGATGAAGTCGAACTCCTCGTGCGGGTCGCGCGAGAAAACGAAGTCGTGGTGCAGCAGGTGATCGTAAGCCTTGTTCAGCCCAAGATACAGCACCACGCCGGAACAGGCCGGCTCGTACTTCCGCCGGCGGTCGAACTTCCGGGCCGCCTTCGGAGCATCCGGCAGCAACTCCCGGTGCGTGCGTACCGAGTCGGCATTCGACACAACCGCGGCGGCTTCGACAATCTCACCGCCATCGGTTTCCACGCCCGTCACGGTCTTGCCATCGGCCACGATCAGCCGCTTGATGCCGGTGTTCGGCCGGAAGTCCACGCCGAGTTCGGTGCCGAACTTGACTAGCGCTTCCGGCACGGCCCGTGTGCCGCCCATCGGGTACCAAATGCCGTCCTCGGTCTGCATATGGGCAATGCCACACAAGACGGCCGGCGACGCCTCTGGCGACGACCCCACGTACTGCGTGAAGTGGTCGATCATCTGGGCCACGCGGGCGTCCGGGATGAACTTCCGCACCGTGCCGGCCACCGACCGGCCCATCCGCATGGCCCGCACGTCGCCGACGATCTTCGGCTTGAACCCGCCCTTGACGTCGATCATGTCGCGGATGCCACCGATCGACTTCCAGAAGAAGTATTCGTCGCTGACGCGGTGCAATCGGTCCGAGAGTTTCAGGAAGTTGCGGTAGCCGTCGGCCGTGCCGGTGTTCGGGGAATAGCCGTCGAGCGACTTCGCCATGCGCTCGACGTTCTCGACGAGGTCGAGCGTGCTGCCGTCGCCGAAGAAGCACCGCCACTGCGGGTCGAGGCGGACGAGGTTCACGTAATCGTCGAGGTTACGGCCGGCCTCGCGGAAGATTCGGCGGAGGACGTCGGGGATGGTCAGAATCGTCGGCCCCATGTCGAAGCGGAAGCCGGCCTCGGAAAGCACGGTCGCCTTGCCGCCCAGCCACGGCGAGGCTTCGAAAACTGTGACGCCGTACCCGCGGGCGGCGAGCGTACACGCCGCCGCCAACCCGCCCAACCCGCCGCCGACGACCACCACACGATTCGATGCTACCACGCCGGTACCCCTCACAGGATGACTGTGCCCCCTCATGATAGGCCGGCTGCGGTTATCGAAACTACCCGACGATCTCCTTCACGACTTCGCCGTGAACGTCGGTCAGGCGGTAGTAGCGACCCTGGAACTTGTACGTCAGCTTCGTGTGGTCGATGCCGAGTTGCTGCAAGATCGTCGCCTGCACGTCGTGAACGTGCACCGGCCGCTCGGCCACGTTGTAGCCGTAGTCGTCGGTCGCGCCGAGTGACATCCCCGGCTTGATGCCGCCTCCAGCGAACCACATCGTGAAGCACCGCGGGTGGTGGTCCCGGCCGTAGTCGGTGGCGGTCAACTTCCCCTGACTGTAGTTCGTCCGGCCGAACTCGCCGCCCCAGACGACGAGCGTGTCCTTCAGCATCCCCGTCCGCTTCAGGTCTTGCACGAGGCCGTAGCACGCTCGGTCGATGTCCTTCGCCTGCCGCCGGATGCCGCCGGGCAGCCCGCCGTGGTGGTCCCAGCCGGGGTGGTAGAGCTGGATGAACCGCACGTTCCGCTCGGCCAGTCGGCGGGCCAGCAGGCAGTTCGCCGCGAACGTGCCGGGCTTCTTCGCGTCCTCGCCGTACAGGTCGAACACGTCCTTCGGCTCCTTGCCGAAGTCCATCACGTCCGGCACGCTCGTCTGCATCCGGTACGCCATCTCGTATTGGGCCGTTCGGGCGGCGATCTCCGGATCGCCTTCAACCTCACCGGCAATCGCGTGCAGTTCCGCGAGGCGGTCGAGCACCTTCCGCCGGCTCTCGGTGCTCACGCCGTCGGGGTTTTGCAGGTATAGCACCGGGTCCTTGCCGCTGCGGAACTGCACGCCCTGGTGAACGCTCGGCAGGAAGCCGTTGCCCCACAGCCGGGCGTAGAGTCCTTGTTCTGTTTTGTCCTTCGAGACAAGCACGACGAACGCCGGCAGGTTCTCGTTAGCGCTGCCGAGGCCGTAGCTCAGCCACGAGCCGAAGCTCGGCCGGCCGGCGATCTGGTGGCCGGTCTGAAAGAACGTGATGGCCGGGTCGTGGTTAATGGCCTCGGTGTAGCACGACTTCACGAAGCACAGATCGTCGGCCATCTTCGCCACGTTCGGCAGCAGGTCGCTGATCGTCGCGCCGCTGTTGCCGTGCTTCGCGAACTTGAAGATCGACCCGGCGAGCGGCAACGACGCCTGGTTGCCGGACATGCCGGTGAGCCGCTGACCCTTCCGCACGCTGTCGGGCAGGTCGGTGCCGTTCTTCTCGTTGAGCAGCGGCTTGTGGTCGAACAAATCGAGTTGGCTCGGCCCGCCGGCCATGAACAGGTAGATAATCCGCTTCGCCTTCGGCACGAAGTGCGGCTTGTCGAGCACGCCCTGGAGCGCGGCCCCGCGGCTCTCGTTGGCGAGCAGCGTGCCAAGGGCGAGGCCGCCGAGGCCGAGGGCCGACTGCCGCAGGAACAGGCGGCGATTCGCGGCAGGGAGGATGATGTTTGTCATCGGCGGTTCACGGCCTCGTCGTGGTTCAGAATCGTCAGCGCCAACTGCGTCGCGGCGGCGAGTTCCATTTTGTTCGTCTTCGCATCGGCCTTCCCCTCGCCGACGCTCAGCAGGTTCTCAGCCGCCTTCGCGTCCCTCGCAAACTCGGCCTGCTGCTCTTCGTACAGTTTCACCAGCACGGTCAGTTCCTTCTCGCTCGCCGATCGGCCGGTCACGGTGCGAAATGCCCACGCGACTTGCTCCGTCGGCGTCGGTCCGCCGTCCTTCAACATCCGTTGGCCGAGGAACCGCGCCGCCTCCACGAACTGCGGGTCGTTGAGCAGCGCCAGGGCTTGCAACGGTGTGCTCGTCGTCTGCCGGCGGGCGCTGCAATTGCTGCGGTCGGCGGCGTCGAACGTCGTCATCTGCGGGTGCGGGGCGGTCCGCTTCCAGACCGTGTACAGGCTGCGGCGGTACAAATCGCCGCCCTTCGACTGCGGGTAGTGCGGCCGCCCCATCGCCTCGTTCCAGAGGCCCTCCGGCTGATAAGGGTACACGCTCGGCCCTCCTTGCTTTTCGTTCAGCAGACCGCTCACGAAGAGAGCCTGATCGCGGAGCATCTCGGCGCTCAGTCGGCGGGCCGGGAAGCGGGCGAGCAGATGGTTGTACGGGTCGCGTTGCAGCAGTTCTGGCGTCGCCTTCGACGACTGTCGGTAGGTCGCGGAAAGGGCCATCTGCTTGAGCGTTCGCTTCACGTCCCAATCGGTGCTGAAGTCGCGAGCGAGCCAGTCGAGCAGTTCCGGGTGCGTCGGCGGGACGCCGGTGGTGCCGAAGTTGTCGCTCGTTTCGACGAGGCCAGTGCCGAACATTTGTTGCCAGAGGCGGTTGACCGTCACGCGGGCGAACAGCGGGTGGTCGGGTTGTGTCAACCACGTCGCCAAACCGAAGCGGTTCCGCGGCAGGTCTGCCGCGAACGGCGGCAGCGTCTTCGGTGTGTCGGTCGCTACGGGGTCGCCCGGCGCGTCGTAGGCCCCACGTTTCAGCAAGCGGGCCGGCTTCGGCGCCGGCATCTCCTGCATGACCATCGCTTCGGGAATCGCGTTCACGAACTTCGCGTGAGCGAGTCGGGCCTCCCGCAGTGCGGCCTTTGCCCTCATCGTCGGCTCGTCCGCGGTCGAGGCGAAGAACTCTTCCCACGCGGCCTCGCCGTCGTTCGCGTTCGTTCCGGCGGCGCGTCCGACCTCCAAGGGCGTGAGGGCTCGGTTGAAGATCCGCAGGTCATCGACGGCCCCGCCCTTAAAGCCGTTGTCGCGGAAGCGATAGCCAACTTGCAGGCTCGGCTCGCCACCCTCGTAAGTAATGTCCCGGCGAAGCCCATCGCGGACCACGTCGCACGCGGCGAGTTGGCCGTTCACATAGACGTGCAGGCCGTCGGCCCGGCTGGAGCCGTCGTAGCAGACGGTCACGTGCGTCCACTCGTTCACGCGGATCGCCGTTGACGTCGCCACCTTCAGGGAGTTGCCCGGCCACATGTGGTGCAGGCCGAACGCGACCTTGCCGTTTTCCAACAGCAGCTCGTAACCCCGGCTGCCGGCGTCGATGGGGGCGCGACTGTGGTGGAGTACAACGGCCCGCGGTTCGTGCTTGCTCGACTTCAGCCAGAGGGAGATCGAGAACGGATCGCTCCGCGAGAAGTGGCCGACGCCGGGGATGTCGAAGCCGCTCTCGCCGCTCAATTCAACCGCTTGCCCGACCTTGCCGGCGACGAGCTTCGGCCCCTCGTGGCCGTTCGCCGTCTGTTTCGCGTCGATCGCGTTCGGTGACTTATTCCCGCTGAGTTCGTCGAACGGAAAGTGCGCCACCAACCCTGACGGCGTAATCTCTTTCGGCCGCGGCCACGCCGCGAAGGCATCGTGGGCTTTCTCGCGGGCGGTCTTCACCTCGGCCTCCTTCGCTCGCACGATCTTCCGCAGTTCCGCGATCTTCCGATCCTGCTCGTCGGTCGTCAGCGGCAGCGCGGGCACCGGCATCGACGACGTGAAGTAGCTCGTCTGGCCGCTCTCGTCGATGTTCTGGAAGAACGCGAACAGTTGGTAGAAATCCTTCTGCGCCAGTGGATCGTACTTGTGATCGTGGCACCGGCAGCACTCCAGCGTCTGGGCCAAGAAGGCGGTGCCGAAGGTCGTCACGCGGTCCACGACGTAGGCGACGCGGAACTCTTCCTCGACGATGCCGCCCTCTTCGTTCTGCATGTGCAGGCGGTTGAACGCGGTTGCGAGCCGCTGGTCCTTCGTGGCGTTCGGCCGCAGATCGCCGGCGAGTTGGTCGATTGTGAACTGGTCGAACTTCTGGTTCGCGTTGAACGCCTTGATGACCCAGTCGCGGTACGCCCACATGTTGCGGAAGCGGTCGGACTGATAGCCGTGCGTGTCGGCGTACCGGGCGACATCGAGCCAGTCGGACGCCATGCGTTCCCCGTACCGTGGCGAGGCGAGCAGGCGGTCCACCACCGTCTCATAGGCGCTCGGCGAGGTGTCTTTTTCGAACGCATCCAGTTCCGCGACGCTCGGCGGCAGGCCGGTCAGGTCGAGCGATACGCGGCGCAACCACGCGGCCTTCGTCGCCGACGGCGACGGGGAAAGCCCTTCTTTCTCCAACCGCGACAGGATGAAGTTGTCGATCGATCTTTGAACTTTGAACTTTGAACTTTGAACTTCCGGCACCACGACCGCCCGCGGTAGCGGCACATACGCCCAGTGCTGCCCCCACGTGGCCCCTTCATCCACCCACTTCTTCAGCGTCTCGATCTGCCTCGGCGTCAGCGTGCGGTTCGAGTCCGGCGGCGGCATCTGCTCGTCGGCGTCCTTACTGACGATGCGGCTGATGACCTCGCTCTCGGCACTCTTGCCGGGCACGATCATCGTACGGTCCTTCTTCTTGCGGAACGCCCCATCTTTCGTGTCGAGTCGCAGTCCGGCCTTGCGGGCGGCCTCGTCGGGGCCGTGGCAGAAAAAGCACTTCTCCGACAGGATCGGCAGCACGTCGCGGGCGAAATCGACCTCGGCGGCCGCCCCGGCGGTCGGAAGCAGGAGCCAACCCAGCACGACAAGCGGGAGGAATCGCGGCATGGTCCGTCTCGTATCGACAGGCTTGCATCGGGGTCGAAAGTTCGACCGGTGGTGAGAAATTTCATTGTAGCGGGAGAAGGCCCGCCGCGAATTCCAGAAACCCCAGGCTCGAACGGTCGGTAGTTCTTCCCAGGGGGGCGATTTGCGTGGCATGGTACCGTGTTGAACTGTTCCCCGAAAGGGCCGAGGAGGTCGCCCGTCATGCCCGTGATGGAGCCGAAAGCCGAGAGCAAGATCCCGCCGGAGTTGGCGGACCACCCCCGCTACCGCGTCCAGAGCCAACTCGGGGCCGGCGGCATGGGCGTCGTTTACAAGGCCGAACACGTCCTGATGGGCCGCACGGTGGCCGTGAAGGTCATGGCCCAGCGGTACACGGCCAACGCCGTCGCCGTGGAACGATTCCGCCGCGAGGTGCGGGCGGCGGCGAAACTCGCCCACCCGAACATCGTCACCGCTTACGACGCCGACGAGGCCGACGGCCGGCACTTCCTGGTGATGGAGTTCGTCGACGGCGTCAGCCTCGACCGCGTCGTGAACCGCCGCGGGCCACTGCCGGTGACAACAGCCTGTCACGTCGTGCGGATGGCGGCGCTCGGCCTCCAGCACGCCCACTCGAAGGGGATGGTCCACCGCGACATCAAGCCGCAGAACGTGATGGTGAACCGCACGTCGCAGGTGAAGGTTCTCGACTTCGGCCTCGCCCGGCTGGCGTCCGACGGCGAATTGCCGGCCGGCGGGGAGCCCGGCGGATCACACAACCCGGCCGTCACCAACGCGAACACCATCGTCGGCACGCCCGATTACATCTCGCCGGAGCAAGCGAAGGCCGCCGCCGTCGACCACCGCTCGGACCTGTACAGCCTCGGTTGCCTGTTCTACTTTGCGCTGACCGGCCGCCCGCCGTTCGCAGACGCGACGACCGCGATCGCGAAGGTCACGGCCCACGTGATCGATCAACCGCCGCCCGTCACCGCCTACCGAAACGACATCCCACCGGAGTTGGCGGCCGTCCTCGCGAAGTTGCTGGCGAAGAACCCGGCTGAGCGGTACTCGTCCGCGGCGAAAGTTGCGGCCGCCCTAATCCCTTTCACGAAGGCGTCCCAACCGACGCCGTCGCTGACGATCACTCCGGTCCCGCGGATCGAAGCTTTCCCGGTCGCGGACTTCGGGTTTGCGGATGATCCGGCGGCCGAGACGCTAGTCGCCACGCCGCCGCCGACGAAGAAGTTGCGGACCGACCGCCGGCACCGCGGGTGGCACTTCTCGCTCGGGTTCTCGGCCTTGATAGCCGGCACGCTGATACTGCTGTTACTTCTGATCTCGGCACTGAACTCGGACAAACGTGATGCCCAGCCAACCGCGAACACGCCGGGCGGCAATCCAGTCCAAGGCAAAGTTGCCGCGGCGGGGGCGGGTCCGGCGGCCCGGGTCGCTCCGGTCGTCACAGCCCGCGTGCTGTTCGTCCTGCCGAAGCGCGGCCTCTACCTCGACGACTACGAACCCGTGCGGGCACGCCTGACCGAACTCGGTGCGAAGGTGACGACCGCCGCCCGACAGCGTGGCCCGTGCGAAATCAGCGGCGGCAATGCGCGACCGCCGGTGACTGCGGAACTCTCACTCGCGGACGTGAAGCCCGACGACTACGACGCGATTCTCTTCCCCGGTTACGACGTGGGCGACTTCATCCGACCGGGCGAAGTGCACACGCAACTTGAGCGCATCGTCCGGCCGATGGCCGAGGCGAAAAAGGTGATCGGCGGCATCTGCGTCGGGCAGCGGGTGTTGTTGCGATTCCAACTTTTGCGGCAACGACAGGCGGCCCAGCCGGAGTACGAAGTGCACCACTTCCTCGACAAGTCGAACGGCGTCAACTGGATGCCGTGGAAGCGCGTCGTGACCGACGGGAACATCGTGACGGCAAGTTCGGCGAACGACGCCCGCGACTTTGCGGAGGCCGTCCACGCGGCGGTCGTGGTCCGCGAGGGGAAGTAAACTTGATTCTTGCGTCGAAAGGCAAAGGCGACCGGACTACCGCCCTCCGCCCACGAACGGGTTGCTTCGTTTCTCGCGGCCGATCGTCGTGACGGGGCCGTGACCGGGGTACACGACGGTGTCGTCCGGCAGCGGCCAGAGTTTCGCATGGATGCCTTCCTCCAGAACTTCGAAGCTGCCGCCGGGGAAGTCGGTACGACCGACGCTGCCGCGGAAGAGGACGTCGCCGCCGAGAACGAGCGTCGGCGTCAGGTCACGCAAGATGTACACGACGTGGCCCGGCGAGTGGCCTGGAATTTCGCGCACGTCCATCGCCAGGCCGACGAGTTCCAGCACGTCGCCGTCTTTCACTGTGCGATCAGCCGGCGGACTGGTCAGCGGCATCCCGTAGAAAGCGCTCCGGTTCAGCTTCGGGTCGCCCAGGAAAGTGGCCTCGCCGTGGCCGATAATAATGGGCGCGTCGGGGAAGGCTTCCTTCATCGCCGTGTTCCCAGCGATGTGGTCGAGGTGGGCGTGCGTGTTGACGATGGCGGCCAGTCGCAGGTTTTTTGCCGCGAGTTGTTCGAGGATCAACTCGGGCTCGAAGCCGGGGTCGATGACGAACGCTTCGCGACCGCCGTCCGGCCAGACGAGGTACGAATTCTCCGAGAACGGTTGCGATTCGATCGTTTCGATTTGCACGCGCACAGCCGATTCCTCACGTGGGAAGGGGTTGTTGTATTCCGCGACCGCCGGGCCAATACTCGGCCAACTCGGGGAACTGCTGATTGACCTCCCCGCGTGTCGCCCCGATAATAACGTCCCTCTCGCCCACGCAAGGGAATTGCCCGTGACCAGTCCGACGCCTCAGAAGCTCAAGATTTTCAGCGGCCGTGCCAACCGGCCGTTGGCCGAGCGGATCGTGCGCGAACTCGCGACCATGCTCCGGGTCGATATGAGCATGGGCCGGTTGATCGTGGACGACTTTCCTGACGGCGAGACGAACGTCCGGATCGACGAGGATGTCCGCGGCCGCGACGTGTTCATCGTGCAGCCGACGTGCCAGCCGGTGAACCAGAATCTCCTGGAACTGCTCGTTATTCTCGATGCGTTCAAGCGGGCCAGCCCCGCCCGCATCACAGTCGTGCTGCCGTACTACGCCTACGCCCGGCAGGACCGCAAGGACAAGGGCCGCGTACCGATCACGGCGAAGCTGGTGGCCGATCTGCTCACGACCGCCGGGGCCAACCGGGTTCTGTGCCTTGACCTCCATACCGCGCAGATTCAGGGGTTCTTCAACATCCCGGTGGACCACCTGTACGCTTCGCGGGAGATCATCGCGTACATCCGCACGCTGGGCATTCCGCCGGAAGAGTTGGTCGTGCTATCATCCGATGAAGGGGCGATCAAGAAGGCCCTGAAGTACCAGAAGGGCCTCGGCAGCAAGAGCATCGCCGTCGTGGACAAGCGGCGGTCGAGCGCGACGACCACCGAACAGGCCCACATCATCGGGGCGTCCGTCGAAGGGAAGACGGTGTTCATCTTCGACGACATGATCTCGACGGCCGGCACGATCGTCGGGGCGGCTCAGGCGGCCAAGCACAACGGCGCGAAGCGGGTGTTCGTCGCCAGCACCCACGGCGTCCTGTGCGGCAAGGCGGTGGACAAGTTGCGGACCGCCGGCATTGAAAAAGTGATCGTGACGGACACGATCCCGATCTCCGAAGAGAAGCAGAAGGCCCTCCCCAACCTGGAAATCATCTCCGTCGGCAAGTTGCTGGCGGAGGCGGTCTACCGCATCCACGAGAACTACTCGCTCACCGACCTGTTCAACGACGACCGGTGACGCCAAAACCTGCCGCGGATTCATGGCCACGATTACGGTAACTTGCCCGACGTGCGACAGCCGCCTCGAACTCGACGCCGTCCACCGCGGCCAAGAGGTTGAGTGCGGGAGTTGCCATCAGGTCTTCATCGCCAAAGTGGCCCGCCCCGAGCGCGACGACGGCGACGAGGAATGGGATCGTGACCGTGACCGCGACAAGGATCGCGGCCGGCGACGGAGTTCCTCCCGCCGCCGGTCCCGGCGCTACGAGGACGAAGACGACGACTTTGACGACGATTACTACGAACGCCGCCGCCGGGAAGCCGGCGAGGGCACCGGCCTCGGCGACGCCTCCCTCGTCCTCGGCGTAATCGGCATCTTCGGGCTATGTTGCCCCGTGATCGGCGTGCCGCTCACGATTGTCGGCGTGGTCCTCGGCGCTATGGGCCTGCGGTCCAACCGCAACGGCACGGCCATTGCCGGCCTGATCCTGAACATCCTCTTCCTGCTCGGTGCTCTTGTTGTCCTCGCCATGATGGGATTACGTTGACCTCTCCCGGAGACCTCCTCATGCGAATCTGCCTGGCCATCACGTTCGCGGCCGCCGTCGGCTGCTCGTCCTCGTCTTCCCCGTCCAAACCCATCGTGCCGTCCGCGGCGAGTTCGGCGGTGGGCAAAGAGTCCGAAACCCTCGACCGCGAGAAGATGCGCCTCGCCGACGCCGGCCCGTACCAGGCCGCCCTGACCGCCCGCCTCGCGAAAACCGGGCACGAACTCGACGTGTACCTGGAAACCACCGACAAGGACCCGAAGCCGATGGCGCTCGCGCAGACGGCCTTCCTCGCCCGCGCCACGCGGGCCGGCGACCCGACCGAGTACCCGCTGACGTTCGACCCGGCCCCGGCAGAGGAACGGCCGAAGGACGAATCGGCCGGGCTGTGCTCCCACTTCGTGGCGAAGGCCGCGTGGATGAAGCCGGACGACGTGCTGACGATCAAGTGCGAAGTCGAAGTGCGTGGCAAGCGGCAGGCGGTCGTCTGGACGGAGTTCGTGCCGCGGAAGTACGCCCTCGCCGACGACGCCCCGGCCGAACCGCCGGCCCCGTGAGTGGGTCAACGCCCTCCGAATCCACGGGCCGTGAGGACGGTGCGGAGGACGGCGTGGACGCGGGCCGCGTAATCTTCCTCCGTGTGCCGCCCGCGGGCGGCCTGCCAGCCCGCTTCGCCGTGCCGCACCGCCAACGCAGGTTCCACGCAGTACTGCTCCATGCACGCGGCCAGAGCCGCCTCCCCACCGCGGTACAGTAACCCCGTCCGGCCGTCTTCGATCAACTCACTCGTGCCGCCGGCGTCGTACCCGATGACCGGCCGTGCGGCGGACATTGCCTCGACCGTTACCCGCCCCATCGCCTCGTTCCGGGAACACATCAGGGCGGCGTCGGCCGCGAGAAACGCCCGCTCCGGGTCGGGGACGTACCCCCAAAACTCGACGCGGTCCGTCAGCCCGAGTTCCGCGACGAGCGCCCGGCACCCCTCGTAATAGCCCTGGTCCCCCGTGTTCCCGGCCCCGCCGACGAGTAGGAGGCGGGTCTCTGCGAACGCGGCCGGCAGCGCCGCGAGCGCCCGGATGGCGACGGCCTGCCCCTTGCTCTCGCGGAACCGGCCGACCAACACGAACGTGAACGGCTGTCGCCGTTCCCGGATCGCGTCGGCCGCCCGCTTGCGGTCGTCAAACACTTTCGCCGGGGCGATGCCGTTGTAGATGACGTGGGAATGCGGCAGCACGGCTTTGCCGAGGAACGCCCGCTGAAGGGCGAGCGAGACGAAGATCGTCGCGTCGGCCGTGCGGAATGCGAGGCGGGAGAGGCGGGTGCCGAAGTCCGGCCACAGGTCGTAATCGCGCCGGCCGAACTCCCGCAGGTGCCAGACGTGCGGGAGTTCGAGTTCCGCCGCCGCCATCGCGCCGATCGAGAACACCGACGAGTTCGAGTAGACGAGATCAGTTTCCCATGCGGAAATCTGCCGAACGATTGGCCGCAACCGGCGGACGTTCCTCGCGAGGCGCGTCGCGGTGCCGGCCGCGGTGCGGTGCGTCGAGACCCACCACTCGAACGGGATCACGGCCCACGGCACGCCCCGGCGGTCGAGGGCCGACAGCAGGTCACCCCGGTCCGGGCAAAGCACCCGGGCCTGAACGCCGTAGGGAACCAAGCCCTCGATCAAGTTCAGGAGCGACAGGTTCGCGCCGTACAGTTCCGTGTAGTGGGTGATGAACGTCACCCGGGTGGGCAGCCCGCTGGTTGGGGCGATCGGATCGGACACCTTACACACCTCCCCGGTTCAGGGTGACTGTCTCTCAATTGCAGGGATTCTTCGTTAGACAAGCAAGGGGGATTCCGTTCTGATAGACGGAACGGCGTGTCCGACCGCGTGATTGATCGCTGAAACCTGCCCGCGTCGGGGCGGGTATCCGAGGAACGGCGGCTGACACGCCCAAACCGTTCTGACGTCCCCGTTGAAACCCCGCCCCCCGTAAGGCGTTCCCCATGAAACCCCGCCCTTGCCGCCCCTCGCTGGTGTGGTTCCTGGCCGTCGTGACCGGCCCGTTGGCCTATTCGCCGCTGCCTGCGGCCGACCGCGAAGACCCGTACCGGACGCGGCAGGTGCAGATCACGATTCCGCCGGACGAGTACGCCGCCATGCAACCCCGGCAGGCGCGAGGCATGGGTTTCGGTCCCCCGATGCCAATGCCGGCTCAGACCCCGGCCCCCGATCGCGAGGTTCACCGGAACACGTTTGGGATGGACCTGCCGTGGGCGAAGGGCACGGTGACGGTGGACGGCGAGACGTTCGCCGACGTGGGCGTCCGGTACAAGGGGAACGGGACCATCGGCGACGCCTCGCGGACCGCCAAGAAGTCGTTCAAGATCGATCTCGACCGGCAGGGCGGCTCCGGCCGATTCCAGGGGTCGAAGACAATCAACCTCCACTGCGGCGTGGCCGACCCGTCCAAATACCGCGAGGCGTTCGGGTACGGCATCTACCGGGCGGCCGGCGTACCCGCCCCGCGGACGACCTTCGCCGAAGTGCGGCTGACGGTGCCGGGCAAGTGGGACCGCGAGTACCTCGGCCTCTACACGATCACCGAGGAGATCGACAAGCCGTTCCTCCGCCGCACCTTCGGCACCGACAAGGGCCTGCTGATGAAGCCCGAAGGCGTGCGGGGTCTCGACGACTGGGGCGACGACTGGAATCGGTACAAGAAGCCCTACGCCCCGAAGCGCGACGCGACCGCCGAGGAGGCGAAGCGAGTCATGGCGTTCGCCCGGTTGGTGCAGAAGGCCGACGACGCGGCGTTCAACACCGAAATCGCGTCGTACCTGGACGTGGACGGCTACCTCCGCTACCTCGCGACGACATCGTTCGTCGCCAACCCCGACAGCTTCTTCACCCTTGGGCACAACTTCTGTGTATACCTCCACCCCGACACGAAGCGGTTCCATTTCTTCCCGTGGGACCTGGACCGGGCGTTCGCGAACCTGCCGGTCATCGGCACGGCCGAACAGCAGATGGACCTGAGCCTCGTTCACCCCTACGGCGGCACGCACCGGCTGACCGAGCGCGTCCTCGCCCTGCCAGGAATGACGGAGAAGTACCGGACCCTGGTGAAGGAGCTTACGGCAACGGCGTTCTCGGCCGACCGTCTGCTGAAGGAACTGGCCGCGTCCGAGACGGCCTTCCAGGACATCCTTTTGCGGGACACCGAGGCGGCACGACTGCGACGGGAGACGCCGCCGTCCGGCTTCCCGTTCGGCAAGCCGCCGACCCTCAAGACCTTCGTGGAGAAGCGCACGGCGTCGGTGGCGGCACAACTCGCGGGCAAATCCAAGGGGCACCTCCCGACGGGCGGGTTCGGCCCGGGCGAGTTCAAGATGGGCGACGCGCTCGGCGGCCCGCTGATGGCGTCCTTCGACGCCGACAAGGACGGCAAGATGTCTCGCGACGAGTGGCTGGCCGTCGCCAAGCGGCTGTTTACGGCCGCGGACACGACGGCGGCCGGACGGATCGATCAGAAGGGCATCGCGGCCGGGTTGAAGGAGATGCTGCCGAAGATGCCGGACAAAGGGCCGCCGCCGCCCGGATTCGGGATGGAAGCGTTCCTCGCCGGGCCGGTGTTCACCCGGGCAGACGAAGACAAGGACGGCAAGATCACGGCCGCCGAGATCGAGTCGGCGGCCGGCAAGTTATTCGACGAGTTCGACAAGAAGAAGGACGGGAAACTCGACAACCCCGCCTTCGCGGCCATGCTGACCACACTGTTCCCGCCGCCGAAGCCGCCCGCCCCGCCAGCCCCGCCGAAAAAAGGGCCGTAACGTCCCCGACGGTTTCGGTCAATTGACGCCCTTCACCCGCGGACTACCACTCCCCGTCCGAGGCCGTCGCGATTTCGTCGACCCGTCGCCGTCCATGTCTCCGACCGACAGGCACATGCCGCCGCGATAGTCCGTGACAAAGGCCGCCGGGGGTGCGATCACGAACTCAGCTGGCGGGCGAAACACTGTTCATCGGCGGCGGGCTGAAGTAAATCAATCCCCGTCTGGTGGACGAGTTGTGGAACGGACCACGATCGACTTCCACGGAGGCCGAGTCGAGTTCGGCCGACCGTGACGAAACGGGAAGTGACGCGGCCCTTCGGCCCGACGGTGCGCTCGGAAGGCGACCAATGGCGATCGAACTCCGCTGCCCGCGGGGGCACCCGTGGGAATTCGACGACGGAGACACGCGCGACGCGAAGGGCAACTTCGTGTGCCCGGTCTGCGGAATCGAGTGGACGCTCACCGCCACGGTCGTTCAATCCCCGGACGACATTCGGGCAATTCAAGCAGAACTTTCACCGCCGCCGCCCGTCAATGCGAGCCAACCGATCCCCGGCTTCGAGATTCAAGGCGTCCTCGGCAGCGGCGGGATGGGCACGGTCTACAAGGCCCGGCACGTCAAGATGGACCGGGTCGTCGCGTTGAAGGTTCCTCACGCGGACCGCATGGACCTGGCCAGTCGGCTCCGTGTTCAAGCCGAAGCCCGCGCGGCCGCCCACCTTCAGCACCCCGGCATCGTTCAAGTGTTCGAGGTCGGTGAAACTGACGGGCGGCCGTACCTGGTCCTCGAATTCTGCCCCGGCGGCAGTCTCGCCCGGCGGTTAACCGGTACACCGCTTGCGCCCCGCGTGGCGGCCGAAGTGGTGGCCGCCGTCGCCGTCGCCGTCGGCCACGCCCACCGCGCGGGGGTGATCCACCGCGACCTGAAGCCGGACAACATCCTGTTGGGAGCGGAGCCGCAAACCGCTGAGCGGAAGGGGCGTGATTCCACGATTATCGCCACGACCCTCTACCCCATGCTGAAGGTGGCCGACTTCGGACTGGCCCGCCGAACGGAGGATCAGAGTCAGACGCAGACCGGCACGGTCATGGGCACGCCGTGCTACATGGCCCCGGAGCAGGCCCGCGGCGACGTACGCCACGTCGGCCCACCGGCGGACGTGTACGCCTTGGGGGCGGTCCTGTACGAACTGCTCACCGGCCGCCCGCCGTTCAAGGGGACGACCCCGATGGACACGCTCGACCAAGTCTGCACCCGCGATCCGATCCCGCCGAGCCGCCTTCAACCGACGGTGCCGCGTGACCTGGAAACGGTCGCCCTCGCCTGTCTGCGGAAGGGGTCGGAGAAGCGGTACCCGACCGCCGTGGAACTGGCCGACGACCTCAAACGGTTTCTGACCGGTCGCCCCGTTCTGGCCCGGCCCGTCGGTTGGCCGGAGCGGTTGGTGAAGCGGGCACGCCGCAACCCCGTACTGTCGGCCCTGCTCCTCCTTCTGGTGCTCGCAATCGCGGCCGGGGTCGGGGTCGCCGGTTGGAAACAAGTGCGATTGATCGCCGAGCGGGACCGCGCCCGGTCCCACTTCCAGATGTCGATGCGGGCGATCGACGAGTTGCTGACCGAAGTCGCGGAACAAGACCTCGCCGCCGAGCCGCGGGCCGAGCAAACGCGGCGGGCGTTGCTCGAAAAGGCGATGCGGTTCTACCAGGAACTCTTGTCCGTGGAGGCCGGCGACCCGAGTGTCGCCTGGGAGGCCGCACGAGCGGCGCGGCGGACGGGCGACATCTACCGATTGCTCGGCCGCTATCCGGACGCCCGGACGGCTTACGATCAGGCGGCCGCCCGGTTCGAGAAACTTCGCCTGGCCGGCCGCGACGACGCCGAGTTCTGGCGGGAGGTGGCCCTCGTCCACAACTGGCGGGGCGAAGTGTGCCGGCTCACCGAGCAACTCGACGCGGCCGAGGCGGAGTACACCACGGCGGCAGAGATCCAGAGTCGGTTACGGGTCGCCTCACCAGACGCCCCCGCGCCCGCCCTCGACCTGGCCCAGAGTTTCTACAACCGCGGCATCGTCGCGGGGCAGAAGGGCCGGTACGCCGACGCCGAGGCCCATTTCCGACGGGCGGCTGATGCCCTCTTCCCCCCGGACCGCGCGCCGCCGGAGCAACGGCAGCACACCGCCCGGATCGCGATTAACCTCTCGGACGTACTCCGCAAGGCGGGCCGACCCGCGGACGCCGCCGCCGCGGCGCTCTCGGCCGTCGGCAACCTCGACGCTCTGATCGCGGCTCACCCTTCGCGGCCGGACTACCGGCACGAGCGGGCGGCCGCGGAGATTAACCTGGCCATTGCGCGGTCGGCCGCCGGCGAACGGGATGCCGCCATAGCGGCCGCGGCTGACGCCCGCCGGCGGTTGGAAGAGTTGGTTCGCGAGTTCCCCTCCACGCCCCTGTACCGCGTTGACCTCGCCCGCGTTTGCACCACGATGGCCGAACTGGAATACGCCCGGAACCGGAAGGTCGCCGAAACGCACACCCGCGCGGCGATCGGCCACTGGGAGGCCGTGCTGGCGATCCGGCCGAACGTGCCGTCCGATCACGGCGAACTCGGCATCGCCCTCGGCAACCTCGGTCGCCTCTCGGCAGCCCGGCCCGCCGAGGCCCGAGAGCACCTGACGCGGGGAATCCCCGAAGTGCTGACCGCGCTCCGGGCGAACCCGGACGACGCGGACTTCCGCCAGTCGCTTCGCCAGCAGGCCCGCGACCTGGCAGACCTCCTCGTGCGAGCCGGGGACGATGTGGCCGTAGCTCAAGAAGCGGAACGCATCCGGGACGGCCTACCAGCCCATCACTTCGGTGCGTGGCGGGCGGTCTGCTTCCTCGCAAGGGCAGCGGCCACGGCCGGGAAGATTCCGGCACCTCTCGAAGAAACGGCCCGCCGGGCAGACGCCTTTGCCAAGCAAGCCATTGCCATCGTCAGGAAGGGGAACGCCACCCTCCTCGCCGGCCTCCTCGACGATCCCGATTGCGACCCGATCCGCAAGCTGCCGGCGTTCCGCGAAGCCCTCCGCCGGCCTGACAAGTAAACCATAACGTCAAGATAAACTCTGCCGGTCGTGCGATCTATCTGAGCAGTCGCATTCTGCCAACCTTCCGAATCATTCCCGATTAGCGTCACAACTCTCCGATGAGGCTTGGAATGGAGGCGCTGAGCCGCAGACCTCGGGCATTCAAGGAGAGAGCCGATGTGGAAAATTGTGTGCACGGGGGCCATCGGCTTGCTGCTGCTGACAGAACCACTGGCCGCACAGGCGCCGCCCGCGGCTCCGCCCCCGCCCACAACACCACCCCCGCCCGCCGCGGAAGACGAGGGGCTGACGGTTCGTGGTAGTAGTGTCGGGTACATCGATACCGCGGCGGTCGGGAACCAACTGTTCTTCCGCTCCGACTTCGGGTACGGGTTCCCCTTCCCCAACCGGGCCGAATTTTTCTACCCCCGAAACCAGCCGACCGGCCGCGGGTTACCATTGGCCGAGCGGTCGATCGACTTTCAAGACCTCATGGTCCACGTCGAAGGGGCGCTTGGTCAACGAGTGTCGGCGTTCGTCGAAGCCGGGTCACGATTCTTAAACCCAGAGGTGAACGCAAACGCTGCCGGGTGGAGCGACACGGTCATCGGCCTCAAGTACGCTCTGCTCGCAACACCGGATAAATTGGCGACGTTCCAGCTCCGCACCTACGTTCCGACTGGCAGTGCGAACCGCGGGTTGGGCACCGGGCACGTCAGCCTCGAACCCGGCCTTCTCGGCTTCGCCAACCTGACCAATCGCCTGGGGCTAGCCGGCGAGTTCCGGTGCTGGGTGCCGATTGACGGGTCGGCCTTCGCCGGAACCGTTCTCCGTTACGGCCTCGGCACCCGATCCACGCTCTGGGAAAGCGGCAACCGGCGCGTGTCACCGACTCTGGAAGTCATCGGCTGGACCGTCCTAGCCGGGCAGGAATCGCAACTCGGCGTGGACGACACCGTCCTCCAGCAAGCCGCGGCCGGCGTGACGGTAGTGAACTTGAAGGTCGGAGCACGGATCGACCTGAGCGACCGCTTCGGCCTATACGCAGGCTACGGGCGGGCAATTACCGGTCAACAGTGGTACAAGGACGTGCTTCGGCTGGAAGCCCGCTGGCTTTATTGATCGAGAACCCACCGTGGGGCCACAGCCTGCACAAGTCTTGCACGGTATTCACATCCAAAAGTGCAATACTCCATTTGTGGCGCCATCGATTCTCGAAGGGAACCAGCATTAAGAAGGTGGCTGCCCGCAGGATAATTATGACTCTGCAGAGATAAGCGATGTATTCACGAAACGTGTGGAACTACCTGGTCGGGTCAACATACTGGCCCGCTCGTTCAAAGAAAGGCAAAGAGAAGACGCAACACCGCACGAATTGCCCTCGGCAAGAGTGTATCAAAACATGAAGATGGAAATGGATCTGGAAAAGACAAAAGCCCCCGGTCTGTTTTCAGACCGGGGGCTTTGGGATGATGCCGGCAATGACCTACTCTCGCCCTGGACGGACTACCATCGGCCCCGAAGGTTTTACGGCCGTGTTCGGGATGGGAACGGGTTCACCACTTCGGGCATGATCACCGGCAAGTCGCAACTGTATCGAGGTATATCGATGCAACTTGGGAGTACGAAATCGTCGACGACTTCTCGGGCGTCACGAGTGAGAGAACGAGCAATGTGGCCAAACGTTTGACTGTTAGTACCGGTTAGCTGAGTGCATTGCTGCACTTGTACACCCGGCCTATCGACCTGGTCGTCTCCCAGGAGTCTTCAAGGAAATCTGATCTTGAGGGAAGTTTCACGCTTATATGCTTTCAGCGTTTATCCATTCCGCACGTAGCTACCCAGCGATGCGGCTAGCGCCACAACTGGCACACCAGCGGTGCGTCCCTCCCAGTCCTCTCGTACTAGGGAGAAAGCCTCGCAAATTTCCTGCGCCCACAGCAGATAGGGACCGACCTGTCTCACGACGGTCTAAACCCAGCTCACGTACCACTTTCATCGGCGAACAGCCGAACCCTTGGGAGCTTCTCCACCCCCAGGATGTGATGAGCCGACATCGAGGTGCCAAACCTCCTCGCCGCTATGAACGCTCAGAGGAGATAAGCCTGTTATCCCCGGAGTACCTTTTATCTGTTGAGCGATGGCCCTTCCATGCGGGACCACCGGATCACTAACGCCGACTTTCGTCCCTGCTCGCCCTATCGGGCTCGCAGTCAAGCACCCTTCTACGTTTACGCTCGCTGCCCGATTGCCAACCGGGCTGAGGGTACCGTTGCACTCCTCCGTTACCTTTTGGGAGGAGATCGCCCCAATCAAACTGCCCACTTAGCACGGTCCGACGCTACGGTTCAGTAAACGTCGTTAGAATTCAAACACAACAAGGGTGGTGTTTCATCGACGACTCAGTGCGACCCGAAAGCCGCACTTCACAGTCTCCCACCTACGCTACGCATGTTGGGTCTAAACCCAATACCAAGCTACAGTTAAGGTTCACGGGGTCTTTCCGTCTAGCTGCGGGTATGTCGCATCTTCACGACAACTACAATTTCACCGAGTCTCTCGTGGAGACAGTGTTCCGGTCGTTACGCCATTCATGCAGGTCGGAACTTACCCGACAAGGAACTTCGCTACCTTAGGACCGTCATAGTTACGGCCGCCGTTTACTGGAGCTTCGGTTGCGAGCTTCACCTTACGGCTAACCCTCTTCCTTAACTTACCAGCACCGGGCAGGCGTCAGTCTGTATACCGCCACTTACGTGTTCGCACAGACCTGTGTTTTTAGTAAACAGTCGCCAGAACCTTTTCACTGCGACCCCCACGGATGGGGGCAATCCTTTTCCCGAAGTTACGGATTTAACTTGCAGAGTTCCTTCACGAGAGTTCTCTCGAGCGCCTTAGAATATTCATCTCACCTACCTGTGTCGGTTTTAGTACGGTTGTCGTGCGGTTTTCTTGGCAGTGTCTCTGACCATATCGGGACCTTAAACGCCCTGAGGCAATCTAATAAGCCTACTGGTCTCGGACTCTGCGTCCCATAGTGCACGACGAGCGCAGGAATATTAACCTGCTGGCCATCCGCTACGCCTTTCGGCCTTGCGTTAGGTACCGGCTAACCCTGGGCGGATTTACCTTCCCCAGGAAACCTTAGGTTTACGGCGAACGGGATTCTCACCCGTTTTATCGTCTACTCATTCCGACATAATCACTTGCAGCCGCTCCAGTGCCCGTTGTCCGTACACCTTCGCCGCAACTGCAACGCTCTCCTACCGTGCATTACTGCACCCACTGCTTCGGTGTCATACTTGAGTCCCGTTCATTATCGGCGCAGAACCCCTCGACCAGTAAGCTATTACGCACTTTTTAAATGGTGGCTGCTTCTAAGCCAACATCCTGGCTGTCTCCGGGGTTCAACTTCCTTTCGCACTGAGTATGACTTGGGGACCTTAGCAGGTGATCTGGGTTGTTCCCCTCTCGACTATGAAGCTTATCCCCCACAGTCTAGCTGCCCGACCTTGGTACACCGGTATTCGGAGTTTGGCTTCGATGGGTAGCCGGGTAGGCCCCCATTCGAAATCAGTCGCTCTACCCCCGGCGCCAACTAGTCGAACGTTAACCCTAAAGTTATTTCGGAGAGAACGAGCTATCTCCACGTTTGATGATACTTTCAATCCCCCACACAGCTCATCCCATCGGTTTTCAACCCAAATGAGTTCGGTCTTCCATGGGGTGTTACCCCCACTTCATCCTGGCCATGCGTAGATCACGTGGTTTCGCGTCTACCGCCCCCAACTTGACGCCCGTTAAGACTCGGTTTCCCTTCGGCTACGCGGCAGAGCCGCTTAACCTTGCTGGTGACGATAAGTCGTCGGATCATTATGCAAAAGGCACGCCGTCAGGCTTGCGTTGCCGCGTTGCCCTTCGACCGCTTGTAGGCATGTGGTTTCAGGTTCAGTATCCTCCCCTTGTCGGGGTTCTTCCCATCTTTCGCTCGCGCTACTTTTCGCTATCGGTTGCTAGAGAGTATTTAGCCTTGCGGGATGGTCCCCGCCGATTCGGACTCACTTTCACGTGTTGAGTCGTACTCAGGATACCGCTACGCCTGTCCCCCTGTCACGTACGGGGCTTTCACCCTCTGTGGCCGGCGATTCCACGCCGTTCGGTTAAGGATTCAGGTCGATGATACGGTCCTACAACCCCGGAAGGGCAAGCCCCTCCGGTTTAGGCTGTTCCGCGTTCGCTCGCCGCTACTGACGGAATCGAGGTTTCTTTCTCTTCCTCCAGGTAATGAGATGTTTCAGTTCCCTGGGTTCGCTCGGGTATTCCGGTATCAAAGCTCGTTTGACAGCTCCACCGGACTTATCGCAGTCTTCCACGCCCTTTCGCCTTCTAGCACCAAGACATCCCCCACACGCCCTTAATAGCTTGGCCACATTGCTCACCCCCTCGCCCCGCGTTACCACGAAACAAGAGAAGTAAGCACTGCACGCTATTTCATCCCCTCCCACCCGCTCCGTAGCGACTGGGAACGACGATCACTTCGTTCTTCTTCTAAGGCTCGTGCTCGAGAAATCGTTGAACAAAATCATCCCGCCCGATGGCCGCCCACCGAACGCGATGTTTGATGCGATTTCGTACTCACCAAGTTGTCAAAGATCGACAGTTCGGGGCCGCAGGGTCCGGCGTCGCCGTCCCCTCCAACCCCGGGTTTGCGGCCGAGGCCGCTCACCCTTCATCGCCAGATTCGTCGCAAGTCTTTAGCAGACTTACACTTCCGTCTCTTGCGTGATTTCATCTTAGGGCCGGGTCGGCTCTCCGTCAACCACCCGCGGAATTATCCTTCCCGCGGCACCGACCCACCCGACCCGAACCTTCTGTGGAGAAAGGGGATTCGAACCCCCGACCCAAGTGTATTGTTGGATGAAAAAGCCCTGCCAGTTTCCTGGCAGGGCTTCATCTATCGATGCAAGTTAGTAGCGTTACGTTACGTGGGTGAGGACTTGTCGGCTCGTGCGTGTGAGGCACGGCCTTGGATGGTTATCCTTAGAAAGGAGGTGATCCAACCGCAGGTTCCCCTACGGTTACCTTGTTACGACTTAGTCCCAATTGGATGTATCACCTTCGACTACGGTAAAGTAGGCTTCGGGCGCTCCACCCTTTCGTGGCTTGACGGGCGGTGTGTACAAGGCTCAGGAACACATTCACCGCGGTGTTGCTGACCCGCGATTACTAGCGATTCCGACTTCACGAAGGCGAATTGCAGCCTTCGATCTGAACTGGGGCGTGTTTTTTGGGATTGGCTTGGTCTCGCGACTTCGCGTCCCTTTGTTCACGCCATTGTAGCACGTGTGCAGCCCCAAACATAAAGGCCATGAGGACTTGACGTCATCCCCACCTTCCTCCGGTTTGACACCGGCAGTCCCACTAGAGTCCCCGGCACGACCCGCTGGCAACTAATGGTAAGGGTTTCGCTCGTTAAGGGACTTAACCCGACATCTCACGACACGAGCTGACGACAGCCATGCAGCACCTGTGTTAGCTTCCGGGTTGGATACCGTTCGTTCCCGTTTCCGGGTCCTACTTGCTAACTCTTTCGAACATGTCAAGTCTGGGTAAGGTTCTTCGCGTAGCCTCGAATTAAGCCACATGCTCCACCGCTTGTGTGAGCCCCCGTCAATTTCTTTGAGTTTCAGCCTTGCGGCCATACTCCCCAGGCGGAGAACTTAGCACTTTTGCTTCGGCAGTAAACCCAAGTCGTGTCTACTACCTAGTTCTCAACGTTTAGGGCTAGGACTACCGGGGTATCTAATCCCGTTCGCTCCCCTAGCTTTCGCGCCTCAGCGTCAGAAGAGATCCAGCAAGCCGCCTTCGCCACCGGAGTTCCTGTGCATATCAACGCATTTCACCGCTCCACGCACAGTTCCGCTTGCCCCTATCTCCCTCGAGACCGCCAGTATCCGCGGCCGTTCCCCGGTTGAGCCGGGGGATTTCACCGCAGACTTGGCAGCCCGCCTACGCGCCCTTTAAGCCCAGTGATTCCGAACAACGTTCGCACGGTTCGTCTTACCGCGGCTGCTGGCACGAACTTAGCCCGTGCTTCCTCCAGGGATAGATCAAAGTTTAACCCTTTTCTCCCCCTCGACAGTGCTTTACAACCCGAAGGCCTTCGTCGCACACGCGGCGTCGCTCGGTCAAGCTTGCGCTCATTGCCGAAGATCCTCGACTGCAGCCACCCGTAGGTGTCTGGCCAGTGTCTCAGTGCCAGTGGCGCGGGTCGTGCTCTCACACCCGCTAGACATCTCAGGCTTGGTAGGCCGTTACCCCACCAACTACCTAATATCACGTGGGCTCCTCCCGGGGCGGCGGACCTTTGGTCTCACGACGTCATCTGGAATTACCCCTTCTTTCGAAGGGCTATGCCAGACCCCGGGGTAAATCCCCACGCATTACTGCCCCTTACGCTGCTTCCCCCCTTGCGGGGATTCGCTCAACT
Organism: Limnoglobus roseus; assembly: GCF_008254045.1. Taxonomy (GTDB): domain Bacteria; phylum Planctomycetota; class Planctomycetia; order Gemmatales; family Gemmataceae; genus Limnoglobus; species Limnoglobus roseus. The sequence continues at coordinate 4,089,693 of NZ_CP042425.1, read as the reverse complement.
TGCATGCCTAATCCACGCCGCCAACGTTCGTTCTGAGCCAGAATCAAACCCTTCAAAAGTTTATCGTTGCTCGGCCGAAGCCGAACGCTTTTAAGTGTTTGCCTGCTTCGTTGCTCGGTTCAACTCATCTTCCGCGGGCCACCCAGGATTACTCCCGGCCGGCCCACGTCCGGCGAGCGTCGCCGACCAACGGCATACGCTCACCCACTGTAAGGCTCGTAACGCTACCAACTTGTCAAAGATCCACCGAACCGAGGATTGCGATCGTAGTAGGGGTTAGCCACCACTCCCGGTTCACTCGGCGACCACATCGCTGCGGTCGTGAGAGTAGTATAAGACCGAAGGCCGAAGTGGCAACTGCCGTTTCAAAATGCTGCCAGAAATCCGTCCGGGCACTTAGGGCGCGGATTGCGAGCACATCCTGACGAACCTCTGTAGGGGGCCTTTAACGCTTAGGAACACCCGCTCCCTAAAGGCACACGGTCCCAGCAATCGCCGAGACCGTGTGCCGTCTCTCATCTATGAGACTGGTCAACCGTCACACCTCGTTCAGCATCTCCCCAGCGTCGCCGAACTTCCCGGGGCGGACGTTCATCTTGTCCATCATCGACAGGTACAGCCGGCACATCTGGCGGTTCGGTTTATCTCGGTAGGTCAAGACGCGGCCGCCCTTGATCCGCCCGCCGCCCCCGCCGACCACTACGGCCGGCAGTTGGCTGTTGTCGTGGCTGCCGTTCATCATGCTCGACATGAAGAGGAGCATCGTGTTGTCGAGAGCGGTGCGACTGCCCTCTTGGATGCCGTCGAGCTTTTTGGCAATGTACGCGAGTTGCTCGACGAAGAACTGGTTTACCTTCAGCCAGTCGGCCGTGTCGGAGTGCGACAACAGGTGGTGGATCATGTAGTCGATGCCCAGGTGCGGGAAGCGGAGCGATGAGTGGTCGTTGTTTAGCTTCAGGGTGCAGACGCGGGTGGTGTCGGTCTGGAAGCCGAGGACCATGATGTCGCACATCAGCCGCATGTGGTCGGCAAGGTTCTGGGGGATGCCGTCCTTCGGCCGGTCCATGTTCGGCTTCGCAAGTGTCGGCCGCCAGCCTTGTAGTTCGCCCTTTTTCCCGGCCTTGTCGATCCGCTGCTCCACGTCGCGGACCGAGTCGAGGTACTCGTCGAGTTTCCGCTGGTCGCCGGTGCTGATGTCTTTGCGGAAGTCGGTCGCGTCGGCCAGCACCGCGTCGAGGACACTCTTGTCCCCCCTCTGAACCTCGTCTTTGAAGAGTCGGTCGAAGGCGAGGGCCGGGTACAGTTCCAGCGGCGTCGGCGTGGTGGGCGAGCTCCATGAGATGTGCGAGCTGTAGAGCATCGAGTAGTTCTTGTGAACCGACGGGTTCGACGCCTCGCACGCCAGCACCAGGCTCGGCACTTTCGTGGACTGGCCGTACTTCTGGGCGACGAGTTGGTCGAAGCTGGTACCGGAGCGGATTTCGCCGCCGGAGGCGAGCGGGGCTCCGGAGAGCAGGTTGCCGGTCTGCGAACTGTGGATGTTCCCCTTCTGGGCCTCCGCGTTGTAAAGGCCGCTGACGAACAGCGTCTTCTGCTTCAAGTCGTTGAGCGGTTGCAGCACCTTGCCGAGTTCGAGGGTCTTGCCCTCGCCCTTCGCCCACCACTCGCGGCCGTGGAAGCCGTTGCCGCAGAAGAGGACGCCGAGCCGCACTGGGGCTTCACTCCCCGGAGAACTGGCCTTCGGCGTGTCGCCCCAAACCGGGACGGACTCCAGCCACGGCAGGGCCATTGTCACGCCGAGGCCGCGGAGCATCGTGCGGCGGGAAAAGTGATGGGTACTCATTCGAAGGCTCCGTTGGGGTATCAGTCTTCGCTCTTGTGTTGGCTGCCGCGAATCTCGCGGAACGGCTTGCTGCTGACGATCATTTCCAGGGCCACGCCGATGCGGTAGCCGTTCGCTTTCAACTTTTCCTGCATCTCGTCGAGCAGCGGTTCGTCGGACAATTGCACCGCGCGGCCGAGGGCGTAGCCGAGCAGCTTCTTGCAGAACTGCCGGACGAAGGCGTCCTTCCGCTTCGTGAGCAGGTAAGTCCGCAGGCCGTCGATTCCCTCGAAACTCGCACCGTCGAGGGTGGTCGCTTTCACGTCGATGGGTCGGTCGCCCAAGTCTTTCTCGCGGAAGCGGCCGATGGCATCGTACTTTTCCAGGGCGAAGCCGTATGCGTCGATCCGCTTGTGGCAGACGCTACACTTCGCGTCAGAGGTGTGCTTCTCGACGAGTTGCCGCACCGTCAGTCCGGCCGTCTTCGACTCGTCGTCGGGCAACGGCGGCACGTCCTTCGGCGGCTTCGGCAGCTTCTCGCCGAGCAGCACTTCGCTCACCCAATTGCCGCGGAGGATGGGGCTGGTCCGCGACGCCCCGGACTGCGTGGCGAGTGTGGTCGCGAGGCCGAGGATGCCGCCGCGGCCGTACTTCTTCACGCCGTCAATTCGCCGCCATTCGGGGCCGGTCACGCCGGGGATGCCGTAGTGCTTGGCGAGCGCGTCGTTCACGAAGGTGTGGTCGGCGTCGAGCAGATCGAGGATCGAGCGATCGTTCTGGAAGAAGTCGATGAAGAATCGGACCGACTCTTCCTTCATCGGGCCGCGGAGGGCAGCGAACGTCGGGAACAGGGTTTCGCTCTTGTCGTTGAGTTGGTCGAAGGTGTTGACGTGCAGCCACTGACAGGCGAACTCGCTGGCCAACCGGCGGGTGCGGTCGTCGGCCAGCATCCGCTTCAGGTGCCGTTGCACGGCGGCAGGGTCGTGCAACTTGCCCGCGGCCGCAGCCTGAGACAGTTCCGCGTCGGGCGTCGATGCCCACAGGAAGTAGCTCAGTCGGCTGGCGAGTTCCGTATCGCTGACGGGGGTTGCGTCGGCCCCGGTCCCCGGCTTCTCCAGTCGGTACAAGAAGGCTGGCGACACGAACACGCGGGCCAGCGTCAGCCGGACGGCTTCGTCGTGTGGCAATTCCTGTTGGCGGAGCTTGCGGTAGAGGCCCGTGAGTTCGTCCTTCTCCCTCGCGGTCAACGGCCGGCGGTACGCCCGTTCGGCGAACGCGAGCACCGCCTCGACGTGTCGCGGCTGCGAGTCGATCAGCAGTTTGCGGTACGCCGCCGCCCGCTCTTGGATCGGCTTCCGCAACGGCTCGAACGGCCGCGGGTCGCTGTCCTGGGTGGCGAATTCCATCAACTGCTGGTAGGCGTCCACCAGGGTGAGCGCGTCCTGGCTGACGTAGTGCAACTCGTCCCACAAGCGGTCGAGTTTGGCCTGCTCGGCGTCAGTCAGCATGAGTCGAGCGAGGTGATGGTCCTCGCGGTAGAAGAGTGTCAGCGTAACGACTTCGTCGACGGGCACGATCTTCGTGTAACACGCCGCCAGCGGGAAGAGATTGCGGAAGGCGTCGAGGTCGGCGGCAAGCCGCGTGCGGGCGTTGCCCTTCTCGCCGACCACGATCGGTACGCCCGGTTGAACCACGGAGGCGGCGGGCTTCGCGGTCAACACCTGAAGTTGCACGCTGCCGTTGTCGGACGCGACGGTGCCGCGCGTCACAAACTCATATCCCGCGACGAGGTCGGCGGGCACGCGGACTTCGACGATGTTGGGGGCTTTCACGCTCAGGTCGGCCGTGTCCTTGCCGAACGATGCGGGGTCGAGGCCGGCGGTCGATTTCGATGCAACCGCCGTCGCGCTCGGCGTTCGCGGCAGGCGGCCGAACAGCGGACCGCTCAGCGACGTGAGCTTCTGGTAAACGACGGCATCGGGCGAGTTCGGAGGCGGTACCGACGTAAGAACCTTCTGAACCTCGGCGGCGAGTTTCTGCTTTTCGTCTTTCGGCCCGGCCGACCGCCAGCGATCGAGGAGCGACCCCTTCGGCACAACGAAGCCCGTCTCCATCGCGGCGTTCACCGGCTCCGTGTAGAAGTGCCACGTCGCCTTGTTGCCGTGGGTGTCGGCGTGCGGATTGCCCGCGAGTACGTCCCCGGACACGTCTTTCGCCAAATCCCACGTCTTTTCGCCGCCGGTCAGGGTCAGGTTGACGCCGGTCAGGTCGCAAGAATGGTTGCCGTCTCGCGGGCCGACCAGCAGCGAGATCAGGTCGTTCGGTTGAACTGCGAGGTTCGTGATCGGCTCGATCTTTCGCTCCGCCCCGCCCTGGACGGTGCCGCTCCCCAATCGTCGGCGTGTGTTGCCGCGGCGGTGTTCGAGCGTCCAGACGATGCCGTTGCCGCACTCGGGGTGAGCGTGCGCGACCGCGACTTCGAGCTTGAAGTTGCCCGCGACCGGGCTTTGCCAGCCGACGACGGCCTGGAGTTTCGGCGACGGGTGAACGACCACGCCGTGCGGCTTCATGTTGCCGGGGACGCGAACGTGGGTATCCGATGAGTTCGCCAACAGGTTCGGCGTGTCGGCGACACCCCAACCGTTGATGAAGGCGTAGCCGCCGCCGTTGGTCAACTTGTTCGTGAAGTGGCTGTCGATCGTAATCGGCCCACTCGCCCCGATGCCCAGGCAGTCAAGCCATGCTTGCAGGGCGTCGGCCTCCAAGTCGTGCGTCTTTGCCACCGCCGCCACGTCGGCCGGCGTTTTCGCCTCGGCGAACTCCGCGGCCGCTTGAAGGTACTGGCTCGTTTTGCTCAGGATTCGCTCGCGGCGAGCGGCCATCTCTCCCGCGATGGCTCGCACGTCTCGCAACAACAAGTCCGGGCGATTCGCCGCCACGAACCGCGGCCGTTGCCAGATCACTTCGTCCGCCCCGTCGCCGAGGTCGGAGGCGGCGAGGTAGAGGGTGACTTCGCCCTTCTCGTTGGCGGGCGGCAGTTTCATCCGCACGTCCAGCCGGGTCGTCAGCGGGTCGAGCGGTTCCAGCCACGCCTTCGGGCCGTTGAGCTTGCCAATGTGGCCGACGCTGTTGAACTTCCAGAGTGCCTTCTGCCACCGGGCGATGTCGGCGGCGAGGGCGTTCGCGTCGTCCGGCTTCGCCGTCCGCCATCGCGTCCGCAGATCGTTCAACAAGAGGGACGGTTCCGATCCGTCGAGCGCCTTCCAGACGGCCGCGAGGTATTTGGCACTCAGCTTGTGTTCCGCCGCGACGGCATCCAGCGACTTGCGGCCGGCCCGAATGGCGTCGCGGTCGGCGAGGGTCGCCCGGAGATACTGTTCGACCGGCACGCGACCGCCTTCTTTGCCGTCGATCATCAGCCCTTGCAGGTTGACGATGTTGCCGCCGCTCGAATCGGTGTAGCGGCCGTAGAGCATGCGAATCTGGGCGAGGATTTCGTTCGTCCAGTCTCGCCGGGTACTCGTCGGCGAGAAGCGGATGCCGTCGGGCATCAGAACCGCGTGACTGGCCACGTCCTTCGCGGCGTCGAGGTACTTCGTCAAGAGTGCGGGCGACATCACCAGGGCGTTGCCGGTGTTCGTGAAGCCTTCGCCGGCCGCCCCGTCCACGGGGAACTCGCGGGCCGGTTGCAGCGAATCGACGCCGGTCAGGTCGCGGAGGGTGTAGGTGTACTCCGCGTTGCTGAGGCGGCGGAGGACGACGCGGCCGGGGTCGCCGGCGTTCGCCTTTGCCTCGTGCTTGAGGAACACCTTCACCCAGGTTCGCAGGGCGGTCCGGTCGGCGTCGGTCGGTTGCTTCGATTCCTTCGGCGGCATTTGCTCGCTGTCGAGCATCTCGGCCACCTTCTGCCAGGTGCGGGTCGCCTTCCGGGCGTCGTCGAGCGTGGCGAATTGTTGCAGGTCGATGTCGCCTTCCGACCGCCTGGCCGAGTGGCACTGTTGGCAGTGGCGAACAATGAGAGGGCGGACGGTCTTCGCGTACTCTTCGCCGAGATTTGCGGCCGGCGCGTCGGCAGCGGAAGCCGGCGGGTCGTGGCGGAAGAACAGCACCAGAACGGCCAACGCCGTTGTTGCGACCACGAAGCCGATGGCGGTGCGGGAAGAAGGCCAGATCACTATGCCGCTCCGAGGGAGGTCGGATGGTGGGTGGCGAAGCGAATTCGCCGGCGGGGTTTGCTCTGCGGTGACTGCTATCGTACACGAGAACGAACGGCGGACGCCAGACAATCCGCCGGCCGACCGATTTTCGAGATCAGTCGCCGTCCCGAAGGTCGGTAGACTGACGGTGACTCGTTCGGGGGCAACAATGGTACGACACTGGCAACTCTTCGCGGCAACGGCGTGGGCCGTGCTCGCGGTCGGGATTCTGCTCCGGTCGGTGCTGCTCGACGAAGAAACCCTGGACCGCCTGCCGGTGCGGAACTGGACGGTCGCGAACTTGATCTGCGCCTTCCTGTGCGTCTGGAACCTCGCCCGGTGGTTCCAGTCTCAGGCGGCCCGACGGGACGCCGTTAACCCCAACAACCAACCGCTCCAGCCGAACCGCGAGGCCGGCACCGGGTACGAGTACAACCCGGAGTTCGACTTCCAGAAGCAACCGACGGACCCGAAGCCGGACGAGAACCGCGGTTGAGGGCACCCGCCGTGCAGATTCGCCACTACCATGACGCCGATCTATCGGCCGTGATCGCCCTCTGGAACGAGGTACTGCCCCCGTCCGCGCCGCACAACGACCCGGCCACCTCGATCCGCAACAAGTTGGCCCACGAACGAGATCTGTTCTTCGTTGCCGATGCCGCGGGGGAAGTCGTGGGAACAGTGATGGGGGGCTACGACGGGCACCGCGGGTGGATTTACTCCGTCGCCGTCCACCCCGGCCACCGACGGCAGGGCATCGGCGGGCAGCTCCTCCGCCGGATGGAATCGGCCCTCGTCGAGCGCGGTTGTCTCAAGATCAACTTGCAAGTCCGCGCGACCAACGCCGGCGTGATCCCCTTCTACCAATCGCTCGGCTACGCCGTCGAGGAACTTGTCAGCATGGGCAAGCGGCTCTACTCGTAGGCGTCTTCGGTCGGTATCCCGAGCGGGGTCTTCGGCTTCCGCTCGTGGACGACGCAGTACGAGAACAAGCGCGGGTAGAGCGGCACAAACCGAAAGATGCGGAACCAGCCGCGGGCCTGCACGACGGCCGGGCGTTCGCAAAAGTTGCACCGCACGACAGTTCCGTCGTCCCGCAGAACGGCCCGCTCGATCCGCACGCGGAGATGATGGACCAACTGTTCGTCCGTCACGCCACGACGGGCCAATTCGCCTTCGATCAGGTCCACCGCGGCCGGTTCCATCTCTTCGCGGAACACGGTAACGCGGTCCATCAACTGCTCGGTCTCGGCCGTTCGCATCCGGGCGGCGATTGTCTTCAGGTCGAGCCGCATCTTTTCGGTCCCGGGTCAGTTAGGGGAAATCGGGTTCGGGAACTTCGGAACCGCCCGGGGCGTCCTAGTGTTAAGTCCACTAGGTAATTCCACGGTTGTTTCACTGGACCGGTGCTTTCCCGGTGGTTTAGACTACACCTACTGTACGGGTCGCACCGAGTCCGGGTCGATGCCGTTCGCTCACTCCTCTCTAGAGGGTTTCGGATGTACCGACTTGCCATCGGCCTCTTCGCACTCGGCCTGGGCATGGCCTTCGCCGCCCGCGGGTCTGCCGCCGAAAACGTCGTCGTCGCCCAGCAAACCGAGGCGATTAACAAGCACATCGCCGCAGACTGGACCAAGGCGGGGATCAAAAAACCCGCCGACAAGGCGAGCGACCTCGAGTTCATGCGACGCGCGTTCATCGACCTGATCGGCCGCATTCCGACCTACGAGGAAGCCGTCGACTTCGACCAGGACCACGCGGCGAACAAGCGGCCCCGCCTCATCAACCGCCTGTTGTACACCAAAGAGTACAAGCCGAAGATGAACGGGAACCCCGTGAAGCTCGACGGCAAGAAAGAACTCAGCTTCTCGTACACCGACGAATTCGCCGAGCACTGGGCGAACATCTGGACCGTCTGGCTGCTGACCCGCACCGGCCACCCGCTCTACCGCGACCAAATGCGCGTCTGGCTGGAACAAGAACTCGGGGCGAACCTGGAAGCCAACGTTACCCCCTACGACCAACTCGTCTCGAAGCTCCTCACCGCGTCCGGCAAGACGAACGAGAACGGGGCCGTCAACTTCATCATCCACCACCTCGGCGAGCCGACGCCCGCCGAGAAGCAGAGCGAAACCGGACGGTTCGACGCCGTGCCGATCACGTCGCGCGTCACCCGCCTGTTCCTCGGCATCCAAACGAATTGCACGCAGTGCCACGACCACCCGTTCAACAAAGAGTGGATTCAGGCCGACTTCTGGGGCGTGAACGCCTTCTTCCGTCAGACCGTCCGTGACAAGACCCCGACGACCAACGCCGACCGCCAAATGATGGCCAACCCGGTGCAAGTGGCGCTGACCGACGAGTCGAAGTACAACGCGCAGTCGATCATCTTCTACGAGCGCCGCGACGGCAAGTTGATGGCCACGAAGCCGAACTTCCTCAAGGACCTCTCGAAGGCCGAGGCGGGCGAAGAAAGTAGCAAGGTGATCGCCACCGCCGCGAAAAGCCGTCGCGACGCCCTGTCGGACTACGTGCTGAAGCACGACAACTTCTCGAAGGCGTTCGTGAACCGCGTTTGGGGCCACCTGTTCGGCCGCGGGCTGAACAAGGACGCAAGCATCGATGACTTCGGCTCGCACAACGAAGTGGTCCACCCGGAGATGCTGACCGAACTCGGAGCGGACTTCAATAACTACGCCAAGTATGACATCAAGAAGCTCTTGTTCTGGATCTGTTGCAGCGACGCTTACGGCCTCAGCCACGTCGCGAACAAGGACTACATCGATCCGAAGTTCGAGCCGTACTTCGCGCGGATGCCGCTGAAAGCCCTGTCGCCGGAAGTGCTGTTCGAGACGATCATGACGGCGACGAAGTCGGAACTGTATTCCGACGCCGACGCCCGCAAGAAGCAGCGCGAACTGTGGATGTCGAAACTCGTCCGCAACTTCGGCGACGACGAGGGGAATGAGATGACCTTCAACGGCACCGTCGTGCAAGCCCTGCTGATGATGAACGGCAAGGAACTGAACGACGAGGTCGGCCGCAAGACGGCAACGAACCCGGTCCTGCGGGTCATCGCCAAGCACACCAAGAGCGGGTCGGCGGTCAACGCCTCGGTGGTGATCGACGAACTGTTCCTCTCGACCTTGACCCGCCACCCGACGACCGCGGAATTGACCAAGATCAAGGGCATCATGGAGAAGGGCGCCGTGATCGCGGGCGAAGCCCCGAAGGGGGACGCCAAGACCGCCTCGACCGCCCCGGCGAAGCCCGTGGAAGCTCCGAAGGGTACCAAGCCCGCCGACAAGCCGAAGGGCAAGAACCCGCCTCAGACGGTCATCCCGTCCGGCCCGCGGATGGTCCCCGGGACGGGCCCGAACGACGCGAGCTTCTACCAGGACTTGTTCTGGGCGTTGCTCAACACGAACGAGTTCATGCTGAACCACTAACGGGTAGCGATCAGTAAATGAAGCGGGCCGGCACGATTGTGCCGGCCCACTTCGTTTACCCCGATCGCGGAGTTCGAAATCAACTGTTCAGCGTCTTCATGTCGATCACGAAGCGGTACTTGACATCGCCTTTGGCCATCCGCGTGTAGGCCTCGTTGATCTGCTGGATGGGGATGAGTTCGATGTCCGAGACGATCCCCTTCTCCGAACAGTAGTCGAGCATTTCCTGCGTTTCCGGGATGCCGCCGATGCCCGACCCGGCCAGCGACCGGCGGGCGAACAGGAGTTGGAAGACGGCCGGGGACGGATGCGGGTGTTCGGGCGCACCGACGAGGACCAAGGTGCCGTCCCGCTTCAGCAGTGAGAGGAACGGATCGAGATTGTGCGAGACGGCCACCGTGTTCACGATCAGGTCGAACGACCGCTCGTGCTGCTTCATCTGGTCCGCGTCCTTCGACACCACGACCTGGTCGGCTCCGAGCCGCTTACCGTCCGCGACCTTCGAGGGTGACGTGGTGAAGAGAACCGTTTCCGCCCCGAAAGCGTGGGCGAACTTCACGCCCATGTGCCCAAGCCCGCCGAGGCCGACGATGCCGACCTTCTTGCCCGGCCCCGCCCCCCAGTGTTTGAGCGGCGAGTACAGCGTGATACCCGCGCACAAGAGCGGCGCGACTCCGGCCAAGTCGAGGTTTTCCGGCACGCGGAGGACGAACTTCTCGTCGACCACGATCCGGTCGGAGTAGCCGCCGTAGGTGACGGGGGCGGTCCCGTGCGGGTCGGCCGAGTTGTACGTGAACACCGTCTTGCCGGCGTCGCAGTACTGTTCCAGCCCTTCTCGGCAGCCCGCACACGCGCCACAAGAATCGACCATGCACCCGACCGCGACCCGGTCGCCGATCTTGTACTTCGAAACCTTCGCCCCGACCGCCGTGACCTTCCCGACGATCTCGTGCCCCGGCACGCACGGGTAAACAGTCGGCCACGCGGCCCACTCGTTGCGGGCCGTGTGTAGGTCGGAGTGGCAGACGCCGCAGTATTGAATCTCGAAGGCCACGTCCGTCGGCCCGACCTCGCGGCGAGGAATGCTGGCCGCGGCCAGTGGGGACGTGGCATTGCTCGCGCTGAACGCTTTGGCGGTCGGCATACGCTCTCTCGTGGTGGGGCGGGTACGCGACCGGGGGCGATCGCCCCCGGTTGGTAGAGACTACAGGACGCCGCCCGATTTCTTTCTCGCGGCGGTCAGGCGAGCATCTCTTTCACCACCCGGCCGTGGACGTCCGTCAGGCGGAAGTTGCGGCCGGCGTAGCGGAACGTGAGTTTCTCGTGGTCGAGGCCAAGTTGGTGAAGGATCGTCGCGTGCAGGTCGTGCATGTGGACCTTGTCCTGCACCGCGAGGTGGCCGAATTCGTCGGTCGCGCCGAACGCGAAACCGGGCTTGAAGCCGCCGCCGGCCAGCCAGACGGTGAAGCCGCCGGGGTTGTGGTCGCGGCCGGTGCCGTTCTTCTCGGCGTACGGTGTGCGGCCGAACTCGCCGCCCCACCAGACGATCGTGTCCTTCAGAAGCCCGCGCCGGTCCAGGTCGGCGAGCAGGCCGCTGATCGGCTTGTCCACCGCGTGGGCGTGGTCGCCGTGTTTCGGCAGGTTCGAGTGCTGGTCCCAGGCCGGGTTCGCGGTGTTGTCACCGTAGGTCACTTGCACGAACCGCACGCCGCTCTCGCACAGCCGGCGGGCCATCAGGCACTCGCGGCCGAACGTGTCGGTCGCCTTGTCGCCGATGCCGTAGAGGGCGAGCGTCTCCTTCGTCTCTTTGGTCAGGTCCAACACGTCGGGGGCGTTCGCCTGCATCCGGGCGGCGAGTTCGTAGGAGTTCGCCACGGCCTCCAGTTCGGCGTCGCCCGGCGTCCGCTTCAGTTGCTCGGCGTGCAGTTCACGGAGCAATTCGAACGGCGCCCCCTCGCCGCGGACGTTCCGCACGACTACCTCGGACGCCGGCCCACCAGCCTTGCCGAGCGGCGTGCCCTGGTAGACGGCCGGCAGGAAAGCGGTGCCGTAATTGCGGGCACCGCCGTTGCCGCTCGACGGGGCGATCGACACGAAGCCGGGCAGATTTTCATTCTCGCTGCCGAGGCCGTAGAGCGCCCACGATCCCATGCTCGGCCGGACGAAGTTCGTCGAGCCGCAGTGCAGGAACAGCGTAGCCGGACCGTGAGCGACGCCTTCCGTGTGCAGCGAGTGCAGGAACGTGAGTTTATCGAGGTGGTCGTTCACAGTCGGGAACAGGTCGGACGCCCACCGCCCCGATTGGCCGTGCTGGGCAAACTTCCAGAGCGGCTTCATAACCCGCTGCGACGACCCCTTGTTGCCGGTGTTGGCGATCACGCGGGCGTCGTCGAAGGCCAGCAACTTGCCGTCGTCCTTCGTCAGCCGCGGCTTGTAGTCGTAGGAATCGACGTGGCTCACACCGCCCTGCATGAACAAGAAGATCACCCGCTTCGCCTTCGCGGGGAAGTGCGACACTTTGGCAGCCAGCGGGTTCGCGGTTGCGGCCTCGGCCGTCGAAAGTCCGGCAAGGGCGAGCGCACCGAAGCCACAGCCGGTGCGGGTCAACCAATCACGGCGGGAGATGGGGAGATGCACGGGAGATCCTTTCTTATTCAGTAACCGCGTTAGTTGTTGGGGTAACGCGATCATCTGGGCAACCCGGCAACGGGCTTGATATCATTTGCCAATCACACGCCTGAATGCCGAAGGATTCTTCGGCCGACGTAATTGCTTCGGCCGAAGAATCGAACCAATGATCGGCAAACGATGGTCCGTCTTCAGTCATTCGGAAGAGGAAGAGGTACGTGCCGTCACTCGCCGGGTAGACCATAACTCGGCGAATCTCGTTTGTCGGGTTAGGAACGAGGGCGATGAATCGCATCGAATCTCTTTAGCTCGAATCAATTCACGTATCGGAAGTCGGCCGACGCGAACAACGCCTGGAACAGATTCGCCCACGTTTCCTTCGGCGCACTCCGGCTTTGCAGGTACTTCAGTGCGACGGCCCGCTCGCCGGCCGTCGGCTCGCGGCCGAGCGTCAAGCGGTAGGCTCGCGCCAGTCGCGTCTCATCGTCGGCCAACTTCTCGGCCAACAGTTTCTCGGCTGCGTGCTTCGCCTGGTCATGGGCGAACGGGCTGTTCATCAGGAACAGTGCCTGCGGGGCCACGGTACTGACGTTCCGCGTGCCGGTGACAGTGCTGGGATCGGCGAGGTCGAAGACTTCGAGCAGTTCCGGCAGGGCATTCCGAAACATCGGCAAGTACACGCTGCGGCGGGTGGACATGCCCTTGTAGCCGTAGTCGGCCGCGAGCGTCGCCGGGTAAGTCGGCCCGCCGACATCAAGGGTTAGTTGGCCGCTCACGGTCAGAATCGTATCGCGGATCGCCTCGGCTTCCAACCGGCGACGGTTCGCACGGCCGAAGAGACGGTTGTCGGGGTCGGCCCCCTCCGTCGTGCCGGTACTCGCCTGCTGGTAAGTTCGGCTGAGGACGATCTGGCGGATCAGCTTCTTCATCGACCACCCGTCGGCGACGAACCGCGTGGCGAGGTGGTCGAGCAGTTCGGGGTGCGAGGGCCGTTCGCCGGTGGTGCCGAAGTTATCGGTGGAGCGAACGATGCCCGTGCCGAGCAACCACTGCCAGGTGCGGTTGACGATCACGCGGGCCGTCAGTGGGTTGTCACGCGAGGCGATCCACTCCGCGAGTTCCCGGCGGCCACTCTGGCCCTTCGGGAAAGTCGGGGCCGGCCCGACGGTCGCCACTTGCAACACGCCGCGGGGGGCGGGTTCGCCGAGGTTGTGGACGTTACCGCGGATGTGAACCTTCGTGTCCTCGATCTGCTTCTCTTCCACCACCGAAACCACCCGCGGCCGTTTCGGCCCGCTCGCCTGCAGTCGCTTGAGTTCGGCTTCCATCGCCTTGAGCGTTTCACCGCCGGTCGTCGCCTTGACGGTTTCGACTTTCGCCCCAGTTCCGGTCGTGTCGGCCTTTTCCAGCGGCAGGAACACCACCGCGTCGGCCGTGACGTGCCCTTTCGTGTCCTCGTTGGAAACGATGACGTACCCGACGCCGCCCTTCTCGAAGCGGTACTCGCCGAGCGACACGAAGCGGGCTTCGACGGTCGGGTTCTTCTTCATGTCCACGGTGACGACCTTCTCGCCGTCGGCGCTCATCACCGTGACGGGCACGTTGTCGGCCCGCGTGGTCCCCGGCGAGTACGCCAGACGGACCTCGTATTTCCCTGGCGGCAATGCGTCGGGCTGGAAGGTCAGAGTCTTTTCACCCTTCCCCGTGTTGGCGTCGTGAACGTACCCGGCGTCGATGTAGAAATTCGAGTGCGTGGAGGCCGTCCAATCGCCGACCTTCTTGGCGGCCGCGTCGTCGACCACAATGCCCGGCACGTCTTTCGCGAGGATGACCCCACCGCCCGCCTTCGCCGTCGGCGTCTTCCCTTTCTCGGCCTTGATGCGGGCCTGGAGCGAGGCAATGGCGGCCTCGGTCTTGCGGATCGCCGGCTCGTCGGCCGGGTCGACCGGCAGGGCCACGTCGACTACCATCGAGACGTTCGCGTTCTCCAGTGCCTTCACGTTCCGCAGGACACCGGCGAGGGCGTAATAATCCTTCGTCGGGATCGGGTCGAACTTGTGGTCGTGGCACCGGGCACACGTCACGGTCTGGCCGAGGAAGCCCTTCGTAATCACGTCGAGTTGCTCGTCCACCACGTCCATGCGCAGTTGCTTCTTGTCCTGCTCTTCGAGGTTCGTGTTGCCGAGCGCAAGGAAGGCGGTGGCGGTCGTCTGCCGGCGGCGGTCCTTCCAGTCGGCCGCGGGTAGCAGGTCGCCGGCAATCTGCTCGCGAACGAATCGGTCGAACGGCACGTCCTGGTTAAACGAGTCGATGACGTAATCGCGGTACCGCCAGGCGTCGTCCAGGATGATGCCCCGCAGCGTGACCGACTCGGCGTACCGGGCCACGTCCAGCCAGTGGCGACCCCACCGCTCGCCGAACCGCGGTGACGCCAACAGTTTGTCAACGAGTTTCTCGACAGCGTCGGGCGACGTGTCCTTCGCGAACGCGGCCACCTCTTCCGGCGTCGGCGGGAGGCCGATCAAGTCGTAGTACAGCCGGCGGATCAACGTCTCGCGGTCGGCCGGCTTCGCGGGCTTCAGCCCCTTCTCGTCGAGCTTCGCCCGGATGAGCGAGTCGATGTCGCCGGGGACTGCTTTCGGCGGCAGGTACGCCCAGAACTTCCGACCGTCCTCGACACTCATGCCGACCTGCTTCCGCGGGGCAGACGAGCCGGTGCGGGGGTCGGGCGCGCCGAGTTTGATCCACTTCTCGAAATCGGCCAGCACCGCGTCGGGTAACTTCCCCTTCGGCGGCATCTTCACGTCGCCCTCGTACCGCATCGTTTGAAGCAGCAGGCTTTCCGCCGGCTTTTTCGCCACGACCGACGGGCCGCTCTCGCCGCCTTTCTGGACGCCCTCCGCGGTGTCGAGAAAGAGGTTACCCTTGAGCTTGTTGTTCTTCTCCGCCTCGGCGGAGTGGCACTTCAAGCAGTGTTCGACCAAGACTGGCCGAATCTTCTGCTCGAAGAACTCCGCCGCCTTCGGGTCGTCGGCCGACAGGCGGGAACCTGGGACAATGATCAGAAGCAGGGCCAGGGGAAGGAATGAGGCTCGAAACGGCATCACGAGACCACGGAAGAGGGTCGGGTGGGGTGTGGGGTTATTCTCTCAGAAGTGCGAAGAAAACGCAACCGCTCACGAGCGAAAACTTACCGCTCGCCGGGGCCGATGCCGAGTTGCTCGATCTTGCGGTAGAGCGAACTCAGGCCGATGCCCAGCCGCTTCGCCGCTTCCCGCTTGTCCGGCGTCTGCCGCAGGATGCGCTCGATGTGCTGTTTCTCGAACCGGGCAGCGGCGGCGTTCAGGTCGTCCACGGCCGACGGGTCGGCCGGGTCCGGGGCGATGTCCGGCGACAGGTCGGTCGGGCGAATCAGCGGGCCGTCGCCGAGGATGATCGCCCGTTGAATCGCGTTGTCCAACTCGCGGACGTTCCCCTTCCACGGGTACCGCACGAGCAGTTCCATTGCCTCGCGGTTGGCTCCGGCGAACCGCTTGCTCATCGCCCCGGCGTGCTTCGCGACGAGGTGTTCGACGAACTCCGGGATGTCCTCGCGGCGCTCCCGCAGCGGCGGCAGCAGGATCGTCACGGTGTTCAGCCGGTAAAGCAAGTCCTCGCGGAACCGGCCGGCCGCCACTTCCTGTTGCAGATCTTTGTTCGTCGCCGCGATGAGTCGGGCAGCCGTCGGCACGGGTTCGTTCGCCCCGATGGGCAGGATCTCGTGCTGCTCGATGGCCCGCAAGAGCTTCGCCTGGGTGCCGGGAGAAAGTTCGCCGATCTCGTCGAGGAAGACCGTGCCCGGCTGCGCGAACAGCCCCGCTTGGTCCGCGTCGGCCCCGGCGTAAGCCCCCTTGCAGTGGCCGAAGAGTTGGTTCTCCAACCGCTCGCCCGGCGTCGCGGCACAGTTCACGGCCACGAACCGCTTCTCCGGCCCCTTCGCCGGTTGTGCGGCCCGGTGGATGGTGCGGGCCATCAGTTTCTTGCCCGTCCCGCTCTCGCCGAGCAGGAGCACCGTGGACGGCGTCGGCCCGACCTTGCGGGCGAGTTGCACCGCCGCCTGCATCGCCGGGCTACGGCCCACGACCATGTCGGCCGCGTCGGTCTGGCGGTTCAGTTCCCGCCGCAACCACTGGTTCTCCTGGGAAATGCTCTTCTGCACCATCAGCCGGCGAATCTTCTGCGACACCTCGTGCAGCAGGATCGGCTTCATCAGGTAGTCGGACGCCCCCTTCTGGAACGCCTCGACCGCGGAATCGACCGTCGCGTAGGCCGTGATGAGCAGGACGAACGTCTCGGGATTGCTCCGCGACAGGCGTTCGAGCACTTCCAGGCCGTCCAGCCCCGGCAGGTTGATGTCGCAGATCACCACGTCGAACGCCCGCTTGCGGACGTTCGCCAGCGCGACCTCGCCGTTCTCGGCGGTCGCCACGCGAAAGCTCTGTTGTTGCAGATACTCCGCGAGTGTTTCGCGGATCAGCGGTTCGTCGTCTACGATCAGGACGGACGCGGGTTCGGGCTTGGCGATCATCACGCGACCTCGGCAGGGCGGACGGCGACCGGTTGGACGGTCGGCAATTCCACAAGAAACGTCGCTCCTTGACCGGATCGGTCCTCGAACGTCACGCGGCCGCCGTGCTCCTCGACGATCTTGCGGATCACGAACAGGCCGAGGCCGGTGCCGTGCTTCTTGGTGGTGAAATACGGTCGGAACAACTTCGGCCGCACGTCGGCGGCGATGCCCGCCCCGTCGTCGGCCACCCGGAGCACGACCGTCAGCCCCTCGGTGCGGGCGGAGACGGTAATGCGGCCGCCCTTCCCCGTCGCGTCGATGGCGTTGAGGACGAGGTTGAAGACGATCTGCACGAGTTGGTCGTGCACGCCGGGAACCAGCGGCAGACCGTCCGGCACCTCGGCGGCGAGGACGCGGTTTTTGCCGCCCTTGTAGAACTTCGCGATCCCCAGAGCCTCGTCGACGATGTCGCGGATCGAGGCGTTCACCCGCTGTGTGCTGGCCGGGCGGCTGAAGTTAACGAGTTCCCGGAGGATCGTCTGAATCCGCGCGAGTTGCCCGCCGACCTGCCCGAGCTTGTTCCGCGTGTACTCGTCCAGGTCACGCTGTTCGAGTACCTGCACCAGCGAACTGATCGACGTGAGGGGGTTGCCGACCTCGTGCGCGATGCCGGCGGCGAGGAGGCCGAACGCGGCCATCTTCTCCTGGTGCAACACCTGAGCCTGCGTCTCTTCGAGTTCCCGCGTCCGCTCGGCGATGCGCGTCTCCAATTGATTTTTGTTCTCGCGCAACTCCCCGTTCAAGAGCCGGAGTTGTTCGCCGGCCCGCTTCAAGAGCTTCGCCAGTGCGCTCGTCGCCCACGCGATCCAGACGAGCAGCACCATCAGCGGTAGCACCAACTGCGGCTCGCGGTCCGCGGCGGGTTGCATCGCGTAGAGGACCAGGTAGCTGAGGCAGTCGAGCCCACAGGTGATGAACGTCGTCCGCGGCGAGAACCGGATGGCACAGCAGACGAGCGAGAGCAGGTAGTAGTAACGGAACGGGCTTTCGAGGCCGCCCTGAAAGTAGCAGAGCAGGCCGATGAAGAAGCTCTCAAGCACCGAGATCACGAGCGGGTGGTCGCGGAGGACAACCCGCCGGCGCGTGAAGAAGAACGTGTCGAGGAGCGTGAACCCGAGGCCGAGGAGCAGGATCAAGTTCAACGGTCGCGGATCTGCGGTCGGTGAGCCGAAGTTGGCGAGGACGGCCCCGACGATCAAGCCGAACCAGCGGATTTTCACCGCAATGGACTCGGCCGCTAAGTCCCAATCCTCATCCGTCGGAGTCGGGGCGAGTTGCGAGAGGTACTCCCGTGGCATGAGGATAGTCTAGCGGCCGTCACGGGAAAGCGAGGTTACTTCGCCCCGATCGCCCAGAGATTCTCGAAGCCGCGGAGGTAAACCCGCCCGCCGGACACGGCCGGTGACGCCGCGAAGTTGTCGGGCAGTTTGTTCGTCGCCAGCACCTCGAACTCGCGGCCCGGCTTCACCACCACGGTCGATTGATCCCGGCCCAGAAGGTAGATCTTGCCGTCGGCGTACACCGGGTTGGCCCGGTGACGCATGTTCGTGACCTTCTCACTGTAGACGGCCTTGCCGGTCTTCGCCTCGTAGCAGTACAGCACACCGCCCTCGCCCTGAATGTACAGAAGGTCGTCCACGAGCAACGGCGACGGCACGTCGGGAGTGTTCTTCGGCAGTCGCCACAGTTCGGCCGGGCTGCCCGGCACGATGAGGCCCTTCGCCTTCGCCGGGTCGATGCCGACGGTCACGCCGTTCTTGCACGACGGCACCACGATCAGGTCGGGCGTCACCAGCGGCGACGAAACCGCTCGCCAGTTATTGTTGTACTTGGCCTTCGGGTTCAGATCGCCGACCCGCCAGACCTCGTCGCCGTTGTCCAACTTGTGGGCGGTGCAGTAGTCGTTGCCGTGCGAAATGAGCAGCGCCTGGTCGCCCTTCTCCCAGATGAACGGCGAGGCGTACACGTCCGGCGACTCGCCGCGGCCGTCGCTCTGCCGCTTGTGCTGCCAGATTTCCTTGCCGGTCGCTGCGTCGAGGGCGACGAGCAACTGCGCCTTGCGGTGCAACAGCGACAGGTACAGCCGGCCCTTGTAAAGCACCGGCGTCTGGTGAACGCCGAATTGAATGTTGAACTCGCCGTACTTCTTCTGCGAGTCAAGGTCCCAGACCTTGTTGCCTTCGAAATCGTAGGCCGCGACCTCACCCGACCCGACGAACGCGAAGACAAGTTTGCCGTCGGTGCTGCACGACGCGGAGGCGTCGTTCCCCTCGTCGTTGCGGTACGGCTTCCCCTTGCTCGTGCCGAGCTTCTTGCTCCACTTCGCCTTGCCGTCGGTGGTAATGCAGTGGACCACAATGTCGGTCCCTTCCTGCGTCGTTAGGAAGATGCTCTCCCCCCAGATGCACGGCGTCGAAGCCCCAGGACCGGGCAGGCGAATCTTCCATACGACGCTGTTCTTCTCGTCCCACTTGACCGGCAGGCCCGTTTCGGAACTGTGGCCGTCGTTCTTCGGGCCACGCCACTGCGGCCAGTTCTCGGCGCTCGCGACCAGGGCGCTCCCGAGCACGATCAGGGTGGAAAGCAGGGTTCGCATACTCGTTCCAGGGGAAAGTGAACCGGGGCGGGAGTTGTCTCTCAAAACGGTGGCGGCGTGTGGTGGCGACATTCTACCATCAGAACCCGCGAAGGGTCAGGTGGTTCTTCCAACTCCAGCGGTTCGTGAAGAAGTCCTTCGCCGAGAGGTAACCGCGGGTGTACAGTTGGTCCTTCTGGTCGGCCGTCAGGCCGAACTGCGTGGCGGAGATGTTCAGCCCGGTCAGGTCCAGGTCGATGACGCGCCCCTGGTGTCGCTGACTCAGGTAGCGGCGGTCGCCGGCCAGCATCATCGTCTTCAACATCGACGACAGGAGGTCCGTGGCCTTTTCGATCGGCAGCGGCAGGGCGTCGGCCTTGTCCACGAGGCGGAAGCCGAACGTCGGCCACTCGGGCTTCTTGTTCGGCGTGTCGTCGTCGTAGATCCACAGCGGGAAGTTGCTGAGGATGCCGCCGTCCACGATTCGGCTACTTTCGAGGGTGCCGGGTTCGAAGAAGAACGGAATGCTCATCGACAGCCGCACGGCTTCCGCCACGCTGAACGCCCGCTGTTTGGGCGTCAGCGGCGGCCGGTACTCGACCTTCCCGGCTTGCACCGTACTCGTCGCCCCCTCCGCCGCGCGGGCCGGCGTTCCGCGGGCCGGTTCCAGGTCGTCCGGCAGCACTTTCATCTCGCCGCGGGTCACGTCGGAGACGACGATCTTTAGCTGTCGGTCGTTCGCCAGAGCACTCTTGTCCCACATCTCGCCGAAGCTTTGCTTGCCGGCCCACTTCAGCACCTCGTCGAGCCACACCTTGAACGGCTCCGACGAATACTGCCCCAGCGTGCCGGTCATGGCCAGATTCGTCAGCAGCAGGATCGGGTGATCGAGGTCGTCGCTCGGGTCGCCGTTGAAGATCATTCGGCTCGTCTTCTTCGACAGGAAAGTCATGAAGTCGAGGTGCGCGAGAATCTGCTCGAGTTGGTCGATGTTCAGGTCGGCGGCCAGCAGGCTGGCGGTGATCGCCCCGGCCGACGTGCCGGCGACGCCGTGCCAGCGGATGCCAACTTCCGAGCACAGCCGGACCGCCCCGAGGAACGCGATGCCGAGGACGCCGCCTCCTTCAAAGACCGCGTCGGCGTCGAAAAATTGGTCCACCCGCGCCAGCGGGGCCATGTTCGCCTCGACCTTCGCCCGCTCGGCCGCACTCAAGTACAGCCCGAACTTCCGCCGCGTTTCCACGGGGTTCCAAACTCCGGCCATCTTCCGCCTCCGGTGGGTCGGATCAATATAGGTTCGAACGGCCGGGCATGTAGGTCGGCCGTGACCGCGACCGATCGACCACACTTTCCCCGTTCGGCTTGTCCGGCACGGCGTCGGCCCACTACGATAACTCATTCTGGACTCCCGCACCCTGCTCGGACGCGCCATGCCCTCACCATCGACGAAGCCCGCCAGTTCGCCGCCGCCCGCCGCCCCGAGCTTTGACCCGACCAACCCGTTCATCGTGCAGTCGGACCGCTCGATCCTCGTTGAAGTCGACAACCCGAAGTACGCCGCCGCCCGCGACGCCCTGGCCCCGTTCGCCGAGTTGGAGAAAAGCCCGGAGCACATCCACACGTACCGCGTCAGCAACCTGTCGCTCTGGAACGCGGCCGCCGCCGGCATCACGGCCGAGGACATGCTCGGCGTCCTGGCGATGTACACGAAGTTCCCGATCCCCGCGAACATCCCGGCCGACATCACCGAGACGGTCAGCCGCTACGGCCGCGTGAAACTGGAGCGCGTGGACGACACCCTGATGCGGCTCGTCTGCCGTGACAAGCCGCTGTTGGAAGAACTGTCGCGGCAAAAGAAGCTGCAAGAGTACCTCGGCGAACGGCTCGACGGGCTGAGTTTCGCCATCCAGCCCCGGCACCGCGGCGTCTTGAAACAAGGTCTGATCGCGGTCGGCTACCCGGCAGAGGACTTGGCCGGGTACACCGAAGGGGCCGACCTGCCGGTGCAATTGCGGGAAGTCGCCACGACCGGCCTGCCGTTCCACGTGCGCGACTACCAGAAGGACGCGGCCGCCGTCTTCCACGCCGGCGGCGACGTTCGCGGCGGGTCCGGCGTGATCGTGCTGCCGTGCGGTGCCGGCAAGACCATCGTCGGCGTGTGCGCGATGGCCCTGTTGCAGAAGTCCACGCTCGTGCTGACGACGAGCGTGACGGCCGTGAAGCAGTGGATTCGCGAAATCATCGACAAGTCCACGCTAACGGCCGAAGACGTGAAGGAGTACACCGGCGAACTGAAGGAGATCGGCAACGTCACGGTCGCGACCTACCAGATCATCACCTATCGCCCCGGCAAGAAGCGGAAGAAAAAGGGCGGGAACGACGACGAGGAACTGCCCGACGACGAAGCGGCGGACATCGTCGAAGAGGAGATGGAAGAAGAGGAAACCAGCCGTCGCGGGCCGGGGTCGCCGGAGGATTACCCACACTTTAAACTCTTCGAGCAGCGGGACTGGGGGCTCATCATTTATGACGAAGTCCACCTGCTGCCCGCCCCGGTCTTCCGCGTGACGGCCCAGATTCAGGCCCGCCGCCGCCTCGGGCTGACGGCCACCCTGATTCGCGAGGACCAGCGAGAAGGGGACGTGTTCACCCTGATCGGGCCGAAGAAGTACGACGTGCCGTGGCGGGAACTCGAAACGAAGGGCTGGATCGCGTCGGCGTCCTGTTCCGAGATTCGCGTCGGCCTGCCGGACGACAAGGCGCGGATGGAATACGCCGTCGCCGAGTGGCGGCAGAAGTACCGCCTGGCGAGCGAGAACCCGCTGAAGGACGAGATCGTCGCGAAGTTGCTCGAACAGTACGCCGACCAGCGGGTTATCGTGATCGGCCAGTACCTGTCGCAGTTGAAGAACATCAGCAAGCGGTTCGACCTACCGCTCATCACCGGTTCGACACCGAACGCCGAGCGCGAACTGCTGTACAACCAGTTCCGCCGCGGCGAGGTCCGGCACCTTGTGCTCTCGAAGGTCGGCAACTTCGCCATCGACCTGCCGGACGCGAACGTGCTGATCCAGATTTCCGGCACGTTCGGCAGTCGGCAGGAAGAGGCGCAACGACTCGGCCGCGTGCTCCGGCCGAAGGGCGACGGCAGCGACGCCCACTTCTACACGGTCATCACCCGCGACACGAAGGAACTCGACTTCGCACAGCACCGACAGATGTTCCTGACTGAGCAGGGCTACAGCTACGAAATCCTCGACGAGCGCCGCTTCCTGCCCGCCCCGCCCCCCGTGGAGACGACGTGAACGACACCGCCCCCTCGCCACGCCTGGCCGCGAAGTTGCACCGCCGCGTTTGCTTCGTGATGACGGAGGACGCGGTGCTCGCCCAGGAACTGCTCGCCCGCAAGAAGTTGGCGGGCGACGTCGTGGGCCGACTGTCCGACCGCGTGCTGCTCATCCGGCCGGGGCGGGTCGAGGCGGTTCTGGACGAACTTCGCAAGATGGGCCATACCCCCCAAGTCGTTAACCGGACGGAGTCGTAGAACGACAGAATGCCTCCACCGATCGCGGACTATACGACCTGGACCGAGCGCGTCCGTGAAACCCTGGACCGCTACGCCGAACCCCTGTCCCGCGCCGTGTCGGCACGACTCGTTCAGCCCAAGATCGGGCAGACGGTCGAAGACCTGGCCGACAAGGCCGCCGCCACGCAGACGAACGCCCCGGTTATCGACCGCCGCATCCGCGAACTGCCGGAGGGGCCGCAAACCCTACTCCGACTGGTCGGCCTCAGCCGCCAACCCATCTGGAACGTCGGGCAACTCATCACCCTCTCGGCCGCCGCGGGCCACGCGGACGGCTTCGCGCCGCTGCAATCGCTGCTGGAAGCCGGGCTGATCTTCCCAACACAGACGCCCGGAAACGCGCCGATCACGGACTTCACCGCGTGGTTCGGCGGGGCCGGAATGCTGGCCGCGAGCGTATTCGTCCACCCGGCCGTGGCCGCCCGCTCGCGAGAAATCGGCACCGGAGAGGACCGCAAAAAGGCTCGCGCCGCCCCGACCCCGACGGCCGGCGGTGACGGCCTCGACTGGCCCCTTCGCCTCGCGGCAGTCTGGCAACGGACGCGGCAACTGCCGGTGAAGATGACGCAGGCGAAACTGCTGTTCAAGCGTGACCTGACCCGCCTGCAAGCCGACGACCTGCTCGCCGCCCCACTGATCGACGTGCCCGAAAAGGTCGCCGACCCCGGCGTTCTCGCGTTCGAGTGGGCCGCCGCCGCCGGCATGTTCCGCCCGATCGAGATGGAATACCACGCCGACGCCGTCCTCGGTTCGTGGCCGGCCGGCCTGTGGGCGCTCCTCACCCACCTGTTCGCCGCGTTCTTCCAGGTCGAGACGTGGGACCCGCTCAAGGGCTACGCGCCGAGTGACACCGCACTGTCACCGACGGCGACGGCGGCCCTGATCCTCTTCGACCAGATGGCCCTCACGCCGGGCAAGGGGAAGACGGCCGCCGACCTCGCCGCCCCGCTCTGGGACCGCCACCCGTCGTTCCCGTCGGCCCTCTCGCGGGAGGCGGCCAAAACGCAAGGGGCGGGCTGGGTCGAGGCCCTCTTGCTGACCGTCGCAGTACCGCTACGGGTCGTGGAGGTGCAGGCGGGCGAGCCGCGGACGTTCCGCCTGTCGGACTTCGGCCGTTACCTGTTTTGTGGCGAGCCGGAGCCACAACCGCCGGCGGCCTTCCCGCAGACGCTCATGGTGCAGCCGAACGCGGAGGTGCTGGTCTACCGCCAAGGGCTGACGCCGCCGCTGATCGCGGAACTATCGCGGTTCGCCGCGTGGAAGCAGATCGGCCCGGCCTGTACGCTGGAACTGAACGCCGAGGAGACGTACCACGGCCTCGAATCCGGGCTGACGCTCGCGGGCATCAAGCAGACACTCGACCGCCACGCGATGCGGCCGGTCCCGAACAACGTGGCCGACCTGCTCCGCCGGTGGGCCGACAAGCGGGAGCGAATCACCGTCTACCCGACGGCCACGCTCGTCGAATTCACCACGCCGGCCGACCTCGACCTGGCCCTATCGCGCGGCCTCGTCGCCATCAAGTTAACGGACCTCATCGGCCTGACCGCCGACGGTCGCGAGCCGGAATTCAAGGCCCTGCGGCTGATCGGCAACCGCGAGTACGACGCAAAGCCGGTCAAGTGCCTCACCATCGCCGACGACGGGCTGACGATCGCCGTGGACCCGGTGCAAGCCGACCTGCTGCTGGAAGCGGAGATCGCCCGCCTCGCGGAACCGCTGCCCGTCACTGGCAACGGCCCGCGCCAGTTCCGCCTCACGCCGCGAACGCTTCGTCAGGCCACTGAGCAAGGGCAATCGCTCGACGAGTTGGACCGCTGGTTCGTGTCCCGCACGGGTAATCCGCTCACTCCCGCCGGCCGACTGTTCGTCACGGGGCCGACGGTATCGTCGCCGGTCACGGAGACGTGCCGAATCGTGCGGTTGTCGTCGGTCGAAATCGCGGACGGAATTGTGCAGTGGCCGGAGACCTGCGGGCTAATTCTGGACCGCCTTGGCCCGACCGTGGTGATGATCGAGGAAGAAAACCTGACTCGCCTGCGGGAAGTGTTGGCGGAAATCGGGGTGCAGTTGAAAGATTCGCAGCCTACGTAAGCTCGACGATGGGGGCCAGAATCTCCAGCACTTCGATGGCCGGACGGCCGTCGGTGTCGATCACGCCGAGGCGGCCGTAAAGGGCCTCATCACCGGCCGCGTGGAACCACTCCCGCATCGCGGCGTTCGGCGTGACCTTCACGAAACCCGTCGGCCGAACCTGCCGCAGAACGTCGTTCTGTATCAGCACGCGGCCGAGCGGCGTTTGGCCCGCGACGATCTGCTCGCGGACGAGCGGCGCGAGTTGGGCCAAGTCGATCCGCACGATCCCGAACTGCACAACCTTCCCCGACCCGGCTAGCGTGAGCAGAATCTTCCGCGAATAGTCGTCGCCGTCGACCCGCGTCTCCAACACCCGCACGTTCACGCGATCACCGTAGAACTGCTCGACCGTCACCGTCATGTGGTGGTTGTGGACGAGCAGCGAGCGGTACGGCGATGGCATGTCGAGTGGCCCGACCGGCCCCGCGGCGGGGATACCGTCGGCGTCCGGGAGCAGTGCGTACAGCTCGTCGTAATCGGGGGTCGGTTGCACGGCAGGCTCGGCGAGGTGGGTGCTCATACCCGGAAGTACCGCCATCGACGGAGGGTCTTTCCGGGAGAGGGCAAAACTTTAGCTCCCGACCACGGCCATCCGGGCCGTCGGCAGGCCGAGCGGCACGGAAAACGTCGTAGCCACCGGCGGTTCGACCGGAACGGTCGCCCGTTCCAGCACGGTGTCGGCGAGGTAGTAGAGCAACTCGCGGAACGGTTCGCACTCGACCGCGTCGGCCAACGATTCCGCCTTCGCCCGGAACTTCTCGATCAGCTTGTCGGCCTTCTCGAAGACCTGCGTGCGGAAGTAGATCGCCCGCACCCGCTCCACGATTTCTTCCGGCGTGCGGTTCGACTGCGCGTTCGCGATCTTCAGCAGTTCCGCCTTGTCGGTCGGGTTCGCCGATTCCAGGGCGAGCGCGAACAGCAGCGTCGGCCGCGCCGAAAGCACGTCCTGCCCGCTCACGAGTTTGTTGTCCTCGTCGCCGGTCCAGTCCTTGAGGTCGTTCAAAATCTGGAACGCGACGCCGACGTTCCGCGAGAAGTCCGGGATGAGCTTCT
This sequence comes from Limnoglobus roseus, assembly GCF_008254045.1. GTDB lineage: Bacteria > Planctomycetota > Planctomycetia > Gemmatales > Gemmataceae > Limnoglobus > Limnoglobus roseus. The sequence continues at coordinate 4,063,639 of NZ_CP042425.1, read as the reverse complement.
CGTACTCCCCGATCGGCCCGGCGAGGCGGACGCCGGTGTAGAGGGCGGCCTCGAACGCCGGGGAGGTTTTGAGAGCGTAAATCTTCAGAGCGTCCATCGGCGTCAGCGCCTTCTCGGCCGCGTCCCGCCACAACAGTTCGGCCCCCTGCCCTTCGCTGAGCTTGATGTGCGCGTCGGCGAGTTTGTCGAGAATGTCGGCGGCGACTTCCGCCCCGAGCGATTGCCGGTCGCGGCTGACGAGGCGATACCCGAGGCCGATGAGGTAGTCGCCGAGGTTGATCGCCGTGCCGATACCGTGAACGCGGTGCAGTGTCTGTTCGCCGTAACGGTAGGCGTCGTCGTCCTCAATGTCGTCGTGAACCAGCGACGCCTTGTGGAAGGTTTCAATCGCCATCGCGGCCCGCTTCACGCTGTCGCTGAACTGCCAGCCCTCATCGCTCGTGGTCGCCTTGCCACCGGTGAGGGCGTCGTAGGTCGCGAGCGTGATGAACGGCCGGGAGCGTTTGCCGCCGCGACCGAGGAAGTCGTAGGCAATCGCCTCGTGCCTCGCCAGCGGGTCGTTCGCTGCCCCGCCACGGCGAGCCGGCGGCGCAAGGCGAGACAGTTCCGGTTCCTCGAACATTTGGTTCGCGGCCCGCATCAAGCGGACGTAGGTCTTCGTCTGCTGCTCCGGCGGCGCGGTCTTCAGGTCGATCATGTCGAACACCCAGTCCTGATCGACCGACGTGTTCTTGCAGTTGCTCGACAACAGCGGCGTCGCCACGCACGGGATGCCGGCGAGCAGCACCTTGTCGAACGCCTTCTCCAGCACGTTCAGGCAGGCCACGCCGACGATCGCATCGACGTGGCCGGACATGATGATCTTGAGGACGATCGGCGTCCCCTCGCTGACGAGCACCTTGTACCCGAGTTGTTCGGCCTTCGTCTTGTAGTCGGCCACGCTGCACGCGCCGCACTTCTCGCAGTCGAGGCCGAACTCGTCGTACTCGGCCGGGCACCCTTCCGCGTTCTTCAAGCAGTGCGGCAGGAGCATCAACCGGCGGTGGAACGGAATGCCCGCGACCTGTTCTCGCCAGAAGGCGTTCGTCAGCATCACCATCGTGAAGCCGAGGTACTGATCGCCGAGGCCGAGCGAACTTAGCAAGGCGTCGGCCAACTCGCGGGACGTATCTCGAGTGAGCGGGTTCGACTTGTCGAGCTTCGCGACGGCGGCGGTCGCGGCGTCCCGGATGCGGTCGCGGTTGGCGCGTGTCTCCGGCACGACCTTGAACGCGGCGGTGTTCGGCTTCTTGGGCTTGCCTTCCGAAGGTGCGTTGGGTGGAAGATCGGCGGTCATCACGATCGCATTCCTTCGAAGGGGGCACGGCCAACGGACGGCAGCACGGTCGGGAAGGATACCGTGGCCGGGCGGGGGGTCTTTCAGCGGGCGGTATTAGTTTCGCAACTCCGGGCGGTCGTGCCAATGGGAAACCCCGCCCCGCCGGCCGGAAATCTGGGGGCCGCGGTCGGCGCAACAGGACGGGCGATTCCCGTATACTCTGTCCCTTAGCCGGCGAATCGGGTCCGGTTCCCAACTCCGACGAGGGCTCCTCTCCATGTTCCGACTTTCCACGCTCGTACTATTGGCCGCGTTCGCGAACGTCGCCTCGGCGCAAGATAAACCGGCGATTGACCCCTACGACCAGTCGAAGGTTCCGCTCGAAGTCGCCCCGCCGGACGACTTCAAGGGGAAGGTGGTCCTCCTCATCGCCGGGAAGCCCAGTCACGGGCCGGGCGACCACGAGTTCTACGCGGGCACGGCCATTTTGATGAATCTGCTGAAGCAAACGCCGAACGTCTGGCCGGTGATGGCGAAAGACGGCTGGCCGAAGAACGAGAAGTTGTTCGACATCGCCGACAGTGTGCTGTTCTACATGGACGGTCGCAACGGCCACCCCGTCGTGCAGAAGGACGCGGCCGGCGACCGCATGGACCGCCTTCAAAAACTCATGGACAAGGGCGTTGGCTGGGTGAACCTACACTACGCGGTGGACTACCTGCCGCAGCACGGCAAGCGCGTCCTCGGCTGGATGGGCGGCTACTACGAGCCGGACTACAGCATCAACCCGCACTGGGACGCGGTGATTCGCACGCTGCCGACGCACCCGATCACCCGCGGCGTGAAGCCGTTCACCCTCCGCGACGAGTGGTACTACGGCATGCGGTTCCCCGAGGACATGAAGAACGTCACCCCGATCCTGCAAGCGGTCCCGCCGGACAACACGCGGACCACGAAGTACACCGCGGGCCGGAAGGGCGAGATCGAGACGATGGCGTGGGCCTACGAGCGCGACAACAAGGGCCGCGGCTTCGGCTTCACCGGCGGCCACTTCCACCGCAACTGGGCCGACGAGAACTTCCGGCGAATCGTGGTCAACGCGATCCTGTGGACGGCTCACGTGGAAGTGCCGGAGAGCGGCGCGAAGGCCGAGTTCGACGCAGCCGACCTGAACAAGAATCTCGACAAGAAGGGCAAGGCCGAGTTCAAACCGATCCTGCCCCCCGAGAAGAAGTGACCCGTGCTCGGCCGAGGGCCGCGACGGTGAAGATGAGCGGGTAGAGTTTCTCGAAGTACCAGAGTTTGGCGAAGTAGAAGCCGATCGGCGACGGCTCGCGGAAGCGGCCTGACTCGACGGCTTCGATCAGCCACAACACCCCGCGCTCGACCTGCGGGCCGGGGGCAAGATCGAGTAGGACTTCCACGGCGACTGCCGTTTCTTCGACACTCGACGGACAATCATTGGCCCCGCCCCACCCGCCGTCGGTGTTCTGCACATTGAGTAAGAAACTGACACCGTTCTGACACTCCTCCGAATTCTTGCGCCGCCAGTCTCGGTACGCCGCAAGCACGCGGGCCGTTCCATAAACGGGGTTGATGTCGTCCGCCGCGTGTTGATTTCCGAACCAGAGAGGGAGCCAAGAACCGTCGGGGCGTTGATGATCTCGTAGATAGTCCAGACCCGACGGAACGGCCGCCGCGGATATTGTGTGTAGAAAACGGTGTTCCATCGGCGGATCGGTTGCAAATCGCACCTGCTGGGCGTCACCCCAAGCCGCTTGAAATGCCCTCAGTGCGTGGGCTGTCAAGTCGGCCCCACTGCGGTCGAACGGTAGTTTCCCCCACCCGCGACAGAAGGTCGGCCAGCCGCCGTCACGGTTCTGTAGCCCGCATACCCAGCGAAGGCCCCGCAAGATGTCGCCGAGGTCGCCAGCCGGGTCGAGACTTCTCGCCGCCATCAGTGCCCCCGGCGTGTCGTCGCAGTCGGGCACGCTGCCGGGGTGGTGGCTCCACCCCCACGCGCCGGGGTCCGCTCCGGTGTACGGGTGCCGTTCCTTCGTCTGCTGGCCCAGCAGCCATGTGAGCAACTTCTCCTTCTCCGACAGCGCGTCGAGGTCGCCTGCCGCCGCGAGGGCGTTCACGCTGAGCGTCGTCACCCAGATTGAGAGGTTCGTGTCGATCGGCCAACTGCCGTCCGGCCGCACGGAATCGACGAGGAAGCGCACGCCCTCCCGCGCGACTTCGTGATCCTTCTTCCCGATGCTCGCGAGGCTCATCGTCACGAACGCGGTCAGCGGCGTTGCTTCCAGGTAGCCGCCGCTAGACGGCTGAATGCGCCGCAGCACCTTCAAGCTCGGCGACTTCGCGAGGGATTGCGATGCCAGCACCGGGTTCCAGGTCGGCCGGTGGTGGTGGACGCACTGGCCGATGGCGATGAGGGCCGGCAGGGCGTAACTAACGACCGGGAAGCCGAGAAAGCGGTACCAACTCTGCGGCAGGCACGCCAGCGCAAACGGCAACCGCGGCACCTCCCGCCACGGCACGAGTTCGGCGAGGGCGCACGTCATCAAGATCGGCACGCTGAACGTGCGGTCCTTGCCGTAGCGGTTGCGAATTGCCTCCGCCCGCTCGGCCGGCGAACGGCCGCACGTGGCGTCGAGGTACGCTTCCAGACGTTGCACGGTCGGCGCGAATTCATTTTCTGCCTTCGCGATCGCGAATGTCGCCCGGCAGAGCATCGACGTGGAGATGTTCGAGAAGCTCTTGACCGTGTCGCCCCAGCCGCCGTCAGCGTTCTGATTCTCGGACAGCCACCGCAAGCCGCCGGTGATGATTGCGTGATGTTTCTCGGCGTCCACCAAGTATAGGGCGATGACTGCAACGGCCGTGCTGAGGGCCGAGGTCGAGAGTTCGCCGACCCAATAGCCGTCCGGCGTGCGCTCCGCGAGCAAGGCGTCGCGAGCGATGAGGTAGGCAGAATCGAAGCGATATCCTTCGCGCGTCGTCATGCGTCGTCCGCCGACTCACCCGGGCGGTCGGGCAACTGCTGGGCGGCCCGCCTGACGGTAAGAATGCGACAGTTCGTTCCATCGAAGCGGTAGATCATCCGATACGGGCCTATGAATTGCTCACGGTGATCCCACCAGGGAAAACTCCTCAAGGGGTGATCCCAGTTCGGGGTGGGTCGCGATCTGTGCGACCGCTTTCGCGAACCGCCGCTGCCACTTTTGGGCCGAACCGAGACCCACTTCCCGGCGGATGGTGGCTAGGATTCCGTCGAATTCGCGGCGAGCGTCGGTCGTCCAGACGATGCCAGCCATTCCTCGGCCTCCATCATCACCTGGTCGTTGGGAATACCACCGCCAGCGTCGATCTCCCGCTCACCGCGTTGGATGACGGCGTACAGTTCGAATCGCACCTGGATTTGTTCCCATGTGCAGTCGTCCGGCATCTCATCCAGGATTTTGACGGCCGCTTGCTTCACGCTTTCCATCGTAGTCCCTCCCTGCCTCATCATAACCCCAACGAATCGAGGTCGTCCACCAGCTTGTCGAGGTCGTCCTTCGGGCCGGCGGTGCCGGTCTGGCGTTTCGGCAGACCGACGGTCGTGCCGACGGCGGCGCGGCCGTCGGCCACGAGTTCGCGGTCGCGTTCGGCCACGGCAGCCGCGAGGGGGTCGGCCGCGTCGCCGCCGCCGAAGAGCTTGCTCAGGTCGATCTTCAGTCCGCCGACCGTGGCCCCTTCCCCGCCGGCGATGGCGGCCGACTTGTACTCGGGGAAGATGATCGCTTGCTGGGGGCAAACGCGACTGCACGCCGGGCAGCCCTTCTTACACTGGTCCTGGTTTTCCGTAATGATCCGGTCGAAGGCGTCCACGCCGTACACGCCGAACAGACAAAAATCGAGGCATTCGAGACAGTTCGTACACCGGCTGTAGTCGATCACCGGATACCACCGTCGGCCGGCCGGAGCGAGCAGTTGATCGGGGGCGAACTCCTGCGGCGGCTTCGTCAGCAGGCCGAGTTGCACGATGACCGGGGCGGCGGTGGCCGCCTTCTCGGCGGCCTTCTTCGCCCGCCGGTCCTGGCACTCGGCCACGATGCGGCGGACTTCCGTCAGGTACGGCTCGGGCTTGTTGAAGTCCCGCAGGTCGAGTGTGTAGATGTGCCGGTCCGGGATGGCCCCGCTCGGCCCGATCGCGGACGGCTTCTCGCCGACTTCTTCCGGTTCCTCTTCGTCGTCATCGCCCGGCGGCTTGAGTTGCGTTTCGCCGAAGTGGCCCTTGATGCCGTCGCGGTCGAGCAGCCAGAACGCGGCCCGTGGGTAGAGCCACGAGAGCACGATCACGTCACCGCCGAGGCCTTCGAGAAACATCCGGCCGGTGTGGTCGGGGCCGAGGTCGTACAGGTTCGGCACGATCGACACGTCCACGCCCGGCTCGAACAGGAGCGCGGCGGCGATGCTCTCTTCGAGGGACCGCTTGGCCGGGTTCTTGCCGGGGGCTTGCGAGAGAACCACGGTCACTTTTCGGCTCATGGCGTTACTCGTCGTCGAGGTTGACTTGGTTCTTCAGAATTCGCTGGGCCGTCGCCCAAGCCGAGTCCAGGTATTGATAGTACTCGGCGGCGCTCAGTGTGGGGGCCGTGTCGGCGGTCATTTCGAACAGCCACCCGTCGCCGTAGCCGTCGGCGTTGATCGCGGACGGGTCGGAGAGAAGCGTGGCGTTGAACTGCGTGATCGAACCGGCGAGGGGGGCGTAGAGTTCGCTCTGCGCTTTCGAGCTTTCGACGAACCCGAGTTCTTGCTTGGCGGCCACGTCCCGCGGGGCGTCGAACTTCCATTCCAGGAAGTACACGTCCTGCATCAGCCGCACCGCGTAGGACGAAAAGCCGAAGCGGGCGGCATCGGACCGCGGTTCGCACCACATGTGGTTGCGACAGTACCGCCGGTCCGCCGGCAGGTGCGCGGCGAACTTCCCCATCATGAACGTCAGCGATTCGGCCATTCGGTTAGGTGTATCGCTTCGAGGCGTGTTCCGGCTCGAAAAATGTCGGCAGGTGGCGGTCGATCTGCATGAGGCCGGCCGGCGTCAGGTCCACCCCGTTCGGCGTTACCTTGAGCCAGCCCTCGTCCTGAAGTTGCTTGTACCCGTTCTCGAACTCGCGCGAGATGTCTTTGCCGAACTTACGGCGGAAGTATTCGTTCTCCAAGTGGCCGGTCTTCAGTTGCAAGATCATCTCGCGGATGAGCTTCTGTTTGTCGCTCACGGGGAACGCCCGGCCGAGCGGCAGTTCGCCCTTGTCGAGCTTGTCGATGTACGCTTCCCAGGTATCGACGTTTTGGACGTGAACGCCGTTCAGGTGGCCGAAGCTGGCGACGCCGGTGCCGAACATGTCCGCCCCGTGCCAGAGGGCGTCGCGGTAGATGAACGGGTTGTTCGCCTTGCCCTTCACGACGGTGTACGCACTGGAAATCTCGTACCCGTTGGCGAGGAACTCGTCGAAGGCGTACTTCACCCACGCACGTTTCGTCGGCCAATCGGCGACTTGCGTGGCCGGCGGATGGGCCTCTTCGCCGACCTGTTGCAGTTCCTTCGAGAACCGCGTGTTGAACGGCAATTCCATCTGGTAGATCGTCACGCTGTCTGGGGCGAGGGCGATCGTCTTGCGGACGCAGTCCTTCCAGTTGTCCCAGTCCTCGCCGACCATGCCGGCAATGAGGTCGATGTTAATTTGGCGGAAGCCCAGGTCACGCGCCCAGCCGTAGGCGCGGTGGATTTCGTCTTCGAGGTGTGCCCGGCCGTTGAACTGGAGAATCTCGGGCTTGAAGTTCTCAACGCCGAGCGACAACCGCGTGACGCCGAGTTCCTTCAGCGTTTCGAGCTTATGTTGCTGGAGGGTGCCCGGTTCGCACTCGAACGCGACTTCGCGGGTCGCGTCCCACGGCATAATCGCCTTGAGCCGCTCCATCATCGCCCGCAGTTGGGCCGCGCTCAGGTACGAGGGCGTGCCGCCCCCGAAGTAGACGTAATCCAGCTTCCGGTCGCCAATCATGGGAAGGCGACTGCACAGTTCGACTTCCTTGATGAGAGCGTTGGTGTACGCCTCCACGTCGCGAGCGTTCTTGTCGGTGTAAACGCGGAAGTAACAGAATTTACACCGCTTGCGGCAGAACGGGATGTGCAGGTACAAGCCCAACGGCGTGCCGGGAACGGGCGGCCGGTTGGTTGCTTCAAATGCGTCAGCGAGATACGAAGGCTTCCACGCGGAGAACGGGGGGTAGTTCGCGATGAAGTAATTGCCGAGGCCCGTTTTCTCTTGATCGGCATCAGTCATTTCAGCACTTCCGAAAAGTGGAACTCATCCGGGGCGGGCACTCGCGGGGTGATTGAAGAATTTTTACCCGGCGATTCGGGGCGTGACAATAGCTGCGCAACTCACGGATGCGACAAGGAATACCCTCGAATCACTCGATCCTTTCAAAAACGACCTCGGGCAACGCCTGATTCGCGCCCCTCAACAGCAGGCTCACGCACGATGCGACCGTGTCTGGCACACGAATTGCCATCGTCAGGTTACGTTCTTTTCCTTCAGGTATTCCGAATGCCCCCCGTCAAATCGTGTCCACCCTGGCAGCGCGCCGTCATTCTTCAATCCAGCGTGATTTGCGGCGTCATCATTTTTGGCATCCTTTACTGGGCCAGGAGCATCATCATCCCGATCGCGATGGCGTTGTTCTTCTCTTACGTGCTGGCACCCGTGGTGAAATTCCTCTCGCGGAGAGGGGTCGGCCATGCGCTCTCCGTGGTGTTGACGGTCGCAGTTGCTACCTCGCTCTTTCTGGGAACGTCCTTCGTCATTACCCGACAAGTCACCAGCCTGACGAGTTCACTGACCAAAAACACGGATCAATTGAAGGCCAAGATCGCCAAGGCCCGGTACGCAATCGCAGGCGACAATGCCTTCCTCCAGGGAACCTTCGACGACATCGAACGCACGATCATGGGGGGCGTTCGCGAGGCCCGCACCCCGTCGGACGAAACGACCGTCGTTGTCGGGGCGAGTCGCCCCCGGTGGATGTCCAGCCTCGATCTGGTGATCGGTCCGATCACCGAAGCGTTCGGCATGGCGGCGTTCTCGTTCATCCTCGTGATCTTCATCCTGTTGGCCCAAGCCGACCTCAAAGACCGACTGCTCCGGTTGGTCGGCGACGGAGCGGTTTCGAACACCACGCGGGCTCTCGATGACGCGACCACGCGACTCAGCCAGTACTTGCTCGCGCAACTCATGCTCAACATTTCCTTCGGGCTGGTGATCGCCTTTTCCGTCTGGTGCCTGGGGTTGCAGTACGCACTCTTGTGGGGGTTCATTGCCGCCCTGCTCCGGTACGTGCCGTACCTGGGCACCTGGATCGGCGTCGTGCTGCCGGTCGCCTTCAGTTTCGCGACCACGTCGGACGACGAGTTGTGGCAACCCATCGCGGTCTTGGTCGTCTACGCCGTGCTGGAATTGCTGTGCGGGAATGTGATCGAACCCTTCTTGTACGGCTCCAAGCTCGGCGTCTCCGAGGTCGCCCAACTGATCTCGGCCGCGTTCTGGTCGTTCCTCTGGGGGCCGATCGGGTTGATCCTGTCCGGGCCAATCTCGACCTGCCTGGTAGTTCTCGGCCGGCACTCGACCCGGTTCCGCTTTTTGGAAATCCTTCTCGGAACAGAACCACCCCTCCCGCCGGAAGTGGCCTTGTTCCAACGCTTGATGTCGGGAGACGCGGACGACGCCTTGCGCGTGATCGAGAAGAACACGACCGAGGCGCCATTGGAAGTGTTCGACACGCTCATCTACCCGGCATTGGTCCAGGCCAAGGCGGCCATGCACTCGGGGGAGTTTACCCCCGAACAACTCCAGACGGTGATCGCTACCACGCGGGAAGTCATTACCGACACGATCGCGAACCAAGACCAGCCCGGGACCGATCCGACCGACCCGGCCGACCCGATCGGGCGAAATCGGTTGCTCATCATTCCCGCCCGCGATACGGCCGATCAACTCGCCCTGGACACCCTGGCGGGCTTGCTGGAATTCAAAAAGTGGAAGATCGACACCCTCAGCGTCGACACCCTCGCGGCCGAGTTGGTCGAGCGGGTGAACGAGTTCAAGCCCGACGTGGTCTGTATCGGATCGCTCCCGCCGTCCGGGTTGGTGCAAGTTCGCTATCTGTGCAAGCGACTGCGGCAGCACAACAAGGACGTGCGCATCCTCGTCGGACGGTGGGGGGACGTGGCGAACTCGGACAGTTTTGCAGAACTCATTGCCGTGGGGGCAACCGCAGTCGAGGTGAAAATGACCGAGACCCTGACCAAACTCGCCTCCTGGCGGCCGCTCGTGGAAGCCGAGGTTAAGGTTGAGAAAAAATCGCAGGAGCCGCCGCTGATTGGCACGGGCGCTGCACAAGTTACCAACGTCGTTTCGTGAGCCAATTGGCATTCGCCCAAGGAGTTCATCATGGCCGATATCAAAGATCGCATGAATAACGGCATCGACAACATCGCCGATGTGGGTAAGCGGGCCGCGGACAGTAGCGGAGACGTCATCAGCCGCGTGGCCGATGGTGCCTCGCAAGTGGCTGAGAAGGCCCAGGATAAGTTCCGCGCGATCGCGGGCACCGTGCAGGACGAAGCTCAGTTCGTGGCCGACCGCGTCTCGCAAACCGCCCGACAAGGCATGAAGGCGGCGGAGCAAGTCGGCGACCGCGTTCAAGAATACGGCCAAGACGTGGCCGAGTTAGTGAAACGGAACCCGCTACCTTCGCTGCTCATCGCGTTCGGGGCGGGGTTCCTGCTCAGTCGAGCGTGCCGGGTGTAATGTCGAAAATGTGTCGGTAAAGAGGAGGGGGCGGCTAACAAGCCGCCCCCTCCTCTTTTTGCGCGCAACGGAACTCATCTGATCGACACACCTTCCTTCTCCCCGCACGCGGTCGATAATAGACTTAACGAATTGACCGTCGTTCTCCGCGTCGGCGTTTCCTCTCCGGGAGTAGCCGATGAATCTGAGCGTCTTCGACCTGTTCAAAGTCGGCATTGGTCCGTCGAGTTCGCACACCGTTGGGCCGATGGTCGCCGCCTTTCGGTTCGTCTCAGCCCTGCGCGAATCTGCAATCCTGCCGACCGTCGGCCGCGTCGTCACGGATCTCTACGGCTCACTTGCCCTGACCGGCCGCGGGCACGCCACCGACAAGGCGGTGCTCCTCGGCCTTTCGGGGGAGAAGCCGGACACCGTCGATGCGGACGCCGCTGACGCTCTGGTGGACGTGATCCGCGGCACCGAAAAGCTCCGCCTCGGCGGGGAAGTCATCGTCCCCTTCCGCGAGGCCGACGATCTCCTGTTCCACGAAACCGAGACGCTGCCGTTCCACCCGAACGGCGTCCGCTTCACGGCCTACGCGGCGTCCGGGGAAGAATTGTTCCAGGAGACGTACTACTCGGTCGGCGGCGGCTTCGTGGTTCGCGAAGGGGAGGAAACGGCTGGCGGGCGACCCGGCCCCGTCCCCCACCCGTTCACTTCCGCCGCGGAGCTGCTCGCCATCGGCCGGCGAACCGGGTTGGCCATCGCCGACATCATCGCCGAGAACGAGGCCACGTGGCGGCCGCCGCACGAAACCGACGCCGGCCTCGACCACATCTGGGGCGTGATGGACCAGTGCATGGCCCGCGGGATGGCGACCGGCGGCACCCTGCCCGGCGGCCTCGGCGTTAAGCGGCGGGCGCACAACCTCCACCGCCAACTGACCGCCACCGCGACCGTCGATCCGCTCGCGGTCTTCGATTGGGTCAGCCTGTTCGCGCTGGCCGTCAACGAGGAGAACGCGGCCGGCGGGCGGGTCGTGACCGCCCCGACCAACGGCGCGGCCGGCGTCATCCCGGCCGTCCTCGCCTACTACTACCGGTTCTACCCGGGTGCGACGGCCGAGAACGGCCGGCGGTTCCTGCTGACGGCCGCCGCCGTCGGCATGCTGTACAAGCGGAACGCCTCGCTGTCGGCCGCCGAGGTCGGGTGTCAGGGGGAAGTGGGCGTGGCGTGCAGCATGGCCGCCGCAGGCTTGGCCGCGGTCATGGGCGGGACGAACGCCCAGATCGAGAACGCCGCCGAGATCGGAATGGAGCACAACCTCGGGCTGACCTGCGACCCGGTCGGCGGCTTGGTTCAGGTGCCGTGCATCGAGCGGAACACGATGGGCGCGGTGAAGGCGGTCAACGCCGCCCGGTTGGCCGTTCTGCACGGCGATGGCACTCACCGCATCTCGCTCGACCACGTCATCGAGACGATGCGGCGGACCGGGGCGGACATGCAGGTGCAGTACAAGGAAACATCGCTCGGCGGTCTGGCCGTCAACCGCGTCGAGTGTTAAACGAGCCGAACCCTACTTATTCTCAGGAGCAGCGTTGACCACCGACCCCACGCCCCCGTTTCACTCGGACCGGACCTCACGCACCGACGACGAACGGATCGCCTCCGTCGTTCCGCTCCCGCCGCCGGAAAGCCTCATCCGCTTCTTCCCAATTAGCGGGTCGCCGGCCGAGGAACTCGTCGCCCGAACGCGGTCCACCGTGCGGGAGATCCTCGACGGCCGGGACGACCGCCTACTCGTCATCGTCGGGCCGTGTTCGATCCACGACCCGGCCGCGGCCCTCGAATACGCCAGCCGCTTAGTAGAAGTTCGGCAGCGGTTGGCCGCCGACCTGGAAGTGGTCATGCGCGTCTACTTCGAGAAGCCGCGGACGACCGTGGGGTGGAAGGGGCTGATTAACGACCCGGCCCTGGACGGCACATTCCGTATCAACGAGGGACTGCGGATCGCTCGCGACCTGCTCATCCGGGTGAACGGCCTCCGCGTGCCGGCCGGGTGCGAGTTTCTCGACACCATCTCGCCGCAGTACATCGGCGACCTGGTGAGTTGGGGGGCCATCGGGGCGAGAACGACGGAATCGCAAGTCCACCGCGAACTCGCCAGCGGCCTGTCCGCGCCAATCGGGTTCAAGAACGCGACGGACGGGGACGTGCAGGTTGCGGTTGATGCAATCCTGGCGGCCGGCCGACCGCACCACTTCCTGTCGGTTCACAAGAACGGCCAAGTTGCGATCGTCGAAACGCGGGGGAACGACGCCTGCCACGTCATCCTGCGGGGTGGCTCGGCCCCGAACTACGACGCCCCGAGTGTTGCCGCAGCCTGTCGTGCACTGGCCGCGGCCGGTCTCCCCGAACGACTGATGGTTGATGTGTCGCACGCCAACAGCAGCAAGCGGTACGACCGGCAACCGGCCGTGGCGGCCGCGGTCGCCGCGCAGGTGGCCGGCGGGGACCGGCGGATCGTCGGCATGATGGCCGAGTCGAATCTGGTCGAGGGTCGGCAAGACCTGACCGTGGGCCGCGCGTTGACTTACGGTCAGAGCGTGACCGACGGGTGCATCGGGTGGGCCGAGACGGTCCAGGTGCTGGAAGAACTCGCGGGGGCCGTGCGATCTCGCCGTACCCGCTCAACGCCGCCGGGAAAATGAGCTTTTGGCATTCAAGGTGCATCCTGTTCTTCGCGTAGCAAACGACTGCTCCGATACGAACCGGATGGGTCACATGTTACGATTGGCCATCGCATTTTTTGCGATTGCTTTGCTGGCCGCCACGTTTGGCTTCGGCCTCATCGCCGGACTCTCATTCGTGGTAGCGCAAGCACTGTGTGCGGTCTTTTTGATTCTCGCGGTCATCTTCTTGATCGTGGGGAGCTTCAAGACCTCATCGGAACTGTGACTTCTCACTCCCTCAATAAGGTGCTCTATGAAGATCCAAAATGCCGCCAACCGTGCCGCCCGTATTAGCTATGCCGCCATTGCCTGGCTGCTGGGCATGCCGATCCCGGTGATCCTGATCGCGCTGGTGATCGGTGGCTGCACCAAGTGGTAAGCAATTGACCTCCCATCATCCGAGCGGGGCGAGCCAAACGGCTCGCCCCGCTCGCGTTTCATGCTTCAACTTGAACAGCGTGTCCGGCCTGAAGATTCAAATTGAATGTATATCTGCCGAGTGAAACACAAATAGAAGGAGCCGCTATCTGAGCGGCTCCTTCTATTTGTGTTTCACTCGGCAGAATTAGTGTTTCGAACCGCCGGTCTGTTCAAGGATCATCGTGGCCGCATCTCGAGGATCGATTTTCGTGCACTCGTCCCCGACACAGGAACCGCCCTCGCCTTCCATCCGGCACACGGCGTCCCGGTCTTCGACCTGAAAAACTGTTGGCAGTTGCTGGAAGTCACCTCGCAAGACGCGGAGTGCGATTCGCTCGTTTTCAATCTCTGCACCCGATCGCAGTCCGGCCGCCGAGAAAATGTGCGTGAGCCAACTGCGGCGGAAGAACATGTACTGCAGCAAGGCAGCACCGGCTACGGCCGGCAAAATCAACCACCAAGGATCCACAAATGCGGCCAGGAAGATACCGGCTACCAGTAGGAGACCCGTCGTCGCCTTGACGGCCCGGCCGGTCGTCCATTCGGTGTCCAATTCGCTCAGGCGGTGGGCGATGGCCGTCGGTCCGTTGGAGGCAATCGTCGCCAATCGGTCGGGGAGTTCCATCTCAGAAGGTCGAATCGCCAATGTCATAGTCATGAATCATCCCCCATGCTTTACGTTGTGAATGTCTTCACAAGAGAGCGGTGTTAAATCGCCTCCGTTGGTGTCCGGCGTCCGACCAGCAACGAGACAACGAAGAACACGAGAAAGACGAAGAAGAGTATTTGTGCCGCGTACATAGAAGTTCCGGCCACGTCAGTAAATCCGAAAATGCCCGCGAGCAGTGCGATGACCAGGAAAACGAGGGAATAGTGTAACATGGCCGTCTCCCGTTAGTGGTTTAAGACTCTCTGAGGAAGAGAGTGAATAGAATAAAGCAAGAGGGGTGCCAAAGGCAAAAGAACATCAAGATGGAATTGCGAAGTGTGATGGGACTCAGCAGGACATAAACAGTCAGACCGCAGGCACCTGCCTGCGGTCTTGGAGGGAGATCGTCGCGGTCACTACGATTTGCTTTCCAAGCTCTTGGAAAGTGTGTCGAGCGTTTGGATGTGGGCCTTGCACCGCGGCAGCAATTCCGTGTGAATGACGTTCTTGCACTCCGTCGGCACGCTCTGGTCTTCGATCATGGCTTCGAAGCTGCCGATGCCGACTTCCTCGCCTTGTTGCAGAGTCCCGAGAACGGTTTGCGGGCCGAGGATTTTCGCGGCCTCCGTCAGGGTGGTAACCATCGTGCCCCATATGCCCGACTTTTCACTCGGGGTGCCGCCCATGTGCCGGATGTGAGATTGCAGGATGTCGATGGCTTGCCGGTGTTCGTCCCGGATGTGGCTGAGCGTCGAGCGGACGTTCATGTCCTCAAACTTCGGGATCGCTTGTTCGTAAGTCTCGGCGGCCGACAACTCCCCCCGCAGTAAGGAGTTCATTGCCTCGCGGTTACTGTCCGTGAATTGGGAGGCCTGTTCCGTGGTCTTGTATTCCGCAGTGTGAAGGGTCATGTGTCTCTACCCCGACGAGTGCATGGAACCGCAAAGTGGATGGCAATTGAGCAAGAATGGTGCCAGACACCCGCGGCGCACTGCTCAGTCCTGCTTGAACTGCGCCTTGTCAATCTTGTAGTGGGCGATCTTGTCCGTCACGCTCCGACGGCTCAGGCCGGAAATTGTGGCGCATTTGCCGACATGTCCTCGAGTTTTTCGAAGGGCCTTGCGCAAATATCGCTCTTCGTAGTGCGCAGTGATTTGCGCGAGTTGTTCCGCGAGAGGACGACTTAAATCAACCTGAAGCGGGTGCTTACTTTCGTTCTGTCGGGCGACATCGCTGGGCAGATTATTCGGTCGAATCACCCCATCCCGTGCGGTGACACAAGCCCGCTCGATGGCGTTTTCCAGTTGGCGGACGTTCCCTGCCCAATCGTACTTCAACAGAACCTGCATCGCTTCTGGCGTGATCGTGACGTTCTGCCCGGGGCGTGCGAACTTCGCGAGGAAGTGCTCGGCCAGAACCGGGATGTCCTCGGGGCGTTCTCGCAGGGGCGGAATTTCGATCCGGATTACGTTCAGGCGGTAGTACAGGTCTTCTCGGAACTTCCCTTCCTTGACGAGCTTTTCGATCGGTTGGTGGGTTGCCGCAATGACCCGGACGTCGATGTCGATCGACGTGGTCCCGCCAACCCGCTCGATGCGGCGTTCCTGCAGAACCCGCAATAGTTTCACTTGCATCGACAACGGCACGTCGCCGATTTCGTCGAGGAAGAGGGTGCCGTTTTGGGCTTGCTCGAACCGCCCCTTCCGCTGGGCGAGTGCCCCGGTGAACGAGCCTTTCTCGTGGCCGAACAGTTCGCTCTCCAGCAACGTTTCCGGCAAGGCCGCGCAGTTGACGGCCACGAAAGCCCCCGGCCGAATCTTCGACGATGCCTGGTGAATGGCCCGCCCGATTTGTTCCTTCCCGGTACCCGTTTCGCCGAGGATCAGGACCGTACTCGACGTGTCCGAGATGTTCGAGATCAGGTCGAACAGGTCCGCCATCTTCGGACTTTTGCTGAGCACGTTCTGGAAGGAATGCCGGCCTTGGAGCTGCGACCGCAGGGCGATCACCTCGTCGCGCAAAGCCCGTTCGCTCAAGGCCCTTTGGACCAACAGCAGCAAGTGCTGCGGGTTGTAGCCCTTCGTGAGGAAGTCGTACGCCCCGAGGCGCATCGCCTGCACGGCGTCTTGCACGTCGCCGTGCCCGGTGGTGACGATGCACGTGACCGGCAGGCGTTCGTCCTGAATGGCCTGAATCAGGTCGAGGCCCGACTTCTTCGGCATCCGCAAGTCGGTGATGAGGACGCTGTAAGACTTCTTGCGGAGCATCTCGAGCGCAATGGCCCCGTCGGCCGCCACGTCCACGTCCAGATTCAGCGACAGGTGTAAAAGTTGCTGCAACGAATCCCGCGCGTCGCTCAAGTCCTCGGCCACGAGGATGCTCTGCGGGACGTTCGCCGGGGGCTCAGAGGGTGTCATACACTAATGATACAAAAAACGGGGGCGCACGATGAACTGGCGGAATTACCGTGACCTCACCATCTGGATGGTCGCGGTGGTTGCCATTATCGGGAATGCGGCCGTTTCGCACTTCAACATCGACCGCATGGCCCGACTCGAACAGGCGACGCTGCACGCCCGGTCGGTCCAACTTGAACTCACCGAAATCCTGTCCGACCTCAAGGACGCCGAGACCGGCCAGCGGGGGTACCTGCTCGCGGGCAAGGACGAATACCTCCAGCCATACTTGAAGGCCGAGCAATCGCACGCCGAGCACTTGAACCAAGCGCGACAATTGCTCGCCGGCGATGACGTCGCCGAGGGGCGGCTCGCGGGCGTCGAGCGGTTAATCGAGCAGAAGTTTGCGGAAATGCGGGACATCCTCGCGGCCTACCGCACCGGCGGGCGGGAAGCGGCGGTGAAACTGATGACTGGTGGGACAGGCAAGCAGTCAATGGACGAACTGCGGGCCGTCGTTCATGAGATGCTCGACGCGCAAGAACACACGCTCGACGACCGCACCCGCACCGCCAGCAATAACCTTTACCTTGCCCGGGCGACCGGCCTCATCGGGGCCGGGATCGCGGTGGCGGTCGTTCTGTTGGCCACCAGTTTGGTCCAAAAGGAACTCAACCGCCGCCTGAAGGCGAACAACGAACTACGCGAGAGCGAAGGCCGCTTCCGCAACCTGGCCGAGGCGATGCCGCAGATCGTTTGGGTGACGCGGCCGGACGGCTACCACGAGTATTACAACCAGCGGTGGTACGACTTCACCGGCCTGACCCGCGAGCAAAGCCTCGGTTGGGGGTGGAGTACCCCCCTGCACCGAGACGACCGGGAGCGGTCGCAGATCCGCTGGAAGCGATCGACCGACGGTGGCGAGTCCTACGAAATCAAGTACCGATTCCGCCGCCACGACGGGGAGTACCGCTGGTTCCTCGGCCGGGCTGAGCCGGTCCGCGACGCACGGGGTGCCGTCGTCCGGTGGCTGGGCACCTGCACCGACATCGACGAGCAAGTTCGGACCGCCCAGAGCCTTCAAGAGAACGAAGCCTACCTGCGGAGCGTGTTGGACAACAGCCCCGACTGCGTGAAGATCCTCGACAATACGGGCAAGATGCTCGACATGAACGGTCCGGGCCTCGCCTCAATGGAGATCGACGACTTCGGCACCGTCCGCGGGTGCCCGTGGCCGACCCTCTGGCCGGAAAGCCTGGCCGCACAGGTGGACAATGCCATCCGGGTGGCGGTCAACGGGCAGGTCAACCGATTCAGTGGCGCGTGCCCCACGGCGAAGGGAACCCCGAAACACTGGGACGTGATCGTCGCCCCCATCCCCGACTCGCGGGGGAAGGTTCAGAAACTGGTGAGCGTCTCGCGGGACGTGACCGAGCAGAAGGCGATCGAGAACGCCCTCCGGGAGTCGCAACGGTACGTCGAGTCGGTGCTGCACTCGTTGCCGAACCGACTCGCGGTCCTCGAAGCCGACGGGCAGATCGTCACCGTCAACGAGGCCTGGAAGCAGTACGGCGAGGCGAACGGGTTGCCGGCCGACTTCGAGTGGGCGGGGCGAAATTACTTCGAACTAACCTCCGACGACGAGGCCGGTACGCAGACGGCGGCCGGAATTCAGCTCGTGGCCGATGGGCAGACCGACCGCTTTCAGATGGATTACCCGGCCCCCAAGGGCGGCCTCGAACGGTACTTCCACATGCGGGTCAATCGCTTCCGTGGCGAGGGACCGTTGCGCCTCGTCGTGACCCACGAAAACATCACCGAGCGCGTCCTGGCCGACCACCGCATCCAAGAATCGGCGTCGCAACTCCGCCAGTTGACCGAAGGCCTGCCGTTGCTCGTCTGGTCCTGCACGGCCGAGGGGAAGTGCGATTATCTGAGCCTCCAGTGGGTGAAGTACACCGGCATCGGCGCGGAGGAACAACTCGGGTTCGAATGGCTGAACGCCCTTCACCCCGACGACCGTGAGGCGGTCGCCGGGGCGTGGCGGGGGGCGGTCGAGGCCCAGGCGGAGTACGAGGTCGAGTACCGCCTCCGCCGGTCCGACGGCCACTACCGTTGGTTCGCGGTGCGGGGCATTCCCGTCTTCGACGCCCGCGGCACCGTCGTCCGATGGTACGGAAGCTGTACCGACATCGACGACCGGAAGCGGGAGGCCGTGACCCTCGAACAACTCGTGGCGAAGCGGACGACGGAACTGACCGCAGCCTACGAAGACTTGCAGGAGACCTCGGCACTACTCAAGAATAGCAACGAAGAACTCGAAAAATTCGCGTACATCGCGTCGCACGACTTGCAGGAACCCCTCCGCAAGATTCAAGCGTTCGGCGACCGCATTGCCAAGAAGTACGCCGACGCGATCGACGAGACAGGGCAAGACTACCTGGCGCGAATGCTCGATTCCGCGGGGCGGATGCGGCGGTTGATCGAAGACCTGTTGCAGTTCTCGCGGGTCAGTACGAAATCCGCCCCGCACCGGCCGGTATCCCTCAACACCATCGTGCAAGAGGTTCTCTCGGACCTCGAAATGCAAATCCAGCGTACCCACGGCCACGTTCAGACGGGACCGCTTCCGACGGTGTTGGCCGACGTAGTGCAAATGCGACAGGTCTTTCAAAACCTCATCGGGAATGCCCTCAAGTTCACCCGGCCGCAAACACCCCCCGTGGTAACGATCGACTCCCAGCCGACAGAGTCCGGGTGGCGGATTTCCGTCCGCGACCAGGGGATCGGCTTCGAACCGGAGTACGCAGATCGCATTTTCGAACTCTTTCAGCGGCTCCACGGCCGAAAAGAATTTGAAGGCACCGGCTTGGGGCTTGCCATTTGCAAGAAGATTGTGAATCGCCACGGTGCCACGATCTATGCCGAGAGTGTGCCCCACGAGGGGACTCGATTTATCATCGACTGGCCCACGAACCCGGAAGGAGAAACAAGTGCCCCGTCCCCGGCCTCGACTCGTTGAAAGAGATGCCGCCGAGTCATGAATTCGTAACTTTCTTGAAGGTGTGGCGCATCGTTTTTCACCAGTGGTCGTTCATGCCCCGCCCCGGCGGCCCTGAACGGCGAAGCGAACGCTGCCCTATCTCTTGGATTGGATGCGCATTTTGTTGCTCGAATGGGAACCCGTAACACCGGCGTTGCGGGTGGAAGTGTTGGCGACGGTCGCGGTGATGGGTTGAGGCGGTTTAGTTCGCCCGCCAACGGTGGCATCTTGGTTCGCCCGGCGATTCAGGCTCGAAGGCGTGGAGCTTCGCGATAATGGTAAAGCTAATTCCGACCGGAGGGGCAGGTCCATCGGGACTGCGCCTGCTCTTGGTCGATGACGATTCGGACGATTACCTCCTCACCCGCGAGTTGGTTGAAGAGCTTCCCGGCTCCCGCTTTTCCCTCGATTGGGTCGACGATTTCGACGAGGCGGTTCGGGCCATAGGCAGAGGCGAACACGACGTCTACCTCATCGACTACCGCCTCGGCGCGAAGACGGGCCTCGAATTGATCGCGGCCCTCAAGGGACAAAAGTGTTCCGGGCCGATTATCCTGCTCACCGGGCAGGGCCAATTTGAGATCGATCAAGCAGCCCACGAAGCCGGGGCGAGTGATTACCTGGAGAAGAGCGCCCTCAACGCCGTGACGCTGGAGCGGACGATCCGATACGCCCTGAAGCAGTACGCCCACGAAGCCGAGTTAGAACGAAAGGTTCAGGAGCGGACCAAGGAACTTGAAGACGCCAACGCCGCCCTGCGGGACGCCGACCGCCGGAAGGACGAGTTCCTGGCGACCCTCGCTCACGAGTTGCGGAACCCGCTCGCGCCGATCCGCAACGCGCTAGAAATTCAGCGGATGGCAACGAACAACCCGACGACGCTCGAATCGGCCCGCCAGATGATCGAGCGACAAGTCCGGCAACTCGTCCGCCTCATTGACGACCTCCTCGACGCCTCGCGGATGACGCGAGACAAGTTGCGGCTCGAACTGGAAACACTCGACCTGATCGAACCCCTGGAAATCGCCATCGAGACGAGTCAACCGCTGCTCGCCCAAGCGAGCGTAACATTCGAGCGGCACATTCCCGCCGAATCGATGCGGCTCCGCGGCGATCGTGTGCGCCTGGCACAATTGTTCGCGAACCTCCTGAACAATGCGGCGAAGTACACCGAGGCCGGCGGCCGGGTGACGCTGTCCGTCGAGAAGGCGGACGGATCCGCCGTCGTGCGGGTGAAGGACACCGGCGTCGGCATTCCGCCAGAACTGATTCCCCGCCTGTTCGAGTTGTTCGCACAATTCAACCGCTCGCTGCACCGTTCGCAGGGCGGTCTGGGGATCGGCCTAGCCCTGGTCCGCCGACTCGTTCAAATGCACGGCGGCTCAATCTCGGCCGTAAGCAAGGGCTTGGGCCACGGTTCCGAATTCACAGTCAAACTGCCTATGCTGCCGGCCTCTTAAACCCGGACAAAACCGGTCGAACGATCGAGCATCGTGCCGGGATCCGGGGCCGCCGATTGCGGCCAACGGAATCTAACGGCACTCGATCGCATCAAAGTAACTGTGCCAGCCCCGCGCCGGCCATTCCCCCATTGAATCGCCCACACTGGCTTCCCAAGTCGTTGGACACGGAAGGCAAAAAAATGATCCCCGAATCCCGCTAGGGGTATCCGTTCGGGGATTGCTTTCCTACACTATGGGAACAGAACGCGGCGTGGAGCAGTCCGGTTAGCTCGCCAGGCTCATAACCTGGAGGTCGTAGGTTCAAATCCTACCGCCGCAACTCTAGAACTCAGCAATTCTAAGGCTTTTAGCCACTTTTCGGCGTTGCTCGGAAAGTGGTCTTATTCATTTTATCACCGATTCACTGCCCCGGATAGATTATTCACTGCCCCATTTACTGCCCCGGAACCCCCGTTGACTGACTGGGACAGACATGAACACCGGAGAAAAACGTGACCAACAGAAAAAAGACGTGGGCTGGTCTGGGAATGGTCAAATCCTACCCGGTACGAGTGAAAATCGGTCTGATGCCTGACTGTCTATTGTTGCGAGTTCACCGAGATGACGGCCTATCCACGAATGGCTTTCCCATCTCAGTCGGGCTAACGAAAAAAATGATGCGTTAAATCTTAACGCTGCGATCTGGCACCACTTTGCCAAAGAGAAAGAAACAGAGTAGCACGATGGATAACTGTTCAGTTTTCGACAAGTCGCCAGAGGCCACCGCCACGCACAGTCAAGGCGCCAGGAAGGACGGCGTTTCCCTGTGGCGGTTCGGTGGTCAGTGGTGGTAGTATGCCCCTAGTCCAAACCTCACCGAGCCCGAACGATGACAGGCAAAGTTTACCTGATTTCGCCCAAAGGCGTTTGGACTGAAGCTAAGGTCGTCGAGGTGCGGTTGTCTGGGGATCGCAAGCCAAGTGTCCTTGCCTTACAAAGAGTTGGGAACAATTGGAAACAACTGGGATGCCGTTTGTTTTTTGACAACGGGAAGGATGATTTTGCATACGATGCGTTCTGCGAACCACTCTCTCCGGTAGAAGGGGGCAGTACCATCAAAGCAGAACCGATTTTCGGCTCGGAAAATCCGCTCTCTGAAAATGAACTGGCGAACGCACCGTCTCACATCCGGGCAATCCTTGCTGCCGCTAAAAAACTGGAAGAGTAAGCCGCCGCAAAGGAAGACAAAGTTTAACCGTTCCCCGCCTTCTGGATGTAGAATTGTCATTGCTTCCGCTCTCTAAACTCGCTTTTCGTTGTCCCACAGCATACGTAATCGTTCTTCCTCCGAACCGATGGCCTAAGCGTTGGGAACAAGTTTGGCCTGACAGATGATGAGGGCCACTTGCTACAACGCCACCTGACTCAAGGGCAGCAATCCACCGAAGCGACCGAGCCATTGAATCGCCTGTAATTTCCGATCACTTCTATGATTGGCTTACCGTCGCTGATCGCTTTTCTCGTCAGCAGTTCGCATTCGCACGACTATGGGGGTTGCTCGACGGGCCGATTTACCATAGACGTATCGATTGATACCTGGAGATTTTTGCCATTACCGTGACCAGTTCTCGTAAAACGAAAAGGCATCAAATGCAGCACTTGCGTACCACAGGACTGTAGGCGGGCAGGTCAAAAAACCAGGATAAAGGAACGCATAAGCGGAGCACCGGCCGATGGTACTTGGAAATAGCGATGCTGCAGAATCATACAGGCAAGGGTCATGCTAAACAAATCGGTAGTGGCCCTTCAGTGTGTTGATGATTTCTCGATCACCTCGCGGACCGTCCACGGGTGATCTTCCAATCCAGCCCGCATCGCGGGCGTCGTTGGCACGGCCTTCTTGCTCTTGTCTTCGCCGCGGGTCGCTTCCGTCAGCGTCGTGTGCGGCCGGCAGAAGTTGTAGAAGGCGAACTGCAACGCGAGCGCGGCGGCGTGGTTTTCCCACTTTTTGCTGAACGCATTCGTGAGCCGCGTCATGCGGCGGTTCTGCATACGGATCGTCAGGTTGTGACGTTCGACGTGCGAGGTCGAAATCTTCTCTTCGTCCGGGTGGCCGTTCTTCGGCGTCTTGATCGTGCCGGTCACTTCGCCCGGTGAGTACTTCCCTTCATCGCCCTTCGTCGCGTAGGTCTTCACGAGTTGGGCAAAGTCGGCGTGCGGCATAGCTCCGGGGATGGCCGTCGCGTAGGGCCGAAAGCCGTCGGTTGTGACTTGGAATCGGCCAGACGTTGCAGCGGCCAACATCGCGGCGAACAGTTCCGCGTCTTCCCGCGACCGCGTGCCAAGATGCCATGCGAGCAACATCTTTGTTTCGCGTTCGATGGCCGTGAAGCAGTAAGCATCGCCGACGCCAACGATGTCGGGGTGGGTGCTGAGGCGAGTCTTCTCTTTCATCCCGACAAAGCCCCAGATTTCATCGCACTGGACATCGACAACGGCCATCTTGTTGATGCGGCCTTCGAGCAGCCATTGGCACCGCTCGCCCATCATCACGAGCAGCGCGAGGATTGTCTTCCGATTCGTCTTTGTCACGCGGGCGGCGGCGCGGATCGACATGCCCTCGAGCAGCAGGTTCAGGCATTGTTCGGCCGCATCGAGATCGAGCCGCATGTCGCCGAGCGGTGAGGCGGGCTTGTCGCTGAACGTCTTTTTGCACGTCAGACACTGGAACCGTTGATTGCCGTGGCGGTCTTTCCCAAACTTGCGGGCTTCGATTTGGCACGTGGGGCAGAGCATGAGTTACACTCCGAACGGCATCAACACAGAACTACCACTACTTGCGTGAGCGGGCCAAAATGTGACAGGAAATTTATGCTTGCTGTTTATGCTTGCAGTGCTTGCCCGGCAAGTATAGAATCGAAAGGTGTCAACTGTTGCTTCCGTATCCGAGGTTGTCGACATGGCTAAAGCGAAGAAGGGCCTACCCGATCCGGCTAAGGGCGGTCGGGCCCGTGCGAATGTGTTGTCGAAAGAGGAACGCAGGGAGATTGCGATCAGGGCGGCAAAGGCTCGATGGGGCAAGGCGGTCGAAGATCTTGACGACGAAGACGAGTCGAACGAAATGCACGGGCCCGAGGAGCAAGCATCAGAACCGGGGCCCGAGACGGACAAACTGCCTCACTCCTTGCTCACCGGCACCATCCAGTTCGGAAACATTTCAATCGAGTGCCATGTTCTTAGCGACCATAGGCGAGTCCTCACGCAGCGAGAAATGGTGCGGGTCATTAGTGGTGGTCGTGAGAGTGGAAACTTGCAGCGGTATCTCAGTCGAAACCCGCTCACGGCGGAGAATTTTGACATGGGCCCGGTCATTCGGTTCAAGAACCCAGGCTCGCGGCTGATATCTCACGGATACGAAGCTCCGCAGTTAATCGAAGTGTGCGACAGGTATCTACAGGCTCGTGAAGAGAATGCCATCAAGGGCCGACAACTTGCCCTCGCGAAACAGGCAGAAATAGTACTGCGAGCCTGTGCGAAGGTTGGCATTATTGCGCTAGTGGACGAGGCAACTGGTTTTCAGAAAATCCGGGCCCAGAATGCGCTGCGTCTCAAACTGCAAGCATTCATTGCAGAGGACTTGCAAGAGTGGGCCCGAATG
Source organism: Limnoglobus roseus (assembly GCF_008254045.1). Lineage (GTDB taxonomy): Bacteria > Planctomycetota > Planctomycetia > Gemmatales > Gemmataceae > Limnoglobus > Limnoglobus roseus. The sequence continues at coordinate 4,039,141 of NZ_CP042425.1, read as the reverse complement.
TTCCCCAACGAATTCTGGTTGGAATTGGCCCGACTGGAAGGGATTCGTTATTCTCCACGCTCTCGTCCGATCCGATGGGGGAAGTACATCATGATGTTCGTTTACGACGCAGTCGATCCCGACATCGGCAAATGGCTACGGGAAAACAATCCTGACCCCCACTTCAAGAAGAATCACCATCAGTGGTTGAAGAAGTTCGGCCGTGAGTCGGTACACGATCAAATCACGAAAGTCGTGACCGTCATGAAACTCTGCAAGGACATGAACGACTTCCGGGCGAAGTTCGCTCACGTCTTCAAAAACGCTCCGCTTCAGATGACGTTCAACGACCTGGATTTAGACAACTAGCACGATTCACTTCTTCGCCCACCGCGCCGCCGCCGCCTTCTTCGCGGCGGCCGTTCGTTGCGCCGCCGTCATGCTCTCGGCCCGTGCCTTCCCGCCCTTCAGCCCGCCCTTACGACCGAGAGCGACGGCAGCCGGGTCTTTGTCGTCATTAGCCAGTGGCGTCTCTGCGGGCGGCGGTTCGCCCGTGATGGCCTGCACGATGCGGAAGGCCATCTGGTTAGGGTCGGGCATCCGTGGCTTGCGTGAGCGGTTTGGCATAGTGTGATCGTACCCCAACGCCGAAGCAGGAGCAAGAGCGTGCACGGCATCAGAACAATCAGTGACAGCGAGCAATCGCCGACATGGGAGCGAGTTCAAGAACGGCTGCTCGCCCTCAAGCACGAAAAGACACTTACGCTGGACGTGGACGACGACACCTTTCTCATTGTGCTGTTCACTGAACCCGTCGGCTATCTTGTGTCCGGTTGCGGCGTCGGTGACAAAGACTGGCACACGCTGATCGATCGCTCACTCGGCGACGACATCGTGACGGCCTTCGACGGGGGCGACACTCGCAGTTTCCCCCGATACGTCTTTGTGGATGCGCCGCTACTTTTGAAAGCGATGGAGACGTACTACCGAACCGGGGAACGCGACCGCACCTGCGAGTGGGTCGAAACGGACCAGACCTTCTACGACTGACGGATCAACACACTAACGGGCCACTACCAACAAATCTATTCAACCATCGGGCTACGACTTGCTAGCTATGGAATACTATTCTCCATCGCATAAAACCTGTCGCAACTTCGACCACGCCACGATAAGCGCATTCAATAAAAAAAACAGTGTCGCCACCTCAAAAAGGCCTCATTCTTGAAGTTGGATGCGGGAGGGGGCGGACAAATGAATATTTAGGAGTAGCGGCGGCTCGAATAATACAAATGGATTCAAGTGCCGCAATGCATTCTCTCTCCCCAAGAGAGGAATGCCTAGCTCAGCTGCACTGCGACTGCCGCTCAATCCCATTTGCCAACTCGCAACCATCTGGAGTAGTTGGATTTCTAGTCGATCCATTTATGGGCTTAGGCTTCTTGTCAGAAGCTTACCGTATCCTAAAGCCCAATGGCGTTTTGATACTCACAACGCCCGCCTACGAATGGGGCAGAGCGATACGAGGCGAAGGTGATCCTACTGATTCGGAGTTAAGCAACGCTATTCTCTGATGCCCTCGATCCCTACGTTTCCGGGATGAGGAGCAAAGGAACTGCCCAGGAGTTGGAAGCCCGCCGCCGGTTGGCTGCGGCGAAGTGCGGCGAGGGGTGGACGCAGGTCGAGGTGGCCGCCTTCCTGGGCGTTCACCCGGTCACCGTGGCCAAGTGGATGGCCCGCCACCGCCGCGACGGCGACGCCGGACTGACGGCCAAGCCGACACCGGGTCGGCCGCGGTTCCTGTCCCCCGCCCAGGAGCGGCAGGTGCTCCGGTGGCTGGACCAGAAGCCGACGGCCCACGGGTTCCGGACCGATCTGTGGACCTCTCGGCGGGTGACCGAATTGATCCGCCGGAAGCTCGGCGTGGATTTCCACCCGGACTACCTGCGGGCGTGGATGCGGGGCCGCGGGTACAGCCCACAGAAGCCCCGCCGGCGGGCGAAGCAGAAGGACCAGCCGGCCATCGACGGGTGGGTGAAGAACGACTGGCCGCGGGTCGAAAAAAAGCCGCGGCGGCCAAGGCCCACCTCGTCCCGATCGACGAAACGGGGCTGTTCCCCAACCCGCTGGTGAAGCGGTCGTGGGCCAAGGTCGGGAAGACGCCGGTGCTGGCCGCCGACGGCGGCCACCGGGACAAGGTGTCAGCCATCGGGGCGGTGACGGTGTCCCCGACCGGCCGGCGGCTGGGGTTCTACTTCGCGACCGAGCCGGGCGGGTTCTTCACCGCCGACAAGGTCGTCGCCTTCCTCCGCGACGTGCTGCGGCACCTGCGGGGGAACGTGGTCGTCGTGTGGGACCGGGGGAGCAACCACCGCGGGCCGGCCATCCGCAACTTCCTCGCCCGGAACCGGCGACTGCGGTTGGAGATGTTGCCGCCGTGGGCTCCGGAGCTGAACCCGGTGGAGGCCGTGTGGTCGTGGCTGAAGTACGGCGAGTTGGCCAACTTCGTGCCGGACGACACCGCGCACCTCGACGACGAGGTCGTCGATCGCCTGATCGAGTTGAAGTTCGATCCCCGGCTACTGCGGGCACTGTGGGAGCGATCGATACTGCCGTTCCCAGGGATCAATCAATAGCCTTCGTTAGCTCCGAATCAGTAGTGGTTCGGAGCTAACCAAGGCTATACAGTTCGGCCGGTGATCTCTCCGCTTCCGGGATGAGAAGCAGAGGGACTGCCAAAGGAATTGGAAGCCCGCCGCCGGGTTGCCATCGCGAAGTGTGGCGAGGGGTGGGCGCAGGCCGAGGTGGCCACCCTCTTGGGCGTCCATCCGGTCACCGTGGCCAAGTGGATGGCCCGCCACCGCCGGACCGGGGACTCCGGGTTGGCCGCCAAGCCAACGCCCGGCCGGCCGCGGTTCTTGACACCTGCCCAAGAGCGACGGGTGTTGCGGTGGCTGGACCAGAAGCCGACGGCCCACGGGTTCCGGACCGACCTGTGGGTGTCCCGACGGGTGGCCGAGTTGATCCGCCGCAAGTTCGGCGCGGCCTTCCACCCGGACTACCTGCGGGCGTGGATGCGGGGCCGCGGGTACGGCCCGCAGAAGCCCCGCCGGCGGGCGAAACAGAAGGACCAGCCGGCCATCGACGGGTGGGTGAAAGACGACTGGCTGCGGATCGAGAAAGTCGCGGCGGCCCGGGCGCATCTCGTCTTGATCGGCGATACGGGCTGTTCCTCAACCCGCTGGTGAGGCGGTCGTGGGCGAAGGTCGGCAAGACGCCGGTCTTGGCCGCCGACGGTGGCCACCGGGACAAGGTGTCGGCCATCGGGGCGGTGACGGTGTCGCCGACCGGCCGGCGGCTCGGGTTCTACTTCGCGACCGAGGGCGGCTTCTTCACCGCCGACAAGGTCGTAGTATTCTTGCGGGATGTGCTACGACACCTGCGGGGGAACGTGGTGGTTGTGTGGGATCGCAGGAGCAATCACCGAGGGCCGGTCGTCCGTGACTTCCTCGCCCAGAACCGGCGGCTGCGGTTGGAGATGTTGCCGCCGTGGGCCCCCGAGTTGAACCCGGTCGAGGCCGTGCGGTCGTGGCTGAAGTACGGCGAGTTGGCAAATTTCGTACCCGACGACACCGGCCACCTCGACAACGAAGTCATCGACCGGTAGATGGCGTTGAAGTTCGAACCGAGACCGCTGAGAGCCTTGTGGGACCGGTCCGATCTGCCCTTCCCCAAGAGAACCGAACAATAATTTTGCTTAACTCCGAACCAGTAGGTTGTGTCTGACAGGGCGTCGCAACTCGTAGACGGGCCGGCGGGAGGAGTTCCCGCCGTGCCCCGCCGTCACGAGTTGACCGACGCCCAGTGGGCCTTGGTCGAGCCGCTCCTGCCCCCGCCGTCCCGCGGCCGCCGGTGGGCCGACCACCGGGCGGTCGTGGGCGGCGGTCCTGTACGGGGCCGCCACCGGCGTCCCGTGGCGGGACCTGCCGGAGCGGGACGGGCCATGGCCGGCGGTGTACGAGCGGTTCCGGCGGCGGCGGGACGGCGGGACGTGGGCCGCCATCCTGCGGGCGTTGCAGGGCCGGGCGGGCGAGTTCGGGCTCATCGACGGGTCGCGGTTCGGCGTCGACGCGACCATCGCCCGGGCCAGCCGTTCGGCGGCCGGGGCGAAAAGGGGGGCCGACAGCCGAGCCGGCCGATCACGCCTTGGGCCGGGGTCGCGGCGGGCTCGGGACGAAGGTGAACCGGGTGGCGTGCGGCAACGCCCGGCCGGTCGGCGTCGCCCTCACCCCGGCGGACGCCGGCGAGACGGCCGGGCTGGACGCCGCCCTCGACTCGGTGTCCGTCCCCCGGCCGGGGACAAGGGGTACGACCACCCGTCCGTCCGCCGCCGGCCGCACCCCCGCCACCGGTTGAACCGGGGCCGGCCGTTCGGGTTCGACCGGGCGGCGTACCGCCCGCCGGCGGAACGTGGTCGAGCGGTGTATCAGGTGGCGGAAGGAGAACCGCCGCCGGCGACCCGGTACGAGAAGTCGGCCGTCAGCGACTTGGCGGTAGCCCACGTGGCCATGATCCGACAATATCTCAAGCGGGTGACGGAAGCCCTGTCAGACAAAACCTAGCCGTTACAGTCGCGATACTGCCCCGCGGGTATAGTCGGGAGTGGGCCGGAATCTTTCGCGGGGAGGGTCGGGCGTGAACCGCAGGCGGGCGATCGGGGTGGGGGCGGGCAGTGGGTGGGCTCTGACCGGGGCCGCGGGCGGCCGCCCGTCGGCCGCGTCGGAGTTGAAGGTGTCGGTCGTCCTCCCCGGCCTGTACGGCCTCGACGGGACGCTCGCCCACCCCCCGACCCTCCGCAACGCCGGGTACGGGCTCCGGTTTGTGGTCGTCGTGGAGAACGTGTCGCCGGCCGCCGTGTACGTGTGGGCCGAGGGCAACTCCGAGGGGCACGGCACGCTGTCGTTCGAGGTCGCGGCCGGCAGGGCCGCGTCGACGGTACGGCGAGTCGAAAAGGAGTGGTCGAAGAACGTCGTCCGGCTGGAGCGGCTGGCCCCCGGCGGGTTGCACGCCCGCGTCGTGGCGTACGACCCGCCGGCCGGCGCGCCGCGCGAGTGGGAGGGGTGGCCGTTCGGCGCGAAGGACTCTCGGGTGGAGGTCACCTTGCGGGCGGTGTTCGAGCAGGCAAAGGCGGGCGCGGGCGGGAAGGTGATGCCGTGGGCCGGCCGGGTCGTCTCCCCCGAGTACAAGGTCACGCTCCTGAACGCCTGAGCCCCTGACCCGGTAATCCCGACACGGTCGCGGACCGCGCCGCTGGCCGGTCTAGGACGTCGTCCGCACCGCCTGCCATGCCTTCCGCTGCCGGCCCCAGTTGAGGGTCGCGGCGATCGGCTGCAGATCCCGCTGCATGACCGGATCGCGGCCGCCCGCCGTCCGTGGCGGGAACAGAAGGGCCTACTGATGTCGGGCGCGAGGCCCAGCAGGTTCATGATCCGGCTGACCCGGGCTTGAGACACGTCTCCCAACTCCGCGAGGTCGGCGCACCGTTCGACCACGTCGTCGCGGATGAGCTCGTCGCACCGGATCGCGAGGGCCATCCACCGCGCGACCCGCGGCACCCGGCCCGCCGGCTGACTTCGCCGCGGGTCCGGCCCTGGGAGGACCTCCTTCTGGGCCCGGTCCACGTGCGCGTCGCACTCGACCGTCAACACGTTACTCTCATCGACCCGTGTGACATCCTGCTCATCGGCGGCGACATGGGGTTGAACGACGTCGTTGGTTTGCATTGGCTCGTCGGCCCGTTCACGATCTCGTACCGCTTGTTTATCAGTGACGAGTTGTAAATCGTCGTATCGCGATCCCTGTAAACGCCGTAGCATTCGTGAATGTGCCCGCAAACCACCGCGTGGGGACGGACGACACGGATGCGGTTGATGAGGGACTGCGACCCGGTGTGCTCCCACACGCCGCGCGGTCGCGGGGCCAAGGCCCCGTAGTCCTTCGGCGGGTCGTGTAGCAAGAGGATATCCGTATTGCTCGGAATCATCGCCGCACTTGCGGGCAAGGTCCGGTTCGTCGAGGTTGTACGCCCAACCGGCACCGAACGTCGGTTGTCACGGCGAGCCGTACACCTTCAATCCGCAGATCCCAACGGGCGCATCGACGAGGACTGGCCATCGTAGGCCCGCAATACCCGCGGCCAGCATGGGGTGCGGGGTGATGACCTGAACGCGGTCATGGTTGCCCCATGTGACGACGAGCTTCGCCGCTTGCCGGTCCAGCCACTCGGCGAACCGGCCGCACTACTTCGCCATCATACCGACGACGATCGGGTACGTTTCTGGCACGAATGCGAACCTCGTCGTTCGATGAGTGTCAGATGTTTCAAAAATTCACTCAGGAGGTCCGGCTATGTTCCAGGCGTTCTCAGCGGCCGTCCACGCCCGATTCGTGGAGATGTCCAAGCGTGAACTGTACGTCGTTCGCGTTGAAAACTTGTTCGAGCAATACCTCGCCGCTTTCCCGGCCGGAGCCGATCCGATTTTCCGGCAGCGGACGGTCCACGACTGCCAGTGTTGCAAGCAGTTCGTTCGCCGACTCGGCAAACTCGTGAACATCGTCAACGGTAATGTTCAGACGGTGTGGGACGTACTTGACATGCCGCACCCGTACAGGGAAGTCGCGGCCCGGATGTCCGGCATCGTCAAAGCCGCGCCGGTCCAGACCGTATTCCGCACGAAGGAGCGGAAGTTCGGGGTCGATCACAACTACGACGGCAAGACGAACGAGCGATACGACCACTTCTACGGCGAGGTCGCCGACAAGCACTGGAATGCCGACCCGGAGACGAAGCGGGGCGAACAAGAGGCCATCTTCCAAGTGGCGAAGCGTGGCCTGAGCGAAATCCAGTCGCCCCACCTCGACGAGGTGCTGGACTTGATCGAGTCGAATGGCTTGTACCGTGGCGAGGAGCACAAACCGGCCGTCGTAGGCTTCAAGGAGCTGCTGACCAAGTTCAATGCCGCTGGTAAGTCCGACCTGTTCGTGTGGGAGAGTCTCGACAACCGAAACGCCCGGTTCCGGAACACGGTCATCGGCACCCTGCTCGTCGATCTGGCGGACGGCAAGGACATGGATCAGGCCGTGAAGGCGTTCGAAACGAAGGTCGCGCCGATGAACTACAAGCGGCCCACGAGCGTCATCACGCAGAAGATGGTCGAGCAGGCGGTGCAAACTCTGACCGACCTCGGCTTGGGTGGGGCGATCTACCGCCGGTACGCCCGCCTTTCCGACGTGTCGGTCAACGACGTGCTGTTCGTCAACAACGACACGCGGGCGAGGATGAAGGACGGCATCGCGGCCTTGCTCGAAGGGAATGTGAAAAAGACCGCCCCCAACCTCGACGTGGCCACCCCGGTCTCTGCCGACCAGTTCGTCAAGGACGTGTTGACGAAGGCGAAAACGGTAGAGGTGTTCTTGAAGAACCACCACGCGGGGAACTTCGTGAGCCTGACGGGAAGTGACGGCCCGGAACGTCTGTTCAAGTGGGACAACGCCTTCGCCTGGTCTTACGACGGCGACGTGACGGACAGCGTGAAGCAGCGAGTCAAGGCGGCCGGCGGGAACGTCAACGCCAAGCTCCGCGTGAGCCTGTCGTGGTACAACTTCGACGACCTCGACCTGCACGCCGTCACGCCGGATCGGAAGCACGTGTTCTTCCGCGACAAGATGGGCATCCTCGACGTGGACATGAACGCCGGCCGCGGGCAGACGCGAAACGCCGTCGAGAACCTCGCGTTCAACGACCTGCGGGACGGCACCTACGCCGTCCACGTCCACCAGTACGCCCAACGGGAGACGGTCGATATCGGGTTCTCAATCGAGGTCGAATTCGCGGGGGTGATCCACCAATTCAGTTACGCCCCGGCGGTGAAGCAGGGCAAGGAGGTTGCTTGTTTCAAGTTGGTCGTGAAAGGGGGGAAGTTGGTCGAGGTGAACCCGCAGGAGGGTCTTGTTGGCGGGTCAGCCTCTCAAGAGAAGTGGGGCGTGAAAACTGAGACGTTGGTCCCCGTGAACTCGATCCTGTACAGTCCGAACCATTGGGGCGGGAGTAAGGCGGGCCAGCGGCACCTAATTTTCGCCCTGGAGGGGTGCAAGAATCCGGGAGCGACCCGCGGCGTGTTCAACGAATTCCTCCGGGGCGACCTGGACCGCCACCGTAAAGTCTTCGAAGTGTTAGGCTCCAAGACCAAGTGCGCGTTCGCTGAAGACCAGATTTCGGGCGTCGGTTTCACGGGTGGTCGCAACGATTCCGTCACCGTTGTGGTGGACGGGCGTCGCGCGTATGCCCTCGGTTTCTAACGGGAGTTTCCATGACGGACATTTACAAGTACGCCGCGCAAAAGCGTCTACGGTTCCCCTCGTCCCGCGGCTCATTGACCATCGAACAGCTGTTCGACTTGCCGCTGAAGTCGGAGAGTAACTTCGACCTCGACACCGTGGCGAAGGGGATCAACGCCCAACTGAAGAACGTCTCCGTGGAGTCGTTCGTCGAACAGGCGAAGCCGGACCCGGCGAAGGAAAGCCTCGCGGTCTCCCTGGAGATCGTCAAGGATGTCATCAAGACGAAGCAGGAGCAGAACGCGGCCGAGTTGAACAAGATCAAGAAGGCTGCCGACCGGAAGAAGATTCTCGACGCCATCGGGGCCAAGAAGGACGCGGCCCTCACCGCCGCGTCCCTGGAGGACTTGGAGAAGCAGTTGGCGGCGTTGGATTGACCGCGGCCGTTCAAGTCCGGGTCCACCTGCGGACCCGGACCACCCTTCTCTCGACGTGCTGTTACCGACGACCGGGTATGTTCCCGGCATGAGTAAATGCTGGGCGTACCAAGATATTTTCCGACCGACTCGCGAGTGGTGCGGTCAAGAGAAGAGAGTGTTCTTCTCTCTTCTCTTGACCGCACCACTCGCGAGTCGGTCCACTCGCAAAACGTCGAACGGACTTATACTCCAGAATGTGTTGGACCGATAGCCGCGACGCGGGTATTGTCCAATCGGTGTTACTTCGTTCCCCCGATACCGTTCTGAGGAATTGATCGTGAGCGATGCCACTGGAAAGGGCCGCACCCCACTCGGTCCGGAAGACCGCGCGCGAATGGCCCGCCTCTACGAAGAGGTGAAGGGCCGGTTGGAGGAGATGGCCTTAATCGTGTCCCGCACCCTTCACCTGCCCGACTCGGGTGACGCCCTCGCCGTGTTCCACCCCCGCCCCGTGAAGCCGGGCGAGCGGATGCCCGTCGACATCGAGATCATCTGCCACGGCAACGTGTGCGGGTGCTACGACTACCGGGACGGGACCTGCGGTCCCTGCTAGTTCCTGAGCGGAAGAAGACGTGCGATTCCGCCGCGCACGTCGACCTGTGTTCCAGATCTCCTTCCGCCAGTCGCAAATCCCCTTCGTCACGTCCACCGACATAACGCTGCCTAACGGCTGCCGGCCGAGATGATTCAGCGGGTTCCTGCGCAACGCAGGGTCGGGTTCCGACGGCTTGCAGTGCGTGCCTACCTCTTCGTGTGTGATGACCGAAATCGTCAGGCGAGCGCGATCGATCCGCCCCAAACCCGAGAACCCGCCCCACGGGCCTCCCTTCCCCGGATCGAGTCACAAGCCCGAAGGTCGTAGGCAGCGAAAAGTCGGGTATCCTTTCCCGCCCAACACCGCCACAACCCAGGACGGGACCTCTCATGCTCACGTGCGCGTTCTTGTTGGCCCTCACTTCCGCCGCACCGCCCGCCTCGACGGGTTATGTGTACGCCCCCGCGGCCGCGATCGACTACCAACTCCGGTTCCCCGCCCGCGCGTACGCCCCCCAGCCCGGCGACCTCTACCTGGCCACCGAGGACTGGTTCATCCCCCGGTTCGGGCACCTCCTCGGCCACAGCGGTGCCCCGCACCACTCGGGCATCGTGTTCGCCCGCCCGGACGGCCGCCTCGCCCTTTTAGAGGCCGGCCCCGACAGTACGCTGTACATCCGCACGCTCGACCTCATCCCCCAAATGACGCACTACGCGGACACGAAGCGGGTGTGGATGCGGGAGCGGGCGGTGCCGTTGACAGCCGACCAATCGGCCCGGCTTACGGCGTTCGCCTTGGCGGCGGATGGTCGCCACTTCGCCGGCCTGCGGATGTTCAAGGAGGGGACGATCTTTCGCATGAAGGGGCCGGTCCGGACGCCGCTGTTCGGCCGCCCGTTCGCCGTCAACTTCGACCCGGCGAACCCCGAGCCGTCGATGCGGCGGAAGTACTTCTGTGCGGAACTGGTCACAGAGGCGTGCGTCGCGGCGGGCCTCTTCGACCCGGAGACGAGCCGGCCGACGTCGATGTACCCGCGGGAGTTGTTCTACGGGACGTCGCGCATCCCGTACCTCCGCCAGCACCTCGACCTGAAGGGGTGGTGCCCGCCGGCCCGGTGGACGCCGACGGTGGGAGTCCAACCGGACATCCGGCGACGGCCGTTCATCGACGGGGACGACGGCTCCATGCGCCGCCAGCCGTGACCGCGTCACCGGGGTTCAGAGTTGTGGGTTTGCCGGTCCCGCCCCAGACCCACAACGCTCTCCGACTTCCTCTTACGAACCGGTGACGGCAGGTAGAGGCAATGGTGGAATCACCGGGACCGGTCCCGGTTGAGACATCGGCGGGTTCGCGGGTGCTGATGAACTCGGTTGAGTTGGCGCGGCGGTCGGCAGGGGCGGACTCGGCGATAGGGCCGGCGCGGTAATATTCGTCGCCTGCGGCGGGAGCGTGCCGCCGATCGTCACGGGCGGGTATGGGACAGGTTGATTGATTCGATTGTACGCCTTCAAGTACGGCCACAGCACCGTGTCGGCGACCAAGCTGAGCGGCAGGTCGGCGGCGCACAAGAGCATGAGGGCCGTTCGCGGGTACCCATCCTGTTCCGGCCGGGGGTGGGCGTGGGCACCGAACTGGTCATCGGCCGCGCCGTGGATACACCGGACGTCGTGCTTGACCCCGCCGAACGGGAGGCGGCCGCCGTCCTCGATCCGGGTGACGGCTAAGTTGGTGACAGTTCCGCATCCGGCGAGGGGGAGAACAGCGGACAGGAGCGCGACGCGGGTGGCGCGAAGTGGCATGACAAGACACCAACTCAAGGCGGGCAGACGTACCCACTCTTTCGGCTTGTGACGACGGGGCAATTGACACTATTCGGGTCGGATTGACAGCCACTGTGACCCGACACCGCTACCCAATCCCCGCGGTTGGGATCAAGCCGGCGGCTGTTCCATCGACGAAATGACACCGGCTCGCGTTGCCGGGCAAGTTCGTTCCGGATTGAATATTCCTCCCGCCCGTCTTTTTCACCTCTGGGGGCTACTCCATGTTTACCATCCACCGTCGTCCGGCCGCCATCCTCTTCGCGGTCGCTGTTTGCCTGCTCTCGTTCGGCACGGGCGGATCGGGCCAGGACAAGGCCGCCGACGACACCAGCGCGGTCAAACCCGCCGAGCGACAAGACCTCGGGGCGAAGCAAATGCACGCGGCCTTCCAATCGCGGGCGAAGAAGGGCAACGTCGACGTACTCTTCCTCGGCGATGGAATCACGCAGGGGTGGATCGAGGCCGGGGGGAAGGTTTGGACGACGCGGTTCGGGGCGTGGAATGCCGCGAACTTTGGCCTCGACGGCGACCGGACCCAGCACGTCCTCTGGCGGATCAAGGACGGGAAAGAACTCGACGGCATCGACCCCAAGGTCATCGTCCTGTTGGTCGGGACGAGCAACTTGGTCAGCAACTCGGCCGACGACGTGGCCGCCGGGGTGAAGGCGATCGTGACGGAACTCCGCGGGCAAAAGCCGAAGGCGAAGATCCTGTTGCTCGGCATCTTCCCGCGGAAGGGGGGCAAGGAGGAGGCGGACTTGAAGACGCCGAACGTGGCCGCGGCCGACGAACTGAACCCCAAGCCCAAGCAGGTGAACGCGAAGCTCGCGAAGCTCGACGACGGGCAGGCGGTGACGTTCCTCGACATCGGCGATAAGTTCCTCGACGCGAGCGGGGGGCTGTCGAAGGCCGTCATGTCCGATTACGTCCACCTCACCGAGCAGGGGTACACCATTTGGGCCGACGCCATCTCGAAGCCGGTCGAAGAACTGCTGAAGTAGTAGGCCGCGGCGGTGGCTGCGACGGCCCCGTCTGTAGGGCGGGGCCGCCGCAGCCCGGTCGTTTGTGGGTCATAGGAAGTGGAAGACAATCGCCACCGCCTCCCCGAGGACGCCTTGGGCGGCGGGGACCGTGTCCCCGGCGACCATGAACACCTCGTAGAAGTTCGCCCCGGCGATCGGGAGGTGGACGATCGACAGGCGGCACCCGTTCTTGTTCCCGGCCACCTCCGACGGCGTCCGGACGACGTCGGCGTACCCGAGCCGTCGGAGTTCGTTCTCGTACAGGCGGTTGATTTCCCCGATCCCCTGCGTGGCGGGGCTCACGGTGCGGGTCCGGGTCTGAAAGAATAGCGCGGCCATCGGATTCTCCGGCGGTGGTAAGGGTTGGATCGTGGGCGGCAGAAGGGGTACGGGCGATGGTGTCCGACGGATGGCCCAACCGCATGGCCTAAACAGGCCACCGCCGACGGTGGGGCGTGGCCCTTCAACTTCTGTCGCGCCGGACGCCTGGTATTATGCCGGAGGCGCTGCCGCTGAACCCGCTTCCTGCTTGAGTACGTTGCCAGCTGACCCTTTCCCACGCCGCAGCAACCGCGCAAGGCGAGTTTGACAGCTAAGGCCGGTCCTCCGTAACTCACCAGCTTGACCCGCGCTCGGTGACGGGGTCCAATATTGTGCTGGAGTTCTCATGCGCCGGCGCGGAAGTGCGCCCTGTTCGGCCACTGAGCCGGATCGGAGCTTATATGGGGTGGCGCGACCGGGCGGCTGGGCACGCGATTCTGGAGGAGCCGGATTGCGCCCAATTGGAGGGACTACCAAAGTCGGTTGCGTTCCAAGTTCGCCTGTTCCGGACCAAGGAGCGGAAGATCTGGTTCATCGGAACTCGAGCCAACCTGAAAAAGTGGGAGAAGAACGACGACCCGTTCTCCGAATTCGCCCCCGCGGGGAACCCTCGCTTCGTGAAGCAGGCAGCCGGTACGGCGTCGTCGTTCTGCCAATCGTTTGACGCGATACACGACTTCGCCAGAACTCTCCCGGACTCCCAGTACGCCGGATACGGGCCGAGTAAGCGGGTCGGCGAACTGTCGCTTGGGCTGCAACTGGCCTCCATCCTGGGTACGCAAGTTGTCTCGTTCGTTGATGATGACGACCCCACCGAGGCAGTTCTGGCTTGCGTGTGCGAGCCCGGCCGGGTTGTCCGCGTCCGCTGCGAGAAGGCGGGCTTCCACCTGCTCTTCGAGAAGGCTACAACCAAGGCCTCTCGAATGTCCAACCGCGGCGACGTACCGCCAGTCCGGTTGCTATACCCGGCCGGGTTCAGCCCTCCTCCCCCGATCGATGCGGGGCCCGTGGTGGATCGGCTGGCGGCGATCCCCGGGGTTCGGACCGGGAGGCAACCCAAGGGCTACTTCGGCTGGTCCAAGCAACTGGTGAGCCAGGAGTTGAACCTGTTCGTCGGCGAAGAGATCGCGGACCCGGACACGGTCGTCCCGGGTTACGCCGGCATGGAGTTGCTGGCACAGCGCGCGGCCGGCGGCAAGGTGAAAATGTTCTCGGTGTGAGACCGATGCGGGCCCGGCGGGTGAGTTGGGTCATTCGGCTCAGAGGTGAAATGAGTCATCCGATCACCGCGCATGTTATCGACAAGGGAGTTAAGGCCGGCCGCTTCGCCCCCGCCAATCGCCTACCTAGAGTACGCGATTGGCGGGGGCGAAGCGGAGGTGTATCGGCTGTTCGGGGGCACCAGGTTCAACGGTAGGGTGAGCGGGACGAGTCTGGACCGGGCGTCTCGGCGGTATATGGACGGGGAGCAAGTGCTTCAGGAGTTGGTCTTCTTCGCTACCTTCTTGGACGAGTTGCCGTACAGGGCGAGGAGCGTCTACGTCCACCTCAGCTAGGCCCGCAGAGTGCGACTGAGCCGGTGAGTTTGCGCGTTCGTTCGGCAGAGGAGTGGTCGGGGTAATGACTGAAGTCGCGGAACACTACGACCGGCACTTGGGGCCGGTCTACTCGTGGATGGCTGGCGACTTCGAGGCCGCCGTGGCGGCCGCGCGTGAAGAACTCCGCGCCGTCGGCGTTCCGGCCTGGCCGGGGTCGGTGGTAATCGATCTCGGCTGTGGCCCCGGCGCGCACGCCGTCGCCTTGGGCCGGGACGGCGGCACCGTTTGGGCCGTCGATAGCTGTGACCTGCCGCTCGACGAACTACGACAGCGCGCGGGCGGAGCCGACATCCGGCCCGTGCAGGGTGACATCCGCGAGTTCCGGCGGTACGGCCCGGAGGGCGCGGCGGCGGTGTTGTGCATGGGCGACACGCTCACTCACCTGCCCACGGCGGAGGCGGTCGATTCGCTGCTGCGTGACGCAGCGGGCGTGTTGGAGCCGGGCGGCCTATTCGTCGCCACCTTCCGGGACTACTCGGGGGGCGCACCGGCCGGCCCGGCGAGGTTCATCCCCGTTCGCAGTGACCGCGACCGCATCCTGACCTGCTGCATCGAGTACCAGCCCGAGACGGTCGAGGTGACGGATTTGATCCACGAGTGGCGTGACACGCGGTGGGAGTTCCGCGCGAGCAGTTACCGGAAGGTGCGCCTCGCCCCTCTGGCGGTGGCCGGGCGGCTCGAAGCCGAGGGGCTCGCGGTGCGGATCGAGGCCGGGGCGCGGGGCATGGTTCGGGTCGTTGGAAGGCGCGCCGAGTCAGGTGATTCACCGGACTCTACGCCCAGTTGACACCTTGCTCGGCCAGCAGACGGCTCTTGGGGGCTGCAAGTATCTGCATCTCACCTTACGGCAGCAGGGATCGCCTCGTGGACCTCGGCGAGCAAGGCGACGGACACTTGGTACGACTTGGAGCGGGTCGGCAACGACCGCAATCTCCGGGGCATACGGTCGGCGGTCGAGTACCTGATCGCGAAGAAGGTGAAACCGATCGGCCCGCGGACGATTAAGCTGAAACTTCAGTCGTTGAAGGCGTTCGGCGCGTACATGTTGGCGAAGAAGCGCTGGTCGAGAATCCCCTTCACGAGCTTGAGGTGTACAACGAGGACTCTAACAAGCGGCACGCGAGACGGCCCCCTCTCGCCCCGGGAAGCCGAGCAATTGATTCGGGCGGCTGAAGCGTTCCCGCGGTCGTTTCGCGGTCTGACCGAGTCTGAACGGGCGAACTTGTACGCCTTGGCCATCGCCACCGGCTTCCGGTCCGACGAGATGGCCAGTCTCTTGCCCGCCTCCTTCAGCCTCATGGCCGACACGCCCACCGTTCTCCTCGGCGGCCGGTTCACGAAGAACGGGAAGCCGGCCACCCAACCGCTGCCACGGTTCGTCGTGACCCGAAATGGCGGCCTACCCCGCGGGCCGGGTCGCGAACGCCCCTCTGTGGCCGGGGACGTGGCACGAGCGGTCGGCGGACATGGTCCAAGCCGACCTCAAGGCCGCCGACATCCCGTTCGTGGTCGAGACGCCCGACGGCCTGCGGTTCGCCGACTTTCACGTTCTGCGTCACATTCATCTACCTGCTCGATAAATCGGGGGCGACGCTCAAGGAAGCGATGCAACTGGCCTGGCACTCGGCCCCAAGTTGACAATGGCAGTCTACGGGGGGCAGCATTGGCGGATCTTGGCACCGTGGTCGAAAAAGTGCCGATCACCGACCCGGCCACATGTCCTCCCACATGTTCTGGACATGTCCCAACCAGCGATGGCGTGCGAGGGGAATCGAGGGCGGACGAAGACGGGCGTACAGATAGCAGGGCAGGGGGAGGAGTTGCCGGAAGTCTTTGAATTCGTGGTATTTGAAGCGAAAAAGTGACAACTGAAGAGAAGGGAAAAACTTCCTGCCAGAACAGCTTTCAAACTCTTGCCGTGACTCTCGGCGCGAGAGAATCTTCCAATCCCGATAGAACGCTTGATTTCAAGGCGAATCCGTCGAATGCGGGGTAGACGGTTACCGCATCACTGCTCCCGCTCGAATCATGCGGGGTGTACGGGCGGGATTGATTTCGAACCTTACACTCGCGGCCGGTTAACACTACTCCGTTAGAACCATGACCTGTGGAACGGGTTCTGCTCCCTTCACCGGTCATGAAGACCTTCACCCCTGACCTCGATTCGGCGGTTCTGGACCGGCTGCGGGAGTACGCGGCTCGCTTCGCCCCCGACTTCCCGCAGTCCAAGCCGGCCCGGTGGGCCGGTGTGTACCTCCACGGGCTCCTCGCCGACGGCGAGCGGAAGAGCATCGAGCCGCTGTCCCGCCGCGTCACCCTCCCGCCGGGGCTCGTCAGCCGGGACCCCGAGCAGGCCCTCCAGCAGTTCGTCGGCCAGAGCCCGTGGGACGAGCAGAAGGTGCTGACGCGGTACCGGGCGATGATGGCCGAGCGGTTCGCGTCGCCCGACGGTGTGCTCGTCGTCGATGACACCGGCCTGCCCAAGCGGGGCACCCACACGGTCGGCGTGTCGCACCAGTACTGCGGGGCGGTGGGCAAGCGGGCCAACTGCCAGGTCGCCGTCACCGTCCATTACTCGGGCCCCCGCGGGCACTTCCCGCTGGGGCTGCGCCTGCACCTGCCCGAGGGGTGGACCGACGACCCGAGTCGCATGTCCGCCGCCGGCGTCCCCGAAGCGTTCCGCGCACAAGACAAAGGGCCAGATCGCTCTGGAACTGCTCGACCGCGTCCGCCGCGAGGGGATCCCCGGCCGCACGGTGGTGGCCGACGCCGGGTACGGAAATTCCGGCACGTTCCGCGACGGGTTGGGCCAGCGGGGTCTGCGGTACGTCGTCGGCGTGGCGCCGGAAACGGTCGTCTTTGCCCGGCCGCCGCGTTGGCGGCTCCCGAAGCAGGGCCGGAGGGGCAAGCCGCCGACGCGGTGGGTCCTCGCGGACGACTCGACGCGGCCGGTGGCCGTGGCCGAGTTGGGCCGCCAGTTGCCCCGGCGGCGGGTGGCGTGGCGAGAAGGAACCAAGGGGGCACTCTCCGCGCCCTTCGCATGGGTGCGGGTGTGGCCGGGGGCGGACTGGCACCGCGGATTGCGGGTGCGGCCCGAGCCGGTCTGGCTGTTGGTCGAGGAGCAGCCCGGCGGCGTGCTCAAGTTCGCATTGTCCAACCTGCCGGCCGGGACGCCGCGGCGGGCGGCGGTGCGGTTGTGGAAGCAGCGGTGGCGGGTGGAACAGGGGCACCAGCAGATGAAGGAGGAGTTGAGGTTGGATCACTTCGATGGCCGGAGCTGGCAGGGCTTCCATCACCTCGCGGCGATAGTGCTACTGGCGTACGGGTTCCTACTGCTCGAACAGGCGCGACCGCAACCCGAGCCGACCGGCCCGGGAAAAAAGGGGGCGTACTGCCGCTGACCGTGCCGGACATTCGCCGCGCCCTCCAAGGGCTGCTACTCCCGTTGGCAAAACCCGATTGCCCCTACTGTCACGACCAACGCTCACCGCTTCGAACGGCGTAGGGTTAACCGACGGGTCGAAATGTGGTTAAGGCCGAATCTCAACCGGACGGGCGAACACCCCCAGCGATATTCCTCGCGGGCCGGCGTCTCACTCCGCGTCACTCCCGGGTCGGCGTGGGAACGCCGGCAACCCGGCCAAGTATCGCTCCTTTTGGTACGGTTGGCTGGCCTCGCGAACTTCGAAGATCTCGGCGGCAACGACGCACCCGATCCACGCCGTCACCGCGCCCGGGAGTGGCCCGCCGATAACAGGGGGCCAAGGTCGCTTGCGCGTCCGGGAGCGTGCAGTCGCGCATTTGATTTTCGACCACCTCGGCGATGGTGCGGCGTAACTTCGGATTGTGAGGTTGATGAGCCATGTGCCTTCCTCCGTCGAATGACGCCGCTCACTTGCCACACGGTTTAAAGGGACCGTCCGGTGCAGCGGCTCACGTGCTACTATGCGATCATCGTGACAGCGAGGCCCGGCCGACGAGACCGCACGGCAGCGAGTTAGGCTCGACCTCGGGAACCAGATCGTGGCCGCCGGCGCTCCTCGATCTCGGACGGTATCACGGGGACCGCCGGTTCGGCGCTACACCGCATCCGTTGAGCATGAGGGGAGGAACGCCATGGCTTCCGCAATCACCAGCCACTCTCGGCATCGACGTCTCCAAGGACACCCTGGACGTCTGCCTACTCGATGCCCAGGGCCGCGCCCACGAATCGGCGTTCGCGAACACGCCGGCCGGGCACGCAGAGTTACTCGCTGGGGGCGGGCGGGACACCGCACCGTGATTGCTCCACTTCTGCCTCGAAGCGAAGGGCGGGTACGAGGACGCCATCGCCACCAACCGGCACGCCGCCGGCCTCATACGGGACCGGGGAAACAAGACCGACCGGGCCGACGCCCGGCTGATCGCCGAGTACGCCCGCCGGGCGGCCCCGCCCGCATGCGGCCGATGTCCGGGAATTACAGGCATTGATCCTCCGGCGGGACGACCTCCGCGAACTCGCCGCCCACGAGAAGGCGCGGCTCGAATCCTCACTCCTGACGCCGGCCGCCCGGCGGTCCGTCGCCAGAGTGGTGACCTTCCTCGGCCGCGAGGCCGACCGCATGCAGGCCGCGGCCGACGCCCGCATCGCCGCGTCGGCCGCGAGGGAGGCCCGCGACCTGCGCGCGTCCATCCCCGGCGGCGGCCAGATGGCCTCGCCCCGTAGGAGTTCACCAGCGGCACCAACGTAAGAGGTCGGACGCGATTGTCCAAGGCCGGCAACGCGCGAAGGTGTTGTACCTGCCGATCTTCACGACGATCCGATTCAATCCTATCCTCGTAGATTCTTTGTAAGCCTCACCGACCCGACGCGCGAGGGCGGGCCGAAGGCGAAGATGCAGGCGATCGGGGCGTGCATGCGGAAGCTCGTGATGATCTGCTACGGCGTCCTCAAGAACCGGACGCCGTTCGACCCCCAACCGGGGATCAAGAATCCTCACTTGAGAACACGCTACCTGATTCGGCGCGACCAC
The DNA here is from genome assembly GCF_008254045.1 of Limnoglobus roseus. GTDB lineage: Bacteria > Planctomycetota > Planctomycetia > Gemmatales > Gemmataceae > Limnoglobus > Limnoglobus roseus. The sequence goes on along the minus strand of NZ_CP042425.1, from coordinate 4,020,035 downwards.
TCCATTGCGGTCGGTCGCCCATGACCGCCTCGTACCTCGCCCTGAACTCGTCGCGGTGTGGCCACGACTGGTAGCAGGCCCGATGCATGCCCGAGTCGGAAAACCTCCACAGCGGGTCAGCCTTGTCCGCTATGAAGTGAGTCGTGGCCACGATTTCGTCGTGGTGGCCGATCACCTCACCACAGATCGAGCAGCGACTACACCCACGAAAGATCAACGCCATCCGCGAGCCCTCTTCCGCCGAACGACCAAGCTCACCGGCCTGGCCGCACCAGCGACCTGTACACTCCCAGAACCAATCCGTGTCGCCGGTTCGGATGCAGCGCCGGTTCGGAGTCTGGCTCTACAACTTGAACTACGACAACGAAGTGGTGGGAGGTCGGCGAGTGCAGGTACTCGCCCTCCGCACGGTACGCGGCCTCCGACGGGAGCAACTGCCACCACGGCACCTCGATGGTGTCCCCGTCGGACGGGCTGACCAAGAGGAATCGGCCCCCCCTGCTGCTCACCGGTCCACATGCCGTCCGGGATGAACCCCGCAGGGCCGGTAGCTGGATCGACGCAGAACCCGATGAACGCCGCCCCACCCTTGACGTGCAGCCAAAGCGACTCCGGGCCGCCGTGGTCGAGGATGAACGCGCCGTCGTCGCCGCGGTGTACCGATCGTAGGCGAGCCAGCAGGTCGTCGGCACGCTGCACCCGGCACGAGCCGTCGAAATCTGTGAACTGCACGCCCCGACGCCTTCCGCTGTCGAACGAACAAGTTCACCGGCCCAGCGGCGAGAGGGGCGATAAACCTAAAACCGCCTTCTGCGGCCGTGGCCGGTGTAGCGCCGGGTTCGGCGTCTGGGAGCATCAGTCGGTGCCCACGAACCACAGAAGGGCGACCCGCTGCGGCTCGACCAGCGTCAGCCCCTTGTCGAACCAGTGGGGCACCCTGGTCGGACTGCCGTCGCTCAGGGAATCGCCTCGGTGGTTTCGGTCCGCGATTCCCTGAGCGACGGCCTGTGTACAAAAATCTTGTTCATCCTCCGAAATAACTGCGTTTCCCATGCCTCGCTTGCTGGACCCGTTGTGGCTGGTCCTCGTCACCCTCGCCGAGCGGCACGCGCGAACGCGGCCACACGTCTGCCCGGCCGTTTTGCCGTGATGGGGAAGAGTCACTTGTTGTCCGAGTTCTTGACCCACGACGGGGCGCTTCTGGAACAGTCTGCTCGAGGATCAGGATCTGGACTCGAACGGCTCCCGTTCAACCCTCTCGGCGACAGGTGGGAGGGTCGTCCAAGTCATCGTCACCAATGTCGCGGCCCCGACGGCGGTCGGTTTTCGCCCGCCGTCGCGGCTTCCGGGCCGAAGCGAGTGCCCGCCACAGCCCCCCCGCGATGAGGGCCGCCGCGACGGACGTGCCGACCGCCGGCCAGAGCCAGTCGTTCGGACGGTCGTCGGTCGGGGCGGCGCCCTGCAGCAGGGCGTCGATCTGCTCGGGCGACACCTGTCCCGTCGCCACGACGGCCCGAATCGGCTGATCCCAGCCCATCCGCAAAGTGTGCCGACCGCCGCCCCGGCTTGAGACGTTTTGGTAACAGATCGACGTGATGACGCAGTCGATCCGGTCCGCGCCGCGCCCGTCCCGCGAATCTTGCTGGATGGCCATGAATTCCAGGACGCAGGGCAGGCCCTTGGATTCTTTCGGTATCTGTCGGAACGCCAGCAACATCTGATCGCTTTGCGTGAGGGGCGTGTAGAACACGGCGTTCCGCAGCGGCTGGCCGGTGTCCGGCGAGAGGACGGACCAGCGGACCGACCGAACCGGAGTCCGGCCGAACAGCAGTGAGCCGGGTTCGGTCCCGGCCAGGAGCACGGAATACTCGTGCCGCTTGCCGAGGACGGCGGGGTTTACGACTCCGAGTTGCATGAACGATTCGGCCTGGGCCTCGGCGCTGCCGAGCGGATACGGTTCTGGCTGGAGTGTCTTGGGCCGTTCTGGCGTCGGCGGCACGGGTTTCGGTGCCGGCGTCGCCGGTGCCGACGGTTTCGGGGCCGGTGCCGGTTCGGGGGCCGTCCCCCGCGTGAACGTCGCGACTGTGCTCCCGTCTACCCCCAGGACCTTGATCTCTTCGACGACGAACAGGTTCCATTTCTTCGGCTGCGTGGGCCGGCGGACGACGCCGGTGAGACGGACGGCCACGTAGCGGGCGGCCAACCGGTCGGGCTTCATCTTGTCCGCCAGCGCCGCGTCCACGACGAAGTCGAGCGCCTGGGGCATCTCCCGGCGGCGGTTATATCCGTTCAAACTCGGCCCGTCGCCGAACCCGTTCGACGACCCCGTTGTGAGGATGTCCACCGTCAGCCGCTCGCCGATCCGCTGGCCGGAGGTGCTGTTCAATTGGTCCACGTCGATCTGACCATTCGGCGTGTCCGGCAGTTCCGAGACCGCCCCCACCGTCGGCACCGACGGTGGCAAGGACGGTGGCAACGGCGGCGGGGCCGGCCGCGGTTGGGCGATAGGAAGGTTCGCCTTCTCCTTCCGCGCGTGCGTTTCGAGTACGCTTCCGTCGGGGCCGAGTAGTTTCACCTCCTCGACCACAAACACGTCCCAACTCATACCCGCCGCGGGACCGTGGACCGTGCCCGTGACGCGGGCGGCAACGTACTCGCCGTTGAACCGGGCGAACGACAACCTCTCGGCCAGGTGCGCGTCTACAACGAAGTCCAGGCCCGGTGGCATTTGCTTGTGCCGGTTGTAGCCCTTCAGGCTCGGGCCGTTACCGAACCCGTCGCACGATCCGAGGGTGAGCACGTCCACCGTCAGCCGTTCGCCCATCCGTCTGCCAACGGTACGATTCAATTCGTCGACGTCGATCTGCCCCCCCGGCGTGTTCGGGAGCTCGGTCGTGAACTCCACTGCCGGCGGCGGTGGCGGCTGTGGCGGCAGCGGCGGTGGCGGTGGCGGGTCCGCAGGTTCCGGCTTCGCCTCCTCCGACGCCAGCCACTCCGGCCGCGTGCGGTGGGTTTGGCCGTCCGGGTCGGTCCAGACGAACTGGAACCAGTAGTGCGGCGTGGTCGGGGGCGCGAACTCCGTCACAACCAGACCCGTTGTCGCGTTGGCCGTCGGCACGACCTTCTTGGCGTCGGCCATCTTCGATACGTCGTCGGCGTTGCGGGTCTTGAAGACGTTGCCGGTCGAAGGGGCGACGTAGGCCGTCACGGCCTTCATTCGACCGAGCGCGTCGAGGAACTTCGTTTCCAAACGGACCTTGCGGGGCGGGCCGGCGACCCAGGTCGGGGTCGGCGGTGTGAAGTGGACGTCCTGAACCGCCCGCCGCACCAGCCGGGACGGCACGGCGAACCCGATCCCGGCGCCAGCGACCGTGCGAACCGCGACCCCGACCAGTTTCCCGTCTTGTGTGACCACGGGACCGCCACTGTTGCCGGGGTTCAGGGCGCCGTTCAGTTGCACGGCGGCGACTTCACCGTCGGCGTCGGTGCGGTTGCTCGACACGCTCGCGGCGCCGATTGAGACTTCCGGGTTCTTCTCGCCACCGGCCAATTGCTCGCCGAACGGGAAGCCGCAGACGTACACCGGCGTCGTCTCCGGAAGCGTGTCCGCCCCGGTGACGGCGAGCGGTTCGGGGATCGACTTGATCGCCTTCACCTTCAGCACCGCCAGATCGTCCGCCTTGTTCGTGTACAGCACCTCGGCAGTGCTGCTCCACTCGTCGCGGAGACCGCTGTTGAAGACGACCTCGACCTTCGGCTTGCCCCGGAGCGCACCGGGCGCTTCCCCCGGTCCCGAGTCGATGACGTGATCGTTTGTGATGATGAAGCCGTAGTCCTTGGCCGCGTGGATGACGAACCCGGACCCCGTCCCGCCGCCGAGCCGGCCGACCGTGACCTTCACGAACACGGTCGCGGCCTTAATCTTCTTGAGCTGGTCGGCGGGCAACGCCTGCGTCTGTGCGACGGCCGAGGAGAGCGTCAGCAGGCCACCAACCACGAACGCCAACACCTTCCGAAGCATGGGGGCGGCCTCGCGGATGCGGGAAAGAGGATCGATGTTACCACACCCGATCCGAGCAAGCCAGCGTCAAACGGGGGTGGTGAGCAAAACCGTCCCACGGCTTCTGCCGCCTGACCGGGTGTGAGGCCCGCGAGTGCACCGGGCGCACGACTTCCCGCGGCACGGCTCGGCATTTTGCTTGACAGTCACCGGCGGCCGAAGGATCTTATCCGCGTACCACTTCCTCTCCCCCTGACGGCCCGCACATGCGTCCCGCGTACTTGCGATTCCTGCACCTGGCCCTCTGTGGGGCTGTCCTCGTGTCCTCCGGGACGCTCGCCGGAGCGGCCGACCCGACTGACCCATTGGCCAATGCGGCCCCGGCCGTCGAAGTCCCGAAGGTGTTGTCGGACACCATGGGGCCGTTTACGACGAACGAGACCGTGGACAAGAAATTCCCGCTCCCGCAAGACCCGAAGTTGATCTGGCGGTTCCGCTCCTCCTGCCGTGAGCACAACCGGAGCGCCACCGTCGCCATGTTTGAGAAACGCGGGCAAACGACCGCCAAGTGGGCCGGCCAGGCGCGGGCCGCGATGGAGGCGTACGCCCTGGCCTACAGCCGGACCGCCGCGCCGCGGGAGGGCGTCTACTACCAAGCCTTCCAGAAGGCCCTTCTGGGCGTGGACGCCGCGTGCGACGACCCCCTCATCGGGTACTGGCGGCTCCGCCACCTCGCGACGACGGACTTCGTGAAGTTCACCGAACTTCCGCAGCATGTCGCCGTGGCCGAGGCGCTCGTCCGGTCCGGCCGCCACCCGGTACTCGCCCTCCACGCGGCATTCAACAACCGGGCCACCGTGGCGAGCCTCAAGGAGGTCCGGGGGTCGCCGGTCACGGACGCGGACGTGGCGGCGGCCGGTGCCTTGTTCGAGCGGGCGTCACGGGCTGCCCTGGCGGTCGCGGGCAAGGGCGATTGGCCCGACTTGTACGACCTGAGCCTGCTCGAAGTGGACCACCGCATGAGTGAAGGGGCCGGTCGGCTGGCCGCGTGGAAGGCTGTCGATAAGCGGCTGGCCGACCTAAAGGACGGGGGGTGGGTTCGTAACGCGGTCGAGGGCAAGGTGCTGATCCTGGCGGCCTGGGACGCCCGCGGGTCCGGCCCGGGCGGGACCGTGTCCGACGAGCAGTTCGAGTTGTTCGCCGCGCGCCTCAAAAAGGCGAAGGCCAAGCTGGAGGCCGCGTGGAAGGCCGACCCGTCCCTTCCCCAGCCCGCGACGAACATGCTGTACGTGGCGAAGGGGCTGGGGTTCGAGCGGGAGGAAATGGAAACGTGGTTCCGCCGGGCGATGGAGGCCAACCCGGACAACCTGGAGGCGTGCGAGGCGAAGAAGGAGTGGCTTCAGCCGAACTGGCACGGGACGAACGAGGACGTGTCCGAGTTCGTCGTTCAGTGCCTGCGGTCCGGAAACTTTTTCGGCAAGCTGCCCTACCTGGCGGAGGTGCCGCGGGCCCGGGGGTTGCCCCACGATCAGCCGGAGGCGGTGAACCAGTACGTCCAGAACGACGCGACGTGGGTCCCGTTCCACGCCGTCGCCGAGGCCCACCTGGCCCGGTACCCGGACGACCTTTGGGCGCGGAGCCGTTACGCCTTCCACGCCTGCTTGTGGAAGAAGTGGGACGTCGCGACCGCTCAGTTCGATCGGATCGGCGACACGCCGTGGCGGGGGTGGTTCGAACACGAAGGGGAGTACGCGACTATGAAAAAGATGGCGCAAGAAATGGCCGCGACGAAGTAAGACCGGGCGGGGCAGGGCCGTGGTCAGAGGCGGGGTTGCGTTTCAGGGGCGGGGGCCGATGATGGTACGATCACGCCCCCACGTGAACGTCAGGATCTTCCCCCCGCCACACGACGCCCGGCCACGCCGGCGGCGGGACCAGCCGCACCAATGCTGCCTCGATCTTCCTCACCCGCCGCAACCGCGACATATCCTCTCGGTGGTCGCCAACGTGATCTTCCCGGACGGCGATCCGGGCCTCGAGTTCGACTATTTCGCGGACCTTCGGACCACGATGCCGAAATGACGTTCGACGCTCGCCCCTAAACTCGGCAGCGAAGGGTGGCCGGGATGCCGTGCTTGGGCAAGAGCGTGATCTGCGGCTCCACGTCGATGACCGCGTCCGGGTCGAGGGTGAACCGGTACCGCTGGCCGACCGCGGCCAGCACGACGGCCGCCTCCATCGCCGCGAAGCCGTTGCCGATGCACACCCGCGGGCCGCCGCCGAACGGGTAGTAGGCGTACTTCGGAATTCGGCCGGCCAGCCCGTCCAGCCACCGCTCCGGGCGGAATACGTCCGGGTCCGGCCCGAAGTACCGCGGGTCGCGGTGGCTGACGGCCTGACACATGAACACCGTCGTCCCCCGCCGCACCCGGTACCCGCCGAGTTCCAGATCCTTCGTCGCCTCCCGGCCAATGAGGTACACCGGCGGGTACAGCCGCATGACCTCCGCCAGAACCGCGTCGGTGTACGGTAGCCGTCCCAGGTCGTCGGCCGTCGGCGTCCGCCCGCCCAGGACCGTCCGCCACTCGGCCGCCAGCTTCTCCTCGGCCGCGGGGTGCTGGGACAGCAGGTACCAACTCCAGGCGAGCGTCAAGGCCGTCGTCTCGTGCCCGGCCAGGTACAGGGTCATGGCCTCGTCCCGCAGTTGCCGGTCGGTCATCGCCGACCCGTCCGCGTCACGGGCGGCCAACAGTCGGGCGAGCAAGTCGTCGCCGGTTCCGCCGCGCTGCTTGCCGAGGGCGATGATGTGAGCGACGACCTTGTCCAGTTGGGCGATGGCGGCCTTCACGCGGCGGTTCTCCCGCGTCGGCAGCCAGTCCGGGGGGCGGACGATACGGGCGAACCGCGAGCTGAGCAGCGTGAACGCCTCCCGCAGGGCGGCCACGAACGCCTCGCGGTCGCCCACGTCGTCCAGGCCGAAGAAGGTCTTGAGGGCGATGACGCTCGTCAGGTGGCTGAACGCGGTGTGAACGTCGATGTGGTCGCCGTCTTTCCAGCCCGCCAGGAAGCGGTCGGTCAGATCGGCGACGACTGGGGCGTAGGAGAGCACCCGGCTCTTCAGGAAGGCCGGCTGGCTGAGCCGCCGCTGGCGGAGCCAGAAGTCGCCCTCGCTGGTGACCAGGCCGTTGCCGAGGACCGGCGAGTACATCCGCGCCCCGAAGTGCTTGATGTAGTGCCGGGCGTCGGTGACGAGGACTTGTTCGATCAGGTCCGGGTGGCTGGCCAGGTAGAGCCGCCTAGGGCCGAACCGGAAGCTGGCGAGGTCGCCGTACTCGCGGGCCACGTCCTGAAAGAAGCCGATCCGCCGGTCGGTGAATTGGCGGAGGTTGCCCAGGAGGAAGGTACCCTTCGGTCCGGGCGGCAGGGCGGGGTTGGGCGGCATAGCATCTCCGAGGGACGGCACGAGTTCGACGAATTGGAAGTTCTTGGCCGGTAAGTGCCTTACACTTCGACATCCCACAGGACGACCTTGCCCGTGTCGCTGCCGGCCGCCGCAACGGTGCCGTCCGGGGCGAAGGCGATGCTCCGCATTCGCCCGATGTCCCAGGCGTAGGCGTGTCGAGACTGCCACGTCGCGGCGTCGATCATCCGCACCGTCCGGTCATTGTTGGTGACCGCGAGTAGTCCCCCGGACGAGTGGAATGCTAACCCGGTGTACTGGTGCGTGTTGTCGTTCTCCACCACCTTCCGCTCGAATCGATCCCGGACCGGTTGGGAGATGATCGTCTGCCCGCACGCGAACGCGATCCACTCCTTATCCGGGGACACCACCGGCCCACTGCTCACCCACTCGCCGCCCCGACACGCGCGAATCGCTTTCCCCGTTGCGGGGTCGTGGATCACGAGTTGGTAGAACTTCCACGCGGCGGGGGTCTTGGGCGGCCCGAACGAACCACGAGCCGTCCCCGGCAAACGCGACGGTGGACCCGATGCTGCCGGGCGCGACCGTTGTCGCCCACACTCGCTTGAGTCCGCCGTCGTCGGTCACCCGCCACCCGACCATCTCGCCGCCAGACCAGGACTCCGTGACCGCCAAGCCCGTCGCCGGGCACACCGCGACCGTTGACGCCGAGACTTTCAGGCCGACGTAGGAAGGACGGCGGTCGCTCAGGTTGAACACGGCCAGTCGGTTCTTCCCGACCACAGCGAACAGGTACTCTCCCTTGGTCGTAAACCCGAGGCCGCTGCACTCGCCCTCGTCGAGGCAGACCGGCTTTGACCCGTCGAACACCGACTGCCACCAGTACACGCCGCGTTGGCCGCCCGCGGCCAAGCCGCGTCCGGACGGGTCGAAGGACACCCGACTGAGTTTCTGTGATCGCGTCTTCAGGATCAGCATGGGGGTATGGCCCGTCAGTCGGCCTTGCCGCCGGCCCACAGGGCGGGCACGTTGCCCTTGTCCCAAGCGTCCCACGCCACCTGGAGTTCCTTCACCCGGCCCGGGTCCTTCGCGGCCAGGTCGGTCGCCTCCCCGATGTCGGCCTTCAAGTCGTAGAGCATCGCCGCCGACGGGCCGGTCCCGCCCTCCACGGCCCGGTCGTACCGGACCAGTTTCCAGTCCCCTTGGCGGACGGCCGTCTGCCCGCCGAACCGCCAGAACAGGGCGTCGTGCGGCACGGTCTTGTTGGCCCCGGTCAGGTACGGCAGGAGGTCCACCCCTTCCAACTTCCACTCCGGCTTCGTCGCCACCCCGGCCGCGGCCAGGGCCGTCGGCAGCACGTCGAGTTGGATCACCGGCCGGTCGTCCACACCGCCGGCCGGCACCCGACCCGGCCAGGACACGACGAACGGCACCCGCACCCCGCCCTCCAGCGTCGTCCGCTTCGAGCCTCGCAGCGGCGCGTTCGACGACCCGTTGATCGTCGTCCCCTTCATCGTCGGCCCGCCGTTGTCGCTGAAGAAGACCACCAGCGTGTCGTCGGTCAACCCCTCGGCTTTCAGCTTGGCGGTCAACGCCCCGACGCCGTCGTCCAGCGCACTCAGCATGGCCGCATACGTTCGCCGCTTGGGGTCCGTGATGCCGGCGAACTTCTTCAGCCGCGGGTCGTCGGCCTGCATGGGCGTGTGAACCGCATTGAACGCCAGGTACAGGAAGAAGGGTTCGGCCTTGTTCCGGTCCACGAACGCCACGGCTTCTCGCGTGATGGCGTCGGTCAGGTACGACTTGTCCCCGGCGGCGTCCGCCCCGCGGACGATGCCGTTCGGGGCGAAGTAGTCGTGGGCTCCGCCGAGGAACCCGAAGAAGGTGTCGAACCCCCGCTTCTGCGGGTGCCGGTCGGCCCCGGCTCCGAGGTGCCACTTGCCGATGAGGGCCGTGCGGTAGCCGGCGGCCTTCATGCGGTCGGCAATGGTCGTCTCGGTCAGCGGCAGGCCCGGATCCTTGCCGGCCGGGTTGAACTCGTGGCCGAACCGCGTCTGGTACCGACCGGTGAGCAGCCCGGCCCGGGTGGGCGAGCAGTACGGGCCGCTGACATACCCGCTGGTGAACCGGACGCCCGACTTCGCCAGGGCATCGAGGTGCGGGGTGGGGATGTCCTTGCACCCGTGGAAGCCGACATCCGCGTACCCGAGGTCGTCGGCGACGATGACGACGACGTTCGGCTTGCGGTCGGTTGCCCCGACCGGCGGCGCGACCGCCGCCGCCACGACCAATCCAATCAACACGCGCATCACGATGGAACCTCTCGAAAGACAGACGGTGGGCCTCGCGCTGTCCGCCCCACCCGTTGCGGCTGTTGTAGCGGACAGCGCGAGGCCGTGCCCCGACAATCGTGGCGATTGCCGCCTCCGTTGAACCGGCCGGCGGGATCCTCCTCTTCCCGCGCCACCATCTGGTACGCCGCGGTCGCACGCTCGATGAGGTCCGGTTCCAAGGCGAGGGCTTGCGACCTACGTTCAGTCCCACCAGCTTCCCGCGACCCGGTCACGCCGCCGGGAGTTCGGGGGCGCGGGCGAACGGGTTGATCTCGCCTCCGAGGGCGAGGGTGGCGGCAACCGGAAGTCGTGCTTGGGCCCGGCCGGAGACGAGAACTTCCGTCGCCTCGTCCAGGCGGACCCACCGGTCGGACGGCCAGGGGGTGGCTTTGAGGACGAACACGACGCCCGGCCACGCCGGGGGCGGGACCAGCCGCACCGATGCCGCCTCGATCTTCCTCACCCGCCGGAGTCGCCCCATCAACCGGTCCCATAGCCCGCGGATTGCCACGCCCCATCTTCCGCCGCAAGGAACCAAGTCGCACGCCCGCGCAAACGCTGCCCACACGCCCGGGAACCGCGGGTCCAGTCGCCAAGTGTGGAACTCGGGCACCCGCCGCGGGTGTTTTAGCACGAACCCCGTCGGCGGGGCCACCTCCCGCGCTACTCGCTGCGTGTCCTTGAGGACCACCCGGTACGCCTCGACCGCCGCCGCAAATCCGAGGACCCGATGACCAACATCGCGGGCGACGGCGTCGTCGAACACGGCCACCCACTCCAGTCACCGTCGGGCCGCGTCGATGGAGGCCGTGAGTTGCCGCTCGAGCCGGCGGACCTGCGAGCGGGTTCGCATCACATGCCCCCGCGGGCGTCGGCCGACCGGAAGTCGGCGTTCATCTGGTCCTCCAGTGACGCGATGCGAGCCTCCAACTCGACGACCTCGCGGACCTTCCGTCCGAGCTCCAGCACGGCCCGGGCGGCCCCGAGCCGGGTAGCCGGGAGGCGGCCCCGGCTTCTGGAGGTCGAGGAGCGTTCGGGCGGACTCGGTGGCCGCGGACGAAATCCGGGTCTGTCTAGTATTACTCCGTTAGCTAGGGCGGCCGCTTGCCGAGAAGTTCGGGCACGGTTTGACGGCAGACCGGGCAGCGGGCGCACCAGCACGCGAGCACCGCTTGCAACTGCTCCCGCAGCCCCGGAAGGGTCAGCCCGGCGAGACTTTTTTTCGGCGGGTCCGGCGGAGGTCTTGGAGGAAGGCGTAAGCCATCAGGACGAGGACGGCGTGGTGGTTCCATCCCCGCCACGACCGCCCCTCGAAGTGGTCCAACCCGAGCTCGTCTTTCAACTCGCGGTAGCTGTGCTCCACCCACCAGCGGCTCTTGGCCGCGGCGACCAATCGCTTCAGGCTCGTCGCGGCCGGCAAGTTGCTGAAGAAGTACTTGGCCGGCTGATCCGCCCCCGCCGGCCATTCGACCAGCAGCCAGCAGGCGCCCCCCGGCTCACGGCCGCTCGACAGCTTGTGCGCCGGTCGGACCCGCCAAGCGGCGAACCGGCCGGCCATCTTTCCCTTGGTCCCTTTCCGCCACATCACGGCGCGGAAGTCCGCCACGCGACCCAACGCCCATTCCTTGACGTTGGGTGATTTCGCCCCGGCCCGGACGCCGGCCGGTCGCGTCGGTGGTCGCCCGGTGCGGCCGGCCGGCGGGACCGGCCCCAGATCGGCGTCGGCCGCGACTACCTTCAACGTCGAGTCGATGCCGACGAAGTACGTCCGGCCGTCGGCCGCCAGTTGCTCGCGGAATTCGGTCACGGTCCCGAACAGGCTGTCGGCCAGCACGACGCCACAAAATCCATGGCCCGCCGCCTGCCGGAGCATAGCTAACGCCATCTGCCACTTCGGCCGGTAGCCGACCGCGACGGGGACGCCGGCCCGGGCCATGCGATCGGCGTCGTCCGCCCACGCTTGCGGCAGGTACAGTTGGGCGTCCAGCCCCACGACCTCTTTGGCCGTCGCGAACTGCAAGGTCACGGCCACCTGGCAACTCGCCACCTTGCCGAGGGTGCCGGTGTACTGACGGGCCACGCCGACGGAGTGCGTGCCCTGCTTGGGGAACCCGGTGTCGTCGATGATGACCACGCCGGCCGTGCCGAACCGGCGGGCGACCCACGCCTGCAGGCCGCCGCGGACCTCGCCGGTGTCCCACGGGCTCTGATTGAGGAACTGCTGAAGGGCTTGCTCGTAGTCCGCGTCGCCCTGCTCGATCGTCTTCAACCGGGCGGCCATCGGCTCGACACTCTTGCGGTGGCCGTCGAGGAGGATGCCCCGCAGGTAGGCATCGCACCATCGCCGGCGGCGGGCGTTGCCCAGCGTGCCCGCGACCTCGTCCAGGAAGGCGGTCAGCTCCCGCCGCAGCTTTGCAAGCTTCCGTGCGTCCATCCCGCCAGAGTACGGCGGGATCGAGACGAAGTAAATAACCTAACGGAGTAATACTAGCAGGGTGCTGAAGAAGGGGCCTTTCCCTTGGATCGCGAGACGCCCATCATCATTCTCCCGCCCTCGTCACCCGTTCCGCGGAGGCGGTCCTCCGTTATGCCGTTGTGACCTTCCGCAGCCGCACCAGGTGGTACGCCGCGGCCCCGATCTCAAGTAACGGCTGGAACTTCCATCGGCCGACCACCAGGCCCCGGCCGGCGACCGGCTTGAGCCAACCGAACCCTTCCTCGATCTTCTTGCGGCACGTCCGGCTGAGCCGATAGCCCTCGGTGCCCATCCGCACCTTCGTCCGGTGCCGGGCTTCCACGCCCGGCACCGGACGAAGGTGCGCCACCACCTTCGGATCGCGGGGCGGCTTGACCAGTGGGACGTGCGGCTCGATCCGCCGCCCTCCCGCGCCTGGAAGAACTCGCCCGAGTCGAACCCCTCGTCCGCCCCGAGGGGCGTCGGCGGTAAGCCGTGCGTATCCTTCAACCCGTCGAGCCTCTCCAACGCGGCCACCCGCTCGGCCGTGCCGTCCGCCGAGAACCGCCACGATCCGGCCGTGGCGGTCGTGGCGAGCGTGTGCCCCATGTGGGCGACCCCCGCCTCCTCCCCCAGCCCCTTCCGGTAGCGCCGGGCCTCCGGGTCGGTGCGACTGGCGTGCGGGGCGTTCGTCCGCTTCCGGCCGTGGGCGTCGACGGCCGGGCCCCGCGGCCGTCGACCGCCCGGATCGCTCGTTCCACCGCCGGCGGCGGTCCCCGGCTGGAAGCCCTTGGCCGACGCGAAACGCTCGATCCGCGTGCCGTCGACGCGGAAGTGCTCGCGGCACGGCCCGGCCGCGAGGGCCTCCCGGACCACGGCGGCGAAGAACGCCCTCGTCAGGTGGTGGTCCAACCGCTGGCGGTTGCGCGTGAACGTCGTCGCGTCGAACGCGTCGTCGCCCGCCTGCGGGTCGAGGAACCCGCGGAACAGCAGGTCGGTGTCGATCCGCGCGCACAACTGCCGGTCGCGGCGGGCGGAGTACCGTGCCATGACCAGCAGGGCCTTCAACAGCCCCTCGGGCGGCACCCCGGGCCGGCCGATCCGGCGGGACGCCGCAGTAGACGCGGCCGGCATGCCGGCCGGGGCGCGGTCCACCCGCCGCTCGACGCCCCGGAGCGGGTGGTCGGCCGGGATGCCGGCCTCGACGTCGAACACGTGGAACAGCGGCCATGGACCGCCGGGTCGGCCACGCATGAGTTCCTCTCCAGAGCGCGGTCGGAACGAGCGTAGCGCGATCCCGAACCCGGCTCAAGACCGGGATTTTTCAGCACCCTGCTGGAGGTGCAACTGGCTGTCAGCCGCGACGGCGTCGTGTGGACGCGGCCGGAGCGGCCGGCGTACATCCCGCCCGGCCTGGCCGACGAGTAGGACCGGTGGTACGCGGTGGCCGCCCCGGGTTCGTCCGGCGGGGCAACGCCGTGTACCAGTACTACTACTCGTCCGGCCGGCTGCACGACTCGGCCGCGAAGGAGGAAGGAGGAAGGCGGGGTGGGGGTGGTGCGGCAGCGGTTAGACGGGTACGTGTCGGCCGACGCCGACCACAAGGGCGGGTGGCTGCCGACGCCGTTGTGGTCGGCGTCGGCACGCGGCTGCGGCTGAACGTCGACACCGGGTCGGCGGGCAGCGTTCGTCGAACTGCAAGACGCGGGCGGTACGCCGGTCCCGGGGTTCGCGGTGTCGGACTGCGAAGAGATCGGCGGCAACTTCGTGGACCAGTGCGTGTACTGGAAGGGGAAGGCGGACGTGTCGGCCCTGGCGGGCCGGCCGGTGCGAGTCCACGTCCGGATGAAGCGGGCGAAGTTGTACGCCTTCCAGTTCACCCGCGACTAGTGGACCCGCATCCACGGGTCCTTCCTGCGCGCTTTCACGCTCCACCCCAGGCGGAAAGGCCAAACTGTTAGACACACTTGCTTTCCTCGCCCCTCCGCCCCCAACCGCCGACGTCGGCGAAGGTTGTGGCGTTCCCCGACGTGTGGTAGAATCCCTTCAGCAACTCACGCTGTCACCCTCGCGGGAGGGCGACGAGCGCGGGCCGGCGGCTAAGCACCCGGCATCACGGTCGGGCCGAACGAACGCCCCCGTTCCTTCGAGGCCCCCGATGCTCGTCCACCTCCGCGACATCTCGTCCGTCACCCCGTACGCCGACAACCCCCGCAACAACGCCGCCGCCGCCGAGTCCATCGCCACGTTCGGGTGGCAGCAGCCGCTCGTTTTGGACGCCGACGGCGGCGTCGTCGGACACACCCGGTACAAGGCCGCCCGCACGCTCGGCCTGACCGTCGTCCCCGTGCACGTCGCCACGGACCTGACGCCGGCGATCGCCACGTGGGACGACGGCAAGCTCGTCGCCGAGTTGCTCGCCCTCCAGGGGACGGACGTCGACCTCGCGTCCATCGGCTTCACGGCCGACGAGCTGGCCGATCTGCTCCGAGGAGAACCCGACGCCAACCCCGGCGACCCGGACGCCGTCCCCGACCCGCCGGCCGACCCCGTGACCAAGCCCGGCGACGTGTGGCTCCTCGGCCGCCACCGCCTCCTGTGCGGCGACGCCACCAACCCCGCCGATCTCGCCACGCTGCTCGCCGGCACGCCGGCCGGCCTGCTCCGGACCGACCCGCCCTACAACGTCGCGTACGAGGGGAAGACGGCCGACAAGCTCACCCTCGCCAACGACGCCCTGGCCGGGGACGACGACCGCCGGTTCCTCGCCCGCGCCCTGGCCGCGGCCAACGGCGTCCTCCGCCCGGGGGCGGGATTCTACCTGTGGCACGCCGACCTCGAGGGGCTCACGGCGCGAACCGCCTGTGCCGACGCCGGCCTCCGCGTCCGCCAGTGCCTCGTCTGGGTCAAGTCGGCGTTCGCCTTGGGTCGCTTCGACTACCACTGGGGGCACGAGCCGTGCCTGTACGTGTGGGCCGACGGGGCCGCCCACACGTGCCTGTCCGACCGCGCCCAGGCGACCGTCCTCCCGTTCGACCGCCCGGCCAAGAACGACGTCCACCCGGCCATGAAGCCGGTCGACCTGTTCGCCGACCTGATCGGCAATTCGTGCCCCAACGGCGGGGTCGTCCTCGACCCGTTCGCCGGGTCGGGGACCTCACTCGTGGCGGGTGAACACACGGGACGAACGGCCGCCCTCGTCGAACTCGACCCGCGGTACTGTGACGTCATCGTGAAACGGTACGAGGACCTCACGGGCGGGACGGCCGAGCGGGTCCCGCCCGCGGACGCCGTTCCCGCGGCGGTGTGACTCGCCCCCGCCCCCCGAATTACCGAACAAAACCCACCAAAAGTGACTACTCCGCCTTCCGAGGAGGCCCGCCCGTGGCCAACGCCACCACCCGCCGCACGGCCGACGACCACCTGATCCTCGCCCTCGGCGCCACCCAAGAGGCGGCCGCCAAGGCCGGCTTCTGCGTCACCACCGTCCGCCGGCGGCCCTAGTCCTTCGATGAACGCCGGCCGATTGTCAACAGCAAGCGAGTCGATTCGTTCAAGCCACCGCGTGCAGCCCAGTCTTCGATCCGAGCATCCGGGGTGAACCCGTAGCCCAAGTGGGTCGGTTCCGAGCGGGTGACGACTGCCCCAACTACAGTCGAGTGGCCGACGGGTCGGCAACCCAGGACTAGACCGAGCGCGTCGTCACACCGCGGGCTCGCAGTGGTTCTCCTCTTCTCCTCGCCAGCTCTTGGCTCGTTACGCCGCCGCCTTCACCGGCTGCACCTGATGGAACAGCCACCGCACCCACCGGTTGGCGACGGCCGCGGCCACCACGCTCCCCGGCTTGCCCCGGCCCTTCATGTCGGCCGCCAGTTTCTTCCACCGGGCGTCGTACCGCACCAGCCGGTGGGCGGCCTCGATGAGCACGACCCGCAGCTGCGGGTTGCCGGCCTTGATCAGCCCGGCGTCGGCCTGCTTCTGGCCGCTCGACGCGTTCCGCGGCGACAGCCCGCAGAACCGGGCCGCCTGCTTGCCCGTCCGGAACCGGTCGAACCGCCCGATCTCGGCCCGGATGGTGGCCGCCGTGACCAGGCCGATCCCCTTCATCGTCAGCAGATTCACGACCAGGGCATCCTCGGCGGTGACCTGGGCCAGGCGTTGCTCGGCCGCCTTGACGTCGCCGGCCAGGGCCTTCAGGCGGCCCAGGTGCCGGTCCATCACCCACCGCGTCTGCTCGCTCAGGGCGGCGTCGCGGGTCAGCCACGTCAGCCACGCCACCGTCCACGGGTTCACGCCCTCGGGGGCGGCTACCCGGTTGTCGCGGAGCAGGGCCCCGATCCGCAGCTTGACGTTCCGCCGCTCGCCGACGAGCTGCTGGCGGTACCGGACGAGCCGTCGCAGTTCGCGGACCTCGGCCGGGGCGTGCCACACCTTGGGCAGGTACCCGACCCGCTCCAGGTCGGCGAGCATCTTGGCGTCCGAGTAGTCCGTCTTGTCCGGGTTGCCCTTCATGCGGGCCACATACCCGGGGTGGGCCAGGTCGACCAGCCACCCGGCTTTGGTCACCAGTTCCTCGGCCAGATCGGCCGACCCGCTGCACGCCTCGATGGCCGCCCGCACGTCGGTGCCGAACCGGGCGACGGCGTCGCGGATGGCCCGCCAGTCGTTCGCGCAACTCTGGTTGAGCAACACGCGGCCGCCGCGGTCCAGGGCGCACACCTGGACGGACAGGGTGTGGTAGTCCAGGCCCACGAAAACGGGGCCGGTCGTCGTTGCCGCGGGCATGGCTGGTCCTCGAAGGTGTGGTCCTGTTGATGGTGACCACACCCACCCTCTCCGGCAACCAGCGTTCATCCCCATCTACAGTCGTAGTTGTTCAATCGGGCGGTTTGGCCTCACGCTTCTTGTAATGGCAGTCGCGGGCGCGATGTTGGTGCCGTCGTCGCCACACCGACCATGCCAGCACCTGTTTCGCCAACGGGGCGAACGCCCACACCAACCGGGCGAGCAACTTCCGCACCTCGGGGACGCTCACCCGGATTCGCCCCGCGCCCCCTTTTCCCGCCGCGGGGCCGGCACTCGCGAGCGGATCACGGCCACCACCGCCAGGGCGAACAGGCTGAGCGTCGCGTGCCGATGCCAGCCCCCCCACGACCGCACCTCGTATTCGCCGAACCCACATTCCCCCTTGCTCAACTCCAGACATTCCTCCACCCGCCACCGAGTCCCGGCCACTCGGACCAGCTCGGCCGGTGGTGTCGCCGCCGGGCCGCGGGCGAAGAAGTACGCCCGCTCGCCCGGCCGCTCCCGGTGTCGTCGCACCACCAGCCACAACGGCCACCCCCGCTCGCCAGTGGGGCCGAACGCCTCCGCCGCCCAGTCGTACTCCCGCGGCCCCTTGCTCCCGTCCCCGGCACTGGCCCGCCGCCACGCGCCCGCCGCGAGCGCGTCGGCGACCGCCCCGACCGTGGAGCGGAACCGCCCGTCGAACAGCGGCTGGTTCGACGGCACGGCCAGCAGGTACGGCGGCCCCGCCTCCTCAAGGAATCGCCGGAATTTCCCGCCGTGGCCGTACACCGTGTCGCCCGCCACCCACGCCGCCCGCACCCCCAGCCGCCGCGCACGCCGGATCATCCGCTCGGCCCGCTGCGGCTTCGTCGCGAACCCCACGCCCTCGGGCACACCGGCGGCGTCACATCGCTCGCGGTCGCCGGCCCACTCCTTCGGCAGGTACGGTGCCC
The DNA here is from genome assembly GCF_008254045.1 of Limnoglobus roseus. Classification (GTDB taxonomy): domain Bacteria; phylum Planctomycetota; class Planctomycetia; order Gemmatales; family Gemmataceae; genus Limnoglobus; species Limnoglobus roseus. The sequence goes on along the minus strand of NZ_CP042425.1, from coordinate 4,002,085 downwards.
GGTCGAGGAAGGCGTGCCCCTTCGGGCCAGCGTAAGCCCGGAACACGCCCACCTGGGCGTTCTCGATCCGGCCCGCCGTGCCGGTGTACTGGCGGGCCACCCCGCACGACTTCGTTCCCTTCTTGACGAACCCGGTCTCGTCCACGATCCGCACCCCACCGCGATCGCCGAGGTGCTCGTGGACGTACCCGGCCAGGTCGTCCCGGGCCGCGCCCGCGTCCCCGTCGGCGCGGGTGAGCCGGTGTTGCACCCCGTCGGGCGTCGCCTCGCCCAGGTACTCGGCCAGCTGCCACCCGTTCTTCCGCTCGGCGTCGGTGAGCAACCCGCGCAGGTAGGCGGCCGCTCGCTGACGGGGTTCGCTGCGGGCGAAGTGCCGGCCGATCCGCTCGCCCACCGCCCCCACCTCGGCGGCCCACTTCTTCACGACACGCTGAGTCGGCTGTCCGGACATGGCCCACCCTCGCCCTAACTCCTTTGGCGTGGCTATCATGTCAACTACGACTGTAGATGGGGATGAACGCTGGTTGCCGGAGAGGGTGGGTGTGGTCACCATCAACAGGACCACACCTTCGAGGACCAGCCATGCCCGCGGCAACGACGACCGGCCCCGTTTTCGTGGGCCTGGACTACCACACCCTGTCCGTCCAGGTGTGCGCCCTGGACCGCGGCGGCCGCGTGTTGCTCAACCAGAGTTGCGCGAACGACTGGCGGGCCATCCGCGACGCCGTCGCCCGGTTCGGCACCGACGTGCGGGCGGCCATCGAGGCGTGCAGCGGGTCGGCCGATCTGGCCGAGGAACTGGTGACCAAAGCCGGGTGGCTGGTCGACCTGGCCCACCCCGGGTATGTGGCCCGCATGAAGGGCAACCCGGACAAGACGGACTACTCGGACGCCAAGATGCTCGCCGACCTGGAGCGGGTCGGGTACCTGCCCAAGGTGTGGCACGCCCCGGCCGAGGTCCGCGAACTGCGACGGCTCGTCCGGTACCGCCAGCAGCTCGTCGGCGAGCGGCGGAACGTCAAGCTGCGGATCGGGGCCCTGCTCCGCGACAACCGGGTAGCCGCCCCCGAGGGCGTGAACCCGTGGACGGTGGCGTGGCTGACGTGGCTGACCCGCGACGCCGCCCTGAGCGAGCAGACGCGGTGGGTGATGGACCGGCACCTGGGCCGCCTGAAGGCCCTGGCCGGCGACGTCAAGGCGGCCGAGCAACGCCTGGCCCAGGTCACCGCCGAGGATGCCCTGGTCGTGAATCTGCTGACGATGAAGGGGATCGGCCTGGTCACGGCGGCCACCATCCGGGCCGAGATCGGGCGGTTCGACCGGTTCCGGACGGGCAAGCAGGCGGCCCGGTTCTGCGGGCTGTCGCCGCGGAACGCGTCGAGCGGCCAGAAGCAGGCCGACGCCGGGCTGATCAAGGCCGGCAACCCGCAGCTGCGGGTCGTGCTCATCGAGGCCGCCCACCGGCTGGTGCGGTACGACGCCCGGTGGAAGAAACTGGCGGCCGACATGAAGGGCCGGGGCAAGCCGGGGAGCGTGGTGGCCGCGGCCGTCGCCAACCGGTGGGTGCGGTGGCTGTTCCATCAGGTGCAGCCGGTGAAGGCGGCGGCGTAACGAGCCAAGAGCTGGCGAGGAGAAGAGGAGAACCACTGCGAGCCCGCGGTGTGACGACGCGCTCGGTCTAGTCCTGGGTTGCCGACCCGTCGGCCACTCGACTGTAGTTGGGGCAGTCGTCACCCGCTCGGAACCGACCCACTTGGGCTACGGGTTCACCCCGGATGCTCGGATCGAAGACTGGGCTGCACGCGGTGGCTTGAACGAATCGACTCGCTTGCTGTTGACAATCGGCCGGCGTTCATCGAAGGACTAGAGCGGTTCCCGAGTCGGTGTAGCGGTTGAATAGTCGCGACAGGCGAAGTAGTTGCGGCACTCCTCGGCCGCGAACGTCGTCGATCACTCGCCCAGGTAGCCCTCGACGGCCCGCACGGTCCGCTTGGTCGCCGCCCGGTGTCGGGCCTTCCGCTTGGCGAACGCCTTTTCGATCGGGTTGAGGCCCGGGCGGTACGCCGGCGGCAACCGCAACTCGCACCCCGGCCCGCTTGTGGCAGGCCAAGTTGTCCATTACCACGCGGTCACCCGGCCGCAGCGCCGGGACCAACGGTTGCTCGACGTACGCCACGAACACGTCACCCGTCACCGCTCCGTCGATCACCACGGGGGCGGTCATCCCGTCCGACCGCCGGGCGGGCACGAACGTGGTCGTCTTCCCGTGCCCGTGCGGCACGTCCATCACCAACCGCGGGCACCGGCCGTGCGTCCGGGCCATCCGGGTACTCGCCCACGTCGCGTCGACGAACACCAACTTGCCCGGAGCGAGGTGCGGCTGGCCCGCACGCCACGCGGTCCGAGCCGCGGCCCCATCCGGGCGGTCCGGCTCGCCGGCTCGGACCGACTTTTTTCCCGCGGCAGCCCGAGGGCGGCGAGGGCCGAGCGGGACCGGGGCAGCGCGAACCGCTCGGCGGTACTCGGCCCGCGTCGCGTCTGGGGCCGCCGCGACGGCCGGCCGGATCGCGTCCGCGTGGGCGCCCCGGCCGGGTGTGGGCCCCCGCCGCGGATCAACGGGCGTGATCCGCCCGGCCCCCCGCCGTACTTGCTGGACCCGCCGGACCCAAGACTCGCTCGCGCGATACTCGATGGCGATGGCTCGGGTGCCCGGCCCGGTATCACAATCCGCCAGGACCCGCGCCCGCACATCGGCCGAGGACGCCCGCATCGGTGGCCCTCCTGTGAGTCGCCAACAAACTAACCGACCCGCGCACCCGGCGCTTGATCATCTCGGGAACCGCTCTAATGAGGCTTTCGGTAGAACGCATCAGGATGGCAGCCGATTGGCCTCGTCCCTTCGAACTGCCGCGGGCGCCAAAGCGGTGTGCCACTGCCGCCGACCTGTGGGCACGCTGCGAGCAAGGGACTTTAACGCGCGAAGCGGCTAACCGCCAGCGAACGGCGGACGGTTGTTGCAGTCTGCAACGGGCCACCCTGGACATCGTTCACATGCGAGAACTGCCAGCGCCCGGCAAAAGAGAACGCCGACTCTTCCGGGCGGCGGCGAACCTAATCGAGTGCGGCGTCTCGTCGTCGGCCGTTCAACAACTTCTCGACGCACCCGGCCGCGATTGTGGACTCTCTGCTTCGGAATTGTCACACGCGGTTCAGTCGGGGATTGAGCATGCGAACGCTGTGAAGGGGGTGGAAAAATGAACGAACCCCATCCGCCTGTCGCCCCCGCCGCATCATTCGCCGGGGGTGGTGCGAGGAATTGTTGTCCGGTGTTCCGCCCGCCATGTGGCGCATCGGCAATGATGATTTGGCGAACGTCCAGTTCGGTCCTAACCGCGTACTATTGCTCGGCGACGAACCGGGCGCCGGTAAGACGGCGTTCGTGATGCAAGCCGTGTACGACGCGCTTCGGCTGAACAAAAACTTGCGGGCTGTCGTCTGCAACGTAGAGATGGTGCCGAACGTACTTTGGCTTCGTTTGCTTTCGCGGCACTCGGAACTACAGCTCACGGTCATTCTGCGACGCACTTTCACGGAGGAACAGCGCGTCAAAGTTCGCACGGCGGTCGATGAGATGGAACCGGCATTGAGACGCCTTACGTTTGTGCCTTCGCCGTTCACGCTCTCGAATGTCGTCGCGACGGCCAACGCCCTCGGCGCCGAGTTGATCGTTCTGGACTACATCCAGCGGATGGCGGGTTCTTCCGACGACCGGCGGGCCGGGGGTGATGCGTTGATGGACGGCGTTCGGGCGATGGCGAACGCTGGTTGTGGCGTTATCGTTGTTGCCGCGGTCGGCCGGTCGAAGGATACCAAAGGCCGCAACAGCTACTCACAACTGTCGCTCGCCAGCTTCCGCGAATCGAGCGAGTTGGAGTACGGTGCCGACGACGCCTATATCCTCAGCCCCGGTGAACAGGCCAACGACCCGCACACGCTCCGTCACTTGAAGTCTCGCTACGGCGAGTGCAGGGACATCCCTCTGACGTTCAGTAGGGCGATTCGGCGATTCCGATCGTCTGCGATTGAGGGCAAGAGATGATTACTGAACAGTTGAACCTATACGGCCTTCCGACCGACGGACCCGGCCCGAACCTCCTGCACACCCGAAGAGACCAACGAACACGGGCGACCGCTTTCGCTTGTTGAACGCCGTCGTCGATCATCGCTTGGCTGCAATGTCCGCTGCGGAAATCAAGGTGTGGTTCGTGCTGTTCCGCGACAGCAAGCATGACGCTTCCCGTACGAGTCAGATGGACATCGCACGGCGAGCGGGGGTGAACGTCCGCACCGTTCGACGGGCCTTTGACGGCTTGAAGCGGGCGGGCTTGCTCTAGGTCGTCGTGCAAGGCGGTTAACCGAAGCGCGTCAGCAATTATCGCGTGACGGCGCGATAAGTGAGGGCATTTCACGTCCATCGTAGAGGGTACAATAGTGTCCTATGTCCCAGAAGGGACCAAGGCGGGGCACGGATGCCACCTGCCATTTCGTTCCGATTCGCGCTACACTTACTTCGCGCCGACCGTTGGCCTCTTCGGGTGTGTCCGCTGTCGTGGTCCGCACAAAGGGAATCACATGGGTTCGGTATTCAAGAAATCGACTACGCGACGAATCCCGCCGACCGCGGAACCCTTCGTCAAGAACAGCGAGCAGATGGTCCGTTGGCGAGTCCGCGGGAAGCTCCGAACCGCTAGCCTCTCACCATGCGGTACGAAGATCATCACGCGGTCGGCAACGTACTTCGCCAAGTTCCGGGATGCGGACGGTTCGCTCGTTACCCGTTCGACACGGTGCCGGGACGAGCAAACTGCCCGACAGAAGTTGGCTCAATGGGAACGCCGGGTCGAGTTGAAGCGGGCCGGGTGCATCACGGCGAACGAAGAGGCGACCGGCTTCCACCAGTCCGTTCCGTTGCCCGACCACTTCGCGGCGTTCGAGAACCACCAGAAGGCGAAGGGTGTCAACCGGGTGTATCACCGGAACACGATGTCCGCACTCCGTCGCGTTGCGAACGACTGCCGGTTCGACACGTTGGCGAGTGTCACCACTTCGCCATTTGAACGCTGGCTCATTGAGCGTGAGACAGAAGGCATGTCGGCCCGCACCCGCAACGGTTTCCGGGAAGCCTGGATCGTATTCGCCAACTGGTGCATCGAGACAGGCCGGATGACGGCGAATCCGCCCGGCCGGTTGCCGAAAGCCAACACCCGCACTGACCGGCGTAAGGAACGTCGTGCCCTGACCGAAGCGGAGTTGATGCAACTTCTCGAAATCGCGCGAACTCGTTCACTGACCGCCAAGCTGGTGAAGAACCGCGGCGACCGACAAGGGGAAGCCAACCTCTCACCGGCCTAGTGCAGCAAGTTGGAGCGGGCCGGGCGGGAACGGGCGTTGGTGTACAAGACGCTCGTCCTGACCGGCCTGCGGCACGCCGAGTTGCGAAGTCTGACCGTCGGCCAAGTGTTGTTCGACGAGCCGCCGCGGATCGAACTTGAAGCCGCAGACGAGAAGAACCGTAAGGGGGCGTATCTGCCGCTCCGGACGGACCTGTGCAGACGAACTGCGGACTTGGATCGCGGACATCAGCCGGAAGCCGTCCGACCGCCTGTTTGCTGTGCCGGTCCACCTCGTTCGGCACCTGAACGCCGCCGGCATCCCGAAAACGCACGAACGCGGGTTCGTGGTAGACATGACACCCACGGGCTAACGTCTACACGCACCTGCGAATTCAGGACACGGTTCACGCCCTGAACGCTCTGCCGGGTCTGTCGCTGGCCAGTTTGGTTGCACCGCCGGTTGCATCAGCCATAGGCCGAAGAGGTCAAATCCCGTAATCTGGCGGCATGATTGCACAGTCGTTCGAGATTGCTGTTGCCTCGGCGGTCGGAGTAGAAATGCCTGGAAATCAAAGCGAAAACGGCCGGAAGACAACTGTTGTCATCTCCCGGCAGCCTCTGGACGTCTGTTCAAGTTTAGTTGCGGCGGTAGGATTTGAACCGGCGTCAATCACCGCACGAAATGCCTTGTTTCCCAGGCGTTTTCATATCACTGGCTCGAAATGCATACCAAAAACATACCACTCGTTGCCGGGCGTTGGTCAAAAGTGCCATACTGATCGCAATGTTTAAAGCCGACTGTCATCTTTAGTGTCGGTTCCGAGGCCGAATGATGACCGAAGTAGAATGGGCGGCAGCCAACCCGGCAGCCATGTTCACAACGGAAAGGGTCGCAAGTATGATCGGAAGATGCGACCCTTCACAGTCGCCCGTTTCTAACGAAAGGTGGCGTGCTACTCGTCCGCCGCTCGATTTGGAAAATCCAATTGTTGGAATTGGGGCGGATGACATTCGGACGACAGGCGAGCCAGGGGGCGCTCTGAACCCGAGGAACGACGACTATGCCGAGGCAAAGTCGGGTCACCCCGTCGGGCGAACTGGTTGGGATCCCGAACGTGGCCCACCGATGGGCACGCATCGGCGATCTCGCTGATGAAGAATCGAACTTGATCCATCCTCCTCACCGCGGCGGTCGCCCCACGACGGACCATACCTTCGGACCACGGCCTCGGAGGCTGAGGACGTTATCCCTTCACCGCCCCGAAGGCCGCAAAGCAGACGTGCTTGTGCAAGACTTCGATTTGAGCGAAACCGACGTGCCGCAATAAGTCGAGTTGGTACGTGAGCGGCCGTGGGGTATCTTCCCTCTCGACGTAAGCGAACACGTGGTCCCGGTACGCCTCGCCCTTCAGCCGGGTCAGGTACTCGCCGTACTGCTGCCGCATCACGCCGTTGACCGCCGGGATCGAACTCTCCACGAGATCGAAAATCCACACCGACCCGCCGGGTCGCAGCGCCCGGTGCAAGGCGGCGAACACCGCCTGCCACTCGTCGTCCGTCCGCAGGTGGTGCAACACCGCAGCGGCCAGCACAATGTCGAATCGACCTTCGGGGAGTTCGACTTCCCGGATGTCGCCCCGGATCGTCGTGACGCTACCCGTGGTCGCTCGGCCGACTCGCTCTTTTGCCCGGTCGAGCATCGGCTGGCTCAGGTCGATTAAAGTGACGTCCCGGTCCGGCAGCCCCTCCAGCAACTTGAGCGTGTAGTTCCCGGCCCCGCACCCCACGTCCAAGACGTGTCGGGCGTGGGGCGTCGTGGCCGCTGCCGCTTGAGCGACGAGCGCCATCGCCAGCGGGGCATCGACCGTCGCCGACTGCCCGGTTTCGAGGTTTGAGAACCGCTCCACGTCGGCGTCGAACCGCTGCCGAATTTCTTCAACTGTTGATTTCATCGTTCGTCCCCGGAAGTGGCCTGGAACCGCCGCCCGATCAGTCCGAAGTTGGTCCGCACGCTCTGGCCCGTCACCCGGTCGTATCGGCGATGGCCTTCCGAATGGCGTCCTTCACCCCCATCGGCCGCACCGGGAAGGCATCCCGGGCCGTCTTCTCCCGAACGACGGTCGAGTTCTTCAACCCCTCGATCAGGTGCCGCCCGACCTCGAACTTGGCGGGCGTCACGAGGGCCAGCCACAGGCCGGACAGGTACGGCGTCAGCACCGGGACGAAGATCAGCCACCGCCGCAGCTCCTTCTGCCGGGCGTACTCCCGGATCAGGTCGGCGTAGGTCGTCACGTCCGGACTGCCGATCTCGAAGGTGCGGCTCCCGCCCGGCGGCATCTCCCTCGCCGCCAGCAGGTACGTCAGCACGTCGTCCACGGCGATGGGCTGGGTGGCCGTGGTCAGCCACCGGGGGCAGAGCATGACCGGCAGGCGGTCGGTCAGCGACCTCACCAACTGGTACGACAGGCTCCCCGCCCCGATTACCATCCCGGCCCGGAACTCGACCGTCTCGACGCCGGACGAGCGGAGGATGTCGCCGACTTCGTGGCGGCTCCGCAGGTGCGGCGACAAGTTCGGGTCGGCGTCGTCCCCCAACCCGCCCAGGTAGACGATCCGCCGCACCCCGGCGTCCCTGGCGGCGGCGGCGAAATGGGTCGCCGCTTGCTTGTCGTCCTTCTCGAAGTCCTTCGAGTCGGACATCAGGTGGACGAGGTAGTAGGCAGTGTGGACGCCCCGCATGGCTTCGGCCAGCGACGGCGGGTCGAGAACGTCGCCCCGGACGATCTGGGTGGATTCTCGGACGAGGGGCCGCAACGTGTCGGGCGACCGGGCCAGACACCGCAGGGCGACGGGCTGCCGTTCGAGTACCCGGACGAGCCGCCCGCCGACGTACCCGGATGCGCCGGTCAACAGCACGACGGGGTTTTCCGGTCCTGGTTCTGGCATCGTGTTCGGTCGATCCCTCGGTTGGGAAGCGTGTCGAAATACGGATAGTATGAGGCGGGGGCATTTTACCACCCGGCGGACCACGGCACAGGCTCGGCGGCGGGCGGGGGCGAAGGAGAACGTCTTGGCACTCCGAAAACCGACGCCCGACACGTTACGCCGGTTCCTGGCGACTCAGACGCCGTTACGGTTCACCTACGAGGCGGTGGGCGCAACCGCCGGGACGCCCCCGGCCGGTTTCGTCGTAGACCGTACCCGCATCAAGCTGGGCGAGGGCGAGGTGGTGTTCCGGGCGGCCATCGCCGCCCTACGGCGGTGGGAACAGTTCCGCCTCGGCTGGGTGGAGGCGTGGTCGCCCGACACGCCCATTCGGGAGGGCGAGGTCGTGGCGGTGATGGGCCGGGCGGTCGGCCACTGGTGGGTCAACGCCTGCCGGATCGTGTACGTCGTGGACGAGGCCGGGCCGGTCAGCCGGTTCGGGTTCGCCTACGGCACGCTGCCGGGCCACGTCGAGCGGGGCGAGGAGCGGTTCCGGGTCGAGTGGGACCGGGCCGACGGCGGCGTGTGGTACGACATCCTGGCGTTCTCCCGCCCGAGCCACGTCCTGACCCGGCTCGGGTACCCGGTCGTGCGGCGGTTGCAGAAGCGGTTCGGCCGGGACTCGGCGGCGGCCATGCTCCGGGCCGTCAGCCCCGAACGCCGGTGACGGGCCGAGGGGCCGCCCGGCCCGCCAACGAGGGACCTGATGATGCCGTGGATCGAGTGGTACGACTCCCTGACGAAGCCCTCGTGGACGCCCGCCCCGGCAACGATCCGCCTGATCTGGACGCTCCTCTACCCGGTCATCCTGGTCAGCTTCGGGTTCGTCTTCGTGCAGGCGTTCCGCAGAAAGATACCCCGGCGGGTGGCCCTGCCGTTCGCCATCAACCTCGTCGCCAACGTGCTGTTCATGCCCCTGTTCGCCGGGTTGCGGAACGTGCCGCTGGCGGCGGCGGACATCGTGGTCGTGTGGGCGACGATCCCCTGGTGCGTGATCGCCGCCTGGCCGCACCGCCGCTGGGTCGCCGTCGCCCAAGTCCCGTACTTCGTGTGGGTGTCGCTCGCTACCACCATCCAATTGTCGATCACGGCGACGAACGGGTGAATCAACCATCCGGGAGCCGGGCATCTCGTGGAGCAGACCGACGCATGACCCCCGAACAAGTCGCCGCCAGCTACGACCAGATCGCCGTCCGGTGGGTCGATGTTTCGACCTACGGGTTCGCCCAGGTCGAGCGGGCCGTCGCCTTCGTGAAGCACAAGGGCGTGGCCCTCGACGTGGGGTGCGGCACCGGGCGGCTGATGGTGCTGTTGGGCAATCACGGCTTCCGCACGGACGGGATCGACGTGTCCCCGGCGATGATCGCCCAGGCTCGGCAGAGACACCCGGACGCCCGGCTGTTCCTCGCCGATATTTGCGGTTGGGAACTGCCCGAGGCGTACGACCTGATCGTGGCCTGGGACAGCGTGTGGCACGTCCCGCTGAGCGGGCAGGCAGCGGCCCTGACCAAGCTGTGCCGGGGACTGGCAGCGGGCGGGGTTCTCGTGTTCACCACGGGCGGCACGGACGAGCCGGACGAGCGGCAGAATTCGTACATGGGGCCGCCCATGTACCATGCCACGCTCGGCATCCCGAATACCTTGAAAATTCTGGTTGAAGCCGGGTGCGTCTGCCGCCACCTCGAGTACGACCAGCACCCCGAGTCTCACGTCTACGTCATCGCTCAGAAGCCGGACGGCGGAGTCTCAACGGGCGACCGGGTTCGGCTCCGGCCGGTCGTGGCGGGTGACCTGCCCCGCATGTTCGCCTTGCAACTCGACCCGGACTCGAACCGGATGGCGGTGACGATCCCCCGGACCCGGGAGGCGTTCGACTCGCTGTGGGCGAAATCGTTGATCGACCCAAATGCCCCGGCCCGAGCCATCCTGTTCGACGGGGCGTTCGCCGGGCACGTCTCCTGCTTCTCGGTGGAGGGCCAAGATCACGTCGGCTACTGGATCGACCCGGCGTTTTGGGGGAAGGGAATCGCCAGCCGGGCGTTGCACCTGCTGCTCCGGGAAGTCACTAAGCGTCCGTTGACCGCCACCGCCGCCACGAGCAACGGGGCATCACTGCGGGTTCTTCAGAGGTGCGGGTTCGTCGTCGAGCAGGTCCGGCAAAGCCCGGCCACCGACCGCTACCCGGCGTGCGAGATCGCCGTCCTCGTGCTGCGGTGACAGGCTGCCATCCGTTCCGGCGGCAAGCGGCCCGCACGGGTGCGTAAGCCCTGGCCGGCGTCTGGGGTATTTGTGGACGGGGCCGTGCCCGTTGCCCCACGCCGCCATAGCGAAGAAGTACCTTATGGACACGACCAAGCACCCCCCGGTTGACCCGCAGGTCCGCATCGGGCACGTCCACCTGAAGGTGGCCGACCTGGATCGGGCGTTGCGGTTCTACTGCGGCGTCCTCGGGTTCGAGATCACCCAGCGGTACGGGTCGCAGGCGGCGTTCGTGTCGGCGGGCGGCTACCACCACCACATCGGGCTGAACACCTGGGAGAGCCAGGGCGGATCGCCGCCGCCGCCCGGATCGACCGGCCTGTACCACACCGCCATCCTCTACCCGACACGGCGGGCACTGGCCGTGGCCCTGCGGCGTGTCCTCGAAGCGGGCGTCCCGCTGGACGGGGCGGCCGATCACGGCGTCAGCGAGGCGTTGTACCTGCGTGACCCCGACGACAACGGCGTGGAACTGTACTGGGACCGCCCGCCGGAACAGTGGCCCCGGACGCCCGCCGGCGAGTTGGCGATGTTCACCCGACGGCTCGACCTGAACGGGTTGCTCAAGGAAGTGGAGGTGGCAACCGCTGCCCCGAACGTCAAGGATGGTCCGAAGGACTTGTGAGAGGAAGGCGTGCCGTGGCGATCGGGCGGTCGCCCCCGCCCGACACGTTCACGCCGGTTTCGACCGGAGGCCGATCCGGATCGTCGTCTCCAGTTTCGCCGGGTCGTCGCAGTGGTGGCTGTAGACCTCCAGCGACGGGAAACCGATGACCTCGCCTCGGGCCGCAAGCTCGACTTTCAACGCCTGCCATTTTTGGGCAACGCCTGGTACGGCCCGACGTGGACGTGCTTCAAATGACGCAACAACTCGAACTCCAATGGCTCCTCCCCACGGGCGAGCGGCCGAGATAGGTTACATCCCTCGGATCGCTTCTGGGAGACCGGGTCACATGCCGCTTCTGAGTCGAGAGCAACACCTCGCCACCTTCGGCGGGACGATGAACCCGGCCGGCGATAACGAGGTACCTCCTTTCGACTTCTGGTCGTACTTCGACGCCATCCCGGCATCCGACTTCGAGTCGGGCACGACTGCTCGGCCGGCAATGTCGAGGCGGTCTATCGAGAGCCGACCGGTCGGTACGAGCACGTCCTGGTGAAGTCCGGGGGCCGCAACGTGTTCATGGTCCTGGTGCTCGACCGGTCGGCCATGGCGGTCCACGGCTGCTGGACCTCAACAAAGAGTATGGGTTGGATGGGACCGGCCACAAGCTTGAAGCCCAGCAATTAAACAGGTTTCGACACCATCTTCCCCTGTCCAGGCATACGTTCTCAGCTTGTCCAAACTGGGCATGTGAAAATTCACCATCGTTCAGCCTCTAGATTGTGACCAGAATTGGTCGCCTCGGGGTAATGGTCGCCTCTCGTCAAGCCGCCACGGACGGCGGCAAGAAGCCGCCACGGTTCATGGCGGACGCACGACCCAACAGCTCTGGATTCCTAACCTTCCGTGAGCGGCGAAAGCTGGACACGAAAGCCGCGAGCGAATTTCAGAAAGCCGAACCCGTGAATCGGCGTCCGGGACGCTCCGAATGCGATCGGCGGGTCGAGAGCCTGAAATCGTCAACGGAGACTCCTAATAAATTGGGCGATTCTCCTGTCCAGCCCCGCGGCCATCTGGGAGGTTAGGACGTAAGGCCCCGAGGTTTGCAAGCATGAGTGCGACCGACGACGATGTCGACTTGGTCCGCCGGGCCGCGACCGGGGACGGGGCGGCTGCGGGCGAGGCTCTGGTCCGGCACCGGGACCGACTGCGGCGAATGGTCGAGGCGCGGCTCGACCGGCGGGTCCGCGGCCGCGTCGATCCATCGGACGTACTCCAGGACGGGTTCGCGGACGCCGTCGCCAAGTTCCCGACCTACCTCGCGGAGTCGAACATCCCCCTGTTCCTCTGGCTGCGGCTGGTCGTCGGGGAACGACTGGCGAAGGTCCACCGGGACCACCTCGGTGCCCAAGTCCGCGACGCCGCCCGCGAGGTGTCGCTCTACCGCGGGCCGATGCCCGCCGCGTCCAGCGCCGCCCTCGCGGCCCACCTGCTGGGGAAGGAAACGTCGCCGACTCAGGCCGTCGTCCGGGCCGAGCGGTTGCTGCGGCTGCAGGAAGCGCTCAACGCCCTCGACCCGCTCGACCGAGAGATTCTCAGCTTGCGGCACTTCGAGGAACTCACCCACGCCGAGGCCGCGCGGGTACTCGACATCGGCGAGGCGGCTGCGGCCAAGCGGTACGTCCGTGCCCTAAAACGCCTCAAAGACGTGCTCAAGCCCCTGTAGGTAGAGATCGACATGGACGACACGAGCGATGCTCACGACGTGTTGTTGAACCAACTCGCCGACGAGTTCGCTGCCCGTCAGCGGGCGGGCGAACGGCCGCGCCTGGAGGAATACTGCGACCGCCACCCGGCCCTGGCCGAAGACATCCGTGCACTGTTCCCCGCGCTCGTCGAATTGGAGCGGGCCAAGGCCGACATCGGTCCGGAACTGGCCGTGACGGCCGCGCCGCCGATGACGAACCTCGGCGACTTTCGCCTGCTCCGCGAAGTCGGGCGGGGGGGCATGGGGGTCGTGTACGAGGCCGACCAGGTCTCGCTCGGCCGCCGCGTGGCGATCAAGCTGCTACCGTTCGGCGTCCTGCGGGACCCAACCAAGCGGCGGCGGTTCGAGCGGGAGGCGAAGGCCGCGGCCAAGCTCCACCACACGAACATCGTCCCGGTCCACGGGTTCGGCGAGCACGAAGGTACGCCGTACTACGTCATGCAGTACATCCCCGGCCTGGGGTTGGACGCGGTCATCGACGAACTGGCCCGCTCACCTGCCGGTGGCCGCACGCCGGACCCGACCCAGTCGGGCGACCGGGCGGCGACGAGCGAGGCGCTCGCCCGGTCCCTCGTGGGGCGGCCGGACGCCGCCCCCGACACGCTCCCCGATTCTCAGGCGGGCCCGGCGCCGGTGTCGCTCGGTAGTTCCGGCGTCCACCTACCCGGCCGGTCGGGGTCGAGCGTGTCCGGGTCGAGCGTGTCCGGGACGACGTACTGGGAGAGCGTGGCCCGGATCGGCGTGCAGGTGGCCGGCGCCCTCGCCTACGCCCACCGCGTGGGCGTGCTCCACCGCGACATCAAGCCGAGCAACCTCCTGCTGGACATGGACGGCATTGTCTGGGTGACTGACTTCGGCCTCGCGAAGGCGGACGACTCGGACGACCTGACGCACACCGGCGACCTGCTCGGTACCCTGCGGTACATGCCGCCGGAGGCGTTCGACGGGAAGTTCGACGCCCGCGGCGACGTGTACGCCATCGGCCTGACACTGTTCGAGTTGATTGCCCTGCGGCCGGCGTTCGAGGAAGGGGACCGGAACAAGCTCGTCAAGCAGGTGACGACCGGCGACCCGCCGCGATTGGGGAAACTTCGTCAGGACGCCCCACGAAACCTGGTGACGATCGTCGAGAAGGCGACCGAGAAAGACCCCGCCCGGCGGTACCCGACCGCCGCGGCGCTGGCCGACGACCTGCAACGCTACCTGGACGGCCGGCCGATCGCCGCCCGCCGGGCGACCGAGGTGGAGCGGGTCTGGATGTGGGTGCGGCGGCGGCCGGCCATGGCCGGGCTGGTCGCGGCGCTCGTCCTGTGCCTGGCCGGCGGGTCGGTCGTCTCCACCGTGTTCGCCGTCCGGGCTGAGGGGTTCGCCCGCGACGCGGAGTTCCGCGAGCGGCAGGCCAAGGACAACCAGGACCGCGCCGAGGCGAACGAACGCGACGCCATCGAGCAGGGCAAACGGGCCGACCAAAACCTCTATCACGCCGAGATGCCCCTGGCCGTTCAGGCGTGGCGGGAGCACCGCGGGTTGCCGAACATGCGGGCGCTGCTCAACCACTGGCTGCCGCGGGGCGACGGCCCCGACCGCCGCGGGTGGGAGTGGTTCTACGTGAACTCGCTGCCGTACCAGAGCCTCCGCACCCTCACGGAAGGCACGGCCGGGGTCGGCCGGCGGCCGTGTACCGTGGCCTGGAACGCCGCCACCCGGCGGCTCGCCGAGGGCACGGCCGAAGGCCGGATCCGCATCTGGGACGCCGATCGCGAGCAAACGACCTTGACGCTGACGGCCCCGCCCCCGACCGTCCTGTACCACGGCACCCGGTGGCTCGATTGGAGCCGGGATGGCGGCAAGCTGGCCGCGGGCGGCCATGGTGGGGCGGTCACCGTCTGGGAGATCCCGAGCGGGCGAAAGCTCCGGGAGTTTCCGGGGAATAACTCCGCCATCATTTCCGTGGCGTTCAACGCGGACGGCACACGTCTGGCGACGTGGGCGCAATCGGGGTTCGTTCAAATCTGGGATGTCCTCGAGAACCGGCTGTCGGACCAGGTGCTCCACGCCGGCTCGACCGCCACCGCCGGGGCGTGGAGCCCGGACGGCCTGAGTGTGGCGACCGGCCGCTACGACGGAACGGTGTCGGTGTCCGCCCCGCGGGCCGGGGCCAAGATCGACACGTTTCAGGCGCAGGTGGATTCCATCTACCATGTGGCGTGGAGTCCCGACGGCACCCGTCTTGCCACGACCAGCGCCAACGACTTTTTCGTGAACGTCTGGGATGTCGCCGAGCAGAAGACGGTTCTCCCCCCGCTGCGGCACTCGCACGGGATCACGGTGATCGCGTGGGAGCCGACCGGCCACCGACTGGCGACCGGGAGCATGGACGAAACGATCAAGGTGTGGGACGCGGCTACCGGCCACGAGGAAACCACCCTGCGGGGGCAGCGGGCGAACGTGGTCTCGCTCGCCTGGGGGCCCGACGGCCGCCTGGCGTCCGGCGGGTCGGACGGCAGCCTGCGGGTTTGGGATTCGGTCCACGATCAGGAGTCCGGCACGTTGCCCGGCCACGCCGGGCAGGCGACGGCGGTGGCCTGGAGTGCGGGGGGCGAGCGCCTGGCGTCGGCCGGCAACGACGGCGTCGTGCGCATCTGGGACCCGACCGCCCGCCGCGAGGTGCAGCCGCTCCGCGGGCACGACCGAGCGCAGATCGAACCGCAGTTCGGCCTGATCCGCTCGCTAGCCTGGAACCCGGACGGAACGCTCCTGGCGTCGGCCGGCCTGGACGGCGTGGCGAAGGTCTGGGAGGTCGCCAGCGGCCGGGAGGTCTTCGCCACGTCCGCCGACCGCGGCGCTGTTTGGTCCGTCGCGTGGAACGCGGGCGGGACGCGGCTGGCCGTCGGATCGCAGGACGGGTCGATTCGAATCGTGGAGGGGCTTCCCCTGGCACCGACGGTTCGCCGCGACTTCCCGGCCCACCCCGGCGTGGCCAAAGGCGAATGCCGGAACGGCGTGCGGTCGCTGGCCTGGAGTCCGCAAGGGGACCGGCTGGCGTCCGCCGGGTGGGACCGCCTCGTGAAGCTCTGGAACCCGGACGGTGTCGCGGTTGCCCCCGCCATGAAGGGCCACACGAGTTGGGTGTTCGGCCTGGCCTGGAACCCGACCGGCACGCAGTTGGCGTCGGCCGGGACCGACCGCATCGTCATCATCTGGGACGCGAAGACGGGCGGCCGGTTCCAGACGCTCCGCGGCCACAACGACTTCGTGGACGCCGTCGCCTGGAGCCCGGACGGGTCTCGTGTGGCCACGGCGAGCATCGACAACTCGGTCCGCGTATGGGTGCCCGAAACGGGGGCGGAAGCGTTCGCCCTCCGCGGCAACTCGGTGATGTTCCACGACGTATCGTGGCGGCCGGACGGCACGCAACTGGCTGCGGCCGGCAGCGACGGCAGGGTCTGGGTCTGGGACGCGACCCGCGGGTTCGAGCGGGACACGACGCCGCGCGCCTTGCCGAACATTGAACGCGCCCTCGCCGCCGGGACCGCCCGCGGCGACGACCGCCGGCGGTTCGCCGAGGCCTACATTCGTGCCGGAAAGCCTGACGCCGCGGTGGCCGTGTTGAAGGACGACCCGGCCGGCCTGGCCCGGCTCGCCCGCGAACTGGTCCGCCAGGGCAACGGGCCGACGGCCGCCACCGTCCGCGCGGTCGCCCTCGCGGGCCTGGAAGCGAAGTGGGCGAAGGAACCGGAGAACCCCGACTGGACGGCGGAACTGGCCCAGGCGCTCGTGGAGTCCGACCGCACCCGGGAGGCGGTTCCCCTGCTGACGACCCTGGCGTGTGCCAGCCCGACGGACGCGGCCCTCACGCTCAAGGCCGCCGCCCTCCAGGTCTGGTTCGGCCTGGACGCGGACTATGCCGCTACCTGCCAGCAGGTTCGTGCGAGCGTCGGCAACAAGACCGACCCCTACTGGACCAGTCCGGTAGTGAAGGTGTGTTGCCTCCGACCGCTCGCCGACTCGGCCGAACGCGAAGCGATCCTGGCGATGGCGAGCAAGGGGTCAAAGGACGCTCGCGGCCTGGCGGAGTACCGCGCCGGCAACTACGCCGTCGCCGCGGCCCTGCTCGCGACGCCCGACGCCGGGATCAAGGGCGTCGCGGCGTTCTTCCGGGCCATGAGCCTGTTTCGCCTGGGCCAACTCGACGAGGCCCGCCGTCTGGCGGCTGAAACCGCGGCAGGGATGAAATCGCTTCCACCCGACGATCGAAATCCTCTGGGCGGCGGCGGGGTCCCGGAGGACCTCATCCTGTGGCTGGCTCACAAGGAGGCGGCCACCGTGATGGGAATCACGGCGGCCGCTCCAAGCCCGATGAAGCCGTAACGAGCGGAGGGAGCAGGCGTCTGTTGACCCGACTCCTTCGGCGGCCGTCCCGCTGGGATGTGGCGGCCGGCAAGCAGGTGTGGCAACTCGACGGCGGCTTCTCGATGTGCGGCCTGTCGGACGACGGCAAGACGTTCGTCGGCATGGTTGGGATATCCACCAACGTCCAGGCACAGGACCCGGCGACGGGGAACCCGGTCACGGGACAGAAACGACCCGACCTCCGCGCCCTCGGCGACCTCCGGTTGCCTGGCGGCCCCAACCGACGGCCGGACCCCGGCGGGCCACGCGGGCGTGACGGTCTGGGATGTGGCGACGGGGGCCAAACTGGACCGGTGGGCGGCGGCCACGGGCTTGGTCCGGTTCACGGCCGACAGCCCGGGGTCTGATCGCGGCCGACTGGGCGGGCGTCGGCGTGTGGAACCTAGCCGGCGGCCAGCGGGTCGTCCGGCACCCGGCCCCCGCCAGTGCGCCGGCCGACGGGCGGGCGTTCGTCACCGCCTGGGACGCGACACCGGACGGCCGCACCCTCGCCACCGGCCACGCGGACGGCGCCATCCTCTTCTGGGACGTAACGCCGCCGGCCCGCCCGGCCGGGCCAGGCCGTCGCGGTCGTGCGGGCGAACGTGTCGCCGGTGGCCGCCGCCGACGCGGAGGTGGTCGGAAAGGCCGCGGCCGCCCTCGACGCCGCGGCCTTCGCGGACCGGGACGCGGCCGAGAAGGCGCTGCTCCAGTTCGGCCCGGGGGCGGCCCTGGCCTTCGCAAGTTGGCCACGGCCTCGGTCGAACAGCGGGATCGGGCGGAGCAGGTACTCGCCGCCTACGCCGACCGGCGGACCCGCGTCACCCCGACGTGCCGGGCGCGCGGGCCGTAACGGCCTTCGAGCGAACCGCCACGAGGGAAGCCCTGCCGGTCCTCGACGCGCTCGCCCCCGGGGCAGCCGACGCCCGGCTGACGCACGAGGCGAAGGCCGCCGCCGACCGCCGCCCGGCGGTGCGATAGCGGCTCGACCCCTGGACCGTTCTGTCGGGCCGAATCGCCTCCGCTCGCTCGGCACGCTCGTCCTCGCCACCCGTACACGGGCTTCCCGGACGCTGCCGACTGGCCCCCTCCCGCCAACCGGTATCATGGCAGGACCACTAAGGGCGGGGCGATGACGGAAGCCGAGTGGCTGGCGGGGATTGATCCGAGTGCCTTACTGCGTTGGCTCGGTGGGAGGAAACGAAACCGCTCAAGTGAGCGAAAGGTCTGCCTCTTCTCCTGTGGGTGCTGCCGAAGGAAATGGCATGTATTTTCAGGGGATGGACAGAAGGGGACTGCGGTCGCAGAAGCGTACGCCGATGGTCAAAGCACGGCGGCGGATGTCGAGGCCGCTCACAGTAACGTCTTCGGGAAAGGACAGAGAGGGGTTCCGTGGGCGCTCTGGCTTCCGACGATGACGTGGCTCGAAGTGACCAAGATCGAGACGGCCGGCGGAATACCTACCTTGCAGATGAAGAGGACGTGAGCGAACGGAACGTACAAGCAGCCATTCTTCGCTGCGTAGTAGGGAATCCGTTCCGCCGGGTCGCCCTTGATCCGTCTTGGCTCACATCAACCGCGGTTGGCCTCGCCAAAGGCATCTACGTCGACCGGACCTTCGACCGCCTGCCGATCCTCGGTGACGCGCTGCAGGACGCCGGGTGCGTGGACGCCGACATCCTCGCCCACTGCCGGGGCGGGCCACACGTCCGCGGGTGCGGGGTCGTCGATCTCGTGATGGCGAAGGGATGAGAAGCGGGCGTCTCCGCTCTTGGTACTTGTGCCGGGGAGATCCTGCGAGTAGCCTAGCGACTGAGTCTCGCAGCCCATCGGGCCGCGCGGGGCGAGGGTTCCTATTGCTCGGAGGGCAGACCCGATGGCGGACGATGACCCGTGCCCGCGGTGTGGCCAGTCGCTGGTGGTGCGTGGCTCGTACAGCACCTGTGGGGTGCGGTTCGGCTTCCGGCCCGAGGAACTGCGGCTGTTCTCCCTGAGCTTTCAATTTCCCGAAGTGCCGGTCCCGGCCGCGGCGTCCGCCTGCGCGGCGTGCGGACTGGTCTGGGCCGAGTTGGACGCCGCGGCCCTGCGACAGAAGCTGCACGACTTGGGCAATGAGGAAGTCCGCCAGCGACTCGGGTTGTTGATCGAAGAGTCCAGACACACCGAACCCGGCCCTACACCGGACCCGGCGACAGGTTGACCCTTCCCACTCAGGAACGCGCCGGCCGGGTTGCTTCTGGCTGTCGCCGCCGGAGTGGAGCAGCGGATGTATCGTGTCGCGTGACCGTATGACAAATTCGTCGGCGGAGGGCGAGCGACCGACGCTCGCTCTGTATTGGCGTTGCGACGGGTCGGACGGGATCGTCTGGCGGCTCCGCAGTATCGATGCGGATGGGGCCTTCTACGGCGAGATCCGCCGGGATTCCGAAGACGAAGTCCTCTGTCGGTTCGCCACCGTGTCCGGTCGGCTGTCACACGCGGAGTCCGAGCGGATGGCCGAGTTAGTCGCCGTCATTCGCCAACCGTCGCCGCCCGATCATCCTGGGCCGCACTTCGCCGCCTTGTTCGAACGGTCCTGGAGGACGTTCGCGGACGCTCGGCATTTGTACGTGTACCACTTGGGCGATGAGGCCCGGTCGGAGGCGGCTCGCGCGTTCGTGGAGCTGGCCGGGATCGTCGAGCGGCATCTGTCGCCAGAGTACGCCAAGATTGCCGTGCCAGACGTTACGCCGGACGCCCAGTGACCTCGTGCTCTATCGGTAGTGGTGCCGGCGGGTTGGCTCGTTGAACTTTACAACCGCTTCCCGCGGTTGACTTACGCTCACTGCGGGCGGTGCAGCCAGTGCATCGACCGCCGGCTGGCCGCCCTGACGGCCGGGCTGACGCCATTCGAGGACGACCGGGCCCTGTATCGGTCGGACGTCGTCCTCAGCGAGCGGGCCGGACCGGAGGTGACGTTCGTCGAGCGATATACGGGGTTCCCATTCCCTGCCTCCGACCACGCGTTACGCCGCCGACGACCGCGTGGTGGATACTCTGATGAGGCGTGATTTGCCAGCCCTCACCGTCGAAACCCATTGACCAACTCCGCCACACTCTCCGAGTGCGGCACTCCGCCATCCGCAACGAGGACGCCGACCACGACGGGTACCGGCGGTTTGTCCTGCTCCACAACAAGCAACACTCGCTCGACCCGAATGGGCCGGTGATGCTCTCCCAGCACAAGGTCCGGGCCGTGCAGCCGGCCTGACTGGGGTCCACCGATGGATCAGGCTACTCCTGTATGGGGGCGGTTAGCGGGTGTTGTTAGCCGCCCTCTCCGCGCCCACGACCTCGACTTCGCCCGCGACGCTATCGGCCGCGTGCAGGCAGCGCCGCGGGCGTTACCTCGTGAACCTTGTGCGAGCGTGTCGCAAAGGTGAGGACAATCTCCTTGCGGTCAGCCCTACGAAATCCTTGCGGTGGTTGCCGATGGCCTCCACAATTCTCAGTGTGTTTTGCCCCCGGCCCCGCTCCTCTTTGTGGCGACGAGGTGGACGCGGAGATCTTCTCTGGGGCCACCCGCACAGGGTGACTGGCGGCCAGCGGCCGACCGTGACCGGGCGAGCAGAACACTCGCAAGTCCCGAACAGTGCATGGTAAGGTCTCCGCTTCGGTCGTCATTCGTTCCCCTTGCGGAGGTGATCCCCGACACCGCGGCCGGCGCGTACCGCTTTGGTCGATGCATCCCCCGTTTTCGGACCGCGACTTTACTCGGTGAATTGGAGGTTCGGCCTGTGTAGATTGAAGCTGCCGGGTCGGGGGATATGTTTTTTTCCTTCACTCGCGCCCTCGCAATTCAACCGATTTCGGACTCTCCCATGAAGTCGTTGTTTCGGTTCCTTCTCCTCGTAGTGGCCGGTTTCGCGAGTTCGATCCCGACCCGTGCCGAGACGCGAACGAGCTTCAATTCCGATTGGCGACTCACCGTCGGCGATGCCAAGGGAGCCGAGACGCCCGGTTTCGACGATGCGACGTGGACGCCGGTGACACTCCCGCGGGCGTGGAACGAGGACGACGCCTTCGCCAAGGACGTCCACGACCTGCGAACGGGCGTGGCCTGGTATCGCAAGCGGTTCGTGCTACCGAACGACACGACGGGCAAGAAGGTGTACCTCGAATTTGAGGGCGTCCGTCACGGGGCCGAGGTGTTCGTCAACGGCACCAGCGTCGGCGTCCACGAGAACGGCGTGATGGCGTTCGGGTTGGACATTACCCCCGCCCTCAAGCCGGCCGGCCAGGAGAATGTGATCGCCGTCCGCACCGACTCGGCATGGAACTACCGCGAACGGGCCACGAAATCTGGCTACCAGTGGTCGGACAAGAACTTCTACGCCAACTACGGCGGCATCAACAAGAACGTGATCCTGCACGTCAAGGACCGACTGCACCAGACGCTGCCGCTGTACTCAAACCTCGGTACCACCGGCGTGTACGTTTACGCGAAGGACATGAACGTCGCGAACCGCACGGCCACCGTGGTCGTCGAGGCTCAGGTGAAGAACGACTACGCCGAGGCGAAGACGTTCGCGTTCGACGGGACGATCGACGACCTGAACGGCAAGCGCGTGGCCACGTTCACGGCGGACAAACCCGTCACCCTCGGGCCGGGCCAAACGACGGTCGTCACAGCGTCTGCCGCGATCAAGGATGTGCAGTTCTGGTCGTGGGGTTACGGGTACCTGTACACCGTTCACACCTCGCTCAAGGTCGAAAACACGGCGGTGGACACGGTCGCCACGCGCACCGGCTTCCGGAAGACGGAATTCGCCCGCGGCCACGTCACGCTGAACGACCGGGCGATCCACCTCCACGGCTATGCCCAGCGGACCACGAACGAATGGCCGGCCCTCGGCAGTGCCGTTCCGGCCTGGATGTCGGATCACTCCAACCGCCTGATGGTCGAGGGCGGGGCAAACCTCGTGCGGTGGATGCACGTCACGCCGTGGAAACAGGACGTCGAGTCGTGCGACCGCGTCGGTCTGATGCAGGCCATGCCGGCCGGCGATTCCGAGAAGGATGTGACCGGCCGGCGCTGGCAGCAGCGGGTCGAATTGATGCGAGACGCGATCGTCTACAACCGCAACAACCCGTCGGTCATCCTCTACGAGGCCGGCAACGCGGGCATCTCCGACGAGCACATGCTGGAGATGAAAAAGGTCCGTGACCAGTTCGACCCGCACGGCGGGCGGGCCATCGGCTGCCGGAATATGCTCGACCAGGCGACGGCGGAATACGGCGGGGACATGCTCTACGTGAACAAGTCCGCGACGAAGCCGATGTGGGCAATGGAATACTCTCGCGACGAGGCCCTCCGCAAGTACTGGGACGCGCTCTCGCCGCCGCGGCACAAGGACGGCGACGGCCCCGCGCACGGCAAGGACAACCCGGCCGCCTACAACCGCAACCAGGACACGTTCGCCGTCGAGGCCGTCGCCCGGTGGTACGACTACTACCGCGAACGCCCCGGCACCGGGTCGCGGGTCAACGCGGGCGGGGTGAACATCATCTTCAGCGATTCCAACTCGCACTTCCGCGGCGCGGCCAACTACCGCTGTTCCGGCGAGGTCGATGCCGTGCGGTTGCCGAAGGACGGCTACTTCGCGAACCAGGTCATGTGGGACGGCTGGGTCGATCCGGAAACGCCGCGGGCGCACATCATCGGCCACTGGAACTACGACCCCGGCACGGTGAAAGACGTGCTCGTCGTGTCCTCGGCGGCAGTTGTGAAGGTGTCACTAAACGGCAAGCCGCTACCGGCCGCGACGAAGTCGATGGGCTTCCTGTTCACGCTGAAGAACGTCGCGTTCGAGCCCGGCACCTTGAAGGCAGTCGGCGTCGATGCCGCGGGCCGCGAGGTTTGTTCGACGGCATTGATCACGGCCGGGCCGCCGCACGCCCTCAGGTTGACCCCGCACACGGGACCGGGCGGGCTGCGGGCCGACGGGGCGGATGTTGCGATGGTCGATGTCGAGGTGATCGACAAGGACGGTCGCCGCTGCCCGACGGCCCTGGACCTCGTGCAGTTCTCGCTGGCCGGCCCGGCCGAGTGGCGAGGTGGCGTCGCCTTCGACGTGGACCGCAAGGACAATTACATTCTCGCGAAGTCGCTCCCGGTGCAGTGCGGCGTGAACCGCGTGCTGATCCGCAGTACACCGACCGCCGGGGCGATCACACTCAAGGCGGTTGCCACCGGTCTACCGCCGGCGAGCGTCACGTTCACGTCGGTGGCCGGCCCCTCGCAACTACTCGCGTCCTACCTGGGCCGCGGGCCGACGCCGAAAGGGGTATCGAACCCGCCGACGCGCACGCCCTTGAAAATCGCCCGCGTGACGGCGGGGTCCAAAGCCGACACGGCCGTGGCGGCCACCGACGACAACGAGAAGACTACCTGGACCAGCGAGAGCAAACTCGCGAGCGCGTGGATCGAGTGCGAACTTCCCGCCGCCGCGACCGTGAGCGAGATCACGCTGAAGCTCGGCCAGTTCAAGCGGCTGTCGTACCCGCTCCGGGTGACGGTCGATGGCAAAGAGGCTTTCAACGGCCCGACGTCGCCCACGCTCGGTTACGTCACGCTGTCGCTGAAGCCCACGTCCGGCAAGGCCGTCCGCATCGCGCTCACCGGCTCGCCGAAAGCGTCGAACGCATTCGACATGACGGAAGTGACCGGGGCCACCACGAACGACGGCGACGCGCCGACCCCAGCGGGTAAGGGCGTGCTCGCCATCATCGAGTTGGAACTGTACGGCCCGAAACCCGCCGAGTCGCCCCCGGCGAACGCGCCGCCGGTGCGACCCCTGACGGAAGTCGATGTTTGGCCAGCCGAGAAAATGCCGGGCAACGGTGCCCGGCAAGCCGAGGCGGACCTGCCCGCGAAAGGGGACGGCGTCCGCCGTGTGACGAACATCAGCAAGCCGACGCTGACCGTGTTCCCCGCCCCGAAGAAGGACAAGGCCGCCCCGGCCGTGATCGTCTGCCCGGGCGGCGGGTACAGTTACCTGTGCATCGACAAGGAAGGCACCGACGTCGCCGCGTGGCTGAACGGCAACGGCATCACGGCCGTCGTGCTGAAGTACCGCGCCCCCAACAACCGCGGCGGGGCCTTGCAGGATGCCCAGCGTGCCCTGAGCCTGACCCGCCAGAACGCGGCCGCGTGGAACGTCGATCCCGACCGCCTCGGCATCATGGGCTTCTCGGCCGGCGGGCACCTGGCCGCACGGGCGAGTACGCAGTTCGACGAGCGAAGCTACCCCGCTCTCGACGCCGTCGATCGGCTCAGTTGTCGGCCGGACTTCGCCGTGCTGGTGTACCCGGCCTATCTGGACGACAAGGACGGGCACGTTTCCACCGACCTGAACTTGAAGGCGAAGGTTCCCCCGACGCTCATCGTTCACAGCGAAGACGACAAGCCCTACGTTCCCGGCAGTAAACTCTACCACGCGGCACTCGACGCCGCCGGGGTCGTCCACGAGTTCAAGCTCTACCCGACGGGCGGCCATGGCTACGGCCTTCGCTGCACCCGCGACGCGAAGGCGTGGCCGCAGGACGCCCTGGCCTGGATGCTGAAGTCCAAACTTCGACCGTAACGCGACGCCCCTCTCCCCACGAGGCCGATCATGCGAACCGCCGTTCTCGTACTCCTGTGCCTGACCGTGCCCGGCCGCACCGAGGAACCGCGTGTGCGAATCGCGCTCGCCGGCGATTCGACCGTCACGGCCCAGGCCGGCTGGGGCGAAGGCTTCACGTCGGCCCTGCCGAAGTCGGTCGAAGTCCTCAACTTCTCAGTGGGCGGGCGGAGTTCCAAGAGTTTCCGCGACGAGGGGCTGTGGAAGAAGGTGCTCGCCGCGAAACCGGACTACGTCCTCATCCAGTTCGGTCACAACGACCAGAAGACCGACGACCCGAAACGCGGCACCGACCCGGCGACGACCTTCAAGGCGAACCTGACGCAGTTTGTCGAGGACGTGCTTGCCGCGGGCGCGAAGCCGGTCCTCGTCACGTCCCTCAGCCGCCGTGACTGGGCCGCCGACGGCAAGATTCATTCGACGCTCGTGCCCTACGTCGAAGCGGTGAAGGCCGTCGCGAAGGACAGGAAGGTGCCGCTGATCGATCTGCACGCGCGGTCAATTGAACTCTACGAACGGCTCGGGCGGGCGGAGATCGACACGTTCTCGCCGCGGAAGGGCACGGAGATCGACAACACGCACCTGAACGCGAAGGGCAGCACAGCCGTCGGCCGCCTCGTGGCCGAAGAACTGGTGAAGGCGGTCCCCACGCTCGCCGTGGGCCAACGGTATACCTTCGAGTCGGGCGAACCGCCGGCCGGCTTCACGGCCGTTGCTGCCGGGCAGGTCTTTGACGCCGCCCGCGGCCACGGGTTCCTGACCGCGTCGCCGAAGGATCCCGCTCTCTTCGCGGTGTCGCTGGACGAGGGGAACTACCGCGTGACGATGCGGTTCGGCTCCGCAACGGCGGCCACCTCCACCACGGTCAAGGCCGAGACCCGCCGCCTGATGGTCGAGCGCGTGGACACGACGCCCGGCAAGTTCGAGACCCGCGTCTTCACCGTGAACGTCCGCCGGCCCGGCGTCGCCAAGCTGAACGACCGCGAGAAGGGCCCGCCGGTGACGCCGGGTTGGGACGACCTGCTCACGCTGGAATTCAACGGCAAGAAGCCGGGCGTGGTGTCCGTTGAGATCGTGCCCGTGACGGACGCGGTGACGGTCTTTCTCGCCGGCGATTCGACCGTCACGGACCAACGGCACGAGCCGTTCGCCGGGTGGGGCCAGATGCTCCCGCGGTTTTTCGGGCCGACCGTGGCGGTGTCCAACCACGCGGAATCGGGCCTCGCCCTGTTCTCGTTCGAGGGCCAGAAGCGGCTCGCCAAGATTCTCGGCATGATGAAGCCGGGCGACTACCTGTTCATTCAGTTCGGCCACAACGACCAGAAGGACAAGCGAGCCGGGGCCGGGGCGTTCACCACCTACAAGGCGGACCTCAAACGGTTCGTCGCCGCGGCCCGCGGCAAAGGCGGCCTGCCCGTACTGGTGGCACCGATGGAACGCCGGAGGTTCAACGACGCGGGCCAGCCGACCCCGACGCTGGCGGACTACGCCGCCGCGGTGCGGCAAGTCGGCAAAGAGGAGAAGGTACCAGTGATCGACCTGCACGCGATGAGCCTGAAGCTGTACGCCGCGCTGGGGCCGGAGAAGTCGGCCCGCGCGTTCGTGCACTACCCGGCCAAGACGTTCCCCGGCCGGGACGAGGCACTGAAGGACAACACACACCACAACGCCTACGGCGGCTACGAACTCGCCCGCTGCGTGGTCGAGGGGATCAAAGCGAGTGTGCCCGCGTTGGCGAAGCACCTCGCCGCGGACGTCGGTTCGTTCGACCCCGAGAAGCCCGACTCCCCGGAGAAGTTTGATCTCCCGGTGAGTGCCTTCGGCGGCAAAACCGAGACGCCGGCCGGCAACTGAACATCCAGAGAGGCAATGACGCGATCCATTCTGGCGGTGATGCTCTTCGTCGTCGCGACGGGCGCGAGGGCGGACCATTACGAAGTCTTCCTTGTGGCGGGGCAGTCGAACTGCGACGGCCGCGGGAAAGCCGAGGAGTTGACCGGCCCCCTCGCGAAGTGGGCGAAGCCGCAGGCCGACGTGCGGATCGCATACTCCTGTTCGTCGCAGCGCGGGCCGGTGTTGACGAGCAACGGCTTTCAACCGCTGCAACCCGGTTGGAGCGTGCCACCGGGAAAGCCGAGAATCACTACGCTACCAGGCAAGTCGTTCGGCCCGGAGGTCGCGTTCGGCCGCGGCCTGGCAGACCACTTCAAAGGCAAGAACGTCACGCTCATCAAGTACGCCGAAGGCGGCACCAGCCTTGCGAAAGACTGGAACCCCGACGCCAAGGATAAACTCTACGCGGCCTTCCTGACATTCACGCGGCAATCGCTCAAGGAGCTCAAGGACGGGAAGCACACGTTCGACCTGCGCGGCATGATTTGGCATCAGGGCGAAAGCGACGCCGGTCTGACGGCGGAGAAGTACGAAGCCCTTTTGTCCCAGTTCATCACGCGCGTGCGAAAGGATCTCGAAGCCCCCGGTCTGCCGTTCGGCGTCGGTGAGGTGTACGACAACGGCAAGCGGGATGCGGTGCGGGCCGCTCAAAAGTCGGTCGCCGGGAAAGTGCCGGGAGCGTTCTTCGTTTCCGCCGCGGGTTTGCACACACAGGATCAGGGCACCCATTTCGATGCGGCGAGTCAGATCACACTCGGCGAACGGTTCGCCGCGGGCATGGTGAAGGCTCTGGGGAAGTGACGAATCGTACGACCGATTTGGAGTGACGGGCAAGCGGCCCGATCGGAAGCCCACCGCTGACGCTATTCTTGGTCGTGCCGCGAGCCGATCGGCCGGGCCGATCGGTAGGTCGCCCGAACGGGGCGACCGAGGTTCTCCTCGTCTACGACCCCAGCCGGGCCGAAGCCGGACCTCCAATTCTCGGGCAACCCCCCTCGTCCTCGCCCACGAGCACTCACGCCGGACGGACTGCCGGTCCGTCCCGGCGTGAGTGCTGGAATCAGGTGATAGACCGATCCGACAACCGAGTCATCATCGAGTAGATAGTGGATCACGGGTCAAATCACATAAGCTCCGCTGTCCCCTCGTCACGCTTTTAGATGTGCAGTCGAGAAACAAACACGATACATCCCGGGCCGCGCCAATGTGTCGAGTACCTTTCGTCGTTCGATTCAGTCTTGTCATCAATTCCTCAGAGCATTCCCCACGGAGCGATAACCATGCGCAGTCGCCTCATTTCGCCGGTGATCGAACGAGTTATGGGGAGCACGCTCCTCGCTACGGTAGGATCGGAAGCAGGGCGGGCCGGGGATTTGCTGACGACCCTGGCGCACGAGCTGAGAAGCCCGCTCGCCGCAGCGCTGTACGCTTTGGCGGCGATGCCGGACTCGGCCAACCCCGATGCACGGCGGGCGAGGATGATCGCGGAACGCCAGACGGCGAGGGCCGCGCGGATCATTGATGACGTCTTCGACGTCTGCGCAGGTTGCCACGGTAAGCTGGTCCTGCGTCAGGAAATTGTGGACGTCTCGGTCATTGCAGAACGGGCGATCGAGACCGTCAACCACCTGATGGCCCGATCCGGGCACGGGCTGCAGGTTAAACGCCCTCCGCAGCCACTGCTCGTTCTTGCCGACCCGTCGCGGTTGGAGCAGGTCCTGACGAATCTGCTCTCCAACGCGGCCAAGTACACCCCTCCCGGCGGCCGTATCAGTCTAACCGTGGGGGCCGAAGACAAGCAGATCGTGCTCTGCATCCGTGACAACGGTCGGGGGATTGAACCACACTTGCTACCACGGGTCTTCGATCTCTATTCGCAAGGTTCCCGACTCGCCGAACAACGGACGAGTGGCCTCGGAATCGGCCTCGCCCTGGTCAAAACCTTGGTTGAGCTTCACGGGGGGCACGTCTCGGCATTCAGTGACGGCCCCGGCACGGGGGCCGAGTTCTTGGTCTCACTGCCCGCCTACCGTACGGGGTATTGACACTTTTCGCTGCCCCACCGGGCTGACGTATGAGAAGCCGCCCATCGCTCCCTCGACGTTAGGATTGACCTGAGAATCGCGCCACGCTATGTCCCGCGCTTTCTAGATGTGGATTGGTGCGAGACACCATCCCGGTGACAGTTCCGGTAACCGGGCAGGACCATTCGATGAGACCGGCTGTCTCCGTTACGTCCCTCTTGCTGGCCGGGATCGGGTGCGTTTCTCGCCCCCTACCGCCGGCATCCGAGCGATTCGCGGCTCGCGTTACGGCCCCGCAAGTTCTCCCGAAGGATTACGACCCTGTCGTGCCGGCTGCGGCCGGACCGGCGCGAGAGCCCCAGCCGCCGCTGGACCAGCCACTCACCCTTGAGATGGCCGAAGAGCTGGCGATGCAGCACAGCCCCCGCCTCGCCGAGGCCCGGTGGGTCGCCGCGGTGCGCGAAGCGGGCGAGGGCTCCGCCTACGCCGCCTTCCTGCCGACGGTCGGGATGAACTACGGGTTCCAGACGTATTCCAGCCAGGCCGGCTTTGTCGGCATCCCGGACGGCGGGCGGTTCCCCGTCCTACCGGTGCGGGGATTCGGGCCGGGGAACCAGGACTTTGAGGCCCTCGACCTCCGGGTTCAGTGGACTGTGTTCCAGTTCGGTAAGCGGTTGGCCGTCCACGACCAGGCTTCGATGCGGGCCGAGGTGGCCCGGTGGCAGTGGGAGAGGACTCGACAGGCGGTCGCGTTCGACGTCGCCCTCAACTACGCCCGCGTCCTCCAGGCCCGCGCTTCGCGGTTGGTTGCCGAGCGGGCCGTGGTGCGGGCCGAGGCGGCGCTCAAGGACGTGCGGAACCTGGCCACGAACGGCGCGCTGACCCGCGAGGACGTGCTCCGGGCCGAAGTCTTTCTGGCCGACGTGCGGCAGGGGCTCATCACCGCCACCAGTGAAGCACAGATCGCGGTCGCGGCGCTGAACCGGGCGATGGGCGTCAACGTCAGCGCTCCGACGCGGGTGGCCGACCGGACCGCGGACCTCGACGAATACCCGGTTCGGTTGGAAGACTGTCTGGCTCAGGCGGTCGCCGGACGGCCGGAACTCTCCGTGGTCCGCTACGGCGTGGCGATCGCCGGCCGTGGCGCCGACGCAGCGCGGGCCGACTTTCTGCCCGTCATCACCGCGAACGGCGGCGGGGCACTGGTCGACGGAAGCCGCGTGCAGAACGCGCAGGTGGCCGACGCGGGCATCTTCCTGAAGTGGAACCTGTACGAGGGCGGCCGCCGGCGGGCCGAGGTGCGCGGGGCCGACGCGGAAATCGAAGTCGCGTTCGCCCAGGGGCAACAGGTGTGCGACACGATCGCGTTCGAGACGCACGTCGCGTATCGGAACATCGAGGACGCGGTCGGCCGATTGAAGCAGGCCCGGACGGCCACCGGGCAGGCGGCGGAGACGCTCCGGTTGGTCCGCAACCGGTACGCCCGCGGGGACGCCAAGCCGACCGACGTGGTGGACGCCGAGACGGCCCTGATCCAGGCCGAGCAGAATTTGAACTCCGCCCGGTACGATCTCGTGATCGCGCTCGCCCGAATGAAGTTCGCGACGGGAGGGGCTTCCCAGCCTGAGCCGTCCTTAAAACCGCCCGCCGCCGATTCGCCGCCGGCACCGCGGCCGGCCGATCGGTAGCCGGGACGACTCCATCAGCCCCGCTGCGGTCCGGGCATTTCCGTCGGCGCTCGCCGGAGGAAGCAGGCGAGCACGAAGGTCGCCGCACTGATGACGGTCAGCCACCCGAACGCGGTCTGATCCGCGAACACCGAGGCTGTGGCCCGAACGTACCGCCCCAACAACTGGGCGGCCTGAAGTTCGGCCACGTTCGGCCCGCTGCCGTGCGTGCGGGTGATCCAGTCCGTCAGCCCGGCCGACACGTCGCCGACCGGCGTGCGGTTCACCTGGATCGTTTGCCGGAGCGAGTCGAAATAGCGGTCGCCCGCTCGCTCGCTGGCGATCGCGATCAGCCCGCCGCACAGCGCCCCCGGTAGCACCAGGCCGAGGTTCTTGATGCTCGCCGACCCGGCGATCTCCTCCGGCCGCAGGTTGTCCTGGGCGATGCAGATCACCGGCGAGGCGATCAGCCCGACCGAAGCCGCCCATGCCGCCAACACCCCGCTCACCCATTCCTTGGGCGTGAAGAGGTCCACGCGGGTCAACTGCCACGTTGCAAGGGTCATCCCGGCCAGGCCGATCAGCAGCCGCAGCTTGCGGTTGTTCCGCGTGCCGAACTTCGCCGTGATCGCGAGAGTCACGGTCATCGCCGCGACCGCCGGCAGCAGCGCCGCCCCGGTGGTGATCCGCGGGTAGTCGCGGGTCACCGCCATGTACCGCGTCATGATGGCCAGCACGGCGAAGAATTGACCGTCCACCAGCGCCTTGCTAATCACCCCCATCGCAAAATGGTGGCGGGCGAACAGGTGCAGTTGCAGAAGGGGATGCCGTGCGGCGAACTGCCGCCACAGGAACGCCGTGAACAGGATCAGCCCCAGCCCGGCCACCGCGAGCGTTTCGTTCGCCCGCCCCCAGCCCCACAACTGGAACCGGTACAACCCGATCACCAAACAGAGCACCCACCCGATCAGCAGTGCCATGCCCAGGAAGTCGAACTCTCCCGGCGGCTCTCTCGCCGGCGCGTCCTGCCGCAGCCCCTGCCAGGCCACGAATACGCCGATCGCGCCCGCCGCCCCGGTGGCGTAGAACACGGTTCGCCAGTCGTCGTGGGTAATCAGCCACGTGCTGACGCTCGGCCCGGCGATGCGGCCGAAGTAGATGCCGAACGCGAACACCGCGATGCCGAGGTCGCGGTGTGCCGGGAACTCGCGCCACAGGACCGCTAATACGGTCGTGGCCACCAGACCGTTGCCCCAACTCTGTACGAACCGCGCGACGGCCAGTGCGTCGGTCCCCCCGACCATCGACGCGGCCCCACTCCCGACCGCGTAAAGGAACAGCCCGCCCAGGTAGCAGCGGCGCAGCCCGAGGTGTGCCGCCAGCCACCCCAGGCTCGCGATCCCCACGACGCCGCCGAGCAACGTCGCCCCGGTGACCCACTGGAATCGGTACCGATCCGACGCCAGTTCACTGACCACGAAGATACGCGGCAGGTCGGTCAGCGTCGCCGTGATCCCCGCCAGGAGCATGGCCGGGACGACGGCGAAGATCACGCCGGCGTGGTCCAGGAAGTCGCGTTCCGGCGAACGCGAGGCGGTCACGGCCCGCCCCCCGGACTCGTTACGGCCAGCGGGCTGACCCCGCGTTCGCCCCGCGCCCGCAACTGCTCCGCTTGGACCCTCGCCCATTCCGGGTCACCGGGGCCGTGATCGAAGACAACGGACACCGACAACCCCGGCCGCAGTTCGCCCCACCGCTCGTCGCGATCGGGCAGGATGCGCACCGGCACCCGCTGCGGCACTTTGGTGAACTCGCCCGAACTGACGTCGCGCGGGACGAGGGCGAAGTTCGCCCCCGTCGCCTGCCCGATCCATACCACCCGGCCGCCGAGAGTCTGCGAAAAGGCGTCGAGTTTCAGCGCCACGGCGTTCCCCGGGGACACTCCCGCCAGTCGGTCCTCTTCCAGGTAGGCCGTCACGAACACAAGGTCCGCGTCATAGAGACTCAGAATCGGCGAACCGAGCGGGGCGTGGTCCCCTGGGTTCCGGTAGCGTTTGACCACAACGCCGTCGAACGGCGCGACGATGCGGCAGTACTCGAGCTGGATCCGCACCCACGACTCGTTCCGCCGGGCCTGGCTCACTTCGAGTTCCAACACCTTCACCTTGAGCTCGGCCTCTTCCACCGCCAGCAAGCCGAGTTCCGCGAGCCGCAGTTCTTCACCGGCCTTGTTCCGGCGGCTCACCGCGACCGCGACCGTTTGCTCGGCGATGGCCGCCTTGCGGCGGTTCGAACTGGCGCGGTCGAGCCGAGCGTCGGCGGTCTGCACGTCGGCGTCAGCCGACGCGAGCGCCTTCACCGCATCCTCCCACTTGACCTTGGGCACGGACTCCTGCTTGAACAACTTCTCGTACCGGGTCGCGTCCTCGGCCGCTTTGACCTGCACGGCCTTGGCCGACGCGACCGCCGCTTCCGCCTCCCGGACGGCCTTGTCCACGTCCACCCGAACGACCTCCAACTCGGTCTTCGCCTGGGCCACCCCGGCTTCGGCGTACTCGAGGTCGGCCTTCGCGGCGGCCACCCGGCGCGGGTGCTCCTTCACCAGCCGTTCCCAGGTGGACCGCTCCAGAGTCAATTCGCCCTCGGCCTTGGCCCGCTTCGCGGCGGCGAGATCGACCGCCCGGCGGTGCGGCTCAGGGTCGATCTCGGCGAGCAACTGCCCGGCCTTAACCGTGTCCCGCTCCTCGACGAGCACGCGGGTGAGCAGTCCGGGCGTCTGCGCGCCGAGATGGGTCAAGTGGGATTCGACGAACGCATCGTCGGTCAGCGAGTGGGTCAGGCGATAGCGAACGTAAGGGATCGCCCCGAACACAACGGCGAGACCGATCACGACCACGACGGCACCGATCCAGATCAGCCGGGAGCGCCAGCGGCGGGTTTGTGTCGGAGCAGAGGGAGCGGCACTCGGCCTGGCGGTCGCGACAGGAAGTGGGGGCGAGGGCGGATCGGCGGTTGTGGGTAATGGGCTGGATGTTGACATGATTCCCTCCGAGATGCAGCATAGCGTCAATATGCGACTTCTAGCCGCGATTTACACGCCGCCGAACCGACTACCCTCCTGGAGATACGTCGACGGCCTCACTTCTGATTTTGGCGGCCCTCGTGCTGGGCCGTGGACCAGAGGTGGAGTTCTCCGAAGAGTTGTGCGAGGACGGCGGGCTGGTAGTGGGCGTTGAGGCCACTGGGGTTGGGGAGGACCCAGGCGTGGCTGCCGCCGAACGGATCCTTTTGGAGACCGACGCGGGCGTCCTTGATGCCGGAGACGACCCGGTAAGGGCCGATGCCGACGAACGCGACGACGGTGGGGTGCCAGCGTTTGACCTTGGCCTGAAGCCGCCGGCCGCCGGCGCGGAGTTCGTCGTCGGTCAGTTCATCGGCGCGGGCGGTGGCGCGTTCGACCACGTTGGTGATGCCGAACTTGAGGTCGAGGAGGAGCGATTCTTCAAAAGGCGAGAAAAGCCGCGGCGTGAAGCCGCCGCCGTGAAGGGCGGGCCAGAAGCGGTTGCCGGGACGGCCGAAGTGGTGGCCGATGGCCGCCGTGTACAGTCCGGGGTTGATGCCCGCGAAGAGGACAATGAGGTCCTTGGCGATGAGATCCGGGACGAGCTTGTCCTGCGCGGCGAGCAGCTGGGCCTTGTTGGGTTTCCAGGGGGTGGGTAAATTTCGATTCATCGGGTGGCGTCCTCGGAGAGCATTTTATCCTCGTCGGTGGTCGTCCCCAACGCCTCGGAAGCCAGAATCGCCGCGCCGAGTAGGCGGCGTGGCGATTCGATTGATTCACAGCACGCGACTCGTTCAACGCAGTGACTTGAACGCCACGCGGAGTTCCTGGACGAACGCCTCCGGCTGTTCCCAGGCGGCGAAGTGTCCGCCCTTGGCGAGCCGGTTGTAGTGGATGAGCTTCGGGTACGCCCGCTCGGCCCACGTCCGCGGCGCGGCGTAGATTTCGTCGGGGAAGACGCTCACGGCGACCGGGATGGCGACGCCCTTGGGGTCGAAGAAGCTCAGCTTGGCCGTTTGCTTGTTCTCCCAGTAGAGACGGGCCGAGGAGACGGCCGTGTTCGTCAGCCAGTAGAGGGTGATGTTGTCGAGGACGTCGTCGCGTGTCAGCCCCTCGGCCCGGCCGTCGAAGACGCGGGCGATGAGTTCTTGGCTGCGGGCGTCGTGGTCGAGAATCCAGCCGGCCAGCCCGACGGGCGAATCCGCGATCCCGTACAGGGTCTGCGGGCGGTTGGCCATTTCGTTGGCGTACCCCAAACCGTTCTTGAAGAAGTCGGCGAGTTGGTCCCACGCCTTTCGCTCGTCGGCGGAAAGATTCGTCGGCGGCGCTTGGCCGTACTTGAGCGCCGTGGAAACGTCAGCCGGGACGGTGGCCGCCATGTTGGTGGCGATACCGAGCAACTCCGGCGGCGCCAGGAGGGCCATTCGCTCCGACACGGCATTCCCCCAATCGCCGCCCTGCGCGACGAACCGGGAATACCCGAGGCGTTTCATGAGGACGACCCAAGCCCGGGCGATGCGAGCGGGGTCCCACCCGGTCGCGGCCGGCTTGCCGGAAAAACTGTAGCCCGGCAACGATGGGATCACCACGTCGAAGGCGTCCTCCGCCCGGCCGCCGAACGCCGTCGGGTCGGTGAGCGGACCGATGATCTTCAACTGCTCGATGACCGAGCCGGGCCACCCGTGTGTGACGACGACCGGCAGCGCCTTTTCGTGCTTCGACTGGACGTGAATGAAGTGAATGTCGATCCCGTCGATCGTGGTGACGAACTGCGGCAGGGCGTTCAACCGCGTTTCACACTTTCGCCAGTCGTACTCGTTGTTCCAATAGCGTGCCAGTTTCTGCATCGTCGCGAGTTGCACGCCTTGCGAAGCGTCCGCGACTGTCTCCTTGTCGGGCCACCGCGTTGCCGCAACGCGCCGCCGGAGATCGGCGAGTTGTTCTTCAGACACGTAGGCGCGGAACGGGCGGATGGCGTCGTCCGGAAGTGGCTTCGTCTCGTTGACTTTGGCCGGCGCGGGAGGCGGGTTGACCGCGGGGATCTCCGCGCCGGCGGCCGGAGCGGTTTTCAGACCACAGCCCGATGCGGCGAAGAGAAGGCAACAGCTTGATGCGGCCACCACTCGGTATGAGACGGCACTTCGAACTCGCGATGACGATGCGGACATACTCGCTTCCTTCAAGTTGGTGTGAAGACGAAACCGCGGGGTCCAATCGGGCACACGCCGCACGTCGGCGACGAGTTAGCGATCTGCTCCCGCCACGAGCACTTGACGGCCCGTTCTTAGTCCCGACGCTATTAAGCGTGGAGAACAGACACCGGCGGCGATATACTCGGTTCCGTCGCCCTGCCACCCGAACGGGAAATAGTTTTGGACAACCAACACACCACGGCGGTCGTCCAGCGGTACCTGGACGAGTTGGCCGGCGACGGCCCCGCCGAACCGGTCGTCCGGGCGTTGCTCGACCGGGCCGCCCGGCGGCTACACCAGTTGTGCGCCACGCTCCTTCACCGCAATTACCCGCGACTGACCCGCCCGCCCCTCAACTTGCAATCAGACGAGATGCTGAGCGCCGTCGTGGAACGCCTCCTCAAGGCCCTCCGGGAGGCGCGGCCGACGACGGTGCGGCAGTTCTTCGCCCTCGCCGCCCAGCACACTCGGTGGGAACTCAATGACCTGGCCCGACGCTTAGATCAGCAACCCCGCGCCGTTGCGGTGATCGAGGGGCTAGTGCCCGCGCTGCCAGGCAGCGACTCCGGCCTGAGCACGGAATGCCGCCGGATCATCGCGGCGATTGACGCCCTACCCCCGGACGAGCGGGAGGTGTTCGACCTGGTGCGGATGCAAGGCATGGCGCAGATCGAGGTCGCGGAAGTTCTCGGCGTTACGCCGAAGACGGTCAAGCGGCGGCTGGACCGCGGCCTGGTGCTGCTGACCGAGCGCCTGGGCGACCTCCGCCCGGATGACACGCCTCCCGAAGCATCTTGAACCCGGCACCCTCGGTGCGGGCGACACGGCCGGGGGCACACCCACATGGGAGAAACTCGTGCCGGATGACCCGCGTGTCCATGCGTTACTGGAAGAGTTGCTCGCCTCGGGTGCCACGCCCGAAGCGGTCTGTAGCTCGTGCGTCGAACTGCTGCCCGTGGTTCGCGAACGCTGGCGGCAAGTCGTCCGCGCGCGGGCCGAACTCGACGCCATGTTCCCCCCCGAGACGGATTCAAGTTCAGACGGTTCCCCCTCTGCCACGGAGGACACGCCCCTCCCCGCCATCCCGGGTTACGAAGTCGAGTCCGTTCTCGGCGCCGGCGGCATGGGCGTCGTGTTCAAGGCCCGGCACCTGCGGCTTAACCGCGTCGTCGCCCTGAAGATGGCCCTGTCCGGCGCGTACGCGGGGGCGCACGAGCGGGAACGCTTCCACCGGGAGGCGGAAGCCGTCGCCGCCCTCCGGCACGCGAACGTCGTTCAAGTCCACGACGTGGGCGACTCGGCCGGCCGGCCGTACTTCACGATGGAGTACGTCGAGGGGGGCAGCCTCGCCCAGAAGTTGGCCGGGGCCCCGCTGCCGGCACGCGAGGCGGCAACGCTCCTGGCTCTCCTCGCCGACGCCGTTTCCGCGGCCCACCATGCCGGCATCATCCACCGCGATCTGAAGCCCGCGAATGTGCTCCTCACCGCCGATGGCGTCCCCAAGGTCAGCGACTTCGGCTTGGCCCGGCGGCTCGGCGGCGAGGCGGGGCTCACCCGAACCGGGGCCGCGGTCGGCACGCCGTGTTACATGGCTCCCGAGCAGGCCCGCGGCGGGACGGGCGGGGTCGGCCCGCCGGCGGACGTCTACGCCCTCGGGGCAATCCTCTACGAACTGCTCACGGGCCGACCGCCGTTCCGCGCGGAGAGCGCGGCGGAAACGGTCCATCAACTCCTCACCCAGGACCCGGTGCCGCCCTCGCGGTTGAACGGGAAGGTGCCGCGTGACCTGGAGACCATCTGCCTGAAGTGCCTGGGCAAGGAACCGCGGACCCGCTACGCCACCGCGGCGGCGCTGGCCGACGATCTCAACCGCTTCCTTCGGGGCGAGGCGATCGCGGCACGGCCGGAAGGTCTTGTGGCGCGGTTGATGCGGCGAGTCCGTCGTCGGCCGGCCCTTTCGGCGGCGGTGACGGTTTCCCTGGCGTTGGCGCTGACGTTGACCGGTGGAGGACTGTGGTACTTCTCCGACCGGGCGGCGACGGCCCGAGCCGCGGAGAAAGACCTGCAAGAAATGAACGAGGGCCTGGAAGCGTCCGACTGGCCAAAGGCCGTTGCCGCCCGGAATCGAGCCGAGGGTCGACTTGGCGACGGCGGGCCTGCCGAACTCCGCCACCTCGTGGACGAGGGCACGCGCGACCTGGCGCTCGCGGACCGGTTGGAGAAAATCCGGCTGGCGGAAGCCGGCACCGTCGGCGGGGTGGTTGGAAGTTCCGGGGCGGCGTATGCCGAAGCGTTTGGCCATGCCGACCTCGGGACGGCCGACGAGGATCCGGACGTTGTGGCGGCTCGGGTGAAAGGCTCGCACATCCGGAACGCACTGGTCGCCGCCCTCGACCACTGGTCCGTCTGCACCCGGGACGAACGCCAGAAGAGATGGGTTCTTAAGGTCGCGAGGGGGGCCGATCCGGACGCGACCGGCTGGCGCGACCGTGCCCGTGACCCGGACATCCGGTTGAATCAGGCGGCCGTAGCAGAGTTGGTCCGATCCGCTCCCGTTAAGGATACGCCGGTGTCGCTGTTGCACGCGGTCGAGGCGAGTTGGCACTCGGCCACCCATGCGTTGCACCTTGATTTCCTGAAGCGAATCCTCCGCGAGCACCCGGACGACTTCTGGAACAACCACCGGATCGGCAACTTGCTGTTCGACGCGGGGCGTGCCGGGGAGGCGGTCGGGTTCTTCCAGGCGGCCGTGGCCCTCCGCCCAAAGTCGGCCATGGCGCACAACAACCTCGCCCGCCTTTTACAAGAGGTGGCCCGCCCCGAAGACGCCCTCGGCCACTACCGACGAGCCGTCGAGCTCGACCCGGGCGGCGCCATGTTCCAGTCGAACCTCGCCCGGGCCCTGTCGCGGCAGAACCGGCACGACGAGGCCGTCGGGCTACTCGAACGCGCCGTTCTCGCCATTCCCGATTCGGCCCTCCTCCACTCCGACCTCGGCCGCTGCCTTGAACGCCAGGGACGGCCGGAAGCAGCCGTCGCCCCCCACGCCCGGGCCGTCGGACTCGACCCGACGCGCACCGAGTACCAGGCCGCGCTGCGCGAATGTTTGCTGCGGCTGGGTCGCACGGAACAAGCGCGAGTGGCCTGGCAAGCCGCGCTCGCTGCTTCGCCCCCCGAGCACGCCGCCTGGTACGGGTACGCCGAACTCTGCCTGTTCCTTGGGAACGAAAGCGAATACCTTCGCCAGCGTCAACAGTTGCTGGCGCGGTTCGGGGCGAGCGCCGACCCGCCCGTCGCCGAGCGCACAAGCCGGACCTGTTTACTCTTCCCGGCGACGGGGGAAGAACTGGCCAAGGCGAGGGCGCTTTCCGACCGTGCGCTCGCGGTCGATC
Organism: Limnoglobus roseus; assembly: GCF_008254045.1. Lineage (GTDB taxonomy): Bacteria > Planctomycetota > Planctomycetia > Gemmatales > Gemmataceae > Limnoglobus > Limnoglobus roseus. The sequence continues at coordinate 3,962,791 of NZ_CP042425.1, read as the reverse complement.
GGTCCAAAAATCTCGGAGTCTATCCGTACTATCTGTTCCCCCGAGGTTTGGCAGAGTTCCGACAGGGAGAATTCGAGCGAGCGATTGCAACCATGCGTGGCGACGCATCGCGCGTGCTCGGGCCGGCTCCCCGCCTCGTGTTGGCAATGGCCCTCTACAAAACGGGACAGGAGCCGGAAGCCCGCCGAACGCTGGCCGCCGCGATCGTTTCGCACGACTGGCGTGCTGTCCGGGCGGTGGATCAGGACGCCTGGATTTACCACGTGCTCCGTCGCGAGGCCCATCGGCTGATCCTGCCAAACCTCCCTGCGTTCCTGGCGGGGAAGCACCAGCCCCAAGACAACGACGAACGCCTGGCCCTGGTCGGCGAGTGCCAGTTCACCAACCGGACCGTCGCCCTGGCCCGCCTCTACGCCGATGCGTTCGCCGCCGACCCGAAACTGGCCGACGACACGCGGCTCCGGCACCGCTGGCAGGCCGCTCGCGCCGCGGCGCTGGCCGGGTGCGGTCGCGGCGAGGGCGCGACAGGCCTGACCCAACAAGAAAGAGAGAAATGGCGATCGCAAGCGCGGTTGTGGCTTAGGGCGGACCTGACGCAGTGGAGTCGAATACTGGACACGAGTTCGGGAGTGGGTAACCGTGACGCCGTTCAGTTCCTACTCACGGAGTGCCAAACGGAACCCGACCTGGTGGGGCTGCGCGAGCCGGCCGAGATGGAGAAACTTTCCGCCGAAGAACGAAAGGATTGTCTCGCCCTTTGGGACGAGGTCCGGAGTCTGCTCAAGCGGGTCGAGGGAATCAAATCAAAGTAACAATTCCGTACCGGCGTAGTGCGGGACCAGGCCGGACTGTTCGAAGACGCCCTCCGATAGTGATACTCGCACAGGTCCAGCAGTGGGCCGCTGAGGGGGCGGGGCGGGGACTTCGCGTGTGTTGCCCCGGCAACCGTCACAGCAACAACGGTCCAGGTGGTCAGATTTTTCGCGCGATTTCACGTCGGTCGTTCCTTGTCGCCGACGTACTGCCGCAAGAGTTCGAGGAAGCGGTCGAAGCCGGGGCGGGCGAAGTCGGATTCGTGAAAATCGAGGCTGAAGAATCGACCGTTAAACTTGAACCAGACGCCGCGTCGCCCGGTGTCAATGTCGATCACGGACGTGCCCCAACTGTTCAGATCTACCCAAGCGTACCTGCGGAAGTGAAACAGCGTTACCACCAAGAGGCTATCGCGAGTCACAGATCGGGCTGCTGCTGCGACCCGGAGCGTCGACCAGACGATGATCCAACCGGCGAAGAGGGCGAAGACCGCCACGCACGGTCCCAGGTTGCCCTCTGTTTCGCTCATCCAGCTGGCGCAGGCCAACGTAAACAAGATCGCGCTCAGGGCCAAGTAACTGGCGGTCCGGCTGCGAGAAGTGCGAAAGGTCACGACGGCGTTCAGTGGCTCGTCCATGCCCGCTATTCGGCCGCCGGTTCGGGCGATTTTGCTTCTTCGACTGGCGGTCCTTCCGGTGGGGCGTCTTCGGCCGGCGTTTCTTTCGCAGTAGATGGGCCGACGAGTTGCCAGAGTTGCGTCGCGGACGTTGCGATACGCACGCCGGGGAACGTCAGGACCATCACGCGGTGCTGTTTCTCGGAAATGACGATCGGCCGCGGGAAGCTCTCCATCGCGAACATGAAGTTGCCGGCTTTCGCCAGGTCGAAGACGAAGTTGGCGAGCGCCGGGGTGAGTTCGGGGGCCACCACGATGCCGTCGAAACAAGTCTTGTTGGCGAGCAGACCGACGAGGTGGACCGTGACGCACGCGCCGTCCGGCAGCGTAACCTGGACGCGGTCGTCGTGGCTGATGCGGCGTTGGCCGCGTTGCCGGAGGAGGGTGAGGACGGCGTTGCGCTCCGGGTCGGTCAGCCCGAGGTCGATGACGGGGGACTGGCCCCAGTTGCCGTGCATGGTGTACTTGGCACCGTCCGCGAACTTGTAGTTGCAGCTTCGAAACTGAACCTTAAAGCTCATGGGCCGACCCCCAAAAGAAAAAGCCCACCCGTTAGAGCGGGTGGGCTTCCAACTTCTCACGGATTAATCGCGATCGCGATGTCCGCCGCGGTCGCCACCCCGATCCCCGCCGCCGCTCCGCTCGCGGCCCCCGCGGTCGCCACCGCCACGGCGTTCGCCCCGGTCGCCACGATCCCCGCGGTCGCCACCCCGTTCGCGGGGCGGCGGGCCACCTTGGTCGCCGCCTTCGTCGCCGCCTTCACGCGGCGGCGGGGGCGCCAGCAGGGCCTTGCGGGACAGTTTCACGCGGTCCTGATCGTCGATGCCGATGACCTTCACCTGCACCTTGTCGCCGACCCGCACCACGTCGTCCACCCGGCCGACGTAGCCGTGGTCGAGTTCGCTGATGTGGCACAGGCCGTCGCGACCGGGCATGATCTCGATGAACGCCCCGAAGTCCTTGATGCTCGACACCTTGCCGTCGTAAATCTTGCCGACCTTCACTTCTTCGCACAGGGCTTCGACGCGGCGCTTCGCCTCGTCCGCCCCGGCCGCGTCGCTGTGAGCGATCTGCACCGTGCCGTCGTTGTCCACGTCGAGCTTCGCGCCCGTCTCTTCCTGAATCGCGCGAATCGTCTTGCCGCCCGGCCCGATGAGCAGGCCGATCTTTTCCGGGTTGATCTTCACCGTCAGTAGACGCGGCGCGTTGATGCTGATTTCCTTCCGCGGCGAGATCAGCGTCTTCAGCAGGGTGCGGAGAATCTCGCGACGGGCGTCCTTCCCTTGTTCGAGGGCCGCTCGCACGATCGCCTCGTTTATGCCGTCGAGTTTGATGTCGAGTTGGATGCCGGTGATGCCGTTCTGCGTGCCGGCGATCTTGAAGTCCATGTCGCCGTAGTGGTCTTCGTCACCCTGGATGTCGGTGATGAGGATGTGCTGGTCCTTCTCCATCACGAGGCCGATGCTGATGCCCGCGACCGGCTGACGGATCGGCACACCGGCGTCCATCAGGGCGAGCGTGCCGCCGCAGACGGAGGCCATCGACGACGAGCCGTTCGATTCGAGAATTTCCGACACCAACCGCACGGTGTACGGGAACTTCGCCGGGTTCGGCATCACGGCCTTCAGGCTGCGCTCGGCCAACATGCCGTGGCCGATTTCGCGACGACCCGGCCCGCGGATCGGCTTGCACTCGCCGACGCTGAACGGAGGGAAGTTGTAATCGAGCATGAACTTCTTGCTGTACTCGGGCAGCAGGCCGTCCACCTTCTGTTCGTCTTGCATCGTGCCGAGGGTGGCGATCACGAGGGCTTGCGTCTCGCCCCGTTGGAACACGGCCGAGCCGTGGACGCGGGGGATCGGGCCGACTTCGCACCACAGCGGGCGGATTTGCTTCGCCGGCCGGCCGTCGATGCGGGTGCCGCTGAGGGTGATCTCGCGGAAGATCTTCTCGCGGAGGGCCGACACCGCGGCCGAGACTTGGTCGGCCGTGTACTTCGGTTCGGCATCGCCTTCGGGGAGGTATTCCTTCTTGATCTGCGCCTTGAACTCGTCGAGGGCTGCGTACCGGGCGAGCTTACCTTCGGTGAGGTACTTCTTGCGGAATTCGGCCCCGTACTTCTTGTGCAGTTCGTCCACGAGCGGGTTGGCAGCCGGCGGGGGCGGCAGTTCCTTCGTGGCGAGGCCGGCCTTTGTCCGCAGTTCTTCCACGAGGCCGATGATCTCGACGATGTTCTTGTGCGCGAACATGATCGCGTCGCCCATCTCCTGTTCCGGCATTTCGCGGGCGAAGCCTTCGATCATGGTGATCGCTTCCTTCGTCCCGGCCACGATCAGGTCGAGGTCGCTCGTTTCCATCTGCGTGGCCGTCGGGTTGACGACGAGTTGCCCGTCCACGCGGCCAACCCGCACGCCAGCGATCGGCGCGGTGAACGGCATCGGCGAGATGTGCAGCGCGGCCGACGCGCCGACCATCGCGAGCATGTCCGGGTCGTTCTCGCCGTCGAACGACAGCGTGTTACACATCACCTGCACTTCTTTGGTGAAGTCGGCCGGGAACAGCGGGCGGATCGGGCGGTCGATGAGCCGGGAGACGAGCGTTTCCTTCGTGCTCGGGCGGGTTTCACGCTTGATGAAGCCGCCGGGGAACTTGCCGGCCGCGTAGGTCTTTTCGCGATAATCGACGGTGAGCGGGAAGAAGTCCCGGCCGGGGATGTTGCCACCCATGGTGGCGGCGACGAGGACCATCGTCTCGCCGTACTGGACGGTGACGGCCCCATGGGCTTGCTTGGCGAGTTTGCCGGTTTCGAGGATGAGCGTGGCGTGGCCGATTTGCTTTTCAACACGTGTGACTTGCACTGTTCGAACCCTTTCGTCGGAGTGTGGAGTCAGTGGGGGCGGCGGGTGGTAGAAACGGTGTCAGCCGCGCGGGTGAAGTCCCGGCGGCTGATGGCGATTTGAAGGAGTCTCGTGGGAAGTTACTTCCGCAGGCCGAGCTTGCTGATGACTTGCAGATAGCGTTCTCGTTCGGTTTCCCGCAGGTAGTTCAGCAATCCCGCCCGCGAACTGACCATCTTCAGCAACCCGCGACGGCTGGCGAAATCCTTGGAGTGCGTGCGCATGTGCTCGGTCAGCTCGTTGATGCGAGCCGTGAGGATAGCGATTTGCACTTCCGGCGACCCCGTATCGGAGTCGCTGCGTCGGAATTGGTTGATGAGTTCGGTCTTGCGGTCCTTCGTAATCGACATCGTCCCGTTCCTCTTTCTCGGTTCTACCTCCGCCGCGTCGCTCCTGCTCACGGTAGCTAAAAAATATCCCAGTTACACTGTTACGAGTGTATCGGCCGTCCCGGGCCTGACAAGGGGCCGCACGGATTTCCGGCCGGCTAGCGGAATCGTGAATGATAGTAACTCCCGGGGCGATGGCCAGTTGCCGGGGAGAACCCGTCGCCTTTCGGAACGAGAGGCGACGGGACCGCTTCAAATTTTGTCGCGATCTGCTACCATACGGGCGGAGAGTTGGCCGAGCGGTTTAAGGCAGAAGTCTTGAAAACTTCCGTAGGGGAAACCCTACCGTGGGTTCGAATCCCACACTCTCCGTTCGAGTCTTGTGCAAGTGATAGCGGCGAGTCGCACGGGGAAGCACTAAGTGCTTCCCCGCCTTCGTTTTCTGACAGGGTCTTCGGTTTCCTACGCCTCCCTGCGGCCATCTGCTGCGCCTCGATGGCAGTGGGCGGACAGGGAATAGGCAAACCGGGCAAGGGCGACGGGTTTCGCGGGCTTACGGTCGAGTTCCGCCCGCAATCCGGTCGATAACCCTCACGTCCTCCAAGGTGACTCCCATTCGCCACCGGCTCCGAGTTTTGGTCTGTTGTCTGGTTGTCGGGGTGCCCGCTTGCGCGACGCTCGACGACCAGACGTTGCCGATCCCTATCGCAACCCGCGTCGAAAGCCCGAAGCCGAAGCCGGCACCAGCGCCCGTCCGCGAAATCCAGCAGGCGAAGTTCGAGGAACCGGCGGCGGCCGAGAAGGGGTCCGCCGACACGTTCACCATTACTCTGCCGGCTGCGTTCGCACTCACGAATGCGAACTCGCTCGACGTCCGGATCGCCGAGGAGCGGGTACGACTCGCGACCGCGGGGGTGGACCGCGCGAACGCCCTCTGGCTACCGAACGTGAACCTCGGCGTCGATTACTTCCGCCACGACGGCCAGATTCAGGACATCGTCGGCAGCGTCTTTGGCACGAGCCGATCGTCGCTGATGCTCGGCGCGGGGCCGCAGGCGGTGGTGTCGGTCACGGACGCGGTGTACGCGCCGCTCGCCGCCCGACAGGTGCTCCGTGGCTCGCAGGCGAACGCCCAGACGGTTCGGAACGACACGACGTTCGCCGTCGCCATCGCATACTTCGACGTCCAGCAGGCCCGCGGTGACGTGGCCGGGTCGCTCGAAACCCTGAGGCGGGCCGACGACCTGGTCGCACGCACCGCGAAACTGGCACCCGATCTGACGCCGGACGTGGAAGTCAACCGGGCGAAGGCCGAGGCCGCCCGCCGTCGGCAGGCGGTGGAATCGGCCTACGAGCGGTGGCAGGTGGCGAGCGCCGAACTCACGCGGCTGTTGCGGTTGCAAGCCGGCACGCTGGTCGAGCCGAGCGAAGACCCGTCGCTGCTCGTCAGCCTCATCGACCCGGACATGCCGCTCGACGAGTTGCTCGCCATCGGACTGACGCACCGGCCGGAACTCGCGTCGCAACAGGCGGTGATTCAGGCGGCCCTCGTGAGGGTGAAACAGGAACAACGGCGGCCGTACTACCCCTCGCTCGCGGTCCGCGGCGTCGGATCGAACGTGCCGGGGCTGGCCGGCGGGTATTTCGGCGGCGGCGTCAACGACGACGTGCAGAACTTCGGTGCCCGCTTCAGCGTGGACCTGCAAGCCGTGTGGGAGTTCCAGAACCTCGGCCTCGGCAACCGCGCGTCGGTCCGCGAGCGAGAGAGCGAGAGCCGCCGGGCGCTCCTGGAAGTGCTGCGGGTGCAGGACCAAGTGAAGGCCGAGATCGTACAGGCTCACGCTCAGGTGTCGCGGACGGCTCGCCGCCTGAAGTCCGCCGAAGAGGGGTTGGCCAACGCGACGGCCTCGGCCGAGAAGAACCTGCAAGGGTTGGGGCAGACCAAGCGGGTCGGCGAACTGTTGATCCTCGTGTTCCGCCCGCTCGAAGCCGTCGCCGCAGTCACGGCCCTCGATCAGGCGTACCGCGACTACTATCAGACGATCGCCGACCACAACCGCGCGCAGTTCCGCCTCTATCGCGCGATGGGGCAGCCCGGTCAGGCGCTGTGCGAGCGGGCGAAGCCGGCCGAGTCGCCCGCGAAATTGCCGTAAGTCCGCTACCCGTCGCCCCGCTTCAGGGGTTAAATCAACAGTGCCCCTCCACCCGTCGGACCTCGCGATGAACCCGATCGCCACCGCCCTGCGCCGCCCGGTTACGGTCCTCGCGTTCGTTCTCGGAACGGTGTTCGCCGGTGTTCTCGCCTATACGCGGATGAAGGTGGACATCTTCCCGGCCCTGAACCTGCCCGTCATCTACGTCGCCCAGCCCTACGGCGGGATGGACCCGCAGCAGATGGAAGGGCTGATCGCCAACTACTACGAGTACCACTTCCTCTACATCGGCGGCATCCACCACGTCGAATCGAAGAACGTCCAGGGCATGTCCCTGATGAAGCTCTTCTTCCACCCCGGCACCGACATGGCCCAGGCGATGGGCGAGACGGTCGGGTACGTGAACCGCAGCCGGGCGTTCATGCCGCCGGGGACGGTGAATCCGTTCATCATGCGGTTCGACACCGGCAGCGTGCCGGTCGGCTACCTCGTGATGTCGAGCGAGTCGAAGACCATCGGTCAGATTCAGGACCAGGCGCTGTTCAAGGTGCGGCCGATGTTCGCGGCCATCGAGGGCGTCTCCGCCCCGCCACCGTTCGGCGGCAGTCAGCGCACCGTCGTCGTCCGGGCCGACCCCGACCGCCTTCGCGCCTACGGCCTCTCCGCCGACGACGTGGTCAAGAAGCTCACAGAGGGCAACACCATCGCCCCGTCGGGCCAGATTCGGGACGCGACGCGGATGCCATTAGTGCCGACGAACGCGATGGTCGTGCAGCCCGCCGACCTCGGCACGATCGAGGTCAAGCCCGGCGTCCTCCTCCGCGACGTGGTGAAGCGCGACCCCGTGACCGCCCGGCCGTTGATCGACGACGCCAGCGACATCCCGACCGGGTACGCCCTGGTGAACGGCAAGCGGGCGGTCTACATCCTGGTGACGAAGCGGGCGAACGCCTCGACACTCGACGTGGTCGCCAACGTCCGGGCGAACCTGCCGAAGATGCAGGCCGAACTGCCGGACGACATCAAGGTGAGCTTCGAGTTCGACCAGTCGCCCTACGTGACGAACTCGATGAAGGGCGTCGCCGTCGAGGGCCTGATTGCCGCGGCGCTCGTCGGCCTGATGGTGCTGCTGTTCCTCCGCGACTGGCGGAGCGTCATCGTCGTCGTGCTGAACATCCCGTTCGCGCTGGTGGCGGCGCTCGTCGCCCTCTGGCTGACCGGCCAGACGATCAACCTGATGACGCTCGGCGGCCTCGCGCTGGCCGTCGGCATTCTCGTGGACGAGGCGACGGTCGAGGTCGAGAACATCCACCGGCAGCTCGAACAGACCTATTCCGTCGCGCTCGCCGTCCGCCGCGGGAACCAGGAAACGGCCGTGCCGCGGCTGCTCGCGATGCTGTGCGTGCTAGCCGTGTTCATCCCGTCGTTCGTGATGGAAGGGGCGGCCCGCGGCCTGTTCCTGCCGCTCTCGCTGGCCGTCGGCTTCGCGATGGTCGCGAGCTACGTGCTCTCCAGCACGTTCGTCCCGGTCCTCTGCGTGTTGCTGCTGAAGAAGCGCCATCACCCGGCACCGACGGAAGCGGGCTCGTACTCGCGGTTCTTGGCCGCGATCACCGCGAGCCGGTGGCTGCTCGTGCCCGCGTACCTCGGCCTCATGGCGGTCGTCGTGCTCGTCCTCGGCCCGCGGCTCGGCACGGAGATTTTCCCGCAAGTGGACGCCGGGCAATTCCAACTCCGCCTCCGTGCGCCGACCGGCACGCGCATCGAGCAGACCGAGGCGATCACGCAGGAAGCGCTCCGGTTCGTCGGCGACGAGGTGCGCGCGTCGGGCGGCGACGTGGCGATCTCGCTCGGCTACGTGGGCGTCGTGCCGTCGAGCTATCCGATCAACGCCGTCTACCTCTGGATGGGCGGCCCGCACGAGTCGGCGATCCGCGTTTCGCTCAAGCCGGGGTCCGTCCGCGTTGACGAACTGAAGGCCCGGCTTCGCGAGAAACTGCCCGCCCACCTGGAAGCGTGGACCGCCGCGAAGTGGGCGACCGAGGGCGTGCCGGCCGACGTGGCGAAGAAGCGGGCCGCCGAGATTCGGCTTTCGTTCGAGCCGGCCGACATCGTGAACGAAGTGATGAGCTTCGGCTCGCCGACGCCCATCGAGGTGCAAATCGCCGGGGCGAACGTGGCCGCGAGTCGGGCGTATGCGGAGAAGATTCGCGCGGAGTTGGAGAAGGTCGCCGGCCTGAAAGACCTGCAATACTCGCAGCCGCTCGACTACCCGACGGTCGAAGTCGTGGTGGACCGGGAGCGCCTCGCCGCGACCGGCGGCACGGCCGCCGACGTGGCCCGCGCGGTCACGCCGTTCACGTCGTCGAGCCGGTTCACGGTGCCGAACTACTGGCGGGACCCGGCCAGCGGCATCGGCTACCAGGTGCAGGTCGAGGTGCCGTACACGCTCATCACTTCGCCGCAGGATTTGGAACTCATCCCCGTCCTCGGCACCGGCTCGGACCGCGTGCTGGTCCGCGACGTGGGGGCGGTCAAGGAAGGGGCCATGCCGGGCGAATACGATCGGTACAACATGAAGCGGGTCGTCACCCTCACCGCGAACGTCCAGGGGCGCGACCTGGGCGGCGTGGCCGCCGACGTGGCGGGCGCGATTTCGGCCGCGGGCGAAGTTCCGAAGGGCATCGCGGTCGATGTCCGCGGCCAGGTGACGCCGTTCAACGAGTTGTTCCGCGGCCTGACGTTCGGCCTTGCCGTCGCCGTCGCCGTCATCGCCTTGCTTCTGACCGCCTACTTCCAGTCCCTTCGGCTGGCGCTCGTCGCGGTCGCGTCGGTCCCCGCCGTCCTCGCCGGCGCGGCGCTGGCCTTGTTCGCGACGGGGTCCACACTCAACCTGCAATCGTTCCTCGGCGCGATCATGGCCGTCGGCGTGGCGACGGCGAACGCGATCCTGTTCGTGACGTTCGCCGAGCGGTCCCGCCTGGCCGGCCGGACCGCCCGCGATGCCGCTACCGACGGGGCCCGCACGCGGGCGCGGGCGGTCCTCATGACGAGTTGCGCGATGATCGCCGGGATGCTGCCGCTGGCCCTCGGCCTCGGGGACGGTGGCGACCAGACCGCCCCGCTCGGCCGGGCCGTGATCGGCGGCCTCCTCGCTTCGACGTGCGCGACGCTGCTGGTCCTGCCGGCGGTGTTCGCCCTGGTGATGGGCCGCGCGTCCACCGCGTCGCCGTCGCTCGACCCGTTCGACCCGGCCAGCCGCCACTACACCCCGGAGACGCGCGATGCGTAAATTTCTTCTGCTCGCGTCACTCGCAGTCGCCGGCGGTTGCAATCGCTCAACACCCACCGCGACGGCCCCCGTGCCCGCCACGGCGCCGGTCGTCACCGTGGTGAAGCCGCAACGGAAGACCGTGCAGCGCGTCGTCGAACAGCCCGGGACGGTGCAGGCGTTCGAGGAAGTGACGCTGTTCGCCAAAATCCCCGGCTACGTCCGCGCGCTCTCGGCCGACCCGGACAAGGCATCTCATTCCGAACACGACCGCCTAATCGACATCGGCAGCCGCGTGAAGAAGGACCAGATTCTCGCCGAGTTGTCGGTGCCGGAGTTGGAGGAAGAGTTCAAGCAGAAGGAGGCGACCGCCCGGCAGTACGCGGCCGAGGTGCAGCAGGCGACGAAGGCCCACGCCGCCGCGACCGCCGGGGTGACGGCCGCGAAAGCCCAGGTGGCGGAGGCGAAGGCCGGCCTGACGCGGGCGCAAGCCCTCTACGACCGATGGCAGTCCGAGGCGACGCGGGCCGCGAAGCTCGTCACCGGCGGCGTTATCGACGCCCAGACCCGCGACGAGACGGTGAACCAGTTCAAGGCGGCCGAGGCAGGTAAAGCCGAGGCCGATGCGAAGGTCACGTCAGCCGACGCGGCGGTCGCGAAGGCGCAGGCCGACGCCGAGAAAGCCATCGCCGACGTGACGACCGCCGAGGCCAGGCTCGACGTGGCGAAAGCTGACGTGCGGCGGGTGGACGCCCTCCGCGGGTACACCCGCCTGAAGGCTCCGTTCGACGGCATCGTCACGCGGCGGGCCGTGAGCGCCGGCGACTTCACCGCCGCCGACGGCAAGCACAGCCTGTTCGCCGTCGCCCGCATCGACCCGGTGCGGGTCGTGTTCCAGGTGCCCGAAGCCGACGCCGGGCTGGTGACGGCCGGGCAAGACGTGAAGCTCGCGCTGCAAGGCTTGTCCCCAGGCGGCACGGGGAAGGTCACGCGGACGTCCTGGTCGCTCGACCCCGGCTCGCGAACGCTCCGCGTCGAGGTGGACCTGCCGAACCCCGAGGGGAAGGTTCGCCCCGGTACGTACGCGAAAGTCCGGCTGACGGCCGACGTGCCCCCCGACTGGTCGCTGCCGGCCGCAGCCGTCGGCAAGGCGAACGACGAGGCGGTGGTTTACCTCGTCGAGGATGGCAAGGCGGTCCGCGTCGGTGTGCAACTGGCCCGCGGCGACGCTCAGACAACGCAGGTCCTCCGCTTCAAGCGATCCGGCACGACCGCGTGGGTCGATTTCACCGGGACCGAATTGATCGCGACGCCGTCCGCAAGCCTCTCCGATGGCCAGCCGATTTCAGTCGGTCCGTGATTGTTCGAACAGAGATATCGAGACCCGCACGGCCGCCGAGGAACGCCAGGACCGTTTAGTCCGCGGCCGGCGGGACCAGCCGCACGTCGTTCGGATCGAGTTTCCGTCCGTCCTCCGAGCGAAACTCCAGGCGGGCCGGCTTCCCTTTCTTGGCATCGACCAGCGCGAACCCGGAGTCCTCGCACGCCGCCCACTGCCCGAGGGCCACCACGACCGGCAACAGGCCGCGGCCGCGATTGGTCAGCGCGTACTCCTTGTAAGCGCTCCCGTCCGCCGCGGGGATCGTCTCCAGCACCCCGGCCGCGACCAACTTCCGAAGTCGGTCCGTCAGGATGTTCTTCGCCACCCCCAGGCCCTTCTCGAATTCGCCGAATCGCCGCCGCCCGATGAAGGCGTCGCGGACGATCAAGAGCGACCACCAATCCCCGACCACGTCCACCGCCCGCGCCACCGGGCACGTGTCCCCTGCGAAACTCGTGCGTTTCATGACCCCCTCCAAAAACCCGCAATCAAGTTGCAAGATGCGACCACACCTTCAGTATATCCAGTCAGTTGCAATGTGCAACCGATAGCTTGGAGAGAGCCATGACCGTCTTCACCCTTCTGCACACGATCATCAGCGTCCTGCCCGTCGGCCTCGGCCTGGCCGCCTACGCCCGGCGCGGGGCGATCGATCCGAAGACCCGACTCGGCCGGTGGTACGTCGGCACGATGCTCGCAGGCACGGTTACCGGATTCGGATTCATCCTGACCATCGGGTTCACCCCCGGCCAGGCGCTCGGTCTTCTCACGCTCGCCCTTCTGGCGATCGGCACGCTCACCCTGCGGGGCAACTGGCGGAAGGCCGGGTACACCCAGACAGTCGCCCTGTCGGCCAGTTACCTGCTGTTGTGGGTCTTCCTCACCACCGAAACGCTCAAGCGGTTCCCGACCGGCAAGCCGTTCGCCTCCAGCCCCGCTGACCCGGCGCTGATTCCGGTCCGTATTGCCCTACTGGCCGCGTTCGTGATCGGCGTCACGTTCCAGGTCTTGAAGATTCGCATGTCCACCCGGCACGCTCAGAAGGTGACGACGGCTCGCCTCGCAGCGTAAGGCTCCGCTTCCTGCGGGCCGTCACGTCGGCGGCTCGCTCTTGTTTGCGTCTCTCGATTTCGGAGTACCGAACTACATCACCGGCCGGCGACAGACCTAATTCGTGACCGGGATCGACCTGTTCGTCGATGGCGGCATGGCCCAGGTGTAATGCAGGGCGCTGTAGCGTAAGCGAGTGTCCGGCCCGAACGCTTATTCAACCAAGAACCATTCCTCAACTTGAACGGAGAATGTCATGGCGACTCAAATCGACAAAGTGTTGTACACGGCCAAGACCCACGCCACTGGCGGCCGGGACGGCGCAGCCCGCAGTTCGGACGGCCGCCTGGAAGTAAAATTGTCGTCGCCGGGCGCGATCGGGACCGGGACCAACCCGGAACAACTGTTCGCGGCCGGTTGGTCGGCCTGCTTCATCGGAGCGATGAACGTGGCGGCCAGCCAACTGAAGATCACACTGCCCGCCGACCGGGCGATTGACGCGGAGGTGGACCTCGGCACGAACGACGGCGGATACGTCCTCCGCGCACGGCTCAACGTCAGCCTGCCGGGGCTGGATCCTGAGGTCGCACGGAAGGTCCTAGACGCCGCCCACCAGATTTGCCCCTATTCCAAGGCCACTCGGGGCAACATCGACGTTACGATCAACCTCGTCTAAACCAGAACGGCCGGCCCGCTCGCAGCGGTCCGGCCCTCTCACTTTCACCTTCGGAGGTGTGTCATGAATGCCGAACGGAAAGTCGCCGTAATCACCGGCGCATCTCAAGGCATCGGTGCCGGACTCGTGCGGGGGTACCTCGACCGCGGCTACCGGGTCGTGGCCAACTCGCGGTCCATCCAGCCGGACGCTGCGACGGAGGTTCTCGCCGTCCCCGGCGACATCGCCGACCCGGCCGTCGCTCAGCGGGTGATCGCCGAGGCGGTCGCAAAATTCGGGCGGGTGGACACCCTGGTCAATAACGCCGGCATGTTCATCGCCAAGCCGTTCACCGAGTACACGGCGGAGGACTTCGCGCGGAAGACGTCCCTGAACCTGGCCGGGTTCTTCTACGTCACGCAGGGCGCCGTCCGCCAGATGCTCGCGCAGGGCGGCGGGCACGTCGTGAGCATCACGACGACGCTCGTAGGCCAGCCGGTGAAGGGTGTCCCGTCGGCGCTCGCGTCCTTGACCAAGGGCGGTCTCGACGCGGTCACGCGGTCGCTAGCGATCGAGTACGCGGACAAGGGCATCCGCGTCAACGCCGTGGCCCCGGGCGTCATCGAGACGCCGATGCACAAGCCCGAGACGCACGCCTTCCTCGCCGGGTTGCACCCGACGGGGCGGATGGGCACGGTTCAGGAGGTGGTCGACGCGGTTCTGTACCTAGAGTCGGCCAAGTTCGTGACCGGCGAAACGCTGCACGTGGACGGCGGGGCGCACGCCGGCCACTGGTAACCCCGAACTCATTCCGGAGAGACTTCGATGCCGATCGTGACCATTCAGATCACCCGCGAGGGGACGACGCCGGAACAGAAAGCGGCGCTCATCAAGGGAGCCACGGACCTGTTGGTGAACGTGCTGAACAAGCCGCCCGCTCTGACGTTCGTGGTGATCGAAGAAGTGGAGTTGGAGAACTGGGGCGTCGGCGGACTGCCCACGCCCGAATACCGCCGACAGTTCGCAGAGAAGTCAACTCCGTGATTGTTGGGCCAACGCTTCGTCCATCTCGCGTCGGAGACAGGCGACCAGTTCGGCCGCGGGGAGCGCACGGGCGAGCGGGGCTCCCTGCCCGGCCCACTGTGCCCCGTACCCGAACTCGCCCGCCGCCTTCGCGGCGGCATGCAGCGCCTTTCCCGCGTCGTACGCGATCGGATAATCCGGCACGGTTCCCGTTGCGGCGTCCGCCCCCAGTGCCGTGAAGCGGTTGGCGAGGCAGCGGGCGGGCCGGCCCGAAATCGCCGCCGTCATCACCGTGTGTCCGGCGGCGGGGCCAAGGAGGGCGGCCCGAAAGCCGGCGTCGGCCGACGACTCCGGGCAGGCGATAAACGCCGTACCGAGCTGAGCGGCAGCCGCACCGAGCATTAATGCTGCGGCGACTCCGGCCCCGTCCATGATGCCGCCGGCCGCGATTACGGGCAGGTCGAGCGCTTTTACCAGCAACCGCGTCAGAGCGATCGTTCCGAGCCGGTCGTCCGGTGCGGCCGGGTAGAACACTCCTCGGTGTCCGCCCGCCTCGTACCCTTGCGCGACGACGGCGTCGATCCCGGCCGCGGCCGCCGCACGTCCTTCCTCGACGTTCGTGGCGGTGGCCACGAGGACGCACCCGGCCGCGCGCAGGGCGTCGATCCGATCCCGACCGGGCAGGCCGAAGTGGAAGCTGACGACCCGCGGCCGCTCGGCCACGAGAACCGCCTGCATCGCATCGTCCGCAACGAAACTGGTGTAGATTTCTCGCAGCCCGGCCGGGGGCGGAGCCCGGTAGCGGCCGAATTCCGGGGCCAGGCGACTGATCCAGGCGGCTTCGCGGGCTGGGTCGGCCGTCGCCGGGGCGTGGCAGAAGACGTTCACGAGGAAGGACCGGTCGGTCTTCGCCCGGACGGCGCGGATCATCTGCCGGGCCGTTTCGGCATCGACCGCTCCAACGCCAATGGAGCCCAGGCCGCCGGCATTTGACACGGCAGCGGCCATGTCCGGCGTCGAAACTCCGGCCATCGGAGCCTGAATGATCGGGCTGTCGATCTCGAGTTTGTGGAGAAACGGATACACGCGACATGCCTCCCGGGCGTTGAGAATAGGGTAGCCGGTCCGCTACCGAAAGGGAGGCGCAGGGGGGGGGGGCCGGATCGCACAGGTCCTTCCTGCACGAAATCAACGGGGTCGCGCACCAACAACTGTTTGCAGCGGCGTTCGAGCATTGTGCGCCGATCCGCCGCTCGCTTGCTCAGGCCCGAACGGCGGCAACAACCGCCTTCACGTCGTCCGGGCCGGTCGTCGCGCCTCGGGCCTTGAGGGCCTTCATCGCCACCCCCATGGCCTGCCCGTCGTTCTTGGCGGCCCGGAGTTCGTCCCGCAACGGAGCCAATGCGGCCGCGATCGCCTCCCGGTCCCACGCTTTCGGGAGGAGGGATTCGAGCAGGGCGAGTTCGACCTCGCGCGGGGCCGTGTCACGGCCGGCCTGTTTGGCCAGCGGAATGGTCTCCTTCAGGCCGGCCACCGTCTTCCGGACGACGCCGAGGACGATCTCGTCGGTGACCTCCCCCGTGCGACGGACGGCCTCGGTCTGGGCCTCCCCCAAGATGGTCCGCAGAGTGTCGCGGGTCAACCCGTCTCCGCCCCTGACGGCGGCGATGACCCGAGCTTTGAGTTCGTCATGCAGACTCACGGTTGTCCCCATGTTAAGGCCAAGAACGGACAGGTGTCACGAGACATCTATTGTAAAGGAGGCCACACTTGGTGGTTCGGTTCGGGCCAGTGAATGATCGAGGTCATTTCGCTTTAAGAGCTAACGGAAAAAACCATTCGCCTGATGTCGCAAGAAGATTAGGGACGGAGGCAAGTTGAACCCACCCGAGGTATCGCTGGCCGTCCCGGTCGAACCGGCGGCCGACGCGGCCAAACGGGGCGAGCATCGCGTGCCCTCTCTCGACCCCGGACCGCACCTGCCCGCCCGCGGCCGGCGGGGCCCGGCCGCGGGGCGATCATGCGGAAGCCGGCCGCCGCGGCCCGCACCCGGGCCGGCCCGCTCCCGTACCCGCCGTCCCCGCGAACGCGGGGTAGGTCCCGGGGGCCGGGTCGGCGTTCGGCCGGTCCGCCGCGGGCGGATGACAAAGTCGTCAACGACGGCCCGCGTTTGCATGCCGTCGTTGACGTTGGCCGCCGCCACCACCGCCCCGAGCGGCAGCCCGCGGCCGCCAGTCGCCAGGTGGATGGCAGTCCCGGACTTGGTCCGATCGGCCGGGTTCGGGCCGGTCAAGGTGCCCCTTTTTGACGGCCTCTTGGAGCCGTCGATGAGCACCTGGTCCCAGTTGATGCCGTGCAGGTCCTGATACCGGTCGGCCAACGGCTGCCAGGCCGTGCGGAAAGCGTCGATGGCCAGCCATCGGTCGGGCCGGGTCTTGATGGCCTTGCCGCATGGGAAGCCAGGGGGCACGAACTCCCACCCGATGCCGGTGATGAGCACATACATCAGGCCGTGCAGGCAGGCGTGGTTGCTGGCCGGCGGCCGGCCCTCACCCGACTAGACGACGGGTGGCAGGATCGGCTCGAAGATCGCCCAGACGGACTCCGGCAACTGCCGGGCAAGCGAGGACAGGCGCATCATCGTGACCCGTGGAGGTGGACACCATCCTCCCTCCGACGGGCACGTATCGCAAGGTTTTTTCCGCTAGCTCTTAACATAGCCGAGACATTTGAGTTGGGAATCTGTTCTACTCGGACACCGGGTAGGATTCGTGCAGGAGTAGTCTTCGGACGCGACCCATCTTCTGAAGCGACAAAATCCCAGAAAACAAGCCGTTCTCGGATGGCCAGAAAGAAGAGTCACGCCTGAAAGTTCGAAACCTGTTGTCCCGGGAGTTCGTCAGGCCGGTCGCAGAAGTTTGGACCGGCGGGTTAACGGAACCGGCCGAGAACACCCGCTCTCGGCCGTCCACATTTCCCCAACTTGTTTCCAAATCTTTCGCACATTTATCGATGTCGCGGCCAGAGTCTCGAGTTCGCAAACCGCAATCGAGCGTGCGAGGCGAAACGCTTGGGTTCGTCTCGCACCCCGAGACACTCGCTACAAAACTCTCGGAGTCTCGGGTTAACTGTACCCGGGGTAAACAGCCGGATAGCTACTTCCTCCGTCTCCCAGCCACTGAGCTACTCCGGCGAGTGCGATCAATTCCAACGGGTATTCCGGCCGAAGATGAGAACCGTCAGCACGAACAGCCCCATGCCCCCGCCCACCGCCAGCGGCGGTCCGCCACCGAACATTAATGCCTCGGTCGGCCGGCCGGTGACGTAGAGGCCAACACTCGCCCCGAGCACGGCGGTGATGACCGTTACGAGCTTCCAGAGCGACCGGACCCGACTGCCTGGCGTGGCCTGCCAGATCGTCCCGAGGACGTACACTAGTGCCGCCGCGTCGATCACCCATGCCGCGAAAAGGGCGGCCCGAACTCCGGTGGTTGACGGCTCCGTCATTGCTCCCGGCCGCATCGCGAATGCCGCGCCGCCGACGGCCATCCAGGTTACCCACGAGAAGACCGCGGCGACCCACAGGCGGCCCCGGCTCAACCGCCAGCCCCACGGGATCAGGTAGCCGGCCGCCCGGTTCCGCCACGTGATCTCGCCGACCCGGCTCGTGCGGAGGAGGGCCGCGCCGAGGGCGCACGCCCCAGTCGTCACCCCGGCCCAGATCAGGATCGCCAGCCCAAGGCTGCACTCCCCACCCAGCCAGTAGCACGTGCTCGCGACCGCGGCGATCAGGACAGCCCGGATGATGTAGAGGCGGATCATGTAGAGCCTGGCACCCTTCGGTGGTGGGGAATCGTGCGCCAATTTCGGCGAGCGACGGCCGAGAGGCGAGAGCTAGAAGGTGGGGCTCTCTCGCCCCGCCTACGCCGGGGAGACCAGGACCGCTCGGAGCGGCGAGGCGTCCGCCCCGACGAGTTTCAGCGGCAGGCCGGCGAACTCATACCGGCCCGGTGGAACGTCGTCCAGCCACAGCCCTTCCACGATCAAGATTCCCGCCCGGCCGAGGGCGTGGTGGTTGTCCAACGCCTCCGAGTCGAGGGCGTCTACCGACGGCACGTCCACGCCGATCAAGAAGACCCCGCGGGCCGCCAGCCATCCGGGCAGCGTCGGCTCCATCACCGGGATCGCTGCCGGGAATCGTGCGGTGTCCGGCCACCCGCCCGTCCGGAACAGAACCCGCGGCGTGGCCGAGAAGCCGAGAGCTTCCACCCGCGGTTGCCACGCGCTGGCCCCGCGGACGTCCACCACCCACGCCGGCCCGAGGAACAGTTCCGGTCGTAGGCGATCGACCGTTTCGCCCGCGTCGTCGAAGTGGAACGGCGCGTCGCAGTGCGTCGCCGTGTGGACACTGCCCGAGATCGCGCCGACGTTCGCGCTCGCCCCGGCCGCCTTCCGCCCCGCCAGGTCGAAGGTGAAGGGCACGTCCCCGGGCCAGACCGCCGTGTCGGCCCCCACGGGGCGGGAGATGTCCAACACGCGGCGGTCAGGTGACGGGGGCATCGGCGTCCGGGAGTTCGTGGTGGGCGGCGTCCGCCAGGATCATGTCCGGCGGGCGGAAGTCCGGAACGACGCCGCGGAGGCGGAGAGCCCGCGACAACTTCGCCGCGCCGGGGTAGGTGAACGTGACCGTGCCCGCCGCGACGCCCTGCCTCGCGTGGGGGCACGATCCCGACGCTGTGCCGAGCTTCCCCGGCGTCACGGAGGCTGGCTTCGGCGGCGTGGCACAGCAGCCCGAGCGAGTTGCCGTGGAGGTAGGCGCCGGGCGACTTCGCGAACTCGCCGACAAACCAGGCCAGTTCATCGGTCGCGTCGAGACGGGCGGCCGTGGTCATGCAGGAATCATAGCCGAACCGGGCGAAAGAGCGCTGACCGAGCCGGGGATAGGGGGTATAGTATCCGTGCCTTGCCCGCGCCGGAGGTAGCGTTGACTGCGGCGATACGCCGTGGACGAGTCCGGGTTCCCGGACACACAGTCGGAAGTGCCGAGCACTTCCGCCCCCTCGGCCGTCTTGACAGGTCAAGCACGCCCGAGGGGGTCATGACGGGAGGTAAGTACCTGCGCGGGCAAGGCATTCCTCTCCGCTCGATTTCATAGCATTCGCACCAGTCGCTCGAACACCTTCTCGTGTTGGTACAGTTTCGCCCCGAACGCGCGGAGGTCATCTCGTCGGCCCGGGTCGAGTTCCGGTTCGCGGAGGGCGGCGAGATTGTCTCGCAACTGCTCCACGGTCGCCGGAGCCGACCAACAGGCGGCGACTTGCGGGAAACTCAGCGTGTACCGATAGCAGTCGGCGGCGGTCGGGGGCGTCAGGCCGTGCGTCGGTTCCAGGAGACGGCCGTAGCACAGGTTGTTAAACGTGATAAGGGTCGTGCCCGGCGGAACGGCCGGGAATAGCTCCGTCTCCGCGCCGCGGTGGGCGGCACTGTGCCGGGCCATGACCACGTCCCACCCGTCGGCCATCGCGCGAACCAGCAACGGGCGGCGGTGCGACGACAGTCCGACGGCTGCGATCTTTCCTTCGGCCCGCAACGCGGCCGACGTGTCCCGCACGTCGTCGGTAAGTCGGTCCCACGACTGCACCCAGAACAGGAAGAAGATGCCCAGGCGTTCGACCCGGAGTTCCCTCAAGGCCCGCTCGACGTCGGCGCGGATGCGACGGCCGTCGGCCTCGAAGGTTCCCGCGACGAAGTGGAACGGTCGCCGGTCGGAAGCTGACAGCCGAGAACTGAACGCCGTGAGGGTGGCGTAGTTCGGCTCCCAAAAAAACCAGTTCACTCCGGCGGCCGCGGCCTCGACGAACCCTTCCACCGGCAGCAGGTAGTGGCCCGAAACGCCGACGCGGGACACGGCGATTCGGTCCGGCCCCACCAGAGTCGTCGCCACACCCGCACCCAGCGGCGCGACCAGGGGTGGGAGCGAAGGCTTGGCAACCGTCGGCGGCGTCCAAGGGTTCAGCGGTTCGACTTCCCAGATGGGAACCTTCGCCAGCCGGCCGGCCGCTTCAATGACGTGCCACGACGTTTCCGATGTCGGCTCGGCCACGATCCCCGCGGCAGTTGTCGGCGTCAGAGCCGCGGCCCGTTGGAAGGGCGAACCGGCGATCGCTTCCAGAGGTTCCCGTTCGCCAACCGATCGCCGGCCGAACGGCCCGGTCGTTAGCTCGTGCTTCCGCTCCTCGTCCAGTCCGTCGAGCAGCCTCTCGATCGCCGGTTCCGCCCCATTCCGCGGGTCGGCCCGCAGCGCGAGGACGGCTCGGTAGTGGTGCGACTCGCCGTGCTCTCGGATGGCACTCACCGCCGACTTCCACACGCGACCGTCCTCGTGTCCGGCCAGGAACGGCATCGCGTTGACGTGGGCCGCGCGTTCGGCCGCGGTCATCCGCTTGAGCCTCACCGCCAGGACCGCCGCGTCCCAGTCCCAAAACGGGCAGACCGCGAAGGGGTCCGGCGCGCCGAAGGCGGTCCCGTCGCCCGGTTCGCGGCCGGTCCACCGGTAGGTCAAGTAGGCAAGCAAGGCGTCGCGGCGTGTGCGGTTGATGCCCTCCTCGAACTGCTCGATCGCCAACCGACAGTTGATTTCTTGCTGGTCCGTTTCCGACGCTCCCCACGCGGTCAACACTCGGCCGAGGGCGTGCCGCACCCGCCAGTGTGGGTCGTCGGCGGTCCGCAGAATTTCCCACCGTCGTTCTCTGCCAACCGCGGCCAATGCCGTCAGCGCCGCTCGGCGGTTGACCCAGGACGGGTCGGTCGTTAACAGTTTCACGACGGCCGAATCGAGTTCGCGGTCGTCGAGCCGATCCATCGCGTGGATCGCGAACTGGCGGGCAAGCGCGAACCGACTGCCGGCCGCGCGTCGGACGGCCACGCGGCTCAACGGGGTGTCCCGCTCCGCCAGCGCCCGCAGAGTCGCGACCACGACCGCCGCGTTCGTTTCGGCTACGGCCAACTCAAACAACCCGTCCAGGACTTCCGCGCCCCCGTGCTCGCGGGCGGCCTCGACGGCTGCCAGAGCGGCACCCGCCGTTCGGAACGCCCGCGTGACGTTGAGGGGATGATCGTCGGGAACGCGCATCGGCCGTTGCATCTCGGGGACGGGCTGGGTATCGTGCCACTATTATCCACGGGCCGACGCGACCCGCCAGGGCGAACCCGACATGACCGACACCCCGACGTGGCTGCTCCACGCACTGCCCGCAAACGCCGTCGTGGACGAAAAACTGAACGCCACGCTGTCGGCACTGGCCGCGGCGTTGGCCGACAACCGCGACAAGCCGCTCGTCACGGCCGGCCTGTTAACAGAAATCCAGGGCCACCTCGCGCACGCCCAACCGTTCGCCGCCTACGAGGCGGCGGTGAACGGCATCGCCGGCCAGGTCTGGCAATTGTTCGAGGCCGTCCACCAGCGGCAAAACCGCCCGGCGAAATTGGCCTTCCTCAACTTGGTCGTACGCCACCTCACACCCGGGGCCTTGGCCCAACTCTGTCGGCGGTGGGCCAAGGACGCCGACCCGGCCATTCGGCGGGCCGTCGGCCGGGTGATCGAAACGGGTGCGATCCACGAGGTCGCCCTGCCGGCCACGAAAGATGGTGCGTGGTCGCCGGCCGGATGGCGGAAGGGGACCGTGGAAGTCGATCTGAGCCGGCACAAGGTCGGCACGGCGGTGCAAGAAGCGAACAGCGTCCCGCCCCTCGCGAACCTGCGGCAGCTCCGCGAGTTGCTCGGCATCCGCTCGGCGAAACAACTCGGCTACTTCCTGTTGGCCAGCGACAAGGATGACGGCCCGTACACGCGGTTCACGGTCCCGAAGCGCGGCGGCGGGGAGCGGGTGATCTGCGCCCCGAAGCCGCAACTGAAGTGGGTGCAGCGGCGGATTCACGAACGGATTTTAAGCGGCGTCCCGCTCGCCGACGCGGCCCACGGGTTCGTCCCCGGCCGGTCGATCGTGTCGAACGCCGCCGCCCACGTCGGGGCCGCGGTGGTGGTGAAGTTCGACTTGAAGGACTTCTTCCCGACGATCCACTCCTACCGGATGATCGGGCTGTTCGCCCGCATGGGGTACTCGGTCGGCACCGCAAAAATTGCCACCGCCGACGAGTCGGCCTCGGTGGCCCCCGTTCTCGCCCGATTGTGCAGCTACACGCCGGACCCGCGGGCGTGGGGGAAGGCCCACGCCCCGCAGGGCGCGCCGACCTCGCCGGCCGTGAGCAACCTGATTTGTCGCCACCTGGACGCGCGACTGGGCGGGCTGGCCCGGAAACTCGGCGGGGTTTACACGCGGTACGCCGACGACCTGACCTTCTCGTTCGCCGCGACGGGTATAGACCTCGGACGGTTCCGGTGGTGGGTCGATCAGGTCTGCCAGCAGGAAGGCTTCGTCATGAACGCCGACAAGTTCCGGGTGATCCGCCGCAGCCAGCGGCAACTCGTGACGGGCCTGGTCGTCAACGACGGCGTGCGGCCGACCCGCGAGCAGCGGCGGGCCTTCCGGGCCGTCCTCCATAACTGTCGGCGAAACGGCGTTGTAACGGAAGCCCGCGGCGACCCGCGTTTCTCCCAGTACCTTCGCGGGTTCGCCAGCTACCTCCACATGGTTCGCTCAACCGAGGGGGCCGACCTCGTCCGCCAGGTGGCGGAGTTATTGGACCCACCGGGCGGCGGGGAGGACAAGCCGTGAGCGACTCGAACGACCCCGCCTTGCCGTCGGCCCCGACGCTGGTCGCGTTGGAACGCCTGCTGACCGCCCCTCCGCCCACCGCCCTCGGCGGGGAAGCCTGGCGGCTCATCACCGCCGCCCTGGGTCATGCCGACTTTTACGCCGTTCTCGACTACGCCCTGGACGCCGGTCTGGTGGAACCGTGCGGCGTGTTCGACCCCGGCCGCGAGCCCAACCTGACCTGGGTGAATCCGATCGACGGCTCGGAAATGGTTTGGATTCCCCCGGGCCGGTGCATGATTGGGCCGGACAGGGTGCCCGCCGAGATGACCGGCTTCTCCCTGGCCCGCCACCCGGTCACGAACACGCAGTTTGCCCGGTTCCTGGCGGCCACAGGGTACACGCCGCCGGCCGATGGCGACGCGGCCGTGGGTACTGACGGGTACGCGAACGGCGCGTTCTTGGAACACTGGATCGGCCGCACTCCTCCGAAAGAACTGCTCGACGACCCGGTGGTGTACGTGTCATACCGGGACGCCCTGGCGTACTGCGCGTGGGCCGGCCTGAGCGTGCCCGGCGAGTTCCAGTGGGAGAAAGCCGCCCGAGGTCCCGACGGGCGGACGTACCCGTGGGGAGACGCCAAACCCGCGCGGCGCGGCGTCGCCCACTTCGGCAGTCGCGAGACTGTCGCGGTCGGCCAGTACACCCGCTCCCGGAGCCCATACGGCTGCGAGCAGATGGCGGGCAACGTGTCGACATGGTGTCAGCCGGGTGACGCGGACCGCCCGGGCGAACGGCCCCCGCCGCGACCGACCGTCGCACTACTCCACGTGGGCCAACCTCTCCACGCGGCCGTCCGCGGCGGGGCGTTCAAGCGGGCAGGTCCCGAGACGCTGCGGGCGTTTCACCGCCGCCGGTTGTCGGTGGCCCGCCGCAACGACTGGGTTGGGATTCGCCCGTCGTTCCCCCTCCCCGTCCGCCCAGCGAATGCGGACTGACGGGGGCGGGCGGGGGATCGCTGAGCGAAGCCGCTTCGTCGAATGATCTCTGCTTTCCCCGTCATCCCGGCCACGTACTGCGATCCACCCGGAGGTTCCCGCGCGACCCGACCTCGGCGGCGCTGACGATCGGGGCGAGGGGGCAGTGGCCACTGCCCTCGGGTTTAGTCCGGCTCCCAGAGTTGGACCGGACGGTCCAACCCGGCGCTCGTGGCCAGGAGTTGTCCCGTGGGCGAAAACGCCAGACTATAGAAGGTCTGATCCGCCGTCAGGGTTTGCAACGCCCGCCGCGTCTGGCCCTGGAACAGCCGGGCCGCGTTGTCGCGACAGCCGACGAGGGCGGTCGCCCGGTCCGGCGAGAGGGCCAGGCTGTAGGCGTTGGTGTCGCCCAGCGATACCGTCGGGAGCGCGTCCCCCCGCCGCCAGGCGAGCAGATTTGCCGGCGGCGCTTCGCCCTGCTTCGTAACCGCCAGGAGCGTCTCGCCGTCCGACAGGTAGGCCAGCCCCCGGACCGGCTTTCCGGTCGCCGCCGAAAGGGTTTGCACCCGCGTCCGCGTTGCCAGTTCCCACACGTTGACGGAACCGTCATCCGCCCCGACGACGAGATACTTCCCATCGAGGGTGAACGCGAGGGCGAAGACGGCGATCCGGGCGTCGGTCAGTTCGCCCAACGGTTGACCCGACCGGGCGTCCCAGAGGAACACCTTCCCCTCGTAGCCGCTGGTCACGAGGAGATCGCTCCGCGGCTGAAAGGCGAGCGCGCAGACGCCCTGAGCGTGCGCTTCGACATCGCAAATGTCCGCACGCCCGGCGACGTCCCAGAGCGTCAGCTTTCCGGGCACCTCGTGGCCCCAGTAACCCGTCGCCCAGGCCAGCCGCTGCCCGTCCGGCGAGAACGCCACGCACGCGCCCGGCCCGGCCGGTAACTCTCGATCGAGCACCAGCCGCCCTTCCGCGACTTCCCACAGGCACAATCGCCCCGCGGGCGTCGGCCCCGCCGTTTCATGGTTCCCGCACGCGCCCGCGAGCAGCCGACCGTCGGAGGAGAACGCCAGCCCGTATGCTCCCGCGTGTTCGATCGGGAGGGAGAGCGTCTTCGACTTCTTCCAGGCCAGCGGCGACGCGGGCGGTTGGGCCGGCGACGGGCCTTCCCGCAACGGACCGGACCGGATGACCAGGTACGACGTCAGGCCGATCGCCACGACTGCCAGGAGAATTCCGAATCGAACGGGCGTCCTCCGTTTCCGGGCGGGTCGCGTCGGCGGCGCATCGAGAACCGGGGCTGAATCGAGCAGTGGCGAAATCACCGGAATGTCGCGATGACTGACCGCCGCCAGCTCGGCAGAGGCTTCGGCCGGCGTCTGGAATCGATCCGCCGGGTCCTTCGCCATCAGCCGTGAGACGATCTCTCGGACGCGGCGGGGGACGTCCGGCCGGAGCCGGGCCAGCGATTCCGGTTCCTCGATCCGGTGGCGGACGCACTTGTCCAGGATTTCACCGCCAGGAAACGGCGGCCGGCCGGCTAGCAGGAAGTAGAGCGTGCACCCGAGCGAGTACAGATCGCTCCGGACGTCGGCGCGGCCGTCGGCCTGCTCGGGGGCCATGTAATCGGCGGTGCCGACGATCGTCCCTTCCGTCGTCGACGAGCCGGCTGCCGGCCCTTGGCGCAACCGGGCCAGGCCGAAGTCCAGAATCTTCAACGTCTTCCCGCAGCGGATCAAATTCCGCGGCTTGAGATCGCGGTGGACAAGCCCCCGCTCGAACGCATGTTGCAACCCCAGGCACGCCTGCCGGGCGTACTCGCAGGCTTCCGCCGGGGGGAGCGGCCCGCGTTGTTTCACCAAGTCGTGGAGCGTCACCCCCTCGCACAGCTCCATGACGAGAAAAAGCTCCCCGCTCGCCTCCTGGGCGTCGTGAACGACGACGACGTTCGGGTGACTGAGGTGGGCGGCGGCCTGGATTTCCGCACGGAAACGGCGAAGAGCGGTTGGGTCGTCCGCCGCCTCCGGGCGAATCCGCTTGACGGCCACGACGCGGTTCATGATCCGGTGCCGGGCCTTGAACACCAAGCCCATACCACCAGTGCCGAGGGGTTCGAGCAGAACGTACTCGCCGAGGACAAGTTCGTGCGGCCGCCCGGCCAGGAGGCGCTGAGCCTGGAAGGCCGTCAGCCACCCGCGATTCACGAGCCGGTCGGCCAGGTCCGTGACCTGGCGGGCGTGGCCGGCCTCTTCCACCGCCGTCACGGTTTGCGACGGGTCAAGAATCCCGTTGTCACGAATCGCGTCGAGGAAAGCGGGCAGTTGCACCGGGGCGACCGTCGGGAGCGATCGCGTGTCCGGGGCACCGAGGTGGTCCGCCAGCCAGCCCGTGTCCAGATCGGGAAAGCGGTCGCCGTACTCGTTAACCCGCGGCTCGTCGCCGACCGACCGGCGATGGTGGACCTCGACGAGCAGCAACTCCCGAAGGAGGACCGGGCGGGCGGGAACGGGGCCGCCGGCGAGGAAGGTTTCCAACCGCGGCGGCGGGTCGCCTCGACGAACCGCCTTCCATTCGGCCTCGAACCGGCAGCAAATCTGGTCCACTTGCCGGGCCAGTTCCGGGGGCAAGTCGGGTCGCGTGTCGGGAGCCGGGCCGTTCACTCGCCGCCCTCACTCTCCCAGAGTTGGCGGATGAGTCGCAACCGTCGCTCGACGGTCGTCACCGCGCACCCCAGGCGTGCGGCGATCTCGCCGACGCTCTCGCCCTCCATCCGCCAGACTGCGATGGACCGCAGCCCCGGGTCGTCGAGTCGGGTCAACAACCGCTGATACTCCTCGGCCATCTCGGCGGCGAACTCTGGCGTCGGCTCCCGGCCGGGGACCTGGTCGAACCCGCCCGCGGTGGACTCGCCGGGCCGGGTCAGCGCGTCCCCGGTCAGCACGGCCCCGCCGCCGCGCTTTAGCCGCCGCTCGTCGCGGGCCAGGTTGATAGCCTTACGCTCGGTTAGCGTCACGAGCAACCGCCACAGGTCATCGCGGTCGTCGAGCCGGGGGAAACGGCCCCGCGTTGCCCCATCGCACAAGTTGCAGAAGACGCTGAGGGCGACGTCTTCCTCGTCGGCCGCACGCCGCGGGTGGCTCTGAAGCCGCACGCGGGCCAAGCCGACGAGCCGACGGAAGTACCGTTCCCACAACTGCTGGGCGGCCTCCCCATCCCCGTCCCGAAGCTGGGTCAGCCAATGGGTGACGGACTCCTCCGACGACATCAACCGACCCCTCCCGTGTGTACACCACCCGACGGCGGCTCATTCCCGATCGACGGCCGGTGCGGATGGCGGAATTTTCACTGGGCGGGTGAAGGGCCACGGCGACAGACGGTGATTACCACCCCATCTCCGGTCGCGTGTCGGCCGCCCGAGGGGGGCGGCCATCGACGTGCCCCAATTAACAGGACCTGATCCGTGGCTTCCTACTCGTTGTATCGCCTGCTGAAACAAACGGCCTCCCGCACCCGGACCCGCACGGCCCACAAGACGCCGACAAAATTTCGTTCCTTCCTGGCCCTCGAACCACTCGCCGACCGGATTGTGCCGACGGTCACGGCGACGTATGCGTCCGGCGCACTCACCGTTTTTGGCGATGCTGCCGACAACGCCATCAGCGTGAGCCGTAACGCGGCCGGCGATCTCCTGGTGAACGGCGGGGCCGTCCACGTCCTCGGCGGCACGCCGACGGTGACGAACACCGTGCAGATCAGCGTCTTCGGCCGGGGCGGGAACGACACGATCACGCTTGACGAGGGCAAGGGCACGCTGCCGAAGGCGCAACTCTTCGGCGGGGACGGCAACGACACGCTCATCGGCGGCAGCGGCGACGACCAGTTGTTCGGCCAGGCCGGCAACGACGTACTCCAGGGCAAGGGCGGGAACGACCTCCTGTTCGGCGGGGCCGGGAACGACACCCTGACCGGCGGCAGCGGGAACGATCAAGTCTTCGGCGAAGCCGGCGACGATTCCATGACCTGGGACCAAGGCGACGGGACCGACACGGTCGAGGGCGGTGCCGGCGCCGACACCGTCGTGGTGAACGGCGGGAACGACGCCGAGCAGTTCACCACGACCCCGAACGGGACCCGCGTCCGGTTCGACAGCGTCTCGCTGACCCCGTCCAGCCTGGACATCGGCACCGTCGAGAATCTGACGGTGAAGATGAACGGCGGGGATGACACGTTCACCGGCTCGAACGGCTTGGCCGCGCTCGTCGCGCTGACCGTGGACGGCGGTGCGGGCAACGACACCATCATCGGCGGCGACGGTAGCGATGTCCTCCGCGGCGGCGACGGCAACGACACCATCGTCGGCGGCCGGGGGACCGACGTGCTGCTCGGCGGGGCCGGGGACGACACATTCACCTGGAATCCGGGCGACGGCAGCGACGTCATCGAAGGCCAGGGCGGGGCCGACACGCTCGCCTTCAACGGGGCGAACATCAACGAGAAGTTCGACGTCAGCGCGAACGGCTCCCGCGTCCGGTTCACCCGCGACGTGGCCAACATCACGATGGACCTGAACGGCGTCGAAACCATCAACCTGACCGCCCTCGGCGGGGCCGACTCGATCCACGTCGGCGACCTGACGGGGACGGGCGTGACCGGCGTGAATCTGAACCTCGGTGCCGCCGACGCGGCAGCCGACACCGTCACTCTGGACGGCACCGCCGCTGGCGACGACATTCGCGTCTTCGGCTCCGGCACGTCGGCGTCCGTCACGGGGCTACCGGCCCTGGTGAACATTGCCAACGCCGAGGGGGCGAACGATTCGTTGCGCGTGAACGGCCTCGGCGGGGCCGACGGCCTGGACGCATCGAGCCTCCCGGCCGGGGTGGTCCGGCTGACGCTCGACGGCGGCGACGGCGACGACACCGTCCAGGGCAGTCAGGGTGCCGACGTGCTGTACGGTGGCGACGGCGACGACACCGTCGACGGGCGACAGGGCAATGACGTGATCTTCCTCGGCGCAGGGGACGACGCGACCACGTGGAACCCGGGCGACGGCAGCGATACCGTCGAGGGGCAAGGCGGCGCTGACGAGTTACTCTTTTTCGGCAGCAACGTCGGCGAGAATTTCAACTTCACTGCGAATGGTAGCCGCGTGCTCCTGACCCGCGACGTGGGCAACGTCGTGATGGACCTTAACGACATCGAGCGTGTCGAACTGCGGACGGCCGGCGGGGCCGACAGCGTCACCGTCGGCGACCTGACCGGCACCGACCTGACGGCGATCGAACTCGCCCTGCGGGGGCCGGACGGCGGACCGGACGGGCAGGCCGACACGGTCACCGTCAACGGCACCCAGGGGGCGGACGCCATCTTCGTCGGCGGCGACGGCGGCGGCCTTCGGGTCACCGGCCTGGCGGCGACGGTCACCGTCTTCGACCAGGACCCGACACTCGACCGGCTCACGGTCAACGGCCTCGGCGGCGACGACACGCTGAACGCCCAGTCCCTGCGGGCCGACTCCGCGTTGCTCACCCTGAACGGCGGCACCGGGGTGGACACGATCATCGGAAGCGACGGCAGCGATACGATCATCGGCGGAACAGGCAACGACGTGCTGTTCGGCGGGGCCGGGGACGACACGTTCACCTGGAACCCGGGCGACGGCAGCGACACCATCGAGGGCCAGGGCGGCACGGACGCCTTGGTGTTCAACGGGGCGAACATCAACGAGAAGTTCGACGTCAGCGCGAACGGCTCCCGCGTCCGGTTCACCCGCGACGTGGCCAACATCACGATGGACCTCAACGGCGTCGAAGCCATCGACCTGTCGGCGAAGGGTGGGGCGGACGCAGTCCACGTCCACGACCTGACCGGGACGAACGTGACTGCGGTGAACCTGGACCTCGGCGGAGCGGACGGGGCAGCGGACGTTGTCACGATCGACGGGACGGCGGAGGAGGACAACGTCGTGGTTTCCGGGGATGAGACCGGCGTCAGCGTCCTGGGGCTGTCGACGCTGATCACCGTCACGGGCACGGAGACGAACAACGACACCCTGATCGTCAACGCCCTCGCCGGGGACGACGTGATCCTCGGCTCGGGACTGACGGCCGGGGCGCTCGCGTTCGTCGCCAACGGCGGGGACGGCAACGACGTGCTGATCGGCGGGGCGAACGTCACCACGCTCCTCGGCGGCCTCGGCGACGACGTCCTGATCCGCGGCTCCGGGCTCACGATCGAAGACGGCGGTCCGGGCGACAACATCCTGATCTAATCCGTGTGACCGCCGGGCGGCAGCGTGCCGCTCGACGGTCTACCATCAATCGTCAACAAAGGGGCACTCGGGCCACGGGGCTATTCGAACATCGCCACCACGTCCGCCCACTCGACACGCCGCCACTTCACAATCGTCGGGGATTGCCCGCCCCACACCTCAGCAGACTTCGACATCGCCATCCCCGCCTCCCGCGCCATCGCGGCCTGGTAAATCGAGCCAAGGTCTGCGTCCACCGCCCGGCGGTCCTTGCCGGCCACGGACCGCAACGCCGCCCGCACCAGGTGGGCGGTGCCCAACGGCACCTTCGCCTGCGGGTACGCCGTACGAGTCGAACCCCGCCTGCCAGCCGGCGCACATGCACGGGCAGTCGGGGTCGCCGTCCCGGTGCTACCCGCAGGCGAGTTTGAGGGAAAAATCTGAAAATCTCTCGTTGTGTTGCCCCTCCGAAGGCTCGGTACTACCCTTCCACGTCCACTGCATGCCTTGGATTTTCCAAAAACCTCGTTGTGGGAAATGACTATGCTGTTCTTCTCATTACACCGCGGCCGTCATCACAGATCGAAGAGCGGCGGAAGACCTGGTCGAAGCTGTCTCACCAGATTCGAGGTATTGGAAGACCGCGTGCAACCGGCGACCGTCACCTACCAGTTCAGCGGCACGGTCACAAGCATCACCGACACGTCCACCAACCACGCGGTGCCGGTCTCGATTCAGGACAACGTCAGCACCTATGTGGGGACGTTCAGTTTCAACAACTCGGCGACCGGACAGGTGAGTGGCGGAAATGCGTTTTACAGAGGTACGGCGCTCGAACTCACGGCGACGGTCACAATCGACAACACCTACACGTATACTCTCAACACGCCGTCTAGCAGTGACGAGATCGACATTCTCGGTAACTCGTTCGAGTTCTTCAAGCGCGGCCCGACGGTAACCGCGGGCTTCTCCCCGAACCCACCTTTCAGCCACTTCGAATTTCACGGTCAAACGCAAACCAACGTCTTGGCCTCCGCCATCGTGACGGCCGGATCGAATCCTTCGTCCGGCGTCTCGGACCAACAGACCGCGGGTGCGCCGTATTACTTCATCGGGGCATCGAACTTAACCGTGGCGAACGTCTCCCCCCCGACGGTGCCGCCGACCTCGCCCCCGGCCGTGCCGCCAACGGTGCCACCGACCGCGGCGGCCGCGCTGCTCGGAACCCCGCAGTTCGCGGTCGGGGCCGACGCCGGGGCCGGCACCGCCACCCTCTACAACCCCGACGGTACCGTCCGCTTCACCGTCAGCCCCTTCGGCACCTCCTTCACCGGCGGCGTCCGCACCGCCGCCGCCGACTTCAACGGCGACGGCGTGGCCGATCTGGTCGCCGGAACCGGACCCGGCGGCCCGACCCAGGTCCAAATCCTCGACGGCAAGGACCAGCACGTCCTCGCCACCACCGCCCCGTTCGAGTCCGCGTTCACCGGCGGCGTCTACGCCGCGGCCGGCGACTTCAACGGTGACGGCGTCCCCGATCTGGTCGTTACCCCCGACCAAGGCGGCGGCCCGATCGCCGCCGTGTATGACGGGGCCGCCCTCGCCAAGGGTACGGCGACCGAGCTCACCCGGTTCTTCGGGATCGACGACCCGAACTTCCGCGGCGGGGCACGGGCGACCGTGGCCGACCTGACCGGCGACGGGATCGACGACCTGATCGTCGCCGCCGGGTTCGGCGGCGGCCCGCGGGTGGCCGGTTTCGACGGCACGTCGCTAACGGGCACGCCGAAAAAGCTGTTCGGCGACTTCTTCGCCTTCGAACAAGCCCTGCGGAACGGCATCTTCGTGACGGCCGGGGACGTCAACGGTGACGGGTACGCGGACTTGATCGCCGGCGGCGGCCCCGGCGGCGGCCCGCGGGTACTCGCGTTCGACGGGAAGAGTCTGCTCACGAACCAGTACGTCACGCTGGCGAACTTCTTCGGGGGAAACGTCGACAGCCGCGGGGGCATCCGGTTGGCCGTGAAAGACCTGGACGGGGACGCCAAGGCCGACCTCGTAGTCGGGGCCGGAGCCGGGGCCGGTTCGCACGTGACCGCCTACCTGGGCAAGAACATCAGCGCGGCGGGCACGCCGCCCCCGGCGTTCGAGTTCGACGCGGACCAATCGCAGGGCGGCGTCTACGTCGGGTAACGGGGCGGACTTCTTCCCATTGAGTTGAGAGCCAGGGCCGAACAAGGGGTTCATCCGTTACGTCGGCCCGGCCACACTGCGCCTGAGCGGAATTCGGTCAATGTGCATTCTGGCGGGTGCTCTGGACCCCGCCGCGGCCGCGGCAACTGATGACGACGAGTTTCGGATAGGATTCGAGCGGGACGATGCCGCGTTTGCTTGGCGATCGGTGGAACTCGCGACGGCGCTGGCGGATTTGTATCACGACGCAGGCGATACAGAAGACCGGGGCCGCAGGTAGGCTTTTCGTAAGTCACAGGTCACTCGGCGGCCCCGGCTGCTACTGTCACATCGTCGCTGCCAGCGTCCGCACCATCCGCGAAGCCGACCCGGCCACCTCACGAGCCAAGTTGTGGGCGAGTATTTGATCGACCACAACTTGGCTCGAAAACTTGGCAGGGAGGAATAACCACGCTCAACGGTCCGAACGCGGCCTTGACCGAACTCCTGCCCGCCTTGTTCTCTTACCGGGTTCAGCCCACGTACACGCCGTCGGCCAGGGCCGTGCTGCCGAAGACGTTCAGATCCTGGAACGCGATCGGCTCGGCCGGGCTCGTGACGTTCTTGCCGAAGTACACCCGCACGCTGCCCGGCAGACCGCTGCCGCTGCCCGCCGCGATGTCCGCCCGGCCGTCGCCGTCGGCGTCCACGACGCCCACCCGCACGCCGCCGCGGGCGGACGTGTTGCCGGCGACGAAGAAGTTGGTCACCGGGTTCGCGTAGGCCGCGTCCAGGTTGCCGGCCGACACCAGTTTACCGCTCAGGGTGTACACTCGCGGGCCGCCGCCGGGGCCGCCGCCAAAGATCAGGTCCGCGAACCCGTCCCCGTCCACGTCGCCGACCGCCACATAAGCCCCGTTCCGCAGGGTTACCGCATCGCTGCCGGGGAAGGCGAAGAAGTCACCGACCAGCGTTGTCGGCGTGCCGAACAGCGTCTTGCCGTCGAGGAGCGACACCCGCGGGCCGCCGAGGAACCCGGCCGCCACGGCCAGATCGGGCGTGCCGTCGGCGTTGATGTCGCCGATGGCCGACCGGGCACCACCGCGGAAGGTCGGGTCGTCGATGCCCAAGAAGTTGGCCTTCACGGTCGCCGTCGTGCCGGTCGTCGGCCGGCCGAAGATCGTGACGCGAGGCCCGCCGCCTTGGTCGGGCGTGACCACGATTTCCGCCCGACCATCGCCGTCGAGGTCGGCGGCCGACACGAATCCGCCGCCGGTGAAGGTCGCCTCGTAAGGCATGGTCGCGGCCACCAACAGAGTGTTATCCTTCCCGTTGACGACAGCGAACTGCACGGCCACGCCGGGGCCGGTCACG
Source organism: Limnoglobus roseus (assembly GCF_008254045.1). Classification (GTDB taxonomy): domain Bacteria; phylum Planctomycetota; class Planctomycetia; order Gemmatales; family Gemmataceae; genus Limnoglobus; species Limnoglobus roseus. The sequence goes on along the minus strand of NZ_CP042425.1, from coordinate 3,929,053 downwards.
TAGATCGTGTCCGGCGTGCCGTCGCCGTCCACGTCGGCGACGGCGGTGCGAACTTGCACGCCCAAGCCGGCGAACGGGTTGCCGACGACGGCCGTGCCGGCCGGGTACTGGCCGCCCGTGGCCGGGTCGAACACCGTCACACTTCCGTCTGTCGGGCCGCTGACCGCTAGCCGCCCCGGCAGGGCGACCGGCGTTCCCGTCACCGTCACCGTGACGGTCTGGCTGGCCGTGCTGACGCTGTTAGTCGCCGTGAACGTCAACTGGTAGACGCCCGCGGCGCCGGCTGCCGGGGTGCCGGTCAGTAGGCCGGTCGCGGCGTTGAACGTCAGGCCGGCCGGCAGAGCGCCGGCCACGCTCAGGGTCGGCGTCGGCGTGCCGGTCGCGGTCACGGCGAAACTGCCCGCGGTGCCGACGGCGAAGGTGGCCGCGGCCGCACTGGTGAACGCCGGGACCGTGCCGGTCGCGCCGGATTGCACCGTCAGGGTGAAGCCCTGGGTGGCCCCGGTGCCGACGCCGTTGGTGGCGGTGATGGTCAGCGGGTACGTGCCAGCCGTGCCGGCCGCCGGCGTACCGGACAGGACGCCGGTGCTGGCGTTGAACGTCACCCCCGTCGGTAGGGCACCGGACACTGCCAGGGTCGGCGTCGGCGTGCCGGTCGCGGTCACGCTGAACGATCCCGTTGCGCCAACGCCGAACAGAGCGGTGTTCGCACTGGTGATCGCCGGGGCCGACCCCGGCCGCACCGTCAGCGTGAAGTTCTGTGTCGCCGTGCCGATGGCGTTCGCGGCGGTGAACGTCAGCGGATACGTGCCGGCCGCCGTCGTGCCCGCGACCGACAGTTGCCCCGTGGCGGCATTGAAGGTCACGCCCGCAGGCAGGGTGCCGGCCACGCTCAGTGTCGGCGACGGGGCACCGGTCGCCGTCACGTTGAACGCCCCGGACGTGCCGGTGGCGAACGACACCGTCGTCGCACTGGTGAAGGCCGGCACGGAGCCGACGGTGAGCGTGAAGTTCTGGCTCACCGCGCCCGAACTGCTCGTCGCGGTGAACGTCAGCGGGAACGTCCCCGCCGCGGCGGCGGTCGGCGTACCGGACAGGACGCCGGTGCTGGCGTTGAACGTCACCCCGGTCGGCAGGGTGCCGGACAGGGTCAGCGTCGGCGTCGGCGTGCCGGTCGCGGTCACGGCGAACGTGTTCGCCTGGCCGACTTTGAAGGCGGATGCGGCCGGGCTGGTGATCACCGGGGCGGCCGCCGCTTGCACCGTCAGCGTGAAGCTCTGCGTCGTCGTGCCGAAGAGGTTGGTGGCGGAGAACGTGACCGGGTACGTCCCCGCCGTGGCGGCCGCCGGCGTGCCGGACAGCGTGCCCGTGGCGGCGTCGAACGTGACGCCGGTCGGCAGTGCGCCCGTTTCGCTCAGCGTCGGCGTCGGGCTGCCGCCGGTCACGACGGCGAAACTGTTGGCGGTGCCGGTGGCGAACGCCGTCGCGTTCGGGCTGGTGAACGTTGGCACGTTGCCGATCGTCAGGGCGAAGGTTTGGCTGGCCGGTGTGCCGACGCCGTTGGTCGCGGTGAACGTCAGCACGGAACTGCCGGCCAACGCCGTCGGGGCGACCGTCAGCACCCCGGTCACCGGGTCGAATGTTACGCCGCTGGGCAGGGGGGCGGTTTCGGCCAGCGTCGGTGCCGGCGTGCCGGTGGCCGTCACAGTGAACGTGCCGCCGGTGCCGGCGGTGAACATGGCCCCGGCCGCGCTGGTGATCGCCGGGGCGATGCCGGCCTGCACGGTGAAGGTGAACGCCTTGGTGTCGCTGCCGGAGGCGTTCGTGGCCGTGATGCTAGGGGTGAACGTGCCGGTCGCGGTCGGCGTGCCGGTGACAGCCCCGGTGGTGGCGTTGAGGCTCAGCCCCGGCGGCAGGCCACCGGCGACGGAGAACGTCGGGGCCGGGGAACCGGTGGCGGTGACGGTGAAGCTCGGGGCCGCACCGGTGAAGAAGGTGGCCGTCGTCGGGCCGGTGATCGTCGGGGCGGTCGCCGCCACCCGCGTCAGCACGACGCTGTGCCCGGTGCCGCCGACGTAGCTGATGGTGAACTGCTGGGTGCCGACGACGACCGTCGCCCCTTCGGGCAAGCCGGCGAACGTGCCGCTCAGGGCCGGGGCCGAGACGATGGTGAATTGAGAGCCGGGCGGGGCCGCGAACGGGGTCGCCACGGTCAGGGTTGCCCCATTGAGGGCCACCGGGCCGGTCGCCGCGAGTTGGTCGTAACCGCCGCCGGGGGACGTGCCGTTGAGCGTGACGCTCAGGCCGCCGCCGCCGGTGAAGGTGACGGCCGGGGTCGTGAACACGCCGGTCGCCGCACCGGCCGGGTTCAGGTTACTGCCGATCGTGAAAGCGGCGGCGGCGGCGAGCGACAGTTGGGACGGAATGATGCCGGAGAACGAAGCGGCCGGGCCGGTCTGCGGGAAGTCGCTACTCGCCACGAGGGCCTGCACGAACCCGCCGGACGAGTCGTACTGGTACACGGACCCGGCGAAGTCGTTGTTGTGGCCGGTCGTCGGGCCGTTCGGGCCGAGATTGGCCGTGATCAGGTTCCCCTGGGCGTCAAACAGCAGGTCGGACGGGAACTGGCCGGCCAGGTCGCCAGGGTTTGCGCCGGTGCCACTCGCCACGAACGTCTGGGGGGCCGTGCCGTCGGCGTTGAACCGCACGACCTTGCCGGCCCCGGTGAAGGCCCCCAGGTCGGCCACGTACAGCTTGCCGTCCGGGCCGAACGCCAGGCCGGTCGGGAACTCCAGTCCGCCGTTGTTCGGCGGGGCAATCAACTGGCTGGTCGTCGGCGTGGCCCCGGTGGCCCCCGTCACCTTAACCACACTGCCGGTCGCGGAGCTGCTGAAGTACAGGTTGCCGGTGTCCCCGGCGGCGACTCCGAACGTCAGCCCGCTGGGTTGAACAACGCCGGCCGGGCCGGCGACAAGGGTGTACGTGCCGGGGGCAGTCAGCACGCCGCCGGTGCTGTTCACGTCGAACCGGATCACGGCCCCCTGAGCAGACGTGAACCCGCCGTTCAAGCTGACGTACAACTTGCCGTCCGGGCCGAACCGCAGGCCCGCCGGGGCGAAGTGCGCGTTGCCGCCGCTCGACGGCATGGCCGCGATGTTGTTCAGCGTGGTCGAATCGAGGAACGTAGACAACTGGTTCGTGGTCCGGTCGAACTTCAGGATGGTGTCATTGTTCTGGCTGCTGAGGTACAGATTGCCGTCCGGCCCGGTGGTGAGACCGGCCGGCAGTTGCAGGCCGGTGTTGCTGTTCGGGGCGAGCAAGGCGGCCAGCAGGTCGCCGGTGCGGGCGTTGAACTGGTACAAGGCACTGTCGTAGAACGACTCCACGAAAAGGCTGGGGTCGGATGTGATGGTGCCGCTGCCGTTCAGCGGGAACGGGGCCGCGGTCGCCAGGCCGGACGCCAAGGCGATGGTGCCGGCCGTGGTGATGGTGCCGCTGCCGGCCAGCGTGACGCCGAGGGCGAGCGGCAGGCCACCGTTGCCGGAGATGGTCAACGGGTCGCTCACCGTGATCGGAGCGAGCACGGCGTCGCCGCCGGAGTTCGTGTCGGTCAGAGCGGCCGACCCGGTCGCCACGTTGAACGTCAGCGATCCGCCGCTGCCGACGACGGTGAACGCCCCGGTGGCGGTCGTCGAGCCGATGTTCAGTGTCCCGACGGTGATCGGCACATTCAAGTTGACGTGCTGATTACCGACGAGGGCGGCCGTGAGGTTGGCCACGTCGTCGATTGCGTTCGGGAACCCAGCCCCGCCCCAGTTGGCCGCGTCGTTCCAGCTGTACGTCCCCGGCGCGGTCGGCGTCCACGTGAACGTGGCCGGCACGTCACGCCCTTCGAGTGCCTCGACGGCCAACGGACGGCGGGTCCTCAGTCGCTTGGCGGCCGACCGGGCGGAGAAGGTGCGAGGCATGGTGCGCTCTCTGGGGGTATGATGTCGAGACGGCCGGCGGGTGAACGACAAGCCTCTCGACGGCGAAGGTGGGCGTGGGGATGTCGGAAAATATAATGACGCCTGACGAGTCGTCAAGATAATGCGCGGCGATTCGGCAGCTTCCGCGGCCTGGGTGGGATGGGAAATATGACTCCGACACCTCGTTCGACATCGACCCGATCGGGATTCACGCTCATCGAGTTGCTGGTCGTCATCGCCATCATTGCGATCCTGATCGGCCTCCTGTTGCCGGCCGTCCAGAAGGTTCGTGAGGCGGCCGCTCGCCTCAAGTGCGCGAACAACCTCAAGCAGATCGGCCTCGCGCTGCACAACTACGAGGGCACGAACGGCACCCTGCCCCCGGTCTTCCCGGCCGTGGTGAAGGCCCCCTACGTCGGGGTCGTGCCGCCGTACTTCTACTCGTGGAGCGTGCTAGCGCAACTCAACCCGTTCCTCGAACAGACGGCCATCTTCAACCGGATGAACTTGGATCAGCCGATGTACCTGTACCCGTCGTTGCAGGTGTCCACGGACAACCAGTTCGCGGTGCAGCAGATGATCCCGATCTTTCTGTGCCCCAGCGACAGCATGACGGCGGGCGTCGGCGGGTACGGGGTGTCGCAATTCGGGTCGTCGAACTACGCCGCGTGCACTGGCTCCGGGGCGACGGCCGGCGGTGCCCCTTACGGGTCGCCGTGGGACTCCGATGGCGTGTTCCGGGCGAAGATCAAGGGGCGGTTCGCGGACATTACCGACGGCCTGTCCGGAACCACGGCGTTCTCGGAAAGCACGCTCGGCGACGGGGCGACCACCTACGGCCCGACGCCGCCGGGGCCGACTCGCAAGTGGTACGCGAACGTGTCCCCGCCACTGACGCCGGCCGCGTGCGGCACCCCGTCGTCGTGGAACTACCAGCAGCCGCGGGGCTTCCAGTGGGTGGCCGGCGAAGTCCGGTGCGTGAGCTACAACCACTTCTACCCGCCGAACAGCCCGCAGTACGACTGCGTCACGAACGTGACCACGGCGGGCGAGCAACAGTACACCAGCGTCGGGTTCAAGGCCGCCCGCAGTTACCACACAGGCGGCGTCAACGTGCTGATGGCAGACGGCTCCGGCCGGTTCGTGCGAGACGCTGTTGACCCGACCACCTGGACGGCCGTCGGCACCCGCGGCGGTGGCGAAACTGGCGGTGATTATTGACAAGTTGCTTTGCCCGAGGGGCCGCATGCCGACCACCTCTCTCGACACGATCCGCTGCTCCAGTCTTCTGGCGGCCTTGGCCGCCCCGGAGCGATTGCGGATCGTCCGCTTCCTGGCCGCCGGCCCTCAGAACGTCTCGACGATCGCCAAGAATCTTTGCATCCCGAACAACAACCTCTCCCACCATCTGGCGACGCTGACGAACGCAAACTTTTTACGGCGGGAACACAGAGGCTGATTTGTCTACTACTCCCTGCGGCCCGGCGTTCTCCGAACCGTGATTGACTCGATCTCGGTCTTGGAACTCGACTGTTACCATCTGATCTTCCCCGCGTTCACCGCGACTGTCTGAATCGAGACGCGAAGGGTGCTCACTTGTCTGCGCCGCGGCGAAGTCACGGGAGGGTTGTGTTGAGGCCGAACGAGTGATCCTGCCAATCCACCGAGTGAGATGAATACGGATCGGGTCTCCTCAACTACCGCCGAAGGCTACACGCCCAGCGTAGCGACCCGTGACAGCAGCCGCAGGGATTAATCTCGGTCGGCGATCCTGCGGAGTGGTTGAGGGTTCGAATGCGTCGATCGGTCACGATCCTTCCGACGCGGGCTCTGCCCACGCCTGCCCTGCCGCCGCCTGGAGGGCGGCCCGTTCCCCGGCCGACAGACCGGGCACGTCGACCTCAGCCCCAACAGGGCTCTCCTGGAACAGTGCGGCGAGGATGACGCACGCGGCGAGGTACGACCCCGCCACCGTGGGGTGGCTCTGGTCCCGGTCGTGCAAAGCGGGCCCGTCGTTGTCCCGGAGGAACCGTTGCCACGCCACGCCGGCCGGTGCGACCGTGGCACCCAACTCCTTGCCGATGGCGGCGTAGGCGTCAGTAATGGCCTGCTGGGAGTCCGGGGCGTTCTGCCGGGCCCACGTCATGTAAAGGACCGTCCTCGCGCCGGCAGCCCGGATCGCCCCGTCGAACAGGCGGACGTTCTCGTGCATCCGGCTGGCGTTCTTGGCGGGCAGCGTGCTCTGCTCTTGGAGCACGACGGCGTCGTACCCGCCGTCCCGGATCGCCTCGGTCGCCCGGCCGGCGTTCCAGTGCGCCCGGAGCGACGCGCCCCCGGCGTGAATCAGGCGGTGCTCAAGCTGCCGGCCCAGTGCCCCGGCCAACCGGGCGATCAGGCCGGGCAGGTCGTTCCGGGCAGTGAAGCTGTTCCCGATGAACAGCACCTTCGTCGGTCCGTGGCCGCGACTCTTCTTCGCCATATGCCCCTCCCGGTCGGTGGTAACGCGAACGGGGCGGGTGGTATCCGCCGGGACGCTCGGGGACAAGTTCGGTCGCCATCGGCTCGGGCCTGTGCCTGTGGCGTCCGCGGCACCAATCCAGGGTTGCCCGTAGGTAGGGGCCCCTTCGCACGCTCGTCAACTCGGCGGCCCCACCGCGGAGGTCGCTGGGGGTCACCGTCGTGGGTACCGCCGCAGGAAGTACGCCAACAGTTCGGCCCGGCTGGACACGCCAAAATGCCGGTAGAGGTGCTTGACGTACTCGTGGACGGTGGTCGGGTGTAAACGACACCGCAGGGCCGCCTCCTTTTCCGAATCCCCGTCGAGCAGGCAGCCCAGTACTTGCCGGAGCCGGGGGCTAAGGCCGTGCAGGTTCGGCTGGCTGGTGAGAAACAGTCCGCGACCAAGATGGGGTTCCAACTCGCGAAGTAGCGCCGCCACGACCGCGCCGGCCCGTCGTGAAAACGCCTGCTCGCCTTTCGCCCGTACCACGGTCAACACGTAGCCCCCGCCGATGACCGGCACGTCGGCTCGTGATACCAATCCCTCGTCCATCCCGTCCGCACGCAACAGGTCGTTGACAAACGGCGAACGATCCCAAACGTGGTCCGGAACAATCTCCCGCCGGGTCAGGGACAGGCTCGGTTCGGGCATCGCCCAGAAGGCCGACACGGCCGGGTGTGCCTGCATCGCCATCGGGTCCGCCGCGAGTGCCTCCCACTTCCGACGCAACGACTCGGAAGGCCACCCCCCGCCGAGTTGCTGACCGACCCATTCTTGAAGGACGCCCAACTCACCCCGGAGTGGCGGGGTCGGGCCGACCGCGGCCACCATGCCGCCGGTCAACTTCTGGAGGCCGGAAATGAGGCGTTGTTGCCACGCCATCGCATCGTCGCCTAACTCTCGGCATTCGTTCATCAGTCGCAAGATTGCGACCTCGTCCGCGGCGGTCACTCGTTGAGATTTGCTCATGAACGTCTTGGGATTCACCCCTGTTCAGGGGGATGGCTGAAGCCCGGTGCGAAGGTGAAAATATACCACGGTGTTCCCACTTCCACAAGGATTGGAGGGCTGGCCCGGTTCTCCCCCGGGATACCGGTCGAACGGACGTTGCCCGCGAAAAGCGGAAACCCAAGGGGGGGATCGCTTCGAGCGGGAAGTGGAATCGGGGTCCACTCCGGAATTCAACGCTCCGGGAACAATTGTTTCATCATTGGCTTCCGAAAGGTCGGGCACTTCCGAATGGATACGCCGACTCAACCTTCCGAATCGAGCGAGCCGCCCGCCGTCGATCTGCTCCCCCTTCCGAGTCGGCTGGGGGACTACGAGCTTACCGCCGCGTTAGGGGCGGGCGGCATGGGCGTCGTGTACCGCGCCCGGCACCGGTCCCTCCAAAGCACGGCGGCGGTCAAGGTTTTGAACCCGGCCATCGCGCACCACACCACTGCCCGGCAGCGGTTCCTACAGGAAGCTCGGCTCACGGCCGGCCTGCGGCACGATGGCGTGGTCCGCGTCGTTCACGTCGGGGAAGACGGGCCGGTCCTCTTCTTGGTGATGGAGCTGCTGGAAGGCGAATCGCTGACCGACCGCCTCAAAAGGGGCCCGGCGTTCACGACGGACGAGACGGTTCGAATCGGGCGCGAAGTCGCTTCCGCCCTCGCCGAAGCCCACCGCCAAAACCTCGTTCACCGGGACATCAAGCCGGGGAACATCTTCCTTCAACACATTCCCGGGCGTCCGCCCCGCGTCAAACTCCTCGACTTCGGGATCGCCCGCCGGCAAGACGCGGATCAGAGTTTCACGTCCGTCCACGCGCTGATCGGCACACCCCATTACATGGCTCCCGAGCAGGTCGACGATTCGCGGGTAGGCAGTCCCGCGGACGTTTTTAGCCTCGGCTGCGTGTTGTACGAGTTGGTGAGCGGTCGCAACCCGTTCCGCGGCCGATCGCAGGCGGCCTCCCTGCGGCTGATTGCCGAGTACGATCCGCCGCCGCTGAACGAGCTATTCCCAATTCTGCCGGACGCTTTCTCGACAGTGGTCCGCGATTGTTTGTTCAAAGACCCCCTGCGGCGGCCGACCGCCGAGGACGTGGAACGGCGTTTGTTACAAGTCGAACCCGAGCCCGATTCGCGCACCGCGTTGCGGACCGTTTCAGCGGCGGCCGACACGACGGAGACCCAGAAATACCGACCCAACGCCAAACCGACGGCCCGCCGGTGGGTCGGGGCTTTCGCGCTACTCATTGCACTGGGTACGCTGGGTTGCCTCGGCCTTTGGCTCGACTCTCGGCCACCGAAGCCGAAGGCCGACGATGCCAACCCGGTGGCCGATCGGCCACTGCCCGTGGCGGACAAAAGTCAATCTGTTCTCAGCGGATGGCGTTTGGAACAACCGCCCCCACTGGACGAGTGGCTGCGCGGCCGACGGATTCGCACCGTTCGGCAGGACGGCGGGGCCGAGTTCCGGAGCCTTCTTGCCGCACTGGCCGCAGTGCGATCGGGCGAAGCCATCGAGATATTAGACGCGGGGCCGTACACCGATTTCGCCCCGCTGCCGGACGGATCGGTGGGTCTTTCTGTCCCGCCCGATGTGACCGATATCGGGATTTTCAGCCGCACCGGCGCGAGCTTGCGAACAACGAAATATCAAGTCAACAAAAACATCCCGCCGAAGAATGGTCGGGTCTGTTACGCGGGTGCGACCATCGCCGCCGGGGCGGGATTGCGGCTCCACGGCCTGACCTTTCAAGCCGACCCGCCACCGCAGAACACCGCCGACGCCTCGGCCTGGCGTCTCTCCATCGGTGGTCCGTGCGTCGTTGAAGACTGCCTCTGGTTGCGGGCTGCCCATCCGCGACCGGAACAGTATCTCGTCATTTTAGCCTTTGACTTTCGGAACTCCGCCGCGATGCCCTTGACCGTTCGTCGGTGCTGGGTGGAGGGGACGGTGAACACGCACGTTACAAACCCCGGGGTCCGGACGGAGGCCCGGATCGAGCGGTGCGTGTTCACGGACGCCTCGCAAAACCTCTGGTTGCAACTCGGTCACGCGCGGTGGGCCTTCCTTGAGAACATTTTTCAGGCGGACGATTGTTGTGTGGCACTGGGTACGACCCGCTTCGCACCGGCGAAAGGTCAGCCCGAGGTGCTATTCGGCCGGAATACGTTTCTAAGCACGGCCCGTTCGCCCGTTCGCGTCGAGCGGTACGAAAAGGGTGAACTGGCCAAAGTCTCCGTGGCGCTGTTCGACAACGCCTTTTCTGGCCCGGGCGAGCCGATTCACTTCGCCGCATCGCAAGACGCTCGCGAGAGCCGGTCGTGGGCGTCCCAGGAGAACTGGTCCACCGACCACTCCGGTGCAGCGTGGTTGAATTTCCTCGAAGGGCGAATCCAATTCGTTTCTCAGGATCCGCTCGCCCCTGACTTTGCCCGAATCGAGAACTCACCGCCCGGGACCGGCGGGGCCGGCCTGCGCGGCCCCGGGGCCGTGCCCTCGGGACCGCTGTCCGACGCTCTTGAGTGGCTGGCGTACCTCCAGGCACGCCGTGGGATGGTTTCCCCATAAGTTTCACGACTTTGACTACCGACGGTGCTGGCGAACGTCCGCGACTTGCGGGCGACAGACCGCCCGCGGTTCGACGAGCACTTCGACATGTGTCTCCTCGACGTGCCCGGTACCGGGCTCCGCCGAAGGACGCGGTGCCCGCCGGCGTCATCCCACTGTCGAAGGACGCGGAGAAGGACAAAGGCAGGGAGGCCAACGCGGACGCGATCCGAGAGCACCCGTGGGCGGTCATCGGCATCACGCCCGGCGGCACGTACGGGATGGTCAAGCAGAAGTAGCCCAAGCAACTGTTCGGCCACGACCTGTGTGACCTGCTCGTGCTCAACGAGGCGTCACAGATGAACTTGTCGAGGGCTGTGTACGACCCCGTCCTCAGCGAGCTCCGCGTCCACGCCCAACTGAAGGGCGAGCGGCAGTTGTACCGCCGGGCGATCGCCGAGTACCTCGTCGGCCGGGACGACTTCTTCGCCCGGGAGGCGAAGTACAGCCTGCACCCGATCCGCCGGGACCGAGAGGATTGCTTGGCGTGCGGCGACGTCGACGGCCTCGACGCCGTCCTCCTCCGGGAGTTGCACTTTGCCGGAGGTTCGCCGGCCGTGGCGCGGAGGCGGGAACGGGGCGGGCATGGCCCGACCACTGGTCCGTTCACGTCTTCGAAGCCGGCCGGGAGGGTCGCTCCCGTGCCCAACTCCCCGTTGACCGAATCCGCGTTCGCCCGCCGCCTCGTCCGGGAGACGGCCTGACGGCTCGCCGCCCGGCACCGCCTCCGTGGGTGGGACGCCGACGATGTCGTCCAGGAAATGTTCCTCCGACTGCTGAAGGCCCGCCGGGCGTTCGACCCGGCGCGGGGCGTGATCGAGGCGTACCTCGCCGTGGTCACGCCTTGCACCGCCGCGGACCTGCTCCGTCGGCAGCTGGCGACGAGGCGCACGGCGGTCGTGCACTCCCTCCACGGGATCGGCGAGGACGAACCGGCCGACCCGCACGACCCGATCCCGCGGTCGATGTGGCCGCGGTCCTGGCCCGCCTGCCCGCCCACCTCCGCCGCGCCGCCGAACAGCTGAAGACCGAGACCGTGGCGACCACGGCCCGAACGGTGGCGGTGTCCATGCCCCCCACTGGGCGTTCGAGGAGTACCAGCGGCGGGAGCCGTCACGGCCCCCGCCCTTGTCCACTTACGATCTCAAACCCCTGCCCCCGATCACACGCGGGGCCGCCGGCGACCGCGTGATGGACACCCGAACGCGATGCGTCCCGAACCATCACGGGGACCGCGTGGCCGAACTGATCCCCGACCCGAACCCGCTCCTGGCCGCCGCCCTCGGGTACGCGACCCAACTCAAGTGGCCCGTCATCCCGCTGCACGCCGACGATGATCGACGCGCACGTGCGGAACAAGGACGCCTGGGTGGTGCAAAGCCAGCGGGACGCTGGGTGACGGCCTGGCGACGGGGTGCGTTACCGTGTGAGGCTGCGCGGTCGATTGGGGGCCAGGTCGCCGTAACTTCTGACCCAGCCTTGACGTACGGCCGCCGGCCCGGTCCAATCCACTTCCCGTGTTCGTCTGCGCCCGCGCAGACTCATTCTCTGTTCGGCGGCGGAGAGCGTCGGGATGCAGAAACGCAGGCGGCTGTCGATCGTCTTGCTGCTCCCCGCGGTCGCCGTCAGTGGGTGCTGCTTCGGGCCGTGGGGCACCACATACCCGCCGCTTGGCCCGTCACCCGGATCGAGATCAAGGTGGATCCGAACGACCGGCAGGTGCGGTTGATCCGACCACCGGGCCTCGCTCTCACGATGACTGGATGCTAACATGTCAGGCGCTGCACCTGACTGCCAGTAGTATTCCCCTGTGTTTTAAGGGGTTAAAAGGGTAGATGCAAGGGTAGTTTCGACCGCCTACCCTCCAAATCTACCCTTCGGGGCGGTGGCCGGGCCGTCTGGTCAGGCGGTTCGCACCTTGTCGTCATGAGCGGCCCGTAGGTGGCCGCAGGACGCTCCGGGCGGTCTTTCATCACCCCGATCATTTCGACGGCTCGTAGGGGCTTCCAGAGCGGTTTAACGGGCTTCTGCGGTAGTGGCTTGGCGGCGGCTGGTGTGGGTATCTCGGCGTCGGCGTCATGATCTTCGACAACAACAAGATCGTCGTCCAACTTGGGAACCCAACCGGACGGGACACCGAAGTAGCCCACGGAGCGGCGAACCCGACTCAACGAGAAGAAGCCCTGCGTGAGTTCGTACATCTCACGGGCGTACTCTTCCGCACCCGGCTGTTGAAGGCCGTCGTTGATCTTCCGTTCGTGGGCGACGATCTCCTTCCAGACGCTTTCCTTGTTCATTCCTTGCGGCCAGAACGGGCCGATGAACCCGTACTTCCGCATCTTGAGTATTTGCCGGAACAGCACCCGCTTCTTTGCCCAGCGGTCACGGCTGACCAGTTCGCCGTTCTTGTACTTCGCCGTCCTCGCCTTCACCATGTACCTGACGGTGTACCGGCCCTCGCCGGGGTTGTACGGCTCCAACTTGATGTTCGTCTTCACAGTCTTCGTAGCTTGCTTCAACAACGCCAACAGGTCGGGCGTCCGGCTCCGCAAGAGCATGTGGAAGTTGAAGTGGTTGGAGCGGCGGCTGGCCTCGCAGACGTACAAGGCGACGACCTTCTTGTTCGACAGATAGCGGCATACCTTCGGCCACAACGCCTTCATTTCAGCAGCGGTTATGTCCTCGGTGAAGTTGATACTGGCGAAGGCCGTGAACTCGGACGTGAAGTATTTTCTTCTGGCCCACTGGACGCACCGGGCCAGCTTGTCGGCCTCGTACAAGTAGCCGTCAAGGGTATGCCACCCGTCCTCGGTGTAGTGAAGGGGCCGAACCCGCTTCCTCGGACGGAGTTGAAACAATCTCGGTGCTGGGGTACTATGTAACATGGTACGTTTCTTGACCCGCCGCACTTGGTTCGCAGCCGTGCGGCGGGTTCTTCATTTTACCAGTGCGTCATCCTCCTCGTCGTGTTTGGCGTATTAGATATTCATATCTGAGCCGCCCACTGCGACGGCTTCCAACGCCTTCCGGGTGGCCGTGTCGTGGAAGGTGAAGAAGTCGGCGTAGTCCGGCTGGTCAATCACCATCTGGCGGGCCAACATCGGCAAGTAGTCGTTGCTCACCTTGAACCCGACGTACTCTCCCACGCTCATTTCCCAGCGAATTCTATTGCCGATGAGGTTGGCTCCGCAGCGGGCGTGACCGGCGTTGCGGTACGTCTCGGAGAACTGCCGGAACAGGGTGTAGATGGTCTGGCCGTGCTTGGTGGTGAGCCACGTCTGGAAGGCGGTGTACTTCTCTTGTTTGTACCGGGAGAAGACGCCCGGCATGGATGGGTTGTTCATGGTGGTATCTATCCACCGGCGAACAATTCTCACCGACAATTCCCCGGATTGGTGAATTTCCTTCCCTGAGCGGCGACCTTGAAGGAATGTCGTGGTGACTGCCCAGCCACGGCCGCTTCGCGGCCGGGCTGGGCCACACCTTCACGTCACCGATTACGCCTTCACCGGCTCGTTGTTGCCCCGGCCCATGTACCGCCACACCGTCCGCAGCGAAACACCCAACGCCGTGCTGATCTCCGGGGCCGTCAGCCCCTTGTCACGGAGTTCAACAACACGGGCCGGGTTCCCCTTCAACGTCCCGTTGGCCCGGCCCTTGTACTTGCCCTTCTTCTTCGCCTGTTCGATCCCAGCCGCCTGACGCTCCTTGCGGTACTCGTTCTCAATCTCGGCCAGCCCCAACAGCAACGCCGCAATCATGCGGCCCACGGAGCCATTGAAGTCGAGTTGTTGCGTCACGACGACGACCCGCAACCCCCGCTCCGACCAGTCGGCCAACGTCGCCACGCCGTCCTTGAGGCGGCGGGAGAGCCGATCCAGCTTCCACAACACGACCGTCTTGACCTTGCCGTGAAAGATGTCGGCTTGCAAGCGGTCGAACTCAGGCCGCTTCATTGTCGTGCCGGACTCCTTGTCGCAGTACCACTCCACCTTCTTCGGGTCGATGCCGTTGGCGTCCAACCACTTCTTCACTTCAGCCCGCTGGCCGTCGTCGTTCTGTCGGCGGGTGCTGACTCGGATGTAAGCGGCCACGGTCATGTTCGTGTCCTCGTTGTTCCTGACGTGATCTTACGGCACGTTCCGAACAGTGTCAATAGGGTAGAGTCTGTGTGGCACGATTTGGCTGCGTGGATTCCTCTGGATTTGCTGGTGGTTCCAGACGAAAATGACCAGTGACCCTATTTGGCAGTCCTGCAACGGGTTGAAAATGCTGCCAACAGCGGTGGCATGGTCGATCGGGTGGGATCGGGGCTACCAGGAGGATGTGCAGTGCCAAACGTTGAGTTCGTCTGTACTGAGTGCAGTCGGCTTCTCGGCGAGATCGCAGGTGATGCTCCTGATGCCGAGCGTGAGAAATTTTGTCGCCTCCTTGAATCGCAGGGGTTCACTCCAGTCCATCACTTCGGGTGGTTTTGCTCCCGTGAATGCGGAGAAACCTTCTTTAAGCGAGACGCTGAGTGGCACAAGCTGCACAACCCGTCTGTCGCCAAATGACGATTTCCGGCTTCGCTCCAAGCAACAGTCCTGTCACATCTGGCTGGGTAAGTTTCGCCAACAGCGGAGGAATAAGATGTACTTCCCACATTGCGGTCGGACGATGCAAATTCTCGATGGTGTATACACTTGCGTGAATGGCGATATGCCGTTGAGCGGGGCGATGCACGAAATCCTCACACAGCGGTTTCCAGTGCAGCGGCCTCGTCCGGAGGCCGTCGAGGTAGGTCGATTGATTACTCGGTGGTACTGCCCCGGATGCGGCATACCACTTGACGCCGGGATGGTGTGTACAGAGTGCGGAAAGTCAATTCACGATCAACTATTCCGCCTTGTAGAGCTTCATCCTCACGCAGATGGCTGATGACTTCCTACGCAACATCAGAGGCGTTGTCCTCGGTAAGAGAGCATCATCCCGATGACGACGAAGCCGAATCACACTGCCCGAAATGCGAGCGGACGAATGCGAGTGCAGAATCGTGCGTAGCGTGTATACGCTCAGGGCGTAACTGCACCCAACGGCGGAATTGGGCAGACTCCAAAGGGTCATCCCAGCACGTCTCGCATGTACTCCCGTTGGCTGGGACAAACAGCAATTCGCTCGCAACAAGACACCAGAGGCCATCTCGCTCCTCAGCTACAACCCGTGGGCCAATCTCTTCTATGGGGATGCTGCGAAGTCGCCTTTGAATGTGTTTCCATTCCCTCTCTGGTGAACTCATACGTTCCTCCACAACTACAAGTTTGCATTTTGCCACCAATCCCCGATCTTCGCCACATACTTCTGCGGAACGATCTCTTTCATCCTTCTGATGGTAGGTGGAAATAACTTCGGCTTCTTTACCGGCTTCGGCTGAATCCGCTTCCGCTGGGCGTCCGTGAACGGGGTCATGTTGATCTTGGTCATCCCCTTGAGTGCCGGTCGGTCGGGCAGCAGGAAACCCTCGTCACGCTGGGCCAACCACTCTGAAAACGTCGTGTGCTTCATGCCGATATTTAGGGCGGCGACGTTCAAGAACAAGAAGGAACACCGGGTAATGGTGGAGCAAGGCCGGGGGTGACGGAACCTTTTTTCACCATTTTCCGTTCGTCGCCGGGAGATGATAATTCTGCAACAAGGGGCGGGGCGGCGGGATGGCGTGCTGTAAAGAACACGGACTTGACCCACCCCCTTGAAGGACTCCCACAACCTTCCCACAAAGTAGAGCAGATGGACAACAAAAGCACTAAAACCCCATGAAAACATGGGGTTCGGCGGGTCGTCTGCTTGGGAACGGTCTGAACGGCTATTAACCGCCTTTGACGACACTTTCGACCCGAAACCAGTGGCATATTAGCCGGGCGGCGGGCCGGTTATTACTCCACCCCGAACAGCACCTTCCTCGCCTTCGTCAGTGCCTTGTCGAGCTTCACCACCTGTTCCGGGGTGTACTTCTTGATGTAGTTCTTGTGGTGCGTCCCCTGTCGGCTCTCGCCCCGGAACAGCAGACTCTCTTCCTCCCCGAAATCTTCGTCGTCTTGGATGATTTGAGCGGTCGTCTTCCGCAGTGCCTTGTGTTCGGGAAGGCCGAACTTCTCACGGAACTTGTCCCACTCCCGTTGAAGGTCACGACGCTTGATGCCGAACGCCATCGCCTCCTTCGTTTCCGGCCAGACGAGCCACACGGGTTTCACCCGGTTCGTCTTGTGTGCCAACTTCTTCCGCACCTTGCTGACGTGCTTGCCGTCGTTGATGACGTGTTCCTCGGCCAACTCGATGATGTCGGAAGCGTAGAACCCGAAGTTCAAGCCCATCAACAGGGCGGTGCGGGCGATGCCCGTGGCGTTGGCGAGGGCGGTACGAACTTGTTCGATGGTGTACTGCACCTTGTCGCCTTCGGGGACGGGCAGCATGTGCCGCTTGTCCCCGATCCACGGCATCGGGTGGTTGTGGTCAGTCGCCAGAGCGTGCAGGAAGGTGTGAACCCGGCTCTGGTTCTTCGCCTTGCTGGTGTCGTTCCAAGTGGGGTGTTTCTTGAGCAACTTCAAGAACTCCCGGTAGTGGTCGATGGTGATTTCATTCACCAAGATGTTGCTGCACGCCTGCACGAACAGGTTGATGGCGGATCGCTGGTTGGACTTGTCCTTGCCCTTCTTGGAGTCGATGTACTTCTCCGCTTCTTGCTTCACGCTGCCCTTCGGCGGGGCTTTCTTGATGTGGTGGCTGTTCAGCACCCGCACCGCCAGTTCGTCATCGTCCAGCCCCAGCATGACGAGTTCCTTCTTGGCGTCCGGGTGCATGGCCGGAACGTCGGCGTGGTCGATGTCCCATTCGGGAAGGTCGAGGACGTACTGCCGCTCCTTGATGAACTCGGTGGCGTCCCGGCTCTCGGCCTGCAAGCTCTCGATGATGACTTCCAGCGACCGCAGCCGCTCTTGCAGGTGGGACCGCTTCCGCTTCTCGGCGTTGTCGGCGGTGGTCAGGATGGTGAGGTACTTGTCCCAATACGGGCGGCTGGCGATCTTCCCTGTGGGGACGGGTTCCCCCAAGATGTCGGCCAACTGCTGCGGCGTCTTGCGGATGCCCAGCTTCTTGAGTTCCCAGCGGTCTTGGCTACGATCCCACGTCCCACTGCCTTTTTTACGCACGTCGTTCATCGCACTTCCCCCAAAGCCCGGTGTCAGGTACACTGATTTTACGCCGAAACTACCACGACATCTACCCTTTTTGGGTTTACCCTTGTCGTTGAAACGACGTAAAATACTACCTGACAAAGACTTGCGAAGCAGAAAAACAGGCTATCGGGGGTTGGTGGTCTTCCGCTGCACCAGACCCGGCGGCATGAGTTGGTTCTGGATATGATGAGGCCACTGATTGCACCGGGCTGGTGAGCGTGGTCGTTCGGCGGCGGAGGTTATCGCGGTGTGAAGGGGCTGGCTTACTCCAAGGGATGGGTCAACTTTCGCGACATGGGCGAGTGCGTTAACCTGCTCGCTGGGCATGACGTGCTCCTGTGAGACGCATCTTGCGGGGTGGCAAGCTTTAGTTCGTTGAGACGGCGGATCAGATCTGTCGTCCGGGTACGACCATCGACCTCCGCAAAGGCCCGACTTGGAGGAGAAGCGGTTCGGAGCGGACTACCGGCAATTCTCGATCTCGAACGATCACGAGAAGTACGACACGACCGACCCGGTTGTCCGGCGGTGGCTGAATGAGGTGTTTGCCTATCTGAGGCCGAGGTGGGATGTGAAAACGGCTACAGCGGTTCTCACCCTCAAACACACTGACCAAGTGGGGTGGCTTCATTCAGCCTGGACGGCACGCGGGTTGTCGCCGGCGGCCATGAAGGTGTGGTGTGGGTGTGGGACGCGAGCGTTGGCACAGAACTCCTCGCCTTGAAGGGCAACGCGGCGTTTATTCGGTCTGTGGCATTCCGTCTGGATGGGACGAAAATTGCCACCGGCAATAAGGACGACCCAGCAATCGTCTTGGACTTCAGCCCCATGAGCAGTCAGTTCCCTGCGAAGCCTGACGCGAGGCGATAGAGTCGCTTACGAGGATTCCTCGTCGTCGGTCGAACGAGGGTCCGAAGGCGGTCCCGAAACACCCACCGATCCGGTCGACCTGCTGGCCATCCAAGCCTGCTGTCGCGGCCAATCCGCCTGGTCGTTCGGATCGACGTCATCCATCTGATCGCCGACGTAGTTGATCTTCCGCCCGTCTTGGAAGTCCCACACGAGCTCGCCCGCTACCCCGGCGATCTGCCCTCACAGTCGCACAACGAATGCAGAACCTGCACAACGGTTGTACTGGAAACCGGCACACCGTTGTGTAAAGCCGGATGTGCCGGCTGGTTCCACCACGGGCGGGCTTGGGGACGAACCCGCTTCCGCAATTCGAACAGTCTTTGCCCCGCAAGAGCGGTAACAACTCGGACCCTCGCGGCTCAACCTCGGGCCGTTCGGGCTGCGAGAGCGTTTACGTCGCTCGTCGTGAGGGGATTGCCACCGATTCCCCAGTCGCCACTTTTGACCTCTTCGACAACAACCCACGTCACGGAACGCAGGTTCTCGCCCTCGATGGCCACCATCGTGTCGGTGAGTTTCCGGATCATCTCCTGCTTTTGAGCCTGCGTGAACACGCCTTCGATCAGTTTGACATTTACCAACGGCATCGGCCTTCTCCGGTTTGTCGTGATGGGTTCTGGAGGAAATAGGGTCGCAAGGAACTGCGGACCGGGGGTGAGCGACTCGCCCTTGTCCCCGGCCCGCCCATGGTCATTCCCGTTTACTGGATGACGACGTTGTCGCCGGGACCGCCGTCGAGCACGTCTTGGCCCGGCCCGCCGATCAGCACGTCGTCCCCGGCTCCGCCGGTCAGCACGTCGTTGTTGTTGCCGCCGATCAGCACGTCGTCGCCGTCGCCGCCGTTGGCCGTCAGTTGGATGGCACCCACGGCCAGGCCCGACGCCTCGATCACGTCGGCACCCGCGAGGGCGTTGATCGTCAGTCGGTCGTTGGCGGCTTCCGCCCCGGTGATGGTCACGAGAGCCGCAAGCCCGAGGACGCTCGTGCCGGTGGCATCGCCGACGGCCTGGATCACGTCGTCGCCGTTCGTGCCGTTGACGATGACCGTGTCGGCCGCCCCGTCGCCCACCCCACCGGCGGCCGCGAGGTTCAGGTTCACCGCCGTCACGTCGGTGCCGGATAGGTCGTTGACCGTGATCGTGTCGGCCCCGCCGAGGGCGTTGAAGGTGATCCCCTCCACGTCGTTCAGGTCCATCACGACGTTGGCCACGTCGCGGGCGAACCGGACCCGGCCGCCGTTCGCCGAAACGTCGATCTTCTCGTTGATGTTCGCGCCGTTGAAGACCATCCGGTCGTTGCCGGCCTGCCCCTCGACCGTGTCCGAACCGTCGCCGGGGTTCCACACGAACACGTCGTCGCCGGCCCCCAGGTAGGCCGTGTCGTTGCCGCGGCCCCCGTTGATCGTGTCGTTCCCGTCGCCTCCGAAGAGGAAGTCGTTCCCGTCGCCGCCGGTGATCGTGTCGTTGCCTGTGCCGCCGTCCACGGTCAGCTGAATGAGCGGGGCCAAGCCGTTGCCGGCGGTGAACGTGTCGTCCCCGCCGTTCATGTTGACGACGAGCTTCTCGCTCGTGCCGATGTCGAGTGAGAACGGGGCGGGGTTCACGCGGTCGAACCGGACCCGCGTGCCGTTGGCGGTGACGGTGAACGCTTCGGCCCCGTTGCCGCCGTTGACCTCGACGGTGTCGATCCCGGCCCCGCCCTCGTTCAAGTCGGTGTCGTCGCCGGGGTTCCAGACCGTCCGGTCGTCGCCGGCCTCGCCGAACACTTGGTCGTCGCCGTCGCCGCCGGTGAGGACGTCGTTGCCGGCCCCGCCGAACAGCAGGTCGTTGCCGCCCTTGCCGAGCAGCGTGTCGTTGCCGTCCTGGCCGAACAGCAGGTCGTTGCCGCTCCCGCCGGTCAGCACGTCGTTGCCGGCCCCGCCGAACAAGTTCGCCTTCGGCAGCGCACCGTTCGCCTCGTTGAGGGTGATCGTGTCGTTACCGCCCTGGCCGAAGACTTGAATCAGGGAAGTGTTCGCGACCGTCGCCGTGCCGCCGAGGATCGAAACGGCCCCGCCGTTGACCAGCAGTTTTCCGGCCGCGTCACGACTGACGGTGATGGTGTTGTCCAGGTTGTCGCCGAAGACGGAGAAAACCCCGGCGCTCGGGAGGAATGACGCCGTCACCGCGGGAACTTCACGCCCTTCCAGACTGACCAGCGAGGGGGTGAATCGGGCCGCTCGTGCGGACGGGGACTTCTGCTTCATCGTCCGACGACGGGCGCCACGGAGAAGGGCTTGGTACATCGCGCGTAGCATCTCAAACGGCCTCAAGATGGGAGAGGGCGAAACAGATCCTCGGCCCGGGTCCGGCGTTTTGCCTCGACCAACGACTCCGAGTTCGCCAGGGGAAACGGCCGGCCGGGCCAAATCTCCGAGGCAAATTAAAAAGTTCCTCATCCTCCATCTCGCTCGTTCTCAGGGACAGACTCGTGAACTGGTGTAGAATCGCGGATCCGCCGAATCTCTTTGCCTTTTCCCCGATTCTCGGGTGTCGATGTGATCGTCCCGCCGCCTCTCGCACATTTCACGAGACCACCCATCCTCGGCCACTGCCGGGGCGACGGGCCAAACGCCCGCGGGTGCGGGGTCGTTGATGGCGTGCTCGGGAGGGCAATAATATACTTGGAACACAACCGGCGACTTGAGAACTGACGTGAATCGGTCGGTCACTTCTTCGGCTTCGGCCCGCGTTTTGGCTTCTTGGCCTGTTCCTTCTGGTACTCGGCTTCCCGCTTGTCGATCTCGGCCTTCGGGACGCCCATCAGCTTGCGGGCCATCACGTCGAAGGCGTTAAACGCCGTGGGGTTGGATGGTTGGGAATGCGGCTTGCTCATGTGGTGATTGTACTCGATGGCGGCGCAATGCTAGACCGTCAGTAGGGCATGACCCCTTATCGGCCAATATAACGAGTGACGAGAAAGCAAACGTCAACCCAGCTCCACGCCACGATAAACTGGAGACCAAGGTGACAACCGACTACCAAGACCTGTTTTTTGCTACCGCTTACCGGCCGATCCCGTGGGAGAACTTACCCCACGAGGGAATTCGAGCCATCGGTGAATCATTCGACGCGAATCTGCGGCGAATTCGAATGGCTGCTACACTCCCCCACATAATTCGAACTATTACTCGACACTCGGCTCAGTACAGTGCGGACGCTGCCCATGAAGTCTGGGGCGATGATGCCCGAAAACCGCATGGGCCGAGTGACCCGAAGTGGCAGGAATTCGTGGGTAAGATCAATACCCGATTTGAAGCGCGTGCGAATGCGCCGGCCACTACCAAAGACGCTGAAGAAGCATTCGATCTGGACATTGGATTTTTAAACCTATTGGAGTCATTGCCGTCTAATGACTCGCTTAACTGCTCGGACGGTTTTCGTGCGATAAAGGCGGGCGCAGTGGCAGGTATATGGACAGCTTTCGAGATTCTTGCCAGCGACCTTTGGGTCGAAGCCCTCAACTCTCACCCGGCCGAACTAGCAGACCTGGCCGGCAAGAATCCGAAGGCAATGCCGAGAGATCGGGAACCGTTGCCGGCTACTGCGACGCGAAATCCTAGGGGGCCGAACGAAGAACGGCTTTTGCGGGTGGATTACTTACGACTCCACGGATACAACCTGTCTCGCAGTATGGGCACAATCCTCAGTGAGAAGTATAATTTCCAGACTTTAGACGGAATGCGAGAAGCTTACGTTAGAGCGTTCTGCGAGAGCCACTCGGGTGTGAGGGAAGCCATACTCCACCCTTCCGTGAAGGCACTTGCCGAAACGCGACACGCTATCACTCACAAAGCTGGTAAAGCCGACCCGAAGTTTATGATGGCACACGGGCATTGTGCTGAGTTGAGTTCCGCCTTCCCGAACGCAGAATCGGGCAAGCTTCTCGATATATCCGGCGAGGTGGTCGCTAAACTCACAAAGCCCGTCGTGGAGCAAGCGATAAAATTGCTACTGGAAGTGTCCGCTATTGTGGGACCGGATAATGAGGGCATTTAAGATGAGTAGCGACATACAAGACCAAATCCCTGAGCTAGAACGCCCATGCGAAACTTGTCGGGGCCAGCGTGGATCGGATGACTGTTACAGTCGCCGCTATATGTGCCCGGAGTGCGACGGGGCGGGGTTCGTACCGACCGAGTTCGGTGTGAAGATACTTCAATCCATGAGGCACAACTTCCGCCCGATGCGGCAAGCCACTACTTCGTAGTAGCGAATTTTTTCTTCCGCTTCCCCCGACCCTGTCGTTTACTCGACAGGGGGCAACTCCGGTCGATCTTTGCCCGTCAGGTGGCTGTAGGTCAGCCGCTTCCCGCCGATGGCCCCGAGTAGTTCCGTGAACCGCTCGCCGTTCGTCTTCGCTTCGTCACAATGCTTCCGGTTGTTGTACCGGAACGCCTGTTCGTCCAAGCAGCGGAACAGGTGGAACGGTTCGACGCTCACATACGTCCCCTTGTGCTCCGCTTGAGCAACGACCAGTAATTCTCCAACCCGTTCGTGTGGGCGTTCCCTCGGACGTACTCGCGGGCGTGATCGACCGCCTCGTGAACGTAGTCCGGGTTCAAACCGATATACCCCGCGTGAGCGTCGGTGCAGACGAGCGAACCCACTTCGACGTTCTCCCTCACTTCAGCGTGCAACGTGCCGCGTTGGGTGCCCGGAGTGACCGTCGTTCGCACTTCGCCGTTGCGTTCCAGCACGCCCATGACGATAGCCTTGCCCACCGCCCCGCGACCGTGAATCTTCTCGGCCCGCTTATCTGCGCGCATGTTGCGGGCCTTCCCGCCGATGAAAGTTTCATTGACTTCCACTTCGCCGCTCAACTTCTCCAGCGAACCGTTTTGCATGGCTAGTCGGATGCGGTGCAACAGGAACCACGCCGACTTTTGCGTGATGCCGAGTGCCCGGTGCAGTTCCCATGAACTGACTCCGTTCTTCGCGTTCCCAATCAACCAGATGGCCGTCAGCCACTTATCGAGGCCGAGCGGGCTATCTTCCATCACTGTCCCGATTTTGATGCTGAACTGCTTCTTGCACTGGCCCTTGCACCGCCAGATGCGGCGGCTCGCGATGAAGGCGTGTTCGGTCGAACCGCAGTGCGGACAGGTGATGCCGTTCGGCCATCGAATCGGCGTGAGGTAGTTCAAACAGGTGTCCGGGTCGGCGAAGTACCGGATGGCCTGAACCAATTTTTCTGGGGTCGTGTCGTTGTTGTTCGTGTCCATACACGAATTCTTGTCCAGCCAGCCCTGTGCGCCAAGTATATTGTTGCCTTTTTAACTCGTACTACCAGAGCATGGGGCCGCGCTGGCCGCGCTCCCAGCGGGGCTGTTGTCCCGCCCGACGGCGGTGGACGTGTTCGGCTACCGCGCGTACGTCGACAAGCACATGGATCGACTCCTCCGGGCGTCCGATTCCCGCACCCTGGACCGAGCCGAGCCGGCGGTCGTGCTGGGAATCCACCACGAACAGCAACACCAGGAGTTGATCCTCACCAACCTCAAGCACGCCTGGGCCGCCAACCCCCTTCACCCCGTCTACCGAGAGGCGGTGTCCGAGGCTGCCGTGCCCCCTCGTCGCGCCTGGTTGACGTTCCCCCCGCGCCTCGCCTCGATCGGGCACGACGGGAGCGGCTTCGCGTTTGACAACGAGTTGCCGCGCCATCAGACCTGGTTGCACGGATTTCAGCTCGCAAGCCGGCTGGCGACCAACGCCGAGTACCAGGGCTTCGTCGCCGACGGTGGGTACGACCGGCCGGAGTTTTGGTTGTCCGACGGGTGGGCCGCCCGGCAGGTTCAGGGGTGGGAGGCCCCGCTGTACTGGACGGAAGAAAACGGGGAGTGGTCCATGACCACGCTCGCGGGTCCGCGCCTCCTCTGTCCGTCTGAGCCAGTTTGTCACGTCAGTTATTACGAGGCCGATGCGTTCGCACGTTGGGCCGGAGCCCGACTGCCGACCGAGGCGGAGTGGGAAATCGCCTCCTCCGACGTGCCACTCGGGGGGCACTTTCTGGAAGCCGGCCGCTTTCACCCCGCGGCGACAACCGCTGCGGACGACCCCGGACCGATCTACCAGCTTTACGGCGACGTGTGGCAGTGGACGGCGAGTCCCTACGCCGGCTACCCCGGCTACGCCCCTCTTACGGGCGCCTTGGGCGAGTACAACGGCAAGTTCATGTGCAACCAGTTCGTTCTGCGCGGCGCGTCCTGTGTCACGCCCCGTGGCCACACCCGCCTCACCTACCGCAATTTCTTCCCCCCCGGACGCCCGCTGGCAGTTCAGCGGCATCCGCCTTGCCAAGGATCTCGTATGATCGACGCCGTCCGACAACGGTCCACACCCCCGCCGTCAAGGCGCCGGTGGGCCAATTCCTCGCGGACGTGCTCCGCGGCTTGGGAGCGCCGAGGAAGGAACTGTCTTGCAAGTACTTCTACGACGAGAACGGGTCGGCGCTGTTCGATGAAATCACGACGTTAGACGAGTACTACCCGACGCGCACCGAGATCGGCGTCATGAAGCGGCACGCCGCGGAGATTGCCGGGCTGCCGGGACCGCGTTGCCTTCTCATCGAGTTCGGCAGCGGCAGCAGCGTCAAGACTCGGTTCCTGCTCGACCACTTGCGAGACCCGGCCGGTTACGTCCCCGTCGACGTCTCGGGCGAGCACCTGCGCCGCTCGGCCAATGCCATGGCCTTGGAATACCCGGACGTCGAGGTACTGCCAGTGTGCGCCGACTTCACCCGGCCGCTGGGCCTTCCCGCGTGCCGAACGCCACCCGCCCGCCGGGTGGTCTACTTCCCCGGCTCGACGCTCGGCAACTTCACCCCGAAGGAGGCGATCGTCTTGCTGCGGCGGACGGCGGCCCTGTGCCGCCGCGGCGGCGGACTCCTGCTCGGCGTCGACTTGCAAAAAGACCCGCGGGTCTTTGAGGCCGCGTACAACGACCGGCGGGGGGGGCACGGCCGCGTTCAACCGCAACATCCTGGCCCGGATGATTCGCGACCTCGACGCGGACTTCGACCTCGGCCAGTTCGCCCACCGGGCCGTGTACGACGTCGCGTTCGGGAGGATCGAAATGCACCTTGTCAGTTGCAGCGACCAGGCCGTTTACGTCGGCCTGCGGGACGGGGTCGAACTTGTGGTCGTGGCACCGGGCGCAACTGACGGTCAACCCGAGGACGGACCGGGTGACGGCGTCGATCTGCTCGTCCACGTTGTCCATGACGAACCGGACCTTGAACCGCTGGTTCACGTCCTTCACGCCGAGGGCGAGGAACCCGGTCGCGATCTTCTGCCGGTTGGCCTCCTCGTCGTTCGTCGATGGGAGCAGGTCGCCGGCGACCTGCTCACGAATGAACCGGTCGTACGGGACGTCGGCGTTCACGCTGTCGATGACGTAGTCGCGGTACTTCCAGGCGTGCGGGTACGGGATGTTCCGGCTCGGGCCGGTCGACTCGCCGTACCGGGCCACGTCGAGCCAGTGCCGGCCCCACCGCTCGCCGAACTGCGGCGACGCGAGCAACCGATCGACGACCTTGGCGAAGGCGTCCTTCGAGTCGTCCTTCACGAAGGCGTCGACGTCGGCCGGCGTCGGCGGCAGGCCGGTCAGGTCGAACGTGACGCGGCGGATGAGCGTGACCTTGTCCGCGTCGGCGACCGGCGCCAGCTTCTGCGCCTCGAGCTTCGCGAGCAGGAAGCGGTCGACGTCGTCTTTCGCCCACGCCGCGTCCTTCACGGCCGGGGCCTTCGGCTCCTGGAGCGGCTGCCACGCCCAGTGGTCCTTCCGCAGTTCCTCGTACTTCTCCTTCTGCTTGCCGAACGACGCGGGCAGCTTGACCGCCGGCCACACCGCCCCGTCCTTGATCCAGGTCGTCAGGTCCGCGATCTGTTCGTCGGAGAGATGCTCGCCTTCCGTCGGCATGCGGCGCTTGGCCTCCTTGGCCACCCGCTTCAACAGCAGGCTGTCGGCCGGCTTGCCGGGGACAACGGCCGCGCCCGCGTTGCCGCCGGTCAACAGGCCGTTGCGGTCATCGACCCGCAACCCGCCGGCCGGCTTCGTGTCGGCCGAGTGGCAGGCGTTGCAATGCCCGACCAAGAGCGGGCGAATTTTCTTCTCGAAGAATTCGAGCTTGCCCGCGTCGGGTTCGGCCGACCGCCCCACCGCCGCGATCGCGAGGGCGACTACCAGCGAGAACACGGGGCGGAAATGACTACTCGACATGTTGATGATCCTCCAGAAAACCAGTTCAGTTGTTTGGAATGCTTGCGGTCACACGGTTCGACTCAGCCCCGTTCGGACGCGCCTCACGGTCATAGTCCTCCAACAGGCGAGCAAAATCAGCGGATGCGTTCTTGAGTAGAACACAATTCTTGTTAAAGCACCAACATGACAAACAAGATGATTTATTGCAAGAAATATTCTCGAATCTTGCCCTGTTCGTCTGGCTACTCCGTCAAATCGATTAGCGGGAAGAGTTCCTGTTATCGATGTAAATTATTGATAGGTATGGTATTACAAAATCGACATTTCAGATGACTGCATACTATCAGACGTGAAATGACTTAACGGAGTAGAATACGTCAAATGTGAACTGATACTGTGATCTATTAGATGGTTTCTGCACTCAGAGCCACTTCCAAGTCGTCCCGCAGGTCGGCGACATCCTCGATGCCGACGCTCAGGCGGATGAGGCCGTCGTCCACGCCGCGGGCCTCGCGGACGGCCTTCGGGATGCTCGCGTGGGTCATCGTGGCCGGGTGGTTGACCAGCGACTCGACGCCGCCCAGGCTCTCGGCCAGGCTGAACAACTTCGTGCGGGTGAGGAACTGTCGGGCGGCGTCGGCCCCGCCGTGCAGTTGCAGCGAGATCATGCCGCCGAACGCCTTCATCTGCCGGGCCGCGACGGCGTGGCCGGGGTGCGACGGCAGGCCGGGGTAGTACACCTTCGCCACTTGCGGTTGTTGCGTCAGCCAGGCGGCCAGCTCGGCGGCGTTCGCCGAGTGCCGGTCCATCCGCACGGCCAGCGTCTTGATCCCCCGCAGCGTCAGGTAGCAGTCGAACGGCCCCGGCACCGCCCCGGCCGCGTTCTGGAAGAACTGGATCGGGTCGAGCAACTCCTGGCGGCCGATCACCGCCCCGCCGATCACGTCCGAGTGGCCGCCGAGGTACTTCGTCGTGCTGTGGACGACGACATCGGCCCCGAGCGGGAGCGGTTGCTGCAGGTACGGCGAGGCGAACGTGTTGTCCACGACGAACACGGCACCGGCCGTGTTCGCCACGGCCGCGATGGCGGCGATGTCGAGGATTTGCAACAGCGGGTTGGTCGGCGTCTCAATCCAGACCATCTTTGTCTTCGGCCCGACGAGCGCGGCGAACCCGGCGGGCGAGGCGTCGTCGGTGTACTTCGCGGTGATGCCCCAGGGCTTGAACACCCGCTCCAGCAGTCGGAAGGTGCCGCCGTACAGGTCGGCGGCCGCGACGACCTCGTCGCCCGGCTTGAGTAGAGCCTGGAAGACGGCCGTGGTGGCGGCCAGGCCGGACGCGAACGCCAGCCCGCGGTCGCCGCCTTCGAGGGCGGCCAGGCACGCTTCGAGGGCGGCCCGCGTCGGGTTGCCGCTGCGGGCGTACTCGTACCCCTTGTGCTCACCGGGGGCGGCCTGGGTGAACGTGGAGCTCACCGAGATGGGCACGACCGTCGCCCCGGTGGCCGGGTCGGCGGGCTGCCCAGCGTGGATGGCGCGGGTGCTGAACCCGTGGGCGGCGTGGTCGGAACTCATGCGGCAACTCCGCGGGCGAGGGGTTCGGACTGTAGCCGCAGGCTTTAGCCTGCGGAGCGTTCCTCCCGCGAAGCCCATCGCCCGGCACCGAAGCGTTCGCGGGGGGAAGGCTCTCGCAGGCTAAAGCCTGCGGCTACGGTGCGCCGGCCGCGACCTTCGAGGGCGACCAGTAGTCGATCAGGTCGATGCGGGTGACGATGCCCAGGACCTCGCCGTCGCTCGTCGCCAGCACGCCGGTGTTGCCGGACAACAGCAGCCGGTACGCCTCGTCGATGTGGGTGCTCACGTCGAGTTGCGGCAGCGGCCGGGCCATGATCTCGCCGACCGTCACCGCGGCCGGGTCGCGGTGGTCGTGGAGGATGCGGGCGAGGGTCACTTCCTGCACGCTGCCGACCGGCTTGCCGCCGTCCAGCACGGGCAGTTGCGAGATGCCGGCGGTGCTCAGGATGTCGATGGCCTCGGCCGCCGTCGCGTCCGGGCCGATCGTGAACAGCGGCCGCTCGCCGCGGCTGTGCAGCAGGTCGCCAACCGTGTGCCGGGCCTCGGGCAGCCACTCTAGGCCGTTGGCGGCCAGCCAGGCGTCGTCGTACACCTTGCTCAGGTAGTTGCGGCCGGTGTCGGGGCACAGCACCACGACGAGATCGCTCGCGGTCAGCCGGCGGGCGTACCGCAGGGCGGCGGCCAGGGCCGTGCCGCACGACCCGCCGACGAGGATGCCTTCTCGGCGGGCGACTTCGCGGGCCGTGTGGAAGCTCTCGGCGTCGCCGACGCGAACCCAGTCGTCGACGAGCTGACTGTTGAAGGTCTTCGGCACGAAGTCCTCGCCGATGCCCTCGACCTTCCACCCGTGCGGGGCTCCGCCGGACAGGATCGACCCTTCCGGGTCGGCCCCGATCATCTTCACGTCCGGGTTCCGCTCCTTCAGGTACTTGCCGACGCCGGACAGCGTGCCGCCGGTGCCGACGCCGCCGACCACGTGCGTCACCCGGCCGTCGGTCTGCTCCCAGATCTCCGGGCCGGTCGTGCGGTAGTGGATTTCGGGGTTCGACAGGTTCGTGAACTGGTTCGGCCGCCACGCGCCGGGGATCTCGCGGGCCAACCGGTCGGCCACGCCGTTGTAGCTGTCCGGGTGGTCCGGCGGCACGTTCGTCGCGGTGATGACGACCTCGGCCCCGTAAGCCTTCAAGAGGCTGACCTTCTCGGCACTCATCTTGTCGGGCAGGACGAAGATGCACCGGTACCCCTTGACGGCGGCGGCCATCGCCAGGCCGACGCCGGTGTTGCCGGCCGTGGCCTCGATGATGGTGCCGCCCGGCCGCAGCCGGCCGGCCTTCTCGGCGTCGGCGATCATGGCGACGGCGACCCGGTCCTTCGTACTGCCGCCGGGGTTCATCGCCTCCACCTTGGCGGCGATGGTCGGGGCCAGCCCGGCGGTCACCCGGTGGAGCTTCACCAGAGGGGTGCGGCCGACGGCGTGCAGAATGGTGTCCAGCATGGCTTTTCCCGCTCCTCGGGGCGAGGCGTGTCTCCTACATCGACCGCCGCGAACAGTCGCCTGGACATTTTATCGCCGCCCCGGTCAGCGGGTCAGCAGGCCGGCGTCGAGGACGAACTGCGACCCGGTCACGAAGCGGGCCGCGTCGGACGCCAGGAACACGACCGCGTTCGCCACGTCGTCGGCCTCGACCCACGGCACCGGCAGCAGGTTGCCGGCCGAGCGCTCGGCGATCTCCAGCGGCGTCAGCCCTTCCATCGCCGCCAGGCCGTCCTGCATCGGCGTGTTCACGCCGGTCGGGTGGATCGACACCACGCGGACGTTGTGCGGGGCGAGTTCGATCGCCCACGACTTCGTCAGGCCGACGAGTCCCCACTTCGAGGCGACGTAGTGGCTCAGCCGGTTCGCCCCGCGGAGGCCGAGGACGGACGAGTTGTTGATGATGACGCCGGCCTTCCGCGCGATCAGGTGCGGGATCACCCGCCGGGTGACGAGGAACGCACCCTTCAGGTTGATGTCGAGCATCGCGTCCCAGGCGTCTTCGGAGAGTTCGTGCGCGAGGCCGTACCCGCAGATGCCGGCGTTGTTGAACAGCACGTCGATGCGGCCGAACCGCTCCACTGCGGCGGCCACCGCCTGCGTGACCGCCGCGTCGTCGCGCACGTCGGCGGTCACGGCCAGTGCCTGCGAGCCGAACTTCTGCACTTCACTCACCAGCGAATCGAGTTCGGCCGAGGTGCCGGTCGCGTAGCCGGGGTAGGCCAGCGGCTTCGTCACGTCGAGCGCGACGACCGACACACCTTCCCTCGCCAAGGCGAGGGCCGCGGCCCGGCCCTGTCCGTGGGCGGCCCCGGTGATGAGCGCGACCTTGCCCGCCAAGCCTGTCGTCATGTCGCCCCCTTGCGGAACGGGAACAGGTACTCGTCCAGGTCCACCTTCAGGACGTTGTTGAAGACGTTCGTCGCGATCATCAGCCCGCCGAACGCGGTCAGGGCAACGACCTGCGATGGCGTCAGGTGGGAAGCAACGGCGGCGTACTGTGCGTCCGTCACCCCGTTGGCGTCGCGGGCCAACTGCCGGCCGTACTCGACGACTGCCCGCTCGCGGTCGTCGAACTTCAGGTCGTCGGGGTCTTCGCCGGCCTCCGTCAGCCACCGGCGGAAGAAGGTCGAGCAGACGAGGCAATCGGTCTGGGCCGAGACGGCGTGCGCGAAGAGTGTGGTGAGGCGGTCGCCGAGGAACGCCGTCACCTCGGCGTGCAGGTCGTACCACCGCATGAGCGCGAACAGGGCCGCCGGCGAGTGCGCGAGCGTCCGCTTCATGTTCGTCGCGCGGCCGTGTTTGGCGATCTGCTCGTCGAGTTGCTCCCGGGCCGCCGGCGGGGCGGCCGCGACGTCAAGCGGGAGAATCCGTGCCATCCGTTACCCTCCGGGCCGGGCCGCCTTCCAGCCGCCGGCCAGCAACTTCTTCAACTCGGCCACGGTCGCCGCGTGCTTCGGGTCGGCGGCCAGGTTGGCATACTCGTGCGGGTCGGCGTCGTGGTCGTACAACTCGGCCGTGCCGTCGCCCCACGCATTGTACCGATACCGCTCCGTCCGTACGCTCTGCCCGAAGACTGGCTCGGTCGCCCCGGCGGTTCGGCGGGTGACGGTGGTGAACGCGGCCGTCTTCCACGCCCGCTTCGGGTCGTCGAGCAGCGGCACGGCGCTCGTGCCCTCCAGGTCGGTCGGCGGCGTCAGTCCGGCCAGGTCCGCGAGCGTCGGGTACAAGTCCACGAGTTCGACCAGGCGGCTGGTCACGCCCGGCTTCTTCCCCGGCACGCGGAGGATCAGCGGCACGCGGGCCGACTCCTCGAACAGGCTCATCTTGCGGAACAAGCCGCCGTGCTCGCCCAGGTGGAAGCCGTGGTCGCCGAAGAAGACGACGACCGTGTCGTCGGCCAGTTTCAGCCGGTCGAGCGCGGCCAGCAGGCGGCCGACTTGCGCGTCCATGAACGAAATCGACGCCAGGTACGCCCGCACCGCTTCCCGCTTCTGCACGTCGGTGTACACCTCACCCTTCGCGGGGGTCGGGTTGGCGTTGAACGCGAGCTTCGGGATGAACTTCAGGTGCTCCGGCGGCTCGGCCGGTAGTTTCACCCGGTCCAACGGGTACAGGTCGAAGTATTTCTTGGGGGCCACGAACGGCAGGTGCGGGCGATAGAACCCGGCGGCCAGGAAGAACGGCTTGCCGGACTTCTGCGACTGTTCGAGAAGTTCGATGACGCGGGTGGCGACCACGCCGTCGGGCTCGTCCTCGTCCTTCGTGTCGGTGGCCTTCCAGCCCAGGGAGAACTCGCCGATGCCGGTCCCCTCGACGGCGGCGTACGCCTTCGACATCAGGTTCTCGCCGTTCGGCCCGCGGGGGTGCTCGGACACGTCCCACGTCACCTGGTCCTCGTGCGCGTGGTGGGCGATCTTGCCGACGCGGGCGGTGAAGTACCCGTTGTTCCGGAACAGTTCCGGCAGGAAGACGGCGTCCTTGCCGACGTGGGCGCGGGCGACGACGCCGTTGTTGTAGACCCGCGTGGTGGCCGGCCGCTTGCCGCTCAGCAGCGAACTCCGGGACGGGTTGCACAGCGGGTACTGGCAGTACGCCCGGTCGAACCGCACGCCGGCGGCGGCCAGCTTGTCGAGGTTCGGCGTCTTGGCGAGCGGGTCGCCGTAACAGCCGAGCCGCGCGTTCAGGTCGTCGGCCGCGATGTACAGGACGTTCGGCTTCTTCGCCGGCGGATCGGCGGCCGAAGTGGCGGTGACCAGTATCAGGGCGAACAGGCAGGACCAATACCAGCGAGACATGCGGGAGCCTTCAATTAGGGGGAAAGAGGGCCGAGCCGCCGCGGACGGCCCGACCCTTGGCGGTTACTTTTTGTCGGCCTCGGTCGCGTGGATGAACGCCAGCACGGCCTGCCCGGTCGGGTCGCCGTCGGCGATCTTCGAGAACAGCGTCCCGTGGTCGCGGTCCTTGCCCACGTACACGGTCGCGGCGACTTTCTTCGCCTTGAGGGCGTCGGCGAACGCGGCCGTGTGCTTGTCCTTGTCCGGGTTGTCCTTGTCGGCGTAGGCCAAGAAGAACGGCGGCAGATCGGCCCGCAGGTGGTGCTGCGGCGACGCCTGCTTGCGGGCCGCGTCGCCGCCGAAGACCGCCGCCCGGTCGTCGGGTACCGCGTACAGGCCGCTCAACGAAATGACGCCCTTGACGGCCGCCGCGTCGGCCCCGGCCGCCTTCAGGTACTGATTGTCGGTCGCCAGCAGGGCCGCCAGGTGGCCGCCGGCCGAGTGGCCGGCGAGGTACAGGCGGTCGGCCGCCCCACCGTGCTCGGCGACGTGCTTCTGCACCCAGGCGACGGCCTTCGCCCCGTCTTCCACCGGGGCCGGGTACCTGGCGGCCGGCACCAAGCGGTAGCCGACGGCCGCGACGGCCACGCCCTGGCGGGCGAGCGTCTCGCCGAACTGGGCCGCGCCCTTGCGGTCCCCTTTCTGGTAGCCGCCGCCGTGGAAGAACACCACCACCGGCACGCCGGACTTGCCTTCGGGCAGGTACAGGTCGAGCTTGTGCCGCTCGGCGTCAACGCCGTCGCCGGTGTGGTAGGCCACGTCGGCAACCACCTTCACGGCGTTTAACTTCTCGGCGGCCGGCATGGATCCGGCGGCGAACAGCGTCGCCGCCACGGCGAACCACAGGTACGTCAGTCGCTTCATGACACGTCCTCGGGAAAGGGGGAAAGTCCCACGCACAGCACATGATGCCGCGCGGAGAAAATCGACGGACGAGGCGATTCAGACCGTCTACGGGACGGGGTGTAACTTCACCGCCTCGATGGTGGCGAACAAGAGGTTCAGGCCGGCGTCGATGTCGAGGGGGCTGACCCAGCCGATGGCACCCGGGTCGGCGTCGCCCCACCCGCGGTCCGGCGAGCAGGCCAGCCAGAAGTCGCCCGCCCGCGGCTTGGCTTCAGGGTAGGCGAGCGGCAACCCGAGTCGCTCGGCCGCCCGGCGGACGGCGTAGGTGTACGCCCGCGGCAGGTCGCGACGGACCACGACCCGACGCACGTGCAGGGTTTCGTTCTCCCAGGTAATGCGGACCATGTTGCTCGCTCCTCTGTCGATCACGGCTCGGGCACCCGTTCGGGTGGTGCCCTCGAAGGTTTTAAGGCGCGAAAAGTACGAGCGTGTGAGACACTCGCCAGAAGAGAATCACGACCCGGCCGGCTCACTGCAGATGTCGGAAGTGGAGGCTTACGACATCCCACCGACTGATCGTGTGTCACCAATATGATAGAGATAGTGTCGAATGTCAATCGTGTTCTCGGCTCGACCGCCATCCGCGGTCGCCACTCTGTCACCTCGCGGGCACTTTCAACGCAATTTGGTGTGTGAGCGGCGTGTCAGATACCTTCTCCACGGATCAGTTCGAGGTGGAAAACGTGGCGATCCGCGACGGGTTGGTTGACGACCACCTGGGCGAGCGTGACGTTGTCGAGGTAGTTCGCGACCATGTTCCGCACGTCGAGCATGACCCGGCGAAACCGGCAACAGTTCGACTGAGAGCAGTCCTCGAAGGCCGTGGCCGAAACGCAGCCGATAGGGGCCAAAACGCCGTCGAAATGACGAATGACCTGTCCCAGGGTGATTCGCTCCGGCGGAGACGTCAGGACGTACCCGCCCGTCCGGCCGGTACTGCTCCCGACCCACCCGCTTGACTTCAAGTCCAACATGATGTGTTCGAGAAACCGCTTCGGCACGTGATTCCGTCTCGCCAACTCGGTCATTGAAATCGGTCCCGCCCCCGCACGCTCCACGAGCGTGACGAGAACCCGCAGGGCGTAGTCGGCCTTTCGAGAAAGTTTCATCGCGAAGAGCTCCCCGCACAGCGATAAGGATCTAATTATAACTAAAATTATCACCAAAATCGTAAATTACTTTTTCGCACGCCCGTTTAAGCTCGCGGGCCGTGGTGCGCAGGCCGATGGAAATCCGTGTCGTTGCGCAAGATTCTTGGGATCGGTCTCCCTGAAAGGTCGCCATGTTTCTCTCCGCGAAGGCCGAGTACGGCTGCCTGGCCCTCCTCGAACTGGCCGCCCAGCACGGCAGCCCGAAACCTGTGCACCTGTCGGACATGGCGTCGCAGCACGGCATCCCGCAGCGATTCCTCGTTCAGATCATGGGCCACCTCAAGGGGGCCGGGTTGGTCGTCAGCACCCGCGGCGCGTCCGGTGGGTACCACCTGGCCCGCCGGCCGGACGAAATCTCCCTGGCCGACGTCCTCAACACCCTGGAGCGGACCGACCCGCCCGAAGAGCGGTACGCCCCCACCCCGTTGGGCAACGCCCTCCGGGCCGTCTGGAAGCGGATCACCGACGGCCGCGAGCGGGTGCTGTCCGAAACGAAGCTGTCCGACCTCCTGCCGCAGTTCGGTGGCGGGGATTACGTCATCTGAGCCGGCCGGCCGAGCACCCGCCCCAGCACGCCTTCGACGAGGCGGGCGAAGTCCGGTGAGCCGGTCGCCCGCGGCCGTGGGAACGGCACCGGCCACTCGGCGCGGATGCCGCCGCCTTCGAGTAGCAGCACGCGGTCGGCCAGGGTAACGGCCTCGGCCACGTCGTGGGTGATGAGCACGCCGGTGAAGGGGCGTTCCCGCCACAACTCTTCGACCAGTCGTTGCATCTCGACCCGCGTCAGGGCGTCCAAACTGCCGAGCGGTTCGTCGAACAGCAGGAATCCGGGTTCGGCCGCCAGTGCCC
The DNA here is from genome assembly GCF_008254045.1 of Limnoglobus roseus. Classification (GTDB taxonomy): domain Bacteria; phylum Planctomycetota; class Planctomycetia; order Gemmatales; family Gemmataceae; genus Limnoglobus; species Limnoglobus roseus. Next base: position 3,893,768 of record NZ_CP042425.1, on the reverse strand, counting down.
GCGCCAGGGCCACCCGCTGCCTTTGGCCGCCGGACAGGACGCCGGGATAGTCGGCCGCCCGCGTCGCCAGCCCGACCCGCTCCAACAGGCGGGCGGCATTCTCGCGGCGGCGGTCGTCCAGCCCCAACGCGACGTTCTCCCCGACCCGCAGCCACGGCAACAGGCGGCCGTCCTGAAAGAGCACGCGGGTCCGCGGACTCAGCCCGGCGAGCGGCCGGCCGTCGATCCGCACCTCGCCCGCCGTCGGTTGATCCAGCCCGGCGAGGAGGCGAAGGAGCGTGCTCTTGCCGCTGCCGCTCCGGCCGACGATCGCGACGAACTCGCCGGCCGCGACCCGCAGGTTCAGCCGGTCTAAGACGACGTGCGGGCCGAAGGCCCGGCGGACGCCGACCGCTTCCACGGACACGCCGCCGGCCGCGAAACTCAAAGTTCACTCCCAACGGAGTCGTCCGGGTTCGCGGCGGCCGCGATCGGTTGGACGAAGGCGGGGTGCCACGGCAAGAGACGCCGTTCCAGCAACCGGGCGACGCCGTCGGCCAGCTTGCCGAGCAGTGCGTAGAGCAGGATGCTGAGGACGACCACGTCGGTCCGCAGGAACTCGCGGGCGTTCATCGCCAGGTAGCCGACGCCCGACGTGGCGGCGATCGTCTCGGCGACGATGAGCGTCAGCCACATCACGCCGAGGGCGTACCGCACGCCGACCAGCACCGACGGCAACGCCCCCGGCCACAGCACACGCCGGAACAGTTGCCACCGGCCGAGGGCGTACACCCGGCCCATCTCGATCAGGCCGGAGTCGACCGTGCGGAACCCGTGATAGGTGTTCAGGTAGACGGGGAACAGCACGCCGACGGCGACGAGGAAGACCTTCGCCGCCTCGCCGACGCCGAACCAGAGGATGACGAGCGGGATGAGGGCCAGGTGCGGGATGGTGCGGAGCATCTGCACGGACGTGTCGAGGAGCCGCTCGGCCCGCCGCGACGTACCGGTGAGGACGCCGAGGGCGAGGCCGAGGGTCGTGCCGATGACAAACCCGGCGGCCGCCCGGGCGAAGCTCACGCCGAGGTGCCGCGGCAGTTCGCCGGACGCGGTCAGTTTGACCCCGGCCCGGCCGACTTCCAGGGGCGTCGGCAGGACGCGGGTCGACAGCCAGCCGAGTTTGCCGGCCGCCTGCCAGGCGAGGAGCAGGACCAGCGGCAGCAGCCAGGGCGTGAGTGCGCGACTCATGAGGTGCCGTTCGCGCCGCCGGGGATGCGGACCGCCCCGTTGGCGATCACCTCGCCCCGCGTCGCCGCGGTCGTCGCTCGGCTGAGCGGCAGGTGCGGGAACACGTGCTCGGCGACGTGGTAGGCTTCCTCCAAGTGCGGGTAGCCGGACAGGATGAACGTGTCGATGCCGACGGCCGCGTACTCGCGCATGAGGGCGGCCACCGTCGGCCCGTCGCCGACCATCGCCGTGCCCGCCCCGCCGCGGACGAGGCCGACGCCGGCCCACAGGTCGGGCCGCAGCCACAGCCCGTCGCGGCCGTTCCGCTGGAGGGCGAGCATCCGCCGCTGCCCTTCCGACTCGTACTTCGCCAACACGCCCTGGGCCGCCGCGGCGACCTCGGGCGTGACCTTCTCGATGAGCTTCTCCGCGGCCGTGCGGGCCTCGGCCACGGTGTCGCGGACGACGACGTGCAGCCGGATGCCGAACCGGACCGACCGGCCTTTCGCCGTAGCCGCCCGCCGGACGTCGGCGACCTTCTCGGCCACCGCGGCGGGCGGCTCGCCCCACGTCAGGTACACGTCCACGTGCCGGGCTGCCACGCACACGGCCGGCAGCGACGACCCGCCGAAGTACAGCGGGATGTGCGGCTGTTGGTGGGCCGGGAAGAACTGCTTGGCCGCCCACACGGTCAGGTGCTTGCCGGCGTGGTCGACGGTCTCCCCGCGGGCGAGGCCCCGCCAGATGGTCAGGAACTCGTCGGTTTGCTCGTACCGCTCCTCGGACGACAGGAACACGCCGTCGCCGTGCAACTCGTCGGTGTCGCCACCGGCGACCACGTTGATGAGGATGCGGCCGGCCGTCTGCCGGTCGAACGTGGCGGCCATGCGGTACGCGAGCGTCGGACTGACCAGCCCCGGCCGGACGGCGACGAGGTACTTCAGCCGCGTCGTGATCGCCGCCAGGCCGGCGGCCGTGATCCAGGCGTCGTCGCACCCGCGGCCGGTCGGGAGTAACGCGCCGTGGTAGCCGAGCGAATCTGCGGCGCGGGCCACTTGCGCGAAGTAGTCGAACGTGGCCGGCCGGCCGCCGTCGGTCGTGCCGAGGAACCGGCCGTCGCCCTGCGTGGGAATGAACCAGAACACGTCCACCGCGGTCACTCCTGGAGGCCGAAGTCGATCCGCGGCACGGCGTCCGCCACGACGATCGACTTCGGGAGCAGTCCCAACTCGACGTACCGGTCCGCGAGGGCTTGCTGGGCGGCCACCAGTTCCGGCGTGATGGCCCGCGTGTCGTACCGGCTGCGGCGGGCCTCGGCTTTCGCGATGGCTCCGAGGTCGATGCCCGTCTCGTCGGCGAGCATCCGGGCCACGTCGTCCGATCGGTCCCGGGCCCACCCCTTCACCTGGGTCAACTCGGCCAGGAACAGCCTCACGATGTCTTGTCGAGAGTCCACGAACGAGCGGGCCGCCAGGTAGTACTCGCGGCCCTCGACGAGACCGCGGCCCTCGACGGCCCGGCGGACGGTGCCGATCTGCTCGGCGGCCGCGAGGTACGGGTCCCAGACCGACCAGGCGTCGATGCCGCCCGTTTCGAGGGCCACGCGGCCGTCGGCGGGGCTGAGATAGACGGCCTCGATGTCGCCGACGCCCAAGCCGTTCTTTTCCAGGACCCGCACGACGAGGGTGTGGGCACTCGACCCCTTCACGAAGCCGACCCGCTTGCCCTTCAACTCGGCCCCGCCGCGGATGGAAGACCCGGCGGGCACGACGACGGCCGAACTGTCCGGGCTGGGCGAGGAGGCGGCGACGTACACGAGCGGCACGCCGGCCGCCTGGGCGAACAGCGGCGGCGAGTCGCCGGTGTGGCCGAGGTCGAGGCTGCCGGCGTTCATCGCTTCCAGCAAAGGCGGGCCGGCCGGGAACTCGACCCACTCGACCCGGTAGCCGTGGGCGGCCAGCTTCGGTTCGAGCGTGCCCGAGGCTTTTAGGATCGAGTACGTGCCCCACTTCTGATAGCCGACCCGCAGCGTGCGGTCCGGCCCGTCGGCGGGCCGGCACCCCACCAAACCGAGCGCGACCCACACGGCCAAGAGCACGGAGATCCGTCGAGGTCGCATGGGGCGGGTGCTCCGAAGGCGGTCGTGGGAGGTTGGGGCACGTGGGTGCGAGTACTCACCGGGCGGCCCAGGATGGTGTTCCCGTGGCCGGATTTCGTTCGATCGCGTGGAGGTTCGCCGCGGGCCCAAGGAAGGCTCGCCGGTCGGACGTGGGGCCGGGCGTTGACTCGCTGGAACGGAATGAACCGCGGCGGAGGGCAAGCCCTCCGCCGCGGGACGTCGACGACCGGTTACTGCTTCTTGCCGCCCTTGAGTTTGATTTCCGAGACGGTCTTCTTGTCCTTGTCGGCGGTCAGTTCGAAGGCGTCACCGGCTTTGGCCTTCTCGGAGAAGTGCTTCAGGACGTTCTCCAGTTTGGCGTCCTTCTCGCCGCGCTTGACCTTCGTCTCGTCGGTGACCTTGTAGGTCGCCTCCTTGTCGCCCTCTTTGACGGTCAGTTCTTTCTTGTCCGCGTCGTACTTCACGAACGACACTTCCGAGGCGATGGTGAACCCGACCGTCACGGCCAGGGCGGACAGGGCCAACAGCAGCTTACGCATGATTCATCTCCGGGTGAGGTGCTAACGCCACCAGCGGCGTTAGAAGTGCGTGGCCCCGTTTCCCGTTCGAAGGACACCCCTCTCCCCAAGGTGTCTGGACCGCCCGGCCTTGTCTCTCCATCAAGGTCGGGCGACTCGAATGGGAAGACTGGGCCACGCAACACATGTAGTATTACCATAGGAGTCATCTTAATCAACATGACGGATGTTGTAATTGCGACTTTAACTGTCTACTAAGTCATCTATGGTGGTCGTCGACGCCATGACTTGGGGTGTGAAGGGCATCACCCGAAACCATTTTCAGGATTTTCGGAGATTCTTTCGCCGCTTCTGGACAACGGCGCGAACAACGGATGATTGTCCGGATCAGAATTAAAAGGGCGAATTCTCAGGCGATTTGTCGAATCACCACTTCCGAGATCGGCAAACCGCTGGAATTCTTCGATCGTCACTTCGGGCTTCGAAATCGGAACGTACAGCGATTCGGTCGCGGTTGAACCGGCGTCGATCCGGGTTATCATCTCCCACGTCACCCGAACCAATCACACCGACCCGGAGCTTTTCCCATGATGACGATGAACCGCATGGCCGCCACCAACATGTCCGGCGCCCCGTCCACGAACATGCCCGAGATGATGCCGGCCTCGATGCCGAACATGGTGATGGTCCCCCGGTGCACGATGAAGATGGAGAAGTGCACCGGCGGGATGAAGATCACCTGTATGTGCGACGATCCGACGGCGTGCACGATGATGCAGAACCTGTGCACGATGATGGCCGGGGGCATGTGCAGCGTGGCGTGCATGATGAACGGCATGATGGTGTGCTGCTGCAACCTGACGATGGGTGCGTGCAAGGTCGAGATGACCAAGGACGGGTGCTGCGTCACGTGCACGAGCGGGGACAAGGCGTGCTGCGACATGATCCAGGGCTGCTGCGACTGCATGACGGCCTGCATGAAGACCGGGTGCACGTGCTGCCTGATGATGGGCGGCACCCCGGTGTGCTGCTGCATGTGCTGAGCCGGACTCGATATCTTGACGCGGGCGGGGAGGTCTCTTCACTCCCCGCCCGCGTTCGTTTTGTTGCGATCGGCCTCGGCGTCGGCGACGTGGCGTTCGTCCGTTGCCCGATCGAAACCGTCCGTGTTGCGGCCGGACCGGAAACCGTTTCGACACGCCGAAAGAGTTGGACCGCACCCCGGTGCAATTCCCGTTCGCAAAGAAGGACGGGACGCGAGACCGCGTTGGCGAGTGGATTCCCCTCGCACTTCATCGACCCGAGTTTGTTAAGTCGCCCGAGCCCACTCTGTCAAATGACGGCCACTCATACGTCCGGCAATTCCAGACCCACAAGTTGCGATTCTTCACGTCTTTAGCTCTAAAAACGGCAGGGACGAATCGGAACGTCGGATGTCGGATGTGACCAAGTAGCATCGCTCAAGGGTTACCACGCCTTGCGTTAGATCACATTGTTTGTCATCTTGGTAATCGTGTTGCCGATCTTGAGTCTCAAGGTGGTGACATCCGGGTCGTGTGTCGACCTGCCGGTCCGGAACTTTTGGTCACAGGAAAGGGAGAGATGAGGATCCGATTCTTCTACGCCGTGGCCGGCGTCGTGGCGCTCCTCGGTGCCGGCTGTACCCGGACCGAACCACCGGCGTACCCGGTCGAGTTCGAGGTGCAGGTGCTCGGCAAGCCGGCCGCGGGCGCGACGGTCGTGCTGCACCCGGTCGGCAAGGCCGATCCGAAGGTCCCCCTGCCGACCGGGCGGGTGGACGCCGCGGGCACGGTCAAACTGAGCACGTTCGCCCACGAGGACGGCGCCCCGCCGGGCGAGTACGCCGTCACCATCGAGTGGCGGCCCGAAGTCGTCGTCACCGTCGGGTCGGACAAGATCACCGAGTTCGCCGCCGACAAGTTGAAGGGCAAGTACGGCAAGCCGACCGCCCCCGCCGCCCCCCGCGTCACCGTGAAGAAGGAACCCAACAAACTGCCCCCGCTGCAACTCTAACCCCGACCCCGTTCCGAAAGGACTGTCATGAATCGCAACCGCCGCGCCTTTACGCTGATCGAACTCCTGGTCGTCATCGCCATCATCGCGATCCTGATCGGCCTGCTCCTGCCGGCCGTCCAGAAAGTTCGCGAGGCCGCCTCCCGGATCAAGTGCACGAACAACCTCAAGCAGCTCGGCCTGGCGTTCCACAACTACGAGAACACGAACGGCAACTTCCACTCGTCGGTCAACCGGCAGATCAACACCGGCGACCCGACGCCGACGCAGTTGTCGTACATGTGCTGGCTGCTGCCGTACATCGAGCAGGGGAACGTGCACGTCAACCTGAACTACTTCAGCGGGTGGAACAACGACCCGGTCAACACGCCCCTCGGGGCGATCCCGATCAAGATCGACATCTGCCCGTCGACCAGCCCGGAGGTCCGCGTCGGCCTGTACAACAACGGCGGGAGTAACGTGTTCGCGTACGGGGATTACGTCCCGGTCGAGCGGGTGGACGCGACCGCGCCGGGGGCCGAGGTCACGTTCGTGGCCGGGTCGAAGTCGCAGGGGTACGGCATCCTGTCGAACATCAACCGGTCGGCGGCCGGGGCGACGGTGTACACCGAGGGCATCTACACCCGGAAGGTGACCGACGTCACCGACGGCACGGCCAACACGATCCTCCTGGTCGAGGACACCGGCCGGCCGCAGTGGTACAAGGCCGGCAAGGCGTTCAGCAACCCGGACACGAACCCGACCGGCGGCGGGGCGTGGATCCGGCCGAGCGCCAGCGAGATCGCGAGTTTCACCGGCATCTCCTACGACGGCGAGACGGTCCCGGGGCCGTGCGCCGTGAACTGCTCGAACAACCAGCAGCCGTACTCGCTCCACACCGGCGGGCTGAACCTGCTGTTCGCCGACGGCTCGGTCAAGTTCGTCAACAGCACCATTACCGTTCGGACGTTCGCCGCCCTCGTCACGTTCGGCGGCGGCGAAATCTTGGCCGACTACTGAGGGATGTGCCCCGCCGCGGGGCCGTTCCGGCCCCGCGGCGGGGTTCGTGTGAACCCGATCCCGCCCGACCCTTCGTTGAGAATCCCGTCGTGACCCGCATCCGCAACGCCCGCGTGCTGTCGGCCGCCCTCCCGATCACCGTCCTGATCTTGGCCGGCACGGCTTACGCCGACCCGGTACTGGCCGAGTCGCTGGGCCTGGACGTGTGGGAGGTCGGCCGGCTGGAGAACGACCTGAGGGCCGCCGAGGCGTGCGGCGACCGCTTGGAGGCCGAATTCCAGAGCCTCCAGGAGTTGATGGCCGTCAACGACGTCATCCTGGCCGACGTGGCCGCCGGTCGGTTGGAGTTGTCCGCCGCGGCGAGGCGGAAGTGGGAGTTGAACCGGCACCGACCGACGATTCGGGATCACCTCAACCGGCACTGCCGGGGCCGGACGGGCGAGGAGAAGGTGGCCCACGACTTGTGCCGCCGGATCGGTCAGGAGTACCGGGCCGCCCCGGACTTCGACGCCCTCGTGCGGCGATTACACGCCGAGTACGAGACGGCGTACCACGCCCCGCTGCCTGGGGTGAACCGCTGACACCGGGCCGGGCCGGATTCGCTGCCCACTGTACGTTTCTGCTCCCGCACCACGCTCCGGTTGGCGTTGGACGATCTATCCTGAGCCGGACCTCGCCCACGGATCGCTCCAGGATGCCGAACACGGCGACCTTCCCGGCCTAAGAGACGAACAGGTCACCCGACGCCGGGTCGCGACCGAGGGCCGCGGCCACCACCCCGGCGAGGCCGTCAATCCCCTTCCGTCCGTCTTGGGGTTCCACGGCCAGGTAGATGGCCCCGGTCGCGCCGAGGGTCAGCACGTCGCCCCCCGGATCGCGGCGACCAGCCGGACGACGTGGGCCGGGTCGGCCGTGATCGGGACGCGGAGGACGACCCCGCCGGGCCGGACGACCTCGGCCGCCGCGTCGGACACCACCCGGACGGGGACGAACCCGCCGGCGGGGCGGGCGTCGGACGACCGGCCGGGCGTCCGACGGGACTCAGGCCGAGGGCCTTCCGCCACGTGCAGAACCGCTTCTCAGGGAGGCCGCGGGCCGCACAAAATGCCCGGACGGACAGGCCGGACGTTGCGAACGCGGCGACCGTGATTGGCGACAGTTATGCTTCCCGCTTGGCGACAGTTACACTTCCCGCTTGAGCATCACATCGGCACTCGTCATGCCGTCGTCTCGTCGGTCCCCTTCGCTCGCCGGCTCTTGGCCTGCTCGGCCCGGTAGCTCGGCACGTTCAGCTCGACGATCACGCTGTGGTGTACTAATCGGTCGATGGCCGCCGCGGTCGTCATTGGATCCTTGAAGATCGCCTCCCAACCCGAGAACGCCAGGTTGCTCGTCAGCAGCACGCTCCCGCGCTCGTACCGCTCCGCCAACAAGGTGAACAGCACCTCCATCTCCTCCCGGCTCTGCTGCACGTAACCCAGATCGTCCACCATCAACACCGGGTAACCGCCCAACCGCTTCAACGCCTTCGGCAGCTTCAGCTCCCGCTTCGCCAGCAGCAGTTCCTGGACCAGCAGGTTGCACGTCGTGGACAGCACCTTCCGCCCCGACCGCACCAGTTCCTGCGCCACCGCGCAGAGGAGGTGCGTCTTCCCCGAACCCGGCGGCCCGAACACCAGCACGTTCTCGCGCCGGTCCACGAACCCGCCGTCCAGCAGCGCCTTCGCCTGGTGCACCACTTTCGTCGGCAGCCGCTTCGTGTCCAGAGCCGCCCAGCTCTTCTCCAGGGGTAGCTTCGACGCCCGCAGCAGCCGGCCGATCCGGTTCTCCCGGCGGTGGCTCAGTTCGGCCTCGCTCAGGCCCAGCAGGTACTGCTCGAACGTTTGCTCGTTCGCCCGGGCCGCGACGGCCGCCGCCGCGAACGTCCGACGCATCGTCGGCAGGCCCAGTTCCTTCAGGTTCCCGGTCACCGCCTCGGTCTCGTTCGTCTTCGACATGGGTCGTGCCCTCCGTGGCACTCAGGAGTTGGTCGTACACACGCAGGCCCACGGGGCCGACGGCGACGACCGGTACCGTCGGGGGGATCGACAACGCACGCATCCGATCCGACACCGCGTCGGCCGCCGGCGTCCCGTCGCCATCGAGCACGGCGCGGATCGCCGCTTCCAGTGCCGCCCCGCCGTCACGCGCCGCGGCGTGCAGGAGGCGCAGGTACTCGCGGTCCGCCCGCGCCGGCAGGTGCGACCGCAGCACGTCGTACGCGATGCGGAACGTGGTCGTCGGGAACAGTTCCTCGCGGTACCGGTACCCCGCGAACGCCCCCGGCTTGCGGACCAGCCAGTCGATCACGTGCCGGTAGTTGATCCGGTGGTGACCGGCACGATCCGCAGCCGGTACGCGGACGCGAAGGCGCTGCTCACCCTGCGGGACAGCGGCGGCATCCACTTCGCGAAGCCGATCGCCTTTCGCGACGGCCTCTACCGACTGCACGAGTTGCTCCCGCCGGGGTTGAAGTACGGGTGCGCCCTCGACGTGCTCTACCCGGAGGACGACACCACTAGCCGGCAGGCCCACACGTTCGCCCGCGTGACGCCGACCGACCGCTTGCTCAAGGTGAACGTCACGTCGCTCGACCGCGTCGCCCCCGGGTCGCTCGTGCGGTTGGACTTCCAGGTGGACCGCCAGGAGCCGATCGACTTGATCGCCTCGGTCTACGACTCGTCCTTGCTGGCCATCGAGGCGGACGCCGCGCCGGACGTTCGCAACTACTACTACGCCGACGACCGGATCGCGAACCGGCTCGACCTCGTCCTCCTCCGCCGGCGGCTGGGCGACGTGCGGATCGACGCCCTCGTCGAACGGGTCCGGGCGTCGTTGCGAACGAGCAACTTGTCCGTCGAACGCCGAGGCGAGTGGTCCACCCTCGCGGACAATTACCAGCGCAAGCAACTGACGACCCGCGACGTGGCCCATCTGCTCCGGCTCGCCGGGGTGGACGTCTACTGTTCGAAGGAGGCCAACGGCTCGACCGCCAACTGGTACGAGGGGCTGCCCGGCCGAGACGCACCGCTGGCCGACCTCTTCGGTCTCGACCCGAAGCAAAAGCGGCTCGAAATCCAGTTCGTCGGGAACACGCTGCTGTTGCAAGAAGTCTTCTCGCAGCACGTCCCACCGGCGTCGCACCGCTGGCACCCGGTCTACGGCTGGGACGACGGCGACGGCTACCTCTGGAACAAGCCGAAGCCTCCTGCCGGGCGGATCGTCGGAGGCGGAATCGGCGGCGGCGGCCTCGGTGGCGGCCTCGGCGGGTTCGGCGGCGGGTTCGCGGGCGGGATCGGAGGAGGTGGGATCGGCGGAATCGGCGGTCTTGGCGGCGCGGGCGCGCCGGCGCCGCCCAAGCCACCAACCTTCACGGCGTTGGCCCTGTCGAACGCGCTGCCGATCGCGGCCGCGCCGGACGCGGAAGACGACCGGCCGCTGCCCGACCTGGTCGCGGCGGCCGCCGTGCGGCGGAACTTCTCCGACACCGCGTACTGGAACGCCGCCGTCCGCACCGACGCGACCGGCCACGCGACCGTCACCGTCAAGCTGCCGGACACCCTGACTCGGTGGCAGGTCGTGGTCACAGCCGTGTCGCCGCGGATGCACGTTGGCGGGGCGAAGGCGTCGATCCACACGTTCCAGCCGATCATGGTCTGGCCGATGCTGCCGCGGTGCTTCACCGCCGGCGACTCGGGCGAGGTCTTCGCCAGCGTCCACAACCGCACCGGCGAGACCCAGACCATCCGTGTGAAGTTGAAGGCCGACGGCGGGACGATCCTCACCCCGGCGGAGGTGGCCGTCACCCTGAAGCCCAGGGCGAACGCATCTAATCCTCAAGGAATCCCTGTAAGACCTGCAACAGGTAGCCCTCATCAAGGGCGGCTTTGAACCGCTTCCCTTTGATGCTGCCTTTGCCCGGGTCTTGCTTGAGGAGCGAGGCCGCCACCCGTCGCACCAACCCGAGGTTGGTTCCGGCGTGCCCGGCCGCCGTCTTGTTCGCGTCCTCTCTGAACGCCACGTCCAGGCACCAGTGCAACTCGTTCTCCACCGCCCAGTGCCGGCGGATCAATCGCCCCAGCTCGGCCGCAGTCCCCTTCAAGCTCGTGATGTAGTAATGGGCGGTGTCGGTACGTTTCCCCTTCACCTCGCGCTCCCGACCGACGAGCACCACCGCTGCCACATCCGGCCACTCGGGTGGTAGCCCTGGCGGGTCGTAGATGGCGGTGACGTACCGCTCCTCGTGCCGCCCATGGCCATCCTCGACCGCTTCGTGCCCGTCGTGCTTCACCCCGGCGAAGTCGGTTTCGCACGCCCGGTCGAACACCCCGAACACGGCGTCGTGGAGGGCCGGCTGGTTCCCCTTCACCGACAGCAGGTAGTGTCCACCGTTCTTGCGGATCTGCTTGGCGATCTCCTTCTGGCAGCCGGCCGCGTCGAGCGTCACCAGCGCGCCCTTCAGGTCGAGCACGCGGAGCAGCTCGGGGATGGCGGCGATCTCGTGCGACCCGTCGGCCACGCCTGCTTGCCCGAGGATCAGCCGGTTCTCGGCCGCCCACGCGCTCACGAGGTGGAGGCACCCGCTGAACGTGTTCCGGGGGGCGGACCGGCACGCCTTGCCGTCAATTGCGATGTGCTTCAGCCTGGCCACCTCACACACCGCCGCCATCCACCCGGCCACGCACTCGCCGAACCGATTCGGGTCGAGCCGGGCGAACACCCGGCCGAACGTGTCGTGGCTGGGGATGCCATTCGGCAGGGTCAGGAACTTCCCGAGCCAGTCGCGCTTGGCTTCCCCGAACGCCTCCACCTCCTCCCATGAGTCGGCCCCGCACACCACCGCACACAGCGCGATCACCAGGATGTCGCCCAGGGTGTGCTTCTTCGTCCGGTCCATCCGAGGGTCGGGCAGGTCGGTGAAGTACCGGGCGATCGACACGTCCTTCGTCGGCATGGCAGCCCTCCGTAGCTGCCTCTGGGTGTACCTCCTGACGACCACGCCGCCCACATCCCCGGTGAGGGTGACTACCAGGCCCATGCCCTGGCTTGCCCCGGAGGTTGCTGGCGGCCACACTGAAGTTGACTCTCTCGCCCTCGGCTGGGGCCGGTGAATCGGACGCCGCACGATGACCAAAGAAGAATGGCTGGCCACCCTCGATCCGGAGGCCGTCCTCCAGGCGCTGCCGAGGAATGGCGTTAGCGGCCGTAAGTGGCGGCTCGCCGCCGCTGCCTTCTGCCGGCGGGTGTGGCCGCTCCTGGCGGACGAGCGGAGCCGAGCGGCAGTGGAGGCCGCCGAGCGGTACGCCGACAAGCTGATCTCGTCGGCCGAGGCGATGGAGATTGAGGGGGCGGCGGCCGCCGTCACGGAGCGTGGCTGGCCGGATGGACAGGACGCAGCGAACGACGCCTCCGGGGCCGCCGCCGTGAGCTTGGCGTTGTGGGCACAAGCGGATTACGGGGCGATGATGGCAATGCGGTGGACGGCGGGCAGCATCGGACGGAAGGGTCAGGTCGAGGTCCTGAACTGCATCTTCGGGATTCCGTACCGCCGGCACGCCGTGATCCCCCCGTCCTGGCTCACGTCCACCGTCGTCGCCCTGGCCAATGGCATCTACGCCGACAGGGCGTTCGACCGCCTGCCGGTGCTGGCAGATGCCCTGGAGGAGGCCGGCTGCGATGACCCCGAAGTGTTGAACCATTGCCGCGGTGACGGCGGACACGCTCTGGGCTGCTGGGTCGTCGACCTGGTGCTGAACAAGACCTGAGTGGAGGGACGAAGCACTACCTTTTCAGGCGATTTAGGTGCGTTTGCCCTGCCCTGAAGCCAATGTCGAACGCGCCGATTCGGTGGACTTACGCCCCGCCGACCGCCGGCGGCGAGGTCAACCTGCTCATGACCGCCGAGAGTTCGGCCGGGGCGGACGCGGCCGCGAAGCGCGTGTCGGTCAACCGCTGCGCGGCCGAACAGGTCGTGGCCCTGTCTGGCTACGCCGACGGTCCGGTCACGCTCGACCTGCCTAAACTCGACGCGGCCAGCCAAGGCCAGCTCGAAATTACCTTCGCGCCGTCGTTGGCCGCGGACCTGGCCGACACGCTCGGCTACCTCGTCGAGTACCCTTACGGGTGCGTCGAGCAAACGATGAGCCGGTTCCTGCCCGCGATCCGGGTCGCGCAAATCTTGCAACAGTTTCGCGTGCCCGATCCCGACTTGGAAAAGAAGCTCCCCGGCGTGGCAGCGGCCGGGATCAAGCGGCTGACGGAACTTCAGCAGAAGGACGGGGGCTGGGGGTGGTGGGGGACCACGGCCGCCAGCGACATCATGACCGCCTACGCGCTCTACGGCCTCCAACTGGCCGAGGACGCCGGGTACAAGGTGGACCCGGCCGTTCTGAAGAAAGGCCGGGAGGCGCTGAAGGGGTTCGCCGGCAACCGCACCCCCGCGGCGGCGGCCGACCGCGTCTACAGAGCCGACCCCACAGCCTTGCAAGAGCAACCAAAACGCCGCACCCCCGCGGCGGCGGCCGACCGCGTCTACAGCCTCTACGTCCTCTCGCAGCGGGAGGGCCCGGCGGCCGACACCTGGACGTGGCTGGAGGAGCGTGCGACCGCCGGCACCCTGTCCGACGGCAGCCTCGCGTTCGCCCTGGAGATGGCCGTCCGCGGCGGCCGGCCGAAGCTGGCCCGTCAGTTCGCGGACGCCCTCAAGCAGCGGGCTGTGATCGAAAAGGGGGCCGCGCACTGGCGGACGGGCGGGTACAGCCGCTGGTCCGACGACCCGTTCGAGGTCACGGCCGCCGCCCTCAAGGCCCTCGTCGCCTGGGGCGGGGACGAGGCCCTCGTCGAGCAGACGCTGACGTTCTTCGTCCGGACCAAGCAGGGCAACCGCTGGAACTCCACGAAGGACACGGCGATGATCCTGTTCGCCTTTTGCGACTACCTCGCCAAGAAGGACGCGACCGAGTTGAAGGCCAAGCCGCTCGCGCTCACGATCGGCGGCCGGGCGCACGCCGTCCGGTTCGACGGCAAGTTAGCGACGAAGGTGGTCTTGCCGGCCGAGCAGTTGCCGGCCGGCAAGACCGAGATGCGGATCGAAACCGAGATGAAGGGCGTGACGTACCACGCCGTCTTCCGCAATTGGAAGGCCGGCCGCAACCTCGCCCCGGTGGCGCAGGGGCTGGTCGTCGAGCGGCGGTTTGCGCTCGTCGACGAGAAGGGGACGGTGCTGAAGACGCTGGCCTCCGGCGACACCGTCCCGAGGGGTAGTTTCGTCCGCAGCGAGGTCGTCGCCCGGGCCCAGGCCCCCGGCGCGGTGCGATACCTGTTGGTGGAAAACCCCAAGCCGGGCGGGTGCGAGACGATCGCCCCGCAGGACAAGCGGTTCGAAAAACTCGTGAGCAGTTCCGGCGGCCTCCGCGAAGACCGGGACGCGAAGGTCTGTTACCACCACGAGGAGGCACCGAACTCGGTCCGGGACAGTTGTGTCTTCGTCGCGGAACTGCCCGGCGAGTTCGTGGCCGCCCCCGCCGTCGCGGAACTGATGTACCACCCGGAAACCCGTGGCCAAAGCGGTACGTTCGTCCTCAAGGTGCTCGATCGGAAGTAATGGCTCCGACAGGCATCACGATCGTGACTATCGGACGTACCACGGGACGGTTCGTTGGCCTCGGGGTACTTTCACCAACCGCAGTTTGCCCGAACCATCGCCGCAATGCCGGTCCGGATCGGTTCAAGAGGCCCCGTGGAACCCGGCCAGCGTCGCTCGGACGGTGTTCCGTCATGGCGGCGGAGCCACGCGGCCCGGATCGCCAGACTGGGGCTCGGCGTCGAACGCCTGTAGGAGGACGACGAAGTCGGACGCTTGCCCTGCTACGCCGGCGAGTCGCAAGTACGCCTTGTGCGGGCACTGCGGGAACGCCTCGACGACGCCGTCGGTGACGGGGAGTGGGACGCGCACGGCAGGCCCTCTTCGCGGCGGGGCGAAGGGCCGACCGAATGGCAAGATGGCGGGCAAGCAAAGTGGTAGTCCGTAAACGCTGCCAACGTGATGATACCCCCATCGCTCGCGACGAAGCGCGGCCGATCACTTCTTCGTCGGCGGGTCGGCCGGGATCATCGTCTCGGCCTCGCGGCGGAGGGCGTGGCAGATCCATCCGTCCTGGTCTCGGACGGCGGACGCCGACCAGTCGTGACCGGTCACAGCGGCCGCGAGCGCTTGCCGGGCGTCCGCGACCTGTCCGCTCTGGTGCAGTGCCATCGCGAGGACCAACTTCGGGGCAGGGCCGAGCGCTCTCGACGCCTCCCCCCGCATCGCGGCGGCCGCCCGGTCGAACCGCCCGTGACGGTAGTCGGCCAGCCCCTGCAAGAATTGGAAGTGGGCGAGGTAGGCGGCGTACTGCCGGTGGTCAGCGGCCGCGACTCGTTCGACCAGGGCGGCGGCTTTCCGACCTTCGTCCCCCTCGACGGGAAGGAGCAGGCACGCCCGGCTCACCCGCTCGGCGACGAGCGGCCCCGTCACGCCAGCGAACCGTGCGAGTAAGTCGCGGCGGGCGGCACGATACTCGTCCTCGCGGCCGAGGTAGAGGCACAACTCGGCGTACCCGTACCACGCTGCATGATCTGGTGGGTTGAGAGCGAGCGCCTTCTTCCAGACCGCCCTCGCTTCTTCCGCTCGGCCGCGTCGGAGGAAGAAATTTCTCAGCCCCTGTTGGGCGTCGAAGTTCCGGTCGTCGCACTCGACTGCCCGGCGGTGCTCGGCGAGCGCTTCGTCGTCCGCCTTCAGGCCTTCCAGGTTGCGGGCCAACATCGCATGAAGCACGGCGGAGTTCGGCTCGACCCGGAGCGCGACGCGGGTGTGTTCAATGGCCTCGGCGTGCCGCAAGGAACCTGTGAGCGCGTTCGCCAGGTTCAACCGCACCGGGTGCGCCTCGGGATCGAGTCGGAGCGCGTCCTGGAAGTATTCGACGGCCTCGCCGAATCGGGGATCTCTCCCCAAAAGCGACAGGCCGAGGTTGTTGTGGGCGACGGCCGCGTCCGGCCGGAGGGCGACGGCCGCCTGACAGAATCGAACCGCCTCCGCGTAGCGCCGGCCCCGGTAGGCGTCTTCTGCCAACCACAGGTTCAACCAGAAGTCGGTCGGCTGGGTGCGGTAAACCCGCCGGAGCATTTCGGACGGATCGATCCCGGCCGCCCGACACCGCTTGGCTACCGTGAGGAACAACGGGACGCACGGGTCAGCCGCGGGCGCCGTGGCGGCAACGCGGGCGAGGGCTGCCTTGTCTGACCAGACGGCCGGGTTTCGCGCCTGATTCCGCCAGCCGGCCGGGTCCGGGTCGGCGAGGCGGGTGACCCGGAGGATTTGCTCCACTTGGTTGGCATCCCGCGCCAACTCCGCCCAGCCGTCGAGGGCGTTGACCAGCGCCGCCGACACGTCCGACGCCGCGACGCGGCCGGCGATCGTCTCGGGGCTGTCGCCGGGCAGCCACACCCCGGCGTCCCGAAGGGCGGCCTCGTACTCGTCGTTGGCCCGGGCGTGGGCGAGCTTCCCGCCAGTGCTCCAACTGCCAGCCAGGCGGGCGGCGTCCAGGCGGGCGATCAACGTCAACTCCGCGTCCGCCCGGTCGAGGCGCCGGCGGAGGTCGGCCGACCCGTGGCCGCCCAGCCGAGCCAGCGCCCGCCCCAACGCGGCGCGGGCTTCGGGCCACCCCGACTGCTCCCGGTGGCGGGCCATCTCGCGCAAGTCGTCTTCGGCCGCCCGCTCGACCGCCGCCCGTTCGGAAACGACCCACAACGCACCGCCGGTCAGGGCCGCCGCCAGCACGAGAACGCCGGCGACCGCAATCGTCAAGACGGGTCGATGCCGGACCCGCCTCGCCCACCGCCGCGCGAGCCCGTCCGGCCGGGCGGCGATCGCTTCCCCTCGACGGAACCGGCCGAGGTCGTCGGCCAGGTCGCCGGCGGAACCGTACCGCAGCCGCGGCGACTTCTGGAGGCACTTCAAGCAGATCGTTTCCAGGTCGCGGGGCACGCACGGGTTCAAGCGCGAAGGTGGCGCCGGGTCGTGGGAAAGGAGTTGTTGAACGGTCGCGGCGGCGGTCACGCCGCAGAACGGCGGGCGGCCGGTGAGCAGTTCGTAGAGGATGGCCCCGAGCGAGTACACGTCCGCCGGTGGGCCGACCGCGCCCGCCGCCCCGTCGGCCTGTTCCGGGGCCATGTAACTCGGCGTGCCCAGGGCGGCGCCGGTGTCGGTCAGACCGGCTTCGTCGGACAGCCGGCGGGCGAGACCGAAGTCGCCCACCTTCGGCGTACCGTCGGCCGCGAGCAGCACGTTGGCCGGCTTCAGGTCGCGGTGGACGACCCCGGCCGCGTGTGCGACTTGTACCGCCGCCGCCAGCGTGCCCACCAGGTCCGCCGCCCGCTCCACCGGGAGGGGTGCCCCCGTGAGCGTTTGTGCGAGGCTGCCGCCGTCCACGAGTTCCATGGTGAAGTACGGCCGCCCGTCCGCGTCCCCCGCGTCGTGGACTTGGACCACGTTCGGGTGCCGCAGCCCGGCCACCGCCTCCGCCTCGCGTTGGAACCGCTCCCGTTCCCGCGGGCCGGCGTACGCCCCGGCCAGCATCATCTTCAAGGCCACCGGCCGGTTCAGCCGGTGGTGCCACGCCCGGAACACCACCCCCATCCCCCCGCGGCCGAGCAGACACTCCACCCGGTGGCCGGGCACCTGCGGGAGCGCCGCGTCGTCCGCCGCCCCGTTGGCTCCCTCGGGCGGGAAGAGGGCGTCCAGGTCGCCCCGCAGGCGCCGCACCCGCTGCCAGCGGGTCCGCACTTCCGGCAGGAGTTCCGGGTGCGACGCGCACACCTGCTCCGGGGTGGCGTCGGAGTCGAGCAGGCGATCGATTAGACTTCGCACGCGAGGGTCGGCGGACACGGCGAATTCCTTTCGGTTAGGGCGGGTCGGGGTCGATCCCGTGCGGGTCCAGGTCGGCGAGTGCGTCAGCGAGCAGTTGCAGCCCGCTGTTCAGCCGCCGCTTGACGGTCATCGCCGACACGCCCAGGACGGCGGCGGCCTCGGGCTGGGTCATCCCCTGAATCCGCACCAGGTCGAACGCCTCCCGCTCGGCGTCCGGCAGGGCGTCGATGGCGGCGATCATCCGCCGCCCGGCCGGCGAGAGGACCGACCCGCTGTCGGCCGGGGCGGGCACCTGCGCGTGATCCACGTCCGGGACGGGTGGCTGCCCATCTAAGCGGCGGGCCAGGTCATTCAGTTCCCACCGCATGTGCTGACACGCGAGCGCGAAGAACTGACGCACCGTGCCGGGGCGGGCCTGGCGGAGGGCCTTGAGGAGCCGCTCGACCACCGCGCCGAGCATCTCGTCGGCGTGCAGGTTCAGCGGCGGGCGGGCGAGCCGCGGGTAACTTCGGTGGAGCAGGGCGGCACACAGGTGGTGCAACCGGCGGACGGCCCGGTCGAGCAACGCCTTGACCACCGGTTCGGCGGGCGTGTCTCCGGCCAACTCGTCCAGGTACCGCTGAACGACGGCGGAAGTCGGTTCCTCAAACACGGCGGTCCCTCCGCGGCGAACGGCCCCCGCGGCCGATTATAGCCCCACGGTGTTACCCCGCCACGCTTATCCAGACAGCCGAGGACGTGACGCCAGTTTCCGATCACGAGTCCCGTCACAGAATCGGCCGCCCGGTCGTCCTTGAGGTCGAACGGTTCCACACGCGAGGAGGTTGGCCATGATTCGAATTGTGTTGGCGGTCGCGGTCGGCGTTGTCGTGGGGGCGGGCGGGATGTCCGCGGCCCACCGCCATGAGGACGGGGAGAAGGTCAAGGTCCTCTCCGTCACGGACATCAAGGAGAAACTGGACGGCAAGGAGGCGACGGCGACGGTCGTGGAGGTGACGATCGAACCCGGCCAGTCCGGCGAGCGGCACCGCCACCCGGGGCCGGGGTTCGTGTACGTCCTCGAAGGCGAGTACGAACTCGGCGTGGACGACCAGCCGACGAAGCTGCTGAAGGCGGGCGAGACGTTCTACGAACCGACCGGGTGCCTGCACCGGGTGTCGAAAAACCCGGCCGCGAAGGGCAAGACGCGACTGATCGCGGTCGTCCTGCACCCACGGGACGCGAAGGACATCGCCGTCCCCGAGCCGAAGAAAGAGTAATCACCGGATTGTTCCCACTTCAACCGCCCCGCGGGGCGACACACCAGGAGACTGACCATGAAGATCGTCGTTATCGGCGGTAGTGGCCTTATCGGAAAGAAACTGATCCCGCTGCTGCGTCAGCGCGGCCACGAGGCGGCGTCGGCTTCGCCGTCGTCGGGCGTCAACGCCCTGACCGGCGAGGGGCTGGCCGCGGCTCTGGCGGGGGCGGACGTCGTCGTGGACGTGACGAATTCACCGTCGTTCGCGGACGCCGCGGTGATGGACTTCTTCGTGACGTCCACCCGCAATCTGATGGCCGCCGAGGCGGCCGCCGGCGTGCGGCACCACGTCGCCGTGTCCGTCGTCGGGGCCGACCGCCTGCCGGACAGCGGGTACTTGCGGGCCAAGGTCGCGCAAGAACGGTTGATCGCGACCGGCCGAACGCCGTACACGATCGTGCGGGCCACCCAGTTCTTCGAGTTCCTGGGCGCGATCGCCGGGTCCGGGGCGGACGGGGACACGGTCCGCCTGCCGGCGGCCCCGATGCAACCGCTGGCGGCGGACGACGTGGCTGCGGCGCTGGCCGACGTGGTTGTGGGAGAGCCCATCAACGGGATCGTCGAACTGGCCGGGCCGGAGTCGTTGCCCATGGCCGAGTTCGTGGGCCGGTTCCTGGCCGCGACCGGCGACCGGCGGGCGGTCGTCGGCGACCCGCAAGCCCGGTACTTCGGCACGACGCTCGACGCCCGCGGCCTGAACCCCGGCGCCAACCCGCGGCTCGGTCCGACGCGGTTCGAGGACTGGTCCCGCCGTTCCCTGCCCCACGGCAAACCTCTGGCCCACACCGTCTGACCGTTTTGCGACGGCGGCACTCTTCGCGAGGTTGCCGTCGGTCGCACTGCCACCGCCGGCCCTTTGCCGCTGTCGGTGGCGGCTACAGTTCGATCCTCCTCGTGACCCCGATCCCGTGGAGGAACGTCTCGTCGTGGCTGACGACCAGTAACGCCCCGTCGTAGGCCCGAAGCCCGGCCTCCACCGCTTCGATCGAATTCACGTCCAGGTGGTTCGTCGGCTCGTCCAAGATGAGGAACGGAGGCGGCACGGCCCCGAGCACGCACGCCAGGCCGGCTCGTAACCGCTCCCCGCCGCTCAGCGTCCCCACCGTTTGGAGCGCGGCCTCCGACCGAAACAGGAACTTTGCCAACGCCGCCCGGCAGGACTGCTCATCCGCGCCCGGGTTCAGGCGGCGGAAGTTATCCCGCACCGACCGCCCCGGGTCCAGGACGCCCACCTGCTGGTCGAGCAAGGTGAACGGGGTCATTACCTCGGCCGTCCCGGACCACGGGGCCAGCCGTCCGGCGAGAACAGCCAGCAGCGTTGTCTTCCCGGAGCCGTTCGGACCCGTGACTGCCACCCGTTCGGGTCCGGTGATGGCAAAAGTCACGTCACGGATGAGCGGCCTTTCGGGTTCGTAACCGGCCACAAGCCCCTCGACCCGCAGTACGGTCTTTCCGGCTGGTAAGTTTGTCGGCGGTAACTTGACCGTGAGCGGCTGGAGGATTTCGACCGTCTCGCGGGCCGCGGCGGCTGCGGCTGCCGCCTGCTCCCGTAACCGCTCGGCCAGCCGTGCATTCCCGCCGGTGGCGTCCTCGGCCCGGTCCTTCATCAGGCCGAGGACGATCCGGGGCGTGCCGCCCCCGAGTCCCTTCCTCCGCCCGGCCCCGTTCCGGCGGGCTTGCCGCTCGGCCGTCGCTTGCGCGCCACGGGCCGCATCGGCGACTTGCTTTTCGGCGTCCGCCAGGGTTCGTTGTGCCGCCGCCAGTTCTTGCGCCTTGAGTTCCCGGTAGGCGGTCCAGTTTCCGCCGTATCGAGTAACCCCGAGGGTTGTGAGCTCGACGATCGCGTCCATGGCGTCGAGCAACGCTCGGTCGTGGCTGACGACAATCGCCCCGGACTGCCAGCCGGCGAGCAAGTCCATGACCGCCGCCCGCCCGTCGCGGTCGAGGTTGTTCGTCGGCTCGTCCAGTAGCAGGAAGTCGGGCTCGGCGAACACGATCGCGGCAAGACCGGCCCGGGTTTGTTGGCCGCCGGACAGGGTGGCCAGTGGGGTTTCCGGCGGGACGTCCAGCCCGAGGCGGCCAAGAGCGGCGGCGAGGCGGGATTCCAGAGCCCAGTCCACGTCGTTGAGTTCGTCGTCCCTGGCCTCGCCTTGTTCGGCGCGGCGCAAGACCGCGAGGGCCGCAGTGACGCCGAACCGGTCGGCTATTGTCTGGTCCGGATCGGGCCGAACGGTCTGTCGGAGGACGGCCACGCGGCCGTTCACGGAAACACGCCCGGAGCGAGGGCGGAGTTCGCCGGAAATGAGTCTGAGGAGTGTTGTCTTGCCCACGCCGTTGCGGCCGACCAGCCCGGTCCGGACGGGGCCGAAGGTCAGGCCGACGTCGGCGAAGAGTGGGGTGCCGTCGGGCGTGTCGTACGCGAGTTCGGCCAGGATGATGGAAGCGGCCATGCGTGTGAAGTCTCCGGTGACGAGATCGGTCGAGTGTCAACGGTCGGCTTCGTCAGCTTCACGGCGGCCTCCTGGTTCGCGGAATGAACGGGACACGCGGCCCGGCCACCCGGTTCGCGCGTCGCTGGCGTAATGACTTCTTGGGCGGCCTGTGTAAAGAGCTCTTCGCAGAAAAGTGACCGAATTCGAACGGATGACGGCTTCCTGCGTTAGCGGGCAAGAAGGTTGACACGATCGAACGGGACGACGAACAATCTCATTCCGCGACCAGTTGTTCCAGAGTTTCCTTGACCCACCCGCTGTGCCAGTCGTGCTTGCGGGCCGGGCCGTCGCGGTACTCGTGGGCGATCTTGAACCGGTCCATCAAGGCGTGGGCTTTCTCGTGCTCTGCCCGGAAGTTCGCGTACCCGTGCAAGATCAGCCGCCTCCCGCTCCGGAACTTTTCTGCGTTAGCCTCGAGCAGCTTGCTCACCCGGTAGCCCTCGAAGTTGTCTGCCGTGCCGAAGACCTCCCCGCTACCGTACTTCCCTGGCTTGTCCAACATTAGTGGGGCGTCCCAGGCGGCGGCCCGCCCGAACTGGTCGGGGTGCCGCAGGAGCAACGTCCACGCCCCCCAACCCGACTTGCTGAACCCGAGCAAGAGCCGCCCTTCGGCCGTCGCCCGCACCGGGAAGGCCTTGTCGACGAACGGGACGACGACCTTGAGGAAGTACGTCTCCTGGCGGATTTCCCGATCGGTCGGATGGTCGGCGTACCACGGCAGGTGGGAAAACGTCGGGGCGACGGCGATCACGCCGAGTCTGTTGTGCAGGTCGAGCTTTTGAACCTCCTTCAGCCCGTCCCCGTACCGGCCTTCGGTCCCCGCCTCGACCGGCAGCACGTACACGACCGGGAACGTCTTACCCTTCTCCCGTTTGTCGGGCAGGAGCACACGAATTTGCGTGGCCTTGGCTTGATACGGCGACCGAACGGCGTGGACGAAAAAACCGTTCTCGTCCGACTTCGCTTCCGAGATCGTGCCGACTTCGTCGGCGCGAATGGCTGAGGCCGAAAGCACGCCGGCCGTCAGGCAGAATGCGATGGTGCGGGTCATGTCCGTTCCTGAATGGTGGCGACGAACCTTTCACTTCTTCCGGCGCAGGGTGTCGATCTGCCCTTGGACCTTGGCGGCGTCCGCCTCGGCCGTGCCGAGCGGTTGCGGCGCGACCGTCGTCTCGCGGGTGTACCCGACGTGCTTCATCCACGCGGCCGACCGCAGCGCCCGCTTCCGCTCGACGAGCTTGAACAGCGGGTCCGCCTTGACGGTGGCGGCGGTCTCCTCGGGGGGCGTCACGCCGACAGCTGCGAGGATCGTCCGGGCCACGAGCAGGTGCCCGTCGTCCCCGTAGTGCACGCTGTCCTTCGCGAACGGCTCGGCCCGGGCGGCCCGCGCCTTTCGCATGGCGGTGTGCAGGTCGATGATGGTCACGCCGGGCGCCTTCAGTTCGGTCTCCCACTTGGCGTACGCGGCCATCACCGCGTCGTAGTCGGCCTCGCCGGTCTTCGGGGCGTGGTCGTAGATCGGTGGGGTAACGAGGAACAGTCGCTTCACGCCGGCCTTCTGGCACTGCTCGATCAGCGTGGTCACGCCCTTCTGGAACGCCGCGGACCGGGCGGTGTCGAGGGGCTGGTAGATGCCGTCGTTGATCCCGTAGCAGGCAAACACGACCTCCGGCTTGGCTTTGTCCAAGACCCGGCCGAGCCGCTCGAACAGGCACGGTCGGGGAAACTTGCCGCCCGCGTGCCCGTTCTCGCTCAACCCGGACAGCGTCTCGCTCGCCAGTCCTAGGCCGAGGATGTCGAACGACTTCTCGGGGTGGAGTTTCTCCAGGTAGTATGTCGTGAACGCGACGTACCCGCCGGCCTGCGTGTTGCTGTCGCCAAGGACCACCACCCGGCCGGCCGTGAGCGTGTCCACGTCTTGGGCGTGCAACGGGGCGGCGAGGGCGGCTACGGCCAGGGCGATCACGATTCGAGTCATGGACTTCTCTGGTGAGGTTGGGACGAGTCCGGCGGATTCGTTCATCAGGCTGCGGGGCATCTTAGTCACTTCACGGGGATCGCTTCAGCCTGTCGTGCCCCGTTTAAGATCGCCGACCACCTGGGTCGCCAGCCGCACACCGTCCGGGCGGCCCTCAAGGGGTTCGCCGCACGCGGCACGGCGGCGTTCTACCCGAACGCTCCTGGTCCCGCCCCGGATCACGACCGGCGGGCGGCGGTGACCGGCAAACTTTCCGAACTCCTCGGTCAAGAACGGACCTGGACCGCTCGCCAGTTGGCCGACGTCCTCGGCCCGACGTCAGCATCGGTCACCGCCGGACCCGTCGCTACCCCGCCCTCGTGAGGGCCGGGTACCGCCGCACTGCCCAGACCGTCGGCCACAAGCAAGACTCCCAGAAGGTCGAGCGGGCCAAGATCAGCCTGGCCAACTTGAAAGAAAAGTTTCGACCGGCCGCCTGAAGCTCCACTACCTGGACGAGTGCGGGTTCAGCCCGTCGCTGCCGACCGGGTACTCGTGGTATCTGCCCAAGCAGCGGAAGCGGGTGAAGTACGAGCACCCGTGGGGGGGGCATCGGGATCACGCCCGGCGGCACCTACGGCATGCGGAAACAGAAGTGGCCGAAGCAACTGTTGGGACACGAGTTGTGCGACCTGCTCGTCCTCGACGAGGCGTCGCAGATGAACCTGCCCGAGGCCTGATGGCAACCCTGCCACTGGCGGCGGACGCCCCGGTCGTGGTCGTCGGCGACCACCAGTAGATGCCGCCGATTGTCAAGCACGACTGGGACGCCGAGGCCCGCCGCCCGTTCCGCCAGTCCGCCGCCTGTTCGACACCCTCCGCCTCTAGGCCAGCCCGCCGCCGATGATCCCGTTCGCCGAGAGCTTCCGCCTGCACTGGGCGGTGGCCAGGTTCCTCCGCCGGAAGGTGTACCACCGCGACGGGATCGCATACCACTCGAAGAAGGCCGACCGACTCGCCGCCCATCCGCACGCCGCCGCCTTCGACCCGGCGTACCTGCTCGAGCAGGCCCTGATCGGTCCCCTCTTGCGGGCCATGGCCGACCCAGCGACGTACCGGCTCGACGCGGCCGACGGGCTGGGCGTGGTCGTGCCGCACCGGGCCCAGCCCGTCGGCCCTGCAGCAGGCGTTCCCAGAGTTGGCGTAATCGATCCGCTCACCGGGCTGCCGGGGCGGTTGACCCGTCAGCGCCTCGTAGAGCATGACGCCGAGCGACCAGACGTCGGCCGCCGGGCCGACGAACTTCATCGCCTTCGCCTGCTCCGGGGCCATGTACGCCGGCGTCCCGGCCGCGTCCTGGGTCCGCGTCAGCTCGGACGTCGACCGCTTCGCCAGGCCGAAGTCCGTCACCTTCGGCGTGCCGTGGGCGTCGAGCAAGGCGTTGTCCGGCTTTAGGTCACGGTGGACAATCCCCATGTCGTGGGCCGCACCGACCCCCGGAGGCGATCTTCGCGATCATCTCGGCCGCTTCGCGCGGGGGAAGGCCGTGCCGCCCTTGAGTCGGTCCGAGAGCGTACCGCCGGGCAGATACTCCATGGCGATGAACGGACCGGCGTTGCATTCATCGAAGTCGTAGACCTCGACCACGTGCGGGTGCTTGACGGCCGCGATGACCTGCCCTTCGGCGAGGAACCGGGCCTTGTGCAGCGGGTCGTCACTGAGCATGAGTTTGAGCGCCACGATGCGGTCGATCTTCGTCTGGCGGGCCTCGTAGACGACGCCCATGCCGCCCCGACCGAGTTCGCGGAGGATGTCGTACCCGTGGATCGTGGGCAGACCGGGGGCGGTGACGGTCGGGTGGCCGACCTGGACCTGCGTGGAGTCGGTGGGCGGGTCGTCGGGCATCGGGCGGCTCCTCGGGTGATGAGATCGTACTCGAAGCCGTGCCGAACGCCAGTTCCGGCTTCCGTACGCAAGGCTTTAACGTGACCGTTTGAACGGCCCGATCATCGCCACTGCCCGGGACCTCGTCCGTGGGTCGGCTGGCAAGGGACCCAGCCCGGTCCGGCATCACCCCCGTCGCGGTTCTGATCCGGGCCTCGCCGCCCGATTTTAGAATTCTTGCCACTTTCCCCGTACCGCTTCGTCCCCGTTTTGCGAAGTAGATAGGTAGGTGCCCTTCTGTGCGCGAAGACACGGCTCGCTTACGCCGGGCCGCTCGCCAAGACTCGGTCTTCCGGCCTGAAAGGGTCGGTTCTGTCAGCCCAGGCTGTCAGGCCTGGGTAAGGGATGACAGGCGATTTCGGCCCTGAAGGGGCCGTTACGAGTCCTGGGTCAAGACGGTCGGCGGCAACCTCAACGTGGCCAGCGTCCTCGGCCTGCTCGCGAACCGGGGCACGTTCTGGCACACCCAACAGCCGGCGGCCGACGACTGGCCGGCGTTCCTGCACGCTTGGTGGACCGCCCACGGGGGCCGGCGTTCTCGTCGTGTGGGGCGGGATTGCCCGCGAGGTCACCTACGACCCGGCCCACGGGCCCGCCGGCATTGCCCCCAGGCGGGCCGCACGAGATAATCCGCGGTCCCGCGTTCGACTGTGAAGCGTAGGCATGTCGCGACTGCGGCGGGTGAGAAAGTTCGAGGCGGCACGGGGGCGGTTGGCCCCGCCGCCGGCGTGGCCGGGCGTCGTGTTCGTCCTCAAGGCCACCCCTCGACCGGCCGGCGGGCCGATGGGTCTACCCGGATGGGGCGTCGGAAGTCCTCGTCTACGACTCGGCCGGGCCGAAGCCCGACTTCCGATTCCCCGGCAACCCCCACGTCCTCGGCGGGGAGATCGACCCGTTCGCCCGCGACCCCGAAATCCGGACGGCGTGCCGGTTCGTCCCGGCCGACGGGTGACCGGTGCTCGCGGATGCATTCGTGGCCGGCGGAGGGGACGGTGGACATTCCATCCCCCGGAGGGTATCGCCGTGTCCCAACCGCCGCCGAAGCTCTTCGACCAACTCCGCCACGCCCTCCGGGTGCGGCACTCCGCCATCCGCACTGACGACGCCGACCACGACGGGTGCCGCCGGTTCGTCCACTCTACGACAGTGGAACCGGCCGACTTGGCCGAGGGAACGTGGCATCGAAGGTCTTGACTCGGTGATTCGTGGTTTTCTTAGAACCGCAAGGGGAACCGGCTCAAGGTGCTGGCGTGGGCCGGGGACGGGTTCGCCCTGTACCTCCGCCGACTGGAGCGGGGGACGTTCGCCTTCCCGGCCGCCGGCGGCGTCGGAGTCGTCGTCACCCCGGCCCAACTGGCCATGATCCTCGGCGGCCTCGATCCGGCGGCCGCGCGGTCCCGCAAGCGGTACGCCCGGCCCGACCCGGCGAATCCGAGAACCGTCTGACCGGGTCGCGCGTACCCCCGGCATGACGCCGCGGGAAGTCGAACTCGACCGGGAGAATGCCCATCTGCGGGCGACCGTCGCCGAATTGCACGCCGTCGTCGCCGACCTGCGACGCACGATCGAGGGGCAACAGGCCCACATCGACCGCCTCGTCAAGATGGCGTTCGGCCGGACCTCCGAGCGGGTCGTCGGCCCGACCCTGTTCGACGCCGGGCCCCCGCCCGGCGTCGAGGCCGGCGTGTCGCGGTTGCCCCGGCCGTCGGACCCGCCTTCGAACCCGCCCCGCGGCCGCGGGCACGGTCGCCGTCCCGTCGCCACCGACCTGCCCGTCGAGCGGGTGGGGATCGACCTGTCCGAGGCCGCGCAGGCGTGCCCGTGCGGCGGCGAGATGCGGGTCCGGGTCGGCCTCGGCGGGCCGGCCCGGCGGTACGACGACCGCCCGGCGTCCGTGTTCGTTCGGGGAACGGTTCGGGTCAGTTTCGCCGGCCCGGGGTGCGAGCGGGCCGGCCACGACCCGCGGTTCGCCCGCCCGCCACTCCCGTCCGAGCCGATCCCCCGCTCGTCGGTCGCGGCCGGACTGCTCGCCCACGTCGCCGTGTCCGAGTTCGTCGGTCACCTGCCGCTCCACCGCCTCGAACACATCCTCGCCCGGCACGGGCTGGTCGCGCCGCGGTCCACCCTGTGCGACTGGGTCCGCGGGTGCGCGGCCGCCCTCGAACCCGTCTACCGGGCGATGGTCGCCCGCGTGAAGCGGTCGTACGCCATCCACGCCGACGAGACACCCGTGACGCTCTTGCGGCCCCGGCGGACGGCCTACGCTTGGGCGTACCTCGGAGACGCCGCCGTCCCGTTCATCGTGTCCGACCTCACCCCCGGCCGGTCCCAAGAGTTCCCGGCGCGGTTCCGCGCCGGGTTCACCGGGTTCGTCCAGGCCGATGCGTACGCCGGGTACGACTCCGTCCACCGGGGCATGCGACACGTCGGCGGCTGGGGATGCACGCCCGCCGCGGGTTCCACGACGCAAGGGGCAATGACCCGCGGGCCGCGGAGGCGATCGCCGTCGCCCGCACGCTCTACGACGTCGAGCGGCGGATCGGCGAGGCGGGCCTGCGGGGCGAGGCGGTGACGGCGTACCGCCGGGACCACGCCCGACCGGTCCTCGACCGCTTCGCGACGTGGCTGGCCGAGCAGAAGCGCGTGGCCCGGCCGTCGGGCCTGTTCGGCCAGGCCGTGACGTCCGCCGTCAACCAGTGGCCGACGCTGGTGCGGTACGTGGACGATCATCACCTTGCCATCGACAACGGGCCCGGCCGAGCGGGCCATCCGCCCGCTGGCCGTCGGGCGAAGGAATTGGCTGTTCGTCGGCGGCGACAACGGCCTGTCATCCGCGGCCGTCCTGCTCACCGTGGTGGCGAGCGCCAAGCGGCACGGGCACGACCCGTGGGCCTACCTCCGCGACCTGCTGACCCATCTCCCGACCCGACCGCCCGACGCCGCGACGTGGCCGACCTCCTCCCGGACCGCTGGCGACCGTCGTAGTCCGACCGGTGCCGACCCCGCACGCACGCCGACAGACCAACTCGCCGGACGCTTTCGCACTACCGAGGATGCGGGCAGTACACGATACCCGCCCCGGGTCGAACGGGACGCGGTCCTGGATCTTGTCGTTACTCGTGCGACGGGAAATTTCGCACCGCCGAAGTCGCCATCTTCCCAAGCGGTGACCCTTCCGATCTCGGCGGGCAAGGTACCAGGCCGGCGGGATCGTTTCGGATGCGAGGCGGTCGTTGCCAACCGCCCTCCGGAACGATCCCGCCGGCCGTCGCTTTTTGTGTGGGCAGTCACGGCCCACCCGTCAGTCCGTGCTGCGGTCGAACCCGACCCGCTTCTCGCCGCTCATCCACCAGAACTTGTGGTTGCCGGCGGTCAACTTGTACGTCCGGCCGGAGTCGCCCAAGGTGATCGTTGGCAGCTTGCCGTTCACCTCGTAGGACGTGCCCGTGAACGTCCTGCCCGCGTCCAGGGTGTAACTCTTGCCGCTCGGCTGCATGTCGAACCGCACCGCCCGGCCGGCGTCGTTCCGGATGGTGTACCGCACCTCCTTCTTGACGTCCTTGTTGCCGGCCGCGGCCCCGCCGTTCGGGTCGTACCCTTCCGGGGCGTACACCGTGAACGAGTACAGAAGGACACCGCTCGCCTTGCTCTTCCGGACCCCGGTCAACTTGTTGTAATCGGACGAGTGGGTGAACGTGCCCGGCTTGAACCCCTTCTCCTGCACGGTCACCACCAGCCCCCGCCGGTTCCCCTTGAACAGCTCTTCCTTCTTGTCTTCCGTGCTGAAGCTGATGGTGCCCTTTAGCAGGTCACCAGGCTTGCCGGACAGGGTCTTCTTTACGTCCGCCTTCGAGAACTGCTCGAACGCCTCGATGTTGGCCATGCCGTCGATGGACGCGTTGACGGCCGCCAAGGCCAGCACCCGCCCCTCCGCCTCCCCGTCGATCTTGCTCGGCCGGCCGACGCTCCCCCCGTACTCCCCACGGCACTCCATTAAGACCCGCCGCTTGTCCGCCGCCCAGCTGTCCGTCGCCACGAACAGTGCCACCAAGCCGGCCGCCCAAATGCTTGTCTTCATCGCCTCTCCCTCCAGGGTGTTGAGTCTCGCGGGGCGAGGAAGTCCCGCCCCGACATCCAGAGAAGCGTGAGCCGCGGGGCAATTCGGACGGGGACAGCGCGAAAAATTTCTGCGGCTGAACCGGGTGCATCGGCGCGAAGTGGCTGCATTGATCGGCGGTCCCTGGCATCGCTAGCCCCTTTCCACGGGCAGACGTCGTAGCCTTTCCTCCAGCAGGCGGCCGCGCGGATCGCCGGCTTACCCACCGGACGCCCTCAGTAACACGGTCGCCTCTATGGTTGGCCCTTGACCCTCCACGGCAGCAGGATTAGGTTGTGTGGACAGTAGTGGCGGTCGGTCGCATAACGGCCTCGACTCCCTCGGAGGCGGCTGGCATGCGACGGCATGAACTCTCGGACGCAGACTGGGCGGCGGTGCGGCCGCTGCTCCCGGCCCGCGGGGACCACCGGGCGTTCGTCAACGCCGTCCTGTACGTCCTGCGGACCGGCGTCCCGTGGCGGGACCTGCCACCGCGGTTCGGCAACTGGAACTCGGTCTGGCGGCGGTTCCGGCGGTGGTCGGCGGCCGGCGTGTGGGGGCGAGTGCTCGAGGCCGTCCGCGACCCGGACGTGTCCACCCTCATCCTCGACTCGACCGTCGTCCGGGCCCACCCGCACGCCGCCGGGGCGGAAAAAAAGCGGGCGGCCAGGCCGTCGGCCGCAGCCCCGGCGGGTTCGGCACCAAGGTCCACGCGGCCGTGACCGGCCGCGGCCACCCGGTCGCCCTGTTGCTCACGCCCGGCCAAGCCGGGGACGGGCCGCGGGCGGCCGCCCTGCTGGCCGGCCACCGGCCACGGGTGGTCATCGCCGATCGCGGGTACGACAGCGACGCCCTCCGTCGGCTGGTCCGCCGGCTGCGGGCCAAGGCCGTCATCCGCCCGCTCGGGTGCCGCCGCCGGCGGGTGCGGTACGACCGCCGGGTGTATCGCACCCGCAACGTCGTCGAGCGGTTCTGGGCCCGGGTCAAGCAGTGCCGGCGGGTGGCCACCCGGTACGACAAGCTCGACCAGTGCTACCTCG
Organism: Limnoglobus roseus; assembly: GCF_008254045.1. Taxonomy (GTDB): domain Bacteria; phylum Planctomycetota; class Planctomycetia; order Gemmatales; family Gemmataceae; genus Limnoglobus; species Limnoglobus roseus. The sequence continues at coordinate 3,863,118 of NZ_CP042425.1, read as the reverse complement.
GGTTCGTACACTTGGCCTCCGCCCTGGATGTCCTGAGGCACCCGTGACTGTCCACACGACCTAGCCTGGCGAACAGGGCCAAGCGGCGGAGAGCGTCGTCGGGTGCGGTTGGTGGCGCGGGGAGTACGTCATGTTCATGATCAACGACGGAGGTAACGTGTTTATTGGGGGGACCCTGGCCGAATTACGGTGGATGGGCCGCCAAGTGTCTGCCCTGGTCAGGGGAGAATGCACTCGATAAGTTGGTGATCCGTCGGGAGGGTCCGGGCCTGCGAGCGTACGCCGCCCAGGGTCGCCAGCAGGTGATTCAAAGAGGACGTTACGAACTGAGCCGGTTGGCCGAAGAGTTCAACTACCCGGAAGACATCCTCCGCGGAGTGCATAGCCACCTGCACGTTCTCATGGACGATTGGGCCAAAGACTCCGACACCATTACACTCGTTCAGACCGAATCACCCGCTGCAACCGCCCCAGCGGGCGTGTAGATTTTCCCAATTGCGTAGAGTCTCGAGTCCTCATCGTTGCTGAGGTTGTTCGTTCGGTGGTGTGAATCGTTTACATTGTCTGGCCGGGATCTTTGGCCTCTACCTATACTGACAGAGTTAGGCGTCCACGCGTGCTGATGTGACTCGTCAACCACTGTTCACCGCTCAGCAGGAAGCCAGTTGACCAACCCGACGCAATATCCTCTCGTAGCCGATCAGCCTAACCTCGGCCGTCAGCCTTTTCTTGCTCGCGCACTGCACGAAGCCTGGCGAAGAGTTGCTTGTGCCGCAACATGAACTTCAGCCTCGGGGCGTCGGTCCAGAAGAGCCGGCTCAACTCGTCCAGACACTTCTCCCGTCGCTCGGAAAGGGCGGCGTACTGTTCGATGCGCACGTCGCGGGCAACGCCCGCCAGGAAATCAAGCTCCACTGGGGCAAGCCCGACGCGACGGGCGAGTCCGACGGCCGGGCGGTGTTCAGCGCCACGAACGGCCACCTCAGCGTCTGGCACATGGCCGACGCGGTCCGAGACGAGGTCGGCACGCTCGAATCGAAGGACACCGGCACGACCCCGGTCACGTGCGTCGTCGGCCGTGCCCGGCGGTTCCCCGGCCAGAAGGGCGTCTTCGGCGGCGACCGTATCGAGGGCTACCCCGTCGGGGCCGCGGCGCACACGACGGAGGCGTGGTTCCGGGCCGAGAGGCCGAACGGCACCGTCATCGGCTGGGGGAACGAGCAGGGGCAGGGCAAGGTGGTTATGCAATACCGCAGCCCGCCGCACGTGCGGATGGATTGCTACTTCTCGGGCGGCGACGTCGCCGGGACGCGGCCGATCCCGCTCGGCGCGTGGACGCACGTCGTCCACACCTACGAGAAGGGCGAGTCCCGGGTGTACGTCAACGGCGCCCTCGACGGCATGTCGAAGACGGCATCGGCCCCGCTGAACGTCCGCACGCCGGCCCGGTTGTTCCTCGGCGGGTGGTACCACAACTACGATTTCGTCGGCGACATCGACGAGGTTCGCGTCTCGAACGTCGCGCGGTCCGCCGAATGGGTACGCCTCCAGTACGAGAACCAGAAAGCGGCGCAGACGCTCGTCGGCCCGGTGGTGCAAGCCGGCGACACCTTCTCGGTGTCCGACCGGGCCGTGTCCGTCGCCGAGGGGAAGAGCGTGACGCTCGCGGCGAAGGCCGGCGGCGCGCAGAAGGTGTACTGGATCGTGACGCGGGACGGCAAGGACACAGTCGCCGCGACGGACCGCTTCACGTTCACCGTGGACGCCGGTCGCTTGGCCGTGGACGCGACGTTCTCGGTGACGTTCAAGGCCGTCTACCCGACCGAGGTGAAGAGTGAGACCGTCGCCGTCACGGTACGAGAGGCGATCCCGGAGCCGGCGTTCACCCTGGCAAGCCCGGCGGGATGGGATGGCCGCTCGCCCCTCGAACTCGTCCCCCGGATTTCCAACGCCGACGCGATGCGAGCCGCCGGTGCCGACAAGCTGAGCTACGCCTGGGACGTGTCGGGCGTCGCCGTGGTGAAGGACCTCGGATCGGGCAAACTCGTCCTCCGTCGATCGCAGAACAGCGGCCGCATGACTGTGCGGGTTGCCGTTGACACCGGCGGCCCGCCGACGGTGCGGACGGTGACGATCCCGGTGCAGGAGCCGGCGACGGACCCGTGGATCGCCCGAACCCCGGGCAAGGACGAGAAGCCCGAGGAGGGCCAGTTCTACCCGCGGGACGACCGGGGCGAGGGCACCCTGCACTACAACGGGACGCTCCCCGCGGCCGCCGATTCGGTGTTCCTCCGGGTGTACGCGGACGGCCGACTGATCGACACCGTCACGCAGCGACCGACGGCCGAGAGGGGGTACGCGTTCACGGCGAAGCTGAAACCGGGCCTCGTCAAGTACAAGGTCGAGTTCGGCACGAAGGCCGGCGACGCCACGACGACGCTCGACACAGTTGCGAACCTTGTGTGCGGCGACGCCTACGTGATCGACGGCCAGTCGAACGCCGAGTCGACCGACGTGGGGAAGGACGACCCGCCGTTCACGAGCGAATGGATTCGCAGCTTCGGGCACATGACGGGCGACCCGGTCGCCGCCCGCAAGGGCGGGTGGGGCAACGCGGTCATCCGCGACCGCAAGGGCGGGCAGTTCCAGATCGGCTACTGGGGGATGGAACTGGCGCGGCGGCTGGTCGAGGGCCAAAAGGTGCCCGTCTGCATCGTCAACGGGGCGGTCGGCGGTTCGCGGATCGACGCGCACCAGCGGAACCCCGCCGACCCGACCGACGCGAAGACCATCTACGGCCGCCTCCTCGGGCGGGTGCGACAGGCCAAGTTGACGCACGGAATCCGCGCCGTGTTCTGGCACCAAGGGGAGAACGACCAGGGGGCCGACGGCCCGACCGGCGGGTACGGGTACGAGACGTACCAGCAAGACTTCGTCGATCTGGCGGCCGGTTGGAAGACCGACTACCCGAACGTGCAGCACTACTACGCCTTCCAGATTTGGCCGCGGGCGTGCGCGATGGGCGTCAAGGGATCGGACAACCGGCTGCGGGAGGTGCAGCGAAACTTGCCGAAGCTGTTCTCCCGCCTGGACGTGATGTCCACGGTCGGCATCGTGCCGGCGGGCGGCTGCCACTTCCCGCCCGCCGGATACGCAGCGTTCGCCCGTCTGATCGGCCCGCTCGTCGAACGCGACCACTACGGGAAGGCCCCCACGGCATCGATCACCGCGCCGAACCTAGTGCGGGCGTACTTCTCGACCGCCGAGACGGACGTCATCGTCCTGGAGTTCGACCAGCCGGTGATCTGGGAGAACAAGCTCGCCGACCAGTTCCACCTGTCGAACGGGCGGGGCAAGGTGACGTCCGGCGCGTCGGTCGGGAACCGGCTGACGTTGAAGCTGACCGCACCTACGGCCTCGACCGCGATCACCTACCTCGACAGTGCCGCCTGGAGCCCGGGCAAACTCCTCCGGGGCGAGAACGGCATCGCGGCCCTAACATTCTGCGACGTGCCGATTTCGCCGGCGCCATGACATCGAGCCGCACGGGGCGGCCCTGTCGCGGCTGACGGTGAAGGAGTTGCAGATGCGGTACGCCGACCCGTTTGGCGAGACGACGGCGGCCCGGAATAAGGCGTGGCTGGTGAAACGCATCGACTGGAAGGTGCAGGCGGCCGCCCCTCGCGGGCTGTCCGTCCATGTTCTGAACCAGACTTCCTGGAGCCTATTCTCCCTACAATACTGATCCCCGTTACCTCGCGTCACCCGACACCCCCCACACCGGTAGAATGGTCTACCCCGATCGCCCGGCTGCCGGTTACCCTGGATTCCTTCCCGCCGCCTTTCCACCTTTCGGAGTACCAGTCACCATGCGCTACCTCTCCATCGCGTTCGTGGCTATCCTCGCCTCGTTCTCACCCGCCGCTCCGCCCCCCCCGCCGGACTTCAGCCAGCCTCAATCGCCTGCCAAGCCCGCTCCCTTCCCCATCAAATACGTCGATCAGGGTCAGTACGACCCCCGGCTCCGCGGCTACCAGACGCCCGAAGGCTTCAAGCTCGAAATCGTCTCCACCGAGCCGACCGTCGTGAACCCGGTCGGCATGACCTTCGCGCCGGACGGCCGGTTGTTCGTCCTGGAGTGGAAAGAAGACCCGTACAACCTCACCCGCTGGTTCGAGTTCAAGGAGACGTTCCACTATCGCGACGGCACGACCCGGCAAGTTGCCACCATGAAGAAGTGGATCGGCGACCCGCTGAAGGAACTGACGCTCAACGGCGCGACCGGCCAGTACGATGCCGCGAAGGTGATCGTCATGGATGAGCTCCCGTCCACGGTCCTTTACCACGACGGCTGGATGTACCTGACCGGCCGCGGCACCGTCCGCCGGTACAAGCAGTCGAAGCCGGGCGGTCTGTGGGACGTCAAGGAGACCATCGCCCAGGGCTTCTGCGGCTACCACCACCACCAGGTGTCCGGCCTGACGATCGGCAACGACGGCAAGCTGTACATCACCAGCGGCGACGACGACAACGTGGTAGAAGGCTCCGACGGCTCACGGGCCACCGTCCTGCGAACCGGTGCGGTGTTCCGCTGCAACCCCGACGGCTCGCAGATGGAGGTTTTCTCCCTCGGCTACCGCAACCCGTACCGCGACGTCGCCCAGGACGAGGCGTTCAATCTCTTCCACGCCGACAACGACAACGAGGACGGCAGCCGCTTCACGGGCTGTCGCATCATGCACGTCGCTGAGGAGAGCGACTACGGCTGGCGGTTGAAGATCGGCGCCCGCTGCTGCCAGTCGGATAACACCCGCGGGGCGGTCGCCGGCGAACTGCCCGGTAAGCTGCCGCCGATGACGAAGACCGGCCGCGGGTCGCCGGCCGGCTTGCTGATTTACAACGACACCCGCCTGCCGAAGCAGTACCGCGGCCTGATGTACTACCCGGACGTGTTCCGCAAGTTGGTGCGGGCGTACCAGGTGAAGCCGGTCGGCTCGACGTTCGAGATTTCCGGCGAGTTCGAGTTCCTGAAGACCGACGACCCGCTGTTCCGCCCGTGCCAGATGGTGACAGGACCGGACGGGGCCATCTACGTGTGCGACTGGCGAACCGACTCCGGCGGGGCCGGCAAGCTCTGGGGCGACGGCAAGAACGGCCGCATCTACCGCCTGCGGTGGGTCGGCACGAAGGATCAACCGGAGCTGCCCCTTCGCGGCATGGACTCGTGGGCCAATCTGCAAAAGGCGAGCGACGCCGATCTCGTCAATAAGCTCGCGGCCGCCGACTTCTCGGATCGCCTGATCGCCCGCGACGAGTTGATCCGCCGCGGACCGGCGTCCCGACCACTGGTCCTGAAGGCGTTCGATTCTCTGCCACCGGCCGGGCGACTGCCGGCGATGGGCGTGCTGCAATCGCTGTGGACGGCCGAAGTCGAGGCCCTCTTCACGCGACTCGTCGCCGACGAATCGACCGACGTCCGTCGCGTTGCGGTGGAGGCTCTCGGCCTCCGCGGATCGGCGGCGGCGAAGGCCGTTCTGCAGCGCGCCGTGCGAGATCCGCAACCCGCCGTCCGCCGGGCGGCCGTGCTGGCCCTGCCGCGGGTGGCGGGAGCGACGGCCGTGGACGCCGTCCTTACGGCCTGGAAGGCCGACGACGGCAAGGACGTCTTCCTGGCGGACGCCTACCTGCGTGCTCTCGAGCGCACCGGTAAGCCCGGCATCGACGCTCTGGCGAAGGCCGCTGACGCCGGAGACCCGGCCTTGCGGGACCGCGTCGTCACCGCCTTCACCGCACTCCGGACGAAGCCGGCCGCCGACGCCTTGGAGAAGCTCGTCGCCGCACCGACCTTCACGCCGGGCCAACGGGCGGCCCTCATCCGGTCCTACTCGAACTACCTGTTCGAGCCGATGCCCTCACTCCAACCCCTGGCGGAATCCCTGGCCGCCGACCCGGCCACACCGCTGGCCGTGCGGATGGCGGCCGTGGACGTTTTGGCCGGCGACAATCACCTCGGCGGGGCGGCGGGCACCAAGCTCGTCTTCGGCCTGCTCGACTCGGACGACGCCGACGCCCGCATCACGGCGATTCAGGCTGTCGAATTGGTCCGACTGAAAGAAACGACGCCGAAGCTCCTGGCCATCGCCGCGGACGTGAAGCGGTCGGTCGCCGAGCGGTCGGCGGCGGTGCGGGCCGTCCGCGTGACTGGTGACGCCTCGGCGGCGTCGGTCATTCGCACCGTCCTGCACGCCCCTCACGAGTCGGTCGCGTTCCGGGCCGAAGCCCTGCGGACGCTGAACGCCCTCGACAAGAAGCAGGCCACGGCCATCGCCGAAGAGTTGCTGAACCAGTCGGAGCCGACATTGCTGGCCGAGGCGGTCGCCGTCCTCGGCAACTCGAAGGACGGGGCCAAGCTGCTCGGCGAGCAGTACGTGGCCAAGAAGCTGCCGGCCGAGTTGTGGCCGCGGGTGTCCGAAGCCCTCCGCAAGTTTGCGTCCGACCCGGCCATCGCCAAGTTGAATTCCGAGGTGAAGAAGGGCGGCCTGCGGCTGTCGATGTCGCCGGACGACCTGGCCAAAATCCGCGAGACGGTGCTGGTGAAGGGGGACGCCGGCCGCGGCCGTGAACTGTTCCTGAACGCCTCGAAGTTGGCTTGCGTGACGTGCCACCACCTCGAAGGCTTCGGCGGACAGGTCGGCCCGGACCTGACCCGCGTGTGGGACACGCAGACGGTGGACAAGCTGCTCGAATCGCTCGCCCAGCCGAGCAAGGAAATCAAGGAGGGCTACCAGGCGTACCGCATCGACACCGTGGACGGGCAGGTTTTCACGGGCTTGAAAGTCAGCGAGACGCCGAAGGAGGTCGTCCTCCGCGAGGCGTCCGGCCGCGACGTCCGCGTGAAGCGGGAGGACGTGGACAAGCTTGCCCCGTCGAAGTCGTCGCTGATGCCGGACGACGCCGTCTCGCAACTGACCTACGAGGAGTTCATCGACCTGCTCGCCTTCCTCAAGAGCCGCGACGCCCAGGAGTCGCTCCGCGGTACCGTCCTGGAATACGCCGTCACGACCGGCTACGACCCGGACATGAAGAAAACCTACCCGCTCGAAATGAACCCCGACCCCCTGACCAAGCCGCTCGGCGGTGACCCGTGGCAGCTCAAGCACGTCGAGCCGGCCGGCCTCCTGTCGCTCAAGCCGACCTCGGCGGCGAAGCCGGCGTCGAGCTACGCCCTCGTCTATGTCTACTCCCCGCGGCTTCAGAAGGCGGTGGCCGTCGTCCGCACCAACGAGGCAGTGCGGGTGTGGGTCGGCAAGGACATCGTGATGGAACAGCCCGCACGTACGGGGCCGATCGGGGAGGCGAAAGTGCCCGTCGAACTGCCGAAAGGCTGGTCGCCGGTCCTGGTGAAAGTCGGCTCCGCCGGGCCGCTGCACCAACTCGGAATGCGGTTCTTGGGAGACGGCATCCGCACCGCGGCGAAGCCGGAGTAAGGTACGGCTACCACGACGCGGGTGGCCAGGGAGACATCCGAATGACGGCCTGGCTCCGGCAACGGGCCAAGGCCGTGTTCGGCATGCTGTTCGCGATCTGCGACGCCATGGCCGAGCGGAACGATATCGCGTCGGACTGTTCCCCAAGGGAGCAATGATGACGATCAACGGCATTTCCCAAATCTCGGCCGATTCCTTATCGCCGTCTTTATCGAGCGGCAGAGAGCCGGCAGCCTTGGGAGGACGGCGGAAGTGGAAGTGCGGCGCAATGAGATCTGGCTGACAATCAGTGGCCTGGTCGCCGCCGTCGGATTGGACGACCTGATGGCCCCCTCGCCGCGGTTCTGCCCGGCGAGGGGCCCAACGCGGCGGCTGAAGTCAGGCCCTAGGCTGTGTCTGAAAAGCGGTTGGTGGGGCGTAGAATGCGTGGCCCTCCCACCGGACGACCGCCATGCAGACGCCGCGCTACGCCCTGACCGATGCCCAGTGGGCCGCCCTCGGCCCGCTCCTGCCGCCGGCCAAGCCCGGCGGGCGGCCGCCGTCCGACCCGCGGCGACTGATCGACGCCATGCTCTGGGTGCTGCACACCGGGGCCCCGTGGCGGGACTTGCCCGACCGGCACGGGCCGTGGCAGACGGCGTACCACCGATTCAACGCGTACCGCCAGGACGGCATCTGGGACCGGGTGGTCGAGCACCTGCAGCGGCACGCCGACCTGGACCACGGGCAATGGAACGTCGACGGAACGGTGGTGCGGGCCGCCCGGCCGGCCGCCGGGGCGAAAAAAAAAGGCGGTGGCCGGCGAGCCGGCCGATCACGCCCTGGGCCGCAGCCGAGGCGGGTGGGGGACCAAGGTGCACTTGGTGTGCGACCGGGCCGGTAACCCGCTGGCCGCGGTGCTGACCGGCGGCCAGGAGCCAGAGGTCGTGCACCTGGCCGCCGCCCTGGCGGCCGTCCCGAAGGGCCTCGGGCCGCCGAAGGCCCTGGCCGGGGACAAGGGGTACTCGGCCAACCGGGTGCGGGCGACGTTGCTCGCCGCTGGCATCGAGGACGTGATCGCCCGCCGCAAGGACGAGTTGGCCCGATTGCCAGCACCGCCGGCGTTCGACACGGGCAAGTACAAGCGGCGGAACGTCATCGAGCGGCTGAACGGGTGGTTGAAGGAGCGGCGGCGGGTGGCCACCCGGTACGAGAAGTTGGCCGTCAACTTCCGGGCCATGATCCAACTCGCCTTCGCCCTGTGGTACCTGACACCGTAGCTTTTCAGACACAGCCTAGTCCTTCGATGAACGCCGGCCGATTGTCAACAGCAAGCGAGTCGATTCGTTCAAGCCACCGCGTGCAGCCCAGTCTTCGATCCGAGCATCCGGGGTGAACCCGTAGCCCAAGTGGGTCGGTTCCGAGCGGGTGACGACTGCCCCAACTACAGTCGAGTGGCCGACGGGTCGGCAACCCAGGACTAGACCGAGCGCGTCGTCACACCGCGGGCTCGCAGTGGTTCTCCTCTTCTCCTCGCCAGCTCTTGGCTCGTTACGCCGCCGCCTTCACCGGCTGCACCTGATGGAACAGCCACCGCACCCACCGGTTGGCGACGGCCGCGGCCACCACGCTCCCCGGCTTGCCCCGGCCCTTCATGTCGGCCGCCAGTTTCTTCCACCGGGCGTCGTACCGCACCAGCCGGTGGGCGGCCTCGATGAGCACGACCCGCAGCTGCGGGTTGCCGGCCTTGATCAGCCCGGCGTCGGCCTGCTTCTGGCCGCTCGACGCGTTCCGCGGCGACAGCCCGCAGAACCGGGCCGCCTGCTTGCCCGTCCGGAACCGGTCGAACCGCCCGATCTCGGCCCGGATGGTGGCCGCCGTGACCAGGCCGATCCCCTTCATCGTCAGCAGATTCACGACCAGGGCATCCTCGGCGGTGACCTGGGCCAGGCGTTGCTCGGCCGCCTTGACGTCGCCGGCCAGGGCCTTCAGGCGGCCCAGGTGCCGGTCCATCACCCACCGCGTCTGCTCGCTCAGGGCGGCGTCGCGGGTCAGCCACGTCAGCCACGCCACCGTCCACGGGTTCACGCCCTCGGGGGCGGCTACCCGGTTGTCGCGGAGCAGGGCCCCGATCCGCAGCTTGACGTTCCGCCGCTCGCCGACGAGCTGCTGGCGGTACCGGACGAGCCGTCGCAGTTCGCGGACCTCGGCCGGGGCGTGCCACACCTTGGGCAGGTACCCGACCCGCTCCAGGTCGGCGAGCATCTTGGCGTCCGAGTAGTCCGTCTTGTCCGGGTTGCCCTTCATGCGGGCCACATACCCGGGGTGGGCCAGGTCGACCAGCCACCCGGCTTTGGTCACCAGTTCCTCGGCCAGATCGGCCGACCCGCTGCACGCCTCGATGGCCGCCCGCACGTCGGTGCCGAACCGGGCGACGGCGTCGCGGATGGCCCGCCAGTCGTTCGCGCAACTCTGGTTGAGCAACACGCGGCCGCCGCGGTCCAGGGCGCACACCTGGACGGACAGGGTGTGGTAGTCCAGGCCCACGAAAACGGGGCCGGTCGTCGTTGCCGCGGGCATGGCTGGTCCTCGAAGGTGTGGTCCTGTTGATGGTGACCACACCCACCCTCTCCGGCAACCAGCGTTCATCCCCATCTACAGTCGTAGTTGTTCAATCGGGCGGTTTGGCCTCACGCTTCTTGTAATGGCAGTCGCGGGCGCGATGTTGGTGCCGTCGTCGCCACACCGACCATGCCAGCACCTGTTTCGCCAACGGGGCGAACGCCCACACCAACCGGGCGAGCAACTTCCGCACCTCGGGGACGCTCACCCGGATTCGCCCCGCGCCCCCTTTTCCCGCCGCGGGGCCGGCACTCGCGAGCGGATCACGGCCACCACCGCCAGGGCGAACAGGCTGAGCGTCGCGTGCCGATGCCAGCCCCCCCACGACCGCACCTCGTATTCGCCGAACCCACATTCCCCCTTGCTCAACTCCAGACATTCCTCCACCCGCCACCGAGTCCCGGCCACTCGGACCAGCTCGGCCGGTGGTGTCGCCGCCGGGCCGCGGGCGAAGAAGTACGCCCGCTCGCCCGGCCGCTCCCGGTGTCGTCGCACCACCAGCCACAACGGCCACCCCCGCTCGCCAGTGGGGCCGAACGCCTCCGCCGCCCAGTCGTACTCCCGCGGCCCCTTGCTCCCGTCCCCGGCACTGGCCCGCCGCCACGCGCCCGCCGCGAGCGCGTCGGCGACCGCCCCGACCGTGGAGCGGAACCGCCCGTCGAACAGCGGCTGGTTCGACGGCACGGCCAGCAGGTACGGCGGCCCCGCCTCCTCAAGGAATCGCCGGAATTTCCCGCCGTGGCCGTACACCGTGTCGCCCGCCACCCACGCCGCCCGCACCCCCAGCCGCCGCGCACGCCGGATCATCCGCTCGGCCCGCTGCGGCTTCGTCGCGAACCCCACGCCCTCGGGCACACCGGCGGCGTCACATCGCTCGCGGTCGCCGGCCCACTCCTTCGGCAGGTACGGTGCCCGGTCGAGGAAGGCGTGCCCCTTCGGGCCAGCGTAAGCCCGGAACACGCCCACCTGGGCGTTCTCGATCCGGCCCGCCGTGCCGGTGTACTGGCGGGCCACCCCGCACGACTTCGTTCCCTTCTTGACGAACCCGGTCTCGTCCACGATCCGCACCCCACCGCGATCGCCGAGGTGCTCGTGGACGTACCCGGCCAGGTCGTCCCGGGCCGCGCCCGCGTCCCCGTCGGCGCGGGTGAGCCGGTGTTGCACCCCGTCGGGCGTCGCCTCGCCCAGGTACTCGGCCAGCTGCCACCCGTTCTTCCGCTCGGCGTCGGTGAGCAACCCGCGCAGGTAGGCGGCCGCTCGCTGACGGGGTTCGCTGCGGGCGAAGTGCCGGCCGATCCGCTCGCCCACCGCCCCCACCTCGGCGGCCCACTTCTTCACGACACGCTGAGTCGGCTGTCCGGACATGGCCCACCCTCGCCCTAACTCCTTTGGCGTGGCTATCATGTCAACTACGACTGTAGATGGGGATGAACGCTGGTTGCCGGAGAGGGTGGGTGTGGTCACCATCAACAGGACCACACCTTCGAGGACCAGCCATGCCCGCGGCAACGACGACCGGCCCCGTTTTCGTGGGCCTGGACTACCACACCCTGTCCGTCCAGGTGTGCGCCCTGGACCGCGGCGGCCGCGTGTTGCTCAACCAGAGTTGCGCGAACGACTGGCGGGCCATCCGCGACGCCGTCGCCCGGTTCGGCACCGACGTGCGGGCGGCCATCGAGGCGTGCAGCGGGTCGGCCGATCTGGCCGAGGAACTGGTGACCAAAGCCGGGTGGCTGGTCGACCTGGCCCACCCCGGGTATGTGGCCCGCATGAAGGGCAACCCGGACAAGACGGACTACTCGGACGCCAAGATGCTCGCCGACCTGGAGCGGGTCGGGTACCTGCCCAAGGTGTGGCACGCCCCGGCCGAGGTCCGCGAACTGCGACGGCTCGTCCGGTACCGCCAGCAGCTCGTCGGCGAGCGGCGGAACGTCAAGCTGCGGATCGGGGCCCTGCTCCGCGACAACCGGGTAGCCGCCCCCGAGGGCGTGAACCCGTGGACGGTGGCGTGGCTGACGTGGCTGACCCGCGACGCCGCCCTGAGCGAGCAGACGCGGTGGGTGATGGACCGGCACCTGGGCCGCCTGAAGGCCCTGGCCGGCGACGTCAAGGCGGCCGAGCAACGCCTGGCCCAGGTCACCGCCGAGGATGCCCTGGTCGTGAATCTGCTGACGATGAAGGGGATCGGCCTGGTCACGGCGGCCACCATCCGGGCCGAGATCGGGCGGTTCGACCGGTTCCGGACGGGCAAGCAGGCGGCCCGGTTCTGCGGGCTGTCGCCGCGGAACGCGTCGAGCGGCCAGAAGCAGGCCGACGCCGGGCTGATCAAGGCCGGCAACCCGCAGCTGCGGGTCGTGCTCATCGAGGCCGCCCACCGGCTGGTGCGGTACGACGCCCGGTGGAAGAAACTGGCGGCCGACATGAAGGGCCGGGGCAAGCCGGGGAGCGTGGTGGCCGCGGCCGTCGCCAACCGGTGGGTGCGGTGGCTGTTCCATCAGGTGCAGCCGGTGAAGGCGGCGGCGTAACGAGCCAAGAGCTGGCGAGGAGAAGAGGAGAACCACTGCGAGCCCGCGGTGTGACGACGCGCTCGGTCTAGTCCTGGGTTGCCGACCCGTCGGCCACTCGACTGTAGTTGGGGCAGTCGTCACCCGCTCGGAACCGACCCACTTGGGCTACGGGTTCACCCCGGATGCTCGGATCGAAGACTGGGCTGCACGCGGTGGCTTGAACGAATCGACTCGCTTGCTGTTGACAATCGGCCGGCGTTCATCGAAGGACTAGACCTGTATGGCTGGACCCCAGACGAAAATTAACTCACATCCGCCGACGCGATCCTGCTCGTTCAGTGGACGATCGCCCTAGGTCCTACGGACATTCAGTCTGACATTGTGGTTGGGCATTGGTGAGGGTGGGCGTCGCTCACGGAGGAGTGCGGTATGCGACATCGCCATGAGCCGACCGATCCGCAATGGGAGACGACCCCGGGCCTCTTGCCCGGCAAGGCGGGCGACCCGGGGCGGACCGCCGTCGACAACCGACGGTTCGCCAACGCCGTCCTCTCCGCCCTCAAGACCGGAATCCCCTGGGCCGACCGGCCCACGCGATTCGGTAAGCCCAACACGGTCGGGGAGCGGTTCGATCGGTGTTGCGCGGCGGGCGTGCGGGAGCGGATCGCCAAGGCCCTGGGCGACCCGGACCGGGAGGAGGTCCCGATGGACTCCACCACGGTCAAGGCTCATCCGGTGGCCTCGGCGGGGCGACGCTTGCCCCGGGGAAAAGAGGTGGCGGACGAAGCCGCGGCGGGCGGACGACCGAGCGGCATGCGGCGGTCGACCGACGGGGTCGGCGACTCACGCCGGTGGTGACGGCCGGCCCGCGTGGCGACGCCCCGCACGCGGGAGCCCTACGGGCCGGCTTTAAGCCGGGCGCTGTCGGCCATGTCGTGGCCGCCGCCGCCGACAGCGATGCGATCCGCGCGTTCGTGAGGCGGTTGGGGGCCCGGGCGTGCATCCGTCCGAACTCGACGCGGAAGCGGGTGACGTGCGACCGCCGGAGTCGGTACAAGAACCGCGACGTGATCGAGTGGTTCTTCGGCCGCATAAACGCGACCGGCGGGTGGCGACGCGGTCCGGGAAGGAAGCGGCCCACGACGCCGGCTTCGTCTGGCTCGCCGCCCGGATAAACCAGTGCGGCTGAATGGCCGGAGGACCTAGGAGAACCACCGATGACAACCCCCGCCGCCTACACCGACGACTTCCGACGCCAAGCCGTCGAGTCGATCGTCGCCGAGAAGCTCACCGTCGCCGCGGCCGCTCGTCGGCTCGATCTCAACCCCGAGCCCCCCGCAAGTGGAAGCGGAAGTACCACGCCCCCGGTGGCCCCGACCGCCCGGCCGTCCGTCGAGCAAGAACTCTGCCGCCTCCGGGAGGAGAACCGGCAACTCAAGATGGAGCGGGAGATCTTAAAAAGCGACCACCTTCTTCGCGCGGGAAGCGAGTTGACGTTCGCCTTCATCCACGACCACCGTGGCATGTGGCCGATCACCGCGATGGACTGCGTCCTCGGCGTCACGCCTGCCGGGTACTATGCCCGCCAGCAGCGGCTCTCCCGTCCCGGCGTGCGAAGGCACGCGACGTTAACGGCGGCCGTGCGGGCAGCGTTCACCGACTGTCGGCAGGTGTACGGTAACCCTCGACTGGCCCGCGTGTTGAACCGCCGGGGCGTGAACTGTTGCGAGAACACGGTGGCCAAAGTCCTCCGGGCCGAACCGCCCCACGTCTTGGACCGCCACTTCACCACCGGTACGCCGAACGCCAAGCGGACCGCCGACATCACGCACCTGTGGACGGCCGGCGGGTGGGTTGGGCTGTGGTGATCGACCTGCACGCACGGAGCGTCGTCGGCTGGGCCGTGAGCGACACGCCGGGCACGGCCTTGGTCCGCCGCGCGTTTCAGGCCGCGGTCGTGCGGCGTCGCCCGCCGGCCGGGGTTGTCATGCATTCGGATCGCGGGTGCCAGTACACAAGCGGGGAGTATCGGACGGCGGTCGCGGCGGTGATGCGTTTCAGCCGGAAGAGAAACTGCTGGGACAACGCCCCGACGGAGTCGTTCTTCGCCACGCGGAAGAAGGACTTGGTCTACCGCCGCGCGTTCGCCGACGGAGCCGAGGCCGAGCGGGCGTGGTGTTCGGCCTTGAGACGGGGTTGTCCCGGAATGCCATTCAGTTCGGCCGGAACCTCCTGCGCCAGTCGCTGTTGTCGAAGCTCCGCGCGGGGGCGGGTCACGTACGGGTACTTCTTGGCCCGCCGCTTCTGGCACCGCGGCTCGACGCGGTCCTTCCGCGCGGGGCTCACGACCACGTCCGGCAACGGCGTGCCCGGTGAGGACGACGTCAACCACCGCGGCGCGTCCACGAAGCGGATCCGCGCCACGGCACGTCCTGCCGCCGGCCGGCTCCGAGCAGGACCGCCCGGACCAGGTTGTCGGCGATGGCGAACGCGACCAACTCCTCCCTCACGCCCGCCTCCGTCTCGCACCTCCGCACGCCCATCCCGGGCGTCGTCTTCAAATGGGCCAGGTCGGTTCCCACCTGCCACCGCTGGCGGTACAGACCCGCCGGCCCGGCCGCCGGGTACGCCGGGGCGTCGAGGGGCGTGCTCACCGGGGTGACGGTACTCGCCCGGAAGCCGGGGCGGTCCACCGCGTACCGCGTCTCCCGGACGGCGAGCGTGACCGGCCGTGGCGCGTACGCCTCGGCGGTCATCCACGTCGGCCGCTGGTCCGGCTTGTACCACTCCACGACCGGATCCGTCGGGCCCAGGTTCCGCACCCACCGGGAGCGGGCCTTGCCGCTCACCTTCCGCGTGCTCCAACGGGGCGGTGGCGTGCGGCCGGGGGTGAAGTCGACGACCCGGCGGCGGCTCACCCGGAACACCCCGTGGAGGCCGTTTTGGGCCAGGAAGTACGGGCGCGCGTACGCCTCGAACGCGCGGTCCCCGACCAGCACGTCGCCGGCCCGGAGGTCCGGGTGCGGTTGGGTCACGGTCGCGATCTCGTGCGACCGCAGCGGGGCGGTGAGGAACGCCTGGAGCGGGCCCGGGCCGGCGTGGAACAGGGCGAGGGCGCGGGCGACCGGGAACCCGCACTCGGCCGCCGGGTTGGTCGGCGGGCCGAAGGCCCGTTGCAGCGGCGGCGTGTCCGGCAGGCTGACGCCCGTGCCGGCGACGAACCCCGTCCGGTGCGCCCGCCAGAGGCCGTCGGCATCGACCGCCGGCCAGAGGGCGGCCGTGACCGACCGGAGGACGGCGAGCGGGAGGCGGCCGCGGGCCTGGCGGGGCGCCGCGGCCGTGACCGACCGGCCGGTCAACCGGGGCAAGTGGGCACAGGCGGTGTTGCCGTGGAGGATCCGCAACAGGAACACGTGGATGGGGGGGACCGGGTCGAGGGCGCGGTGCCGCCGGCGGACGTTCCGGCCGCGACAGGGTTCCGCCAGGGCGAGCGGAGCGAGGGCGTTCGCCACGCCTTCACGGAGCGGCCGGACGGCGGCGCGTCGGGAGGGGGTCACGGATGAACCTCCGCGGCGCGGGCAAAGGGCCATTCCCATTGTTCGCCGGCTGCAACAGGGGCGAGTACTGGGGCGGAAGAAGTGAATGGGCCAAGAGTTCCGGCCGAACTGAATGGCATTCCGGGACAACCCGAATGCCATTCAGTTAAGCCGTAAGCGGTAAACTGACTTGACCTTCTCATCGGGGACAGGAGGTCAGGATGATACCCTCTCTTCTCACTGCGTTGCGGCAAATTCGTGCCGACGTGGCCGCGGCTCTCGCGCCCGCATCCATCCGTCACGCGTGCGAGACGGCGGGCCACACGTGGCGGGACCGGTTGCTCGACCCCGTCCATCTGCTCGTCCTACAGATCCTGCACGGCAACACGGCGTGCGCCCACCTCCCCCGCCTGACCGGGCGCTCGTTCTCCGCCTCCGCGTACTGCCAGGCCCGGGCCCGGTTGCCGTTGGCCGTCCTCCGCGCCGTGCTGGCCCGCGTGACGGACGCCGCCCGCCCGCTGGCCGACGGCGACGACGGGCGGTGGCGGGGCCTGCGGACGTTCTTCGTGGACGGGTCCGGCGTGTCCCTGCCCGACACCCCGGCGTTGCAGGCGGCGTTCGGCCAGCCGACCAACCAGGCCGCCGGGTGCGGGTTCCCCGTCGCCCGCGTCCTCATCCTGTTCCACGCCGGGACCGGCCTGCTCCTGAAACCCCGGACCGCCCCGCTCCGGTCGCACGAGGTCACCCAGGCGACGCTCACCCACGCCGAACTCCGGCCCGGGGACGTGCTCGTCGGCGACCGCGCGTTCGGCACGTTCGCGCACCTGGCGGCGCTGGCCCGCCGCGGCCTCCACGGCGTGTTTCGCAACCACCAGGGTCGCATCGTGGACTTCCGCCCCGGGCGGCCGCACGCCGTTCCCGGTTCCCACTGGGGCCACGCCGGACAACCCCGATCGCGATGGGTCCGCGGGTTCGGGCGGTCGGACCAGCTGGTCGAGTGGTACCGGCCCCAGAACCGCCCGGTCTGGTTGACGGTGGCCGAGTACGCGGCGATGCCCCGGCTGTTGACCGTGCGGGAGCTGGCGTACCGGGTGAACCGGCCGGGGTTCCGGGTCCGGTCGGTGACCCTGGTCACGACCCTGCTCGACGCGACCGCGTACCCGGCCGATGCGGTGGCCGACCGGTACCGCGCCCGGTGGGGCGTCGAGACCGACCTGGCCCATTGGAAGACGACCCTCGGCATGGACGTGTTGAAGTGCGAGACCGAAGCCGGCGTGCCGAAGGAGTTGACGGCCTTTGCGCTGGTGTACAACTTGGTCCGGGTCGTGATGTGGGAGGCCGCCCGGCGTCAGGGCGTGTGCCCCGATCGGATCAGCTTCGTCGATGCCTTGCGGTGGCTGTCGTCGGCCCCGCCCGGCACGCCGCTGCCGAACTTGATCGTCAACCCGTCACGCCCGGATCGCATCGAGCCGCGGTGTCAGAAACGGCGAGCCAAGAAGTACCCGTACATGAGCCACGCCCGACAGGAACTCCGGAGGCGCATACTCGCGGAAAGAGTTGCGTCTTAACTGAATGGCATTCGGGTTGTCCCGCAACAATGGTGGAGGTCCTCCCCTCGCACGTCGAAAGCCATTTTTCCTCCGCCGAGGTTCCTACCCCTGTGCCGCACCCGGGCCCGCAGAAGCGTCATCCCGGCCCGGCCGTAAGTTTGATGCACTTTAGCCTTCCGACCTGACCTTCTACCTGGCCGTTGCTCCACGGTTCGGTCAAAGCCGCCTGCACGGCGGCCGCGTCGGACGCCAGGCTGTCGGCCAGGTTCGACAAGTCCCGATCGCCGAGGGGGTTGGCCTTGGCGATCCACTCGGCCAGTGTCGTCTCGCTCGTCCTGCGGATCATGGCCATCAGTTCCTCGGCCAAGGCCAACGCCGCGTGGACGGCAGCGTTCGCCACCCGCACCCTGACCCGCACACGCGCCGAGTGACCGTCGGGCTTCGGGTTGGCCACCCGTAAGGACAGGGCCCGGGCCGACAGCGAAGTCCGTTCGGCCGGTGTCACGACCGCGGCAGGGTCTCGTCGTCCGGGCCGGCCGGTGCTGCCGACTCGCCGGTTCAGGTATCGGCGGGCCGCATCGTACCCGCCTGTGAAGCCCTTCGCCCGGAGGGCCTGATGTAGGTCGCGGCTGTTCCGGTTGCCGGCCGCGATCCAGTCGGCGATGAACATCGCGAACGGGTCGATGCCGCTCGGTCGGGTGCGGCCGGCTTGCCAGTCCGGACATCGGTCGAGCCGTTGGTAGCAAAGGACGGCCCGGCAACCCATCCGCAACTGCCGGGCGATCGCCCGGATCGAGAGGCCGGCCGCCGTCAGCTCTTTGACCCGTCGGAACCGCTCCTCCCGCGGCTGCCGCCTCGCAGTCTTCCGCCGCTGCGTGCCTGTGAGAGGGGCCGCCGGCTCGGGGAGGCGGGCGGGGTGTCGACCGGGGCCGTGGGTGCCTGATCCGCCGGTGCGTTCACCGCGGCGTTGGCCGCCCGGACGTCGGCGGCGACGCGGGACAAGATCTTCTCGACCGCCTCCCGCACGTTGGTCAACAGGTGGAAGCGGTCGGCCACCTGCTTCGCCTGCGGGGCAGCCGCCGTCGCGACCTGGATGTACGCCGGCCACCGGTCGCGGGTGATGACCTCGACTGGCAGGTGGGCCTGCCACGCCTTCACAGCCTCGCCGTCCCGGCCGGGCAACAGGTCGATGACGGTGCCGCGCTCCAGGTCGACGAGGATAGTCCCATACGTGTGCCCTTTGCGGGTCGCCCAGTCGTCGATGCCAACGTACCGCGGCCGCGGGGCCGGCTCGTCCGGACCGTCCTTGATGCGGCGGAGGATGGTGTCTGGGCTGGTTGCCAAGCCGAGGCCCGCGGCCAGCCGCGTTCCGGCTTCGCCGCCCACGGACAAGCCGATCCGGCGATGGACCGCGGTGAGATCGCTGGTGGCACGGGCGTGCAGTTCGGCCAGTTCCGGGAGTCGCTCGCAGAACACCCGCCGCGGGCAATCCGTTCGCCAGCAGGCGAACTTTCGAGCGGTGACCGCGAACGAGACGGGGAAGCCGAGGCACGGCCGATCGTGCAGGGTGCGGCGGTACCGGCCGTGGACGGTCGTCGTGACCGACCAGCACTTTGGGCAGATCGCCCCGTCACCCGTGGTGACGAGCGTGAGGGACACGAGGCCGGACGTGACGGCCACGGCGGCGATGCAAACGCCCGCGTCGGCCGGCAGAAGGAATCGGAGGAAGGCGGCATCCATGACGGCGAATGGCCGGCGGCCGACTCAAGGGTAAAGGGAATTCGGGTGCCGGGAATTGTACACCTGTACCCACCAAAAGTGCTGAAGAGCCCGTCTCAAAGCCGAGCACCGCCCGCTCGAAGAAGCCGAACACGACCACTTTTCCCTCCCCACAGCCCCGCTTGCCCTTCCGTCGGCCGCCGAAGGAACTCTCGTCGAGTTCCAACTCGCCGAGCAAGGCCCGCTTCTCCTCGCCGGCCAACCGGGCCAAGGCCTTGTGGGTGGCGTGGTGGGCGGTCAACGTGAGGGCAATTGCCTTAGCCAACTTGGTCCAGGTGGGCACGAAGAACTCGTCGAGGATAGCTGTCTGGCAACGGCCGCGCGATCTTCTCGGAAGTGCGGTCAACTTCGTGTGCGGAAATTCGTTCACCTTTTGCGCTGACGCTTCAAGCTTCTCCTCAGTCGCTTGTCAGGGTTCAACTCACGCAAAGCAGCGGAATGACGGCATGGGAAAGTGATAAGCCCAGAACCACTCAACTTCTTCAATCCGTGCAACCAGTACAGTCGAACTGTCCAGCAAAAAGAATCGGGTCTGACTGACGAGGGGCAGTCTTGGAGGGAACGTGTCGTGAGCTACAAATCCGTGCCCTCGTAGGAATTCATGTGACCCTCTAAACTCCCCCTGACTTTCCTTCTAATGGGCGTACCCACAAGCGACGCCCTCCCATTGCAAATGTAGTTGATCAATATTGCCACGAAAACGGTTGACCCGATGGCTCAACCGTTGGCGGCGCTAACGAGCGGTGAAGTTTTGGGGAACCCAAGAAACCTCGGCTAACCATCCTTGCCAGACTTGCAGGGGGCGATTAATATTCGTGAGAAAATCTTCCATTTACTGTCGACTGCTCGATTGATTCTTCTGGCACGACTATTCGTTTAGGAGCAGCAAGAGACAAGAATCGATCATTACTTTCCTTAAACCACCTGGGAATTTCCGTATGCGCCGAACGACATCCGCCCCCCGTCGCTCCGCTTGGTTAGGCCGTTCGATCCTCGGTTTTGAACGACTCGAAGACCGCGCTCAACCGGCAACCTTGACCTTAACCCTGGCGAACGCTTCTCTCGTTGAGAACGGGCCTTCGACCACCGCCACCCTCACCCGCACGGGTGATCTTTCGCAGGCGCTCAGCGTCGCGATTGCCAGCAGCGACACGACCGAAGTCGTGGCTCCCGGAACGGTGGCCATCCCGGCCGGTCAGGCGTCCACCACGTTCACTGTGACGCCGGTCGATGACGCAATCGTGGACGGCCTCCAAGCCGTAACCCTTACCGCGACGGCGTTGACCGGTGGAACCTCGGTCGGCCTGGATACGTCCTACGGTAACGGCGGGTTGGCGACCGTGCCCCTGGAGGTTCGCTGGGATCCGGGATACGCCGACGTCCTCGCCCTGCCCGACGGGAAGACCGTGGCCGTCGGACCGTCGAAAGTTCTCACCAACGCATGGGCGGTTTCCCGGCTGACCACTGACGGTCGGCTGGATTCCACGTTCGGCGGTGTCGGGACCGTCCACACCCTGTTCCCCGGGACGGTCGGTTCGGCCTTCCCTCGCGCCGTGACGGTGCAACCGGACGGCAAACTCCTCGTCGCCGGATCGGTCGATAACGACCGTGGGGCCGATTGGGGCCTCGCTCGGTACAACCCGGACGGCACCCTCGATTCGACGTTCGGCACGGGCGGCCTGCGCGTCTACGACTTCGGTAAGTACTCCATCGTGGCCGCCGTTCAGGTGGAAGCGAACGGCAACATTCTTGTCAGCGGGATCGGAGGCACGAGTGACGGGTTCTACGTGGCCCGCCTGGACTCAACAGGCGCTCGCATCGCCGAGCGCACGCTCGTCGTGGACACCGACCCGATGCACTTCCACGCCATCGACGACATGGCCGTGGGGGCAGACGGGAAGATCCTCCTCGTCGGGCACGTCGGCCCCGACGCTTCGTCGTTCGTCGTGGTCCGGTTGACCGCGGCGTTGGCCCCCGACACGTCGTTCGCGGCCGGCGGCGTCCGCACGCTGCCGGCGACTGCGTTCGGGTCACAGTACGCGACCGCCGAACCGAGTGGGGTGGCAGTCCTCCCCGGCGGCAAGGTCGTCGTCGCGGGCACCGTCCAATCCCCGAACATTGCCGGCCGCGGCGACTTCGCGGCCGCCCGACTGAACGCCGACGGCACTCTCGACGCGACCTTCGCCGGCGACGGCACCGCAACACTCAACCTGGGTACATCGGTTGCGTCCCGGGACGACGGGGCCCTCGGTCTGGCCGTCCAACCCGACGGCAAGGTGGTCCTCGGCGGTTACACGTGGCCCGGCGTGGGCGGATCGGACCAGGCCATCGCCCGGCTGAACGCCGACGGCACCCCGGACCTGACGCTCAACGGCACCGGCTGGTACGTCGCCCCAAACCAACCGAGCCTCTTCGAACAGATCTACGCCATCTCCCTCCAGCCCGACGGACGCTTGGTAGCCGTGGCCGGGTACTACACCGACTTTTGGGTCGCCCGGTTCAACCTGCCGACCGGCGACCGACCAACCGCGACGGCCGCCCTGACCGTCGCGGACGACGACGTTGTGCCGGCATCTCTCACACTGACCATTTCCCCGACGACCTTTTCCGAAGCGGCCGGGACGACCGCGGCGACGGGCACCGTCACGCGGGGCGGCCTGCCGCTGAACGTAGCCTTGGTGGTCACGCTCGCCAGCAACGATACGACCGAGGCCACGGTGCCGGCGAGCGTCACCATCCCCGCGGGGCAGGCGTCGGCGAGTTTCTCCGTGGCGGCCATGAACGACACCCTGACGGACGGCACCCAGGCCGTCAGAATTACCGCGACGGCGGCCGGTTTGACGGCCACGGCGAACATTTCCGTGACCGACGACGAGCCGGCGCTCACGGTCACGATCGACCGGGCGAGCGTGCTGGAACAGGCCGGGGCGAACGCCGCGGTCGGCACCGTAACCCGGGCGAACACGCCGCTCGATCAGGCCCTCGTGGTCAACTTGACGAGCAGCGACACGACCGAGGCCACGGTGCCGGCGAGCGTCACCATCCCGGCTGGTCAGGCGTCCGCCACCTTCCCGGTGTCCGGGGTCGACGACACGATCACGGACGGCCCCCAGGGCGTTACGATCACTGCCACGGCCACCGGGCCGGGGGCGGCCGGGCCGATTGCCTACGACACCGCCTGGGGCAGCAGCGGGTGGATCAGCGGCGTGGTCCGGGGCCGGGTCGCGGTCCAGGTGGACGGGAAGTTGCTCGTCGCCGGCACCTACGGCACAGTCGGGTCGAACGCCGACTTCGTCGTCCGCCAGTACAACGCCAACGGCACGACCGACGCCACGTTCGGCACCAACGGGGCCACCTACGTCAACGCCTTCGGTCCGTCGGATCAACTCGAAGCGATCCTTGTTCAGCCGGACGGCAAGGTCCTCCTGATCGGGTCGGGTACGAGTGCCACGACGCTGCCCGGCACGATCGTCCTTGCCCGCCTGCTGGCGAACGGGGCACTGGACACCTCCTTTGGCACGGGCGGCATTTCTCGGCTCAACTTCGGCACGAGTGTCGCCGCGTCTCCTACCGATGCCGCCCTCCAGTCGGACGGCAAGATCGTCTTGACCGGCAACGTCGGTGGGGCGTTCGCCGTGGCCCGCCTGACCGCAAACGGCACCCTCGATACGACGTTCGACGGCGACGGATGGGCGACGACGGCCTTCAGCGCGGCGAACAGCCGGGCGATGGCGGTCGCGGTTCAACCCGACGGCAAGATCGTGGCGATCGGGCACACCAACGACGGAACGGCCGCGCAAAAGTTCGTCCTCGCCCGGTACAACGCGAACGGGTCGTTGGACACGACCTTCAACACCACCGGCAAGGTCGAGAGTGCGCTGAATTACGCCTATCAAAGCGGATCGGACGTGGTCGTGCAGGCGGACGGCAAGATCGTCCTTGCCGGATCGGTGCGGGCCAACGCCACCACCACGAGCAACGATTTCGTGGTGGTGCGCTACACCACGACAGGGTCAGTCGATACCGGCTATGCTGCGAGCGGCGTGGTTTACGAGTCCGCCGCATCCACCGTCGCCGGCGCGCCCGTTCGCCTGATCCTTCAGCCCGACGGGCGGATCATCGCCGCGGGCACGACGGGGGCGCCCACCACGTCCCGTAGCCGCATCCTCCGCCTGTCCACAACCGGGGCGGTCGAAGCCCGGACCGATTCGACCTGGACCACGTCCTCGACCCAGTCGATCGCGCTGGACACCGCCGGAAACGTCTACCTCGCCTACAACTACGGCTCCGGCGGCACGAGCGGGTACGTCGATCGCTTCAAGACAACCACCGGGTCGGTGGCCGTCGGCACGCCCGCCACAACCCGGCTGAACGTGCTCGACAACGAGCCGTTCGCCGCGGTGGCCGACGCTTACTCGGCGACGGAGGACACGACCCTCGTCGTCGGCGTGGCGACCGGGGTTCGGGCGAACGACACCGTCACCGCGGGAATCAGCGTGGCGGCCGAAGTCCTCACGCAGCCGACCCGCGGGACGCTCACGCTCGCCGCCGACGGCAGTTTCACGTACCGGCCGAACCCCGACGCCTTCGGCACGGACACGTTCACCTACCGCCTCCGCGACGGCACCGCGTACTCGAACACCGCGACCGCCACGATCACCGTGGCCAACGTGAACGACGCCCCGGTCGCCCTGGACGACGCTTACACGGTGGACGAGGACACCACGCTCTCCCCGGCGACCGCCGCCGCACAGACCTCGCTGACGATGGTGAGCGAGACCGGCGACTACATCGGCCAGGGGAGGACGTATAACCTGTCGCCGGCCACCGGCACGTTCACCGTGTCGGGCACGGCGGCGTTCGTCCGGATCCGTTACTACAACCCGGCCGGCACCGCCGACTGGTGGGATCTGTACTTCCGTTCACAATACGACAGCGTGCCGCTGACCCCCGGCACGTACCTGAACGCCGAGCGGGCGTCCTTCCGCACGGTCGGCAAGCCGGGGTTGGACGTGAGTGGGCAGGGCCGGGGGTCGAACACACTGACCGGCCAGTTCACGATCTTGCAAATCGAGACGAACGCCGCCGGGCAGATTACCCGCTTCGCGGCCGACTTTGAGCAGCACTCCGAGGGTTGGACGTCGGCCCTCCGCGGGTCGGTGCGGTTGAACTACGCCCCCGGCGGGACCGGCGTTCTGACGAACGACACGGACGCGGACGGCGACCCGCTGACTGTCGCCCTCGTCTCGGGGCCGAGTCACGGCCAACTCACGCTCAACCCGAACGGCACGTTCATCTACAAGCCGGCCGCGAACTACAACGGGCCGGACTCGTTCCAGTACCGGGCGAGCGACGGTGCGCTGGTCAGCAACGTGACCATGGTGAACCTGACCGTGAGGCCGGTGGACGATCTGCCCCCGGTGACCGTCGCCGACACGGCGACCACGGCCGAAGACACGCCGGCCGTCATCGACGTGCTGGCCAACGACACCGACCCGCAAGGGTTGGTCCTGACGCCGGCGGTCGTGACTCAGCCGGCGAACGGCACGGCGTCCGTGAACGCCGCCGGCCGGGTCGTTTACACGCCGCGGGCCAACTTCTTCGGGACCGACATCTTCACGTACCGTGCGACCAGCAGCGAGGGGGCGGGAAATGCGGCCACCGTGACGGTCACGGTCACGCCCGTCCCGGACGCACCAGTTGCCACATCGGATAGTTACGACCTGAATCAAGGGGGAACCCGCACGGTTGGTGCCCCGGGCGTGCTCGGCAACGACACCGACCCGGACGGTGACCCGCTCACGGCGGCCCTCGTGTCCGGTCCGGGGAACGGAACGCTGACCCTGAACCCGGACGGGTCATTCACCTATGTGCCGGCCCCGGCCTTCTTTGGGACCGACACGTTCACATATGCCGCCGTCGACGGAACCGGCATGACCGTGACCGCGCTGGTCAAGCTGCTAGTTGTGCAGACCAACCGGCCGCCGACGGCTGCGGACGACGTGGCCGCCGGGGACGAAGACCAGATCATCGGCATCGACGTCCTCGCGAACGATACCGACCCGGACGGCAACCTACTCTCCGCCCTCGTCCTGACCCAACCGGCTCACGGCTCGGCGGCCGTGAGCGCCAACAACGGCCGGGTCTATTACACCCCGGCGGCGAACTGGTTCGGCACCGACACCTTCACCTACCGTGCGTTCGACGGCCTCGTGTACAGTGCCCCGGCAACGGTAACGGTGACGGTCAGGCCGGTAGACGACGCCCCGATCGCCCGGCCCGACTCCTTCGACGTGCTCGAAGACAACACGCTGACCGTTGGTGCCCCCGGCGTCCTCGGCAACGATACGGACATCGAAGGCGACCCCATCACCGCCGGCCTGGTGACGTCGCCCGCGAACGGCACCCTGACACTCAACGCGGACGGCAGTTTCACCTACACGCCGAACTCGAACTTCAACGGCCAGGACCGGTTCACGTACCGGCCGTCCGACGGCCAGTTGAGCGGCACGCCGGTGACCGTCACGATTAACGTCGCGCCGGTGAACGACCCGCCGGTCGGCAACGCGGATTTCCTGACGACGTACGAGGACAGCTCGCTGAACATCCTCCCGTCCGATCTGCTCAAGAACGACACCGATCCCGAGCAAAATCCCCTCTTGATCGGCAGCTATACCCAGCCCGCTCACGGGACGCTCACGCGGGCCGTCTCGTTCATCGGCTACGTGTACCGGCCGAACCCGAACTTCTTCGGCACGGACACGTTCACTTACCGCCCGTCCGACACGCTCAGTTACGGCCCGTCCGACGGGCAACTCTTGGGGAACGAGACGACCGTCACCATCACCGTGGTCCCGGTGGCCGACGCGCCGGTCGGGGTCAACGATGCGTACACGGTGGCCGAGGACGGCACCCTGATCGTCCCGGCCGCCGGCGTGCTGGCCAACGACACCGATCCGGACTCGCCCGTTTTGACCGCCGTGCTGGTGTCCGGCCCCGCCCACGGTACGCTGAACCTCGCCGCGAACGGCGGTTTCACCTACACACCGAACGCGAACTACAACGGGCCGGACACCTTCACCTACCGGGCGAACGACGGTTCAGCCGACAGCAACCCGGTGACGGTGTCGATCACCGTAACGGCCGTGAACCACGCGCCGATCGGAACCCCGGACGTGTACACAGTCGGTGAAGACGGCGTTCTCACAGTGCCGGCTACCGACGGCGTACTGGTCAACGACACCGATGCGGACGGCGATACCCTCACGGTGGACCTCCTCTCCGGCCCGGCGAGCGGCGGCTTGATACTCTCACCGAACGGCCGGTTCACCTACACACCGAGCCCGAACTTCTTCGGTACGGATACGTTCACCTACCGCCCGGTCGATGGGCAAGTCGTCGCGGCTAACCCGGTCACTGTGACGATCACGGTCACGCCCGTCAACGACGTTCCCGTCGGCTTGCCCGACGCCCTGGCCGCGATTGAAGACACCCCGCTCTTCATCACCACCCCCACGCTCCTGGCGAACGACCTCGACCCGGACGGGGACCAACTGACCCTCGCGGCCGTGACACAGCCAGCCCACGGCACGCTCACGGCCGCCCTGACCACGGCCGGCTACGTGTACCGGCCCGACCCGAACTTCTTCGGCACCGACACGTTCACGTATCGGCCGTTCGACGGGCTGGTGTTGGGAGACGTGGTCACAGTCACCATCACCGTCGCTCCGGTGAACGACCCGCCGACGGCGACGCCCGACACGATGCAGTTGGCCGAGGACACGACGGGCACGGCCGCCGTCTTGGCGAACGACGCCGACGTGGACGGCGACGCGCTCACCGTCACGGGTATCGGCCAGGCTGCGCACGGGACGGTGTCCCTCTCCGCGGCGGGCGTGACGTACACCCCGGCGGCGGACTTCTTCGGTAGCGACTCGTTCACGTACACGATCTCCGACGGCAAGGGCGGCACGGCGACCGGCACGGTAACTATCTTCGTCTCCGCGGTGAACGACGCTCCGACGTTGGCGGCCCTCGATGACCGAACCATCGCCACGGGCGTCGGCCAGCAAACCGTGACGCTGGCCGGAATCACGGCCGGCGCACCGAACGAGGACGACGTGTTGACCGTCACCGCGACGTCCAGTAACCCCGGCCTCATCCCGAACCCGACCGTCGTCTACTCCTCCCCGGTTTCCACGGGCACGCTACTGCTCACGCCGATCGCCAACGCCTCCGGGACGGCGGTCATCACGGTCACGGTTAGCGATGGGCAACTCTCGGTAGTCCGTCAGTTCACCGTGACTGTCACATCGGTGAATAGCGCGCCGACCACGACGGGCCTACCCGCGGTCACGTTGCTGGAAGACGCAACCGCAACGAACATCCCCCTCGGCGACGGGTTCGCGGACGCCGAGAGCGGGTCGGCGGGGCTGACGTACACGGTCGTCGGGAACACGAACGCGACCCTCTTCTCGGCCGTGACCGTGACCGGCGGAACGCTGAAACTGACACCCGCAGCCAACGCCAACGGGTCGGCCACGCTGACGATCCGGGCGACCGACACCGGCGGGTTGTCCGTGCAAACCACGCTGTTCGTGACCGTCACCCCGGTGAGCGACGCCCCGTCGTTTACCCCCGGTGGGGACCAGACTGTAACGGCCGGCAGCGGCCCGAAAAAGGTCGGCGGGTGGGCCACGGGCATTTCTCGCGGCCCGGCCGACGAGGCGGCACAAGGACTGACGTTCCTGGTCAGCACCTCGAACCCCGAACTCTTCGTCGTGCCGCCGGCCATTGACCCCGCGACCGGCACGCTCACGTTCATTCCCGAAGCGAGTGCCACCGGCACGGCGACCGTCACCGTCACCCTCCGCGACACCGGCGGCGGGACCGACACGTCAACCCCGCGCACCTTCACGATCGCCCTCACGCCGAACGGCCTGCCGACGGCTGTCGGCGTGCGCAAGATCGGGACGGACGTCATCATCACCGGTGGTGAAGGGGCGGACACGGTGACGATCACCGTGCAGGGCGTGCAAATCAGGGTGGAGGCGTACCTCTCCGGCGGCAAGTATGTGTACTACTTCCCCGGTGTTTCGCGGGTCGTCGTGGACACGAAGGGCGGCAACGACACGATCACGTTCGCGAGTACCCTGACAATTCCCACGTGGACGGACGCCGGCGCCGGCGACGACACGGTGACCGGCGGCGGCGGGCCGGACGAGATTTACCTCGGGGCCGGCGACGACACCGCCGACGGCGGAGCCGGAGACGATTTCATCGCCGGCGGGGCCGGGGCAGACGTGATCCAGGGCGGGGTCGGCAGCGACACGATTTACGGCGGCGACGGGAACGACCTCATCATCGGCGGCCCGCAGGTCGATCAACTGTTCGGGCAGGACGGGAATGACATCGTAATCGGCGGGTCGGCGGCGGTGTCGAATCCAGCTACCGATTCGCTCCGCAAGGTGTTGACCGACTGGGACCCGACCCGCGCCGGGGTCTACGCGGACCTCCGCACCCGGCTCCAAGTCAGCCCCGACGGCACCAACAATCGACTGACCGGCGGGACCGGCACCGACTGGTTCTGGGCCGTTACCCCGCCGGACACGATCGACGACCTAGAACCGGGAGAACAACGGAACTGAGAGTCTCTTTGATCTCGACATGACGATTTCCGCTGTGTTCGCGGGCGTAGCCGGGGCAGTTAACTGCCCCGGCTACGCCCGCGATGTGATTCTGTCAGTATGCCGCGGCCAAAGTGAGACGTGACAGTGCCGAGATCACGTCCTGCCTAACACCGGACCGTGGCCGTATTCCTCACAGAGCTTCTCGCAGATCGCCGAATAAAGAACCTCAGGTCGTATGCAACTTTTGAAACGCACTGTGCAAGATCTGCGCAGGACGATCCCCGCTTCCGTCAGCAGATTCACCCGCGGAACTTCGAATCACACCGCATCGAAGGACGGCGCGTCTTTCCGCCATCGCGGTTGCTCTTGGTGACTGGCAGAATCCCTCTTCAGGATTGAAGGAGATTTCTCCCATGAAACATTCACTGCTTACTGATCTGTGTTCGCGGCTCTTCGCCGTAGTCCTGGCGTTCGCGGCCTTGTCCGCCCTGGCAAACGTGCCGGACCGCGCGAGCCGCGATCGAACTTTATCGCCGTTCAGTAATGCCGTGGCAGAGCGGGAGAATCACTCTCTGGGGGGCGGCTTTCCACTTGCTCAAGACACCGATTTTAGTTTCCCGAGGGCGAACCACGGAATAGTCGGCCGTACTTCCAAATCCGGCGGTACCGTCAACCCTTTTGCGACCCCTAGTAGCGCGGTCCGACTCGGTTTGACGGATGCCGAACACCTTGGTGAACCCAGCACGGAGCCTTCGGATATAATCGAAACTGGTTTGTGATCCTGTGCTGTGGGGCAAGCCTATGTCGTTTCGGCGGGACGGGGAAAGGTCACTTGCTTGGAAGCGATGGGTCGCTCGACACCATGTTGAGTTGACCGCCACCGGTGTGCCGGAAACTGTTTATTCCGATGAGTTTCGTTGGGGCCGGTTTCTCGGAGAGGGCGGGCTGGATTGGGAAACAGGCTGGCGAGTTGAGATGCTTTCCCCACAACAAGCCGAAGCCCTCCACCACCTGATTACCAGAGAGGTTCCGCGGCCCGACCTTGCATGTTGTCTCCGCTCACTCACAGCAGTCATCCGCCAGCACAGGGAACGTCAGTCGAATCAAGTGTGACGGACCACTCGATGCCCTCCGGGTGAAATGATGTCCCTTTTTACATCGCACAATGAGCACTCCGGCCCCGAGCGGGTTCCGGTCCGACGAGATGGCCAGCCTCGTGCCCGCGTCCCTTTGGCCTCGGGGGCGTGGCACGAGCGGTCGGCCGAGATGGTTCAGTCTGAATGGCAGGTTCAACTCATCGCCGCAGGCGGGCGAGGCGGGCCTTCGCATCGCGCGTGAGGGATGCGTCCTCGGCCCCGGTTGCCAGGCGTTCCATCAAGGTCCTCGCGTCGTCGGTGGCGATCCACGCCAGCACTTCCATCGCCCGCAGTTGCCGCAGACGATCGGACGCCGGCGTCCCAGCTCGGAACTTCTTCAGGGCATCCTCCACCCGCTCCCGAGCCTCGGCCGACGGCGTCGTTTTCAGGAACCGCTCCAACGCCGGCACCGCGTCCGGGCCGAACGCCGCAACGTCCTGGATCGCTTGCCGCCGGACCGCGAACGCCGCGGCGTCGAGGTCGTTTAGCGCGGCCGCGAGTTTGGCACCGTCGATCGCGGGTGCGGGTTTCAATCGCTCGGCGAACAGCGCGACGGCCTCCTTCGGCGTGTCGGCCAGACTCCGCATCGCCGCGTAAGCGACGACGGCAT
This sequence comes from Limnoglobus roseus, assembly GCF_008254045.1. Lineage (GTDB taxonomy): Bacteria > Planctomycetota > Planctomycetia > Gemmatales > Gemmataceae > Limnoglobus > Limnoglobus roseus. The sequence continues at coordinate 3,832,283 of NZ_CP042425.1, read as the reverse complement.
CGGGACTGCCCAGGTCCCCCCAGGGCCGCGGCACCGCCCGCACCGCCGCCCGCGGATGTTGGTTCGCGAGGGCGACGGCGTCCCACACCAAGATCGTCGAGTCGTCGCTGCACGTCGCCAACGACCGCCCGTCCGGCGTGAAGGCCAGCCCGCGGATGGGCTCGTCGTGGCCGCCGAACGGCTTCAACAACTCATTGCGGCGGGCTTCCCACAACTGGACGAGCCGGTTGTTGGCCGCCCACGCCAGGAAACGGCCGTCCGGCGAGAACGTCAGCCCGTGACTCGGGTACTCCCGTGGTCGGAGGTGCGCCCGCTCGGCGCGGGTGGCCAACTCGTACACGCGGACGCCCTCCACGCTCGCGGCCGCCATCGTCCTGCCGTCCGGGCTGAACGCCAGCCCCATCGGCGCGAACACCTTGCCGGGAAACGACGGTTCCTCCTCCCACATCGGGAGCGCCCAGAACCGCACACGCCCCTCGTCGGACGCGGCGAACGCCCCGCCGTCCGGGCGGAACGCGCACGCGATGTCGTAGGACACCCTCAGCTTCAGGTGCAGTACGGTCTTTTGCGTTCGCACGTCCCACACGCGGACCGTCTGTTCGCGGCCGGACCACGCGGCGAGCCACCGCCCGTCGGGCGAAAACGCCAGCCGGAGCATCGCCCAGTGGTCGGCCGCCAACCGGGCGAGTCGCTTACCCGTCGCGCGGTCGTAGACTTGGACCGACTCCAGGTCGGTCCCTGGCACGGCGATCACCGTGCCGTCGGGACTGGCGGCGAACCCGCCGGCGTTCAAGTCCTGTTCCACCGCCAGTTGCCCGACGGGTTCGCCGGCCGACACGTCCCACGTGCGGACAGTCGCGTCCTTCCCAAACGAAAGCACTTTTCCGTCCGGCACAGCCGCGATGCCGTAGACGACGCCCGTGTGCCCGACGGCCGGCGGCGTCGCCCGCCCGGTGGCGAGATCATAAAAGTGCAGGGCCGTCTCGCCCCAGAACAACACTTCCAACCGCCGGCCGTCACCGGAGATCGCCCACTCGTCGACACCCCGGTCGCGGCCGAGGTCGATGGTGCGAACCACCTTCCCGGACGGCCACTCCCGCAGGTGGGCGACGCGCTGGCCGCCGGTCACGAACGTCTTGCCGTCCGGGGTGAAGGCGACCGATGTCGCGGCCCATTTCGGGTACTCGCGGACCGCCGGCCGCTCCTTGCCAGTCGCAATGTCCCACACGCGCACCGCCGTCCCGGCCGTGCCGACGACGAGCGCAGTGCCGTCCGGTGAGAGGGCGTAGTTCCGCCCGTCGTCGCGGGAGAGAATCGGGAACGTGCGGGTCACGCGGCCGCGGGCGGCATCAATGACGTGAATCTCATTCGTGTTCTCGCCGCGTGCCAGAATCGACCGACCGTCCGCGGCATACCCGATCGGGCGGAGCGCCTGCCCTGGGGTCTTGCACGTCCACAACTCCTTGCCGGTGGTCGCGTCCCAGCAGACGATGCCGTTCTCCGAGTACCGGCGGCGGCCGAGGAACTGCTTGCCGTCGGATGAGAACCAGGTTTCGTCGATCCCCTTCCACTGGGCGTCGGTCAGTTCCTGGGTCTGCTTCCAGACGTCCTCGCGCTTCGCCAGGTCGTAGAGCGTGAGCGTCCACGTTTGCTTCGGCTCGTCATTCTGCCCGCGGAGGCGAAGGCCGGAGTAGTGGATGTAGGTGTTCGAAAAGATCGCCCTTTTCCGGTCCGGAGTGAACCCGGCGACGTCGTGATGCGGGGGCACAGGCCAGCGGTCGGTCACGAGACCCGTGCCGGCGTCGAGGCGGTGAATTTCAGCCCCGTCCTCGGTTCGCTGGACGACGAAGTACGCCCGGCCGTCCGGCGTGCCGTACCAGTTGTACGGGTACGACGGCACGCGGTGACGGCGGCTGCCGAGACGGGCGACGGCCCCCGGCGGCAACGGATCGCCCCGGCGGGCCACGCCGCCCGCCTTCGCCACCGGCAGCGGCTTCGGTTCCGCGGGCTTCGCGGGCGGCGGGTCGGCCGGCATCATGGCCACCGCGGTCCCGACAGCGAGCGTCGCGAGCAGTGCGACGGCCGCGAGCTTGACTTTCGTCGCGAAAAAGCCGGTAGCGAGGGCCGCGACGCGGGCCGGCACCTCGCCACCGCACGCCGCCTCGCACGTCCGCTCGAACAGTTCGCGGCCGGCCGCGCTCCCGCGGTCGGCTTGCAACAGCCCGGCGAACAGGACGCCCGAGAGCGTCACGCTCCGTCGCACCAGGCGGGCGTGCAGGAATTCCTTGCCGCGGGCGAGTCGATCCTTGAACGTCCCCAGCGAGCACCCCAGAGCCGCGGCCGCCTCGTCGCGGGTCTTTCCTTCCAGGTGGCACAGCACGATCGGATCGCGGTACCGCGCGGACATCCCGGCGAGTTCCTCGTGGAGAATCGTCTCCGCCTCGCGTAGTGTCAGCGCGTCCGCCGGGTCGGCGGCCGGGTCGGGAACCGTCACGGGTCCCGCCCGCCGGGCGGCCTTCGCCCGGCACTTGCGTGCTACGCGCGTGGCGACGCCGTACAACCACGGGCCGACGGCGTCCGGGCGGCGAAGGGCGGCCGCCTTCTGCACGAACAGGAGGAACGTCGCCTGGTACGCATCCTCGGCGGCGTGTTGGTCGCCGAGCAACCGGCGGCAGACGCGGAGAACCATCGGGCCGTGCCGGTCCTGGATGGTGGTGAACGCCGCCCCGTCGCGGTGCCGGACGAAACGGGCGACCAGTTCGCCGTCGGGTATGGCAGCCCCGACGAAACGGAGGGTGATAGCGGCGGCGGACATCTCACATCCCTGGGGGACAACGCCAGTCTACCCCGAATACTCCCGGAACTCTGAACCGCGGCTGGGGAATTTTTGATAGTGGCGACCGTACCTCGCGAACGACGCCTCCATGCGGGGCGCTTCGAATGACCGTAGCCGCATCAAAATGGCACGATCGGTTCACGCGGACTCGGCTAGGACCAGGACGGCGCCTGTGGTTTGCTCGACTCGAACACGAGAACAACGCGGGGTGGTAGTCCACCCCGCGTTGTTGGAGTTTGTCCGGACTCGCTCACTGGGCCAGGGCGTTCAGGGTCGTGGTGACTGTGACCGCCTCGGACTTGATAATTTTCGTCTGGACCACTTTCACGCGGCCGTCGGGTTGGACGGTGAAGGAATCGATGTTGGTCATCATGACCGTCCGCTTGCCAGAGGCCGTGAATCCGACGAGGCTGTCGGCGGTCGTCTGGATGTACAGAACCTTCCCGTCCGGAGACTGTTGAACGTCGGTGGCGTGGTCGGCACTAAGGACTCCGCCAACGTAGACGTTGCCGCCGAGTTCGACCGCGACGATGGAGAAATCGTTGCGGACCAGGACGGCCGTGGTGGCGGCGCGGGCGACATCCAGCGTCTCGATGCCGATCAACGTCTCCTTCGGCCCGATGTAGCTGACGCGGGCGGTGTCGGCCCCGACACCTCCGTCCAGGATGTCGACCGAGCCGTCGTTGGCCCCGCTGAGGGCGTTGCCGATGAGGAGATCGCTGCCGCCGGAGCCGTACAAAGTGTCCGCCCCGAGGCCGCCGATGAGGGTGTCGCCGTCCGGGTCCGTGGCGGCCCCAGCCGCAGTAAGGAACGTGTCGCCGCGGATGAGGTCGTTGCCGGCCTCGCCGTCAACGTAGTCGCTGCCGAAACCGGCGGTAATGGTGTCGTTGCCGTCCCCACCGTAGATCACGTCGTTCCCGGAACCGGGGTTGCCGAGGGAGGGGTCGGCGTCCACGGTGTCGTCGCCGGCGCCGGCGTAGATGGTGTCGTTGCCAGCCCCGCCACGGATGGTGTCGTTGCCGATGCCGCCGGTGCTGCCCGGGATGACGATGCGACCGAACTTGTCGAGGATTTGCGTGACCGGGTTGTCGCCGTAGATGGTGTCATTCCCGGTGCCGCCGTCGAGGGTGTCGGCACCGTCGCCGCCGAAGAGTAGGTCATCGACCAAACCGCCGGTGATGACATCGCTCCCGTTGCCGCCGTTCAGGACGGTCGGGCCGTTGTACCCCGCGGCGTTGATGGTGTCGTTGCCGTTGCCGCCGGTCACTTGGATGCTGCCGGTGACGGGGACGCGATTGCCGAGGCCGGACAGACTGATGGTGTCGTCGCCGTCGCCGGCGTCGATGCGGACGTTCTCGATGCCGAGGAACGCGGCCTGGTTGGCGGAGCCGAAGCTGCCCAGGAGTACGCCGCCGTTGCCGAAGACGTTGACGATCCCGTCGCTGGGCGATTCCAGTGTGATGGCGTCCGCGAGGGCGGTGCCGAGGATCACGAACACGTCGTCGCCGGTGTCGCCGTTGAACAGGTCGCCGCCGAACTGGCCGAGGTCGGACTGCTGGAGCGTGTCGGCGTCCGCCCCGCCGTTGAGGCTGTCGTTGTAGGGGCTGCCGACGAGCGTGTCGTTTCCGGCGTCGCCGCGGAGCGTGTCCGTCAGGTTCGTCGCGTAGAGCCGCAAGTCTTGGATGCGGGAGTCCAGGTCGTTCAGGTGGTTGGAGATCAGCGTCAGTTGCGGTTGGAGCGTGGCCTGCTGGTCCGGCGGCAGGGCCGCCTGTTGCGCCTCGACCTGGATTTTCAGGTTCGTGAACTGGGTCCGCTCGGTTTCCAGGGGTGCCGAGAGCGTACTCGCCTCGGCCTGCGTGGCGGGCGCGGTGAGGGCGGGGAGCACCAGTTGGTAAATGGCCCCGAGGGTGGCCCGGAGGCTGTTGTCAAGGAAGGCCTTCAGGGTGTCGTTGCCGCCGCCGCCGCTGATGACGTCGCGGCCGGTCTCGCCGACGAGCGTATCGGCCCCCTCGCCACCGTCGATGTCGTCGCCACCGTCGCCGCCGAGGACGGTGTCGCTGCCGTCGCCGCCGCGGATCAGATCGGCCCCGGCCCCGCCGACGATCACGTCGTCGTCCTCGCCGCCGTCCATCTCGTCGCCGAAGCCGTCGCCGGTGTTCAGTAGGATGTCGTTGCCCTTGCCGCCGTACACGAAGTCGCGGAGCAGGCCCCCGTCGATGCGATCCTGGCCGCCGTTGCCGTAGATGGCGTCGTTGCCCGCCCCGCCCTGGAGTGTGTCGTTGCCCTCGTTGGCGGCCGCGACGGTCACGATGGGGATGGGCGCGGCACCATTGTCGCCGTCGCCGTAGATGGTGTCGTTGCCACCGCGGCCGTCGATGGTATCGTTCCCGGCGTTGCCGTAGAGCAGGTCGTTGCCGCCGCCGCCGAGGATGGTGTCGTCGCCGAGGCCGCCGTCCACGCTCAACCCGGTGGTCATGCTCTCGGCGACCTCGATGCGGTCGTTGCCGTCGCCGGCGCGGACGATCACGTTCTCGATGTCGGTGGTGAGTTTGAAGAAGACGGTCTGGCGGGCGGCCGTGGAGCCGACGCCGCGGCGGCCGGCGCTGAAAACGCCCGCCGTGGCCGTGGGGGCGATGAGAATGTCGTCTGCCTTTTCGGCGTTCGTGACGGCGTCCACGCCGCCGCTGATCGTGATGACGTCGCGTTCCGGGCCGCCGCGGAGGACGTCGTTCAGGCTGTCAGCGTCGTTGAAGTCGATCTCGAAGCTGTCGCGGCCGCTCTCGGCGCCGAGCATGGCGGTGTCGTCGCCGAACTCGGTGTCCAGGCCGGTCCCGCCCGCGAGGATGTCGTCGCCGGCGTTGCCGATGAGCGTGTCGTTGTCCGCCCCGCCACGGAGGACGTCGTTGCCCGCGCCCCCTTCGAGCCGGTCCGCGCCGGCGTCGCCGACCAGGCGGTCGTTGCCGACTCCGGCGCGAAGGGTGTCCGCGCCGTCGCCGCCGATGAGGAGGTCGTCGCCGTCGCCGGCGTCGATGGTGTCGTTGCCCAGGCCGCCGTCGAGTACGTCCTTGCCGACACCGGCGGTGATCTTGTCGTTGCCGTCGCCGCCGAAGACGACGTTGGCACCGTTCCCGGCGTTGATGATGTCGTTGTCGGCACCGCCGTCGATTTGGTCACTGCCTGCGCCGGTGGTGATGTTGTCCGCACCGTCGTTGCCGAAGAGGGCGTTGCCGTCGTCGCCGGCCGTGATGATGTCGTTGCCGTCGCCGCCGCGGACGGTGTTGAACCCGGCCCCGGCCTTGAGCGTGTCGTTGCCTGCGTTGCCGATGAGGATGTCCGAGCCGTTTCCGCCGTCGAGGATGTCCGCGGCCGCCCCGCCCGTGAACTGATCGTTCCCGTCGCCCCCCGTGGCCTGGATCGGAATGCTGAACGTGTCCGAGGACTCCAGCCGGTCCGCGAGGCCGGTGCCCGTGAAGACCACTTTGGTCACGGCTTTCGTGGCAGTGCCCACGCCGCGACCGAACCAGATCACCTTCACGTTGCCGTTCTCCTGTGACAGTTGCACGTTGGCACCGTTCGCATCGGCCGCGGCGTTGATAGCCAGCACACCGTTGGCGTTGATGAGCGAGTCCACGTTGAGGATCTGCGTGGGCACCAGGGCGAGTTTGCGGAAGCTGGCCTGGCCCGTCGTGCTCTGGACGGTCTTGTCGCTGGCCGTGCTGAAGAGCTTCTGGCCGCGGTATTCCTTCTCCGCGAGCGTGATGTCCGGCAGGAAGGGAATGGCGAGTTTGAGGCGGACGCTGCCGGAGAGGTTGGCGTCGGCGAAGAACGTCATGCTGTTGGCGAGGTTGTCCGCGACGCTCTTGTTCGGGTCGAAGACTTCGTCGAGGTAGATCTTGCCGTCGGTCGGGTCGGGGTCGTTGAACTTGACGCCACCGTCCAGAGACGCGCCCGCGCCGATGCTGATTCCGACGCCGGCGATGCCGAAGAGTTTGGCCGTCGCCTCGGCGGTCAACTGGATGCTGCCAGAGAGCGAGAGGTTGGTCCGCGGGTCGATGTAGAGACCGGTGGTGTCGAACCCGACGCCGACGAAGTACTTCACGCCGGCCTTCTCTTCCAGGCCCAAGCTAATCGTGGCGGTGAGGGCCGGGGGGAGGATCGGGAACGTAACCGGCGGCAGGGTCTGGCTGGCTTGCAGCGGGTTCCGCTCGCCGGAGATGGTGTACCGCACCAGGTCCACGTACTTACCGTTGATGAGGTCGTCCACGGCGGCCTTGGCGTTGTCGAACGTCAGGGTCTTGCCGGGAAGGAGTTCGAACCCCGCCGGCAGGGCGTTCTTAATGGCGGTCAGGATAACGTCCGGATTCGCGCCGGTGGCGTTGTTGACGCTGGTGGCGTTCGCGTTGAAGGAAAGTGATCCGGTGTCGAGGCCGAGTTCGTGAAGGATGTTGATGCTGCCAAGGTCCGGCAGGTTGCCGGAAAGGACGCTCTTGAGTCCGCCGGAGAGGAGCGGCAGGTTGTCGCCGGCGAAGGAGCCGATGACGCCGGTGACAGCTTGCTTCAGCACCTGCACGGGGTCCGGGGCGTTGAGCTTCGTGTTCGCGGTATCGACGCTGAAGTTGGTACCGGTGAAACTACCAGCAAACTGGCCCGTCCAGGTGATGGTGCCGAACACGGGCACCTTGGCACTGAACGTGATGGGCGACGCGGCGGTGCCCAGCGTGACCGAGGTGCCGGTGAGGTCGCCGACGGCGGAGGAAGCCAGCGCCGACACGCGGACCCGCTTGTCGGCCGTGCCGTCCTTGTTGTCCACCAGACTGACGTTGCCCTGTACGTTGGCGTCCAGCTTGCCGCTGACGCTGACGCTCGCCAAAGAGCGGATCGCCAGTTCGCCCTTGGCGTCGCCGGCGATGTGCAGCTTGTTGAGGGCGAGCTTGCTGCCCTCGGCGACGTAGAACGTGGGCACGCCGTTGACGAGGTCCACGCCGTAATCGACGTCTACGACGAAGGTGGACTTGTCGCTGGAGAGCGAGCCCTGAATCTTGCCGTTCACGGCGTCGTCGAAGAAGCTGAAGCCGTTCTTGTCCCCGCCGGCGCTAAAGGACTGCGGGTCGATCGCCTTCTCGAAGTGGTACTTGATGCGGACGAGGTCGCCGCCGGCGTCCGGCGTGAGGCTGAAGCGGGTGACGGTGGACCCCGGCACCGTGTCCTGGATCTGCTTGGCGAGGTTCTGAAATTCGGCGTCCACGCCGGCGATGGCACTGCCGGCCGTCGCGGCGGCCTCGTTCAACTTGGCGAAGGCGGCGGTGAACTGGTCCGCCAGCTTCGCCACGGAGGCGACGTCCTCCTTGAGCACGGGCACGTCCGAGGCGAAAGTGCTCACCACGCCGGCGGCGTTGGCCGCGGTGCGGGCGACGTCCGTCCCGGCGTTGAAGGCGTTCACCAAATCCGCGTGGAGCACCGCGGGGACCTCCCGCGCCTCCAGGGCGGACAGGCTCAGGGTAACTCGCGGGGCGGCCCGGCGGGCCTTGCGGGACTTGGAGTTCGACTTCATCCAGTTGGTCATGATGGAGAACATGGAAGGGACTCCGAACGGGGCCGGGCGGGCCATTGGCCGCCGCTCCGACAGGGGTAAGACAGGGTGAGCCGGAATGACCCACGCGAATACCTAGTCGCGACCCCGCGGGCTGTGACAAAAAAGTTCAGAGGAAGGGGAAGGTGTCCGTCGCCCTCCACGGCCGGCACTGAGATTGGGACGACGATGAATCGCTGACGGCCGAGACGGTTTGCCCCTCAGCGGCAGCGCGTACACCGATGCAGAGGTGCCTGAGACGAAGGTGATTCAGATCGAGATGGCCGCACCAATGATCTTGGCGGTGCTGCCGCTGCGGGGGTACGAACTGCGGGAGCAACTCAGTTCGGATGGGATGGGTGTGGTTTTCAAAGCCTGGCACGTTCGCACGGACCGCGTCGTGGCTCCGATGCTTCCCGTGGTATGCGGCGTGTTGCGATTGGAATCGCCGTTGGCTCTACTGAACCCGCCAGCGGTCGAGCGCCTTACGGCAGAAGCCGAGAAACCCCAAATCGATCAACTCCTGCGCCACGCGGTCCTCATCCCGCGTGGGAATCGATCGCGCCACCTCGTCCACCACCTTGTCTGAAAACACCTCCCGGCCCCGCTGGAGAATCTTCCGCACGTTCGCATCCGTGTACGCCTCGATGGCCTTCAAGTTTGCCGTCAGTTGCACGGCCAACTCGACAGAAGTGAGGTCCGGCTTCTCCGCCCGCAGCCGCAACACGGAATAGTACGGCGGCCCGCCGCGGTTCTGCTCCTGCTGGAGAGCCTGCCAGGCCACGTTGAGGATTGCTTCGCGCCAGTGTGTCAGAAATTCTCCGTCGACAGGCTCCTCCGGCAACACTTCCGGCTCTGCCGCCAAGGCCACGTTCACCGGTTTGCTGGAACTGCGGCGCACAAGGTTGATCAAGACCGTTCGCAGGTAATCGCGAAAACGACCCCGCCCGGGATCCGCATGGCGGAAATCCCCTTTGAGGAACCGCAAGGCGAATTCCTGGAAGAGTTCCGCCGCCCGGTCAGGGTCCTTCACGCTACGCAGGAGGTAGCCGTAGACCGCCTGATAATACCGATCAAGAAACGCGGCCGCCGCCGCTCGGCTCTCGTCAGCCTGCACATCGTCGCGGCGGGCCAGCCCCGTCCACATGGTGGAGATCTGGCTCAGCCTGTCCGCGGGAATATTGGAATCCATCACGGACCTCTCCCCGAGCTCCAACCCTCTAGCCTACACCTTCCTCACCCCCACATGCTAACTCATCCGCTCGCCCCCGTTGGCGGCCTGCGTGAACCGGGGATCGAGATGTACGGGTCGGTGCGTCCAGATCGCGCGAGTCGAAGAGTTACGTGTGGTGATGGGTGAGACTCCCGACTTTGGAAGGGGCGTTCATGCCCATCCTCCCCGAGCGGTCGACAATTGGGAGACGACACCGCCCGCGGACAGAATAATCTCGAACCGGGCGAACGGACAGGGCAGACTTGTTGACAAGGCCGATGAGAGCGGTTGACAGAGCCCGCCGTTGATCCAGTGCGTCGGGACGGCGGCTGGCCTGCTTACCTCCCATTCGCATCGCCGGACGACCGACCGTGGTTTCGTCCGGTGAGCAAAATAGTAAACCCGCAGGTACTTCGAATCGCACCTGCGGGTTTTGTTGCGTCGCGACGGATGGGCTCTGAGTGTTACCCGTTGGCGGGTGGTGTTTCCGGCGGCGTCTCTTTCTTATCCTCCGGCTTCGGCGCGTCTGGCTCGGTCCGCGCCTTGAAGAACACGGCGAGTTCCCCGAACGTGTTGAGCGCCGCCTTGCCGGCCTTCTTCTCGTCGGTCAGTTTCACCACCGGCCGCGGCTTTTGCGGTCGCGGCGGCGGGGGCGGCGTGGCCGGGGTTGCTTCGGCGGGCGGTTGCGGGGCCGGCCGGGGGCGGTCGAACCGCCGACTGGCGGGTGCGCCCGGTGCGCCGGGGCGGGTGCCTCGGGGCGGGCCGGTCGGCCGCGGCGGGCGGTCGCCTTGTGGCTGTTGTGGCCGCTGCTGCGGCTCGCGGCGGGGCCGTTCGGCCTGCGGCTCCGGTCGGCCCATCGGCTGCCGTTCCTGGCCGGGCGGGATCATCGACAGCGAAATCTTTTTGTCACCGGGCTTCACCTCCATCACCCACACCTTCACCACGTCGCCGACCGCCACCACCTCGTAAGGCGACTTGATGTAGCGGTTCGCCATCTGGCTGATGTGAACCAGACCGCTCTCTTTCACACCGATGTCTACGAATGCCCCGAACGGGACGACGTTCAGCACGGTGCCGGTCAATTCCAGACCGGGGGTCACGTCTTCGAGCTTCAGAATGCCCTTCTTGAAGACCGGCGGCGGCAGCTCCTCCCGCGGGTCACGGCCGGGGCGGGCGACGGAGTGGAAGATGTCCACGAGCGTCGGCAACGCCACGTCGAGCTTCTGGGCAATCTCGTCCGGGTTGGCCTGGTTCAGTTTGCCGCGGAGTTCCTCGACCTTCGCCTTGTCCCGCAGGTCGGCTGGCGTCAGGCCGAACTCGGAGAGGACTTTCTTCGTCAGTTCGTAGCTTTCCGGGTGGACCCACGTCATATCGAGCGGGTCGTCGCCGTCGTTGATCTTCAGGAACCCGGCCGCCTGCGTGAAGCGGGCTTCGCCCATCTGCGGCACGCTCTTGAGTTGCTCGCGGGTCTTGAACGCACCGTGGACCTTGCGGTACTCGACCAGTTCGCGGGCGGCGAGTTGGTTCAACCCCGACACGTGCCGGAGCAGCGGCACGCTGGCCGTGTTCACGTCCACGCCGATGTGGTTGACGCACGACTCGATGACCGCTTCGAGCGATTCCTTCAGGTACTTCGGCCGCAGGTCGTGCTGGTACAGGCCGACGCCGACGTGCTGCGGGTCGATCTTCACCAGTTCGGCCAGCGGGTCTTGCAGGCGACGGCCGATGGACACCGTGCCGCGGGTGGTGGCGTCGCGATTCGGGAACTCTTCCTTCGCGATCGGCGACGCGGAGTAGTCGCTGGCCCCGGCCTCGTTGACGATGACGTAAGCGAGGTCAACGGGCGCGTCCGGCAGGCCGTCGAGGACGATCACTTCCGCGGGCGGTGGCGGCGGGGCGGTCGGCTCGGCCGTCACGGCGGTGGCGGTCACTTCCGTCGTCGTCACCGATTCGGCCGTTGCTTCCGTCGGCGTGGAAACGGTGGTCGCCTCGCCGGGCGTGGAGGTCATCGTGCTGAAACTCTCGGCCGAGATCGACGGCGGTGTAATCATCACCGACTCGACCGGCGCGGCCGCCGCTTCCACGGCCGAGGGCACCACGGTAGTCGGCTCGACCGTGACCGATTCCGACTGCGTGACGGTCGGCTGCGGGTTCAGGCGACGGTTTTCCAACTCTGCGATCAGGTCGGAGACGAGTTGCTCCGTCTCGCGGCAGGCGGTCCCGTTACCGATGGCGATGACCGGCGTCTGGTACTTGCGGATGAACTGTTCGAGCTTCCGCTTCGCCTCTGCGGCCTTCTTCTGCGGTTGGTGCGGGAAGACCACCGAGTCTTCGAGCAGTGCCCCCGTCTCGTCGAGGGCGGCGATCTTACAACCGGTGCGAAGGCCGGGGTCGATGGCCAGCACCCGCTTGCCGCGGAGCGGCGGCTGCAAGAGCAGGCCGCGGAGGTTGCGGGCGAACACGTCCACCGCGTGGTCTTGTGCCCGCTCCGTCAGGTCGCGGCGGATTTCGCGCTCCAGGCTCGGCAGGATCAGCCGATCCACGGCATCGACCATTGCGTTCGTCAGGATGTCGCGGTGCGTGTGGTCAGCCAACGGCAGGTGGTCGGCGGCGATGTGCTTGGCCCGTTCCGCATCGACTTCGAACTTCAACTTGAGGACTTGCTCCTTCTCGCCGCGGTTGACGGCCAGCACGCGGTGCGGCGGGATCATCCGCACCGGCTCCTTGAAGCTGAAGTACTCGCGGAACTCCTTGCCCTTCTCCTCGGGCAGCCCTTCCGGCCGGTTCGACGCGAGGACGGCGGTGTCCCAGGTGAAGGCCCGCAGCGGCCCGCGCACGTCGGGGAACTCGGAGATGACTTCGGCCAGGATGTGCTGCACGCCGGTGAGGATGTCTTCGACGGTATTGAGCTTCTGGTCCGGGTTCACCATCCCCGGCAGAACCTCGGCCAGATTCGCGACGGTTTCGTCCTTGTTCCAAATCGCCTGGGCGAGCGGTTCCAGCCCCTTCTCACGAGCCTCGGTGGCGAGCGAACGCTTCTTCGGCTTGTACGGCAGGTACAGGTCTTCGAGCCGTTTCGGGTGGTCGGCTTCGAGGATGGCCGCTTGCAGGTCGTCGTTCAGTTTGCCCTGGTTGGCGATGGTCCGCAGGATCGTCTGCTTGCGGTCGCGCAACGCACGCAGGGCGGCGACGCGGTCCTGAATGCGGCGGATGGCGACTTCGTCCAGCCCGCCGGTCCGTTCCTTGCGGTAACGGGTGATGAACGGCACCGTGTTCTGTTCGTCCAGCAACTGCACGACGGCCTCGACGTGCATCCGCCGGATTTGCAAGTCCTGCGCGAGCCGCGACAAGTCCTGCGACTGCGGCGCGGGCGGCACCTCGGGCACCGGCTGCGACGGCAGCGCGGGCTCCTTCGGTGCGGCCGGTGTCGGCTGCTGCGGTTCGACGGCAGTCGTCGCGTTCTCGGCGGTTTGTGGCACCACCTCGGTCGCTGTTGCCTCGGCGGCGGGCGGCGCGGCCTCCGTGATCGGCGGCGTGGCGTCGGCCGGCGGCGTTTCGGGAACGGCGTCGGGGGTCGGTTCGGAAGGGGTCATGCGTGAACTTCCGCTGAGGGACAGCGCGTGTCCGGCCGAAAAAGGGTTCGGCGGGCTGGGGGAACAGAGTCTTGAAGGTTTACAGGGGTTCGCGGAGCGAGTCAAGAACGCGGAGGCTTATTTACTAGGGCTTCACGCGGCGCGAATCGCATCAAGAATAGAGGTACCGGATCGCCTCTTGCTTCCGCGGGCCTCGCACCGACCACGTGAAGACGATTTGTGGGCCGACCACCTTCAAAATTCCCGAGTAACAATCTTCGCCGCAATGGTGGCTCTCGGCTTCCCTCCATTCGCCGTGAACCGAGGGGATGAGATCAAAGAGAAGTACGGGATTATCGACTCCGAACCGGAGGTGTTCGAGTCGGAGCGAATCGTTTCCCGCGGTCCATCGAAAGGTGTTGGTGAACCGTGTTTCAATCCCGACGCGAGGCGACCAGGCCCCCGATTCTTCGAAGGTCAGGACATTCGGCGACAGCTCGGAAACTCGAACATCCCCTCGCCCGGTTCCGTCCCAACCTGTCCCCGCCTCGCTGCGGGATTCAAATGTCAGGCAAGTTATGCCGTGGAGCCGCGACCAGAGTTCGGGCAGCGTTTGCAAATCGGTATCCCCGCCGGAATCGCGATCCTTCGAGGTCACACCACTCCCAGCAACTCGCCCAACAAATTCCCCTGCGGGTAGCTGTGGCCCAGGTGTTGACGGAAGCCCTCGGCGAACGCGACGCCGCGGCCTTCGGCCTGGGCAGCGGACCAATGCCGCATCGACTCCACGAGGTTGTCGACGCCGTGGTGCGATCGCAGCCACGCCCGCTGGCTTTCGTGGCACTCCAGCATCTTCGACTTCGCGTCGATCGCGCTCGAAATGTCGACTCGGAACGACGGCGGGATCGGGCGGCCGAAGGCGTCTTTGCCTTCCAGCGGGTCGCAGTAGTAGAGGTGCGGGATGTGCGCGATCGGCGGGTGGTCGTGGCGGCCGTGCAGGAAGTTCGGGATCGGGGCGGCGAACGTCGCGGCCCGCACGATCTTGCTCGTCTGCTCGTGGTCGAGGTGATAGTCGTCCGGGCTGTGCGTTAGCACCACGTCGGCTTGCACTTTGTTGATGAGCCGCACGGTCTTCTCTAGCACTGCCTCGCCGTACACCACCCGCAGGTCTCGCTCTTCCAGGCAGTGGTATGTCGCGCCGATGGCCTTCGCGGCGGCATTGCCCTCACTTCGGCGAATGCGGGCGATCTCCTCCGGTGGATACTCGGTGGAACCGCAGTCGCCGGGGGTCATCGTCGCGATGTGGAGTGCCCAGCCGTGTTCGCGTTGCAAGCGGACCATCACCCCGGCACAGAGGAATTCAGCGTCGTCGGGGTGGGCCAGGACGGCGAGGATGGTCTTGCTCATGCGATCGGACTCGGCTCGTTGAAGGATGAAACGGGCGAAGGGGTGACACGGTGCGGGTTTTACCCCGGCACCCGATCACCCCTTCACCCGTTCACTCTATGAAAAAGTCAGTCCCGCACGGCGTACAGGTCGTGCTCGGCGTTGACAGCCCCGACGACCCAGCGGTTGATGTCGCGGAACATGGCCGCGTGCAGCTTCGTGGTGTGCGGGTACTCGAAGAACCGCACGTCGGCCCCGGCGGCATATAGCGACTTGTAATCGCGGGCCATGCCGGTGCGATCGGCGGTTTCGTCGCCGGTCGCTTGGCCGAGGAAGACTTTCATCTGCCGGGCTTCGGACGGGTGGAAGACCGGGCGGCCTTCCGTCGGGCGGGGCATGGTGCCGTTCAGGGCGATCACGCCGGCGACCTTCCCGGCCAGGGCGAACCCGGCCCGGTACGCGGCTTCGGCCCCTTCATTCACGCCGACGAGGTAAACCCGTTCGGAGTGAATGTGGTACGTCCGGCGGGTCAGTTCAACGGCCAGCCGCACGTACTCGCCGTACATCTCGTCGGCGTTCGCGTGCTTCCAGCCGAAGCCCTTCTGCCCGCTCGGCCGCTTGCCGAGAGGTTCCGGACCGCGGATGCTCAGGTAGATGAAGTTCTGGTTCGAGATCTTCGGCGCGAGGCGCAGGACTTGGTCCTCGTTGCCGCCCCGGCCGTGGAACAGCACCAAGAGCGGGTAGGCGTAACCGGGTTCGTAATTTTCCGGCAGGTGGGTCCGAATGGGCAAGCCGAGCATCTGGTCGGCGGCAAGGTCGTACCCCTCGTCTGGGCGGTCCGTTCGCCAGTAATTCATTTCCGGCATGGGTAACCTGGTTTCCTTGGTGGTCCCGGGCAGGCGGTGGGTTCGTCGAGGGGGTCTTTCGAACGCACGTCGTCGGGGTCTGGGTTTACGGCTGTTTGACACGGGTCAAGCCGCGGCAAGTCTACGTTGACCCTAGGGCGCGGTCAACACAAGCCCAGGCGAGACTTGAGGCAAAATTGCAATTTTTGCCGAATTCGTGTGCGATTGCTCCGGATAAGCGGTCTAGACCGGAGTTGGTTGACTTTTTCGCCTGGTGAAAGACGCCCCAACTGCCTGGAAAACAGGGCAAAAGCTTCCTCCCACGTCTGAAATTCCATCCCGATTTCGCACCGCCGGAAAGTGTCTCACAATCGCCCCGTGAACGCCCGGAGCTCGTGCCCGCGGGCCAAAATCGCCTCCCGTACGGCCCGCACGAACGCGACCGCTTCCGGGTTGTCGCCGTGGACGCAGATGGTCCGCACGCCCTTCTCGCGGATGAGGCATTCGACCTGCGAGACGGCCTCCGTCGGGTCGTGCAGGAAGGCGTCCGGTTCGGTCCGCGGCACGAGTGAACCGTCGGGCCGATACCGCCGGTCCGCGAAGCCTTCCGCGATGAACGGCAGGCCGACCGCCTTAGCCGCCGCTTCGAGTTCCGAGTTCGGCAGACCGACGACGGAAAGGCCGTTGAGGAAGGCACTTGCGATCACCGGCTTGGCGTACTTCGCCTCGCGGCATGCCTGGTTGTACAAGGCCCCGTGCGGCTTCAGGTACTCGACTTGTGATCGGGTAATGCGGGACAAGCCGAGGATCGCGCCGATTTGGTGGATGGTCAGGGTGGCGACTTGTTTGTCGGTCAGGTCGAGTTCTCGGCGGCCGAAGTTCTCGCGGTCCGGGTAGCCGGGGTGTGCCCCAACGGCGACGCCGTGTTCGGCCGCAAGTTCCAGAGCCGCCCGTACCGTGTCGGCACTGCCAGCGTGCGCGCCGCAGCAGACGTTCGCCGACGTGATGAGCGGCATCAGTTCGGCGTCTAGGCCGGCACCTTCACCGAGGTCCGCGTTGAGGTCGATGAGCATGAGGGCACCTTGGCAGAAGCGGCCTCACCCAGGCCGATTTCCAGCAGCCGCAACCGGCCCGACGGCAGCACGGTGCATTCGCCGAGATTGGCCGGCAGCAGGTACACGTCGCCGGGCCGCAGGGCGTCCGCATCGCCGTCGCCCCACTCGATTTCCGACGGACCGTCGGCTTCCAGCACGACGAGCAACCGGCACTCCCCCGGTTTGTCCACCCGAATGCGGCAGTTCGGCTGTCGGTGGTGCATCGTGAAGTACCGACACGCCACCAGTTCGTCGCGGTCGCCAGCCTGCGTTGGCGTCACGGGGTGGCACGGCCCCAAGTCGAAGTTCGAACACTCTAGCCCGTCGTCGACGTGCAGTTCCCGCGGCTGCTTCGTCTTGGCGTCCACGCGGTCCCAGTCGTAGAGGCGGTAAGTGATGTCGCTGGTCTGCTGCACCTCGAACAGCATCAGGTTCTGCCCGATGGCGTGGACCGTGCCGGCTTCGAGGAAGACGCAATCGCCGGGTCGCGGCGTGAACTGGTGGAGCGTGTCCGGCGTGGTCTTGCTCGCCATCGCCGTGCGGAAGCAGTCGGCCGTGACGCCGGGGCGGAACCCGGCGTACAGCTTGCTCGTCTCGGGGTCGGCGTCGAGGATGACCCACGCCTCCGTCTTGCCCAGCGCCCCCGGCTTCTTGGCGTGGGCCTGATCGTCGTTCGGGTGGACCTGCACCGACAATTCCGTCTTCGCGTCCAAGAACTTCAGCAGCAGCGGGAACCGCCCGTTCGACAGTTTCGCCCCCCCGAGAATGCCTTCCGCGTCTTGGACCAGCAATTCCCGCAGGGTGGTGCCCGCGAGTGGGCCGTTGGCGACGCGACTGAGGCTGCCGTCCACGTCGGAAAGCAACCACGCCTCGCCGGTCGGTTCGTCGCTGGCCGTGTGCCCGAGGAACGGCCGCAAACGGGTTCCGCCCCAGAGCATGGTCTTGAAGATCGGCTCGAATTTGAGCGGGTAGGCGGTGGTCATGAGGGTGATTTAGTTGAAGATCGCTGAAACGGGTACACGAGTTCGTAACAAGCCGCGGACGACCGGCGGCGGGTGTCAGGATTTATCTAGCACGAGGTCCACGACCCAGCACCCGCGGACGTGCGTCTGCTTCTCATCGCGGCAGTGGTCGAGGACGTTCGCATTTTCGCACCCGGCGTCTTGCAGTGCGTCGGCGAGAATCGGCATCGCGCCGAAGTCGCGGGCGTCGTACATCGTCTGCGCGACGCCGACGGCCGTGGACGTCCTCCACGTGGAGGCAAAAGCAACGGGGCGGAACGGGTTGCCGAAGATGTCGCGGACGGCCTCCCTCAGTTCGGGCGGGTGGTGGCGGGTCACAAGGTCGTTACACTTGGACCCCTCGACTTGCGTCAGAAACCCTACGAACGGATTACTGAGCGGCGATTTCAACCAGTGAAGGGTTTGGAGCGCGTCCGTACATGCGTACCGGAACTCGTCTCGCGAGATGACTTTGTCCATGTGCTGTTCGGCGGCCGTCAGCGCGGTACGGAAAGAGTCGTCCGGCAGTCTGTCCCACAGTTGGCGGTAGAAGTGGCACCAAACCTGGCGCATTTTCCGGCCCCAAGCACCGCGCCGCCACGCCGTCTTACGCGAACGGGCGAACGAGATTAGCGCGTTCGCGTCGGGTGAAGTCAGCCAACTGTCTTCGGTCATAGTCGATTCTCGATCGAGAGCAATTTCGACTTACCATCGTTCGCTTCCATCTAAACACAACCACCCCCGCCCGGATATGTCCGATGCTGGGGGTGGTTGGGGTGAACGGTTCGTGCCGGAGTTCTCGGTTCAGTCCGCGATATGTCGCGGCACGCTGAAGATCAAACTCCAACACGTCGTGGTGCGAGGATTAGTTCAGATTCATGCTCAACAAGAACTCGGTGTTGCTCTTGCTCTTGCGGGCACGGTTGACGAGCAGTTCCATCGCCTCCGTCGGGTGCATGTCAGCCAGCACGCGGCGGAGCATGGCGATCTTCGTCAGTTCCTCCGGGTGGAGCAACAAGTCTTCCTTCCGCGTGCCGCTTCGGTTCACGTCGATGGCGGGGTAGACCCGCTTCTCGACGAGCCGGCGGTCGAGGTGGAGTTCCATGTTGCCGGTGCCCTTGAACTCCTCGAAGATCACGTCATCCATCCGGCTGCCGGTGTCGATCAGGGCGGTCGCCAGGATCGTCAGGCTGCCGCCTTCTTCGACATTGCGGGCCGCCCCGAAGAAGTTCTTCGGCTTCTGCATGGCATTACTATCGAGGCCGCCGGACAGAAGTTTGCCACCCCCGGGGGCCTCGGTGTTGTGAGCGCGAGCGAGACGAGTGATACTGTCGAGCAGAATCACCACGTCGCGCTTCAACTCGACCATCCGCTTCGCCTTTTCCAGCACGACTTCGGCCACGTGAATATGTTCCTCGGGCGGTTCGTCGAACGTGCTGGCCACCACTTCAGCGTTGGTCCCGCTGACGAGGCGTTGCATTTCCGTCACTTCTTCCGGCCGCTCGTCAACGAGCAGCACGAAAACGTAGGCTTCGGGGTGGTTCTTGAGGATGGCGTTGGCCATCTTCGAGAGCAGGATGGTCTTGCCGGTCCGCGGCGGGGCCACGATCAGCCCCCGCTGGCCCTTGCCGATCGGCGTGATCAGGTCCACGATTCGCATCGACAGTTCGTCCGGCGTCGATTCGAGCGTCAGCCGCTTGTTTGGGTGCAGCGGCGTCAGGTCGGCGAAGCTCGTCACCGTCGAGGTTTCGTCGCCCGGCTTGCCGTTGACGAGTTCGATCTGCATCAGGGCGAAGTTGTCCTGATTCTCGATCGGGAGGCGGATCGGGCCTTCGACCACGTACCCGGTCCGCAGGCTCATCCGGCGGATCTGGCTCGGCGACACGTAAATGTCTTCTGGGCTGGACAGGTAGTTGTGGGCCGCACTGCGGAGGAAGCCGTAGCCGTCGGGCAGCACTTCGAGGGTGCCGGACCCGCGGACGACTTCGCCGCGTTCGATCTGCCGGCGGACGACGCCGACGATCAGTTGAGCTCGGGTCATGCCGGTGTGCTCGCGCATCCCTTCGCTCTCGGCGAGGGCGAACAGCTTCGGCATCGGCATCCGGTACAGGTCGTCGAGTTTGACGGCCGGGCCGGTGCCGCGGGCGGGGCGTTCTTGACGCTCGGGCCGGTCAAAGCGGTCATCGCCACGGTCCCGGTCGTTCCGCTCCATGCGGTCGCCGCGGTCGCGGTCCATGCGATCCCGCATCATCGGAGCCGGGCTGGCCGGACGCGGCGGCAGGGGCCGTTGGGCTGGGGCCTGCGGTCGGTGAGCGGGTTGCTCGGCATGAGCGCGTGGGGCGTCGGTTTGGGGCCGGGGGGCGGGGCGTTCGGCTTGCGCTCGCGGTGCCGGTGGCGCGGGTGGCTCAGCTTGCACTTGCAGGGCTGGGCGTTCGGCTTGCACTCGCGGGGCGGCTGGTGCCGGGGCCGGGGCCGGCACTTCTGCCACAGGTGCCTGGGCCGGAGGAGCCGTTGGCGTTTGGGCGGGGGCCGGTTCGGCCGCGGGAGTTTCGGGAATGGGGGGGAAAGCCGTGGATTCCGGGGTGGCCGCAGAGGTGGGGGCGGCCGCTGCATCGGCGACCTTGCGGACGACACGTTTCCGGACGACGGGTCGTTGCGACCCTTCGACGCTCTTGGCGTCGGGCATAACAGCATCCTCTGAAATGGAAAACAACGGAGCAGACACCACCCTGGGCGACCGCGCCGCGGGTGTTAAAAGTTTGAAAGTCACAATTCATCAAGGGCGGGGTTTCGACCCCGTTGATGGGGATCGACTCCGACGGGCTGGCGATCCATCGCCCGTGCACGCCGAACGAAACGCTGAGTAATACTCGGGACAATTCCGTTCTAACACGCAATCTTGCAGAATCACTACCCGAAATCGTTTCCGTCGATCAAGCAATTCTCCTGCCAATGGCAGGAAACGGAACCACGATAATTATACGATTACACTTGGAGATTCACACTAGTTGGATCACGAAAGACTTCACTAGGGGAGACGGAGCAATTTCTGATTGGTCCGTATCGGCAAGTGCCGGGTAACGTGCGACTGCGAAAGTAGTCTACGGTGCATTACGTCGCGTGACAATAGTAATATAGCGGACGATTCGCGAGAATCCAGTGCGAATGCCAATTGTCCTCACTACGCGCGTTCGGTTTGACTCCGGTCGGTGATTCCGGTAAACCTCCCCACAGACTGTTCCGTTTGCGAGAATCGTTATGCCGACGCTGTTGGTTACGGGCGGGTGTGGGTTCATTGGCAGCAACTTCGTCCGCCACCTCTTGGCGACGGACCCGAGTTGCAAAGTCATCAACTTTGACGCGCTGACCTACGCGGGCAACCTCGCCAACCTGAGAGACGTTGCGAACCACACGAACTACAAGTTCATCAAGGGCGACATCACGAACCGTGACGAGGTTCGCGCGGCCCTGCAACTCGGCGTGACGGACGTGATCCACTTCGCGGCCGAGAGTCACGTCGACCGCAGCATTCAGGACAGCGGCCCGTTCATCAAGACCAACGTCCTCGGCACGCAAATCCTGCTCGACGCCGCCCGCGAGTTCAAGGTCCAGAAGTACGTGCAGGTGTCCACCGACGAGGTCTACGGCAGTCTTGGCCCGACGGGGCTGTTCACCGAGCAAACGCCGCTCGACCCGAGCAGCCCGTACTCGGCCAGCAAAACCGCCAGCGACGTGCTCGTGAAGGCGTACCAGCACACCTTCGGCATGAACGCGGTCATCACCCGGTGCTCGAACAACTACGGCCCGTACCAGTTCCCGGAAAAGCTGATCCCGCTGTTCGTGACGAACCTGATGAACGACCAGCCGGTGCCGGTGTACGGCGACGGCATGCAGATCCGCGATTGGATTCACGTCCTCGACCACTGCCGCGGCGTCGAAGCCGCGTGGCGGAACGGCAAGGCCGGTGAGGTCTACAACTTCGGCGGCCGCTGCGAGCGGGCGAACATCGAGATCACCAAACTGCTCCTGAAACTCCTGGGCAAGACCGAGTCGCTGATCCGCTACGTCGCCGACCGCCCCGGCCACGACCGCCGGTACGCCATCGACTGCACGAAGGCCGAGCGCGAACTCGGGTGGAAGCCGCTGGTTTCGTTCGACCAGGGTTTGCAGGAAACGATCGACTGGTACAAAGCCAACGGCGACTGGATCGCGGGGATCAAGAACAAGGACTACCTGAAGTACTACGAAACGCAGTACGGCAAACTGAGCTAGGTTCGCCGCGACGCGGAGGCTCTGCGGTCCGGCAAGGATTCACACGGAGAACAGCATGTCCATTCGCGGCGTTATCCTGGCCGGCGGCAAGGGCACTCGCATGGGCGAGTTGACGAAGGTCACGAACAAACACCTGCTGCCCGTCGGCGCGTGGCCGATGGTCTACCACCCACTGAAGAAACTAACCGGGGCCGGGATGCAAGACGTCCTGCTCGTTTCCGGCACCGAGCACATGGGCGACTTCGTCGAACTCCTCGGCTCCGGCAAGGACCACGCCTGTCGGCTGACGTACCGCGTGCAGGACGAAGCCGGCGGCATCGCGCAAGCGCTCGGGCTGGCCGAACACTTCTGCATGGGCAGCCGGTCGTGCGTGCTGCTCGGCGACAACATCTTCCGCGACCCACTGATCTCGTTCATCGAGAAGGCGAACACCCGGCCCGACTGGGCGTGGATCGGCCTGAAGCAAGTGCCCGACCCCGGCCGATACGGCGTGGCGGAACTGAACGGCGAGCAAGTCGTGAGCATTGAAGAGAAGCCGGCGAACCCGAAGAGCGACTACGCCGTGGTGGGCATCTACGTCTACCCGCCGGACGTGTTCGGCCTGATCCGCACGCTGAAGCCGTCGAACCGCGGCGAGCTAGAAATTACCGACGTGAACAACCACTACCTGAAGCAGGGCCGCATGGGGTACAGCATCCTCGACGGCTACTGGACAGATGCCGGAACACTCGACTCGCTCGACTTCTCGAACGAGTTGGTGCGGAAAGACCCACCGCGGTTTTGAGAAGGACTGAAAGCCCAGGGACGGTCCTCCCTGGGCATTGACCTCACTTCGCCTTCTTCCCCAATCGCTCCGTTCCCACCGCAAACAGGACCACCGCGAGCAGCCCGAACAGGGCCACCGTCGGCACGTTGCTATCGTTCCACGGCACGTCGCCGATCTTCACGTGCTCGAACTTCCCACTCAGGTCGAGCGCCTTCGGGATCGACGGCCAGAACTCCAGGAACGCCACGATGACCTGAGCGATCGCCGCCCCCGCGATGTACCCGGAGCCGAGGAGAACGCCGGGGCTGGAATCGCCCTCGTCGCGGTTGCGGCGGAGTTGGTCGGCCGCCCACCGGACCATGCCGCCGACGAACACCGGCACCGACGCCGATAGCGGCAGGTACACGCCGACCGCGAACGGCAGCGACGGCACGCCGGACAGTTCCAGCGTTATCGCGATCAGCACGCCGAGGATGACAAGGTTCCACGGCAGATTGCGGTCGAGGATGCCGTCAATGATGAGCGCGATCAGTTCCGTCTTCGGGGCGTCAAATTTGTTCTCGACCTTCTCGCCGTTGTCCTGCTCCTTCAGGTCTCCGTTCACGGCCGGGTCGCAGCGGTAGACGATTTTCCCCGCGGCATCGACCAGGAACCGGCCATGCGTCACCTTCGCGGCTTCCGCCTCGCCGCCGACGATCAGGGTCGGATCGACCTTCTCCCGTTTGCCGACGACGAGGACGAAGTACTCGGCCTTATCGTCGGCGTACTGTCCGACCCGCACCGTGTCCTTCGCGGTCAGTTTCGTTACCTCTACCGTCACGGGCGGCAGGTTCTTCTTCGTGTACACCGTGCCGGCCTGGTTTAGGAGCAGCAGCACAAAGCCGATGGCGACGGCCGACGTGAGCGAGCCGATAAGGATGGCGTACTGCTGCCAGATGGGCGTCGCTCCGACGAGGTGGCCGGTCTTGAGGGCCTGCGAGGTCGTGCCACCGTTGCTGCACGCCACGCACACCACCCCGGCAATGGTCAGCGCGAGCAACTTCGTGCCTTTGCCGAGGCCGATGACGCCGAACTCGTTCAGGCCGAGCAGAATCAGGCAGGTGAGCAGGAGCGTGGCGACCGTCATGCCGGAGATCGGGTTCGACGACGAACCGATTTCGCCGGTCAGTCGGCTCGACACCGTGACGAACAGGAAACCGAACAGCAGGATGAGGAACGCGCCGGCGATGCCTGTTACGTTCAAGCCCAGGCCGAGCGACGGGGCGACCGCGAGGGCAACCACCAGCCCCAAGCTGCCGAAGAGGACGACGGACATCGGCAGGTCCCGGTCGGTGCGTAGCCCGGCCGTCGGCACGCCGACGCCGCCCCGCATATCGCGGAAGCCGGCGACGACCGAGCCGAAGATGACCGGCAGGGCCTTGACCATGCTGATGATGCCGCCGGCCGCGACCGCCCCCGCCCCGATGTACAGGATGTAGGCGTTCCGCACTTGTCCAGAACTCATGTTCTTGATGAGGCCGACGTCCTTGCCCGTCTTGTCGTCGATCTTCGACACGGCCGGCGCGAGCGGCTGATCGAGGTTGGCCCCGAAGTACTTGATCGTCGGCACGAACACGAGGTACGCCAGCACGCCGCCGGCCACCATGATGCTCGCGATCCGTGGGCCGATGATGTACCCGACGCCGAGCAGCGACGGGTTCATCTCCGAACCGATGGCGGCCCCGTTCAGGCCGTCGCCCGTCTTCGGGTCGTAGAGTTCCTGCTCGGCTTCGTCCTTCCAGAGCTTGCACGCTTTCATCAGCCACTGGTACGCGAACGCCAGCCCGAAGCCGAGGAACAGCATCCGGGCCGTCGAGCCGCCCTTCTCGCCGGCGATCAGCACGTCGGCGCACGCCGTCCCTTCCGGATACTTCAACTCGCCGTGTTTCTTCACCACGAACGCCCGCCGCAGCGGGATCATCATGAGGATGCCGAGTAGCCCGCCGAGGACGCCGACGGTCATGACGCGGATCACGTCGATGTCGAAGCCGAGGACGAGCAGGGCCGGCATGACGAGGCCGACGGCGAAGGCGATCGACTCGCCCGCGGACCCGGCCGTTTGGGCGATGTTGTTTTCGAGGATCGTCGAGGTGCGGAGTTTGAACGCCTTCGACAACGCTTTGAACACGGTGATCGACAGAACCGCGACGGGAATCGACGCGGACACCGTCATGCCGACCTTCAGCACGAGGTAGACCGACGACGCCCCGAAGAC
The DNA here is from genome assembly GCF_008254045.1 of Limnoglobus roseus. Taxonomy (GTDB): domain Bacteria; phylum Planctomycetota; class Planctomycetia; order Gemmatales; family Gemmataceae; genus Limnoglobus; species Limnoglobus roseus. The sequence goes on along the minus strand of NZ_CP042425.1, from coordinate 3,807,475 downwards.
GATGCCGAGCAGCGTGCCGACAATGATCGGCGTGAGGGTGAATTCCTTCGGCGTCTCGGTCGCGGGCACGAACGGGCGGAAGTCCGCGGGCGGGTCGCTGGGCGGGGGCATGACGAGTCTCGTGAGGTCGGCCGAGAGGATGAGCAGATTAGATTGGCTGGGCCGTCACGCAGTGGCAAGGGCGAAGGAAAAAACACGGCCGGCCCGATCGGGCCGGCCGGTTCGTTTCTGTCGCGCGTCCGCCGGTCACTCGGCGGTGGGCTTTTCCTTCAGCTTCTCGCTCTCGTTGGCGACGCGGAACTCGGTCTTCAGCAGGGCCACGACGTTCTCGTGGATCTTGCGGGCGGCGTCCAACTCTGCGATCCGCAGCACCGTGCTGGCCACCTGCGATTGGCCCTCGACGATGCCCTTCGCCTCGAAGTACGGCAGCGGCGAATCGTCCCGCTCCACCAGGGCCGCGACGTAGTAGATGTCGTTCGCCTTATCCGTCTCCAACAGGGTCGTGCCCTGTGGCTTGTCCTTCGACTCCACAAGATCGCGGGCCATCTTGACGCTCGGGTTGGGCAGTTGACGCTTCGTCAGGTGATTCAACTGAAACCCGACCAGTTGTTCGCCACGGTTCTGCACGTCGAACGGCGAGCCGGCGTCGATGCGGAACGGGGCGACCTTGTCCACCAAGAACAAGGGCGAACGTCCCTGCTTTTCAGGGTCCGTGCTGTACTTCTCTTGCTGGAAGGTGTGGTAGGTCGAGTTCACGATCTGCTGGACCTTACCCTTCTGGCCCATCGCGTTCTCTTCCTTCAGGCGGTCATCGATTCGCTTCTTCAACTCCTCGGCCGATTGCTTCGCCAATTCGCGGGCCTTCATCCGCTTCCAGGCGGCCTCGACCTTCGGCTTTGCCGCCGCGAACTCCCGTGGCGTGGACGGTTCGACCGAATCGGTCCGCCACGTCAGGTACGTCGGTTCGAACTCCCGCAGCGTGACCTGGCTGCCCGGCCCCTGGTCGGGGTAGACCTGCGGGTCGAAGTAGCTCAGCGTCGGCACGCCCCGCGGGTCGCGGCCCTGGAAGAACGCCGGGCCGAACTTGAGGGGGATGTCGTTCATGCGGTGGCCGCGGTCCAGTTTGTCGGCCAGGACCGAAAGGCCGGGGTCTTCGTCGATCGCGTACTGGTCGCGGAAGTCGGTGCTGCCGCCGTGCTTCAGCCCCCGCTCGGCCATGTACTTGTCGGCGTAACTGCGGGCCTCGGACTTGTCCTTCTTCGCCCCCAGGCGGGACATTTCGGTTGCGAACGCCTGCACGTCGGCCTGGGCCGCCCCGAGGGTGACGCTCTTCTTCACGGCGTCCACCAGTTCGGTGCGGACCACGTCCAGTGGCAGCGGCTTCGGCAAGGACACGCCCGCGGCAATGGTGTTGCCGACGACGCCGGTTCCGGCGGTCGATCCCGGTGCGAGCAACATCGCCAGCCCGCGGGCGCGGTCGTTCCGCTCGTTCTGCAACGCCCGCTCGCGGATCGACATCAGCGGCGTCAGGAAACTGCCCCGCGTGAGCAGCGAGCCGAAGGTCGAGCCCACGGCGGCCGCGACCACCTGCGGGCGAACCACGCTCGTGTCGAGCAGGCGGTCGTCTTCCCGCCGCGTCGGGCTCCAGTTGTCGCGGATGCTGTCCTCGAACTTCACCCGGTAGCCGGCGTAAGCGGCTTGCAATTGCGGGTCGGCAAGCGTCAGCGTGAGCGGGGCGATCAGCGTCCCGGTCGGGCCGAAGCCGAGGGCGGCGAGCCGCACGCCGAGGTCGTTGAGCTTGTACGCTTCCTCGCCGCGTTGTTTGAAGACCGGCTCGTCACCCTTCACTTCCAGCCATGCGATCTTCAGCTTGCGCGGGTCGCGGAAGCCGGGCGTTTCGCGGGTCGGGTCGGGTTCGCCGGCCTTGTACTTGTCGAACAGGTCACGCAGTTCCGCGTCCGTCGGCGTGCCCGTCACCTTGTCGAGGAAGTTCTCCGCGGGCACGGCCATGATCGTGTACAGGGCCGGGTCGCTCTTTTCCTTGAAGACCTGGAACGTCTCGTAGGGCGTGACGACCGGCCGCACCTTGCCCATGACGATGTCGAAGGCCGTCTTCACGCGGAACTCGTCCGCCAGGGCCGATTCCAGCCGCGAGCGGTTGAACCCCTGCTTGGTCTGGAAGGTCTTCTCGACGGCGGTCCAGACTTCCGGCTTGATCTGATTGTTGAACTCTTCCTGCACGAACGCCGGGGCGTCGGACGGGCGAATCGTGATGCCGAGCTTGTCGGCCTTCCGCAGCCACAGGTCGAACTCCAGGCGGGACTCGTTCGTCTTGCCCTGGGCGTACGGGAAGTACGACCCTTCCTGGCCCACTCGCTCGGCGACGCTGTCGAGTTGGATCAGGCTCTCGGCCGCCTTCGCCACGTTCAGGTCGGTGTCGCTCTGATTCGGCATGGTCGTCAGCGCCCGGATCGAACTCTGGGCCTGGAACTTCGCCATCATCACTTGCTGTTGGAACTGTGGGCCGAGTTGCCGGAGGATGTCGGGTTGGGTTTGAACGAAATTCCACATCCGCTCGTCCATGTACCCGCGCCGCCGGGCTTGTAAGAACTTCTGCACCGCCTCTTGCGTCGACTTCGTCGCCGACTTGAGGTTCTCGCGGATGTTCACGTCGGCGTCGCGGGAAACCTGATCGAGCATGCTGCGCATGAACTGGTCGGCCAGCGCGCGGTCGTCGTCGTGCTTCATCAGGTCGGTGTCATAGACCTTGCGGCCGTCGATGGTGGCCATCACGTCCTTGCCGCGGCTGCGGAAGTTGCTGCCGAGCCAGCCGCCGAACCACTGGAAGAAGTCCCCCTGGCCGAACGAGAGGACGAACGTGAACATCACGAAGATCGTGAGGGCGGCAAAGGCCGTCTTCTGGTTCCGGCGGAAGAAATCGAACGGGTTGTAGGCCATTGTCCTGCCTCAATTTACGACGACCGCACGGAGGGGGAGGGTTGGTCGGCCCCTTGACAGTGCGTATATCGCTGTACTACAGGTGATGAAGTTTTCCGGTCGCCCTGGACCCACGATTGTAGAGATTCTGCGGGTCACAACAACCGCAAGTAGGAGTATCGCCGGTGCCAACACCACGCAAGAAGCCCGACGCCGAGAAGAAAACGCCCGCGAAGAAGGCACCCGCCCGCAAGACCACCAAGAAGGCGGACGCGGAGGCCGCCGCGCAAATCCCGACCGGCGTTGAACCTGCCGCCGCCCGCCGCAAGCGTACGGCAGCCGCCAGCACCGACCGAAGCGTGCCCGGCGCGACCGCCAGCAGCGGCGGCAAGGGCAAGTACGATCTCGTCATCGTGGAATCGCCCGCGAAGGCGAAGACCATCAATAAGTACCTGGGTAACGCCTACAAAGTGCTCGCCAGCTACGGCCACGTCCGCGACCTCGCGACCAATAAGAAGGGCGTGAAGGACGAGGAAGTGCAGGGCATCAACATCTCCGACGGCTGGAAACTGCGGTACGTCGTGGACGCCGGCAGTAAGAACAAGGTCCGCCGCGGCCGCCGCACGCAGCGGGAGATTCTGGACGAACTGCAAGCCGCCGCCGGTAAGGCGAACCGCGTCCTGCTGGCGAGCGACCCCGACCGCGAAGGGGAAGCGATCGCCTGGCACATCGCCGACGAACTGCAACTGAACCCGGACAACACGTACCGCATCACCTTCCAGGAAATCACGAAGTCGGCGATCCAGACCGCGCTCGCCAACCCGGAAGCGATCAACATGGATCGCGTGAAGGCCCAGGAAGCCCGCCGGGCGATGGACCGCGTCGTCGGGTTCCCGCTGTCGAACCTCCTCGGCGACAAGGTGCAGTACGGCCTCAGCGCCGGTCGCGTGCAATCCGTGGCCGTGCGGCTGATCGTCGAGCGAGAACTGGAGATCGAGGCGTTCAAGAGCGAGGAATACTGGAAGCTCACCGCGCTGCTGACGCCCGAGGGCAGCGGTGTGACGTGGAAGGCCGTCGCTTCCAAGAGCAAGATTTTCGCGAAGAAGAAGGTCGAGAAGCCGGCCCTAGCCGCCGACGCGAAGCCGGAAGACCCGAACGCGCCGGAGAAGCCGGACGACGACGAGGAAGAAAAGTCGGGTATCCCGGAAGCCCCCGAAGGGGCGTTCACCGCCGAACTCGCAAAGTGGAACAGCGCCGAACTCGCACTGAAGTCCGAGGCCGACACCGACGCGGTGCTGAAGGCCCTCGAAGGCCAGCCGTTCGTCATCACGAAGGTCGAGCAAAAGGACCAGCAGCAGAAGCCGCGGGCGCCGTTCACGACCAGCACCATGCAGCAGGACGCCAACCAGCGGCTGCGCTTCACCGCGAAGCGGACGATGGACACGGCCCAACGCCTCTACGAAGGGGTGGAACTGACCGGGCTCGGGCCGACCGCCCTCATCACGTACATGCGGACCGACAGCACGCGGATTTCGGCCGACGCGCTCAACACCGTGCGCGGCCACATCCAGCAGGCGTTCGGCGACCGTTACCTGCCGGCGAAGGCGAACTTCTACGCCAGCGGCAAGTCGGCCCAGGAAGCTCACGAGTGCGTGCGGCCGACCGACGTGGCGATGACCCCGCAGCGAGCCGGGTCGCTCGGGTTGGCCGGCGATCAACTGCGGCTGTACACGCTCATTTACAACCGCTTCGTCGCCTGCCAGATGACGCCGGCGCTGTTTGCCATCACGAACGTCGAGATCACCGCCGGGGCGGGGCTGTTCCGGACCACCGGCCGCATCCTGAAGTTCGACGGGTACATGCGGGTGCTGCCGCCCGGCAAGCGCGAGGACACGGAACTGCCGCCGCTCGCGGAGAAGCAAACGCTGAACCGGCTTGACCTGTTCAGCACGCAGCACTTCACGCAGCCGCCGCCGCGGTTCAACGACGGCTCGCTCGTGCGGATGCTCGAAAAGGAAGGCATCGGCCGCCCGTCCACGTACGCCAGCATCATCCAGACGATCCAGGACCGCGGGTACGTTTCGCAGAAGGACCGCCGCTTCTACGCCACGGGTCTCGGCAAGGTCATCACGAAGCTGCTGAAAGACCACTTCCCGAAGATCATGGACTACAAGTTCACGAGCCACTTCGAGGAGGAACTCGACGAGATTGAGACGCGGAAGTTCCAGTACGAGGACGTGCTGAACGAGTTCTGGGGCAGTTTCACGAAGGAACTCGAAGCCGCGAAGACGGCGATGCCCCAACACCGCGGCGGCATCCCGACGGGCGAGATGTGCCCGAAGTGCGGCCGACCGCTCGAAGAGCGCATCAGCCGCAAGACGAAGAAGCCGTTCGTCGGCTGTAGCGGCTTCGCGGACGAGGCGAACCCGTGCAAGTACATCGTCGGCGTGATCGAGCCGGAAGTCACGGACATCCCGTGCCCGAAGTGCGGCAAGTTCATGCTGAAGCGCCAGGGCAAGAGCGGCTTCTTCCTCGGCTGCTCCGGCTACCCCGACTGCAAGACGACGATGAACTTCGGCCCCGACGGCAAGCCGGTGCTGTCGAGCGTGGAGACGGAGTACACCTGCGAGAAGTGCGGCAAGCCGCTCGCGAAGCGGGAGGGCAGCCGCGGGCCGTTCCTCGGCTGCACGGGCTACCCGAAGTGCAAGAACATCGTGGACATCGGCCCCGACGGCAAGCCGGCGAAGCCGATCGAAACGGGTGTGACGTGCGACAAGTGCCAGTCGCCGATGACGATCAAGCGCGGCCCCCGTGGGCCGTTCTTGGCCTGCACCGCGTACCCGAAGTGCCGCAACGCGAAGCCGCTGTCGGCCGAGTTGAAGGAGCAACTCAAGGACGTCCTCCCACCGCCGCCGGTGAAGAAGCCGATGCCGAACGTGGAGATCACGGAAGCCTGCCCGGAGTGCGAAGGCCCGATGAAGTTGCAGAAGTCCCGGTTCGGCGGCGGCAAGTTCTTCCTGAGTTGCGCGAAGTACCCGAAGTGCAAGGGGACGAAGAAGGTAACGCCCGAACTGGAGTTGAAGATTCAGGAAGCCGAGGCCGCCGCGGCATCCGCCCCGGTGGAAGCAACGGCGTAACGCGATTTTTATTCCCTCTCCCCCGGCTTTGAGGGGGAGAGGGAGTTAAGAGAAACCCAACCGCCCCCGGCGGGGTATAACCCGGAACCAGTCCCCTCGCGGCCGAGGTTCCCCATGTCTCTGGCACTCGATCAAGCTGCCGTCTTTCGCCGGCTCCGCGCGCGACTCTTCCGCAACGGATTGAGCGTGCTGATGGAAACCGGCCGCGTCAAACTCTACAGCATGGCTGCGACGAGCGTGATCGTCGCCCTCCTCGTCTTCGGCCTCAGCGCGTTCGGCTTCCTCGAACTGTCCAAGAACAACCTGCCGATGAAGGGCTTCATCGTCGGCGGGCTGTTCGACCTGCTGTTCTTCACGCTCGGCGTCATGCTCCTGATGTCGACGGGCATCATCCTTTACGCCAGCCTGTTCGCGTCGCCGGAGAGTCGGTTCCTGCTGACGACGCCGGCGCGGGCCGACCGCATCTTCGCGACGAAGTTCATCGACGCCGTGTCGTTCTCGTCGTGGGGCTTCGTCGTCATGGGGCTGCCCATCCTCGTCGCTTACGGCGTGACGGCCGGGGTGCCGCTGGCGTTCTACCCGCTACTGCCGCTGTTCTTGCTCGGTTACGTGCTGTTGCCGGGGGCGGCGTCGGCTCTGGCGTGCTTGCTGTTCATGCGGTACATGCCCCGCAACCGGCGGCAGGTATTGACGGTCGCCGGCACGGTCGCGGTCGTTGCCCTCGGCGTCTGGCTCTACCGCGTGAGCGCGGCGTCGAAAGCGGCCGTCACGACGAACAACCGCGACGCCCTCGAAGGGTTCATCGGCCAGTTCAGCCTCGCCCGCAACCCGATCACGCCGAGCCACTGGATGACCAACGGCCTCTTGGCGGCCGCCCGCGGCGACTCGGCCCGCGAAATCCTGATCCCGCTCGCGCTGATTTGGAGCAACGGCCTGTTCGCGTTCTTGCTCGCGGCGTTCGCGGCACGCCGGCTCTACCGCACGGCCTTCGACCGCACGACCGGCAGCGGTGGCCGCAAGAAAGTCTACCGCGGCAACGTCCTCGACCGCGTGATGGAGTGGCTCGTCTTCTACCTCGACAAGCCGACGCGCATCCTCGTCGTGAAGGACTTCCGCACCTTCCGCCGTGATCCGTCGCAGTGGGCGATCCTACTCCTGTTCGCCGGGCTGATGCTCCTCGGCGTGCGGAACTTCCGGCAATTCAGCCAGGCCGAGTTAGACGGGATCGACAAGTACATCGTCAGCCTCGTGAACCTCGCTGGCGTCTCGGTGCTGCTGTGCGCGGGCCTCAGTCGGTTCATATTCCCGCTGATTTCACTGGAAGGGCGGAAGTTTTGGATCCTCGGCCTCATGCCGATCAGCCGCCGGCAAATCCTCGTCGGCAAGTTCGCGTTCGCTGCGACCGGGTCGGTCGCCATCGGCCTGACACTCGTGGTCGGCAGCGAGTTGTTGCTCGGCCTGTCGCCCGTCGGGGTGCTCGTTCACGCGCTGACCATCCTCACCATCGCCGTCGGCCTCAGCGGGCTGAACGTCGGCCTCGGCGCGTACATGCCGAACTTCCGCGAGACCGACCCGAGCAAGATCGTCGTCGGCTTCAGCGGCACCGTGAACATGATTACGGGGTTGCTGTTCGTGGTGGTGGTCGTGGCGCTCATGGCCGTGCCGATGCACGCGGCCGCGGTGCTGCGGCACTTCAACAAGTTACAATCGCGTGACTTCCCCTGGTGGGTGTACGCCGGCCTGCCGATCGGCCTGACTTTGGGCGTGGTCGCGACCGTGTTGCCGCTGCGGGCGGGCACCGCGTCGATTCAGCGCGTGGAGTTTTGATTCGCGGCATGGTACGCTGACGGAGGTTCCGAGAACTTCGGGGAGATCCTCCCATGTCGGTGCGACGCGCGATCGTTTGCAGCCTGTGGGCCGTCGGCCTGTCCACCCTGGCGCTGATGCCGTTCCGCAGTTCGGCCGCCCCGCCGCCCGCGGGCGACGCCAAGCCGACGCTGGCCGGGCCGGAAGTGGAAGTGAAGTTCATCGACGGCAGCGTCATGAAGGTGAAACTGCTCGACGAGAAGCTGGAACTCGTGACGAAACACGGCACGCTCCAGGTGGCGATCGCCGACATCAAGCGCGTCGAGTTCGCCACGCGCATCCCACCGGCCGACGCGGACAAGGTTCGCGCGGCCGTGCAGGCGCTCGGCAGCCCGGAGCATAAGGTTCGGCAGCAAGCCTCCACGGACATCAAGGCCGTCGGCCCGCGGGCTTTCGGGGCACTCCTGAAGGCGACCGAACACGAGGACCCGGAAGTCGCGCAGCGGGCCGAAGAACTGGTCGCGTTCCTGAAGGCGAAGTACACGGAGACGCAACTCGACTTCCGCGACAAGGACGTTATTCACACCGACGACTCGAAGCTCGCCGGCACGCTCAGCGCCGCCAACCTGCGGATCGGCACGTTCCAGTTCGGCGAACTGCGGATGAAGCTGGCCGACGTGTACGCCATCGGCGACACGCCCGACGAGGACGACCTACTCGCCGCGAATGCGGCCCCGGCCCCCACCAGCATGATGGCCTACGCGAACCAGTTCGGAAAGGTGTTGACGTTCCGGGTGACGGGCGGCCAAGTGCCGGGGATGGCGTTCGCCGGTGGCCCGGCGCCGGGCATGGTGATGGCCGGCGGCACGATCTGGGGGACCGATCAGTACACGCTCGACTCGTTCTTCCCCACGGCCGCCGTCCACGCGGGCGTCGTGCAGAACGGCCAGACGAAGACCGTGCGTGTGAAGATCGTGCAGTCGCCCAACCAGTTCACGGGGTCGAACCGCAACGGCGTCCAGTCGAACGGCTTCGGCCAGTTCCCGAACGGCGCGTACGAGTTCCTGGGGAAGAGGAAGAAGTAGGCCGGGCCGCTCGGCTCACTTCTTGCCGACGCGGTAGAGCTTCGTGCCGGTGCGGACGAAAAACGAGCCGTCGGCCGCCGCCACGCCGTACACGATCGGGTCCATGTACTCGCCCGACGGGCCGGGGCCTTTGTCGCTCTTTTCGGCGGCCGGGGCTGGCTTGGGGGCGGTGGCCTTCGGGTCCCACAGGCGGTTGGTCGCCGCCACCTCGTACTCGGCACCGGCCTTCACCACCACGGTTGCCCCGTTCTTGCAGAAGAAGTAGACGTACTCCCCGGCCGCGATCGGCGACGCCCAGCAGAGGGCCGGCAACCGCTCCGAGTACAACTCCTTGCCGGTGGCCAAGTCCAGGCCGAAGAGGAGGCCGGTCGCGTTGACGAAGTACGCTTGCCCCCGGTGCGCGATCGGCGTGGCATAGCTGGCCGTCGCGGTCGCGGCGCTCCAGGCAACCTTGTACGACGGCTTGCCGTTCTCCGTCGTCAGCGTCAGGCAGCAGTTCGACTTCACGGGCGCTTTCGGCTCGGCTGCCATCCCGCGGCCGGCCCCTGCCCCGACAAGCACCGTGTCGCCGAGGACGGACGCCGACGGGAGCGTGTTGCCGCTCAGGCCTTTCAGTTCCCAGAGTACGTCGCCCTTCGCCGGGTCGTACCCGGCCACGCTGCCGCCGCTGCTGACGACGATCTCGACCTTACTGTCCCGCGTAGCGACAACGGGCGAGGCCCACGACATCCGCTTTTCCCGCTCTGCCTTCCAGCGATCCTTGCCCGTCGCCTTGTCCACGGCCAACAGGTACGACGGGCCGGGTTGGTCGATCAGGACGAAGAGTGTGTCGGTCGTCTGGCAGGGCGACGACCCGAGGCCGTGACCGCCCTTGATCTCGCCGAACTCCTTGACCAGCGACCGCTCCCACCGAAACTGGCCGTCCGGCGTCAGGGCGATCAGGTTGCCGCCCTCGAAGAAGGCGTACACGCCGGCGTCGTCGGCCAACGGCGTCGGTGCGGCCCGACTGATCGTGTACCCCCACGCGGCCTTCTGCGTCGGCTCGAACGTGTGCCGCCACTTCTCTTTCCCGGTAGTCGCGTCGAGCGCGACGATGAACCCCTTCTCGCGGTTCGCCCCCTCAACGGCCGTCAGGTAGACGGTGCCCTTCCAGACGCACGGGGCGGACTGACCGTACCCCGGCAGGTCCACGGCCCACGCGATGTTCTCCGTCTCGGACCACGTCGTAGGTAACGAGGCTTCTTTCGAAACACCGTCGCCGCGGCCGCGGAAGCCCGGCCAATCGGCGGTTGCGGGTACGCAGGGCAACGAGACGAACGCCAACGCGAGAAGGTACGACCGCATTACGCACACTCTTTCGTTCAAGGTCTGGGGAGGTGATTTTACAGAAGGTGGGCGTCCGTGCCCCGCACCGCGGATCGATCTCCCCATCGTCGCGGGCTACGCCGGGGCGCGTTCCAAGGCTCCCCGGCCGTCCTGATCGCGGTTACTTCTTCTTCAACTGTGGCAGCAACTTCTCGTCGGCGTACTTCTTCGGGTCGGCCTCGAACTTCTTCTTCGCGGCGTTGTTCCAGAAGTAGACGGTGACGCCGTTGTACGTCGTGGACGGGTCTTTGCTGTTCACAACCTGATCTTTCGTGACCGGGCAGTAAACCTGCTCGATCTTCCGCTTCGGCAGTTCCTTACCCTTCAATTGCGGGAGCAGTTCGGGAATGAGGTACGCTTCGGGTTCGGCGTTGAACTTCTTGACGCACGTGTCGCAGCAGAGTTTGAGCTTCACGCCCTGCCACTCGACTTCCTTCACTTCGGATCCGCTGACGTCTTCCTTGGTCATGACCGGGCAGACCGTCTGCTTCGCGGGGGCCGTTTCCTTGTCCGCGGCGGTCAGGCTCGCGGACAGGCCGAAGATCGAAACTAGAAACGCGAATCGCATGGGGAACTCCGTGGGGTCGGTGGGGTCGGTGGGTTAGCGGGACAGGATTTCGATGACGCGCTGGATGTCCACCGGCAGGCTGATGTCTTGTGGGGCGGGCAGGCGCATCACGGTGAACGAGAGTTTGTCGCCGTCGCGGAGCACCCAGTCGGCGTTCTGCAAGCCTTGCGTCAGCACCTCGCGGTAGTGCTTCTCGACGTTTGCCCGCGTGGCCACCGAGATAATATCTCCGGGCTTGACGAGGTACGACGCCACGTCCACCTTCCTGCCGTTCACGCGGAAGTGCCCGTGACAGACGCCCTGCCGGGCTTGCGGCCGCGTGTGTGCGAACCCCGCCCGGCGGACGACGTTATCCAGCCGCCGTTCGCACAGGACCAGCAACTCCTCGCCGGTGTTGGCGGTCGACTTCGTGGCCAGTTGGAAGAACCGTTCGAGTTGTCGCTCGTGGAGGCCGTAGTAGTGCTTGATCTTCTTTTTCTCGATCATCGCCTGGGCGAACTGCGTCACCTTCGTCCGCGCCTGGCCGTGCATGCCGGGCTTGTACTCGCGGCGCTCCAAAGCCTTAACCGCCCCGCGGTTCTCGTACACGACCAGGCCGAGCGCCCGGTTGATCTTCCCCTTCGGTGTCGTGAATCGCATCGTCGTCCTTTCCGGTGAGAGAATCAGGTGTGGAGTTAACGGTCAAACGTCTCGGAGTCTGCGTCAAACGACCGGCCGGTCAGCGAATCGGCCCGGGCGAGGAACTCGGCGGCCCGGCTGTGATCCTCGGCCGTGGCGAACGCCGCCGCCAACTGCCCACAGAGGCAGCGGCAGTTCAGGGCCTCGACCGGGACGCCGTCCAACAAGTGCAGGTGATCCGGCAGCTGGCCGAGTTCGCCGAACACCATCAGGAGGTTGAGGCGGTACGTCCACGATTGCGGGACCAACTCGAACGCGGTCTGAAGCGGGAAGACCAGCAATCGGGCCGGACGCCGCAGCTTCCGCAGATAGTACGCCACGCCGAACCAGGCGGGGTGGAACGTCGGCCGCAAGGCGCACATCCGCTGGCACACCTTCAGGGCCAACTCGTACCGGGCCAACCGGCCCAAGCCCTTCGCCACTTCCGGTAGAAGAGTGGTCGGGCAACGGCCTTCTTCCGCCAGGAAGGCGTAGATGGTCCCAGCCGCGTGGGTCTGGCCGAACCGCAGGTAGCAGTCGGCCAGCGCGAGTTGCGCTTCCGTCCCCAGCGGGGCGAGGACGGAAGCCGACTCGAAGTGGAAGACGGCGGGGCCGTAACATTCCTGTTCGAACTCGGCCAACCCGGCCAGTTCGTGCAGGCCGGCGTGGTCCGGATTTAACTGCAATCCGGAGAGAGCCGCGTCACGAGCAGCGTTCGGGCGGCCACCCCAGAGGTGTTCGGCCGCGGCGTAGTGGTGGGCATCGCTACTGTTCATGGCATCCTCACGGCCAGGGTCAGTGCCGGGGCGGCGTTCGGGCTCGTCTTTTTCGCCGCCGGCGGGGCCGACCGGCGTTGCGGGTTGATCCAGGAGAAGGCCATCACGACTCCGAGGAGTACGGGGACCGCCGTCATCACGCAGCAGACCCAGTGCGGGTTGTCGCCGTTCGGCTTCGCTCGCCACAGTTGCATCGCTTCTCTCCCTTCTCGCGGGCCTCATAGCGGCGCGACGAAGCCCGAAGGTTGGTGGGTCGGGACGCAAGCGCTGACGGTTCGGCGTCAGGCAACGGGCAAGATTACCGGGCATGGTCCAGGACGGACGTAACCGTGGCGTCCTCCGAACGGGGTTCGGAGAAGATCACAAGTCGCCTGGCGTACGGAAGGTGACGGCAGCCATCACCGGCGGAAGCGAGCGGTCTCGTGGGTCGTTGTTGAGAATTAATCTCAACAAGACACTGAAAGAGTACACCGCCTGGTCTAATTGGCAAGTCTCGATGCGAAGAAATCCTGGTGGGCCTTTCCCCTAACAACACGCCGCGAGCGCATTCGCGAGACGGATCGTGACCAGAGAATCGTGTCAAATCCGTCTCGCTCGCCGCGCCCGTGATGCGGGCGTAAGAAAGCGGGCACTTCCCTCACCGGAGTCCGCCCATGAACGCTTGGTCCCGTCGGGTCGCGTCCAGTCCGCCGTTTCACAAGTTGGCCATGACCCTCATCGTCCTGAACGCCGTGGTCCTCGGGCTAGAAGCGATCCCGTCGCTGTCCGACAGTTGGCGGCCGACGTTCATCGTGTTAAACCGGGTCTTCCAGGGGCTGTTCACGGCCGAGATCCTGATTCGGTTCCTCGCCGCCAAATCCCCGGCCGCGTTCTTCCGCGACGGGTGGAACTCGTTCGACGTGATCGTCGTGGCGGTCGCCTTCGTCCCGGCCGCCGGGCCGACCGCGACCGTGGCCCGGCTGACGCGGGTGCTCCGTATCGTGCGACTGATCGAAGTGTCTCAGGAAATGAAGCTCATCGTGGGCACGATCATCGCCTCGCTCCGGTCGCTGTCGCGGCTGATCGTCATGATCGTTTTGCTGCTCTATTCCTATGCCATCGTGGGATTCCACCTGTTCCACGAGTCCGACCCGGCGAACTGGGGGGATCTGGGCAAGGGCATGTGGACGCTGTTCCAGACGATGACACTGGAAGGCTGGGTCGAGAAGCAGAAGGTGACGTTCGACGCCCAACCGCACGAGACCTGGATCTTCTATTCCACCTTCCTCCTGTTCACGACGTACTTCGTGTTGAACCTGTTCGTGGCGATCGTGGTCAACAACCTCCAGACGATGAAGGAGGAGCAGCAGGAGTCGGCCGACGCCGCTCACCCGCAGGCGGATCTGTTGGCCCAGATCGACGGGCTGAGGGCGCAACTCGATTCGTTCGAGGCGAAGGTGCGGGCGACAAAAGGCTGACGCGACCTGCCAGCGGACTTGCTCTCCGACTGATCGCGTTCGCCTTGCCCCGTCCGATCGGGCGGTTACTTGGCGAGTTTCGTCACGGTCACGCTCTGGAGGAAGTACTTGTTGTACTTGTCCCCGTCGGATTCCAGGTTGAAGTTGAACCCCCAGTAGTTGACGAACTGCGAGTCGTCGATCCGCCAGTGGACCGTGTGCCACTGCTTGTTGTCCGGCACCGTGTACCACCCGCCGGCCGTCTTGAACCCGGTCGCCGACTCGTAGACGAGTTTGAACCCGGCGTTGTCGTTGGCCGGGTTGCGGCGGACGACGGCCGTGATCTCGATGGGCGTGGGCGTGTAGGACAAGAAGTTGGGGTCGATGATGAACACGCTCCCGCCCGGGACGTTGCCAGCCCGCGCCGATCCGCCGTACGCGACGACCGCCTCGGCCACGGCACTCCCCGACCGCGTGTGCAACCCCTTCTCGATGGTCTTCTCGCCGAACGTGATCGACACCGATTGGGCGTCCGTGTAGTCCCCGTCCCACGGGAACGGCTTCCCCGCGTTGGCCTTCGCTTGCGCCACTAACGGTTCGGGAACGCCGAGGACCAGGACGGGGGCGACCGTCAGTTCGTAGGACGTCGCGGCTACCACGTTGCCCGTCACCGGGTTGGCGATCGCCACCTCCCGGCCGAAGTCGACGACCGCGGGCGTGCCGCCCGACGCCCACGTGGCCAGCACGGTGCCCGCCGCGCCCTGGAACACGAACCCGTAGTGCCGGTCGTTCAGCAACACCCAGCCGAGGTAAGACGGGTGCTGCCCGAGGTGCTTAATCATCTGGCCCATCGCCGTGTACGCCGGCCGCGGCTTCCCCTTGTTGTCGAGCAAGCCCATCGGGCCGCTGTCGCCGTCGCGGCCCTCGAACCACTGGACGCACGCGACCCCTTGCGCGATACCCATGGCGTACGCCTTGACCAAGGCGTGGGCCTGGTGGTCGCCCCCCCGCTTCGCGTCTGACCCGAGTTCGGTGAAGACGATCGGCACGTTCACCTTGGCGGGGTTCCGGGCGGCGAGCATCTTCCGGACGGTGGGGACGACGTGCATGTACACCGACTCCGACCCGGTGTTGTCCGCGACGCCGTTGAGCACCTCGTACGGGTGCAGGACGACGTAGTCGAAGTGGTCCTTCGCCCCGGCGTTGATCACCTGCTCCAGGTAGTTCACGTGCGCCGACTTGGCGGCCAGCCCGACGAGGGCGGTGGGGTCGACGGCCTTGATCGCGTCGTGGGCGGCGACGACGATTTTCGCGTAATCCGCTGGCGTCTGGTCCTTGCCGGTGAAGTTCGGCGGCTCGTTCCACACTTCGAAGTGCCGCACCCGGCCTTTGACGTGCTTGGCCAGTTCCGTGGCGTACCGCGACCAGCCGGGCAGATTGTTGACGGGCAGCGTACCCGGCTTGTCCTTCGTGTTCCACTTGGGGCTCCCGGCGAGGATGGCCCCGTAGGTGAACTTGTGTTCGTCCAGGTATTTCATCTGTTCGTCCAGCGGCCCCCACGCCCACGTCCCCGACTCGGGTTCGACAGCCCCCCAGTCGGTGTGCGGCGTCCGGTGGACGGCGAGGCCGATCGCGGCCATCTGGGGGAGCCACCGGGCGTTGTCCCGGGCCGAGCGGTTGTTGGTGTAGCAACTCCCGATGCCGAACGGGCTGAGGGCGATCGGGGCGGGTGGCTCGGCCATCGCCACCCCGCCCACGGTTCCGAATAGGAGGGCGAGCACGATCACGCGGGGGAGTGGCATGGCGGGTCTCACGAATGGCGACGAAGGCGGGAGAACTCTTGACCGCAGGTGGAGGGGATTGTACGGCCACTCGGACTTCACGGCCGCGGTGACTTCACGCGCGGCGACCCGATGAACGTGAAGACGGACGGACGTGCTCGGCTCCGCGTACGGGAGCGTGACCTGTTAGTCCAGAGCGATCGCCTCGCCACCGTTTCGGCTGCCGGCGGCTTCCCACGCGAGCGGCGTGATCGTGTCGCGGACGAACTTGACCGACCCGTCGCCCATCAGGCAATTCACCCCGCCCGTGTGCTTGCTGGCAAACGTGCCGTCGATGTTGGTGATCGGGGCCGTCGTGGTTTTCTTGTTCGGCGTCATGTTGCTGTCGGCCACGCGGAAGCTGATGGACATGTTGGCCACCCCGGTCCCGTTACTGTTCGGGTTCCCGCCGGCCCACAGCGGGATCTTGCCGCTCAGGTTCGACACCGTCGCCGACACGCTCTCGGTCGCTTCACTGAGGGCGATCGTGTTGCTCAACCCGTCGGCCCCCGTGATAGACGTCAGCGACGTACAGAAGGTGGTCGTGTTCTCGTTGGCGTGCACGAAGAACCCGTTCTGTTGGCCCTTGCTCGGGTTGGCGTAGTAGTAGTTGCCGTCGGTCGTGGCCGCCCCCTTCGGCCAAATGAGCACGGCCGTGCCGGACGAGCTGTTCGTCGAGTTGCCGATGTTGGCGAGGTAGTTCGTCTTCGCGTAGTTGCCGGTGACTTGATTCGGCAGGATGTCACTCGGGCAGATGAACACGTTCAGAACGGTCTGGGCGACCCCGACGCCATTCTGAGCCCCCGCCGAGGCGTTGACGCGACTGCGGGTGCCGTAGTTGTCCAGGTTCGCGTCGGTCGTGCTGTACGAGTTCGGGATGTTCGACCCGCCACCGCTCTTGTTGACCATGACGAAGTTCGTCGTGTCAGCCATCAGGTTGGTGTACAGAGCCTGTTGCTCGATGTACGGGAGTACGAACACGCCCCACCCCCAGTCCTTCATGTCGTCGTTGTACTGGCCCGGCGGGAGTTTCTCGTAGATGTCGTTGTAGCTGTGGAGAGCGACGCCGAGTTGCTTCAGGTTGTTGGTACATTTGGCCCGGGCCGCCGCTTCGCGGACCTTCTGGACGGCCGGCAACAGGAGGCCGATGAGGATGGCAATGATCGCGATGACGACTAACAACTCGATCAGCGTGAAACCCCGGCCGGGGCGATGGAGAGACGTCTTCATGGACATTCCTGGGAACAAAGGACTCGTGCGACTGGGGACAACGTGATCCGGTCGCGGGGTAAGAAGGCGGGTATGAGGTCAGATGCGTCGGCTGCCCTAGCAGAGCGCGGGCGGCGGAACAATCTTTCCGCGGAACCGAGGGAACGCGGCCGGATCGGCCAGCGGGTGCAATTATTGTTCTTTCGTCGATGGCAGGGTCACGGCCTCCGCTTCGAGAAGGCGTTGCAATTCGTCCTCAAGGCCGGCAAGCACGCGACGCCGGTCGGGATCGTTCGACGGGCGCTCGGCAAGACCGATCGCATACCGGCAATACCACTCGCCATCGCCCTTGGGCCGAACGATCAACTGGAATGCCTCGTGATCGAAGTCCGGGTTCTGCCGGTCGATCTCGCGGATCAAGCCCGCGGCCGCGAGAAGCGTCAGTCGGCCACGGGCGAGGTCTTGGCCGACGGCGAGTTTCCGTTCCGCAATCACTCGCCAACGAAGAAGCTGCTCGTCGAGGTCGAGGCATCGGAGGTCTTCCTCAGGAACTCGACACGTGTCACGCGCCCGGCCCGTAGCTTCCTCGCCGGGCGCGGCATCGGACAACGTCCAGCCGACGAGCGGGAGGAACAGCGTGGCCACGGTAATCAACTGCTTGAAGTTCATAGATTGCTCCGGGTCGGGCGTTGCACTCCCGAATGGATGCGATCACCGCTCAACCAGAGCGCGACTCCGAGGATTTCGTCCCCACCCGACCGGGTGACTTTCTTCCCGGCCCTCGACGGCGTGAAAGATTTTCCCAATTCGCCCGCCCCGGCGCTCTCAAGGGGCGGCCACCGCATCTAGAGTTGTGGGAGGTGCGCGTGACGTCGATCGGCAATGGCGGCGGGTGGGAACTCGACCGGTACCGGGACTACTTGCGGCTCTTGGCCCGCCTGCACCTCGACCCGTCAATGCGGGCCAAGTTGGACGAGTCCGACGTCGTCCAACAGACGCTCTTGCAGGCCCACGAAAACCGGGACCAGTTCCGCGGCGGCACCGAGGCCGAACTCGTCGGCTGGCTCCGGACGATCCTGGCGAACGCGCTTGCGGCCAACGCCCGGCGGTACCTCGCCGACGCCCGCGACCTCGACCGGGAGCGCTCGCTCAACGACACCCTCGACCAGTCGTCGAACCGCATCCAGGGGTGGCTGGCGGCCGAGCAGTCGTCGCCGAGTGAGCGGGTCGTGCGGGTGGAGGAACTCGTCCGCCTGGCGGGCGCACTCGGCCGGTTGCCCGCTGACCAGCGGCAGGTCGTCGAGTTGCACCACCTCAAGGGGTGGCCGGTGGCCGAAGTCGCGGCCGCGGTCGGGCGGACGAAGCCGGCCGTGATGGGCTTACTGTTCCGGGGCGTGAAACGGTTGCGGGAACTTCTTCAAGAGGCGGGCCGGCCATGACGAACGGGGCGGACCAGGACCGGCTGCAAGAAATCCTGCTGGCCTACGTCGAGGCCGTCGAGGCCGGTCGGCCGCCGGACCCACAGGAATTCTTGGCGGCCCACCCGGAGTACGCCGCCGACCTCGCCGAGTTCGTTCAGGGCTATCATCAGATTGGGGGCCTGGTATCGGTCATCCGACAGGCAGAGGAGCCGACCGAACGGTGGAAGACGATCCCGGCCGAACCGCCGGGCGAGTTGGGTCAACTCGGCGATTATCGGTTGCTGCGGGAAGTCGGCCGCGGTGGCATGGGCATCGTCTACGAGGCCGAGCAAATCTCACTGCGACGGCGGGTGGCGCTGAAGATTCTGCCGTTCGCCGGCGGGGCCGACGCGCGACAGTTGCAGCGGTTTCGCAACGAGGCCGAGGCCGCCGCCCACTTGCACCACTCGCACATCGTGCCGGTGTTCGCCGTCGGGTCCGAGCGGGGCGTCCACTTCTACGCCATGCAGTACATCGAGGGCCAGAGCCTCGCCGCGCTGATCGCCGATCTCGGCGGGCGGACGGCCGAACCTCACCGGCCGACGCGAGCCGTCAGCGCCCTGACGACGGAACACTCCAACCGCTCGCGGCAGTTCTTCCGCACGGTCGCCACGCTCGGCCGGCAGACGGCCGAGGCGCTTGAGTACGCCCACCAGATGGGCGTCGTTCACCGCGACGTCAAACCTGCGAACCTGCTGCTCGACGCGCGAGGGCAAGTGTGGATCGCCGACTTCGGCCTCGCCCAGTTCCAGAGTCAGATCGATCTCACAGTGTCCGGCGAGGTGCTCGGTACGCTGAGGTACGTCAGCCCGGAACAGGCGATGGGGAAGCGCGGCCTCGTGGACCACCGCACCGACGTGTACTCTCTCGGCGCGACGCTGTACGAATTGCTAACGCTCCGCCCGGTGTTCGACGGCAAGGACCGCCACGCCTTGCTGCACCAGATCGCGTTCGCCGAACCGCCGCCGCCGCGGGCGGTGGACCCGACGGTCCCGGTCGAACTGGAAACGATCGTGCTGAAGGCGGTAGCGAAGCACCCGGGCGACCGCTACGGCAGCGCCCAGGAGTTGGCCGACGACCTGGAGCGGTTCTTGGCCGACAAGCCGATCCGAGCAAAGCGGCCGAACCTCGTGGAGCGGACCCGCAAGTGGGCGCGGCGGCACCCGTCGGCTGTCGTCGCCGGCATCTTGCTCCTCGCCTTCGGCCTCGTCGGGTTCGCCGTCAGCACCGTCCTCGTCGCACGAGAGCAGCGGGCGACGAAGACGGCCTACGACAACCTCGACGGGGCGTTCGCGAAGCTGGCCGCCGAGGAGAAGCGGACGAAGGCGGCCTACGACGAACTCGCCGCGGAGCAGGCCCGGACGAAGAAAGCCTACGAGGCCGAGGCGACCGCCCGCGACTTGGCGGAACAAGACTTCGCCCAGGCCCGCCGGGCGATCGAGTTGGTCGTGCAGTTCAGCGAGGGGGAACTGGCGCACAACCCCGGCCAGCAGGACGTTCGCCGCCGGCTGCTGCTGACGGTCCTCGACTACTACGAGGACTTCATCGCCGCGCACGCCGACGACCCGGACATTCAGGCCGAACTCGCCCTCAGTCGGGAGCGGGTCGCCGTCATCGTGACCGAATTGGCGGGCCTCCGCGGGTCCACGCTCCTGGCCGTCGTGCAGGACGCGAACGTCCAGAAGGACTTGGGGCTGACGGACGCCCAAAAGGCCCGCATCACACAACTCACGGCCAATCCGACTCGGCCACCGAACCCACGCGACCGCGGGCCGCGAGACGCCGGCGGGGCCGTCGAGACGGCACTGACGGAGATTCTGACCCCGGAACAACGGCCGCGGTTTCAGATGATCGTCCTCCAGGTCCAGCAGCAGGGCCGGTACGGCTTCTCCGACCCCAAGATCGTGGAGGCCCTCAAACTCACCGCCCGCCAGCGGGAGCAGATCCGCAAGGTTCAGCACGACACGCACCGCGCCTGGGCCGACCACCTGTTCGCCCCGGACAAGCGGGTGAAAAACCCGGCCGAGTTCTGGGCGGACGTGCAGGGCCGGATCGTCGGCACCCTCGACCCGAATCAACGAGAACTGTGGCAGCAAATGATCGGACCGCCGGTCGCGGTCGATCTCCGCGAGGGCTACCCGTGGGACGGGCAGAACGTCACGGTGCCGCGACCCGGCCCGATGATGGCCGCGACCGTTTCCACCGGGGACATCGCCGTCTGCCATATCGGGCGGGACGACTTCACCGGGTCCGGGTTCGGCCACAAGGTTCGGTCAGACGACAAGCAGTACTACGTCTGGAAGGGGAAGGAGATTCCCCCGACGGCGTTCGAGATCGCCGTCACGGGCAGGTCGCTGTCCGGCGAGGAGCGCCGGCAACTGGCTGTGCCGGACGATCCGCCCCCGCCGCGCGGCGCCGGCGGACCCAAGGAGTGGCTAGTCCTATTCCGGTCGGACGATCCAACCGTCTGGAACCACGACAGCCCGGACGAACGCCGGTTCGCAATTCCGGTGACCCGGGCACCGCGGGACATCCGTTACCTGCGGCTGAAGCGAATGGACACCGGCGACGCCCTGATCATCCCGGTCAGCCGCGATGGCCTGTCAGAATCGCCCACGAAGATGGATCGGGAGTACACCTGGAACGGCGCGGCGAACGAACTCTTCAAGGCTCGCCACCTGGGGATTGCACAGGGCCGGGCCTTCCGCCCGCCGCCGCGGCCGAAAGATTGAGATTTTCCGCGCTCTCGATCGCCCGCCGTTGCATCTATTTCCCTGGCCATCGCGTTCGTCCGGCGAGTGGAACGGCCGGACGACACCCGCGGCACGGCGGCCGCAACGGCGACGGGGCGCTCGACCGCGACGATGTGAAGCGACTGACCGAACGACAACGCGGGCCGCGGAACTGACCCACCCACCGCCGGAGACTTCGGCCATGACCCCTGACCGCGTGCCGCCGTGCGACCGCCGGCAGTTCTTTCGGGCCGCGGGCTGCGCGGTTGCGCTCGCGACCGGCGGGCCGGCACTCGCCGCCGAACCGGCCGCCAAGCCTGCAGAAGAGTTGGTGCGGGAGTTCTTCGCCACACTGACGGCCGAGCAGAAGCGGAAGGTCGTGCTGCCGTGGGACCACCCCGCGAAGAAGGGCGGGCTGGCGCGGCTGACCATGACCGACAGCGTCATCAACTACCGGATCGGCGACCTCCTCCGCAAGCCGCAACAAGAACTGGTCGAGCGGATTCTCCGCGCCTTGTGCGCCGACGACGAGGGCTACCGAACACTGTCCCGGAACAACACGTTCGACGACCCGAACGGGATTGCCAGCGTCGGGGCCAACGTCTTTGGCGACCCGACCGGGAAGGAGAAGTTCTCCTGCGTGTTCACCGGCCACCACACGACCGTCCGGTGCGACGGCAACAGCGAGCCGGACACGGCGTTCGGCGGGCCGCTGTACTTCGGCCACGTCGTCCATGGGTATAGCAAGCGGAACAACTACTTCCACCTCACGAAGGCCGTGACCGAGGTGTACGACGCCCTCTCCGAGAAACAGCGGCAGCAGGCCATCGTCCGCGACCGGCCGAACGACAACGAGTACCGCAACGCCGTCGAGTTCCGGCCGAAGGGCGAGCGCCTGCCCGGTCTGCTCGGCGAAGACATGACCGCGGACCAGCGGAAACTGATCGAGGGTGTCATGGCGAAACTGCTCGGCGTGTTCCGCAAGGAAGACGTGGACGAGGTCATGGCGTTCGTGAAGGCGAACGGCGGGGCGGACAAGCTCGCACTGGCCTTCTACGAGAACCGCAGTTCCGGCGACGAGCGGTGGCAGTACTGGAAGATCGAAGGGCCGGGGTTCGTGTGGGGCTACCGAGTGATGCCGCACGTCCACTGCTACGTCAATGTCGGCCCCGCCCCGAAGTGACCGCCCGCCAAACGCGCAGGAACGCCCATGCGACAGACGACCGCTGTAGGCTTGACACTTCTCGCGCTCGCCGCCCGCCTTCCGGCCGACGACTGGCCGCAGTTCCGCGGGCCGGGCGGTGCCGGGGTCAGCGTTGAAACGAAACTGCCCGTCGAGTGGGACGGGCAGAAGAACATCACGTGGCGGGCCGACGTCCCCGGCACGGGCCTGTCCTCGCCGGTGGTGGTCGGGGACCGGGTGTTCGTCACCACCGCCGTTCCGGACGGGAAGCCGAAAGACGGGGATCCGAAAACGGCCGACGGCCAGCGGTCCAGCCTTCGCGGGCGAGACGAGTTCACCGGCCGCACCCCGAATGTCAATATGCAATGGTGCGTCTACTGCCTCGACCGGGCGACCGGGAAGACGCTCTGGCACAAGACGGCCCTGGAGGGGCGGCCGCGAACGCCGATCCAGTCGGGGAACAGCTACGCGACCGAAACGCCGATCGCGGACGGGGATCGCGTCTACGCTTTCTTCGGCAACCACGGCCTGTTTTGCTACAGCGTGGCCGGCGAACTTCTGTGGAAGAAGGACTTCGGGGCGTTCGCGACGGCCCAGGGTCAGGGGACGGCGAGTTCGCCCGCGTTCGACGGCGAGCGGGTGTTCCTCCAGATCGACAATGAGGAGAAGTCGTTTGTCGTGGCGGTCAGCGGCCGGACCGGCGACGAGGTGTGGCGAACCCCGCGGGACGAGCGGACCAACTACTCGTCCCCGATCCTGTGGAAGAACACGGCCCGCACCGAACTGGTGACCTCCGGCGGCAACAAGGTCCGGTCCTACGACCCCGCCACGGGCAAGGCGCTGTGGGAGTTGAACCTCGGTGGCGGCCGGTGCCCCGCGTCCCCCGTCGGCGACGACGAGCGGCTGTACGTCGGCGGCGGTGGGGGCGGTCCCGGCGGGCCGGGGCGGCCGGGCGGGGGTCGCGGCGGTCGCGGCGGGCTGTTCGCCGTGCGGGCCGGGGCCAGCGGCGACATCACGTTGAAGGACGGCAAGTCGTCGAGCGAAGGGGTCGCGTGGTCGCAACCGCGGGGCGATTTGGAGATGGCCTCCCCGCTCGCCTACCAGGGCTATCTGTACGTCGCGAGCCAGACCGGCGGCCTGCTCACCTGTCTCGACGCCAAGACGGGCAAGCAACTCTACCGCGAGCGGTTGTCGAACGCGCAGAACTTCTGGGCCTCGCCGTGGGCCGGCGAGGGGCGGGTGTTCTGCCTGGATAGCGCGGGGACTACGCACGTCATCAAGGCGGGGCCGGAGTTCGACACCGTCGGCCAAAACCGCCTCAAGGACAAGTGTTGGGCAACCCCGGCCGTGGCCGGCGGCGCCGTGCTCATCCGCGGGGCCAACACCCTGTACTCCATCAAGCCGTGAGGGAACTGATCGTGCGAAGCGCTTGCACCCTTCTCTTGACGGCCTGTGTCGGCTTGTTCGTGGTTCGGGAACCGTCGGCGATCGGCCAAGACAAGGCTCCGACGCCAGCGATAACGAACTCGGCGGGCATGAGGTTGGCGCTCGTCCCGGCCGGAAAGTTCATCATGGGTTCGCCGAAGCAGGAGGCCGGCCGCGCTGACGACGAGGACCAGCACGCAGTCGAGATCACGAAGCCGTTCTACATGGGCGTCTACCACGTCACCCAGGACCAGTACGCGAAGGTCGTGGGCAAGAACCCGAGTTGGTTCTCCCCGCGTGGGTCGGCGCGGGGGAAACTGACCGACCGCGACACGGGGTCGTACCCGGTGGACAATGTGAGTTGGAAGGACGCCCAGCAGTTCTGCGAGAAGCTCACGGACCTCGACAAGAAGGACGGGAAGCACAGGACGTACCGCCTCCCGACCGAGGCGGAGTGGGAGTACGCCTGCCGCGAGGCGGGAGCGTCGAAGACGGCGTTTTCCTTCGGGGACATGCTCGGATCGGACGCAGCGAATTTCGACGGGAACTTCCCGCTCGGCACGAAGAAGGGGCCATACCTCGCGCGCTCCTGCAAGGCAGGCAGTTATCCCGCGAACAAGCTCGGGCTGTACGATATGCACGGCAACATCTGGCAGTGGTGTTCGGACTGGTATCAGGCAGGGTACTACCGCAGCGGCCCGGAAAAAGACCCGCCCGGACCACAACGTGGGAGTAGTCGGGTGATGCGCGGCGGGGCGTGGTGCGTGACGGCCAAGGAGTGTCGCAGTGCCTACCGCGGGAACGAATCGCCGACTTTCAGTGACGGGACAGTAGGCTTCCGCGTCCTCTGTCATGCGAGCGAATAGATTGTGATGGTTTGCACCTCCTCCGACTCGAAACCAGCCGTTACGTGAAAAAGTGGGCGCCCAGCCAACGACAGTGCCGGGCATCCACCGTGCGCAACATCATCGACTCTACATTCGCGACCAACGAATGCCACTTCTAGCAGAGTAGTGTTAACCCGAGAGTTTTTCTCCGCTCGGCTCGGAGTGCGAGACGACCCCAAGCGTTTCGCCTTGCGTCCCGGGTAAGACAGTTCGAAGCTCACTAGAATACGCTTTTCCCTCTGACCGCCACCGTAACGACGAAGCGGGCCTTGATGTTCTCGACCTCCTCCGGTCTGCTCGAACGCCTTCGTCACCCGCACGCGACCCGGGACTGGGACCGGTTCGTCGACCTCTACGCCCCGCTCCTGTTCGCCTGGGCCGACCGCCTCGGGGTACCTCGGCAAGATGCGGCGGACTTGGTCCAGGACGTCTTCGCCACCCTCGTCGAGAAACTGCCGACGTTCGAGTACGACCCGGCCAAGAGCTTTCGGACGTGGCTGAAGGCCGTGCTACACAATCGCCTCCGGGCGTGGCGGCGGAAGGGGGCCGGGGCACGCCGCGTCGGCGGCGATAGTGCGGTCGCCGACCTCCCAGCCGCGGGCGGCCCGGACCTGGACGCGGCCGAGTACCACGCCCACCTCGCCCGGCGGGCGCTCGACGTCATGCGGGCGGACTTCACGCCCGACACGTGGACGGCGTGCTGGGAGGTCGTGGTGAACGGCCGTTCGGCCGCGGCGGTCGCCGCCGACCTCGGCCTCACCGTCAACGCCGTGTACCTCGCCAAAGCCCGCGTCCTGCGTCGGTTGCGGGAGGAACTCGCCGGCCTGCTCGACTGACATCGCGGCCCGTTTTCGCCGGCCGATTCTTTTCCCGACAGATTCGCCGCCCCGGCGCATACTCTATCCGTCCCCCACCGTCACCGCCTGTTCGCGGAGGCCGCCGCGCCCATGCCCGTTCCCCTGTGCCCTGCCCCAGCCCAACTGGAAGCGCTAGTCCTCGGCCGCCTCACCGAGACGGTGGCCGACGACTTGGAACGGCACGTCTCGACCTGTCAACGGTGCGGGCAGAAGTTACAGTCGCTGGCGGGCGAAGACGCGCTGTTGCGGGCGTTGCGTCAACCCCTGCCGCGCGAGGACAGCCGGCGGCGGGCGGCGGTGTCCGCGGTGATCGCGGCAGCGAAGAAGCTCCGGCCGAAGCTCGACACGGCCACGCCAACGTTGCCGTACGACCCCGGATCGACGCAGGAGTACGACCCCGGGTCGACGCAGGAATTCCGACCCGAACCGCCGACGACCCCGGCGGTCCCGAACCCCTTCCCGTTCCTTCGTCCTCCGCAAGCGGACGGCGAGATCGGCCGCCTCGGCCCGTACCGCGTCCTGGCCGTGCTCGGGGCCGGGGGCATGGGCGTCGTCTTCCGCGCCGAGGACGCACACCTGCGGCGACTGGTCGCCCTGAAGGTCATCAAGGCGAAGGGCGACTCGTCGCCCCGGGCGCGGGAACAGTTCCTGGCCGAGGCCCGGGCACTGGCCCGCCTTGAGCACGACCACGTCGTCACGGCCTACCACGCCGGCGAGGACAACGGGGTACCGTACCTGGCCATGCCCCTTCTCGCCGGCCAGACCTTGCAGGGGCGGGTGGACGAGGCGGCCGGGCCACTGCCGGTGGCCGAGATCCTCCGCGTCGGACGCGAGATCGCGACCGGCCTCGCCGCCGCCCACGCCCACGGTTTTGTGCACCGGGACGTCAAGCCGGCGAACGTCTGGCTCGAATCCCGGCCGGGGGCCGCGGCGGGAAGTCCGCCACGGGTGAAGATCCTCGACTTCGGTCTCGCCGTCGTGGCGGCCGAGGACGCCCCAGCGGGTGTCGCCGGGACGCCGGCGTACATGGCGCCAGAGCAAGCGGCAGGCCGGGTGGTCGACGGTCGGGCCGACCTGTTCAGCCTCGGGTGCGTCCTGTACGTCCTGGCGACCGGGCGGCTGCCGTTCACCGGGGAGACCCGGACCGCCCTGCTCATCAGTATCGCCGTGGACGACCCGCCGCCGGTGCGGGCCGCAAACCCCGGCCTGCCAGTCGCGCTCGACGAGTTGATTGGCCGCCTCTTGCGCAAGGAGCCGGCGGACCGGCCCGACGCGGCGGCGGTCGCGGCGGCCCTTCAGGGGATCGAGGACGCTCGCCGACCGAAGCCGTCCCGGCGGGCGTGGCTGGCGGCGACCGGGGCGGCGGTTCTCGGGGCGGCCGGCTTGACGGCGGTCGGCGTTCGAAAACTCCGGCCGCCGTCAGGCCGGCCGGCGGACCCTGACCCGGCCGAGGTCACGTTCGAGTACGATGAGCCGGACGCCCGTATCGTCGTGCGGCGGGACGACGAGGAATGGGTCGTGAACGTGGGGGACAAACTGCCCGCGAGCCTCCCGCCCGGGGAGTACGCCTTGCGGCCCGCAGCCGTCGCCGGGACGCGGACGCTGTGGCCCGCCACCGTGACGGTGGCAGCCGGGGAGAAGAAAACCGTCGCCCTCCGGCTGGTCGGCGAAGTCGCGGCCCACCGGGAGCACAGCCTGCCCGTCGGCGGCGTGGCCGTGGTCACGCGAAAGGGCGGCGTCTTCGTTCTGTCTGCCGGTCAGGACCGGACGCTGGTCGCCTGGAACCCCGCCCTCCAGGACCGGCCGACGGTGGTCTGGCACAAGGACAGTCCGCTCCGGTGCGTCGCGGTGAGCACCGACGGCCGGACGGTCGCGACCGCATGCGGGGGCATCGGCCCCCGGGCTGTTCAGGCGGTCCGCTTCTGGGACGTCGAGACGCTTGAGCCGCTCGGCGGGGCGTTGGCCGGACGGAGCCAAATCAACGCCGTCGCGTTCTCGCCGACGCCCAACTGCCTGGTGTCCGGCGAGAACGACGGGACGCTCACCGTCTGGGACACGCGGCGGGCGGCCGCCCTCACGCGGGTCGAGAAGGCCCACGACGGGCTGGGTGTCTTCGCCGCCGCATTCTTGCCCGGCGGGTCGCGCGTGCTAACCGCGGGCGGGGACGGGACAGTGGTGGTCTGGGATGTTGCCGACCTGAAACCCGTCCGAACGCTGGTCGGGCACGCCAAACCGGTCCGCGGGTTAGTCGTCCTGCCGGGCGGGAAGCAGGCGGCGTCCGTCGGCGACGACGCCACCGTCCGCGTCTGGGATCTCGCGACCGGGCAGGCCCGCGCCTGGGCCACGCCGACCGCCGTTCGTGCCCTCGCTGGGTCGCCGGACGGCACCCGCCTGGTGACCGGCGACGACGCCGGCATGGTGCGGTTGTGGGACGTGTCCGTCGGGCGGGAGGTCGTTGCCTTCCGCGGCCACGCCAAGGGGGTGACGGCCGTCGCCTTCACCCCGGACGGCCGCCGGGCCGTGTCCGGCGGGCAGGACGGCACCGTCCGCCTGTGGGAGTTACCGCAATGACCGGGCCGCCAACACACCGTTGACGGGCTACCCGGCGTGTTCTCCATCTGATCGGAGTTCGACATGATTCGCGCGCGATTCCTTCCGGTTCTGGCCGCAGCCCTCGTCACCGCGGTGGCCCTCGCCCCTGTCCCGGCCGCCGACCCGCCGAAGGCCGACGCAGCCACGCAAGAGGCGAACGCCGGGGACGTGCAGCTACTGGGCGACGCATACAAGTTGGCCGAGTTCGCCGAGAAGAACAAGTCCCCGGAGTCGTACATCGCGGCCGGGGCGATGATCCTGAAACTGAAGGCCGTCACCAAGGGCGAGATGGGCACCCTGGACGCCGTCCCCGACGTGTTGGACAAGGACGAGAAGCCAGTCAAGGGGGCCAAGGCAGACGCCAAGAAGGCCGAGGGCTTGGCCGAGATTGCCGACGGGTTCTTCGAGTCGGCCTCCGGCCTCGGGCTCGCGACGAAGACTTCGAAGGAGGTGGAAGGGCTGATCAAGGCGGCGAAGGCCCGGGATTACACGAACGGCGAGGCGACGCGGGGGGCGATCGGCGGGCCGAAGGTGGCGATCCGCGTTCTCGGGGCGTACCAGACGCACGTGTACACGATCCCGTTCGACACGTACTCGCTCGCGGCAATCGGGTTCCAGGCCACCGCCCCGCTCCGGTGCAAGATGCAGATCGGGAGTGTCGTCCACTTCGACCAGACCGTGTCCGTCGGCCAGTACGTGTGGAAGCCGAGACAGAACGTGGCCGTCCGGACGTTCACCATCGTCGTGTCGAACCCCCGCAACTTCCCGGTCACGTACAAACTGTTCACGAACTAACCCCGGCCAACCCGACGGGGGGATGGCCCCGCCCCGCCCAACGTGTTCTTCCTGACCCTCGAGGAATGCCCGATGCGCTCGATCTGGATCACGTGTCTTCTGGTGGCGTTCTCGACCGTCCCGGCCGTCGGCCAAGATCCGGCCGACGAGGACGCGGACGCCACGGGCGGGCGGATTCAATTAGAACTCAACCCGGGCGGCCACACCAACGTGCTCTGCCGGGTGATGTACACGCCCGACGGCAAGACCCTCGTCACCAGTGCGGAAGATCAGACCGTGCGCGTGTGGGACGCGATGACGGGCGAGGCGCGGGACGTGATCCGCGTGCCGGGGCCAATGGTGGGTCGCAGCGTGGCACTGTCCCGCGACGGGAAGACGCTGGCAGTGGCGGCGCGCCACCGGAATCCGCCGGGCTTTGACTTCGTAGTGTACTTGCTCTCCTTCCCGGAGGGGAAGATCAAGCGGGCATTTAATCTAGGCTCTGCCCGGACCGTCGCGAAACCGCCGGCGGCCCCGGTCCTCGCCTTCTCCCCGGACGGGAGCCGCCTGGCGGTGGGGGGCAAGACGATTCGCTTCTGGAACACCGCTGACGGGACGCCCGGGGCCGCGATCGACACCGAAGACGGGCTCGGGGAGATCGCCTTTTCCCCCGACGGCCGGCAGATCGTCACGGCGACGACCGCGGGGTGCAGCATCCGAAATCTAACGACGGGCAAAACGATCCCGCTCGCGGGCAAAACCCACGGCGGACGCCTGTTGGCCGGGGCCGTCGCCTGGAGTGGCGACGGAAAGACGGTCGCGACGTGCACCCGGGACGGGCTCCAACTCTGGTCCCCCGAGGGGCAACTAAAGCGGGCCGGAGACCCGAAGGTGCCCGCGTACTCGGTGTCGTTTAGCGCGAACTCGCAGCGGCTGATCGCTCTGGTCGAGGGCGAGAATTGGCGAGAGGTTCGATTGCTCGACACGGTGACCGGCAAGGAAGTCGGCCCCGGGCGAAAAAACGCGGCCCGCGCACGACCGGGGTACGTGCCGGTGGCGGTGGCCCTTTCGCCCGACGGGCGCACGCTCGCACAACTGGCCGAGAACGACTTCGGCCGCGCGATTCGCGTCTCGGCCACCGATGAAGTCCGGCACATTTGGCGGGTGGCCCCCCCGAATTGGCTGACGACCGCGAACGAAGTTTTGGCGGGCTGGAGTTCGGACGGGGGCTCGGTATCCTGGCGGGCGGTGGCGGACCCCGCCGCGTGGACGGGGCCGGCTACGAGCTTCGACCTGGTGAATCTGGAGTTCGGCCCGACGCCGGTTTCGGCCCCGCGCGGCGCCGCGTTGAAACAGGGACCGCTCAGCCTAGAACCGGCGACGGATTCGACGATCCAGGTTCTGAACCGCGGAACGCCCGCATCGCTCTTAGAACTTCTCCCCAAGAGCAAAATCGTTTCCTCCCAGGGGCGATTGACCCTCGTCGGGCCGGACCGCGCGGCCGTGGTCGAAGACGTCGCGCACGGATTTTTTCTGTTCGACACGAACACCGGCAAGCTGGTCCGCCATCGGCGGAACGCCGGCAGTGTGCTGTCGATCCTGTCCCTCGCCCCGTCCCCCGACGGCCGCTACCTCCTCGCCCTCTCGACCTCCCAGATCTTGTCCGTCTTCGACGCGAAGGACGCGGCCCTACTCCTCAACCTGTACGTCCAGGGCCGGGAGTGGGTGATCTGGACTCCGAACGGAGGGTACTACGCGGCCAGCCCCGGCGGGGAACGGCTCATCGGCTGGCGGGTCCAAAACGGAGCCGATCACCCCCCCTCGTTCTACCCGGCCGAGCAGTTCCGCAAGCACCTGTACCGGCCCGATGTCATCAAACTGGTCCTGAAGACGGGGAGCGTGGTGGAAGCTGTGAAGGCCGCGAACGCCGCGAACGCGGCCGGAGCCGGAGCGGATAGGCCCGTGCCGGCAGGCGAGGTGGCGGTCGAAAAGTTACTCCCGCCGGGCGTTACCCTGGCCGTCGCTGACGACACCAAGTTGCCCCGGGTGACGGTCTCAGTGACGGCCCGGCAAGGCTGCCCGGAGCAGCCGGTGAAGTCCCTCAAGCTCCTCGTCGACGGCCGCCCGCTCGCCGGGGGGCAGGCCGTCGTGGCCTTCCCGGCCGGCCAGGAGAAGGCCCGGTACGAGGCGACGTGGGTCGTCGACCTGCCGCCCGGCAAGCACACGCTGACCGTCCTCGCCCGGTCCAAGGACGACACCCCGAGTGTGTCCAACACGGTCGAACCGCGGCCGGTCCCGACGGCCGAGACGGACCGCCCGGCGGTGTACCACGTGGCCGTCGGGGTGAACGCCTACGACCAGCCCAAGTTAGCCCTGAAGGCTGCCCGCGGCGACGCCGAGCAACTGGCCGCCGGCGTCACGGCCGCCGCCAAGGGTGGGACCGCATACCAGGCCCGATCGACCGCGCTGCTGGTGGACAAGGCGGCGACCCGGGCCGCCGTGTTCCAGGCGATCGATGACGTCCGCCGGGCCGGCCCGCGGCCGTCCGACCTGTTCGTCCTGTCGTTCGCCGGTCACGGGGTACGGGATGGCGGCGAATTCTTCCTCCTCACCCGGGAGGCCGACCCAGCCTCTCCGGCGGCCCTTGCGAAGACCGCCATCGCGGGGGCCGAACTGGCGAAGAAGTTGGCCGACTTTCCGTGCCAGACAGTCCTCCTCCTCGACGCCTGCCACGCCGGGGCCGTCGGCACCCTCCGCCCCGGGTCGGACGACGCCGCCCGGGCGCTGTCGGACGTGGACGTGCGGGTGGCGGTGATGTGCGCCGCCCTCGGGCACGAGTCGGCGATTGAGCGGAACGGGGCCGGCCTGTTCACGGCGGCCGTGGTCCGGGCGCTGCGGCACGACCCGGATGCGTTCTACGACCGGGCAACGGGCGAACTGAACGTGTACCACCTCCAGGCGTTCGTCTACCAAGAGGTGACGAAGGCGAGCGACGGGAAGCAGACGCCGTACCTCAAGATGCCCCTCGCCCAACCCGCCTTCACCCTTGCCAAGTTCCCCAAGTAGTGGCTGTTAACACTACTCCGTTCGAAGCCGTGAGCGTTGGTCGCAGCCGTACGGGCAATCGGTTGTTGCCAACGGCAGGAGCAGTCGCAGAAGGGGCCGGCGGGTACCCGGGACCGTCCGTGGCGAGGCGTCTCTTTCTCCCGACCCGACCGGCTCGGGCTGTAGTCTCGCCCGTTCGAGTACGAGGAATCCGTACGCCAACAGCACCATCGTTGCGGGGTGATGGAAGCCCTGCCCACTTTGGCTTTCGAAGTGATCCCCCGTTCCGCCTTCAGTTGTTGGTGCCCGTGTTCCACCCGCCACCGCTGTTTCCACCGTCCGCCGCGACGTCCCAGCCGGCGGGTCGGGCAACGCGAACTTGAGCACGCCGCCGGGTTGCCGCGCCGGCTCTGCCTCGGAAGTCGCCAACGCGGCGGCTGGGCGGAGACGACCGTTTCTGGTGCCGCGCCGACGACGTCGTTCAGACCCCGCTCGCCCCGAACTTTGCGGAATGGGAGGTGGCGCTGACCGCCGCCGGCACGGACGCGGCCGGCAACGTCGAACGAACGCCGCACGAGCGAACGGTCGAGGGGCGCTGATTTCCACACGCACCGGGTGCATTGTCACCTCGAAGGGAGCGACAGCATGAAGGGGTGGTTGAGCATTCCCGTCGCGTTGGCGGTCCTCGCCATGGCGGCCGGGCTGCCCGCGGCCGAGGTGAAAGCGATCGCCGGCACGCCCAAGCGGCCGGGGTACGCGATCCACGACCACGCCGAGGGGGAGCACAAGTTCCGGCTGGTGATCCCCGACAATCTGCCGGTCGTCCGCGGCATCCTCGTGGTCGGGCCGTACTCCGGCGGCGACTCGCGGGACTACCACCAACAGGCCTGGTACCGCGAGTTCCTGAACCTGCACGGGTTCGCGTTCCTCGGCGCGACGAACTACTACCTGCACGACTACGCGGTGATGCAGAAGGCGCTCAAGAGCCTCGCCGAGACCACCAAGCATCCGGAACTTGTGAACGCCCCCTACGCCGCGACCGGGTTCTCGGCCGGCGGCGGGTATACCCGCAAACTGATGCACGCCGACCCGGACCGGGTGATCGCCGGTGTGGTCGTCGGCTCGACGATGAAACTGCCGGGCCAACTGACGGACGACCACCGGCGGGTGCCGATGTGCGTCATCAACGGCGACCTCGATCGCGCGCCCGGCGAGGCCGGCGGGATGGCGAACGCGCTGACTCCCGTGCTGGCCGAGCACCGCCCGAAGGGGGCTCGCTGGAGCTGGATGGCGGTTCAGAACGTCGGCCACGAGTTCGCCGGGCAGGAGGTGTTGTCCCTGCCGATCCTGGACGCCGCCGTGCGCCTGCGTTACCCCGCCGACGGCGACGTGCGGAAGGGGCCGGTGAAGTTGAAGCACTTAACGTTGGAATCCGGCTGGGTGGCTGACAACACCACCTGGAAGAGCGGCCTGACCGCCATCGCCCCGGCCGACAAGTTCAAGGGCGACATGGCCAAGTCGAGCTGGCTGCTGAACGAGGACATCGCATTCATCTATCGGGCCTACGCGACCCACGACGCGCCGCTGAAGATCACATCGCCGGGCCGGGACGCGGCCCGCGACGCGACACAGGACGCCGGCTCGGCCGTCACGATCAAGGTGGACGATTCCAAGTTCGCGGGCTGGACGAATCTGGCGTTGTACGACGGGGCGAAGAAGGTGGCCGAGTTGACGACGGGGCCGGCCACGTTCACCGTGAAGGACTTGAAGGCCGGCTACCACGCCTTCTCCGTCCTCGGCACGGACGACAAGGGCTACGTCCGGCCGTCGAACCCGGCCTTGGTCGTCGTGCGGTAACCGGCGGAATCGACGACTTCCATCCCGCCCCCCGGTGCGGCTGGCCGTCGTGGCCGCACCGGGGGGCACGACCGTGCTTTCGAGCAAGGTCAGTAGCAATTACGGACTTCCGTGGGGCAACTACAACTCGACATGCGTGGATCCATCGGACCCACCGCGCTGTGGACGTCCCAGGAGTACGCGACGAGTTCCACGCCCGGCCAGTGGGCCACCTACTGGGTCGCGTTCAAGCGGAAGTGATGGGGAACCACATCGTCACCTGGCGGGCCGCTCGACCGCCTCGTGAACACTAATCGGGTGCCGGGCCGCCAAACGGCTGGTCACCCGCCGTAGCCGCCAAAGCGATCACGGCTATCTTGGGGAATGCCCTCCCGGCCACGTCCCCTGAGTGCTGACCACAGCAATGACTCCGAACTCCCGACGAGTGCTCACTTCGGTGGGGCCGCGTCCTTCGGCCGGGCGTCGTCGAGGAGGGAATCCCGGTCCGCCTCGGCGGCCGTGAGGACGCGGCGGCCGACGGCCGCGTTGACGTGGTTGAGGGCCTGCCAGTAGTCGGCGAGGTTGGCGAGCGTGTTCCGGAGGCGGTCGCGGTACGCCCGCTCGGCGTCGAGGGCGTCGACCAAGTCCTTGTCCCCCGCGCGGTAGGCCGCGAGCGTTTCAGCCCGAACTTCACGGGCCGTCCGGAGCGACGTCACGTCTTCGCCCGTCACGCCGTTGACCGCTTCCGTGTATTCGGCGACGGCTTGCTCCACCTCCGCCCGCGCGTCGGCCGTGAGCGCACCGAGGGTGGCGGCGGCCATCCGGACCGACGCCTGCGCGCCGAGCACCCGCCCCTGGTTGCGGTCCGTGAACGGCAGCGACGTGTTCACGGCGACCGTCCAGAGGGAGGCGTTCCGGAAGCCGGTGATCCGCTTCTGGTCCTGGAAGTCGACGCCCGACGTGACTGCGACTTGCGGGAGGCCCCGCCGCCGCTCCCGCTCGACGGAACTCTCCGCGGCTGCGACGCCCCGCTGGGCCGCGATCAAGTCCGGCCGGAATCGCTCGGCCAACGCCCACGCCTCGTTGGGCGTCAGCGCGGGGGCCGTCGCCCGTACGGCCAGCGTGCCCCGGACGACGAAGTCCGGGGTGTCCGGCGGGCGGCCGACGTTCGCCTGAAGTTTCGACTTCGTCGTCTCCGCCGCCGCCCGCCGTTTGCGGATCTCGCGTTGCGTGTCGAGGATGGCCAGCCGAACCCGCCGCTGTTCGAGGGTAGACTTGTTATCCGCCTTGGCCCGTTCGGCGGCGACGGTCTCGAGCGTCCGCAGGGCGTCCAGGTCTTGCTCCGCCAGCTTCAGGGCGAGGTCGGCCTCCAGGGCGTCGTAGAAGCTATCGACCGTGAGGGCGATCTGCCGCCGTAATTGGTCGGCGAACTCGGCCTGGGCCGCGTCCACGTTCAGCCGGGCGGCGGCCTGGGCGGCGACGCGCTTCCCAAAGACGAACCAGTCCACCGGCAGGGTGACGAGGGCGTCGTACTGGGGCGGGCCGGCCTGGTTGTCGAAGTTAATGATGCTCACGGGGAGGAGCTGCGCGTCGACGAGCAGTTGCGGGTTCGGGATGAGCGATTCGGTGATGTAATCGGCCTGGGCCATGCTCACCCGCTCGGCGGCCGCCTTCAACCGCATGTTGTTCAGCACGCACTCCCGGACGGCGTCGGGCAACGTGATGGCCGGGCGATCGGCCACGGGGACGGGGGCCCCCGCGGGCGTGTTCGGGAGCGGAAGCGTGTCGGTCGCCGGGTCGACGAGAAACCGTGGAAGGGACTCGCCCGAGTATTGCGGGGGAGTGTGGCAACCGGCTAACAGGAGGGCGGCGAGAGTCACCCGGCGGCGCATGGCGTCCCTGTGTCGTGGGCTCGGGCCGAACCACGGCCGCGGGGCGTGCGATCGGTTTTGAGGTCGCACGCAATCGTGGAGGAAGCGCGGTACGGTCATACCGTCGCTGCGGACGGGACGCAAGCGGAACGTCGGCCGGCCGGAGTGGAGAAGTGGGAAGGCCGATCCTTCACTCCGGGACGGAGCGGCACACCGCTCGAAGTTCGGGCAAACCGCCGTCCTTCGGGCCCACCGGACTCGTCGGTGTTGAAGCCGAGGATCGACCGCCAACCCCCGGCCTCAAACCTGTTCTGTCAGCTTATCCGACGAACACCCCGGTCGTGACGCCGGCCACCGCGTCGAAGTCGAGGGCGGACGCGGGCGTACCGTCCGGGCCGATGTTCTTGCCCAAGTACGCCGTCACCCGGCTGCCGGTACCGGCACCGACAACGATGTCGGCCAGCGCATCCCCGTCAAGATTCTTAACGGCCACGTGGATGCCCGCGCGGCTGCTCGTGTCGCCGCCGAAGAAGTTGGCCAGGGGCGTTTGCGCGTTCGCCAGCAGGCTCTTGCCGTCGAGGGCTAGCACCCGCGGGCCGCCGCCGGGGCCGCCGCCCGCGATAAGGTCGGCGAACCCGTCCCCGTTGACGTCGCCCGCGGTGACGAACACGCCGTTCCGCAGCGCCTGCTCGAACGCGAAGAAGTCGCCGAACAACTTTTTGTGGCCCCCGCCGAGTGTGGTGCCGTCGAAGGCCGCGACGCGAGGGCCGCCGCCGAACCCGGCCACGACGATCAGGTCACCGTCACCATCACCATTCAGGTCTCCGACGGCCGCCCGGGCACCGCCGCGGAAGTTCGG
Organism: Limnoglobus roseus; assembly: GCF_008254045.1. Classification (GTDB taxonomy): domain Bacteria; phylum Planctomycetota; class Planctomycetia; order Gemmatales; family Gemmataceae; genus Limnoglobus; species Limnoglobus roseus. The sequence goes on along the minus strand of NZ_CP042425.1, from coordinate 3,771,158 downwards.
GTCGTCGATGCCGAAGAAGTCGTCCACCACGCCGAAGCCGTTGCCGCTGAACACCCGCACCCGCGGGCCGCCGCCCTCGTCGGGCGAGATGACCAGTTCCGGCACGCCGTCGCCGGTCACGTCGCCGGCGGCCACGTAGACACCGCCCGTGAACGTCGCCTCGAACGGGTCCACGGTGAACAGTTCGGCCTGCGTCACGCCGTCGAGCACGCGAACCCGGGTCGCCCGACCGGGGCCGGTGCCGACGACGAGGTCGGCGACGCCGTCGCCGTTGAAGTCGGCTGCCGCTGTGCGGACCCCGCCGGCGAAGCCGGGGAACGGCGTCACCGTGAACCGCTCGCTGCCGTCTGCGTTGAAGAATCGCACCTGACCACCGGCCCCTGCCCCGGCCGCGAACTCCTTCGGCGCGACGGCTGTGGCCACCGGTGGCGGTGTAACGGCCGACACCGTGACGGTGAATGTGTCGGTGGCGGTGCCGCCGCTGACGTCGGTCACGGTCAGCGTGATCGTCGTCGCCCCGGTCTGGCCGGCGACCGGCGTGACCGTCACGGTGCGATTCGCCCCGCTGCCGCTGATCGCGATGTTCCCGCTTGGGATCAACGCCGGGTTCGAGGAGACGGCCGTAACGCTCAGGTTCGCGGCCGCGGTTTCGAGGTCACCGACGATGAACGCTACCGGACCGACCACGCCGGTTCCGGTCTGGTTGCCAACGTCCGAGATCGTCGGAAGCTGGTTAACGGCCGGACTGGAGACGACCACGTCGAACGTCTCCGAGACGGCCGCACCGCTCGCGTCGGTCACGATCAAGGTGATGGTGGCCGTGCCCGTCTGTCCGGGGGCCGGTGCCACCGTCACGGTGCGGCTCATTCCGCTGCCGCCGATCGTGATGTTCGCGACGGGAACCAGGGCCACATTCGACGAACTCGCGGTCACGTTCAGGTTCGCGGGCGGCGTCTCGGCGTCGTTCACCGTGAAGTTCAGCGGACCGACCGGGCTGCCGGCCGTCGTTTGGTCCGCCACGGCCGAGATCGTCGGCGGCGTGTTCGTCGGCGGGACGGTCGGCGGGAGCGTTACTGTCAGGGTGAACGTGTCGGTTGCGGTCTGCCCGGCCGGGTCGGTCACGGTGAGGGTGATCGTGGCCGACCCGGCCTGTCCCGCGACGGGCGTCAGCGTTACCATGCGGCTGCCGCCACTACCGGAGAGGACGACGTTCCCGTCCGGGATGAGGGTCGGGTTCGACGAACTCGCGGTCACGACGAGGCCGCCCGGCGTCTCGGTGTCATTCACCGTGAACCCGACCGGCCCGACCGCACTGCCGTCGCTGGTCTGGCCCGTCACGTCGGAGATCATCGGCGGCGTGTTCGGCGTAGACTCGATCAGCACCACATCGTTGCCGTCGCCGCCGTGGTAGGTGATCGTGAACGGCCGACCGGCGAGGGTGAACGCTTGCCCCTCGGGCCGACCGGCGAACGTGCCGACGATGGCGTCGGAGTCGTCGTTGTCGAGGATCGTGAACTGCTGGCCCGCCGACGGCGTGAACGACGCCGACACGTTCAACATCGCGCCGGTCAGGTCCACGGTGCCGATCGCCTTGAGCTGGTCGAACTGCCCGGCGGCGGTCCCGCCCAGTTCGACCAAGAACGTCGCCCCGCCGAGGGCGAGCGACTTCGTCGTCAGCGTGGCGGTCGAATTCGAACCGGGCGCGATCGAGCCGCCGGTGGCGGTGACGGTGCCGATCGACCCGCTGCCGCCGAGGGTGCCGGCGGTCAGCGTGATCGGGCTGGCCGGCGAACTGCCGTCAACGAGCAGCGTGCCGGCGGTGATCGACGTCGGCCTCGCGTAGGTACTGACCCCGGCCAACGCCAGCGTGCCGGGGCCTGCCTTCACGAAGGTGTCGACCAAGGAGTTGCTCGCCAACGGGCCTTCGATCCGAAGGTCTTCAGCCGCCGCCCCGTCCGCAACGGTGATGGTGTGGGGGCCGTCCAGGAACGACACCAAGGACGTAATGACCGACGGGCCGGTGTCGGTCGCGGTGATGTCACCGACGGACAACGTCCCACGCTCGACGCGACCGCCGTCCAGGGTCAGCGTGCCGATCGTTTGACCGCGGTTCTTGCCGTTGAAGGACAGGTCGAACAGGCCGTCGGCGTGGACCGTCACCGTTGCGTCGGTGGGGAGTTCGGCCGACTGCTCCAGTTGGAGGATCGCCGACCCGGCGGCCCCGATGGTGTCGCCCACTTCGACCGTCTTCGACACGACCTCGTTGAACCCGAAGTCGTTCAGGAGCAGCCGGCCGTCCTTCACCCACGTCTTGCCGCCGTAGGTGTTGGGCGTCCCGACGAGGCCGGTGATTTCTAGCGTCCCCGCCCCGTCCTTGATGAGATTCGCGGCCGCCCCGCCGGAAATGATGCCGTCGATCGTCACTTCAATATCAGCCTGCGAGTCGGCGATCGTGAACACGCGGTCGCCGGTGCCGAGGTCGAAGTTGCCGGTCAGTCTGGCCTGTCCCGAGATCGCCGACGTGAACGACACGTCGCCGCCGAGGGTCAGCTTACCGGTCCCCGTCGTGACCATTGTGTTGGCACTCAGGGACAACTTGCCGACGGTCTGCTGGTGGCCGTTCACGTCTAGGGTGCTGGCGAACATCGTAACCGCCGAGTCGGCCGGCAACTGGTTGTCCTGGGCGAGCCGGACGACGGCTCCGTTGGAGCTGCCGGACAGGTTCAGTTTGTTCGACACGGCCGGGCCGGTCGTGTGGTTCAGCAGAAGAGTGCCGCCGGTCACGGTCGTCGTGCCGGTGTACGTGTTCGCCGAACTGCCGTCGAGGCGGAGCGTGCCCTGGCCGGAGAGCGACAGGCCGTTGTCGCCGGAGACGACGCCGTCGATGACGAGCGTACTCGCCGCGTCGGAGATGAGGACCGACCCGGCCCCGAACCCGGACCCGCTGAAGTCGATGTCGCCGGTGATGTTGAATTGCGTGGTGCCGGGCTGCACCACGATGTTGCTGGTCACGCCGAGCTTGCTGCCGTTGGTCACGATCTGCCCGTTGCCTTCGAGCGACAGCGAGCCGAGCGTGTCGTTGAAGCCGTTGAGGTCGAGCAGCCCGTCGGCGGACACCTTGACGACACCGGTGTTGGGAATCTCGCTGGTGGTCAGCAACTTCACGACGGCGGTGCCGGCCGCCCCGGTGCCGTCGCCGACGAACAGGCTGCCGGCGAACGCAGAGTTCAGGGCCGCATCGTGGAGTGTCAGCGTACCGTCATACACCCGCGTCTGGCCGGTGTAGTCGTTGGCCGTCGGCCCGGCGTTCTCGTAGGCGACGGTGCCGCCACCGATGACCGCCACATTGCCCGGGCCGGTCAGCCGCGTCTTCACCGTCAGGGTCACGCCCGGGGCCACGTCGAAGTTGTGATCGTTCGGCTGCAGCGCGACGTTGCCGGCCTTCGTCGCCCCGTCCACGTTGAGGGTGGCGTTGGCGGTGACGGTGATGTCGTCGTTGAGGCCGAGGGTGCCGCCGCCGGTGGCGAGTTGGCCGCCGTTCAGCGTCAGGCCGCCGACGAAGTCGGTGTGACCGAGCAGGTTCAACACGCCGTCGCTGCCGACGATAATGGGGATGTTTGGAATCTGGCCGTCGACGTTCACCTGCACCACGGCCTCGCCGGCCGGGCCGACGTTGTTGCCGATCTTCAAGTTCGTGGCCGCGATCGTGTTGTTGGCACTACCCCCCCCGTTCAGCCGCAGAATGCCCTGGTTCACGATGGTGTCGCCGGCGTAGCTGTTGGGCTTATTCAGTTCCAGCACCCCGCCGCCCTCGTTCAGGCGGAGGTCTTGCGTGCCGCTGATCGACGTGTCGATGCTCAGCGTGCCGTTGATCGCGAAGTACGGCTCGGTGGTGCCGAGTAGTTTCAGGTCACTGGTCCCGTTGATGCTGTTCGTCGTGCCGGCCGGGTTGATGACGTTTTTCGAGATGCTGACGAGCGACCCGTCGAGGCCGAGCGGTTGCAGCAGCGTCAGCGTGGCCGAGCCGTTGTTGGTGAACACCAACTGGTCGACGTTCAGGTTCGGGATGTTCTGGAACGTGTTGGTGTTGGTGCCGAGTTGCACGACCGTGCCGCCCACCTCGCCGGTCGTCGGCTTGCCACCGGTCCAGTTGCCATTGTCGTTCCAGAAGTTGCCGTTGGCCCCGGTCCAGATGTGCGTGGCCGGCACCTCGCGGGCTTCCAGCGGTTGAAGACTCAGCGTCGTGCGGAGCGGCCGGCGGACGGGGCGGAGGGACTTCGGCAGCCAGCGGGACAGCTTCGAGAACGGCATTGGCGGAACTCCGATGAGGAAGCGTGGCCCGGTGCGCGCGGCTCCCCCGCCCGTGATGCGGGGCCGTGGTCGCCGGGGGCTGGCTTCGGTTGGTTGAGGGGCCGGACATCGGCCCCAAGCACGAGATGCCGCGAGGCGGCGGAAGTGTTACCGGTAGGCCGGGGAATTTTTCCGAATCGATCTCACCCGTACACGCTCACCGTCAGCACCCGACCGTCGGGCGAGGCGATAATCTCCCACTCGTGGCCGCGCTCCTGATACGTCAGCACGACCTGCCCCTCGACGCGCTCGACCGCGATCGGGTCACCGAGGCTCGCGATCAGGTTCGGTCCGCCGGCCCGCATGGCCAACGGCCCAACCAGGCTGGCCCGGAGGATCGTGCCCGCGAACGGTTGCATCCCCGCGCCCTGCTCCTCGTCGGTGGGGTGCAGGTGGACGTGGAAGGCTCGCAAAAGGCCGCCGCCGAGGTCGAGCGTGATGCCCTGCGACGGGAAGCGATACTCGTTGAGCACGGCCGGTTCGCCCGGGCCGAGTGAACTGAGGGAGTCGGCCGGTTCGCCGCAAGCGACGCCGTTGAGTTTGAACGAGTCCAGGTCCGCCACCGGTGCGGCTCCGCCCGCGACCCAATAGGCCGTCCGGTTCCGTTTCGTCAGCCATCCCATGTGTTGCCCCCTCGCGCGATCGCGCAAGGCGTGATGCCGCGAACTGGCCGAACTGTTACCTGTAAAAATTCCGGGTGTGGCTGTAACACTTCAGCGGCAGTGGGGCATCTGTACCGGAGGGGGCCGGTCCGCCGTCAGAGCCAGTCGGTGATAACACCGGCGGCCTGCAACCGCTGCCGCAGGCGGGTCAGCCGCACGCGGAGGGCGACCCGCGAGATGCCGATCTTGTCGGCGATCTCCGACGGGCCGTACCCTTCCAGCCGAAGGTCGAGGATGGTCCTCTCGGCGTCGTCGAGTTGGTTACAGAGGTGGTCGAGTTGGTCGCGGTACTGGGCGTCGTCGGCCGGGTCAGTGCCGCCGCCGCTGAGAGTGGACAGGACGCCGGGCAGTTCGTCGCGACCGCGGGCGGTGCCGTCGCCGCTGAGCCGCCGCTGCCGCTGCAGGTGCCGCCAGTGCTTGGCCGCCTTCCGCCGCAGGATGGTGACGGCCAGCCCGACGAGGTCGTCCGGCGAGTGGGCGACGAACTTGTTGTCCCGCAGCCCGGTGACGATGCTCTTGTGCACCGACTGCGCCAGATCCACGGAGTCTAGGTACGGTCGCAGGGCCGGGCCGAGCAGGACGCGGGCGACGATCCGCACCTTCGGCTCGTACTGTCGCACGAGGGCCTCGATGGCGGTGGCCTCGCCGCGGCCGGCCCGGTTGATGAGTTCGGCGAAATCGAGGACCGCGTCGGACGACACCACGGCTCCGGCGTTCGGGGAAACGGTTGCGACTACCGCGACTCGGGGTCATGATAGTCGAGAATCGGTCGCAGCGAAACGTCCGCGGAGTGCCCGGTATGGCTACGGTATCCCCCACCACCCTGGAACTGCAACTCCGGTCGGCCCTTTCGGAACTGGAGGCGGGCCTCCGCGGGGGCACGGGCGTGCGGTCCGAGGACCTCCTCGCCGCCCGGCCGGAGTTGGCCGCTGACGGCGAAACCGCGATCGAATTGGTGTACACCGAGTTCGTCGTGCGTCAGGAACTCGGCCAGGCCCCGCGGCCAGCAGACTGGTTCGCCCGCTTCCCGCACTGGCAAGCCCACCTGGAGCAGATGTTCCAGGTTCACGACGTGCTCTGCAAGTCCGACGGCTCGAACGCCTCCCTGTCCCGCTCGGAACTCTTGCGGTCGATCGGTGCCGCCGGGGGGCCGGTGGCCGCGGTGCCGGGGTTCGACATCCTCGAAGAGGTCGGCCGCGGCGGCATGGGCGTCGTCTACCGGGCGCGGCAGCGGCGGCTGAACCGCGTCGTCGCATTGAAAGTGATCCTGGGCGGCGATCACGCGGCCGCGAAAGAGCGGGCGCGGTTCCGCCGCGAGGCCGAGACGGCCGCCAAGCTCGACCACCCGAACATCGTCCGCATCTTCGAAGTCGGCGAGCACGACGGCCGGCCGTACTGCGTGATGGAGTTCGTCGACGGTGGGTCGCTCGCCAAGCGGGCGGCCGGCGGCCCGTGGGCGTTCCGCGCCGCGGCCGAGTTGGTGGCCGCCGTCGCCGGCGCGGCCGATCATGCCCACCAGCGGGGCGTCGTCCACCGCGATCTGAAGCCGGCCAACGTGCTGCTCGGCGACGCGGACGCGCCGAAGATCGTGGACTTCGGTCTCGCGAAAAGCCAGTCGGGCGCGGACCCGGCCCTGACGCGGACCGGCGACGTGGTCGGCACGCCGATGTACATGGCCCCGGAGCAGGCGAGCGGTCGCGGCCCCGTCGGCCCGGCCGCAGACGTGTGGGCACTTGGCGTCATCCTGTACGAGTTGCTGACCGGCCACGCCCCGTTTCAGGGGGAGTCGGCGGCCGAGACGCTGGTGCAGGTTAAGACGAGCGAGCCGGTGGCGCCGCGGTTGGTCCGGCCGAAGTTACCGCGGGATCTGAACACGATCTGTCTGAAGTGCTTGCAAAAGGAGCCGTCGGGTCGCTACCCCACAGCAGGGGCGGTGGCCGACGACTTGGGCCGCTGGCTCCGCGGCGAAACGATCGCGGCCCGCCCGGTTGGGTCGCTGACGAAGGTCGGCCGCTGGTGCCGTCGCCGCCCGACCGTGGCCGGGCTGCTGGCGGGGCTGGCAGTTGTATTCCTGAGCGGGCTGGGCGGCGTTGTCTGGCAGTGGCAGCGGGCCGACCGCGAGCGGGATACGGCCGTGCGGAGCGGGCAGGCCGAGGCCGCTGCCCGCGACCAGGCCGAGTCCCGGCTGTACGCCAGCCAGATCGCCCAAGCCGCACTCGACCTGGCTGCCTCACGAACGCTTGCCGCGGAGCGAGTGCTCGACGAGTGCCAAGCCCAACACGCGGATCGGTGCGGCTGGGAGTGGCACTACCTGAAGCGAAAGTGCCACACACACGTGCTGGAAATGGTCGGCCACACGCAGCCGGTGAACGGCCTGGAGTACAGTCCGGACGGCGCGTGGCTGGCGTCGGGGGCGGGGTATTGGAACGGTACCGCCCCCGGCGAGGTGATGTTGTGGGACGCCACCACCGGGAAGCCCGTCCGCACGCTGCCGGGGCCGCGGGCGACGGTCTACCGTGTCGCCTTCCATCCGACCGGGGACTGGCTGGCCGCCACCAGCCTCGACGGTTCGGTCTGGCGGTGGGACCTCCGCGACCCGGCGAAGGTGTTGCCGCCCGTCCCGTGCGGGGCCGGCGTGTATGCGGTCGCTGTCCACCCGGACGGCCGGCACCTCGCGGTCGCCCTCAGCGACGGTGGCGTGAAGGTCATCGACGTCGACCATCCGGAGGCAGCCCGCCGCTGGCAGGAGAACGTCGGGGCAACCTACGACGTCGCCTTCAGCCCCGACGGGGCCACGTTCGCCTCGGCCGGCCGCGACGGGCGGATCACGCTTCGGGCCACCAGCGACGGGCGACTGTTGCGTCACCTCTTCTTGCCGAGCGACGCCCGTCGGGTGAGGTTTAGCCCGGACGGCCGGTTCATCGTCGGGGGGTCGTTCGACGGGGCCGTGGTGATGTGGGATTCGGCCGCCGGCTACGCCCCCGTCGCCCGACACGCGGTCGGCAGCGGGAACATGGCGAACCTCGCCTTCCGGCCCGACGGCGGGGCACTCGCGTGTTGCACCGCCAAGACCGGCCTCCGCGTCTGGCAGACCCGCGGCCAGGGAGAGGTCTTCCCGGCCGGGCCGACCACCGGCCCGGTGACGAGCGTGGCCTACAGCCCGGATGCCCGGTGGATCGCCACGGCCCGCGAGGACAACGTCGTCCGCGTCTGGGACACCGCGCGGACCGACGAACTGGGTTTCCCGAATGCCCACTCCGCCTGGGTGTCCGGGCTGGCGTTCGCCCCGGACGGCCAGTCGCTAGCCGTGGCCGGTGGTCGCAACTGGTCACACGCCATCGGCGAAAAGACCATCCGCGTTCTCGGCTACCCGGATGGCAACCTCCGATTCGAGTTGCCCCCGCAGCCCGACTGGCTGTCGGGCCTGGCCTACCACCCGACTGGCCGCCTCGTTTCGGCCGACCGCGGCGGGAATGTGCGACTGTGGAACCTCGACGCGCGAACCGTGGAGCGGACCCTCCAGCACGATCGGGGGCCGGTGACGGGCGTGGCTGTCCACCCGAACGGCCTCGTACTGGCGGCGGGCGAGGACGGCACCGTGCGGGTGTGGGACCCGGACACCGGCGAAGAACGCGCCGACCTCGCCCACCCGAAGGCCGTCCTTGCGGTCACGGTCAGCTCCGACGGTCGGTTCGTCGCCACCGGCTGCGCCGATCAGGCCGTGCGCGTCTGGGACACGGCCAAATGGGAACTCCGGCACACGCTGACCGGGCACTACACCGGGGTGAACGCGGTGGCCTTTCGCCCGGCCGACGCGGTCCTGGTGTCGGCCGACGAGCAGCAGGCGTTGCACTTCTGGGACGCCAACCGCGGCGAGTTGCTTTCCGCCCACCCGTTCGAACGCGGGTCGGCCGCTCCGGCACAAGACGACCGCACGGCCCAGCCCCGCCGCGCGACGTACCTGAGTTTCAGCCCGGACGGACGGCGGCTGGCGTTCGGCGGCGGCCGCGGGGCGACGCAACTGTGGGACGCCGTCGGCCACCAATTGCTGCTGGTTCTGGGCGACGACGAGAGCGGCATCAACCACGTCGTCGCGTTCACGCCCGACGGCCGGCAGCTTCTCTCGGCCCACCGCTGGCATGTGACCGTATGGGATTCCGCCTTGCCGGAAACCGGGCCGCGGTTAGCCCGGGCGGCCGCCACCTTGTCGGGTTGGCACCGACGGCTCGCCGCCTCGCACTGGACGGCCGGCGACTGGGCGGCGGCCGAGTTTTACGACGACCGACTGCTCCTCACCTCGCCGAGCGACCCGACATTGACCGCCCACCGCGGGGCCGCACGACTCGCCCAGGGCCGCACGGCCGACGCCGACGCCGACCACCGAAAAGCCCTGGAACGGGCGACGGACGACGGACGACGGTCATTGGTATGGAACTGGCGGGGGGAGGGATTGGCCTACCGCGGCCGATGGCCGGACGCGGAAGCAGCCCATCTTGAGACGACGCGGCTGCAGCCGGATGCGATCCTGAACTGGCGGAACCTGGCCGAGTGCCGGCTGGCCCGCAGCGACAGGGCCGGGTACGACGAGGCGTGCCGGCAACTCCGGGTCCGTTTCGGGAGCACCGACCGACCGGCCACGGCGGGTTCGCTGCTGTACGTCCTCTTGTCGGTGCCCGGTGCCTCGACGGACCTACCGAGGCTCGCCAAGGTCTCTCGCGACGAACGGCTCGTCGGAGCTGTTCACTACCGACTCGGCCGGTACCAAGAGGCCCTGAATCAGCAACTCCGCGCGCAGCAGGCGCTCCACTTCCGGAACCGGCAACAGCGGGCTTGGGACATGCTCTTCCGGGCGATGACGCTCCACCGACTGAACCGCGCCGCCGAGGCCCGCGAGTGGCTGACGAAGGCCCGCGGGTGGGTCACCGAGGCCGACCGCGTGGCCACGTCGCCAACTGCGTGGGGCGACATCCGATGGGCCGAATGGAACGAGCAGGTCGAAGTCGGGACTTTACTCGCTGAGGCAACGGCGTTGATCGAAGGACCGGGCGGCGAGAAATAGCTCCCGCCCCCGCATCTACGCCGAGCGTGCGTTCGACCGCCTGCCCCATCCTCGCGGACGCATTGCAGGACGCGAGGTGCGAGGACGCCGACATCCTTGGCCACTGCCGGTGCGACGGGCCGCACGCCCGCGAGTGCTGGGTCGTCGACGGTATGCTCGGGAAGGCGTGAGGGTGATGATCGGCTGATGACCTCTTTGGGTCATTTGTCAACTTCTACCATCTACCGGGTAAATCGGCCGCGTACCTCTCGCGCCGCCGTTCCTAACACCGTCCGGAGTAACCATGTCCACGGTCATTCTCTTCCCGAGTCAGGGTCTACACGCCAACGCCTTCGCCGGCACCGCGAGGGCCATCCTCGACGAGTTCTACAACGCGGGCGGCGGCCCGGGAGGCACCGCGTTCCAGACGAACGTCACGCGCATCTCGACGGGCAACTTCAGCGTCTCGTTCAGCCGGCCGTCCTGGGCGAAGGGAAAGGGCGACTTCTGGGACGCGGTGTCTGCGGCGAGCACCTTCGTCATGCTTTCCCACAGTGCCTCGGACGGCCCCATTCTCAACCATGATCACACCGAGGATGAATCCCGCGATGAACTCGATCGGTTCTGGCAACCGTGGCGGCGGGAGGGCAATACGCTGAACGCCGACGGGGTCTCGTTCTGGCGGAAGGTGGGCCAACAGGGTCGGACGAACACGGCCCGAATCGCCCTCCTCGGGTGCGATACCGCCTCCGTGTACGGGCCACTCGTCGCGAAGGTCGCCAACTCCGACGTTTTCGGCTACCTGCACAGTTGCCAGGCCGCCAATCACAAGGTTCAGATTCCCCAGTTGAAAAAAATCGAGAAGGACGAGGTGCCGGGCGGAATGAAGAGAGTGACGCCGTAACCGCCTGGACCGCCATCTCACACAATTGCCCGCAGCTTCATCGAGATGGCTCGGTCGTCGTCGGAACTCGGCACCTCCGAACGCCGGCGAGCGGCAGATCCGTGTCGGCTGAACGCTGGGCCAACAGGCGACACGGATCTGCCGCTTGATCCGGATGCGATTGACCTTCGGCCCACTCTGCAAGCGTGCGGAGAATCACTTCATCGCGGTCACGGAGATCACCTGACGGGTCTTGTTCGCCAGCGCGGGTCCTTCTCGCGTTACCTCCCGACTCCAATGAGTCGGGCCACAGCTTTGGGGAGCGGCGCGAACACGGGACCGACCCGGACACCCGCGTCGACATCTCCGGTGCTCGGAACGGTAACTAAGAAAGTGAACCGGCGGACCGGTTTGAGCACGAGCCTGTCCCGGTCGAGCCGAGCGAACCAGGATTTTGGAGACAGCTCGCCCTTCCGCGCCAGTTCGTCGGCGAGAACGCGGTTGAAGGAGTAGATGATGCCGAGGTAGCACCACACGACCCCCCACGGCGCGTACGGCCCGGCGAAGTGCCCGCACAGGCTCATGGCCCCGGAGCGATACCACGCGAGCACGTACGCCCGAAAGTTTCGCACCAGGAACGGCAGCGACTCGTGGTAGCGGAAGGCGGCGGCGTACCGGCCCCTTCGCGACACCTGAAGGAACCCCGCGGGGATCACGAACGTGACCGCTCCGTACCCGGCGAGGAGGGCCACCGCCTCCAACGGGTGCAAGTACGCCACCCCGACCGGCCACGCCCAGTACACGACCGCGAGGGGGAAGGCGAGCGTCGAGAAGATCGGGAACAGGGCAAAGAAAACAGAAGCGGTGAGGAGTCTCGGCCCGAAGGGCGCATCGCGTGAGGCGAGCAGAGCCGCGAGAGCGAAGCACAGCGGCAGGTATTGAACGGAGATGACCGCACCGGCCTTCAACCCTTCCCAAATATGCGCCCACACTTCGCCGCGCCACTCGGGTAAAGGGTACCGGTCGCCCTGGAACAAGCGGGAGATCAGCGCCTTTCGGTAACCGAGCGTGGCGAACCACCCGACGACGGGAATCATGAGCAGTAGACCGCCGACAAAAACTTTGTGCCGCCAGTCCGGGTCGTGCAGGAGGAAAAGCCCTTCCGCGACTCCCGGCGGATCGTCGGTCACTTCCGACGTATCACTCTGGGCTAGGGCTACGTCTGTCGGCGGTACGAGCGACATCAGAATACGCCCCCGGGTGAGTGAGTTGAGTTTCTTCGCCGGACTTGAAATAGGATTGCGTTCGCGGCTGCGCGGATGGCCTTGCTCGTTCCCGTCCGAAACCCGATCGCTCACACCACGGGCCGCATCGCCAAGTTAGTGTCGTTTCGAACCTGATCTAGCGTGTCCCACGTGTGATGGCGTACCCTCACACCTCGCCAGGAGGGCGCGACATGCGGGCGTACTCGATCGATCTTCGGGTCCGGGTGCTGGAGGCCGCCGCGGCCGGGGACGGCACGGCCGAGCTGGCCGACCGGTTCTCCGTCAGCCCGGCCTGGGTCCGCCGGCTCCGGCAGCGGCATCGGCAGACCGGCGAAGTCGGCCCCCGCGTCGCCCGCCCGACCCGCGCCGCGAAACTGGCCGCCCACCACCACCGCATCCGCGAACTCCTGGCCGCCACCCCGGACCTGACCCTGGTCGAACTCCGCGGCGAGTTGAAGGTCACGGTGGCCCTGTCCACCCTGTGGGCCGCCGTCCGCGGGCTCGGGTACACGTTCAAAAAAAGTCACCCGGGCGGCCGAACAGGACCGGCCGGACGTGCGGGCCGCCCGCGACGCCTGGCGTAGCGACACCGCCCCGGCCGTCGACCCGACGCGGGTCGTGTTCGTGGACGAGACGGCCGCCAACACGACCATGGACCGGCGGTACGGGTACGCCCCCAGGGGCGACCCGGTCGTCGGTTCGGTCCCCCACGGTCACTACAAGAGCCTGACCTTCACGGCCGCCGTCCGTGCCGACGGGATGGTCGCCACCCAGGTGCTCGACGGGCCCATGACCGGGGATCGGTTCCGCGACTACGTCACGTCCGTCTTGGTCCCGGCCCTGCGACCGGGTGACACGGTGGTGCTCGACAACCTGCCGTGTCACAAGTCGGCCGCCGTCCGGACGGCGGTTGAAGCCGCCGGGTGCCGGCTGGTGTTCCTCCCCCCGTACTCGCCGGATCTGAACCCGATCGAGCTGGCATTCGCCAAGCTCAAGCGGCTCCTCCGATCGGACGGCCACCGGGCTGTCCCGACCCTCCTTACATTCCTGGCGTCGGTGTCGCGGGTGTTCCAGCCGGACGAGTGTGCGGCCTACATCCGCCATTGCGGGTACGGACTGCCACACGCTACGCCGTCACCGAACCGATACTAGCCAGCCGGCCGCCAGCGAGCAACACAAAAAGGCTCACCCAAGCGATTCCCCAAGGCCGAGTTGTACCGCGTTTGATTCCGGGTCATCGTCGCCGGCTTGACTGTCCATCCACCCCTTGTTCGGCCAGACACGAACCGTTCCCACTGCCGCCCACCCAACGAAAAACCGCCGCGGTCCCATCCCCGGCGCCACGGCGGCCCGTCCACATCTTGCGAACGTCTCTCACGCCTTCGCCCTCAGTTTCATGACCCACCCGAGTTCGCACAACTTCTGGACGAGCGGTTCCGTGTTCGGCCGGTCTTCAACCGTCTGAGGGCGGACGGGTGGGAATTGGTCGCGGTCGTAGCGGCATCGGCCGGCGATGGGTGGACGAGGGACATCGTTGCCGTCTTCAAACGGCCTATGACCATCTGACCCGCCGCACGTCGTCGTTATCTGCGTCCGCCCGCCAAACTGGTCCGCTACCGGATCATGAGCCGGCATCTCGCGAGATCGGCCCGGGCAACCTCGGCCCCCTGTCGGAGGAACTCGTACATCTTTGCGATGCCGCCGTCGAGGACGCGGTGGCGATTGAAGACGTGGATCGCCTCCGCCCGGACGCTCGCCCCGTCGAGAAAATTCGACCGCTGGTAGACCACGTCGAGGATCAGGCACCGGAGGGCGGGGACGATCTCGTCGATCGGCAGCACTTGGCCCGGTGGGAACTGTGCCGTCAGGGCCGGGGCCGCGGCAATCACGTCATGCTCCCGGGTCGTCGTGACGGTGATCAGGCCGGAGGCGACCAGCACGTAGTCCAGTGTCCCCGGTCGCTTGAATTCTCGCGGTTCAATTCCCGGCACGGCACTCTCCGCAAATCCGTTCGCAGGCGTCCATGCCCGTTGGCGGGGTGAATTGCAGTCTAGAAGTCGTTGGTGCGGAAGGACAGTCTCACGGCTTCGTTCTGCTCAACGCGATGCCGACGAACTGGAGCGACTATTACGAGCTAGCTCAGGGTGAATTTACCCTTTCGGCGACGATCGCAATCTCGTTCCACAACTTCAGGCCATCCCTCGCCGGGTGGTGGACTAGACCGGGACAGGTTATGAGCCGTCAGCCGTTCAGGGATGAACTCGTGAGAGAATTTAGTTGACTGACTGGTCGCTCTTTATTATCCTTGGCGATATGGCTAGGCCCAAAAGTGAGGATAAGAGGAACGCGATCATGGCCGCGGCGGCGCGCGTGATCGTGACGCACGGGCTGAACGCGCCAACGGCACTGATCGCTCAAGAGGCTGGCGTCTCGAACGGGTCGTTGTTCACCTACTTCGAGACTAAAGCGGACTTGTTGAACCAACTGTACCTGGAACTGAAATCGGGGATGGCGGCGGCAGCTTCGGAAGGACTTCCGGCCGGGGCCGCCCTCCGTGAGCAAGTCTTCCACGTCTGGTCGAAGTGGATGGGCTGGGCGGTGGCCCACCCGGAGAAACGCCGCGCCCTGTCGCAACTCGTCGTGTCCGATGAGATCACACCCACGACTCGCGCGGCGGCGCACCGGGCCATGGCCGGGATCGCCGGATTACTGGAGCAGAGCCGCGCCAATGGCCCCATGCGGGGCGTTCCGGCCGGGTTTGTGTACGCGGTTCTGAACGCGCTGGCGGAGGCCACAATGGATTACATGGTTCAAGACCCGACCCACGCGGGCGAGCACTGCAAGGTCGGGTTCGATGCTCTCTGGCGCGTGCTCAACTAGTTTTTTGAGCGAGCAATGACTGACTGGACAGACATTTAATTGAGGTAACATGGCGGCGAGGATTTTGGCGTGTGCCTCCGGACAGTGTTGGGCGTACGTCAGCCGGCCGGTCCTCCAACCCATCGGGCCGCACCCGTACCCTGGTCTCGTTTCCGAACCCGTGCGGTTCGGACGACGAGCCAGCCACTCGCAGGAGATCCGTTTATGAGTACGACCACCGACGATCGCTGGCCGGTTCGCGTCTGGTTCGGGTTACTGATTCTCGCCGCGATCGCCGCGGCCTGGACGATGACGTCGTGGCTCGCGCCACGGTCGCTGGCGAACATGATCGCCATCGTCGCGTCCCCGCTGCTTGGCGCGGTCGCGGTCGTCGGCTGGTGGGTGTTCGCCGCAGGCGTCCGCGGATCGTTCCGCTGGGCCGTTCCGGCACTGGTGCTCGTGCCGCTCGTGACGCTGGCGGTCACGGTCCACAAGGGTAACGAGTTGGTCGTCGCCATCTACGGTCTGATCGCGGCGCTCGTGGTGTGGATCGGCTGGCTCGCCGTGAGCGTACCGCTGCCCGTTGCGGTTCGGCGGGGCGGCTTGCTCGTCCTCCTCGCCGGGCTGTGGGTCGTCGTCGGAATGGTGAAGGTCAACGGCACCGACGCGGACGTCGTGCCGTACCTGCGATGGCGCTGGCAGCCGTCGGACGAAGACCTGTTCCTCGCCGAGAAGCCGGCCGCCTCGGTGCCGGCCAGTACCGCGAAGCCGGTGGAGGTCGGCCCGGGTGACTGGCCCGGGTTCCGCGGGGCCAAACGCGACGCGGTGGTGACCGGCGCGAAGCTCGACTCGGACTGGGCAACCCGGCCTCCCGAGTTGGTCTGGAAGAAGCGCGTCGGGCCGGGGTGGGGGTCGTTCGCCCTGGCCGGCGGGAGGCTGTTTACGCAGGAGCAACGTGGGCCGGACGAGGCCGTCGTCTGCTACGACGCGGCGACCGGGGCCGAGGTTTGGGAGTTCAAGACCCCCGGCCGGTTCGAGGAGACGATCTCCGGGGCCGGCCCCCGCGCGACGCCCACGGTCCACGGCACGAAGGTGTACGCCCAGGGGGCGAACGGGCGAGTGCACCGGCTCGATGCCGCGACCGGCAAACTCGACTGGACGGCCGACGTCGTCGCGGCCGGCGGAACGCTGCCGCAGTGGGGCTTCGCCGCGTCCCCGCTGGTGACCGACGGCCTGGTGATCGTGTACGCCGGGGGCGGGCCCGGCAAGGGCACCGTCGCGTTCCGGGCTGAGACCGGTGAGTTCACCTGGATCGCGGGGAACGCCAAGCACGGCTACGCCTCCGCCCACCCGGCGGACTTCGGCGGCGTGCCGCAAGCGCTGGTCGTGTCCGACTACGGCCTCGAAGCCTTCCGCCCGGCCGACGGTGTGAAGCTCTGGGAACACGTCTGGCCCGTCGGGGGTGGCGGGAACCGGTCGACGCAGCCGCTGGTCGTGTCGGACACGGACGTGGTGATCGGCACGGGCGTCGGCGGGGACCAAGGCGTGCGACGGCTCCGGGTGACGAAGGCGGGTGACGCCTGGGACGTCCAGACCGTGTGGAGCACGCGGGGGGCACGGCCGTACTTCAACGACGGCGTGGCCTTCGGGGGGCACTTCTACGGGTTCGACGACGGCCGGTTCTGTTGCGTCGACCTGGCGGACGGCCGGCAGTTGTGGAAGGACACCGGCTACGGTCACGGGCAGGTCGTCGCGCTGGCAGACCAGGGGCTGTTGCTGGTGCAGGCAGAGCGAGGGGCGGTGGCGCTGGTAGAGGCGAACCCGGCCGAGTTCAACGAACTGGCCAAGGTGCCGGCTCTGACCGGGAAAACCTGGAACCACCCCGTGCTGGCACACGGCTGCCTGTACCTCCGGAACGGCCAGGAGGCCGCGTGCTACCGCCTGCCCATGAAGTAACCCTCCACTGCCACGGCGAGTGGTAAAGTGGTAGATGAGGCGCGAACTGGGTGGACGGCCACGTCCGAAGGCAGAACAATGAAGCCCACCGTCCCAGGAATCGACCCGAGGATGTCCATGAATTTGCGATGCCCGTCCGACGTTCGTCGTCTCGTGGCCGTGCTGACGGTTGCGGTGATGACGTTCGGCCACGGCCCGGCCCGCGGTGGTGAATAGCCAACTCCCCGGGCAGCACCGCGGGTCAAACTGTCCGAAGACGGCAAGACGTTCGCTCTCGCCAAGACGGGCAAGCGGTTCGTGCCGTGGGGGTTCAACTACCTCGGGCGGTTCGAGCGCCTCGCCGAGGACGACTGGGACACGCCGGCCGGGTGGCGCAACATCGAGACCGACTTTGCAGAAATGCGGAAGCTCGGGGCGAACGTCGTCCGGTGGCACCTCCAGTTCGAGACGTTCATGGCCGCGGCGGACAAGCCGCGGGCCGACCAGCTCGCCCGTCTCAAAAAGCTCCTCGACCTGGCTGGGGAAACGGGCCTCTACCTCGACCTGACCGGCTTAAATTGTTTCCGCCTCAAGCGGATCCCCGAGTGGTACGACAAGCTCGCCGAGGCCGACCGCTGGGCGGCGCAAGCCCGGTTCTGGAGCGCGATCGCCGAGACGTGTGCCGGGCACCCGGCGGCCTTCTGCTACGACCTCGTGAACGAGCCGGTCATCAACGAGCCGGGACCGAAGGACCACCCGTGGGTCGGCGGGGAACTCGGCGGGTTCCACTTCGTCCAGCGGATCAGCAACAAACCGGCCGGCCGCGACACCAAGGACATCGCCGAGGCGTGGGTGAAAACCCTCGTCGCGGCGATCCGCACGCACGACAAGGATACGCTCATCACCGTGGGCGTGATCCCGTGGGCCATGGTCTGGCCGAATGCGAAGCCGCTGTTCTACTCGCCGCAGGTTGCCCGCCACCTCGACTTCGTGAGCGTCCACTTCTACCCCTCGGCGGGCAAGGTGGACAAGGCTCAGGCGGCCCTCGCCGTCTACGACATCGGCAAGCCGCTCGTCGTCGAGGAGACGTTCCCGCTGAGTTGCTCGGTCGCGGAACTCGACCAGTTCATTGACGGCGCGGCGGACCGGGCCGACGGGTGGATCAGCCATTACTTCGGGGCCACGCCGGCGGAACACCGGGCGGGAGCGAAGCCGAACGGCCCCCTCGTCGCCGATTTTCTCGAGTACTGGAAAAAGAAGGGAGAGAAGGTCTCCGACCGCTGACGCAACATAAGATTGGTTGACGGCGAGAAGAGGGGCGAGCACTCTCCCGCGATCACGATCGCATATCGATCCGAATCTGTGCCGCGTTCCCGCCGTGGACCCGGCCACGCTGGGACGAGCGTGCTCCCGGCCGACACGCCACACGGGGCGAAGAGCCCGAGGGGTGCGGAGACGTTCGTCGAAGAACGCCGGGTTTTTGCCCGGTGGTTGATCCCGGTCGAGGTGCCATGAAAGTCGTCGTCGCCGAGAAGCCGTCCGTCGCCCGCGAGATCGCCGCCGTCCTCGGCGCGACGGCCCGACACGAAGGATACCTCGAAGGCGCGGGGCACCAGGTCACTTGGGCGTTGGGGCACCTCGTCACCCTCAAAGAGCCGCAGGACTACGACCCGGCCCTCAAGCGGTGGTCCCTCGCCACGCTCCCGTTCGTGCCGGACCGGTTCGGGCTCAAGCTCATCGACGAGAAGCGGGCCGGCCAGCAGTTCGCAGTCGTCAAGCGCCTCCTCCGGGCCGCCGACGAAGTCATCGCGGCCACCGACGCAGGCCGCGAGGGCGAGCTCATCTTCCGTTACATCCAGGAGTTGGCCGGGGCGACCGGCAAGCCGGCGCGGCGGCTGTGGCTCAACTCGCTGACCGAAGCGGCCATCCGGGACGCGCTTCGCCGCCTGCGACCGCTGGCCGACTACGACCCGCTCTACGCCGCCGCCCGGTGCCGCAGCCAGGCCGATTGGGTCGTCGGCCTGAACGCCACCCGTTTCTATACCGTCCGCCACCGCGACGCCGGCGGCCTCCTGTGGAGCGTCGGCCGGGTGCAGACGCCGGTGCTCGCCCTGGTCGTGCGGCGGGACGACGAAATCCGCGGGTTCAAGCCCGAACCGTTCTGGGAACTCCTGACCGTCTACCGGGCGGTCACGTTCAAGTTTACCGGCGAGCGGTTCACCAAGGAGGCCGACGCCCTGGCCGCCCTCGACCGGGTGCGGGACCAACCATTCGTCGTGAAAGGCGTCGAACGCAAGGGCGAACGGGACCTACCACCCCAACTTTTCGACCTGACCGAACTCCAACGGGAACTGAACCGCCGCCGCGGGCTGTCGGCCGACGCTACCCTGTCGGCTGCGCAATCGCTGTACGAGGCCAAACTGATCACCTACCCGCGGACCGACTCGCGGTACCTGACGGCCGACCTGAAGGGGCAGGTTCCCGGCGTCCTCGAATCGCTCCGTCCGCTCCAGCCGGAGGCGGTCGGTCGGCTCGATCTGGCCAAGCTCGCGTTCACCGCCCGCATCGTCGACGACGCGAAGGTGCGGGACCACCACGCGATCATCCCGACCGGGAAGGTGCCGGGCGATCTGCCGCCGCCGCAACGGGCGGTGTTCGACGCGGTTCTCCTGCGGCTCATCGCCTGCTTCTACCCGGCCTGCGTCAAGGACGTGACGACCGTCACTGGAGAGGCGAACGCGGTTCCATTCCGTGCCCGGGGCGTCCGCGTTGTGGACCCGGGCTGGACGATCCTGTACCCGGCCCGCGCGGACGACAAGAAGCCGGACGAGCAAGTGCTACCCGAGTTCCGTCCCGGCGAAACCGGCCCGCACGAGCCGAGCGTGAAGAAGGGCGAGACGACGCCCCCGAAGCCGTACACCGAGGCTACCCTGCTCGGGGCGATGGAGACGGCCGGCAAACTGGTCGACGACGAGGAACTGAAGGAGGCACTGAAGGAGAAGGGCCTCGGCACCCCGGCGACGCGGGCGGCGACCATCGAGACGCTCCTCACCCGCGGGTACATCATTCGAGAGGGGAAGACGGTCGTCTCCACGGACGCGGGCCGCTATCTGGTCGCCCTGATTCGAGACCGGGGGCTGAAGAGTCCGGAACTGACCGGCGAGTGGGAAGCCCGGCTACGGGAGATCGAACGCGATCGGCTAGACCCGGCCCGGTTCATGGCGGACATCGTCGGGTACACCCGCGGCATCGTGGGCGGCACCGACGCGGTTGATGAGTCCCGGCTCGGCGACTGCCCGCGGTGCGGCCGGCACGTCATCGAGGGGAATCGCGGGTTCGGCTGCTCGGGGTGGAAGGACGGGTGTGGGTTCGTGCTCTGGAAGGAGTACAAGGGCGGGCGGTTCGACGCCGGCCATGCCCGCGAATTGCTCCAGCGGCGGGTGCTGTTCCGCCCGCCGCCGTTCGAGGGCTCGGAGGGGGTGATCCTGACCTTGTCGGACGCCGGCGCGGTGCTGGAGGTTCGCACGCCACAGGCGGCCCCCCCACGCACGCCTCCGGCCGCGGAGGCGAAACCGCCGCGGGCCCGCCGGCAGCCCAAGTCCACCGCCACCGGAGTCGAACCGGCGGCCCCAGAGGCAAAGGCACCCCGCCGCAAATCACCCAAGGCCAAGCCGGCGGACGGCACGCTCGGTCCGTGTCCCCTCTGCGGGGCGACGGTCGTTGAGCAGGACCGATCCTACGGGTGCGGCGGCTGGCGAAATGGCTGCAAGTTCGCGATTTGGAAGACGATCGCCGGCAAAAAAGTGAGCACGCGGACGGCGCAGGCGTTGTTAAAGCGGGGTGTCAGTCCGCTACTCAAGGGCTTCAAGTCGAAGTCGGGCAAGCCGTTTGACGCGCGGCTGAAACTGGAGGCCGGGGCGGTCCGCTTCGAGTTCGAATCGTGAGGTCGGACATCTTGATGCGGCTGACGGACTCCCGCCAAGATGGTGAATAGCGTTATCACGAGCGATGGCAAGCGGTGAGTCGTAATGCAACGCCAGGACAGTGCCGAATGACCACACTGTTCAAGTACAAGCTACTTCGCCACCTGTAATTCGAACCGCCCGATTCTCGTCCCGTCGTGGATCCGGTCGCCGAACACGTTGCGGAACTCCACCGTCAACGTCTGCGTTACGGCATCGATCCGCACCGTGCCGAAGGTTTGCATGCCGTCGCTCGGCGGCAGTGGCAACTTGAAGCCTTCCGGCACCGTCCGTCCGGTCGGCAGGAGAAGGCCGGCCCGCGGGGCGTACTCGAACCGGACCTCCGGGCCAAACGTGGCGTCCAGCTTGTTCGGGCCGAACGTCCCGGCGTGCATCGGACCGGCGACGAATTCCCAGAACGGTTCGAAGGGACTTTTGAAGCCGGCGCGCTCGGGACTGTAGTGCAGGGCGGCCGCATAGTGGACGTCCGCCGTCAGCCAGACGACGTTGCGAACGCCCCCCTGTTTTAGATCCGTGAAGAGGTCGGCGAATTCCAACTCGCGACCGCGCGGCGAGCCGGGGTCGGCGTTGGCGATTGCCTCGAAGTGCGGCTTGCCGTCCACCGCGTCATCGACGATGAGGCCGATCGGCATGTCGCTGGCGATGATCTTCCAGGTCGCCTTGCTCTCGCGCAAACCTTGTTTCAGCCAGGCGAGTTGTTCGCCTCCGAGGAACGGCGTCTCGCGGCCGGGCCGGTCCTGGGTGTTCGCCGAATTGGGGCCGCGGTAGCTCCGCTGGTCGAGTACGAACAGTTCGGCCGACGTCCCGAGCTGAAAGGACCGGTAAATCCGCCCGCGGTCGGCCTCTTGCGGTTTGATCGGCAGGTACTCAAAGAACGCCTGTCGGGCGCGGTCGGCGAGTGCGCGGCCGTCCCGCACGCCGGGCAGATTTACGGCATCCTTCCGACCGGCGATGGCCTGATCCGGGTACCAGTTGTTGGCGACCTCGTGGTCGTCCCATTGGACAATCGTCGGCACCTCGGCGTTGAACCGCCGCACGTGTTCGTCGAGCAGGTTGTACCGGTAGTTGCCGCGGAAATCCTCGAGTGTCACCGCCTGATGGCTCTTGGCCGGCGTGGTCACGTTCCGCCAGATCGTGCCGTCGGCGAGCTTGAGGGATTCGGGGATGGGGTTGTCGGCGTAGATGTTGTCGCCGCTGTGGAGGAAGAACTGCGGCTCGAGTCGGCGGATGGCGTCGTATATCCGCATGCCGCCCCACTCGGGGTTGATGCCGAACCCCTGCCCCGCCGTGTCGCCAGACCAGGCGAAGAAGACGTCCGCCGGCTTGTCGGGCGCGGGCGCGGTGCGGAATCGTCCGGAAACCGGCGGACTCACGCGGCCGTTGTCGTCGAACCAGACGCGGTAGTAAATCGTGTGCCCGGGTGGCAGGCCGGCAAGGAGCGCCTTCGCCGTGAAGTCGGCCTCCGGGGTGGCGGCGACCGGTTCCGCCCGCCGCGGCTGGCGGAAGTCCGCCGTCGTGGCGTACTCGACGACCATCTTCGCCGACCCATCGGTCCGGCTCCAGACGACGGCCGTATCGTGTGTCACGTCGCCACTGGCCACCCCACACGGGGTGCCGGGCGGTTCTGATGCGACCGCGGAGTTCGGCTTTTGGGTGGGCTCGGCGGCGGTGCCGCTGCCGCACGAAAGGGCCGCCGCAGCAGACACCGTCCGCGTGACAAAGCTGCGTCGGTCGACGGACGGTTCGCCCATAGAGTGCGTTCCTTCGTGGCACGTGAGACGGATCATCTTGCGGTGCCGGCCGGATGTGAGCCAGTGAAAATTCGGTGTAGGGCTATTTTCAGATCACGTCGCCCGGCGGAGACACGGCCTGGATTCAGAGTTGAGGTGGCAAGTTGGCCAGTTCACAATCCCTTCTGCCGGTCCATGCCACTGAACTGGGGCGCGTGGCTGTTAACCCGCGGGCCTGTTAAGCACATCAGTTACCGTTGTTAACCTCGGTACACGAGTGAGACGTGTCCGTTCAACATCGGTTGTCAACGGCTGCCGTTGCGGATGATAGCGGCCAGCGCGGAGAGGTCCGCGGGCTTGGTCAGGTGGTGGTCGAATCCGGCGGCGTGGGACCGCCGTCGGTCCTCCTCCTGCCCGTAGCCGGTTAGGGCCACCAGCGTGACGTCCCGGCCGAACGCCTGCGCCCGCAGGCGGCCCGCCAACTCGTACCCGCTCATCCCCGGCAGCCCGAGATCGAGCACCGCCACTTCGGGCCTCAGGCGGGCAGCCGCTTCTATCGCCTGGTGGCCCGTCCGGGCGACTTCCACCTGGTGCCCGGTCATCTCCAACAGGGTGGCAAGGCTGTCCCCGGCGTCCGGGTTATCGTCCACAATCAACACGCGACGAGGCGTCACGCCCGCGACGGCCGCCGGCTCCGCCTTGCCGCCCTCCTCGACCCGCACGAGTTTGGGCAGCCGAACGGTGAACTCGCTCCCCTTTCCCGGCCCCTCGCTCGCGGCCGACACCGTGCCCCCGTGCAACTCGACCAAACTTTTAACCAGCGTTAGCCCGATACCCAATCCCCCGTCGGCACGGTCGAGGGTCCGCCCGACTTGGGTGAACAAGTCGAATACCCGCGGGAGCATGTCCGCCGGGATGCCCAGGCCGGTGTCCCGCACGCGGACGATCGCCACACCGTCTTCTTCCAAGATGAGGTCGATGTGGCCCCCCTCGTCGCTGTACTTGGCCGCGTTGGTGAGCAAGTTGCCGACCACCTGCGTCAGCCGGGTCGGGTCGGCCGACACCATCACCGGGCGACCGGGCTGGGTGATGGTCAGGCGGTGGCGGCGGGCGTCGATCAGGGGGCGGGCCGTCTCGGCAGCGCGACGGAGGACGGCGTTCAGGTCTACCGCCTCGAGCCGCAACTCGACCTTCCCGCGGGTAATCCGGGACACGTCGAGTAGGTCGTCCACTAGGCGGCTCAGGTGGTCCACCTGGCGGGACATCATCCCGTGCGTCCGCCGAAGCACTGCCCGGTCACCGTCCGCCATGTGCAGAATCGCTAGCCCGTTGCGGATGGGCGCGAGCGGGTTGCGGAGTTCGTGCGCCAACATAGCAAGGAACTCGTCCTTCCGCCGGTCGGCGTCCCGCAGTTCCTCCGCCTGCCGCGCCTGACCGGCGATGTAGTCTCGGACCTGGTACTGCCGGCGGCGGTCCCGCAGCGCCGCCCGCACGGCGTTGAGGAACTCACCCGCCTGCAGCGGCCGCTTGAGCAGGGTCACGTCGCCGAGATCGAGCAGCACCTTGACCCGGGCCGCGGGCGTCGGCCCGGCGGCGGTGAGTACGAGCACCGGCAGGTCCGACCACGGCGGCTGGTCGCGGATCGCGGCCTTGAGCAACTCGGCTCCGGTACCGACCGCGGCCTCCTCGGGGAGGACCACCGCCCCGACCCCGGCCGGGATCTTGCGGCACAGCGCATCGACGGACGCGCAGGCCTGGCAAACCAGCCCGGCCGCGGCCATGAGGGCGATCCCGGCCGTCGCGTCTTTTTTGGTTGGGGCGAGGAACAGCACTCGGTCGTCAGTATCAGACATTCCCCGGCCCCATCAGCGTTCCAGACTCGCCGTCGTACGTCGGGGTCCCGGTTAACACCCCGCGGAACTCCTTGAGCGGTGCCCCCACCCGGATGCCCCCGTCCAGCTTCAGCTCGCGGATCGTCCGCTCATGCCGCCCGCTCCGCTTCTTGACGACCGACACGGCCTGCCGGACCTCGCCCGCCGCCTCGAAGTACCGGAACAGGACGACCGTGTCGGCCAAGTACGTGGTGTCCACCGGCGTCTGCATGGCACCGATCATGCCGTGCTGGGCCATGACCAGGAACGTCACTACCCCCTTGTGCCCGAGGTAGGTAAGAAGCTCGTGCATCTGGACGGTGAGGAATTCGTCTTCGGGCATCGCGTGCAAGTACCCGTTCAGGCTGTCGATCACCACGACCTTGGCGGGCGCGTGCCCGTCCGACCCGTCAACGGCCCGGCGGACGGTGGCGGCGAACTCGCCGGGGGACATCTCGGCCGGGTCCACTTGTTGCAGCGTAAGGGTCTTGTCCCGGATCTGGGGCAGCAGGTCCATGCCCAGCCCGGCCGCCCGGCGGAGCAACACTTCGCTCCTCTCGTCGAAGGCGAACAGTGCGGCCCGATCTCCCCGGGCAGCGGCCGCGCGAGCGTAATTGATGGCGACCGACGATTTGCCGCACCCGGCCGGGCCGACCAGCAGGGCGCTGGTGCCGAAGTCGAACCCGCCGCCCAGCAGACGGTCGAACTCGGGCACGTCCCCGGTGAGCAACTTCTGCTCCCGGTCCTCGGCGTGCTCGGCAGCGACCAGCCGAGGGAACACGTCAAGCCCGCCGGTGACGATGTTGAAGTCGTGATGTCCGCCCCGGAACTTTTGGCCACGGAGTTTAACCACCCGGAGGCGGCGGCGCTCGGCCCCGTACTGGGGGGACAGGTGATCGAGACTGATGACGCCGTGAGCGATGCTGTGGAGTTGCAGGTCGCCGGCCGACGCCGTGTTGTCGTCGAGCAGCATGACAGTACAGGACCGGCCGGTGAAAAACTGCTTCAACGCGAGAACTTGCCGGCGGTACCGGAGCGAACTCTGGGCGAGGAGGCGGAGTTCGGAGAGGGAGTCGAGGACAACCCGCCGCGGTTTGACCCGCTCGACCTCGGAGAGGACGGCCTTGGTCGTCTGGCCCAGCTCGAGGTCGGCCGGCTGGAACATGGTGTGTTGGTTGTCCGGCTCAAGTTCGGCCTCGGACGCGATGATCTCGACGATCTCGATTCCGGTGAGGGACCAGCCGTGCGACTTCGCGACCGCGGCGAGTTCGGCCTTGGTTTCGGACAGGGTGACGTACAGGCAGGATTCGTTCCGCCGAACGCCCTCGAGCAGGTACTGGAGTGCTAGGGTCGTCTTGCCAGACCCCGGGTTGCCCTCGATGAGGTACAAGCGGTTCGGGGTGAGGCCGCCGCCCAAGATGTTGTCGAGCCCGGCGATGCCGGTGGCGGAAAGGGGTGGGGAATCGGGCGAATCGTCCATGGGGCCGGGATGTAGGAATTTAGCGTTGGTTCCGGCCCGGATAACCTCCCCGGCACCACGCTTGAATAGTAAAACCGGTTTGGCTTTCAGAGATGCCATTCCAGATAGACTGAGAGTCGCAAATGGCGCGCCAAAGAGACGCTTCGTCCCTTTGAGTCCGTGCATCACAGATTCGCCGCCGATCGGGAAGAAATCCGTACCAGCAGTTGTCGATCACGGTACGCCAATGATCTCACCCATTTTTCACTTGCTCGCACATCCGCGGCTATGTACCCTGTGGACACAATGAGTGTATACGCACGATTAGGCTCTTGCGGCCCATGACGAGTGGAAGTGACATTGCGATGGCCCTCAGGGCCGCCTACTTGGCCCTGCACCGCCGGTCGGACGCGGCGTTCGCGGCCCGCGGCGTCACCGCCGACCAGTTCGTCCTCCTCGCGACCCTCGCCCGCGGGCACGCCCTCACCCAGCGGGAACTCGCCCGCCGCATGTCGTCCGACCCCAGTACCGTGCGGGCCATGCTCGTTCTGATGGAACGGCAGGGATTGGTCGAACGCGACGTCCACCCAACCGACGCCCGCGCCCGGACGGTCGCCCTCACGCCGAAGGGGAAGCGCGCGTTTCGACAGTTGTGGGCAGCCGGCGAACCGATCCGCCAGCAAATGATCGCCGTGCTCGACCCCGACGAGGCGGATACGCTCGCACGCCTGCTGACGCGGGTCACCGCGGGACTTAGCCCAGAGTCCGTACCGGCCGACAGCCTCGACCTCTCCCATCCTCCCGAGGACAATCAATGAACGTCCGGATCGCGCCACTCATCGCATGGGCCGTACTCGCCGGCACGCCCGCGTCAGCACCGGCACAGTCGGCCGACGGAAAGCCCGAAAAGTTCCCCGCCCCGCCGGGGGGCTTCGACAAGAAACGGGACGGCTTCCCACACGGGAAGCTGGAGACGGTCGAATACGACTCGACGACGGTGGGAGCGAAACGCAAGACGCGCGTTTACACGCCGCCGGGGTACGACAAGGGGACGAAGTACCCGGTCCTGTACCTGCTCCACGGCATCGGCGGGGACGAGAACGAGTGGGCGCGGAACGGCGCGCCCGACGCAATCCTCGACAACCTGTACGCCGACAAGAAGGCGGTGCCGATGATCGTCGTCCTGCCCAACGGCCGGGCGGCGACGGACGTGACCGCGAAAGACCCCATTCCGAAACAAGGGCCGGCGTTCGCCGCGTTCGAGAAGGACCTGCTCACCGACCTCATCCCGTTCGTCGAGAAGTCTTACGCGGTGAAGACGGACCGCGAGTCGCGGGCGCTGGCCGGACTGTCGATGGGCGGCGGGCAGTCGCTCAACTTCGGCCTCGGCAACCTCGACACGTTCGCCTGGGTCGGCGGGTTCTCGTCGGCCCCGAACACGAAGAAGCCGGACGATCTGATCAAGGACCACGCGGCGGCGGCCAAGAAATTGAAACTGCTCTACGTGGCGTGCGGCGACAAGGACGGGTTGATGCGGATCAGCGAGGGCGTTCACAAGATGCTCGACGAGAAGAAGGTGCCGCACGAATATCGAGTCATCCCTGGCGGCGCGCACGACTTCAAGGTGTGGAAGAGCGACCTGTACCACTTCGCGCAACTGATCTTCCGCGAGCCGCAGAAGGCGGTCCCGCAGCCGGAGCGAAAGGAGTCGGGTCAGACCACGGAGGAATCGAAGCCCGCGCCCACCAACATCGGCACCGCCGCCTTCCCGCGCATTCACCCCGATCTGCGGCTGACGTTCCGGTTGAAGGCCCCGGACGCCAAGAGGGTGCAGGTGGTGGGCAACTTCGGGCTGGGCAAGGGCGGCCCGTGGGAGATGGCCCGCGGCGACGACGGCGTGTGGACGGTGACGACCCCGCCGGTGATTGCGGGCTTCCACTACTACTCGCTCTCCGTGGACGGGGTGCAAGTCAACGACCCGGCGAGCGACACCTTCTTCGGCACCGGCAAGCCGACGAGCGGGATCGACGTCCCGGAGAAGGGCGTCGACTTCTACCACGCCCACGACGTGCCGCACGGCGAGATTCGCTCACGGTGGTACAAGTCGGCGACGACCGGGCAGACGCGGCACGCCATGGTGTACACGCCGCCGGGGTACGATGGCGACCGCGAGAAGCGGTACCCGGTCCTGTACCTGCAACACGGCGGCGGTGAGGACGAAACCGGCTGGGGCAAGCAAGGGCATGTGAACTTCATCCTGGACAACCTGATCGCGGGCGGTAAGGCCGTGCCGATGATCGTGGTGATGGAGAAGGGCTACGCCACTCGCGCGGGAACCGTCGCTCAACCTGGCGGGCCGGGCCGCGGCGACGGCGGGGCGTTCGAGGACGTGGTGATGAAAGACCTGATCCCGCTGGTCGACGCGACCTATCGCACGAACCCGACGCGGAACCAGCGTGCCATCGCGGGACTGTCGATGGGGGCCGGGCAGGCGATGCAGATCGGCATGGCCCACCTGGACACGTTCTCGGCCGTCGGCGCGTTCAGCGGCCTACGGCCCTTCGACTCCAAGACGGCCTACGGCGGCGTGTTCGCCGACTGCGGGGCGTTCGACCAGAAGGTCGGCCTGTTGTACCTCCACTCCGGCACCGTCGGCCTGGACGAGGGCATTCACAAGACCGCCAAGGACTTGGCCGACACGCTCCAGAAGGGCGGGGCGAAGAACGTCGTCTTCCGGGACGCCCCGGGGCTGTCGCACGAGTGGCAGACGTGGCGGTACGCCTTCCACGATTTCGCCCCGCGGTTGTTCCAGCCGAAGAAGTGAACGGTTGACACGTCAAGCCGACCGGGCGTGGCGGTCGGCTTGACGCCCACATAATGTAACATCCATCCCCTTGTGCTCTCCCCTCATGTGGCCGTTCGGCCCAGGAGCTTGACCGATGTTTCGCGTTCTGTTGTCCGGCCTCGCCCTGCTGTTGGTCGCCGCCGGCGGCACCGCGGCCGACCCGCCGAAACTCTCCCTGCTGTTCCTCGGCGGCACCGCCGGGCACGCCCCGGCCCCGCGGTTCAAGCAACTCGAACCCGTCCTGGCGAAGCGCAACATCGCCCTGACGTACACCGACAAGCTGGACGACCTGAACCTGGAGAACCTGAACAAGTACGACGGCCTGGTCATCTACGCCAACCACCCGAAAGGGAAGCCGGAACACGTCAAGGCGATCCTCGACTACACCGCGAGCGGCAAGGGGTTCATCCCGCTCCACTGCGCCAGCTTCTGCTTCACCGACGACAAGGATTACGTTGCCCTCGTCGGCGCGCAGTTCCGCAGCCACACCACCGGCACGTTCCGCGTGACGGACGTGAAGCCGGACCACCCGATCATGAAGGGCTTCGGCGGGTTCGAGAGCTGGGACGAAACCTACGTCCACGCGAAGCACAACGAGAAGGACCGCGTCGTTCTCGAAACGCGGGCGGAGAAAGATCTGCAAGAGCCGTGGACGTGGGTGCGGACGCACGGCAAGGGCCGCGTGTTCTACACCGCCTGGGGACACGACCAGCGCACCTGGAGCCACCCCGGCTTCCAGAACCTCGTCGAACGCGGCATTCGGTGGGCGTGCAACCAAGACCCGGCCCTGGCCGGCGACTACGCAGACAAATCCACGGGCAAGCCGGCCGCCGCGCCGGTGACGGTCGCAGGCGGCCCGCCGAAGATGACGCCGATCACCGGCAAGGCGAGCGACTTCGAGTACGTCCCGGCGAAGGTGCCGTTCTACCCGCCGACGCGGGGGGCAAAGGCCGACCCGATCACGACGATGCAGAAGCCGCTGACGCCTGAGAAGTCGATGACCCACTACACGATGCCGGAGGGCTTCGACATGAAGCTGTTCGCGTCGGAGGAGCAGTTCGGCGGCGGCAAGCCGATCTGCATGACATGGGACGTGCAGGGCCGGCTGTGGGTGGCCCTGTCTCTGGACTACCCGCACGAACTGAAGCGGACCGGGCCGGGGCGGGACAAGATCATCGTACTGGAAGACACCGACGGCGACGGCAAGACTGACAAGGTGACGACCTTCGCCGAGGGGTTGAGCATCCCGACGAGCATGCTCGTGGCCCGCGGCGGGCTGATCGTCCACGCCGCCCCGAACACGCTGTTCCTGAAGGACACCGACGGCGACGGCAAGGCCGACGTGCGGCAGGTGCTATTCAGCGGCTGGGGCACCGGCGACACGCACGCCGGGCCGAGCAACCTGCGGTACGGCTTCGACAACTGGGTCTACGGCATGGTCGGGTACAGCGGCTTCAACGGCACCGTGGCCGGTGAGCGAATGACCTTCCGCCAGGGGCTTTACCGCTTCCAGGTGACGGAACCGAAGGCGGGCGAGTTGAAGGTCGAGAAACTGGAGTTTCTCCGCAGCACGAGCAACAACAGTTGGGGCGTCGCCTTCAACGAGGACGGCGACCTGTTCGGCAGCACGGCCAACGGCTGCGTGCTGGTGCACATGCCGATCGCCAACCGCTACTACGAGAAGGTTCGCGGCCTGACCGCAGGCGTGCTGCGGCAGATCGTGCCGGACAACAAGTTCCGGGCCGTCACCGACAAGGTGCGGCAGGTGGACTGGCACGGCGGGTTCACGGCCGCCGCCGGGTGCGCGGTCTACACGGCCCGCAACTACCCGCCGGAGTACTGGAACAAGACCGCCTTCGTGAGCGACCCGACCGGCCACCTGACGGCCACGTTCCCGCTCACCCGTAGCGGCACCGACTTCACCGCCAAGTACGGCTGGAACCTCGTGGCCGCCGACGACGAGTGGGCCGCCCCCATCGACGCCCAGGTCGGCCCTGACGGCAACGTGTGGGTGCTGGACTGGTACAACTTCATCGTTCAGCACAACCCCACGCCGGCCGGGTTTAAGACCGGCGGCGGCGGGGCCTACGAGACGGAACTGCGGGACAAGAAGTACGGCCGCGTGTACCGGCTGGTCTACACGAAGGCGACCGCCGGCAAGGCGCCGAACCTGAAGGACGCGACGACAGACGACCTCGTCGCCGCCCTGAAGGGTGACAACATGTTCTGGCGGATGAACGCCCAACGGTTGCTGGTGGAGCAGCACGACGCGGCGGCGGTCGAGAAGCTGACGGCCCTCGTGAAGGACGCCGCCACGCCGGAGTACGCCGTGGTCCACGCGGTGTGGGCGCTGTCGGCCCTGGCCCCGGCAGACGCTACCCGCGCGGCAGCGGGGTCGGTCGGCCACCCGTCGGCCGTCGTTCGCAAGAACGCGATCCAAGCTCTCGTGAAGGGCTGGGGCAAGGACGCGGACACTCTCTTCGGCGACAAGGCGTTCATCGACGCCGACGCCGGCGTTCGGCTGGCGGCGGTCCTCGCGCTGACCGACCTGCCGAAGTCCACCCAACTGCCGACGAAGTTGGCTGCCGACCTCGCCCGGCCGAACTACCTCGACGACCGCAACTTCGCCGACGCGGTGACGATCGCCGGTGGCTCCCACCCGGCCCCGTTCCTGGTCGGCTGCGCGAAACTGCCGGCTCAGTCCACCCTCTCGTCCACCGTGTTGAGCGTCATCCAGCGGGTGGCCCGGGCGTTCGCAGCCGAGGCTAAATCCGCGGCAAGCGACAACCAAACCGCGGCCCCGACGCACCCGGTCGAAACGCTCCTGAAGGCGATGGGCGAGAACCCGACCGTGGACGCGGCGATCATCGACGGGCTGGCCCAGGGGTGGCCGGCCGGGAAGACGTTCACGCTCTCGCCGGAAGGGGAAAAACTGTTCGCCGGGATGCTGGCGAAGGCCACGCCGACGGCCCGGGGCAAGATGATGAAACTGGCCGCCACCTGGGGCGTGAAGGGCATCGACGCCCAACTCGCCGAGTTGGCGAAGGGCTTGCTCGTCACCGTCGCCGACGCGAAGGCGGCCGACGCAACCCGCCTCGACGCCGCCCGGCAAGCGATGGAGTACCTGCCGACGGACGAAGCCGCCGCCAACACGCTCGTCGCCGCCCTGACGGAGAAGGCGTCGCCGGAGTTCGCCAACGGCGTGTTGGATGCCCTCGCGGCGAGCAAGGCGAAGACGACCGGCACGGCCCTGGTCGCGAAGCTCGGCACCCTCCCGACCGCCGCACGGCCGGCGGCACTGCGGCTGATCCTCGGCCGGGCCGACAACGCGAAGGCGTTCCTCGACGCCGTCGAAAAGGGACAAGTGCGGTTCGACCTACTCGACCTGGACCAGAAGACGGCCCTCGCCGCCCACCCGGACGCGGATGTGGCCAAGCGGGCGAAGGCGCTGCTCGCGGCCGGCGGCGGGTTGCCCGACCCGGACCGGCAGAAGGTGATCGAACAGTTCAAGGGCATCCTGAAGTTGACCGGCGACGCCGGCCTGGGCAAGAAGGCGTTCACGCAGCACTGTGCCAAGTGCCACAAGCACAGCGGCGAGGGGGCCCAAATCGGCCCGGACCTGACCGGCTTCGCCGTCCATCCGAAGGAGGAAATCCTCATCGCCGTCCTCGACCCGTCCCGCAGCGTGGAGGGGAACTACAAGGCGTACACCGCGTCGCTGATCGACGGCCGCACGATCCAGGGCCTGCTCGCGGCCGAGTCGAAGACGACGGTGGAACTGCTCGACGCCGAGAACAAGCGGCACGCCATCGCCCGCGACGACCTGGAGAAGCTGACCGAGTCGAAGAAGTCGCTCATGCCGGAAGGCTTCGAGAAGACGCTGACGAAGGACGAACTCACGAACCTGCTGGAGTTCCTCACGCAGAAGGGCAAGTACCTGCCCATCCCGCTCGACAAGGTGGCGACGGTCGTGACGACGAAGGGAATGTTCTTCGAGCCGACGGGCCAGGCCGAGCGGCTGGTGTTCCGCGACTGGAAGCCGAAGGTGTTCGAGGGCATCCCGTTCACCCTCGTGGACCCCGACGGGGACAAGACCAAGAACGCGGTGATGCTCAACGGCCCGAACGGCAACGTCCCGCCGACGATGCCGAAGAGCGTGACGCTGCCGTGCAACACCCCTGCGAAGGCGATCCACTTCCTCAGCGGCATCGGCGGGTGGTGCTTCCCGGCGAGCGAGAAGGGGACGGTGAGCCTGATCGTGCGGTTGCAGTACGCCGACGGAACGACGGAGGACCACGAACTGAAGAACGGCGTCCACTTCGCCGACTACATCCGCCGGGTGGACGTGCCGGAATCGAAGTTCGCGTTCGCCTTGCGTCAGCAGCAGGTTCGCTACCTGGCCGTCACGCCGAAGCGGACCGACGCGGCGATCAAGCAGATCGAGTTGGTGAAGGGGAAGGACGCGACCGCCCCGGTCGTCATGGCCGTGACCGTCGAGACGCCGTAACGGCCCGCGGCAGTTTCAACAGGACCGCGGCCGGGGTTCCCGCAGGTAACCCCGGCCGCGGTCCTGTCTTCAAACCTTAGCCCGCCGTCCGGATTGCGAACGATTAACTCTTCGGGAGGTGTATTTCATTCAGGAGGGTTATCAACGACCGCGGGTCCACCGGCTTGACCATGTGTCGATCGAACCCGGCCTCCGCCGACTTACGCTTGTCCTCGTCCTGCCCCCAACCCGTCATGGCGATGAGAACCATCTTCTGGCCCCACTGCTCTCGCCGAATCGTTCGGGCCGCATCATAGCCGTTCATTTTCGGAAGGCCGATGTCGAGCAGCACGACTTGAGGACGGTACTTGTCCGCCGCCTCGACGGCCCCCTCGCCGTCGTGGGCCACGTAGACCGTGTTACCAACGGCCTCGAGCAGCATCATGAGACTCGAGGCGGCGTCGCGATTGTCGTCCACGACCAGGACGCGCAGGGCGGAAGGCGGTATCGCCCGGTCGATTTCCCCCTCGTCGATCTCGGCGGGGGCTGACGAATCCGTGAGTACCGGGAGCCGGACCAAGAACTCACTCCCCTGCCCCGGGCCGTCGCTGTTGACCTCCACCCGGCCGTCGTGCATTTCGACGA
Organism: Limnoglobus roseus; assembly: GCF_008254045.1. GTDB lineage: Bacteria > Planctomycetota > Planctomycetia > Gemmatales > Gemmataceae > Limnoglobus > Limnoglobus roseus. The sequence continues at coordinate 3,737,147 of NZ_CP042425.1, read as the reverse complement.
GGCGTTTCACCAAGCAGAGGCCAATGCCCAGCCCGCCCTGTGACCGGGAGAGGGCGCCCTCGACCTGCGAAAACATTTCAAAAACGGATTCCCGGTGAGCGGCGGAGATGCCGATGCCGTTGTCCTTCACCGACACCACCACGTCGTTGCCGAGCCGCTTTGCGACCAGTTCGATGCGGCCCGCGCTCGGGCTGAACTTGGCGGCGTTGTTCAGGAGATTGAGGAACACCTGGGCCAACCGCACCGCGTCGCCGTCCAGGAGAATGGATTGCGGCGGGAAGCGCACAATCAACTCGTGCCCTTCCTTCTCGATGAGCGGCCGGCTCGACTCGATGGCCGCCTGCACGACCCGTGCGAGCTCGACCCGCTCCTTCTTCAACTTGATCTTCCCGCGGCTGATGCGGCTCACATCCATCAGGTCGTCAATGAGTCGGGTCATGGCCAGCATTTGCCGGTCGATGACTTCCTTCGCCCACTTCACCTCGGGTATCGCCGGCCCCTTTAGGTCGAGAACTTGGACGGCGTTGCGGACAGGGGCGAGAGGGTTGCGGAGTTCGTGAGCTAGTGTCGCCAGAAACTCGTCCTTGCGGCGGTCGGAGGCGCGGAGGGCTTCCGTACGGTCCAACACGCGCCGCTCGAGGTTGTCGTTCAGCTCGCGCAACCGCTCCTCGGCCCGGCGGCGCTCGGACACCTCGGCGAGCAAGGCCCGGTTGGCCATTGCGACCTCGCGACTGATGCGGTGCAGTTCGGCGAAAACGGCGACTTTCGAGCGAAGGATCGTCGGATTCACAGGCTTATGGAGGTAGTCCACCGCGCCGGTGCCGTAGCCCTCGATAACGTGCTGGTCTTCGTTGTAATACGCGGTGAGGAAGATGATGGGCACGTGGGCGGTCTTCTTGCGTTCCTTGATCAGCTGGGCCAACTCGAAACCGGTCATGCCGGGCATCCGGATGTCCAAGATCAGGAGCGCGAATTCATCCTGGATGAGTGCGAGCAGTGCCTGGTCGGCGGATTCGGCCCGGAACAGTCGGTACTCGGGTTCGTCCAAGATCGTCTCGAGGACCGTGAGATTCTTAGGCTCATCGTCCACGATCAGAATGTTGATGGCCTCGTGACCGCGGGCGGAAGCCGGTCCTTCGACCGCGGTGCTTGGCCGCCGTTGCGGATCGGGTGTCGGATCGTCCGGCGGGGCGGTGGCGTTTGTGCTCATGGCGTCTGGCTCCTTCGTGTCTTGCGATCATCGACCGTTCGCGAGTTGTCAGCGGAAGAGCCACACGCGCATCAGTGACAAGAGTTGATCGCTGTTCACCGGCTTGGCGATGTAGTCGCTCGCGCCGGCGTCGAGGCACTTTTCTCGGTCGCCTTTCATCGCCTTCGCCGTCAGGGCGAGGATGGGGAGGGTGCGGAACTTCGGGACGTTCCGAATCTTGAGCATCGTTTCGTAGCCGTCCATTTCGGGCATCATGATGTCCATTAACACGATGCTCACGTCGTTCCCGTTTTGAAGGGTCTCGATCGCCTGGCGGCCGTTGGTCGCGCTGACCACTTCCATGTCATGGTTCTCGAGGAGCGAGGCGAGGGCGAAGATGTTGCGGGCGTCGTCGTCGACCACGAGGACTTTTCGGCCGCGGAGGACGTCCTTCGAATTGTGCAACTGATCGAGCATTTTCTGCTTGTCGGCCGGCAGGTCCGTGACGATGCGGTGAAGGAACAGGGCCGTCTCGTCCAGCAATCGCTCGGGAGACTGGACGTCCTTGAGGACGACGCTCTTGGCCAGCGCCTTGAGCTTCGATTGCTCCTCGGCGGTCAAGTCCTTGCCGGTGAAGACAACCACGGGCACGGCCGCCAGGGCGGGCGTGCCGTGCATCTTACTCAGCAACTCGAATCCGCTCATGTCCGGCAGGCGCAGGTCGAGGACCACGCAGTCGAACGGTTGGGCGGTCATTGCCGCCATTGCTTCCTCGCCAGAGGCCGCCGTCGCGATCTCGAGATCCCGGTAGCCGATCAATTCGACAATGGATTGACGCTCGATGTCGTTGTCCTCAATGACCAGCAGTCGCTTGGTCCGCGGGGCGGTGAAATTTTTGATGCGGTCGAACGCCGCCTCCAACCCCTCCGTGGTCGGTGCCTTGACGAGGTAAGAGAAGGCCCCGTGGGCGAGTCCGTGTTGGCGTTCTTCGACGAGCGTGATGATCTGCACGGGGATGTGGCGTGTGCCCGGGTCGAGCTTGAGTTGGTTGAGCACCGTCCAGCCGAGCATGTCCGGGAGAAAGATGTCGAGTGAGATGGCGGCGGGGCGAAACTGTCGCGCGAGTGAAAGGCCGACCGCGCCCCGGTTGGCGACGATGCCCTTGAAGCCCTTGTCGCGGGCCAGCCCTAAGAGAATGCGGGCGTAGTGCGGATCGTCCTCGATGATGAGCAGCGTCAGGTCGCCCTTCTCGATCGTGCTGCGGTCGTCCTCGATGTGGTCTTCGCGCGGGGCGGGCAAAACCGTGTGTTCGCGCACCGAGGACGGGCCGCCCTTGGCCAGTCCGGCCCGCGCGCCGTTGGACCCGGTGTAGTGCACGGGCAGATAGAGGGTGAACGTGCTGCCCTGCCCGTGGACGCTGGCGAGCTTGATCTCGCCGCCGAGTAGTAGGGCCAACTCGCGACTGATGGCGAGGCCGAGGCCGGTGCCGCCGTACTTGCGGGAGGTCCCGGCGTCGGCCTGTTGAAACGCCTCGAAAATGATCCGCTGCTTCTCCGGGGCGATTCCGATCCCCGTGTCCTCGACGGCAAAGGCGATCACTTGACCCGCCTTGCCGAGGGACGGGTGATCCGGAGTCCAACCCTGCGTCGCGAGGCCCACCCGGACGTCGACGTGACCGTGGGCGGTGAACTTGACTGCGTTGGAGAGCAGGTTCTTGAGGATTTGCAAGAGCCGCTTCGGGTCGCTGTCCAAGAACGGTGGCAAGTTCTCGGAGAAGTGGACGTGGAACGGCAGGTGCTTGGCCTCGGCCACGTGCCGGAAGTTCCGGTCGATGTTGTCTCGGAGGCCGGGGAAGGGAATTTCCTCGACCTCGACGGTCACCGTCCCGGATTCGATCTTCGAGAGGTCAAGGATGTCGTTGATGAGGTGCAAGAGGTCGGAACCGGACGAGTTGATGTTCCGAGAAAATTCGATCTGCTTGCTCGACAAGTTGCCCGGGTAGTTCTCGGCCAGTTGTTGGCTGAGGATCAAGATGGAGTTGAGCGGCGTCCGCAGTTCGTGGGACATGTTCGCCAGGAATTCGGATTTATACTTCGAGGTCAGCGCCAGTTCGGCGGCCTTTTCCTCGAGCGCGTGACGGGCCTGCTCGACCTCGGCATTTTTTCGCTCTACCTCGGCGTTCTGCTCGGCCAACAGCTTCGCCTTGGTCCCGAGTTCTTCGTTCGTGTTTTGGAGTTCGCTTTGGCGAGACTGCAATTCCACGGTCAGCTGCTGCGACTGCGTGAGCAACCCCTCCGTCCGCATGGTCGCTTCGATCGTGTTGAAGACCGCGCCGATGCTCTGGGTGAGCAGTTCGAGGAAGGTGATGTTGACGTCGGTGAAGGGGTGGAGGGTGGCAAGTTCAATGACGGCCTTGACCTGCCCTTCGAAGAGGACCGGGAGCACGATGATACTGACGTGCCGGGCTTCCCCGAGGCTGGAGGAGATGGTGATGAAATCGGGCGGCACGTCGCTGAGGAGGATCCGCTTCTTTTCGACCGCGCACTGGCCGGCGAGGCCCTCGCCGATTTCGATCGTTTCCATCGTCCGTTTGCCCTTGTGCCCGTAGCTCGAGAGCAATTGGAGCTGGGTATTCTCGCCGGTCCCGACCATGTGGTAGATCGTGCTCTGGTAGGCCTTGACGAGCGGCGTCAGCTCGCTGAGGAGCATCTGGCCCACGGTCTTCAGCTCGCGTTGGCCCTGGAGCATGCCGGTGAATTTCGCGAGGTTCGTTTTCAGCCAGTCCTGCTCCCGGTTGCGCTCGGTCGTTTCGCGCAAGTTGAAAATCATCGTGTTGATGTTGTCCTTCAGTTCCGCAACTTCCCCGCGGGTCTCGACCTGAATGGAGCGGGTGAGGTCGCCCTTGGTCACCGCCGTGGCGACCTCGGCGATGGCGCGGACCTGCGTGGTGAGATTGGCGGCGAGAAGGTTGACGTTGCCGGTGAGGTCCTTCCACGTGCCGGCGGCCCCGGGGACGTTGGCCTGCCCGCCCAACCGCCCGTCCACGCCGACTTCGCGCGCGACGTTAGTCACTTGGTCGGCGAAGGTCGCCAGCGTGTCCGTCATGTTGTTGATGGTGTCGGCGAGCGCGGCGACCTCACCCTTGGCCTGCACGGTAAGGCGTTGGCTCAAACTCCCGTTGGCCACGGCGGTGACCACTTTCACGATCCCGCGGACTTGTTCGGTGAGGTTCGATGCCATGAAGTTGACGTTGTCGGTGAGGTCCTTCCACGTCCCGCCCACGCCGGAAACCTGGGCCTGACCGCCGAGCTTGCCCTCCGTGCCGACCTCCCGGGCCACTCGGGTGACTTCGCCCGCGAAGGAGTTGAGCTGATCGACCATCGTGTTGATCGTGTTCTTCAGCTCCAGGATCTCCCCCTTCACGTCCACCGTGATCTTCCGGTTCAGGTCGCCCCGCGCGACGGCGGTCGTGACCTCCGCGATGTTCCGGACCTGGGCGGTGAGGTTGGCCCCCATCGTGTTCACCGAGTCGGTCAGATCCTTCCAGGTGCCGGCCACCCCGGGCACCACCGCCTGCACGCCCAAACGGCCTTCCGTGCCGACCTCGCGGGCGACGCGGGTGACCTCCGAGGCGAACGAGCGGAGTTGCTCCACCATGGTGTTGATGGTTTCCTTGAGTTGGAGGATCTCCCCGCGGACGTCGACGGTGATCTTCTTCGACAAGTCACCGTTCGCCACCGCGATCGTCACGTCCGCGATGTTCCGGACCTGGCCGGTCAGGTTCGAAGCCATCGAGTTCACGTTATCCGTCAGGTCCTTCCACGTCCCGGCCACCCCGGGCACCGCCGCCTGCCCCCCGAGCTTGCCCTCCGTCCCCACCTCCCGGGCCACCCGCGTCACCTCCGACGCGAAGGCCGAAAGCTGGTCGACCATGGTGTTCATGGTTTCCTTGAGCTGAAGGATCTCGCCCTTCACGTCCACCGTGATCTTCCGGGACAGGTCGCCGCGGGCGATGGCCGTGGCCACGTCGGCGATGTTCCGGACCTGGCCGGTCAGGTTCGACGCCATCGAGTTCACGTTGTCCGTCAGGTCCTTCCACGTCCCGGCCACCCCGGGCACCGCCGCCTGCCCCCCGAGCTTGCCGTCCGTCCCCACCTCCCGGGCCACCCGGCTGACTTCCGCCGCGAACGAGCGGAGTTGGTCGACCATGGTGTTGATGGTTTCCTTGAGTTGGAGGATCTCCCCGCGGACGTCCACCGTGATCTTCTTCGACAGGTCACCGTTCGCCACCGCGATCGTCACGTCCGCGATGTTCCGCACCTGCGAAGTGAGGTTGTTCGCCATCGAGTTGACGTTGTCCGTCAGGTCCTTCCACGTCCCGGCCACCCCGGGCACCGCCGCCTGCCCCCCGAGCTTGCCGTCCGTCCCCACCTCCCGGGCCACCCGGCTGACCTCGCCGGCGAAGGCATTGAGCTGGTCGACCATGGTGTTCATGGTTTCCTTGAGCTGAAGGATCTCGCCCTTCACTTCGACGGTGATCTTCCGGGACAGGTCGCCGCGGGCGATGGCCGTGGCCACGTCGGCGATGTTCCGGACCTGGCCGGTCAGGTTCGACGCCATGAAGTTCACGTTGTCCGTCAGGTCCTTCCACGTCCCGGCCACCCCGGGCACCGCCGCCTGGCCCCCGAGCTTCCCCTCCGTCCCCACCTCCCGGGCCACCCGCGTCACCTCCGACGCGAACCCGTTGAGCTGGTCGACCATCGTGTTGATCGTGTTCTTCAACTCCAAGATCTCGCCCTTCACGTCCACCGTGATCTTCCGCGACAGATCCCCCTTCGCCACCGCCGTCGTCACCTCCGCGATGTTCCGAACCTGCGAGGTGAGGTTGTTCGCCATCGAGTTCACGTTGTCGGTGAGATCCTTCCACGTCCCGGCCACGCCGCGGACCTGGGCTTGGCCGCCGAGTTTGCCCTCGGTGCCCACCTCCCGGGCGACTCTGCTCACTTCCGACGCGAAACCGTTCAGCTGGTCGACCATCGTGTTGAGCGTGTTCTTCAACTCCAGGATCTCGCCCTTCACGTCCACCGTGATCTTCTTGGACAGGTCGCCGTTGGCCACCGCCGTCGCCACGTTGGCGATGTTCCGAACCTGGCCGGTCAGGTTCGACGCCATCGAGTTCACGTTGTCCGTCAGGTCCTTCCACGTCCCGGCCACCCCGGGCACCTCCGCCTGGCCCCCGAGCTTGCCGTCGGTCCCCACCTCTCGGGCCACCCGGCTGACCTCGCCGGCGAAGCCGTTGAGCTGGTCGACCATCGTGTTGATCGTGTTCTTTAGCTCCAGGATTTCCCCGCGTACCACGACGGTGATCTTCCGGGACAGGTCGCCGTTGGCTACCGCCGTGGTGACGTCGGCAATGTTCCGGACCTGGGCGGTCAGGTTGGTCGCCATCGCGTTCACCGAGTCCGTCAGGTCCTTCCACGTCCCGGCCACGCCGCGGACCTCGGCTTGGCCGCCGAGTTCGCCCTCGGTGCCGACCTCCCGGGCCACCCGCGTCACCTCCGACGCGAACCCGTTGAGCTGGTCGACCATCGTGTTGATCGTGTTCTTCAACTCCAAGATCTCGCCCTTCACGTCCACCGTGATCTTCCGCGACAGATCCCCCTTCGCCACCGCCGTGGTGACGTCGGCGATGTTCCGGACCTGGCCGGTCAGGTTCGACGCCATGAAGTTCACGTTGTCCGTCAGGTCCTTCCACGTCCCGGCCACCCCGGGCACCGCCGCCTGCCCCCCGAGCTTCCCCTCCGTCCCCACCTCCCGGGCCACCCGCGTCACCTCCGACGCGAACCCGTTCAGCTGGTCGACCATCGTGTTGATCGTGTTCTTCAACTCCAAGATCTCGCCCTTCACGTCCACCGTGATCTTCCGCGACAGATCCCCCTTCGCCACCGCCGTCGTCACCTCCGCGATGTTCCGGACCTGGCCGGTCAGGTTCGACGCCATCGAGTTCACAGAGTCGGTGAGGTCCTTCCACGTGCCGGCGACGCCGCCCACCTGGGCCTGGCCGCCGAGCTTCCCCTCGGTGCCAACCTCCCGGGCCACCCGCGTCACCTCCGACGCGAAACCGTTCAGCTGGTCGACCATCGTGTTGATGGTCTCCTTGAGCTCCAGGATTTCCCCCTTCACGTCCACCGTGATCTTCCGCGACAGGTCGCCCCGCGCCACCGCCGTAGTCACGGTCGCGATGTTCCGGACCTGGGCCGTGAGGTTGGTCGCCATCGCGTTCACGGAGTCCGTCAGGTCCTTCCACGTCCCGGCCACCCCGGGGACCACCGCCTGCCCCCCGAGCCGCCCGTCGGTGCCGACCTCGCGGGCCACACGGGTGACTTCCGAGGCGAACGAGCGGAGTTGGTCGACCATCGTATTAATGGCCTCCTTGAGCTGGAGGATCTCCCCGCGGACGTCGACGGTGATCTTCTTCGACAAGTCCCCGTTCGCCACCGCGATCGTCACGTCCGCGATGTTCCGCACCTGGGCCGTGAGGTTGCCGGCCATCTGATTGACGGACTCGGTCAGTTCCTTCCACACGCCCGACACGCCCTTGACCTTGGCCTGCCCCCCGAGCTTGCCCTCGGTGCCGACCTCGCGGGCGACGCGCGTCACCTCGGACGTGAAAACCGACAGTTGCTCGATCATCGAATTCACGAGCTTCGCCGACCGCAGGAATTCGCCCTTGAGCGGTCGCCCGTCGACCTCCAGGTCCATCGATTGCCCAAGATCCCCCTTGGCCACCGCGCCGATGGTCCGAGCGACGTCCGTCGTCGGCCGCACCAAGTCGTCGAGCAGCGTGTTCAACGAGTCAATCTTCGAGGCCCACCCACCGATGGCCCCCGGCACCGACATACGCTGTTTGAGCCGCCCTTCCTTTCCGACCGTCAAACTCAACCGCGCCACTTCTTGAGCGATCCGATCCTCGTGTGCGATGGTTTGATTGAAAGCCTCGGCGATTCGCCCGTCCGTGCCGGCCCAGTCCGCGGGTAGCCGAGTTGAGAAATTTCCATCCCGAAACGCGATGATTGCCGAGAGAATCAGCCGCGCCCGGGCGTCCCCCGAGTTCTCCGAGGGAGTGTCCGCGGGATCCAACGAAGCCTTCGACTTGCCCCGAAGTTTCGCCTTCGAGAGTTTGTCAGTATCATCCACGGAATTGGACGGAGGGAGTTCCGATTGGCTAATCGTGGTTTTGTTCACGGTGCTCCAGATCGACGGGTATTGGAGGTCGCTTCCGCAAGGGAGGTGCGGAACACTGATGCCCGTTCAACACTGCGGCTCATCGTACCTCAATGCAACGCATTTTGGCACGAGCATACCATCAGTTGAAGAACGACTGCCAACTGGAAATGGGCCAATTTCTGGGCATCTGAAGTTATACAAAGTGGACCGCGAGAAGAGGGCAGTCGGGCAACGTATCGTTCACGGCACGATTGAAACTGAGATCCGCCCTCGGTGCAAAGAGATGTTCACTCTGACAGGTCTGGGCCCCGCGACACAACTTCTGCCCGCCTGTGAAGGTCACGGCCGCTTCAGGGAAGGTAAGTCCGGACGGCGGCGGCGATGAGCATACCGCCAGTCTCAAGTCTGGAGTTTATTGGGCAGCGGTTCAGATATTCGTCTGCGTCTCGGCGATGGTGGCAGCGGTCAGCCGACTCGTACTCGGGGGAAAGCGACTTGTTCGCAGGGGATGATCCGGACCCTCGCTCGCAGGTGTGGATACGTCGCGGCGTGGTTGTTCCTGACCCCCGACTCGACATTGCTCGCTGAGCTATTGTCGCGCGGGGGAGGAACCTGGACTACCGCCGGGTCGAGTGTCCCGACGGCCACGTCTCGGCCAGAGTGGTCGGCTCGGCGGGCTTCGTCGTGCCCTGGATGCGCACGGTTTGTCCGCCGGCCAAGTCGTCGGCCGGGTTGACGACGAGCTGTTCGCCCCCGCTCAGGCCGGAAACCACCTCGACCGTTCGGCCGTAGTCGCGGCCGAGTTTCACCGGCCGGACGAAGGGCTTATCGCCCTCCACCACAATGACTTCGACCCCCTGCGGCGTGTACCGCAAGGCCGAGACGGGGACCATCTGCGACGTGTGCGACGGGGCCAAGGCGATGCGTACTTGCGCGTAGGTTCCCGCCAGCACCGTTCGGCTCTCGTTCGGCAGTTCCAACTCCACCCGCAGCGTGCGGGTCGTCGGGTCCAGGGCGTTCGCGGTGCGAGCCACGGTTGCGGCCAGCGGGTGGTTCGGCGATTCGGGGACGATCACGTACCCGACCTTCGCGGCCTTCGCCCCGGTCGCGTAGCCCTGCGGCACGTCCACCTGAACGCGGAGCGTGGCCGAGTTCTGGACGTGGAACAGCGGTTGCGGCGTGACGGTCGAGAGCAACATGCCGACTTCGGCGAAGCGGCGGGTGACGGTGCCGTCGAACGGGGCGACGATCCGCTTGAAGCCCTGCACCTCCTTCAGCCGTCGGGCGTCGGCTTCCAATCCGCGAACGGTCGCTTCCTGCGTGCCGATCGCGGCCACTCGGCTGACGATCAGTTTCTCTTTCGCCCCCACGTCGGCATTCGCGGCGAGAACTTGTGCGGCCGTCGCGTCGCGGTTGCGGGCGGCCACTTCCGACTCCGTGCGACTGACGGCCGTGCCGAGGGCGGTCTGCCGCTTGTCCTCGCTGGCCGCGTACTCGCGGTTCGCCTCGGCCACCTTCACCTGGGCCTTCGCGGCGTCGAGTTCAGCCTTCGCTTGCTCCAAGTCCGCCCGGCGTTGCACCAGCAGCGCCCGACCTTGTTCGACGGCGGCCTCGGCCTGTTTGGTTTGCTGATCGACTTCCGGGGCCGCGATCTCGGCAAGGAGTTGGCCGGCCTTCACCCGTGCACCGCGATCGACGTGCCACTTCGCCACGTAGCCGTCGATGCGGGCGTGGAGGTTGGTTTGCTCGTAGGGCAACAGTTGCGCGGGCAACAGCAGGTCGGTGGTGACGGGCATCGCGGTCGGCGACACGACCGTTACCGTGCGGTCTGTCGGAGCGACCTGGGATGTCGGCTGCTGCGGCTCGCGAAGGCCGAGGGCGGCCTGGCTCGCGGCGCCGAGGCCGAGGATGGCGACCACGCTGGCGCCGGCGATTCGCCACCGGCGGCGGGGCGGCGAAGAACGATCAGCAGGTATCGGTGTGAGCGTTGTCATATTCGACTCCTAACTGTGTGATTCGATTGTTCGATGCGAAGGAATACCGGCCTTCGCGATCGGGATTACAGTGAACGGGTCTACATCAACTCTGGTTCGACGGTCGCCTTCGGGGCCGTCTTCGCCCGCAGTAGGCTGTAGACCACGGGCACGACCATCAGCGTCGTCAGCGTGGCGACCAGCAGGCCGCCGATCACAGCACGGGCGAGCGGAGCGTTCTGTTCGCCGCCTTGCCCGAGGCCGAGGCTCATCGGCAACATGCCGAGGACCATCGCCAGGGCCGTCATCAGCACCGGCCGCATCCGCGTCCGCCCGGCGTCCAGCGCGGCCGTGAGGGCATCGGCCCCTTCCTTGCGGCGATCGTTGGCGAACGTGACGAGCAAGATACTGTTGGCCGTCGCCACGCCGATGGCCATGATCGCGCCCATCAGACCGGGCACGCTAAACGTCGTCTTGGTGGCCAGGAGGCCGACCACCACGCCGGCAAGTGCCCCCGGCAGCACGCTGAGGATGATCGCTGGGTCAGTCCAGCTCTGGAAGTTCACGACGAGCAGCAAGTAAACGATCACCGCCGCGAACACGAGGCCGAGGCCGAGGCGGGCGAAGGCACTCTGCATGCTCTCGGCCTGGCCGCGAATCTCGATCGTGTTCCCCGGCGACTGCTGGCCGCGGAACTCGTCCACGACCTTCTGCACCTCGCGGGCCACGCTGCCCAGGTCGCGGTTCTGCACGTTGGCGTACACGTCGTAGACCGGCTGCACGTTGACGTGGTTCGTCACCTCGGCCGTGGACTTGCGGTCGATCTTCGCGAGGTTCGTGAGCAGTTGCGGTTGGTCCGGCCGGTCCCGCGTCGGCACCGGCAGCGATTCGACGGCCGCCACCGAATCGACCGCGTGCGGCGGCACTCGTGTTTCCACCGGGTACGAGATGCCGCTCTGCGGATCGACCCAGTAGTTCGGCTGCACCTGCTGGCTGCCGGAGAGCGAGACGAACACCTGGTTCGCCACCTCTTGTTGCGACAGCCCAAGTTGGCTGGCCCGCGTCTGATCGACTTCCAGGTGCAGCGTCGGTACGGCCGTCACTTGATGGAGGTGAACGTCCACCACGCCGGGGATTTGCTTCAGTCGGCCGACGATCTGCTGGGCGATCTCCAGGTTTTTCTTGCCGTCGTACCCGCCGACCTGCACATCGATCGGGGCGGGCAGGCCGAAGTTCAGAATCTGCGATACGATGTCCGCCGACTGGAAGTAGAAGGTGAGTTGCGGGAACTTCGCGGCCAGCCGTTCACGAAGCTCGACCATGTAGGCGGGCGTGCCCTTGCGGCGGTCGTCCTTCAGCGAGACGAGGATTTCGCCGTCGGACACGCCGGTCGTGGCGCTGTCGCCGAAGGCCATCGAATAACTGCGGTTCGGCAGGCCGATGTTGTCGATGATGAGCCGGGCGTCGTCGCCGAGGGTGGCGCGGATTTCGTCTTCCACCTGCGTGAAGTAGCGCTCGGTCTGTTCCAACCGCGTGCCGGCTGGGGCACGGACGTGCAACCGGAACTGGCCCGCGTCCACCGTCGGGAAGAAGTCTTCGCCGACGCGGGGAATCAACGACACGGAACCGAGGACGATCAGAATGAACAGGCCGAGGACCGTGCGGCGGTGCCGCAGGTTCCAGGCGAGCAGTCGCGTGTAGGCGTTGCGGAACCGCTCGAACGCGCCTTCAAAGGCGTTGTGCGCCCGGCCGAAGATCGTATTCGGCGTGTGGTGCGATTCGCTGGCGAGCAGGTAGCGGATCATCGTCGGCACCAGCGTCCGCGAGAGGAAGTAGCTCGTGCCAAGGGCGAAGACCACGGCCAGGGCCAGCGGCGTGAACAGGTACTTCGCCACCCCGTCGAGGAACGTCACGGCGACGAACACGATGCCGATGGTCAGCGTCGCCACGAACGTCGGCACGGCGATCTGGCTCGCCCCGTCGAGGATGGCCGTCAGCAGCGGCTTGTTCTCGCCGAGGTTGCGGTGGACGTTCTCGACCTCCACCGTGGCGTCATCGACGAGGATGCCGACCGCCAGCGCCAGGCCGCCGAGCGTCATCACGTTCAACGTGTAGCCGAGGGAATAGAGCATCGCGATGGACGCGAGGATCGACAGCGGGATCGACACGGCGACGATGAGCGTGCTCCGCCACGAGCCGAGGAAGACGAGGATCATCAGGGCCGTCAGCCCAGCGGCGATCACGCTCTCGTGGATCACGCCGTCCACCGCGGCTTCGACGAACAGCGATTGATCGAACAGCATCTCGATTTGCAAGTCCGGCGGAGCGGCGGCCTGGATCGTCGGCAGCGCCGCCTTCACGGCTTTCACGAGATCGAGCGTCGAGGCATCACCATTCTTCAACAGCGTAATCAGCACGCCGCGGGTGCCGTCGCGACGGACGACGGTCGTCTGCGACTGGAAGCCGTCGCGAACTTGGGCCACGTCCCGCACGTAGATCGTCGTGCCGCCGATGGTCTTGATCGGGATTGCGTTGAAGGCGTCCGCAGCCAGCGGCGTATTGTTCAGCGTAACCGGGTACTGCTGGTCGCCGATCTTCGCGGTGCCGGTCGGGGCGGCCAGGTTGTAAGCGTTCATGGCGTCGGACACGTCCTTCGCCGAGACACCGCGGGCCCGCATTAACTCCGGGTTGAGGTCCACCTGAATCTGCCGTTCGACGCCGCCGTAGGGCGTGGGCAGCGTGATGCCAGGGATCGTCGAGAGTTGTTGGCGGAGGATGTAGAGGCCGTAGTTGTAGATGTCCGACTCGGCCATCGTCGGGCTGGACATCGCCAGTTGCAGCACGGGCACGCTGGAGGCGTTAAACCGCAGGATGATCGGCGGCTGAATGCCCGGCGGCATCACCTGGCGGATCGCCTGGCTGACGGCCGTCACCTGCGCGACGGCCGCGTTCACGTCGCTGCCGGGGTGGAAGTGGATGCGGATTACCGAGACGCCGTTGACCGTCTGCGACTCCATCCGCCGGATGTTGTTCACGTTCGAGCTAATCGCGTACTCGCTGTACGTCGTCACCCGCTTCTCGAACTCCGTGGTGTCCATGCCGCGGTAGGTCCAGATGACCGTGACGACCGGCAGGTCCACTTCCGGGAAGATGTCGGTCCGTGCCCGGCGGGCGGATAGTGCACCGAGGACGAGAATCAGCAGGGCCGCGACGACGAAGGTATACGGCCGGCGCAGGGCCAGTTTGACGATCCACATGGGACACCCGGCGGTTGGGATGAATCAGATCAAGTGATCGGGAGAATGGTAAGGGCGGGGCAAGGACCGCGGTAACTCGATCGTCCGCGGTCCTTGCCCGATACTGCACGGGAGGGGTGAGAGGGTTACTTCAGCCCGCCGCCGATGAACCACGTTTCGCCGGTGATCCAGGCCGAGTCGTCCGACGCGAGGAACGTCACCGCCGGGGCAATGTCGTTCGTCTGGCCGATGCGACCGAGCGGCGTCTGGGCTTCGAGTTGCTTGCGGAAGTCGCTCTCGGCAAACCCGGCCGCGTGGACGCCTTCCGTCTCGACCATGCCGGGGTTGATCGAGTTTACGCGGATCTTCTTCGGTCCCAGTTCCTTCGCCAGCGACTTCGTGACCGCGTCCACGGCCGCCTTCGTCGCGGAGTACACGGCCGCGTTCGGCGGAGCGAAGACCGAGACGACGGAGCTGATGTTGATAACCTTGCCGCCCTTCGCGTCGAAGTGCTTCGCGGCTTCCTGCGTCGAGAGGATGAGGCCGAGGACGTTCAGGTCGAACTGCTTGTGGAAGTGTTCGGCCGTGACATTCTCCAGCGGGGAGAATTCGTAGATGCCTGCGTTGTTCACCAGGATGTCGAGCCGCCCGAATGCCTTCTTGGCGTCCGCGAACAGCCGGCGGATGTCCGCTTCCACTGCGACGTTCGCTTGTACCGCGACAGCTTTGCCGCCCGCGGCGGTAATCTCTGATACGACCTTGTCGGCACCCGCCTTACTGGAGGCGTAGTTGACGACAACGGAAGCCCCTTCCCCGGCGAGGTGTTTGGCGATGGCAGCCCCAATACCCTTGGAAGCCCCCGTGACGACCGCGACTTGACCCGTGAGTTTCTTCGACATGACCGGCTCCTTTGTGAAAGTTCTGTACTGACGAGTACAATACCTATCGGAGCCTCTTTCAGAGACGTCGCGAATTTTTCTCTCCCCCCAACTTCGGAGGCAGTCATGGCGACCGGACGGCCCCGCGAATTCGACCCCGACGCGGCCCTCGACGCGGCCATGAAAGTGTTTTGGCACAAGGGCTACGAGGGCGCGTCCCTCGACGACCTGACGCACGCCATGGGCATCAACCGGCCAAGCCTGTACGCCGCGTTCGGCAACAAGGAATCGCTGTTCCGCAAGGCGCTCGACCGCTACGCCCACGGCCCCGGCAGTTATCTGCACAAAGCGTTGGCGAAGCCGACGGCTCGCGAGGCGGCGGAGTGCCTGCTGTACGGTGGCATCGACGTGCTGACGTGTCCGGAAAGCCCCGGCGGTTGCCTGGTCGTCCAGACGGCCCTCGCTTGCGGACAAGCCGCCGAGTCGATCCGCCGGGAACTGGTGACGGTGCGAACCACCTCGCTCGATTTGATCCAGAAGCGGTTCGAGAAGGCCCGCCACGAGGGTGATTTAGCGAAGGGCGTGGACTGTGCGGGGTTGGCACGGTACGTCGCCACCGTCATGCACGGCCTCAGTGTTCAAGCCGCAAGCGGGGCCGACCGAAAGCAACTACAACAAGTCGCCGAGTGGGCGTTGCGCGCCTGGCCGGTTTCCGGAAGCCAGGAGAATGAACGCGACCGGTGAGGTCCGTGTGCGGACGCCTGCCGGGCCATCGCCCTCCCTCATCACGCGGCGTTCGAGTACAATCGGCCGCTATCCTGCCGCCGGTTCGCCGGCATCCTGCCGAGGCTCCATCATGCCCCGATCGTTCATCGCTCTCATATTGGCCGTGTTGTTGGCACCCACCGTTGTGGCCCAGGGCAGCCCCGCGTTGCCCGCGTCGTTCGACCTGAAGGCGGTGGACGAGTACCTCGCCGCCGAAGTGAAGGCGAAAGGGTTCGTCGGGCTGTCGGTGGCCGTCATGCGGGACGGACAGATCGTGTTCGCCAAGGGGTACGGCCGGCGGTCGATCGAGAAGAACCTGCCGGTCGAACCCGACACCAGCTTCGCCGTCGGGTCCATCACCAAGCAATTCACGTGCGCGTGCGTCTTTCTCTTGGCCGAGCAGGGCAAGTTGTCAATCGACGACCCTGTGGCGAAGTACTACCCGCACCTGACGCGGGCGAAAGACATCACCATCCGCGACCTGATGAACCACACGAGCGGCTACCCGGACTACTACCCGCTCGACTTCCTCGACCGCCGGATGCTCAAGCCGATCGCGTTCGACACCATGCTCAAGGACTACGCCGGCGGCAAACTCGACTTCGATCCGGGTAGCCGGTTCTCTTACAGCAACACCGGGTACATCATCCTCGGCGGCATCGTCGAGAAGGCGAGCGGCGAGCCGTTCGGCACGTTCTTGACGAAGAACATCCTCGGTCCGCAGAGGTTGACGCACTCGCGGTACGGCTCGGCGAAGGAGTTGCCCGGGGCGGCGACGGGATACACGGCGTTCGCGCTCGGCGACCCGGAGCCGGCCCCGCCCGAGGCAGACGGATGGATCGACGCGGCCGGTGGCCTGTGGGCTTCGGCGTCCGACCTGCTGAAATGGGACTTGGCCCTGACGACCGGCAAGGTGATGCCGCCGCCGTACTTCAAGGGGATGACCACGCCGCGGGTGCTGACCACGGGCAAGGTGTCGAACTACGCCTGCGGTCTGAGCGTCAGCACGGTCGATGGTGACATCGTCCTCCAACACACTGGCGGCGTCAGCGGGTTCGTTTCCGGGAACTCGTTCATCCCGCGGGCGAAAACCGGGCTGGTCGTTCTGTCGAACACGGAGCACGTGTCGGCAACGAAGCTGCGCGGCGACCTGTTCCGCCTGCTCCTGAAGGACGTGCAGGCGAAGGACGCGGCCCCGGTCCCGAAGGTGGCCGGCGTCGGCCCGAAAGAGGCGGTTCTGAGCGTGCTCAAGCAGATGGCCGACGGAACGGTGGACCGGACCCAACTCGGCGAGGAGTTCAGTGTGTACCTGACGGACGACCGGGTGAAGGCCGGCGGCGCACGGCTGAAGGCCCTCGGCGAGCCGGAGAAGGTGGACGTCGGCACCGCCCACGAGCGGGGCGGCATGGCGGTGGTCGACGTGACCCTGACGTACAAGGCAACAAAGGTGCGGGCGTCGTTGTACCGGACGCCGGACGGGAAGATCCAGCAGTTACTCTTCTACGGCGAGTGAGGCGAGGGCGACTCACTTCTTCAACGTCTTGTCGAGGAACTCGAACAGCGCCTTCGTGGCCGGATCATCCTCTTTGCCGAGGTCCGCGTTGAGCTTGTTGTGAGTCGTCTCCCGTGCGCCGAAGACCGTGACCGGGACGCCGGCCTCCTTCAATACGGAACCCAGCCGGGCGGCCTGCGCGCTCACGTCCGGGTGGTCGGCGACGTGGAGGAGCAGGAACGGCGGAACGCCTTTGCCCTTGGTCGCGTGCGTGACGGCCGAGAAGTCCTTGTGCTTGGCCGGGTCGTTGCCGAACTTTTCGCGGTGGCCGAACTTCGCCCGCGGTAGACCGTGCGCCTGCCACCGGGCCTCGGCCGTCGCGATGATGGCCGGCACGTCGTAGGTGTCGCCGTCCACCGGCACGCACCCCTTGAGAGCGGCAAACGGCACGCCCTCGGCCTTGAGGTAACGCTCGTCGGTGCAGACGAAGGCGGCGAGTTGCGCCCCGGCCGAGTGGCCCATCACGTAGAGTCGGCTCGGGTCGCCCCCGTACTCAGCGGCGCGCTTGTGCGTCCACCCGACGGCCTTCGCCACGTCGCGGACGATGTCCCCCATCTCGACGGTGGGCAGGAGGCGGTAGTTGGCGGCGACGAAGACGAACCCGCGGTCGGTGAACACCTTCGGCTTGAGTTGGACGTCCTTCTTGTCGCCGGCCTGCCAGCCGCCGCCGTGAATCCAGAAGACGACCGGCAGTCCCTTCGCTCCCGGCGGTGCGTACACGTCAAGGACCTGTCGCTCGTGCGGCTTGTCGGCGTACGGGATGTCTCGCTTCACGTCCTGGGCCTGGGATACGGCGGTGGAAGTGAGGAGGGCGAGCAGAGCGAAGGTGATTCTCATATGCGTATCCTTACAAGGTCCACGACCGCCCAGCAACGCCCGACAACACCCACGAGACAGGTGGAATCAAGGAGGGCAAGGCATTGAAACGGTTACTGATGGCCCTGGTCGTGGTACTCGCCTACCTCGGCGTGACCATCCCCGCGCGGGGGGAAGGGTTCGACTGGCAGACGGCATCGCCGGAGAGCCAGGGGTTCTCGAAGGAGAAGTTGGACGCACTGGTCAAGGTCGTGGTCGCCAAGAAGTCGCGGGCGTTCCTCGTCGTCCGCAACGACCGCGTCGTGTCCGAGTGGTACGCCGACGGTAACGGCCCGACCAAGGCTCAGGGCACGGCCTCGCTCGCCAAGGCCATCGTCGGCGGGCTGCCCCTCGCCGTCGCCCTGACCGACGGGCGGTTGACGTTGGACGACCCGGCCGCCAAGTACGTCCGGGCGTGGAAGGACGACGCCCGCAAGTCCAAGATCACCCTCCGCCACCTCGGCTCGCACACGTCCGGGCTGGAGGACGCCGAGGCCGACGACCTGCCGCACGACAAGCTCACCGGCTGGAAGGGCGACTTCTGGAAGAGTCGGGAGCCGCCCGACGACCCGTTCACGCTCGCCCGCGACAAGGCGGCCGCGGTGACCGTCCCGGGCGAACAACTCCGGTACAGCAACCCCGGCATCGGAATCCTGACGTACTGCGTCACCGCCTCGATTCAGGGGACCCAGCACACGGACGCCCGGACGCTGCTTCGCGAGCGGGTGCTGAAACCGATCGGGGTGGGCGACAAGGAGTGGTCCGCCGGGTACGGCAAGGCGGTGAGCGTGGACGGCCTGTCTCTCGTACCCGCCTGGGGTGGCGGGGCGTTCACCCCGCGGGCGATGGCCCGCATCGGGCGGCTGGTTGTTCGGGCCGGGGATTGGGACGGCAAGCGGATTCTGAGCAAGGAAGCCGTGGCGGCGGTGACGGGCGATGCCGGCCTGCCGGGGCACTGCGGGATGGGGTGGTGGACGAACGCCGGCGGGCGGTACGCGGGGTTGCCGAAGGACGCCGTCTGGGGGGCGGGGGCCGGCGATCAGTTGTTGCTCGTCGTCCCCAGTTTGAACCTCGTCATGGTCCGCAACGGCCAGGCGATGGAGCCCGGACCGGGCGAACCGCCGGTCCGCAAGGACGACGTGTTCACCCGCTACCACGACTACCGCGCCCGCACCCTGTTCGAACCGCTCGTGGCGGCCATCGCGACGGGCAAACCGGACGGCCCAGCCGCCGTGGAGCCGCCGCCGCCAGCCCGGTGATGGCGTCCCTCCGACCCGGCGAAATTTGCCCTCTACCTGCCGTATCTGCGGTTAGAATGACGGCTCGTTGCCGGGTGGCTCTGCTTCCGTCCGTGCCCCCTGATTCGACCCCGCTCCGACGCGGGTTTCGGCCGGACCGCTGCCCGCACCCCGTCAGGAGAGCAGAATGCCGAACGCCCGCGGGCTGTCCGTGATCCTCGTCGGGACGCTCCTGCTGGTCGGCTCGTCGCGGGCGGCCGACGACACCTTCGAAGCGCAGATTCGGCCGCTCTTGCTGAAGCACTGCACGTCCTGTCACGGGCCGGACAAACAGAAGGCCGGTCTGCGGCTCGACTCGAAGGCCGGGTGGCAAGCCGGTGGCGAGAACGGCCCCGCGATCCAACCGGGCAAGCCCGAGCAAAGTCTGCTCATCCAGGCGATCACCTCGACCGACGCCGACAAGCGGATGCCGCCGAAGGGGAAGCTCTCGAAGGCCGAGATCGACGCGCTGACGGCCTGGGTGAAGGACGGTGCCCCGGACCCGCGGGACGGCGGCCCGCCCCGCCTCGGCGGCGTGCCCCTCGACGAAGCGAAGCGGTGGTGGGCGTTCCAGCCGGTTCGCCGGCCGACCGTTCCCAAGAGTGCGTTCGCGAACCCCGTCGATGCTTTCATCGCGGCAAGCCTCGCCGAACGCACGTTATCGCTCGCCCCCGCGACCGACAAGCGGACGCTCCTGCGCCGCGTGACCTACGACCTCACCGGCCTGCCGCCCACGCCCGAGGAAGTGGACGCCTTTCTGAAAGACACCACCGCCGGGGCGTTCGCCAAAGTCGTGGACCGGTTGCTAGCCAGCCCGCACTACGGCGAGCGGTGGGGCCGCCACTGGCTCGACTTGGTACGGTACGCCGACACCGCCGGCGAGAACACCGACCACCCGCTGCCGCACGCCTGGCGGTACCGCAACGGCGTCATCGACTCGTTCAACAAGGATCAGCCTTACGACGAGTTCCTGCGCGAACAGATCGCCGGCGACATCCTCGCCGCCCAGGGGCCGCCGGAACTGTACGCGCGGCGGGTCGTCGCCACCGGCTACCTGGCCGTGGCCCGGCGGTTCGACCATGACAGCGACAAGTCGATGCACCTGACGCACGAAGACGGCATCGACACGCTCGGCAAGGCGTTCGTCGGCCTGACCCTCGGCTGTGCCCGCTGCCACGACCACAAGTACGACGCCGTCACCGCCCGCGACTACTACGCCCTGTACGGCATCTTCGCGAGCACGAAATTCGCCTCCCCCGGCTGCGAGGCCCGCCAGCAACCCCGCGATCTCGTGCCCCTGTTGCAACCGGCCGAGTGGGACCGCGTCATCAAGCCGCACCGCGATCAAATCGCCGCCCTCGACGCCCAGATGCAGGCGCAGCAGACGCTGGCGGACGCCAACCTTCGCCGATTGAAGGCGATCTTCTCCGCGTCGTCTCACGTCCTCGCGTCGGGCGAAATCGCCGACGGCGGGGAGCAGACGTTCGACAAGTTGTCGGCCGAAATCCCGATCCAGGCCGGCGAATTGGTGCATCTGTCCGTGACGCCGCTCAAGAACCACGGGGCCGACACGACACTCGTGGAATGGGACATCGTGGAAGTCGGTGGGCAAGGCCGGCGGTGGAACGCGACCGACGATCTGGTCGACAATCTCCTGGCCGGGAACCCGCACGCCGACCGGCACGGAAACAAGTCGGTCTGGTGGCTTTTCGACGCCCGAACGGGGCCGCAATTGCTGCCGGAGGCGGTTCGCGACATTTCGGGGAAGGCCGGGTTGAACGCCTGGCGGAACGGCGAGACGCCGGCGGTGCTGGTGAACGCCGCGAAGGAACCCGCGGGCGTGTGGACGAAATTGCCGGCCCGCTCCCTCTTCATCCACCCCGCCCCGGACGGGGCCGTCGCCGTCGGCTGGCTCAGCCCGATCACGGGCAAGGTCAAGATCACCGGCCGCGTCCGCGACGCTCACCCCGGCGGCCCCGACGGCGTCGGCTGGAAAATCGAACGCATCGCTCAGGACGTGTCGACTGAATTGGCCGCGGCGGTTTCCGAAGCCGAGGGCCGTCGGGAACTCGAACGAACGCGAGCGGACCTCGTGCGGGCGATGCCGAAATCGGAAGTCGCGTTCGCCGTCGTCGAGGGGCAGGCGGCCGACGCGCGTGTTCAACTCCGCGGCGACCCCGAGAAACTCGGCGACCCGGCGCCGCGCCGCTGGCTCGAAGTGCTCGGCGGCCACGCGATCACCACGAAGACGGGCAGCGGGCGACTCGACCTGGCCAACTGGATCGCGTCGAAGGACAACCCGCTGACGGCCCGCGTGATGGCCAACCGCGTCTGGCTGCACCACTTCGGCAAGGGGATCGTGAAGACGCCGAACGACTTCGGCACCCGCGGCGTTGCCCCCACGCACCCCGAGTTACTCGACTGGCTCGCGGCCGAGTTCGTGGCCTCCGGGTGGAGCGTGAAGTCCCTGCACCGGACGATCCTGCTGTCGGCCGCCTATCAACAGGTGAGCGTGTCACGCCCCGCGGCTGCGACGGTGGACGCCAACAACGATCTCTACTGGCGGTTCGACCGTCGTCGGCTGAGCGCCGAGGAAATCCGCGACAGCCTGCTGACCGCCGGCGGCCAGTTGGACCGCGAGCCGGGGCAGGCTCACCCGTTCCCACCGGAGGCGTCGTGGGGTTACACCCAACACGTGCCGTTCAGTTCCTTCTACGAGACGAGCAAGCGGAGCGTGTACCTCGTGGCCGTGCGGAACCGCCGCCATCCGTTCCTCGGGCTGTTCGACGGGGCGGATCCGAACGCGACCACGCCGCAGCGGCAAGCGACCACCGTGCCGACGCAGGCGTTGTTCTTTTTGAACGACCCGTTCTTCCACGCCCAAGCCGACAAACTGGCCGGCCGCGCGATGACGAAGCCGGAGGCGGAGCGGATCGACGAGTTGTTCCGCATCACGTTCCAGCGAACGCCGACGCCGAAGGACCGCGACTTCGCCACCGACTTCCTGGCGCGTTACCGTGGCACGCAGAAGGACGGGGCGGAAGCGGCGTGGGCAGCGTTGGCCCGCGTGCTACTGGCGAGTAACGAGTTCCTCTTCGTGGAGTAGTCCATGCCCAACGCCTCCCGCCGCGGGTTCGTCCGGTCGGCCGTGGCCGGGTCGATGCTGATGCCGGCTCTGCTCAGCGAATTGCTCGCGGCCGACGCCGCCGACCCGCTCACGCCGAAGAAGCCGCACTTCCCCGCGAAGGCGAAGTCGGTCATCTTCCTCTTCCTGAGCGGCGGCGTGTCGCACGTCGATTCGTTCGACCCGAAACCGAAGTTGGTCGCCGACCACGGCAAGACGGTGACGTTCGACCACCCGGAGACCCGCAACCGCCCCGGCTACGAGAAGCTGTTCCTCAAGCGGCCGGACTGGAAGTTCGCCCCCCACGGCAAGAGCGGCATCGAGGTCAGCGACCTGTTCCCGCACCTCGGCCGGCAAATCGACGACATCGCCCTGATCCGGTCGATGCACACCAGCCACTCGAACCACTACAACGCCACGCTCGGCATGCACACCGGGTCGTTCGCGTTCGCCCGGCCGAGCCTCGGCGCGTGGGCGAGCTACGGTCTCGGTACGCCGAACAAGAACCTACCGTCGTTCCTGGTCCTCGCCCCGCAGATGCCGTACGCGGGCACCCAGGTCTGGGCCGCGGACTTCCTGCCAGGGGTCCATCAAGGAACGCGGGTCGTGCCGGGGACCGAACCCGTCGCCAACCTCCGGCCCCGAGTGACGGACGCGACCCGGCAGAAGATGGAACTCGACGCGCTGCGGGCGTTCGACGAGTCGCACCGTTCAACCCGAGAGGATGACCCCGCGCTGGCCGCCCGCATCCGGTCGTTCGAGACGGCCTACGGGATGCAGTCGGAAATGCCGGGGGCATTGGACTTGTCGAAGGAGGACGACGCCACCCTGGCCCTGTACGGCCTGAAGCGCGGCCAGACCGACGGGTTCGGCTGGCAGTGCCTCGTCGCCCGGCGGTTGGTGGAACGCGGCGTGCGGTTCGTGGAGTTGATCCACACCGGGTCGTCCAACAACTGGGACTCGCACGGCAACATGGCCGATCACGGCCGCCTCGCCCCGCAGGTCGATCAGCCGACGGCTGGGTTGATTCAAGACCTGAAGCGGCGCGGCCTGTTCGACGACGTGTTGGTGGTCGGCACGACCGAGTTCGGCCGCACGCCGTTCAACAACACGGCCGCCAACCCCGGCCGCGAACACCACAACTGGGCGTTCAGTTCGTGGCTGGCCGGGGCCGGCGTGAAGCGGGGCGTCGTCTACGGGGCGACCGACGAGCACGGCATGAAGGCGGTCGAGAAGCCGGTCCACGTCCACGACTTCCACGCCACGATCTTGCACCTGATGGGACTCGACCACGAGAGACTGACCTACCGCCACGCCGGCCGCGATTACCGCCTGACGGACGTGTCCGGGACCGTCGTCAAGGACGTTCTCGCGTGACCGCGGCCCCGATCTCGTGGGGACGGGATCGGCCGCTCGCGCCGGTCGGTGGGCTTTCGGCCGTGCTTCCCATGAAGGCTGACGTAGTTCGTGTGGCCTCAACGGGCGTTGCCGGCTCAAGTTCGCAGAAGTGAATCGAGGGTGCGAGACGAAACGGGAAGGTTCGTCTCGCACCCCGAGACGAACTCTTGACGTCTCGGGTTAGCAGGATGTCAGGGTTACATCGATGCCGGGTTTGGTCTTCGCTCGCGGTCGGCGTCAGACGACATCGACGACGTGGACGCGCCCGAAATCCCCCCACTTGCCGTTGACCGGCTTCGGCTGGCCGACGGTCGCGGCGAGGTAGAGTTTCCGGCCGTCGGGCGCGAACACCGCCTGGGTGACGCGCGACTTCGTGTCGAGCGAGGCGACCAGTTTGCCGTCGGCGGCGAAGACGGCGGTGGTCCATGTACCCTGGGCCTGCCGGCCGGCCATCAGGAAGCCGCCGCCGGGGACCGGCGCGAGCGTTTCCATCAAGCCGGTCCCGCCGTCCGAGTCGCGGATCTGGTCCCGTTTTTTCGGCGGGGCCGCTCGCCAGTCCCACCGCTGCCACCGCATCTTGCCGTTGCCGGCCATCGGGTCGGCCATCGCCCCCATGCCACAACACAGGAGGGTGTCGCCGTCCGGCGGGAACATCAGGCCGTAGATGCCGCCGCAGTAGTGGGGGCTTTTGATCTGGCCCCAGCACGTAAAGTCCGGGGTCGTGAACTCGGCCGCCACCTTGCCGGCGTCCACGTCCCACACGCGAACTTCGCCCATCAAGTTCCCGCCGGCGACGTGCCGGTTGTCCGGCGCGAATGCCAGGCTCGTTACGGGCGGGCCGTGGTCGAATGACTGCCGCAGTTCCCCTGTAAGAGCGTCGAAGACCTTCACCGTCGGCTCGGCAGCGGCCGCCGGCTCGTACTTCTCACCGCCAGCCAGGTATTGCCCGGTCGAGGAAGCAACCCGCCGGCCATCGGGCGACAGGGCGAGTCGCCACGACCAGAACGTGTGGGCCTGAACGCGACGGATGGACTTCTTCGCGACCAGGTCGTGCCAGAGGAGGCAGCCGTCGTAGCCGGCGGAGATCAGTGTCTTCCCGTCGGGCAGAAGCACGCAACCGGAGGCGTAACTCTCGTGCCGGTCTGGCAGCGGCGTGACCTTTCCGGTCGCCGGGTCGCACTCGTAGATCGCCCCGTCCATGCAGGCAGCGTAAAGTCGCTTGGCGTCGGCCCAGGCGGTGAGGCCGAGGACGCCCATCGGCAGCGAGACGTCTTTCGATTTGACGAGTTTCACGCCAGCACCTCCCGGATCGGTTCGGCCCGGTCTTCGACGCGGTGGAACGTCGGCATGTTGGTCAGGTCGTACTCCGCGTAAGGGTCGATCCCCAACGCCGTGAAGATGGTCGCGAACAGGTTTTGCTCGTTGAACGACTTGCCGGCGGGATCGACCCCGTCGATATCGGTGGCCCCGACGACCACGCCCCGCTTCAAGCCGCAGCCGGTCATCATGAGGCTCCAGGCGTTCGGGTAGTGGTCCCGGCCGCGGGCGGGGTTCATCCACGGCGACCGGCCGAACTCGCCCATCGCGACGACCAGCGTGTGGTCGAGCAAGCCGCGGTCTTGCAGGTCGGCGAGGAGGACGTGCAACACGCGGTCGAGTTCCGGCACGAGCATCTGGTGGATTTCGTGCTGCATGATGTGGTTGTCCCACGGCATGCCGTTGGCGACCATCACGAACGGCGCGCCCTTCTCGACCAGGTTGCGGGCCATCAGCGTGTGCAAGCCGAAGGTGCCGGGGCCGTAGCGGGCACGGTCGGCTTCCGGGATCTTCGCGAGGTCGAACAGGTCGGCACTCGCGGTCAGTCCCTTCATCTTCTCGAAGGCCGCGTTCTGGGCGGCGGCGGTGTTACTGCCCCGCTCGGCTTCGTACTTCTTCGCCAAGAACCGCCGGAGGGCGAGGCGGTCTTCCTTCTCGTCCGTCGCCGCGTCCACGGCCTTGCCGAGCTGCGTGTACGAACCGCCGAGGCGGACCGGGGCGTGCTGCGGGCCGAGCCAGCCGGTCAGGTCGCTGGCCTTGTACGACTCGAACTCGTTGCCCCGCGGGTTGGGGTCGAGCAGGATGAAGTTCGGCAACTTGGTGTCGACCGTGCCCAGGGCGGCCGAGATCGACGCCCCGAGCGTCGGCCGGGTGAACCCGGCGCGGTCCGGGTTGCCGCGGGTGAGCAGGTTAATCGCTTGCAGGTGTTCCGTCTGCTTGGTGCGCATGCACCGCACGACGTTCAGCCGGTCGGCGATGCCGGCGCACTTCGGCATGAGGGACGAGAAGCGCGTGCCGGGTACCTTCGTGGGGATGCTCGGAAACGGCCCGCTGGACGGTCGCCCCGGCTTCGGGTCCCACGTCTCGAACTGGCTCGGTCCGCCGCACAGCCACAGCAGGAGGACGTTCTTTTGGGCCTTCTTGGTCGCCGCGGCGAAGACCGGGTTCGTGAACAGGCCGGTGAAACTCGTCACCGCCGGGACGCCGGTGGCAGCCAGCCCTTTGAGGAACAGCCGGCGGTGCAGCCGGTGGTCGTCGGGCGTGCAAGAGCCGGGTGGTGGGGGGGGGGTGGGGTTTATCGTCATGGATTGTCAGTGGTTGGTGAGGAATTCGGGACCGGCGACGATCGCCCACAGGAGTTGGCCGACCGCGGTGCCGGGTTCGGCCGGGGACTTCAGGAAGGCGACGCCGCGGGCCAACTCCTCGGCGTCCGGGTCGCGAACGAGTGCCCGACGGAAGATCCCCCGAACGCGATCCTCCGGCGAGATTGCGGAAACGGCGTCGGCCGGGTTCGGCTTGAACAGATCGGCCATCAGGGGGTTGTTCGTCAGGAACATGGCCTGCTGCATCGTCACCTGCGAAACCTTGCCCGGCAGGCCGGGGAACGCCTCGGCCACCGCCTTTCGCAAGCTGTCGTCGTCCGGGGTCAGGCCGGCGGCGATGCGGGCCGATCGCGCGATCGCTTCCGGAGTCAGGGGCCGTTCCACGGCGGCGGCGAAGGCGTCCGGCGGCGGTGTGGCCGAACCGGCCCACGAGGCGAGTTGGTAGCCGCGACTGAGAACGATCGCACGGGTCAGGCGGCGAACGTCGTAATTGTGGGAGGCGAAATCGGCCGCGAGCCAGTCGAGCAGTTCGGGGTGGCTCGGCGGGTGCTTCGAGTTCATCTCGTCCGGCGGGTCGACAATGCCGCGGCCCATCAAGATCGCCCACGTGTGGTTGACGAACGACCGGGCCAGCAGCGGATTCCCACGAGTCGCGGCCTCGGCGAGCGCCTCCCGGCGGGAGAACTTGGGCACCGGCACTGCAGCCTTCGGATCGATGTACCGATCCGGGGTGTCGGCATCGTTGGCCCCGCGTGGTTCCTCGACGACCTTGCCCGTGAGCAGGGTGATGACCGCCGGTTGCGACTCTTTCTTGAGGTTGGTGAAGTTCATCACCCCGCCGACGGCCGACTCCTTCACGGCCGTCGGCCCGCCGCGTTCGACGTTCTTACCGCGGTTGAAGGCGGCAACGAGCCCCCAGTAGTGGCCCTGTTTGATCTCGCTGGCCAGAGGGTGGTCGTGGCACTGGGCACAGTCCAGTCGGGTGCCATAGATCACCGGGGCGACGGACTCGGCGATCTGTTGGTAATCGTTACGCCGCTCGTAGAGAAACCAAACCGCGCCCTTGTCCTCGGGGCGCGCGGCGAGGAACGCCCGCACGATTTCGTCCCAGGGGCGGTTCTGCTTGAAGGAGTTTTCCAGGAACGCCAGCCATCCGCTGTCCCGTCGCCGGTCTTCCCGCCGACCGGGGCGGCCCATGAGCAGGGCGTCCCAAATCTCGCGGCGGTTGCGGGCGGCTTCGTCACTGGTCAGGAGGCGATCGACCAGAACCGCTCGCTTGTCGGGGGCGGCGTCGAACAGGAACTTGCTCGTCTCTTCCGGCGTGGGGATGCGCCCGACGAGGTCAAGCGTGACCCGGCGGATGAACGTGCGGTCGTCGCAGACGGCGGCGGGCGTCAGACCGCGAGCCTGCCAGGCGGCGGTCAGGAAGTGGTCGATGGCCGCGGCCGGTTCCGTCGGCACTTGCGCCCGCTCGGCCTTGACCTCCGGCGCGGGGGCGGCGGAGAGCGTTGTCACCCACTTCCGCAACGTGGCGACATCGGCGTCGGCCAACTGTTTCTTGGGCGGCATGTGCGGCGTAGCGGTGCGGGCCAAGACGCTGAGGAGTTTACTGTCGTCCGGCTTCCCCGCGACGACAACCGGCCCGTCCTCACCGCCCTTCATTACGGCCGCGGCGGTATCGAGCCGAAGGCCGGCCTCCTGTTCGAGCGGCCCGTGGCACTTCACGCAGCTCCGGTCCAGAACGGCTTGCGCCTCCGCGGTGATCGCGGGCGGACCGCTTGCAATCACGCCCGAAGCCGTCACGAGGATGGAGAGGAGGGGGAAAGTGAAGCGAATCATGCCGTATCTCGCCGTTACGACTCCACTTCCAAACGTCTCCGTCCCGGCCGCACTGCTGGGAGGATTATCGGGTGAATTCGGCTAACGGAGTGTGATAAGAGCGGGGGTAGGTTGTGGGGATCATACCTGATCGCTCGAACTTCGGCCAGGGTGATTTCATCATTCATCAGAGTCGCCTCGCCCCCGAGGCGAACGGCGAAAAACTCTCGGCGTCTCGGGTTAACAGACCCGCGGTTGACATGACCTCATTACCCGACAACCCGCACGAAGCAATCGGATCTCGCACGTGTGACTTCTCGCCGAACCACTGTGCCGCCCGTCCCGTTGAATTCGTGACGGGCGGCGACCACCTCCCCTTTCTCTTGAACTCGTCACCCGTACCGTGAATCATCAGCCCATCACACCGTCACACGAATCGCCTGACATCAGTTCCCGATCGATGAGGGTCGCACATGACGCTAAAACTTTCGCCCCTCGCCGTCGGGTGTGCGGTCGGCGGTCTGTTGCTGCTCACAACCCAGGCCATGTCTCAGGCCAAGAAAGAGGACGCGGGGAAGGGCTCCGACTTTTTCCTCCAAGCCGCCCGGAAACTCTTGAAGTGGGACGAGGCGGCGGAGCCGTTCCGGATCGTCGGGCCGGTCTACTTCGTCGGAACGAAAGGGCTCGGGTCCTACCTGATCACGGGGTCCGAGGGCCACGTCGTCCTGAACACCGGGATGCCGGGGTCGGGGCCGATGATTGAGAAATCGATCCGGACCCTCGGCTTCAAGCCAGAAGACGTCAAGCTGATTCTGGCGGGGCACGCCCACGTCGATCACGTCGGCGGGCACGCCCACCTCAAGAAAGTCACGGGGGCCAAGGTCGCCGTGATCCGCGAGGAGAAGGAACTGTTTGAGTCTGGAGGGAAGCTCGATTTCCAGTACGGCGGGTCCCAAGACTTTCAATTCGATCCGACCGAGGTGGGCACGGTCTTCCGGGACGGGGACGAGATCAAGGTGGGGGACGTGTCGATCCGGGCGATCCTGACGCCGGGGCACACCAAGGGCTCGACCACCTACTTCACGAACGTGGTCCACGACGGAAAGACCTACACGATTGTCTTTCCCGACGGGACCAGCGTGAACCCCGGTTATCGCGTCACCCAGAACCCGTCCTACAAGGGGATCGGCGACGACTTCCGCCGCACCTTCCGCGCCCTCGGATCGCTGAAGCCGGATGTCTGGTTGACGGCCCACAACGACGCCTGCGGCTTGGACGCCAAGCGCGGCCGGACGACGACGGACGGGGTCAAGGCGTGGGTCGACCCGGACGGGTACCGGAAGTGGGTCGCCGCCCAGCGGGAGGCCTTCGAGACCCTTGCCGGGAAGGAATAGCCAGCGGGTCGATCGGTGCCCGGACAGGCCGCGACCGGCATGGAGCGAGGCCCCCGCCCGCAACTCCCGCAGAAAGTGTGAGAGTTCGCGAATTGACCCTTCCTCAATCCCGACTCGTGCAGTAAACTTTCTCGCATCACACCCGCCTCCGTTCGAAGGCATTCGAAAATGCTGACCACCTGGACCGTGCTGGCCGTGGCATTCGCTTCCGCCGCACCCGTGAAACCCTCGCCCCGCCCCCTGCCCCTCAGCGGCCTCACGCCGTCGGTCCACGCACCGGACCTGTGCAAGTACCACTACCGCGTCAGCACGCCGTCGGCCGAGTGCCAGAAGTTCTGCGACGAGGGGTTCGGCTACTACTACTCCTACGTCTGGATGGAAGCGGCCCGCAGCTTCGAGACGGCCCTGTCGCACGACCCCGACTGCGCGATGGCCTGGCTCGGGCTGCACCGGGCACTGGAAAAATGGGGCAAAACCTCCACCCCGAAGCCCGATCGCCTCTTGGCGGTCCTCGGCGGCGGGCTTCAGCCGCGGTTACCCGACCAGTACAAGAAGGCCCCACACGACTACGCTCTCGATCAAGCCAAGAACCTGATGCCGAAGGCGAGCCACCGCGAGACGCTGCTCATCACGGCCCGCCTGCAAGAGCGCGGCAACTGGCCGGACGTGAAGCCCGAAGACCGCAAGAAGAAGGCGACGCAAACGCTCGACGAGTTGCTGAGCATCTACGAGGACGACGAGGAGGGCTGGTACGCCCGGGCGCAGATCGCCGAAGGGCAGTACGGGCCGATTCCGATTTACAAGGCACTCTTACGGCTGAACCCATTGCATCCCGGAGCGAACCACGAACTCGTCCACACGTTCGAGAACATCCGCCGACCGGCGCTCGGCTGGCCCTACGCGGAAGCGTACATCGAATCGTCGCCGGGGTTGCCGCACGCCTTCCACATGCAGGCCCACCTCGGGATGCGTGTCGGCAAGTGGCAGAAGACGACCGATTGGTCGTGGCACGCGGTCGAATTGGAGAAGGCTTACCACAAGTTGCTGAACGTGAAGCCGGACGACGACCACCAGTTCCGCCACCACATGGAAATCCTGACGCGGGCGCTGGTCCACGACGGCCGATTGGCCGAGGCGGCGCAGATTCGCAAGGAGGCCGAGGGATACAAGTACCAACTGCGGCCCGAGTGGTTCCGGCTGGCCGTCACCGAGAAGAACTGGTCCGACGCCGAGAAGTTGATCTCCGACATGCGGAAGGGGGACAAGGCGACGGCCGCGTACTTCTCGGCCGTGATGTTCCTGGAACGAGGCATGGCCGAGCGGGCGAAGGCGGAACTCGACGTGATGCGGCAGGCCGCCCCGGCCCGTGGTGGTCGCACCGACCGGCAGAAGGAACTTCGACTGTGGGAAGTCCAGGGCCGCTACGAGTGCCAGACGGGCAACGGCGAGGCCGGCGTGAAGTTGTTGCGACGGACCCTCGACAAGACGAAGGACGACTACGCCCACCACGCCTGGGGCGGCGGGGCGTACTTCATGGAAGTCTGGGGCACCGCGGCCCTGGAAGCCGGCATCGTGAGCGAGGCCGAGGAAGCGTTCCAGGAAGCCCTCGCCCACGACAGCGGCAGCGTCCGCGGGGCACTCGGCCTTTGGGCACTGTGCGACCGCCTCGGCCGGACCGACGAGGCCGACCGCTACCTGAAGGTCGCCCAGCGCGTTTGGGCGAAGGCCGAGTCGCGGGTGTTCGCCGAGATGAAGGACGACTTCGCGAAGAGGGCCGAGAAGCTGTCACCGGGGAAGGTGGCGACGAAGGAATAACGGCAGGTCGTGATCAATCCGTTCGGGCCATAACGCAAGAATCGAATGCGAAGTACCTTCCGTGTAGTCACGGCCGCTCTTTTACTCCTGGACGGGGTGGTGTTTCTCTACACGTTTCTTCCCGAAACGCGAATTTCGGTACGACAGGTTTGGCCCTTGCACCTTGGCACGATACTCGTCTTCGGGGCCTCGATTCTGGTGATCGGTCGCCGAAAGTCAGACATCGCCCGACGGGAGCCAAATCTGTCCCGGTGGGATATTGACATAAAAGTTCTGACCACCATCCCACTGGCTTTTTGGTTCATCGGACCTCCCGGCGCGGTCTTGCTGCCTGCGACCGCTTTGCAGTTCGTTTCTCCCGTCGAAGGGTATGTCGAGCACAAGGACGGCACATTCGTACTTGCCAATCATGGCCGAACGATCCGCGAGATCACGGAGGAAGAGTTCCATCACGCCAATACGCAAGTCGCGCGCGGTTTCTGTGCCATCTGGCTAGCCTTCACTTGGCTGGCCACAGCTTTCTTTTGGATCGGAATGCAGGGTCCGGCTTCGACCAACGAGTTATGACGGCTCACTGTTCGGCCGAACATCGTTCACTTCCGGCTGAAATTCCACCCCCGTAGCCTTGCCCAACCAGGGCCGAACCGGATATACTTTCTCTAGCTTGCAAGCTCCTACCGTGCGGCCGGCTCGAACCACCCAGCCCGCTCGCACCCGTTTTGGCGGGGTTACCTTCAACCTCCACCACTTTCCGCAACTCGCTTTCCCACCTGATTGTGGAGGCTGACATGATTTACGGTTTCCTCGGTTCCATCGGGCCACAAGAACTCTTGCTGTTGCTCCTGCTCGGCGTGCTGCTGTTCGGCCGCAAACTGCCCGAAATCGGCCGTTCCGTCGGCAAGTCGATCGTCGAATTCAAGAAGGGCATGAAGGGCATCGAGGAAGAAGTTTCCTCCGACTCGCCCAGCCGCCCCGCGATCGAGCCGGAAGCGGTGAAGCCGCCGCAACGGATCACGAACCAGGCTCCCCGGTTCGACGACACCGCGGCCAGCAACCTGCCGCCGAAGCTGTAACCGGCATCACCCTAACAACACGCCCGACCCCGACAAATGGAAATTTGTCGGGGTTATTTCGTTACTGTCGACAACTCGGATTCAAGTGCCTGCCGCGGCACGCGAATTGATCTTTCACCCGCCCGACCTTTGGCGTAAACTTCCCCATCGGATGATCCGGCCTTCGTGGATGGAAACGCGATGACGACCACCCCCTCGACCAACGACCTGACCCGGCAGCAACTCGAAGAGTTGGACGCGCTGCTGCAACGGATGCTGACGGCCCCCACGGTCGGCGACGATAGCAAGCCGCGTTGGCTGCCGGTGGACGTCCCCCCGCCGATGCCGTTGGAAGAGCCGGTCGCCGACGGGTGGCGGGTGGACCGCCCGACGCCGGCCCCCGTGCGGCCGCCGCACATGACCATCGCGGCGGAAGCGCCACCCGTGCCGGAACCCGAACCGGTCGTAATGCTCTCGACGGCCCCGCCCGCGGAGGAACCGTACCTGCCGCCGCCGATCGCCCGGCTTCCTGCGAACTTGCTAACGAACTACGCTCCGGCCCACGACGACGACCGGGTCAACCCCGCCGATGTGACCGAGGACGACCTGCCGACGCTCGGCGGCCCGCGGCTTCCGATGGTGCCGATGACGCCGTCGGTCCTGTTCAATCCGCCGAAGGCAGTGACGATTCCGGTAGAAGTCCCGCCCGCGGTGCTGCCGCAGTTCGGCAAGTTGGACATCGGGGAACTCAGTCAACCCACCGCGCCGGTCGAACTGCCCCCGGCCCCGCCGCCGCAACCGCTGAATCGCTCCACGGAGGCACCAAGCGATAGCCTGCCGGCCGTGATGTGGCCGCTGTACGCGGTCAACTGGGTGGCCGAGGAATGCTTGCGGGTGTTCGGCGGCGACTCGCTGACGAAGCCGACCGCGAAGTGGTCGATGGGCGTGGCCGGCCTTCTGATGATCGCCAGTGCCGCCGCCTGGACAGCCTACGGGTTCGGGATCGTGGCGAAGTAATTCGCCACTTGGCGAGCGGGGGGCGTCAGCCCCCTGATTCTGTTCCGCACGGGACCAAGAATCAGGGGGCTGACGCCCCCCGCTCGCCTTTTGCATTATCGATCAATGGCGGAACAAGAACTCCCGCGTGTTCAGCACCGCCCACAGCACGTCTTCCCACGCCTTCCGCTTGTCGGCCCCCTTCGTAACGTGGGCGAGGGCCACCTTCTTCTCGTCGTCGAACGCCGGGCGGGACAGGGCCGCGTAGTAGAGGTCGTCGAGTATCTCCGCATCCGACTTCTTCGCGGTGAGCAGCGTGCCGAGGCGGTTGCCGGTGTTGCGGATCTTCTCATTGACCGTCGGGCCGTTGATGAGTTGGAGAGCTTGGCCGAGGTTGCCGTCGCTCTCGCGCTCGCACTCGCAGGCCAGTTCGCGGGCCGGTTGGCCGAACGCCTTCAGGAACGGGTGGTTCACTTCGCCGTCCACGAGTTGCGTCGCCCGCGTGCCCGCCGGCAGACCGGCGAACTTCTCCGGTACGGCCGTCACATCACACAGGGCGTCGAGCAGTTGCTCGGCCGTCAGCAGCTTCGTCACAGCGTGCGAGAAGTATTTGGCGTCGTCCTTGTTCGTCTCGTTCGGCACGGCCGACAGTTGGTACGACCGCGAGTTCATGATCGTGCGAACGAGGTGCCGCAGGTCGAACTTGTGGGCGGCGAAGTCCTTCGCCAGTGCGTCCAGCAATTCGTCGTTGCACGACGGATTCGAATCACGGAAATCGTCCACCGGGTCCACGATCCCCTTCCCGACCAGGTGGAACCAGACGCGGTTGGCGACGCTCTTGGCGAAGAACGGGTTGCCCGGCGACGTGAGCCACTCGGCCAGCACTTCGCGGCGGTCCTGGCCCGCCTTCACGTCGGCCTCGCCGACGCTGACGTACCGCGGCTTCATCACCTTGCCGGTGCGGGGTTGCGTGACCTCGCCGTCCCGCGCGGTGAAGACGACCTCGGCCGCGTCGGTCGGCTTGCCCTTCGCCACGCCCTTGCCCGGTTCGGGCTTCTGCTTCACCCGGGCGAACCACGCGGCGAAGCCGTAATAGTCGTCCTGCGTCCACCGCTCGAACGGGTGGTTGTGGCACTTCGCGCACTGCATCCGCACGCCCATGAACAGTTGGGCCGTGCTCTCGGCGAGGCTGAGCGGGTCCTTCGCGATGCGGTAGTAGTTGGCCGGCGGGTTGTTGAACGTGTTGCCGTTGGCGGTGAGGAGTTCCCGCACCATCTCGTCCACCGGGGTGTTCTCGACGATCTTGCCCCGCAGCCACTTGTGGAAGGCGTGCGACCCCTTTAGGTGGATCGTCTTGCGGTTCGACCGCAGCACGTCGGCCCACTTCAACGTCCAGAAGTCCGAGAATTCCGGCTGAACCAGCAGGTAGTCGATCAGCTTCGCCCGCTTGTCGGCGGCCTTCTCGGCCAGGAATGCCTTCGATTCGGCGATGGTCGGCAGACGGCCGGCAGCGTCGAGGTACGCCCGGCGGACGAACTCGGAGTCGGTACACAGGTCCGACGGCAGGATCGTCATTTGCTTCAGCTTCGCAAAGACGTGCGTGTCGACGAAGTTCGCCTCGGGAATCTTCGGCCACTGGAAGCCCTCGCGCGGCTCCAGGTAGGTCAGCCGCACCGAGACCATTTCTTCGAGGTACCGGCAGAGGATCGCGACTTCTCCCGGCCGCTTGAACTCGACGAGGCCGTTCGGCGTCACGTCCGCCACGCCGGGATCGCTGCTGCTGAAGTTCGTCAGCCGGGTCACGTCGCGCGTCGTTTTGTCTGCGAAGGTGGCGACGACGGCGAGTTGCTGCCAGCGAGCGGGGGCCAGTTGCACCCGCGAGCCCGGCAGCACTTGCACCGATTGAACGGCCGGCAGCGTGGCCGCATCGTCTTGCATCCCCTCGCCGAGCCAGCCGGCGATCACCTCGGCAGGCACGCTCGTCGGGCCGAACCGGGAGCCACCCTCGTGAGGCACACGGCCCATCGCCTTGAGCAAGAACAGGCTCGCCATCGGGTCGTGCTTGTCGGATCGACGGCCGAATTGATCGCGGCTGAGTTGCAGGTAATCGGCCGCCGGGTCGAAGCCGCGGAGGCTGAGTTTGAAGCCGTTCTTGCCGCTCGGCGTGCCGTGACACGCCCCCATGTTGCACCCGCCGACGTTCATCGCCCCGACCACGTCGCGGCGGAAGCTCACCGGGATCGTCTCGGCAAACTTGGCGACCGTGACCGTGGCGGTTGCCGTCTTGCCGCCCGCGGTGATCGTCAGCTTGGCGGTGCCGTCCTTCGTGCCGCGGAGGAAGAGTCCCTCGCCCACGTCCACAATCCCTGCCGGTTCGGACTTCACGTCCACCACCGCAGTGAGGTCTCGCTTCTGGCCGTTCGCGTACTGGCCCGTCACCACGATCTGCCGCACGTCCCGCGTGCCGGTCAGCGTGAAGGCGTTCGGTTGAATTTCCAGCCCCGTCGGCTGGCCGATCAGGTCTTTGCGCTCGCCCTCGCCCGGCGGTAGGGCAGCGAGATTGGCGACGGAACACAGGAGACAAGCAATCGCGAACGTCGCACGACGGAAGGAGGGCATGAAGAGCCTCGGCGGAAAAATCCGGGTTCGGTCGCGGGAGCGACGCTGGCAGGAGAACCCACAGGATTAGAATGAATTCTAGCCCTGAACGCGGACGGGTGCGAGAGGAAAATGCCAACAGACGTGGCGACCGAGACCAGGACGGCGATTCGAACGGCTTTCGACCGAATTGCGGCGAGTACCCTCACCGGGGCCGACGTCGCCGTTCGCGAGTTCGCGCTGGCCTGCGGATATTCTGTCGCGGAACTCGCTTCCGTGCCAGTCGCGGCCAATCTCGGGCTGATGTGCGGCCATCCGTTGCGGTTCGCCGACCTGCGTCCGGGCGAGGTTGTCCTCGACGTTGGGTGCGGCGGCGGTCTCGACGCGCTGCTCGCCGCCTCGGCCGGCTGTCGCGTGATCGGCTGCGACCTGTCGCCCGGGATGGTCGAACGGGCGGAGATCAACCTGCGGCAGCACCGCGTCCGCCGGCCGGATTTGTCGGCCGAGTTTCGCGTGGCAGACCTGGAAGCGTTGCCGTTCGAATCAGCGAGCGTCGATCGCGTCCTCTCGAACAACGCCTTCCATTACGCCAACCTGGGCCGGGCTTTCGCGGAAGCGTACCGGGTGCTGAAACCCGGCGGCCGGTTGGCGTTCTGCGATCTCGCCTGGAAAGACTCGCCGCCCGAAGGCTGGGTCGGGGCCGACGATCCGGCGGTAAACTTGGCCGGTGTCGCGTCAGTGACAGAAATCGGCACATTGCTCCGCCGTCAGCGGTTCGAACTCGGTTTGGCGGCGACGGAGAGGGCCGTGCTGCCCCGCGGCACCCGGTCGGACGGGCACAAAGGGCCGACCGACGCGGATCGGCTGAATCGGTGGGTGGAATCGTCGCAGGGGTGTTGCGGCGTCGAACCGCCGCCGTCGCTGTCGCGATACCATGACACACTCGCGAAGGTCGCGGATCGAGACGATTTGCGGGACCGCCTCGCAACGGTGTTGATTTGTGCGACGAAGCCACGCGCCTGATAGAGGGCCGCGCTCCGAAAGGAATCACGATGAAGTTGACCGTGACGGCCCGGCCGCTCGACCCGACGGAAGTGGTCGTGGAGGGGGACACCGAAGCCCGCCCGTGCGGGGTCTGCCACCTGCGGCTCGTCGTGCCGACCACGGCCCTCGGGCAAATGGTCGCCTGCCCGCAGTGCGGAACCCTCAACCGGGCGCTGTCCAGCGGCGGCCCGTTCGCAGAACTGACGACCACCCCGCCTCCGACCAATCGCCCGACCCCGTTGCCACTCGACCCGAACGCACCGCCGATCCTCGCCCCGGTGATGCCGTACCGGCCGCTCGACCCGATCGACGAGCGCAGCCCGATGGTCGATGCCGTGGCGAACCTCCAGTGGATCTCCGGGGCGTTCTTGTGCGTCGTCGCGGTGTACCAGTTCGGCAACTACTGGAAGCGCGAGTACTCCGCGGCCGCGGACGACGCGACGGTGATCGCGTCGGTCGTGCTCCGCGTCCTTTTGGCCGGCGTGCTCGCGCTCAACAGCGGCGGCGTGAACGCCCGCCGGGGGGCGGCCCGCGTGGTGGCGATGGCCGCGTCGGCAGTGGTGATCGGCTGGGTCGGTTGGCTGCTGTACGAGCGCCTCAACCTGCGGGAAGGTCAGGCCGGGTGGTTCGACTTCACGATCCTCGCGGAGATGCCGTCGCTCCTCATCGCGATCATGACGGTGGTGCTGCTGCTCACACCGCGATACCGGGCCGAGTTTCGCATGAACCCGCTCGCTCAGGCCGGGACCATGTAAGTGCCCATCAACTCGTCGTGCGGCCCGCGGCTTGAGTAGCGTAACCCCACCAGCAGGTAGGCCAACAATACTACGACGGTCAGCACGACCAGGGCCAGTCGAACGACCAGCCAATCGGGGTGGTTGGCCTGAATGCCGATGTTCAGGACTAGCACGACGAAGAGCGGGAGCCAGATCAGGAACTCGCGCAGGGCACACGCCCACCGGGGGGCGGCCCGGCCGTCCCGGCCGACGAGTGCGATCCCGGCGAGCAGGTACGACACGCCGCCGCGGAACGCGAACGCAAAGGCGGCGAACGCGAACGCGACCCCGAGAATAAACAGGATCATCCGCCACGCGGCCCACCGCCGGGTCTCGCGGTTCAACTGTTCGAGTTGGTCCCGCGGGAGGCTCGCGAGCAAAATTTGCGTCTCGGCACTGAGCGCGAACGCCGGGTCGTCCGCCCCGTTCGACAACGGGCGGGAAACCCGCGTGATCGAATCGGCCACGAACCGCTCGGGCCGACTCAACAACGCCCGCTGCGCCAGTCCGAGTTGATCGTCGCGGTCGTGTTGCGTCCGCAGATTTTCCAAAATCCCGGGCAGGTTCTCGGCGGCGAGAACCTCCTTCAAGTACGGACTGCTCGCCCGCCACTGTTCGACCTGCGTGGGAGAGCTCAGACCGATCATCGTCTCGACGGTGTCGTGCGACCGCTGAACCGCTTCCAGGGCCACCTGAACGCTGAAGCCGATCGAGCCGAGCACCAGGAAGACGAGCGCCCAGCCGGAGATGGCGAGGATCAGGCCGACGTGGGCCGCCCGCATCCCGCCGCTGACCTCCGGCGGGTGGGCGTGGCTCTCCTTCAGTTGCTGCCGGACCGCGGCCAGCGTCGGCGGTTGTTCGGCGTCGAACAACTGGTCGGTGATCCGAATGGCCTGGGGCGACAGCGGCGAGGCGATCCGCTTCGCCTTCGGGTGAATTCCGCCTTCGAGTGTGACCGCGGCGACGTGCCGTACGAGTTCGATCGCGTTGGCGGCGAGTGGGGTCTTCGTTCGGGCGGACGGGACCGGAAATTCCAACAGGTGAATGCGGCCGTTCGGCTCGACCCAGAGCTGATCGACGCCGAGCCGGGCCGGGGTCGTGGAATCGGCGTCGCTGTCCCGCAGTTCCGTCACCACCTGTTCGAGCACCATCCGCGCGTCGGCCCACGACAGCGGGTGTTCCTTCGTCACCACATCGACGAGCGGCGCGCCGGTCGGGGCCACGAACGCGACCCACCCGTAGGCCCCGTCGTTCCAGACGAGTTCGCCGGTGCTGATGACCCGCAACCGGCCCGGCCGGACCGGGGACGGCGGCAGGCCGTCGGGCAGGAGCTTCGCCGGCCGCAGCCAGAGGAGGATGCGCCGCCGCAGGGCCTCGTCCTCGGCCACCCAGACGGCGGACCCGTCGGGGAACTGATCGAGGATGCCGAGTACCAGGAAGCCGCCGACGCTGGCGGGCATGTTCGGGTGCGACTTCGGCTGGTCGAGCGGGTTGCGGAACTGACTCGTCAACCACGGCCGGTGCTGTCGCCGCCACCGCTGCACGACCCGGCAGCCGCCCGCGTAGTCGTGGACGCCCTGCCGCGTGGGCGAGTACCGCCGCTGGAAGAGCAAGCCCGCGCTCCCGGCGAGGAAGACCATGCCCGCGACGAACGCGCCGACCACCGGGATCGTGAACGTCCACGAGGTGACGACGAACAGCCCGACGACGAGGATGTGGAAGACGCCGGTGCGGATCACGCCGGCCTTCAGCCCCGGCGGCCCGACGCGGCCGAGTCTCGTCGTCCGTAGGCGAAACAGCAGCTTGCCGATGGTGGCCCCGAACGCCCCTTCCGCGACGGTGAAGTAGCAGAACAGCACGAGCAGGAACAACCAGTCGCCGTGAACCGGGTTGGGCGTCAGGGCCTCGTACGCCCACGTCACGGGCGTCACCAGGACGATCAGGCAGAAGACCACGTCCAGCAAGTACGCTGACACGAGCGTCCGCACCCGCGACGGCAGTTGCTTCTCGGGCAAAATGTCGTGCAGGGCGTCGCGGAACTCTTCGAGGCTGCCGAACCGCCGGTTCCGGTCCCGTTCCAATCCCCGGAAGACGACCCGCTCGACGGCCCGCGGCACGTCCGGCCGTTGCGAACGGATCGACGGCGGCGGCTCGGAGATGACTTTCGCGAGGGCGGCCGTCATGCTGATGTGGTGGTGCGGCGCGCGGCCGACGATCAGGTAGTAGAGCGTGGCGGCCACCGAGTAGACGTCCGAGTCGTAGCCGAGTTCCTCGCCGCGGATTTGCTCCGGCGACGCGAACAGGACCGTGCCGAGGAACGCCCCGGAACTGGTCAACTGCTTCTGTTGGCTCTGGTTGTCGAGCGACTTCGACAGGCCGAAGTCGCCGACCTTCACGCGGTCGTCATCGGTCAGGAAGCAGTTGGACGGCTTCACGTCGCGGTGCAACATCCCCAGGCGGTGGGCCTCGATCAGCCCGTCGAGCACGTCGAGCATCCGGTGAACGGCCCGGTCCCAGTTCAACGGGCCGCGTTTGTCCACGAGGTCCTTGAGCGTGCTGCCGGGCATCAACTCCATGACGATGAACGGCCGCCCCTCCTCGGCATCGACGCCGTAGACGAACACGCACCGCGGGTGGCTGATCTGACTGGCGAGGCGGCCTTCCTGCTTGAACCGTTCCACCGAGGTCGGGTTCGTCACCAGTTTCGGCGAGAGCAGTTTGAGCGCGACCCGCTCGCCGCCGTCGTCGGATTCCGCCTCGAAAACCTGCCCCATCCCCCCGGTGCCGAGTTTGCGTAAAAGCCGGTAGCTACCGATCCGCTCGGGCGGGGCGGCATCCGGCGCGGGGGCGACCACGGCGGACGCCGTGCGGTAGTCGGCCGTTGCGTCGGAGTCGTCGATCGGTTCCAGGATGAGCGTCGGTGACTGCACGACCGAGTCGCCCACGTCGGCGAGGCCGTGGATGCGCGTGTCTTCCAGTCGCGCGCCGCAAAACATGCAGAACCGCGCGTCAGACTCGTCGGCCAACGAACGATCACAACTCGGACAAACGCGGGGCATGAGCTACCTGGGGAGGGTCGGTGCTAGAACTTTACCCCCGGACGGGGCGTCTCGACAAGGTTGGTCCTCGGTCAATCGTGCCAAGGTCGGACCGTTGCGGGCCAATTTTCAGTACGGAACGCTCGTTTCCCCCAGTCACAGGGCTTTTCCCGACACCTCACTCGCGTCTCCCTCCACGAGCAGATGGAGGAAAACGCTTTCAGTTCATCGCCTTGCGCGCGTTCAGCGTCTTTGCCGATCTCCCCCGAGCCAGGCCGCCGGCAAAATCCGATCTCCGTTCCGTAGGCGGATATTTCTTTCGAGGAAGAAGAAGGGCCGTGCGGTATACTTTTCACTGTCACTGCCCCCGGTCGAATCGCCACCATGACCTCCATCAGCCTGCCGTTCACGGACGCCTTCCTCCGCCTCGGGCTGCCGTTCCCGGGGCTGTCCGTGCCGTTGCGGGTCTTCCTCACATTGCTCCTGCTCGGGCTGTTCTCGGGATTATTGGTGATGCTCTACCGCTACGAGACGCGGCTGATTCGCCCCCGCTTCGCCGTAGCCCTGCTGACTCTGCGGCTGATCTCCTTCGCGCTGATCTTCCTGACCCTCTCCCTGGAACCAGTCCTCGCACGGTCGGTGAAAGAGGAAGTGCCGGGGAAGGTGCTGATCGCGGTGGACCGCTCGGACAGCATGAAAGTCACCGACCCGACTCGACCGCTCGCGGAGAAGTTGCGGATCGCGAAGGTGCTGAAACTCGTGCCCGATCTGGCGAGCGACGCCCAACTCGAAGCCTGGGCGAAGGACTGCGAGACGGGCGGGCTGCCGCGGTTCGCGCTCCTCGGCGGCGAGGGCGAGAGCCGACGGTTCGAGGCGGTCGTCAAGAAGATCGACGAAGTGAACCGCCTGGACCTCTGTTCGCGCATCCTCACGAAAGACGGCCTCGGCCTGATCGACGCCGTGCGCGAGAAGCACGGCATCGAACTCATCGGCTTCGGCAAGGACGTGATCGCCCTGCCCGTCGGGGCGGACCGCCTGGCGGAAGCCCTGTCGTCGGCAGCCGGCAAGAAGGACGGGCAGACGACGCTCTACACCGACTTGAAGCTCCCCCTCATTCGCGCGTCCAAGTCGGTCGGCGACGGGGTCGACGCGAGCGGGCCGAAGTTGCTCGGCGTGGTCCTGCTGACCGACGGCCGGCACAACTGGGGCGAGTCGCCGGCCCTCCGCGCCCGCGAACTCGGCGAGCGCAAGGTGCCTGTCTTCTCCGTCGCCATCGCCCCGAAAGACCCGCCCGCCGACATCGCAGTCGTGTCGGCTCAGGCGCAGGCGGCCACCGTCTTCAAGGGGAGCATCGTCCCCGTCGAGGTCGGCGTCCGCATCACCGGTTGGCCGGCCGGCAAGGTCAAGGTGTCGCTCGACTTCCCCACGAACCCCGACGGGTCGAAGAAGCCGCCGCTGGAAGAGAGCGTGGACCACGACGGCCGCGACGCCGTCTACCCGTTGACGTTCAAGGCGAAGATGGACGAGCCGGGGCCGCAACTGATGACCGTGACGGCCGAGGGCGGGGAGAAGGACCGCTTCCCGGAGAACAACCGGCGGTCGGCCCGCGTGAACGTGGTGAAGGACCGGGCGAAGGTCATGCTCATCGACGGCGAATCGCGGTGGGAGTTCCACTACCTGCACACCTGCCTCGGCCGCGACCCGAACATGGACATCCGCAGTACCGTCTTCCGCCAGCCGCGGATCGGAAAGTTGAACGACGAGGAACTCCGCAAGATGGGCACGCCCGCGAACAAGCTGCCCGACGACCTGGAAGTGTTGACCAGCTACGACTGCATCGTCCTCGGCGACGTGGAGCAATCGCAGATGAACCCCGCCCAGCGGGAGGCGATCGAGAAGTACGTCGCCGAGTCCGGCGGCACGCTCGTCATGCTCGCCGGCAAGCGGGCGATGCCGTTGGAGTACGCGAACGCCGAGAACGACCCTTTCCGCAAGCTCCTGCCGCTCCGCAACCCGAAGGCGTTCATCAGCGACGACGGCTTCCCGCTGAACATCACCGGCGAAGGCGAGCGGAGTTGGTTCCTCTCGATGGGCGACACGGCCGGGCAAAACCGGGCCGCGTGGGACCGCC
This sequence comes from Limnoglobus roseus, assembly GCF_008254045.1. Taxonomy (GTDB): domain Bacteria; phylum Planctomycetota; class Planctomycetia; order Gemmatales; family Gemmataceae; genus Limnoglobus; species Limnoglobus roseus. The sequence continues at coordinate 3,694,372 of NZ_CP042425.1, read as the reverse complement.
TTCCGCTGCACTACTGGGCGACCGTCGGCGAACTCAAGGACGGTGCGGAAGCCTTGGCCGTCGTGCCGGGCGGCGGCGTGCGGGACCGGGCGGTGATCGCCCGCCAGAGTTACGGCTTCGGCCGCGTGCTGTACGTCGGCATCGACTCGACGTGGCGGTGGCGGTTCAAGGTCGGCGACTTCTACCACCACCGCTTCTGGGGGCAGGTTGCCCAGTGGGCTGCGTCCGACCGGCTCTTGCCCGTTACCAACGCCACCGGCACGATCCGCTTCGGCACCCGCGAACCGATCTACAGCGGCGGGCAGGAAGTCGAGTTCGTGGTCCGCACGTCGGACGCGGTCAAGAAATTGGGGCCGAACTCGTTGAAGGGCGCTCGCGTCATCCGCCTGCCGGACAGTGTGGACGGCAAGGAAACGTCCGTCGGCCTGATTCCGCTGACGAACCCCGACGGCCGGCCGCGAGACTTGAGCGGGAAAGCCCACGATCTGACGCCGGGCAAGTACGCGGTGGAACTGGAAATCCCCGAGTGGACCGACCAACTACAAGGCCCACCGGGACCGGACGGCCGCGCGACGAAACTGCGCTGCACGTTCGAGGTCGCGCCGCCGGACAACGAGGAGTTGGTGGACCTGGCCGCAAACCTGTCGCTGTTGGAAGAGTTGGCCCAGGCCGGCGGCGGGAAGGTGTACACCATCGAGAACGCGAAGGAACTCGTGGACGCTTTGGCCGCTCAGTCGGCGACCCGCGAGTATTTCATCGAGCGGCCGTTACGGCAGTCGTGGTGGATTCTCGGCGTCTTTCTGGCGTTCATCACGCTGGAGTGGATTCTGCGAAAGTGGGCCGGGTTGCCATAGGCCAGCCAACCAAACGAAAGCGGCCCGTACTCCGGGGGTGGGAGTGCGGGCCGTCCTTCACACGCGATCTCCTTACATGGACACGGCGACCAGTTCCTCCCGCTTCGTCGTGCGGCAGAGCACTTCGACTTCCGCCTCGGCCCGTTCACGTCGCATCTCGGCCTTCACTTGGCGGGTCATCCGCAGGACGAACGCGATGTCGCGGAGCATTTCTTCGACCGACCGTTGCGGCTTGGTCGTTTGGGCGGTCGTGGCGGCTTGGACGTTGTTATTGATGTTGCACATGGTTGCCTCCGTGCGTTGGGGGTTCGGGTGATGAAAGGTACAATTGCACGGCTCGTGCCAATTCGATTCGATCGGGGATGTAAAGCGAGAAATCGCGGGAAACGCTTGTTTCTGGCGGGGTCTGCCGAGGTCGTGCCGGTTGTTGCAATTTCGAGGGGCTTGCAACTTCTTCAACTTCAGCGATTCAGTACAAACCCGCGTGGAAGTTTTGAGAAATTGTGACGGGTCGGCGTACCTTGCCTCACCCGCGCTTGACGCCCCAGGCTGTGGATTTCGCCGGGGCTTTCACCAACTCCAACGGCTTGCGGGCGGCGAACAGCGTGAAGATTTCGTCTGCCGACTTCGCGGCGATCAACCCGCGGTGGACGTGCAACAGATACCGCAACTTCAACGGTTCATCGGCCGTGATCGTTCGCGGGGCGTTGAAGCACGCGGACGCCCCCATCCAGCCGTCGTCGCGGACGTGCCACGAAGTCGGGTGGCCGGGGTTCGACGGGTGGTCGAAGTAGGTGATCCCTTCCTTGTGGCCGCCCGGTTGTTCGCCGGAGTAATCGACCCACTTCGCCGCCTTCTCGAAAATCGCCGCCTCCCCCACCTTGCCCTCGCCGTTGGTCAACCGCCCGTTACCGAAGGCCGCCGAGATCGCCTTCGCCACCCGCACAGCCAGGAAGCCGAAATTTGTCTTGCCAAACTCCAGGCTCGTGGCCGTCGGGCGGAAAGTCGATTGCAGTTCCAACATCGTCTCGTCTTGCGGGCCGGGGATGAGCGCGGCGAACAGGTCTTGCTGCAACAACGGCTTCGGGTCATGCCCGTCGAACCAGCCGAGCTTTACCGCCATCACCGCCTCAGCGTCGCCGTCCTGGTAGCAGAGCCAGTCGAGTTGTCGAATCGTCGGCGGCTTGCGGTCGGCCCAGAAGTCGATGCCGAGGACTTTATTGTGTGCGAACCAGATCGACCGATGGTGGTCGTGGTCCGGCGCGCCGGGATGGCCCATCCGCGTCAGCGACACGCCGGACGCCGGGCCGGTCAGCGGGTAAAAGAACGGCCGCGGGTACTGTGGGCCGTAGTGCCACCGCAGGCGTTCACGGCCATCAACCAGGAACGCGACTTGATGGTCCGGCAACGGCAGGAGCGTGCAACGCGGAGATGGCATGGGAAAGACCCAGAGGACGATTTTCTCCCTCGCCCCCGGCTTTGCGGGGGCGAGGGTTGGGGTGAGGGGGAAGAACGTCCCGATGGAAGAAACTCAATCCGGCGGGATGAAGGCTCACCCCCTCACCCTGCCCTCTCCCCTCAAAGCCGGGGGAGAGGGTAAGACTTCGCCTACACCTTCGGCTCCCAGCCGGCCGCGTAATCCTTCGTCCAGAACTTGGCGGCGTCCGGGTCATTCAGGATTTGGCCCGTCTTCGGGTCGCAGTGCAGCGTGCGGGCGACGCGATAGGAGATGTTGCCGAGGTGGCAGAGCAGCGTACTCGCGGCCCCTTCGGCGATCTCGCTGTTGGCCTTCGCATCGCCACGGACGGCGGCCAGGAAGTTCGCGATGTGAACGATGTCCCCGCCTTCGCCGGTCGCCTTCGTGACTTCCTTCCCCTTGTTGTCGTAAATCGTGTACCCCGACCCGTCGATAGTGAGCGAACCCTTCTCGCCCTGGAAGAGACAGTCGATGGCCTTCGCACGCGGAATCTGGTTGCAACTGAAGCCTTCCCACGTCGCCGTCTTGCCGTCCGGGAAGTCGTAACTCACGACGTGCGTGTCGGGCGTTTGCTGATCGTCCTTGAAGCGGTAGCGACCGCCGGCCGACGTGACCTTGATCGGCTTGTCCGCGCCGAGACCCCAGCGGAGCAAGTCGAGCATGTGGATGCCGTTGTTGCCGAGTTCGCCGTTGCCCCACTGCCAGAACCAGTGCCAGTTGTAGTGCAGCATGTTCGACTTGAACGCCGTCCGCGGGCTGGGGCCTTGCCACAGTTCGTAGTCGAGGCCGGCCGGCGGTTCCTTCGCCTGGCCCACGCCGATGGTGTCGCGGTTGTTCGTGTACCACGCCTGGGCGAAGTAGACGCGGCCGATCTCGCCGTCGTGCAACTTCTGGATCGCCTCCTGCACCTTCGGCCAACTACGGCGCTGGTTGCCCATCTGCACGACCCGCTTGTTCTTACGGGCCGCGGCGACGAGCCATTCGCCTTCCTGCGGCGTGTGGCTGCACGGCTTCTCGATGTAGCAGTGCTTGCCGGCCGAACACGCGAGGATGCCGGAGGGCGCGTGCCAGTGGTTCGGGGCGGCGCACACCATCACGTCCACGGCCTTGTCGTCGAGCATCTTCCGCAGGTCGGACACGACCGTCGGCTTCGGCTTGCCGGCCTTCTCCAACTTGTCGGCCAACGCGCCCGCCCGCTTCGCGTCGGGGTCGCAGACGTAGGCGACGGTCACGTTCGGCTGGCTCGCGTACTTCGGGGCCAAGTCGTTCCCGCGGCCGCCGCAGCCCATGATGCCGACGACGAGTTTGTCGCTCGCCGCCGCCCGGCTGAGGGACGTTGAAGCGAGGGCCGCGGCGGTCGTGCCGAGGAAGGTTCGACGGGTGGGACCGGTTGACATGACAACCTCAAGAAAGAGATCGGGGGAGGCGAAGAAACGGCAGGTATGTCAGATCGTAGTCGGATTCCGTATCTGGTACAACACTCCGCCGTGCCGAAATTGTTCGAAACGCCTCCCGAACGGAATCGCCATGTCAGCCCCCGACGTGCGGCGTGCCCTCCCTGTCTGGCCTTTCGTCGTGCTGGCCCTCGTCTCGGTCACTTTTTCCGTCACGCCGATTGTCAACGCGGTCCGCAAGCCACTGCTGAATAAGGACTACGCGATCTGGTATCGGATCGGCCTCGCCGTCCGGGCCGACCAGCCGCTCTACGGCCCCGATGAGAGCGGTGAAATCCTCTACATGTACCCGCCGACAGCCGCCGTGCTGGTCTTTTCACCCCTGAGCGGGCTGGGGGCGGTGGGCTTCGTCGTCGTGCTGGCTACCGCCACTGCTCTGTCGTGGTTCGGCTGTACGTACCTTGCGATCCGCCTGGCCACCGGCCGGTGGCCAGGCCACCCCGACTGGTACTATTTCTTCGTCTACGCCATGGTCGGCGCTTACGTGTACGACCTGTTCCTGCTGGGGCAGGTGAACCTCGTTCTTCTCTTCCTGACGCTCCTCTCGGCGGTATTGCTCCAACGGCGACGGCCGTGGCGGGCGGGGTTGTGCCTCGGCCTCGCCATCGCAGTCAAGGTGTTCCCGCTGCCGGTCCTCGTTTACTGGGCCGTGCGGCGACAATGGCTCGCGATTCTCTCGGCCATACTGACCGTCGGGGTGGCCGTCGCGGTTCTGCCGGGGCTAGCGCGGGGAATGGAACGAAACGCGGACGAAGTACGGCAGTGGTTTCAGATGATGGTCGGCGACCAGTCCGGGAACACGATGGCGGCGCGGTCGATCACCGGTTTCACGCGGCGGAACCAGTCGCTCGTCTCGCTTTCGCACCGCCTCCTGCGGGACATCGAGGCGAGCGACCCGGAGGGGCCGTTCCTGCGGGTCAACGTCGCCGACGTGCCGCCCCGCACCGCTCAGTTGGTCGGGTACGCTGCCGTTTGCCTCCTGGGCGTCGTCCTACTCGTCGCGACGAGGTGTCGGTTCGCCACTACGCCGGAAGCCGAGGCCCAGGAATGGGCGATGGTCTGCGTCCTGGTCGTGCTCTCGTCGCCGCTGTCGTGGACGTACTTCTACTGCTGGCTGCTCCCCGCGTGGGCCGTGGTGCTGCACGAAGCCCGGGCGCGACGGTGGGTGCGGTTCGCTGCAATCCCGGTCACCGGACTGTTCCTCTCGGCCCTGACTGAGCAATTCGACCCGCGGCTGCAAGCCTACGGCGTGACGGCGTGGGGCGGCGTCGGGTTGTACCTCATCCTGGCCCGCCTACGGTGGTCGCAGGTTCCTAAAATGCCCGGAAGTGAACCGCTAACCCGCGAGGACGCGCGATGAAGGCCGCGTACATCGAAGCCCCCGGCCCGCCGGAACTGATCCAGTACGGCGAACTCCCGACGCCGGAACCGAAAACGACGGAAGTCCGTGTGCGAATCGCGGCCTCGGCGGTCAATCCCATCGACACGTATATCCGCAGTGGCCTCGTCGCGGCCAACCTGCCGAAGCCGTTCATCCCCGGCGGCGACTTCGCGGGCGTCGTCGATCAGGTCGGCGGCAGCGTCACCCGGTTCAAGGCCGGCGACCGCGTCTGGGGGTCGAACCAGGGCATGGCGGGCCGGCAGGGAACGCTGGCGGAATACTGCTGCGTGGACGAACAGTGGGTCTACCCCACGCCGCCCGACGTGCCGGACGTGGACGCGGCGGCCGTCGCCCTCGTCGGCATCACGGCCCACCTCGGCCTGTTCAACCGCACGAACCTGACGGCCGGCGAGACGGTCTTCGTCAACGGCGGGACCGGCGGCGTCGGCTCGATGGTCGTACAGATGGCGAAGGCGGTCGGTGCGAAGGTCATCACGACCGTCGGGTCGGCCGAGAAGGCCGAGTTAGCCCGGAGTTTCGGGGCCGACGTGGTCATCAATTACAAGACCGACGACATCCCGGCGGTGGTCAAGCAGGCGACCGGCGGCCGCGGCGTCGAGGTGCTGTTCGAAACGCAGCCGCCGTCCGACTTCGACAAAACGATCGACCTGATGGCCCCTCGCGGCCGGCTCGTCGTAATGGCCGGGCGCGCGGCCCGGCCGGTGTTCCCGAACGGGCCGTTCTACGTGAAGTGCCTGACGATGATCGGCTTCGCGATGTTCAACTTCACCGCCGACGAGCAACGCCGTTGTGCCGATCAGATCAACGAGTGGCTCGCGGCCGGGAAACTCCGGGCGTCCGTCGGCATGACGTTCCCCCTCTCGCAGGCGGTCGCCGCCCACCGCCTTCAGGAAGAGAACACGCTCAAAAAGGCGGGCACACTGTCCGGGAAAATCATCGTGACGCCGCACGCTTGAGGCGTGATCTTCGCCACCTTACCCGGACTACCGTCATCTCAGCCGTCGGCACAATTTACGAATGATTCCCGGGCGGCGACCGATATAACAGCCGTGCCGACAGGCACACGTCGGCCTCATTCCACGTAGGACGTAGGTTACGCCAATGAAGCGGGCTTTGATCACCGGCATCACGGGGCAGGACGGAAGCTACCTCGCGGAGTTGCTCCTCGAAAAGGGCTACGAAGTTCACGGTATCGTCCGCCGCTCCAGCACCGAATCGTTCGAGCGGATCAACCACATCGCGGGCAACATTCAACTCCACCAGGCCGACCTGCTCGACCAACTCTCGATCATCGACGTGATGAAGGTTTCGAAGCCGGACGAGGTCTACAACCTCGCCGCCCAGAGTTTCGTGCCGACGAGTTGGAAGCAGCCGGTGCTGACCGGCGAGTTCACCGCCATCGGCGTGACCCGGGTGCTGGAAGCGATCAAGCTCCTGAACAAGGACGGCATCCGCTTCTACCAGGCGTCGTCGAGCGAAATGTACGGCAAGGTGCAGGCCGTGCCACAGACGGAAGACACGCCGTTCTACCCCCGCAGCCCCTACGGCGTCGCGAAGCTGTACGGCCACTGGATCACGATCAACTACCGCGAAAGCTACAACATGTACTGCTGTAGCGGCATCCTCTTCAACCACGAGAGCGAGCGGCGGGGCAAGGAATTCGTCACCCGCAAGGTCACCGACGGCGTGGCCCGCATTAAACTCGGGCTGGCGAAGGAACTCAAGCTCGGCAACCTCGACGCGAAGCGCGACTGGGGCTTCGCCGGCGACTACGTCCGGGCGATGTGGCTGATGCTGCAACAGGACAAGCCGGACGACTTCGTCATCGCCACCGGCGAGACGCACACCGTCGAGAAGCTCGTAGACACGGCCTTCAAGGTCGTGGACCTCGACTGGAAGAAGTACGTCAAGCAAGACCCCGCGCTCGTGCGGCCGGCGGAAGTCGACCTGCTCATCGGCGACCCGGCCCACGCGAAGGCGAAACTCGGCTGGAAGCCGGAAGTGACGTTCGAGCAGCTCATCGAGCGCATGGTGAAGGCCGACCTGGCCCGCCTGAAGAACTCCGCGACGCCGGACATGAAGGCGCAGGGCATCTGACCGCCGAACGGAGCTTCGCATGCGCATCCTGATCACCGGGGTGACCGGCTTTCTGGGCGGCCACCTCGTCGAACACCTGCGGACCGAAGGCGGCCACACGCTGGCCGGCGTCAGCCGGCAGGCGGCGTGGTCGCCCGAGTGGTCGCACCTGGCTGGCACGGCGAAGCTGCACGCGGCGGAACTGTCCGACACGGCGCGGCTGGAAACCCTCCTCGACGACCTCCAACCCGAGTGGATTGTCCACCTCGCCGGGTACGCCAACACCGGCCGATCGTTCCACGAACCGGCCCGCTGCTGGGCCGACAACCTTGGCGGCACGCAATCGCTCTACACGGCCATCGCCCATAGCGGGGTGCGGCCACGCATTTTGTTCGTTTCCACCGGCCTGATCTACGGCGACGCGGAAGGGCCGGACGTTCTGTGCGACGAGCGATCGGTCCTGAAGCCCGGCAGCCCCTACGCCGCGAGCAAGGCCGCCGCTGACCTGTTGAGCTATCAGGCCACCCGCAGCCCCGGCCTCGACATCGTCCGCGTGCGACTGTTCAACCAGATCGGCCCGCGGCAATCGCCGGACTACGCCGTCGCGAACTTCGCCCGGCAACTCGCGGCCATCGAAAGCGGCCGACAGGCGTTCATCGAGACCGGCGACCTCTCGGCCGAGCGCGACCTGACCGACGCCCGCGACGTGGTCCGCGCCTTCCGCCTGCTGTTGGAGAAGGGCGTCGCCGGCGAGGTGTACAACGCCGGCCGCGGCCACACGCGGACGATGCAGAGTGTGCTCGACGCGCTGATCGGCCTGACGAAAACTCGCGTCGAGGTTCGCCAGAAGCTCGACCCGAACCGCAAGGCCGACGCCGCCGTCTCGCGGGTCGATCCGCGGAAGCTGATCGCTGCCACGAAGTGGCAGCCGCGGTACGAACTGGAACAAACCCTGCGAGACACGCTCGACTACTGGCGGGGGGTCGAAAGCGCGAAGTCCGGGCGGAAGACGGGCTAACTTCGGATGAAGGGTGAGAACACCAAGAGGTTTTTTCACCCCTTGACCGTGCCACCCGTCTATCTGAATTCGGTATCGCGTACAACAATTCGGAATGGACATCGCGGAGAGAAACTTTGAAAATCGCAGTCATCGGCACCGGTTACGTCGGCCTCGTCACCGGCACGTGTCTCGCCGAGAGCGGCAACGACGTGGTCTGCGTGGACAACAACGCGCAGAAGGTCGCGACGCTCAACGCCGGCGGCATCCCCATCTATGAACCCGGCCTCGAAGAGTTGGTGAAGAAGAACCACCGCGACGGCCGGCTGACGTTCACGACCGACCTCGCGAAGGCGGTGCGGGCCGCCCGGATCGTGTTCATCGCCGTCGGCACGCCGCAGTCCGACGAGGGCGACGCCGACCTCACGGCCGTGTGGGCCGTCAGCAACGCCATCGGCGACGCCCTGCGCGACGTGCCCCCCGGCCCGCCGGGGTCGCGGATCGTCATCGTCAAGAGTACCGTTCCCGTCGGCACCAACCGCGGCGTCGCCGAGCGACTGAACGCAAAGGGGGCCGGCCACGTGGACACGGCCAGCAACCCGGAGTTCCTGAAGGAAGGGGCTGCGATCAACGACTTCATGAAGCCCGACCGCGTCGTCGTCGGCGTGCGACGGCCGGAAGTCGCGGAAGTCCTTCGCGAGTTGTACAACCCGTTCCTGCGAACGGAGCGGCCGTTCATCGTCATGTCGCCAGAGTCGTCCGAGATGACGAAGTACGCGGCCAACGCGATGCTCGCGACGAAGATCAGCTTCATCAACGAGATGGCCAACCTGTGCGACCGCGTCGGGGCGGACATCAACGACGTGCGGAAGGGCATGGGCCACGACCAGCGGATCGGCTTCCAGTTCCTCTTCCCCGGCCCCGGGTACGGCGGGTCGTGCTTCCCGAAGGACGTGCAGGCGATCATCGCGATGGGCCGGCACACGAACCTGCCGCTGAAGCTCATGGAGTCGGTGGACCTCGTCAACGACGACCAGAAACAGGTGCTCGGGCAAAAGATCCGCTTCCACTTCCAGAATGACGTGAAGGGGAAGACGTTCGCGATCTGGGGCCTGGCGTTCAAGCCGCAGACGGACGACATCCGCGAGGCCCCGGCCCTGGTGCTGATCGACGAGTTGTTGGCGGCCGGTGCGAAGCTCCGCGTCCACGATCCCGAAGCGACGGCCAACGTGCGGGCGATCTACGGCGACAAACTCACCTACTGCGACGGCCCCTACGGCGCGGTCGAGGGGGCCGACGCGCTGGTGATCGTGACCGAGTGGAAGACGTTCCAGAACCCCGACTTCGAGATGATGAAGAAGCTGCTCACGACGCCGCTGATCTTCGACGGCCGCAACATCTACGACACGAAGGTGATGCAAAACCTCGGCTACACCTACTACGCCATCGGCCGCGGGAAGAAGGCGTATTAGACGGCGGTTTAACCTGTAGCCTGCGCGGGGCTTCCTCCCGCGGATGTCTCTCGATTGTCTACGAAATCACGTGCCGGCGGAGGCCTCACGCAGGCTAAAGCCTGCGGCTACACAAGGTGGTCGCCATCTACAGCGGCCGCTGGGCGACCGCGATCATGCAGTCGCTCTGGCCCCACACGTAGGTCAGCCACGCCACCAGCTTTGCCACTGGTTTCCACAGCAGCGGGCGGTGCCAGATTGCGTCGGACTGCCTCCGCACGGCCAGTTTCGCCGACGACCGCAGCCAGTCATTCTGGCGGATCAACCGCAGTGATTCCACCGCGTACCCCGCGGATTCCAGGGCGTCCCGCAGGGTCTTCGGCGTGAAGTGCGTCAGGTGCCGCGGCAAGTCGAGGCCGAACCACGCGGGGCCGAACCAGCGGAACGACGTGCTCTCAATGTTCGGGCACGCCACGATCAGCTTGCCGCCCGGCGCGAGCAGTTGGTACGCTTCGCCGAGAATCGCGAGCGGGTCGTGAACGTGTTCGAGCGAGTGCCACATCGTGACCACGTCGAACGACCCCGGTTCCAGATCGTCGTGCGGCAGGGTGCCGGCCAGGGCTTTTAGGCCGAAAGATTCTTGCACATCCTGCACGGCCCCGACTGCCGCGTCCAGGCCCGTCACCTGCCAGCCTTGATCGGCCATCCGCTTCAAAAAGGAACCGCCGCCACAGCCGAAATCGAGCAACCGGCCCGGCGGCCCGATCCACGGCAGCAAGCCGCGGCGTTCCGGCGAGCGGCCCGAGAAGCGGCCGAGCCAGGAGGTCGCGCGGGCCAATTGAATCTTCCGCGGCCGACGGTGCGGCTTGTAGTCGCTGGGGTAAAAGGCCCCGATGCTCGCGGCGTCCGGTCGCGGGTTCGTGTACCGCAGCGAGCAGTGCCGGCACTCCACGACGGCGAACCACAGCCCCTCGCCCGCGGTCGGCGTCGGATCTTGCGCTTCCTGCACGCACGCGGCGTCGTTGCGGCCGCACAGCGGGCACTCCGTTTCGTCCCACGCCACCGGCTCCGCCGGGGCGGCCAGGGGTCGTTCGGTCAATCGCGGCAGCATCATATCGTGGCCTTCCGAGACCCAATCGAGGGGGCCGAACTCTATCCCGTGCGCACGCGCGGCGTCAACTGCAAGCTGCGGAGGGTCGAGTTGACCTTGTCAGGGCCGCCCCGATCCGTTCCAATCGCGGCGTGTCACCCCACCCGCACGGATGCGGACCGCACCATGTTGGCCTTCCTGCCCGCTGAATCGCCCGCCGAAGAACCCGGCGTTCGCCTCGATGTTCGCATCGGCGGCGGCCGGGTGACGAGCTATTCGCTCGGCACGAGCGAGTTCCTGATCGGCGGTGCCGCGGGCTGTGACCTCCGCTTACCGGGCAACCACCTTCCGCCGGTCGTCTGCCAGTTCACGCGGTCCGCCGACGGCCTGCGCGTCCGCAAACTCTCGCCGACGGTCCCGGTCGTCGTCAACGATCGGCCCCTGTCCGGGTCTGCCCCGGTCGGCGTACAGAACGGCGACCTCGTCGTCGCGGGGCCGGTCGAGATTCAGGTTCACGTGTCGGAAGAATCGTTCTTCTCGCCGAAGTTGCAACTCTTCGAAGACGTGTCACTCGTTGCGGCCCCCACCGAGACCGCGCCATCGGACGACATCGCGAAGGCGCGAGCGGAGTTGGCCGAGCAGCAGCGCGAACTCGAAGAAGAGCGGGCGATCTGGTACGGCCGGAAGATGGAATGGGAAGCCGAACTCCGCGACACGCCGGACGCAAAGGGGTTGCTCCAACGCGAGGCGGCACTGACCGCCCGCGAACAAGAATTGCAGCGAGAATTCGACCGCCGGTTCGCGGCCCTCGAAGACGAAGTGCGGCACCGCCGGGAGGAAGTCGAGGCAGAGCTGACCGCCCGCCGCGGAGAGGCGGATGCCGAGTTTCAGGGCCGGATGCGGAAGCTCGAAGAAGAGATCGCCGGGCGGCGGCTGCAATTCGAGATCGACGCGCGAGAGTACGAGCCGCGGCTGGTGGAGTTGCGGCACGTTCGCGAGCGATTGGCGGCGGCCCACGACGAGATCGAGAATCAGCGGGCGGCCGTCGAGACGATCCGCACGGAACTGAAGCGCGACCGCGCGGCAATGGACGGCGAGCGGCAGTGGCAACTCGAACGCTTGCAAGAACTCGACGAAGCCCTGCTCGGCCGGAACCGCGACTTGACTCAACGTGAGGAGCAACTGCGGGCGGACCGAGAAGTCTTCCAGGCGGAACGCGACCGCCACAAGGACGACCTCCTCCGCCTCGACCGGCGGCAGGCGGAACAGGAAGCGCGACAGGCGACCCTCGACGGGCGGACGGCGGAGATCGAAGGGCGGTTCGACCTGCTCCGCCGGCACTCCGGCGAGTGGGAGGAAACGCTGCAACTCGCCGACGCGGAACAGACCCGCCTCCAGGCCGAGGCCGAGCGGTTGGAGCGGTTGCGCACGGAACTCGATCAGCAAGCCGCGACGGTCGCCGAGCGCGGCGCGATGCTGGAATCGCAGCAGGCGTCGCTGGCGTTCCTCCGGGCCAACCTCTCGCGGCAGCAGGAGACGATTCACCAGGAATCCGCCACTCTCGCGGCCGAGCGGTTGCGGATGGACGAAGCCCGCCGAGAACTCGACGCCAAGCTCCGCGACACGGAGTTCGTGCGGGCCGAGTTGGGCACCCTCCGCGACGACCACGCGAGCGAGCACCGCACCGCCGCTGAGCGGAACGTGCTGCTGGCTTCGACCATCGACCAGCACCGGGCCGCCGAAGAGCAGCTTCGCAAGAAGGAACTGGAACTGGACGAGCGGACGAGCCACTTCGCGGAACAGGCGGCGCTGCTCAAAGCCCGCATCGGGCAGGCACTGGAACTGCAACAGCGGTTGGAAGCAGACCGCGAGGCGGTGAAGGCCCGCGAAGCGTCGTTGACGGAGACGGACGCGGCGCGGGTGGCCTTCCAGGAGCAACTCCGCAAGCGGGCGGAAGAGTTGGCGGGGCGTGCGAAGGAAGTGGACGAACTGCGGGTAAAGCTGGCGGAAGAACACGCCGTCATGGAGCGGCTGCGATCCGGGATGGACGAGGAGCGGGAGCGGGCCGAGCAACGGTTCGAAGCCGAGCGGGCAGAGCTGGCGACCCAGGCGAAGGAACACGACGACCGCGCGAAGACGTTGGCCGAGCGTGAGGCGACGCTCGCCCGGCAGGTGGAACGGCTCAAGGAAGTCGGCGAGGCCGTGGCGAACGAGCGGACCGCGCTGTACGAGGCGCGTACGCAGTTCGAGGCCGAGCGGGTGAACGCGGTCGAGGTTCACCTGCAAAGTCAGCAGGAAACCGAGACGGCTCAGGCCCGCGTGGCCGCCCACTTCGCGGAACTTCGGCAACTCGCCCCCGACCTGGACGAGCAAGCGAAGGCATCGCTCGACCGCCTGGCGTCCGCCCGCGACGTGCTGCGCGGCCACCTCGCGGAACTGCACGACTACGCCCGCAAGTCGCGGGAGGAACTGGACGCCGTCCGCAACCAACTGCGGGCCGACGGCGAGCACCTTCGCGAGCGCGCCGCGGAGTTGGACGCGGCCCGCTCGGAACACCGGCTCGGTGTCAGCGCGTTCCGCCAGCAGTTGCTCGACTGGCAGTCGAAAATCGGCGACGTGCGGCAGCAGTTCACCTCGGCGGAAACCCGGATCGAGCAGCGACAGTCGGAGGTGGAAACCGCGACGCGGCAGATCGCCGAGACGCGCGACGACCTCACCCGGCAGTCGCAGGAGATCGTGGCCGAGCGCCGGAAGGTGATCGACAAGCGGGCCGAGATGGAACGCCACCTCGGCGAGATGCGCGACTGGTACCGGCGGAAACTCCGCGAACTCGCGGCAGGCCGGCGGGTCGACGAGAGCGACATGCCGAAGTTCGGCGAAGAGCCGGCCACCCTGCTTCCGGTCGCCCCCGTGGAGCTACCGGCCGCGGACCCGGACCCCGGCGACCAGCATCTCGGCGAGTTGCTCAAGTCTCGCGGCCTCGTGGACGACACCACACTTCAGGCATTGTGGGAAGAAGCCCGCCGGCAGCGGCGAACCCTTCGGCAGACGCTCCTCGCCAGCGGTGCGCTGACGCTGTACCAACTCGCGTTGATCGAGGGCGGGAACCTCGACGGCCTGATGCTCGGGCGGATGCGAGTGGTGGACCGACTGCGATCGACTTCGAAGGAGACGGCTTACCGCGTCTTCGACCCCGCTCGGCCCGGCGGTCCGACCCGCGGCGTGTACGTGCTTCGGCACCTGGCCGAAGCGGAGATGCAGGACGCGGTTCACCCGGACGAGTTCCGCCAGCGGTTCGCCACGATGGCCCAGGCGACTCACCCGAACCTCGCGAACACCCTGGAAGTGCTGGAAGTCAACAAGCGGCCCGCGGCGCTACAAGAGTGGGTGTCGGGCCTCACGTCCGCCGACTGGCCGCCGGTCGCCGCCACCCCCGGCGTCTGGCTGCGGTTGCTCGCCGACGCGGCCAAGGGCATCCACCACGCCCACCGCGGCGGCCTCGTCCACGGGCGGATGGCTCCCGAGTCGTTCCTGCTCACCGCGGACGGGTCGTTGAAAATCCTGGGCTTTGGCGACCCAGTCTGGCTGTCCGGCGGGTCGCAGACGGTCGAACCGCTGGCGTCCACCGACCTGCGGGCGCTCGGGCAGGTCGCGTTCGTCTGGTCGCAACTCGGCTCACGCCGCCGCGGGGCAAGGCCCAAGCCGCTCCCCGCAGAATTGACGAACGTGATCCGCCGCCTGGAGATCGGCTCCGAACCGCCGATGGGCGACGTGGTCGCCATCGACCGCCCCTACGCGGACACGGGAGAATTGCTCCGCGACCTCGCCCGCCTGATGGAGTCCCATCCCTGCCCGACCGATGCGTGGGAGAAGTTAACCCGCTTCGCCGCCGACAACTCGCCGGAAGTCCCGCAGTTGAAAGCGACGGGGTAAAAGGTCACGCAGCCGGCGGCTTCTCAGCCGCGATCAGGTAGCCGTAGGCCCGCAGGCCGGGCACCCACCACGCGCTCGCCAGCCGACCGGTGGCGGTCAGCCCCACGGGCGATACGTCCCGTACTATGAAGCCGACGCTCCCAAGTAGGCCGACGATCTCCGGTTTCGAGAAGTGGTGGAGCGTGAGCGGCGCACCGCCGTAGGCCTGTGACATCGTGATGTCACTCGTGCGGAACCGCTGCCAGCCGAGGCGGTGAAACCAGCGATTGTGGGCGTGGACCACGAACCGCCCGCCGGGCTTCAGCACTCGGAAGGCACTCCGTACCGCCGCCCACCGGTGTTCGAGGCCGCGGACCATCCCCAGCGTGCTGAACAGGCACGCGGCGTAGTCGAACGTGCCGTCTGCGATCTGGGCGAGATCAACGAGGTTCGCCACGGTGAACGTGACAGTCGGGTTGTTCTCGCGGGCCTTCGCCAGCATCTCTTCCGACAGGTCCACCCCAACGCACTCGAACCCTCGCGCGGCAAAGTGGCGGCAGAGACGGCCGGTGCCACAGCCGAGATCGACCAACCGCCCCGGCGTCGGGAACTGTGATTCGCAGAACCGCACGTCGACGGCCGCGAGAGGGGAGACTTCCATCTGCCGGTCGTAGCCGGCCACCATCTCGTTGCTGTGGAGGTAGTCCCACAGTCCGCGGTCCACGCCGGGCGGCAACTGCCAATCTGGTATCATGTCCGTGTTGTACTGCGACCCCCGCCGAGGACAAACATGCCGGGCACGGACATCCGCATCAAGGACGTGACTTTCGGGTACGAGGACTACCGCTATCGCACCCCGATCAAGTTCGGCGGCGTCGCGCTCGACAAGGTGACACTCCTCAACGTCGAGATGACCGTCGAAACCGTCGGCGGCAAGGTCGCGACCGGCTTCGGCTCAATGCCCCTCGGCAACGTCTGGGCGTGGCCGTCACGAGCGGTGGGCTATGACGAAACGCTCGCGGCGATGAAGCAACTCGCGGATGCGGTCGCAGCGATTTACCGCGCGTGCCCGATGGCCGAACACCCCATCGAGATCACGCACGCATTGGAATCGCAGTTCTTCCGGGGTGCTGAGGAACTTTGCTCATCAGAGAGGATGCCGAAACTCGCCGCCTTGGTCGTGGCGTCCGCGTTCGATGCGGCCCTGCACGACGCCTTTGGCAAGGCCCACGGTCAAAACTGCTACCAGACCTACGGTCCCGAGTTCCTTCGGCACGATCTCGGCCATTTCCTGGGCACCGAGTTCGCCGGACAACACCTATCGCAATTCCTCGCGGCGGAACCGCAGCCGCGGATGCCGCTCTACCACCTCGTCGGTGCGCTCGACCCGCTCACGCCCGCCGACGTGAAGCAACCCGTCGGCGACGGATTGCCGGAAACGCTCGGCGATTGGATCATCCGGGATGGCCTCACGCACTTGAAGATCAAACTTAACGGCGACGACCAGAATTGGGACGTGGCCCGCGTCGTCGAAGTGAACCGCGTGGCGGACGCATCGGCCGCGGGCCACGGGTTTCACTTCTCACTCGACTTCAACGAGCGGTGCCAGAATGTCGAATACCTGCTCGAAGTCCTGCGGCGAATCCGGGACGAATCGCCTAATGCCTTCGCCCGCATTCAGTACGTGGAACAGCCGACGGCCCGTGATTTGAAGGCGAACCCGGCGAACAAGATGCACGAGGCGGCGAAGCTCAAGCCGGTCGTCATCGACGAGTCGCTCCTCGACCTCGAAACGCTGTTACTCGCCCGCGAGATGGGCTACACCGGTGTGGCGTTCAAGGCGTGCAAGGGGCAATCGCAGACGCTCCTCCTCGCGGCCGCGGCCCAGCACTTCGGCCTATTCCGCTGCGTGCAAGACCTGACGTGCGTGGGAGCGTCGCTGATCCACTCGGCCGGCATCGCGGCCCACGTGCCCGGCGTGGCGGCCATCGAATCGAACGGCCGTCAGTACTGCCCGGCCGCGAACGCCGCGTGGGAGAGCCGCTTCCCCGACGTGTTCACGATCCGAGACGGCACAATGAACACCGGCCTCCTGACCGGGCTGGGTTTGGGGGCGGTTTAACTCAGAAGCCATACTGCCAGGCCAGCAATCGCGATCACGCCGAGTAATCCACCGAGGACCACGATCCGCTTCGCCCGCTTGATCGCCTTCGCCTTCTGCGGCACGAACATCCGCCACTCGCCGAAGTCGTCCGACGTGACGGCTACCGCCGGTTCGGGGGCCGCGGCCGTCGGGTTCTGCCGCCACCAGTTGCGACTCCAGCCATACTTCATCATCAGAATCACCGGCCGTGTGAGCGATTTCGTTTCGAACGTGCTTAACTTGTCCGGCACATAGTTGAAGAACCATTCCGCCCGTTCGAGGAACTTCGCCCGCTCTTCGCCGACGGCATGTTTCGCCGCGAATTGAAAGACTTCGACCTTGCGCATGTCCTGGGCTGCCCACGTTTCGGTCGGGTACTGCAACCGCTCCGGCGTGTCGAGGATCGGCCGTTCGTGCTGCGCCATCCAGCGGGCGTAGTGCAACAGCGTCAGCCGGGCGTAGGCGTACATCCGGTCGAGTTGGCCGAGTTCGACCTTGTAATCGAGGTAGTGGCCGAGGGCTTGGAGCGTCATTGTGTAGAACCAGCGCAACTCGGCGTTCAGCAGGTCGAGGCGGTCAAGGTTCTGCTTCGGGTGAACCACCCGGCGGATCAGTTGCTCGGCTTTCTCTAGGTACTTCGCGTCGCCGGTCAGTTGGTGGCCGACGAGCAACGCGAGGATTGAGTTCGCCGCCGCCCGACCGGGGCCGTGGTAGCCGCCGCCGCCGGACTCCGTGGCGAGCCCGGTGTACTCCCGCGACAGGAAGCGGAACGGCGTGCGGGCCGGGTCTTCCATGTTGATGACGAAGTTCGCCAAGTCGAGGGCCGAGTCGCGATAGAGCGAGTTGCCGGTCAGGAAGTACGCGAGCATCAGCCCGGCGTTGTAGTTGTGCGACGCCGACGGGCCACCGCCGATGGCGTAGGACTTCTTCAACTGGGCCGCCGTCTCGCCGAGTTTGTCCATCTTTTGCGTGAGGCTCTCGACCGGGCCGCGGGTCAGTGACTTCGGGTAACTGCGGTGCGTACCGGTGTCGGCGTCGGCGTAGTGGTACGTGTGCCAGAAGAGGCCGCGGTTGTAGGCCGCCTTGTCGTCGTCGGTGTGGTAGAGGTCGATGTCACAGGTATGGTCGGCGCACTCCAACCCTTGCGAGAGCCAGCGGAGGTCGCCACTGCGGAAGAACTGGATCAGGAACGCGGCCACGCAGTCGTACTGGTTGTTGTAGTGCGAGATCATCGGCGTCTCGCCCTTGTGGTTGACCGCCTCGTGATCGCCGTAAATTTCGCCGAAGTTCCGCCAGCCGTACTCGTCGATCTTCTCCCGTTTGTGCAAAAACGTGTCCGACCCGTCGAGGGCGAGATCGACCAGCGTGAGGTACTTCGCGTGCGGGTCGTCGGCCTTCGGCGTCAGGTACGGAATCGCGCCGGAAGCCGCGTACCACTTCGGGGCCGCGTGGCAGACGATCGGCGAACGGCACCAGACGAGGGGTTCGTCCGTGATCGTGCTCACACCGAACGCAAGGGAGAACGTGTGGGTCTTTTGCTCGCCGCCCTGGAGTTCGTGCCCGTGTTTCGATTGCCGGGGGAACAGCCGCAAGAGCAGGCCACGCGGGTCTGCTTCGACGGCCTTCGGGAAGTTCTCCCAGAAATCCGGCATCGTTGCGCCAAGGAGTTGGCCGCCCTGTGCGACGGTCACGATCGGAGTCGCCCGGTCGCCCTTCGTGGCATGGTCGCCGTCTCGCAGTTCGTAGCCACGAAACTCGGTCGCAATCTGCCGCGAGGCGGTGAGGTGGTTGCTACTCTGCCAGTTCGCACCGCCGCTCGAATCCTGGTAAAGCGCGAACGTCGTTGAACGAGCAACCATCGGCTGGCCGCGCTCGGAGGACACGCGAATCTCGGCCGGCGTGGTGGAGAGTGCCGGCCCGAGGTCGGTGGGACCGTAGGCGTCTTCAATCGTCTCGCGGTTCCGAAGGGCGTCGATATCGAACGGTACAGCGACGGTCAGATCGCGGTGCCGTTCGCACCCCACGGTGCCCAGGTCCCAGTTGCCGCCGGGGTGGTCCGCGGCACACGTGTTTCGAACTGTGAGGCGAACGCTCACGGTACTCGACTTGACGTGGAACGTCACATCGGCGAACGCCAGGACATCGGCGTAGTTCGAGCCGTCGATGTGCAGAGCGTCGGCGTGAACGCGAACGCAAGCGCGGACCGGTCCTTCTTCCAGCACCTCGACGCGGCGAGTGACGAACTTCGCGTTCCAGTAACGCTCGTTGTCGGCGACCAGCGAATCGACCGCGTCGAAAGGGAACCCACTGCCGACCGTGATCCTGAACGACCGCGTACCGGTTTCGATCCGAAGCGAGTTATTTTCACGGTGAACGACGAGCGGGGACGCTTCGCGCGGGATCGGCTCGCCCACTTCCACCCGATACCCACTTTCACCGGCCCGGCCGTCCCAGGTCGCGAGGAAGTCGAACAGGCACCAGCGGACGCTGCCGTCCGGCCAGCGGTCGAGGACCTTCGTTTGCAGCGTCCCGGTGCCGGCCGACCCGACGAGTTGGAACTGTCGTTCGTCCGTGACAGCCCCCCGCGGCCACGGTAGGCCGACGGTAACGGGTTCGCCCCGGCGGGGGCCGGGTTCTTGCGTGAAAAACCGCATCGGGCACGACAACGACGGCATCAAGGCGTCTCTCGAGAGAGTTCTGTTCCATAATGACTCTATGTCACAAGCCGCCGTTCGCCCGCTGGTCGTTTTCGCCGACGACTGGGGCCGCCACCCGTCGAGCTGTCAGCACCTCGTCCGGCACCTCCTGCCGCACCGTGAAATCGTGTGGGTGAACACCATCGGCACCCGGCCGCCGCGCCTCGATTGGGGCACGGCAAAGCGCGTGATGGGGAAGTTCAAATCGTGGGCATCGCCGAGCGGAAAACATCAGTCACCCGGTTCTGAACACGCCACTCTTGCCCCCCGAACGATCTCGCCCAAAATGTGGCCGTCGTTCAAGTCGCAGTTCGGACGTGAACTGAACCGCAAGCTGTTGCTCCGGTCGCTCCGCCCCATTTTCGAGAGCCTGCCGCAGCCCCCTAACGTCATCACGACGCTGCCGCTCGTGGCCGATCTCGTTGGCGAATTACCCGCCCATCGGTGGACGTACTACTGCGTCGATGACTTCAGCGTATGGCCCGGCTATGACGGCGAGACGATGCTGCGGATGGAACGCGACTTGGTGCCGAAGGTGCAGGAGATCGTGACCGTCAGCGAGACGCTAGTCGCCCACATCGCCAAACTCGACCGGCCGGCCCACTTGCTCACGCACGGCGTCGATCTCGACCACTGGACCACGAAGCCGCCCGAGAAGGTGCCGGGATTGGACGGGCCGGAGCCGCCATTCGTCGTGTTCTGGGGCGTCATCGACCGCCGAATGGACGTGGCCTTCGTGAAGGCCCTCGCTGCGAGTTTGCGAGTTGGGAGCCTCGTACTCGTCGGCCCGCGTGAAGACCCGGCCCCGGAGTTGGTGACGATCCCGCGGGTGCGCGTACTGCCCCCAATGCCGTTCGCGAAGCTGCCGGCTCTGGCCGCCACGGCCAGCGTGCTGGTGATGCCTTATGCCGATCTGCCGGTGACGCGGGCGATGCAACCGCTCAAATTGAAGGAGTACCTCGTAACGGGTAAGCCCGTGGTGGTCCGCGACCTGCCGTCCACGCGGCCGTGGGCGGACTGCTGCGACGTATGCGACACGGCCGAGGGGTTTGCCGCGAGGGTGAACGAGCGATTGCAAGGCGGCCTGCCGGCCGGTCAACAGGCCGCTCGCGAACGGCTAGAGGATGAAGGGTGGGCGGAGAAGGCCAAACAGTTCGAGCGGTGGGTTGACGGAGTCACTTCGGCAACCACTTAAGATGCTTGTCGAGGAACGCGAACGTGCCCTTGCCGTGGATTTCGTGGCCGCCGACGAAGAACTCCAGTTCCGTGCGGTCGCCGATCTTCAGCTTGTTCTCGTAGAGGTAGCGGACCTTCGCGTACTCGTAGGCGATCATCTCGTCGGTGCCGACGCCGTCATCGTGTCCACGCTCGACCATGAACGGCCGCGGGGCAATCAGGTTCGCCATCTCGGCGTAGTTGAAGGTGTGGCCGAGGTTGAACTCCAGCATGTCGTACTCGCGGGTGAACATATAACTCATCGGCAACTCGGTGCTGACGATCTTGCCGATCCACTCGTTGAAGTCGCCGGAGCAGATGCTCAGGCAGTACCGCTTCTCGACCGCCGGCACCCGCATGGCCGTCTTGCCGCCGTAGCTGAGGCCGTAGAACGCGATCCGCTTCGGGTCCACGTTCGGCTGCGTTTCCAGCCAATCGAGGATGCGCTGGTGCTGGCGGATGATGAAGCTGAACAGCGACAACTTCAGCGGGTTGGCCTTGCGGAGAATTTGCCGGAAGTGGTCCTCGAAGATGTACGGGTTCTGCGGCGCGAACACGATGTACCCGCGGTCGGCGAGTTGGGCACCGAACGAGTTGTAGAACTTCGTGCGTTCCTTCGGGTTGCACACGTCTGTCGGCCGCCCAGAAAGACCGTGCTGGCAGACCACGACGGGCCGCCGCTCGCCGGGCTTCATGCCCTTCGGTAACAGAAGGATGCCGTAGGCGAACACGTCCGGGAACACGTCGAGCATCACCTCGTGGCCGGTCCACTTCGGCTCGTCGTAGATGGGCCGCGTCCGCGGGTTCAGCGGCACTGTCGGTGTCGGCTCCGGCAGTTTGCCGATGGCCTCCTCGTGGAAGTAGTCGCGGTACCACTCGCACGACTGCTCCCACTTCTCGGGCGAACTCGCGTCGGCCTTCTTCCAGAACTCGCGGCGAACGGGTTCGGAGTGCCGCCAGAGGTTCTGCGACAAGGCCGCGAGTTGATCGAACTGCCGCTTGTGGCGGGCGACGGGATCGGTCACGATCGGGCGAAACTCGGGCGCCCCATATTTCACCCATTCCAACGGTTCACCCGCCAGCCGGTCGCAGAATTGCTCCCATCGAATCCCACGATCCGTCTGTTGAACTTTGAGTGCAGACTTGCGGTTGAGAAGGGCGTCGAATCTCGCACCTTCAGCAACGACGGCCTCCTGCCGGACCGCTGCCAGAAAGCCCGGGGCCGTTCCCGTCCGCCCCGGTTTCGCCGTCGATGTCTTCCATGTCGGCCAAAATCCTTTGCGCTCCTCGTCGTCGGCAAGCGGCTCGAAGATGAACTCCCGTGGGCCGATCATCGCTGCGATTTCGGCGTCGCCGAACTCAGGGAGGCGGTCCCACACGTTGCGGTCGATCGGCTCCTCCCAAAGCTTCTCCCGCGGCCCGAAGTAGGCTGAAGATTGCGTCACCGCGATTCGCTCGTCCAATGCCCCGGCGTAAAGAGCGATCATGCCGCCGTCGCCGTAGCCGATGACGCCGATCTTGAGTTTCGCGTCTTGCTTCTCGAACCATTCGACGGCCGCGAGAACCTTCTGCACCTCGAACCCCGGCACCGTGCGGCCCATCTCGTAGCACATGCGGTGAATCCACTCGCGGTGCGTGTCGTTCGTCCACTTCTTTAGGCGGGCGTTACCGGAATACTCGTCGTCGCGATTGATGAGCGTGGGGATCAGCACTCGGCAGCCGTGGCGGGCGAGGCGTAGGCCGAAGTCGTCGCCGCTTGTCAAGCCCGCGACTTGTTCGGGGTGCTGATCGGCGTGCGGGACGGCCACCACGTTCGCCTTCGGCTTGTCCTTCGGCTCGATGAGCAGCCCTTCCGCATCGACGCCGTTCAGCACGGCCCAACGGACGGCGTGAATCCGGCAACCATCCACTTCGGCCACGAGCGAGGGCCGGTCGGGGCCGCCCACGTATTCGAGCTTCGATGGCACGCGGGGATCGACGACGCCGAGGATCTGCTTCAACCGTTCGCGCTTCGCCGGGATCGCTTTCGTCAGGGCGTCCGTGTTCTTGAACGCCTCTTCCCAGAGCTTCCACCGTTTCGCAGGGGCCGCTTCCAGTTCACGATCGAGGTACTTGTGGATACCATCGACCATCAACTTCGCCAGATCGCCGTCAGTCGTGAGCAGCTTGGTATTCGGCAGTGGCTGGGCAGAAATGTCTCGCGCGAAGCCGCCAAGAACGCAAAGAAGACACACGATCAATCTCATTCCTCTTCTCCTCTTGGCGGCTTCGCGGCTTGGCGTGAGATCCTTCAGAACAGTTCTCGCACCGGCTCCGCTTCCACCACCCGCACCGGCAAACCATCCGGACTAGGGATGAGAGTCGCCGAGGGAATGCCCATCGCGTGGTAGATCGTTGCCACCAGTTCGGGGCAACTCACGGGGCGGTCCTTCGGCTCACTGGTGATCGTGTCCGATTCGCCGATCACCCGGCCGCCTTGCACGCCACCGCCGGCGACGATGGCCGTCCAACAGTTGGCCCAGTGGTCGCGGCCGCCATTGCAGTTCAGCTTCGGGGTGCGGCCGAACTCGCCCACTGCGACGACGAGCGTTTCGTCGAGCCGGCCGGTTTCTTCAAGCCGGGCCAACAGGGTCGTGAAAGCCGTATCAAACGTCGGAGCGACCTCGTTCCGATAGTCCGAGAGTGTTGTGTGGAGTGCCCCGGTGTCCGCGTGACAGTCCCAGGAAAGACAGTCGAAAACGGTGGAGTACGCATTCACCACGATGAACGAGGACGGTATCAACTTGTTCGCCAACGCCGCCCACCCGCAGTTCTGACCAAAAATCGTATTCCCGAATCGGGCGAAGACCGACCCGGGCCGCGCGAAGTATTTGCCTTCGTTCCCACCCCACACCCACACGCGGTCATCGTCGCCGGGGTTTAATCCGTTGCTGATGGCAACGCCTGTGTTCGTTTCAAGGCTCGGAATGACCTTGAGAACGAGGTTATCACCGCGGTCTCGCCGGTGGGATCGAAGCGTGCTCCCGACCCACGGCCATTCGACGCCGTCGCCGAACCGGCGGCCGGTGTTCAGCAGTTGAAAGCCGTTCTCGTGGATCGGCGCGTACTCGTGGTGCATCGTGCGGATCAGGCTGAAATTGTCGGCCATCGCCGCCATCTTCGGGAACAGTTCCGACAGGTGCAGCCCCGGCACGGTGGTGCGGATCGGCGAGAACGGGCCGCGGATGTCGCTCGGGGCGTTCGGCTTCGGGTCCCACGTGTCGAGTTGGCTCGGCCCGCCGGTCAGCATCAGGAAGATGCAACTCTTCGCCCTCCCCGTCGGCACGGCGGCGGTCGCGGGGGCGGTTGTCACGGTCGCGGCGGTGACGCCGGCGGCGGTTCGGAGGAAGGTCCGGCGGTCGATCGGCGGGGTGTTCACGGCGATTTCCTCGTCTGGCGGTGTCCACTGCCAATGGTACCCCGCCGCCGTCGAGAGGCGAAACAGAATCCGTATCATGCCGTCATCATGACGCTCCCTCGATTCTTGATGCGACTCGTGCTCGGCAGCCGCCGGCCGATCACCACGGGCGAACACCGCATCCCCGGCCTGCTCGCCCCGCTGACGGTCCGCCGCGACAAGTTCGGCGTGCCCACGATCGAAGCCGAGAACGACGCCGACGCCTTCTTCGGCCTCGGCTTCGTGCAGGCTCAGGATCGCGGCTTTCAGCTCGAATCGCTGCTGCGGGTCGTCCGCGGGACGATGGCCGCGATGGTCGGCGGGAAGGCCCTGCCGCTGGACCGCCTCAGCCGGCGGATTGGGTTCCGCCGCGCGGGCGAGTTGCAACTGGCGGCGGTCGATGCCGACATCCGCGAAGCGCTGATCGCGTTCACGAGCGGCATCAACGCGGGGCAAACGCACGGCTCCCACAAGCCGCCGCACGAGTTCGAACTGCTGAAGGCCACGCCGACGCCGTGGGAGCCGGCCGACGTGCTGGGGTTGGTGAAGCTCGAAACCTTCCTGCTGCCGTCGAACTGGGACGCGGAACTCGCCCGCCTGCAAATCCTGCGGGCCGACGGTCCCGACGCCCTCCGCGACCTCGACCCCGCGGGCGTCGAAGCCCCTGCGGATCGCGGCGATTCCACCGCGGCGGAAGCCCTGGCGAGCGACCTGCGGTTGTTCATGCAGTTCGCGCCGCGCGGCGGCGGGTCGAACAACTGGGTCATTGCCGGAAGCCGCACGGCCACCGGAAAGCCGATCCTCGCCAGCGACCCGCACCTCGGGCCGAGCCTACCCTCGCCGTGGTACCTCGCCCACCTCAACACGCCGACCTGGGCCGTCGCCGGGGCGGCGCTGGCCGGCACGCTGGTCTTCTCGATCGCCCACAACGGTTTCGCCTGTTGGGGCGTGACCGCCGGCCTCACCGACAACACCGACCTCGTCCTGGTGAAGCCCGACGCGACTTTCCCCACGGTGCGGGAAGTCATTTCCGTGGCCGACGGGGCGGACGTTATTGAAGAGGTGACGATCACCCCGCACGGCCCCGTTGTCGCCGGCGACGCGGCGGAACTCATCGCGCTGCGGGCAGTGTGGCTCGACCCCCTGCCCCTCCGCGGGTTCTTCGACGCCCGGCATGCCAAGTCGTTCGAGCAGTTCCGCCGGCCGTTCGCCGCCTGGCCGTGCTTGCCGCTGAACGTCGTCTACGCGGACGAGACCGGCACCACCGGCTACCAACTCATCGGCCAACTGCCGAAGCGGAAGCTCGGCCACGGCACCCTGCCCTTGCCGGCCGAAGTCGCGGGGTGGGACGGCCTGATCCCCTTCGACGAGATGCCGTTCGCCGTCAACCCGCCGGCCGGCTTCCTCGCCACCGCCAATGACCCGCACACCGCCGACGGCCGCTTCGGCGTCGATTACGTGGACCCCTACCGGGCCGAGATCATCCGCGCGGAGTTGGCGACGCGGAGCGACTGGACCGTCGAGTTCTGCGGCAAGTTGCAACGCAACCAGTGGTCGATGCCCTGGGACGAAATCCGCGACACCGTGCTGGCTCTCTCCGCGACCGACCCCGACGCGACCCTCGGCCTCGATCTGCTGAAGAAGTGGGACAGCCACGTCACGGCCGAGTCGCCGGCCGCCACCGTCTTCGAGTTGTTCGTGGCCGAGATGGCGACCCGCACGGCGAAGGCGAAGGCCCCGAAGGCGTGGCGGGCGGCCCTTGGCGGCGACATCGACCTCGGCCCGTTCTCGCAAAGCCTCTTCGCCGAACGCCGCGTTGGGCACCTCGTGCGACTCGTACAAACGCAGCCGGACGGCTGGTTTGCCGACCCGTGGCCGGCCGTGATGGCCGACGCCCTGGGCACCGTCGTGCGGACGCTGCGGACCAAGCACGGCCCCGCCCCGGCCTTCTGGCAGTGGGGCGACCTGCGGCAACTGCGGCTGGAACACCCGATCTTCAAGAACCACTGGCTCGGCCGCGTGTTCAACGCCGGCCCGGTCCCCCTCGGCGGCGACTGCAACACCGTCTTGCAGGCGGCCGCTCAGCCACTAGATCCGCTCGACTTCACGCACAACATCCCGAACCTGCGGGCGGTCTTCGACACGTCGAACTGGTCGAACTCGCGGTTCGTCCTGGCCGGCGGGCAGAGCGGCAACCCGTGCAGTGCGAACTTCGTTGACCAGTTCGACCTGTGGCTGACCGGCGAGACGATCCCGATTGCGTGGGCCGCCGACGAAGTCATCCGCCGGTCCGTCGCCAGCCTGCGGCTGTTGCCCGCCGGGTGAGCCGCCCCCGCGGAGTCGGTCACGAATACTTGCGGGCGTAGGCGCGGGCCGCGTCGAGGACGTGCTGGTGGAACAGCCAGCCGTAGCCGGCGTGTTCGTACTGCAACAGCACGTCGTTCGCCGTTAGTCGGTGTTTCTTCGCGATCGATTCGACGTTCCAGTCGTGGTCGGCCAGTTGTTTCAGCATGTACGCCCGCCGCGTCTGGTTGGCCGACAGTCGGTACGTCTTCAGGTATTGCACCGAGCCGTCCGGCGCGACGATCCGCTCGCCGATGTGGTTCTCGTCGGCCGGGTCGAGGCTGCCGATGAACCGCTCCAGCCGGAACGGTCCGGCGTCGTACACTTTCTCCGCCGTCACCGGCACGTCCATCACGCCGACCGCGGCCATTCGCCCGAACGACGCCCAGTCGGAACGCATCACCTCCACGGCGACCCGCAGGTCGGCGAGCGAGTTCACCCCCTCGGCCGGCGTCGGGAATTCGCACGGCGGCGACTCCGGGTACAGGACCGCGTACTGCCAGATCAGTTCGCCGAAGAAGTCCTGCAACAGCGCGTCGTGCAGCGCCCGGTAATCGTCTGGGTGTGGGGCGACGAACGCCGTCGCGAGCGAGTCGGCGACGAACACCAGCACGCCGACTTGCCCCTCGTGAATCTCGAAGACCCGGAGCGCGTCGGCGAACCCCTCGAGCGCCCACCCGGCGACCGACGACTCGACCCGCGGGCTGAACCCCTTCGACATCGCCTGCCGCGAGAAGTAGCCCCACTGGACCGTCGGCCCGCCGAAGTGGAGGGCGAGCAGGCCGTCCATCGCCAGGTGCAACGGCAGGAACCGCAGGCGGCGGCCGTCTTGCCGCTTGGCCATGCGGTGAAAGACGCCGGGGGGCACGGCCGACGAGTGGCGGTGCTTCTTCAACTGCGTGCCAACGGCGGCGAGCGGCGCGGAGCCGTCGTTCCACTCGACGACGAGGGCGTGCGGGATGTAGCTCGTGTACACCGCCTTCGGTTCCAGGACGGCGAACCCCGATTCCTTTGACAAACCGAGGCGCAGGTCGGTGCGGTTCTTCTCCCGCAACAGCGGCACGAGGCGGAACGCGCCGCAGGCTTGCGACGGCGCGAGCGTGAGGTCATTCAGCACGGTCGGCCCCCTCTCCGGCGGCCAGGAACTCGGCGGCCCGCTGGTCCAGGAACGCCTCCAGGTCGGCCCGCGTGGTCGTGCCGGTGGCGAACCGCGCGAACGCCAACGCCGTCGGCAAACTCTCGGCGTCACGGAGGCCGACCGTCGGCACACCGTCGCACAGCGGCCGCGGCGCGTAGTCGCCGGCCGAGAAGACCGGGTTGAGGTGGACGATCGCCACTTTCCCCCACGGGTCGAGCCGGGATTGCCAGAGTTTCAGCACGCCGGCCGCCGCGCCGGGCGGATCGTTCTCCACGGCGTCGGTGACGATCACGAGCAACTCGGGCGACGTTTCCAGTGCGTCGAGGATCGGCGTCGCCAGGTCGGTCGCCCCACGGGCCGGCGGCGTCGGTCCGGCGAACGGGTGCGTCCAGAACGCGCGGTACTCGCAGCTCGCGACGGCCAGTACGCGGTCCACGGCCCACGCCACGCCGAGCGGACGCCGCTTCTTCTCCTGCGTGCCGGAGGTCGAGTAGCTGTTGTCGAGGATGGCCGCGACCCTGCCGAGGGCCATCGGCATCCGCCGCAAGATCGCCGCTACCGCCCGCTCCATCCCTTGCGACACGTCTTCGGCCACTTCTGGCAACGACAGCGCGTACAGGGCGAGTTTCGTCAGCGGCGAGCGGCCGAGGTCGATGGCCACGTCGCCGGCCTTCTGGAGCCGCAGCCGTTCGCCCTGCGTCATGCGGTGTTGAATCTTGGCGAGGAACTGGTCGCGCGGGATGCGGTGCTTCGCGGCCAGCCCCTCGGCCACGGTGAAGGGCAGTTCGTACACGGCCTCGGCGCTGTGCCACGCCCTCCGCACCTGTTCGAACAGCGGCGTCTGGAACGGGGCCGACCGCTTCTCGAACAGGAACGGCCCCGCCTCGCCCGGCAGCGAGAGGTGGTTGTGGCACGCCACCGCCTTCACCTTGTTGCGGTACTTCACGCAGTCGAACACCGCGTCGCGGCCGCGGAGGTAATCGCGCGCGATCGCCCGTGCCCGGCGGTTGTTGATGCCGAGTCGGCGAACGTCGCGAAGCGCCTTCCACGCCCGTTGCGGCGGCATCGTGGCGAGGGCACGGGCAATCAACGCGCCCTCACCGGGGATCGCCTGCTTCCCGGTCGCGAGCAGCCGGACAATGATCTGGGCCTGGTTAAAGTGGTTGATGCCGACCGCGAGCGCGCGGGCGTACACGGAGCGGTAGTTGCCGAGGACGTACTGGTGAAGGAAGTCGATCGACACCCGTTGGCTGCGGGCGTTCTCGTAGAACTCGCGCTGGCCGGTGCAGGCGTAGCACGAGTTCAGGAAGTGGACGATGTCCTCGCGCTGGGTTCGCTCGGCAAACATGGCGGCCTTTGAGGTGCCCCCCGCCGCCGGGGAGTGACGGTGCGACTTTGAGCTCTCACTACATAGGTAAGTTCGGAAGTCCCACCAAAGTCCCGCGGCGGCAGGCAGGCGTGGCTAGTGTACGACGCCACCCAGCAAGAGGGGCGGGCGACGTTACGGGTTCACGGCTCCAACACGGCGTTCCCCGGGCGAACGTCGCGGGAGCAATTACGCCGTTCCCAACGTCAGACGGAACAGCCCGCACCGGCGGCGGAATCGGGGGCGAATCCCGGCGGTTCGACGGTTGCTTTCTGGATGTCCCGGGTTAAGATGCGCCTAGTTCCACCGCAAGCGGAACCGCTTGCCTTCTCTAACCAGGAGGACACATGAGCTTCAAGATGCAACGGGTCCACGTCTACCACGCCGAGGTGGACGACAAGCCGGGCGGCATCGCGGCCAAGCTGAAGTCGCTCGCCGAGGCGGGGGCGCACCTCGAGTACGTCTACAGCCAGCGGTCGGCCAGCAAGCCGGGCGTCGGCGAGTTGTACGTGGCCCCGCTCACCGGCACGAACGAATTGAAGGCGGCCAAGGCGGCCGGGTTGCACGAGGTACCGGAACCCTACGTCTTCCGCGTGGAAGGGGACGACAAGGCCGGCCTCAGCGGCAAGCTGACGCAGGCGTGGGAGATGGCCGGCATCAACCTGCACGGCCTCGTGATGAGCGTACTGCAAGGGCGGTTCATCGGGTACGTGACGTTCGACACGGCCTCCGACGGCAACCGGGCCGCGACCATCCTCGCGGAACTCGGCACCAGCGACGCGCACGCCGCCCCGTCGAAGAAGGCTGTTGCGGCGATGTAACCCCGCCGCGGATTCCCTCTCACCCTGTCACCGCCGGTCCGCCGGCGGTTTTTGCATTTCGAGTCGCACCATGTCCAAACGAGCGGAAGCCGTCGCGTACAACGAGCGCGGCAACACGTGCCGCGAGGCGGGAAACTGGCAGGCGGCCGTCGAACTGTACGAACAGGCCGCGGCCCTGGCCCCGAAGTGGAGTTCACCGCACTACAACCTCGGCCTCCTGTACAAGTACCAGGGCCAGTGGGAGCAGTCGCTCGCGAGCAATCAGAGGGCTGTGAAGCTCGCACCAAAAGACGAGGCGGCGTGGTGGAACCTCGGGATCGCGGCCACGGCCCTGAGCAAATGGCCGGTCGCACGGGAGGCGTGGCGGGGCTTCGGCATCGACGTTCCGCCGGGCCGCGGGCCGCTCGACCTCCCGTGCGGGTTCGGGCCGATTCGATTGAACCCGCACGGCGACAACACCGAGGTCGTCTGGGCGGACCGCCTCTGCCCCGCCCGCGCGGACATTCGCAATATCCCCTTCTCCGACTCCGGCTTCGCCTGGCGGGACGTGGTCCTCAACGACGGGGCCCCGGTCGGCTACCGAAAGTATCAAGGCCAAGAGTTGCCGGTGTTCGACGCCCTTCAGCTGCTCCAACCGAGTGCCTTCGGCACGTTCCGCGTCGAGGTGCGGATGGACTACTCCGACGAACTCATGGTGGAACTCACCGACATCGCCGTCGAGCAGGGGTGCTACGCCGAGAACTGGACGCACTCGGTGCGGATGCTCTGCCGGGCGTGCAGCGAGGGGACGCCGCACGAGGAACACGACCACAAGGCCGCGCCGCCGGCGGGCGTGCAACTCGTCGCCATCGCCGCCCGGAATCGACGCGAGGCGACGACGATCTTGAAGGGTTGGAGGGCGCACCCGGCGCAGATTTCAACGGGCGAGTTAGTCCAGACCGTGAAGCCGCGGGCGTGAGTCACGCGAGGTACGGCTGGAAGAGTTCGGTCGTGAAGTACCGCTCCATGCGGTCCGGGAATACCGTGACGACCTGCGCCTGCGGGCGGCCGAGGCGGCGGTGGGCCTCGCGGGCGGCGGCGAAGTTCAACCCCGAACTCGGGCCGACCGGGAAGCCGAGCCGCATCAGTTGCCGCGTCGTGGCGATGGCGACCTCGTCGTTGACCTCCAGCGTGAGCAGGCCGGGCAGGTTGTCCTCGCGGAAGATTTCCGAGATGCGGTCGGCCACGCCGGGGATGCGGGCGCTGTAGCTGCAACACTCGGCGTCGGCGTCGCCGTACAGGTTGACCGGCTTCGCGTGAACGGCGATGAGCCGACAGCCGACTTCGGCGAACCCGTGGTACAGCCCGACGAGCGTGCCGCCAGTGCCGACGCCGCTGACCACGGCGTCCACGCGGCCGCCGGGTATCTGATCGATCACCTCGCGGGCGGTCGTCAGCCGGTGGGCGTCGGCGTTGTCGCGGTTGGAGAACTGCCGCGGCAGGAACGTGCCCGGCTCCCGGCCGAGGCGCTCGACCTCAGCGATGGCCCCGCGGATGCCGTCGGCCTTCGGCGTGAAGCGAACGTCGCCGCCGTAGGCGCGGATGAGCAGCACCCGCTCGTTGCTCACGCCCTCGGGCATGACCGCAAGGAAGCGCACGCCGATTTGCGCACTGGCGAGGGCCATCGCGATGCTCGTGGACCCGCTCGACGCCTCGATTACGCGGTCGCCGGTTTGCAACCGCCCCTGCCGCCAGGCTTTTTCGAGAATGTACCGGGCGATGCGGTCCTTCGTGGACCCGCTCGGGTTCAGGAATTCGAGCTTGCACCAGATGGCCGGCTCGCCCGCCGCCAGTTGCACCGGCACGAGCGGCGTCGCGGCCATCCGGTGGACGTAACGGTGACTCCCCGGCAGTTCCCAGTCCATGCGCTACCCCCGTCGGCCGCGAAGGGCCACGCTCATCCACTTCGCCCACGACCACAGCAGTAGCACGCCGACGCTGCACACCACGAAGAGCGTCAGGCTGATGTTCAGGTAACTCGCGAACACGATCCGCGATCCGGCGGCGTTGGCCTCGACATCACTCGCCTGGAGCATCGCGCGGCCGCGGTCGATGTCGGCCGGGAAGTTCACAAGCAGCATGATCTTCGCGGCCGTCAGCGTCGTGGTACACACCCACAGCAGCGGGATGATCGTCAACGGGGCGTACCGCCCGCGGCCGCTGTTGATGATCCACGTCGTCACCAGCGCGAGGGCAAGGGCCGCGAGGAGCTGGTTCGCGATGCCGAACATCGGCCAGATGGTTTCGATACTGCCGAACCAGATGAGCCAGCCCCAACTGCCGGTGATGACCGCACTCGCGAGGATCGAGCCGGGCAGCCAGTCGGGGCGGGCGAACCGCGGCTCGATGCGGCCGAGCGTTTCTTGCAACAGGAACCGGCCGATCCGCGTGCCCGCGTCGATCGTCGTGAGGATGAACAGCGCCTCGAACATGATCGCGAAGTGGTACCAGTACTTCAGCACGCTCTCGCCCGCGATGCCGAGCCAGCGGAAGGCGTCCTCGAAGATGACCGACATGCCGACGGCCAGCGTCACCGCCCCGCCGGTCCGGCCGCGGAGCGATTCGCCGCCAACCTTCTGCTCGACGGAGCCGAGGTTCAGGTGCGAGAGGTTGTCCACGCCGACGGCGTTCATGCGGTCCTGGCCGTACTTCTCCTGAATCTCGGCGACCTGTTTCGAGAACCCCGGCGCGCGGTCGATGGCTATGTTGATGTCGTAGTACAGGTCGTTCGGCAGGCTCGCGGCGGCGATCAGGGCGACCACGCCGACCAGCCCTTCGATGAGCATGGCCCCGTAGCCGATAGTGCGGACGTGCGATTCCTTCTCGACCATCTTCGGCGTGGTGCCGGACGCGACGAGGGCGTGGAAGCCGCTGATCGCCCCGCACATCACACAGATGAACACGAACGGGAAGATGCTGCCCCGGAACGTCGGGCCGCCGTCGACGAAGACCTCGTTGAGCATCGGTGCCCGCAGCGGCGGGTTCGCGACGATGACGCTGCCGACGAGCAGGATCACGGTGCCGATCTTCAGGAAGCTGCTGAGGTAGTCCCGCGGCCCGAGCAACAGCCATACCGGCAGCACCGCCGCGATGAAGCCGTAGATGACGAGCGAGAGGATCGTCTGGTCCTTCGTCAGCGAGAAGACGTGTTCGATCGCCGAGCCGGGAATCCACCCGCCCGCGACGACCGCGAACAGCGTGAGGCTGCCGCCGATGAGCGACGCCTCGATCACGCGGCCCTTGCGAATGCGGTACATCCAGAGGCCGGTGAACAGCGCGATGGGGATGGTGCAGGCGATGGTGAACGTGCCCCACGACGAACCGGGAACGACCTGCGTGCAACCAGCGGGGAGGGTGATGCGGCGGGGCGGTAATGCGTCACCTGTCAAATGCTTAATTTCTAACTGATCGGAATGCGGTGCGCGGACAACGAATGGTTCAGAACGCAGCGTCTCCGAATCGCCAGGACTGTATCGTACTTGAGAGCCGCCGGGAATGGTGATCGTCCAGTCGGCCGGCGACTTGCCGATCGTGATTGATGATTCCGCACGAAACTCGGCAGCCTTATCGACAGGTACGAAGATTTGCATCCCCGCTGGCAACTTCACTTCCTCGCCGCCGAGCGCCTTCACTACCACGAAGCCGAGGCCAGCCAGCGCGATCACCACGATGAACAAGATCGCCACCGACGCGATCACGGCGGCCGGGCGGCCGAGTTCGTGGCGGGCGATCTCGGCGAGGCTCTTGCCGTCGCGGCGGACGCTCGCGGCCAGCACGAGCATGTCCTGCACCGCCCCGGCCAGGCAAACACCGATGACCAGCCAGAGCAGGCCGGGCATGTACCCGTACTGAATCGCCAGCACCGGGCCGATGAGCGGCCCCGCCCCGCTGATGGCCGCGAAGTGGTGGCCGAACGCGACCCACTTGTTCGTCGGGTGGTAGTTCTGGCCGTCGTTCAGGCGGTGGGCCGGCGTCACGCGGCTGTCGTCGAGCGCCGCCACCTTTGCGGCCAGGAAGGCCGAGTAGTAGCGGTACGCGAGGGCCAGGACGAGTAGCACGCCGATCATCACCGGCATGGCGTGCAACACGGTGCGGCCGGCCGGGTCGGTGTGGTAAAGCGTGAGAGCAAAGAGTAGCATGGGAAATCGCTGACGAGGGAGGGTCGAACCTCATCAGCATACGACCGGGGCCGACCGCGGTGAAGCAGTCGGCCCCGAGTGCCCGCGGTCCGAACCACGGGGCGAACAACAGTCGGCTCACCCGATGGTTTACGGATGATGATGCGGCGGTGGTGGAGGCGGGGGCGGTGGTGGTGGAGGCGGGGGCGGTGGTGGCGGGGGTGGCGGGGGCGGTGGCGGAGGCGGTGGTGGCGGCGGTGGCGGAGGAGGAGGTGGTGGCGGAGGAGGAGGTGATGTCATTGAGACGTTCACATGCACCGTCTCATTACCGGGGGCGGGAGTTGGCGGACTGGCGGACGTCGTCACGCTGTACGTCAGCGTGTAAGGATTCGTTCCCAGCGGCGTGGGGATGGCGATATTGAACCCCCAGTTCCCATTCGTCACCGCGCCACTGCCGCCGCCACCGGATCCCCCGGAGGCTGCCGACGCGGCCACATTAACGGTGAACCCGTTCGTTGTTTTGCTACCGTACGTTCCGCTGGTGGGGAAGGTCGTGGAGACGGGATCGTTTTCGACCGGGATATCGACGTTCAGTGGTCCAGAAACCGTCTGCAGTTTTGGGTACGATTCCTTGGCCTTGGGATCGTCCTTATTGGCCTCGTCACTCATGAAAACCTCGGTTGGGGGGCATTCGACCGGTTCAATTCATCGGGGCGGGTGTGAGTTCGACGTTACGAATCGTTACCGCGGCGGCATGGGCGAGCACGCCGATGGGCCGCCGCGGCGACCACGGCCGCGGCCGGATGTCGACTCCGCCGGCGGTCTTCCGCCGCATGTTCGGGTCCAAGAGGGCTTGGTCGAGGACCGAGACGGGCAGGTCCATGACTTGCGGCGGGCTTTGTTCGTCCAGCTTCCAGGTGACCCGAACCCCGCCGGGGCTTACGTCGAGGGCCAACTTTCGCCAGACGTTTCGGTAAACGGAGTCGCTTTTCGGCTGAAAGGCCAACGCCCGGGGATCGCCGGCGGACGGGTACGACGTGTACCATTCGTACCACCCCCCTTCGCGGAGCAACCACACGTCCTTGACTTGCAGGCGGTGGGCGGCGGCGACCAAAGGGGAATTGATTTCATTCGACTTCCAGAAGTCGGAATACCGAATCGTGAACAAGCGGGTGACCGGCGTGCCGTCGCCGGCCGTGGTCTCGTCCAGGCCGAAGTACAGACCGACGAACGAATCCCCGGCCCCGGCGATCGAGCAGTGCCGCAGTTCGGCCTCGATCCGGTAATTGTCCGTCATCGGGTCGTCCACGAGCCGCAGCAAGGATTCGAGTTGCGTTTCGAACCCGACCGTGCCGTCGCCGAGGATGTCGTTGGTCAATTTGCCCTCGTTGGCGTCCCAACTCGCGGGCACGCGCAGCCCCTTGCCGTCCACGAGCACGACCTTTTCGCCCCGCAGCAAGGCCCGGGCGAGTTGCCGTTTCGGGTCGGCCTCCCGCTTCGCGATCGCCACGCCGGACGCTAGGAAGGGGAGGAGCAGCAAGACGGTCAGGGCCACCCGGTGCCGCCGCAAGTAGCGGCAGACCTTCTGCCCGCGGGTCAGTGGCCGGGCCAGGGTCGGTTCGCCGCGGCCCCACCGGCGGAGGTCGTCGGCCAAAACCGCGGCCGTTTCGTAGCGGTCGCCGGGGGCTCGGGCCATGCTCTTCACGATGATCGCTTCCAGGATCGGGCACAGCGTCGGGCAGAACTTCCGCGGCGGCGGCGTGGGATCCTGGGCCTTTTGCATCAGCGTGGCCATCGGCGTCTGTTGGCGGTGGGGGGCGTGGCCGGTGGCCAGGTGAAAGAGGGTACTGCCCAGGCAGTACACGTCCGCCAATTTCGTCACCTTGTCCGGGTCCGCGTCGGCCTGTTCCGGCGACATGTAGCTCGGCGTGCCGACGACGACGCCCTGCTCGGTCATGTCGGCCCCGCCGACGTGCTTGGCCAGGCCGAAGTCCGTGACCTTCACCCGCCCCTCGCGGTCGAGCAGGATGTTCGACGGCTTGATGTCGCGGTGGATGATCCCCTGTAGGTGGGCCGCGTGAACGCCCTCGGCCGCGTCGGCGACGATCCGCGCCGCCTCCGTCGGCCCGATCGTGCCGGCGCGAAGGTGCTGTGCGGCCGTGCGGCCGTCGACGAACTCCATCGTGAAGTACGGCCCGAGGTCGCACTCGCCGGCCTCGTAGATCGGCACGATGCCGTTGTGCTTCAACTTCGCGAGGGCGCGGATTTCGTTGAGGAACCGCGCGTGCGACGGCGAGTCGGCCGTGAAACTCAGCATCACCTTCACCGCCACCTCACGGTCGGTCGGCCGCTGGATCGCGCGGAACACAACGCCCATGCCACCCCGGCCGAGGAACTCCAGGTGGGTGTGGTTCGGGATGTCGGGGGGCGTTAAGGTTCGCGGCGCGACCGAAGTTTCCTGGCGGAGGGTCCGTGCGGCGAGCGTGGCGGTCGCGTTGGGGTCGGCCGGCCCCAAGCGGAAATCCGCCTCGCCGGCCAGCGGGGTTTCCTCCGCCCTGTCCGTATCTTCGCCCGGTCCGATCACGGAACCGCACGACGGGCAAACGCCGTTGGGCGTGTGTTCCGGGACCGCGCGCCGGCAGTGAGGGCAGAAGCGCGAGTTTGGCATTCTCGCCTCAAAATTAAGAACCTTGTGTGAATATGCTAAAGTACCCGCATCCACTTGTCAACAATCTGCCGAATTCTCGCGACGGGCGATGGGTCTTCAAGAACGCAATTGACCCAACAGAAGGGTCGCTTGCCCCCTCACGACTCCGGCGAGGGTCACAAGAGTTGTCGTCGGAATTTCCGCAGGGATGAGTTGACAGGGGGCAGTGCCACTGTGTAGAATCTTTGTTGAGATGGAATCTCAGTACGCCTGCCTTTGAGCCTTTCGCTATGACCTCTCTCGAAGCTGTGGTCGCAGTTGAATCGGAAGCTGCGTGCGCCGGCGAGTGCCAGTCGTGCCCGTCGGTCGGTAGCTGTGGCGACCGGCTCGCGTGCCGGTGCCTGCGGGTGACGGAGCACGAAGTCGTGACCGCTATCCGCACCATCGGCCTGACGACGATCTGCGAACTGAAAGCCGCCACCGGTGCGGGTGACGGCTGCACGTGCTGCCACAAGCAACTTCAGCAGTACTTAACGGTTTACTCGCCTTCCTCCTCGCCCTCGAACAAGTGCTGGGCCAAGTAGCGTTCCAGGCTGATCGTGTTGATGATGTTCAACTGCGTTTCCAGCCAGTCGACGTGCTCCTCGGAGTCGTGCAAGATTTCGAGCGCCAGCTTGTGCGTGCCGTTGTCCTTGATCTGGATGCACAGGTTGACGAGTTCGTTGTAAGCCTCCACGCCGCTCGTCTCGAGCTTCAAGTCGTACTCGAATTGCTCCTTCACGTTCGACCCGACGCGGATCACGTCGTACCGCGCGATCTCCGGCACGCCGTCGAGGAACAGAATCCGCTCGATGATCTTGTCGGCGTGCTTCATCTCGCCGATGGACTCTTGGTAGTGCTTGGCCCCGAGTTTGAGGAACCCCCAGTTCTTGCACATCCGGGCCTGAATGAAGTACTGGTTGATCGCGGTCAACTCGATGGTGAGGGCGCGGTTGAGGCCGTCGATCACGTCCGGCTTGCCTTGCATGAGCGGAAACTCCAGGGGTGGGAAGGAATCGTCTGCGTCTACTCTACTTGCAGACGGTCGGACGGCCTAGGTGGGGCGTTGATCGGGCACCGGCCGCACGGTAAGATGGACGATCGAACCCGGAGGCGATTCGATGCGGCGACGGTATTTCCTGTTCGGGGGTTTCGCGGCCGCGGCCGCGGCGTCGGCGGGGGGAGCTTACGTCTGGTGGAAGACCACCCCGCCCCCCCAAGTCCCGATCGCCGTCTCGCCGCCCCCGGTGATGTCGGAGCGGGAGTTCCTCGCCGTACTTGCCGCCGTGCGGCCGGCCCGCGGGGAAGACGTGTTCGCCGACATCCCGTGGCACACGTCCCTCTGGGAAGCCCGTCAGCAAGCGGCAAGCGACGGCAAGCCGATCCTGTTGTGGGAGATGGACGGCCACCCGTTGGGATGTGGCTGAAACAACGTCGTGGTGGGCCGTGTGTCCGCCTTCAGCGACGCCGAGATTATTCACCTCGCGAAGACGGAACTCGTGCCCGTTTGCGCCGACGATTGGTACCAGCGCCGCCGCACCGACGCGGAGGGGCAGTTCTTCAAAAAGATCGTCGCGCAAGGGCGGCGTGGCCCGGACGCGGAGACGCACCAGGGCATCTACGTCTTCACGCCCGACGGCCAACTGCTGTCGTTCGGCAACGCGGGGTTCGACGCGAACGTGACGCGGAGCGAAATTGTCCAGGGTCTAAAGAAGTGGAAGGCGCTGCCCGCCGAGCGGCGGCAACCGGGGGCGATGACGGTCGGCCCGCACGGCCCGGTCGACCCGACCTACGGTCGGTCGCCGCCACCGGGCGGAATGATCGTCCGCGTCCACGCCCGCATCCTGGACAGGGTCGGAACCCGGTACGCGAAGGGGACGTGTGAGGCCAGTGGCGGCGACCGGGCGGCCCGCGACTTCCTTTGGCTAACGGCCGACGAAGTCGGGCAGATGGCCCCGGCCGAGCCGCGGGTCGGCTACTCCTACCCGCTCCCTGCGGCGGTCGCCGACCGCGTACTCCGCTTCCATCTCGTGGACAACACCCGCGGCGAACCGGACGCCTGGGACAAAGACCAAGTCCGGTCGTCCGCGTTGACGCTCACGGTGACGGCCGCCACTCCCGATAGCGTGTCCTTACGGCTCGACGGCGAGGCGGTGCTGGCGACCGACGCGAACCTGGCGACGGCGTCCCGCGGGTACGAGGTCAAGGTACACGGGGAGTTGCGATACCGCCCGGCGAAGCAGACCTTCGACGAATTCGACGTCGCGGCCCTCGGCGACCACTGGGGGGTGGGCACGTTCACGCATACCGGGGCGCGGCCCGGCCGCGGGCTGTTGGGCATTGCCTTCGGCCTCGCCGACCCGACCGTGCCGGCCGACCGCGTCGCCCCGCAAGGATCGCGGGAGATCAACGCATACTTCGGCCGAAGTTGACTACCCCCGGTACGTCGCGAACGACGTTTCCGTCTCCCACAGTGTCACCTCGACCACCGGCAACCGCTGCTGGACCGCGTGGTCGTAGATGAGCTTCGCGATGTTCTCCGCCGTCGGGTTCACGTCCAGCGTCACGAACTGTTCGCCAAGTCGCCGCAGGTCGGGGATCACTGGGTCGTCCTTGTGCAAAAGCATCTTGTGGTCGAGGTGGTCGTCGATCCACCGGCCGACGAGTTGCTTCACCTGCGTGAAGTCCACGACCATGCCGAGCGGGTCGAGGGCCGCCGCTTCCAGCGTGATGACGGCCTTGCCGTTGTGGCCGTGGAGGTGGGCGCACTTGCCGTTGTAGTTCAACAGGCGGTGGCCGTAACAGAACCAGATTTCCTTCGTCACGCGGAACATTGGTTTCCTCATGGGAGCGGATGAAGGGTGACACGGTAAATGTCCACACTCACCGATCCGGGCCGCATTTGGGAGCTACAAATCTCAGAATCGCCACACGGGGCCCTGATTCGGTGCAGCGCCTGGATCGGCGCTGGGACGGTCAGGACCGCCAAACAAAAACCAACCCGGCTCCCGAGTAGATGGAGTGGACACTGTAAGTGGTCGCGGCAATGCCTGCGAACGCAGCCGCCCAACACCCCAACCCCGACCACCAGTATCCCCGCGCCGGCAAAACCACACCGCCGACAACTGGAAGGATCAACCAAGCACCCGCAACGAGTACCCCGTGGGTGCCGGCCGCCCACGCGAACTGCTCGGTCAGCGTGGCCAGAACGACCCACCCCAGAACGATAGTCCCGGCCACCCGCTCGGTGGGCCAGGGTCGGAACGCCGCGGCCACCGATAGGACCACGGCCGCGAACGACCCGAGGCCGATGAAAATCTCGGCGCGTGCGCGACCGACGGCGTAGGCC
Organism: Limnoglobus roseus; assembly: GCF_008254045.1. Taxonomy (GTDB): domain Bacteria; phylum Planctomycetota; class Planctomycetia; order Gemmatales; family Gemmataceae; genus Limnoglobus; species Limnoglobus roseus. The sequence goes on along the minus strand of NZ_CP042425.1, from coordinate 3,654,309 downwards.
ACGCTGACCATCAGGGCGAGTCCCGTGCATGCGATCAGGGACCGGCGACCGCTCCACTGCACCCGTAAACCCTCCACTCGCCGCATGTGGGAATAGGCAGAAGGCCCGGTCTTTCACCCTTCAGTCAACGTAGTCGGTCGGATCGGGCACGCTGGCGGCGGCGAAACCGGCCTGGCGCTCGCCACACTTGTTGCACGTTCCACAGTGCCGCGTGCCGACGGGTCGGATGCACGAAAAGGTGTGCGCCAGGGGCATCCCCCTTCCCCGCCGCAGCACGTCGGCCTTCGACAATTGCAGGGCCGCGTAGGGCCGCAGGACGCGCACCCGGCCCGTCACGGCTTGACTGACGAGGCGGGCGAAGCCCGTGTAGAAGTCGGCCGTCGCGTCGGGAAAGGGATTCCCCGTGAGCGGGGCAGTCGCCAATTCCGGTACGCCGTTCAAGTGGCACCACAGCAGCGGCTTCGCGAGCAACAGGACGTTCCGCCCCGGCAGATAAACGTCCTCGTCCGGCGATTCCTTCCCTGGTGTGCCGTGGCCCGTCAAACTCCAGTGCCGGCCGTACAGGTCGCCGACCGGCTGCACCAACTCCACGCACGGGCAGAGGGTCGGCGAGGCGATGGCCGCCAGGAACCGCGTGAGGTGGAAGAATTCCGCGGCTTCCCAGACCGAGCCGACGCGGACGAAGATCGGGTGGACGGCCGGGTACACCCGCACCGCCTCGGCCAGCAGGACGGCGCTGTCGAGGCCGCCACTGACGAGGACCGCGAGCGGACCGTCGGCCACCGCGGGCGGCCAACCGGCGTCACTTCCCGGGAGCGGCATCGGCCATGTCGGGTCGATTGAACATGCTGAGGATGGGCTTCGCCTTCTCGAAGTTCACCTTGCTCTCGGCGTACACGCACGTGCCGGTGTAGCTATACTTGATGTTCGCCATCAGTTCGGCCTTGAACTCCTTGGAACTGTGGTTCGAAACCACCTTCTTCGACTCGTTCGGCATCTCGGAATCGTCCCCCTTGCCGAGCGGGCCTTCCTTCAAACTCGTGGCGATCTCGGACGCGGTGTCCCTCGTGTCGGCGTCACAACCGACCCCGACGCGGACGGCCGTGCCGAACATCATCCATGTGCCGTAGACCTTCGTCCCCTGCAACGCCCCCGCGACCTTCGGGAAGTCTTTCTTGATACTGTCGCCGATCGCCTTGGCGTACCCCGCGAGGTCGCCCTCGGTGACGACCATCGTCCAGAGGTGGCCGGACGAAATCTTCTTGCCGGCGTCGGTCAGCTTGCCCGCCCGGGTCGTGTCCTTCGCCTTCGGGCCGCCCATGCTCGTGCGGAGCACGGCGTCCTGTTGCCCGGTCGCCAGGACCACCACGATGAGCCGGTTGTTCGGCGAGAAGATCATCGCGTTGTTCATCAGGCCGCGGGCGGACGAGCGGAAGCACGGGACGCCATCGATGTTGGCCGCTGCCCCGAGTTTCGGCCCGACCTCGGCGAAGTTAATCTTCTCCCGGGTGCGGATGACGACGACCTGCCCGTTCACGCCGCCGTTCACCTTCCGCTTGGCGTGGATGGCGTAGTCGGTGAACGCGATCGCCGCGTCGTCGATGCCCGGCACGGCCTGCGGCGGGGCGGCGGCCGCGAGTTCGGTGGCCACGTCTTTCACGACCACGTTGAACTGCGGGGTGAGTTCGGTCAGATAGCCGGGGTAGCGGGCGATCAGGCCGACGTTCATCCCGCGAATGTGGTTGAAATCGCCGGGGACGTGCGAGAGGGCCTCATCGACCTTGCTCACCTTCCCGAGTACGAGGTAGCCGATGAGCGCGACGCAGGTGAGGATGCCCAGGCCACCGGCGGCCATCAAGATCATGATGACCTTGTTGCTCTTCTTCTTCTTGGTCTTCCGCTTCTTCGGCCCGGCCTCGGCGGTCTTGCCGCCTTTCTCGCCCTTGTCCTTCTTCTTGTCGCCCTTCTTGGCCGGCTTTTCGCCGCCCTTCTCATCGCCCTTGTCGCCGCCGTCGTCGGCTTTTTTCTTCTTCAGCGGCTTGGCCATGAACTGATTGCCGCACTTCGGGCACTCGATACTCTCGTCCGCGTCCGGAGTGTCTTCCAGCGTGAGCTTGGCCTGGCATTCGGGGCAGCGGGTCTGAAAGGCCATCGGGGGAGCCACTCCGGGCGAGTGCGGGGCGCGAGGCGGACGGATGACTCATTGTTATCGCGGCCGACCGGGGGAAGGCAAGGGAAAACGAGCGAACCGGCTGGCGCGAGTGTGCCGCCCGTTCCGACCGTGCCGGCGGGGAACCGGCCGACTGCGACTTGACGAACCGCCCCGCGCCGGTCACGCTAGACGGGAGACGCCGTGCCGCTTCGCGAGGGAGAATGCCGATGTTCCGCCGCCGCTTCGTCCGAACCTTCGGGCTGATGACCCTCGCGGTCGGGTCGCTGTCGTTGGCCGTCGCGCAAGAGCCGAAGCCCGAACCGAAGGCTGACGCCCCCGCCCTCATCCCCAGCCCGTTCCGCGCGTTCGTGGTCACGGACCGCCGGTACAAGAAGCCGACCGCCAAAGATCAAGCCGCCGCGAAGCCCGGAGAAACTCCGGGCGAGGACATCGGCGAGGACGACCCGCGGAACCGTGCCAGCAAGATGCACGACCTCGTCACCGACAACGCCCTGAACCCGGTGGTGGCGATCTTCTCGCGCGTCCCGCCGACGGCCAACGGCACGCCCACGCCGGAACTCGTGAAGTTGGCCGCTAGCGTGAACGAACTGGCCAACGACCGGGAATTCCGGGCCGCTCGTTTGAGCAGTTTCATCATCTTCCTGACGCTGGGCAAGGAGTACCCGGAGGCCGAGACCCGCGACGAGGCGACGAAGGACACGAAGGCGTTCGACGCCGTGCTCAAGGCGCAGGCGAAGGCTCGCAACGACGAGTTGCAGAAGCAAGCGAAAGACCGCGGGGTGGCGGAACCGCTGGAGTATCGGTTCATCGTGCCGCTCGCCCTCGCCCCCGGCAAGTCCGACGCGGTGACGGCCTGGAACATCGACGAAAAAGCCGCCGTGACGGTCGTCTTCTACCGTGAGATGAAGGCGATCGAAACGTGGAAGTTGGACAAGCCGCCCACCGACGACGACGTGAAGAAGATCACCGCCGCGGTTGAAAAGGAACTGCGGGCGAAGAAGTGATTTAAGGCGAGCGGGGGCGTAAGCCCCTGATTCTGCGGTGGTACTCCCACCAGAATCAGGGGGCTTAGGCCCCCCGCTCGCCGATTTCTCGACAACCACTTCAGGCCGGGTTCACCGCCACGCCAACGAGAATGTCGTACCCCGCGTGGGCGCCGACGGCGATGCCGAAGCCGCGGAAGACGTAGAGGATCGTGAAGAACAACCCGGCCATCGCGCGGAACAGGAACACCGGCGTCGAAATCGGTTGGCCGTAGACGTGGTGGGCTGCGGCAAACAGCACGGCCGCACCCACGGCCGCCACCGGCACCGCAACCACGCCAGGGAATAGCACGGCTCGCAACAGGAAGACGCACAGCGAGAAAAGACCGAGGCGGAACAGCACTTCTTCGTAAATCCCGGCCCCGACGAACGTGATGAACTGCGCCGCCGCCACCGTCTTGAACTGAATCTGGTTCAACGGCAGGCCGGTCGTTTCCAGGATCAGGCGGAAGTTGCGGCTGATGCCCCAGAGCACGAACGCGAAGAGGATGCTCTCGATGAGCATTCCGAAAGCCACGGAGGCGGATTGCCGCGGGCGGTCCTTCCGGCGAACGACCGAGCGGATGAAGAACAGGCCGAGGACGAGGAGCGGCGCGACCCAGAGTTGGCCGAAGCCGTAGTTTTCGAGGAACCACCGCAGCCAGAGGTCGGCCCCGTTGCGGATGCTATCGGGGTTCGGCCCGCCGACCCAGAGGATGCCGAACTCGTAGACGGCGAAGAGAGGTAGCAGAAAGAGGAAGCACGCCCACGGGTGGCGGGTGGACGCAAGGTAGCTCGGGCCTTTGGTGTCATCCACGGGAGAAGCCCAACGCCGGGGGCAGAACGACAGTCAGGGTATTCGCCGCCGCCCGGCTGGCATTTCGATCACGAGCACAAATCGGGGTACCACTCGCCCAGCTTCTCGCGGCGCTCGGCGGCGGGCAAGGCCCGCACGATGCTGCCGACCTCCGTGGCGGCGAGGTCCAGGAACTCCGGCCGCGGGAGAACGTCGCCCATCGTGTTCGTCAGCAGGGCCACGACCGGCCGCATGGAGGCCCGCAGGTTCGTCCGGCTGTTGTGCGTGGACACCACGATCCCGATGCGGCCGTCGGTCAGTTCGATGACCGTGCCGATCGGGTGGAACGACAGGTGCAGCATGTACTCGGTGAAGTCGCGGTCCAACTTCCCCTCCTCGGCCATCAGCATCACTTCGGTCATGGCGGCCCGCGGCTCGAGCGCCACACGGTGCGGGCGGTCGACCCGCAGGGCGGCGTACACGTCGGCCACCGCCAGCAGGCGGGCCAGCGACGGGATCGTGTCGGCGCGGAAGCCGTTCGGGTAGCCGGTGCCGTCGATCCGCTCGTGGTGGGCCACGACGAGGTCGGCCATCGTCCCCGCTTCCGGCAGTACCGCGCGGAGGATGTCCGCGGAACGCCGGGCGTGGGATTCGATCATTCGCTTCTCGCCGTCGGTCAGCGGTGCGGCCTTCGTCAGAAGGTCGGCGGAGAGGTCGAGCATCCCCACGTCCATCATCAGCGCCGCCGCGACCGGCATCGTCGGCTTCATCGCCCACTCGAAGTCGTGCGGCACGAGCCGGGCGAGAACCTGCGCGACGTTGATCGCGTGAGCGGCGACGAACTTCGCCACGCCGTCGGTCAGCGGGTCGACCGACAGGAACCGCATGTGACCGCCCTGCCGGGCTTCGTCGAGGATGACTTCCGCCAGGTTCAGGAACCCTTCGGCCCGCACCGCGTTGCCGAGGTGCATCGCGGTCAGCCACTTCGAGAGTTGATCGACGCGGGCGGCGTCGGCCCGCCGCACGGCCAGCGAGTGCTCCAGCACGCTCAGGCGGTGGCGGATCACCTGCAAAAGGTGTTCGAACCCGTCGCACATGCGCAGTTGGGCTTCCGCCGCCGCGGGGAAGAGTTGCGCCAGCTTCAGGGCCGAGTCGGTCAGGCCGACCGTGCCACGGTGGAACTTCGCCAACGGGTCGGTTTCGGCCGGGTTCACGAGCAGCGCGTCGCCGGTCAACTTCTTCTGGTGGTCGATCAGTTCGCGGGCTTCGGTCAGCAGGCGGAACGCCCGCGCCGTGAGCCTCGGCGGTTCGGCCTCGGCGACCGTCTGCGGAACCGTGTCGGCCAATTGTTGGAGGGACTGCGCGAGTTGCTGTGGCCGGTCGGCCTCGGCGGGTAGGAGGCGCGGCACGCCTTCCAACTTCGCACGAAAGGACGAGATTCGAGCCAGCAGTTGCCGGGTGTCAGACATTCCCCACCCCATTTTCCACGTCGCGTGCGGCCGGCCCCCCGCCGGGCCGCACGCGACGATCCCCCACGGCCTTATCGGCCGGACTGAGGTGGTAACTTGAGGGGATTTTTCTGATTCTGCGGGTGAGTCATCCGCCCAAACGCCGTGACGGATCGAAACAAACTGTCTTGCACCGACCGGGGCGCAAGTTATACCGTTTCGATCACTCTCTCAGCATTACCAAACTGCCACCGCGAGGAGGGAACCTGCCGTGAGCCTGCGACGCACCAATCACACGGACGACACTGACATTTTCGGGTCGAGCGACAGTACGCCGACAATGGCCACGGCCCTCCGGCCTCACGACACGGCATCGACCGAACCTGTCAAGACAAAGTCCGCGGACGAGAACGGTGGCATCAGCATGTTCTGGCGGGTCTTCGGCGGGACGATTCTGAGCATCGTGGCGCTGATCGGCGTGACGCTCTACAACACGCTCAACAATAGCATCGCCGAGTTGCGGTCCACCGTCAGCAAGCTCACGGAAGAACGGGCCGAGCTTCTGAAGAAGGACGAGTTCGGCACACGGATGAACTCGAACTGGGAGCGCGTGCAGGCGATCCAGGGCCAGAACAACGAACAGAACGCCTCGCTCCGTACTTTCCGGGCGGAAGTCGACGGCATCAAGGAAAAGTTGACCCGGAACGGCACCGATCTCGACGCGGCGAAGAAGGATCTGACGGCCCTCGACGTGATGAAGGAGAAGCTGACGAACCTGGCCACCGAGGCGAAGAACTACCGCGACGACTACGCGAAACTGCGGCAGGACGTGGACAAGAACCTCGCGTCGGACCAGGAACGGAAGGCGACCCGCGACAGCCAGCACAAGGAGATCGAGAAGTCGATGAAGGACCTGCAGACGGCGTTGTTAGATTTACAAATCAAGCTCGCCCGCCTGGAAGGCCGCGAGAACCCGATGCCGATGCCGGAGAAGGCGACCCGCGGGCCGATGGGGAACAAGTAAGCTTAGAGTGATCGTGGTTCACTTTGGAACTCAGAGTGGGAGTGACGGGGTGGATCGCTGCCACCCCGTCACTCCCGCTCTGAGTTCCAGGTATTAAACCAGCCGGAATCCGTCACACCGGCCGCGGCTGCGGCATTCCGAGCACCTCGGACAGTCGCACGTTCCGGCGGCCAGAACGCGGGATGGGGGCGGGCGTCTGGCGGTCCACGGTCGCATGGGCCGTCGGTAACAGGACGCGAACCGTAGTTCCGCGGCCCTTCTGACTCTGCACCTGAATCGCCCCGCGGTGGTCCTGCACGATGCCCAACACGGCCGCCATGCCGAGGCCGCGGCCGGGGAACTTCGTTGTGAAGAACGGCTCAAAGATCCGCGTCAGAGTGCTGGTCGTCATGCCGCTGCCGGTGTCGGACACTTCGAGTTGAACGTACTCGCCGGCCGACAGGGCGTCGCCGTTGACCCACTGGCGGGCGGGTGAGGATTCGCCGATCGAGAAGACCGCCGTCCGCAGCACAATCTCGCCCCGTTTTTCCTCGTCCGCCATCGCCTCGGCCGCGTTCGTCACCAGCGTCATGAGCATCTGCCGCAGTTTCGCCTCGTCCGCGAACGCGATCGCCCCCTCGGGCGCGAGTTCGAACTTCAGCGGGCACCGCCGCGGCACGACCACGCCCATGAACCCCTCGGCCGAGCGGACGAGGTCGGACACGTTCACCGGCCCCGGGTGGTTGGTCGTCCGGCCGGCGAAAAGGCTGAGTTGCTTCGTGAGTTCCGCCGCCCGCTGCGCCCCGGCCATCACGTCGGTCAGCATCGTCCGGGCGGTGTGCGCCGACGGCACGAGCATCAGCGCGAGGTCGGTGTTGCCGACGATGCCGGTGAGGATGTTGTTGAACTCGTGGGCGATGCCGCCGGCCAGGACGCCGATGGCCTCGTACTGCTGCGTTTGTACCGCCTGGGCTTCCAGCGTCTTTTGCCGCGCTTCCGCCAGCTTCTGGTCGGTCACGTCCAGCCCCACGGCGTGGTACTCCGAGACGACACTGCTGGCCATGTCCACCGCCCGGGCCGTCCAGCGGAACCAGTGAACCTGGTTGTCGGCCGCCACCGCCTTGCTCTCGAAGAGGACCGGCTTGTCGGTCTGCTTGATGTCGCGGAGTTGGGCGAGGGTGTACAGGTCTTGGGCGAGACCGACGATCTGAAAATAGTTGTGCTCGATCAACGGCTTTCGCGCGTCCGAGCGGGTGAGCTTGGCCGACTCCCCGATAGCGGGCAGTGTGAAGGTGTGGCGGAAGGTTTCGTTCGCGAACAGCAGGATGCCGTCGGTGTTGAATCGGCAGATGAGGGCCGGGTTATCGTGGACGAGCGCCCGGTACGTCGCTTCACCGGTTTTGAGTTTGTGCTCCACCCGGTCGCGTTCCGCCAACAACCCCGACAGGCCGATGGCGATCAGGGCCGCCGTGACGAGGTACGCCCACGACGAGTAGAGGCGGAGCGACGGGTCGGCGACGTAGATGCACGGCCCCTGCGCGCGGTAGATCGCCCAGATCACGAAGGTGGCGAGGACGAGGACGTGGGCCATCGCTGTCCAGGCGCGATACGACGTGGCCGCCCAGGCGATGAACAGGAACGGCAGGAACGAGGCCGGGATCGACCACATCCCCTCGGGGATGACGCCGCCGTACAGCACAACGCAAACCAGCACGTTGAAGCCGAACGAACCGAGAATTCCCCGCAGGTGGCCGTGCCGCCGTAGCCGGGCCATCTTCGCGTACGACCAGGCCATCACGATCGGGGCGCCGAGGATCACGCCGCCGGCGTCGCCGAGCCACCAGACGACGAAGGCGTGCCCCGCGTCCGCCCAGGGGAAAAGGCGGTTGGCCGCCGACCACGCCGCACCGCAAGCCGCACTCAGGCACGTGCCGACCACCGCCCCCGCCACGAGGACGACCAAGTCCCGCACCGACTCGAACGCCGGGTTCAGGTGGTATCGCTGGTAGAGCCGCACCATGACCGCGCACGCCAGCGTCGTCCCGATCGCGAAGCCGAGCGACGGGACGGGGCCGCCGACGTTGTAGTTCGTGGCGAACGCGCCGAGGAGAACGCCGGGCCAGTGGCGGAGGCCGTAGCGGAACAGCAAGGCGACCGAGATGCCGACCGGCGGCCAGAAGAGAGACACCATCGAGATCGACGGGATCAGCAGGCCGATCTGGGCGGTGAGGTAATACGCGGCGGCGAACAGCAGAACGCGGCTGGACCAATCAAATCCCGACTGCGATCCGCGAGTCGGACGAGGACGGTGAGACGATGGCTTCGGCATGAGCGAACCTGAGCAAGCAAGGCGACCCGTCAATGGGTCGATGCAGACTACTTCCAAAATCATCGAAGCAGTGTCGGTATTTCGTGCCCGCGAGAAACGATGTTTCCCTTCGTGGCCGGAATTGCGTCAGGCGTTCAGAGTTCCGCCACGACGCGGCGCACCAAGACGCGCAATTTCTTCTCCGCTTCGTTCGCAACGTGAATAATCTCGGGCAGGCTCACCGGCTGGAGGGCGTCCGGCAGGCACATGTCGGTGACGACGGAGATGCCCATGCACCGCATCTTCGCGTGGACGCCGACGATCACCTCCGGCACCGTGGACATGCCGACGACGTCCGCCCCGATCGTTCGCAGGAAGCGGTATTCGGCCTTCGTCTCCAGATTCGGCCCGCTCACGGCGACGTACACCCCTTGCTGGCAGGGAATCTGTTCCTCCATCGCGACCTTGCGGCCGAGTTTCAGCAACTCGCGGTCGTAGGCGTTGCACATGTCCGGGAAGCGGTCGCCGAGCCGCTCGTCGTTCGGCCCGATGAGCGGGTTGTCGCCGAGGAGGTTGATGTGGTCCTCGATCAGCATGAGGTCGCCCTTGTCGTACTGCGGGTTCATGCCACCGCAGGCGTTGGAGGCGATCAGCACCTCGCACCCGAGCGCCTTCATCACTCGAACCGGGAAGGTGATGTCTTGGAGGCGGTAGCCTTCGTAGAAGTGGAACCGGCCTTCCATCGCCATCACGGCCTTGCCGCCGAGTTGCCCGCAGACGAGTTGCCCCTTGTGCGACGGGGCCGTCGAGCGCGGGAAGTGCGGGACGTCGGCGTAGGGCAGCACCGCTTCCGCCTGAATGTCTTCGACGAGTTTGCCGAGGCCGGTGCCGAGGATGATGCCGACTTTCGGCGACCCGGCCCACTTCGAGCGAACGAACGCGGCGGCCTCTTGAATCTTGTCGAACAGCGCGGTCATGGTGCAGGTCCGATTGACGCCGAGGGACGGTTCGCGGTACGCTCGATCAACATACATGTCCACTCCCCGCGCCGCCAACCCGTTCGCCCGCCGATTGCCCGGCCGTGCCACCCCGGACGACCTCCGCAAGATGGCCTGGGCACCGTCGTACCGTGCCCCCCGCGCGTGCGACTTCGCCAACCTGCCGGCGGTCGAGTTGCCAGACGTTTCCGGGGAGGAGCGAGAACTCCTCGACGCCATTCTCGCTGACGTAGAGGCCGACGAGCCACGCCTGCGGTACGCCGGCTTCGTCGGGAGTGACCGCATTCGCGCCGAAGTTCTCGGCAACGTCACCCGGACGGCTTCCCTCGACGAAGCATTCGCCCCGTGGTCGGCCCGCGACCTCGTTTACCGCCGCGGCTTCGCCGAGGGGATGTCGCTGGCCGGCCGCAGTTTCATCAGCCTCGGCTCGCACCTCGTCCGACTCACGCCCCTCCGCGAGTTGAGGCTGGTCGCCGTCGCCCCGTTCCTGAACGAACTCGCCGCCTGCCCGCACCTCGGCCGCATCGAATCGCTGGACCTGCGCGGCAACCACCTCGAAGCCGCCGGAGTGCGCGAACTCGCCGCCTCGCCGCACCTGCACCGCCTGACGCACCTGAACCTCGCGACGAATTCCCTGGCGGCCGACGGCGTTCGTGAACTCCTCCACGCCCCCTGGCGCGGCCGACTCCGCGGGTTGAACGTCGCCGACAACAACCTCGACCCGGCGGCCGTCGATCGGTTGTTGGAAGAACCGGCGTTCGCGGACATGGTGGAACTCGACCTGTCGCACAACCGCCTCGGCCCGTCGCTGGCCGAGAAACTGCCCCGCACGGCCATCGTCTGCTTGCTGAAAAAACTGTCGCTCGCCGGCAACGGGATCGGGCCCGGCGGAGCGTCCGCGTTCTTCGCGGCCGACCGGCTTAACACCCTGACCGACCTCGACCTCAGTTTCAACGGCATTAGCCCTGCCGGGGCGTTTGCGCTGGCGGATGCGGAATCGTTCCGGGCGGCCCGCGTGCTAGACCTCGGCTTCAACGACCTGGAAGACACCGGCGCAGAGGCCCTTGCGTCGGCCGGCAACCTTTTCCACCTGCGGGAACTGAACCTGCGGGCCAACCGCATCGGCCCCCGCGGTGCGAAAGCCCTCGGCGAGTCGGCTAACCTGGCCGCCGTCGCGAAGCTGGACCTCGCCGCCAACCACCTCGGCGACGCCGGTGCGGTGGCCCTCCTGACCGGCGACGGGCTGGAGGGTTTGCGTGAACTCGACCTGTCCAACAACGGCATCACCGCCGCCGGCGTCCGACGGCTGATCGCGTGCGGCGGCCTTCGGGGACTGGAATTGCTGTCACTTGCTCACAACCCCATCGGCCGCAACGCCGCGGGCCTCATCCGTGCCGGCGGCGACTTCACGGGCACCCTTCTTCTCTGAACTTCACCGCGGACGGATTGTGTTTGACACGCCGGGATCTTCCGGGCATAAGGCCGCGACCCGCCCCACTGCCGATGGTCCCTTCGCGAGAAGCGTGATGGCGCGGGTACATGCCGTTTTCTTCCTGGTCGTCCTCTCGACCACGGGCTGTCATTCGACGCCGAAACAACCACCGATGACCGTGCACGTCCGCGACGCGGAAACGAAAGAGCCGATCGTCGGAGCGACGGTCGATCTCTCGAAACTGAAGGGCACGCCCATCGCGAAACAAGTGACGACGGCCGGCGGCGTCGCCCAACTGACGAACCCGTCGCAGGACGATGACGGCTACCTCGACGTGTCGGCCAAGGGCTACCTCACCGAAGCCCGGCCGGTTTACGCCCTGAAGGACTCGCCCCCCGCAGCCGGGGCCGTCGCGCAAGCGCAGGCCGTCGAGATCGAACTGTACGCCGCACCGCAGCCGGCGGTCGAGTTGATGATCCCGACCGGCTTCCGCGGGCTCATCAAGGTGGAATTCAAAGTCACGGCAGACGACGGTCATTCCCGACCGCGACTCTTCCCGGTAGCCGTGAGCGCGGACGGCACGGCACAGATCGTCGGCCCGTCGATCATTCACGCCGTGACGCCGCAAGACGTGCGAGCCGTTCGCCCCGACGGGACTGCCCTGCCCACCGGCGGGCCGGCCGACGCGGTCCAACTCCGCTGGGTGAAGACGACCGAACAGATGGACTACTTCGTCTTCGGCACGCAGAGCGAGTGCGGCGACGCCCGCAAGAGCATCGACCCGGAAGACAAGGGGTCCGGCGGTGGCGGGGGCGGCAAGGGTGGTGGTCGCAAGGGCGGCGGTGGCCGCCACGGTGGCGGCCGGGGCATGGGCGGTGGCGGAATGGGCGGCGGTGGCATGGGCGGGATGGGAGGCGGCATGGGGCGGTAACATCACCCCGACGGCGGCGTGACGAGTTGCACCGCGGCCCGCGATGTGGGATAACGACGGGGCCGACCCGACGGTTGGATCGCTTTCCCTTCTCAGCCCCGGAGAACGTCATGGCAGCGAAGTTCGAGCTCAAGACGGCCGCGAACGGCCAGTTCCACTTCAGCCTCAAGGCCGGTAACGGCGAGATCATACTCAGCAGCGAACAGTACACGGCGAAAGCTGGTGCCGAGGGCGGGATCGAGTCGGTGAAGGCCAACGCCCCCGACGACGCGAGGTTCGAGCGGAAGGCCGCGAAGGACGGCTCGCCCTACTTCGTCCTCAAGGCCGCGAACGGGCAAGCCCTGGGGCGGAGCGAAATGTACTCCTCCACGGCGTCGATGGAGAACGGCATCGCGTCGGTCAAGAAGAACGCGCCGATCGCGAATGTCGTCGATCTCACCACGGCGTGACGGGCGACCCCGTGAGTGTTTTCGTGGTCGAGCGACAGAACTGGCAGCGGGTGCTGGGCGGCTACGGCCGCCGGCCGGGATCAGTTCGCGTGGCCACGTTTCAGGACGCCGGAAGTGCGAACCGCCTCGCACTCTGGCATGAGAGTCAAGCCCGCGCGGTCATCAACCCGTTCGCCCGGATGGCGTCCGGCAACGGGCACGACGAGACACCCTTCGCCGGCCGCCTGCGCAACCCGTGGAACGCGACGCGCCTCTCGGAAGAAGCCCTCGTCGAAGCCCTTACCTCGCACGGTATTCGTCCGCCCACTCTCGGCACCGGCAGCGGGCGAGCGTGGGACGTGTGGTGGGTCGAATCGCGACCGAATTGGAGCCTCGAACAGCGAACCACGGTCTGGAACCACTTGACGAAGATGCGGTTCTACGCGGTGACGGAAGAACCGGAAACGCCGTGCGTCTACGCGGTCCTCCAATTGCGGTGGGACTACAGTCGCCCGAGTTGGGGCACGACCGACATGGAAGGCGGGACGCTCGTGGCGGTCCACCGGACCCGTGGTCGAGCCGAAGCCGACGCCCTCTGCCGCACGCAAGAACTCGTCGCCTGCCCGTGGCAGGTAACCCCGTTCGAGATGAACGAGCGGACGTTTCCCGATCGCGAGTTTTATGCCCAGCCGCCGTTGCCATCGGCCCACCCGCAGGTCGCGATCTACACCGACGAGAATTATTACCACGTCGGCGAGGTTCCTCTGTTCGAAGTCCACGAGGTGCCTTGCGAGCCGAACGTCGGCGACAAAGCCTGCCTGGTGTCCCGCACGGCCTTCACACAGCCCCTGGGAGGACGGCCCGACCTCGTTGCCGACGGCACGTTCCCGGTGCGTCTTTTCCCGGACGAGGAATCCGCCCGCGCGTGGTGTGCGATGCGTGAAGTGGAGCACCGTCGCGAATTCCCCGTGGCCTGGTACAGTCGGTGCTTTGAAGACATGTGGGGAGACGACACGGCCCGTTCGGACGTCAACGCCTTGCTAGAACTGTGCGACCTCCCACCTTTGCCGCCGCCCAACCCGGCGGCTGATTTTCTGTCGATCGACTTTCGGTACTGGTGGTACGAACACGGCCACCGCGTTACGCCGGACCAGTGCCAACTCTTCTGGGACCATTTCCACCGAGACGAGTGCTTCTTCTCCCGGCAGTGGGTCACGATCCGGGCGACGCAATGACTCGGCGTTCCGTATAAAATCGCCATCCCGCCGACCGGGTGGCGAATTTATCAGGACATCGACTCATGGCCGTCAACCTCCCGCCGCACTACCACGACGCGGAAGCTCGGTATCAGAAGGGCAAGAACGCCGAGGAAAAGCTCGCCGCCCTCCGCGAGATGTGGGTGCTGCTGCCGAAGCACAAGGCCAGCGAGAAGGTGCAGGCCCAACTCAAGACGAAGATCAGCGAACTGACCGACCAGATCGAGCAGGAAAAGTCCGGGCCGAAGAAGGCCGCCCCCGGCACGTTCAAGATTCCGAAACAGGGGGCCGGCACCGTCGTCTTCCTCGGCCCGCCGAACGCCGGGAAGTCGCTACTAATCTCGAAGCTCACGAAGGCTTCGCCGACGGTCGCGCCGTACCCGTTCACCACCCGCGAACCCGTCCCCGGCATCATGGACGTGGGCGACGTTCGCGTGCAACTCATCGACCTACCGCCGATCACCGCCGACGCCTACGAGCCATTCATTACCGACTTCACGCGATCCGCCGACGCGGCCGTGCTGTTTCTCGACCTTGCTGACGACGACGGCCCCGCGAACACCGAGGCCACGATCGCCCGGCTGAAACAAGCCCGCCGCGTCCTCGTGCCCGAGAAGGCCACCGACGACGACCCGACGACGTACCAACTGAAGACGCTGCTCGTCATGAACAAGGGCGACGACGAGGCCGCCGACATCCGCCTGGAGATCGCGAAGGAGACCTTCGGCTCGCGCTTCCCGGCGCTCGTGATTTCCGCCGAGCGCGGCGACGGGTTACCGGAGTTGCGACAGGCGATCTACGACGCGCTCGGCGTCATCCGCATTTACACGAAGCAGCCCGGCAAGCCGGTCGACAAGTCGGCCCCGTTCACGTGCCCCGTCGGGTCGAGCGTGTCGGAGTTCGCCGGGTACGTTCACAACGACTTCGAAGAGAATCTGAAGTCGGCCCGCGTCTGGGGCAGTGCCCAGTTCGACGGCCAGACGGTCGGCCGCGATCACGTGCTGAAAGACCAGGACGTGGTCGAATTGCACGTGTAATGCTGGTCCCGCGTGGCGAAATCGAGAAGCAGTAAGGAACCCCTCATGCCCCCCCCGCGATCCGACGCACCCGCTTACATCGTCCGCCACGGGGCGATGCGCTTCCTCGGCGAATTCATCGCGCCGGGGCTGCCGCCGATCCCGCGGCTGGAGAAAGTCATCGTCACGACCGAGCGCGGCCACGAAGTCGGCGACGTGCTGTGCCCGTCATCGCCGCAGGCGCTCGCCGCGCTGCCGGACCCGATGAACGGCACCATCGTTCGCGTGGCCACGGTCGCCGACCGGCAAAAGATCGCCGAGATGCAAGCCGCCCGCGAGACTCAGTACGCGAAGTGCGCCGAACTGATCCGCGAACACCGACTGGCGATGCAGGTCGTGGACGTCGAACACCTCTTCGGCGGCGAACGGCTCATCATGTACTTCATCTCCGAGAGCCGGATCGACTTCCGCGAACTCGTGAAGAGCATGGCCCGCGAGTTCCGTGCCCGCATCGAACTGCGGCAGATCGGCGTCCGTGACGAGGCGAAGTTGCTCGCCGACTACGGCGACTGCGGCCGGCCGGTGTGCTGCAACACGTTCCTCGCGGTCATGCCGCCGGTGAGCATGCGGATGGCGAAACTTCAGAAGGCGACGCTCGATCCCAATAAGATTTCGGGACGCTGCGGCCGATTGAAGTGCTGCCTCCGGTACGAGCAGGACGTGTACGAGGAGTTCACGAAGGAACTGCCGCCGGTCGGGGCGCGGGTCGTCACGAACAAGGGCCAGGGCCGGGTGTTGGCCCAGGAAATTCTGGCGCGACGGCTGTTGATCGAGTTCGAGGACGGGCGGCGGTTGCCGGTGGCGGCGGCCGACGTGTTGACGCGATTGTAGAACGGATGCGAGTCGGGGCGATGACCGCCCGCGCTGAGGAGCTTACGGTGAACCCGAAGTTGTGGAACCTGATTCAAGAAGACCCGCGGTACATGTACGAGGCCTACGAGTTCGTCTGCGAAACGGTCACGTACACCCAGGAGCGGCTCGGCCGCGCGCCGGCGGAACACCAGCGGGAACAGTCGGACACCAACCACGTCTGCGGCCAAGAGTTGCTCCGCGGGGCGTGCGACCTGGCCGTGCAGCAGTTCGGCATGATGGCCCCGGTCGTCTTCAAGCTCTGGGGCGTTCACACGACCGACGACTTCGGCGAGTTGGTGTTCAACCTCATCAAAATCGAGCAACTGAGCAAGTCCGACCGCGACGACCCGAACGACTTCCGCGACGTGTTCGACCTGCACGCGGCCCTGGCCGACGGGTTCCAACTCACGACCGCCGCCTACCCCGCCCGGAAGATTGACCGATGACCTTCGCCCGCGTCAAGCTCGCCCTCGCCGCGTTGGCCTTCGTCGCCTGGCTGTCCTGGCTGGCCGTCACGGTCTGGAACAAGGGCACGGTGCAACTCGTCTCGACGGCCCAACTGACGGCCGCCACGCACCTCGTCGTCGCCACCGTTACAACCAACGACGCCGGCGACGCCCAGCCGACGGTGACGGTGACGAAAGTCCTCCGCGCCCCGGCCGGCGAGGCCGTGGTCGGGCCGATCGCGGTGAGCAAACTCGACACGGCCTTCACGCCGTTGCCGGTGAACGATACCCGCCGCATCGCGGCCGGCGAGTACCTGTTGCCGCTGATTAAAACGCCGGCCGGGTACAAGATCGCCGGCCTACCGCGGTCGCCGGGGTTCGAAGGGGCCGACCTCGACCAGCCGATCGTGTACCCGTGGACGGACGACGTGAAGGTTCAACTGCGGAAGTACGGCATCCTGAAAGAATGACGTGGTTTCCGCCGCGGAGCGGCGGTAGCCGTTAGCCAGGGGCGTAAGCCCCTGGGAAATCCGTGAGACCAAAACAGCCCCGGAGGGGCAGCAGACACACTGCTGCCCCTCCGGGGCTGTTTTGTTGGGGTGACGATCCCAGGGGCTTACGCCCCTGGTTAACGACTACCGCACCTCCGGTGCTGAAAACCTTTCGTGCGTCAGACCGGCTTACCCCACGTACACGCCGTCGGTCTGTGGGTCGGTCCCGAAGGGGCGGATCGAGTTCGCGAGTTGCGGCTCACTGTTCACCGGAGCCAAGCTCGCACCCTTGTAGGTCCGCACCGTCGCCACCAGCCCTTCGCCACTACCGGTGACGAGTTCGGATTCCCCGTCCCCGTCGACATCCTTGGCCGTCACCCGCACGCCGCCGCGGCTGGTCGAATCGTTGGCGACGAAGAAGTTCGCCAGCGGCGACGCCTGCTCGGCGGCCACGTTCGACATGATGCCCGCCCCGCCGAGGACGAACACCCGCGGCGCACCGCCGGGACCGCCGCCGAACGCGAGGTCGGCCTTGCCGTCACCGTCGAAGTCGCCGGCCGCTAGGTAGACGCCGTTCCGCAGCCGCGTCGCGTCCTCGCCGGGGAAGGCGAAGAAGTCGTTGACCAGTCGCTTCGGCGCGCCGGACTTGAGCGTCGTGCCGTCGAAGATGGCGATCCGCGGACCGCCGCCGAACCCCGCCGCGACGATCAGGTCGTTCACGCCGTCGCCGTTCACGTCGCCGAAGGTCGTCCGGGCACCGCCGCGGAAGCTCGCGTCGTCGATGCCGAAGAAGTTGGCCTCCGTGACGAGTTGGCCGTTTTGCACGCGGTAGACCTGCACCCGGCCGCCGCCGCCGACGTCCGGGGAAACAATGATCTCGTCGTCCCCGTCCCCATCGACGTCACCTGTCGCAACGAATAACCCGCCCTTGAAACCCGATTCGAAGGTGGCCACCGTGTTCCCCGACAGCAGGTCGGTCCCGGTCGCCCCGTCGATGATTCGCAGGAGCGAGCCGCCCCCCGCCCCGATGCCGTAGACCGTGTCGTAGACGCCGTCGCCGTTGAAGTCGCCGACGGCCGCACGAACCGACCCGGTGTACTCGGGGAACGGGGCGACGGCATCGCCGACCTGTTCGAGCACGCCGTTGTGGAACACGTAGTTCTTCACCACACCGTCCGGGCCGGAGACGGACACCACATCCGGCAGCTTGTCGATCACGCGGTTGAGAACCCTCGGCGTGGTCGGCGGGCTTGCGGGCGGCGATGTCGGCGGGCTTGCAGGCGGCGATGTCGGCGGAACTGTGGGCACGGTGACCGGGGGCACGGTCGGAACAGTTGTTGGTGGAACCGTGGGCACGGTCACGGGCGGAACTGTCGGGGTCGTGACCGGCGGAACCGTGGGCACGGTCACGGGCGGAACCGTCGGGGTCGTTACGGGCGGGACGCTCGGCACTTCCACCGGCGGAACGGTTGGCGGCGTGGTCGGCGGCGAGGGAATCGTAATCGGCGGCACGATCGGCGGGATGCCCGGAATGGTGATCGGCGGCACGACCGGCGGGGTTGTCGGTGGGGTGGTCGGGGGAGTGGTCGGCGGCGTGACCGGCGGCGTGGTCGGGGTGGTCGGCGGCGAGGGGATCGTGATCGGCGGCACGATCGGCGGGATGCCCGGAACCGTAACCGGCAGGACCGTCGTGTTCAGGTACACCTTGAGCGTGCCGTCCGAGAGCAGCACGCTGATGTCCGGCTTGCCGTCTTTGTTGAAGTCGCCCACCTTCAGTTGGGTCGGGTCGGTCGTGAGGCTGATGAGGTCGTTGACCGAGGTCGTGAAGTTGCCGGTGCCGTCGCCGAGCAAAATCTTCACGGCCGCGTTCTTCGTGTCGCCGACTTGCAGGTCGGTGATGCCGTCGAGGTTCACGTCCGCGGCGACGACCTTGCCGAGCACGCCGCCCACGTTGATCGGCGTGCCGAGGGTCAGAACGCCCGTGTTGTTGCCGAGGGCCACGCGGAGTTGCCCGGCGTTATCGGTGACGGCGATGTCCTGTTTGCCGTCGCCGTTCAAGTCGGCGACGACGAGGCCGGTCGGGGTGTTGCTGCCCGTGGAAAGCAGGTTGCCGAGCGAGAACTTGCCGTTGCCCAGGTTGTTCAGGATTTGAACGCCCTTCTGGGTGCCGGTGACGATGCTCACGATGTCGGCCTTGCCGTCGCCGGTCAGGTCCGCAAGGGTCGGGGCGGCGACGCCGGTCAAACCGCCGAGGGACTGAATCGTGTTCGTGAGCAGGCCGCCGAGGCCGTTGCCCGTCAGGATGCCGAGGTTATTCGTGACGTTCGAGGTGACGACGTCCAGGGTGCCGTCGAGGTTCAGATCGCCGACCGCCAGGTCCTGGGGCTTGAGGCCGCCGAGGTTAAGGTTGATGAGCGAGCTGCCCGACGCGGTGAAGCCGCCGCTGCCGTCGCCGGCGAGGACCGTGATGCCGCCGGTCAGCCCGGCGTTCGGCCGGGTGACGATAATGTCGGGTCGGCCGTCGCCGGTGTAGTCTGCCGTGGCTAGGGCCGACGCCCCACCGCCGAGGAGGCCGCCGAGGTTAATCGTCCCGGTCGTCGCCGATTGCGTGAAGCCGCCGTTGCCGTCGCCCATCAGGATTTGAACCGAGGTCGAGTTCAAACTGCCGACGGCGAGGTCGGTCTTGCCGTCGCCGTTGAAGTCGCCGAGGGTGGACGCCGGCGCGCCCGACAGGGGTGAGAGTAGGCTCACCACGTTGCCCGCGCCGAACAGGGCGGGGATGCTGCGGTCTTCGAGTTGGACCAGGGTCGGGGCGCTGCGGAACGATTGGACCGTGTTGCGGGGTTGGGTTTTGCGATTGCGGCTCATGGTGCGATTCCTCGTATGGTTGGGGCTTGAGCGGTGGAAGTTTTTGGAGCGAACTTCGACGACAGGGGCATTTAGGATGAGGGCAAATGGCGTCAAAAACTTTGTGCCGAGAAATCCGACAGGTTCCGTGGCGGCCGAATGTTCGGCCTGGCGTGCGCAAAATTTTGCAGGCAGGTTGAACGATTCGAGACGGGCGGGAACGCTCAATCCGAGCGTGCGTAAAAGCCTGACACTTGGCCCTACCCTTCCCCGTGATTCGTACCATGCCACGGAAGGTATTTCGGAGGTGAGTGATGCGGTCGGCCCTCGGACTCCTCGGCGTGCTGTTGCTCCCGCTTGCGGGGCAAGCGCACGGGCTAGACCTGCAAGCGAAGGTCCGCGATCGCACGGTCGCCGTGTCCGCCTACTACGACGACGACACGGCCGCGGCCGGCGCTACGGTGCGGGTCGAAGGCGAAAACGGGTCGGTAATCGCAGAGGGGAAAATGGACGGCGACGGCGACTGGGCGTTCCCCGTTCCGCCGCCGGGCCGGTACAAGATCAGCGTGAACGCGGGCGACGGTCACGTCGCCCGGCGGACCATCACCATCGCCCCTGAAACGCCGCTCACCGACGGCCCGACCCGCGAGGAGTTCACCGGCCCGATGCGCTGGGCCTACGCGGCGGCCGGCCTGATCGCGATTGCCGGGCTGACGTTCGGCGTGCAGGCCCTGCTCCGCCGGCGGTCCCGGCACGCGGGCGGGCAACCGTCGGTGATTGAATGACCGCCCCAAACGCGAGCGCCGACCGGGCTTCGCCGACTTGACTAACTGTCAGAGTCTTTGCGACGCCGAACCCTCACCTTGATCCCGGCAGCGACTTTTCATTGCGGACGCCGTTCGGGTGCGAAATAATGGGGTCTGCCTCGGTCCCTCGTTTCCCGAGACATCCGCATCTCTTTTCAAGGACATCGCTCATGAGCAAGTTCGTGCGATCCCTCACCCTCCTGTCGGCCCTCGCGGTGATGGCCGCCGGGACCGGCACGATGGCGCAAGACAAGAAGGCCGACGCCAAGAAACCGGCCGACGCCAAGAAGCCTGCCGACGCCAAGAAGCCCGAGGAGAAGGCGGCCGGCAGCATCGAAGTCTACAAGAACGACAAGGGCCGCTGGCGGTACAAGATTCTGAACGCCGAAGGGAAGACGATCGCGATGCCGCTGCCGCAGTTGAACTGGGAAACGAAGGCCGACGCCGAGAAGGCGATCACGGAATTGAAGACGATCCTGAGCACCGTGAAGCCGACCGAAGTGAAGGAGTAGTCCTCCACGACTTTCAAACTGGAACGCGGATCCCGCGGGGTCCGCGTTCGCATTCTTATCTCACTTCCCGCTCGCCTTCTCGTGCCACGCCCAGCGGAACAAATTGCGGGCGTCGATGTACCGGCCGTCCGCGGACGTGGAACCCAGGACGACGACGATCACGCGGTCTTCGCCCCGCTTGCAACTGGCCACCAGACAGTTGCCGGCCGGCGTCGTGGTGCCGGTCTTCACGCCCTCGTAGCCCTCGATGTCCAACAACTTGTTCGTGTTCGTCCACACGGCCTTGCGCTTGTTACCGCCAGAGTCGGTGATGCTTCCTTCGTAGTGCCGGGTGCTGACGTACTTTCGGAACGCCTCGTCCTTCAGTGCTTCCCGTGCGAGTGTCGCGAGGTCGCGGACGCTCGACACGTTCTGCGGGCTGAGGCCGTTCGGGTCGCGGTACGACATTTCCTTCAGGCCGAGTTCCTTGGCCCGCCGGTTCATCTCGTTCACGAATCGCAGCAAGGGTTCGCCGTCCGCGTCCTTGCCGAAGCGCGAGCCGAAGTGCTCGGCGAAGGCCACTGCTGCGTCGTTGCCGGACGGCAATAGGAGGCCGTAGAGCAACTCACGGACGGACACCTTCTCGCCGGCGTTGAGCTTCGCGGAACTGCCGACCGTCTTCGCCGCCCGCTCGGAATATGTGATGGTCTCGTCGAACACCTTCGCGTCGTCGGCCGCGAGTTTCAGGACGATCCACGCGGTCATGATCTTGCTCGTGCTGGCCATGGGCCGGGCTTCGGCCTGACTGTCGCCGCCGAGGACTTTGCCGGTTGCGCCATCGACCGCGATCCACGCCTTCGCCGAGACGAACGGCGGCCCATCGGGGGCGTCGGGCTTGGCTTTCAGCGGCAGGGACTGAGCGGTCGAGAGCAGGGGGAAAAACGCGAGAAAGGCGAAAGCGATGGCGCGGCGGGTCATGGAGTTTTCCACAATGGGACAGCGACGTGAGAGGTAGCGGCTTTCTTATTCCCTCCCCCTTGAGAGGGGAGGGCTAGGGAGGGGGTGAAAACCTACCGCCGAAAGATGGAGACCGTTGCCACGAGTGGACGTGCCATCACACCCACCCTAACCCTCTCCCCTCAAGGGGGAGGGATCAAAGCCGCCCGCCGTGAAACGTGCGGATTACTTCAGGCTCGCGGTCATCAGTTCGTTAATTCGCTTCGCGAAGCCGACCGGGTCCGTTACCTTCGACCCCTCGGCGATCACCGCTTGATCCAACAGCAATCGCGCGAAGCTCTCGACGCGCGGGTCGTCGGGGTTGGCGGCGTGCAGGTCCCGCAACGCGGTCACGGCCGGGTTGGCCGGGTTCAGTTCCAGCACCCGCTTGTTCTCCTCGACCGCCTGGCCGAACTTCCGCATCAGGCGTTCCATGTTCGCGTTCATGCCGCCGGCCGACGCTACCAAGCAGGCGGCACTGTCAGTCAGTCGCGTCGTCAGTTTCACGTCGGCCACGTCCGACAGCTTCATCTTGACCGCGTTCAGCAGGTTCGCGAACTGGTCCGTCGTCTCCTGCGGGATGTCGCCGCCGGTCTCCTTTACGTCGCCACGGTCGGCCGCTTGCAGCGACTTCCCCTTGTACGCGCCGTACTGCGGGATTGCGAACTCATCGACCGGGTCGGTCAAGAGCAGCACGTCGTAGCCCTTCGCCCGGAACGATTCCAGGTACGGCGAGTTCCGCAGTTGGGCCGTCGTCTCGCCAGTGAGGAAGAAGATTTGCGGCTGCCCCTCCGGCATCTTCTCGACGTAATCGGCCAGCGTCGTGTACTTGCCCGCCTCCGTGTTCATCGACTCGAACAACAGCAGGTCGGCGACCTTGTCCTTATTCGTCCAATCGCGGGCCAGCCCCTCCTTCAGCACCGGGCCGAGGCCCTGGTAGAAGGCGACGTACTTCTCGTACTCCGTGTTCTTCAACGCTTCCAGGCCGGAGAGCACCTGCTTAGTCACGTTCTTCTTGATCGTCTCCAGCAAGGGGTTCTGCTGCAAGAGTTCGCGCGACACGTTCAGCGGCAGGTCGGCGGCGTCCACGACGCCGGTGACGAACCGCAAATACGACGGCAGCACGTCCTCGCAGCGGTCCATGATGAGCACCCGCTGGGCGTACAACCGCAAGCCGCCCTTCTGCTCCTCCCAGTCCATGTTGAACGGGCGGTGGGCCGGGATGAACGCGAGCGCCTTGAACTCCGTCTTCCCCTCCACGGCGAAGTGCAGAACCTTCGCCGGCGGCTCGTGGTCATGCGAAATCTGCTTGTAGAACTCCTCGTACTCTTCCGGCTTCACCTCGTTCTTCGACCGCAGCCAGACCGCCCGGCGGTTGTTGACCGTCACCTCGGTCGTGGTCTTGGTGCCGTCTTTCTCCTCCGTCTCGTCCATCACGATCGGGTGTTCGACGAAGTCCGAGAACTTGCGGATCAGTCCCTTCAGCCGGTACGGGTCGAGGAACTCCTGGGCGTCTTCCTTCAGGTGCAAGATCACGTCGGTGCCGCGGGTTTCCTTCGGCGCGTCCTCGACCGTGAACTGCCCCTGCCCGTCGGACGCCCATTTCACGCCGAGTTGCGAGCCGCCGGTGGGGCGGGTGTGGACCGTCACCGTGTCGGCGACCATGTACGCGCTGTAGAAGCCGACACCGAACTGCCCGATGAGGCCGGGCGTGTCGCCCTGTTGCTTCTGCTGAATCGCCTTGAGGAACGCCTTCGTGCCGGACTTGGCGATGGTGCCGAGGTGGTCGATCGCCTCGTCGCGGGACATGCCGATGCCGTTATCAGAGATCGTCAGCGTCTTCGCCTCGGCGTTCGGCGTGATCTTGATCTTCCAGTCGCGGTTGCCTTCGAGTTGGTCTTCCTTGTTGACCGAGTCGTACTGAACCTTCGCGATGGCGTCGCTGGCGTTGCTCACGAGTTCCCGCAGGAAGATCTCGCGGTCGGAGTAGAGCGAGTGCGTGATGAGGTGGAGCAGTTGCTTCAGTTCGGCCTTGAATTCCAGTGTTTCGGCGGACATCGGGTGTTCGTCTCAAGGGGAAGTTTGCCGCCCGATCACCGTTGACCGGGCACAGGTTAGTAGTAGGCACGCCCCGCGTGCCGTCCACCCAACGCGAAAACCCTGGCGGGGCGAGACAGATTTCGCTGTCTCGCCCCGCCAGGGCCATTCCGGCACACGGCCGAATCGCGGTGGTTACTTCTTGTTCGTCGGCCGAACGAGAACGACGGCCCCGTTGTGGCCGGGGATCGAGCCGCGGACGAGGAGCAGGTTGTTCGCTTCGTCGATCTTGATGACCTTCAGGTTGCGGACCGTCACGCGGGTGTTGCCGTACTGACCGGCCCGCTTCAGACCCTTCTTCGGGCGACCCGAACCCCGGTTACTGGCCAGCGACGAGGTCGAACCGGCTTGCCGGTGAACCTTCTTGGCACCGTGGGCGGCGGGCAGACCGTCGAAGTTGTGCCGCTTCATAACCCCCTGGTAGCCGCGGCCCTTCGAGGTGCCGATCACGTCCACGGAAACCACGCCCTTGAAGACTTCGCCGACGTTCACCACGTCGCCGACCTTCTTATCGGTGGTGTCCACGCGGAACTCGCGGACGTACCGTTGCGGTTCGCAGTCGGCCTTCGGCGGCAGTTGCACGCCGGCCTTCTGACGGCCTTCCTTCCGCTTCGACTTCAGGCCGGCGGCCACGTGGCCTTGCTCCGACCGCCGGGCGTTCTTCCGCGGCTTGTCCTTGAAGCCGATCTGCACGGCCGAGTAGCCGTCCTTCTTCGGGTCTTTGTCCTTGATTTGCAGCACGCGGCACGGGCCGAGTTCGAGAACCGTCACGGGTTCGGCGTCGCCCTTGTCCGTGAAAACTTGCGTCATGCCGACCTTGAGGCCGATCAGTCCGAGGGCCATGTGTGCCCCCTCCTTCGAATGGTGTGCGTCCGACCGACCTGCGTTCCATCACGAGCGATGACGCACCAGTCGCGTTGTGTGCCGGACGGCGTTGAATCTTAAATGATAGGGAACCGCGTGCGAACGACAACGCTCGCGATCGCGGGTTGCCCGATCAAAGGCGAGCGGCCCGGCGTGAGCGGGCCGTGTCTGGGCACACTCAGACACGGCCCGCTCACGCCGGGCCGCTCGCCTTATTCTTTTCCCAGTACGAGATCGACGACCCAGCACCCGCGGACGTGCGGTCCGTCGCTGCGGCAGTGGCTCAGGATGTCGGCGTTCTCGCACCCGGCGTCTTGCAGGGCATCGGCCAGGATCGCCAAGCGGTCGAAGGCTTTGTCGTCATAGATGCCATGAGCGATGGCGGCTGAGGAGAGCCAAGAAGGATCGACGGCGATGGGGCGGAAGGGGTTGCCGAAGATGTCGCGTATCAGTTCGCAGTGGGTCGGCGAGATCGGCCAGAAAGGGTAGTCAGCAGCCTGGCTGCCTGGCCGATCAAACGTGATGCTCCATTCATAAATGGAGGCGGTGAGGGCTGCCGCCTCCGCTAACCACAGCCGGTCGTCATGGCTTTCGGGACCGGCGTCCCACAACTCGTCTCGCACGTCCCAGGCACCGTCTACGACAGGCTCCATTGCAGTGGCGTCTATCATCCCGTCGGCAAAACGCTCAGCCGCCTCTATCGCTCGACGGCTCCGTTCGTCTTCCAACCGGCTCCAGGATGCGCGGGCGAGGGCGATCCCAAGCAACCGTAACTTCCGATCACTCGTCTTCCCTTTAAGAAATTCCAGCATCGGGATTGGATCAATCGCCGTCAGCCATTCCACTTCCGTCATCGTCGGCCCTCGACGGCGGTCGTCGCGCTCCCCTCCGCAAAGCCTCCGGTTCGCGGCTAAACGGTCGGTGCGGTCGGGTTTCGGTTTTCACTCCGCATTCCGCATTCCGCATTCCGCATTCCGCATTCCGCACTCCTTAGGGGTTTTCCCACGATAGCACGATCCGCGATTGCGGGCCGATCAGCCGCAGGCGGACCATCGGGATCGGGTCGGACGGGTCCGGGTCGCGCTCGACCAACAGCACGCCGGGGCCGGCTCGGAGGCCGGCTTGATAGTGCAGGCTCAGCACGATCACCTTCGCCGGGATGGGGCCGCCGTCCGGGTGCGGGGCGTCCACCGGGACCACGTCGGTCAGCACGATCTTGCGGCGGTCGGCCTGCGAGAGCGTGGCCTGCCCGGTCAGGATGAACGACTTCGTGCGCTTGAGTTCGAACAGCCGCACGTCGCCGCCGTCGCGGTATTGTTGAATCTCCTTCGCGAAGCTCACCCGCCGCCAGCGGTCGCGGGCAGAGGCCGACCGTGTGACCACCCAGCCGATGTTGTACCGGCGGCAGAACTCTTCCAGTTCCACGTCGGTCCAGTCGGTCAACCGCCGGCCGTTGAGCGTGTCGCCCCGCAGCCGGCAGAAAGCGTGTTCGAACTTCGCGTCCGGGTCGAGGCCGCCGATGTACGCCCGGTTCGTCAGCCACGGCAAGAGGGCCGTCCAGTTCCACCCCGGTTGCCCCGTCGGCGTTTCTTCGAAGAGAATGCGGGCTTCCGCGGTCGTGCGCTGCTGCAAGTCCTGAACGAGCGTCGCCTGATCGGCTGACAGTCCGAGTGCGATCGGCTCAGCCTGGATGCCGAGTTGATAGCGGAGTGGTTCGGTCCAGTGCCCGCCCCATCCAGTCGCCAGCACGACGCCGGTCGCGGCAACCACAACCACCCGTGTCAAACCGGCCCGCTTCGCCCACAGGGCCAGCCATGCCGCCGCCGGCAGCGTCGCCAGCCCGACCACGAGCGACGCCGCCCGATCGGCTTCACCGTTCGCCATCGGCGGCCAGACGTTCCCGAGACGGGCGACCAGGAACCCGAGGCCGGCGGTCAGCAGCAACACGACCGGGGCACTCCGATGCTTCTCGCGGGCCAGAACCATGCACCCGAACAACCCCGCCACGACCAACGGCCAGCCGAACGGGGCCGGGCCAAAGAGCCGGGCGTGCCCCGGCAGCGTGTCGACGATCACGTCCCACGTCGGCAGCGGAGCCACGTCGTCTACCGATGGCTGCCGCAACCACCAGAACTTGCCCCAGTCGAACAGCCACCACAGGTTGAGCGCGAGGCCGAACAGCGTGACGCCGTACAAGCCCAGGTGCCACGCGAGGCCGTGCCGCGGGGCGACGGCGAGGTAGTAAATGCCGAGGATCGGCGCGAGGCCGAGGATCACGACCGGGTGCCCGTACCATCCGGCCACGGAGGCCATCGCCAGAATCACCCACGCGGTAACGCTCGGCTCCCAGTGGTAGCGCGACAG
Source organism: Limnoglobus roseus (assembly GCF_008254045.1). Lineage (GTDB taxonomy): Bacteria > Planctomycetota > Planctomycetia > Gemmatales > Gemmataceae > Limnoglobus > Limnoglobus roseus. The sequence continues at coordinate 3,627,184 of NZ_CP042425.1, read as the reverse complement.
CCAGCAGACGTACACGAGGGCGGCGTGGCCGGCGAGGAGGAAGTCGAGGTGGCCGGAGTCGAGGATGCCCCGCACGGCCGGCGACCACCAGACGCCGCACCCGAGCGCCCCGGCCAGGCACGCCGCGGGGGCCGAAATCCCCAACCCGCGGGCGGCGAGAACGTAAACGAGGGGGACGGCGAGGCTGGCGAGGAAGAGGCCGAACTTGTAGGTTTCCGGCCCCGCGTGTTCGCCGCCAAAGTAGAGGACCAACTCGGCCGGGCGGCACCCACCGTCGAAGACCGGCGTCTTGGGGTAGCCGGCCTGGAAGTTCGGGTCGAAGCAAGCCGTCGCCGTCCGCTGGCGGAACGTCTCCGCCCCGAGGAGGCCGTGGTAGAAGTGCAACGGATGCCGGCCCGCCACGATGGGCCGCGAGTCCCGTACGCCCTCCCGACCGCCAAAGAGTTGGTCCGTCAGCCCGAGTTGCCCGACGACGAGCGCAACGACCACCAGCAGCCAGCTCGGCTGCGTTCGAAATCCGGGGTTGGGTTGTTCGTCCATTCGGCCGCATCCGTGCGAGTCGTCGGCCACGGATGGTAACGTGCCAGAGCCGAAATGGGCAAGAGCGGAACGGTGACGCAATATTCCGCGCAAGCGGCTGGCGGATCGGCGTTCCCCTTGCGAGAATACGCCACACGGCCACGGGACTTTACCATGACTTCGTCATTTGCCAAGTTTGCTCAGCCTTCCCTCGCGGACTTGACGAGTCGGTTCTTGGCCCGCCCCGCCGCGTTGGAAACGGATACGAGCGTTGAACCGCACGAAGTGATGGCCGGCTTCACGGCCGACGCCCGCACGACGTGGACGGAAGCGACGGCCGCGGCGAAGTTCCTCGGCGTGAAGGACTTGCCCGCGACGCTGCCCGGCGAATGGGCGGCCCACTCGCGGCAAGCGTCCGCCGAGTTCCTGCCCCTCGCCATCGGCCACTTCCCGCAACAAGTTCGCGACATCAACAGCCTGATTTCGCCCGCGAAGAAGTTGAGCACGACCACCGAAAGTCGTGGCTGGACCGCAACTTCGGCGAAGTCGCCCCTCGCGAACGCTCTCCTACAGGCCGCTTCCGCTCGCGTCGGCGGGAACTACGCCGAGGCCGAACGCCTGCTCGCTCAAGCCGAAACGCTGGCCGACGAAACCGCGAAGACCGTCGTTGAGAACGAGCGAGCCGCCCTGTTGTGGCAGCAAGGCCAACGGACCGCGGCGGTTGCGATCTGGAAGCAGTCTGACAATCGCGTGTCCGCCTTCAACCTCGGCATGGCGGCCCTGGCAAACGGTCAAAAATCGGAGGCCCACGCCCACCTGAATGCCGCCGCCGAGCAACTGCCCGAATCGAGTGGCTGGCACCACCTGGCCCGCCTTTATCTTGCCCTGGCATCGTAACTGTCAGAGATTCTGGCGCCGAATGTGAATTCGGCGGAAAATCCCACACTGTTGCTTGTCCAGCACAACATCGCGCGGTATTTTCAAATTGTCCCGCCGTTAGGCTACTTTGGTGACTGGGCGACGCTGAAGCGGTCTGCGGCGGGACACTTTCATTTCTCGAAAGCATTTTCTCCACATCTTCGTTACAATCCCTACTGTTGCTGATTTGGTTGCTCCTGCTGGCTGGACTGGCTCATGTCCGTCGTTCACGCGGAAGGATCGTCGCTGCCCTTGCAGCCGCTGCTGACGGCGCTCCGGGCGGAAGGCCATTCGGACCGGACGGTGCCATCCCTTGATGCCGACATTCTGGACACACACGATCCGCAAACCTTCCTCGACCACCTGATTGCCTTCTACCGACGGGCCGTGCCACAAGGGTGGCACGAAGAGAGCCTGCGACGTTCGGCGTCGCTGTTGCGGTATGCCGTGGCCCACGTCCTGCGCGGGACCGACCCGCTGCCGCAACGGCTGGACCGCTGCCTGGAACCGGACGGGGCGTACTTCATCCCCGGCCTCGGCCGCGAGTTCTGGTCGGCGGTCGCGCAGTCGCTGGCCCCGCGAACGCTGCCGCGATGGATTCCCTCGGTGGAAGCCGGCGCCCGCCGCGCCGGCCTGATTGCCACCCGCACGCCGAACGGTTCGCCCGCCGCCTTCGCTGAGTTGTGCGATGCCTACGCGCGACTGCTAGCATCCACGCCCGACCTGACGGCCACCGATCTGGACGACCTGTTCCACCGTATCGCCGGCATGACCGACCGCGAGTTACCGCCGTCGGTCGCGGACGACAAACCCCGCCGGATCGAATCCACCCTGCGAGAAATTCGCACGGCAGTTCCCCTGCGGAAGCGGTTGAAAGACCACGCCGGCACGACCCCGCCACTGACGCCCGCCGCGTGGACCGGCTTGCGACAACTCGACGACGCCTTCCCGGAAGGGCTCGACTCGGCAGACGAAACCACCCTACTCGCGGAAGCGGTCACACAGTTGCGAGACCGCTATCGAGTTCACTCGCTCGAAGTCGGCGACCTGCTCGAACGCCTCGCGGCCCCCGGCGAACGCCCGAACCTCGCACGGGCCTTCCACGGCTTCTGCGGCGACAGCTTCCACTTCCTCCGCGACCTCGCCGCCGACAACCGCCGCGAGTGGATGGACGCCCACCGCGACCGCTACCAGTTCGCTGTCCGCGAGCCGATGGTCGAACTCTGCGAGGCACTGACCGAACGATATGTGCGGCCGATTCTCGAAAAAGAGTACGGCTGGGCCATCGAGTGCGAGCCACGAACGGGCAAGGCCCTGACGAGCATCGTCAAGAACGACTACGGCCAGACGACGCCCTACGTGCCGGAGATGTGGCTGACGTTCTACCCGAAGGCCGGCCCGGCCCGGCGGGCAGACGCGCAACTCTTCGCGCGACTCGACGCGACCGGCTTGAGCTTCGGCTTCCACCTCGGCCGCACCGCCCGCGAGGCCGGGAAGCGACTGCGGACCGCGGTGCAACAACACGGCCCCTTACTGTTCGACGCCCTCGCCGCGACGACCGCGACGGCCCTGAACTTCGGCGACGGCCCGATCAAGTCGGCCGATGACCTTCGAACGTGGGCCGCGAAGAAAACGCTCTCCGCGAGCCAGCACCTTCTGCCCGACGCAGCCCTGTTACGCCGGGACGATCTCGTCGGCGAAATCTTGCTCACGTTCGACCGTCTGCTACCGCTGTTCGCCGCGGCGGTGGACGAGAACCCCCTGCCGGTTCTCCACCGCCGGGCCGGACGACCGGAGGCGAAAGCAGTCTTCGACGACGAATCCTTCCAGACCAGCACGCTGCTGTCGGACGTTTGGCTCGACCGCGTCCGCGGGTTGCTCAAGTCGAAGAAGCAACTCATCCTCCGCGGCGTCTCCGGCACCGGCAAGACTCACGTCGCGAAGTCGCTCGCCCGCCTCCTGACGCGCGACCGGGCCGACGCCGTGCGGTTCGTGCAGTTCCACCCCGGCTACAGTTACGAGGAGTTCGTCGAACGCCCCACCGATGCCGAGGGGAGCGTCCGTGACGGCGTGCTGCTCGGGTGCGCCGCCGAGGCGAACCGCCGCCCGGCCGAAACCTTCGTGCTGCTCATCGACGAACTGACGCGGGCCAACTTGCCTCGCGTCTTCGGCGAGTTGCTCTACCTACTCGAATACCGCGGCGAGGCGGTGACGCTGCCGTACTCGAAGCGAACCTTCCGCCTGCCGAGCAATCTGCTCATCCTGGCAACAGCCAACCCCGGCGACCCGACCGCCGACACGCTCGACCAGCCGCTCCGCCGCCGGTTCGCCTTCATGGACATGCCGCCGGACGCCGCCCTGCTCGCTCGCTGGTTCGCGGCCCACCCGCCGGCCGACCCCGACCCGACGTTCGGCCCACGGCTACTGAAGTTCTTCGAACAACTGAACGCCCGCATCGCCCGCGACTGCGGCAAGGAATGGCAGCTCGGCCACACACCGTTCATGATCCCCGACCTGACCCGCGACAAGCTCGCCACCGTCTGGAAGCACCACGTCACGCCGCTACTCGACGCCAGCCGCGGCTCCGCCGACCTGCTCGCCAGCTTTGACCTCGACCGCTGGTTCGGCTCAGAAAAGCGGCCGATCGCACCGCCCGAAGCCCTGCCCCCGTTCTGACCCGGCGTGAGCGGGCCGCGCCTCGCCACGCCCAGACACGACCCGCTCACGCCGGGTCGCTCGCCCCTTTCGACTTATGAACGATTCATGAACTTCCCCCGATTCCCCTCGGCCAGCCTATTGCGGGGAGTGAAACCGCCGCGGTAGAATAATTGCATGCCGTGGTTGAACCTTCTTTCTCAGAGGCGCGTCACTTTCGACGAGGCGTCGTCGGCCGCGTATTGAACCTGCGGCCGGTGACGGCCGCGAAGGGGGACACCTGTCATGAACTTCGGTCTGCACTCGGCTCTGGACTCGAGTGTGCTCGTCCTGAACAAGATGTTCATGGCCGTGCACGTCATCTCGGTCCGCCGGGCGTTTTGCCTGCTCTGCAAGGACGAGGCGGAAGTCGTCTGGATCGAGGACGGGAGCTTCCTGTCCTACGACTTCGCGAGCTGGCTGGAGGTGAGCGCCGCGAAGGAGATGTTCGCCGCGCACGGCGACGAGGACGAGTGGGTCCGCACGCCGACGGTGGAGATTCGCGCCCCGCGGGTCATCCGCCTGCTGGACTACGACCGCATCCCGAAGCAGGCGGTGAAGTTCAACCGCCGGAACATCTTCGCCCGCGACCACAACCAGTGCCAGTACTGCGGGAAGAAGTTCTCGACGACGGAACTGTCGCTCGACCACGTCATCCCCCGCAGCCAGGGTGGCGGCACGTCGTGGGAAAACATCGTGTGCGCCTGCGTGGACTGCAACGTCCGCAAGGGCGGCCGCACCCCGCGGCAGGCGAACATGACGCTGATCCGCAAGCCGGAGAAGCCGAAGCGCAGCCCGATCCTGAACGCGAAGATGGCCCAGAAGAAGTACCGCTCGTGGCAGTCGTTCCTCGACAACGCCTACTGGTCGGTGGAGCTGAAGTGACCCGAAGCCCAGACTTATCTGACCAGCGGGAAGTCTGGGCTTCCTCGTTTCATCTGGTTTTCATACCGTAGTCGGCTGTTCGAAACCGGTTCCGACTAGGCGCTGTGATGTTGCAAACGACGGCCAACCTTGACATCCACGAGTACCTCCCCGAAAAACTCGGCGACTTGAGCGACATTCAGAAAGCCATCCCTCGCATCGCGAAGGATACCCGCCTGACGGCTATCATCGAGCGAACTCTTTCATCCATTCCCACTCAGCACAACCTCTATCGAGGTGACGCTCGAGAGATGCCGCACCCCGAACGCGAAACCGTTCACCTCGTGCTAACATCGCCTCCGTACTGGACACTGAAGGAGTACAACCCGGGTGAAGGCCAACTCGGATACGTCGAAGACTACTCGCAATTTTTAACCGAACTGGACAAGGTCTGGCGGCGATGTTTCGACCTACTCGTGCCCGGGGGACGTCTCGTCTGTGTCGTAGGAGATGTGTGCCTCTCGCGCCGAAAGAACGGCGGGCGTCACACGGTCGTACCGCTCCACGCATCGATTCAAGAGCACTGCCGTCCGCTCGGGTACGACAATCTCGCCCCGATCATCTGGCACAAAATTGCCAACGCTTCCCTTGAAGCAGAGGGTAACGGCTCGCCGTTCATGGGCAAGCCCTACGAACCCAACGGCGTAATCAAGAACGACATCGAGTTCATTCTGATGCAGCGAAAGCCAGGCGGATACCGTACGCCGGATCTGGCGACCAAAATTCTCAGTGTCATCCCCGAGGCGTTGCACCGCGAGTGGTTTCAACAGATTTGGACCGGCGTAACGGGCGCGTCCACACGCCACCACCCCGCCCCCTATCCCGTCGAATTGGCCCGGCGACTTATCCGGATGTTCTCGTTCGTAGGGGACACCGTCCTCGATCCGTTCTCGGGAACGGGCACGACGACCTTGGCCGCGTCGCAGTGCGGGCGCAACAGTATCGGTTACGAGATTGACAAAGACTACCTCGCGTACGCCCAACGCCGAGTACGGGATAAGACCTCGGGGCTATTCACTGCGTCCGCGGTTACGGTCCATCAGTGAGCGAGTATGAATATTCTCCTCGACAACCTGGACAAACGACTGGCAAAAGCCGTCAAGCACTTCTGGCAGTTGCGTGGGGATCAGGCCCAGTCCCAGGGTGGTGTTCGGGGCGATAAGGACAGAGGTGATCGTGGTGCCGTCACGGGCGGCAAGCACCTGGACGGTTTTCGCGGACTCGTGGCCGATCTCCTTATCGCATCTGGTTTGAAGGATGCAACGATCTATTGGCGGAAGAAAACGGAACTTCCCGGTTGGTTTCGCGCAGAGAAGAATTGGGATCTCTTGGTAGTTGCCGATAACAAGCTTGTTGCCATCGTCGAGTTCAAGTCTCACGTCGGTTCGTTCGGGAACAATTTCAACAACCGAACAGAAGAAGTTTTGGGGAATGCAACGGACCTCTGGGCGGCTTATGAAGAGGGCGCTTTCAAGCCGTCGGAACGACCCTGGCTCGGCTATTTGATGTTGCTGGAGGACGCACCCGGCTCAAATACACCAGTGCGGGTCAAGGAACCGCACTTCGACACGTCCCCCGAATTCCAGAATGCGTCTTACAGAGTTCGATACGAGCAACTGTTGACGAAGTTGGTACGGCGTCGACTCTATGACGCCGCATGTTTCATCACGTCCTCTCGGACCGCGGGACGGAAGGGAACGTACAGCGAGCCGAGTTCAGAGTTGAGCTTCCGGACGTTCGTGACCTCACTTTTGGGAAGAGCAATCGCGGTTGCCCAAATGCAACCCCCTGGCCCAACTGATATACCGAAAGTTGAAGTCGGCCCAGTAGCAGAACCGCCGCCCGAAATGGGCGGTGAGTGAACACGAGCTGCATATCCAATTCGAGCTCATCCTTCACTTGTACAGCCCTTCGCGACCAGGGGCACGACCTCTCGTGATCTCGTCCGCGATGACGCCGCAGTCAATGCCGATGGAGAACAACCGACGTTCCTACTCGTTCCGCGGTTCTGGTAGCAGCGCGCTGAACACGGGCGGAGGGTTGCGACCCCGACCGGCGTCCTTGCGGGCATAATTCGCGGCCGCTCGGTAAATTCCCCGGCTCCCCTCTAACACCGCCGCGGCGCCGGTCATTACAATTCCAGCACTCTCGCGCTCATCCCCCGAACCCGGACCGCTCATGTCGATTGTCGGCATCGACCTCGGAACCACATACTCGGCCATCGCCACGCTCGACGACCGCGGGCGGCCGTACACGCTGCCCAACCGCGACGGCGACTTGCTCACGCCGTCGGCGGTCTACCTGACCGGCCACGGCGAGGCCGTCGTCGGGCAGCCGGCCCTCGACGTGATGATGGAACACCCCGATCAGGTGGCCACGCTCATCAAGCGGAAGATGGGCCTGCCGGAGTACGGCCGCACCGTCAGCGAGCAACAGCACCGCCCCGAGACGCTCGCGGCCGTCATCCTGCGGAAGCTCGTGCAGGACGCGGAAGCCCAGATCGGCCCGGTGAAGCAGGCCGTCATCACCGTGCCCGCGTACTTCGACGACAGCCGCCGCAAGGCCACGATGGACGCCGGCAAGATCGCTGGGCTGGACGTGATCGACATTCTCGACGAGCCGTCGGCGGCGGCGTTGGCGTACACGATCCAGACGGCGGCCACCGGGGCGATCCCCGAAGGGGCGCCGAAGACGGTCATCGTCTACGACCTCGGCGGCGGCACATTCGACGTGACCCTCGTGCAGCTTTCGAAGAAGAAGTTCCGCGTCCTCGGCATCGAAGGGGACGTTCGCCTCGGCGGCAAGGACTGGGACGACCGCCTCGCGAACCACGTGGCCGACCAGTTCCAGCAGCAGTTCGGCAGCAACCCGCGGGAAGACGATCAGTCGATGGCCCTCCTGCACGCGGCCGTCGAACGGGCGAAGCGGACGCTGTCGAAGGTCGAGAACGCGACCGTGACGTGCGTCCACGCCGGGCAGCGGATGTCGGTGCCGGTGACGCGGGAACTGTTCGAGAACCTCACGCGGGACTTGCTCATCCGCACGCGGCTGACGACGCAGCAAGTGGTGGCGAGCGCCGGGCTGACATGGGACCGCATCGACAAGGTGCTGATGGTCGGCGGCTCGACGCACATGCCGATGACGGCGAGAATGCTCCGCGAAGTGACCGGCCGCGACGTGGACCGCTCGCTCGCGGTGAGCGAAGTCGTGGCCCGCGGTGCGGCGGCGCACGCGGGCATCGTCGCGTCGAAGCTGGCGAACGCCGCCCCGCTCGCGGCCGGTTCCGCCATCGCGGACATCGTGGAAGTCAGCGTGAACGCGCACAGCCTCGGCGTCGAGATTCGCCAGGGCGAGGAGAAGCTGAACAACAAGCTCATCCTGAAGAACACGCAGCTACCGGCCGCGACGAGTCGCGTCTACTACACGAACAAGGATGGGCAGACGAAAGTCCGCGTGCGGATTTTGCAGGGCGAGGCGAACCAGTCGGCCGCGTGCATCCCCATCGGCGACTGCTGGATCGACGGCTTGCAAGAGGGGATGGTCAAGGGCGCACCGGTGCAGGTCCGCTGCGGCGTGGCCGCCAACGGGCGGATCGAAGTGATGGCGTTGGACATGACGAGTGGCAAGATGGCGAAGGCCGAGATCCACCGCACCGGCGGCCTCGACGACGCGGCCATCCAGCGCGAGTCCACATGGCTCATGGGGCTGAAGATTCAGTGACGAACGACTCGGTCCACGTCAGCAGTGATGAATTCCCGACGAAGATGTTCCACCCCATTTCGCGCGCGCGCATTCGGGTGGTAGCGACGGTGGCGCGGAAGTTGCGCGACATTCCTCGCGCATCGCGCATGATAAACTTGTTTTTCTCGAACGAGACGTTAGGATTCTTCCTTGAAGAAACTTGTGACGTGTCCTCGCGCACGACACACAAGTCCTTCCCCGCCGAGTGAGTGGCGACCGTCGCCTTCGCCCGGGAAGTCGAGACCTCTGGAGGTCCGAGTTTTTATGTTCGAGTCCGATACCCGCGACCCGCTCGCCAATCCTTCGGCCCCTCCGGCCGTGAGCGGGTTCGACGACGAAGAGCCTCCGAGTCGTCCGCGGCGAAACCCGACCTGGAACGACGTCCCCGATCACCAGTGGGACGACTGGCGGTGGCAAACTCAAAACTCCGTCCGCTCGGTCCGCCAACTCCGCACGCTCCTCCGCTTCTCCCCGGAAGAACTCGAAGCGCTCGGCGAAATCGAGAGCGACTTCAAGATGGCGATCCCGCCGTACTACTTCTCGCTGATCGACCCGGACAACGCCGCCGACCCGATCCGCCTTCAGTCGGTCCCTTCGCCGCTCGAAAGCCAATCCGACTTCGAACTCGAAGACCCGCTCGAAGAAGACAAAGACTCGCCAGTGCCGGGGCTGACCCACCGCTACCCCGACCGCGTCTTGATGATTACGACGCCGAACTGCTCGATGTACTGCCGGTACTGCACCCGGAAGCGCGCGACGCTCACCCGCGGCGGCTGGGAAGGCGTGAGCAAAGACGATGAGCGGATGATCGAGTACGTGCGGAAGAACCCGCAGATCCGCGACGTGATCGTTTCGGGCGGCGACCCGCTAACCTTACCTTTGGGTAAGCTGCGGTATTACCTCGACAACCTGAAAGAGATCGACCACGTCGACGTGATCCGCATCGGCACCCGCGTGCCGGTGACGCTGCCGCAACGGCTGTACGATCAGGAACTGCTCGATCTGCTGGCGGCCACCGAGAAGGTGTACATCCAGACGCACTTCAACCACCCTCGGGAGATCACCCCCGAGGCGGCGAAGGTGTGCAAGAGCCTGCTCCGCCACGGCATGCCGATCAACAACCACGCGGTGCTGCTCAAGGGTGTGAACGACAGCCTCGAAACGATCCGTTCCTTGCTCCGCGGCCTGCTCCGCATCAAGGTTCGCCCATACTACCTGTTCCACTGCGACCCGGTGACGGGTGCCGGGCACTTCCGCACGAGCATCTGGAAGGGTATGCAGATCATGGAGGGCCTCCGCGGCCACATGAGTGGCATCGGCATTCCGACTTATGTGGTGGACAGCCCCCAAGGCGGCGGCAAGATTCCGCTGATGCCGAACTACCTCGTCAGCATGAGCGACGATGCGGTGATTCTTCGCAACTACGAAGGCATGCTCATCCGCTATCAGGCCGAGGACAAGTCGAGCACGCAAGAGGCGACCGCCACCCGCGGCGTCAGCGGCCTGTTGCAAGGCGACAAGACCTCACTGATGCCGGAAGGCAACGAGCGGATGGCCCGCCGGCGGAAGTTGCAAGTCCTCGACCCCGGCTACGAAGCCGGCAGTTGCGGCGACGCGGGCCAACCGCCGGTGGAGCAGCAGCGCATCCTGTCGCTGCCGGTGATGAAGAACGGCACGAACGGAACGAACGGCCACCACGCCGCGACCCGGTAAATCTCGCCGCAGATAAACGCCGATGAACGCCGATCAAACCTCGGATGGTTTTGATCGGCGTTCATCGGCGTTTATCTGCGGCTCAAATTTGGTGACACCATGCACGTCGGAATCGCCTTCGACCTCAAGCCCGCCGCCCCGCTGCCGGCCGACGCGCCGGACGACCTGTACGAAGAGTTCGACGCGCCGGTCACGATCCACGCCATCGCCGACGTGCTGACGAGTCTCGGCCACAGCGTCTCGCTGCTGCACGACGGCCGACCGCTGCTCGAAACGCTCCTCCGCAACAAGCCGGACTTCGTCTTTAATTTTGCCGAGGGCACGGGCGTCGGCCGGTCGCGCGAGGCCCGCGTGCCGGCCGTGTGCGAGATGCTCGACATCCCGTACACCGGGTCGGACCCGCTTGCCCTTGCCGTGGCCCTCGACAAGGGCCTGACCCGCCGCATCGTGCAGACGGCCGACGTGGTCGTGCCGAAGGGGCTGACGCTGAAGTTCGACGCGGCCCCCTACGACGGCGACTTCTCCGAGTTCCCGGCGATGTTGGAAGCGAGCGAACTGCCGCTGCCGGTGATCGCGAAGCCGACGTTCGAGGGATCGAGCAAGGGCGTCCGGAACCGCTGCCTCATCCGCACGCCGGAAGAGTTCGGCCCGACGGTGATGAAGCTCTGGGAAGACTACCGTCAGCCGGTGCTGGTGGAAGAGTTCATCGCGGGCACGGAAGTCACCGTCGGCGTCCTCGGGAACGACCCGCCGCAGGTGTTCGGCCTGATGTCGATCACGCCGAAGGAAGCAACGGAGCACTTCGTCTACAGCCTGGAAGTGAAGCGGGATTACAAGCAGCAGGTCGATTACGCCAGCCCGCCGGCACTGCCGGTGCCGGTGTTGCGGGCCGTTGAAGCGGCCGCCTTGATGGTCTTCGACGTGCTCGGCTGCCGCGACGTGGCCCGGTTGGATTTCCGCGTCCGCGACGGCGTGCCCTACTTCATCGAGATCAACCCGCTGCCCGGCTTAAACCCGGAGTCGAGCGACCTCGTGATTCTCGCTGGCCTCATCGGTGTCTCGCACGCAGACCTCATCACGCGCATTGTGAATGCGGCGATGACGCGGGCCGGCCTGGCCTGATCACTGCCGGTGTGTCTTGCCAACCTGAAGGGCCGGGAAACAATTGCTCACCCGCTCACTTCTTCTCCTGGCTCTGCAAGAACTTCACGATCAGCGCCGGGGCTTCCTTCGGGTAGGTGTGGGTGCCGGGGTGGACGAACGTCACCACCGGCGTGCCCTTCTTCGACGGGTACTCGGTCGCCGTCTTCTCCCACGGCTTCCCCTCGGTCTCGCACTCGTTCAGCTTGCGGACGTAAGTGATCGTTGCCTTCTGCCACTCGAACTTCACCAACTCGTCTTTCTCGCCGGCCACGATCAGCGCCGGCTTCGGCGTCAGGCTCTTGCTCGTCGCCACGCCGCCGGTCGCGGCCGACGGGGCCATCGCTGCGAATACGTCGCCGCGCTTCGCCCATAGCAGATAGGTGAACGAGCCGCCGTTCGAGTGGCCGGTGCAGTAGACCCGTTTCTCATCGACCTTATGCTCCTTCTTCAGCCACGCCCAGACCTCGTCGAAGAACTTCAGGTCGCGGTCTTCTTGGTCGCCGGCGGCGTGCTGCCAGCCCGCCCGCTTGCCGTCGAGGTCGGTCAGTTTGCCGGGCGTCGGCAGCCCTTGCAGGTAGACGCAGATGGCTTCCGGCCAGAGTTCGTGCAACTTGAACGAGTTCGCCGCGTTCTTCATCGACCCGCCGTGGCCGTGGAAGCCGAACACCACCGGGGCGGCCTTCGACGACTTAGTCGGGAGTGCGATCAGTCCCTCACGGGCAACGCCGTTGACCTTCCACTCGTGCCGGGTCGGGTCGGCGGCAACAACGGCGGGTGCGAGAAGCAGCAGAGCGAGGAGTGCGCGGAGCATGGGGGAACTTCCCGTTAAGAGTGCGGACGAATGCCCACCCGTCGCAACGGGTTGGCATCGAGGCTTATTCCTTCAACATCGTCGCCGGCGAGCGGAGCTTCTCCAACGCCAGGGGGAACTTCTCCCCCTTCGGCAGATTGTCGGCGTCCCGCTGCACGGCCTCCGCGACGGCCAGCACCAGATCGCGGTGTTCCATTAAGAACTGCTGCAACAGCCCCAAAGCGAGCGGCTTCCGCAACGGATCGATTGCACTGCGGAACGTGGCGATCGAATCCTTTGCCTTGTCCTGGTGCGCCTGTACGATCCCGATTCCGAGCCGCGAGACGGTCGCCTGGACCGGGAACTGCGGGTTCACCGGCCGGGCGCGGTCGGGCTTCTCGTGCTCCAGTTGATGAAACACCTTTTCCGCCTCCGGGTATCGGTGTTCCTTCACGTAAAGCAGGCCGAGGTCGATGCTGGCGTCGATCACCTCGGCCGCTGTCGCGGCACGCTTGTCGAGCCTTGCGAGTAGGTCGCTCTCGCGGGCACTGATCAGCTTCACCGCCTCCGGCAAGCGTGCGGCCGGAAGGCCGGGCTCCGTTGGGCCGGCCATCGCCGCGGCCGGCGGGTGGAGGCGGCCGAAGAGGAACCAGCCGCCGGTGAAGACGCCGGCCACGGCCAGGGCCGCGAGAATGCGCACCGGCCATCGCGACGGCGGTGGGACGAGGGGCAGTTGGGCCGTGGTCGTCGACGGCAGTGGCAGCGACAGGCCGAGGCTGGGCAGTGTTGCCGGCCCGACCGCCAGCATTTGCGTGAAGCCGAGCGCGTGGCCCTCTCGCAACTTCGCCACGTCGCGGAGGATTTCCTTCGCCGACTGGTAGCGGTCGGTTGGTCTTTTCGCCATCATCTTGTGAACGAGGGCGCACAAGTCCGCCGGCAGGTCGGGGCGAACCGCGTTCAGCGGCGGCGGTTCCTCGTTGACGTGTTTCATGGCCACGTCGATGGCGTTCGCCCCGGTGAACGGCGGCTCGCCGGCGAGCAAGTGGTACGCCGTCACGCCGAGGCTGTAGATGTCGCTGCGGTGGTCGGTCGCCTGACCGCGGACCTGTTCCGGACTCATGTAGAGCGGTGTGCCGACCGTGACGCCGGACTGCGTGAGGTTCAACGGCAGTTGTTCCCCCTGCGTCAGTCGCGACAGGCCGAAGTCGGCGACCTTCACCTCGACCTTCCTCGTCAGCAGGATGTTCTCCGGCTTGATGTCGCGGTGAACGATGCCGAGTTCGCTGGCCCGCTGGAGGGCGGCGGCCACCTGGCGGAGGATCGACAGGGCGATGGTCAGTTCCGGCGGCCCCTTGCGCTCGAGGTAGTCGCGGAGGTTCAAGCCGCGAACGTATTCGAGGGCCATGTACCGCAGGCCGTCATTCTCGCCGATGGCGAACACCTGGACGATGTTCGGGTGGCTGATCTGGGCGATGGCCTCGGCCTCGGCCTGGAACCGCTTGAGGGCCGTCTCGTTCTGGGCGAGGTGCGTGTTGAGCAGCTTGAGGGCGACTTCACGCTTCAGCGACAACTGGCGGGCGAGGTAGACCTGCCCCATGCCGCCCTGGCCGAGCTTCCGCTGCACGTAGAAGTCGCCGAGCGTCTTCCCGGTGAGATCCGGCGGCGGGTCGGGGGTGGGATCGGGCATGAGAATAGGATACGGACGCGGCGCGCGAGCCGAAAGGCGAGCGGCCCGGCGTGAGCGAGCCGTGTCTTGTGGGGTGTGAGACACGGCCCGCTCACGCCGGGCCGCTCGCCTTTGCGATTACAAAATGTACTTGCTCAGGTCCTCGTTCCTCGCGATCGGGCCGATCTTGGCTTGCACGGTGCCGGCGTCGATCGTCACGGTCTTGTCGGCCAGGTCCGGCCCCTCGAAGCTGTACTCCTCAGCCACCTTTTCCAGAATCGTGTGCAGTCGCCGCGCGCCGATGTTCTGCGACGTGCGGTTCAACTCGAAGGCCACGTCCGCGATCGCGCCGACGCCGTCGGGGGTGAACGTCATCTCCACGCCCTCGGTCTTCAACAGGGCACTGTACTGCTTCGTCAGCGAGTGCTTCGGCTCGGTGAGGATGCGGAGGAAGTCGTCGCGGGTCAGGTCGGTTAGCTCCACGCGAATCGGGAAGCGGCCCTGCAACTCGGGCATCAGGTCGCTCGGCTTCGAGACGTGGAACGCCCCGGCCGCGATGAACAGGATGTAATCGGTCTTCACCGGGCCGTACTTCGTGTTGATCGTCGTGCCTTCAACCACCGGCAGCAGGTCACGCTGCACGCCCTGCCGGGACACGTCGGGTCCGCGACCGCCGCCGCTCTCGGGGCCGCACACCTTGTCGATCTCGTCGAGGAAGATGATCCCGTGATTCTGCACGAGGTCGATCGCCTCCTCGGCCACGAGCGAGCGGTCGATGAGGGCTTCCGTCTCCTGCTCCAACAGGACTTTGCGGGCCTCCTTGATCGGCACCTGCCGCGGCTGCGCGTTCTTCGGCATGATGTTGTCGAACATGTTCTGGAGGTTCACATCCATGTTCTCCATGCCCATGTTGGAGAAGATCTGCACCGGCGTCGTCTTCTGTTCGACCGTCAGTTCGACGACCACGTCTTCCAGTTCGCCCGCGAGTAATCGTATGCGGAACTTTTCGCGGGTACGGCCGCGCTTCTCGTTCTCCTCCGTCTCGGCGTCCGGCTCCCACGGGGCGAGTTTCTTCGCGGGCACGAGCAGGTCGAGCAACTTCTCGTTCACACGGTCGGTGGCCTTCGACCAGAGCCGCTCGCGCTGGTTCTGCTTCACGAGGCTGATGGCCGCTTCCATCAGGTCGCGGATCATGCTGTCCACGTCGCGGCCGACGTAGCCGACTTCGGTGAATTTCGTGGCCTCGATTTTGATGAACGGCGCGCCGACCAACTCCGCGAGGCGGCGGGCGATCTCCGTTTTGCCGACGCCGGTCGGGCCGATGAGGATGATGTTCTTCGGCGTGACGGCCTTCCGCAAATCCTCCGGCAGTTGTTGCCGCCGCCAGCGATTGCGGATGGCGACGGCGACGGCCTTCTTGGCCGCGTCCTGCCCAACGATGTGCTTGTCAAGTTCGGCGACGATCTGCTTGGGCGTAAGTGAGTCGGCCATCAGTTGAACTCCACCATTTCGATGCTCTTGTTCGTGTAGATGCAGATGTCGCCGGCGATCTCCAGGGCCTTTCGCGCCACCTCGCCAGGCTTCATTTGCGTGTGCGCGATCAGTGCCCGGGCGGCGGCGAGGGCGTAGGGGCCGCCGCTACCGATGGCCAGCACGCTGTCCGTCGGGGCGATCACGTCGCCGGTGCCGCTGACGAGCAACAGGTTCTCGCGGTCCATCACGACGAGCATCGCTTCCAGCCGCCGCAACACGCGGTCGGTCCGCCACTCCTTTGCCAACTCCGTCGCGGCACGGGGGACCGAGCCTTGATGGTCCCGCAGTTTCGCCTCGAAGCGTTCCAGCAGCGAGAACGCATCCGCGGCGGCCCCGGCGAACCCGGCGATCACCTTGCCGTCGTAGAGTTTGCGAATCTTCTTCGCGTCGTTCTTCATGACGATCTGGCCGAGCGTCACCTGGCCGTCGCCGGCCATAGCAGCCCCGGCCGCGGTTCGCACCGCACAGATCGTCGTGGCCCGCATCCGCATGTCAAATCTCCGGCCGGTCGCGGCGAATACCCCAATGATGCGCCCCGTACCGCAACTGGACGCGGCCGAAGCGTTTCCTCGTTCGCGATTTACAGCGGCGGTCGGTGTCGGACATGATAGACTGCCGACGGCCGGGAGGCAGCGAGGGGAAACGGATTTCGGTGGACCGATTTCGTGAAAACCGTGAGAATGCGGGTGGTAGAATACCACGACAACGGTTCATCCGTTGGCCCTAACATCCGAGGGTGGAGGACTAAACCATGAATCGATTGTTCCGAGGTTTGGCACTGACCGTCGCCCTCTTCGCGGGGGGCCTGACCGCCCTTCCCGCCCGAGCGGCGGAAGAATCCGGCACGATGAAGGTCGATGACGGCGCAAGCCTCTTTTCGACCGACGGCGTCAGCAAGGCGAAGGAAGCGTTCAACGGGACGACGTTCAAAAGCCCGACGCACCTGTTCGTTTACACGGTGAGTAGCATTCCCGAGGGTAAAAAGGCCGATTTCGACACCGCGAAGAAGGACAACGACTCGCGGAAGCGGTTCTTCGCGAGTTGGGCGAGGGAACTGGCGAAGTCGAAGGACCGCAAGGGCGACGTCTTCGTTCTGCTCTACCACACTGAGAAGAACTACTACGCCGTCACCGTGACGGACGAGCAAGTGGATCGGTTCCGGAGCTTCCACGACAAGAAGGCCGGGGAAGTGAGTTCGGTCTTCACCCGCGCGATGAAAACGCAGCTCGATCAAAAGCTGGCGGGTGACGCGGCGAAGAAAGAGATGGACGCGGCCTTGGTTTCCGCGACCGAGTTGGTGATCTCGGACCTCAAGGATACCTCGGCCCCGGAAGCGGGCCACAAGGCCAGTCCGAACCATAACGTGGCGGCAGACCACAAGGGGAGCGGCGTGGGCGGCTGGATTTGCATGATCGCGTGTGTCCTCCTCGGCGTGTGGCTCGTCACCGCCCTCATCCGTGCCTTCACAGGCGGCGGTGGTGGGGGTGGCGGCTACGGCGGTGGGGGTGGGTACGGCGGCGGCGGTGGGGGCGGCGGCTTCTTCAGCAGCCTGCTCGGCGGGATGTTCGGGGCGGCCGCGGGGATGTGGATGTACAACAGCTTCTTCGGGGGTAACTCCTACCACAACGACGCAATGGCCGGCGACTCTTACGGCAACGACAACGGCTCGAACACCGACACCGGCGACGGCAACTACGACGGCGGGGCCGAAGGCGGCGACGGCGGCGGCGACTGGGGTGACTCGGGCGGCGATGCTGGCGGCGGTGGCGACTGGGGCGGCGACACCGGTGGCGGCGGCGACTTCGGCGGCGGCGGTGGTGACTTCGGTGGCGGTGGTGGCGACTTCGGCGGTGGCGGCGGCGACTGGTAAAGCCACCTGAGATGAACCTTCAAAGCCCGCGGATGAACGTCCGCGGGCTTCTTCTTTTCCTAAACTTCCTCCATGACAACCCCTCTGAAACTCGGCACCCGCGGCAGCCCACTCGCCCTGTGGCAGGCCAACCACGTCGCGGCCCTCTTGCGGCCGATCCTCGACCCGCGGCCGGTGGAACTCGTCCGCATCGAGACGCACGGCGACCGCGATCAGGCGTCGGCCCTTTCGCAGATGGGCGGCTTCGGCGTCTTCACGAAGGCCATCCAGAACGCCATCCTCGACAAGACGGCCGACGTGGCGGTTCACAGCTTGAAAGACCTGCCGACGATCCCGACCGACGGCGTGATTCTAGCGGCCACGCCGGAACGCGCGCCGAACGGCGACGCCTTCCTCTCGACGAAGTACGGCCGCTTCGACGACCTGCCGAGCGGCGCGACGTTGGGCACGAGCAGTCTCCGCCGCCGCGCTCAGATTTTGAACTACCGCCCCGACCTGCGGTTGGTAGAACTCCGCGGCAACGTGGACACGCGGTTGCGGAAGCTCGACGAACAAAGCCTCGACGGCATCATCCTCGCCGAAGCGGGCCTATTACGGCTCGGCCTCGGTTCGCGGATCACGGAAATCCTCGACCCGACCTGGATGCTACCAGCCGTGGGGCAAGGGGCCATCGGCCTGGAGTGTCGGGAGGCAGACGCGGAAACACGGGGCATTCTGGAAGCGATCAACCACGCGGAAACGTGGTCCCGCGTGCTGGCCGAGCGGGCGATGCTGTGGACGCTCGGCGGTGGCTGCCTCGTGCCGATCGGGGCAACCTCGAAACTAGCCGACGGCGTGCTGACGGTTCGCGGCGCGGTGCTGTCGCCGGACGGCCGCCGTCGCATCACGGCCACACACCGCGGCCCGGCCGACACGCCGGTAGCGGTTGGACAGGAACTCGCGGCGAAATTGAAGGACGAAGGGGCGGAAGAAATGTTGGCAACCGGCATTGGCGAGCGGGGGGCGTCAGCCCCCTGATTCTAAACTGCTCTGGGTTTTCCGGCCTGAAGGGCCGGTTCTGTCAGCCCAGGCCGAAGGCCTGGGTAGGGTTTAGAAAGAATTTCGGCCCTGAAGGGGCCGTTCATTCCCGCAGGCCGGAATGAACGGCCCCTTCAGGGCCGGGTCGTTTGTATCATCGCTACCCAGGCCTTCGGCCTGGGCTGACAGAACCGGCCCTTCAGGCCGGAAAGCCAGTTGCGCCGCATCCCGCCGGCTATTTTGCCTCGCCCGTCTTGATCTCCGCCTTCTTCTCGGGCTTGCGGGACGCGCGAACTTGGGCCGGCGTCAAGGCGGCGATGTCCGTGCGGCTCTTGCGGTACTTCCGCAGCTTCTCGCGAGCGCGGGTGAGGGCCGCCCCGATCGTGTTCACCGGCACACCAGTTTCGGTGCTGATCTCTTCGTACGTTCGGCCTTCCAGGTAGAACAGCCGCACGATCTCGCGCTCGCGGCCGGACAGTTTCCGCAGGAGGCGGTCCACCTCGTCGAGCCGTTCGAGGCTCTTCAACTCGGCGACGGTCCCTTCCGCGGAATCAGGCACGTCCTCGACCTTCGCGTCGCCCTTGCGGATCGCGTCCCGCACCGACTGGCGGCGGGTCAGTTCGTGAACGCAAATGCGGCGGGCGATGACCGTCAGGTAGGTGGCGAGCGTGGCGTTGCCGCGGAACTGCTTGAGCACCTTGTAATCGTCGGCGACGATCTGCAACAGGATTTCGGCCGCGATGTCTTCGACGTCTTCCGCGTTGACCTTCGAACTCCGCAGGTGGGCCGTGTAGCCGATGACGTGGTAGAGCAGGCTCAAGTAGCGGTCGACGAAATCATTCCACGCCCCGGGCTGTTTCTTCAAACAGCGTTGGAGCAGGTCACGGTCCACGGGTGTCAGCGCCACGCTTGTGCCCCCCGGCCACGGGTGCGATTGGAGAGTATCTCTACTTCAACCCTAGCGGGAAAACCGCCGGGACTCAACGGCGAACCGCGAACTTGCTCGTTTGTACAAGTGCTACTTACAGCACGACCGGCAGGGTCTTCCAGGGCCGATCAGCCTCCGCACGCGAAAGGCGTTTTCCGATGCCACCCCCCGACGCCCCCGAACAACCCGCCTCGGGCATCCCGACCATCGTGCTCGGGTGCGGCATCCTGGCAAGCGTTTTCGGAACGGCGGCCCTCTTGGTCCACCTGCGGCACCCCATCGACGGGATCCTCCCGTTGATCGTTCCCGTCATCGTGCTCGGCGTTGGGTTGACCGGCATTTGGCTCAAGTGGAAACTGCGGGGCGAACTGCACCCGCCGATCCGGGTGGGCGAGGTGCCGACCGATGTACCGGGGCCGTGGTACCCCATCGCGATCGTCGCCATCGCCCTCTTGCTGGGCCTCGGGATGGTACTCTTCAAGAAGTTGTAGAAGACCGCGAAGTGCCCTCTGGCACCCGTGTATTACTTCTTCTCGTCCTTCTTCGGTTCCGCGTCGGGCGGCAGCATCGCCTTCACGAGTTGCCCGTTCGTGCCGTTGTACAGCCGCACGATGCCTTCCTCGCCGCCGGTCGCCACGAGGTTACCATCCGGGTTGGTCGCCACCGCGTACAAGAAGTCCTGACTGCCGGCGTAGCTCCGCATCGAGCCGCCGTTGTCGCCGTTCCACAGGACGGCCGTCTTGTCGCCGCTGACGCTCAGGAACGTCTGCGTTTTCGGCACGAACGCCAACCGCGTGACTTGTAGCTTGTGGCCCGGGATGTCGCGGGCCTTCTCGCCCTTCTCGTAGTCCCACACCTTGAGAATGTTGTCCGCCCCAGCCGAGACGAGTTTCTTGCCGTCAGCCGTCCAACCCACGTCGAGGACGTGGTGGGTGTGCCCCTCGAACGACTTCACGAACTTGCCGCCCGGCACTTCCCACACCTTCACGAACTTGTCTGCCCCGCCGGTGGCGAGCAACTTGCCGTCCGGCGAGAAGCAGACGCCGAAGACGGTGTCACTGTGGCCGCTCTTGACCTCGAAGGCGAGCTTGCCGGTGGCGGCGTCGAAGACCTTGACCTCGCCGTCCTCGGTCGGGGCACCGCCGCCGGTGGCAAGGAGCTTGCCATCGGGCGAGTACGCGATGGCCACGACGCGGTCGGCGAATCCGCCGATGCGCTGACGCACCGTGCCCTTCTCGGCGTCCCACAGCGTCAACTCCTGGAAACTACCGCTGGCGAGCGTTTTGCCGTCCGGCGAGTACGCGAGCGACTCGACGAGCGAGATGTGCGCGGAGTTCGCGACCTTGCCGGCAGCGGTCTTCAGCGTCGGGTCGATGAGGGTGGACTTGAACGCCCCGGTCTTGCCGTCGAAGAGGTGAATCTGGTTGCCGCGGCCGGCCGCGACGACGGCCTTGTCGGCCTTCTCCGGGCTGATGGCGACGGCCCGCACCGGCTTGACGAGCGCCGGCGGCAGCGTCAGCACGACCGTCGGCCGCGCCTTAATTTCCGGTCCGGCGGGGCCTTTTGCCCCTTGCTCGATCCAGAGCTTCAAGACCGCGACCTCGTTCGCCGTCAGGTCGTTCTCCTCCGCCTTCGGCGGCATCACCGGGGCCTTGTTGTGACTGGAATAGAGGTACAGCGGACTTTCGGCCGGCTTGCCGGCGATGATGGCGACGCCGCGTCGCCCCCCCTTCATGAGTGCCGGGAACGTGCCGATGTCGAACTTGCCCTTTTGCTCCGACCCGGAGTGGCAGACGGTACACTTCGCCGCGAAGATCGGCTGCACGTCCTTCGCGTAGTCGATCGGCTCCTTCCGCGTCAGCGTGGCCGGCGCGATCGGCGTGAGTTTGGATTCTTTCTTCTCCTGGCCGACGGCGACCGCGGGGAGAAGAAAGAGGAGAGCGAGTGATCGCATACTATTCTCCGATTGGGTGTGTATCTGCAGTGAGAGTTAGCGTCCGTGGCGTCGCTTCTTGACGGACCACTCGGAGCATCTGATACGTAACAACGAGAGTGACAATAAAACCCAACCCTATCTCCTGTAGGAATTTCACGAGCAAATCGACCTGCTCCAGTTCGTGCCCCTTCCAGTGTTCGGCCGTGGCCCGACCTGAGACGCCGAGCAATCCCATCACGGCTCCACAGACCAGTGCGTAACAAATCCGAAAACGGACCGATTCGAGGCGGACTGTGGGTTGGATCACATGATGCTCGTTCAGAGCGTCACCTTGTCTTACGCTGTCGGTCATTTCGTCACGTTCAGATTAAACTTCGATTCGTGCTTCGTCTCGTACTGGCCGTCCCATTTCGCGACAGCCGTTACGCCGACGTTGTTGAGGCCGCCGATCTTCGCGTCCTTCGCGGCCGTTAGCTTCACTTTCGCTTCGCTCGCCCCGGCCGGGATGGTCGCGTCCTCGACGGTCACGCCGACGGCTTCCTTGGGCAGTTGCACCTTCACCACGAACGGGCCGTCGAAGTCGAACTGCCGGTCGATGCGAACCGTCACCTCGGCGGTCATACCTTGCTTGAGGTTGCCCGGCGATTGGGCCGACAACCGGCCGAGCGTCGTCGGGATCACCTTCACCTCGAACGGGGCGGCGAACGCGAGGACGGTCACGTCCTTCTTGTCCTTGCCCATCGGGTCTTTGGCGAACTTCACCGTCGTCTCGCCGCGGAGCGGGATGGCGTAGGTGCCGGGGGCGGCGTTGTTCCGCACGTCCACGACGATCGCGCCCTCGGTCTTGTCCTTCGCGATAGGCGTCGGCGTCGGCTGGCCGTTGTTCACGCTCACGGCCGCCTGGTTCATGTTCTGCTGCGTCGCGTCCATGAACACGTTCACCGCCCCCGCGCGGGGCTCCTTGTCCTGCCACGTCACCTTCACCGGCACCGTGATCTTGTCGCCGGCCTTCACCACGATGGGGCCGGTGAACTTCTGGTCCTTGCCGTCCACCTTCACCGTGGCGGCACTCAGGTCGGCCTTGATGCGGAAGGGCGACTTGTCGCCGCGGGTGGCGAGTACCAGCGTCTGATCCAGGCGGGCGACCGTCGGCACGTTCTGCTGGTTCGGCAAGCCCCAGGTGATTGTTGCCGGGCGGGCATCGCGGGCTACGGTCTGGCCGTTGATCGTGGCCGACACCTTCACCTTGATCGCGGTTTCAGTGTCCTTGAGCGTGTCGGCCGCGGAAAGGACGAGCGTGCCCCACTTCTGGTTCGTGCCGATGGTCGCGGGCGCAGCCGTGACGCCGGGGGGCAGGCTCTCGGCCGTCGCGATGACGGGGCCGGTGAAGCCGCCGGTGCGTTCTACGAACACGTCGAACGCGACCTCGCCGTCCGGCCGGGCCGTGACGGTGGCCGGGGCTTCGCGATTTCGCGGCATCACCACCGCCCGGAAGTCGGGCTTCGCCGGGCTGATCCGCAGCCGGTAAAAGCTCCGCGGGCCGTAGCTGACGTTCGCATCGCGGCTGCCCACGAGGATCAGGAACGTGCCGTCGGCCGGGGCGGTGAACTTGAACGCAACCGGGTCGCTGTTCCGGCTGAAGAAGCTCGTCGGGTGCAGCGCTTCCACGTCGTCGTCGAGCGTGTTTTCGCTCGCGATGTCCTGTTTGGTGGCCGCGTTGCGGATCGTCAGGAACCCGTCCATCGCGGAACCGATGCGGTCGGCGAACAACTCCACCATGAACACGTCGCCCTTCTTCGCGGTGAAACTGTACCAGTCGCGGTCGTACCGTTTCTCGATCATCCCCGCGAGTTCGCACGGCACCGTGAGCGGCTCGGCCGTCTCGGGCTTGTCGTTGTCCGTCGCCTTCTCCAACGTGATTAGCCCGGCCGCGAGATAGATCGGCACGGCGTTTGACCCCGGCAGCCGGTACTCGAAGCTGTCCTGTAATCCGGTCGGCGGGTCGATCCGTCGGCGAAACTGCGTTTGCCCCGCCTGGATCGGCGGCGTGACGGACGCGGTGATCGACTCGATCGGCCGGCCGTCGAGCATCATGCCCGCGACCGGCTTTCCGCCCGGCAGGTTGCGGCCGTACACGGTGACGCTCGTGGCCTTACCCGGTTCGACCATCGGCGGGAACACGGCGTCGATCCACGGGGCGGTCGTGATCGTCAGCCGGTAGAAGTGGTCGGCACTGCCGGACTGGTGGGCGAACTCCGTGAGGCGAACGAGGTACTCGCCGTCGGCGGGAATCGTCACGTCGGCGAGGGCGTCGGCGTCCTGGTAATTGCGGGCGTTCGCGATCCTCCTGCCGTCCGGGGCGAAGACTTCGATCAGCGGCTTCAGCTTGCTGTCGATGCTGCTCGCGGCACAGTGGATCAGCACCCGCTGCCCGGCCTTCGCCGTGAACGCCGTGTAATCCACATCGACCTGATTGCTGACGACGCCGTTCACGACGCTGTTGAGTTCGACCTTCTGGGCCTCGCCGGTGTCGTTGTTCGATTCCTTCTCGTTCACCTCCGGCTTGTCGCCGATGACGAACAGCCGCGGGTTGCTGACGCCCCACTTGTTGACGACGCGCACGTCGTACGCCCCCGGCGGCACGTCGGCGGCCACGCTGATCTTGAACTTCGCCTCCGTCGGCGGGGCGGCCTTCTTACTCATCTTCGGCGCGTCTTTTTTCTTCGCGTCCATCGGCGGGTCGGCCGGCGGCGCGACGAGTTCGCCCTTGATGCCGGGGTGCGAGAACAGCAGTCCGGTGGCATCGTCGAGGTCCGTGCCGAGCGTGGTGACGTCGACCGCGGTGCCGGCTTTCGCTCCGACGGGGAAAATCGAGTTGATCCGCGGTTGGGGCAGCAAGTTCTGCGGCTGTTGGCCGAGCGCGACCGACGCGACCAAGAACGCGACCGCGAGGAGAGGTCGTCGCATGGGGAGAGACTCCGAAGGCAGACGCGCGTGGAAGCCGGCGCGAGAGCGGGCGGGCGGCCCGCGGGGGTAGGTAAGAAGATGGTAAACCGCCGGACGGCGAAGGTCAAGCGGCGACCGTAATCCGTACAACAGCAACGTGCGGCCTTCCGCGAAAGTTGCTCTGAACAAAGGAATCGGCGATGGAATACCTGCTCGGATTCGTGGTCGGTCTGATAGTCGCGGGCTTCCTGTTCACGGTGGTGATGATCGCCCGCGCGGGTAGCATCGGGAAGGCGTCGTGGGGGCTTAACGTCGCCGGCCGGTCAAACATCGATCCCACCTTCGGGAACAAAGTCAACGAACTGATGGGCCTGCCGCCACAGTCGATTCCCGCACCGAGTTCTCCGCCGCCGGCAGCAACCTCGCCCCCACCCCCGCCGCCCGCTTCCACGGCCAAGTCCAAGCCGACGATCACGAAGCCGACCGGCGAACCGCTCCGCTTGCTCGCGCTCCTGCAATCGGAAGCCCGCCTCCTCGACTTCTTGCTGGAAGACATCGGCGGCTACCAGGACGCGCAAGTCGGCCAAGCCGTGCGGGACATCCACCGCAAGGCCCAGGGCGTGCTGAAGCAGCACCTGACGCTCGAACCGATCGTCGCCGGCACGGAGGGCGACAAGGTGACGGTCCCGGCCGGCTTCGACCCGTCGGCCATCCGCGTCCTCGGCAACGTGACCGGTCAGCCGCCGTACACCGGCGAAGTGCAGCACCCCGGCTGGCGCGTCCGCGAGTTGAAGCTCTCCCCGCTGCCGGCCGGCCAGGACGCCTTCGTGGTGCAACCGGCTGAAGTGCAACTGGCGTAAGGGAGAAGAATGGCGAGCGAGCGAGTATTCGATTTTCGACGCATCCTCGCCGATGAGCGGGACCCAACGCACCCGCGGCTGGTGGCCATGATCCTCCTCATGTCGATCCGCGACGGGGCGGACCTGATGGTGATCGAAACCGACCCGACGCCGAGTCTCGTCGCAGCCCGCATGGGTTATCGGTGCGGGATCACCTGGTACGAGATGATTCCGTGCCCTCATCGAGAAGTGCAGTACGTCTTTCGGGCTCTCTTGCCCTACCTGCGGCTGTACCACCCAGCTCGGTCGATCTGGGGTCGCGTCGGTGCCGGGCTTACAGGAAGCCGTTCGACGATTCGCACGGGCACGCTGTCGCTCGTGCTGGACGAACCGCTGGGCGAAGTTGTCGTAACGGAGCGAGTTCACGCGGGGCATATGACCATCACGTTTCAGCTACCGCTACTGCCCGAAAGCCGGTCCCGTGCAGCGGCCGCCCTTACGACGGCCTGCGGAGAATCGCTCTCGGTCGAGTTCCCGCATACGCCGGATTGACGACGCAGGTCAACGAGAGGCCGATTCACCCCGCGGCGGCCAGCCGGGAAAGCCGCCGCAGGTGGGCCGAGATCGTCACGAGCGAGACGCCCCACATCAGCGCGAACAGGAACGCGGACGCCATCGGACATGCCGTCATCGCGAAGGGCAGCAGTAGGAAGCCGGCCCCGAAGGCGTAGCACCAGCCCCAATACTGCGGGCCGAGGGCGACGAATGCCACGCCGGCCATCAGGGTGAATTGCACGTAGTCGTGGTACGACGGTTCGCCCTGCCGCAAGATGATCGTGTCCACCAGTCCGACCACGACGCAGCCGACCAGGTACCCCGCCCACAGGGCCACGAGGAACCGGGAACTGGCCGACCCCACCGCCCGCCCGGCGTAACGGTAGACGACAATGGGAACGCCGAACACCCGCACCAGCGAGCACGACACCCCGACCGCCTGCGGCACGACGCCGTTCATCCACAGGCCCATCGCGCAGTCGGCGCACACCATCAGCACGGCCAGCCACAGGAACAGCGTCGAGTACGCGGCGAACTCGGCGGCGTGCCGGCCGCGGTCGAGGGCCGCCCACACCCCGCCCATGCTGCTTCCGCGGACGGATGCTAGCGGGCGTTCGCCGGCCAAGTGCCGACGGAGGTCGGCCGCCAGTGCCCCGGCCGTCGGGTACCGCTCCTGCGGGTTCTTGGCCAGGCACTTCGCCACCACCGTTTCCAGGTCTCGCGGCACCGCCGGCGCAAACGCCCGCACCCGCGGCGGGGACTCTTCGCGGATCTTCTCCAACAGTGCCAACACGTCCTTGCCGACGAACGGCACGCGGCCGGTCAGGCACTCGAAGAGGATCACGCCGAGGGCGTACACGTCCACCGCCGGGCCGACGAATTTGGTTTGCCCGGCCGCCTGCTCCGGGGCCATGTACGAGGGCGTGCCCATGATCGCCCCGGTCGCGGTCAAGTCGGTGGTGCCACGCTTCGCGAGGCCGAAGTCCACCACCTTCGGCACGTCGGCCGCGTCGAACAGGATGTTGTCCGGCTTCAGGTCGCGGTGGACGATGCCCAACCCGTGGGCGGCCTCGACGCCGTCGGCTATTTTCGCCAGCAACTCGGCCGCGGCGTGGGGCGGCATCGGCCCGCCATCTTTCAGCCGCCGAGCGAGCGACCCGCCGATCAGGAATTCCATCGCGAAGAACGGCCGCCCGTCGTTTTCGCCGACCTCGTACACCTGAATGACGTGGGGGTGCCGAATCGCCGCGACCGCCTCGGCTTCGCCGAGGAACCGAGCGACTTCCGCCCGGCCGGCGTAGGCCCCGCTCAGGACCATCTTCAGGGCAACCGTCCGGTTCAATCCGCTCTGCACCGCCTTGTAGACGACACCCATACCACCGCGGCCGAGTTCGTCCCCCAGGACGAAGCCCGACACGACCGCGCGGGCCGGCGGCGGGACAGTCGCGAAAGCCGACGGTTCGGTCTGGGCGAGCGTGGTATCGGGCGACGGCGGGGTCTGTTCCAGCGTCCGGTCGGGATTGTGTGACGCCGGTTCCATGCCCGATCACTCGCGTGCGGAAGGGGTTCGCGGCGGTATCATACTCGTGGACGTGCGGGGCCGCGAGTGGCCTCGCGGAAAAACCGCGGCCGGAACCAAGTCTGGTTGAACATGCTCCAAGCGACCTCCACCGACGAACGCCTCGCCGCCCTGCTGACCGCCTTCGGCGAACAGCAGCGAGCGGGGCAGGCGCCGGACGTGGCGGCGGCGGTCGCGGCCAACCCCGACCTCGCGGCCGAACTCCGCGAACTCTGGGCCGTCGCGCAGTTCGCGGACATGGCCCGGTCCACGTCCACGCTTCCGTATACCGAAACTCCCACCGACATCGTGGCCGTCCCGTTGCCGCGCGAGTTCGGCGATTTCGAACTGCTCGCCGAACTCGGCCGCGGCGGCATGGGCGTCGTCTACAAGGCCCGGCAGAAGTCGCTCAACCGGGTCGTCGCCCTCAAGATGGTTCGGGAAGCCCATCTCGCGTCCGACGAGGACCGTGCCCGTTTCCACGCGGAGGCCGAGTCGGCGGCCCGCCTCAAGCACCCGAACATCGTCACCGTCTACGAGGTCGGTACGGCCAGCGGGCAGGCGTACTTCTGCATGGAGTACGTCGAAGGCTGGACGCTCGCTGAGCGACTCGCGAAGGACGGCCCCCTGCCCCCGCGCGACGCCGCCCGCCTCGTCGCGGCCATCGCGCGAGCGGTGCAGCACGCCCACGAGCAGGGGATTTTGCACCGCGATCTGAAGCCGTCGAACATCCTCCTCAATTCGGAACGCGGAATTCGGAACGCGGAATTAAAGACAGTCGAGCCGGTCTCGGATTTGAATTCCGAATTCCGAATTCCGAATTCCGAATTCCAACCGAAGGTGTCCGACTTCGGCCTCGCGAAGCGGATCGACGGCACTGAATCGCTAACCCGCACCGGGGCCATCGTCGGCACGCCGAGCTACATGGCCCCCGAGCAGGCGACCGGGCGGAAAGACCTGACGCCGGCCGCCGATGTTTATTCGCTCGGGGCGATCCTCTACGAACTGCTCACCGGCCGGCCGCCGTTCCGGGCGGCGACGGCCGTGGACACGGTCCTGCAAGTGCTTGAGCAAGAGCCGATCCCGCCGCGAGACTTGAACCCAAGCATCGACCGCGACGTCGAACTGATCGCTCTAAAGTGCCTGCAAAAGCCGACCGGCCTCCGGTACGAGTCGGCCGCGGCTCTGGCGAGCGACCTGGAAGCGTACCTGAACGGCGAGGCGATCTCGTCTCGGCCGAGCGGCCTCGGTTACGTGCTGTCGCGGATGCTGCGCGAGACGCACCACGCCGACGTGCTGGAGAACTGGGGCGTGCTGTGGATGTGGCACAGCCTCATGATCTTCCTGCTCTGCCTGCTCACGCAGGTGCTGACCTGGGAAGGAGTGCGGTCGCACCTGTACTACCTCTGCATTTGGGCCGTGGGGCTGGCAACGTGGGGCACGATCCTCTGGAAGCTCCGCCGCCGGGCCGGGCCGGTGTTGTTCGTCGAACAGCAGATCGCCCACGCCTGGGCCGCCGGGGTGTGCGCCAGCATCGGCATGTTCGTGATCGAGGTCGTCGCCGGATTGCCGGTACTGACGCTGTCGCCAGCCCTCGCGGTCGGCGCGGGGATGGTGATGATCTTCAAGGCCGGCATCTTGTCCGGCCGGTTCTACCTCTACGCTGGGCTCAACTTCGCCGCCGCCGTGCTGATGGCCGCCGTGCCGCGGTTCGCGCACCTGACGTTCGGGTGCGTGTCGGCGGTGTCGTTCTTCGTGCCGGGGCTGAAGTACTACCGCCAGCGGAAGCGGGCCAACGCGACCGTCGTTTAGCGGCGAGAAGCAATCGGAGGCAGAATGACGATCTACCGCCTATCCTCAATACTCCTGATCTTCACGGTAGTCGGTTGTGGGGGACCAAATTCACCGAGCGGCTCGAACGATCAGCGCGCGTTCATTACGGCCGATTCGTGGCATTCGCCGTCCCCGGATCGGATCGATTTCGTGCCGCTCGGAAAGGATCGATTCGCACCGGTGATCGACACCCTTCAGCAGGAGAGCCAGGCCGCGCTCAGCGATACGGCCGTCAAGCAGATCAGTGCCGACGAGGCGGCCCGACTGGTCGGTCGTCCGATGCCGACCGGGCCTGTCTATGTCTTGTTGCGGGGCGTGGTGTTGTTTGAGGGCACCGGAGGGTTCAGTATCAGAGTGAATGGGTCGGCCGTTGACGTGCATTACGGCTGTCTGGGTCGGCAGCCGGCCCCGATGACCCGCAAAGCGCTGGTCGCGGCTCTGCCGTCGGTCCCGGACAAGGTCTTTGTCAGTTGCAGCATGGCCGAGTAGGGTGTTGGTCCCGCGCTCCGCGTCGCCGCTAAACTGACTCCTGACTCCTGTCCCCTGACTCCTTTGGCTTCGCCATGCCCCTCCTCGTTCTCGCGCTCGTCGCCCTGCTCGGTTTCGGCTTCGTGTGGCTGCTGTTCGCCACATCGCGGGCGGCCCCGCCGTACCGTGTCGAAGGGGACACCAGCATCTTCCGCCACGGCAAGCTCATGCAGTTCTTTGCCGTGCTGTCGTTCTTCGGGGCGGAACTCATCCTCGGCCTCTGGGTGATCTTCTTCCCGCCGCGGTCGAACGCGACACTGATGCCGGTGGTCGTCACGGCCGTCGTGCTGGGGCTGGCGGGGTTCCTGCTCATCTGGGAAGCGTTCCGCTTTCAACTCACCACGACGACGACGGGCCTTGATTGCAAGTCGCCGTGGAAGGGGCGGGCCCAGCAGTCGTGGTCGCAGGTGAAGGAACTGGCGTACTCGCCGGTGAACTCGTGGTTCGCGCTCACGTTTCAGGACGGCCGGTCGTTCCACGTCTCGCGGTTGGTCCCCGGCGTCACGCGGTTCCTGGAATCGTGCGAACGGCACCTGCCGCCGGAAGCGATGACGAAAGCGGCACCCGGCTACCACCGTCTCGGCCGGAAGTGGCCGTTCGGCCCGACGCCGTCGGCGAAGGCATTCCCCGTCGGTCGGTGGCTGAAGCGTATCGCCCTCGCGCTGGTCCTGATGGCGGTCGTGGGACTGACTCTGTTCACCGTCAACGGCCTCGTGCTGGCGACCGGCGAGACGCCGATCGTCGGACAACTGCCGAACGTGAAGCTCGGCCCGGCCCACGCAACGCCGAACGAGGTCCACATTGTGGCCTACAACATCGCGAAGGGCTTCGCCCACAGCGGCGGTCTGCGGTTCGCGACGAAAGCCGAGGTCGAAGCCCAGTTGAAGAAGATGGCCTTCACGATTCGCGCGCAGCAGCCGGACCTGGTGTTCCTGTCGGAAGCGATGACCGAGTGCGGCCCGGCGAACGTGGATCAGGTCGAGTTCTTGGCCCGCGCGTGCGGCCTGCCGCACTACGCCTTCGGCGAGAACTACAACTTCGGCCTGCCGTTCTACCGCGTGGTCGGCGGCAACGCGATCCTCTCGCGAACGCCCCTGACGCCCGTCGCGAACATCTCCCTCGCCGGCCGACAGCCGTTCTACGTCACCGGCAACAACCGCCGGGCACTGTTCGCCGAGGCGGAGGTGAACGGCAAGACGGTCCTGCTCGGTTCGCTCCACAACGACTCGTTCAACCACCGCAACAACGAAGCACAGGTCCGGCAACTGCTCGACTTCATCGGCGACCGCCCGTGCGTGCTGGCCGGCGACTTCAACGCGACGCCCAAACAAGAGTCGATCACACTGGTGAAGGACAGCGACAAGTTCGCGGGCGCGTTCGACGGCCCGCCGACGTTCCCGGAGAAGAAGATTCGCATCGACTACGTCTTCGGCCCAAAGGCGTGGAAGCACGTCGAGACGCGCGTCCTACCCGGCGATGCGTCGGACCATTTTGCGGTGGTCGCCCGGTTCGGATGGAAATAGGTCGCCGGTGCGGAACCTCCTCCCGTCCTGTAACATCCAAGGTATATGAGCACACCAACCCCCACGCCCGACCGCCGCCGGTTCATCCGCACGGCCGCCGCCGGGGCCGCCCTCACGCTGGCGGCCGACAGCTACGCGAAGGTGCCCGGCGCGAACGACCGCGTCGGCGTCGCGTTCCTCGGCTGCGGCGGCCGGGCACAGGCGCACATCAACCTCGTCCTGAAGCTCGCCGAGGCGCACGCAGTCGCCCCGGCCGGCGTCTGCGACGTGTGGGACGGTCTCGACGAGGAGTACACGCACACCTTCGCCGGCACCGGCACCCGCCGCCGGTACTCGCAGGGCCTGTACCCGTCGGCCGTGAAGTGCGGGTTCAGCCCGAACGACAAAGCCCGCGTGGTGAAGGACTACCGCCGCTTGTTGGAACTCAAAGACGTGGACGTGGTGTGCATCAGCACGCCGGACCACTGGCACGCCCGGCAGACGCTCGACGCGCTGGCCGCGGGCAAGGACGTGTACGTCGAGAAGCCGATGACGCGAACGCCGGCCGAGGCGATTGCTGTGACCGACGCGGCGGCGAAGGCCAACCGCGTCGTGGTCGTCGGCGTGCAGGGGTTGACCGACCCGTCGTGGCGAACCGCGAACGACCTGATCCGCAAGGGCGACCTCGGCCACGTCGCCCAGCTGCAAGCCGGGGCGTTCCGCAACGACGCCCGCGGCCAGTGGCGGTTCTACCGCACCGTCGAGCAGATGAACCCGAAGACGATCGCGTGGGACCTGTTCCTCGGCCACCGATTCGACGTGAACGGCGTGAAACTCAGCCCGCCGCCGAGCGTGCTGCCGTTCGACCGGGCCACGTTCACCCAGTGGCGGTGCCGGTCCGCGTTCAGCAGCGGGCCGATCTCGGACTTGCTCATTCACCCCGCTACGAAGATGCTCGCCGCCACTGGTCTGCGGTTCCCGAACCGCGTCACCGGGGCCGGCGGCCTGTTCCTGGAGCGCGACGGCCGCGACGTGCCGGACGTGGCGACGATCATCGCGGACTTCCGCGAGGGCACGCAAATACTACTCACGGCGACGACCATCAGTGGCTACCCGCTGGAAGAGGTGATCCGCGGCCGCAACGGGAACGTGAAGTTCGTGAAGGGCGGCGTCCACCTCTACCGCGACGACCCGGAGAAGGCCGGCGTGCTGCCGCAGCGGCACGACAAGCCGCTGGAACCGACCGAGCGGTTCGCCGTGGACGCCCCGCGGAACGAAACGGAAGCGATGTGGACGCACTTCCTCGACTGCGTGCGGACCCGCAACCGCGACACGCTCTGCCCACCGGACCTCGGGGCCGCCGCCGTGACGCTCCTAGCGATGGGCTGGGACGCGAGCCGCCTGGGGATGACGCTGACCTGGGACCGCGACCGCCGCGAGGCGCGGCCGGCGAGCGTGGGTATCTAGTTGAGTCATGACACCCGACTCGTGCTGCGTGCTGAATGGTGGGGACGGGGCGTGGGCGTTCGCCACCCTTGCGAATCGACTCTGTCGTGCCGCGTGGCTCGACGTGTCTGACGTTCCGCGTGATTATAACTACGTGCTCCAAACGGATGACCGGGCCGCGTGTGGTGAGACATTCATTCCCGACCGAGCGATACAGGTCGCGGCCGACAAGCGTTTGATCGCGACGACGTTCGCGGCGGCGGGCGTGCCAAGACCGGAGACACAGTTGACCGCCTCGCTGGCGGAGGCCGAGCGATTGCTGGCCGAGCAGTCAGGGCGGGAGTGGTGTGTTAAATTCCCCACGGGTTGCGGGGCATCAGGCCACCGGCGATTTATGACGGGAATGGAACTGCCGAAAAACTGGCCGGTGCCGCTCGTCGTTCAGGAATTCATCCGCTTGGAGCAACCCGAGGTGTATCGCACCTACGCCGCGGGCGGGCAATTGTTCGGTTGGGTGGTGCGCCGATTCCCGCCGGGTGTCCCGTCGTCGCCGTGGGTCGCTCACGCACGTGGCGCACGGTACGAAGACGGTGGTCAAATTCCTCCTACCGCGGCGACGGTGGCCCACGCTGCCCTGCAAGCCGTCGGACTCATCAATTCGTTCGGCTGTGTAGACTTACTCTGCCGGCCGACCGGCGAGTGGGTGGCACTGGAAGTCGGGACAGACGGCATCTTCAACCACGTCGATCGCGACCTCGGCTTGCCGGAGTTGGAGCAAGAACTGGATCGCCGCATTGCGGAATCGTTCTGGTCTCGGTTCGGCGACTGGCGGCCGTGGGGTTCCGGTGAGTGGCGGCCGCGCTCGTAGTTTGATACAGGGCGACCGTACAATGCCCTCCGGTCCGTCACACTCCGGCTTGACCCGACTCCCGATAGAGCGTATGACCCCACACCAAGAACCGATTCACCGGCCCGTGCTGCTGCACGAGGTGCTCGCGCACCTCGACCCGCGGCCGGGCGAAACCTGGGTCGACGCAACCCTCGGCGTGGGCGGCCACAGCCGGGCGATTGCCGAGAAACTGCTGCCCAACGGGCGGCTGATCTCGCTCGACCAGGACGCGACGATGATCGAACTCGCCCGCCCGCGGCTGGCCGACCTGCCGGCGACGCTGGTGAACGCGAACTTCGATCAGGTGAAGGACGTGTTGGAAAACCTGGGCGTCGCGGCGGTCGACGGCGTCCTCGCCGACCTCGGCTTCTGCTCCGACCAGATGGACGACACGGCCCGCGGGTTCAGCTTCCAGGGCGACGGACCGCTCGACATGCGGCTCGACCCGGACGGCGGAACGACCGCGGCTGACCTCGTCAACACGACGGGCGAGGCGGCCCTCGCGGATTTGATTTTCGAGTACGGCGAGGAACGCCACAGCCGGAAAATCGCCCGGCGGATCGTCGAGCGGCGGAAGGCGCAGCCGTTCGCGACCACGGCCGATCTTGCCAACGTCGTGAAGCACAGCGTACCCTGGGGGCCGGACGCTCGGCGGATTCACCCGGCCACGCGGACGTTCCAGGCCCTACGGATCGCCGTGAACGACGAACTCGGCGCACTGGACCGCTTGTTGGCCGTGCTACCAAAGCTCGTGCGGCCCGGCGGGCGGGTGGGGATCATCAGCTTCCACTCGCTGGAAGACCGGCGGGTGAAGCACGCCTTCCGGGACCGGCCCGAGTGGCAACCGATTACGAAGAAGCCGGTGGAAGCCACGGACGCCGAGACGGCCGGCAACCCCCGGTCGCGGAGCGCGAAACTGCGGGTGGCGAAACGTGTCGAAGGTTAGGCGTCGGTGACCCAACGCCCTGGGAGGCTCAAGGATGAGCAGCGATAATAAAGTGAATCTCGACCCGGTCCCCGTCACGCCACGGCCGGAACTGCCGAAGGTTCCCGAACTGCCGCCGCTTGCGGCCCTCCCGCCGCTGCCCGCACCCGTCGCCCCGGCCCCGAAGCCGATCGCGCTGACCCCACAGCCTCCCGCGCCCGCCGCACCGCCGCCCGCCGTGGACCCGGCTCCGCAGCCGTTGCCGCCGTTGGCCGAGGCGGGGTGGCTGCCCGAAACGGTGGCGCAATACCTTCGGCCAACCCGCACGAAGGGCGTGATCGCGGCCGGCGTGCTAAGCCTCCTCGGCGGGGCCGGGACGGTGCGATACTTCTGGCCCGCCAAGACACCGGCCACGGCGGAACTCACGCCGAAACCGGCCGCCCCGCTGCCCGAGACGACCAACGGCACGAGCGGTCACGCGGCGACCGAGTTCAAGAAGATCGAAACGTCGCCAGTCGTGGCCCCCAAGCCCGCGGGTCCCGTGGAAGTGGCCACGCTCACTTTGGCGCCACCGACGCAACCCGCCACACCGCCTCAACTGAAGATTGACCTGCCCGTGCCGTCCTCGACCGCGATTCCGCCGATACCGGACCTGATCCGCGTCGAGGGCACAGCACCGGCCCTGCCGGTGCCGAATATCGAAGTCAAACTTCCGGACATTAGCCCGACGGGCGGCGTTGTACCGCCCGCCCCCCCGGCGCTGGCCTTGCCCTCGACCACGACACCCGCCCCCGTCGCGGACCCCGCCAAGCTCGCCGCCCCGCCGCTGAGCCTGCCGACCACGCCCACCGTCACTACACCGCCGGCCACGTTGCCACTCCCGACTGTGGCGGAAACTCCGAAGGCGGAGATCAAGCCCGAACTGCCGAACCTGAACCCTCTGCCGGTTCCGACCGGTCCGGCCCCGGCCGCGGTTCCGACTGGCCCGGCCCCGGTTCCCGTTCCGCAACCGCAAGACATCGGAGTTCCGAAACTGCCAGACTTGGCAGCGCCGCCGAAAGTGGACCTGACGCCGCCCGTGCCGAAGATTGATGTAGCCGCACCGCCGAAGTTGGACCTGACGCCGCCCGCCGTGACGGTCGCCCCGTTAGACCTGAAGCCCACGCCGGCTCCGCTGGATGTGAAGCCGACACCAGCTCCGTTGGACATCAAACCAACGCCGGCTCCGTTGGACATCAAGCCGACGCCGGCCGTGGCACCCACCCTGGAAATGCCGAACGTCGGCGTGCCGGCCGCAACGACTCCACCGGCCCCTGCCGTGACGGGCGCGAAGACCGATTACGACGTGGACTTGCACTACGTGAAGGGCGGCGACAGTTGGGCCGCCGTCAGCAAGCAATACTACGGCGACGAGCGGTACGCCGAGGCTTTGAAGGGGTACAACCAGAACGCGGCCCTGACCCAACTGCAACGGGCGGAAGTGCCGCCGATCCACGTGCTGCGGAAGAACTTCGCCAACGCCATCGGCAAGCCGCCCGAGAAGGCAACCGAGTGGGGTGCGATCCAGACCTCCGGCGCGACCGACCGACCGACCGCCGAACCGCGTCGTGCCACCGGCGGCGGGTACAAGACCTACGTCATCCCAGCCGGCGGGAAGAGCATCAAGGACATCGCCGCCGACGCCTACGGCGACGAACGGTACTGGGGCACGGTGTGGGAGTCGAACCCGAAGCTGACGCCGGACAAGCCGATCCCGGAAGGGACGAAGATCTTCCTCACGTCGCAGTCGAAGATCGGGGAGTAAATTGCGACGTGCGTGATTTCAGCCACGGTGTATCAGCCGTGGCCGAAATCACGCACGCTTGATCAAAGTCTGTGTTGGCCAGACGACACCGATCCAAAACCGTGACCCTCATCGGCCTACTTCTTCTTCATCTCGCGGTACAGCCCTTGCGCCAAACCCACCATCGCGTGGGCCTTCAATAGCGGGTCGTCCATCTTGTCGATCCACTCGCGGGCGGCGTCCGCTTTCCCGGCCGCGGCCTGCCCACTGGCGATCGTCTCCATCGTGTTCGCCAACCAGAACCGACTCCCGTCCGTTACGTGCTCGATGGCGTTCTTCCGCGCGCCGTCGAAATCCCCGGCGTGAACCTGGGAGCCAATAATGTTCGTCCAGGCGATGGTGCCGTTCTGCCCGAGTAACGCCGCGGTTCGCCCCGCCCTTTCGAAGTCGCCGGCCCTCGCCTGGGCCGAGGCGATGTTATGGAACGTGGTTCCCGGCCCGTCGGGAGCCTGTCCGACCAGTTCAACGGCCTTCGCGAAGTTTGCCGCCGAATCTTTTTTGCGCCCGGCCGTGCCCTGGGCCTGAGCGATGTACTGCAGCACGTAGGCTTGCTCACCGGGTACCGTAAATGCCTGGACCCGCTTGAGGGCTTCGGCGTCCTGGCCGAGCCGGACTTCGGCGGCGGCAAGGGTTACTTCGGCGACCAACTTCCACTGGCTCGGCTTCTCGGTGCTCCGGGCGATCTGTTCGGCGTACAGCTTCTTGGCCGCGGCAACGTCGTCGAGTTTTGCCAGAATGTGGAGTACGGCCATCGCGGCTCCCAGCTGCCGCTTATCCTCCAAATCGGGCAGGAGGGCCAGTGCCTTTTGTGCGGCGTCCTTCGCTCCCGCCTTGTCCCCCGCGCGGAGCTTGGTCGACGCGACGTTGTTACCGAAGCTGTCGGTATCGAAGGCCAGCATCATGTACGTCCTCCCGACCAAGAACGTGAATTTTTCGTCAGCCGTGGTGAGTGCGTCGAGGGATTGCTGAACGTCCTTGTCGGACGCCTTCGCCGTTTTGCCGGCCGCGAGCGGGCGGAGCGACTTCAGCATTGATGCGCGGAGCTTCTCGTCGGGAATGGCCTCGGCGAGTTTCTCGGCCGCCTGGAGGTGGCCGGCCGTCGCGGCGGCGGTTGCCGACTCCTGAAGGATGGTTTGCCGCGGGTTGCCGCGGCGGTTCTCGACGACGGCGGGCACGCCTTCCAAGAGTTTCAGAACCGCGTCCGCTTCGCCGAACTTGCCGAGCGTTCGCCCGATGTACCGCCATTCTTCGACTGGCACGCCCCGGCTCGTGGCCGCGACCGCGGTCGCCTTTTGCACCGCCACGGTCGCAGCGGACTTGTCATCCAAGGCGTGGGCGAAGTCCGCGATCGAACACCACAACTGCACCCGCGACTGCACATCGCCCGTAACCTTGTCGAGAACCTCGGTCGCGTCCCGGAGAGCCTTCTGGGCGGCCCGGTTGTCCACGGGGGCGGTCGGCACCGGGGCGGCTACGGCCACAACGGCCGCGGACAGGCTGATGAATAGGGCGACACGGAAGCGGTTCATGGCACGCAGTTCCCAAATGGAGTGGGACGTGCGATTGTAACCGGGGCCACGGCGGAGGGGAAAAGAGAAAAGCCCACCCGTGACCGGGTGGGCTTCTTCGGCCGCGTGAGGGTGAGCGTCCTCACGGACCGATGGCAACGCTGCCGCTCTCGCCGGTGCGGATGCGGATGGCGTCTTCGAGCGAGAGTACGAAAATCTTGCCGTCGCCGACGTTGCCGGTCTCGCCGGTGCGGGCGGCGTGGACGATCGCCTCCACGGTCGCGTCCACGAACGCCTCGTTCACGCCGATCTCGAGCTTCAACTTCGGCAAGAGACGCACCTGCATCTCCTGGCCGCGGTACACTTCCGTGTACCCCCGCTGCCGGCCGCACCCGCGGACGTCGGTGACGGTCATCAGGTAGACGTCCCGTTCCGCGAGCGCCCGCTGAACGTCGTCCAGCTTTTCCGGGCGGATAATCGCAACAATCAATTTCATGGTGGGTGTGGTGGGATGAGGTTATGGGGAAGGAAGCCCACGGGCGAACGCCCGTGGGCAGGGCCGGTCGGTCAGGCTTCGACCGTCGTGGTGACGGAGCCGCCGAGCGTCTCGGCGAACAGCTTTTGCAACGCCGCCTTCATGACGACCGGGTCGCCGCCGCGGAAGCGGAACGTGGTGCCGCTGACGGTGGTGACGTACGGATAAACGGCCCGGAACTCCTTACTCGGCGGGTGCTCGCCCGTCTGGCAGAGCTTGCTCCACACCGCCATTAACTGCGGTGCGGACGCCCCGCCGACGGTGACGCCGAACCGCTTGCCGCCGCCATTGGCGGGCGGCATCGCCGCCGACTTGGGCTGC
This sequence comes from Limnoglobus roseus, assembly GCF_008254045.1. GTDB lineage: Bacteria > Planctomycetota > Planctomycetia > Gemmatales > Gemmataceae > Limnoglobus > Limnoglobus roseus. Next base: position 3,588,564 of record NZ_CP042425.1, on the reverse strand, counting down.
ACGTTCGTGGACCCGTCCATGTCTGGTTCGAGGTCGAGGCCGGTTTCGCCGTGCTGGCTGAGGTCCAAGCCCATCGCCTCGTCCTTCTCGGACACGGTGAAGCCGATGGTCTTGTCGATGATCAGCACGAGGATCGACGTGACGACGAAGGCGTACACGGCCGACAGGCACGCGGCCTTGATCTGCCACATGATTTGCGACGACTTGTCGTAGCTCACGTTCGTGCCCTCGACGATGGTCTTGCCGGGGAACGCGCCGAACGGCATTTCCGCCCCGTAGGACCAGAGCGGCAGGCTCACGAAGAACGCCGTCAGGATGGCCCCGAGGAACCCGCCCACGCCGTGGACGCCGAAAGCGTCCAACGAGTCGTCGTAGCCGAGCATGCCCTTGGCCGCGACCGCCCAGTAGCAGACGACGCCCGCGATCAAACCAATCGCCAGGGCACCGGCAGGGTAAACGAAACCGCTGGCCGGGGTGATGGCGACGAGGCCGGCGACGAGGCCGGATGCGAAGCCGAGGGCCGTCGGCTTGCCGCGGTGCAGCCATTCGACGATAAGCCACGACATGCCACCGGCGGCGGCCGCGATCTGCGTGAACGTGAACGCGGAGATCGCCTGACCGTTGCTAAACAGGGCCGACCCGCCGTTGAAACCGAACCAGCCGAACCAGAGCATCCCCGCACCGAGTAGGGTGAAGATCATGCTGCTCGGGTGCATCGGGTGCTTGCCGTAGCCGATCCGCTTGCGGAGCAGGAGGATTGCCGCCAGGCCGCTGAACCCGGCCGCGATGTGAACGACCGTGCCGCCGGCGAAGTCGATGGCCCCGTTCGCGCCGAGCAGGCCGGCCGCCGGGAAGACTTGACTCGCCCCCGGAGAGGCACCGGTACCGGCAATGTCCACCTTCGTCGACGGCGACCACTCGAACGACCAAACCATGTGGGCCAGCGGGTCGTAGACGATTGTCGTCCACAGAACGGCGAACAACAGATACGCACCGAACTTCACCCGTTCCGCGAACGCCCCCGACACGAGCGCGACGGTGATGATCGCGAACATCCCCTGGAACATCGCGTGCAGGTACAGCGGCAAGTTCGTGTTCGGGAACGTCGTGAACTTGTTGATCTCGGCGATGGCGGCGTCGGCTTCCTTCTTTTGTTCGTCGGTCGCCTTCTCGGGGTCGATCCCCTTTTCCTTCAGCACGTCGGCCGAGGTCTTCTCGACTTGCGTGCTCTTGGTCCCGAGAGCGGCGTCGGTACCGAGGAACATGAGTTCCTTGCTGAAGCCGACCACGCCGGCCTTGATCGGTTCTCCCTTATCATCGCTGCTGATGGAGAATTTGATCGCCGGCGCACCGAAGGCGAGTGCGTAGCCGATGACTACCCACTGCACGCCGACGAGACCGAGTGCAACCATGGTGTGCATCATCGTACCGAGGATGTTCTTGCGGCGCGCCATACCACCGTAGAACAGAGCCAGGCCCGGCATCATTAGCATGACGAGGGCACAAGAGACTAACATCCAGGCAATGTCGGCTTGCTTGTGGGTGCCTGCGAGTGCACCGGAGTTGATCTTCGCTTCCAGGCCGCTCGCCGCCGCGTCTACGTCCGCTTTCCACGCAGGGGGCGGAGGCGTCGGCGGAGCCGGCGGCGGGGCCTGGGCAAAGCCAATAGCCGTGGTGAAGAGGAAGAGAGTGGCGAGTAACGTCGCCCGGACTGCAAGAAACACGGGCACCTCCTGGTATGGGAGAGCATGGGAAAAGGACCAGTCGCCCCCCAACGCAGTCAACATGCCGAGATTCCCACGAAATTCACACGACGTAATTGATTACTGGATAATTACTAACGACGATTGTGCTCCGATTCTTAGAAGTGGCAATTGACTTTCCTGCCTAATGAACAGGCAAATAATGCTCAACAATCAATCTCAAGAGCGATAACTGTCGCATTTTCAACGCCGTTGAAACAGTTACAGAGGACTTTGCACTTTCTTCTGTGATGACAATTTGTGCATCGGTCGATCAATTCGATCTTAAGTCATTCTGGAATAACATCTTGAGTTAAGGCAATCGGCCAGAATATGAAATTGGCACACATACTGCTCAACCTTTTTCGTCTAACGTGAGAACTCACTCACGGCGGATCAATCGACTGGATCGTCCACCGCTTCCCCCAAGTCGGTGGCAGTTCTCAACCCCCGAACTGAGATTCCAGTCCATCACGCACGAAAGGCACCCCATTGCGGGCCGCCGGCTCCCCCAGCCGGCGGCCCGCGTGCGTTTCTGCCCCGCATTTCCCTTCGTATTCCACGCTTCTCTGCTTATAATGTCCCAATTCTGACGCCGACCGAAGGTGGGGCCTCATGAACAATCCGTCCATCTTCGTCGCCCCGCCGACGTTGAAGTTGCCCAGCGCTCCGTCTGGCCCGGCCGCCCTGGGTGAGTCGTCGGACCTCCTGCGGCAACTGCTCGACGTGCAGAAGGAGCAACTCGCGCTGGCCAAGGCCGCCGCTGCCGCCGCTGACTCGCAAACGCGGTGGAAGAATTTCCTAGCTCGCTGGCAGAGTGAGTTCCCGGACATCGGCATCGCCTGCAAGGAAGTGCTGCCGATTATCGAGCGGACCTATCTGCGTATGATTGCGGAACTCACGGCCCGCCTCCGCGGCGACGAGCCGGATGACCTGGAGAGCGAGTTCGTGCTGGCCGAGTTCCTCGACAAGTACGGCCTTCGCCTGAGCCAACTCGGGACCATTGTCAGTCAGTTATCGCCCATCGCCGACGCCACCCCGGCCGCGGCGGTTGAGCCGGAAAAATCCTAACGAGCGTGCCGAACCTGCACATGGAAATCTCCGCCACGGACTTGAGCCGCATCCGCGAGCTGTACACGCAGGGGCGATACCGACAGGCGCTCCACGCGGCCGAGGCCTTCGGCCCACTCGCCACCTGGACGAACACCCCGGCCCGCCTGTTGGCGGGCCGCCTCGCGATGCAACTCGGCGCGCCGCGGTTGGGCCGCAAGCTCCACGCCGCCGCCTTCCGCAGCAGCCCGTCGAACCTCGAAGCCGTCTACTACCACGCCCGCTACCGGTTCGAGCGGTTCGGCCCGCTCGCGAGCTGGAAGTTCGTCAAGCAGCAGACCGACTGGGCCGACGCCTCGCCGGACCTGCGGGCCGACTGGCTGGCGTTCAACGCCTTCGTCATGGCCCGGCTCCACGACTTCGACCGGGCCGAACGGTTCTTGTTCCAGGCCGAAGCCCTCGCGCCGCACCGGGCGTGGATTCAGGTCGAACGGGCCGCCGTGCTCGAAGCCGCCGACCGCCCCGAGGAGGCGATGGCCGCCGCCCGCCAGGCGTTGGAGTTCCAGCCGTGGTTCCGCCCGGCGGTGCAGGCCGTCGCGCACCTGTTCCAGAAGGGGGGCAAGGAAACCGAGGCGGCCGCCTTCCTCGAAGACGCGACGCACCACCTGGAAAGCGGCATTGTCTCCGCCCACCTCGCGGCTTTGCAGATCGAACTGAACCGGCCCGCCGACGCGAAGGTGAGCCTGGACCGCTACGCCGACCTGTCGCCACTGTTGGAGAAGGAAGGCCACCGCTGGCTCGCCGCCCGCCGGGCCGACGTGTCCTACGCGCTCGGCGACCTCGACGCGGCGAAGCGGTGGGCCGAGGTGCTAACGGACGACTTCTACAAGCACTTCACCGGGAACCTGACGCGGGCGTTGCAACAGTCGCCACCGCCGACCGGCTCGCAGAAGAAGCTGCTCGCGGTGGACGCCCCGGCGACCGGGACGCCGACGGTCTACGACCTGCTCTCGACGTTCTGGACACGGCCGTTCCCGAACCCGACGCCCGAGTGCGTGCCACAGCCGGACGGCTTGCCGGACGCGAGCGAGCGAGCCCGGGGCGAGGCGGCCGGTTGGGTCTGCCGCGAGTTCACGCTGACGGGTGACGTCGCCGGGGAACTGATCGCCGCCGGCCTGCCGTTCCTCGTCTCGCTCGTGGAAGTCGGCGTCAGTCAGCCGCGGCTCGTCGTCGGCCACGACCCGATTCGCGAGAGTCTACTCCTGCGGGACGGCCACGACAATCAGCCGGTGGAAGCGCCGCTGCCGGTGGTGTTGAAGCGGTACCGCTCGACCGGGCCACACTGCCTCGTCGCCGTACCGAAGGCGGAGGAACACCGCCTGACGGCGTTCGCGGACCTGCCCGACGCCGAGGCTTACGACCGCCTGTTCGCGATTCATCAACTCTTCACCCACGGTAAGCAGACCGACGCAAAGGCGAGGCACGACGCCTTCGTCGCGGAGTACGTCGGCCACCGCTTGTCGAAAGTGGCGGCCCTCGCGTGGGCACGGCTGACCGTCCACCCGGTACTGCTGCTCGACGCGGCCAACGCACTGTTGCGCGACTACCCCGACGACCCGACGTACACGCTGACGAAAGTCTCCGCCCTGCGGGAACTCGGCCGCACGCGGGAGCGCCTCGCGGTGCTGGAAGCCGTGGCCACGAAGCCCGACGCCGAGCCGCTGCTGGTGCAGTCCTACGCGCAGATGTTGCTCGCCGACCACCGCTTCCAGGACAAAGCCGAGCGGCTGTTACGGCAATCGGTCCGCGTGCGGCCACAGGCGGCGGCGGGCTACTTCCTGCTCGCGTCGCAGTTGTGGGAGCGGCAGGGGTTCGCGGAGGCGGCCGACCTGTACCGCTTCGCGTGCTGTCTCGACGAGCGCGAGGAGCAGTTCGCCGACGCCTACTTCCGCGTCGCGAAGGCACGGGAGCAAGCCCCCGAGGCGCTGCGACTTTTCCAGCGGCGGGCGACGAAGACAGACACCCCCTTCCCGCCCGCGGTGCGGTCGCTGTTCAACGCGCTGCTGGAGCGGAACGAACCCGAACAGGCGTTCGCGGCGATCGACAAGGCGATCGGCAAACTCCGCGAGCCGACCGGCGAAGTGGAGTTGCACCTCGCGCGGCCCGAACGACCGAAGTCTGCCCGGCCGCACACCGAGAGTGCCCTCTCGGAACTGCTGTTGTTCCGGGCGGAGGCCCACGCCCGCTTCGGGCACTTCGCGAAGGCGGACGCCGACCTGGAGGCCGCGAAGCCGCTCACGTCGCCGGCCACGTGGCACCGCACCGTCGCCCGCGTGGCGAAGTGCAAGCCCGAGCCGTCGGCCGTCCTCGACCACCTGAAACTCGCCATCGACGCCGACCCGAACTGGCACGAGGGGCACCGCCACGTCGTCGGCGTGCTCGTCGAGGCCCACGGCATCGTGGCCGCCCGCGCGCTCGTCAGCACGCTGGCGACCCGCTTCCCCCACACCTACCCGGTCCAACGCCTGCGGGCCGAATTGCTCTCGCCGACGACGGAAGACTCCGCGATCCTCGCCGTGCGGAACGTCATGGACCTCTGCCCGCACGACGCCTGGGCGCGGCGGCAACTCGCCCTCGTTCTCGCCGACCGCAAGCGCGATTCGGAAGCCCTCGAACAGATTCACGCCGCCGGCGCGGCCGAACCCGACCACCCCTCGCACTTCGCCGTCCTCGGCCACGTCCACCGCCGGGCGGAGCGGACCGACGACGCCCTGGACACCTACCGCGAGGCGATCCGGCGGGACGTGGACCACGAACTGGCCATCGGCGAACTCGTACGGCTGGCCCGCAGTCGGAAGGACCGCAAAGAGAACCTGCGGTTCATCGCCGAGCAACTGCACGCGCAACCGCACGGCGGCGACGGCCTGGTGGCGTACCGCGATCAGGTGCTCACGCTGGCGTCCGAGGAGGACGACAATGACGACCTGCTCGAAGAGTTGCGCGAGGAATTGGAAGCGATCCTCGACGCCCGCCCCGACTTGTGGCAGGCGTGGTCGCTGATGATTCAGCAACTCGGCCTGATGCAGCGGCTCGACGAGGCCGCCGCCGTGGCCGACGACGCCGTGGAACGCTTCCCGCTGCAAGCCCAACTGTGGGCCGACCTCGCCCGCGTGTGCGGGGCGAAGGAGCAGCCGGAAGACCGCGTCGAGGCCCTCCGAATGGCCGTCGCGGTCGCCCCCGACTGGCCGCCGGCCGCGCAGGAGTTGGCCGACGCCCTCGCCGACGCGGACGAGGAAGACGAGGCGGTGAAGGTGCTGGAACAGGCCGCGTCCCGCAACGCGCACGACGCCAGCAACCAGGCCGCGCTCGCCGACCGCCTGTGGAACGCCGGGCAATCCGAGGAGGCGTTGGAAAAGGCCAAGCTCGCCGTGCGGTTGGACCCCGGCTTCGACGCCGCGTGGCGGATGGTCATGCACTGGTCCGACCGCCTCGACCGGCCGACGGAGGTGATCGACCTCGCCCGCGAACTGACCGCCGCCCGCCCCGGCGACGCCCGCGGTTGGCTGAAACTTTCGCGGCTCCTCCACGACCCGGAGCAGAACGTCGAAGCCCTCGCGGCCCTGGAAACGGTGATCCAACTCGACCCGCGGAACATTGAGGCGCACGACCAGAAGGCCGAACGGCTCGCGGACCTGGGCCGGTACGACGAGGCCATCGAAGCCGCCCGCCCGGCCGAACTGGCCGGCGAGGAGACGCCGTTCGTGCTGCAAGGCCGGGCCGCGTGGGTGGAGGCGAAGCGGGGCAACTACACGAAGGCCATCGTGCCGATGAAGAACTTGGTGAAGATCGAGCCGGAGTACTTCTGGGGCTGGCAGCAGTTGGCCGAGTGGTACAACGAGACCGATCAAGCCGATGAATACTTGAGCGCCTCGGCGGAACTGGTCCGCCTGAAGCCCGACCACCCGATGCCGCTGACGATGCGCGGCGAGGCGAAGTTGAAGACCGGCGACCGGGCCGGCGGCAAGGCCGACCTCCGCGACGCGCTGCGGCTCGCCCCGCAGTACGCCCCGGCCGCGGCCATTCTCTTCGACGCCTGCCTCGCCGATCAGGAAATCCGCGACGCGCGCATCGCCCTGGCCGTGCTGCAAGAGCACGCGGGCGGGTCGGAAGTACTGGTGAAGCAGGTTCAACTGGCCTGTCGTACGGACGACGCCGAGGCCGCCCTGCGGACGCTCGCCGACCTCGCCGGCACGCCCAGCGAAGGCCCGCCGGTCGCGATGCAACTGGCCGTGTCCGAGATCGAGAAGGCTGGCTGGGAGGAGCGGGCGGCGAAGGTGCTGCACGAGGCGTTCACCAACGACGAGCCGTTCACCCCGTGGGCACCACTCTTCTGGCTCGACACGACGGCCGGCGAGGAGGCGAGCTTTGACGACCGCCTCGCGGCCGTGGACGCGGCAATCGCCGCGCACCCGACGTTCGCTGCCGCCTACGACCGCAAGGCGGAACTGCTCGCCGCCGTCGGCCGGTTCGACGAGGCCGCCGCCGCCTGCCACGCCCCCGCGGCCGGCGACCCGCCGGCGCTGACCCTCCGCGGCCGGGCCGCGTGGCTGGAGGCGAAACGCGGCCAACGGGCGAAGGCCATCACGTTGATGAAGCAAGTCGTCGCCGACGACCCGGAGTACCTCTGGGGCTGGCGGAACCTCGCCCAGTGGTACGACGCCGAGGGCCGGCAGAAGGAGTGTCTGGACGCGGCCGAGCAGATGGTCAAGTTGTCGCCGGACGACCCGGTCGCCCACGGTTATCGCGGCGAAGCCCGCCGGGCACTCGGCGACCGCGCCGGGGCGAAGGCCGACTTCGCGAAGGCGTTCGACCTCGACCCCGCTTTCGGCGCGGCCGGCCTGCACCTGATCGCGGAGCAACTCCTCGCCGGCGAAATCGAGGCGGCCGCCCGCACGCTGGCCCGCGTACAGGAACACGCCGACGGCCCGGTGTTGAAGTTGCGGGCCGCGCAGGTGGCCGCGAAGCAGAAGAACCTCGGGGCCGCCCGCGAACGGCTGCGGGCCGTGGCGACCGATGCCGACACGCCGACGGGTTTGCTGCGGGAGGCGGCCCAGGCACTCGACAACCAAGGATGGGTGGCCGAAGTCGACGACGAACTCGGCGCGATCGTGGCCGGGGCCGAGACGACGCCCGCCGCCGCTGCCGTCTGGACCGAGCGGCTGATCGTCCACGAGAAGGGCTGGCACGTGCTGGACGCGCTGCCCGGCATCTTCGAGAAGAACCCGAACGCCGCCCGCGAGGCGACGCTGGCTTACGCGGTCGCGATGGCGGGCCACGGCCACCCGGACAAGACGGCCACGACGATCCACCGCTTCGCCGACCACCTGCGAACCGACCCGCAGTCGTGGGGCCGGGCCGGGGCGGCACTGGCCGAGGCCAAGCTGTTCGCGCTCGCGGCCTCGTGGCTGGGCGACTGGAAGCAGCGTGACGGCGTGGACGCCGGCATGTTGCAAGCCCTCGCGGACTCGCTGCGTGCCCAGGACCGCGACGCCGAGGCGACGGACGTGGCCAAGGCCGCCGCCCAGATGCCCGGCCCGCCCGCGGTGCTGGCCGACTTCCGCGGCTGGCTCGCTCTGGAAGCGGCCGTCGCTGGCCACGCCGAGGAAGCCGGCACGCTCCTGAGTTCGATCGACCGCGTCGGCCTACCCGACCGCGTGCGGTTGGTGGTAGCGGTCGCGGAAGCCCTGGTGATGGTGCAGCGGGCCGGCCCGGAGGCGAAGCCGGCCGCGTTCAGCGACGCGAAGGAGCACCTCCACGCCGCCGCCGGCGCGTGTGCGGCCGCCGACGTACCGCCGGGCCTGGCCCGCTGGTTCAAGGTCGCCACGAAGCGCCTCGCCGCCGACACCGGCGGCTTCGCCGCGAAGCTGTGGGCGTGGTGGCAGCAGTCCCGGCCGTGGGTGAAGTGAGGACGGCAGATGGCACGGTTCCTCTTGTGGAATGTGCAGCGGAAGCCGCTTGCCAATTATGTGCTGGGGTTGGTCCAACAACACGCCCTTGATGCTGTGCTACTGGTGGAAGCCCCCACCGATGACGGCTCAGTGTTTGAAATCTTGTCGCAGCACGGTTTCACCAAGGCGACTTCAGCATCACGATTCGGCGTATATCATCGAAATACACTTCGTTTCGCACCGCTTTCACCGATCGTTCTCAGTGATCGAGCGTCCTTCTGGCATGTCTTCGGTTCTACTTCCGAAGGGCTGCTCGGCCTCATACACGGCCTCGACCGTCGGAATCATTCTGACGGTTCACGAATGCATCAACTCCGAACCTTCGCAGCGAATATACAGTTCTTCGAGTCTTCAAAGAGCATCGGCCATCGTCGAACGGTGTTGGCAGGCGACTTCAACGCCAATCCATTTGAACCGGCTATGGTCAGCGTCAACGGCCTTCACGCGATCGGGACACGTTCGATACGCGGTGAGACAGCCCGAACATTTTCGGCTCAAACGCACGACTATTTTTACAATCCGATGTGGCGACTTTTCGGATACGGTATCGATTCTGCCTCGGCGACACACTACCACAACGGGTATACTGACACTGAACACCTCTGGCACATGCTGGATCAAGTCGTCCTGCGGCCCGAGGCAATGGAGCAATTTGTCGAACCGGAACTGCGTATTCTTACCGGGACCATGGACTTATCCTTTACCGACGCGCACCAGTGCCCGAACGCGAGGACGGCGTCAGACCGCTTCCCGGTCGTCTTTAGATGGAACCTGTAGCGAGGAACAATATGACGACCGCGAGTTTGTGGCCCGCACTTCCGGCAGTCAAGCCGCGCAGCATGCGTCAAATGTTGCTCGAAGCCGGCGTCGGCATCCGCGATCTAACGAATGGTCTAATTCATTTCCAGGTTGCTACAAGTGCGCAGAAAGTAGACAAGCAGCTGAAATTTTTCCACTACTGCACCATCAGTGTGCCATTAGCCGCTCTCAGTTTTCCCCTCTTCCAAGTCAGGACAGAGGCTGCTCCGTTTCCAGCAGAGGTCACATGGGATGGGGGAACTCAAAGGGCGGAGAATGAAGACCACCTTCGCCAATTATTGGCGGGGATCTTCCAATCCGAGCAGTCCAAGACCTTGGTCTATAACCTCATCGCCAATTTCAGCGAGTAAGTCCGCTCTGATTACGGTCAGATACATCCTGGCCGCCATTCGGTTGTTTTCACCCCATTTCCCGGCTATCGTGTCTTCTTCTCCTTCGTGTCGCTCGTCTCACCCCGCTGGATACCTTCCATGTTCCGTTCCCTCGCGCTCGTCGTGGCGATGCTCACGCCGACGATGCTCTTTGCCGACCCGCTGCCGACCGACCCGAAGCTCCAGAAGGAGTACGTCGTCGCGAACTACACCAAGTACGAGTACCGCGTCCCGATGCGCGACGGCGTGAAGCTGTTCACGGCGGTGTATGTGCCGAAGGACGATGCGAAGAAGTACCCGATGCTCATGAACCGCACGCCGTACAGCGTCGCGCCCTACGGCGTCGAGAACTACCGCAACTCGCTCGGGCCGTCGTTCGCCTATGCGGCTGACAAGTTCATCTTCGTCTACCAAGACGTTCGCGGGTGCTGGATGTCCGAGGGCACGTTCGTGAACATGCGGCCGATCAAGCACGAAAGCTCAAAGGACACCGACGAGTCCACCGACACCTACGACACCGTCGAATGGCTGGTCAAGAACGTGCCGAACAACAACGGTAACGTCGGGCAGACGGGCATCTCGTACCCCGGCCACTACACCGCGGCTGGCATGATCGACGCCCACCCGGCGATGAAGGCGTGTTCGCCGCAGGCCCCGGTGACGGACTGGTTCGTCGGCGACGACTTCCACCACAACGGCTGCCTGTTCCTGCCACATGGGTTCAACTTCCTGGCCGGGTTCGGCAAGCCTCGGCCGGAGCCGGTTCGCACGCCGGCCGACCGCGGCCGCTTCGACCACGGCACGCCGGACGGGTACGAGTTCTTCCTGAACCTCGGCCCGCTGGCGAACGCGGACAAGAAGTATTTCAAGGGGCAGGTCGCGTTCTGGAACGAGATGATGGAACACGGCACCTACGACGAGTTTTGGAAGGCGAAGAACATTCGCCAACACTTGAAGAACGTCAAGCCGGCCGTGATGACCGTTGGCGGGTGGTTCGACGCGGAGAACCTGTTCGGGGCGCTGGAGTGCTACAAGAACACCGAAAAGGGCAGCCCGGAGAACAAGAACAACACGCTCGTGATGGGGCCGTGGGATCACGGCGGCTGGAACCGCGGCGACGGGTCGAGTTTGGGAAATGCGAGGTTCGGCAGCAAGACGGCCGAGTTCTACCGCGAGAAGATCGAGTTGCCGTTCTTCAAGAAGCACCTGAAGGGCGAGGGCGAGTTCGCCGCGCCGGAAGCGTGGGTGTTCGAGAGCGGCACGAACGTCTGGCGGAAGTACGATGCGTGGCCGCCGAAGGAGTCGAAGGAGATGAAGTACTACTTCCAGGAAGGGAGTTCGTTGCTCCCGTTGGATCATCGACCTGGGATGCTACTAGGTGGAGTCCTCAGCAACCAGGACGAGTTCGTCTCCGACCCCGCGAAGCCGGTGCCATTCATCGAGCGGACCTCGACGCGGATGGACTACGAGTACATGACGGCCGACCAGCGGTTTGCGTCGCGGCGGCCGGACGTGCTCGTGTACCAGACGCCGGAACTTACCGAAGACCTCACGCTGGCCGGGCCGATCGACGTGGAGTTGCACGTCAGCACCACCGGCACCGACGCCGACTGGATCGTGAAAGTCGTGGACGTGTTCCCGGCGGACTACCCGGACGCCGACCCGAACCCAGCCGGCGTGAAGATGGGCGGCTACCAGATGCTCATCCGCGGTGAGCCGTTCCGCGGCAAGTTCCGTAACAGCTTCTCGAAGCCGGAGGCGTTCGAGCCGGGCAAGCCGACGACGATCAAGTTCACGATGCCGGACATCTGCCACACGTTCCGGCCGGGGCACAAGCTGATGGTGCAAGTGCAGAGTACATGGTTCCCGCTGTTGGACCGCAACCCGCAGACGTTCTGCGACATCTACCACGCGACCGAGAAGGACTTCGTGAAGGCCACGCACACGGTCTATCGCTCTCCGAGTCAGGTGAGCGGCATCACGGTGCGCTTGGTGAAGTGATCGCTCACAGCACCCGCGGCGAGCGGGTCGGCGGGACGTAACCGCGCCAGGTGCTAGGGCGGTCGGGCTTCGGGGCGGGCCGTTGCACGAGGTTCGCGGCTTCGTGCAGCGGTTGGGCAACGTACCGCTCGCCGACCTTGCGGACGATCGCCAGTCGCTCCAACCGCGAGAGTGCGTCGCGCGGTTGCAGTTCGATCCGTGCGTTAATCCGCCGCGTCAGGTCGCCGACGATCGCCGCTTCGAGTTCGCCGACCGTCCAGCCGGTCGGCCCGGCGAACCGCCAGAGGAAGTAGTACACGAGCAGCGTCTGCCGCACTTCCTGCTCGGCGGCGTCGTCGAAGAGGCGGTGCAGCACCCCGGCGTTCATGTCCAGGCTTTGATAGTAGAGGCTCTGGGCTAGCTGCAAGAGGTACGTCTTTCGCGAGACGCGGAAGCTGTAGACCGTCTTGTACCCGTACCCGAGCAACAGCGCGATCGGCGAGAAAAGCGCGAAGATGCTGCCGGAGAGCAACCCGCCGAGGCTGACCGTGGTGACGAGTTTGTAGGCGGCGTAGAAGAACGACGACGTGACGCTGAACCCGAGTTTGCCGCGCTCGAACTTCGGCATCCGCAGCCGCGTGCCGGGCAAGAGCATCTCGATGTCCATCTGCGGGATGTCCTTGAACAACTTCAGGTAGACGTTGTCAGTGTCGGCGTCGCGGCCGAGCCGCTTGTGGGCCTTCTGCCGTAAGATGACGACCACGCGGGTGAACGTCGGCACCTGCACGTCCTGCGCGCGGAAGAACCGCCACCACGGCCGGCGGACCCGCCAGCCGGTACCCGCCCCGCGGTAGAAGACCTCGACGCGGTCGAACACGTCCCAGCACACCTCCATCTCGATGCCCCAGTGCGACGCCCCTTGCATCGTCGTCTCGATCTCCCCCCGCGTCATCTGGTGGAAGCCGGCCCGCTGCAACAGGGTCGTGAACGTGGTGAAGAGTTGCTCCAGGGCCGACAGTTTTTCCTCCTCGGTGGCGGACCGCAGGCGGAGGGTGTCGCGGTCGGGATCGAACGGGGCGTAAGCGTTGGTGAGGTGGCCGAGGAGGTTGTGGAAGCCGTTGCGGATGCGCTCGGTCATCGCCTCGGCGAACTGCTGAAAAGCGATTTGCTGGTCGGCCGCGAGGGGGGCGTGTTCCGGCGTGCCGGCTTCTTGCCCGAGTAGTTGGATGAGGTCCGTCACGCGGAGCGGGATGTACGGCTCGCTCGGGGACGTCGGCGGTGGCGTGTCGTCGGGCATAAGGAACCTGACGGGAATACGAAACGGCACGCGGGTGACGCGAACCTCCGCGTGCCGTTTTATGGTATTCGTTCCGCCCGCCCCGTTATTCGTCGTCGTCGCCGCCGAGTTCGTCGGCCAGGCGGTCGAGCGTGCCCTGGACTTCGCTCATCCGCTCCGGCCGATTGTTCGCCTTGAAACTCAGGCACTTGTGGATCAGGTCGGCCAAATCCTTCGGCACGCCTCGGTTGATCTCGTTCACCGGCACGAAATGGTCCTTGTACTGCCGCTCGGTCATCTCGACCCCCTCAACGCCGGGGATGATCTCGGGCGGCAGTTTCAGCGTCACCAGGCGGTACATCGTCGCGCCGAAGTTGTAGATGTCGGTCCGCTCGTTGACCATCTTCCGCTGCACCGTCTCCGGGGCCATGTACTCCGGAGTGCCCTGAACGCGGTCCTTCGGCTCGCTCTTGATCCACGAGAGGCCGTAGTCGATGATCTTCACGACGCCCTTCTTGCCCATCAGGATGTTGCCCGGCTTCAGGTCGGCGTGCAGGACGCCCTGCTTGTGCATGTGAACGAGGCCGGCCGCAACCTGTTCGAACACCCGCAACATCTTCGAAATCTTGAGCAACTTCACCTGATCGAGCGTGTTGCCGTCCACGTACTCGACGAGCAACTTCGCCTTCTTCACCCGGCGGAGCCAGTCGGTTTCCATCTCCAGGGCGCAAACTTTAATCAGGTTGGGGTGGTGGAGCATCTGGCCGACGCGGAACTCGTGCTTGGCTTGTTCCAGGAACTTCTTGTCGTCCTCGGTCTCGATCGGGACCAGTTTCAGGGCGAACTCTCGCGCGTCCGCCTCACGACGCACGTGGAGAATGGTACTGTGAGCCCCCGTGCCCAGGGTCTTGAGAATCTTCACCTTCCCGATTTTCTCATCGGTCATCGCTGGGTTCTTTCGCTTCGAAGGGGACAGGATCGAACGTTCGTGCATCATACTTTTCCTGTGAGCCCACGGCAAAAGGATTCGCGGAGGCGGTAACAACGCGATGAGAATAATTTCGATGGGGCGTGATGCCGTCTCGAATCAACTCTCGCCCGTCGGTACGACTCCGTATCTCTAGGATCGAATGACCACGCGAAACATTTGCGGGAATCGTTGGTGAAGCGGTCGCCGTCGGGCGGGTGCCCGCCTGTTTTTGGTTGCCCTGTCCCCACGGGGCGGGTACAGTGCGGCGATCTCTCCCGGAGCCGCCCGACATGCGCACGACCCACTCCCGCCGGACCTTCCTGGGGGCATCGGCCGCGGCGACCCTCGCCCCGTTCGCCCTCGGTGCCGACGCAAAACTCGACCTCGCGTTTTTCATCGTCGGCGACACCCACTACCTGGCCGACAAGCAGAACCCCAAGCAACTCGACGCGACCTCGGCCGGCACGAACGCCCGCCTTGTGGACACGCTGAACAAACTGCCCGGCACCGCCATCCCCGCCGCCGCGGGCGGCGGCACGGTCGCGATACCGAAGGGCGTGATCCACGACGGCGACCTGATCGACAGCGGCGACAAGACCGGCGGTTCGTTCCCGCAGATGCACGAAACCGAGTGGCAGGGCTTCCAAGCCGACTTCGGGCTGACCGGCAAGGACGGCCGACTCAAGTTCCCGGTGTACGAGGTCCACGGCAACCACGACAGCCCGCCCGGCGACGGCCTCATCGTCAAGAAGATCGCCGAGCGCAACAAGACCCGGCCCGGCGTGACGGGGCGTTCATCGAACGGCCTGCACTACTCCTGGGATTGGGAGTCGGTCCACTTCGTGAACCTCGGCATCGTCGTCGGGGCCGTGAAGAGCGTGACGCGGAAGCGGAAGTACAACCCCCTCGACAGCCTCGAATTCCTCGCCGCCGACCTCGCCGCTTCCGTGGGCAAGAGCGGCCGTCCGGTGATCCTGACACACCACGTTGACGTACTGCGGTACGCCACCAACCCTGACAAGCCGACCGCCAACCCGGAGTGGGACCCGGCCGACGTGCGGGCGTACTACGACGCGATCAAGGACTACAACGTCGTCGCAATCTTCTACGGCCACACCCACGCCCGCAACATCTACCAGTGGGACGGGTCGAACAAGAAAGCCGAGAAGGGCGTGTCGGTGTTCAACGTGGACAACTCCGGCCACTACAGTTTCAAGCAGCAGGCGGGGTACTACGTTCACCTCAGCGGCGACACGATGACCGTCCGCGAGTTCGCGACCGCCGACCGCTGGGAGACGTTCGACTGGACGGCGGAGAAGTGGGAGCGGAAGATTCCAGCAACGAAAGGCTGAGGCGAATCTGGCGGAGATTGCATTCGCAACGGCGAGCGTCGCGGCGTAAGCGCGACGTGCCTTCCACCCGGGGAAGGCACGTCGCGCTTACGCCGCGACGCTCGCCGTTGATTTCGGAGGAACATTCCTACGGACGGAAGGTGGTTGGCCTCGGCTCGGCCGGCCTACGTGAACGCCTCCATCGGCGGGCAGGTGCAGATCAGATTGCGGTCGCCGCCGACGTTGTCGATCCGCTTGACGTGCGGCCAGAACTTCGCCTCGCGGACGTACGGCAGCGGGTAAACGGCCACCTCTCGCGAGTACGGGTGCGACCACTCACCAATCGCTTCGGCCGCCGTGTGCGGGGCGTTCTTCAGCGGGTTGTCGGCCTTCGGCCACTCGCCACTCCGCACCTTCTGAATCTCGCCGTGAATCGCGATCATCGCGTCGCAGAAGCGGTCGAGTTCGGCCTTCGATTCCGATTCCGTCGGTTCGATCATCAGCGTGTCCACGACCGGGAACGACAGCGTCGGGGCGTGGAAGCCGTAGTCCATCAGCCGCTTCGCCACATCCTCGGCCGTCACGCCCACTTCGCCCTTCAGGTTCCGCAGGTCGAGAATGCACTCGTGGGCTACGCGGCCGTTGTCGCCGGCGTAGAGGGTGGGGAAGTACGGCTTCAGTCGGGTCGCGACATAGTTGGCGTTCAGGATGGCGATTTCGGTCGCCTTCGTCAGCCCACTTCCGCCCATCATGCGGACGTACATCCACGAGATGGTCGTGATGAGCGCGGAGCCGAACGGGGCGGCGCTCACCGCGGTTTCGGCGGTCGTGTCGAACGGGTCGGCGGGTAGGAACGGGGCGAGGTGCTTCGCCACCACGATCGGCCCCATGCCCGGCCCGCCGCCGCCGTGCGGGATGCAGAACGTCTTGTGCAGGTTCATGTGGCACACGTCCGCCCCGATGAACCCCGGCGATGTGAGGCCGACCTGCGCGTTCAGGTTCGCCCCGTCCATGTACACCTGTCCGCCGGCCGCGTGGACGGCGTCGCAAATCTCGCGAACGCGAGCCTCGAAGACGCCGTGCGTGGACGGGTACGTCAGCATCAGGCACGACACCTTCGGCCCGTGCTCGGCAAGCTTCGCCTTCAGGCTGTCGAGATCGACGTTGCCCTTCGCGTCGCACGCCACCGGCACAATGCGCAGGCCCATCATCTGGGCCGACGCCGGGTTCGTGCCGTGGGCCGAGATCGGGATCAGGCACACGTCGCGGCTCGATTCCCCGCGGGACTCGTGGTAGAGGCGGATGGCCATCAGGCCGGCGTACTCGCCCTGTGCCCCGGAGTTCGGCTCGAAGGAGACTTTCGCGAAGCCGCAGATGGCCGCGAGCCAGTCGCCGAGTTCGTCGAGCATCTTGCGGTAGCCGGCGGTTTGCGACGACGGGGCGAACGGGTGGATGCTCGCGAACTCCGGCCACGTCACCGGGGCCATCTCGCTGGCCGCGTTCAGCTTCATCGTGCACGATCCAAGCGGGATCATGGAATGCACGAGCGAGATGTCGCGGTTCTCCAGCCGCTTGACGTAGCGGACGAACTCCGTCTCCGTGTGGTAGCGGTTGAAGACCGGGTGTTGAAGGATCGGCGACGTGCGGGCGAACGGCACGGCGGCCGGTTGCTTCTTCAGAAGCTCGGCCGGTTCGGGCTGCGGGTAGCGGCCGGTCAGCACTTCGGCGAGGTCGATCACGTCCTGCACGCGAACGGTCTCGTCGAGCGTCACGCCCACGCGGCCGTCGCCGAAGTAGCGGAGGTTAATCGACTCCGACTCGGCCCGCTTGCGGACGGCCATCAAGTCTTTCGGCGTGAACACGAGCGTGTCGAAGAACGCAGCGTGCTTCGCCGGCAGCACCGGCTTCACCAGATCCGCCAGCAGTTGCGTGAGGGCGTGGACCCGCGACGCGATTCGCTTCAGGCCGTCGGGGCCGTGGTAGACGGCGTAGAAGCTCGCCATGTTGGCCAGCAACGCTTGGGCGGTGCAGATGTTGCTCGTCGCCTTGTCGCGGCGGATGTGCTGCTCGCGCGTTTGCAGCGACATGCGGTAGGCGAGGTGGCCGGCCGCGTCCTTCGACACGCCGATGATGCGGCCGGGCAGGTTGCGGACGAGTTCCTGCTTGCACGCGATAAAGGCCGCGTGCGGGCCGCCGAAGCCGAGCGGCACGCCGAACCGCTGCGAGTTGCCGACGGCGATGTCGGCCCCCATCTCGCCCGGCGGCGTGAGGAGCACGCACGCCAGCGGGTCGGTGCCGACGCAGACCTTGCCGCCGGCCGCGTGGACCTTCGCGATGACCGGCGTCAGGTCGCGGAACTCGCCGTCGGTCGCTGGGTTTTGCAGGTGCGCCCCGAACACGCTGGCCGCGTCGAGTTTCTCCCACTCACCGACGACGACTTCAATGCCCATCCAGTGCGCCCGCGTGCGGATGACGGCGATCACCTGCGGGTGCGTGCCGGCGTCCACGAAGTAGCGGTTGGTCGAACCCGACACCGCCCGGCGAATCACGGTCATCGCCTCGGCCGCAGCCGTCGCTTCGTCCAACAGCGAGGCGTTCGCGGTCGGCAGGCCAGTCAGGTCGATGACGACCTGCTGGAAGTTCAACAAGGCTTCGAGCCGGCCCTGTGCCACTTCGGCCTGGTAAGGCGTGTACGCGGTGTACCAGCCGGGGTTCTCTAGCACGTTCCGCTTGATCGGCTCCGGCGTGAGGGTGCCGGCGTACCCGGTGCCAAGGTACGTCCGCCACACCTTGTTGTGGCCCGCGTGCGCTTTCAACTCCGCGAGGGCGTCGGCCTCTGTCGCCGGGGCGGGCAATTTCGGTGCGTGCGGCAAGCGGATCGCGGCCGGCACCGTTTGCGCCACCAATTCTTCTCGCGATTTGACCCCCAACGCCGCCAGCATCGCGGCTTCATCCGCGGGGGAAACGCCGAGGTGGCGGGCGTGGAACTCGTCAGGACCGAACAGCGTGTCGAGTGTCGCGGACAATGCCGACTCCTGGGTACGAACGCAAAACCCCGGCTCCTGCCGGGGGTGGGTGACGGTGAGAGGTTGTTGCCATCATTCTAGGGACGGAGTAAAGTCTTGGAGTGGCCGCCCGCCCTCTCCGGCGAATTGCACGTCGCGTCCCCGTTGTCCCATTTCATCCGTCCAACTTGGAGCGATCATGTTCCGCATCATGGTGTTTGTGTTGGCGACCGCGTGCGGCCTCGCGGCCGGGTGCAAGCCGAAGCCCGAACCACAACCGGAACCCCAGAAGCAACCGGAGGACAATCCGAAGCCACAACCCGACGCGCCAACGCCGCCAGCGCCCGACGCCGCGAAGGAAACGGCGAAGAAGCGGCTGAAGGAGGTCGCCGCGGGCTGGCTCAACTTCACCGACGGGATGGGCCCAAACTTCCCCACGAACACGGCCCCAAAGACCGGCGTCGGCCTGAGTTGGCGGGTGGTGATCCTGCCGTACATCGGCCAAGACGCGATCTACAAGAAGTTCAAACTCGACGAGCCGTGGGACAGTGAGGCGAACAAGGCTCTGATCGACCAGATGCCGGAAGTGTACGCCTCGCCGGGCAAGGCCGCGGAGAAGGGGAAGACGTACCTGCGGTCGTTTGTCGGCCCGCACGCCGCCCTGCCAGACAAGCCGCTGAAGGTGATGGGGGGAGTTCCCAGGGGGCGGATGTTCATCTTCCCGGACGGGACGTCGAACACAATCACCGTCGCCGAAGCGACCGAGCCGGTCATCTGGACGAAGGCAGACGATCTGCCGTTTGACGGCGGCCCCGAGAAGCCGACCGCGGCGGTGCCAAAACTCGGCGGGCCGTTCGACGGCGGGTTCCACGCGGCGGCAGCCGACGGGGTCGTTCACTGGTTCGAGAAGTCAACACCAGAGGCCAAAATCCGGGCGGCCATCACCATCGACGGTAACGAGATGGTCCCCCTTCCCCCTGTACCGCCGACACCACCGGCCAGCAAACCGTCCAGCAAACCACGCCCACCCGCGTCCAAGAGGTGAGCGGCTCTTACGGGCCGGTAGCAGGGCGTTGATCCCGCCACGAACTGGCGACGTGATGCCAGAACGGGCCTTGCAGGGCGAGGCTGAGCGCTAGCGACGGGAACAAGAAGCGGTTCCCGTGAACGCTGGCGTTCCACTCGTCGTAGCGGCTGAACAGAAGCACGTTGACGACCAAACTCGCGGCCATCGCCCCGGCCACCCGTCGAACACGGCCGGGGTGCCGCCAAGCCCACCACAGGCCGAGCGGCCACCCGAGCCAGATCGCGGACTTTGTCACAAGGCCAAGGTCGCGGTCGAAGAGCAGGTTCCCAAGACCTTCCAGAACGGGCTGATGGAACCGGGAATAGTGTTCGCTCGTTACCAACTCGCCGGACGGCGTGAATTGGCCTTCGCAATCGTACCCCGTCCGCAGTGGCGAGCCGTACAGATTCGAGTGCAGGACCAGCATCGGCAACAGGCCCAACACGGCCCACACGCCGACGCGCACACTGGCCGACCGGCCCTCCGCGAGAACTACCCACGCAAGCGGCAGGAGGATTACCGCGAGGTAGACCTTCGCCCACACAGCAGCCGCGCACAACACGCCACACCAGGACCAGCGCCGCTCGTTCGCACAGACGAAGGCCCAGACCACGAGCGCCGTGCCGAAGACGTCCGGCGAGAAGTTGTAGGAGTACGCGAGCAACGGCGAGAGCAACAGCCCGACGAGGGCGTCGACCCTCGCTGAAGATGTTCCGCCGCCGAGGCGGCTGATGCCGTACACCAGCGCGAGCATTTGCAGCAGCCCGAACGCGAGGAAGCCCCAGATGCCGAACAGGACGTAGGCCGGCACCGCGACAATCGGCATCAGGGTCGAGTGCTTCGGGACGATGCCGCCCGTCGGCGAGACGGCGAAAAACCGATCGTGGTCCTTCAGCGTCTGGCCGGACACTTCCAGTTGGTTCCGCATCTCGAAGTCGCCGTCGCGGACAAGGGACACCGTCGTCGCGGCGTAGTACGGGCAGTCGCCCGGCAGGAACGTGTACGGGTTCGCGGCCGTGAGGGCCGTGGCGAGGCTGAGGCCGACCAGCACGACCGATGCGATCAGCAAGAAGCAATTCCGACTCAGTGTCATCGGGCGTCTCGGCGAAGGACCTCCGTGAGACTTTAGGACGTCCGCCAGGGATGCGGGAACGGATTCGACTTTAATCCCTGCCGCGGCCGGTTCATCGCTACCGTCCTTCTCCATACACTCTCTTCGACCCGTCGCCACTCCCGGGGGCTTCCGATGACTCGCCTCGTGCCAGCCCTGTTCGCGTTCCTGTTTCTCACGGCCGTCGGTCATGCCGCGGAACGGCCGAACATCTTGCTGATCCTCGCCGACGACCTCGGTTACTCGGACATCGGCTGCTACGGCAGCGAGATTGCCACTCCGAATATCGACAACTTGGCCAAGAGCGGCGTGCGGTTCCGGCAGTTCTACAACTCCACGCGATGCTGCCCCAGCCGGGCGAGTTTGCTCACCGGGTTGTACCCGCACCAGGCCGGCGTCGGCGACATGAACAACCAGACGCAGCAACCCGGCTACCGCGGCTTCCCGCAGCCGAACACCGTCACCGTCGCCGAGGTGCTGAAGTCGGCCGGCTACCACACGTCGATGGTCGGCAAGTGGCACCTGAGTGCCGGGCCGAAGACGCCCCGGCCGACCGACCGCGGGTTCGAAGAGTTCTACGGCATGATCGGCGGGTTCAACTCGTTCTTCCAGGAAGACCCGTTCTACACCCGCCTGCCGGCCGGCCGGCCGAAGCGGGCGTACGCGAAGGACCAGTTCTACAGCAGCGACGCCTTCGGCGATTACTCGCTCGACTTCCTCGCGGAAGCCCGCAAGGCGAAGAAGCCGTTCTTCCAGTACCTCGCGTTCAACGCCCCGCACTTCCCACTGCACGCGAAGCCGGAGGACATTGCGAAGTACGCCGACAAGTACGCCGGCGGGTGGGACAAGCTCCGCGAAACGCGGCACGCGAAGCAGATCGAACTCGGACTGTTCCCAAAGGGCACGCCCCTGAGCCCGCTGAGCGAGTACAAGGCGCGGGCGGGCATCGACCGCCAGGGGGTGAACCCGGCGTGGGACTCGCTTCCGACGGAACGCCGGGCCGATCTCGCCCGGCGGATGGCGGTTTTCGCAGGCATGGTCGATTGCATGGACCGCAACATCGGCCGCGTGGTCGAAGACCTGAAGGCGCACGGCGAACTCGACAACACGCTGATCCTGTTTCTGAGCGACAACGGGGCGTGTGCCGAGTGGGATCCGTTCGGTTTCGACGAGAGCAGCGGCCCGAAGAACACCCTGCACACCGGCGACCAGCTCGCCGCGATGGGCAGCGCGAAGATGTACCACAGCTACGGCAGCGCGTGGGCGAACGCCGGTAATACGCCGTTCCGCCTGTACAAGCACTACTGCCAGGAGGGCGGCATCCGCACGCCGTTCATCGCCCACTGGCCGAGTGGCATCGCAGCGAAGGGCGAATTCCGCGACCAGCCGGGGCACATCATCGACGTGATGGCCACGTTCGTCGCACTCGCGGGGGCGAAGTATCCGACCGAGTTCAACGACCATGCGATCACGCCGATGGAAGGAACGAGCCTCGTGCCGGCCTTCGCGAACAAGCCGATCGAGCGCGAGATGCTGGCCTGGGAACACGAAAAGAACCGGGCCATCCGCGTCGGCAACTGGAAGCTCGTGGCGAAGGCCGGGGCCGCGTGGGAACTGTACGACATCGACGCCGACCCGGTGGAACTGAAAGACCTCGCCGCCGCGATGCCCGGCCGGGTGAAGGAACTGTCCGCGAAGTGGGACGTGTGGGCGAAGCGGTGTCATGTACTCCCGCGGCCAGGGGAGAAGTAATCGATCTTCCTCCCTCTCCCCCGGCTTTGAGGGGGAGAGGGCCGGGGTGAGGGGAAGACTTTCCTGCGGATGAGACGAGTTTTCCGTGGGATGTAGGCTCGCCCCTCACCCTAACCCTCTCCCCCTCAAAGCTGGGGGAGAGGGGACCAGACCTCGCTGCACGCTCGAAGGTTTTACCAATGCGCATCCTCCTCGCTCTCCTCTGTTTCTCAACCGGCGTGGCCGCCGCCGAGAAGCCGAATGTCGTCGTCTTCCTCGCCGACGACCTCAGTCGGGCCGACTGCTCGCCGTTCGGCGGCACCGAGGTTCCGACACCGAACATGGCCCGACTCGCGAAGGACGGCAAGACGTTCACCAACGCCTTCGTCGCATCGCCGAGTTGTGCCCCCAGCAGGGCCGCGCTGCTCACCGGCCTCGACCCGATGCGGAACGGTTCGATGCTGAACCACAGTCGCCCGCAAGCGACCCTGAAAAAGTGGCCGGCCTACTTCAAAGACCTCGGCTATCAGACCGTCGCCATCGGCAAGGTGGCCCACTACGCCCAGGTGACGGAGTACGGGTTCGACCAGGCTCGGCACTACACCTATCACGACGACGTGTGCGTGGCCGAGGCCGTGAAGTGGCTGGGCGAGCGGAAGTCGACGAAGCCGCTGTGCCTGCTCGTCGGCACGAACTGGCCGCACGTGCCCTGGCCGAAGGAGGCGACCGTCACGGCGAACGGCGTACCGCCGACGCTGGTGGACACGAAGCAGACCCGCGACGCCCGTGGTAAATACCTGACCGCCGTGGCTAACTGCGACCGCGACTTGGGCCTGGTGTACGACACGGCGAAGAAGCACCTCGGCGACAACACGTTGTTCCTATTCACCAGCGACCACGGCTCGCAGTTCCCGTTCGGCAAGTGGAACTGTTACGACGCCGGCGTCCGCACGCCGATGCTCGCCGTCTGGCCGGGCAAGATCGCGGCCGGTTCCACGACAAACGCGATGGTGAGTTGGATCGACCTGCTCCCCACGCTGCTGACCGCCGCCGGTGGCACGGCTCCGGAAGGCATCAGCGGGCAATCCTTCCTCGACGTTCTCGTCGGCAGGAAGGACCAGCACCGCGACAAGGTCTTCCTCACTCACAGCGGCGACGGCAAAATGAACCAGTACCCGATCCGGGCCGTCCGCACCGCCGACTGGAAGTACATCCGCAACCTCGACCCAACGGGTGAACACCACACGCACGTGGACAAGGGCAACGAGGGGGCCGACGGCCGCAACTACTTCGACTCGTGGGCGGAGAAGGCCAAGACCGACCCGGCGGCCGCGGCGGTCGTGAAACGTTACCACACGCGGCCGGCCGAGGAACTGTACGACGTGTCGGCCGACCCGTGGGAGTTGAAGAACCTCGCCGCCGACCCGGCCCACGCGAAACAGTTGGCGTCGCTGCGGGCCGGCCTGGACGCCTGGATGAAGGCCAACGGCGACGAGGGGTTGAAGACCGAGAAGGCCCTGCCCGATCCCCGCCCGAACGCGAAGAAGGACTGAACCGATGCGCACGCTCCTCAGCCTTTTGATGGTATTTCTCGCGATCGGTGGAGTGACTGCCGCCGATCGGCCGCACGTCGTCGTCGTGCTGGTGGACGACTTCGGCTACGGCGACCCGGGGTACTCCGGCAACACGATGGTGAAGACGCCGAACATGGACCGCCTCGCGGCCGAGGGCGTGCGGTTCACCCAGGGCTACGTCATGGCCCCGATCTGCTCGCCGTCGCGGTGCGCGATCATCACGGGGCAGTACCCGGCCCGCTGGAAGATCACGAGCTACCTGCAAACGAAGATCGGCAACGCGGCGTGCGGGATGGCCGACTTCCTTGATCCGAAGGCCCCGTCGCTCCCGCGAGTGCTGAAGGACGCCGGGTACGCCACCGCCCACGTCGGCAAGTGGCACCTCGGCGGTGGCCGCGACGTGACCGATGCGCCGAAGTTCGCGGCCTACGGCTACGACCTCGGCCTCGGCACCTACGAAAGCCCCGAACCGGCCGCGGCCCTCGGCTTGAAGACAACCCCGTGGGGGCCGCAGGACAAGCTCGAACCGCAGCAGATTCCCCGGCACGAGCGGTCGCGGTGGATGGTCGATCAGACATTCGACTTCCTGAAGAAGAACGCCGGGAAGCCGTGCTTCGTCAACCTCTGGCTCGACGACACGCACACGCCGTACGTGCCGTCGGACGCCCAGAAGGATGCCGTGAAGAAGGCCGGCGACGAGGAGGCCCGCACGAACTACAAGGCCGTCCTCGCGGCCCTCGACGTGCAGATCGGCCGGCTGCTCGACGGCCTGAAGGGCACGAACACGTTGGTGCTGTTCCTCGGCGATAACGGGGCGTCGCCACCGTTCCCGCGCATCCGCAACGGCGGCCTCCGCGGGCAGAAATTGAGCCTGTACGAAGGCGGCATCCGCGTGCCGTTCGCCGCGTGGTGGCCGGGCCACACGAAAGCGGGTGTGGTGAACGACAAGACCGTCGTGGCCGCGATGGACTTCCTGCCGACGCTGGCGAACGTCTGCGGGGCGAAGCTGCCGGAAGGCTACACGGCCGACGGCGAGGACGTGACGGCCGCGGTTCTGGGCGAGACGCCGACGCGGGCGAAGCCGCTGTTCTGGGAGTACGGCCGCAACACCACGTCGTTCGCCTACCCGCAGGACGCCAAGCACCGCAGTCCGAACGTAGCCGTCCGCGACGGCAACTGGAAACTGCTCGTCAACGCCGACGGCACCGGGGGCGAACTGTACGACGTCGTCACCGACGCGAAGGAGACGAAGAACGTCATCGCCGACCAACCCGCCGTGGCGAAGCGACTGACCGAAGCGGCCGTGGCGTGGCGGAAGTCCGTGCCGTGAACGATCGGCAGGTTCAACCCCGCCTTGCTTCGCCGATTCTCATCTGTTATTCCGCCGCGACTCCCACGGGATCACGGCTTGCGATGGCGACTCCTGATTCTGGTCCCCGTTTGCGCCGCCGGGTGTACCCGCACGCACTACCGCACCGCCGCCGACCGGGAGACGTACCCGATCATCGGCGAGCGCATCGTCCAACCCGCCTACGCCATCGGCCGCACGCAACTCGAAGCGGCTCCGATGTCCCGTCTTGCGGATCCCACCAACCCAGACCGCCCGCCGAAGCCGCCCGACGACCCGGCGGCCGCGATCTTCATGCAGCACCCGTATAAGTTCCGCGGGTACGGCAAGTGGGAGAAGGACGGCGTTCTGGCAGAGATTGAGCCGCCGGGCTGGGAAGAGAACCTGGGGCGTGCCCCGAACGGCGTGCTGAAACTGACGCAGGACCGCGCGACGGAGTTGGCACTCGAAAACAGCCGCGAGTACCAGACGCGGCTGGAGAACGTCTACGTCCAGGCGCTCGCACTCACGCTGAACCGCTTCGACTTCGACCTGCAATTCTTCGCCCGCCGGGCCACGAACTTTACGCACATCGGCGGGGGTAGTCTGACGCCGGAGTCGAACACGCTCCTTCAGAGTGCCGACACCGGCTTCTCGCGGAACCTCGCGGCCGGCGGTCAACTGCTCACCGATTTCGCCAACAGCTTCGTCTGGGAGTTCAACGGCCAGACGCACACGGCCGCCGGATCGATCGGCGTGAGCTTGATCCAACCCCTCCTCCGCGGCTTCGGCCGGAACGTGCGGCTCGAAACGCTGACGCAGGGCGAGCGGGACACCCTGTACGCGGTCCGCGACTTCGCCCGCTTCCGCAAGCTCTTTTGGGCGTCGGTCAACGTGGACAGCGGCGGCTACCTGCAAATCCTCCGGCAGATTCAGGGCGTGCGGAACGCCGCCGCTAACCTGAAGAGTCAGGAGGAGAACTACGCCCTCTACCGCATTCTCTTCCAGGGCGGCCGCACGCAGGTGGCCAACGTCGATCAGGTCTACCAGGCGTTGCTCAGTGCCCGCCGCGACCTCATCTCGGCCGAAATCGGCCTGCAGAACGCGCTCGACCAGTACAAGCTCCTCCTCGGCCTGCCGCCGCGGTTGCTGATCGAACTCGACGACACGCCGTTGAACCGCTTCCAGTTAGTGGACCCCGACGTGGACAAACTGCGCACGGAGATCGACGTCTTCGAGCGGAAGCGGAAGTCCGAACTCGACGCCGCCCCACCGCTGACCGTCCTGCAAGATTCGCTGGACACGCTCCGCGGCTTCACGGCGAGGGCCGATCAGGCCGTGTCGGCGTCCGACGAGGCGCTCAAGCTGCTCGCCGACGACCTCAAGCGGACCGTCACCGGCGACGACGTGGAACAGCAAGACCGGGCGCGGGCGGCT
Organism: Limnoglobus roseus; assembly: GCF_008254045.1. Classification (GTDB taxonomy): domain Bacteria; phylum Planctomycetota; class Planctomycetia; order Gemmatales; family Gemmataceae; genus Limnoglobus; species Limnoglobus roseus. The sequence continues at coordinate 3,561,766 of NZ_CP042425.1, read as the reverse complement.
TACGAGGAACAGAAGGCGAAGCCGGCCGAACTCCGCGCGCGGGTGCGGGCGTTGCAGACCGACCTGCGTCAAATTCAGGCCATGCTGACCGAAACGAACCGCGAGGCGGGCTGGAAGTCCGTCGTCGCTTCAGCCCGCGAGGCGGCGGGCATCGTCGATGCGGCCATCGCCGCCGAATCGGTCGCCCGCATCTACACGATCCGCCTCCCGGAGACGGACTTCACCGAAGAGGCCCTCCTGCCCTACGCGAAGGAGAACCGGCTCGACCTGCAAAACACCCTGGGGCAAGTGACCGACTCGTGGCGGAAGGTGTCGGTCGCGGCCAACGCGCTGAAGTCCGACCTGACGGTCCGCCTAGACGGCAACCTGAACACCGAACCGGGTGGCAAGAACCCGCTCGCGTTCGGGGCCGAGGGCAGCCGACTCGCCGCCGGCGTGCAGTTCGACGGCCCGCTCAACCGGCAGTTCGAGCGTAACGTCTACCGGCAGAGCCTCATCACCTACCAGCGTGCCCGCCGAAGTTACATGGCCCTATCGGACAGCGTCGAACTCGACGTGCGGACCGGCCTGCGGGAACTGAAGCGGCAGCGGATCAACTTCGAGATCGCCCGGCAGCAACTCCTCGTCGCGGTGCGGCAACTCGCCATCGAACGTCGACTGCTCACCGCCCCGGTGCAGGGTGGGGCACGGGGCGACGACGGGGCGGCCACGCTCCGCATTCTGAACGCGCAGCAGTCGCTCCTCGCGGCCCGCAACGGGCTGGCCGACGGTTTCTTCAATTACGAGCAGCAACGCATTCAGCTTCTGATAAACTCGGAGATGATGCGACTCGACGCGCGAGGATTCCCCGACGATGCAACCGCCCGACCCGCTGCCGCCGCAAGCAAGCCCGCTCCCCATCGTGACGCCACTCCCGACCCTGCCGCCGCGCCAGCCGCCGGCCCGTAAGGGCACGTTCCGCACCTGGGGCCGCCGCTTCGTCACCGTCGGCGTCGTGGCCACCGTCGGCTACCTCGGCTGGAAGTACGGCCTGTCGCGGTTCACCGGCTCGCGGTCGATCGACCGCCCCCTTACGGCCGTCGTGCAGCGCGGCGAGTTGAAGATCACGATCACCGACCGCGGCGAACTCGAAAGCATCGACGCCGTGCAGGTGACGTGCGACCTCGAAGGCGGCGGCAAACTCGTGTCCATCATCGAGGAAGGGAAGCACGTCAAGAAGGGGCAGGAGGTCGCGAAGCTCGACACCGACACGCTCTTGAAGATGCTGAACGAGCAGGACGTGAAATGGCAGACGGCCGAGGGGAAGGTGAAGTCCGGCCGCAGCGACTTGGCCCAGGCGAAGAACAAGGCCGAGAGCGAGATCGCCAAGGCCGATCTGGCGCTGACGCTCGCGAAGATCGACCTGGAGAGCTACGACGACCCGCAGGGCGAGTTCAAGCGGGACGTGGACAAGCTCAAGGGCACGCTGGAACTCAACAAGAAGCAACTCAAGGAGGCCGAGGACGACATCGCCTTCACGAAGGGGCTGGTGAAGGACGGCTACGCCCAGTTGGAACAGATTCGCGCGAAGGAACTGACGGTGCAGCAGCGGAAGTTCGAAGTGACGAGTGCCGAGGCCGACCTGACCCTCTTGGAGAAGTTCACCCGAAAGAAGAAGATCACCGAGTTGAAGGCGAAGGCCGACGAAGCGGAGCGCGAACTGAAGCGAACGAAAGAAACGCAGCAGTCGCTCATCGAGAAGGCCGAGGGCGAACTCAAATCGGCCGAGAGCACGGCGGAGATCGAGAAGAAGCAACTCACGCGGCTGCAACAGCAGATCGAGCGGTGCACGATTCACGCCCCGTCCGACGGTATCGTGGTCTACTCGAACTCTCGCTACTGGGACGAGTCGGCCCGCATCCGGCCGGGGGCGCAGTTGTACTACCGGCAGGAGATCTTCAGCCTGCCCGACCTGTCGCGGATGCGGGTGAAGATGAAGATTCACGAGTCGGTCATCAAGAAGGTGAAAGTCGGCATGCCGGCGACGTTCCAAGTCGAAGCCCTGACGAACCACACGCTGAACGGCAAGGTGCTGAAGATCGCGACCATCGCCCAGGCCGACGGCTGGCGCGGCGCGGGCGTGAAGCAGTACGAGACGACTCTGAGCCTCGACGACATCCCGTCCGACGCCGGCCTGAAACCGGGCATGACGGCGGACGTGAAAATCCTGATCGGCGTGCTGCCCGACGCGGTCAGTGTGCCCGTCGGCGGGGTGACCGAATACGAGAGCCAGAAGGTCGTTTACGCTGTCACGCCGACCGGCATCACCCGCCGCGACGTGACCGTCGGCGAGAGCAACGAGCAATACGTGCAAGTGACGGCCGGCATCGAACCGGGTGAGGAAGTGGCGCTCGACGCGAGAACGCGGGCCGCTGCCGATCTGAAGGCGACGAAACCGGAGGAGAAGAAGTAGATGTTTCTCGTCCCGAACCAAAGGCTCGGGACGAGAAGAGAAGCTTTACGGTGTTTGGCTCACCATTCAGACCATCAAAGAGTGGTTGACATGGGTTGAGACCAAATCACCCTCGCCGCACACGCCACCCAACCCAAACAGTAGATGGGGATGAACGCTGGTTGCCGGAGAGGGTGGGTGTGGTCACCATCAACAGGACCACACCTTCGAGGACCAGCCATGCCCGCGGCAACGACGACCGGCCCCGTTTTCGTGGGCCTGGACTACCACACCCTGTCCGTCCAGGTGTGCGCCCTGGACCGCGGCGGCCGCGTGTTGCTCAACCAGAGTTGCGCGAACGACTGGCGGGCCATCCGCGACGCCGTCGCCCGGTTCGGCACCGACGTGCGGGCGGCCATCGAGGCGTGCAGCGGGTCGGCCGATCTGGCCGAGGAACTGGTGACCAAAGCCGGGTGGCTGGTCGACCTGGCCCACCCCGGGTATGTGGCCCGCATGAAGGGCAACCCGGACAAGACGGACTACTCGGACGCCAAGATGCTCGCCGACCTGGAGCGGGTCGGGTACCTGCCCAAGGTGTGGCACGCCCCGGCCGAGGTCCGCGAACTGCGACGGCTCGTCCGGTACCGCCAGCAGCTCGTCGGCGAGCGGCGGAACGTCAAGCTGCGGATCGGGGCCCTGCTCCGCGACAACCGGGTAGCCGCCCCCGAGGGCGTGAACCCGTGGACGGTGGCGTGGCTGACGTGGCTGACCCGCGACGCCGCCCTGAGCGAGCAGACGCGGTGGGTGATGGACCGGCACCTGGGCCGCCTGAAGGCCCTGGCCGGCGACGTCAAGGCGGCCGAGCAACGCCTGGCCCAGGTCACCGCCGAGGATGCCCTGGTCGTGAATCTGCTGACGATGAAGGGGATCGGCCTGGTCACGGCGGCCACCATCCGGGCCGAGATCGGGCGGTTCGACCGGTTCCGGACGGGCAAGCAGGCGGCCCGGTTCTGCGGGCTGTCGCCGCGGAACGCGTCGAGCGGCCAGAAGCAGGCCGACGCCGGGCTGATCAAGGCCGGCAACCCGCAGCTGCGGGTCGTGCTCATCGAGGCCGCCCACCGGCTGGTGCGGTACGACGCCCGGTGGAAGAAACTGGCGGCCGACATGAAGGGCCGGGGCAAGCCGGGGAGCGTGGTGGCCGCGGCCGTCGCCAACCGGTGGGTGCGGTGGCTGTTCCATCAGGTGCAGCCGGTGAAGGCGGCGGCGTAACGAGCCAAGAGCTGGCGAGGAGAAGAGGAGAACCACTGCGAGCCCGCGGTGTGACGACGCGCTCGGTCTAGTCCTGGGTTGCCGACCCGTCGGCCACTCGACTGTAGTTGGGGCAGTCGTCACCCGCTCGGAACCGACCCACTTGGGCTACGGGTTCACCCCGGATGCTCGGATCGAAGACTGGGCTGCACGCGGTGGCTTGAACGAATCGACTCGCTTGCTGTTGACAATCGGCCGGCGTTCATCGAAGTGACTAGTAAGAGTAATGGTGGCAAGCACAATACAGGCACTCCCACCCACCGTGGCAGGTTCTGGTAAGCCCACCAAGCAATGAGAAGCAGTATAGAGGAGGCCGTTACCCCGAGACCCAACTCAGTTTCGTAGTGCGGGTATCGGTAGCCCATGGATATGCTCTGAGTATAACCGCTGTGCCCCTGCGGGCTACTGTAGGCGGTCTTCGCCGTATGGACACTCTTTGAGATGCCCGTCCTTCCCCACGTCGTTCGCGTCGGCTTGCGGGCACTCGCGGCCCACCGGCTGCGATCGATGCTCACGGCCCTCGGCATCGTCCTCGGCGTCGCGTCGGTCATCGTCATGCTCGCCGTCGGCGAGGCGGCCCGGTATCAGGCCCTCAAGCAACTCGAAGACCTCGGCGCGAACACCATCCTCCTCCGCAGCGTCAAGCCGGCCGAGGACCAGTCCGAGCGGAAGGGGGCTGACCTGTTCGCCTACGGGCTGACGTACGCCGACCTGGAGCGCATCCGCGTGACGGTGCCGACCGTCACGTCGGCCACGCCGACGCGGGAGTTTCGCAAGACGATCCGCCACCGGCAGCACAAGCTCGAAGTCCGCCTCGTCTCGGTCACGCCGGCGTTCTTCCGGCAGAACAACATCAACGTCGTCCGCGGTCGCGGCATCGAGGCGGCCGACGAGGTGAAGCTCGACAACGTCGCCGTCATCGGGGCGAGTGCGGCCGACGCCCTCTTCCCCACCGAGGACGCCATCGGCAAGAGCATCGGCGTGGACGGCCTCGGCGATGCCATCACGTTCACGATCATCGGCGTCACGGAAGACAAGAAACTCGCGGCCGGCAGCATCGGCGGCGGCGACACGGAGTTCGCCCGCGTGCTGTTTATTCCGTTCGCCACCGACCGTGCTCGGATCGGCCGGGAACTCATCACGTTCAAGAACGGGTTCAACATCGAACGGCTCGACATGAGCCAGATCACCGTCTCAGTGGACGCCCTCGACAACGTGCCGCGGACGGCGGCGGTGCTGCAATCACTGCTCGACCAGTACCACCCGCAGAAGGACGTTCAGGCGTTCGTGCCGTTGGAATTGTTGCGGAAGGCCGAGGAGACACAACGGCTGTTCACACTCATCCTCGGGGCCATCGCCGGCATCTCGCTCGTCGTCGGCGGCATCGGCATCATGAACATTATGCTGGCGACCGTCACGGAGCGGACCCGCGAGATCGGCATTCGCCGGGCGCTCGGCGCGAAGCGGCGGGACATCGCCACGCAGTTCCTGGTCGAGACGCTGGTGCTGTCGTGCGGCGGCGGCCTCTTCGGCATCGCCCTCGGCGTCGGTTTGGCCTACGGCCTGCAATCGACGTTTGGCGTGCCGACGATCATCCGCACGTGGTCGCCGGTCGTGGCGTTCAGCGTGTCGGTGTTCGTTGGCCTACTGTCCGGGTTGTACCCGGCGAGACGTGCGGCGAGATTGGACCCGATCGAAGCCCTGCGGCACAGTTGATCGCATCAGCCCCCGCGGCGGACGTGCCAGCAGCGGGTCAGGTAGCGGTCCACCAGTGTCCCCGGCAGGCGGTCCAGGTACGACAGGAACGCTCCGAGAACGGCGACCGCGTTTCGCCGGCGGACCTTCCCGCGTGCCAGTCGCAGGAACGCCTGCGGCACCTTCGCCAGCAGCAGGAAGCCGGCCCACACCGCGAGGAATGCATCGGCGTTGCGGAGGCTGGCGAGCGCCCGGTTGCGGTCCACGTGGAAGCGGAAGACCGGCGACTCCCCGCCGGCCGCAGCCCCGTGAACGTGCCGCACGAGCGACCGCGGGGCCGCGACCGCGTGCATGCCGGTCAGTTCGTTCCGCCACCCGGCGTCGAGGTCTTCGTAGTAGAGGAAGTAGTCCGGGTCGAGGACGTTGCCGGCCGCGTCCTTCCGCAGCACGACGGCCGCCCCGCACCCGGCGAACACCGGCCCGCCGGCCTCGAACTGCCCGCCGTCGCGGAGTTCGAAGCCCGCGTCCATCCCCCGGCCGTCGCGGAGCAGGCACAGCCCCGCACTGTTCATCACGTCCGGCCGGTCGGCGAACACGAGTTTCGACGCCGGCGTGTGGCCGGGATGTTCGGCCGTCGCACGGAGGAGTTCTTCCAGCCAGTACGGGTCGGGGATGGTGTCGTTGTTGAGGAGGATAACCGTGTCGCCGTGGGCGTAGCGGGCGGCGACGTTGTTGCCCTCGGCGAAGCCGAGGTTTTCGGACGAGCGAACGAGCCGGACCCACGGGAAGCGAGTCGGAATGCCGTCGGCGGAGCCGTCGCGGGAGGCGTTGTCGAGGACGATGACTTCGAAGCGGTATCGCGGAACGGTCTGCCGTTCGAGGGCGGTCAGACACGCGGAGAGGTGCGGCCCGCCGTTGTAGTTGACGATCAAAATGCCGACGGGGTCGGCGGTCACGCGGCCGCGGCCCCACCAGCCGACTTTTGAGGCTTCACGCTATCCTGGTAGGCCCGCACCACCTTGTCGGCGGGGCCGGCCATGCGCACGCGGCCCTGCTCCATCCACAGCACGCGGTCGCACATCCCCCCGATGGAGTTCAGGTCGTGGCTGACCATCACCATCACGCGGGCGTTGGCCATCATCTGCTTCATGCGCTCCTTCGCCTTGATCTGGAACGCGAGGTCGCCGACGCTGAGAACTTCGTCGATGAGCAGCACTTCGGGTTCGACCGCCGTCGCCACAGAGAAGGCCAACCGCACCAACATGCCGGCCGAGTAGTACCGCACCGGCGTGTCGAGGAACTCGCCGAGATCGCTGAACTCTTCGATCTCCTGCTGCTTGGCCCGCAGAGTCCGCGGCGTTTCCCCCTGGAGGAAGGCCCGGTAGCGGATGTTCTCCCGGCCGGTCGCGTCCGACTCGAACCCGAGCGAGATGTCGAACAGCGAGCAGATCTTCCCCTCAACGGTCAGTTGCCCGCTCGACGGCGGGTAGATGCCGGCGAGCGTCTTGAGGAGGGTGCTCTTGCCCGCCCCGTTGTGGCCGATGACGCCGATCCGATCGCCGTCGGTGGCCGACAGGTTCAGGTCCACAAGCGCCGGCACGCGGATCAGCGGGTTGCGGCTCTTCAGGAACATCCCGTTGAGCAGGAATTCCTTCAGCGAGATTCGCGTCGCCTTCCGCAGGGCGAACGTGAGGGACAGGTTCTTCAGTTCGATCTTGGCCATCGGTGAGTCTCGGCGTTCTTCGGGGTGGGTCGGCGGGACGGCACGGCGACGATTACAGTTGGAAAATGAGGCGCTTTTGCAGCCACGCCATCGTGCAGCACGCGAGGCCGAAGAGGGCCGTTGTGAGGGTGGTGAGCACGAAGTATGCGTCCGGCGGCACCGGCGACCCGTCGGCCAGCGGGTGGCTAATGACCATCAGGAATTGTGCGGCGGGGTTCAGGTCGAGCATCCACGGGCCGATCTTCTCGACCACGAGGGTCGGCTTGTACATGATCGGCGTCAGGAAGAACAGCAACTGCGTGCCGATTTCGACGAGGTGCTTGGTGTCGTGGAAGTACGCCCCGGCGAACGCGGAGATCGTGGCGATGCTCCAGCAGAAGACGACCAACAGCAAGACCGCCGGGATGACCGCAACGAGTCGGTACAGCACGTCCGTCGATCCCTTCAACACCATCACCGTCACGACCACGAGGACCAGCGAGATCATGAAGTGAATGAACGTGCCGAGGACGATTCGGAGCGGGTAGATGCTAAACGGCAGCGGGGCTTGCCGGATGTACGACTCGCCCCGAACGAACGCATCGCACCCGTACAGAAGAGACTCTTTGATGAAGTTCCAGACGGCCAGCCCGGCGAGCAGGAACGGGGCGAAGTCGCGCCAGTCCGCGACGCCCATGATCGTGCCGAAAGCGATGCAGAAGACGACCGTCATCGCCAGCGGGTTGAGCATCGACCAGCCGATGCCCAACAGCGACCGCCGGTAGCGGTTGCGGAAGTCCAGTTGGACGAGCGAGCCCCAAAAGTATCGGAACTGCCAAACTTGTTTCAGATGCTGGATCATCCGTGATCCCGTGGTGATGGTCGAGTAGAGGGGCCAAGAGTGAAGAATCTACCGCTTTCCCACCAGCCTGCCTAGACCACTTTCATCCGGCAAATCCTTCGCAATCGGCAAATTGAGGACGCCTTGCGCATTCGCGCTTCCCGACATATCATTCACCATCTCCGATACTCCAATCCCTTCAGGCGGCACCCGTGGAACATTCGGTCATCACTGGCGACTGCATCACCGCCCTTGCGAGGCTGCCCGCGGCTTCCGCGGACTTGGTCTTCGCCGACCCGCCGTTCAACATCGGCTACGAGTACGACGTGTACCACGACCGCCGCACCGGCGGCGACTACCTCGCGTGGACGGAGGCGTGGCTGGCGGCCGTGAAGCGCGTGCTGAAGCCGACCGGGTCGGTGTTCGTGGCCATCGGCGACGAGTACGCGGCAGAGCACAAGGTCCGGCTCGACGCCCTCGGCTTGACGATGCGAAATTGGATCATCTGGCACTACACGTTCGGCGTGAACTGCACGAAGAAATTCAACCGCAGTCACGCCCACATCTTCTACTACGTGGCCGACCCGAACCGCTTCACGTTCAACCCCGACCCGGTGCGGGTGCCGTCGGCCCGCATGACGACCTACGCCGACCGCCGGGCCAACCCCGTCGGCAAACTCCCCGACGACACCTGGGTGCTAAGGCCGCAGGAAACCGACGATCACTTCCAGCCGGAGTCGGACACCTGGAACGTCCCCCGTGTCTGCGGCACCTTCAAGGAGCGGTTGAAGCACCCGTGCCAGATGCCAGAGGCGGTGCTGGAGCGGATCATCAAGGCGGCGTCGAACCCCGGCGATTTGGTCCTCGACCCGTTTGCCGGCAGCGGCACAACGCTGGCCGTGGCGAAAAAGTTGGGCCGCCGGGCGATGGGGGTGGAACTGTCCGAGGAGTACGCCGACGCCGTGCGGAAGCGGTTGCAGCAGATCGAATTCACGGAACCGGAAGTAGAAGTCACACCGAAGAAGCGGAAGTTGAGCCGGACTGCGAAGTAGCCGCCGTCTCGTCCAACCACGCCGCATCCAGCTTCAGGTCGTTCAGCAGCAGCCGGCTCGTGATGCGGGCCGATTCGTAGATGACCGGCAGGCCGCTACCGGGGTGAGTGCCGCCGCCGACGAGGTAGACATTGCCCAAGTCCTCGAAGCGGTTCCGCGGGCGGAAGTGGAGCATCTGTCCGAGGTTGTGGGCCAAGTTGAACGTCGCCCCTCGGTACACGGCGTAATCATCCTGCCACATCTGCGGCGTAACCACCTTCTCAAAGCGAATCCGCTTCTCCACGTCCGTGATGCCGACCTTCGGCAGTTGCCGCAGCACCGTTTCACGGAACTTCGCCTTCGCCGCCGGCCAGTTCACGTTCTCGTGCAGGTTCGTCACCGGGGCGAGGACGTACAGCGTGCTCATGCCGGGCGGTGCGAGCGTCGGGTCGGTGACACTCGCGTTTTGTACGTAGAACGAGGTGTCGTTGGTCAGCACGCGGTTCGTCTCGATGTCCGCGAGGTTGCCGACGTAGTCCTTCGCCGTGTAGATCGTGTGGTGCGGCACGTCGTCGTACCGGCCGTCGAGGCCGAGGTAGAGCATGAAGGTGCTGCACGAGAACTTCTTCTTCGCGATCTTCGTGTCGGTCCACCGTCGCCGAATCGCGTTCGGCACGAGCGTCGTCATCGCGTGCGCGAAGTCGGCGTTCACGACCACCGCGTCGGCGAGGTACGTGTCGCGGTCGGTTTTCACACCGACACACTTCTTTCCGTCGAAGAGCATCTCGGTGACGGGCTCATTCAGATGGAACTCGACGCCCATCTCGGCGGCAACGCGGGCCATGCCCTCGGACACGGCCGAACAGCCGCCGGTCGGGTGCCAGACGCCGAAGTCGTATTCGAGGTACGACAGAATGCTGAACAGGCTGGGGCAGTTGAACGGCGACATGCCGAGGTACTTCGACTGGAACGTGAACGCCAGCCGCACCCGCGGGTCGCGAAAGTAGCGGCTCAGCTCACCCTCGACCGACCGCCACGGCGCGAGCACGGGCAACAGCTTCAGCAGCGAAAGTTTGAAGAGATCACGCCACCCCAGGAACGGGCTTTCCAGGCACGGGCGGAAGAGTTCCAGTTTCACGCGGTTGTCGTCGATGAACCGCTTCACGTTCGCGGCGTCGTCGGCCGACAGTTTCCGCACCTCGGCGGCCATCTTCTCCAGGTCCGGCGAGCAAACGAGGTCGCCACCGCTGCCGAAGACTAGCCGGTACTGCGGATCGAGCCGCGTCATCGGGATATCGCTTTTCAGGTCGCGACCGATGAGCCGAAAGATGCGTTCGAGGACTTGCGGGTAGAGGAAGAATGTCGGCCCCAAGTCGAAGCGGAATCCCTGCTCTTCAATCGCGGAACACCGCCCGCCGACGCGCGGCAATCGTTCGAGAACGCGAACTTTAACGCCGGCGTTCGCGAGCAGAAGCGCGGCCGCCAGCCCGCCGGGACCGGCCCCGATGATGACGACAGACTTCGCGGACGCAGGAAGCAGGGCGGTTGGCATGGAGACATGATAGGCGGGGAGGGTTGGGGCGTTTCAACCCGCCGGGCGGATGCGGAGGTCGGCACACGCGGTCGTGTGGCTGGCTTCCAAGTCGAGCGGCACCGGCACGTCCATTCCGAGCAGCCAGAGGGGGACCGTGGGAAGCGGTCGGCCGATTTCCAGGGCCGACGGCCAAGCGAGTAACCGCCCGTCAGCGTCCCGCCTGACGGGGCGATACCCGACCGCCGACAGCGAACCCCCTACCGGACCAGCTTCGATCGCGAGGGCCGTGAGCAACTCGACGTGAAGGTCGGCCCGCCGGGTCGTCACCACGTCCACCACGACCAGCCCGCAGCCGTGCCGCAGGCGGTCCACGCACTTTGCCGTGAAGGCGTCGCGGGCCTGTGGCCGGTCCTTGTTCCGCGGGCTGACCAACTCAATAGCGGCGGCCAACCGCGGGTCGCCGTCGTCGGTGAAGACTTCGACCCGCACATCGTCCGTGCCCATCCACTCGACAGCGACCGTCAACGCCGGCTCCGTGACGGCCCACGCTTGCGGGGCTGAGGGCGTGCCGTCTTGCAAGGCGGCCACGTCGATCTCGGACGGACCGTCACGGTCGAGGAACGGGGCAGCGTAATACCCGTCCGGCAGCACGCCGGCGTTCAGCAGCCGCGCGATGGCTGCGGCCCACGTGCCGTGGAAGCTCCGCCACGGGTGCGTGCGGCTCAGCGGCGGGTGGAAGTGGTCGAGCAGCGGCATGACCGACTCCGACGAGGATGGCGGCCATTGTACCAGAACGAAAAGGCGAGCGGCCCGACGTGAGCGGGCCGTGTCTGCGGATGTCAAGACACGGCCCGCTCACGTCGGGCCGCTCGCCCGGTTGAACGCTGTGTAGACTTCAAGTAGATCGGTGTTTGTACTCGTCAAATCCGTAATACTTCGGCCGATCGTCGAGCCGCACGTGCAGCCAGGCCACCCCGTAGCCGGCGGTACTCAGCCAAACCGGCGATGGCCCAAGTCGCCGAGCCATCGCCGCCCCGACTGCCTGCCAGAAGGCGTGCCATTGAGCCTCGGGAGCGAGACGAACAAACGCGGCCAAGTGCCCGTAAGCCGACGCATCCGCGGCCGGGCACGGCACGATGAGAATCGCATCACCGCCGAGATTGGGGAAGGCGGCAACGCCGTTCAGGGCCGTCGTGAAGTGCGGTGCGAATGCTTCCCGATCGGGCCTGCGGGCCAGTCCTGGGCTGCTCAAGGTCACGAATTCGAACGGTCGCGATGCCGTGTCGGTCGTGACCGGCGGCGTCTCCCAACGGAACTCAGCGTAGGGGGCAGCGGCCAACGTCGCGTTGAAGAGTGCCCGAAAATCGGCATCGTCCTGCCAAGCACGGATGACCTCCGCAAAGGTCGCCGCACGGGAGGTGAGGGTGACCGCGAACCGCCGCCCGCGGTTGCCCGGGAGTTCTTCGCTGTCAACCGTCCACATCGTCATGACGTCCCCTCCGACTTCCTGTATCCGTTGACCCGGCGAGCCGAGCGGCTTAAGCCGCCGGGTGTCGCGATATTAGTGGGACGTGCCGGCCAGCATCGAAGTAGGTCGGCGTTTCAATACCCGGCGGCGTAACAGAAGCCCGGTGACAACAAGACTCACGGCAACAGTCAGAATCAGGCCGAGGTCGTTTCTCAGCCGGCTTTCAATCGGCCGGGTTTGCGATCTGATTTCGCCCGTGCGATAGTCGAACACCGTGGTGAAGCTGTCACGGGTTCGAATCTCAAGCGTGTTCTCTTCGGTATAGGCTGAAATCGACTGGTACCAACGGCCATCGGGTAACAACGCCGGGTAAGGCACGACTTCATCTACCTGACGGCTCCAAATCGACTTTCCGTTCGCGTACACCTCAATCACCCTCGCTTGCAACCACTCGTGCCTGTCAAGGTGTGGCGGACTGCCGCTGACGAGGCCCAGATACCCGCTTCGGAACCAGACCAGGTGGACGCCATCTTTGAGGACCAGCAGATTCTCTGGCCAGTCAATCCAATCAACCGTCCAGAGCGGGTTCACTGGATCGTCAACACGGTACAAGCCAGACGCCTTGTACTTCTTGTGAATCTCGCGCTGGGGAGCGGCGTATTCCTCGATGAAGTGGCTCAAGTTCCCATCGTCCGTCCGCATGACAAAAACGAACTTCTCGCCCACTGGCCGGACGAAACTGTGATACGGAGCCGGCTTGGTAGCCGTTGCCGGACTTGAGGTGGTTAATAACCCGACGACTGCCAGCAGTATCAGGACGGGTTGTGGATTCTTCATCGGACATCCGTCGAAGTGGAAATGACATCGCCCCATCATCTCTGATGGGGCGACGGAGGAATTTATTCCCTGCATTACTGGAAGAAGTTACTTCACTTCCACCACCTTCACGCCCAGGTTCTTCACCAGGAACGCCCACTGGTCGGCCGTTTCTTCGATCACCTTCGTTGTCGGCTTGCCGGCTCCGTGGCCGGCCTTCGTCTCGATTCTCGCCAGGACCGGAGCGTCGCCGGACTGACTGTATTGCAGTTTCGCAATGAACTTGAAACTGTGCCCGGGCACCACGCGGTCGTCGGTGTCGGCCGTCGTTACAAGGGTCGCGGGGTACTTCGTGCCGGGCTTCAGGTTGTGGTAGGGGCTGTAGGCGTACAGGGCCTTGAACTGCTCCGGGTCGGCACTGCTGCCGTAGTCGTCCACCCAGAAGCGGCCGGCCGTGAAGTTCTGGAAGCGGAGCATGTCCATCACGCCGACGGCCGGCAGGCACGCGCCGAACAGGTCCGGCCGTTGCGTCATGCACGCCCCGACGAGCAGGCCGCCGTTGCTGCCGCCCTGGATGCCGATCTTCTTCGGCGACGTGTACTTCTCCTTGATGAGGTACTCGGCCGCACCGATGAAGTCGTCGAAGACGTTCTGTTTGGTCAGCTTTGTACCGGCCCGGTGCCAGGCGTCGCCGTACTCACCGCCACCGCGGAGGTTCGCCACGGCCAACACGCCGCCCATCTCCATCCACTGGACGCGACTCGTCGAGAACGACGGCGGCAGCGAGATGTTGAAGCCGCCGTAGCCGTAGAGCAGCACGGGGTTCGTGCCGTCCATCGGGATGCCCTTCTTGTGGGCGATGAACATGGGGATTTTCGTGCCGTCCTTGCTCGGGTAGAAGACCTGCTTCACCTCGTAGTCGGCCGGGCTGAACTTCACCTTCGCCTGGCGGAGCAGCTTGCTCTCGCCGGTGGACATGTCGTAGCGAAAGATGCTCGGCGGCGTGGTGAAGCTGGCGAACGTGTAGAACGTCTCAGGGTCGCGCGCCTTGCCGCCGAAGCCGCCGGCCGAGCCGATGCCCGGCAGGGCCACGTCGCGGAAGAACTTACCGTCCACATCGTGGATCTTCACCACGGTCTTCGCGTCCTTCAGGTAGCTGACCGCGAACTTGCCGCCGACGAGCGTGGCGCTCTGGATCACGTCGGCGCTTTCCGGCAGGACCGTCTTCCAGACCTTCGGGTCCGGGTTCTTCGTGTCGATCGCCACGATCTGGTACTTCGGGGCCTGCCAGTCGGTCTGGAAGTAGAAGACCGAGTCGATGTTGTCGATCAGCCCCCACTTGTTCTCCTGGTTGTCGATGAGGGCCACCGGCTTGGCCGCCGGGTTTTCCAGGCTCTGGAACAACACTTTCGTTTTCCGGCTGGTGGTGCCGTCGCTGACGTAGATGACCAGGTACTTGCCGTCGTCGGTGACGCCGGCGCTGATGTTCCACGTCGGGTGGGCCGGCAGTTCGTAGACCAGCGTGTCCTCGGCCTGCGGGGTGCCGAGTTTGTGGAAGTAGAGTTTCTGGTCGACGTTCAAGCTCTGGAACGCGGCCCCCTTCGCAGGCTCCGGGAAGCGGCTGTAGTAGAAGCCCTTCGCGTCCTTCGTCCACGCGGCCGAGGAGAATTTCACCCACTTCAGTTCGTCGTCCAGCGTCTTGCCGGTGGCCACGTCCAGCACCTTCCAGGTGTTCCAGTCCGACCCGGCTTCCGCGAGGCCATAAGCGACGTGTTTGCCGTCGTCGGACACCTCGAAGCCACTGAGCGCGACGGTGCCGTCCTTACTCAGCTTGTTCGGGTCGAGCAACAGCCGCGGCTCGCCCATCGGCGTGTCCTGCACGTACAGCACGCTCTGGTTCTGGAGGCCGTCGTTCTTGCTGTAGAAGTACTTGCCGCCGTGTTTCGACGGGGCCGAGTACTTCTCGAAGTTGAACAGGTCGGTGATCCGCTGTTTGATGTACGCCCGCTCCGGGATGCCCTCCAGGTAAGCGTTCGTCACCTTGTTCTCGGCTTCCACCCAATCGGCGACGTCCTTCGACGTCCGCACGTCGTCTTCCAGCCACCGGTACGGGTCGGGCACTTTCGTGCCGTGGTAGTCGTCAACGTGTTCGACCTTTTTCGTTTCGGGGTATCGCACTTTCGACTCCTGGGCCGTCCCGATGAACGCGAACCCGAGCACGGCCGCCGCCGCACCGAGCAAACGAGACGAATGCATGAGCGGAACTCCTGTTGTCTGGGCGGGAGGGGGAAGGGTGATGTTACGAATTCCCGCCGCCGGGTCCGGGTGGGGGCGTTTCCTGATTTTACGCCGGTCGAAGCGTTACCGTCACCGCCCCTACGCAAACCCCTTGTCAGGCAAATCGGCAGGAGCGTTTCCGAACCGCAACGTGAGGGGAAAATTGTACCGATTGCAGGGGAAGAAGGGGCTAAAACGTTCTTGCCCGGATATTACTCTTTCGCCTATACTATTAAAACCTCTGCCAGCCCCACATTAGCCCCCGATGGGATCATGAAGAGCGTACGCCCAGACTCTACTTCACATGATACTCTTTCCCAGGCGCCGTCGATGAACGCCTCCAACGACGAAACCAAGGACGCTAAGGACGCTGTGGCCGCGAACGTCAAGCCTGAATCGGACATGCCGGCTTTCGGGCCGCCAAAGAAGCCGACCGAGTTGGGCGTGCTGGGGCGGTACCGCATCCTCAAGGAACTCGGCCGCGGCGGCATGGGCGGGATCTATCTCGGCTACGAGGAACGCCTCCGCCGCCGGGTCGCCCTCAAGGTGATGCTGCCGAAGTTCGCCCAGAACGAGGCGGCGAAGACGCGGTTCAACCGCGAAGCCCTCGCCGCCGCCCAACTCAAGCACGACAACATCGTTACGATCTACGACGCCGACGAATGGAACGGCATCCCGTTCATCGCGATGGAGTACCTTCAGGGGGCGTCCCTCGACGACTTCCTCAAGAAGAACCCCGTCACCGGCGTCTCGCAAGCCCTCCGCGTCGGCCGGGAGGTCTGCTCGGCGTTGGCCGTGGCGCACAAGATGGGCGTCGCCCACCGGGACATCAAGCCGAGCAACATCTGGCTCGAAGCCCCGCTCGGCAAGGCGAAGATTCTCGACTTCGGCCTGGTGAAGTCGCTCAACCCGCTCGACGAGGCGAAGCTGACGACCAGCGGCGCGATCATCGGGTCGCCGGCGTACATGTCGCCGGAGCAGGCCCGCGGCAGCAAGATCGACCACCGGACCGACATCTTCAGCGTCGGGTCGGTTCTCTACCGCATGAGCACCGGCCAACTGCCGTTCCAGGGGGACAACCTCATGGACCTGCTCATGGCCCTCGGCGGCAAGGAACCCCGGCAGGTTACGGAACTCAACCCGAAGGTTCCCAGCGATCTGGCGGCGCTGATCCACAAGATGCTGAGCAAGAACCCGGACGACCGGCCGCAGACGGCCGAGGAGATCGCGGCGGCGTTGCAGCGGATGGCCGACCGCCGGCAGTTCGCGGCGTCGTCGAGTCACGCGATCCCGAAGTCGGCGGCAATCCGCGACACGGCCCCGACCGGCTACACGAACAGCGGCGAACAGGTGGTCGCCCCGATCGAGGTCAACCCGCAGGAAGAAAGCGCCTTCGACCACATCGAAGAGAGTGGCCCGCGTCAGGTGCTGCCGCCCGCGTCGATGGCCGAGACCACGCGGGGGTCTGCCTCGAACACTCTCTCCGACCCGCCGCGGATGCCGGTCGTGGTTTCGCAGGCCGCCTTCCAAAAGAACCGCACGTTCTTCTTCGCCGCCATCGGCATCATCTTCGCCATGGTCTTCGCCCTGACGTTCATCTTGGTCCGCGTCCTGAAGTGACGGCTGGCGAGCGGGGGCGGATGCCCCCGTTTTTTTTCCCGCCTCACCTGCTGCGTAGAAGTGTGATCGATCAACGACTCGGCCCTGAAGGGGCCGTTCATTCCGGCCCCGGGAATGAACGGCCCCTTCAGGGCCGAAATCGTGCGCGTCTCGAACCCAGGCCAGATGACCTGGGCTGAAAGAACCGGCCCTTCACGCCGGGAACCCTTCGACGCTGGCGCTAACGTGCCGTCCGAACCATCCGCTACTTCCCTTCCTTCACCTCGAACTTGATGTCCTTGAACCGCACTTCCGTCGGCCCGCCGCTGTGGACCTGGAACGCGACCAACCCGCTCTTCGCGAGCTTCTCGTCGGTGTAGTCGGCCACCTTCTCGCCGTTGATCCAAATCTTCACGGTCGAGCCGATGGCTTCCACCGTGTACTCGTTCCAGTCGTTCTCCTTGACGAACTTCTCGCCGCCGTCCTTCACCAACAGGCCGCGGCCGCTTTCCTCGTAGAGCTTGCCCCACCAGCCCTTGCCGACGTCGGCCTGCGGGCCGCGCATCTCGCCGCCCTCGATGTTCACGCTGCGGAACTGGATGCCGCTGTTCGCGTCGTTCGGCACGAGCTTCACCTTCACCGTCAGTTTGAAGTCGCTCACTTCGAGCGGGGCCTTCAGGAACGTGTTCTTCTTGAGGCCGGTCTTCGTCTTGCCGACGATCTCTCCGTTCTCGACGCTCCACACGTCCTTGTCGCCGTCCCAACTCGTGATGTCCTTGCCGTTGAAGAACTCCTTCGCGTTCTCGGCCGTCGCCTTCATCGGCACTTGTTGCGGGTGGCGGAGGTACGCGATCAGGTTGCGAACGTCCCGCTCGGTGAGTTGCTTCGTCAGGTCGTTCGGCATCATCGACTCGGCCGATGCCTTGCGGCCGCTCACGTCGCCGACCGGCAGGGTCAGCGTCTCGCGGTCGGTGACGACGGTGAGCGTGGCCTTCGTCTCTTCCTTGATGATGCCGGTAATCACGCGGCCGTCGGCGAGGTCGAGCTTCGTGGCCGCGTACTCCTTCGGGATGACGGCCGACGGGTCGAAGACGTTCTCCAACAGGTAGTCGAGGTTCGCCCGATTGGACCCGGTGATCTCGGGGCCAACCTTGCCGCCGACGCCGTAGAGCGTGTGGCACTGGGCACACACCTTCGCGAAGGTGGCACGGCCCGCGGACAGGTCGGGGTTGTCGGTGAGGGTGAGCTTCTTCTTCCAGTCAGCGATGAGTTTCTTGCGGTCGGCCGGCGTGTCGCGGACGACGCCCCAGACGGTAGTGATCTTCGCGTCGAGCGCCTTGTCGCCGAGATTGCGGAGTTGCCGGATCGTCTCGGCCGGCACGTCGGCACTCGGCACCTTCTTCGCCTCGATCGCGTCGAGCAGGGCTTCGCCGAACTTCGCCCGGCTGGCGAGCGTGGTGATGGCGTCTCGCTTCTCTGCGGCCGTGAAGCCGGCGTAGTCGGCGAGCAGCACGCCCGGCACGCCGTCGTCGGCCACGCGGGCCATGCCGCGGATGGCGGCGCTCCGCATGGCCGGTTCCTTCAGCAATGTCTTCAGTGACTCACTCAGTTTGGCGTGGCCGACATCGAGCAGCGAGTTCAACGCATTCTGCCGAACGGTCGCGTTCGCCTTCGCATCACCAACGACGGCCAGCAACGAGGCCGCCGCCGCCGGGTCGCGAAATGCCACACCGACGGTCAGGGCCGCGGTTCGCACCTCCGCCGATTCGCTCTTGGCGAGCTTCTCGTAAACGGCCGCCCAATTCGCCGGGGCTTTCGCATCGCGGCGGCCCTTCATGCCGTCGGCAAGACCGTGCAGGATGGCGAGTTGCTGGTCGGCCGACTTCGATTCGCCGAGTTGTTTCACGAGGACGGCGAACGCTTCTGCCGTGCCGATGGCGGCGATACGGCGGACGGCGAAGGGGAGCAGTTGAGGGATCGGGCTATCGGCTGCGTACATCAATGCCTTCGCCGGGTCTTTGTCGCACAGCGGTTCGCCTGCGTACCAGTACAGGAACGGGAGTAGTGGGTCGGCGGCATCCTCCTGGTGACGAACCAAATCGCTCAAGTAAGCCCAGCGACGTTCTGGCAGTTCAGGGTCTGCCTTCTGGCACCCGCTCGCTAACGCACGGCGGACCAAAGGTGATGGGTCTTCTTTCGCCATTTTGGCAAGGATCGGGCTGTTGGGTGGGCACAGGAAGTCAATGTCCCCCGCCTGAGCGATCAGTTGGATCGCCCAGGCACGGACGTGTGGGCTTTTGTCACGGAGGGCTTTGAGTTCCCAGTCATGAGTAAGCCCTCCGGCCACGGAGTGTAGTGCCCACAACCCCCGCAAGCGGTTTTGTTCGTCGGCGTCCTCAAACGCCAACTTCGCGAGCTTGTTCCACACTTTCTCCAACCAGAATGCCCCTTCCCCTGGTTTCGACTGGCGATTCTGTTTCTCGGCCATCGCTTTTTCATCGCCTGCTACTTCCGCCCGTTCCTGCAAGATTCGCCGGGCATGCCGCACGTACCACTCGTTCTCGTGCAACTGGTACTTCACCAACTCCTCGTCGCTGCACTTTTGCAGGTCGAGGCCCTTCACCGGCTTCGTGCTGTCGTGGCTGACCTTGAAGATGCGGCCGTTAGTGCGGTCCCAGATTTCGACCTCGTTGCGGTGGCAGACTTGCTTGTCCGACCAGTCGCCGAAGTACAGGTTGCCGTCCGGGCCGGTCTGCATGCCGATGACGATGACCGTGCGGTCGTTGCTCAGCAGGAAGTCCGGGTTGCGGTCGCCCTCGTACCCGCTGCCCTTCGGCGTCACCACGTCGACGTTGATGCGGTGGCCGTGGATGTTGCCCATGAACAGCTTGCCGTTGTACTCCTTCGGCCACGTTCCGCCCTGGTAGCAGATCAGGCCGCTGTGAGCGTGGCCGCCGCCGACGCTGTCGCTGCGGTTGTTGCCGCCGTGCGGGTTGGCCCCGACGTAGTGCCGGTGCTTGGCGATCGTCTTGATGTCGTCGTAGGTGTACGGATTGAAGTGCGGCCCCGCCTGCCGTTGGTACCGGCCCCCCTGCACGATGTGCCACAGGTGCGGGATGACGCATGCCTCCACGAAGAAGTCGCCGACGGCGTTGTAGTCCAGCCCCCACGGGTTGCTGGTGCCGTGGGCGAAGACTTCGAACGTGTGCTTCGTCGGGTGGTACCGCCAGACGCCGGCGTTGATCTTCGTGCGGTCCTTCGCCGGGGTGCCGGGCTTGCCGACGTTGCTGTGCGTGAAGACGCCGTGGCAACCGTAGAGCCAGCCGTCCGGCCCCCAGATGAAGCTGTTCAGCGTCTCGTGCGTGTCCTCCAGGCCCCAGCCGTCGAGCAGAACCTTCGGCTCGCCGGCCTTGTCGCCGTCGAGGATGGGGATGAACACGAAGTACGGGGCCGCCCCGACCCACACGCCGCCGAAGCCGTACTCGATGCCGGAGACGAGGTTCAGCCCTTCGAGGAAGACCGTCCGCTTGTCGAACTTGCCGTCGCCGTCGGTGTCCTCGAAGATCAGAATCTTGTCGCCTTCCTTCCGCAAATTCTCCGGAAGCATCGGCCCGTCGAACGGCTTCCGCTTCGGGTAGCAGAACGCTTCCACCACCCACAGCCGGCCGCGGTCGTCGAAGCACATGGCGATCGGCTGGTGCAGGTCCGGCTCGCCGGCGAACAGGCTCACCTTGAAGCCCGGCGGCACCGTCATGTTCTTGGCCGCGTCTTCCGGCGGCTGCCCGGTATACTTGTAGTCGTCTTGCGACACCGCCGTCGGGCGGGTGGCGACGGCCGGCTTCGCGGCGTGGAAGCGGAAGTCATCGAAGTTCAGGTGCCCCCACCCGGCCGCGCTCTTGTCCACGAGGCGGATCTGAATCTCCTGCCCCTGGACCTTCGCGAGATCGACGGCGACGCGGGCCATCTCCTCGTTCTCCTGGCCGCTGGCCGAGAAGAAGACCTTCTTCGACCCGTCGATCAGTTCGACGACCGTGTCCTTCGTCGGGCCGCCGCCGATGAGGAAGCTGGCCCACGGGTGCGTCACCTTGAACGGCACGCTCGTCAGCGTCCCCTTCGGCTTGTCGCCGTGCTTCTCGTACCCGCCGATCCAGAACTGTCCCTGGTGGTTGCTCTTCATGTCGCCGCGGCGGGCGGCCACGGCGTCGCCCTTCACCGGCTGATCTTTGAAGGCGTCACCGTCGGCGGTCCAGTCCTTAAGCGTGCCGGCTTCGAAGTCGAGGTTCAGCGGCTTGCCATCCGCCCCGACCGGCAGCACGCCGTCGGGGTCCGCGGCGGGGGCGAACAGGAGTATCGAGAGGAGGAGTGCGTTCATCGACGTGATCCGGGGTGGGAGGGAGACTCCCACAGTGATACCCGGAAATCGCGGGGCGAACAAGGGGCTACCTGACGGCGTCCCGGTGAGATCCGCCGGGCCGGTGCAAAATGACGAGCGAGAAACGAAAAAGGCCGGGGCTACGAGAGCCCCGGCCCTGTGATTGTCGACCCACCGGGGATTAAGCTTCCGTCGGTTGTTCGACCTCTTCCGAGGCGTTGCCGTACTGCGGGAAGTTCTCGGAGTTGATCCGCACTTCCGCTTCCTGGTGAATCTTGAAGCCCGTGCCGGCCGGGATCAAGTGACCGAGGATCACGTTTTCCTTCAAGCCCACGAGGTAGTCGACCTTGCTCGCCAGGGCGGCTTCGGTCAGCACCTTGGTCGTTTCCTGGAACGACGCGGCGCTGATGAAGCTGTCCGACTGCACGGCCGCCTTCGTGATGCCGAGGAGTTGCACTTCGTTGGTCGCCGGCACTGGTACTTCGAACGTCGGCTTCTTCTTCTTGCCGCCGGTCGCCTCCAGCGCGGCCCGTTCTTCTTCAAAGGCGTCCTTCGAGTAGATGCGGCCCGGCACGAGGGTCGAATCGCCCGCGTCCACGACCTTCACGCACTCGTTCAGCAGGCGGTCATTCACTTCCTGGAAGGTGAACTTGTCCATCACCGACCCCGGCAGCAGACCGGTGTCGCCGGTGGTGACGACCTTCACCTTGCGGAGCATTTGCGCGACGATCGTCTCGATGTGCTTGTCGTCGATGTCCACCCGCTGGCTGCGGTACACCGACTGCACTTCGCGGACGAGGTACTCCTGCACGGCTTCCAGGCTGGAAATCCGCAGGATGTCGTGCGGGGCGAGCGGCCCGCTCACGAGCGGGTCGGCGGCCTTCACGTAGTCGCCGGTGTGCACCGCGAGCGGGGCACTGGCCGGGACTTGGTGCTCGCGCTCCTCGCCGATGACCTTGCCGTCGTCGGTTTCGCGTTGCACCCAGATTTGCTTCTTGCCACGCTTCTTGTCCCCGATGCGGACGCGGCCGCTGACTTCCGCCATGACGGCCGGGTTCCGCGGGCGGCGGGCTTCGAACAACTCCGTCACCCGCGGCAGACCGCCGGTGATGTCGTGGGTCTTGGCCGCTTCCCGCGTCGTCTTCGCCAGCACGGTGCCGGCCGCGACCTTCTCGCCGTCCTTGGCCAACACGTTCGCCTTTTCGGGCAGCGTGTACGCCTTCAGGATGTTGCCGCGGTCGTCGCTGATCTGGATCGTCGGGTGCAGTTCGCCCTTGTGCTCCATGATCGTGTACTGGTCGATCCCCGTCTGCCCGGACTTCTCGCGGCGGAGGGTGACGCCTTCCTTGATGTCCACCCACTTCACCTTGCCGCCCTCTTCGCAGATGATCGGCGTGGCGTGCGGGTCCCACTTACACAGTGACGTGCCGGCGGCGACTTCCTGCCCGTCCTTGACGAACAGTTCTGCCCCGTTCGGCACGGCGAAGCGGTCGATGATCGTGCCGCCCTTCTTGTTGAGGATCAAGATTTCGCCGGACCGGGCCAGCGCGATCTTCTGGCCGTCCGAGTTGGTGACGACGTTGATCCGCTCGAACGCGGTCACGCCGGCCTTCTTCGTCTTGTGCTCGGTGTTGGCCGCGTCCTTCGACTGGGCCACCCCGCCGATGTGGAAGGTCCGCATCGTCAACTGCGTGCCCGGCTCGCCGATCGACTGGGCGGCGATGATGCCGATGGCCATGCCGTCCTCGACGATGGTGCCGGTGGCCAGGTCCATGCCGTAGCACAGCCGGCACAGGCCGAGCGGGGCCTGGCAGGTCATCGGGCTGCGGACCGCGACCTTGTCGAAGTTCAGCCGCTCGAGCAACCGCGCCTTGTCCGGCGAGATCATCTCGTTCTCGTCGACGATCGTCTCGTTCTTCTCTGGGTGCTTGATCCGCACCCGGCTGACCCGGCCGCGGATGGCGTCGAACAGCGGGCGGTCGATCTCGTCGCCCTTGTACATGATCCCCTTCGTCACGCTGCCGGTGCTGCCGCAGTCGTGCATCGTGATGACCACGTTCTGGGCCACGTCGGCCAACTTCCGCGTGAGGTACCCGGAGTCGGCGGTCTTCAACGCGGTGTCGGCCAAGCCCTTCCGGGCACCGTGTGTACTGGAGAAGTATTCCAGCACCTTCAAGCCTTCGCGGAAGTTCGACTTGATCGGCGTCTCGATAATTTCGCCCGACGGCTTCGCCATCAGACCCCGCAGACCTGCGAGCTGCCGAATCTGCTCCTGCCCGCCCCGTGCCCCCGAGGTGGCCATGAGGAAGATCGGGTTCAGGTACGGCTTGCCGTCGCGGCGGTCGTTCGCGAGGTCCTTCATCAACGCCTTCGTGATCGTCTCGCGGGCGTCGTTCCAGTGCTCGATCGTCTTGATGTACCGTTCCTTCGCGGTCATCTGGCCGCGCTCATAGAAGCGGCGGAGCTTCTCGACTTCCTTGTCCTTCTCCTTCAGCACGGCCTCCTTGACGGCCGGCGTGCGGAGGTCGGACGCGGCGAAGCTGAGGCCCGACCGCGTCGATTCGCGGAAGCCGGTTTCCTTCATGCGGTCGAGCAGCGTGATGGTTTCCCGCCGGCCGAGTTGCAGGTAGCAGTCGGCGATGATGCGGGCCAGGTGCTTGCTCGACAGCGGCAGGTCGTAGAACGCCATCTTCGAGTGCAGGATGTCGTTGAAGATCGTCCGGCCGACGGTCGTGTTGACCAGGCCGTTCGGCTTGCGGGGAAGCTCTTCGACCTTCGCCGCCCCACGCTCGTCGCGGATTTCGCTGATGACCTTCTTGTGGCTGGGCACCCGCACCTTGATGCGGGCGTGGATGCCGAGCTTGCCCTCGGCATACGCCTGGAACAGTTCGCCACTGCTGTGGAAGATCATGCCGTCGCCGGCCTCGACCTTCTCGCCCTCCTCGCCGCGGGCGGCCGTGAGCCAGTAGCAGCCCATGACGATGTCCTGCGACGGCGAGATGATCGGATTGCCGTTCGCCGGGCTGAAGATGTTGTTCGTCGACATCATCAGCACGGTCGCCTCGACCTGCGCCTCGATCGACAGCGGCAGGTGGACGGCCATCTGGTCGCCGTCGAAGTCGGCGTTGAAGCCCTTACAGACGAGCGGGTGAATCCGGATGGCGTTCCCTTCGATCAGCACCGGCTCGAACGCTTGAATGCCCATCCGGTGCAGCGTCGGTGCCCGGTTGAGGAGGCACGGGTGGCTCTTGGTGACTTCTTCGAGGATGTCCCAGACCACGTCGTCCTTGCGCTCGAGCATCTTCTTCGCCGACTTGATCGTGTCGGCGTGGCCGAGTTCCTTGAGCCGGCGGATGATGAACGGCTGGAACAGTTCGAGGGCGATCTTCTTCGGCAGCCCGCACTGGTGCAGCTTGAGTTCCGGGCCGACGACGATGACCGACCGGGCCGAGTAGTCGACCCGCTTGCCGAGGAGGTTTTCCCGGAAGCGGCCCTGCTTGCCCTTGATCATGTCCGTCAGCGACTTGAGCGGGCGGTTCGACGACCCGAGGACGGGCCGCTTGCAGCGGTTGTTGTCGAACAGCGCGTCGACGGACTGTTGCAGCATCCGCTTTTCGTTGCGGATGATGACTTCCGGCGCGTTCAGGTCCACGAGCTTCTTGAGCCGGTTGTTCCGGTTGATGATCCGGCGGTACAGGTCGTTCAAGTCGGACGTAGCGAAGTTGCCGCTGTCGAGCAGCACGAGCGGCCGCAGGTCCGGCGGGATGACCGGGATGCACTCCAGGACCATCCACTCGCACTTGTTGCTGCTGTCGCGGAGGGCCTCGATCGTCTTCAGCCGCTTGACGAGGTCCTTTTCGCGTTGCTTCGACTTCTTCTCGCCGCGGGCCATTTCCTTTTCGAGGCGGTCGCGGAGGTCGGCCGCGAGCGTGACGAGGTTGAGCTTCTCCAGCATCTTCTTGATGGCGTCAGCGCCCATGCCGACTTCGAACGTGTCGCCGTACTGCTGGTGGGCTTCCTTGAACTCGTCTTCCGTCAGGAGTTGCCGTTCTTTGAGCGGCGTTTCGCCCGGGTCAACGACGACGTAGTCCTGAAAGTAGATGATCTTTTCGAGGCTGCTGGTCTTCATGTCCAGCAGGGTGCCGAGGCGGCTGGGCATCGCCTTGAAGAACCAAATGTGCACGACCGGGGCGGCCAGTTCGATGTGGCCCATGCGCTTGCGGCGGACGCGGCTGTGTGTGACCTTGACGCCGCAGCGGTCGCAGATCATGCCCTTGTACTTCATGCCGCGGTACTTGCCGCAGGTACACTCCCAGTCCTTTTCCGGCCCGAAGATGCGCTCGCAGAACAGACCGTCCTTTTCGGGGCGGTACGTGCGGTAGTTGATCGTCTCCGGCTTCTTGACTTCGCCGAAGCTCCAACTGCGGATGTCGTGCGGGCTGGCCAGGCTGATGCGGACCGCGCCGTAGTCGTTAATGCGGTCGTAGTTCGACGCCTCGGCGGCCGCGGCGCTCGACGATGAAGGAATGCCAGTGCTCATATGATGACTCCCGGTCGAGAGTGAGTGTTCGATCGTAGGTGGTGAAAGCGTTGACTGCGGGAAAGCCCGCCCACGGTCGCGGGCGGGCTTTGGACTGTCACTTCACTTACACGCGCTTCTTCTCCAACTGCATGTTCAACCCGAGGCCTCGGATCTCGTGCGTGAGCACGTCGAAACTGGCGGGCGTGCCGGCTTCCAGCGTGTTCTCGCCCTTCACCATGCTCTCGTAAATCTTCGTCCGGCCTTCCACGTCGTCGGACTTCACGGTCAGCAGTTCTTGCAGCACGAACGCCGCCCCGTAGGCTTCGAGCGCCCACACTTCCATCTCGCCGAACCGCTGACCGCCGAACCGGGCCTTCCCGCCGAGCGGCTGCTGGGTGATGAGGCTGTACGGCCCCGTCGCCCGAGCGTGCACCTTGTCGTCGACCAGGTGGTGCAGCTTCAGCATGTACAGGTAGCCGACCGTCACCGACTGCTCGAACGGTTCGCCGGTGCGGCCGTCGTACAGGACGCTCTTGCCCGTGTCGCTCTCGCCGGCTTCGCGGAGGGCCTGCTTGATTTCCTCCTCGCTCGCCCCGTCGAAGACCGGGGTGACGGCCTTGAAGCCGAGCTTCGAGGCCGCGTAGCCGAGGTGGGTTTCGAGAATCTGGCCCACATTCATCCGGCTCGGCACGCCGAGCGGGTTGAGCAGGATGTCCACCGGCGTGCCGTCCTTCAGGAACGGCATGTCTTCTTCCGGCAGCACCTTGCTGATAACGCCCTTGTTGCCGTGGCGGCCGGCCATCTTGTCGCCGACGCTGATGACCCGCTTCGTCGCCACGTACACCTTGACCATCTGCTGCACGCCGCTCGGCAACTCGTCGCCGCGCTTGAGGCTGTTCAGCTTGCGGTCCTGCTCGTCGATGAAGAACTGGATGCGTTCCCAGTGCCGGTGGTGGATCTTCGTCGCCGACTTGGCCTTGTCCGGGCTGCGGATGTCGAGGTTCTCGATCTTGAACGCCTTCGCCTGTTCGGCGACGACGGTGTCCTCGTCCTTCTCGCTAGCCAGGGCCTTGCCGGTGTTCGGGTCCTTCAGGTCCTTCTTTTCCAGCACGTCGCCGAGCGCCCCGATGAACTCGCGGAACTGCGTGGCGATCTTCTCGGCGTACTCGCCGTTGATCCGCTTTTCTTCCTTCGCCAGGTCCTTGCGCTCGTCTTCCGTCATGCTCGCCCGGCGGCTGAACCGGTGCGTGCCGATGACGATGCCCTCAATGCCCGACGGCACTTCGAGGCTGTCGTTCTTCACGTCTTCGCCGGCCCGGCCGAAGATGGCGTGCAGCAGCTTTTCTTCCGGCGTCAGTTCCGACCGCGACTTCGGCGACACCTTGCCGACGAGCAAATCACCCGGCTTCACGAACGTACCGACCAGGACAATGCCCGTCTCGTCGAGGTTCGACAGGGCCTTCGGCGAGACGTTCGGGATGTCCCGCGTGAACTCCTCCTTGCCGAGCTTCGTCTCGCGGATTTCGATGTCGAATTCCTCGATGTGCAAGCTCGTGTAGGTGTCGTTCTTCACCAGCCGTTCGCTGATGATGATGGCGTCTTCGAAGTTGTACCCCTCCCACGACTGGAACGCGACCAGCACGTTCCGACCGAGGGCGAGTTCGCCCTGGTGCGTGGCCGCCCCGTCGGCGAGGATCTGGCCCCGCTTCACCTTCTGGCCGATCTTGATGATCGGCCGCTGGTTCAGGCAGGTCCGCTCGTTGAGGCCGTGGAACTTCCGCAGGACGTACTCGCGGATGATCTTGTCCTTCTCCTCGATCTTGATCCGCTCGCCGTCCACGTAGCTGATGACGCCGTCTTCCTGCGCCCGCACCAGCATCCCGCTGTGCTTGGCGACTTCCTTCTCCAACCCCGTACCGACGATCGGCGGCTCGGTCACGAGCAGCGGCACCGCCTGTCGTTGCATGTTCGAACCCATCAACGCCCGGTTGGCGTCGTCGTGTTCGAGGAACGGGATGAGACCGGCCGACACGCCGACCATCTGCTTCGGCGAGATGTCGAGGTAGTCGATCTTGTCCGAGGCGATCGTGGTCAAGTCACCACTGGCCCGGCCGTTGACGCGGTCCACCGAGATCTTCTGGTGGTCCGTCGGCGTGTCGGCCGGGGCGATGCGGAGTTCAGACTCTTCGTCGGCCCGCAGCTTCACGACTTCTTCCGTCAGCTTGCCGACGTTCGCCTTGCGGTACGGCGTGATGAGGAAGCCATACTCGTCGATCTCGGCGAAAATCGACAGCGACGAAATCAGACCGATGTTCGTCCCTTCCGGCGTCTCGATCGGGCAGATGCGGCCGTAGTGGCTGATGTGCACGTCCCGCACTTCGAAGCCCGCCCGCTTCCGGTTCAAGCCGCCTGGCCCGAGGGCGGAAAGCCGCCGTTCGTGCGTCAGTTGGGCGAGCGGGTTCGTCTGGTCCACGACCTGCGACAGTTCGCTCCGGCCGAAGAAGTACTCGATGGCCGCGCTCACCGACTTCGGGTTGATGAGCGTCCGCGGCGACATGTCTTCGATCGACTTCAGCGCCATCCGCTCTTGCACGGTGCGGCGGAGCTTCAGGAAGCCCTTCCGCATTTCGTCGGCGGCGAGTTCGTCGATCGTCCGCAGGCGGCGGTTGCCGAGGTGGTCGATGTCATCGACGTGGCCCTTACCGGCCCGCAGTTCGAGGATGTACTTGATGGCGTTGACGAAGTCGACCGCCCGCAGGGTCATCTCCGTTTCCGGCACGTTCTGGTTGAACTTCCGGTTGATGCGGAACCGGCCCACGCGGCCGAGGCGGTAGCGGTTCTGGTCGTTGAACTTTTCCTTGAACAAGTCGCGGGCCTTGTCCAACTGCATCGGGTTGCCCGGCCGAAGTCGCTGATAAATCTTCAGCAGCGCGCCTTCGTGCGACTCGTGCTGCGGGTTGCCGGCGAGGTCTTCGGCGATCGAGTTGAGGATCACCGGATCCTTCGGCGTGTCGATGGCCGTGACTTCCTTCAACTGCGACGCGACGGCCTTATCAACGGCATCGCGGGTGAACGGCTTGCCGCTGTCGACGTAGATTTCGCCCGTCTCGGGGTCGATCACGTCGTCGATCGCGATCATCGGCAGGACGCCCGTGTCCGGGTCGCCGGCCAACTTTGCCCGGTCCGTGGCTTCCTTCAACTTGATCGTCAGCGGCTGGTAGAACTCGCGGAGAATCGCGGAGGTCTGCGAGTACATCGGCTCCATCGCGCGGAGGAGCGTGACGGCCGAGAACTTGCCCGACTGGTCGATGCGGACGCCGAAGTTTTCCTTCTTCGTGACGTTGATCTCGATCCAGCTCCCGCGCTCCGGGATGATCCGGCACGAGTGCAAGTCTTTATCCGCTTCCCGCTCGACGACGAAGTCCACGCCGGGCGAGCGGTGCAACTGGCTGACGACGACGCGCTCGGCCCCGTTGATGATGAACTCGCCGCCGCCGATCATGATCGGCATGTCGCCGAGATACACTTCCTCTTCCATCGTGTTGCCGTCGGCTTTGCGCAGCCGCAGCCACACGCGGAACGGCCGGCCGTAGGTGAGCCGCAGTTGGCGGCACTCGTCCGGGTCGTACCGCGGCTTGCCGAGTTCGTACTTCACGAACTCGAGGGACGACTTCTTGTCGTAGCTCTCGATCGGGAAGATTTCACGCAGCACGCCTTCGAGGCCGTGGTTCTGCCGCTTTTCGTAGCTGGCGTCGAGCTGGAGGAAGCGGTCGTAGGACCGGGTTTGCACTTCCGTGAGGTTCGGCACGGGCGAGGCGTCCCCGTAGCGGCCGAAGTTCCGCTCTTGGTCGGGGAAAATGATGCGGTTCACGGGAATGGGCATCGGTACTAGCTCCTTCGTCAAACGAATCGACGACCCGGCGAAATCCCGTGTCGTCCAGACACTGGGGCTTGCACCGGGCGCTCGGAGTCGTTATTTCTGAGGAATCGGACGGCGAATGTCGGACGGAAACGCTTGAAGCCCAAACCAGGACACCGCCACAATCGGGGAGGTTCGCAGTTTGGGGTGTGAAGTTGCCAGGGTGTCGGACCGAAGAATACCAGATCGCAGGAGCGAGTGGGTTGCGTACATTATCACCACTGCTTGTGCGTATCGGCCGGACTGTTCGGATTACGCCGAGCAAGAGCGACCGGGAATACCAAGCGACTTTTCCGCCAGATTAAGATATTACCCATCTCGCCCCCACTTGTCGAGTGGCGAAGGCACACTTTTTGCCCCTGTCAATCGCAGTTGGCTTGATTTCGAAGCGAAATCGCGTGCCAAATTTTGAGAAAAATGTCAGAAGAGTGCCGGAACGGTCGGGGAAGGTGTCCGGGAAGTCGAACTGACGGGTTCGGCAGAACTTTGTTCACCCGCGGTTACGGATACCCGCTCTCCTCGAACCCGAACCCACGCACACGGGACTCGGTGTAGTGCTTGCCCCCGCCCTCGAACGTGCAGATGCAGGTCACGTCGTACCCGTCGTCCCCGATCACCACACTGTCGACGCGGAGCATGTCGTACACGTCGATACGGATACCCAGCCCCGGCGACGGCGGGAACGGCAGCCGGACTTCCTTGGCCCACATCTGCCGCCGCCAGCCGAGGATCAGCAACGCCTTCAGCGGCCCGGATATCCGCTCCGGCAATGTAAGCGGGGCGGCTGCTGGTACTGGCTGTTTACGCTTCGCCACTCCGAAACCCTCCGTCGCCGAACGACGATGCTCACCAGCACCGGCTGCATTAGTGACTGAAACAAATCCCAGAACCAATTCAGCGGCCGGTGTCTGGCGCCACGCCTGGTTCGGCGAACCGCCCTGTGCGCTGACCGAGGGCGACGAACTCTGTGAACGACGATGCCCACTGCTCGACCTCGTCTTCGTGGGCAAGCCAGGCGAACACACCGAGCGTCTGGTGGTCGAGGAACACGCTATCGCCGTCCTCCTCGCCGATCCAGAACCCGCGGCTCAGCCGGGCCGAGTTAAATGGCAGACCGGCCGGGCAAGAAACGAATTCGACCCCGGCAGACAGGAACCGCTCAGCCTCTTCCCGCATGTAGTGGGCGTATGGGGCGGCCTTCGTCCACCGCCCCCGCCAGATATCCTCCTCCAGCACGTCGAGCGTAGCTGGCCACCACTCCTTCGGCAGCTCGGTGAGGCCGCCCAAGTGATGGATAGGGATGCCCCGTTCCGGCCGGCGTTCCATGAACGCAAGGTACGCCTCAGGCAACTCGATGCCGAGCGGTATCGCCAATGCTGCAAGCCGTTCGCGGACGCTGCCCACCGCCGAAGCCCTCTGCGGCCGAACTTGTAATTCTCTCACACTGCGCGAGTATACGCCTCAACGAAGTAGCCTGTTCAACACTTTTTCGTCTCAGAAATGAAGGTTTTATTGCCCTGCGCCTGCCGTAAGGCAATTGCAAATCCTTGCGGCGCGATAGATCCTATTACGCTTGCGCCACGCAGCAGAACACTTCCAGTAACAGACCAATTCAGGTACGGATCGCAGTTCGCAAATCCGGCGGCGAACGACCGGCCCTCGGAGGGATTATTCTCCCGAATCACTTCTTCTGATGGGCCGCTTCGTACTGCGTGATCTTCTCGTTCCGCCGGGCGTGGCGGCCACTGCCGTTCTCGAAGGGCGTTTCGATCCACTTGCGGACGATCTGCTCGATCATGTCTTCGCTCAAGAGATCCGCCGACAGGCAGAGCACGTTCGCGTCGTTGTGCGTGCGGCTCATCTCGGCGTCCACGATGTCGCGACAGTTGACCGCCCGAATGCCGTAGACCTTGTTCGCCGTGATGCACATGCCGTGGCCGGTGGCGCAGATGAGCACGCCGCGGTCCGCCTGACCGGACGCGACCGCCTCGCTGACGGCAATCGCGAAATCGGGGTAGTCCACGCCGATGGTGGCGTTCGTGCCCAGGTCCGTGGGGACGTCGTTCATCGCCAGCACGGTTGCCAGCACTCGACGCTTGGCGTCCACCCCGCGGTGGTCGTTGCCAACTGCAACTCTCATATCCTCGTCCACTCCGCAATCATGTGATTCAGGTGCTTGACAATCATCAACGCACACGATTCGTAATCGGTTCGGTCCCCGCCGATGGGGTCCGGCACGTCCTCGTCCTCGGACAGGAGCACCGGCTCGGGGCCGTAGCCGGGGTAGCGAATCATCAGCACGGCCGCGTGCCCGGCCGTCATCGTGACGACGTCGGTGGCATCCGCGAGTAACTCCGGGTTCACCGGCCGGCTGCGGTGTTGCGACAGGTCGACGCCGTAGCCGGCGGCAATCGCCACCCCCTCCGGACTTGCCACGTCGCCGGGATAGGCCGAGACGCCCGCGGAACGGATAGTATAGCCGCGGGCGGGCAACTCTTCAGGAGTGATTCCGAGGCGGTCGGCAAGCAGTTTCTTGCACAGCCCTTCCGCGAGCGGGCTTCGGCAAGTGTTGCCGGTACAGACGAACAGAACCGACCGCCGGAGAGGTTGGTCGGGAGGCCACGATGAGTTGTTCGCGTGAGACGACATTCGCCAGAAGGCTCACACACAGAAACGACGGAATCCGACAATCGTATCCCAATTTATGAACGGACCGCCCTTTCAACAAGTCGGGAATGTCGGAGAATCGGACAAGCAACGGAATGGCCTGCACTTTAATTCCTGACTAGCGAAGGATTTCCCTCGCAGTGGGCACTGGTGGGATGTCGCTCGTGAGTGTGGCATGGTGGCATGACCGAGGCCCAAGACAACTGGCGGGAGCAAGGTTTTCGCAGCGCCGCCCTCACCGGCGATGCCGTGGCGTGGCGGGCGCTGTACGACGGTGCGTTCGAGGCGGTGGCCGGTTACGTCCACTGGCGGGCCGGTGGACTCGCGGATCTGGCCGACGACGTGATTCAGGAAGCGTGGCTGACGGCTGCTCGCAAATTGTCCGCGTTCGACCCGGGACAGTGTCGGTTCGCCGCCTGGGTGTGCGGCATCGCCGGGAACGTGCTCCGGCACCACCTGCGGTCCCGCACCCGCTACCGGCGGCGGGTTCAAGCCCTCGGCCCGGCCGACCCGCCGGCCCCGACTGCGGACCACAAGCGCGAGCAAGCGGAGCAAATTGCCGTGGCCCTCGCGAACTTGCCGGACCGCTACGAGCAGGCGTTACGCGCGAAATACTTCGACCGCCTGAGCGTCGAGCAGATCGCGGCCGCGTGGGGCGAATCGCCGAAGGCGGTGGAGTCGCTGCTGTCGCGGGCGCGTCAGGCTTTCCGCGAAGAGTTCGAGAAACACCAATGACCGACGACGAACTGGACGCCCTCCTCACACCGAAAGAACAGCCGCCGGACAACGGCCGGCGGGAAGCGATCTTCGCGAAGACGCTGCCGCACCTCCGGCCGTGGCGGTTTCGGCGACTCGCGTGGCCGGCGGTATTCGCGGCCGGGCTTGCCGTGGGTTGGTTCGCAAAACCGACCCCACCCGCGGAGCGGATCGTCGAAACGGTCATCGAGAAGGAGTTCGTACCGGTGCCGCAGTCGCCCGGCGAGCAACTGGTTCAACGGCCGCCCGACCGCCTGGAGTTGGACGCGGAAATGGCGACCGACCCCGCGACCTCGGCCAAGTTGTTTCAACAGGCCGGCGATGCGTACCTGAAGGCAAACAAGCTCGAATCCGCGATCCGCTGCTACCGGCAGTACCTGGGCGACGCCGGGCCGGACGGGCAGGCCGTGCGGGTGGAAGACTCGTGGCTCCTGACCTCCCTCAAGAACTCGAAACGAAAGGACGGCGACCATGCGAACGACGGTTTATAGCGGTCTCCTGCTCGGCGGCTTCCTGGCCGTGGTGGCACTGGGCCAACCGCCCACGCCCCCTCCGCCCAAGCCCGCCGAGTCGAAGAAAGAATCGCTCGAAGACGACATCGCCCGGGCACTCCGCACCCACCCCGACGTGGCGGTGGCCGAGGCCGAGGCACAGTTGGCGAACGCGAAACTGCAACAGGCGAAGCTCGGCATCGCCCAAAAGGTCGCGACCGCAAAGCGCGAGAAAGACCGTGTCAAAGGAGACGTGGGCCTCGCGCTCCGGCGGATCGAGGCCGCCAAGGCCGTCGCCGACCTGGCCCGCCTCGAACTGGACAATACGAAGCAACTCCACAAGAACGCCGTGGTCAGCGCGCAGGAAGTTCAGTCGAAGGAGTCGGGGTACGCGAAAGCCAAGGCTCTGCTCATGGAAGCCGAGCAGACCCTCGAAATCGCGAAGTCGGCCGCCGCCGCTGCTGACGCCGACTACGACGCCCTGGTCGGCATCACCCTGTTGACGAAACTGCCGGTGATGGGGGCGTTGTTCGTCAACGACAAGGGTACGACGGCGGACCGACCGATTATCCACACATACCTGAAGTTGAGTCAAACGGACGTGAAGCCGGGGTCGGTGGCGGACAAGCTGCGCACGGCCCTGGCCAAACCTGTTACCTTCGGCTGTGAGAACCTTACGATGCCGGACATCGTGGACGCCATCAAGAAGGCGGCCGCCCTCGATTTCCCCGTCCGCATGAGCGGGATTCCGCTTCTCCACTGCGCGATCGAGAAACAAGAGTTGACGCTGTCCGCATGGCTGCAACTGTTGGAGGATGAGTTGGCGAAAGACAGCCCGCTCGACGACGCCAAGAAGCCCACCTGGTACGTCCGCGAATACGGCCTGTTGTTCTCGACGGCCGGTCGGCCCGAAGGGGCGATCACGGTCGGCGAGTTCTTGAAAGCCCTGCGGGATGAAAAAAAGGCCGACACCGCACCGAAGGGTAACCCGGCGGGCCGCTAAACGATTCCGGCGGATTCGCTACATCACCCTCGGCACTCTTTCTGCCGAGGGATTCTCATGCGCACCATCGCTCTCCTGCTCGCCCTCACCGTGACCGCGTCGGCGGCCCCGAAGCCGAACGTCGTCGTCATCCTCGCCGACGACATCGGCTACGGCGACTTTTCGTGCTACGGGGCCCCGAAGATCCACACGCCGAACATCGACAAGCTCGCGGCGGCCGGCACCAAGTTCCTCGACGCCCACAGCCCCGCAGCGGTCTGCACGCCGACGCGGTACTCGCTGCTGACGGGGCAATACTCGTTCCGCCACAAGCCGGGGGCGAGCATCCTCTCGGGCCTCGCCCCACTGTCGATTCCGCTCGACCGGCCGACGTTGCCGAAGATGATGAAGCAGGCCGGGTACGCCACCGGGATCGTCGGCAAGTGGCACCTCGGCCTCGGCGAGCAGGAACCCGACTACAACGCCGAGGTCAAGCCCGGCCCGCGGGAGGTCGGCTTCGATTCCTCGTTCATCATCCCGGCCACCGGCGACCGGACGCCGTGCGTGTACCTGGAAAACGGCCGCGTCGTCGGCCTCGACCCGGACGACCCGATCCATGTGAGTTACAAGAACAAAGTCGGCACCGAGCCGACCGGCAAGGAGAACCCCGACCAACTCTTCAACCAGAAGCCGAGCCACGGCCACGACATGACCATCGTCAACGGCATCAGTCGCATCGGTTGGATGACCGGCGGCAAGGCGGCCCGGTGGAAGGACGAGGACATCGCCGACACGATCACCGCGAAGGCGGTGAAGTTCCTCGACGACCACAAGGCCGAGCCGTTCTTCCTCTACTTCGCCACGCACGACGCGCACGTCCCGCGGATGCCGCACCCGCGGTTCCGCGGCAAGAGTCAGCACGGCCTCCGCGGGGATGCGATCGAGGAGTTCGATTGGTGCGTCGGCGAGGTAATGAAGAAGCTCGACGACCTGAAGCTGACCGACAACACGCTCGTGATCGTGACCAGCGACAACGGTGGCGTGATGGACGACGGTTACGTCGACGGCACTGGCAACGACCCGAGTGGTCACAAGTGTAACGGCAAACTCCGCGGCGTGAAGGGGGCCAACTACGAGGGCGGCCATCGCGTGCCGTTCGTCGCCCGCTATCCCGGCGTAGTGCCGGCCGGCCAGGAGTCGAACGCGCTCGTTTGCCACGTGGACCTGTTCGCGACGTGTGCCGCAATGGTCGGGGCGAAGTTGGACGGCGACGCCGCCCCCGACAGTTTTAACCAGTGGCCGACGTTGCAGGGGAAGAACCCGACCGGCCGCGACCAACTGCTGACGCAGGCGGGCAACTTCAACGCGCACGCCTTGCGACAGGGGCCGTGGAAGCTGATCGTGCCCGCGATGGCGAAATTCTCACCGGAGCTTTACAATCTCGCCGACGACCTCGCTGAGACGAAGAATTTGGCCGAGGCGAACACCGCGAAGGTGAAGGAGATGATGGAAGCGTTGCAGAAGGTGCGAACCGCGACGAAGACGCGAGAATAGGCGAGCCGAGCGGCGTAAGCCGCCGGGTGAATCGCGGGCACTTCCCAGCGATTCACCCGGCGGCTCACGCCGCTCGGCTCGCCAAATGGCTTACCCCGGGAAGATGAACGGCAGGCCGGTCAACAGGGTCGCCTGGAACATCAGGCCGCTCAGCGTGAACCCTTGCGGGTACAGGTAGTACGGCGTCGGTGCCCCCGGCTGACACTTGCCGGCGCTTGTGTCCCAGCGGTTCTTCCACAGGCCGGACACCGCGTTGTGGGGCAGGAAGAAGAGGTCCTTGTAGAAGTAGCCGGCCGACAGGAACGGTTGCAGGAAGCCGATCTCCCACCCGGCCCGCTCGCTGTTCATTTCTTCGAAGTACAGCCGGCGGTGGACGACGTAGGTCGGCTCGCGGAAGGTCTTCATCGGCGGGTACGATGCCGTCTTCGCCTGGTAGACCAGCGGTTCGGCCGACAGCGGGGCCGGCTTCGGGAACGGGTTTTTCCCGCTCGTCGATTCCTTCTGAATCCGCGCGTCCAGGTCCGCGTCCGACGTGAGGCGGAACACGTTCTGGCGGCTCGGCAGCGTCCCTTTCGTCAAGTCCGACTGGCGGTCGGTGGCCTTCGGCGGCTCCTTGCGCTTCGTCTCCTCGTCGAGCCGCTTCCTCGCTTCTTCCCTGTCTTTTTCGTCTTGTTTGGCCTTCGCGTCATCCTTCTCGTCTGCCGGCGTGCGGACCAGGCGTGTCGGAATCGCGGGCACGCCCATCGGCGGTAGAGACGGCACGCCGGGTGCCGGCGACACCATCGGCACGATCTCTCCGGCCCCCTTCTGGAACGTCAACGGGGCGGTCGGGGGCATCGGTACCGAATCGCCGGCGCTCTTCTGGAACGTCAGCGTGTTGGGGACCAAGCCCGGCGGGTTGGAGACGGGTGCGGTCGTGGGCGGGAGGACCGGCAGCGGGACGGCCGACTCGACGAACGGGGCGTCGGGTATTGGTTGCGGCGCGGGCAGCACGACGGGCGGGGCGGCCGGGACGGGCGGCGGCGCGGGCGGCGTTTGATTGAACGGGGTCCACTTCGTCACCGGCGGGGCGGCGGGCAGGGCCGGCGGCACGACGGACGGCTGTTGGCCGAACGCCGCCCCGCCGACGCCGGCGAGGACCGCGAGGCTAATCGCCATCCGACGTGGTGTAATGGGAAACGCTGTAGTTCGGCGCTTCTTGGGTGATCGCGATGTCATGCGGGTGGCTCTCCTGTACCGAGGCCCCGCTCACCTGAATGAAGCGGGCCGTCGTCCTGAGTTCTTCGAGCGTCCTTGCTCCGACGTACCCCATGCCGGAACGAATTCCACCGACCAACTGAAACACGAACGGCGTCAGCGGCCCCTTAAACGGCACGCGGCCCTCGACGCCCTCCGGGACCATCTTGCCGTTCGGCGTCCCGCCGCCCTGTTGGTAGCGGTCGGCACTCCCGGCCTGCATGGCCCCGAGCGACCCCATGCCGCGGTACGTCTTGAACGTCCGCCCGCGGTAGAGGATCACCTGACCCGGGCTCTCGGCCAGGCCCGCGAACAGGCCGCCGATCATCACGCTGTGCGCCCCGGCCGCGAGCGCCTTGGTGATGTCCCCGGAATAGCGAATCCCGCCGTCGCCGATGACCGGGACGCCCGTTCCCCGCAACGCCTTCACGGCGTTGCCGATCGCCGACATCTGCGGCACGCCGACACCGGACACAATGCGGGTCGTGCAAATCGACCCCGGCCCGATACCGGCTTTGACCCCGTCGGCCCCCGCGTCGGCGAGGGCTTTCGCCCCGGCTTCCGTGGCGATGTTCCCGGCGATCACGTCGATCGTGTACCGCCGCTTCAGTTCCTTCACCGTCTCCATCACGTTCCGCGAGTGGCCGTGGGCACTGTCCACGACTAGCACGTCCACGCCCGCGTCGATCAAGGAGTGCGCCCGCTCGAAGTCCAGCACGCCGATCGCGGCCCCGACCCGAAGGCGGCCGCGGGAATCTTTACAGGCGTTCGGGAAGTTCTGCGCCTTGTCAATGTCCTTGATCGTGATTAACCCCTTCAGTCGATATTGATCGTCTACCAGGAGCAGTTTCTCCACTTTTCTTTTCGTCAACCGCCGTTCGGCTTCCTCCAGGGTGGGGGCCTCGTTCCCGGAAACGACCGCCGTCACGAGGTTATCCTTCGTCATCACCTCGGAGAGTTTCTGGTTATTGTCCGCGAGGAACTTCAAGTCGCGGCGGGTGAGAATGCCCTTCAGGTAGCCGTTGACGGTGATCGGCACGCCGCTGATGTGCTGCTGTTCCATGATACGGCGGGCGTTGCCGACGGTCTCGTCCGGCGACAGCGTGACGGGGTCAGTGATGATCCCGTTCTCGGACCGCTTCACCTTGTCCACTTCGCGCGTCTGGGCCGCGATCGAGAGGTTCTTGTGAATGATCCCGATGCCGCCTTCTTGCGCCAACGCGATGGCCAACTCGCTCTCGGTGACGGTGTCCATCGGCGACGAGATGATCGGAATGTTCAGCCGGACGTTGCGGGTGAGTTGCGTGCGGACGTCCACGTCCTTCGGCACGACGTCGCTGTAGCCGGGTTCGAGCAGCACGTCGTCGAAGGTGATGCCCTGATACGCGATCCGATCTTGCATGGCCCGATCCTCAGCAGTTCCACCCCGCGACGGCGGGGGCGTGACAATAGTGGTGATGGGGGATTATAGCAACCAGAAGTTGTCAGATGATGGCGGCGGGCGGCGGGGGAATCTGCGGGGTTTCTGGTGTGCGGGCGGCGGGCGGGCCGTTATCATTCTCCACACTCGTCCCGCTCAGGTTCTGCCGCATGAACTTCTTTTCTGGCGAACTCGCTGCGGGCTTCGGACTTCTGACCATCGTCGGGGCCGGCCTGCCCACGGTTCTCATGATCGTCGCCCTCGTCTACGTCGCCCTCCGCGTGCGGGACGCACGATCGGACACGCCCGACCCGGACCTGGGGCTGAAGACCGTTTACTGGATGCTCTACACCTTCGGCGTCCTGACGTTCCACGTCGGGCTGACCGTCCTGGCCGTTCACGTCGTGCAGGGCGGCTCCGCCGATTCGCCGCCGCTACCACCAGTACGGCCGCAGTTTCCGCTCAACATCGGTCAGCCGCCACCGCCGCCGGCGACGGAGTGGAGTGCGGTTTCGCGAACCGGGTGGGCGTTCATCACGGCCGGGGTGGTGGTCGCGGGCGCATTTTACCTGACGGGCACACGCGGCACCCGAAACCGCGAATGGCCGACGGTCCAGCGGGTGTTCACCGGCGGCCGCATCGCCCTGGCCGGCACGGTGTCGATCCTCGCGTTCCTCGCCCTGATCGTCATCGTGTTCCAGAAGGACGAGGCGTCGAGCGGCGTGTACGAAACCTGCCTGGGAATTTTGGCCGTGTGGCTCCCGTCGCTGGCGATTCACATCTTCCTGTTCCGTTGGGGCGGCACACCGCCGTACCACGTGCCGGCCGAAGTGCCGACGCCCCGCCGGCCCACCGTCATGCCGGAAGAGTTGCCGGAGATTCAACCGGCGGCTAACGAGCCGGAACAACCCCGCCCACGCCGCCGGAGTGACGACGAAACGGATGACTTCCGGCGATTCGACGACGAGGACGAGCAACCCCGGCGGCGACGGCCGCGGGACGAGGATTGAGCTACACTACCCCGCATGGCCGGACTCGAATCGCTGATGAACCGCGTCCCCGGTGGGGGGCGGGCGTACTATTCCTTGCGGTGGCTGCGGCGACTGCTCGCCCTGTGGCGGAACCCGAACCGCCAGTTCCTTGCGTACCCGCCGGGGCACTTCGCCTCGCCCCTGCCCGACCACGCCGAAGTGGAACGAAAGCACGCCGCCCTCTCGGCGGCCGACGAACTGCCGGGCATCGACCTGCACGCGGGCGAGCAGTTGGAACTGCTGAAAGAACTCGCGGCCTACCCGTGCCCGTTTTCCGACCGGCCGACGCCGGTGTTCCGCTACCACTTCGAGAACGAGTTCTTCACCTACGGCGACGCTTGCTATCTGTTCGGGATGCTGCTCCACCACCGGCCTCAGCGGGTCATTGAGATCGGTTCCGGGTTCTCGTCGGCGTTGATGCTCGACGTGCGGGATCGCTTCGACGTGAAACCGGCGCTGACGTTCATCGAACCGTACCCAACGCGGCTGAACTCACTGCTGACGCCCGCGGACCGGGAGAGTTGCACGCTGATCGAGAAGCCGGTGCAGGACGTGCCCTTGGAGTTGTTCCGCCAACTGGAGGCGAACGACATTCTCTTCCTCGACTCGTCGCACGTTTCGAAGATCGGGTCGGACGTAAACTTCGTGCTCTTCGAAGTGCTGCCGGCCCTGCGGCCGGGCGTTCTCGTTCACATCCACGACATCTTCTGGCCGTTCGAGTACCCGAAGGCGTGGTACGACAAAGGCTGGGCGTGGAACGAAGCGTACCTGGTACGGGCGATGCTGACCGGCGGGGACCGCTACCGCGTGGTGCTGTTCCCGTCGTACCTGGAAGCCCGACACCCCGAGGCAATTCGGGCCGCGATGCCGACCGCGCTCCGACGGGCGACCGCAACGCCGACGACCGGGGCGAGCAGTCTGTGGTTGCGGGTCGTACCGTAAGCTCCCGAGAGGGGCTTACAGACGCCAGTACGTGTCCCGACCCCCACCGCGGAGGATGTCGAAAAGTATGAAGAACAAGAGGACCAAGAACAGGGTGTGCCCGACGACGTATTTGGCCCGGGGCACGGGTTGGTTTAGGAGTGCAATCAGTAACACCACCATGACGGGAACGGCAATCGCGGTCGCGATGAACGCAAACAGTCGAGGGGCGTGGTAGTAAGTTCCTCCGAACACCCCGATCGCCCGTTTCCGCGGCCGGTCGTCTTCATCTTCCTCGTCGTCCTCGATTCGCTTCTTCTTTCGCCGGGCCTTGGTCACCATTTCCTTCATCCGCTCGCGGTCGGCATTCTGTTCGGCCGACCGTCGTTCCGGACCCGCCATGCCGTAAGGCGTGGTGTCTTCGCCGTCGGCTGTGGGAGGTTCCGGGGCGGCAGCGGGCGTTGCCGACAAGGGCAAGTCCGGAGGCCCTTCCGCCAGGGGAAGCACTTCGTCCGACTTCGCACGCGGCGCGCGAGGGGCCCGTGGTACGGGCGGTCGAGTCGCGGCAGGCGGGACGATCACCTGTTGACACTGTGGACACCGGACGCGGTGTCCCGCCTGATCGTCGGCGACGCGGAGAAGCGTACCGCACGGACAGTTGATTTCAATCGGCACCGGGCGACCTCGGCCGGGGAGAGATTTTGGTCGCGAGTATCGTCGCCTCGGGCGACAGGCATGTCAACAAAATAGCACGGCCGGCGACCTCACCTTTGTGGGGCCACCGGCCGCGTTGTTAGGAACGGTGAGAGCTATTAGCGGTTCAGGTTGGAGAACACGCCGGCACAGTTGTTGGCCGGCTGGCCGATGCCAGGGCCGTAGATCGGCAGTGCGCAGTTGTTGCGGAAGCCAGGGTGGGAAACGCTGATCGGCAGGTCGCTACAGCCGCCGCGGCAGGGGCAGAAGAACGACTTGGACGTGCCGAAGATGAAGTTCGCGTCGCACAAAGCCGTGCCGTTGACCTGCTTGTGAGCCGATTTCTTCACCCGCGGGCCGCATTCGTCGCAGGCGGGGTTGCCGACGCCTTGAACGACGACCGGGCTGGCGCAGGTGTTACAGTCCTTGTCCTTGCCGCCCGCGTGGGCGAACGAAACGACGGCGAGGCTCAACACGGCGGCCGCGAGGGTCCGCATCATCAGTCCGTGACGCATGGGGTGTTCCTTTCGAGTGGATTCCACGAGCAACCGCTGTCCTGTTTGCGGTACTTCAGGCATCGGTTCGGGCGGCCGGTCGGAATCGGGCACGGCGATGAAAATGGGGGAACGATCTTCGCGACGTGGTCAGGTTCCCGGAGACGTGACGACAACGGCGGAAACGGCAGTCGATGGGGTGGCGACGGC
The DNA here is from genome assembly GCF_008254045.1 of Limnoglobus roseus. Lineage (GTDB taxonomy): Bacteria > Planctomycetota > Planctomycetia > Gemmatales > Gemmataceae > Limnoglobus > Limnoglobus roseus. The sequence continues at coordinate 3,519,796 of NZ_CP042425.1, read as the reverse complement.
TGTGCGTTCTGGTCAGGATTCGAGGCGCGACAGAAGGCGGCCGTAGTCGGCGGCGCGGTCGCGCCAGAGCCCACGCTTCTTCGCCTTGCGGTTCGGCCAGTTCACGAGGTTCAGGTGGTCGGCGGCGTGCCAGACGTCGGTTCGCTCGCCCCATGTAGCACTGGCGAGGCTGACGACGCCGTCGTTCGGCCCCTCGGCCTTGCCGACGATGCGGGCGGGCAGCCACCACTCGGCCCCGAGCCACGGCTTCGCGCAAACCCCGGCGACCGCGAAGTACCGCACCCCCGGCACATCCGGCACGTCCTCGTTAAACCGGCGGCACGAATCGACCGTCAGGTCGTGGAAGGCGTCCTCCGGCAACCCGGCTTTTCGGAGCAGCGGCCGAAAGAACCGTGCGAGGCGGTCCAATCCCCAGTCCGCGAAGCTGGTCCCGCGGTGGGGCGTGCCGACCGTGGTCAGCGACAGAACACGATCGTCCGCCCCGAGTTTCGAGATCATGTACCGGGCGTCGAGGCCGCCGAGGCTGTGGCCGATCAAGTGAACAGGTTGATTGCCGACCTCCCGCCGGAGGTACGCTCGCAATTCGGCCGCGCGGGTGGAGATGCCGGCCGTCGGGCTCAGGCGGGGGACCAACACGCGGTTGCCGCCAGCGGTCAGGTAGGAGCGGATGCCAGGGAAGTATTCCGCCACGGGCCGGCGGCAGGCGAAGATTTGATCGAAACCGCACAGACCGTGGAGCAGCACGATGGGGGCACGAATTTGCGGGGCGTCCTGCTCGAGTGCGTTCATTCGTTGCAATCCGGACTCTGTTCCGTAGGATGTCGGCGGTTCGCGACGGTGGGCTTCACGCACCCGTCAGAATTTCTGAATTGGAATAACCTAGCACCTTCACGGTTTCTACGCCATGCAAATTTCGACCGCGACCCCCGGCAAAACCCGCATCGGCTGGATCGGCACCGGCGTCATGGGCCGCTGGATGTGCGAACACGCCATTAAGAAGGGCTACTCGGCCACGGTGTACAACCGCAGCCGCGACAAGGCCCAACCGCTGATCGACCAGGGGGCGAAATTCGCCGACACGCCGAAGGCGGTGGCGGAAGCCAGCGACGTGGTGTTCGCCATCGTCGGCTTCCCGAAGGACGTGCGCGAGGTCTTCCTCGGCGAAGACGGGGCGCTCGCCGGGGCGAAGGCGGGGACGGTGTTGGTGGACATGACCACGAGTGAGCCGAGCCTGGCGGTGGAAATCTCGGAGGCCGCTACTGCGAAGGGCGTGGCCGCCCTGGACGCCCCGGTGAGCGGCGGCGACGTTGGGGCCAAGAATGCGGCCTTGAGCATCATGATCGGCGGCGACAAGGCCGTGGTCGCGGCCGTCACGCCGATCTTCGAGGCGATGGGCAAGACCATCGTCCACCAGGGCGGCCCCGGCGCGGGCCAGCACACGAAGATGGTGAACCAGATCCTCATCTCGTCGAACATGGTCGCGCTCTGCGAGGGGTTGCTCTACGGCTACAAGGCCGGCCTAGACCTGGAGACGGTGTTCAAGAGCGTGAGCGTCGGCGCGGCCGGCAGCAAGGCGCTGGAAGTCCTCGGGCCGCGGATCCTGGCCCGCAACTTCGAGCCGGGCTTCTACGTCGAGCACTTCATCAAGGACATGGGCATCGCACTGAAGGAAGCCGAGCGAATGAACCTGAGCCTGCCGGGCTTGGGGCTGGCGAAGCAACTCTACGAGAGCGTGCGAGCCCTCGGCTACGGCCGCAAGGGCACGCAGGCGCTGCTGCTCGCCCTCGAAACGATCAGCGGGGTGAAGCGGTAAGAGTGGCGGCCCTACAGGGATGCCGAAAGCCCGGCGGCCCCAGTCTTCCGGTCTGAAAGGCCGGTTCTATCAGCCCAGGCCGTGAGGCCTGGGTGATTGGCCGCCAATTTTTCGGCCCTGAAGGGGCCGTTCATTCCCGCGTGCCAGAATGAACGGCCCTTCAGGGCCGGACTACTCACGTGGTCGTAGCCCAGGCCTGCGCCTCGCTCCGACCTGGGCTGACTGAGCCGGCCATTCAGGCCGGAGAACCGATCGGCCGATCACCCTTCCCGGTTCACGAAGTCGATCAGTTGCCGCAGGCGGCCGTGGTTGTGGCGGTCGAAGCGGAACCTCAGCCTCGGATAGCTCGCCAGGTCCGGTTCGTTCGCCTCGGCCGGTAGGGCGTCGGTCTGCTCGAACGTGCCGCCGGTGAGCAAACTCGCAAACTCCGTTCGCACCTTTTCCAGCACCGCCTCCGACAACCGTGAGTGCAGTCGCAGCACTAGGTCGCCGCGGACGTACCGCATCGAGTGGTAGACGCGGTAGAACTGCGTCACTTCCTTCACCGCCTCCTCGACGGAATCGGTGATTTTGTAGAACGCCTGGTCCTGCGGCGAGATGTAGCCGCGTTTCAACAGGCCGTCTTCGATGAACCGCTGCCAGCAGGCCCAGTAGTCTCCGCCGGGCTCGTCCACCAGCACCAGCGGGAAGATGTGCGACTTGCCAGTCTGGATGAGCGTGAGCGTTTCGAACGCCTCGTCGTGCGTGCCGAAGCCGCCGGGGAAGAGGGCGACGGCGTCCGACTCCTTCACAAACGCGAGTTTGCGGGTGAAGAAGTACCGCATGTTCATCAACTTCGGGTCGTCGAGAATCACCGGGTTGGCGGCCTGCTCGAACGGCAGGAGGATGTTCAGGCCGAAACTGCTGTCGCGGCCGGCCCCGATGTGCCCAGCCTCCATGATGCCGGCCGCGGCCCCGGTGATGACCATGTACCCGGCCGCGGCCATCTGCCGGCCGAACTCGACGGCGGCGGCATACGCCGGGTGGTCCGGCTTCGTGCGGGCGGAGCCGAAGACGGTGACCTTCAGCTTGCCGCGGTACGGGGCGAAGACGCGGAAGCAGTGCCGCAGTTCCTTCATCGACGTGGCCAACAACTTCGCGTCGCCGCGACCGCAGTTGTCGGTCTTCAGTTTCTCGGCCGTCTGCTGAATCTGCTGAACGTACTGGTCGATGTCGGACTTCGGCGACTTCGGCTTCGTCTCGGTGGTGTCCGATTCGAGGATGGATTCGAACGCGGTGTTGGGAAGGGGTTCGTCTGGCATGGGGCCTCCTTGCGACATTCTACCCCCCGGCCGCGGCTTCACCCACCCTTCAGCATCTTCACGTACTCGCGCATCCAGGCGGGGTTGTCGTGCCAGGTGCGGGCGGTGACGAGGTTGCCGGACACCACGACCTCGCGGTCGAGGTACGTGCCGCCGGAGAACTCGCAGTCGAACTTGCACTTCGCCACCGTCGTCGCCTCGCGGCCGGTCAGCACGTCGGCGGCGGCCAGGATTTCAATGCCGTGGCACACCGACGCGACTGGCTTTTTCGCGGCGAACATCGCCTTCGTCACGCGGATCAGTTCCGGGTCGTACCGCAGGTACTCCGGGGCACGGCCGCCGCTGATGACCATGCCGTCGTACTCGTCGGGGTCCACGTCCGTGAAGGCCACGTCGGCCCGCAGTTTGTAGCCGGGCGACTCGACGGTGATGTCCCAGTCGGGGTGCCGGTCGTGCTGGACGAGGTGGTACGCGCGAGCCGACGGGCCGGCCACATCCACCGTCCAGCCTTCTTCCTTCAGGCGGAACAACGGGTAGAAGGTGTCCAGTACTTCGGCGGCGTCGCCGATGACGAGCAGAATCTTTTTCACGGTTAGCCCTCTGCGAACGCCGCCTACTTCGGCGGGTTGAAGTACGCCTCCAGGCCTTCCCACGTGTCGAGCGGGAAGCTGTCTTGCTTCCCGCCGTCGCCGTGACAGGTCACGCACCGGGCGGCGAGAATCGACTTCACCTTCACCGCCTTGCCGTCGGCCAAGAATTCCGGCGTCAGCGGCTTGCCGGTCCGGTCGAGCGGCAGTGGGAAGCTGTCGGCCTCGTAACTCTTCTTACGATCCGCGACCGGCGTCCGCAGCCACGCCTGGAGGACCAGGCGTTCCCCCTCGCGTTCCTGTTCGACGTGCGGGTGTTTCGCCACCAGTTCCTTGAACTTCTTGTCCTTCTCGAAGAACGCGGGGGCCATCGTCCCGTCGCCGCTGAACGGGACGTTCTTGTCCCGCGATGCCATGATGAGTTTCTCCAGGTGCGACGTCTGGGCCATCGGCGCGGCCGGAGCCGGAACCGGGGCGGCCGCTTGCTTCTGGCCGGCCGCCTTATCGTCGGCCTTCGGCGGTTCCTCCTTCTTCGCGGCCCGTGCCCTCTCCACGTCGAGGGCTGGCTGCACGACCTTCAGGCCGACGTAGACCGCCCCCGCCCCGCCGCCGATGAGCAGCAGGACCATCACGGCCCGGCCGAAGCCGGTCCACATGTTCAGGGTGCCGAGGATGATGTGGATGAGCAGGCCGATGCCGGTGAGGGTGCCGGTGCCGATGATCGCCATCGCGAAGAACGGCCCAACGCCGTCCACGCGGGCCAGCCACCAGCACGACACGTCCGCGATCTGTGCGGCCACCACCATCGGCGCGAAGATGCACCGGAACCAGACCGGGTAACTCGTGAACGCGAAGATGATCCCCGTCAGGCTGAACAGCATCGCGAAGCTGAGCAGGTGGGCGTGCGTGGATTGCGTGAGGGCCTCGATGCTCATCTGCCGTTCGCTGCGGACCATGCCGTCCACGATCTCGACCTTGTCCGGCGGCACCCAGTACTTCGCGATCTGCTCGACGTTCTCCAACGGGAACTTCTCGACTTGCTCGCCCTTCTTGTGGCAGCGGGCGCACCGCTCATTGAAAATCAGCTTCACCCGCACGCCGGTCTTATTCGCGGTGAGGGCAGCCGGCGTGATCGGCTTGCCCTTCAGAGCATCGGGCAGCGGCAGGTTGTCGTTCTCATAGGCAGACTTGCGGCCGTCCTCGGGCAGCTTCAGCCACTCGTCGAGCGCGATCCGTTCTCCTTCGCGTTCCGCGTCAAGGACGGCCTTCCGCTTCGGGTCCGCCTTGATCTGCTTGCTGTACTTCTCCTCGTTCAACTCCCCCTCGTTGTCGCGGGTGAAGAAGGCCGGGGCCATTGTGCCGGACCCGTTGAACGCCGCCCCTTCGATCGGCCCCATGATGAGCTTTTGGAGTTTACTCCGCGGCGGACCGCGGTCCTCGTCCGTCGCCTTCTTCCAGCCAGCGAAGATTTCGACCACGTCGCCGAGGCCGGGCATCGCCTCGCCGTTCCGAGACGAGTGTTGCAGGTGCAGCTGCACGAGGGCGGAGAAGTAACCGAGGCCGACGCCGATGAGGTAGCAGGTGACGACCAGCTTCGCGGGCGTGGGCAGATCGCGCAGGCTGTACGGCCTGGGGGTGTCTGTCATGGGAGAAGTCTCCGACCAAAAAGGTGCATCAGCGGAGTATACGACCGACGCGGGCCATCGGAACGGCCCGCCGGGGGGTGGGATAACTATTAGATTAACCGGCCGCCGTGGGGGTGAGCAACAACTTCTCGGCGGCGGTCAGCACTTTCTCGCGGGCGATCGGCAGCGCGTCCGGCAATCTCGCCCCGGACGCGAGCTTGTGCCCGCCACCGTTGAACTGCTCGGCCAATGCCGACACGTCGGCCGACCGCGAGCGGAAGCTGACCTTCGTGCCGCCGTCGGCCTGTTCGATGAACAGCAGCGCGACTTCGACGCCGTCGATCTTCCGAGGGTAGTCGATCAGGTCTTCCGTGTCGCCCGGCACGGCCCCGCACTGCCCGTAGTCCTTCAGCACGACTTCCGTGAATGCGATCTTGCCGCCCGCCCGCACTTGCAGCCGCTGAATCGCCACCCCGGCCAACTTGAGCCGGCCGAGCGAGGCGCACTCGAAAATCTGCTCGTACAGCGGCGTCGGGTTCGCCCCGGCCCGCACGAGTTCTTCCGCGAGTTCGAACGTCTTGGCCGTGGTGTTCGCGTGGCGGAACCAGCCGGTGTCAAGGGCGAGGGCCATGAACAGGTGGTGCGCCGCCTTCGGCGACAGCGGCGCGTCGAGTGCTCGGATGATCTCGTAGGACAGCCGCCCGGCCGCCTCCGCGGACGTGTCCACGAAAGCCAGCCCGCCGAGATCGTCCTGAGTGCGGTGGTGGTCGATCACGGCCTTCGGCACCGTCATCGACCGCATGAACGGCCCGAAGTCGCCGAGTTGCCCCCACGTCCCCGTGTCCAGCACGAGGATCGCGTCCACGTTGCGGAAGTTGTCGGCCGTCTGTGCCGTGAACTCTTCAACCACCTCACGCTTTGGGTCGAGGAAGGCGTACCGCGGCGGCAGCTTGCTCGCGATGACGACGCGGGCCGTCTTGCCGATGGCCGCGAGCGCGTCGGCCAACCCGAGTTGTGCCCCCAACCCGTCGGCGTCCGGCCGCACGTGCGTCATGAGCAGGAACGTCTGATGGCGGCGAATGAGTTCAACGAGCGGCGACCAATCCAGCGGCATGAGGAATCCTTCGGCGGGAGGTGGGGGAATTATATGCGAACGGCGCCAAAACCGACGCCCGTCATTGACAGTTGGACTTGTCATAGGACACGACGCGGGGTAAACTGACTTAACTGACGGACGAGTCCGATTATTAATCGCGAGTGCCAGGATGGGCGCGAAAGACACTCCCCCACGCAAACCCGGTCGGCCGCGGGACCCGGACCTGGAAGCCCGCCGGCGCGGCGAGATTCTCGACGCTGCCGAAAAGGCGTTCGCGAGCACTGGGTTCGCCGAGACGGATGTGCAAGTCATCGCCGACCAACTCGGCCTCGGCAAAGGGACGGTCTACCGCTACTTCCCCACGAAGAAGGACTTGTTCCTCGCCACGGTGGACCGCGGCCTGGCCGACCTGACGACCGAAATGGAAACGGTCATCACGGACGAAGCCATCGACCCCGTCGAGATGATCCGCCACGCCTTCCACACGTACTTGCGATTCTTCGCCCGCCGGCCGGAACTGACGGAACTGTTCTTTCAGGAGCGGGTCGCGTTCCAGGGCCGCGAGACGCCGCGGTACTTCTCCAGCATGTGCACGCACCAGTCCCGCGACGAGGAGATGGTGAAGCACCTGATCGCGGCCGGCCGGCTGCGGCCGGTGGAAGTCGAACACCTGTTGACGGTCCTCGGCGACCTGCTCTTCGGCACCGTCCTCTCGAACCACCTCTCCGGCCGCACGGCCGACCCGGTCGCGCAGGCCGACGCCATCGTGGACGTGCTCTTCCACGGCATCCTCACCGACCGCGAACGCAAGACCCACTCGCAGAGGCCCAAGAAATGAACCGCCTGTTCTTGATCGGCTTGATCGCGTGCGCCGGCTGCGCGCCCAAGAAAGAAACGGCCACCTCGACGGAACCGCAACCCGTGACCGTGACGGTCACGCCGCTGAAGAAGCAGAATGTCCGCCGGGCGGTGTCGGTTGTCGGCACGCTCAACGGCTACGAGGAAGTGATTCTCGCGCCGAAGGTCGACGGCCGCGTGATCGCCATTCGCGCCGACGTCGGCGACGTGGTTTCGCCCGGCGCGACGCTGTTAGAACTCGAAACGTCCGACTATGTCTTGTCCGTCGCCGAGGCGAGGCAAGCTCTGAATGCGGAACTCGCCAAGCTCGGACTCATTGTCCTCCCGCCGGGCGAAATCGACGTCGAGCAAGTCCCTTCGGTTCGGCGGGCGGCCGTTGGGGTGGAGGACGCGGCCCGAAAGTTCAAGCAAAAGAAAGACCTGCTGGCTCGGGCGGCCGTCTCGCGGGACGAGTACGACGTGGCCGAGACGGAAGTGAAACTCGCCGAGGCGACCAAGACGCAGGCCGTCACGGACGCCCGGGCGATCCTGGCCGCGGCCCGACTGCGGAAGGCGTCCCTCGACCTGGCCGAGCAGAAGTTGCGCGACAGCAAGTTGATCGTGCCGACGCCGGTGGGCACAACGGCCACCCCGACGCAAGTGCGCTACGCCGTCGCCGAGCGAATGCTCACCGAGGGCAGCATGGTCCGCTCGATGCCGGTCACGAACGCCTTCCGGCTCGTGCTGGCACACGCCCTGAAACTGCGGGTGATGGTCCCGGAACGGCACGCCGCCGAGGTGAAGATCGGCCAACTCGCCGAGGTCATCGCCGACGCCGTGCCCGGCCGGGCTTACGTCGGCAAGATCGTCCGCATCAACCCGACCGTCGATTCCACCAACCGCACGTTCCAGGTGGAAATCGAGGTGCCGAACGCCGACGGCGTCCTGAAGTGCGGCGGCTTCGCGAAGGCCGACATCCAAACCCGGACCGACGCCGACGTACCAACGGTGCCGCCGGAAGCAATCGTGACGTTCGCCGGTGTGAACAAAATCTTCGTGGTCGAGAGCGGTAAGGCGAAGGCCATCGAAGTGCAACTCGGTACCCGCGAAAAGGACTGGGTCGAACTCATCGGCCAACTCCCTTCGGCCGCGACGGCGGTGACGAGCGGACAATCTCAGTTGGTGGACGGGTCCGCGGTGAAGATTCGAGACGCGAATACGGCCCGCTGATGACGCAGACCTTCGGGCGCTGATGAAATCCTGATAAGACGGAAAATCCGGTCTCGATTTCATCATCTTCATCTGCGTTGAAATCCGCGTCATCAGCGGGCCATTCTTCAGGAACACGCCATGATCTGGGACATCTGCATCCGCCGGCCGGTCTTCACATCGATGCTCATGCTCGCGCCGATCGTCCTCGGCCTCGCGTCGTACTACCGCCTCGGCGTGGAACTCTTCCCGAACGTGGACATCCCCGTGGTGGTGGTGACGACCACCCTCAAAGGGGCGAGCGTCGAGGAGATGGAAGCGTCGGTGACGAAGCCGATCGAAGAAATCGCGAACACCGTATCCGGCATCGACGAACTGCGGTCCACCACGAAGGAGGGGCTGTCGCAGTTGGTGATCGGGTTCAAGCTCGAAAAGAACGGCGACATCGCGGCCCAGGAAATCCGCGACAAGATTTCGACGGTTAAGCAGACGCTGCCCCTCGGCACCGACGAGCCGAAGGTCGAGAAGTTCAACCTCGACGCGGCCCCAGTGGTAACGATCGCCGTGTCCGCGAAGCGATCGTTGCGCGAGACGACGGAGATCGCGAAGAAGCTGTTGAAGGAAGACCTGGAAGGAGTGCCCGGCGTCGGTGCGGTCGTCCTCGTCGGCGGGCAGAGCCGCACGGTGAACGTGTGGGCCGACCCCGCCAAACTGCGGGCGCGAGAGATTTCGATCGAGGACGTGCGGCGGGCGCTCCTCGAGCAGAACGTCGAACTCCCCGGCGGGAAGGTGAACGGCGGTGCGAAGGAAGAGGGCTTACGGATCGTCGGCCGAATGAAGACGGTGGCCGACTTCCCGGACATCATCGTCGCGAACCGCAACGGCACGCTCACCCGCGTCCGCGACATCGTTACCGGGCCGACCGGCTCCATCGGCGACGGCGTCGAAGACGGCGTCGAGGAATCCCGCGGCCTATCCCGGCTCGACGGTGACATCGCGGTGTCGCTCATCGTCCAGAAGCAGTCCGGCGGCAACACGGTGAAGGTGGCCGACGCGATCAAGGCCCGCCTGGAGAAGATCAAGCCATCACTCCCGGCCGACATCCGCGTGGAAGTGATCCGCGACCAGTCGAAGTTCATCAAGGGGTCGATCGAGGAGGTGAAGTTCCACCTGTTGCTCGCGGCCATCCTCGTCAGCGGCGTGATCTACCTGTTCATCCGCGACTGGCGAACCACCGTGATCGCCGCCCTCGCGGTGCCGACGAGCATCATCGGCACGTTCGCGTTCATGGACTTCATGGGCTTCTCGCTCAACAACATGACGCTCCTCGGCATGATCCTCGCCGTCGGCATCGTCATCGACGACGCCGTCGTCGTGCTGGAGAACGTCTTCCGCCACATGGAAGAGTACGGCCGCACCGGGCGGGAAGCCGCCAGCGTCGCGACGAAGGAAATCGCCCTCGCGGTGCTGGCGACCACCCTCTCGCTGGCCGTGATCTTCGCCCCGATCGCGTTCATGTCCGGGCAGGTCGGGCGGTTCTTCAACAGCTTCGGGTTCGTCGTCGGGTTCGCGATCCTGCTCAGCATGGTCGTCAGCTTCACGCTCACGCCGATGCTGTGCGCGAAGTTTCTGAAGCCGCTGCCGCACGGTTCGCACTCCGACGGCGGCCTGTGGGGCTGGGTCACGCGGCGGTACATCGGCATCCTGGCGTGGTCGCTGCGGCACCGCTGGGTCGTCGTGGTGGCCGGCATCGCCACGTTCTTCAGCACGCCGGTGCTGTTCCAGACGGTCGGCACCGACTTTGTGCCGAAGGACGATCAGAGCGAGTTCGAAGTCGCGATCAGCCTGCCCGAAGGCTACACCCTCGACCGGGCCAGCACCACTTGCCGCGAAGTCGAACAGCGGCTCGCGAAGCTGCCCGGCGTGACGAACGTGTTCACGACCATCGGCGAGACGAACGGCAAGTCCGCGAAGGGTCAGGGGGACGTGACCATCGCGAACCTCTATTGCCGCATGATCGACCTGAAGGAGCGGACGTTCTCGCAGGCGAGCGTGATGGCCCAGGCCCGCGAGGTGGTCCGCGACTTCCCCGACCTGCGGTCGAACGTGCAAGAAGTGAAACTATTCAGTTCGTCGGCGTTCAAGAACGTGCAACTGGAAATCAGCCTCCGCGGGCCGGACATCGACAAGCTGAACGAGATGGCCGGCAAGGTGAAGGCGTTCATGAAGGCCAGCCCGCACTACACCGACGTGGACACGAACGCCTCGAACCGCACGCCGGAGTTGCAGGTGTTCATCCAGCGGGACCGGGCCGCCAACCTCGGCGTGCCGGTGGCGACGGTCGCGAGTACCCTCGGCGTCCTCGTCGGCGGCGAGCCGGTGTCGAAGTACAAGGAAGGGGCCGACCAGTACGACGTCTGGCTGCGGGCCAACCTGCCGAACCGCGACCGGGCCAGTGCCGTGCGCAGCCTCACCGTGCCATCCCGGACGGGGCAGCTTGTGGAACTCGACAACCTCGCGGACCTCAGCACCGCCCGCAGCCCGGCCAACATCGAACGCTACAACCGCCAGCGGCAGGTCACGGTAACGAGCAACCTCGCCCCCGGCTTCGCCCTCGGGAACGCGCTGCCAGAAGTGCAGGCGTTCATCCAGACTCTCGACCTGCCGCTGGAGTACCAGAACGAGTTCCTCGGCGAGGCGAAGCTGATGCAGGACTCGAACAGCAACTTCGCCATCGCGTTCCTGCTGGCGTTCGTGTTCATGTACATGATCTTGGCGGCCCAGTTCGAATCGCTCGTCCACCCGGCAACGATCCTGCTCGCCGTGCCGCTGACGCTGCCGTTCGCGCTGGTGTCGCTGCTCATCCTGCAAACGCCGCTGGACGTGTACGCGATGATCGGCCTGTTCATGCTGTTCGGCATCGTGAAGAAAAACGGCATCTTGCAGGTGGACTACACGAACGTCCTGCGGGCGAGAGGGATGCCGCGGAACGAGGCGATCCTGCAAGCGAACGAGAAGCGGCTGCGGCCGATCCTGATGACGACGATCATGCTCGTGGCCGCGATGATCCCGATTGCGACCGGCCAGGGTCCGGGGGCGTCCGCCCGCGCGAGCATGGCGAAGGTCATCCTCGGCGGCCAGTTGCTCAGCTTGCTGCTGTCGCTGCTGGTGACGCCGGTGGCCTACTCGATCTGGGACGACCTGACGCAGTGGCTGAAGCGGCGGTTCGTGCGAACGCCGCGGCCGGAGCCGGTGACGAGCGAGACGCTGATCGAGCTTGAGAGGGCGACCGTGTGAACGGGCGTCGGCTGAGCCGAACGCGCGACCGTGACCGTTCTACTTGGCGGTCCAGATTCTAGCCGTGCCGTCGTCGCCGGCCGTCACGATCCGCGACCCGTCCGGGCTGAACGCGGCCGAGAAGACCGTCCGCCCGTGGCCTTCCAGGGTTAACACTTGCTTGCCGGTCGTCGCGTCCCAGACCCGGCCGAGATAGTCGCCCCCGGCGGTCACGATCCGCGAGCCGTCGGCGCTGTACGCCGCGGAGTGAACGATGCCCTCGCCCGCTTTGAGGGTGAGCATCTCGGCCCCGGTCTTCGCGTCCCACACCTTCGCCGTTCGGTCCCAACTCGCGGAGACGATCCGCGTGCCGTCCGGGCTGAACATCGCCGTCTTCACCCAGTCGGTGTGCCCCTTGAAGGTGAACATTTCGGTGCCGGTTTTCGCGTCCCAGACCTTCGCCGTGGCGTCGTCGCTGGCGGTGACAACCCGCGACCCGTCCGGGTTAAATGCGGCGAACCCGACGGCCCGCCCGTGCCCTTTGAAGTCGCGCACCTCTTGCCCGGTGGTGGCGTCCCAGACGGCGGCCGAGTAGTCGGATGTGACGGCGGCCACGATCTGCTTGCCGTCCGCGCTGTACAGGGCGGAGTAGAAGCTGCCGTAAGAGTGCGGGGTCTTCAGGCTGAGGAGTTCGGCCCCCGTTTTGGCGTCCCAGATGCGGCCCGTGGCGTCGTGGCCGGCGGTGACGATCCGTGTGCCGTCGGGGCTGAACGCGGCGGTGAAGACGCCGAAGGTGTGCCCCTTCAGCGTGAGAACCTCCGCCCCGGTCGCGGCGTCCCACACCTTCACAGTCTTGTCTTCACTCGCGGTAACGACCCGCGTGCCGTCCGGGCTGAACATGGCGAACGTGACCTTCGCCGCGTGCCCGGTCAGCGTCGTCTGCTTCGTCTGCGTGAACGCCGTCCAGTAGTCGGCGGCCGGCTTGATCGGCGTCTTCGGGTTCTTCGCCGCGTTCTTTCCGTCACCGGGGTCTCGGAAAATCAAATCCTGCAAGTCCTTCGAAATCCGGTCGCGTTCCTGTTTGGTCCGCTCGGCGTCCTTTTTGATGTCGTCGAGCAATTGCGCCGACGGGTTGGCCTTCGGCGTGGGGTCCGCCGCGGCCGTCGCAACCGGTGAATTCGGCGTCGAAGCTGATTGCTCCCCCGTCCGCACTAACGGGTAGAGGAACACTCCGCCGACCGCAAGAACGGCGACGACCAGCACGGCGACCGCGATTCGTACTCGCGAATTCTTCGCCGTGCGGGCCGAGGGAACCGGAGTCCGGCGAGCCGGGACGTGCGTCAGCGTTTCGGCTTCCGGCCCGTCGAGCCAAACCAGTTGCAGGGCCGCCGACAGTTCGACCGCGCTCGGGTACCGCTCGGCGGCCTTCTTCCTCAGGCACTTCGCGATGACCGCGGCCAGGTCCGGTGGCAGGGCGGCGTTCAGTTCCCGCGGCGGCGTGGGGTCGTCCTGTACGATCCGCGTCATGACGGCGAAGGAACTGTCGGCCGCGAACGGTCGCTTTCCGGTCAGGCACTCGTACAAGATCACGCCGAGCGACCAGACGTCCGACGGCGGGCCGATTTGCTTGGCGTGCCCCTGAGCCTGTTCCGGCGACATGTAGTGGACGGTGCCCATCACGGCGTGGGTGCCGGTCAACTCCGAATCGGGGGACTTCGCAAGGCCGAAATCCGTCACCTTCGGCTCGTCGAACTCGCTGAACAGGATGTTCGCAGGCTTCAGATCGCGGTGCGTGACTCCGTGGGCGTGAACCACGGCCACCGCGCTAACGATCTTCTTGAGGATGGGAAGCATCCGTGGAAGATCGACCGCGGCGGACCGCCGAAGCCAATCCGAGAGTGACCCCTTGGGGAGCAACTCCATGCTGTAGTAAATCGTGCTACCGGCGGGCGCGACTTCAAACAGCTCCACGAGATTTGGATGACTGATGAGGGCCGTCACGCGGGCCTCGTTGAAGAACCTCTCCACGAGCACTCGCGGAACCTGATCCGCGTTCGGGATCAGTTTGATCGCCACGAATCGTCCGAGTTGAAGGTGGCGGGCCTTGTAGACGACACCCATGCCGCCCTGCCCGATTTTCTCCAGGAGTTCGTACCCAGGGATGGCGGGAAGGTTGACTTCCGTGGACGGGAGAAAGGCTTGCGACTTCGCGTCGGCGAGCGACTCGGAAGAGGCCGCCGTCTCCAGATCCTGGGCCTGCGGCACGACCTTTTTATCTTCGGCCATGATCGGCACTCGGATGAGATTGGTGCGAACGTGCCGAGATTGTAATGGCTGACGGCGGAAGGGGCGAACTTCCGGCACCGCCGACTTCAATCCCAGTCGAGCTTCAGACCGCTCTCGGCCTTCTCGACCGTGACTTCGACCTTCGAGTTCGAGCCGCTGTACTTGTCGAAGAACGCCTTCTGATCGGCCGGCGGACCGACCGCCTTGCCGGGGATCGCACCCGGCTTCGACTGCGCCGCGAGCCCGTCGAACTGAACGAACACGCGGTGCTTGCCGCGCTCGGCCCCTTTCGTCTGGGGGTCGTAGGACAGCTCGAACCGGCCGTCGGCGTCCGTCGAACCCATGCTCGGCCGGCCCTTCTGCGGGACGAAATGGACGTAGGCGTTCGCCACCGGCTTACCCTTGTAGGACAGCGTCCCCGAGACCGGGACAACGGGGCCGTCCCCACCGCAGCCGGGCAAAACCAGGGCGCAGAGGAGGATCAACCCGACGAGTTTTCGTGTCAACACCGTTGGTGCCTTTCGAACGGGAGAAATGGGGGAAAGCCCGCCGGCCCGAAAGCCGGCGGTGCGAAAGGGAGGTCCGGCGGGGGTTACGGGGCGGTCGCGATATCGCCCTGGTTGCGGGTGCCGAGCGCCATGTAGACGTTCAGGTCGATGGTGTTCGGAACGAACGCGACGTGGCCGTCCACGAAGACGGTCATGATCCCGCCGGTGTGCGACCCGGTGGCGGCCCGACTGTTGCCCTTCTGCGACCAGTTCGGCGACTGCGACGCGGTGATGAGGCCCTGCGACTGGTGGTGGACCCAAAAGAACTGATTGCACCCGCTGCCGTCGAAGCACCAACTCTGGTTCGCGTTGTTCGACTTCTCACTGATGTACATGGTGTTGCTGGTGCCGTCGGTGACGTCCTTCATGCCGAGCTTGCTGTTGATCCAGCCCATGCCCCAATAGTCTGGCGAAGCCGATCGTTCCGGACAGCACGTTTCCGAGAAGCCAGCCCGCCCGGAGTCGTAGACCATCGCGTAGTCCTTGTTTGTGTTCGCGAACCCCAGGCGGCCACGGATTGCCGACGGGCAGACGAAGAACTTCGGCATGTTGTTCGCCGCCGTGATATTCGGGTTCGGGCTGCCGCCGACGGTCGGGTTGCCAGGGCCGCGGTCCACGTTCGGCCCGCCGCCGAAGCCGCCGGTGTCCTCCGGGACGTTCGCCGCGTAAGCGGGGACGTTGAAGTTGATCGAGTTGTAGATGTTCTGGGCCTCGGCGTACGGCAGGATGCGGGCAGCCCAACTGTACGCTCCCCACGGGCAGCACCCGCTGTTGGGGTCGGCCCACGGGGCCACCCAGTTGCTATTCGGCTGCGTGGACCCGGACCACGCGACCGGCGGGGCGTACACACCGGGCGGGAACGCGCCCATCGTGTCGTGGTGGCTCTGGCACGCCAGGCCCATCTGTTTCAGGTTGTTAGTGCAACTCATCCGCGCGGCGGCCTCGCGGACCTTCTGCACGGCCGGCAACAGCAAGCCGATGAGGATCGCGATGATGGCGATGACGACTAACAACTCGATGAGCGTGAAGCCACGCCGGGAGAAAGACGGACGCATAGACACCTCAAAAAAAAGAAGAGAAGTTGAGGCGAACGAACGTGATGGATTGAGGAACGAGGATTCCTCGGGCAGGTTCGAGCATAACCCATTCGGCGGTGAGTTCAACAGCAAATACTCATCATTGTTCGGTCGTGAGGCGGGCGGGGCGAAAATAACGTCGCCGACCGAGTGCCCCCTGGCGACCACCCGGCGGGCGTGGTACGATTCGATTTTCTGATATTTGTTTCGTCGGAGGCCCTTCCATGCTTCGCCCCTTGTTGACGTGTTGGATCGTTGCAATTCTCGCCCTCCCGGCCACCGCCCAACAGGCACTCCCGCCCGACCAACTGAAGAAAATCAAGGCCGCGACGGTGTTCGTCAAGGTGTCGCTCGGCGACCTGGCCGGGTCGGGGTCCGGGTTCGTCGTGCAGGCGACCAAGGATTACGGCCTGATCGTCACGAACTACCACGTCATTGAACCGCCGACCCCCAGACAAGGGCGGATGCCGCCGGGGTTCGGTCGCGGCGGTGGCGGCGTAGCGGGCGGGAAGCCGGTGATCGAGGTCGTCTTCAACAGCGGGGCGGCCACCACCGAGTGGACCGTTAAGGGCGAGGTCGTTTACGAGAACAAGGCCGACGACATCGCCCTGCTCAAAGTGAAGGCGCTCAAGTCCATCCCGGAGCCGTTGTCCCTCACCGGGGCCGACCGCCTGCCCGAGACGAGCACCGTGTACGTCTGCGGCTTCCCATTCGGCGAAGCCTTGGCGGCCGGCGACCGGAACCCGGAAATCTCCATCGGCACGGCCACCGTGTCGAGCAACCGGACCGACGCAACCGGCGAGGTCGTCAGCGTGCAACTCAACGGCGCGCTGAACCCCGGCAACAGCGGCGGGCCGGTCGTCTCGCCCGAGGGCAAACTCGTCGGCGTGGCGGTCAAGACCGTCGTCGGCGCGGGCATCGGGTTCGCCGTGCCGCCCGCAATGGTCCGCAAGGCCGTGGACGACATCCACTTCGCCCTGCCGACCATCTCGTGGATCGAAGGGAACCCGAAGCAGGTGCGGCTCGACTACAAGGCGGTGGACAACGGTGTGCGGTACGAGAACCTGACGGCGTGGGTCGCGCCGTCGCCGAACGCCTTCGGCACGGCCGGCGATGTGTCCAAGATGCCCGGCGCGCAGAACTACCCCGCCACGGTCGCGCCGGACGCGGCGTTCGCGGTGGTGTTCCCGGTGCCGGCCGGGTCGCACTTCTGGCTTCAATTCACCTGGACGAACGCCGACGGCAAGACGAGCCGCAGCAAGGCCCAGCGGATGGCCGGCGACTCGTCCCGCGTGGCGACCGGCGACGACCCCCGGCCCGGCGGCGGAGTTCCCCGCACCGGCGGGCGCGAAGGCCCGGACCCGCGGGCCCCGCAGGCGGGCGGCTTCAACACGTATGAGGAGATGCGCCGCTACCGCGAATTCCAGGTGAACGGCACGCCCACGATCGGCCGCAGCTACCAGTACTCGATGATGATTACCAGCGTCAGCGACGAGGGGCCGCGGGCCAACGGCGAAGAGTTGAAGGTGAAGCGGCTGATGGTCACCGACCGCCTCGGCCGCCTGATCCGCGAGGTGAAACTGTACGTGAAGCCGGAGTTCGGCGACCGGATTCAGAAGGCCCTGACGACCGACGGCCGGTCGAAGGTGGCCGCGAAGGTGACGTTCATGCCGGTGCGGTTCGAGCGGTACACGACCGAAGCGGCAGTGACGGCCGTGACGTTCTTCGACGAGTCCTACGAGCGGCCGGGTTGGTCCGAGAAGAGCGACCCGGCCGACCTCGGCGTGAAGGTCGAGCCGCGGGCGGAACCGATCGTCGCCGACCCGCCGGCCGCGCGACCGAACGTCGAACCGCGGCCCGACACACCAGCCCCCGCGCCGGCCGCGGCCGTGCCGAACCGGAACGCGAACCCGAATCCGATCGAGAATGCCGCCCGCCCCGCGCCGAATCCGAACGACCTGCTGGCCGTTGCCCCCGCGCCGGCCGAAGGGGGCTCGAACATCGGATTAATCGCGGGCTTCGTCGTCGGGGTGCTGGTCGTGTTGGGCCTGGTCGGCTGGGGCATCACCGGCTTCCGAATGCCGGGCGGCGGCAAGAAAAGCACGAGTTCGAAGGGCAAGAGTAAGGGGCCAACCCGCCGGACGCCGGTGGCCCGCCGTGCTGCCGATGATGATGACGAGCGGCCCTCGAAGCGGAGCCGCCGGGATGCCGACGATGAGGACCGCCCCTCGCGTCGGAGCAGCCGACGGGACAATGACGACGACCAGCCCCGGAGCCGCAAAAGAGATGACGATGATGACGACCGACCGCGTGCCCGGCGGCGGTCGCGGGACGACGATTGAGTGCCCTTCCGGTCCGTCTCTGTCAGGCCGGGAAGGACTACTTCGCGGCGTCGACCCGCGTCACCGTCACGACGCCGTAGCGGAGTTCCGCCGGGTAGCTGACGGTGCCGAAGAGATCGACCTTCTTCTTCAGGTACTTCTCAAGGTCGATGCCGTTGGCCCCGGTGACGGCGTAGTAGAGCAGATTGCCGCGGCTGTCTTCGAGCGCGTAGTACTGCTTGTCCTTTGCCCGCACCGACGCGAGACGGAGGGTGCCGGCCCCGGTCCAGGTCGGCTTCGCCGCGCCGGCCTCCTCACGCTTCATCCAGGGATCGTCCTTCTTCGGCTCGACCTTCGGCGAATCCCCCTTCGGGGCGGTCCAGTTGTTGTCCTTCAACCCCTGGGCTTCGCGGTTCCGCTCGCGGATGGCGTGGATACGGGTGTAGCAGAGGTTCGCCAGGTCGGTGTCGCCGCCACTGCCGTTCATCTCACGGGCCAGTTGGAAGTACAGCTTCACGGCCTTGTCGTAGTCCTTCCCCTGTTCGGCCGTCTCGGCCTCGCTCCAGGTCGCGTTCGTGTTCGGCCAACCGGCCGGCTTGTTCGGGTACGCCGACGCCTTCGCCGGAATCGCGGCCGTGAGATTCTCAGACGACGCCGCGGCCGGCATCACGCCCTTCGGTGACTTCACCACCACGTTCTCGGCCGCCGGGCTGCCGAGTTGCACCATCGCCTTTGGGATGTACCGGAAGTCGTCCTTCAGCGGTTGAATCGGGTACCACATGCTCTGGTCTTCGTCGCTCTTCACGCCGGCCGCCAGCACGCGGACGATGGTGCCGTCGGGCACGGCCGTCTTGCGGGTGTCGAGCGGCTTGTTCACGCCGGCCTTGCCGACGGCGATCTTCACCTCGCCATCGGAGTTCACAACCGCGTTCTGCGGGAAGCCCTTGTCCTTGCTGACGGCCACGAACTTGTGGTTGATCCAGCTAATCGTGCCCGGCGGCGGTTGAATCGCGAGCCAGTCGTCGCCTTCCGCGTGGTGGACTATCACGTCAAGACCGCGGAAGAGTTGCCCGGCGTCCGGGGCGTCGGCTTTCGGGGCGGCCCGCAGGGTGACTTCCGCGACCGTGACGGTGCCGAGTTGCTGGGACGCAGTCTGGGCGAACCCGTCCGAGGCCAGCCCGAAGACGGCGAACGCGGACAGGAAACCCCGACGGATAACTGGGCGCATAACCGCCTCCGACGTGGCAGGAGTATTTTGCAGGAACCCCGGTCATAACGCGGGCCGGGATCGTGTCAAGGCGAAGCGACTGCCACCGATTCTTCCCACTTGCTGCTTGACAGCCACCCCCGCCCTCGGCATAACGCGCAGTCTCAGTTTCCGAGGGGGTCTCTAGACATGATCCGCATTCTGTTCGGTCTCGCCGGCGTCCTGGTGACGACGGGCTTCGCGTCGGCGCAGTCGGTCCTCTCGCCGTTCGCCACCACGGGCGTGCCGGTGGGGAAGCCGGTGTTCACGGCCGTCGGCGCGAATCAACCGGCCGTCGGTACGAAGGTCGGCCAAGCCATCGGGTACGTCGGGCCGGACGGAAACCCGATCACGACGCAACGCCCGCCGGGGCAGGTAGTGGATTTGACGAACCTCGCCGCCCCGATCAGCGCGCCGCTCGCCCCGGGTCTGACGGACAATCAGCCGAAGTCGATGTTCGAGCAGATTTACGACAAGTGGCGGGCCGCCATCGGCCTGACCAAGCCGGCCACGGTCGCGGCCAACTACACGCCCGGCCTAAGCCGCCGCAACCGCGAACGACGGGCGATGGCCTGGATTCGCGACTGACACTGGTGACGAATTGCCGAGGGGTCGGGAGTCGTTTCACGGCGAAACGACTCCCGACCCCTCGCTTCATTTCACACGGCCGACTTCAGACCGGCTGGTTCTCGCGGAAGCGGTACTGCACGCCGGGCGGTTGCGGCGGTTCGATCCAGTGCTTGATCTTGATCGTCTCGTTGCCGATCGGGAACATCCGGTCGTCGATCTGCGTCACCGGCACGATGCCGACGTTGCTGTTCGTGACGAAGATCTCTTGCGCGTCCTTCAACTCGGCCACCGGAATCGCCCGCTCCGTGATTGGCTGCGGTGAGTGGCTGATGAGCACCTGCCGCACCGTACCCGGAAGTAGCCCCCCGTTCGCCTTCGGCGTCGCCCACCCGGTGGCGAACCGCAGGAAGATGTTCGCGTGCGAGGCTTCCAACAGGTTGTCGTCCTCGTCCAGTAGCAGGGCCGTATCGAAGCCGTGGCGGTGAGCGGTTTGGCCAATTTGCAACCGCGTGGCGTACTGGAACGTCTTCAACGTCAGGTACGCCTGGCCCTTGTGGACCGGGCTACGGCAGGTTTGCAGTTTCAGCGATTCCAATGGGGCCGGTTGCACGGCTGCGCTCATCCACACCATCCCCGGCTTCCCCGGTCGGCCCGCCGTCGCGTTCAGGCGGATGACCACATCTTGGTTCGTCAGCGATCGCACGTACTCGTGAACCTGCTTGTCGGTCGGCAGTCGTTCTGCGGGCAGGTCGATGCCGAGGAGGGCGGCCGTTTGCCGCATCCGGTCGATGTGCAACGGCCACAGCCACGGCACGCCGTTGACGGTCTTGGTCGACTCCCACACGCCGCGGCCGAACAGCAGACCGGCGTCCGACGGGTCGATGTGAAACTGCTCGATCGGCACCACCTTGCCGTCCACCCAGAGCAGGTGCAGGATGCGCACGAACTCGTTCACGACGGCCGGCGGAATCTCGGGCGGAATGTTCAGCCCGCGGTCCTTCAGCACAGCCGCCGGGTCGCGGAGGAGTTGCTCCTTCAACTGCGGGCTGGCCCAGGCAAATTCGTCCGGCGTACTCATGCGGTCCTCGCGGTGGTGGTTCCTACGGTCAGCAATTACGGCACCGGCGTTGCCGCGGGTTGCGGTTCGACGGTGGCGGTCTTCTTCTCCGGCGACGGGGCGAACATCGCTTGCACCAACAGCACGCACGCCCCGACCACGAGGCAGCAGTCCGCCACGTTGAAGACCGGCCACTCCTGACCCTGGTACTGCTTATAGAAGTGCAGGAAGTCGCGGACGCCGCCGAAGACGACGCGGTCGTAGAAGTTGCCGAGCGTGCCGGCGCAAACCAAGCCGAGGGCCGTGCAGAGCCAGCGGTCGTGTCGGGCTTGCCCGCGGCTGACCCAGATGCCGATGGCAACGGCCGCGACAACGCAGACGACGGCGAACACGCCGTTGGACAGCCCCTTGTGCTGCTGGCCGATGCCGAAGAGCGCGCCGTGGTTGACCCGTGGCATCACCGGGGCGCTCCAGGTTTGCAACGACTTCTGAAGACCCGATTCGGCCGTCGGTGTGGCGGGATCGAACTCGGCGGTGAACTTGAACCAACCGGGGATCACGTCGTACTCGCCGTGAACGACCTGGCCGTCGAAGGCGTAAGTGCGGAACGCGCCTTGATCGACTGCCTGTCCGCCGTTGTGGAGCCAGTGGAACATGCCGTACTTCGTGCCCAGGTCGGCCGCCAGGCCGATCACGGCGAGCGAGACGAAGAGCCAACGATAAGACCGAGTCGCCGGTTGCATCCGCTTGTCCTCACCCGAACGGACCGCCGTGGCCCATCCATTCGCTATATCTTTCCACCCGCATCGTAACAACCCCGACCGGATGCACCAACCGCACGGGTGGCGTAATCTCGGCAAGATCTGCGCGATTCAAGGGTTCACGCAGGTTCGGCGGTCGCCCATCGGCCGCAACCCGTAACCTTTCCCCGATCGGCCCGGCTGAACTTGACCGCGTTCGCCTTCGTCGGAATGATTCACGATCGACGTTTCGTCACCGAGGCCGACCCATGCGGGCGTGTTGGACACTCCTGGTCGTCGGAGTTTTAACGACGCAGACCGGCTGCCGGCTCTTCGAGCGATGGCAGAAGGACCGCCCGTCCGCCGAGCCAACTTCCCGCACCAAGGACAAGGATCGGGACCGGAATCTTGCCCCCGACCGTAAGGGCGATTCGCCTTACGAACTGCCGACCGACCGGCCGAAGCGCGAACCCGGCAGTTTCCTCGACCCGCCGACGGTTCCCTCGTCGAACGTCCGGGTGCCAGCGGCCGGGACGTGGGCGGGGCCGACCAGCAAGAACTTCGACCTCCGCAACGCGGCCCAACGGCTCATCTCCGGGACCGTCGAAACGCAGGACGGGCAACTCGTCGAGGGGGCGTTCGTCGCGCTGGAAAACGCCGACCCGACGAAGAACACGCCGGGGGCGCAAATCGGCGTGCAGACCGACCGCAGCGGCCTGTTCCTGATTCAAGGGCTGAAACCCGGGGACACGTACATCCTGACCGCGAGCGTCCGCAACCAGATCGGCAAGCAGTACGTGACGGTGCCGAACCAGCAGGTGAAAATCCAACTCCGCGACGACTTCGCAGTCACGCCGCTGACAACGACGCCCGGCGGCGGTGGTAACGATTTGCCGGGCGCGGCGACGGCGTCTCCATCGATCCCGCCTCCGGGCGGTAGCGTGACGGCGCCACCATTGTTCGACACGCCGCGTGGCGGCGGTAACGGTGAGACGCTGCCCTACCCGAGCAACAACGACGGCAGTTTTTCGCCCGTGCCCCCAGCTCCGCCGGTGCGGCCGGAGCTTGTCGCCCCCGGGCCGCCCACCAACAACCGTCTGCCGCCCGTCGCAATCCCCGGGCCATCCGTTGCCCCGCCGTTGCTTCCGTCGCCCGGTTCAACGTCGCGTTCCATTGACCGAGACTTCGAGATCAAACTGCTCGATGAGGATGGAAAGGTTCGCTCGTTCCCGAGTGGCCGTGAGGGGGATTTGTTGCTCCTCGACTTCGCCTCGACGAACTGCATCCACTGCACGAAGGCGATCCCGACGCTGACGAAACTGCACGACGCTTACCGCGATCAGGCCCTCCAAGTCGTGACGGTCCTCTGCGACACCGGCACCACCCGTCAGCGGTTGGAGGCAGCCGAGAAGTATCGCAAGAACCACCGCTTCCCCTATGAGTTACAGATCGAAGCGACGGCGGGGACGGTTCAAGATGCCTTCAGCGTGAAGGCGTACCCCACGCTCGTACTGATCGACGGGACCGGCCGCCGACTTTGGAGCGGCCATCCGAAGCAGGTCGATCAACTCGAACGCGCGATCCGCGAGTTTGTAGACGCGCGGGCGGCAAAGTAGACAAGCCCGCAGCGCAAGCAAGGGCGGGACGTCCTGCTTTGCGCTGCGGGCTTGTGGATGACCTGCTCCTGCCAGATTCGCTGCCGACTGTCATTTCGGCGGACCACTTCTTCGCCTGCCACCAGCCACAACCATCGACGATTTAGCACCTTACACCATCTTCACCATCGCGGCATCCGGTTTGCTTATCCCCGCTCACGCGATACTCTTGACCCTCCAACGGAGTTTACCCGGATGGCCGCTAAGCAGCTCGCCTTTGCCGATGATGCCCGTCAGAAACTGCTCGCCGGTGCGAGCAAACTCGCCCGTGCGGTGCGATCCACGCTCGGGCCACGCGGCCGGAACGCCGTCCTCGACAAGGGCTGGGGTGCGCCGAACGTCACCAAGGACGGCGTGACCGTCGCTGAAGACATCGAACTGCAAGACCCGTTCGAGAACATGGGCGCGCAACTCGTCAAGGAAGCCGCCAGCAAGACCAGCGATGTGGCCGGCGACGGCACCACCACTGCGACCGTGTTGGCCGAGTTTATCTTCCGCGAAGGGCTGAAGGCGATCGCCGGCGGGCACGACCCGATGGCCGTCGTCCGCGGCATTCAAGCCGGTGTCGAGAAGGTCGTCGATGAACTCGGCAAGATCGCCGAGAAGATTGACCCGAAGGACACGAAGGAAATCACCGAAGTCGCCACCATCTCCGCGAACAACAACAAGGAGATCGGCAAGAAGCTGGCCGAGGCGATGAAACTCGTCGGGGCCAACGGCGTCATCACCATCGAAGAAGGCAAGACCAACGACACGGAACTGGACGTCGTCCAAGGCATGCAGTTCGACCGCGGCTTCCTGTCG
Organism: Limnoglobus roseus; assembly: GCF_008254045.1. Classification (GTDB taxonomy): domain Bacteria; phylum Planctomycetota; class Planctomycetia; order Gemmatales; family Gemmataceae; genus Limnoglobus; species Limnoglobus roseus. The sequence continues at coordinate 3,495,749 of NZ_CP042425.1, read as the reverse complement.
CCGCACTTCGTCAACAATCAAGACAGCGTGACCTGCGAGTTCGACAACCCGTACATCCTGATCTTCGAAGAGAAGGTGTCCGCGGTCAAAGATCTGATCCCGCTGCTGGAGAAGGTTAGCCAGGCGAAAGCTCCGCTCGTCATCATCGCCGAAGACATCGAAGGCGAAGCCCTGGCGACGCTCGTGCTGAATAAGCTCAAGGGCGTGCTGCAAGTGTGTGCGGTGAAGGCCCCCGGGTACGGCGACCGCCGCAAGGCCATGCTCGAAGACATCGCCATCCTGACCAACGGCAAGGCGATCTTCAAGGACCTCGGCATCCAACTCGAAAACGTCCAGATCACCGACCTGGGCCGGGCCAAGAAGGTCAAGATCGACGCCGAAAACACGACCATCACGGAAGGTTCGGGCAAGAAGGCCGCCGTTGAAGGTCGCTGCAACGTCATCCGCGCCGAGATCGAGAAGACCGACAGCGAGTACGACCGCGAGAAGCTGCAAGAACGCCTGGCGAAGCTGGCCGGCGGCGTGGCCCAGGTGAAGGTCGGGGCCGCGACGGAAACCGAAATGAAGGAACGCAAGGCCCTCTACGAAGACGCGCACGCGGCCACCGCGGCGGCCATCGAAGAAGGCATCGTCCCCGGCGGCGGCGTGGCCCTCTTGAATGCCCGCAAGGTTCTGGAACGCGGCTCGAAGGCCGAAGGCGACGAGGCGGCCGGCCTGAAAGTGCTGATTCGCGCCCTCGAAATGCCCTGCCGCTTGATCGCCGAGAACGCGGGCAAGGACGGCACGGTCATCGTCAGCCACATCTTGAAGGGCAAGGACAAGAACTACGGCTACAACGCCGACACCGACACCTTCGAAGACCTCCGCAAAGCCGGCGTCATCGACCCGGTGAAGGTCACCCGCTCGGCCCTGCAAAACGGGGCAAGCGTGGCCTGCCTGCTGCTGACCAGCGAAGGCGTCATCGCCGACATCCCGGAACCGAAGGGTGCGGGCGGCGATCACCACCACGACCATGACCACGGCGGCGGCATGGGAGGGATGGGTGGCATGGGCGGGATGGGTGGCATGGGGATGGGTGGCATGGGCGGGATGATGTAAGCCAACGACCCCACCTGTCGAAACGACGGGTGGGCTTTTCGTCTCAGACAATTCATCACACCACTGATAAGCGGAGTTTCACCAATGGCGAAGGGCGAAAAGGCTGCCGTGCTGCGGCCGCTCGATGACCGGATCGTGGTCGAGCCGCAAGAAGCGGAACAGAAGACGGCCGGCGGGATTCTGCTGCCGGACAACGCGCAACAGAAGCCGCAATCGGGCAAGGTCATCGCGGCCGGCCCCGGCAAGCTCAGCGAGAACGGCCAACGGCTCGCGATGAGCGTGAAGGTCGGCGACACCGTCCTCTACGGCAAGTACAGCGGCAGCGACGTGGAAGTCGCCGGCAAGGAAATCAAAATCCTCCGCGAGAGCGAACTGCTCGCGAAAGTCACGAAGTAAACATCACCCAATACATACAAAACAAGACTTAACCATAGAGAACACCGAGATCACAGAGTTGAAGATTTAGTTTTTATCCTCTGTGATCTCGGTGTTCTCTGTGGTTAAGAATCTGGAGAACCTACCTCATGGCGAAGCAACTGCTCTACACCGACGACGCCCGCAAGAAGCTCCTGGCCGGGGCCGAGAAGCTCGCGAAGGCCGTCGGCGTCACGCTCGGGCCAACCGGCCGGAACGTCATCCTCGACAAGTCCTTCGGCGGCCCGACCGTCACCAAGGACGGCGTCTCGGTTTCCAAGGAAATCGAACTGCCCGACCCGTTCGAGAACATGGGCGCGAAGCTCGTCAACGCCGTCGCCCAGAAGGCGAACGACGTGGCCGGCGACGGCACCACGACGGCCACCGTACTGGCCCTCGCGATCTATCAAGAAGGCCTCCGCACCATCGGCGTCGGGGCCAACCCGATGGCCGTCAAGCGCGGCATCGACAAGGCCGTCGCCAAGGCGGTTGAAGTTCTCGAAGGCACGCTCGTCAAGAAGCTGACGAAGCCGGAAGAACTCGAACAAGTCGCCACGATCTCGGCGAACAACAACCCGCACGTCGGCAAGATGATGGCCGAGGCGATGAACAAGGTCGGCCAAGACGGCGTCATCACGATCGAAGAAGGCAAGACGAGCGAAACGCAGATCGAGTACCTCGAAGGGATGCAGTTCGATAAGGGGTACATCAGCCCGTACTTCGCGGCCGGCAACGCCGACCTGAAGTGGGAGGCCGAAAGCCCGCTGATCCTCATTTACGAGAAGAAGCTGTCGAACGTCCGCGAGTTCCTGCCGCTGCTCGAAAAGGCCGCGCAGGCTCAGAAGCCGCTGCTCATCATCGCGGAAGACGTTGAGAGCGAAGCCCTGGCGATGCTCGTCGTCAACAAGCTCCGCGGCTTGATCGACGTGTGCGCCGTGAAGGCCCCCGGTTTCGGCGACCGCCGCAAGGCCATGCTCGCCGACATCGCCGTCCTCACCGGCGGTGAGTTCATCAGCGAAGACCTCGGCCTGAAGCTCGAAAGCATCGAGTTGGAACAACTCGGCACGGCCAACAGCGTCGTTGTCGAGAAGGAAAACTGCACGATCATCGTCGATCCGGACGCCGACCGCGAGAAGGCCATCCTCGCCCGGGTGGAAACGATCCGCACGCAGATGGACCAGACGACCAGCAGCTACGACAAGGAAAAGTTCAGCGAACGGCTCGCGAAGCTCGTCGGCGGCGTGGCGATCATCCGCGTCGGGGCGGCGACGGAAGCCGAGATGAAGCAACAGAAGGACCTCGTGGAAGACGCCCTGCACGCGACCCGGTACGCGGTCGCCGAAGGCATCGTCCCCGGCGGCGGCGTGGCCCTGCTTCGCTGCGTGCCGGAAGTCCAGAAGGTGGCCGACAAGCTCAAGGGCGACGAAAAGGCCGGGGCCGAGATCGTGGCCCGCGCGCTGACGAAGCCGGTCCGCATCATCGCCGAGAACTGCGGCGTGGACGCGGCCGTGATCGCCGACGAGGTGTCGAGCCGCGGCGAGAAGTCGCAGAACATCGGCTACAACGCCAACACCGGCGAGTACGTCGACATGTTCAAGGCCGGCATCATCGACCCGCTGGTCGTGACCCGCTCGGCCCTGACGAACGCCGCGAGCATCGCCGGCCTGATGCTGACGACGGAAGTCGTCATCACCAAGATCGACGACGACGACAAGGCGTCGAAGGTCGCAGGGGCGGTGGCGTAAGTCAGAGGTCAGAAGTTAGAGGTCAGGGGTCGGAGCAGAGCTGGTGGCAGCTTTTCTCTGGCCCCTGTCCTTTGAAGAGTGGAGGGGTGTAGGACGTCTCGATCCGATAAACTAGAAGCATTCATCGGAGCAGACAATGCCTACCCCAATGCCGGTCCAGAGCGTTTCGCCCGGTCGCACGATCGCGTATTACAGCGGTGTGACACTCTTCGGACTCGGAATGCTGCTTTGCCTGTTAGCCTTTTTGCAGTCGGCCTTCGCCACTAAGCTGCCGGATGTACGTACTACGAAGGCTCATGAAGGTGCCGACTCGACCGAGCAGACCGCCGAACTTACGAGACAGTCCGACGCCTTGATTGGGGCGGTCAAACGGCGACTAGCTGAACGCGAAACGGCTGCAACATTGGGCTTCTGGGGTGTAAATGCGGCTTTTGTCGGTGCCATCCTCTCGCAGATCGGACGCGGCAGACGAAACTTTCGCGAACAAGCGATAGTCAAGATGCGATGTCAAGGGTGTTCAGCCCTCAATGACGAGGCCGCGAAGTACTGTGGCCAATGCGGCCAAGCCGTTTAATCGAGGGCGTGTAGCCGCTAGAATGGGCAGATTGTTTCCGGGACGACAGCCCCAGTTGCAGACGGACGGCCGCCGGCCGAGAGCGTTCACATATGGTTAAGCGCGACTACTACGAAGTCCTGAGCGTCACGCGGACGGCCAACGGCGACGAGATCAAGAAGTCGTTCCGCAAGTTGGCGATGCAGTACCACCCGGACCGCAACGGCGGCGATGCCGACGCGACGGAGAAGTTCAAGGAGGCCCAGGAAGCCTTCGAAGTGCTGTCCGACGCCGACAAGCGGAGCATCTACGACCGCCACGGCCACGACGGGCTGAACGCCCAAGGCGGCGGGTTCGGCGGCGGCGTGGACCTCTCGGAGATGTTCGGCGACCTGTTCGGCAGCTTCTTCGGCGGGGGCGGTGGTGGCGGCCGGCGGCAGCGACAAGGCCCGCAACCGGGCAACGACATTCAAGTGGTCGTGGACATCGACCTGAAGGAAGCCGTCCTCGGCACGAAACGAACCATCACCCTCCAGACTGAGGACGTGTGCGGCACCTGTAACGGTAGCGGGGCGAAGCCGGGCACGCAACCGACGCCGTGCCGGCGGTGCGGCGGCCAGGGCGTGACGATCCAACGACAGGGCATCTTCCAGGTGCAGGCCGCGTGTACCGCCTGCGGCGGCCGGGGCATGATTAACCCCGACCCGTGTTCGGGGTGCCGCGGCAACGGCCGCGTCGCGAGCCGGAAGACGGAAGAAATTGATATCCCGCCCGGCGTCGATTCGGGCAACCGCATCCGCCACGGCGGCAAGGGCGACGCCGGCAGCGCCGGTGCCCCGCGGGGCGACCTGGAAGTCGTCGTCCGCGTGAAGGAACACCGCTTCTTCCAGCGCGACGGGCACAACCTGATTTGCCAGTGGCCGGTGACGTTTAGCCAGGCCGCGCTCGGCGGGCCGATCGAAATTACCACCCTCACCGGCGACAAAGTCCGGCACGAACTACCGCGCGGATTGCAGACGCACGAAGTCCTCCGCATCCTCGGCCACGGCGTGCCGCACGTCCGCAGCCCGAAGAAGCGAGGCGACCTGCTGATTCAGGTGGTGGTGGACACGCCGCAGACGATCACGCCCGAGATGGAGCAACTCTTCCGGCAACTCGCCGTGATGGAGAAAGCCCAGGTCGCCAGCCCCGGGAAGAAGAGTTTCTTCAGCAAGTTGAAGGATTGGATTTCCCCCGACGAGAAGAAATAGAACCATCAACCACAGAGGACACAGAGAGCACAGAGGAATAACCGAAGAGTGGTCAAAAGGCAGAGAAATAACTCTTTTGTCTTCCTCTGTGCTCTCTGTGTCCTCTGTGGTTAATCGGTTTTGGAGACGAATACCCCACCATGACCACACCGAACGACCTCCCCGACGACCCGCTGCCCTACGAAGACGTGCCACTGGTTGACGTGGCCGGCTTGCAGGCCGACCTCGACAAGGCCCAGCGGCAGATCGCGGACTATAAGTCGCTGATCGCCGACTTCGACAACTCGAAGAAGCGGCTGTACCAGGACGCCGAGCGGCAGCGGAAGTACGCCCACGAAGGGCTGGCAAAAGACTCCCTCGCCGTGATCGACAACCTCGACCGGGCGATGGCCGAGGCGAAGAAGGTCGGCGAGGAAGGCCCGCTCGCGAAGGGCGTGCAGGCGACGGTCAGCCTGTTCTTCGACGTGCTCAAGCGGCACGGCGTGAACCGCATCGCCGTCGAACCGGGTTCGCCGTTCGACCCGAACTTGCACCAAGCCGTCATGCAGCAGCCGTCCGCCGACGTGCCGCCGGGAGCGGTGGTGCAGGTGTTACAACACGGCTTCACGCTGCACGACCGCGTGCTGCGGCCAGCGAGTGTCATCGTCGCGGCGGAGGGCTAACCGGTGCCGACTTACGACTACCAGTGCGACGCCTGCGGCCACACCTTCGAAGAGTGGCAGTCGTTCAAGGACGACGAACTGACGAAGTGCCCGAAGTGTAAGAAGAAGAAACTCCGCCGCCTCCTCAGCGGCGGGGCGGCGTTAATCTTCAAGGGGTCCGGCTTCTACGAGACGGACTACCGCAAGGACAGCTACAAGGACGCCGAGAAGAAGGACGCCGAAGCCGCGAAGCCGGTGGAGGCGAAGGCCGAGACGCCCGCCGCGGGCGAGGCGAAGGCCGAAGCCAAGACTGAGGCGAAGCCAAAGGTGGAAGCGAAGCCGGAGCCGAAGGCCGGGGCGAAGCCAAAGGTGGAAGCGAAGCCGGAGCCGAAGGCCGAGGCGAAGCCGAAGAAGAAGTCGAAGTAAGTCATGGCGAGCGGCCCGGCGTGAGCGGGCCGTGTCTGTCCCACGCAGACACGGCCCGCTCACGCCGGGCCGCTCGCCGTTCCCACCTTTGCCGCGCGGCCATACCATGACTGTCACCATCTTCGGAGGCTCTCTCATGCTCCCACGCGCCTTGGCCGTTCTCGCCCTGACCGCATCCCTGCTCCCCGCAGCCGACCCGAAGGCCGAGTGGAAGGCCACCGTTGACAAGGGCGTCGCCTTCCTCAAGGCGGCCCAGAAGCCGGACGGCAGTTGGGGTACGGCCCCGCAGAGCATGGGCGTTACCGGAGTTGTTGTCACCGGCCTCCTTCAGTGCGGCGTTTCCCCCGATGAAGAACCGGCCGCGAAGGGATTGGCGTACATCGAAAGTCTGGTGAACCCGAAGGCCGGGCACATCGCCGGGAACGACCCGAAGACCGGCCTGCAAAACTACGTCACGTCGGTGAACGTGATGGCCCTCGCCGCGGCCAAGCGGGACGCGAAGTACAAGCCGGTCATCGGCGCGGCCGGCGACTTCCTGCGGAAACTCCAGTGGGACGAGGGCGAGAGCAAGACCGAGAAGGACGACTTCTACGGCGGTGCGGGCTACGACAGCAAGAGCCGGCCGGACCTGTCGAACACGCAGTTCTTCCTCGAAGCCCTGAAGGCCGCCGGGGCCGGGCAAGACGACCCGGCGATCAAGAAGGCGATGGTCTTCGTCAGCCGGTGCCAGAACCTGAAGACGGAGTTCAACGACCAGCCGTGGGCCAGCGCGATCAACGACGGCAGCTTCATCTACTCGGCGGCCGGTGGCGGCTCGACCAAGACCAGCGACGACCCGAAGGCTCCCCTCGCCGGCTACGGCAGCATGACCTACGCCGGTATCAAAAGCATGATCTACGCCGGCGTGTCGAAGGATGACCCGCGGTACAAGGCCGCCCTCGGCTGGGTGAAGAAGAATTACACCCTCGACCAGAACCCCGGCATGCCGAAGGCGTTCGCCGACCGGGGGCAATACTACTTCTACGTCACCTTCGCAAAGGCGATGAGCGTGATGGGCGAGGCCACCTTCGAGGACGACAAGGGCGTGAAGCACGACTGGAAGGCCGACCTGATCGCGGCTTTGGCGAAGCGGCAGAAGCCCGACGGGAGTTGGACGAACGAGACGGACCGCTGGATGGAAGGCGACCCCAACCTCGTCACCGGCTACGCGCTGCTCGCGTTGAGCCAGGCAAAGTAATTCTTGGAACCCAGAGCGGAAGCGACGGGGTGCGGAGACGGTCTCCGCACCCCGTCGCTTCCGCTCTGGGTTCCAAAATCAATCGAGTTCATTCATGCGCGTCGTCGAGTTGGAAGTTCGGCACGTCCGCGTGCCGCTGAAGAAGCCGATCAAGCACGCCTCGCACGTCCGCACCGAGACGGACAACGTCGTCGTGCGAATCAAGCTCGGCGACGGCTCGACCGGATACGGCGAAGGCGTGCCGCGGGACTACGTCACCGGCGAGACGATTGACTCGGTGATCGAGTTGCTGCGGAAGAGCGACCTCGGAAAGCAACTCAAGCCCGCCGCCGACTTCGCGGAAGCGGTGAAGATCGCCGAGCAGATTCAACTCGCCCCCGTGCCCGGCGACGACCGCCGCTGTCAGGGCAACGCGGCCCGGTGTGCCGTGGAACTCGCGTACCTCGACGCCTTCGGCCGGGCGTTCGGCGAACCGCTGATTAACGTGACGAAGTTGCTCGCTCCGGAGTTGTACGAGCCGCGCAAAGAGGTCCGGTACAGCGGCATCATCATGGGGGCGAAGGGGCTGAAGGCCCGCATCATGGGCTGGGCGATGTACCTGTACGGCTTCCGGCAGGTGAAGGTGAAGGTCGGCATCGCCGGGCACAACGACGCGAAGCGGCTGAAAATCATCCGCGGGCGCGTCGGGTCGAAGATGGACCTCCGCGTGGACGCCAACGAGGCGTGGTCGCCGGGCGAAGTCGCGGCGAAGATTCGCGAACTGGAGCCCTTCGGCATCAGTAGCGTCGAGCAACCCGTGCGGCACGAAGACGTGGCGGCACTGGCCGACGTGCGGAAGCAGGTGAAGACGCCGATCATGCTCGACGAATCGCTCTGCTCGATGGTGGACGCCGAGCGGGCACTTCAGAACGGCTGGTGCGACCTGTTCAACCTGCGGCTGAGCAAGTGCGGCGGCTTCATCCCGTCGCTGCGGCTCGCCGAGTTCGCGAAGCGGAATGGCCTCGGCTACCAACTCGGCTGTCAGGTCGGCGAGACGGCCATCCTCTCCGGGGCCGGCCGCATGTTCGCCGCGAGCGTGAAGGACATCCGCTTCCTCGAAGGCAGCTACGACAAGCACCTCATCACGAAAAACGTCAGCCTCGAAGAGATCAGTTTCCGCCGCGGCGGCCGCGCACCGATGCTCACCGGCAGCGGCGTCGGCGTGGCCGCCAACCCTGTTCTGCTCGACGCGATCACCGTGCGGAAGGAAATGCTGATCGGGTGAAGGTGTTGGTCCTTTCCGCCCTCCGTTTGGGAACCACCATGACGCCCCAATCCCGCCACCGCGGCTGTCTCCTCGGCCTGGCCGTCGGCGATGCCCTCGGCACCACGCTGGAATTCAAACCGCCGGGCACGTTCACGCCGATCACCGACATGATCGGCGGCGGGCCGTTCCGCCTCCAACCGGGCCAGTGGACCGACGACACGTCGATGGCCCTCTGCCTCGCGGAAAGCCTGATCGCCAAGAACGGCTTCGACCCAATTCACCAACTGGAAACCTACTGCCGGTGGTACCGCGACGGGCACCTCAGTGCCACGGGGCGGTGCTTCGACATCGGCAACGTCACGCGGTCGGCGTTGCACAGCTTCGAAGTCCACCCGACCGAGTACCCCGGTCCGACGGCCGCGGAGTGCGGTGGCAACGGCAGCCTCATGCGGTTAGCCCCGGTGCCGATCCGGTGGAGCCGCGAGCCGGATCGGGCGATCTTCTACGCCGGGCAGTCGTCGCGGACGACCCACGGGGCGGCTGAGTGCGTCGATGCGTGCCGGTACTACGCGGGGCTGACCGTGGCCGCGTTGCACGGGCGGGACAAGGCTGCCGTCCTGGGTAACGACTTCGAACCGGTGCAAGCCGTGCTCCGCGAGACGTTGGCCCCGAAAATTCGCGCGATCGCCGCCGGCTTCTACAAGGGCGCGGAACCGCCCGAGATCAAGGGGTCCGGCTACGTCGTGAAGTCCCTCGAAGCGGCCCTGTGGGCGTTCCACCGAACGGACACGTTCCGCGACGGTGCCCTGCTGGCCGTGAACCTCGGTGACGATGCCGACACGACCGGGGCGGTCTACGGGCAGATCGCAGGGGCGTACTACGGGGAGGACGGCATCCCGGCCGAGTGGCGGGCGAAGCTCGCCCTGCGGGAACGGATAGAAGAATTCGCCGACTCGTTGTTCGCGTCGGACGCGGGATAACCGCCACGGCCGCGGGACCATATCTTAACTGTTTGCTTCCATTCCTCACGGCCCCGCCCATGACCACCCCGCCTTCGTCGACGCCGACCCCGCCCGGTTCCTATTTGCCGTGGCGGTGGGAGTGGCTGGGGTGGGCACTCGCGGCGGTCTTGCTCGTCATCGGCGTGCCGCTGTTCCTGCGGATGCCGCCGTGGTGCGACCTGACGCTCTACGAAATGGCCGCCCGCACGATGATGACCGGCGGCGTCCACTACCGCGACGTGTTCGACACCAACCTGCCCGGCTTCGTCTGGCTGCTCGTCGCCATCCGCCGCACGCTCGGGCCGAGCACGGAGGCGGTGCGGGTGGTTGACCTGGCCATCGTCACCACGACCGTCGTGCTGCTCCTTCGACTGGCCCGGTGGGCCGGGGCGAACCGCGTCGGGCTGGCGTGGATGACGGCCGGGGCGGCGGCGCTGTACCCGTTTACGACGGAATTCTGTCACGCGCAGCGGGACGTGTGGATGTTCCTGCCGGCGCTCGCGGCCGTCGTGATCCGACTGCGGCGAACACCGGAGCACGCCTTCGCGAAGGGCTTCCTCGAAGGGCTGTTGTGGGCGTCGGCCGTCTGGATCAAGCCGCACGTCGTCTTCCCGGCGGCGGCGGTGTGGCTGTTCTCGGCCCGCCGGGTGACGGCCGACGGCCGGTGGAAGTCCACCGTGCCCGACTTCCTCGGCAACCTGTCCGCCGGCGTGCTTCTCGGTGCGGCCGGCATCGCGTGGCTGGTCGGGACCGGGACGTGGCCGTACTTCGTGGAAGTGTTCACGGCGTGGAACCCGCACTACACCGTCTACATCTTCTCGGAGATCGGCTGGCGGTTCCTCAGCCACCCGTTCCACTTCGTGCCGTGGATGTTCTTCCAACCGCTGGCGATCGTTCTGTCGCTGTGCGACCTCGCGGCCGTCCACTGGGGCGGCCAAGACCGCCCGCCGCCACGGTGGCTGTCGTGGCTGCCGCGGTGGCTGTACACGCCCGCGTCGGACGCGCAACAGCGAATGACACGCGCGATGATGGGGGCTCTCTTCTTGTCGTGGCTGTTCCAGTCGTTCGTCCTTCAACGGCAGTTCCCCTACGCGCACGTCGCCGAAACGCTGCTGACGTTGGCGATCTTCGCGGCCCACCGCTGGGCGGTCGTGCCGCTCTGCTTCGCGTACCTCATTTTGTCGTCGATGTTCTACCAGGCCGTCATGTACTCCCCGCGGCTCTACGAGCGGATGAAGCGCGTCGAAGATTCCTTCTCCCAGGTGTGGGACTTCATCCCGTGCCACGCGCTGGTGGACGGTCCACGGCTGGCCCGATGGCCGGACTGCTGGAAGCACCTGGAAGGGGCAGAGTATGCCCGGCGACAGGATCAACTCGCCTTGCTGAACTACCCCGGCTCATTCCCGTCGATCTCGGTGGAAGAGGCCGAGGAAGTGGCGGCGTGGTTCCGGGCCCGCGGGGCGACGGCCGAGGACGTGGTCTGCTGGCACTCGTCGCCGCACGCGATTTACCTCGGCCTGACCGGCCGGCCGGCATTCCGGTTCATGCACGTCGATACGCCCCTGATTAGCCGGGAGACGTATGCGTGGATGCGGAAGGAACTCGTCGAGAACGCGCTGCCGAAGGCGAAGTACGTGGTCAGCGACCTGTACCGATTTTACGTCCCGGTGCCGAGCGATTCGCCGACGTTTGCGGAGATGAAGACGGCGGGCGACGACCTACTGCCGGTTTCGATCCCGGTCGGGGCCAAGAAGCTGTTCCCGTGCAATCAGCCGGCTGTGTTCCGCTCCGGCGGCGGCCACGGCCGGTACATCGTCCACGAACTGAAGAACCCGATCGGCACGATCGAGTACGACACGGACGTCTTCGACGCCTCGCAGAACATCAACTTCTGGACACGGTAGGGCCGCGGAGATCAAGACATGCCCTCGAAGTCTCGACGGCGGTGGCTCGTTGCCGTGCTGGTTGTCATGGCCGGCACGGCCGCGCTGTACGGCTATGCGTGGTGGGCATCCGTCGCGAGGTGGGTGCCCGGCACCTACTCCTCGACCGACCCTGACGGGCAGAGGCACGTCGTCCGCTACAACCCGGACGGAACCCTTTCCTCGCCAAGTGGAGGGACGGCCATCCGGTGGAGGGTGGCCGGGCGAATGCTTATTCTTGAACCCGTGACTGCCGAACCGCCCGGATGGATCGAGTCGGTGCGGGATCGCTTCCGCGAGCCGCTCTTCAGCAACACGGTGACCCGGTATCGGATCGTCACGGCAGACGAGACGGGCCTCGTACTGTCCTGGGGGAAAGAACTTAACACCGGCGTCGAATACCTACAGCGGCACGAGCGCCAACCCGACGCCCCGTGAAGGCCGGGTCTACTTCGCTCCCACTTCGGCCCGCAGCTTCTCCAGTTTCGCCTTCATCTCGTCCACGACCGGCTTGAACTTCGGCCGGTTGGCGAGGTTCGTCCGCTCCTCCGGGTCGGCCTTCAGGTCGTACAGTTCGAACTCCTGGGCGAACTTGAACGGCGGGTCGTAGTAGTGGATGAACTTGTACTGCTCCGTCCGCACGCCGCGGTGCTTGTTGACGTTGTGCGAGGCGTCCGGGAATTCGTGGTACTCGTAGTACCACGAATCCCGCCACGGCTTCACGTTGTCGGTCGCCTTCGGCTCGGCGATCAACTCGGTCATGCTCCGGCCGTGCATCGTGTTCGGGTACGGCACGCCCGCGAAGTTCAGCAGCGTCGGGGCGATGTCCACGTTCAGCACCATCCCCGTCGGTGTCTGGCCGGCCTTCACGCTCTTGGGGTGGCGGACCAGCATCGGCACGCGGATCGACACGTCGTGCATGAACCGCTTGTCGAACCGCTGCCACTCGCCGAGGAAGAAGCCGTTGTCGGATGTGTACATCACCATCGTGTCGTCGGCCACCTTCATCGCGTCGAGGGCGGCCAGAACCTTGCCGACGTTGTCGTCCACGGCCGTCAGGCACCGGCAGTAGTCGCGGATCATCTCATCGTAGTTGTGGACGTCCGGGTACTGGCCGAACATATTCGCCGCTTGCAGGAATGCCCGCGGCTTGCCCTGGCCCGGGTCGTCCCACAGGGCCGGCTTCTTCACGACGGCGTCCTTGTAGGTCTCCTTGTGGCGCGCCGGCGGCACCCACTGGCGGTGCGGCGTCTTGAAGAACAGGAACAGGCAGAACGGCTTGTCGCCGCGGTCCTTCTTCATCCAGTTGATGGCGTGGTCGGTGGTCACGTCGTCGATCCAGCCGTCATACGCCTTGTCCGGCCCGATTTTGCCGTCCGGCCCCGTCTCGGCGATCACCGGCTTCGCGTACTGCCCCTGCCCGGTGAAGCCGAAGTAGTAGTCCCACGTCTTCTGCCGAAAGTGCCCCGGCACGTGCGACTTGCCGACGAACCCGACCTCATACCCGTTCGCCCGCAGCAGGTCCGGCATCCACGGCACGTCCTCGCGGAGTTTCGTGCCCATGTTGTCGAGAACGCCGTTGCCGTGCGAGTACAGGCCGGTCATCAAGGTGGCCCGGCTCGGCGCGCAGAGCGCGTTGGTGACGAAGGCGTTCTTGAAGTGCGCCCCTTCCTTCGCGATGCGGTCGATGTTCGGCGTCTTCAGGAACGGGTGCCCGGCACAACTCAGGAAGTCGAACCGCTGGTCGTCGGTCATCATCACGACGAGGTTCGGCTTCTTCGCGTCGGCGAATGCCGCAGCGACCGCGAACAACAGCCCGACGAAGGAGAGGAAGAGTCGCATGGCGAACCCCGCGAGAAAAGAGAACTGCGGCTCAGTATATGGCAATCTTCTGGGCGAAAGCCCAGGGACGGCCGTCCCTGGGCTTTCGCGTAATCTAATCCCAACCTTCCCACGGAGTTCCCGTTTTGACCACGTACCTCATCACCGGCGCGACCGGATTCGTCGGCAGTCACGTTGCCGACTTGGCACACGCCCGCGGCATCACGGTTCGCGCCCTTGCCCGGCCCACGGCTGATCTCGCGCACCTGAAGTCACTGAACGCCGAGATCGTGCCCGGCGACCTCACCGACGCGACTGCCGTGGCGAAAGCGGTGGACGGCGTCGACGCGGTCATCCACGCGGCCGCGAAAGTCGGCGACTGGGGGCCGGTCGAGGACTACCGCCGGGTGAACGTCGAGGGCTTGCGGACGCTGCTCGATGCCGTAAAAGGGAAGCCACTGAAGCGGTTCGTTCACGTGTCCAGCCTCGGCGTTTACGAAGCCCGCCACCACGAGGGGACCGACGAGGGCGAACCGCTGCCGGACAATCACATCGACGGCTACACGCAGTCGAAGGTCGAGAGCGAGAAACTGGCCTTGGAGTACGTGCGGCAGTTCCAACTGCCGATCACGATTCTTCGGCCGGGGTTCGTGTACGGCCCGCGGGATCGGTCCGTGTTGCCGCGTTTGGTGGACCGCCTGAAAGAGAAGAGCATCGTTTACATAGCCGGCGGCCGGTACGCGCTTAACACGACCTACGTCGGCAACATCGCCGAGGCATGTCTGCTGGCCGTGGATAACGAGAAGGCCGTCGGCGAGGTGTTCAACATCACCGACGGCGAGTTCGTCACGAAGCGGCAGTTCTTCGAGACGGTGGCCGACGGGTTGGGGCTGCCGCGGCCGAAGCGGTCGATCCCGCTGTGGCTGGCCCGCCGGCTGGCGACGTGGCGGGAGCGTGTCTTCCGTCGCAAGAACAAGCCGCACCCACCGCGGATCACGCAGGCCACGCTGAAATTCGCCGGACTGAACCTCGATTTCAGCATCGCGAAGGCCCGCGCCGTGTTGGGGTACACGCCGCGGACGCACTTCGCCGAGGGGATGGCGGCGGCACTCGCGGACTTCAAGAAAGGGTAGGCGTATTTCTGGAACCCAGAGCGGAAGCGACGGGGTGGTAGGGCCCCCACCCCGTCGCTTCCGCTCTGGGTTCCAAATTCGGTCACTCTCCTTCAAAATTGCTGAATAGTGCGTTCAGTCCTCTCGCCAGGGTCGGGTGCGCGAACATATCGTCGCGGAGCCGTTGGTACGGCAGGTTGCCCATCATGGCAATCTGCACCATCGCCATCACTTCGCCGCCTTCGACGCCGAGGGCGGCACAGCCGAGGATGCGGTCGGTCTTCGCGTCTACTACCGCCTTCAGGAAGCCGCGGGTCTCACCGATCTCGAAGGCCCGGGCGATCCGCTTCATCGGCAACTTCGCGACGTGAACCTTCAGCCCCTTCTCGCGAGCTTCCTTCTCGGTCAGCCCGACGCGGCCGAGTTGCGGGTCGAGGAAGATGGTGTGCGGGATGAGCCGATCGTGCGTCGTGCGGCCGGCGTGGTGCAGCAGGTTCTCGCGGAAGATTTGGTTGTCGTTGTGCGAGACGTGCGTGAAGGCCGGGCCGCCGTTCACGTCGCCGAGCGCAAAGACGCCCTCCACGTTCGTCTCCAACCGCTCGTTCACCGGGATGAAGCCCTTCTCATCGGCCGCGATGCCGGCCGCCGTCAGGTTCAGGTCGTCGGTGTTCGGCGTCCGCCCCGTCGCGATTAGCAGGTGTGAGCCGGTCAGGGTGGGCTCGCCGTCCGGCGTTCGCACGGCGAGTTCGACGCTGCCCGTCACGCGGAGGGATTCCGTTCGGAGCAAGACTTCGATGCCGTCCTCGCGGAGAATGTCGGCAATCGCCTCGGCCACGTCGGCGTCTTCTTTCCTCAACAACTGCTCGCCGCGATGGACGATCGTCACGCGGCTGCCGAATCGCCGGAACATCTGGGCGAACTCCAGCCCGATGTACCCGCCGCCGAGGACGATCAGGTGCTCCGGCACTTCGCCGAGGTCCAGGATCGAAGTCGAATCGAGAAACGGAACGCGGTCCAACCCCGGCAGGTCCGGTCGGGCCGGGCGACAGCCGGTGTTTACGACCACGATCGGGGCCGTCAGGTCGCGAGTGCCGCCGTCGCGAAGCGAAACGCGAACGGCCTTCGGTCCGGTGAACGCCGCTGCACCGCGAATCAGGGTCAGCCCCTCGCGGTCTTGTAGTTGACGTTCGCTAGAGGCCCGCGATCGCTCGACGATGTCGTTCTTCCGGCGGCGAACGTCTTCCATCTGCACGCGCACGTCGCCGATCCGCACCCCGAACTCGGCCGCACGCCGGGCGAGGTGGGCCACGCGGGCGCTCGCCACCATCGTCTTCGTCGGCGTGCAGCCGACGTTCACGCACGACCCGCCGATCTCACTGCGCTCGATCAGCGCGACCCGTTTGCCGGCGGCCGACAACGACCGCGACAGCGGGTTCCCCGCTTGCCCGGCCCCGAGAAGGATCACGTCGAAGGTTTCAAGCATGGGAGAGTGCCCCTCGTGTAAGACCTGGGTGATGGGAAGTGTATGAACCGTCGGCACGCCGCTTGCAAGCCCCTCTGCCGGGCAAGGAGGCCGCTGATGAATCGTCTCATCCTGATTCTGTTCGCCGTCCTGATCGTCGGCACCGCCGGCTGCGCAAACCCGTTCCGCCGCGCGACTGATGTCCCCTCGTGCTATTTCCCGAAACCGAGCAAGGCGACGGACCCGCTGCTACGTGAAGAGCTAGCCCAGAAATGAAAGCCGCCCCCGAATTGACGGGAGCGGATCGTTGAACTTCCCTTCAAGTTATCGCACCGCACGGCCGATCAGCAGGCCGACGCCGAAGCCGATCAGGATCGCCGGGATCGGGTGGTTCTTGATGAGCGTCGTCACTTCGTCGGTGTATTGACCCACTTGCTTCGAGGTTGCCCCGTAGGCCTCCTCGGCCCACCCCTCGACCTTCTGGCCGGCGTCCTTCACGCTGCCGTAAGCGTCGGAAGCATAGTGTGACACCTTGTCCGCGACGTGGCTCGCCTTCTCGGCGACTTGCCCACCGACTTGGCTCGCCTTCTCGGCGACTTGGCCGAGGGCGTTCGCCACTACTTCACGGGGGCCGCCGTTGGTCGCTTCCGCAGTCTTGGTGGGATTATTCGGGACCGGGCTGGGGTTCGTGCCGCGGTTCGGTTGGTTGAATGGTTGCGGGCCGTTCATGATCGAATTCCTCAAGGAGAGTCAAAAGACACGAGAGGGACGATGCAACCACGGTGCCGAGCGGGAACCTTTTCCACCCTTCGCGGGTTGTTCGGTCAAATCAGTTCCGAATGTCTCAAGTTTCCATCGGGCCGCGGCGGTGCCCGGCACACCCTCTGCCTCGAGGAATACCAGATGATCGGTCCCCCCGTGGTTGGAGCAGACCCATGACTCGCTTTCTGACTCTCCTGACAGCGATTTTAACCCTGATGATCACCGGGTGCGCAGCCGACTGCCGAGTGTGCCCCGACGGCGACCCGACTCGGCGGGAAGTCGTCTCCCCGCCCTACTCGGATCCGGCCTTGCCGTCCCGCTGATGAGAACTCTCTGAGAAGTCGATTTCCTGGTATCATTCGGGCCGCGCATCTTGGTAAAGTCGGGAGTATGTCCCTCCGCGACCAACTCTCCCGGCTGGTCCTCGCGGCGGTGCTGGCATTGACCGGCACTGCGTCCGTTGCGCTCGCCGCCGACCCCGCCGAACCGATCTTCTCGAAGCGCATTCTCCCCTTCCTCAAGGCTCACTGCACGAGTTGTCACAAGCAGGGGAAGGCGAAGGGCGAGTTGTCCTTCGACCCGTACCACGACGATGCGTCCGTGCTCGCCGACCGCAAGACGTGGGACGGCGTGGTGCGCCAAATGAAGGCGCGCGAGATGCCGCCGCCCGACCGGCCGCAACCGAAGGCGGAGGAGATCGACGCCGCCGTGAAGGCGATCGAAGACCTGTTCGACCGTCACGATAGCATGGCGAAACCGAACGCCGGCCGCGTGACGATCCGGCGGCTGAACCGCACCGAGTACAACAACACCATCCGCGACCTCGTCGGCGTCGACTTCCACCCAGCGGACGACTTCCCGGCCGACGACGTGGGCTACGGGTTCGACAACATCGGCGACGTGCTCTCCGTCTCGCCGCTGCTGCTGGAAAAGTACCTGGCGGCCACCGAGGCGATTCTCGATCAGGCCATTGTTCTCGTCGATCCGCCGAAGTTGAGGAAGCAGACCTACGACCGGATTCGCACCGATTCCACGCGCACGGCCGCCGAGTTGGGGCGGGCCGTCTCGTTCGACGAGGGGACGTACAAGGTCCGGTGCAAGGTCGCCGGCGACGTGGTGCGGTTCCGCCTACGGGTGATGGGCCAAGACGTGCGCGAATTCGAAGTCACGGCCGCCGCGGACAAGCCGGAGGTGATCGAGGTTTCTGTGAAGGTGCCGGCCGGGACGGGGCGCGTGACGGTGACGTTCCTCAATCCCGCCGATGACCAATCGCGAACACTCTACCTGAAGGGCGTGGAAGTCGAGGGGCCGTTCGACCCGCCGCCCGCGGAACTGCCGGCCGCACACCAGCAGCTAATGACTCACTCGCCGGGGCTACCGCCACGGGAGGCGGCCCGTGAGATCGTCGGCCGCTTCGCCGCGAAGGCGTTCCGCCGGCCGGTGACGGCCGCCGAAGTCGAGCGATGCCTGACGCTCTACGACGCGGCCGAGAAGAAGGGGCAGAGGTTCGAACTGCGGGTGCGGGCGGCGTTGTACCGCGTGCTGCTGTCACCGAACTTCCTCTTCCGCGTGGAACTCGATCCGGCGAACTTGCCGCCGGGCACGACGTACGCCATCGGCGAGTACGAACTCGCGAGCCGGCTGTCGTACTTCCTCTGGAGCAGTCTGCCGGACGACGAACTCCTCGCCCTCGCCGCGAAGGGGCAACTGCGGGCGAACCTGGAACCGCAGGTCCGGCGGATGATCGACGACCCGAAGTCGGTGTCGTACCTCCACGGCTTCGGCGAACAATGGCTCGCCCTCCGCAAACTCGACCTCGCGTCGCCGGACCCGAAACTGTTCCCGACGTTCGACCCCGCACTGCGGCAGGCGATGACCCGCGAAAGCCTGCTGTTCTTCGAAGCCGTCGTGCGGGAAGACCGGCCGGTGCCGGACTTGCTCGACGCCGACTTCACCTTCGTGAACGCCGCCCTCGCTCGGCACTACGGCCTGCCCGGCGTGACCGGCCCCGAGTTCGTCCGCGTGAAGTTGCCCGCGAGCCGCGGCGGAGTTCTCACGCACGCCAGCGTCCTGACGCTGACTTCCAACGCCACGCGAACATCGCCGGTGAAGCGCGGGAAGTTCATCCTCGAACAACTCCTGAACGCGGCCCCGCCGCCCCCACCGCCCGAACTGGACATCCCGGAACTCGAAGACCAGAAGCAGTTGACGGGAACCCTCCGGCAGCAGATGGAGCAGCACCGAGCGAACGCCGTGTGCGCGTCGTGCCACCGGCGGATGGACCCGATCGGCTTCGCGTTCGAGAACTTCGACCCGGTCGGCCGGTGGCGCGACAAGGACGCCGGGGCCGCCCTCGACGCCTCTGGCGTTCTGCCCGACGGCCGCACCTTCGACGGCCCGGCGGGGTTGAAGAAGTTGCTCCGCACCGACAAGGACGCCTTCGTCCGCTGCATCGCCGAGAAGATGCTGACCTACGCCATCGGCCGCGGCCTGGAAGCGTACGACCGTCGGGCCGTGAACCAGATCGTGCAGACGGTCGGCAAGCAGAACGACCGCTTCTCGGCCCTGATCCTCGCGATCGTCCAGAGCGACCCCTTCCAGAAGCGAACCACGCCGGGAGAATCGAAATGACGATGCCCCTGTCTCGACGGACGGTCCTCCGCGGCCTCGGCACGGCGATGGCCCTGCCGCTGCTCGACGCGATGGCCCCCGCGACCCGCGCGGCAGACGCCGCTCGCCCGCCGCGGCGGATGGCCTTCCTGTACGTGCCGAACGGGGCGTACATGCCGTACTGGATGCCGAAGACCGAAGGGGCCGACTACGAGTTGACGCCGTGCCTCGAACCGATGGCCGAGCACCGTAAGGAAATGCTCGTCTTCGGCGGGCTGACGTGCGACAAAGCCCGTGCCAACGGCGACGGGGCCGGCGACCACGCGCGGGCGAGCGGAGCGTTCCTCACCGGGGCGCAGCCGAAGAAGACGGCCGGGGCGAACTTCCAGGCCGGGCCGTCGGCCGACCAACTCGCCGCCCAGCAACTCGGCGACCGCACGCGGCTGCCGTCGCTGGAAATGGCCATCGAGAAGTACCGCGGGGCCGGCGGGTGCGACAGCGGCTACTCCTGCGTGTACGAGCACACACTGTCGTGGCGAAATTCGACCACCCCGGTGCCGCCGGAGGTGAACCCGCTCCAGGTCTTCAACCGCCTCTTCGCGAGTAAGCCGAACGACCCGGACGCCGCCGCCCGCAACGCGCTCCGAGCGAGCGTGCTGGACGCGGTCCTCGAAGACGCGAAAGACCTGGACCGCAAGCTCGGCGGCAGCGACCGAAAGAAACTCGACCAGTACCTCTCCGGTGTGCGGGAACTCGAACAGCGAATCGCGAAGGCGGAACGGCTGTCGCCGTCGGTGCTGCCCGACGACGTGTCCCGCCCGATCGGCGTCCCGGCCGACCTGACCGAGCACCTCCGCCTGATGTGCGACCTGATGGTGCTGGCGTTCCAGACGGATTCGACCCGCATCGGTTCGTTCATGCTCGGCCGCGAGGGGAGCGAGCAGAAGTACCGCATGGTCGGCGTGAACGAGGGCCACCACTCGATCTCGCACCACCAGAACAAGGCCGATAACCTCGCGAAGATCAAGGCGATCAACACCTACCACATGACGCAGTTGGCCTACCTCACGGGCAAGTTGAAGGCCGTGAAGGAGGGCGACGGCACGCTGCTCGACAACTGCATGATCGCCTACGGCAGCGCCATCGCCGACCCGAACCGGCACATCCACCACGACCTGCCGGTGCTACTCGTCGGCCGCGGCGGCGGCACGATCAAGACCGGCCGGTACGTCCGGTACAAGGGCGACACGCCGTTGAACAACCTCTGGCTGGCGATGCTCGACCGCTTCGGCGCAAAGGCGACAAAGCTCGGCGACAGCACCGCCGTGCTGGACGGACTGGGGTGAGTGGTTTCCCTGGGCGGAAGCCCAGGGACAGCCGCCCCTGGGCTTCCGCCCAAAACCTTCCTCCCGTAACGGACGATGTCACCACTTCCCTTTCTCTTCGCGCTGCTCGTTGCGACCGAACCCCCGCCGACGGTGATCGCCACGCAGGAGCTCACGCCGATCACTGGGGCCGCCCTCAGTCGCGACGGGCGATTCATCGCCGTCATTCTCGACGACCACGCCGTCGTGGTCTGGGACGCCCGGATCGGGCAGCCGGTGAAGACGTTTACGGGTCACACGAAGGCGGTTCTCGCGGTGGCGTTCAGCCCCGACGGCCGACAGTTGTTGCTCGGCTCGGCCGACACGACCGCGACGCTGTGGGACCTCGACACCCGCCACCGCGTCCACACTTTCAGCGGGCACACGGGGTCGGTACAGGCGGTCGCGTTCAGTCCTGACGGCACGCGAGTTCTGACCGGGTCGGCCGACACCACCGCCATGCTTTGGAACGCGGAAACCGGCGAGCCGCTCCTCACCGCGAAGGGCCACCGCAAGGAGTTGATGGCCGTCGCCTTCGCTCCCGACGGCAAGTCGTTCGCCACGACCTCGGCCGACACCACGGCCGCGCTCTGGGACGCCACCACCGGCGCACAGACCTTTGCCTTGCGCGGCCACGGCGAAGGCGTCTCGTCCGTGGCGTTCAGCACCGACGGGTCGCGTGTCGCCACCGGTTCGTGGGAGAACCACGGCATCGTCTGGGACCCGGCCACCGGCAAGCAGTTGATGAAGACCGCCCGCCACAACAACGACGTGAACGCGGTCGGCCTGTCCCCCGACGGCCGCCGTGTGTTGACCGGCGACCGTGAGGCGGCCGTGATGATGTGGGACGCCGTCAGCGGCGAGAAGGTCCGCACGCTCCTCGGCCACACCGGGGACATCGTCGCGCTCGTCGTGCGAGACGACGGCCGCGTGGTGCTGACCGCTTCCCGCGACGGCACTGCGAAACTGTGGGACTTGGCGACCGGCCGCGAGTTGCTCACGCTGGCGACCGATGCCGCGTGGAAAAGTTGGGCAGTGGTGTCCCCGGAGGGACTGTTTGACGCCTCCGACTTCGGACGGCACGCGCTCGGCTTCCGCTTCGCGAAAGGGCCGACGGCCGAGGTCGATCAGTTCTTCGCCGAGTGCTTCCGCCCCGGCTTGTTGGCCGAGGTCTGCCGCGGCGAGCGGCCGGTTCCCGCGAAGCCGTTCGGCCGGAGCGTGCCCCCGCGGGTGCGGATCGTGCCGCCGACGAGTAAGGCGTTCACCGCCCCGGAGGCGACGCTGACCGTGACCGTCACCGACCAGGGCGGCGGCGTGTCGGGCTTGCGGGTCGATGTCAACGGCGCTCGCATGGCCGTTCCTTTCAACCGGGAATCGGCAACGCGGATGACGTTTCGCGTGCCGTTGGCCCCCGGCGGGAACAAAGTGCGGGTGCGGGCCGCGAGCGCCGACGGGTCGTGGGAATCGACGCCCAGCGAGATCGAACTGACGCACGCGAACCCGTCGCCCCCCCTCGGCCGGTTCTACGTCGTGGCCGTCGGCGACGATGCCCGCGAACTCGGTGAATCCCTCCGGAGCCACCGCGGGAACTTGTTCGACCGCGTGGACGTAGTGCCGCTGACCGCCCGCGAGACCACGAAGACCGTCATCGCCGACACCGTTCACGACGTGGCCGAACTGACCCGGCCGCAGGACACGTTCGCCGTGCTGCTGTGCGATCGCGGCGGGGAACCCGTTGCCGCCGACCCATCGCTGACCGTGAACAAGGTAGCCGCCGCGATGGGCACGGCCGCCGCCCAGAAGCGGTTGCTTGTCATCTATGCCAGGAAGGACGAAAAGATGCGTGACGAATTCGTCCTCCGCGGGGCCGTAGAGCGACTGGCCCGCTCGCAGGGCATTCACGTCCTCGCGGCAGGAGACAGTAGGTTGAACCACACTCTGCGACTGCGACTCATTCCCAAGATGGGCGACGCCCAAGCCCCGCTCACCGTGAGCGAGTGGTTCGAAACTGCGCAAATAAAGTCCACCCCGCTCCGGTCCACTCACTACAGTACCCAGGCCAAGAGCTTCCCGATCCTGATGCCGGATCGGTAGGCCACGCCACCCGCCCCCATTCCCTTCGGGTTCCGACCCTCCCAGGAGACCTGCCGCGATGACCGCTCGCTCTTTGACCCGCCGCCTACTGACCGTCGTCACCGGGGCCACGATCTGCGGCCTCGCCCTCGCCGCCGACCCGCCGAAGAAGAACACCGACGGCTACACCGACACGCCGAAGATCGCCGGCAGCAAGTGGCACATCCACGACCCGAACCGCCCGCAGCCGCCGATCGTCACGCCGGGCGAAACCTTCAGCCAGATGGCCGCGGCCCCGTCAGACGCGATCGTGCTGTTCGACGGCAAAGACCTGTCGAAGTGGTTCGGCGAAAAGAACGGCCCGGCGGAGTGGAAGATTTCCGACGGGTACGCCGAGGCCACGAAGGGGCGGCTCCGCACCCGCGACGAGTTCGGCGACTTCCAGTTGCACCTGGAGTTCGCCACCCCGGCGAAAGTCGAAGGCAAGGGGCAGGGCCGCGGTAACAACGGCGTGAACATCTACGGCCGGTACGAGATCCAGATCCTCGACTCGTTCGACAACCTGACGTACGCGGACGGCATGTGCGGGGCGATGTACGGCCAGCGGCCGCCGCTGGCGGGGGCGTCGAAGAAGCCCGGCGAGTGGCAGACCTACGATGTGATCTGGGAATCGCCGAAATGGGACGAGGCCGGCAAGCTGACGAAGAAGGCCGTCATCACGGTGCTGCACAATGGCGTGCTGATCCACAACCACTACGAGCTGGTCGGCACCACGCCGTACCGGGCACTGCCGAGCTATGACAAACCACACCCGCCGAAGGGCGCGATCGAACTGTACTACCACAGCAACCCGGTGCGGTTCCGCAACATCTGGATCCGCCCGATCACCGCGGCGACGGACGACTGATCGGGTGAAGGTGGTGAAAAACGGGGTACGGCCCGAGAACGCGCAAGCGTTATCGCGGCCGCACCTCGCACCGCATCAGCACCGCGTCCGGCCGCCGGGCCGTCACTTCGCCCGCACCCAGGCAGTCGAGTACGGCCAGCACCGTGGCCTCGTCTTGCGGTTGGAAGTGGGCCATCACCACCCACAGGCGTCCCGTCTCGCTGATGGCGTGCAGGTCTTCACGGTAGTGCCGCAGGTTCGCGCGGTTGTCCCCGCCGAAAGTGACGACATCCGCGGGAACCGGCACGCCGTAGTACCGGAACGCCGGGATGGCCTCGTGCGCGACGTACACGCGGTCGCCGGGCTGCCACTGCTTCGCAAGCTCAACCAACACTTCGCGCGCCCCTTCGGCGTGTAGCGGAGTCTTCCGCAGATTGTTGCACTCGTTTGCGGGGCCGGCGCACACGGCGGCGATTACCAACCACCGTGCGAACGTGCCAAGGTCGCGCACCCGGTCCGCCACGGCCATCGTGCCGTGGGCCACCAGCACCAGCAACGATGGGACTGCGAATAGCATGAGCCGGCCGGCGAACGGGTACTTCCGCAGGGCCGACGCCGCCAGCGCGAACGCGAGCGGGGCGGCGAGGGCCACGAGCAGCCGCCAGTTCGATTTCGCGAGTGAGACGCCGCCGATGATGGCACAGACCGCCGCGAGGCCGGCCATGCCGATCTCGCCGCCGAAGCCGCCGGGCTTGTCGAACAGCAGCACGACGTGGTGCACGATCCACGCGAAGTCGCCCGGCCGGACCGGCGGCAGCGGCAGGAACTTGCCCGCCCAGAAGTCGGTGAGGTACGGGTTCAGGCCGAGTTTTCGGAGGAACAGTAGGTAGCACGCCGCGAAACTCACCAGCCACGCGAAGATGATGAGGCCGTTACGCTTCATGGCCGGGCGATCGCGGCGAACGATCGCGTCGGCAAGCAGGGCCGAACCGACGCCGCCGAGCACGAACACGGCCGGGTGCGAGAACCAGACCGCGACGGCCCCGCCGATCGCCATGAGCACGTGTTCGTGCCGCGTCGAGGTTCCTTCCCAAATGCGGCGGCCAATCAGCAGCAAGGCCACCGTCAGGGTTGCGTCGAGTTCGTACTGCTTGAACTCGGCCGCGTAGCCGACGAGGTATGGCGAGAACGCGAACAGCACGACCGCCAGTCGGGCCGCCGGTACCGACAGCACGCGGTACGCAAAGCCGACGAACAGCAGGAAACCGGCCAGCGACGCGAACGCGGGGATGGCCCGCAACGCCAGCTCCGAGGGGCCGAAGGCGGCGACGATTGCGCGCGAGGTCAGCAGGAAGCCGAGCGGCGCGCCTTGATTGAGTTCGAGGGGTTCGAGGAGTTGCAGCGGCGTGCGGTTCACCACGTTCACGGCCAGCATCGACTCGTCGAGCCAGAGCGACGGGTTCCGTAGGTAGACGCCGACACGGAAGGCGAGGCCGAGGAACACACACGCAATCACCAGCACGCCCGGCGAAACGCCAACCCTACGGCGGGCCGGCTGCGGTGCGGGGGCCGTGACGATGACGGCCGAGGTAATGGTCGGCGTGGTGGCAGGGGCGAGTAGGCGTTCGGTCGAAACCGGGGTCATCCGTAACCTCGTGGCGGAACCGTGGGCGGAACCAGGCTACCACTTCGGCCGCGGGCGGGGCAACGGGAGTTTATTTCCGCCCCAGATGCTCCACTTCTCGCCACCGCTTCCGCACCAACTCCGGCGGGGCGGTGCCGGTCGTACCGATCTGCTGAACGGTGATCGACGCGATCAGATTTCCGAACGCGGCGGCTTCCTCGTGCGTCGCGCCGGCGACCTTCGCGCAGGCGATGCCGGCACTGCAACTATCGCCGGCCCCGCAGATGTCCACGGGACCGCGCACGGGGTAAGCGGAGATAGCCGTTCTTTCGCCGGTGGGGGTGACAACGGTGATGCCGTTCTCGCCGTCGGTGCAGAAGGCGGGGCGGCTGAACCGGAGTGTGCCGGCCCGTTCGAACTCCGTTCGGTTCGGCTTCACGCACACGTTGCGGAATTTCGCGATCTGTTCGCGGCTGTCGGCGAGCAGGAACCGTGTCGGGTGTTCTTCGCCCAACGCCGTCAGTCGGTCGCGGACACGGTCGGTGACGACGCCGCAGTTCGCCTCGCTGACCTGATCGAGAATCAGCAGCGCGTCGAACTTCGGGAAGAGGTCGTCGAGTTTCTCCAGCACCCGCTGTTCCAGTGTCCACGGCGTCGGCGTGCGGTTCTTGATGTCCAGGCGGTTCAGTTCGCGGTCGCCGTACATCGGCTTCGTGTACGTCGGCGTGCGGCGGTCCCCGGTCAGCACCAGGCCGTCGCCGCGAACGCCGGGCATCTTCGCAAGGCACTGCTGCAACTCGTACCCTTCGCCGTCGTCGCCGAGGATGGCGATGGGGTAGAGCTTGCCGACGCCGAGCGCGACGAGATTATTCAGCACCGTGCCGAGCGCCCCGGGGTACGACCGCACGCCGGCCACTTGGTACGCGGTCAGCCCCGTCTCAACGGACGGCTCGTCGCGGGCCGGGTCGATGTCCAGATAGCGGTCGAGGAACAAGTCGCCGATCAGGCCGATCGTGCGGTTCGGCACCGTGGCCAGGATGCGTTCGATGAGGTCGGTGGTGAGCATGGTTACTCGAACTTCTTCTTCAGTTTCGCCACGGCATCGTCCTTCTTCTGGGCCGTGAGCGCGTCGATCAGGGCGGTGCGGGCGTCCTCGTTGTTCACGTCGATGTACAGCGCGTCGCGGGCGAACTTCTCGGCGTCGTCGTACTTCTTCGCGTCCAACGACACCTTCGCCAGCTTGACCCGCGCCCCGAGTTGGTCCGGGTCGCGGGACACCACGTCCCGCAGCACGGCCGTCAGTTTGTCGTCGTTTTTGCTCGCCGTGTAGACGCGGATCAGCAACTCGTCCCACTCACCGTCGAGCGGATCGAGCTTGCGGCCCTTCTCGAACATCTCGGCCGCCTGGTCGTACTGTTCCGCGTCCAGGTGGAAGCGGCCGACCAGCCCGAGCAACCGCGAGTCGTCCGGCGATACCTTCAACGCTTCTTCGAGTACTTCCTTCGCCCCGCTCTCGTCACCCGCCCGAATGAGCAGTCGAGCCTTCAACAGACTCGCGAGCGCGTGGCCCTTCTTCTTCGCCAGGGCCGCGTCAATCAGCTTGCGGGACTCGTTCGTCTTGCCGCGCTTCAGCAGTTGCTCGCCGAGCTTCGCGGCCAGGTCGGGGTCGTCGGGGTTCTTCTTCTGCTCTTCGGTCAACTCCTCGAACGTCAGCGGCTTCTCCTCGGCCGACTTCGCCTTCTTCGCCCCGCGGTACGGCTTGAGCACCTCGTTGATGTACTCCCGGTAGCCCTTCTCGAAGACCGCCTTCTCGACCTTGCACGCGATCCGCAGGGCGGCGGCGGTGTCGAGGCCGTCGCGGTAGGCGTTCAGGATTTTGCCGACCGACTCCGGGCCGTGCGTCTTCACCATGTACTCGACATAGAGTTGGCTCTGGCAGTACGCCAGCCCCCACTCGGCCCGGTCCTTCGGCTTCGCGAAGCCCATCATCACCGTGTCCAGGTTAAACAGCGTTCCCTCGTCGGCCCGGTCGCGGAGGGCTTCCAGCCAGTCGAGCGGCTTCAGCATCTTCTCATTCTGCGTGGCCATGCCTTCCGTCAGCCAGTGCGGACACTGGAAGTCGGTCTGTGCGAGGTTGAAGACGTGCGTCATCTCGTGGCGGATCACCCGGGACCAGTTGAACGGCTTCTTCAGTCCCACGGCCGACGGCGACGCCATCGTGAACACGCGGCCGATGCAGGCCCCGACCGTGTGCAGGTCCGGCATCGCGACCGTCCGGCCGCTGAACATGTCGTGTCGGTTGAAGACCTCGACCGTGATCCGGCCCTGCGGTTCGAAGCCGAACTGCTTCTTCAGGTCGGCGTGCGTCTCCTCCAGGTAGTCTTCGAGGAACTTCGCCAGCACGGCGTCGTTCTTCGGGTCGAACTTCAGATCGTAGTGTTCGGTCTGGATGGTTGTGTACTTACCGAGGTGGTCGATCACCTTCCGCATGTTGGCCACCCGCACGTTGAACGGGTCGACCTTGAACGCCGAGTCGAGAATCTGCTTCCCGTCCGCTTCCTTGCCGAGCCGCATGTAGAGCAACCCGAGGCTGGTCCGCGGGGCGGCGAACTTCGGCCGCAGGTCGGTGGCCTTCTTGAAGAACTCCTCCGCTCGCGTGTACAGTTTGCGTTCTTCGAGGTACTCGGCGAGTTCGTGGTAGAAGACGGCCGGCTTCGCGTCGAAACCCTCGGCGACCTTCGCAATCGCGTCGAACTCGGCCATCTTCTTCTGCATCATCAGACAGCCGGCGATCTTGCCGAGTGTGACGGCGTCGCGGGGGTTCAACTCGCGGGCCGTGAGCAGCCGCTTCTCGGCCCCGGCGTAGTCGCCGCCCATGAAGAGGATGTCGGCCTTCAGTCGCAGGGCCGCGGGCAACTTCGGGTTCTGCTTCAACGCCTGATCGGCGAACGCCTCGGCCTCCTTCAACTCGAACTTCTGGAGCGCGACCTCGCCCTTGCCGACGATCGCCTCGGCCGCGTTCGGGTTGATCTTCAGGGCGCTGTCGTAAGCCTCGATCGCCTGTGGCCGGTTGTACTTCTCCTGCAACATCCGGCCGGAGTAAAGCTCGGCCCGCCAGCAGTCCGGTTCGGCCTTGAGCGCGTCGCCGTAGACTTCGCGGAGGATGAAGCGGAACTGGTTGCTGAGGCTGTTCCACCGGGCGTTCTCGGTGCCGGCCTGCCCGACGATGAGCAACGTGTCGGGGTCGGTCATGTCGTTATCGGCGTTGCTGGCCGCGTTGTACGCCCGGATGAACCACCGCATCTGTTGGTCGGCGGCTTCCATATCCCCCTTGTCGCGGGTGATGCGGGCCTTCACCCACCGGGCGAGGAAGTGACTCTCCTTCAGCTTGATCGCCGCATCGGAATCGGCCGTGGCCTCGTCCCACTTGCCCTGGTCGTAGAGCAGGTCGGCCCGTGTCGCGAGCAGGTCGGCGTTTTTCTCGTGGGCCTTCATCGCGTCGGCGACGGCTTCGAACGCCTTCGGGTATTCGCCCTCGGCCCGCCAGGCGTTCGCGATGCCCACGGCCGCCGCCGGTCCGACGTTCTCGTCGCCGAGGTGCTTGGTGTACTCGGCCCGCGCCTCGGCGTAATTCCCCTTGTTCAACCGCTGTCGCGCTTCCGCCAGCGGGCCTTTCGGAACCGCCGGCTTCTTGTCGGCCGCCGCGAGGAACGGCGTGACCAGGAGCAGGGCGAGGAACGGCGTCGCGTATCGCATGGGGGGCATCCTGTCGGGGGTAGCCTTCACGGTAGCGGGCGGTGGGGTTCGGTGCAACGGGCTGGCGTCAGACTCGTCGGCTACACTACACCCTATGCGACCTCTCCCGACTTTCACCACCTCCGTCGTCGCCGTCCACGGCACGACCGCCACCGCGAAGGATGACCAACTCGCGCTGGAAGAGCCGCTAGAAATTCGCCTCGGCCACGGCCCGGCGAACAACCGGCAGCGGGCGAACATCGCCGTCACGATGCGCACGCCGGGGCACGACGCGGAACTCGCGGTCGGCTACCTCGTCAGCGAAGGGCTGCTGACCGATCCGGCCGACCTCTTGGCCGTCGTGCCGATGGACGCGAACGTGATTCGCGTGGACGTGAAGCCGGGCGTGCGGCTGAACCTTGATCGACTCGAACGCCGCGGTGTGATGGCTTCCAGTTGCGGCGTCTGCGGGAAAACGACGCTCGACGCGATCGAGGCGAACATCGACTTTACCCTCCCCGCTGGGCCACGTGTGGCAGCGAGCGTAATCCATTCGCTGCCGGCGAAATTGCACGCGGCCCAGCCGACGTTTGCCGCGACGGGTGGCCTACACGCCGTCGGTCTGTTCGATGCCAACGGCGAATTGCGGTCCCTTCGCGAAGACGTCGGCCGGCACAATGCCGCTGACAAAGTCATCGGCGGCGAGTTCCTCGCGGGCCGGTTCCCGCTTCACGCCGGCATCCTGTTCGTCAGCGCACGGGCGAGTTTCGAGTTGGTGCAAAAGGCCGCCGTCGCGGGCGTACCGTTCTTCGCGGCCGTCGGTGCACCGTCGAGCCTGGCCGTGCAAACGGCCGAGCGCTTCGGGCTAACGCTGCTGGGTTTCGTCCGCGATGGGCGGTTCAACATCTACGCGGGACGACAGAGAATTGATTTCACCGCCGAGGTCACATGAGGGCACGAGAGGAAAACCGAAGGCTGCTCACACTTGCGAATCACCTTCATGATTGTGCGTCATCCTTCGCCCACGGTCCACGTCCAGCCCTTCATCGCGGCCAGCCTCGCGTGGTCGGTCAGGTCGAACTTCAGCGGCGTCACCGTGATGTACTGTTCGGCTAACGCCGTCACGTCGGTGTCGGGGATCGGCGACGGGCAGCGAAAGTCGGGGCTGGTCCAGAAGTACGTCCGGCCACGGGGGTTCACCCGGCGGTCGAACTTCTCTTCGTAGGCCGACACGTTCTGCGGCATCACCTTCACGCCGCGGATGGGGCCGTTCTCCAGCACCGGGATGTTCACGTTGAACAGGCTGCCGGCCGGCGGCTTCTGGGCCAGGATTTGCTCGACGACGTGCCGGGCGTGGCGAGCGGCTGTCGGGAAGTCGTGAATCTTCTTGTCGTACTCCAGCGAACAAGCGATGGCCGTGTGGTGGTAGAACGCCCCCTCAATGGCGGCGGCCACGGTGCCGGAGTAGAGCACGTTGATGCCGGCGTTCGACCCGGCGTTCAGCCCGCTGACGATCACGTCCGGCGGTTCGGGCAGCAGTTCCAACAAGGCAAGTTTCACGCAGTCGGCCGGCCGGCCTTCGACGGCCCACCCTAGCGGCGTCTTGTTGTCGTCGTCGAGAACTTCCGTGATGAGCAACGGCGTGACGAGCGTGACCGAGTGTCCGGCCGCGCTTTGCTCTGTCGCCGGGGCGACGACGGTGACCGTGCCGAGTTTCTGGAGTTCCTTGCGGAGCGCCCGCAGGCCGGGGGCGTAGATGCCGTCGTCGTTGGTCAGGAGGATGCGCATGAAGAGGACTCACTTCCTGGATGGCAACTGTTTTGAGCACCGGAGGTGCGGCAATCGTTAGCCAGGGGCGCAAGCCCCTGGAACCCGCCGTCCCAGCATCAAGCCCCGGCGGGGCGGCAGTAGCATCTGCCGCCCCGCCGGGGCTTGGGTGTCGGTTTACGATACCAGGGGCTTGCGCCCCTGGCTAACGACTGCCGCCGCTCCGCGGCTAAAATCC
The DNA here is from genome assembly GCF_008254045.1 of Limnoglobus roseus. Classification (GTDB taxonomy): domain Bacteria; phylum Planctomycetota; class Planctomycetia; order Gemmatales; family Gemmataceae; genus Limnoglobus; species Limnoglobus roseus. Next base: position 3,464,762 of record NZ_CP042425.1, on the reverse strand, counting down.
GGGAGCCGTGGCTTCCCGTCATCCCTGTCGGAGTTTGAACATGAACCGCTCTGCGTGGCGGTTCCACGGCCACCGGCCGATCACGTCGGCGGTGTACCCTAGCATAGCGGCCAGCCGCAGGAAGTGGTCGCGGTTCACGACCATCTCACCGCGGTGCCCGGCGCCGCGTTCGACCAGTGGCGACGTAATCACGTCCGCGATGATCACGCCCGTCGGCTTCAGCAGTCGCTTCGCCTCGGCCATCAGCAGGGCCGTCTCGTCGGTGAAGGTGTGCGTGAAGACGCTGAAGAAGATGGCGCAATCGAAGGTGCCGTCCTCGGTGAAGGGCACGCTCGTCATGCCACCTTGCTTGAAGGCGAAGTTCTTGCGGCGGAAAGTGCGGTCGCAAAACGCGATGGCTTCCGCGCCGATGTCCGTGCCGGCGTACCCGCCGCGGTCGGACAGGTACGGCGCCAGCACGCCCGCCATCTGCCCGGTGCCGCAACCGATGTCCAGCACCCGCGAGTCCGGCGTGAGGCCCTGCTTGACGAGCATCTCTAACCGCTCGCGGGACGACTTCTCGTACTGCTCCTGCGAGTGGTACGCCCCGACGACCCACCAGTGGTTGTCGGTCAGGTTCGCCGTGCGGAAGACGGCGTGGTAATCGATGTCCGTCGTCCGCCGCCCGACGACTGGCACAGCCGTTTGCACCGAGGCAAATGCCTGATCGGCTTGGGCGAAGCACAGTTCGAGGGTGAAGTCACCGACCACGTCGGGGGCGGGAACGGTCGCTGTCAATTCTTGCGGTTCGCCAGGAAATAGTGGTTGCGGCAGACGAACGACCGTGGGGACCGCGTCAAACGGTTCACCCGATCGCGTGATCCACTGACAGCGGACCGTCACCGGGAAGGAACCGGCCGAACTCCAGGTGACGCCGGACTGATTTTCCAGCCGCAGTTGCACCGCGACGGCCGCTTTCGCCTCGCACGCCGGCGGCGGGTTCAGCCATGCGATTGTCCCACGGCATTGCTCGGCGGACAGTGGCGCGTCGAGTCGCGGTGCGGCGAGAAACCGCTTCAAGCCCCGCACGGACCGCCAGAGGAGCGTCTCGCTCAGGAGTGATCGCAGCACCGTTTTCATGATACCTCGGCTCGGCGGGTCAAGAATTGCCGCCGATGGTATCGCGGGCGAAAACCCGGGGTCAAGGCGAGGTTACTCCGCCCGCCGCCGGCTCGCGGTTGTAATCCCGGCGGCGAAATCGTATCATTTCGCCTTCCGCGAGGGAGATTCTGCGTGTCCAAGTCGCTCAAGTCGGTCGTCACGAACTTCCTTAAGTACGCGCTCGGCTTCCTCGTCCTCGGGTACGTCATTTACAGCAACTGGGAGCCGAAGAACGGCGGCCAGGGCATCAAGAACCTCCTCGGCCAGACGCCCGACTATTCGCTCTTGGCCCTCATGTTCCTGTTCACGGGCGTCACGATCTCCTGTCAAATCCTCCGGTGGTATCTCCTGGTCCGGGCGCTCGATCTGCCGTTCACGGTGCGGAACGCCTTCCGCCTGGGCATGATCGGCTACTTCTACAACACCCTGCTGCCCGGCTCCGTCGGCGGCGACGCGATCAAGATGGTCTTCATCGCAAGGGCCAACCCGGGGCGGTGGGCCAGTGCCGCGGCGACGGTCGTTGTGGACCGCTTGATGGGGCTGTTCGGCCTGCTGTTCTTCTCGGCCGCCATCGGCGGCAGCATGTGGCTGTCTGGCGACCCACAGATCGCAAACAACGACTGGCTGACCAAGATCATCGCCGTTTGCTCGGTGCTCGTGATCGCGGCCGTTGCCGGGTGGGTGATCCTCGGGTTCGTGCCGCAACCGCGGGCCGAACGAATCGGCGAGAGGTTGCGGAAGTTGAAGTACGTCGGCAAGCCGCTGGACGACGTGTGGGAGGCAGTGCTGATCTACCGCCGACGGCCGAAGGCGATTTACCAGACGCTTCCGCTGACCGCCTTCGGCCAAGTGCTGATGGTCGTGTACCTGCATTTGGCCGTCCGCGTGTACCCGAACCCCGACCCGGCGAGTCTGGTCGAGCACTTCGTCATCGGGCCGATTGGATTCATCGCTCAGGCGTTCTTCCCGGCCCCCGGCGGCGTGGGCGGGGCCGAGTACATTTTCGGCTACCTCTACACGATTCTTGGCCGGCCGGAGCAGACCGGCGTGGTCGGCCGACTGACACTTCGGGTGGCCGAAATCACGCTGGGGGGAATGGGGTACATCGTCTACCTCTCAATGAAGGCCGAACTGCCCGCGACGGACGTTGCGGACGAACCGAAGTTGCCGCCCGAGACGGCTTGAGGGATTCCCGCCCGATTCTCACCATTCTTTTCTGTGCAAGTCGGCGACGTTTCGCCGATATAGTGCGAAGGATGGACTTGACGAATCCGCCCGCCCGCGGCATTCTCCCGCCTTCGGATTCTGGGGACATTCTCATGCTTCGGGCGACCCGCATCGGCATTGCAATCGTCACCGTCGGATCGGCTTTCGCTTCGACCGGCTGCTCCTCGATGAATAACACCGAAAAGGGCGCAGTGGTCGGCGGCGGCGTCGGGGCGGTCGTCGGAACGGCCATCGGCGCGGCGACCGGCAACCCGCGGACCGGGGCGGCCGTCGGGGCGCTCGGCGGCACGGCCCTGGGTGCGCTGGCCGGTAACAAGGAAGACAAGAAGGAAGCGGCGATCGAGCGGGCGGAACTGCAACAGGCGGCCGCGACTCAGAACACCCAACTCGGCCTGATGGATGTGGTGACCATGTCCCGTCAGGGGACCGACGCGGATGTGATCGTGGCCCAAATTCGCAATACGAACTCGGTCTTCACCCTCTCTACGGCCGACATTCAATACTGCACCGAGCAGGGTGTATCGCCGAAGGTCATTCGCGCGATGCAAGACTCGCGCGTCCACGTGGTGTCGCCGCGACCGCAACGGGTGATCGTGCGGGAACTTCCGCCGCCACCGCCGGCTGTGATTATCGAGCGGCCGGTGTACGGGTATGGCTACGGTTACGGGTACGGTCGCCGCTGGTAAGTTGATCGCAGTCTCAACGAGAAGGCCCGCGAGTTTCACTCGCGGGCCTTCTCGTTGAGACTGTCACCACCGGGTTCAGCCGGTGATGTCGTTGACGAGTTTCATCAAGGTCTCGTGCGTCACGGCGAATGCGACCTGCTCGCGCTTCGTGCCGGCCTTGCGGTCCGCACTGTAGCGGCGGACGGCTGCCTTGTTCGTGCCGTGTAGGATGATTTCGTAGTAAGAGACGACATCGCCCTTCTTGCTCGGCGTGTCGCTCCGCAAGATTGCTTCGTCGCGAACAGCGTCCACTTCGAGGAGTTTAATCCGCTCCAACAGGCCGGACGATCGGGCCGCGATCTTTTCAGCCCACGCCTGTGTCGTCAGGCCGGCCGGTGTTTCGCCCGTGCGGGCGAGGGTGAGTTCCCAGGCCCGCGTGCCGACGACGCCGTTATGGTCGGCGGTCAAGCCGACGGTCCAACCCGCGTCGGCGAAGGCTTCTTCCCACGTCTCGCGGGCCGTCGGCGTCCAGTTACTTAGTCTTGGTTCCAGACTTTCCGCGAGTGTCATGGTCTCCTCCGATGGTTTGGTGGGTATGGTCTGAGCCGTCGAAGCTCAACAGTATCGGTTTGTCGTCGATCACCGTTTCCAGGTGGACCGGCCGGCCCCAGATGAACTGAATGTTCGTCAGCACGTCGCGGGCTTCCGGGACCTTTAACTCTACCCCATTATACCCGTGTCGCAACAGCAACTCTCCTCGGTTCGCGTGGTTGCCGTTCAGCACGTAAATCCACGGCTTCCCGAAATTCGTCAAGCTGAACAACAGTCGTTGCTTCACCTTCTCGAATTCCCGACTCTCGATGACGTAGTTTTTCGTCTGGTCCTGATAGTTGAACGCGAACAGTTTGTTCTCGACGCAGAACTCCGGCGTGAGGAACGTGTCGATGAACGTAATATCGTTGTGAATTTTGCGGACCTCGAAGATTTTCTGTCGCCCGAGGCCGACGTTGGTGTTCCAACTCCGCTTTTTGTCCAGGTCGTCGCAATTTTCCCACTCCGCCCCGAACTGCCCCATGTTCCAGCGGCGTTCCACGTCCCGCAGCAACTCGATGCCCACCTTGTACGGGTTCAACCGCTTGGAACTCGTCGCCATCGTGCCGGAGTGGTGGTCGGCGTAATCGATCACCTCGGACGGTTGCAGCACCTTCTGCGTCATGATGGTACTGTGCCAGAACGAGGCCCACCCCTCGTTGATGATCTTCGTTTGTGCTTGCGGGTAGAAATAGTACGCCTCGTCGCGGACGATGGAGAGCACGTCCTTTTGCCAGTTCTTGAGCGGTGCGTGCTCGATCAAGAACAGGAGCACGTCCTTCTCCGGCCGTTCCGGGAAGTGCGGCGGCGTCTGCTGGGCCTTCGCCTTCCGCTTCTCGTCCTCGACCGCCCGCAGTTGGTCCGGCGGGTTCATGAAGTCGGTGAGGTAGTCCTTCGTCTTAAACCGCACCGGCTTCTCGTCTTCCTCTCCGTCGTCGGTCTTCGGCGGCGCGGCGTGCGGGTCGTCCCGTCGCTTGATGGCGACGGAGTGGATGTCGATGAGGTCGTCGATCGACATGCACTTGTCGAGGAAGCCTTCGACCTCGTCCTCGCCGAACCGCTCGACGTACCGCCGCAAGCGGTTGCCGTGGTTGGCGATCTCGTCCATCATCTTGCGGGTGGTGTGCCCGAAGTAGGCGTTGTTCTTGAAGAAGTCGCAGTGGCCGTAGACATGCGCCATCACCAACTTCTGATCGACGGTGTGGTTACACCGCATCAGGTAGGCGTAACACGGGTCGTTGTTGATGACCATCTCGTAAATCTTCGACAGGCCGTAGGAGTAGCTCTTGCTGAGTTCCTCGTACTGCATCCCGAAAGACCAGTGCGGGTAACGGGTGGGGAAGCCGCCGTAGGCCGCGATCTCGTTGAGGTCGTCGGCGTCGACGACCTCAAAGATCGTCTCGAAGAAGTCGAGGCCGTAATCGCGGGCGTAGCCCTCGATCTCGTCCTTGAGGATCCGCAAGTGCGGGGGCAGGTTCGTGTTGTAGAAGCCGAGTTGGGTCATGAGTGATTCCTGCCACTTCCTGGCGTAACTTGATTTCCTCGATCCCGGTCATCGCCCCGTTTTCAGGAATTCCTTGATGCTCGCCAGGATCGCCTCGCGGTCGGGCACCTTCGTCACCACCACGTTCTCGTGGTCGTCGGTCAGTTCGTTGACGTGCTCGAAGAACTCGCCGCTGCCGTAGGGGGACTCGACCTGGCCGTAGCCGAAGAGGTTCAGCTTCGGCAGCAGTTGCGTCTTGAGGATCTCCTGGCACTTCGCGTTGTCGTCGCCCCAGTTGTCGCCGTCGCTGAAGTGGAAGGCGTACACGTTCCACTCGGTCGGCGGGAACCGGGCGTCGATGATCTTGTTGGCCATCTCGTAGGCGGCGCTGATCTTCGTGCCGCCGCTCTCGCGGGTGTGGTAGAACGTGTGCTCGTCCACCTCGTGGGCCACCGCGTCGTGGACGATGTACACCGTGTCCACGCCCTGGTAATGCTTCTTGATCCAGGTGTCGATCCAGAACGCCTCGATCCTGACGATTTCCTTTTGCTCGTCCGTCATGCTGCCGGACACGTCCATCATGTAGACCACGCACGCCACGGCATCCGGCTTCGGCACTTCCTTCCAACTGCGGTACTGCTTGTCCTCGCGGATCGGTACCACCAGCGGGTTCGTCGGGCTGTACGTGCCGGTGGAAATCTGCCGTTTGAGGGCCTTCTTGTACGTCCGCTTGAAGTGCCGCAGGCTCTCGGGGCCGACGTTCCGGATGCTCGAATACTTGTCCTTCTCGGTGACGACGTTCTTCTTGCCCTTCGGCTCGATCCTCGGCAGGGCCAGCTCTTCGCCGAGGATGTCAGCGAGTTCTTCCATCGTCAGGTCGACTTCGAGGATGTGGCCGCCCGGCTGGTCCCCGGCTTGCGGGTCGCCCTCGCCGTCCTGCGGCTTCGTGAGCGGCTGACCGGGCTGCCCCTCACCGACGCCGACGCCGCCGGACCCCTTGCTGCCGTACCGGAACTGCGGCGTGTTGATCGACGGCATCGGGATCGACACGAGGTCGTTCCCCTTCTTGCCGATCATCTCGCCACGGCTGATGTACTTCGAGAGGTTCGACTTAATCTTGCCGCGGACGATCTTGCGGAACCGCTGCAGGTCTTGTTCGATCTTTTGTCCCACGGGCGTTGCCTCGTGCGTTGGTAGTGACAGTCCTTCTACCAGAATCGTACCAGAGAAGGAGGTGTCGAAGGGAGCCGAATCGAGCGGATCGGGGTCAGGCGAACTCGTTCGTCCACCCCGGTTGGCCGTACTTCGTGTGGACCAATTCCTCGGCTTCGGACACTTCGGCGGGAGAGAGGGCACTGATCGTACCGCCGTAGAAGCCCTGAAACAACCTCAACACGTGCCCGACGATCGTTTCACGCGGGTGGCCGATCTGGGCCGTCAGCGGGCTGACGACCTTCGCCGCCGACGCCACGCCGCTTGCGTTCGGCTTCTCGTGGCCGATGCGCAGAAACTGCGTCATCTCGTCGGCCTTGAGGTCGTAGGCGATGGTCGTGTGGTGCAGCACGCCGCCCCGCCGCCGGGCTTGCGCGGCCCCGCCAATCTTTCCCTCGGCGCAGGCGATGTCGTTGACCGGGACGTAGTGCGCGTCCACGCCGAGGTCGCGCAAGCCGCGGACCACCCAGGCGTCACAGGCTTCGTAACTCTGGCGGATCGTCAGGCCCGCGACGGCTTCTTCCGGCAGCACGAGGGAATATGTGATCGTGCCGTGCGATTGCACAAACATCGCCCCGCCGCCCGTCAGCCGCCGCACGAGTGACACCCCGCCGTCCCGCATCGCGTCGCGGTTCACTTCGCTCTGGACCGACTGGCACCGGCCGAGGATCACGGCCGATTCGGTCCACTTCCAGAACCGCAGGCACGGTTGGCCGCGGTCACTCAGGACTTCGTCGACGGCCACGTTCATCGCGGCCGAGAACGGGCGTTCCGGCAGGATGCGCCAGCGGTACGCCTTCCACCCGGCGGTGAGCGCATCGACTTCGCCCGGCGTAAAGTTCCCGACGCGGGGACTGGTGCCGCCGCCGATGGCCCGGCGGATCGCATCCGCGAGGGACCGCGGCAGTACGGCCGACACGTCAACGCCGAACGGGATGGCCGCACGGATTCTCGCCGCCAACGCGGTCGCTTCCAGGTCCGCCGGGCAAGAACTCAGCGTTTGGGTGAGGCCCGCCTGGGCCGTGTCCGCGAACGGGCCGACGACCCGCACGACGGCCAGCCGGCCGTGGAGCACGTCGAAATCGACAGTAACGATTCTACCGTCGGCGACGGCGGCTTCCGCGTGCGGCACAAGACGAACTCCGGTTGGTCGGTTCATTTTACGCCCCGGCCGTCGGCCTTCGACCAACCCGCATTCTCAATCCGCCGCCGCTGCGGTAATCTCTCACCATGCCGGCCCCCGACCCCGCCTCCGTTCTCAGCGTCTCGGCCCTCGCCGGGCAGGTCAAGGACCTGCTCGAAAGCGAGTACGCGAACGTCTGGGTCAGCGGCGAAATCTCGAACCTCACGAAGGCCGCGTCCGGCCACTGGTACCTGACGCTGAAAGACGCCGGCGCGCAACTGAAGTGTACGTTCTTCCGGGCGTTCAACCTCCGCCTAAGGTTCGACCCGCGGAACGGCCTGGAGGTGTTCGCCCGCGGGCAAGTCAGCCTCTACCCGCAGCGCGGCGACTGCCAGTTCACGATTCAGGAGATGCAGCCGAAGGGCATCGGCGCGGCCGAACTCGCCCTGCGGCAGTTGAAGGAGAAGTTGCTCGCGAAGGGCTACTTCGACCCGAAGCGAAAGCGGCCGTTGCCGAAGTTCCCGAAGCGGGTGGCCCTCGTGGCGTCGGCGACCGGGGCGGCCATCCGCGACATGCTCGAACTGCTCGCCCAGCGGTGGCCGATGACGGACGTGATCGTCCGCCCGTCCCGCGTGCAAGGCGACGGAGCCGCCGAGGACGTGGCCGCGTCGATCCGATTGCTGAACCAACTGCACCACGACAAACAATTGCCGCTCGACGCCATCGTGATCGGCCGCGGCGGCGGCAGTGCCGAAGACCTGTGGGCGTTCAACGAGGAAGTCGTCGCCGACGCGATCTATCAATCGACGGTGCCCGTCGTCTCGGCGGTCGGCCACGAGATCGATGTGACCGTCGCCGACCTCGTCGCGGACAAGCGGGCGGAAACGCCGTCGGCCGCGATCATGCTGCTGGTACCGGACCGCAAGGAGCAGATCGCCGACCTGCGGGAACTGAAGTCGCGGTTTCAGAACGCCCTCGCGGATCGGTTCACCTACCTCCGCCAGCGGCTCGACCAGATCGCGACCCGCCCGGCCCTCCGCAAGCCGCTCGACCGCGTGCGGCAGGAGGAACAGCGCGTCGACGACTTGGCGGCGAGAATGCAGCGGGCGATGAAGGTCCGGTTGCAAAGGGCTGGGGAGAAGGTCGCGGCCACCGCCGAGCAACTGGAATCGCTCAGCCCTCTCGGCACACTGAAACGCGGCTACAGCCTGACGCTGGCCGACGGTCAGATCGTTCGCAACGCCGGCGAGGTGAAAGTCGGCGACACAATCGAAACACGACTCGCGGCCGGCACGGTTACCAGCCGCGTTCTGAAAACAGACCGAGGTTGATGATGGCCGACACGCCGCGATTCGAACAAGCCCTGGCCGACCTGGAACGCATCCTCCGCGACCTGGAAGACGGCACCACGTCGCTCGACGACGCCCTCGCCCGGTACGAACGCGGCGTGCAGTTGTTGCGCCTGTGCTACGGCCAGTTGAAGGAAGCCGAGCAGAAGATTCAGCAACTCTCGGGCGTCAGCGAGGACGGCAAGCCGCAGTTGCAGGTGTTCGACCACGTCGCGAGCGTGGACAAAGTCGCGCGGCGGAAGACGCCCGGTTAGGTAGCCGAATTTGGTACTGCCTTAGTTTCGCGCTACTGATTGCTACAGTCCGAGTGAGTTGCGAAGCCGTTCCAAGAGAGTTTGGCGAGGGAGTTCCATCACATCCCATACCCGCACGTCCTTCGCCACGCCGTTATCATCGAATTCGATAAGCAGTTCGGCGTCGTTTCCTAGCCAACTCTCGAAATCGAGGTCGTACACAATGCTCGATCTGGGACAGGGCCAGCCATCTCCAGCCGAGTAGTCGCCCGGCGGCCCGACCAACCCGATGACCTGTTCCCGCGTCATCCCTTCTTTCACTTGCTCGAATCTCGCCCGCATCGAACGGGCCGGCCGAACGGAGTAGGCGATGCCCACGCCGACGGCGGCCATCAAGAGCAAGCCGAGTGAGACGCGGAGCAGGCGGCGACGAGAAAGCGATTGGTGGTCACTTCGCATGCCGCAACACCTTGCCCGGCAGCACGTCCGGCTTGTGCTTCCCGTCGTCGATCGTCAGCACGCCATTCACGAACAGGTACTTCACGCCGGGGGCCAGTTGGTGCGGCTTCTCGTAAGTCGCCGTGTCGCGGAACGTCTTCGGGTCGAACACCACCACGTCTGCGAACTGTCCCACCTTGATGTACCCGCGGTCCTTAAAGCCGAGGATGTCGGCCGGCAGGCCGGAGCAGGAGCGGATTGCCTGTTCGAGCGGGATCGTCTTTTCCTCGATCGAGTAGAAGCCGACCTTCCGCGGGAAGGTGCCGTAACTGCGGGGGTGCGGCACGCTCTCGCCGGCGGTCTTCGCGCTGCCGTCGCTGGCCGTTGCCACCCACGGTTGCTTCATGTACACCCGCACGTCTTCCTCGTTCATGCCGAAGTTGACGATCTGCGCGCCGCCGTTGGTCTCGATCTCGATGACGATGTCCAGCACGTCCTTCTTCTCCATCTCCGCGATCTCGGACAGTCGCTTGCCCTGCCACTTCGGCTTCTTGGAATAGCTCGCGATCTGGATGGCCTTGCCGTGGTCGCGCTCGCTGATCGCCTCGGCGAGATCGGCCTTGAGCTGCGGCCCCGTCTGCGGGTCGGCGTACCGGGCGACGTAGTCCTTCGTCGAGCCTTCGCGGTAGCGCGTCGGCACGATCGTCGCCCGGAGGGAGGTACTGCTCGCCGTGTACGGGTACTGGTCGGCCGTCACCTTCTGGCCGCTCTTGCGAGCACCTTCGATGAGGGCGACCGCCCGCGCGGACAAGCCGTGCGCCGCCTTGCCGCTAGCCTTGATGTGCGAGACGTGGACCGGGCACCCGCTCTCCTTGCCGACGGTGATGGCCTCCTGAATCGCGTCGAGCAGGTTGCCGCCCTCGTTGCGGATGTGACTGGCGTAGTGGCCGCCGTGCTTCGCCGACACCTTCGCCAGCGCGACGATTTCCTCCGTCTTCGCATAAGTGCCGGGGTTGTAGATCAGCCCCGTCGCCAGCCCCCACGCCCCGTCGGCCATGCCCTTCTCGACGAGCTCCTCCATCTTCTTCAACTCGTCGGCCGTCGGCTTGCGGTTCGCGTTGCCCATGACCTGCGACCGCACGTCGTTGTGCGGCACCTGGTGGATGACGTTCGAGCCGACGCCGCCAGCCTCGATGTCGTGGAAAAACTTCGCCACGTCCACCGGCCCGCTGCCGCAGTTGCCAGTGACAATGGTGGTGACGCCCTGCACCGCGTAACACGTGTCCGGGCGGAGGGTCTTGCTGACGACGGCCGAATCGCTGTGCGTGTGCAGGTCGATGAAGCCGGGGCAAACGATCAGCCCGGTGCCATCGATGACGCGGGTGTCGACCCCGACCTCGATCTTGGCAGCGATGGCCGTGATCTTGCCGTCGCGGATTTCGACGGCCGCTTTCACACCGGGACTGCCGCTACCGTCGTAGACGGTGGCGTTCTGGATAACGACCGGCTTTTCGGCAGCAGCTACGACTGGGGAGAGGAGTAGGAGAAACGCAAGTGCTCGCATGGCCCACTCCGATAGGAAAATGCCCGGAAAGCCCCGGCACGGCCGTGCCGGGGCTTCGTGGGTTGAGGAAGTTACTTCGTCGCCTTCACGTCGAAGCAGTGCAGCTTGTCCTGGTCGCGGACGTAGAGGCGGCCGTTCGCGACGACCGGGTGCGGCCAGCTCGGCTTGTTGCTCTTCTCGGGGATGTCGAAGCGGCCTTCCAACTCGAAGCCCTTCGGCGACGCCTTGACCAACGCCATCACCCCGTTCTGGTAGCGGAAGTACAGCATGCCGTCAGCGTAGGTCAGGCAGCCAGAGCCGTTCCCCTTCCCCGCCCCTTCGTCTTCCTTCCAGACGATGTTGCCCGTCTTGAACTCGACGCACGTCGGCAGGCCGTTGTTGTGGCCGCGGCCTAGGTAGACGTAATCGCCGACCAGCACCATACCGCCGTGGTGGTTCTGGAGTTCCTTGGACGGGTAGTACTTCAACTCGTCCACGGCGAACACGTCGCCGGACTTGGTGAGTTTGAGCAAGGCCGAACCGCCGTCGCCGTAGCCGGTGGAGCAGAAGACGAGGTTGTCCTTCACGATCACCGTCGGGATGTTGGCCGTGCCGTTCATGACGCGGTTGTACTTCCAGAGCAGCTTGCCGCTGTCAGCGTGAACGCCTATGACGCCGCCGGTCTTGCCGAGCAGGGTGACGTACATCGGCACGCCGTCTACGGTCGCCTTGATCGGCGACGAGTAACCGTTTGCGCCACCGGGGTCTTTGACGGCCGTTTGCCAGATCGTCTCGCCGGTGGCCGCCTTCAACTTCACCAGGGCGGCCGCGGCCGAACCCGGCGTCCCAATGACCGCGTCGCCGTCGACGAGGACCGATTCGGAGAAGCCCCAGCTCTGCACCTTGCCGCCGAAGTCTTTCGTGTAGCTCTTGGTCCAGACCGGCGAGCCGTCCTTGGCGTTCAGGCACACCAGATCGCCGCCCATGCTGACGGCGTAGACCTTGTCGTTCGCGAACGTCGGCGTGCTGCGGCCGCCTTCGTCGTAGCCGACCTTCGCGGCCGTGCCGATCGGCGTGGACCACGCCGGTGAACCGTCTTCCTCAGTGAGCGCCCAGATGCGTTCCTCTTTGCCGGTCTTCCCCATGCCGAAGATTTTGCCGGCCGCCACCGACGGCGTGCTGTACCCGCCGCCGAGGTCGCTCACCGTCCACAGTTTCTTCGGCCCGCCCTCCGGCCACTTCTGGAGCAAGCCCGTCTCGGTGCTCACGTCGTCTCGGTTCGGCCCCCGCCATTGCGGCCAGTCATGGGACTGGTTCGGAGCACTGAGCGTGAAGGCAACCGATAAGAGAAGGTAAGCGGGAGTCATCGTTGATGGTCTCCGAAGGGAAAGGTCGGCGGGAGCTTTCAGTCTACGCGGGGGCGAGGGGACCGCAAGCAGCGTGTGGGAAATCAGCTCAGGCCGCCAACCGCGATCCTTCGATCTGTGATCCAGGCGATCCAGCATCGGGCACGCGCGGCCGCTTGCCCATTTTCTGAAGTGGTGCTTCGACGAAACGGTGCAGAACGAGGCCGGGAGCGATCGTCGCCAGGAACATCAGGGCGATCCAAACGCCGTGGCCGAGTTGCGAGTGGCTCATCCCGGCGGCGAGGGAGAGGTGCGTGGCGGCGGTCAGCATGGGAACGTGCAACAGGTAGATCGAATAAGACGCATCCCCCACCCTCGCCAGGCGCGGCCAGACGAGTCGTCCACCGGCCCGCTCCCACCCCGTCGCCGCAAGGACGAGCAGCGCGGACGCAACGCCGAACACGGCCACCCGGGCCGGGGCGGTGGTACTCAGCCGGGTGACGTCCGGGTCGTAAGTGAGCCATAGCCCTGTACCGGCCCAGACCACGGCGGCCCCCGCCACAATCGTGGCCTGCCGCGGGCCGAGCTTCACCGGGCACAGTGCAACGGCACACCCGGCCAGGAATTCGAGGACGAACGGCTCGCCGGCCACGATCCGGAGGCGGTGGGTCGGGTGCGGGTCGAAAATCGCGCAGCCGACGACCACCGCCGCCCACGCGACGAGGAGCCACGGCCCGACGCGCTTCGGGACGAGGAACAGAACGCCAATCGCGGCGTAGAAGAAGACTTCATAGCTCAACGTCCAGGCCACCGGCAGGATGCGGGGGGACGGGACTTGCGGGTAGAGCAACAGCGTATCGAGTAACTCGTCCGCACCGCCCTTCACCAGCGGTTCCGGCACGCAAACGACGAACACAAGGCCCGCGACCACGAGCGCGACATAGTACATCGGGAAGATCCGCCACCACCGCCGGACCAGATAGCCGGGCAAGGCCGCCGGCCGTCCCCAGGACGCCGCCGATGTCGTCGTGATGATGAACCCGGAAAGCACGAAGAACAGATCGACGCCCGCGTACCCGAACCAGGGCAATGGCCGAAGGTAACTGAACTTCAGCCCGAACCCCACCTCTTGCGACGCCACGTGGTACGCGACCACCAGCAGGCAGGCCAGGCCGCGTAAGATCTGAACACTCTCGAACCGCAATCGCATGGTCATACCATCGGCACCCGCGGCCCGCGATTTCACGCCAGTGTCGCGTTGCCGGGGCAGACTTGAGCCTCTTCCGCGAGAATTCCGACCGTGGTGGCAAACTGCGAAGTAAATGGCGATTCTGCCGATGCCGCGGGTTCCGCACTTTAAGAAGTCCAACGAATCGCGCGAGTCTGACTGCACCGAATAGGGCTGGGGTGACGATTAGTCCGGTACTGCACCAGAGTGTGCCGTCGCTCGGCTGGACGCGGTCCAGAGTCCTGGAGGATGTATCGTGAACGTGCGTTCGTTGTTCTTGTCGGCCGTCGTCGCCGGGGGCGGTCTCGGGACCGCCGCCGCCGCCGAACCGGCGAAGTTGCCACAGCCCATTACCCAGGCGGCCCCGACGCCCGCGAACCAAAAGCTCGCGGACGGCATCGCCACCCAACTGACCACGACCGGCTCGGCCCAAAACGCCGACGTGTCGCTGTCCGTGACCGACGGCGTCGTGACCGTCACCGGCACGGCCAAGGATCAGGCGACCCACGACAAGGTGATCGACGACGTCCGCCGCGTGGCCGGCGTCAAGAAGGTCCGCGACGGTTTGAGCGTGCAACCCGCGAGCGCGGTGACGCAGGCCCAGGCGGTCGGCCCGGTGGTGGGCGGCGGCTTGGCGGCCGTCCCGCCGTCGCCGCACGGTGGCATGGGCGGCGCGCCGCTCGTCGAGCCGACGCCCCTCGGCATGGCCGGCCCGGGCATGGCGGGTGCGGACCTGCAAGCCCCGCCGCTGCCCCCGTATGCGTGGCCGACCTACGCCCCGCACAACAACCTGTCGCGCGTGGCCTACCCGCAAGCGTACCCGCACAACGCCTTCCCGTTCATCGGCCCCTACTACCCGTTCCCGAAGGTGCCGCCGGGCTGGCGGAAGGTCGTCCTGGAGTGGGACGACGGCCACTGGTGGCTCGGCCGCCTGCAAACCCCGCACGACTACTGGCGCGTCCGCTTCCAGTAAGATTTCAGGCGACGCAGGCCCCCCAATCGAGGCTCGGCACGAAAGTGTCGGGCCTCGTTGCCGTTTGCGTTCTATATGCTTCTGTGCCGTCAAAAGCCGTCCGAATCGCCCATTCTCGCCCCGGATATACGCGACTTCGCACGGATTGTAGACCGGCTGATCCGACCGGTTCGGCCGAAGGATGAATACTCGTGGATCGCAATACCCTCCTCGCCTCGTTGCTCCAACAATCGAAATTAGTCACGCCGTCACCCATCGCCCTCCGGGTCGTCAAAGTCACCAGTAACCCGGACTGCACCACGTCCGAGATCGCCGAGTTGCTCGCGCAAGACCCGGTCCTGTGCGGCAAAGTGCTCAAGACGGTGAACTCGTGCGTGTTCGCCGGGCGGCTCGAGCCGATCGCTTCGGTCGAGCGCGCAATTATCATGCTCGGGTTGAACCCGCTGCGGTCGCTCGTCCTCGGCCTGTCGCTGCCCGTGGCCCAAACGAAAAACCAGACGAACTCAAGCCTCCGCGAATTCTGGGTCGACGGCGTCAGCGGCGGCATCCTGGCCAAAGAGCTGGCGAGCCTCCAGGAACGCTCGTCCCCCGGTTACGACCTTGTGGCCGGGTTGCTCCGCGACCTCGGCTTGTTGTTGCTCGTGCAAAACGACCCGAAGGCGTGGGAGGAGATCCAGCGGAATCGCATGGACGAATGGGTGGAGAACCCATGCGCCATCGAGGAGCGATACTTCGGCATCGACCACGTCAGCGTCACGGCGGCCCTGTTGAGCAGTTGGAAGCTGCCCGAAGACGTGGTCGAACCGATCCGGTTCCACCATAACCCGCAGGGGTTGGCGGCCGCGCGGAAGTCCCTGTACGGCCGGGCCGAGATGCTGAACTTCGTCGAGTCACTCGTCCGACTGGACCGCGTCGCGGAGTCGCCGCGGCTACTGAAGGCGCTGCTGGCCAAAGCCCGCTCGCTGTTCGACATGGGGCAGGAGGAACTCATCAAGTTCCTCGAAAAGATCTCGCCGAAGATTCAAGAAATCAAGGACATCTTCGAACTCGACCTCGGCAGCGCGAACGACTACTCGGCCATCCTGAGCCACGGCTGCGAGGCGCTGCTCGACCTGTCGCTGCGCGGCCAGTTCGCCCAGTCCTCGGTCGGGGGCGGGCAAGCCGTGGCGGCGAAGACGATGGCCGCGGACCCGAGGCAGACGATCGACCATTCCGCGGGGCAAACGCATGCGTCCCACACCGCGACGACCGACACGCCACCGCCCGCCGGCCACCGCCTGCCGGCCTTCAAGTTAGAGTACCTGGAAGAACTGCCCGTCGAGGGGTGCCGGTTCGACCAGTTCGAACTCTGCAAGGAGTTGGGCCGCGGGGCAATGGGCATCGTGTACTCCGGGTTCGACCCGAAGGTCGAGCGGGAAGTCGCGATCAAGGTGCTGGCCCCGCAGTTCGCGTCATTGGCGGAGGCCCGCCAGCGGTTCATGCGGGAAGCCCGCGCGATGGCCGCCGTCCACCACCCGAACATCATCGGCGTGTACACCGTCGGCACGGTGGAGCGGTTGCCCTACATCGTCATGGAGTACGTCCACGGCGCGTCCCTCGAAGACCTGATTGATCAGAAAGGGCCGTTGCCGATCCCGCAGATCGTGGCGTTCGGCTGTCAGATGGCCGCGGGACTAGCGGCGGCCCACGAGAAGGGGATCATCCACCGCGACATCAAGCCGGCGAACATCATGGTCGACACCCGCGACGGGCAGGCCAAGATCGCCGACTTCGGCCTCGCCCACGGCATCGACGACCTGCAACTCACGCAAGCCGGCACGCTCATCGGCAGCCCGCTGTTCATGTCGCCGGAGCAGATCGAGGGGTTGCCCACGGACGAGCGGTCGGACCTGTTCTCGCTCGGCGGCGTCCTGTTCAACATGTGCACCGGCGCGATGCCGTTCCAGGGGAAGACGATCGCGGCCCTCGTCCGCCTGATCGGCGAAGTGGACCCCGCCCCGCCCCGCACGTTCCGCCCCGACCTGCCGGTTTGGCTCGACGCCCTGGTCATGGACCTGTTGAAGAAGAACCTTCGGGAAAGAGTGCCCCGCGCGGACATGGTCTACTCCCGCCTGGTGAAGTATCGTTAGCCCCGCCGTCGGCCGCGCTCCATAGAACGAGTCCCATGAGCGCATGGGACCCCCAACTTTATCTCACCTTCAGCAGCGAACGCACCCAACCGTCAGTCGACCTGGCGGCCCGCGTTCAGGTGGCGGAACCGCGTCGGGTCATCGACCTCGGCTGCGGCCCCGGTAACAGTACGGCGGTGCTCAAAGCCCGCTGGCCGTCCGCCGCGGTGACGGGCCTGGACAGCGATCCGGAAATGCTGGCCACCGCCGCGCAGGCCGACCCGACCACGCACTGGCTGCAAGCCGATGCCGCGACGTGGCAGCCGGACGAGACTTACGACGTGGTGTTCTCCAACGCCATGCTGCAATGGCTGCCCGGCCACGCGGACGCCGTCACGCGATTCTTCCGGGCCGTCGCACCGGGCGGCGCGTTGGCGGTGCAGGTGCCGACGCACCAGTTTTCGCCCCTGCACCGGCACATCGTTGAAGTCGCAAGTGACCCGAAGTGGCCGACGAGTTTGCGGGGCGTTCGGAACGCGATTCACGGCCACGACGTCGGCTTCTACTACGACCTGCTCAGCCCGCTCGTCGAGCGTGTGGACCTGTGGGAAACGGAGTATTGTCACGTCCTCGCCGGTCCCGAGGCGATCCTGACCTGGATTCGCGGCACCGGCCTCCGCCCGTTCTTGAACGCGCTCCCCACCGACGCGGACCGCCGGGAATTCGAGGCCGATCTCCTCGCGAAAGTGACGACCTCCTACCCGCGACGGCCGGACGGCCGGGTGCTATTCCCCTTCCGCCGGCTGTTCTTCATCGGGTATCGTGATCGGTGATGTAAGCAGCAAATCAAATCTTCGAGAAAGCTGTCACATTCCGTCAGAACCTGTCAATATTTCAGAGTACAGGTGCTTTACGTTCAGTCATAATTGCAAGATCGTAAGACATCTATCGAATAACAGCAGCTCTGACCTCTCCCTAACGCAGGTGTGACATGACGTTCGAGCAGATCGGACTGGCCTACCTCATCACATTCGGCTGGGCGATTGTAGGTTCCCTGTCGATGGGATGCGGAGTGTTCATGGCATTGAAGTTGTTTACCTTGGCAACTCGCGGCGTTGACGAATGGAAGCTGATTCGCGAAGGCAATATCGCGATGGCAATTATCCTAGCGGCGTTGATCATCTCAATTGGAATTGTCGTCGCCTCTGTCACTCGCCCGGCAGGAGGGTAAGAGCATGAAGTTTTCTCATCTTGTGCTGATCGGCCTTGCCTCGCTCCTCACGGCATCAGCGGCACTGGCGGGGGGCAAGGGGAGTGGACCTTCGAGTTCTTCAGCCGGCAAGACGGTTCACGTTAGTTCATACACACGCAAAGATGGAACCGTAGTTCAGGCCCATGATCGAGCGGCACCCGGTAGCGGAGTGCGGGTAACGCCACGAGTCTCAGCGCCCGGCTTTCCTGTAACTGAAGCACGAACAGCGGCCCGCGGGCAAACGGATGACAAAGCAGAGCGCGAAAGTGTCTCTAGCCAACCCGAGAGTCTCACTCCGGCGGTAGCTGATAGGCCCAAAACCAAAGCAATAACGAGCGGCAACTTGAGTGGCATGCAGCTGGAGTTACGATCCGTAAACGTGAAACGTGTCCGATTCGAGAACGCTTCTTCGAGTAGATTTTCGACTGCGCTCATGCTGGCGATCGAATTGACAATTGTTCGCGATCCCTCAGCGGGAGCAGTGAGGTATTCGACTTTGGCGAATGTTCGTACGCGGTTGACCGATACAAACGGAAAAGTAATTCGCCACGTCATCCGCGATGCCGAAGGGATGTGGCCTACAGGTCGCGTTTCGCAAGAAAGGGAAATCGGTCTGGGCAAGATGACCGACGTGTTGGTATTCGACGTTCCCGATCAGGGCGGGGATTTAACACTGGAGATTGGGGTCGAGAATCAAAAGACTGACCCGCTCAAATTCACGATCCCCGAAACGATGATCGTCAAATAGACGCAAGGGCGGCCCATGAACTTCCACGTCGGCACGAGCGGCTACTCCTACCCCGCGTGGAAGGGGTCGTTCTACCCGGAGAAACTGCCGGCCAAGCAGTTCCTCCGTTACTACGGCGAACAGTTCCGGGCCGTCGAGAGCAACAGCACCTTCCGCGGGATGCCGAAGCCGTCGGTGCTGGAAACGTGGGCAGCGACCGTGCCCACCGACTTCCGCTTCGCGCTGAAGGCCCCGCAACGCATCACGCACTTCCAGCGGTTGAACAACTCCGCCGAGTCCGTCGCCGAGTTATTCGACGTTGCCGCGACCTTGAAGGATCGCCTCGGACCAGTCCTGTTCCAACTGCCGCCGAACTTCAAGAAGGACGCCGACCGGCTGCGCGGGTTCCTCGCGCTGTTGCCGGCCGGCAAGCGAGTCGCGTTCGAATTCCGCCATCAGTCGTGGTTCGACGACGAAGTCCTCGGCCTCCTCCGCGGTCACGGGGCCGCCCTCTGTCTGGCCGAAGCCGAGGATGAACTGGACATTCCGTTCGTGGCCACCGCCGACTGGGGCTACCTCCGCCTGCGACTGCCGGACTACACCGACGCCGAACTGAAAGCGTGGGTGACACGCCTGCGCCAGCAGAAGTGGCAAGACGTGTTCGTGTTCTTCAAGCACGAAGACGAGGGCAAGGGGCCACAGTTGGCGAAGCGGTTCCTGACTTTCGCAACGGCGAGCGGCCCGGCGTGAGCGGGCCGTGTCGGAACTCGCTCTCAAGACACGGCCCGCTCACGCCGGGCCGCTCGCCTTATTCCCACTTCTGGTAACATTTCGGGATCAGCTTCCCCGCCCGCGGGCACTCTTTCCGTGAAGCCCCGGCGCAGGGTCGGGGTGACGCTTCGGGAATCTCTCCATGCCGACGGCTCGCGTACTCGACGCCCTGCAAGTGCTGGTGCGGCCGCCCGACGAATGCACGGACGGCGAATTCCTTCAGCGGTTCCTCGCGCAGCAAGACGAGGCGGCGTTCGCCGAGTTAGTGCGGCGGCACGGGCCGATGGTCTACGGCGCGTGCCGGCGAATCCTCGGCGGCGGGGCGGAAGCCGACGACGCCTTCCAGGCCACGTTCTTCGTGTTCGCCCGAAAGGCGAGGGCGATCCGCAGTGCCCACGCGGTGGCGTCCTGGCTCCACAGCGTCGCGGTGAAGGTGGCCCACAAAGCCCGCGTGCAGGCGGTCAAGCGGAGGGTGCGTCAGATGGCGGCGGCCAAGCCGGAAGCGGTCCCTCCGACCACGCCGCAGGCCGACCTGTGGGCGGTCCTCGACGAGGAACTCGCGAAGCTGCCGGACGACCTGCGGCAAGCCGTGCTGGCGTGCGACGTGGGCGGCAAGTCCCGCGCTCAAGCCGCGCGCGACCTCGGCTGGCCGGAGGGCACGGTGGCGAAGCGGCTGGCGAAGGCCCGGGAACAGTTGGCCAAACGCCTGACCCGCCGCGGCATTTCGCTGAGTGCCACGGCGTTGGCGGCCGCCCTCGCGGACGGGGCCACGGCCGCCGTGCCGGGGACGCTCTTCGCGGAAACTGCCCGACAAGCGGCGGCGTTCGCGGTCGGCAGGGCCGGTTCCCAAGCGGTTCAAACACTCGCGGAGGCGGTCATGCGCTCGCTCAAAGTCGGGGTGTTTAAGATGTGGTTGCTCGTCGGCCTCTTGGGGTCAATCCTGACTGGCGGGGGCTTGATGCTCGCGAGTGGGCCGGGTGAACCGGGGGACAAGAAGACCGAGCCACCGAAGGCCGATGCGAAGCCGGAGGCGGCGAAAACGGGAACGATGTGGAAGGAAAGCTTCACCGTCGATTACCCCGGCAGCTTGCCCGTGTCGGTGGCGTTCTCAGCCGACGGCAAGACGCTGCTCACCGGCGACACGAGCGGCGAGGTGATGGCCCTGATCTTCACCGGCGACGAACCGCTCTGGAAGTGGAAGGCCAAAGTGGGCGGGTCGCACGCGGCCGTGGCGTACTCGGCCGACACGAAGCAGGTCTACGCCACGTTCAAGGACGGCATCCGACTTTTGGACGCGGCCACCGGCAAGCTCGGAGCGGCAATCGAAACGAAGGACCAACATCCCGTCGCGGAAGCCCTCGGCGAGGTGATCGAGACGAAGGAGAGCAAAGACAGGCACCTTCTCACGATCGGCGTCTTTCCCGACAAAACCATCGCCGAGACGCACTCGCAGTCTCAGGTCATCCTCGGCGACGCTCGGGGTTCCTTCGTCAAGTCGTGGAGCGACGGCAAACTGGAAACGGCTGGCACCATCGAGTTGCAGACCGCCGCGAAGGGGCAAGTTTCGCCGGACCCGTTCGCGGTTCCACTGGCCGTCGATCCGAACGGCCGCTCGGCCATCATCACCGGCCCCATCGACGGAAAGACGAACAAAAACGTCCTGTGGGCGTACGTCTGTGGCAACTACGAGAAAGACAGCCCCGGCAACCGATTGATGCCCGGCCACACGGCGACCGTCGTTTCCGCGGCATGGGCGAAGGAAGGCAGCACCGCCGTGACCGGCGACGCCGACGGCCGAGTGATCGTGTGGAACGCGAAGACGATGAAGGAAGCCCGCCGCCTCGAACTCGGCGGCCGGGTGGCAGCCCTCGCGATCTCCGACGACGGCACGCACACCGCCGCCTACGTCCTCGGCAAGCGGGGCGAGGTCTACGTCTGGGAAACCGCGAAGGCGGCGAAGCCGACGAACCCGATCCACACCGAACTGCGCGAGTTCACCATGCCGACGAGTTGTGCGAGCCTGTCGTTCGCACCGGACGGCAAGCGGCTCGCCGGCTGTGCGGGTGACAAGAAGTGGCTGAACCGCCTCGGCGAACTCTCGGGCAAGGTCCGCGTCTGGGAGGCCGCCAACGAGCCGAAGGCCCAACTCGCGCCGACGCACCTGTACACGAAGGCGTTGCCCAAGGGCAGTTCCAAGAACTTCGCCATCCTCGACAACAACTCGATGCTCATGCCCGCCGACAAAGAGGGGGCGGTCGACTTTCGGAACGTCGCCCAAGGGCACATTCAGTTCCGGCTCACCCTCGGGAAGTTCTCCATCGGTGCAATCAAACTCTCCGCCGACCGGCAGTGGTTGGCGATGGAACGGCACCCGCCGACGGCGAATAACGTCCCCGAAAATCCGAGCGCGAACTTCGTCGCCGACGTTTGGGACGTGAAGACCTTGAAGCGGGGTGCCTCGATTCCGGGATGCAGCCGAATCCTCGACGTGGGTTCGCGTCGGGCGGCGGTCGTTCGCGAGGCGAAAATCGAAATCTGGGACACCGCCCCCTGCACTCTCCTCAAGACGGCCCCGTTCAAGCACACGCGGATCGACGCGGCCGCGTTCTCGCCGGACGGCAAGTTGCTCGCGATCGCCGACGCCAACGAACTCGTCCTGTGGCAGTGGGAAGAGGACAAGCACGAGCGGATCGTCCTGGGACAGCGGGTCGGGGCGTTGATGTTCTCGCCCGATGGCAAGTACCTCGCGAGAGGGCCGACGCCGGGCGAGAGCATCCCGATTTACGACGTGGAAACGCGAAAAGTGGCGCGGTCACTCGACACCGGTACGAAGCGGTCAATGAACGTGCCGCGGATGGTCTACACGCAGGGCGGCCGGGTGCTGATCGCGTGCGACAGCATCACGTTCCCGAAAGAGATCGCCGTGACGCACCGCATCAACCTGTGGGACACGGCGAGCGGGGCCATCGCCCAGCAGATCGCGGTGCCGACCGGGCTACCGGCGGGTGTCGATGTGTCGCCGAACGGCCGCCACCTCGCCGCGGTGATCGACGACGGCGACGCCGGCCTGAAGTTGAGCGTCTGGCGGCTCGACGGTGGGAAACCTGTGGCCGAGCCGGGGCCGACGCCTCCCGCGGCAGTCGCGCCGCCGGTCAAGATGATGTGGAAGCAAGAAGAACCGATCACCAACCCGCAGTTCGACGTTCAATCTGTGGTCGTATCGCTGGACGGAACGCGGTTCGCCGTCGGCACCGGCAGCCAGACCTGGGTCTACGACTCGGCGAATCGGACGAAGCAGTACTCCGTCGCCGGCGGCTTCCCGAAGTTCGTTGACGCCGATCTCTTCACCTACGAGGTCGCGGTGACGCAGTTCGACGCCGTGTCCGGGAAAGAGAAGGGGCGATTCAGGAAGGGCAGCGGGCTCCCACTCTCGGACGTGTCGGCGTTCAGTCCCGACGGCAAGAGGATCGCGGGCTTCGACGGCCTCGACGTTCACGTGCAGAACGTGGCGACCGGATTGGAGGCGGTGAAGTTAGCCGGCCAGAGCGGCACAGGTGCCGGGAGTGGCAGGATTATGATCGTCCGTAATGTCCTCTGGTCCCCGGACGGGAAGCGGATCGCCGGCTTTCATTGGGGCGGGAAGGGTTTCCAGGGGATGTTAACGATCTGGGACGCCGAACAAGGCCATCGAATCGCCACCCGCCCCGACGCCGCCGGGACGACCTCCCCGCTGTGCAAGGGCATCGCGTTCGCCCCGGACGGTAGAACAATCGCGGTCGGCGGGCTGACGGGCGACGCCGAGAAGAACTCGTCGCTGACAATTCTCGATGCCGCCACGCTCAAAGAGAGTCGAGAGCCTGTACCCATTCGGTCCCGCGACGGCGGAGCCGACGTGACAGCCGTCGCGTTTTCGCCGGACGGCTCGACGGTCGCCGTCGGTGTGAAGTTGCACACCGGCAAAGCCCCGTTGAACCGCATTCACCTGTACGACGCGAAAACGCTCGAACTCCGCGACACTCTGCTGCCGCACCCCGACACGCCGCCGATCACGGCGCTCGCATTCACGCCGGACGGCCGCACGCTGATCACGGCGACCGGCAGCGGGCCGTTCAGCGACGCCGAGCAGCGGGAAGTTCTGCACCGCGTCATGATCTGGCGCGGCGAGCCGGCGAAGGAACCTCAGTCCAACTGATACGGCGTGTTCGCGTCCTTCTCGTGGCGGATTTCGTCCACCGGGTCTTGCTTCAGCCACCCGGCGTACAGGCGGTTCGCACCGTTGAACACCAGCCCGTCTTTATCGCCGACGTTCTTGTAGGCGTGCACCACGCCGGCCGGCACGATCAGCGCGTACGGCGAATTTTCGCCGACCTCGCGCACTTCCTTTTTGCCGAACGTCGGCGACTTCTCGCGGGCGTCCCACAAGTAAACGCGGAACGTGGACGGGCCGAAGAAGCAGAAGTAATCGGCCTGGTCGATGTGCTCGTGCGGCCCGCGACTGACGCCCGGCTTCGTCTGCGAGATGTAAGCCATCACCGGGTGGAAGTTCGGGTCGATCAGGTCGTTACGGAACAACTCGACGAGCCAACCGCGGGCGTCGTTGAAGAACTTCAGCGGGATCCACTTAATGTCGTGAATAGCGGACGGTTCGACGAATTTGGGCACAGCAACGTTCATGGGTCCGGTCCTGTCGGGGAATCGGGGAATGTCCCCAACCCTACCAATTTGCGGCGACCGAGGCGAGACGAGTTTGAATGCTACGCCCTCGTCGTCAGACGCAATAGCCGGACACTCGCGGCCGGTACGTCGAGCGTGATCGAGCCATCAACCACGGCCCGCGATTCGACGGGCGTTCCGTTCCGCGTTGCGTCGATGCCGACCACGTCCACCGTCGTTACCGCCGGGGCCGAACGGAGGTCGATTCGAACAGCCCCGCCCGTGCCCGCGTGGCGGCTCAGCAGGATCAGACCGGACTTCTTGTCGACCGCCATCCCCGCCAGTGCCGTCAATCCGGCCGGCAGTTCGCCCTTCAGCGGCAGGCGGCGGAGGCCGGTGAAGTTCTTGAACGCGGCCATCGCGTAGAAGACCTTGTTCGGCACGCCGTGCGGCGAGAACAGGCCCATGCCCTGAGCTTCCGCGGAGAAATAGTTCGCCACGTCCAACGGCGCGTCTTGGAGGAGGCAAAGTGCCGCCGCGGCGAACGCCGCCCCTTCCGGCCCGCCGAGTCGGTCGTGCCACGTCTGCCGGGCGAGGGCGTCCTTCGCCATCATGCCGGTCCATTTACCGTCGGGCAGGTAGTTCCACTCGTTCAGGTGGCTCTCGGTTCCCTTGAAGCCAGCCGCGTCGAGAATCTGCCGCATGCCCTTCGCCCGGCGGACGAACTCGGTCGGGTCGCCGGTGTAGCAGTGCCACGAGAGGAAGTCGAGCGGCACCCAATCCTTCCGGCAGCGGGCCAGGAAGTCGCGGAGAAACGCCGTCGGTTCGAGGCGGTCGCCCTTCAAGTCGCCGCTGTTACCGAGGCCAGGGCCGCCGATCATCAGCTTCGGAAACTTCGCCTTCAGCACCTTCGCCGCGGTGACGTACAGGTCGAGGAACTGTGCGTCGGTGCCGGTCCAGCAGTTCGGGCGGTTGTCGGGTTCGTTCCAGATTTCCCAGTATCGGATCGGGTAACGGAAGCCGTCGGCCCAACCGTCGGTGTAGTGGCGAACGATGCCGGCACAGACCTCGGCCCACTTCGCGAAATCCTTCGGCGGTTGGACGCGGCGTTTCACCTTCTGGTGTTCGATGCTCTCGCCGAGGCGGTAGACGATGGCCGTGCCGGCGTCGTGGATGGCCTTCACGAACTCGTCGGTGCGAGCGAAATCGTAGCTCGCCGGGTTCGCGGGGTCGGCGGCGAAGTCCGGGAAGACGGCCTTCACGTCCACGACATCCGGGATGGGCCAGTGGCAGTCGTGCAGGCGGGCGAACGGGAACGCGGCTTCCTTCCAGCGGGCCGACAGGTCGAGGATGCCGCCGGCCGCGACGGGGCCGCCGTTGACACCCGCTAGTGGGCGAATCGGCTCACCGAGGTTCTCGGCGTCGAAGACGAGTTCCGCACGCGGGTCAGCGGCGAGTGCGGTGGAAGCGGCGAGGGGCGGCAGGGCCGCGAGAAACGTGCGGCGGTTCATGCAGGCGTTATATCGCCGACGATCGGCGAATCACTTCTTCGGTCGAATGGTGATCGTCAGCGGGTCGAGCCAGTGCTTGGCCGCCGCGTCGTAGTACAGATAAGCCCGGCTCGCCGGGCCGTGGAACTCGCCGGGGATGTCGGCAATCAGGTCGAGTGACAGGTCCACGATTTGTTTCGGCCCGAGGCCGCGCCAGTACAGCACCAACTCGCGGCCGTTCTGCTCCCAGTAGCTGACGGCCGCTTCGCCCGTCTGCGGCTTCGCGGTCAGGTTCTTGAGTTGGGCGAAGTCCGGCGGCAGCTTCAGCCCGGCGGGCAGGCCGATGATCGCGACGGCCATGCCCGTGTCCTTGGCGTCGAGGTTCTGGAGTTGCACGTTCAGCCGCACCGTACTGCCCTCGGCCACGTCCTTCTCGGCCAGCGTCGTCGTGAGCTTTAGTGGCGCGTCGGCGGCCGACGCGAACGTCCGGCTGAACGCGGCCGAGGTCACGCTCACCGGGTAGCTCTGCACGGCCGTCGTTTCGAGCGTAACTTCGTGTTCGCCGGGCGGGAACAGCTTCTCGGCGTCCTCGAAGGTCAGCACCGTCGGCCGCAGGTCGTCGCTCTTGAACGCCAGCCGCCCGGCTTCTTTGCCGCCCACCCGCACGATGATCTCGCCGCTCTCGGCCGTGCGGCGGTTCGCCTGGTTGTACGCGACGATCGCCTTCAGTGCGAGTACGGTCGCCTGAGTGCCGCCGAAGGTGCCGCCGGGCTGCCGCGATTTCACGAGGAAGCCGACGGCGTTGCCGAGGTCCACGGCCACGTCGGGCGACTTGGACGTTTGCCACGCGAGGGCGGCGAGGGCGGTCGTCTCGACGACGAGGTCGCTGCCGCGCGAGCGGGTGATGCTCGTCTCCGCGCCGGGCAGCGAGCCGTCCGGTTTCTGCTTGTCGGCCAGCGCGCGGAGCAGTTCCGGCGTCGGCGAGACGTTCGCCGCGAGTGCTAGCCGGTACGGGTCGCCGCTCTTGAGGGCTTCGTCCGCCACGGCCTTCGCCTCCAGGCTCAAGTCGGCTTTCGGGTCGGCGGCAGACAGTGCCCACGTCAGGTAGGCGTCGGCCACCGCGGTGGGCACGTCGCCGAAGGCGTGGGCGTCGGCCTTGCGGGTGAAGCCGCCCTTGCCGTCACGGCGGCTGAGCAGGAAGTTGCGGGTGCGTTCCATCACCTGCGGCTCGACCGGGAAGACGCGGGCCATGTCGGCGAACTGCACGAGGCCGTAGGCCGTCAGGCACTCGTGCGCCGGGAACGCCCCGAACCACTCGAACCCCTCGCGGCCGTCGCCGGTTTGCTTGCGGACCTCGAAGCTGTTCAAGCGGCCATAGCCGCGTTCCAGCAGGCCGAGGGCACGCTCGACGAACTTACCTTCGCGCAGGTCGGCGTTCTTCAGGTATTGCAGGGCGAGGACGTTCGGGTAGTTCGACGACGACGTTTGCTCGAAGCAGCCGTGCGGCTCGCGGAGCAACCCGTCGAGGCCCGATTCGATGTCGGCGAAGGAATTCGTGAAGACCTGCAGTTGCACCTTCAGCGTGCCGGGGATGAGGTTCGGCGGGACGACGAGCGTGGCCTTCGCCGTGCCCTTGAGTTCGGTGTTCGCGCTGCCAGCCACGGGGAAGCCGTCCGGCACGACGGTCACGGTCCGCTCGACTGCGTCGGCGTGGCCGTCGCCGGTCGCGGACACCCGCACGCGCGCCTTGCCGGGGCCGACGGGCTTGACCTTCGCGATCACCCGCGCGCCGGCCGCGGCCGGAACCGAAGTCGTGGATTCGCCCTCGTCGGCGACGAGGTAATCGGACCAATAATTCACCTTCGCGTCGAGGTTCTTCGCGGTGCCGTTGGAGACGACGATCGGCAACAGCGGCCGGTCGGACGAACTGATCTCTGGCGGCAACTTCACGTCCACGGCCAACGGCTTTTGCACTTCGATCAACCCCGTCGTTGCCCCGAGGCGGCCGTCGAGCGTGTGTCCGGCGACCAGCACCCGGTAGGCGTTGATGGCGTCCGAAACGTGGAAGCCGAGCGTCGTCCGGCCGTCGCCGGGCAGCACCAGCACCGGGTGCCAGAGGACGGTTTCCGTGAAGTCGGTCCGCGTGCTGTCGTGCACGTCGGCCTTCTGCGGCAGGTGAGCGTACTCGCGAACGACGAACGGCGAGTGTCGCGTGAGGGCCGTCTTTACGCGGTCGTTGAACGCGGCTTCTTCTTGCGGCGACGGCCCGCCTTCCTTGAAGGTGCGGGCCGCACGGTCGGCATGGTCGGCCTGAAGTTGAGCGGGCCGCACGTCGACGGCCGCTTTGCGACTGCTGCCGGGGCCGATGTCCGTTCGCGATGGCGACGGGGCCATCATGACGCGAGCGACGGCTCTGGGGTTCGGCTTCTCGCCTTCGCGAAGGTCGGGTGTGGGACGGGGAACGGTGGGAGGTGGTTCAAGTGGCGTGACCGCGCCATCGTCGTCGCCGCGGGACCGGGAAGTCTGGTAGGCGGGCATCAACACGAAGTAGACGGTCGAGAGGATGGCGAGAATCACGAGCGTTTCGCGAACGCCGAACCGTCGCCGACGGCCGTTCCAAACGGCGGCCGCCAAGAGAGCGAGGATCAAGATACCGGTCAAGCCGTAATACAGTCGCTCGCCGGATCGGTGCACGAGATTGGTTTCAGTCGTTCGTGCGGCCGCTAGCCGGCGGGCTTGTTCCGCCCACTCCGGCGACTTCCGATCCCGCTCCGTCTCGGCGATTCGCTTCTCGGCTTCCAGGTGATCGAGTTTCGCGTCGATCGGATCGACGGCGGAATGGTGGTTGGCCGTGACGCGATCCGGGCGGGCTTCGCCGACGGGGTCTAGGTGGCCGGTGGCGATCCAGAATCGCTTCTGCTCGGCATCGCTCACGCTCGTCGAGCGGAAGCGGCCGTCAGCCTCGGCAAACCGCCGCCAGCCCTGCGTGCCGAGGAGCAAGTCGAGCGTTTCGGCAGCCTTCGGGTGGTGCGTCAGCAGAAAGTCAGCGTGTTCGAGTTGCTCCGGGCGTTGCAGTTCGCCGGCCAGCAGGAAGTGCGTCGGCAGCAGGCGTTCGGCCTTGTCGTCGGCCATCGCCAGTACGCTCTGATTGACAACGGCCGCGAGGAGGATCGCGGCCGTCGGTTGATCGTTCTCGTTGGTGGCCTTCACTGCCAGTGTGACCCGGTCACCCGGCGAGTAAGGTCCCGCCCGGTCCTGGGTGAAACTAAGGTTCAATTTCTCCGTTGGTCGGCGGAAGACGAGGCGTTCGGCGAGCGGCACCAGATCGGTGCGGCCGGCGTTCGCGGCGGGTTCCTCGAAGACCGTCACCCGCGTCACGCCGCCGATGGCCACGGGCGGCGGGGCGATCACCACTTCGATCGGCTTGCCGGGGTCGGCCGTCAATCGCTGGTGGCCGATGACGAGGCCGCGGGTGTACACGCCGACGATGAGCGACCGCTTCGACTTCGCCGTGACCGTGGCCTTCAGCGGTTGGTTCGCGTCGATCACGCCGACCGGGATCGACAGGGCCACGCCGTCGGCCTCAGCCTTCGGCAGCAGGTAGCCGGTGCCAACGGCCGCGAGTTGCGGCACGGTGATCGCCGGTTCTTCCGTGCCGACCGGGCGGAGCAACTTCAGAGCATACCGCTTGCCCGCCTCCGGCGTCAGCGTGAACACGCCCAGACCCTGGTTCGCCCCCGGGTGGTCGGCGTTGGTGAGAGTCTTCACGTCGCAGATGGTTCGGCTGCCGTCGGTGATCGTGCCGACGATGTCGGCCGGCTTGCCGGTACTCGTCGTGGCCCGCACGTAGACGCGGTTCGGCACGCCTTCGATCAGGTCGCCGCCCTCGGGGAAGAACTCGACCGACACCTTCTTCGTGGCGAGCGGGACCGGGCGGACGATGCTCTCGGCGTTCTGGTCGTTGATGTTGACCGTCAGCGTCGGGTTCTTCAGGTCGCCGTTGGGCAGCTTGAACTCGATGTCCGCGGTGCCGTCGGCCTTCAGCGTGAAGGGGTACTTCAAGCCGCTGACCTTCGGCGTCACGGTCACGAGGATCGGGATGTTCGCGAGCGGCTTGCCCTGATTCTTCACGGTCAGTTTGGCCCGCACGGTGTCGCCGGGGCCGTAACTCTTCGCGTCGAACTCCAGCGTCTTTTGCAGCACCTCGGGCTGGTACTTCGCCACCGTGAACGCCCGCGTGGCGATGGGCAACGCGCCTTTCGGCAGGTCTTTGCTCGCCCACCCCGACGGAATCTCGAAGGCCAACAGTTTGTACTCGCCGCCGGGCAGCGTCTCGGGCAGGGCGAAGACGCCGCTCGCGATGCCGCGGACCGGCGAACCGTCGGGACCGACGACCGGCTTTGGGTGGCCGCCCTGCACCGTCACCGGCTGCGTGGTGCCCGTGAGAACGCCGTTTTCCATCGTCGTGCCGTCGGGCTTCCGCAGTTCGAAGCGGATCGTCAGATCGCGGGCCGGCGGCTGAAGGCCGGTGCCGTTCAGCGTGAGACTGCGGAAGTAGACCGATTCGCCCGGCCGGTAGAGCGGCTTGTCGGTGACGACTAGCGTCGTGAACACCGGGGCCAGCAGTTGGATCGGCTCGGCCAGTTCGGCCGTCGCCCCGGCGGCGTTCGTCGCGCTCACGGCAAGGACGATGTCGGCCGCCCCGGCCGGGAACTTCGCCCACAAGCTCGTCGGCAGCCGCCACTTCGCCTCGCCGGGCTTCAGCGTTTCCTGATGGAAGACGGTGCCGCGAGAGTCGCGGACGATGGCCGTGACCTTCGCGGTCGGGGCGTCCTTCACGTCGAAGGTGTACTCGTTCATCGCCCCCGGCACGGCCGCGACGGGGCCGGTCACGGTCAGACGAAACGGCTGGGCACTCGCCCGGACTTCGGCGGATACCCAGGTCTTGAGCTTCGCCTGGAGCGATTCGCCAGTCACGGCGATTTTGCGATTTAACTCTTCGACGAGTCGGTCTTGCGCATCCCGGCGGGTCGCGTCGTCTTTCTCGATCTCGGCCACCCTCGCCGTGGCCTGGGCCACCGCCGTGGACTGCTCGCGGTAGGCGAGGTAGTCCCGCAAGGCCGGCGTCATCAGACCGAAGGAGCAGACGAGCAGAGAAGCGGCAATCGCCCACTGAAGGCGGCGAGACGGCTTCGGCCGCACGGCCGCGGGGGTGGCGTCGGCCGGGATGACGAACTTCACTTCGGGAAACGGAACCTTCGCGGCGGTCGCGAAGAGTCCTTTCATCCCGGCGGCCTCGTCCCTTGCGGCCGTGCAGACGGGGCAGTCGGCGACGTGCGCGGCCACGACGGCTTCCTCGGCCGGGTCGAGTAACCCGTACAGGAAGTCGAGCATTTGCCCGCGACAGTGTTCGCACGTGACCGACATCGTTCCCTTAAACCTCGTCTGTTGGTGTTTCAACGTCTGGATTCAACACCTTCCGCAGCTTGATGAGAGCCGTTCGCATCTGCGTCTTCACCGTGCCGACGGGCATGTCCCGCGCCTCGGCGATCTGCTCATACGTTAGCTCGCCGTTCTGCCGCAAGAGGAAGACTTCCCGCTCTTCCGGCCGCAATTCCAGGATGGCCTGCCGGAGCCGTTGGACGCTCTCGTTCTCCACGATCTGCTCCGCGGCCGACGAGTCCCGGGCGGGCAGCAGCACTTCCTCGGCAATCAGCGGCCTGGCCCGCTTGGTCCACCCGCTGCGCTGGAAGTCGCGGGCGGCGTTCAGCCCCACCCGGAAGATCCACGCCCGCAGGTTCAGCACTTCGGAGATCGTCTCGCGGGCCCGCCAGCACTTCACGAAGGTTTCCTGCGCGGAATCCATCGCGTCGTCGCGGTTGCCCAACACGTAGGAGAGCGTGCTGACGAGTTCGTCCCGAATCTGCTCGAACGTCTCGACCAGAAGTCGTTCCACGGGAGTCAGTTGCGGCTTAGGCACGGAGAGGGCCGCCCCAGAACCCCCAGTTTCTGCGGGAGTCCGGTCCGGCGGGCCCGGTGGGTTATTCCGGCCTTTCCCGCCCTTAGCCATGATCTCCCTACCAGACAGACGGACGTGGGTGTGTCACCGATTGAATGGGTACGAAAACGGATGCCGTTCGGCCGGATTAATTGTGAAGCTACGCGGGGAATGCCGGTTAGCAAGTTGAGGCAAGGTATTCGTTCACAACACCAGGTCTTCGGGCCGGGTAATCGTCGCAACCTGGATGAGCGCCGCCCGGAGTCGATCTAGACCCGTCGCGGACTGGATGCGATCTTCGACGGCTTGCGGAATGGAACCGAAGCGGGATTCCAGGAGCGTCGTAAGTGCCAGTCGAACGCCCTTGATCTCACCCTTGATCTCGCCTTGGAGTTCGCCTTCAGCCCGGCCTTCATCGAGGATTGCCTGGTAGGTTGAAGATTCTCTCATCTTCTGCACTCCCGAAAACAAGGTTCGGATCAACTCCCTATCATACCGCATCCCGAGCAGAATGTAACTCGCGGTCAGCACTTGGTCCCGTTCGGCTTCACCCGGAACGTCGCGCTCGACTCGTTCCACGAACTGGTGAATCAACTCCGACAATCGGTCCTCGGCGTCGTCGGTCAATAGCCCGAGCGGAGCCGTGCCAATGCCGCCAGCGAGGAGTTGGTCGGCCGGCTGTTCCCACAGCCGAATCACCTCGTACCGGAACCAGTGGTAGGGCTGCCCGTCGGTCCACGAGCGAGACACTTCTCCGGTGATCGCGGTGGCGTTCGCCTCGCGGCGGAGCAGAATCGCCACGGAGCGCACCGGCACCCGTTCGCGGTGGTAGAGCAAGGCGTTGTACAGCAGCATTCGGTCGGGCAGTTCGCCATCCCAACTCGACTGCACTTCCAGGTGCAACAGGCCGGCGTCGCCGGGCAGGCGGAAGACCTTATCGGCGGCCGGTTGGATCGTGGACAGGTCACTCTCGACGGGCACGAGCGGCCCAACCGGCAAGCCGAACCGCGCGGCCAACCACGCCGCCCAGTCGGCGGCGTAGTCGTCGAGCATCCGCTTCAACGTCGCGTCGAACGGTTTGGCCATCTACGACTTCCCGAGGACGAGATCGACGACCCAGCACCCGCGGACGTGCGGCCCGGTGCCCCGGCAGTGGCCGAGGATGTCGGCGTCCCCGCACCCCGCATCTTGCAGCGCATCGGCCAGGATCAGCAGCCGGTCGAACGCGCGGTCGGCGTAGATGCCTTCCGCGAGGCCGACGGCCGTGGATGTCCGCCACGCGGGGCTGAAGGCGACGGGGCGGAACGGGTTCCCGAAGACGCAACGCATTAGGTCAGCTTGTACACCCTGTTCGTGATGTTGTTTATCGACGCCAAGCGTCGGTATGTTCGGAACTATCGACCGGATGACATGGAGGCCTGTGCAACCGTCGGCCAACCACACCACCCGATCTCGGAGAACGGGTGCGAAGTTTAATTTGGGGAGACGTACATTTTGTCCAGTAAATTCGGAGTGTCGTGACGCACTCGCGGGCATGGCGCGGGGAAGCCCTTCGATGCCGTCGGCGTCCGCCTCGGCAACCTGTATGTCCGATCGAGTAGTTGGACTGAGTCGCCGCCACACACTCCTCGCGCAACCGCAACCGAACAATAACAGTTTCCGTCGGTCGGCATCATCCGGTATCTGGGCCAGCATGCCCGCCGGATGGGTCGCTGTCAGCCAGTCGTGTTCCGTCACGGCTTGCCCTCACGCCAGCCCGTAGAACGCCACGGCGTTGTCGTGCAGCAGTTTCTTCTGGTCGGCCTCCGGCTTGTCCTTGATGATCTGCCGGAGGGCGGTCAGCCAGTCGGCGTAGCGGCCGGCGGCGAGGACGACGGGCCAGTCGCCGCCGAACATCACGCGGTCCCAGCCGAAAGTTTCGGTGATGTGGTTCACCACCGGGGCGAGGTCGGCGGCCGTCCACTTGCCCTTCTCCCAGCCGTTGGCGAGGAAGCCGGACACCTTGCACACCACGTTCTTCTTCGCAGCGAGCGCGGCGGTGTTCTTCTTCCAGGCGTCGGCTTCCGCGGCCGTGAATTTCGCGCCGGGGTTACCGCAGTGGTCGAGGATGAACCGCGTGTTCGGGCACTGTTCGACCAGTTTCACGAAATTCGGGATGTCTGCGGCACGCACGCACAGGTCGTAGCTCAGGCCGAGGTCGCCGAGGAGCTGGATGCCCTTCACGAACTTCGGGTCGAGACAGTAGCCCGGCGGCGTGCTGTCCACGTGCAGCACTTGGCGGATGCCCTTGACGTACTTGCTGCCCTTGAACTGCCCGGCGTACTTCGCGAAGCCGTCTGAGTTCGGCCGACCGGACACGACGGCTGCACACGTCGGCGTCTTCCCGCTCTGGCAGAGTTCGACCAGGTAATCGGCCTCGGCCTGTTGCTGTTCCGGTACCACGTCTACTTCCATGTACACCGCTTTCACCACGTTCAGCCCGGCCGTCGCCTCGGCGTACTCCTTCGGTGTGAAGCTGGCGTCGTAGACGCTCCCCGGTTTCAGCCAGCCGAGCTTGAACTTGGTCAAATCCCAGAGGTGTTGGTGCGTGTCAACGACCGGCAGCATGGCGGCGTCCTTTGCGGAAGAGAGGGTCGGCAGCACCGCGACGGCGGCACCGGCAGCGAGAAAGTCACGGCGATTCACGGGAAAGCCCTCGGAGAGTTGGGGCGATTGTAAGCCGCCAGCGTGAGATTTGTAAGCTATCTGTACCATGAAACATCGCATTCTCGTGACCGGCTCGGCCGGCCGACTCGGGCGGGCGGCGGTTGCGGCACTCGTGGCGAACGGCCACCACGTCATCGGCATCGACCTACGGCCGACGCCGGGACTGCCGCCGGGGCAATCGCTGGTCGCCACGCTCGCGGACGTTGCCGTGCTGCGGGCGGCGGCGAAGGGCGTCGATTGCATCATTCACCTCGCGGCCACGCCGGACGACGCCCGCTACCCGCGCGGCGAAGCCCCCGATGACGGCGACAACTTCCTCGACGGGTTGGTGCCGAACAACATCGTCGGCCTGTACAACCTGCTGGAAATCGCCCGCACGTCGAAGGTGCCGCGGGTCGTGCTGGCCAGCACCGGACAGGTGATCGACCGCCACCTCGACAGTGGCAACGTGCCCGTGAACGCCTCGACACGAATCGCCCCGCGTTACCTGTACGCCTGCACAAAAGTCTTCCTCGAAGCGGTTGGGCAGGTCTACGCCCGCGAACACGGGATCGAAATACTCGCCGTGCGGCTCGGCTGGTGCCCACGAGACGCCGGGCAGGTCGCGCAAATCGCGGCGAGCGTCGAGGATCAGGACGTGTACCTCAGCCCCGGCGACGCGGGCCGGTTTTTCGCGGCGACGGTGGAAGCGGAGAAGGTGCCGGGGTTCCACGTCGTTTACGCGACGAGCAAACCGGTGAACAAGGTGCTCTACGATCTACGGGAAACGACGCATCTCATCGGCTTCGAACCGCACGACACCTGGCCGACCGGGGCCAGCGAGGGGTAGGAGATGAGGGGGTGAACGGGTGACACGGTGAAGGGGTGAAAAGGCAAAACCCGGTCTTCTCACCCCTTCACCGTGTCACCCGTTCACCTCTCATCTTTTCCGCGCCCGCTCTCACCCCTCGGGCGGCATCAGTTCCGATTGGATGTCTTCGATCCCATTTCTCACCGTTTCAGAGATGAGAGCCTTCTCACCCGCCCGCCGACTCGCCGGTGTGCGTGCCGGAGCGATTCGCTCCAACGCCCCCGCGGGCGGACGGTTGAGTAGAATGGGACCGCGGCCGACTCCCTTCACCACTCGCGAGACGCCTGTGCCTTTCACCGCCGTTTGTCTGCACTGCCGTGCGTCGAAGTTCCGCGTGCCGTTCAAGAAACGCGGCACCTTCGCGACCTGCCCGAAGTGCGCGCAGGAGTTCATGCTCGTGCCCGATTCGAGCGTGGACATCCCGCTGATGGAGTACAAGGCGATCCCGTTCGACGACGACTCCGACGAAACGCCCTCGCCCTCCGGCTCGGAAATCCTCGTGGAATCGGCCGAAACCACGACGACCGCCCCGCAAAGCCTCAAGACGACCGAGATTGCGATTCCGGTGATTCCCTCCTCGGTGCCGACGGTGTCGGGTGACGCCCCCGACTACGCCGTGCGGATGGCCCTGGTGGGGTGCGGGTTCGTCGGCGTGAGCATGATCGCCAGTCAGTTCCCCTACGGCCGGTTCGTCGCGGGACCGCTGGCCGTCATCGGCCTTCTGATCGGCGGGTTGAGCTTGCTCGGCCTGGAGAAGCGGACGTGGCTCGGCTGGGCGGCCGTCGGCCTGAACACGATGGCTTTGCTGTTGGTCGCAGCCTTCCCGTCGTGGCTCGGCCTCACCGGCTGGACGCCGGCCTCCGACCCGGAGAAAGCCCCGAAGCCCGTGACCGCCGTCGGCCGCGATGGAAGTTTGCCGAAGACGGCCGAGTGGGTGGACGCCAGTCAGGCCGTGTGGGAGCAGGGCGACGTTCGCATCACCGTGATGAGCGTGGCCGTCGCCGCGGTGGACCCGATGTCCAAGAGCCCCGAGAAACGCAAGGAACGGGTGCTGCGGCTGACCCTCAAGTTGTCCAACGTCGGCGTCGCGCGGGGCATCGAGTTCACAAGTTGGTCCCCGTCGCCGACGGCCGAAACGAAGCTGACGACGACCGCGGGAACCAGCATGCTGCCGCGGGCCGTGACCGCCGACAAGGCCACCCTCTACCCCGGCAAGTCGGCCGAGAGCGTGCTGACCTATGCCGCCCCGGACAAATTCGACGACTTGCGACTCGAAATCCCCTCGCAGGTGTTCGGCGGCCCCGAGCCGGCCCGCATCCTAATCCCGAAATCACTCATCAGCGGACGATCGCCATGAACCTTCGACGCCCCCGTTCCGCGTTCACGCTCATCGAATTGCTGGTGGTCATCGCGATCATCTCGACGCTGATCGGCCTTTTGCTCCCGGCCGTGCAAAAGGCTCGTGAGGCGGCGGCCCGCATTTCGTGCGCGAACAACCTGAAGCAACTCGGCCTGGCGATGCAGAATTACGAATCGACGCTCGGCCAGCTGCCGCCGAGCCGCATCCGCGTCGGCGGGGCGACGTGGCAGGTCTTGCTCCTGCCGCAGATCGAGCAGGACAATCTCTACCGCCAGTGGAACATCGGCCTGAGCTATTACCAGCAGAACACGACCGCCCGGATGACCGGCGTGCGGAACTTCTTCTGCCCCTCACGCCGCACGGCCAGCACCAGTCAGTCGGGCAGCATCGCCGGCGACATCCCCAGTGACACGTCGTGGGGCAGTTCGACGCACACGCCGGGGGCACTCGGCGATTACGCGGCCGTGATCGACCCGAACGGCACCGACTCTGCCACCGACACCGGCCCCGGCAACCGCGGGGCGTTCCAGTTGGGCACCGGCTTCCGCCTGCTCGACTTCCGCGACGGCACGAGCAACAGCTTTCTCATCGGCGAAAAGCACGTCCCACAGAACAAGGAAGGCTACGGCTGGTGGGACTGTTCCACCTACAACGGCGACTACTACCAGTGTTCCGGCCGGGCGGCCTCACGGCTCTACCCGCTGACGACCAACCCGATGGACACCGGCTGGAAGTTCGGCAGCCGGCACACGCAGGTCGTGCTCTTCTGCTACGCCGACGGCCACGTGCAGAACATCCCCGAAATCACCGACCCGTACATCCTCGAACTGCTCAGCCAGCGCAACGACGGGCAGGTGATCCCGAACTTCGGGGGGTGAAGCCATCGAAACGGAACGCAGATGACGCGGGATTCTTAACGCCGGATCAACGCGGATAAAGCCAGATCCGATTTCAGTTCCGAACCGGTTCTCATCCGGCGTTCGAACTCCTGCGTCATCCGCGTTCCGTTTTCTCTTCCTCGCCAGATTCCAATTGCCTTCCCTGTGTTGCCGGGCTATTCTGGGAACAACTCGCGGTCCGGCCGCGTCCTACCTTTGGTCGATCCTTCCCACCCCCACAACGGCTTCTCTCGCCGTCCTGCCTCGGAGGTTCTCTCCATGCTCAATTTTTGGGGCTCTCGCCAGCCACATTGCGACAACATCAACCGCCGTAACTTCCTCGCCCTCGGGGCGTTCGGCGCGGGCCTGACCCTTGCCGATCAACTGCGGGCCGCGTCGCCGAGCAACCCGACGCGGTCGCTGGCCACGCCGAAGTCGGCCATCATGGTCTACCTGCCCGGCGGGCCGAGCCACATCGACATGTACGACCTGAAGCCCGACGCCCCGGCCGAGTTCCGCGGCGAGTTCAAGCCGATCAACACGAACGTCCCCGGCATCCAGATTTCCGAACACATGCCGATGCAGGCGAAGATGTTCGACAAACTGGCCGTGATCCGGTCGGTCGTCGCCACCGACGAGCACAGCGACAGTTACGTCACGACCGGCTTCCCGGAGCAAATCAACAAGACGGTCGGCCACCCGTCGTTCGGGGCGGTGATGTCGAAGGTGAACGGCAACAACGGCGACGTGCCCGCGTTCGTCTCGCTCCGCGGCATGAGCATGGGCACGGAACCCGGCTTCCTCGGCGTGGCCCACCGGCCGTTCACCCCGGACGGTTCCGGCCGCGAGAACCTGCGGGCGAAGCTGGCGAACGACAAGATGGCCGACCGCCAGAGCCTACTCACCCGCTTCGACAGCGCCCGCCGCGACGTGGACGCCAGCGGCACGATGAAGGGCCTCGACTCGTTCACGCAACGGGCCTTCGACATGATCGCCAGCGGCACCGTCCGCAAAGCGCTCGACCTCAAAAAGGAAGACCCGCGAACGCTCGACCGCTACAAAGGCGTGGACCAATTCCTGACAGCCCGCCGCCTGATCGAAGCCGGCGTCGGCTGTGTCACTCTCAGCTACGGCGGGTGGGACACGCACACCAGCAACTTCAAGGAATTGAAGAAGCAACTGCCGATCCTCGACCGCGGCCTCGCGAACATGATCCGCGACCTCGACGACCGTGGGATGCTGGAAGACACTGTCGTCATCGTCTGGGGCGAGTTCGGCCGCACGCCGAAGATTAACAGCAGCGACGCCGGTCGCGACCACTGGTCGCCGGTGATGAGCGCCTTGGTGGCCGGTGGCGGCCTCAAGATGGGCCAGGCCATCGGCGCATCTTCGGCCCGCGGCGAGTACCCGAAGGACCGCCCGTACAAGGTGCCGCACGTCCTCAGCACGCTCTACAAGGCCGTCGGCATCGACCCGTCGATGACCTTCCCGAGCGGCAGCGGCCGCCCGATGTACGTCCTCGACGACCGCGACGTGGTGACGGAACTGCTGTGACCCACGGCGACGTGACGAACACGAAGAAGCCGCCCCGGTTGGGCGGCTTCTTCTTTTTGGGGGAACGCTCTTTAGCGGCATTGGGGCGACGGCCGTCGCCCCGAACGGGCGGGAATGCTGCGCGGCGACCACTCGCCGGATTCGAGGAACTCCGCGATCGTCTCGGCCACGCTCTCGCCGATGCCGAACGCGCGTTGCAACTCCCCGCGACCGCCCTCGGCGATCACGTCCGCCGCTTCGCGGTCGGAGGCCATCACCGCAACTGCGGCTTGACGGAACGCCCGCACACGGTACAAGTTCGCGCCCGATTGGGTGAGCGTGTTGGCGTGCTCGCGCAACTTTTTCACAACGTCCGCGTTCGTCATGGCGAATCTCCTCGGGAGGACGAGTGAAGGTTCGCCGAAAGTGGCAGGCGGGGCAATGTCGGTAGGTGGGTCAGGAGGATCGAAATGGCCGGGTTTCGCACACACGTCGGCGTTGCCGCGACCCTCGGCGTGGGCTACGGCTTCGTCATGCACAAGGGCATGGGCTGCCACTGGGAGAGCGGCGTCCTGTCCGCGACCCTCACGGCCGTCGGTGGGATGCTGCCAGACTTGGACAGCGACACCGGTCGGCCGATCCGCGAAATCTTCAGCCTCGCCGCCGCCGTCATCCCGATCGTGTTGATGCCTCGGCTCACGGAAATGGGCCTGTCGTCCGAAGGGGTGCTGGCCTCGCTCGTCCTTGGTTATCTGTTCGTCCGCTACGGCCTCTCGTGGCTGCTGAACCAACTCAGCGTCCACCGCGGCATGTTCCACAGCGTGCCGGCGATGCTGATTTCCGGCCTCGTGGTTTACCTCGGCTATCACACCGACAACCAGCACCTGCGGGTCGAGTTGGCCGGCGGCGTGATGCTCGGCTTCCTCTCGCACCTGGTCCTCGACGAAATCTACAGCGTCGACTTCAACGGTGTGCGGCTGATCGTGAAGAAGTCGAGCGGCAGTGCGCTCAAGTTCTTCTCACCGTCGCTCCCGGCCACCACAGTTTGCTACACCATCCTGGGGGCGCTCCTGTACATGGCCTACACCGAGTGGCATTCCAACGCCCCGGCCCCGGCCGCACAGCCGGTCCCGTTCAAGATGGCGTACCGCACATGATCCGCTACGACTTCACCGGCAAGGTCGCCCTCGTCACCGGCAGTTCCCGCGGCATCGGGGTGGCCACGCTGACGGCGTTCGCGAAGGCCGGGGCGACGGGTGTTTTGCACTTCTGGGACGATCCCGACGGCGGCAACCGCCGCGACGCGGAAGCACTGGCGAAAGCGCTCGGCGGTGCCGTCCACCTGGAACCGGCCGACGTTCGCGAGGCGGGCGAAGTCGAAGCGATGATGCAGCGGGTGAAGGTCCAGTTCGGCGGCCTCGACATCCTCGTGAACAACGCCGGGATCATCCGCGACCGCACCTTGAAGAAGATGACCCTCGACGAGTGGCACGCCGTCCTTCAGACGAACCTCACCGGCGTCTTCCACTGCTGCAAGTACGGGGCGGACATTCTCCGCGACGGCGGCCGAATCGTGAACATCGCCAGCATCGCCGGGTTGCTCGGCTTCCACGGGCAGACGAACTACGCCGCGGCGAAAGCCGGCGTGATGGGCCTGACCCGCGTGCTGGCGAAGGAACTCGCCCGGCGGCGGATCGCCGTGAACGCCGTCGCCCCTGGCGTGATCCAAACCGCGATGCTCGGCGAGGTGAAGGCCGACGTACAGGCGGAGTACTTGAAGCAAATCCCCGTCGGCCGTCTGGGGAAGCCGGAAGACGTCGCCAACGCGATCCTCTTTCTCGCCACCGAGGAAAGCGAGTACATCACCGGCCACGTTTTGCCCGTCACCGGGGGGTGGGCGTAGCTCACTTGCTCTTCGGCCACTTGCGGGTTTCTTCCAGCGACTCGCCGGTTTCCAGCAAGCTCTTCAGGCTCGCCAGGATGTGCGGCCAACCGTTCGACACGGCCCCGATGAGCTTCGAGTCTGGCTTATCCATCTCGTGAACCACGGTTAATTTGACGGACGTGCCGGCGGGTTCGAGTTCATACGTCAGGCGAGAATAGCCCTCTTCACGGAGTTCCGGTCGGAACTCGTTCCGCCACCGCAGGACCAGCCGCTTGTGCGGGTCAGCTTCCAACACCTCGCCGCTGTCGGCCACGTTGCCGTCGGGCATCGTGATCTGCCACGCCGAGCCGGGCGTCCATTCCGAGTCCAGCGTGCAGGCGCACCAATACTGCAGGGTGAACGCTGGGTCGGTCAGCGCCTGCCAGAGTCTCTCCGGGGTGGTGCGGATGTACGTCACGTAAACGAAGCGCGATTCAGCCATCAGTCTCTCCTTCGAGTTTCGCCTTGAGGTCCGCCAGAACCCGGAGTCGGCCCTGCTCGTACTTGCCGATCCATCGGTCGGCGATTTCCAGGATCGGCACGGGGTTGAGGTAGTGCAGCTTCTCGCGGCCCCGCCGAAGCGTCGTCACGAGATTGGCCGCCTCCAGCACCTTGAGGTGCTTGGTCACCGCCTGCCGGGTCATGTCCAGGTGCCCGCAGAGTTCGCCGAGGGTCTGACCGTTGTTGGCGTGTAAACGATCCAACAACTGCCGTCGCCCCCCGTCCGCGAGCGCCTTGAACACTTTGTCCAGATCGGCATCCATGCTCGAATTATGCAACCATTTGGTTGCACTTCAAGGCGTAGCATCCGATCGTGATGGCCGACTGGCGATAAACACCGTCCCGGCAATGTCTTTTGGCGAGTATCATCGCCAGACGCCGCAAGCAGAAGCGATACAATCCCTACAGTCGGCACGGTCTTTGCTGTGAAGATTACAACCCTCGCATTTGCCTTCGGTCCTCACTTCAGCTATAAAATTACCTAAGTTATCTGGCCCGCCCATTGGACCGCATGGAGGTGCGCCCTGGTCCCTGAGATCGCAGAATGCTTCAGATCGGTGCTTATTGTTTCAAGCAAGCCCTCTCGCCACAAGAGTTGGAGCAGGTCCATCGGCTGAACTATCAGACATTCGTGCAAGAAATCCCCCAACACGCCGACACGGGAACCGGGCAACTTGTGGACAAGTTCCACGAGAAGAATCGTTATCTCATTTGCCTGAAGGACAACGAACTCGTCGGCATGATCTCGTGGTGCGACCAGCCGCCATTTTCGATCGCGTCGCGGTTGCCGGACCCCAGCATCCTGGAGCAGCCCGGCCTACGGCCGGTGGAAATCCGCCTCATGGCCGTCGTGCCGACGGAGCGGAATTCACTCGTGCTGCCGGGGCTGGTGTGGGCGTTGTTTCAACAATCGAAAACCATGCCGTGGACGCACTTCGTGATCTCCGGGGTGGTCGAACAGCGAGAGTTGCACACGCACCTCGGATTCGAACCCTTGGGGCCGCCCATTGGCACGGGACGGGCACAATTTACCCCGATGTGGCTGCCGGTCGGCAAACTTGACGAGACGATGGGCCGGTCGATGCAGTTGTGGCAGAAGCGGCTGGAGCGGAGTAGTCGAACCCAACAAACCGCTTGAGGAATGAGCGGCTCTCCCCACAGAGATTCGGAGGCACCGAGGTTGATGATTCGCACCCTGAAGTACACCCCGCCGACCCCCGCCCGGGGGGTTCACCCGCAATGGGCCGCGGCCGAATCGCAGGACGCGATTTGCCTGCTCCCCGGCCCGGTGGCGATTTCCCCGCGCGTGACGGCCGCGTTCCACGAACCGCTGGTCTACCACCGCTCGGACGAATTCGTGCCGCTGTTCGAAGGGGTGCGTGCGAAGCTCTCGGCCATGATCGGCGGCGTGCCCGTGGGCATGTTCATCGGCAGCGGCACCCTGGCGAACGACGCCGTCGCGGCAACGCTGGCGGCCGACCCGGCAAGGGACAACGGCCTCCTGTTAGTGTCCGGCGAATTCGGCGACCGCCTGTTGAAGCAGGCCCAGAACTCCGGGCTGTCGCCGCGGATTCTGTCCTGGGACTGGGGCCGGGCGTGGCAACTCGACGAAGTCGAAGCCGCGATGCGGGCGATGCCGGCCGGCGGGTGGGTCTGGGGCGCGCACCACGAGACGAGCACCGGCGTACTGAACGACCTACCGGGGTTGGTGACGCTCGCGAAGAAGTACGGCCACCGCGTGTGCGTGGACTGCGTGAGCAGCCTTGCGACGGTGCCCCTCGATTTGAGCGAAGTCTACCTCGCGACCGGAGCGAGCGGCAAGGCGATCGGCAGCTACGCCGGCGTGGCTTTCGTCTTCGCGAACCCGGCGAACCTGGAGCACCTGGATACGAGCCGCATTCCGACGTACCTCAACGTCGCGTCCACGGTGACGACGGTCGGCCCGCGGTTCACGGCCCCGTCGCCGATGGTCAAGGCGTTGGACGTGGCCCTGGACGTGTTCGCGACGCCGGCGTTGTGCCAGACTCGCTACCAGCAAATCGCCGACCTCGGCGGGCTGGTGCGACAGCGGCTGACAGCGGCCGGCTTCGAGTTGCTCGCGGCCGACGACGTGGCGAGTCCGGCGATTGTCACGTTCGCCCCACCGCGGGAGATGTCGAGCGCCGCCTTCGTGGGGATGTGCCGCGAGTGGGGCTATCAAATCGCCGGGCAGAGCGGCTATTTGGCCGAGCGGCGGTTGGTGCAACTCGCAGTGATGGGCCACGTTTCGCGGGCAGACATTGAGCCGCTGTTGGAACGCCTGGCGTAACCTAACCGACTGGCCTTCCTGCCGGATCAACGGCGAGCGGCCCGGCGTAAGTGGGCCGTATCTGCATATCTCCAGACACGGCCCGCTTACGCCGGGCCGCTCGCCGTTGCAATTGAAACCTCTCTTCACAGATCTACGGTTTGCGGTAGAACCGATTCGCCAGCAATCCCTCGAAGCACAGCAGCAGTAGCACGCCGATCAACAGCCACGGGAACAGGTCGATCGGCTGATTGAATTTCGTCGTCAGTACCTCTCGCAATTTCACGTCCCGCGACAGCGGCACCACGCTCTTCG
This sequence comes from Limnoglobus roseus, assembly GCF_008254045.1. GTDB lineage: Bacteria > Planctomycetota > Planctomycetia > Gemmatales > Gemmataceae > Limnoglobus > Limnoglobus roseus. The sequence goes on along the minus strand of NZ_CP042425.1, from coordinate 3,420,858 downwards.
GCCCCATCAGACTCTCGATCGCGTCCTCGGGCACCTTCGCCAGATTCGACTCGTCGGCGGGGATGTTCAAGCTGAAGCCGTCCCGCCACTTGGCCGCTTCCAGCGACACGGCGAACAGTCCCGGGAGGGCCGTGCGGTTCGGCGGCAGGCGCACTTCCGTCTGCCCCTCGCCGAGTTCGATCTCCGCGTCGCGGCCGCTGATGCCGCGGCCTTCGAGTTGCAACTTCGTGCCTTTCTTCACGTCCCCCTTCGGCAGCGGCACCGCGACCGGCTGGCCGGTGAGGAAGTTGAAGTTCGCATCGGTCGGGTCGCCGCACAGGTAGCGCATCAGCAGGTTCGGGAAGACCACGTACCACGACGACTCGCTTAACTGCCAGTAATTGTTCCACGTCTTGCCGCCTTCGATCGGCGTGTCCATCGGCGTCGTCAGCAGCAGTACTCGGCCGCGCTGGTTGCCGAGACTGCGTTCCAAGACGGCCGGGTGCCGCAGTTTCGGATCGTCGCTGTCGTTGTAGAGCACGACCACGCTACCGCCGGGGGCCGGTTCGAAGTCCCAGAACTGCCACGCCCGCCGGGGGTTTTGCAGGAAGTCGATGTTGCCCTTAAGCTTCCACTCGCGGAACGGGGCCAGCATCGGGTGCCGCAAGGCCGCGTCGTCGAGCAGCCACGGCACCCCCTCGCGGCGCTTATCGGTCGCCGGCAGGGTGCCGTAGTCGATCTCGGCGTTCTGTTCCTTCAGCGAGCCGGGCAGGATGCGGGCGGCCGCCTCGGTCTTCGTCCGGTAGGCGTCTTGCTTCGGGGCGGTGCCGGGCATGATGAGCAGTTGGCCGCCAGTTTCCACATACGTCTGCAACTTCGGCCACAACGGCGTCGGGTCGGTGACGCTGAGCAGGCAAACGGCCTCGTAATCCCTCAACAGCGGCAGCTCGTCGGTCGCCTTCCGCACCTCGCAAGCGAACTCGCCCTGCGAGGTGTGGGCCAGTTGCCAGAAGTCGGCGTCCGCGAGATCGCTCACCAGCGTGAGAATCTTCCGCGGCTCGGCTACCTTGAACGTGAAGTAACGGACGTTGTCCGCCTCCAGGTTGTCCGGCGTTTCCAGACTCAGTTCGATCTGGTGCAACCCCGGCTTCAGCCGACGACCGTCGAAGGTGAAACTCACGCCGGCACTGCCGCCGCCGGGGACTTTGACGAGCTTCTTCTCGACCATGTTCTCGCCGGTCAGCAGTTTGCAGACGACGCGCGACTCGACCGCTTCGCCGGCCGCCGAGATCGTGGCGTTCAGGACAACGGGCGTGTCCTTCGGCAGAATCTGCGGCTTCATCTCGACGGCCGTGATGCCGACGTTCGCGGGCTGGTCGATGCCGACGTCGAGGAACAGGTGGGCCACTGGCGGTTGCGGGATCGTCTCGCGGAGCTTCTTCAAATCTTCGCTACGACTTGCGTCCCAACAGGCTGTCGCGCGATCCGAGAAGACGGCCACCAACCGCGGCATCGGTTCCTGGCCTTCGGTTTCCTGATCGACCGTGCGGAACAGTTGGTGCGCCGCCGCGAGGGCAGCCGACACCGGCACGGCCGTGCCCTTCGGGTCCTTCAATTCTTCGAGTTTCTTGCGGGCATCGGCGACGGACAGTTCCCAGGTGCCGCCCGGTTCCGCGGGGTCGAGGACGGCGACCTTCGACGAACCCGGCAGATCGTCGAGCAGTTCCAGGGCCCGGCGTTTGGCTTCCTCCAACCGCATGCGACTGTTCGAGAGGTAGCCCATGCTCGGCGACGTGTCGACGATGAAGACGGCCGCGACCGGCTGTTCGCCGGCGAAGTTCAGCCCGCCGAGCGACCCAGCGATGGTCGGCTGGAACAGGGCGAGGCCGAACAGGCCGATGATGAGCATCCGCAGGAGGAGCAAGAGAAGGTGCCGGAGGCGCATCTTCCGCTGGTTGACCTTGCGGCGCTTTTCGAGGAAGCGGATCGCGGGAAATAGCAACCGCTTCGGCTCCTGCTTCATGATGAGGTGAAGCAGGACCGGCAGCCCGACCAGCGCGACGGTGGCGATCAGAATCGCGTGCATGACACGATTGTACCTACTGGCAACCTGAAGTGCAGAACGCGCCCGCCAAGTCGTTGTTGGCGAGAGGTTTTTGGAACCCGGAGCGGGAGCGACGGGGTGGAGGCACTTCACCCCGTCGCTCCCGCTCCGGGTTCCAACGGGCAAAATCCCTGGCCACCTGCCTTCGGATTGCTACATTAACAGCCTTCGCAATTCGTCTGCGAACGAGACAACTGAACGAAGGACGTTTTCCGATGTACGCGATTTTCGAAGACGGCAGCCGACAGTACCGGGTGGCAGAGGGCGAGAGCGTCACGATCGACTACCGCGACGTGAAGGTCGGCGACACGGTCGAACTGACCCAAGTGCTGCTCATCGGTAAAGACGGCGGGGCGACGATCGGCCAACCGCTCGTCGCCGGCGCGAAGGTGGTCGCCGAGGTGGTGGACTTCCCGAAGGTGAAGACCGTCGCCCAGTATTTCCGCCGCCGCAAGGCGTCCAAGCGGCTCCGCGGTCACACGCAGCCGCACATCCGCGTGAAGGTCAAGCAAATCGTCGGCTAGTCCTGACTGGCTTGTAGAATCCGAAGCGGAAGGGACGGGGTGTTGCGCAACACCCCGTCCCTTCCGCTTCGGATTCTAACGCCTTCAAGAATCCGATTGCCTCTGTCCCAGCCGGCCGGTTACACTAGCGGAAGCTCACCCCCGCCGACCGGACCCGCCAATGCGCTTCCTCCCGCTCGCACTTTTACTCGTCGTCGTTCGCCTCGCACCGGCCGCGGAACTGCCGGGCGAATGGGCGTACAAGCCAGCCACGAAGCCGGCCGTGCCAAAGGGTTCGGCCCACCCGGTCGATGCGTTCCTGCTGGCGAAACTTGAAGCCGCCAAACTCGGGTACTCGCCCCCGGCCGCGAAAGCCGCCCTGCTCCGCCGCGTGACGTTCGACCTGACCGGGCTGCCCCCGACCCCGGCGGAACTGGCCGCCTTCGAAAAGGACACGTCGCCGACCGCCTACGAGAAAGTCGTGGACCGCCTGCTCGCGTCGTCGCACTTCGGCGAGCGCGTCGCCGTGTGGTGGCTCGACCTCGCCCGGTACGCCGAGTCGGACGGCTTCAAGGCCGACGCCGCCCGGCCGACCGCGTGGCGGTACCGCGACTACGTCATCGACAGCTTCAACACCGACAAGCCGTATGACCGCTTTCTCCGCGAGCAGTTGGCGGCCGACGAGATCGCGCCGAACGACCCCACCGTGGCCGCGGCCACGGGGTTCCTCCGCCACTACCCCGACGAATCGAACGCCGTGAACCTCGAACAGCGGCGGCAGGAAATCCTCAACGACATCACCGACACGACCGCCGCCGCGTTCCTCGGCATCACGCTCGGCTGCGCGAAGTGCCACGACCACAAGACCGACCCCGTTTCGCAGGACGACTACTACCGAATGCAGGCGTTCTTCGCCGGCTTCTGGCCGAGCGACCGCCCGGTGCTGCCGCCGCAACAGCAGGCCGCGTGGGAGGCGAAGACGGCCGCGTGGGAGGCGAAGACGGCCGCGGTCCGCAAGCAGATGGCCGAGATCGAGGAGCCGTTCCGCGAGAAGGCGTCGAAGAAGGAGCGGTCGCGGTTCGACGAGGACTACGCGAAGCTGATCGACATCCCGTTCGCTGACCGCACGCCATGGCAGAAGCAGATCGCCGAGATGTGCGAGAAGCAGGTCGTCGGGGCCCGCAAGTTCACCCCGACGCAGATGAAGGGCGAGCAGAAGACGAAGTGGGAGGGGATGCAGAAACAGCTGGCCGAGCACGCGAAGGAGAAACCGACCGCCCCCCCGACGGCGATGGCCATGACGGACGTCGGCCCCGTCGCCCCGCCGCAGTACAAGCTCAAGCGTGGCGACTGGCGGAAGAAGGGGGACGAACTCGACCCGGGGTTCATCTCTTCCATCGACGACCGTGACGCGGAGGTAAAGCCGACCGCGACGTCGACCGGCCGCCGCACCGCCCTGGCGAACTGGATTGCCGACGCGAAGAACCCGCTGACGGCCCGCGTGATGGTCAACCGCGTCTGGCAGCACGTCTTCGAGCGCGGTCTTGTCGCCACCACCAGCGACTTCGGCCTCACCGGCGAGAAACCGACCCACCCCGAACTGCTCGACTGGCTGGCGAACGACTTCACCGCGAGCGGTTGGTCGGTGAAGCACGTCTACCGCCTGCTGGTCACGTCGGCCGCGTACCGCCAAGCCGCCGAGGGTTCTCCCGACGGGGCGTCGGTCGATCCCGAGAACGACTTGCTCTGGCACGCCCCCCGGAAGCGGTTGGACGGCGAATCGCTCCGCGACGCGATGCTGGCTGTGTGCGGCGTGTTGAACGAAAAGGCCGGCGGGCCGAGCGTGTTCCCGGAACTGCCTACCGAGTTGAAGGGCACCGGCGGGTGGACGCCGTCCGCGTCGGCCGCCGACCGCAACCGCCGCAGCGTGTACGTGGCCGTGAAGCGGAACCTCCGCTACCCGTTCTTCACGCTCTTCGACGCCCCGGACCGCAGTGAAACCTGCTCCCGCCGCTTCGTGACGACGACCGCCCCGCAATCGCTGATGCTGCTCAACGACACGATCGTCCTCGACTTCGCGAAGACGTTCGCCGCCCGCTTGCAGAAGGACGCTGGCGACGATCAGGCGAAGATCGTGGACCGCGCGTTCCGCCTCGCCCTCTCCCGGCCGCCGACCGCCGACGAGCGAGACCGCACGACGAAGTTCCTGGCCGCGCACCCCGGCACCAGCGGCGAGGCCGTCGCCGACCTCTGCCACGCCTTGCTGAACCTGAACGAGTTCCTGTACGTGGACTGAGTCCGAGCCGCGCAGAAATATCCAAGGATAGCCGAATGGAGGGCGGGGGCATGGCCTATCGCACCATCGCCATCGGCGACATCCACGGTTGCCTCTCGGCCTTGGATGCCCTTCTTGATGCCCTTCAGCCGGACCGGGAAGATACGCTCATCTTCCTGGGCGACTACATCGACCGCGGGCCATATAGTCGCGGCGTTCTCGATCGAATTCTCTCACTCCGCGATTCCTGCCAACTGATCCCACTCCTCGGCAACCACGAAGAATCGCTGCTCGATGCCCTCCGTGACAGCGGCAACTTGCGGAAGTGGCTCGCCTTGGGCGGCACGGACACTCTTCGGTCCTACGGTTGGGCAGCCGGTGGGCCGCGCCGCGCACTGACCGACTGGTTTCCCAAACGCCACCTCCAGTTCTTGTCCGATTGTCGCCCGTACCACGAAACGCTCACACACTTGTTCCTCCACGCCGGGTACGTGCCGGAGTTGCCGATGGCGGATCAACCGGCCCTCGCCCTCCGCTGGAGAGTCACACAGGCCGACACGACTTTGCCTCATTACTCGGGTAAAGTCGCCATCGTCGGACACACGCCACAACGGTCGGGTGCGATTCTCGATTTGGGCCATCTGGTTTGCATCGACACCAACTGCGTGCGGGGCGGTTGGTTGACGGCACTCGACACCGTGAGCGGACACGTTTGGCAAACGAACAATTCCGGAATGCTTCGAACAGACTGTCGGTCATTTTGAGCAACGAAGATGAGAGCAAGCACGTGAGAAGAGTGCGCCCGCTTTTCTGACGAATCCGTGATTCTCCACCTGCCCACTTGAGTTGCGAACGGTCGGACCGTTCCCCCATCGAATCAAGGATGTGCCATGCCCGCCGAATCGTCGAACCCGCCGGCCCTGCTCCTCTTCATGCACATCCCCAAGACGGCCGGGACCACGCTCCGGTTTATCGTCGAACAACAGTACCGGCCGGGGAACCTCTACCCGATTTACCCCGGCCACCGGGAACAACTCGACGTGTTCCACGCCTTCGCCCGGCGGCAACTCCCGCGGGCGGTGATGGGGCATTTTCGCTTCGGCCTGCACCTCCGCCTTGCCCCGCTGTCGCGGTACGTCACGTTCTTTCGCGACCCGGTCGATCAGGTAATCTCGCACTACAACCACCTGCTGAACTCTGACCGGCCCGACCACCGGGAGATCGTCCGGCCGCGGGGCGGTCTGGGACAGTTCCTCGTCCACGAATGGGCCAGAAACCTCCAGACGCAGTACGTGACGGGTCTCAGTGCCGAGGAGATCGATGCCGACCCGGACGAAGCCTTCCACACGGCCGTCGGGATTCTCCAGCACCACTTCTTGGGCTTCGGCGTCGTCGAAAAGTTTGCCGCGTCGGTCCACGCGATGGCCGATCGGCTGGGTTGGTCCGTCCCGCGATTCTCGGCGCTCAACCGCTCTGCGGAACGCCCGCGGCGGTTACTCCGCAAGGCGCTCGACAGGTGTTTGATCGACCGCATCGTTCAGGCCAACAGTTGTGACGTTCGCCTGCACGCCTACGCGAGCGAATTCATTCGGGCCACCAGCGTCCCGCACTTCCGACAGGGGTTGCGGTTCCCCTACTTCTTCAACGTGAAATCGCTCCTCAGCCGCTCTCACCGGCAGAAAGCGAAAGATCGACTACGCATGGCCAGGCAGGAATCAGTTGCGACCATCGACAAGATCAACTCGCCCGCGGAGATGAATCGACCGGAACTTTATCCCTCGGTTCACCGTTAATATCGCGCTCATTTGCCCCGGCGACTCACTCTTCGGCATAATTTCTTGCCTTTGTCTCAATTCTCGTACCAACTTTCGTCGGAAATTCGTCTACACTAAAGCATCAGTCGGCGTCTAACCCCCCTCCCCATTGGACGCCCGCCCTCCTGTGACCTAGCGTAGAGTGCCAATTATTCCGACGCCGGGTACTGCCATGATCGGCCTTCGCGAGCCGGGTGACGAAGTTTTAGCGGGCTATCAACTCATCGCCCCCATCGGCAGCGGCGGGTTCGGCGAGGTATGGAAGTGCTCCGCGCCGGGCGGACTGCACAAGGCCATCAAGTTCGTTTTCGGCAACCTCAACTCCCTCGACGGCGACGCGGTCAAGGCCGAGCAGGAACTCAAAGCCCTCGGCCGGATGAAGGAAGTCCGGCACCCGTTCGTCATCTCCATCGAGCGGATCGACAACCAGTCCGGCGAACTGCTCATCCTCATGGAGTTGGCCGACAAGAGCCTGCACGACGCCTTCGTCGTGTACCAGACGGCCGGGCGGTCGGGCATTCCGCGCGACCTGTTGCTCGGCTACCTCGCCGACGCGGCCGAAGGGTTGGACTTCCTCAACGAGAAGCACAACCTCCAGCACCTCGACGTGAAGCCGAAGAACCTGTTCCTCGTCGGCGACCGCGTCAAAGTGGCCGACTTCGGGCTGGTGAAGCACCTCGAACGGCACAGTTCGTCCGGCCTCATGGGCGGCGTGACGCCGGTGTACGCGGCCCCGGAGACGTTCACGAACAAGATTTCCAAGCACTCCGACCAGTACAGCCTCGCGATCGTGTACCTCGAACTGCTGACCGGCGGGAAGCCGTTCGGCGGGAAGAACATTCGGCAGCTCGCGCTCCAGCACATGACCGAGCCGCCGGATCTGAGCTCCCTGCTACCGGACGACCGGCCGATCGTCGCCCGGGCCTTGTCGAAGAACCCGGACGACCGCTTCCCGAGTTGTGCCGCGTTCGTCCACGCACTGATCGCGAACAGCGAGGCGGCGGTCCTGCGCACGCCGCGGCCGGTGGGCGGCGGCCCGACGCCACGCCCGGGGCCGGGGGTCGAAACGCCGCCGCCGAAGGCCGATGACGAGTCGATGACCGTCACGCGACTGGACGTGGGCGTGCTGCGACCGGCGGTGCTGATCGGCGTCGGCAGTTTCGGCCGGCGGGCGATCCAACAAGTCCGCTGCCGCCTGCTCGACCGCCTCGGCGACCTGAACCAGATCCCGAGTTTCCGCTTCCTCTACCTCGACACCGACCCCGACACGACGGGCAAACTCGGCGGCGACAAGACCGACGCCGCGATTCAGCCGGAACAAGTCGTCCACCTACCGCTCCAGCCGGTGACGAATTACCGCCGCAAGCACCTCGACCCGATCCTCGAATGGATGCCGCGGGAGAAGCTCTACGCGATGCCGCGGTCGCTGGCGACGGAAGGCTCACGGGCGCTCGGCCGGCTGGCGTTCTGCGACAACTTCCTTAAGGTCGGGACGCGCCTGCGGATCGAAATTCAGACGGCCATCCACCCGGAGGCGGTGAAGCAGTCGGCCGACCAGACGGGCCTGCTGCCGCGGGAGAAGGTGCCGACGGTCTACGTCTTCGCGAGCGCGACCGGCGGCGGCAGCGGCTTCCTGCTCGACCTCGGCCACACGATCCGGCGGGCGCTGGCGAAGTTCAACATGGCCGACGCCCCGGTGACGGCGTTCGTCTTCTGCGGCGCGCCGGAAGACCCGCGATCCCCGGCGGCGGAACTGGCGAACGTGTACGCCACGCTCACCGAACTGAACCACTACGCCGACCCGGACGTGCCGTTCTCGGCCCAGTACGGCGGCGACGGCGGCCCCAAGATGGAAGCCCGCGGCCTGCCGTTCACGGCCACGTACCTGCTGCCGATGGCCCACCGGACGCAAGAGAACTTCCGCGACTGCGTCACGCACTTGGCCGGCTACATCACGCACGACCTCACCACGCCGCTCGGCTCCGGGTTGGAAGACATCCGCAGCCGCAAGCCCGCCCCGGGGCGGACGCCGTTCCGCGGGTTCGGCACCTTCGGCGTCTGGTTCCCCCGCGGGTTGCTCCTACGGTCGGCCGCCCGGCAACTGTGTACGACCTTGTTGAAGAACTGGTCCGCCCACCACCGCGACCGCCTGCCGGTCCCGGCGCAACGGCTCATCGACGACATCTTCAACGACCCGCGGCTGATGCCCGCCGACATCCAGAAGTTCATCGTGCAGGAATCGCGGAGCGGCCCGACCGGCTCGCCAACGGAGGTCGTCACCGCCTGGCTGGCGAGTCTCACCGAGCAGGTGGACCCGGTCGCGAAGCAGAACGACGGCGCGGCGTGGTCGGCCGTCGCGTGGGAGCAAGCCCGCGAGCTGATCGGCCTGGAACCGACGAGCGACACGGACAGCCCGTACCGCCGCGGCCGGCTGAGCCGGATGCTCGACAGCGGCATCCGCAACGCGCGGCGGGCGTGGGAAAACGAACTGACGGAACTCGTCCGCCCCCTCGGTGAGATTCACGGCCCACGCCTGTACGCGCTGTCGACGACGCTGGAACGGGTCATGGGCGCAATGAACTCGGCCGCCATCGTGGCCGAGCAACAGGCGGCGGCAATGGTGGACCGCCGTGAGAAGTCGCTCACCGCCGTGAAGGCCGCCTACGAAACCTGTCAGGCCGGCGGCGGCGGGTTCAAGCTGTTCGGCGGCCCCGCCCGGCAACTGCGGCACTTCCTCGACGCGCTCAAGCAGTTCTTCGACCTACGGACGGCCGAAGACCTGACGCACGCGACAGCCCGGTTCTACCGCAAGCTCGCGAGCAAGCTCGACGACCGCTGGCGGAACGTCCAGATGGCCCGCGACCAACTCGACGCGATGCTCCGCCAGGCCGACGCCCCGCCCGCCCCGGCCCCCGGCAGTCGCTTCGGCCTCACCGGGCTGGCGCTCACCCCGGACGTGCCGGACGAGTCGGTGCAGGCGACGCTGTCGCTGACGAACACGATGCGAGTGGTGCTGCCGAACGGCGACGACCAACTCGACCACGCCGCCGCCGACATGCTCCGCGGCGTGCCCGGCGACGAGATCATGCGGCTGTACGACATCCTGGACAAGCTGGTGATCGAGCCGCGCGGCGGGCTGGTGGACCTGTGCCGGACGAACTCCGACCTGTACCGCGGCCTGTGCGTGCCGATGATCGAGCAAACGGCCGCGTTCCTGGCGTACATCGTGCCGACGCAGGACGTGTCGCAGGTGGAACTGACGAGCCAGGAGGCGAAGAAGGGGCCGCTCGTCCAGCGCATCGGCCACTACCTGAAGCTCGCCTGCCCGCAAGCCCCGGGGCCGGCCGAGGAAGAGAAGACTTACGTCCTCGTCCCGGCGACCGCACCGGGGGCAACGTTCGCCCGCGAGGTGAAGAAGGTCGCCCCGAAGGCAGTGATCGTGAGCGTGCAGGGTCAGGGGACGGACTTACTCTTCTGCCGCGAGCAGGGCCACCTGCGAGCCGCCGACCTGATGAAGCTGATCGAGCCGTGCTGGGACGCTTACTCCGAGGCCGCCGCCACGGTCGAGCAATCGCCGCACAGCCGCTTCGACGTGCAGCAATGGGTGCCGCTGGAAACGCGGTAGGAAAGTCCACCGGAAGCCGATGCCCCGAATGCGCCAAAGGGTGGGCGATTATTTTGAGGGGAGCTTCTGCTTCAGGCGGGAAACGTATTGGTCTACTGTGGTTCGGTCAGGCTCATCCGGGAACTTCCCTGCTGTAGCCGGGAGGATTTCTCCCATAGCTTCCGCGGCCGCATCGCAGACCCGAACCGGCACTTTTTCATAGCCGTCGTCCTGGCCGCCGATCCTCAACGGAGTCGGAACCGGGGGCTTCCAATTTTTGGTCCGGACGTAGTACACTCGATCTGTCTGCCGCTGATCGTCTAACAAGGGTCTCAGGAGTTCGACCGGCCAATCGCCCTTCGCCCGGCCCAAAACGCCGGCCATCGATCCGAGACTCACCGGATCGGACTTGCCGATCTGGCCACGAAAGAGCGGGGCGGATGCCGAACCAGCGCGGTCCGAAGCCACCTCAAGGAGCAAGTACTGAACCCCGTCCTTTCGCTCATCGAGTGTCAACACGGCAAGTAGTTCATCCGCCTTCTTGACGATCACATCCCGTTCGGCCTCGTCAAACGCGGCCACCGCCTTGGAGAAGTAGTGCGCCTCGGTCGTCCGGCGGAAGATGCCGCGCACCGCCTCGCGGACCTCCGGCCGTTTGCACCAAGAAACCGCCGGTATCAATTCGTCAGCATAAATCCCGCCGTTCGCCACGCCCTGTCGGTTGAACGCCACTTTCCCTTCTTCAGCCTTCGTTACGTCCAACTTGGCCAGTCGAGCTACGAGGACCGGGGCAGCCTCTTCAGGAAAGTAATACAGCAGCCGCAACGCAGCCGATCGCTGAAAGCGACTCCCGTAGTTCCATCCCGTCAGGTCTGGCCCTTGAGGAACCCCAGTGGTGCGGTAGTCGGTCCAGAGAGAATCGTAGAGCGTTTGAGTGGGGTCACCGGATGCCCAAATCTTCCGCACCCGACCGCGAAGGTCGGCGTCTTCGACTGGGCTGTTGATAACTGTGCAGGAGGTCATTTGGTAGCGGGCCGCCATATACGGCCGGCCGACGATCTGCCCGATCGCGACAAGGCAGAGATCGCCGACCTTGACCACGTATGTTTGGACGTGATCGCCATGCTTGCCCCGACATTCAAGCGTCGCGGGCACTCGGGCTTCTCGTGGGTTTAGGTCATTGCCGCGGGGGAGTTCGTCCGAGAGCCATGTACAACCCATTCCAATCGGAGAAGCATCTGCTCCACCATGTTCGAACGTCAGTTTGGTCGGCGTCTTGTCCCCGAGCGAGTCGAGAAGAAATGGCAGGGAATCAGGACCCAGTGCCACAAGATCGCGGAGCGATTGAGAAGTATCCAAACCATGATGGGTCAACGTCCATGCCAGTTCGTGAACTTGGCCGGGGACAGGCAGGAACGCCGAACCGCTGAGGGTTTGCGAGTACCCCACGTCCGGCCGGTCCACTTCGGCTAGGCGTGCGATCAACTTCAGAATGTGGGTTTTCTGATCGGCCGTGAGGGGCGGACGTGTCCGAAGTGACGGAACGGCAAGAGGACTCATCTGGACTTTGGCAACGGTGATAGGCCCGCCGCTTATCACCGCCGCGAACACCAGAATCGTCGGCCATGTGAACATGATGAATCCCTCCGAGACGACGCAATCCGTGGCCCTTCGCGGAGAAATCCACCTCGGTTACGACTTCTTCTCTTCCACCGGCTCTGTCGGCTTCTTCTCATCTCCCGGCATCGGGGCCGCAGCCTTCGCCGGGGGGGCGACCGGAACGGTGAACATCTTGATGCGGTTCAGCAAGTCGGCGGGCGTGCCGCTCAGCGCGATGGACAGCACGGTGAGCTTTGACTTCATCTCCGCGTTCGCTTCCGCTTGCAAGGCGGTGGCGATGGCCATGTTCACCTCGGCCGTGGACATCTTGCCGTGGGCCTGAATGTGGCGGATGGCGGCGTCGGCGGCCTTGCCGCGGAGAGCGAGCGGGCGGGCAGCCGTGGCCGCGAAGCGGAGCAAATCTTGCTGTGCTTCCGCAACGGGGATGCGGCTCAGGGCTTCGATGGCCCCTTCCGCCAAGTCGTCGCTGCCGAGGGCAGTCCGCAGGGCGGGCACGGCCGGCGTCAGGTCGTAGCCGGTTTGCTCACCGACGGCCAACCGCCGCAGCCAATCGACGGCCATCTTGGTGGATGCCTTCCGCTCGCCTGGGTCGCGCGGCCGTTGGGCGGGGTCGGCGATGGTCGCTTGCACCTCGTAGGCGAGGCCGTACTTCACGCTGCCAGCGGTCGAACCGGCCGAGTACGGCTCGGCGATGATCGACACGTTCTTGTAGTTCTGCACGGCTTGCTTCAGGCGGGCTTCCAGCAGCGGGTCAATGCCGGGTGCCCGAGGTAGGTCGAGTTCCTCAACGTCGAGCCGGGCGTAGACCTTCTGATTCACCAGCCGCAAGTCCGGCGTCAGGGCCGTTTCAAGTTGCTCGATCAGGCGAATGAGCGTGTCGGTCGGCGCGTCTTCGATGGCCTTCGCCAACTCCGGTTGTTTGTTGAGCAGGAGGGTGTAGCTGCGTAACTCGCGGAACGGCGTCGGCGCAAAATCCGGTGCCGGGTCGTACTCGGCGAGCAGCGCGGCGAGCGTCAATTGCGGGAGGCGGAGGCCGAGCCGCGAGTGCAGAGCCGGGGCCGTACCGAGATTGGCCGCGGCCACGATCCGCCGCATCCGGGCGAGGCGGCCGTCGTAAATCCGCATCAGTTGCCGGTCGCGGAACTCGACGTTCACCCGGCGGAGGTCGTCGTTCTCAGATTTCGTCTTCCGACGGTCGATCTCGTAGGGGGGGGGGATGACGATGTCCGTCGTCTCGGTCGCGGCGATCAATGCGGCTAACCGGGCGAGCAGCGTCTCGACCGTCACCGGCGTCGGCTTGTCGGGCGAAGCGATCACCAGCACCGGCCGGCGGCCCGCGTTGACGTTCGCCGCCAGTTGGGCGAGCACGTCCTTCAGTTCCGGTTCGGCGACGTGGCGGTCGAGCAAGATCAGGTCGAAGTCCGAGGTCCGGTTCACTCGCTTGAAGAGTTCCCGACCGCTGCCGATCACCTCGGCCTGATAGCCGATCGACCGCATCAGCCCCGCGACCTGATCGCCGCGCACGCTCAGCGGGTCCACGATCAGCGCCCGGCCCATCGTGTTGTCGGCCGCCCCGGCTTCGCTACCGGCGGCCCGTTTCAGCACGTCGATGATGCGGGCGTGGGCACCGTGCTGGACCGGTGGGAGTTTCAACAGGGCGGCGGCGGCGGCGAGTTGCACGCGGGGGTCGGAGTAGTTCAACGCCTTCACCAACGGGGCCGGCCGGGCGTCTTTACTGCCCTCGCGGATGGTGGGGATGGCGGCCGACTTCTCGGCCCGGTCGCCGAGGGCTTGCGTCAGCCCGAAGGCGAGGGCCGGCCGCTTCTCGGCCAGCGCGGCGTCGAGCATGCTGAGGAGCATCGGGGCCGGGGCGGCCGCGAGCAGTTGCGACACGCCCGGTTCGCTCTTGGCGAGGTCGCCGAAGTTCGTCCGCTCGACCGCCCGCTCCGTGGCGAGGGTCAGGAACATTTCCTGGGCCAACTCCGAGCCGGGCCGCCGTTCGATGGCCCACTTCAGGTACTTCAGCCCGAACTGTTCTTCGGCCTGCGCGAGCGTCAGGTCCACCGGCTTCACGGTCTTAAGCCCGTCGTCCCAGACCCAGGTCTTGACGCGGTTCCGGAGCTTGTCGTGGGCGGCGAAACTGCCGCGGCGTTCGAGCATCGGCTGGGCGTACCGAACGAGTTCCACGTCGGCCTGTTGGTTGTCGCTGCGGTCGCCGGAGAGGAGGCGGAGGGTCTGAACCGCCGCGTCGCGGAGGGCGGCACTTTCCTCGGGCGGGGCCGAGGCGAGGTACCACAGGTACGGGGCAAAGTTGGTGTCGGCCTTACCCACGAGGTTAAGAATGTCGGGCCGGGCGGCGAGGGCGCGGATGAGGCCGACCTTCAGTTCGTCGACCACGTTCTCGGTGGCGACCACGAGGCCGGGGACCACGTCGGCTTTCAGCCGCGTCACGGCCGTCAGCGCGCCGGTTCGGTAGTCGGTGGACGTGTTGATCCGCAGGTTCTCGACCAGCACCGGCACGACGGCGTCGCCGGCCCGGTTGAGTTCCTGGATGGCGAAGTCCCGCTCCTCGCGCGTCTCGCCGAGGTTCTGCACGAGGCGGAGGAGCCGCTTCGGGTCGCGGAGCAGCTTCTCGTTCGCCTTCATGGCGGCGGCGATGATCCCCTCGACGACGGTCTTCTTGAAGTCCTCGTCCTTCTTGGGGTCCGGCAGCCACCGCGGCACGTTTCGCAAGTTCTGGAAGACGGCCGCCCCGTACTTGGTCTCGAGGTCGAGGTAGTCCTGGTCGGCCGGCTTCAGGTTGAGGAAGTCCTTTAACGAGTCGGCGGCGAGTTCCAGGCTACCGACCTGGAGCAAGTCGCGGGCATTGCGGAAGACGTCGGCGGGCGTTTTCGCCGCTTCCTGGGCGGTCGCCGGAAGCACGCCCCCGAGCAAGAGGCCGAGCGCGAGAAGGGTCACGCGGATTCGCACGGGGGAATTCCTCCGAAGTTGCCGAGTCTCGGGGTGCCGACGACGGACCGCTTGCGCGAAGGGGGCCGAGGGTATCCCAGCATTCTGCGCGCGGCCGTCACTTTAAGCAATCGACTTCGGCGGCGACCAGGTCCGTGTACGTCTCGCGGCGACGGATGAGGCGATGTGTACCGCCTGTGACGAGAACCTCGGCCGCGCGACAGCGGGCGTTGTAGTTCGAGGCCATCGCCATGCCGTACGCCCCGGCGCTGAACACCGCGAGCAACTCGCCGCGGTGCAACTCCGGCAGGTTCCGCGCTTTCGCCAGAAAGTCGCCCGACTCGCACACCGGGCCGACGACGTCCTGCTTGATCGTGCCGGGGATGTCCGCCTCGTAGTCAGCGGGTTGTTCCGGCACGGTATCCTTCGGCGTCACCGGCCAGATGCGGTGGAACGAGTCGTACAGCGTCGGCCGGATCAGGTCGTTCATCGCGGCGTCCTGGATGACGTACCGCTTGCCGCCGGTTTCCTTCGTGAACACCACGCGGGACACGAGGATACCGGCGTTGCCGACGATGAACCGCCCCGGTTCGAGGACCAACTGGCAGCCCGTCTCCTTCACCGCTGGCAGGATTTCCTTCGCGAACGCGCTCGCGTGGAGGGCTTCCTGCTTGCGGTAGTGGATGCCGAAGCCGCCGCCCATGTTTAGAACGGTGACGTTGTGCCCTTGTTTGCGGAGTTCCGTGATCAGTTTCACGCCCTTCTCCGCCCCCTGCTTGTACGGCTCGGCCGAGAGAATCGGCGAACCCAGGTGCATGTGCAGCCCGGCCACGCAGAGGTTTTTGTGCCCGACGACGCCCTTCGCCACGTCGAGGACCGTCTCGATGTCGAGGCCGAACTTGACGCCTTTAACGGACGTGTCGGTTTTGACGTGCGTCTTCGGCGGCAAGTCGGGGTTCACCCGCAAGGCGACGTTCGCGACGACGCCCATCTTCTCGGCGACGGCCCCAATGGCGTGCAGTTCCTGCTCGCTCTCCACGTCGAACAGGTAGACCTTGTTTTCGAGGGCGAATTGAATCTCGGCGTCCGACTTGCCGACGCCGGCGAAGACGATCTTGGCGTCCGATGGCCCGGCCTTCATCGCCCGGTAGAACTCGCCGCCGGAGGTCACATCGAAGCCCGCCCCGTGCTGGCCCATGAGCCGGGCGATGCTGAGGTTGCCGTTGGCCTTGATGCTGTAACAGATGATCGGCTTCGCCTCGGCAAAGGCATCCTGAATCTGCTTGAGGTGGTGGACGAGGGTGGCCTCGCTGTAGACGTACAGCGGCGTGCCGTAGTGGGCGGCGAGTTCCGCCACGGGCACGTCGTCACAGTAGAGGGAGCGGTTGCGGTACGCGAAATGGTCCATGAGTCTTGGTGATCCTGAATGGGGTAGTGGTTCCTGTTGTTGTACGATGAGGGCGAGGAGGATCGAGCCATGCCGCTCCGCGACCACTTTCGCCCGCCGGTGGACGACCAGCACAGTTGGGAAGAACTGCACGGCCAGTGGCCGGCCGTAATCGTCCAACAGTTGCGACCGCACCTACCACCGGGGTTTATTGCCGGGCCGCGCGTCCACCCCGGTTCTCAGATCGAAGTTGATGTCGCCACTTACGAGAAAGACAACGCCCCGCCGTTCGCGGCCGACACGAGTGACGGCGGGGGAGCGGTGGCCGTCTGGGCCGAACCCACCGTCGAAGTCGAAGCCTTGCTCGACTTCGACGAGTACGAAGTTCGCGTCTACGACGTACAACGCGGCCGCCGGCTGGTCGCGGCCGTCGAGATCGTCAGCCCGGCGAACAAGGATCGACCGGAGAGTCGCCGGGCGTTTGTCGCGAAGTGTTCGGCGCTGATCCAACAAGGCGTCGCGGTGAGCATCGTGGACCTCGTCACGACGAAGCGTTTCAACCTTTTTCTCGACCTGTTGGAAACGATCGGCCACACCGACCCGACGCTCGGCGATCCGCCGCCGCCGACCTACGCTGCCTCGTGCCGAGCCGTCAAGCGCGGGAAGAAGACGCTGTTCCAGGCACGGTCGCACCACCTGGAACTCGGCCGGCCGCTGCCGACGCTGCCACTCTGGCTGGACTCCGAACGGGTCGTGCCGCTGGACTTGGAAGCGAGCTACGAGCAAGCTTGCCACGACCTGTGGATCGCCTAACGGCCGATTGCCGATCCGTGGACTTGTGGCACGAGCCCGCGTCGGAACACTTCCACGATTGAGAGCGGTGTCAGCACGTCTGCGATTCCGGAGGCCAAGTCGGTCGGAGTATACCCGGTGAACGACCACCGCCACGGTCGCCGCTCCCAAATCAGGTACGGCTCTCCTCCAACCACGATCATTGTCCCGTCTGGCAGCGACGGCCACTCGGCCTCAAACGTCCGCTTGGTTCGCGTCGGCCCGACGCGCTCGGCCTGAAGTTGGCGGTCGATGAGTTTGATGGATGGTTCGGTGTCGTCCGTCGAATTTGCGGCCAGCCAGGCGGTCTTGAACTCCCGGTACCGCTCACGGCGGCACTCACCGCACGGCCGGTGGCCTGCGGCGAAGGCGGTCGCCTCGTCCAGAAAGAACAATTCTGAGTAGCGGCCCGGCGAGAAAACCGTCCGCCGGCGGCCGTTGAACTCCAGGCGACAGATCAGCCACGCGGTCAGTTTCCAGGGCCGGACGATTTGTTTATCCGCGTCGTGCAGGATGCCGCGGTTGCCCATCCAGGCACCGCGGGCGGCGACGGCTTGAAGTTCTCCGAGCGGATCAACCCGGTTTCGAAGCGGACTCACGCCAGTCGTTCCTGCCAGCCTCGCAACTGCCGCTCGACTTCGGCGGGAGCAGTCGAGCCGTAGCTCTTGAACGCCGCGAGCGAGTTTGCCACGCCGAGAACGTTGCGAATTTCGGAGCCGATGCCGGGGCACGCTTCCTCGATCGCGGTCGTGGGTAGATCGCTCAGCCGGCAGCGGTCCTGCTCGCAGCGGCGGACGAGTTTGCCGACGGCTTCGTGGGCCGACCGCATCGGCACGCCCTTCGCGATGAAGAACTCCATTAACGTCGTCGCGTCCAGGAAGCCTTCCTCGATCCGGCCGGCGATCACATCCCGCCGCAGTTTCGTCTGGGCCACCAGCGGTGCGGCCACCGAGAGCATCCCGGCCACCGTGTCGAAGGCGTCGAACAGGGCCGTCTTGTCTTCCTGCAAGTCGCGGTTGTACGCCAGCGGCAGGCCCTTGAGCAGCAGGAAGAGTTGTTGCAGGCAGCCGATCACACGGGCCGACTTGCCGCGGGTGAGTTCCAGCACGTCCGGGTTCTTCTTGTGCGGCATGATGCTCGACCCGGTGCAGAACGCATCCGGCAGTTCCACGAAGTTGAACTCCGTGGTGCTCCAGATGATCCACTCCTCGGCCCACCCGCTCAGGTGCGTGGCGATCAGCGACAGGTCGAAGACGAACTCGATCAGGAAGTCGCGGTCGCTCGACACGTCCAGGCTGTTGCGGGCGACGGAATCGAAGCCGAGCTTTTCACGGACGGACTCTCGATTAATCGGCAGCGACGTGCCGGCCAGCGCCGCCGCCCCGAGGGGCAGTACGTTCACCCGCTTCCGCGCGTCGGCCAGCCGCTCGCGGTCGCGCTGGAACTTCTCGGCATATGCCAGGAAGTAGTGGGCCGCCAGCACCGGCTGCGCCCGCTGGAGGTGCGTGTAGCCAGGGATGACGACGCCCTGCTCCCGCTCGGCCGACGCCACGAACGACTTTTGCAGTTCCTTCAGCAGTCCGTCGAGGTCGTCGAGGGCGTCGCGAACCCAGAGCTTTACGTCGGTGACGATCTGATCGTTGCGGCTGCGGGCGGTGTGCAGTTTGCGGCCCACGTCACCGAGCTTCGCGATGAGCGCCCGCTCGATGTGCGTGTGAATGTCTTCGAGCGAGATCGAATACTCCATCTTCCCCGCTTCGATCGTCTCCCCGATTTCGTCGAGGGCCTTCACGATCTGCCCGGCTTC
This sequence comes from Limnoglobus roseus, assembly GCF_008254045.1. Classification (GTDB taxonomy): domain Bacteria; phylum Planctomycetota; class Planctomycetia; order Gemmatales; family Gemmataceae; genus Limnoglobus; species Limnoglobus roseus. The sequence continues at coordinate 3,401,985 of NZ_CP042425.1, read as the reverse complement.
CGCCGCCGTGAGCAGGCCGACCTCCGCCAGCATCCGGGCGTGCGCCTGACTGCCGACGATGTCGTGGCGGTAGAGCCGCTTGTCGAACGAGATCGACTCGGTGAACGCCTCCACGCGGGCGTCGGTGCTGCCGTCGAATCGTCCGCCCCAGGTCTTCTGGCTCATTGCGTTGGTCTCGGTGGGTGACAGTTGGTGTAGCGAGTGGCGGGGCGATCGTCCGAGCGGGGGCGGGGCCGAAATCTTTGACACCCACTCTCCCTCCCGCGGGTATCATTTCAGACGCACCAATCCTCCGAGGCTCTCTCATGCGGAAACTGTTCCTCCTTCTCGCGGCCGCCCTGTTCGCGGCCCCGTCGCCGGCGAAGGCCGACGACCCGACCGGGCCGACCGTCGAGGTTCGAATCCAGGCGATCAAAGACATGCTGCCGCTGGCGTCGTACATCGGCGACCTCGTCGGGCAGGGCGAACCGGCCGAGCAGGGCGTCAACCTCGTGAAGGCGCTCGCCGGCAAGAAGGGCGTCATCGAGGGCGTCGACATCACCCGACCGATCGGCGCGTACGCCGTCATGACGCCGGCCGTAATCGACAGCCCGATCGTCGTGATGGTCCCCGTCGGCGACGAGGCGGCCTTCCTCAACCTCCTCCGCGGCAAACTCAGCCTGAACCCCGAGAAGGGTGACGACGACGTGTACGCGGTGGACGTGCCGAACGTGCCGCCGAAGGTCTACTTCCGGTTCCACAAGGACTACGTCTGCGTCGCCGTCCACAACAAGAAGTCGCTCGACCCGAAGACCCTGCCCAACCCGAAGGAGTTCTTCGCGAAGGAGGACGCCGCGGTGCTGTCGGTGGCAGTCCACCTCGACCGCGTCCCGGCCGACGTGCGGAAGACGGTGCTGGGGCAGATGGAACTGAAGTTCGCCGACGAGAAGGGGAAGCCCGCGAAGTCGCCGGCGGAAGAGAAGGCTCGGGCGCTCGCGCTCGACGCCGCCCTCAGCGGCTTCACCGCCGTCTCAACGGAAGGCCGCACGGCCACCCTGCGGCTGACCCTCGACCCGAAAGCGGACGACATCGGCCTCGCCCTGACGCTGACCGGCAAGGACGGCAGCGACCTGAAGTCGCTGTTCTCCGCCGCCGCCACGCGGACGGCCGTCGCGCCGCTGGCCGCCGCGAAGGACGCGGTGCTGTCGTTCGCCGCCAACCTGCAAGTGCCGGAGAAGTTCCAGAAGCGGTTCGCCGACGCCATCGACCTGGCCATCGGCGAATCGCTGGAGAACGCGAAGGGGAACGATCGCGAGGGGGCCAAGCGGTTCTTCGACGCGATCGAGCCGACGTTGAAGTCCGGCGTGGTGCAATTCGGCGCGTCGCTCACGTCGTCGGCGGCGGACAAGTTCGAACTCCTCGGGGCTGTCCGCATGACCGGCGGCAAGGAGATCGAGAAGCTGGCGCGCGAGTTCGCCCCGCACATCCCGGAGAATCAGGCGAAGGTCAAGTTCGACGTGGAGAAGGCCGGCTCGACGCCGCTGCACGAGGTCGTGCCGACCCTTGAAGAGAAGGCGGAAAAGCTCTTCGGCAAAAACAGCAGCGTGTGGCTGACGACGGCCGACGACCTGTTCGTGGCCGGCTTCGGCTCCAACAGCGCCGCGGTCAAGAAAGTGGCCCAAGCCTCGCCGGCGGCGGTGCCGATCTTCTCGTTCGAGGCCAGCCTCGCCCGATTGCTGCCGGTGGTCGAGGAAAAGTTGAAGCCGGAACAGGTCCGGTCGCTGGTGAAAGAAGTCTTCGACGACGTCAAGCCGGCGGGCAACGACACCGTCAAATTCGCGGTGACGGGCGGCGAGAAGCTGAGCGTGAGCCTCACCGCGAAGGGCAAGGCGTTGAAGTTGCTCGCGCTGCTCGACAAGCGGAAGAAGGAATCGTGAGAAGTGCCTTTCCGGCCTGAAGGGCCGGTTCTGTCAGCCCAGGTCGGAGCGAAGCGCAGGCCTGGGACCGAGAGGTGAAAGTTTTCGGCCCTGAAGGGGCCATTCATTCCGGGCCCGCGTCCGAATGAACGGCCCCTTCAGGGCCGAAAACTTTGGCGCACCCGACCCAGGCCTTCGGCCTGGGCTGACAGAGCCGGCACTTCAGGCCGGGAAACCAAGAGGGGTGGGAAGGGCTGACCCTTCCCACCCCTCTTGGTTTCCGGTCGATTCTCACCGATTGAACAGGAACGCCGGGCTGTTCAGGAGCGCCCACGTCAGGTCTTGCGCCCCGAGCACGCGGGGGTCGGTCGGCGGCACCTTCGCGGCGTCGGCGGCCAGCCGTTGGTGTTCGCGGTCCTGGGCCAAGTAGCGACCGCGGAGGTCGGCCTTGGCCTTGTCCGTCCGCTCCTCCGGCGGCGTGTCGAGCAACTTCGCCAGGTCGGCCGGGACGGGCGATTGCAGCTTCGGGTTCTTGTCCGTCGTCACCGACAGGCGGAACTTGCCGACCGTGTGGCCGGTGCCGAAGCGTTGGTCCATGACGACTGTCAGCGTCACGCCCTTCTCGGCGTTTACCGCCCCCTGGAAGCGGAAGATCGCGGCATGATTCGTCCCGAGTTGCGGCGAAATTGCCCAGCCGGTCGCGGGGTTGTTGTCGATGGCGTTGGCGATCGGGAACGTGGCCTGTTCGAACGTCGCCTGCGGGCTGACCAACTTCACGGCCTTCGCCTTCGTGTCCTCGTCGGCCGTCGGCCGTTGGTTCACCTTGAACTCGTTCAGCACGAAGTTCCCGTTCGGTGCCCGTCCCGGCCCCTTTGCCGGCAGCGACGGGTCGCTAAGGACTTCCAGCCGTAGTGCCGTGAACGCGGCCTTCTCCTTCACGTCGGCCGTGAGGGTGTAAACGTCGGTGGCTTCCAGCGGACCGCTGACGAGGACGCTGCCGTCCTTCTGCACGTCGAGCTTCGCCGCCTTCTTCGCCTCGCCCGGCGTCGGCCCGGCCTTCGAGACGGCCTTCGTCGGCGTCAGCACGGTCCACGCCGTCGGCTTCTGCTCGCGCAGGCCCGCTTCCCAGACTTTCTGCTTCTCGTCGATCGTCTTCTGGTAGGCTTCGAACGCGGCCTTCCGCACCGCGTACTCTTTCACCAGGGCCGCGTGGTCGCCACCGGCGGCCTCCATCGCCTTCACGCCGTTCTCGACCTCGGCCTTCGTCGGGCGGCGGTTCAGCACCGACAGGTAAATCTCCTCGACAACCTTCGCGTCGTCCTTCTCCTTCAGCGTGAACTTGGCGATATGGTTGTTGCCGTCCTGCACGGCGTCGCCGACGACGGGGCCGGAGACGAACGCCAGAACCGGCCCGAGCATCATGCCACTGGAGCGTTCGCACTCGCAGGCACTTTCCCGCACCGGCTTGCCGAGCAGTTCGAGGAAGCTGCCGGGCAGTTCGACGTTGCTATCCAACAGTTGGGCCGCCCGTGCCCCGGCCGGCAGGCCCGGCAGGTGCGTCTGGCTGCCGGTCGTCTTGTAGATGGCGTCGTACAGAACTTCGGCCGGCAGCCGGCGGGCGAGGCCGTGCGAGAAGTTCTGCTCGTCGTCCTTGTTCCAGCGATTCGTGGTGATCGACAGTTGGTACGTCCGCGACTTGCAGATCGTCTTCACCAACTCCTGCACGTTGAACTTCGATTGAATGAACTGCTCCGTCAACTTGTCGAGCAGTTCCGGGTTGGTCGCCGGGTTGCCGGCGCGGATGTCGTCCACCGGCTCGATGATGCCGACGCCGAGCAGGTAGCTCCACATGCGGTTGACGAAGCTCCTGGCGAAGTACGGGTTGTTCGCTGACGTGATCCACTTCGCCACCTGCACCCGCCGCGCCTGATCGCCGGCCCCGGTCTCGGCAACGGGGAACGGGAACTTCGGCGCGGCCGGTTGGCCGGTCCGTTCGTTCTTGATCTCGCCGCCCTTCGCGTCCTCGATCATTTCCGCGAGCGGCTTCGCCCCTTCGACGGCCGTGCCGCCGATCTTCTGGCCCTTGAACTTCGGGTCTTCCTTGCGGCTGACCTGCGCGAAGTACGCCGACAGTTGGTAGTACTGGTCCTGGGTCCACTTCTCGAACGGGTGGTCGTGACACTTGTTGCAGTTGAACCGGATGGCGAGGAACAGTTGCGTCGTGTTCTCCATCGCCGCGTCGGCTTCGCGCAGCACCTTGTAGTACGCGGCCGGCGGGTTGGCGATGTTCGACCCGCTCGCCGTCAGGACGCTGTAGGCGAACTGGTCGTAGGGCACGTTCTTCGCGATCTCTTCGCGAATCCAGGTGCGGAGGGCCTTTGCACCCTGATCGCCGAGGAACTTGCGGTTCACTTGGAGCATGTCGCCCCACTTGTTCGTCCACTGGTCGATGTAGGCGTCGCTGCCGACGAGTTTGTCGATGAGTTCGTCCCGCTTCGCCCGACTCGGCCGGCTGTCAGCGAGGAACGCCCGCACGTCATCGGACGTCGGCGGCAGGCCGGTCAGGTCGATGGTCACCCGGCGGATGAACTCGGCGTCGTTGCAGAGGCTGCTCGCCTCGATCTTCACCTTCTTCAGCTTCGCGTCCACGAGGGTGTCGATGAAGTTCTGCACCGGCTGTTGCTTCCAGGCGTACTCCGAGCGGTCGCCCATCACGACGACGGTGGACGCCGCGTAAGCCCCTTCGTACCGCACGAGCATCGTCGCCTCGCCGCGGCGAACGCTCGTGAGAAGGCCGGTCTTGTCCACGGTAGCGACTTCGGTGTTGCTGCTCTCGATGAAGCTCTCGGCGCTCACGTCCCGCTTGCGGCCGTCGGCGTAGGTGGCGATCACCGCGAACTGCTGCTTCGAGCCGATGGCCTGGATCGTCGGGTTCTTCGGGAACACCTCAATGCCGGTGACTCGCGGGGCGGTCAGGTCGAGGGTAACGCCGTCGGAAATCCACTGCTTGAGCAACTCGTAGTACGGCTCGCCCGGTTGCACTAGCCCGCCGCCAGCGTGCGGCACGGCCCCGGTCGTCTTCAACAACATCAGCGACTTCTCCGGGGCGGCCCGGTTGAACCGCCGGCCTTCCAAGTCATCGGTCAGTGAGCGGTGGTCGAAGATCGCGTCGTACCCGCGGAGCGAGAGTTTGAAGCCGTTCTTCCCCTGAGCCGACCCGTGGCACGTCCCGGCGTTGCACCCGAGCTTCGACAGCACCGGCTGCACGTCGGTGACGAAACTGACCGGCTTAGTGGCCGTCAGCCCGCTCACGACGACCGGCACTTTCGCCGACTGCCCGCCGAGTGACACTGCGATGTCACCGTCGCCGTCGGCCGTCGGGCGGACGAGCCCCGCGGCGGTGATCGTCACCGCCTTCGGGGCTTCGATTTTTGCGATCCGCGTCGCGTCGACGGTGTCGCCGTTGTCGAGCGTCGCCGTGACGAGCAACTGGCTGTAGGCGTACGGCGAGGCCAGATTGACCTTCGCCGGCTGGACGTCGAGTTTCGCGACCTTCGCATTCGGCGGCAACTTCTCAGCCTCAGCCGCGGAGGCGAACGGGGCGAAGGCAAAGAGAGAAAGGGTGAGGAGGTATCGCATGGTTTCGGGGTGTTGGTGGTGGGAGGAATGCCCGGCACGGCCGTGCCCGGGCTTTCGGGTCACTTCGATGCCTTCTTCTCAGTCAGTGGGACGGCGCTGAATTCCTTGAGCAGTTTGCCCGTCGTCGCGTCGTGCAGCCAGACCTTGCCGTCGAAGCCGGCCGACGCGATCGCCTTGCCGTCGGGCTCCCACGCCACGGCGTACACGGCCCCCGTGACCCTCTCGCAGGCCACTTTCTTGCCGCTCTCGACCTCGTAGACGCGGACTTCGCCCTTCCCGTCGAGGCTGCTGACAGCCGCGAACTTGTCGCCGGCCGCGTTGAACCGCACGCACGACGTGCGGCCGGGCATCGGCTCGAACTGCTTCACCTTGTTCGCGTCGTCGCCAATCACCCGCTTCGTCTCGCGGTGCATCTTGTACAGTCGCGGGGTGCCGTCGGAGCCGGCGATTAGCAGTTCGTCGTACACGTTCGGCTTGGCCCCCGGCGTGTCGTCCGGCACTTTCTGCATCTTCTTGTCCTTCATCGGCCGGCGGTCGAGGGCCATCAGCCCGCCCTTGAGCGCGCCCGGCGTGATGCTCGTCACGTTGTCGATGAACCGTTGCGTCGGCACTTCCGTCAGCTTCATGCTCATGTCGCGGCTGATCGAGGCGAGGTGCAGGCCGTCCTGACTGAAGACGGTGCCGAGAACCCAGTCGGAGTGCGTGCCCATTTGCAGCACCTGCTTGCCGGTGTCGGCGTCGATGGCCCGCACGGTGTTGTCGGTGCAGCCGAAGGCGACGATCTTGCCGTCCGGCGACCAACTCACACCCGAGAGGGTGTCGAACGACACCGGCGTCGAGCTTTTCAGCTTCCGCATCGCTACGTTCCAGATTTGGACCTCGCCGAAGCGGCCCGGCGATCCGGCGGCGGCGGCCAACCACTTGCCGTCCGGCGAGAAGGCCAGCGCCCGCACCTGTTCCGACAGGCCGATGAGGCGGCCTTCGATCTTGCTGCCGTCGGCGGTATGGAGCAGGACTTCGTGGTAGCCGGTGACGGCCAACAGTTTGCCGTCCGGCGAGAAGGCCAGCGAGGTCACGACCGGCGGGGCGAGGTACTGGTGCGGGTGGTCTTCATCGACCGTGACTTTCTCCTTCGCGGAGGCCGGCGTGTCGTCCTTCGCCCCTTCCTTGATCCACTGTTCGATCCGCTCGACCTGCTGGGCCGTGAGGGCGTCGCGATTCTTCGGCATCTCGTGCTTGCCGTCCTTCACGCGAATCTCGTCGAGCAAGAAGCTCTCGGCCGGCTTGCCGGGGACGACGCCGGGCTTGCCCGCCTCGCCCGCCTTCAGCAGCCCGGCGAAGTCGGTCATGACGTAATCGCCCTGGGCCTTCGCCGGTTGGTGGCAGCCCTGGCAGTTCTGCTGGAAGATCGGGCGGATGTCTTTGAAGTAGCTGACCGGCCCGCCGGCCGGTTCCGTCTTCGGCTGGGCGTGGAGGGAAGTCGTGAGGCCGACGGTCCCGAGGACCGCCGCCCACGCGAAGCGGAGAGAGCGCATGACGACCTCAAACAGAGACACGCGGCCCGGCCGGCGTGGGTGGGTGAGAATGGTAGTGTAGCAGGAAGGCCGGTCGCACTTCAAACGGATTTTATAAAACCGCCGGCCGGTCCGCGGCTAGGCCGCGAGCGTCACGCCGTTGACCAGCATCAACGCCCACGCCAGCTTGCAGACGACGTGAAACGCCTGATCGACGTGGATGCTCGTGTACCCTTCGCACTTCAGCACGTCGGCGATCCCGTGAACGACCGTCTCGACGGTGGCGTAGGCCGTGATCGTTAAGGGGGTAAACCCGCCGGCCATGTAGATGACCACGCCGACCGTCGCCCCGTGCAAGATGGCGTGGGCGAACATCCAGTAGTACCACGGCACGCTCTTCTGGAGGGGGCTGTTCGCCTTCCGGCACTTGCAAACCGCGATGGCGTCACCTTGAAGGGCGAAGTCCATCAAGGCGTGGCCGGCGAGGAGAAAGAAGAAGAGGAAGAACAGCACAGGGGCGCTCGCGGAGGAGAATCGGTCGTGACACGCCGGGGCGGTCCGGCTCAGGGCGAAGCCGCTTCTCAATGCCTTACTTTTAGCCCATCCCCGGCAGGTCGGCGAACGGAAAATGTTCGCGGCGTGAAGACTTCGCCAAATTCTCGACGCGCCCTTGACACCCCACCCCGGACAGGGATATTATCACCTAAAGTTTTAGTTATTAGTTCTCACGCCGAGGCAGCCCGTGGACGACCTACCGACCCCGACGGTCCGCGAGTTGGAGATTCTGAAAGTCCTCTGGGAGCACGGCCCGAGGAGCGTCAGCGACGTCCACCGCCTGCTGAAGTCGCCGGACGGCAAGCCGCTGCACGTGAACACGGTGCAGACTCTCATCCGCCTCATGGAGACGAAGGGCCTCGTCACCCACGCGAGCGAGGGCCGGGCGTTCATCTACGCCCCGGTGTTCAGCCGCGAGGAGTCGGCCGCCCGGTACCTCGACCGCGTCTTCGACGGGGCCGCGTCGCAGTTGGTGCAGAGCCTGCTCAAAGCCGAGCGCATCCCGCCCGAAGAACTGGAACAAATGCGAAAGCTCATCAACGACGCCCGGCGGCGCGGATGAAGGGGTGAAGAGGTGAGGAGATGAACGGGTGACGAAATCCCCCTTCCGTCTTTTCACCCCTTCACCGTGTCACCCGTTCACCCCTTCATCCGCTACGGAGGAGAAGCCATGTCCGACTTCTGGCCCGCGGCCGCGATCTGGACGGCCCGCTCGCTGCTCGCCGGTGGAGCAGCTCTGCTGCTGACGTGGCTGGCCGTGCGGCGGATCGGCGATCCCGCCCGGCGGCAGCGCGTCCTCGCGGGGTCGATGCGGGCCGCGGTGCTCGCCTTCGGGTTAACGCTTTTGCCAGCGTGGCTGCTCATCCCCGTGCCGGGTTGGCAAAAGCCGGCCGAGACTGCCTCGCGGTTCGAACCCGTCCCGGACGCCACGCAAGAGGCCGTCGACGCGGAGCCGGAAGAATTCGGCTGGGTTCCGGTGGGCGTGCCGGTGAGCCTGCCGGCTGACGGCGGCGTTGAACTGCTGCTGCCGACAGAACCGTCCATCACCCCCATCCCGGCGGCGGCCGTGCCGGCCCCTGCACTGCCGGAAGATAGCCTCGCGGCCGTGGCACCGATTCTCCTGATCCCGTACTGGCTGGGCGTGAGTTTCGTGCTGCTCCGGCAACTGGTCGGCCACGTCGGTTTGGCCCGATTGCGGCGGGCGGCCCGCCCCGCCCCGGACGACGTGCAAACCCTGGCGGCCGAACTGGCCGGCGACATGCGCATGCCGCGCGTCCTCGTTTCGGACCGCGTCGGTGCGCCGGTCTGCTTCGGCGTCTTCCGGCCGACCGTCTTGCTACCCCGGGTGCTGCCAACTCTGGCCACCCCCGATCAACTGCGGTGGGTGCTGGCCCACGAACTCGACCACCTGCAGCGCGGCGACCCGCGGACCGGCGTGTGGGCGGGGTTGGCCGGTGCGGTTTACTTCACCCTGCCCTGGTTTTGGGCGGTGCGGCAGGAGTTGAATCTGGCCCAGGAGTACCTCGCCGACGCGGCCGCCGCCGGGTCGCGCGAGGCGGACTACGCGGCCTTTCTTGTGGACCTGTCTTCGCGGCCGGGTGTGCCGCGGAGTGTGCGAGCCGTGCCCAGCCTCGCCGGCGTGCGGGCCGGGCAATCGGACCTTTACCGGAGAGTGACGATGCTGCTGCAACCGAAGACCGAGCGGAAGTCGCGATGGGGCCGTGCGTGGTCGGCCCTGGCCCTGAGCAGTGCGGTGACGGCCGCCGTGGCGATCTCGGGCGTCCGCCTGACCGCCGACGAACCCCGCAAGGGCGACAAGCCCGAGGAGGGGAAGAAGGTCGAGCGCCGCGACGGCGACCGCAAGCCGGAGGAAGGCAAGCGTGACGGCGACCGGAAGTTGGAGGACGTCAAGCGCGACGGCGACCGCAAGCCGGCCACGGTCCGCGAGGTTGAGGTTCGGGTCATCGACGGAACCCGCAAGGACACCGCCGATCTGGAAATGGCCATCGAGGAAGCCGCGAAGAAGGGCGACGTGGAAGGGGTCAAAAAGCTGGTCGCGAAGTTGAAGGCCGTCGCCGCCCTGTCGCCGGCACAGCCAGAACGCGGCCTGCGGGTCGAGGGCCGGCTGGCCGATCGCGTCCCGGAAGGGGCCGTGGTGCGGGTTCGCGCCGCGGTGGCCGACGACGAGGCCCAGAAGCTCGAGAAGGCCATCGAGAAACTCAAGCAAGCCGCCGAGGAAGTGAAGGACCAACCCGAGGCGAAGGCAGCCATCGAGAAGAGTATCGCCGAGTACCGCAAGAAGATCGCCGAGGCCAAGAAGAGCGGCGAACTTCGCCTGACGGAAGTGAAGCCGCGGGCGGTCGAAGGCCAACAGCAGTGGCAAGGTTTGCCGCAGGCAAGAGCGATGGATCAATTGAAGGCGAGCATGGACGAGATGATGAAGACCTACGAGAAGCAACTGGCCGCGTTGGGGAACGACCCGAAGGCGACAGAGGCGATGAAAGAAGCGATGAAGGCGTACAGGGCCAGCATGGACCAACTGACGAGGCAAATGGCCCAGGTGCCGGGGCAGTTCGAGTTCAAGGCGATGCCGCCGATGGCCTTCAACCTCAACGGTCCCGTCGTGGCCGGTAACGTGCTGGCCCGTAAGGTTCCGGCGTCCGGCCGCCTCGGCGTGATGATCGAGGCCGTACCCGCGGTGGTGGCCGAGCAACTCGACCTGCCGGCCGGCACGGGCGTCGTCCTGCTCAGCGTCATCCCGGACTCGCCCGCCGCGAAGGCCGGCCTGAAGGCCCACGACATCTTGCTGGACATCGCCGGCAAGACCGTCCGCGTGGACGACTTGACGAAGGTGGTGACCGACCAGAAGGCCGACGCCCCCTTCGAAGTGGTGATCGTCCGCAAGGGCAAGAAGGAAACGGTGAAGGGCTTGACGCTGCCGGACCTGAAGGCGACGGCGGTGAAGAAGTCGGCCGGTTCGTCATCGTCGATGTCGGTGAGCATCAACGACGATCAGTTCACGATCGCTTCGAAGGAAGGGAAGGACGGCATCAACCTGAAGGGCACCGTCGGTGACACGGAGAGTGTGACCATCGTGATCCAGAACGGCGACGACAAGAAAGAGTACAAGGGCGTGAAGAACGTCCCGGCAGAGTACCGCGACAAGGTGACGAAACTCCTCAAGAGCGTGTCGAAGTAGGCCGATGGCCCGATCATCTCCCTCGCCCCAGTTTTGCGGGGCGAGGGAGGTTGCACCAACGAAAGCCGTCGCCCTGTCACGTCGGGCCGTTTTCATTTTCCTGGACAGAGTTCGGTGGTTCGTGCCCGGCCGATCCGTTTAATGGGTCCAGGAGGGCGAGCCATGAACGCACATCGTAATCTCGGACCGTGGACCGCGGCAGTGGTCCTTTTGCTCGCCGGCCGATCCACCAGTGCCGCCGACTGGCCGATGTGGCGCGGGCCGACGGGCATGGGCCGGACGACGGAGAAGGATTTGCCCCTGACCTGGGGCGGCAAGACCAAGCAGAACGTCCTGTGGCAAACCCCACTGCCGGGCGGCGAAACGGCGAGCCAGGACCACAACCAGTCCAGCCCCGTCGTGGTCGGCAGCCGCGTGTTCGTGACCGTCAGCTACTGGCCGGGCAAGACCGACGCGGCCCAGTTCCCGGAACACCACGTCGCCTGTTATTCGGCCAACGACGGCAAACCCGTCTGGGACGTGCGCGTCCCCCCCGGCCCCTGGAAGTTGTCCGACCTCCGCGGTGGGTACACCGCCCCGACGCCGGCGGCCGACGCCGACCACGTGTACGTTGTCTTCGGCTCCGCCGTCATCGCCGCACTCGACCACGCGGGCCAGGAAGTGTGGCGGAAGGAGATCGTGCCGTACAAGTTCGACGTGGCGATGGCCGCCAGCCCGGTTCTCATCGGCGACACGGTCGTGTTGCAGTGCGACGAGTTGGACAAGCAATCGCGGCTGATCGCCTACGACCGCAAGACCGGCGACGTGAAGTGGGAAGAGAAGCGGCCGGGCGTCGGCTTCGCCCACAGTACGCCGGTGCTGGCAACGGTCGGCACGGAACCGCAACTGCTGCTCGCGGCCTCGAACGCCGTGCAGGGGGTTGACCCGACGTCGGGCAAAGTCCTCTGGACGTGCGACGCGAAGGGCGACACGGCGTCGCCGCTGTTGGCCGGCGGGCTGGTCTATCTCGACAGCGGCCGCGGTGGGTCCGGCCTCGCCGTCGACCCGACCGGCAAGGGGAACGTCACGAAGACGCACGTGAAGTGGACGGCCAAGAACGTGAGCGAGGGCTACTCCTCGCCAGCGGCCGACGACGAGTACCTGTACCGCCTCCACAAGCCGGAGTTGCTCACCTGTCGCAAGCTCTCGACCGGCGAAGTCATCTACTCCGAACGCCTCGACGGCATGAACACGTCGACCAGCCCCATCCTCACGCCCGACGGCCGCCTGTACCTCGTCAGCGGCGGGAAGAGTTACGTCATGAAAGCCGGCCCGAAGTTCGAGGTGCTGGCGGCGAACGACCTCGGCGACATCGCCTCCACATCGGCGGCCGTGGCCGACGGCCGGCTGTTCATCAAGGGAAAGAAGTTCCTCACCTGCATCGACGGGAAGAAGTGAAGGCGAGCGGGGGGCGTAAGCCCCCTGATTCTAACCTGGCGAGGGACAGAATCAGGGGGCTTACGCCCCCCCGCTCGCCGGGGTTTCCCCTCGCTACAATTCCCCCATGAACCTCTGCATCAGCCAGGCGACCACGCTCTCGACTCCATTCGCCGATGACATCACCGGCTACGCCGACGGCGGTTGCATGGCCGTCGAAGTCTGGCTGACCAAGCTCGAAAAACACCTCGAAGGCACGACCGCCGACGCGACACGGCAACTGCTGGCGGACCGCGGCGTCTCACTCGTCACAGCGGCGTACCAGGGCGGATTATTGCTCTCGCAGGGGGAGCAACGGCAGGCCGCGTTCGACCACTACAAGCGCCGCCTCGACCTCTGCCAGCAGTTCGGCATCCCCACGATGTTGCTCGTCGCCGACTTCGCCACGCGGATCGACGAAACGGCCCTCGGCCGGGCCATCGTCTCGCTGAAGCAAGCGGCCCAGTGGGCGGCCGCGTTCGGCGTGCGGCTCGGCCTGGAATTCCGCGGGTCCGACGCTTTCTGCTCGTGCCTGGAGACGGCCCTGTTGCTCGTCGAGCAGTGCGACGAGCCGAACGTCGGCGTATGCCTCGACGCCTTCCACTACTACAAGGGACCGAGCAAGCCAGAAGACCTCGACCGGCTGACCCCGCAGAACCTCTCGCACGTCCAGCTGTGCGACGTGCCCGGCGTGCCGCGGGAACTGATGACCGACGGCGACCGCGTCTTCCCCGGCGAAGGCGACTTCCGCTTGACGCCGATCGTGGAAGCGCTGAATCGCATCGGCTACGCCGGCTTCGTGTCACTGGAACTGATGAACCCGACGATCTGGCAGGCAAAGCCGTCGCAGGTCGCGGAGTTGGGACTGACCGCGATGCGGCGAGCGGTGGGATAATTCGACGAGCGAACCCCATTGACCTGTCCTATCTCCGTCAACCATGAACCATTCACTTCCCTCGGATCACGCGGACCGGATGGCCCGCGTGCAGTTGGCCTTGGACGGCCTTTCGGTCGGCGACGCCCTCGGGTCGCAGTTCTTCCTGCCGAAGAACCATCTGCTCCTTCAACAACCTGAACCACCGATCCCGTGGGGACGGTGGGGCTACACCGACGACACCGAGATGGCCCTCGGCATTGCCGAAGTCCTGGAGCGTCACGGTCGGATCGACCAGGATGATCTCGCGGCCACCTTCGCCCGACGGTTCGCGGCCGAAATGTACCGCGGCTACGGTCCGGGGGCGGTCCGACTTCTGGCGGCCGTCTCGGGCGGGGCGGACTGGCGCATCGCGAGTCGTGAACTCTTCAACGGCGGTTCCTTCGGCAACGGCTCGGCCATGCGCATTGCCCCGGTTGCTGCCTACTTCGCCGATGACGTGAATCGCGTCGTCGAGGAAGCCCGCCTTTCGGTCGAGATCACCCACGCGCACGCGGAAGGGATCGCCGGCGGAATCGCCGTTGCGGTGGCGGGTGCGTTCGCTTGGCAGCACCGTGGGCAGAAGGAAAGCGTAACACTCCGGGCCGAACTGTTCGAGACGGTCCTTCGGCACACGCCGGAAGGCGACACGCGAATCGGCATCGCCCACGCCTCCACCGTGGACCCGGCCGAATCTGTGGCGACCGCAGTGAGTTTGCTCGGCAACGGTCATCGCGTCACCTGCCAGGACACGGTCCCCTTTTGCTTGTGGGTGATCGGCCGACATCTCGCCGACTACCCGGCCGCGATCTGGACGACGATCCGCGGGTTCGGCGACATCGACACGAACGCGGCCATCGTCGGCGGTGTTGTAGCTCTCGCCTGCGGGGCCGACGGGATTCCCCAAGACTGGCTCGACGCCCGCGAAGACCTGCAATACGATTCGTGAAATGGATGCAGCACAACCCCGACGGGTGTTCGTCACGGACTTCGACGGCACGTTCACCCGCCACGACTTCTACAACCTCTTCCTCGAACAACTCTACCCGGCCGACGCCCCGGACCAATGGGCGGCCTTCTCCGCCGACAAAATCACGCACTTCGAGTGCCTGCGGAACATCTACGCCCACGTGCCGGTCGGCGAAGAGAAGTTGCGGGCGTTCGTGCAGCAGTTGTACCTGCTACCAGAGGTACCGGCCGCGGTCGCGCGGCTGAAAGCCGCCGGGTGGGAAGTCGTCGTCGCGTCGGCCGGCAGCCGGTGGTACATCGAGCAAGTTCTCGCCGCGGCCGGGCTGAACCTGCCGGTTCACACGAACCACGGCCGCATCGTCGACGGCCGGCTGCTCATGGAGTTGCCGACCGACTCGCCGTTCTTCCACCCGCACGCGGGCATCGACAAGGCGGCCGTCGTGCGGTCGTTCCTCGACGCCGGCTGCGAGGTCGCGTTCGCCGGCGACGGCATCACCGACATTCCGCCGGCCCTGCTCGTGCCGCCACGGTTGCGGTTCGCAACGGGGTTTCTAGCCCGCAAGTTGACCGAACGGGGCGAAGCGTTTCACTCGTTCACCGAATGGTGTCAGGCGGCCGAGGTGCTGCTGGAGAAATGAAGAAAGCCCACCCGTCTCGACGGGTGGGCTTTTGCGAATTGCTCGCAAGATCAGTAGCGGAGGATCGCTTCGATGCCGCCGGTGACCAGGTGGTGGTCGCCTTCGAACGGCGTACTCCGCGAGTTGTAGTCGTACCGGACGAACGGCCGGAGGATCATCCAGTCCTTCGGCGTGTACGTCAGACCGTAGGTCATTTCGGTGTACAGGCCTTCGAAGCCGGTCCGCACGCCCTTCGTGTCGTTGAAGAGTTCGACGCGGAAGTTGCTGCTCAACTTGTCGTTGACCTTGTACAGGAAGTAGTTCGCGAAGCCGTACCAGTCGGCCGACGTGCCGGGGTCTTGGACGTTGCCGAAGCCCGCCGGGAACTTGTCCGCGTAGCTGAACGTCGCGTCGAGGACGTAGGTCAGCTTGTCGGTCAGGTTGTACGACCCGGTCACGTTGAAGCTGTTGAAGTGGACGAAGTTTTCCTTGCCGAGGTACCGGCCCGGCCCGATGACGGTGTTGAAGCTGATGAAGCCCTTGCCGTCCTTCGGGGCGTACTTGATCCCGCCGACGTAGGTCAGGCGAGCCGCCGGGTCGATGTACACGTCGCTGCCCGTCACCGCACCGTTGTACATGCTCAGGTTTTCGTTGATCTGAGTGTTGGCCTGGACCCCGGTGTGGGTGAAGGGGTTGTACTGGAAGTTATAAGACTTCGTCAGGAACGGCGTGTTGACGGTGTCGATCACCTCGTACCCGATACCCGTACCCCACCGACCGGCTCGTAACGTCGTCCCTTCGCCGCCGAGGTTCGGCAGGAAGATTTCGGCGTAGTGGTAGACCACGTCGAAGCCGTAGTTCCGCTGGTCTTCCACCTGGTACTGGAGGAAGCCGCGCGGAATCGTGAACCGGTAGTCGGTCCCGTAGAACGTCGCGATGTTGTAGCCGAACTGGACTTCCTTCTTGCTCGTGTCGATCCCCTTCGTCACGTTCAACCAGACCTGGTTCAACTGGAACGAGTTCGCCTGGTCGTTGAACGTGATCGGCAGGTTCGTGCGGCTGGTGGTGCTACCGGTGTAGCTCATGCCCGCCCAGCCGTTGATCTTGACCCCGTTGTCCGCGAGCCGTTGGCCGAACGCCGAGCCGGCGAGCAACTTCTCGACGAAGTACTTCGTGTCTTCCTTCGGCGGTTCTTCGGCCGTCGGGGCTTCCGGGGCGGGGGCGGCCACCGGCGTGCCGACCGCCATCGGGGCGGGGGCCGCCGGCGGGGCGGCCGCGGGGGCCGTCATCGGCACGGCCATCGGCACGGCCATCGGCAGAGCCTTGGGTGCCATCGGCATTGGCATCGGGGCAGGGGCTTGTCCGGCCGCCAGCCACGTGCCGAGTAGCATCGTGGTGATCATGTGTCTTCCTGACTGAGAGGGAGTTACACTCGTGGGCGGATCGCCCAGACCGGAACATCCATTCGTCCGGCTAGCCTGCTTTTTCGGCTCCCAGCGGCAGATTCGAATAGGCCGGTAGGTGGGGAAAATAGGAGAGTCGGGGAAAGCCCCGATACGGTCGGCACAGATTACCACGCGGCCGACCGAATCGCAGCACTGCGTTGGATTTGGGCAGAAGTTGCGCCCGGACAGGGCACTATTTCGCGTCGAAAACCAGCGAATTGACTCCGGCCTTCAGTTCCGCCCGCAGTGGGGTGGTCTCCGGCTTGGTAAACTTTGCCGGCATTCCGTCGCCGACGAGCGTGACGAGGTAAGTTCCGACATTCAACGCGGTGGCCGCGTGGAAGGTGCCGTCTTCGCCAGCCTTTGCCGTTCCGAGGGCTTTCGTGGTGCCCACGGGGATGAAGGCCACCGTCACGCCGGCCGTGGGCTTGCCGTTGAGCGTCACCTTGCCGGACGCGGCCGCCTCGGCGGGCTTCTCGCTTGCGGCGGCGAGCTTGGCTTCTTCCTTCAGGTCGCCGCGAACCTGCTCGATCACCTCGTGCAGCCGGAACGCCTTCAGCTTCACGTCCGCGGTCGACTTCGTGACCTGGTCCAGCCCTTCGTGGATTTCCGTCTGTTGTTTCGCCCGGTGGTCCAGCAGCGGCTTCGCGACGATGAGGCCGCCCTGGTACAGCCGCAACGCCCCGGCGTGGTCGCCGGCGTTGTACAGTTCGGCCCCCTTGTTGTGGACCTCTTTCAGCGAAGCCAGCACGATCCGATCCAGGTCGGTCGTGCGAACCGTGGGGGTCGGGGGCATTGGTGATCCTGAAGTGGCCGGAGTCTTCGGCGATTGTGCGGCCGCCGCCGCGACCAGAACGCAACAACAAAGGGGGAGAACGAATCGCATCGCGGGCCTCGCCGTACCGCTTCATGTTAGCCCACCGTCACGTTCGCACCAACCTCCGAACGGCCCGCCGGCCCACTCCGGCCGTCCGGCGGGGCCGGTTGTAGCGGCCCGTTCCGCTATACTGGCTGGCATGTCGTCGCCACCCCCGCCGCCGGATGACTCGCCGCCCCGCCGGGAGCGGTGGTCGTCGCTGCTGCAAAACTCTGCCAAGCCGCTGTTCGTCCTCTACCGCACGCGGCGGGTCCGGTTCGTCAACGCCGCGTGGGAGCAACTGACGCGCACCAGTGCCGCCGACGCCATCGGCCGGGCGTGCGTGCGGTCGGGCAAGATCGAGCCGCTGTTCCGCACGCTCGCCCCTCCGCCGGAAGCGATCGCGGGTCAAGTCGCCCGCGTCCGCCGGGCCGTACCGCCGGCAAAGGGCGGACCGCCGTGGTGGGACGTGACGTTCCTTCCGCTAACGAGCGCCGACGGCGCACACGGCTTCCTCGGCGTCATCGACCTCGTTCAACCCCAGCCAGCCGTCCCCGCGAAAAAGCTGCCCGCGGTCGTCGCCGACGTACGCGAGAAGCACGCGGCCGCCTTCACCTTCGACCTCTTCGCGAGCGCCGCCCCGACCGGCGAGCGGTTGCTCGGCCAACTGCGGTTGGCGGCGCAGACGGGCGTGCCGGTCTGGATCGTCGGCGAACCGGGGGCGGGCAAGGAAACGGCCGCCCGCGTGATTCACCACCACTCGGCCCACCGCGAGCGGGCCTTCGTGGCGTGCGACGGCCGGGGTCTTCAGCCGTACCTCATCGACTCGATTCTCTTCGGCCACGGCGGCCTTGCGGGCAGCGGCAAGGTCGGCACCCTGCTGCTGAAGTCGCCGGCCGCCCTGCCCCGCGATTTACAACAACGCCTCGCCGACTGGCTGCGCGCCGGCCCGCACCCGCCGCGACTGATCTGCACCTCGGCCCACGACGCTGCGACAGACGTGAAGGCGGGAACGCTCCGGGGCGAATTTCAGACGGAGTTCTCGGTACTGGAACTCCGCGTTCCGCCACTGCGGGACCGGGCCGACGACCTGCCGCGAATCCTCGCGGCTCTGCCGGCCACCGTGTCGCCGGAAGCGCTCGCGGTGTTGCAGGTTCACGCCTGGCCGGGCAACGTGCGGGAGTTAATCGCAACCGTCACCGACGCAGCCGACCGCGCGGGGGGCGAAGCCGTGGGCGTGGCCCACCTGCCGCGTTACCTGCGCGAGCGGGCGATGCTCGCGGCAAACCCGGCCCCGCCGGCGCAGAAGAAGTGGAACCTCGACGACCTCCTCACGGCCGTCGAGAAACGCCTGATCGAACTCGCTCTGCGGAAGGCCGACGGCAACCAAACGGAAGCGGCGGCGCTGCTGGGCATCTTCCGCACGCGGCTCGGCCGACGGATCGAGGCACTGAAGATCGCCGACCCCGGCGCATGAACACTGCTTGGGTTGATTTTCTACTTGACACAGCTAGCCGTTCGCCGATTCTAAAGGGCGGAAAATCTTGCCCTACAGGTGCCGTATGATTTCTTGCCTTCTTGTCGTGCGTTTACCGATCGCGGTGCTTACGGCGGTCACGGTGGGAGTATTGGCCGCCTCGGCCCAGACGACGAGTGGCGTCGATCCCATCGACTACTTGGCGAAATCCGCCGCACCAATTACGACCGTGCCTGAACTCGAAGCCTATTTGAAACCGAAAACCATCGACGAAGTGGACAAGGCCTACCCTCTACCACAAGACCCGAAGACGATTCAAAAGGTTCGAGCCGACCGCCTCAAGCAACTGCGGGCGGATACCGTGGACGTCTACAACAAGTTCGGCAGCACAAAGGCCGCCTGGGCGGATAAGGCCCGCACCGCGATGGAGGCGTTTTGCTTGGCGTACACCCGATCGGCCGTGACCGACAAAGGACCGTACTGTCAGGCGTTCTTCAAGGCGTTGAAAAACCTCGAAGGCATCGACTGTGGTGACCCGCTGATCCGGTACTGGATGCTCCAGTACTCGCCGCGCTCGGCCACAGAGGAGTCCTTACCAAAGTACGTCGCAGCCGTGGACGCGCTGGAAAAATCGAAGTACACGCGGCTCACGTTCCACGCGGCCTACCAGACCTATGCCATCGCATACCAACTCGCCCGGAAGGCCGATACCGCGGTCACCGCCGAGGACCTCGAAAACCGTCACCAACAGTATCGCACCGCCCTGAAGGCAATGATTACCGACCCACGGCCGGCATACTGGGCAGACGCGCTCCCGCTGCTAACGCTCGAAGTCCAACTTCACATGGAATCGGGGAAGAGCCGCCTTGGGGCGTGGCGGGACGTCGATGACCGCTTGGAGGGGATGGAGGCGGTGCCGTGGGTGCGGGCCGCCTTGGAAGGGAGGGTTCTCGTCCTTGCCGCGTGGGACGCACGGGGTAACGGGGCAGGCAATACCGTGGACGCCGAGGCGTTCGAAATCTTCAAGGACCGCCTCGCCACCGCCCAACAGAAACTCGAAGCCGCCTGGCAGGCCGACTCCACGTTGGCCGCCCCCGCGACTCACATGTTGGACGTCGCAAAGGGTCTGGGTTTCGAGCGTGAGGCAATGGAAACGTGGTTCCGTCGCGCGATGGAAGCCGACCCCGACAACCTGACCGCCTGCGAGGCGAAAAAGGACTGGCTGCAACTCAAGTGGCGCGGCAAGCCGAAGGACGCCCTCGCGTTCACCTACCAGTGTTTGCGAACGAACAATTATTACGCCCACCTGCCATTCCTGGCCGAAACTCCACAGCTAGCCGTTCTCCCGGTCGAAAAACAAGAATTGATAGAAGAATACACCGGCCGCGCGGGCACCTGGACACCAGTCCAAGTCATTTACGAAGCCCACCTCGCCCGCTATCCCGACGATGTCTGGGCCCACACGCGGTACGCCCAACGGTCCGGCCTGTGGGGGAAGTGGGACGTGGCCGACGCCCAGTTCAAGGCCCTCGGCGGCAAGCCGTGGCCGGGCATCTTTGCCAAGGATGAGTTCACGCGACTGGCCCAGAAGGCGAAAGACGAAGCCACGAAGAAGTAGGGGGGCGAGCGTGAAGATTCTGTTCCTCCACGGCTGGAATTCGGTCGTGGGCGGCGTGAAGCCGACGTGCCTGAAAGACCACGGCCACGAGGTTTTGAACCCGGCCCTTCCGCACGAAGACTTTGACGAAGCACTTCGCATCGCGCAGGCCGAGTTCGACCAGAATCGGCCGCAGGTCGTGGTCGGTTCCAGTCGCGGCGGGGCCGTGGCGATGAGCATGGACAGCGGTGGGGCCAAACTCATCCTGCTTTGCCCCGCCTGGCGGAAGTACGGGGCGGCCCGCACTGTAAAGGCCGGCAGCGTCGTCTTGCACAGCCGCGGCGATGACGTGGTGCCGTTCGCCGATTCTGAAGAGTTGATCGCGACGAGTGGCCTCCCGACCTCGGCGCTGATCGAAGTCGGCCGCGACCACCGCTTGGCCGACGCGGAACCCCTCGCGGCGATGCTGGCCGCGTGCGAGTTCGGGCGCCAGTAATGTTTTCAAGCGCGACGGCACGTAAGATCGGGGCCGGACCGCGGGTACTATTGGGCGGCATCCCTTTCCGAGGGCCATTCATGACAGACACCAAGACTCCTCGCACGTCGCAAACGGGGCACGACCTAACGCCGCCGACGGCGGCCGAACTCGAACGGCTCACCGCGTCGCTGACGCCGGAAGAGCGGCGCGTGCTGCTGTACCAGGGCACAGAACCACCGTTCTGCGGCGGCTTGCTCAAGAACAAGATGCCGGGCGTTTATCACTGCCGATTGTGCGACCTGCCGCTGTTTCGCTCGACAGCGAAGTTCGAATCCGGCACCGGCTGGCCGAGCTTTTTCGAAGCGTTCGACGAGGAACACGTCGCCACGGTCCGCGACACCAGTCACGGCGCGATCCGCACCGAAATCCGCTGTGCGCGCTGCAACAGCCACCTCGGCCACGTCTTCGACGACGGCCCCCGGCCGACCGGGCTACGCTTTTGTCTGAACTCCGCGGCCTTGCAATTCCACCAGACGTGAAACGAAATCGGCCGCGCGGTCAACGGGATATTGTCGCGGCCTATGATTTTCACCTTGCAATTCCACCAAACGTGAAACGAAATCGGCCGGCCTCGAAAGGCCGGCAGAACGGTTTTTACCCGCGGGCGAAGTCCGCCATGACGGCCGGGGCTGTCGTGTCGAACCCGACCACGTCCATCATGCCCGCGTCCCCCGGGTCGGCGATAGTGAACCCGTTGGACACCATGCCGACCACGATCAGCTTCGCCGGAATGCCGGTCGCGTCGCGGTACTGCTTCAAGGCCTGGAACGGGTGGACCTTGCCAAACCAGGTCTCCGAGTCGGTGTAGACGGCGAACACATCGACCGGAATCTTGTTGTCCTTCGCGTATAGCATCGGCAGGGCGCAGTCCGTGCCGCCCATCGGGATCGCCTCGATCATGCGAACCGCTGCGTCGAGACGCATCCCGGCGTCGATGCCGACCGGCACGAGTCGATCGCTGAACCCGACGAACGTGCGGTCCTTCTCCGTGGCCGCCGTCACCAGCGCCATCGCCGCCGAAGCGACGTGCGGCGTGATGCCGACCGTGCCACAGACCGTCCCGCCGCCCATCGAACCCGACACGTCGAGCGCGAGCATCCACCGCTTGTTCGTCGGCTCCACGGCCTGGAACGCGAGGTAGAAGGCGTCGTCGATCGCGTTCACGATCTCTTTGAGCGGAACCCACTCGCCACTGCCGCGAGCGCTCTTGCCGCTCTCATAGGTCTTGAGGGCGACGAGCAGCGACAGCGGGTGAACCCGGGCCTTCTTCAATCGCGAAGCGTCCGTCAATTGGCCCACGACCGCCTTCACGGCGTCCGAGCCGTGCGCCAGCAACCCCACGCGGGTCATCGTCGCGAGGTTGCGGAGCATCGCCGTCAGCGGCATGTTCGCGAGGAGCGCCTCCCAGACCTTTGCCGAGGTCAGGAAGTTCGTCGGCACGCCCTCGCGGACGAGCCGGTAGTCGCGAATCAGGCGGACGATCTCGTCCTCGGTCGTCGCCTTCTTCGCGGCCTCCAGCGCGTACAGCGGCGCGAGGTCGCCATCCGGCGGAACCTCGTCCACCGTCGGCTTCTTGCCGACGGCCCACGCGAACAGGTCGTTGCGGCCCGTGAAGTCCGTCTTCGGGTGCGCCAGCCGCAACAGGTCGCGGTGGCTCCAGCCGTCGCGCTGCTGGTACTTCGTCATCTGGTACGCGAGGTCGCGGACCGGCTTGTTCACGTACCAGTCGGCGACGGCCTGCCGCAGACCCCGGCCCCACCCGCGGAGCGCGTCCGAAGCGGCCGCGAACTGGAACAGGTGCGTGCCGGTGCGGCAGACCTTCGGCACGGCCTCGTAGGCCGCCTTCTTGCCGACCGCGTCAGCGTTCGCCGCGATCAGAGACAAGGCAAAGACGGCGTAGTCGTTCTTCGCCGCCCGGCCCGCGTCGGACACGGCCACGACCCGGCGCACCGCCTCCGCCGCATCGGCCTTCGCGCACGCGACCACGGCCGCGGCGTTCTCGACCGTCAACTTGCGCTCCGTCGCGTAGTAGCTGCCGCCCTCGCTGCCGAGGACGAGGAAGCGGTCGAGCCGCTTCCAGTCGTCCACGGCGAACGAGTACCCGCCGGCCGAGTTCGCGACCGTCGGCTTACCCGGAACCGGCTCACTCTGCGGCGTGACCTTCGGCGAGACGTGCTTGAACCACTTCATGACAAACCCTCCCACGCGGGCAATTGGCCCGCGGAACACGAACAGTCGGGGTGATAGGATTCGAACCTATTGGAGACCGATAGCCCTCATCCTTCGGCCGGAATGGCAAGGTGATGGCGAGGGATTCCACCCCGTTGAAACTGCAGGCAAGTTGACGACCCTGGGCTGGCATCGGTTATTACGATAACCCTGAGCCTCCGGCCCGCATCGCTTCCGTCCGGAATCGAACCGGCACCGATCCTTGCGAGAACAGTCCACAATCGGCCTGACTGGCAAGTTTGTCGTGAACCTCGTTTACCGGTGCGTCCCCATCGACAACGAAAGCAGACTCCGAGGCGGGATTCGAACCCGCGGTGCGCTCTCGCGCACGCATCGAGAACAGTTGAACGTCGGCCCGTGAGGGCAAGGGATGCCAACTGCCGGTGTGCTCTCGGCCTCTGAGCGACTCGGAGTATTCGCGACTTACAGACCTGGCCCTCTTCAGGAGGTTCGTCCGGGTGGTTGAAATTGCAGGCAAGTTGATGGCTCAGGGCTTGACGTTAAAAGCGATAACCCTGAGCCTCCGGCCCGCAGCGCTCTCGTCCGGACTCGAACCGGTACTTCTGACACCCCATAGCGAGAACAATCCACTTTCGGCCCGTGAGGGCGAGAGGACGCGGATCGTCAGTCAGCGTGCTGACCACTTACACCACGAAAGCGAGGCTCCGAGACGGGATTCGAACCCGCAACACGAGAACAGTTCCGCATCGGCCGGGGAGGCAAGGTTGTGCGAACCGCACTGCTCTGCCGTTGAGCTACTCGGAGCATTCGTGAACAGTGAGCGTGGAACCCTCGGTCGGGTTCGTTCAAAATCGCGGGCAACGTGCTGTCACCTCTTGACACGACTACTGAGACAGACTAAATAGATAACATGGAACCCATCAGTGGTGATGCACTCCGGGGGCACCTGGAGACGATGGCGCTGGCGTCGCTCGAAAAGGGCGAGGCGCACGGCTTCGAGATCCTGCGCCGGCTGACCGAGGCCGGGTGCGGGGCGCTGCGGCTGAAGGAAGGGTCGCTGTACCCGGCGCTCTACCGTCTGGAGAAAGCCGGGCTGATCGCCAGCCACTGGGAGGACGAATCAGCCCCGCGCCGCGGCCCGCGGAAGCGGGTGTACCGGATCACGAAGCAAGGGACGCGGCAGTTGGCGGCCGGGCGGGCGGAGTGGCAGCAGTTCGTACAAGTCGTCGGAAACATTCTGGGAGCACCGGCATGAACGAGTTCATGGTGCTGGTCGAACGTGCGGTGCGGCCGGTGCAGGCCGGGCCGAAGCGGAAGTTGCGGATGCGCGAGGAACTCCTCGCCCACCTGACGGGCATCCACGAGGAGGAACTCGCCCGCCTCGGCGACGACTCCGCGGCGCGGGCCGCGGCCGTCCAGCGGTTCGGCGACCCCGCCGCGCTGACGGTCGAGTTGCAGCAGTCGGTGTCGTTCAGCGACCGCATGGACGCCCGCATGGACCGCGCGTTCGGCTGGCGGCCGGGCGAATCGGCGACGCGGCATTCGGCACGACAGGCGGGCCTGATCGCCCTCGTCATCTTGCCGTGGCTGCCGTTCGTGTTGCTGGTCGCGGGGACGGGACAACCCGATGACGAGCCGGTGCCCTCAACCGCGACGTTGCTGCGTTTCTTCGGCGGGCTACTCGTGTTCGTCCCGGCTCTGGTGTTCGCGCTGTCGGTGCTCTACTTCCGCATGCGCGATTCGCTCCACGGGGCGTTCGGCGCGCCCCGGTCGTGGCGGCGGGTCATCGGCTTTGGGGCGCTGTCGCTGTTGGTGTTGCCCGTTCTCGGTACAGCGTTCTCGCTGATCAGTATGGGGGCCACAAGTGAGATACCGGAAGAGTCGACGACGGCGCGTTCGATCGCGGGGCTGTTCGTGGGCTTCCTGATCGTGCCCCTGTTCTTGGCGGGACTCGCGTGGAAGCTCGGCGGAAGCGAGATTCGCCACGCCGAGTGGGCTTCCCTCGACATCGGGCAGTAAACCCCGAACGGCTTGAGGGCGGCGAGATGAGGCTCCGGAGCGGGATTCGAACCCGCGACCTGTCGATTATGAGTCGAGAACAGTTGAGCTTCGGCCCGAAGGGCAAGTTTGTGCCAACCGCTTTTACCGCTCTACCACTGAGCTACCCGGAGCATTCGAGAAGACGGAGTTGACCGCCACGGAGTTGGTTCGCGGAAAAACAAAACCGCCCGTGACAATGTCACGGGCGGAGGTATTTCGTGCAGTCAGTCATCCGGCGGAGGTCCACGCAGATGTCTCGGTGCGATAACGATCATGCGGCGGCCCCGGGGAGGCAAAATTGCCGATCGAAATGAAAACCCGCCGTCAAAGTGCGGGGCCGCGATCGGCGGACGTGTCGCGGCCCGGTGCGTCACGGACACACGGGTCAATCACGAGGTTCGCGAGAAAGTGAACTTTTCGTAATCTGATCCGACCATGAACCCACCGCTCTACCAGACCGTCACGGCGATGATCGCCCCGGCGTTGTTCCTGACGGCCACGGCCTCGCTGATTATCTCGACGGCCAACCGCATGGGCCGGATCATCGACCGCATCCGCAAACTCGTCGAAGTGGGCAACGAGATCGGGCAGAAGCCGGAGGACTTCGACTTCGCCGACGCCCGCCTCACGCACATCGGCATTCAACTCGACTACCTGCAAATCCGTAACCGCCGCGTCATGGTGGCCGTGACGGAGTTGTACCTGGCCTTCGGCGCGTTCGTCGGGAGCAGTCTGACGATTGCCGTCGACTCGTTCACCGGCCACTACCTCGCCGGGGTGCCGACGGTCTTCGCGACGGCGGGCGTCGGCCTCTTGTTCGCAGCGTCGATCAACCTGGTTTTCGAGGCGCGGAGTGCGCTGCGGACGAACCACGTCGAGGTCGAATTCTACCGCGAGTTGTCGGCCCGTCGCCGGGAGCAAGCCGCGAGGCAGTCGCCCGGGGCGGACCACCTGACGGCGTGAACAGCCTTCACTTTCCGGCCGGAGCGAACCGGGCTTCGGCCGCCTTGCGGAAGGCGTCGCGGGCCTTCCCGCCGTCGCCGGGGAAGCCGGAGTGTTGAACGAGGTAGACGTACACCAACCCGCGTTTCACATCGACGGTCATGTCCGTGGCGAACGCCCCGCCGTGGCCGAACGTGCCGCCGCCGACGGACCAGCCGAGGCCGTAACTCTCCTTCAACTCCGGGGGCGTCTGGCGCTTCGTCATCTCCTTCACCGCGTCTTCCGAGAGGATGCGCTTGCCGTCGAGCGTGCCGCCGTTGAGCACCATCTGGCAGAACCGGCCCACGTCGGCGGCCGTCGAGAACAGCCCACCGGCCGGCATCGGGAAGCGGTGTGCCCGGTCGCCGAGCGGGTAGCGGAGTTGGCCGACCGTGAGTTCTTCCAACCCCGTGCCGCCCTTCCCCGGCTTGTACGACTTCGCCAGCCGCTTCACTTGCGATTCCGACGGCCAGAACGTCGTGTCGGCCATGCCGAGCGGGTCGAACAGCCGCTTCTGGAGGAAGTCTTCGTACGGCATCTTCGAGACGACTTCCATGATCCGCCCGGCCGTGTTAATGCCAGCGTTCGAGTACTGGTACTTCGCCCCCGGCTCGGTCGCGAGTGGCGTCATCGCGTAAGTCTTGACCGCCGCCGCGAGTGGCAACCCGTCGAGCGTCGGCGTCTCGGCCGCGGAACTGAACGGCAGGCCGCTCGTGTGGCTGAGTACGTCCCGCACCGTCACCGCCCGCCGCGGCCTTTTGAGCGAGACGTGCTCCTTGTCCCCTTCCGCGAACAGCCAGACATTGTTGAACTCCGGCAGGTACTTCGCCACCGGGTCGTCGAGTTTCACCTTCCCCTCGTCCACCAGAATCATCAGCGCAGTGGCAGTGATCGGCTTCGACTGCGAAGCGATCCAGAACAGGGCGTCGGTCGTCAGCGGAACCTTGCCCGCCACGTCGGAGAACCCGACCGCCTGTACGGCGAGCGTCTTCTCCTTGTCGGCGACGAGGACGACCGCCCCGGCAAGATTGCCGCGGTCGACGAACGGCTGGAGGGCCGTGGCGAGTTCCTTGCTCGGCGGGTTGTCGGCCCGAACTGGGGCGGCGAGCAGGAGGGTGAAAAAGAGTGTGAGGGTGCGAATCATTGAGAGGGCCTCGGAAGAGGTGTCGCCCGCGTTGCGCGAGCGGTAAGCCCTGTCGTATGAAGTCGCCGAACGGTTGAAAGTGGGGCACTCGCGGGGCGAGTGCCCGACACTTAACGACCCGTCAGCTTCGTCTTCGCCATTGCGGCGGACCGGCGGACGGCCGGCTCGCTATCGTTCGTCCAGCTGTCGAGCAGTTGGAGGAAGGTCACGTCGGAATACCCGACCGTGGCGAGTTGGCTGATGCAATGGCCGCGGACGACGCCACTCGTATCGCTTCGGGCGGCCTGCATCAGTGCCGACAGCACGTCCGGGTGCCTCGCGTAAGCCGACTCGGCCAGGCTCGTCGCGTTCTCCATGCGGTACGACGGTCGGCGGTGGGTCTTCAAGCCCTCGATCATCGCCTGCACGTCGGCAGGCAGCGCACCGGTGGCGACCGCCCGCGGCGCTTCCACGGCGGGAGCCTCGACGATCGCGGCCGGAACGTCTACGACAGGCGGCGGAACGAAACGCGGGGCCGGTTCGACGGCCGGGGCAGGCGTGGGAACTGCGGCGACCGCCACGGCCGGTTGCGGAATGGCGGGGGCGGATTCCACCGGCGTCGGCAACGCGATGGCAGGCGGCAACGTGGCCGTGGCCACCGGCGGGATTGCGGCCGGTTCCGGAGCGGGCGCTGCGGCGATGGGCGGGATCACTCGCGACGGCCCGGCGGCGGCAACCGCCGCGTCGATCGGCGGGATCAGCACCGACGGTTGCCGTTCCTCGCTCGACGCCTGTACGGTGGTCGCCGGTTGGCTGTCGAAGATGCCCGTCGCGGCCGTCGGCTTCGCGTTCGGGTCAATGCTCGGCACGGCAAGGCCGCCTTCCGCCGCCACGGCTTTTTCCACCGGAATCGGAGCTGCGGCGACGGGCACCGGGGCCGACGCAACGGGCACCGGGGCCGACGCAACGGGCACCGGGGCTGGTGGAACCGCTTTCGCGACAGCAGCCGGTGCCGCGGGTTTCGCGACCACTTCGGTGGGCGGCGGCAGCATCGTTGGCGGCGCGCCGAGGTTCTCTTGCGCCACGACCGTCGCGAAAGGTCTTGCGGCCGGGGGCGGGAGGATGCCCACCCGCGGTTGCGGCAGCGGAGGGTCTTGCGACGGGTCGCCGAGGATTTTGCCGAGGACGGACGGCGGCGCACCGGCCGCCACCGAGAACGGCGTGCGGGCCGTCATCGCGGCCGGCGACGAGGACGGGGCCGTCGACGCCCCCGCGAGTAGCGGGTCGGTCTTGCGGTTGCGAGCTTGCGGCAGTCCTTGCGAACTCGCGGCCGACGAACCGATGTCCGCGGGGATCATCTTCTCGCCCGCCGCCGTACGCATCACCGATGTTCCCGGTTGCGCCTGCGGTTGATTTGAGAACGCGCCGAAGATCGGCCGCGGCGTGCCCGCCGTGTAGGCCGGTGGGTTCGCGACGCTGGGGGTAGTGAGAGCCTTCGCGACGGTCTGTTGCGGTTGGTTCTGGAACGAGCCGAAGATCGGCCGCGGCGTGCCCGGTGCGGGGGCAACCGTGCCCGTGGTGGCCGGCAGGTTCGCGGCAACAGGCGTGGGCTTCGGCGCGGCTGGCACCGTGTTCCCCACGGGTATGCCGAGAACAGCGGGATTCGTGAGCGTGTAGACGACGCCGGACGCCAGGTCCTTCACGTCGGTCAGGTACGTACCGTCGGGCAGCTTCTCACTCTTGACGACCTTCACCCGGCGTTCCGGCTGACCGGCCGTCTTCATGACGTACACCGGGCCGTCGGCCGAAGGAGACGAACCGGCGGGCGTGGCGGACGGCGGAGCCTGAGCGGCAGCGACTCCAACCCAGGACACCGTCGTTGCGATTGACGCGCACCATACCCGCCGATTCATGGCCTGCCTCCGTGCTGGCCCCGGCGCATCCTGCACCGAGAGACATCCGTGTCTGTCAGAAGTATCGGTTGCATGAGCTAGAGAACTTGATTCGAATGGAGCGAAAAAATGAAGGGTGCGGAAAGATACGAAGATTCGGGTACTTCTTAACTTCGCTGAAAGTGATTTGATATCAAATCGGCCAACTCATCGAATGACAAGTGCGCGGCTTCACCAGCTACACGGTACGGAGGCTCATTATTTGTTGGAGGAACCTCTAATTCACAACTGAATCGCTCGGCCTTCTCCCCATAGTTCGAGATGTAAACCAATACGCGGGGATCATGAGGGCTCGCGATGCCAATCGCGCATAAGTCACCTTCCCAGTGATCGGCGATAATGAAAGCATCTCGGCCGAGTCTGGCCCGCAGCCGGTCGATAACAGCGACAATCCCCGGGTCTTTGTCGAGAATCGCGTTCACAAATACCTCTTTCGACCGCATCCCCTACTTCTTCTTCAACTGCACCTGGCACCCACCGTCGCCGCACGGCATGAGCTTGAAGCGGTTGCGAGCCACCCAACGGTAGGCGCGGTTGCCCAGCCACAGCACGCCGGGAATGTAGAGGAACGGGGCAAGCAGCGTCGTCGCCGGCAGTCGCCACGCCATCCAGCGGAAGGCCGAGAAGCCGGCGTAAGCCCGGTTGCGGTCCGGCGGGACGACGTGCATTTCCTCGATCAACTTCTGGTGGTCGAGCGGGACCGTCGTCGCCGGCAGTTTGTCGGTTTCGCGGGCGCTCTGGAATTGCAGCCGGTGAAACCAATCGAGCGACTTCAGGATGCGCACCGACCGCTGGCAGAACGCACAATCGCCGTCGTAAAGAACGATGCCCGTGTCGGCGGATGCGTGGTTCATGACGTTTCCCTCGAAGGCTTCCCCGCCATCTTAACCGCGGACCGGCGGCCCGCGACAACAACTCCGGTAGAATGGGGGCAATTCCTCCGAGGTTCTGCGAATGTCGTCGATCCCCCCGCCCGTGAAACCCGTCACCGTGCCGGAGTTCCGCTCCGCGAAGGGGCAGCGGAAGCTCGCCGTCGTCACCGGCTACGACTACACGGCCGCCCGCCTCCTCGACGCGGCCGGCGTCGATTGCATCCTCGTCGGCGATTCGCTCGGCATGGTGATGCAGGGCCACCCCAACCCGCTGCCGGTGACGCTGCCGCAAATGCTCTACCACGTCCAGTGCGTCCTCCGCGGTACGAAGCGGGCACTCGTGATCGGCGACCTGCCGTTTCTGAGCTACCACGAATCGCCGCGGCAGGCCGTGCGGAACGCAGGGAAGTTCCTGAAAGCCGGGGCCGCGGGCGTGAAGCTCGAAGGCGGCGAGCGGATGGCCGAGCAGATTGCCGCGTGCGTGCGGGCCGACATCCCGGTGATGGGCCACGTCGGCCTGACGCCGCAATCGGTCCAGCGGTTCGGCGGCTTCAAGGTGCAACGGAACGCCGCCCAGATCGTTGCCGACGCGAAGGCCGTGGAGCAAGCCGGAGCGTTCTCGCTGGTGATCGAGAGCGTGCCGCCGGCCATCGCGGAGGAAGTGACGAAGGCCGTCAGCATCCCGACCATCGGCATCGGTGCGGGTGCAGAGTGCGACGGACAGGTGCTCGTCTTCCACGACTTGCTCGGCCTCTTCCCCGACTTCCGCCCGAAGTTCGTGAAGGCGTTCGCCGAGTTGGGAACCGCCGTCACCGCCGGCGTGTCCGCGTACTGCCAGGCCGTCCGCGACGGCACCTTCCCAGGGCCGGAGCACACGTTCAAGTGAGGCCGGCCGGTGCTGATTCTCTCCCACGTCAAGCAATCGGTCGAATCGCTCGCCTTCTCCCCGGACGGCCGCTTCATCGCCGTCGGCGGCACTAGCGGCAAGGTGGGCCTACAAATCTGGTCCTGGGCCACGCAATCGCGGATGAGCCAGAAGACATCCGTTCCGGTCGCGGTCTACGGCTTATGGTGGCTTGCCGACGGCCGCCTCCTCGTCGGCCGGGCCGGACTGGGGGTACATATCTACCAGCGTGACCCGGCCGACCTATGGGTAATCACCTGTTTCCATAACGCTCTGTTGACCGGAATTACACCGACCGGCCACGGTTGGGCCTCGTACCGCCCACCGCTGGCACACGAGAACCATTTGTTCGGAATTCGTCTGAGCGCGGCCGACGTGCGGCACGAGGAGTGGTCCGTACCCATCGGCCTTACGGGTCGGTCGAAGATGGCTTTTGCCCTGGCCGGCGGCCGGTTTCTCTCTGTCGAGGAAGAGTACGCCGACCTCCAACCGAAGATCCGCGTCTACCTCCGATCGACAGCAACGGGCGAAGTTCTTGAGCAACTAACCTACCCGTACTGGGTCATTGGCCCCGGCACTGTCGCCCCAGACGGCCTGAGTTTCTGGATTGCCTACCACCGTTCGATTATCCGCTGGCAGGTCGGGAACCCAACTCATTTCGCAGACCTGATTCAAAACGACAGCCGCCAACACTTCACCGCCCTGGCCTTCTCGCCAGACGGCCGTCACCTAGCGGCCGCCGGCAACGATCAAGCGGTGAAGTTCTACGACGCCGAGACGGGGCAACTCGCGAAGACGTTCACCTGGGACATCGGCCGGATGCGGAGTATCGCCTTCTCGCCCGATGGCACGATGGCCGCCGCCGGCAGCGACACCGGGCGGGTCGTCGTGTGGGACGTAGACGTGTGAGGAATATCCATGCTCGTACTCGACGCCGGCTGCCGGGTGAAGGAGTTGCGGTTCAGCCCCGATAGTCGGTACCTCCTCGCCGGCAGCGGTTACCCCGACGGCGGGTATGGACAATTGACGGAGCAAGCGTACCTCGACGTCTGGTCCCTGTCCGACGGCGGTCGACTTCGCGTGCCGCTGCCGACGGGCCAAAGTTGGCACACGGCAAACGAGTTGGCCGTCCACCCGATCGCCAACGAGGCTCAGCTAACGCTCCGCGGCCAGTCCTTCGGCGTGCGGTTGGCCGACGGCGAACTCTTGCCCGGTGACGATCCTCCCTCCATCGGATCGGTTCATGCCGTCGCGATCTCTCCGCACGGCGATCGCACGGTCTTCGCGCACGTCGAGTACGGCAATCACATTCTGTACGGCCGCGGGGCAAACGCCCTCGCCTGGGAGCGCAAGCTCGACGGCTGGAACTGCCACCTCGCGGGCTTTCTGCCGGACGGCGACCGCTTCGTGACGGTCACGGAAAAGATGGTCCACGTCCGCAGTTTCGCGACCCACGGAGAGGCCATCGCGACGGCGAAATACCCCACGTACAACATCCACCAGCCGCAAGTCTCGCCGACCGGTCGGCACCACGGCGTGATCGGCTACGCCAGCATGTACGTCTACGACTTGACCGCGCTCGCCAAGCCCCGGAAGATCGGCGGCACGAGCAGCTTCGGCGACTTCCGCTCGTTCGCGTTCCACCCGGGCGAGCGCACCCTGGCCGTCATCCACGGCGGGCCGACGCTGGTGAAGCTCTACGACGTGCCGACGCTGAAGCCGGCCCGCAAGTTCAACTGGAAACTCGGGCCGCTGCTCAGGTCGCGTTCAGTCCCGACGGCACGCTCGCGGCGGCCGGCAGCGAGGGCGGCCAGATTATCGTGTGGGACGTGGACCTCTAACGGAGATCGGCCGTGCTCGCATGGCAGGCGTTCGACAAGCGGGTCAATTACCTCGCGTTCTCGCCGGACGGTACGCGAGTGGTCGCGTGCGGCGACTCGGAGGGCATCAAGGTCTTCGACTCGTTCACCGGTCGAGAACTCTGGTTCCGCACGGGCGACGGGCGGCGGGAGCACTGGCACGGCCACTTCACGCCGGACGGCAAACGGGTCGTCCTCCTGTTCGGGAACCAGATTCTCGTCCTCGCCGCCGACGACGGCCGAGAACTCGCCAAGCACTCGCGGGTCATCGCGGCCTTCGCCCTGCTGCCGGACAGCCAACACCTGATTGCGGTCACGCGGGCGATGGACACGTGCGAACTGAAGCAGTTGACGCT
This sequence comes from Limnoglobus roseus, assembly GCF_008254045.1. GTDB lineage: Bacteria > Planctomycetota > Planctomycetia > Gemmatales > Gemmataceae > Limnoglobus > Limnoglobus roseus. The sequence continues at coordinate 3,369,039 of NZ_CP042425.1, read as the reverse complement.
CCTCGGCGGGGACCGCATCTGGAAGAAAGTTCTGACGTACAAGGGCGGCATCATCCGCCTGATCCTGTCGCCCGACCAGCGGCACCTCGCGACGATCAGCAACTTCGAAGGCTTGCTCCTCGACACCGCCACGCGCAAGATTCGCTTCAAGCTACCCGACAAGCGGTTCGACAACTTGAGTGCCCACCTCGCGTTCTCGCCGGACGGCCGCACGCTGGTCTACACGGCCGGCTCGGCCCTGCACGTGTGCGACGTGGAGGCGGCGAAGTTACGCGCGACCGTCACCCGCAAGGGCACGGGCCACGGCGAACTCGCCTTCACGCCCGACGGCCGGCACTTGCTCCGCGTCGGCCAAGGCGCGAGCGTCAGCCTGTGGGACACGGCGGCGTGGGAGCCGGCCCGGTCCTACAACTGGAAGGCCGGCCGCCTCTCCAGCTTGACGGTTTCGCCCGACGGCACGCGGGCCGCTGTCGCGAGCGAGCGCGGCAAGATCGTCGTCTGGGACCTGGACGTGTGAGGGGTACATTTCGAGCTACACGTTCGGAACCGGCAAGGGGAATGCGAAGGGGATGACGCCGAAGTCGACCAGCAACTCGACGATCTGCGTGAGGTTGGTTTCCACATCCGCGAACGGCACGTCTTTTGGAATGATGGGGTCGCCGTAGGCTCTCGCGGTTTGTTCCCACCCGTCACGAAAGGTTTCTTGACCGGCACAATCGATGAATCGTGATTCACAAGCGACACGAAACTCGGCGGCGGCCGTTGACCAGAAATCGCGATCTGCCAAATCAGTTCGCTGACGGATGCGCCAAAGGTCGTACAAGTCCTTCGCCCGAATCGTGTCTCCCGGGCGCTTCATTTTCCGTCGGTACGCGGGTAGAGAGCTGAGAAACGCACGCAGTTTCTCACCCGCAATTCGCGACAAGGAATACGCCCGAACGGTGTGGTCCCCGATCGGTAGGCCGATGACCGATGACGGCAACAGGGTTTCCGGAGCGGCGATGTCGATGGTTGCCGCCGGCGCTCCGACGAGCCGCTTGCGGGCGTCGTCGACGCTCATCCTCACTTCGAACGCGTCCCATCCCATCGGATGGTCTTTGAGAGGCTTCCGAACGATGCGGAGGGTCTTCAGTTGAAACACGACCGGCCGCATTTCTTCAAAGCCTTCGCGGACCGCCCGCGTCAATGCGACTTCGAGGCGGTGGAGTTGTTCGGCCTTGTCGGGCGTCCGCGTGGCGAAATCGATGCTCAAGTTCGAATCAATGTCGAGCGATTGGCGGTTGGTCCCCAACCACAGGTTCAGAACCCGCGCCCCTTTGAAAATGAGCAGGTTGACGACTTCCGCGTCCGCCGCGAGGCCGGCGAACACCGCGTCCAACACCTCAGACGTCCACCGTTGCTGTTCTTGAGGGTTCATGGCACTTTGACCAGCCAGCGGTCGTCGAGGCGCGTGTAAGGCACGCCGGGGAGGAGTGAGATCACGGCAAATTCGCCCGCCCGATCGATGTCGTTGCGGGCCGCTTCCAGATGCCGGGCCAATGGTGGTGACGGCTTAAAATCCAAATGCTCTAGCAGTGCCCCGACGCGCCGCGTCGTGGCGGGGTATTCCATCGCCCGCAGGTATTCTAACAGTCGCCTTTCGTTCAACAGTTGGTCGCCGATCACCGTCTTCCAGGCCTCGAATACCACCTCTTCTCCGCCGCAATGGTAGGGCTTGTACAAGCCGTCGAGTAGCGTCTGTTCGCGGTCGGTGATTCGGATGCGGGTGCGCGGCCCGTGCATGCGTTCCTGGATGCCAGGGACGAGGCGGGAAGATCGCGTCGTGGTGTAGTAGTGAACCTTGTCCAACGTGAACGCCACCGTTCCGAGTTTTGGAGGGCCTTTGCTTTTGGGCTCCGTACCCTCGGCAGCTTGGCCACTGTTTAGCTTTCGGGCAGCGGCCGGGGCGGGCTTCGGGGCGGTCAGCGTGGCGATGTGATGGTGGGCAGGGGGTTGAACCGTGAGGCCGTGATACGCCATCGCGCTGAAGTAACAGATGATTCCCCGCGGAGCGGCGGCGGTGAGGAATTCACACGGTTCAACGATGCATTGGGGTCCTGCGCCGATCTCGAATAGCCAAAACCGCGCCAACCCCGCATCCATGGGGTAGACGAGACGAACCTTCTCCAACCAGTCGAGCAACGTCTTATTTGACATGTCTGATTCATAGCCATCACGGACGAGAATCACTCGCAAGGATTCGCAAATGTCGTCGAAGTTCGACTTGGTTATCAATCTTGCACATGGCAACATATCGAGTGGTGCGGCCAGGGTATTCGACAACCGATAGAGAAATGTTTCGAGGAATTGATAACGTCTCAGAATCTGTTCAGCATGATCCATCTTTACGCACGCCATCCCCGTCTAATTGCTAGCAATTAGACGGGGATGGCGTGCGTAAGTCAAGATACAAAATGGACTTGATTGGAAAAAAACACCAGATAGGCTGTTTCAGCCTATCTGGTGCAGAGGAATCTCTGCCTGAATCACAAGGTGCTCCTACTTTTTCCCTTACGATTCATCCGCCAATCGCACGACGTCGTAGACCTTCAGCATCGCCCGGCGTGTCCACACTCACGGCGTGAGCGATCTCTCGCTCGTAGACGAAGTCGAGCACCAGCAATTGGACGTTGCCGTCGAAGATCAGACCCACCGCCTCGCCGTTCGCGTACCATATCCCCCGGGACAATTCATTCACATCTCAGGGGAGGGTTGACATGCAACTCGGAATGATCGGCCTCGGGCGAATGGGCGGAAACATGGTCGAGCGGCTGATGCGGGACGGGCACAAGTGCGTCGTCCACGACCGGTCGGCCGAGGCGGTAGCCCGGTCCGCCGCCGGCGGCGCGACCGGGGCCAACTCGCTCGCCGAGTTCGTGAGCAAGCTGGACACACCGCGGGCCATCTGGGTGATGGTCCCGGCCGGCGTGGTGGACGCGACCCTCGCCGAGTTGGTCCCCCTTCTCGCCCCGGACGATGTGGTGATCGACGGCGGCAACTCGTACTACGTCGACGACATCCGCCGGGCGAAAGAACTGGCCGCGAAGGGCCTGCACTACCTCGACGTCGGCACCAGCGGCGGCGTGTTCGGGAAGGACCGCGGGTATTGCCTGATGATCGGCGGCGACACCACCGCCGTGAAGCGGCTGGACCCGATCTTTGCCACCCTCGCCCCGGGGTTCGACACGGCGGTTCGGACGGCGGACAAGTCCGGCGCCCCCTCGCCAGCCGAGCGGGGCTACCTCCACTGCGGGCCGTCCGGGGCGGGGCACTTCGTCAAGATGGTCCACAACGGCATCGAGTACGGCCTGATGGCCGCCTACGCCGAGGGGTTGGCCATCCTCAAGCACGCCAACGTCGGCAAGCGCGAGCAGACGCACGACGCCGAGACGACGCCGTTGCGGAACCCGGAACAGTACCAGTACGACTTCGACGTGGCCGCCGTGACGGAAGTCTGGCGGCGGGGGAGCGTCGTGGCGTCGTGGTTGTTGGACCTGACGGCCCACGCACTCAGTCAAAGCCCGAACCTGAGCAACTTCGCCGGCCGCGTGTCGGACTCCGGCGAGGGTCGGTGGACGGTCCAGGCGGCGGTCGACACCGGCGTCCCGGCGCACGTTTTAACGACGGCCCTGTACGAGCGGTTCAGTTCCCGCGGCGAGGCCGAGTTCGCCGACAAGATCGTGTCGGCCATGCGGTCGGAGTTCGGCGGCCACCACGAAAAGCCGGCCAAGTAAAAACGGGCGGCCGGGCCTCGCCACGAAGCCCGGCCGCCCGCCGAATGAGATCGAACGAACCGCCGGTCGTCCCGGCGGTTCTCACCCCGTTACTTCTTCCCCTGCAATTCATCCGCCAGCCACGTGGCGTCGTAAACCTTCCGCATCGCCTCGATCATCGCCCGGCTGTCCACGCTCACGGCCCGTGCCACCGTCTGGTCGTAGACGAAGTCCAGCACCAGCGATTGAATGTTGCCGTCGAAGATCAGGCCCACGACTTCGCCCTTCGCGTTCACCACCGGGCTGCCGCTGTTGCCGCCGATAATGTCGGCCGTGCTTACGAAGTTGAACGGCGTCTTCAGGTCGAGGGCCGACTTCTTATCCTCCCACCGCTTCGGCAGTTCGAACGGGTACTTGTTCTCCTGCTGCTTGCTCCGCTCGTACAGGCCGGCCATCGTCGTGAACGGCGGCACGTCCTTGCCGTCTTCCTTGTACCCCTTCACCTGGCCGAACGCCAGCCGCAGGGTGAACGTCGCGTCGGGGTAGTTGCCGGTGCCGTCCATCGCAAACCGGGCTTTTGCGAGGGCCGAGTACGCCTGCCGCCGGGGTTCGTCGATCTCGGTTTCGACCTTCTTGCGGATGGCACGGGCCGGGCCGTCCACGAGTTTCGCCAGCGCGATCATCGGGTCGGCCGCGTCGGCCCCGCCCTCGAACATCGCCTTGCGAACGGGCACGTCCTTCAACTTCGTGCCGCTGACGAGGTCGTAAGCCCGCTCCCGTGGCGACTTGCCGGCGAGGACTTGCTTCACGAGTTCGTGGTCGGCCCCGAACGTCGTCGCCAACAGCGTCAGGCCGTCGGCGAGTTTGAGTAGTTCCAGGTCGTTGGAGATCGGTTCGTCTGAAAAGAGCTGTTGTTTCAAGGAACCCAGTCGGGCCTCGCCGAACTCCGGCAGTCGCTCGCCGGCCGGCTTGCCCTTTTCGTCCGTGTACCGCACCAGCGTCCGGGCGAGGCTGAACAGGTGGCTGTTGAACGCGGCCCCGCCTTCGAGGAGCGTCATTTCCTTGATGTACTCGACCCGCTTCTTCTGCCCGGCGGCGATGACGTCGAACGCCTTCGCCGCGTCCGCGGGAACCTTGTCCGCGTTGGCCGCGATGAAGTCCCGCAGCCGCTTCTCTTCGGCCGCCTTGCGGGCCATGATCTGCGGATCGAGCAACCCGCCGAGACCGCCGATGCGGGCCTTGCGGCTGTTCTGGATGCCGAACAGATCGTCCTCGCCCTCCTGCCGGTTCGCCTCACTGCGGGCGACCCACGCGCCGAGCAGGACTTCGAGCCGGTTGAGCCGCTGCATCAGGTACGGGTAGCCGGTGTCGCGGAGGTATTCGAGTTCGGCCACGGTATTCTGCCGGTTCGTGCGGCCGGGGTGGCCGGAGACGAACGTCAGTTCGCCGTCCTTGCTGCCGGCCTCGCTCCACTTCAGGTAGTGCTCGGGCTTGATCGGCTTGCCGTCCTCGTAGACGCGGAAGAAGCACATGTCGAGGTCGTACCGCGGGTACTCGAAATTATCCGGGTCGCCGCCGAAGAACGCGATCGCCTTCTCCGGGGCGAACACGAGGCGGATGTCGGTGTACTTCTTGTACGTGTACAGGTGGTACGCCCCGCCGGCGTACAGCGTGACCACGTCCGCCCGCACGCCCTTCGCCTCGTCGGCGTTCGCCTTCTCAAGCTCGGCGATCTTCCCCTGCCGGGCCTTGAACGCCTCGGCCGGCGGCAAGCCTTCCTTCACCGCCGCGTTCACCTCGGCGGTCACGTCCTTGATCGACTGGAGGCAGTTCAACTCCAGCGCCTTGCACTTGATCTCTTCGGCCGCCGTCTTCGCCTGGAAGCCTTCCTTCAGGTAGTCCTTCTCCTTCGTGGACAGCTTTTGCAGGTCGTCGGCCCCGACGTGGTGGTTGGTCATCACGAGGCCGGTGGCCGACACGAAGCTACCGGACCCGCCGCTGTTGAACCGCACGCTGGCCTTCTGGAGGTGGTCCAGCCAGGCGTCCGTCGGCTCGAAGTTGTACTTCTCCTTGAGGAGCTTCTTCGGCACGTTGTTGAACAGCCACATGCCCTCGTCGGCGCTGGCCGGCGGTGATGTCATGGTGAACCCCGTTACGGCGACGGCCGCCGCCAGAATGCGAGCACGGAAACGCATACGTTCTCCTTCGAGATGTGCCGCGGTCCTCCGCGAGCCGAGAGGGAGTTATAGGCGGGAAGCGGGGGGAAGGCCGCGCGAACCGCGGCGGTCCGCCGGCCCGCGACATGGGCTTGACGCGACCGCCCGAAATCCGCGACGATTGCCGATGATGCTCTTCGAGACCGATACCGTCTGGGTCGAAGCCGCGAACCGCGTCGCGACCCTCTGGCTGAACTGCCCCGGCACGCGGCTGAACGCGGCGAGAATCGCCGAGGTCGGCCAGGCCGTCGAAATTGTGCGCACCAACCCGTTTCTCGAAATCCTCGTCGTCCGCAGTGCGAGGCCGACGGCCTTCTGCACGGGCTTCGAACCAGAAGTGTTCGCCACGGAAGCCGACGCCCACGAGTACGCGACGGCCGGCCGCCGCGTGCTGAAGCAACTCGCCGAGTTGCCGATTCCCACGCTCGCGTTCATCGACGGCCCCTGCCACGCGGCCGGGTTGGAACTAGCGTTGGCGTGCGATTACCGTCTCGCGGTCGCCACGCCAGACGCGACTCTGAGCCACGGCGAATCGCCCTGTTGGGGCGGCACGGCACGGTTGCGGAACCTCATCGGCCGCGATTCCATCGGCACGCTGACGGCCCGCGAGGCGAAGGCGGCGGGGTTAGTCGATCACGCCTTTTGTCGACGGCGGGCGAAGGTCGAACTGCGGACGTTCCTGGACCGCCTCGAAGACCGCCCCCGCAAGCGGCGGCAGCCCTGGTTCGGCTGGCGGCGAACGCTGCGACTCGATGCGGAAGAGTTGGCGGCGTTCCTCAAAATCCGCCGCGTCGGCACGGGCGATGTTCGCACCCATTCCCCGTGCGACGGCACAGTCATCGAACTGCGGAACTGTCCGCAGGCGGTGCCGTTCGCGGCCGAGTACGCCCTCCGCGGCGGCACGGTCGTCACGAATTATCCCGCCGCAGTCCACGAACGGCTGGCCGAACCGTGGGCTCGTGGCCGGGCCACGCCGTTGGAACTGGAGCAAGCCCGCGGTCGGGTTCGCACGACCGGCCCGGCAAAGCTCGTGTTGGAGAGTGAATCGGCCGAGCCGCTCGCGATCGTGCGGGCCACGCTGGCACCGTACCGGCAGGCGGTCCGCGTCGGCTTCCCGGTGCTCGCCGAATCGACGGCCGTAGAACTGACCGGCGGGGCCGCATCGGCGTCGGTCGCGGGCGTACTCGCGGCGGCCGGGTTCACGCCGGTCGTCGTGGACAACGCCCCGAAGCTCGCCGTGCGGCCGCTTCTGGCCGCCGTGTGGGATGAGGCCGTTCGTCTAGTGGCGGAAGGCTTCCCCATCGACCTGATCGACGACGCGAGCGGGGTGGTATCGCTGGCGCCTCTGCTGCGAAGCCTGGACGCCGTGGGAAGTGACACCGCAATGTCACTGGTGCCGCGACTGCGGCCGTTCGCCGAGGCGGGGCTGCGGGAGGTGTTCTACCACGCCGACCGGCCGCGGGAGGCGAACGCCCTGGCGCAACTGCTCCTCTCGCCGGGGCCGCGGCTGATGACGAACGAGGAACCGGACGAGCGCGAGTGCGACGTGATGCGGACCGAGATTGAAGCCCGGTTGACGGGGCGGCTACGGGCGGAACTCGAAGGGGTGGGCGAAGGCGGGCAGCGGGTGGCGGTCACGGCGGGGTTGATCCTGCCCGAAATTCTTCCACCTGCGGGAGAGCGATTCAGCCGTCGGCGGGTGGCATAAGTGGGCGAAAGCCCAGGCACGGCCGTGCCTGGGCTTTTAGTCTCTACACTCACTTCGCGGTCAACTTCTGGATGAAGAAATCGTTGACGTTCTTGTACTTCTTCGACTCCGCACCGGGGTACGACACCTCCGCTTCGACGCCGGCCGCCTTCATCACCTCGGCCAACTTCACGCCGTAGATCGCGAAGTGCGTCGCATCCTTCGGGGACTGACCGACCTCGACCGGCACGTCCGGCTTGCCGTAGGTCAGCAGCACCGGCGCGTCGTCCTTCGTCACCAGTTCGATCGGCGAATACTCCTTGATCCACGGCATGATTTTGTCGCGGTTCTCCAGGGCCAACTTGAACTCCTCCGGCCGCGTCCGCCCCTTCTCGGCAAAGCCGAAGGCGTGCCCGGCGTAGTTCGCGTTCGGCATCCACTCGCGGAGTTGCTTCGGGTCCAGCGACGTTTGCGCGCCGCTGACGGCCGCACACGTCAGGCGGGTCGATTCGCGTGCAACGGGATCGCTACTCTTCGGGTCGGCGAGGTCGTCGTGGAAGGCCAGCCACAAGGACGTACACGCCCCAGCCGACCCGCCCGTCGCGCCGACGCGGGCCTTGTCGAGATTCCACTCCTTCGCCTTCGACCGCAGCGTTTGCAGGGCACGCGCGGCGTCGTGTAGCGGGGCCTTCACTGGCGGTTCGACCTTCTCTTCCATCGCCTGGGCAATGAACCGGTAGTTGACGGCGACCACGGAGATGCCCGCGTCGAGAAGGGGCTTGATCGCGCCGGTGCCGTACCCGGTCTTGTCGCCGTTCACCCAGCCGCCACCGTGAATGAGCAAGACCAGCGGCGTCGGCTTGTCCGACTTGGCCTGCCAGAAGTCGAACTTCTGCCGAACGTGGGGGCCGTATGCCACGTCGGCGGCCGTCGGCGTCGGCCGTGCCGGCGGGGCTTTCTTCTCCGGCTCGGCGGCCTTTTTCGGGGCCTGTGGCTTCTCGGCTTGGGCCAGGGCGACCGTCACGCCGAGGCCGAGCGCGACGCAGGAAAGGAACGTGCGAAACATCAACACGATCTCCGTGAGAGGAAGGGGGAAGGTCAGGATACTCGCCCGCGGCCGTGGGGTCACGCGAACTGTTGTTCGATCGCGGCGACGCCGACGAGCGGGGTGGTGCAGACGAAGTTCTCGCAGACGTAGACCGTCACCGTGTCGTCGATCATCGGCCGATCCCGGAGCAAGGCCATTTCGCTCGCGCCGGCGGTCGGGTCGTGGAAGGCGATCACTTGATTCGGCCGGAATTTCGCGCGAAGGAACATCAGTACCCGTACGGTGTCGGGATCGTTCGCCTTCCCGATCACGGCGATCTCGCGGGTGGGTCCGAGGTACAGGTCGAGGGCGATCAGCAGCTGCCCCGCGGCCGACGGGCTGTCGGCCATCAAGTTGCGGTACACGGTCAGCGTGCGGAAGGCGGCCTCCCGGTAGTCGTCGGCGGAAATCAACTTCGACAACCGCAGGAGGGCCGTCGCGGCGACGGCGTTGCCAGACGGCGTGGCCCCGTCTTGCAGGTCCTTCGTGCGGGCGATCAGTTCCTCGTGGTCGTCCGCAGTAAAGAAGAACCCGCCGACTGGGTCGGCGAAGTGTTCCAGCATCGTGTCGCACAACTCGGCGGCCGTGTCCAGCCACCGCAGCTCGAACGTGGCCTCGTACAGCGTCACCAGCGCATCCGCGAGGTAGGCGTAGTCTTCGAGGTAGCCGGCCAACTTCGCCGGCGAATCGACGCCGCAGGTACGGTACAGGCGGCCGTCGGCAGAACGCAATTTCGTGAGCACGTACTCCGCCGCCGTCACGGCCGCGGCCACGTACTTCGGCTCGCTGAGGATTGCCCCGGCCCGCGCGAATGCTGAGATCATCAGCGCGTTCCACGCCGTCAGAATCTTCTCGTCGCGGCCCGGCCAGACCCGCTTCGCCCGTTCGGCGTAGAGCTTCGCTTTGATCGCCGCCAGCTTCTGGCGGAACGCCGGCAGCGAGAGGTTGTTCAGCTTCGCGTCCTGCTCGTCAGTCTTCGAGCGGAACAGGATGTTGTGCCCCTCGAAGTTGCCGTCCGACGTGATGCCGTACACCCGCGTGGCGAGTTCCGCCAACTCGTCGCCGAGGATCGCTTCGACTTCCTTCAAGCTCCAGACGTAGAACTTCCCCTCTTCGCCCTCGCTGTCGGCGTCGAGCGTGCTGTAGAAGCCGCCGGCCGGCGAGGTCATCTCGCGCAGCACGTAGTCCAGTGTTTCGCGGGCGATCTGCTCGTAGAACGGGTCGCCCGTCTGCTGGAACGCCTCGACGTACCCCGGCGGCAGCAGGGCGTTATCGTAGAGCATCTTCTCGAAGTGCGGCACCAGCCAGCGCTCGTCGACACTGTACCGGGCGAACCCGCCGCCGATTTGATCGTACATCCCGCCGCGGGCCATCTTGTCGAGCGTCAGCCGGGCGGCGTGCAGGGCCGAGCCGTCACCGAACCGGGCGTTCGCCCGCAACAGCACGCGGAGTTCCAGTGGGTGAGGGAACTTCGGGGCGCTACCGAAGCCGCCGTGCGTCGGGTCGAACGACCGCCGCAACACTTTCGCCGCGTTGTCGAGAATGGCCGGCGTCAGTGCCCCGTCGCCCGGTTCCGGGTTGCCGGTGGCTTGCAGGGCTTCGGCGACCTGCTTGCCGACCTCACCGAGTTGCTCGCGCTTGTCCTTCCAGGCTTCGACGACACTCGCGAGCAGCCGCTTGAAGCTCGGCCGGCCGTACATGTCCTTCGGCGGGAAGTACGTGCCCGCGTAGAACGGCGTCAACTCCGGCGTGAGGAACACACTCAATGGCCACCCACCACCCTCGCCGCGGTTCAAAAGATGGTGAGCCGTCATGTAAATCTGATCGAGGTCCGGGCGCTCCTCGCGGTCCACTTTGATGCTGACGAAGTGATCATTGAGGGCCTTCGCCGTGGCCTCGTCCTCGAAGCTCTCGTGCTCCATGACGTGGCACCAGTGGCACGCCGAGTAGCCAACGCTCAGGAAGATCGGCCGGTCGAGTTCCTTCGCCTTCGCGAGTGCCTCCGGCCCCCACGGGAACCAGTCCACCGGGTTGCCCTTGTGCTGCCGCAGGTACAGGCTCGATTCGGACGCGAGGCGGTTCATGGTGGATCTCCCGTGGTGCTGTCATCGTAGAGCTTCTGTTGATGAAAAGCCCACGCACGGCCGTGCGTGGGCTTTGACTCACTGCCTACAATGGGGATTCATCCCACCAGGAGCGGCACCGTGAGCGAGCGACCGAACACGTTGAAGGCCTTGCGCGAATCCGGCTGGCAGTCGAAGACCGTGAAGAACGAACTCCGCGACAACTTCCTCACGGCCATGAAGACCAACGACGAACTCTTCCCCGGCATCGTCGGCTACGACGACACCGTCATCCCAGAGATCAACATCGCCATCCTGGCGGGGCACGACATGCTCTTTCTCGGCGAGAAGGGACAGGCCAAGAGCCGCATCATGCGGTCGCTCGTGCGGTTCCTCGACGAGTACGTTCCCTACCTGAACATTCCCGGCTCGCCGGTTCATGAAGACCCGTACCACCCGATCACCAAGGTCGGCCGCGACCTGCTCGCGAACACGCCGGAAGATCAAGTGCCCATCGCGTGGTGGCACCGCAAGGAGCGGTACGCGGAACGCCTCGCGCCGGGCACGAAGTTCGCCGACATCATCGGCGAAATCGACCCGGCGAAGCTCGCCGGCGGCACGAGCATGAGCGCGGAAGACGCCCTGCACTTCGGCCTCATCCCGCGGATGCACCGGGCCATCTTCGCGATGAATGAGATCCCGGAACTCGACGACCTCATCCAAGTCGGCCTGTTCAACATCCTCGAAGAACGCGACGTGCAGATCCGCGGCTATCCCATTCAGTTCGACCTCGACGTGCTGATCCTCTTCAGCGCCAACCCGACGACGTACAACCGATCGGGCAAGGTCATCCCGCAGTTGAAGGACCGCATCGGCTCGCTGATTCAAACGCACTACCCCCGCGAACGGCAACTCGGCATCGAGATCATTGAGGCCGAGAGCGGCATGGACCTCGGCGGCGAGTTCCCGGTTTTCGTGCCGTACTTCATGAAGGAGATCATCGAGCAGGTCAGCGTGTCGGCCCGCAAGTCGAAGTACGTGGACCACGCCAGCGGCGTGAGTGCCCGGTTCAGCATGGCCAACTACCGCACGATGGTCGCCAGCGCCCGGCAGCGCGGCGTGAAACACGGCGAGAAGCCGGCCGTGCCGCGGATCAGCGACCTCGGACACCTGCCTACCTCATCCCTCGGCAAGCTCGAACTCGACTTGATGGGGTCGAACCAGATGAGCGAGAAGCAGGTCTTGGAAGCGATCATCGCCGACGCCGTGCGGGTGGTGTTCGAGGAGTACGTCGAGAAGCACGGGCTGGACGAGATCGCCGAAGTCTTCGGCAAGGGCGTGAAGATCGAGGTCGGCGACTTGCTGCCGAGTGCCGAGTACGCGAAGCGGCTGAAGCGGGTGCCGAAAGCGTGGGACAAGGCGTTCGAGGTGAACGCGGCCGAGAGCGACGCAGTGCGGGCGTCGTGCGTCGAGTTCGTCCTCGCCGGCATGTACGCCAGCGACCGCATCAGCCGCGCGAGCAAGCACGGCCGGATTGTGTACGAGACGTGAACATGACTGAAGAGCAATTCCTGACGTGGGTGAACGACCGGGGGCTTCCACGCGACCGGGGCATGGAACTCCTTCGGCTCGCGGCCACGCCGGAAGAGATGAAGGCCGCGTCCGAAGCGTGGGAGCCTCCCCCGCCAATCTACAACTTGGGGAGCATCGTGACGCTGACGGAGGACGACCCCCTCGGCGTGTCTCCCAAGGCCCACGGATTCCTCATCGTCGGCTCGTGTCCGAACGGCGACCTGATTGCCGTCGATGGTTCGACCGATGTCGGGTCTGTGTGGTTCGTTTGCCACGAGACGATGCGCGAGAAGCCGCTCCGCGAGGTTGCCCTTCGCGTCGCCGACAACCTTGCCGATTTGATGCACAAGTGGGCGACCGGCAAGGGGCCGATGGATTACTTCGATGCGGAGCGAGTCAAGAGTAGTTGACGGCCGACGACGCTCCGGTCACTCCGGCTTCTCCGCGAACAGTGCCGTCGTGGACGCCAGTTCCATCTGCGCCTCCAGCGGCAGGTCGCGGACGAACGAGCGGTCGAGATACTCGCGTGGGTCGGCCAGCAAGTCGCCGACTTTGTGGCTCAGAAGTTCGCGCCGCGCCGATTCCGGCAGTTGGGCCGCCCAGCGGCGCAACAGCCATGTCAGCGTCCAGATCGGCTGGCCGCTCGGCGGCACTTCCTGGCGCTTGATCTCCATGCCGTCTTCGAACAGGCTCCGCAGACCTTCGTGCGACATGTTGAAGTAGTGGTGCGGGTACCCGTGCAGCGGTTGCAGGAACGGCACCACGCAGTACAGCCGGCCGCCGGGGACCAGCACCCGCATGATCTCCTTCGCACAGGCGAACGGGTCGCGGACGTGTTCCAGCACCGCGAACGAGAACACCGCCTGAAACACGCCGTCCTTGAACGGCAGCCGCTCGCCGACGCCGCGAACGTCGGTCGTCGGGTACGGGCAGATGTCGAAGTTCACCACGTTGTCGTAGTACACCGGCCGCAAGCCCGCCCCGCAGTCCAGGACGAACCCGCCGGAGTGAATCTCGATCATCCGGGCGGCGTGGTCGTCGTAGTTGTTCGCGCTGACGTTGTCGGTGTCGGTGATGTGGAACTGCGTCCGCAGGTCGTCACTCAGAAAGTCGTAGAAGGTCTCCGTCTCGCCGTGCGGCAAATCGTCCCGCAACAGCGGTCGGATGCGGTCCAACTTCGCCCGCTTCCGCCCCGCGAAGGCCGGATCGATGACGGCCCCGCTCGGCAACGGCGGGGGCGGCCCCTGCGCGCGACGGAACGGCGGCACGCGGCGCAGCAACTGCCGCGCGATTTGAGACAGTGAGACAACCATGAACCCCTTCCCCCAATGCCCGCGGGGATAGCGAGGGTGCCGGAGGGCGTCAACGCGGGTTTGTGGAACAACTCTCTATCACTTCTCATTTCGCGCCGGTATCATCGGGGGTGAGTACCAGCCCACCCGCCCCTTCCCTTTCCCTTCCAGTCAGGAGTCGGCCATGACGCCACGCGACGAACGCAACTGCCCCGAGTGCGACGGCACCTTCCCCGCCATCACCGTGCCGCCCGTCCACCGTCGAGGCTTCCTCCGCACCGTCGGCGGGGCCGCAGCCGCCTTTGCCCTCGGTGGTTCCGCACGGGCTGACGCGAAGGTGAAACCGGCCGAAGACCTCGTCCGCGAACTGTTCGCTACCCTGAGCGCAGACCAAAAGAAGATCGTGAATCTGCCGTGGAACCACGGGCAGAAGGACGGCAAGGGCCTGCCGACGCGGTCGGGCATGTACAACGCCGCCATCCAGAACCAGAAGATCGCGGCCCACTACACGAAGTCGCAACAAGAACTGCTCGACAAGATCTTCCGCGGCATCTGTGCGGAAGGCGACGGCTACAAGCGGCTCAGCCGCGGCGGGAACTTCGACGCGAGCGGGTCGTTCACGAACATCGGCGCGCACATCTTCGGCGACCCGACGGACAAGCACCAGTTCTCGCTCGTCTTCTCCGGCCACCACCTGACGATCCGGTGCGACGGCAACTCGGAGCCGGACACCGCGTTCGGCGGCCCGATGTACTACGGCCACACGCCGGACGGCTGGAGCGACGAGAACATCTTCTTTTACCAGACGAAGGCGGTGAAGGCGGTCTACGACGCGCTCGACGAGAAGCAGCGGAAGGCCGCATGCATCGACGGCACGCCGGGCGAGCTGATGAAGTCGATCGAGTTCCGCAAGAAGTTCCCCGGCCTGCACATCTCGGAACTGTCGAAGGACCAGAAGGCGTTGGTGGAAGCGACGATGCGGGAGTTGCTCTCGCCGTTCCGCAAGGAAGACGCCGACGAGGTGATGGACATTCTGAAAGCCACCGGCGGCCTGGACAAGATTTACCTGGCGTTCTACTTCGAGGAGTTCGGCGACTCCAAGCAGTGGCACTTCTGGCGACTGGAAGGCCCCGGCTTCGTCTGGAACTTCCGCGTCCTGCCGCACGTCCACACCTACGTGAACATCGCGAAGCTGGCGTGAGTCTACTTCTTGCCCTTGAGGCGGCGGACGAACCGCCGCCTCGGGGCAGAGTTCCCCTCGTTACCCCACCCCCACCGCCCGTCCCGTACGGTTGCTCTCGTAGATCGCGCGGATCAGCGCCACGGCCCTGCGGCCTTCACGCCCGTCCACGGCCGGCGGGCGGTTGTCGCGGATCGCGGCCACGAAGTCGGCGAGCTGGCGGCGGTGCCCCTCGTGGCTGATCGCCTTCGGGTCGGCCGCGCCGCCGCTCGCGCCCACCTTCGCGGCAAATCGCTCTTTCACCTCGGCGTCGGCCGGGAGTGGCGGCGAGAAGTCCCACCGCAGCACGTCCTCCTGCTCGATCACGGCGCTGCCCTTGTCGCCGTGGATGGCGATAGTCTTCGGGTAGCCGGGGTGGACGCTCGTCGTGGCCTGAATGATACCGAGGGCACCGCTCTTGAAGCGGATCGCGGCCACGGCCGTGTCTTCCACTTCGATCCGCTCGTGGGCGAGGGTGGCCGTGAAGCCGACCACGCTGGCGGCGTCGCCCATCATCCAGAGCAAGAGATCGACGCTGTGGATGGCCTGGTTCATGAGTGCGCCGCCGCCGTCGAGGGCTTGCGTGCCCTTCCAGCCGCCGTCGTCGTAGTACGCCTGCGACCGCCACCACTTGCACGTCGTCTCGCCGAGCGTCAGTCGGCCGAAGCGGTTGGCGGCCACGGCGTCCTTCAGCGCCACGCTCGAATCGGCAAACCGCGACGGGAAGATCGTGCAGAGTTTCACGCCGTGCTTGTCGCAGGCTTCCGTGATGCGGTCGCACCGCTCCTCGGTGATTTCCAGCGGCTTCTCGACGACAACGTGCTTGCCGGCGGCGGCGGCGGTGACGGCCGGTTCGAGGTGTGCCCCGCTCGGGGTCGTGATGATGACGGCGTCCACGCCGGGCAACTTCACCGCCTCTTCGACGGTCGCAACGATCGGCACCGGGGCGTGCTTCAACTCGGCGAGCATCGTCTCGCCGTTGGCCTTCGTGCGGGAGACAAGGGCGGCGATTCGAGTGCCGGGGACCTCGGCCAACGCGCGAGCGTGGAAGCGGGCGATCATGCCACAGCCGACGATGACGAAGCCGAGCGACATAGGGAGGTCTCCGTGCTGGGTGACGGAGATTGTATGAGGCGACAGGCCGTCGTCGGCACTCACCGCCCCGTCGGTCCCGGCCGGCTGATGCCACTTGGAGGAGCGATGCGGGGGTCGTCTTCGAACGTGACGTATTTGTCACGGCCGCGGCGCTCTTGGTCTTCGATGCTCAGCCCCGGGGCGTCGGCCCGCGGCTTGTTGCGGGCTTCCAACGGTCCGGCGACTTGTTTGCACCCGGCGAGGGACGCGGACAGGACGAGTAACGGCAGCACGCGGCGAATCATGTCGCAACTCCTTCGGCAGCGGATCGAATCCTTCCCATCCGGTATCGACCGAACTCCCGCCTCGATTCCGCAGAACCTGTGCCGGAAGTGCCGGCCCCACGGCGATCGCCCGCAAGATCGAACCGACCGGCGAACTTGGAACCGCCGGCCCGACGTCCTATATTATGCGTGTCCCGCCAACTGTTTCTCCAACCTGTTGAGCACCTTCGCCGCGTGGTTGGTTCCCGCAAACTGCGGAGAGCGCCTCCATGCCCCGACCTTCCCACGATGACGACGACATTTTCAAAGACAGCCGGATGTCCTTCGGCGACCACATCGAAGAACTCCGCACCCGCCTGCTCGCCGCAGTCAAGGGGTTGGTCTTCGTCCTGATGATCGGGCTGGTCCTCGATTACATCGGCGTGCAAGCCGGCATCCCGCAGCTCGGCATCGGCCGGCCGGTCATGAAGATGATCGTGGACCCCGTCGAATCGCAGACGCGAGACTTCTACGCCATGAAGGTGCTCGACGATCGGGCGAAGTTGCCGACGGAACCGACCCCCCCCGAGGAAGTCGAGCGGATTCGCAAGAAATTGGCCGATTATGACGGCGCGTTGACCGCACTGACGGAGGGAGAACAACTGAAACTTCGCGCCGCGCCGCGTGAGCTGCCCATTCTGATCCCGGTGGAGCCGTTCAAGAGCGTATTCGGAGCCGAGCCGAAAGACAAAACGCTCACGCAAATCCCGGTCACGATCCAGGTCTACCCGGCGCACATCACCGCCCTCACAACAGAAGGGGAAGGCTTACTCGCGAGCAAACGGTACCTCAAGACGCTGAGCGCGCAAGAATCGCTCATCGTGTACTTCAAGGTGTCCCTGCTGAGCAGTTTCGTGGTGGCGAGCCCGTGGATCTTCTTCCAAATCTGGGCGTTCGTCGCGGCCGGCATGTACCCGAACGAACGGGCCTATGTCTACCGCTACCTGCCGTTCAGCATCGGCTTGTTCCTCACCGGCATCCTGTTGTGTCAGTTCATCGTGCTGCCGGGGGCGGTCAAGGCGCTGCTCGCGTTCAACAACTGGATCGACACCGACCCCGACCTGCGGCTGAACGAGTGGCTCAGCTTCGCGATTATCTTGCCGCTGGTGTTCGGCGCGTCGTTCCAGACACCGCTGGTGATGTTCTTTTTCAACCGCCTCGGCATGTTTTCGTGGGAAGACTACTGGGCGAAGTGGCGGTACGCGGTGCTGGTGCTGGCGATCTTCGCGGCCGTGATTACCCCGACGCCGGACGCCGTGACGATGCTGTACCTGTTCGTGCCGATGTTCGGCCTGTACATGCTCGGCGTGGCGATCTGCCGCATCTTCCCGCCGGCCGAGGCGGAGTACGAACCGGAAGAGGCCGAGATCGCGGTCTGACGCGACGGCCGCCCGCCGTTCACCGCGGCGGGCGTATCATACCTGTATGTCCGAGACTCACGAACCCCGCGTTTTCCTTGTTGGAGCCGGCCCCGGCGCGCCGGGGCTGTTGACCCTGCGGGCGGTCGAACTGCTCGCGTCGGCCGACATCGTCATCTACGACCAACTTGTGCCGCGCCGGTTGCTCGACTTCGCCAACCCGAAGGCCGAGACGGTCTGCGTCCGCGAACTGCCCGGCAACCACCCGGACAAGTACCCGCACATCCACAACATGCTGATCGACAACGCGCGGGCCGGCAAGCGCGTCGTGCGGCTCAAGGGCGGCGACCCGCTCATCTTCGGCCGCGGCGGCGAAGAAGCCGAGACGTTGCGGGCCGCCGGCATCCCCTACGAGATCGTCCCCGGCGTGACGGCCGCCCTCGCGGCGGCGGCGTTCCTCGATCTGCCGTTGACGCACAGGAACTATTCCAGTGCCGTCGCCCTCGTCACCGGGCACGAACTCCCGACGAAGCCCGGCAACCGCCTCGACTGGAAGGCTCTCGCGCAGTTCCCCGGCACGCTGGCGATCTACATGGGCATCGCCCGCCTGCCGTTGCTCGTCGATCAACTGGTGAAGCACGGCCGCGACCCGGAATCGCCCGCCGCCATCGTCGAGCGGGTTTCCACCGGCGACATGCGGACGGTCGCGGCCACCCTCGGCACCCTGGACGACGCCCGCCGCAACGCCGGGCTGGAATCGCCCGGCCTCATTCTGATCGGCGAAGCCGTCGGCCGCCGGGTCGAACAGTCGTGGTTCCAGCAGCGGCCGCTGTTCGGGCAGCGCGTCCTCGTCACCCGGCCGCGCCACCAAGCCGAGGCGATGATCCGCCGCCTCGAAGTGCTCGGGGCGGTCCCGTATCAGTTGCCGACCGTCGAGATTCGCGAACCGGAAAACCCCGCCGCGGTGGACACGGCTCTGACCCAGATTCGTAACGGCGAATGGGACTGGCTGGTGTTCAGTAGCGCGAACGGCGTGCATTCGCTCATCAAGCACCATCTCGCGCAAGGCCGCGACGTGCGCGACTTCGCGCAGGTAAAGTTCGCCACTGTCGGCCCGAAGACGGCGGCGGCCTTGAAGGAGTACCACCTTCAGCCCGATCTGGTTCCGCCCGCGAAGTTCTCGGCCGAACACCTCGCCGAACACCTCGGCCCGCACGTGCAAGGGAAGCGGGTATTGCTCGCCCGCGGCAAACAGGGCCGGCCGGTGCTGGCCGAGCAATTGGCGAAGGTCGCGACCGTCAGCGAGGTCGTCGTCTACGAACAGGCCGACGCGATCGAGGGGCAGCACGAAGTCTTCGACGCCCTGCGGCGCGGCGAGATTCGGTACGTCACCCTCACCAGTCCGAACATCGCCCGGGCGCTCGCGAAGCTGTTCGACGACACCATCCGCGGGCGAGTCGAACGCGGCGAAATTCGCCTGGTGGCGATCAGCCCGCTGACGGCCGCGGCCCTCGACGAGTTCGGCCTCGCCCCGGCCGCGGTCGCCGCCGAGGCGACAACGGACGGGTTAATCGCGGAGTTGATTCGCTTGACGAAGGAGCGCGGGGACGACCACTAAGCCCACGGCCGGACTGTTTGCCCTCACACTTCAAACCGGATGCCCTGGGCGAGCGGCAGGTCGCGCGAGTAGTTGATCGTGTTCGTCGCGCGGCGCATGTACACTTTCCAGGCGTCGGAGCCGGACTCGCGGCCGCCGCCGGTGGCCTTCTCGCCACCGAACGCGCCGCCGATCTCGGCCCCGCTCGTGCCGATGTTCACGTTCGCAATGCCGCAGTCGGAGCCGGCCGGCGACAGGAACAATTCCGCCTCGCGCAAGTCGTTCGTTAGAATCGCGGAGGCCAACCCCTGTGGCACGCCGTTGTGCAGCGCGATCGCGTCAGACAGGTCGCGGTACGGCGTCACGTACAGGATCGGGGCGAAGGTTTCCTCACGCACGATTGGCGCGTCCCCGGCGATCTCGACGAGGGCCGGGCTAACGTAGCCCCCCGGCCGCAGGACGCGCTCGCCGCCGGTGACGGTTCCGCCCGATTGGCGGGCCGACGCGAGGGCTGATTGCATCGCCTCGAAGGCGGCTTCGTCGATGAGCGGTCCGACGAGGGTGCCGGGTTCCAGCGGGTTGCCGATCGGCAGCTTCGCGTAGACGGCCTTCAGGCGATCGAGCAGGGTCGCGGCGATTGACTCGTGGACGATCAGCCGCCGCAGGGTGGTGCAGCGCTGGCCACAGGTGCCGACGGCAGCGAACGTGATCGAGCGGACGGCCAGTTCCAGGTCGGCCGTCGGGGCGACGATCATCGCGTTGTTGCCGCCGAGTTCCAGCAGCGACCGGCCCAGCCGCGCGGCCACCACCTGCCCGACGGTCCGGCCCATGCGCGTGCTGCCGGTCGCGGAGATTAGCGGCAATTCCGGGGCGGCCGCGAGCGCTTCGCCGACATCGTTGCCGCCGACGATCAGGCTGACCACACCGTCGGGCACGTCGGGCATGTCCTTCAGCACGTCCATCACAACGGCGTGCGTGGCCAGGGCGCACAGCGGCGTCTTGTGTGACGGCTTCCAGATGATCGGATCGCCGCAGACGAGGCCGAGCATCGCGTTCCACGCCCAGACCGCGACGGGGAAGTTGAACGCCGTGATGACGCCGACCGGGCCGAGCGGGTGCCACTGTTCCATGAGGCGGTGCCGCGGCCGCTCGCTGGCGATGGTCAGGCCGTACAGTTGCCGGCTGAGGCCGACGGCGAAATCGCAGATGTCGATCATCTCTTGGACTTCGCCGAGCGATTCCTGGGTGATCTTGCCGGCCTCCCAACTGACGACCGCGGCGAGTTGGTCCTTCTTCTCGCGGAGTTTCTCGCCGATGCGGCGAACGAACTCGCCGCGGACGGGGGCGGGCACCATCCGCCATTCGAGGAACGCCGAAGTCGCAGCGGCGAGGAGCGGCTTTAGATCGGCCGGCGTCGCCTGCGGGAACGACGCGAGCAGTGAGCCGTCGATGGGCGTGCGAACATCCAGTGCGCCGCCGGTGCCGGGCAGCCAGCGGCGGCCAACGGCAACTGCATTTGGCGTGGAAATGTTGATCTCACCAAGTACGCTAGCAAAAATGCTATGCACGTTGGAAAACCTCGGCTGGGGGCAGGGGTATTAGCCGGTACTAGGCCGTGTTGATGTTCCTGAGTCGCCGTAGTCGCAGGACGCCGAACACCAAATGGACCACACCGAGGAACATCGTCTTCCGCTTCTCGTACCGGGTGGCGAACCGGCGGAACTGCTTGGCCTTGCCGAACAGCCGCTCCACCTTGTTCCGCTCTCGATACCCGTCCGGCAGGAACGGCTGGGGCTCGACCCGGTTGCTCCGGCTGGGAATGTTCGGGAACACGTCCCGGTCGACGCACGCCTGCCGCTGGTCGTCCCCATCGAACCCCTTGTCGCACACCGCCTCGTCGAAGTGCGGCACGCGAGCGATGGTGGCGTCGAGCAGCGGCCCCAACCGCGGGGCGTCGTGGGCTTGGCCCGGCAACACTTCGACGGCGAGGGCCGTGCCCTCGTCGACGGCCGCCACGAGAACCTTGGTGGTCAGCCCGCCCCGGCTGCGGCCAAGACCCTCACGGCGAGCACTTCGTGCCGCCCCGATCTTTTTTTCTTCCGCCGTGCCCCGGCCGCATGCTGGTGGGCGCGGACGACGGTGGAGTCGACCAGGATGCGGCGGACGTCACCCAGGTCGGGGTTGGCGGTCAGCAGTTCAAACAGCCGCCGCAGGCTGCCCGAGCGGGCCCACCGGCCGAACCGGTGGTACACGGCGTCCCACGCCCCGAACTCGCTCGGCAGATCCCGCCATGGGATGCCGGTCCGGGCCCAGTACAGGATTGCCTCGAAGAACATGCGGTCGGACAGGCGTGGCGGCTGGCCGCCGGTGAACTGCTTGGCCTGGGCGACGAGCGGTTCGAGGATGGCCCAGTGGTCGTCCGTGAGCAAGTACCGCACGGCGTCGTGCCTCGGAATGGTCGGGATCGACCTAAACTCTTACCCCGAACGAACACGGCTCGTCAACACGGCCTAGTCTCGGGCACGGGGAAATGCAGTTCATAGCATCGAAATTCATTTACCCGTCCCTGTTCAGGATCATTAAATATACTTGCCTGGAATGGATCGACATTACTCTCTGACGAGAGTGCCTCCCATGCAAGTTCATCACCACATCTCATGTCAGTGATGAAAACCTTCTGCTCAGCCGACAATGTCCAAACCGTACTTGCAAACTTGAACGACACATCGCCTTCGCTCTCCGAGAATACTGTCCCCGGAAACCGAGCTGCTAAATGAGCGGCAAGAGTAGCCAAATATCGACCAACTGTATTGTCTTCAGACAGTGCCGAGATATGTCGAGAATAGATTTCGTCAAATACAGCTATTTCGCCTACAAACAAATTCCCGTAAATCGGAATACAAACGCGACCAATTTCACCGCAAAGGCACAGGAGATACACCTCTCGCAACGGTGAAACCATCACCACTGCTGAACTCCCACACAAGTAATCATGGAGACAACCCAAAAACTCCCCAACTCTGTTCAATCGCACTGCATTATTTAAATCACTGATGATCAAGTCCGTTGATCGAAGATCGCTGTCATAGCCAGCACACTTCATCCCCTTGTCGTTAATCATGTCAACAATTTTGGGAACGCATTCACGGACAGTCGGAACACGGCGAGGTATGGCTCGAAGAGGAATTTGCTGGCCTGTAGCTGCGACATGATAAACTACTTCTTCAACACAAATCTCTCCAACATCATCCTTGTGACGGTATTTTCCATTCTTAATGATATCAAGGGGGTAATTTCGTATGTTACGCAGTCTGGCGTCGCTCTCAGAGGCATGGAATTCTGTAACTTCCACACCGAATTCGCCAGTCGTCGGATGTAAGCATCTAAAATCAGGTCGCTCTTGTTCCTTAATGATCAAAGGATATATTCCAAAAACAGCATCGAGTGCCGCACGCTCTTCAATCTTATTCATAGCTTCGCTCTAGGCCAGTGAATCAATCTGCCACAAGTGGACACGTGAATCCATAAAAAGTTCGCCTGTCACTAGAAGGCCAAACCGAGAAGTATTTTTTTCACATCGAGCAATAGTGCTTTCCGAAGCGGTTCGCCATGAACTCGGCGTAGTCTACGTCTTCCTGCTTCACGAAGCCCTGCGATGGCAGTCGGTCGGCGACGTGCAGGTCTACGGCCGCGCAGATCGCGGCGGCCGTCGTCACCTGGATGGCACTCCAGATTTCGCCGTCGAACGTCCGCGGGTACACCTTCTTCGCCTCGCTGTGCTGAACGTACCGGCCCTTCCGCCAGCCCTTCACGGTGCAGAAGACGATGACCACGTCCTGGTACGTGATCGGCACGGCCCGTTCCAGTACATCCTTCAGCAGTTCGCGGCGTTCGCTCAGGCGGAGTTCGTTCACCAAGAACGTCGCGAGGTCGCGGTGGCCGGGGTAGCGGACGGTCTTGTAGTTCAGTTCGCGAACCTGGCCGTCGAGGGTTTCGCAGAGCGTGCCGAGGCCGCCGGAGGTGTTGAAGGCTTCGTACTCGACGCCGTCGAGGTCGAACCGCTCCAGCCCTTCGAGCGGCAGCAGTTCGAGACGGCGGCCGTTGTGGATCGCCTCACACGGGTTGCAGTACTCGTTGATGAGGCCGTCGGTGGACCACGTGAGGTTGTACTTCAGCGCGTTCGTCGGGAACTGCGGCAACGCCCCGACGCGCATGTGAACGGTGTCGAGTTTGTCGAACCCCTTCGCGGCGTGGTTCGTCAGGATCGAAACGAACCCCGGGGCGAGACCGCACTGCGGCATGAAGATTTGCCCCGGCTTCGCCCGCGCTGCCACGGCCCGCACGCGGCGGGTGGTTTCCACGTCTTCGGTCAGGTCGAAGTAACTCAGGCCGAGGTCGTGAGCGATCTCGGCGATCAGCGGGTTGAGACTGAAACTGAGGGCCGAGATGACGAGCGAGCAGCCGTGCATCGCCTTGGTCAGCGACGCAGCGTTCGCGGCATCGACGGTGACGGGTTCGACGTTCGGCCGGTGGAAGCGGGCGAGCGTGTCCGCGTCCACGTCGGCGATTCGCACACGGTAGTCGCCGGTGTCGGCGAGGAAGCGGGCGATCATCCGGCCAATCTTGCCCGCGCCGAGGAGAACGACGTTCGTCATGGGCGTGCCTCCGTGAGTGGAGATACCCCATTATTGCGTGCGAACGGGCGGCAGGCCCGATTTCTGAAGACGTTTTTGGAACCCAGAGCGGAAGCGACGGGGTAGTGAGGCGGCCTCACTACCCCGTCGCTTCCGCTCTGGGTTCCAAAGAACAGGCTTACGTCACCTTCCACTTCGCCCGCGGTTCGCGGCTGCGGAGTTTATTCGCCTCGTCGTCGTTCGCGAACTCCTCCTTCACCGGGTCCCACTTCAACTTGCGGCGGAGTTGGTAGCCGAGGTTGCCGAGGTGGCAGACGGTCGCCGTGCGGTGGCCGATCTCCGGCGGGCAGATCGGTTCCTTGCCCGCCTTGATCGCTTCCAGCCAGTTCTGCTTGTGGTCGCTCGACGGCGTCACCCGCTTCGCCGCGTCCGGGTACTGGGCCTTCGAGCCGCTGTTGAAGATCACTTCCAGTTGCCCACGGCCGACGAGGATGGTGCCCTCGGTCCCCTCGAAGACGCAGTCGGCCTTCAGTTCGCGGCCTTCTTTATTCTTCACGAACTCGCCGTGGATCATCTTCACGCCGTTGGCGTAGGTGAACGTCAGGCCGCTGAGTTGCTTCGGATCGGTCGGCGGGTTCACTTCCACTGGGCCGCTGCCGTCCATCTTCAGTGCCCACTGGGCGATGTCGAAGTGGTGCGCGCCCATGTCGGCCACGTATCCGCCGGCGTACTCGCGGTAGTCCCGCCACTTCGGGAAGCCCGAGTGGACGCCCTTCGGGCAGAGGATTTCGTTGTAGCCGCGTTCCGGGGCCGGGCCTTGCCAAAAGTCCCAGTCGGTGCCGACGGGGATCTCCTGCGTCGGCAGGTCGCACGGCCGGTTCGGGCCGGCGACACCGATGCGAACGGTCTTCACGTCGCCGATCCAGCCGTTCCAGATCATCTCGACGGCCGCCCGGAAGCGGTTGGCGAACTCGCTCCGCTGTTGGCTGCCGACCTGAAACGTGATCTTCGCCTTCTTGATTTCCTCGACCAACCACCGGCCCTCGGCGATGTTGTGCGTCAGCGGCTTCTCGCAGTAGATGTGCTTGCCGGCCCTCGCCGACAGCACGGCGGCGTTCGCGTGCCAGTGGTCCGGCGTGGCGATCACGACCGCGTCAATCGACTTGTCGGCGAGCAACTCGCGGAAGTCGGGGAAGGACTTCACGCCCTTCCAGGTGCCGGCCTTCTTGCGGTCGGCGTACTTCTTCTCGACCATGCCGGCGGCGCTGTCGAGGCGCTCCTTCACCACGTCGCAGACGGCGACGACTTCCACGTCCTTACGGCCCAAGTAGCCGCCGAGGTGCCCGCGGCCCATCGTGCCGACGCCGATGAAGCCGAGGGTGAGCCGCTCGTTGGCGGCGGCTCGTGCCGTGTGCGAGAGCACGAGTGGGGCGGCCGCCGAGGCGGCGAGGAACGAACGACGCGAGAGCATGGGAGAGGGTCCTTGTTGAGGAGGAAGGTTATTTGGCGGGGAGATACTTATCGAACCAGTCGGCGATCGTGATGATGTCCTTGTCGATGCCCGGCCAGCCGTGTTCCTTGCCCTTCTTCACGACGAGTTCGCACGGCACGTTCTTCTCCTTGAACTTCGCGATGACGACTTCCGCCTGCTGGATCGGCACGAGTTTGTCGGCGTCACCGTGGATGATGAGCGACGGGGCGGAGTCCTTCGACACGTGGTAGGCGGGCGAAATCGCCTTGCCGATCTCCTTCCGCTTGGCCTCGTCGGTGATCTCCTTGAACCCGCCGCGGGGGTCGGCTTCCATGAAGTAGAACGGGGCGCGGAAGCCCTTCAGCACGCCGTCGCCGAGGGCGAGTTCGCCCTCCTTGCCGTAGTTCAGGAAGTCGGTCGGCGGGAAGAAACAGCCGACGGCGTTGGCCTTCGACGAGATCTGCTCCAGCGGGTCCTTGGCCTTCTCGTTGCCGGGCTTGAACGCCGTGCCCTGCATGAGCGACAGGTGGCCGCCCGCCGACGCGCCCATGATGCCGATGCGGTCCGGGTCGAACTCGTACTTCTTGGCGTTGGACCGGACGAACCGCGTGGCCCGGTGCATGTCGTCGAGGACTTCGGGGATGGTGAACTTCGGCTGGCTGCCGTGGACGACCGCGAACACGGTGTAACCGCGTTTGAGCATCTCGGCGAAAAAGCCGACGTTGATCCCCTCGTGGGCGGAGTACCACCCGCCGCTGATGACCATGATGACGGCCGCGCCGTTCTTCTTGCCCTTCGGGGTGAACACGTCCAGCGTCATCGCGAGGCCGAACTTGCGACCGTAGATCACGTCCTCGGTGCGGGTGAATTCGGGAGTCTGGGCGGGCAACAACGGCACGACGGCCGCGATCGCAACGACGGCGAGGACCAAGCGGGAGAGCATTGCAAGCGTCTCGGCGGAACGGGAGGAGGGTGGGAAGGAAATCGTATCAAACTGCGGACAAGGTGGGAAATGAGAAATGCGCGATCGACCGAAGAACCCGAGTGGAGCCGAGGGGAGTTGAACCCCTGACCTCCTGAATGCCATTCAGGCGCTCTACCAACTGAGCTACGACCCCAGGTGAATCTAACCTATCGCCGATGCCACCCACCGTCAACCACCGAGCCGGCCGTCACGGCATCCGGCCCCAGATTTTTTCCATCAACTTGTACAACTCCGGCTCCTCCTGCTTCAGTTCTGCGGCGTTGAACGGGAAGAAGTCGTTGCGGCCGACGTAGCTTTCCGTCATCTCTGCGAAGAACTCCTTCTCGTTCGTCAGGCCGTAGTGCGACCGCTTCACGCCGTCCATGTGTAGCACCGACTTGTACTTACCGCTCGACACGAACCGCTCCCACGCGGCCTTTACCTCGGCGTGGTCGAAGCCGAGGACCTGATCGTGGTAAGCGTGGGCCAACTCGTGCAGCATCGCGCACGGCTGTTGCCGCTGGTGGTGGGCACTCGCAAAATACTTCGCGTCCGGCACGTGAACACATCGGGCCAGTTCCGCGGAGTAGCCGTGCGACTTCAACCAGCCGGCGCTCGGGTGATATTGCGCCGGCACCAACTTGCCGTGCGTGCAGTCGAGCCAGATCGGCACGGCCCGCAGTTTCTTCAGCCGATCTTCCGGCACCACCAGCGCGACGATTTCCAGTTGGCCTTCCATCAACTTCAACGCCCGCGTGCCGAGATCCGCGTCCGGGCCGCTCAGCAATCGGTCGTCCACTTGGACCGTCCAGCCCGCGACTTCTCGCTTCGTGTGCGCGGTCGGCTTCGCCGGCTCTGGGTCGGCCCCGACGAGCATCAGGACACCGAGCAGTACGGTCGGGTTCATGGCAATTCCTTCGCAACGATGGGCCGGGTAACGAGGCGGCTGAGGACCACACACGCCGTGAGGATGCCGCCGGACAGGTAGAGGGCGGCGTCATCATTGCCGGTGAAGCCCTTGATGTACCCGGCCGTCAGAGGCACGAGGAACGCGAGGCCCCAGCCGAGGAAGACGAGGCCGTAGTTTGTACCGAGGTTCTTCGGGCCGTAGAAGTCGGCCGTCATCGCCGGCATCAGTGACAGACCGCCGCCGTACTGCCAGTACGCGATACCGACGACGAGGAACAACAAGCCGACGTTGTTCGATTCAATGACCGTCGGCATCAGGAACAGGCACGCGGCCGACGCGACGCCGTTGAGCGTGTAGGCGTTCGTGCGGCCGATGCGGTCGGAGTACGACCCGGTCCCCACGCGACCGAGGGCGTTTACGATCCCGCCAAACGCAGCAAGTAACCACCCGTTTTGAGCGAAGAACTCGTTCCCCTTCGCGGCCTTCGCCAGCAGAGGGACGGCGTTCGCGATTAGCAAGAGGCCCGACTGTGCCCCGCCGAACATCAGCACGACGAGGGCGAAGTACTGCCACGTCCGCAGCATCTCCCGCGGTGCCCAGTTGACCACCGCGACCGGATTGGCCGACGCCACCATCGGGCCGGCCGGGACAAACCCCGGCGGCGGCGGTGTGAGCAACCGCCCGGCCACGACCACGACGACGGCGAACGATAGGCCGAGGGCGACGAAGCTGCCGGTGATGCCGTAGCGGGCGATCAACTCGGTAGCGAGCGGGGCGATGTAGATGGCCGCCCCGCCGTACCCGCCGACGACGAGGCCGACGATCAACCCGCGGCGGTGCGGGCCGAACCACTTCACGGCCGCCGGCGTGGCGGCGGCATAGCCGAGGCCCATGCCGATGCCACCGAGGATGCCGAACCCAACGATGAGGCCGAGGTAGCTGTGCAACACGCCCGCGAGGACGCACCCGGCCGCGAGGAACAGCCCGCCGAGGGTGACGCCGATCCGCGGGCCGTATCGGTCTTGCAGTCGGCCGCCGGGGATCATGAACAGCGCGAATGTCAGCCCGCACACGGCATACGCCCACGTCGCATCGGCGTCAGACAGGAACGTCCACCCGGCGTTGAGGCCGTCCGTCGGCATCGGCGTACCGACGAGGTCGGGCACCTTCGTCGTGAGGTTGGCCTTCCAGACGCTCCAAGCGTAGAGGATGCCAAGGCAGAGGTTCACGGCCATACCGGCCGCGACGACGAGCCAGCCACGGGAGGGGGAAGAGGGCATGGCAAGTCCGGGAGAAGGGTATTCGTGCCGCAGCCTCCGCAAGAACTTCCGGGGTACGGAAGCCTTCGCGGAGGCTGAATGCAATCGCTCGAACGTCGTTACTTCGCGGCCGGGGCCGCGGCGGGAGCCTTCAGCTTCTTCGCCAGCCGCGACTTCAGGCGGGCGGCCTTGTTCTTGTGGATGTACCCCTTCGACGCGGCCCGGTCGAGGGCTTGTTGGACCGTCTTCACTTCCTTCGTCTTCGCGGCCTCGTCGGTGCCCTTCAGGGCCTCCGTGAGAACCTTCCGCTTCTCGCGGAGTTGCTTCGCGACGACGCGGTTACGGCGGCGGCGCTTGTCGGCTTGGCGGAGGCGCTTCCAGGCTGATTCGGTATGCGGCATTGAAACCTCAAGGAATGAAACGAACCGCCGGACGGCCGGCGGGTGTGTGTCGGGTGATTACACCGCTCCGACTTTGAAGCGGATGAACTTCACGACGGTCAGGCCGACCTTTTGCAAGGCTTGGCCGACGGTCGTGTTCGGGTACTTCGCGGCGTTGGCCATCGGTTGCTCGGTCAGCACCGTCTCGGCCAGCCAGGTCTTCGTCTTGCCTTCGGCGATCTTCTCGATGATGTTCTGCGGCTTGCCCTGGTTCTTCGGCTCGGCCAGGATGTGCGACATCGCCAGTTCCTTTTCCTTTGCCAGCAGGTCCGCGGGGACTTCGCTGGTGAGGGCGAACTGCGGGTTGAGGGCGGCGATGTGGGCCGAGGCGTCCCGCATCACTTCGTCGCTGGCCTTCTCGCCCGTGCAGACGAGCAGAACGCCGACGCTGCCGTCGTGGTGGATGTACTGGCCGTAGACGTGGCCGGTGTCGCGGGCGAACCGCTGCACGACCATCTTCTCGCGGATCACGCCGACGACTTCGTCCACCCGTTCCTTCACGGTGGCCGTGCCGAACTTGCTGCCCATGAGGGCGGGCACGTCGGCCGGGTTGTCGGTGGCGACCGTCTTCGCCAGGTCTGCGATCAGTTCGATCACGCGATCGTTCTTGGCCGTCGGGGCCGACTCGCAGCGGAACTCGACGATGGATCCGGCCTTCGCGGCGTTGTCGACGAAGATGCCGATGCGGCCCTCGGCCGTCTCGTTGCCTTCTCGCTTGATCGTCGCCTTCGAGAACTCCTTGCGGAGAATCTCGATGGCCGCTTCCATGTCGCCGTTGGCGGCCGTGAGGGCCTTCTTACAGTCCATCATCGGCAGGTCAGTCTTCTTGCGAAGCTCGTTCACCGCGGCGGCCGAAATCGTGCTCATTGTTCTCTCTCGTTCGCTTGTGCTTGTCTTTGGTGGATCGGGTATGGGGTAAGGGGTTCAGGGTATGGCAGAAGAAGACATTCGCCTTCGACCTCTGCCAGGCCCTAGACCCGATACCCTCTCCCCACTTAGACCGTCTGGCCGGCGGGTTGCGCGTCGGCGGCCTTCTCGTCGGCAACCGGGGCCGCGGGGGCTTCCGGCTTCGGGATGATCCGCGGCTTTTGCAGCATCGCCTGCTGTTCCGGCGGCAGGGCGGCCCGACCCTCGAGGACCGCGTTCGCCAGCTTCTGCAGCACGACTTCGATCGAGCGGATCGAGTCGTCGTTGCCCGGAATCGGCAGGTCAACGGGGTCCGGGTCGCTGTCGGTGTCGATCAGGGCGACCGTGGTGATGCCCATGCGGCGGGCTTCCTTCACCGCGATGTGTTCCTTCTTCGGGTCCACGATCACGAGCACTTCGGGTGCCCGCTTCATCTCGCGAACGCCGAGGAGGTTGCGGCGAATCTTGAGCAACTCGCGGCTCATCGCCGAGATCATCTTCTTGCTGTAGCGGCGGATCGGGGCCGTGTCAGGAGCCTTGTTCAGGTCCATCTTGCCGGCTTCGTTCATCATGCCGGCGATGTACGTGGTCATGTCGTGCCGCTTGGCGTTGTCGCCTTCGGGCAGCCACATGGCTTCGAGTTCTTCGAGGCGGTTCAACCGCGAGCGGATCGTCTTGAAGTTCGTGAGCGCGCCGCCGAGCCAGCGTTCGCTGACGTAGGGCATGCCGCACCGCGAGGCTTCGCGTTCCAGGATGTCTTTGCCCTGCCTCTTCGTGCCCACGAAGAGGACGAGTTGGCCCTTGGACACGACCTGCGACAGGTAGCGGTGAGACCGAAGCAGGCCTCGAACCGTTTCCCGGAGGTCGATGATGTGAATGAGGTTACGCTTGCCGTAGATGTACGGCCGCATCTTGGGATTCCAGCGGCTCGCGCGGTGGCCGTAGTGTACGCCCGCGTCGAGGAGTTCTTTCACGTCGATTAACGCCACAAAACCAACCTCCCAGGATGAGGGTCGCCCATCCCCTGTTAAAACAACGAAACGCCCCCAACACGGTTTCTGGGGCGGAAGAGTGTGAATATATGCCGCCTTCGCGGAATTGCCAGACGGAGGTGCGAGGAATTTTACGAGCCGGGCCACGGGGTCAAGTTCGGGCGGCGGTCCTGGAGCGACCGACCTCCGCGATTGACCCCGTGGCCCGGTGACGTTACGCACGCCCGGCACGACTTACTTGCCGAGACCCTGGAGTTCGGTACCGCCCTCCCGCTCGAACTTCTCCGTGAACGGCTTGCCGCCACTCCACGTCAACTCGACCTTCAGGTCGTTCGTCGGCCCGGTGATGGTCACCGTGAGGTTGGACGTCTTACTGTCGGCGTACTTCTTGGGGGCGTGCCACTTTGTCGCCTCGGTGCTGATCGACTCGCCGGCGAGAATGGCAACCGGGTGGGTGCCGACGGCACAGCCGTCGCCGGAGACGGTCGTGGTCAGCATGAAGCGGCCGTCGGAGCCGATGCGGCTGGAAGCCGGTCGCCAGCCGGTCGGCAGAACCTGGATGTGACCGTAGGTCAGCGGTTGGCCGTCGATGGTGACGATGCCCGAGACGGGGACGACCTTGGGGCCGCCGTCGCTGCAACCGACCAGCGAGAGAAACACGACCACCAAGGCCCCGCCCGCGGTGAGGCGGGCGGGGCCGGTGGGGAGAGAGCAGGCCATGGGAAATCCTTTTGGCTTACTGGTTGGTGGCGACTTCGCCGCCCCGGATGGTGGAGAGGTTGCGGTACACCGTAATGTCCATGTTCTGCTGCAGGAAGCGAACGCTGCCGTCGGCCAGGGCGAAATTGGCCCCGCCCGTGTGGCGGCTCATGAACGCGCCATTCATGGCGCTGGTGCCCGTACCGTAGCAGATGCCCGTCCCCGGCGGGGTGTTGATCGGGTTCTCGGTCGTCCGCAGCGAACTGTTGTGCCGGGAGCCGACGCTCCAGATGTTCGTGTTCGTGCCCAGGTGGCCGTCGTACACCTCGCCGACGGCCGTCGTGTTGCTGGTGCCGTCGGTCACGTCCGCAATGCGGCGTTTGGTGATGTACACGAACATACCGTTGTTGGTGATCTTCACGGTGTCAGCGATGCCCGACGACGGGCCAAAGGAGCCGGAGACGAAGGCGTAGCTACCAATCTTGGCCGCCATGCCGTTGCTCGCGACACTCGCGTCGCTGGTGTCCGACGGGCAGACGTACACGGTCGGCCGCGTCTCGATGGCCGTCTGGTTGAGGGCGACCCACATCGGCGTGGCGTTGGTCGGCCAGCCGTACTCGACCGTGCTGAACATCTTGTACAGCGGGTCCAACTCCATGAACGGCAGGATGGCGACGAAGCCGCTCAACCCGGCCCGGCCGATCCCCGTTGTCGGCAGGCCGGCGCACGGGCCGCTGGTGATACCGTCACACCCGAGGCGGCCAGCGGGGAACCCGTTGTTCACATCGTGGAAGGCGTGCAGGCCAATGCCGATCTGCTTGAGGTTGTTGGAACACTTGGCCCGGGCGGCGGCCTCGCGAACCTTCTGCACGGCGGGCAACAGCAATCCAATCAAGATGGCAATGATGGCAATGACGACGAGCAACTCAATGAGCGTAAAGGCCGCTCGTCGGCGGGCGGAAACGAACCGAAACATCGAACGCACTCCGGGAGAGAAAGAGGGCGACGTTCTGTTAGGAACTGGTTTTGTTGTAAACAGATGCGGCCGACGGGTCAACCGTGTAGGATTCATGAAAATGACCCCGGCTCCACGCCGATCTGTCATTCAGTACTTATTCCATCAACCCGAACAAGGATTTGAGACGTGAGCCTGGCGCATGTTGCCGAATGGCACCGCCAGTTCCCTTTGAAACTTGCGACGAATACCTGTCGGGACATCGACCGGGGCAAGCGCAATTCCGTTTCTTACCACGACGGCCAGACTACCGGCAGAACTGCCGGTTGAGGGTGTTATCGGCCTACCGCCCCGTCTTTGCCGCAACTCGCTTTTTCCACGCCGGGTATCCCACCGTCAATAGTTTCTCCGGCCACGCTCCGTACCAGGCGTACCCATTCCGCCGCTCGT
This sequence comes from Limnoglobus roseus, assembly GCF_008254045.1. GTDB lineage: Bacteria > Planctomycetota > Planctomycetia > Gemmatales > Gemmataceae > Limnoglobus > Limnoglobus roseus. Next base: position 3,336,119 of record NZ_CP042425.1, on the reverse strand, counting down.
ACCCGATGTCCGCGAGGGCCATTTTTTGCACCCCGTCCCGGTCGGCAAAGACGGGCTTGTTCGTCCCGATTTCATAGAACCGGGCCCACAGCGGCGGGGCCGTCGGATCCTTCACGACTACCTTGTTCACGCCCTTCGGTCCCTTCTCGTCCTTCTCAGACGCCACGCGGATGCCCGTCAGCTTCGCCGCCTCGAACCACGCGGCCGCCGCCTCGACCGCCCGCACGACCTCCGGCGACGGGTCGTCCAGGCTCATCAGAATGCGCGTGATGCCGACCGACTCGGACCCGCTCAGAGTCGCCAACTCGAACGTGCGGGCCGGCCGCGGGCGGAAGTCGATCTCGTCGTGCTGGGCGCACCACGCGGTGAGCTTGCCGTCGACCTTAATCTGGCACTTCAAAATGCACACGATACCCCGGTCGAAGGCGGTCGCGGCGGTCTTCCGGCGGGCGTCGTCAACGAAGGCGTAAGTCTTGGTCGTCGCCACTTCGCGGAGGAACGTCAGGAGGCGGACCATCGCATTGTCGTTGAAGGTGATGTGCCGGTGGTAGCCTTTGCCCGGCGGGTGGTACTGCGGCCATCCGCCGTTGGGGTACTGCCCCGCGAGGACGTAATCGAGGCCGCGGTCGAACGCGGTCTTGTACGGGGCGTCCTTCGTCGCACTGTAAATCCGGGCGAGGAATCGCAGTTCGTCGGTGGTCGCCCCGTTGTCGTAGGTCGGCTTGAGGTCCTTGCGGTCGCCGGTGTACGGCCCGGCGGTCGTGGATTCGTTCTTCGGCCACCCGCCGAGTTCAGTTTGGAAGGACAGGATGTTCGCCGCGATCTTCTTGGCTTCGTCCCCGGCGAACCAAGTGTCGGGCTTCTTGAGGTACTCTCCCGGGCCGGCCGCGACGGGGCCAACCGCCAGACAGACGGCGACGACGAAGGCGATAATGGATCGGCAGCCGAACGGCCCACTCAAGCAGTGGCAGGAACTCTGGTGAGTTTGAAGTCCCAGAAAACGGATCATGCCTCACTCCCTTCTGCCGCATCTGGTTCGGACTCTTCATCATCGGCAAACGCCGACTCCGGCAAGAGCCCGTCCAGGAACGCCGCGAATGACGGGGCTACTTGGATGTCTTCGCCGAGGTCGATGTATAGCCACGCGACCGACGGCACTTCGCCGGATCGGTAGTCCAGGCTGATCCACCAGTGCCCATCGCCCGTGAGAAGGACTTGGCGGGGCGGTAGTCCCCACTCGGCCGTCAGGTACGCGGTATCGAGGATGTTCTGCGCCGTGCGATGGTCCGGGTCGGTGACGATCCCGAACAGGTAGTCGAGTGGCACATGATCGGCCGCCCACTTCGTCGGCCGGTTCATGGGGAAGCCGAACCCGTGGGTGTACCCGCCGTTTTGGATGTGGAGAAGCGCGAGGTACTCGGCCGGTAGTTTGACCCCGAGTTGCCGCTCAGCCTCCGCAGTCATCTCGTCTGTTAGCGGCGGGTGTTTGTAGTAATTCGATCCCCAAAACTGATCGGGGGCAATTGCCACTGGAAGCCCTCTGCGGCCGAACACTGATTCAGCCAACTCGATCGCGCCGGCCGGCGGACCCTGCGCAAGTAAACATCGGTCACAGCGTAGCCGGGGAGCGAACGAACCGCCACAAGAATTCGATCACTTCCAGGGGCTGTCGTCCGCCTCGTGGGGTTGGCGGGTCAATTTCAGGAGGTCGATCAGGGATTGGAGTTCCTTCCCCGAGAGGTGGCCGATTTGTCGCTCATGACAGGCCGCGAGAGGGCGAGCGATTTGCCGAAGAAGTTCAAGCCCTGGTTGAGTGATGCTAACGAACACCGCCCGCCGGTCCTCGGTCGATCTTGCCCGCAGGACGAGTCCGCGGGTTTCGAGCCGGTCCAGGATGCGGGTCATGTCCGGGGCACGCGAGACGAGCCGTTCCGACAGCCGCGAGACGGGCACGGGGGCCGGGCGATCGGCCTGGAGCAGGCGGAGCAGGTTGTACTGCTGGGCGGTGAGGTCGAATTGCGCGAAGAGTTCGTCCTCGATCGCCCGAAGGCGGTCGTACGTCCGCCACAGGGCGAGGTACGCCTCCTGTTGGGGCGAGTCGAACCGCCGGGCCGCGGGGCGGGGGGTGGGCGTCGTCATCTCGTCCAAAATATCCGTTCGAACGACATTTGTCTAGACATTTGTGCTGCTATACTGTCACGCGGAGGTCTGCCCGGATTGAGGTTTGGGATGTTCGAATTCTTCCGACTCTCGCTCGTACTCGCGGCCACGGTTGTGTTCGCCACGGTCCCCGACGCAGCGGCCCAGACGTTCGACTACGACCAAGCCCCGATCCGCTACGCGAAGGCCGCCGCGGACAACCCCGTCTCACGCTTGCAGGCCGCGAAGCCGAAGCTCGCCTTCGACGACGACCACGGCTACCTCAAGTCCGCTCTGGCGGCCCTGAAAGTTCCCGAGTCGTCGCAGCTTCTCGTGTTCTCGAAGACGAGTCTCCAGCGGCAGCGGATCACGGCGAAGACCCCACGGGCGGTCTACTTCAACGACGACGTGTACGTCGGGTTCACGCCCCTCGGCGACGTACTGGAGGTGTCGGTCGCCGACGCCGCCCTCGGCACGGTTTACTACACGATCGACCAGGAACCGGCGGTCCGGCCTCGGTTCGTCCGGCAGACCGAGTCGTGCCTGACGTGCCACGGGGCGTCGCCGACGCGGGGCGTGCCCGGCCACCTGATGCGGTCGGTCTTCGCCGACCGCGGCGGCGAACCGCTGCTGGCCAACGGCAGCTACCGGACCGACGACGCCAGCCCGTTCGCGGAGCGGTGGGGCGGGTGGTACGTCACCGGCACGCACGGCAAGCAAGAGCACCTGGGCAACCGCTGGCACAAGGGCCGGTCCGACGACGCCGACCCCGTGCTGCCGGGCGGATCGCAGAACGTCACCGACCTGAAGCCGTTCTTTACGGTCAATCGTTACCTCACGCCGCACAGCGACATCGTCGCCCTCATGGTCCTCGGCCACCAGACAACCGTCCACAACCGGATCGCGCGGGCGACCTACGAAACCCGCGTGGCGTTGCACTACCAGGACGAGTTGAACCGTGCCCTGAAGGAACCGGCGACGACGCGGTACGACTCGGTCAAGAGCCGCATCGCCTCGGTCGGGGACGACCTGCTGAAGGGGTTGCTGTTCTGCGAGGAGGCGAAGCTGACCGACGCGGTCAAGGGGACAAGCGGCTTCGCCGAGGAGTTCGCTGCCCGCGGGCCGTTCGACAAGGCCAAGCGGTCCTTGCGGGACTTTGACCTGAAGACGCAGCTGTTCCGCTACCCGTGCAGTTTCCTGATCTACTCCGAGGCGTTCGACAAGATGCCGGGCGAGGTGCGGGAGTACGTTCTCCGCAAACTGTTCGACGTGCTGATCGGCCGAGACAAGGACGCCGCGTTCAAACACCTGACGGCCGACGACCGTCGTTCCATTCTCGAAATCCTCCGCGAAACCAAGCCGACCCTGCCGGCCTACTGGCGAAAAGACTGACTGCCCTCTTGCCCGATCCGTTCCGACGGCCCGCGGCCAAATATTTGTTTGGACAGATATCGTCTGAACGTGTACTGTGACGATAACGACAACCGCACCGTGATCCGCGTGACCTCTCCCACCCGATTCGGAGTTCCTCATGGCGTCTGATACCACTTCCAGTACCGACGTTGTCGTGATCGGCGGCGGGCCGGCCGGCAGTACCGTCTCCACCATGCTCGCCCAGCGCGGCGTCAAGGTTCGGCTGTTCGAGCGGGAGAAGTTCCCCCGCTTCCACATCGGCGAGTCGCTCATCCCCGAGACGTACTGGGTCTTCCATCGGTTGAACATGCTCCCGAAGATGAAAGCCAGCCCGTTCGTCAAGAAGCACAGCGTCCAGTTCGTCAACGCGATCGGCCGGCAGTCGGCCCCGTTCTACTTCGACGAGAACAAGCCGGGCGAGTGCTCGCAGACGTGGCAGGTGATCCGCAGCGAGTTCGACACGATGATGCTCGACAACGCCCGCGAGCACGGCGTCGAAGTCCACCAGCCGGCCCGCGTGCTGGAGGTGATTTTCGAGGGCGATCGGGCCGTCGGCGTGAAGGTTCAGAAGGACGGCGGCGGGACGGAAGAGGTGCGGGCGAAGGTCGTCGTGGACGCCAGTGGCCAGAGCACCATGCTCCAGAACCGGCTCAAACTGCGGCAGTGGGACCCGGTGTTGAACAAGGGGGCGATCTGGACGTACTGGCGCGGGGCGTACCGCGACACCGGCCGCGACGAGGGGGCGACGCTGGTCGTGCAGACGCCGAACAAGCACGGGTGGTGGTGGTACATCCCGCAGCATGACGATACGATCAGCGTCGGCGTCGTGGCCCCGTTCGACTACTTGTTCAAGGGCCGCGGCCCCCACGAGCAGACGTACCAGGAAGAAATCAATGCCTGCCCGGCCATTCAGGAACGTCTCGCGTCCGGGACACGGGCGACCGGGTACTACGCGACGAAGGACTACTCGTACCGCTCGTCACAGGTGGCCGGCGACGGGTGGGTGCTGATCGGCGATGCCTTCGGGTTCCTCGACCCGCTGTACTCGTCCGGCGTGCTGCTAGCGTTAAAGTCCGGCGAGTTGGCGGCGGACGCGATTGCCGATGGGCTAACCGCAGGCGACACGTCGGCGGCGCAACTCGGCCGGTGGGGCGAGATGTTCGGCAAGGGCGTGGACCGGATGCGACGGCTGGTGTGCGAATATTACGACGGGTTCAGCTTCGGGAAGTTCGTGAAGACGCACCCGCACCTGAAGGGGAAGGTGACGGACCTGCTCATCGGCGACCTGTTCGACGATCACGTGGACGTAGTCTGGGAGCCGTTGGAGTCGCTCTATCCGCCGGAGAAGAAGGCGATCCCGGCGTGGTCGGCCGGGGCACCGCCAGAGGCCGCGGACAAGGTCAACGAGTTGTTCCTCCCACCCGACCCGCTGCGCTGACCGCGGACCTGTCGCCAATCGGTGCTTTCGAATTCCGCCCGGGGTCGCTATCACTTCAAGGAGTGGTGACGACCCCGGGCCGATTTTTTGTCGAGGGCGTGTGAGGAATGGAAACGAGCGTCTCGGATTACCTGAAGCGGATTCTGAACGCCCGGGTGTACGACGTGGCGATCGAATCGCCGCTGGAGCGGGCCGGGAAACTCTCGGCCCGCCTGGGCAATTCGGTCTGGCTCAAGCGGGAAGACACCCAGCCGGTGTTCAGCTTCAAGCTCCGCGGGGCTTACAACAAGATGGCCCGCCTGTCGCCCGAAGAGTTGGCCCGCGGCGTCGTGTGCGCGTCGGCCGGCAACCACGCTCAGGGTGTGGCCCTCAGTGCGCGCCGACTCGGCTGTCGTGCCGTCGTCGTGATGCCGGTGACCACGCCGAGCCTCAAGGCCGACGCCGTCCGTTCCCTCGGTGGTGAAGTCGTCCTGCACGGGGACAGCTACTCCGACGCCTACACCCACGCCCTCGAATTGCAGCAGCGCCACGGGCACGTCTTTGTCCACCCGTTCGACGACCCGGACGTGATCGCCGGTCAGGGCACGATCGGCATGGAAATTCTACGCCAACACCAGCACCCCCTTCACGCGGTGTTCGTCGCCATCGGCGGGGGCGGACTGATCTCCGGGGTGGCGGCCTACGTCAAGGCCGTGCGACCGGAGGTTAAGGTGATCGGCGTGCAGATGACCGATTCCGACGCGATGATCCGCTCGGTCGCGGCCGGCCGGCGGGTTCCCCTCCCGGACGTGGGCCTCTTCTCCGACGGGACGGCCGTCAAACTCGTCGGCGAGGAGACATTCCGCCTGACGCGGGAACTGGTCGACGACTTCGTCACCGTGGACACCGACGCCGTGTGTGCCGCGATCAAGGATGCGTTCGAAGACACTCGGAGCATCCTGGAACCGGCCGGGGCGATGGGCATTGCCGGGTTGAAGCAGTACGCCGCCCGGCACGGCCTCAAGGAACAATCGCTAGTCGCGATCACCTGCGGGGCGAACATGAACTTCGACCGGCTGCGGTTTGTGGCCGAGCGGGCCGAGGCCGGCGAGGAGCGGGAGGCCCTGTTCGCCGTGACCATCCCCGAGGAGCGCGGGAGCTTCAAACGGATGTGTCAGATCATCGGCCAGCGGAGCGTGACCGAGTTCAGCTACCGCATCTCCGACGAGACGACGGCCCACGTCCTCGTCGGCCTGGCCACCCGGAACCGCGGGGAAGCGGGCGCGATTCGGCAGTCGCTCGCGGCCGAGGGGTTTGCCGCCGTGGACCTCGGGGCGGACGATCTTTCGAAGGAGCACGTCCGCTACATGGTCGGCGGGCGGAGCCGGCTGGCCACGGACGAACGGCTGTTTCGGTTCCAGTTCCCGGAGCGGCCGGGTGCCCTGATGCGGTTCCTGTCGTGCCTGCACCCGAACTGGAACATCAGCTTGTTCCACTACCGCAACCAGGGGGCCGATTACGGCCGCATCCTCGTCGGCATCCAGGTGCCCGAGGGCGACCGGCCCGCCTTTCAGGAGTTCCTCGACACCCTCGGCTACCCGTGTGCCGACGAGACGCAGAACCCGGTGTACCACCTGTTCCTGCGATAAGACTGTGAGCCGGACGAAGTCTCCGTCACTTCAGCCATTTCGCCACGATCGCCTGGTAGTAGACGCCGCTGACGCTGGACGGCTCGCCGGGGGCGACGCCGTAACCGCCGTCGGCGTTGCGGCAGGCCGCGAAGAACTCGCGGAGTTTCGCGGCGTCTCGCGGCTTCTCCTTCGCCAGCATCAGAGAACGCATCACGCGGTAGGTCGTCTCGCCGTCGCCGCCCTTCGCGCCAGCCTTGCCCCAGGCCCCGTCGGGCCGTTGGCCGGCCTTGATCTGCTCGATCACCTTCGCCTTGTTCGCGAGCGGGTAGCCGAGGCGGAGTTTCATCGCGGCCACGCTGGCACTGTCGCGGGCCAGGCCGTCGCCCTTGCCGGCGGTGCCGTCGTTGTTGAGTTGCGCGTCGGCCAACTTGATCCAGGCGTCGGTCCAATCGGGCTTCTTCTCCAACGCTTCCAGGGCGGCGGCCCCGATGCGAACGTCTTCGAAGGTCTTGGCGTTCGCGTGCAAGTACTCGACCGCTTTCGGAAACTTCGCCTCGGGGATGCCGAGTTCCACCGCTGCCATCACGCCGATGGCAGTGACGGTCACGTCCGGCTTTGCGTCGAGTTCGTGGAAGCCGCCGGTGGCAGGGTCGTAGCACGACAGCACGAACGCCGTGATCTTGTCCTTGTGGGCCAGGTCGCCGCCGAGGTACCTCGTGGCCCGCACGGCCGACGACGTAGCCCGCAAGCCCGGTGGGGTCTTCGCGTTCAGCTTGAACGTCCCGGTCGCAGCGTCTTGCAGCCCGGCGAGGTACTGCAACGTCGCCTGCTTTTCGGCGGCCGTCTGGGCGGAAGCGAACGAGGGGAGGGCGAAGGCAATCGCCAGCAGGAGTAGTCGCATGGGAAGTCTCGCGGGTTCGGGATGCGGAGAGGTATCCTATCCGAACCCGCGGCGGTCAGAAGTCCCAGGCGGTCCGCACCCCGAAGCCGTGGAGCAAGCCGCTGGCGGCGGGGTCGGCGGCCTCGCGGGACGTGAGGACGTAGTTCGCCTGGAGTTTCGCATTCGGCGTGAGGAACCAGTTGAGACCGAGGACGAACTCGTGCGTGATGCCGCCGACGATGCCCTTGTCGTTCAGGTCGAGATAGCCGTACCGAGCGGCCAGTTGCCACGCCCCCAACCCGCGGGTGTCGCCGACCCAGCGGATCGGGTTCTTGGGCACGACCCGCGTGAAGGCCATCCGCTCGTGGTCGTACTCGCGGTGTTCGCCGGTCAGGAAGTAGTGCACTTCGACGTACCCGCCGTGGTAGAACGTCGTGCCGTAGGGGACGAGCGTGCTGCCCACCGGCATTTGCGTGCGGCTCAGCCATGACGTGTAGTATTCCGCCTGGAAGGAGAACGACCCGGCTACGCCCGCCAGTTCCGGCACCAGTCGCGCCTCCCGACCGCCGTACAGGAACCCGGTGTCGGCGATCAGGTCCGACAGGGCACTCGGCGAACTGCGAAGGCTGAACCGCGAGCGGTACCGCTGCTGGTCGTCGTCCAGGTCGCGGTAGCTGCCGCCGAGGCCGACGTGCAGCAACTGCTCGCCCTTGTTTTCGTAGATCGGCAGGTAGGCCAATCGCCCGGTCAGGTCGGCCTCGTTCCGGCCGACGTTGAAGCCGAAGATCGACCGCGTGGTCTTGAAGACGCCGAGTGCCCAGTAGGCACGCTTGTCGGTCAGGAAGTTGTCGAACGCCTGGATGCCGGGGACGAAGCCGTTGTTGAACCCTTCCGCGAAGGCGTCGAAGCTGGTCGAGCGTTCCAGAAAGTTCAGGTACTTGCTGCTGGTCATGTGCTCGAACGAGATCGGCTGCTTCTGGTTGCCGATTCGCAGGTTGCCGATGATCGGCAGTTGGCGGAAGGTCAGGTTCAGTTCCGTCGGCACGGTCGCGAGGCTGGCCCGCTGCGGCGTGGTCTGGGTTATGAAGGCGTTGGCGAAGTCGAACTCGGCCTTGAAGTCGATCGTCTTGGCGAACGTCCCGTCGGCGGCGAAACGCGCCCGGCGGACGCTGACGCCGTCTTCGAACTGCGACGGGCCGGTGATGTTCCGCCGCAAGCCCGCGGGCACGGCCGTGGCAATGGTGTCGAGTTGGAACCGCCCGCCGGGCTGGAAGGTGAACAGGCCGTCCTCGGTGTAGAAGTACGGGCCGTTCTTCCACTTCATCTTCATGGCCAGCGGGTCGGGCGGTTTCTCCGGGGCCTTCTCCGGTGGCGGGACAGCGTCGGCACGCAGGTCCACGGGGGCGATGTCGGCCGGCGGCGCGTCTTGCGCGCCGGCCGGCAGAGCGTCTTGCGCACCGATCGGTGTCGCGGCCCATGTGAGTATGATTGCGAGCAGTGGAAGAGTCCGCCCCACGATTCCTCCGTATCTTTCGGCTGATTTCGCCGCGGAATAGCGGAAGAACGGATCGGCCGCTAGACGGACTTTGCCGCCGCCCGCCGGCCGATACAATTCCGCGGTCGACATCCCTCCTGCCCTCCCTCGTCTGGAGCATCTCTCATGCGATTGACCCGGTTCCTGCTGTCGCTCGGCGTCGTGGCCGCGACGGCCCTGTTCGCGACGGCGCAAAACAAGCGACTGCTGCTCGTCACCCACAGCGGCGGCTTCATGCACGATTCCATCGGCGTGGCCGAGGACATCCTCAAGGAGCAAGGCCCGAAGAACGGCTACGACGTGACGTGCTACCGCTTCACGGAAGACCCGAACAAGAAGGTGAAGTACAAGCCGAAGAAGGACGGCCCGGAGGTCGAGACGACGGCCCTCGAGAAGTACAGCGCCGACTACCGCGCCCGGACCGGCAAGACAGTCGAGAAGGAGAACTGCGGCCACATCAACAAGGAAACGCTCAAGAACTTCGACGCGGTGCTGTTCTTCACGACCGGTAACCCGACGACGAAGGACGAGTTGAAGGACCTGGAAGAATGGACGAAGGCCGGCGGCGCGTTCGCGGGCACCCACTGCGGGGCCGACACGCTGTACAACACGACCTACGGCGACTTCATCGGCGGGTACTTCAAGACCCACCCGCCGATCACGAAGGTGAAGATCAAGTTCGAGGACTCGAAGCACCCCGCCGCCGTCGGGTTCACCGCGGGCCAACAGTACGAGGACGAGATTTACATCTTCCGCGAGCCGTACAGCCGCGACAAGTTGCACATCATCTTCAGTTGCGAGTCGGGGTCGTTCAACCCGAAGCCCGATCAGGCCCGCAAGGACGGCGACTACGCCCTGTCGTGGTGCAAGGAAGAGGGCAAGGGGAAGGTGTTCTACACCGCGTTCGGCCACAAGAAGGAAGTGTGGAAGGACCCGGCCTTCCAGCAGCACCTCTTCGGCGGCTTGAACTGGGCCGTCGGCAAAGTGCCCGGCGACGCGACGCCGACGGGGCCGGCGAAGTAATGGCAGGGTGAAGAGGCGACACGCTGAGGGGCGAGAAGACCGGGTCTTCTCGCCCCTCAGGCTTTTATCGTCGGGTGCGTTCGGCCAGGGTCACGCAGACGGCGTGCAGTTTGCCGCGAGCCTCACTCACTTTGTTCGACGCCCCAATCTTGCCGAGCGCCGGGATCGACAACTCGAACCGCTCCGCGTCGCCGTTCGCTTGGGCCGTCAGGTCGAGCAACTGCTGGTAGTCCGGCGTTCCCACCGGGATGATGGTGCGGGCGTCGTCCACTGTCGGCACGAGGCCGAACTTGATGACTGCCGTCAGGTGTTCGCTCAGTTCGGCTACGCGGTCGGCGTCGTCGCGGTCGGCCGCATCCTTGATCGCCCGGCCCAGGTCTTTCGTCGATTCATGGCAAGCCCGCACCTTCCCCACCGGCGTGTTGGCGTTCGCCAGTTCTACACTGTGCTCGACGAGATTCTCCAACAGGTCGCGGTTCCGCTGGAACATGTGCAGTTGCTCGCCGGCGGTCGGGCCGGTCGCCGCGGGTTGGCCGGACACCCAGGCCGTCAGCAGCATGAGCACGAACGACGTGAAGACGAGTCGGCGCATGTTAGGCTCCCCCGTCAGCGAGTTTAACCAATCGGGCTTCGCCGTCCTGGGCGGCCTTCGCGATTCGTTTTAACAGGGGTTGAACCCGCGGCGACGCCAAAGGCACGAGGTCCGTCACATCCGTCACGGTCTGGGACAGTTCCGCCCGCGCGGCCTTCAGAGCGGCCTGGCGTTCGGGCAGCGGCGTGTTGAACTTCGTCATCTGTTCGGCCTGCGGCAACACGCCCTTCGTGACCACGTTCTCGTACATCTTGGTCAGCGACAGCATCTCGTCGTACTCGGCCGCCTTCGAAAGTGCCCGCGTCTCGGAGCGGATATCGCCCGCAAGGCTCGCCAACTTCGTCACGCGGTCCTTCGGGGCGGTGAGCAACGCAAGTTCGGTATTCGTCTTCACAACCTTCTGCAAAAGCTCGTGCCGGGGGGCGTCCTTCGCGGTGGTCGTTGTCTTCGACGTCGGCCAGACGGCCCACGTTCCGACGCCGACGAGCACCGCGGCGGCCGTCGTGACCACGGGCCGCAGGGGAATCTTGCGCAACAGATCCTGAAGCGACAGCCCGGCGACCATCGGGGTGGGCACCGACCGGATGACCGGACCGGCCGCCAGCAGCGATTCGACGAACGCGATCTTCGCCAACTCCGACGACGGCACCGGCAGGGCCGCGAGTTCGGCGTTCAACACCTGTGCCCGCTCGGCGAACCGGCGGCAGAGTTCGCACCCGTCAAGGTGGGCGCTCAACTCCGCGGGCACGGCCGTCAGGTCGGGCACGTCGAGCAACCGATTTTGAACCGCTTCGCACTTCATCGCAACACCTGTCACTCTTTCCCCGTTGGCGGCACCAGTTCGGGGGCCAGCACCTTCATTAGTTTCTGTCTCGCCTTGAAGACCCGCCAGCGGGCGGTTTCCTCGGTCGTCTTCAGGATGGCCGCAATCTCGCGGTACGCCAATCCCTCTTGCGTGTGAAGCAGGAGTGCCGAGCGGAATTCCGGCGGCAGTTCCTGAATCGCCTTCGCCACTTCCGAAACCGCCTCACGGTCGGCCATGTTATCGAGCGTACTGCCGCCGGGGGCCGGGGCGGGCGACTCGTCCGGCAACGGGTGGCGGGTCCGCCGCTCGGACCGCTTGAGATTCACGAAGTTGTTGTGGCCGATGCGGAACAGCCACGCCCGGAAGTTACTGCCCGGGCGGAAAGATCCCAGTGCCCCGAGCGCCTTCATAAACGTTTCCTGGACCAGATCTTCCGCCTGATGGCGGTTCCGGGTCAGGTGGTACAGCCAGCGGTAGAGGCGGTCCCAGTAGTGTTCGACGATCCGCGCGAACGCGGTCCGATCGCCGGCCTGGGCGGCCTCAATCCATCGCAACTCCTCGCCGGGGAGGAGGGCATCCGTGTCGTGCGGCACGCGGGTCGGGAGGGTCGGAGGTCCGGGCTTCGGGGGTTGCATCCACGATAGCCCTTCGGGCGGCGTCCGTCCAGCAACCCCGGCCCGCGGCACGCTCGAAACCCGTGCAGTCATAGGAGCGTAACACGAGAGGGAGGCGGACGTTGGCGGGAACACTGTGAAACGGCGAGGGCCAGTTCCTGAAAAATGGGACGAATGCACCGACTGGCGCGAGTGTACCGGATGGATTAGTCCGGTAAATTCCCCGGTGAACGGCTCGTACACTCCTGATTTTGTTTTACAGTACCCCACCTTCGCGCATATACTCATCCCTCAGAGTCCCGTCGAACCGCCCCTCTTGCGACAATTCTTGCCCCTACAGAGAGACCACCATGTCCCGCAAGCCGTTCGCGCCTCGTTCGAACCGTCTCCCCTGGCAGTTACAGGTGCTGGAAGACCGGACCCAGCCGGCGACCACGGAATCGCCCGGCGGCATCCTCGAACGTCCCCCCACCGCGAACGACGACTTCGTCAACGCGAACGGGACGAATGCCATCACCATCGCCGTCCTCGACAACGACGCCGCCGTCGGGGCGAGGAACCTCAATCCCGCCTCGGTCGCCCTGCTGACCCCTCCGACCCACGGAACGGCCTCCGTTGACGCGAGTTCGGGGAGCATCACGTACACGCCGACCGGGTCCTTTCACGGGACCGACACGCTCAGCTACACGGTGAGCGATTCGGCCGGCCAAACGTCCAACCCCGCCAAGGTCACGATCGTCGTCAACCGGCCCACGGCCAACGACGACTTCGCGGAGACGGACGTCAACACGGCTGTCTCGATCCCCGTCATCGAGAACGACTCGGCCGCGGGCGACGCCGGCGGTGCCGCCGGCCTTGTTGCGAGTTCCGTGCGGATTTTCGCCCTCCCCCTGCACGGGTCGGTCGTCGTCACGCCGGCGACCGGGGAGGTCGTGTACACGCCGGACACGAACTTTTCGGGGACGGACAACTTCCAGTACACGGTCAAGGACACCGCCGGTGCGGAGTCCTCGGCGGGGTACGTCACGGTTGTCGTGAATCCCCCGGCCACGCCCCCGGCCACAAACCCGATCGCCCGCGACGACGTGGCCGACACCGACGGCACCAACCCCGTTGACGTGCCGGTCCTTGACAACGACTCCGCGGCCACGGGCCGCACTCTCAACTTGGCCAGCGTGAACATCGTGGGTTCCCCGAGCCGCGGCACCGTCTCCGTCGATCCCGCGACCGGGGTGGTTACGTACACGGCGACGGGGTTCTTTACGGGCACGGACACGTTCACGTACACGGTGGCCGATTCCGCCCAGAGGTTGTCCAACACGGCCACCGTCACCATCGTGGTGAACCGCCCGGCGGCCAACGACGATTCCGCGGACACCGACGGCACCAACCCCGTCGAGGTCGACGTGTTGGCCAACGACACCGACCCGGACGGGAACGAGGAGATTGACCCTGCGACGGTCCGGGTGTTGAGCCAGCCGGCCAACGGGACGGTCACGGTGAACACCACGACCGGGGCGATCACGTACACCGCGACCGGGTTCTTCCAGGGGACGGACACGTTCCAGTACACGGTCAAGGACAAGGCCGGGGCCGAGTCCGCGCCGGGGACCGTGACGATCGTGGTCAACCGGCCCACGGCCAACGAAGACGCCGCCTTCACGACCAGCACCGCCCCCGTCGCGATCAACGTGCTGGCCAACGACACCGACCCAGACGGGAACGGGGAACTCGACCCGGCCTCGGTCGCCGTCGTGAGCGGCCCGGCCCACGGGACGGCCGCGGTGGACCCGGCGACCGGGGCCATCACCTACACGCCGAACGGCACCTACATCGGCACCGACGTGTTCACCTACACCGTCACGGACTTCCCGGGTGCCGTTTCGAACGCGGCCACGGTTCGCGTCCGCGTGAATGCCACGGCGAGTGCGCAACTGACGGTTGCCGCCGCGGACGTCGGCGGCGGCCCGCGGGTCACCGTCTTCAACGCCGACGGCAGCGACCGGGCCAGCTTCTTCGCCTACGACCCGTCGTTCACCGGCGGCGTCCGCGTGGCGAGCGGCGACGTGAACGGCGACGGCGTCCCGGACATCGTCACTGCGCCCGGCAAGGGCGGCGGGGCACTGGTCAAGGTGTTCGACGGCAAGACGCTCGCCCTGATCTCGAGTTACACCCCGTACGATTCGTCCTTCACGGGCGACGTGTACGTTGCGGCCGGCGACGTGAACGGCGACGGCAAGGCCGACATCATTACCGGGGCCGGGGCGGGCGGCGGGCCGCACGTGCTTGTCCACGACGTGGCCACCGGGCGGACGGTCATGAGTTTCTTCGCTTACGACTCGTCCTTCCGCGGCGGGGTTGACGTGGCCACCGGCGACGTGAACGGCGACGGCAAGGCCGACATCATCACCGGGTCGGGGATCGGCGGCGGGCCGCACGTCAAGGTGTTCAGCGGGGCCGACGGGAGCGTGTTGCAGAGCTTCTTCGCCTACGACTCGTCCTTCCGCGGCGGCGTCACGGTCGCGGCGGGCGACCTCAACGGCGACGGCTTGGCCGACGTCATCACCGGCACGAACGCCGGCGGTGGGCCTGCCGTGTCCGTCTTCGACGGAAGCGACCGCGCGGTCCTGGCGTCGTTCTTCGCCTTCGACTCCGCGAACCGGGGCGGCGTTCGCGTGTCCGCCGCCGACGTGAACGGCGACGGCCGGGCGGACATTCTGGCCTCGTCCGGCCCAGGCCAAGCGTCCGGCACGAAGGCGTTCGACGGGGTCACGTTCGCCCAACTCCAAACGGACGACCCGTTCGGAGACTTCAACGGCGGCGTCTTCGTCGGCGGGCCGGGCTAGTTTTGCTTCAGCTACTGGTCGCCCGGACGTGGGTTTGAAGCCACGTCCGGAGCGGCAAAAAGGCGTCGATTCGCCCGCGAAGGCCGCAAGGCCATCGCCCTCATCCGTGCGACCTACAAGAGTAACAAGACAGGGTGAGCGGTTGAAGTCCGGTGATACCGCCCTGCGGCGCAACTACCACATACAATAGAAGCTCCCGCCTGCGGAATTTATCCGGAGATACAATCCTATGCGACTGCGCCTCGCTTCCCTGGCCGCCGTCTTGTGCTGCGGCCCCCTTTCGCTCGCGGCCGACTGGCCCGCCTTCCGCGGCCCCAACCGCGACGGCATTTGCACCGAAACCGGGCTGCTCAAAAAGTGGCCGACGGAGGGGCCGAAACAAGTCTGGACGGCCAAGAATCTCGGCGTCGGCTTCGGCACACCGTCGGTGGCCGAAGGCAAGATCTTCGGCATCGGCACCCGCGACGGCAAGGACGGCATCTGGGCACTGAAAGAAGATAGTGGCTCGGAACTCTGGTTCACTCCGTTCGCCGATGCCACAAAAGTAGCGAACCAGACCAACGGCCCCGGCAGCACGCCGACCTACGCCCAGGGCAAGGTTCTCTCGGTGAGCGTCAACGGCACCCTCGTCTGCCTGGACGCGGCGAAGGGCACGCTGCTCTGGAAGAAAAGTTACCTCACCGACTTCGGCGGCAAGGTGCCCACGTGGGCCTACAACGACTCCGTCTACGTGGACGGTGACAAGGTGATCTGCACACCGTGCGGGTCGAAGGCGGCAGTGGCGGCCCTGAAACTGGCCGACGGCGAAGTGGTCTGGAAGGCCGACGTCGGCCCGGTCGGCGGCGGTTGCGGGTACTCGTCGCCGGTGAAAACCGCGTTCAACGGCACCCCGGCCTACGTCGTCCTACTCGGCGACAAGTCCGGCGTGGTCGGCCTGCACGCCGACACCGGCAAGATGCTCTGGCAGTACAAGGGCAAGGCCGCGGCCGGCGGCGTGGCCCAGATTCCGATCCCGATCGTGAAGGACGACCTCGTGTGGGTGTCCTGTAGCTACAGCGGTGGGGCGGCCCTGTTGAAGATTGTGCCGCAGGGCAAGGATGCGTTCGAGGCGAAGGAGGTCAAGGCGTACAAGAAGCCGGAACTGAACAACCACCACGGCGGCATGGTGCTGGTCGGCGACCACGTCTATTTCGGCCACAATCAGAACGAAGGCAACCCGGTGTGCGTGGAGTTCAAGACGGGCGAGATCAAATGGGGCCCGGAAAAGAACCCGGCCGGCGGGGCCGGGTCGGCCGCCGTGCTGTCCGCCGACGGCCGCCTGTACTTCCGCTACCAGAATAGCGTGCTGGTGCTGATCGAACCGGACCCGACGGAACTGAAGGTGGTGTCGTCGTTCAAGCTCCCACCGGCCGACCAGAAGACCCACCCGCAAAGTTGGCCACACCCGGTCATCGCGAACGGCAAACTCTACATCCGCGACCAGACCGTGATGTACTGCTACGACGTGAAGGCAGTGGGTAGCTGACGGCGGTTTACAATGGTCGCAAAGGGCTACGCGGCTCTGACCCTCGTCCGCTCGCGATTTACTTGAGCAACGATATAAGGCGGGCGGTGGCGACGAGATAACTGTCGTAATGTCGAGGGCGAGACCTGCTAACCACGGACTGTCAAAACGAGCTGGCCCCAGGCAAAACCTGGGGCCAGCTCGTTTTGATTACGCACTCGGCGTGCTACTTAAGCCGTCGTCTGGGTGCGATTCCGACGTCGGACCCCATACCCTGCCAAACTGGCCAAACCGATCCCCATCATCGTCATGCTCGCGGGTTCTGGAGTTACAACCGACACAGACGCCGAAACGCCGGTCGAATCGAAGAAGTAATTCCCATTTGAACCGTATCCGACTGCGAAATCGATAGTTCCACCTGCAGCCAGAGAAATGGTGTTATTGAAAGACTGGCTTGTGGTTGTGCCATTAATTAGACCGCTAGAATCTTGCATATTGTTCACATAAACGTGAACGTCAGTTGTGGCCGGTTGTGCCACGTCTTGACCGGTGAACAAGACAGAGAAAGAGTAGACGCCTGCCGTCGAAGCTGTGAAACGAGAGACACTATATTCGGCCGCGGGTCCAGGGTGCTGGACCACGCCGCCAGCGGGGAGGGATTCCGTCCCGTTAATCAAGTTTGTCATGCCACTCAAATCATGATAAATCCCCAAATACGGATTCCCGCCCGCTACTCGCCAGAATTCATAGTTACCACCCGTTCCAGTCCCGGTGCCGTACTCGTCGAACAGCGTAAAACCCGTTCCCAATGTCGTTTGATAGCCATACGTCCAAGTGCCAATGTTAGTGCTCGAAAAATCTCCCGCCAGTGTCGTCGAAAAAGCAGCCTGGGCGGTAGAACCTAACGCAGAAGTAACAAATACGGCTGTCAACATTACAAAAAATCTTGATCGCATCTTGTGCATCCTCAAAAGGGCGGCTTGAACCCGGGCACCCGGATTCTGCTCTGAGTGAATCTTTACTCCCACACTACCAATCAGAATAAGCCCTCTGGTCAACAGGCACAAGTGAGAATTGCTCAATTAATCTAATTGCCCTCCGACAGCAGCAATATTGTCTCCAAAAATTTCGCAATTAGCCTAGCTTGTACGCCGTCAATTTGTTATGCCCCGCTAAAAGCAATGAGTCGAACTTCGGTCCGATCGACAGGTCGTGGACGTGCATCCCCACTTTTTCCTGCTTGAGCACCTTCTTTGACTTCACGTCGAAGAACGCAACGAAGCCTTCGCTGGCCCCGCCGACGCCGAGGAGCCAACTACCGTCGGGGGCGTAGAGCAGTTTGTTGACGAGGCCCTGGCTCTTGTCGGCGACGAACTCGGCCACTTGCTTCTCGGCCTGCCAGTCGAAGACCTCGACGCGGGCCTTCGCTTCCAGGTGGTCGATGTTGCCGATCTTGCCGGTGCCGCCGACGGCGAGGTGTTGGCCGTCTGGCGAGAACGCCAGCGAGCGAGCGCCGCCGATGGAGTGCAACCGCTGAACCTGGTCCCAGGTGTACATCGTCGGGGCTTCGACCTTCTTCAACTGCTCGCCGGCCTTGGCGTCCCAGACAATGACTTTCGCGGTCTTGTCGGCCGTGGCGAGGTACTTGCCGTCCGCGGAGTAGGCGACGGCGTACAGCATCGACGGGAAGTTCTGCGGCGTCTTCTCGCCGTGGCCGCGGAGTTCGCGGACGAGTTTGCCGGTGGTCGCGTCCCAGACCTTGCACACCATGTCGTCGGCCACGCTCGCGAACCGACTGCCGTCCGGCGACGCGACGACTTGCCGAATCCACTTCGCGTGGGCGGCCTCGGTGCGGATCTCCTTGTTCATCGTGGTGTCCCACCAGACGAGCTTGCCGTCGTACCCGCCGGAGACGAGCGTGCTGCCGCTGAGCGCCAGCGTGGTGACGTAGCTGGCGTGGCCGTACAAGCCCTTCGGCTCGAACTTCGCCGCAGATAGGTCGGCTTCCGAAACCTTGAAGTCGGACGAGCCGAGGAAGACGCGGTCGGTGCCGGGCACGCGGGCCACGGCGAAGGCGATCGCGGGCCGGCTGTAGTCCTTCACGAGCTTCAGCGATTCGGGGTTGGGAGCGTTCATGGCAGTCGGGTGTTAGGGGATAGGTGGTGAAACGGGTGTGCGATCAAGGCTCAACGGGACGGCGTGGGCTTCTTGCGTGTCAGTGTCGAACGTCACGATTCCCTCGGTCCGGTCGTCCAACTCTGCGAACCGGTCGCCACGGGAGTTCCAGACGGCCGACCGGCCCGCGGCGACAAAGTCGTCGCACGGCCCCAGGCAGTTGGCCATCAAGACCGTCATCGCGTGCCGCGCCGCGACCACGGGGTAGTGCGAATACCCCTTCGTGACCCCGGCGGCGGACTTCGCCACGCTCGCGAGGTACACGTTGGCACCGGCCGAAGCCGCTCGCACAGCGTGGTCGGGTTGCAACGACTCGTAGCAAATCGCCGGGGCGAACGTGAGACCACCCGCCTCCAGCACAACCTGCCGATCGCCGCACACGAAAAACGGCAGCTCGTCCGAATGTAACAACTGCTTGGCGTACATCAGTCGCGGCCGCGCGGGTTGGAAAAAGGCCATGCCGATGCGAACGCCCGTTGGAATCCGCCAGGGTAGCCCCACGCCGATGATAACTCCGCGGGCGTCACTCACGGCCTGGAAGACATCGAGGCGGTGGTCATCCGGGCCGATGGCCAATTCCGCGGCGGCCCTCGGCTCGTAGCCGGTCAACGACAACTCGGGGAAGAAGACCAGTTTCGCCCCGGCGTCAGCGGCCAGGGCGACCAACTCCAAGTGCTTCTCGACGTTCCCCGCGATGTCGCCCGAAATCGGCCGAAGCTGGGCCGCACACACTTTCATGGCAGATTGCCCCAAGAACAGGCGTGTGTGGTGACTCGTTGCCGACCGTTCGGCCGACGAATCGAGGGCTGTCGATTACAACAACACTTCCTCCACCGCTTGCACGCCGGGGTTCACCAGCGGGATCGGGCGGCTGCCGACGTAGTAGTTCTTCTCCGGGTTGATGCCGAGGGCGGCGTAGATCGTCGCGAACAGGCTACCACCGTCGACTTGCTCGGCGACGACCTTGTTGCCCTTGTCGTCGGTCTTGCCGTAGACGCTGCCGCCCTTGATGCCGCAGCCGGTGATCGTCGAACTCCAGGCGCTCGCGAAGTGGTCGCGGCCCAGACTGCTGTTGATGCCCGGCGTGCGGCCGAACTCGGACAGCGTCACGATCATCACGTCGTTCAAGAGGCCGCGGTCCTTCAGGTCGTCGATCAGGGCAGCCATCACGTGGTCGAGTTCCGGGACCATCTCCTGGTGCGTTTCGAAGTTCTGGCCGTGGCTGTCCCACCAGGCGCGGGCGACGCGGACGAACGGCACACCGGCTTCCACGAGGCGGCGGGCGATCAGAGCTTGCTGGCCGAACTGCGTCGGGCCGTAGCGGTCGCGAACCTTCTGCGGCTCCTTCGAGATGTCGAACAGGCTCTCGCTGGCCATGATGCCACGGACGCGCTCGTAAGCCTCGTTGTGGCTGCCCATCGTTTCGGACTGCCGGCCCTTCGTGAACTGCTTGCCGAGCAGGTCGCGGAGTTCGCCGCGCTGCTTGTGGTCGAGGTCCGAGATGCCGTCCAACTTGCGGATGTACTCGGGGATGTTGTTCGTCGTCAGTTCCATCGGGGCGTACCGGGCGCCGAGGAAGCCGGAGTCGCCGGGGGCGAAACTGCGGCCTTCGGTCTGCGTGTAGAAGGTGACGTAGTCGGGCACCTTGCTATCCGCCCGGCCCATCTCGCGGGCGACGACGGCCCCGAGGTCCGGGTACTTCAGGCCGGCCTCGTCGCGGCGGCCGCGCATCATGAGTTTCGCGGCGCTGCCGTGGTCGCCGTTCTTCGTGTCGAGGCCACGCATCACGCAGACGTGCTTCATCCGCTGGGCCATCTGCGGCATCAGTTCCGAGATGTGAACGCCGGTCACGTCAGTCGGGATCGCCCGGAACGGCCCGCCGGTGCTGGCCCCCGGCTTCGGGTCCCAGGTTTCAAGTTGGCTACAGCCGCCGGCGAGCCAGAGCAGGATGACCCGCTTCTGCGTCTTCTTCAGGTCGGCGGCGAGGGCCGACGAACCGAGGACGTTCAAGCCGGTCATGTCGGCGAACGCGGTTGCCGCGAAGGCCGTGGACGCCCCGAGGAAGGCCCGACGCCCGACGGCGTGTTCACCGGGGGTGCATCGCTTGTGGAACATGTGAGAACTCCGAAAAGCCTGCCCGTCGCAACGGGCGGGCTTTGGGGATTAGTGACAGAAGCGGAACTCCGGGCACGTCACGAGCGCCCAGAGGATTTGCTTGTAGGCGTCGGCCGCACGGTCCTTCCGCTCGGTCGCGTAGGCCGTCAGGGCTTTCACTTCGTCGTCACCCGCGGGGCGGGCCATCGACGTTCGCACGAGCAGGGCCACGGCGTCGGTCGGCTCCTTCGCCGCCTTTGCCGCCGCGAGCAGTGTGCCGCCGCCGTCGGTCAGGTACTCCTTCGCCACACGGTCGCCGTTGCTGAACAAGAGGGCTTCGGCGACGCCGATCTGGAAGTTGTCCGTCGGCTGCGCGATCAGCGACGCCAAGCCACGGCCGGCTTGTTCCGCTTGCTCGATCCGCTTCTCGAACTCCGACTCCTTCAACCCTTCGAAGCTCTTCGGGTCGGTCGTGGCGATCTTCAGCGAGGTCGCCAGTTGTTGCGGCGTCAGCGGCTTTAGCTTCGCCACGGCGAAGTACTTGTCCTCCGGCCGCGACTCGCTGGAATATCGACTGTCTCGCGAGTACGCCTTGCTCATCACGATGCCGCGGACCAGTCGCCGGAGGTCGTACTTGTGGGCGGCCAGGTCGCGGGCCAGCCACTTGAGCAGGTCTGGGTGCGAGGCCGGGTTCTCGCTGTGCATCTGGTCGAGCGGGTTGACGAGGCCGCTGCCGAAGAAGCGGTGCCAGAGGCGGTTGACGATCGACCGCGAGAAGAACTCGGCTTCCTTTGGCTGGAGCGCGACTTCCACCAGCTTTTCCCGGGCGCTGAACTTCGGGCGCGGCGGCGCGGCGGTAGCGGTCTTGTCCTTCTTCTTGTCGGCCGCCTCCTTTTCCTTCTTCTGCTCGTCCTTGCTGAGTTCGCGGAGCGTGTCGGTTTCGACGACCGCCCCGGTTAGGAACATCAGCTTCGCCGTCTTCTCCGGGCCTTTGATCGGCTTGAACTTCACCACGCCCGCGTCCCGCTCGGCGACGAAGTTACCGGCCTCGTAGGTGCGGGCGAGGAACGACTTCATGCCGAAGAAGTGGTCCTGCTTCCAGTCTTTCACCAACGGGTGATCGTGACACTGGGCGCAACTGACGTTCACGCCGAAGAACGCCACGCTCACGTCGTTGGTCATCTTGTCGGCGTCCGTCACCCGCGCCCGTAGGAACTCGCCGGCCGCCTTCGTCGCGTCGGTGTCGCCGGGCAGCATTAGTTCGCGGAAGATCTGGTCCCACGGCTTGCGGTCTTTCATCGCCTGCGTCAAGTAATCGCGGACGCTCCCGCGACCCTGGCGGGCGAGTTCGCCGTTGAGCATGACGTCGAACTGAATCGCCTGGTGGCGGTCGAACGCCGTCGAGGCCATCAGGCGGTCGATCAACTTCGTCCGCTTGTCGGCGTCGGTCGACTTCAAGTAAGCGTCCGTCTCGCCGACCGTCGGTATGCGGCCGACGAGGTCGAGCGTCAGTCGGCGGACGAGCGTGGCATCGTCGGCCAACTCGGCCGGCGTGACCTTGTCGGCCGCCATCTTCGCGTCAACGAACTGATCGACGACCGATTCAATCGGTCGGCCGGCGGGGGGCAAATCGTCCGTGCGTCCGGTGGCGGCGTAGGTGAGAACCGCGAGGCCGGACAGAACAAGACGGAGCAACCGCATGGGCTGGCTCCAAATGGGGTGGGGTGTCGTCGGTGAGACGAAATTACGGCGGGTTCACGAACCGGACTTTTGCCCGGAGCGGAATGCACTGAACACTGTACCATTTCCCGCGGCCAACGCCAGAGAGAAATGGCATCCATCTTGCTCGACCTCGCCTTGTCGCCCGCTCACCGGGCGGCTAGTCCTAGCCTTGCACCGCCCGCTTTAATTCTTGGATTATCATGCCCATCGCAGTTTCGTGTGGCTCTTGTGCCGCACGCCTCAACGCGCCCGACCAAGCCGCCGGGAAGGCCGTGCGCTGCCCGAAGTGTCAGAAACCCGTGCCCGTGCCCAAGCCGCCTGAGGAGGAAGGCTTCGAGGTTGTGGACGACGTACCGCCCCCGCTCGTCAAAAAGTCCGGGTCCCAGCCCGTGCCGCCGGCGAAGGGGGACAAGGAATCCGGCGAGCGACCGAGCAAGCGACGGGCGGCCCGCGAGGAAGACGCCGAAGAGCGGCCGAGCAAACGACGCCCTGTGCCGGACGAAGACGAAGACGATTCGCCGTCCCGCTCGAAGGCCGGCCGGCGGTCGGACGAAGAAGACGGGCCGCGTCGGAAGGGAAAGCCGACCGGGAACAAACTCAAGCAGCGTGGCCTGATCGCCGGGGCCGTCGGCGGCTTGCTCGTCGTGGCGCTCATCGTCTCCACGATGTACCAACTGGCGTCGTTTAACGATGCGATCGCGGACCGCGATCAGAACCGCAGGGGCGGCTTCCCAGGAGCGATTAACAACCAACAACCCATTGCCATCAACTTCGGCGACCTAGGGGGCGGTCAGAAGCCGGCCGAGGCCAAGCCCACGACTGCCAAGCGGCCGCCGGGTCTGCCGCCGGAATGGGAGAAGTTCAAAGACCCACTCGACGAACTCGAAGTCTACTTCCCGTTCGGGCAGCCGGATAAAGACGCGGCTCTGAGTGCCAATCTGGCCAAGGCCACCGGTGGCCCCGCCGACGTGTGGACGCACCAGTCTGGCACCAACGTCTACCTCTTGCAGCGGATCACGGTCACGGACGCCGACCTGAAGGGGAAGAAGCCGGAGGCCACCCTGGCCGAGGCGGCCGCCGGCGTGCGGAGCGTCTTCCCGCGGGCCAAGGAGTCGAGCTTCATCAACCTAACCCAGGCCGGGAAGTCGGTCCGGGTGTGCGACATCGACCTACCGGCTGAGAAGAAACGGATCGTGCTGTTCCTGATGCTGTCCGGCAACCGGCTGATCTTCGCCCAGGTGAAGGGCGGTCCGAAGATCAGCCGAATCGACGCCGAAATCTTCCCGTACTTCGAGCACATCAAGACATTGAAGTGACCGTCACCCGCTCGCGCCGCGGTAGGGCTGCCGCGCCGGTCGTGATGGAGGCTGTTGCCTTAGCTCCGCTTCCCCCGCTCGGGAAGACTCGATACCACGACACCTGCAATCAGGAGCCGCCCATGCCCATACTTCTTTCGTGCCCCTCTTGCTCCACCCGGTTGACGGCACCGGATCATGCCGTCGGCAAGTCAGTTCGGTGCCCTCGGTGTCAACAGGCGGTAGCCGTCCCCCGGGCGGTTGACGCCGAGGAGGGCGAACCTGCCACGGACGCCCCGGCCGAACCGATCCGTCGGCCCGCCCGTCCCTCGGAAGCAGCAAGGAAGCCAACCCGGAAGCCTCGGCCGGACCGGGACGAGGACCGCGACGACGATGATCGCCCCTCGCGCCGCCAGGCCCGGGACGACGACGGGGAGGCACCTGAGCGAACCAAGCCGCGCCGGCGGGTCGGCCAAGGCCGTGCGCCCAAGAAGAGTCAGACACCGAAGTGGCCACTGATGCTCGGCGGGGGTGTCGTACTCACGCTCGTCGCCCTCGGCATCGTATACGCGATCTCGAAGAGAGGCGGGCGGGACATGAAAGACTCGGGCGAGGTGGCCCAGGCACCCGCCCACTCGCCACCCGCCAAGGCAGCCGAACCGCCGCCGCCGGCCGACAACCGGCCGTGGAAATGGGGGACGGCCCTCCCGGCCGGGTGGGAGAAGTTCAATGATCCCCTCGGCGGGATCGAGGCGTACTTCCCCGACGGGCAACCGCAGCGTGACGAGAATGCCGGGGTGACGTTGGGCCACGACCACCGCATAGCCGGGGAGGCGTGGGCGAAAACACGCGGCGACAAGACGTACGAATTGCTGCGGTCGCCCATACCGGAAAACGCTCTGAACCGGGGGATTTTGGTGTACCTGGGTTTTACGGCAATTGACATGCGAGCAACCCGGCCGGGTTCGAAGGTAACGAAGATGGAAAGTACGGTTGGGTACGACAGCGTTTACGTGTTTGTTGACGTGCCGGGCGAGAACAAGCGGTTGGTCTCTCGTCTGGCAGTGGCCGGCGGCCAGTTAGTCGAGGCCCGCGTGACGGGGCCGCCGACCATGTCCGAGAAGGACGACGACGTGAAACCATTTATCGAGAACTTCCTGCCAACGAGCGTGGCTGCCGACTTGGCCCCGCGAAGCGACAAATTACCCGTGGGCGTGCCGGCCGGGTGGGAGAAGTTCCGAGACCCGCTGAACGAGGTGATCCTGTACTTCCCCGAGCGGCCCAAGAAGGACACGGCCCGCAGACGCGACGACCCGCCCGACAGCGAGGAGTGGAACGCGGTAAACAACCTAAAGTATTACGCACTAATCCGGTGGACGGTCGAGGCGAATGGCGAGAAGCCGGAGAAAGTTCTCTTCGACGCCATGAACGCCTACCTCCGCAAACAGTCCTCGGTTCAAGGGCCGGCCACCTTCGAGCCGCCGATGTTAGAGCAGAACGGCCGTGTCAGCCGGGTTGGGAAGGTGGATTATGGCTCGAACGGCAAGCTCATCTTCCGAGGCATCGTATCCGGCAACCGTGTGCTCATCGCCATTTACAGCGGCTCTAGGATGAACGAGCGCACCGACCCGGAAGTGCAGCCGTTCCTCGACAACTTCGAGGCCCTGAAGTAAGCTGCGGGAAGGTTACGGCATCACGAGCACCGCCAGCGTGCCGTCGGCGTTGGCGGCGATCAGCTTCTTGCCGTCGGGGGTAAAGGCGACGCCGTTCACGCTGGTGGGCATCTGCCACGCCCGCAGTTCCTCGCCCGTCAGGTCGAACGTCTTGACCTGCCCTTCGCCCCCGATGACGGCGAACTTGTCGCCGGTCGGGGAAATCATCACGCCGGCCACGGCCGTGACGCCGGTCTTGGCCGTGTGCAGCACCTCCCGCTTGGCGGTGTCGGCGATCTTCGCCAGGCCGGTCTGGTCCACGGCCACCAGCGTCTTCTTGTCCGGGGTGAAGCCCAGGTCGGCGATCGGCTTGGCGTGAACCGGCCAGTCGGAATCGACCTGCATCCGCGTGGCCGTGTCCCAGATGCGGACGTGGCCCTGCTCGTCGCCGGACGCAACCCACGACAGGTCGGCCGAGAATGCAACGCACGCCGACGCCCGGCCGATCTCGGAAATCGCCGGCAGCGCTCTCGCGTCGTCGAGCGGCACGATCTCATACATATCCTTGTCGTTGGTCGTCCGCGCCCAGATGCCGAGTTTCTTGCCGTCGGCGGCGGGTTGGAGGACGTAAATCCGGCCCATCGCCGCGTTCTTCTCGGCCTTCCCGGTCGCCGCGTCCCAGGTCCGCAGCCGCGAGTCGCTCCCGCCCGCCGCGACGCTGTCACCGGCGAAGCCGACGGCGAACACCACGTCGGTTGCGCCGGTCAGCGTGGCGACTTCCTTGCCGGTCGCCAGTTCCCAGAGCTTCACCGTCTTGTCGTCGGACCCGGACGCAATCAGTTTGCCGTCTTTGCGGACGGCCACGGCCCGCGCGGCCATCGCGTGGCCGACGCGGGCGGTCGCTTCGGCCTTGCTCAGTTCGAAGAGCCGGGCGACGCGGTCCACGCCGACGCACAGGAGGTGCTCGCCGTCCGGGGCGAAGGCGACGGCCGTGACCCAATCGGTCGGCCCGCGGAGAGTGCGGATTTCGCCGCCGGTCGCGGTATCCCAGACGTGCAAGACCATGTCCGCCCCGGCCGAGGCCGCCATCCGCCCGTCGGGGCTGAACGCCACCGCCGACAGTGCGGGGAGGTTCGGGGTGATGGTGGCCGTGGCCGACCCGGACTTCTTCGGCTCGTCCTTCGTCAAACTGCTCGGCGTGCCGTTGTCGGCCACCGCCCAGAAGGAGAGTTTGCCGTCGCCGCCGACGGTCGCGAGCTTCGCCCCGTCCGCGGCATAAACGGCCGACGCAACCCCGGCGGCGTGCGCCTGCTGCCCGCTGCCGACCGGCTTCGGCTCGCCCCCGGCCAAGTCGAGGATCGTGAGCCACCCGTCGGCCGTGCCGACCGCGACCTGCTTGCCGCCCTTGCGGACGGCGACCGCGGCGACGGCCGAGCGGCCCGTCCAACTCCACGTCGGCTTGCCGGTATCGAGGTTCCAGCCCTTCACGGTCTTGTCGATGCCGCCGGACACCAGCACGCCGTTGTCGGCAGCCAGCGTCAACACCGCGGAGGCGTGGCCGGTCAGGTCGCGGAGGAACTTGCCCGCCTTCGCGTCCCACAACTTGATGACCTTGTCGCCACCGGCCGACGCGAGTCGGTCGCCGGGCAGGAAGGCCACGGCCGTCACTGCGGCGGTGTGGCCGGTGAGCTTGTGTTCGAGTTTGCCGGTGGCCGTGTCGTAAATGCGAACGGTGCGGTCCGCCCCGCCGGTAGCGAACTTCGACCCGTCCGGCGTGAACGCCGCCGCCCAGAGGGAATCGGCCGCGTCGGCCGACGCGCGGTTCTCGTCGGTGGCGCTCAAGTCCCAGAGGCGAATCGTGCCTTCCTCTGTGCCGACGGCCAGTTGCTTGCCGTCCGGCCGGATGGCGATGGCCGACCCGCCCGAGAGCAAGCCCTGGAAGTGGCGGATGCTCTTGCCGTTGGCGGCGTCCCAGATGCGAACGCTCCGGTCTTCGCTCGTCGTGGCGAAGAGCTTGCCGTCCCGCGTGGCGGCCACGGCGGTGACGCGCTCGGTGTGGCCGGGGAACCGCATCACCGTCGAGGTCATCCCCGGCACGGTTGCGCCGTCCGGCCCCGGTCCGGTCGTCAGCCGCGGCGTCGGACTCGGCCCGCCGGCACCGCCGGTGAACAGCTTCGAGCCGTCGGCGGTGAAGACGACGCCGAGCAGCGCGCCGTTCAGGTCACTGGCCTGGACGCTCATGATCGGCTTCTTCTCGGAGGCGTCGGCCTTGTAGACGCCGAGGATGCCGTTGGAATCGACCGTCGCGATCAACTTCGCGTTCGGGCTGAGGGCCATCGCCTCAATGCGGTTCGTCTGCTGGTGGAACGTGACGGTCTCCTTGCCGGCTTCGATGTCGTAGATGCGCACGAACTTGTCGTCGCCGGCCGAGACGATCGTCTTGCCGTCCGGGAAGAAGGCTAGACCGCGGATGAGGAGTTGGTTCGGGGAGGTGAGTTTCTTCTTTAGCTTGCCGGTCTTCAGGCTCCAGACCTGCACCTCGCCGCTGCCCGACGACGCGGCCCACTCGCCGTCGGCCGAGACGGCCACGGCCGGCACGCGGAACACGAGTTTGTCTTCCACGCCGCCCTTCTCGTCGCCCGGCGGGGCCACATGCCCGCGGTAAGCGAGCACCTCGCGGCCGTTGCCCAAGTCCCAGACGCGGGCGGTGCCGTCCCGCGAGACGGTGACGAGCTTGCCACCGTCGGGCGTGTACGCCATCGCGTTGACCCGGTCGGCGTGCCGCAGGCGAACATAGCCAATCACGCGCTCGACGTTCTCGGGCAACCCCAACGGCCGGGCCGGCAACGCCCACCGGGCTTCGCGCACTAGTCGGGCCGCAGCGACAAAGTTCTCTTCTTTGAGGGCCGCTCCCCCCTTGGCGAAGAACTGATCCGCCGTCGCCATGCGGTCGGCCGGCTCGCCGAGTTTCAACCCCTCGGCTCGCTCGTCCTGGAACTTCGCCGCGAGCGCCTTCACGGCCTCGGCCGTCGGCCCATCGGTTTGGGCGACCGCGAAGCCAACGGACGCGAGAAGTACCACCACCGCCGCGGGGAACCGGCTCATAACTTCTCCTGCTGAGGAAGCCGAGTCGAGTATACGCGACGGGGCGAGTGGCGGACACGAAGTGTTACACAACCCAACTTAATTCCCTCTCCCCCGGCTTTGAGGGGGAGAGGGTTAGGGTGAGGGGGTGAACCTCCCTGCCACGGCAAACGGTCTTCGCACGGGGCGAAGGTCTTCCCCCTCACCCCGACCCTCTCCCCCTCAAAGCCGGGGGAGAGGGAGAAAATTCGCTCGCCGTTCCTGATACAGTAACTGTTCCGCCACCGCGAGGAATCTGACCCCAATGCCCCCCGAACTCCGCGACCGCCTGCGGGCCGTCTACGCCGAGGTCGATGCCGCCGTTGCCGCGGCGTCGCCGCGGTGCGATGCGTCGGGCCGCTGCTGCCGGTTCACCGAGTACGGCCACACGCTCTTCCTCAGCCACTTCGAGGCGGAAATCCTTCTCGAAGCCGGCCTGCCGTTCGCGAAGCCGGTCACGCGGGACGGCTGCCCGTTCCAGGTCGACAACCTCTGCACCGCCCGCGATCACCGGCCGATCGGCTGCCGCATTTACTTCTGCGACCCGGCCTTCCAGGAGCAACAGCAGCCTCTCACGGAGGCGGCACTGGCGAAGATGAAAAATCTCGCCGACGAGTTCGGCACTGGATGGCGGTACGCCCCGCTGCACGTATTCCTGAATGAAGCCGATCCCCCGGAACCGGCCCCCGTCGAGCCTTCGACACGGGTGTCGCTTCCCCTCATCGCGTGAGGATGCTCCATGCGTTCGCTTCTCGCCGCCCTGCTCGTCACGTCGTCCGCAACCGCCGCCGACTGGCCGCAGTTCCTCGGGCCGAAACGCGACAACACCACGACGGAGAAGGTGGCCGCCTGGACCGGCGAGCCGAAGGTGCTGTGGAAGCAGCCGGTCGGCGAGGCCCACGCTTCGCCGGTGGTCGCGGACGGCGTGGTGTACGCCTTCTACCAGCCGAAGGGGAAGAACGCCGACGCCCTGGCCGCCTACGACGCGAAAACCGGCGAGCAGAAGTGGGAGAAGAGCTACGACCGCGAACCGCTCGACCTGCTGTTCGGCAACGGTCCGCGGGGGACGCCGGCCGTCGCGGGCGGGCAGGTCTTCACCCTCGGCAGTACCGGCGTGCTGGCGGCGTGGGACGCGAAGACCGGCGAGGTTCAGTGGAAGGTCGATACGCTCAAGAAGTTTCAGGCCGAGAACCTCTTCTTCGGCATCTCCGGGTCGCCGCTCGTGGCCGACGGGAAGGTGTTCGTCAACGTCGGCGGCAAGGGGGCAGGCGTCGTTGCCTTCGATTGTAAGACCGGGGAGGTCGCGTGGAAGGCGACCGACGACAACGCCAGTTACTCGTCGCCGATTGCGGTCGGCACCGGCAAGGCGGCCGAGGTCGTGTTCCTGACGAAGCAGTACCTCCGCGGTCTGGCCGTGGCCGACGGCGCGGAGTTGTGGAAGGTGCCGTTCGCGGACCGCAGCAGCGAGAGCGCGACCACGCCGCTGGTGGTGGGCGAATCGCTCGTGGCCAGTTCCGTCACCCGCGGCGCGGAGTTGTTCAAGCTCACGCTCGGCGAAAAGCCGGGCGTCACGTCGGAGTGGAAGAAGCCGAAACTGAATTGTTACTTCTCGACGCCGGTGGCCGTCGGCGACGACCTGTACATGCTCAACGGCGTGCTGAGCATCACGCCGTCGATCACTCTGCGGTGCGTCGAGGCCAAGACCGGCACCGTCCGCTGGGAGAAGAAGGGCGTCGGCGGCTACCACGCGGCCCTCGTCCTCACCGGCGACGGCAAGCTCCTCATGCTCGACGACAAGGGCGGCCTGACGCTGTTCCAACCGGACGCGAAGGAGTACAAGGAACTCGCGAAGTCGAAGGTCTGCGGCCCGACGTGGGCGCACCCGGCCCTCGTCAACGGCGTCGTCTACCTCCGCGACGAGAAGCAACTGTTCGCGATCGAACTGCCGGCCGGGAAGTAGGTCAGTCCTGCCGAGGCTGACCGATTTTCACCCGCGGAAATCATCCCGTCAATGCGACGGCGAGCGGCCCGGCGTGAGCGGGCCGTGTCTGGAGAGTGTCCCCTCAGACACGGCCCGCTCACGCCGGGCCGCTCGCCGTTGATGCGGCACAACCATCCCTGGCCCGCCTACTTCTTCATCGGCGTCATCCCCACCATCTCCACCGTCACGCCCTTGCGGAACTCGGCCGGAGAGAGTTTCTCGGCCGCGTCGAGGTGGCCTTTCTTCACGGTCAACAGAATCTTCGCCGGGACCGGCGTGGCCGCTCCCGTCTTCGCACCGCTCAGTTCGACCTTCAAGCCCTGGGCCAGTTCCAACGCCCGCTTCGCCGCGTCAAGGTTGCCGACGCCGATGTACGCCTGGGCCAGCGAGCGATAGGCCGTCGTCACGCTCTTTTGAACCTCCTGAGCCGCCGCCTGCACGTCGGCGTATTTCGCGCCCTTCAGGGGGGTGATCGTGACGGTCGGCATCCCGTAGCGGGCCAGGGCCGCCTCATACGCCTTCACCGCCTCCTCGTTCTTGCCTTGCTTCAGGTGCAGGTCGCCGAGGACGATCTGCTTCGCCTCATCAGCCGTCAGGCCGAACGTCGTCGCGGGGCCGTTCGCCGACGGCTTGGGATTCCAAAGACTGGGGTCGGCCATCGTGCCGGTCACGCGGTCGTGCGCGGCCCCGGTGAGGCCGTCATAGGTGACGACGACAGACACGCTCTCGTCGGCCGTCAGGTGTCGCAGGTGCCGGCCGTTGACGGCGAGGAGTTTCGTCACCGCCTCCGACAGGGCACCGGGGACGCACATCTCGGCCACGTTCGGCCGCGGCGTGTTCGGATCGACTTTCGCCGGCCCGCCGCGGAGTTCGTCGCGGGCCTTCTCCCAATCGGTCGGAGGCTTCACGGCGGCGGCCGCCTTCAGGTTGAACTTCGTCGCGTCGGCCGCCGTGTGGCAGTTCTGGCACGTCACCTCCATCCCGGCCGCCTTCTCGTGCGGGCCGGCGGCCGCTTGATCGAGCGTGGCCAGTCGCACCGTGTACGCGATGCCGTGGCCCTTCAGGTACACGCCGTCAAATTGCAAGCCTGCGTCGGCCCCGGACCTCACCCGCCGGGACAAGCTGTAGTAGGCTGGCGTGGTCGCTTCCCGCGGTGCCCCCTCCCCGCTCGGGGGGGTGGCCAGTTCCATGTACACCTCGTTCACCACGCCCGCGTTCGGGTGGAAGGTTGAAAAAGCGTTCAGGCGGATGGCGTCCAGCCCGACCGCCTTGTTCAGTAGCCGCCGCAGGACTTCCACGTCCTCGGTCATCTCGGCCGCTTTCGGGTCGGTCGAGAGTTTCGGTGGCGCTTTCACGTCTTGCCCCCGCGCCGCCGCAAACGCGGTAAGGGGCAGCAGGAGTGCGAGGGTGAACTTCACGAGCGGGGTCATGGCTTCGTTTCCTTCCGCGAGGACTGGTGGAGGATATAGAGGGCGTCGCTGGTGGACTTCGTTTCCGTCCAGCGGTTGTCGGAAAGTGCCCGCAGGTCGTTCACTTGCTTCGCGACCGTGCGGATCGCCTGCCGCTGTTTCTCGTCGCGCTGGTTCACGTCGGCGGCGAGCGTCAGCAGGAGGTCGTTGATGTCGTTGAGTTTCGCTTCGAGCTTTGCCGTGTCCGGAGGCGCGGCGGGGACGGCTTCCAACTTCGCCAACCGGTCGCGGAGGGCGATCATCTCGGCGGACGGCCCCGGCGCGGGCGGTTGCGGTCGCAAGCCGGCCGCGAGCACGACCGCGGCGGCCAACCCGGCACTCGCGCCGGCGGCCCACTTCCAGAAGCGGGCCGACGACCGCTGGCGGTGAACTTCGGCCCCCAGAATCGCGGCCACGTCCACCGGCGGCAACTCCGGCGACGGCAGCGCGTCCAGCAATCGGCGAACTTCCAGCGGCACGTCGTCGGTCATGTTCGATCCTCCGGGCGAAGACCGTGGGCGGCGAGGCGGTCTTCCAGTTGGCGAAGGGCCACGCCGAACCGGGACTTCAGCGTACTCGCCGGCGTTTCCAGCAGACGGCCCATTTCTTCGAAGCTGAACTCTTCGTAGTACCGCAGGACGACAACTTCGCGGAGTGACGGCGACAGTTCGCCGAGCGCGGCCACGACCTTCGCGACCGTCTCCTGCTGTTCCGCCCACCCGTCGGCCGCCGTGCCAACGCAGGCGAGTTCGTGGTCCGGGTACGGCTCCGTCACCCGCCGCGACCGCCGGGCCTCGTCGCGGGCCAAGTTGAGGGCAACGCGGTAGATCCAGGTCGAAAAGTGCCCCCGGTCGCGGTACGAGTGGCGGGCCTGGTAAACCCGCGTGAACACCTCTTGCGACAGGTCGCGGGCCGTCTCGGCCGACCGCGTCAGCCGGTAGAGGAACCGCCCGATGGGGCCTTCCCAGGTGCGCACGAGCGTCTCGAAAGCAGCCGGCTCGCCCTGCTGCCACCGGCGGATGAGATCAGCACGCGGTTCCGGGGCACCCAATCCCACCTCCGTTCGGGGATGTTACGTGTTGTAACGGAGGCAGCGGGAGAAGTGACGAAGGGAAAATGTGCAGAAGTGGCGAGCCGAGCGGCGTAAGCCGCCGGGTGAGTGATCTTCACCCGGCGGCTTACGCCGCTCGGCTCGCCAAAACAATAGGATCAATACGCCCGTGCGAACACCACCCGCTTCGCGCTCGGCTTGCCCGTGACCATGCACGTTCCCGGTTCCGTCGGGCCGTCGAACGGGATGCACCGGATCGTCGCCTTCGTCTCCTCCTGAATCTTGTCCTCTGTCTCGCGGGTGCCGTCCCAGTGGGCGTAGATGAAGCCGGGCTGCTCGATCATCTGCTTGAACTCGTCGTAACTGTTGGCCGTGCGGGTCGTCGATTCGCGGTGCTTCTTCGCCTTCTCGAACAGAGACTTCTGAATGTCCCGCAACAGCGTGTCGATGTACCCGGCGGCGTCCGCGAGCGGGATGCCGAACTTCTTGCCGTCCTTGCCGGGCACGTCGCGGCGGGCGACGGCGCACGCGGCCTTCTCGATGTCCTTCGGGCCGATCTCCACCCGCACCGGCACGCCCCGCAGTTCGTACTCCGCGTACCGGTAGCCGGGCTGTTTGTCGAACATGGTGTCGATCTTCACGCTGATCGGCTCGTACCCGTAGAAGTCGTCGCGGGGGATGGCACGCAGTTCGGCGGCCAGTTTCTCGGCGGCGGCGATGCTCGGGCCGCGCTCGGCTTCGGTGCGGCCGAGCGGGCAGATGACGACGTGCAGCGGGGCTAGCCGCGGCGGCACCACGAGCCCGTTGTCGTCCGAGTGCGTCATAATCAGGCCGCCGATGAGCCGCGTGCTGACGCCCCAACTGGTGGCCCAGGCGTACTCCTTTTTGTTGTCGGCGGTCGTGAACTTCACGTCGAACGCCTTGGCGAAGTTCTGCCCGAGGAAGTGGCTCGTGCCGGCCTGCAACGCCTTGCCGTCCTGCATCAATGCCTCAATGCAGAGCGTGTAAATCGCCCCGGGGAACTTCTGCCCGTCACTCTTCGGGCCGACGAGGACCGGCATCGCCATGAACTCCTCGGCGAACTGCTGGTAGACGCGGACCATCTTGTGCGTCTCCTCCTCGGCCTCCTTCCCGGTGGCGTGGGCGGTGTGGCCCTCTTGCCAGAGGAACTCGGCCGTGCGGAGGAACAGGCGGGTGCGCATCTCCCACCGCACGACGTTGGCCCACTGGTTGATGAGCAGCGGCAGGTCGGCGTGGCTCTGAATCCACTTCTTGTACGTGTTCCAGATGATCGTTTCGGACGTCGGCCGGATGATGAGCGGCTCTTCCAGCTTCGCTTCCGGGTCGACGTGCAGCGGCACGCCCTTGTCGGCCTTCAGCCGGTAGTGCGTGACGACGGCACATTCCTTGGCGAACCCCTCGGCCATCTCTTCTTCTTTGGCGAGGTAGCTCATCGGGATGAACAAGGGGAAGTAAGCGTTGACGTGGCCGGTGTCCTTGAACAGCTTGTCGAGGCCGCGCTGCATCTTTTCCCACAGGGCGTACCCGGTCGGCTTGATGACCATGCACCCGCGGACGTCGGAGTTGTCCGCGAGGCCGGCCTCCTGCACCACGTCGAGGTACCACTGAGGATAGTCCTTCGCGCGGGGCGTGATCTTCTCGGCCATGATCGGTGATCCTGAATTCGGGGGCACGACAGAAACGATTGTTATAGGACGGCCGAGGTTCGGGGGGCCGCCCCGCGGTGGGGACGACGGCCTGGCGGGCGGATTTTCCTGCTACAATCTCCTCCAACATTCATCCGCCGCCCCATGTCGGAAAGAATCGTCCCATGAAGGTCCGCATGTTCGCCCCGCTGTTCGTGCTCCTCAGCGCGCTCGCCGTCACCGCGGCCGACGACCCGAAGATGCCGCCGAAAGCCCCGGACGGGTGGAAGTACGTCGAATCGAAGGACAAGGCCTATCAAATCCTCATGCCGACCACGACGACGCGGTCCGGCACGCGCACGTCCACCTCGAACCGCGGCGGTCTGTCGTTGAAGCAACAGATCAATTACGCCACCTTGGCCGACGGCACGCAGTTCTCTGCTACTGCGGCGACCATGTCCGGGGCGGCGCTGAAAGGCCTGACCATCGGGGACGTGTACAAAAAGATGTTTGAGGGCATGGCCGCGGACGGCGGGACGGTGTCCGAGCCGAAGGAGTTCGAGATCGCCGGCCGCAAGGGCAAAGAGGTGTTCCACACCGCGAAGGACAAGAGCGAGGAGCGGCTGGTCCTCCTCGTCGGCAAGAACCGGATTTATGAGATGCTCGTCGTGTCGAAGGACAAGACGAAGTTGACCGACGAGACGGCCAACACGTTCCTGAAGTCGCTGTTCCTCAACGTGAAGGACGCGACGGCACCCGCCGAGAAGGACGGCGAGAAGAAGCCGGAAGCGAAGTAGTGCGATGTTCGCGGGCCGGTCGTTCGACGCGGCGGCCGGTTTCGCCCGTCAGGCCGATTTCGTGCTTGTCGATCTCTTCTCGTGAGCGTCCATGCCCGACGAATTGCCGCACCGCGAGTTGCCGGCCGAACTCGCCTCCGAGTTCGGCGGCGACGGCACCGCGTGGGTCCCCGACGACACCGACGGCCGCACGCTGTTCGACACGCCCGCGAGCGAAGACGGCACGGTGACGGTCGTCTTCCCGCAGACCCGCTTCGCAAAGTGGCGATCGCAGGCCCTCGTTCGCATCGACAGCCGCGAGGACGGCCGGGCGTACCTGGCACAAGTCGTCCGCGGCCCTTACGCCGCCCCGGTGGGATTACCCGCATCCACACCAGCGCTCGTCATCACGCAAGTCGAAGGCTCGCTGTTCACGCCGCCGTACCACGGCTGGGCGAGCCTGGAAATCCTCGGCGAACTCCGCGACTCGCAAACTCTTGTGCCGCTCCACCGACCGCGGCCGAATAGCGGCGTGCGACTGCTGACACCGGAGGAAACACGCGAGGCGCTGAAGTGTGACGGCGACCTACGGCTCGGCAAGGCGGTTGGGTACGACGACCTCCTTGTCGGCCTCCGTAGCGACGAGAAAGCCCACCTACCGCGGCACACCCTTGCCGTTGGCACGACGGGGGCGGGGAAGTCGACGTTCCTCGCCGGGTGGGTCGCGAAGTTGGCCGCCGCGAACGTCTGCGTCATCCTCATCGACGTGGAGGGCGAGTATTGCACGATGCACCAGCCGGCCGATTCGCCGCGCATCCTGCCGGCCCTCGCGGCACACGGGCTGACGCCGGCCGGCGTTCCGAACACGTTCCTGCTCGTGCCGACGCGGGCCACGCCGAGCGATCCGACACACCCGCGGATTCGCCGGTTCTGCCTGGAGTTCGCGAACACGCCGCCGGACATCGCGGCCGAACTGCTCGGCGGCAACGAGGCCCAGACCGACCGCTTCCTCGCCGCCTACGACGCCGCGAGTGAACTCGTCACGCACCTCGGCCTCGCGGCAAACAAGGACGAGCACGCGGCCGCCGTGCGAAACTGGGACGACCAGGAACGCGGCTACCCGAACCTCAAGCTCGCGCACGTCCTCGACGTGGCCGAAGCGGTAGCAGCCTTATCCAGCGGTGACGACACGATCGCCCCGCACTTCCTGCACGCCGACGGCTTCCGCGATCACCTGCAACCACTGCTCGACAAGGCCGGGCCGCTGAAGAAGAAGCTCGGCCACACCGCGAGTTGGCGGAAGACGGTTCGCCTCATCGCCGGTCTGTACCGCACCGGCCTCTTCGACCGCACCGACACCGCCGCCGACGGCCGCACGATCGAGCAACTCGACTATGCGAAGATGCTCGCCCCCGGCCGCGTGCTGATCGTCGACCTCGCCGGCGTGGACTCGCCGGCCCACCGCAACCTCGCGATCTCCGATCTCCTCCGCGGCGTGACGGCGGCACAGGACGAACTCTACGAAGCCGCCCCGCCGCATGCGAAGCCGAAGACGGTCGTCGTCATTGAGGAGGCCCACGAGTTCGTCTCGGCCGACCGCATCGCGAAGATGCCGGCCCTGTTTGGGCAGATCAGCCGCATCGCCCGCCGCGGCCGCAAGCGGTGGCTCGGCCTGACGTTCGCCACGCAGTTCCCGCAGCACCTGCCGGGCGAACTCTTCACGCTCTGCAATAACAGGATTTTGGTCCGGGCGACAAGTATGGAGACGCCGGTGCTCGCATTTTGATAGTCCCGCCCACGAACCTGCTGCTCTTTCGCTTCGCGGTCGGATCGGCCACCGCGAAGTTCAGGTCGATGCGGTCGATCAGTTCCGCGAACAGGAGGCGGAGGTCGGCACGCGAGGCGGTTTGCAGCACGTCGGCGAGATGGGCCACGGAGCGGCGAACCGCCTCGGCCGTGCGGCCGGCGTCTCGCTCGCCGGCCTGGGCGAGCCCGGCCGCGTCGAGTTCGGCCTTGAGGGCGGCCCGCTCGTCCTTCCATCGCGTGAGTTGATCCTTACACGCTTCGAACAGGTCGTCGTCCACCGACAGCAACCGCTCGGCCCCCCTCTTGATCTTGGCATCCAGGTCGGCGAGCTTGGTGGCCAATTCCTTCGCCCGGTGCGTGCCGGTCGTCCGCTCCTCGGCTCCCACCTCATCGACGCGGGCCACGACGGCCGCCAGCGACTCCGGCGACTGGAACACCTCGGCCACCCGGCGAACGACTGCGGGCACGATGTCCTTCTCCGGGACGGCGTTCAAGGTGCAACCGGAGCGGAGGCCGTAGGCGTTGTACCGCTGGCAGACGAAATACTGGTGCACGAACGCCGTCCCACTGTGCGTACTCCGCATCGTCCGGCCGATCATGCGGTGCCCACAGTTGCCGCAGAAGGCCAACCCCGTGAGGAGGAACGTGTGGGCCGCGTTCGGCGTTGTCCGTCCCTTGTTCAGCCGAAACCGGGCCTGTACGGCTTCGAACTGCTCACGGGAGGTGAGGGCGGGGTGGGCGTCGGCTACTCGGACCCACTGCTCCGGGGCGTTCTTGGTCGGCTTTTTGCCGTTGCGGACGATCTTCCCCTCCGACCGGCGGTTGAACACGAGATCGCCGGTGTACACCGGATTGTCGAGAATCCTCGACAACGTCTCGGCCGCCCACAGCGACTTGCCGGTGGGCGACAGGACGCCGTCGGCCTCCAACGCCCGGCAGAGCCCGCGGAGGGATTCAGTGCCGGCGGCGTAGGCGGTGAAGAGGCGGGCGACGACGGCCGCCTCGGTCGGGTGGGGTGTCAGTTTCTTGTCGGGCGTGGTGAGATAGCCGAAGGGCGGCTTGCTGCCGACGTACCGCCCCTTCCGGGCCCCGGCCAGGCGGCCGCGGAGCACGGCCGCCGACAAGTCGCGGACGAACCGGTGCGACCCGGCCTCTTGCTCGACGCCGAAGATGATGCGGTCCTCGGACCGGTTGAAGTCCTTCCACGCGTTCGGGTAGATGAACATCTTGGAGCAGCCGGCCTCCCGCAACTTCTGCAGGAATGAGAAGGTCTCGAGGGAGTCGGCACGGGAGAAGCGGTTGGGGTGCCAACAAACGACGGCCTCGATGGGCGACTTGCGGGCGTTGGCCGAGACGAACTGGATCATCTTGCCGAACTCGGTCCGGTTGACCGTGTCCCACCCGGCCTTCGCCGCGTCCGCGAACTCGGCCACGAGTTCGATGCCGTTCTCCCGCGCGGCCCGCACCGCCCACTCCCGCTGCTGGGCGATCGACTCGCCCTCGTCCTCATTGCTCTTGCGGAAGTACGCTACAGCTTGAATCATGACCGCCTCCTTTGCCGGGCCCGTTGTTGTCGCCGATCGTCTCGTTCCGGTCAACATCGGGCACGCGCCGCCCGATGTTCCACAAAATCCGGGCGACCAGTTCCACGGCCCGGTCGCTCGGCGGTCCGATCGGACCGTCGAGCGACAAGACGAGCGGGGGCTTGTCGCCGCGGTTAGTCTTGCAAGTCTTGGCCACGTCTCCCGCCCTCATTGAGGTCAGCCCAAGGTGTTTCGCCCGACGCAGTACCGTTCACCGGCCGTTGGCCTTCCGTCCTCCTGCTGATCGCCTTCCGCCTCGCCGAGAACACCCGCCCGGCGGCCGAATGCGGAAGTCACCGCCGGCCGAGAAGCGGATCAGCCAGTCGAACGCCTGCCGGTAGCTGCCGACGGTCCCGAGCAAGGCCCACCGGTCGCCGGGGCCGCGACGGTGTTCGATGCCCCAGCGGTCGGCGGAGTTCAGTGCGTCGCGGGTCATGGAAGTGTTCCTGAGTGGTTGGTGCGGGCGCACCGCACGGGCTGGGTCGGGCGGCGGCGTGGGCGTACCTTCGACTGGCCTGCCCGCGGGCAGGTTCTCGGGGCCGCAGATACCGGCGTGGGGTTTGGCGGGTCAAATCCCCTGAGGAGGGGAGCCATGTCCTGCATCTCCTGCACGCGGTCAAAAACGCCTGAAATTTAAGTCTTCCACGTGCAGGAGATGTCGATTTAACAGAGCGCTGCGGTAGTGGCTGGCGCCGGGCCGAGGGCCTTCACGACCCACAGCCCCGTCTTCGTCCGGTCGGTGCCGGCCTGCTCCAATCGGAGGTTGCCGAAGTTCCGCCGGTGGTACTGGCGGAACTTGACGCCCAACTGGCGACTGTCCGCCCGGGGGCACAACTCCTCGACCGCCCACTGGCACTCGACGGCCCACGGGGGCACGCTCTTGGGGTCCGCTTGCGCGACCTTCAGGGCGTTGATGATCTGAAGCGTGGTGACGCCGTTGGAAGTGCCGAAGTTGTCCCAGAGGGCGAGCAGTCGTGTCATGGCGGCCGCTTCCGGGACGACGGCGCCGGGACGATCGTCCCGGCCCGCGGCGGGGTCCGGCTGGCCGGCGAACACCACGGCCTGACGGACCACGGCCGACCACGGTTCGAAGCTGCCCCACCTCGGCAAGTCTTGCTTCGGCCGGCCGGCGACGTGCCACCCGCGAAGGATCGTGAGGGCGGCCGACAGGAAGTGGCTGCGGTTTCGCCGCGCGTAATCTTCGAGATCCGGGTGCCGGAATCCCTGTCGCCGTTCGGGGCGTTCGTCGGGCGAGTCCAGCCGGATTTGCAGCAACCGCCGGCCCATGTCGGGGCTGTACTGGGCGTTGTTGCCCGTCCCGAAGAAGACGGTCGTCATGGGGCCGCTGTACCACGTGTTACCGCCGAGGGCCCGATCGCCCCAGTTCGGGCTCGTGAGGGCCGCCTCCAAGCCGCCGTCGTCGAGGCGGCCCTTGACGTTGTCGAACAGGGCCATCGAGACGCGGTGCATGGAAAGCGTCGTCAGCACCTTCCGCATCTCCTCGCCGGTCTCCGGGAGCGCCACGGGGTCGAATCCGGCCCCGCACAAGATGATGCTGATCAGGTCCATCAGCTTCGTCTTGCCGACGGCGTTGGCGTTGCCGTCCACGAAGGCCATCGGCGTGTTCCCGCAGTAGGCGTGCCAGGCGAGCGGCGTCAACAGGGCCGCCAACCAAGCCGAGCGGTCGGCCGGCGACTGGAAGGGGAAGTCGGCCACGAGGTCGAGGAGGGTGGCCGCCGCCGCGCGAACCTCATCCCCCGTGGGCGTCACCGGAACGGCGACCGACGCCCCGGCCGTCGGCGTGATGTAAAGGCCGACGTCGGCGTGGTAGCCAGACGTGGTCGCGATCTCGCCCGATGGGAGCAAGACCGGGTAGGGCGAGATGGCTTGCAGGTGGCGAACGCCGGGGTACTGTCGCAGGTCGCGGATCTGTTCGGTTAGCCAGTCGGTGGGGTGCGCGTCCACAAGCATTAGCTCCCCGCCCCGCGTGTGCTGCCACTTCCGAACAGTGGCGACCTCCGTCAGAAGGCGGCGGATGTCGGCCTTCGACAGGCGGACGACGGTCGGCGAGTTCTTCGGCTTTCGTTCGGCGTCGGGGAACTGCTCGTCCGCGTCCACGGCGACGCGGACCAAGGCCCCGCTGCACTGGTAGACCGCGGGGTGCCGGGCGAGGGCCGCGACCGCCTCGTTGACGACGGCGTGCTCTTCGGTGCGGAGGACGACCTCGATTTTGTGATCGGGTAGCTTCTGCGGCGCGCCCGCACCGGACGCCTGAGGATACGGCTTCTTTTCAGCCGATTTAGCCGAACTGTTATTGCACACGCTCGGATTCGATGCGATCATCAAATTAACTCCTTGGTCGGGGTTGTCGAGGCGGCCGCCAAGCCGCCTTGAGTGAATCAGACGGGCCCGCGTTGTGCGCCAACGCGGGCCCGTCGTTTAACTGGTCGACCCTGCAAGCAGCTGCAGGGCTGGACGGCTCGATTTCACTGAGCACTTCCTCTCAATTTCCGCCCGTACCGCCTCAACTGCCGCCTGGTCGTACAACCGCAGTGTGCCCGCCCGAGCCGACGGCCGGATGTGCGGCCGCGTGGCCAGGATGTGCGTCACCCGGTGCAGGGGGACGCCGACCTCGGCGGCAATGACGCCAGGGGTAATCAGGGTAGGGACGATGGTGGTCGTCATGTTCGCTCCCGTGTGAATGGGGCCGCGCGGCCCTTTCCTAAAGCGGTTGCTCACGGACGTTCGCCAAAATCCCAACACCAATCAGTCGCGACCGCTTGGAATCGAGGCGTTTCTGTCGAAAAAATCCGGATGGTATTTTCTCGTTTGCTCACGTGAGCGGTTTTGCTCACGGGCCGCTCACGCCCGCGCCGACCGTCTTTGCGAGTCCTGGGAGGCATCGAGCCGCTGTTCGGTAATGAGCCGCTCTGTGGCCGTTCTCCGGTCGGTCTCCGTACTCTCGATCGCGGGTGTGAGGCGGACGGTTTTCGGGGCCGCGGGCTTCGCGGCTCGTTTCCGTTCCTGGGTCTGACGCCACAACTTCAACTTGACGACCACCCCCCTCGAACACCCGAGCAGTTTGGCCCAGGCCCGTGAAGGCGAGTTCAGGAACGCGCCACCCTTAACGGCAGCGATCTGCATGGCGAGAGCGTTAAAGGCGGAGGCCGGCGAACCTTTCGGGAGCGGGCCGAGGGCGTCGTGAGTCGGGACGTGGATCTCGCCCGATCCGACACGGGCGGCCACCGTCGCTGCCCACGACAGGACGGCATCCCACAAGGCCAGGAACTCGCCCCACGCGATGGCTGGGTCTGCCGGGAGCGGCCACGCTATACGGTCGCGGCCGACAACACCCGCGGCGGCTGCGAGCAGGCGGGCAGCCCGGAGCTTGGCCCGCCACCCGACCACTCGATGGTCGGGGGCGATGTCCACGGGGCACACCGTGAAGTCTCCGGCGAAGGCAGTAACTCGGAACCACGCGACGATGGAAGCAGGGGCGTCCGAGACAGGCCACAGGTCCCCGGGCCACGGCGGCGGTGGCCACACCGCCGCCGGGCACTCCCCGGCCGCCAATTCGAACCCGGGGTAGACCTGCGCCGACCTCTCGATGCTCATACTTCCCCGCCGGACTTCCCACACGACGTGAAGGCCCTCGTTGCCGCGGGCGGGGTCGTGAACGTCGATGATGCGACAGCCCGGCGGTAACTTGATGCCGCTGGGGAGGTCGACCGTGGTGCCGAAGTCGGAGAGCGGTTGGTCGCGTTCAATGAAACGATGTGCCGCAGAAGAGGCATTATCCGTCATGGGTGTTGTCCTGAGACCACGGGACGTGTCGCCCGCGAACTGCCCAGGACAACGGCGACAGCTGCGAGCGGACACGTACAACCACCCGGCCGGATGGCCCCGCCCCTTCAATGCTGCCCTAAATCCCGCGACTTTCCACGCCGGTTGAAGCCAATCTGTGTCCGAAATGGGTTAAATCACGCCTGAAAAGGGTCGATTTTGTGAACTGTTGGATTGGTGTGATTGGTTGAACTGAGATCAGACGTGAAGAGTTACCGCGGGCACCGAGTCGTGCGGTCCGCCCGCACCCATGGATCATCGGATGACCGACGTGATCGCAAGTCTTTTGAGAAACCGTGGCCACCGAGAGGACGTTGCGAGAGCAACGCGGTATCGAGTCCAGGCGTAAGGGCTACGCCCGGCGGCGACAACCACTTCCCAAAAAGCCTTTCAAAATCGGGGGGGCACCCCACCCCCAACCTCGGTCACCGCCCGAGACGCTTGCCCAGCGGTTGAACCGGCTTGGGCGGATCGGTGGACACGGGGGTGACGTGGTTGGCGGCCAGGTACGCCTCCACCCACTCGGGGCGGAACCGCTTGTACCGGCCGACCTGCTGGCACTCGATGAGCCGGTCGCGGACGATGTGGTACACGTGGGAGACGGAGCTGTCGAGCATGGCCGCGACGTCCTTCACGGTCAGTGGGGGGACGAGCGATGGCGGCAATGGGGGCCGGGCGATCTTGCGAGTCGTCGGCCGGG
The DNA here is from genome assembly GCF_008254045.1 of Limnoglobus roseus. GTDB lineage: Bacteria > Planctomycetota > Planctomycetia > Gemmatales > Gemmataceae > Limnoglobus > Limnoglobus roseus. The sequence continues at coordinate 3,292,826 of NZ_CP042425.1, read as the reverse complement.
GGTCGGTGGACATTTGTAACCTCAAGTGGAATTAATGCCACCCTACCCCGTGTACGTTTCTGGCGGGACCACATTCCGCCCGCCGCGTCGTTCTGTAGGCAGTTCGCGCTCCTACGAGCGGTACCGGCCGCACGGTTGAGGATATATTTGTTCACGTGAACGAAAGTTCCAAAATTCCGGGAAGCCGGCACGTTGACGGACAATGCCCTGAAAGATGTGGGCCGGCCGCTGAGCGCTCGGCGGCCGGTCGGGGAAGGGTCATCGCGCTCTCGCGAGGGCGGCCTTCCGCCCGGGCCGGTCGCCCGCGGCGTAGGCCTCGACGTCCGCCGGCCGCAACCGCCACCATGGGCCGAGGCGGTCGCACGGCAGGCGGCCGCGCTCGATCATCGCGTTCTGTCTAGGTCGCCACCGTGACGGAGACGACCCTCGGGCTTGAGGAAGGTCAGTCCTTGCGGGCGGTCTTGCGAGGGCGGCGCTCCCGGGCCGGCGGCTTGCGGGGCGACGGCCGGGCGAGGTCGGCGACGGTGATCGGCCGGCCCTGGTGGGCGAACACCGCCAGCACGCGGGCCAGGTCGGCGGCGAACTTCTTCTCGGACATGGAAAATCCTCCTCACGGGGTCAGGGGTGCGGGCGCACCGCAGAAACGCCGGGTCACGTCGGCCGGGTCAGTCGCCGGTCGGTCGGCCGACGGCGGTCGTCAGCCAGTTCTCGCCCGGGAAGATGAACACGAGGCGGAGGCCGCGGGTCCGCTTCCGGGCGTACACGTCGCCGGCCTTGCACACGTCGCTCGGCCGCCAGTCCCGCTCCCACGACGGGTACGACACCGGCACGAGCTTCAGGTTGCCCCGCTGTCGGGGCTTGTCGGGGCGGGTCACGTCAGTTCCTCCACGGTGGTTTGCCGACTCCGGCCGCGGGACAGTCGCGCGGCCGCCGCCTTCCCCGCGTCGGGGGCGGCCCCGGTGATCTCCCGGGCGACCCGCGACAGCCACGACGGGTCGCAGTGCAAGACCTCGGCGGCCAGCCGCCGCAGCGACCACGCCCGGCGGTCGGCGTACGCCGGGTGGGCGAGCACGGCCGCCGCCGCCGCCCGCAAGTCGGCCGGCGGGGTGGCCCGGGCCCGCTCCTGCTCCGGCGTGAGCGCGAACCGGACCTCGACCTCCCAGGCGTCCATCAGGTCGTACCGGACGACGACGGCGAGGGCGGCGGCGAACGACGGGAACCGCCACGCGGTCCCCAGGTCGTGGTCCCAGGCGTACCCGTCGGCGAGGTCGGCCCGGAGGAAACACGCGGCGGGCAGGGCGGCCGGGCCGAGGGCGGCGACCCGGGCGATGACGTAGCGGCGGGGCATGGGCCACCTGCGACCGAAAGGGGAAGGGCGGACGGAACCGGCGGCGTCACGCCTCACACGCCTCACACGTCGCCGCGTGCTTCCGCCGGGTTGCCCTCGCTTTCGCGGCGGGACCGGGGCCGGCGTCGATCGCCCGGAGGCGGCGGACCTTCGCCTTCGCGTCGCGGATGGCGGCCTCGTGCTCGGCGATCCACTCCGCCCGGCGGGCCGCGTTCCCCTCCGGCTTCGCCGCCCCGCGGCCGACCCGCTCGATCGTCATGCGGATGAACGGCCGGAGGCGGGCGACCGTGGCCCGGAGCGTCCGCACGTTGGCGTGGAAGTCGCCGCCGATCTCGCCCGGCTCGTAGCCCTGCCGGAGCACGTCGCACAGGGGGCACACGCAGTACCGGTCGTGGCGGGCGACGAGGTCGGCGAGGGCCGCCTCGACGGCCCCCAGGCGGCGGTGCAGGTCGCGGACCTCCGCCATCTCGTCGCTGGCGTGGGCCAGCCGGGCCAGGGCCATGACGCGGGCCGTGCGGAGGAACTCCCGCCGCGACGGGGCCGCCTCCCCGCACTCCCGCAGGCGGTCGAGCACCTCGGCGGTCGGAACCTCCACGGCCTCGCCGTAGCTGAGCACGACGGTCACGGACTTCTCGGCGAATCGGCACATCGCGGGAACCTCCACGGGGAAACAACGTGTGCGGCTGAGCCGCACACCGGGGGTGAACGGTCGGGTCAGGCCAGCACGCCGTCGGCCTTCATTTCGCGGACGGCGTCGCAGTGCTTGCACGTCTTCTTGAAGCAGAACCCGGTGCAGGAACACGTCACCGGCCGGCCCGCGCGGTCGCACGTCACGCCGTACACTTCCGCCGGGCCGATGAGCTTGCAGAACAGCACCTGACCGCCCTCGACCGCGACGCCGTAGCTGACCGTGTCGCGCTTCGACTGCACGATCGTCAGCGTCCCCAAGCTCGGGGACGTGGCGTCGGTCGTGGGGAGAAAGGCCCACCGGCGGCCGGCCTTGTGGGTCTTGGAGGCGGGCAGCGAACCGGCGACGGGGAGGCACATGGGTTGACCCTCGGGGCGCACCCTCGACCCGGCCGGAGTGTCACGGACTTCGGCTCAAGTCTGCGGGGCTGGCGTGTCGATCAGTGTGGGGGTATGTTAATACAGTTGGTTTAACAGTTCAAGACAGTTGGGTTAAAAATGCCAGAAAAGTTGCAGGTCACTTTCGGCCAAGAACTTCGGAGGGTTGCGGAGGCGAGCGGCTTCGCCACGCAACAGGAACTCGCCGATGCTGCCGGCCTCAGCCAAACGATGGTCGGGAAGCTCTACCTGGATCAGCGGCCAAACGTCTCCGCTTCGATCTTGTTCAAACTTTGTTCCGCGATCGGCGTGGACTGCAACCACTTTGCTCCACATCTGACCGACGGCGAATCAGACGGTACAGAACCGAAAGCCTCAAAGCGGACGCCCACTGTGAAGCCGGGTCGAACGAAAAATGCGGCCGATCCGACGCCGGGGAAAGGGAAGAAGAAGTGATCCCGCCGACGTTCGCCGAGAAGTTGACCGAACTCCGCACGGCGTCCGGCCTGACGCAAATGGAACTCGCCGAGAAGACGGGCGTGCCGCTGGCGACGATCCGCCGGTTCGAAGCGGGCGCGAACAAGCGGTCCCCGTCGTGGGGGCTGGTCGTGCGACTGGCGGCCGGCGTCGGGGTGCCGTGCCGGGTGTTCTCCGTGTGCTGGCACCAGGACGAGGCGTGACTGTGACGATGGAAGAAGAGCAAGCGGCCCTGTCCCCCCACCGGATCGCCGGCCTGGTCGCGACCGGGTTGCAGGTTATCGAGTACCGGCGGTACTGGGCCACCCGGATGAACGCGCTCGGCACGATCTTCCTGTGCCGGGGCGGCCTTCGCGAGTATATCGCCACCCTGTTCCTGGGCGAGTCGATGGCGTGCCACTTCGTCAGCCCCGAACTGGCCGCCGTCGAAGCGGTCCGGGCGAGCATCGAACGGGACGTGGCGGACCCGCGGTTCGGGCGGGCGTGGGCGGGCGAGTGGGTCGCGCTGCCGCATACGGACGGCGATCGGTTCGCGTTCACGCAGCGCTGAGCCGCCGAAGAAGTGACGGCTGTTCCTCCACCGCCTCCCCCGAGGGCTGTCCCATGACGCCGGAAACCTCCGAAGCCGCGGGCCGATTCGTCTGGACGGGCCTGGCGCTCATGGTCGGGGCGAAGCTCGTCGGCCGGGCCGCGGAATGGGCGGGCGTCGAACCGCTCGCCGCCGGCATTCCGGTGTTCGCCCTCGGTGCCGTCCTGTTCCTCTGGGGGTGCGTCCGCACGGCCCGGGGCAAGGGGTACTCCCCGTGGGTCGGGGCCGTCGGCGTACTGTGGCTGGTCGGCCTCGGCGTCCTCTACCTGCTCCCCGACCGCGGCGAGCAACCCCCGAAGAAGTGACCCCGTCCTATCGTCGCCAGGGTGCCCACCGTGCCGGAGAATCGAGAGTTGCCCTCGCGGGCGAAGGCCGTCTACTCGTGGCAAGGGAAGGCCGCCCCGATGGCCGTTGCCACCGCCCTCGCCGCCCTCGGCGTTTGGTACAACTGGCCGGACGCGCGGTCATTCATCCTCTTTCTCGCCCCCGTCTTCGTCGGCCTGTGCTACGTCGCCTACCGGGGGTTCCCGTGCCCCCGCTGCTCTCGCGGCATGTGGAAGGCCAAGTGGCCCGGCGACGCCCGCGGGCGGGTCTGGTTACGGTGCCGGAAGTGCAACATTGTCTGAGACACGGGAACCCGGGTGGAGGAGAGGGAAGCCCCGCGGCCCTGGGACCCGTAGCCATGCCCGTCCTCGTCGCCATCGTCTTCCTGATGGCCGGCGTGCTGGTCTGGTTTGGCACCGGCCGCCACCGGCGTTGGGTGAAGTAACCGCCCCACGGCCCTGTTGCCGTTTTCTCACAACTCTCCCGTCGCTCTGGACGACGGGAGAGTACGAAATGGAGTTGCTCCCCATGGCATCCGGTCAAAGTCCCCAGGGGAAGTTGCCATCTCCCACCTTCGGCGGGGCCCCCATCAGTGGGTCCATGGCCACGGTGCTCTGGTGCCTGCTCGCGGGGATCGCCGTCGTATTTTCGCGCGTGGACCGCTGGCCGCCGCCCTGGCCGGACCTCGCGCTCCTCCCGGCGGCCGTCGGGGGCGTCCTGCTCGCGGTCGTGGTCCTCCGCATGGTTCGTTCGCTGCGGGAGCCGCGCCCGACACTGTTCCTCACCACGGCCCGATCCGAATCGGGAATGCTCATCAACCTCCGGTTCACCTTCCCGGCCCCGGTGTTCGACGGCCGGCGTGCGGTGGCCGTGGTCCGGTGCGAGCGATACACGACGTTGAGCGACGGGGAGACAACGGAGGAGCGTCTCTGGACGAATCGGTGCACCATGAGGGTACACTCCGGCGAGTGCGCGGGGGTGGTGAAACGGCCGCAAGGGTTGCCCCCAACGCCGCCGGGGAGGAAGTCCACCGACGTGTGGTACGTCGATCTCAAGTGCGGCGGGTACTGGCTGGCCTACGCGGTCTAGGCGCGACCGCGGGGAGGGCAGGCGATGACGGAAGCGGAGTGGTTGAGCGAAGCGGCTAATCCTCAGTGGATGGCGTTTCACCTGACCGAGTGCAAGATGCCGCGGACGAAAGCCGGTCGCCGCAAACTCCGGTTGTTCGCGTGCGGTTGCTGTCGGGTGACCTGGGGGTTGTTGCCCGACGACCGCCTGCGAGGGGCCGTGGAGGTCGCCGAGCGGTTCGCCGATGGGCGAGCGACGAAAATGGAATTAGCCGCCTCGCACATGGCCTCTGAGGCGATGCGGGGCCGTTCTCAACAGCCCGCCGGCACGCCCGTGGGAGTCAGAGTGGCGATTCAGATGGTCGGCGCAGCGACCAACTCGGAAGCCTTCCACGCGGCATTCATGATGACGGCCACGGAATTGCCGCTCGGCGGCGTCATCCCTCAGAAGATTGCAGGCCGGTACATTTGCAACCTATTTCGCGACATCTTCGGCAACCCCTTCCGCCCGGTGACGTTCTCCCCGTCCTGGCTCACGCCGACCACCGTTGCCATCGCGGAAGCCATCTACGCCGACCGTGCGTTCGACCGCGTTCCCATCCTCGCGGATGCGTTGCAGGACGCGGGGTGCGAGGAGGAGGCGATTCTGGCACACTGCCGAGGCGACGGGGTTCACGTCCGCGGGTGCTGGGTCGTCGACGGAGTGCTCGGGAAGGGGTGAGAGTCACCAACGGTTGAGAGTTACACGATGAGTGATCCAGAATCTGATGCCGGATCGGTCGATGTGGGCCAATTCGTTGCGCTCATGTTCTGTATCACCTTGCTACTTCTCGCCGGCTGTTCGGCTTGGCAGAAAGAGTGGAGCAAAAATCGCGGTCCCGTCGACTGTGAAACGCTGCCACTGCCGAGTAAATGACTCCCGTGCCCACTCAGCAACGCGCCGGCTGGGTTGGTGCTTACCCGTAGATCGATACGATACTTGACGTTGTGAAGAGGAGGCGAGCGGCATGCCACCGGTATTGCAGGTGCAAACGATCTCGGCAGAGGGAGATGAATCGGTCTGCCAACTTCACTGCCCTTATCCCTACGACAATTACGATTTCGAAGCGTCGAAGTCTCTTGCCCTTCAAATCGTCTGGGATGCCTGGAGCCGACTCCGCGACGGATATTTCAAACCTAAGGATGATCCGAGAGAATTCGGCATTTTCTGTCCCTTACCTGCGGATGAGGCGTCGCACTGCGTGGCCGAATCGGGCATCGAATTCTACATGCCCAACGAATGGGATCCAAGTTGGTTCGAAGAGAACGCAGATCGGTTCATTCCCTCGGCGTCCGTCTCCGACCGCGTTAACTGCGGCCACTTGCTAAAAACTGGGGATCGGTCTCTCTGGCCAGCCTGCCGATTTCGGTTCTGCGTATCTGATCCTCTGTGGTTGCTCGTCCTACCACCAGGGCTAGAATGGCAGACTCGCATTTTCCCGATGGAGTGGCGATAGTTCCGAAACGGCGGAGCATGTGTCCCCCGGCACATTGACCGGTAGCTCTCTCTGTAACGCGCCACCGGCGTGGCCCGCGGCCCGTCCGCCCCGAAGAAGTTTTAGCCCTTGCCCCACGGTCGGCGGTATCATCGCAACTGTGGATTGGGATAATCCCTGATTGGGCGGCGGAAGCAAAGGGGGGCACGATGGCGTGGGACGGCGACATCCGCGTCCACTTCCCGGACTGGGGCACTGACGCCGGTCAGACCCGGTGGCCTGAGGTGCGGTCGCGACTGGCCGTCGGTCAGGCGGTCCGCGGCGAGGTTGTGTGCCGCGCCCCGTTCGGGGTGTGGTTGGACATCGGATCCGGGTGGCCGACCCTGCTGCGGGTGCCGGAGATGGCCGGTGCCCGCGAGCGGCCGATCCGGTTCGAGGAATACCCGCCGCTCGGGACGGTGGTCGAGGCGTGCGTGCTGTGGCTCGGCGAGCGGGCCGAGATCATCCTCTGTCAACGTCCGCAAACACCCTCTGACGGCAGTGTTTATCCCGAAACCGGTGACGCTCCGCCCCCCCCCACGTCCTGACCCGTGGCTCGATCGGCAGCACTCCGGCGGCTCGGTTAGTTCGGTCGAGGGCGAGCGTATGACGGTACTATCCACTTTCGGAACGCTGGTCCGCGTCACCCCGTGGGACGACCTCCAGTGCCAGCTCGGGCCAGATGCCGCCGTCGAACTCGTCGCCGACCGGACGCCGTTCGTCTTCCGGGTGGATGGCTGGCTTGAGGACGGACACATCCGGTACGGGCTGCACGGGCCGGTCGTGGATGGGCCAGAGCGATGCCGCGGCTTGGTGTGCTCGATCCTGACCCGGGCAGACGGGAGCGACTGGCGGGTCGAGTCGTCCAGCTCGGCCAACTTCAAGGTCGGGCCGGGGGCGGTCCGCCGGGACCATCGGTACGACTTCCGGCATCCCGAGGGCACGACCCTGTCGGGGTATCCGTGGGTGTCGAGGTTCGGAGAGGTCGAGGTGATTAGCAACGTCCCAGACGCCAAATCAGCCGCTTCACCGGACTCGGCCACCCGTTGACCCCTTGCTCGGCCAGCCCGGTCCATGTTCGGGCGGAATTGTTAGGCCGAAATCGGCGGATGAAGTGAAACGCAAACCGCCCGGACTGTTGGCCGGTCGATTGTTGTCGGTATGCCACCCACACCTTACCGACGACTCGAACTTGCCGAGCGACCGTTCCGAGAGTCGAACTCGTCCTCCGACAACAACCAGAGCCATCTTAGAAAGCCAAGGGCCAGCACCCCAAGGTTAGGACGGTACCGACCGCCAACTACACGTCCCGACTGATCGGCACCCACTGGAACATCGCCGCGAGTTCGGCGAACTGATTGCCCGTGAGCCGACCGAGCCAACTCGCGGGTTGGCGTTCGACGAGCCTCGCCCCGCCGCAAAACCTACCCGTCACACCGATGGAGCCATCCGCCGTCTGTTCTCCGGAACGCGAGCGTGCCACCACGATTCGCCCCTCACCGAGATGGCGTGTGGTGCGCTCGCACGGCTACCCTGAGGGTGTTCCGCCACGCCACCAGGGGTCGACGATGTTCCTGTTCCGCTGGTTCCTGCGATTGTTCCGCCCCGCCGCCCCGGACCACCGCTTCGGCGTCTTCGCCTACGCCATCAACGGCCTGCCGCGGTACGCCGACGCCATGGAGGCCGAGTCGAAGCTCGCCGTCGCCACGGGCTACAGGTGGCCGGAGTGCCTGACCGACCTGCAACGGTTCGGCAGCGAACCCCAGCCCGCAACCGACGGGACGACCGCCGCCCCCGACCCGGTCAAACGTGCCGAGCAGCTCCGGGCCGCCCTCGACGCGGCCGTGCGGTGCGCCCGCGCCGCCTTCGACCTGCCGCCGGTGGCCGCCGACGGGTCGGGGGTCGGGGACGCCGACGCCGTGGCCGTCCTCGTCGAGTTCTACGCCTTCTCGCACGCCTTCGCGACGCACTCCGACAACCCCCTGAACAAGATCGCCCGCCTCGTCGAGTCGGGCCGCTTCTACGCCATGATGCCGTACTAGATCGCCCCCGAACGCTTGTGAGCCACGACGATGGCCGACGCCCCGGACACGAAACTCGCCGACGTGCTGCACCGCCTCGACGAGGTCGTGGCGGCCGTGGCGAGCTACCGGCCGCCCCCGCCGACGCCGGGGCAAGGCGGTCCGACCCGCCGGCCCGACCCGGCCCGCGGCGTGGAACTCGACGCCGACAAGGTCGCGCGACGCGGCGGCGGAACCGGGGGCGGGGGTGGCGAGCCGACCGGCGGCCAGTGGGACCGCGTCGGCGACCTGATCGGCCGGGCGGCCGCGGCGGCGGTCGCGCGTGCGTTGAGCGGGGTGCGCGATTCGGGGGCGGGGGCCGCGAAGGGTGCGGGCGCACCGCAGAACGCGGCTCTGCTCAGTCGGTTGGCGGACACGCGGGCGGGGCGGGCCGTCGTGGAACTTGCCGGGTCGAAACTCGGCCGCGGGGCGAAGGCCGCGGCCGGGAAGGTCGTCGGCACGAAGGTCGGCCGCGGGGTGAAGGCCGTCGCCGGGAAGGTCGTCGCGTCGAAGGCGGGCCGGGTCGCTCGCGCCGCCGGGGCGAAGTTCGTCGAGTCGAAGCTCGGCCGCAAGGCGAAGGCCGTCACCGCCGCGGCCGCGTGGGTGGTCGGGGCCGTCCGCCACGTCGGCGGCCCCGGCGGCGGCGAGTCGCGGGCGGCGCGGGCCGGGTCCGCCTCGGGGAAGGTCGCCGGCCACGTCATCGGCTCGACGGTCGGGGCCGCCGTTGGCGCGGTCGTCGGCGGGCCGGTGGGGGCACGGGTCGGGGCCGCGGTGGGCGGGCAGGCCGGCGAACACGTGGGCGGAGAGGCCGCCAAGGTGGCCGGCAAGATCCACGAGTTCGGCAAGCGGGCGGAGGAGGCGTCGAAAAAGCTCCATGACGTGAACCAGCGACTCGGGGGCATGTCCGGGCTGCTGAATCAGGTCCAGACCGAGGGCGACATTCGGGACCAGTTGCGGAGCCGGCAGAAGGGCGACCGCATCTCCAGTTCCGCCCGCACGCTCATGGAGAGCGACCAGGCGAACAAGGACAACCAGAGGGAGCAGGACATCATCCTGGCGCGGATTGACAACTACTTCCAGTCGATCGAGAACTACCTGTCTACGATGGCAAATTGGCCGGTCGAGAAGATTGCCAAGCAGTTGAACAAGCTGTTCCCTGGCGACGACGCGCAGAGCATGACGCTGGCTGAGTCATTCTCAAAAGCGGCGAAGGAGTTCGATGAAGAGCAACAGAGAGCCAGAGAAAGAATGAAGAATGGGCCCGGTTGAATTTCAACGATTCTCCCGCCGCTGTTGCTCTTCATCGAACTCCTTCGCCGCTTTTTTCATCGCTTCGGTGGTCTGGTACGAGGACGATTCCTTGTGCGGGATCGGCGTCGGCTGCTTGTCTCGGAAAGTGAGCCAAATCAAACCGCCAGATAGAGCAGCAATCAAGCCGGCTGCTACTCCGGCGAGGATGACTTGGGTACCAGCAACGCTACGCTTCGGACTTTGCGGGAGCACGTCGTTGAAGTCCTCATCGTGTCTCGCCATGTGATGCCCTCGTTACCCTTCTAAGTGTCGCGAAACTCGCCGCTCGTTTCAAGCGGCATTCAAATCAAGGCGCGGCCGGCCCGCGGGCTTCCATGGCAGATTCCTCTGTGGCCTGGCAATTCGGTTCCGTAGCCATGTCCAGTTTTATCCGCTCCGAGGTCCGGACGGAGAAGATCACCGATCCCGGCGATATCAACGTCACTAACGAGAAGCACACCATCACCGTGCAGGGGGTCGTCACTCGCGGCCTTACCCCATCGGTGAGTAACGAAACCCCGGCGGAGACGTTCGATCGGCTGAAAGTGTCCCTCATGCGACACCGGCGGTACTTCGTGTACGCGCCGTTCGGCAAGACTATCATCCAGGTCGGCGACTCGGGTAACCCCAACAACCCCGAGCAGAACCGCGATTCCGCAAACGGCCCGAAAGTCGTCAGCGTGCGGCCCGTTCACATCTCGGAAATGTGCTTCGAAGTCGAGGTGGTGGTCGAAGTGGTCATGCCGCCGTGTACCGACACCGTTCGCAAGGTCTTGAACCACCACTTTCGGTACACCGAGTCGCGAGATATGCAGGGCTACCGAACTCGGCGGCTCGAAGGCATGATCTTCTGCCGGGACCGGAGCTTGACGAAGGCCCAAGCGATGCAAGTCGCCGGCGTCCCGGCCGTCTTGCCGGGGTATCAGGAAATCGAATTTGATGCTGAGTGGCAGGACGACGCCCTGACGCTGAAGTATTCACGAACCGAGGAACAGTACGAGTTTCGCCCGCCCGACGAGGCGGCTTCCGCCAAGATCGAGACAAAGTTTGACACGAAGCCCGGCACAGCGGCAGTGATGGGCCTTGTCAGCGTCGAGCTCGTTGGAAACGTCGATCGGAAGTACAGCGAGGTGACCGGGCGTGCATTGTCCATCGCCCTGAGCATCGTGGCGGGGGTACAGGTGCAGACCGAGGGGATTGCACCCGTGTTCCACAACTCGATTCAAGGCTCCGCGGACCGCAAGCGAGTCGTTGTTGTCTTGGGTTTTCTAGCCGACATCAAGAAGCTGACGACGGTAGCAGGGGCTTACCGTCGTGACCTGTTCTCCGCCCCGCCCTCGGGAATGCTGCCGCAGGGTTCTAACCCGTACACGATCCCCGCCGACACGCGGAACGAGACCGACCTCCTCCGGCCGCCGTTCCAGGAGCCGTGCGGGTCGCTCGTGACCGTGCCCCCGGCCCCGACGATCACCCGAACGCTCGTCTCCGGCCCGAACCCCCTACTCGGCCTCCTCAACAACGGGCCCGCCAACGGCGGCGCGGCCGGGGCTGGCGGGCCGGCAAACGTCGGCGGCGTGCTGATCGGCACTCCGAACCAGGTTGGGGGCGGTGCCGCGGGGGCCGGCGGGCCGCTGACGCCGCAACAGATCGCCAACATCATCGGAAACCTGATCCCCGTCGGCCCGGTCGGGGGCGGAAGCTCTACCCCGCAGGCGGAGGGGGCGTCGGCGTGGGGCGTGTCGATCCCGTTCGCGGAGTCGGCCGGGACGCTCGCCGACCTGTTCGCCTTCCCCGGCATTGGCTCGCCTGCCTTCGCGAACGACGCCGGCGGCACGCTCCTGACCGCCGACACGCTCGCCGCCTCCGGGTCGTTGTTCGGGTCGCCCGCCTTCCCGAGTACCGCGAACCCGTCGCCCTCGTCGTGGCCGTACCAGGGAAACCCCGCCGCCGGCGCGACGATCGGCCAGCCGCCGAAGGCCGACCCGGTCGACGACCCGTCCACGTACAGCGTCTACCTGATCACCACCGAGGACGACTTCGACACGGGCGACCGGGTCGTCCGGAACGCCGCGGCCGTCGACCCGAAGACCGGGACGCCGTACCCGAACCCGGCGTGGAACGTCGGCCGGAGCAAGGCCACGCGGAAGGTCCGGTGGACGGCCGTCCGGTACGGCGTCCCCCCGCAGGAGCCGGACCCGCACCCGCCGGCCGCGGACACGAACTTCGTTTTCCAGCACGCCAACGTCCTCCGCGAGAACCCGACGAAGGCGGACAGCGGCCACCTGAAGTTCGTGGCCACCGGCGTGTACACGTACGGCGTCCGCCGGCCGGAGTTGCTCACCACGGGGTACGCCGTCGCCCCGTTCCTCCTCCCCCAGGTCAAGGCCCAATTCCCGAGCGGCCTGCCCGAGCCGACGGTCGCCGCCGGGCCGATCTGGTGGGCCATCGCGAAGGCCGCGCCGTCGCCCCTGTACGCCCTCCCCGGGGCCAAGCCGACGCCGACGGCGGACCTGATCTTCTTCAACGGCGTGCAGTTGAACACGGGCAAATGACCCGGGCTAACGGGCATCTGGGGGCAACCCCGGGCACATCGAGCCCGCCCCGTCGAAGGACGTCACTTTCGGGCCCTGGGTGCGGTTGAACGCCGGATCGTAATCTCCGCCTGCGGTGCGCCCGCACCCGGACCACTACCGGCCGCATTGACATTCCCGGGCACGAACGGCATACCCGGCCACCGTCGAATGGCGGCGCGGACATGGGACGACGACTTTCCGCGGTGGGCCTCGTCCTGATCGCCCTGTCGGGGTGTGAAACCGCCGGCAAGGCGGAGCGGGACGACCGCCGCCAGCGTGAACTGGTCGAGGTGAACCACGGGCTGTCGGTCGACCGTCGGGTGGTTCCGAAGACGCCCCGGGAGCGGGACGACCCCCTCCTGGTCGACCCGAGTAGCCTGCCGGAGCCGGAGCGACCGCGGCGGCCGTGAGCACCCGCGGGGGATTCCGGTTTACGCGGCATTGCCGGGCGGCTATTGTCGCCGCCCGCCCGGACCCGTCACGGAGACCGACGCATGCGCACCCTTTTCCTCGCGGTCCTCGGCCTGGCCGCCCCCGCCGCCCGCGCCGACATCGTTTACGACCAGGACTTGCCCGCCGGGGCCACGCCGCCGGCCTTCGCGATCAGCGACCCGTCCCGCAGCCAGATCGCGGCCGACGACTTCGCCCTGACCGCCGCGGCCACGGTCACCGACGTCCGCTGGTACGGGCGGACCGGGGTCACCGCCATCGACCCGGTCGGCCCCGCCACGTTCCGCATCGAGTTCCTTTCCGACGGGTTCGGCCCGATCCCGCTCCCGGGATCGGTGGTGTCGAGCCAAACGGTCGACGTCGGGCGGACGGACGTCGGTACCACCGCCCCGCTGTACGCCTACGCGGCCGCCCTGCCGACCCCGGTCGCCCTCGCCCCCGGCCGGTACTGGCTGTCGATCGCCGAGGTCGACGCCGACACGCCGAACGTCTGGTCGTGGGCGATCGCAAGCCAAAAGCCGGGCGAGTTCCTGGACGTCCGCCGGGACGACACGGCCGCGTGGACGCTCACGGACGGGGCCGCGGCGTTCACCCTCGAGGGCACCACGACGCCGGTCGACGTCCCGGCCCCGCCGGCGATCCTGCTTGCCGGCATCGGGGCGGCGGGGTTTTGGGGCGTTCGGCGACGGGCGCAACCCGTCGCCGAACGCCGAGTGTAAGGTCTAACCGCGGTGGCCGCCTGCCGACTCGGCGGCGCTCACCCGCCCTTCCTCCGGCTTGTTTTCGCGGGGCGTGGTTCGGCGTGGGCGCAGTGCCCCCTTCCTGCCCCGCTGAGATTGTTTCGCCCCCGCAAGTTCCCGAGCACGCTCGGAACCACCCGACACCTCTGCCGGGTCCCTCGGGGCTAGCCGCAGTCCTTCCCGTGCGGCGGGTGCGGCTCAGCCGCACCGATCGGCGTTTCCGGTTGTCGCACCCCGGCGGCCCATTCCGCCCGGGTGAAGTCGTCACCGACACCCCGGCGGGCTCTTCGGCCGGTCGGGGAAGGCGTTTCAGGCCTACCGGGCGTCCTCACGCGGCCGGACCGCGTCCGACGCCCTACCGTGTCTGCGGTCGCGGGCGTCATTCCGCCCGACCGTCGGCAACGAACGTACCACTTCGCGCACGCGCTGACCGGGCTGGCACCGTCTCCCGGGTTCGACTGAGTTGTCGGGCTGAAGGGTGCGGGCGCACCGCACGCGGGCCGCAAGAGTGGGGGAAGACCGGCGGGGACGGGTTTGACAGTCGACTTGATCGCGTGTACAGTAATCCCGTGGTGTCGACCGGCGGCCGCGGGACTCTTGCAGGGACCGCGGCCGCCTTTGTTATACACGATAGTGAACACATTGCCACTTGTTCATTTTTCGACTAATCTCAAATCGGGCACCCCACCACGGTTCCGGACCTTTTCCATACCCCGCCCGTGCGGCGCGCCCGCCCGCATCCCACCCACCCACCGGAGTTGACATGACGCCTGACGACCTCGCCGACCGCGCGGCCGAATGTACGGAGCAGTTCCTCGCCTTCGTCCGGGCCAACGGCCTCAACGGGGCCGTGATCGCCCGCTTGTCGTTCCACCTCGACGCGGCCGACGCCGGCGGCATCCCGTTCGTCGTGACGCCGGCGGGGATGGCCCCGGCGGACGACTCGCCACTCGCCCGCGGTCTGGCCGGCGCGGCGTTCGTCGGCGCGACCGTGGGGCGGATCCACGAGCTGTTCGGCGTCGCCGCGTGCCGGCCGGCGCACCTGCTGAAGCTCAACGGGCTGAACGACGAGTTGAACATCGATGACCTCGCCCCGATCGAGGTCCACGCCGTCGAGATGATCGTCGGCTACCGGGTCGAGGCGGGGGTGGAGGGAGCGAAGGAAGATCGGTGGGACTGGCAGACGGGCGAGCCGACCACACAACCGGCCTTCGCAGACTGAGACCGTTGCCACCCGCACCGACCGGGGAGGGGATGCAAGCAGTTGGCCCTGCTCTCAACGAGAACTTGAGTAGGGATCGGAGTTCACGCGACGGCGGTTGTTCTGATGACCGGGATCATCGCCTGAGGTGTTGAACGGCCCACGGTGAACCAACTGATCGAGATGCTGATGGCGGCGGGGTGGGGGCCAAATTCTCACACAAGGGCGACGGCCGGCGTGGAATTCAGAACACGGTGATGGCACCTGACGTTCGAGTCGATTAAAATGTTCGGGCCGATGACCTCACTTGGCGGTTGCGGTCATCGGCCCGATTCTTCGCGCTTGGGGATCATACCTCATTCCCTTTGGCGCGCAAATCATGGTAGCGATCTTCTCCAACGATTCTCAGCAACAGGGGGCCGGCGTGAAACTCAACCTCCGGCACCGCGTCCGCAACATGCCCTTGGGGAAGGATCAGGCCCTCCGTCCCGTGTACGAAGCGGTGGCGAACGCGTTCGACGCGATCGAGGAATGTCATACGGCGAACAAGTCGCATCGTGTCGTCGTAAGGGTCGTCCGAGGGCAGCCGCCGGCCGGCACACTCCTCGACGGGCTGAGCGGGGGCGTAGGCCCGGTGACGGGGTTTGACGTCGTGGACACAGGGGTCGGTTTCACTCGGGAGAACTTCGATTCGTTTAGCGAGGCCGATTCGCCGCGGAAGGTTTCGAGCGGGGGTAAAGGGGTGGGCCGGTTGCTTTGGCTCAAGGCTTTCGAGAAGGCCGTCATCGAGAGCGTGTACCACGACGGCGCCGCTCTCCAACACCGGAACATCGTCTTCAACCTCGAACACGGGGTTCGTGAGGTTGGAAACGGGGTGGCAACCGACCACAGTGAGGGAACCCTGCTGCGGCTCGTGGGTTTGCAACCCGCGTACTCGTGCCCCCAGCGTACCGAGATCCTCGCGAACCGGCTGATCGAACACCACCTTGAGCAACTCCTCGTTTCATCCAAGGTCCAGTTTCTTTTGGTGGACGAACAGTGCGGGGTCGAGATGGACCTCCGAAAGCATTTCGAGAATCACTACCAGTGTGACACCTTAGACGTGACGTTCAAGGTCCGCAAGCGGCTGTTCAAACTCAAGCACTACTTGGTCCGCGGTGCGATCGGTAGTCACCAACTTGCGTTCTGTGCCCGTCGCCGGTTCGTGACGGCTTACGCCCTCTCGAATCACATCCGGGACCTGAAAACGGCACTTAAACGCCCGGCCCTGGGTGAAGTGTTTTATTTCGGAATGGTGACGGGTAAGGCATTGAACGAATGGGTCAATGAAACCCGCTCCGACTTCAACTTCGCTTCCGCCGACAGCTTTACCGACGAACCCACGGGCGACGAGATTTTAGCTCGGGCGTGCCAAGAAGTCCGAGGCTATCTCACCGACGACCTGTCCAGAATGCGAACACAGAAACAGGAACGGATCAGGAACGTCGTCGCGTCAAAGGCTCCCGAGATGCGGGCGGTCGTCAACCGTCACGAAGAACTCGTCGACAGCTTGGCGATCAACGCCTCGGAGACAGAGATTCTAACGGCGCTCGCCGGCCGCCACTTCGCCGACCGAGACGAGATGAAACAGCTTCACGCCGAGTTGATGAAACTCGCAAAGGCCGGAGAGATGCTCGAGGCCGGCAAGAAGCGGTTGATCGAGCGGTACGCATCGGCGGCGCAACAAGAGAACCTCGTGGCCCTCGGGGCCTTTACCTGCCACCGGAAGGCCGTGGTCGACGTGTTGACCTCGCTGTTGAGTGCGGGAGACGACGGCACGCATCAACTCGAGGAAGCCGTCCACCAGATCATTTTCCCGCTACGGAAGACTTCCGACGGCGTTTCCCTCGACCACTGCAACCTCTGGCTCATCGACGAACGCCTGAACTGGCACCGGTATCTGGCCTCCGACACTCGCGCCGACAAGCTCGATCCGATCAACCCCGAGCCGGGCAAGGAAGGAAAAGAGCCCGACATTATCGTCTTCCACGAAGCCTACTCGACGTCGGAGACGACACAGAACCCGGTGTGCGTGACGATCATCGAGTTCAAGCGGCCGGGCCGCGAGGCATACGACGACGACGAGAACCCTCACAAACAGATTAAGGAGTACGCCAAGCTGATTCGTCGGGGCAAAGCGCGGGACCACCAGGGGCGGATGATACCCGGCGACGAGACGACCAGGTTCTTTGGCTTCATCGTGGCCGATATGACTGAGAAGCTCCGCCGCTTGCTCAAAGAAGAAGGGTATAAGGAGCAGCCGAACGGAGCGCTCTACAGCTACGAGGAGGGACTGTGCCTGCAGATTGAGACGTTGACGTACGCCCAGATGCTTGATTCCGCGACGAGACGGAACAGGGCCTACTTCAAGCAGCTGGGAATGCCGGATCTGTGAGAATCCGCCGCACGATTTAGATTTCCCTCACGGGACCGGCCGAGCAACGGGTCCGGTGCAGTCCCTGGTTCGGCGGGGCTTTGGTCGGTACCGGCCGTCAGAATGGCGACCCCGGTACGTCTGCCGGCGGACGGCCCAGGAACAGCCATTGATCTACCGTATTGGCCGGGGCGAACAGGAACACGCAGCCCACATGCTTGACCCGCCAAGCCGTCGTGTCCCGAGGCGGGGAATAGTAGAACGTCTCCGACATCGACTCGAATTCGTACCCACGTCGCGACAGCCCGTAATACGAGCCGGCGTAGGCTGTGAGACAGACGACCCCAGCGAGCAGGAGTCCCACGCGCTTCCGCCTGGACATTCCAAAACCCTCCTCTTCCGCCCCCGAACGACCACATGCTCACCAGCACCGCGGTTGCCGAGACGTCGAACCAGGGAACCACTTCGTGCCGCGGTGTCGGGTGCATCGCCGGGTTCGGCGTGCCTTTACTCGGGAACGGTGACCGGCCGGACCAACCGCACGCCCTCGTCGGGGAGCGGCTCGCCCGCCATGAACCGGGCGCGGACCGTGCTGGCAAGATGCCACTGCCCGCCGACGCACGCCAGCGACCAGTACGGGTCGAGCGGGTCCAGGTCGCCGACGAACGGATGGGTGCCGCAGACCGCGTCGGCCCCGAACCGCTCGCCCAGCCCGGCCGCGATGCGGAGGTCGGGATACGGCCCCAGGCCGCACTCATCGCGGCACACCAGCACGTTGAGGACGCACGGCCAGGCCGGGTCGCCGGACCTGCCGACCAGCGCCCAGACTGCTCCAGGCTCGTCGGGCAGGTCGGCCATTTCCCCCCGCACGTCCACACGGAGGCCAGGCGGGATGAGGTCAGCGAGCGCGGCGGCGATGGCATCCGGTGCGAGCGGCTTCGACAGTACGATGTCGAACGACTCGGACACCCGGAGCCCTCCGTCGCCGAACAGGTGTTTCGGCACTCGGCTTACGCCCAGCCCGGGAGTGGCCGGGGTCTTGGATACTTGCACACCACCGGGGCGTCCCCGAATCGCTCCTTCCGCTGCTTGGTGCGGCGGCGGATTAGGCACAACCATCGTCGGCGGGAGCACTCCCCGGCGTAGGTCTCGAACGCATCCCGCAGATCGTCCCGGCGAGCCAACTCGCTCGGCTTGAGGTAGTAGTCGAGCGGCCTCTTGTGCCACTTCGGCCGCTTCCGGCCGGCACCCGGCGGGCCTTGTCGCCAGACTGATTCTCTGAACCGCTTGACCGCTTCTGCGAGGGACTCGCCGTCGCGGACTTCGACTCGAACGCCCATGCGTGTGCGTCTTCTACGGCTGACGCGATGCCGGTTGAAAAGTGCTGTTTCCAGAAACCAAATTCAACCCCAGCTTATCGATCATCTGAAACGTCCGCAAGAAGTAAAAACCCTGGCGCGTTTCGGAGAGAGCAACGGGTCAAGGCATCGCCGGATTTGGTGCATCGCCTAATCCGGCGTCTGCGTCCCGGGAGAACCACTCCAATGACTGCGGCCGGTCCCGACAGGCGAACGGGTCGGAGAGCGAGTGCCAAATCGCGCCACACGCCCGACAAACCGCCTCGTAGGTGCAGCCGCTTCCTCGCCCGCCGTCCCACAGGCCGACCCGCCCCCGCCGGTCGAACTCTGTCCCGCCGCAGCGTCCGCATTGAGTCGGTGCAACGCGCTCGTAGTCCGCACCTGGAAACAAACCATGCCCCCCGTCACCGAAACTGTGATTCTGTACCGCTTCGGGACATACGCAATTGCCCCTCCACAACTGGGACAACACCCCAAGCGTAGTGGCCGAGGGCCACGACTGCAAGCACCGACGCGGACGGAGTGTTACTGAGTGGGCCCGCGGTCAGCCTGTCCCGGCCTGTCGGCGTCACGTCACCGGCGAACCCTCATTCCTCGTGGACCTTGATCCGATTCGGGTGCGCTGAACCGTTCGGCGACGGGGGCTCCGGCGGGTCGAACGGGAGCGGGTGGGGGATGTGCCACATCGGGTTGCCGAGGATGCGGACCTCGGACGACTCGACGTGGATCACGTCGCCGGTCGCGTCCAGGCGGACGACCCAGATCGTGTTGATCGACGGGCCGTAGTCGATGAGGAAGTACGCGAGGCCGCCGCCCTTGGGCGTCTCCACCCAGATCTCCGGGTCGATGCGATGGATAGCAGTCATGAGCGGGCCGGGCGAGGGTAGGCGAATGCAAATCTCGGCGGGAAGTCAGCAAGTCGTGTGCCTGCCTCCCCTCGGCCCATTCGATCGCGATGCGGGCTTGAGTTGCATCCGCTGACGGGCCGAGCGAGGGGTCAATTTCCAGCCAGCCTCTTCACCTCGGTTTCAAGCCGATCGACCTTCTCGATTAGGGTGTTAATCGAGTCGAGATAGTGTTTGTTCGTCTTCATCAGGCCCTCTATGTGGTTCAGCAACAGAGCTATCCGCGCGGTCAGTTCATTCGCGTTTTTTTGATCCGACTCGATGTCGAGTGGGGTGTCTGACATGAACTTCGCTCCGGGGGTCAAGTTCAACTTAATATGCTACTGGGCCTTTTTCGCTGCGGAGGGAGTAATCGGCTCCACCGCCGCCCGGGCGGGTATCCAACCGAGAGTGGGGGGCGCGTTCCACTGATTCTCTCACGAGCAAGGTCGAAAACAAACCGGGACGGCACCCGCCGGCCCGGTAGGCCAATGCGCAGTGAGTTCCCGCGGGGGACAGCCGAACCAACGCCTTCCCCGCGGCCCGGCGGTTACGCCGACTTGAGGGCGATCTTCCGCGGCTTGGCGGCCTCGGACTTCGGGCACGTGATGGACAGGACGCCGTTCGCGAGCGTCGCCTCCACCCGGTCCGCGTCCACCCCGCACGGCAGGGCCGCCCGGGTCTCGAACCGGCCGAACGATCGCTCGTCGCCCTCACGGCCGCGGACCTTCCGCTCGCCGCAGACGATCAGTTCGTCGCCGTGGACGGAGATGTCCAGGTCCCCCGCCGTCGCCCCCGGGACGTCCATCTGGAAGTACACGGCGTCTGGGGATTCCCACAGGGCCGGCCCGCGGGTCGGCCACCCGGGGGCGGTGATCCCCTCGAAGAGTCGGTCGAGTACGGGGCTGAGGCGGTTGGCCGGGGCGAACGGGGAGTCGTTGGCGAGAAGGGACAGCATGATTAACCTCCTTCGAGCGTGGTCGGGCACCGCGGGGACAACGGGCGGCGGTCCGTGCCCGACGGGAATCCCCGCCGCCCGCCCGGAAAAATGCAAGGAGCGTGCCCGCGGCGGTAGTCGGGCGGAAGTCGAATTCGACTTAGAAATAAGGAAAATGGAGAGAAAAGCGGCTTGCCGAGGGGTGCCAAGTTGGCAGGGAACGGCGATCGATTTCGTAGCCCCTCGTGAGCCTCGGCCGGAAGTTTCGTTCAGCCGGCCTCGGATGTCAGACGGGGTCGGCCACACCTTGGCAGCCTCGCCGTCCCTCTTCGCCCCTCACCCCTTCCCGAGCACGCCATCCACGACCCAGCACCCGCGCACATGAACCCCCTCACCCCGGCAGTGGCCCAGCACGTCAGCGTCCTCGCACCCGGCGTCTTGGAGCGCGTCGGCGAGGATCGGCAGACGGTCGAAGGCGCGATCGGCGTAGATGCCTTCCGCGAGGCTGACGACAGTGGGCGTGAGCCAAGTTGGTGAGAAGGTGACGGGGCGGAACGGGTTGCCGAAGATGTCGCGGAGAAGAGTGGCCTGTATCCACTCCTCGTCTGCGATCCGGTCTCCCCGGCCGGGTGGGAAGGGCGTCGGGAGCCGGGGCGGGCGGCACGATGTGTACGCCGCGGCGAGACCGGCCGCGGTACATCCCCCGGCCGCCACCGTGGCGTCGGCTTCCGCGGTCTTCACGGCGGCGTGGGTCGCGTTGGATTCCGCCAGGTGGGCGAGTAACTCGCCGCTGTCGAACCGCCCTTGGTGCTGCCCCCACAGAAACTCGCACGCCGCAAGGCCCGCCTTGTAGATTGCCGGTCGCCCCTTTCGAGCCGCCGCCGCCCGGTCTGCCAATTGTTCGGCGAACTCAAGGGCGGCCTTCGCCCGACCGTCCCGGACGAGATGCACAACGCGACGCGCACAAGCGCAGGCGAACAACCGGAACTTACGGAACTCTTCGTGGCCACGGAGGAACCCGAGTAGCCCTGTCGGATTCGTCGCCGCCAGCCACTCCGCTTCCGTCATCGCCCGCCCTCCGGTGCGGTTGTTGAGGCGGTCTCAGTCGTCCACCTGCCCCGACGATGTCAAATGCCGCCGGGCCCGCCGACCGGGTCGGGGAACGGCAGCACGTCGGCCGCGGCCGCGAGGGGCGGCGGGACCGGGGCGGCGTTGCGGGTCATCGCCTGAAAGAATTTCGGGCCACTGTCGCTGACGCCGGTCGGCACGACGCACACCCCGCCTTGGGCCGTCCACCCTTCGTCTAGGAGCGCCTTCACGGCGGTCTCCAAGGCCCAGGCGTCGGCCCCCTCGACGATGCGGTAGTGCGGGTTGCGGTCGGTCATTCGTGGCGTACTCCGGTCGGTGCGTCGACCGAGTCTGGTTTAGCGAAACCGACCGGGTTGGTGATGCGAGGCGGTCCACGAACGCCCGCCCCCGCGGCAACACTCCGGCTCAAAGGCTGCCCACGGTTTCGCGGGGCCCGACCGCCGTCGATTACCCTGTCTGTGACCCCGCCCCCGCGAGCCGACCCATGAGCAGCACCGCCCTCCCGCCCGAACCGCCCGACGATGTCGACCCGCCGGACGACCGCCCGGGGCCGAACCCCGACGACGCCGACGGCAACCGCCGCGGCCGGCCGACGAAACTGACCGCCAAGCTCGCCGAGGCGTTCGTGCAACTCATCCTCCACGGCCAGTTCCGGTCGACCGCCTGCGCCACCCTCAACGTCTCGCCCCGCACGTTCCTCAACTGGATGCGATCGGGCCGGAAGTACCAGGCGAGCGTCTACGGCCACTTCTACCGGGCCGTCGTCTCCGCCGAAGCCGAGACGGAGGCGAAGGCCGTCGCCGAGGTCCTCGAGGCCGGCCGGTCCGCCGACCCGAAGTACCTCGTCTGGTGGCTCGAGCGGAAGTTCCCCCACCGGTGGGGCCGGGACCGCGGCGAACTCGTTGAGGTGAAGAAGCGGCTCAAGGAACTGGAGGAACTGATCGCCGAGGCGAAGGACCTTTCCAGCGGAGTGGAGAACCCGGCGGGCGAGTGACCCGTGCGGTGCGCCCGCACCCCGACGGGCGGGATTTTTTCATTTCTTTCGCCCGGAACGGCACTCTCCGGGCCCACCTGGCCGAAATACCCCGCTCACGACCCGGCCCCCCCCGGACCGGCCGCGTGGTGGTGTGCCTGCTGATCGCCGCTCAGCAGATCGATCCGGACCTCGCAATGCCATTCTGCCTCCGTCACCCAAAGCTTCACACCGAGGTCAGGTGCCCGGTTGACGCCGCTACCGGCATCGCTTAACATCTGACGATTGTAGCGGCGATTCAATTACGGTCATTGGAATCCGTTGCGGGTTAGGAGTCGGTATGTCCCGATTTGTTGAAGTCTCCCTTCGCCACGGGCGTCGTACGGGGAGTGCCTCATTTGTCGGGCTACGGGGTGAACTCTTGGAGGAGCGAGTAGTCCCGAACTCGGCCACCAAGATCACTCTTGAGTCCTCCAAGAACCCGTCGAACACGACGGACACGGTGACCTTTACTGCACAAGTTTCGGCCTTCGACCCGTCCGATCCCGCCTTCCTGTTCACACCTCCGGGCGGGTTAGTCGCCTTTTCGTACACCGTTGATGGTGACCCGACGGCCACCCCCCACGATCTGGGTTCGGCCACGTTCGACTACAGCGGGTATGCCAAAGTCATCGGCTCCGGTCTGCCCGCGGGCGGTCTGCACGTCAAGGCGGACTACGACCGCTACACCTATCCGCTGACCGGGACCGTCTACTTTGGAAGTTCCGCGGACCTCTATCAACTCGTCGTAGACTCCGCCTCTGAATACCAAACCACGACTAAGCTAGTGGTTTCGCCGAACCCGTCGGCCGTCGGCAGTCCAGTGACACTCAGCGCTACCGTCCACGCGGTCGACAGTCCTTACGGTCTGACGCCACCGTCTGGCGGGACCGTCACATTCTCCGTCGCCGGCACGCCCGCGACCACGCTGGGCACGGTGTCTACGGACTTCGACGGCGTCGCCGAACTCACGACCACTGCGATCCCGGCCGGCACGAGTACGATCATCGCCCAGTATTCCGGGACGACGCTCTTCGATACTATCTTCAACCGAAACTTGCCATTCGATGCGAGTAGCGACTCGGTCAGTCAGACCGTCACCAGCCCGCCGCCCCCGGCATCAGATACGCCTCTCGCTGTGAACCCCGACCACCTGCCGAACGGGGTGGTGGGAACGCCCTACTCGCAACTCCTCGATGGGACGGGCGGCCCGGCCGGCATTGATTTCATTACGGTAAACGACGGGTTGCCGCCCGGGCTGAGTTACGACAGTTCGAGGCACATACTCGTAGGCACCCCGACCACCGGGGGTAATTACACGATCCTACTCACGGTCTCTGACATCAAGACGAACGGACAGTTGGAAACCGCCGACTTTAGCCTACCCATTACGATCGACTCACCCCCGTCTCCTCCTCCTCCTCCTCTTCCTCTTCCTCCGCCCCCTCCTCCACCGCCGGCAACGATCGTCCCTCCTGCGGAGTCGCCGGTTTCAATCGTCCCGCCGCCGCCGCCCTCGACGGCCACGTCTCCTCCCCCGCCGTCCCAGGCGTACCCGGCCGCGCCGAGCGCCCTCCCCCTCGTCAGGCTGACGGCCGTGGGGGCCGATGTCGGCGGCAGTCCGGTCGTCATGGTTTACAACGCGGACGGCTCGGTCCGGTTCTCCGTCGCGGCCTACGATCCCGCGTTTTCAGGCGGGGTGCGGGTGGCGGTCGCCGACGTGAACGGGGACGGCGTCCCGGACGTGATTACGACGCCCGGCGGCGGCGGCCCGCCGACCATCAAAGTGTTCTCCGGCGTGGACGGGGGGCAAGTCCGGACCCTGACCGCTTTCGGCGAACTGTTCACCGGCGGGGTGTTCGTCGCGGCCGGCGACTTCGACCGGGACGGGTACGCGGACGTGGCCGTGTCGGCCGACGTCGGGGGCGGGCCGCGGGTGTCCGTGTACAGCGGCAGGGACGGGTCGGTGCTCGCCAATTTCTTCGGCATCGACGATCCGAACTTCCGCGGCGGGGCCCGGATCGGCGTGGGGGACGTGAGCGGGGACGGGGTGCCGGACCTGATCGTGGCCGCCGGCTTGGGAGGCGGCCCGCGGGTGACGATCTACGACGGGCGGGAGATCGCTTCGGCGCAGGGCGGTTCGCCCCAGCACCCCCTCGCCAACTTTTTCGCGTTCGAACAGTCGCTACGGAACGGCGTTTACGTCGGGAGCGGCTCCCTGCCCGGCAAGGGATACGCCAACCTCATCTTCGGGGGCGGGCCCGGCGGCGGCCCGCGAGTGCGGGAGATCGACAGCCAACAACTGCTGGCGGCCGGGGGATTCGCTTCCCTGGACTCCGCGGTCGACGCGAACCCGGCGTTGCAACTGGCCAACTTCTTCGCCGGCGACCCGGACAACCGGGCCGGCGTGCGGGTCGCCATCGCGGACACCGGTGACGGGCGGTCCGCGATCGTCACCGGCCCCGGAACGGGAGCCGGGAGCACGGTCACATACTACGACCCTGGCGGAGCCGAGGTCTCGTCGGAGCAGCCCTACCCGGGGTTCAACGGCGGCGTGTTCGTGGGCGGGTCCGAGGACCCCGTCGAAGTTGACTCGATCGAGATGCCCGCCCTCCCCCTTGGGGAGGCGGTCATCCGCGGTCGCTTCCTGCCGAACGCACACACGACTGTCACCTACGTTGACGATGGCGGCTTCGTGGCCACGGTTGAGGCGTCGGACGTTACGGAGGGGGCGATCACGGCTTTCGTGCCCGTGGCCACCACGGCCGACGGCACCCGGCCGACCGCGTCGGCTGGCGATTTACGTGTTACCGTCCGCCAGACGCCGGCCGGCGGAGGCCAACCCGTCGATGCGACCAAGTCCTCTGAGCCGATTCCGGCCCCGCCGGCCGTTGTCACCCCGGTGGGCTTTTTGACGGAACAAGCCCTCCGGGCTCAGCAGGACGAACTCGACTCCGGCCTTGCGGGTTACCAACAACTCGCCTCAAGCCACGGCATCCAGCCGTCCCAAGACTTTATTACCGTGGGCCAGGAACTCTCATCCTCCCTCCAGCGGCTTGCGGACCAGTTCGCTACCGCGGAGGCGACGGGTGGGGTGTTCGATTTCGGGTCCGATCGAGGGTTCAACGCGGCCCTATCGGATCAGACGATCGCCGCGGAAATGGCCCTCGAAGGGGTGGCGACGCCGGCCACCGCCGCGTCCACGCGGGGGGCCCTAGGGAACTGGCTCCGGCAGGCCGGCGACGCGGCACAAATTGCCAGCAAGGTAATCAAAAATGGCGGCGACTTCCTCGACAAATTCGGGAAGGAAATCGGGCTTGACGTAACCCGTCCGGCAGCGGTGGATGACCTCATTTTTCTGGGGAGGTTGGCGGGTCCTGTGTTGAGGTTAATGGCGGACGCCGCCGACGGCCGACCGATCGACGATACGGCCATTGACGAGATCGCGTCCGTCTTGGACGACCTCGTCAAGAAAGGGATCGACCAGGCTTTGAAAGGGCTGGTTCAACTTCTGTTCACGCCCGAGGAGGCGGCCCTAGTCGCGGTGCTAATTGCGGAGGCGAAGCTGGTCAACACCATCAAGGACAAATTGCTTCCAGCGATCGACCCCCTCCTGACGCCGACGCCCACGCTGTCGGCGTCCGCCACCGCGACGCCTGGGTCGGGGCCGTCATCGACGGCATTTACGTTCACCGCAAAGGCGACGGGCGTCGTGCCGGGATCCACGTACCAGTGGGATTTCGGAGACGGCGGGACGGCAACCGGTGCCTCGGTGACGCACACTTACGCGACCCCAGGAGCCCATACCGCCCGCGTCACCGTGACCGACGGCAAGGGGGCGACGGCGAGTAGTTCCGCCAGCGTGGTCGTACTCGCGGCCGCCTTGGGCGGCACCGTGGAGGTAAACCCGGGATCGGGGGACACCTCCACGCAGTTCACGTTTGCAACGCACTTGACCGGCGGCCTGCCCGGCTACAGCTACTATTGGGATTTCGGGGACGGCTCTTCGTCGTTCGACGCGACCCCGACGCATCGGTACTCGGCCGCGGGGACTTATACGGCCAAAATTTCCGTCGCTGACAGCACAGGCCAATCCGTTAGCGGCTCTCTCAGCGTGACGGTGACTAATGCCGGGACGGGGACGGGGACGGGGACCGGAACGGGGACGGGCACCGGCACAGGGACCGGAACGGGGACGGGCACCGGCACAGGGACGGGCACCGGAGCGGGCACCGGGGCGGGCAGCAACACCCTGTTCAGAACGTGGACAGCGTCGCGGACCCTGGACGGTGGAACAGAGACATTCACGATCACGATCTCAGAGAATGGTGGCACGTTGACGGTTCAGGGGAATCGGGACGACGATTCTGTGTACAGCGGGACGGGTACGTTCGGCCCAGAGGCCATCCGGTACACGACAGACGTGAGCGGGAAGATCAAAATTGGAATCGGGGCAAGTGGCAATGCGGTCGGTAGTTTCACTTCTGGAGATGGTGGGATCCTTTCTCGACCGATGACCAAGGGTTACGAATACTTCGCACTAGGACTGCGATCCGACGGGAAATTGGATGGGTACATCGGCCAGATTGATGTTGTTATGCATTGATAATCACGGCGGAATTGCGCACGCCAAGAGTTAGAAGGCGAGCGACTCGGCTTGCCAGGACACGACGCGATGGGAGAGACGAGCGACGAAAGCACGGAGTAATCAGTACGCTCCGTTGCGAACGCCTGCCGGCAGGACGACCAAGAGGAGGTCCATGCCGGGAGTATGCGTCACATAGACGGTCGGTAACAGCGGCGTTACTCATGAAAAAGGGTGCGGGCGCACCGCAAGGACTGGCATCGAAACCCTAACCGACGGCCGCGAGTGCAAGAGTTGCGTCATCATCTCCTGCACTCAGAATCCTTGTTTTTCAGGGATTTTCATCTTCGTGCAGGAGATGCAGGAGGAGTCCCCCGACTGCCAGGGGACGCGTCGTGCCGTGCCTCCCCCGACTGCCGACCCACTCGATCGCGGACGATCCTCCGACGGCGGTGGACGATCCACGGACGATCATCGCCGGGGCAATCGATTCGCCGCAAGCATATAATTGACAGTTATTTAACTCGATGATCGGACGAATCGGACGACTCGGACGGTCCGGACGGTGTTTCTGCCGACATTCCGGAAGTGCCCAGAGCGTCGACCGAGCGATTGCGGCCAAGCGGCGAACTCGGCCGGAAGGAACGGAATCTTGTCGCCCGCCGTTTGTGGTCGATTATCGCCGCCACTTCCAGACCGCCTACTCGCCGGGCTCGTGGGTTTGGATGACCAGCGGAACTCCAGTTCGCCGTTCAGCCTCGAAGAAGATCCAGGCCAGCCGTCCCGCCGGGTTGGGCGGCAACCGCCAGTCAGGGTGGTGCCCACTGGCCAATTGTCGATACCCCGGCAGGTGGTACCGTCGAGGACGAGAGGCACCATCGCGACGATCGCCGCATGTCGTCGGGGCAAACCACATGACCGCGAGAGAGGCGAGCACTGCCGGCCAAACCACCGCCTCTTGCAGTTCCAAAAACGACGCACGGAACGCCGGCGGTCCGTGCGTCGAAGAATTAGTTGAGCGGGTGGCCGCGTCGTCAGACGACCCGCCGGCGGCCCGCCTCCGCTGGCGAGGGTGCCGGCGTCAGGTCAGTCGGCCGGAGGGGAATACATACTTGTCGCCCGCATGTTGATGCGCCTCGGCGACGAACCCACCCTGCGGCGGCTTCAGCACTCTGTCGGGGGCGTGCCGGACAATTTGTGGCCACGACTGAAGAACCTGCCGACCGGGCAGGCCATCGTTTCCGCGCAGGGGATCGAACCGGCGATGCTCGTGAACCTGGAACCGGGGCGGTGCCGCTTGCGGATGGTGGATTGACTCCCTCGGCGGGCGGCGGCTGATTTCCGTTTCCACGCACTTCGTCGATTTCGCGCTCCCGTCCGTTCATAAAATGGACGACCTGCCCCGCCTGGAAGGTCTGGGTTGACGAGAAATCGCGTTTCGATCAACAATCGGTCCGACCTTCCTGCCACCCGAGTTCCCGAGATCGTTGCTGCCATGCCGTACCGTTTGCTCATTTTGCTCGCCGTGGGTGCGACGGCCGCCGGGTGCGGTCCGACCGAGGACGTGAACACCTACAAGGTGCCGAAGCCGGTCGAGGTGCCGCAGGACGAGGCGGCCGGCGAGTACCAGATTCTCGGGGCGATGTTCCCGGACGCCGAGCCGAAGTGGTTCTTCAAGTTCGCGGGCAAGGCGAGCGAACTCGCCCCCTACGCGGCCGACTTCGAGAAGACGATGGCGAGCGTCCGCTTCCCGAACGGGCTGAAGAATCAGCCGGTCTGGGACAGCCCGCCGGGGTGGGAAACGCTGCCGGGGCGGAACGACATTACGATCGGCGTCATTAAGCCGGACGCGAAGAAGCCGAACCTCGAAGTCACGCTGTCGGTGTCCGGCGGCGGGGCCGTCGGCAACCTGACGCGGTGGGCCGTGCAGCAACTCGGCAACGAGAAGTTCACCCCGGCCAGCATCCCGAAGGCCACGCGGCCGATCGCCGCCGACAAGGTCACCGGCACGTTCGTCGACCTCCGCGGCCCGAAACTCAACATCGGCGGTCCCATGATGATGGGCAAGCCGCGTTCGTAACACTCCCCGCTCCCGAGGCGTTTGACCCGTCATGGCGTTCCAAGACGAACCCGCAGCCCCCGCCCCGAAGCCGGGGCCGGGCGTGAAGGCGATTCTGAAGCCGTTGGCTTCCCTGCAACTGACCGTCGTGCTGTTCGCGCTCGGGATGGGCCTGGTCTTCTTCGGCACCCTCGCGCAGATGAACGACGGCATCTGGACCGTCGTCGAACAGTACTTCTGGTCGATGGTCGTCTGGGTGCCGTTCGACCTGTTCGCCAAGTTCGGGCAGGTGTTCTTCTTCCTGCCGACGAACTTCCACCTGCCCGGATCGTTCCCGTTCCCGGCCGGCAAGTTGCTCGGGTTCGCCATGCTCGCGAACCTGTTGGCGGCGCACGCCGTGCGATTCCGCGTCAGCTGGCGGCGGGCCGGCATTCTCGTCGTCCACTCGGGCCTCATCCTGCTGTTCATCGGCGAGGCGATCACCCGCACGGCTCAGGTCGAGCAGCGGATGATTATCAACGAAGGCGAGTCGGTGAACTTCTCCGAGGACAACCGACGGTACGAACTCGCGTTCGTCCGCACGCTGCCGGACGGCGATCAGGTGACGGCCGTCCCGCAATCGCGACTGGTGCCCGGCGAGCGAATCAGCCACCCCGATCTGCCGGTGGACCTGGAAGTCCTGGAGTACATGGCGAACTCCGAGTTGGCGAAGACGGAGGGGCAGACCAACGTCGCGACCGCCGGGGCGGGCAAGGAAGTCGTCGCCAAGAAGTTGGCCATCGTCTCCGGCGTGGACATGGACAAGCGCGAAGACGTGCCGAGCATGTACGTCCGCTTCCACGACAAGGCCACCGGCGCGGACGTGGGCACGTACCTTTTCTCGCGGTTCCTCAAGCCGGAGCCGCTCACGTTCGGCAACGAGAAGATGACGGCCGTGATGCGGAACATCCGGTACTACAAGCCGTTCACGATCCACCTGATCGACTTTCGCCACGACAAGTACACCGGCACCGACAGCCCGAAAAACTACTCCAGCGACGTGCGGCTGATCGACACCGAGCGGGGCGTGGACCGCGTGCAGCGGATCGCCATGAACGAACCCCTCCGGCACCGCGGCGAGGCGTTCTATCAACACAGTTTCGACCGCGCGACCGAGGCGTACACCGTCCTGCAAGTCGTCCGCAACCCCGGCTGGGTGATCCCGTACATCTCGTGCCTGATGGTCGGCCTGGGCCTGACGGTCCACTTCGGCATGTACCTCGTGAAGTTCCTCCAGAAGCGAAGCCTCTTCCCAGTGGCGGGCATCACGCCGGACGCGGAACCGGCGGTCGAGGCGGGAAAGTGGCTGCCGTGGGGGATTCTCGGGCTCGCGGTCGTGTACGTGCTGGCCCACGCCGGGCGGATGTACCCGCCGAGCGCGCCGTACGACCTCGCCGCCGCTTCGAACCTGCCGGTCATCGACGGCGGCCGCGTCAAGCCGCTGGACACGTTCGCCCGCGTCAGCCTGCGGATCGTCAGCGGCCGGGAGACGTTCAAGGACGAAGACGGCAACAGTCAGCCGGCCATCCGCTGGTTCTTCGACCTGGCGACGAGCGGCACGAGCATCCGCTCCAAGCCGGCCGGCAAGTACAAGGTGCTGAAGATCGAGAACGATCAGGTGCTCGCCGTCCTCGGCCTGGAACAGCGGTCGGGCTTCTTGTACGCGATCAACGAGTTAGTGCAGGACAAGTTCGAGAAGCTGATCGTCGACGCCCGCGCGGCCCGGAAGAAGCGGGCCGAGAAGCAGCCGATCGACCTGTACGAGTCGAAGGCAATCGAAGTTGCCAACCGCCTCGAACTCATCCTGGCGATCAGCACCATGTCGGCCCCGCTGGTGATCCACGGCGAGAAGGGGGAAGACGATTACTCGAACCTCCCCGACGCGATCGAAGGGCTTCAGCAGGCGGTCGCTCAGAAGATCATGACCGACAACAACCTGCCGACCGGCGAGGCCATGAAGAACCTGCCGCCGGCCCAGTTGGAGAAGCTCGAAGCGGACATGCACCGGGAAGTGGGCGAGCGGATCGAGTCTAACCCCGG
Source organism: Limnoglobus roseus (assembly GCF_008254045.1). GTDB lineage: Bacteria > Planctomycetota > Planctomycetia > Gemmatales > Gemmataceae > Limnoglobus > Limnoglobus roseus. Next base: position 3,261,712 of record NZ_CP042425.1, on the reverse strand, counting down.
CCTCCGCCTGTGGACGCAATTGTTGCGGGCCTACGCGACGAAGAAGCCGGACGACTTCAACAAACTGCTGGCTCAGGACGCGCCCGGCTACGCCGTGCAGGGTGTGAAGCTCGACACCCCGCGGATGAAGCTGGAAACCTTCTACAACGCCTTCGCACCGTTCTTCGTGTGCATCGGCCTGTACGTCGGCGTGATCCTGCTCTGCATCGCGAGTTGGTTCGGCCACGCCTCGCCCTTCCGCAAGTCGGCGTTCTGGTTGATGCTGTTCACGGCCGCCATCCACGGAACGTCCCTCATCGCCCGGATGGCGATTCAGGACCGCTGGCTGGTGTTCGTGACGAACCTCTACTCGTCGGCCATCTTCATCGGCTTCGGCTGCGTGGTGCTCTGCCTGTTGTTGGAGAAGATTTATTCCATCGGCATCGGCAACCTGCTCGGCGCGACGCTCGGCGTGCTGACGACGATCGTCGCGCACCAGATCGGTGCGGGCGGCGACACGCTGGAGATGATGCAGGCCGTGCTCGACACGAACTTCTGGCTGGCCACGCACGTCACCTGCGTGACGTTCGGGTACACGGCCACCTTCGTCGCCGGGGCGCTCGGCGTCGCCTACGTCATCGCGGGGTTGTGCACGAGAGCCATTACCCCGGAGATGAACCGGGCGTTCAACAACATGCTCTACGGCGTGGTGGCGTTCGCGACGCTGCTCAGTTTCGTCGGCACAGTCCTCGGCGGCATCTGGGCGGACCAATCGTGGGGCCGGTTCTGGGGCTGGGACCCGAAGGAAAACGGGGCCGTCCTCATCGTGATCTGGAACTCGCTGATCCTGCACGCCCGCTGGGCGGGGCTGGTGAAGACTCGCGGCATCGCACTGCTGACGATCGTCGGGAACATGGTGACGGTGTGGAGTTGGTTCGGCACGAACCAACTCGGCATCGGCTTGCACGCCTACGGCTTCGACAACACGTTGGCGATGGTCTGCACCGGCCTGTGGGTGTCGCACGCCCTCCTCGTGTGCGTCGGCCTGATCCCGCAAGAATACTGGATGAGTTCCCGCCCGCAGCAAGAGGCAGTGGCTCAAGAAGCTGCCCCGCCGAAGTTCGCCCCGCCGGTGCTGACCGGCGACGCCCCTCAGGGCAAGAAAGCGAAGCGGAAGGGGCGGTAAACCTGGAGTAGAGTTTGCCGTCGGAACGGCGAGCGGCCCGGCGTGAGCGGGCCGTGTCTGATACATGCAGACACGGCCCGCTCACGCCGGGCCGCTCGCCGTTGATTAGGTCAACTACGTCACGCGGCCTTCGGCGCACAGGTGGCTCGCCTTCGCACGGGCGTAGGCCGTCTCGACGACGCTGCCGAACACGTTGATGCCCAACCCGGTCTTCGCCCCCAAATCGGCCAGTTCCAACAGCAGCGGGTAGCCACGGTGCGGTTGCAATCCGCCGTCGGCCATCGCCACGATGCCGGCTTCGACCGCCCGCTCCGCGTGGGCCACGAACAGTTGCGGCGGGGCGTACCGCGTGGCCCGGTAGCCGCCGACGACCGTGGCCTCACCCAACCGCGTGGCGAACGCCTCCACCTTCCGCCGGTAGCCGGGGGCGTAGTTGCCGAGGTCGATCACCGCCTCGACCATCGGCTTCCCCTTCTGGAAGATCGCCAGTTCTCCCGGCGATAGCGCGTTCGCCAGCGTTAACAGCGCCCGGTTACCCATCGTTGCCGGCAGGAAGACCCACCGCGTTTCCTTCAACAGCAACTCTTCGAGCAGCGGCAGCGCCGCGTCCACCATCGGCACCGACCCGCCGCCAGTCAGCAGTTCCAGCGGGGCCGGCACGCCGTGGCCCATCCGCCAGCGGGTCGTGCCGCGGTCGAGGAGCGCCTTCCGCTCGGCCGCGGCCATCAGCCCGCGGCGCAACAACACCGTGATGGCGTCGTCGGTCGCGAGTTCGTCGGTGGACCGTTTCGACCGTTTGCTGAGGACCCCGCGAAGGTGGCCGACGGGGTCGGCGGCCCGCGTGTCGTAGTCGTGCCAGAGGAACGTCGAGCGCCAGGTGTTCAGGAGGCCGTCGTAACGGACGAGGCAGATGCCGATGGTGGCGACCGTGCCGGTGAGGCCGTCGTGGCTGGCGGAGACGCCGTCGCACGCGGTGACGTGGCCGGGCAGCAAGACGTTGCGGCGGGCCGCACGCAGCAAATGATCCGGCACGCGGTAGACGCCGGCAGTCGATGGCGCGTCGGGAAAGGTGGCGAGGTCGGCCAGCACGCGGCCGCGGATGGTGCCGCGGAGTTTGCCTTCCTCCTCGATCGACCGCGTGACCGCTTCTTGCGTCCGCGTCAGCAGTTCTTCCAGGCCGTCGCTCGTGCCGGCCCACCGCGACAGGTCGAACGCAGACGCCAGCGACCCGGCCAGCGTCGTCTCGATGGCGGCCGACGTGCGGAACCGCTCCGAGCCGACTTCCGGCGGTTGAATCAGGTTCGACCGTTCGCGGGCCATCGGTGGGCAGTATATCGACGCCTGCGGCCGGCCGCTCAGATACAACAGGGGGACCGACCTCTTCTGGGCCACCCCATGCGACTGCCGGTGCTGCGACTGATTGCCTTCCGCGAGCTGCGCGACCTGCTCCGCGACCGCCGGAGCGTGCTGCTCCTGCTCGTGACGCCGGTCGTGCTGTACCCGTTCCTGGGCCTCGCCACGTTCGCCATGGCCAAGCTGGCCGCCGAGCAGAAATTCCTCGTGGGGATCGTGGGGAAGGACCGGCTGCCCCCGACGCCCCTGCTGACCCAGGACGATCAGTTCGTCGAGGAAAAACGGCCGGCCGACCGGGCCGAGGGGCCGGTCGGCGACGACGCACAGTGGGAACTCCCGCCGATCCGCGTGGTGGAAGTGTCGGACGACCCGGACGCGGACCTCCGGGACAAGAAGGTCGACGTGCTTCTGAAAGTGCCGGAGGGCTTCGCCGCCGAGGTCGCCGCCGGCCGGAAGCCGAAGGTCATCATCGAACACCGCGACGGCGACGAGAAATCGAAGCTGGCCTCCCGCCGCCTGCGGAGCATCGTCCTCGCCTGGAAAGACCGGATTCTCCAGGAGCGGTTCACGAAGGCTGGGTTGCCCACCGACTACGATCAGGTGTTCGACCTGATCGACCCGATCACGTCGAAGCCGAAGTTGAAGCAGGCCGCCGACGCGATCCGCGACGGCCTGTCCCGTGCCCTGCCCTTCTTGCTGATGATGTGGCTGTTGGCCGGCGCGATTCAACCGGCCGTCGACCTGACGGCCGGCGAGAAGGAGCGTGGGACGATGGAAACGCTGCTCATCAGCCCGGCCGACCGCAGCGAGATCGTGTACGGCAAGTTCTTCGCCGTCACGGTCTTCTCGTTCGGGTCGGTCGTGTGGAACGTCATCTGGCTGACGGCCGCGTGTACCGTCGTGGAGTTCGTCCTCGGCTACCCGATCATTAACAAGCCCGGCCTGATCGGCTGCGTGGTCCTCGGCTTCCCGCTGGCGATGCTGTTCAGCGCGATCTGCCTGTCGCTGGGCGTGTTCGCCCGGAGCACGAAGGAGGGGCAGTACTACCTCGTCCCGCTCATCCTGGTCGCGATGCCACTGGCCCTGTGGAGCATGATGCCGGGCAAGGAACTCGACTTCGGGAACGCCCTGATCCCCGTCACGGGGGCGATGCTCATGCAGCAGAAGCTCCTCGCGGTGTCGGCCGACCCGATCCCGTGGGGGATGTTCGGCCCCGTCCTCGGCAGTCTGTGCGTGTGCGTGGTCGCCGCGCTGTACACCGCGGTGCGGCAGTTCCGCCGCGAGGACGTGCTCTTCCGCGAGGTCGGCGGCGACAAGGGCGGGAAGCTGTTCCGGCTGTTCTCGTGACGCTGTTCATGGCCGAACTCGCAGTGCGGAACCTCGCTACCTCCCTGGCGTGGTATCGTGACGTTCTCGGCCTCGCGGTGAAGTTGCTCGACGAGGCGAACGGGTTCGCGCTGCTGGAAGGCGACGGCAGCCGGCTCGCGTTGAAGGCGGGCGAAGTCGGTGGCGGCGTGACGCTGCACTTCCGCGTGCAGAGCCTCGACCGTGAACTGTCTCGCCTCTCGGCCCGCGGCGTCGTGCCCGACGGGCCCGTCGTCGTGAGTCAGGAAGGCTACCGCGAAGCGTTCGTGCGGGACGCGGACGGCTACCGCGTGGGACTGTTCGAGTTCGTGTAACTGCGGTTCGGGGAGGATCGCCGTGGCGGGTCGAATCGTGTTAGCGGTGTTGCTGTTCGTCACGTGCGGACCCGTGGTCGCACAAGCGGTTCGGGCTCGACGGGTCCAGCAACCGCTAGACGAACTGGAAGCCGACAAGCCGATGGGGCCGGTCGTCACGCTCGGCTCGACGGCGATGGCGGTCAACGGTGACACCTGCAAGGCCGTAGGCTTTACGGCCGACGGGCGGATGGTGAACGTGTTCACGAACCAGCGCTGGCACCGCTGGGAGATTTCCACGGGCCAGAGCAGCGAATTCAAATCCGGCAGCCTGAACTCCAACGACACCCTCTACCCCGGTCCCGACGGGCAGACGATCCTCTGCATGGGCCGCTCCGAGGACCGCAACGGGAAGGTCCGGGTTGTGGACTTGAAGGGCGGCTCCGAACTTCGTTCGCGGGAGTTCAGCAAGTCCGACACGATCCTGCCGTCCGACGACTGCACGTGCATCGCCACCGTGGGAACCCGCGGAACGAACATCATCTGGCTCGACGACAAATTGCCGGGCGTTCGCGTGGAGGGCGTGACTGACGTGCGGCGGTTCGCGAAGGCGGCCGGGGCGAGCGTCTTCGCCCTGCTCGGCGACGACCGCGTTGCGGTGCAAACGGCGGCCGGCGTCTGGAAGCTCGACCCGCCGAAGGACACTGCGTACACGGCGGTCGCACTCAATTCCGACGGCACGACCCTGGCGACGGCGTCGGCCCGCGAAACCGACGACGGCAAGCGGCCCGGCCCCATCGAACTGTGGGACGTGAAGGCCCGCAAGATGCTCCGGGCGGTGGAGGCGGTCGAGTGGTTCTCCGAGGCCCCGTACCGCCTCCGGTTCACGCCCGACGGTACGACACTAGTGGCCGGCGACGGGGCGTACCTCCGCGGGTGGAACACGACGACCGGCGCGACGACGTTCGCCGTCGAGCCGGGCTGGGGCTGGGTCGGCAACGTCCAGATTTCGCCGGACGGCAAGTACGTCGCCGTGGCGTACCCCAGCCGGCCGATGGTGTACGAACTCGCGACCGGCCGGCAGCCCACTGCGCTGCTCGGCCACTCGTCGGCGGTGTGGGACATCGCCTTCTCGCCCGACGGCACGCGGGCCGCAACGGCGATGTACGGCCGGCCGATGGTCTACCTGTGGGACACGACGACCGGCAAGAACCTCGGCGAACTCAAGTCTCTGTTCCTCCGGCCGAAGGGCGAGCGGATCGTACCGGGCCGCGTGCGCGTGCAGTTCTCCCCCGACGGCACGAAGTTGCTCACGACCAACGAGGCCTCCGGGACGGAGACACCGATCCGCATCTGGGACGCCCAGACGCTCGGCCTGTTGCGGGAGATTCCCGCCCCGGCCGGCGACGTTTCCACGGCCGCCTTCACCCGACACGGCCTCTTCGCCATCCTCGACGGCAAGCCGACGCTGTTGGACCCCGCCACGGGCAAAGCGATCTGGGAGAAACCGCCGGTCCCGCGGGCGGCGAAGGCGGTCATTTCGCGAGGCGGCGCCCGCGTGGCCGTCGAGGGACGGAAGGAGGCGAGCGTGTGGGACCTGGCCACCGGCCGCGAGATCGACCGGGTGCCGGGCGAGCCGGTGCGGTTCACCGCGGACTCGGGGCTGGTTTTTGAAGGCAAGAAGCACGCCATCCGGTTCCGCGACCTGGACCAGAAAAGCGACCGGCTGGTCTTCGAGAACTCGGACGGGGTGACGCCCACGGTGAGCGAGACGGGGTTCGTCGGCCGGCCAACTTCACCCTCCAACCAGTCCCCGGAGTTCCACGTCCACTCGGCCCGTGACGGAAGACTGATCAGCACCTGCGAGGGCGGTCATACACTCCCGTTCGGTGGTGAGGGGCCGAAGGTTTCCTACTCCCGCGACGGGCGAACGCTGGCGGTGGCCGGTCAGGGCGGCACCATCCATGCGTTCGAGACGTATTCCGGCCAGGAACTCTTCCAGATGCCCGGCGGCCCGGAAATCGTCGCCCTGACGTTCTCCCCCGACGGCCGAACGCTGTTCTACTCCCGCGGCGGCGACGAACAGCACTCGCAGGTGTCGGGCCACGACACGACCGGCGGGGCGTGGGGGCGGCTGGCCGTCGCGCGGCCCGAGGACGTGGACAAACTCCGACGGGAGATCGGCGACAAGCCCGCGCCGGCCCGGAAAGCCCTGTATCAACTGGCGACGCGGCCGCCCGAAGCCGTCGCGTTCGCGCGGGAGGTCACGCAGCTGGCCACGGCCGCCGACTACGCCAACCACGATCGCTGGCTGGCGGACCTCGACGCCCCGGCCTTCACCTCTCGGGAAGCGGCGACAAAGGCACTGGCGAAGGCCGGCTGGCGGGCCGAGGCGGCGATGCGGACCATGCTCGACAAGACCGAATCGGTCGAGGCCCGCAACCGACTGGAAAAACTGCTCGCCCGCCGGGACGTGCGGCCGTTGCGGGCGGTCCACTTGCTCGAACTGGTCGGCTCGCCGGAGGCGGTCGGCGTGCTGAAGACGATCGCGACCGGCCCACCCGAAAGCCTCGTCGTGCAGGACGCGAAGTGGTCGCTGCTGAGATTGGGCGAACGGGGGGCGTCAGCCCCCTGATTCTCTCCCCGCCGTGCGCAGAATCAGAGGGCTGACGCCACCCGCTCGCCAGAAGGCAAATTGCTGTTGCCCCGGTCGCGGTCGGCAGTGTAACAATTCGGGTCATGTTCACCACTCAACTGCTGCCGCGGGTCCGCTCGGCAGTCCTTTTCATTCGCCCGAACACGGACCCCTCTCGGTCAACGCTCGACGCTGTCGCCGAGCGATTGCTGGCCGGGCCGTTGACAGTCCTTCTGGCGTTGTACACCCTCGGCGTGTTCGTCACGTGGCTGCCGGGCTACCTGACGTGGCCGATGTGGGCCGACCACGACGTTTTCGCCACGCTCGCCCGCGGGTGGTCGGACGGCCGATTGCCGTACCGCGACCTACCGACGACCAACTTCCCCGGCCCGATCTATCAAGCGTGGCTGTTCGGCCACCTCTTCGGCTGGGGCCATTCGCAGGTGGTCTACGCCTTCGACGCCGTCCTGCTGTTCGGCCTGGCCGGAAGCTGCGTCGCGTGGTCGCGGGTGCGGCTGGGGTGGTACTTGCCCGGCACGCTGGCGGCCGCGGTGCTGGTGAGCTACCACGCCACGCTCGATTTCTCCCTCGCGGCCCAACGCGACTGGCAGGCGGCCTCCTTCGTGCTGCTCGGCCTGTTGGCCGTGGCCGGGCGAACGCGGCCGCGGTGGTCGCTGGTCGCCTGTGCCGCCCTGTGCGCCTTCGCGCTCGTGTCGCGGCCGCAGGCGGTGCTGTTGATGCCCGCCGTCGCGGTGGCCGTTTGGTTCGCGGGCGGAGTTCGTAGCTTCGGCCTCTGGCTCATGTGCGGGGCGGCGTTCGTCGGCCTGCTGTTCCTACCGCTGGTCGCGCACGGCTTGATCCCGGACTTCGTCCGCGAGATGGGCCGCATCGGCGAGGGCGGCATCTACCGCCACCCCGGCGTGGACCGGCTCGAAATCTACCAGGAACAAGCCGTCGTCGGCGGGGTGCTCGCACTCGTCGCGGGGTACGCATTTCTGTGGCTGCGCGGCCGACCGGCAGTGCCGTTGTCCTTGCTCGTGTGGCCCGTGGCCGCGCTGGCGGGGGCGTGGTTCTATAAACCGCTCAGCCCGTTCCCGCACCGCTACCTCGTCCAGCCGTACCATGTCGCACTCGCCGCCTTCGGCATGGCCGTCGTCGCCGGCCTGCTCCGCTCGCCGACGTCCGCGACGGTGCGGCTGGTGGCCGTACTGGCGATGATCGGAAGTTCCGTCGATTGGCGACCGAACTTTTGTGAAGTCACCCACCTCGGCCGAACTTGGCGGGCCGTGACCGGGCGGGCGTCCGAGAGTTACGTGCCGTCCGGGTACACGCGGCGGGGCATTCCGAACCAGCACGTTTACCCGTGGGCGTGCTATCGCCGGCTGACCGAGTACCTGCGGACGCAAACCTCGCCCGACACGCCGGTGGCCAACCTGCTGTTGTCGCCGGCAGCCGTGAACGGCGATTCGGGCCGCCGCACGCCGCTGCACGCCGAGTCGATGATGTGGGTCATCATCGTCGGCCGCGACGACCTCGACGGGTTCGCGAAGGAACTGCTCGCCTCGCCGGAATCGCTCGTGGTCTGGCGGCCACGAGAGTGGGAGGAAGTGCCCACCTGGGAGCGTGTGCCCCGGATGCTGCGGGAGAAGTACGAACGGGTGACGGCGTTCGACGAGATCGAAGTTTGGCGGCGAAAGGCCGACGCCGTTCGTGAGGGTTCCGATTAGAATGGCCCTGGCCCTCCCCACCAGGCCCCTCCCACCATGCGCGAATCCCGTCCCGGCCGCGGCCTTGCCGACCTGAGCATTCGCAACCCCGTCTTCGCCGTGATGCTCGCGGCGGCCATGCTCGTCTTCGGCTACCTCGGCTACCGCGACATGGGCGTGAGCCAGTTCCCGGAAGTCGATTTCCCGGTCGTCAGCGTCATCATCGCGCTCGAAGGCGCGTCGCCGGACGTGATGGACGGGGATGTGACCGACGTGGTCGAGGACGCCGTCGCCGGCGTAGAGGGCGTCGACTACGTCGCGTCCCAGAGCTACCAGGGCGTGAGTCAAGTGAACGTCTTCTTCCGCCTCGACCGCGACATCGACGTGGCGATGCAGGACGTGCAAAACGTGGTGAGCGCCGCCCGGCGGAAGCTGCCGCGGGAGATCGAGCAGCCGGTCATCCTGAAGCTGAACCCGAACAACCTGCCGGTGTTGTGGATCACACTCAGCAGTTCGAGCGTGCCGCACGGGAAGATTTGCGACTTCGCGGAGAAGGAGTTCAAACAGGCCATCGCCGCGATCCAGGACGTGGGCGGCGTGCAGTTCTCCGGGCTGCGCGCCAGGAACGTCCGCATCTGGCTCGACACGCGGAAGATGTGGTCGTACAACCTGACCGCCGCCGAGATTCGCACGGCGATCCAGCAGCAGCACCAGGAACTCCCGGCCGGCACGATCACCAGTCGGATGATCGAGGCGAACGTGCGGGCGATGGGCGAAGCCTATTCCATCGACGAGTTCAAACGCATCCTCATCGCCCGGCGGAACGATCAGGCCATTTACCTCGGCGACCTCGTCGCGAGCATTGAGGACGGCACGGAAGACGAGCGGAGCGTGGCCCGGTACAACGGCCGGCCCGCCGTGGCCGTCGGCGTGCGGAAGGCCATCGGCGGCAACCTCGTCGCCGTGTGCGAGAACGTGAAGGCTGAGATGCCGAAGCTCAAGCGGATGCTGCCGGCCGGCGTCGAGATGCACGTCCCCATCGACTACTCGGTGTTCGTCCGCGAGAACGTCGAGGAAATGAAACTCACGCTGATCCTCGGCGTGCTGCTGACGGCCCTCGTCTGCTTCCTGTTCCTCGGCTCGCTCGGCACAACGGTCAACGTCTGCCTGTCGATCCCGACCTCGCTCGTCGGCACGTTCTTCATCGTGAACTTCGGCATGAAGCTGTTCGGCCGCCCGCCGTTCACGATTAACCTGATGACGCTGCTCGCCCTGTCGCTGTCGGTCGGCGTGGTCGTGGACGATGCAATCCTCGTCCTCGAAAACATCTACCGCCGCCGCGAGCAAGGCTTGTCGCGACTCCGGGCGGCCCTGCTCGGTGCACGGGAAATCAGCTTCGCGGCGGTGGCGGCAACGCTGTCCATCGTGGCGATCTTCCTGCCGGTGGCGTTCCTGTCAGGGACGGTCGGCCGGTTCTTTTTCCAGTTCGGCGTGACCGTCGGCGTGGCCGTGCTGCTCTCGCTCGTCTCCGCACTCACGCTAACACCGATGCTCTGCTCGCTGTTCCTAGACGTGAAACACGGCTTCTGCGTCAGCATCCCGCGCCGCCGGAAGTGGACGCTCGGCCTCGTCGGCGGTCTGTTCTTGATCGCCGTCGCCTTCGCCGCGAAGCTCGTTCTCGAGCAGTTGCCGCAACTGCGGAAGGACTACTCGCCCCTCGCCTCGGCCTTTTCCGTCCTCGGCAGCGAGTACGCCCTGCCCGCCGCGTTCGTGATCGGCTTCCTGCTCACGACCCGCGGCCATCAAGTCTACGCGATCCTCGACAAGTTCTTCCTCACGCCGGTGCTGGTCTACCCGGTCGATCGGTTCATGCGATTGGTCACGGCCGCCTACCTGCGCGTCCTGCGGTTCTCGCTGCGGGTGCCGGCGCTGGTGCTGCTCGTCGGGGCGGCCATCGGCGGCGTGGCCGTGTGGATGCTCGCCGCCGGCGTGCTAGGCAAGGAACTGATCCCGAGCGAGGACCAGAGTCGGTTCGTCGTTCACGTCGTCTGCCCGGTCGATTCGAACATCGAACAGGTGAAGGGCCTCCTCCGCGAGTGCGAGGAAACGCTGCTCGTCCGCGACGACGTGGCCGGCGTTCTGACGGCGGCCGGCAGCGAGAGTGGCACGCTCATTTTCGAGGCCGACATCTTCGTGAACCTTGTGCCGAAAGACCAGCGAGAGCAGTCGCAGCAAGAGATCATGAGCGAAATCCGTTCGCAACTTCAGGGCCTCGGCGACGTGCGGGTGGTCATGCGCGACCTGTCGCAAGAGGGCTTCACCGCCCAGCGCGGCGACCCGATCGACTTCGCGCTGAAGGGCGACTGGAAGGAACTGCCGCACCTCGCGAACACGATGATGGAAGAGATGCGGGCGAGCGGCTTGGTGGCCGACGTGGACTGCAACTACCGCCCCGGCAAGACGGAACAGCGGGTCATCCCGAACCGCGTGAAGCTCGGCCGGCTGAACGCCCCGGTCGGCCGCGTGGCGGAGTCGCTGTCGCTGATGGTCGGCGGGCAGAAGATCGCGAAGTACACAGACAACGGCCGGCGGTACGACGTGCGGATCAAGCTCGCCGCCGGCCAGCGGGACGTGCCCGCCGACCTCGACAGCGTGCCCGTCCGCGTCGGCGTGGACCGCCTCGTGCCGCTGCGCGACGTGGTGGACCTGCAACCGCAAGCCACGCTGCCGGTGTTGAACCGCTTCAAACACCAACGCTCTATCGAGATCACCGCCACGCCCGCCGCCGGCGTGTCGCAAGGTGAGGCCGTCGCCGGCTGCCAGGAGATCGCGAAGCGGGTGCTGCCGAACGAGGACTACGAGGCCGTCGAACTCGGCAACGCCTCGGCGATGAAGGAGACGATCAGCGGTCTGGTGTTCGCGCTGGCCCTCGGCATCCTCGTCGTCTACGGCATTCTCGCGGTGCAGTTCGCGTCGTTCGTCCACCCGTTCACGGTGCTACTCGCCCTGCCGTTCGCCGCGACGGGGGCGCTCGTCACCCTCTACCTCACCGGCGACACGCTGAACATGATGTCGCTCATCGGTATGATTCTGCTGATGGGCCTCGTGAAGAAGAACTCGATCATCCTCGTGGACGCGGCCAACCGCCAGCGGGCGACCGGGTTGGCCCCGATCGACGCGGTGATCCACGCCGGCCGTGAACGCCTCCGACCGATCCTGATGACGAGCCTCGCGTGCGTCGCCGGGGCGATTCCCGCCGCGATCGGTTTGGGGCCGGGGGCCGAAACGCGAGCCCCGATGGCCCGCGGCATCATCGGCGGCATCGTGCTGAGTACGCTCGTCACGCTGGTCATGGTCCCGGTGTTCTACGTGCTGGTCGAGCGGTTCCGCGGGCTGTTCACGGTGAAGGAAGACGAGCCGCACGAGAAGCCACCGGCACACGTGCCGTCGCTGAATGGAACGACGCCGCAGGTTGAGAAGCCAGTCATTGTTGGATAAAGGCGAGCGGCCCGGCGTAAGCGGGCCGTGTCTTTGAGTGAACCAGTCCAGACACGGCCCGCTTACGCCGGGCCGCTCGCCGGAGAGGTCGTTCTCATGCGCACCCTGCTCGCCTTGCTCCTTGCCCCGCTCGCGACGTTCGCCGCCGACCCGCCGAAGCCGCCGCTGGTGGCCCCGGTGGACATCAACGACTGGACGCCGCGGCCGGGCGTCGGGAAGGCCGAGCCGTTCGAGCGGATGAAAGACCCCGACTGGGACGACAAGCGGTTCCAGTCCACCGACACCGGCCCCGCGCTGAACTGCACCTTCCGCTACCCGGTCGGCAAGGACCCGCAGATGGCGTATAAGGCGACCGTCATCAAGCTCGACGGCGGCAAGGCCGGCGTCGCCTTCGACCGCAACACGATGCGGATGGTCGCCGGTTGGACCGGCGGGTTCGTGAACATCAGCGATCGACGGTTCGGCCTACTCAACACGCCGACGCCGAAGGGACAGACGACGTTCGCGCTCCCGCCCGGCCCCGGCTGGCCCGACGCGAACGGCAAATGGGACGCTGGCGTCAGCCGCTTCACCGCCCCGCTGCCGAAGGCGTGGGCGAAGTACCGCGGGACGTACTTCCACGGCGACCGCGTGGTCGTGAAGTACACCGTCGGCGACCTCGAAGTGCTGGAGTCGCCCCGGCTCGTCACGCACGACGACCTGTCGGTGATCGTTCGCTCGGTCCAGGTTCGCAACCCGCAGGGCGGCGTGAACAAGCAGTTGATGCTCGTCGACAAACTCACCGGGGCGGGCCGGACGATCAAATCGGACGTCCAACTGTTGTTCGACGACGTGACCGGCGGCCAGGAAGCCATCGCGATCGCGGAAAAGCCCGCGAACGTGGCCCTGCTGCCCGACGGCCACGGGTACGCCTTCCTCCGCAACGAAACGTCCGCCGACGGGTGGAAGGCCAACGTCGTGTACGGGCGGTTCGCGGCCACGCAACTCGAAGCGTTCGCGAAGTTCGTCGGCACGCTCGACCGCGGCGACGACCTCACGCCCCTCACCAAGCCCGGCGGCCTCCGTTGGGGCAAGCCGCTGGTCACAAAACTCGTCCGCGGCTCGGCCGACAGCCCGTTCGCCGTCGACACGCTCACGATCCCCTACGACAACCCGTACAAGGCGCTCTTCTTCTGCACCGCCGTCGATTTCCTACCGGACGGCCGCATCGTGATGACCACCGCCCACGGTGACGTGTGGCTGGTGCGAGTGGACGAGGCGAAGGACGAGTGCCACTGGCAGCGGTTCGCGACTGGCCTTTACCAGCCGCTCGGCGTGAAGGTGATTGACGGCAAGATTCACGTCCTCGAACGCGGCCAACTCACCCGGCTGCACGACGAGAACAACGACGGCGAGGCCGACTTCTACGAGTGCGTCAACAACGACTGGCACGTCAGCGGCGGCGAACACAGCTACGACACCAGCCTCGAAACCGACCCGCAGGGGAACTTCTTCTTCCACAAGACCGGCGACACCGACACGCCGACCGGCGGCACGCTCATGCGAATCAGCAAGGACGGCAGTAAGGCCGATGTCTACTGCACCGGCTTCCGCCACCCGATCGGCCTCGGCATCTCGCCGACGGGGATCATTACCGGGGCCGACCAGGAAGGGAACTGGATGCCGGCCACGCGGATCGACGAGTACAAGAAGGGCGGCTTCTACGGCGACATGCGGGCGAGCCACCGGGACGTTCCGCCGAAGACCTACGACCCGCCGCTGTGCTGGCTGCCGCGCGAGGTCGATAACTCGGCCGGATGTCAGGTGTGGGTGCCGAAGGATGAACGGTGGGGGCCGCTCGCCGGGCTGCCGCTGCACTTTAGCTACGGCCGGTGCAAGTCGTTCGTCCTGCTGCGGCAAGAGATCGGGGAGACCGTTCAAGGTGGTGCGGCCGACCTGGGGATGCGCTTCCTGTCCGGTTCGCGGACCGGGCGGTTCAACCCGAAGGACGGGCAACTCTACGTCGTCGGCCTCAACGGTTGGCAGACGTCCGCGCAGGCCGACGGCAGCCTCCAGCGAGTTCGGCCGACCGGCAAGCCGTTCGACATCCCGGTGAAAATGGAAGTCGTGCCGGACGGCGTGAAGCTGACGTTCCCGAACGCCCTCGACCCGGCCGCGGTGAAGAACCTCGCCAACTTCCGGGCCGCGTGGTGGGGCTACCGCTGGAGCGGCGAGTACGGCTCGAAGCGGTGGAAGGTCTCGAATCCGCAGGCCGAAGGGCAAGACGACTTGATCATCTCCGCGGCCGACCTGTCGGCCGACGGCAAGACGCTGTTCGTGAAGGTCGCGGGCGGCATGAAGCCGGTCCAGCAGATGCAACTCGGCTACAACCTCGCGACGAAGGACACCACGCGGGCCGTCACCGGCTCGGTGTTCCTGACCGTGCACGACGTGGGGAAGAAGTAAGGCGAGCGGCCCGGCGTAAGCGGGCCGTGTCCTCTCCGTTCCAGACACGGCCCGCTTACGCCGGGCCGCTCGCCTTTTGGAACCCCTCCCATGACGCCAACCCGCCGACACTTCCTCGCCACCGCCGCGACGGCCGCCATCGGTTCGCGATTGACCGCCGACTCGCCGACCGGCAAGGCGAATCACACCAAGTTCGCGTGCAACGTCGAGATGTGGTTCTCGAAGGAAAAGAACTTCCTCAAGCGGCTCGAAGGAGCGGCCGCCCTCGGCTTCCCCGGCGTCGAGTTCTGGCCCTACGAGGGCAAGGACATCGCGGCCGTCGCCGACACCTGCGAGCGGTTGAAACTGACGATCACGCAGTTCACCGCCTGGGGCTTCAAGCCGGGGATGAACGACCCGAAGAACAAGCAGAAAGTCGTGGACAAAATCGGCGAGGCGTGCGAGGTCGCGAAGAAGTTGAAGTGCCAGATGATGTGCGTGGTGGCCGGCGACGACATCCCCGGCGTCTCGCAGGAGCAGATGCACGCCACGATCATCGACGCCCTGAAAGCAGCGGCTCCCGTCGCGGAAGCGGCGGGCGTAATGCTCATCCTCGAAGCGATGAACGTCCGCGTCGACCACAAGGGCCACTGCCTCTACGGCTCGGCCCCGGCCATGAAGATCGTGAAGGCGGTCGGCTCGAAGTTCGTGAAGTTGAACTGGGACTTGTACCACATGCACATCACGGAAGGCGACCTGTGCGGCCACCTGAAGGAAGGCTTCGCAGCCGACGCCATCGGCTACGTGCAACTCGCCGACCACCCCGGCCGGCACGAACCCGGCACGGGCGAGATCAACTACTCCCGCGTCCTGAAGGAACTGGCCACCCTGAAGTACACCGGCTGGGTCGGCACCGAGTGTACGCCGGCGAAGGACGAGGCCACGGCAGCGAAGGCCGTTTTCGCCGCCGACGAGTGGTGAGCGGGCAACCCCCTCACGCGCCCTACCGCATCGCCCCGAGGTCGATCTCGGGGAGGGTTTGCACGAGGCTGACTTGCACGCTGGACATGAGCGATTCGGGCGTGAACGGCTTCTGAATGAAACTGTGGGCGTCCAGGTCGCGGACGCCCTGGCGGAGAATCTCTTCCGGCGTGTGGCCGCTCATGAAGAGGACGCGGAGGCCGGGGCGGAAGGCGCTGATGATGTTGGCGATTTCCGGGCCGCTCAGTTGCGGCATCACCACGTCGGTAATCAGTAGGTCGAGCTTCTTCGTGTTGCGGGCCTTGCCGACGGCGTCGGTCGACGTGCGGGCCGTCAGCACTTGGTAGCCGTGCCGCTGGAGGGACTTCTCCGCCAGCGTCAGGACCATCTCGTCGTCTTCCACCACCAAGATCACGCCGCGGGCCGGCATCGGCGTTAGCTCGTCCACGCCGACGGTCGTCTTGCGGCGGTGGACCGGGTCACTGTGTTCGGACAGGCCGGCGGCCGGCAGATCAATTTCGAACGTCGTGCCGCTGCCGACCTTGCTGGAAAAGTGGACCTCGCCGCCGAGTGTTTTCACGATGCCGTAGACGGTGGCGAGGCCCAGGCCGGTGCCCTTGCCCACGTCCTTCGTGGTGAAGAACGGCTCAAAAATCTTCTTCTGCGTCGCCTCGTCCATCCCCCACCCGGTGTCCGCGAGGGTCAGGCGGTTCATCGTGCGGCCGTCGGGGATTTCGACCGCTCGCGTGCGGACCGTGACCGTGCCGCCGTGCGGCATCGCGTCCCGGGAGTTCACGGCCAAGTTCAGGATGATCTGGTGGATGAGCCCGTAGTCGGCCTTCACCGTCCGCAGGCCGGGGGCGAGGTGCGTTTCGACGATGACGTTCTCGCCGAGAACGCGGCCGAGCAACCGCACGGCGTCGACGACGGCGTTGTTCAAGTCCACGGCCACGAGGTTCATCGGCCGCTGACGGCTGAACAAGAGGAGTTGCGTGGTCAGGCCGGCGGCCCGCTCCCCCGCGCGGCGAATGTCGTTGAGCAAGTCCCGCGAGAGGTGGTCCGGCGGTAGGGTACTGTCGAGCAGTTCGGAACAGCCGTTGATGACCGTGAGCAGGTTGTTGAAGTCGTGGGCAATACCGCCCGCCAGCCGGCCGACGGCTTCAAGCTTCTGCCCCTGGCGGATGCGGGCTTCGAGTTCCGCTTCCTTCGCGAATCGCGCCCGCAGTTCCTCGGTCTGCCGCTTCAGGCGGAGACGGAGGGTCATGATCCACAGGGCCGCGAGCAGAGTGACACCGGCCAGGGCGGCGAGCACGTACGGCCACCGCTCCGGCGATTGGATCGCGAACAAGTCAGGATTGGGTGGCGTGGCAAACATCCGGCTCCGAGTGGAACGGACAAGTCACGGTCCGGCACGGTGGCCGGGGTTTGCCGAGAATGTTCTGGGAGGGCGAAGTTGACGAACCCGGACCGGCCGGCGGGCCGATCCGTTCCCTGAACAGTATCGAAAACCGTTAGCCGAGCCAACCCGGTAACTCGCCGGCCGGCGGAAGTTTTACGACCGAGACGCTCGTGATGTCGGAATGCCCGGCAACTTCGTCCACGGCCGCGGCGTCGGGGACGGTATCCAGGTTCAATACCCCGATCGCCTCGCCGCCGGGCGCTTGGCGACCGAGGTTCATGCCCGCGATGTTCACCCCGTGCTTGCCGAAAGTACTGCCCATGAAGCCGATCACGCCCGGCCGGTCGCGGTGGCTGAACACGAACAGCACGCCGTCGAGGTACGCTTCCAGGCGGTACGAGCCGAGCCGGACGAGGCGGAGGTACTCGTTGCCGAAGAGCGTGCCGGCGGCGGTGTAAGTCTTCTTGTCCGTCTCCACGTCGGCCTGCATGAGCGAGGCGAAGTCATCCTTCTTCGGCGACGCGGACGAGGTGATCTCGATGCCGCGGTCCCGGGCCATGACCTCGGCGTTCACGAGGTTCACGCCGGCCATCCGCGATTCGAGCAGCCCGGCGGTGAACGCCGACGTGAGGAGCTTGGTCTTCTTGTTCGCGAGGTCGCCCTTGTAGGTGAGCGCGACCTTCTTGATCTGCCCATGGTTCATCTGGGCGTGCAACATGCCCAACCGCCGGGCGAGGTCCACGTACTGCTTGAGTTCGTCGAGTTCCTTGCGGTCCACGGCGGCCATGTTCACGGCGTTCGCGACGATGCCCTTCAGCAAGAAGTTCGCGATCAACTCGGCCGCTTCGATGGCGACGTTTTCCTGGGCTTCGTAAGTGGACGCCCCGAGGTGCGGCGTGAGGACGATGTTCGGCGCGCCGATCAGTGGGTTGTCGGCGACGATCGGCTCGACGCTGAACACGTCGATGCCGGCCCCGCCGATGGTCCCGGCCTTCAGGGCGTCCGCGAGGGCCTTTTCATCCACAATGCCGCCGCGGGCGACGTTGAGGATGCGGGCCGTCTTCTTCATCTTGGCGAGTTCGTTCGGCCCGATCAGCGATTTGGTTTCGTCGGTCAGCGGCACGTGAATCGTCAGGAAGTCCACGTCCGGCAGCATCGCCTCGATGCTCGCGGCCGGCTTGTAGCCCATCTCGGCGACCTTGTCCGGCGTGACGAACGGGTCGAACGCGAGAACCTTCATCTCTAGCCCGGCGGCCCGTTTTGCGACCTCGCGGCCGATCCGACCGAGGCCAATGACGCCGAGCGTCTTGCCGGTGACTTGGGTGCCGACGAACTTGTTGCGGTCCCAGCCGCCCTTCTTCATCGTCGCGTCGGCCTGCGGGACGAGGCGGGCCAGCGACATCATCAGTGCGATCGTGTGTTCCGCGGCCGAGACGGTGTTGCCGCCGGGCGTGTTCATGACCACGACGCCCTTGCGGGTGGCGGCGGCCACGTCGATCGTGTCCACGCCGACCCCGGCGCGGGCGATGGCCCGGAGTTTGCCGGGGTTTTCGAGCATCTCGGCCGTGATCTTCGCGGCCGACCGCACGATGACGGCGTCGTATTCCCGGAGGGCGGCCTTCAGTTCTTCCGGCTTTTTGCTCAGTTCCGGCCGGTGATCAACCGGCACGCCGAGTTTCTTGAGCGTCTCGGCGGCGGAGGCTTCCAGGTTGTCGGCAATCAGCACGCGAGCCATCGCGATTTCACCTTCTCAAGGATCGAGGGAGAGGAACAGTAATTGTATGAACGTCCGGTTCCGGCGGCGGCTAAATGCCCCACGCCGCCAGCACCCGTTCGGCCGCCTCCGGTTCGCCCGCGGGCACCCCGTGGCAGGCTTTCAGACCGCGAAACCACGTCATCTGCCGCTTCGCGAACTGCCGCGTGCGCTGCTGAATTTGCGCGACCGCTTCGGCCAGCGTCGGCCGACCGTGTTGAACGTGGGCGATCAACTCGGCGTAGCCGACGGCGTGCGACGCCTCACGGCTGAGCGGTTGTGACAGTTCAATCAGGCCGCGAACCTCGTCGAGCCAGCCACCGGCGACCATCGTTTCCACGCGGCGGTTGATGCGTTCGTACAAGACCTCCCGCGGCCATTCGAGGTTCACGCAGGGGATGGCAGCCGCGGGCGAATCATTGCCAAAGGTCGGCGAATCCCACGTCTGCTGAAACGCGCTCAACGGCGCCCCGGTGAGATGGAAGACTTCGAGTGCCCGCACCACCCGCCGCACGTCGTTGGGGTGAAGGCGGGCCGCCGACTTCGCATCGACGGTGGCGAGCTTCGCGTGCAGGTGCTCGTTCCCGAGTGTGGCGGCTTCCGCTTCGAGTTGCTGGCGAAGGATCGCGTCCGATGGTGGGGCGTCGAACAGGCCGTGGAGGAGGGCCTTCAAATAGAACGGCGTGCCGCCGACGAACAACGGCCGCTTGCCGCGAGAGCGGATGTCGGCACACGCCTTAGTCGCCTGGTCGAGCCACCAGGCGACGTTGGCCGACTCCCACGGGTCGAGTAAGTCGATCAAGTGGTGCCGCACGCAGGCTTGTTCGGCCGGCGTCGGCTTGGCGGTGCCGATGTCGAGGCCGCGGTAGAGTGTCATCGAGTCCATCGCCAGGACTTCCGCCCCGATGCGCTCGGCCAACTCCACCGCGATCGCGGTCTTCCCGCTCGCGGTGGGGCCGGTCAGAATCAGGGCGTCGGCGAAGTCGTGCAATGGCTCAACCCGGAGGCGGAACTGCCGGGGACATGATACGCGCGTCAGCGGCTCAGTTTGAAGAACTCCCGCAGCTTCCCTTCCGGCAGTTGCTGAGACATGACCACCTCGGCCCGGGGGAAGCCGACGAGTTTGGCCAGGCGCAGGAAGCGGTCGCGGTTCACGACCATCGCCCCGCGGTTGCCCTCCGAACCTTCGACCGTCGGCGACGTGAACAGGTCGGCGAACACCCACCCCCACGGGGCGAGCAACCGTTCCGTCTCGGCGAGCAACAGGGCCGTTTCGTCGAGGTAGGTGTGCGTGAACACGCTGAAGTAGCACGCGGCGTCGAACGTCTCGCCGTGGATCGGCAGCGTCGTCGCCTCGTTCACCGCGAAGCGGAAGTTCGGCCGTGGGAACCGCTGCTTGCAGAACTCGATCCCCTCGGCCCCCACGTCGGTGCCGAAGTAGAAGCCCTTGTCGGACAGGTACTCGGCGCAAGTCTGTGCCACTTGCCCGGTGCCGCAGCCCACATCGAGCAGGCGGGAATCCGGCCGGAGGCCGAGGTCGATGAGGTGTTGCAGTTTCAACTTCGCCAGCCGGTCGTACTCGGCCTTCGTGCTCGGGCCGACGATGAGCCAGTAGTTCTGCGTCAGGTCGGTGCGGGCGTACTCGCGGTGGTAGTCGATGTCGGTGACGTTGTCGGTCTTGGCCGGCGGGTCGATCGGCGGCACCCCGGCGAACAGTCGCTTCAGCGTGCGGGCCATCGGGTGCAAACTTTGCGGAACGAACGAGCGCAGGGTCGGCACGGAAACCCCTCGGCAGCGGAATGAAATCGGGTGTCGCCGCGTGATACCTCGGGTCGGAGAGGTGTCAAGAAAAAAACCGCGAAGTTGCGCACGGCAACGTCGCGGCTGCGAACCTGGGCGGGATGGCGGGTTGACTGGCCTGCCTACTTTTTCAACTCCTTCACGCGGACGTTGCGATAGCGGACGAACTGCTTGGTGTAATCGCCGCCGCCGTGGACCTGCAGCGCGATGCCGCCGGTGTCGTTATGCCGCTTCTCGGTGTCGGTGTACTCCATGAAC
Organism: Limnoglobus roseus; assembly: GCF_008254045.1. Classification (GTDB taxonomy): domain Bacteria; phylum Planctomycetota; class Planctomycetia; order Gemmatales; family Gemmataceae; genus Limnoglobus; species Limnoglobus roseus. The sequence goes on along the minus strand of NZ_CP042425.1, from coordinate 3,241,082 downwards.
TTCACGCCCTTGATCCATGTCGTCAGCGTCGGCGGGTTGCCGACGATGCGGGCGCGGAGTTCGTTCCACTCGCCGGGGTTCCAGAACTTCTTCCAGTCGGCGGCCGCCACCGGGCTCTTGAACCCGCCGTCCGGCTGTTTGCTCGGCACCACGATCTCGGTCACGTCCTTGCCGAAGTCGAAGTTGCGGATGTGCGGCTTGCCGCCAAGCCCTTCGCCGTAGATGCCCATGAGGTTGCCGCCCTTGTGGTAGTCGATCATCGCCTGGTAGCACTTGCCGGTGTCGGTGCAGCGGAGGAACAGGCCGCTATCCGGGCCGTCGTCGTTCCGCGTCTCCAGGGCCACTTCGAAGTCGCCGTACTGCTTCTCGGTGATGACGATGCCGCCGTTGCCGGGCACGTCCTGACTGCCGACGATGGCCCCGTCCTCGACGACCCATTTGCCGCCGGACGTGTTCTTGCTCTTGCCGCTGTGCCCGGTCTTCGCGGACACCTTCCAGCCGGTCAGGTCTTTGCCGTTGAAGATCGTGACGAAGCCCTCGTCCGAGAACTTCTCCGACGTCGGCAGGTCGGCGGCCGCCGCGGGCAGGAGGAACGCAAGGGCGAGTAGTGACACCGCACTGACACCTGCCATTGCTGTACGAACGCGAATCATCGGAGGACTCCGGGAAAGGGAAAGGCGGGGTGTTCAAAAGTATCGGGGTCGCGGGGAGAATCGTCCAGAGGGCCACATTTTGCACTTTTCATTGGTACGATCATCACCGGACCAATGAAAAGTGCAAAATGGTCGGCCGCGGCTCGGCCTCTCCGCTTGCTGCCATTCTCGCGGGACAGTACGGTATAGGAACGTTCTCTTCTCCCTGATTTTCGTGAGCTTCCCATGCCCGTGCCGGACGTGGACCGCGTGGCCGTCGTGATCGGCCGGACCCGCCACAAGATGATCGTGGTCGAACTCGAAGAGGCCGCGAAGCGCGGGGCACAGTTCATCGAGTTGCGGCTGGACTTTCTTTCGAAGGCCGTGGACTTCAAGCGACTCGCCCCGCACAAGCGGTGCCCGTGGCTGGCCACGTTCCGTCGCGTGACCGAGGGCGGCCGGCACCCGTGTACGGAAGACGAGCGGCTCGCCGTCATGCGGCAGGCGATCGCCTCCGGGCATTTCGAGTGGGCCGATCTCGAAACCGACGTGGCCGACGGCGTGAAGCGATTCGGCAAGGTCCGCCGGCTCATCAGCTACCACAACATGAAGGAAACGCCGGAAGACCTCGACTCGATCTACGAGCGAATGCTCCGGCAGGACGGCGACGTGTACAAACTCGCGGTGATGACCAACACCGTCGCCGACGTGGAGCGGGTGCTGAAGATACAGAAGCACGCCCCGAAGCCGACGATCATCTTCGGCATGGGCGACCTCGGCCTGCCGACGCGGTACACGGCCCTGAAGTACGGCGCGCCGTGGATCTACGCGGCGTTCAACCGTGAGCGCGGCATCGCCCCCGGTCTGCCGGCGTTCGACGACTTCAAGACGACCTACCCGGTGCGGTCGATCAACGCCTCGACGGAGTTCTTCGGCGTCCTCGGCGACCCGGTCGGCCACAGCTTCAGCCCGGTCCTGCACAACCACATGTACCTGCGGAACAAGACGAACGCGATCTACCTGCCCTTCCGCGTCACGCGGGGCACGTTGGCCGAGGCGTTGAAGGTGTACGAGGCGGTGCCGGTCAGCGGATTCAGTGTCACCATCCCGCACAAGGAAGACGCGGCCACGCTCGCCACCGAGAAGGAAGCGTTCGTGCAACTCTCCGGGGCGGCGAACACGCTCGTGCGGCGGCCGAACGGCGAGTTCTTCGCGGCCAACACCGACTACGTCGCGGCCATCGAATCGTTGAAGGCGAACCTCCTCAGTTGGTACCCGGACGGCGACGCCCCGGCCCTCAACCAACTGTCCGCGATCGTCCTCGGCACCGGCGGCGTGGCCCGCGCCATCGCCCACGCGCTGCACAAGGAAGGGGTTCACCTGACCATCGCGGCCCGCAACATGGACAAGGGAGCGGCGATTGCCGACGAGGTCCACTGCAAGGTCGTCGATTGGCAGGGCCGGCACAACGTCAGCCACGACATCGTCATCAACTGCACGCCGGTCGGGATGCACCCGAACGTGAACGAGTCGCCGTACCACAAGAGTGCGCTCACGTCCGGCAAGATCATCTTCGACACGATCTACAACCCGGAGACGACGCTCCTCGTCCGCGAAGCCCGCGAGAATGGCTGCAAGGTCATCACCGGCGTGGACATGTTCGTCCGGCAGGCGGCCCGGCAGATCGAACTGTTCACGCAGGTGGTGCCGAACGTCGAGAAGATGCGCGAGATTATGCGCAAGGCCCTCTCGCCGATCACGCGGGCGTTGGAAGAAGAAGCCGACGACGCTGAAGGCGATGACTAACCCCATGTACCCCCGCATCTTTCTCATCGGCTACCGCGGCAGCGGGAAGACGACCGTTGGCCGTGTCCTCGCGGACCGCCTCGGCTGGTCGTTCGTTGACGCGGACGTTCTCCTCGAAGCCCGTGCGGGCAAGACCATCGCCCGCATCTTCGCGGAGGACGGCGAACCGGCCTTCCGCGACCTGGAATCGAAGATCCTGGCGGAACTCGCAGCCCGCGCACAGCACGTCATCGCGACCGGCGGCGGGATCATCCTTCGGCCCGCGAATCGGAGCCTCCTGCACGACAGCGGACTCGTCGCGTGGTTGCAGGTTTCGCCCGGCCTCGCGTGGGAGCGAATGCAGGCCGACCCGACCACCCGCGACCGCCGCCCGAACCTCACGCCGGCCGGCGGCCTCCTGGAAGTGCAGACCGTCCTGACCGCCCGCGAACCGCTCTACCGCGAGGCCGCGCACGCGGCGTTTCCCGCAGAGCGTTCGCCGGAACTGCTCGCCGCCGATATTTTGCACGTATGGAATGGTGGTACCACATCCCGATCGTGACCTGCACCCTGTGGGTGTTCGCGCTCGGCCTCGGCATCGGCAGCTTCCTCAACGTGCTCATCGCGCGGATGCCGTTCGACAAGAGCATCGTCTGGCCGGGGTCGCGGTGCGGGGCGTGCTACCGCCCCCTACGGCTGACCGACAACCTGCCGATCCTCGGCTACCTCCGCCTCGGCGGGAAGTGTCGGTTCTGTGGGACGAAGTTCTCCAGCCGCTACCTCTGGATCGAACTCGCAACCGGCCTCGTGTTCGTCGCGCTGTTCCTGATCGAAGTCGTCTTCAACTGGCACAACGTCCCCGGCCTCGTACAGCCGTTCGGGGCCATCGGGCAGTTCCCGTCCCTGCGGGCGTGGCTGTACTTCGCGGCCCTCGCCTTCCTGTTCTCGATGCTGATCGCGGCGGCGACCATCGACCTGCACTACCGGATCATCCCGCTGCAACTCACCTACGTCGGCACGCTCATCGGCATCCTCGCGTCCACTCTCGGACCGTGGCCGTGGCCGAGTGACGTGGGCAGCGTGCCGCTCACACCGCCGGGTGATTACGGCTGGACGCACTTCCAACTCACGAACAAAATCCCCGCGGGTCTGGCCCTCTGGCCGTTCTGGGGACCGCCGCCGGCGTGGGCACCGGCCGGCAGTTGGCAACTCGGCTTCCTGACGGGGCTGATGGGGGCAGCCGTCGGGCAGTTCATCGGCCGATCGGCGAAGTGGCTGTTCGAAATCGGCTTCCAACAAGAAGCCCTCGGCCTCGGCGACGCCGACCTGCTCATGATGATCGGCTCGTTCCTCGGCTGGCAAATCACCGTGCTTGCGCTGCCGGCCGGGGCGTTCGTGCTGCTGCCGATCCTGATCCCGTGGATGGCTTACAACGCCATCCGCGGCAAGCAGCGAGACCCGCACATCCCGTTCGGCCCCGGCATCGCAGCCGGGGCGGTGGCCTGTTGGCTCGCGTGGCCGACCCTCGGCGAGGCGAGCCGATTCGTCTTCTTCTCGCCGCTGATTCTGATGCTGTCGATGTCGATTGTCGGCGGCGGCTTGTTGATCTTTGGCCTGATCCTTCGGCGTGGCCCGGCGGTCGAGGCCATGGGAAGTGGGAACCCGACATGACGCGGAACTTGGTGATCGTCGACTACGGCATGGCGAACCTGCGGAGCGTGCAGAAGGCGTTCGAATCGTTCGGCCACGCCGCCGAGATTACCTCCGACGCGAACCGCATCGCGGAAGCGGGGAAGGTCGTGCTGCCCGGCGTCGGCGCGTTCCGCGACGCCATCGCCCGGTTGCGCGAAACGGGCCTCGCCGACGCGATCGTGGCGCACGCCAAAGCCGGCCGGCCGTTCCTCGGCATCTGCCTCGGAATGCAATTGCTGTTCACCCGCAGCCACGAAGACGGCGTCCACGCCGGCCTCGACCTGTTCCCGGGCGACGTGGTGAGTTTCCCCACGGTCCCCGGGCTGAAGGTGCCGCACATGGGCTGGAACAACCTCGCGCTCACGCGGCCGGACTGCCCGCTGTTCCGCGACCTGCCGCCGCACCCGTCGGTGTACTTCGTCCACGGCTACTACCCGCAACCGGCCGACGCGAACCTGACGGCGGCGACGGCAGACTACCCGGACCCGTTCACCGCCGTGGTGTGGCGGGACAACGTGATGGCGACGCAGTTCCACCCGGAGAAGAGTCAGGCCATCGGGCTGAAGATGTTGAAGAACTTCGCGGAACTGTGACCGCCGACCGTCCCTTGTCACTTCGCGGGCCGTTCGCACAATGGCCCGCATGGAACTCACCCGCAACCTGAAGATCGACAGCGTGGCCCGGCTCAGCCCGACGCCGCCGCGACAGGTGGACGCCGCCCTGTCGATCGCCGCCACGGTCGAGCAGATGCGACAGGAGAAAGTCGGCTGCTTGCTCGTGGTCCGCGACACGCGACTGGTCGGCATCTTCACCGAGCGCGACTTGCTCACGCGGGTGCTGGCCGTCAACAAGTCGCTGGACGGGCCGGTCCACGAGGTGATGACGCCGGGGCCGGTGACGGTGGAGATGAAAGACTCGATCCGCACGGCCGTGAAGCGGATGCAGGGTGGCAGCTACCGCCACCTACCGGTGGTGGACGACCAGAACCACCCCGTCGGCATCCTCTCAGCCAAGCGGGTGGTTCACTATCTCGTGGAACACTTCCCGGAAACGATCTACAACCAACCGCCCGACCCGAAGCAAGTCCCGGACACCGCCGAGGGGGCGTGAAGATGAAGGGGTGAACGGGTGACGGGCTGAACGGGTGATAAAAACCCTACTGTCTTTTCACCCCTTCACCCGTTCACCCCTTCAAACTCTTATCGCGGCATCGGGGGCGGGAACAATTTCGCCGGGTCGAACTTCTCGCCGAGCATGTCCCGCCAGATCCGCCGCTGCTCCCGCGTCAGTCGTTCCTCGATTTTGTCCATCTCCTCTTGGCGGAGGGCGTCGATCTTCTTCTGCGTCTCCGGGTCGTTGGTCCGCCCCATGCCGCCGGTGAGTTCGCGGAGGTCCTTGTTAAATTCCTCGGTCACGCTCTTCACCTTGGTCTTCTGGTCGTCGGTGAGTTTGAGTTCCTTTGCGACGGTCTCGTTGCTGAACGCCCGAATGCCCATGAGTTGCCGCTCGATTTGAAGGAGCCGCTTCGTCTGGTCCGCCGACAGTCCGTGCATGAGGGCGATGCGGTCTTCGAGGAGTTTCGTCATCACCTTCAACCGCGTGAGTTGATCCTCGTCCTCGGGGCCGAGGGTCCGCAGTTTCGTCACCTCTGCCGTGTACGTCTCCTGATATTTCGCGAACTTGTCCTTCATCTCGCTGGAGATTTTCAGGTCGTCCTGGAGGGCCTTGTTCGATACGAGCATCGACTTCAGGTTGAAACTGCCCGGCCGGGGCAGTTGCTGAGCGTGCGTTGCCGTCGTCGTCAGAAGTGCACCGATCATCGCGATTGAGACGTGAAAGAAAGGACGCATCGGTTCTCCCCATCGGGCCGCGGGTGGGGCTACCCCGCCCGCATACCCTGAATCGTACCCACACCGGATTCGGGGCGGCAAGCAAGAGATGAGGAGAAATGCGAGAAATCCGCCCGGATCACGCGCGGCTCTCATAAATCGCCGACTGGCCGATGTTCTCTTCGACCTCCACGCGAATGACCTGGGGGGAGAACCCACGGCCACGGACGTCCGCGAGCAACCGCCCGGCGATCCACTTCGCGAGCAGTTCGGCCGTCGTGTTCTCGATCGGCAGTAAGATGCAATCCTCGCGCGGGAACAGCCACTCCTTTTGGCCGAACGTGACGCGAACGCGGTCGGCGGTCTCCTCCACCGAGAGCAGCGGGTTCAGGGTGGCGAGCAGGACGTGGTGATCGAGTTCGAACGAAATGGCCTGCGTTCGGTCGCGGAGGGCGATGAAGTCGAAGACGTAGTGGTTTTCGTCGAGCGGCCCCTCGACCTCGACGGCCACGCGGTAGTTGTGGCCGTGCAACCGCTCGCCCTGATCGCGGTTGAACGTGATGAAGTGCGCGCAGCTGAAGATGAACGAGTCCTTCGTCACGCGGACGTGGTAGCGTTCGGTGGGCATGGTGTTACCGCAAGGGTTCGGGAGGCGGGAACGTGACGTTGCGGTACACGTCGGCGAGCGGCACGGTCGCGCCGACTTTGGCGAGGGTGAAGTTCCCGGCCGGGTCGGCGAAGATTTGCAGGTTCCACGTCCCGTCGGGTTGGCGGACGAACTGCTCGACCCGTGCTTCGTCTTGGGCGACGAGCACGTAAACTTGGAGGGAAGAGATCTGCCGATAATGTCGGAATTTCGTCCCGCGGTCGTAGGTTTCCGTGGAGTCGGACATCACTTCGATGACGACCTGAGGGTTCGTGATCGTACTGCGGTCTTCGGACGCGAACGCGGGCTCGCCGCAGACGATAACGATGTCTGGGTACGTGTACAGTCCGGTACGATCCACGAGCACTCGTTGATCGCTGGAGTACGAACCGCACGGCCCGCCTTTCATGCGGCCGAACAGTTCACCGACCAAGTTCTCTTTCACCCGGTTGTGAGGCTCCGATGCCCCGGCCATGGCGAACATCTCGCCGTTGTAGAACTCGCTCTTGAACGCCGCCTTCCGCTCGATCTCAAGGTACTCGGCCGCGGTCATTTTGCGTTTCGGCACAGCGGTCATCACGGCCCCTCACAACCAGTCGGGAACGGCCCAGCGGAACGGGTCGGCTGGCTTCACCTTATCGTCCCGCAGGGCGACGAACAAGCATGCCGTCACGAGGTCGGCCGTCGTACCGGGGTTCAACTTGTTGCCGTCGGACCGCAGGTGCGCGTCGAGTTCCACGCCCGCCCGTCGGCCTTCGGGCGTGTCGAGGCCGCCGACGTTCAGCACGGCCGCGGCACGCCGTTGCACGTCGTCCGCGACAGCCCCATCGTTCTTGCGAGCGATGAGCGAATCGGGGAACGCGGCCAGCCATTTCAACTGGCACTCGATCACCGCCGACTCGATGCGGCCGAATTTCGCGAACGCGGCCAGGAACGCCGGCACGCCGAACTCGAACACATCCGCGAAGCCGGTGGCGTACTGTTTCGCGATCCGGTCGCGGTCGGCGGCGAGTTTCATCGCCTCGGAGAGTGTGACCGTCGGCTCTTGGTTCACGTCCTGTTCGGCCGCGTCGCCGAGGCCGCCGGGGTGGGCGATGCGGATCGCTTCGAACACGTCCTTCGTGGTGTCGAGATCGAGTTTCGCGATGAACCGCGGGATCGCGTAATGGTTCTCGTCGCAGTACAGCAGCGGCAGGAGGAGCAGCAAGATGCCGAGGTTGGTGTTCTGCCCGCAGACGCGGCGGGTTTCCTTCACCGCGTCGAGCAGCACGCGGCCGAACGGCCAGCCGTACATCGCCCGGTCCAGCGGCTTCGCGACCGCGGCGGCGCTCAGGGTGAAGTCGAGGTATGTCGTCCCGGCGAAGTCGGCGTAGCGGTGGACGTTGCCGACCTTGCGGGCCGTCGCTTCCCACAGGCACGCCGTCTGGATGTGCAGTTGCACGTCCTTCGGCTCGGCGTGTTCGTGAATGTACTTTCGTTTCCCGGCCACGGTTCAGCCCTCCCCGACGGCCCGCACGACGGCGGCCGCCACGTCGAGGCCGCACGTCGGGGCCAACGCCTTCCATCCCGGCACGGCGTTCACTTCGATCACGAGCCATTCCCCGTTCTCGTTCAACAACAGGTCCACGCCGGCAACGATGGCCCCGGTCGCGGCGGCAGACTTCACGGCCAGTTCCTTCACGGCGGCCGACGGTTCGTGTCGCTCGGCCGTGCCGCCCTGTGCGACGTTTGTCCGCCAGTCGCCGTGGCCGGTCCGCGTCATCGCGGCGAGAACCTTCCCGTTCAGCACGAACGCCCGCACGTCCCAGCCGGGGTGTTTCACGAACTGTTGCACGTAGAGAACGCCGCGGGTTTGCTCGATGGCGTGAAACGTCCGCCAGGCCAACTCGCGGTCGGTCACGCGAACCATGCCCCGGCCCTCGGCCCCGAACAGCGGCTTCACGACCACGTCGCCGCCGAGCGCATCGAACGCCGCGATCGCGTCGTCGGCCAGTTGACAGACCACCGTCCGCGGCACCGGCAGCCCGGCGTTCGCGAGGCGAACGTTCGTCAGGTACTTGTCCACGCACGTCTCGACGGCCCGCGGCGGATTCAGGATCGGTCGGCCACTCGCCTCGAAGGCGTGCATGACGTCCATGCGGAAGACGACCTGTTCCAGCGACCCGGCCGGCATCGTGCGAATGATCGCGGCGTCGAACGCCGACAACGGAGCGTCGTTCCCGGCCGAGACGCGCCGGAAATCGACGGCGGCCGCCGTGTGCCCGAGGTCGCGGGCCGCCCGGAGCAAGTCCTGGACGTGCCAGCCGTCGCCGCGGGAGAGAATAGCCAATCGCACGCTCAAACTCCGAAGAACGACTTCCGCAACAATCCTGCCTCTACGCGGCCGAATGTGAACGCCCGGCCGGTCTTGAGGTTCACGAACGTCACCTCGGCCGGCGAGAACAACATCGGGTCGATGTCGTAGAAGTTGCCGTACCGGGCGTACAGTTCCGCGAACGGGGCACCGTGGTCCTTCGACGCGGTGGAGGGCACCTTCGGCCCGATAGCAGCGAGTTGCTCGTCGTCGGCCCGCACCCAGAGCGTCACGCGGCCGCCGTAGAGGATCGCGTCGTTCGGCCGGCCGATGGCGTTCAGGTCGTCCTTCGCCACAGGGGGAAGCGGGGCCACGCCGAAGCCGCTGACGATGTTCTTCACGTCGAACTTCAGTTCGTGCAACTTGTGCAGGGCCGTCTCGACGCTGCGGGCCACGACTTGCACCGCCCCGGCGACACTCGCGGCCGGTGCGACAAGGAGCGTCAACTTCTCAACGCTCGTCGGCAACTTCTGCACGATGGCGGTGACGGCTTCCTCCGTCGGGTGGTGGTTCGCTTCCAGCACGCCGACGGCACAGGGCGGTTCCTCGTTGTAGCCGATGTCGGCGAAGATCGGTTCGCGGGCCGATGCCGCCCGCATCGGGCCGGACCCCATCGCGAAATACTTCCCCGCCTTCACCTGCCAGCCGGCGTACTGCGACGCCAGGCACGCCCGCGTCGCGTGGTCGGTCGTCACCTGCACGGCCGGCCCCGGCAGGTCGGCGAACGGCGACGGCACCAGCGACACGTCGGCGAGATCGGCCAGGCACGCACGGCCCATCATCACGCCGGCGGCCAGGCTTCCCTCGATCGCGCCGCCGCAGTCGATGATCCGCGTGCCGGCCACGCGCGAAACGCTGATGCGTAACTGTTCGGCGTTCGCTTCCATCGCGTCGGCGACGGCCCAGGCTCGTTCGTTGAGGGTTCGCATGACAGTTCCCCGAGGGTTCGACATTGGTTTATCAACTCAAAAAGCGAAATGAAAAATGCAAAACGCCGGCCCGGCCTGTATAACAACAGTTCGAACTTTGCCCGTACCTCGTCTGCGTTGCTATGGCCATCACGAAAAGTCTGCCGCTCGCCACCGCCGCACCCGTCACGCCGAAGGGGAGCTACGCCTTCATCAGCCTCGGCTGCCCGAAGAACACCGTCGATTCCGAACGGATGCTCGGCAAACTCGCCCAAGACGGCTACGCCTTCCAGGCGTCGACCGAAGGGGCCGACGTGGTCGTGGTGAATACCTGCGGGTTCATCGAACCGGCCCGACAGGAATCGCTCGGCGTTATCCGCGAGATGCTCGAACTCAAAAAACAAGGCCGCGTCGGTTCAGTCGTCGTGGCCGGCTGCCTCGCGGAACGGCACAAGGATTTGTTGCTCGAAACCGTGCCCGAGGTCGATCAGATCGTCGGCGTGTTCGGCCGCGAGGACATCGCCCAAGTCGTGGACCGCGCCGTTCAGCATCGTGAGGAGCAGCGGTCGTTGTTCCGCCCGGCCCCGGTGCGGGCACTCGAAGACACCGCCCGCCTGCGCATCACGCCACGACACTACGCCTACATGAAGATCAGCGAGGGCTGCGACCGCCTTTGCACCTACTGCGCCATCCCCAAGATGCGCGGCAAGCACGTCACGAAGCCGATGGAAGAAGTGATCCGCGAGGCGAACGAACTCGCCGCCGACGGCGTGCGGGAACTCATCATCGTCGCCCAGGACACGACCTACTACGGCATGGACCTGTACGGCCGCACGCGGTTGGCCGAGTTGCTGAAGCAACTCGACGGCGTGAAGGGAATTGAGTGGATTCGCGTCCTGTACGCCTACCCTGAGCACATCGGCGACGACGTGCTGAACGCGCTCGCCGGCGCGAAAAAGATCATCCCGTACATCGACATGCCGCTCCAGCACATCAATGACCGCGTGCTGCGGCGCATGGTCCGCCGCGTCGACCGCGACGCCACCGAGAAACTGCTTGCCCGGATGCGGAAGGCGATCCCGAACCTCGCGATGCGGACGACGTTCATCGTCGGCTTCCCCGGCGAGACGGACGCCGAGTACGAGGAACTGAAGGCGTTCGTCGGCGAACAGAAGTTCGAACGGCTCGGCGTCTTCCCGTACTCGCTCGAACCCGGCACACCGGCCGAGAAACTCGACGACCACATCCCCGACGACGTGAAGCAAGCCCGCGTGGCCGGCATCATGGAGTTGCAACAGGCCATCGCCTTCGACTACGCGGCGAAGCAGGTCGGGAAAGAACTGACGGTGATCGTGGACGGCCCGGACCCGGAGTTCGCGAACCACGTCCGCGGCCGCACCACCGCCGACAGCCCGGACATCGACTGCGAGATCCGCGTGAAGGCCAAGAACCTCCGCCCCGGCGACTTCACGAAGGTCAAGGTGACGAGCGCCGACGATTACGACCTCACCGGCCGTGCCGTCGGCAGTCCGTGGTAAGTAACGCTGCTTTTTTTCGCACCTCAGTCTGCAATTTGAGATGCCCGGAGAAGTGTTGCGGTAGCTGCTCTTCCCGGGCAAAAATCCACTCCAATATTCGATCAACATTCCACGAGTTCTTTTTGCTCGGCCCAGGTTGCTGTGTTAGGAATCCGTACCTTCTGACTCGCCCAAGGACCGTCGGTCGCTTGCGATAGCAGAAGTCGATTCCGTCCCGGCTCTCCTGGGTTCTGGAACTTCTGTCCGAGGTTTTGACTATGACCACGCGCGGTCGCTGGCGTGAGTTGCCCAGTCGGTCTGGATTTTCTCTGATCGAGTTGCTGGTGGTCATCGCGATCATCGCCATTCTCATCGGCCTGCTACTGCCCGCGGTGCAGAAGGTTCGGGAGGCCGCCGCCCGGGCGACCTGCACCAATAACCTGAAGCAGATCGGTCTGGCGTTCAACAATTACGAATCGACCTACGGCTGCTTGCCCCCGGGGGCCGACCCTCAAATGGCCGGGCCGCTGATCTACCTGCTGCCGTACGTGGAGCAACAATCGCTCTTCTCGGCCTATCAAATCCGACCGTACAACGCGGCCAGCCCCCAGCCGAACACTTACGGGATGTACTTCCGCGACCCGCTGAACGTCCCCCAGAGTGTGGCCGCGATCGGGACGCCGCCGGCAACGGGCACGTACCCGCTAACGCCGGACTTGAAGGTCTTCACCTGCCCGTCGGCCGACCCGCAAGCGAGCGGCCAAACCGGGGTGGTGCGGTTCCAGACGGGCGGCGTGGCCGGGCGCGATTTTAAGAACACCGACTTCAACCCGGCCGAGGGCTTTTCGAGCCTGATCCCGTACTACCCGTACGGCGTGGCCGGGACGCCCGGAGCAACGACGCAAGTCGCCTACGGCCGGACGAACTACATCCCGATGGGCGGCTACCTCATGGCCCCGTCCGACGGGCCGTACCTGCCGGGCCTGTTCACGTTCAAGTCCAAGACGCGGATGGTCCAGGTCACGGACGGGACGAGCAACACGGTCGCGTTTCTGGAGTCGATCGGGGGCCTCATGCCCGGTTCGGGGTGGTGGGGGAACTCGATCGGCATGACCAGCCAGCTCTCGGCCTTCGGCATGTGCCCCGACCGGACGAACGGCAACTGCGACTTCTCCAGCGACGGTAAGGGCTTCGGGCGTGGCTTGCCGGGCAGCCTCCACACGACCAACCGAATCAACGTGGTCTTCGGCGACGGCTCGGTGCGGAACCTCTCGCCGACGATGGACTTCACGACTTACGTGTACATCTGCGGTATCAGCGACGGGGCCGTCGCGACGTTCGAATAAGACGTACCGCCGCACGAAATGAAATACCCTCTTACACTCGCGAGTCACACCATGAAACTTCCGAACATCTTCCTCTTGGCCGCGGTTCCTTTCTTGGGCCTGGCGGCCGGGTGTGGGGATTCGAGCCAGGCGGCGAACCCCAAGATCGAAGCCAACTCCAAGCAAGCCCTCCGCACCATGAGCCGGCCGGACCCCAATACGGTTGAGCCGGTTGTTGTTAAAGGAAAGAAGCAGGCACCACAATCTCTGGTGACAGAGAACTGAGTGTCGGGGCCACAATCGCCGACCAACAGCAACGCCGCCGGGGACATCCCCGGCGGCGTTGCTGTTTCGTTCTCGTTAGGCCGGTGACTTACTTGCTCGGAGCGATCTTGGAGACGTCCTTCGTGATGCTTTCGATGTCGGCGTCCTTGATTTCACCCTTCTTGAAGCTGTAGTTAGCCTTGACCTTGTGGTCGGTGTACAGGAGGACGGTCACGTCGGCGTCCGACGCGATCTTGTACTTTTCCGGGCCGGCCGGGTTGTCCACGGTCACGGTCAGGTTCTTGAGGCCTTCCTTCTCGACCATCTTCTTCAGTTCGGCCGGCAGCTTGTCGTCGTCGCTCATGAACACAGCGTAGCTGCCCATCTTGGCGTCCGCGTGCTTGGCCGTTACTTCGTCGAGCTTCTTGATGAGCTTGGCGGTTTGCGGGCAGGTCGCCGTGCGGGCGAAGACCACGGCCACGGGGTTGTCGCCGTGCTTGCAGTACATGCAGGCCTTTTCGCCGGCCGAGTCGCCGTTGATGTTGAGCGGGTGGAAGGGGCCGGGGACCGTGTCGCCCGTTTGCGGGCCAGACTTGACGTGGTCGGCAAAGGCCACGCCGACAACCGCCGCGACGGCCAGAGCGGCCGCGAACATCATCTTCCGCATTTCGGAGTCCTCAGAACGAGAGAGTGAATCGACGACCCACCACCGGCGATAGGTCGGGGCCATTGTAGGCCGATGGCCACCAGCAGAAAGCTCATGACCAGGAAAACATACCCGATTGCGGCGAGAATCTTACGCGCGAAAGCGAGAACATCTTAAGTCTTGATCATGTGTCAATTTCGACGCAGTGGGGCCGTAGCCACTCCGGTCGTCACGATGTGTCCGATAAATCCGCAGCCCTGTCGACCCGGACTCCGCGCAACGGACGGATCTCGTAAAAATCAGCCGAGAAGCCTATGCGATGACCAACTCACCGCGTAGGATAGCAATACTCCCCATCGCGAATTTGTTCTCCGTTTCGCTTCTCGCCAGCGGAACACTCTCTCAAGAACATTTTCCACCCCTCCCACCGAACTCAACCGATCCCATTCTGAGGAAGCCCATGCTTGGGTCTCGTTCCCGCCGCGCCTTTACGCTCATTGAACTGCTCGTCGTGATCGCCATCATCGCGATCCTCATCGGCCTGCTGCTGCCCGCCGTGCAAAAGGTCCGCGAAGCCGCGGCCCGCTCGAAGTGTTCCAACAACCTGAAGCAACTGGCCCTCGCAGTCCACGGCTACGCTGACACCAACAACGGTGCCCTGCCGGTGATTCGCGACGTCGGCCTTCAGAACAAGTGGAACGCGACCGGCTGGGGCCTCCACTCGATCTACTTCCGCGTCCTGCCGTACATCGAACAAGGCAGTCTGTACAACCTATACGTCCCCACCACCGGCACGACCACGGCCGCGGCGACGGCGTGTACGACCAGCTACGTCAGTGCGGTGACGCCGGCGACCGGCTCGACCAAGAAAATCCCCACGTTAATCTGCCCATCGGACCCCACGGGGAGCAGCGGCGACCAAACTTACTCCGTCGCGGTCGGCGGTGGTACTAGCAACGGTGTGACGGCGACGGCCGTGACCACCACGCTGACGCCCATCAGTTACGCCGCCAACGGCGTGCTGTTCGGCCAGACCGGGCCGACGTTCCCCACGAGCCTGAACACCGACGGCACGTCGAACACGATCATGTTCGCCGAGCGGTACATGGATTGTAACGGCACCCCGAACCTGTGGGCGCTGGGCACCTACGGGACGGTCGTGTCCCCGTTCGCGGCGACGCCGGCCTTCGTGTGGGCACAACCGACTGCGAACGCGGCGTCCGGCACGGGCCAGTTCATGCCCAATACGCCGGCCGTGTTGACCAGCGGTTCGGTGCTGGGCGTCACGGGCACGGGAACGCCGAATACTGGCGGCGGTACCGTGAACAACCCCACGCCCGTGTTCCAGGCGGCCCCGAGCAAGACGGCGTGCCTGCCGTCGGTGCCGCAATCGGCCCACACCGGCGTGATGCTCACCGCGATGGGCGACGGAACGGTGCGGACGGTTAATGCTTCCATCGCCCCGCTGAGTTTCTACGCGGCCATCACGCCGAGCGGCGGCGAGACGAATGGCCTGGACAATTAATTAGTCGACGAGGTGCAGTGAAAATGACGGCCGGCCGGGTAAGACCCGGCCGGCCGGGTTCATTTATTTCTTCGCCGGATTCGGCTGCTTGGCCTGGTACTGCTTCCACTTCGCGAACGCGGCGTCGCGGGCTTTGTCGTCCGCGAATGCGTAGTACATGTAGCTGAATTTGAGGGCGTCGTTGAGGTTCTGGGCGGTCAAATTCTTGACTTCCACGCCATAGTCTTCGGGCTTCTGCTTCGTCACCAACAGGCTCATCACCAGCGCGATGTCCCGGACCTGGACCTCGTGGACCGTCCGCTGGTTGTTCACGATCCAGTTCACCGCGTACTTCGTCTTGTCGTCCATCGCCTTCGCCAGTGTCGGCAAACCGTCAGCCCCGACAACGCGGGCCGTCGTGGTCAGCGCGTACATCCGGTAGATGACCGGCGAGGTTTCGGTCGCCAGCACTTTCTCGGCGTACTTCGTGACCGGGATGTCTTTGAGGTTGAGTTGCCCGGCCAGGTTCATCGCCTGGTAGATTTCGAGGTAGTTAGTCCGCGAGTCCATCCAGTGG
Source organism: Limnoglobus roseus (assembly GCF_008254045.1). Lineage (GTDB taxonomy): Bacteria > Planctomycetota > Planctomycetia > Gemmatales > Gemmataceae > Limnoglobus > Limnoglobus roseus. Next base: position 3,225,404 of record NZ_CP042425.1, on the reverse strand, counting down.
GCGAGCAGTTTGCGGAACGGTTCGCCCGTCTCGGCCGTGACCGCCTCGCGGACGGTCGGCTGGCTGAGCAAGTTCGTGATGGCGTAGGAGTAGTTCCGGTTGGCGATCGAAACCGTCGCCTCTGCGAACAGGAGCGTCACCACGTCCCCGGTTCTGGCCGGCGTGCGGACGCCGTTGGGCGAGTAACGAACGGACTGGTTGTACAGCAGCATCCGCCGGTTCAGCACGACCTTTTCAAGTTCCTCTTTCGGCGACCCGAGGGCCTGGAGGACTTCGACGTTGTCCTTCGACTGGCAGGCGTCAGCGAAGAGTGTCCGCGCGTCGGCGGTGTTGCCAGTGATCGTGCGGAACGCCCCCCAGCCGGGCAGTTTGTGGTCGTACTTCCCGTCAGCATCGGAAACAAACGCCGCCAGGCGGGCCTTCAGGTCGGCCGTCTCGATGGCCGGGAGCAACGTCTCGCAGCGGACGCGGACTTCCGGGTCGGGCGTCGTGTTGAGGGTGTCGTTCAGGACCGGCAGAGCGGCCCGGCCCAACTTCCGCAACTCGCGGGTGGCGTCGTCGCGGATGCGGAAAACCGGGTCGCCGAGCTTCGCCACGAGTTCCTGCGCGCGGGTCGCCTGCTCCCGCGTCGGGGCGAGCTTGGACGGGTCGGGGTCGATGGCGGGCAGGCGCGGGGCAAAGCCCGCGGCGAGCGAACCGACTAGAAAAAGTTTCGCGGCCGCATGGCGAGTCATGGCGGCGGTTCCGAGGGGATGGACGAGGGCGGAGTTACTCCAACCAATTATAGACTGCCACCAAACTCCGACCACGCCAACTGGAAATGTTCGACTGCAAGCGGCCGTTTGCCCCGCCGCATGACAAAGGCGGGAAAGTGCTTTCGGGAATGCCCTTTCTCGGGTAAAGTGTCGGGAAGAACAGAACAGTCGTGCCGTCGTACTAATCTGGTCAGGGTACGCCTCACCCGTCCGGAGGAACTGATGTCGTTCACCCACCCCGAGCCACGACGGCCGAGTGAGGCCGCACGCCTGACGCTCACCAAACTTCCCGCCGAGATGCGACTGGCGGAGGTGTTCGCGCGGGCGTGCGAGATCGTCGCGGACGCGGCCCGGGTGGCGCGGGTCGGGGTGTGGCTGTACATCGACCAACGGTCGGCCATGCGGTGTGCCAACTTGTACGAACGCTCCACCCGCGAACACTCCGCCGGGGCCATCATTCGGGTGGCCGACTTTCCCGCGTATTTTTCCTCACTGACGATTCGCAAGGCGGTGCCGGCCGAGGTCGCCGCCACCGATCCCCGGACGGCCGAACTGGCCGCCGCGTACCTGATGCCGCTCGGCATCAGTTCGATCCTCGACGCCGGCATCTTCATCGACGGGGAACTGGCCGGGGTCGTCTGCCACGAGCACGTCGGGCCACCGCGGGAGTGGACGACCGAGGACCGCGACTTCGCCGGATCGGTGGCCGATATCCTGGGCCTGCGGATCCAGTCGGCCGAGGTGGCGGATCTAAGAGCGGCCCTGCGGACTCAGGCCCCGCGGCTGGCGATGGTGGAGAAGGCGGAAGCCCTAGAGCAGATGGCGGCGGGCCTGTCCCACGACTTCCGCAACCTGCTCAGCGTGGTCGTCGGCGGCGGCGATCTACTCGCCGCCCGGAATGACCTGGCACCCGAAGCCCGAGAGATGTTGAACGGAATGGTCGCCGCGGCCGGCCGGGGCGTTGATCTTGCGAACGAGATGATGGATTTTGCCCGGCCCTCGAACCACCCCCCGGCGGTCATCGACCTGTCGGCGGCGACGGGTCAGTTCCTCCCGGTCCTCCGGGCCGCTACCGGCGACCGCCACTCGCTCCGGTACGCCCGCCCGGCGGCGGTCGGCACGGTCCTGATCGACCGGAGCCAGTACACCCGCCTCCTCTTGAACCTCGTCGTGAACGCCCGCGACGCCCTGCCCGGCGGGGGCGAAATCCGGATGCGGATTGCCCCGGTTCGCATCGACCCGGGGACGGGCGTGCCGGGGCACTACGTCATGGTCGAGGTGGCCGACGGGGGCGTGGGGATGGACGACTCGACGCGACGGCGGGCGTTCGACTCGTTCTTCACGACGAAGTCCAAGGGGACGGGTGTCGGCCTAGCCGTCGTCCGGCGGGCCGTGGACCGGGCCGGCGGGTTCGTGCGGATCGAGAGCGCCGTGGGCAAGGGCACCACCGTCCGGGCGTTCTTCCCCCGCGTCGGGGCGAGCAGCGGCGAGACGACCGAGTACGCCGCGCTACCGCCGGAGTAACCGCAACTAGACCGGAATCAGCACGCGATTCCGGAGGATCGGCGGCAGAACCTCCCACGACGCCTGGTAGCTCACGTCCAGCGGCACGTTGACGTACCAACCCGGCGACAAGAAAACAGCCCGCGGGGCGAGCAAGGAAACGTATTCCCTTGCTCGCCCCGCGGGCTGTCGGTCGCACGGCTTCCGCGATTAGACGTTGTACGCCTTGCTCGTCGTGTTGCCGCCGCGGCCGGTCCAGTTCGTGTGGAAGAACTCGCCCCGCGGCTTGTCGGTCCGCTCGTAGGTGTGGGCGCCGAAGTAGTCCCGCTGAGCTTGCAGCAGGTTCGCCGGCAGGCTCGCCGTACGGTAGCCGTCGAAGTAGCTGAGGGCCGAGGTCATCGTCGGCATCGCGATGCCGTTCGTGATGCCCGCCGCCAGGGCCGTCCGCCAGCCGGCCTGGGCGTCTTGCACTTCCTTCGCGAAGAACGGGTCGACGAGTAGGTTCACCAGCTTCGGGTTGCGGTCGAACGCTTCCTTGATGTTGCCGAGGAACCGGCTACGGATGATGCAACCGCCCCGCCACATGAGGGCGATGCCGCCGTTGTTGAGTTCCCAGCCGAGGGCTTTGGCCTGGGCCGACATCAGGTCGTACCCCTGGGCGTAGCTAATGATCTTGCTGGCGTAGAGTGCGTCGGCGACGGCGTCGATGAACTTCTGCTTGTCACCGCTGAACGTCGGCTTCGGGCCGCTGAGAACCTTCGCCGCTTCGACCCGTTGGTCCTTCTGGGCCGACAGGCACCGGGCGAACACGGCCTCGCTAATCAGCGTCAGCGGCGTACCGTGCTCGGTCGCGGCGTCCACCGTCCACTTGCCGGTGCCCTTCTGCCCGGCCTTGTCGAGGATGAAGTCCACGAGCGGCTTGCCCGTCTCCGGATCCTTGTACTTGAGGATGTCCGCGGTGATCTCGATGAGGAAGCTGTCGAGCTTGCCCTTGTTCCACTCGCTGAAGACTTCGCCGAGTTCGTCGTTGCTCAGTCCGGCGACGTTCTTCAAGAGAGAGTAGGCTTCGCAGATCAACTGCATGTCGCCGTACTCGATGCCGTTGTGGACCATCTTGACGAAGTGCCCGGCCCCTTCCGGCCCGACCCAGTCGCAGCACGGCGTGCCGCCGTCGACCTTCGCGGCGATCGCCTGGAAGATCGGCTTCACGGCCGGCCACGCTTCGGCCGCCCCGCCCGGCATGATGCTCGGGCCTTTGAGCGCGCCTTCTTCGCCGCCGCTCACGCCGCTGCCGACGAACAAGATGCCCTTTTCCTTCAGCGCCTTCATCCGCCGGGAGGTGTCCGGGAAGTGCGTGTTGCCGCCGTCGATGAGGATGTCGCCGGCTTCGAGGTACGGCAGCACCGAGTCGATCGTGTCGTCGACGGCCTTACCGGCCTTCACCATCATCATGACCTTCCGCGGCCGCTTCAGGCTGGCGGCGAAGTCCTTGAGGTTGTGCGCGCCGACGAACTTCTTCCCCTTCCCGCGGCCGTTGACGAAGGCGTCAACCTTATCGGTGGAGCGGTTGAACACGGCACAGGTGTAGCCGTGGCTTTCCATGTTGAGCACGAGGTTTTCGCCCATGACGGCGAGGCCGATGAGGCCGATGTCGGCGGTGGCAGACATGATTCGACTACCTTCTGAGGGAAGATGGAATGAGAGACTGAGGGGCATCTTACGAGGTGCGTGCCGCGGGGGGAGACGGCGGCTCACATCTTGACGATCTTCATCCGCTTCACGATTTCTTCCACCGGGATCAACTCCCCCTGGCCGCTGCCGGGGCAGATCGACTCGGTTCGCTCCCACTGTTCCGGCGATTCGAGGTTGCTCTCCCAGAACGGCCACGTCCGGCACTGTTTCGGCCGCACGGGATAGACCGTGCACCCGCGGCCGGCCTCGAAAAACACACAGTCGCCGTTAGCCTTCTCGCGGAGCGTCACCTTGCCGCGGGCCTTGCGGGTGTACAGCGGCACGAACTCCCGCAGAGGCTCGCCCCGGAACGCGGCGAGTTTGCGGAGTTCCTCCTCGTCCACCCACACGAAGCCGGGGTCGCCGGTGCAGCACTTGCCGCACTGCGTGCAGGTGAAGCGGAGGCCGTCCTGGTACCACGGCTGGTCGTCGGCGTTGTCGGGCATGGTGAACCTCGGCGGAAGGAGCTTTCACTTGTTGTACACGCCCGCCGGCCGGTAGAATCTCCTTCATGTTCGACCTCGTCTTTACCGACCCGCGGAATCCGGTTCACCTGCTCCACATGGAGATGGCCCTGGAAGAGGCTCGCCAGGCCGATGCCGAGGACGAAGTCCCGGTCGGGGCGGTGATCGTCCACGTCGAGCGGGGCGTGATCGCCCGCGCCCACAACCAGCGGGAACAACTCAAAGACCCGACGGCCCACGCCGAGATGATCGCGCTGACGCAGGCGGCCGCGTCGCTCGGGTCGTGGCGGTTGGAAAACTGCTTCCTGTACGTGACGCTGGAACCGTGCCCGATGTGTGCGGGGGCGATCGTGCAGGCCCGCCTGCCGGTGGTCGTTTACGGTTGCACGGACCCGAAAGCCGGGGCGTGCCACACGCTCTACCAGATCACGACCGACCCGCGATTGAACCACCGCTGCACGGTCCTCGGCGGCGTGATGCGGGAAGCGTGCGCCGGAGCCCTCAGCGATTTCTTCGCGCGAAAGCGAGCCCTCGGGAAAAAGTGACCCGCCCGTGCGACCGGCACAACCGTTCCCGTCGCCGCCGGTTTGCCCGGTCGCGGACTCGCTTCGCCAACTCTTCTCAGGTTGGCGCGTTAAAGTAACGACAGCCGAAATCCGTACCGCGGTCCGCACCCGGAGACTCGTTCATGCGGTTCCTTACGAAGCTCTTGATCGGTGCCCTCTTCGCCGGGGCGGCCGCCGACTCCCGCGGGCAATCGCCGTCGTCCGGGGTGGTCCCGCCGTCGAATGCGAGCCTTGACGTCGTGAACTTGCGGACCGAGTGGACCACCGCGATTCCGCTGATTAACCGGCAGGACGCCGTCGGCCTGATTCAAGTCACGGACGGCAACCAGATGTTCATCCAGACGCGGTCGGGCGTGTTGATCGCTCTCGACGCGAAGACAGGTGCCCAGCAGTGGACGCTGAAGTACGAGGCCGCCAACGTCCCACTCCACGACGTGGCCGTCAACGACCGCTACGTCGTGGCGACGAACCTGGCCACGATGTACCTCCTGGACCGCTACACCGGCCTGCAGGAATTCAAGTACAAGCTGCCGCTCGTGCCGTCGGCCCCGCCGACGATGGACCTTGACACCATCTACCTCGCGCTCAACGGTCAACGGGTGACGGCCTACGCCCTGCCCCAGGCGGTGAGCATGCCCGAGCGACTGAACCGGGCGAAGGCCGATGCGACCACCGGTGGGGTCGTGAGCCTCACCGGCAAGAATCCGGCCGACGTGGTCGCGACCCGGTACCCGAGTACGTCGCGCAACATCCCGTTCACCCAGCCGGTGTTCGACGAGCCGAAGGTCAGCGTCGGGGCGAACGTCGGCGGCACGGCCGGGACGCTCGGCGCCCAGCGATCGCCCTCGCTGTCGATCCCGAACTCGGTCCGGCCGCCGTACACCGCGTTCGACCAGCGGGGCAAGTACCTCGTTAAGTCCGACTCCCTTTCGACCGTCCACAGCCTCCGCCAGCCGTACAGCATCCAGGACCCGACCGGGGCCCAGATTCAGCGGACGCCGTCGATCAGCGCCATCCCGCCGTCGGTGGCCGGGGTGCTGGAACGGTCGAGCCTCCTGCCACGCGGGTTGGAACCGAAAGCTCGGTGGGTCATCGGGTCGTCGGTCCGGCTGACGCACTCCCCGCTGACGACGAACTTCCGCGTCTGGATGTCCGGCGACGCGCCGCAACTTCAGGCGATCTTGAAGGAAGACCGGGCGTTGCAAGTCTCGGCCCGCATCCCGAACCTGCCGGCCGCCCAGCCGGTGCAGGCGGAAGACGTGGCCTACTTCCCGCTCGTGGACGGCAACCTCTTGGCGATCGACATGACCAGCGGCGGCGGGTCGGTCGCGAAACTGAACTGGCGGTCGAACGTCGGCGGTGCGATGAACCGGAAGCCGTACCTCACGAAGGACTCGGTCTACCAGGGCGGCGACACGTCCGGCGTGGCCCGCGTGGACCGCAAGACGGGCGAGGTGATCTGGCGGACCGACGACGTTGCCGACACGATTCTCGGCGCGACCGAAGAGGTCGTGTACGTCCGCGACAAACAGGGCATCGTGCGGGTGTACGACAAGAACCGCGTGACCGACCTCGCCTCGAAGCGGGCCATTCAGATCGGGGCGATTAACCTCAGCGGCTTCACCGTGCAGGCCACGAACGATCAGACGGACCGCCTCTTCATGGCGTCGGACACGGGCCTGCTGATCTGCCTGCGGGACAAGGCCGCGAAGTACGCCACCGCCATGTCGGTCGTCCCGCCGCTGCACAAGATCGACCCGACGATTCTCAGGAAGGCCGATCCGAACCCGCCGATGCCCACCGGTGTGACGGACAACCCGCTGGTCAAGTAGTCACTTCGAACGGAGAAGGGGCCGGGAGTCGTGAAACGACTCCCGGCCCCTTCTCCGTTCCCGCACGTCAGATCGTCACCGACGAGAAGCCGCCGTCCACGACAATGTTCTGGCCGGTAACGAACGACGCCGCCTTCGGCGACGCCAGCCAAACGGTCGCGCCGGCCAATTCCTTCGACTCGCCGAACCGGCCCATCGGCGTGTGGCCGATGATCGACTGGCCGCGCTCGGTGTACGTGCCGTCTTCCTTCAGGAGCAGTTTGCGGTTCTGTTCGGCCGGGAAGAAGCCGGGAGTGATCGCGTTCACCCGCACCCCCTTCGTCGCCCACTCGCGGGCCAGCCATTGCGTCAAGTTCAGCACGGCCGCCTTCGACGCCGAGTAGGCCACGACCCGCGACAGTGGCAAGATGGACGCGATCGACGCGATGTTGATGATGCTCCCCTTCCCCGCCGCGAGCATGGATTCGCCGAAGACCTGGCACGGCAGCAGCGTGCCGCCGACGAGGTTCAGGTCGAACACTGCCGACCAGCCGTCGATCGGCAACTTGCAGAAGTCGCCGCCGGGCGGCACGGTCGCCTCCGGCTTGTTCCCGCCGGCCCCGTTGACGAGGACGGTAACTGTCCCCCACTTCTTCTGAATCGCGTCGCGGGCCGCGGTGATAGAATCGCGGCTCATCGCGTCGGCCGCCACGAAGAACGCCGTCCCGCCGGCGGCTTCGATCCGCTTCACGGCTTCCTTGCCGCGCTCCTCGCTGCGGCCGATGATGGCGACTTTGGCCCCGGCCGCCGCAAGGGCGTCGGCCATCGCGCCGCCGAGGACGCCGGTCCCGCCGAACACGGCGGCGACTTCAGATTCGAGGTTGAACAGGTCGGAGGGCATGGGAGAGCCTTGGGGATGAAGGGGTGAACGGGCGAAGGGGTGAACGAGTGAAAAGACAGAAGGGTTTTGTCACCCCTTCACCGCGTCACCCGTTCACCTCTTCATCCCAGAAATAGCGGCTTCAGGTGCCGGTCGTAGAGGTTCAGGGTCACGTTCTTCGAAATCTCTTCCTCGCATGTCTTCAGCATGTTCAGATAGCGGTCGCCCATCTGGGCAGCGACCTTGAAGCCGACGTGCAGCAGTTGCCGGAAGTGCGGGTTGAAGGCCGGGTGCGTCGGGACGTGTTGCAGAGCCGCGACGAACTGCTCCGGCCCCCAGTCGCCGACCCGCTCCAGCGTCGGCAACTTCGTCTCGTCGATGTCGATGACCGTGGCGTAGGGGGCGCACAACTCGTCCTTCTTCTTCAGCGCCTTCGCGTAAATCTCCTTCGCCAACTCCAACCCGTCGCCGTCGGACTCGGCGAGGCCGATGACTTCTTCCAGCCACGTCGTGCCGGCCGTCTTCAGGTGCACCCCGGCGTCGAACTCGTGGATGGCCAACCGCATCGGCAGGTAGATCGTGAACTTGTCGCTGCCCGAGTGGACGCTCAGTTTCAGGTTCGCCGGCAGGCCAAACTCCTTCACCGCGAACGCGATCACGGCCAAGTCTTCGCGGAATTCCTTGTCGAACTGGTGCAGGTCACCGACGTAATCGACGCCCTTGTTGAATCGGCCGGTGAACTTCGGCGCGATCGTCTGCACCGGCACCTTCTCGTCGGCGAGAGCCGCGAGGATGAGCAGCAGTTCCGGCGGCGTCTGCGGGCTGTCGGTTTCGTCCATCGAGACTTCGGTGATGAAGTTCCCCTCGCCCTTCGCGGCCGCGATCTTGCGGTAGATCGCCCCGGCGTCCTGCACGGCCTTCAGGTACTTGCCGGCGATCCGCTCCACGTCGGCCCGCCCGATGGTGAACGGGGCGTCGATGCCGGGGATGGCGACTTGGCCCGTCAGCTTCGCGTGCCGGTCGGCGAACGCTTTCACCGCGGCGGGGTCGGCCGGCTGACCGATGGAGTCGGCCACGTCGATGGTGAAGAAGTCGCACGGCGCGAGGAAGCGGTCCACGGTTTCCAGCCGGATGTGGTCGGCGTCCACGTGGTACGGCTTCTTCCAGCCCAACGCCTTGACGGCGGCGTCGGCGGCCGTGCGGGTGGTGGCCGGTTCGGTGCCGATGATCGTGTGCTCGCGGTTCGACTTGTTCCAGACCGGGATCACGTCCACGCCGTGCGCGGCCGCCATCCGGCAGGCTTCGAGTTGGGCCTTCGCCTGGTGGACGAACCGGTCCCCGACGCCGACAGAGTACTTCGCGAGAGTCAGCATGACATCGAACCCTTCGAGAGAAAGAGTGTGCTCGTTGTATCGGGTGGGGGCGAAAAATCCCCCTGGCGGCCGCGGCGGACACCTTCGGAAAAGTCGTCCGAAGGTGCTAAACTAATCTCGGGATCGGTTGGCGTTCCGAGTTGGAGATAGGTTCATGGCGAAAGACCCTCTGGAACCGACGCGGTGTGCGGTGTTGCTGTCGGCCCTGGCCGCCCCAGAGCGCCTGAAAATCGTCCGGCTCTTGACCGACGGCGAGCGGAACGTCACGCAGATCATCGAAGCCCTGAAAATCCCGCCCCTGAACGTCTCGCACCACCTCACGGTCCTGAAGACGGCCGGCCTCATCACCGGCGAAAAACGCGGTCGGTTCGTGCTCTATTCGCTCACCGACGGCGTACTGAAGGAGATCACCGAGGCCGGCGTCGCGAAGGAGGCGCTGAACCTCGGTTGCTGCCAAATCGTCCTGCCGCCGGAGAAGTAAGACGATCCTATCCCGCCGCCTCGTCGGCGAATGCCTTTCGGCCCCGGACAGGGCCGACAATTTCCTGGCATCCGGTCATTTCGTGTTCACGGGTGGGCCTCCGCTGGCCATTTCACGCCCTTCGCTCGCGCCTGAATGCCGCGTTTTCCACGGGAAATGCCCCCGTCCGCGAACGGCATCGCACGTGCTTATCCGGTCGCCTCCGACCGATTCCTCCCAGTGAGAATGTGCGATGAAGTATCTGCGACCCCTGACCGGGGCCACGGTGTTGACGTTGGCCCTCGCCTTCGGCACCGGCCTGACGACGGCACAGGAGAAAAAAGGCGGCGGCCCGAAGGCGAAGTCGTGGGACGAGGTCGCCGACGCGGCCGTCGGCTACCTGAAAACCACGCAGGCCGAGGACGGCAGTTGGAGCAAGCCGACGCACGTCGGCATCACCGGCGTCGTCCTGCAAGGGCTGTTCAAGAGCGGTAAGGTCACGGCGACCGACCCGATGGCCGCCAAGGGGCTGAAATTCGTCGAGGGGTTCGTGAACGCGAAGGACGGCAGCCTCGCCGGTGAAGGGGACGCCGTCCGGCACAAGTTCTACATGACCGCCACGAACCTGCAAGCATTCAAGGCGTCCGGCGACAAGAAGTACGACCCGACCGTCGCCGCCGCCGCGGCGTACTTCAAGAAGGGGCAAGTCGGAGCCGACGACGCGAAACCGCAGACGGATGTGAACTTCGGCGGCTTCGGCTACGGCCCCGGTGCCCGCGGCGACATCTCCAACACGCACTTCGCGCTCGACGCCCTCGTCGCGGCCGGCACGCCGAAGGACGACGTGGCCTTCAAGAAGGCTGTCGTGTTCGTCAGCCGGATGCAGAACTTGAAGGGCGAGTTCAACGACCAACCCTGGGCCGACAAGATCAACGACGGCAGTTTCATCTACGTGGCCGGCACCGGCGACGCGGCCCGGCCCGGCTACGGCAGCATGACCTACGCCGGCCTCAAGTGCCTCGCCCTCTGCGGCGTGAGCAAGGACGATCCGCGGCACAAGAAAGCGATGGAGTGGATCGCCAAGAACTACTCGGTGGACATCAACCCCGGCCGCCAGGAAGGGGCCGGCGGGCAGGGCTACTACTACTATCTCGTGTCGATGGCCCGCTGCTTCACCACGCTCGGCCTCGATGAAGTGACCGACGCCAACGGCAAGGTTCACGACTGGCGGGCCGAGATCACCCGCGCTCTGGCCAACCGCCAGAAGCGCGACGGTAGTTGGAGCAGTGACTTCCCCGTCTGGATGGAAAGCGATCCCAACCTCGACGTCGGCTACGCCCTCATCGCCCTCAGCTACACGAAGCCGAAGGCGAAGTGACATCCCGATGACACTCCGTTCCCGAAGCCGCGGTTAATGTCCGCGGTTTCGGGAACGCTGCCCCGCCCGAAAACCTCTCACACCTGTTGATTCCCCACCCTTGCTGAAAGGAAGATCTCATGGCGATTCGCATCCGCCGCGGGTTCACGCTGATCGAGCTACTCGTCGTCATCGCCATCATTGCCATCCTCATCGGCCTGCTCCTGCCGGCCGTCCAGAAGGTCCGCGAGGCCGCCGCCCGCGCCAAGTGCAGCAACAACCTGAAGCAGATCGGCCTCGCCGTCCACGGGTTCCACGACGCGCAGCAGACGGTCCCGAACATGAGCTTCTGCGGCGGGGGCATCGATGACACCAACCCGGGCATGCAGAACATCTGGTTCCGCTTCCGCCACTACCCGGTGGCCTTCGAACTGCTGCCGTACGTCGAGCAAGGCAACGTGCAAAAGCAGTTCTACCTCCCGGTCGGCGGGAACTCCGCCACCGCCAATCCGAACGGCGGCCTGACCAACCTCCAGATCACGACCCAAACCGGCCCCTTGAGCGTCTTCCTCTGCCCGTCGGCACCGCCGCCCATCAGCCCGGTGTTCGCCGACTACGCGAGCTACGGGTACTGCCGCGGCAACAGCACCTACCGCGACGGCCCCGTGGCTGGCGACATCTTCAAACCCGGGGCGGCGACGAACGGGGCCACGCCCTCCGACGGGCTGTTCATCTCGAAGATGGACGCCGGCCTGGATTTCGCCGCCGGTCAGGCACTGGCGACCGCGCTGGCGGCCAAGCGGGCCGCCGGCGACACCAGCGCGTGGCAGTCCGAGAACTCGTACCGGATCAACTTCGCCAGCGTCACCGACGGGCTGTCCAACACGATCGCCGCCGGGGACATGCACAACATTCTCAAGGGGTACACCACGACGATGGTGAACAGCGTGTCCGTCGGCACCACGGCGGTCGAATCCGGCGGCCCGGTCGCGTGGGGGGGGAGCGGCGGCGACTACTACAGCGAGGGCCGGACCACCGCGCCGATGAACACGATCTCCGGCCCGTACTACGCCCGAACGATCACCGACACGCCCACGTTGAACACGATCCTCACCACGGGTCCGCTTCACGCTTACCGCAGTACGCACACCGGCGGGTGCAACTTCGTGCTCGCCGACGGGAGCACGCGGTTCATCCGCCAGACGATCGACATGACCACTTACCGGGCGCTCGGCAGCCGCAACGGCGGCGAGGTGCTCGGTGACTACTAGTCGAAGCGTCTTGGTCGCCCTGGCCTGTGCGGTCGCGGCCGGGTGCGGCGGGGGGGGCATCTCGGCCCCCCGCACCGCCCCGGTGAGTGGCACCGTGATGTTCAAGGGCAAGCCGGCTGTCGGGGTTACGGTGAAGTTCCACCCCAAGTTCGACATGGGAGCCGTGAAGTTCGTCCCCAACGGGGTGACGAACAAGGAGGGGCAGTTCACGCTGAACACCGCGGCCCCCAACGACGGGGCCCCGCCGGGCGACTACACGGTGACGTTCGAGTTGATGGTGGCGGGGGCCGATAAGGCCGGCCGCGACACCGACATCGACGCCTGGAAGGGCAAGTACGCCGACGTGGCGTCGGGCAAGGCGGTCACGGTCCAGAAGGGCGAGAACCAACTTGAGCCGTTCAAACTCGATTAGTCGAACCGCCGTCGTGGTGCTGCTCCTTGCTCTGGCGGGTTGCGGAGATGGAGGCCCGTCGCGACTGACGACGTACCCAGTCGAGGGCCGGCTGCTCATCAACGGGCAGCCGGCCGCGGACGCGCAAATCGCGTTCCACTCCCAGGGCCGGTCCTTGGGAGTGTTTCCGGTCGCCAATACGGCCGCCGACGGTTCGTTCCGTCTGACCACTTACACCCACGGTGACGGCGCGCCGGTCGGCGACTACGTCGTCACGGTCTTCTGGCTGAACACGTCGGTCCCGTTCGACCCGTGCGGCGACATGACCATTCACGACCGCCTCAGCGGGTTCTACATGGACCCCGCTGCGAAGCGAATCACGGCGACCGTCGCCCCCGGCCCGAACACGATCACACTTCAGGCCACGGTCGCCAGCAAGGGCTGGTCCACGCCGCGGCGGCACAACTGAGTGGCGAGCGGTTTCATCCACCTTTCTCGTCCGCCCGCGGGCCGGCTTGATACCATATCCCCACTCTCCCGTCACCGGGGACATCGACATGGCCGAGCCGATTGTGATTGCGACGTGGCCGTTCGGGAAACTCGCGGCCGACGAGGCGGGGAAGCAACTCCAGGCCGGCCGCCCGGCGCTCGACGCCGTCATCGCGGGGGCACAGGTCGTCGAGAACGACCTCAGCGTTCGCTCCGTCGGCTTCGGCAGCATCCCCGACCGCATCGGCCGGCTGACACTCGACTCGTGCGTCATGGACGGCCAAACGCTGTCGTGCGGGGCCGTGGCCGGGTTGGAGCACATCCGTAGTGCGGCCGCCGTCGCCCGCCGGGTGATGGAGAAGACGCCGCACATCTTGCTCGTCGGCGAAGGGGCGAAGTGGTTCGCCCTGCAACAAGGCTTTCCGCTGGAGATGCCGCACACGGCCGAGGCGATTCAGGAGTGGTTCAAGAACCACCCGGACAAGGCGAAGAAGGCCCCCGGCGAGAAGACGCAGATTAACAGCCCGGACGACTTCCGGGCCGACGCCATGCCGATCGGCGAGAACAACCACGACACCGTGACCGTGATCGGCCTGGACAAGACCGGCCACCTCGGCGGCGTCTGCACCACTTCCGGGCTGGCGTACAAACTGCCCGGCCGGGTGGGCGATTCGCCGATCATCGGGGCCGGCCTCTACGTGGACGATCAAGCCGGGGCGGCCGGCGCGACCGGCGTCGGCGAAGAGATCATCCGCATCGGCGGCAGCCTGTTCATCGTCGAGCAGATGCGCGGCGGCAAGACGCCGCAAGAGGCGTGCGAGCTGGCGTGCAAACGTGTCCACGCCGCCGCCGCCCGCCGGGGCGTCCACACCGCGAGCGTTGCCTTCCTGGCGATGAGCCCGAAGGGCGACATCGGGGCCGCCTGCACGCCGCGGACAAACTTCCAGTACGCCGTCGGCAAGGCCGGCAAGGTCGAGATGGTGACGGCGAAGGAAGTCCCCGCGACGATGTGATCGCCTGAGGGCGGCAGGCTTCCTCCACGGGTTGCGCTTCGCTCCACCCGTGGCTACACTCCGCGGCCCCATCCGGGGCCGAAAACCAAAGACTAAAACGCCACCATGACACGCCGACTCTTCGCCTCGCTCCTATTCCTACTAACCTTCGCTGCCGCACTCCCGGCCGCCGACTCTGCGAAAGCCGAGAACGTCGTCGTCGTCACGCTCGACGGCTTCCGCTGGCAGGACTTCTTCGAAGGGGCCGACGAAACCCTCGTCGACGACAAGCTCGGCGGCGCGAAGGACGGACCCGGGTTGAAGAAGCGATACTGGCGTGACACGACGGCCGCCCGCCGCGAGGCGCTGATGCCGTTCTTCTGGGGCACCATCGCCAAGCAGGGCCAAATCTTCGGCAACTCGACCCGCAAGTCGCTCGCCACCAGCACTAACGGCCTCAAGTTCTCCTACCCCGGCTACAGCGAACTCTTCTGCGGCGTGGCCGACCCGCGGATCAACTCGAACGGCAAGCGCGAGAACCCGAACCTCTCCGTGTTCGAGTATCTCAACAAGCGGCCCGGCTTCCAGGGCAAGGTCGAGGTCGTCGGCACCTGGGACGTTTTCGACTCGATCTTCCGCACACAGACGAGCGGCGTACCGGTCCACGTCGGGTGGAAGCCGATCAAGGCCGAGAAACTGACCGACCGCGAGAAGACCTTGAACGAGGCGATGGAGATGTTGCCCCGCTACTGGCCGGACAACGCCTACGACGTCTTCACCTTCGGCGCGGCCCACTCGGCGATCGAGCGGCGGAAGCCCCGCGTGCTGTACATCGCCCTGGGCGAGACGGACGAGTGGGCGCACGGCCGGCGGTACGACCTGTATCTGGACGCCGCCCACAAGGCGGACAAGTTCCTGGCCGAGTTCTGGGCGGACCTGCAACGCGACCCGCAGTACAAGGACAAGACCGCGCTGCTCATTACGACCGACCACGGCCGCGGCAAGACCCGCGTGGACTGGACCGACCACGGCAAGGGCGTGACGGGGGCGGAGTTCATTTGGATGGCCGCGATGGGCGTCGGCGTGCCGGCCGCCGGCGAGCGGGAAGGCGTTCTCACGACGCAGAATCAGATCGCTGCGACTGTGGCCAGCCTGGTGGGCGAAGACTTCCTCACGGCTAGCCCCGAGGCCGCGAAGCCGCTGGCGTTCGCCGTCACCACTGCCACGACCGGAGTGAAGATGCCCGAAATCATCGGCCACCGCGGGGCGTCCTTCGACGCGCCGGAGAACACCGTCGCGGCCATGAAGCTCGCCTGGGAGCAGAATGCCGACGCCTCGGAGTTGGACACCTATCTGACGAAGGACGGCAAGGCGGTCGTCATCCACGACGCCACCACGAAGCGGGTCGCCGGCGTGGATCTCAAGGTCGCCGACCACACCCTCGCCGAGTTACACGCCCTTGACGTGGGCAAGTGGAAGGGGGAGAAGTTCACGGGCGAGAAGTTGCCCACGCTTGAGGAAATGCTCGCCACCGTCGCCCCCGGCAAGAAGGTGTACGTCGAGGTGAAGTGCGGCCCCGAGATCGTGCCCGAGTTGGACCGCTTGCTGAAGGCATCGGGCCTGAAGCCGGAGCAGACGCCGGTGATCGCCTTCAACGCCAACGTGATCGCGGCCGTCAAAAAGGCCCGCCCGGACGTGCCGGCCTACTGGCTCGCGAGTTTGAAGCCGGCGAAGGGCAAGCAACCGCCCACCGCCGAGGAACTGATCGAGAAAGCGAAGTCGGTGAACGCCGACGGCTTGGACCTGTCGGGCGAAGAGAGCCTGGACGCCACGTTCGCCAAGAAGGTGAAGGACGCCGGGCTGAAGCTGTACGTGTGGACGGTCAACGATGCTGCCGTGGCGAAACGTCTGGCCCCCTACGTCGAGGGCATCACCACCGATCGCCCGGCGTGGCTGCGGAACCAGTTGAAGTAGGCCATCCCGTCAAACGAAAGAAGGGCGGTTCGAGGAACCGCCCTTCCCACTTTTTGCCGATCCCACTTACCGATGACCCCGGTAGCCGCGATAGCCACCCCGGTAGCCGCCGTAGTAGTTCCCGCCGTAGTAGCGCGGGCCGACGAACGCGCTCCCGTAGTAGGGGCGGTAATACGACGAGCCGTAGTAGGGACTGTAGCCCGTACCGATGTTGAACGAGAAGCCGCTGTTGTAGCCGTAGTTGTACCCGTAGGTCGAGGGATAATAGCCCCCGTTGTAGCCGCTGTTGTAATACCCACTGTACGGCGTTGCGAAGCCGGCCGTGATGATCTGAGCGTCACTCTTGCCGCTGGTGGCCACAAAGGCCGTGAGTGCCAGAACACCGGCCAGGATGGTGCGTTTCATGATGTCACCTCTTGTTGAATTGTGGAGTCGTGTTGGCGAAGGAGGGACGGACAACTCGCCAACGAAGAATTTTTAACGCTTAGAATCTCTGCAATCGGGATGCCATTTCTGTTCCAGGAAAATCGGCGAGCCTCAGGTTGCTGACAATTCTTCGCAGATCGTCGCAAGTCTTTTCACTCCTTGCATCTGTTGGAACAACTCGGGGCATAGGATGGAACGCCCCTCTTGACAGAATGTTTAGAATGCCGATAAAGTTACTCTGTACTCACGGGAGTCGAGGCATCTATGTCTCAGGATCGGATGTCGAACGAAGCCATTGCCCTGGCTTCTCAACAACTTGCGGGCGCTTCACCCCAGGACGTGCTCCGGTGGGCGGTGAAGCAGTTCCACCCTCGCCTCCTCATGGCCACGGCCTTCGGAGCGGAAGGGTGTTGCATTCTGCACATGCTGGCCGAAATCGAACCGGCGGTTACGGTCATTAACCTCGACACCGGCTACCAGTTCCAGGAAACCCTGGACTTGCGTGAACGGATCAAGGACCGTTACGGCATCGAGGTGGTTTACATCCGGCCAGAGCTAACCGTCGCGCAGTACGAGGCCGAGCACGGCGGGCCACTCTACACCGGCCGCCCGGACCAGTGCTGCTACGACCGCAAGGTGCTGCCACTGCGGAAGGCAATGGCCCACTACAACCCTCTCGCCTGGATTTCGGCCATCCGCAAGGACCAGACCGAGAACCGGGCCGCGAACGCGAGCGTGGTGCAGTGGGACGCGAAGTTCAACGTCGTGAAGGTGAACCCGCTGCTCAACTGGACGAAGAAGGACGTCTGGGGCTTCATCGCCAAGAATGACGTGCCGTACAACCCGTTGCACGACCAGGACTACCCGAGTATCGGCTGCTGGCCGTGCACGCGGGCGGTGTCGGCCGGCGAGGACGAGCGGGCCGGCCGGTGGGCGGGCAAGGTCAAGAAAGAGTGCGGCCTGCACGTGATCGAAGTCAAAGACGGGGCGGGCATCTAACCATGCAGTTTTCCGCGAAAGCCGAGTACGCCTGCCTGGCCATGCTGGAACTTGCCGTCCGGTTCGGCGACCCGCGGCCGGTGCGGCTCGTGGACATCACCGAAACCCACGGCATCCCGCAGCGGTTCCTCGTGCAGATTTTGCTCCAACTCAAGGGTGCGGGCCTCGTGTCCAGCACCCGCGGGGCGGCCGGCGGCTACCACCTCGCCCGCTCGCCGGAACAGATCACGCTGGCGAACATCCTCGACGTGATCGACCGGGCCGAGCCGTCCACCAACGGCAACCGGCCGACCGGCCGCACCGACGGCAGTGCGTCGCAACTGGCCGTCGCCCTCCGCGACGTGTGGGCGAAGATCATGCAGAGTCGGCAGGAGATTCTGGAGAACACGACCCTCGCCGCACTGGCCCAAGCGGGGCAAGGCTTGCAATACGTGATCTGATTCTGTGTATGCGTCTAAACCCGGTAACTCATCCCGGACTCTATGCTGCGGTCGTAAACCACGCGGATGATGACCTGCCTCGGTTGGTCTACGCAGACTGGCTCGAGGAGAACGGCGAGCCACTTCGCGCGGAGTACATCCGCCTTCAATGCCGGCAAGCCTCCGACCCGCACGGGGACGACTTTGCGGACATGGAGGAGCGTCTCCTCGAACTCAGTCTCGGCTGCACCGGCAAGTTCCCCGCGCTACCGGAAGGGCTGACGTACCTCAATCACACCGACCGCGGGTTCGAGGAATTCATCCAGATCGATAAGGATCAGGTTCCGGCCGCCCCGCCGCTGCTCTGGAGGTCGCGGTCCGAACGTGTGCCGCCCGCGGCCTGTTCCTGTTCGACCACTCCGTCGAGCAACTGACCGCCTTACTGGCCGGCCCGGCCACCCGTCAGTTGCGGGAATTGTATTATGCGGCGTATGAGTCGGAGGAATCCCGACCGCCCGCGCACCGCCGGGGGGACGACCTCGTCCGGGCGGTCATCGGGGCCGGGGAGACCGCAGGCCTGGGGAAGTTGACCCTCAACTCGTCGGCCACTGCGGACGGGTTCGCGCGGCTGGCCCGCGGCGACTTCCCCCGGCTGATCGAATGCGCGCCGCCGACGAGTTGGACGAATGACGCCGCCTGGCTCGCCCTGTGGGGGGCAGAATGGATTCGCGGGCTGAAGCGGCTGCGGGTGACAGTGCCCGTCCGCCACCACGCGGACCAAGTGTTCGGTCTGTTGAACGAAATGCCGCGGCTGGAGGCGTTCGAGTTCGACCAGACGTTCGACACGCGGCAACCCGGCCTGCTGCCCGGCGGCCACCCCACGTTACGAAGCCTGACCGTGCGGGGCACGCCGTCGGTCGGATCGGCGAAGAAGCTGGCCCGCTCCCACTTCCCGAACTTGATCCGCGCCGACATCCGGATACGCGGGGAAGGTGTTCCGCACCTGACATCGCTCGAATGGCTGCCTCAACTGCTCGAATGCAGCTTGTTCGACGCCGAAGTGACGAGGCATGTCTTGTCCCGTCCGCCGGCACCAGACGCGACCCGACGTCTGCGAAAGTTCACGGTCGATGCGGCCGTGTTAAACCCGGAAACGATGTCCGTCCTGGTCGACGCGAACCGATGGCCGTCGCTGACAACCTTGAATCTGATTAACACCATCGGACCGCCGGGATGGGCCGGGTCGGACTGGCTCGCGGCCATGCGGTTGCCCCGGTTGCGGCACCTGTGCATCAACGGGTCGGCCAAGCTCACACCCGCCCTCGCGAGTCTGACCGACAACACGGCCTTTGCACAACTCCGGCATCTGCAACTGGCCGGCGTCGCCTTGACCGACGCCGAACTCGCCCGACTGGTGACGGCCGCACACATGCAGGGGCTGGTCGCCCTCGACCTCAAGGCGACCAACGCCGCGGCCCTGACCGGACGCCGGTTGGAAGACCCGTCAGTGCTGCCGGGCTTGATTTGGTGCGATCTGCGAGGGACACGGTTATCTGAGGGCGAGATCGAGCGGTTGAGATTCTCTCGCCCGAAAGTGCTTTTTCTCCACGAGGATCAGCGGGATTAAAACCTCACGGCCGCCGCTCGGCCGTCACTTCCCTGCGTGACCGTTGCCGTTCACCGTCGCCAGCCCGAAGCCCACGAGCCGCGATTTGCCGCCGGATGCCAGGTCGGCCCGGTTCTCGCGGTACACCCGCTTCGCCCGGTCCCAGTCCCACGTCTGCGTTTCCAGGTAGTGGACGATCAACAGGTTCTTCAACTCGTCCAGTTCCGCGAAGCTGAAGCCGTCCGAGTCGGCCACGATCGACTCGACGCCGATCGTGGCGCGAATCTCGGCGTCCCAGCGTTCCACCAACCGGCGGCGCAGGTCGGCGTTCGGTTTCGGAAACGGCAGCGTCAGGTCGATGCGGCCGGGCCGACGGAAGGCGGGGTCGATTAGCTTGATGTCGCAGTTCGTTGTGAACACGTACACCACGGCCTCGTTGCCGCTGATGCCGTCGAGGCACGTCAGGAACACCGACTGGTCGTCGGTCTCCTTCACCGTGTCACGGTCCCGCAGGGCGATGTCCAGGTCGTCGAAGAAGACCACGCCCTGCTTCGACACCTTGAACAGTTCCCGCACCGCCTCGCCCGGGTCGTCGTCGCGGCGGGCGGATGCGTAGTCGTCGGCCGTCACCAGGCGATAGTCCCAGTTCCGCCGCACGCACTCCTGGTAAATCCACCGGCACGCGCTCGTCTTGCCG
Organism: Limnoglobus roseus; assembly: GCF_008254045.1. GTDB lineage: Bacteria > Planctomycetota > Planctomycetia > Gemmatales > Gemmataceae > Limnoglobus > Limnoglobus roseus. Next base: position 3,205,240 of record NZ_CP042425.1, on the reverse strand, counting down.
TTGCCCGGCGGGCCGGTCAGCAACAGGCCGCGTTTCGCCCGGCCGCCGAACCGGCGGATCTGCGCGAGGTTCTTCGGTTCGAGGTAGCCGATGGTGTTTTGCCAGAGCTTGTCCTGCACGTCGGCGGCCATCACCGGCGGCAGGTTGGGAGGGGCGGCGTCGCGGCGGAGTTTCTTCGCGAGGCGGTAGAGGCGGGTGTAGTCGGAGCGGTCGCAGACGAGGAAGTCGTAGCCGCTGCCGTACTCCTTGATGGCGCAGCCGACGTAGCTGCGGACGAAGGTGATGCCGGACAGGTGGTAGAGACGGAGGCCGAAGTTCATCCCCGGCCAGGTCTTTCGGAAGTCGGGGTCCCAGTCGCGAATGAACACCCCGTCGAGCGGCACGAATCGGCCGCGGTTGGCCTTCTTGAGCAGGTAGTGCTCGAAGTCGTCAGCGTCGAACGCGACCGGGTCGCGGAACCCGGCGGCCTGGGCCGCGGCGGTGACGAGGAGCCGGTGGTCGGCCGTGAAATCCGAGAGCGGCGGCATGGGTTGCCTCTAGTGCGAGTTGGGCCAAGGGACACCGCCGAGGTCAGTGGGTTCGCTGGCGTAGACGCGATTTCGGTGATCGTCGTACACTAACAACGGTTATTCCGGCACGGAGAGCAACATGGCCCGCTTCGATTACAGCGTCCTCGAAACCGCCCCGAAGGTGCCCGGCCGGCCGCGGCACAAGACCCGCGTGGTGCAGGTCGGCGGCGTCGGCATCGGCGGCGACGAGCCCGTCCGCGTACAGTCGATGACCACCACCGACACCTACGACGTGGAAGGCACGATCAAGCAGATTCTCGCACTCGAAGAGGCCGGGTGCGAACTCGTGCGGGTGACTGTGCCGAAGCCGGAGGACGCGGGGGCGTTGTCGAAGATCAAGGAGCGGATCAACATCCCCCTTATCTGCGACATTCACTTCGACTACAAGATGGCCCTGGCCGCCCTCGACCACCCGGTGGATAAGATTCGCCTGAACCCCGGCAACATCGGCACGGAAGAACGCTTCCGGCAGGTGGTGCGGAAGGCGAAGGACAAGGGGCTGCCCATCCGCATCGGCGTGAACGCGGGATCGCTGGAAAAGGAACTGATCGAGAAGTACGGCTTCCCGTGCCCGCCGGCGATCGTGGAGAGCGCTCTGCGGTCGATCGAGATTTGCGAGAGCGAAGGCTTCCGCGACATCATCGTGTCGCTGAAATCGAGCGACGTGCTGGTGGCTGTCGAGTCGTACCGGCTGTTCGCGAAGTTGGCCGACTACCCAACGCACATCGGCATCACGGAAGCCGGCAAGCCGCCCTACGCGGTGACGAAGAGTGCGGCCGGCCTCGCCCCGATCCTGCTCGACGGCATCGGCGACACGATCCGCATTTCGCTGCTCGGCGACCCGGTGCCGGAGATCGCGGCCGCGTTCGACATTCTGCAAGCCACGCAACGCCGCGTCCGCCGCCCGGAATTGATCGCCTGCCCAACGTGCGGGCGGTTGGCCATCGACCTGGAGAAGATCATCGCGGAACTCGAAGTGCGGCTGAACGGCAAGCGGCTGCCGGTGAAGATCAGCGTGCTGGGGTGCGTGGTGAACGGCCCCGGCGAGGCCCGCGAGGCGGACATCGGCATCGCGGCCGGCAACGGCCAGGGGATGATCTTCCGCAACGGCGAGATGGTCCGCCGGGTGAAGGAAGAGGAGATCGTCGACGCGCTCATGGTCGAACTCGCCGACTGGGAGAAGACCAACCAACATCGGCTGCCCAAGGAGAAGGACGCCGAGGGGTTGGGCCGGCGAAAACTGCCGGTCGTGAGCGCGTGAGTCCGAAAGCCCCGGCACGATCGTGCCGGGGCTTTCGGGTCACTTCTTTTCGGCCTCTTGTTTCACGTATTCCTTGAACGCGCCGACGTTGTACGAGATGAACATGAAGGCCGCGTGGAGTGCCTGATACGTCTCGTCCTCCGGGTCGTCGGCGTAGTCTTTCCGCAGGGCGTACAGGCGGGCCAGCAGTTGGTCGGCGTTCAAGGTCATAGGGCATTTCCTCGGCAGGACAATGAAAAAGGGCCACGGCGATCATTCGCCAGTGGCCCTGAGTGGAGGCACCGGGACACAGCACGAAGCCGGAGTGGTCCGCTAAACGAATTCTTGTAAGTCTCGGGAATCTAGTGCCTTACGACAAGATATCGTTGTCTCTCCGACAGGGCCAGTAGCAATTGAATTCGGATACGCTCGCCCCGCTCAAAATCGCCTTTGGCCAAGAATGATCCGAAGCTGCAATCACCAAATCGCCGGGTTGCAATCCGATAACAGTTCCTTCGCCTTGCCTCGATCAAGTCTTGTTCCTGAAGAACTTGCCCTCCCCGTTGCATCGCCGGCCGCGGCGTGGGAAGATGGCGGGAATTTTTTTGCCCTTCGCGGGTCGGTAGAGGTATGGCTTCCCCGTCGGACCTGGTTGAGCGATTCTCATGCGGTTCCCTGACGTACCCCGCATCGCCCGATGGGGGCCGCTCTTCACAGTCCTTTACCTTCTCGGCTTTGTCGGATACGTCGGCTGCTTCGCCCGCCACTTCTGCCAGTGCGGGCATAGGGAGCACCCGCCATACACGTTCTGGGACGATGCGATTGATGTCTGCTGGGTGGCGCTTTTCTTCTGTGCGTCATCAGTCGCCATCATGAGGTGGGGGCCGATAAATGGTTCCCTGTGGGCCACGTTGCTGATTGCGCTGATCGTCTCCCGCTTTGAGTTCGCAGGCACGATGGGGCTATCGCTGATATGTTGCGAGATACCAGCATCGATCGCCTTGTTGATGTGGTCTTGTTGGGCCGCCTTCGGCAATGACGACTCACCTGTAACGAACACCAATCCCTAGCCAGCGACCGCCTCGGTGTACAAGCCTTCGATTCGCTAGACAAAGCCCCACGCAGTTGACATTTGTTCATTTCGAGCTTACTCTTCGCTGACACTCGACTGTCACTTCGGGCGAGGTCGGCGAGGGCTTCACCATGTCGGCGGCGAAACCACCATCCCCCACACTGTTCCTTCGGGCGGCCGAGTTGCGGGTCCGCGGGTCGTCGTGGGACGCCATCGCGAAGGACGTCGGCCGGGCCGAGAAAACCGTCCGCGAGTGGGTGCGGACGTACCCCCGCGAGTGGCGGAAGGCGGTCCGCGACGCGGAGGGGCAGGTGGCCCAAGAGGCCACGGCCGAATCGGTGCTGACGCTGCGGCGGCAGTTGCGGTCCGACGACGAGAAGACCAGCCGGGAGGCGGCCGCGGCGCTCATCAAGTTCGCCGCCCTCAAACAGAAGCCGCGGACGCGGGCGAAGCCGACGCGCGGGCCAAAGGTGCCGCCGCCGGTCGCGGCGCTGGCCGAGTTCGTGGGAGGATTGACCGATGAAGAAGTCACGACCCTGCTCCGCGAACTCCGACGAGTTCCGCCCGCGGATGGAACTGATGCTGGCCCTGCAACACCAGATCGCGGCGAGCCGGCGCGGGCCGAATGAGTTCATCGAGTTCTGCTTCACCGACCCCGTCGGCCGGGCGATCCAACAAGCCCCGTTCCATCGCGACCTGCAACTCTTCCTGACGGCCCACCGCAAAGCCCTGATCGAACTGCCCCGCGACCACGGCAAGAGCACACAAGTCTGCGGCCGCATCCTCTGGGAACTCGGCCACCGACCGAACCTGCGGGTGAAACTCGTCTGCTCGACGGACGCACTCGCGGCCGAGCGGACGCGGTTCCTTCGCGACGCGATCAAGGCCAACCGATACTTGCGAATGGTCTTCCCGTACCTCCTGCCGGCGCAGCCGTGGGCCGCCGATGCCTTCACGGTCGAGCGGCCGGCGGACGTGATCGGGCCGAGCGTGGCCGCCTTCGGCGTCGGGTCGGGTTCGACCGGCGCGCGGGCCGACTTGCTGGTGTGCGATGACGTGGTCGATGTGGCCGCCGTCGCGAGCAAGGCCGAGCGGGACAAGGTGACGGGCTTCTTCCACGACAACCTGCTAAACCTGCTGGAACCCGACGGCCGATTCTGGGGGCTGTTCACACCGTGGCGTGAACAGAAGAACTGTCACAATAGACAAACTCGCATCGTTAAACACGAGACTTGGCTTTCGGCCCTGATTTCAAGGCGAAATGAACATTCAACCGCCCGAGTACTTCCCGCAAGGCTTCCGACTTGGCCGTGCCATCTGCGGTCTTCATGCGGTCGCTGATGCTGCCGAGAGAAAGTTTCAATTGGTCGATGGCAGCGATACGTTGTCGGATGTCCGCTGTCCATCGCTCGAAAATTTGCCCTTCTAGATCGGCTATGTCTGTTTCGAGGCGGTCGCACATCTTCTTCAAAATGGGTGCCTGCGGCCCGCTGGCGGTCGCCCACTTCTCTGTAATGCTGACGTGTTCGGCCTTCTTGGTCGCCAGTTCCTCCTTGATGCGATTGTCGCGGCTGAAGAAGAACTCAGCCTGCGCGTGCCTCACTTCCTCTCGGTCGCGGGATGCTTCTCGGATCGTCTCTATCAAGAGCCGGTCTTCGTCGAGAGGTAGGCCGAACCGCACCGCCAACGGCACAAGTTCTTCTTCCATTTTCAGCCACTTGTCACGGTAGAACCCGAGTTCGGTGTCGATCTTGGCTTCCAGCTTGGCGACGGTTTCCCTATCGCCGTCTTTCAACTTGGCGAACAGATCGCGGAAGTGTTCGGCCACCTGCTTCTCTAGCACCTCAGCACGGACGCTGTTGAACTGGCAAGTCGGTGTGGCCCCGATGCTGACTTCTCGTTTGCGGACGCCACAAATGAGGTACGGGTGCCCACCGACGTGCCGTGCGTGCATCTGCTGTCCGCAGTGGCCGCAGAACGCGAACCGCCGCAGCCACAAGTCGGCGTGACGGGGGGCGATTGTCTTCGTCCGCTCCAACGCGGTCAACTTGGCCGTGGACTTGTCGAACGCTTTCCGCTCGATGAGTGGTTCGTGGGTGTTGGGTATCACGATCCACTTCGATACGTCACGCTTGTACTTGGTGTGCTTGTCCTTGTAGGCATGGTGAACCTCCCGCCCGTTCTCACTCGCGGCGAATCGCCCGTGTTTGCGGCGGTTGTAAACGACCGAACCGGCATACACCTCGTTCGCCAGAATCCCCCGGACTGTATGGGCTTTCCAGAGGTCGCCGTAATGCCGGTGCCCGCTGCCGTTCAACCGCTTGCACACGGTCAGGATGGAAAGGTCGAACCGCGTCCACAAGTCGAACATGGTCTTGATGGCGTCAATCCTCGTGGTGTCACGGGACGGCACAAGAATCACGCGGTCGGAGCGGGCCTTAACAGGGTGACTGTTCTTGTCACCGAAGAAGTTCCTGTGGGTGCCGTCGGGCATGTGGGCGACCCGCTTACCGGGTGTCAGATAGTGGAGAGTCCAGAGGAGTTCCCCGGTCGCGGTCACGCACTTCTTGTCGTACCCATACGGCACGGCTCCTCCCATGAAACTGTGGGCCTTTTGCAGTTGGCTGGCCTTCCCCGTAATGCTGCGACTGCCCTTCTTCTGTTGTTCAATTCGGGATGCCTCGGCCTTGAAGAACAACTTGATGATGGTGGCCTGATCCTTCGCGGTAAGGTCGCCTTCGTCGGGTTCGATGCTGTACAGGATGACGCCCGACTTGTTCAACACCCGCCGATAGTGGCCCGCTTCGTCAGTGTCTTCCATGCCGAAGCGGTCAAAAGATGCTACCAGAATCGTTTTGAACCTCTTCGCTTGTGCGTCTTTGATGAGTCGTTGGAAATTGGGCCGCTTGTCCGAAAGGTCGCGTGATCCCGTGTCCTCATAGCGGTACAGGTCTGGGACGGTGATCGTGTTCGATGCGCACCAGTCAGACAAGAGTTTGCGTTGGCGGTCGAGGTCAGACTTACTGTCGGAACGTCGAACGTACCAAGCAAACGGGCCGATGAAAGTGTCCATGCGACAGTTCCTATGGGTGCGGTCGTTGTCAGAATAACGAAGTGTGTGGGAGAAACAACGGGCCAAGGGGAACTCGGCCCGTTGTGAACGAGATTATGCTGCGGCCAGTGCTGGCCGCGTCATCGCCTGAACGAGTAGTTTCACGGCGGTTTCCACATCGAGTTCAGGAAGGTCGAGCGCGTCACTGAGGTCGAGGCACGCCCGCTTGATCGCCATCGTGGTCTGCGGCCACGCCGACACGATCTGCTCCACTTTCGCGTCGATGTCGTCGATGATGTGGGCGTGATCCTCGGCATCTGGCCCGAAGTCCTCCTCCTGCTCCACTGGCTCTGGTGTGACTGACGTGGTGGTCGCCGACAGCGGTGTGGTCGTCGCGGCCAATGGTGTCTCTACCACCTCGGCCTCTTCCGCGTCGTCGGCGTCGTCGATGATGCCGAGGATGCGATACACCTCTTGGAGTTGTTTGCCCCGCACCTCTTCGAACGGCAGTCCCGCCACCTTTCGGTAACGGCCAATCGTCGTTGCCGACATGCGGGGCAGGTTCGCCTTCTGCCACTTTCCCCACTGGCCGTGCTTGCACTTCGCCTTGGCGATGATGAAGATCCGGCCCAGCTTCCACGCGATTTCGGCTGTCTCTTCCAAGAGCAACTTGGCTTGCTGGCCGAGTTGTTCGAGGGTCCACTGTTCGCTCGGGATATCGTTGATGGTCATGGTCGTCTCCGTTAGGTTTTGCCGGTCCACCGTGGCCCGGTGCAGAACTTATACGGCAGACAATCGAACGACGTAAGTGGCTGCTTGCAAGGCGATTACAGTCGTGTAAAACGACAAACAAGACTTTACAGAAGTGTCAAACGGGGTGCCTTGTGGACGACAAAAAGGCCGAGGAATTGCGGGTGGCGTGGTCGTTCGCCGTGGCGTGGTCCAAGACGATAGCCGGGGCGTGTCAGGTCAATGGGAGTACCGATCCCGCGACGTGGACGACGGCCCGCGCCAACCGGGTCGTGGCCGAGTTGAAAACCGCCGCACAATCACTGGTGCAGGTGTGCCGGGTGTTGGAGCAGAAGTTCCCGACCACGAACGAGATGTCGGCTGAGGACATGTTGTTCCTTGCCAACCTCGGCGTGCCGGTGAAGACTATCGCGGAGCAGGCCGACGTGTCTCGGCCCACCGTGTACTCGATGATTCGAGAGATTTACCCGCCGTTCGGTGATCCCTCTTATTCCGAGGAGTGAGAATCGTTTTCGGTATAACGATCTACCGATCTACTTGATTCGAAGTTCAAATTATTATTGTCGATCTGAAGTGAAGAAGTATATCGTATGAGACAGCGAGGTGGTCCCAGAAAAAATGAAGGTGTTCAACCGAGGAGAGAAGGATGAAGAATCTTTCGATACTGGCTTGCACGTTCGGCATGATAATGTTTGGGACTACAGTTCGAACCGAAGATAAGCCGAAGGCGCTGGAGGATTTAACGACGACGTTCAGGCAATTAGATCAGGACGCTGAATTCAAATCAAAGGTAAAAATGGGGTACTTGTTTAGCGGGTCAACTCGTTGGGTCTCGTTCGCCGATCGGTTACTCGGATAGCCGTCTCTGCCATTTGATGCCCTTTACTAGCAGGCGTGTCTTGATGGCCTCGTCCCAAACCACGGTGAAGCCGGCCGTCTCCAAGGCTCGCTTGATCCGTCGGCCTATTTCGATGCCTTTCTCGTCGTCGCCGCGGATATCGCCATAGGTAAGATGAAGATCACCGTTCTCCATGACCCGCTCCAGATCCTGACCGTGGTAGAAGCAGTAGCCGCCGATGCCCGACTGCTCACCACCAGCCTCGTGGTAGAACTGAGTCACATCGTCTAGGCCGTTGTCCTGGGTATAGCCCGCGTTCTGCAACGCCAGAATGCCTTGCTGCTCCAACAACTCAAAGACTTGATCCAAGCGGTCACAGTCAGTGATGGCTGGCCAGGCCAGCTCGTCCGCACGCTTCTTGCGGAACTCCTCTTCGATGCGAGCTCGGAGCCAGCCGTGATCAAGCTCACCCGGGCTGAGCACAGCCTCGTCGATCATCTCGACGATCCCGTCGGCATCGTAAAAACCCGACCACACGAATTGGCGGACGGATTCAACCGCGACTGCTTCCTTATCCATTCCGGCTCCGCTTCGCTCCTGGTTCTTCTTGGCCGCCACGCACGTACCAACGGCTCTCCCGTTGGTCACCTGTTGGCGACTAATGGACACGACTTCCTTCTCTCCCGCTCACGCATTCTTTCTCCGGCAATCGCATCTGGCCTTCCTCCGTTTCCGGTGCTCGTTCATCACCCGAACAGCGGCGGGCGTGTCAGGAGCCGGTTGCCGAACCAGCGTAACGTCTGGCTGATGTGGTCCACGACCGAGAGCGTCTGGCGGCGGCACGTCTCGAACACGGACATCAGTACGCCCTGCGCCTGCGCACCTGCCGCCGTCCGGTTCCCACCCCAGACCTTACGATTCACTACCGCCGGGCGGATCGCCTGCTCGGCCTTCCAGTTCGTCGGCTCGATCCGCGGGTCGAACACGAACGCGAACCACTGCTCGAAGTGGTTCCGCAGGTGCCGCGCCAGAGTAGCGTACTCCGGCACCGCCCGCGGTCGGCGCACCAGATCCAGCAGGCGGTCGTCGAACGACACCCGATGCGCGTCGAGTTGGTTGTCGGTCCACGTCCCCGGCACGTACCCGTTCCGCCAGTGGATCGCCTCGGTGAACAGCGCGATCACCTGCCGCGGGAAGCGAACGGCCCCGCGGGTGGCGGTCGCCAGCAGGTCGCGGGCGCGGCGGAGCACGTGGGCCACACATTGCTGATGGATCGCCCCCTCGAACCGCTCGTAGGAGGCGAACCCGTCGTGGCTCAAGACACCCGACCAGTCCGCTCCGATCACCCGCTCCAGGGCGTCGGCACTGCGCTTCGAGTCGATGCCGTACGCGGTGGCACGGTCACCGACCCAGGCGTGGAGCCAGGCCGGGTGCCCTCCGACCCGCCACCCCGTCTCGTCCGCCGCGATCTGCTCGGACGACCGCACGTCGTCGAGGATCAGCGTGTAGTCCGGTTCGAGCCGGGCCGCGGCCCGCAGGTCGATCCGGGCGCTGGCCCCGCGGGTCAGGGTGATGCCGAACAGGGTCCGGAAGGCCGACGCGACCTTCCCGTGCGACAGGCCCATCTGGGTGTGCAGGACCGCGGCCGCGGCCTGGGCGTCGGGGCCGACCTGGCTGGCGGCCGCACCCAGGGCGTCGGATGTCTGGAGCGGGTGCCGGCCCTGGGTGCGCTTGCCGCACCCCTCGCAGTGTCCGACGTGGACGCGGAACTTGCGGATCAGCGGCGTGCGGGGGATCTCGGTCTGATACTGGTCGGCGGTGCCGGTCTCGACGAGGCGGCCCCGACAGTGGGGGCAGGCGTCGGGCAGGTGCGCCTCGTGGCACTCGGCGACCTGCTCGGGCGGGGGCGGCGGACGGTGGCCGTGAGTGCCGTGGGCGTCGCCCGACTTGCGGCCGGGCGGCTTTGGGTCGGGCTTCGGCGGCCCCTTGCGGAACGGGGCGGCCTGTCGCTTGCCGGCGCGGACGGCCTCCTCCAGCTTCCGGGTCAACTCGGCGACCTGGGCTTCGAGTTCGGCGACACGCTTGAGGAGATCCCGACAGCGGGGACACGCAGGCTCGTCCATGCCGCGATACTACCAGATCAGCCCGCGTTCGACTGCCCTGGGGCCGGATGGGGCGCTAAACAAGTACACTTTTAAGTAATAGTAATAGAAGGGACTTTCCCTTTTTGGGGAATTGTACTTTAGGAAGAGTAACGCTAAGCTACTGTCCCGTTTCCAATTCCCCAAAGGGTAGACAACTGGTGTCTCTGCCTGTTTATGGCCCCGGCAGTGAGAGATACGCCTGTTCACAGATGTTGTTTGAAGACATCAGAGGACTAACGAGTTTCCTGCGCTTTACTGACTGGTTTTTGGCTAAGACTGTGAAGTCCTTTTTCCCCGCCCCATTCTAAGTCTGGGGCAAACGCGACTGGCAACTACTGCCCTTTTGGGGTCAGTAGCCGTGTCTTGTGTTGCCACAAGACAAGCGTAAATGCTCGGTCCCTATAAAGACATTCCAAGCGGGATTACCACAAGGAAGCTGTTGCCATCCATCAGGCAACCCGTTCTTCAGTAAAAACTGCGGCCAAGCCGCAGAACCATGTCTTTGCGCTGAACAAGTAGGAAGACACCAGCAAAACTGAGCCGAGGTGCCTTACCAAACGTAACCGGGAAGTACGTGTAAATTGTAACTGTGTCTGTATTGTAGTCAGATGATCGCAAAAACTCAACGCGAACTTTAGGTGAAAAACTTCGGGCGATTCGACTACATAATCGTGGAACCCTCTAGTTCCATGTCTGCCCCGCCGGGTCTGGTCCATGTCTCGGCGGGGTTAAGTTTCTCCAAAACGCGCACCCGCCCGCAGGACTTGTGGTTCTGCGGGCGGGTGTGTTTTGCCGCTGTTGAGATTGTGGTTTTGGGTCTTAAAGATTAAGATGACCCCGTGACGAACATTATTCGCCACGGAATGGAGTCTGAACTATCGGTAGGAAGCCAATAGATGAAAGGGCAATGACGCCCGCCGAGCGCCAGAGGAAAAGTCGAGACAAATACAGAGAACTGCACAAGCCGAAAAGTCGCAAAGAAGAGTTCTTCCGCAAGATCGTGGACTTGATCAACCTGTATTCCTTGCTGATGCCGCCTGATGACTTGTACGACGCCGTGAATGAAGTTGAAAAGAAGGTCCACGGCGGGAGTAAGCCCGGCTGGAGTTATGCACTTTGGCTGCGGACCAGTTACAATCAGAAACATCTTGAAGAAGTAGCTGAACTCAAGAGGCAGCGTGAACTCAACCCCCTGACCAATGAAGAAAAGGGGGAGATGCTTTACAAGCTGTTAGAGGCGTTGCACCCGCAATCGTGACGAACATTATTCGTCACGATTAGATCGCCCACAACTTGTCAGCGTCATATCTCGCCCCCGCCCGCTGCCAATGAGTATTCCCCCGCCGTCCTCGGTCTTGTTCGACATGGACATGCTTTTTCAATCCTTCTGCGATCCAACGCGGTGACGACTGGTTCCCCACGAACACCTTGGCCCCGGCAATGACTCGGGCAAGATCCAGAAGAGTCGGCGTCTCGTGGTAAGGAACCGCGCCGAACTCCTTTTCGAACGCGGCATGTTCTTCACGACTACCCACGAAAACCACCTTGTCCTTGTACTCCCGCACGATCTTCTTCCACGGGAACCACCGGCTGTGGTATCGAGGTGATCGGTGGACAATCACGTCGGCAACATGGTTCGGTTCGTCCACCGTCAGCCACGGGGTTTCGCGGTCGGGGTGTCCAGTGTTCATGAACTCGGCCTGCTGGTCGGTCAGATTTAGCCCTTGTTTCCAGTGGTCCCGCCACCCGTCCGCGATGACGCCCACCGGGTCGCCGAACGTGACACTCCGAACATATGGCTGCAACAGGAACAAGGACTTGATCCGCTCCACCTTGTACGCACACTCGGAGAAGATCTGGCTGGCGTTCTCCTTGCTGGCTGCGCTGCACAGGGTCAGGCTTGAGGGTGAATCGGAGCAGAACAGTTCGAACGTGGCGACAATGGCCGTGAGAAGTGTTTTGCCGTTCTTCTTACTCGCGTGCAGGTTCGCCATGCGGAACCGTCTGGCCCCGGTCGGGTGTCGCCACCCCCAGAGGCTTTGCAGCAGGCGTTTCTGCCATTCCAGTAAGCTGAACTTGCCCCGAATGTACTGGCTGCGAAAGCAGGTGTTGGCGAACTTCACGATGGAGTTCGCCTTGCTCTGGTCCCAATAATACCCTTGTGCAAGTGCGAGTCGGTCGGCTTCGGTCCTGATGGCCCAATCGGGTGGTGCTGATTTCACCCACTAGATAGGGCAGGGCGAACGCATCTAATCCTCAAGGAATCCCTGTAAGACCTGCAACAGGTAGCCCTCATCAAGGGCGGCTTTGAACCGCTTCCCTTTGATGCTGCCTTTGCCCGGGTCTTGCTTGAGGAGCGAGGCCGCCACCCGTCGCACCAACCCGAGGTTGGTTCCGGCGTGCCCGGCCGCCGTCTTGTTCGCGTCCTCTCTGAACGCCACGTCCAGGCACCAGTGCAACTCGTTCTCCACCGCCCAGTGCCGGCGGATCAATCGCCCCAGCTCGGCCGCAGTCCCCTTCAAGCTCGTGATGTAGTAATGGGCGGTGTCGGTACGTTTCCCCTTCACCTCGCGCTCCCGACCGACGAGCACCACCGCTGCCACATCCGGCCACTCGGGTGGTAGCCCTGGCGGGTCGTAGATGGCGGTGACGTACCGCTCCTCGTGCCGCCCATGGCCATCCTCGACCGCTTCGTGCCCGTCGTGCTTCACCCCGGCGAAGTCGGTTTCGCACGCCCGGTCGAACACCCCGAACACGGCGTCGTGGAGGGCCGGCTGGTTCCCCTTCACCGACAGCAGGTAGTGTCCACCGTTCTTGCGGATCTGCTTGGCGATCTCCTTCTGGCAGCCGGCCGCGTCGAGCGTCACCAGCGCGCCCTTCAGGTCGAGCACGCGGAGCAGCTCGGGGATGGCGGCGATCTCGTGCGACCCGTCGGCCACGCCTGCTTGCCCGAGGATCAGCCGGTTCTCGGCCGCCCACGCGCTCACGAGGTGGAGGCACCCGCTGAACGTGTTCCGGGGGGCGGACCGGCACGCCTTGCCGTCAATTGCGATGTGCTTCAGCCTGGCCACCTCACACACCGCCGCCATCCACCCGGCCACGCACTCGCCGAACCGATTCGGGTCGAGCCGGGCGAACACCCGGCCGAACGTGTCGTGGCTGGGGATGCCATTCGGCAGGGTCAGGAACTTCCCGAGCCAGTCGCGCTTGGCTTCCCCGAACGCCTCCACCTCCTCCCATGAGTCGGCCCCGCACACCACCGCACACAGCGCGATCACCAGGATGTCGCCCAGGGTGTGCTTCTTCGTCCGGTCCATCCGAGGGTCGGGCAGGTCGGTGAAGTACCGGGCGATCGACACGTCCTTCGTCGGCATGGCAGCCCTCCGTAGCTGCCTCTGGGTGTACCTCCTGACGACCACGCCGCCCACATCCCCGGTGAGGGTGACTACCAGGCCCATGCCCTGGCTTGCCCCGGAGGTTGCTGGCGGCCACACTGAAGTTGACTCTCTCGCCCTCGGCTGGGGCCGGTGAATCGGACGCCGCACGATGACCAAAGAAGAATGGCTGGCCACCCTCGATCCGGAGGCCGTCCTCCAGGCGCTGCCGAGGAATGGCGTTAGCGGCCGTAAGTGGCGGCTCGCCGCCGCTGCCTTCTGCCGGCGGGTGTGGCCGCTCCTGGCGGACGAGCGGAGCCGAGCGGCAGTGGAGGCCGCCGAGCGGTACGCCGACAAGCTGATCTCGTCGGCCGAGGCGATGGAGATTGAGGGGGCGGCGGCCGCCGTCACGGAGCGTGGCTGGCCGGATGGACAGGACGCAGCGAACGACGCCTCCGGGGCCGCCGCCGTGAGCTTGGCGTTGTGGGCACAAGCGGATTACGGGGCGATGATGGCAATGCGGTGGACGGCGGGCAGCATCGGACGGAAGGGTCAGGTCGAGGTCCTGAACTGCATCTTCGGGATTCCGTACCGCCGGCACGCCGTGATCCCCCCGTCCTGGCTCACGTCCACCGTCGTCGCCCTGGCCAATGGCATCTACGCCGACAGGGCGTTCGACCGCCTGCCGGTGCTGGCAGATGCCCTGGAGGAGGCCGGCTGCGATGACCCCGAAGTGTTGAACCATTGCCGCGGTGACGGCGGACACGCTCTGGGCTGCTGGGTCGTCGACCTGGTGCTGAACAAGACCTGAGTGGAGGGACGAAGCACTACCTTTTCAGGCGATTTAGGTGCGTTTGCCCTGCTAGATAGGGTGCCGCATCTCAATTATCGGATTTTCTGGATGCTGGGCTCTGCCCCACCGTGGCACAATTTAAAGTCAAAAACCAAGACGCTGACGCCAGCGGGCCATGAGTGATGGAGGAGAAATATAGGTTGACGCTTGAAGGATAATTATGTCATCTACTTTGCCTGTCTCGTCAAATCTCACCATAAGTTGACTCTCTCGGATCAGCCACATATTGTATCGTTGATAGCGATCACTAAACGGGTTCCAAGTAGATTCATCATTCGAGTAATCTCCGGGGAGGCCGCCAACGATTCTGACAACTTGCTCCTGCGTCATCCCCTTCTTCACCTGTTCAAATCGTTCCTGTGTTGGCCGAATTGGTTGAATCAAATAGAGAATCGCAAAGCCAACAACGGCCATCAGAAATAGACCAAAACTCACCCGAGCTAGCACTCGACGCCTTGACATCTTGAGCAACTCCATCCTGACCAACTCAAAAGTATCGTCAGCGTATTCTCTTTTAACACATCACTCCCTCGTCTGTCTCAACAATTCTGCCGGTCCAACCCCTTCAGAGCCTTTTGTGCTCATCCCGGTGGCACTGGTGGCAGTACGCCCGATAGTCGTCCACCGTGCGGGCGGGGTAAACACGTGATAGCCGCGCGGCTCGTGTGCGAACGGGACCACGGCGGCAAGGCTCCCGCCATCGTCGTTGACGACGTGCCGAAGAAGCCAACGTACAAGCAAAACTGGAAGGCGTACAACACGGCTCAGAGCGTCGAGAAAGATCGGTTCCAAGAACTGCTGTTCGACTTGTGCCGAGGTGTCGCTGAACCCGACCGCACCGGCATGAGAGGGCGAAAGCCGTTCTCGATGAAGGACTCCCTCTTCGCGATGACGTTCAAGGTATACAGCACGATCAGCGGTCGCCGCTTCTCGTCCGACCTTCGCCAAGCCCACGCCCGCGGTCACATGGACCGTCTGATGGCGGGCGGGCTGAAGGTGTGCGAGTTCATGGAGAACGAGGCGTTCACCCCGTTGCTGAAGTCGCTCATCGTGCAGAGCAGTTTGCCCCTCAAGTCGGTCGATACGAAGTTCGCCATCGACAGCAGCGGGTTTTCGACGAGTCGCTTCGAGCGATGGTTCGATCAGAAGTACGGGGTGACGCGGCAGAAGTGCCATTGGGTCAAGGTTCACATCTGCTGCGGGGTCAACACGCACATCGTCACGGCGGTTCGCATTCTCGACAAGGACTCGGCCGACGCCCCGCAGTTCACGCCGCTCGTCAAGGAGACGGCCCAGGAGTTCGTCATCGAGGAAGTGTCGGCCGACAAAGCCTACGCCAGCGTGGAGAACTTCGAGACGGTCGCCAACTGCGGCGGGACGGGGTTCATCGCGTTCAAGTCGAACCACACCGGCGGTTCCGGCGGCCTGTTCGAGCGGATGTTCCACTACTTCCAGTTCAGACGCGAAGAGTTCCTGAAGCACTACCACCAACGCAGCAACATCGAAAGCACGTTCAGCATGATTAAGCGGAAGTTCGGGGACTCCCTTCGAAGCAAAACGGACACGGCACTCGTCAACGAGACACTCTGCAAAATCCTCTGCCACAATTTGGTCGTGCTGATCCACGAACAGCACGAACTTGGCATCGAGGCCGAGTTCTGGAAGAACACCCCGAAGGCGGTCGCAGCGGTATAGCACGCCCCATCGCCGACTCATCTCTGACTCACTGCAACGACCTATCTCCCGAAATCGCGAGATGCGAGTTCGCGAAACGCCTTAAATTTCAAGGCAAGAATCTCATCTGGCAAACCTTGCACATCTCGAACAAGATTGATCGGCCCGGCAAGACCGGGTGTTCGTCACCAGGAGTTTCACAATGTCCGAACGTGATCGCGCCTTGCTTCTTCGAGTCGTCCGATGGGAACTGGTCGGCATTTGGCAGTTGTCTGGCCGACATCATTTCGTCGGCCTTGATCGCGGTGGCCAAATCGTGTGCGGCTGGACTTCAACGCCTCGGTAACGGTAGGTGTACCGAGTTAACCCGGCAGCCAATGGGATAAATTCCATTGGCTGCCACATCTGTCGTTTTATTTCCCGGCCTGTTCCGTAATTCGCGACTTGTACGTAATTACACTACAAAGCCGCGACGACCTCTGGCTCTCGGACGGTTCCCGATCCGACTGGCCGTACTTCGCGGGGTGGCATTACCGCAGCCACCACCTCGCCTTCACCCGCCGCGTGACGCTCCTCTGGCACGGCGAGCAACCCGTCGGCGTCTGCGTCTTCGCCGCCCCGGCCGCCTCGCTCACTCTTCGCTCGCACTTCTTCGGCCTCAAGAATCCCCGGTCCGGCGTGGCCCTCTCCGCGTTGAATCAGCAACTCTGGCTGTTGCAGCGTGTCGTGCTGCACCCGACTTACCGCGGGGCCGGCATCGCGGCCGACTTCGTGCGGCGTGCGTGCCAACTCTGCCCCGTCGATTGGATCGAAACGCTCTCCGCGATGGGACACGCTAACCCGTTCTTCGAGCGGGCCGGGTTCGCTCGGGTCGGTACGATTCGCCATTCGTCCTCGCGCAGCCGTCACGGGGCCTACGCCGCGTCCGCCCGCCTCTCGGCCGAGTCCCTTCGCAAGAGTCGGCACAGTGAGCCGGTGTATTACGTCTTCGATAATCGTGGGCGGCACTCAGTGGGCGGATAGAACAACATCCCCCCATCAGGATGCGATCATGAATACCCGGACCTTTGGCGGCGACCCCGTTCCCGTGTCGGAAATCGGCCTCGGCTGTTGGCAGATCGGTGGCGATCAGTGGGGCACCGTCTCGGACGCCGACGCGATGGCCACGCTCAAGGCGGCCTACGATTCCGGCGTCACGTTCTACGACACCGCCGACATCTACGGCCTCGGCCGGAGCGAATCGCTGGTCGCGGAGTTCGTCAAGGAAGTGCAGGCGAAGAACCTGTTCGTCGCCACGAAACTCGGCCGCTGGCCGACGCCCGGACTGCCCGACAATTGCAAGCCGGAACACGTCCGGCACTTCACCGAGGAATCGCTGAAGCGACTCGGCGTCGAAACGCTCGACCTTACGCAATTGCACTGCGTGCCGCTGGAGGAATTGCAGAAGGGTGAAATCTTCGAGACGCTGCGGCAGTTGAAGCAGGAAGGGAAGATTCAGCGGTTCGGAGCGAGCGTCGAATCGACGGCGGAAGCGAAGGCGTGCCTGTCGCAGCCGGGGCTGTCGTCGCTGCAAATCATCTTCAACGTCTTCCGTCAGACGCCGATCACCGCGATCTTCGACGAGGCGATGAAGAAGGGCGTGTCGATCATCGTGCGGCTGCCGTTGGCGTCCGGCCTGTTGTCCGGCAAGTACAGCCATAGCACGAAGTTCGCCCCGACGGACCACCGCAGTTACAACCGCAACGGCGAGAAGTTCAACGTCGGCGAGACGTTCGCGGGCCTCGGCTGGGAGAACGGCCTGGAACTCGTGGACAAACTGCGGACCTTGCTGCCGGCCGGCTACACGATGCCGGAGATGGCCCTGCGGTGGATTCTCGACTTCCCCGCGGTGACGACAATCATCCCCGGTGCCCGCAACCCGCAACAAGCATTGACGAACGCGAAGCCGAGTAAATCGAAGCCGCTTAGCGAGCAAACCCACGAGAAGCTGCGGCGGTTCTACCAGGAGCAAGTCGCGTCCCTCGTCCGCGGGCCGGACTAGGTTTGGCTTTCGGAAGCACGAACGGAGAGGGGACCGATCACCGCGGCACCTTCTCCGTTACGTTCGCGCCGAGCGGTTTCAACACCTTCACCCGGTCGATGTTCAACTGAACGTACTGTTCCCACTTCGCCGGCACGTCTCGATCCAGGTAAAGCGCTTCCACCGGGCATTCGGGCTGGCACGCCTCGCAGTCGATGCAATCGTCGGCGTCGATGTACAGCATCGTTTCATCGCCGTAGAAGCACTCACACGGGCAGACGACGACGCAGTCGGTGTACTTGCAATTCAGGCACGGCTCGGTCACGACAAAGGCCATCGGGGCACCTGTTGGAAGGAAGATGTCTCGCGCAAAGCCGCCAAGACGCGAAGCGGATTGCAGACCGTGTGCCGAAGGAGAACACCTGGAAATGCAGCGGTATGAAGCCGATGAGGTGACGAAATGTGGACGGGTAACGACGGGCGGTCAGGTCCACTCGGTGCCGGTTTTGCAGATACCGTGCTTCTTCATTTTGCCGTAGAGCGTCGTGGGGTTGAGGCCGAGGCGGTGGGCCGCCCCGCCGGGGCCGTAGACGCGGCCGTCGGTGGCCCGCAGAGCGTCGAGGATGCGATGCCGTTCCTGGGCGGCCCAAGTTTGTGCCGTCTCTACGGTGGACGCCCCGACCAGCCAACTCGCGTCGAAGGCCAGGTCCGAACCTTCGCTGACGATCACGCCGCGCTCGATGACATTTTGCAGTTCCCGGACATTCCCCGGCCAGTCGTGAGCGGACAGCAATCGGAGCGTGGTGGACAGAATTCGCGAGACCGACCGGCCGTGCCGCTTCGCGGTCTGGTGGACGAAGTGTGCGGCCAGCGCGGGGATGTCCTCCCGGCGGTCGCGGAGCGGTGGCAGCGTGATCGGGAAGACGTTCAGCCGATAGAACAGGTCCGCGCGAAAGCGACCCGCTTTCACCTCGGCCGACAGGTCACGGTTGGTTGCGGCCACAATGCGAACGTCGATCGGCAGAGTATCACCGCCGACCCGCTCGATGACCCGCTCTTGCAGCACCCGCAGCAACAAGGCTTGGGCTTCCGGCGGCATCTCGCCGACTTCGTCGAGAAAGAGCGTGCCGCCCTGGGCTTGCTCGAAGCGGCCGACCCGCCGTTTGACGGCCCCGGTGAACGCCCCAGCCTCGTGGCCGAAGAGTTCGCTCGTTATCAGCCCCGGCGCGAGGGCCACGCAACTGACCGGCACGAAGGCATGTGCCCGCCGCGGGCTTTGGTCGTGCAGCGACGACGCGACCAGTTCCTTCCCGGTGCCGGTCTCGCCGAGGATCAGCACCGTGGCGTCAGTCGGCGCGACCTGGGCCACAGCCCGGCGGACGGCGTTTAAACTCGGACTGTTCCCGATCATGGCTGTTCAATTGGTGTCGCGCGAAGCCGCCAAGGCGCGAAGAAGAGGAAGACATAATTCTTCTCGTCTTCTTCGCGCCTTGGCGGTTTCGCGCGAGATTCCACGTTTCCTCACGCCGCGGCGTCGTTCGTCAGCACGATCCGGTAGCGGGCCTTGCCGGCGCGGAGGTGTTCGATGGCGTCGTTCACCTTCGACATCGGGTAGAACTCCGTCACCGGCGCGATCTTGTGCCGCGTGCAGAAGTCGAGCATCGTCGCCGTCGTGACCGGGCTGCCGAGCGGTGAGCCGGACAGGGACCGCTGGGCCATAATCATCGGGAAAGCCGCGATCGGGATCGGCTCGCCGACGGCCCCGACGAGGTGGAGGCGGCCCTTCGGGGCGAGGGCGTTGATGTACGCCGGCCAGTTCAGTGGGACGTTCACCGTCACCAGGATGAAGTCGAACTGCCCGGCCAGCTTCGCCATCGCCGCGTCATCCCGGCTGTTGACGACGTGGTGCGCTCCGAGCTTCTTCGCCTCGTCCGCCTTGCCGGCCGACGACGAGAACGCCGTCACGTCGCAGCCCCACTTGTTGAGGAACTGTAACGCCAGGTGGCCGAGGCCGCCGATGCCGATGACGCCGACCTTGTGCGTCGGCCGCACGTCGAACTGCACGATCGGGTTGAACACCGTCACGCCGCCGCAGAACAGCGGGCCGGCCGTCGCCGGGTCGAGGCCGTCGGGCAGCGGAGTGGCCCACTCTTCCTTGCACCGCACGCGGTCGGCGAACCCGCCGTGCCGGCCCCAGATCGTCTGCTCGGCCGTCGGGCAGAGGTTGTGGTCGCCGCTCATGCACTGCTTGCAGTGCATGCAACTCCCGCTGAACCAACCGAGGCCGACCCGCTGGCCGACCTTCAGCGTCTTCACGTTCGACCCGACCGCCCCGACGGTGCCGACGACCTCGTGGCCCGGCACGAGCGGGTAGTTGGTCGGCCCCCACTCGCTGTCGAGCATCGATAGGTCGGAGTGACAGACGCCGCAGTGCGAGACGTTGATCTCGACTTGTTCCGACCCGAGCGGACCGGGTTCGTACTCGAACGGGGCGAGCGGGCCTTTGGCCTTCGTAGCCGCGTACGCTTTGATGGCTGCCATCGAGAGATGCCTCTTCCGGAGTGGTGGGGGGCGATTGTCACTCGTTATAGGCGTGGCCGGCGGACACCGCTTACCGTTGCCCCCACAATTCATCCGTGGTGCCGTAGTCGAAAACGTACTCGCGGTCGCGGATCGCGAGTAGGGCGGCGGAGTCGGCCGGCGCCGGGGCGTTCCGCGTGCCCTGCGTGCTAGCCTCGACGTGGCCGTCAACGAAGGCGATGTTGGCGAGATGACTGAACTGCCGGTAGTGGACGGTCGGCCGCCTCGCCGACGGCGGGTAGCTGAACGGGATTTCGGACAGTTCCGGTGACGTGTCGCTGGCGAGGACGGCGTTGGCGAAGGCGACGGTGCGACTGGTGCTGGCGATCTGCGGGAGCGTGACCTTCCGCCACTTGCCGCTGAGCGTGAAACTGGGCGTCGGGCCGTCAGGGGCGAGGTACCAGTAGTTGTAACCGTACCCCCCGGAGAGGCCGTCGTAGGTGAGGACGACCTTGCCCGGTGCCTTGGCCGGGCTTTGCAGGGCGGCCCGGCTGTTCTCCAAGTACGGCATCAGGTGGCTGCCAGCCGTGTCGTAAACGCCGGTCGGCTTCTCGAACGCGAACCACCACCGCACGCCGCCGTTCTCCAAGGTCATCAGCGGCGGCAGCACGTCGGCGTTCGTCGCGGCGTAGTTCTGCACGCCGAGGGTGAGTTGCTTCAGGTTGTTCTGGTCGGCAAGGCGGATCGCCGCTGCCCGCGCTTTTTGCACGGCCGGCAGCGATAGCCCGATGAGAATGCCGATGATCGCCATGACCACCAGCAGTTCCAGAAGCGTGAAGGCCGACCGGGTTCGCACGCACAGGCTCCATCATCACGGGCGGATGCGGACACCCCAGTTTACTGCCGCGCGGCCCCCTTCGCATTCAATTTGATCGAATAGAGGCCCTTGCCCGCGGTGACGAACAGCGTGTCCATTGTCTTGCCGCCGAAGCAGACGTTCGCCGTCCAGCCCTCCGGCACCGGCAAGTTCGCGAGCTTCTTCCCGGCCTTATCGAAGATCGTGACGCCGTTGCCAGTGAGGTAGACGTTGCCCTGGTCGTCGATCGTCATGCCGTCACTGCCGAGTTCGCAGAACAGCTTCTTGTCCTTCAGCGTGCCGTCGTCGGCGATGGCGTACTGGTAGGTCTTCTTGGCGTTGATGTCGGCGACGTAGAGCGTCTTCCCGTCCGGCGTGCCGATGATGCCGTTCGGCTGCGTCAGGTCGTCGGCCACGCGGGCGAGCTTGCCGTTCGCCGGCAGGAAGTAGACGGCGCGCTTGTCCTGCTCTTGTGGGCCGCGCTTCCAGTAATCACGCTTGTACCACGGGTCGGTGAAGTACGCCCCGCCGGTCGGCGTCACCCACACGTCGTTCGGGCCGTTGAGGAGCTTGCCGTTGTAGTCCTTCACGGCGACGGTGTGTTCCTTCGTCTTCACGTCGATAACCCACATCTCGTTCTTCTCATCGGCACACGCCCACAGCTTGCCTTCCTTGTCGAAGCACAGCCCGTTGCTGCGGCCGCACGGCTTCAGGAACTCGGAGAGCTTACCGTCGGTGCTCCAAAGCATGATCCGATCGTTCGGCTGGTCGGTGAAGTAAACGTTCCCGTCGGCGTCCACGGCCGGCCCTTCGGTGAAGGCGAAGCCGTCGGCGAGCTTTTGGACTTTCGCCCCGGCGGGAACGAGATCGGCGGCTTGAGTCATGGGAGCGACCGCGAGGAGGATAAAGAGCGAGAGGAACCGCATGAGGGACTCCAGAGAGGGGCGGGATGGAGTCAGCATATGCACCGCGGATCGGTGTTGAACTGTGTTTCCGTTCTGTCGTAGACTCTGGGCCTATGTTGCTGAACGCGCTGTACCTGTTCGTGTTGACATTGCTCTCGCCGTGGCTCGTGTGGCGGGCGTGGCGAACGGGTCGATATCGAAACGGGTTGGCGGCGAAGTTGTTGGGCCGGGTGGAAGTGCCTTTATTCCCTCGCCCCTTGGGGGGGAGGGTTAGGGTGGGGGGTAAGCCGCCTGCCGATGGTAGCGGTCCTCTCCCTCTGCACACTCACTCCACCCCCCACCCTAACCCTCCCCCCCAAGGGGCGAGGGAACAAGAGATCGCGTGGTTCCACGGCGTCAGCGTGGGCGAAATCCACCTCCTGACGACGGTGGTGGCCGCGTTCCGCAAGCGGCACCCCGCGTTCCACTGCGTCATCTCCTCGACCACCGACACCGGGTTGGCCGAGGCCCGTGCCCGCTTCGCCGACTGTACCGTCATCGCGTGGCCGTTCGACTTCTCGTGGGCCGTCGCGAACGCACTCGACGCCGTGAAGCCGAGCCTCGTCGTGCTGGCGGAAGGCGAGATGTGGCCGAACTTCCTCGCGGCGGCGAAGCGGCGGAACATCCCGGTCGCCGTCATCAACGCCCGCCTCAGCCCGCGGAGTTTCGGCCGCTACCGCCGCATCGCCGGCCTCGCCCGGCGACTGTTCTTAAACCGCGTCGATGTCATCGCCGTGCAGTCGGCCGACTACGCCGAGCGCTTCCAACAACTCGGCGTGAATCACCTCCGCGTGACCGGCTCGATCAAGTACGACGGGGCCATCGGCGACCGCGACACGCCGAAGGGCCGAGAGTTGGCGCGACTGCTGCTGAAGCCGGGCGACACCGTCCTCGTCGCCGGCAGCACGCACGCGCCAGAGGAATCGCTGATCCTCGACGCCTTCCGCCAACTGCGCGAACGCTTCCCGGCGTTGCGGCTGCTCCTCGTGCCGCGGCACCCGGACCGCTTCGCGGAAGTGGCCGTCTTGTTGGCAGGTTCCGACCTACCGTTCGTGCGGCGCAGCCAAGTCACGGAGCCGCTCGCCGAGACGCCGCCGGTGGTGCTGCTGGACACGGTCGGCGAACTCGGGGCCGCGTGGGGTCTCGCCGACGTCGGCTACGTCGGCGGGACGCTCGACGGCAAGCGCGGCGGCCAGAGCATGATCGAGCCGGCCGGCTACGGCGTGCCGACGGTCTTCGGCCCGCACGTCTGGAACTTTCGCGACGCCGCGAGACGCCTTGTCGAAGTCGGCGGGGCCGTCATGGTGAAGGACGCGGCCGGGCTGGTACCCGCGTTCACGGCACTGCTGGAAGACACCGCAAAGCGAACCGCGATGGGCACGACCGCCCGGCAATTTGTCCGCGACCAACAAGGGGCAACGGCGAAAACGCTCGACGTGCTGGACGAGTTGATCGACCACGAAAGGCCGCCGAGGCAGGCGGCGTGAGACGATACAATTTCCTCAGCGTCTGAGGGTATCATAACGTCATGCTCTTTGCCGAACTCGCCAACAAGCTGGGCCGCAACTCCGAACGCGCACACGAACGCGGCGAAGACTTGCTCACTTCGACCGCGTTTCAACTTCTGAGGTACATCCCCTTTCGAGACGGCCTTTTCCCCATCTTGAGCCGGGCCAACCAAGTCTGCCGGGAGGGGAAACGTGCCTGGGTCAGCATGTACGGGTTGCAACTCCCCGCGGATGTCGATGGGTGTACCTTTCGGTTCTGGCCACGGCTGCGGGGGAACAAAGAACCGGATCTGATCGCCACCTTCACCCAAAACGGTGTGCCGTTCGGGTCGGTCGTCGTTGAGGTGAAACTCGACAGCCGCAAGAGCGGGACGGATGACGAAGACTTCGAGCCATCCGAATCGCGGATCAGTCGTGACCAACTGCTCGGGTACTGGCAACTGCTCCAAGAAGAGTCGCTGACGACGGGCGTGCCCCCGTTGGGCGTCATCTATCTGACGGCCGACGTGACTCCACCCAAAGACGAATTGGAATCCTCGCTCTCACGGCCCGGTGACTGGCTTTACTGGCTGTCTTGGCACAGCGTAGCGGAAGTCGTCCAGCGATGTGCCCGATCGGGGATCGGCGGATTGCCGGCCCAAGACCTAATCGACATCCTCCGCAAGAAAGGGCTGGGCGGGTTCATGGGTTTCCCCAAAGACGAGCCAACGGCCACGGTCGGAGCGGCGGTCAACAAGGTCTACGAGTGGCACATCCAAGTCCGCGAGTTCTACAACGCGCTGGACCAGATTTTCGACCGCTTCGGCTGGCCCACGCCGAAAAAAGCTGTCCCGGTCGGTGACGTCCGCGGTCGCCTGACGGACGATCCGGAACGATGGTCCCTCTACTGTTTCTTTCGCGAGTACGGGCCAAACGACGGAACGGCTATTGCCATCATCTGCCACCTTTCCCCCGCTGTGGAAGGGGACTTGTACGAACCGAGGTGTCTGGCCGCAAAGGTCCGCGGCACCCTCTGCCACATAGACATCAAG
The DNA here is from genome assembly GCF_008254045.1 of Limnoglobus roseus. GTDB lineage: Bacteria > Planctomycetota > Planctomycetia > Gemmatales > Gemmataceae > Limnoglobus > Limnoglobus roseus. Next base: position 3,180,795 of record NZ_CP042425.1, on the reverse strand, counting down.
AACAAGTTCCCCGATGTCGGACCCGCTGTCGTTGAACTGGGAGCGTCCCGACAGTTTCAAGCCCTCAGTCCGCAGGCCCGTAAGGCACTTCTTGATCGTACCGATCCTGTGGTCTGCCTGTCGGTCCCGCTCTCGGCGCTCACGTCCCTGGATGACGTGCGAACAATGATCGTGCAACCGATCCTGGACGCACAAATTGAATAGCTTACTCGCCTTCCTCAACGGCCGCCTTCTGCCCGCGGGTGACGCCACGCTGTCGCTCGCGGACGCCGGGTTCGTCTCCGGGGCGACGGTTGTTGATAACGCCCGCACCTTCGGCGGCAAACTCTTCCGCTGGGCCGATCACCTGGCCCGCTTCCGCCGCGATTGCGAACGATGCTTCGTTCCGCTCGTGGCCACCGATGCGGAACTCTCGCGCACCGCGGAAGAACTCCTCGCGCAAAACCTCCCGCTGTCGCCGCTGGGTGAACTGCACGTCGTTACGGCGGCAACGCCAGGGCCGCCGGGCGGACCGCCGACGCTCGCGATGACAACGTACCCAATCCGCGTGGAACGGTACCGGCCGTTCTTCACCCAGGGCGTTCGGCTCGTCGTCGCCGGCACGCAAGCCTCGGAGCCGACGGACTTGTTGCCGCCGAGGATCAAGCACCGCAGCCGCCTCCACTGGCACGTCGCCGAACAAAAGGTTCCGCCCGACGCAGTCGCGGTCGTGCGGAATCACGGCGTCGCCGACACCGCCGTCGGTGCCATCGCGGCCATCGCCGTGGACGGCACACTCTTGTTGCCGGCGACCGGCTTCGTGCAAGAGAGCATCAGCCTGAAGGTACTCCGCGAACTCGCCGCCCACGGCTTCCCCGTCCGCGAGAGTGCCTTCGCGGCCGACTCGCCGAACGTCCGGGAACTGCTCCTGTGCGGCACCGGCTTCGGCGTGGCGGGCGTGGTGTCATGGTCCGACAGCGACCACACGCGCACCTTCGACTGGCCTGGACCCGCCTACCGCTACCTCCTGGCCGCGTGGTCGAAACTCGTCGGCGTGGACATCGAACGACAATTCACTGGGTAGAATACCGCGACTATGATGCGACTCGCAACCCTCGCACTCGTCCTGCTTCCCGTGTCCGCCTCGGCCGGCGTGTACTCCACGGCCGAGCCGACGCCGTTCGCCGCCCAACCCGACGGCACGGCCGAGGAACTGTCGTTCAAGCCGGACAAGAGCGGCCGGTTCAAGCAAGAACTGACGAAGTACGAACTGCTCCTGAACCCGGAGAAGAAAAGCCCCGAGCGCGACGCGGTGCTGGCCCGTTTGAAGACGCAGCAGACACCCGCCGACCATGCGGCCGACCTCATCCGCCTCGGCAAGTTGGACGAAGCTCTGAACGTGCTGGAACCGCACACCCGCGAGCGCGTGCCGGACTTCCGCGTGCTGGCGAACCTCGCCCACGTCTACGCGGCCCGCGGCGACTGGTCGGACGCCGTCATCAAGCACCACTCGGCGTGGCTCGATTCCGAATTTCCCGGCGACCTCCCCGGCACCTCGCCGGCACAACTAAAGTGGCTGCAACGGGTCGAGAAGGACTTTTACCCGCACTGGCTGAAGGCCCATCAAGAGCAGGTCGCGCACAAAGTCCCGGCCGAGTCGGAAGACGTGTTGCCGCTATTCGGCATGAAGTTCGTGAACGACGCCGGGCAGTACGAACCGGGGAAGGTCGCCGCCGCCGAGAGGGCGAAACTGCCGCCGGACGCCATCGCGATTACCCAGCAACTCCTGCTCTGGTCGCCGACCGACACGCAACTGGTCTGGCTGCTCGCCGAACTGTACGCGGCCGACGGGAGGTTCCGCGAGTCGGACATCCTCTTCGACGATTGCGTGCGCAGCCGGTACTACTCGAACCGCAAAATCCTGATGGCCCACCGCGACGCCGTCCGCCGCGTGGTGGCGACCCTGCCGGCGGTGGCGGACGACCCCGTGTTGATATCGTCGCCGGTCGAGAAGCCGAAGAAAGTCGCCACGCTCGAAGACCTCGGGTTGAGCGAGAACAGCCTGATCGCGTTCGGCGTCGTCTTCGGCGGGTTCGCGGTGGCGCTGATCGGCTTGCAGATTCGCTCGGTCCGCCGGCGGGCACGGTTGCGGGCGCGGCGGTGACGCCGACGCCGAGAGTGTGTACAATTTTCCATCATGAACGAAACCTACCAGAAGGCCCGCCGTCACCTTTCACGCCGTGACCCGATCCTGAAGGCGGTCATCCAACGAGCGGGCAAGTGCCTACTCACGCCGCGGCCGGATGACCCGCTGACGATGCTCGTGAAGGTGGTGATTTCGCAGCAAATCTCGGTGAAAGCGGCCGCGTCGATCTACGCCCGCCTGACGGAGCGGGTGAAGCCGATGACGGCCGCGAAACTCCGCAAACTGACGCCCGACGACTTCGTCGCCTGTGGCATTTCGCGGCCAAAGCAGCGGGCGATTGTGTCGCTTCTCGACCACGTCGCCGTCGAGAAAGCGTTCCTCAAGCAACTGCCGACGCTGGAAGACGAAGCCTTCCGCGAGGCGGTCGTGCGGATCAAGGGTCTCGGCCCGTGGTCGGCCGACATGCTGCTGATGTTCGGCTTCGGCCGCTTAGACGTGATGCCCGTCGGCGATCTCGGCATCAAACTCGCCATCCGCGACCTGTGGAAACTGGACGCCCTACCGAGTGTACAAACAATGCTCGAACTGAGCGAGCCGTGGCGGCCGTACCGCACCGTGGCGTCGTGGTACCTGTGGCGGTCCCGCGACTGGGCGGAGGAATACTGAGATATTCGTGCGGAATCCGCTTGAAACAGTACCTCGATCGCAAATCACTTACCCGACAAGGGTTTTAGTCTATCTCTTTGAATCAACAGGCCCTATACTCACCCTTGATTCAACCGCCCTTGATTCGATCGCCCCTTCAATTGTCTCTTCTTATTTTGTGAGGCTCTTCATGTCCTCTTCCCTTAAACGCCGATCGCGTGCGTTCACGCTGATCGAGCTGCTGGTGGTCATTGCGATCATCGCAATCCTGATCGGGCTGTTGTTGCCGGCGGTGCAAAAGGTCCGCGAGGCGGCCGCCCGGATGTCGTGCACGAACAACCTGAAGCAGTTCGGGTTGGCCCTGCACGGCTTTCATGACGTCAACAGCAAGCTGCCGTACGGGAACCAACGGTCGCCCGCCCGGAAGACGTTCTACGTCGACGTTTGGCCGTATCTGGAGCAAACAGCCCTGGCCAGCCAGTACAACAATTCGTTGGGCTTCTACCAGGTCCCGAACGGCAACGGCGGCAACTCGCAGCCGACGGGGCTGGTGGTGACGGCGGTCAAAACTTACTACTGCCCCAGCGACCGGCCCAACGCGATCTGGATGGGCGATGCCTACTACCGGGCACGGGGGAATTACGTGGGCAACTACGGGCCCAACCTCTTGTTCACCCCCCCGGGGACGACGTCAGATAGCCAGCGGCTCGGCGTGTTCGGCTGGATTTCTAGCGGCGGGTTCGGGGCTTTCGTTCCGTACCAGAAGAACTTCGCGGCCATCACCGACGGACTGTCGAACACGCTCCTCATGTCCGAACTGCGGTTCCCCAAGGCCGACGGCGATGGCGACGTTCGGGGCGACGTGTTTAACGACCAGGGCGCGCACTGGTTCATGGCCGTCAGCACGCCGAACACGGGTATCGACCACTCGTCCAATGCGTGTGCGGCCACGGCGACCGACCCCATTTACGACGCCACGAACCCGTGCCTGAAGGCGGGCGACAACTACAGTTCCGCCCGCAGCCGCCACACCGGCGGCGTGAACACGCTCCTGTCCGACGGGGCGGTGCGGTTCGTCCGCGACACTATCAGTCTGGCGAGCTGGCAAGCTCTGTCTTCCATCAGCAGTGGGGAGGTGATCGGCGATGACTTCTAACCTACCAAGCCGCCGAACCGCCCTGTTGCTGACGTTCGCCTTTGGCGTATCGTTCTTCACGGCCGGGTGCGGCGGGCCGCCGAAAGCCGATGTGAAGGGCAAGGTTACGCTCGACGGCAAGCCGATTGCCAACGGGTCGATCGAATTCTTCCCGATCGGCGGGAAGGGTCAGACGGCCGCCGCCATCATCAAGGACGGCGAGTACACCGTGCAGACGTCGGTCTGCAACATGAAGGTGTCCGTCAACGCCAACACGGTCGTCGGCAAGCACAAGGCTTACGACACGCCGGACAGCCCGATGATCGAAGTCGTCAAGAACATCATCCCGGCCAAGTACAACACGAGTTCGGAGTTGACCGCCGACATGAAGGCCGGGCCGAACGAGCACAATTTCGACCTGAAGTCCGACGACCCCAAAAAGTAACCCGCCGGCCCGTCCCGGAAGCCGACGCGCGCAACCTCGCCGGGTCAGCCCGCGAGGTTGTTGCGTTTCCGGAAGGTCCTGCGACGGGTCGGGAGAGTATTAAACATGAATCGCCCTGTCTACACTTGGACCGTATACCGGATCGACGATACCGGGAACGTCTTCGTCGTAAAGGGCGAACTCGGCCAAGATGAGGCCGAAAAACTCGTGCAATTGTACGAGGCCCGTGGCCACAAACAGATGTACTGGGCCGAACGAACGGCGAAGCCGGAAACCGCCGTCGATACCCCTTCTCCCTAGCCCTGCCCGCCCGCCGACCGTAAGAACACCCCGACGAATTCATCGGGGAACGTGGCATGGCGGAATCGCTCGGGATCGCACTCATCGGCTGTGGAACCGTCGGCACCGGGGTGGCGAAGATTCTCACGCACCACGCCAACCGCGTTACTACGCGGACCGGCGGAAAGACGGTCGCTGTCAAGCGGGTTGTGGCGCGCGACGCGGGCAAGGGCCGCGACCCGGCGATTCCGTCGGCGTCCGTCGGCACCGACTGGACCACGGCCGTCGCCGACCCCGCTGTGCAGATCGTCGTCGAACTCATCGGCGGCACGACCACGGCGAAGCAGATTGTCCTCGCCGCCCTCGCGGCCGGTAAGCACGTCGTCACCGCGAACAAAGCCCTCCTCGCCGAGCACGGCCAAGAGTTGTTCGCGGCGGCCCGCAAGGCGGAGCGCGTCATCTGCTTCGAGGCGGCCGTGGCGGGCGGCATCCCGATCATCCGGGCGATGGGCGAGAGCCTCGCGGCCAACCAGATCACCGGCATCCAGGGCATTCTCAACGGCACGTCGAACTTCATCCTCAGCAGCATGGCCGACAACGGGGCGAGCTACGCAAACGCGCTCACGGAAGCCCAGCGCCTCGGCTACGCGGAGGCCGACCCGACGCTCGACGTGGACGGCTCCGACGCGGCCCACAAGCTGGCGGTGCTGGCCCAGATCGCCTTCGGCGTGACGGCGAAGCCGAGCGACATCGAGAAGCAGGGCATCGCCGACATCCAGGCGATGGACACCCGCTACGCGGCCGAACTCGGCTACACGATCAAACTGCTCGCCGAAGCGTGGGCCGCCGACAAAACCGTGGCCCTGCACGTTGCGCCGGTGCTGCTCCGCAAGACCGACCCACTGGCCCAGGTCCGCGGGGCGTTCAACGCGATCCTCGTCACCGGCGACGTGGTCGGCGAAACGCTCTACCAGGGGCCGGGAGCCGGGATGATGCCGACGGCTTCATCGGTGGTGGCGGACATCATCGACATCGCCGTGGGCCGGGCGCAGAAGACGTTCACGGCCGCGAAGCTCTGGAGCGGGTCGCGCGAGTTTACGATCGTGCCGTCGGAGAAGGTGCGGTCGAAGTTCTACCTGCGACTGTTGGTGAAGGACGAACCGGGCACCCTATCCGAGGTCTGCCGGTGCCTGGCGAACGAGCAAATCAGCATCGCGTCGGTGATCCAGCACGAGCCGCTGCGAGAAACGGAGAAGGTAGTGCCGCTGGTCATCATGACCCACCTCGCCGAGACGGGCCGGTTCCGCACAGCCGCGGCCGTCATCGACAAGTTGACGAGCGTCGCCGGGCCGGCGGTGTACTTCTCGGTGGACGATTGAAAATGTGACAGCCCGGGCACGGCCGTGCCCGGGCTGTCACATCACTTTCCCTGCAACTCCGTTACCAGCTTCGCGATCAGTTGCGGGTCGTTCTGCTTCACGAGGTGGTCGATCCGCGATTGCGGCACGCCGAGTTTCTGCATTGCGGTCGCGACCGACAGCCACACGCGGTCGCGCTTCTTCCCCTCGGCCAGGAATAGCTCCGTGACCTGCTCGCTCAATCGTTGCAACTGAATCTGGCCCTGATTCGAGTAGTAGCGTTTGATAATCTTCTGCTGGTGGGCCGAGAAGTCGCCGAGTGCCATCAGGAGTCTCCGGTGGAGCGGGGGCTCCCATAAGATACCACCCTTCCGCCGCTCAGGGGCAAGGGTTTTTTCATGCGCGTCGTTCTGCAACGGGTGTGCCGGGCGAAGGTGAGCGTGGCCGGGGAAACCGTCGGCGAGATCGGCCGGGGGTGGGTGTCCCTTCTGGGCGTGGCCCCCGACGACACCGCGAAGGACGCCGCGTGGCTCGCCGACAAGACGGCCAACCTGCGCTGCTTCCCGGACGCGGACGGCAAAATGAACCTCTCGGTGCAGGACGTGGGCGGGGCGGTGCTGGTCGTCAGCCAGTTCACGCTGTACGGCGACTGCGGGAAGGGCCGCCGGCCGAGTTTCATCGGGGCGGCCCGCCCGGAGGTCGCGGAACCGCTGTACGTCGCGTTCCAGGACGCGCTCAAGGCGCTTGGCGTGCCGGTCGCGTGCGGGCGGTTCGGGGCCGACATGCAGGTGGACCTCGTCAACGACGGCCCGGTGACGTTGATCGTCGATTCGCCGGGGTGAGAGGGCCGCTTGACCTTGATCGAACTTCGCTCGATACGGTACTGTCCGGCCGGCTCCGCCCGGTTTGAGGTATCGACTATGGTTCGCTTCGGGATGGCCTTGGCTCTGGCGGTGATGACCGTGCCGGTTGCATCAGCGGGGCCGATTCAATGGTCGTACCAGTCGACATGGGCCCCGATCCCGGAGCCGAACGTGACGCCGGGCCTTGAGAACATCATCGACACTGGAACGACGATCCACTCGACCTTCGCGAGTACTCCCGCCGGCGTGGCCGAACACGGGGCGTGGGGTTGGCAGACCGTGACAGTCGGCTCGCTGGTCCCGAACGCCGACACGTCACCGGTGAATTACCTTGCCCAACGGTTCCAGTTCAACCTCTCGATCACGGACACCGCGTCCGGACAAACCGGCACGGTGTCGCTGACCGGGTCGGCCAACGAGACGCTCGGGTTCGCGCAGCGGCGAAGTCCGTGGGGCGACCTGGAAGACGACCCGCGGTTCGTCAACAGCCGGCACCTGACCTCGATCGTCCTCAGCGAATTGAGCGAGGCATCGCTCAACCTCGGGGGAAACGAGTACCGCGTTGAGATCGTACCGGAGTACGGCCCGGACGGGGTCGGCCGCCTCGACGCGGTTGTGACGGTCGGCGACGTGAACCTGACGCCCGAACCGAGCACTCTGGCGTCCGTCGGTTTGGGCCTCCTCACCGTAGCGGGCGTTCGGGTCCGCCGCCGGATTTCGTAACTCCTTCACCCACACTATTCGGAGTCTTCCGTGGCCACGCCGATTTCGCCCGCCGAGCTCGCCCAGCGGTTCGTCCGATTACTGAAGGAGCGCACCGCGACCAACGACGCGGACGAGGTCCGCCTGCGGTTCCAGAAGACCTACGAGTTCGTCGAAGGCGTTTTCAAGTCGCGGTCGGCGGCCGAGCGGGACCCCGTGTTCCACGCTTTCGTGGACGAACTCGGCGACCCGGACCTGCCGATCTGGGAATTCGCCTGCCTCGCCAACACCTGCGGCATCGCCATCGAGCACGGCGCGGACCCCGGCCCGAGCCTCGACTTGATCCTCGACCGGCTCACGGTCCAGTTCCGCGGCGTGCCGGAGTTGCACGAACGGTTGATGGAACTCGTCGGCACGAGCAACCTCGACACCGTCCCCGAGGACCAGTGGCAGGATCTCGCGAACCGGTCGCCCGAGACGGCCCAGCGGATGCGCGAGTTCCTCGGCATCGGGTTCAACGGCCGCGCCGCGATGGCGATCCTGTGCCGGCGGGCGGACCTGCGACAACAGGCCCGCGGGCGGGACGAGTTAATTCAGGCGGCCGTCGCGGGCCGGCAGTTCAACCCGTATGCGCACTACCTGTCGGAAGTGCTGCTCGCGTCGGACGACGACGACGTGCTAGTGATCGACCTCGACCGAAACCTCGGGTTCCTCGCGCGGCTGCACGCCGTCCGCAACAACGCTCACCTGTTCACGCTGTTGCAAGACGCCCTGCTGGCCCATCCGACGGCGGAAGGGTGGGAGGGGGAGAAGCCTTCGGCGGTGCTGGCAAGCATCGCGAAGGGGGAACGGATGATCGACGCGGTCACGCCGGCCGAGTGGCAGGCGAGCGGCCGGATGAACGACAAGGGCGAAGTCTTCGACCGGGCGATCTGGCAGTTCTACCAGTGGCCGGCGCTGCAACCAGACAACACTGTGGAGACGTGGGAGAAGGCCCAGCCGTACAACCCGTGGTGGGTCTGGAGCGAGATGTACCCGCGGGACCTCGTCGAACTCGACGGCATGAAGATCGTTCTGCTGGCGAAGCCGGAAATGCCGCGGAACTGGGCGCTGGGGTTCTTCGCCCCCGTCCACCCGGCCCTGCGGTCCGGGGTCACGATTCGCTCGGTGCTGAGCGCGGAGTCGGTCGCCGGGTGGCTGGACCGCATTCGCGCGATGCCGCGGGAGGACAACCCGCTGCCGCCGCCGGGCCAGGAATCGATTCGAGAAGCGACAGTGGCGTGAAACGGGTGCGAGGGTGGGAACTGATTCCCACCCTCGCACCCGTTTCAGTCGGCTAACCGCCCGTCGTTAGCCCGGCATCTTTTCCACCGGCGGCAGGTCGCTCACCGGAGTCGCCGGGTCCATCCGTTCCACCGGCGGCAGGTTAATCGCGGGTTCCGTCGGCTTGATCTCCGGGGCTTTCACGGCCGCCGGCGCGGGGATCGTAATCGCCGGCAGGGTCGGCGCGGGAGCCGTCAGCGTCGGCAAGGTCGGCGGCGGGACCGGGGCCAACTTCGCCGGGACCGGAGCGGGCATGGGCTTGGCCGCGGGCGGTGCGACCGGCACCGTTACCACAGGCACCGGGGTGCTAACCGGGACGGCGACCTTCGCGGGCAAAGGCTTGGCGGCCGGCGTCGGGGTGATCGTCGCGACGGGGGCCATCGGCGTCGGGTTCAGGGTCGGGATCACGAGCGGTCGCGGCTCGTTGGCGACGGCTGACGAAACCGGACGGGCCGCGGACGATGGCATGGTCATGATCGGCACGTCCGAGGTGCCGGTCGTCCGCGATGCGACGGCGGCCGGAACAGGCGACCTCATCGGAACGACCGGGGCCGGGGTCGTGGACGGCCGGACCGGAGCCGTCGTTACGGTCGCGGTCGGCACGGACACCGGAGTCGCCGTAACGATCGCCGTCGGCGCGGGACTCGCCGGGACCAGGACCGGCCGGCTGGCGTAGGCGGCCGGCGGCGCGATGATCGGCTTGCCGATCGAACCGTCGTTGTCCTTCCAGGTCATCAGCTCCCAGAGGGTACTCGGCTTCGCGCCGGTCGATTGGCCGTCACGGGTCGTGACCATGCCGGCGGCGGCGTAGTCGCGGGGGTTCACCTCGCCGACCACGGTGTAGCCGATGTTCGCCCCGATCTCGAGCGCCTTCTGGCCGAACGCCCCGATTTGGTCCCGCGGCATCCGGGCGACCTTCGCGTAGTACACCTTCGGGTAGTCCGGGTCGCCGAGCTTCGTGTCCTTCTTGTCCTTCTTCTCAGCGTCTTTCTTTTCCTTATCCTTTTCATCCTTGCTCTTCTCAACGTCCGTCTTCTTCTCGACGTCCGACTTCTTGTCGTCCTTCTTCTCGACCTCCGCGACGGGGTCCATGCCGGGCAGACACGGGAGGGCCGCACACGAGCAGTTGCAACTCGCCATGCACCGGTCGAGGGCGTTGGCGGCCACGGCCCGGACGCGGGCCGACTTCTCGTAGGGGAAGCCGTCGGCGTCGCTGCACGAGACGACGTGACTGAGGGCGACGATCACCTTGCACGTGCAGCAGCAGCCCTTCGAGAGCGCGACGGCCGCCTCGTACCGGACGCACTCGTTGCGGTCGCCCCGCAGTGCGCCGATCAGTGCCTCTTCGGCCTCCGGCCAGTAGTGGCAGTCGAGGGTGCCCAGGTACTTGACGGCCTTGATGCGTTCTTCGGCCCCGGCCCGGTCGAGTTTGGCCTTGGAAGCCGCTCCGACTACCCCGGGGTCGAGCAGTTCGGCCACGCTCGGCACGATCGGGCAGAAGGGGGGAATGACGCCCCCGGACAAGGTTGAGATCGGGGCTTGGATGCGACCGAGCAATTGGCCGGCCGGGGTGCGGCAGATCTTCCGCTTACAGAACTCACGCTGTTCCTGCGAAATGCCGAGGCGGGACCAAATGGTGTTCATGCTGCCCGGCAGTTGTGCGCCCGGCCCGGTACCGAGGCCGAGCGGCGGCGGCGGGGACACGCCGTTGAGGACGGACGACGGGGCCGAATTTCCGAACGGCGAGGCACCCGGAAGGGCTGGCGCTCCCAGGCCGCCCAGTTGGGCGTTGGCCGTGCCGGCCAACACGGCCGACGCGGCCGCAGTCATCAACAGTTTGGCGGCTTTCATGACGAACTCCTTCTCGGAATGAGTCCCACGGGCCACCCTATCCCGCAGGGCCGACCCCAGTTACCTAATTTGAGAGTCCAGTACCGACAGCCCCGTCCTTAGCGAGTTTGCCAGTCATACCAACTCCACGGAGAATTACTCGACTAACCAGCTTGCCGATCTTGAAGGTGATTTCGGTCCTACTGGCTTTACCAGATGTGCCGGTTTACCGGATTGCATGAATCCAACCGCTTGTTCGAGCACGTAGTTCAATTACAATCTCCCCTGATCCCGTCGGGGGGGCATTTGCCGCCGTACCACCATTGTCTTGGCCCCGACGTTCGCTCCGATCTCACGAGTTGGGTATGCCTGCCTACACGCAGACCGATCGCCTGATTCAGATCAACAGTCCGCTCGGTAAGGACGTGCTGTTGGCCATCTCCCTGCACGGCAAAGAGGGCCTGTCGGAACTCTACCGATTCACGGTGGAGGCCATGACCGTCCGCACGGCGACGGTGGCGTTCGACGCGGTCGTCGGCCAGCCGTTCTGCGTGGCGTTGCAGATGCCCGACCGCAAGTTCCGCTTCTTCCACGGCCTGTGCTTGCAACTCCTCCAGGGGCACAGCGATAACGACTTCACGTACTACCAACTGGAGATGGTCCCGAAGGTCTGGCTGCTGACGAAGAAGGCCCAGAGCCGCATCTTCCAGCACATCACCGTGCCGGACATTCTCAAGAAGGTGTTCGCCGGGTTCGACGTGGAGTACCAGATTTCCGGCCGGTTCGAGCCGCGGGACTTCTGCGTCCAGTACCGCGAGACGGACTTCAACTTCGCCTGCCGGCTGATGGAAGAAGAGGGCATCTACTACTTCTTCAAGCACGAGGTGGGCAAGCACACGATGGTGCTGGCGAACACGCCGCAAGCCCACCCGGACGTACCCGGCAAGACGACCGTCATCTACAAACACGTTTTCGACGGCACGGCCCTCGAACAGGACTACATCAGCGACGTGACGAAGGTCCAAGGGCAGACGGCGGGCCGGTTCACTCTTTGGGACCACACGTTCGAACTGCCGCACCAGCACAACGATTCCGACAAGGCGCTCACCGAATCGGTGTCGGTCGGCAAGGTGTCCCACAAACTGCGGGTCGGGGACAGCAGCAAGTTGGAAATCTACGACTGGCCCGGCGAGTACGCCCAGCGGTTCGACGGCGTGACCGCCAGCGGCGGCGACGCGCCGGCCGAAATCCCCAAGATCAGCCCGGACAGTAAGCGAACCGTCGACCTGCGGATGCAGGCGGAAGCGGCAACGGCCGTGCGGCTTCAGGGCAGCGGGTTCGCCCGGCAACTGATCGGCGGCCACAAGTTCACGATTACGACATTGCCGACCGACCCCCACGCGGTGACGATCAAGTGCGACGGCGAGTACGTCCTCACCTCCGTCCGCCACGCGGCCACGGTCGGGGCGGGGAACTACCTCGGGTCGAGTCGGGCCGAGACGAGCTACACGAATAGCTTCACCGCCCTGCCCTCGGCCTTGCCGTTCCGCCCGCAGCGGACCACCCCGAAGCCGCTCGTCTCCGGCTCGCAGTCGGCCGTCGTCGTCGGCCCGCCGGGTGAGGAAATCTTCACCGACAAGTACGGCCGGATCAAGGTCCAGTTCCACTGGGACCGCGAGGGGAAGAAGGACGGCGACAGCTCGTGCTGGGTCCGCGTGGCGCAGTTGTCGGCCGGCCGTCAGTGGGGGGCGTTCAGCCTGCCCCGCGTCGGCCAAGAAGTCATCATCGACTTCCTCGAAGGTGACCCCGACCAGCCGATCTGCGTCGGCTGTGTCTTCAACCCCGACCAACCGCAGAAGTACAAACTGCCGGACGAGAAGACCAAGACGTACTACCGCTCCAACTCGTCGCCGGGCGGCGACGGGTACAACGAAATCCGCATCGAGGATAAGGCCGGCCAGGAGCAGATGTACATTCACGCCCAGAAGGACATGGACGAGCGCGTCCGGTACGATTCGAAGGAACGGGTCGGCATGGACCGGCACCTCCGGGTCGGCTTCTTCCTGCCGAACGACCACCGGGGCGACGCCAGCGGCGAGTCCAAGAAGGGCAACCAGTACGAAGAAGTCGCCATCGACCAGCACCTGAAGGTCTGGAAGAACAAGGACGAACAGGTCGGCGGCGACATGAAACTGCTCGTCGGCGGCGGCGACGGCGACGGCAACCTGGACGTCCACGTCAAGAAGGCCAAGAAGGAGTTGATCGACGCGACCTCCGACTTGCACGTCAAACAGGCCGTCAAGGAGAAGTTCGACGCGACCTTCGACCAGCACATCACCGGCGCGGTGAAGGAGAAGTACGACTCGACCCTGGATTTGCACGTAGCCGGCGTGGTCAAGGAGAAGTTCGACGCGGACGCGAACCTGCACATCGCCGGCGACCAGAAGGAGAAGGTCGATGGGTCGGTTTCGCTCAAGGCGGGCCAGAACATTCAGGAAAAGGCCGGCCAGAACTATGCGATGGACGCCGGCATGAGCGTCCACATCAAGGCCGGGATGACGTTGATCCTCGAAGCCGGGATGCAGATTTCACTCAAGGTCGGCGGCAACTTCATCGACATCAGTCCGATGGGCGTGGCCATTCAGGGCACGATGGTGCTCATCAACAGCGGCGGGGCGGCCGGTTCGGGTTCGGGTTCCAACCCGGCGGCCCCCGCCGACGCGGCCGACGCGGCCGACGCGGCCGACGCGGCCGACGCCAAGCCGATCAAACCGAAGGACGCCGACCTGTCGAAGACCGGCAGCAAGTCGAACTAACCGCTCCGCCCGCACCCTTGGGAGGGAATGCTCATGCCCCCGGCCGCCCGCCTCGGCGATATGCACGTGTGCCCGATGGTCACCGGCATCGTGCCGCACGTCGGCGGACCGATCCTCCCGCCGTGTGCGCCAACGGTCATCATCGGGATGATGCCGGCCGCACGGGTCGGAGACATGCTCGTGTGCGTTGGCCCGCCGGACGTGATCGCCAAGGGCAGCATGACGGTCATGATTAGCATGATGCCGGCCGCACGGATGGGCGACCTGACCGCCCACGGCGGTACCATCGTGATGGGGTTCCCGACCGTGATGATCGGCGACGCCGGCGGCGGCGGTGCCGGGGGAGCCGGGGGAGCCGGCGGCGGTTCCCCGATGGTGGCGGCGGCCAAGACCGGGGCACCGTTCTGCGAAATCTGTTCGAAGGGCGGCTGAGGCGGGGACGTTCGTTTGCCCGTGGCCGGTTGGGGGCGTATACACGGTAAGTATGGAACTCACGCTCGTAGTCCGATCGGGCGACGACGCCGGGAAGCGAATCCCGATCCCGTCCGGGGAAGCGCGCCGCGTCGGCCGCCAGCAACCGGCCGAAGTTCGGCTGTCCAGCGACCCGATGCTCTCGAACCTCCACTTCAGCATCGAGTGCAGCGGCGAGTTGTGCTTGCTCCGCGACCTCGGCAGCAAGTTCGGCACGCTGGTCAACGGCCGCAAGGTGACGGAGGCGGCCCTCCGCAACGGCGACGAAATCCTCGCCGGCCGCACGACGTTCGGCGTCCAACTCGAAGGCGACATCCGGGCCACGCCGCGCCACGACACGGACGGCGAACCGGCTCCCGCGGCCCTGGCGCTGCCCGCGGTCGAAACGCCGCCCGCGCCCGCCCCGGCGGGGCCGTTAAACCCAACGCGGCAGGCCGTCGTGGCCTACCTACGGAAGCAGGTGAACCTGTACGCCGTGCTGGACGCCGCCCGCGAGGCGACCGTCATCGACCGCCTCAAGGCGTCCGGCGAGCAGCACGCGAGCCTCTACGACGGCGAGGAGGGCGAGGAGCTTTCCACCTACGGCCCGTGGCTGGTGAAACTGGAATCGGACAAGCCGTTGTTGGAGGAGTTAGTCCGCGACGGGTGGGGCCGGAGTTGGGGCGTCTACCTGACGTGCGGCAAGCCGTTCGCGGACGTCCGCCGTCACCTGCGGAAGTTCCTGCTGGTGAAACTGCCCGACGGCCGGCAGGTCTGCTTCCGCTACTACGACCCGCGGGTGCTGCGGACGTACCTGCCGACGTGCAACGCGGAAGAAGTGGTGGCGTTCGTCGGCCCGATGGACCGGTACCTCGCCGAGAGCGTGGACGAGACGGAACTGCTCGACTTTACTGCGAACTACAAGGACTGGCGGAAGGTGGGACTGGTGAAATGATCACGATCCGGCCGGAACAGTACGAGACCTTCGAGAAGAAAGCCCACCAGGACTTCGAAGACGAGTTGGTCGCCCACCTGAAACAATTCTCGCCGAAGCACGCGGCCGGGGTCGGGGACGAGGGGTTGCGGAAACTCATCCGGACCGGCCTTCGCAACGCCCGCCACTACGGGTTCAAGTGCCGCGGCTCGCTCCGCTTCTACGTCGAGTGCCAGGTGATGTTCGGCCACGAGTTCCACGCCGACCCACTGCTGCCGTGGGCCGGCCGCGAGTTCGGGAAGAAGGGGTGGGGGGACGAACTTGCCCGGGCCGACGCGATCCACGCCGTGGCGATGGAGTACCGCAAGGCCGTCGTCGGCGAGAAGGACGCGATCGAGTTGGCGGCCATCCGCCGACTCGTGAAAAAGCCGCCGGTGGAATGGGTCGGCGGCGACCCGAGCGACGCGACGACGCGACAGATTCTCGGCGACCTGTACCCGGAGAAAATCGCCCAGGCCCCGCCGGACGCCGTTTCGGCGGTCGTGGCCCGCGGCAAGCAGGCGGCCGCAACGAACCAACTCCCGGCCGTGGGCGGCGGCCGGGTGATGGCCGGCCTCATGGTCGCCTTCGGCCACGGCGTCCTCGCCGACCCACAGTTCCCGTGGATTATGGCGAACCTGGCCCAGACGCGCGGCCAGTCGCCCGAGGACCGGCTCAAGAGTTTGGGGCTTCGCACGCTGGCGTACCTGTCCGACGGTCTCGCCAGCGTGGAACGGGAGTAGAGTCATGCCGTTCGGCTGTTCGTCATCGAAGCCGAGTGAAGCCCCGGCGGCCAACTGCCCGCCCGGCAGCACGGCCCCGTGTCCGAAGGCGAAAACGCCGATGGACAAGACGAAGTTCCCGGACCAACGGTTCGACACCGATCCGAGCATCAAAAAGGCATTCCCGAAACTCGGGGATAACTACGAAGTCGAGGCCCCCGCGACGGAAGACTACAACTGCATCGCCCACACGCTGGGCGACCACGGGAACTGGGTGAACCCCGAAACCGGCCCCAAGGCCAACCCGTTGTCCGAGATGGACAAGAAATATGAGGCCCTCGGGTACAAGCGTGCCACGGGCATGGACACGAGTCTGGAACCGGGCACGGAGAAGGTCGTCGTCTACGCTACGAAGAACCCCGACGGTACAATCAAGGACGTAACCCACGGGGCGATTCAACGACCCGACGGAACGTACAGCAGTAAGCTCGGGAGTATGCCCCAGATTCGGCACGAAAACCCTGAGGCGCTTTCGGGGCCGGCCTACGGGGAACCTGTGGCCGTCTACACGAAGAAGTAAATGTCCCCGTTCGCCGCCTGCTACCTTCCTGTGTTGTGTCTTCTGACCGGGTGCGCTCGCCCGGTTGATGGAGGACGCCCCGCCCCATCCTCAAAACGAGAGGTTCCAATGGCCGACAAGGACATCCGTGCCGAGTTCGACCGGGCGGCCGACGAATGGCAAAAGCACTGCAAGTCCGTTGCCTTCAGTTCCAACATCAACGACTACCTCGACGACCCGACCTACAAAAAAGTCGTGGCCCTCGGCACCCCCGCTATTCCGCACATCATTGAGCGGTACAAGAAAGATTCGTTGCCCTGGGGGTTCGTGCTCCAGGACATCACGGGCGAACAGTTTATCCCCGACAAGAACAAGTTCAGCCCCGCCGAGGTCAAGAAGAAGTGGCTTGAGTGGTGGGCCAAGCGTTCGTAACCGCGAGAATTCTTCATGCGACTCTCCCTCGCCTTGGGCTTTCTCCTCTTCACGTCGGTCGCCACCGCGGCCCCACCGAACGTCGTGCTGATCGTTTCCGACGATCACGCCTGGACCGACTACGGCTTCATGCGGCATCCGCACGTCAAGACGCCGCACCTGGACAAACTCGCGGCGCAGAGCCTCGCGTTCACCCGTGGGTACGTGCCGACTTCCCTCTGCTGCCCGAGTCTGGCGTCGCTCGTCACGGGGTTGTACCCGCACCAGCACAAGGTCACGAGCAACGACCCGCCCCTCCCCGCCGGCATGAAGGCGGCCGAGTTCCAGAAGTCGCAGGCGTTCCTCGACGGTCGCGAGCGAATGAACAAGCACCTCGAAGCGGTGCCGACCCTGCCAAAATTGCTGGCTGAGAACGGCTACCGCTGCTTGCAAACGGGCAAGTGGTGGCAGGGCGACTTCAAGCGCGGCGGGTTCACCCACGGCATGACGAAGGGCGTCCGCCACGGCGACGAGGGTTTGGACATAGGCCGCAAGACAATGCAGCCGATCTACGACTTCATCGGCGAGTCCACGAAGGAGGGCAAGCCGTTCTTCGTGTGGTACGCCCCGATGATGCCGCACACGCCGCACAACCCGCCGGCCGAGTTGCTGAAGAAGTACGAGGGGAAGGGTACGCCATCCGAGGCGAAGTACTGGGCGATGATCGAGTGGTTCGACCAGACCTGCGGCGAGTTATTGAATCACCTCGACGAGAAGAAGCTGACCGACAACACGATCGTGGTCTACCTCGCGGACAACGGCTGGATTCAAGACCCGAAGGGCACCCTGTCCGTGCGGTCGAAGCGGACGCCCTACGACGCGGGATTGCGGACGCCGATCCTGCTCCGCTGGCCGGGCCGCGTGAAACCGCGGGTGGCGGAAGAACTCGCGATTTCGCTCGACATCATGCCGACGCTGCTGAACGCCTGCGACATCGTGCCGCCGAAGGATTTGCCCGGCGTGAGCCTGCTGGACGTGGCCGCCTTGAAGGGCCGCACGACGCTGTTCGGCGAGTGCTTCACGCACAACGCCGTGGACCTCGACGTGCCGGCCAAGAGCATCCGCCACCGCTGGGTCATCGACGGCCACTGGAAGCTGATCGTGCCGCACGTCCCGGCCGACGCCGACGGCCCGGGGAAGCCGGAACTGTACGACCTCGCCGCCGACCCCGAAGAGAAAACCGACCTCGCCGCGGGCAAGCCGGAGCAGGTGAAGGCTCTGACGGCAAAGCTGGATGCGTGGTGGAACCCCGGGCGGTGAGTGCGGCTCTTCATAACTTTCTCACGACGGCACGCCTAACACATCCCTCGGTCTGACTCCCTCCCCAACCGGACCGGCCATGCGAGCAATTCTCACAGCGTTCACCCTCGGTCTTCTCGCGATCTCAACCGCCATCGGCGCGGACCTTCCGCCCCGTCAGATGGAGCGCCTCGGCCGCGGTGTCGCCGCCGTCCCTGCGGGGAACAAAGTCTTGGTCAGTTGGCGGCTCCTCGGCACCGATGCGGAGGCCATCGCCTTCCACGTCTACCGGCAGACTGACGCCGCCGAACCGACACGGCTGACGAAAGAGCCGATGACGAAGGGCACGAACTTCACCGACGACACCGCCGACCTCGCGAAGAAGAACGTCTACTTCGTCCGCCCCTTCGTTGACGGCAAGGAAGGCGACCCGAGCGGCAAGTTCACGCTGACGGACAAGCCGTACCTTTCCATCCCGCTGAAGACTCTGCCCGGCCACACGCCGAACGACGCGAGCGTCGGCGACCTCGACGGCGACGGTGAGTACGAGATTGTTCTGAAACAAGAGCAGCGGCCGCGCGACAACTCGCAGAAAGGGCCGACCGGGGAGACGAAGCTGGAAGCGTATAAGCTCGACGGCACTTTCCTCTGGCGGATCAACCTCGGCAAAAACATCCGCGAAGGGGCGCACTACACGCAGTTCCTCGTCTACGATCTCGACGGCGACGGCAAGGCCGAAGTCGTGTGCAAGACGGCCGACGGCACCGTGGACGGCACGGGCAAAGTCCTCGGCGACGCGGCCGCCGACCACCGCAACCCGGACGGCTACGTCCTCAGCGGGCCGGAGTTCTTCACCGTCTTCGACGGGCTGACCGGCAAGGCTCTGGCGTCGGTCGATTACCTTCCCGCCCGCGGCAAGGTGGCCGACTGGGGCGACGCCTACGGCAACCGCGTGGACCGCTTCCTCGCGGGCGTGGCGTACCTCGACGGCGAACGGCCGAGCGTGGTCATGTGCCGCGGGTACTACACGCGCACGGTGCTGGTCGCGTGGGACTGGCGGGACGGCAAGCTCACCCGCCGGTGGACGTTCGACAGCGACGACGACACGCCGGGCAACCGCGCGTACCGCGGGCAGGGCGACCACAGTTTGAGCGTGGCCGACGTGGACGGCGATGGCAAGGACGACATCATTTACGGCGCGATGTGTGTCGGCTCCGACGGCAAGGGCCGGTACTCGACCGGCCTCGGCCACGGCGACGCGCTGCACGTCTCGGACCTCGACCCGTCGCGGCCGGGGTTAGAAGTCTTCAACATCCACGAGAAGTCGAAACAAATGCTCGGCGTCTCGTTTCGCGACGCGAAGACCGGTGACATTCTGTGGAGCAAACAGTGCCCGGACGTCGGTCGCGGGGTGGCCATCGACATCGACCCGCGGCACAAGGGCTACGAAATGTGGGCGAGCGGCGCGGGCCTCAGTGGCGTCTGGAACGTGAAGGGCGAGACGGTTTCGCAGCGGAAGCCGCGGTCGTGCAACTTCGGCATCTGGTGGGACGGCGACCTGCTCCGCGAACTGCTCGACCGCAACCGCGTCAGCAAGTGGGACTGGCTGAAGGAGACCGAAACGCCGCTCCTCACGGCCGACGGCTGTTCCTCCAACAACGGCACGAAGGCGACGCCGGCCCTGAGTGCCGACATATTCGGCGACTGGCGCGAGGAGGTGATGCTACGGAGCAGCGACGGCAAAGAGCTGCGCATCTACACGACGCCGATTCCGACGGACCACCGGCTGGTGACGCTGATGCACGACTCGCAGTACCGCCTCGCCATCGCGTGGCAGAACGTCGGCTACAACCAGCCGCCGCACCCGAGTTTCTTCCTCGGCGACGGCATGACGATGCCGCCACGACCTCGCATTCGGTTGAAGTAACCCGCGGGCGGGTCTCCGTTCACGAACCGGCAAAATCCGGTGTTGGGCCGTGAGGTCGGAAAAGCCTCACTCGCCGAACGACCGCGAGAGCCGAGAACCACCCGACACAACCGGAGAGCAAAAAAATCGCGGTCACAGGAGCCACGGACCAAAGTACGTGTTCGAGTTCCCGCCCGGAATCACTGGCAGGCGTGCGGGTCAGGATCGGATCGCCGAAAAAGTAAATGGTGTAGGAACTGGCGGCCTTGTACGGCTCACCGTACCCAAACTGGAGAATCTGGCGGGGGCCGTCGAAAGCTCTGAAGTAATACTGGAGCAGTGTCGGGACGACAAAGGCCGCCAGAACAGCGCAGATGATCGCAATTTGTTTGACCCCAAGCGGCAGTCGGGATGGCTTTGAATTGGCGTTGGGAGGAGGCATGAGGGCAACTCGCCATAAGGTGGCTTTGACCCGATTCAGACTAACCGGCAATCCGGTAGTCGCCAAGAGAAATATGGCGAAGGGGTTCGCACAACTGATGCGTCAGCGACGGTAAACGTGTCCTCCACCGTGGTCCTTACATTGAGGTCGTCATGCTCCTTCTCCGCTCCCTGCTCGTCGCCCTCTTCATCGGCAGTTTCGCGTCAGCCGCCGAGAAGCCGACGCTGTTCATCGTCGGCGATTCCACGGTCCGCAACGGCACGAAGGGCCAACAAGGCTGGGGCGACCCGGTCATCAAGCTGTTCGACGCGGACAAGATCAAGGTCGAGAACCACGCCATCGGGGGGCGGAGCAGCCGCACGTTCATCAACGAGGGGCGGTGGGAGAAAATCCTGAAGGCGAGCAAGCCCGGCGACTTCGTGTTGGTGCAGATGGGCCACAACGACGGCGGACCGCTCGACGACGCGGCCCGCGCCCGCGGCAGCATCCGCGGCGTCGGCGAGGAGACGAAGGAAATCGACAACCCGATCACGAAGCAGAAGGAAGTCGTCCACACCTACGGCTGGTACCTGCGGAAGTACGTCACCGACGCGCGGGAGAAGAAGCTGACGATCGTCATCCTCTCGCCGATCCCGCACTGCCCGCAGAAGCCGGTGGAAAAGGGCACGGCCGAGAAAAGCGGCTACGTTGGCTGGGCGGAGGAGGTCGCGAAGGCCGAGAAGGTGCCGTTCGTGAACTTGAACCTGCTCGTCATGACCCACTACGCCGAGATGAAGCCGGCCGAGATCAAGGAGAAGTACTTCACGACCGCCGACAACACGCACACCAGCCCCGCCGGCGCGGAGCGGAACGCGGCGTGTGTCGCCGAGGGACTGAAAGCACTGAAGGACGTGCCGCTGAAGGAGTGTCTGAAGTAGCATGTCGGCAACGGCCGGCCGTTGGCCGACCCGCTACGCGGGGATGATGGGCAAACTCGCCCGCAGCCCTTCGCGGTAACTCGGATGCCGTGGGGCGAACTCCAGTTCGGCCCGGGCTTTCGCGTTGCTCACCCGGCGGTTCGCTTCCACCGCGGGTGTCGGCGACGGCTGAAACGCCGCCGGCGGCGAGCCCAACAATTGGGCCGAGAGCGTGTAGAAGTCACGCCGCCGCACGGGTTCGTCGTCCGCGATCTGGTACAACTCGCCCGGCCGCCCGTGCTGCTCGGCCGCCAGCACTGCGGAGACGCCGTCGTCCACGTGAATCAGGTTCAACCACTTGTCGGCGTCGCCGATCAGCGGTTCGCCCTTGATTAACGCCTGACGCCGGAGGACGCGGTTCGGGCCGTAGATGCCGGCGAAGCGGAGGATGATCGCGTCCGGCCGCAAACGCCGAGCCGTTTGCTCCGCTTCCAACACTACGCGGCCGGAGGATTCGAGCGGTTCCGTCGGGCTGTCTTCCGTCACCCACTCGCCACGGGTGTGGCCGTAGACGCTGGTGCTGCTGACGAAAAGGAACGGCCCGTTGCAGCGAACGGCTTGGAGGGCGTTCGCCAACCCTTCGACGTACACCTCGCGCATCGAGCGGCCGGACTCGCGGTCGAAGCCGACGGCGTATAGTATCGCACCGGCGGGCGGAAGCCGGGACAGGCTCGCGGGGTCCAGCACGTCGCCGACGATCGGCTCGAAACCGTCACGGGCCAACTCGTCGGCCCGGTGCCGCGTGAGGGCCGTGACGCGACGGCCGGCGGCCCGCCAGGCGGTGGCCACGCGACGGCCGAGGTAGCCGCAGCCGATCACGAGGTAGGGAACATCTGAATAGGCTGGGGATGACACGGCGGCCTCCGGCTATAAATCACGAGGGAAGGGTTAATTGCGACCCCGCACGCATTGAATCCCGACGGCCGACCCGAGGTTTGGATTTCTTATGGGTGATTCCACCCCGCTCGTCCCGCACTCGACTTTTTTAAAGGGTGATGGGGCTTCTGACGCACCTTCCGCCCTGCACGGGAACTCGGCCGAAATCCGGGACACGGCGAGCGACTCGCGCACCCCGCCGGAGGCCACCACCCCCTCCCTGGAGGTCAAGGCATCGGCGGCCGCGGTGCCGCCCGCCCAGACGCGGTGGCCCGTGCGGCTGGCGTGGTACGTCGCCGTTACGGTGATCTGCTTCCTCCTGCCGCTCGTCGGCTACCGCATGGACGTGAACAGCTTCCATGCGCCGCTGCTGTACGACGAGGACGCGCTGCTGATCCTGCCGATGGTGAAGTCCACCATCGAAACCGGCACCCACTGGCACACCGACCGGCTCGGCGCGCCGGGCGTGCAGGAGATGTACGACTTCCCGGTCATCGACCACCTGCACTTCGCGATCATTTGGCTGATCGGTCGGGTCACGCCAGATCCGGTGTTCGTGTTCAACCTCTACTACCTGCTCGGCTACCCGCTCGCGGGGCTGGCGGCGATGGCGGTGCTGCGGCACTTCGGCCTGTCGTTCTTCGCGGCGGCGACCGGCGGCGTACTGTACGCGGTGCAGCCGTACCACTTCTACCGCGGCGAGTGCCACTACTTCCTGTCGGCCTACTTCTTCGTCCCCGTCACCTGCATGGTCATCCTCTGGGTGGCCGGCGGACGGCTGCCGGGGTTCCCCTTGCGGGCGGACGGGCGACGGCGGTTTTGCTTGTGGGACCGCGACACGCTCGCAGCCGTCGTCATCGGCATCCTCACGGCGGCGTCCGGGGCGTACTACGCCTTTTTCGCGGCGGGGTTGATGCTCGGGGCCGGGTTGTACGGCTGGGCCGCCCTGAAGACCTGGCGGGCGATGGCCTCGGCCGTCTTGATGATCGGCGTCATCTTCGTGGCCGGCGTCGCCAACCATGCTCCGCAGTTCATGTACCAGGCGAAGAACGGCAAGCACACGGCCCCCACCGAGCGATACTCCGAAGAGGCCGAGCACTACGGGCTGAAGCTCACGCAACTGCTCATGCCGATCGACGACCACCGGCTGCGCGTCCTGTCGGAAATCAAGTCGAGCTACAACAGCTACGACCGCCCCGTGCAGGCGATCACCGAGCGGTACGGGTTGGGCTTCCTCGGGGCGTGCGGGCTGATGATCCTGCTCGTGCGGCTCGTGCTGCCGATGCGGCGAACCTCGCCGTACGCGGAGCTGACCGCGGTGACGGCGTTCGCCATTCTCATCGGCACGGTCGGCGGCTTCGGGGCGATCTTCAACCACGTCGTCACGCCGCAGGTCCGCTGTTACAACCGCATCGCCATCTACATCGCCTTCTTCGCCCTGTTCTCAATCTTGTACGCCCTCGATGCCGGCATCGTCCGCGCATCGGCGTGGGTCGAGTGCTGGTCGTCCCGCCGGGTCGCGGGAATTGCAACTATGGCCGCGTGGCTCGCCCTGACCGTCTGCGGCGTGCTGGACCAGACGCCGGTCACCTGGGGCGACGAGATCGAGGCGAAGCTGATCTCGGACCAGCAACTCCGCTTCCGCACCGACGAAATGTTCTTCCACCAGATCGAGGACGCACTGAACCCGGACGGCACGACACCGGGGGCGATGGTGTTCCAACTGCCCTACGTCCGCTGGCCGGAGTCCCCGCCGGTGCGGAACCTCGCGTCCTACGAGCACGCCCGCGGGTACGTTCACACGAACACGCTCCGCTGGAGCTACGGGTGCATGAAGGGCCGAGAGACCGACGAGTGGTGCCGGCACGTCTCGATCCTGCCGCCCGAGCAGCTGCTCGAACACGTCGTCAAAGCCGGGTTCGACGGGCTGATGCTCGACAAGCGGGGCTACCCGCCCGCGAAGGCCGACCAGATGGAGCGGGAAATCGTCAAGGCTCTCGGCCACGCGACGGCGACGCCGACGGTGACGCACCCGCACAAGGACCAACTCTTCTTCGACCTGCGGCCGTACCGCAACTGGCTGCGGGGGGCCTACGGGTCCGGGTGGGAAGCGGCGTGCTACAACGAACTGCACCGCGTCCGCGTCCTCTGGCTGAACGGCTTCTCCAGCTTCAAGGATTCAGGGTACGAGTGGCAGCACCGCTGGTGCCGACCGAAGGGGTTGGCCGTGTTCGTGAACCCGACGAACGAGACGAAGACGTTCACGGCGCAGTTCTTCATCCGCACGATGACGAAGAATCCGGCCGTGCTGTCGATCCGCGGCGGCGACCTGTGGACGGAAGACCTGACGATCGACCCGGACACGCCGATGCTAACGCGGACGTTCACCGTGCCGCCGGGCCGGCACAACGTGAACTTCTCGTTCGCCGTGCCGGAGAGCTACACGCCGCACGACGGCCGGTGGCTGGTGTTCTACTTCTCCGGCCTGCGGCTGGAGTAATGGCTTGGTTTCTTCCTCTCGCCCGACTTTGAGGGG
Source organism: Limnoglobus roseus (assembly GCF_008254045.1). Taxonomy (GTDB): domain Bacteria; phylum Planctomycetota; class Planctomycetia; order Gemmatales; family Gemmataceae; genus Limnoglobus; species Limnoglobus roseus. The sequence continues at coordinate 3,156,144 of NZ_CP042425.1, read as the reverse complement.
AGAGGCTGGGTAGGGGGAAGACAGTTCCCCCTACGCCCACGACCGATCATGTCTTCCCCGGATCGGCCTTGATTATCGCTGTTGATCGGTGGCCAAATACGCCTCCAGCATTTCGAACTGCCGCGAGAAATCGTGTTCGTCCACGCCGACGGGGGACTTGAAGAAGCACGCCAGGGCCGGCAGGTTGCCGCCTTCGCCGCGGCGGTGCGCTCGCAGGGCCAGCCGGGCGAGGTCGATCACCAACGGGGCGGCCAGGATCGAGTCGCAGCCCTGCCACGTGAACTGCAACGTCATCTTCGTGCCGAGGAAGCCCTCGAAGTGGACGTGGTCCCACGCCGTCTTCCAGTCGTCCAGCGATTCCACGTACTCGATGCTCACCAGACTCTGCGGCTTGTAGCCGAGCAGTTCCGCGAGCAGCGCGTCCTTACTCTTCACCTTGCTCGCCTTGTTCTGCGGGTCGGACAGCACCTGCCCGTCGCGGTTGCCGAGGATGTTGTGGCCGACCCAACTGAGGACGCGCAGGTTCCGCTTCGCGAACAACGGGGCCAGCACGCTCTTCACCAGCGTCTCGCCGGTCTTCGCGTCTTGCCCGGCCGTCGGCACGCCCTTCGCGCGGGCGAGTTCTTCCATCGCCGGCATCGTCGCGCCGCGGCTCGGCGTGAGGTTCACGTAAGCGTACCCGGCATCGATCGCGGCGTAGGCGTACAGGCTGCTCATCGGCAGAGCGGCCGGGTTCTCGGCGAGGGCGTTCCGCAACTTCGCCAGCGTCTGGTGTTCGGCCGTCAGTTCAAACGGTGGCTCGGTCGAGGCCACGTTGATGACGACGACTTGCGACAGGTTGTGCTGCGATTGGAAGGCCCGCACGTCGGATTGAATCTGCTCGATCGCCATGCGGGGGCTGCTGGATTCCCGCACGTCGGGCCGGTCGGCCATCGTGCTGATGGCGGCGTTCGCCCGGTACAAGACGCCGGGGCGGACGTTCTTCGACCACGCTTCCAGAGTGGGGCCGACGCCGGCCAGCAGGGCGTGGCTGAAGACGTTGGACCGTTCGAGCAACTCGCGGCCGGCTTGTGCGAAGGTCGTTTGGCGGATGTCGTGGCCGCCGACGATGAACGTGTCGGCCGTGTCGAAATCGACGCCCTCGAAGTCGCCGAGGGCGGTAACCATACCCACCGGCGGGCTGAGTTTCTTGGCTAGGGCGGCGAGGCCGACGGCGGTAGTCGTGCCAACGCCGCCGAACGCCCCGATGAGCCATAAACCGACGCGACGATCAGACATGTTGCGGAATCACACGGAGGAAGAGGACGGAGGCGGGGTACAGTTAATTGTCGAACCCGCGGCGCAAGAGGTCAAGGCAGGCTCGCCCGTTTGACGGGGTCAGACCGCAACAGCCGCCCGCACCACACGGCGATCACGGCCATCGCCGGCATGCTGATCTGCACGGCGTACCGGGGGAAGACGGTGTGATCGCCTTGCAGGTTCAGGATGAATTCCGCGAGGTGCGTGCTGACGAACATCACCAGCCAAGCCGCCCCGTAGAGCAAGAACCGGGCCGACGGCACGTGGGCGAGCCGAGGCCACCACAGGATGCCGGTGATGCCGAGGACGGACCACTCGTAAATCAAGGCGTGCGGCGACCCCCAGAGGGTGACAAACACCAGCGCGCCGAACAGGATCGCGAGGTCGTTTCGGTGCTTCCACCACACCCACACGAACCACAAAACGGCCAGCAGTGAGCACGCCGCGGCCAGCGGCCAGTGCCACGCGGTCGCCTCCGGCAGCAGCAGCCGCCAGAACGCGACCGGGTTGTGCATCTTGAACTGCTCGAAGTCGGTGAACTTCACGTTCCCGTTCAGGCTGTCGATGAACCCGTCCCACACGGCCGGGATGAACGGGTACGTGCCGAGCGTCAACACGACGCCGGTGAGGACCACCCCGAGCGCGGCCAGCCACAGGCGACGGATGTCGAGCAAGCCCCAGAGCACGAGGCCCGTGAGCATCGGCGGCTTGAACCAGAGCAGGCCGCCGATCAACCCGGCCAGGAAGACGCGGTCGCCCTTCAGCAGCCGGTAGGTGCCGGCAAGGATGATGAAGCTGAGCAGGCTGTTCTGGCCGTAACTGATGGCCGTGAACGTCGGGAAGAACGCCATCAGCCACCAGAACTCGGTCCGCCCGCCGCCGAGCCAGCCGACAGCGAACCAGACGCCGAAGATGTAGATGCCGCACCAGATGAGCCAACTCTGAGTGAACGACAGGTACGACGTGGGCAGGTACAGCAGGCAGTAGAACGGCGGGTTCCGGTACGCCATCAGCGAGTCCCATCGCTTCTTCGGCACCATCTCTTTCTGATAGTTGTGGATGTAGCCGTAGTCGTAGATCTTCTCCGGCTCCCCCTCGCGGATGAGGCGGGCGGCCGTGTACCACGCGAGGTGGTCGGCCCCGTTCGTCTCGCCCCGGAAGTTGAAGACGCCGTAGTGTTCGTCGTAGACGATCCACGAGTTCGGGTCCGATCCGACAACCGGCCCGGTGAACTTCATGCCGCCGTGGTGGTCGCCCATCAGAATGCTGACGGCGTAGCTGATCCAGAGGATGATGGCCGCCAGCTTCGCGAAGATGACGCGCTCGCGGAAGAACTGGACGATGCGGTCTTGGGTCATGGGAGAGTGTTCGGCCAACGGGCGAGCGGCCCGGCGTAAGCGGGCCGCGTCTGTCACTGCCGAGACACGGCCCGCTTACGCCGGGCCGCTCGCCCAGTTTAGCACAACACCTCGCGCACCAAATCCTCCGGCACGCCGTCCACCAACTCGACGTGCCCCATCCTCGTCGGCAGTACGAACCGCAGTCGGCCGGCTGCGGCCTTCTTGTCGCGGCGCATCACGTCGATCATCGGCTCGATCGGCCATTCGGCCTTCGGGTGCAACGGCAGGCCGAACGCGGTGAGCAACTTCACCTGTCGCTCGGTCACGTCGGCGGGGATTCGCCCCAACTTCTCGGCCAACCGCGAGGCGCAGACCATGCCGGCCGCGACCGCCTCGCCGTGCAGCCACGCGCCGTAGCCGCCGACCGTCTCGAAGGCGTGGGCGAACGTGTGGCCGTAGTTCAGGATCGCCCGCAGGCCGGTTTCCTCGCGCTCGTCTTGTTCGACCACATCGGCCTTCAGTCGGCACGACTTCGCGACGAGGTACCGCACCGCCTCCAGATCGCGGGCCAGGATCGCGGCCGCGTTCGCTTCCTGCCATGCGAAGAACTCGGCGTCCTGAATGACGCCGTACTTCACGACCTCGGCCAGCCCGCTGCGGAACTCGCGGTCGGGCAGCGTGCCGAGGAAAGCGGGGTCGATCCAGACGCCGGCCGGTTGGTGGAACGCGCCGATGAGGTTCTTGCCCTTCGCGTGGTTGATGCCGGTCTTGCCGCCGACGGAGGAATCGACCATCGACAGCAGCGTGGTCGGCACCATAACCAATGGCAGCCCGCGGTTGTAGGCCGCCGCCGCGAAGCCGGCGAGGTCGCCGACGACGCCGCCGCCGACCGCGACGACGGCCGTCTGCCGATCCGCGGGCAGGTCCGCGAGGGCGTCGAGCAGTTTGCCGAACTCCGCGAGTGATTTCGAGGATTCGCCGCTCGGCACGACGGCCATGCCGGTGCGAAGGCCGACGCTTTCGAGGGCGTCGCGAACCGTGGTGGCGTGTCGTTCGGTGTGCGTGTCGGCAACGACGAGGGCGAGTTTCGCCCGCGGCACCGACAGCCGCACGAAGTCGGCGAAACTGCCGAGGTCGCCGGCGAACCGGATGTCGTAGGAGCGCGGGCCGAGGTTGACGCGAACGGGTTCCATGCCGCTATTGTCGGACGCGGACGAAAAAAGGCGAGCGGGGGGCGTAAGCGGGCCGTGTCTGGCCTTCACGAGACACGGCCCGCTTACGCCCCCCGCTCGCCAAAATCAACCCGGCCGGTTCCACTGCCGGTGGGCTTCGGTCAGTTGCTCGTGGTAGTAGCTCTTGAGCTTCGCCGCGTCCGGCACGTGGCCCTCGTGGACTTCCTCGTAGTACAGGCAGAACGCCTTGCCGAGCGCGAACGTGGAAGCCGCCGCGAGCGTCGCCCCGGCCGCACTGCCGACGCCGGGGATGAGCTTCGCCACCTGCCGCACGGCCGTCCGGGCCAGGATCCCCAGGCCGAGCGAGCCGGCTAGTTCCAGGAAGCGAACTGCCGTCAGTTCTTGCCCGTAAATTCTCGCCAGGTGGTAGACCATCCGCGTTTGGATCGCCGGCAGCAGCACGAGATCGACGAGCGGGATCGGCAGTGCCCCGGCCGTGCCGGCCAGAGACGTGTAGCCGAGGATGATCGGTCCCGCGTGCTCTTGGTGCAAGTCCTTCAGCTTCTCGGTCAGGTGATCGGTGCGAGCCAGCGACTGCCGGTAGGCTTGGGGAAGGTACTTCAACAGCGTTTGCTTGAGGTGATCGCCGCCATAGGTCGGAGCGTCGAAGCCTTCCTCCGGCTTCGTAATGTCGATCGGCACGATCACGTCGAACATGCCGTCGAACGCCTTCGCGTGTTCCTCAATGAGCCGTTGCACGTCGGGGTTGATCGCGTGCGCCCCGACTTCCGCGAACGGGTACGGCTGCGGGTGCTGCTGTTGCGGGTAAACTTCGTGCAGGCACGTCAGCACCAGGATCACCGGCCGCCGCGAGTTCACGGCCCGGATTTTCTTCAGCCCTTCGCGCACATTCCCCTGGGCCAGATCGCGAATCTTGGCCGTCACGATCATGACGTGTGCCTGCGAGTCGAACGCGGCGATGTCGGCGTCGGGGTCGTACCCCGGCTCGTCCAGCCCCCGCGTGTCGAGGAACTTCAACAGCGGCGCGTCGGGCGTCGGGAACGGGTACTCGCGGCTAGTCTTGGTACACGGGCGGAAGCCGTTGCCGATGGCGGCTTCCTCGGCCCCTGTGAGGTGGTGGATAATCGTGGTCTTGCCAGTCTGCGTCTTGCCGAACAGCCAGAACACCGGCGTCGGCGACTGCGTGCGGAGGTCGTTCAGGGCCTTGTCCAGACCCGCGGGGTTCGAGTCGGTGTGCCACACCGCCTTCATCAAGTCCCAGGCTTGTCGCAACCGCCCGCCGACCATGGGTGCTCCAATTGATTAACCACAGAGGACACCGAGGGCACGGAGGAAAGACCGAAGACTGGGTTTGGTCTTCTAAACAGTGTTCGGTTTTCCTCTGTGCTCTCGGTGTCCTCTGTGGTGAAAAGTCTTACTTCTGCCGTTGGTCTGCGAGGTAGCCGATCAGGTGGTAGAACTCCTGCGGCTTTAGCTTCTCCGCGATGTCGCTCGGCATCGGCGACAGCGGCGACGTCCGCTTCTTGTCCACGTCGGCCTCGCTCACCCGCGTTTCCTTCGCCTGCGGGTCGATGAGGATGAGCGTCTTGCCCTCCACCCGCAACAGACCGGACAGTTGGCGGCCGTCCTTCAGTTCCAGCGTCGTCGTGTAGAAGGCGTGATCGACGTTGCGGTTCGGGTCGAGGACGTCCTCCATGATCCGCTCGACGCCGCGGTTGCCGATGCCGTCGAGTTGCGGGCCGACCTTCGCCCCCTGCCCGCCGAGTTGGTGGCAGTTGGCGCACGTCGTGCCGAACAGCTTCTTGCCGGCGTCGAGGTCGATCTTCGCCTTCTTGAAGCCGTCGCCGCGCTGCTTGAGCAGGGCCGCGATGCGGGCGTCGGCACTCGGCAGGCCGGCCGTCAGTTCTTTGACGCGGGCTTCCCACTTGTCGGCGTTCGTCGCCTTCAGGCGGTCCAGAACGGCCTTCTCCTGCAGCAATCGTGCCGAGGCGTTGCCTGTTTGGACGGCCGCGAACAGGTGGGCCGTGCCTTCCTTCGAGGATGCGAGGCCGGTCGCAATCAGCACGCCCTGCCGGTGCGGGGCGGTCTTGAGTAAGTCCTTGAGCAGAATCAGGTCGAGCAACTTCGTGGAAGCCGCGAGGATCGGCAGCGCCTTCTCGCGAAGGGCCGGCGGCGAGGTGGCGTCCTTGACGATGTCGCTGCACGCTGGCAGCAGTTTGTCCTTCGGCTGCTTCTCGACGGCGGCGAACGCGGCCAACCGGACCGCCTCCGACCGCTTGGGGTTCGTCACCAACTCCAAGGCCGCCGGGGCCACGTCGTAGTCGATGGTTGCGGCCAGTTGCAGGCTGCCCAGCACCACGCCGTCGTCGGCTGCCGTTAATCCGCCTTGCACCGTGCGAGTGAGCCGGGCCAAGTCGCTCGGTGCGAACGACGCCCCGGCACTGGCGACGCCCCGGCGGAGGGCTTGCATCATGCCGATCCGCGACCGGCCATCGGTGATGTCTTGAGCCGCCACCCACGCCTGCTGCCGGTGGCAGTCGCACCCGTACCGGCCGACGTGCTGATACGCCCGCTCCGCGAACGCGGGATCAAGTGTGCCAGCTTTCAACCGCTCTGACAGCCACCAACCCGCATAGGCCGTCGGCACGCCGAGGAACACGTCGTCGAGGACGGCGACGTCTTGGCCCTTCTTCGCGATAAATAGTTTCAGCGCCCACACCAAGTCTCCCTGTGTGTCGGGATCGGCCAGCACGTTCCGCAAGGAAATGCGGGCGGCGTGGCGGAGGCCCACGTCTTCGGGCAGGGCACGAACGATGATCGACGTCAAGTCAGCGATGTCATGCGTGTATCGGAACGGAGCCTCGAGTTGGGCGTCCACACGGATTCGCTCTGCCCGTGCCTGCTCTTTGATGCGTTCGGGCAGTGGATTGATACTTTGCCCCGGCGTGGGATTCTCATACTTCTTTCTCACGTTCCGTGGGAACTTATCGAATGCGACAGCGGCATGCGGATCGATAGGACGTGTTTGGGTGGCTCGGTTCAAGAGGAATATGTAGTCGGTGCTGATCGCGGCCTCATGAGCGTTATCCAAAAACGCGGCCTGCTTGTCGAATTCGAGCCGGGTTACCACCCACACCAGATCGATGAACTGCCGGTCCGTCATGTCCCGCGGCTTCTTAAACGCCTCCTTCACGACCGGCAGCGTTTCCTTCCCCCGCTCGATCAAAGCCCGCGTCGCCATCAGCCGCGTCGTGATGTTCTTGCTGCCGGTCAGTTCCACCAGTTTCTCCGGCGTCTCCTTCGTCAGATCGGCGAACGGCATCTTCGGCGGCGACGCCTTGCCGTCCTTGCCCTGCCACACGATCCGCCAGACCCGGCCGCGGGACTTGTCGCGGCCGGGGTGCTTCAGGTCCACCTCGTAGTGGCCGATGATCTTGTTGTAAAAGTCGGACACGTACAACGCCCCGTCCGGGCCGAGCTTGATGTCCGACGGGCGGAACCACGGGTCGCCGCTGCTCAGGAAGTCCGGCAGTTCCTTCGCCACCGGCGTGCTGCCCTTCCACTCGATCTTGTCGGCGTTGATGCGGTTCGTCACCACGTTGCCGAGGAACGTGCAGCCCTTCCACTGGTCCGGGAACTGGTCCGCGTCGTACCACGTCAGGCCGCACAGGCCGGTGCTGCCGTGGTCGTGGTGGGTGACGTGCGGGGCGTACCCGAGGCCGTCGTGCGGCTTGCCGAAGCTGTCGTAGTACGCCCCCTTGATGAGCTGCGTGATCGGCTTCGAGTGGCAGTCGGCCGTGTACAGGTTGAACCACGGGTCGACCGTCATGCCGAACGGGTTGACCTGGCCGCGGGTGTAGATCTCGATGCGGCTGCCGTCCGGCCGGAAGCGGAACGTGTTGCCGCTCTGCATGTGCACCTCGTGCCCGTCCTTGCCCTTCACCCGCGACTCGTTCGAGAACCCGTGGCAGGCGTACACCCAGCCGTCCGGCAGGTACGCGAACGAGTTGTACATGCCGTGCGTGTCCTTGAACCCGAAGCCGGTGAAGAGGACTTCCCGCGTGTCGGCCTTGCCGTCGCCGTCGGTGTCGGTGAGTTTCAGGATTTCGCCGGCCGACGAGACGATGCAACTCTTGCAGTCCGGCAGCGGCAGGATGCCGATGGGGATGTTCAGCTTGTCGTCGAAGACTTCGATCTTCTTCGCCAGCCCGTCGTCGCCGAAATCGGACAAGACGAACAGCTTGTCGGACTCCTCCCCCTTCGGGGCGGCGAACGGGTAGTGGTACGACGTCGTCACCCACAGCCGGCCCTTCGCGTCGAAGGCGAGTTGGATCGGCTTCTGGATGCCGGGCGTCTTCGGCGTGCCGCCGAACGGCCACGGGGCGAACTGCGGTTCGGCCGCGACGAGTTGGGCGACGAAGCCGTCGGGCAGCTTGAAGGACTTGCGCTCGTCCTCCGGCGACTTGGCGTCGGTCGGGGCGACCGGCTGTTGGGCGAAGCTGAGGTTGGCAAACGTGACGAGCGTGAGGAACGCGGCGAACCGCATGGGAGAAGCCCTCGGGGTGGTGGGAGAGCCGATTGTATCGCGGGAAATGAGGGCTGTCACGCACCAGAGCGGATCAAAAGCCGCGATCACCGGCCGCCATTGCCGGGGGCGGGTCGTCCGGGTATGGAATTTTTTGCGCGATCGGCGGCCCGATTCGGCCCGACTCCGGGCCTGATGGATGAGGAGCAGTCGCCCCACGGACGGGGCTGCCGCCCGATTACCACTCTGGAAGGAATCCGCCGTGCCGAAACCCCGCAAGTCCGCGCCGCTCGCCCTTCAACCGCTCGAAGACCGGACGACCCCCGCGTCTGCCGGCCTGCAAGCCCTTGACATCGACCCGTCCCGCTCGGCCACGGCCGACGTGAACGGCGACGGGTTCAACGACTTCATCACCGTGACGAAAGCCGGCCAAGTCGTCACCGTGAACGTCGTCTACGCCAACCTCGAAGGCGTCACGGCGACCACTAGCAAGGTCTTCGAATCGACCTACACCGGCGGTGCCCGCGTCGCGGCCGGTGACCTCGACGGCGACGGCCGGGCCGAGATTGTCGTCTCCGCGGACATCGGCGGCAGCGGCCGGGTCGTGATCTTGAAGGCCATCGCCGACCCGACGGTCAACACGACGCCGCAGGGGAAGTTCGCCACCTTCACGCAATTCGAGACCGCCGCCAGCTTCTTCGGCATCGCGGATGCCAACTTCCGCGGCGGCAGTTCCGTCGCCGTGGCCGACTTCAACTCCGATGGCAAGGGGGACGTGGCCATCGGGGCCGGGGTTGGTGGTGGCCCGCGGGTGGCCATTTACGACGGCACGACGGCCGTGAAAAGCGCCCCCACGCGGTTGGTGAACGATTTCTTCGCCCTGCCGGAAACGTCGATCTTCCGCGGCGGCGTCTCCATCGACGCCGGCGACGTGAACGGCGACGGCAAGGCCGACCTGATCGTCGGGGCGGGGCCGGGCGGCGGACAGCGCACGCGGGTCATCTCCGGCGTGGACGTGATGGCCAACAAGGGCAGCACCGCGACTCCGTTGGCCGACTTCCTCCTCGGCGGCAAGGACAGCGGCGAACGACTCGGCGAAATCGTCTCCTTCGAACCGACCATCACCGGGACGAAGTACAACGGCTTCTCCGTCTTCGCGATCGTCAACTTCCCCGGCTACGACCACCCGATCGTCAGCGGCGGGACGTACTACCTCGGCAAAGACCTGCCGAAAAGCCCCGGCGTCGTCCCCGACCTCGACGACCGCGTGACCGTGCAGTAGTTTCGGTCCCCGATTCGGCGGGTGCGGTACGGTGCTGGAAGCGATCCACCCCCTCACCCGTCGAATCTTATCCCTCGAATCCGATCCTTGATTTCGTCACGTCGTTCTGCGATAAGAGTTGATCCCCTCTCCATCACGAACAACCCCGCCGCCGCCGGGCATCTTCGGAACGTAGCTCATGAGACATTCGATCCTGGCCCTCGGCTTGGCGTTCAGTTCGTGTGCGGCCGCGCAAGCCCAGATCAAACCGCGGGCGGAAACCATCGCCGATCACGGCATCGTCGCGACCAGCCACCCGCTCGCCGCACAGGTAGGGCTGGACGTGCTGAAGGCCGGCGGCAACGCCGTCGACGCGGCCATCGCCACGAGTGCCGCGATGGGCTTGATGGAACCGATGTCGTGCGGCATCGGCGGCGACCTGTTCGCCATCGTCTGGGACGCGAAGACGCAGACGCTCCACGGCCTCAACGCCAACGGCCGCGCGCCGCTGAAGGCCACGCGGCAGCTCTTTAAGGACCGCGGCCTCGCCGAGATTTCCGAGAAGGGACCGCTGAGTTGGTCGGTGCCGGGCTGCGTCGACGGGTGGGACGAGCTTCGCAAGAAGTTCGGTACGAAGACGTTCGCAGAACTGCTGACGCCGGTCATCCGCCACGCCAACGAGGGCGTCGTCGTACCGAAGGTGATCGGCGGCTACTGGGCCACGGCCGAGCGAGTCGCCGAGTTGCGGGCGGTTTACACCGTCAACGGACACTCACCGAAAGTCGGCGAGACGTTCAAGAACCCGACGCTCGCGAAGACGTACCAACTCATCGCCGACGGCGGCCGGGATGCCTACTACAAGGGGCCGATCGCCGAGGCCCTGGTGAGGTTCTCGGACGCGAAGGGCGGCCTCTTTCAGATAAAGGACTTCACCGAACACACCTCCGAGTGGGTGAAGCCGGTGAAGACGACCTACCGCGGGTACGACGTGTGGGAACTGCCGCCGCCCGGCCAGGGGATCGCGGCGTTGCAAATGCTGAACCTGCTCGAACCGCACGACCTGAAAATGCTCGGGCACAACTCCGCGGACTACTGGCACCTGATGATCGAGGCGAAGAAGATCGCCTACGCCGACCGCGCGAAGTTCTACACCGACCCGCGGTTCACGAAGGTGCCCGTCACGCAACTGATCTCGAAGGAGTACGCGGCCGAACGCGGCAAGCTGTTCGACCCGGCGAAGGCGATGAAGGACGTGGCCGCCGGCGACGCGAAGCTGGGGCTGGCCGACACGATCTACCTGTGCGTGGTGGACAAGGACCGCAATTGCGTGTCATTGATCCAGAGCAACTACATGGGCTTCGGCTCCGGCCTCGCGTCGCCGGACCTCGGCTTCGCCCTCCAGAACCGCGGCACGCTGTTCGCCCTGGACGAACACCACGCCAACCGCCTCGAACCGGGCAAGCGGCCGTTCCACACGATCATCCCGGCGATGGTGACGAAGGACGGCAAGCCGTGGCTGACCTACGGCGTGATGGGCGGCGACATGCAACCACAGGGTCACGTGCAAGTGCTGGTGAACCTGCTCGACTTCGGGATGAACGTCCAACAAGCCGGCGAGGCGGCCCGCATCGAGCACGTCGGCAGCGCCACGCCGACCGGCAAGCCCGGAGCGGCCGACGGCGGCACGCTGAAGGCAGAGCCGGGCATCCCCGACGCGGTGCTGAAGGAACTGGCGAAGCGCGGCCACGTCGTGGACCGCGTGAAAACGAACGGCGGCGGCTACCAGGGCATCCTGATCGACCCCGCCACCGGCAAACTCCACGGCGGCACCGAGGCCCGCAAGGACGGCCGGGCGGCGGGGTACTGAGGTCCGCCCGAAAACGCTTGTCTTGCCGTGATCGAGGCGTTAGCTTGGAGGCCATTCATAGTAGTCTTAATTCGAGAGCCTCTCCCATGCCCTCGTCCATCGAATGCCCGTCCTGTTCCGCGCAAATGACCGTGCCGGCCGACGCCGCCGGCAAGCGCGTCCGGTGCCCGAAGTGCCAGAAGCCGGTCGCCGTCCCAGCCCCCGCCGACGAGGACGACTTCGAAGTCGTCGAGGACGACGCACCGGCCCGGGCGGCGTCCAAGTCGAGCAAGCGGAGGGCGGCCGAGGAGGACGAAGAGGATGAACGGCCGCGAAAGAAGAAGGCGGCCGTCCACGACGACGAAGACGAGGATGACCGACCACGGGCGAAGAAGGATCGCCGGCATGAAGACGATGATGACGACGACCGACCACGCAAGCGGTCAAGCGGCGACCGTGCCCGCAAGCGCCGCGGTGGGTCTGGCGATGGGCCGAAGAAGGCGCTGATCCTCGGCGGCGTGGCGGTGACCGTCGCCGTGGTCGTGGCCGGCGGGGTGATGTTCTTCAAGGGGAAGATGGGCGCGCCGGCCGGCGGGCCGGGCGGTCTCGGCAGCGTCCTGCCCACGGGCGGGCCGCCACCCAACTACTCGGCCGTGCGGGAGCCGGGCGGCATGTTCGCGGTCTACCTGCCCGGGCAGGCGAACAAGTGGTTCGGCACGGAGAACGGCCAGGACATGGAGGCGGCCGGCAGCTACCACTGGTCGTCGTCGGTGGTGCTGGAACAAGGCCCGGGCGGGCGGCGGCTGGAAGCGAGTGTCTCGTCCCGTCGCCTCAAAAACGGGTACAACCCCGGCACGACTCCGGAGCAACTGCTAGCGGCCCTGCGGGAGCAAGAGCGAGGTGCGCGGGTGCAAGACGACCAAGAACTCGTGAGCCAGCGGGCCATTGTCCTGGGCGGCCTCCCGGGGTTGGAATGCCGCGTGAAAAAAATCGTCCGGAAGTCGAAGCCGAACCCGCGGGAGGATGCGGACCCCATCTACCGGGCCATCCAGCAGGCCGGCCGTGAAGACAACATGCACGTGTACTACATCACCCACAACGGCAAGCAACTGTTCGTGATCAAGGTCGAAACGCGGCGAGATTTCCCACCCGACGAGACGCTGAAAATCATCACCGACTCGTTCACGATCCTCTGACGGCCGCCGGCGGTGGCGTCGTTACCCCGCTACCGTGGCTCACGCGGTTGCGGCCGGCTTGCTTCGAGCGGTACAGGGCTGCGTCCGCCTCGGCGAGCAGTTCGGCTGAGTCGGCCGTCGTCGGGGTGAGCGTGCCAACGCCGATGCTGGCCGTGACCGGCCGCCGGCTCCACGACCGGCCGGCCAACGCCCGGCGGCACCGCTCGGCCACGACCAGTGCGCCGGACAGTTCGGTGTCCGGCAGGACGATCGCGAACTCTTCGCCGCCGTAGCGGGTGACGAAGTCGGTCCCACGGGCCACGGTTTGCAGGGTGGTGGCGACGATTTTCAGCACTTCATCCCCGGCCGGGTGGCCGAAGGTGTCGTTGAACGCCTTGAAGTGGTCCACATCCAAAAGGATCAACGACAACGGGTGGCCGTAGCGGGTGGCCCGGTCGAACTCCTCGCCCAGCCGCTCGTTGAACGCCGCCCGGTTCTTCACGCCGGTCAGGCCGTCGGTGACGGCCAGGGCCTTCAGCCGGGCGTTGGCCTCTTCGAGTTGTGTCTGGTAGTCGAACAGCCGGTTCTCGTGTTCGACCTGCTCGGTGATATCCCGGACGATGACCGCGTGTAACCCTGCCCCGCCGTTGGGTACGACCGTCACGCGGAGGTCCACCGGCACCACTGAACCGTCCTTGCGGCGGTAGTGGCGACGGCCCACGTCACAGCGGCCGTCACACGCAAGCACGTCGAACATGGCCCGGGTGTTACGGGCGAACAGGTCCGGCGTCTCCCCAGCCACGATGTCGAACGGGTCCAGCGCGAGGAACTCTTCGGCCGTGTAGCCGAGCATGCCCAGCAGGGCCGTGTTCGCCTCCACGAATCGGGTCGTGGCCGCGTCCACCACGCACACCCCTTCGGCGAGCCGATCCACGGTCGTGCGGAACTTGTTCTCGCTCGCCCGCACCGCGTCTTCGGCTAACTTCTCGGCGGTCACGTCCACCGACATGCCGGCGAGCATCCGCCGCCCGGACGCATCGGTGAACGGGAACTTGTACGACCGCCAGCGGGTGATCCGGCCGTCCCGTTCCGGCGTCGCTTCCGAGTACTGCACCGCCTCGCTGCCGGCCAGCACCTGAACGTCGTGCGCCCGGTACTCGTCGGCGAACTCGGCAGCGAACAGATCGTGGTCGGTCTTCCCGACCCAGGCGTCCACCGGCCGGTCGAAGCGGTCGGCGAGGGTTTTGTTGACGAAGACGAACCGGCCGGCGGCGTCCTTCATGTACGCGATGGCCGGACTGTGGTCCATGAACGCCCGGAACCGATCCTGCTCCGCCCGCAGTTTCACTTCGAGTTTTCGCCGCTCGCGCACCTCGTTCGCCAGGGCGACGACCTGCCGGCGGAGGATGAGTTGCGCCACCACTTGGCGGGCGAGAACCCGCAGGGCGTCTTGCTGCTCCGGGGTGAGGGTCCGCGGCGTGCGGTCGATGGCGCAGAGCGTGCCGAGGTTGAACCCCTCCGGCGTGGTCAGCGGCGCGCCGGCGTAGAAGCGGATGTGCGGTGCCCCGGTGACGAGCGGGTTGTCGTGAAACCGCTCGTCGGTCGCCGCGTCGGCCACGACGAACAACTCGCGGCCGAGAATTGCGTGCGGGCAGAAGGCGATGTCCCGGCTCGTCTGCTCGGCATCGACGCCGACCTTCGCCTTGAACCATTGCCGGTCGCGGTCGATCAGGCTGATGACGGAGATCGGCGTGCCGCAGATCGTGGCCGCCAGCCGCGTAAGGTCGTCGTACTCCCGCTCGGGCGGGGTGTCGAGGACGTTGAAGGCGCGGAGAGCCTCTAACCGGGAAGACTCGTCGGCAGGGAGCGGAGCGATCATCATCGAGCTGTCTCGGATTCCTTCCCCAGGCGAGCCAGAACCGCCTTCTGAAAGCCGGGCGACACAACGTGCCGGAGAGGCGGTGGTTTCGCTGCAAGTGCATGGGGGTCGACGAACTTTAGTCTAGTTTCCTGAGTCGTGCAAAGTGGGACACACGACCGCGTCGAAGTTCCCGCGGGTTGGAAAGTTTATGCCCCGGCCGACGGGCTTCGCGTAAGCAAACGTGTACACTCCGGCCGCTGGTTCCCGCGGGCGGAGAAGTTTGAGCGCGGGCGGGCAAACCTTGTCGCCCGCCGCGCCCGAGGTTAGGTTCACTAAGGATTGTCACCCCTTCCGGAGCACCCCATGACCAGTCTGGTGGCGAGCTTGGTTCTCGCGATCGCCTTCGCGCCCCCGCAGGCGGACGGCGTGTCGCTGAAGTGGAAGATGAACGTCGGCGACACCTTCTACGCTCAAAGCGTGGTCGGCCTCGAACAAACCGTGACCGCCGCCGGCAAGGACGTGGAGCAGAAGCAGGACCAGACCGCGGTCAGCCGGTACAAGGTCACGAAGGCCGACAAGGACGGCTACACTCTTGAGCAGACGATTCTCCAGTCGATCATCGAAACGAACATCCTGCCCGGCGGGGCCGGCGATTTGAGCAAGAAACTCCGCGGCGCGACGTTCACCATCACGCTCGACGACCAGCTCAAGGTCAAGAAGTTCGAAGGCATCGACGACCTCATCCAGAAGTTGGGTGCCAACGACCCGAAGGTCAAGCCGCTGTTGGCCGCGACGCTCAACGAGGACGCGATGAAGAAGAGTGTTCAAGACCTGTTCTACTGCGGCCCGGACAAGATCGTGAAGGTCGGCGACACCTGGAAGCGCGAGGACACGCTGCCGCTCGGCCCCCTCGGCGACATGACCCTGGCGATGGAGTACAAGTACGCCGGGTCGAAGGCCGGCACAGAAGACATCGTCCTCAGTGGCAAGGCGACGTACGCCGCGCCGAAGAAGGACGCGGGCGGGGCGCTGCCGTTCAAGGTCGTCAACGCCGACTTGAAGACCGAGAAGATGGCCGGGAACCTCAGCTTCGACAGCAAGGCCGGGCGACTGAAGGAATCGACGATGGAGATGAAGATGTCCGGCACCCTGACCCTCGCCATCAACGGGATGGAAGTCGCCATGGACCTGAAGCAGAAGATCGTCGGCAAGACCACGATCCTCGACAAGAACCCCGTGGTGGACTGACCAACCCGTTCCTTTCTTCTCGGAGCACGCTCATGACCGGGCTCATTGCCGCCCTTGCCGTCTCGCTCGCCCTCTCGCCGGGACAAGTGGATGGCGACTTGCTGAAGTGGAAGCTGAAGGAAGGCGAGACGTTCTACGTCCGCTCGACCAACGCCACGGATCAGACGATCTCTGTCGGCGGACAGAACCAAGAGCAGAAGACCGAGCACACCAGCGTCGACGCCTACAAGGTCACGAAGGCGACCGCCGACGGGTACACGCTGGAAATCACGACCCTACAATCGACCACCGAGACGAACATCGCCCTCGGCGGGCTCGGCTCCTTCGACAAGGACATGGTGGGCGAGAAACTGACCGTCACCCTCGATAAAGACTTCAAGGTGAAGACAGTCAAGGGCGTCGACGCGCTCCTCAAGAAGTTGACCGACGGCACCCCAGCCGCCAAGGCGTTGACCGACAGCGTCATCAGCGAAGGAACGTTGAAGAAGGCCGTGCAAGACTTGTTCCGCAGTGGCCCCGGCAAGCCGGCGAAGGTCGGCGACGAGTGGAAGGCCGACGAGACGACGCCCCTCGGCACGTCCGGGGAACTGACCGCCAAGATGGATTTCAAGTACGCTGGAACGAAGGACGGCGTCGAAGAGGTCACGTTCACGGGCAAGGCCAAGCTCTCGCCGCCGAAGGAGACGCCCGCCGACGCGATGTTCAAGACCGTCAAGTCGGACATCAAATCCGACAAGTATACCGGGACCAGTCGCTTCGATAGTAAGGTCGGCCGGCTGAAGCAGACCGAAGAACTCTTGACCCTCAAGGGGACCATGACGATCGCCGCCGGCGGCATGGAAGTGGAAGTCGACGTGGCGAGCAAGGCCACGTCGAAGGTGGAAGTCTTCGACAAGAGTCCGATCATCGACTGAGCAGGACTCGGATCGCTGTTAGATTTTCGGCCTCACGCGGTACCTTCTCCTAGAACCACCCTCGGCCCGCGGCCCCCGCTGCGGGCCGATTCACTTGAGGACGCTCATGCTCTCGTTCGATTTCTTCCAGAAGGCCCTTCCCTACGACGACTTCTTCACGCAATTCGGCAAGCCGACCGACAAGCCCCGGTGGGACGCGACCCGGCAGAAGGTGGCACTCACCCCCGACCAACAGAAGCTACTCGGCACGTTCAGGCGCAAGACGAACATGCTGGTCCTGGCCGGGGCGTGGTGCGGCGACTGCGCCGGACAGTGCCCCATATTCGAAAAGTTTGCCGAGGTTGCCCCGGTTCTCGTGCCACGCTACCTTGACCGGGACGCCCATCCTGCCGCGCAAGAGGAACTCAAGATCAACGGCGGCAACCGCGTGCCGGTGGTCGTGTTCTTCAGCGAAGACGGCCAGGAAGTGTCGCGGTTCGGCGAGCGAACGCTAACGACGTACCGAAAACTGGTCGCCCAACTCGGCGGCGACAGTTGCGGCAGCGGCCTCGCGACCGGCGACACCCTGCCCGGCGTGGTGCAAAACTGGCTCGACGAGTTTGAGCGGGTGCAGCACATTCTGCGATTATCGCCCCGCCTGAGGCGTTTGCACGGAGACTAATCGTACCATAAGTTAACTGCGTCCCAGTGTGGCGCACTCCCGAGGCTTCCATGTTCGGCTACCCGTGCCCGTTTTGCAGTCAACGCCTTCTGGCCGCGCCAGAACGGGCCGGCCAGCGGACAATCTGCCCGAAGTGCCTGAAGCCGATCGTCATTCCGAAGCCCGAAGACGACAAGAAGCCGGCGGAAGAACCGCCGCCGGCCGTGGACGAAGCCGAGGCCGACGAAGTCCCGATTAACTCGATGCCGGCCCACCTGGACGACGACCCGCCGAGCCCGGCCGCCCAGACGCCGATGCCCGAAGCCCGCCCGCCGGCCCGCATCGGCCCACCCGCCGGGGTTTATCCCGAACCGATCCCGCTGCAACCGGCCCCGCTCCACCACGCGGCGGCCGTGCTGGTCCGCAACCCGGATTCCGTCGCCGACTTCGCCCCGCCGGCTGAAGCCTACTCGCCAACACCCGCCCCGGTGGCAACGCCAGGGCCGAAGTCGAAGCCGACTCCCGAGCCGCACTTCCCGACGCCGGCCGCCTTTGTCACGCCGGCCCCGCTACCGGAACCGCAGAGCTTCCCACAGCAACCGCACTACCAGCCGCCGATGTACCCCGCGCCAGGCCGCATCACCGGGGACCACCCGGCCGCCGCGATGCCGACGCCGAGCGTGGGCCACAACAACACCGGCGGATTGGTCGTCTTCAACCCGATGGACGTGGACGGGGCCGAACTCGCGGCCGAGTTGACGACCGTCATCTCGATGCGGATGAAGCCGCCAGCCGAGCCGCCGAGCGACCTGCGGCTGACGACCGGCCTGTGGATCATCCTGACCGCGTGCGGGCTGGCCCTGTGGTTGTTCTGCATGATGTCCGACGTGGAGCCGCTGAAGAACGTCGCCCTGATCGGCGCGATCGAACTGCTGATCGGCTACGTCTGGGTGGCCCTGGCGTTCGGCCGCCGGAGCACGAAACAAGGGTTCGCCACGCTCCTCCCGCCGGTCTGGGTCTACCGGGCAGCCAACCCGCCCTACGAACCCGGTTACCGCCCCCTGCGGTTCGTCGTGGCCGGGGCGATCCTGCTGACGCTCTACGTCATCGGGCCGAAGGTCCAGCCGACACTGTTCGTACTGATCGGCTTCAAAGACCCGTCCACCCAAGCGCCCGAAGCCGTGGTCGAGACGCCGCTCATGAAGCTCCAGGAAGCGGAGCGTGACAAGAACCTGGCGGGCATCCGGGAGCAACTCGCCGCGTTCGGGAAGCCGGAGTCGTTCCTCAGCACGCCGCCGGCCGAGAAGCCGAAGGTCATCGAGAACCTCCGCCGGTTGGCCCGGTTCGACCGCGGCGAGGTGAAGGAAGACGCCCTGCGGGCGCTCGTTACCTGGTCTCCCGATG
This sequence comes from Limnoglobus roseus, assembly GCF_008254045.1. Taxonomy (GTDB): domain Bacteria; phylum Planctomycetota; class Planctomycetia; order Gemmatales; family Gemmataceae; genus Limnoglobus; species Limnoglobus roseus. Next base: position 3,137,438 of record NZ_CP042425.1, on the reverse strand, counting down.
AGGCGAAGCCGCTGGTCGTCGCGGCGATTACGTCGTCGAACGAGGAAGAGCGAGCGGTCGCCTACGAACTGATCCCGCGGTGGAACGATCTGGACACGGTCAAACTGCTGGTGGACCGGCTCGGCGCGTCGAAATACGCACGCCCGGCGCTCGACACCATCGGCAGTACCGACCGCGGCCGGCAGGCGATCGAGGACGCGATGCTGCCGTTGCTGCGGAAGAACAACACGATCAACCGCCTCGAATTGGAGATGCTCGCCGGCGACTACGGCGGCCCGCGGTCGCTGGAAGTGCTGGAAGTCCAGGCGAAGCAGAGCGTCATCCACGACGAGTTCGACACGCTGGCGCGGTGCATCGCAAAGATCAAGTCCCGCCTGCGGCCGTGAGAAGTGTCGGTCACTCGCCCCGCGAGTGGCCGTTCGGCGGCACCCAGCCGCGCAGCAAGTCCCGGCCGAGCCGGCGGCTGAACGCTTCCGCCCCCGGGCCGAGCAGGTGGTAGCCGTCCATGTAGGCGGCATCGTCCGCGATCCATTCCGACGCATCACACACGGGAACGCCGAACTCGTCCGAGAGGCGGGTCAGGTAGTCTCGAACCTCTCGCTTCGCGTCGGCCGAGTAGAGGGTGCGGAACGTCGGCGACTCGGGCATCAAGTACAGGGCCGCCTTGAGGCCGTGCGTGCGGCACGCAGTCAGCAAATCCCGGTGGGCGGACTCCGCGTTCGGGTCGAGGTGAAATTCCCCGAGCGGTTCCGCAAACCACGTCATCGCCAGCGCCTGCCGGCGTTCCTGTTCTTCCTTCGACCAGACCGGCGGGTAGTACGGACTCCACCCGTTCGGCCGCATGTCCGACCAGAGGAAGTTCTGTTGTCTTTCGGCCGGTGAAAGGCTTTCCAACCCCTGGTGGGCGAGGACGTTCATCCGGTACGTCCACCACGGCGACGCCTGAATCTGCCACCACTGTCGTCTCGCGGCGGCTTCGTCGTAGAGGTACGGGGAGACGGTGGCCAAGTCCGACAGGCTCAGCCGCGACATCGGAATTTGTTCTTCTCGTTTCGTGCGCCGCGCCAGACCCGACGCCCAGACTTCGATCAGCACGAAGTCCGGCCGCACCGGGGCGTTCAGAATTCGCTGGAGGTTCAACCGCTCGCCGATCGGGTGGCAGCCGCTTTGCGAGAGGTTGAAGATGAGGGGTGCGCCGGGGCCGTACCCGTCGGCCGCGTGGTCGGGGCTGAAACCCATCTGCGGCCGTGAGCTTCCGAGGACCGCCACGACCGAATGCGCCTGGGTGCGGCGGTTCGCCCGCAGTGCGGCCGCGAGCTTCTGATAGCGGTGGTAGAACTCCGGGTCGCGCCACTGGGGGCGGACCGAATCGACGGCCACGATCATCGCGGCGTGCAACGCCAAGGCCGCCAGAAGGCCGGACACGACCGCGGCCCGAGCCTTCCCTCGTCGGCGGGCACGCGGCACCCGGCGGCCCGGCAAGGCCGGGGGCATTCGAATCAGATTACGCAGCAGCACGGCGAGCCACATGTCCAACCTTATCGACCGCCGCCGGGCGAAAGGCTCAAACAATTCTCTCACCCATCCCGCGGCCGGCAGGGGTTGGGCCTCGCGACTTTCTTGATACGTTAATTCCCATGCTCACCGGCGAAACAATCATTCGCGTGCGGTACGCCGAGACCGACCGCATGGGGTTGCTCCACCACGCGAACTACCTCGTCTACTTCGAGCAGGCCCGCACGGACCTGCTCCGCCAACTCGGCGGCAACTACAAGGAACTCGAAGACCAGGGCTTCTACCTCGTGGTCGCGAAGGTCGAGATCAAGTACCGCAGCCCCGCGTACTACGACGACGAGTTGCGGATCGTCACGTCGGTGACGCGGACGACGCCGGTGCGGCTCGAACACAAGTACGAAGTCTTCCGACCCGACGGCACGCTCGTTGCCGAAGGGGCTTCCACCTTGGCCTGCGTGGACGGCGACGGCCGGCTGCAAGCGATGCCGGAGTGGCTGGTGACGACGAAGTAACTCGGAACCCGGAGACGCCCGTGCGACGACTTTGGATTCACCACGTCCTGCCGACGCTGTTCGCCGTCGTCCCGGCCCTCGCGGGCATCTTGGTCTTCGTGGCGGTCCCGGCCGACGCCCGCCGCGACTACCTGATGCGCCTGGAAACGTCGCACATCGACTGGCTCATCCTCGGCATCGGCCTCGTCATTTTCCTGGCCCAGACGTACCTGGCGTGGCAGGCAATGAAGTGGGCCGAGACGGACTTCAACACCGGCCCCGACAAGTGGCTCAGCCATCTCTCGCAGGCGGCCGAGTGGTTCCCGCTGTTGGGCCTCATCGGCACCGTCGCGGCCATTCTACAGACGTTCAGCAGCATCACGCCGACCAGCACGCCGACGCCGCAGGACATCATCCGCAAGTACGCCCCGGCCATCACCGCGACCGGCAGCGGGTTGTTCATGGCGCTGTTGAACATCCTGCCGACGTGGGTGGTGGCGATGGGCCGCGACCTGATTCGCAGCCTCGGCGGCTACCCCGACCCGACGCCGCTCGTGCCGCTAACCCCGGCCGAGACCGAGCCGGGGGGCCAACCGTGATTCAGAAGCCCAGGCGGTCGGTCACGCGGTTCTTCATCCCATTGATCGACGTGCTGATCCTGCTGTTCTGTATCTTCCTGCTGATGCCGTTCGTGAGCAAACCCGACGACGGCAAGGGGCCGCCCGACGCCGTGCCGGCCGTCCGCGACCCGTCGATGCCGGACGACGTGGAGAAACTGCAACAAGAGCTGGCCATCGCGAAGCGGCGGATCGAGGAACTGAAGAAACAGCGGGCCAACCTCGGCGACCACCTCAGCGTGCGGACGGTCGAGATCGCCAAGGACAGTGGCAAACTCTTCTACTTCGACGCCGACGGCGGCGGGCGATTGGAACTGAAAGATCAGGCCGACGCCCAACGGCTCATCAACCAGCAGCGGGCACGGGCCGGCGCGAAGGAGGCGTTTTTCCTGATCCTCTACCCGCGGGAGTTGAGTGGCTTCCCGCTGAAGGAGCAGGTCGAGACGTACCGCCGTTGGTTCCACGACGTGCCCCACGGCTTCGACAACCCGTGGAACCCGGCCGGGCCGTGACTCACGGCTCCTGACCCTTCGGTTCCGGCAGCGTGGCGGCCCGCCGGTACTCCGGCGACCACAGCCGCACGCCCACGTCTTCGCCCGGCTTCGGGTTCGAGTAGGTGAGGTTGCCACCGTCGTCCTTGCGATCATCGCCGACGGCATAGATGACGATGCCGTCCGGCCGCACGCGGTACTTCAACGGCTCGCCGGTGTAGGGGTCGGCCGGCACCGCCGCGAGGATCGCCTTCGGAATCTCCGCAAGGTCCGTCGGCCACCGGCCGTTCGCCTGGCGGAAGCGTTCGCACGCGATGCCGACGGCCAGGCAGCGGAGGCGGGCCTTGATCCGCAGTGCGGCGAGCACGACCTTCTCGGCGGCCGGCAGGAGCAACTTGACAAACGGTCCCAGGTCTTCGTTCGCGAGAACGCCCTGCATCTTCTCGACCCACTCGTGCGACGGGCCGCGGGCGATTTCGAGGTATTGCGTTTCCAACCGCAGCGCCTGTAATTGGTCCACCAAAATACGACCGCGGAATGCCAACCGGCCCAACGCGGCGAGCGATGCCGGACCTCCCATGCCGGAATTCTGAAGTCCGTCGGGATCGACCTGGAGGTACTCGAAGGTGGCGTCGATCCACGCCCGTTCGCCGCGGAACCCGATCGCCAGAACCGGCTCGTCGGCCTCTCGCAGCAGTTCGGTCTGAAACTCCGCGAGCCCGGCCTTCGGCTCCGTGTAAGCCAGTGTTCGCTCTGCCGCTTGCACGGCCACCGAGGCCATCGCGATACGGACCAGCATCGAGATGAGCGTCGGTTCGTTGTTGACGCAGCGAGTCAGGTTCAGTGTGGCCCGGCAGCTGGCCACGGCCCCGTCTGCGTCCTTGTCGGCTGCGAGGACGACCGCGTTCAAGTTCAAGAGGGCAGCCGGGGTTCGTGCGTTTTGGACGTGGTTGAGGTCCATCATCAACGGGTTCGCGACGGGCGGTGGAAACATGCCGCCGCCCGTGAGCGTGCCGAGTTTCAGCGACCGCTCGATCACGTCCCGGCACACGGTCCGCGTCTTGCGGGCGTCCGCGAGCTTGGCCGGCGGCGGCAGGTGGTTGAACTCCTTCTCCGGCAGCCACGGCGTCGGCTGTTCGGCCCGCGTCAGGAACTCGTCGAACTCCTTCGGCGTGTCGGCCTTGATCTTCACCGCGAGCTTCGTGATGTTCTGATCGTCCGGCGGGAACGCCTTCTCGCGGGCCGCTTGAATCTGATCCAACCGCCAGCCCGGGTCTTCGGCGTCGAGGTGTACTCGCGCTTCTTCCAGGCGGGCACGGGCACTCGACGCCCGCCACCAATCCTGGACGACGTAGATGGTCAGCGTGACGACCACTGCAGCCGATGTGCGGAGCAACCACTTCTTCCACGGGCGCATTGGTGATCTCGCGGCGGGACGGGGGCCAGCTCTCAGTATAGTCGTCGACCGGACCGCGGGATTTCAACATGTCACGGCAGCAAGTCGGCCACCCGAATGGTCGCGGTCGGGGCGGCAAGCGGCGAGACGCTGTCTGCCGGCGTCAGGGCGAGTTGCGTTCGATAATGCATCCCGCCGTCCGGTAGCGGCGACGGGTCGCGAAAGACGAGAAGGACGCGATGCTGAATGTCGATGACCCAATAGTCGGCGATCCCGGCGGTGGCGTAGAGTTCGGCCTTCGTCGTGGTGTCGAGGGCCAAAGAACTATCCGCGACTTCGACGACGAGGGCTGCCGTAGTGGGGTGCGTCGGGAAATCCCGCGGGCTGCCGACAACGACCGCGAAATCGGGAATCGGGTCGGTGTCACGCTTGACGAAGATCGGCAACTGCACGCGGACGTAAAAGCCTTCGGCGAACACCTTGGATAAAACCGCGTTGACGAGCCCCACCCCCATCGCGTGCGTTGGGTTCATCGGTCCTTGCTCCACCAGTTCGCCGTGAATCAAGATGACCCGACTGCCTTCGCCGAAGACGCCTTGTTCGTTCGCGTCGTGGAACTGCTGCACCGTCCACCGGTACGGCCGCGGCCATTGCACGGGCGGCGGAGTCGTCGCAGCGGGGGCGGGGGCCAAGAGCGTTGCGGTCGTCATGCGTGTTCCTCCTTCAACACGATACCATCACTTCGTCCGGAACTCCAGCAACCCCATGCCCTCCGGCCGTGGCGTCGCGTCAGCGGGGCCGCTCCAAGAGAGGACGCCGCGGCCGGGCACAATCCGCGTAAGGTTTGCGGCCCACACGGTCTGGTGCCGCGGGCGGTTGCCGGTGAGTTCGCTCAGGGGGATCGCGACTTCGGCCGTCCAACCGGTAGCCGTCGGGTTCACGGCGACGAACCACTGCGGGTTCCAACTCGCGTCGCCCCAGCAGTCGTCGGCCGTGCAGCCGCGGTGGTCGATGCGGAGGCGGTAGTACGTCGCGTAATCGCGGTCGAGGTCCAGCAGCAACTCGACGCGGTCGTGCGGCGTCACGTCGTCGTCGTGCTTGCGGGCTTCAGCTAGCGGCACCTGCTCGCCCTGCGGGTGGCGGCACGTCACGCCGAGGTAGAGGTACTCGTCGTCGAAAGCCATTCGCGCTGTCGTGCCGTGGGTGGCGGCCAGTTCCTTCGTGCCTTCGGCGAGCGGAAGTTCGGTCGTGCCCTTCCACACGCCGTCGTCGAGTTTGCCGTCGAGGATCGGCCGTTCGGCGATCTTCTGACACGCGGCCATCGGCTTCGGGCAGGTCGGCATGAGGTTGCGGTTCATCAGGTACAGTTCGGCGGCGGTCGCGTCGAACCACGGGTTCGCCCCCGGCGTGACCGGCCGCCCGACGACGGCCCGGTAGTACGCGGCCATCGTCTTCTCGGCGTCGGCCGTCAGGCCCATCTGCAAGCGGGCCGCGTTGAACGCCAGTTGTTGGGCCGGCTCCCGCGACAGCAGCGGATTAACGGCGAACAGCTTCCCTTCCAGGTTCGGCCCGGTGCTGAACCAGTCCCGCCGGGCTTCCGACGTGCGGAACTTCGCCCGTTCCGCAGCCGCCCCGTCGGTGTGGCCGGCCTGCTGGATGTCGCCCTTCATCTCGTAGAACTCGGTCGGGCGAAGGCTCGCCATCTGGCCGAGTTCGATCCGCCGCAACGTCTCGGTGCTGGCGTGGTAGTTCGCCAACCAGCGGTACGCCGGCAGGGTGGCGGGCATCGTGGGGTAGTGGTTGACGGCGTTGTGAGCGAGTTCGCGAGTGAGGGTGTCGTCGTGGTAAGATCGCATGAGTTGGGCGGTGACTTCGGCGGCATCAGCCCCCGGAATGCCGGCGAGGTCTTGTTCCAGGGTCCGCCAGAGTTGGGCGGGGCCGCCGTGATCGTGCGGCGCCATGAACTTCATGGCCATGGCCGTGCGGGCCTTGTTGGCCGCTTCTCGCTCGCCGAGATACGTGGGCGTGAACGACCAAATCTGTTTCGGGTCGACCCGGCGAGCCATGCCGCCTTGAGCCAAGGCACAGCCGTCCATCAGTTGAATGGGAGGCTTCTCTTTGAGGACGGAATCGTTCGGCAGTTGGAGTCGGTCCAGTCGGTGAGAGACGATGCGGAAGCTCGGTTCGCAATTGGCCCGAATCATTTGCACAGATTGGGAGGCCATCGCCTCTGCCGTGTCCGCAATTTCGAACCGGAACGCCTTCGGGTCAATTTTGATGTAACCCTCTGCTCCCACGGCGGTGCCACATAGCTTCTTCACCGCGTGCGGCTTCAGCCCCAGTGTCGTAATTTGTTCTGGGAAGGCGGTCGGTTCGGCGGCCCGCTTGAACGCTTCCTGGGCCGTTGCGAGGATCAGTTGTTCCGCGGGCGGGGCGTTCGGCATCACGCTGTCGGTGACGATCACTTCGGGCCGCCACATGCGGATAGCGAGGGTCATCTGCCGGACGAGTTGCTCGGCTGCCTTGCCGTCGTGGAGGCGGTCCCAGTAGGTGCGGAGGCCGTCGGCCGGTAGGCCGTCGCAGTGGCCCGGCAGCGGGAAGGCCCACAGCGTTTCGGCCGACGCCCCACCCGCGAGGCGAATCGCCGTCGAGAGTCGGAACGGGTCGGCCGCCCGCTTCGGGTCGGCGGTCGCGGCGTCGGCACTCGTGAACGCCACCGTCGCCGTCAGATAGCCTTCGGCCGCCCCAACCACCGGGAACATCGTCAGCGGCACACTCTTCGGCGAGGCGTGAGCCGTCAGCACGGCCGCTTGCAGTTTGCCGCGAACGTGGTTCCACTTCTGGCCGCCGTTGGTCGTCTTCAAGATCGTGCCGAGTTCGCCGACGGCCCAGCCGGTCGTGGCGTTCAGCATCTGGATCGAATGCAGCGGAACGTGCGAATCGGTCGACTGCACGCTCCAAGTGGTACCGTTATCCGGACTGTGCAGGACGACGGACCCCGGCCGACCGGCGAGCCATACCTTGTCGCCGACGACACTGATCGTGTCGAAGTCGCAGACGGCACGGGCTTCCGCCGGCAGCGGCAGTTCGGGATTGGGGATCCACGGGCCGGTCGGGTAGTCGCGGTTGATGAACAACAAGCCGCCGTCGCCGACCACGAACGTGGCCTTGCCGTTCGATTTCACGGCCCGATAGGAGCGGCCGTCCGGCAAACTGATGCCGGCGTTCACGAGTTCCCCGTTGCTGATCGTGACGGCCTTATTCCTCCCCGCACCGACGAGCATGGGCAACTTCCCGATTTTCGTGTCCGTGCAATCGGCGGCCAGCCACGAACCGCTCAGCGGCCCGACGACCGGCAGCCAGCTCTTGCCGCCGTCGGTCGTCGTGAACGCCCCGCCGGGGTACGCCCCACAACTGTCGCCGGCGACGAGGCCGTTCTTCTCGTCGAAGAACCGCACCACGTTCAGCCCCGGCAGCAGGCCGTTGGAGATTTCGCTCCAGGTGATGCCGCCGTCGGTGGTGGCGAGCAAAACGCCGCTGCTGCCGAGGTCGCCGGGCAATTCGGTTCGCCCGGAGACGAAGCCACTGTAAGGCGTGAGGAAGTGAATGCCGGTCAGCGTGGCTCGCGTGCCGGACTTCTGACGCTCCCAGGCTTGCCCGCCGTCGATGCTGTGCCAGATGACGCCGTCGTCGCCGGCCGCCCAACCCTCGCGGTCGTCCACGAACTGCACCGCCCGCAGAGCCGCATCGTCAAACGACGGCGGCGGGGCGGATTGAGCCAGAAGTGTGAAGGCGAGTAAAAGTGTGAGCGTCAGGGGGATACGGAACATCTTGGCGGTTCCTCCGCGAACGAAGTTCGGGTACTCTGGAGGAACGGCGATAGCGACGCCGGCGGAGAAAAGCTAGTCCAGGTTGGTGATGGGAAAGTTGGCAGTGCGAAACGGTCGATCGGCACCACGGCGTGCCGTTCTCTCGTCCGCAACGAGTATACGAACGGAACAAACACTGACAGAATTCAGATAGATTGCGCCTAACTTGAGTGCTAAACAGAATATAGGCGGTCTGGGCTGAATCGGGCCGCCGTTGGGTTGTCGAGTCGTTGGTTCCCCTTGAACATTGACAATTGAGAACGCCCCATGACGGAAGAAACCACCACCTTCGACCACTCCCGGCCGCCCATCCTCCAGACGCAAATTCAGTCGGCGGACAAGTCGGCGGGCCAATCGACCGCCCCCCCCGTAAGCACGACGATTCGGTCCGGACGGATCGGCAAGTACGAGATCGTTGACGAACTCGGCGAGGGCGGCATGGGCCGCGTGTACAAGGCGTTCGACCCGGAGTTGAAGCGGTACGTTGCGGTCAAGGTGCTGAAGGCCGGCACGGGGATCGACGACATTAACCGCTTTCGGGGCGAGGCCGAGTTGGTGGCGTGCCTGGAACACACGAACATCGTTAAAGTCCACGACATCGGGATGGACAACCAGTCCCAGCCGTACATCGTGTTGGAGTACATCGACGGTGGCAGCCTCGGCGACCAACTCCGCAAGCAACTCCCCAAGCCCCGCGAAGCGGCCCAGATGATCGAGACGCTGGCGCGGGCCGTCCACGAGGCCCACCTGAAGGGCATCGTCCACCGCGACCTGAAGCCGGCGAACGTCCTCGTCACGCGGGCCGGTACGCTCAAGGTCAGCGACTTCGGCCTGGGTAAGCGGATCGAGGACGCATCCGGCCGGACCCGAACCGGCGACGTGTTCGGCACGCCGGGGTACATGGCCCCGGAACAGGCCAGCGGCGACGTGAAGGCGACCAGCGCCGGCACAGACGTGTACGCCCTCGGGACCATCCTTTACGAGATGCTCACCGGCCGCCCGCCGTTCGCCGGGGCGAAGGTGTGGGACATTCTCGCGCAGGTGCAGTACGCCGACCCGACCGCGCCGAGCGTTCTCGTCCCCCGCCTGCCGCGGGACCTCAGCACGATCTGCCTGAAGTGCCTGGAGAAGTCGCCGAAGGCCCGGTACCAGACCGCCCTGGAGTTGGCGGACGACCTGCGGCGGTGGCTGAACAGCGAGCCGATCGTCGCCCGGCCGACGCCGTGGTGGGAGCGACTCTGGCGGCGGGTCCGCCGGCGGCCGAAGGAGACGGCGATCGTGCTGGCGATCCTGGTCGCCCTCGGCACCACGGCGGGGTTCGTGGTGATTTGGCGCGCGAACGAGAGCGAGGCGCGGCTGGCCCTCTTGGAGAAAGAGCGAGACGAGAAGCGTCAGAAGGAACTGTTCGAGCGGAACGCGGAATCGCTCGCGGCGATCAATCAAATCCGCGACCTCGCGTTGAACGGCGAGTTGGACGAGAAGGCCCAGGAGGCGATGCGGAAGGCGCTGGCCGGGTACTACACCGTGTTGGTCGACCGGAGCCGCCGGGACGGCACGTCCCCGCTCACGCTGGCGCAGGACACCGCGACCCTCGGCAAACTCATCGCCCAGACGGGGAACAAGCAAGAGGCGATCAAGGCCTACACCGAGGCCGAGAAGTTGTACCGGGGGGCGGCCGAACGGGAGGCCGTGGCGCAGGTTCAACTCGCCGAGGTCGTCTCCAAATCCGGGCGGTTGGTCCGCGAACTCGGCCGGTACGACGAGGCCGACCAAAAGCTGAAGGACGCCCGCTCGATCTTTGAGACGCTCCGCACGGCGACCCCGAACGACCTGGCGGTCCTGAGCGGGCTGGCGGAAACCCACCACCAACTCGGCGAACTCCGGGCCGCCACCAACGAGCACAAGGCCGCGCTCGACGAGTACAAGCAATCGATCGCCCTCCGGCAGCGGATTCACGACGCCGAGCCGGCGCGGGCGGAATATTCTCAGGACTTGGCCCGCGGGTACGGCTACCGCGGAGATTCCCAGATGGCCCTCGGCTTGTGGCGCGAGGCGGACCACGATTTCTGGCAGTCGCACAAGATCCGCGAGCGCGTCGAGGAGGAGTTGGCGAAGAAGAGTGCCGACCCGGCGCACAACGACGAGCTACAGAAGGCCCGCTTTCAGTTGGCCCGGAGTTGGGGGAATTTGGCCGGGTATCAGACCCGGAACCGGGCCTACGACACGGCCCTCTATTTCTGGGACAAGGCCCGCCTCCTCCGGGAAGACCTGTTGAAAGTTCGGGGGAGCGTGACCGAGTACCGCAGCGACTTGGCCGGCACGTACAGTCAACTCGGCGAACTCTACGTCTTGACCAAGGCCCCGGCTCAGGCGGCCACGCTCTTGGAGCAAGCCCGGAAGGAGTACGAAGGCTTGTACCAGCGGAACCCCGGCGACGTGGCACTCTCGGAGGAGTTGGGGAACTGCTACCTCCTCTCGGCCCGCCTCCAAATCATGGAACGTAAGCCCGAGCAGGCGGTCGCGTATGCGGAGAAAGCCTGGAAGCACTTCGCCCCCGCGACCCGTCGCGACCACCCGTCGGGAGCGGAGTGCTATGCGGTCGCCGCCGTCTACGGGATTCGGGCACAAGGCCCCGGCGGCACCCCGACGGACCGGGACAAGGCAATCGAGTGGCTCGGCAACGCCGTCAAGGCCGAGTACCGGGAGAGGCACCCCGAGGACATCCGGCAAGACTACGCCTTCCAGAGCATGAGCGAGGATCGGGAATTCCAGCGCGCCTCGAACGACTTGGGCCGCCTGTTTTCCAATAACTCGTCCCGTTAAGTCACGGCCCTCTCTCGCACCCATTGAACCGGCCGCGGCGCAAAAGACGCCGCGCCGCGGTTCGGCCTTTGACTACACTGACTCTTCCACCTATCAGGAGCGTCATGCGCTTTCTCACGGAACTGTACCCCGCCGTCGCCGCCCGCGTGAAGCCGCCGGTCTGCATCCCGATGGGCGCGCCGAAGTCGGTCGCGTTCCTCGTCCAAGCAATGAACCTGCCGGACACCACCTGCTATCAGATGGACCTCTTCCCGGCCGCCCGCCTGCGCGACGACCTGACCGAGATGAACGCGACGGCCGAGGTCGTCACGGCCCCGGACCTGTGGGACTTGCCGCAGAAATTCAACACCGTGCTGCTGCCGGCCGGGTCGCACACCGACCGCGAACTGAAACTCGACCTGATCGAACAAGGGGCGCACGTTCTGAACCCCGGCGGCACGTTCATCACGTTGTCGGAGTACGAGAAGGACACCGAGTTCGCAAAACTGCACAAGAAGATGTTCGGCAAGTGCGGGCAGACGCCGTCGAGCGAAGCGGGCATGGCGTTCTTCAGCACGAAGGGCGACGAGCCGCGCGAACGGCGGCGGCACGAGATCAACTTCCACGCGAAGGTCAGCGGCGGCCCGTCGATGGACTTCCTCACGCGGCCGGGCGTGTTCAGCTACGGCCGCATGGACAGCGGCACGCGGGCACTGCTGGAAATCGCCGAAGTGAAGGACGGCGATAGCCTCCTCGACCTCGGCAGCGGGTGCGGCGTCGTCGGCTGCCTGATGTCCACGAAAGCGAAGCTCGGCAAACTCACGTTCATCGACAGCCACCTGCGGGCGAACGCCGTCTGTGAAATCAACGCGAAGGCCAACGGCGTGACGAACTACGAGATCGTCACGAGCGAGACGATGGCCGGCCTGCCGATGAACGGCTTCGACGTGATCCTCGCGAACCCGCCGTACTACGGCGACTCGATGGTGGCCCGCCTGTTCGTGGGCAGTTCCCGCGACCTGCTGAAGCCGGGCGGAAAGTTCTACATCGTCACGAAGATGCCGACGGCCGTCGTGCCGATCATCTTCGAGAGCTTCGGGGAGTGCGACGTGATCGAGAACCGCGGCTACTCGATCGTGGTGGCCACGGTGTAGAGGTGAAATTGGCCCCAGATGAACACGGATCAGACGAGAGCCCCTATCGATTTATTGTAAAGCCGGACCCGGCCGAGCTGTACTGAAGTATGGCTCGCGGTTTTATCCGTGTTCATCCGTGGCTCAATTTTGGGAATGTCCATAATGTCCATGACGGCCGACGATGTGATCCGCATTTTGAAGCTCCAACCGCACCCGGTCGAAGGCGGGTTCTTCCGCGAGATTTACCGCAGTCGCACGACGCTGCCGGCGGGCGTCCTGCCGCAGTACGCCGGGCCGCGGTCGCTGGCGACGACAATCTACTACCTACTCAAGCCGGGGCACGTGTCGGAAATGCACGCCCTACCGGGCGACGAAATCTTCCACTTCTACCTCGGCTCGCCGGTGCAGATGCTGCAACTCTGGCCGCACGGGAAGTCGCACGTGGTCACGCTCGGCAATGACCTGACCGCCGGACAGGTGCCGCAGTTGGTCGTGCCGGCCGGCGTGTGGCAGGGCACCCGATTGCTGGCCGACGACGGCTTCGCGCTGCTCGGCGCGACGATGGCCCCCGGCTTCGACTACACGGACTACAAGGGGGCCGGCCGGGCGGTTCTCACCGAGGATTGGCCGGCGCAAGCGGAACTGATCGCAAAGCTGACGCCGAAGGGTTAGCGCGTGTTGGGATCGATCCAGTCGCGGTCGAGGAATGTGGGCGAGAGGCGGTCGAAGTCGCGATCGGTGGTCAAGAGGCGAGCCCCCGTGGCTTTGGTGGCCGCGGCAATCCACAGGTCGTTCTTGCCGAGTGACTGACCCTGGCGTTCGAGGGTGGAATCCATCACGGCATAGTATTCGAGTACACGCGGATCGTTGACATCCACTATTTCGAAGTAACCGAGAGCGAACTCCATTTGAGAGCGCTTGGTTCCTTCCCAGGCCCACTGATACGCCAGAGAACGCAATTCCCCGACCGTGACTACGCAAATCCCCGGCTTGGGCTCAATGAGCAGGAGTTGATACTCTTCCCGCATTCGCGTCCAAACCGGACTGTCTCGCACGAAATGCACGAGGATGTGGTATCGGGCAGATAAAGCGTGCTCACTTACGACAACCGCTCCAACATTTCGAGGATTTCCTCGTCCGTCTCGTCGCCGGGCCACGTGCCGCACACGACATCCTCCAACGTTTTACCTTCCGGGAGTGGTCGCGGCGGCCGACTCTTAGCAAGAATCCGCTCGCGGTCGGCCAGGATTTGCTCCGGCGTCCGGGAGTTCATTCGCTGGATCGCGAGCGTCAGCGGATCAGCTCCAGCCGGTTCGACGACGGGAGGGGTCACTTCGGGTTCGTTCACAGTTTCCATCGTTCACCTCCTGTCGCCATCTTACCGACCGCCGACCGACGGGGTCAATCGCCGGCTTCGGGTTGCCACGGCCGTTGCACTTTGCATAAACTCCCTCAATCGCACCGGGCCGATTCGCACACAGGAGGTGGGCTGCTGATGTCTTCGACGACCGCAAACGGATTCGCCCTGAAAAACATCGGGGATTCTCGCATGCCCCCGAACGTGGACCTGCAAGCCGTTGCCGACCATCTCGCGGCCGCTCCGCACAACGACCGCATCGCCTTCCTCGAAAAACTCCTCGGCGCGTCCGCGTGCCGGCAGGTCGGCCTCTACCCGTTCCCGCCCGGTTGGAAGCTGTCCGTCGTCATCCCCGTGTACAACGAGGAGCGGTGGCTCGAAGGCCTCGTGAAACGGGTGCAGGCCGTGCCGATGCCGAAGGAACTGATCCTCGTCAACGACAAGAGCACCGACGGCACGCCGGCCATCCTCGACAAACTCGTGCGCGACTACGACAACGTCCGCGTGTTCCACCAACCAGTGAACCAGGGCAAGGGGGCTGCCCTCCGCGAAGGCTTCAAGCACTGCACCGGCGACTGTATCATCGTGCAGGACGCCGACTGGGAGTACGACCCGGCCGAGTACCCGAAGCTCATTCAGCCGATCCTCGACGGCCAGGCCGACGTGGTCTTCGGCAGCCGGTTCATCGGCGAGAAGCACCGCGTCCTGTACTTCTGGCACTCGCTGGCCAACAAGGGCCTGACGATGCTGTCGAACATCTTCACCGACCTGAACCTAACCGACATGGAGACGTGCTACAAGGTCTTCAAGCGGGAGGTGATCCAGAACATGCCGTTGAAGTCCGACCGCTTCGGCTTCGAGCCGGAGGTGACGGCGAAGGTCGCCCGGAAGGTGAAAGGGCAGTTCAAGTGGCGGGTGTACGAGGTGCCGATCAGCTACAGCGGCCGGACTTACGCCGAGGGGAAGAAGATCGGCCTGAAGGACGCCTTCAACGCCCTGTGGTGCATCGTCCGCTTCAAACTGCGGGATTGAGCGATGGCTCTGGAACTGCTGCCCGGTGAGTCGGACATGCTCGCGGCCGTCGTGGACAATCTCGCCGACGACGTGGTGAAGTTGGTGTACGCCGACTGGCTGGAAGACCGCGACGACAAGCGGGCCGGCTTCCTGCGAGACTACGTGGCCGCCGCGAAAGAAATGTGGCTGATCTCATTCCCGCGGGCGAAGCGGACGCTGTCCGAGGAGTGGCTGGAACTGATCGGCTTCCGCCTCGTCGAGCAGGTGGCGATCGCCCACGCCCAGCAACCGCCCGATAAAGCCATCAAACTCAAGAAGAAACTGCTGCCGCTCGCGCGTCCGGCCCTGCGGATGCGAGAGGACTTCATCGGCCGTGCGCTACCGGTCGGGGCGAGCAAGATCGGTGGACTCCCTGATCTGCCGACTGACTTCGTGTGGCCACCGGGCGGCGACTGTCAAGCCATCTACAACGACGACACCGGCGGTACCGATCGCCTCGCCGGGTTTCTCTGTCAGCTCAACTTCGCGGACATCGCCGACTCGCAGGTAGCTCGCGTGCTTAAGCTGACGGCCGCCGGCGTGTTGTCGTTTTTCTGCTTCCAGGACATCGAGAATGACAACCCCGACGCCGTCGGCGCTCTGGCCGTGTTCTTCCCGGACCCATCAAAGTTGGTGCGAACCGAGCCACCAACAGCGTTGACCGAGGGGAATCACACGATCGAAGAATTACGGCTGACCTTCGTTGAAACGCTCGATCTGCCCGACACGAGCGGCCCATGGCAGGAGGTGTGGGACGCTATTCCGGAGGAGGCCCGCGATCCGCTCGTGGACCACCTCCGGAGGCTGAACTTCAACAACTTATTCGGCTACGCACGGGGCACGAGTGGAGGTGATCCGACGCCGTCGAAACAGTCGCGGCACCTGATCCTACTGACCAACCAGGCCGGGTGCCGGCTGCACATTCAGATTCCCGCGAAGGCGCTGGCCGCCCGCGACTTCGGAAAGATTACCCTGAACTGGGTCGATTTCGACTGAGCGGTCGCGCCCGTCGGGGTGGGTGTGGGTGGGACTCCTCGTTCAACTCGCTCAGGTGCCGTTCGAAACGGGGCTTGTGTCGATTGTGAAGAAACGATAAAGACGCCCCCGATGGTAACGACCTCGGGGGTAAGTCGTGGCTCAATTTCGAGGGTGGGGGTGGGCGCAGATCGCGGCCATCTTTGCGAACTTCGGCCTCCTACTTTCGGCGAACGCCCAGTCTCCGGATTCCACGCCGGTCGTTCTGAACGCACCCGTACTGTTGACCCCGGAAGCCCCCGCGGCGAGGCCGAGTGATAAGCCGCCGGAGAAAGCGACCGGCGTTCCCGCACCGACGTCGCCTATTCCGGATGACGGCCTGCTGCCCGCTTCGTCCGTCCTGTACGATTCGTTCCACCCGGACGGCAAGGCAGCGGATTCCTTGTTCGATTCCTTCCACCAGCCCGGCGAAGGTGGCAAGCACTGGTACGAGAAACTGTCCATCCGCGGGTATAGCCAGTTCCGGTACGGCCGGGCGATCAGCCGCGCCCCGGACTCCGCACCGCCCAGCCTGTTGGGCGACCGCTCGATCGGCGACCGTACGGGCACCTTCTCCATCCGGCGAGCGCGGCTCATCCTCTCGGCCGACGTCAGCGAGCGGGTACTCGTGTACTTCCAGTCGGACTTCGCCAACGGCCCGGACGACCGGTCGTCGAACACGTACTTCGCCCAGATCCGCGACCTGTACGCCGACATTTCGCTCGACGACGACAAGGTTAACCGCCTCCGCGTCGGCCAGTCGAAGATCCCGTGGGGGTTCGAAGAAATGCAGTCCAGCGGCAACCGCGTGCCGCTCGACCGCAGCGACGCCATCGACTCCGGCGACAGTCCCAACCAGCGGGACCTGGGCGTCTTCTACTACTGGACGCCGGTGGAAAAGCAGAAGTTGCTCAAGGACCTGGTCGATGGCGGGTTGAAGGGGACGGGCAACTACGGCATCTTCGCGTTCGGCGTGTACGACGGCGAAGGCGGGTCGCAACTCGACCAGAACCGCAGCTTGCACGCGGTCGCCCGGGTGACATGGCCGTTTTTGCTGGCCAGCGGGCAGGCCGTCGAGGTGAGTTTGCAGGGGTTCGCCGGACGGTACGTCGCGCGGGGAACGCCGATCCACCCGTTGGGCGTGGGCGACGCCGTCACGCCGGCCGGCGTCGGCCCGCCGGGCATCCGCGAGGAGCGGTTGGCCGCGTCGTTCGTCTGGTACCCGCAGCCGATCGGGTTCCAGGCGGAATGGAACGTCGGCGAGGGGCCGGGGCTGAACGACGCCCAGACGGCGGTCGAGCGGCGGTCGCTCTCGGGCGGATACGTCATGGCGATGTACAAGTACGACACGGCCCGGACCGGCATCTTCATCCCCTTCACCCGGTACCAACACTACCGGGGCGGGTACCGGTCCATCGCGAATTCGCCGTACGGGACGCACGACGAGTACGACCTCGGGGTGGAGTGGCAGATTCGAAAGGAGTTGGAACTGGTCGTCGAGTACGGCTTCGTCAACGGCGTCAGTCTGGACCCCGTCGCGGATGCCGGCGAGCGGTCGTACCGCAACTTCCACGGCGACGTCCTCCGGTGCCAAATGCAGGTGAACTACTGACGGCCGAACATCGGTCTCACTTTCCGCGCACGCCTGTTGCAGAACCCCTATGATTTCTGGTAGTCTCGCCGGTCGGGGTGGCACATGCTGAAGCGGTTGGAACTCATCGGCTTCAAGTCGTTCGCGGACAAGACGCGGTTCGACTTCGCGCCGGGCGTCACCGCCGTCGTCGGGCCGAACGGCAGCGGCAAGTCGAACATCGTCGACGCGGTGAAGTGGATTCTCGGCGAGCAATCGGCCAAGTCGCTCCGCGGCGGCGAAATGTCGGACGTCATCTTCAACGGCTCGTCCACCCGCAAGAGCCTCGGCATGGCCGAGGTGACGATGACCTTCGACAACGCCAAGCGGCAACTCAACTTCGACGGCGACGAGGTTCAACTCACCCGCCGCGTCTACCGCGACGGGCAGGGCGAGTACCTCGTCAACGGCACGCTCGCCCGCCTGAAGGACATCAAAGAAATGTTCCTCGGCAGCGGGGCCGGCCAGGGGGCGTACAGCATCATCGAGCAGGGCCGCGTGGACGCGCTCCTCGTCGCAAGTACGAAGGACCGCCGGCACATCTTCGAGGAGGCCGCCGGCATCAGTCGCTTCCGCGTTCGCAAGATGGACACGCTCCGTAAGCTCGAAGACGTGAACGCGAAGCTCGATCGCGTCCGCGACATCCTGCAGGAACTCGAAAAGAACCTGCAAAAGCTCACCGCGCAGGCCGCGAAGGCGCAGAAGTACCAGGAGCACCACGCCCGCCTTCGCGACCTGCGGATCGGCGTCGGCCTGCACGAGTACCGGGAACTGGCCGAGACGCTGACGTACCAGGAAGGCGTGCTGGCCAACCTGCGGGCGGCCGTGTCCGACGCAACGGCCCAGACCGACGCCGGCGAGACGACCGTCGGCAAGCTCGAATGGGACCTCGGCCGGGCGGACGAATCGCTGCGGGTGCAGGAGAAGCGATTGGGCGAGGCGCGGCAACAAATCGCCGAGTTCGAAGCGGCGGTGAAGTCGGGCCGCGAGCAGTTCGCGAACGCGGAGGGCGAAAGCCTTCGCCTCGGCAAGCAGCGGGCCGAACTGACGATCCGCCTGCGGCGGTTGGAGGCGGAACTCGCGAAGGCGACGGCCGAAGCCACGGACTCGGCCGCGACGGTGGAGGCGGAACAAGACCGCGCCGATGCCGCCGCCTCGGCACTGAACGTCGTGACGGCGACCATCACCGAACTCACACGGCAAGCGCAGGCCGACCGCGAGCAGCAGTTCGCCGTCGTCGGCCGGGCGGCCCAGTTTCATTCGTCGGCCCAGATGAACCAGTCGCAGGTCGAACGCCTCCAGCGCGAACTGACCCGCATGAAGGCCAAAGCCGATCGCGAGACCGCCGAGGCGAACGCCATCGGCCAGGCGCTCGACGACCTCTCGCGGTCGGACGCCGACGTGCAACAGCGCCTTGCCGCCGCCCGCCTCGGCCTCGCGGAGTTGCACGACCGGCAGGCCGGCTTCCGAAGGCAGGCCGACGCGATTCAGCCGGAACTCGACTCGCTCCGCGAACTCCGCAGCGCCCTCCGCGGCCGGGCCGACGTACTGGAGAACCTCGAACGCAGCCTCGAAGGCATCGGGGCCGGCGTGCGGTCGGTGCTGGAAAAGCTGCCCCAACCCGCGGTCCTCGGGCTCGTCGCCGACCTGCTCACCGTGCCGCGGGACGTGGCCCCGCTCATCGACATCGCCCTCGGCGAGGCGGCTCAGCGGTTCGTCGTCCGCGGCGAGGCGGTGGACGAGGTGCTTCAGCAATTCGCGAACCTGCCCGGCCGCGTCGGCTTCATTCCGCTACAACTGGCCGGCGGTGCCTCCGAGCCTTCCGCGGCCGATCTCGTCGCCTGCGACTTCGCGGACTTGCCCCGGCAACTCCTCGGCAACGTCCTGATCGTGGACGACCTCGCCACCGCCCGGCAACTTCGCCCGTTGCACCCTCAGCACCGCTTCGTCACCCGACACGGCGAACTGCTGGAGCCGGACGGCACGATCACCGTCGGCCCGCCGCGGACGGACGCCGGCATTGTGTCGCGGAAGAGCGAACTGCGAGAACTGCGAGAACAGATCGCCAACCAAGAGGCCCGCCTCCTCACGCTCGAAACGGAGCAGTCGAAGCTCCGGCACCAGGCCGACGCGCTCGACGCGCCCATCAGCGGCCGGGACGCCGAGATTCAGACGCTCGCCGGGGAAGCCGGGACGCTGCGCGACCGCATCACCGACCAACGACAGCGGCGGGAACGCTTGACGGAGCAGGCCGAACTCGCACTGAGCGAGGCGGCGGTGTCCGCGAAGGATCTTCAGAGGGCCGAGACGGCGTGGCAGGACGCGAAGCAATTCGCCGAGGAGGCGGACGCAGAGTCGGCGAAGCTGCGAACACGGCTCGCGCAGGCCGACGAACAGGTTCGCGCGGCCGAGGCCAACCGCGAGACGCGACAGGCCGAGAACACGGCCGCCCAGGTGGCACTCACGCGGGTGAAGCAGCAACTCGCCGCCCTGCGATCCCGTTGCGCGGAACTGGAGTCGGAGACGCGGCAGCGGAAGATCGACGCGATCAACCTGAGTTCGACCGAGCGCACGCTGCAATCCCGCCTCCTCGACAGCCAGCTTGCAATGCTCCGGGCGACGGCTGCGGCGGCCCAGGCTTACACCGACAAAGAGACGCGGCAGCAGGCCGTAGCCGAGTGGTCCGCGAAGCGCGAGAGCCTGCGGGCTGAGCGCGACCGCGTGCAGGAGGAATTGCGGGCCGTCCGCGACGCCTGGAAGCAGCGGCAGGACCAGGCCCACGCGCACGAACTCACCGTCCGCGACCTCGTCAACCGCCGCGACGGCATCACCGGTCGCCTCCGCGAAGACTATCAGATCGAGTTGACCGAACTCGCGAAGCAGGATTCGCCGGACCTCGAACGGCCGTTCGACGAGATGCAGGACGAGATCGACGACCTGAAGCGCAAACTGACGAAACTCGGCAGCGTGAACCTGGAAGCCCTCGAACAACTCGCCGCCGAGGAAGCCCGCGAGAAGAAGTACCGCGAAGAGTACGAGGACGTGACCGCGACCGAAACGGCCCTGTTGGCGATCATCGAGCAGATCAACACCGACAGCCGCCGGTTGTTCGCCGAGACGCTGAAGGCGGTGACGGCCCACTTCCAGGAACTGTTCCGCAAGCTGTTCGGCGGCGGTATGGCCGACATCGTTCTCGAAGACCCGGCCGACATCCTCGAAACCGGCATCGAGATTCAGGCCCGCCCGCCGGGCAAGGAACTCCGCAGCATCTCGCTCATGTCCGGCGGCGAGAAAACGCTGACGGCCATCGCCCTCCTGCTGGCGATCTTCCGCAGCCGGCCGAGTCCGTTCTGCCTGTTGGACGAAGTCGACGCGGCCCTCGACGAGGCAAACACGGGGCGGTTGGCGGACATCATCAACGAGTTCCGCGAGAAGTCGCAGTTCATCATCGTCACGCACAAGAAGCGGACGATGACGATGGCCGACGTCCTCCACGGCGTGACGATGCAGGAAAGCGGCGTGAGCAAGCAGGTCGCCACCCGCATCGACGACTGGCCCGACGAGCCGCAGGCTGCGGCATAGTTAAAGGCGATTCACCACAGAGGGCACAGAGAACACAGAGGAGAACCGAACACTGTTCAGAAGACCAAACCCAACCTTCTGCTTTTCCTCTGTGTTCTCTGTGCCCTCTGTGGTGAAATCGGTATTCGACTTTTCACTTCGCGTTGACGACCTTCCTCCCGTTGGCGTACCCTCCTCCCGATTCCCCGGAGGAGACGCATGACGACGGCCGACGCACCCCGATCCCTGCCCGCGTGGCTGTCGTACCTGTGGCGGACGGTCCTGTTCCCCGGCACGGCCGTCGTCGATTCCCGCGTCAAACTCGCGTCGCTGCTCTTGATCCTGGTCTTGCCTGCGGTGCTGCTGTACCCTGTGCGGTCGTTCCACTTGCTGGAACCGGACGAGGGGCGGTACGCCCAAATTCCGAAGGAGATGCTCGATCGCGGCGAGTGGGTGGTGCCGACGCTGCAAGGCGAGCCGTACCTCGACAAGCCGCCGTTGATGTACTGGCTGGTGAAGATCAGCTACACCCTCTTTGGCGTCAGCGAAGCGTCGGCCCGGCTGGTGCCGGCATTGTGCGTGCACCTCACGATTCTGGCCGTGTACTTCATCGGTCGCCGGTCGCTCGGCGAACGCTCCGCGTTCTGGGCGGCCTTGCTTCTTACAGTCGCCCCTGGATACCTTGCCGTCGCGCGGCTACTGCTGCTCGACGGCTTGCTGACGCTGTGCGTGACGCTCTCGGTTCTCTGCGGCTTCGAGGCCGTCCGAACGGGGCGGCTGAAGCGCGGCTGGTGGATTGCCTCGGCGGTCGCGTCCGGTCTCGGCTTCCTGACGAAAGGACCGATCGCGGAAATCCTGCTCTTCCCGCCGCTCGTCGCCTTTGGCTTCCTCTCGGCGTCGCGGCTCGTCGTCGGTTGGAAGAACCTCGCGCTCTTCGCCGGCATCGTCCTCAGCGTGAACGTGCCTTGGTACGTCGCCATTTACCTTCGCGAGCCGGTGTTCCTGAAGTACTTCTTCTGGGAACACAACGTGATGCGGTTCGTGCAGCCGTTCGACCACCTACAACCCGTCTGGTACTACGCCCCGATTCTGCTCGGCGGCCTGTTGCCGGGAACGGTGCTGTTCGTCGCTTACGGTCGCAACCTGCTGTTCGGCAACGGCGAGAACCGTTCCGCGGCCGGCGGCTTCTGGCTGCTCGCGGGGTTGTGGTGCGTGGCGTTCTTCAGCGTATCGGGGTCGAAGCTGCCGACGTACATCCTGCCGGCGTTCCCGTTCCTCTGCCTCGCGCTAGGCGAATACGTGACCCGGTCGAAGTGGGACACGCGCCTCGCGACGAAGGGGCTGGTGACGGTCTTCGCGCTGCTCCTGTTCGCGGCCAACAGCTTTGTGATCCCGGAGTACGCGAAGGCCCGCTCGCCGTTCGGGCGGCCGGACTTGGTGGCGAAGTTCGTGGCCGATCCTGTGACGCCGGTGGTGACGTACCCGCGGGGGTGCGACTCGGTCGCGTTCTACGCCCAGCGATCCGATTTCGACGCGGTGCGGAGCAAGGACGTGAACCAACTGATGGTGGAGATGCACCACCGGCCGCGGACGGTGATCCTGTTCACGCACCGGCACTCGTTCGACGCCTTCCGCGAGGCGATGCCGGAATCGCTGCGGGTGGAAGAGTCGCTGAGCCTCGACCGGCCGACGCGAACGCTGTGGGAGAAACTCGTCGGCGGCACGCCGTGGGGACTCGCGGATGTGGCCGTGATCGTGCCGAGCGGCGTGGTGCGGGGGCAGCACCCGTAGCTTGCGACCTGTGGGGGCGCACGCACACGGAGAGGTTATCCGCCGCGGAGCCACTTGTTGTGGTCATCTGCCGCGTCGAGCCCTTGTTGAATCTGGCCCATGTACGCGGTATTGAAGACCCGGAAGATGCACACGATTACGAGGATGCCGATGACGGCGTACACCAGCCCGGACACGATGCGGGCGAGCACCTTCATGCCGCGGATACTCTCCTCGCGATAAATCTCCGCTTCCTTCAGCATCACTTCGGCCAGGCGGCCGCTCTCTTCGCCGATGGCCACGGCCTGCACGAAGGCGTCCGGGAACAGTGTCGGGCCGAGTTTCGACAGCGTCTCGACGATCTCCTTCCCCTTGCGGGCTAGCTTCGCGGCCCGGTCGCCTTCGGCCTGGTACGCCTTGTTCGCCGTCGCTCGGAGGCTACTTTTCAGCACCCGGTCGGCCTTCAACCCGGCCTCGATGGTCATGTGGGCGGCCATCGAGAAGCGGTGCAGCGCGAACGCCCGCACCACCGGCGCGAGGCCGGGAATCTTGAGCCCGTAGGCTTCGGCGGCGGCCTTCGCGTTCGGGTTCCGCGACACGATGAACAGCGTGCCCAGGACGAAGATCGTGAACCCGGTCGCGTAGAAGAGGAACAGGAACGCGCCGCCGGCCCCCACCAAGCCCAGGCCGAGGGCGTCGATCGGCTTGCCGTTCACGCCGGACATACTGCCGAGAACGAGGATCAACAGGGTGAGCACCCCGATCGCGCCGACGTACATCATCGCCGGGTAGACGAGCGCGGAGATGAACTTCCGCTGCGCATCTCGCACGGCTTCGTAGTGTTGCTCCAGTTCCTGGAAGATCACCGGCAGTCGGCCGGCCTGTTCGCCGACGGCAATCAGTTCCACGAACAGCACCGGGAACCGCCACGCTTCCGGCTTCAGCGCGTCGGAGATCGAATCCCCGTCATCGAGGCGGTCGGCCATCCGCTCGGCAACGGGGCGGAAGACGGCCGGGCCGGATTTCGCCTGCTGGCGGAAGACGCGGACCGGCGACAGGCCCACGTCCAGGCCGTGGCGCAACGCCCGACACCAGAGGATCAGGGCGGGCAACGGGCACGGCGAACGGAACATGCGGAAACCTCAGGGGCACGCCTTCAGCCTACCGCCCGTGGCGACTTTTCGCCACCAGCCTCCTCTGGAACCCGGAGCGGTAGTGACGGGGTTGGAACCGCTGCCACCCCGTCGCTACCGCTCCGGGTTCCAAATCGGCCGGCGTACCTATCATGACAGGGTTCGAAACCTCACCCCAAACTCGGGAGAATCTCATGTCTCGTGCGAAAGCCGTCACCTTCAAGGGCAACCCCGTCACGCTGGCCGGCGACGCGGTCCAGGTCGGGCAAAAGGCCCCGGACTTCAAGTGCGTCAGCAACGCGATGGCGGCCGTCACCCTCGCCGACAGCAACGGCAAGGCCCGCCTGTTCAGCGTCGTGCCGTCGATCGACACGCCGGTGTGTAGCACCCAAACGAAGAAGTTCGAAGACGCCATCAACGCCCTCGGCGACAAGGTCGCGTGCTACACGATCAGCCTCGACTCGCCGTTCGCCCAGAAGCGGTTCTGCGGGGCCGAAGGCGTCAAGACGATGCAAACGCTCTCGGACCAGCACAACCAGTCGTTCGGCAAGAACTGGGGCGTGCTGTTCGAAGAGTCGCCGCTGCCGATCAATTTGCTCGCCCGCTCGGTGTTCGTCGTCGACCCGACCGGCAGCGTGACATACGCCGAGTACGTGCCGGAAGTGACCAGCGAGCCGAACTACACCGCCGCCGTCGAGGCGCTGAAGAAGGCCGCGGGTTGAGACTGAGGTGTTCAAACATTTTTCGGAGACTTCCCATATGCCCCGGGCAACGGTTCTGGTCATCGTGGACCGCCCCGGTGAATGGGAGGTTGCCGAAGGGTGGGTCGAGCGGTGGCGCGACCGCATGGCGGTCTGCCCAGAAGAACCGGGCGGCTGCCTGTGTTGCGTCGCCTGGTGGGACGTAGACGCACCACAAGAGGCGCTGAACGAGTTGCCCACATCGCTTTTATCGAGAAGCGAGTGGGTCATCAACGGGTCAAAGTCTGCTTCACTTCCGAATGGCCATCTCCAGAACCGTGAACATTTTCGGTAAACGATTCAGTCTGTGTCAATTCACCGGCTTCGCCATCTTTCGAATTTGACAGGAAGCTGGCGAAGCCGTGAAGGATGGGCGGAATTTAACGGTTCTCGCGACGGCGAATGTCGGCAGCGATTATCGGAATCTTGAAAAAGATTGGTACGGCAATCGCTTCAACTTACTCTAAAGTGTGGGAGGACTGACTCAGGAGTAACAACGATGAAATTCACGCTCGGTTCAATGCTGCTGGTTCTGTCGGTCGTGGCGGCCTCCTCGGGGAGCACCCAAGCGGCCTGGAACAACGTGTTCCAGTTGACGTGCAACGACCGCCCGCGGACCAGCTATTACGCGGCCCCCGCTCCCGCCCCGGACGCCTGCTGTGCCCAACCGGAGCGCCGCGTGGAGTACGTCCAACGCAGCTACTACCAGCCGGTCACGGAATGGCGGCGCGAGTCGTACCGCGTGCCGGTCAAGGAGACGGTGAAGTCGTACTACTGGGAGCCGGTGAAGAGCTACAGCTACACCTCGTACTACGACCCCTGTTCGCAAAGCTGCCAGGAGATCGCGGTCCCGCGCACGTCCTACGTGATGAAGGAACAGTGCAACTCGGTCGAGCGGATGGTCGAGAAGACCCGCCTCGTGCCGGTGCGGAGCTATCGCGAAGTGACCGAGACGACGCCGGTGGTGACGTACTACTACCCACCGACGCGCCGCTCGTCGTACTACACCGTGCCGGCCCCGCCGATCGGTGCCCCGCGGATCGACGAGTTCCGCAACGCCCCGCCGGCAGGCTCGCAAACGAGCCCCGGCACACCGGAGACGATCAACCCGACCGACCTGCCGACGGGCAACAGCTTCCCGCGCCAGATGCCGCCGGCGACCTCGAATAAGCCCTCGGCGAGCAAGTCGTTGCCCGCAAATGCGAACACGGCGAGCCGACCGGCACGCCTGCGGGGCGAAGTGGTCGAGAAGGATCAACTCACGCCGAAGGCGGGGTCGAAGCTGGTATTCGTGAACGCCGACAATCACGAAGATCGGAAGTACGCGAAAGCGAACGAATTCGGCGAGTTCGACCTGACGTTGCCCGCCGGCGACTGGTACCTGTACGTGGATCGCGGCGACGGTAACGCGGTGCGCTACAAGAAGCTGACCATCGCGCCGAACGACACCCGCGATTTCCGACTCGTGAGCCGCTGATAGAAATGGGAAGTCGAAAAGCCCAGGCACGGCTGTGCCTGGGCTTTTTGCGTTTTTACCCGAACGCCTCGCACAACCGCAGGTGGGTGGGAATGTCCAGCGATTCCGCCCGGCCGGCGCTGTCGATGCCGAGTTCCTTCAACTTCGCGTCCACGACCTCTTTATCGATCCGCCCGGTGGGGAACCCGACCAGCGCTTGCCGCAGACTCTTTCGGCGGTGGATGTAGAGCGCACGCAAGAAGTTGCGGAACTTCACCACGTCGCCGACGAGCTTCCGCTTCTCCGGGTTCGACTTGATGAGGACGATGGCCGAGTCGACCTTCGGTTGCGGGAAGAAGTTCGTCGGCAGCACCTTCCGCACCGTCTCCACGTCGGCGATGCTCTGCACCAACACGCTGAGGGCGTTGTAATCCTTCGTGTTGACGGTTGCCTTGAGCCGCTCGGCGATCTCCCACTGCACCATCACCACCATCCGGTCGATGTCGTCGCGGCTGACGAGCAGGTTCGAGATCAACGGCGTCGCGATCACGTAGGGCAGATTCGCGATCAGCTTCTTCTTGCCGGGCACGGCATCCCACGCGGCGATCATGTCCGGGTTCAGCACGCTCTTCTTCGCCAGGCAGTCGCCGTGCAGGTAGGTGACGTTGTCCCGAGGGCCGACGATTTCGCGGGCGACCGGGGCGAGCGACGAGTCGATCTCCACCGTGACGACGTGCCCGGCAACCTCGGCGAGCTTCGCCGTCAGCGACCCGGTGCCGGTGCCGACTTCGAGGACGGTGTCCGCAGTCGTGAGTTCACCGGCCCGCACGATCAGGTCGAGGAGGTTGATGTCGATGAGGAAGTTCTGGCCGAGCTTGCTCTTCGCCTCCAGTCCATAAGTCGAAAAGAGGCGGCGGAGGTACGACAGAGTCTGCCGCGGCGATGGGCCGCTCGGCGTAGGTTGTTCGGGGTTCATCCGGGTATTGTACGGCTGTCCTGCTAAACTGCCTTCAGCTTCTCGACCACGGCGGCATGAATCCCCGGCCCACCGGCCACGAGGCCGAGTTTTTGCGCGAACGCTTCGGCCCCGTAGGTGATCGCCTCGCCGCCGAAGCCCGTCACCACGCCGCCGGCCTCGGTGACGAGAACGTGCCCGGCACAGATGTCCCAATCGCGGAAGACGCCGTAGGTATTCACGTACACGTCGGCCTCACCGCGGGCCACCACGGCGAGCTTCACGCCGGCCGAGTACATTTCCAGCGTCTTCGCCGGCTGCAACGCCTTCTGCACGGCCGTCGGCGAATCTTTCTTGCCCGGCCGGCTCTGCACCAGTACCACCTCGTCCGGATTTGTTGTCGGCCGCACGGAGCAGCGCGTCGGCGTGCCCGCCTCGCCGACTTTCGTCCAGCACCCGCCGCCCTTGGTCGCGTAGGTGTACTTCATCGTCGTCGGCTCCAGCACCACACCGAGGACGACTTCGCGGTTGATGGTCAGGCCGATCATCGCGGAGAACTCGCCGTTCTTCATGGCGAAGCCGCGGGTGCCGTCGATCGGGTCGACGACCCACACGCGGGTCGGCAGGTCGGCGGCCGCCGCCTTCGGCGTGCCGGTGTCCTCCTCGCCGCACAGGCCGTCGTGCGGGAACTTCTCGTGGAGGAACTTCATGATGAGGTCTTGCGACCCCTTATCGACGTGCGTGCTGATAGTCGCGGGGGCGTTCGGAATCGGGGTGAACGATTCGTACTCGGTGCGGATGAATTGCCCCGCCCGTTCCGCGGCCGCCAGCGCGACCGCGAGTTCGTGTTCCAGGTTCATCCGCCTAGTGTATGGATCACGTCAGCGCGAGGTACGTCGCCAAGATCGCGCCGATGAGGGCGAGGCCGGAGGCGACCGTCGTGGCGAACCCCGTCCAGTACCGGGCGGGCCGTTGCAACGGCGTGAGTTCCCGGCAGAAGCGGACGTACTGCGCCGTCGCCCCGAGCATGGTGAGCGTTCCCAGAACGACGAGACTGACGCCGATGGCGGTGGAGTTGACCGACGGCGTCGGGTGGTTCTCCGGCCGGGCGATGAGGTGCAGGAAGACGCCGAACCGCGTGACGACGAACCCGAGGCCGATGACGCCGAGGGCCGTCCGCACCCACGCGAGCAGCGTCCGCTCGGCAGCGAAGTAGATACGCGGGTCGGCGTCTTCGGGACGTTGCATGGGCTCGTTGTCTGAGACGGGCGAAAGCCCCGAGACGGCCGTCCCGGGGCTTTCGCCCGAAAAAATATCACGCCGCGCTCGGCACCGTGATCTCCTTGAACAGCAGGTGGCGGTATAGGTCGTTCGTCTTCAGCAGATCCTCGTGCGTGCCGGCGGCGGCGACCTTGCCCTTGTGCAGCACCACCACGCGGTCGGCCCGCCGCAGGACCGACTGCCGCCGCGAGAGGAAGACCTGCGTGTGCCCGGCCGCGATCCGCTCGTAGGCGTCGTCGAGCAATGCCCGCGAGTCCTCGTCCATCGGCAGTTCGGGCTCTTCCACGATCAACACCGACGGGTCTCGCAAGACCGCCCGGGCCAGCGCGATGCGGAGCTTCTCGCCGGCGCGGAGTGATAGGCCGCCGTCGCCGATCAGCGACTCGTACCCGTAGGGCAGCCGCTGCACGAACTGGTGGGCGTGGGCCATCTTGCCGGCCTCGATGATCTGCGGCAGCGTGTACCCGCCGTCGCCGCAGCCGATGTTGTTCGCGACCGTGTCGCTAAAGATCAAGTTCTGTTGCAGCACCATCGCCACCTGCGTGCGGAGCGATTCGTGCGTCACCCAGCGGGTGTTCTTGCCGTCGATGCGGACCTCGCCGCCGGTCGGGTCGAGGAACCGCGTCATCAGGAACGCCAGCGTTAAACTCTCTTCCGGGTCCGACGCGACGATGGCCACGCGGGAGCCGGCGGGGATCGCCAGCGACACGTTCTCCAGCAGCATCCGGCCGCTGCCGGGTTCGCGCATGCTCAGTTCGACCAGTTCCATCCGCTTCTCCATCGGCTGAAGGAACTCCGCGTCGATGGTCTGCCCGGTGTCGGCCCGGCGTTGCAGGAACTCCGTCACCTCGGCTTCGGCCTCGGCCGCCCGGCGGATGCGGATGCGAGACCCGACCCACACGCTGACCGCCCACAGCAGGATGCCGATGGCGAAAATCTTGGCCGCCAACCCTGCCACGCTCATCTCGCCGAGCAACACCGCCCGGCCGGCGAGGTACAGCACGCCGACGCCGGCCAGGATTGCCGCCGCGATCACGGCCGGCCGCGAGAGGGATTCGCCGCGCAGCCGCCGCCACTCGGCCCGCGAGTAGTCGGTCAGTTGCCGTTCGACGCGGTTCTGGTTGAAGCCTTCCATCAGGTAGCACTTCACCAGTTGCAGGATCGACACGCTCTCCTTCATCTGCGACAGGCGCGCCTCGGCCCGGCGGGAGGCGATGCGGCCGTCGCGGCTGAAGTACGCGGCGAACTGCCCGACGGCGAACCAGACGACCGCGGCCAGGAACAGGAACGTCAAGGCGACGCCGGTGTTCACGGAAACCAGCATCAAGAGCGCCAGCACGATCACCGTCGGCAGCCGCCAACTGTGGAGGACCGATGCCCGCAGGCCGTCGGCCATCGTTTCGAGTTTCGCGGTGAACAGCGTGGCGACTTCCTTCATCGTGTGCCGGCGGACGACGACCTGATTCAACCGGTTCGCGTGGCCGTAGATCGACCGCCGCATCCGCACTACGGCGGCCAGACCCGCCGACGCGGCCCAGTGGCTGGCGGCGAACAGGAGTACGATTTGCGTGGCCGTGAGCAAGAAGAGGATGACGAACAGGCCGGCGAGGTACGGCGTGTTCGTGCCGGACTCGGCGTCCGGCCGCCACGACCACCCGGCCGAGCGGGCGAACGGGCCGAGGAGTGAGATCGTCCAGTGCGGCCGTTCGCGGGCCATCAGCGAGAGCACGCCCAGCCGCTGGCCGGTCGGCGTTGCCGTGCCGCCGTTCTCGGGCAGTTGCAGGTAGGCGTCCGCGGCTTCCGGGCCGACCCGTTCGGTTAGCATCTGGTACGTCACGGCCTGCCAGCGCCACTGCCAGTGCTGCACGTCCTCGGTCTTGGCCTCCGCGTCGGTCGGGCGAACCTTCGCGTGCGAGCTCTTGATCTCGTCGCGTGCGCCGAGGGATCGCTCCCACTCGGCCTTGAATTCCTTTTGCCGGGCGGCGGGCAGGTCGGTGTACTCGGGGATCGTGCCCCGCCAGACGAGCAGGTCGACGAACAGGTACACGACCGGGATCGTCAGGACCAGGAGTACGGCCGCCGTCAGCGACCCCAGGCGGGCCGCCCAGGATCGGCCCGGTGCGGCCGCGAGTGCGCCGGACGTGGGAATCGGAGAGGATGCGCTGTCCACGGAGGAACCTCGGTGAGAGTCGCGGAACGCGGGATCAGAGTCCGTCCGGCCGCGGAGTGGGCCGCGGGCGCGATCTCCTATCGTTCAGGATATTTCAGGTTATCAAACGACACGCCGCCGCGGGGAGGGCAAACCCCACTCCCCGCGGCGGCGTTCGGCGGCACATCCGGCACATCAGGCCAGGTCGCGGTCTTCGAACAGCAACAGGCCGATCAACATGGCGATGACCGTGTACAGAATGGAGTACCCGATCACCGAGACGACGTACAGCGCGAACGCCCCGAGCGGCAGCGGCGTGTCGCGGACGATGGCCGGACTCATGTTGAACGTGTCCAGCGCCGGCAGGAACGTGTCGAAGAGTTGACTGAAGAACCGCACCAGCCCCGTGCCCACGCCGGACTCGCCCTGTTCCTGGATGCGGTCGGTCACCTTCACGACGACCGGCGCGAGGTTCCCCAGGAAGTAGATCAGCAGTTCGATGACGATGTTCAGCACGAACGGCAGCCGCGTGGCCAGGGCGGACGTGATCGCCACCAGGATCATCACCTGCCCGAAGCCGAGGGCGAGGCCGACGGTGTGGGCGCACGTGTCGGCGATCCAGAACCCGGCCCCTTCCGCGAAGATCTGCCCGATGGAACTCGTGACCGCCGCCTTCAGCGTCGGCGCGATCGCCACACGCGCCTGTTCGGCAAGCGTGTCTACGATCGTCTTGTCGTCGTAACTGATCTTGTCGTACGCCGGGTTGACCAGCAGCGCCCAGTTCAGGAACCAGCCGAGGATCAGCGTCATCGCGCCGCACGCCATCAGGATGCCGAGGAACTTGCCGAACAGGAACTGCCGCCGGTTGATCGGCTTGCTCATCACCGTGATGGCGGTCCGGCCTTCGATTTCTTCGCTGATGGAAATACTCGCCGCGAGGATGCCGAAGAGCATGGCGGCCAGTTTCGCGATGTCGAAGCCGATCTGCTTCATCATCTTGTAGTCGTCGCCGAAGGTGAAGTACGGCGTGACGATGGCGATGGCCATGAGCAGTACGGCGAACCCACCGATGAGCCAGAACATCGGCTGCCGGCAACTCTCGCGGAACGCCGCCAGGGCGACCGCCCCGGTCTTCGGCATCACGAGCGCGAACAGTTGCGGCACGACGACGAACCCGTCCACGAGCAACTGCAAGTGCAGCACCGCCCCGTAGACCTTGCCGTAGAGCGTGAGGCTGGAACTCTGACCGGTGTAACCGAGGAACGCGGCGAATCCGAGGCCGAGGCCGCCGAGCGCGAGCACGGCGTAGCTGATCGCAGTGGGATTCTTGAGGCCGCGGTCGAAGCCTTTTTGGTCGATGGCCCGCAACCACGGCAGGGCCGCCAGAATCTGGTACAGGGCCAGGAGCAGCCCCGCAATCAGGACCGAGGGGTTCGTCAACCACGCCATGAGCGACATCCGACAGGAGGTAAGTCTCGACGGAGGAATCTTATAGCGACGGTACGCCCGTCGGCGAGGCACAGTTCGGAGGAAATGCGGAGTGCGAACCGCGGAACGCGGCGTGAAAAGCCCGACCCATTCGGCCCCACGCGATGGGCGACGGCATCAAATTTTGCTTGATCTGGTTTCATCCGTGTGCTTCTGCGATCGATTCCTCTTAACATGACAGTTATGAGTGCCGAGCCAAAGGTGGCCGGGCGGGTCGCGCTGTTACAAGCGGTGCCGCCGGGCGAGTTGTTGATTCACGAACTTTACCGCAGCCTTCAAGGGGAATCGCGGTACGCCGGGCTGCCGTGCGTGTTCGTGCGGACCACGGGGTGCTCGCTGCGGTGTACGTGGTGCGACACGCCGTACGCCTTCACCCGCGGCGAGCGGATGTCGCGGACGGACGTGGTGACGAAAGCCCTTGCGTTCGACACGCCGTTGATCGAAATCACCGGCGGCGAACCGCTCGAACAACCGGAAGTGCTGCCGCTGATGGCCGCGTTGTGCGACGCCGGCAAAACGGTGCTACTGGAAACGAGCGGGGCGCTGGACATTTCGAAGGTGGACCGCCGGGTTCACGTCATCATGGACCTGAAGTGCCCCGACAGCGGCGAGTGCGGGCGAAACCTCTGGGCGAACCTCGACCACCTCAAGCCGTCCGACGAGATCAAGTTCGTGATCGCTTCCGAGCGCGACTGGCGGTGGGCCGAGGCGATCATCCGCGAACGCCGGCTCGACTTGCGATTCGGCGTGCTCGCTTCCGGCGTCTTCGGCGTGAACCTCGCCGACCTCGCAGCCTGGGTGCTGGCCTCGCGGCTGACCGTGCGCATGCAGTTGCAGATGCACAAGTACGTCTGGGAGCCCAACACCCGCGGCGTGTGACCCGGTTAGGGAATGATGATCGCCGGGCCTTTCTCCACCTTCGCCTTGGCAGCCTCGGCCGGTACGTCAAAATCTTTGGTCATGGTCCCGGTGACGTCCAGTGCGGTTTCGTACCGCGGGAACAACGACTTGACGGTCGTTTCCCCGGAGGTGTCGCCCTTCGCCGGCTTGTTGGTCGCCGCGGGATCGTTCCCCTCAATGGCGACGACCACCGCGCCGCGAGTCGCCCCGCGGCCGCTCCCGGCCGACGTGTCGTAAACCCCGTCGACGATGTCCGCGTACCCCGTCGCGCCCTTGTTGCCCTTAGCACCGTCCGGGATGAAGTAGATTTTCCCGGACGGGATCGGCTTACCGCCGAACGTCGCCTTGCCCGAAATCCGGGTGCTGCCGTCGCCGCAACCGGCACCGAAGCCAAGAATCATGACTAATGGGAGCAGCCGAACCAAGCGGGAGAAAAAGGCCGGTGTCATTTTTTTCTCGTAAAGGGGAGACGAACGATTCGAGGGCTGGCCATGCCTTGGTCAAGGCATGGCCGATTGCATCCTCTTTAATTGTCGAGCGAGGCCACTTCGCCGACCGAAATGCTCGCGGCGGCCTTGTAAATACTCAGATCGACAGTGTCACGGACGAAGCGGACGGTACCGTCGCCCATACCGAAGTTGCACCCGCCGGTGTGCTGACTACCGAAGCTAATGTCGTTGAAGTTGTTGCTACCATTGTAGAACGTGGAGTTGATCGAGTTGGTCACACACTTGCACGCCCCGGCCCCGCCGTTGTTGCCCCGCGTCCAGGTCCGGTAGTGGGACGCGGTCGCCGGGTTCGTCGACGGAATCTGACGGGACAGTTCGCCCACCATGAGCGTGTTCGAGGTGCCGTCTGAAACGTCCGTAAGGCGGACGGTGCGGTTTGTGCTCACGCTGCCGGCCACCGTCTGGAATTGGCTGAGCATGCCGTGGGCCGACCAAGCGCCGTTCGCGGCCGGGCTGCCGACGGTGTAACTGTACGTTGCCGTGCCGATCGTGTTGGTCGTCGGGTTGGTCGCGCCGCCCGGCCCCATGACCCCGTAATAATGGGTCGACGGATTGGTCGTCACGCCCGCGTTCGGGTCGAGATACTGCTTTGGACCAGGGCCTGACGGACAGTAATTGTTGGGCACGACGATGTCCCCGACGTTGGCCGAGTTGGCCGCGTCGGAGTACGTCTTGGTGAAGTCCCATTTGGCAAACAGTGGGGCTTGTTCCATCTGCGGCAGGACGTAGACGAGCCAACTCGTGCCTTGGATCGTCGTCGTGTTGCCCACCGGATTCGGTTTCGGCAGCACGGTGTTCTCGCACCCCGGAGGCAGGTTGCCGTTCGTGTCGTGGTAAGCGTGGAGGCCGATGCCGAATTGTTTCAGGTTATTCGCACACTTCGCTCGGGCCGCGGCTTCGCGGACCTTTTGCACGGCCGGGAGCAGCAAGCCGATGAGGATGGCGATGATCGCGATCACGACCAGCAATTCGATCAGCGTGAACCCCGAGCGCGACCGACCGGGGAGAGGGCGGGATGCCATTGGGAACTCCTTCATAAAACATGACGACAATTTGAGTTCGGGACAGGTCCCGAACCGAAGGGCTATTTTTCGGAGTATAAGCGGGAAGGGGCTGCCCGTTCCAGTGAGAAATCAATCACAGGTTCATTTTCTGCGAATGCAGTCCACGAAAACGGGCTCGCCGCGAGGCCCGTGGTGATGATCGAGTCCACTTGGGATGTGCGTACCTGGGGCGTGTAAATGAAACAGCCGCCAAGTGGTCCAGCGGCTGTTCAATTAGTGGTCCGATCAAAGCTATCGGAGCCTTAGTCGGGGACGGACACGGCTTCCTTGCCCTTGCCGCTGGCGAGCGACTTGACGATGGCCAGGTCCACCCGCGCGTTCATGAACGTCGAGCTGCCGTCGCCCATGAGCACGTTGCACCCGCCGATGTGGTTGCTCCCGAACGGGGTGTCGTTGACCGTGTACGTCCCCGTCGGCACCGTGTTGATGCCGTACGTCACGTTCTTGCACGCCCCCATCGAACCGGCCGGCGCCGCGCTGTTGAACCCCCTCGTCCAGGCCCGGTAGTACGGGCTCGGCCGGTTCGTCTCGCTCGGCTGGGCGTCCCGCGCGACCTCGGCGACCAGGAGCGTCGTCGACAGGCCGTCCGTGATGTCCGTGAACTTCGGGGCGAGGCTCGGGTCGATCAGCGGCCGCAGCATCCCCCCCGTGGCCGCCGTCTTGGTCGTGGTGTCGAAGTACTTGGCCGCCACCAGCGTGCCCCCGGGCGGCGTGTAGTCGCCGTTCGGCCCGGACACCCCGTAGTAGTGGTGCGAGAACGGCTGCACCCCCCCGGAGTACTCCGTGTTGTCGTCCGTCAGGGCGATTTCCGCGGACGGGCACAGGAAGATCGGGATCTTCTTGGTCGGGACGGGCAGGTTGGTCGCGTTGTTGTAGTCCGTCCCGAAACTGTACAGGCGGAAGACGTTGTCCTGCTCGATGTTCGGCAGGATGTACGTCGTCCACGCCGTCCCGGTGGTGACGTTGGCGGCGACGGTCGGCGGGGGGGTCGGGATCTTCGGCACGGCCCCCTCGACGCCGGGGGGCAGTTTGAAGTTCGTCGTCTCGTACCCGTGGATGCCCAGGCCGAGTTGCTTGAGGTTGTTCAGGCACTTCGCCCGGGCGGCCGCCTCCCGCACCTTCTGCACGGCCGGCAACAAGAGGCCGATCAGAACCCCGATGATCGCAATCACGACCAGTAATTCGATCAGCGTGAACGCCAAGCGTTTACGACCCGAGAGAGGTCTGACAACCATGACTGACTCCTAGATGACGTGATGGAAGAATCCGCCCGCACGGGTAAGCCCACGTACAAAACGTGAAGAGTATCTGAAGTATAAGCGGCCGAGCGTCGCGCATGCCAGTGATAAATCGTCCACCCGGCCGATTATTTGGGCCACTCCGTCGCCGAATGATGGCCCGCATTGCCGTTCCTGTCGTGGTAGAATGAGCGATCGAGGATCGCCCACGGCCGTTGCCGCTCGCCAGTACGACACGCTCAACGGGCGGCGACGTGTTACCGGGGTGGTCGCCGCCGTTCGCAGAATTTTTCAACGACCCGCAGTTGCAAGCCCCGCTGCAAGGCTGAGAATCGGAGCCGCCGATGTTCTGGAAGAAACCCGAGCCGTCGCAACAGCACGTCGTCTACGAACGCCTGCCGACCTACGCCGCGACCGACGTGGGGCGGATGCGAGAAGCGCTGGACGTGGACGGGTTCGTTCTCATCCCCGGCGTACTTTCACCAGCTGAGGTCCAGGTCGGCCGCGAGAAAATCGACGGGTTGGGCAAGATGCCTTGGGACTTCACCGGCGTCACCGACCATTACAAGAACGTCTTCAACCGCGACCCGTACTGGCTGACGTTCCTCGACCGGCCGGGCGTCATCGACGTGGCCGAGGCGGCGCTCGGCGGCGACTGCCACATCATCGGCGAGACCGCGTGGCGCAGCCATCCGGGACACCGCGGCGTGGGCGTTCACCTCGATTACCTGCCGATAGAATGGCCCGAACCCGGCGTGCCGGCCGAGGTCCGCGTCCCGATGTTCCTGTGCAAGGCCCACTTTTATCTGAGTCCGCAACCCGCCGAACTGTGCCCGACGCACGTGATCCCGGGGAGTCACCGGGCGGGCCGAAGACCGGGCCGATTTGCGTTCGAGTGGAACGGTCGCCTGCCGCAACCCGTGCTGTGCGACGCCGGCGACGTGCTGTTCTTCCGCAGCGACCTCTGGCACAGCGGCAGCAACAACGCGACGGCCGACCAGATCCGCTACCTCCTGCAAGTCCACTACGGCCGGCGGGAGATGGCCCAGCACTTTTCGCCGTACCTGGACTGGCGGTTCAACCCCGATGTCGTGGCCGCCTGCACCCTGCGGCAGCGCCGACTGCTCGGCGACCACCGCCAGGGGGCATACGACTGATGCCATCGCCGCGGCAACCGGCCGGCGGAGAAGTGATACAATGAACTGCTCAGCGACCTCGAAATTCAACTCGGAGCTTCCCCGACATGCCTTCCCCCATGACGCTGACGGAACAAGTCCTCGCGAAAGCCGCCGGCCGCGACGCGGTCGCCCCCGGCGATAACATCTGGGTGAACGTCGACGTCCTCATGACGCACGACGTCTGCGGCCCCGGCACCATCGGCATCTTCAAGAAGCACTTCGGGCAAGACGCGAAGGTGTGGGACCGCGAGAAGGTGGTCATCATCCCCGACCACTACATCTTCACCAAGGACGCGATGGCCAACCGCAACGTCGACGTGCTGCGGGCCTTCGCGAAAGAACAGAACCTCCCGTACTTCTACGACGTCGGCAGCGAACACTACAAGGGCGTCTGCCACATCGCGCTGCCGGAAGAAGGCCACACACGGCCGGGCGAAGTCCTCCTCGGAACGGACAGCCATACCTGCACCGCCGGGGCGTTCGGCGAGTTCGCGACCGGCATCGGCAACACCGACGCCGGCTTTGTCATGGGCACCGGCAAGACGTGGCTGAAGGTGCCGCAGACCATGCGGTTCGTCTTCCACGGCGAAATGCCGCCGTACTTGATGGCGAAGGACCTCATCCTCGCGGTCATCGGCGACATCGGCGTGGACGGGGCCACCTACCGGGCGATGGAGTTCGACGGCGACGGCGTGTACGCCCTCAATATTGAGGAGCGCATGACGCTCTGCAACATGGCAATTGAGGCCGGGGGCAAGAACGGCATTATCGCGGCCGATCAGGTGACGATCGACTTCGTCAACAACCGCGGCAAGAAGAGCGGTAACAAGCCGTTCACCGTGTTCAAGCCGCAGGCGGGGGCGAAGACGATCTTCGA
Organism: Limnoglobus roseus; assembly: GCF_008254045.1. Classification (GTDB taxonomy): domain Bacteria; phylum Planctomycetota; class Planctomycetia; order Gemmatales; family Gemmataceae; genus Limnoglobus; species Limnoglobus roseus. Next base: position 3,099,768 of record NZ_CP042425.1, on the reverse strand, counting down.
GAAGGTCTACGACGTGACCAAGATGGAGCCGACGATCGCGAAGCCGCACAGCCCGGACAACAAGGCGAAGGTGAGCGAGGTGAAGGGCACGAAACTCGACCGCGCGTACATCGGCAGTTGCACCGGCGGCAAGATCACCGACTTCAAGGCGGCGGCCGGCATCTTGAAGGGCAAGGAAGTCCGCATCGACACGTTCGTGGTGCCGGCGACCACAGAAGTCGCCCGCGGGTTGGACACGGAGACGATCGGCGGCGTCTCGCTGCGGAACATCTTTCTGAACGCTGGGGCGAAGATCGGCGACGCGAGTTGTGCCGCGTGCTTGGGCGGGCCGTCGGACACGTTCGGCCGACTAAACACGCCGATTAGCTGCATCAGCACGACGAACCGCAACTTCCCCGGCCGGATGGGCCACAAGGAAGCGAAGGTCTTCCTAGCCAGCCCGCTCACAGTAGCGGCGTCGGCGCTCAGCGGCGTGATCTCGGACCCGCGAGAATTGGTGGTGTAACTTGGACGGCGAAGGCGGTAAAGCGAAGAAGCCTCGGACGACGGGTCCGAGGCTTCTTCTATTTTTTGGGGCTGCTTGCTCGCTTACCAATCCGGGGTCGGAACGGGGGGCGGCGGGTATTCCATCGGGGCCGGGGCAACCGGCGGTGGCGGCGCGTCCGCCGGCGGCGGCGGTTCCGGCGGCATGTCCGGACTGACTGGGAAGGTGGTGGGATTCTCCCGTTGCTCCATCATTTCCAGTCGTGGGCGAAATTTGAAGGACATAGAGGGGCTTTCCTTGTCAACAAACAGCCAACAGGTTCTCGCCGACCACGCCGGCGTAATCGAACCGAAACTCTTTTTAGCAGACTCCTAAAATATTCGCAAGGTTCAATCAATCGGATGGGCGACAGCAACGAGACGTTTACAGAATGTGAACCATCTTAATAGTTCGAACAAGTTATCGTTTGATGTTTTATGAGGTCAAGAAATTGTTGTCTCACGGAATACCATCATTCAATTTCGATCACAAGTTTACAAAATTGTATCCGCCATTGAACGCCTGCCCGAGAATTGAGTTTAGAGGCGAAGCCTTCAACAGCGTAAAAAAGGGGGCTGTTGTATAGTACAACAGCCCCCTTTTTGCCAAATATTTTTTGAGAATTCTTACTCGACACCCGCGCGGAAGTAGTTCATGACGGCGAGGACCACGCCCACGATGGCCAGCACGATGCCACAGTAGATGATCGCTTTTAAGGTGGCGTACATATGGTGCAGGCCGCGGAGGGCGCGCATGAGATGCCAGATGTCTTCGTTCTTCGTCTCGACGATCTTGCGGAAAGACGCGGCCGCCCCGGCGGTCCAGAAGCCAAACGCCAGGCAGAGCAGCATCGACGCCCCCAACCCGATGGCCGGGAAGAAGTTTTCGCGATTCTTCAGCGTGTGCAACAACTGCATCACGAAGAAGATGACGAACGCCAGCCCGAGCAACTGCATGAGCGTGGCGACGACCCGCATCGAATCCGCCAGGGCGGCGACGGTGCGGTTGCTTTCCTCGCTAAACTCGTACTGGGCCGACTTGTACTCGGGGGCGGGCGGGGTCGGTGGGGTCGGTGGGGTCGGCGTCGTGTCCATGGTGAACCTCGGGCAGCGCGGGGAACCTCTCAGCCACGATTGTAGTGACGCCCGCCGCGACCGGCCGATGAACCCGCCGCCCGCCCGCAGTGTCGCTTTTCCCATGACGTTATGAGCACCCGCCCGCCGCGATCAACTTGGACAAACCTGAGCGACGCAGAACGCCTCGCGCAGTGCGAGGTGGACACGTACCGCGCCAGCGGTCCCGGCGGGCAGAAGCGGAACAAGACCTCGTCGGCCGTCCGCCTCCGGCACGCCCCGACCGGCGTGATCGTCATTGCCGAGGAGAGCCGGTCGCAGCACGAGAACAAGGCGAAGGCCCTGCGAAGGCTCTACCGGGCGTTCTTCCTGGACCTGCGGGACGACGTGCCGCGGACGGCCGAAGAGTGGCAAGCGATCCCCGAGTGGCAGCAAGCCCTCTCACCCGACGGCCGCATTCACCTGTCCGCAAAAGACGTGCGATTCTGGCCGGCCGCGGGACTCGCGCTCGACTTGCTAAACGCCCTGGAAGCTCAGGTCAGCACGGCCGCCGAGTTGCTCGGCATCTCGACCGCGAACCTGATCGCCTTCCTGCAATCCGACCCGAAACTCTGGCAAGAAGCGAACCGCCTGCGGGCGGCGTGCGGGCAGAAGCCGCTGCGGTTGGGGAAGTGAAGGTTGGGGTGTTGGCAGTCTATTTCGTGCGTCAAGCGGAGCGAGTTGTATTCCCATTCGGCGAAAGGATTCGGAACTGACGCCAGGCGATCCCGATCGCGAGTGCTGCACCGACGACCGCACCAAGAATGATGCCCTGCGATGCACCCAAACCGATTCCGACATCCGTTGGGATGAAGTCCGATTCCCGTCCTCCGGAGACAACAACTCGGTAGTAGTCTGGCGAGTAGATTCCTACCCCCCAGCCGATCAAGCCACCTCCAATTCCAGCTAGGCCGGCCAACTCAGCGATAATCCCCAACGACCGCACAGTCGGCATCAACTGGAGTTGATCGAACCAGCCGAGTGAAGCGGACAATGCCACGCCTACAGCGAAGCCAAGTGACAGCCCCTGGAAGGCTCCTACACCTTTCCCATAGGCGGACGCATACCCGCCGTTGCGGTGAACGAACGAAAACACGCCGGGATAGTATCCGGGGGCAATCGCGTCGAGAAGGACCGCCACTCCACCGCCCGCGATCGCGAACAGTACGCAGCAGGCGAAGGTTAAAATGACAGAGCGAATACCGGTCTGCATTGTTTGCCCCCGGAATCGATTGTTTCTCTTCTCGAGCCAACTGTCGCGAGTGCCCCGCCTGCCGCGAACACAATTCCCACACCTGCTACAAAACCGTCGCCCTTCAGGCCCGAGGGCCGTTTGGCCCTCGGGCAAAAGTGAATTCACTTCACCACGACCGGCCGCGTGACCGTCTTCGTCTCGACCGTCCGGCCGACCGGTTGGAGCAGGTCGACCTCGAACGGCTCGCCGACGCGGTTACCGCACGGATCCTCCAGATGCGTTGCCACCGTCAGGTTGTACTCGCCGGCCGCCCACGCCGCCTTCGGCGTGAACCGCCAGAAGGTTTCGGTCTTGTCAAGCGTCACCGTGCCGTCGAGTTTCGTGCCCTTCGCGTCCTCCACCCACACCAACCGCCGCACGAGGGCGGCGTCGAGCGGCTTGCCGAAGTTCACGCTCAGCGCGTCGCGGCCGCCGACCTTCGGCGGCGTGACGGCCCACTTCTCCGGGTCGATGGCGTCGCGGTCGGCGGCCGTTGCCGTGAACGTCTTGTGGAACGCGGCCGCTAGCGGGGTGTCGTTGGCGTCGAGCCAGTCCTTCGCCACCGTCAGCGTGTACGTCTTGCCTTTCTCCAGTACCGGGCCGAGGTCGAGCAGCGGCTTCACCTCCCGCTTGATGCGGCCGGGGTCGATGACGATCGTCACCCGCTTCTGGTCGGGCGACCACAGTTCTTGTTCCAGTTCCAGGAACGGCACGGTCACCGTCTTCTTGTCGGTGTCGTTCGTCAGCGTCAGGTACTTGTAGATGTCCCCCTTCGCCATCGGCTTCGAGAAGTGCAGGTAGAATCGCAACGTGTTCTCCGGCAACTTGTCGGCCGTCGGCTCGATGAGCGTCACCGTGGCCGGCTCGGCCTTCGGCTTCGGCAGGGTGAACTCGTGCGTGGCGGTGCCGGCGGACACGCGGTACGTCACCCCCGGTTCGAACGGAAATCGCGGCGTGAACGTGAGGGTGCCGTCCTTGACGGCGTGCGTGCCGAGCAGGGAGGTGCCGGCGTCGTTGGCCGCTACCGTCACTCGCACGAGGGCGGCCAGTTGTTCCGGCGTCTGGGTTTTCACGGTATCCGGCAGGCCGGTCACTTCGACGGTCTTGCCGGCCGCGACGCGGATGGTCGGGTCGGCGGCGAGTGCGAGCAGGAGGATCGAGAAGATCATGGCGTTCGGGGGTGGAAGGAAAAGCCCACCCGTCGAAGCGACGGGTGGGCTTTCGGGTTTTGGAAATTGGAGGAAGGGTTACGGCAATTCGACGCTCGCCAGTGTCGTGCTACCGGTCGTCTTCATCAGGACGATGGCGTGCGTATCGTCGAGCTTGTCGATCTGCTCGACGCCGCTCCACGATTCGACCTTCTCGTAGGTCGCGCCGGCGAACTCGCCGGTCTTCTGCGTGATGCCGTCCTTCACGGCGAACTTGTCGGTCGACACCTTCATCACCCCGCGGGCGGTGTTGGCCATCAGGATGTAATCCTTTCCGCCCTTGCTGTACACGAACATGTCGATCGGGACGTTACGGTTGCCGAGTTCGGCGATCGTCGTGCCGGTCACCTTCGCACCGGGTTGCAGGTCGCTGATCGGGAACTTGACCAGCGGCGTGCACTGGTAGGCGGCCACCACGCTTTCGGCGTCGCCGATCCTGTAGGTGGTGAACGTCCGGACGGGGGCCTGTGTTTCGAACCGGCCGTGCGCGCCGTGGAAGATCTTCACGCCGGTCGCCTTGCCGGCGTCGCCGAACGGGAACGGGATGACCCGCAGGGTGCTGCTGAAGTCTTCGTTCGACAAGCCGGCCACGATCAGCTTGCCGTTGGCGAAGCCCATGCTCGTGATGGCGTCGACCTGTTTCATCCGCTCCTTGTCCTTGTCGATGGCGTTGACGAGCGGGGCGGCGGTGAAGGCCACGTCCTTCAGCGCGAACTCGGTCAGCTTGCCGTCGCCGGCGACTTTCAGGACGACCGGCTTGGCGTCCGGCCCTTTACCGCGGGTGACGGCCAAGAACACGTTGCCGGTGGCCGGGTTCACCTTCACGTCGTTGACCGTCACGTCCTTCGCTGTCACGCCGAGCAGCGAGCCGATCTGGTCGGTCACCTTCTCGACCTTCAGGCCGGCCGTGCTGGTTCCCTTCGTGTCGCCGGTCTCGACGGCGAACACGGCCGCGGCGACCGGGTCGCCGACGAACAGCGTACCGTTCGGGCCGAACGCCAGGGCCGAGATCGACTTGACCTCCGGCGTACCCTTCTTGGTTTCCGCGGCGGCAAAAGCCGTGACCGCGAGGCTGAGCATCAGGGCAGTCAGGTAGCGCATGAGAACCTCCTGGAAGAGACGGAATCGGGCGATGCCGTAAGAACATGATTGCGACGAACGGTGTGAGAGGCAAATGAGAAAGTGACAGGGTGGGAAATGCAAAACATCGCGTACCAACTCGAACCGGAGCTGACGGCCGACGAGTTCATTGATCTGCTCCACCGTTCGACGCTGGCCGAGCGCCGGCCGGTCCACGACCGCGGCGTGATGGAGGCGATGCTCCGCAACGCCGCGGTGATCGCCACGGCCCGTGCCGACGGCTTACTCGTCGGCATTTCGCGGGCGGTCAGCGACTTCGCGTACTGCACCTACCTGTCGGACCTGGCCGTGGACGAAGCCTTCCAACGGCAGGGGATCGGTCGTGAGTTGATCCGCCGCACGCACGAGGCCGCGGGATTGCACACGACGCTGATCCTGCTGGCCGCGCCGAAGGCCGAGGCGTACTACCCGCAGGTCGGCCTGACAAAGCACGAGTCCTGCTGGATGATCCGCGGCGTGGCGAAGAGTTGACGCGATTTCCACCACCGGCGGCACACGGGATGCCTGTTGGAAAGACACTTTTCAATCCAACACGCGGGAGACCCTCGGATGAAAACGCCTATCGCTCTGGTTCTGTTAGCCATCGTCGCCGCTCTCGGGTTGGCCGATGACAAGAAGACCGACGACAAGACGATCGCCGAGGTGGCGATGGGCAGCAAAGACTTCAGCACGCTCATAGACGCGGTGAAGGCGGCCGAACTGACGGATGCGTTTAAAGGCGACGGGCCGATCACCGTGTTCGCCCCGACGAACGCGGCCTTCGAGAAGCTCGGCAAGGACAAGCTCGCCGAACTGCACGCGAACAAGAAGAAGCTGGCCGAGGTGCTGTTGTCGCATGTCGTGAAGGGGAAGGTGACGGCCGAGGACGTCAAGAAACTGAAGGGCAAAGACCTCGACACGATGGGTTCAAAGTTCGCGGTCCGCACGAACGCTGACGCCATCACCGTTGGCGGGGCCAACGTGACGAAAACCGATATCGTCTGCAAGAACGGCATCATCCACGTCATCGACGGCGTGCTGATCCCGGACGAGTTGAAGTAACCGGCGAGAACTTTTCGCTTGCATTCCCCCGATGGCCCGGTATCGTCTGCGACCTTGACCGGATTCCATCGGCAGGGAAGCAGAGCATGAAACGCGCGTCATTTTTGGCCGCCGGCGTCGTGATGGCGTTCAGCGGCGTTCTCGCGGCCCAGAATCACGGCGGCGGGCCGATCCCGCCGAACGGTGCGGAACAGACGCCGGTCGATCGCGAGTTCTACCTGCCGCCGCCGGACAACAACGTGTTCCCCCTGCCGATGGCCCGACCAGAGCCGAAGACGTTCGGCGACGACGTGCGCGACACCGTGAACTCCGTCCTGCGGGCGTGGGTGAAGGCGCTTTAAGTCGCCTGATTCGGCCGGAACAGCCGACTCTTTACCAGCCCCAATTTGTGCAGCCAGAACTGCGAGACGGTTTTCACCGTCTCGATGCCATACTTCGTGCTACGGCGGAAGTTGATCGAACTCGCCTCATCGAAGTACCGCACCGGCACCGGCACGTCACCGAGGCGGAAGCCGAAGTGGACCGCCTGCACCAAGAATTGCGTGTCGAACACGAAGTCGTCGCTGTTCCCCTCGAACGGGATCGTTTCCAGCACGCTCCGCCGGTAGACGCGGAAGCCGCTGTGGAACTCGCCGAGGTTCTGGCCGAGGGCCATGTTTTCGAAGACCGTCAGTCCGCGGTTGCTCACGTACTTCCACCACGGCATCCCGCACTTCAACGCTTCCGCCCGCGAGCGGACGCGGTTGCCGAGTATCACGTCGCAGATACCGAGTTCAATCATACCAACGGCGTGCGGGATCACCCGCGAGTCGTACTGGTAGTCCGGGTGGATCATCACGACGATGTCTGCCCCGCGTTCCAGGCAGTAGCGGTAGCACGTCTTCTGGTTGCCGCCGTAGCCGACGTTCTTTTCGTGAACGATCACGCTCAAGCCCATCCGCCGGGCGATCTCGGCGGTGCCGTCGCGGCTGGCGTCATCGACGAGCAGAATCTCGTCGACGCTCCCCGGCGGGAAGTCGGCCACGGTCGCCGCGAGCGTGCGCTCGGCGTTGTACGCGGGCAGCACGGCGATGATCTTGTGCTTCCGCCGCGATGCGTCCGCGGTCGGCGACAGGACGGTTTCGACGTGGAATTCCGGCCGCGTCGGTTCGAGCGGCGGCGTGGTTAACAAAGTGGCGGGCATGGCGGCTACTCGGGGTGTCGTACCAGTAGCTTACGACCGGGCGCAAAAAGGGAAGCGAGCCGGAACGCGGCTCGCTTCGACGATGTCCCCGAAAACCTTCCGTTAGCGAACGTGCGGCGCGGGCAGGTTCGCGGCGGCGGGCGGCAGGCTGGTGACGACCGGCTGTTGCGTGCCTGTTGTCTGCGTGCCACCGGCGGGCTGGACTTGGCCGTCCGTCTTCGTCGTCTTCAACTGGTCAATCTTCTCGCCGGCGGTCTTCCGCCAGTCTTCGAGGTCGCCGCCGACCTTGGTGCGGTCCACGCCGATGCTGATGTTGGTTTTGCCGTCGGTGCCGGTCGCGAAGTTGAACGTGTACCAGCCGCGGAAGTAGCCGATACCGAAGAACAGCACGAGAGCCAGGCCGAGAAGCGCGAGCAGATTACGCACGAGAGAACCTCCTTGTCGAACCCTAGAACCCCCTGGAGTGGTAATGTGCCGGGGATCGGTTCTTGCGCCAAGATCAAGTTCCGGTTTCGCCCGATCGAACCGCCTGGGCAATCTGGGGAACGAGGCTTTGGGCCGGCCGCTGCCGTCCGCTACAACATTCCGCACCCTCCTTCCCCGGGTGCCTCCATGCGATTCGTTCTCCCCCTGTTCGCTCTGGCCCTCGCGTCGCAGGTTCAGGCCGCGCCGAACATCGTCTGGATCGTGACCGAGGACATCTCGCCGAACCTCGGCTGTTACGGCGACCCGGACGCGATCACGCCGAACCTCGACAAGTTCGCCGCGCAGGGGGCACGGTTCACCCGCTGCTTCACGCACTGCCCCGTCTGCGCGCCGACGCGGTCCGGCCTCATCAGCGGGCAGTACCCGACGACGATGGGCAGCCACCACATGCGGTCGAAGCTCGTCACGCCACCGCCGTTGTTCACGGACGAGTTGAAGAAGGCCGGGTACGCCGTCTTCTGGCCGGGGAAAACCGACTTCAACTTCGACCCACCGAAGGGGTGGGCCGACACGCGGAACTGGGTGCAGAACCCGGACCTGCTGCCGAAGGACAAGCCATTCTTCGCGTACATCAACTACGTCGTCAGCCACGAGAGCCAGGTTCGCCCGACACCGGAGCAGTACAAGAAGAACACGGCGAAGCTGAAGCCGAGCGAGTTCCGCGACCCGGCGAAGGTGACGCTGCCGCCGTACTACCCCGACCACCCCGACGTGCGGCGGAACGTGGCGACCTACCACGAGAACATCACCGCGACGGACTACCTCGTCGGCAACGTGCTGAAGGTTCTCGACGATCGAAAATTGACCGACAACACACTAGTCTTCTTCTTCGGCGACCACGGCTGGGGCATGCCCCGCGGCAAGCGGTGGTGCTACGACAGCGGCACCCGCGCGCCGCTGCTCGTCCGCTGGCCGGGCAAGGTGGAGCCGGGCAGCGTCCGCGAAGACTTGGTGGCGATGCTCGACTTCCCGGCCACAGTGCTGGCCGTCGCGGGTGTCGAGATTCCGAAGGCCATGCAGGGGCAAGTCTTCCTCGGCGACAAGCCGTCACCCGCCCGCAAGTACGCCTTCAGCGGCCGCGACCGGATGGACGAAACCGAGGACCGCGTTCGCAGCGTGCGGTCGGACCGTTACCGCTACGTCCGCAACTTCCACCCGGAGTTGCCCTACGCCCAGTGGCAGAACTACGGCGACGAGATGCCGGCGATGAAGGTCTGGCGGAAACTCGCCTTCGACGGGAAGCTGAACGACGTGCAGATGGCATTTTTCGCCCGCACGAAGCCGAAGGAAGAGTTCTACGATCTGAACGCCGACCCTTACGAGACGAAGAACCTCGCCACCTCGGCCGACCACGCGAAGATTCTCGCCGAGCACCGCACGGCCCTCGATCAGTGGATCAAGGAAACGAAAGACCTGGGCCAAGTGCCGGAGAAGGACTTGATCGCCCGCGGCATCGTGAAGGACGTGCTGAGTGTCGAGTACGCCGACCGGGTGAAACTGCACCCGAAGACCAGCCCCGTGCCCTGAAAGCGCTTTTCTCCCTCCCCCTTGAGGGGGGAGGGCCAGGGAGGGGGTGAGAGAAACTGCGTGCAGCAACCGCTTCCACCCCCACCCTAGGTCGTGTGGACAGTCACGGGTGCCTCAGGACATCCAGGGCGGAGGCCAAGTGTACGAACCCGAGGTAGCACTGGTCGAGCTTGTCGTACCGGGTGGCCACCCGCCGGCACTGCTTGACCCGGGCCCAGAACCGCTCGACGACGTTGCGGGTGCGATACACCCGGCGGTCGTACCGCACCCGCCGGCGGCGGCACCCGAGCGGGCGGATGACGGCCTTGGCCCGCAGCCGGCGGACCAGCCGACGGAGGGCGTCGCTGTCGTACCCGCGATCGGCGATGACCACCCGTGGCCGGTGGCCGGCCAGCAGGGCGGCCGCCCGCGGCCCGTCCCCGGCTTGGCCGGGCGTGAGCAACAGGGCGACCGGGTGGCCGCGGCCGGTCACGGCCGCGTGGACCTTGGTGCCGAACCCGCCGGGGCTGCGGCCGACGGCCTGGCCGCCCGCTTTTTTTCCGCCCCGGCGGCGTGCGGGTGGGCCCGGACGACGGTCGAGTCGAGGATGAGGGTGGACACGTCCGGGTCGCGGACGGCCTCGAGCACTCGCCCCCACACGCCGGCCGCCGACCACCGCCGGAACCGCCGCCAGACCGAGTTCCAGTTGCCGAACCGCGGTGGCAGGTCCCGCCACGGGACGCCGGTCCGCAGGACGTACAGGACGGCGTTGACGAACGCCCGGTGGTCCCCGCCGGCCGGCCCGCGGGCCGGGAGCAGCGGCCGCACCGCCGCCCAGTCTGCGTCCGAGAGTTCATGCCGTCGCATGCCAGCCGCCTCCGAGGGAGTCGAGGCCGTTATGCGACCGACCGCCACTACTGTCCACACAACCTAACCCTCCCCCCTCAAGGGGGAGGGAACAAAGTCCGCCGCTGCCGGGAGGGTTCGATGTTCGGTTTCCCGCCCTTCGAGAACAAGTCCGACCCGATCGCCACGCGGGCCGTATTCTTCCGTCGGCTCGGGCGGAACTTCCTGGTCATGTGCGGGTTCATCGCCTTCTCGCTGACCGTCGGCACGCTCGGCTACCACTACGTCGGTGGCGTCGAGTGGGTGGACGGCCTGCTGAACGCCGCAATGATCCTCACCGGCATGGGGCCGGTCGACCCGATGAAGACGACGGCCGGCAAGCTCTTCGCCACGTTCTACGCACTCTACAGCGGCATCGCGTTCCTCACGATGATCGCCGTGCTGGTCGCCCCAATTTACCACCGCATGCTCCACCGCCTCCACCTGGAGACGGAAGACGACAAGGACGGTGATGATGAGAAACCGAAGTGATGCGGAGGCAATCGCGCCCGCTGAAAGATTTCGCCTACAATTCCGGTATCTGTCGGCAGGACGCCCGCCAAGACCTCCCCTTTCCTCAGGAACATTCATGCGCATCTTCCCTCACGCCCTCCTCGGGCTTTTCGTGGCGGCTATCGGCTGCACGGCCGAAGAGAAAAAAGACACTGCCGAGAAAAAAGCCGAGAAGCCGAAACTCGGGATCGGCGACCCGACCCCGGCGATCGTCTCGGCCACCTGGGCGAAGGGACCGGAAACGAAGATCGAGAAGGGGAAGGTCTACGTCGTCGAGTTCTGGGCCACCTGGTGCGGGCCGTGCATCAAGTCGATGCCGCACCTGACCAGCCTCCTCGAAGAGTACAAGGGCCAGGGGCTGAACGTCATCGCCGTCACCACCAAGGACGAGAACGGCAACACCCAGGAGGCCGTCCAGGAGTTCCTCAAGAAGCGCGGCACGCGGTTCCCCTTCCCGTTCGCGTTCTGCACGACCGACGCCACGAACGCCGCGTTCATGGACGCTTCCGGCACCGACGGCATCCCGGCGTCGTTCGTCGTCGATCAGGACGGCAAGATCGCGTTCATCGGCCACCCGTCGGAACTCGACGACGTGCTGCCGCGAATCTTTAGCGGGAAGTGGCAGGGCCAGAAGAGCATCGACGAAATTCAGAAAGAGAAAGACGATCTGGACGCGATTCTGAACCGCGTCCAGACGGCGGCCGAGAAGGCCGAGAAGGACAACACGGGCAAGGGGCAGGAGGTCGTCACGCAACTCGTGGCCGACGCGGCAGCGGCGGCGGCGGCCGACGTGCTGAAGGCGTTCCCGGCTTACGAAAAGCAGTACCCGATCCGGGCGACTCAGCCGGTCTTCACGGCCGTCAAGTTGGCCGTCTCGCTACAAGCCCGCAAGTTCGACGAAGCCGGCCCCCTCTCGGATTCCCTCATCAAGCAGGCGGTCGAGAAGAAGGACGTGCAGACCCTGAGCCGCATCCGTAACTTCTGGCTGGCGAAAGCCCTCAACCCCGAGCGCAAGTCGGTCGGTTACGCCGTGAAGGCGGCGGACGAGATCGTGAAGATCGAAGGGGAGGAAGACATCGCCGTTTTACTCGGGGCGGCCGAGGCCCACTACGCGGCCGGCGACAAAGACAAGGGCAAGCAGTACGGCGACAAGGCCCTGCAGCTGGCCGGCACGGACAAGCGGGCGAAGGATTCGATCGAGAAGGCTCTGACCGGGTTCCAAAAGTAACGACGGGCGAATGCGTTCGACAAGCCGGGGCACGAGCGGCCCCGGCTTTTGCGTTTACCGCTCGCGGGACACGACGATCTCCACGCTCCGCACGCCGGTCCGGTTCGCCGGGGCGGCCATCTCGCGCAACTCGGCCAGGATCGTTGTCCGCAGCACGTCCTCGATTTCCGCCAGCGCTCGGGCCGCGGGCATGCCGTCCATCACGCGGTGGTCGAAGTGCAGCCGCACGTCGAGCGAGCCGTCCTCGGCGAGCAGGCCGTAGTTTAGCGTGGCCGTCACCGGCGAGATGAGGTTGATGCACGTCGCCCCGGTGGACGCCGTTGTGCTGATGGCGAACGTGCCGAACTGCCGGGTGCGGTGCCGACCGGCGACTTGCGAGGCGTACCACCAGCAGAACCGGCGGACCGGCCGCGGCCACCACATGAGCCGCAGCAGTCGCTTGAAGTCCCGGACCTGTTCCACCGGCGTCGTCCGCCAGTGGTCAATAATCTCTTGCAGGCGAGTCAGCGTTTGCTGATCGGGCAGGCGGAACTGGCCGAAAAAGACGGCCGGCTCACCGTGGAACTCCCGTTCGACGGACACGGTGCCGATGCTGTCTTCCGTCTCGTAGAAGTGAGGCCACGGCCACGGCATGTACGACCGCCGCAGTTCCGCCCGCCGCTTCGCCACGATGCCGAACGCCTTCGCGAAGACGGCCACCCACGACGGCGGGTTCGGGATGCCGTTCCGGGCCGCGACCAGTTCGGCCAACTGCATGCGCGTTTCGATGGTGATGATCGGAATGGTGTGGCACGTCCGCATCAGCTCGGCGATCACTCGCCGGGGCTGCGAAACCGAAATCCAGCGGCCACGAACGCGACGCATGTCAGCGAATTCTCATTCCGTTCGAGTTGGAGGGGCCATCGTTTGCAGTTCGGCGACGATTTCCGTCCGCAGCACCCGCTCGACTTCCGCCAGTGCCTTCGCGGCCGGGACGCCGTCGTAGACGCGGTGGTCGAAGTCGAGCCGCACGTCCAGGTGCCCGGACTCGTCAAACGGCCCCAAACTTAATGTATTCGTCAGCAGCGACGCCATCCCAACCGTCGTGGCCCCGGCGACCGCTACCGAACTGATGCCAAACGTGCCGAAGTTCTGGGCCTTGATCCGCCCCGACTGGTACAGGGCGTGGACCCACAACGCCCGCCGGACCAACTTCGGCAGTTTCGTAATACGAATCGTCCGGTGGAGTGGCTCTAACGATTCCAGCGGCTTTGTCTTAAATTCGTGCAGCCGGCCCGCAAGTTCGGCCAGGGGTGTTTCGTGCGGATTGCGGAACAGGGCGAACAACACCATCGGCTCGCCGGCGTATTCTCGTTCGACGGCGATGGCGGCGACGCTCTGATCGCACTCGTAGAAGTGCGTCCAGGGGAAGGTCATGAACGCCCGCCGCAACTCCGGCCGGTCGGCCGCCACGCGGGCAAACGCTTTCGCGAACAGTAGCACCCAGTTCGGCGACGGCGTGACCGCCTTGCGGGCGGCAACGACCGGCCCCAGGTCCATCCGCCGCGACACGGCCACGAGCGGCATCTTCCGCGCGAAGTGAATGAAGTCCGCGAGGAACGCCCGCGGCACCGACAGGCCGCGCGACCGGCCCGTACACTCGAACGAGGGCGGGAAGAACATGGGGGGCGACCCCTGGGGGGGGGGAAGACAGAGGAAGAAACTAAAAGGGGTTAGGAAGGCGTTCCACCACCGACTTATCGGGCAGGTGCAAGGTACTTTTTCTCAGTTCTGCAGGCTGCCAGCCTTGAGACAATCCTGCCAGGATCAGCTTTCGGATTATCGCCGGTGTGACGGCATGCGGTTCCGTCCGGCCCGTATAGTGGCCTGGCGCAACTTCCGTCCAATTTGTGGGCTTCTGAAACGCACACCACAACCGCTGGCCGGCCGGCTCGACCTGTTGCACGCAAACGTACAGGCTCCTACCGTCGAAGCGATCTTCCGCGACGTGGTAACGATAGTGGACTCCGTCCACGGTGATAAGCCGTGACCACTTTTTCCGCATCCCCATCGAGCTGTGCCTCCAATCGAGCAGCCATCCGTTCCGTTACGGGAATAGCCCCCGCCGCTGCTTCTCCAGTGCCACCTTGTTCACCCCGAGGGCGAGTGCGGCCATCCGCATCGGCAGGTTGCGTTCCTTCGCGAGTTTGCGGACGCGGTGGAAGGCGGCCAACATCAGTTCGCGGAGCTTCTCGTTGACCTGCCGCTCGCTCCACATCAGTTGTTGGATGTCCTGCACCCACTCGAAGTACGACACCGTCACGCCGCCGGCGTTGCACAGCACGTCCGGGATGATGAACACGCCGGCCGCTTCCAGGATCGCGTCGGCCTCCGGCGTCGTCGGGCCGTTCGCCCCTTCCGCCAGGATGCGACACTTTAAGTTCGCGGCGTTGTCCTTCGTGATCTGCCGTTCCATCGCGGCCGGCACCAGCACCGTGCAGGGCGTGGTCAGGAGTTCGGCGTCCGGGATCGCCTCCGCGCCGGGGAAGCCGACGATCGACTTCTTCGGGTCGGCGTTCGCGTACCGGGCGAGGGCCGCCACGTCGATGCCGGTCATGTTGCGGATCGAGCCGTAGCGGTCGCCGACGGCGAGGATTTTCGTGCCGTGCTTGGCCAACTCGTCGCACGTGACCGACCCGACGTTGCCGAACCCCTGCACGACGGCCGTCGACTCGTGTGGCGTCAGGTTGAGTTCGCTCAGCGCCTCGCGAATGCAGTACACCACGCCGCGGCCGGTCGCCTCGCGACGGCCGACGCACCCGCCGAGTTCAACCGGCTTGCCGGTGACGATCTCCGGGCAGGCGTAGCCGACCTTCATGCTGTACGTGTCGTAAATCCACGCCATCGTCTGGTCGTCGGTGCCCATGTCGGGGGCCATCACGTCGATCCGCGGGCCGATGATCGACAGCACCTCTTCGGTGAACCGGCGGGTGAGGCGTTCCTTCTCACCTGTGCTCATGGTGACGGGGTCGCAGGCGATGCCGCCCTTCGCACCGCCGTAAGGCAGGTTCATGATGCCGCACTTCCAACTCATCCACATCGCGAGGGCCGCGACTTCGCCGAGGTCCACCTGCGGGGCGTACCGGAGGCCGCCCTTGCTCGCGCCGCTGGTGAGAGAGTGCTGCACGCGATAGCCGATGAAGTTCCGCGTCTCGCCGGTGTCCATGCGGATCGGGACCGCGCACACCAGTGACCGCTTCGGCAGCATCAAGCGGCTCTCGATCCCCTCTTCGAGGTCGATCACCTTCGCGACGTCCCGGAGTTGCTGGCAGGCCATCCGGTAGGTGGCGCTGGATTCGAACAGGTTCTTTTCCGACATCGAGGAGACTCCAAAATGACGGCGGCGAGCGGCCCGGCGTAAGCGAGCCGTGTTTGCGAGGGCATCACGAGACACGGCCCGCTTACGCCGGGCCGCTCGCCAAGATCAAGTTACTTCTTCTCCAACAACTTCTGGGCCGCCATCCAGTCGATGAGGCAGTCCGGCCAGCCGGCGACGGACGGCTCCGGCTTGATCCGCCACTTCGTTGGGTCTTTGGCGTCCTTCCAGCCGGTCCCGAGGCCGAGGCCGTGAACGCCCTTCGCGTACATATGGAGTTCACACGGCACCTTCGCCTTCTTACACGCCTGCACGAACAGCAGCGCGTTCTCCGGCAGCACGGCCGTGTCTTCGCTCGTGTGGAAGATGAACGTCGGCGGCGTCTTCGCCGTTACCTGCTTGTCGTTCGAATAGTACTCCAACAGCTTCGCATCCGGCTTGTCGCCGAGGAGGTTCTTGACCGAACCGCCGTGCGTCACCTTCGGGTCGGTCGAGATCACCGGGTACGACAGCACCAGGAAGTCCGGGCGGCAACTGACGCGGTCGATCTCGTCACCGTCGGTCTTGTCGTCGAAGTGCGTGCCGGCCGTGCTGGCGAGGTGGCCGCCGGCGGAGAAGCCCCAGATGCCGATGCGTGCGGGGTCGATGCCGAAGTCCTTCGCCTTGAAGCGGACGGTGCGGATGGCCCGCTGCGCGTCTTCGAGCGGGGCCGAGAGCAGCGGACCGGGGCGGTCCGGCTGGGCGATGCGGTACTGGAGAACGAACGCGGTGACGCCGTGCTTGTTCAAGAACAGGGCCGCGTCCCGCCCCTCGTGCTCGTCGGCGAGGAAGCCGTAGCCGCCGCCGGGGCAAATGACACAGGCCGCGCCGTTGGCCGTCGCCTTCGGGGCCGGGTAGACGGTGACGTTCGGCTTGTCCCACTTGCTGTCGCCGACCGCGTGCGGGGCTTTGCCCGCCCACAGGGCGAGGACCAACATCATTGCCGCCATGCGAACACTCCGAGAGGAAGAGGATGGAGTGAAGATATGCACCGGGAGAATTCGCGTCCCCCGCCCGGCTCAGAGTTCCGTTTCGGCGTCCGTGTACGACCGCCGCGGCAGGTCAGCCGAACCGGGTCGCCCGGCGATGCCCTGCCCCAACCGCACGGCCCGGTCGTTCAGCACGCCGATGGCGATGCGGGTTTCTAGGGCCAGCATGAGGGCCCCGTGCGCCATCGAGACGACGGCCACGCCCAGGATGATAACGGCGGCGACGGCCAGGGCTTGCGCCACGCCGGCCGGGACGAAGGTCGAGAGGATCGCTCCCAACAGGGCCAGCATCGTCGTCGTGGCGAACCCACTGAGCGCCACGTAGAACGCCCCCAGTGCCCGTGTGAGCATGACCATCCGCCGCTGGTACGACGTGAGTTCCTTGAGCCGCCCCTCGGCGTATAGCGTCTGGAGAACTTCCTGCCGCTCCAACTCAGTGGTGATGTCGCGGGTCTGATCGACGGCCCGCGCGAGGCGGTTACTCGTGCTGAGGGTGAGGATCGAGGAAGCGTTCGTCAGCACGGCCGGGGCCACGATGAACGAGAAGGCGATGAACGGGTTCGAGTCCAAGTCCATGAGTCGGGTTCTCGCGGCGAGCGCGGAGAGGACCGGACTAACGTATCACCCGTAACGGCGGAAAAGTAGGTCGGCCCGATCGCCGTTCAAGAGCAAGATTGCAGAATCAACGGCGAGCGGCCCGGCGTGAGCGGGCCGTGTCTGGATTTTCGCAGACACGGCCCGCTCACGCCGGGCCGCTCGCCGTTGCAAAGGTTTGGTGGCCTCTACAAGAGGCGGATTACACCGGGGCCGGGTTGCGCTCCTCGAACCCACGCTGGTGCCAGTACGGGTACGCGAGCGTCGTCGCGCTGGCCGCGTCGAGCTTCGCCACCTGCGCCGGTGTGAGGTTCCAGCCGACGGCCCCGAGGTTCTGCTTCAGTTGCTCTTCGTTGCGAGCGCCGACGATCACCGTCGCCACGGTCGGCCGTTGGAGCAGCCAGTTCAGCGCGATCTGAGGAAGCGTCTTGCCCGTTTCCTTCGCCACTTCGTCCAAAGCGTCCACCACCTTGTAGACGTACTCGTCGGCCAGCGGCGGCCCCTTGTCGTTGGAGAGTTGGCTGTTCAGGCGGCTCTCCTTCGGCAGCGGTTGCCCGCGGCGGACCTTGCCTGTTAGCCGGCCCCAGCCGAGCGGGCTCCACACGACCGCCCCGACTTTTTGGTCCAACCCAAGCGGCATCAGTTCCCACTCGTAATCGCGGCCGACGAGGCTGTAGTAGGCTTGGTGGGCGACGTACCGCGGCAGATTGTACTTCTCGGCGACGGCCAGCGACTTCATCAGGTGCCAGCCGGAGAAGTTCGAACAGCCGACGTAGCGGACCTTGCCCTGCCGGACGAGCACGTCGAAGGTGTTCAGCACTTCCTCGATCGGCGTGACGGCGTCGAAGCCGTGGAGTTGGTAGAGGTCGATGTAGTCGGTGCCGAGCCGCTTGAGGCTGCCCTCGACCGATCGCGTGAGGTGGTGGCGGGATGAGCCGACGTCGTTGGTGTCTTTGCCGAAGCGGAACGTGCCCTTCGTGGAGATGAGCAGCTTGTCGCGACGACCCTTGATCGCTTGGCCGAGAATCTCCTCGGCCTTGCCGTCGGAGTAGATGTCGGCCGTGTCGAACATATTCAGGCCGGCATCGAGGCAGATGTCGATGAGCCGGCTCGCCTCGGCCACGTCGCTGCTGCCCCATGCCTTGAAGAACTCGTTCGCCCCGCCGAAGGTGCCGGTGCCGAGACTCAGCACCGGCACTTTGAGACCGGAATGGCCCAGTTGTCGAAATTCCACGATGAACCCTCGCGTGACGGATGTCGCACGAGGGCGTTATACCGAGCCGAGAGCGGCCGTCTTACGCCGAGTTAGGGCTTCGACGGTGTGGCCGGTACGAAGGCCGGGGGAATCGTCTCGGGGGCCGCTTCCCGGTTCGTCCGCTTGAACCGCTCGACCTCCATCTCTCTTCGCATTTGGTCTTGCTTCGCTTGGTCGGCATTAATCCTCTCGGCGGCGGCTTGCTCCAGTTGGCGAACCTGTTTCTCGACCGCCTTCAACCCGTCATCGCTCGCCCTCACCAGCAGCGAGTTACTTCCTTCGTCGGCGATGACGGCCGTTACGTCATCGCCGAACTGTTGGATGGCGACGAGTTCCTTGAGCACCTTCGCCATCTGCACACTGTTCGCCGTCTTGAGTGAGATCGTGTGAAGCTTCAGCACTTTGATCGGGGGAGCACCGGGGGGCGAAGTCTGGACAAAGGGTGACGGAGCCACCGGTTTCGCGACCGGCGTGGGAGGGGGAATTTTCGGCTCGGGTGTCGGAAACGGCGTGTTGGAGGGCGTTGCCCCGCGGCTGCCACCGGGGGCAGCATCTGGCGTCGTGCCGAACGACAGCACTCGCAACCGCTTGAAGACGGCCAGGTGGCTCGTCACGCCGCTGCCGGGGAATTGGCGGTGTTCGAGGGCTGCCAGTTCCCAACTCTGATCGCCTTCCGCGGCCAGAGCCTTCTTCAACTCGTCGACGCTCATCGCGGACACGTCCACGAACTTGTAGTCCCACGGCCGCCGGACCGGACCGTTGGTGATGCCGCCCGTCATCCCGCCGGCCATCGGCTGCGGAGTCGGTGCGGCCTTCGGCGCGACGGGCGTGTAGCCGGGGTTGGGGGCCACGCCCACAGGTGGCGTGGCCGGCGCCGGCGGCGCGGGTGGTGCGCCAGGGGCAACCGGAGGCGTGAGGCCGCCCGGCGGTGCCGATTGTGCGTCGGCGTTCGCGAAGAAGTTGGCCCCGAGGCCAGTCGCCAACCCGCCGGCGATGAGGACCGCCGCGGCCAGGAATTTCACCTTCGTGATGGTCATGTCGAGTACCCCTTGAGAGAGTTGAAGGACCGACGCGGGAACCGTGGCCGTCGCGGATGCGAACGGCAGGACCGCGTCGAGGAGTTTCGTCGGAACGATCGCTTGCCCGGTGGTCGCCCCCAATCCGAGGGCACCGAGTGCCGCGGCCGGTGCGAGGCCACGGCGGGTCAGGCGGTCGAGGAGCCGTTGCTTCGCCTTCGAGAGTCGGCCGGTCAGCGTGCCGGGCTTCCACCCGAGTTGGGCGGCCGCATCCGGTTGGCGAACGCCTTCGAGGCAGCAGACGACGAAGGCGGTGCGCTCGCCGTCGGGGAGGCGGTTCACCTCTTCGTGGACGGCGGCCAGCACCTCGTCCCACCGCGAATCGGCGACCGGCCGCACCGCCTCGCCGACCGCAGCTTTCTTCTCGCGGAGGTTCCGCCGGGCGGCGGTTCGCCGCAGTTTGTGGGCCACGCGAACGGCAACGCCGTGCAGCCACGCGCCCAGGGCTTCCGGCTTGCGGACCGCCTTCGCCCCGCGGACGAGGGCCAGGAACGTGGCCTGGAACGCATCGTCGGCGTCGGCTGCGTTCGGCAGCAGGTTCCGGCAAACGCCCCACACCATCGGCCCGTGCCGACGCACGAGGACCGCGAACGCGGCCTCATCGCGATTCGCCGTGAACCGGGCCAGCAACTCCGCATCCGCCGCGGTGTCGCTCACGGCGGCGGTGAAGTGTCGGCACAGCGTCGAGAGTCGGGAACCGGCCACCGTTCGCCTCCGCAATTGCTTCTCACGAGTATGTTCCCGACGGCCGGAGATTCCTACGGGAATTTCGATCTGCTTGTGTATGATCGCGAAAAGCGAGGGCGAACGATGACGGAAACGGAGTGGCAGGTGTGTGCAGATCCAACGTATATGATGAGATACCTTCGGAAGTACCAGCCGAGCGAACGAAAATCGCGACTCTTCGCCATTGTCTGCTGTCACCGTATTGAACACCGGTTTCCACCGGATGATCGCTGCCGGTCGGCCTTGGATACCTGTGAACGTTACGTGGAAGGACTAACGGGGTCGGACGAACTTGCCGCCGCCTATCATGCTGCCGATCAAGCCTTCACGGAGTTTGATGACCAAAACGGATGGGAAACCTCTGCCTCGGCCGTCTCATCGGCGTGTTCTGCCAAGGACATTGCCGTCTTCGCCGAGTCGGCCGCACGGGAAGCGGCCTTATTAGTTTGGCCTCGAATCCAACGACAACTGGAGTACCGCTGGCAAAGCCAGGTTCTCCGCTGTCTGTTCGGGAATCCCTTCCACGCCTCGACGATAGAGTCTTCCTGGCTCACGTCCACTGCCATCGCCCTCGCCGAAGGCATCTACGCCGACAAAGCCTTCGACAGGCTGCCGATCCTGGCCGACGCGCTGCAAGATACCGGGTGCGAGAACGCGGACATCCTGACCCACCTTCGGGGCGACGGCCCGCACGTCCGGGGGTGCTGGGCGCTGGACTTGGTGTTGGGGAAGGAGTAGTCGATTGGTTTTCGGCCCTGAAGGGGTCGTTCTGTCAGCCCAGGCCGAAGGCCTGGGTTCCCGCCGCCCCACGGACCCCGCCCTGAAAGGGCGGTTCATTCAAGGATGCCGACATGAACGGCCCCTTCAGGGCCGAACATGCGGGTTGGTCCCGTACCCAGGCCTCCGCTTCGCTCCGACCTGGGCTGACTGAACGACCCCTTCAGGGCCGAAAACAGAAGATACGATACGGTCGCCTTACTTCTCCTCGATCGCGTACAGGTGCTTCTCGCCGCGGAGGTATAGCGTCTTGCCCACCGCCACTGGCGAGGCGTCGGTCTTGTCGTCGAGCTTGTTCGTCGCCAGGACCTCCGGCTTGTCGCCAGCCGACAGAACGGCCGTGGTGCCATCGCGGTCCACGAAGTACAGGCGGCCGGCTGCCGCCAACGGCGATGCGTAGAAACTGCCCACCCGCTGCAACCGCTCCCGCTCTTGCAGCGGCTTGCCGGTCTTCGCGTCCAGCACCGTCAGCAGTTGCGTGTTCGCTTCGGTGAAGTAGAGCCGGCCGTCGAAGAGCAACGGCGACGGCACGTAGGGCGTGCCCTTCGCGTACCGCCACTTCACGCCGTCCTTCGCCACCTCGCCGCGGCTGTCCAACGGTACGGCCACGGCCATCGCCCCGCGGTAGCCGCTCACGATGTACGCCACGCCGTCGGCCGCCAACGGCGACGGGATCGCGTTCACGGTCATGCCACTGACTTCCCACAGCACCTTGCCGTCGACGAGATTGTAGGCTCGCGCGCGGTTTGTGCCGTTGACGAGGACCTGCGTCGTGCCACCGTGTTCGACGATCAACGGCGTGTTCCAACTCGTCTTCTCGTCGCGCTTCACTTCCCACTTCGTGTCGCCGGTCGCGGCGTCGAGGGCGATCAGCTTCGAGCCGTCTTCCTGGTCCCAGTTGAGGATCACCGTGTCGCCGTGGACAACCGGCGTGACCGCCTCGCCCCAGCCGAGCCGCGAGTGAATGCGGCCCAGGTCGCGCTTCCAGATTTGTTCGCCCTTCAAGTCGAAGGCGAAGACGCCGAAGGAGCCGAAGGAGACGTAGAGCCGCTTGCCGTCGGTGGCCGGCGACCCGGCGGCGTAGGAGTGCGTCGGGTGGTGCCCCTCGTGCGGCACGGCCTCGGCCGCGGTCTTCTTCCAGAGCGGCTTGCCGGTGGTGCGGTCGAAGCTGAGGACTTCGAAGGAGTAGAAGTTGTGCGGCACTTCGGTCTTCGTCTCGAACCGGCGATCGACCTTCGGCAATTCTTCCGGTTTCGCCTCACGGCCCGGCACAGCCGTCAGAACGAACACCTGATCGCCCCACACGACCGGCGTGGCACTGCCCTTGCCCGGCAGGTCGGCCTTCCACTTGATGTTGGTCTTCTCGTCCCACTTCGTCGGCGGGTT
Organism: Limnoglobus roseus; assembly: GCF_008254045.1. Lineage (GTDB taxonomy): Bacteria > Planctomycetota > Planctomycetia > Gemmatales > Gemmataceae > Limnoglobus > Limnoglobus roseus. The sequence continues at coordinate 3,077,512 of NZ_CP042425.1, read as the reverse complement.
GGCGTCGCTCGCGGCCACGCCGTTCGCGGTGGGGCCGCGCCAACTCGGCCAGTTGTCGGCGGCCGACGCGACCGACGAAAGCGCGAGGGCCAGGATCAGGCATCGGAACATCATTCGCTCCTGCGGTGGGAGGGCTTCAGCCATCGTAGCGATTCATCCGCCCGCGCCGATCGGCCTTCGTACAATCTCCGCATTCGCTCATCTTCTCGCACCCGGTCTCATGGCTGACACCACCCACGAATCGCCGCACGGGTCCACCGACGCTGCCCCGCACGACGGCACGCAACTGTTCCAGCCGGACGTCGGGCCGTCCACGGTGATGCAGACGAGTGAGCAGCTCGCGCTCGCGGCGGCCCTCTCCGCGGGACACCAGACCGTGCCGGGGTACCAAATCCTCGGCGAGATCGGCCGCGGCGGCATGGGCGTCGTCTACAAGGCCAAGCAGATTCAGGCGAACCGCGTCGTGGCCCTCAAGATGATCCTCGGCGGCAGCCACGCCGGGGCGGCCGACCGCGAGCGGTTCCGCACCGAGATCGAGGCGACGGCCCAACTCCAGCACCCCGGCATCGTGCGGGTGTACGAGGTCGGCGAACACCACGGTCTGCCGTTCTTCAGCATGGAGTTCTGCGAGGGCGGCTCGCTGGCGCGAAAGGGCGGCCGGCCGCAATCGCCGAACGCGGCGGCGGCCATCGTCGAACGCATCGCGCGGGCCGTCGAAGCCGCCCACCTGGCCGGGATCGTCCACCGCGACCTGAAGCCGGGCAACATCCTCATGACCGGCGACGGCACGCCGAAGGTCGGCGACTTCGGCCTCGCCAAGCGGCTCGACAGCGTGGACGGCCACACGCACACTGGCGCGGTCATGGGCACGCCGAACTACATGGCCCCGGAGCAAGCCGCCGGTAAGGCGAAGGCCGTCGGCCCGCAGGCGGACGTGTACGCCATCGGCGTCATCCTCTTCGAACTGCTGGCCGGCCGGCAACCGTTCCAGGCCGAGGGCCTGCCGGAGTTGTTGCAGAAGGTCGTCCACAACGAGGCACCGTCGCTGTCGGAGTTCCGCCGGGACGCGCCGCGGGACCTGGAGACGATCTGCCAGAAGTGCCTCGCGAAAGACCCGGCCCACCGCTACCCGACCGCCGGGGCGCTCGCGGACGACCTGCGGCGGTTCCAGTCCGGCGAGTCGATCTCCGCCCGACAACTGAACGTGGTCGAGCGGTTCGCGTGGATGCTGGAAAAGAGCCACTACGACCAGCAGTTCGTGCGGTACGCCGGGTTCTTCCTGTGGCTGGCCCCGGTGTTCTTCCTGCCGGAACTGTACGCCACGTTCGTCCGCTTCCACGGCTGGCCCGTCTGGTGGGTGATGCCCGCCTACGCGATCCGCCCTGTTCTCGGCCTGAGCCTATTCCTGTACTACGGCGACGGCCGCATCTGGCCCGCGAACCCGGCCGAGCAGCACATCCTCTCGGTGTGGGGCAGTTTCGTCGTCGTAGCCGGACTACTATTCGTGAACCTCGGCCTGCGGGAAGGCGGCTCCACCTGGAACGGCCCCGACTTCTACCAGGCGATGGCCGGTGCCTCGACCGTCGCGTTCGTCTCGCTCGGGGCGATGTTCTGGGGCGGCTTCTACCTCGTCGGGCTGGCGTTCCTGCTGCTCATCCCCGTGATGCCGATCGACCCACGGTTCTGCCCGATCGAGTACGGCAGCGTGTGGGCGATGGTGTCGCTGCTCATCGGCTTGCGACTGCGAAAACTGGCGAAGCATCAAGCCGGGCACGTCTGACAAGTTCCCCATCAATCTCGCGAAAGCGACAAACTTTGCATTGCAAAGTCACAGTCACCTCGGTATTCTTTGCGATGCAAAGCAATCTTGCCGATGTTTCACTTCGAACCGTGGAGGCTTTCGCATGAACAGATCGGGTACGATACCGGCGGCCGTGTGGAGTTCGGCGCAGTGGGTGGCGTATTTCCGCGAGAACGCTGCGGCGCACCGGCCGATCCCGTGGGAAAGCGGTACCGGTGCGACGGCCGCGGAGGTGGCGGAGATTGCACCGTCGCTGCGGTCGTGGCAACTCGGCGAAACGTCGGACGGCCGACAACTGCTCGTGGCGGCCCACCGCTACGCCGCCGCGGCCAACGACCCGGACTTCGTCGAAGCGATCCGGCTGTTCATCGGCGAGGAGCAGCGGCACGGGGAACTGCTCGGCCGGTTCCTCGACCTCGCCGGCGTCGGGCGAGCGGCGACGACATGGGGCGACAGCTTCTTCCGGGCGGCTCGGCACGCACTGCCGAGCATGGAAGTGTGGGCGACGCCGGTGGTGATGGTCGAGGTTCACGCGATGGTCTACTACAACGCGATCCGCCGGGCGACGCCGTCGCCGGTGCTGCGGGCAATCTGCGAGCAAATCCTGGCCGACGAAGTGCCGCACATCCGCTTCCAGTGCGAACGCCTCGCGGTGTTGCACCGCCGCCGACTGCGGGTGTTTCGCGGCCTGACGACGGCCTTCCACGAGGCATTCTTCCTCGCGATTACGCTCGCGGTGTGGGCCGGCCATCGGCGGGCACTCCGCGCCGGCGGCTACAACTTCGGCCGCTACTGGAAAGCAGTCTGGGGCAAGATGCGGGCCGCGTGGCGGGCGATGGACGCGAAGGGCTACACGTGGGAAGCGGAGGCTCCGGCGATCCGGTCACGGCGACGGGGCGTGTTGGAGGGTTAACCCTTCGCCCGTCGGCTCTCGGCGAGCATGTTGCAGAACAACTCGCCCTGGCCGAAAGCGTCGTCGAGGGCCTTGTGCGTGTGCGGCCGGTCGGTGAACCACCGCTTCGGCATGTTCCGCTTCGACGCGGCCCGGTACTCGCACCCCAGGACGGCCATCGCGAACGTCTTCACGTCCAACGCCGAGAACGAGAACGGCGATTCGCCGGCGAACCGAATCAAGTACCAGTACACGAACAGGAAGTCGAACCCGGCCGGGTACGCGACGAACACCGGCTTGCCGGGCAACCCCTTCACCCACGCAACGTAGTCGGCCATCGCCGCGGCCGGGTCGCGCAAGTCACGGCGGCACTCGGCCCACGCTTCGGGCTGCGTCTCCCACCACGCCATCGTCTTCGGATCGCCGACGGCGTCGGGGAGGGTGTGCAGGTTGGCCTCGAACGTGGAGACGAGTTTGCCGTCCGGCGTGAAGGCCGCGGAGCCGAAGCTGAGCATCGAGTGCGGCCCCGGAATCGGGCCGTCGGTCTCGACGTCGGTGCTGACGTAGGTTTCCATCGCGTGAGGTCCGTAGTTACGGCAGGTGTTTGACCCGGATGTCCTTGAAGTACCAGACGCTCTTGGCGTCGTGGGCTTGGAGGGCGATGCCCCCGCCGTCGGCCGACAGCAAACGGCCGGCCCGGTCCTTCGGCCGAACCACGCCCGCCGGCTCGGTGTAGTCCACGACTTCCTTGCCGTCGATGGCGACCGTGATTCGCTTGTCCTGGACCCGCACCCGGACGGTGAACCATTTCGTTTCGTCCACCGGCGACGTGTCCCGATCGACGACCGCATACAGACTGCCGGTCTTCCGCTTCTCCTTGGCGGTGCTGTTGAGTTGCACCTCGTACCCTTTATCGAGGTGCCCCTTGGCGTTCGCGGTCACGTCGGTGTGAATGAAAATGCCCGAGTTGGCCTCCGGCTCCGATCGGGCCGTCACCTCCAACTCGAAGTTCTTGAACTTCTCGACCCCCTTCTTGAGATCGCCGACGTAGAAGAGGTGAGCGGCCTTGTTCCCTGACGCCTGGACGCGGATCACGCCGTCCTTGACGGCAAACGAATCCGGGTCGTTGTTGGCCCGCCAGCCGGTCAAGTCTTTGCCGTTGAACAGCGGTTGCCAGTCGTCGGCCCCCGACGCGATCCCGGAGAAGGCAAACCCGATCAAACAGAACGCGAAACGCATTCACTGACCCTCCGGTGTGGAACGATCAAGTTCAATCAAGTTCAGAGGCCTGGCCGCACTGGCGACCAAGGCACTCCCGGAACCAACTCAGCGGCCGGTGTTCGGTGCAACGTCTGGTTTGGCGTGCCTTGCTCAGCCGATCTCAGGCCCGCGTGTGAACCGACCGTCCGGGCGGACGTAGACGCGGATGCCGTATCCGCACACCAGTCCGTGGTCTGCGTAGTCGAGGAACCCATCCTCACCCGGCTCGAACCGTATCACCTCCAGTGACAGCTTGTCGCGGAACTCCTCTTGAGTGCGGACCTCCTCCCGGTCCGGCGGGTCGCAGTACTCGTTGTACCACCAGTCCCACATCTCCGCCGCGATGTGCGAGCGGACGGCAAAATCGTTCCCGCGGACCCACTGTACGGTCTGCCGGATGCGGGACAGTTCATCGGGCCGGATCGACTCCCAGGGTGCATCCGGGACCACCACCCCGGCAACCGAGTGATTCTCGACCGGTCCGGCCTCGAACTCCCAGAACCCGTTATCGTCATCGGACGACGGGTGCCAAGTAATCACTCCGAGTACCGGGTCTTCGGCCCGCCCCAAGGCCAGCACCGCGGGTATCTCGCCCGCCGTGACGACCGCCTGCGGGGCAGTCGTTTCGTGCCCGGTCGTGACGGTCAGTTTGGCCCCGCTCGCCAGTGCCCTCTCCAGAGACTCCCGGCCAGGGCCACCGCCCGCGGACTTCACCCCCGGCTCCCGGAGGGCCGCACTCCCGTCGGCGTAGACCAGCAACGCCGGCTGGCCGTCTGGCCCGAGCGTCATCGGTTGGGGAGGCCCCTCCTTCTGCGTGCGTATTGGGGTCCAGATCATCGACATGACGAGGCCGCGGAGGAAGGCATCCCGATTAGCTTGGGTCGGTGCGACAGCCAGACGCTCCACCAACTCTTTCAGCACCTTGCTCACGCGCCCCTCTGCCTCCACCGCCGAACTTGTAATTCTGCCGCGCTACGCGGCAGTAAATTTTCGCCCCACTACGCCTGAGAGCGTCGTCCCAGCGTATCAACCAGATGTTGTGAATGCAAAAACAAACCGGCCGCCCAAGGGCGGCCGGGTCGGACGAGTTCGCTGGTCAACTTACCGCTTCACCAGCGCCTCGCGCAGCCGGGGCAGTTCGGCCTTCCAGTGGTCGTAGGAGTACTCGGCGTCGGTGCGGAAGGCGTCCCGCGGGAGGGCCTGGAAGAGTTCCTCCATCCGCGTCAGCGTCTTCTGGGCCTCGCCGGGGTCGGCCGGACGGGACGACAGGTAGGCGTGGAACAACAGCTTGCCGAGGACCAACTCTTCGAGCTTGCCGCGGTGCTTGGCCATCAGTTCGCGGCAGAGCGGGATCGTCGCGGCGGTGTCGCCCATCTGGAGCAGCGTGTTCGCCTGCCAGATTTCGCCCCACGTTTGCAGGAACGGGTCGGTCGAGTTCGCCAGTTCCTTCAGGTACACCAGCGCCTCGGTGCGGGCCTTCGGACCGACACTCGCGTCGGTCTGGGCCTTCGCCAACAGGGCACTCGCGAGCCACAGGCGGGCGTTGTCAGCGTGGACGCCCTGCGGGTAGAGGGTCAGTTGCTTCCGCAGGCGGGCCTCGGCGTCCGGGTACTTGCGGTCCAGCATCGCGAGGCGACCGAGTTCGAAGATGGCTTGCTCGTGCGTGAACTGGTCGTCGGTCGGCACCGTGGAGGCGTCCGCGATCTGGGCGAGCATGTCGCGGCCGAGCTTCGTGGTCACGGCCGCTTGCTGCTTCAGGGCGTCGGGTTGAACACTGCCGGCGGCACCGGCAAGCAACTCCTGGCCGCGCTTCACGTAGGTGACGGCGAGCTTATACCGGGCGGGCGTGGCCGCCGACCCCGGCAGGCTCACCGCCCTCTTCAATGCTTCCTCGATTTCCGCAGCCTGATCGGGCGGCAGCAGGTCGGCCCGGTCCAGCCAGGCGCGGCCGAGGAGTTCGCTCGGCACGTCTTTGCCGTTCAGCACACTCGTCACCAGTTCCAGGGCCTTCGACGACTCGCCGGCTTTCTGGTATTGCAACGCTCCCTTGCGGAAGAGTTCTGCCCGTTCTTTCGGGTCGAGGGCGCGATCGGCCAGGGTCGCGTACTCGGTGGCGGCGTCCATGAACTTCGGCTTCGCGTCGGCGGGGTTGGTCTTCACCAGGGCCGTCGCCCACTGCGCGTTGATCTCCGCGCGGTACTTGCGGTCGGCGCTCTCCTCGGCGATCTTGGCGTAGGCCGTCGCGGCCCGGTGGGCGGCCTCGAAGTCGCCCTCGCTCGTGCTGGCCTTGATGACTTCTTCGAACACCGCCCGCAGTTCCGGCGTCTTGACGTGTTCGCTGGTCGCGCTCGCCTGCGTGACCGCCTTCTCCAGCCACTCGGCGGCTTCCTTACGGGAACCCTTCGCGGCCGGGTCGCGGCTGCCGATCGCGGCCAGCTTCATCGCGGCGGCGGCAGCCACCTCGCCGGGTTGGGCGAGGACTTGCTTCAAGTACGGGGCGGCGGCCGCGTCGTTGCCGGACTGCATGAGCGAGAGGGCGGCCTGATAGCGGACGGTGGTGCGTTCCTCTGTGGGGAGTTGCCCGGAGAGCAGCGCGGCCTCGAACTGCGCGACCGCGTCGGCCCAGTTCTGTTCGGCCATCGCCACCCGGCCGAGTTGGACCTTCGCCGCCGCTTGCACGTCGGCCGGGGCAGTCGTGCCGATGTCCTTCAGCCAGGTCTTTGCCTTATCGAGTTCCTTGTCGCGGAGGTGCAACTTCACCAGTTCGAGCTTGTACTTGGCCGCCGTCGCCGGGGTGGAGCGGTTCTGGCCGCCGAGGTACTTGGCGAAGGCTTCCTTTGCCCCGGCGTAGTTCGGCGGGGTCATCCGCAAGAAGGTCTGGGCGACGAGGCGGGGGTATTCGGCCCGGTCTTCGCCGGCCGGCGGGCTCGTCATCGCGCCAAGAACCTCGGCCGGGTTGCCGGTTTCGGTGGCGGCCTTCGCTAGAGCAAAGCGGAAGATCATCTTCGCCGCCTCGCCGTGGTTGTCGAGCTGCGTGACATCGCACCGCTCGAACGCCTTCTCGGCCGCGGCCCAGTATTCGATGCCGTCCCCGCCGGCCTTATCCGCAAGGGCGACGTAACCACTGCCGAGAGCGAAGTTCGTGGGGGTATCGGTCGGGTTGGTCGCGGCGAGTTTGCGAACCAGTGGTTCGATGGCCGCGGCGTCAGGGGACCTCTGTTCGAGGGCCGATTTCAGGTCCGCGAGTTCGCCGGCCGTGGCCGGTCCGGCCGTCGCGCCGCGGTGCGGCACGTACTTGTACGCCCCGTAGAGGGCGAGCAAGCCGAGTAGGAAGATCGGCAGTTGCCAGAGGTTTCGAGGCTGAGTCGTTTTGGCGTCCGCTGCCGTGTCCGTGACCATGTTGCGGGTTCCCTATCGGGCGCAAAGGGTGCGATCCATCACCAGAGTGGCACAATTTATCATTATAGGTCAAGTCGAAGTGACCGACGACCGACGCGGGCGGGGGCGAATCGTGGTATTCTGCGCCGACCGGAAGGGAAGTACGGATTTTTGACGAACCTCTTGCAGTGGGATATCGTTCTGGAGCAATTTCAACACAAGAACGGAGGGTATCGCGTGAAGCGACGGCTGCTACGCATTTCGCTAGTCGTCGTACTGATTGTGATGTCCGGGTGCGTTTATCTTAACAACGTGCCGTGGATCACGGTTCAGGAAGTGCGAAATCAAATCGAGCGTGAATTGCCGGTCGGGACACCCAGGTGGCAGGTTTCTGACTGGCTCATTACCAAGGGCTATTCAAAATCCGGGATCGGCGAGGGATGCTGTGACAAGGGCGATGGTTCAGGGCAAAGGCATACCCTGTCTCTGACGGAGTTCTCCAACTACCGCATCGAATTCCCGTTCCCGACATACCTGTTGATCTGGATAGAGTTCGACGCGGCTGGCAGACGAACGGACCGTATTGACGTCAGGGAATTCAGCCCCTCTTTTTAGAACGCTCTGTTCCAGATCGAGTCCAGCCGATTGGAGGGCGATCGCGTTTCATCGTGTCCGATTCCAAGTTGCGGGACACCTACCTCTGGTCACAGCCGGCGTTGTACATCTCCAGCGTCAGGTGTTCGATGAACACTTCCAATTGGTCCTCGGACGACGGGTCACACCCGAAAACCTTGCGGAACTCTTGCAGTTGTTTTTCCTCGGTCAGTGACTCCCGAATTCGACGGAGGGCCGCCGGCTCGCGATAGCTGCCGTCACGCCGACGCTTCGCCACACGCGATCCTCCTCAACAGTCAACCGTTATTTCATCTACCCAGCGATCACGGCTTCGGACCTTCGCGGGTGTACCACGACTTCCACTCGTCCAGCGCGATCCGCTTGCGTTCGTCGTTCGAACCGGTCGGCGGGCCGAGGTCCTTGTTGAACATCGCCTTCAACGACGCCCGCGTGGCCCGCACCACGATGTCGTCGATGTCCGTGACGCGATCGATCAGGTCCAGCGTCAGCGACTTCTCGTCCTTCATCGCCACGGCCAAACACGCGGCCCGGCGGAGTTCGGCGTCGCGGTCGGCGAGCATCGCCTTCAGCGTCGCGGCGGTCATCCGCGTCAGGCGGTCGGCCAGGGCGGCACGGGCTTCGATCATCCGCTTGTCCGGCAAGAGCGGAATCGCCTGGGCCAGGCCGGCCGTGTTCTGGCCGCCCTTGCCGTCGCGGACCGCCTTCAGTTTGCCATCCCACTTCGTGTCCGACTGCTTCGCGAGCAGGCCGTTGGCGATGCGGTCGGCTTCGGACAGGCCGCGAACCTTGCCGACGTTCGGACTTGTCGGGTCAGGCGCGCCATCGGTGTTCACGTCGATCTTGCGGCCGAACGCGGCGATGGCAAGCGGGCCGCCGCGGGAGCCGCGCAGTTCGCCGTTGCCCGGGTCTTTGATCTTGCCGTTGATCTGCCGGGTCAGATCGGCCACGAGGTTCGACTTCTTCAGGAACAGCACCGCGAAGGCCGTGTTGACCACCGTGCCGTCGTTGCCGCCGGGCCACGAGCCGTCGGCCCCCTGTGTGGCCAGGAGGGACTTCGTGCCCCACTCGTACCAGTCCACGTCGCCGATGGTGTCGAGTCCGTAGGCCACCGCCACCCGCTCCAGGGACCAGAGGAAGTACAGGTCGTCGACGCCGCCGCGGGTGCCGGCGCTCGCCCCGCCCGATCCCTGCTTCAGCACCCGGCCGAGGGCCTGCAGCGCCCGCTCGATGGCCATGTCACGGATGGTGAGCGGCTTCTTCTTCGGCTGGTCGTCCTCTTCCGGGTCGTCCTCCGCTTCTTCCTCCTTCTTCGGCTTCTCGTTACGAGCGGGAGGGTTGTAAAACGGGTCGTCGTCCTCCTTCGCCTTCGGCTTGGGGTTGCCCTCGCCGACGAGCTTACGGCCGGCCTTGCGGGCCTCGTCGTTCGCCTTGCCGACGGCCAAGCCGAGCAGACCGGCACAGGTCATCGCCGGGGTTGAACTCGCCCCGGAAGTGCTGGCGTTGTACGACCAGCCGTGGTCGGTCGGACTTTGCGTGCGGAGGAAGCGGGTATCGACGGCGGTAATCGCCGGAGACGCCGGCACCCCGCGGCGCTGGGCGACCCAGGTGCCGATGAGGCCGAATTGCGTGTTCGAGTTGTCGTCGCCGCCCTCGCTGGCGGCGTTACCCGCGCGGCCGAGGCGGAGGATGGCGGCGGCCTCCGGGTGCAGGCCGCCTGCACCGGTAGGCCTGAGGGCGCTGGCCAGCCGGGCCTGCTCCGCCGCGGGAACCTCCGGGAAACAATTGTAACCCCAGCCGCCGAAGTTGGTCTGACCAACGATCAGCCGCGCGCCGAGCAACTGAATGAGCGGCACGTCATTCGGGTCGTTGTGCTTGTCGAGGAAGAGGACGCTAAGGGCGAGGTTGTAAGTCTTGGTCTCGCCCGGTCCGCCCTCGCGGAGGGCGCGGGTGATGGAGACGATGGCGGGGTCGGTCTTCGGCACGTCGCCTTCGAGCATCGCGAGACCGACCAAGGCGGGGACGCCGGTCCCGTGCGCCGTTTCGTTGAGGTGTTGCTTGAGGAATTCGACGCCCTTCTTCAGGGCCGCGTCGTTCTTCTGTTTGTCCACCGCCCCCGTCGCCGGTAGGCCGACGGTCGCGAGAGCGAGAACGAGACACAGGCGCGACATGGACACCTCCGGGGCGTCGGAACAGTCCCGCCAGCCGAGATATCGCCGGCATTCGGAAACTCGGCCGAGGGGACGCCGGACATTCTACCAAGCCGTTGCCCCCGCCGCGAGCGCGTTTAACACAGGTACCATGAACCGCCCGAACGGTTTTCACAATTTGCCGCCATCCGTTGGCCGATGGCCCTCGTAAGACCAGTTGACTGTTTGTTCGAACGGCCGAGAGCGATCGGCCGGCGAATCCCATCTCCTGTCCCAGCGAAGGCCCTTCACATGTGCTCCCGCAACCCGATTCAGTGCATCATTCCCCCGTACATCAACGACCAACTCGCCCAGTCGGCCGACCCGGCGACCCGGTCGCGGGCCATCGCCAACCTCAAGGCGGCGGCGGCAATGCGGGCGGTCCGCGTGATGGCCCAGGCCATGCCCGCCATGATGGTGAACGCCTCGCCAGCCGCGACGAAGCACCGGCTGGTCTACGACGCCGCGGGGTCGGACCAACTCCGCGGCACCCTGGTACGGTCGGAAGGGCAGGCAAAATCGTCCGACGTAGCCGTGAACGAGGCCTACGACGCCTCCGGGGACACCTACGACTTCTACCAAACCCTCTTCCAGCGGAACTCGCTCGACGACAACGGTATGAGCCTCGTTTCGTCGGTCCACGTCGGGGAGACGGACGAGACCGGCCAACTCGGGCCAATGAACAACGCCTTCTGGAACGGCGAGCAGATGGCCTACGGCGACGGCGACGGCGTGATCTTCAAGCGGTTCACCGGGTCGCTGGACGTCGTCGGGCACGAACTGACCCACGGGGTCCAGTCGTTCACCAGCAACCTGACCTACTTCGCGCAATCGGGGGCCCTCAACGAGCACTTCGCCGACGTGTTCGGGATTCTCGTGCGGCAGTGGAAGCGGGACGAGACGGCCCTGCAAGCGAGTTGGGTGGTCGGGGCGGAGATCATGGTACCGGCGGCCACCCGCCGGGGCATCCGCGACATGGAGAACCCCGGCACGGCCTACGCGAACGACCCGGACCTGGGCACCGACCCGCAACCGGCCCACATGTCCAAGATCTACACTGGCCCGCGGGACCGCCAGGGCGTTCACATTAACTCGGGCATCCCGAACCGGGTGTTCGCCCTGGTGGCGAAAGAAATCAAGGGCCGGGCGTGGGAGGTGGCCGGGCGGCTCTGGTATGATACCCTGCTGCAACTGTCGGCTTCGAGCCAGTTCTTGGACTGTGCCAAGTTGTCGGTTCAGATCGCCGGGGCCAAGTACGGGGCGGCCGCCAAGAAGGCGGTGAAGTCGGCCTGGAAGAAGGTGGGCATCACCGTCTGACGGCTCCCGCACCTGGCCGGGACCAACCAGGAGGGACGCGGATGCGGGTGCAATTCGTTCAATCGGGCGGGTACGCCGGGGCGGTCAAGGGGTGTGAACTCGACACCGCGACGCTCGCCCCGGACGCGGCCCAGCAACTCCAAAAACTCGTTCAGGATAGTGGCCTGTCGGGATCGCACGAATCGCTGTCGAAGACCGGCCGCGACCTGGGACAGTACGAGATTACCGTCGAAGGCCACGGGCCGAAAATCGCCGTTGTTCTCGACGACGAAACACTGCCCGCGGCCGCGAAGCCGCTGGTCGGATTCTTGAAGAAGAACTCGCGGCCGGTGCCGCTGAAATAGCGGCCGCGGGCCACCCCCATTTACAAGGCCGACGCCATGCCGACGATTCTCTTCGTCCGTCACGCGGACATCGACGTGCCCCCGGCCCTCGGAGCGACCAACCCGCCGCTGAACACCGCCGGCCAGGCGCGGGCCACGGACCTCGCGCGGGTCGTCGGCTCTGCGGGCGTTACCGCGGTGTTCACGTCCGCACTCACTCGCACCAAACAGACGGTGAAACCCCTGGCCACGCAACTGGGCCTTCAGCCCCACGAAGTTCCCACGCCCGCGGAACTCGCCCAGAAGATGCTGGCCGGCGCCCTGGGGCCGGTGGTGCTGGTCGCCGGCCACAGCAACACCGTCCCGGAAATGATCGCGGCGTTCGGCGTACCGTCGCCGATCCCCCCGATCGGCGAGAGGGAGTTCGACAACCTGTACGTCGTGACCGTGGGCGGCCCCGGACCCGCGACCGTGGTGCGGCTCAAGTACGGCGAGGCGTCCACCACCGGCGCGTGACCGCGGTTAGTACCCCTGGCCCTTGGCCTTCGTCTTCACTCGGATGAGGTTGTGGTTCGCGGTGACGTACAGCGTACTGCCGTCGCCGCCGAAGCCGACGTTGGCCGTCTTGTCGTTCGTCACGATCGTGCCGAGGTGCTTGCCGGTCGGGTCGAACACGAACACGCCGCCGGGTCCGGTCGCCCAGACGTTGCCGGCCGCGTCCACCTTCAAGCCGTCCGGCAGGCCGGGCTTCTTCGCCTTCACCAAGTCCGTCGTGTCGAAGAATTGCTTGCCGTCGCCGAGCGTGCCGTCGGCCTTCACCGGGAAGCTCATCCAGTTCGCCTTCTCCGGGTCGGAGTTCGCCACGTACAGCGTCTTGCCGTCCGGCGACAGGCCAATGCCGTTCGGCCGCGACATCACTTTCGTGAGCAGCGTGAGTTCGCCGTTCGGTTTGAGGCGGTAGACGCCCTGGAATTCGAGTTCCTTACCCGGGTCTTTCATCTGCCCCGGCAGGCCGTAGGGCGGGTCGGTGAAGTACAGGTCGCCGTTCGGGTGGTAGACGAGGTCGTTGGGGCTGTTGAGCCGCTTGCCCATGTACTTGTCGACAACGGTGACGAACTTGCCGTCGACCCACTTCGCGATGCGACGGTCGCCGTGTTGACACATGACGAGCTCACCCGCCTTGTTGAAGGCGAGGCCGTTCGAGCCGGGCTCCTCGCCGGTGAACGCCGCGGTGCCGGTGTACCCGCTCGGCTTCAGGAATTCTTGCAGGCCGTCCTTCTCGGACCAGCGGCGGATCATGTTGTTCGGGATGTCCGAGAACAGCAGCGAGTTCGTCTTCTTGTCCCACACCGGCCCTTCGGACCACTTGAACCCGGCCGCGAGTTCCTCGACCTTCGCGTCCTTCGGCACAAGCTCGTCGAATTTCGGGTCTTTCCGCTCGAACGCCCGCGGCGGGGCGGGCATCTCGTCGGCGCGGGTGAACGAATCCAACGACGCGAGCGCGAGCGCGCCCAGGAACAGTTTCAACACAATCCGGCGACGCATGGCGGGAGACTCCGAGGGGCGGCCGGACGGATTTGGGGTGAAAGAAGAGTGACGTCCGACGGCAGAGACAATCGTAACGCGAATCGGGGCCGGGACAAGCGGATTCAGCCGGCCAGGAAATCGGAGTTGCCCCGGTGGACGCGGGGAGTAGGTATGGTATGATCGCTCCCACTATGAGCCGCCTCTCCCGCCGTTCCCCCAACGAAAGGGATGATTGTTGTGCCTACCGCTGCCGAACTCCACGACGTTACCAAACCCGCCGCGATCGCACCGACCAACCACCCGATCGGGTTCTGGTTCTTCTTCTGGGGGGAGTTCGCAGAGCGGTGCTCGTACTACGGTATGCGGGCGATTCTGGCCCTGTATATGACCGAAAAGCTCGGCGTCGACAAGAGCGACGCCGGCACGTACATGTCGCTGTTCATCGCGGCGTGCTACTTCTTCCCGCTCATCGGCGGGTGGGTCGCCGACAACTTCCTCGGCAAGTATTGGACGATCGTCCTGTTCAGCGTGCCCTACGTGGCGGCGCAGTTCCTGGTCGGCATCGAGGACAAGGCCCTCGTCTTCGGTTCGTTGCTCTTACTGGCGATGGGATCGGGGGTCATCAAGCCGAACATCTCAACTCTGATGGGGCTGACCTACGACCAACAGCGACCCGGCCAAGACCAGTTGCGGACGAGCGCGTTCTCGTGGTTCTACATGGCTATCAACATCGGGGCGTTCCTGTCCCAAGTCGCGATGCCGTACCTGCGGACGACGTACAGTTACCAGACGGCGTTCCTCTTCCCCGCCGGTTTGATGTCCCTGGCCCTGATGATTTTCGCGGCCGGTAAGCGGTTCTACGCCACCGAGAGCATTACGCGGAAGGTCGTCGGCGACCCGAACAGCCCGCCGCCGGCCGACACCCGCACGGTTACGGGCATCCCCGTTCACACCAAACTCGTGACGCCAGAAGAGAAGGCGGCCGACACGAAGTTGAAACTGCAAACCCTCGGCCGGATCGGAGCACTGTTCCTGACGGTGATGTTCTTCTGGGCCATCTTCGACCAGTCGGCGAGTACCTGGATTTTCTTCGCCAACACGTACATGGACTGCACCCTGTTCGGTACGAAAACGCCGCCGGACAGCATCCAGGCGTTCAACCCGTTGTTCATCGTGGCCCTCGTGCCGCTGAGCGTGATGCTGTTCAAAGCGTTCCCGGTGAAGGCCACCAGTAAGATCGCCCTCGGGTTCCTGCTAACCGGCGTGAGCATGGCCATCATGAGTCTGGCCGGGTTCATGGCCGGTCAGGCGACGAAGGCGAACAAGATCACTTTCCCCGAAGGGGAACTGGTGCTGCCGCACTCGGCCGCCACGCTGAGTGACGTGAAGAGCGGCGAGGTGGCGTTCGGCGGCGTGAAGATCACCGCGACCGACTGGGCTTACAACACCGACAAGAAGAAGCTGGAGTTCACGAACGGGATCGTCACCCTGACCGACGGGCGGGTGGTGAAGGTGTCGGGCGGACACACGGGGACGCCGCCGGCGGCCGCCGAGTTGTCCGCGGGCGGCGTGTTGGAACCGCTAATGAAGTCCGCCGACGAACTGAAGGACGTGAAGTCGGACGCGGCAAAAGCGGCGGTCGAGGAAATCGACTGGGTGAAGCCGGCCGAACGCGTCACGGTCTGGTGGCAGGTGTTCGCCTACTTGATCCTGACCGTGGCAGAAATCCTCGTCTCGATCACGGGCCTGGAATTGGCCTTCGTGGCCGCCCCACCGACGATGAAGAGCTTCGTCACCGCCTGTTGGCTGGCCGTCGTCTTCCTGGCAAACTTGCTTATCAACGCCCCGATCACGCGGTTGTATCCGACCATGTCGCCGGGCGTGTACTTCGCGATGCTGGGCGGTGCGATGCTACTCATCCTGACGATCTACGCCCCGATCGCCGGGCGGTTCAACCGTCTGATGGCCGAGGCCAAGACGGCGTAACTCAATACCGCCGCACGCTCGGGTCGACGAGCGTGCTCCACGCTTCGATGCCGCCGGACAGCGAGGCGACGTTCGCGTGCCCGGCTTGTTGCAGGATCGCCGCCCCGCTCAGACTGCGGACGCCGTGGTGGCAGTACACCACCACGAGCGCCCCGGCCGGCGGGGCTACTTCGTCCAACCGCCCCGGCAGTTCGTGCAGCGGGATCAACGTGCTGTCGGCGAGCCGGCAGTAGTCGTACTCGTTCTGTTGCCGCACGTCGAGCAGGTAGACCGGCTCGCCGGCGGCAAGTTTCGCCTTCAAATCCGTCGGGTGAATCTGCGGGATCATTACTTTTCCAGGTGTGAGGCGAGCCGAGCGGCGTAAGCCGCCGGGTGAATCGCGGAGACTCGCCGCGTGACACCCGGCACCTTACGGTACTCGGCTCGCCTAGGTCGTTTCTGTGATGTCCGGTAGCCCCAGTTTCGTCAGGTACTCGCGTTCCTTGACGCGCATCTGGCGCTCGGCCTTCGCCGTCGTGTCGTCGTAGCCGCACAGGTGCAGGCAGCCGTGGATGACGTAGAGCAGCAGTTCTCGCTCCGTCGGGTGGCCGCGGTCGGCGGCGTACTCGGCCGCGATCTCGTAACCGATGACGATCTCGCCTTCCAGCTTCTTCGCCTTCGCGTCGGTGTACGGGAAGGTGATCACGTCCGTCGGCTCGTCGTGGTTCAAGAACTGCTTGTTCAGTCGGTGGATGTGGGCGTTGTCCACGAATGCCACCACGACCTTCGCGGCCCGCACGCCTTCCCCCTCCAGCACCGCCTTCGCGGCGGCCTTCAGGGTCGGGAAGTCGAGCGGCTGTTCGTACGGGTTGGCGATGGAAATCGAGAGCATGTCAGGATTTTATGGAAGCCGACGGACGAACGTCCGCGGGATTTCTATAACCTCCTTTATCCTCTCCCGGACCTGCCCGCCCTCCGGCCGTACCCCCGGCCGCTGCGATACTGCGCAGGGAATGGTCCCAAACTAATTTGGGGTGCCCAGTCCATCTCTTCCGGAGACCCAGACGAAATGTCAGCCACTGCTCGTCAACAAGCGATCCAAACCATCGCCACGACCACGTACCAACTCAACCGCATCGTCTTCAAGGACAAGACTCTCAAGGAACTCTTCGGGGCCAACGTGTTCGGCGAAGCGGAACAAAAGGCCCGCCTGCCCAAGCCGATCTTCAAGGCCCTCCAGAAGACGATCAAGCTCGGCGCGCAACTCACCGACCCCAACCTCGCCGACGCCGTCGCGAGCGCGATGAAGGACTGGGCCATCGAGCACGGCGCGACCCACTACACCCACCTCTTCCAACCGCTGACCGGCCTGACCGCCGAGAAGCACGACTCGTTCCTGTCGCCCAACAGCGACGGCAGCGCGATGTCCGAGTTCAGCGGCAAGGAGCTCGTGAAGGGCGAGCCGGACGCCAGCTCCTTCCCGAGCGGCGGCCTGCGGGCGACGTTCGAAGCCCGCGGCTACACCGGCTGGGACCCGACCAGCCCGGCGTACATCCGCGAAACCCCGAACGGCGCGACGCTCGTCATCCCGACCGTGTTCGTGTCGTGGACTGGCGAAGCCCTCGACAAGAAGACGCCGCTGCTCCGGTCGATGGAAGCCCTCTCGCCGCAAGCCCTGCGCATCTTGAAGCTGTTCGGCAACGACGAGGCCAAGAAGGTCATCACGACCGTCGGCCCGGAACAGGAATACTTCCTGATCGACAAGAACTTCTACTACGCCCGGCCGGACCTGATTAACTGCGGCCGCACGCTGTTCGGGGCCAAGCCGCCGAAGGGCCAGGAACTGGAAGACCAGTACTTCGGCACCATCCCGGAGCGGGTCATCGCCTGCATGGCCGACTGCGAAATGGAGATGTTCAAGCTGGGCATCCCGGTCAAGACCCGGCACAACGAGGTCGCGCCGAGCCAGTACGAAATCGCCCCGATCTTCGAGGACAGCAACCTCGCGACCGACCACAACCAACTGACGATGGACGTCATGCGCCGCACGGCCGAGACGTACGGGCTGGTGTGCCTGCTGCACGAGAAGCCGTTCGCCGGCATCAACGGGTCGGGCAAGCACAACAACTGGTCGATGTCCACGGACGCCGGCGAGAACCTGCTCAACCCCGGCGACAACCCGCACGACAACGCGCAGTTCTTGGTGTTCTGCGTCGCCGTCATCCGGGCCGTGGCCAAGTACCCGGAACTGCTCCGCGTCACCGTCGCCTCGGCCGGGAACGACCACCGCCTCGGTGCGAACGAAGCCCCGCCGGCGATCATCTCGATCTTCCTCGGCGACCAGCTTCAGGACGTCATGGACCAGCTCGAAGCGAGCAACCTGAAGTCCACGAAGCAGGGCGGACACATGGAAGTCGGCGTCAGCGTGCTGCCGAAGCTGCCGCGGGACGCCGGCGACCGCAACCGGACGTCGCCATTCGCCTTCACCGGCAACAAGTTCGAGTTCCGGGCCGTCGGTAGCAGCTTCAGCATCGGCGGGCCGAACGTCGTGCTGAACACGATCGTGGCCGAATCGCTCGACTTCATCGCGACGAAGCTCGAAGCCGACGTGAAGGCCGGCAAGAGCTTGAACAAAGCGATCCAGGACCTGCTGCCGGGCATCCTGAAGGAGTCGAAGAAGGTGATCTTCAACGGCAACGGCTACTCGGAAGAGTGGCAGGTCGAGGCCGCCAAGCGGGGCCTGCCGAACATGAAGAACAGCGTCGACTCGTTCCCGAGCATCATCAGCAAGGCGAGCATCGAACTGTTCGGCAAGTACAAGGTGTTGACCGAGAAGGAACTGCACGCCCGGTACGAGATCTTCAGCGAGAAGTACGTGAAGGAAATCGCCATCGAGGCGAACATGATGGTCCACATGGCGAAGACGATGATCGTGCCGGCCGCCCTCCGCTACCAGGCGGAAGTGGCCGCGTCGGTCAACGCCACGAAGGCCGCCGGCGTGGACGTGTCGACGCAGATGGAGCACCTGAAGTCGCTGGCGAACGCCATCAGCAAGTTCCAAACGCTGACCGGCGATCTGAAGTCGGCCGCCGACCACCACGCGGCCGGCGACGCCTACGGCCACGCGAAGTACATGAAGGAAACCGTTGTGAGCAAGATGGAAGAACTCCGCAAGCTCGGCGACGGCCTGGAAGACATGGTCGCCGACGACCTGTGGCCGCTGCCGACGTACCGCGAAATGCTGTTCATCAAGTAACCGACGGGTTGCGAGAACCGCGAACGCCCACCCGAACGGGTGGGCGTTTTTGCGTTCCACAGGTCGATGGCTGTCCCTTCGGGGAGTGATTTCGTGGTATCATTCTGAACCGCGTTTCCTCCGAGGCGTCTTGCCGTGCCGACAGAATACTTCAAGCGCCACCACATGCGGCTCGATCTCGCCTCGCCGGTCGCGGTCCCGCCATTACCGCCGGGCTTCCACTGGCTCGCGTGGCACGAATCGCTCGTGGACGCCCACGCCGACGTGCTACGGCAAGCATTTCAGGACGCCGCCGACGCGCGGCTGTTCCCCAACCTCGGTTGCGAGAGCGGCTGCCGAATGCTGGCGCGGGCGATCCGCGATTGCGCGACCTTCTGCCCGCAAGCCACGTGGCTTCTCGCGGGGCCGGCCGGGGCCGTCGGGTGCGTGCAGGGGTTGCTAGAAGCCGGCGAGGGGGGCGTGCAAAATGTCGCGGTGCTTCCCGAACACCGCGGCCGGGGGTTCGGGGCGGCGTTGCTCCTGCAATCCCTGGCCGGATTTCAGGCCGTCGGTGCGACGGTGGCCGAGTTAGAAGTGACGGCCGCGAACGGTTCTGCCGTTGCGCTCTACCGCCGGTTGGGGTTCCGCCCGTATAAAGCGGTATACCGATCCGTCGACGTTCCCGACCGCAGTATGGTCGGCCACGGCATCTAACCCGCCCCGCAACGGAAGGCGACGCCCTTGTCCAACACCGTTCACACGCACACCTTCCCGAACGGCCTCACGCTCTTGGCCGAGTCGATGGACTTCGTGCGGTCGGCCGCCGTTTACTTCCTCATCCCGGCCGGCTGCGCGCACGAAGCCCCGGAGGATGCCGGGTTGGCGTCCGCCCTCGCCGAGATGCTGCCCCGCGGGGCCGGTGACCGCGACACGGAAGCGTTGATGCTCGCCTTCGACTCGCTCGGCATCGACCACAACGAAGGCCCCGGCCTGCTGAACATGTTCGCGTCCGGCAGCACGGTGGCGAAGAACCTGCCGCAAGCCCTGGATCTGTTCGCCGACGTGTTGCTGCGGCCGCAACTACCGAAGGACGACCTGCCCGCGGTGCAATCGCAACTGCTCCAAGACTTGCAGAGCCTTGACGACTCGCCGCAAGAGCAGGTGATGCTCGAACTGCAACGGCGGTATTACCCGTCGCCGCTGAACGCCGACCGTTACGGCACGGAAGAGACGCTCAAGTCGCTGACGGTCAAGAAGTTGCGGGCGTTCCACCAACGGCTGTTCCGCCCGAACGGCACGATCATCTCGGTGGCCGGCCGGATCGACTGGCCGAAGCTGAAAGATCAAGTCGAACGCCTCTTCGGCGGCTGGCCCGTCGGCGAGAAGCACGGACTGACCATCGACCCGGCGCACAAGCCGCAGTCAGTCCACTTGACGAAGGACAAGCAGCAGACGCAGATCACGTTCGCCTTCCCGAGCGTGAGCGTGACCGACCCGCTCTATTTCGCGGCGAAGGGCACCGTCGGTGTGCTGTCGTCCGGCATGAGTTCGCGCCTCTTCACGGAAGTCCGCGAGAAGCGCGGCCTCTGCTACTCCGTGTACGCCTCGCACGAGGCGATGAAGGACCGCGGCACGATCGTCGGCTACTCCGGCACGCGGCCGGAGCGGGCCCAAGAAACGCTCGACGTGATGCTGGCCGAGTTCAACAAGCTCCGCGACGGCGTGCAACAGGACGAGATCGACCGCACGAAGGCCGGGCTGAAGACATCGCTGATTATGCAGCAGGAATCGACCTCAGCCCGCGCGGGTGCGATCGCCCGCGACTGGTACTACCTCGGCCGCGTGCGGTCGTTCGACGAGATTCAGCACGAGATCGACAGCCTCAGTCCACGGAGCGTGATGGACTACGTGGACGCCTTCCCGTTCCGCGACCCAACCATCGTCACGCTGGGACCGGCGGAACTGAAACGCCCTTAATTAGCCACAGAGGACACAGAGAGCGCGAAGAAGCGACAGGAGAACGAACTCCGATCCTTCTCGTTTTTACGCTCTGTATTCTCTGTGCCCTCTGTGGTTCCATTCTTCCGAGACACCAACATGCCCTTCCATACGCACCGCTTGCCCAACGGCCTCGAAATCATCGGCGAGACGCTGCCCACGTCGCGCTCCGTCGGCGTCGGGTTTTACGTCCGCACCGGCAGCCGCGATGAAGTCGGCCCGGAGAGCGGCGTGTCACACTTCCTTGAGCACATGCTGTTCAAGGGCACGCCGAACCGCTCGGCCCTGGACGTGAACCTGCACTTCGACCGCATCGGCGCGAAGTCGAACGCCTACACCGAGTACGAGACGACCGTCTACTACACGGCCGTGTTGCCGGAGTACCTGCCGACGAGCGTGGACATCCTCGCCGACATCCTCCGGCCGAGCCTGCGGCAAGAAGACTTCGACACCGAGAAGCAGGTGATCCTCGAAGAAATCGGCATGTACGCCGACATGCCGCCGTTCGACGCCAGCGACAAGGCCCGCAAGATTTACTTCGCCAACCACCCGCTCGGCAACAGCATCCTCGGCAGCGTCGAGAGCATCACGGCGTTGACGCGCGACCAGATGCAAACGTACTTCGACCGCCGGTACGCGGCCGGCAACCTCGTCGTCGCGGCGGCCGGGGCGTTCGACTGGGCGAACTTCGTCGAACTCGTCACCGCGAAGTGCGGCCCCTGGACCGCCGGCGGTCAGCCGCCGCGCACGCAACTGACGCCGGCCAAGCCGACGAGCGGTTCGCACGTCATCGTGAAGGAGGGCGTGAGCCAGGAGCACGTCATGGTGATGGCCCCCGGCCCGGCCGTGGAAGACCCGATCCGCTACTCGGCCGACGTGCTCTCGACGATCATCGGCGACGACACCGGCAGCCGCTTCTACTGGGAACTCACGCACCCCGGCACCGTCGAAGCGTCCGGCTACGGCATCGACACGAACCAGGCCAACGGCACCCTCGGCGGCTACTTCAGCAGCGACCCGGACAACGCGAAGGAGAACCTCGCGACCGTGCACAAAATCTTGCGCGACGTGCAGAAGAACGGCGTGACGGCCGAAGAGTTGGCCGTGGCGAAGAGCAAGATCGCGTCGCGGCTGGTCCGCCGGTCCGAGCGGCCGATGGGCCGAATGGGGGCGATCGCGAGTGCGTGGATCAACAACCGCGAGTTCGACGACATCGACACCGAACTGAACCGCTACGAGGCCGTCACCCCGGCGAGCATCCGCGACCTGTTGACGCGCTTCCCGATCGACGCGCCGACGGTGGTGGCTTACGGGCCGCTGAGTTCGATCTAATTGGGCGAAGGTCCGTTGTCACGGCAATCGGCGTCGCCAGTAACCGGAACGGCGGTGGTTGTTCGCCACCGCCAGAACCAACAGGCTCGCAGAGTCTTCGACGTATACCAAGTAGAGCGGGAATAGACGAAATCGGCAGATTCGTGTGCCATGCAGGTGGGGCAGCCCCATCTATGGGTTCGCCGCGATTCGCGCGACCGCGTCATCAAGGTCGGCCATGAAGCGTGCCGCCAGGGCGGTGCTGATGCGTGCGTAATGGCGGCGTTCGTGACGAGCTTCACCGACGGACAGTCGGTGAAAATCAACCGGCGTCATCGCCGTCCTCTAAGATTTGCCGTCGTGCTTCGGCCCACGGGATTGGCGTTTCGCGACCGGATCGCAGGTCGTCGATTCGCCGACGAATCTCGTCCGACCACGCGGACGCGGCGTCCGCGTCCGCGTGGTCCAATTCTTCCAACAACCGTGCGGCCAGTTCCCCACGCTCGTCGGCCGACAGCTGTGCCGCCAGTTCGAGGACCGACTTCATCGCGTCACTCATGTCAACTTCCTCGCTTGTTGCGCTCATTCTATTTCACCGTCAGCGTCACCGACTTCGCCGCGTACTCTTTGCCCGTGCTCTCGCGGCGGGACAGTACCGTGATCGGGTGCGTCATCGGCTTCACCCACGGTTCAGCGTAGATCACGACCTCGCGCTCGGAATCGCGTTCCGTCAGCAGGATGCCGTTCAGGCCGATGTTCATCACGCGGACGCCGTGCGGCAGGCCGCGAACGTCCAGCGGCACGCGGCCCTTGAAGCCGTTGCGTCGCTCGACCCTCACCGTGAACTTCGTTTCCTTCCCCGGCTGGATCGTCAGCGACTCGGTCGAAACTGACGTGACGAGATCGCCCGGTTCTACGACCTTCGGTACACCGAGGCTGACCGCCTGTGTGACGGGCTTGCCGTTGATCGTCGCAGTGGCCTCGCACACTACTTCGGCGGCCTTCGCCATCGCGGGGCCGTCCGCGAACAGCGTAAAGGTGGTTGCCACCTGCTCGGCTTCGATCGTCGTCTCGGCCGGGGCGTGGAAGCCGGGCGGCACGCCGACGAGCTTCACGCGGATCGGCCCTTCGTAGCCGTCAATGCGGGTGGCCGTCACGGTGATCGGCACGCCGTTGCCCTTCCACACGCTCGGCATCTTCGGCGTCGCGTCCACGGTGAAGCCCGGCCGCGGCGGGCGGACGGTCAGCCGGTAGGCGTGGGCCGGCCCGCCCACCCCACGGGAGTCACCGATGCGCACTTGGAACGTGCCGTCGGCCGGCGGGTCGAACAGCAGGAACGAGTCCTTGCCGAAGCCGGGGCCACCGTCGTCGTTCTGGTAGAGGATCGGGAACACCGGCATCCCGTTCGGCGGGAACGTCGTCCCCGGCGGGTGGAATTCAACCTTGTACATGACGTTGCCGAGATAGTGGTGCGTCGGCGTGGTGCCGAGATAGCCGAGCCGCTGTCCGCCGCGGGCCACGAACTGGCAGTCGTCGTCCGGCCCCTTCGGCAGCGCGTTGATCCGCATCAACTCCGAGCCGACGTAGAGGTAGTCGTTCATCGCCAACTCGTTCCACGATTCGAGGCGGATGCCGGACGTGGCCGAGTCGTTGTCGCGGAAGGTGCTGAACGTTTTCGCCACGCACCGCAGGGTCGCCCGCTCGACCGGCTTGCCGGCCGCGTCGAGGATTTCGATGCTCGAATCGAGCGGCGAGCCGAGCCGCCGGGCGTGAACTTCGACGACGAGCGGCACGCCCTTCTTCGCCGGGAACTTGATCGCCTGCGTCTGGCCCGGCTTCGCGAGGATGCCGTCGGCCGTCATGGGCAGGCTTCGCAACTCCGCGCCGGCGTCGGTGACGACGATGGAGGGGAACTCGCCGACGGCGACGGTGGGACTGTCGATTCCGTAGGGAAAGTTCGATGCGTGTAAGGACTCGCGGGACCCCACTGCGGCATTAGAGGGAACTTTCGCTCTCATCGTCAGGCCGGTCGTGGGGCCGAGATTGACACCGTCGACGTGAACGTCGGCTTCCTTGCCGCGGGCCACGGCGAGCGGGAATACGGTCATCACCACCGGCACGTCGCCGACGTGCAGGCGATAGGTCATTGCTGCCCCGCCGCGGTAGTCGCGGTCACGGATCGTCACGGCATACCGGCCGGCCGCGGGGACAACGTACCCGAGCTTGTCGCCGTCGCTCTCGGTCAGCACGCGGCCGGCGGCGTCGGTGATCGCCAGCCGCGGCTCGAACTTGCCGGCCACGACGGCGTGAACACCGACCTGCTGCCCGGCCGTCGCGTCGAAGGCGAAGTAGTCGGTGTCGCCGGCCCGGTCGATGCTGCCGACGATTGTGGTCGGCAGCGTCACCAGCATCGCGGAGCGGGCCGAGTCGGTGGTTCCCTGCTCGGCAACGGCGTCGAAGTTGTCGAGCATGAAGTTGATCGGAGTCGATACACCGGCCGCATTTGATGCGACAAGTTGGACCGAGCCGGCCGCAAGCAGTTTCGAGAAGCGAAGGTCTACTTCCAGGCGATCCGGCGACCGAGAGACGATCTCAGCCGAGAGGGCGGACAAGGCGAGTCCCCCCTTCTGCACAGAGTCAGGATCGCCGAAACGAGTGACCGCATCGAGTCGTTGGCCCTCGACCACCACACGAATCGTCTTGAACCGCGGCCCGGCGTTCGGTGTGATTTTCGTAATGACCGGCGGCTTCGGTTTCGCGGGTAGGAACGTCGCCCCGCTAGCAGCCGTCACCGGGTCGAGGAACAACCCGGCACCGTCAAACCGGCCGGCGGCGAGTTGCTTGCCGTCCGGCCGCAGGGCGAGCGATTGAAGCACATCGGGCTGCTTCGCGAAGACTTTCTTCTCGACCATCTTCGCCGCGTCCCAACTCTTGACGACTGCGTCCTCGCCGACGCTGTAGAGCGTACCGCCGTCGGGGGAGTATGACAGCCGTAGGACGCCGCGGGTGTGGGCGAAGACTGAGTTCAGGAGCTTGCCACCGTCGGCGGTCGCTTCCCAGGTGCGGATGCTCTTATCCACGCCGCCGGCCACGAGTTTCTTGCCGTCCGGCGACCAGGCCACGGCGTAGACCCAATCCGTCGGGTCGCCGAGGGTGTAGAGCCGCTTGCCGGTCGCGGCGTCCCAGATCTTCACCGCCCGGTCGGCCGACCCGGAGGCGAGCAACTTCCCGTCCGGGTGGAAGGCGACGGCGTACACGGCGTCGCTGTGGTCTTCGAGCGTGAGCTTCGCCGCTTCGGTCTTAGCGGGATTCCACAGCTTGATGACGCGGTCGTAACCGGCCGACGCGAGCGTGCCGTCGGGCGAGAAGGCGAGCGTGTATATCGCGTCGCGGTGGGCGGTGAACTCGGCCGTCGGCTTCACGTTGAGTTTGCCGACCGCGAAGTCGTAAAGGCGGACGACGCCGGCCTTCCCCGGCTCACCGGCGGCGACCGCGAGCGTGCCGGCCTTCGAGAACGCGAGGGCGGTCACACGCCCCGTCTGTGGCAGCGTGGCGACGGCGTCGCCGGTAGCGGGGTCAATGAGTGTGACGACACCGTGCGTGCCGGCGGCGAGGAGTTGGCCGTCGCCACGGTACGCGAGAGCTGTCACCGGCGGGGCAGCCACGAGCGCGGGGGCGAAGGCCAGAAGGAGAAGGGTGAAGCGAAACATGGTGGGTTCTTGGGGAAGGGGGCGAAAGCCCACCCGTCGCGACGTGTGAGCTTTGCGGCGGGTGCCATCACGGTTAGCGGTTGAACAGAAACTCCTGGCTCGTTAGCACGGCCCAGAACAAGTCCTCGACCGCGTCCCGGCGGTCGGCGTCCGTCTTCGCGTCCTTCAGCACGGCGACCAGCTTCGTCTTCTCGGCGTCTGTCGGCTCGCGCGTCAGCGAGAACTGGTAGAGCCGTGTCACCACATCGGCGTCGGTCGCCTTCTCCTTCAGCCACACGGCCACGCGCGACTTCGAGTCGCGGAGTTTGTCGTTGAGCGTCTGGCCGTTGTTCAGGTGCAACGCCTGCCGGACGCTGGAATCGGTGGTCCGCTCGCACGAGCAAACTTGAAGGCGGTCGGCCCGGCCGAAGGCATCCAGGAAGCGCGAGATGAGCAATGAGTCCGGCAGTTGCATCGCCCGCGTGCCGGCCGGGAAACTGGCGTCGTTCTTCTCGCCGCCGGTCGGACCGAGCGAGAGTTTGGTGAACGCCGTCGGCACGCCGGTTACGTCGCTGTAGGCGTCGAGCAGCACTTCCGCGTTCAACCGCCGCACGAGGTACCGCGAGTAAAAGCGGTCGTCGGTGGCGTTGGCCGGCAGCGGCTTCGAGGATCGCTGGTACGCGGCCGAGTTCAAGATCGTCCGCATCAGGTGCTTCACGTCGAACTTGTGGTCCACGAAGTCCTTCGTCACCGCGTCGAACAACTCCCGGTTACTCGGCGGGTTCGATTCGCGCAGGTCGTCCTCCGCTTCCACCAGCCCGCGGCCGAGGAAGTTCTTCCAGACGCGGTTCACGAGGGCCTTCGCGAAGTACGGATTGGCCGGCGACGTGAGCCAGTCGGCCAGGTGCTCACGGCGGTCGGCCGGCGAGTCCAGGGCCAACGGCTTGCCGTCCAGCGGGGTCGGCGGCATGGCCGTGCCGCGGCGCAGGTGCAGGGCGTCGCCGGTCGGCAGGCTCTGCACCGACACCTCGCCGGGCCGGTCGCCGTTCTTCAGCCCGACGCGGCCGA
This sequence comes from Limnoglobus roseus, assembly GCF_008254045.1. GTDB lineage: Bacteria > Planctomycetota > Planctomycetia > Gemmatales > Gemmataceae > Limnoglobus > Limnoglobus roseus. The sequence goes on along the minus strand of NZ_CP042425.1, from coordinate 3,050,926 downwards.
ACAGGTTCGCCATCGCCCAGTACTGGTCCTGGGTCCATTTTTCGAGCGGGTGGTTGTGGCACCGGCAGCAGTTGATCGACGTGCCGAGGAACGTGACGGCCGTGGACTCGACGAGGTCGGTCACGTCCTTGTGGATGACAAAGTAGTTCGCGCCGCCGTTGGTGAGCGTGCTGCCAGACGCGGAGAGAATGGATCGCGCGAACTGGTCCCACGGTTGGTTGTCGGCCACGCTCTGGCGGACCTGCCGGTAAAACGCCCACATCGCCGGCTGCGGCAGTCGCCGCGACGACACGAGAAGCAGGTCCGACCACTTGAACGCCCAGTAATCGACAAACTCCGGCCGTTCCAACAGCGCGTCGATCAGCTTTGCCCGGTCGGCACGGGTGTCCTTCAGGAACGCGGCCGCCTCCTCCGGCTTCGGCAGGATGCCGCAGGTGTCGAGGAACGCCCGGCGGACGAACTCCGCGTCGGAACACTGTTCCGACGGCGGCAGGCGGAGCAACTTCAGCTTCGCGAGGACGTGGTCGTCGATGAAGTTCGACCGCGGCGACTTCGCGAAGGTGGTGTCGTCGGTCGCGGTGGCGAACGGCGAGGTCACGGTCATGGTGGTCAGCCGCGTGCCGAAGTTGGCGGTAACGGATGCCTCGCCGTGACCGTTGACCTTCACCTTGCCGTCCTCGTCCACGCCGGCCATGAGATCATCGCTGGAGGAGAACTTGCACCACCGCGTCACGTCGCGAGCCGAGCCGTCGGCGTACTTCGCCACCACGACGAGGCGGGCGGCGGCTTGCGGCTTCAGCAGCGCCGCCTTCGGGAAGACTTCAATCGAATCGAGTGACACGTCGGTGTCACTCGGCCCCGGCGAGCCGGCGCGAATCCACTTCAACACGATGTCGTAGTGCACGCCGTCCGCGGGCAGCCGTTCGCCGCCGCCGTGCGACATCTGTTTCGCCCCCTTCTTCAGCAGCAGGCTGTTTTCGGGCGAAGTCTGGTCGATCCGTCGGGCGAGGGCTTGCCGCGTCAGCACGAAGTGGTCGGCCTCTGGGTCGTAGCCGCGGAGCGAGAGTTTTAGCCCGCCCTTGCCCGCGAGTGCCCCGTGGCACGCCCCGGAATTGCAGCCCGTCCGCGTCATCACCGGCTCAACATGATTGCGGAAGCTCCACGCCGTCGGCTGCGTCGTGCCCTTCACGACGACCTTCGCCGTCGCGGTCTGGCCGTTGACGGTGGCCGTAATCGTCGTCTCGCCGTCGGCGAGCGGCGTCAGTTGGGCCGCGTCGGCCTTCGCGAGTTTCGGGTCCGCGAGGGTGAATGTCGCCGTCGCCGTGTGGTCCGCGACGACCCGCCCAGCTTGCTCTTCGACAACGAGCAACTGTGCCGCGTCGTCTTGGCCAGTGAGCGTGACGACGGGCGGGTAGACCTTCAACTCGGCGTGAGCAGTGCTGCCGGCGGCGAGAAGCAGGAGAAGAGAGAGGAGGCGGGGCATGGATGTCAGGGGTTGGGGGAGTGAACCATTTTCAGACAATCGACTTTTATCTTGTGACTGAGGAGATCCGGAACCGTGGGCTCTCAGTCACTTGATGGACGCCCGCACTTCGGCCAGTGATGCAAACGGACCTGATCGCCCGAGTCCAACTGCACGATCGACCACAGACCGTGCAGCGATCGGGTCGGGGGGGACCATCGGGACGAAAGCGGTAACTCCCGCTCTCGCCCCACTGTATCAGCCAAAGAAGCCGCCCGTAGCGATTCGGGAACAACCACTCGACGACGTACCGCTGCCCCCGTTCGTCGTAAGCCGCCAGCACCGACTCCTCAACGTATAGCCCTTCAATAGCACCAGCTTCCGAAACGTCAGCCGGAGAGTCATACACGTCCAATATCAGATCGTCGCCTAGAACCAAGAACACGCGGCCGCTCCTCCACGTCAGAACAACTCGCCGATCGGCTTCACGCCGAAGTCCACGATCGGGATCGGTCGGTTCTGCGGCCCCGGCAAGTCTTTGTGAATCTCCAGCCCCAGGCCGTGGGCGATCGTCGCGGCCACCTCGCCGGGCGTCACGGGGCGGGTCTTCGGGATGTACCCCAACTCGTCGGACTCGCCGACGATGTGGCCGCCTTTAATCGGGCCGCCGCCGATGAGCATGCTCCAGACGCCGGGGTGGTGGTCGCGGCCGCCGGCCGGGTTGATCTTCGGCGTGCGGCCGAACTCGCCGGTCGCGGCCACGATTGTGCTCTTGTACAGCCCGCGCGCGCTCAGATCTTCCAGCAACGCGGAGTACGCCTGATCGAAGTTCGGGGCTATCTCCTTCGCCATCTGCTGGATGTCGGTGAACGGCTTCGATCCGTGGATGTCCCACGTCAGTTCGTCGAACACCGTCTCGAACATGTTCACCGTCACGAACCGCACGCCGGCCTCGATCAGCCGACGGGCCATCAGCATCGACTGGCCGAACCGCGTGCGGCCGTAGCGGTCCTTCACCTTGTCGGGTTCCTTCTCCAACGCGAAGGCGTCGCGGGCCTTCGGCGACGACATCAGCTTGTAGGCGAGCTTGAAGTTGTCGTCCATCTGCTTCGCGGCCGGCGTCTTCTCGAAGCTCGCCACCGCCCCGTCCACGGCATCCCGCAACTTCTGCCGGCGCTCGGCGCGAATGGCTGACAGATACTCCGGCGGCAGCAGGTCGGGCACCTTGAAGTTCGGCACGGCCGGATCAGCGTTGAGAATGAACGGGTCGTAGGGTTTGCCGAGGTAGCCGGCCGATTCCGCGTGCGGCAGGTTGCCGCCAGTGCGGCCGATCGGCTTCGGGATCATCACGTGGGCCGGCAGTTCGCCGCGACCGCCCTTCAGGTAGCCGAGCGTGCAACCGAGGTGCGGGTGTTCGATGCCGCCGGTGAACAGCCGGCCGGTCTGCATCATCTGGTAGCCGGTGTCGTGGACGGCCGTGGCCGTGTGGTACAGCGAGCGGATCACCGAGAACTTGTCGGCGTGCTTTGCCACCTGTGGGAAGATCTCGCTGATGTCGATGCCCGGCGTGTTCGTCTTGATCGGCTTGAACGGGCCGCGCACCTCGGCGGGGGCGTTCGGCTTCATGTCGAAGGTGTCGAGTTGGCTGGGCGCACCCACCATCATGATGAGGATGCAGTTCACGTCGCCGCCGGGCTTCGCCTCGGCCTGCGCCTTTGCACCGAGGAAGCCGCCGAGCGTGAGGCCCATCGGCGTGAGGATGCCGGCGTGCAGGAAGTCGCGGCGAGAGGTGCCGTCGCAGAACGTCGCCGGGCGGTCGGCATCGAGGCGGATCATTACCGGCTCCGAGGGGCAGGCAGGGCGAGATTATAAAATCGGCAGTATGGTGAAGTTAGCCGATCGGGACGGTTCCTTCAATTCAAATCATCGTGAGGGCCGAGTTGAGGCCCGAGGGGATACTCCCCAATCTCTGTATTCGGGGTGGGGTGGCACATGATCTGCGGGTTATTCCGGCCGAGTAGCGGAGCTCTTGGAGTGGCTCCGTTTTTGTTGTTCAGTTGGAGGATGGATCATGAAAGCGAAAACCATTGCCCTGGTCGGCGTTGCTCTTTTAATGACGACGGTCACGGCTTCGGCCCAGCGACGGGCTATTTACAGCGGTCAGTACGCCCAGCCGAACACGGGCTTCGGCGTTGTGACGCCGTTCGGTAATATCGGTAATCCTTACGGCTACGGCACGGGTTACAACAACAGTTACGGCTACGGCAACAACTTCTCGGGCTACAATAACACTACCTACGGTCGATTTAACCAACAGGCTTATTCTCAGCCGTACCCGAATACGACCTATTCTCGGAACTCGTATTATGCCCAGCCGAACACGTTCGTTCCGCAAGGTAACGTAGTTCCGCAAGGCACCGTGGTTCCGGGCACATACTACACGACTCCGGGTACGCAATTCAACGCCATCACCCCGACGACTGCAACGGCTCCGACCACGCCCACCGCAATGGGCTTACGGATTACGGAAGTCAAGGACGGCGGGGCGGCTGAGAAGGCGGGTTTGCACACCGGGGACGTGATCCTGTCGGTCGATGGCCAGCGGACTCAGTCCTTCGACGAGCTGCGATCCGTACTCAAGGCTACGGATAAGACCGAAGTGAAGGTTCTGTTCTGGTGCACGGAGACGGGCAAGAAGGAAACCAAGAACGTGGCCGTCAAGGACTCGAAGGTTGGCATCTCGGTCGAAGAGACGCCGGTGAATGAAACGAAAGTGAATCAGTAACAGTTCGCTGTTACGGGAGTTGAACGGCCCCTGGAAGCGGGGCCGTTCGGCTTTTACGGGCGGTGGTTCGCAAGAACCGCCGCCCGTGTGGTTTTATCGTTGTTCGTATTCAGTCACCCGGCTGAGCGACCGGCGGAGCATTCCGACCACACTCCAACCGCTCAACATGCCCAAGCCGTAGGCCACGCCGACGAGGGCGGCTACGGAATAGTAACCGTGCCATTCGAGGAACCGCAGTTCCACCTGTTGGTTGTTCAGGTACGCGAAGTAGCCCACGGCTCCCGCGAAGGCGACCAGAAACAGGAAGTAGAGGAATCGCATGGTGATACTCCTGGAAGTGAAAAAGTGTTAAACCGACAACAGCCGTAGTACCCGCCTCTCGCCACCCGTCAGTCCGCCGCGGGACCGGGCCGAGGGAAGACGGCCTTTCACGAAGGCGTCCAGGGCAGTCGGGTGGATGTAGCTCTTGCGGCAGACGGCCGGCGTGTTGCCGAGCGTGTCCGCCACTTCGCGGACGACGCCGACGATGGCCTTCTCGGTCGCGGCCTTCGTTTCCGGCAACGGCAGTTTCGCCAGCCGGTCCACGGCCGCCACGGTGCCGGCCCAGGTGCGGAAGTCCTTCGCGGTGAACTCCCCACCGGCCGCGTCGCGGAGGTAGGCGTTCACATCGCTCGACCCGATCGGCCGCGGCTTACCGTCGTCGCTGCGGTACTGGAACAGGTGTTGGCCGGGCAGGTCGCGGCAGTTCCGCACGATTCGGGCGAGCTTCGCGTCGGCAATGGCCCGCTCGTGCCAGACGCCGCTCTTGCCGCGGAACTTCATCCGCACCGACCCGCCCGCGAACGAAACGTGCTTGTCGAGAAGGGTGCTCAACCCGAAGGACTTGTTAGACTTCGCGTACTCGGAATTGCCGACGCGGAGGTGCGTGCGGTCGAGCAACTTCACGACGGCCGCCAAGACCTTCTCCCGCGAGAGGCCGGGGAGTTTCAGATCCGCTTCCACCTTCTCGCGGATACGGGGCAAGGCGTGGCCGAACGCCACCATGCGGTCGAACTTCTCGCCGTCCTGTGAGCAACGGTATGCCGGGTGGTAGCGGTACTGCTTCCGCCCGCGGGCGTCGCGTCCGGTGGCCTGAACGTGGCCGTTCGGCTTGGGGCAGATCCAAACTTGTTCCCACGCCGGCGGAATGGCCAGCGCCCGGATGCGGGCGAGGGTGGCCGCGTCCTGCACCAGCTTGCCGTTCGCGGCCCGATACCGGAAGCCCTTCCCCGTCCGTTCGCGGCGGATGCCGGGCTTGCCGTCGTCCGAGTGGCAGACGCGGGCGTGGACGGTCAGCACCGTCTCGACCTTCGTTTCGCGGGTGGTGATAGTTTGTTTCAGTCGAACGGTGACGGATGAGAGACGCATGATAATCCCCCTGTCATTCCGAGGGAGCAATCATCGTGCCGTAGGCCGGGGCCCTAGAATAAAGCACTGTCCACCCAACAACTTCGGGGCTCCCGCACCGTGAAAACCTGTGTCGCACTCGTCTTCTCGATCCTGGCCCTCGGCTGCGAAGCGGCGACCCCGGCCGTGGGCGAAAAGACCGGCCCGAAGCACGTTCTCTTGATTCGACACGCCGAGAAGCCACCGGAGGAGTTGGGCGAGGCCGGTCTGAACGCGAAGGGGAAGGTGCGGGCGGCCGCTCTGTACGAACTGTTCGAGGCGTCGGACAAGCGGCAACAGCCGTTCCCGAAACCCGACTTCCTGTTCGCGGCGGCAACCTCCAAGAAGAGCGTGCGGTCGATCGAAACGGCGAAGCCACTCGGCAAGAAGCTGGGCCTGCCGGTGAACGACAATTTCGACGACGACGATTTTGCGAAGCTGACGAGCGAACTCTTCCGCAACCCGAAGTACGTCGGCAAGACGGTGTTGATCGTCTGGAAGCACCACGCTCTGCCGCCGTTCGCGGAGAAGTTGGGAGCGGCCGACGCCCCGAAGGACTGGAAGGACGGCGTGTTCGACCGCGTCTGGCAACTCGACTTCGACGACGGCAAGGTGACGTTCCGCGACCGGCCGCAGGAACTGCCGTAGGGCCGTGCCGCGGCGCTTTCAACGCGGCACGCTCTCGCCGATTGCGGACACCGGCCCTATGATTCTCGGGGCACCAGGGTCGGTCGTACCCTGGCGTGAGCGTTCATCCATCTGCCTCCGCTCGTCTCTAGTTCATTTTTCGTGACCAGCGTGGTCGCCCTTTCAGGCGCGCCCCTGGCCCTTCTTTTCCATTTGTGAGTGCCCATGATGAAACGCTCCCCGCTGTGGGTTGCCGTGATTGCGGCGGCCCTTGTCTCAACTGCTTCAGCCCGGGCCGACGGCATTCCGCCGGCCGCCCTGGACGCGGTGAAGAAGGCCACCGTCCGCCTGCGCGTCTTCCTTGGTAACGGGAAGATCGCCCAGGGGAGCGGCTTCTTCGCCGGCGAGCCGAGTGTGATTCTGACGAACGCCAGCACCCTTGGCATGTTGGACCCGAGCAGCCCGCCGCCGGAGAAGATCGAGGTCAACCTGGACGGCACGCGGCCGGTCGAGGGCACCGTCCTCGGCATTGACGGGGTGGCCAATCTGGCTGCCGTCCGCGTGGCGGGAGACGACCTGCCGCCGCCGGTGAAGTTCGGAAAGGCCGCCGGCGTGACGGAGACGCAGGACGTTTACATTCTCGGCTACACGCCGGTCAAGGACCGCGAGCAGGGGAAGGACTTGACGGTCGTGAAGTCGTCCGTGTCCGGCCTGCGGAAGCTGGCCAGCGGCGTCCCGTCGCAACTCCTCATCAGCGGCGGCACGAACTTCGGCAACAGCGGCGGGCCGATCCTGTCGTCCGCCGGCGACGTGATCGGCGTGGCGTCCAACACCAAGGCCGTCCCGCAACCGGCCATCCCGGCCGAGGCGGCGGCGAACTTCCTCAACGGCCGGATCAGCGGCCTGACGGTCGACCTGGCCTTCAAGGACGGGGCGGACGTCAAGGTGCCGTACCGCGTCACCGTGGTCGATCCGCTCAAGAAGTTGAAGTCGGCCGAGATCCTCTTCTGGGTCGGCAAGCCCGGCCCGCAACGGCCGGCGGCCGAGGTCGAGCCGAAACCGGCGGCCGACGACTTCGGGTTCAAGGCGTTCAAGGTGCCGCTGGACGGCAGCGCCCAGGTTTCGGGCGAACTCACCCTGCCGCCGCGGCCCGACAATCAGTCGTACTGGTTCCGGACCACCTACACCGACGGCGACGGCAAGAACCACTGGCGGGCGGCCATCGGCGTGCGGCCGATCCCCGTGGACCGCACGCCCGTGACGCTGACCTACAAGCCGAAGGCGGTCGGCTACGTTCAACTCACGAACGACGCAGAACTGAAGCTCCGGGAGCCGAGCGGTGAAACGCACTCGTTGAAGATGAACGTCCACCCGAAGTTCCGCGAACAGCGGGCCGGCATGGAGGCCCCGGTCCGGTTTGTCCACAACTACACCGGCCTGGACTTCTCCATCAACATGGACAACGAGCCGATGAACAAGGCCGGCATCCAGGCGATGATCCAGCAACTTCGCAACGTCACGGCCGACGTGGAGATGGCCGCCGACGGCGGCGTCGAGAAGGCCAAGGCGAACGTCAACAAGGTCCCGCCCGGCCCCCGCGAAGACATGCAGATCATCACCGACCAGATCCTTCAGTCGGTGGACCTGATGGCCCTGCCGCTGCCGAGCGGCGAGATCAAGCCGTTGCAGACGTGGAAGGCCCAGCGGGTGATCGACATCGGGCCGTCCTGGGCGAGCGTGTCCTCGGCGGTGGACGTGAAGTTCACCTACCTCGGCGTTAGCCAACAGGGCGGCAAGACGCTGGCGGTCTTCGAAATGAAAGGCCCGCTGAAGACGAAGCGGGGCGAGGGGATCAACGTCCGCGGCAACCTGGACGGCACCGTCCGCGTGGACACCGAGACCGGGGAAGTCGTGACCTCCCGGCTGTCCGTCAAGGCGGACATGGACATCAAGTTGGAGAAGGCCACGTGGACGGGACACGGCGAAGTCGCCATGACCCTGACCCGCAGCGACACGCCGCCGGCCCCGGCAGTGCCGAAGAAGTAGCCGGGCATTCCAAACGCCCGGCCGGTGTCGGATGTTTGGTATTGCTCCCTCTCCTCCGGCTTTGAGGGGGAGAGGGTTGGGGTGAGGGGGAATGCCTGTATCCCTCGGAAGCTCGTTTCACAGGGAAGAACGTCACCCCCCTCACCCCAACCCTCTCCCCCTCAGAGCCGGGGGAGAGGGAGTAAATCACGAACAACCTCGGCTAGCTGCTCGGAACCTCCGAATGAGCGGCAACGTCCAACAATTTGTAACACCTCGCGTTCCATCTGTTAGACTGGCAGCGGTTGGACCGTTCTGTTGATAGCCGTCTCATCAGGAGGAAGTCCCATGTCTGCGAAGGCATCTCTGCTCGTACTACTCACCGGCCTCGCGGCCCTCTGGTCGTTCAGCGGTTCCCCGAAGCGGACGGCGGCCGAACCGCCCGTCACGCTCTCCACCGGCCACGCGCACGACAACCTCACAGTCTTCATCCTCCGCGGGTCGGACGTGCTCGACAGCAAGCGCATCCTGACGCTGCAAGAGGCCCTGGAGAAGGGCCTCGCGGTCGTCCACGAGACGAGCAACGTGAACATGCTGCAAGTCGAGAACCTGTCGGCCGACCACGAACTCTTCCTGCAATCTGGCGACATAGTGAAGGGCGGCAAGCAAGACCGGCTCATCTCGCAGGACTTGCTGATTCAAGCGAACTCGGGCAAGGTGCCGTGCCCGGCGAACTGCTGCGAGCACAGCCGGTGGCAGGGCCGAGGGAAGGAAGCGTCCGGCAAGTTCGAGACGAGCAACGACTTCGCCGTCGGCAACGAAATCCGCATCGCGAACGTCGCGCAGCAGCAGGGAGCGGTCTGGGCGAACGTGGCGAAGTGCCAGGAAGACCTGTCCCGCAACCTCGGCAAGTCGGTGACGGCTAACCCCTCACCGACGAGCCTGCAACTGGCCCTCGAAGACAAAGACCTGCGGGCAAAGCTGGCCGCTTACGAGCGAGACCTCGGCGGCCTGGCGAATGCTTATCACGACGCCGTCGGCGTGGTCATCGCCGTGAACGGCCAAGTGATCGCGTCCGACGTGTACGGCTCGCGACTACTCTTCCAGAAAGCGTGGCCGAAGCTGCTGAAGTCGGCCGCCGCCGATGCCGTGGCGCAGATGCCGAAGGACGGGAAGGCCGCCGTAGCGACGCGGGAGGAGGCGGAGAAGTTCTTGGTGGCGAAAGTCGATGGCGAAACTAGCAGATCATATGGTGGCGTGAGTTCGGCCAACATAGCCTTCGAACCAGTGGACCGGCCAACGCGCGCAGGGCAATTCATGGTAGGTGGAGCCATTAACGCCCCTCCGGCTCAGGCATCCAGCCAACAGCCAATCCAATTCAGTGGACGATCCGTGGCAACACGAACACTTTCAAATGCTGCTGCCGGAAGCAATCAGGGTGGAACAGCCGACGTAATCGGAGAGGTTCAACAACTGGCTGACAACGTCAACCCTACGCGATTAGACCCTGCCCTTGTAAACAGGCTGTTCGAAACTCAAAACGAGGCAGGTATGCGCAATGAACATAGATCTGGAGGGCTAGTTTCCGCGTCGCCGCAGCCGTCCGTTGTCTCGTTCGAGTCACGGGCCGGGGCACAGGGCAACGCGCTCATCCACCGCGGTCAACTCAAGAAATGACATCCTCGCTCCTCGTCGTCGATGCCCAGCGTGGCTTCACCGACCTCTGCCCGGACGAACTCCCCGTGCCGGGCGGGTCGGCGATCGTGCCGGCGGTCAACACGCTGCTGGCGCTGCCGTTCGCCCGCGTTGATGCGACGCAGGATTGGCACCCGCCGGACCACTGCTCGTTCCTCGGCCGGCGCGACAACCTCTACCCGCCGCACTGCGTGCAGGGCACGCCGGGGGCCGAGTTCCTGCCGGGGCTGCACACGCACCGTTTCTCGGCCGTCTGGCGGAAGGGCTACGACCGCGACTTCGAAGCGTATGCCGTCACGGCCCAGCACCCCGGCTTCGCCGCGTTCTTGAAGGCCAGCGGCATTTACACCGTCGTCGTCTGCGGCATCGCCACGAACATCTGCTGCTACTTCGCCGCGCGCGATTTGCGGCAGGCCGGTTTCGACGTGTTGATGGTTGAAAATGCCTCGGCCGGCATCGACGTGCCGGCGGCGGGGCTGTTTCAGGAGCGGGCGAAGACGGACGCACTCGCGATGGGCATTCAGTACGCGCCGTTCGAGAAACTCTTGTACCACGGCATCTAGCCGCGGCGGTCTGCCAGCCGCGTCTTCGCCCGGTCCAAAATCATCGCGTGGTCGAACGCCAACCTCGGCAGTTTGTCCAGCGGGAACCACTTCGCGTCGGCCGCATCGTCACCGGCCTTCACTTTCAACTGCTCCGGGTCCACCCGCGCGAGGTAGACCACGCTCACCGTCCACCCGCGCGGGTCACGGCCGGGATCGCCGGCCGTGTAAAGCTGTTCCAGATCGTTGATTCGCAAGCCCGTCTCTTCTTCGAGTTCGCGGTTCGCAGCATCAATTAATCGTTCGTTCTCATTGACGAATCCTCCCGGCAGTGCCCAAAGTCCCGCGAAAGGATCGCCTGCGCGTTGGATCAAGAGGATTTTGGGGCGTCCCTCACGGGACACGAGAACCACGTCCACGGTCAAGGCCGGGCGGGGATAATCGTAACTGTACTTTTGTGGAGATTTTTTGCCCATCGTAACTCCCTTCCCGGCCCGGAGGTTCCAGCCGCCTTCACGCGGCCTTCACCCGAACTTACCGCCGCCGGAGTATTGTCGGACACCCGAGAAATCCGAACCTCTCGGTAGAATTCGCCAGCAGAACGAAGGCAACGCATCCGCAGAAAAACCAACGCCACACGGTGACGATATGGCCTTTTCTAAAGTCTATTGCTGGGAGCCGACCGAGTTAGGGACGCCCGTCCTCGCGGCCGCAGAAAGGCTGTACGAGGGCACGATTGCCGCCGGCGAACGCATCCCGTGGATGTGGATCGAGCGGGCCGCCGGCGAGAAGAACGTCCGCCGGCCGACGGGCTGGATGAAGCACCTCATCCTCGCCACGGCCGGCCCGAACTTCGACGACCCCGAGGCGCTGCTGGGCTATGCCTACGGGGCGTTCATCCCCGGTTTCGGCGGCTACATCTGCTACGTCGGCGTGTCCGAGAAGGCCCGCAAGCAGGGCGTCGGCTCGCGGCTGTTCGAATCGATGTTCACGGCCTTCGCCGCCGACGCGACCTACGCCGGCGAGTCGCTGCCGTTCGTGATCTGGGAAAGCCACCGGCCGACGGCCGACGAGGGCGAGGCGGCCCACCGCCTGTGGAACGCCCGCGTGCGGGCCTTCGAGAAAGTCGGCGGTCTGTGGGTCGAGGGGCTGGAACTCATCACGCCGGATTACGACAACGAAGACCCGACGGCGAGCGTGCCGCTGCAACTGTTCGTGAAGCCAATCGGCGACTCGGTCGCGAGTTTCACCGCCCCACGGTTGCGGACCATCGCGAAAGAGTTGATGGAGAAGGTCTACCACGAGCAACCGGGCGACTACTTTCACGACCAGACCCTCGCCGTGATGAACGTCGTCGGCCTGAAGTCGGCCCAACCGGCCGCGTTGGCCGCGACCCTGGCCGGGTAGGCGGTTTCGATTTCATCCCGCAGATGACAGCCCGCCGGAAGTCGCCGGAATCTCCGACGTCCGGCGGGCCGTCGTTAATTCCCCTTCACGGCCCAGCAAATACGTTCGAAAGTGTTGTGGCCGTTCCCGACACCGTCGAGGAAAATCCAACCCCTGTTTTCAACACCACCTTGCGGGCAACCCCTGCACTCGGCATAATCCCCTGCACGGGTAGATTTCGCGTATTTCCGCAAATTTCTTGTCTGAGTCCCCCATGGCTGACCAACCTGACGAAGACATTTTCCTCATCAGCGGCCGGCTCCGGCCGGACGTGGTTGATGACGCCACCGCCCAGGCCCTTCGTGAAGCCTTGAGCTTCACGCGGGCCACGAACTGGGACAGCGTTCGCACGCCGCACCTGTTTATGGGCCTGCTCGCCTGCCCGGACCCCGGCATGGCCGCGTGGTCGTCGCGCCTGGGGGCGGACACGAACAAACTGCTCGACCAGTTCCGCGACCTGTTCTACCAGGAAGCCGAGCCGGTGCCACCGCTGCTCTTGAACCGCGAGTTCTTCTCGGACAACGTCCTGCGGTTGCTCCGCGACGCCAGCAGCCGGGCCCACGACTACGGCCGCTCGTGTATGTCGCAGATGGACCTGCTCATCACGCTGTTCAGCACGCCGAACAGCATCGTCGCCGAGTGCTTCGAGCGCATCGGCGTGACCGCAGCCCACCTGACGGAAACCGCCGTCGCCGCCGAGCGCGAAGTGCTGATGGGCTGAGGGGTTTTGAGCCGCGGAGCGGCGGTAGACGTTAGCCAGGGGCGTAAGCCCCTGGTATGAGAGAACAACGAAGAAGCCCCGGCGGGGCGGAAGAATCTTCCGCCCCGCCGGGGCTTCTGTTTTGGGCGGGACGTTCCAGGGGTTTACACCCCTCCCTGGCTAACATCCGCCGCTCCGCGGCTCAAAATCCTTGCGACTACGCTCGCATCGCCGGGTACACGCTCACACCCGACCCTTCCGCGAAGACCACGCTCGCCGGATCGCGGCCGTTCATCTCGCCCCACTCGGGGCCGTACAGCTTCTCCCAATCCACGTCCACGCGGCTTTCGCCCACCGGGTAGACCGACCACGTCGGGTGCGTCACTGCGTACTGCGCGAAGACGCCGCGGCGGGTCCGGCCGTAGCCCCACGCGAGGTCGGTGAAGAAGTGTTCGTCGGAACCCGCCGCCGGAACGAAAGCCGGTCCGCGGCTGGCGGCGTGCAGTTCGTGCCACCGGCCGCCGAACGAAACGCGGTAAGTCGCCGTTTCTTCGGAGACTTGCTCCGTGATCGGCGTGGCGAGGTACGGTTCGTTGTAGACGGTGCGGGCCATTCTCGCGATGAACCGACTTTTCACGAATTCGCGGAAGAAGAGGACGCCGCGCTGGTCGCCGCGGCGGACGTAGGCCCGCAGGTTCCACTCGGGGAAGTCGCGGAACCCCGGCCAGCCGACGCCGAAGACCCGCGTGCGACGGAACTGGAAGCCGACGAGGCTGACCCAGCACGAGCCGCGGCGCACGTCCGGTTCGACGCCGGTCGGCAACCGCGGCCGCACGAGGCGGTCCGGCACGGGGTAGTTCACGAGGATCAGGTTCCGCCACTCGGCGGTGAGGAATGGGCGGGGCATGGAGAAATGATAGCGGCGGGCCGCCCATCGGGCGGCCCGCCATTCGAACTCGCGTCAGGCGGTCGCCATCTCCCTCTTCTCCGCCTCGCTGCGGATCACGTCGGCGAGCGGCTCCCATACCTCGTCGATCGCGTCCTTGAAGAAGTCACCGATGAGCAGGTCGGTGATGTGTCGCTTGTGGTGCGGGTACTTCCGCACGAACGCCCCGAAGTTGAACCCCTCGTAGAAGGCGTAGACCAGCTTGCGGATGCGGTCCATGCCGGTGACGAAGTCCGGCCCCCACTTGCCGAGTTGGGCCGCGCTGAAGTCGTTCGCCTTGATCGCCTCGGAGATGGCGTCGGCGGCCATCGACCCGGAGCGGAAGGCGAGTTGCAGGCCGGTCGAATAGATCGGGTCGAGGAAGCCGAAGGCGTCGCCGACCAGAACCCACCCGTCGCCGGCACACCGGGTCGAACGATAGGTGTAGTCCTTCGTCGTGCGGTACACGTCCACCCGCTCGCTGCCCTCGATCCGTTGCTTGATGGCCGGGCAGTTCTCGACTTCGCGCCAGAAGATTTCCTCCGCGGAACTGTCGTCGCGGAACAGATCCGTCTTCTCGGCCACGACGCCGACGCTGACCACGTCGTTGTGCTGCGGGATGTACCAGAACCAGCCCTTCTTGTCCTTCAGTTGCAGGACGAGCGTGGCCCCCACGTCGAACTTGCCCGGCTCTCGCTTCGCCCCTTTGAAGTAGCTCCACACCGACGCCTTCTGCAACTTCGGGTCGGTCTGCCGCAGTTTCAGCCGGTGGGCGATGACCGACGACTGCCCGCTGGCGTCGACCACAACCTTCGGCGTCAGCGTCTCGTCGGTGCCGTCCTTGTTGCGGATGCGAACGCCGGTCTGCCGGTCGCCGTCGAACAGCACGTCGAGGACTCGCGTTTCTTCCCGCACGTCCACGCCGAAACTCTCGGAGTTGCGGAGGAGGATTTCGTCGAACTCGCTGCGGAGCACCTGCCACGTCTGCGAGCACTCGTGCGGGTTGTTCTCGAAGAAGTAGAACGGCTGCGACTCTTGCCCGCTGGCGTTGACGAACTGCACCGAATACTTCTGGACGAAGTCGCTGGTCTTCATCTTCTCGACCATGCCGAGCCGGCGGAGAATCCAGTACGTGTCCGGCATGAACGATTCGCCGATGTGGAACCGCGGGAACTTCTCGCGCTCCAGCAGCGTGACGCTGTGCCCGTGCTGGGCGAGGATGGTGGCCGCCGTGCTGCCCGCCGGCCCGCCGCCGATCACGACGACATCGGGTTGCTTGTCCATGTGCGTTCCCAGAAAAGGGGGTGGTAGGTGTGTCTATCATAGTACCCGCGCGGGCGGGATTTCTAACGGCCGTTACCCCCGTCTCATCCCGCGAACCATCTGCCACAGGCCGCGCCAGCGGTCCCGCCAGCGGCGGGCGTGAGTCAGCCGCAAGACGCCGCGGGCGATGTCGCCCTGACCGCCCCGGTCCTGGGCGTGCGGGCGGAACGTCCCCTTCCGCACCGTCACCGTCTGCGGCACGGTCATTTCCAACAGCCCCTCGGCCCCCTGCGTGACGCCCCACCCGCTCGCCCGCTGACCGCCAAACGGCGTCTCGGGGTGGGCCGTCGGGGCGATGGTGTCGTTGATAACCACCGATCCCACCGGCAGCTTCTCGGCGAGTTCCTGAGCTGCCGCGGCGTTCGCCGAGAGAATCGACGCCGTCAGGCGGAAGAGAGATTCGGCGTGTAGCGCCAGGGCTTCTTCTCGCGTTTCGAACGGCGTCACCGTGAGCAGCGGAGCGAAGAGCGAATCCCGGTTCGCGGCCAGATTCGGCCGAGCTTGTGGGTTAAAAATCACCGTCGGTGGCACTTCGTCAGCGGCCAGCGGAGGATGGTCATCCGGGACGACGTCACATCCGGCCTCGTCGGCTTCCTTTGCGATCTGTTCGAGGTGCTTCGCTTCGCTTGCCATCACAAGGGAGACGGGCCGCGATTCCTTTACCAGCCGGTGCAGGGCCAGATTGAGCGGCCCGTACACGCCCTTCTCGGCGTACACCCGCCGCACGCCGAGGCAGGTCTGGCCGTTGTTGAGCGTGCTGCCGTACCACGCGAGCCGGGCCGCCTTTGCCGGGTCCGCGTCGGCCAGCACGAACATGGCGTCGCAACCGGACAGCTCCAGCGTGGACGGGATGAGCCGTTCGCCCAACCGCGCCGCGAGCTTTCGGCCGACCGTCTCGGAGCCGGTGAAGTGCAGGAAGTCGAGATCGGCTTCGATCAACTGCGGCCCGGCCTCCCGCGTGGCGGGCAACTTCTGGAGCAAGTCCGCCGGGAAGCCCGCGCGAAGGAACAGCGTGTGCAGTACGGCGGCCGTGCGCGGGGCTTGCTCGCTCGGCTTCCACAGGATGCCGTTGCCGGCGACGAGGGCGTGCAGGATCGGCACGGCGTTCAAAAAGATCGGGTAGTTCCAGGTGCCGATGAGGCCGACGACACCGCGCGGCCGGCGGTGGACCACGTCGCGGCAGCGAATCAACCACAACGGCGGTCGTCCCACTTTCCGCGGGGCGAGGATGGCGGCGGCCCGCTTCTGTAAGAATTTCGCGCACGCGGCCACCGGCACGATGTCCGTCGCCATGACTTCGTCCGGCCGGCGGCGAACGTCGGCTTCCACGGCGGCGGTCAGGTCGTCGCGTTGCTCGACGAGCAAGTATCTGAACTCGCGAACTGGCCGGAGGCGGTCCCGGATCGGCAACTGCGACCACGCAACCTGGGCGGAGCGGCAACGAGCGATTTCATCGGCGAACGGCGTCATGTCATCAGGATAGGTCGTCGGTTCATGGAACCCAGAGCGGAAGCGACGGGGTGAAAGATAGTCTTTCACCCCGTCGCTTCCGCTCTGGGTTCCAAAAGGCATCACCGAGATTGCACCTGACCCACCGACCGACTACCCTTCCCCCATCCTCACAGGAGCGTCACCATGCCCGATCTCGCGGACGGCGAAAGCGTTGAAGTGCAGGGTTCCGGCAGCAAGCCCTACGTCCTCAAGAACACCGGCGGCGTCTACGCCTGTACCTGCCCGGCGTGGCGGAATCAGTCCGTCGGCATCGAGCGACGGACGTGCAAGCACCTGCGGAAGCTCCGCGGCGACGCCGCCGAGGAAGCCCGCCTTGGCGGTGCCCTGCCGGCGAAGCCGGTGAAGGCGGCGGCCGACGGCGAAGAGGTCGCCGGGCCGCCGGTGCTGCTGGCCGAGTCGTGGGACAACGCCCAGAACTTGGCCGGCTGGTGGATGAGCGAGAAGCTCGATGGCGTGCGGGCCTACTGGGACGGCAAGCAATTCCTCTCGCGGCAGGGCAACCTCTACCACGCCCCGGACTGGTTCACGCAAGGGTTGCCGGACACGCCACTCGACGGCGAACTCTGGATCGGCCGCAAGCAGTTCCAGCGGACCGTCAGCATCGTCCGCCGGCAGGACAAGAACGAGTTGTGGAAGGAAGTCCGCTTCCTCGTCTTCGACGCGCCGGGCCGGGCAGAACCGTTCGAGGACCGCCTTCAGTTCCTCAAGGCGTCCTTCCCTGGCTGGCAGAACTCGTACACCGAGGTTCTCGCCCACGCCGCGTGCCACGACACCGAACACCTCCGCGCCGAGTTGAAGCGAATCGAAACCCTCGGCGGCGAGGGACTGATGCTCCGACAACCGGGGTCGAAGTACGTCGCCGGGCGGTCGAGCACGCTGTTGAAGGTGAAGAGTTTCCTCGACGCGGAGGCCGTCGTCACCGGCCACGAACCGGGCAAGGGGAAGCACGCCGGCCGCCTCGGGGCGGTGACGGTGAAGCTGCCGAACGGCAAGGCGTTCAGCGTCGGCACCGGCTTCAGCGACCACGAGCGGGCCAACCCGCCGCCCATCGGCACGACGATCACCTTCCGCTATCAGGAACTCTCGGACGGCGGCATCCCACGCTTCCCCAGTTTCCTCCGCGTCCGTACCGACACGGCCCCAGTGATCGTGGTCGCGCCGCCGACGGGCGGCCCGCGGCGGTTCGAGGTTGACGAGAAGTTCTGGGAAGTCGCACTCGTCGGCACGACCGTCACCACCCGCTGGGGGAAGATCGGCACGGCCGGGCAGGAGAAGGCGAAAGAGTTCGCGAGTGAGGAAAAGGCCCGGAAGGAGTACGATAAACTCATCGTCGAGAAGACCGGCAAAGGGTACGCGCCGGTTTCATGAAGGGGGACATGGTTTATGGGCGGAAGCCCAGGGACGGCCGTCCCTGGGCTTCCGCCCATAAACCTCACTTCTCCCGCCGGGTCGCCCACTCAGTCAGCTTCTGCAGGATCGCCCGGCACTCGGACGGCGGCAGGCATTCTAACTCCTGCCGGGCACGGCTCGCGTAATCGTCGGCCGTCCGCTTCGCATACTCCAGCGAGTCGGTTTTCGCCAGCAGCGCCGCCGTCGCCGGGCGATCGCCGGAGCGAATTGCGGTTCGCAAGTCCTCCGCGTCCGCCTCCGGCAACTGCGACAGGCAGTGAATCAGCGGCAGCGTGAGCTTCTGTTGCTCGATGTCGGTACCGAGGGTCTTGCCGGTCTTGCCCTCGTCGCCGGTCAGGTCGAGGAGGTCGTCGGCGATCTGGAACGCGATGCCGAGGCAGCGGCCGAAATTCGCGAGCTTGTCGGCGACGAACTCCGTCGCCCCCGCGTGGATCGCGCCGAGGCGGCAGCACACTTCCGTCAGGGCGGCCGTCTTCCCGTCGATGATCGCGAAGTAATCGGCCTCGGACAGATTCAGGTTGCCGCGTTCGCTGACCTGCCGGAGTTCGCCGGCGCACACGCGGTTGGTGGCGTCGCCGATCAGTTCGCACGCCCGGCGGTCGACCTGGCTCGTCAGGTGGAAGGCGTGTGTGAACAGCATGTCGCCGAGCAGGATGCTGATCTTGTTCCCCCACTCCGCGTTCACCGTGCGGACGTGCCGGCGAATCTCGGCTTCGTCCAGCACGTCGTCGTGAACGAGCGTGGCCGTGTGGATCATCTCGACGGCGGCGGCGAGCGTGTGGTGTTGCGGGGTAATCTTGCCGACGGCCTTCGCGGTGAGCAGCATCAGGGCCGGGCGGAGCCGCTTGCCGCGGTAGTGCTTGAGGTGCTCGATCAGCGAGGCGAACGGCGTGCGGTACTGGGCGAGCGTGTTCGCGAACGCGCGGTCGGCCGCGTCGAGGTCGGCGAGAATCGGGGCGAACGGCAACGCTTTGGCCGTCGGCTTACCGCCGAGGAGGGTGGTCATGGCAACCCTGTTGTTAGTCGGCGGGGCGGCGGAAGGGGCCGGACTGTCCGCCGGCCTTCTCTTCCAACTGCACGCGCTCGAGGATCATCCCGCGGTCCACGGCCTTGCACATGTCGTAGACCGTCAGGGCTGCCACACTAACCGCAGTCAGGGCCTCCATTTCAACACCCGTTCGGGCAAAAACTCGCACGCGGGCTTCCACCCGGATCAACGCGGGATCGTCTGGAAAGGAAAAATCAACGGCGACGGACGTGAGGGGAAGAGGATGGCAGAGCGGGATCAGGTCGCCGGTTTTCTTCGCGGCCATGATGCCGGCGAGACGGGCGACGGCGAGCACGTCCCCTTTCTTCGAGGCCGTGCCATCCTGAATTCGTTGCCGCGTTTCCGGGAGCATCCGCACGACGGCCGAGGCGACGGCGGTGCGGTCGGTTTCCGCTTTCGCCCCGACGTCCACCATGCGGGCCGCCCCGGCGGCGTCGAAGTGCGTCAGGCCGTCAGCCGACACGGGCCGACTCCGCCAGGTGGTTCGTCGGAGTTCGCGGCCCTGCGTCGACGCGGAGGTTGTCGTACATCGCCAGCACCATGTCGATGAGCAGGCGGTCCTCGTTCGGGAACGACCGGCGGATTTCTCCCGGCGACACAACAGCGGCGGCGGCACACAGTTTCTCACACACGTCCAGCGGGACGATCGAGAGCAACTGTGTCACGCTGCTGAGCGAAGAGGGAGAGTTTGTGAAAACCAACCCTTCGACGGCCTGTCGAAATTTCCCCACCATGTCGTGGAGAACGTCGAGAGGGGTCGCCCGGTCAGAAACTGTTTCCCGTGTGGCTAACGCCATTCACGATCCTCCGTGTCGGGAAAGGGAAGCTGGAGTCTGGAACGTCAGTGTCCCAGTGGGGAATGCACGGTTTACGCTACCAGGGAATCGCATCGGTGGACAGGTGAACGAGTGGAAGAATCCGGGCCGGGTGTCGGGAACTGGCGGGGACGGCTTCCGACCTACCCAACCGGCTGCGGCTGTGGCTACTCTGTTGGGATGCAACTCCCACAGTTCGAGCGGTTCTACGGCGTCGACTTCAGCGGCGCACGTCAAGCGGGTGACACCATCTGGGTCGCGGAACTCGCCCCAACGCGCCGCGGGTTCGCGGTCACGTCGCTGCGGTCGCTCACGTCGCTCTGCGGCACGGCCGAACGCGCGGCGGCCCTGCAACACCTCGTCGCGATGATCCTGGCGTCCGAAGGCGCTCTCTGGGGCTTCGACTTCCCGTTCGGCCTGCCGCTCGAACTCTTCCCGCACGGAACGCCGTGGGCCGATCAGTTCGCGTTCCTGGCCGAGTGGGAGGAAGACGCCTACGGGTGTGGTCTGGAGTGCGTCCGCCGTGCGACGGAGTTGTTCCAGCGGAAGCACATCCTGCGGGCGTCGGACGCGGAAGCCCGCACGCCGTTCGACACGTTCCACTACCGGCTGATCTACCAGACGTTCTTCGGCATGCGCGACGTGGTCAACCCGCTGCGGCAAACGCCGGGCACGGCCGTGCTGCCGTTCCAGTACCGGAAACTCGCCCGCGCGAAGCGGGTGGTCGTCGAGTGCTGCCCCGGCTCGGTACTGAAGCGGGTGAAGGTGCCGCACCAGAACTACAAGCAACCGCTCGGCGGCCCCCTGACCCGCAAGCGGCGACTCACGCGGCACGCGATTCTGGACTGGCTCGGCGGGGAGGTGAAGATCGCGGACAAGTTCCGGCGGGTGATGATGCGGAATCCCGGCGGCGATGCGATGGACGCCGTCATTGCGGCCGTGGGAGCGGCCCGCGCCGTGGCCGCTGCCGACCACCGGGCCATCGCCCGCCACCCGCGCTACCGGCACGAAGGGCACCTGTACGTTTAAGGCGAGCCGAGCACCGTAAGATGCCGGGTGAGTATCGCTGACATACACCCGGCACCTTACGGTGCTCGGCTCGCCAAATCCCAATCCTCTAACAACTCCTGCCACGGCGTCGCCCACCACGTTGCGAGTGGGTGCGGTTGCTTCTTCGCCACGTACACGACCGCGGTCTTCACCACCCGTTCGTCCTCTAGTTTCCGCTTCGATCCTTTCGCCGTCCAAAATGTGCCGTTCGGCGGGAGGGTTCGCAACGTCTTGATCGCCCGCGTGGCCCAGCTCTTGAACGTCTCCAAGACGTGCCCCGGTTCGGGATCGCCGGGGACGCCGACCACGACGTGCGTGTGGTTGAACATCACGCTCGCGGCTTCGAGGCTCCACTTTCGAACGCGGGCCGTTTCCTGAAGTTGAGCAATCATCGCATCGGCTTCGGGCTTGCCCAAAGAGACCGGATCGCCAGTCATGTGTTGCCGGACCCAGGCTTCGAGCAAGGGGAAGTCGGTGTCGCAGGGCGTGCCGGGGATGTTGTGATTGACGTGCGACCCGTCCGCTTCGCGAAGGTTGCCGACGAAGCCGTGACCATTGCCGGAAAGCCAGGTCACGTAGCAGGTCCAGGTGAGGAGCCAGTAGCGGTCCATGAGGGGTAATCCCCGCGCGGGACACCCGGCACCTGACGGTGCTCGGCTCGCCAAGACGAAGGCGATCACCGTCAGGTGCCGGGTGAATCGCTCCGAGTCTAACAGGACCATCATGGACGATCAAGAATTGATCGGCTACTCCGCCCCGACCGACACCGGCATGTCGCTGAGGACGCGGTAGACGGCCTTCAGCAAGTCCTTCGGCAGGTACGGCTTCGACAGCAGGCCGAGCGTGCTTTCGATCTCGGACAGGTCTTCCGTCGAGTAGCCGCTGGAGAGCAGCACCTTCGCCGACGGGTTCATCGCCACGATTTGATCGTAGGCGTCGCGGCCGGACAGCCGCGGCATCGTCACGTCCATCAGGACGAGGTCGATCTCCGATTGCAGGCGGGCGTACGTCTCGACCGCGTCCACGCCGTCCACCGCCTCGTACACCTTGTAGTTGTGCGATTCCAGGATCGCCCGGCCGAGGGAGCGGATCATCTCCTCGTCGTCCACCAACAGAATCGTCGCCCCGTCGGCCTTCGTCGGCGGCGGGGTGCTCACGTCGCACGTCGGGGCCGGCTCCACGCGGGGCGGCGGGAGCGGGGTCGTCGTCTCCTGGCTCAGCGGCAGGTACAGTTCGAACCGCGTGCCGCGGCCGAGTTCCGATTCGAACGACACCCACCCGCTGTGCTGCTTCAAGATGCCGTGGACCATCGGCAGACCGAGGCCGGTGCCGCGGCCGACGCTCTTGGTCGTGAAGAACGGCTCGAACAGGCGGTTCTTCACGGCGTCCGT
The DNA here is from genome assembly GCF_008254045.1 of Limnoglobus roseus. GTDB lineage: Bacteria > Planctomycetota > Planctomycetia > Gemmatales > Gemmataceae > Limnoglobus > Limnoglobus roseus. The sequence goes on along the minus strand of NZ_CP042425.1, from coordinate 3,028,745 downwards.
CATGCCCCCGCCGGTGTCGGCGACGGCCAGGCGGATGTACGTTCCGGGGCGGGCGTCGGGGTGCGGGTGGCCGTCAAGGAGTTCGACGCGGTCGGCCTCCAGCGTGAGCCGCCCGCCCTGCGGCATCGCGTCGCGGGCGTTCAGGCAGAGGTTGAACAGCGCCTGGTAGATCAGCGTCGAGTCCATGGACACGGCGTCGTTGGCCCGGATGTCGGTGCGAATCTCGATCCGCGGGTCGATCGTGCGGCGGAGGATGTCCACGACTTCGCCGATGATCGCGGACGGGTTCACGAAGGCCACGTGCAGGTGGTTGCGGCGGGCGTAACTGAGCATCTTGCGGGTCAGGTCGGAGGCCCGGCTGGCCGCCGCTTCCACGGTCTGGAGCATCGGCCGCGCGGGGTCGTCGACGGGCAACTGCACGAGGGCCAGGTTGCCGAGAATGGCCGTGAGCAGGTTGTTGAAGTCGTGGGCCACGCCGCCGGCCAGTTGGCCGAGGGCTTCCATCTTTTGCGACTGCCGGAGTTGTTCTTCCAGCGTCATCCGCGCGCTCACGTCCACCGATACGCCGAGGCCGGCCTGGTACTCCCCGCCGGGGCCGCGGACGGCGGCGAAGGAGAGTTCCGTCCAGGTCGTGCCACCGTCGGGCTTCACGTACCGCTTGCGAAGCTGGTAGCTGTCGCAGTGGCCTTCCCGCATCTCGGCGTTGAGTTCCTGCTGGTTCGCCCAGTCGTCCGGGTGGGTGAACTCGCCCGCCCGGTGGCCGATGATCTGTTCCACGGGCCGGCCCAACAGGGCCGCGAACGCGCGGTTGCACGCGACGAAGTTCCCGCGCTCGTCGGTCAGCGAGACGCCGGCGCTGGCCGTCTCGAAGATGCCGCGGAACTTCGCCTCGCTGGCCTGAAGGGCTTCCTCGGTCCGCTTGCGGTCGGTGATGTCCCGCTGGATCATCACGAAGTGCGAGCACCCGCCGGCCGCGTCCTTCACCGGCACGATGCCGATACTCATCCAGACGCTCTGACCGTCCCGGCGGTAGTTCAAGAGTTCGCAGTTGAACGGCCGGCACTCGTCGAGCGCGACGCGAAGGTGTTCCAGCGTTACGGAGTCGGTGTCCGCCCCGCGCAGGAAGTGCAGCGACCGGCCGATCACTTCGTCAGCCGGGTAGCCCATGATCTGCGTGAAGGCGTCGTTGACGTACAGAACGCTCCGCCCGCGGTTCGGCTGCGGCGTGCCTTCCAAAACGACGATCGCGTCGCGGGCGTGGACGACGGCCGATTCCAGCAGTTGGAGGCGATCCTGTTTCTCGGACAGTTCACCGGCCACCCGCGAGAGCCGGGCGTTCACTTCGTTCAACCGCTCGGCGTGCTTGTGGGCCGCCAGGATGTACCGTTCGCGGTCGGCGTCGCGGACGGCGTAGTCTTTCGCCACGGCCGCGATCACCAGTTGGAACGCCAGCACGACCGTGACGCCCGCCAGCCACAGCATCTGCTCGCCGGGTGGGGCGTCCAGCGGGATGACCGGGGCGAACGACCCGCGCTGGGCCGCACTGAGGGTGAAGAGGCCGCCGACGATGACGAAGATGCTGGCCATGCCGCGGACGTAGAAGCGGAACGCGAGCCAGTTCCCCAGCCCGAGCAGGAGGGCCAGCATGGGCATCGGGAGATTCAAGTCGCGGGCGTTCTCGTGGCCGCCGAAGCAGGCCCACGTCACCACCGAGATGAAGACGACCAGGGCGACCGCTTCGCCAATTCGGTTGTGGTTCGTCCGGTCGAGTGCGGGGCCGCGCAGCCAGACCAGCGCGGCCGGGGCCATCAGGAAAATCGTCAGCCATTCGACGGCCGAAACGCCGAGGCCGGGTTGCCCCTGCAAACCGTCGAGCAGGACAGCACCGGCAGTGGCGGCAAGGCCGCGGATCGTAGCGGCAAGAGTCGCGAGGACGATAAAGGCCAGCACGTGCCGCGGTTGGGCCAGGCTGGGAAAGAACGGGAGCCCTCGCCGGCAGAAGGCCGCGACGGCAAATGCTTCGACCACGGCGGCCCCATAGGCCACCGCCGCCTCCGGGGTCGGGCCGAGGAGCACCCACGCGGCGCACGACCCGACGGCGAAGGCCAGCGTGCCGCGGTAGCCCTGGATTACCCCGGCCACGAACGGCACGCCGTAGGCTCCGGCCAACAGCCACACCGGGCCGAGCGTAATGGGGAAGATCGATTGCAAGAGGGGGAGCGCGAAGGCGGCGACCGCGAGTCCAATCAACTCGGCGAGCGGGTAACTCGGCTTCGGCGGATGAAAGAGCATCAAGTTTTGCGGGTCTCGCACCTGTCCGTGACGCACTGGGTTCGGCACCTGGCGAAGCCGTTGGGCGACTGCCAACACGCCCGAACCATAGAATGCCAATACCGACCTGGGTGTCCCCAATCCGGCATTTGCCCTTGAATTATTTCCCTCGTCTGAACGCTCGACCCTGGCGACCGAGGGGCGCGTTACTCGCGATCATTCCTCACGGTTCTTTCATCACTCGTCGAACACCCTTGAATTCACACGAGCGACACGCTGATGGCTCACCAGAATCTGAGCGAAGCCGTTCGGGATCTCGAACGGACCGGGCAACTCGTTCGCGTGTCGCACGGAATTCGAACGCAGTTGGAAGTCGCCGAGATTCAACGCCGCCTCTACCGCCGGCGGGCGCCGGCCGTTCTTTTTGAGCATCCGGTCGGGGGGCAGTTCCCCATACTCGCGAATCTTTTCGGCACAACGGACCGCGTGCGTTTCCTTTTTCAGCACGACATCTCAAATGTTCGCAAACTTGTGGAACTCAAATCCGACGGCGGAAAGGCACTCAAACGAGTGTGGCGATATACGAACCTTCCCCTGCTCTTCCATCGCATGTGGCCACGGCATCAAAGTCGTGGCCCGATCTTAAAACACACCACCACGCTCTCCGCGCTCCCACAGATTCAGAGTTGGCCGCTCGACGGCGGAGCGTTCATCACGCTGCCAGCGGTGTACACGGAGCACCCTGATCGCCGCGGGTGGATGAAGTCGAACCTCGGCATGTATCGTGTGCAACTCGGCGGCAACGATTACGAGCCGGATCGCGAGTGCGGGTTGCACTACCAGATTCACCGCGGCATCGGCGTCCATCATGCGGCGGCCGTGCGGCGCGGCGAGCGGTTGCCGGTGAATGTGATCGTCGGCGGCCCGCCAGCCCTCACGCTGTCGGCCGTGATGCCGCTGCCGGAGGGCTTGCCCGAACTCGCGTTCGCCGGCGTCCTCGGCGGCCGGCGCGTCGGGTTGGTGACGGCCGCGAACGGGCTGGCGATGCCGGCCGAAGCCGACTTTGTCATCTCGGGGTTCATCGACCCGACGCGAACGAAACCGGAAGGCCCGTTCGGCGATCACCTCGGCTACTACAGTTTGAAACACGACTTCCCGGTGATGACGGTCGAGCGCGTCTACCACCGGCCGGGGGCGATCTGGCCGTTCACCGTCGTCGGTCGGCCGCCGCAGGAAGACACGTCGTTCGGTGAGTTCATCCACGACTTGACCGGCCCCGCCATTCCGGCCGCACTGCCCGGCGTGAACGCCGTCCACGCTGTCGATGAAGCCGGCGTCCACCCGTTGCTGCTCGCCATCGGCAGCGAGCGATACGTCCCCTACGCGGCCGAGCGCAAACCGCAAGAGTTGCTGACGCTGGCGAACGCGATCCTCGGGCAGGGGCAGTTGTCGCTGGCGAAGTACCTGCTCATCGTGGCGAAGGAAGACGCACCCGACCTGGACGTTCACGACATCGCCGGGTTTCTACGGCACTTGCTCGAACGGGTGAACTGGGCCGACGACTTGCACTTCCAGACGCGGACAACGATCGACACGCTCGACTACTCGGCCGGGCAGGGGTTGAACGCCGGGTCGAAGTTGGTGATCGCCGCGGCCGGACCGAAGCGGCGCACGCTCGCGACGGAGGTGCCGTCGGGGCTGACCGGGGCGGCGGTGGTGGTGCCCGGCGTCCTCGCGGTCAGCGGCCCGAAGCACGATGGCGTGCCGGCAGGGGCGGAGTACGAGCCGCACTTCGTGCAACTCTGTGACCGCCTCGGCGAACGGCCGGACCGAGTCATCGGGTTCCCGCTGATCGTGCTGGTCGATTCGGCCCCGTTCGTGGCGCAATCGCTGGCGAATTTTCTCTGGGTGACGTTCACCCGATCGAACCCGGCCGCGGACGTCCTCGGCGTGAACGGCTTCTCGCACCAGAAGCACTTCGGCTGTCGCGGTCCGCTGGTGATCGACGCCCGCGTGAAGCCGCACATGGCCCCACCGCTGGTGGAAGACCCGGCCGTCACGAAGCGCGTGGACGAACTCGCCGCGCGGGGCGGCCCGCTGTACGGGCTGATCGATTAGTCTCGTCCCCGAAGCCGCACGCGGGTCGCCATTTCCTTTGGCAGGGCCGGCTCGGCCCGTTAACATGGAGCGTGCCCCTCGGGGAGTGGGACACCATGAGACTCCTTCGTCCCGCAATGATGCACCTGGAAGAACTCGACCCGCGGGTGCTCCCACGCGGGGGGCTACCGGTGCCGGACCACGTCGTCATCGTGGTCGAAGAGAACCACGGCTTCGACCAGATTCGGGGCAACCCGGACGCGGCCTATTTCAACGCCCTGGCCGACGGGCCGCACGCCGCCCTTCTCACACAGTCGTTCGCCGTCGAGCACCCGAGCCAGCCGAACTACCTCGACCTGTTCTCGGGGTCGAACCAAGGCACCCGAGACGACGCAGTACCCGCCGCTCAGTTCGTCACGCCCAACCTCGGGGCGAGTCTGATCGCCGCCGGGAAGACGTTCGTCGGGTACTCGGAAGACCTGCCCGCCGTCGGATCGCTCATCGCTCACACGGGCGGCAGCGACGGCCTGGGGACGGGCGCGTACTGGCGGAAGCACAACCCCTGGTCGGACTGGCAGGGCAGTAGTTCGAACGGCCTCGCGGCCGAGACGAACCAGCCGTTCACCGCGTTCCCGACCGACTACGCGAACCTTCCCACCGTCGCCTTCGTGGTGCCCAACCAGGCCCACGATATGCACGACGGCACGGTGGCCCAGGCCGACGTGTGGCTGCGGGACAACCTCGGCGAGTACGCCGATTGGGCCGTCACCCACAACAGCCTCCTCGTGGTGACGTTCGACGAGGACGACTCGGCCGAGGGGAACCAAATCTTCACGGTCGTCGTCGGCGGGCCGGTGCGGCAAGGCCAGTACGAGGGCCGCGTCGATCACTTCGGCGTCCTGCGGACGGTCGAAGACTTCTACGACCTGCCGTACGCCGGCGCGAGTGCCACCACCGCGGCGATCACGGGCATCTGGGCCACCCCGGCCGGCAGCGGGTACGCCGCCGGAAGCGATGTCGGCGGCGGGAGCGCGACCCTGTACGGTGCCGACGGAACCGCGGCGTACACGGTCCAGCCGTTCGGGGCGTTCTCCGGCGGCGTGCGGGTCGCGGTCGCGGACTTCAACGGGGACGGCGTGGGCGACCTCGTGACCGGGACCGGGCCGGGGATCGCCACGCGGGTCGTCGTCCTCGACGGGGCGAACGCGGGCCACGCCCTGTTCGACTTCGCCCCGTTCGAGGCGTCGTTCACCGGCGGCGTGTTCGTGGCGGCTGGCGATCTGACCGGCGACGGCGTGCCGGAACTGGTCGTCACGCCGGATGAAGGGGGCGGACCGCGGGTGCGCGTGTTGAACGGGAACGGCTTCGCCGCCGTCGATGATTTCTTCGGGATCGACGACCCGGCCTTCCGGGGCGGGGCGCGGGCTACGGTGGGCGATCTCGACGGCGACGGCGTCGGCGATCTGATCGTCGCGGCCGGCTTCGGCGGCGGCCCGCGGGTCGCCGGCTTCAGCGGCCGGTCGTTGGGGGCCGGGGCGACGCGGGCGAAAGTGTTCGGCGACTTCTTCGCGTTCGAGGCGACTCTCCGCAACGGCGTCTACGTCGCGGTCGGCGACGTGAGCGGGGACGGCGTCCCGGACCTCGTCGTCGGGGCCGGGCCGGGCGGCGGGCCGCGGGTGTCGGTGCTGGACGGGGTGCGCCTGCGGCAGAACCAACTCGTCCGCGGGCCGGACTTCTTCGCCGGGGATGCGACCGCACGCGGCGGTGTCCGCGTAGCGGTCAAAGACCTCGACGGCGACCCGTTCGCGGATCTCGTCGTCGGCGATGGCACCGGCGGCGGGCGGGTGCGACTCTACGACCGCGCGGCCCTCACGGCCGGGCCGAACCCCGTCGCCGTGGCGGTCGATCCCTTCCCCGGCTTCACCGGCGGCGTGTTCGTCGGGTGAAAGATTGGAATTCTAACTCGGGTTCGCGGCCGTCTCGCACGCTGGGGTGGACGCCCGGTTCCACGGCATCCTCGCGAGAACCAACCCCATGCCGCACGTGTCGGTGATGCCGGAGAAGACCAGACCGGCCCCGACGAACGCCGACAGGCCAAGCAGGTAGGGGTGGACCACTGCCGCGAGCGCCACGCCAGTCAGAACCAGCGAGCCGGCAGCGATACGCACCTGCCGTTCGAGGGACACGCCAGCCTTCCCGCGGTTGACCGGCAGTCCGGACGCGGCCCAGGCGAGGGTGCCGCCCTCGACGTTGACGACATTCGCGTAGCCCGCCGCCCGAAATTTTTCGCACGCCTGCTGACCCCGCCCGCCGGTGCGACAGATGACGTACAGTGGCTCGCCGACCGCGCCGGCCCGCCCGCCCATCACGGCCGCGGGGTCGAGGCCGGCCAGGGGCACGTTGCGAGCCAGCGGGCAGTGGACTTCGCGATACTCGACCGGCGTCCGCACGTCGATCATCTCGACCCGCTCGCCCTTCTGCCGGCGGGCTTCGAGATCGAGCGGGCGAATCGTCAAAACGTCCATCCGGTGCTCCGTGTCACGTCACAAGTCCACCGTGAATTCCACGGTCCGCGAAGATTCAGCCCCGGTGCCCACCGCCCGCACGGTGGCCGACACGGTGTGCTTGCCGGCCGCGAGTTTGGGAAGGGAAAGCAGGTGGTAGTGGTCGAGGTGGGCCGTCCCCGTCGGGTTCTTTTTCGCCACGAGTTCGGCCGACACTTCCTTGCCGTCAACCACCAACTTCACCAACGCGACGAGCGGCTTCTTCGCCAGCCCTTGCGCGGTGTTCTCCCAGGCGCACCGGACGCGGACGGCCAGCCCCTTCTCCGGGCGGCCCACTTCGAACAGGTCGTCCGGCCGCAGAACAACAACGGACACCATCGGCCGTTCGGCTGCTCCGCCGTTCCACCACCGCCACTCTTTCTCTTGAGCGACGAAGGCGTCCCGCACGGCCGTTGAGCCGGTGTGCATCCAGAGTTCGTTCCGGCTGACCGCGTCCCGGCGGACAGCCCCCACCCAGTTTCGCCGGAGGGCTTCCGTCCAACCTTCCCACGTCGGCTCCTTCGCGAGAAAGAGCGTGCGGAAGCCGGTCGTCATGTCCGCGAACCACCACGGCTCGGCCCCGTGCGCGTCCTGAAGGCCGACGAACGGGATACGGCCCCGGTAGCGGTAGAGGAACGGTTCACTGTTGGTGAAGTCGGGGTTGCCGAAGTGGAACGTGCTGATGGCCGCGAACCCGCCCCGTTCCACGGAGTCGTCGAGGAACACGCGGGTCAGTTCCTCGCTTTCGCCGAACTGCCAGACCAGTGCCCCGTTCGCCTTCTGAAGCGGTGCCAGCCGACGGTTGCGGAACTCCGGCCACTTCACCACCCCGGCGTTCATCAGCGGCTTGCCGAAGTCGGCCCCCGGCGGCGCGACAACATCGCTCGTGTGGCTGTACGTCCCCAGCCCCGGCACGCTCACCCAGGTGCCGTACTCCTCGTCGGCGGGGAAGAACTTGACCGGCACCTTGTCGCGGTCGGCAATCGCTTGGGCGCAGGCGATCCACTCGGGCTTGGCGTTCTTCGCCCCCCACAGGTGGATGCGCAACCCGCGGGCGAGGTCGACCGCCTCCGCCGGACTGCCCTGCCCGTGCGCCTCGATCTGGATGGTGAACGCCTTCAGTCCGGCGGGCAACGCAGGTTCCGCGGGCAGGGCTTTCGCCGCGGACGGGGGTTCGTCCAACGCCCCGAGGGCGGCGAGCGCGTCCACCGCCTCGTAGGTCGCCATCGGGTTGCTTGCCCAGCCGGGGCGGTCGCCGAAGCCGCCGTCCGCGTTCCGCAGCGAGTGAACGTAGCGAACGCAGGCGGCCTTGTCGGCCGGGGCGGCCCCGAGGAGGGCCAGCGCCCGCACGGCGGCGTGCGTGTACGTGGACCGGTCGATGCCGGCGAACTCCGGCTTCGGCTGGTAGGTGAACCCGCCAGAGGGCCGTTGGCACGCGCGGAGCCACTCCACCGCCTTGTCTTTCAGTTCTCCTTCGCGGCCCAACGCTCGAAGGGCTTCGAGGCCGAACAGCGTGTTGACGACGTGCCCGGCACTCTGGTCCGCCGCCGGGGTGGTGTTGAAGCTCCCATCCGGCCGGCGACGGTCGTTCAGGTAGCCGACGTAGGCCGGGGAGAGGTCGTCGAGCGGAAGCCCCACCAACTTCCGGGCGAGGAACGCGGCCGCCTCGAACCGAAAGACCGGCTGCCCGTTCTGCTCGTACTGCTTCGGGTAAACCGTCGGCTTCGCCCACGAGCGAACGGTGTCGCGGAAGGCCGACACGTCTTCCCCGAGCCAGACGAGGGCTTGAATCTGTTGCAGGTCGAACCCCCGCAACGGCCGCTCCAGTTTCTTCAAGTGGAACGGGTGCCGCTCGCGGACGAACTTGGTCAACGCTTCCGTCTTCGGCGGCGGTTGTTTCAGAACGTGGAACGTGCCAACGACCGCGAACGTCGGCGTGAGGTGGGAGTACGGCGCGCCGTCCCAGGCGTACCCGCCGTCCGCCCGGACCAGCCCGGCGAGGTACGCGAGGGCGTCGGTCTGCCATTGGGGCACGGCGTCGGGGCGGGCGAAGCCGAAGCGGGGCACGAGGACGGCTGCAGCCGTGGCCAGGAGTAACCGTCGGTCGAGAATGGAGGAAGAGTCGGGCCGCGTCATGGCGTCTCCGGATCGGGCCGAGGTGTGAGCATCACGACGCCGGCTATCTTACAGACCGATCAGCCGTGTCGAACGCCCGCCAATCGGGACGCTCGCCGGTCGAACCCATACCCTGTACCCAACCTCTCACTTCCGGCCTTCGGGTACCGCTCATGTCCACCGCCCCTACCCCGCTCGCGTGGCGATTGGGTCTTTTCGGCCTCGTCGCCGGCCTCACAGCGACGGCTTCGTTTGGTAGTGCGAGCCTCGGCCCACGGGGGCAGGCCGTCTGCGGCCTGGGTGCGTTCCTGGCCCTCGCCGCCGGGTGCTCGCAGAACCTGCGGAACGTCAACGCCCGCACCATCGTCACGGGCATTCTGTTGCAGTTCTTGCTTGCGTACTCGGTCCTGCACGTCGAGTGGGTGAAGACCGGGTTCGAGTGGGTCGGCGGCGGGATCAAGAAGTTGGTCGAGTGTTCGGACAAGGGAGCCGAGTTCGTCTTCGGCGACCTGGCGAAGGTTCGCGGGCCGCTGACGAACGAAGTCGGGGCCGTCCTCGGCGGTCCGGGGGCGTTCGTCACCCAGCAGCGAAATACCGGGGCCATCCCGTTCCACTTCGCGTTCCGCGCGCTGCCGCCGATCATCTTCATCTCGTCGTTCTTCAGCGTGCTCTACTACTTCGGCGTCTTGCAACTGCTCGTGAAACTGTTCGCCCGCGTCATGATGTACTTGATGGGCACGAGCGGGGCGGAGACACTGTCGGTGTCGGCGAACGTCTTCATGGGCCAGACGGAAGCGCCGCTGATCGTGAAGCCGTTCGTACCGAAGATGACGCAGTCGGAACTGCTCGCGCTCATGGCCAGCGGCATGGCCCACATCTCCGGCGGCATGATGGCCGTGTACATCAGCTACGGGGCCGACCCCGTCTCGATCCTCTGTACGTGCGTGATGGCCTGCCCGTGCAGCCTCTACCTGACGAAACTAGTACTGCCCGAAACCGAGACGCCCGAGACGATGGGGAACGCGACCGTCGTGGTGCCGAAGGTTCACGCGAACGCCATCGACGCGGCCGCCGGCGGCGTGAAAGACGGCCTGATGCTCGCGCTGAACGTGGCCGCCATGCTGATCGGCTTCCTCGCGTTCATCGCCCTGTTCGATGTGATTCTCGGAAGCATCAAGCCGACGCTGATCGGAGTCGGCCTGAGTGCGGATCGGTTGGAGTGGATACCGGACAAGCTGAGTTTGCAGATGATCTTCGGCTGGTTGTTCGCCCCGGTCGCGGTGCTGATCGGCGTGGACCCGGACGACTCGCGACGAGTCGGCACGCTGCTCGGGATCAAGCTCGCCGCCAACGAGCACGTCGCCTATCTGACGCTCAAGGACTGGACGGCCCACGACCCGCTCGGCGAACGGTCCCGGCTCTTGGCTGTCTACGCCCTGACGGGCTTCGCGAACTTCTCGTCCATCGGCATCCAACTCGGCGGCATTGGGGCGATGGCCGAGAACCGCCGCGGCGACCTCGCCCGCCTCGGGATGAAAGCGCTGTTCATCGGCTACCTCGCGACGCTGGTTAACGCCGCCGTCGCGGGCTTACTGATGGCACCGCCAACTACATCGCCGTGATTTCTTTCAACGCGCTCGCGAGCGTGTCGATGTCCGCGGCCGTGCTGAACGGGCCGGGGCTGACGCGGACCAACCCGTCGGGGAAGCTGCCGACGGCCCGGTGGACGTACGGCGCACAGTGCAGGCCGGGGCGGATGGCGATGTCGAAGGCTTGATCGAGAATGCCGCCGATCTCCGGGGCCGGGATCAACTCGCTGAAGAAGCTGAGCGTGCCGACCTTGCGGGCCGAATCGCGGTGGCCGACGAACGTCAGGGCCGACCCCTCCAGTTGTTGGTACAGCCGGTCGCACAGTTCGACCTCGTGCGCCCGCAACTTCTCCGGCGTCTCCGCTTCGACGAAGTCGAGGCCGGCGACCATGCCGACGACACCGAGGACGTTCGGCGTGCCGCCTTCGAGGTAATACGGGAAGTCCTTCGGCTGCGTCGGCGTAGACGAGTCGCCGCCGGTGCCGCCCTCCCGCCACGGCTTCACGACGACCCGCGGCGCGACGTAGAGCGCCCCGGTGCCGGTCGGCCCGAACAGGCACTTGTGGCCGGGGAACGCGAGCAGGTCGATGTGCATGGCCTGCACGTCGATCGGCACAACGCCGATCGTCTGGGCCGCGTCCACCAGGAAGATCACGTCCCGCTCACGGCAGATGCGGCCGATCTCGCCGACGGGTTGCACCGTGCCGATGACATTGCTGGCGTGTGTGACGGCCACGAGCTTCGTCTTCGGCGTGATCGCCTTCGCGATGGCGTCCGGGTCGATCGTGCCGCCGCCGTCGGAGGCGACGCGCGTGAGCGTGATGAAGCCGGCTTCGGCCATCGCGACGAGCGGCCGCGAGACGCTGTTGTGTTCGAGGTCGGTCGTCACAACGTGATCGCCGTTGTTCAGCACGCCCTTGAAAGCCATGTTGAGGGCGTCGGTGCAGTTCAGCGTGAAGATGAACCGCTCAGGGCCTTTGCCGTTGACGAACTTATTGAGTCGGTGGCGGCCGTCGTCGAGGGCGTGTTCGGCCGCGAGGGCCATCTTGTGCCCGGCCCGCCCCGGGTTGGCGAGCGTCGTGCGGGCGAACTTGTCCATCGCCACGTAGACCGCCTCCGGCTTCGGGAAACTCGTGGCGGCGTTGTCGAGGTAGATCACGGGAGAATCTCGGTGACGGGAATGGTGCCGATAGTCTTCTTGCCGATCACGACCGGCACGGCCGCGCCGGGGGTGTAATCGACGCGGTTACGGTAGCCAGGATTTCGACCGCCCCGCGGCCGCGTGTAAACCGTCACGCTTCGGTCGCGAAGATTGACCACCCAATACACTGAGATGCCGGCCTCCGCGTACAGTTGAAGCTTCTCACCGCGGTCGTACTCAAGTGATGAATCCGCGACCTCGACGAGCAAGACCACTTCGTCGGGGCCGGCGTGGCGGTCCGAATAGCGATCGTCCGGGCCGAGTGTGATACTAACGTCGGGTTCCGGTTCACTGTCGGCCAGGGAGATCGGCCCCTGCGAGTCAAAAACGTATCCCTCAGGAATTAGAGGTCGGAGGAGGTCAATCAACCGGCGGAGGGCGGTCTTGTGGGGCGGGTTCATTAGGAGTTTCTCCACAATGATTCCGCGAATCAACTCGCACCGCGGCTTTGCCGTGAAGAACCCCAATTCGCCCATGCGATGGTATTGCTCGACGGTGATTCGGAACGGTTGTGGCACTGCTGGATCGGCCGGTCTCGCCGGCCGGATCGTGCGACTCGTGGACGACATCGTGGCCATGACGAATCCTCCACCGACACTTTACCCACCCCAATCCGCCAGGCGGAACGTCAATACCCGATGTACTTCGCGTACAGCGTGCGTGCCCGGTCGCTGTCGTCGGTGCCCTTGATGATCGCCCGGCCGTCGGGGAAGACGGTGAACTCGTACCCCTCGCCGCCGTCGGTCACGGTGAACTTCAGCAGGAACTTGTTCGCCGTCACGGTGCCGCTCGATTTCAGTTGGCTGGCGAGCTGCGCGAAGTCGAGCCGCGTGCCGGCCCGCTGCGTCACCTGCACGGCGTTGCGGCCGCACAGACTCGTCGTCTGCGTGCCCTGGTCGCCGTCCAGCCACTCGAACTGCTTCAGGGCACAGCACGGGCACTTGCCCTTGCGGCCGGCCAGCGGGGCGATCTTCACCCGCTTGTAGGTGTTCTCCCACAGGTTGAGCATCACGAGTTCGCGGTTGATCGTCTCTTTCTTGCCCGCGAGCAACTTCAACGCTTCCGCCGCCTGCATGTTCGCGATCACGCCGACGGCCGGCCCCAATACGCCAGCGGTTTCGCAGGTGCCGACTTCGCCGGGGCCGGGGCTGGCCTCGAACACGCACCGCAGGCACGGCGTCTCGCCGGGGATGATCGTCATGGTCATGCCTTCGGTGCCGACGGCCCCGCCGTACACCCACGGCTTGCCGAGCTTCACGGCTACGTCGTTGATCGTGTACCGCACCTCGAAGTTGTCCGTGCCGTCGAGGATCAGGTCGGCGTCCTTGCTGAACTCCTCGATGTTGGTGCGGTTGATGTCCGCGACGATGGCTTCGAGCTTCACGCTACTGTTGATCAGCCGCATCTTGTTGACGGCGGCCTCGGCCTTCGGCATGTTGCCGGTCACGTCGGCCTCGTCGAAGAGGACCTGCCGTTGGAGGTTGCTCGGCTCGACGAAGTCGCGGTCGATGACGCGGATGAACCCGACGCCGGCCCGCACGAGCGCGTTGGCCAGCACGGTGCCGAGCGCGCCGACGCCGCAGAGCGTGACGCGCGAATTCATGATGCGCTCTTGTCCCGCTTTGCCGATACCGGGGACGCGCATCTGACGGGAGTAGCGTTCGAAGGTGTTGTCCATGATCTTCTTCAATGAGAAACGCGAAGGGGACCGCGGCAGTCGTCCGCGCTCCCCTTCGCGTCGCGGTTACGCTCTGTTATTGGATTCCGTTGTCGTCCAGGAACTCTTGCAAGAATCGCACTTGTTGCTTCGGCCACTTCTCCGACTTCGCGAACGTCGCGAGGGTTGCCAGGTCTTCCCGCATCCGCTTCAACTCGGCCCCGGTCAGCCGTTGCAGGTACGTCACGAGGTACTGCATCGCCTCCTCGGCGACGGCCCCGTTCAGCACGACTTCTTCCGAGCCTTCGAGGAAGACGTAGGCGTGCAACACCGCTAGCAGCAGCGGGTGGACGCCGAGTTCCGGCGGAATCAACGGGAAGACGGCCGCCCCGTCGGGGGCTTCGTCGGCAGGGCGTGCGTCAGCCACCGGCCACCGCGGGGATGAGGGCGACGACCGCACCGTCGGTCAGCTTCGTGTCCATCTCGTCGAGGTAGCGGATGTCTTCCTCGCCGACGAACACGTTCACGAACGGCCGAATCTTCCCCTTGTCGAACAGCTTCGTGCCGAGGCCGGGGTGCTGCCGGACGAGGTCGTCGAGGGCCGCCTGCACCGTGTCGCCGACGACGGTGACTTCGGCCTGCCCCTCCGACTGGTCGCGCATCGGGGTGGGAATCTGAACTTTGATCGCCATGATGAATCTCGTCGGAGGACTCGTTCCGTTGGGTCTTATTCTTCGTCTTCCACGTCGTCCGCGTCGTCCTCGATTTCTTCAACCGAGTGAAACTCGTACCCCAGCAACTCCGCCAGTTTGTTCGCGAGCGTCCGGCCTTCGGGGAGGGCAGCCGGTGGTTCGTAGTGCAGTTCCAGCATGTTCGCGAAGCGAACGATCAAGAACTGCAATTGCACCACACCCGGGTCGTCGGCCACCGCCACGAACGCCGTCCGACCGCGAAGTTGGTATTCGAGTTCGAGCAACTCTCCCGAGTAGAATTCCCTCGACTTTTCGAGCCGGGCTTCAACGTACCGATCCCCGGTGGGCCAGTCGATGGACACCTACCGGAAGGCGACCGCCACCCGCCGCAGAACCTCTGCGACGGGCACCCCCATGTCATCGATGTCGAGGCCCGGCTTACAGACCATGTCGCCGGACCCAAACGCCATCCAGTCCATCGTACCGGTCTCGGCGGGTTCGCCGTTGGGTTACTTGCCGAAGTCCTTCGGCCGGGCGACGGTCATGATGACCGTGCTGCCGTCGACCTTGAACTTCGAGGTCTTCGCGATGGCTTCGACCACCGAAATCAGCGGCTTCGCTTCCGGCGGCAGTTGCGAGCCGAGCCCTTGTTTGATCTGCGGCAAGGCCAGCGACATCAGCGCGACGCCGCCTTGCAGCGACTCCTTCACCAGGTCGGCCCCCTCGGCGTTGTCTGCCTTGAAGACACCCGTGAGCAGCGTGTCTTCGGCTAGGTCCACCGTCAGCGAGATCGTTTCGAGCCGCTTGGCGGCCGTCCAGAACTGTTCCGCGGCCGGCGGGATCAGCTTGTCCAGGTCGCCGAACTGTTCCTTCAACTTGGCCAGCAGCGGCTTCATGGCCACCACGGCCACCACGTCGTGCTTGAGGTCGGCCTTCCCGAACTCTTTGCCCAGGTCGGTGCCCTTCGCCCCGTCCTTGAACACGGCCGTCAGCGCCGGCTCGGTGCCGAGAAGGGCCGTCTTGTCGTCGATGATAGTGCCGAAGAAATCTTGCTTCTCGACTTGTTCCTTCGCCTTGATCGCCTTCTTACCGGCGACGGTGGCTTCCGTTTCGCTCTGCAACCACTTCGGCAAGTCGGCCTTGGCGGTAGCTTCCTTCGTGGTCACGACGACGGTCGGCAGGGCCGACACTTCGGCGGTGGGGAACACCTCGACGAACACCGTGGCCCGGCTGATGTTTTCGAGGTCGATCTTTTTCTCTTCCTTGGCCTTCGCGATGGTCTTGTCCACCGGCGCGCCGAGGTCGGTGAGGTTCTTCTTCAACTTCACCGCATCGACGCTGACCGCGATCGGCGCGGCCGGCGGGACGAGGGCGAGTTCGGCCGGCTTGTCGGCCGCACGGGCGGCCGAGGTCAGACCGACGGCCGCGACGGCGGCGAGCAACAGACGACGCATGGGAAATCCTTCAGGAGTCAGGGGACAGGGATCGGGAGTCAAGGCCAGGGTTGTTTTACTGGTTCCTGACCCCTGATTCCTGGTTCAGACCAGCACGGCTTCGATCAGCCCGGACAGTTGCTCGAACTCGGCGAGCGTCGGCTTGATGGTGGCCGGGGCAGTGAGCGAATCGAAGACCGCGTCTTGCGTCTTCAGACCGTTGCCCGTGACGCACAGAACGATCTCTTCGTTCCGCGGGATGCGGCCGGCCTCGATCAGCTTGCGGGCCACGGCCACGGTCGTACCGCCGGCCGTCTCGCCGAAAATGCCTTCCGTTTGGGCGAGCAACTTCATGCCGTCGACGATTTCGTCGTCGGTCACGTCCTCGGCCCACCCGCCGGTCTCGCGGACCAGCTTCGCGGCGAAGATGCCGTCGGCCGGGTCACCGATGGCCAGGCTCTTGCAGATCGTGTTCGGCTTGCGAATCGGCTTGTGCTTCTCGCGGTTCTGCTTCACCGCGTCGCTGATCGGGTTGCACCCAGTCGCCTGCGCGCCGTACATCTTCGTCGTCACCGGCGTGTCGATCAGGCCGGTCGCGTACAGTTCGTTGAACGCCTTGTGAATCTTGCCGATGAGCGCCCCGCCGGCCATCGGGCAGACGACGTGCTGCGGCAACCGCCAGCCGAGGTCTTGCGCGATCTCGAAGCCCATCGTCTTGGAGCCTTCGGCGTAGAACGGCCGGAGGTTGACGTTGACGAAGCCCCAGCCGTACTTGAGCGCGATCTGCGTGCAGAGGCGGTTCACCTCGTCGTAGGTGCCGAGGCAGCCGATGACCTTCGCCCCGTAGACGGCGGTGCCGAGGATCTTCGTACGCTCCAGGTCGGCCGGCACGAGGATGAACGTCTCCAACCCCGCACTCGCGGCCTGAGCCGCGACGCTGTTCGCGAGGTTGCCGGTGCTGGCACAACCGACGGTCGTCATGCCGAATTCGAGCGCCTTGCTGAGCGCCACCGACACGACGCGGTCCTTGAACGACAGCGTCGGGAAGTTCACTGCGTCGTTCTTCACCCACAGCTTCTCGACGCCGAGTGCGTCGGCCAAACGATCCGCCTTCACCAGCGGCGTGGCTCCCACGTTCCGCCCGACGATCGGCTGATCCGGACCGATTGGCAGGAACTCCTGGAACTTCCACATCGTCGCCGGCCGGCGCTCGAGAATGTCCCGACTGACTTGGCCCTTGATGGCCTCGTAGTCGTAGGTGACTTCGAGGGGTCCGAAGTCATCGACGCAGAAGTTGATGGCCGATTCCGGGTAGAGTTTGCCGCACACGCGGCACTTCATTCCGAGCGAGAATGGCGAAGGCACGAAGGCACCCCAGAGTGTTTGGGGCGAGTCCTGTTCCAGTGGGTTCAACTTGCGGTGAGATAAGATGACGCGGGGAGGGGTATTCCCCCCTCGCGGTATCTTATCTTCCCCGGCGGTAAGGCCGAGTAGGAGTTAGCACCAGCGTTCCGCGGTCAGTCTGGCGACTGCCCGTCGGAACCGGTTGCTGTGGCGTCTTCGGGCCTAGCCCCTCAGCCACTCTGGATAAGATACTCACCAGTTGTTCGACCCGCGTCCGGAGACACGGTTAGGAAGAGGATACGCGAGTAGTGGAGAGAAGGCAACAGGCCGCCGCGTGATTTCTCGCCGATCGTCCTCGCGTTGCGAACTCGCACGGCGGCCGGGCGGTCCCTATGATGATCTCACCGGCCCTCGTAGCTCAGGGGATAGAGCGGCGGTTTCCTAAACCGTAGGTCGCAGGTTCAATTCCTGCCGGGGGCACTGGACGAAAACCTTGTAAGCCGAAGCCTTTAGGCTCAACCTCTCACGACGAGAGTGCGGCCGAAAAACCTGAGAAGTGTGGTAGTCCACTACCACACTTCGACGGAGGCTGCCTCGTGTCGAAACGAATTCCTTCCTACCTGTTCCACAAAATGTCCGGTCAGGCCCGCGTTGTAATGACCCGGCCCGACGGCACCCGCCACACGATCTACCTCGGCCCGTACGGCTCGGCCGAGTCGAAGGAGCGGTACGCCGAGGTCATCAAAGGCCTCAGCCGGGGCACCCCCGTTGAGGAGGTGAAGGCCACGCGGTCGCCCGCGACCACTCGTTCACTGTCGGTGAACGAAGTCATCCTCGCGTACTGGCGCACTGCGAGGGGTACTACAAGGGGCCGGACGGCAAGCCGACGTCCGAACTGACGGCCGTCAAGCTCGCCCTCCGCGTCCTCCGCCAGTTGTTTGGAGCCACGCCGGCCGCCGACTTCGGCCCGGTGATGCTCGCCACGGTGCGCGAGGACATGGTCCGCCGGGGGTGGTGCCGGCGGGTGGTCAACTACCGGTTCGACCGGGTCCGGCGGTGCATCAAGTGGGCGGTGTCGCAAGAGATGCTGCCCGGCGACCGGTACGAGGCGTTGCGCACCCTCGGCGGCCTCCGCCGGGGCCGCACCCCGGCCCGGGAGTCGGATCCCGTCCTCCCAGTCGGCGAGGGGGACTACCGCGCGACGCTGCCGCACATGCCCCGCGTCCTCCGCGGGATGGCGGAACTCCAGCGGTGGACGGCCATGCGGCCGGGCGACGTGTGCAAGCTCCGGCCGGCGGAAGTCGACCGCACCGGCGGCGTCTGGGTGTACGAGCCGAAGTGGCACAAGGGGACGCACCGGGGGAAGCGGCGGGCCGTCCACCTCGGCCCGCGGGCGCAGGCGATCCTCCTGCCCTTCCTCGCCGCGAGCAAGAACCCGCAGGCGTACCTGTTCTCGCCGGCGGAGGCCGTGGCCGAGATGCTGGCCGCCCGCACGGCCAAGCGGAAGACGCCGCCGTACCCGTCGCACCTGAAGCGGAACGAGGAGAAGCGGAAGGCCGACCGGAAGCGGCCGCCGGGCGATCGCTACACGGCCGACAGCTACGGCAAGGCCGTGTTGAAGGCCGTGAAGCGGGCGAACCAGTGGTGGGCGAAGATGGCCGCGGGTGCCGCGTTCGACCCGATCCCGGCATGGGCACCGAACCAGCTACGGCACTTGCGAGGGGCGGAGGTGCGGAAGGCGTTCGGGTTGGAAGCCGCGCAGGTGCTCCTGGGCCACGCCCGGGCCGACGTGACCCAGGTGTACGCCGAGCGGGACTTCGCGCTCGCCGCCAAGGTCGCCGCCGAGACGGGGTGAGTCGAACGGTGCGCATCCGGTAACGATGCCGGGCAGGGTGCCCACACTACGGGCACGCTGCTACGCAGAAACTTTCCTGGTGTCAGGAAGGTTTCCAGAGAAGCACTTCCAGGGCCAGCGATTGCGGCGAAGGGTATCGGCATTAAGTGATACCCTTCGGCCGGCCCGACGACAGTAGCTCACCATGTCCGGAGTTGTAAGAACGCCCCACCAGTCAGGACCATCGCTTCGATCGGATGGATCGTACAGAGGCCGTTTCGTCGCGAAGGTCCCTAAAATCGCCTCCAGTGGACTTTTGTCCAAATCCGCACTTTCTTCCCGCCCGCGGGGGAGATCGGACGTCCTACGAGGTCCCCGTGCGATCTGAAGGGAAGGCACCAGTTCCTGCGACGGGGATGCGAGGACGACGCCGGGTGTTTGATTTGAGGTTGTGCGAAGCGACAGCCCTCCCTGTTCGCGGCGGGCCTGAGGGTTCGGGGTTCCGTCGCAGTTCGACTGCCCGATCGGTCTTTTGTTGCGACCGGAGTGGAAACCGACTAGCATCGTCTTGATTGCGAAATTACCTCCCCACCGAAGATGAAGAGACCCGCACGATGTGGAAGTTCCTCCCCGCCTTGACCCTGTGCGGCCTTTGGGGGTGCGAGCCGCCACCGCCACCCCCACCCCCGCCCGCGGCCCGGACGAAGTCGCCGCCGCCGTCGGAGTTGCCGGCCCCGCCGGCCGATCCGGCCGACCCCCTGTTCCGGCACGTCCCGCCGAATCAGCGCGTCGCCTGGCAGCCGGCGTTCAAGATGGCCGCGACGCGGGAGGAGACGGACAAGAAGTACCCCCTCCCCCAGAACCCCGAGACGATTCGGAAGGTGCGGGCCGCCCGCGTCAAGTTCTGTCGCGACGAGTCCGTGGGCGTGTTTGAGAAGCACGGCAACACCGCCGCCCCGTGGGCCGGCAAGGCCAGAGACGCGATGGAGGCGTACGCCCTGTCCGGGGCGCGAATGTCCTGGCCGAATCAGGGCGTCTACTACGAGGCGTTCCAGAAGGCCTTGGCCGCCGTGCCGGCGGCCTGCGACGACCCGCTGATCCGGTACTGGCTCCTCCGGCACGGCCCGGGGTACGACTCGTCCGAGGCGACCGCGGTCGCCTGGCAAGGGCTCGCCGAGAACCTCGCCAAGTCGGAGTACCGGATGATCGCCCTGCACGCGGCGTTTAACACCCTCAGCCGCGTACTTGACGCGGCCGGCAAAGCCGGCTCGAAATTGGTGCCCGCGGCCGTGGCGGAGGCCGAGGGCCGCTACCAGCGGGCGCTCCGCGTCCTCGCCGCCAACCCGTCCCCCCGGTACTGGGACGAGGTGGCCGAGGTGGCCTACCTGGAGGCCGGCGTGCGATCCAAGCAGGGCCAGGACGGGGCGGCGGCCATCGAAGCGGTCGACGCCCGCCTGGCGGCCGCGGGGGCGGCCGCCTGGGTCCGCCACGCGGCCAAGGGGAAGAGCCTGGTCGTCGCCGGGTGGGCGGCCCGGGGCGAGGGGACGGCCGACACGGTCACCCCGGAGGGCTTCCGGCTGCTCGGCGTCCACATGACGGCGGCCCGGGGCGAGTTGGACGCCGCGTGGCAGATCGACCCGACCCGGGCGGACCCGGCGCGGTGGATGCTGCACGTCGCCCGGGCCGAGGGGTTCGACCGGGACGAGATGGAGGAGTGGTTCCGCCGGGCGATGGAGGCCGACCCGGACTGCTACATGGCCTGCCGGCTGAAAAAGAGCTGGCTGACGAAAAAGTGGCACGGCACGGACGAGGACGTGTTCTCGTTCGTCGACCAGTGCTTTCGGACCGGCAACTTCTACGGCCACCTGCCCTTCGTCGCCGAGTTCCCGCTCATGGAGGACTTACCCTACAAGGACAAGGAGTTCGTCCAGAAGTACAGTCAGAACCCCGCGGCCTGGGTGCCGCTCGATCGGGTGGCCCACGCTCACCTGGCGCACTACCCGGACGACCGCTGGGCGCGAACGCGGTACGCCTACCACGCCTTGATCTGGAAGCGGTGGCGGGTCGCCGAGGCACAGTTCCACTGGCTGAAGGACAAGCCGGCGCCGGGGTGGTTCGAGACGACCGCGGACTACGAGCAGGCGGTCCAGCGGGCGAACCGCGAACTCGGCGGGAAGTGAGAATCCGGCGGGGCCAATCCGCGGGCGGTGGCGCGGACCTGTGATCCGCTTCGGGAGGCGGCCATGCGACGATCGGTGACGGCAAGTTTACTCACCTCGGCGTTGTGGCTGACCGGGTGTGGCGAGTCGCACCCTCACGCCAAGGAGCCGGTCAACCCGCCCGTTGTTGCGCCCCAGCCGCCGAAGGACGAGCCGAAGGCAGTAACGCCGGAACAGAAGGGGAAGGCTGTCGTCCCCGAGCCATATCATCGCGCCGAGGACGGACCTTTTACCTTCGGTGACGCCACGATCACCGTCGAGGGCGTGCTGTGGAGCAAATACGACAAGACGATCGATACGATTCTGGTCTCCGTCAAAATTGAATACAGCAAAGACGCGAAGCCCGCAAGGATTCAGGGATTCGCCGGGAACAATGATGCGATTCGAAAACTGACCGGCAAGGGTGTCGTGAATGCGCCGACCAACCAAACCGACCTGACCGCCAAGAGCGATGCGGGCGACTCTTGCCGCGTGCTGATACGCACCCTTCGCGACCGCGGTTGGGATGCAGACTCGTCAATCTCGGCCGCAAAGGTCGCCGAGGTCAAGGTGATTCCCGGAGCCACTTACCGTTGGGTTTTGCAGTTCGAACGCCCATTCCCGAAAGCCAAGCGACTTCAGTTCGAGATTCCGGCCGAGGACATCGGCGGCGTGGGCAAGATCCGCCTCGATGTGCCAAGCCAGGATAGATGGAAGCTCGAAAACTAGACCGTTTCAATGTCATCGAACTTGTCGATAAGCTTGCCCAGTAGCCGATTCTGCTCGCTCAACTTACCGTTGGCGACAACCAGTTCGTCCACCTGATCCCGCCCGGCCTTCGCCACCTGTTCCAAAGCGTTGTCAGTCCCGCCCCGGATCTTCGCGATGGCATTCTGAGTCTCGCGAGACCCTTCCAGCAACGCCTGAACCGTGCCGACACCGAACAGACTCGCGACGCGGTCGCCGACGTTGTTCACCTCTTCGACCGGCTTCGGCAACGCCGCCCGTTTCTCCAGCTGTTCTTTGGTTTTCTTCTCGCCGCGGTTGAAGAAGTCCTTGACGACTTCCTCTGCGTCTAACCCGCCGCCCAGAACATCGGCGTTCTGAAGGTCCGTCGCAACCTTGTCGAGTGCCTCGCGGTTGTTCTTGATCGCCTCATTCCACGCCTCGGCCTCCTTCGACCCCGCGGCGAAGGCGCGGCCGGCGGCACCCGGAAGTAGCTCGCCCATTTTCTTCAACACCTTGCTCACCACGCCGACGACGGTTTCCACGAGGGCCAGCATGGGCTGAACGAGGTATTCGATCAGGTAGCCGCCGATGACCTTGAACACGCCGCCGAGTGCGCCGACGGAGAAGCCGAGCAAGCCAAACGCCTCCTTGCCGATGTTGGCCACGTTGGCGATGCTGTCACCCCACCTCTCAGTAACCTCGTCGACCAGTCCGAGCCGCGTGAGGACGCCCTGGACAAAGTTGGCCACGTTGGCGAGTGGGGCGCGGACGATGGCCCACAGGTTGTCCATCGACTCGCCCACCCGGTACACAAAAGAGGCGACGAAGTCGCCCCACTTGCCGACGGCCTGGTCGACGAACTCGGTGAGCCGCGTCCACACGCCCTCGAAGTCGCCTTTGAGCAACTCGCCGATGCCGATGTTCGACGCCAGATGCTTGATCTCGTTGAAGGCGTCCTTCGCGTCGTCGAACGTCTCCTTCCACCACCCCTTGATCTGGTCGAACACCGGCTGAAGGGATTTCAGGAACTCATTCGCCTGCTTCGCGATCCCCTGGAAGTCGACCACGTCGCCGAGGCCGGACCCGAGACTCTTGCCGATCCGGTTGCCGAAGTCGCCCAACCCGAGCTTACTGCCGAGGAACCCGCCGGCCGCGCCGCCGAGTTCGCCGCCGATGTCGTTGCTGCTCATGTCGGCGAACGCGGCGATCTTGCTCTTGGTGCCGCTGCCGAAGTTCGCGATCTTGTCCGACAGCGTATCGACCCGCGTGACGAGCGATTGCAACGACCCTTCCGGGCTGTTCAGGAAGTCCCGCACGGTCGTCTTCGCCTTGCCCCAGACCGCGGACATGGCCGTGCCGAACTTCTCAACGCCGGATTTGACGCGGCCCCAGGCCGAATCCGCGAGCGAAGCCGCCTTGTCCCAGGCCGCCCCGGCGACCGTGGCCACCTTGTCGAACGCCCCCTTGAAGTCGATCGCGGCGACCTTCTCGCGGGCCTTCTGGAACGCGGCCTGTGCCGTCGTGGCGATGCCGTCGAACACAGGCTTCAGACCGCTCACGGCCGACTCGACCGACTTCGCCAGCCCGCCGACGCCAGCCCCGGCGTAGCTGCCGATCTTCTTGCCCACGTCGCCGCCGAGCAACTTGCCAAGGTCGGCCCCGCCCTTCACCCCGATCTCGACCGTGCCCAGACCCTTGAACGTGTCGGCGTACTTCCTCACGGCCGCGATGTAGGGTTCGACCTTCGCGTTCGCTTTTGCCAGTGCCGCCCCGGCCGCCGTGCCGATCTCGTCGAACTTGCCCTTGATGGTGGCCGACACGGCTTGGAACGTGCCGCCGATCGGGGGAATGGCGGCCGCCACCTTGCCCTTGATCGCGTCGAACGCGCCGCCGAGCTTCGTGGCGATGGCGTCCCGCAGTTCCTCGGCCTTCGCCGCGACCTTGTCCACGTCCGCGTAAATCGTGCCCGCCCAAGCGTCGGCACTCGCCTCGGACCCGGCGAGTGCCCTTTCGAACCCGCTCGCGTCCGCGGTCAACTCCACGACGACCGATTCATCCGCCATGTCCACCTCTCCTTTCACGCGGCTCGGTGAGCCGCACTACGCCTCCGCCGCCCGTTGGCTCGGGCCGATGGCCGATACGGACGCGCACTGTGATGAGGCCCACGCCCGGAACGTGCGGCCGATGCCCTTCCTGTCCGGCTTCTTCTCGCTGCCGCCGAGGGACGGGAACAGGTCGGCCGGCCGGATGCTCGCCCCGTTGAACGCCATCGCCGGCAGAATCCCGCTCACGGCCGCCCGCAGGTCGTCTTGCGCCCCGCCGAACGGCTCGATCTCGGCGAACGCACTCATCAGCCACCAGTCGGCCATCGTGCAGCGGGCGGCCAACTCCGACGGCAGCAGGCCCATCGCCAGCGCCAGCCGGAGGAACGACCTCAGCCAGCCGTCTCGGGTGACGACTTTTTTGCGGCCTCCCGCATCGCCTCCATGCCCTTGATTGCCTGGTCGACGACCCGCACCGCCACCGGGAGCGGGATGCGGTCCAGCGCGGCTTGCTGGGCCTCGGTCGGCGGCTTGGCGGCCGTGAAGAACGGCGTGCCGTCCGGCCGGCAGATGACCGCGGGCAGCAACGCGCGGGCGATTTCGGCCCCGCTCTTCCCGCCTTCTTGCATCTCGTTCAACCGCAGGGCCGTCGCCATGCCGATCGGGCACAGGTGGATCACTTGCCCCTCGCCGAGTTCCGGCACCGGCACCTCACTTTGCGGGGGTAGGACTTTGTTCTGGTCGATCAGGGCTTCGAGAATCGACGACATGGAAAATCTCCTTGGAGCGAACACGGGGATCCGTCGGTCGGTACGACCCGACCGGCCTTGGTCAGATCGGCGGGACGATGACGATGATGAGCGGCCGGCCGACGGCGAGTCCGGCCGCGATGTCACGGGCCGGCTCGGGGACGGACGGGGAACCGACGGCGATCACCCGGTCGGCGACGGCCGTGAGAGTCTCGACGACGGTCGTGCCGAGGTCGGCCAGGGCGGCGTTGACGCGGTTAACCTCGCCGGCCAGGCTGGCGCCCCCCCGGCCGACGGCTTCCTCGATCCGCGTCGCATCCGCGGTCACGCGGCCCATCGCATCGGCGACGGCCTTGGCGAAGGCGGCGTCGACGCGATTACACGACGCGGTGAAGTCGTTCAGTAGCTCATCAACTTTGGTCGGGTTCATGGTCAGTTCCTTTCAGTTGCAGGAAGGCCGCGGTGGGTTCAGGATCCACCGCGAGATGTCGAACGGGGCAACCCGGTCGAGTTGAACGGCCGGGTCCGGGAAGAGGCCCGGCAGCGTGGCGTAGGCGAGGCTGGCGAGGAGGGCGAGGTTCAGCGGGCGGAAGTACCGGACCACGCCCGCGGGTGTCCGCCGCGTCGCCTTGGCGATGAGCCGCACTTCCAGAAGGCCCGGGTCGCGGGCCAGCCGTTCTCCGGCTTTCACCCACCGTTGCTGGTCGGGGAGTTCGCCGTCCTTCGCGGCCCGCGTAAGGAGGTCCAGGCACGGCCCGGCGGCGAGGAACGCCATCCGCAGCTTCCGCACGTCGTCCGCCGTGATGTCGGTGTTCACAAGCCCAACCTTTCGAGTTCCACCCCGGCCTGTTTCGCCGCGGACCGGGGCGGCGGTGCCGGCGGCGTGGTCGGTATGGACAACGCCGTGACGAAACGGTTGACCGCCCCCTTGCTCGTACACCAGGCCGATCCGACGCGGACGCCTTCGAGCCGGACGGTGTGCCCGCCGAGGCCCTTGCACCCGTGCAAGATCCACCTCAAGACGGTGTTCGGACTGACCCGCCCACCGTTCCGGCCGGGGAGGAGCCTCGCCGCCGCGGCGAGGGTAACTGCCTCTCCTTGTGCCACTTCATTCGCGATGTCCGCGATCATGGTTGTTGCCCTCCCGGCTGCTGGTGGTTCTGCTGTTGGCGGATCAACTGTTGCGCGAGCAGTCGGCCCAGATAGTCCTCGGTCGCCCCGGACTCGGTCGCTTCCGGCCGGCGCGAGGTGCTCAACAACCGCGTCAAGCCCACGGCGGCGGCGACCTTGTCGCGGTTGGCCGCTTTAGAATCGCTCATGATGGAAAGGAACAGCAGGGCCGCGGCGGTCGCCGGGTCGCCCGCCGACCCGGCTTCGATCAGGCCCCTCAAGACTTCCGCCTTCGCCTCGTCCAAGCAACGGTAGCCCGTATTGCGGCCCCAGCCGAAGGCCTTGCACAACTGCCCGACGGCGCGACTGGCGTACACGGCCTTCCCGAGCAACCGCTTGGCCTCGTCCAGGTGTTCGGTCGTGAACGTGATCTCGGGCCGCCCCGGCTTACGCGGCATGACTTCCTCCGCTCGGTGTCAAATCTTGCCCTTTACTCTCGCCGGTGGCCTGGTCCCGAACCCCGACGCACCTCAGACCGAAGCACCGCAGTAAGATTTTCAACGCCGCCTTCAGTCGCACGTCCGCGTCCCGGCGGAAGGCGTGGCCGTAGGACCGAACCAGCGGGTCTTCGCCGGCGACCAGTTCCACGACGATCACCGATCTCACGTCTTTCTTCACGCTGCCCTCTTCGCTTCGGGGGTGAACAGGCGGGCCGTGACCTTGTCCACCGGCAGCGGGAGCCGATCCCATTGGGAATCCCCTTCGACCGTCGCTAAGCGGGCCGATCGCGGCAATAACCCGGCCGGATTCAGGGTGCCGTCCGGTCGCCCGGCTCCCCTCCCGTTTGCGCTGAGGCCGAACCAGCGTTTGCCGGTCAGCACGGCCCGCAATCCGGTTTGCAGCACGCGGACGGCAGCCGCCAGTTCGTCCGGCGGGGCGATTGAGAAGACGAGTTCTTCGCCCTCGACGCTGGGCAGGCACTGCGCCTTCGTCAGTTCGGTCAGCAGTTCGCGGGCGGTCATTCGATTTCCCCCGAGTGGTGCGGGCGGTCGTCGGACGCGAACCGCTGCTGTTTCGGCTTCTTGGCTTTTGGCCGCACCGCGGTGGCCGCGTCGGGCGATTCGAAGCGGACCGTCTTCCGGCGGAACCGCATCGGCACGACGCCACGGGGGCCGTGCCGGTTCTTTTCGAGCAGCAGGTCGATCGCCTGGCATTCCGCCCCCGGTTCGGTCGGCGTCGGGTGCAAGAGGATCACGGCGTCGGCGTCCTGCTCGATTTGGCCGGAGTCCCGCAAGTCCGACAGGCGGGGTCTGCCGTCCTGGCGGTTCTCCACCTCGCGGTTCAGTTGCGCGAGGACGAGGACGGGGACGTTCAGCGTCCGCGCCAGTTCCTTCAACCGCGTGGCCACCGTGCCGACTTGCAGGTGCCGGGCGTCGCGGGGGTTCTCCGGGTGGACGAGTTGCAGGTAGTCGACCACGATCAGGCCGACCCCGTGCCGCCGGACGGCCCGCCGGGCGGTGGCCGCGATCCGGGCGGCCGTCTGGCCGGGCCGGTCGGCGACCCACACCCGGGCCGCCCCGCCGAAGGTCACGGCCGTCAGTTGTTCGATCTCGTCGGCCGTCAGAGGGGCCGTGCCGCCGACGCGGCTGGAGTCGACGCCCGACAGCATGCTAAGGAACCGGTCGGCCACCTCCCGGCACGACATCTCCAGCGAGATCAACAGCCCCCCCACACCGGCGTAGGCCGCGTGCAAAAGGATCAGTAGGGCCAGCGCCGTCTTGCCCACGCCCGTTCTCGCGGCGAGGGCGGTCGACGTGCCCGGCTTGAGGCCGCCGCCCAACAGGCGGTCGAGTTCGGGGACGCCCGTGGCCACGACCCCGGCCGCCCGGGCGGCGTCGGCCCCGCGGTCGCACAACCGGCGGACGCCCTCGGCGACGGCGGCCCAGGCGTCCCGCGTCCCGTCGCCCGCAGACGGCCCCGCCGTGGCGATGCCGTCGAGTTCGTCGGACGTGGCGGCCACGGCGTCGGCGAACGCGGCGTCCGGGTTGCGCATCTCGACGATCAGGCGCTGCATCGCGGCGATCGTGTTTCGGCGGTCGGCGGCGTCGCGCACCCGGGCCGCGAGGGAAGCCAATTCCGACCCGGCGACCGCGGCCGTGGCCAACCCCGCCAGGTACGCCGGCCCGCCGACCCCGGCGAGCCGCCCGCCCCGGGCGAGTTCCGCCTGGACCGTCGCAACCGTCACGGCGTGACCGGCCTCGGCCAGAGCGAAGGCCGTCGCGGCGATTTCCCGGTGTGCCGGGTTGGCGAAGTCGCCGGCCGTCAGCACGGCGGCGACGGCGTCGGTCGTCTCGCCACCGTTCAGGCACGCCGCGACTGCCGCACGTTCGGCCGCGTCGTCGTGGAGGATCGTGCTCATGCCGCGGCCCCCGCGTGGTGACGGCCGTTCGCCGAAGCCTTCGCGGCCAGCGTCATCGGCGGCGACAGGGTTGGTGCCGGGATGCCGCCGCGGGGCACGTCGTACCCGGGGTGCGGCCGCTCGGCCGCGGCCCCCGAACGTCGCTCGCCACCTTTGCTTTCTCGCGTCAACCACCCGACCAGGAAGCCTTCCATGCCCTTGCTGGTCTTTCGCCGCTCCGGTTTCGCCTGGACCCACGCGAGAGCCTTCCGGCATTCGGCGGTCACGTCGACGCCGGGAAAGGTGGGGTTCCACTCGCCGATTTTGGCGGCCGTCAGTTGCCACTCGATCGGCCCCGTCCCCCGCTTGCCCTGTCGCACGGGAAAAGTCAGCACCACCCCACTCGTCCCGGCGTTGTGATTTGACTCAGCCGCCGCCGGCACGGACGCCGACTCGGTCGGCTCCGGGCAATAAAAGGAAGAGGTAAAGGGATCGGTAGGAAGGTCCGCACATGCGCCCGGCTTCCGTCCGGCTTCTGTCCGCACATTCTCCCGGCTTGTGTCCGCACCCGTGCGGAGGGAATCGCCTTCGTCCGCACATTCACCCGACTTCTGCCCGGCTTGTGTCCGCACAGGTGCGGACGAAACCGCGGTCAGCTCTTCTGGCGTTTCATCCACGGGAGCGTCGGTAAACGCCCCGGCCGTCGTCGGGGTGAGCGTCCAGTACGTGCCCGGCACGCCCTTCCGCCCCGGCTCGTAGTGCAGCCACCCGGCCGCAACCGCCTTCGCCCGCACGCGGGCGAGTGTGTCCTGGGACTTGGCCCCGATCAGGGGCATCAACTGGCTGTCGTAGAACGTCACACCGCGCTGGTACTTCGCCGCGTCCTCGGTCATCGCCACGACCACCGACAGCGCGAAGACGTGTGCGCCGAGTTCGTTCGCGACACAAGCTTTGGTCACCACGCGACCAAACTTCAGTGCATAGAACTGAGGCCGCTTCGGGTATGTGGGCTTGGTCATGCGGCCACCAACTTCCGCAGCCGGGCAGATTCCCCCGGGCTGGTGTTGATTCGGTGGACGGGACGGTATACGGTACAGGTGTGCATGTAATCTCCACGTGGCTCGACACTACCTTCGCGGGGCGGGTGTCGGGCCACTGGTGTTTAGGCGATGGCGAAGATGGGTTGGGGATGAGCCGGTGGAATACGACAGATCAGTGACTCAAGCTCGGCCCAGACGAACCGCAGTGAGCCGTCGGGCAATCGGTAGTGGGGCAACTTACTCTTCTTCGCGAGCTTCTCGGCCGTGCCGGTCAACCAGAGGAACCGGCGGTCGACTTCGTCGGCGTTGATGAGATCGGATGCCATCGGCGTTGCCCCGTGCCCTTAGTCGGACACTGAACTGTACGGGGCCGACTTGCACCCGCGTTCACTAGATGTGGTGGATGGTCGCCTTTGGTCCCCTTTGGTTAGGTTGTGACAATCCCCTTCCTTTTGGCCCACCCGGGCGGGTCGGCCGCGAACTCTTGGAGCAAGACGAGTGCGGACCGCGGCGGGCGGCCGCCGGAGATTTCGATTGGGCCGCCGTACTTGGCGTTGTCGCGCTTAATCTTCCGCCACCGAGTGCCGATATCGGTCTGCTGCATCTCGGCCACAGCCCGCCATGCGGCCACAATCTCGGCGCACCCGTGGACGCGCTGCACGACCGGCGGTGGTTCCGACGGCCGCGTCGCTGTGACGAATTGGCGGGGCGGTTCGGCACCCGCTTGCGATGACTCTCGCTCCAAGAGTCCCGTCAACTCGGCCAGCCGTTGCCACTGCGGTCGGCGCCGCTTGAGGATCACGGAGAGGCGGATGCGCATCCGCATCACGGCCGCCGCCGTCAGTGGCGGCCAAGTGTACCCCGGGCATCGGTGATGAAACCCGGCCCTTCGATCGGACGCCCGCTCCACTTCCCGGATGAACAGGGCGACGAGGTCGTCCGCCTCTTCGTGGGCGGTCCCGTAGCCGGGGTAGCCGACGGGCAGGGCGCTTACCCGGGTCAACTTCGGAATGGACTTCTCCACGCGACCGGGGCGATACTCAGACCGCAGTGTGTTGAACGCCGCGGCGATCCACTCCGCGCGATCATTGAGCAACCGCACATAGTCGGGGCGTGTGGACGCATCAAAGATGCGAGTGGCGAGCACCGCGCACCCCCACGTGCTACGGAAGGCCGCGTGAACGTCGGGGTCGGTCACGGCGTTGAGGATGGGATCCCGCGTAGGGAAGTGAAAGCCGTTGGACATTGTGCACCTCGGAGATCGGTCGACCCGCCGGGTCGCACGAGGTGCTGCGCGGTGGCCGGCGGGTCGCGTTGAAGTGGCAACGGTTTCGAACCCGTGGCCACGCCCGAAGGTGTGAATTGTCACCCTTGCCCGCACGCAGTTCGATGTCGGTAGGGGATGTGTCCGAACGGCGGAAACAGTCGATCGTTCCTGCCCGGCGTACTCATGAACGCCGGGGGAAAATCTGCTCCCAAGCGTAGAGGTCAACAGAGTTGGGGTCGAACCCCCAATTCTCCATCCTGTCATCGGCGTCGATTTCGAAGGGATTGTCCGACTCGCCCTCGTCCCTGATGCGATTCCACTCGTCGTTCAGTTGATCCTCAATGCCGATCGCAGATTGCTCTACGTGGGCCAGCTCATGCGCGATCAGATCGGCGACCACGTTTTCGGGCATGTGGTCGACCGCTCCGGCCCGGAAGCGGAGAGTAAAGCCATGCCCGGACGCCATCGCCACAACCGGCGAGCGGCCGTCCCGAAGGTGGTCTTCTGGGGCTTCAGAGTGGCCCACGGGGCGAACCGTCGGCGGACAGATCATGTCCATCGGGTGGCTACCCTCCCGCCACCCCCAGATCAGTTCGATTCTCGGGGTCGCCTACGGAATCCCGTACCCTTCCAATTGGTAGCACTCGCTCAGGATCGGCCGCAACCAAGAGTCGTGCGTCCGCCAGTGCTTGCGCATCAACCGCCTGGACTTCAGCGGGATGCGCCGCCACGTGTCGCGGAAGATCGCGACGAACCGGGCCTCGTCGCCGTGGCCGCGGTGCGTCAGGAAGAGTCTCGACGATCGCACGATGGGGATCAGTTTCGAGCTGACAGACGTCTCGATCGCGGCGTCATTCTGCGACATGCGTGCTCTTGGTTGAAGTGTGGGTGGCCCGCGGGTTCGGTTCAACCAGGAACAACCGAACCCGCGAGGCCGTGCGGTAGCGAACCGCGCCCACCGAACACATCAGTGTACGCATGACCAATGTCGCAAGAGGAGTTTCGTAGTTGCACAAATCCGTGAGTCGACACCAAATTGGTTGCACGATTTCCACCGGCCGCGCTCGGTTTCGCTGGCGACGCAGGGGCGATGGTGCGCGGGGAATGGAACGAGATGCCTTCAGTTCCGGCGTCGAGGTGAACGGAAACCCCACGGGCGGCGCAACCCAACGCCGGGTCGAGGGGTGTTACTACGCACGTCTGAGGCGTGCCGTCGCGCACCGGGACCGTCACGTTCGACCTCCGCTCGGGGTTGCTGGACGTGCTGAACCGTGCGGCGGTTTTCGCCAAGTTGAAGTACGCCTACATCGAGTTGTCCGCCCCGACGGCGGGGGACGTTTGGTTCGGGCCGCAGACCCAGACGAACGACTTGGCGTGCTGGTTCGATAGTGCCGGTGGCACGGGGCGTCAGCGGGTGCGGGACCGGCTGTTGATGATTGAGCCGTCCGGGTTCACAAGGTACTGGCGTTGTTCAACGACTCGGGGGCCGACGTGACGGGGGCGATCATCCTCGCCGACAGCTCGGCGTAAAGAGTGGCCAGTTCAGTGAACCGGCCAGGCCAGTGGTGGCATCGGCAAAGCATTTGGCCTGAACGGCGAGTGATCACTTCCCGTCGGCGGCCAGGATGCGGATGGCGTCGAGGTAGATTCCCTTCGCGTCCCCGTGCGTGAGGAAGTTGATCCGCTGGAGGGCGGTCGGCTTGTACCGGAATTTGAACGGGCCGGCCGGCTTCCCGTTGTCCACGGCCGCGGTCCAGGTTTGTTTCTCAATGTCCACGGCCACCTTCACCGTGTACCACGTGTCGGGCTTACAGGGCGAGAACTCTTTCCAGTTGCCCTGCCCGGACCCGTTGCCGTCGAGCGCCTCGAACTTGCCGTTCTTGACCCCCCAGAACGGTCCCGTCGTCAGGTCGGAATCCTCCATCACGTAGCAGAGCACGTCGCCCCCCTTCGGGCTGCGGGCCATGACCTCGACGCGGAACTGGCCGGTCTGCCGCTCGGTCCACTTGCGGCCGTAATTGGTCGTGCCGGTGATGTTCACCGCCCCGTCGCCCTCGCCGACCACGTCGGTCACGTACTTGATCAGGGTCTCGCCCGGCCACACGTCCACCCACCCCGGTTCGCCGTACCCGCCGCGGACGCCGTTCTTGCCCAGCGGGTATGGCAGGTCCACGGCCTTGCCGCTGTTCAGCCCCTTCTTGTTGTTGAACCCGGCGATCGCGATGACGCCCTTCGGCAAGGTCGCCACCTCGACCGCGGGCTTGGCAGCCGGCACGACTTCTGGCTTGGCGGCCACGGGCTTAACGGCCGGTACTGTCGTCGTCAGGCCGCCGGTGGCGGACTTCTCCGGCATCGTCTTCTCCGGCCCCGCCGGCTTGGCGGGCGAGACGATCACGACCGGGTCGGGCAATTTGCCGTACACCTTGGTCAGTGCCGCCCGGTCGTCGGCGGTCAGGTCCAGCGGGAGGAAGTGCAGCCCTTCCTGCGGGTTGGTGGGGTTGTCCCCGTTCCAGAAGACGATCTTCGTGCCCTTGCCGCCGAACGCCACGAGCGCCCGCGAGTCGGCCCCGTCGGCCACGTGCCACGTCTTGCCGACGATGAGCGACTTCGGGTTGAAGAACTGGAGGTCGCGGCCCTGGTGGTTCAACACGCCCATGTTCAGCACGGGGTGGAAAGTGATGTTCGCCGCAGTCGGAATCTCGCCGAGGCGGGCTTCCAGTTTTTCGGTGCTGAACGCCGCACAGATGTAACCGCCGCCGGTCCCGCCCTCGACCGGCGGCCGCCACCCGCCGCCGCTCGGCATCAGCACCTTCTTGCCGTCCGGCGTCACCGCCAGGGACCACGCATTGACGGCGGCGTTCTTCTGCGACGACACGAGTTTCAACTCCTTGCCGTCCACCGCGTACTTGAGGACGAACGCCCGCACGCCCCAGTCGTCGAAGTAAATCTTGATGCGCCCGTCGGGCAGGTCCTTGATGTAAATCGTGTCCTGGTTGATGGGCGGCTGGACGCCGGTGAATAGAGCCTTGGCGTCGACCGGATCGACTACGAGGAAGTTGCCCGTCGCCCCGGTCTTCGTCGCCGTGCCGGCGGCCGGGTCAACCGCGAACACCTGGAGGGTTTGCGTCGAGGCGTACAAGAGTCCTTTTGTCGGGTGGCAGGCCAGGTTCGCGATGGCGTCGCCGCCGAGGATGATTTCCTTCTTCTCCTTGCCCGTCTTCGCGTCGAGCACGTGGACTGCCGACGATCCTCTTCCGGCCACGAACAGCGTGTCGCCCTGGACGGCCATGTATGCCGGTTGGAAGTCGAGATCGACTCGCTTGGCCTCCTTCTCGGCGAGCGTGTCGTAGTACACCAATTGACCCTTGTCCGGGTACGACACGACGAGGGTAACGCCGTCGGGTAGGGACGCCCACAGGCCGCCGGGGTAGGGCATCCGCAACATGTTTCCCTTGACCGGGATGGCATCGGCCGCCGAGACGGTTGTGACAGGGATGACGAGCAAAGCCAGTAAGACGAAGAAACGCTTCACGGCCCCTCCAGGTTCAGGACTTGTGGGAAACTTGTCCGGCGACGACGTTGAGGGTATGGGCAATGGTTGCCGATGTCAAAGCAAATGAGAGTTGGCCCACGCCAGATCGCACGACGAGACGGGCAAGGCATGTGACGCAACTGGCCGAGCAAGGGGTCAAGGGGAAGAGGGGCCAAGTGTTTCGCCTGGTTCGGCGTGCCTTTGCTGCCCATCTGGGGGACGAAACAGCCACCTTACGTTCTGTGCCAGCGCCGCTAGCAACAGGATGCCGATCGGGCCGTTGAGCAGCCACACTTCCCCGCGAGCTCGCGCCCGGTCGTCGGGGCACGGGTCCGGCAATAGATGGTCGGCCGGGACCGGATACGCCCATGTACCCCGCTGGTCTGTCGCCCACGCCCGAACCGGCCACCCAGGGCCGTTGCGGATGACGTGGTAGCTGTGACCGTCGAACTGCTCGACGATCAACATCTCGGGCCGGGTATTCGCCCAGACGAACAGTCCGAGTGCGGCGCCGAGGGCGACGACGTTCAGGGCAACCACCCGCTTCCCCAT
The DNA here is from genome assembly GCF_008254045.1 of Limnoglobus roseus. Lineage (GTDB taxonomy): Bacteria > Planctomycetota > Planctomycetia > Gemmatales > Gemmataceae > Limnoglobus > Limnoglobus roseus. The sequence goes on along the minus strand of NZ_CP042425.1, from coordinate 2,994,352 downwards.
CCGCGCACCCTCCGTCGCCGAACAGGGATTAGACCAACTCGCAGTTGTCCTAATCCGGACGGGTCGCCGCCTTTAGCCGCGAGACCGTGGTCGCTAGGCTAACCGCCCGCCGGCCTCGGGTCAATCACCAACTCGACCGGCGCGTTGCTGAGTGGGCCGGCGGTCAATCGCGTCATGTCCCCGGTTTACTCATCGCGTTTACGATCTGTTCCACCGCCGCGGGCTTGACCAAGTGCTGGTGGAACCCGGCCGCCTCGATCCGCAACCGCGCCTCGGCGTCGTTCCGGCCGGTGATGGCCACGAGGATCATCGGCGCGTCCCCGGCGTCCGCCCGCAGCCGGAGGGCCAACTCGTCCCCATCCATGCCCGGCATGTTCAGATCGATCAAGCAGGCGTCCGGTTCGAACTCGGCGGCGACGCGGAGGGCGGTCGGCCCGTCATAGCACGCCCGCGCGTCGTACCCCATGGCCGTCAACAGAGCCGCGAGGCTGTCGGCCGCATCCCTGCTGTCGTCCACGCACAGGATGCGGGCCGGGCCCGCCCGTGAGGCCACAACTACCATGGATCGCCTCCGTGAGAACGGCACTGAAGGAACGGACGCCATTCTAGACGGATCACGGACCGGGAAGGATGAGCGATTTCGCCGCTCCCACCACCGCGCGGCTTCCAGGTCGGCGACGTTCACGAGCCGCGTCCGGTCGCTGAACAAGTACGCCCGCACGGCGAACCCCCGGACGTCCATGACCCCGTCGCGCAACAGGTACGGCGTGCGGCCGTCCCAGTCGAACGGGGCCCACCGCTCGGGCGACCAAGTCGTGAGGCGGTCGAACTCGGCGGCGGTCATGACGACGGCTCCGAGGGGAAGCGTCCGTACGGAAAACGATTGTCCGACGGGACAATCGGAATCGGCGGGGAAAACGTGACAGGGGCGGCGGGATTATTCCGGCGGCGCTCCCTCGGGCCTGGCCGATCCTCTCGTCCGGACGGCCCAGTCGAGCAGGTTCAGGATCACGCCGGGGTCGACCGGCTTGACGAAGTGGAACCAGATGCCAGCGCCGGTCGACAGGTTCCGGCTGGCCCGGTCGTCCCGCCCCGTTACAGCGGCGATCACCGGCGGCCGGGCGGTGGCGTTCAATCGCCGGGCGACGGCCCACCCGTCCACGTCGGGCATCATCAAGTCGAGGATGGCCAGATCCGGCGGGGCCTCGGCGGCGAGGCGGAGGGCGTCCCGGCCGTTGCGGGCGACCCGGGGGCGGTGGCCGCGGAGGGCGACGATCTGGGCGAGGGAGTCGGCCGCGTCGGCGTGGTCGGCGGCGACGAGGACGGAGAGCGTGGTGTCAATGGTGTTCATCTTCGGAGAGGGTCGCGGGAGAGCGGGAGGATGCTGCCCGGGGCGACTTGGGGTGATTGTACGGAACGGCAGAGCAGCAATTCCTGTTCCGCGACTCACCCCTTTCCGAGCACCCCGTCGACGACCCAGCACCCGCGGACGTGAACCCCGTCGCCACGGCAGTGGCCCAACACGTCGGCGTCCTCGCATCCGGCATCCTGCAGCGCATCCGCGAGGATCGGCAGACGATCGAAGGCACGCTCGTCGTAGATGCCGTGAGCGATGGCGACGGCAGTGGACGTGAGCCAAGTGGGGTCAACGGTTACGTGACGGAACGGGTTCCCGAACACGTCCGCCACCAAGCCGGTCTGCTTCACGTATTCAGCGTTGCAGGACAATCGAAAGGCGTCGAAGTCGACGCTCGGAGTTTCCTTCGCTGCCCAGAATGGCACGCCGGCACACGCATCTGCCACGGCATCAACGTCGTGAATGGAGAGTGGCTTGTGAGACGCCTTGTTGACAGCGTAGGACATGCAGACCCGGCCGCTCGTGCTGATCCGCCGAGCTTTTCTCGTGCGTTCGAAAACCGATCGGAGGTCGGCGTCGGCGGCGAGCCCGTCGGCGAACCGCTCCACCGTTTCGAGACAACCGTAGAACTGCTCGTCCTTGGCCCTCTCCCAGACGGTTCGGCAGCACGCCACGGCGAACAGCCGCAGTTTCCGGGCGCTTGTCTTCGCCTTAAGGAAGTGCAACATCGGCGTTGGATCGGTTGCCGCCAGCCACTCCGCTTCCGTCATCGGCCGCCCTCCGGTGCGATTGTTGTAGCGGATGGGTTTGCTCAGCCGTCCGGACGAGCTCAAATGCCGCCGGGGCCGCCGACTCGGTCGGGGAACGGCAGCACGCCCGCCATGTCGGAAATGGTCGGCGAAGCCGGGGCGGCGTTCCGCTTCATCGCCTGGAAGAACTTTGCCCCACTGTCGCCGACCCCGATCGGCACGATGCACACCCCGGTGCCCTGACCGTTGGATTCGACCGCGAAACGGTAACGCCCCAGGGGCTGGCCAGTTGCTCGCGGCGAGCAGGTTCGGCGAGGCCGTTAACACCACACCAGTTTGACGGTTCTTCAAGGGGCGGAACTTCTGCCCGCCTGACGAGGGCGCGTCGTGAGAATCCCGGCCATCCGCGGTGTGATCGACCGCCGCATCCTGGCGAACTACCGGATCGCGCCGGACGTCGTCGCCCCCATCCTCCCGCCTCCCTTCCGCCCCAAGCTCCACCGCGGCTACGCGATCGGCGGCATCTGCCTCATCCGCTTGCGTTCCGTCCGCCCGAAGCTCCTGCCCGCGTGGCTGGGGATCGGGTCGGAGAACGCCGCCCACCGGTTCGCCGTCGAGTGGGACGAGGGCGGTGCGACGCGCGAGGGCGTGTACATCCCCCGCCGCGACACGAGTTCCTGGCTGAACCACTTGGCCGGCGGGCGGATCTTCCCCGGGGTGCACCACCATGCCGCGTTCACGGTCCGGGAAACGGGTACGCGCGTCGAGGTTCAGGCGCGCGGTGACGACGGCGCGACGAACGTGGGGATCGTGGCGGACGTGGCCGGCGAACTGCCCGGGGAATCGATCTTCGGTTCAACCGCGGAGGCGTCGGCGTTCTTCGAGCGTGGCGCACTCGGCTACTCGGCCACGGGCCAGCCCGGTCGGTTCCAGGGGTTGGAACTGAAGTGCGACGGGTGGCGCGTCGAGCCGTTAGAGGTTCGCTCCGTCACGTCGAGCTTCTTCGGCGACCGGGCGCGGTTCCCGGCCGGGAGCGTCGCGTTCGATTGCGCGCTGCTCATGCGAGGGATCGACCACGAGTGGCACGGCAAGGCCGATCTGTGCTGCCCGGCCGGGCCACTAGCAAAATGCTCGTGAATCGCGAACGAGTCACGGGTAACGGGCCAGCGCGGTGCGTGTCGTCACCCCCATTCGCTCGTCTCTGAACCGACAAACTACCGGAGCCCAACGCCGCAACGCACAACGCTACTCCGAGCGGCCGCGTGCGGCTTCCATTCCCCGGGCGAGTGACGCCGTGATGAGTTCACCGGCCTCGGGCGTGATTGCTCGCGCGGCGACCAACCGGCCGACCAGTTCGGCGTATGCCTTCAATTCTTCCGGCCGCGCGTGTTGCGGCGGCTCCCACGTCCGCAAGAACTCGGCCAGGTTGACGTAGAAGGAGTAGCTCGGTGAGCCCACGGGTGTCGCCTCGCGGACGACGGCCAAGGCATCTTCGAGCGTTTGGGCGGCGGCGAGTCTGAGATGAAACCGCTCCCACGCATGACGGGCGAGCAACGCCTGATTGAACCCGACTTCGATCGTTTCCCGATGGCTTTCCAGCATGCGACACCACCCAAATCCAAAGGATGGCTCACGCAAAACCCGCGGTCTACCGCAATCCTTTGACTTTGCAGGTGTTAGGGCGGGGATAAAAGATTGAGGGTTCGCCGTTGACGTAGGCCAGGCCCTCAAGGCACGTCCCGCTCACCAGTCGACAAGGAAGTGGGGCCGGTGCAGGCTGCGGCGGTTAGTCGTTAACATGATTGGGAAACGACAGCCACTCACCGCTGGGCACGACTGCGAGCGGATGGACCGCCCGTACCCCGTCGCCGGGTCACAAGAGTGAGAGAGTAATGTAACAGGTGAAAATTCATCTTCAATCGCAATTTTGAGAATCTACAGTGATTGAACGGGCCAGAGTCACAATGAAGCATGGGGGAAGGGATGAAGCCGGTCCCGGATGACCAGTTCGCGGCATGGTGGCGGGCTGCCCGCTCGGTGGCCGAGGTGGTTGAGAAGGTGGGTGAGGCGGTCGGTGGCGTGTTCCCGCGTTGGGCCGTCATTGCCCGCGCCGTCGCCGGTCGAAAGGCGGGTTTCACGCTCCCACCTCTTCCGGATGAAGTTCCCGTGGTCTCTCGCCGTCGGGAACCCGAAGCGCTTGCCCGCGTCCGGGAACTGGCGGAAGGACGGATGAAACAGCACGGGTTGATCGGCTGGCAGTTCGGGTTCAATTCGAACGTCCGGCGGGCCGGCGTGTGTCGTTACCCCACTCGCACGCGGCCTGGGCGAATCGAGTTGTCTCGCCACTTCATCGCGCACAACTCCGCAGACGAGATACTCGACACCATCCTGCACGAGCTTGCCCACGCGCTCGTCGGCCACGACCACGGGCACGACGCCGTGTGGAGGGCCAAGTGCGTCGAAATCGGCGCTCGGCCCGAGCGGTGTTACGGCCAGCACGTCGCGATGCCGAAGGGCCGGTGGCAGGCCGTGTGCCCTGGCTGCTCGAAGGCCTTCGACCGTCACCGCCGACCCAAGCGGGTGACCGGCTGGCACTGCAAGGCCTGTGGGAGCGAGAGGGGTCAGCTGCTCTGGCGGTGCGTCGATCAGGAGGAAGAGTAATCGCTGATGGGCTGCAAGCGAACGAGTGGCCATCTGCCATTTCGTAAGGTGTCGTGAATTCAACTGGCCAGTTGGCTCCGGCGTGCCCGCTCGATGACTTCCCACGAATCTCTCAGCCCGGACTCGGCACGCCCTCACGTTCCCCCAGGGGTAAGTGTTTAGCGGGTCAGTTGCAGTCGATTTCGGCAGTGGCGAATAGGGCCACCATCTCGGTTGCGATTCTTCCGAACCCCTCCCATTGGGGCGGCGGTTCCTCCCACCAAGAGACCCGCCACTCGCAGAACAGGTCGAACGCAGCGAGCTGGAAACTCGTTCCGTCGACTCCAGCCCTCCCGTTGAGGGGGCTGACCGGAACGCTTAACGCGGCGAGTCGGATGAAGAACCCTTCCAGCGGGGCCGAGTCCACTTTCAACGGGTCGTATCCGACGAGCCGGACATCCGGCCACGAGCCGCCGACGACGCGAGAACGGAACGCCCGCCACCCTTCCGCTTGCTGCCGGATCTCCCACGCCGCCCCTTCCTCGAAGGCTGGGCGTCGGACCAACTGGATTCGCCGATGGCCAATCCCCCGGCCGTGTACGTCCACGGACGCGGATCGTTCCTCAGTCCTGGCCCGCTCCCAGGCGACCTCGTGTTCGCGACGTAGGAGGTGCTCACGTGCCTTCCGGTTCCCCATTGTCTCACGTCCCCGCGAAGAGCGGCAGAGATCTCGCGCTGGAGCCGCCGGCTGCCGAACCCGCGCAACCGCTGGCCACTCTCACGCCGCGCCGGACGTGGGCGGCGCCGTACCCGTCGCGCACGCCATGATCGAGTTCATCTCACTGCCAGGGCATCCAGTCGCTCTAACTGCTCGTAGGTCAGGCTTTCATAGTACACCCGCGAGGCGGGTTGCTGGATGATCTCCGTCGGCTTACGGGACGCGCCGGACTTCGTGCCATTGCCCAGTGGATATGCTCAATGAGCGTTACGAGCCGCCGCCTCGGATCTCGACATACCCGTCGCGGACGACGAATTTTAGTCCCAGGTTCCCCATCGAGAAGTTGAGGGCTTCCTGCACGGGACAGCCTTCGACCAGATGCTTGAGCGTGAACTTCCGATCCAATACGCCATCGTCATCTCTCTCAAGAGATTCGGCCACAACGAACTTCAACCCGGCGTGGTCGTGTTCAAGTTGCGTGATGAGATCCTTGAGGGCCAGGCCGTTCAGTTCGGCATCAATGCGAACCGTCTGGCGAAGTCTCTCGTCGAAGTCCTCGGGGTAACCGGCGGAGGACGGAGATGCCACAACGAGACTTAACGCGGTCACCAGGGTTGACCAACCGAGCACGATTTTTACCTTCAACACCCGATTCCTCCCATCATTTTCGCCTCCCTCACCCATTCCCGAGTACTCCGTCCAAGACCCAGCACCCTCGCACGTGAACCCCGTCCCCCCGGCAGTGGCCCAGAATCGCTTCGTCCTCGCACCCGGCGTCTTGCAGCGAATCCGCGAGGATCGGCAGGCGGTCGAACGCGCGGTCGGCGTAGATGGCTTCCGCGAGGCCGACGGCGGTGGGGGTGAGCCAAGCGGGGTCGAAGTTCACGGTGCGGAACGGGTTGCCGAAGACGTCGCGGAGGAGTGCGACTTGTGCGGACTGCTCGGCGGCCCACGCTTCATGCCACGCCGGATCGCTGCGCATCCTCCGGCCATCGTTAAGTTCGGGGTCGCTCGTGGCGGGGGCGACGCGGTAGGCCGCGGCATTCGCCAAGAGGGACAGGCCGTGCTGGAAGTAACGGCGGTCCACGAGGTGCACGGCGGCGAACCCGATCCCGCCCACCGCGTACTGGAAGAAGGGTGGCGGGTCTTGATCGACCAGTTGTTGAGTCGAATGGATGAGCGGGGAAAGGTCGCCTTGCGTCAGTTGCCCATCGGCGACCCTCTCCGCCGCGGTCAACAGGTCGTCGAAAAGGGGCGTGGCCAGGGAGGGGGATACCCGGCGGCCGCACGCGCACCCGGCGAGGCGCATCTTTCGCCCCGGCACGGGCAAATGGAGTAGGTCTAACAACTCGTCCGTGCCGGTCGCCCGTACCCACTCCGCTTCCGTCATCGCCCCGCCCTCCGGTGCGGTTGTTGTACCGGCTTGGGTGATGAGGCGGGGAGGGCGTGACGGCGTCGGAAAGCGTTGCCGTCGGGAAGGATCGCGAGTCTCACGATTCCGGCGTTGTGCGGATCTCTCACCGGGCTTGCGACCGCGGCACCACGCCGAAGGACGTGGCGGCCGATCGCTTTTCCAGGCACCCCGCCGCGGATGTTTATCGGCTCACCGAGCCGCGGCCGCCGTCAGGTACCCGCGGTGGTCACAACTCACGCACCCGTCCCCGTGGCACGAGCGGCACGACTCGGCGGGTAGCATGCTCTCCACCCACGCCACGGCCTTCAGCACGTCGGCGACGGCCGCTTCCACGTCCACCAGGGCGAAGGACGGGTGGACCTCCCGGCCGCCGACGTTGGCCAGCTTCGACAACTTGGCCGCCGTGTCGCGCAACTGTCCCGTGAGTCTCCGGGCCGCCGGCACCCCGGCGAAGTGGGCGTGTAGCCGGGGCGGGATCGCATACCCGCGGGCGTCTACGGGTGCGCTGGCGGCCGTCGCCACGCCGGGCGTCTCCGGAACGGAACCGACGCCATCCGGTGCGCTGGTCGACAGTTTCTCGTTCCGGGCCTTTCGGTGCCGATTCGCGGTTGCTTTGGAGCAGCACGCCAGTTTGGCCAACTCGCTGCCGGTCGCGGCCCGGTACTCCGGCCGGCTCAAGATGCTGTCGAGGACGCGGGCAGTCTCGGCGGAACTCCGCGGTCGCCCATGCCGGCTATTGGCCCCCCACGCTAGCCGTTCGGCGTCCGCCCACGTGCCCGGGTGGATGACCGCGGGGGCCGAGACAACGCCGGCCACGTCGGCGGCAGCACAGCGCGTGAACCCCTCGGCGAGGATCAGGGCGTTGGCCGGGTACGACTTCGGGAGCCGCGTGAGCTTCGCGTACCGACCGTCCCCGTCGGGCACTTCCTCGGCCCACTCGTGCGGCTCCGTGAGCCACACGGCGACCAGGGGCGGGAACTCGCCCCAGGTCGTGCCGTAGTCCACCATCGCCTCAGCATATCGCTCAACCGTCTCGGCGAGCGAGGAACTGTATGTGTCGCGGAACCGCAACCGTTCGTCGCGCACCAGGTCCGAGATCGCCACCTTCACGGGGTCAGGCATGGGATTACTCCGTAACGGGGATGATGTCAGGGGCGGTGCCGGAATCGTCTGCGGGCGGATCGGCTCGGCGGTTCATGTACGCCTCCAGATCGGCGACCCTGACTCGCCATTGCGACCGGACCTTGAACGAGGTCAACTCGCCGTTGCGGAGCATTGAGCGAACCGTTTCCTCGGACACGCGCAGCCGCCGTGCGACCTCACTAGGCTTCAACGGGTCACTCGCCGCCATGTAACTGACTCCCGGGGGTAGGAAAGGGGTTGTGAAAACGCCGACCCGCGGGCGTACCGTCCGCCGTCACTCGAACGGTCGGCCAGCGGGTCGGTTGCAGTCGCCCGTTTGGGCGTTCCTCGTCAGGCCCACGCCATCACAACGCCGGTCGGGACGTGGCATGGTAAACGCTTCCGACCGGCCATGCGGTTAGCGGATGCCGGGTATCTCGCTGAGCGGGACGGCCACCTTCAAGTCGAGGTCGACGGCCAATGAGAGGAGGGTATGGAACACATCCTCGTCCTCGTCCCCGAACTCGCCGAAGTCGCGGAGGAACCGGGCCGTCGGGCTGGCCGAGTCCGGCCCGTAGTTCTGGATCGTGTCGACGATGAGCGACCGGAGCAGACGGGCGGCGTCGACGACCTCTTGGATCTGCTTGTACCCGCGGCACTTCTTCATGCGATGAAGAGCGTCCTCCCGGGCGGCCATCCGCTCCACGGTGTACCCGGCGTACACGAACTCGTGGCCGGCGTCCCCCGCGGCCGGGCGGGGCTTCTTTCGGGCCTTCGACTTCTCCGGCGTTGTCGGTTTCGCCTTCGCCGGGCGGGTCCGGCCGTTCGTGCCGGGGGCGTGCGTCGTGTCCATGTCGTCAACTTCCTGTGGTGGTGGATGGTGGGTGGAACGCTCCCCCTCAAGGGGGAGGGAACGGGCGTCAGTTCTTCGCCGTCCGCTTCCGGATGCGGCGGTCGCGGGGCCGGGGCCGTTGCAGGTCGGCGGTGGTGATCCGCACGCCCTCGCGGGCGAGCTTCTTCAGCACGGCGGCCAGGTCGGCGGCGAACCGCTTCGGGTCGTTCATGGCAAGATCCTCCTGGGGCCGCGCGGCTCAGTGAGCCTCGCGGCGGGTCGGGTTGGGTGGTTACAGGATTCCGTCGGCCTTGAGCTCCTCGACCGTGTCCACGTGTTTGCAAGTGGCTTTGAACGAGTACCCCTTGCAGTTGCACTTCACCGGTCGGCCCGCCCGGTCACAGGTCACGCCGTACACTTCCGCCGTGTCGGTGAGCTTGGCGAACAGAACCTGCCCCTCTTCGCGGGCGATGCCATAGCTCACCGTGTCCCGCTTCGACTGCACGATCGTCAGCGTGCCGAGGCTGGGGCTGGTCGCGTCGGCGGACGGCAGGAACGCCCACCGGCGGCCCTTGGCGTGCGTCTTGGAGGCGGGGAGCGAACCGGCGACGGGAAGGCACATGGTCGAACCCTCAAGGCGCACCCCGGACGCGGCCGGAGGGTGACATGGTTCCGGCTGAGTCGGTGGGGTTGCTAGTTGTCGGCTACACGGGTATAGTACCTTTGGGTATTTCGCTTGTCAATACCTTTGGGTACTTATTCCGAGATTTTCCCTATGCCCTTCAGTGGTCTGAAATTGAGAGAGGTTCGCGAAGGAGCGGGAGTTGAACGGGAGCAACTCGCGAATGATGTCGGCACCTCCAAGCAGTACATCAGTCATCTGGAAAACGGCATCAAGAAGAATCCTGCCTTCGACTTGGTCGAGAAGCTCGCCGCAGTGCTAGGTGTCGACTGCCGTGAGTTCGTCGGCATTGAACCTGATGCAGGGGCCGACGCCAGTGCCGCAACGGATCCGCCCGCCGTGGACCCGCCGAAGAAGCGGGGGCGTCCGAAGAAGCCGGTGTAGAGGAATCGAGATGGCGACGTGGGACCGCGACCGACTGTTCCGCCTCATCCCCGAGACCCGGGCGTTCGACTGGGTGGACGACTTGTGCCCGTTCGGATGGATGGCCCACGCCGGCAGTGCTGGGCAGGCCATTGCGTACGGCCACCTAATTCTGGCCGGCGTTCGTCGAGCACGACGGGTGCGTACTGCTTGCCGACCGCCTCGATCCGGCCAACTTCCGGGCGTGGATGGCCGGGACCGGCGGGAACCGGCGGGCGGTCGAGGCCGTGCTCAATCACCTGCACGTGGCCGACCTGTTCGGGGCCGAGGGTCCGGGCCTGGCGGCGAGGCCGGAGTTGACGGCCGAGCAGGCGGTCTACCTGGGGCGGTTGCTCCGGGAGATGTGGGCGGCCAAGCTGGCCCGCGACTTCCCTGGCCGGCGGTTCACGGTCACGTTTCCGGACGACGAGCGGGAGGACGTCACGGAGTACGAGGTCACCTTCTTCCAGGAACACGAGCGAACGATCGGAACGTGACCGAACAATCCCCGTCCATGCCGGCCCTTCTGCGTCAAGTCATCTAGCAACGCCGGACGAAGACGGGTGAGATTACGTGTTGTTTCGCAAACTGAACTCTCGTCCGAATTCTCCTCAACGGGTTCCTTTTCGCGTTGACCCGATATCCTTCAACTCGCACAATCGTCGGTGCGGCGGCTTGAACGCCCCGCCTCGCCATCGGTTGTCCCCAGTAACGCCGGGGGCCGATCCGCCAGCCGGCCGTTCGGGAGAAGGGGATGAAAGACCTCGCGAAGAAGCCGACGCTCAAGAAGGGGACGAAGATCGCGACGGACGTCCGTCTACTGAAGGAGCTGCTGAACGCCGCGATGAAGAACAGCCCCGGCTTGACCCCGGGGGACGGCAACTTCGGGCCGAAGACGGAGGCGGCGGTGAAGGAGTTCCAGAAGGCGGCAGGCCTGTCCGTCACAGGCGTCGTCGAGTCGGAGACGTGGAAGGCGCTGGGCGCGAAGGCGAACGCGCACGCGCACCACCAGGGCCACAAGGCGGCCGCCGGCAGCAAACCCGGGAAGGCCGTGTCGTTCACGCACGGGGTGAAGAACCCCGTCCACCGGACGCCGACGAAACTGGAACTAGACGGCATCCGCCGCGACTTGCAGAAATCGCGTGCGTACATGGCGAAGGCCAGTAAAGTCTTGCTCGGGATCAAATCGCAATCGGATGCGTCGGCGACGTTCACCGAGGCCTTCCTGTCGGGCACGGGTTCCATCTTCGCCTCGGCCAAGCCCGGCGGCCCGTTGACCCCGGAGGCCCAGCAGCGGTTCAAGAAGGCGGCCGAGAACTACGCGACCATGATTGCGGCCCTCGACCAGGGCGGGATCGTGCTGAAGGTGTTCGACAAGAAGGCCGAGACGACCGACGGCGGGGAGGCCGCGGCGTATACGGGCTTCGACGCCAAGGGCCGCGGGGCCTACATCGCGTTCTCGAAGAAGTACCACGTTGACCAGAAGGCCGAGACGGAGCGGGTCGACACGGTCATTCACGAACTGGCGCACTATGCGTGGAAGGCCGACCACGCATACGGGGCGCTGACGCCCGACCAGTGGGCCAAGGCGATGAAGGGCGCGGACCGGTACGCCGGGTACGCCGTCACGGTGTTTTGGCAGAGCTGACGTCCATGCAGACGTGTTCGCGATGATGCAAGGCTTTTTCAACCAAGTGGAAAATGCTGTCGTTACGGGATCGTTCCGGCGTTGTCACGCGCGGCCGCTTCGTTCGGAGATACGGACCCGCGGCCGTGGCCGACCTGTTCCGCCTCGCCACCGTTCCCGCCGCCCTTGAACCCCGGTACAACGTCGCGCCGGCGCAGCCCGTCGCCGTCGTCAGCATGAATCCCGGCGGCGCGACGCGGGGGCTGGCCATGCTCCCGTGGGGCCCGCTGCCCGACTGGGTGAACAGTTCGAAGGACGGGCGGTTCCCGAACGCGCGGGCCGAGACGGTGGCCACGAAGCCGGCGTTCGCCGGTTCCTTCCGGGCGAAGCGGTGCCTGATCCTGTGCGGCGGGTGCTACGAGTGGAAGCCGGCCGGGAAGCGGGGCGGCGGGGATCATTGCTCGAAGACCGGTTGCGCGGGCGAGCTCGCCCCGCGGTCAAGCCTGGCGATCGGATTCGGCATTGAGGCTAAAGTCCAGCGGGCTTAGCATTCAACCTGCTTGAGAGAATGTGACAGTTAAGGGGGATGTATGGGGCCGATCACGAGGCGGGGGATGCTGGCCGCGGCCGGGGCCGGGTTGCTCGCGGGCCTGACGCCCGCAGACGCGCAGGGATTCGGCTTTCGGCGGAGGCGGACGACGTGTCCGCCGCGCCCCGACTGCCCCTCCGGCCCTCCCCGGTACCTGCCGGCCGGATCGCCGACCGATGTGCTGGCCTTCAACGTGAACGACTTGCCGGCGTCGAGGGCGGCGAAGATCCGCTTCGTCCGCTACTACGCCGGAGACCTCTCAGGCCAGTTGTCGCAGTTCACCGATCGAACGCGCGTCTTCAACGAGTACGGATTCCCGCCGTTCTTCCGGCAGTACCCGAACCCCGGCAACTTCAACTACTCGCAGGCGGGAGTGAGTTTCAGCGAAATGAACGTCGGCCCCGCGTCCTACGGGGCGGAGGCGAGTCTCAGGTCGAACACCTCGTACGCCCCCTACGACAGCAGCAAGCCATTCATCGGCACGCCGTACGACTTGATCTGGTGGTACGACCAGCCGGTCCGGTCCGGGCACACGAAATTTCTACTGAACCCGGCCCAACTCGGCATGGGCACGGACGCCCGGGGTGCCCGCTGCATCGCGAGGCTGGTGGTGACCCGGTACGTTGGCGGCGACATGCGGTACCCGGTGGGCCTCGTCGAGGCCCCGGTCGATTCCCGGTTCACGATTGGCGAGAGCCCCTACGAACCGTGGGATCAGGGTCCGTTCGCCGTCCGGCCGGGGGACGTCGTGCGGGTGGCCGGTTTGATGTCGGTCGTCTCGATCGACCGGCCGATCGAGTGGGGTAAGTGGGCCTACGTGAGGATGCACATCTACACCAGCACGGCATCCTAGGCGCATGGGCACTGAGCCAGCTGACTCGTCCGGACTCGGCACGATTCCCGACAAGGCGTTGGCGGGCGGATCGGCCGGCCGTGGAGTTCTGTCCGATCCGCCCGGGTAAGCCGGCAGATTCCGCCCGCCGGTCCGTAGGCGGGCGATACCGCGTCAGAGCACCAATCGCGATCCGGAGAAAGGCGACGGCCCGTGGTCGCCGGGGTTCTCCTTACGTGGCGTCACGGGCCAACTCTGACAACGCCCGGCGGCCCGAAGTCGGCGTTGTCAGAGTTGGCCGCTCCTGGCCATGATGGTCGGCCAACCGACCGACTCTCAACCCGAGGTGACCCATGTGGCGGATGCATTCCGGCGACCGCGCCTGACCGAGGCGGAATGGGAACTGTTCTCCGACGGCCTCGACCTACTCCTGGTCTTCGTGCGGCAGGACATCGACGCCGAGGAAGACGACACAGAGACCGGCTCGCCGGCCTTCGACCGGCTGACGGCCGAGCAGAAGTATGTGATTCTCGCAGACGTCGCCACCGCCTTGCGCGACCCGGCCGTACCCATGCCGCACCACACCGCGGCCAACGAGGGGGCGATCGCCGCCGTCGTGTACACGATCGAAGACCTGCTCGTGCAGGAACTGGACACGGCCTCGGACCCCGCCCCCGAAATTCGGAGTACGCTGATCCGTCAGCACCTGCTCGCCGTTGCGACCGAGCAGGGGTGGGAAGGCGTCCCCCGGCTCACGAGTAAGAAGGCGGGTAAATGGCATGACCTCGTGGAGTTGTTCGAGGAGTTGATCCTCTGGGACAACGACCACACTTTGGGCGACAGGTTCCTGGACTTGCCCCCCGAAGAGTCCGCCTTCAAACAAGCGGCCTTTGGCATCACCGGTGACTACTACCTCGACACCCCTGACGAACCGAACGAAAAGGGATTGCTCCGGGCGAGCCAGCAAATCGCCCGACTCTTCGGGCGGGCCGTCCCGAGCTAAGCGTCGAAGAAGTCACGACGGGCGGCGTTCGGAATTTCCGAACGCCGCCCGTCGACTACCACACCCGTACCACACTTCGCCCTGACTACCACACTTCTCGCGCGGGTTTGGTGGACTTTGTTACAGTTGCGAAGCCGCCGATTCCCAGGGTATGCTCGGAATCAAAGGTTTTTCACGAAGTGTAAGTTCGCCGACCGGTCTTTTCCTAAACACTAGGTCGCAGGTTCAATTCCTGCCGGGGGCACTGGACGAAAACCTTGAAAGCCGAAGCCTTTAGGCTCAACCCATCACGACGGTGGCGCGGCGAGAAACCCGAGAAAATTGGTAGTGGACTACCAATTTGCCTCCGGAGTCTTGTCGCATGTCCCGGAAAAAGCGCATCCCCGGCTACCTTTTACACAAGCCGACCGGCCTCGCCCGCGTCCTCCTACCCCTCCCCGGCGGCGGCTACGACGAGAAGTACCTGGGGCCCTACGGGTCGCCCGAATCCCGGGCCGAGTACGCCCGCGTCATCGCAGAGTTCACCGGCGTCGCCCTGCCCTCGCCGGCGTCGGGCGGGTGCTCGGTCAACAAAGTCGTCCTCGCCTTCTGGCAGCACTGCGAGGGGTATTACCTCGGCCCGGACGGCAAGCCGACGTCCGAACTCATGGGGATCAAGCAAGCCCTCCGGCCGTTGCGATCGCGGTTCGGTGAGACGCCAGCCGCGGACTTCTGCCCGCTGAACTTGAAGGCCGTCCTGGATGACATGGTCCGCTTGGGTTGGTCGCGGAAGGTCGTCAACGCGCGAATCGACCGCGTCCGCCGGTGTTTCAAGTGGGCCGTCGCGCACGAAATGATCCCGGGCAATCGGTACGAATCCCTCCGCACGTTGACCGGTCTTAGGAAGGGGCGGACGACCGCCAGCGAGACGGAGCCCGTCCTTCCCGTTTGCCAAGCAGTTGTGAGCGTCACCTTGCCCCACATGACGCCGACCCTTCGCGCGATGGTGGGACTCCAGTAGTGGACGGGGATGCGGCCCGGCGACGTGTGCAAACTCCGGCCGGTGGAGATCGATCGGACGGCCGAGGTGTGGCTGTACGAGCCGCGGTGGCACAAGGGCACGCACCGGGGGAAACGTCGGGTGGTCCCGATCGGCCCCCGAGGACGCGCGATCCTCGAACCCCTACTCGCCGCGTGCGCGGAACCGAACGCCTACCTGTTCTCGGCCGCGGCGTCGGCGGCCGAGTTCCGCGAGATGCGGGCGGCCAACCGGAAGACGCCCCTGTGGCCGTCGGCCGTGGCGCGGAACGTCCGGGAGCGGAAGGCCGACCCGAAGCGGAAGCCGGCCGATCGGTACACGAACGTGTCTTACGGGCGGGCGATCCTCAAGGTGGTCGCTCGCGCATGCCAGTGGCGGGAGAAGATGGCCGCCGGCGGCGTGTTCGGCTCGGTCCCGGCGCGTACGCTGAGCGGGACTTCGCGCTCGCGGCAAGGGTACCCTCAAGGGACACACCGCGGAGGTGAGTTCGGTCGCCTTCAGCCCGGACGGGGCGCGGATCCTCACCAAGAGTAGGGACAACACGGCGAGGGTGTGGGATGCGAAGACCGGCGACGAAACGCTCACCCTCAAGGGGGACTACTATCGTGTGAACTCGGTCATCTTTAGCTCGGACGGGACGCGGATTCTTATTGGCAGTCTGCGAAGACACGTCAGAATCTACAATACCACCCCGGTTAATAAAGACTTCGTGCTGAAGCCTACGGCGAAGTGGCGGCCGCGGCCCTCTCACCGTGGGATGGCCACACGCCCCGGAGAAAACGCCCTGACCGCTGAAACCCACTTCACCCAAGCCCTCGCCCTGCCGGCCGTCCCGCGAGCGAAGTTGGCCGAGCAACTTCAGCGAGCCTGCGGGCCACCGTTTCGTACACCGATGTGTACAAGACCCTTTGGATCATCGACACGGCGTCGCCGTACCCGCCGTGCCCCTCCGAAGCAAGACGCCCGTCGGCCTGACGCGGAAGGCGATCGAGTGCTACGACTTCTCGATCGTCACATGGACGACGCTCGAACACGGCGACTTCCGGCCGACTCCGGAAAGTCGACTGTACGGCGCCTCCGAGGCATTCGTCGGGCTGGCGTTTACGGGGCTGGTCATAAGCGTCTTCTTCTACCGGCTCAACAAGATCGCCCACATGGAAGCCAGGCAGGGCCAATCGCCAGCAGGCAATTCCACGAATTCGCCCCCGCCCCCAAAGAAGTGAGCGAACCGGGCCCGTTATCGTCGCGATCGTCCTCCTGCTTGCCGGCGTCATCCTTCAAAGGTGGTAACCTGAATTCGTCGGCCGAATGTCCACGCGGGCGGCCGAAGGTCACTGCGCATGAACTTTGTCCCGGGCGATTCGTCGGGGCGGAGTCCGTTTCCGCGAGCAGGTTGTTGCAAGCGATCCCGCCAACCGTTACGCTGGGGCGTTCCCACTCCGACGGCCGAGGGTGCGCATGGACTCCATGAAAGTCGGCTGGCCGCACTTGAGGTTCCCGTCGTGTTGCTCGGGCCGGCGAATGGGTAGTCCCGCCTCGGCCGGAAGGCACTGAGTTCAAGTTCACGCAGCGATGAGTCGCAACAGCAACGCCGAAGGCCAAGCAGTCGAAGGGGAAATGAGAGCGAAGGGAATCGATACAACAGTGATTCCCGATTCGCCCGTGAGAGAGACGACCATGGCCAAGAAGCCTTCTAAACCTGCCGCCGAGCCAACCCCGAAGACGCCCGCGGCCCCGACGACCCTGACTAAGGTCAAGAAGGCCGTGACGGGGGCGGCCGAGAAGGTCGCCGAGATCGCCACCGACGTGGCCCACGCCGCCGAGAAGCACGTCGTCACGCCGGTCGGCCAGGCCGTCGGGTTGGTGAAGAAGCCGAAGGCCAAGCCGGTCCGGGCGAAGAAATCCGCGGTTCCGAAAGCGGCCGCCCCGATCCCACCGCGAAGCAAGTCGCCCATGGGCAAGCTCATGTCGAAGAACCTGGCGGCCGCCCCGAAGGATAAGGACACCGCCGCAAAGGACATCGTCAAGGCAAAGGGCAAGCCCAAGGCTTAAGTCGTGCCCGTCAAGTCGGCCACGCCGCCGAAGACGTGATACCGCGGACCTGAAAACCGACGGCGACGGCCGTCTCGTAATCGGCGTCAATCAGCTTGGGCGTATCGCCTTTCACCTTCGGGAGTCGTCACATATCGAACGAGTCGATCGACGAAATGGCCGTGCGAATCGTTGTCGGTCTTTCGGCCAACCCGAACATTCAAGACGTCCTGAACAAGCCGGAGAGTCTCGCGGCGATGGCGTACGCCATCGCCGATGCGATGGCCGAAGAGCAAAAGAATCGCCAGTCGTCTGCCCCGAAAAAGTAATCCGCCAGCCATCCGCGATCTCGAAGGAATTCCGCCCATGAGGTACCCGCACGTCGAGCGAAAGGACGGGGGCATCCTCATGCCCGGGGTCGGCACGCTGCACTTCCAGGCCCACACGTTCGCGACGCTGGAGGCCGAGGCCGCGGCCGAGGAGACGGCGATGAAGGTGTCGGACGTGGTGATCGTGCTGCCCGCGATCCTGTTCAAGGGCGTGGTGAGCCTGCGGGCCAACGCCGAGTAACCCACCGGCAAGTCTCTCGTCACGTCAGGGTGCCCTCCGTGCTTGAGAATCGGGAGTTGCCCCCGCGAATTAAGGCTGTTTACTCGTGACAGAATAAGGCCGGTGGGGCGGCCGTTGCCACCGCCCTCGGCGTTTGTACAACTGGCCGGACGCCTGGTCAGTCATCCTCTTACTCGCCCCCGCCTTCGTCGGACTGTGCTATGCCGCCTACCGGGTGGTCCCGTGCCCCCGCTGCTCTCGCGGCATGTGGAAGGCGAAGGGGCCCGGCGACGCCCGCGGGCGGATCTGGCTACAATAGGGTGCCCGTGACCATGTACGATTTCGCGTAACCGCCTGTCCTACGTTTCCAGCGTTAGTCGAACCACTCGCTCGCCTCAGACCCGCCGAAGACGCGGGGGGTCCGAAGAAGAACGACGCCGGGTGAAGGGGTGGGCATGGAGGTCATAGAACGGACGGACCGGGGATTCTCCGCCCGGAGACACGAACACCGCCTCGGAGGCGTCCCCGTGACGTGCCACGTCCCCACCGCTTGTTGCCTCGTGGCTGCCGCGATCCTCGCCGCCCCCGTCCGGGCGCAAGACGCGGCACCCCCGAAGGCGGTCACCGTGCTGCCGGTGTTCTACGTCCCCAAGGGGCAGGACGAACCCACCGACGCCCAGGCCGAACTCCTCGTCAAGCACGTCGAGTGGGCACGGGGGCGGTACAAAGAGTTGCTCCACGGGGAGACGTTCGGCGTGGCCGCCGGTAAGCCCCGGGTGTACCAATCCCCCCGCGACCTGGACTTCCTCCGCAAGCTGCCCGACCGCGGCCTTCCGACCGTCACCGCCGAAGTGCTCACCCACCTCAAGTTCACGCGGTTCAACTGCCCCCACGTCCTACTCGTCGTCGTCGTGAACCCGGCGAACGAGTTCCCCGTCGGGAGCGCGCAGCCGCTCAACGGCGGGCTGAGCACCGGCGGCGGGGTCGTCCAGGTGTGCACGTTCGCCATGGACCGGATGCCGAACTTCCAGTCCACCCTCCAGCACGAACTCGGGCACGCCTTCGGCCTCCCCCACGTGGACGTGTACAAGTACGACATGAAGGCGAACCCGTCGCTCATGTCGTACAACCCGAAGCACCACACTAAGGGGCTGACGCCGAGCGAAACGCCGGGCGAGTTGATCCCGGAAGACGTCCGCGCCCTGGCGCTCAACCGCCGGGTCTTCCCCGCCCTCCGGTTCGACCCGGCGAACGACGTCCCCACGGGGTACGCGATCGCCGACCGGATCGTCCCCCTCGGCCCGATGAAGCTCCCCGACCACCCGGACGGGCCGAAGTTCACCACCGCCTCGGGCGAGGACTTCGGCACGAAGGTCGCCAACCTCCGGGCCGGCCCGGTCGGGCCGAACAAGAAGGGCAAGGTGACGTTCGACGCGGGGACGATGTGGCAGTCGGCGAAGGCCGCGGGCGGGTGGGTGACGGTGGACGTCGCGCTCCCGTACGAGACGGAACTGACCGCCGTCGGGGTCCACTCTCAGCACAGCGGCGAGTACAACGCCGCCCGGGCGGTCCGCGTCTCGATCGCCAAGGAGAAAGGACAGTCGCGGAAGATCGCCCAGGTGTCGCTGAAGTCGGCGGACGAGAAGGTGGCGATCCCGAAGACGAAGGCCAAGGAGTGGCGATTCGAGTTCCAGGCCGGGGAGAGTCAGGCCGTCACGCTGCGGGGCTTGCGGTTCTACGCCGGGGCGGACGAATTGTTCCCGCCGCTCGTCCCCTCCACTCCATGAGTGGGCCGCTGAGATCGCACCGGCCGGCAACTCCGACCGAGCAATCCCCGTCCATGCCGTCCCTTCTCGGTCAAGTCCTCTAGCGACACCGGGCGAAGACGGGTGAGGGTTCCCCGCTCGCCATCTTTCTCGTCCCGCGTTGTTCACCTCGCGACCGTCCCGAACTCTCACAATTAAAACACTCGACACGCGGCGGGCGGACCGATACGCTCGACCGGCGTGCACCGGCGGAGAAGCAAGAAACAAAGGTCACAGCGACGGATCGAGGTGGCACATTGCCAACCACTCACGCTCGGAGTCATGATGCGTCTCCTACTACCACTGGCGACTTGCCTCCTCCTTACGGCCCCGACCGCTGCCTGGGCCGACGGGTGCAAGTTCGCCTTGGACGGCCGCCTCGTCCCCGAGCGCGAACAGCGGGCGTTGATCGAGTGGGCGGACGGCGTCGAGACGCTATTCGTCGCCGCCCTCAGCGACTCGTCCACCGCCGGCAGCGTGTGGGTCGTTCCGGTTCGCGCGAACGCGGCTGACGTGCAAGCCGAACCCGTGGACGGCTTCCCGGTCGTCAGCTTCTACCGCCGATACCGGGACATCGCGCGCGAGAGCCTGCGGGAGGCGATCCAGGCGGTGCAACTGCTCGACTCCGGTGGGCTGTGCTGCGTGGGCGTGCCGATCGGGTGCAGTAGTGGGGCGGCCACCGAGGCAAAAGAGGTCGCCCGCGTCGAAAAACTGGGGATGGTCGTGACCGTGGTGAGGACGGCGTCGCGGGCCGACGTCGAGGGATACCTCGACCGCCAGGGGGTGAACCGGGCGAACGTGAACCTCTCGTCGCTCGAACCCTACGTCGGCCAGGACGGCTACGCCTTCGTCTGCGGGTGGGTCGCGAAGGGCCAAGCCGTGACGGCGACCGGCCTCAAGATCACCTTCCCCTCGCCCACCCTCTGGTTCCCCCTGCGGCCGACGGGCGTGTACGCCGACCCGGTCGAGACGGTCGTGTACGTCCGGCGGGAAGTCCGCCCCGCCGCCGGGTGCGATCTGCCGGGCCTACACTGCGAGTACGTCCGGGGCGTGGTCGAGGAGATGGGCGTCGGTCAGGCGTTCGACCGGAAGGACGCGAACAGCATGGCCAACCTGTACCAGTACCACTACCGGTCTCGGCCCGAACCGATCACCCGCGTAACCCTGACCACGGACCCAAAGCAATGGGACCGCGACCTGGAGTTAGTTCCCGGCCTGACCGGCGAGGGCCAGTTCCTCAAGTCGCTGACGGGTTGGTTCGCGTTCAACGGGCCGTTCTTCATCTCCGCCCTCGGGGCCGCCCTCGGCCTCGCGATTCCCTTGCTGACGATCCCCCGAGGGGAGCAGACGCGGTGGGACTGGCTGGCCGGGGCGGTCATGGGCGGGGCCATCATCTTCTCGCTCTGGGCGTCGGCCATCGCGTTCTCGGCGTGGCGGGCGGTCCGGTTCCGCGGGCAACCCCGCCAACCGCGGCGCTACCTGATCCTACCCCTGCTCGCGATCACGCACTTCCTCCTCGTGTTCGCCGTCTGCCGCGGCTTGATGGCCGTGGTCGCCGCACCCTAACAACACCGGGCGAAGACGGGTGGGCGTTCCCCACCCCTTCGATTCCGGCGTTGTCATGTGCGGCCGCTGTCCTGAGAAATGAACCTGCGGCCGTGAGTGATTTGGTCACGTTGAGAGGAATTGCCTCGGTCATTCCTTGCTGTCCAGCACTTCGCGCACCTTGCGGGCGAGGTCCGCGGGCGAGAACGGCTTCTGAAGGAACGCCACCCCGGCCTCCAGCACGCCGTGCCGGACGATGGCGTCGTCCGTGTACCCGGACACGAACACCACCTTGATCCCCGGACGGGACGCGGACAGGCGCTCGGCCAACAGGCGGCCGCCCATCTCTGGCATCACCACGTCCGAGACAAGGAGGTGGATCGGTCCTTCATACCGCTCGGCCAGTCGGACCGCCTCGCCACCGTGGCCGGCTTCCAGAACGGTGTACCCCGACAACTGGAGGGCGGCCCGGCTGAACTGGCGGACGGCCGCCTCGTCCTCGACCAACAGGACCGTCTCCGACCCCCGCGGGCCGGTGGTGATCCGCGGGTGGGACTTCCCCGCGGTCCCGAGGCCTTCGACGGCCGGCAGGCACATCTTCACCGTCGTCCCGAGCCCCACCTCGCTGTACGCAACCACGTGCCCGCCCGACTGCTTGACGATACCGTGGACCACCGCCAAGCCCAGCCCGGTCCCCTTGCCGACCCCTTTCGTCGTGTAGAACGGGTCGAACATGCGGGCCTTTGTCCCCTCGTCCATGCCCGTGCCCGTGTCCGCCACGGCCAACATCACGTACCGGCCCGGCCACACCTCCGGGTGGGCGTCCGCGTACCCCTCGTCCAGGTTGACGTTCGCCGCCTCGACGGTCAGCCGGCCGCCCCTGGGCATGGCGTCGCGGGCGTTCACCGCCAGGTTCAACAGTACCTGCTCCATCTGGGTCGGGTCCACCTTCACACGTCCGAGGTCGGGACGGATGACGGTGGCCAGGTGTACGTCCTCGCCGATCAACCGGCGGAGCATTCGCTCGCTGTCCCGGACCACTACGCCCAAGTCGAGGACGCGGGGTTGCAGCACCTGCTTGCGACTGAACGCGAGGAGCTGCTGGGTCAGGGCCGCGGCGCGGGTCCCGGCGTCGTGGACTTGCTTCAGCAGCCCGCGGCGTGGGTCGTCCGGGCCCAGGTCCTGGAGGATCAGATCCGTGTACCCGTTGATGACGGTCAAGATGTTGTTGAAGTCGTGGGCCACGCCGCCGGCCAGTTGGCCGATGGACTCCATCTTTTGCGACTGCCGCAGCCGCTCCTCGAGCCGCTTGGCGTACGTCAGGTCGCGGCAGATCTCGGCCCGGCCGACGAGCTGCCCGTCGTCCCGGATCGGCGACACCCGGATCGACACAGGAACCTCAACGCCGCCCCGCCGCAATCGCACCGTCTCGTACGGCCGCACGTCCTCGCCCCGCGCGAGGCGGCCCGTGACCCGCTCGGCTTCGTCCCGGCGATCGGCTGGCACGATCACCGCGGCCGGCCGGCCGACGACCTCGGCGGCGGGGTACGCGAGCAGGTGCTCGGCCCCGGCGTTCCAGTCGGTGATCGTCCCCGCGAGGTCTTGACCGATGATGGCGTCTTCCGACGACGCGACGATCGCGGCCAGACGGCGGACCCGCCCCTCCGCGGCCCGGCGGGCCGCCTCCTCCTCGGAGAGTTGGTGGGTGGCGTGGGAGAGTTCGGCCGTCCGCGTTTCGACCCGGCGCTCGAGCTGGGCCTGGGCTTCCCGCAGTCGAGCCTGCGTCTGCTCGTGATCGGCCACCTCGCCCCGCAGGGACGCGGCTTGGCCCTCGGCCTGCCGGCGGGCGGCCCGGGTCTGTTCCACCAGGCCGATGCCGATCCCGCTCACGGCGACGAAGAACGCGGCCCCGACGACGTGCTCGGCGTCGTGGAACCCGACGGCCCCCCGGGGGTGGACGAACAGGTAATCGGCGGCCAGGTACCCGAGGGCGGCGGCGAGCGTCGCCGGCTTCCACCCGGCGACCCAGGCCGCGACGAGCACGGGGACAAGGAACAAGACGAACGGGTGGTGCTCCCGCAAGTACGGGTCGAGGAGCCACCGGACGAGGGCCGCGAGTGAAACGGCCATCACCGTTAGGGCGTAAACGTGCGGGAGCGGCGTGGGCCAGTCCTTGCCCCCGGAGAGAGTCAATGAGGCGGCGGTCATCGAATGGCCCCTGGCGGATGGGACACACTCCGACTGTACCCGGCTGTGGGGCCTTGGGCAACGGGGGCGTGCGACTTTCGGTCGATCGGCAGTCGAGAAGGAGGGGGCCGCCGATTGCGGCCTCATTCGTACCGTCCGAACGGTCCCTCGGCGACCGCCACCAGGGCCGCCGAGGGACCGCTGGAGTTCCTGCCGCCGGTCCCAAGTAGTCGTGGACGATTCGGTGGAGGTGAGCCGCAGTCGCCGGTGAGATCGGGCGGCCGTCGAGATCGGCGACGAGATCGCCAAGGATGGCCGCGACCTCCCGCTGGGCCGCCGTCAACCCCTCCGGGTCCGCGACTAGCGCGTCGATTACATTGGCGACAGCCGCGAACCAGCGGGCGAGGTCGCAGAGTGCGACGGCGGTTCGCGAGTCCATCGGACCTGGCGATCGGCGAGGTGGGCGGGATGCGGTACAAAAGCGGCGGATGGGAGAGACGGTTGAGGCACCGGCGTCTGGGCCGAATGGAACGAGAATCCGTTTGGCCTTAACGATCAAACCAGCGGTCGTAAACCGTGAACCGTCCGGCTATGATCCGCGATGATGACCGACGCGGACTTGACGGCGAGAATCAGACGCACGCGGTTGGTCGTCCGCTCCGCCCGGGTGGGCCGGCAGATTCCGTCCGCAATCACCTCTCGTTCGCCGGCTACAGAAGTAATCGATCTGGCCCCTCTGAGCTGCTCACCCGGCAGGAGGTTTGGCCGTGTCAAATCGACGGACCGAGTTCCGGATATACCGTCACCGCACGACCGCTAGAACCACTCGAACGAGAAAATTGATTGCATTCGGTCGTTCACGGGAATAGTCTCATCTTCAAACATTGGCACTCGGCACCGAAAATCGGCATTTACGAATGATTGGCCGGACGGCATCGCCCTGGCCCCACGCACCAATTTGAGGATGTTTTTGGATCAACCCGGCAATTCGGGCCTCGGTATCCCCGATGCCTTCACGTTCAGGAGACCGCCCCATGTCGTTCACCTCTCCCCTGCGCTGTCGTCAAGGTCACAAGTCCGACCCACTCTCGTTCGAGGCACTCGATGACCGGTGCTTGCCGTCGACGACGGTGCCCCGCACGATCGTCTACGTCGAAAGCAACAACCCCGAAGCGGGCCAAAATTCCATCCTGGCCTACCGCAGCGACCCCACCACCGGCGAACTCTCGCCATTCGGCACGTTCCTGACCGCCGGGACCGGTACTCCCAACCCGACGGAAATTCTCGGGCCGGACGACTCCGACCAGAACGTGATCGTCGATGCTAACCGCCGCTTCCTGTTCGCGGTCAATTCCGGCAGCGACACGATCGCCGTCTTCAACATTCATGCGGACGGCACCCTGAGCCTCGTACCCGGCGCTCCGTTCGCGTCCGGCGGCATCGAGCCGGTCAGTCTCGCCCTCGCGGGCAGCAACCTCTACGTCGTCAACAAGGGGGACCAAACGGTAGGGCAGGCGAGCGGCGGGTCGCGCCCGAACTACACCGGCTTCCGCGTCGCGAGCGACGGCCGGCTCAGCCCGATCGCCCAATCCACGATCGAGGTGAGCCCCGGGTCGTCACCGTCGCAGGCGCTGGTTACCCCCGACGGCCAGTTCCTGTTCGGCAGCGACCTGTTCGCGTTCCCGCTCGTCCCGGCCCCGCCTCTCCCCCCGTTCATCCCCCCGTTCGCGAGCCTCCTGGAAGGGTTCCGCATCCAGGCCGACGGCACCCTCGCGCAGGTGGCCGGGACGCCGCGCCCGACCTTGGCCGACACGCCCCTCCCGCCGTTCGTTCTCGGCCTCCAGGCCCACCCGACCGAGCGGATCCTCTACGTCGGCTTCGTCGCCGGGAACCAGATCGGTGTCTACACCTACGACGCGGCCGGCGCACTGACCTTCGTGGAGACGGTCCCGAGCGCCGGGCAGGGGACGTGCTGGATCGCCATCAGCCCGGACGCACGGTTCCTGTTCACCGCGAACTCTGCCACCGATAGCGTCTCCGTGCTCTCCATCGCCGACCCGCTACACCCGGTGGAACTTCAGAACCTGGAACTGGCCGGGCCGAAGGCCATCCTCCCAGTCCCCCCCCGGTTCCAGCCCGGTCACCTTCGACACCACCCCCTTCCAACTGGCCACCGACCACACCGGGCGGTTCTTGTACGTCGTCAACCACGAGACGGCGGGCGGGTTGAACCCGGCCGGGAACGCCCTTCACGTTCTCGCGATCGGGACAGACGGCCGACTGACGCAGTCGGCCAGCCCGTTGTTCCTGCCGGTCCCCGGCACGGCCAACCCGCAGGGCGTGGTGGCACTGCGGTTCGATCCCGAGCACTTCCTCGCCGCCGGTGCCGGCCCGGGGGGCGTGCCGAACGTCAAGGTTTACAATGCCGCGGGCGACCCGGTCCGCTCGTTCCTGGCCTACGACGCGAACTTCGGGGGCGGTGTGTCCGTCGCAACGGGGGACGTGACCGGCGACGGCATCGACGACATCGTCACCGGGGCCGGCCCCGGCGGCGGACCCCACGTCAAGGTGTTCGACGGTTCGAACGGGGCGGAAGTCGACAGCTTCTTCGCCTACGACGCCGGCTTCACCGGCGGCGTCCACGTCGGACTCGCCAACGTGGATGGCGACGGCCGGGCCGACATCATCACCGGCGCCGGGCCGGGCGGCGGCCCGCACGTCAAGGTGTTCGACGGAACCGACCTCCGACTGGTGAACAACTTCTTCGCGTACAGTCCCAATTTCACCGGCGGTGTGTTCGTGGCGGGCGGCGATCTCGACACCGACGGCCGCGCCGAAATTGTCACGGGCGCGGGTGTCGGCGGCGGAACACACGTCCGGGCCTTCGACGGCCTAACGGGCACCGAACGGGTCAGCTTCTTTGCCGGCGACCCGACTGGCCGCGGCGGCGTCACGGTCGGCGTCGGCGACTTCGATGGCAACGGGTCCGCCGACATTGTCACCGGCCGGGGGGATTCGTCTACCGTGCGCATCTTCGACGGGGCGGCGATTCTCGGCGGCACCGCCCGCTCGCTCGCGGACCTGATCGCCTATCCCGCCTCGCCTCTCAACGGCGCGTTCGTCGCCGCGACGGATCTGAACGACGACGACCGGGCCGACATCATCTCCGGCTCGACCCGTGGGTCACAGGTGAAAGTCTTCGACGCTGCCACGCAGGCCGAGATCGAAAGCTTTTTGGCTTTCGATTCGTCGTTCAACGGCGGCGTACACGTCGGCTGACCGAATGCCCGGCCGGGCGGGCGTTCCGAGTCATCCGCCCTCCCGGCCCCGAATTCGCCGCGGACGCCGGTGAACAGTCATCGCAGACCACATCGCGATAGCGACGCGGCCGACTCTTGGGGCCGTGCGGTCGGCCCGAGTGGGCGGGAAGATTCCGCCCGCCGGCCCGAAGGTAGGCGTTACCGCGGCCCACCCGCCGCGGTAACGCCTACCTTCGAATGCCTTGAAAACAAGCAGTTCGGCAAGTACGAGTGGTTTACACGTCTCTTTCGTTTCTCCCGTATTGCTAGGCCTATTCGTAGTGAGGGGTGAGCCATTCTACCGATCGCCGGTGCCGTACCCTGTTCCCCGAGCTTGGAGTCCTTACCACCCCTTTTGCGGGTTTAGTAGACTTTGTTACAATTGAGAAGTCGCCGACTCCCTTTGGCCTGAATCGTGTTGGTACGTGGTGCGACTTGAAGGATGCCGCCCATCTTCGATGTTGCCGACGAAAAGTTGAAAATTCCTGACCTTGTTTCGGCCCCGTGGCCATTAACCACTATCCGAAATCCCGTAAGCGCTGACCTCTCCCAAGTGTAAGGCTTTTGAAGTGGGTTATCGGCTGTTAACCGAGTGGTTGACTCGATCGGGGGGAGCGTGTCGAACGGTCAGCAACAATTGAATCCCGCGGCGGCCGACGGGTACGTAACGGATGGCGAGTTGCTCCACCGCTTTGGGGTAGACAACAACGCGGCGGCCTTCGCCGCGGTCTTGGATCGCCACGGACCGATGGTGCTGCGGGTCTGCCAACGGGTGCTCGAAGCGCGGGAAGACGCGGAAGATGCGTTTCAGGCCACCTTCCTCGTCTTGGCCCGGAAGGTGAAGGCGGTCACGTGGCGCGAGTCCATTGGCACGTGGCTCTACGAGACGGCCTTCCGACTGTCGCGCGAGGTTCGGCGGAACCGGACCCGTCGCAAAATCCGCGACGCCCGCAGCCCGATCCGGCCGAACGGGGACGCCCTGGCCGAAGTCACGGGGCGGGAGTTGCTCGCCACCATTGACGAGGAAATCCTCGCCCTCCCGGAAGAGTATCGCGAGCCACTCTTGCTCTGCTGCATGGAGGGGATGAGCGGCGACGAAGTTGCGCGGCAGCTCAGTTGCTCGGCCAGCACGGTCAAGCGCCGCCTCCACCACGCCCGCGAGTTGCTGCACGCCCGCCTGGTCAAGCGGGGCGTCGTGCTCTCCCTCGCGGGGATGACGGTGCTACTCGCCAGCGGGTCGGCCGCGGCAGGCGTCCCGGTCGCTCTGGCATCGAACACGACGGCCGCCGCGGCGAGCTTCGGGTCGGGTGCCCCCGTGGCCTCGGGTCTGGTCTCGCCGGCCGCTCTCGCTCTGGCCGGTCAATCCCTGGCCGTCGCGGCCGCCAAAGTCAAGATTCTCGTCGGCTTGTTGGTCGTAAGCGGGTGCATCGGCACGGCCGCGTTCTTCGCCGACTCGTTCGGCCGGGCCGGCACGAAAATGGTCCCGGCACAAGTCGCCCGGTCCGCCCCGCGGGACGACACGGCCTTGAACGCCGTGCTCGCCTCCGTCCGAACGACGTTGCCGAGCCGCGACGGTTTCATCCGTCAGTATGCCTTCGACGGCAATCCGCTCAGTTGTTTCATGTCCGCGACCCGCCCGGGGGCGGCCGACCACTTCACGATCACGTTCGACGCCCCGGTTGCGGTGAAGTCGCTCCGCATCCAAACCGGCGACCCGACCGGCCACGGGTTCCTGACGAACGGGCAGCTCGAGGTCTCGGACGACGGTCGAGAGTTCCAACCTCTCGGCAGATTTGAAAGCGGCGAGGCGGTGGCCAACCCGAACGGGCGGACGGTGACCGCGGTTCGCGTTCGGGTCACGGCCCCGGAACCGCACGCCCTACTGATCCGCGAAATCACCATCGACTCGGCCCCGGCCGTCGCCGTGTTCCGCTACCCCGTTGAATTCGTGGTCGACGCGACCGACGCCCCCGCGTTGACCGAGTGGGCCGGCCGCGCGGCGCGGGCGTGCGAGCAGTTCTACCCGGTGATCTGCGACGAACTCGCCAGCGACGGGTTCGTCCCGCCGCCCCGGGTTCTACTGTCGGTCCGCTGGGACGCGGACGCCCTGGTCAGCACGTCCGGCAACCGGATCACGGCGTCTGCCGGGTACTTCCAGGCCAACCCTTCCGACGTCGGTGCGGTGGTCCACGCGACCTCGTTCGTCGTCCAGGCCTACGGCGGCCGGGCGACGCCCGGATGGCTCGTCCACGGGGTGGCGGACTACGTTCGGTTCTTCAAGTTCGAAAAGAACTCTCTGGAACGCCCCGACCCCGCCACCGCCCGGTACGACGGCGATTCGCGGGAGACGGCCGACTTCCTGAACTACGTGACCGAGACTTACGATCTGAGTCTCGTTCGGCGTTTGAACGACGCCCTGCGGAGCGGGCACTACAGCGCAGACGTATGGAAGGAGTACACCGGCAAATCTCTCCCCGAGTTGGACGCCGAGTGGCACCGTAACCTTGGTCGGTGATCCCCAACGGAGTCTCACCGATCGCGAATCGAAGTCAATCCTCTCATTGCCCTTATCCATTCCGGGGAGAGATTCTAAAATGCGTTCATCCCATTCCGCCCGGCGCCGCCCGGCCTTCACGCTGATCGAACTGTTGGTCGTCATCGCGATCATCGCCATCCTCATCGGTCTGCTCCTGCCCGCCGTTCAGAAAGTTCGGGAGGCCGCGGCCCGCGCCAAGTGCCAGAACAACCTCAAGCAGATCGGCCTCGCCCTGCACGCTTACCACGACGCCAACACCTGGTTCCCCGCCGCCCGGTCCACCTTCCCCGGCGGCCTCAGCCCGAGCCTCGGCGGCGCGCAAATGCCGGCCTTCCTGGAGTACCAGCCGGCCGACCAGCCCGGCATCTCGCCCGAGTCGATCGGCGGCTGGATGGTGCGCGTCCTCCCGTACATCGAACAGGGGAACGCCCAGGCGTTGGTCGTCGGCAAGTCCACGACCGCGGACATCAGCGCCGGTTATTCGTCGCTTGCTGCGGTGGGCGTCCCGATCTTCCTCTGCCCGAGTGCCGTCGAGCCGACCGCCGGCACGGACCCGACGACGCCCCTGACCCGGACGAGCTACGCGGGCCTAACGGGCGGCGACGAGAACACCGACCCATCGACCGGCCCGATCGGGATGAACGCCTCGAACGGCATGTTCCCGGTCAAGACGCCGTTCGGCCCCACGGCCGGCGTCCGCCCGCGGGTGGCGGCCGTCCACGTCACCGACGGTCTGAGCAACACCCTCGCCGTGGGCGAACGGCACGTCACGCAAAAGGGCATGACCTGGGTGGGGGCGGACTACCACACGCTCCTCGCCTTCCCCAACCAAAATTCGTTCGGCGGGGTCGGCCCGGGCGGCGCGATCACCTTGACCGCGTGCCCCGCCTCGCTCCCCGCCCGGTACGACCCGTTCGCCCCGAACAACGTCTGCAGCCAGGACCGGTTCAACAGCCCGCACCCCGGCGGCGGGACGTGGCTGTTGGGCGACGGCAGCGTCCGCACCTTCCTCTTCGCGGCCGGCGTCACCGTGTTGCCGGCGATGGTCAGTATCAACGGCGGCGAAGTGGTGAACGAGTAGCAGCCCCACCCAACCGGAGGAGCCCGATGCGAGAAAGAACCGTTCCGAAATGGGTGGCCCGTCTTTTCACGGTGATCGGACTGACGGTCTTCGCCGGGTGCGGGCCGTCCCGCACCGACGTAGCGGGGAAGGTTTCGTACCGCGGTCGCCCGGTCGTCTACGGGACCGTGAGCGTGATCGGGTCGGACCAGATCACGTACTACGGCGCGATCCAAACGGACGGTTCGTTCGCCGTCCGCCACGTCCCGGTTGGGGCGGTGCGGATCGGGGTGTACAGCCCCGACCCGTATTTCGAACTCCCCGTCCCGCCGAATGTAAAAAAACAAATCGAGGCGGCCCGGCGGGCCCAGGGAGTCGAGGAACTCCCGAAGCCCCTGAAGGGGCAGTGGTTCAAGATCCCGCCCAAGTACGCGGACCCTCTGACGTCGTCGCTGACGGCACAGGTCGAAGGCCCCTCCCCCATCATTGAATGCAGCCTCGATTGATCGCGGGTTGGGGAGAGGCTTTCGACGGTAGAAGGCCGCGGTGGGGCGTGACCGATTACCTCGATCACGCCCCACCGAATCAACTCCGATGTTTTCCTATTTTCGATCCGACTCCGATAGACTTTGATTGAGCCTGGTGGACTTTGTTACAGATACGGCTTCATCACTTCGCAGGGTATGCTTGCTTTCAATCGTTTTCTCACGACAGGCTTTGCCGAACAGCAGGACGCTTCCTAAACACTAGGTCGCAGTTTCAATTCCTGCCTGGGGCACTGGACGGAAAACCGTGTAAGACGAAGCCTTTAGGCTCAACCCATCACAACGGTGGCGCGGCGAGAAACCCGAGAAGTGTGGTAGTGACTACCACACTTCGACGGAGGTTGCCTCGTGTCGAAGCGAATCCCTTCCTGCCTGTTCCACAAAATGTCCGGTCAGGCCCGCGTCGTAATGACCCGGCCCGACGGCACCCGCCACACGATCTACCTCGGCCCGTACGGCTCGGCCGAGTCGAAGGAGCGGTACGCCGAAGTGATCAAAGGCCTCAGCCGGGACACGCCCGTTGAGGAGGTGAAGCCCCGGCCGGCCCCTATATCGCTGGCGCTCTCGGTGAACGAAATCATCCTGGCGTTCTGGCTGCACTGCGAAGTGCTACTACTAGGAGCCGGACGGCAAGCCGCGTCCTCCGCCAGTTGTTCGGGCCGACGCCGGCCGCCGACTTCGGGCCGGGGATGGTGCCGGCGGGTAGTCAACTACCGGGTCGACCGGGTCCGGCGGTGCTTCAAGTGGGCCGTGTCGCGAGATGCTGCCCGGCGACCGGTACGAGGTGTTGCGCACCCTCGGCGGCCTCCGCCGGGGCCGCACCCCGGCACGGGAGTCGGACCCCGTCCTGCAGGTCGATGAGGGGGACTACCGCGTGACCCTGCCGCACATGACGCCCACGCTTCGCGCGATGGCCGCGTTCCAGCGGTGGACGGGATGCGGCCCGGGGACCTGTGCAAGTTCCGCCCCGCGTGCGATGACCCGGGTAGGTACCTGTTCTCTGCGGCGGCGGCCGAGTTCCGGGCGTTACGGGCGGCGAACACGAAGCCCCCCTCTGGCTGTTGGCCGTGGCGCAACGCCCGGGAGCGGAAGGCCGACCCAAAGCGGAAGCCGACCGGACTCTACACCGCCGACAGCTACAGCAAGGCGATCGCCAAGGCCGTGAAGCGGGCGAACCAGTGGCGGGCGAAAATGGCCGCGGGGTCGCGTTCAACCCGATCCCGCCGTCGGCACCGAACCAGCTTTGGCACCTGCGGGGAAAGCGTCCGGCGAATCGACGCCTTGCGTAGCAGGTTACGATGGTGGCTTTCTCAACCCGAGGAGGCGCACCCGTGTCCGACACCCCGATCCCGTCCCCGCCGACCGACCCCCTCGACCGCGAACAATTCTGGCGGGACACGGTCGCCGCGTTCGCAACGTCCGGCCTGTCCGTCCGGGCATTTTGTGCGGCCCGCGGCCTCCCTGAGAAGCGGTTCTACACGTGGCGGAAGGCCCTCGGCCTGAGTCCCGTCGGACGACCGGCGTCGCCGTCCGACGTCCCGCCGGCCCGGGGGTTCGTCCCCGTCCGCATCCTGGCCGACGCGGCGGCGGAGATCGTCCGGCCCGGCGTGGTCGTCCTCCGCGTGCCGGTCACGGCCGACCCGGCCCACGTCGTCCGGCTGGTCGCCGCGATCCGGGGGGCGACGTGCTGACCCTCGGCGCGACCGGGGCCATCTACCTGGCCGTGGAACCCCAAGACGGCCGCAAAGGAATTGACGGCCTCGCCGGGGTCGTGGCCTCAGCCCTCGGCCGCGACCCGGCGTCGGGCGATTTGTTCGTCTTTAAGAACCGCAAGGGGAACCGGCTCAAGGTGCTGGCGTGGGCCGGGGACGGGTTCGCCCTGTACCTCCGCCGACTGGAGCGGGGGACGTTCGCCTTCCCGGCCGCCGGCGGCGTCGGAGTCGTCGTCACCCCGGCCCAACTGGCCATGATCCTCGGCGGCCTCGATCCGGCGGCCGCGCGGTCCCGCAAGCGGTACGCCCGGCCCGACCCGGCGAATCCGAGAACCGTCTGACCGGGTCGCGCGTACCCCCGGCATGACGCCGCGGGAAGTCGAACTCGACCGGGAGAATGCCCATCTGCGGGCGACCGTCGCCGAATTGCACGCCGTCGTCGCCGACCTGCGACGCACGATCGAGGGGCAACAGGCCCACATCGACCGCCTCGTCAAGATGGCGTTCGGCCGGACCTCCGAGCGGGTCGTCGGCCCGACCCTGTTCGACGCCGGGCCCCCGCCCGGCGTCGAGGCCGGCGTGTCGCGGTTGCCCCGGCCGTCGGACCCGCCTTCGAACCCGCCCCGCGGCCGCGGGCACGGTCGCCGTCCCGTCGCCACCGACCTGCCCGTCGAGCGGGTGGGGATCGACCTGTCCGAGGCCGCGCAGGCGTGCCCGTGCGGCGGCGAGATGCGGGTCCGGGTCGGCCTCGGCGGGCCGGCCCGGCGGTACGACGACCGCCCGGCGTCCGTGTTCGTTCGGGGAACGGTTCGGGTCAGTTTCGCCGGCCCGGGGTGCGAGCGGGCCGGCCACGACCCGCGGTTCGCCCGCCCGCCACTCCCGTCCGAGCCGATCCCCCGCTCGTCGGTCGCGGCCGGACTGCTCGCCCACGTCGCCGTGTCCGAGTTCGTCGGTCACCTGCCGCTCCACCGCCTCGAACACATCCTCGCCCGGCACGGGCTGGTCGCGCCGCGGTCCACCCTGTGCGACTGGGTCCGCGGGTGCGCGGCCGCCCTCGAACCCGTCTACCGGGCGATGGTCGCCCGTGTGAAGCGGTCGTACGCCATCCACGCCGACGAGACACCCGTGACGCTCTTGCGGCCCCGGCGGACGGCCTACGCTTGGGCGTACCTCGGAGACGCCGCCGTCCCGTTCATCGTGTCCGACCTCACCCCCGGCCGGTCCCAAGAGTTCCCGGCGCGGTTCCGCGCCGGGTTCACCGGGTTCGTCCAGGCCGATGCGTACGCCGGGTACGACTCCGTCCACCGGGGCATGCGACACGTCGGCGGCTGGGGATGCACGCCCGCCGCGGGTTCCACGACGCAAGGGGCAATGACCCGCGGGCCGCGGAGGCGATCGCCGTCGCCCGCACTCTCTACGACGTCGAGCGGCGGATCGGCGAGGCGGGCCCGCGGGGCGAGGCGGTGACGTCCGCCGTCAACCAGTGGCCGACGCTGGTGCGGTACGTGGACGATCATCACCTTGCCACCGACAACGGGCCCGGCCGAGCGGGCCATCCGCCCGCTGGCCGTCGGGCGAAGGAATTGGCTGTTCGTCGGCGGCGACAACGGCCTGTCATCCGCGGCCGTCCTGCTCACCGTGGTGGCGAGCGCCAAGCGGCACGGGCACGACCCGTGGGCCTACCTCCGCGACCTGCTGACCCATCTCCCGACCCGACCGCCCGACGCCGCGACGTGGCCGACCTCCTCCCGGACCGCTGGCGACCGTCGTAGTCCGACCGGTGCCGACCCCGCACGCACGCCGACAGACCAACTCGCCGGACGCTTTCCGCCCGCCGATCCCCCGCCGCGTCCCGTTCCATCGCCGGCACGAGGCCGACCTCCGGGCGGCCGTCGCCGCCGACCCGAACCGGACACTCGCCGCGTTGCGCGCGCACCTCGGCGTGCCGGTCAGCCTCGCCACCCTGTGGGCGGCGTTGCGGGCCCTGAGGATCTCGTTCAAAAAAAAAACTCGTAGCGGCCGAGCAACGCGGGCCGTGGCCGCCCGGCGGAAGGCGTTCCGTGACTTCCAGCGGCTCGGGACCGCCCCCCGACCGGTTCGTGTTCCTGGACGAGGCGTGGGTGAAGACAAACATGACCCGCCGGTACGGGTGGGGGCCGACGAACCGGCGGGTGGTCGAGGCCGTCACGCACGGGCACGGGAGGACGACCACGTTCATGGCCGCCCTGCGGGCCACCGGCCTGGTCGCCCGCTCGTCGTCGACGGGGCCGTGAACGAGGCCGTCTCCCGGGCCTACGTCGAAAAACAACCGGTCCGGGCGTTGAAGCCGGGCGACATCGTGGTGATGGACAACCTGTCGAGCCGCAAGGTGACCGGCGTCCGGGAGGCGATCGTGGAGGCCAGGGCGACGGTCGTATACCTGCCCCCATACTCACCGGACCTCAACCCGATCGAGCACGTGTTCGCCAAGGCGAAGAATGAACTCCGCGCGGCAGTCGCGGACGAAGGTGGCGTGCGATGCGTCCTGTGGCGAGGTGCCGGATTGGCTCCCGGCGGGCGAGTGCTGGAACTACATCCTCCACGCCGGGTACGTCTCACAAGAGAGAGAGTGAAAATACTCTAACGGCCGCCTCGGGGACGTGGATCATGCCCATCGCCCCCGTCTTTCGGTCGGTCACGACGGCTTCGACGTTAAACAAAACATACTTTGCTAGTTCACGGCGTCCGCGCCCACCCGCATTTGCCGGCGCCCCAGACCGCGGGTTAGATGATCTTCCCGTCGGCTCGGTCCCAACGGAATACCATGCCGACGACTTCCTCAGGATCGTGGTGAAGGAAACCGAGGTGGACTGTTCCGAAAGAGCTTTGATTTTGATCTCTCCCATTAACTCTGTGTCGGGGTGGCCAAGCGACCATGGAAAACAGGAAAGGATGTGCGGAAGAATTTCGGGAAATGGATCTGGAAAAGACAAAAGCCCCCGGTCTGTTTTCAGACCGGGGGCTTTGGGATGATGCCGGCAATGACCTACTCTCGCCCTGGACGGACTACCATCGGCCCCGAAGGTTTTACGGCCGTGTTCGGGATGGGAACGGGTTCACCACTTCGGGCATGATCACCGGCAAGTCGCAACTGTATCGAGGTATATCGATGCAACTTGGGAGTACGAAATCGTCGACGACTTCTCGGGCGTCACGAGTGAGAGAACGAGCAATGTGGCCAAACGTTTGACTGTTAGTACCGGTTAGCTGAGTGCATTGCTGCACTTGTACACCCGGCCTATCGACCTGGTCGTCTCCCAGGAGTCTTCAAGGAAATCTGATCTTGAGGGAAGTTTCACGCTTATATGCTTTCAGCGTTTATCCATTCCGCACGTAGCTACCCAGCGATGCGGCTAGCGCCACAACTGGCACACCAGCGGTGCGTCCCTCCCAGTCCTCTCGTACTAGGGAGAAAGCCTCGCAAATTTCCTGCGCCCACAGCAGATAGGGACCGACCTGTCTCACGACGGTCTAAACCCAGCTCACGTACCACTTTCATCGGCGAACAGCCGAACCCTTGGGAGCTTCTCCACCCCCAGGATGTGATGAGCCGACATCGAGGTGCCAAACCTCCTCGCCGCTATGAACGCTCAGAGGAGATAAGCCTGTTATCCCCGGAGTACCTTTTATCTGTTGAGCGATGGCCCTTCCATGCGGGACCACCGGATCACTAACGCCGACTTTCGTCCCTGCTCGCCCTATCGGGCTCGCAGTCAAGCACCCTTCTACGTTTACGCTCGCTGCCCGATTGCCAACCGGGCTGAGGGTACCGTTGCACTCCTCCGTTACCTTTTGGGAGGAGATCGCCCCAATCAAACTGCCCACTTAGCACGGTCCGACGCTACGGTTCAGTAAACGTCGTTAGAATTCAAACACAACAAGGGTGGTGTTTCATCGACGACTCAGTGCGACCCGAAAGCCGCACTTCACAGTCTCCCACCTACGCTACGCATGTTGGGTCTAAACCCAATACCAAGCTACAGTTAAGGTTCACGGGGTCTTTCCGTCTAGCTGCGGGTATGTCGCATCTTCACGACAACTACAATTTCACCGAGTCTCTCGTGGAGACAGTGTTCCGGTCGTTACGCCATTCATGCAGGTCGGAACTTACCCGACAAGGAACTTCGCTACCTTAGGACCGTCATAGTTACGGCCGCCGTTTACTGGAGCTTCGGTTGCGAGCTTCACCTTACGGCTAACCCTCTTCCTTAACTTACCAGCACCGGGCAGGCGTCAGTCTGTATACCGCCACTTACGTGTTCGCACAGACCTGTGTTTTTAGTAAACAGTCGCCAGAACCTTTTCACTGCGACCCCCACGGATGGGGGCAATCCTTTTCCCGAAGTTACGGATTTAACTTGCAGAGTTCCTTCACGAGAGTTCTCTCGAGCGCCTTAGAATATTCATCTCACCTACCTGTGTCGGTTTTAGTACGGTTGTCGTGCGGTTTTCTTGGCAGTGTCTCTGACCATATCGGGACCTTAAACGCCCTGAGGCAATCTAATAAGCCTACTGGTCTCGGACTCTGCGTCCCATAGTGCACGACGAGCGCAGGAATATTAACCTGCTGGCCATCCGCTACGCCTTTCGGCCTTGCGTTAGGTACCGGCTAACCCTGGGCGGATTTACCTTCCCCAGGAAACCTTAGGTTTACGGCGAACGGGATTCTCACCCGTTTTATCGTCTACTCATTCCGACATAATCACTTGCAGCCGCTCCAGTGCCCGTTGTCCGTACACCTTCGCCGCAACTGCAACGCTCTCCTACCGTGCATTACTGCACCCACTGCTTCGGTGTCATACTTGAGTCCCGTTCATTATCGGCGCAGAACCCCTCGACCAGTAAGCTATTACGCACTTTTTAAATGGTGGCTGCTTCTAAGCCAACATCCTGGCTGTCTCCGGGGTTCAACTTCCTTTCGCACTGAGTATGACTTGGGGACCTTAGCAGGTGATCTGGGTTGTTCCCCTCTCGACTATGAAGCTTATCCCCCACAGTCTAGCTGCCCGACCTTGGTACACCGGTATTCGGAGTTTGGCTTCGATGGGTAGCCGGGTAGGCCCCCATTCGAAATCAGTCGCTCTACCCCCGGCGCCAACTAGTCGAACGTTAACCCTAAAGTTATTTCGGAGAGAACGAGCTATCTCCACGTTTGATGATACTTTCAATCCCCCACACAGCTCATCCCATCGGTTTTCAACCCAAATGAGTTCGGTCTTCCATGGGGTGTTACCCCCACTTCATCCTGGCCATGCGTAGATCACGTGGTTTCGCGTCTACCGCCCCCAACTTGACGCCCGTTAAGACTCGGTTTCCCTTCGGCTACGCGGCAGAGCCGCTTAACCTTGCTGGTGACGATAAGTCGTCGGATCATTATGCAAAAGGCACGCCGTCAGGCTTGCGTTGCCGCGTTGCCCTTCGACCGCTTGTAGGCATGTGGTTTCAGGTTCAGTATCCTCCCCTTGTCGGGGTTCTTCCCATCTTTCGCTCGCGCTACTTTTCGCTATCGGTTGCTAGAGAGTATTTAGCCTTGCGGGATGGTCCCCGCCGATTCGGACTCACTTTCACGTGTTGAGTCGTACTCAGGATACCGCTACGCCTGTCCCCCTGTCACGTACGGGGCTTTCACCCTCTGTGGCCGGCGATTCCACGCCGTTCGGTTAAGGATTCAGGTCGATGATACGGTCCTACAACCCCGGAAGGGCAAGCCCCTCCGGTTTAGGCTGTTCCGCGTTCGCTCGCCGCTACTGACGGAATCGAGGTTTCTTTCTCTTCCTCCAGGTAATGAGATGTTTCAGTTCCCTGGGTTCGCTCGGGTATTCCGGTATCAAAGCTCGTTTGACAGCTCCACCGGACTTATCGCAGTCTTCCACGCCCTTTCGCCTTCTAGCACCAAGACATCCCCCACACGCCCTTAATAGCTTGGCCACATTGCTCACCCCCTCGCCCCGCGTTACCACGAAACAAGAGAAGTAAGCACTGCACGCTATTTCATCCCCTCCCACCCGCTCCGTAGCGACTGGGAACGACGATCACTTCGTTCTTCTTCTAAGGCTCGTGCTCGAGAAATCGTTGAACAAAATCATCCCGCCCGATGGCCGCCCACCGAACGCGATGTTTGATGCGATTTCGTACTCACCAAGTTGTCAAAGATCGACAGTTCGGGGCCGCAGGGTCCGGCGTCGCCGTCCCCTCCAACCCCGGGTTTGCGGCCGAGGCCGCTCACCCTTCATCGCCAGATTCGTCGCAAGTCTTTAGCAGACTTACACTTCCGTCTCTTGCGTGATTTCATCTTAGGGCCGGGTCGGCTCTCCGTCAACCACCCGCGGAATTATCCTTCCCGCGGCACCGACCCACCCGACCCGAACCTTCTGTGGAGAAAGGGGATTCGAACCCCCGACCCAAGTGTATTGTTGGATGAAAAAGCCCTGCCAGTTTCCTGGCAGGGCTTCATCTATCGATGCAAGTTAGTAGCGTTACGTTACGTGGGTGAGGACTTGTCGGCTCGTGCGTGTGAGGCACGGCCTTGGATGGTTATCCTTAGAAAGGAGGTGATCCAACCGCAGGTTCCCCTACGGTTACCTTGTTACGACTTAGTCCCAATTGGATGTATCACCTTCGACTACGGTAAAGTAGGCTTCGGGCGCTCCACCCTTTCGTGGCTTGACGGGCGGTGTGTACAAGGCTCAGGAACACATTCACCGCGGTGTTGCTGACCCGCGATTACTAGCGATTCCGACTTCACGAAGGCGAATTGCAGCCTTCGATCTGAACTGGGGCGTGTTTTTTGGGATTGGCTTGGTCTCGCGACTTCGCGTCCCTTTGTTCACGCCATTGTAGCACGTGTGCAGCCCCAAACATAAAGGCCATGAGGACTTGACGTCATCCCCACCTTCCTCCGGTTTGACACCGGCAGTCCCACTAGAGTCCCCGGCACGACCCGCTGGCAACTAATGGTAAGGGTTTCGCTCGTTAAGGGACTTAACCCGACATCTCACGACACGAGCTGACGACAGCCATGCAGCACCTGTGTTAGCTTCCGGGTTGGATACCGTTCGTTCCCGTTTCCGGGTCCTACTTGCTAACTCTTTCGAACATGTCAAGTCTGGGTAAGGTTCTTCGCGTAGCCTCGAATTAAGCCACATGCTCCACCGCTTGTGTGAGCCCCCGTCAATTTCTTTGAGTTTCAGCCTTGCGGCCATACTCCCCAGGCGGAGAACTTAGCACTTTTGCTTCGGCAGTAAACCCAAGTCGTGTCTACTACCTAGTTCTCAACGTTTAGGGCTAGGACTACCGGGGTATCTAATCCCGTTCGCTCCCCTAGCTTTCGCGCCTCAGCGTCAGAAGAGATCCAGCAAGCCGCCTTCGCCACCGGAGTTCCTGTGCATATCAACGCATTTCACCGCTCCACGCACAGTTCCGCTTGCCCCTATCTCCCTCGAGACCGCCAGTATCCGCGGCCGTTCCCCGGTTGAGCCGGGGGATTTCACCGCAGACTTGGCAGCCCGCCTACGCGCCCTTTAAGCCCAGTGATTCCGAACAACGTTCGCACGGTTCGTCTTACCGCGGCTGCTGGCACGAACTTAGCCCGTGCTTCCTCCAGGGATAGATCAAAGTTTAACCCTTTTCTCCCCCTCGACAGTGCTTTACAACCCGAAGGCCTTCGTCGCACACGCGGCGTCGCTCGGTCAAGCTTGCGCTCATTGCCGAAGATCCTCGACTGCAGCCACCCGTAGGTGTCTGGCCAGTGTCTCAGTGCCAGTGGCGCGGGTCGTGCTCTCACACCCGCTAGACATCTCAGGCTTGGTAGGCCGTTACCCCACCAACTACCTAATATCACGTGGGCTCCTCCCGGGGCGGCGGACCTTTGGTCTCACGACGTCATCTGGAATTACCCCTTCTTTCGAAGGGCTATGCCAGACCCCGGGGTAAATCCCCACGCATTACTGCCCCTTACGCTGCTTCCCCCCTTGCGGGGATTCGCTCAACTTGCATGCCTAATCCACGCCGCCAACGTTCGTTCTGAGCCAGAATCAAACCCTTCAAAAGTTTATCGTTGCTCGGCCGAAGCCGAACGCTTTTAAGTGTTTGCCTGCTTCGTTGCTCGGTTCAACTCATCTTCCGCGGGCCGGCCAGGATTACTCCCGGCCGGCCCACGTCCGGTGAGCGTCGCCGACCAACGGCATACGCTCACCCACTGTAAGGCTCGTAACGCTACCAACTTGTCAAAGATCCACCGAACCAAGATCCGCGAAACTCCAAGGCGTTAGCCCCTCGTTTCGGTTTACTCGGCGACCGCATCGCTGCGGGTTTGTAATCCTATGCCTCAGGTCAGGAACGGCAATAGATCACTTTCAATTCTTCCAACAATACCGTGTGTCAGCATCAGATGTCTACATGCAGTTGGGCAATCGATCTGGAACCGCCACTGGATCACACCGGTTACTAGAATTCGGGTACTGTCCTAGCTTTGCGTTGATCGAGATCGACAATGGGCACGACTCTGGTCATCACTCGATCATGAGGTACTGCACCCTTATCACTCGGTCATCGGGGTCGAACCGTACGTTGTACTGCCCCCCCCCCCACGCCCCGTTGTCGAATCGGTAGACCAACACTGGACCGGTAGTCGGGTAGAACGGGAAGTTGTACTGGCTGTCGGTGAATGCTTTCGCGTCGCCGATCCGGTCCTTCACCTCTTGTCGCGTCAGCCCAACGAGTTTGACTGTGGCAAACACCCGCTCGGCGGCGTGTATCGCCTGCGGTGTCGAAGCTCCGCGAGCCGTCTGCCACATCAACTTCAAATCCGCCGCTAGATCGTCGGAACGGGCGTCGGGGGACGTACCGTAGTCGTCGGAGTTGAAATCCGGGGCGTCCGCAGCCGGTTCCGGGCCGGGCAGTTTGGACGGCCACAAGACAACGCCTACAGTGACGGCTGTCACTACGAGCAGACTGAGCGAGACGCGGAGTAGGGGGCGGTCACGAATCGTATCAACAATCTTGCACATGGGCAGCTCAAAAGAGAACTGCCCCAGCTCACCGGGGCGGTTCTGATTCTACCCTCACCCGCCGATCCGTTCCAGCAATTCCGCCACGCCACAAGTTCGCTCGGCCAGCCGCATCGGCGGGGACCACTGGGGAAGTTGAGGTTAAAGCGCCAATACGCCACCCCGCTCGCACTACGGCGAATACGAGTAGAACGATCCGCATCTGGTTCATGAACACGCTCCCAACCGACTGCCGGGTATCAGGGCTATCCGACTGCGGAACGAGGCCCTCTGCCGGCGGGCCATCCCGATCCGTTCGGTCCCTTTCGCCTCACCTCCCGATTCTGCGCGGCCGATCCGTGTCCGTCCGAATACGTTGAGGCCACCCCCAACGAATCGGATGCCCCCGATGAACCTCTCACCCTTCTTCGCCCTGTTCGCGTTCCCACTGCTTGCCTTGTCCGCCGGCGCCGCCGAGCCGTGGGCGGACGCAAAGCTGCCGGTGACGGCCGGCCTGCAACTCTGGCTCGACGCCGCCCGCGCGACCGGCGGCCAGCCGGCGGCGAACGGCAAAATTAACCGCTGGCTGGACGCATCCGGCCACGGCCGGCACGTGAGCCAGCCGAACGCGGAGGCCCGGCCGACGCGGCTGGCCACTGCCGGCGTGGCGCTCGTGCGGTTCGACGGCCTCGACGACCACCTGCGGGCCATCAAGCAAGGCACCTCCCTCGAATCGTTCACCGTCGTCCTCGTCGCCGTGCCGCGGAAGAACCCCGCCCCGTTCCTCGGCCCGCTGGCGTTCAACGCCCCAGGCCAGCGCGACTACGTGAGCGGCCTGAACATCGACTTCGGCGGCGCTCCCACGCCGCGGTTCTCGATGCTGAACGCCGAGGGGCCGGGCTTCGGCGGCGTCGCGAACCTTCGCACCAAGAACAGCCCGTTCGGCGAACTCGTCACGCTGGAGCTAACCTCCGACGGCAAGGCCGTGCGGCTCGCGGTCAACGGCCAGGCCGAAGGCCAACGGTCGCGAGCCGGCGGTCGCGTCAGCATGGACGAGATCACCGTCGGCAGCCGCTTCTACAACAACGGCACCGGCCAGCAGGTGGCCGCCGGCTTCTGCCGGTGCGACATCGCCGAACTGCTCGTCTACGATCACACCCTCTCGGCCGAGGAAACGCAATCCGTCCGCAGCTACCTGATCGCGAAGTACGCCGCCCTCCGCGGCGCAATCCCGGCGGACCTGGAAGGGCCGGGCGAATCGCTCGTGCCGGTGAAGGACCCGCCGCCGGTGCAGACGTTCGTGCCGGGATTCACTGTCCGCGAATTGCCGCTGAACTTGACGAACATCAACAACGTCAAGTACCGGCCCGACGGCACGCTCGTCGCCGTCGGGTACAACGGCAACATCTGGCACCTTCGCGACACCGACGGCGACGGCCTCGAAGATGCGGCGACATTGTTCTGGGAGAATCAGAAGTCACTCTCGTCGCCGATCGGCATGGACCTGACGCCGCCAAGCTACCCGCTCGGCGACGGCGTGTTCGTCACTGCCCTCGGCAAGTGCGTGCTGATCGTCGACACGGACAAGGACGGCAAGGCCGACAAGGAGATCGTCGTCGCCAGCGGGTGGAAGGACCGCAGCGTGAACATCGACGTGACCGGCATCGCCGTCGATCCGAAGGACGGCAGCGTCTACTTCGGCCGCGGCACGCCGAACTACGCCAACGGCTACCTGGTCGACAAGGACGGCAAGGCCGCGTACTCGCTTGCCGACGAACGCGGCACGATTCAGAAGGTGTCGCCCGACTTCAAGACGCGGGAAACCTACGTCACCGGCATCCGCTTCCCCGTCGGCATGCGGATCAACCGCCACGGCGATCTGTTCGTCTCCGATCAAGAGGGGGCGACGTGGCTGGCGAACGGCAACCCGTTCGACGAACTCCTCCACGTCCAAAAGGGCCGGCACTACGGCTTCCCGCCGCGGCACCCGAAGCACCTGCCGAACGTGATCGACGAGCCGAGTACGTTCGACTACGGCCCGCAGCACCAATCGACGTGCGGCCTCTGCTTCAACGAGCCGGTGGCGAAGGGCGGCCCGACGTTCGGCCCGCCGGCGTGGGCCGACGACGTGTTCGTGACCGGCTACTCGCGGGGCAAGTTGTACCGCACGAAGCTCGTCCACACGCCGCGGGGGTACGTCGCCGAGACGAGTCTGTTCGCGTGCCTGAACATGCTGACGGTGGACGTGTGCGTCGCCCCGGACGGCTCGCTTGTGGTGGCGTGCCACAGCGGCGGCCCGGACTGGGGCAGCGGGCCGACCGGCAAGGGGAAACTCTACAAGATCAGCTACACCGGCCGCGACCTGCCGCAGCCGGTCCTCGCGTGGCCGAGCGGGCCGAGCGAAATCCGCGTCGAGTTCGACCGCCCGGTCGATCCGTCACTGTTGCAAGACGTGGCCCGCCAGACGAAGGTTTCTGCCGGCCCGTTCGTCCGGGCCGGCGACCGCTTCGAATCGCTCTGGCCCGGCTACGCCGTGGTGCAGGCGGAGAAGGCGGCCCCGCGGTTCAACGTGCCGGTGCGGTCGGCGCAACTGACGCCCGATGGCCGCTCGCTGATCCTCGCGACCGACCCGCACACGGCCGCCCTGCACTACGCCGTCACGCTGCCGGCCCTCGGCCGCACGACGCCGAAGGGCACGTTGCCGCAACTGCCGCAGGTCGATCTCGACCTGAACCTTTCCGGCTGCGAGGCAATGTGGGCCGTCGGCGACAAGGTCGTGTGGACAGGCTGGTTGC
The DNA here is from genome assembly GCF_008254045.1 of Limnoglobus roseus. Classification (GTDB taxonomy): domain Bacteria; phylum Planctomycetota; class Planctomycetia; order Gemmatales; family Gemmataceae; genus Limnoglobus; species Limnoglobus roseus. The sequence continues at coordinate 2,950,277 of NZ_CP042425.1, read as the reverse complement.
CGAGCCTCGACCTCACCGTATCACGGCAACTGACCGCCGGCAGTGCTTACCACGACGCTCTCTGGAAGGCGATGAAGGCAGATGTAACGAAGGGCACGCTGACGCTAAAGGCGAAGCTGAACCTGACCGACATGCTCCGCCCGGCCGTGCAACTGGGGGGCGGCGTTGGACCATCAGTTCCCGCCCGAAACGGTGGTACTCGAGTATCACGCGAACGCCGATGTCGCCATCACCGCGGATGCGGGCCGTTACAAGTCCGAACGAAGTGATGAGGACGTTCGCGGTACGCTCAACCTCGAGCCGAAACGCGGGCAAGCCATCCCGGTCGAAGTTCGCCTGACGAACGGCCGGAACCGGGACGGCCTGTCGTTGTCCGTCGGCTACCACACGGCCGAAGACCCGCGGCCGCGTCCGCTGCAACTGCATCGCACACTCGTCCCGTGGGCCGACACTTCGGCGAAGGCACTCGAACCCGTCGCCCTCAAGCCGCCGGCCGAACTCGACGGCGGCAGTTGGGCCCGCGGGCGGAAGGTGTTCTTCGGCGAGCAGGCCGCGTGCAGCAAGTGCCACACGGTCCACGGCCGCGGCGAGACGATCGGCCCGGACCTGTCGAACCTCATCTTCCGCGATTACGCCTCCGTCCTGCGGGACATCGCCCTGCCGAGCTTCGCCATTAACCCGGACCACCTGACGTACACCGTCAACCTGACCGACGGCCGCTCGCTCACCGGCGTCGTGCAAACGGTCGGCACGAAGCTCCGCATCGGCGACACGAAGGGCGTCGTCACAGAGGTGCCACTGGCCGAGGTCGAGTCGAAGAAGCCGTCGGCCCTCTCGACGATGCCGGAGGGGCTGCCGCAGTTGCTCGGCCCGGAGCGGATGAAGGACTTGCTGACGTTCCTGCTCACGTCGCCGGTGAGCATGCCGCGGGACGGCACGACGCCACGGCCGAAGCCGCGGACGCGGGCGGAGGTGAACGCCGCCCTCGCCGGGTCGCCGAAGCCGCCGGAGAAGACGCGGCCGATCCGCGTCGTGCTGGTCGCTGGGCCGAAGGACCACGGCCCCGGCGAGCACGACTACCCGGCCTTCCAAAAGGCGTGGGCCGAACTTCTCGGCTCGGCCGACCAAACCGAGGTCGTGAAGGCGTGGGAGTGGCCGGCGAAGGAGGAGTTCGCGACGGCCGACGTGATGGTGTTCTTCCAGCACGGCGACTGGAATGCCAAGCGGGCGGCCGACATCGACGCCTACCTCGAGCGTGGCGGCGGCCTTGTCTACGTCCACTGGGCCGTGGACGGGCGGACGGAAGGCCCGGAATTCGCGAAGCGGATCGGCCTCGCCAGTAAGGGGGGGGCCATCGGCTTCCGCCACGGCGACCTGACGCTGACGATGAACACGGCCGCGAAACACCCGGTCCTGCGGAACTTCGACAAGCTGGCGCTGACCGATGAGACCTACTGGAAGATGACCGGCGACCTGCCCGCCGACCGCGTGCTGGCGACGGCGGTTGAGGAGAAGGAACCCCGGCCGCAACTCTGGTCGCTGGAGCGCGGCCGCGGGCGGGTGTTCGTGTCGATCCCCGGTCACTACTCGCACACGTTCGACGATCCGCTGTTCCGCGTGCTACTCCTCCGCGGCATCGCGTGGTCGGCGAAGGAACCCGTCGATCGGTTCAACGACCTCGTCTGGCCGGGGGCCGACGTGGCGAAGTGAGGCCACCCCCGTCGCAGGTTGTGTACCACAACCCGCGACGGCTGCTTAAGCCGTTCTCGGCGAGGGAGCATCAGCGTAGGGTGCGGCATGGCACACATCGGTTGGCCAAGGATGCGATGTGTGGAGTACTCGACGGGTACCGCGCCACCTCCGAGAGCGAAACCATGTCTTCGGGCACATGGGTTCGCCCCGCGGCCGGGATTTTGTCGGGTGGGCCGGCTCGGCGGGTTGGATGACGTGACCGACGAAGCAGACCCCCTGCCCTCACGCCCGCCGAAGAAGCGGCGGCGTCCGAAGAAGAACGACGCCGGGTAAACGGGGTCACGCGGTTGACGGCTCGACTGCCTCGAACCAGTAAGCGTGGAACTGTTGCACGCGGGCGGCGAACTTGGCGAGGTCCACCGGTTTCACGATGTAGCCGCTCGCCCCGTGCCGGTAACAGAAGGCCACGTCCGCCGAAGCCGCGGACGTGGTGAGGATCACCACCGGGATGTGCTTCAGGGCGTCGTCTGCCTTGATCTGTTCCAGCACCTCCCGCCCGTCCGTCCCCGGCAGGTTCAGGTCGAGCAAGATGACCGCAGGCCGCGACGCCAAGCCGTCCACGCGGTCGAGCTGCCGCAAGAAGGTTAACGCAGAGTCCCCGTCCGCGCAACGGTAGACGGCCGGGGAGCCGACGCACCGGCCCAGTGCGCGGACCGTCGCCTCGCTGTCCGCGTCGCTGTCCTCGACCAGAAGAATCGTCCGGTTGGCAACCAATCCTCCCCCTTACCCGCCGAGGGTGAAGTAGAAAGTCGTCCCCTCGCCTTCCGTAGACTCGACCCAAATCCGGCCGCCGTGCCGCTCCACCACCTTCTTCACGATCGTCAGCCCGGCCCCGGTGCCGCCGCCGAATTTGTCGCGGGCGTGCAGCCGCTTAAAGATGCGAAAGACGGCGTCGTGGTGCTTGGCCGGAATGCCGATGCCGTTGTCCCGGACGTAGAACGCCGTCACCGATTTCGTGCCCCCCTCACCGTCCGGCTCGGTCCGCCCCTCGTACCCGACCTCGACCCACTTGTCCGGTTTGTCGTTGTACTTCAAGGCGTTCGAGATCAAGTTGCCGAACACCTCCCCGACCATCACCGGCTCGCACCGCACCGTGGGCAGCGGGCGGGGGACGCGCAGGTCGGCCGCCGTTTCCTGGAGGCGGGCTTGGAGCATCTCCCGCGCCCCCCGCAAGACGGCGTTCAAGTCCTTGTCGCGGACGACGAACTCGCCCCGTCCGGTTCGGGAGTAGTGGAGCAGGGACTCGATCAGCGACTCCATCCGCTGGCTCAGTCGCATCATCGCCCGGAGTTTGACCTCCCCGTCCGTGCCGAGTTTGCCCTGGTAGTCTTCGATCAGGAACGCCGCGTAGTTGTGGATGCCCCGCAGCGGTTCCTTCAAGTCGTGGCTGGCGACGTAGGCGAAGGCGTCCAACTCCTCGACGTGGGCCTCGAGTTCTTTGTTCAACTTCGCCACCTGCTCGGCGTGCCCGACGACCACGTCGAGGACGGCCACCCGGAACCGGCGGGCGGCCTCGACCTCGGCCTCGGACCACGCCGGGGCCATCCCCTCGACCGATTCCCGCCACAGGTCGAACGACTTGCGGGGGGTCAGCCGCGGGCCGTGCGGGCCGATCTGCACGTCCTTCTCGGTCGGGTAGCCGGCCCACACGACCGTCGCGATGTGCTCGGGGCGGAACCACAAGAGCAAGTCGCGGCGGGAGCGGGAGATGGGCACGGCCAAGAGGCCGCAAGCGGTGTCCTTGAACACCGCCGCCGGCTTGTACACGGCCGGCAGTGCGTTGGTGTGGGTCACGCCGTCCGCCCCGCCCTCGGTCCGATCCCGCAGCCACCCGACCAGAGCCCCGATCTGCTCCGGCGAGGGGGTCCGCCCGGCCGTCCGCACCGCACCGCCCTGGACCAAGGCGACCCCGCCCGCGTCGAGGAGGTCGAGCAAGCCCGGCGAGCCGGTCACGAGGTCGGACAGTGAAGTGTCGGTGGTCGCCGCCCGCAGGACAAGAGATTCGTGGACCGACCGGATGCGGAGCTTGTATTCCTGCCCTTCCCGGTCTTCCGCGGCGGCGAGTTGGAGCGACACCACTTGGGCCAAGAACTCGCATGCCGCCCGAACGTGGTGGGGGATGTACTTGGGGCTGTAGTGGTGGGTGGCGATCAGCCCCCACAAGTGCCCGTCCCGGACCAGCGGCATGACCAGTGCCGCCGACACGCCCATGTTCTGGAGGTACTCGGTGTACATCACCGATGCCCCGCGGAGCGAGCAGTACGTCATGTCCAGCGGGGCGTTCGTCACCGGGTTGGTGAGGGGCACCAGTTCGGCGGGCTCGGCCCGCACGTCCGGCACCAGCCGGTGCCACAGTTTGAGGAACAACTGCCGGGCGGGGAGCGGGATGTCGGCAGCGGGGTAGTGCTGGTCGAGGTAGGTGTTCAGGTCGTCTCGCTTGCTCTCCGCGAACACCCATCCACTGTTGTCCGACTGGAAGCGGTAGACCATCACCCGGTCGAGGCCGGTCAGAGCCCGTACCTCCGCGGTCACGGCCTCGCAGTACCCCCGCAAGGTTGTCGCGGTCTGCAACCGGCTGACGGACCGCTTGACCAGGGAGTAGTAGTCCGGGTTCGCCGGCAGGCCGGTACGGGTGGACGGCTCCCACTCCACGACGGCCAGTTCGCCCTGGGTGTGGGCGGTCACGTCGAACGGCCCGCTCGCCCCGGTCGGGATCGCCGTGAGGGCGAACAGTGGGCCGTTCTCCAGCCGTTCCGTCCGGAGGAAGTGGGCAAGAACGTCCACCTGGTCGGGGGCGAGCAGGGCGTCCAGGCCGCGGCCCAATAACACCGTTGGCTCGACGCCGAACAGGGCGGATGTGTTCGCGCTCGCCTGGACGACGGTCAGGTCCGACCGCCGCAGTACAAGCAGGACGCCGTGCGACAGGACGCACCCGGGGATGTGAACCGGTTCGCGGTCGCAGTTGGTGAGCGTGACTTCGCCGCTCTTGATGCTGTACGCAGAGTTGTCCGTCACGGGCGTCCCTCCCCCGCGGCCAGCCACGCCCCGAGCGTGTCAAAGGTCGCACACGCAGAGGCCACGATTCGGTCATCGCCACCGTGGCCCGCCGTGTACTCCGTCAGGAACGCCCCGAACGCCTTCCACATCGGCCCCACGTTCTCGCCATAGCTGGCGAAGAAGGCCGTCGGGTACGGCCCGCCCGGTTGCCCCCGCAGGTGGCGGGTAATGACCTGCCCGCCGAGGGTCGCCCCCTCCAGCACGTACAGGCAGCCGAGGGCTTGCGGCACGTCGGTGAGCGGTGGCAAGGCGGGGCAGTGGCACTTGTCGAGTGCCTCCCGCCCAACCCCCGCGGTCGCGAGGTCGCGTTCGAGCAAGGGCGTCTTGCGGCGGCCGTTGAAGTCGAATTCCAGGGCCGGCCAATCGGTCGCCGTGGCGATTCGGGCTTCGACCGGCTCGTAGAACCCCCAGAACTGTCGGAGCAGCTCGCGGTAACTGTCCGACGTGATCGGGCGGTCGAGGAATCCCAGGCGGGCTTCAACGGCATCGTGGCGGGTTCGCGTTTCAGCCCGCAGGCGTGTGAGAATCATGCCCCGCCCCCGCCCGACAATCTCCGAGCCACCGCCGCGAACACTCGATGCAGGGACGCCCCGTCCACCGGCTTGGTAAGGTGGACGTCAAACCCGGCCTCGATCGCCTTCGCTCGGTCTTCCGGTTGGCCGTAGCCGGTGAGGGCGACGAGGTACGCCCCGTCGGCGGTGGGGTCGGCCCGCAACGCCGTGGCCACCGCGAACCCGTCCATCCCGCCCGGCAAGCCGATGTCGCACAGCACCAAGTCGGGCCGAAACGCCGAAACGGCGGCCACCCCGTCGGCCCCATTCCGGGCGATCCGGACGTCGTGCCCCATCATGCCCAACAATAAGTCCAGGCTTTCCGCCACGTCCAGGTTGTCCTCAATCACCAGAACACGGCGGCCCGCCCGGGGGAGGGACGGGGGCGGCAGGTCTTGGCCCCGGGCCGCGGAGTCGTTGTCCAACGGCAGGCGGATCGTAAACGATGACCCTCTTCCGATGCCGTCGCTCGCGGCCCGGACTTCGCCGCCGTGGAGTTCAACCAACCCCTTGACCAGCGCAAGGCCCAACCCTAGCCCACCCCGGCTGCGGTCCAGGCTTCGGTCGGCCTGGGCGAACGGCTCAAAGACTTGCCGCAAGGTGTCCTCGTCCATGCCGATGCCAGTATCGGTGACGGTCACGACGGCCGCCCCGGCGTCCGCCTCGACCGTCACCTGAACCCGCCCGCCGGCGTCGGTGAACTTGCGGGCGTTGTGCAGCACGTTGCCCACGACCTGGGCCAGCCGGGTGTGGTCCCCGGACACCCACACCGGGGCGTCCGGCGTCCGAACATCGAGCCGCAATTTTTCGACTTCCAGTGTGCCGCGGTAGTCTTCCGCCGTGTCCCGAACGATGCGGGCGAAATCACACCGTCCCCGTTGAAGGGCAACCTTACCGCGGGCGATCCGGGACACGTCGAGCAGGTCGTCGATCAACCGGCTCATGTGCGATACCTGCCGGTCCACGATCTCCCGCACCCGGCGGATTGGCGGGTCGGTGGCGTCCCGCATCTTCAGCACTTCGACGGCCGTGCGAATCGGAGCGAGCGGGTTGCGGAGTTCGTGCGCGAGCATGGCCAAGAACTCGTCCTTCCGCCGGTCGGCATCTCGCAACGCCTGTTCGGCTCGCCGCACGCGGAGGAGGGCGTTGACGGTGGCAACGAGTTCGATCGCCTCGACCGGGTGGCACAGGTAAGCATCGGCACCGCTGTCCAACCCCTGGACGCGGTGCCGGGTCATCGTGAACGTGGCCGACAAGTTCAGTACGGGGATGGCGGCCGTCTCCGGATCGGTCTTGATGACGCGGCACACCTCGAACCCGTTCGTGTCGGGCAAGTCCACGTCGAGGATCACGATGTCGGGGTTGGCACGGACGAGTCGAATGGTGTCCTCGCCGCTCGCCCCCTCGACCACCCGGAATCCCGCTTGCTCAAGGTACCGGCGGACGGTGAACCGATTGTCTTCGCTGTCGTCAACCACCAACACGGTGGCACGCGACGCCTCGGTCATCACAATGCCCCTTCGTTCATTTCGTATCGGGTATCGATTCGTGGAGGAAATCATCAGAAGTAGAAGATGTCACACTCAACGAATCCAGCCGCAGGATCGAAAAGCACAAGACTTTGCTTGTGGCGTCTACCGGCCGAACAACATCGTCTGCAAAAGCATATTCTATACCAGCGGCGCAGAAAATTTTTCGGCATCCGACCTGGCCTCTCGCACCTTGAGTCGCGCAAACGCAAACCCAAGGCCGCCGCGTCCTGAATTAGCAGACAGTGAACCGTCTCCGTAAAGCAAGCCCATTGGTTTAAATTGGGTTCTGTGTGTTCGTGTAACAGGTTAGCCATCCGGGGTGTGAGACGCTTCGCTTCGCCGTCCGGCACGCGGCGTGCAGGGCGGGCCGATTCCCCCGGTGATAAACCTGGGACGGAACGGGGTCGTGGAATCGAGGTGAAGTGTGTGGCGAATGCACTCGGGGGATCGCGTCTTGACGGCCGCGGAGTGGGCCTTATTCCGCGTCGGCCTCGACCTGCTCCTGATGTTCGTGGAGGACGACCTGGACAATCAGGAGGACACCACCGAGACCGGGGCCACGGCGTTCGATCGGCTCACCGCCGAGCAGAAGCTCGTGATCCTCGCCGACGTGGCCACGGCGTTGCGAGAACCGGCCGTGCCCATGCCCCACCACACGGCGGCCAACGAGGCGGCCATCGCGGCCGTCGTCTACACCCTGGACGACATGCTCACCGAGGAACTCGAATCATCTTCCGACCCGGATTCGAAATACCGGTCCACAGTCCTGCGTCGGCACCTCCTAGCCGTCGCGGCCGAGCAAGCGTGGGAGGAACTGCCCCGGTTGAAGAGCAAGAGCCGGGGGCGGTGGGCCGTCCTCCTGGAGTCGTTCGGCGACCTGATCCTCTGGGACGACGATCACCACCAGGGCGACGCCTTCCTCGACCTGCCCCCGAAAGAAGCCCGCGTGCGGCTGTTGATGGCCGGCATCACCGACGAGTACTTTCTGGACACGCCGGACGAGCCGGGCGAGAAGGGCCTGACCCGGGCGAGACAGCAACTCGCTCGGCTGTTCGACCGCGTGCCGCCGGACGACCGCGGCCTGTACGCCGGCCTGCTCGACAACTTCACCGGCGTTCAAGTCGGCCCGATGACGGCGGAGCAGGTCGCCGAATGGGCCGCGCACCCGTGGCTCGAAGAGATCGCCCAAGGCAGTCCCGTGTGGGATTGCTCCTACGCCCGGTGGGCGGAACGCCTCAGCGGCCGCCTGCCCGGGGAGGCGTTCGAGTTGACGGCGGCGGTTCCCGGCGTGGCGTACGACCTCCCCGCCGGGGTGCGGGCCGAGGTTCTCGCGGGCAAGTGGGTGATCCGGAGTGGGGATGGGTCGTATTGGGTGGACGTGATCGGGAACGGGTGGGCGGACGCGGGCGTGTTCAACGAGAACATTAGCCCCGTCGAGTTCGAAACCGAAGCGGACGCCAAGGCCGCCTACGTTCAAGCGGATCGGTTGTACGCCGAGCGGGCGGCCAGATATCGAGCTGCCGTCAAGGAGTGAACGAGTACTGCGATCTCGCCTCATTCGCCGCGAGGGTGGCCGCCGAGACGCGGGGTGAGGGAATGCCGTCCGAGGTGTTACACCCACCCGCCTCATGCCGGGTCAGTATTTCGCTGGCCCGCGGGGGCGGACCGGACATAATCTCAACGTGCCATACTTCTGAATTGAGTTCTCGTCCGGGAGGTGCCCGATGCTGTCTCGACTCGTCCTGTTGACCCTCGCCGCGGCCTTGGCGAACCCGTCCGTCGCGGCGGACAAGCCGAAGGCCGTGGAATTGAACCAACTCCGGCTCTACGTCCCCATCCCGGAACTCGAACAGCGGTTCGGCGATGACGTGCAACCGCTCTCGAAGTACATCAAGGCCCTGGAGGAGAAGGCCGGCGAACTCCTGGCCAAAGAGAAGCCGCCGAAGGCGAAGGGCCTTCTCATCGCGGTCGGCATCAAGTCGAAGAAGGACGCCCGCGTATGGTGCGAGGCCGTCGAGGGCGACGTGCCCGCCGATCTCATCAAGTCGCTCGATAAGGAACTGGGGAAGGTCCAAGCCGTGGACCTCGTGAAGGCGCCGGCCGGGTTCGCGATGGAGGTCAAACTCTTCGGACAGAAGCCGGACAAGTTCCCCGAGTTTCCCCAAAGTTGGGTCGAGGCCGCGAAGAAGGAGAAGAAGCAACTCCTCGTGCCCCCGGACGAACTCTTCAAGAGCATCTGGCCGGACAAGTGAACCCGGGGCAGGCAGGACGGTTGCTCGCCGAGCTACGGATTATTCCGATCCACTGGACCGATCAGACCGCGGCCGTCGCGTGCGAATGCCTTGCCGCGAAGGCGTCATTTACGGCGGGTACAGGGAAGTGCGAGGGTTACGGACCTCCGAGGGCGCGCGTGACCCGCCCCAAGACATCCGAAAGGCCACCGGCTACCCCGACAGAGATCACCGCCGCAGCCACGACAACGAACCCCCACGCCAACGCCGCCGGACCTGGCCGGGTCCACAACACGCCGAGCACCACGCACGCTCCGACGACACCCGCAGCCGCTGCGACCGGGCTGACCCGGCCGAGCGGCAGCAGGGTCACGACACCCACCCCCACAGCAGCGGCCGCAACCAACAGAACCACCCCGGCGACCCGCCCCCTCGAATCGATTCGGGCAATGGCTGCATGGACGCAGGCCCCAAGCCAGGGGTCGCCCGCGAGCGACCGCAGCAGGGGCAGGGCCTCGCGGGCGGCCGGCCCGAGACGGCCGAGCGCAATGACCACCGCCCGACGAACATTGGCTTCCTCGGCCGGGGTATACGCGAGGGCTGCCATTAGGAGTGGCAAGACGGGGGACCCGATCCGCACGACCGCCTCCACCGCCGCGAGGCGATCCTCCGCCTCCGAGGCGGCCAGTAGGGCCACCGCGGCGAGGTGTGGGTCGGCTGAGGAGCCCCTGCCGGCGCTCGCCCGTTTGAGGGCGTCCAGCCGTCTCAGCCAATCCCCCTTCGACAAAACCGCGGGGCCGAGCGGGGATCGAAAAACCTCGTCCGATTGCATTGGTCTCTCCCAGGAGCGTTCTGCCGTCGCCCAGAACATTAGCCGACAACGACGCGAGCCGACACCGGCCATGTATTCGCCGGCTCACCTCGGTCAACGCGCCGCAGCGGGTGCTCGTTGACAGGAGTGTTGGCTCTCGGCGAACTTGGCCGTTACTGCGTGTTCCGCAAGGTCAGGGTCGCGACCTGCGTGACGTGAGGCCCTGCCCCACTGACGCGACAGAGCCCAAGTGGACGATTCCAGCGGCCGCAGAGAATCCAGTTTGTGGCCCCTGATGGCATCCGACTGGAAATAAGAAGTTGTAAACTGGCACTCCCTGCATCACCTTTGGCCCCGTGATGGCAGAGAGAAGTGTAGCTTCCGGGAAAAATGTCCGATCGCGGGGGACGAAAAGAGCCGCCCCGGCGGACGGCTCCTTCTAGGATCTGAGGCGAGTAGAAGCCTTAGTCGGGGACGGACACGGCTTCCTTGCCCTTGCCGCTGGCGAGCGACTTGACGATGGCCAGGTCCACCCGCGCGTTCATGAACGTCGAGCTGCCGTCGCCCATGAGCACGTTGCACCCGCCGATGTGGTTGCTCCCGAACGGGATGTCGTTGATCGTGTACGTCCCCGTCGGCACCGTGTTGATGCCGTACGTCACGTTCTTGCACGCCCCCATCGAACCGGCCGGCGTCGTACTGTTGAACCCCTTCGTCCACGCCCGGTAGTACGGGCTCGGACGGTTCGTCTCGTTCGGCTGGGCGTCCCGCGCGACCTCGGCGACCAGGAGCGTCGTCGACAGGCCGTCCGTGATGTCCGTGAACTTCGGGGCGAGGCTCGGGTCGATCAGCGGCCGCAGCATCCCCCCCGTGGCCGCCGTCTTGGTCGTGGTGTCGAAGTACTTGGCCGCCACCAGCGTGCCCCCGGGCGGCGTGTAGTCGCCGTTCGGCCCGGACACCCCGTAGTAGTGGTGCGAGAACGGCTGCACCCCCCCGGAGTACTCCGTGTTGTCGTCCGTCAGGGCGATTTCCGCGGACGGGCACAGGAAGATCGGGATCTTCTTGGTCGGGACGGGCAGGTTGGTCGCGTTGTTGTAGTCCGTCCCGAAACTGTACAGGCGGAAGACGTTGTCCTGCTCGATGTTCGGCAGGATGTACGTCGTCCACGCCGTCCCGGTGGTGACGTTGGCGGCGACGGTCGGCGGGGGGGTCGGGATCTTCGGCACGGCCCCCTCGACGCCGGGGGGCAGTTTGAAGTTCGTCGTCTCGTACCCGTGGATGCCCAGGCCGAGTTGCTTGAGGTTGTTCAGGCACTTCGCCCGGGCGGCCGCCTCCCGCACCTTCTGCACGGCCGGCAACAAGAGGCCGATCAGAACCCCGATGATCGCAATCACGACCAGTAATTCGATCAGCGTGAACGCCAAGCGGTTCCGGTTGGTGTGTGGGCGTGTGGCCATTACAGACTCCTGAAGAATGAGCGAAGTCTCGGTTTGGAAACTCCGAGACTGAGCGTGTGGTAACTCTAGTATAATCGGGCACGGAAGGTGTGTGATAAGGAGAAAATGGGTTGCGTGAGATTTCACCCCGTCCGCCAGCATGAACCGAGAAATTTGAACTCGGCGTCTTGGTGGTGGAGTCTCACGAATCGTTACACCTGTGCCCATCATATTCCACCTGAGGTGTTTTGGGCAATGGCCCCGCCGCGTAATGGGCATACTTGTGGAAAGACACGAAAGACGTCTGAAGGCCCCACATTCATGGTAGGACTTCAGAGCAAGTCCAACTCAGCCGGCACAGCGATGTTCTTGAGCAATGGGCCAAGTGCCGCTGCCATGTGTATTGGAAGGGCCGAAATAGCTAAAATGAGGACTTTGAGGCGACTTTTCGCCCGTTACTTGACAGGCAACAGACAAAAAAAACGAAAATGCCCCAGGAATCACTCTGGGGCCTCGGGATTGTAGGAGTTCGATCACGCAGCGGGGGCAGCCTTCCGCCGCCGGAACCCGCCGCACCCGAGGAGACTGCCGATCCCGATGATCCCCAAGGCGAGGCCGGCTGGGGCGGGGGCAGTGATCGCGCTTGGTGCAACAGGTCCAGCATTCGCCGTCAACACATAACGGGTGAAAGACGAATAAAAAGCGTCAGTGCTTCCCGCGTTATTTCCGGATCGATACCCAGGCATAACAAAGTTTGGACTTTGGGTATAGCCCATAGGCTCATACGCCCCGCCAGCGACACTCGTGTTCCAACTGAGTCGTTGCTCTCCATGAGAAACACCGACATCGGCCGTGCCTTGAGTGAGGCTGCCTTGGTTAATCGGATCGCCGCCAAGGGCAAATCCCATCGCGGACCCGTTGTAGTAGAAATTCGTACCGTTCGTTGATGTTGTCTGATTGAAGGCGGTGTAGGTCAGCACATCGGTTTTGAGGGCCGCCGCCAAGACGTCGAAGGTCATGGTCGGGTTAGCCATGGTACCGGTCCGGGCGGCGGCCAGCATCACGTAGTCGCCCGTGGCATTCGCGAACATGTCCGCGATCGACACCTTATCCCCATACGAACCTTGATAGGCAATGGTCCACCCCCAAGTGTTCAGAACCGTATTCATGGACACGTCATTCTGGACACCCGCTGGGATGAATGCGGCACTCGCCTGTCGGGCACTAGCACTCACGAGAAAAACGACCGCAACGAGTCGGAACCACTGTTTCACTGTTGAACCTCCCACGGGGCAAAATGGCTGAGGGATCGTGAGCGAATCAGCGATTCGTCAACACGACACATTAGGGGGGAATCGTAATGGTTATAACGATAATGTCATCGCCTCAAAGTTGCAACTGGAAACTGAACAATTTAACGACGTAGATGAACCAGATTCACTATTCGGCTGCAAATTCTCGTCAAAAGGCCGTCGCAATAGCAAATTTCCGTCGCAAGAGTTTGGCTTCTTTTACCCGAATATGGCGAGACCTTGACCCGCGTCTTGACGCCGCTGGCCCCACGAGGGATCCCACACCGTCGAGAGGTGCCTGTCTATTCAGGCCTGCCCGACGACCGCGATGAAGATGACGTGCCAACATCGCTAGGTCGGTGCCACACGATCGAACTCCATTGGCCAGGAGTACTTTTGCCCACTCTCAGGTAGGTGGGGCGGGTTGTTGAAGTGGTGAGTACCCCGGAGTCGCCCCCTCGCAATTCCGGGCAATCGGTCTCGCCAACTTGACCAGCGCTGGCCGGGGCATTGCCGTCCATCGGGTCGGTAAACTGCTTTGGGTCGCGGATTACCAGGCTTTCCGGCGCGGGGTACTTCGTCAAATTAAGCCAGATTAGCCCCGGCCCGCGGGGCTAATCTGGCATGTTCGCAACCAGTCCTCCGAACTGCTCAACGAGGGCGGTCCACTTGAACTGCTGAAGGGCCCACGCGCGGGCAGCCCTTCCCATCCGTTCGGAGAGTTGAGGGTTCAAGAGCAACAGGCAGGCAGCCGAAGCTAGGGCGTCGGTGTCCGTGGCGTCCACCAGCAGGCCCGTCTCGAACTGACGCAGCGTCTCCGCCGTCCCCCCGGAAGCCCCCGCGATTACCGGCTTGCCACACGCCTGGGCCTCCAGGAGCACCATCCCGAACCCTTCAATTTCGGTCCCGACTTGGCGGTTCGGGAGGACGAACGCATCCGCTTGTTGGTAGATTTGGAGCATCATGGCCCGTTCGGCTTCGCCGAAAAACTGCACATGATTTTGGAGCCGCAGGTCGGCGACCTGACGGGCCAAATTTTCTCGTTCGGGGCCGTCCCCAACGATGGCGTACAGAACGTTCGGCACCTCCTCGCGGACCCGTCGCAGGGCTGCCAACATCAACCCGTGCCCCTTGCGGGCGTGAAGGCGACCCACGGTGACCAGAACGCGGCGGTTGGTCCACCCGAGACGGTACCGCGTGGCTGGGCAGGGATCAACGGGGCGGAAGAAGTCGGAATCGACTCCGGGCGTCAGGCGGTGGAGGCGGCCGCCCGGGACGGCCCAGTCGGAGCGGAGAATTCGGCGGGTGTTGTCGCTGTTGGCCACCACCCCGGCCGCTCGTTTGAAGACTTGGCGGGCCATCCAACGATGCTGTCGGCTGGTCATTACGCCCGACTGCCCCCCCGCAACGGGAAGGGTGACCTCTTCCCCGTGGGCCGATACGAGGTAAGGAAGCCCGGTGAGCCGGTTCACCTGCCAGGCGACCCACCCTTCCGGCACGCAGCGGCCACACCAGATGAAGTCGATCTCGTGCCGATCGCAGACCTCTCGAACTTTCCGGGCGAACCGCCAATACTCCAGGAAGCCACGCCGACTGAGACCGCCGGTTTCCGCGAAGGCCATCGGCAGACGAACCGTCGGCACCGGGTGAGTCGCGTCGAAAACATCGCCCCCGTCGATCGAATCGGTCATAACCACGATGCGGTCTTCGGGCATTCGACGGACGATTTCCCAGAAGTACTGCCCACTCCCCCCCACCCTGGGGGGGAAAATTTGGGAAAGTAATAAGATTTTCGGTAAGCGGGGTTTCCCAGTCGCGTCCAGCGCATTGAGCACCAGCGCAGGGTGTTCCGCCGTATCATCCTGGACATCTATTGTTGGGTTGGAGGAATGATGGACTTGCCCCCCGGCCTCGACTCTCGCCCCTTGCGAGTGGGGATTTTCACAAATGTGTTGGAGCATCGGCCGTCGGGCATCGGCTGGCATGTCATCCACCTTCTTAAGGCACTTAGCGAAGTCGATACAAAGAACCAATACTTCCTAATTTACCGTACTCAGTGTTGGAACTCTTCACTAGGACATCAATTTTCGCCAATAAGTTCCAACTTCCGCCATGTTCCTGTGGCGGTGCCGGACTTATTTTACAAAAGGTACTTTCGTGTCTTTGACCGGTGGGTCCTCCCCCGCGTCATCCGCCGCCTGCGCCTTGATGTCTTTCACGGCCCGAATCACTACCTACCTCGGAAAACGACGGTCCCACAAGTGGTTACGTACCACGATATTGCCCAAGCCGTTCTGTCAGTAGGAGAGGAGGGTGTGCGACACCAGGTGGCCGTGCAAAACTGTTTGAATCGTGCCGATGCAGTCATCGCGCTTTCGAAGTGCACGATGGCTGACCTCACCAAGGTGGGAAAGTTACCACTTGGGAAGTATATTATCTACCAGGGCGGAAATCACGAAGGGGAAAACGCGCAAAATTCTAATTGTATCGATTCTGTTCGTCGGGAATTTCGACTGACCGAGCGGTACGTTTTATTCGTCGGGTCCGTCGTCGAGCGGAAGAACCTCCCCACTCTAATCCGAGTATTCGCCCGAGTCCAGGCCTCGATTGGCGGACATTTGCAGCTAGTAATCGCTGGTGCAGACGACACGCCCGAGGCCCATCGCGTGCGGGCAGCGTGCACGGCGAACGGCGTTGGCGATCATGTCGTCTTCACGGGGTACGTGTCCAACGAGCAACTAACTGGGCTGTACGGTGGGGCAAGCGCTTTCGTCTTGGCGTCCCACTACGAGGGTTTCGGGATGATTCTTCTTGAGGCAATGGCCGCAGGTGTTCCGATCGTGTGTACGGCCGCCGGGGCACTGCCCGAGGTTCTTGGCGATGCGGGCATTCTTGTTCCCCCGGGCGACGAGGAAGCGATGGCGGAGGCGGTCCTGCGGGTGCTGCGGTCGCCGGAGGTGGCGGCCGATTTAGTCGTCCGGGGACACGCGCGCCGCAAGGCGTTTTCGTGGCGAAAAATGGCTGAAGAGACCTTGGCCGTCTACCGCGAAGTCGCGGCCGACCACCTTACCGGATCCGATCGACCACGTCCCTGAGTCGCAGGAGCCACCGCGGGCGGCGGGCGAGACGGCGTAGGCGGGCGAACCGCTCGTCGGCGAGGCCCAATTGGTCGGCCAAGTCGCAGAGCGGGCGAATGGACCCCAACTTCCGCTGCCAGTACATCGATTCGGTTCGGCTGAACAGGAACTCGCGGGCGGCGTCCCGCCCCGCCTCGGCCGGCAACCCGCACGCTGCCCCCCACCGGTCGCAGAAACTCATCTGCACGCGGCAGTGAAATCCGTAAACGCGGGGCAGGTTTCCCATGGCGTTCTGGTCCGGGTGGACGCGGTACCGGGTCAGCGGTCGGGGCACGAACCCGAACCGCGTGAGCCGGGCGCACCGGAGCAAGAGGTCGTAGTCCTGGCCGTTCGTCCAGACCGGGTCGAACGGCAGGCCGTGCGGTTCCGCGGCCGCCGCCCGGTCGATCACCTCCCGGTCCGCCAACACGCTGGAAAAGACGACCGTATCCTCGCGGAGCAGTTGCGGCAAGCAGGCCTCACGGGCGGGGTTGTTCGGCCGCTGGCCCTGCGTGTCGATGAACGCTCCGGCCGTGTTAATGTACCGGAAGTCAGTGTGCGTGAGGCGGACGTCGGTCGAGAGTTGGGCGGCCTGGTGTTCGAGCTTCTCCGGTTCCCAAACGTCGTCGCTGTCGAGGAACGCCACGAGCGGGCAGCGGGACAGCGTTAAGCCCGCGGTCCTGGCGGAGCACACGCCGGCCTTGCCCCGGCGGTGGTAGTGGACCGAAACGCGGCCGCTCATCCCCGGCGTCAGGAACGGGGCCACCGCGGCCGGGGTGTCGTCGGTACTTCCATCGTCGATGACGATCACTTCGATGCGACCCGGGTAAGTCTGCGAGCAGACGGACGCCAACGTGGCCGGTAAGTACCGAGCACGGTTGTAAGTGGGGATGATGACGGACACGTCATCGAACGGCATGGCAATTCCTTCGGTGAAACCAGTCGGCGGCAGGGACTAGCGGGAGGCCAGTCGTTGGTAGAGGGAGTCGAGAGTGTCCTTCACCCGGTACATCCACCGGGGCCGGTTCGCCCGACGGAGTAGGTGGGTGAACCGGGCGTCGGACAACTGGAGGTCGTCGGCCACACGACACACCTGTTGCAGGACATCGACTTCTCGCTGCCAGAATAGTGATTCGGCGCGGCCGAACAGAAACTCGCGTGCGGCGTCCTGGCCCCGTTGGGGCGGGAAGCCGCACGCCGCCCCCCACCGCGTGTTGAAATCCAACTGCACTTGGCAGTGATACTTGAAGACGCGGGGCAGGTTGGCCATGCCCGTCTGCTCGGGGTGGACGCGGTATCGGGCGAGCGCGTCCGCTGCGTAACCAAAGCCGGTCAGCCGGGCGGCTCGCAGGAGGAGGTCGTAGTCCTCGCCGCACACCCACGCCGGGTCGAACGGCAAGCCGTGCGGCTCGTCCTTGGCCGCGCGATCGATGACCTCCCGCCGCATCAGAACGCTGGAGAAGACGACGGTGTCCTCCGCCAACAGGGCCGGCAGGCACGCGCCACGGGCCGGGTTGTTCGGTCGCTGTCCGCCCCCGTCGGTAAACCGGCCAGCAGCATCGACGTATCGGAAGTTTGTATGGACGACCCCCACGTCCGTAGCGAGGAGGGCCACCTGGGCTTCCAATTTCGTCGGTTCCCACACGTCGTCGCTGTCGAGGAAAGCGACGAGGGGCGTGCGACTGGCGGCTAGTGCCGCGTTGCGGGCGGCACAGACGCCCCCTTTCGGAAGGGCGAGGTAGGTAATTCTCAGGCGTTCCCGCCAGCGGTCCGTGAGCTTACGCACGACCTCGGCCGTGTCGTCCGTCGAGGCGTCGTCCGCGACGACCACCTCCAGGCGGGCGGCCACGGTCTGCTCGGCAACAGACTGGATGGCTAAGGGTAGGTAACCCGCGCGGTTCCAGGCCGGCATGATCACCGAAATCTCCGGTGTCGTCATGGTGATGAATTGGGCAGAGTTGGGCGGTTGAAAGCTCGTTTCAGTTTAGAACGTGCGAACGCAGCCGTCATCCGACCCGCGAACCGTTTCTTCGGGTTTCCCTGGATCAGTCCCGCGGTCCACCGCGACCACCCGCCCGCCCACTGAATCGCCGCCGCCTTGTACGCCCACCGGGGCACCCGGCCGCCGTGGTCGCGGGCGAGGAGTTCGTAGGACAGGAACCCCTGCCGGCGGGCGAACGAGAGGGCGTAAGCGGGCGTCAGCCGCTCGACCGGGACGGGGTGATCAACGACAGCCGTGGCCACGTACCAGCCCTTTCCGCCCCGCCGCTGCAGCGTCTCGACCAGCCGCACGTCTTCGCCGCCGATGCGGACCGTGCCGAAGTACCCGAGCGTCGGGTCGAAAAGCCCCGCCGCCCGCACTGCCGCCACGCGGAGCGCGAGGTTGCACGTGTAGAACGGCAGGTCGCGGCCCGCAACCCACGGCCGCGACTCCGGCCCCGCGTCGTACTGGACAATGGCGTCGCGGAGCATCGGACAGCTTTGTTCGTCGAACCAATCGGGCCGCGGGAGGGTTCCCCAGTCCGGGCGGATAGCCCCCCCCCAGAAGTCGCACTCGGCGTGGTCCCGGACGGCGGCCGCCATCTCTCGGAGCCACCCGGGGTGGGCGACGGCGTCGTCGTCGGTGAACAGCAAGACCGGCCCGCGGGCCTCGGTCACCGCCCGGTTCCGGGCGTGCGCGTTCCCTGTGACCGGCTCGACCACGTAGCGAATCGGGAGGCGGTTCGAGAAAGCGACCACCAGTTCGGGAACCCGCGGGCTGCCCTCATTATCGATCAGGAGCAGTTCCCACCGGCACCCGGGCGGGTCGGCGACGGCCAGCGAGTCGAGGGTCGTGCGGAGGAGTTCGCCGCGGCGGTACGTGCAGACCGCGACCGTCAAGTCGATCATCCGGCGGCCCCCACCGGGCGGCCGACCAGCCGATCTTTGAGCCGAACCGTCCAGTCCGGCCACCGCGCCCGGCTCCGCCAGCCACCGATCGCCGGCGAGTCGAGTTTGGATTCGTCGGCGAAAGCGAGCAGGTCCCGGAACGCGGGAAGGTTCCGCTGCCAGTAGAGGCTTTCGAGCTTGGTCGCCACGTGTCCCGCGAGGGCGGCCTCGACGTGCGGCGGCCCCACGGCGGCGAGTTCGGCGGGATGGTTCTCGAAGAACCGCCGGACGATGCGGTGGTGGGCGCGGATCTGCTCGACCGGCGAGCGGCTGAGTTGCCCGGCGTGGATGCGGTAGTGCGTCAGGTACTCGGGCACGAACGCGAACCCGCCGACGGCCGACAGCCGGAAGTAGAGGTCGATGTCGCACGCCTGGCGATAGCCCGCGTCGTACCCGCCGATGCGGTCGAGGGCCGTCTTGCGAACGAGGACGGACGGGTGGCAAATGCTGTGCGGCTCCAGCAGCGCCGCCGTGCACCGGCCGACGCGGCGGGCAGCCCCAGCCATGTCGAGCCGGGTCTCACTCCCGTCCGGGTTGTGGTGGACGACACCGGTGTGAACGAGAACCGTGTCCGGGTCGGCCGCCGCGGCAAGTTGCTTTTCGAGTTTGGTCGGCTCCCACCAGTCGTCGGCGTCGGTGTTGGCGATCCACGCGCCGCGGGCGACGGCGATGCCGGCGTTGCGGGCCGATGGCTCGCCGCCGTTGGCCTTGCGGACGAGTCGGAACCGGTCTCCGAGGCCGTCAGCCGCCCGCTCCGCGGCGGCGGCGCTGTCGTCGGTCGAGCCGTCGTCGACGACGATCAACTCCCAGTCCGCGAACGTCTGCCGGCGGACGCCGGCGACGGCCTCGCCGATGTACGCGGCGGCGTTGTACAGGGGGATGACGATGGACACGATCGGCATGAAATTGGTCCCAGAACCTCGGTTGCCGCGATGGCGTCTACTTGGCCCGCCAGCGGGTCGCGCGAACGCCGGCCGCGTGAAGCACGTCGTTCACCTCAAAGGACTTGGCATCCTGTTGGGGTTCGGGGGGGGCTTCGGACCGGTACGTGTCCAGCACCCAGAACGCTCCGCCGACCGGCGGGGCGACGGCCAGTCGTCGACCGGTTCCGGCCCCGGGTGTCGGCAGTTCCCGGAGGTTCGCGGCGAACACCGGGGCCGGAAATCCCGGAACGGAAACGGGCCGCAAGCCTTGCTCCCAGCAGTCACTGAAGACGCGCATCCCCTCCAGGGGATTGCCGGTGGCCTGATACCCGAAGGCCGCCGAGTCGTACGTCCCGGTCAGCAGCACGGCTTCGCCCGGCCCCAACCGGTCGCGAAGTTCCGGCAGCACGTCCGACAGTTGATACGAATTCTCGTGCGGAATGACTCGGACGGTTCCAAAGGTCATCAGCCCGACCAACAGCAAGTACCCGAGGCCGGCGACGAGGCCGCACAGCCCCCCGGCCCGCACGACCCCGGCTGCGACGCACGCCCACAGCAGCGGGACCAGCACGAGGCAGTGCCGGGTGCCGCCGTAAGGGTGTTTACCAACCCCGGCGAGGCCGGCGAAGACCACGAACGTGGCCAACACGGACCCGACGACCCACCACTCCTGCGGCCCCCTTACACCTCGAAGACCAACTAGGCCGACAGCCACGGCGGCGGCCGAGAGCCAGCCCCAGCGCGGGCCGATGGCCCCACCGATCGCGGCGTATTGCATGAGGTCGATTGTGCGTTGGAGGACGATCTTGCCCGCGGGGAGCCCGTCACGGATGTCGTAAAACAGGCCCGCGAATTGCCCCGCGCCCGTGCCGCGGACTGCAATTTGCGGCGCGGCGTACGCCCAGTAGACCCAGCCCCCGAAGGCGAGAACGGCTACGGCCACTGTCCCGAGCATGCCGACCGACCGGGAAGAACGATGCGGCGTGCGAGCCACGGTTAACAGGGCCATTCCCACTGCGATTCCGGCCACGGCGATCGTGGCGTATTGGGTAACGCTCACCGCCCACGCCGCCACCACGCCGAATATCGTCCAACGGTAACTCGGCGTTCGCACGAGGCCGGCAAGTGCAACCAGAAACAGGTGTAGCGCCAGTAGGCCCAGTGCAAAGGGCCGACCCTCGCGCGAGTAAAACACGTAGGCTGGGGTCAGGGCTGTGAGCAAGGCCACCAGCCAGCCGACGGCCGGCTCGAACGACCACCGACCGAACAGCCACGCCAGGGGAACGCAGCCCAACCCCGCGAAAAGCGAGATCAGCCGCAACTCGTACACGCCGCCGCCGCAACTCGTCACGGCCCGGCCGAGGTACGCCATCCCCGGCGGGAACCGGTCTGTCGAACGCACCCGATCCGGTAGTTCCACGAGTGAACCTCCGGCCGCTCGAAAGTACTCGTCCAGTTCATCGAGCCAGGCGTCGCGGTCGTACAGCAACGGGAGCCGAACCGCCAACGCGAGCGCCAGCAGGACCGTCAGGCAAAAAATCGGGCGCGTCTCGCACCGGGCGGCCATTCGCGCGGCCCAGCTGAGCGCCCGACGGGGCGGCAATCCATCTGTTGCGACGACACTCACAAGTCAACTCCTTGTTCCACCCTGCCTGGTTGCGGCGATCAGGTCCCAACCCTCGTGCGGCTCAATTCGGCCGCGCCACTCGCTAAACTACCGCCATCGCCCCACCCAGATCGGTATTTTAGAACATGACTCTTCCCCTGGATCGCCTGCCCCCGGCAAAGACCTCCCGAGTTATCGGCGCGGTGTTGGTTTTGGCTCTCGCCGCCCTTATTGCCAACCGCCAGATTCTATCTCGACCGGACGCCGCGTTCCCCGCACCGGCCGCGGCCTGGGAGCGGTACGGGAACACCGTTCAATGGAACGACACGGACATCTTCGCCACACAGTTGGACGAATCGGCCGCCGCCTTGCGGTCGGGGCGACTTCACTTTCCCTTGTCGGACTACGACTGCCCAGTCACGTTCCTCGTCGCGGGTGGGGCCGTCAAAATTCTCACGGACTGGCCGACAGTCCGCATCCTAAACTTTTTCGCGCTCGCGTGTATGTTCGTTTCAGGGCTGGCGGCCTTCTCCCTGTTCCGCCTGTTCGGGGCGGCCCTTCTGCCAGCCACGGTCACTGCGGTCGCCTACCAGACGTCAAACTTCGTCCTGTACTCCCACCAGCAAGGCCACATGCACAACGTGCAACTCCTGTGGATCCCCCTCGCGTTCATCAGTCTGACCCTCATGCTCCGGCAACCGAACCACTGGTGGCCGGCCGTGAGCCTCGGGGCCGCAATGGGCTGTCAGGTCATGTCCTCACCGTCCCTAACCCTCTACTTGAGCTACGTCGCGTTACCGGTTTTTGTGGTCGCGTACCAACTCGCCCGATGGCGGCGGGGCGAAGGATCGTGGCGAGACCTCGGCCTGTTGGCCGTTCGGGGTCTATTAGCGGTGGCGGTCGCCGTGATGGTGTCGGCCGTCTACCTGATCCCACGGGTGTCGAACCTCCCGCGGCACTTCCCCCGACCGCTATCCACCGTCCACCCCTTCGTTCTGTACGACCCGGCCTTCCTGCTCGACTCGGCCCACCCGATGCTCTTCCTCGGGTGGCCGCTAGTCATCGCCGGCGTGTTGGCCGTCGCCTGGTGGTGGGGCAACCGCACGCCGGAACTCACGGCCGTCGTGGCCACAGGGGCGGCTGCGTTCCTGATGATGGTCCCCGCGCGGTTCGGCATGCCCTATTGGTTCTTCTGGCGGTACGCCCCGATGGGCGACCACCTCCGTGTGCCGAACCGATTCTTCCCGATCTTCTTCCTGATGCTGCTCGCCGGCGTAGCGATCTACCTCACCCGGCGGTGGCCGGGTTCGGCCCGACCGGCGGCCGTCTTGTTCGCCGCGGTGGTGGTCGGCAACTGGCTGACCTCCCCCTGGATGCTTGAGTTCGACTTCTACACAGCCTTAGACGGCGTCGGTCGGAAGCTCCAGAGCCTGACCGGGCTAAACCTCGGCGTCACGTAGCGGAGACGGTTGCGGGGCCGGCCCGTCGCCCGCCGATGAACGGCCGTTCGCACAGTAAGTAGAAACCGTAGCACACGCCGCACGTCAGAAGGAACACGCCAGCGTCGAACGCAATCGAGTCGGCCGGGAGAACCTGCCGCAAGACCTGCATCGCGACGAACCGCACCCGGCCGTGCAGCAAGTAGATCGAGTACGACATCGCCCCCAACGTCGTGAGCAACCGGTTCGCCGCACGAACCCCGCGGCGGCGCGACCCGGCCACCCGCCCCTCGTACCAGGCGTCCAGCCCGCGGCCGAGCCACAGGACGAGGGCGAAGCCGGCGGCGAACGCGAGGTCGGGGATTTTGCCCCCTTGGGCCGCGATCACGAACACGGCCGCGATCCCGCCCGCGAGTGCGATGCCCCCCAGGCCGCGCCGGAGCCACAAGCCGGCCGGTCCCTCGGACGCGAGCAGAGCGTAGACGAGGCTGCCGAAGGCGAACTGCGGCCAGTACGGCAGGAACACGCCCCAGGTGAACGACGCGGGGACGAACAGGAACGGCAGCGCGACCGCCGTTACGCCGGTCAGCGCCGGCGCGAGCCGCACCCGCAGCGCCACAGCCGTGGCCATCACGAGGTAGAACTGGACCTCGATCGCCAGCGTCCAGAAGACCGCGTTGATCGTGTTAAACTTCTCCTGGAGCGAATCGACAGGCTGCGGGTCAAACGCCCGCGTCAGGCTGAGGACTTCCAGCCAGTCCAGTGCCGAATAGTTCAAGAAGCCGTTCGCCCGGACGTCCGTCGTGGGCGGCTGGTGGCCGGCCTTGAGCGCGGTCAGGCCGGCCAGCACGAACGGCACAGCAGCACAAACGAGAACGGCGCACCAGTACGGCGGGTAGATGCGCAGCAGCCGTCGGGACAAGAAAGCCGACGTCCGTTCCCCGCGGCGGAGCGACGACTGGGCCGACGCCGTGATGCAGTACC
Source organism: Limnoglobus roseus (assembly GCF_008254045.1). Classification (GTDB taxonomy): domain Bacteria; phylum Planctomycetota; class Planctomycetia; order Gemmatales; family Gemmataceae; genus Limnoglobus; species Limnoglobus roseus. The sequence goes on along the minus strand of NZ_CP042425.1, from coordinate 2,926,619 downwards.
CAGAGATAACGAAGAACATCGGCACGCCCAGGTGCCCCATCTTGAGAGCAGCGTGCAACAGCGGGAAGGCGGTCTGGAAGGCGAGCGAGAAGTCGTAGTGGTACGCAAACACCCACAAGGCGGCGACGCCCCGGAGCGGCTCGATCAGCGTGTAACGGGCGGACGGGGTCATGGCGCCCCCCGCGGCCGCTCGGCCACGTACAGCGCCTCCATGCCGTCGCCGCGGACTTTCGTCACCGTCCACCCGCGGCCGAGGAACCCGCCGGCCACCCACCCGCGGGCCGGCATGCCGTAGATCAACACTCGCGGGCGGCCGGCCGCGACCTCGTCGAGCGTGCGGATGCCGAGCGGCCCGCAGTGCCGGTCGAGTTGAAGGTAAGCCCCGTCGAGGCTGTACTTCTTCTCGACTCGGTACCGCTCGGCCGCGTCCGGGTTCGGGACGTACCACAGGCGGTCGCGCAACGCGGTCGGGGCATAGGCCCGCCACGTCGGGTAGGTCAGCGGCTCGGCCGTCACCACGGGGGCGTCCCCGTATTCCGCGGCCTGGACCCAGGCGAATCCCGTCTGAAGGGTGGCCCACTCGGCCCGGTACTTGAGAACGTCCCAGGCCGAGAGGGCCAGGAACCACGCCGCGAAGGCGACCGCCAACGGCTTCCAGGCGGCCGCATCCGCGGCGCACAGTCGGCCGACCGTCAGCCCGGCCAGCATCGCCGCTCCGACCGCGGTCGGGGCCACGTACCGCAACCCGACGCTGGCCCCGGTCAATTTCGCACAAACGAAGAGCACGATCGGGAGCGCCAAGAAGGTGGCCGCACACGCGACGGCCGGGAGCGGCGTGCTTGATTCCCGCACGCCGCTAGGCCGAGCCGGCCAGACCGCCAACAGCCCGATCCCCGCGAGCGTGGGCACGATCGCCCGGCCGAAGAGAATCTTGTACGCCTCCTGCACGAATTCCGCGGACGGCGGGCCGAGCAGTCCCGCGTATCCTTTCTGGACGAGCAGCAACGGTAGCCAAAGGAGCAGCGGAAGGAGGCCCAGCACGAGCGCCGCGGTGGTCGGCCCGTTCAAGCGACGGCGCTGCACCGTCCGCACGGTCTCGCCCACGAAAAAGGGCAGCACGGCGAAGAGGCCGTAGTAGTGCGACGAGACCGCAACCGCCACACACCCGCACAGGCCGGCCATCCCCCACCGCCGCCCGTCCGCGGCGGCCGGCCAGCAGATCAGCGCACCGCCGCACGCCCCCAGGACCAGTGCGTAGGGGCGGGCTTCAAATGCGTAGGCGAAACTGGCCGAGACCAGGACCGTGAGCGCCGCCACGAGTCCGGCACCGGCGTGCCCCGATCCAGAGCCGAACCGGTACACCCCCGCCAACAAGAGGTAGAAGCCGAGGATCGACGGCAGTCGGGCCGCGAATACGTCCGGAAGGCCCAGGCTCAAGAACGGCTTTTCCACCACGTACAGCAGTGGGGGGTTCATGTCCGTGGCGTCGCCCAGGGCCGTCCACGCATTGCCGATCGGAAGGCGGGCGATGGCGATCGTGAACCACTCGTCGTACCAGCCCGTCTTCACGCCCGCCGCGGCCAGCGTGACGGCGAAGTACAGGCCGGTGAGCGCCCACCACAGCCCCCCCCAGGCGGGGGCGGGCACGCGAATCGCCGGGGGCGGGGCTGGCTCGTGGGGTAGGGTTTCGGACATCATGCGCGTCCCGCCGACAGTTCGCGGACCAGCGATCGTATCTCCCGCAGCGTCGCCGCCTGGATCAAGTAGTGCCGTAGGAAGTGGTTGAACGCGAACCCCGTCTCGCCGCCCAAGTGGTAGTCGGTGCCGAGCGGCCTTGCCGCCGTGACAGCCGTCGCGAACGCCGCCAGGTAGCCCGTCTGCTCGGGCGTCCAGTCGCCGAACCAAATGCCGAGCTTGCCCTGGCGGTACTCGAGCGGGCAGGTCTCCCGCCATTGCAGATAGCCTTCCGCGGCGGCAAGGTCGATCTGGTCCGGCCGGTAGAGCAACAGCCCGGAGTTGAAGAAGTACCGGTCGATCCGCCACGGCCGCCGGTCCGTGCCCAGCCGCGCGGCGAGGTCGGCAAACGCCCGGCGAGCCTCCTCGGGTACCGCGACGGCTTCGTCTTGGTGGTCGTGCAGGTAGTACGGAGCCGCGTCATCGCCGGCGAGCCAGCGGAGGAGCAATTCGGGCGGCCGGAAGAAAGCGGTGTCCGGGTCGAGGACGATCACCCGCTGGTGCCGCGCGAGCATCGCGGCGTGCAGGAGCTTGCACAGCGGGTGGTAGTTCTGTTCGTACAAGGCCGCCAGCCGCGGGTACCGCCCCAGGGCCGCCCGGAACGCCGGCTCTTCGACCCGCCGGGGCAGCCAGCGGGCGTGCGGGAGTTGCGCGTCGATCCACGCCCGGTGCTGGGGCGTCAGTGAGCCGTCGTCGGTGAGCGTGACGGCCAACCGACCGGGGGCGAACCGGAGCAGCGATTTCAGCGCGACGGCCCCGATCCGCACGTCGCGGCGGCACAGCAGCACGTGGACCTCGGCGACCGCGACGGTCGGGTCGGCGGCCGGCGTGGGGGCCGTGGCGTCGATCCCGGCCGTGGCCCGGTCGATGCGGTAGTTGTCCACGGCCGCCCGCCACCGGTACGGCAGCCATAAGGGGGCCTGGGACCAGGCAATTCGGGAGCGAAGAAATTCGAGCATCTCACCGACTAGCGTTGGGGAACTGTTATCCGCGCGTCGCCCGCAAATCGGCGTTAGTAACCGGGTCGCCAAAACTCTAGCGCCAGTTCATACGCGCGGCCCATTCTTCCGGATGTCGATGTATTCGCAAGTAGGAGCCGCCGCCGCCACGTGCGCAAGGCCGCCGCCTCGTCGTCGATCTTCACGTTCTTCACGAACACTGGGCAGGCGTGGATCGGCACGTCGCGCTCGCGAAGGCCCAAACAGAAGTGCGTGTCGGATGCGCACCCCGGCGTTGCGCGGAGCGGGACGGCCTCGAACAAGTCCGTTCTTACCTTCGTAAACCCAAAGCCGATCGCGTCCACACGGGTCGGTCGCCGGATCGTGTTGATACGCAAATACGGCATGTGCTGATGCCGACCAGACACAGCGTCGAACTCCCAGACGCAATAGTAGCCCTGCTGATACGTGTCCTTGTAGAGAGCGCCGGCGACCGGCTGGTCGCACGCGATCAAATACTCCAGCACGGTGGCACTCGGTCGGCGGGAGACTTCGTGCCAGAGGAGGTGTCGAGCATGTTGCCGCGCCGCCGAAGCGACAATCGCCCTCTGTGCCGCGAGAAGGTCTGTCTCGTCGGGTTGGGTCTTGACCACGAGCAGTTCGACCTGCAAGTGCGAGCAAGATACCCGTCACTTCTCGAATGACACCTTCCACCTGTTCGCGGCGATTCGCCGTCATCGTTGAGCCTCCCGTTGAGCCTCCAGCGGCATCGGGATCGGTTGCCGGACCGCCACCGCCCGCTCGTAAGACGCTTCCTGCTGGGGGCCGACCGTGTCCGGGGCGTACGCCGACAACACCCGTTCGCGGGCGGCCGCCCCGAGTTCGGCCCGTAGGCGGGCGTCGTGCAGCAGTTCTACGATCTTCGCCGCGAGGTCGGCCGGGCTGCGCGGGTCGACCACCCGCCCCAACCGGCCGCCGTCGAGCAACTCTGCAAGCCCGCAGTTCCGCGAGCCGATCACGGCTCGCCCGGCCGCCATCGCTTCAAGGCAGACGTAGCCAAAGCTCTCCCACAAACTGGGGAACACGGTCACGGCCGACTGCGCCAGAATTTCCGGCAGGCTCTCCGGCGGCCGACGGCCCAGGAACTCCACGGACGCCGCCTGCTTTCGAAGCATCCGTTGCAGGTACTCCTGCATCGACACGCCCGGCGTCGGCGAGCCGAGCATGCCGCCGACGAACCAGAACTTTGCCTTCGGGCACGCCCGCAACACCCGCGGGATTGCGCGGGCCAAGTTGATGACTCCCTTCCGCATCTCCAGTCGTCCGACGAACGTGACCACCTGCGACTCGCCGCCGGGTGGAATCGCGAGGTACTCGGCCGCCGGCTCGAACGGGTACGGGAAAAAGTCCACGCGGCCTGCGTCAGCCTCCCACTCGGCAACAACCCGCTCGCCGATCGATCGCGACGGCGACGCGATCCGGTCGGCCGTCCGCACTTCGTGCATTTCCTTCACGGCCACTGGGTGCCGCGGCGACCACTCTGGCGGTTGGCCGCGGCGGAAAGCCTGCCACCGGGCCTGAAGTCGGCGGACCGGGCCGATCACCTCGGCCTCGATCTGCTTCACCATCAACAGACTCGTGTGCAGCTTCACAACGAACGGCACGTCCGGAATCAGCTTCCGCGTCTCGCCTGCCTCGGCCATGTAGTCGGGGCCTTCGATCACGTCGAAGCTCACAACCTGATTCCGCTCGGCGATGACGCGCGCGATCTTCGCGGGAAACGTCCGCCGGTCGGCGGCGGCGACGCGGTGGACGACCACGCCATCAGGCCACTCGTCGCGGCCGGTGCGGTCGGCGCTACCGGCGAAGATCTCGACGCGGTGGCCGCGGGCGGCCATCATCCGGGCCGCCTGCGCGACGTACGTCCCAATGCCCCCGCCTGCCTCCGGCGGGCACTCGTAGCTGACGAAGGCGATCTTCACGCGGGCACCACCTTCCGCGCGAGCGACCGTTCGAGCCAGCCGAGGCCACGGATGAGTTGCCACGGGTGACGGGCGATGAAGTCCGCAAGCCGTGGCGACGAGCCGAACCACTTCGGCGGCCCGTCCTCGCGGCCGATGAATGCAATGATCGCCTCGACCGCGGCCCGCGCCTTGGCGTGCTGGCCGTGCAGGGCGAAGCACCCGGCGCTGTCCAGGATGCGCCGCACGAACGCCACGGTGTTGCCGTTCCGCACGTCCGGTCGGCAGTGCCGGCGGAGCAGGCGGAGCCAGTTGCGAACATAAAAGTAAAACAGGATGGCCGAACCGTTTGAGGACACCTGTCCGATATGCAGCGCCCGGACCTCAGGCACGGCCCGGAAGCGATACCCCAACCGCGCCAGCCGGAGGCACAGATCAACTTCCTCCCAGTACGCGAAGTACCCTTCGTCGAACCCGCGGGCGTGCGCGAGAGCATTGGCCCGGAACAGCGGCACGGTGCCGACGGCCCAGTACCCTCCCAGGCCGACTGGGTATTGAAGATCGACTGCGGACAAAAACTCGTTCCGACCTTCTACCTCCCAAAACCGACCACCAGCAATCTGCTCAAGGCCGTCGATCCCCATGACCAGGGGCGTCACCGCGGCGAGTGTCGCGTCCGCCTCCAGCGCGGCGACCAGCGCGTCCAGACAGTCCGGCTCTGGGAAGGCGTCGTTATTGACGATCCAGACGTAGTCCGCACCAAGTCGCCCGGCCTCGGCGATGCCGGCGTTCATGCCGCCGGCGAAACCGCGGTTCGCGGGCAGTTGCACGAGCCGAACGTCCGCCGCCAAGCCGTCCCGCAGAATCGCTTGCTCCTCCGGCCGCGAGCCGTTGTCCACCAGCACGATATGATCGCACACCCGGTCCGACTTGCGGAGCGTTGCCAGACAGTCCCGCGTCATGCGGGACTGGTTCCAGTTGAGCACAACGGCAATAGCCTGTGCCGATTGAGAATCAATTCTCCGGGAGCTGGTGTCACGCGTAACCAAATCAAACCTCAATCAAATAGATGGGGTCAGAAGCACTCGCGCCCTTCAACACCGTATTCGCTCTAGACACCGTTACTTGCCACGCCAACCAAGATACATGCCTGTATCAATGGAAATTTCCTGGCAAAGTGACTTGATAGCGATCTTCATCGAAGTAAACCGCCCGCTCCCATAGCGACGACTCGCCAAATAGTACCACCGTAAAAAACGATCACGAAACGGCTTTATGCCGTACCAACGCGGCCTAAAGACTTTGATCGATTGACCCATTTCACGCTTTGCCCGACCGATCGCATACCCCATCTGGTAATACCCGCGGAATGTCCGCTTATGCGAGTGGTAGACGGCGGCGTCAGCGACATACTCGATCGTCGAGCCAACCGATAGGATGCGGTTGGCCCACACCCTGTCTTCACAAAACGAAAGACGCTCAAACGGGTAGGCGATTGCAAGATTTCGGCGAAAGCAACTATTGGCGTTTGAGTAGAGAATCTGGTCCGGATCGGAATTCGGTGTATCTTGAACCTCGACTGGTTTTTCTGTCCACCCCAGCAGGAACTCTTCGATGTAGTCGGCATCTGGCCAAGCAACCTGTCGGCCGAATGTCCCGCCGACTCTCGAGTCACGGTTGAGGGGGACCACCAAGTTGGATAGCCACTGGTTCGTTAAAGGAACACAGTGCGCAGACAGTGCCACGACGTAAGATCCGGTAGCCAGTCGAACGCCCAGATTTAAGGTTTCGCCGTAGTTGAACTCAGCAGGAAGAATTTCAACCACACGGACACTGGCGAACGTTCGGGCGATGTCGACAGTCCTGTCATGTGAACCCGAATCGATTAGGATTGTTTCAACAGTGCCGGCATAATCTTGGTCGCGTATTTTTTGGAGGCAGTCCCCGATCAACGACTCTTCGTTCTTCGCCCGAATCACGATTGATACTTTGGCCTTATCCTCCATGATTAGGCACCTCAAACATTTGATCGCTTTGAGGCCCTAAAGGCGAGCGGTTAAGCAAGTGGTGCAGGAATGCGCGGCTTCTGATTAGTAGCCAGAGAATGCGGGCAGCCTCTGCGACACGACCACGTTTAAAGGCGGCCGTCGCTCGAGCCCGCCAAGACCAGTACTGCCGCCACCAGTCTGCCGGACCGAACTCCCCAGGATGACGCATACGCATGTAATCTAAATATTGCAACTCATGTATCCATCCATTCTTCCGACAAAGGCTGGCGTCCGAATAATGGTATTGCAGACACACTCTGTTCACATATGCGACGGAGGTCATCCGGGAAGCAGATAGTAAGAAATTCCAGTCCGTGATAGTTTTGACGGACGGATCAAATCCGCCGACTCGGCGCCAGAGATCACGGGTGAAGAACAGATTACTATTGCTAACCGCAACATTTCTATGCAACAGCACCGAGAGCATCTCACGGGCCGCTATGCGGACGATCTCCGGCCCGTCCGGCACACCGTGAACCTCCAGAGGGTGCAGGGGATTAAGGGAAAACAACTCACGGGTCTCTTGCGGAACAGATTCGCCGCAGAGTTCAACAACTCCGAACGACAACTCGCAGTCAAGACACTGCTGTAAAGCTTTAAGATGAAACTCTAGACGACGCGGCGCCATCAGGTCGTCTTGTTCCAGGATGGCAATATATTTCGTCGTCACCCCGGCAATGGCCACGTTAATAGGGAGGGCCGGTCCGCCACTGTTTTGGGGGAGAACTTTAGCACGTATCGGTATGGGGGATTGCTTGATTATGTCATGGACAACTTCACGGGTACCATCCGTTGACCTGTCGTCCACAATGACGATTTCAGCAGGCGGATACGTTTGAATAAAAACAGACTGAAGAGCAGCCGCCACAAAGGCCGCTCCGTTATAAGTCGGCACAACAACGGTGACGCTCACGGGTTTCCTCCAGAGTCCGTATCACATAGCTTGATCGCCCGTGCTGTCGCTTCCAAATACGACCGACCCCACTTTTGACACGGCTCCAGGTGGCACCCTTCGGCCCATTCGTTCCACGCGTTCACGAATATGGGGTCACCCGGAAAGCATGATCGCCGTTGTCGATCTACAACTGTTCGCAGCCACGACTCGTACAACTCCGGCGTCGATCCGACGAAAATCATACCGCCGGACTTTCTCCGCGCCGTATTATCCCAACCCGGACAGACGCACCTAAAGAGTCGATACTCAACGGCGTCGGCAAGCCTCAGTGTCGAATACACGACGTCTTCGTAATCTCGAATCTTGTGTCGTAGCGACACACGCCCCTGCCGCGTCGCATGTATCATGTAGGGCGACAACTGCCGCAGTAGACTATCAATCACGCGTGTCAGCCATCGTCCTCTCGAATACAGCCGTGCGCGGACTAAGCGTCTCCAACTATCGAAGAATTGCTTGCGTGGGGCGCCGTGCCATTCTGGCGTGAATTGCACAAGGGCATCCATACCGCTTCTTGACGGATCGGTAGCCACAGTCGGACTAGGCTCGACACACGCAAGAAACAATTCCCCGACTCCACATTTTCTCGCCTCTTCCCGCCAAATGTCGGTCGTCCGCTGCGGGTCCGGTAACTGACCTGAGCGATAAACCAAAAAGAGTGGCTTTCCATCCACACGTATGTACCTTCGGTCGGCGAATGCTGGCAACAACCATCGTATGTGATTCAAATCGTCGTCTTCGCTATAATGCTGGTGGACCAAGACTTTTTTAAATCCTCCGTCCCAATTGCGGCTCCACGGCTCATTGGCCCAGCAGAGGCAAAACGGGAAGTCTGGCTCGCCACTCTGCAAGATCTCGTCCACTGGGCGATGCAGCAGGCGGCGGCCGCTGAACCAGTAATGATAATAGCAAAAGCCACCAATACCGTACTCTCGGGCGAGCTGGGCTTGTGCGGCACGGGCTTCTGGCAACCGCAGATCATAGAAGCCTAAATCGGCCGGCAAATGGGGCTGGTAATGGCCGGGGAAGAGCGATACTGCCCGTGTAACGTTTGCCCACTCAGTGAACCCTTTACCCCACCATTCGTCATTCTCAGGAATTGGGTGGTACTGTGGCAAATGGAACGCAATAAGTGGCGATACTCTTGTCACGTCTTCGGCAACCATTGCTATGCCGCCCCCGTGATTTTAGATGCTTTTATTACATGTTGACAACCAAATAACTTCGGCCAAACGCGCACCAGCAACCGGATTATTCGATTCCTAGTCCGGACACCGAGCCATCGCCAGGGAACCCCACGATAATCCTCCAGTTCATAATTTGTTGACATTTTGTGCGCATTAATTTCGTAGCCCGCAGCCGCCATCAAAAGCCGAACACTTTTGTATGTAAACCAACGCAAATGCGTGGCATCCATTATACCGCTAGGTCGATAATCAAACCGGCCCCACAGCAAATTCCATCGAACGGACCAGTGCGCCACGTTAGGTATGGATACCACAATAGACCCACCAGGCCTCAAAAATGCCGAAGCGCCCAAGAGCACTAAGCCTGGCTCAACCATGTGCTCCAATACGTCTGCAAAGAGCACCACATCAAAATTACCATTTGCAGGAACTTCATTACACGGAAAGAATGAATGATAGACCGTTAAGCCACGGTGTTTGGCAACCTCGGCTCGCTCAAGACTGGGTTCGATCCCGACCACTTCGGCGTGACAATGATCACGGACGAGGCAGGAGACAGAACCTGTCCCGCAACCGACATCTAGAACTCGCGCACCTCTGGGTATTAGTGAAATTATCAGACCAGTAGATTCGGCAGGGTCTGCATTGTGGTTGTCATATCGCAACGGGTCGGCAGCTTCACCATTAATTATACCTCCACCGGCTTCAACAGATCCAGTATTTGGCATGTTAGGCACGGCTAATTTCCCACGTTGCGGGCACAATGACATGCCCAAACACTCGAGGCTGATCCTCGACCGTTAAGAGGCGATTTTTATAATCTTCAATTTGGAATGATGCCACAGGCGTGACATGCTGCAGCATATGATTCATGTCGTCCATCACACCTACATCTATTGTGTACTGGCCGGGAACCAGCATTGGCAATCGAAACCTTAGCGACACCTCGCTAGACCCCACAAGTTTATTGATTTGATAGTCGCTAAGGTATGTAGCACAAACAAAACTTCTTTCGCCAAGCGTGTTGTTGACGGCAATACCTACCCTTGCCGAATTGATGGGCTCTACTACTTGGACTGTAATTTTAATTAGAACATCTTCATCTATGTCCATCTTGTCACATTTGGAGCCGCAAGATTTACCAATCCACACGGCTCGAATTATGCCAATTCGAGAGCCGGAACTATTCGATTCTAAGGTTGATATTTTTTTAGATGACACCTGGTACGCATCCAACACTTTATCAATTGCTCCTGTGCATACAATTCTCCCACTCTCAAGCAAGACCCCCCGCGTGCAGTATCGAGATGTAATGATTGGATTGTGGCTGACAAAGCAAACCGTACCGCCCGCACCAGCAAAACTCTGAATTTTATTCAGACACTTCTGTTGAAAGCCTGCATCCCCCACCGCCAGTACTTCGTCGACGATCAGCACCTCCGGCTCCAGGTGCGCCGCCACGGCGAAAGCCAGCCGCACGTACATGCCGCTGCTGTACCGCTTCACCGGCGTGTCCAGAAACTGCTCCACCTCGCTGAACGCCACGATCTCGTCGAACTTTGCGTCGATCTCCCGCTTCTTCATCCCCAGGATGCTGCCGTTTAGATAAATGTTCTCGCTGCCGGTCAGCTCCGGGTTGAAGCCGGTGCCGACCTCCAACAGACTGCCCAGCCGGCCGTGGATTTCCGCCCCGCCGCTCGTCGGCTCCACGATCCGGCTGAGGATCTTCAACAGCGTGCTCTTGCCCGCCCCGTTGCGGCCGATGATGCCGACGACTTCACCGTCCGGCACCTCGAACGACACGTCCTTGAGCGCCCAGAATTCTTCTGTGCCGACCTCGGCCGCGGACGAGTCGGCCAGGCGACGGACCTTCGACCACGCGGAGCGGGCGGTGTCCCCGACGACCTCCGTGAAGTTGCGGCCCGGCCGCTTCTTGCCGCCGATGCGGTAGCACTTCGACAAGTTCTCGACGCGAATCGCCGGTCGCATTCCCACCCTCTCTGATTAGATCACGTCCGCGAACGACCGCTCGGTGCGACGGAAGTACAACAGCCCGACAAACAACAGTAGCACGCTCACGAGGGCCGAGACGCCGAGCGCGTAGGCGTCGATCGGGCCGCCGAGGATCGACTGGCGGAAGGCCAGGATCGGGCCGTAAGCCGGGTTCAGCGGCAGCAGGGCACGGGTGTCATCGCTGAAGGTCTCCGGCTTCAGGTAGATGCACGGCGTGGCGAACATCCACAGTTGCAGGCCGAGGCCGAGCAGGAAGCGGAAGTCGCGTTGCGCCACGATAAGCGCGGACAGCAGGATGCCGACGCCGGCGGCGGCGAGCGCGAGCACGGCAGCGGCCAGCGGCAACAGGACCAACCCCGCGGTCGGCACGACGCCGTACCAGGCCATCAGGGCGAACAGCAAGCCGCAGCCGATGGCGAGGTCCACGGCCGGCGTGCCGAACGCCGCCAGTGGCAGGATCAGCCGCGGGAAGTAGACCTTCGTCACGAGGCCTTGGTTGTTGAGTAGGCTGTTCCCAGCCGCGGCCACCGCACTGCTGAAGAACGCCCACGGCAGGGTGCCGCCGAGGACGAACAGCGGGTACAGCGGGTCGCCCTCGCCGAGCTTGCCGAGGCGGCCGAGGAAGACCGTGAACACAAGCATCGTCGAGACGGCCGGCACGACCGCCCAGGCGAAGCCGAAAATCGTCTGCTTGAACCGCACGCTCACGTCCCGGCGGGCGAGTTGGAACAGCAGTTCGCGGGCGGCCCACAGTTCGCGGAGGTCCACGAGTTGCCACCGCGGCTTCGGCCCGATGCGGGTGATCGGCCGCGGCGCGGGCGGCTTGGCGGCCGGCAGCGCGAGGTCGGGTTCCGAGGGCAGTAGGGTCGTCTGCGTCATGCCAACTTCCGAGTGACCGAGGAACCGACGGCGAGGTCGGCGATGTCGCCGAGGATGGCGGCGTCTTCGACCCTCGCCGGGGCGTCGCGGTCCGGGGCCGGGGCCACGCCAAGAGACCGGCAGAGCCACAACGAGACGCCGCCGAACACCTTCAACGCCGTGCAGAGGATGAGCACGCCGTCGTTCCACGGGCCGGCCGTGCGAACGTAGTGCAGGTCCTGGGCCAGTTTCTGCCGGACGCTGTCGAGGCCGGTGTCGGCCGGGAGCCACAATTGGGCCAAGCCCGTAACGCCAGGGCGGACGGCCAGACGGTGGACGTACCCCTCGACGTTCGCAGCCAAGTAAGGGATGAGCTCCGGCCGTTCCGGCCGCGGGCCGACGAGGCTCATGTCGCCACGGAGGACGTTCCACAGTTGCGGGAGTTCGTCCAGGTGCGTGGCCCGGAGGAAGCGGCCCAACCTGGTGATGCGGGTGTCGCCGGGCTTCGACCAGCACGCGCCGGAGTGGGCCTCGCAGTTGTGGCCCATCGTCCGTAACTTGTAGATGCGAAACAGACGGCCGCCGCGGCCGACGCGGGTCTGGACGTAGAAAGCCGGGCCGCGGGAGGTCAGCCTGACCAGTAAGGCGGTCAGCGCAATGACCGGGGCCGTGGCGATCAGCAGCGCGACGGCGGTGCCACGGTCGAGACCCGCACGGGTCCGACTCGCCAGCCACCCCTGGGCGAGGGGTGCCTCCCGCAGCATCGACTGCCAGGGCCGGTTCGTCGGGTCACGCTTGGGCAATTCGCTCATCAGTCCACTCCCGAGACGAGTCCACGTTGCGGTTGGGGATTAACCCCCGGCCGCTGCCAGACTCCGCTGGCATTCCGAGAGGAAGAGGTTCACGAACGGGGGTAGTGGGGCGTCGGCCCCCTCCGGTTCCGCCGCCCGCTGAATGAGGTACGTTTTGTACAAGTACGGGCTGCGGGCAAACTCGATGCGGGGGGCGGCCGCCGCGGTCCACTCGGCACCCAAGCCCCAGGCCCACACGATCCGCAGCCGGTCGTCCGCGGCCCCCGTGCGGGTAAAATCCGCCTGCCAGACGGTCCCGTGCCCGGCGAGTTCCCGGACCTTTTTCGGCCCGACCTCATACCCAGACGCTTTGTAGCACACGTCCGGCGGGTGCGCGGCCGCGTGGCCGGGCCGACCGCAGACGATCAAGACCGTCACTTCTTCGCCGGTGAAGCGGTGCTTGTACCGACGGCTGACGTGGCGGGCGACGTTCGCCACCTCCAGTGACCCTGGGTCCAGGTGCACGTCCTCGCCGACCCAGTCGCCCAGGCCCGCGGGCACGGCGTCGAGGCGGTCGGCCGCCTCCTGAAGGGCGGTCGACACGCCCCACCGGTCGGTCTGGCGGCCGTGGACAACGGCGGCCCCGGCAATGCACACGACGGTCACTGTGATTGTTAAAATCGGCTTCCAGATTAGCATTAGCGTGCCTCCGCTTTCACTTCGACCTCAACCGTCTTGGCGGCCGCCAACCGGTTGTAGCCATAGCCGTAGCCGTAGCCCGATCCCCCGTGCGTGTAGCCGTTGACCACGACCCCCAAGAGCGGGGCGGCGATCTGCCGCAGGCGGCGGACCGTTTCCTGGACGAGGGCGACGCGGCTGTAATCGTTCCGCACGGTGAGGATGACGCCGTCCGCCCGCTTGGCGAAGTGCAGCGCGTCGGCCACGAGCATGAGCGGGCTGGAGTCGATAATGACGACCTCGTAATCGCTCAGGAACCGCCGAAAGTCCGCCGCTAGAACCCCGCGTGCCAGAGCACACAGCGAGGCATCGTCGCACGCGCCGGCCGGGATAAAGAACAGGTTGGCCCGCACCTCGCGGATAACGTCCCGGTCGAGGACCTCGTCCCGCAAAAGTTCCGCCAGCCCCGGCCCGCTCGGCACGCCGAAGGCACCATGGGCGCTCGGCTTGCGAAGATCCCCATCAATCAGGAGCGTCTTCACTCCGTTCCGCGCGAACCCGGCGGCCAGGTGCGTCGATAGGAGCGTCTTTCCCTCGCCCTTTTCGGCGCTAGCGATCAGCAGAATCCGCGGCAGCCCTACGTTCCCGGCGTGCCTGAGGAACATCTGGGTCGAAGCCATGGACTCGGTCAGGACAGAGTGCCAGTATTCTTTCTTCACGCCCGACTGCCGGTGGACGTTGGACGGGAACCAGGGGATGGTTCCGAGTGTGGGCAGCCCGGTCGCCAGCCCGACCGAGGCGATGGAATCGACCCGCTGGTTGCGGAACTCGAAGAGCGAAACGACGAGGCAAACGAAGCCCAGGGCCGCGGCCCCCGCGAACCCGGCGAATTGCATCTTCCGGGCCTCGGTGTTCACACGCTCGACGCGGGCGTTCTCCAAGTGCGCGACCCGTGACGGTGCGTCATTTTCCGCGAGGTGGGTCGAGATCGCGGCCGCCACCTTGGCGTACAAATCCTCGGCCGTTTGAATCTCGATCTTCTCGGCCTCCAAGTCCAGGTTCGCCGTGTTGATCGACTTGATGGACTTGCCGAGGCGATCGATCTCGGTCACGAGAACCTTGCCCAACTCCTCTTGAAAGGCGATCTGTTCGGACAACTGCGTCACGCGGGTCTTACTCTCAAGTTCGCTCAATTGCGCTACGCCCGTGGTGTAGTCGACCCGCGCCTTGGCCCGTGCCTCTTTCAAATCCTTGCTCAGAGCGGTGAGGTCATCTTGGGCCTTCTTGGCCGCGACCTCTGCCACCGCCTTGGTGGCCACCCGCTCCGTCTCTCGAACCCTTGCCTCGATTTGCGCCTGCCGCTTCTCCAGATCCTTGACGACCGGGTCCGAGTCGACATACTGCTTGATGGCCGACTCGGCCGGGGTCCGCGGGACGACCGCGCCGGCCTTGAGGGACGACTCTTCGAGTCGCAGGCGGCGGAGGTCGGATTGGAGCTTGACGTATTCCCGCTGGGCGGTGCCGTACTGCTCATGGGCCAATTGCTGTTGCATGGCCACGTTCTCCGGCCGAGTCGAGCCGACCGCCTCGGCCAACTTTCGCACGGTGGCCTGTTTCCGCTTCAGGCTCTCGTGGGCCGTGGTCTGGAGAGCTTGGAGCCGGTCCAAACGCTGACGGCGGGCCTTCGCGGACTTGTTCACGAACTCGTCGAGATACGCCGTCTTGACGGCATCGACGATCTTGACGCCGTCGTCCGTTTGCATCGTCACGAGTGAGATTCTCACGATCTCGTCGCCTGACGGGTAATCCACCATTAGCTCTTTTGCCAACCAGTCGACAGGATCTGCTTGCTGGCTAATCAACTCTGTCTTGTTGACCTCGGGATTGCGGAGCGCCGCTGTAATGACGGCCTCGCTCTTGAGGACGTTGATCTGGGTTTGCTGGTTGAGCGGGGAGTCAGGGTGTTCGAAGAGCGTCCCCCGCTGCGAGTAGTCGACGTAGAGCTTGGCCGAGACGCGGGGTTTCGGGGGTGGAAGATAAACCCACACGGCCGTCGCCGCTACGGCCGCGAGCACGACTCCGACGGCCAAGGCCAATATCAACCGGCGCCGCAACGCCCGCAACAGGGCGCCCGGTGTGAGCGCCAGGCCCGGTGCCCCGACGGCCGGTGCCGAACCCGCACCGGTTCCGCCGATCAACTCCGCACGGTGGACCACGACGTCGACCGACTTGGCAACCGGAGTCAATTGTTCGTTCAGGGCCATTGCAATAATTCCTTGTCAGAGCCGAGATCGTTGCCGAGCGTATGCCAGAGGGTTTGGGCCACTGCGGCCTTATGCGGGGGCCGGCAGGAGGAGGCCCGCCAACGGTTTCGGTTCCGCCGTGTCAACCGGGCACGCCCGGCCGATCATCCAGAGTTCGAGGAACAGCAGTGCCAAGGCAACGGGCATCATAAACCAGCCGGCCTGATCGTGGACCCAATCGTGGGCGACTTCCGGCCCCCAAGCGTTCGCAACGAGCCCGGTCGCCGTGATCCGGACGACGTTCGAAGCGACGGCGATCGCCGGCACGCTGACCATTACGGCGACCGACTCCAACACGGGGGGGCGGGCCACGATCAACACGACCGTCGCCAGGGCGAAGAAGGTCAGGAACATGCTCAGGCCGCTACACGCCTCCGCGACCGACACGCGACCGTGTTCAAGGAGGATGACGTTGCCCTCGGGGACGGCGGCCAACCCCAAGAGTTGGAGTAGCCACGTGCTGCCTTGGGTCGCCAGGGACCGTAGCGGGAGCGATAGCCCGGTTTCGATCTGATACGGCAACGGCACCATGTACGCAAGGAACAACGCGGCCGGCCAGCCCCACGCAAACCCCGGCCCGCCGCCCAAAATCCCGAGCAACCCGAGGGCCAGGGGAACGAGAGCGATGCCACTGAGCCAGTCGAACTGGAGGTGGCCGCCAGCGATGTACAAAGCGGCCCCGGCGACGATGAACGGCAGCCCAACTGGGCTGCAAGTCGGCGCCGCACCGCGAAGCCGGTCCCGCCGCACGTAGAGGATCACGCCCGCCAGCGCGGGTACTAGGTAGCCGTGCGAGTACTGCGGGTCCGACGACCACTTCGCAGTCAGCGCGCGGAACACGGGAGCGAACCCCCACGCCGCCACGGCCGCCAGAATCGCTGCCCCCACTGCGAACCAAACTCGGGAACCCCTCATGTCAACACTCTCTGAAGAACCGCGATCGCCGACGCGCCGCATCACCGACTCCAACCGTAGTTCAAAAACGCCCCGCCCGAATGTCAATTTCCGCCGCCGTCCGTAGGCAGACGGCGGCGGAAATTGGATCGTTCGTCAATCATTGCATTGCAGACCAGAGCAAGTCTCAATCACACCGGGAGAGGGGGAGAGTCACACCATGCCGAGTATGGTTAGGCGCGAAATTTTCGCTTCTTCCAGAATTTTATTCGCCCACCCCTCTGGTTGGAAAGCCAAATACCGTCCCTTTTGTCTCAGATCGATTCACGATGCGATCGGAGTAAACAGCGTGCATCACTGCACCTTCCAAAACTCTCAGGGATGTAAATGGCCCCCAACGCTTTATTTCCCCAGCGTATTCGTCAGGCGATCGAAGTCGGCCCGCTCCAAGGCGTGAAGGTCCTTTGCGGACAACCCATCTTGCAAAGCTTTGCGGCACCAGTACCTCGCATCGGTCAGGTTGCCGTTCGCCTCGTGGACGAGAGCCAAGTGGAATAGGAAATCCGGCCGTGTCCCTTGTGCGATGGCCGCCGTTAGGTCCTGCTGGGCGCGTTCCCCTTGCCCCTTTCGCATCTCAATAAGGCTGCGAGTGTCGAGATAGATGGCGACCGGTCCGGCGGCCTCGATCGCCCGCGCCACGGCCGTCAGCGCCTCATCGTGCTGCTTGGCGTGGAGACTTAGGAGCCAGGCCAGATTGTTCAGGGCCAGGGCGTTCCGCGGGGCGGTTTCCAGGATCGCTCGGTACCGGGCAATGGCCTCGTCGTACCGGCCGCGGGCGTCGAGCAAGTCGGCGCTCGAAATGAGCAGGTCCACGGACGTCGGCCGCGCTTGTTGCGCACGGGACAGCAGCGCCTCGACCCGGCCGAAGTCGGCCTCCGTCGGTTGGCCTAGGCGGACCACGCCGACGGCGAGTTGGCCGACCTTCTCCGGGCTGACCCCCCGCGACACGGCCCGATCCAGCGCGTTCACGGCGGCGTCCACCTTGTTCTCGCGGGCCAGGAAGGCCGCCAGTTCCAGGTAGACCGCAG
This sequence comes from Limnoglobus roseus, assembly GCF_008254045.1. Classification (GTDB taxonomy): domain Bacteria; phylum Planctomycetota; class Planctomycetia; order Gemmatales; family Gemmataceae; genus Limnoglobus; species Limnoglobus roseus. The sequence continues at coordinate 2,909,174 of NZ_CP042425.1, read as the reverse complement.
GGGTCTGCGCCTCGGTCGCGGCGACGAAGCGGTTCATCATCGCTTCGCCTTCCTGCCCAAGGCCGAGTTCCGCCAAAAGACGGCCGACGGTCCAGAACGTGCTCGGCTGTTTCCGCTTCTGGAAGTCCCGCTCGGCAAAGTCGGTGAGCAGTTGGAGGGCCACGCCCGGTTTGTTCTGCGCCCGAGCAAGGCGGGCTTTCAACTCTGTTGTTTGAGGGGCTGCGGCTTGGTCGGGCAGGGCCTCCAGTTGTTGCAGCCACGTCGTGGCCGCGTCGAGTTCCTTGGCCCGAATGAGACTCAGTACGAACCGCGAATAATAGACGGCGTTGCCAGCCCCGCGGGTGGTCAGCAGCCCGAGGTACAACTCTTTGGCCTTCGGCCAGTTGCCGTCCGCCTCGTACAGTTGGGCGAGCAGGAACTCCTCTGCCGGGGTCGCCCGCATCCGGACGAACGACGCTTCTAGGGTTTGGATCGACTGCCGCCGCCCGCCGGGGCGGGTGGCCAGGACGATCGCCTTGGCCCGCTGGTCTTCCGGCGAATCCGGCCGCTCGCGAAGGTTCGCCCCCAACAACTCCAGGGCTTCCGTCCCCTTGGCGTAGTCGCCCCGCGTTGCCAACAACACGGCCAGCGACCGGCGTGCCCAAACCGCGGTTTCGGGCCGGTCCATGATCGTCCGGAGGAGCCGCTCGGCCTTCTCCAGTTCGCCAAACCGGAGGTGGAATTCGCACAACTCACGCTGGACCGCCGGGTCGTTCGGCGACTGCTGGCCGAGAGCCTCGTAGTGTTTGGCCGCCGTCTCGCGGTCGCCCAGAGCGGAGTAACACCGGGCGAGGCAGGCAGCCCGCTGGGCCGCCGACACCCGAGACTCGGCGAGTTTGGTCATGTCGAGGGCGTCGGCCTTCTTGTTCTCGCCGGCTAGGAACGAAACCAGGGCGACCCAGTTTGCCGCGTCGGTCGGGCCGAGTTTGACCGCCTGTCGCAGCGCCGCCTCGGCTTCCTCCGTCTTCCCCAGGCTCGCCAGGATCATCCCCCGCCAAGCCTGGTCGCGCGGCTCGGGGGAATCGACCTTGACCGCGGCCGCGGCTAGCGCCAGCGTTGCCTCCTGTGGTTCGTGCCGATTCAGAGAGAGGACCGTGGACAAGCGGTCGTACTCTGGCGAAACCTGTTCCGTCGCGGCGACGGTTAATACCTCTCGCGCTTCGTCGAACCGCCGTCGGGCCATTAGCAGTTCCACGGCGCGCTTCACAACGGGGATGGCCCGCACGCCCAGTTGAATGGCCCGGCGGTACTTCTCGATCGCGGCTTCCACGTTCCCCGCCCGGTCTTCCAGTTCCGCATCGAGGAGCGGGACACGGCCCCACTGCGGCCGCCGGGGGGCGATCTCGGCGAGACGTCTGCGAGCCAGAGCGGTTTCCGGTGGGCTATTGTCTCGCCATGCCACTGCCGCGTGCCGGACCGCGTCGGCGTACCGCCACGCCACCCCGTCTTCTCCTTCCAAGCGACGGATCGTTTCGACCATCACTCCCAAGTCTTTCGGATCGTCTCGCCACACCACGTGGTCGAAGAGTCGGGTGTGGAACGCCAGGTTGTTCGGCTGGCGACGGGTCAATTCCCCGAGCAACCGCCGGGCATCCGTTTCGGACCCCAAAACGGAGTAGGCGTCCGCCAAGCCGATCAACAATTGCGATTGTTCCTTCGGCGCGAACGAATCGATCTTATTTTCGAGGCCCTTGAGCCGGTCCGCTGGAACCCGCTGGGCCGTCCAGGAGGCGGCCCGTGCGAGTCGCAGCACAACACTGTCACCTATCGCTTTTTCGGCCTGATCGAGAACGTCCAGGCCGGCGGTCGCCCCTTTCTCTAGCCTCTCCAGATTCGCCAGCGCGAGCCAGAACGCGATTTCTTTAGGCGCCACGGTGCGGGCGCCTTCAAGAATTTTTCGGGCCTCGGAGAAATCCTTCGCCTTTTGGGAGTCGTCCAGTTTCTTGCGGGCTACTAGGAGTTCGGCCGTCAACAAATGGAAGTCGGCTGAAGTTTGGGCCTCGGCGGGCGTTGCCGCGAGCATTTGAGCCGGCCCATCCCAGTCCGGTTGCGGCCGGGAACGGTTCAGCCATATCGCCAGCCGCACCGCGGCGAAACGACACGCGGCCGACCGGCCCGCGAGTTGTTGGAAGTCGTCCAGAGCCTCGCTGGTGCTCCCGGTGGCCAAGCGGGCCTCGGCGACGGCCTGGCGGGCGGGGAGCGAGATCGGGCCAATCTTGACCGCAGCCTTTGCCGCCTCAAGCCGCTTGTCCGGTTGATCCAGTTCCGTGTAGCAAGCGACGAGGAGCATCTCCACCTGGAACGCGAGATCCGGGAGCAAACTCAGATCGGGGCGACACCGCGTCAACTGCTCCGAGGCAGCTAGCCACTTCTGTTCGCTGAGCAGGAGCCGGGCGTCCAGGTAGCGGACGGCGACCGGCAGCGAGTTCCCCTTCGACAGCCGCGCGATCAGCTTGCGGGCCTCGTCCGGCTCGCCCGCCGTGATGCACAGGTCGGCGAGCATCCACAAGTCGCCCGACTGGTCGGGTATGGCCGCCGTTGCCGCCTTCAGAGCGGGGATGGCCGCGTCCAACCGTCCGGCGGCGAGGTCGAGTCGGATCACGCCAATGGCGAACCGCAGATCCTTCGGATAGAGCTTTCGACCGCGTTCGAATTCGGCGCGAGCGGTTGCCGTGTCGGCCTTGCCCAAGGCCAACTCGGCGACGACGAGGATTGTGTCCTGCTCATCAGGGGCCAACCGCGTGCGGACCGCGGCGGCGTCTTTGGCCGCGGCGTCCAGCAGCCCTAGACTCTGCAGATACCGGGCGCGGGACGACAGCGCCTGCGGCGAATCGGGGTTGGCCGCGACCATGCGGTCCATCGCCTTGTCGCCCTCTTCCGGCTTGCCCGTCCGACGGTAGAGGTTCGCAACCCGGGGGTAAATCGCCACGCGGCCCGGTTCGGACGCCAAGGCTCCCTCGAACCGCTTGATTGCCGACTCCGGTTTCCCGGCCATCTCCTCGCACAGGCCGAGTTGCTCCAGGGTGGCGGCGTCTTTCGGCGAGGCCTTCAGCAACTCTTCGAGGTGAACTTTCGCGTCGTTCGGGCGGTTGAGGGCCAAGGCTAGGTCCGCAGTCTTGCGGCGAATCGTCAGATCCCCGGGCTGCGCGCGGAGGACGTCTTCGAGCAGCCGGTAACTGCGGCTAAGGCTTTCACGGTCGGAAGAGATGTCCGAAAAGAGTAGGGCGAATTCCTTCCGCGCCTCGACGTCGTCGGGCCGGAATTTCAGGTAGCGGTCGTAGTAACCAACAGCCTTCCCTTTATCCCCAGCGGCGACCGCTTCTTCCGCCCGGGTCTTAAGACTGCCCGCGTTCTTGCGGGTCTGCCAGGCGTGGACGTATCGACTGCTCAAGACGAGCAGGCCAAGAATTGCGAGGGAGAACAGGATAAATCGGTAGTTTAGGCGGCGTTTGAACACAGGGTGCTATCTCAATGGTGTCTACAATCACAATTTTCGAAACCAATTCCGTCATGTCCGGTCTGGTCGTGCAGGCTAGAAGACTCCTTCGATACGGGTGAGCAAAGGATTAAGATTTAGACGAATTCAATTTAGTGATCGTTCCAAAAAAATGGGGTCACCTTGAAGATCAGGTGACCCCTCAACGGTTATAGTTTTGTCGCGACTTATGCCGCGAGCGTATTCCCGGTCGTGCGGCGGAACCGGCGAGCGAGGGCCAAGGCCGGCATCCCAATCACGCCGAGCAACAACGCCGGCGGAGCCGGAACTACAGCGGCCAGACTGGTCGATGCCGTGCTGAAGAGGTTTTGTTGCGCGGTATTATTCGCAAAAATCGGATTCAACGTCAAAGTTGCCTGCACCACATAAGGATTTGGAACCGAACCAGTCGCGGACGGAGGGTTACTGTTATAGGAAAATCCATTGGTGGCGACTGAGATATTCGCAGTAGTCGTTGTCAACGTTCCAGCAGTGGCCGAATAGGTGGCACTGCTAGGAGAGGCCGGGCTTAAGCCGCTGCCAATCGCGGTCAGGCTGTTGGTCATTGAGATTTGCGGACCGGTCGGAGCGGTCAACCCAGTGTCCGTGATTGTGATCGTGAACGTTGTGTTCGTTAATTTAGCGGCATCGGCACCAGACAAAGCTGCTGCGCCGGGGTGATAGATGACGTTCGCAGTAGTGGTGTTTAACGCATACGGAGTGGCCGAACCTGTCGTATTTGCCGAAAATTGAACTTCGAAGTATGCGCCCGTGAGGCCGCCACCTGTGATGTTGAAAATGATACCAGTTGTCAAACTGGTCATTGGGACTGGGCTTGCAGCAGTTATGGCGTTCAGACCAATCGCCCCATCTCCGGTCATCGTGGGTGTGACAAATACCTGATCGGTGACAGTCACACTGCTGTAGGAAGTAGCGGCAATATTGACCTGGAACGTGGCATCCGATCGGCCGGCAAACACGCACAAACCGAGGAAGGCAAAAGATGTCAGGAATACTTTGCGGAGCGATTTCATTGGTCAAATACCCTTGTGGTTGCTCTCGAATAGCGAGGCAAATCGCTGACGAGAAATGATGTTGATGGTTACGAAGAAGACTATTTCCCTGCGGACACCTCGGGCAAGAGCGTGCGAGCGCGGAGAGACCATCACACCAAAAATCGCGGGGGCTCAAAAATCCCGGCCGGGTCGGCCGAACGCACGAATAGACCGCGTGGAGGCACCACCACACCGGAGATGTTCGTCCCCTGAATGGACAGCGCCGAGGACGTTAGACACACATTCGATTGCGAAGAATTCGATTGGGAGCCCGAACTGCTGCTGGAAGAACTGCTCGAATCGCCCGGCTGCTCTTCAGCCAGCGATAGCCGAGGTTGATCGGGCGATAGTGGATCTGGTCCGTTAAAATCGTGCTGGCCTTCGTCCAGATGGGTCGATTTCGTCGGAGCTGTCATCGAGTGGGCGGCGTGCACTTGCTGCGAGCAAAACAGGCTCGACACCGCAAGGGCGACCGCCGTCAACAGAGTACGGGACATCAGCCGGGGCACGTCATGAGTCCTGGACAACAAAATTCGTGTTACCTTAGGAAAATTATGCCAGGACGCGCAGGACTTGTCTAGCCGGAAAACCGACCCAATCCGAAATTCGCGAACAATCCCTTCAGAATGATTCCGAGTCTTTACACGTCTGCTTCATCGCCTTCACCCGAACTTTACCGAAAATTGCCGACCCCTTGAGGTCTAGCCATCTGATTTCCCGTGTTCACGCCGCGGTTGCCGACATTCCCTGCTCCGAAACTTCCCCCGCCGAAGTTCCCTCCACCGCTGCCAAACCCGCCACCGGAGCCGCCTCGATTATTCAAGAAATACGAACGATGGTTGAAATAGCCAAACGGCTGACCGGTAACCGGCAGTGGTTGGCCATCGGCCCCGATTGCAGTCGCGTTCTGCGTGGTGGCTAGTGACTGTACCTGACCCTGCAACGATTGGAACGCCTGCTGAGCGTCCAACTGTGGACGGACGAACCCGTAGTAGTTGAGAAAAGTGGGGTTCCCGCCTCGCAACAGATTTAGGTACGGTGAAACAGGGGCGCGATACGCCGGGGCAGTGGGAACCTGAGCCGCCGCCCCACTGGCGAATAGCACGAATGCCAGGCTGCCGAATGTCAGCGCGGGTCGAATCCTGCTCATGTTATCCCCTCTGTTCGCGAATCGAAACCTCCGCGGGTGAAAGCCACCCGCGGATAATATGGAATTCTACAGCCTCTCCGGCCGAGGCGAGGGTGTGACGTCCTTACTGAACGACCCCGTTGTTGAAACCGTTACCGTTGCCGTTTAAAGACTGATTGCCTAGTGTCCGGACGAGTCCTGTGCCGAGAAGAGTGAAGCCGAACGCCCGCTCGACCGGGCCAAGCACGCGGTTGAGCACCGTCTCAATTCGCGTCGCCTTGTACGAGTTCACAAAGATGCGGTCGCCCGGCATAAGCTGGTAGTTTGTCCGGACATCGCCGCACTCGGTAATCGCCTTCCAGTCGACGGGCAGGTTTTGGCAGTGGCAGTGGTCCTCGGACGGACGCGCGACCCAGATGTGCCGCTTGTCGGACACGGTCTGGAGACCGGCCGCTTGGCTGACCGCGTCGAGGACGGTTTCGTTGCCCGTGACCGGCAGGCGGAGGACCGACTGACCAGCACCGCCGCCGTCGTAAATGAGGTAGTAGACTTTCGAGTTATAGCCGGTCACGTCGAGCGAGATTTCGGGCGTTTCAAAGGCGATCGACAGGTGCTCTTCGATCTTGGCCTTGGCTTCGGCAAGCGTCAGACCCACGACCCAAACGCCGCCGTAGGTGCCGAGACTAATCGTGCCGTCTGGTCGAACGAGGTGCGGTCCGCGGACTTGTTGCATGCCCCGTGTCTGCGCGAGCGTCACTTCGACCTCGGGCACTTTAAGGAACTTTTCCAGGTGCTTTGCGACGGCCTTCTTCGCGTCTTCAGCACTCAGACCCGCGACGGCGATTGTCCCGTAAAATGCGCCCAAGTTAACTCTTCCATCTGGCTCAATGGGGTAGAGGCCAAGAATGGGGTTGTCGGGCGGTGTTTCCCGCACCTTTATGGCGAGAACATCGAGAGTTTTAAGCTTGTACGGTTGTTTTGGCACTGCATTGATGAGATCGATTTGGAGGATGTCGGGCGGCTCAATGGTGTACGCGGGCTGGGTTGTCTTTTTTAGCTCCCGCGGCAATTCAACGATCGGGGGCACGGTCTTTTTTTGAGGGCTCATGCACCCGGTTGAGGCGGCAACTAGCATGACTGCCAAGCAGATCAGGGACAACCGAATGGTTGAAAATCCGGTGCGCATGTTGTAATCTCCGTAATCTGGGCCATGCCGGGAACGGTAACGATACAATCGGCAAGCTCGTTAAGTTGGCTTGAATCGTTTCGATTGATGTGTTCGCGAAGTTTGGGGTAATCGATCAAGTCTGTCCGGTTCGACGCGAGATCGGCCGGGGTGGAGTCATGAAGCAACTGATTTACATGGGTCTGATGCTCCTCTTGGGGTCCGTCGGGGCCGTGGTCTACGGTTCCTTCTGGTCGATCTTCGTCTACTACAACTTCACGGTCCTCCGCCCCCCATACTTGTGGCGGTGGTCGTTGCCGCCGGGCATCGAGTGGCAGACATATGCAGCGGCCCCTGCAATTCTCTTCGCGATCGTGTCCTTCGGGGAAACAAGTCGCCCGGGCCGCGGGTGGTCGACGATCCACCTGTTCTTGGTGGCGTTCTTCGCTTGGCTGACGGTCAGCCTCTTCTTCGCCCAGTACGAGCAAGTGGCGTATCAGTGGTACGTCGTGAACTTCAAAATCTTCCTGATGGCGTTCGTGGGGAGCGTTCTGATCGCGACCGTCCAGCACGTTCGGTGGCTGTTCTGGATGGTCGGAGCCGGGCTGGGGTACATTGGCTACGAGATGAACTTCCAGTACTTCGTCAACCACTTCATGATCATCCGGACCCACGGATTCGCCGAGTACGACAACAACACGGCCGGCCTGATGTTGGCAATGGGGCTTCCACTGTGCTGGTTCGCGTGGGAGGGGATCACCAACCGCTGGCGGTGGGTCTTCGCGCTGTTCATCCCGTTCCTCCTTCACGCTGTCTTGATGTCGTTCTCCCGCGGGGCCATGCTGTCCCTCGTGGTGGTCACTCCGCTCATTGTGCTCCGGAGCCGTTACAGGATTTGGACGGCCGTTTTCGTGCTTGGATTTGCCCTCGTCGGGCTACCGTTCTTCGCCGGCCAAGAGATTCGCGACCGGTTTCTGTCGATCGAAAAGCAAGACGCGGACGCGTCGGCCGCGTCTCGCTTCAGTACCTGGGGGGCCGCTTATCGGATGGCGAAAGACCACCCGATTTTTGGCGTCGGGTTGCGGAATTCACCGTTCTTGGTGGGCCGATACGGGAATGCGAACGCGCATCAAACCATTCACAGTCAGTACCTCCAAGTGGCCGCCGACACGGGTTTCGTAGGGCTGGGCCTGTACCTTGGGCTGATGGGCGCGGCCCTTGTGGCCACGAATCGAGCACGGCGTGGATGCGGCGCGCTTCCCCCCGAAGTCGCGATATCGACGAAGGCTGTCGTGAACGGGTTGGAGTGCTCGCTCGTGACGTTCCTGATTGGGGCCGTGTTTCTGTCTCTGGAGACTTTTGAAGTTACTTATATTTTGCTCATCCTCATCGCAAGGCTAAGTATCATTGTCCGTGCCTGTCAAATTCCGCCATGAGGCTGTTTCTATCAGACGGCGCGTACGCCCAGAAACAACGCACGTCCCCAGTTCGCCCGCCCATGTCCAGGCATCCGGCCTTGGGGTTCAGGTTCACGCTCACCTCATCCGCCCATAAATACCGCCGTCTCGTTCGCGGTCAGGTGGCTTAGCAAAGTTTAGAGGGCGAACGGCCCCCCCCCCCCCCCCCCCCAGTCTGGAACCTTCGGGCGGATGGTCGGACGCCCTCCCCAACGCGGGAACTCTCCAAAATCGCACCAACATGCCACCTCCAAGTGGTGCAGGGCGATTTTGCGAAGACGATGGCGGGTGGTGCAGATTTCGGTTCAGGCGTCGCGAGCGTTGGTGATCACTAAAGCAGTGCTGGCGGTAAATTGCCGGAGAAATGAAAGAAGCGGTGCCGGCTGCTCGCCAACGCTCGGTGGGGTAGCAGTGGTGGCTGGATTCGAACCAGCATCGGACTCCTTAACAGGGAGCCGCCTTACCGTTAGGCCACACCACTAGAAAAACAGCGACGGCCGGCGCGTCCCGCAGGGGAGGCACCGGCCGTCGTGCGAAGCGACGAATCGGCAAGACCCTCACCCATCGGCGAGCCGCGAGAGCGGCTGTTGGTTGCTGCGATTGAAGCGTTGGCTCAACATGACATAATCCCCTGTGTGCCAGGTAAGACGCGGGACGCGACTGAAGGTTCGCGCGGTCGCGATTTTTTTGCCCCGGGTAGAGTGCATGTCCCTCAAACGCTTTCTCCTCGTCCGCGTCGGGCGGCTCCTCACGTGGCCGGTACGGCGGCAACTCCGTCGCTTTGAACAGCAGTGCGAGAATCCGCAAGCGGTGCAGGCGGCCGTCCTCGACCGCATCCTCCGCAAGCAGGCCAACACCGGGTTCGGCCGCGATCACCACTTCGCCGAAATTCGCACGGCCGAGGACTTCCGCAAGAACGTGCCGGTCGCGCCCTACGAGTACGTCGCCCCGTACATCGAGAAGGTCCAAGCTGGCGACACGAATGCCCTGCTCGCCGACGACCGCGTACTGATGTTCGCGCTCACCAGCGGTACCACGGCTTCGCGCAAGCTCATCCCCGTCACGCGGGAATACCTCGCCGCGTACCGTCGCGGGTGGAACATGTGGGGCGTGAAGATGTACCGCGACCACCGCGGCCGGCGCATCGCCATGCGGCCGATCGTGCAGATGGTCGGCGACCCGGACGAGTTCCGCACTAGTGCCGGCATCCCGTGCGGCAACCTCACCGGCTTCACCGCGAAGGTCCAGATGCGGCTCATCCGTCGGCTGTACGCCGTGCCGCACGAGACGGGGAAGATGAAGGACGCGCTCGCGAAGTACTACGTCGCCCTGCGGTTCTCGATGGACCGCAACGTGTCGCAGTTCATGGCCGCCAACCCCAGCACGCTCGTGCAGTTGGCACGCACCCTGGATTCGCAACGTGAGGGCTTGCTAAAGGACTTGCACGACGGCACGCTGCGGGGCGATCTCGACATCCCGGCGGCGGTGCGAAGCGTGTTGGCCCCGCGATTGAAGCCAAACCCGGCCCGGTCGCGCGAGCTAGCGGCGGCCGCCGAGAAGTTGGGCCGGCTGTACCCGCAGGACGTGTGGCCGAGCAATGCCACCATCGTCAACACCTGGACCGGCGGCAGCATGGGACCGTACCTGCGGCAACTGCCGCCGTACTACGGCGACACGCCGGTGCGCGACTTGGGACTGCTCGCTAGCGAAGGCCGCATGACGATCCCGATGGCCAACAGCACGCCGTCGGGAGTGCTGGACATCCTCTCGCACTACTTCGAGTTCATCCCGGAACACGAGATCGACGCGAAGCAGCCGACCGTCCTGGCAGCCCACGAAATCACGGAAGGCGGCAGCTACTACATCCTGCCGACGACGCTCTACGGCCTGTACCGCTACCACATCTCGGACCTCGTGCGCGTCACCGGCTTCCTCGGCCGTACGCCGATGGTCGAGTTCTTGGGGAAGGGCAGTCGGTTCGCGAACCTCACCGGCGAGAAGCTGAGCGAGCACCACGTCACAAAGGCGGTGGACGCCGTGCTGAAGGCGATCCCGCAACCGATCACCGGCTACACGCTGTCGCCGGTCTTCGACGACCGCGAGCCGTACTACGCAATCTTCCTCGAAGAATCCGACGCGACGAACGCGGGACAACTGCGGCAGTTCGTGACCGCGCTCGACCGCGAACTCGGCGTGCAGAACATCGAGTACGCCGCCAAGCGTGAGAGCGCTCGGCTGGGGCCGATTCGCACGAAGATCATCCCCGCCGGCACGTGGGCGAAGTGGGACGCGGAGCGGCTGAGTAAGACTGGCGGCGCGTCGGAGCAGTACAAGCGGCCTTGCCTCATCGGCGACGCGAATTTTCACGCGACGATGCCGGTGACCAGGACGATTTAATCACATTTTTTCTAAAATCTCTCCGTTCACGACGGGCGCATGTTCGGATAAACTCGACATCGTCCCCGCTTCCCCCTTCTACCCGGAGCGAAGATCGTGAACAGCCCTTTGTCCGATGCCGACCTGAGAGCCATCAAAACGTCGTGGAACAACGTGTTCCCGAAAGGGCCCGATCCGAACGTTCAGATGTTCGGCCGTGGGGGCAACTTCCGGTTCGGGGTGGGACCCGCCCTGAAGGCGATGTACAACGCGGCGAAGGGCGTGTTCAATGTCAATAAGGCCGTCCTGGCCGGTCAGATCATGCCGTGGGAGGTATTGGAAATCGCGGAAAACACGTACTCGGCCGTCACGAACGCCTTCAAGGCCGTGTACGAGAGCATGGACCCGCTGCACTTCGTGGCGTGCGTCGTCCTCAGCGGATCGAAGGCAGGCCTGACGGAAACGGAACTTCAAACGGAACTGAAGACGTTCCTGGCCAACCCGGAGAAGAAAGGCCAGCGGGCGTGGTTCCTGGGGCTGTCCAAGGCGCGGATGGTGGCGGCCAAGACGAAACTCGACACCACCGTCCCGTTCACCGCCCTCATCGAACAACTCCACAAGGCGAAGTGGGTGAAACCCGCCGGGAAGAGGTGGAAGGTGGTCGAAAAGAACATCGACTGGAATGTGAGCCTCGTGGATTGACCCCTCTCTCCCCGACCGGAGCACGACCGTGTTCACCCCATCCTTGACGACGATGATGTTGCACTCCTTCTTGCCCGAGTTCGACATCGTGGTCGAAGCCGCGACGGAGGACACGGCCACGACGCTGCCGGCCCGACTGGACGGGTGGTTCCGCCAGGGGGCGTTCGACCCGGAGGAGATGCCGGAACTTCCAATCCTCGGCCGGGTCAAGAACCCGAACACGATCTCGCGGGCCTTGCGGCCTCAATTTGACCCGGACGACGGCGGGAGCGGCGGCGGCGTGAACGTCTGGGGGCGGGTCCGGTTGGACGATCTGCTCGAACATTACGTTCAGCACGGCAACCGGCCGGCGAACCAGGAACTCTTCGACCTCGGCACGCCGCTCGCCCCGGCGGCGAACGGTAGCCCGGGCCTACTCTCTCAGTGCCAAACATGGCTCGACCGGACGAACCAGACCGACCCGAAGGTCCACCTCTGCGTCATCGACCGCGGCAAGCCTTCGAACGCCGGGCCGAACAACTTTAACAACAAACTGACCCACGCGGTGACCGCCAACGTCGAACTGTCCGATCACGCGGTGAGCGTGCTGTACACGCTCCTGGAGAAACTGGACGGGCACGGCATTCTCGGCGACTGCCAAATTTATTGCTCGCTCGTCCTCCCGCCCAAGAAGGCAGTCGGACGAACGTGCTTCAAGCACGCGAACTCGACGGAACTGGTGACGGCCGTCAAGGCGGCCGGCGGGCTGTTCACCAGTGTGGCCGAGCCGGTGTTGTTCAACCTGTCGATGGGCACGCACGCCGGGCCGCACAACGGGCTAAGCCCGTTGGAGAAGACCATCCGCGCGCTCGGCACGCCCGCTCAGGGGCGGTTCCTCTTCGCGTCCGCTGGCAACGACGGTCTCAAGGGCGTGGCCGCCCAGGCGGACTTGGCGTCGAACGTCCCGGACACCTTCTTGCTCCGCACGGGCCAGGCGGCGACCGATACCCTTCTCTTGGAGTTCTGGTGGAAACAGCCGCCGTTGAACGGCGACGTGCAGTTCGACGTGCAATTGAACGTCTACGACCCCGGTAAGCACGAGTTCGTCCCGTCGTTCGGGACGCCGCTTCAGATCACGGCGGCGAAGACGGCGTCCGTCATGACTAAACAGACCCTCTACAAGGTCCAGAACGTCCACTGCTCCGCGATGTTAAAACCGAGCTGTTACAACGACATGTCTTGCGCCGCCGTCGGGCTGTCCGTGAAGAAGACCAAGAAGAACCCGGCCGGGATGCCGGTCCTGGAGGTCGAAGTGACGGCCCGGTCGGTAAAAAACGCGGCGTGCGTGAACGCCTGGACGGTCGTAACGGAGGACGCGGGGACGGCCTTTGTGGAAGGCCACCGGGCCGGGTCGCTGACGCTCCCGGCCTCGGACCTGGACGTCGTCGGCATCGGCGGGGTCTACAAGCCGGTTCTGGCCACTCTGCCGTGGCCCCGCGGATCCCGCGGCCGGGCGTCGGCGTACACCGATTACACCGCCGCACCGCCGATGCCGGGTGGTGGCCAACGCGTTCCGTGGGCCGCCCACCACGTCGAACACCCGACGACGTCCGACCTCGGCACGAGCTTTGCCAGCCCGCGCGCCTGCGCGGACACCGCGAATCTCGTCATCAAATCCCCCAAGAAGTGGGCCAAGTGTATCGACGTGGAAAATCTCGTCGCGCAACTCTTGAACAAGGCAGCTCCGCTCCCGGCGGCCGCCTGGGACGACCGCCTCGGCTACGGTCCACTGGGGTAGAGCGTTCATCGAATACCGCCTTGCCGACCGGCCGAATGCCCAACATTTGGGCACGGACCCACGCCGTCGGTTCGTGGAATGCCTGCTTTTCCAGCCGATTTTCGCTCCCTCGATTCTGGCACGCTATCTGCTAATGTCACGTGCCTTACCTCTCAAGTAATGTTCGAATCGACGGTCCTCCCATCCGCCGTCGATGTTTCCACCACAGGTTTTTCTGAACCATGAGCGACAAGTTCGGCTTCCTCATTGACATGGACGGCGTGTTGTACCGCGGCCCGGAACTACTGCCCGGGGCGGGCGAGTTCGTGCGGCAACTGCGCGAACGGGACATCCCGTTCCGCTTCCTGACGAACAACAGCCAGCGCACGCGGCGGGACGTGGTCGCGAAGCTATCCCGCATGGGCATCGACGTGGAGGAACAACACGTCTTCACGAGCGCAATGGCCACCGCCCGCTTCCTCGCGCAGCAAAAGCCCGACGGCACGGCGTTCGTCATCGGCGAAGGCGGGCTGCTGACGGCCTTGCACCAGAACGGGTACGCGGTCGTGGACCACGATCCGGATTACGTCGTGGTCGGCGAGGGCCGGACGTTCAACCTCGAACTCGTAGAGACGGCCACGCGGATGGTCCACAACGGGGCGATGCTGATCGCGACCAACCTCGATCCGAATTGCCCGACGCAGAACGGCGGCGTGCGGCCCGGCTGCGGGGCGATGGTAGCGATGCTCGAACTCGCGACCGGCGTGAAGGCGTTCAGCGTCGGCAAGCCCAGCCCGGTGATGATGCGGGCCGCACGCAAGGAACTCGGGCTGTCCACCGACGAGACAACGATGATCGGCGACACGATGGAAACCGACATCGTCGGCGGCGTGCAACTCGGCTTCCACACCGTCCTTGTTCTCAGCGGCGGCACGCGACGGGACGACCTGGTGAAGTACGCCTACCGGCCGGAGGTCGTGGTCGAGAACCTCGCCGAGTTCGGTGAGCGGATGGCCCGCAACGACTGGCGGCCGCCGCGGAGTTACGACGGCTTCGAAGACCGGGAACTCGCCACGGCCCAAGCATCCGGCGGGTGGTGAGGGCGCGGGGCGTTCTGGCACCGAAGGTGCGTGGATCAGGGTAGCCCGAACTTCGACTTCAAGGAGATGGAATCATGGACTCGGGAACCCTGCAACGCAGCGTGAACGCTGTCAAAGACAGTGCGAACGCCGTCAAGGACACGGTGAAGGGAACGCTGGATAACGTGAGCCGGAAGGGCAGTGAGCCGGAACGCCACCGCGAAGGCCCGATCGCCCGCGGCATCGAAGAGTACACGGCCCAACTGCCGTCGGACACGTTCCTGTGGGCGGCCGGCGCGTCGATGGTCGCCTCGCTCGCCCTCGGGGCGGCCGGCAATAAACACGGTGCGTTGTTCGTCGGACAGTGGGCAGCCCCGTTCCTGTTGCTGGGCGTTTACAACAAACTCGTGAAGGTGGCCGGCTCAGACCGCATCGAACGAGGGTCGGACCGCGGCGAAGCCTTCAGTCGCTAAGCGAAGTCATGATAGTCCTGACAACCTTCGCCCCGTCAACTTGACTCGGCGTTTTATTTCGGACCGATCCACCCATCAATGAGAAGGCCGCCGCTCGGGACGAGCGGCGGCCTTCGATTTTTGTGAACGCTCAGGAACTTTTCTTCGCCCCGTCGTTCACCCCGGGCGTGGTAGAACGGGCGACAGACTCTGGACCCGGTGCAACCATCTTTCCCAACGCCGTCGCGAACCGCCCGCGGCGGGATTTTCTCCGGCCCGTACACTGGCTGTGATAAGCTCGAAGGGTTGCAACCGGAGAGGTCATCGGCCGTGTGGACGTGCTTTGTGCTCGTGGTGGTCGTACCGATCGTCGCCGTAACGGCGTGGGGCACGTACTCGTACCGGAAGTTCCGCCGCACGCCGGCCGCTCAGTGGCGAACCCGCGTCCTCCGACGGACCGCCGAACTGACGCGCGAGTACCACGCCCTTCGCAATGCGGTCACGCCTTCCAACCACGCAACGGTTGAACGGCGACTCTTCGGCGAACACCTCGCGAGTATCCCGGCCGCGGCCGTTCAGCAGTTCACGGGTATCGGGCCGGGCACCGTGGACCGGCTGCGAAGCGCCGGCCTGCGAACGCTCGCCGACCTGATCGACTACCCGTTCCACAACCTTGCCGGCTTCGGCCCGTCGCGGACGGCGGACGTAAAATCGGCGGTGAAGGAACTGCTCGCGGAAGCCCGCCACCGCTTCGACGCGAGCGACTGTCCGAAGGGCCGCGAGTTTCAGCAGTATCTCCAGCGGGCCGAACAGCACGAGCAAACCGAGACGGCCGCCCGGAACGCGAAGCTCGCGGCATTGTCGGCCGACCTCGACGCGCTAAAGCCGCACGCCCAAGTTGCGCAGACGATCACCTGGGCACACTTCCTCCAACACGGCGATGAGCCCATCGAACTTCCGGAAGTACCCGCCGCTCCGGTCGCGACGATTTCGCCTTTGGCCGTGACACCGGTCCCGCCGCCCATTCCGGTGCCGGTGAACGTTCCCCTCGCGGCGAAGCCGACGCCCGTCGGTCCGCTCGCCCCGCCGCGCGTGCCACCGCCCGCGATTCCGAAGACTGCTCCAAAGCCCGTCGATTTGTTCGCACAAGCCCTGGGGTCGTCGGGCGTCGCGCACCAGCCCGGAAGCGAACACTCCGAGTTGCTGAAACTGCGGACGCTCGCCGGATTCGGCCTAATGATCGCAAAGGCCGACGGCCGCATCGCGAAGGCCGAACGGGTGGCCGTGCGGGAGTTCCTCGCATCGCTGTTCAGCCACGATGCCGTCTTGGCCCGGCACATCGACCCGATGATCGAGGTGACCGAGAAGTCAATTCCGCTGGAAGCCGTTGCCCTCGCGAACGTGATCCGTCAAACGACGCCGACCGAGCAGAAAGCCCTCTACCTCGCGGCCGTCAAGATCGCCGATGCCAGTGGAAAGCGGAACCGCCAAGAGAATGAACTGCTCGACCGCCTCGCGGTCGGCCTCGGCGTCGAAACCTTGCCGCCCCCGAAGTCGCCTGCCTCCGAACCGATCAAACCTCTGGCCCCGTCCCCCGTCGCCGCACCCGACTCGCGGCGGGTTCTGGAGATTGAAGCCGGCGTGGACCTGTCAGCCGAGTTGATCCGCCGCCGGTTCACGCTGCTGTTCGAACGTGCCGATCCGGCGAAAGCCGCCGCGATTGGTCCCGAGTTCGCGACAATGGCCGA
The DNA here is from genome assembly GCF_008254045.1 of Limnoglobus roseus. Taxonomy (GTDB): domain Bacteria; phylum Planctomycetota; class Planctomycetia; order Gemmatales; family Gemmataceae; genus Limnoglobus; species Limnoglobus roseus. The sequence continues at coordinate 2,892,741 of NZ_CP042425.1, read as the reverse complement.
GAAGAAGCGCACCGACCTGCGGGCCGCTGCCGAGTCGCTAATCGCACCGTTCGGCGTGCCGCTCGACCCGCCGGCCGCCCCGCCCCCGCCGAGCGACATCCGGCACAATCCCGACCTTGACGACATCTTTGGGTAGACTGATTCATTCCGCGTAGCGGGTCGGCCAACGGCCGACCGCGGGCCGCCGCTGGCGTCCCCGTTCCGCGGGAATACATCGACACAACACTCCCGTGAGTACACCCATGCCCGACGCTAAGCCGCCGTCCCTCTTTGACGACCACCCGTTGACCGAACTCGACAAGAAGGCCCACGCGCTGCTCGGCGACAAGGTCGTCGTGAAGTCGCTGGCCGCGTCGTCGGCGTTCCACAGGTTGCCGCGGTACGTGTCGGAATACCTCATCGCCAAGTACGTCAAGCCAGACACCTGGCAGGCCGATCTAGCCAACATTCAGACCAAGATTCGCGATCTGCTGCCGGACTTGGAACACCGCGAGTTGCTGAAGGAGAAGCTGCTCTCCCGCGGCGAAGTCACGCTCATCGACAACGTCGAAGTGCGGATCGACCTCCGCGGCGGGCAGCGGTGGGCACGGGTGCCGGCCCTTGCGGACAACAACGTCCGGGTCCCGGCGAGCATCACCGAACAACATCCCGGCCTCTTGCTCGGCGGGCTGTGGGGCACGGTGAAGGTGAAGTACGCCCCGGAAACCGATGCGGGTGCGCCGAACGAACTGAGCGCGTTCACGCCGTTTCAGGTCGGGCCGCCGGACGTGGCCGCGTTCAAAGCGTCGCGGGCACAGTTCACCACCGATGAGTGGGCCGGCCTCATGCTGCAATCGGCCGGGTACGCGGCCGCCGCCTTCCCCGACCGCCGCACGCGCCTCCTCCTGTTCACGCGCATGGTTCCGCTCGTCGAACGGAACATCAACCTCATCGAACTCGGCCCCCGGCAGACGGGCAAGACGTTCCTGCTGCGGAACCTGTCGCCGCGGGTATTCACCGTGTCCGGCGGCAAGACGACGCCGGCCAACCTGTTCGTGAACCTGAACACCAAGCAGGTCGGCATCCTCGGTACGCGGAAGGTCGTCGTCTTCGACGAGATCGCGCACACGACCTTCGGCGACGGCGACGAGACGGTGTCCACGCTGAAGGACTACATGGAGAGCGGGCACTTCAGCCGTGGGTCGCTCGGGTTCGCCGCCGACGCGGGCTTGGTGTTCGCCGGCAACCTCGACGTGGAGGGCACGCAGCCGCACCCGAAGTACGCCCACCTGCTCGAACCGCTGCCGGAGGCGATCATCGACAGCGCCTTCCACGACCGCATGCACGGCTACCTGCCCGGCTGGGAGGTGCCGAAGATCACGCCCGGCTCGGTGGCTACCGGCGTCGGGTTCGTCACCGACTATTTCGGCGAGGTGCTCGTGCGACTCCGCGACGAGTCGTTCGGCGACGCGGTGCGGGGCGTACCGATGCACGCCGGGCTGACGCGGCGCGATCAGGTCGCCGTCGAACGGCTGGCGTCCGGGTTGTTGAAGCTGCTGCACCCCGATGGGAAGTGGACTGCCGAGGAACTGCTGGATGTCGTGACGTTCGCCAGCGAACTTCGGCAGCGGGTGCACCAGCAGTTGTGCGCGCTGGCCCCCGGCGAGTTCAAGTCGCGACTGATCGCACCGGCGGCCGTGCCGTCGCACACGGCCGAGGACTTGAAGCCGCGGGCGGCCGAGGTGACGGTAGACCGGCTGAACACCGAGGCCGTGGTCGGGGCCGCGACCGGGCTGGCGGTGCTGACCCGCGGCGACCGCGAGTACGGCGGCGACACGATCCTGATTCAAGTGTCCGCGATCAACGGCGGCACCGGCGTGACCGTCACCGGCTTGCACGGCCGCACGCTGAAGGATTCGATCCAGGCGGTGTACAACCTCATCCGCGCGAACTTCCGCGAGTTGAACATCCCCGAACAGCGGCTAAAAACGCAGTCGCTCGCGGTGCACCTCGTGAAGATCGCGGAGCCGAAGGACGGCCCGTCGGCGGGACTGGCATTCCTGGTGGGGATGGTGTCGGCCCTCACGAACCGGCCGATCAAGCCGGGGTTCGCGTTCAGCGGCGAAGTCGCCCTGCACGGCGAGGTCGGACCGGTCGGCGGGTTGCTCCACAAGATCGCGGCCGCCGTGCGTGCGGGTCGGAAGACGGTGCTCATCTCCGCGGGTAACGCGAACGTCATCCCACAACTTCCCGACGACGTGCGGAACGCCATCGACGTGCGGCCGATCGCAACGGCGAAGGAAGCGATCGCGCTGGCCTTCGACTGAGCGAACGGCAAGGAACTTGCGTCGTGAGTGGAGTGCGGTTCGCCCGATCCGAACCACTCCGACGCGAGGGCCGAGTCATGCCACAGGGTGACAAGAACAAGTACACCGACAAGCAGAAGCGGCAAGCCGAACACATCGAGGAAGGCTACGAGAAGAATGGCGTGCCGAAGAAAGAGGCCGAGGCCCGCGCGTGGGCCACGGTGAACAAGATCGACGGCGGCGGTAAGAAGAGCGGCTCCGGCCGCGGCAAAGCGACGAACAAGGCCCCGGCGAAGAAGGGTGGGGCGAAAGGCGGAGCGGCATCGGCCGCCCGACCGGCGGCTGCGAAGTCGGCGACGGCCAAGAAGGCCGCCGCGACGCGGGCGAAGAACAAAGCGAAGGCTTGAGCTGCTCCGAAGAATGTAGCCGCAGGCTTTAGCCTGCGAGAGACTCCCGTCCACGGGCGACAGATACCCGTGGGCGGGAGTCTCTCGCAGGCTAAAGCCTGCGGCTACAACTCGTATTACTTCTTCTGCAAGTACGCGACCAAGTCCCGAATCTCCTCGTCCTTCAGCGAGTCGAACAACCCTTCCGGCATCACCGAGTTGTTCGTCGGCGTCCGCTTCTCGATGTCTTCCTTCGCGATCACGATCTGCTCGTTGGCCGTCCGCACCGTCACCGATTGGGCCGTCTCCTTCTTCACCAACCCCGTCACCACGCGGCCGTCGAGCAGGTTGAACTGCACCATCTTGTAGTCGAACGGCACCACCGCGTTCGGGTCGAGGACGTTCTCCAGCACGTAGTCGAGGACGCCACGCTGACTGCCGGTGAGTTCCGGCCCCACGTCGCCGCCCTCGCCGAACAACTTGTGGCAGGTGGCGCAACTCTTCGTGAACAGCGTCTTGCCGCGGGTCGCGTCGGCGGCCTTCAAGTAGTCTGGCGTCAGCAGGGCCTTGAGCTTCTTCGTCTGCTCGGCCCGCGTCGCACTCGCGGCCTTCACCGTGCCCCAGACGGTCGTGAGCTTGGCCGTCACGTCCTTGTTGTTCAGGGCGATGATCTGCCGGGCCGTGAACGCGGTGATGTCGCCCTTCGGAATCTGGCCCTTCTCCACGGCGTCGAGCAGCGCGAGGGCGAACGCTGGCCGGGCCGCGAGCGTCAGAACGGCGTCGGCCTTCTCTTCGGCCGTGAGGCTGGCGTACAGCGGGAGAATCTTGGCCGGGATGGTCGCATCGGAATAGCCCGCTAGCCCGCGGATGGCGACGCCGCGGACCTTCGGATCGGTCAGCCAGTTCTGCAACGTCGTCGCGAAGTCTTGCGGCTTCACCGGCAGCAATTTCTCGATGGCCCGGCGGCGGTCCTCGGCCGGCAGTTTGTCGTTCGCGCCCTGGAATGCCAGCAGCACCACGGCCCGTTGGTCGCCGAACTTCAGGGCGATGTCATCGGCGAGTTCCCGGATGGCGAGGTTCCGCTCGGTCGAGAGCTTCTCGTACACGTCCTGCCAACTCGCCGGCGGCTTCACGCTCTTGCGGTCCTCGAACGCCTGTTGAATCCCGAGCAGGATGTCTTGCCGCGTGTCGTCGTTGTCGGCGAGTTTCAGAATCGGGAACACGGCGTCGAGTTGCTTCGTCGCGTCGCTGTTCGGCAGCGACAGCACGAGGTGGACGATGTTCGCCCGCACGCGGCGGATAGCGACGGCGTTGACAAGTTTCAACGCCTCGGCCGGCTTCGCGAGGGCGGCCGGCTGGATGCCGAGCCAGTAGAGTTGCGTGAGCTTGTCGTCGGCGTTGTCGGCCGCGTTGCTGAACAGCCCTTGCGCGAACGCCCACAGATCGGAGTCGTTCGGCGACAATTTGCTCATCCCGATTGCGTATCCTGCACGCTCGGCCGGGGTGGTGCCTTGCTTGACGGCGCTCGTGTTGTTCCGCATCGCCTCCGCGCTGCCGGTTCGCCGGGCGATCCAGGTTCGGAGCAGCGGTTGCACCACGTCGCCCCCGAAGTCAGGAGCGTGTCCGCACGCTTCGTGGGCCCACAGCAACCGCAGGTCGGCGGCCTCGGCCCCCGGCTTGTGCGAGTACGCCGGCAGGTTCACAACGACCCCGATGCCGTCCTTCACGGACCGCTCTTGCAGCACCCGCCGGGCCTTCCGCGATAGCCATTCGTTCGGGCTAGTGACGAGCTTGTGCAACTCATCGAGCGGCATCGTGCTCACGTCCCCCGCGAACTTCTTCGGCTTCCCGTAGGCCACGCGGTAGATGCGACCGTTGGTGGTGTCGGCCACGTCGTAGTTGTGGCACTCGCCGGTGTCGCTCCAGTCGCTCACGTACAGTGCCCCCTCCGGCCCTTGCTTCACGCAGATGCCGCGGAACCACGGGTCGTTGGCGAACAGGAAGTCCGGCCGCCGCACGCCTTTCATTCCGCTCGGGGTGCGTTCGAGGCCGTCGTTGTTCAGGCGATTGCCGTGGATGTTGCAGGTGAACAGGGTGTTGCGGTACTCCTTCGGGAAGTTGTCGCCGAGGTAGATCGCCGCCCCGCTGTGGGCGTGGCCGCCGCCGGCATCGTCGTGCGACTTCTGGATCGCGCCGGTCTTCTTGTCCGCCCGGCTCTCGGTCCAGTGGCCGCCGGCCCAGTGCTTGTAGTCCACGCAACTGCTCATCAGGCCGAAGGTGTATGGGTTCGAGTCCTGCCCGTACATCCGCTGATAGCGCCCGCCCGGCACGACGTGGAAGAGGTGGTCGATCACGCAGTTGGTGATGAACATTTCGCCGTGCTCGTCGAAGTCGAGACCCCACGGGTTCGTCGTGCCGGTGGCAACGACCTCGAACACCTTCCGCGTCGGGTGGTACTTCCAGACGCCGCAGTCCATGTACGTCCGCTTGTCTTGCGGCGTGCCGGGGGCACCGACCCATGACTTGGTCTGGATGCCGTTGCACCCGTAGAGCCAGCCGTCCGGGCCCCAGATGAGGCTGTTGAAGGCGTTGTGCTTCGCATCCTTCAGGTTCCAGCCGTCGAGCATGACCTGCGGTTCGCCGCTCGGCTTGTCGTCCTTGATCGGGATGAACACGAGGTTCGGCGTGGAGCAGAGCCAGACGCCGCCGAAGCCGAGTTCGATTCCGGACAGGTTGACGCCGTTGTCGAGGACAACGGTCTTCTTGTCGTGGACGCCGTCGCCGTCGGTGTCTTCGAGAATGATGACGCGGTCATTCCCTTTGCCGTCGGCCCTCCACTTGGGGTAGCTCAGGCACTCGACCACCCACATGCGGCCGCGGTCGTCGAAGGTGAACGCGATCGGCTGCACTACGTCCGGTTCGCCGGCGAACAACGTCACGTTGAAGCCGGGCGGGGCCTTCATAGCGGCGGCCGCGTCCTTTGTGGGGACGGGCTTGTCCGCGGCTCGGGCGAGCAGGGTGAGGAACAGGAGGAGAAGCAGCCAGCGCATGGGGAGGGTTCCGGTACGGATGGAGTGCGATCGGGGTGGGTGGTATGATAATGACAATCGAAGGAGGGTGCGAGATGTCGGCGACCGCGGCGAAGCTGATTACGGCCGAAGAGTTCAGCAAGATGCCCGATCTGGTTGATGGCTCGAAACAGGAACTCGTGCGGGGAGTGATTGTTACCATGCCACCAACCAAAGGCCGTCACGGTTTCGTTCAGGCGAACATCGCCATCCTCCTCGGTGGATTCGTCAAAACCAATCGGCTGGGGTGGGTTGTGACGGAATCCGGCACCGTTCTGGAACGTGATCCGGACACCGTGCGCGGCCCGGACGTTTCCTTCTACAGCATTACCCGGCACCCCGATCTACCCGACGAATGGTTCGAGATTCCGCCCGACTTGGCGGTCGAAGTGTTGTCTCCGAGTGACCGCCGTGGGAGAGTGCGGGAAAAGGTTCGAGAGTACCTCGCCAACGGCGTTCGCATCGTCTGGTTGGTCGACCCCGACCCGCAAACCGTGACCGTCTACGCCGGCACGCTCCGCGGCGTCGAGTTCGATTCGACCGACACGCTCGATGCGGCCGACGTTCTGCCGGGTTTCACCTGCCAGATCGCCGATTTCTTCGCCTGAACGGGTGGACATTGGGTGGTTGCTACTTTCCCGGTCGCATTCATCTTCCGCGTGTACTTCTGCTCGCCGATCCACACGATCAGCGATTCGCCCTCCCAGCCGAGGTGCGACATCTCGCCCTTCGCCAGCGGTAGCAACACGCCGGACAAGCGGCTGGTCGGGTCAAACATCAGCACGCTCAGCGGCGTCGGTCCAATCGCGTAGCAGCATGTCCTAAGCCACGGCCGCAGTCGTCAGCGGCAATGCGAGGAGCGTTCTCATTTCGCCTCCTTCTTCCAATCCCGCCACAGCCAGCGGAGCGAGTCGGGCAGGAGGGCCGCGCCGTGCTTGCTGTTGTGGCCGCCGTCGCCGTAGACGAACTTGTAGTCGTAGTCCTTGTACCGCAGCGCCGCCGTCATCGAGACGTTCGCCAGCGGCCAGTGGCCGTGCAGGTTGTCCAGGTCGTTCGAGCCGTCTTGCAGGAAGAAGCGGATCGGCTTGCGCTCGGTCTTGCGGATGAGACCGGGGTACACGTCGCCGTGGCGGATGTTCGTGAAGCTGCCGACGTGCGAAAGCACCTTGCTGAACAGGTCGGGGCGCTCCCACGCGGCGGTGAACGCACAAATGCCGCCGGAACTAATCCCGCAGACCGCACGGCTTGCCGCGTCGTGCCGAAGTTTGACCGTCTTCTCGACCTCCGGCAGAATCTCTTTCTCCAAGAACGTCGCATATTGCGGTGACGGCGTGTCGTACTCGAAACTCCGGTTCGACCGCTTGTCCTTGAACGTGCCGGGGTTGATGAAGATGCCCACCGTGACCGGCATCTCGCCGGCGTGAATGAGGTTGTCGAAGACGATCGGCGTGCGGTAGCCGCCGGTCGGGTTCTGGTAGCCGCTGCCGTCCTGGAAGATCATCACGCACGCGGGCGTCTCGGCCTTGTACTGGGCCGGCACGTACACCCAGTAGTCGCGCGACGTGCCGTCGAAGACCTTGCTCTCCCACTTGTGGGCGGTGATCGTGCCCTTCGGCACGTCGGCCTTCAGGGTCGCTTCCGGGGGCAGGGTGTAGGCGTCGGCGGCAAAGGTCGCCGGGGTGGACGCCCAGAGAACGGCCGAGAGGATCGCGAAACGCATTCGACAACCTTTCGTGAAGACGCGCGGGAGGGGCCGGCGATCGGGGGGGTGAGCGGACAGCGTATCACGCCCGCGGCCCCGGTTCAACGGTCGGCCGCCGAATCGCGGGCCGAATCACATTCCCTCCCCCTTGAGGGGAAGGGAACCGAACCACCATCGCCTTTCGACGTGGAGTCTCTTCCCATGCCTTCGATCGTGCCGACCGCCTGGCCGAAACCGCTGATGGCCCCGAAGTGGGCCGATCTCACCGTGCGAACCCCCGCACCGCTCAGCCCGATGCCGCCGATGGCCGCGGAGACGGTGATCCAAACCGAGACGCCGCGAACCGTGGCGTGGCCCGACACCCGGCCGCTGAGCGAGGACCAGCCAACCGACCACTACCTCCGGTCAGAGGTGTTCGGGCCGGCCGCCGACGGGGCACTGCTCGCCGACATCGTGGCCGTGATCCCGCACCCGATCGTCGCGCTGAACGCCAGCGGGCAGATCGTCTTCTGGTCGGACGCCGCGACGGAGACCTTCGGCTGGACCTCCGAAGAGGTTGTCGGCCGGCCGCCGAGTTTCCTGCCGCCGGACCGCTTCACGGAACACACCCGGCAGTTCGTGCGGGCCACGGCCGGCGTTCGCGTGCGGGAATTCGCCACCGATCGCTACCACCGCGACGGCCGCCGCATTCCCGTGTTGGTGTCGATGGCCGTGGACGCCGGCGGCGGCGTGGTGTGCGTCTACCAACTGATGCCGCAAGACATCCCGGTGGCCGTGCCGATCGACGAGCCGAAGGCGGACGTGCGAAGCGAACAGTCGCGAAAACTGGAAACGCTCGGCCGGGTGGCGGCGGGGGTCGTCCACGACCTGAACAACCTGCTCGCGGTCATCGGCGGGAACGCGGACTTGTTGGTAGGATGCCTGTCGCCGACCGATCCCGGCCACGCCTACGCGGGCGTCATCCGGGCCTGCGCCCAGCACGCGGCCGCCCTCACGACCCGCGCACTGAGTTTCGCGAAGCCGACCCAATCGCCGCCCGTCGCGGTGAATCTGAGCAGCGTTGTTACGGACCTTGACCCGTTCCTGCGGGCCATCGCCGGGCCGCGGATCGCGTGCGTCATTTCGCCCGGCGACCGCCTGCCGCCCGTCTGGGCCGACCGCGGCCACTTGGAGCAGGTGATCGTGAACCTCGTGACGAACGCCCGCGACGCGCTGCGGTCCGGCGGGGTCGTCGGCCTGCGCACGTCGGCCGTCACGGTTGACCCCGGTCGTGCCGGCTGGCCCACCGACCGTCCCTCGGGCCGGTACCTCTGTCTGACGGTTGCCGACAACGGCCGCGGGACGGACGACCCGATGCGGGCCGTCAAGCCGAACGCGAACGTCTGGCAAGGGCTCGCGACGGTCCGCGAAATCGTCGAGCGATACCGCGGCCACATTGAGGCCGACAGCGAGCCGGACCTGGGGACGGTGTTCCGCATTTACTTCCCGGCGATGCCGTCGAAGGACGACCGCACGGCGAACCGCACCATCCCGCACGCGGGCGAATCGGCGCTGCTGGTGGACGACGACGAGAGCGTGCGGGCCATCGCAAGGGTCGTGCTGGAGTCGGTCGGCTACGGCGTCATCGAGGCCGCCACCGGCGACGAGGCCGTTCGCCTCGCACGGGCGGTGCGGAACATCGACTTGCTCGTCACCGACATGGTGCTGCCGGGGCTGAGCGGGCGGAAGGTCATGGACCGCCTGCGGGCCACCCGGCCGGACCTGCCGGTCGTGCTGATCTCTGGCTACCCTCAGCCGCAGTATGAGCCGGAGTCGGCGACGCACTTCGTGAAGAAGCCGTTCCTCCCGCCGGACCTGTTGGCCGCCGTGCGGAAGGTCACGCGCGAAGTCGCAGTTTCGTAGGGTCGTGCCTCGATCACCCGGCCCATCAAATCGACTGAGCCCGCCGCCGCCGGCAGTGGGCTTCGTCGCGGACCCATCGACACGACTAATGCCCGCCACATCGGCCCCTCGGCTTGTCACCTCGCTCATCCGTCCTAACATAGTTTCGCACTAAGACCCTCCCAGGGCGGACGCGGACACCCCCATGACGCAGCCGGCGATTCAGGTTCAAGACCTCACGAAGAACTACGGCCCCGTCGTGGCCGTCGACCGGATCAACTTCGAAGTCGCCCCCGGCGAACTCGTCGGCTTCCTCGGCAACAACGGGGCCGGTAAGTCCACCACCATGCGGGTGCTCACCACGTTCCTGCCCGCCAGTTCCGGCTACGCCCGCGTGAACGGGTTCGACGTGATGTACCAGTCGGACGACGTTCGCAAGCACCTCGGCTACCTCCCCGAGAGCGTGCCGCTGTACTCGGAGATGCGGGTCGAAGAATACCTGCAATACCGGGCGAAGCTCAAGAGCGTGGACCGCACCACGCGCACGAAGCGGATCGACTACTGCCTCGACCGCTGTCGCATCAAGGGCGTCCGCCGCCGCTTGCTCGGCACGCTGTCGAAGGGCTACCGCCAACGGGTCGGCCTCGCGGACACCCTGCTCGCCGACCCGAAGGTGCTGATCCTCGACGAACCGCTCTCCGGCCTCGACCCGGTGCAGCAAGAGGAGACGCTGAAGGCCGTGAAGGAACTCGGCGGCCAGCACACGGTGCTGTTCAGCAGTCACCACCTGCCGGACGTAGAGAAGGTGTGCGACCGCGTCATCATCATCAACCGCGGGCGGATCAAGTTCGACGGCAAACTCTCGGCGATTGCCGCGAGCGTGCCGACGGTGGTCGTCGAAGCCCGCGGCACGACGGCGCAACTCGAACCGCTACTCCTCGGCATCAACGGCGTGTTGGAAATCAAGCCGATCACGGCCGAGGCACCCGCCGAAGGCTTCGCCGCCTTCGAGGTTCACGCCGAGCCGGGACTGGACGTGCGCGAGAAGGTGGCCGGCCGGTTGCACGAAAAGGGCCACCCGATCCGCCGGCTGGAACAGCGGCGCGAGAAGCTCGAAGACATCTACATGCGGTCGGCGATGCGAGGCGAGTGATAACGATTTGTTCGGCAAGTGAGGGCTTCTGGGGTGGACGAGCCGTTAGACGTGTCGCTCGTCCGCCTGATCGCCGACCCCGAGCGGTTCCGCGGACGCTTAGTGCGGGTGATCGGCTACTTGGTGTTCGAGTTCGAGGGCAACGCCCTGTATTTACACGGGGACGACGCCCTGTTCTCGATCTCTGCCAACGCCCTCGCGGTGGAGGCCACGCAAGACATGCGTGAGCGGCGGACATCGCTCGGCGGGTACGCCTTGCTGGAGGCGGCGTTTGACCCAGACGTGACCGGGCACCGGGGCGTGTTCTCTAGCGGCGGGTTGGTGCGGGTGAGGCGGTGCCAGAGTTGGCCGCCCGAGTGTTTGCGGCGGCCTCTACCCGCCGACGCCAAGCCTGGCGCGGCAACCGGGAGTCCGTAACCCGCCGAGTTTCGTTTTAGCGTGATATTGAGGCATCCATGAGCGAACTGCGGTCGGCCGAATTAGCCCCCTCGGAAGAACGGACCGACGAACCCGGCTTCACGCAGATCGTCGGTCTGGCGGGCGCGGGGTTCGCCGTCCTCGGCATCATCGTCATCGCGTTCAGCCAGTCCAGCCCGCGGATGATCCCGGTGTCGTGGGCGTACATGATGACGGCCGCCGGCCTGCTGGCGATGTTCTACCACGCCCTCCGCGACGGCTCCCTCGAAATCCGCCGGGCGTACTTCTGGATCGGCGTCGCACTGCTCGCCGTGATGGGCGTCTCGATCGCCCTCGCCCAGTTCGGCGGTGATCGTGTGCCCCTTGTGAAGTCTCTCGCGTGGGCTCCGCTACTCGGCTTCCTCGGCCTCGTCTTCACCACCACCGCCCTCCGGCACGAAACCGACGACTGGCACGTCCGCCTCGGCCTCCAGGCGCTCTTGATTGCTGGCACCGTTCTCAGCATTGGCACTGTCGTGCTGGCTGTCATCCTGCCGGACACGATCGTCGGCCCCGGCGTGCTGTACGGCCTGCTCGGCCTCGGCTTCGTGATGGCGTTCTTGTCGCGGGTGGACACCGGCGACGGCCCCGGCTTCCTGGTCGCGTCCGCCCTCGGCGTTCTCGGCGGGGCGGCACTGTTGTACGCCCTCGGCCGTGCGGTCTTCCCGACGATCCTGTACGAAGGCCCGCCGGCGCTGAAGAACGCCTACCAAGTTCTCGACCCCTGGAAGACGCTCGCTCGCGGGGCCATCGTCCTGTTCTGCGTGGGCGTGGCGGCGTGGGGCGGGTTGAACAGGAACCTGCCGGCGTGGCTCCGTGGCGGGTTGGCGTTGCTCGGCCTCGGGTTCGCCGGGGTGTTCGTCGCGGCGTCGGTCAACACCTTCGCCCTACCGTCGCCGAAACCGTTCCTCGTGCCGCACGGCCTCTTGCTCGGCGGCCTCGGCCTCGTGTATCTGGCGTTCTCGCTCGGCCTCGTCTCCGACAGCCCTCTGATCGCGATGACTCGCCGGGAACTGGCCAGCTACTTCTACTCGCCGATCGCCTACGTCGTCTTGCTCGGCATGGCCGTGATCGAGTTCATCGGCTACTGGCTGTTCCTCGGCGTCATTCTCCGAGCGGGGCCGACCGGCCCGCGACCGTTCCCGGAACCTGTGCTGCAAGCGTTCGTGCCGGGCACGTTCCTCGGACCGATCGCCGTCGTGTTCCTCATCCCCGCGCTGACGATGCGGCTGTTCAGCGAGGAACGCCGCAGCGGCACGATGGAAGTCCTCATCACCGCCCCGGTGAGCGAGTGGACGATCGTGCTGAGCAAGTTCCTCGGGTCGTGGTTCTTCTACATGCTGACGTGGTTGCCAATGGGCCTGTACCTGCTCGGCCTGCGGTTCGAGGGCGGGCAGGCGTTCGACTACCGGCCGCTGCTCGGCCTGTACATCGCCATCGGCGTGTGCGGCATGGGCTTCGTTGCGATGGGCCTGTTCTTCTCCAGCCTGACGAAGAACCAGATCATCGCGGCCGTGCTGACGTTCATGGCCATGCTCTTGATGCTGTCGCTGTACTGGTACACGTACTTCACGCGGGTCGGCGAAGGGGCCATCCGCGAACTGCTGAACGCTCTGTCGATCGCGTCGTACTGGAGCACTTGGGAACAGGCGGCGAGCGGGCAGTTGATGGTCCGTGACCTCGTCCTGCACGGGTCGCTGGCGGTGTTCTGGCTGTTCCTCACGGTGAAGTCGTTGGAATCGCGGAAGTGGGGCTAAAGTCCCCGGTATTGCGCACGAGGTGGTTTTGATGAGTTCCTCCCCGACGACCGAACCGCGGGCGATGCCCGTCAACGTGGCGGCGCTGCTGTTCGCGCTCGCCGCGCTGTGGGTCGTGCCCGCCGCGTGGTGCGGCTACAAGCTCGCCGTCCCGCCCGCCGCCCCGGTTACGGACGCGGGTAAGGACGACAAGGAGAAAGCCGAGGCGGACAAGGCCGTGCTGGCCGCGACCGACGTGAACCGGCCGACGTACATCGTCGTTCTGGCCCTCGCGGCCGTCGGCATCATCGGTTCGCTCGGCGGCGGCCTGTGGCTGTCGGCTAACCCGGCCGGTCGGGATCGAGTGTTGCTGTTGCTCGCCGGCGGTTTGACCGGCCTCCTGCTCATGGCCCTCGGCGTCTGGTTCGTCATCGACGAGTATCAACTGCTCGCGAACTGGCTGAACCGCAAGCCGATCAAGACACGCGACCTGTGGCGGGTCATCGTCCCGGCCCTCGTGTTCCTCGTCGGCACCGGCGTGGCCTTCCTCGCCGCCCAACCGGCTCGCCAAGAAGAGCGACACAACCAGACGGCCCGCCGCCTCGTCTACGGCACCAGCGTCGTCGTCACCGGCTTGCTGTTGTTCGGCGCCCTCGTGCTGGTCAACGGGTTCGTCGCCGTGCGGTTGCCGAACCGCCTCGACACGACGCAGACCGGTTACTACACGATCAGCCCGGCGACCGAACAGTACGTCCGCGACCTCACCGAGAAGGTGACGGTCTATAGCTTCGGCAACATCCAACAGAGCGGACAGGACGAGACGCAGGCGCTCTTGACCGCGTGCCAGGAAGTCAATCCGGCGAACTTCATCATGCGGAACGTCGGCCGGGGGACGGGTCCGGCCGAGTTGCAGAAGTTGCGGGTGAAGTTCCCGGCCGTGGACTTCGGCAACGTCGCGATGATCCTGGCCCTCGGTGAAGACGAAAAGCGGTACTCGTCCGTCCGCGACTCGGACATGGTCCGCCAAGAGAACCCCGAGGGCGAAGGCCCGCCGCGGATCTTCTACGAGGGGGAAACTCGCCTCGTCCGCGAACTGCTGTTCCTCAGCGAGGGCAAGAACAAGTCCACGGTCTACTTCACCCAGAGCAACGGCGAACTCTCCATCGTCGCGGCGGGCCGCCGCCCGGCCCCCGACCGCTCCGCAACGGAGTTGAAGACCTACCTCGAGAAGATGAACCTCCAGGTGGAGCCGTTGCCGTTCGACCCGAAGGTCGGCAAGTTGCCCGACGACGCATCCGTGATCGTCGTCGCCGACCCGACGCTGCCGCTCAGCAAAGAACTCGCCGACGCCCTCCAGAAGTTCATGACCGAGCCGCGGCCGAACGGGAAGCAGGGGAAACTTTTCGTCCTGAGCGCCCCGCACCCGACGCCGAACGGCGACGGTGTCCAGCCGACGGGGATGGAAGAACTCCTGAAGGGGTTCAACGTCCAACTCACCCCGGCGTTCCTGTTCAACCCGCCGCCGGGCGAGCAGTTCGGGGCCGACACGGTCCTCGGCTTCGCGTCGGCCGAGTTGCAGGCGGCCGGGCAACCCGTCGCCCTGTCGCTCCCGCCGGCCGCCCGACTCGCCCCGGTCGTGCTGTCGCACATCCGGTCGCTGGAAGTCCTCCCGAACGGCAACCCCGCCGTTCAAACGATTCCCCTCATTGAGACGCTCGGCGGCCGGGAATTTTACACGTGGCAGGAAACCGAACCGCAGCCCGACCCCGACCAGACGCTGAGGAAGTTCATGGCGATGGCGAAGGCGAACCAGCGGGAGACGATGACCAAGAAAAAAGTCTCGGTCGCCCCGGTCCCGCTCGCGGCCATCGCCAGTGAGGGCGAGAAGCCGCGGCTGATCGTCGTGGGGGCGGGCGAGCTGTTCAACGACGCGGCGGCCGCCGCCCGGCGGGGCGACAACCCGGCGTTCCGGTTCGTCGCCGCCGGCGTCGACTGGCTCCGCGACCGCCCGGTCGTGGACGTGGCGAACAAGCAGTACGGCTTCTACACCCCGCCGGCCAAGATGGACGCGATGCGGCTGTTGTTCTTGCCGTTCGGCGTCCTCGTGCTGGCCATCGTGGGGCTGGCCGCCGGCGTCTGGGTCGTCCGCCGCACGTAACCGCACTCGATTCCGTAAGGGTTGGCGATGAACTTCAAACTGGCCTGGATTCTGTTCGCGGTCCTGCTGTTCGCGGTCGGCGGCCTGCTCGTCACGGTGCTGCTCGACAACACCCCCGACGCCGGCGAAATCCTCCTTCAGCCGCTGGCCGGCGTGACGCCCGACGACATCGACACGGTCGAACTCGTGCGGTCCGAGCCGACCGAGGGGAAGATCGTCCTCACGCGGACCGACAAGACCCATTGGGACGTGACCGAACCGGGCCGCGGTCGGGCCGACGCCTTCGTGGTGCGGAAGATCATCGCCGATCTACTCGCCGTCAAGCCGACGCCGTCGAAGGACGTGACCGACAACAAGACCGTCCACGGCCTCGACAAGCCCGGCCTCAGCGTCACCCTCAAGGCCGGCACCAAGGCGGCCACCCTGAACATCGGCGACACGACCCTCGGCCGCAACGCGATCACGTTCGTCACCACCGGCACCCGTCCGAACACGCCGGTCGCCGTCCTCCGCGGCGACATCGACGGCCTCTTCCGCCCCGACACAGGAAGTAAAGACGACAAGGCCGGCAAGTCGTGGGAAAAGGCTCGCTGGCTCGCCGACTACCGGCAGCGGGCGTTCTTCAAGGGCGAAATCGACCTGATGGCGGAAGCCGAGTCGGTCGCGCTCTCGAAGGCCGGCCATGAGACGAAGCTCGTCCGCAACCCCGGCACCGGCGAGTGGACGTTCGCCACCCCGGCCGGCTACGGCGTGGCCGACCTCGAAGGCGACCCGAAGGCCCCGCCCGCGACCTTCACCGGCGTGCGACCGCTCGTCAACGCCCTCACGGCGCTGCAGGTTGCCGCGGCCGACGACTTCATCGAGAAGCCCGGCCCGCTCGCCCAGTACGGCCTGGACCCGGCCGACAAGGACGTGCTGCGGCTCGAAGTAAAGCCGACAAGCGGTCCGGCCGACGTGCTGCTCGTCGGCAAGCGCGTCGATGACAAGACCGACAAGTTCTACTGCAAGCTCGCGTCCGACACGGTGGTGGCGAAGGCGTCGGCCGTGCCCGAACGGGTCGCCGCCCTCGCGGCCGTCGCCACCGACCCGTCGGCCCTCCGCGACCGCACGCTCGTCCCCTCGACCAAGCAGTTCGCCATCGACGCCATCGACCTCACGGTCGGCCCGTCCGTAGCGCACCTCCGCCGCGTCCCGACGCCCGCCGATTCCAAGTGGCTGCTGTACGGCGGCCCGAACGACCCGCAACTGGCGGCCGTCACAGTGCAGACCCTTCTGACAACGCTGACACAACCGCGGGGTGCGAAGGAAGTGCTGACGGCCCCCTACGACGCCGTGTTCGCCGGCGCGGAGAAGAAGGCCGAGATCAAGCTCTGGTACGACGGGCTTGAGAAACCCGCCCCGGAGAAAGACCCGGCGAAGATGCCGCCCGAGCCGAAGCTGAAGGGCGACGGCAAGCCGTCGGTGACGATCATCGTCGGCAAGAAGGAGGGCGACATCGTCTACGTTCGCCGCATCACGGCCGACGGCATCCGCACCGACATGAAGTTCCCGGAAGCGGCCCTGCCGACGCTCACCCGCGACCGCCTCGGTTACGTGGACGGCGGCCTGAAGCCGTTCCCGACGAACACCGTGAAAAAGCTCACCATCGTCCGCGGCGGCGAAACCTTCACCGTCGAGAGCGACGGCAAGGCCCACGCGGACCAGTGGAAGTACCTGTCGCCGGACCGCCTGAAGGGCCAGACCGCCGACGCCGGCAAGGTGATGGAGTGCGTCGGCCGGTTGCCGATTATGAACGCGACCCGCGTGGTGGCCGAGGCCCCGGCGGACGCCGACCTCGCGAAGTACGGCCTGGGGGCGAACCCGCGGATCAAGGTCGTCGTCGGCTTCGACACGCCGGCCGAGCCGGACCGCACCTTCGAGTTCGGCAACGAGGCCGAGGACAAGAACTTCGTCTACCTCCGTACGAACGCGCGGCCGCTGGTCGTGACGGTGTCCAACCAGTTCTTCGTGCTGTTGCAGAACGACGACTTCCGCGACCGCCTGCTGTACCAGATCGACCCGGCGAAGGTGAAGGCGATCGAACTGACCGGCTGGAAGCAAGCCCTCAAGCAGCCGACGAAGTACCGCTTCGAGCGGACCGCCGGCGGGTGGGTGGTGAAGGAGCCGGCCGGCGAGAAAGGGACGATCGACCCGGCGAAGATGGAAATCTTCCTGGCCACGCTCACGGCCCCGCGGGCGGTGAACTACGTCCCCGGCGGGTTCAAGCCGGAACAGGGCTTCGACCTGACGAACGCCGTGAACACGCTGGAAATCAAGTTCCAGATCGAGGGCCACCCGGACCTCGCGGTGACGCTCGCCAACGAGTACGACGGCGGTGCGATGTACTTCGGCTGGACGATCACGAAGAAGGGCGACGTGTTCACAATTCCGGCGACCGGCCTGAAGGAGTTCAAGGAGAAGCCGCAGGCGTTCTTCAAGTGACGCCATGCTCAAGTTCGAGGCCATCCTGATCGACCCGTCGCCCGGCGAGATCGCCGAGCGGCTGGCAGATGCGGCCGACGCGGCCAACAAGCGGTGCCGCACGCGGTTGTTGAAGGACGACCCGGCGAAGTGGCGGAAGTTCGCCCGCCAAGTGGGGGCGTCGCCCGAGGGCTTCGACCTGTTCCGCGGCGGCAAGGGCGGCGTGCCGGGCACGCAGCTCGTCGCCGCGTGGTGGACCGACCACATCGGCCGCAAGCACGTCGTCCTCCGCGGCCGCCGCATCGAACACGACACGTCGAAGGTACTGCTCGACAAGTCCGAACTCGCCCGCCGCCCGCCGCTCTGGCACTGCTACCCGCAACACCTTTACCAGCGATTCCTGCCGACCGCAGGCGAGCCGCAGATCGACTGGATTGCCGTCTGCGGCTGCGGCGCGACCGGCACGCCGGAATCGCTCGGCTGGATGGGCGAAACCTGCGGCCCCTGCCACGACCGCCGCGAGGAAGCGGGCGACGACGCCCTGCGCGACAACCGCGGCGGCTGGCTACACGCGGTGCGAAACCCGTTTCAAGCGGTGGCGTTTAGTCGAGATGGGCAGTGGGTCGCCGCGGTGGAGTATGGCGGGCCAGTCAGTGCGTGGGATTTGCAAAACCCGTGCGGAGTTCAGCGGCACGAACTGGCCCGGGATGAGATCGGAACAACCCCGTATCTGGCATTCGCGGGTCCTCACAACGAAAGCGTCGTTCTCAGTGAACCCTCGGTTAGTCATCCCGGTACAGTCATCTTTCGACGCGACGACTCTAAACCCTATAGTCAACTCGCTTGCGACGCCCTCATCGCTCCAGCCTTTTCGACATCGCTTCATGGAAGCCAACTCATCTTCGACAACGCCCTATCGGACTTGATCCTCGTATCAGTCCCGGAAGGAAACTTGCTGAAACAAGTACCAATCGACAGTGGCTTTTGGCTCACTCCGCCAACCCATCCGAGCGCCCGTTTCGTGTGCCTCGTCACAACGGAAGGTGTTCGATTTCATTCTTCGGAATCGCTGAAGGAGATCGCCCGCGTAGCATACCGGATAATTAGCCGAGCGGAATCCCACACTTATCAACTCGTCCGAGCCGCGTACCACGAGTCAACGCAGACAGTATTCGTCGGCCGGCACAACGACCTCGAAGTCTACGACCTCAAAGCGGAAAATTACGGCGGGTCGTTTTCGCTCTATCAAATCCCCGTCGCGAGCTACCAGAACCATCCCACGATGATCCGGGCAATGGCCCTCTCCGCCGACGAACGCCACCTGTTCGTCGCGGCCGGCGAACGCCTCGTCGTCTTCGACACCGTCACGCACGCGGCCGTCGCAGCTTTCGCGTGGCACCTCGGGCCGATCGCGTGCCTGGCCGTGTCGCCGGACGGGCGGACGCTGGCCACCACCGGTGTCGAGGGCGTCGTGAAGTTGTGGCCGATGGACCGATTACTGGCCCCGTAGGATTGCGTCGCGGAGTTCGCGGGCGGCCCGCTCCGGGAACACGTCGTTGATGAACACGCCGCTGCCCCACTCGAACCCGGCCACCCGGCTGAGCCGCGGGAAGACCTCGAACCGCCAGTGGAAGTACGGGAAGTCGCCCCGCGGTGCGGTGTGCAGCACCCAGTTGTAGGCCGGGAAGTTCAGGACGCGGTCGAGAGCGGTCAGGATTTGTTTCATCAACGCCGCCAGTTCTTCGACTTCGCAAATCGTCTCGAACCGCGGCCGATGGTCCTTCGGCAACACCCACATCTCGTAAGCGAACCGCGGCGCGTACGGGCAGACGGCGATAAAGTGCGGCGACTCGGCCACGACACGAGTGGGGTCGTGCCCGCCGCAGTGGCGGCAGTCCGTGGCCGCTAATTCCTGTTGCAGCGGTTCCGGCACGAACGGCAGCGCGACCAGTTGCGAGTGCAGGTGGGCAAGCGATGCCCCGGCCTCGGCCCCGACGTTCTTGAAGACGCTTACCGACGCGATCCGCGGGTCGGCCGCGTGGTGGAGTAGGCGTTCGCGGTAGGCGGTGAAGATGTTCGCGAACTGGGCGTTGCTCAGGTCGGTCGGGCTGGCGAAGTGTTCGGAGCACTCGATCAGCACTTCGTGAAAGCCGAACGCCCCCGATTTCGGATCGACGGCCGGGAACTTGTTCGGCACGACGCGGAGTTGCCAACCGGCTTCGTCGCGAATGGCAAACAGTTCCGGCGGCGTCTCGGCTTCCGACCCGGGGCAGAACGGGCAGTGGCCGCCCGAAACGCGGTTGCGGTGGTGCGGTTCGGCGTGACGGAGTTCCATCGGCCGTTCCGCCCGCCGCGGGGCGAGGACGACCGTGCGGCCGGTCACGGGGCAGCGGCGGTATTCGGAGGAAGTCATCTGCCGGTTACTTTACTTGCGGCAGCGAGACGCGGCCCGGCTTCGGCTCGTCGGCCGGGGCGCATTTGCCGCATCCCGACGCGCAGCCGCCCGGCGTGCCGCGGACGGCCCGCCACGTCGCGCGGAGTACGTAGCCACCCGCGAGCAGCAAAAGGATTGTCACGACCGCGAGTTGTCCGTCCATCGGATCACCCCAGGGCATCGACGATCACGCGGCCGACCTGGAAGACGACCAGCGCCGCGACGTAGGCGAGGGCCGTCATGTAAACGAACGTGAAGGCCGGCCACCACCAGCTCCGCGTCTCACGGCGGATCACCGCCAAGGTGGACGCGCACTGGCAGCAGAGCGCGAAGAACACCATCACCGACAACGCCACCGGCACGCCGTACTTGCTCCGCACGGGGTCGTCGGCCCACCGGCTGGCGATCTTGTTCTGAAGGCGTTCCTGCTTCTCGTCGTCGGCGTCGCCTTCGTCGTACAAGATGCTCAGGGTGCCGACGATCACCTCGCGGGCGGGGAAACTGGCGAGCACGGCGACGCCGATCTGCCAGTCCCAGCCGAGCGGGCGGAAGGCCGGTTCCATCGCCAAACCCGCCTGGCCGAGCAGCGAATTCCGCTTCCACTCGCCGCGAATCTCGTTGGCCTGCTGCTCCAGCTTTTCCTTCTCTTCTTCGACCGCGGCCTTCTCTGCCTGTTCCGACACTTCTGCGATGCGGTCCTCGTACTTCTGCCCGGCGGCATCCGTGTGCGGGAAGTAGAGCAGCGCCCAGATGAGGACCATCGACGCGAGGATGATCGTCCCGGCTCGCCGGACGAACGCCCACCCGGCCTCGATCATGCGGCGGACGATCAGCCGCAGCGACGGCCGTTTGTACTGCGGCAATTCCATTACGAAGACCGGCGTGTCGCCCCGCAACAGCGTTCGCTTCAACAGCAAGGCGACCAGCGGCGCGACGACGAAGCCGATCAGGTACATGGCGAACAGCATCAGCCCCGGCAGCCAGAACGGGCGGTCTTTGGTCAGGAACGCGGCGATGAGCAGGCTGTACACCGGCAAGCGGGCCGAGCAACTCATCAGCGGCGCGACCAGGATCGTCGCGAAGCGGTCGCGGCGGTTCTCGATCACCCGCGTCGCCATGATGCCGGGGATGGCGCACGCCACCGAAGAGAGCAGTGGGATGAACGACTTCCCGTTCAGCCCGCACCGGCTCATCACCTTGTCCATCAGGAACGCCGCGCGGGCCATGTACCCGCAGTCTTCGAGGACGGCGATGAAGCCGAACAGGAAGAGGATCTGAGGCAGGAACTTGATGACGCCGCCGACGCCCTTCACCACGCCGTCGGCGAGCAGCGACCGCAGCGGTCCGGCGGACATCGCCGACTCGACGCCGCCCGCGACCCAACCGGTGGCGTCGTCGATCCAGCCCATCGGCACGTCGGCCGCGACGAAGATCGCCTGGAAGACGAAGAACATGACCGCCAGGAAGATCAGCGTGCCCCAGACCTTGTGCGTCAGCACCTTGTCGAGTTTGTCCGTGGCGGTGACGGCCCGCACGCTCGGCTTCGTGACGGCGGTGGCCGCGACCTGGCGAATCCAGCCGTACCGGGCCTTCGCCTCGGCCGCCGGAATCGGGTGGCCGGCGTCGATCAACCGTTGCCGGGCGGAATCGAGCGTCGCCTTCAGCGACGGCCCGTGCTTCTCGGTCAGCCACTTCTCGGCGTAGCCGCCCACGTCGAGCAACAGCCGGCGGGCGAGGAACGGCGGCAGGTCGCCGTTGTAGGTCTGGTGCAGGGCGTCCGCCTCGGTGTGGATAACCGGCGGCAAGACGGCGAGCGTCGGCGATTTTTGACCCGCCGCTTCCGCCAGTGCTGCCTTGAGTTTGTCCAACCCCGCCCCGGTGTTCGCCTGAATCGCGACGACCGGCAAGCCCGCGGACTGAGACAACTTCTCAACGTCGACCGCGATGCCCTGCTTCTTCGCCACGTCCACCATGTTCACGGCCAGCACGACCGGCGTGCCGAGTTCCATCAGTTGTGTCGTCAGATACAGGTGGCGTTCGAGGTTGGACGCATCGACGATGGCCAGGATCACGTCCGGCCGCGGTTCCTCCGGGCAACGGCCCAACAGCAGATCGACCGCGACCATCTCGTCCGGGCTGCGGGCGGCGAGACTGTACGTGCCGGGCAGGTCGATCAGTTCAACCGGCCGGCCGCCGATGGTGGTGCTGCCCTTCTTGAGTTCGACGGTCACACCGGGGTAGTTGCCGACGTGCTGTCGAAGGCCGGACAGGGCGTTGAACAGGGTCGATTTGCCCGCGTTCGGGTTCCCGACCAGGGCAACGATGAATGGCTTGGCTGTCATGGGAGGGCGTTACTTCGGTTGGACCTGCACGCCCGCGGCCTCGGCCTTCCGCAGACTGAGGCGGGTGTTGCCGGCCCGAATTTCGATCGGGTCGCCGAGCGGGGCGGTCGTCAGGAACTCGACCGTCTCGCCTTCGAACAGGCCGAACTCGTAGAGCCGTTGCACGAGGGCCGGAGCGCCGCCGATGGAAAGAATCTCGGCCGACTGTCCGGGCTTCAGGTCGTTGAGGGTGGGCATCAGGTTCCGCACACGGGCCGGACGAGGATTTGCGAACACTCAGACCCGCGGAGGCAGAGCCGACCGTTCGCCACCTGCAACAAGCACGGCGTGCCCGGTTGCACGACGCACAACCGCGAGCCTTCCCGCAGGCCGAGTTCGGCGAGTCGGTGGACCCACGCGGGGTCGCCGGAAACCTCGGCAACTTCACCGTGTTCGCCAGCTCGCAGCATGTCCAGGGGCATCAGCATCGCGTGCCACCGCTTGTTGAGATTGCGTCTCAGCCATTATCGGCAGGCACGCGAGTGTGTCAAGCGGCCTGGGATACTTTTCGAAGATGACGAAACGAAACGACCCGGGAACGGCGTTCCCGGGTCGGCAGCGGTAACGGGCGGCCCGTTACTTCTTCCGCTTGTAGGTGATCGTGAAGCTCGGCTCCTTCGTGTCGCCCATGTACATGCTGAAGAGGATGTTGTCGTCGTCCTTCATTTCGGAGACGCTCTTAAACTTCGTGGCGGGGCCGTCCATGCCCAAGCCTTGGCCGGTCATCGTGAGGGTCTTCTTGTCCTTGTCGTAGGTGCCTTCCATGTTCAGGGCCGACGCGGACATGCTGTCCACCCAGATGCTGACAAACTTCTTCTTGCCCGCGTCGTAGGTGTCGAGGCCCTTGCCGGCAAACTTGCTGCCGGCGAAATCGCCGTTGAAGGTGCCGACCAGCCACAGGCCGCCGACTTCCATCTTGTACGCCATCGTCCCCTTCGACTCGGCCCCGCCGAACTTCATGGTCGCGTCCCAGTTCCCCTCCAGCTTCTTCAGCATCTCGTGTTCGGGGCCGGGCTTCGGCCCTTCCTGAGCGCGGGCGGCCGGGGTCATGACAAGGGCGAGCAGGCAGACGGATTGCAGCAACTTCATTGACACTCTCCACGTCGGGGCAAACGCGAAGGCACCGTGCCGAAGGTTGGTCCCCGAAGATTGGGAGAGTTTGTAACGCGACGGGAACAAGAAGAGTAGCTCAGTAGCGGCTAGACCTGCCGGTTCTTTCGCTCGCTCAAGTACGCGGCGAGCGCTTCCTGCCACGACCGCGGGGCCGGCACACCGACGGCCGCGAGCTTCGCCGTTGAGAGTACGCTGTACGGCGGTCGCTTCGCCGGGTCGTTGCGCTCAGCCGTGCGAATCGTCGAGAGGTCGGCGGTCACGCCTGCCTGCCGGAAGATTTCCGCGGCCAACTCGTACCAGGTGCAAGAACCGGCGTTCGTCGCGTGGAACAGGCCGTGGGCGTCGGCGGCCATCAGCCCGGCGATCATCGCGGCCACGTCCTTCGTGTAACTCGGCGTGCAGAACTGATCGTTCACGACCCGCAACGGCTTCCCCTGACCAGCGACGCGGAGCATCGTCTCAACGAAGTTGCCGCCCTTGCCGCCACTGCCCCACACGCCGTAGAGACCGCAGGTGCGAACCACAATGTGCTTCGGTGCGGTCGCGCGAACCACGTACTCGCCAGCGAGCTTGCTGAGGCCGTAGACACTGACGGGGCCGGGGGCGTCGTCTTCCGTGAACGGCTTGTCGCGGGAAGCGTCGAGGCCGAAGACGTAGTCGGTGCTGACGTGGACGAGCTTCGCGTTCGCATCGCAGCAAGCGGCGGCGAGTTCCCGCACGCCCCACGCATTCACGGCGAAGGCCACGTCCGGTTCCACCTCGGCCTTGTCCACGAGATTGTAAGCGGCGCAGTTCACGACCGCGTCGGGAGCGTGCTGTTTCACGACCGCCGCAAGGCTGCCCGGCTTCGCGAAGTCGGCATCCGCCCGCGTGAGCGGAACAACTTCTCCCGGTAGGAGCGGGACGAGATCGCGGCCGAGTTGCCCGGCCGAGCCGAGGACGAGAGTCTTCATGTGCTCCTCCCGAAACGAAAACCGGCGGGTTCGTCCCGCCGGTGATTGCACTTCGCTTGTGGCGTTTACTTCTTCGGGATGAAGCTCGTGTCGCCGGTCTTCGCGGTCGTCGTCTGTTCGAGGAACAGGTCGATGGTCGTGTCCACGCCGCCCATCGTGACGTTCAACTTGCCGACGAGCTTGACCGCCTGCGTGGACCGCTCCACCCGGCCGGTCTTCGCGTTGTACAGCACGTCGTTCACCTTCTCACCGGCCTTGTACGGCTCGGTCTTCAGTTCGCCGCCCTTGATCTTGAAGAACAAGCCTTCGCTCTGGTCGGCGGCCGGGGCCTTGTAGGTCATCGTGGTGGCCACGTCGACCTTCTCGAGTTCCTTGTCCGCGGCGTTCGCGCCGGCCGTGTTCTTGCCGGTGTAGGTGTACGTCGTCACCGTGTCATAGGAGCCGATCGGGCCGACGCTGATGCTCGACTTCTTGTCCCACTTGCCGCCGACCGCGATGTCCTTGTCGGCGGTCAGGCCGAAGGACGGGTCGGTCATTTGCTTGAGGGCTTCGTCGGTGAGCATCTTCTTGAAGAGCGCTTCCATCTGCGGGTTGACGCCGCCGAGCTTCTTGATGAAGTCGTCCTTGCCCTCGACCTTCTCGACGACCATACCCTTACTGTAGGTGATCGTGAACTCGGTGCCGACGAGCTTCGAGAAGAAGTCGGCGAGGCCGGGGTTGCCGGCCGCGCCGCCGGCGGCGGTGTTCGTCGAGTCGTACTCGACCTTGTTGCCGGCGATGTCGATCGACATCTTCGCGCCTTCGATGGTCTGTTTGACGGTCCACTTGTCGTTGGCGAAGTTCGTCGGCAGCCACTTGAAGTAGAACGTCTGCGATTGCCGCTGTTGCAGGTCGGCGTTGTTCTGCACCTTGATCGTCTGCAGGACGACCGTTTCAATTTCCTGGTAGAACGCCTTATCCTTCTCGAACTTCGTCTCGAACCGGGCGGCGTTCACGGCCGGCGTGGCCGGAGCCGCCGGTGCGGGTGCCGGAGCGGCGGGCGTCGGAGCCGCAGGCGTGGGGGCTGCCGGTGCCGGCACGGCCGGCGTTTCGGCCTTCTTTTCCTGGGCCGGGGCGGGCGTCTGGACGGCGAGGTAAGTCGTGCCCGTCGCGAGCAGAGCAGCGGCCCACAGTCGATATCGGATCACGCGTCGATCTCCACGTTCTGTCAGCCGGCCGTCCGGCGGTCCTGGGAAAGACAGGTTTTTTACCCCGGCCGCGGGCGGAAGCAAGGGCGGGGCGGAAAAACCGTTACGGCCCTTCCCAAAGGCACTCAAGGGGAGAGCGGGTGAAGAGGTGAACGGGTGAAACGGCAAGAACCCGGTCTTCTCACCCCTTCACCTCTTCACCCGCTCACCCCTTCATCTTCGGATTGCCCTTCCGCCGCAGTCGCGAATCGGCTTATTCTGTCGCCCGAAGTCCGCATCGACCGCCACGGAAGGTTCGCGATGCTCTCGAATCTGTTGCGCCGCCTGCGGGGGCCTCTGCTGGTCCTGTTCGCGCTCGTCGCCCTCGATCTTGCCGTTCTCGCGACGGCCCGCACCTGGGACCGGCACTCGCCGGACGACTACGCCGCGCGCGTCGAGACGTGCCGGCAGCGCCGGCCGGACGCGGTCTTCGTCGGCGGTTCGGTCGTCAGCGAAGGGATCGTCCCGCGCGAAATCGTCGGGGCGAACTGGCAGGGCGAACCCCTGGCGTCGGCCTACGCCCTCGGCCTGCCGGGCGGCACGACCTCGGAATTCTTCCACGCGGTGAAGGCCGCCTGCCAACCGCCGCCGCGGTTGCTCGTTTACGGCATCACCGCGAGCGACTTGAACGACAGCCGCCACGAACCGCACGGCCCGGCCTCGCTGATGACGTTCGGCGACGCCGTGGAGTGGGCGAAGACGCGGCCCGATTCTCGCGCGTGGGTGCTGCGGCAGTACGCCCTGGCCCGCGCGTCGCGGGTGTCGTCGCTCTGGCAATACCGTCACGGCATCCGCATGTGGGCGGCCCTTCAGTTCGATGAATCCACGGAATCGGCCCGCGAGGCGAAGGAACTCCGCCGGTATTCCGACGCCCTACGAGGCGAGGACGGCTACGCCCCAGCGGCCGGTTTCGTCGAGCAACGGTACGACCACGTCAAGGCGACGAACGGCACGCTGCCCCCGTTCGCGTTTCTCAACAAGTACAAGACCGGTTCGCACCGCACGTACTTGCACAAGCTCATCTGCTGGGCGGGTGACAACGCGGTGTCGCTGGTGCTGGTGGACATGCCGGTGACGGAGGATCTGGAGAAGCAATACCCGGAAGCGTTCGCGGAGTATCGGAAGTTGCTCGCGGAGGAGGAAGCGGCCCACGGCCTGCTCGTGATCCGTGCCCACCGCGACATCGTCGGCATCACCGACGCCGGCTTTGCCGACACGATCCACCTCAACGGCGTCGGGGCGACGGTGCTGTCCCGGTGGCTGAAGGCGAAGCTCGACGAAATCGGCCGCCCGGCGACGCTCGACGACAACCGCGTGCGGGCACAGGCTGGAGGAGACCGGCCGTGAGCGTGGGTAGCAAAGTTTTCTTCCTGTTCCTGATCGTCGTTCTGCTCGGCTACCACCTGCTCCGCGGGCGGCCGGCGAAGTACACGTTCCTGCTCGCCGCGAGTTGGGCCTTCTACGCGATTTGCAGCCCGTATTACCTCTGGGTGCTGCTGCTGCTCACGGTCGTCGATTTCGTCGTCGCGAAGAAGATCGACGCCGAGACGGATGAACGCCGGCGGAAGCGGTGGCTGGTCGTCAGCGTGGTGTCGAACCTCGGCCTGCTGTTCGCGTTCAAGTACACCGCGTTCGTCTGGGACAGCGGCTCGGCCCTCGTGACTCTCTTCGGCGGCGACGTTCCCCCACGGGCGTGGGACATCCTGCTGCCGCTCGGCATTAGCTTCCACACGTTCCAGGGCATCAGCTACACCGTGGACGTGTACCGCCGGCAAATTCGGGCGGTGACGAACCTCCGCGATTACGCCCTCTTCGTGGCGTTCTTCCCGCAGATGGCGGCCGGGCCGATCGTGCGGGCCGTCGAGTTCCTGCCACAAATGGTCACGCCGCCGGTGCCAAGTGCCGAGCAAATCCGCGATGGCATATTCCTGTTCGCCCGCGGGCTGTTCAAGAAGTTGGTGATCGCGGACCAACTCGACCAACTGTTCGTCTCGGCTGTCTTCAACGATCCCGCCGCGTTTTCGCCGGTGGCGTGCCGATGGGCAGTGCTGGCGTGGGCGGTGCAAATCTACTGCGACTTCTCCGGCTACACCGACATCGCCCTCGGCACCGCGAAGTGGTTCGGCTTCGAACTCCCCGCGAACTTCCACCTGCCGTACCTGGCGACGAGCATCACCGACTTCTGGCGGCGGTGGCACCTGTCGCTCTCGACGTGGCTGCGCGACTACCTCTACTTCCCACTCGGCGGAAGTCGCGGCAGCACCGGGCGAACCTACTTCAACCTCATGGCGATCTTCGTCCTCTGCGGCCTCTGGCACGGGGCGACGTGGGCGTGGCTGGTCTACGGCGTCTACAACGGCGTGCTGATGTCCGTCCACCGGGCGATGGGATCACCGGGACGGCTGCGAAGTTCGGCGGCGTGGCGGATGCTGGCGTGGACGGCGACCTTCGCGCAACTGCTGCTCGGGCTGATCCTCATTCGCATGACGACCTGGGCCGACGGTGGCACGATGCTCGCGGCGATCTGCGGCGTGACGGACGGCGTTCGCGGCGTGCCGGCCGTTGTGCCGTTGCTTGTGCTGCTGGGAATGGCCGGCCACGGGTGGGAGTTACTCTGCGAACGGCTGCCGGCGCTGAAGGCCGATTGGGAACCGTTGCGGGTGGCGAACGCGGCGGTCAGCCTGGCCGCGGTGGTGGTGTTCAGCCCCGGCGTGGGGAAGACGTTCCTGTACATTCAATTTTGAGTTCGATTTTGGCGAGCGGAGCGGCGTAAGCCGCCGGGTGAATATCGTTGCCATTCACCCGGCGGCTTACGCCGCTCCGCTCGCCTACTAAAACGTCTCCATGAAACGACTCCGCTGGCCGCTGTTGATCGTGGCCATCTGTTCGCCGCTCGCGCTCATCGTCTACGGCGTGCGCATCCCCGGCCTCGCGCCAACCGAGTACGCCTCGCCGCGGTCGGTGCCTGAGGGCGATCAAGAGGTCGCGTGGTTCAACACGACCACGAGCGGGTCGAGTTGGGAGCGGTTCATCGCCGGCATTCGCCGGACCGCCGGGGCGGTCCCCGGCCTGACCGTGGACGACTCGGCCGCATTCCTCGACCAGACGGCGACCGTGCCGGAAGTCGTCCTGCGGTTGGCCGACCGGCCGCACGCGCTCCGCATTCGCTGGTACAAGCTCAGCGGCGAACACTCGCCGGCCTACTGGTGCCGGTTGCTCGCGCAGCGAAGCCCGGCCCCCCTCGCGATCTTCGGCGGCGGCAGCAGCGACCGCGCCCGCGACATGGCCCTCGCCCTCGCTCACCAACTCGACTGGCTCGGCCAACGACCACTGTTCTTCATCACCAACGCGAGTGCCGAGAAGGTCCACACCGGCGTCGAAGAGTCGGACAACCCCGATGAGGCCGGCGGCCAGACGACCGACCTGCTCCGCATCTACGAGGGCCGCACCTACCGCTTCTGCTTCAACAACAAGCAGATGGCCGAGGCGATGCTCGACTTCCTCTGGCAGTCGCCGAACCTCCGCCCGCGGTTGCTCGCCGAAGACGCGCTGCTCGCCGCCGGGTCGGGGCTGTTGGCCGCGACGCAAGCGCCGATCAAGCCGACGGTCTTCTACGTGGACTGGGACGACGACCCGTACTCGGCCGACCTCATCAGTCAGTTCCGCGAAATCCTCTACTCGCCGACCGGCCCGAAGCCGACGCCCACGCTCTCCGGGTGGCAGGTGCCGTTCAGCGTCGGCGGGTACTACAACCCGAACCGCCGCGAGGAAGAGGTGGCCGACGCGATGCTGAAGGAACTGCACAAACTGCCGCCGCAGCGGTCGCTGCTCGTCATGCCGACGGTGGCCGCCCCCGCCCGGCGGATGCTGCGGACGCTCTGCGGGGCCTCGCCGGGACTGGGCCGTAAGATCGTCGCGATCAACGGCGACGGCATGGGCGTCAACACGATCCTCCGCGACGGCGAATTCGCGTGGCCGGTCCGCTCGTTGCCGGTGCCGATGATCCTCTTCTCGCACAGCAACCCGATCGGGTGGGACGACGGACCGACTGTCGAGGGCGGCTTCCGCCTCGACCCGCCGAACAGCACTGAGGACGTGCTCCATGCCTCCGAGATGGTGCGGACGCTGATCCGGGCCGCCTTCGGCGAGGCGGCGACCGAACCCATTGTGGCGAGCGGCGACGAGTTGGCCGCACGGCTGCGGAAACTTCAACCCGCTGTCTTCGACGACACCGGCAATCGGTTCGGCGGCCGGGGCGAGTACGTCTGCTTGGTGCGGCCGAAGTTCGAGGACGAGGACGAAGCCGGCCTGCCGGAAGCGGCCTTCGAAGTGTGGCGGCGGAGTCAGCGGCGCGGCTGGCAGCTCGTCGGCACGCGACCGCTGAACCGCACCTCGCGGGTGGAAACCGGGAGTGGCACGCCGTGACGCATCGCCCCCTGTCGGAATCGACCTTCCAGGCCATCGCCCTGCCCGCCCGCCGGGCCGTGTGGAAGTACGTCGGCGGCCTCGCCCCGGTCGTGATCATTTGGGCCGTCCTCGTCGGCTGGCTCTCGTGGCTGCTCCACGAGCGGGCGAGTTGGTCGGAAGAGTCCGACCGGGCGGCCGTCCGCGAGTGGATCGACGAGTCGCGAAACTTCCGCAAGACGCTGCCGGAGTTGGTGAAGGAGTACGCCCACGCCCGTGCCGACGACCCCACCGGCGTCGGCGACCCGCGGCGGCAGGAGACGAAGCGGGCCGAAGTGCTCGAACACATGCGGTCACTCGTCGAGCCGACGCGGGCTTACGTGAACCAACTGCCGCTGTTCCCGGAAATCTACCGGCTGGAAGTCGTCCTCGCCCCGCCGCCCGGTTCGCCGAAGCCCGAGCCGGACGCGCTAACCTGGCTATCGGCCGTGCCGAAGCCGATCCGGCAAAGCCGCGACAGCTTGCGCGTCTTGGAGTACCGCCCGTTCAACGACGACCGGGCCGTCATCCGCTGCGAGTACCGCCTGCACGCCTTCAACAAGCTCGAACGCCTCGAGCAAGAGCGGCAGCAAATGTCACTCATCGCCGGGATGTTGCTGCTGACGGCGACGGCCCTGGCGATCTTGTTCGTCACGCGGTTCCTGCGGCGGGAGCACCGCCGAGAGCTCGACCGCCTGACAACCGTGGCCGAGATCGAACACCAGGAACTCGAACTCCTTCAGGCCCAGCGCCGGCAGGACGAGGCCGCACGGATTCAGCAGCAACTCCATGCCCAACTGCTCGGCAAGCAGCTCGAGACGTCCGACCTGCAACGTCGCGCGGCCGAGGCCGAGAAGATGACCCTGGAGATGAAGTCGCAACTCTACGCGAGCATCGGCATCATGGCCGGCAGCTACGCCCACAACATCAAGAACCTCCTCGTCCGGCCGAACGACCTGCTCTCGCGGTGCATCGAGGTCAACGGCCTGTCACCCGATCAGGAGGGGATGCTGCACGAGGTGAAGTCCACGCTCGGCACGGTGACGGAACGCCTTCAACAAATCTTGAAGACGGTCCGCCGCGACCCGGCGAACGCCGAGGTGACGAAGTTGGACCTCGCGGCCCTCGTGGGCGATTCGGCGAAGACGTGGACCGACATGGGCCGCGACAAGTGGAAATTGAAGATCACCGCCGACGTGCCGGCCGAACCCGTCGTCATCACCGGCGACGTGTCGCACCTGCAACAAGCCATCGAGAACCTGCTGTTCAACGCCCGCGACGCTACGTTCGAGATGCGCAATTTCTTGCGCGAGGAGGCCCGCCACGCGACCGACCGCAAGCAGGCGTTGCTCGCCGCCGCCGGGTGGAAGGGCGAGATTCACCTGACGGTCCGCCGCGAGGCCGACCGCATCGTGCTGGACGTCCGCGACAACGGCATCGGCATGACCGAGGTGACGCGGCAAAAGTGCCTCCAGCCACACTACACGACGAAGCGCGACAACGCGCTCTACGAGGGCTACAGTGCCGGCATGGGCCTGGGGCTGTCCTTCGTGGCGATGGTGCTGGACCACCACCACGCGACCGTGGGCATCGAGTCCGAGGTGCGGAAGGGGACGACGTTCCGCGTGGTATTTCCGGCAGAATGATTCCGATCGCCCATTTTGCATTTTTCCTTGGTCCGGCCACTGCATCGCTCGGACCAAGGAAAAATGCAAAATGGGCTGCGATCCGGCTCACCTTTACATCCCGGCCCAGTCTCTGGCACAATCACCGGATGAACCTCACGAAACTCCTCTCGCCGGGCGGTCAACTCGCGGACCGGATGCCCGGCTTCGAGGCCAGGCCGCAACAGGTCGAGATGGCCAACGCCGTCGCGGCCGCCCTCAAAAAAGACGGCAAGCTGATGGTCGAAGCCGGCACCGGCGTCGGCAAGAGCTTCGCTTACCTCGTGCCGGCCGTGGCCGCCGTGTCCGACCGCAAGGACTACCGCGTCGTCGTCTCCACGCACACGATCGCCCTGCAAAACCAGCTCATCGAGAAGGACATCCCGTTCCTGCAAAAGGCCCTGCCGTTCGAATTCCGCCCGGTGCTGGTGAAGGGCCGCGGAAACTACGTCAGCCTCCGCCGGTTGCGCGTCGCGCAACAGCGGATGGGCACGCTGTTCGCCGACCCGGTCGCCTTGCAGCAACTCCAGATCGTCGGCAAGTGGTCGCGCAAGACCACCGACGGCACGCGGTCCGACCTGCCGTTGCAGCCGTACCCGAGCGTCTGGGACGCGGTCGAGTCGGACAGCGGCAACTGCCTCGGCCGCAACTGCCCGCACTACCAGGAGTGCTTCTACTACAAGGCCCGCAAGTCGGTCTACGGGGCGAACCTGCTGATCGTGAACCACGCGCTGTTCTTCAGCGACCTCGCCCTACGGCGGCAGGGCGGCGGGCTGTTGCCCGACTACAACGCGGTGATCTTCGACGAAGCTCACACGCTCGAAGACGTGGCCGCCGACCACCTCGGCTTGCAGGTGTCGCAGGGCGGCGTCGAGTATATTTTGAGCCAAATCCTGGCCCCGCGCGGCAACCGCGGCGTCCTCGCCGCCCACGGCGACGCGGCCAGCTTCGTGCAGATGGACAACGCCCGGCAGGCGGCCGACCGCTTCTTCGGGGCCGTCCACGAATGGCACCAACTGCAAGGCCGGACCAACGGCCGCGTTCGCACGGCCGGCATCGTGCCGGACTTCCTGTCGGAAGAACTCGAAAAGCTCGCCACCGTGCTGACCGCCATCGCGAATAAACTGTCGGCTGAAGAGGAGAAGGTCGAACTGTCGAGCAAAGCCACGCGGCTAACCGCCCTGGCGAACACCGTCCGCCAGTGGTTGGCACAGGATCTGAAGGGGCAGGTGTACTGGGTGGACGTGAAGACCACGATGGGCCGGGCGAAGGTGTCGTTGGCGAGCGCCCCCATCGAAGTCGGCGAGGCGCTCAAACAACAGCTTTATGACAAGGTGCCGGCCGTGGTGCTCACGAGCGCGACGCTCAGCACCGGCGGCCGCGAGGGGTTCGCCCACGTGCAGCACCGCCTCGGACTCGACGAAGCCGACACGCTGCAACTCGGCAGCCCGTTCGACTACCAGACGCAGGTGCAACTGCACCTATTCCGCGAGACGATGCCCGACCCGGCCGGCCGCAGCGCCGACTTCGAGGAACAGGTCATCAAGAAGCTGCCCGACTACTTGGCGAAGACTGAGGGCCGGGCGTTCGTGCTGTTCACGAGCTATTCCTTCCTCAATCGTGCCGCAGACCGCCTTCGGCCATGGGCCGCGAAGAACGGATACACGCTGTTCTGCCAGGGCGAAGGGATGCCGGCCGGCAAGATGCTCGAGCAGTTCCGCACAACCCCGCGGGCGGTCCTCTTCGGCGTGGACAGTTTCTGGGCTGGCGTGGACGTTCGCGGCGAAGCCCTGTCGAACGTCATCATCACGAAGCTGCCGTTCGCAGTCCCCGACCGGCCGCTGACGGAAGCGCGGCTGGAAGTGATTCAGGCCGACGGCGGCAACCCGTTCATGACGTACCAGGTGCCGCTGGCCGCGATCAAGTTGAAGCAAGGCTTCGGCCGCCTCATCCGCACGGCCACGGACAAGGGCATCGTCGTGCTGTTCGACCCGCGAGTTCTCACAAAGCCCTACGGGAAGCAGTTCCTGGAAGCCCTGCCGGAGTGCCAGACGTTCGTGGACGGCGAGCCGATGAATCGCGAAGCGAAGAAGCCGAAAGCCCGCCGCGGCGCGTAACAACGCCACCTGGCGGCCCCGGTCGGATCGGCTGCGCCGGGTCAGCGATCCTTGACGCCCGCGAAAGATGAACTCGGCGACCACGGGCGGTCGCCCAACGCCGGATCGTCCTTGAGGGCCTGGCAGCCGACGGACGCGAGCGCGAGCAGGGCGAAGGCAATGAAGCGCACAACCGTCATGGGATGGCCCGCGGGGTGGGATTCGAGGGCGAGTGTTCGGCGGCTTATACGCGGCCCGGGGGCGGGGTCAATCCCACACCGCGGGCAATGCCTGTCTCATCCGGCATCGGAAGGGATGGAGTTCCTCCCGCAGAATCCGCACTTTGCGCACAATGGTGTTGTTGCCGTCCGGTGGATTGGTCTACCGCTCCGGCGAGAACCCGCCTACAATCCTGGTGACGGAATGACGATAACCCTTTCGGGGTGCCGGCCTGGCACCCGGGTCGAGTTCTTCCGACGGTTGATGACACCGCTGATCGCTACACGTTCGGGGCCGTGACCGGTCCCTCTAGACGACCGCTAGAAGTAGCACCTCCAGCAGACACCCCGCGGCGCGAACCGCCCGCGGGTGAATACCCTTTGACGAGGTTGAATTGAGAGCGTTGACCGCAACACATCGACGGGCGGCCCGACCGGGCACCGAGGCGAAGGCGAGCGAACCGCGAACCGCAGTGAGCCCACTCCCCCAAATCAGCACCACGACCGGGAAGGCCCGGTACGGGCTGATGCGGCAGGCCCTCGAAGCCGCCCGCGGCCGGGAGCAAACGTCCCCGGACAGCGAAGACCGCGTCCTGAAGTTCCTCCGGTCGCAGTGACCGACCCGCGATTTGCCTTGGTAATGCGCCAGACGCCTTGGTGGTAACTCAGGTTCGCCGAGACGCGCACCGCGGGTCCACATCGTAGAGCAATGTGGCGGCAGACCCGAGCGCCATGACCGCCGTCAGTTGAGAGCGGTCCGCCACGCCCACGCCGTATCGCGGGCGATCTTCAACAGTTGCTCGCCCGTGTCGGGGAGACTTTTCCGGGCGATCGCGTTGTCCAGCATGGCCCGCCGCAGGGGCAAGTCCTCGGCGTACATTCGACACGCTTCGTAAGCGGCGGCGAGCCGCGACCGATCGCCCACCACGTGCGGGTGGGTCGGGCCGACGATCCGCAGGCCGTGCTCGTACGCCGGCCGCAGGTAGTCAATCGCCTCCTGCGACCGGCCGGCCGCGCAGAGCACGGCCCCGATGTGCCGCCGGAGCCACAGGAAGGGGTCCGAACCCTCACCCCACTTCTCACCCAGGGTCTTGTACGCCTTCGTCAGCACCGGGATGGCCTCGTCGTAGTTGTGGGCGGCCACGGAGTACTTCGACAGGTTGACCCGCCGCCACTCCGTTTCCACGTGGTCCGGACCGTACTGTTTCTCGGCCAGGGTCAGCACCCGCGCGGCGAGTCGGTCGTACTCAGCCGTCTGGCCGGCCGACTTGTACGCCAAGGCGAGGGAGCCGAGCAGGCCCACGACCTGGGGGTCGTCCGGCGGAAGTGCGGCGACCTCGGCCTCAACGACCGGCTTCAACACCCGCACGGCGTCTGCCTTCCGGTCGCTTACGTGGGAGTACAGGTAGGCGAGTTGGTGGGCAGCGGCGTGCGTGTCCGGGTGGTGCGGGCCCAGGTGCCGAGATCGGAGGGCGAACGCCTGTTCGGCGAGGGGGACGG
Organism: Limnoglobus roseus; assembly: GCF_008254045.1. GTDB lineage: Bacteria > Planctomycetota > Planctomycetia > Gemmatales > Gemmataceae > Limnoglobus > Limnoglobus roseus. The sequence goes on along the minus strand of NZ_CP042425.1, from coordinate 2,857,428 downwards.
CCTCGGGCCAGTCGCCCCACCGCAACCGAACCTCGGTGAGCCGGTAAAGCAACTTGGCCCGCACAAGCGGCTCACACGCGCCGGCCAGGAGTCGCTTGGCCCCCAAGTCTATCTGAACCTTGACCTCTCGCCGGAGATCGACTTCCGGTACCCTCATCTTGTCGAACAAGGCGTCCATCATGCTGGCGAGCGTTTCGGCCCCTTCGCGGGCCGCCTTTTCGTCGGCGGTCGCCGCTTCGGCCTTCTGCCGCGAGTCTTCGGCCTGGGCGGCGGCCGTGACGGCGTTGCCCCGGTCCCAGTTCGCTCGGTCGGCCAGTAGTAGGGACACCCCCGTCGCGGCCGTCATCGTCAGCACGAGGCCGACCGTCAGTGCGGCCGCCGTTCGGTTTTGCCGACACCATTGCAACCCCTTTTCCACCCGACCGATTGGCCGTGCGAGAATCGGCTTGCCGTCCAGGAACCGCGTCAGGTCGGCGGCGAGCGACTCACCGTTCGGGTACCGCCGGTGCGGGTCTTTGTGCATGCACTTGCGGCAGATCGTTTCCAGGTCCCGGGGTAGACCCGGTTGCCAGGCGCGGAGCGAGACGGGTTCGTGCTGAAGGATGTTCGTCAAAATCTGCTGAGGGTTGTCGCCGCCGAAGGGGACCGTGCCCGACAGCATCTCGTAGAGCAGCACGCCGATCGCCCAGACGTCCACGGCCGGCGTGAGGTCTTTGCGGCCGAGCAGTTGTTCGGGCGGCATGTACGTCGGCGTGCCCGCGATCATGCCAGTCCGCGTCAGGTGTTCGCGGGTCACGTCCCGCGCGAGGCCGAAGTCGGCGACCTTCGGTCGCCCGTCGGCCGTCAGGAGGATGTTCGCCGGCTTCAGGTCGCGGTGGATGACGCCCTGGGCGTGGGCGTGCCCGACGGCCGCGGCCATCGTCGCGACCAGCGAGGCGGCGTCGCGCGGGGGCAGGCGACCGTTCTTGAACGACTCCGCGAGCGACCCGCCACAGACGTACTCCATGACCAGGAACGGGCTACCGTTTTCGGTGCCGTAGTCGAAGATTTGTACGATCCCAGAGTGTTGCAACTTCCCCAGCGTCTCGGCCTCGGCGTGGAACCGCGCCCGCGTTTCCGGGTCGGTGCAGCCGAGGTGGGTAAGCACCTTGTACGCGACGTTCCGCTTCAGCCCGCTGTGCCGGGCCAGGTAGACGATCCCCATGCCGCCGCGACCGAGGACACGGTTCAACTCGTACCCGCCGGACAGCCGGGCGGTCGGCGGCGGCGTTGGGATGTCGGTCGGGAGTCCGTCCGCAAGAGGGTGGGCGTTGTTCATGCGGAGGGTGACGGCCTCCGCCGGCCGAGAGTCCGTGAGGGCGTGAAGGTTACTGCCCATCGTGATGTCCTTCGCTCGGCGGTGGGGATTCGAGCCGCTGAAGGATAGGACCGAAATGTTTTTGGTGGGTCGTCGGTCACCAGGAAAGCCGCACGGCACTTCGTGCGAGGTGGGAAATTCCCTGTCTTGCAGGAGCCATTTCCGTGCGTTCATTGCGCCCGGGCGAAGCCGCACACCCTGCGGGTTCACCTCGTCTCGCACCCGGGTGGTGATCGCAGCGGCCAAAATGAAGTCGGTCACGAACGTCCGACCACGGCGACCGGTGCGGTGAGTGCCCACAGCTACGGTTCACTCAACCGCGGCCACTACTTCCGCCGCGACAGGCTGTCCTTCGCCTCGCGGGTGAGCGGCACGCCGTCGGCCCCGCCGGCCCACGCCTTCAGCAACGCGGTCGCGGCCGGGGTGCCGATGCGTGTCACCGCTTCGACGGCCCGCACGGCCCGAAGGTTCTCTCCCGTCGGCGGCCGGCCGGCGTTCGCGTCCAACAGCTTCTCGATCCGCGCGCGGGCTTCGGCCGAGTCCGTTTCCTTCAGCGCCTGCTCCAACCGCGGTACGGCCAGGTCGCCGAGCGCTTTCAACTCCTTCATCGCGGCCTCGCGGTCGGCGAACGCCGCCGCGTCGAGGTTGGCGACGAGCTTCGGCAGCACGCCGTCGCCCACGGGCGGGACCGGCGGCAGCTTGTCTCGAAGGAAAGGCAGCGAAGACTCCGGGAACCACGCCAAACGTCGGATCGACTGAAACGCGACGGTCGCATCCTCCGCGGCGAGGTCGGCCCACGCAACGACCATGTCGGGCGGCGTCTGCGGTCTCTCCAGTTCGCCGGCCACGTCCCAGAGGTACAGCGGGGCTTCCCCGCCCACGGCCGCCAGAGTGCGCCCGTCGGGCGAAAAGCGGACGCCGCCAATCCAACCTCGATGGCCGCGGAACGTGTGGCGAACTTGGCCGGTGGCGGTTTCGATCAGGAAGAGTTCCGTGTCGCGAACGCCGACGAGCGTTCGCCCGTCCGGCGACTGTGTGCGGATGGAGACGGAGGCCGGAAAGGCCTGACGCCACCGCCGACGGCCCGTGGGACCGTCCCAGAGTTCCAGGCACGTCTTCCCGTTCGCGATCCCCTCGCCCACGACGCCCCGGCCGTCTTGCGTGATGAACCGAACGGAGAAGTCGTCCGAACTCGGCACGAATTGCCAGACGGGCTTGCCCAGATTGTGGAGGTCGTAGAGGCACGTCGGCCCCGACTTCCGGGCGGCCCGCGCGCGAGCCCGCGCGTCGCGGACGTACGTGCTCGTCGAGGTCACCAGCCAGGGGCCGTACTGCGGTTCGAGCACCGTCCGAATGACCTCACCCGGGGCCTTCTTTTCATCGGGACGGATGGCGGTGAACTTGCCCGTTCGCAAGTCCCAGAGGGCGCACTCGTTCGAGAACGAACGGCCCACGACCATCGTCCCGTCGGGCGTGAAGCTCAAGCTGAAGACCCGCCATCGGGTTTCCCCCTTCAGCACTTGTTGCCGACCCGAGCCGAGGTCGGTGACCGTGAGCGTGAGTTCCGCGCGTGGCGGTTTCGCGGTTTCGAACTCTACGCCCGTCACCACCGCCACCTGCTTGAAGTCCGGCGACACGGCCCGGTACGCTCCAGCCCCGGATGCGTCCGGGAGTTTGAGCGGCGTGATCCGCGTCGCGCCGGTGGCGGGGTTGCACCGAACGAGGTCGTCCCCCGAAAGCGCGAGCAGTTCCCCATCGGACGGGTAAGCGAGGTGAAAGAACCCGGTCGACGGCTCGGTAACCTTCGGCGGCGAAGTCCGCAGGTCGATGGCCCGCAAGTACCCGTACCGATCGGAGGATTCCGGGTTCGCGTAAAACACGTCCCCGGCCGGCGAGAAGATTCCACTCCCCGCCCCCCGGTCCGGCACCACGGCCACCGGCCGCCCGGTCGTCGCGTCCAGAATCTGCACGCCGACGCGATTCTCGATGACGGCCAGCCGGTTCACGTCGGGCCGGTACGCGAAACTGTAGGATTGCTCCCGCACCTTCGGATCGGTCGGCGTCAACGGGTGTTCCCGTCTCACGGCCCCGGTGGCCGTGTCCCACACCGTCAGCCGCTCGGTCGCGGTTCCCGTGCGGGCGAAGCCGGCCACCGACTTGGAATCGGGGCCGAATTGGAAGTCGGGCACGACCTCGTTCGCCCGGCAGCGAAGCACCCGCACGAGGCGCCCGGTGGCCGCGTCCAGCAGGCGGAACGATTCCTCGTCCGCGACGGCCAGCCACTTGTCGTCGGGGCTGAAGGAGAAGTTGTGGAGGCGCTTGGCGACCGGCACCTCGTAGACGACTTTCTGCGTCGCCGTGTCGTACACCTTCAAGTAGTGTTGTTCCACGTCGAGACTCACCTGCCGCGTCACGTCGAAGATCGCGACGGCCAGCCGGCGATCGTCGCGGGTGAGTTCGGCGGCATGCCAGAGTGGGAGTTCGAGGGCAAGGTTCATGTCCACCCCGCCGGTGGTCGGATCGAGTGTGCAGACATGGAGGTCGCCGAACGCGGCGTCGATCACGCGGAGTTGGCCGGATGGCCGCAGTTCGATCCGGCGGTGCAGTCGGGCGTCGAACCGCAACGTCTGCGACTGGTCATCGACCTTCGTCGAATTCACGTACCGCCCGATGGCCGGAACCTTGAACTCGTTCAGCACCCGCCCCGTCGCCGCTTCCCACACGACGATGCGGTCGTTGCCGGCGTGCGTGTACAACCGCGTGCCGTCGGCCGAGATCACGGGGGCCGACAGCCACGCCGGGTAGCGGTAGCGGGCCGATCCGACGCGGTGCAGCACCTCGGCCGGCAGCGGCACGCCCTCGGCGTCCAACCGCGGTGACGACACCGCGAGCGCAAACAGCAAGGCCGGGACCATGCGACTCCTCCGGGGTGGTCGCCACGATCATACCCGTTGGCCGGGCTTGTGGCTGCACCTGTTCCCGGCCCGCGATCTGTGCCCACTCTCGCCGGCGTTGTGCGAGACGCCCCGACCAGCACGCCGAACACGATCAGCAGGATTCCAAAGGCGAGGAGGGGACAACGACGACGGGCCGCGCGTTGAATTCCAGGCGGGGCGGAGGTAACGTGCCGCCGGACGGCAAGCCGCCTGGACACCGCGGCGTGTACAGATTACCCTCCCGGCCCGCTCGCCCGGACCCCAATGAGGTTCCCTGAATGCCGCCGCGCCTTGCCGTTCAACAATTGGAAGCCCGTGACACGCCCGCCGCGACACAATTCGCCGACATCATGCCCGGGGTGTGGGGGTCGTACCCGCAGAACATCACCCCATCGGGCCAGACCCTGTTCTTTTCCGCCGACAACGGGCACGGGTACGAACTGTACGCCACCGACGGCACGGCCGCCGGCACGCGGATGGTCAAGGACGTCCGCGCCGGCCTCGGCGGGTCGAACCCGACGGCCTTCTTCGCGGCCGGCAACGGGATCGTCTTCTTCACCGCGGACGACGGCGGCGGGGCGGCCCTGTGGCGGTCGAACGGCACGGCTGGCGGGACGTTCAAGGCGGCCCCTCTTGCCGGCGTACTCGCCGACGGCGGGCAAGAGACCGTCGGCTGGGAGGGGAACCTCTTCTATGTGACGCGCGACCTCAGTACGAACCGGATCGCCTGGTGGAAGACCGACGGCACGACGAACACGCTGCTGAAGGACTTCGGCACGACCCTCGGCATCGGCCCGCCGATTAGCCCGGCGATCCGGACGACGGACGACGCCGTCGTGCTGACGTGGCAGGCGAGCGACGGCCGGACGGTCGTGTGGCAGACGGACGGCACGACGGCCGGCACACGGCCGCAGCAGCAAAACCTGACGGCCAACGGGGTGACGCTCGACACGGGCGTGGAAATCAGCCCCGGCCGGTTCGTCTTCGGCAGTACCCCGACCAACGGCTCGACGGCGTCGGTCTGGGTCGGCGACGGCGGAAACGCCCGGCAGTTGCTCAAGGCGTTCGACGCCACCCCGTACAACCTGTACGTCTCGAACCTGTTCGCCGTCGGCGGGAAGGGGTTCTTCCGCGTCGATTCGAACAGCTACCCGAAGCCATCCGACGTGGGCCTGTGGGTGACGGACGGCACGGCCGCCGGCACGAAGAAGTTCGACCTGCCGGCGGGGGCGGGCAACCTGTACGCCGCCACCAACTACGGCGGCACGGCCTTGCTCGCGACCTACTCGCAGACCAGCCTGCCGGCGTACTGGCTGAGCGACGGCACGGCGGCCGGCACGCGGCCGCTCCCCGTGCCGGCCGGTGCCCCGACCGCCGGGTGGATCTTCGCCGCCTACGTCCCGGCGGACGGTGCCGCGCCGGGCTTCTTTCTGTTCCAGGAGTGGCAGACCGGCCGCGTGTTCCGCACCGACGGCACGCCGGGCGGCACGGCCTGGGTGGACACGAACGGCCTGCCGCCCCGCCGGCCGAACGAACTACCGATTGCCAACGCGGTCGGCGACCAGATCACGATGACCGGCGCGACGGCGACCGGGGCGTACTTCAACGGGTCGATCTACTTCCCCGGCCGCACCGACGTGCAACGGCCGGAACTGTGGAAGTGGGACGTGGTGCCGCCGGCCCCGCCGGTCGCCCCACCAGCGCCGCCCGCCGGCCCTACACCGACCGTCACCGGCGTGGTCGTCAACGACGGGGCCGCCCAGCGGTCGATGGTGACGAAGGTCACCGTTTCGTTCGACCAAGTCGTGGCACTGGGGACGAACGCCGTCACCGTCGTCGGCGCGGACGGCGGGGCCGTCCCGATCGCAGTGCAGGCCGTGGTCGTCGGCGGAAAGACCGTGGCGACGGTGACGTTCACCGGACCGACGGCGATCGGCGGGTCAGTCGCCGACGGCGTGTACACGCTGCGAGTGAACGCCGCGAAGGTGTGGGGCCTGAACGGCACGGCGATGGCAGCCGACGCGACCGCCGGGTTCACGCGACTGTTCGGCGACTTGGACGGCGACCGGGCGTACAACCGCGAAGCCCGGTGGATGCTGCACGATGCCCTCGGCTCGACGGCCGGCACGCCGCGCTACGACGCGGCATTCGACTTCAACAGCGATGGGGTGATCGACGCCGCCGACGAACTCCAGGTCGTCCGCCGATGGCTGAAGACGGTGTGAGGCGGGTCCGCGCGACGAACGCCTAAGCATGGGGTTTGGTGGTGCTCCGGCATTCGCGTCGGGTCGTTGGACGCCACCCACTCCGCTTCCGTCATCGCCCCCTCGGTGGTCCCGGTCATGGCACCGGGCGACGTGGCGTCCCAACAGGCGACGTTCCAACGATTGGGGCGAATTATTGTTTGACCGACGACAACGAGGTCGGTACCTTGTGGTTGGGTTGCCGTCAAGTTACGCCCAACAACCGATCGGTTGAATACCCACGAGCGACTCTCCGCCCACTCACCAAACTCAGATCGCCCACCCCTTTTCATGGAGTCGATCGGCATGGACACGTCCGGCCTGAAGGAACTCGAAAAAGAGCTGAAGCTGGCGATCTCGCAGTTGCAGGAGTCGAGTCAGAATCAATGGCACGACCTGAACAAGGACATCCGGGCGTACGTCGACAAACGCATCGCCGAGCGGAAGGATGACACGGACGAGACCACCCGGCAATTATTGCTGGCGATCAACAAGGCCGTCACCACCTCGCATCAGCAGATCAAGGAGTACGTGGACAAACAGATCGCCGAGCGGAGGGCGGACGGGGACGAGACGACCCGGGGCATCATGACGACCCTCAGCAAAAAGATTGAGACCGCCCAACAGCAACTCAAGGAAACCATGCAACGGGAGATCAAGGACGCCGCCGCAAAATCCGTCGGCGAACTGAAGAAGGCGAACAACTTGAAGTAGTCCGCCCGGTACGCGCCTCGCCGCCATCGTTCGGGCAATATTCCGGGCCACCGCGTCACGTGCGGGAAGGTGGCTCGCACGACCACCTCCCCGGCCGTAAGGACGGCGTCCGCATCGGCGGCCGTCGTCCGCCCCTTCCGCAGACCGGGCAGGGTGCGGACGACCTCGTGCCGATCGCCGGAGATCATTTCCTTCGCGACGCCCCACTTGAAGCACCGCCGGACAGAATCGATTCGCGCGTTGATGATCCTCCGGGAAATCGGGATCACCGACCGGGCGACCGTCGAACTCGTCTTCAACAGGGGGCCAGCCGAGCGAGTGGGCCGCGACCCGGTCCGCGACCTGGCCCTGTTGCGGGTGAAGGCGGCCCGGCCCTCATCTGGCAGGGTACCGGCGAGGAGATCGACGGCCTTCGCTCTGGGCCGCAGGTAAGCGTGCCGCTTTTGGCCGAAGCCGTCCTGCCACCCGCGACGCCGTCACCCGCCACTCGCAGCCGGGGAAGGTAACCGAGCAGAGCACGACGCGCTAGACCCGACCAAAAACCGCTCTGTCGTCTTTGTCCTTGTGTCTTTAACCATCGTGGCGGGGTTAGTCACCTACGCCATCCGTCAGCGGAAGTCGCCGAAGAGGGTCCGCCGGTCGGACTTCGACGACGAGGACGACGACCGGCCACGACGGAGACGGAGGCGGGACGACTGAGGGAAGAGAAGACATCCGATCGTTCGCGGCAAGTCCTGTTCCCTCTTGTGAGGGGCCAGGGGCAACTCGGCTGGTAGTCAGCCATCAGGCCGGTGGGTGTTCTGGCGGCGGTCGGTTCGCGGCGACACGATTCCCGTTGGGGTACCCCGAACGATCTGGCATCAGTGCATGCCCGCGGCGGTCGGGCCTTCGCCCACGACGCGCGCCGTGACGATCACCATTGCAACGGTCGCGCCGGCCTTCCCGCCCGTGCGAACCGTCTGTGCGACCACCGGCTTGCCGGCCGGGACGCTCACCTTCGTCGTCAGCGTGGCGTTGTCGATGGCCGGTTCGCCGTTCTCGTCGTCGGCCGGGCGGACCTTGGTCTCTTGGACACTCAAGTCGACTGCGACCGCGTCGCCCGACTCGACGCGGGCCGTCAGCTTCACCGTCGTCCCGACGGACTGGTAGTTGACCCCGCGCACGATACGCGGTTGCGCGGCCGCGCCGGGAAACCCGCCGGCCCCGTCACGCCCGCCGGCCCCACCAGGGCCGACGGGCTGGCGGACGGACCCGGTGACGAACGGCCGGCTCCCGCCGGTGGTACTGACCGCCGACTGGCCCTCGACGGCCGTCAGCTTGATCCGCTGGCCCTTGCCATCCTTGAGCAGATCGGCCGCGGTCGGATCCTTCCCGTCCTTCGCGACGGTTGCTTCGACGAGCGTGACCTCGATCTCCACCGCCCGGGGCTTCCGGTCGAGTTGCTCGATCAACTTCCCGACGTCCGCGACCGCGGTCGCGGACCCGCCGACAATGACAGCCTTGCCCACCCCAGCCGGGGCGGCGGCGACCACGGCCTCCCCCTGGTAGATCGCAGCGAGGAGGCCGGCCACGGTCTCCGGGTCGGCGTTGCTGACGAGGTAGACCGACCGGACCTTCGCCGCCGCCGTGGGCTTGGTGGAAGGGCGAGATGCCACGTCCTGCGCGGAACCGGGGTGGATCGCGAGCAGGCCGCCGAGGAGGACCAAGGTCGCCAAGCGTTTCATGGGTGTCTCTCAAAGGGGAGGGCGAATCGAGCGTATCGGACGTTCTAGCCCGTGTCGAGATCTTAAATTGTGAGAGTTACGCTGCGGCTCAATGATCGCGGAGTTCGCCCATCACAACGCCGAGCGAAAGGGGATAGGATCACCCCTGTCACTCGGCGTTGTTCTTCCTCGGCCGCCAGAACGTCCAGAGCGCGAATGTGGCCCCAGAAGCCGCGACGGCGCTGACCGCGGTCGCCATCATCAAGGCCAGCCCGACGAACCCGGCCGCGTGCCCCTCCGGCGGTCGTTCGTTGACCTCGACCCACGCCTGAGTGCAAAAGGCGAGGCCGGCTAACCCGCCGACCAGGCCAATCACCAGGAACGGGAGGGCGGCCGCGCGGAGAACGCGGTACCACATCGGCAGGTCGGCTCGGCGCGTCGAATCGTTCACGGCGACTGCCCTTTTTCGCGGTGACGTTGGCCCGTCAAATTCAACGCCGGAGTAATGATTGTACGGCGGCTGAGGGGGCCGTTCGCCGCCGAGATCGCCGGGCGTCACTCGTCGGAGTCTTGCCAGCACATGGAGAAGACGCGGCACGGGACGCCGACCCCGGCCGCCAGTTTCTCGGCGAACGTGATGCGGGGCAGTTCTCGGCCTCCCGCGGGGCCATGTGGCCTTCAGGTTGACATGGTAACGCTCGCGGTTGAAGCGAAAGAGAAGCCGAAACCGCGAACCTCAGTGTTCGAGCCAGGCCATGTTGCACCTCCCGGGGATTGTTCGGGTGGGGGTAAGCCCATCGTAGGCCACGTGCTGCCCCAAAGGTCTGCTCGGGAAATGACACAGGCCGCAGAGGTATTCACCTCTACGGCCTGTGTTGCAGGGATTCTTCGCGATTCTCAACGTGTTTCAATCAGCGGAGCGGGAGGGATTGGAACTCCCCACGAAAACGCCTCAAAAAGAGAGCTTCTTGACCCGGGCGGCGCGAAAAGCGGCGCACCTGCCATGCTTGACCCGTCTCTCACTTTCATCATCGACGCCTGGGAGTGTTTGCCAGACCCGATCAAGGCCGGCATCCTGGCAATAGTGCGAGCGGCCGGTCGTTAAGTGATCTTAAAGGTTTCCACGCCCCAGGGAGGGACCGGGCTGACGGGTCCTTCCCTGGCGGCTTTTCGACACACTCCACATGGAGCGGCCAAGGAGGTGGACAGACTTTCTTTCCGGCCCCGGCCGAGTACGAATTACGAACAAACTTCAGCCCGCGACCGGTTGCGGAAGAGCGGGTGATCGTGGGCGCGGTCGCCGACCTACCGGATCGCCAGACGTCCGCACCCAGGGTCTTGACTTGTATCCGCCGGCGCGGTCGGACATACCGCTGGCGTTACGGGTCTTTCCCGGTAGCCTTCTGTCAACCTCCCACCCGAGCGGTCAATGGGATGGACAGACCTTCCTTCCAACATGACGTTGTCCCTTACGAATTACGAACAAAGTCTCACCCGTTCGGAACTTCCCCACGGCCCTTCACGAGCGACTGCTAGTATCGCGGGCTCCACGGCACGAAGGGGGAATTTCGATTGCCCGGCCATTGGAACGGACGTGCGCTATCCGCCTGATCGAGATCGCCATGTTCGCGGTACGTCGGGACGTCAGATGGTCGGCCTCGACACAGCCGGCACGAACGACCAACCGCCCGGCTTCGACCCGCCGCTTCTGCCACAAGCAATCGGCCGTCTCGGGCAACACGAGTGAGATGGAGACCAACCCGTGGCCCTCCCAGCCGCGTACCCGCACCGACTGGTTAGCGGCAACGCGATGCATGGGGGGCCTGCCCCCTGCCGCCCGAGGAGTGTGCCTTCGAATGGGCCACATGTGAGTTGTTCGAAACTCCCTTCCCACCACGCGAACAGTTGCACGAGGTCCTCGAACCGAGTGAGTCGCCGAAGCCCGGGCGAGGGCGAAGGTGGCGTGCGAGAGGAGATCGAATCGGGCATCGACAGACCCAAAAACGTAGGAGATTTCACACGGGTTGGCCATTGTCGGATAGTCGACGCATTCTAATGGCCTCGTCGTACGGCAGCCCGACGAAGTCGGCCTCGATCAGCCAGTCGAACTCGGCGTGGACGGCCGCCTGAAGGGTCGGCTGATTCCCATTCACGGCCAGCAGGTAATGCCCGCCCTGGTTCCGGATCTGTTTGGCGATCTCCTTCTGGCACCCGGCGGCGTCGATCGTCACCAACGCCCCTTTGAGGTCCAGCACCGGAGGATTTCGGGGATGGCGGCGATCTCGTGCGACCCGTCGGCGACGGCCGCCTGGCCCAGGATCAGGCGGTTCTCGGCGGCCCACGCACTGACGAGGTGCAGGCACCCGCTGAACGTGCCCTTCGGGTGCCGACCGAACCGCCTTGCCGTCGACGGCCACGTGCCGTAGCCCGGCCACCTCGCACACACCGGCCATCCAGTCGGCCACGCACTTCCCGAACGCCTGCGGGTCGAGCCGGCTGAACACCCGGTAGAAGGTGCCGTGGCTCGGGATGCCGTTCGGCAGGGCGAGGAACGTCCTCAACCAGTCCGCCTTCGCCTCCCCGAACGCCTCGACCTCCTCCCACGAGTCGGTCCCGGCGACCACCGCACACAGGGTGATCACCGGGATGTCGCCAAGCGAGTGTTTCTTGGTCCGGTCCATCCGGGGGTCGGGCAGGTCGGCGAAGTAGCGGGTGATGGGCGCGTCCTGTTTCGGCATGTTGGCCATCAATTCCGGGCGGATTCCTGAAGGCGTTCGGCGTACCGACGGATCATATTGGTAGGATGCCGCGGGTGCCGCCGGTCACCAGCACCCGTTTGCCTTGGAAATCCGACATGACTGTCTCCCGCGAGGTGGTCACTTGACCCGCTTCAGCTCGATCACCACATCTGCCTGTTTCGGGTCGAAGGTCTTGGGACGTTCTTTCCCCGTCCAATCCTTGCCCTTCCACTGCCCAACCACACACGCCACCCTTCAGCACGTCGCCGATCAGCTCGTAGATGCCGAGCACGTCGGTGCCCTTTTTCTTCCCGTCGTCCGACCGATGATCCCACACCTTCCGGCTGGCTGTCGGGTCGATTTCAAACGTACCTGCCCACAGTTCTTTCCCGTCCGTGTCCACGGCCGCGTAGGTGCCGTCCTTCCTGAACACCAGCTTGCGAGCGTCCTTCGTTGCGCCATCCGGCGTCACCTTCGCGATCTCCCAGGAACCGGTGAACGTCTCCAGCGCCTTAGCGGTCGCTTGTTGCTTGGCATTGCCGTTCGGTTCGTCGGCCGGGGCGAATGCGGTGAGGCCGAGCAGCGCGGCCGCGATTATTAGTCGGTTCATGGTGCCCTCGTTTCCCGCCCGTCATCAGGCGTCGAGGAACTTTACCGGCCGCAGTTTCTCAAGTAAAGTAGGCTCATCAAGTGAAGTAGCTTTACCGGAGTAAAGTATGGCGAAGGACAAATCGGAGGCGAGTGACGAGTTGGAGCCGCTCACCAAGCTTATCGGCATTCTGTCCAGCCCGTGGACGATGCTCCTGCTACACCGGATCCACCTGCAAGGGCCAAAACGGTTCGGCGAGCTGAAGCGGATACTGGGCAGCATCTCCACGAAGACGCTGACGGAGCGACTGCGGATGCTTGAGAGCGAGGGTTGGATACACCGGCACTACGAGCCGACCGTCCCGCCGCAGGTGACGTACTCGCTCACGGAAAGGGTGATGGAGTTGGACGGGGTCCTCAAGGAACTGGTGGTGATCGCCGACCGCTGGTACGGACAGAAGGGGAAGAAGCCGAAGGGCTGAGGGCCGGATTCGACTCTTGGCTGAAAGCTTGTCGTCGTCGCGGAGTAGAAACCGGTGAAGGCACAGTTAGCGACGTGCCACGATGTCATGACGAGAAGTGAATGGGCGGTGTGACCACGCCGGCAGCACCGCCCGCAGATGCTGGTTTCACTTTACTGCGGCTGTGCGCCGCTTGCGAGTTGCCGCCGCCTTCTTCGCCGACGCGGAGCGTTGCGACGGGGTCCGCGCGCGGATGCTTTTCCCACCGATCTTCCCGCCCCGCTTGGCCGACACGTTCGTGTCCGGCAGACCGCGCCCGCTGCCTGACTTATTCCCGCCCCCGTCTTCCTTGTTCACGGTCGCCCAGGCAATTGCTTCCGCGCGCTCCTCGGGCACGCCGCGCGATTCGTAGCTTTCAGCGATGCGCTCGGCCTTCCTATTCTGTTTATCCGTGTACTTGCTCTTATCGCCACGTGGCATAACTGCCTCCGGGTATGTTATGTGAAGGGCGAGTACCTGTTGCACAGCAACGAGGATGCCACTGGGGCGGGTGTTTTGTCGCGCGACTAGAGGTATAGTGGACCCCATTTGCGAGACCAAAAACCGACGAATTTAAGCTACTCCTTCGCCGGCTCTTTTGACCGTCCGGCCCGGTACACCTCGGCCGGGGTCTTGTACCCCAGTGACTGGTGCAAGCGGGCCTCGTTGTAGAAGGTGAAGTACGCCTTCAACCCCCGCTCCAACTCGGTCACCGTCTCGTATCCCCGCAGGAACACGTCCTCGTACTTCACCGTCCGCCACAGCCGCTCGACGAACACGTTGTCCAGGCACCGCCCCCGGCCGTCCATGCTCACCCGCGCCCCGGCCGCCTCCACCCGCTCGACCCACGCCCCGGCCGTGAACTGCACCCCTTGATCGGTGTTGAACACCTCCGGGGTGCCGGCCGCCAACGCCTCGTCCAGCATGTCCCGGCAGAACGCCCCGTCGAGCGTGTTCGACAACCGCCAGGCCACCACGTACCGGCTGTACCAGTCGATGGTGGCGGCCAAGTACATGAACCCGCCGGGCAGCGGCAGGTATGTAATGTCGGCACTCCACACCTGCCCGACGCGGTCGATCGGCACGCCGCGGAGGAGGTACGGGTACACCGGGTGGCCCCGCCCGGCCGACAGCTTCGGCTTCGGGTGGATGGCTTCCAGGCCCATGACCCGGAGCAACCGCTGGACCCGCTTGCGGTTCGCCGGGTGGCCGTTGCGGGCCAGCCACCGGGCGATCCGCCGGCTGCCGTAGAACGGGCAGGCCGTGTACTGCTCGTCGATCCGCCGCATGAGGGCCAGGTTGTCGGCCGACTCCTCGGCCGGCCCCCGGTAGTACGTGGCCCGGCCGAGCCCGACCAGTTGGCACTGCCGACGGACGCTCAGGTCGGCGTGCCCGGGGTCGATCAGCGGCCGCAGGTCGTCAACCGAACGTCGCAGCTTTTTTTTTCACCCAGTCGAGCTCGACCTTGAGCCGGCCGATCTGCTCGTACAGCGCGGGTGTCTGGTCGTCGCCGGGGGCGACCGCCTTCGCTCCGGCGGCGAACACGGCCTCGGCCCCGGCCAGGAGTTGCTTCTTCCACCCGTGGATGAGGGTCGGGTGGACGCCGAAGTGGGCGGCCAACTCGTTGACCGTCTTGTCGCCCTTCACCGCGGCCAGAGCGACCTGGGCTTTGAACGCCGCCGTGTGGGTCTTCCGCTTCGCCGTCATCAGGACCACCTCCGAGGGCCGCCAGAGTAGCTTACCTGGCGGTCTCAGTTTCGGGGTCCACTATAAGGTGTGCGTATTCATGGCGACGCAAGCGAAAGAACCAGCGGAGAAGATCAACCGCGGTGACGTTTTCTGGGTCGCTCCCGATGTCGCGGGGACGAAGCAAAGCAACCCGCATCCGCATGTGGTCGTGCAGGACGATGTGTTCAACCACTCCTGCGTCACCACGGTGATCGTGTGCGCGCTCACGACCAACCTGCATCGGGCAAACGATCCGGGCAATGTGCTGGTCGATCCGGGCGGCCGACACGCACTTCTTGTCCTCTTGCGACCTTCCGTTCTTCTTCGGCTTCCGGGCCTTGTACCGGCGGCCGTCCTTGCCGATGACCGTGGCGGGGGCAGTGTTATCAGAATCTGATAACACTGCCTTCCTGACTTCCGCGACCATCTCACCGCTGACGCCGGCCTTTTCTGCGATAACACTCGCGGCGTGTTCGGGGAGAAGTTTCAGCAGCATCTCGACGCACCGCCGCTTGTCGGCGTTCGATCGCTTGAGGCCGTGACCCTGGTTGCTGGCCGCGGCGTCGATGGCGCACTCGTCTTCCGTGCCGTCGTAGACTTTGAACTTTAACTCCGTGAGGCCGGCCATCTTCGCCCCGGCGACTCGGTGAAAGTCTTGGCTCAACCGGTAGCGCCCGGACGGGAGATGCCACGCGGTCGGCGATTCGACAGTCGGCTCCCAGCAGCACATGGTTGTTCCGGAGGTCCGACGCGATGCTGCCGATGCAGACGCGGACATGGGTCTCGTCGTAGCAGGGATTGATATCGGGCCGCAGGCTGGCGAGTATTTCCCGGCCGCCGGGCATGAGCTGAACCGGCGGCGATGCCAGCCCCTCAAGGGACGTGTTCGACATGGGCAACTCCTGGTGAGAATCGTGGGGTGCCCGCGAGTTCCGGCCACCAGGACGGCCGGAACCCGCGAGGCGTGAGGGAGCTACCCTCGCCCACTGGGAAGATTAATGCACACTTGATCACACTGGCGGTGATAGCTACGGAGGGACAACCCAGGCCCACACCGTTGACGGCGGTCGCGTCGCGGGCCATGATGCTAACCATAACGAGCAACCGAAGAATCACGGGCAATACGACTTCTCAACCTGCCCCGAAACGCCGAGGACGAGCACAAGCCATGAACGAGAAGACTCCGCGGACCCCGTTCGAATTCCTCTCCCAGACTGGGCGGTGTGCGCTGTCGAGGATCGGCGTGTCGAACTTCCGGAGTTTCGGACCGGACGGCTTTGTGCTGGAGGGGCTGAAGAAAATCAACCTGTTGGTCGGGAAGAATAATGCTGGAAAGTCCAACGTCCTCCAAGCGATCGACCTTTTCGCCGCCTCCCAGAAGACCCGGAATGTGGAGGTTGAACGGTTCTCTCGCCATCACGACACGGAGGGGGAGCTGAAGTTCCACCTGGCCGTCGATCACGACTGGCTGCTGGATGGCTTAGCGTTGGGCGGGGACGCCTCGTCCGACTTGGCGGCGAAGTTCCCGACCGGCATTCCCATCTCGGCCCGCAAGGATTCTTCGCTGGCCGAGAGCCCGAACAACCTGAACGAGTTGGTCAGGGACGGCCGGCGGTTCCGGGAATGGGAACGAATCGTCCAGGCAAGGGACAAGCAACGCTCGTCTCAGTACCGCTCTCCGCAGGACCTAACGAATGACATCCTCGCGACCGTCCGCGAGAGGGTGAGAGAAGCCGCCTCCGAGTTGTTCAAGCAGTCGCTCATGCTCCCCGTGTTCCGGCAACTCACGTCTCCGACGACGGGGGGTGATTCCGCCCCGCGTGACACAAGACCCCGGGCGGCCCATTCCTCGGTGATCGTCTGCAACGGCGCGGGCGTCATCAGCGACCTAAGGGACCGGCAGCACACCGAGGTCGGGGAGGAGACGAAGGAAGAATCGTTCGTGAAGTTGCAAACCTTCGTCCGCAAGCTCATCGGCGACGAGCGGTTGACCATCGAGGTTCCCCCGCAGAGCGACGTGCTGATCTTGCGATCGCACGGCCTCCGGCGCGAACTCAAGGACTTCGGAACCGGGTTGCACCACCTCGTCATCCTCTGCGCTGCCCTCGCCATGTACTCGCGGTCGGTCGTCTACCTGGAGGAGCCAGAAGTGCACCTGCACCCGGACTTGCAGCGGCACTTCTTGCGGTTCATCCGAGAGCAGACGGACAACTTGTACTTTGTCACCACACACTCCAACGTCCTGCTCGACGAGTTCGGGACCGAGAAGGTCGCCGTCTACCACGTCGAGCACGACACCCGGCAGAGCCGTGTCGCACGGGTCAGTTCCCCGGCCCACGGTCGGTCCGTACTCCGGGACCTCGGCTACTCGGCGAGCGATCTGTTGCAGACCAACGGCGTCATCTGGGTCGAAGGCCCGAGTGACCGCATCTACCTGCTGAAGTGGCTCAAACTAGTCGACGACCAGTTGATCGAAAACCTCCACTTCTCGTTTGCGTTCCTCGGCGGGAGTAGCATTAAACACTTCGGCTTCGACGATGTGCCGCCATCCGACGCAGACAATGCGGACGGGGAGCGGGTCGCGTCCTTGATCGAGATCATCCGAATCAACCCGAACCACCACGTAGTTATCGACCGGGACGAGGACGAAGGCGTACCTCCTACCAAGGCGGCGACGCGGGAGGCGATGCGGCAACTGGGCGACAAGGTCTGGCTCACGGCCGGCCGCGAGGTCGAGAACTATGTGCCTGTCGGCTGCATCCAAGAGGCGTTAGGAGGCAGGTACGCCCGACTTGAAAGTCTCACCTTCGGGGCCAGTGAACACATCGGGGCGTGTCTGCACCGCGACACGTCGTTTCCCAAAACGTACGACAAAGTTTCGTGCGCCCGTGAGTTCACCGCAAAGATGAACGTAAACTCGCTCTTAATTCTCGACCTGAGGGCTCAGATCGATCGCCTCGCGGAACGCATCCGCGGCTGGAATAAAAGCCACTATGCCTTGATGAGTTGAACGGAAAGGATCGATGACGGCCCCCAACACATGGGGAACAATAAAAACTGCGGACGGTTGAAGGTCCGTCGCGGCATGCATCGCGAGGGAACGAATGCCCACTCGTCCGGCGTCGTGGTGGACGGCCACGCCACGTAGCGGCGCAACCCAACGTCGGTTTGAGGGGTGTTACTAATCACGTCTGTGGCCTGCCGTCGCGCATCGGCCCGCCCTCACCTGAAGTGCGGCGCATCATCCCGCGGGGGCGGGAGGGAGTCAAGGGGCGGGGGCGGGTCGGAAATGTTGCCCGTGTTGACGCGGGGGCAGTTACAGACTTTCGCTCCGGCGAATGAAGCCGGACGGCGCGAGCCGCCGGCGGCGGGGCCGGCGGTAGTCCCTCATGTCACCAGGGAGGGTGTCCACGAACCCGCCCCAGTCGTCCCCACTCCGGAGGCCGCGGGCGTACCCCTCGTCCCAGAGGAAGGCGGCGAACTCCTCGACGTCGGCCTCCGCCGTGTTGGGCATGTGCTCGCGGACGACCGCGTGCAAGTCGGCGATGCAAGAAATGTCCATACTCCTCTCCCGACAAGGCCGGCGATCGAGAATTGCGGCCTGTGGTCCCCGACCGTACCACCCCGACCATTTCGTTCCGGCGCAAGCGAACGACTCGGCCCGATCGACTTGCGCTCCACCGACGCCCGGCCGATCCGCTATCCTAACTCCGCCGCCCGCCCGCGGTCCCGACGACGGGGCTCGGCCTACCTCCTCCCGGCCGCAGTCGTGGTACGCGGCGAGTGCCTGCCCCTGTAGTCTGGGGCTAACCGCCGCAGTCCGCGCCCGGCCACCAATCTGACCCGGGCGAGCGGGTCGCGACTTTGGGGGCCGGCCTGCGCCAGTGGTCAACCATCGCTCTTCCGATGGCTACGGTTGTCGGGCCGCCGGTTTCTCCTTCTGCTCCGTGATCTTGGCCACGCCGCTGACCGTGGTGGCCGTCAGCCCGAATCGCTTGGCCCAGGCGTCCGGCACCTCGTACACGACGGTCAGTTCGAGCTTCCCGGCGGCCGCCGCCGATACCGCCGCATCGAGGTTGTTGACGCTCGGGTTGGCCCCCGGAGGGGCGTCGGTGGTCGGCACGGAGACAGCCGCCACCTCGTTCGGTTGTAGGTTCACCACGCCAAGTGTCGACACGCTCGGGACGACGGCTCGCCCTTGGAAGTCCTTCCGTTGGGTCGGCCGGATCGTGACCGTGGCCTTGGCTTCTGTGCGTTCGACGACCGCCGTGAAGCGATCGGTCATCACCGCGGCCTCGCCCGCCGTCGCGACCAACCGCACACTCAAGAAGGCCCGCCCTCCCCGGTCGCCGCCCAGGCTACTCAGGCTCGCCTCCAGCGTCAGGGGCGGCTTCATATCGACGTCCTTCGGCGGGGCGGACCCCGTCAGCGGGGCGGCGACGAGCAGGATCATCAGTGCGTGGAGCATGAGTTGGCCTCAAGCCGGACAAGGGCGGTGGGAAATGAGCGTACCCGCCGGACCGGTGTGGGGCAAGGACGATGTGCGGGGCAGCGGTTCGTGTCTGGCCGAGCAAGAGGTCAACGAGGCAGAGAGTCCGGTGAAAGGTGACGTGTCAGGGCGGTGGCGAGGTATAACCCGAGCGTCAGCCCCGAGTTTTCCGGCCCTGCGACCCATTCAGTGTACCGATAGACGGTCGAAACCGGACCGTCACCGCGGATGAGTGCCGCCCCGCATCCCTGCTCGTGAATGAACAGGATGATATCCGTGGGGCCGGGCGACCACCCCGACTCGGCGAACAGTTCGGCCGCTTCAGCTCGCAACCGGCCGATCTGTGAGGGGTGGTCAAGTCCGCGGGGGAACAGCCATCCGAGCGACCCACCGGCGGCCCGGAGCAGGCGTCGGAAGTCTGGGGCGAACGGCACCCCGCATGCCGCCTCACATCCGTCGATCTCGTCGTCCGTCAGGCCGGCGCACCGCGGCAATACTTCCAGAAGCGAGAACGCATCCTCGGAAGTAACTAAGCGGATCATTCACCCTCTCCCATCACCTGCCCAGCCTGACATCATGCGGTTTTCGACCGGCAGCGTTACAGAGAGAGCAACCGGTCAATGAGAAGGTGGATCCGGCAAACTGACTGGTTCGGCATCAAACCCCATGATGCGGTCGAATGCCGTCAAGTACCAGTCGCCAACCTCCGGATGATCTCTCGCCAGCCGCTCGAAGTACATCAGCGCCCACGACCATGAATACTCCGGGGCGACCGCCATCCTCGGTAGGTTGTGGAAGGCGTCGGCCAAGGCGAACACGACCACCGGCTGATCGCAGAAGGAACGGATTGCGGTGAAGGCGTCTGCTGTTAAGTCGATCAACTGGCGGTACTGTTCGGGTGTGGGCAGCCGGCCATCAAGACACTCGGCGTGCCGCCGGCGTCGCTCACTCACGGTAACCCCTCGCAGTAGTCGGCGAATCAGCGACAGCCACACCATGCGCCCTCCGCCCTCCGCCGCCCAACTTGTACGGGGCAATACCTCAAGCTTAGCGACCATAGCAAATGGTCGCAATAACCGACCCGGCCCGCGTGTTGCTGAGTGGGCACCTGTCAGGATACGGGCAGCCCGGGCAGCGACGGGATCGGTGATGGGGCTCACACCTCGATCTTGCCCCATGTGAACCCGGTGCGCCAGTCCGCTCTGCCAGAGAGGTACGACCGGAACGCCGCTTGGACCTGATCGAGCGTGACCAACCCC
This sequence comes from Limnoglobus roseus, assembly GCF_008254045.1. Taxonomy (GTDB): domain Bacteria; phylum Planctomycetota; class Planctomycetia; order Gemmatales; family Gemmataceae; genus Limnoglobus; species Limnoglobus roseus. The sequence goes on along the minus strand of NZ_CP042425.1, from coordinate 2,837,173 downwards.
ACGGCCCGGAACTGGCGACCCCGCTCCCGGTACTCCAGGACCCACGGGTCCGAGCCGTGGGTGTCGATGAACGCTTCACACGCCGGACCGGGCTGCCAATCGCTCCCGGCTTGGATGAACGACTTGCTCGACTTGCTGAGGACGGCGAACTTGCCGAACGAGTCCGACGACAACACCTCTTCCAAGGTCGCCGCGTCCACGGCAGGCATGTCGCCCATCTCTTCGGTGGTCAGCGTCATCCAGTCGAGCCCTCTTATGATGTCAGGACAGCACCAAACGACTCATTCGACCGCGACAAGGGACGTGCGTCAAGCTCCCGCCCCTTACCCCTTCCCGAGCACGCCGTCCACGACCCAGCACCCGCGTACGTGCGGCCCGTCGCCCCGGCAGTGGCCGAGGATGTCCGCGTCCTCGCACCCGGCGTCTTGCAGCGCGTCGGCGAGGATCGGCAGCCGGTCGAAGGCACGCTCGTCGTAAATGGCTTGGGCAATCTTGGCGAGCTTCTTCGTCCGACAGGCGGCACCAATGGTAATCGGCCGAAAGGGATTGCCGAAAATGCACCGGGTAGCGGCACACTGCCAACCCAGTTCCGCGTGCCACGAGTGACCCTCTCGGTTCATGGCTTCCGCGGCATCCTCCCAGATCGGAGCGTCCGTCGCCGGGCCGCCGACCGGTTCGCCTTCCCCATCAGCCCCGCCGGCCGCGGGCACGGTCCACCCTCGAACCGCTCGGCCGGCCGCCCACACGCTCACGGCAGAGCCGAAACACTCGTAACGGTTCCGGGGCCGGTTGTACTTCCGAACCTTCACCATGACGGCCCGGGCGCCCGCTTCTGCGGCCGCGAGTTCGGCTTTCGTGGCCGCCCCGTCGGCGAACCGCTCGGCGACTTCGATGGCGGCCCGGCTCCGGTCGTCGCGGAGGGCCCGCCAAATATGCCGTCCCATGGCGCACCCGAGTAGCCGCCGTTTCCGGTCGATCGTCGTCCCCCGATGTGCCCGAACAGGGCCATCGGTGAGCCGCACGTGAGCCACTCCGTTTCCGTCATCATCCGCCCCCCCGTGACTTCGCTCACGGCGACCGACCAGCAACCCGCGCCACACGGGACCACGTGAGAAACGATCAGGTGGGCGATGACCGAGATTGTTTCACCTTCGTCGGATCGAGACTCTCGCCGAGGACGGCAATCGCATGCGCCTCGATCTGCCGGACCCGCTCCCGCGTCAGGCCGACGTGCCGACCGATCTCCCTGAGCGTCATCGGCTCCCGACCGCCGAGTCCGTACCGCAGCCGCAGGACGGTAACCTCCCGCTCCTCAAGGCGGCCGAGTAACTCGGTCAGGGGGGTCAAATCGGCGGTCGCCTGCATCGCCTCGTCCGGCGCGTCCGCCCGCTAGTCCGCCACCGTTTCGGTGGCCGCCGTCCCGTCCTCGTCCGCCGCCCCGGCCGCCTGGGTCCGCCCGACGCGGACAGCGTCGGTGACCATCTGTATCTGCTTCGGGGACATGTCGAGTCGGTCGGCAATTTCCTCGCGGGTCGCCGGCCGGCCCAACTCCTCGGCCATGGCCTGGGACGTTCGCCCCCACTGACTGAGTAACGACGACAGGTACGCCGGCACGCGGATCGTCCGGCCGGTGTTGATGATCCCCTGCCGAATGCTCTGGTTGATCCAGTACGCCGCATACGTGCTGAACCGCGTGTTCATGTTCGGGTCGTACCCTTCGGCCGCCCGGAGCAGGCCCATGTTCCCCTCGGACACCAAGTCCTCGATCGACACGCCCTTGCCGACGTACCCGCGGGCGATGTTGACGACGAGCCGTAGGTTGGCGCGGACCAGGCGTTCCCGGGCCTCCACGTCCCCGGCGAGGACGCGGTCGGCGCGCGCCTTCTCGTCGGCGCGCGAGAGGAGCGGGGTCCGGGGCGTCTCGGTGAGGTAGTGGCCGAACGACGACAGGGCACGAGCGGTGGGGGCCATGGCGACCTCAGTACGGATAGTTGCGGAGTCGGTCGAATGGAGCCGGGCTAAGTGTCATTCTGCAAGACGGCGACCGGGAGAACAAGTTCGAGCGTCCCGACAACACATTCTCGTGTGCGGGAACCGATCGCAGGGGCAAATCCCCAGCAACCTCCCCGCACTTTCCGGTCCGTTCCCGTCGGGTGCCGATCATCTTCGTGTTGCACGGCGACGAGAGTGACCTATGCTTCACCCTCTTGACCGAATCCGGAGTCGGACGTGGGAATGATGTCTGCCGAAGATGAGAATCGTTTGAATCGCGAGTCATCGCGGGTGTGGGACGAGTTCTGCGGCAGGGTGGCCGGCCTTGCCACCCTTGAAGAAGCGAGTGCCTTTCTCGCCAAGATGCCACCTCGGACGTCGCCGGACTTCGGCTTTCACGTCAACTTCGCGAACTTCCTGCTCATGCTCGCCGCCCCAAAGTCCGCGACTACGGCCGAAAGGGATCTCTACGCCCAATTCATCGAGAGGGTTGATGCTGCGGGCCGGATGAAGCGGAGTACGGCTGCGAAAATCATCGCCGCATTGCGCCGCCCGATCACGAGTTAGACCTCTCAGCCCGTTCGGGCGCGCCCGACGACTGGGACGGCCGCTCCCCGTACCTGCTCCGGGACGGCGTCATCCGCGTGTTCGGGCACGCGATCCGCGTGTACCTGATCTCCGACGGCACCAGTCTGGCGAACGCCGAGGACTACTTCGCCGCCGCGGAGCACCTCGGCCCGCACCAGCCGCTTGCCCTCCCGCCGCCGGCGCGTTAGCGTGACACGGCCCGCCCCTGAGGACGCCTCATGTCTCGCGCGCTCGTGGTCCTGTTCGCCGCGGCCCCGCTCGTGATAGCCGCGCCGGTGCCGAAAAAGGCGGAGGCGATGCTCTACTTCCCCACGGCGATCGGGGCCAAGTGGGTGTACGAACGACCCGACGGCCAGGGAGAGGAAGCGGTCGAAGTCTCGGAAGTCGAGAAGGGTGACGGTGGGTGGGTCGTCACCCGCAAGCGGTCGGACGGCGTCGCGACGGCGTACCTGCCCGTGACCGTGTCGGCGGCCGGGCTGACCCAACCGCGGCCCACGTCCGGCGAGGGCGGCCCGGTGTGCCTGGTGAAGGCGGGGGCGAAGGCCGGGGACACGTGGGACGTGCCCGACGGGAAGCGGACACTCGTCGGGATGGAGCGTGTGACGGTTCCCGCCGGAACTTACACGGCTGCCAAGGTGTCGTGGGTCGCGACCGCGGATGGAGAGCGGATCACTCAATGGTACGCCCCCGGCGTCGGCGAGGTGAAGAAGGTGCGGACGGCGGCCGACGGGACGGAGACAATTTTGCGAACGCTTAAGTCCTTCACGCCGGGCAAGTGAAGGCCAACTTGGCCGGATGCCTGGCCGAGCAAGCGGTCAATCCCTGGGGGATCCGAGGTTGCGCAGAGGGCGTCAAGCCTCGTCCCTTCCGTAGAGTAGATCGCGCCCACGATGGCCGCGTCGCAGCGATCTTGGCAACGGACCTCGACTCGCCGTCCGTTGCCCGGGTGCACCACCTTCCCTTCGCCGGGGAATGGCCAGATGGCTTCCGACCCACAGGTCAGGCAGCGGGCCGAGGACTTCCGGCGGCGACGCCAATTCAAACGCATTTCCAACTCGTCGACCTCCCGCTCGACGGGCATGCCCAATGCCCGGAGCATATCGCACCGTTGCCCGATGCCCGTTTGCAATTCTGACAATTCCACCTCTAACTCGGGCAAAGGTCTTAGCTACTCGGCCGGCACGATTCGCCGGCACACCTCACACCATGCCGCTTGCTCCTCGACCGCCTGCGTGCAGCCGTCCGACGTGCGATAGCTGCGACCCGTGCAGAGGAGCAATTCTTCTCGCCCCACTCCGTCGAGGTAGTTCAACTCGAAGACGAACGGCACGGACCCTTCCTCCCGATCAAGTCAATCTGATGCGATCCGCGAATCCGCCCAAGAACCTGTGCAGCCTGCGTCGCGATGGCTGAGTGGGCACACGGTTTCGATGGGACCAGGCCGGGCGATGTACCAGCGTCGAAACCGGCATCTCAGGTTACGGCCTCTCCACCGTGATAGACAAATTACGTACGTACAGCATGCCGTCCGATGTGACCTGAGTGGTGTCGATGTTGGCCCGGAGGGGCGTTCCTTCCTTTCGCTCGACCGCCAGGCTGGCGACTTTCCATTCCCCGTCGGTTCCATCGAGTTCCTTGCGGGCGTGGATATTGTGCTTCGGATCGAGCCACGCGATGGACGAGCCAGGCTTGCCGCGTACTAGGTACTCGATGTGCAGAGCGTATCGGCGGCCGACTTGCAACCCGCCGGGCAACTCTTCAGCCTTGATCGAGAGCTGAGCCGTACCGGGGGCGATGCGGCTGGCCAATCCGAATGCCGGTTTGCCATCGATGGTGTCGATTCGAAACTCTCCGCCACCGTTTGGGTCGTAGCACCCGGCCCACACGCCCTTGGGGAGGATGCCACGCGGTAGCATATTGGAAGTATTGGGTTTCCAGATGTACTGGAATTTTTTCGCTTCCACGAAGGTGCTGGCAAATACCACCTGAAGGGCGGGCACCGGGGTCGGCGTTGTGGACTGCGCGGGCCGACCCACAACATCTGGGACAACGACGCCGGAATCGGGCGTGGTGCTGGCGGGTGCCTTCGCCGCAACGTGCGGTTCGGGAATTCGCTCCGGGACGACCGGCGGGCGAACGTCTCGCGCCGTCAGCAGATATGCCCCGGTGCCCAGAATCAAGGTTGCCCCGGCCAGGACGGTGCCCCCGATGGTAAGGATGTTCCACTTCGACTGCTCGTTCGGTTTGTCCTCTCCTCTGTCGACGTCGGCCTGCGGACGGGCATCGGGTTTCAAGCATTTCCGCAGGGCGAATTTCCGGATCGCCTCCAACATCTCCTTCATATCCTTGCTGGCGACCGGAAACGTCTCGATCAGGGCCCGCTTCTCGCGCGCGACGGATTCGACCCAACGGGCGCGTGACCCGGATTGGGCGGCCAAGAGCTCGAACCGCTTCAGGGGCAGCCCGAGGAACTTGCACGCGCGTGCCACGTCCAACGTCTGCGGGTCGAACTCGCGGACCTGCTTGACGGTCATGCCGAAATTCTCGGCCAGTTGCCGGTCCGCCTCCGGATCGCCCTCGTCACCCATGGCGTCGGCGGCAGCGGTGTCTCGCATCATGGGAATTCGTCCTATGTCTGCCGTTGATTTCGAACGACTCACCACCGGGGTGGTGAGGGCCGAGAGGTCATTCGACCACACTCGATCCCGGCGAACTTGGTCGAACCACACCATCTCATGGGCAGCCAGCCGTCTGAAGATATCCGGCCACCCGTCATCACGCAACGACCAAATTCCATCCCACGGCCGACGCCATGCGGCCGACAGTGTCGAGGTGAGATTCGCCGATGCTCCCCCCGCTCCGTTCAACCCTTCCCGAGCACCCCGTCGACGACCCAGCACCCACGGACGTGCGGCCCGTCGCCGCGGCAGTGCGCGAGGATGCCGGCGTCCTCGCACCCGGCGTCTTGCAGCGCGTCCGCGAGAATGGGCAGGCGGTCGAACGCGCGGTCGGCGTAGATACCTTCCGCGAGGCCGAGAGCGGCGTTCGTGAGCCAGGACGGGGAGAGCATCACCGGCCGGAACGGGTTGCCGAAGATGTCGCGGAGGGTGTTTGGCGCGAGGACTAGCAATTCCGAATGTCGAGTGCAACGCTTTAATCGGCCGATCAGCATCGGCGTGTGACAGTAGGCGGCTTCTGCGAACAGTTCCAACCGATCATACTCCTCAGATTTTCTGTCAGCCCATGCGAACCCCCTCCGTCCGAAGAGTCGGCGTCGGGCCTGAGCGAACACGTCGCACGCCATTGAATACGCCCGGCCCAACTCGCGTTCGGAAACGAGGCCGTCGGCGTACAGTTCGGCGGCACGCGACCGCTTCGATGGGACGCGGTCCCACACGGAGCGGCAAAAGCCACAGAGGAAGAGTCGGAGCTTTCGGTCCGATGCGAGGCCCTTGAGGTGGTCAAGCATTGGTTTTGGATCGCCCGCCAGCGACCAATCATCCTCCGTCATCGCCTGCCCTCCGTGAAGCGATGATAACCAGACGCTCACCTCGGATCGAGTGATTTGCGGCCAGGGCGAAAGCTGCCCCTTTTATGCCGAGCCTGCCCCCTCTAATCGGCGTCTAGAAGAGTAAAAGGGTAAGGCCGCGCATCGGCCCGGCGGAGCGGTCCAGAGGTCGAGCCGCTATCGCACCGCCGGGCGGAGGCGATCGGCGGCGGCCCTCGCCTCGTGCGTCAGCCGGGCGTCGGCCGCCCCGGCGGCGAGCGCGTCGAGGACCGCCAAGGCTTCCCGCGTGGCGGTCCGCTCGACGGCCGTCACGGCCCGCACGCCCGGCACGTCGGCGGCGGTCGGGGTGACGCGAGTCCGCCGGTCGGCGTACGCGGCGAGTACCCGCTCCGCCCGATCCCGCTGTTCGACCGAGGGCGTGGCCGCGACCAACTTGCGGAGGGCCGGGGCTGCCGCCGGGCCGAGTTTGAGCAACTCCTTCTCGGCCGCGTCCCGGTCGGCGAAGGCCGCGGCGTCGAGGGCGGCCGCCGCATTCCCGACCGCCTCCGCGTCGGCGGCGGCCACCGGCGACACGTTCGCCCGCACGACCGTGACGGCCTGGCCCGGCCGGGCGGCCAAGTCCCACCCGGCCCGGTACGCCTTCGCCGGGTCGGTCCCGACGAGGTCCGCCCACCGGTGACCGATCTCGGCCGCGGCGAGCGGGGCCGCGGCCGGGCGGGCCGGCGGCGTGACGTCCCACAAGAGGACGGTGCCGTCCGCGTGGCCGGTGGCGAGCGTGCGGCCGTCCGGGGTCGCGTCCCAGGCGGTGACGAAGGCCCGCCCGTCGGCCGGCGCGCCGGCGGGGGCCGGGTGCCAGACGACCCGCTGGCCGCCGGCCAGGTCCCACACGCCGACGCCCGCCCGGTCGGCCGCGATCAGGCCGCGGCCGTCGGCCGTGAACCGGACCAAGCCCGTGGCCGCCGCCAGCCGGTCCAGTTTGGCCCCCGTCGCCACGTCCCAGACCGTCACGCCCGCGTGGCCCGCCGGGGTCCTGCCGTCGTCGGTCGGGGCCGCCGCCAGGCGGCCGTCGGGCGAGACGACGGGCAACCGCCGGCGGACTTCCCGGTTGTCGAGGGTCAGGGGAATCCTCGCCCCGGTGGTCGTGTCGAACAGGAAAGCATCGTAGGGCGTTTGCGACCCCGCGGCGAACCGCTGGTCCGGGGAGAGGGGGTAGCCGCCGACGCCCGGCATCAACCGCCGGCCGAGGTACTTGCCGGTCGCCACGTCCCACCGGGCGGCGGCGTAACCGGTGCTCCCATCGGCCGTGGGAACCATCACCACGCCCGCCGCCGTGCCGCCGTCGGGGGTGAGGCCGACGTGGGAGAGAAAGGCGTATTGCGGCGAACCTTCGGCCGCGTCTTGGAGGCGGATCGAGCGGGCGGTCGTCCCGCTGGCCGCGTCGACGACGGCGATCTCGCCGGGGCCGTTCGGGTCGTCCCGCCGGGCCAGGACGAACCGCCCGTCGGCGGTCGGCGTGGCCGGCACGACGTACCCCTGGCCGCCGCGCTCCAGAACCCGGCCGGCCCCGGTGGCCACGTCCCACGCCCGCAGCGTCATGTCGCTGCCGGTGGAGAACAGTTTCCGCCCGCCGGCCGCGAACCGCACGCTCCGGACCAGCCCCGAGTGGCCGTCGTCGCGGGTGTCCGGCCACACCGGCTTGCCGGTCGCCGCGTCCCACCGCTGGAGCGTTTCGCCGGCCGTGACGAGCGACTTGCCGTCCGGCGACGCGGCGATCGGGCCGTACCCGCCCGGCAACCGGCCGGCGAGCGTCCCGGCGGTCGCGTCCCAGACGATGCGCTCGGCACTGCTCGTCAGGGTCAGCGTCGTCCCATGCAGGCCGACGAGCGTCTCGTTCAGGCTGATCGGGAACCGGAGGTCGCCGAGGGCGCGGAGGTCGGGCAGTTTCAGCCCCGTGGCCGGGATTCCCGTCGCCGCGTCCCACGCCTGGACGCCGGTGCCGACCCCGGCCATTCCGACGAACGTTTTGCCGTCGTCCGACAGGCCGCACATCGGGAACCCGCCGTCGACCTGCCACACCCGCTTGCCGGCCGCCACGTCCCAGCACTCGGCCCCGCGGCCGTCCCGCTGGGTCGTGCGGGCCAGCACGACCCGCCGGCCGTCGGCGGTGGGGAAGATCGACCAGAACCGGTCGGCCGACTGGAACAGCACCTTGACCGTGCCCGCCCGGACGTCGAACGCCCGGACGGCGTACCGGCCGCCCGGGCCGTTTTGCGGGAAGTCGCACGTGACGAGGAGGCTCCCGTCGGCGGACAGGACAGCGTGCTCGGACCAGGCCGGCGGGTTCACCGGTACGTCCGCGAGGAGTTTGCCGTCGGCCAAGTCATAGAACCGCTGGCGGTCGAAGCCGCCCGACCGCGTGGCCAGTACCCGGCCGTCGCCCGACACGGCGTTCGCCACGTCCCGCGAGTACCCGCCCGCGCCGCCGGGGTAGTTCGCCCGCGAGTCGTCGATGCGGTAGTCGACCGGCAGGAACTTGGTGTCGACGAGAGCCCCGGTGGCCGCGTCCCAGGTGCGGACGGCCGGGCCGTCGCCGAACGCGCGGACCGCCTTGCCGTCCGGGGTGAACCACAGGCCGACCGCCCGCCCGTGCCGCTGGCGAACCGTGCCGAGTCGGGCGACGGCACCGGCCGGGAGCGGGTCGCCGGAGCGGTCCGCACGAGGGGCGGGCGTTGCCGCGGCCGCGGGCGGCGGGTCGGCCTTCGGCGGGTCGCCGCCGCCGAGGGCCACGGCCAGGCCGGACGCGAGAACGACGAGGCCGAGGGCGGCGAACGTCCCCAGGGCGGTCGGGGCGGCCGTCGCGAGCGAGGCGACGGCCGGCGGCAGCGGCCCCGCTCCGAGCAGGTCGACGGTTCTTCCGAAGAGGGCCGGCGGGACGACGGCCGTCGCGTCCGACGCCGCGAGGATTGTGAGGACGGTCGGCAGTGCGAGGCCGCGGCGGGCGAGGCCGGCCCGAAGCGGGCGCGGCCGCGTTCGAGTCGCCCCTTCAGCGCCCCCGGCGAACAGCCCAGGCGATGGGCCGCGTCGGCCTGCGACAGCCCGTCCAGGCAACACAGCACGACGGCGGCGCGGAACCGTTCCGGCAGGCGTGCGAGTTCCTCGTCGACGGCCGCGACGAGTTCCCGCCCGGTGATCTCGGCCAACGGGTCACCCCCCGGTCGGAGTGGCGCGGCCCGTTCGGTCGCCGCCTTGCGGGCGACCTTGCGGGCGGCCGTGCGGGCGGCCGTGCCGCGGGCCTTCAGCGACACGCGGACGACCGTGCCGTACAGCCACCCGGCGACGGCCCGGGGATCGCGGACCCGGCCGGCGTTCCGGGCCAGCGTGAGGAAGGCGGCCTGGAAAGCGTCCTCGGCCGCATGGTGTTCGCCGATCACCCGCCGGCAAACGCCGAGGACCATCGGCCCGTGCCGCTCGACGAGTGCGGCGAACGCCGCCCCGTCGCCGGCCGCCGCGAACCGGGCGAGGAGATCGGCGTCCGGGGTCGGGTCGCCGCCGACCACACGGGCGAGGCGAAGGGGTTTGGGCGAACCATCGCGGTCGGACCGAGCCATCGAACGCCCTCGGAATTCTCGTGCTACCATCCTACCGGTCGGCGAAAAGGATGTGAGAGAGTGCCCCGCGGGCGAAGAACCGCCCACGAATTTCCCAAATTCGCGACGACCGCCGTGTCACCCTCCCGATCCTCTGAACCCCGGCCGGACGGGCGAACGCGGGGCCCGCCGGACTCGGGACGATGCCGGACAAGGAACTCGCGGCGAAGATCGGCCGGAAGTGGAGCGCGGTGCGGGCGAAGCGGTCGGAGAAACAGGTGCCGGCGTGGGTGGGGTGACCGCCTTTCCACCCAATGACGCGCCGGCCCTCCGCCCGATCTCTTGACCCGCGGCCGCCGGTGAGGTCCAATGTCGTGCCGGTGTTATCATGCGCTGGCGCAGTCTAATGCTTTGTTCGGCGGCGGAGGGCTTCGCGGTGGGAAGCAAGTGGCGAGAACATGCGAAGCTCAAGGGCCGGTTCATGCCGGACCACCCAGACGACCTCCAGGTATTCGTTCACGACGGCGGGCCGCGCCTGTCCCGCAATCCGGCCGAGGCGGTGTGGGTCACCGTCACGGGCGTGGACGGCGAGGTGTTCCGCGGCCGTGTCCTGAACCAACCCCACAACCTGCGGAGCGTCCGCCAGGGCAGCGAGATCAAGTTCGTGGTCGCGGACGGGGCCGAGTTCCCCGTTATGGCTTCGGACAAGTACCTTCGAGAGCGTGAGGCGTGGGTCATCCACCCGTGCCGCAAGTGCGGCTTCTCGGAGTTGTTCGACGCCCCTTCGGACCTTATCCGGGCGGTATTCCCGGACACGCCGGCGGACGCCCAGATGAGCATGTTCACCAGCTTCTGCCCGTTGTGTGGCGGGGTGCAGGGCGTCGAGTCCAAGGGCAACCCCGCCCCCTCGGGCGGTGAGGCGGCTCTAGCACCGCAGGCGGCCGAACGTCCGTGGTGGCGGTTCTGGTAGCAAAGGCACCCCGGACCAGGCGATGTACCGGCCCCGGCCACATGAATTGTTTCTGGGACGGTAACAGTCACCGACTGCCGCCGGGCTGGTGAATGGGGTCGTTCTTTCAGAGTAGCCTTCCGATGGACGAAGCCGCACCAGAAGCACACATCGTCTACTGCCGGTCGCAGATGCTTCTCGACCGCCAGAAGTACGAGTCGTGGCGGGATGTGCAGGACGCCTACGACGACTACATGACCTCGCTCGGCCCGTGGTCCGCGGCGGAGATCATCGGGTTCCTCGAAGACGACTGGGGGGCGGACGACTCGCGGTGGCCGTTCACCCGGCAAGTCATCGCAGACTTCTTCCGCTCGGGCGAGTCGCTGCTGGCGTGTCCGGACGCCGACCCAGGCGCTGCACCGAACCCGACATCATCCTGACCTGTTGCTCTCTCTGGCAACGAAAACAACTCACGGTCTCGGTAGGAGGAGCGAGCGTTATGGAAGTAGTGCCGCTGACCGGCCGATGGGCCCGGCTCGTGCCGCTCGACGAAGCCCACCGCGAGCCATTGCGCCGAGCGGCCGGTGACGACCGCATCTGGGAGCACACCCTGACCCGCGCGTCCGGACCGGGGTTCGATCCGTGGTTTGACGACGCCCTCGCCGAGCGGGCGGCCGGGCGGCGGGTGCCATTCGCCGTGTGCCGGGCGGCCGACGGCCGGTGGGTGGGCAGCACCAGCTACCTGGACCTGGCCCCGCGGCACCGGCGCGTCGAGATCGGATCGACCTGGTATCACCCAGACGTTTGGGCCACGGCCGTCAACCCGGAGTCCAAGCTCCTGCTGCTGGCCCACGCCTTCGAGGCCTTCGGGGTCAACCGAGTCGCGCTCGTGACGGACGTCCTGAACGCCCGGTCGCAGGCGGCCATCGCCAAGCTCGGTGCTGTGCGGGAGGGCGTGCTACGGTCGCACATGATATCGCAAGGGGGACGGGTACGGGATAGCGTGATGTTCAGCATCGTGGCCGCGGAGTGGCCGTCGGTCCGGGCAGTCTTGCGATCGCGGCTGGAACAAGGCACTGGTTCTGTGCCTACCCCGAACCCTACGCCTGATTGACCGGTTGCTCGGCCAGACGCGCACATCGCCCCCTGTAGCGCCGACCCATCTGGAATGCGATTACTTCGCGTCTCCCGGCGCCTGCCGCCGCCCGCACTTTCACCCGGCCGGCGGCGAGGGCGGCTTGACTCGCGCCCTATGGCGACTTCCGCAACCGCACTTGCAGCACGATCTTCGCGGCTATCTGCTCGTAGTTGCCGGTCACCTTGCACCCCGACGACTTCGGCGAGTGGCTCGCCCCGGAGGCGAAGAAAGGGGATCTGGCGGAGTTGCTCGACGCCCGGCCGGCGGACATAATCGACAACTACGAGTGGGTTCACGGGCGTAGTTCGACCCGTACGCGGCCGTCGTGGGCCGTCGGGTGGATGACGAGCAAGTTCACCGAAAGGGTCGAGCCCCGATGGCACACGTCCGCCACCCCGCTTCGACGCCCGACGCCGCCCGGCGACTCGCGGAGTCGTTTGCGGACGCCCTGGACCGCGAGTTCCTCTACCGGCCGGCCAGCCTGACGCAGGCGGACGACGCGGTCAGCGGCTACCACCGGGATGGCCGGCCTCGGGATGCTCGACGCCCGGATGCAGGAGGCGGCCCGCGACGTGGCCGAGCGGGCCGGGTGCTACCTCGGGGAAGTGATCGTCCGGACCCTCGGCGGGCGGTGGGTGCCGGCCTCGCAGACCGTGCTGGCGGGGCCGTTGCGATCCGCCGGGTTGCCGCTCGCGGTGGAACTGCCGAACGGCCACTGCTGCAACCCCCTGGGCCGGCCGTTCAAGTTGCTGGAACACGGCCGCGAGGGAGAGAGCACGGCCGGCTTCTACGCGGGCGTCGAGTCACTGGCCCGCGAGCCGGCCGTCACGCCACCCCCGCGGCGTCCGTGGTGGCGGCTCTGGGGGTAGCAATGAACGTCACGCCGGAGGTGGCCCCCGAACTGGCCGCGGCGGGCGTCTGACAGAGGATCGCAGGTTCTTCAACCAACTTTTGAGGGCAGCGAGAATGAACGACGTGATCAACCGCCGGCAAATGCTCGGCCTTTCCGCGGGGATAGCAATGTCGTCGGTCCCGAGGCGGGCATCTGCGGCGGACGGGGCGAAGTACGAGTTGCGCGGGGTCCGCAAGATCTGGGACTCGGCCCCGCACAACGCCTTCACCGACCTCGCCCGGCGTGGGAAGGAATGGTTCTGCGTGTTCCGCGAAGGGAAAACGCACGTCTCGTCCGACGGCGCACTTCGGGTGCTGACCTCGAAGGATGGGGACGCCTGGGAGTCGGCCGCGCGGGTCACCTTCGACGGCGGGGACCTACGCGATGCCAAGGTCACCGTGACCCCGGCCGGCAAGCTGATGCTGTGCGGGGCGGTCGCCTACCCGAAGGGGGGTAAACACGGCCACCAGTCGCTCGCGTGGTTCTCGGACGACGGCCGAACGTGGTCCGCGGCCGTACCGGTGGGCGACCCGGACTACTGGCTGTGGCGTGTGACGTGGCAGAAGGGGGCGGCCTACGGGGTCGGCTATGGCACGGCCGACGGCACCACCCGGGGTACCGCCCGGCTGTACCGTAGCGGCGACGGCAAGACGTTCGAGGCGTGGGTGCCGGGCTTGTTCCAGGGCGGCTATCCGAACGAATCGTCACTCGTGTTCCGGGGCGATGAAACCGGCCTGTGCCTGCTACGGCGGGACGGGGCACCTTTAACAGGTCAGCTCGGAATATCGAAGCCGCCGTACAAGGAATGGACCTGGAAGGACACCGGCACCCGGATCGGCGGCCCGAGCCTCATGGAGCTCCCGAACGGCCGTCTCGTCGCCGTCGTGCGGCTCTACGACGGCAAAGTTCGGACCTCGGTCTGCACCCTGGACCCCTCCACCGGGACGGTGGGAGAAGTACTGCCCCTCCCGTCGGGCGGCGATTGCAGTTACGCCGGGCTGGTCTGGCACGGCGATCTGCTGTGGATCAGTTATTACTCCTCGCACGAGGGAAAAACGAGCATCTATCTGGCGAAAGTGGCGATCGGTTAGTGGTCGAGAATGGTTCGGGTTGCGGTCGGTCATCCGTGGTACTCTCCGGCCGGGACGTTCGCCGCGACTGATGAAGCAAAACCGACCGCGTTCATGAGACCACTGGCCTCACCGCCTGCCGATGCCCGCGGCAACAATCCGGCTCAAATCCGGTCCCCGCTCCGCAGGGGCTTTACCGTCGGCGATTACCCTGTGTGTGACCCCGCCCCGCGAGCCGACCCATGAGCAGCACCGCCATCCCGCCCGAACCGCCCGACGACGTCGACCCGCCGGAGGGCCACCCGGGCCCGAACCCCGACGACGCCGACGGCAACCGCCGCGGCCGGCCCACGAAACTGACCGCCAAGGTCGCCGAGGCGTTCGTCCAACTCATCCTGAACGGGCAGTTCCGCTCCACCGCCTGCGCCACCCTGAACGTCAGCCCCCGCACGTTCAAGCGGTGGATGACGTCGGGCCGCAAGTACCAGGCGAGCGTCTACGGCAACTTCTACCGGGCCGTCACCACCGCGAGGCCGAGGCGGAGGCGAAGGCCGTCGCCGAAGTCCTCGAAGCCGGCCGCAAACTGGACCCGAAGTACCTCGTCTGGTGGCTGGAACGGAAGCTCCCGCACCGCTGGGGCCGGGACCGCAGCGACCTTGTCGAGATCAAGAAGAAGCTCAAGGACCTGGAAGTTCAGATCGGCGAGGTGAAGGAAGACGCGAGCGGGGCCGAACAATCGACTCAGGACTGATTGCCTGCGGTGCGCCCGCACCCCGGCGGGTGTGATTTCGGCACTTTCGTCCACCGGAGCGGCACTTTCCAAGGTCAATTAGCCGAAATACCCCGTTCACGACCCGGCCGCCCCCGGACCGGCCGCGTGGTGGTGCGCCTGCTGGGCGGCGATCGCGGCGGCCGCCTGCTGGAGGAACGTCTGCGACGTCTGGCCGCGGACGGAGACGAGGGACGTCGGCGTGCCCCCGCCGTACCCGGCCATCCGGTTGTTCCACAGCACCCGGCCGGTCAGCGGGTCGAGGCAGTACAGGTACCCGTTCGTCGAGACGATGAGCCGGTCGCCGTCGAGCAGCAGGGTCACGTACCCGGACTTCATCTCGTCGCACGACCAGACGATGGCCCCGGTGTCCCGGTCCAGGGCCACGGCGTACCCGTTCAGGCCGACGAAAATCAGTTGGTCGATTTGCCGCACGGCGGAACCCTCCGGTGTGGTGACGATGGGGTATTCGAACGGCCCGGGAGCGCATTTCTTCGCCGAGCTGTCGATCCGACAATCTATCACATGATGTTGAGAATGTTCTTGCCACGGCCGTGGTGACTTGTTCCAATCTCTGCAAGTTGTACACCACGAACCGACAGCGAGGAAGCTGTGACCACCACTGAAGAAATTGCGCCCGCTCCGATCACCGACAACGATCCTCCGCCCCCCATCGCGGCGGCCTCTGAACCGGCCATCGATGCACCGACCATCGGCACGCCTGATACCGCGTCCCCCACCGAGTCAGGCGATCAGGACGCCCACGCGGCCGACGAGGGCGAATGGGAAGAGGTCGAGGTCGTCGAGTCCATTGACCTGACCGTTCCGGGTGGCGAACAAACGACAATGAAGGTCGCTCGCCTCCGGCGGAAGAAACGCCCCGTCCGAACGGACGCGGTGGAGTTGCGACTCCAAGGGCGCCGGGACGTGTGCAAGCGGATCGCCGACATTGCACCCCACATGCTCAAGCAGACGAAGCTCCGCCTACTGACGAGTTACCTCGACGCGAAGAAGCTCCCTATAGGGAAGGAGGACGAAGACCTTACGAAGTTTATCCTCGCCGAGGCGTCGAAGCTCGCGGATCGGAACCGGGTGCTGGATGCCATCAACACCCCGGGCACCGGGACCAACGACCTTAAGGCCGTCATCTTCGCCGTCTTGCTACAGGAGGAAACGCACTCGACACCCGAATACCGCCTGTACGAAAAGGTCGCGGAGTTCGAAAAGCTGCTCGTCAAGCGGGCCAAGGCCCTCGACCTGGCCGATTTGAAGAAAGCCGACCCCGATTGGTGGCACTGCCTCGACACGTACCAGGTCGTACTGGACGCCGCGTGGGGGAACGACGGGACCATATCCCCAGACGAGGCCCGGCTCCTCGGCGTGCTCCGGGCCCACTTCGGCATCTCGATGGAGGACCACTGGACGATCGGGGCCCTGCTCAAGCGGTTCCCCAAGGCGAAATGCGTCCTCCACAGCCCCGACGAGATCAACGAGGCCCGTAAGGAACTCCAGCGGCTGGGCCTGTTGTGGAACTACAAGAACGACGACGACCAGAACATCGACGTCATCCCGGCCGAGATCGCGGCCGTGATCCGCCGCGAGTACGCCGGGCAGGAGTTGCAGACGGTCAATTTCCGCCGCCTGGCGTCTCACGACGCCATCCTTGCGTCCGAGTTGCGGGCCGTCAACCACCGGGCCGGCGGCGAGCGGGCGGGGAACAAGGCCGAGCTTATCGAGCGGGTCGTCGCCAGTGGGGCAAAGCCGTCCGAACTCCTGAACGCCCTGGACAAGGAAAAACTCTCGGCCATGTGCGGCGGGTTCGGGCTGAAGACGAGCGGGGCGAAAGCCGAACTGATCAGCCGGCTGATCGAGTTTTACGACGACCTCACGTTCGAAGCCCGCGAGACGAAGGACCCCCGCGAGGTGTGGTACGCCAACTACGAACTGTTGGCCGGCCGCGCGTACGCCGAACTCCGGGCCAAGAAGGTCATTACCAAGGACCTGGACATCGAGCACCAGTTCGAGGACGCGACCGCGTTCCTGTTCGACGTTCGCCTCCGCGTCCCGTGCGACATGACCCGCAAGGACAACAAGGCCGACGGCCGGCTCGCCCTCGAGGGCGGACAGACCCTCCTTCTCGACTGCAAGTCGGCCGAGGGGCCGGTGAACCTCCAGGACTACCTCGACGGCCAGTTCGACGGGTATCTGCGGAAGGAACAGGCAGCCGGGAAGAACCCCATCGGATTCCTCGTGATCGCGCCGGCGTTCACCCCGCAGTCGATCAACCTCGCGTACAAGTACAAGGCCCGGACGAACTGGGACATCGCCCTCATTACGGCTGAAGGGCTGAGGTACCTGGCCGATCGGTGGGCCGCGGCCGAGCCGGAGAAGGCATTCCCGGTACGACTGCTGAACTGTACGGCGGTGATCGACAAGGATAGGGCCGAGGTGCTGTTGAGTTTAGCGTGACGTGTAAACCCCGCAGAGGTGAGTACGCGCCCGTGCGTCCCGGTCAACGGGCACGTACTCACCTTTCGGCCGATGGTGCCGGAGATCGCTACCATCTCCTGCACGAGAATCACTTGTAAATGAGGGTTTTCCGACACTGTTGCCGGAGATGTTTCCCCTTGCTCGCGGGGAATTGCCATCGACGCACCAGCGGGCGAAGACATTGCAAGTCGCACCCGTCTGCTTACAGCAGGTCGAAGGAATTGAACGCTGGCGGCTCCCAGTCGGGCCGGGCTTCCGCCGCCGCCCGTCGGCCGCCCTCGGTGACGTGCTTGCACTCGAAGAACCGGACCCGTTTTAGGGTGGGGTGGCCGGTCAATTCGAGCAGGTGGTCGTCGGTCACGTGCGGCGACGAGGCGACCGCCAGTTCCTCCAGGGGCAACTTGCGGGCGAGCCGGAGCAGCGTTTCCCCGGTCAGGTTCCGGGCGTAGTCCAGGTGCAACGTTCGTAGCCGACCGGCGCCCGCCAGGCCGGAAAGCCCGGCGTCCGTAACCTGGCCGGTGCACCGTAGGGACAGCGTGTCGAGCCGCGGGAATCCGGTCAGGGTTGGGATGACCCCGTCGGTCAGCTTCGGCAGCGCGTTCAGCACCACCACCCGCAGGCTTCGCAGCCCCGCGAGCCGGGCGACCCCCTGGTCGGTGACCTTCTCGGCCTCGTGCAGGATTAACGCCTCCAGGTCGGGCAGCGCGATCAATCGGGCCACCTGCGCGTCGGTCGCCTTATGGAGGCCAGCGAGGGCGAGCGACCGTAGCCGGCGGAGGCCTGCCACCTCGTCCAGCGGGACGTAGTACGGGGCGGAGCGGTGAGCGCGGACGGAGAGCGACCGCAGTCGGGGCATGGCGGCCAGCTGCCGGTAGCCGGCGGGGCCCACGCCGTTGCAGTGGGACAGCCGCAGTTCCTCCACCCGGCGGAGCGGTCCGACCGCGTCCAGCACGTCGAACGGCGGGCTCGTCGAGAGCTTCAGATGTTTCAGCCGCGGCAGGCCCCGCAACACCGCCCACCCGGCCGCGGCGACATGGTCGAACCCTTGGAGGTGGAGTCGTTCCAGGGTCGTGAGGCGGCCCAAGGCCTTGAACCCGGCCGCCGTGATCGGTGGCTGGTTGTCGGAGTTCTCGCCCAGGGTCAGTGACCGGACCCGCGGCCACCGGCAGAGGCGGCGCATCCCGGCGTCCGACAACGCGGCGTTCCAGAGGTGGCCGTTCTTGAGCCGGGCGACCGACCCGATTCCGGCCGCCGCTGTGTCGTCGATGTTGCACTGGTCGACGTGCACCTCTTCGAGGGCCGGGCAACGGCCGAGGGCCCGGAACGCGGCCGGGATCGGGTCGAACAGGCAGACCCCGGCGAGCTTCTTCAATCCCGTCATGCCCGATAGGCTTCCGGGGTTCGATCGGGCGCCTTCCGGCCACCACAATTGAACCTCGCGGAGTTGCTTCAACGTGCCGAGCTCCCGCCAGAAGCCCTCGGGCAGAACACCCGCCCGGACCTCCAGCCGCCGCAACCCGGTCTGGGTGGACAGGCCGGTCCAGTCCAGTTCCTGCTTGGCGTGCGAGTCGTGCTCGACGCGGATGAGTTTCAGCCCCCGGACCGTGAACAGGGGTTGGAGGGAGAGCGGGCCGGGGCCGGTCATTCGGACAGCCAGTGTGTCGGCACGCGCGACCCGGGCGAGGGCGGCCGCCGCCTCGGCGACGGGCCAGCGGTCGAAGTCGAACCCCAGGGACGCCCCTCGGGCGGTGAGGTACACGGACCCGTCGTCTGCCCCGCCCGAGGCGTTCACGGTGATGGTCGCGACGCGATTGAGCCCAGCGAGGGCCGTGCCCAACTCGGCCGCCGACATCGACCCGCGGCCGTGCACCGAGAAAGGTGAGTTGGGGGTCTGCGAAGTCGTCTTTCCCGTGGCCATGCGGTCACCCCTTGGGAGGCCCGCGATCCGGGCAGTGACCGCCAGAATATCGCCCGCCAGCCGGGGTTCAACCCCGGCCCGTGACATGGTCGGCGATCCGTGCGGAGCGATCCGCACGGATCGCCGACCACATTCCTGGGAGAGGGGTGAGGAGGGGCGGAGTGGGCTTCCCGGTTGACCCGTATAGGGCGCTGTTCGCGGACTGAGGTCGATGTAGTCCCTCCACACCCTCCCCCTGACAATCGTTGGACCTTGACCGGGCTCCGGGAGTGGATACGGACAACGAACTCGCGATCACCCAACTCGCCGCTTGCGGCCGGCTCGAGAACGGCCCCCTATGTCCTAACCGTCGCAAGATCCTTCGACACGGCCTGACACCCCTCATCCCTCATCCCTCATCCCGCTTCCCACCACCATCGCCGGGGGCACCTAAGAAAGCCTAAGATCGGGCGTCCGTCCTTCTGCGGGGCACGCCCACCATGTCCACCGAACCCGACGCTTCCGACACGGCCCGCGAGGCTCGCCTGCGGCGGTTCGTGGACGAGTACGTGATCGACCACAACGCCGTGCGGGCCTACCTGGAAGCGTTCGGCCGGACGACCGCGACGGGCCGCCCGCGGTCGTACAACGCCGCGTGCGTGGAAGCCTCGAAGTTGCTGAAGACGCCCGAGGTGCGGGCGGAAGTCCGTGCCGCCCAGCACGCCGCCGACGGGCGTACCTGACCGCGGACAAGGTCGTCAACGAACTGGCGGCCCTCGCCTTCTCCGACATCGGCGACGTCCTCGACTTCACCGTCGCGGGGCTGCCCACCCCGAAGTCGGCCCGCGACGTTCCCCGCGTGGCCCGCAAGGCCGTCCAGTCCGTCCGCATCCGCCGGCGGGACCTGCCGGGCGGTGGGACGGAGGAAGTCGTCGAGTACAAGCTGCACCCCAAGTTGCCCGCCCTCGTCCAGCTGTTCGAACACCTCGGCCTGTCGGCGAAGGATAACCAACTTGAAGCCCTACTCGGCATGCTCCCGCCCGCCTTGCAGCAACAAGTCACAACGATCTTGCGGGAATCGCTCGGAGTAAAGGCCGCTCCTCGGGTCCTCGAAGACCCGCTGCTCACCGTGTTAGGGGGCAATATTGTGCAGCCCCTCACGGGGTGAACATGTGGGGAACTGGGGGAACATTTCGTTGCAAGACGAGGCCGGCAAACGTGACTGGTTGAGCTTGTTTTCCAGGGCTTCGAAGTAAACCTTCCTCCACTCGGATCACGAGATGAGGGAGAAGTTCGCCAGCCTCACCGCGTAGGAAGAGCGGGCGGGCTTGCTCACCGACACCAGCAGCATCGGGACGCGGGACGGGTGGCCCGAAGCAGGTACAGCACGCCACGGTTGTCGAGAGCGAGAATCTTGTCCCCGTTGGCGACCAGGCTCCAGTAATCGCCGAACCGCTCGTCTGTGCCCCAAGCCTCCTTACCGGTCTTCAGGTTTATGCAAAGCAACCGCTTGTCCTTGTCCAGAACGTATGCATAGCCGTCCACCACCACCGGCGTGGTCATGTAGCCCTCGTAGCGGAGGGTCCATGCGTCACTCGTGTCGTACTTCCCTCCGGCGCTTGTCACGCTGAGCATCCTGTGCTCACGGCTGTAGGAACGGGTCCAAAAGGTAAACTACTAACTGGTTTTGTAAATCAGGTTCAAAACTACTGCCGAGAGGTTCAGATGGGTAAGGTTCTGGTTCTCTACCACTCGGCCAGCGGAAACACGGCGACGATGGCGAGACTGGTCGCCGAGGGGGCGGGGTTGATCCCTGGTACGGAGGTCCGCCTACGGGAGGTGGATGTGGCATCGCCCGAAGACGTCCACTGGTGCGACGGCTTGGCCGTCGGCAGTCCGACCAACATGGGCGTACTGTCGTGGAAGATGAAGCGGTTCTGGGACGAGGCCATGTTCGACTACTGGGGCAAGGTGGCGTGCGCGTTCTCGTCCAGCGGCGGGTGGGGCGGCGGGTCCGAGATCGCTTGCCAGTCCCTCCAGATGGTGCTGATGAACTTCGGGTTCCTGGTGTTCGGGGTAACAGACTACGCCGGGAAGATGACCACATGTCACTACGGGGCCGTGGCCGCGCGGGAGCCGAGGGATGGCGAGGTGCAAGGAAGCGTGCAAGCTGTTGGGGCGGCGGCTGGCCGAGTGGGTGGCGGTCGTGGCCGACGGCCGGAAGGACCAGCACCCGCTCGCCAAGCCGGAATCGGGGATGCTGCCGGGGTGACGACGGATTACTTCTTCGGCTGAAACAGAAGTGGGCCGAAGTCATGGAAGGCGATCCGCCACGTCTGCCACTCGTGGCCCAGCCCCTTGGCGTCGCGGAACACCACGTTCTTCGACCCGCCCTTCTGGAGGAAGTCGTACAGGCCCTCGGCCGCCTTGTGGATGCCTTCGTCCGGCCCTTGGTCGCCGGGTATCCGTTCACGGTGTTGCATTGACTGAGTTGGTGCCCTCTACGACATCTGGCGAGGTCATCTTGAGATAAGGAAGCAATTCGCATCCAAAATGCGCACACACCCGAGCTGTGATCTCTGCTGCTGTGAGCTTCCGATCCGCCTCCATCACAGCCTTCTTGGCGTGCGTCCAGCACGGCTCGATGTTGTTCAGCCACGGGCTTGCCACGGGCAGCTCGCATAGCTCTACACGCACCCCTTTACCTCGCTCGGCACGTCGGTTCTGGTCGTCCACCCACCCGGTCACCGCCTCGGCGGTGTGCCATGACGGGCCGTCCCAGATCACCACCAAGACCTTCTTCCCCTCTTCGGCCGCTCCCCTGCACAGCCACTTCAAGAACTGGACTGTGATGTCCCCGACCGGCCGCCCCTCGACGAACCGCACTGTGACCTTTCGGGTGTCGTAGCGGTAGAAACCGTAGCATGCGATCGCGTCCGGATCGGGGTCGCCGTCCTCCGACTTGAGCACCTGCACCTTCAGTGGCGGGCCTTCGGTCCAGGACCGCACCTTGGGCTGGGCGATTCGGCTCCACCACACCTCGTCCTCGAATCCGATGGCCCACTCTGGGTGCTCGGCGGACAGTCGGAGTAGTTCGTCCCGGCGGGCCTTCTTGGCCGCGTACTCGGGGTCCGGGCTAGTCATCCAGTCCCGAGCACGCTTCCAGTTAATGTCCATCCGGGTCAGAACTCTGCCGATCAAACCTCCCGACAACTTTCGATCCGTAATCTTCCTCTCGAAGCACACCTCCGCGATCAAATTTAGCGTCCACAGGCTGCGCGGCTTGCTAAAGGTTCGTGGGCTTTGATGGAGGAGCTGCCGGAGTTCGTTGTCACGGTCCGCCGGCCAAGCCCGCCGAGGGCACTTGGGAGCGTTCGATTTCTTCGTCACGCTGCTCAGCCCCTCCGATTGGAAGGCGCGTATGGCGTTGTGGACGGCCGCAGGCGTGCAACCGACGAAGTCCGCGATCACTGCGGGTGAGTGGCCTCGCGCGCTGGCTAGAAGGATTTGGCACCTGCGAAGGGTGAAGGCGTCCGGCGAATGAAGGCCAGCGGTCAGCACTTGCGAGTCCGCGGCCGAGAGGTTGCGAACGAACGTAACTGACGGACGCATGGCAGAGGCCCTCCGACCACCCACGATACCACTTGTTAGTGAGAGGGGATACTACTTTGGCTGTGTGACGGCCTACGAAGCGATGGCGAGCGACGGGAGGAGGGACGGCGGGTTGGTGCCCTGTTGAGTCGCACGGGCACACCCGGTCAGGAACTCCAATACGTCCCTCCGTTGCCGTCGGCACGTAGCCACCACGGTGAGGATCCGCTCGACGAACCGACTCCCGTCGGCCGAGTCGGTCCCGTAGCTCGTCTTCCGCCAGCAGACGGCATGGCGCAGCGCCCGCTCGGCGGCGTTGTTCGTCGGCTCGACATCCTCGACGGCGGCGAATGTGTACAGGGCCGGCTCGACGGCAAGCAACTCCCGGCACACCCTGGCCGTGATCGCGCACCCGCACCCGATCCCGCGATCGAGGAGCGAGTGGATCTCGTCACGGACCCACCCGAGGTAGGTCTGCCGGAATCCTCGGCGGGTGAGCGTCCCGTCACGCACCCGCTTCCAATGCCCGAGCAGGATGTCGGCGTGCAGGAGCAACTCCTTGCCGATCACCGAGCCGGCATCCCGCCGGTCGATTATCGCCTGGAAGTCCCGGCGGAGATGAGCCCAGCAGACCTGCCGGCGGTCGGCGGCCAAGTGACCGTAGGCCGAGTATCGGTCGGTGGTCAGCACCCCGAGGTCGCCGCCGATCAGGTCGTCGAGGACGGCCCGGCCGCGGGACAGGCGGACCAGAAACACGGTCACCGAGGCGGTCACGGCGACCCACAACCAGCCCCGCCTGCGACCCTCTCGCCACCCGGTCTCGTCCACGTTCGCGGGCCTCCCGGCGACATGGGCATGGGCCGCTCGGGCAACGGGTTCGAGGGCGGTCGCGATCTTCCGCTGGAGGTCGCAGACGGCGGCCGGACTGATCGGCACCCCGAACAGATCTCGGCAGAGCTGGGCCACGCCTCGCTTGCCGACGCGATACGCCCCGCTGAGCAGACCGCACACCGCTTGGACCCGCGGACCGTACCCGCCGCGGGCATCCGCTGGCAATGCCGGGCAGGTTACCCGTCCACAGCTCGGGCACGCCAGCCGGTGCCGCCGATACTCGGTCACGATTGGGCGGACGGACGGCAGTTCGATGACCTGGTGGCGGAGCGGCGCAGGGTCGTCGCCGACGAGGGCGTGCGAACACTGGTCACATGCGACGGGGCGGAGTTCGACGATGGCGTCTGGGGGCAAGTCGAGGCGGGTCCGCTTGGGGTGGCCGGGTTGGCCGCCCTTCCGCTTTCCACTCGGCGTCCTCGGCGGGGCCGGCTTGGCGTGCGGCGGGTCGGACGACGGGGGCTTCGACGAGTTCGCGGAGGTCTGGTTCAACCGAGCTTCGAGGAAAGATAGCCGAGCTTCGAGGTACCGGATGTACGCCTGCACCGCCGGGGGCAGGTCATCGAACACGTCCGGAGGTAGGGATGGTGGGGGCGTCATGCCGCCAGATGGGATACGGGGGCTACCGAAATCCGGCTACCCCTGGTGAACGGCTACGGTCGCCGGAGTGCACAGGTAGAGTAGGTCCAGCTTCTTGTCGAACGCGACCGGGTCGGCGAACACCCCGCCGTAAGCCGGATTTGCTTAATGCTCCAGTCAGTCCTGCCAGATGTAGCCTTCATGCCGACCGAGCGGCGGACGGCCAAGGACTTCGCCGAGGTGCTGAGGTAGCTGGCCGAGGACCTGTACCCGAACGCCGAGCGGTTAGTGCTGGTAACGGACAGGCGGACCGTGGCAGGTATGAAGGGGATCATGGATGAACTTCAGCAGCGCGGGGAATGGGCCACGGCCACTGTTCACCTGCTACAACAGGTGTGAAAAAGATGATTGGTTGAAGAGTTCCGGCTTAAGTTAATGGCATTCCGGAAACCCGCGTTCTCGATGAGCGTTCGTGTGCGAAACGGCCGCGAGAAAACAATCCGTTTGAACAATTATTGTCTAGGTGATTGTTAACCACCGCCTCGCTACTGTCAACGCTCGCGTGAACATGGCCCCTCCGGAATACCGTTACGTACGGCCGGAACGCTTCAGCCCTTCAATTGCCACGACTATCTGATGATGGCTACCACAGGGCCATCACCGCCAGAACTCGATCCGCACCGTTCGCAGTACCCCGTCGCTGACCACAGCCCAGAGCGGGCGGCGGCCGCACTCGATGCGGGCGTACCCAGTCATACCGGGCCGCAGCCGCAGGTCACTGTCGGCCAGGGTGCAACAGACGACGACCTGACCCTCGGCGTCGGGGCTTGGGGCCGCGGCCGCTGGGGCGGCGATCGTCCCGGACACGGCGTCCGGCCGTTCGCCCGGGCGGCGGGCGGCCGGGGCCACCCGGCTGACACTCCCGCCGAGGGTGTGCAATGGGAACGCCCGCGGGAGAACGGCCACCGTCTGCCCCGGCTGCACCCGGGCGGCGGGTCCTTCGCGGAGCGTCACCTCGATCTCCATCGCCGCCAGGTCCTCGACCTCGACGAGCAGTTCGCCCTCCTGCACGTACCGGCCGACCCGCTCCCGCAGACGGGCCGTCGTCACCAGCCCGCCGCGGGCGGTGCGGACGGTCAGCTTGCCGGCGAGTTCGTCCAGGTACCGTGCCTCCTCGTCGGCACTCGCGAGGTGCGCCCGGGCGGCGGCGACTTCTTCTTTCCGCGGGCCGGCCTTGAGCACCGCCAGCGTGCCGATCGCGTCGGCCTGTTCCTTCGCCCGCTTCGCGAGTTCGGTCTCGGACACCGCCGTGCCGCGGGTGCGGACGGCCCGGACTTCGGCCTCCGCCTGGCGGAGTTGCTCCCGACAAACCGCCGCCCGCCCGGCCGCCGCGTCGTAGTCCTCGGCCGATACAACCTTCTCCTTCCGCAGGGCGGCCAGTCGGTCGAGGGTGGCCGCGGCCTGCTTGACTTCCGCCTCGCTGCGGGCGACGGCTGCAGCCAGCCGGAGTAGGTCTTCTTGGTGGGCCGCCCGGTCGCGGTCCAGGTCGGCCCGGGCCAGCCCGTGCCACCGCTCCGCCCGGGCCACCCGGTCGGTCAGTTCGGCCAGTTCGGCCGGGTTCGGGCCGGCTTCGAGGAGTTGCAACTTGGCCCGGGCTTCGGCGGCCTCGGCCCGCTTGCGAGCTTGCCGGCTGGCCAGGTCCGGCACTTCCAGCCGGGCCACCACCGCCCCGGCCGGCACCTCGTCCCCTTCCTCGAAGAACACCTCCCGCACCACCCCGGCGGCCGGCGCGCGGAGTTCCACCCGGGCCACCGCCCGCACCCGGAACGTGCCACCGGCGCGGTCCGACACGGGCACCAGTCCCACCGCGACCAGCCCGCCGAGGACGGCCAGCCAGACGGCCGTCCGGCTGTGCCGGCCGAAGATCATCCGCCGCACCTCGCCGCTGGCCAGCCCGGCGAGCTGGCTCTTGAACAGCACGGCCGCCAGCCCGACCGCCGCCGCCACCCCGGGCGGGCCGACGAACGCCCACAGGTACCGCACCAGCCCGTACACCATGAGCGAGAGGAACGTCAGGGCGTAGGCGTAGCTCACGAGGCCGTAGGTGGTGACGGCCCGGCCGTGCGGGTCCGCGTCGGGCGGGGGTGCCCCCCAGAGCGCCCGGCGCAGGTGGGCCTTCGCCCGGTCCTGGCCGCGGTGCATCAGGTTCGGCACCTCCAACCAGTCACTGAGCAGGTAGTACCCGTCCAGCTTCATGAACGGGTTGAAGTTCAAGATGACCCGCGCGCCGAGGACCGACAGGGCGACGAAGGCGATGAAGTTGGGCAGCCCGTCCGTGGGCGTAAGCCGCCACGCGAACACGGCCAGTGCCCACACGCACAAATCGCAGTACCCCCCGGCCAGCGTCACCCACAGTCGCTTTTTGCGCTCGCGGATGAGCCAGGCGTCGGTCACGTTACAGAACAGGCACGGGACGAAGAACAGGAGGAGGACGCCGAGTTCGTGCGATTCCCCCCCGTACCGCTTGAGGGTCAAGCCGTGGGCGAACTCGTGGAACACCGTGACGAAGACCACCGTCGCCCACGCGACGGCGACGGTCTGCCAGCGGGCGGCCGACGAAAACCCGGTCACCAGCTCGCCCCAGTTTGCGACGAGCACCCACGCGGCGGCGAACACGACGGTCGCGCTGACGGCCACGAACCCTCGGGTCCACACGAACCCGAGGTGCGGGACCAGCCGGGCGAACAGGCGGTCGGGGTCGTACAACGACAGCCGCCAGTTCAGCAAGCTCTGCCCTTCCTTGATGGGCGTGGCCGCGGCCGGCGGCGGGGCGGCCTGCGGCGCGGCCACGGGCGGCTGGCCGTCGTCCACCGGGTACCGATCGAGGGTGGCCTGCCCGAGGAGGGCGGCGGTCGCCCGGCCGAATGGGCGGTCGGTGACAGGCGGCGGGGCGGCACCGGCGGTGGTGAGGAAGGACTGGGCGTGCGCCGCGTCCAGGAATTGATCCAACTCGTCGTCCGTCAGCGGCTCGCCGAACTCTTGCTCGAACGCCCGGCGGACCGCCGTCGGCGACTGCACCCCGTCCAACCGGTCGAGTAAGAACTGCTCGTGCGCGCCGATCTGGAAGTACGCCCCAGATCGCGGGTCCTTGACCACGTACCGGCCCCGCTCCCCGAGCGGTCGAACGACGAGGTCCGCGCGGCGGCGGGGCAACGAGCGGGCGGGCGGCGGCATGGGAGTCAGTCCGGGTGTTACGACGCGGTGTCCGTGAGAACCGCCCGGCTCTCGGCTTCCGTAAGCAGGCGGGCGAAGAACGGCCGGCCGTCGCGAAGGCAGCGGGCGGCCCGGTGGTTGCCGTCGATGAGGGCGTGACCGTGGTGTTCGGCGATCCCGTCATTAAACCAGACGTGCGCCAGGATGCCGGGGAACCGCGGGTCCACGTGGTCCAAGTGTTGGTCGTGCAATTTGCTGTCTTCGAGCCAGTAGCGGACACTCGCGTCGTCCACCTCGACCGGCTCCCGGCCGTCGGCCACGAGGCCGCGGGCGGCGTCCACATCGAACTCGTACCGCCCGAGGTACCGATACGTCTCGGGGCCGGGGCGACAGTGTGGACAGGTCGGCAGAGTCACGACACGCTCTCCAGAGAAAAGACCCCGGCCGGGGGCAAAGTGCCCCGCAGCCGGGAACCGAGATTACGAGCAATGCGGCGGGTACGTCGGGCACGGCGGCGGGGGAACCGGACACCCCTTGGGTCCCTTGTTGCTGCCCTTGTTGCTGCCCTTGTTGCTGCCCTTGTGGCTGCCCTTGTGGCTGCCCTTCTTGCTCCCCTTATGGCTGCCCTTGTGGCTGCCGCCGGTATCGCAGCTCGGGGTGTACCCGCCCATCGCCCCGGGGGCGATCCGCTCTTCCAGCCGCACGATGGTGAACCGCTTCGATTGCTGACCCATGACGGGCCTCCATATTAATAACTGGGCAACGTCTATCCGCCCGCCGGGGTAGCCCATGCCCGGGGGTGTAAGGGCCCGGCGACCCGATACGAGGGCCGTTCCGGTTATATGTAGTCGTTCATCCAAATCGGTGAGGTGTACGACTCAATACAACAAACACGACTCCAACAATGAGTCGAGACACCTCAAACTACGAACGCTTCAAGGTCGTGAGAAATGGAATCGTTGCAGCATCGAACTTTCCGGCGTTCGACCGCACTTCATTCCTGCCAGCACGAAGGTCTACCCGCCACAACGAGCGGTTCAACGGCACCAGCAGTGCTGGTGATCGCATGAATCACGGGCATGGACGGACCTCCCGTGGGGCCGGATGAGCATGAGGTAAGCTCTTCCAGCTACACTAGAAAACGACGCACGCGGCACGAATCCGCCAAAAAAATCTCAGGTAGATGTCAAAAAATGTTTGGATGCATGAATTGTAAGGATTGGAAGGGCAGATCAGCAGGTTAGACAACGACGCGGTTGCGGCCCAGTCGCTTGGCTTGATACAGCAATTCGTCGGCACGCCGAAGAATCTCCTCCGGTGTGGTCGGTTCGGCCCCATCGGTCGTGCCGATCCCGACGCTCACCGTCACCGGGTAGGTTTGGGCCTCGAACGTGAACGGAATCGCCTCGACCGCCGCCCGGATCCGCTCCCCGAATGCCGCGGCCCGCTCCCGCGCCGTTTCGGTCATCACGACGGCGAACTCCTCCCCGCCGTACCGGGCGAACACTTCGTCCGTTCGGATCAATCCGGACACTCGGGCCGCCAGTTCCCGCAGCGTCATGTCCCCGGCAATGTGGCCGTGGGTGTCGTTGACCACCTTGAAGAAGTCTATGCCGAAGAGGGCCACCGCGAGCGGCCGACGATACCGCACCGACCGGGCCACTTCGCGGTTCAGTATCTCCATCAAGTAGCGACGGTTGAACACGCCGGTGAGCGGGTCCAGCACCGTCAGGCGGTAGATCTCCTCGTGGTATTCGGCCTCCACGTTGCCGCCCGAGAGGTATCGAAAGATGCAGTTCCCGACGCGCAGGTAGTCGCCGTCCGCGAGCGGGCCTTCCGTCGTCCGGGTGTTATTAACGAACGTCCCATTTGTGCTGCCCAGGTCGGTGACGTGGTGGCGCCCGTCCGCGCCGATCTCAACCCGAGAGTGGAACCGGGATACCGACGTGTCCGGGATCGATAGCTTACACTCGGAGCCCCGGCCGAGCGTGACCGGTGTCGATCCGATGACGTACCGCTGACCGGACTGAAACGACTTTGGGTAAATGTAAATGAGCGAGGCATTGACGAGGTGCCCCGAGGGGCGGTCCATCGACTGTTCGCTGACCTCGGTCCGGGTCAGGTCGGCGGCGGTAATCACCCTGGTTGCGCGGGCCACGACTCAACTCCGGATATTAAGCGGCGCATCATTGTCCTGCCCGGGACAGGCCCAGTCGTTGAAGTCTAGGTCAATTTTCTGACGCGGGCTTGACTTTTCCGATATTCACAACTTCTCCTTTACACGTTCAAACCGGTGAACTAAGTAGGTAAGAAGGCGCACTTGGCATTCTCATCGGACGCACTTGCCGCAAACATCCCCGGGGATTTGGCGGGTGCGGTCGTCGTACGCCGTTTTCCTTCTTCAGAGGCGGTCGGATGCCCGAGTTGGTGCGGCAGACCTCTGTTCAGCCACCCGGCGACCTGCCGCCGGGCGACCACACGCTCGTGCGGTTCGTCCGGGGCGGAGACGAGGCGGCCGCCCAGGAACTGTACCACCGGTACGCGGTCCGCCTCCGCCGACTGGTTGCCGACCGCTGCACGCCCGCATTCGCCGCCCGGTTCGACCCGGACGACATCGTTCAGTCCGTCTTCCGGGTGCTGTACGAGGGCGTCCGGACGAAGTTCTACGACGTCCCCCCGGGCGGTGAACTGTGGGGGCTTCTGTTCGTGTTGGCCGTCAACAAGGTCCGCGATCAAGTCGCCTTCCACCAGGCGGCCTGCCGGAACGTGGGCCGGACGTTGGCGACCGACGCGATGCCCCCGGGCGACTTACTCGACCAGGACGAAACCAACGCCGCCTTGCTCCGGCTGATGGTCGAGGAGTACCTCGCCGGGTTGGACGAGACGGACCGGGAGATCGTCGCCTGTCGGATGACCGGCCACTCGGTCGACGAAATCGCGGACCGGATCGGCCGGGCCAAGCGGACGGTAGAGCGGGTGTTGCAACAGGCCCGAAATCAACTCACCGAGCTGTTCCGTCATTGAATGGTTATCGCCCATGACCTTACCCGCCCATCCGGACCTCGGCTCGGACCTGCTCGACGCTTTCGAAGTCCAGCTGCGCCTCGATCCGACGGCCGACTTGGCGGATTTCCTCCTCCCGCCGGACCACCCTCACCACCTCGCCGAACTGACCGAACTCGCGCGGCTCGACATGGAGTACGCCCGCGGTCGCGGGGCACCCCGTCCGCCCGAGCACTACTTTGCCGCGTTCCCTGCCCTGCGCGAGAACGCCATCGCCCGCGCGGGGCTCGCGTTCGAGGACTACCGGCTGCGAAAGTGCGGCGGTGAGTCGGTCGGTCCGGCCGACTACGCCCGCCGGTACGGGGTCGATGTCACCGGCTGGCCGGTGGACTCGAACGCGGACCGGGAGCCACGCGATCCGTTCCCCGGCGACAGTGCCGTTACCCCACTGCCGGCCGCCCGGATCGAGCAACTGCGGACCTCGGTCTTGAACCCGGGTTCGTCGCCGCGGCCGCCCGTGGAAAACTTGCCGACCGTCGATGGCCGTAAACCCGGTTCGCTCCCGCCCGCTTCGGGTCGGGCGGTCGGTTCGCCCCCGTCCGCCCTCCCCGATCTCCACACCCGGTTCCTCGGGTTCGACCTGATTGAAGAACTCGGCCGGGGGGCGTTCGGCCGCGTCTACCTCGCCCGCCAAGGCGACCTGGCCGGCCGGCTCGTCGCCCTCAAGGTCGCCCGCGGGCTGTTCGCCGAGTCGCAGACGCTCGCCCAGTTGCAGCACACCAATATTGTTCCGATCTACTCGGCCCACGAAGCCGACGGCGTGCAGGCGGTGTGCATGCCGTACTTCGGCCGGTGCACGCTGGCCCACGTCCTCGCCGAGATCCGCGCCCGCGGCGACCTCCCGACCACCGGCGAGGAACTCGTCGATACGGTCCGGCTCGGCCAGACCGTGACCCGGTCGGATCCCAGGAACGGCACCCACCGCCCGCTGGCCGCTCCCGAAATACAAGTGTCGCCGGCCGGGCCGGAAGCGGGGGCCGATGGCCGGCCGGCCGACTCCATGTGGGCACGGCTCGCCGCCCTCTCGTACCCCGACGCGGTCGTCTGGGTCGTCGCCCACCTCGCCGCCGGGTTGGCCCACGCCCACGACCGCGGCATTCTCCACCGCGATCTGAAACCGGCGAACGTGCTGTTGACCGACGACGGCGTGCCGATGCTCCTCGACTTCAACATCGCCGAGGACACCAAGGTCCGCGGCCCGCTCCGCCGGGTGGTTGGCGGAACGCTCCCGTACATGGCCCCGGAACAACTCGAGGCGTACGCCCGTGACGAAGGCGGCACCGACGGCCGGGCCGACGTGTACGCGCTTGGGATCATCCTGTTCGAGATGCTCACCGGATCGCGGCCGTTTGCGGATGTGCTCGGGGAAACCGATACCGTCGTCCGTGAGATGATCGAGGCCCGACGGGGCGGGTCCCCCCGCGTGAGTGCTCACAATCCGATGGTTTCGCCGGCCGTGGCGTCGGTCGTGGCGAAGTGCTTGGCCGCGGACCCGGCCGACCGATACGCTTCCGCGCGCGACCTGCACGAAGACCTGACCCGCCATTTGGCCGACCTGCCGCTGAAGCACGCCCCGGACGACTCGGCGCGCGAGCGGTTCGGGAAGTGGCGGCGACGGCACCCGCGGCTGGCGTCCGCAACGTCGGTCGGCGTTCTCGCGCTGATCGTCCTGGCCGCGACGGCGGGCGGGGCGTTCGTCGTCCGCGAACGGTCCCGCGCCTTCGAAGCCCGCATTGCCCTCGCCGATTCCGCCCGCGACCGGACCGCCCTTCAAGCCCTCCTCGACGACCGGAACCAAACTCGCGAGAGCCTCGACCGCGGCATCGAATTGTGCCGGGCGTCGTTGGCCCGCTACGAGATTTCCACCGACGCCGAGAACGTGCCTGCCGACTGGGACCGATCGCGGCTCATCCGGTACCTTCCGGCCGAGGATCGCTCGAACCTCCGGGACGAGTTCGGCGAGGTGTTCTACCTGATGGCGAAGGCGGCCGGCCGTCGGGCGGAGTTGACGACGGACGACGGCGAGCGGGCGGCGCGGCTGGCGGACGCGGGCCGGTGGAACGGGTTGGCCGCGGGCTACGGGGCAGACCGGATTCCCCGGGCGGTGCGGGCGCAGCGTGCAGACCTGGAACGGCTCGCCGGGCGACCGGGGGAAGCCGACCGGGCGGCCGCGGAGGCCGACCGTACGCCGACGGCGTCGGCCCGCGACCACTACCTGCTCGGGTACTGGCACCACCACCAGGGCCGGCACCGGCAGGCGGCCCCGGAACTGGCCGCGGCCACCGCCGCTGACCCCACCAACTTCTCGTCGTGGTTTGTCCGCGGCATGAATCACCTGGCCCTGGAACAGAACGACCTCGCGGCCATGTGCTTCACCGCGTGCGTGTCCCACCGCCCGGACTTCGCGCCCGTCTGGGTGAACCGCGGGATCGCCCTCGCCCGCCTACGGAAGCTCGACCTCGCCCTCGCCGACTACGCCGAGGCGAACCGACTCGTGCCAGACTCGGCCGACGTTCAGATCCTCCGGGGCGGCGTGTTGCAGGCTCGGGGGAAAGTCCGCGACGCGGCCGATGCGTTCACCGCCGCCTTGAAGTGCCCCGACTGTCCGACGCGCGTCTACTTCTACCGCGCGCAATGCCTGCGGCCGACCGACCCGACCGCGGCCGCGGCCGACGAGGCCGAGGCGCTCAAGCGCGAGCCGACCGACGAACTGAGTTGGACTGCCCGCGCCGAGGCGAAACTCGAAGCCAAGGATCTACGCCACCTCGACCCAACAGCTCGGCATGACGCCATCGGCATTCCGGGATGGTGGAGCGGGGGCCGACATTCGGTTCGCGGTCGGCGAGTGCTCGCTCGGCTCGATCCTCGTGGCGGCTTCGGACAAGGGGGTGTGCGCCATCTTCCTCGGCGATGCTCCGGAGGATCTGACACGCGACCTTCAGGACCGGTTCCCGGATGCCGAGCTGACAGGTGGTGACGAGGCCTTTGACCAGTGGGTCGCCCAAGTTGTCGGATTCGTCGAAAACCCTGCCCTCGGCCTCGACCTGCCGCTCGACATTCGCGGCACGTCATTCCAGATCAGGGTCTGGGAAGCTCTGCAAAAGATTCCCTTCGGTTCGACGGTCAGTTACGCGGAGATCGCGGGGCGAATCGGACAACCCACAGCGACACGGGCTGTCGCTCAGGCGTGTGGCGCGAATTCCATCGCGGTCGCCATTCCCTGCCACAGGGTTGTTCGATCCGACGAGTCCGTCTCCGGCTATCGCTGGGGCGTCGAGCGCAAGGTCGAACTCCTTCGGCGGGACCGCCCAGCGAGTTGATCGCGATCCCAATTGGAAAGCAAGAAGTGGAGCGCGGGCGGGAAAACGTCTCGGTAAAGTTCACGACTCAAAGGCGGACAAGCATCGTGCCCCGCCACCATCCCGACCCACGCCCAACGGAGAACGATCATGACGAAAGAAGAAACCAACAAGGCCATCGTGGGCCGCTGGTTTACGAGCTTCTGGGGAGAGACTTGCGACCTCCGGATCATCGACGAACTCGCTGCCCCCGACATGCTGCTCCAATACTCGCTGCACGCGCCACGGCGGGGACGCAAAGACATCAAGGCGTTCATGACGGACTTCCGCGCGGCGTTCCCGGATTTGGCATTCTCGGGCGCTGCGGACCTCATCGCCGAGGGCGATTACGTGGTCGGCCGCTGGAAAGGCGGTGGCACCCACACCGGCCCAGCCTTCAGCGACTTCCTCATCGGATCGTTGCCGGCGGCGACGGGCCGCAAGATGTTCTTCACCGGGACCACTGTGCTCAAAGTCGTTAACGGCCAGATCACCGAAGAGGTCGGTTTGGACGACGGGGTGACGGCCCTCCAGCAGCTCGACCTGATTCGCGTCAAGTAAGGTTCTGCAATCCACCACTGCCGGGTCTGGGATGCTCAGGCCCGGCATCTTTATCAACAGACAACGGTAAGCCACATGAGCAGAGCCACACAACCGCTCCCGAGCAAAAGCGTCGGTGACCGCGTAGATGCCCTCGACTGGACCGCTATTTCCCGTGAACTGGACACGCATGGGTGTGCGGTTGTTACCTCGCTTCTATTGGCGGCGCAGTGCGAAGCGATCAGGCAGATGTACTCGGACGACGCCCTCTTCCGCAGCCGGGTCGTCATGTCCCGGCACGGGTTTGGCCGGGGGGAGTACCAGTATTTCACGTACCCTTTGCCCGAGGTCGTGCAGAGCTTGCGAGTGTCGATGTACCCCCGGCTGGCACCGATTGCTAATCGCTGGAACGAGACGATGGAGATAGACGTTCGGTTCCCAGCGGAGCATGTCGCCTTTATCGAGCGGTGCCATTCGGCGGGTCAACCACGCCCAACGCCGCTATTGCTTCAATACGGCGCGAACGACTTCAACTGCCTGCATCAGGACGTGTACGGCGAGCACGTCTTCCCACTTCAGGTGGCGATCCTGCTGAACGAACCGGGAGTGGATTTCACCGGTGGAGAGTTCGTCCTCACGGAGCAGCGCCCGCGGATGCAATCGCGTGTCGAGGTCGTGCCGCTCCGACGAGGAGATGGTGTCATTTTCCCCGTTCGTCATCGTCCGGTACAGGGCGGCCGTGGGAGCTACAGAGTGAACCTCAAGCACGGCGTCAGCCGCGTCCGTTCCGGGAGCCGACACACTCTCGGAATCATCTTCCATGACGCCGCATGACTACTTGGATTGCGGAGGGCGGTCAGGCGTATTACGAGAATGACTTCAAAATCACGTTGAAAGAGGATGAAGACCGGGTCGCCGCACGAAACTAACGAATGATACGAGCGAAGGCTCGGAGTCGCATACCGGCACGGACGAGAAAGGGGGCGGGGCTTGTCGGGCGAGGTTTCTTCGTCGATTTCGTTTACTTCGTTCCTCTGCTTCGACTCCGCATAGCGGTTTTCTCGTGCCCGATCGGTTCGCTTCCGCCTACGACCTGGGGGCGGGCCGTCGCCCTCTGGGGGGGTTCGACCGGCCTGCGGCCCCGAGACCGTCCCTACCCGCCAACCGCCATCTTTATGCGGCACTGGGTTGGCACGCTCCAGCGGCGGGCATGTGACCGAACATTTTCACATTGTCCACCAGTACACTTGATCGACTTTGGTACACTAAAATCGAGCCCTGTCGCAACGCACACCGACGCGGCGTGTCATTCGTCCACCCATCGGGTCTACTGATTCGGAGCTAACGAAGGCTATTGATTGATCCCTGGGAACGGCAGTATCGATCGCTCCCACAGTGCCCGCAGTAGCCGGGGATCGAACTTCAACTCGATCAGGCGATCGACGACCTCGTCGTCGAGGTGCGCGGTGTCGTCCGGCACGAAGTTGGCCAACTCGCCGTACTTCAGCCACGACCACACGGCCTCCACCGGGTTCAGCTCCGGAGCCCACGGCGGCAACATCTCCAACCGCAGTCGCCGGTTCCGGGCGAGGAAGTTGCGGATGGCCGGCCCGCGGTGGTTGCTCCCCCGGTCCCACACGACGACCACGTTCCCCCGCAGGTGCCGCAGCACGTCGCGGAGGAAGGCGACGACCTTGTCGGCGGTGAAGAACCCGCCCGGCTCGGTCGCGAAGTAGAACCCCAGCCGCCGGCCGGTCGGGGACACCGTCACCGCCCCGATGGCTGACACCTTGTCCCGGTGGCCGCCGTCGGCGGCCAGCACCGGCGTCTTCCCGACCTTGGCCCACGACCGCTTCACCAGCGGGTTGGGGAACAGCCCCGTTTCGTCGATCGGGACGAGGTGGGCCTTGGCCGCCGCGGCTTTTTTTCGACCCGCGGCCAGTCGTTCTTCACCCACCCGTCGATGGCCGGCTGGTCCTTCTGCTTCGCCCGCCGGCGGGGCTTCTGTGGGCTGTACCCGCGGCCCCGCATCCACGCCCGCAGGTAGTCCGGGTGGAAGGCCACGCCGAGCTTCCGGCGGATCAATTCGGTCACCCGCCGAGAGGTCCACAGATCGGTCCGGAACCCGTGGGCCGTCGGCTTCTGGTCCAGCCACCGGAGCACCTGCCGCTCCTGGGCGGGGGACAGGAACCGCGGCCGACCCGGTGTCGGCTTGGCCGTCAGTCCGGCGTCGCCGTCGCGGCGGTGGCGGGCCATCCACTTGGCCACGGTGACCGGGTGAACGCCCAGGAAGGCGGCCACCTCGACCTGCGTCCACCCCTCGCCGCACTTCGCCGCAGCCAACCGGCGGCGGGCTTCCAACTCCTGGGCAGTTCCTTTGCTCCTCATCCCGGAAACGTAGGGATCGAGGGCATCAGAGAATAGCGTTGCTTAACTCCGAATCAGTAGCCCCAAGACCGACCGGTACGAAGGCAAGGGCAGTCGGGAGATACCGCTGTTCGCCGAACTTCGTCCGTACCTGGAAGAAGCCTTTGAGTTGGTTGAAGCCGGGCAGACGCACGTCGTCGGCGGAACAACGGGCGACGGCTTCCGCGCGGCCGCGTGTCGGAAGCCGGGTCAGTGGATGAACGCGAACCTGCGAACGACGTTCACGAAGATCGTCCACCGGGCCGGCCTCGATACGTGGCCGAGATTGTTCCACAACATGCGGGCCAGTCGAGAAACGGAACTGCTCGAATTGTTCCCGGTCCACGTTGTCGCGCTCTGGATGGGCCACGACGCGAAGGTCTGCCTGAAGCACTACGCCCAGACGACGGACGACCACTACGCGCGGGCGGTGGGCGGCGCAAAAAGCGGCGCACCAGAGGCGCAAAATAAGGCGCAGCAGACGACCGCAGGGAATCGCAAGGAACTTCGGAAAAGAGAGGACATAACTGTAAATCGAGGGATTCTGACGAATCCCTGCGATTCACTGCGAAATGACGCGCACATGTTTAGCGGAGCGGGAGGGATTTGAACCCTCGATACGGGGATACCGTATACGGCATTTCCAGTGCCGCCTCTTCAGCCGCTCGAGCACCGCTCCGTTTGAACTCTGACACGCGACCGAACCGAGAGGTTCATCGTATGACCGCGGGCCGCGATCGTCAGCACGCGGCCGATTTCCGTTTCTTTCCCACCCGGCCCATCGCCTCGATCTTCGCAAGGTACGCCGTCGCGTTCGGCACCTTGCAGTCGGTGTCGCCCACGTCTACCTCGACCGGGCCGACCTCCTTCGCGATCGCCTTCGCCCGGCCTAACAGCGGGGCCACGTACCCGCCGACGGAGATGATGAAGTTGTTCATCGCGGACTTCGCCCGGTTCGCGGCCGCCGGGAGGGTGTCGCGTGCCCGCTCCAGCAACCCGGTGACTTCGTCGAGATCGAGGTCCTCGTCCGGCGTGATCGCGACGAGGCTGGAATACGTCGCCCACCCGGCGGCCGCGATTTGCTCCTTCGGCGAATCCATCCACGCCAGCGCCAGTTCCCGGCCGAACCGCGATTCGGACGCAACCCACGGGACCGTGAAGCAACTGAGCATGGACCAGTACGCCCCCTTCGCCCACTTCTGAAACTGGGCCTTCGTCATCTTCGCCGGTTCGGCGATCAGCCCGGCGAGGTACATCGCGTCCGAGTTGCCGGTGTCGTAGAGTTGGAGCGAAAGGGCGTGGTCGCGTTTGATTTTCTTTTGCAGCACCTTCAGGTGCTCGACCTTCACGCCGAAGAACGGCTCGCGCGCACCGTGCCGGGCGTGGGTCTTCTTCGTCTGCGCGGTGCCGTGGACTTGCAGGTCGGCCAAGACTTCGGCGAGGGTCATTCAGTCGTCCTCTCGGTACAGTTCGTCGATCACGTCCTCGATCATTTCCTTGATGTCTTCGATCTCGGAATCGCTCGCCTGAACCATGGCGGCCCGCGCTAACAGGCCGCCGAGGCCGAACATCATGCACCCCAGAGCCTGCTCGTCCGCGGACTGCTTGGCAACCCGCTCCGGCAGGAACTCTTGCCGCAAGGCTTCCCGCAGGCTCTTCGCCTTCGTGCCGGGGAACTTCTTCAGGTAGCGGCGGGCGTAGGCCCGGACGTCCTTGCGAGAGAGGCGAAGGCGGAGGCCACTTTTGCCCCCGGCCCGTCGACCGAGAACGCCGGTGAAGTAAAGGATGGCGGCGATAAAGCCGGCCAGGATCAAGAGGTTAAACAAGAAACCGAGTAGGCGCATGGGCCAGCCCCGCGACACAGGAGAGGGGTCGTGTCGAGCGTTCACCGCCCGGTCGGCGATTATCCCCGCCCGCGCCGGCGAACGCAACAACGAACCGGCTTCCGCGACCCACCTCTCATCCGGTCCGTCCCGGCCGGGCCATCCGCCCCTACACCTTCTTCAAGAACGTGATCCGCCCGCCGTCGACCCACTCCACCACGTAGATGTTGCCAGCCCCGTCGAAGCAGGCGTCGTGCGGGTGGACGAACTTGCCCACCTCCCACAACTTCGGCTGCGACCGCACGGCCGGCCCTTTGCTCAGGCTGCCGACGACTTTCTCCCGCCACTCCTTGTCTTCGCCCAGGTGCACGATCGGTTGGCCGGCCTTGTCGAAGAGGCTGACCCGCGCGTGCAGGTCCGGCACGAGCATCGTGTCGCCCTGGATGTCGATGTTCGCGGGGAAGAGGACGGTGCCCTTCTCCGTCGTGCTGAGGTGCTTGCCGGCGAGGTCGAAGGTTTGCAGGCGGGCGTTCGCACGGTCGCACACCACCAGCGTCGGCTTGTCCTTGGTGCGCTCGTCGATCCAGTTACCGTGCGGCGTGGCGAACTGCCCGTCCTTCTTGCCGCTGCCGCCGAAGATGCTCAGGAACTGGCCGTCCTTGTCGAACTTCAGCATGTAGTTCGAGCCGTAGCCGTCGCCAACGAACACGTCACCGTTCGGGCAGAAGGCCACGTTCGTCGGGTTATACGCCTTTTTCGGGTCGTTGTACTCCGGCGTCGGCGGGCGTTCGAGCTTCCACACCGTCTCGCCCTTCGCGTTCATCTTCACGACCTTCGGACTCTTCCAGGTGTTCGTGTAGTAGAAGAACTCCTCGCCGCCCTCCTTGCGAACGTCGATTCCGTGGCCGCCGCCGTGCCACTCCTTGCCGAACGACTTCACGAACTTGCCGGCCGTGTCAAACACCATCACCGTGTCGAGGCCCTTCTTGCCAGCGTGCCCCTGCTGCGTGATGTAGACGTGCTGGTTGGAGTCGATGGCGACGTTGTGCGTGGTCTGCCATTCGAGGCTGGTCGGCAGTGTGCCCCAGTTGTGATGGCACTCGTATCGGTGGCCGTCGATGCCGATGACCGGCGTGTCGGTGCCGGCCTTCTTGTCCGCCCCGAGGATGATCGGCCCGGTCGCGGCCGTGAGTGTGGTGGCGGCCGAGGCTTTGAGGAAGTCGCGTCGTTGCATGAAGTCACCGGGAGGGGGAAACGTGAATCGGGCGGGAGATGTCCCAGTGTAAGTGGCGACGGGCGGAAACGCAACAGGCGGAAGTGGAAGTGGAGAAATGCGATTCACGGCCGTGCGTCGGCCGCCTGCGACTGTTCCCACGCCGTCAAACCCATCGGAACGGCTGCGTCGAAGCAGACCCTCGCCGCGCGGGCGGCCGAGGGTTGGCCCATGCGCGTGTACGCCATCACGAGGTACAGATTCGCCCGCGCATCGCCGGATTTCTCGGCGCGGGCCGCCCGGAGTGCCTTCACGGCCTTCGCCAGCGTCTCGTTCGCGGCCGCCTCATCGCGGCGGGTGGCGTCGGCGTCCCACCCCTTCACCAGCGTGAGCAAGCCGATGCCGCGGTGGAGTTGTTCCGCGTAGGCGTCGTGCTCGTCCTGGGCGATCAGCATTAGCCGCGTGTGGGCGTGCAGGAGGTGCTTCTGCGGAACGCCGGTCATCGGTTGGGCCGTGGCGACGAACTGCTCGAACTCCGCACGGGCTTCCACGGGGCGTTGCTGCCGGAACAGCAACTCGGCCAACTGTGCCCGCGTCATTGCCTCGTCGGGGTGGTCGGACAGGTGGGCCGAGAGGTAAACCGTGGCCTTCCGCTCTTCCCCCTCGGCCAACGCATCGGCCGCCATCGCGAGGTGATCGACGGCTTCCCCCGCTTCGGGCACGACCGGCGCGGGGGCCGGCGGTCCGAGCGTGACGCACCCGGCGGTCGCCAAGCAAACGAGAACCAGCCAGCGTGCCATCGCGGGGACTCGCGAGAATCGGGGGACTCTGCGAGAAAGATCGGCGATGCGGAAGAGGCAAATTCAGAAAGATGGGCAAGATGTGGAAAGCGAGTGCGAATTTGGGCGAAGTTGACCGATCGTGCGGATTTTGTCGTGATTCGGAAATCACGAAGGGAGAATCGGCCGTCGGACCTACTTCACCACCTCCACCTGCTTCTCGTCGTCCACTTCGATCTGCAACTTGCCCTGGTACGCGGACAGTTTGCCCTTCACGCGGACTGTCTTGCCCTTGAACGTGTCGCCGGTCGCGTCCTTGTAGGTGCCGTCGCGGGCCTTCGCGTTGAGGACGACGGTGAAGTTCTTCTCGTCGCGGAAGTCGGTCTCGCTGTTCAGGAACAGCCGCTTCTTGTCGGCCGTCACGCGGGCCGCTTGCACCTCGAATTGCACCGTCACCTCGTCGCCCACCTTGCCCTTCAGGGCCGCGGCCGGATTGATCATCCCTTCCGGCAGTTTCACCACCGCCTTTCCCGGTTGGTCGCCGGCCGTCAGTAGGCCAAGGCGGATCGGGTGACGGATCGCGACTTCGCCGGCTTCGTCGCGCAACTCCAGGCCGATCCGCGGGCTGGTTTCGCTCGCCCAGTCGATGGTGATGAAGCCGAAGTTGTTGCCGAACGGCATGGCGGCCACGCGGTGGCGGTTCTTCTCCGGGGCACGCCAGGAGTTCGTCGCCTGGTTGAAGCCGCTGCTCGTGATGTCGTAGAGCGGGTAGCCGATCGCGTCGGTGGACACCGACAGTTCCGCGAGGTGGCGGTCGCCGCTGAGAACGATGACCCCGTTGGCCTTCGTGTCGCGCAGGAGTTTGTACAGACGGTCCCGTTCATGCGGGATGAGTGCCCACTTCTCGAAGGGGTGTTCGTCGCATAGCAGTTGAATGCCGGAACCCAGCAGCCGGACTTCGGCGGGCACGTTCAATTGCTCCTCCAGCCATTTCCATTGTTCCTCGCCAAGGAACGTGGCGGCCGGGTCGTCAGTCGGAATCGACTCGGTCAACCGCCGCCGCGGGTCGAACTTCGTCTTGATCGTGCTGCGGTGGTAACGGCCGTCGAGGAGGATCACCTGCACGCGCTTCCCCGGCGGGCCGAAGACTTGCGCGTCGTACACGCCCTTGCGGGTCCGCCGCGGTGAGTCCTTCGGCACGGCGAGGAAGTCGAGGAAGATTTGCCGCGACTGGTCCTTCAGCGGGAAGCGGGCATCGCCGTCGTTCTTGCCGTAGTCGTGGTCGTCCCAGACCGCCATCATCGGCGTGGACTTCCGCAGGGCGGCGAAAGCCGGGAGCGCGTTGAGGATGTCGTACTTCGACTGGATGAGGGCCGACGTTACCGCCTTCGACTTGTCGAGGTCGGCGTAGATCGTGTCACCGAGGAGGACGAGCAGTTCCGGTTGGAGTTTGCCGATGGCCCCCCAGATCGGGCACGGCTTGTCTTGATCGGCACACGAGCCGAAGGCGATTCGCGTGAGCGGCTTGTCCTGGGCCGTGGCCGGCAGCGAGGCCGCGAACAGGAGGAATGCCAACAGAACGCGGGGCATGGTGTTGCTCCTGCGGGGTGATACGTGGCTCAGATCGGTGCCACTTCCCCGTTTCACAGCAATTTTAACAATTCAACACTTGTGGAAAGGGGGTGCGTTCGGACAAGATAGAGAAAAGATTCCTTCTCATCGACCACTCATATGACCGACCGCGTTGATTCATCATTCTTTGGACCGGGTTGCCGAATCTCAATGCCAGTTCGTAGTTTCCAAACATCGGGGCGTCCCACGCACTGACCCGAAATCGGCCGGACACACATCGCCACCGTTCTCAGGAGCATTCACTATGGCCAAGGCAAGGAACGACTTTACCGACGTGCTCGTCAAGAAGAAGCTCATCAGCCCCGATCAGGTCGAGGAAGCCGTGAGCATGGCCGCCTCGACGGGGTTGCGGCTGCAAGACGCGCTCGCGAAACTGAACTACGTCCCGCTGCTCGAATCTTCCCGCGCGATGGCCGAGCACAGCGGGTTCGAGTTCATGGACTTGGCGAACGCGGAAATTCCGAAGGCCGTCACGGAACTCGTGCCCGAGTCGATCGCCCGCGAAAACTTCGTCCTCCCGTTGGCCCTCGAAGGCAACGTGATGAAGATCGCGATGACCGATCCGACGAACATCGAGGCACTCGACAAACTCCGCTTCGTCCTCAACCGGGACATTCAGCCGGTTCTTGCCCCGCAGGAACAGATTCAGGAAGCCATTAACCGGAATTATGGCCAGACCGAAACCGAGTCGGTTGACTCGATGCTCGTCGAGTTCACCGACACGGCCATCGAGTTCACGCAGGTGGACAGTGCTTCCGCTCTCGCGGCCGATGAGGGGAGCGATGCTCCTGTCATCCGGCTGGTGAATCTCATCATCTCGGAAGCCGTCGCGCAGCGGGCGTCCGACATCCACGTCGAGCCGTTCGGGGATCGGGTTCGCATCCGCTACCGGATCGACGGCGTGTTGGTCGAACGCGACGCCGTGCCGCGCCGACTTCAGTCGGCTCTCACGTCCCGCATTAAGATTATGTCGAACATCGACATTTCCGAAAAACGGCGACCGCAGGACGGCCGGATCAAGATGACGGTCGCCAGTAAACACTTCGACCTTCGTGTGAGCCTTCTTCCGAGCGTTCACGGCCAATCGACCGTCATGCGGATTCTCGACCGGGGCAACATTCAGGTCAGTGTCAAAGACTTGGGCTTCGCGGAAGAAGAGTACGTCCGCTTCCAGAATATCATCAAACGACCGAACGGTATTTTCCTCGTGACCGGCCCAACCGGTTCCGGTAAGACGACCACCCTTTACGCCGTTTTGAACGAGTTGAATCGGCCTGACCGAAAGATCATCACCGCGGAAGACCCGGTCGAGTATTATCTGCCCGGCATCAATCAGGTGGAGGTCAAGCACAAGATTGGGCTCGACTTCGCTCGCATCATCCGCTCGATGTTGCGGCAAGCCCCCAACATCATCCTTGTCGGGGAAATTCGAGATAAAGAGACGGCCGAAATCGCTGTTCAAGCCAGTTTGACCGGACACTTGGTTTTCAGTACGCTGCACACGAACGATGCGCCCAGTGCTATCACACGCCTGACCGACATCGGAGTCCCGCCGTTCCTCACGGCCAGCTCGGTTATCGCGGTTATGGCCCAGCGGTTGGTACGGGTGAATTGCCCGAAGTGCAAAGAGCCCAGTATGCCCACGGAAGCGGAATTGCAAGCTGCCGGCATCAGCCCTGAGAAGGCCAAGACCGGGAACTTCATGAAAGGCCGCGGCTGTAACCATTGCCGACAAGGCGGCTACCGCGGGCGGCAGGCGATCTTCGAGATGATGCGAATGAACGGGCCGTTGCGAGAATTGACGTTCGCTCAGGCCCCGGCCCAGGAACTCCGGCGGAAGGCCCGAGCGGGCGGGATGCACACTCTTCTCGACGACGGTGTGTTACGAGTGATGAAGGGGAACACGACCCTGCAAGAGGTTTTGAGCATTTGCCACTCTGAGGGCGGGCACTAATTCTCTGTCGAGCCTGAAAACGACGCCTCGCACGACGCGGGGCGTTCCAATGGACGGACCCATTTCCCTCGCCGGAAGAATCTTCCGGCGATTATTTGGTTCGGGACGAGAGTCGGCGAACAATCGGACATGCCCGGAGCGGACGGCGTGACTCGCCACGTATCTGCTCCGGTCCCAGAAAAATGCCCGTCTGAAGCGTTCGCCGTCTCGCGTC
This sequence comes from Limnoglobus roseus, assembly GCF_008254045.1. Lineage (GTDB taxonomy): Bacteria > Planctomycetota > Planctomycetia > Gemmatales > Gemmataceae > Limnoglobus > Limnoglobus roseus. Next base: position 2,793,060 of record NZ_CP042425.1, on the reverse strand, counting down.
GCGCACCGTTAAGGAGTGTGCCGTGGCCACCGTGGCAATGGAGAAGTTGCTGTCCACAGTGATCCAACTGAAGGCCAGCGACTTGCACATCAGCGTCGGTCAACCGCCCGTCATCCGGGCCGGTGGGCGGCTGCGCAAGCTCGACGCGAAAATCCTCGACCCGGACGACACCACGGGTCTCATGAAGTCGATCACCCCCGACCGCTGCCAGCAGGAGTTGCAGCAAAAAGGGGGCACCGACTTCGCCATCGAGTACGTGGACGGCTACCGCTTCCGGGTGGCCGTGTTTAAGCAGCGCGGCACCATCGGCATGGTGATGCGGCGAATTCCGAGCCAGTTCCTCACGTTCGAGCAGCTGAAGATGCCGGAAGCGATTCGCTCGCTTATCGTCCGGCCGCGGGGGTTGCTCCTCGTGACGGGGCCGACGGGGTCGGGCAAGACGACCTCACTGGCGTCGATGATTAACTTCATCAACGACAATTACGACCGGCACATCATCACGTTGGAAGACCCGATCGAGTACTTCCACAAGCACAAGAAGTGTACCGTCAACCAGCGCGAGATCGGCGTGGACGTGCCGGAGTTCAAGGAAGGCTTGCGGCGGGCCCTGCGGATGGACCCGGACGTGATCCTCGTCGGCGAAATGCGAGACTTGGAAACGATCCACGCGGCCATCGAAGCGGCCGAAACCGGCCACGTCGTGTTCGGCACCCTCCACACCTCCGGGGCGGCGTCCACGATCAACCGGATCATCGACGTGTTCCCGAAGGAACAGCAGGACCAGATCCGCACGCAGCTTTCGACCGCGCTCATGGGCGTGCTGTCGCAGGCGCTCTTGCCGAAGAAGCCCGACGGCGTCATCGCGGCCTACGAGATGATGGTCGTCTCGCCGGCCATCCAGAACCTGGTCCGTGAAAACAAGGTCTACCGGATCGACTCGGCCATCCAGACCGGCCGGAAGCACGGCATGTTCTTGCTGGACGAGTCGCTGTTCTCGCTCTGGAAGGAACAACTCGTCGAGAAGGAAGAAGCGCTGTTGAAGGCCGCGAAGCCGGCCGAACTCGCGGCCAAGATCGCCGCCTACGAGCGCGGCCTCCTCGATGAAGAGGACGATGACGAAGACGAGGACGAGGACGACAGCGACGTGGAAGACGATGACGACGACGATGACGACGGTCGTTCCAAGCCCAAGAAGGCTCCCTACAAGCGGTAACGATCCCGCGCCCGCCGGCCACGGTCGGCGGGCGATTCTCGAAATACATCGGCCGGCTCCCAACATTTGGTCGAGCCGCCGTCCCCACGAATAAAGGCGAACCCCCGATGTCGACGACTCCGCCACTCCCGAACGACCCGAAGAAGCCGGTGGCCCCCGGTACGCAGCCGGCGGCCGGGGCGAAGCCAGCCGTGCCGCCGCAGGCCAACGGCGCGAAGCCGGCTACACCGGGGCAGCCCCCGCAACAACGGCCCGCAACATCGGGCCAAGCCCCCGCCGGCGCACAACGCCCGGTCGCCCCCGCGCCCAAACCCGCGCCGGCCCCCGGTACGCCCGGCGCTGCCGCACAGAAGCCGGTCGCACCTGCGCCCAAGCCCGCCCCCCCGGCCGGCGGAACAGCCCCCGCACCCCGGCCGACAACGCCGGGCGTTCCCGGTGCGAGACCAACCACGCCCGGCGCACCGGGTGCGCCCCGGCCGCAAGCCCCCGCCGCCGCGGGCGGTGCCAAGCCGCCGGTACCGGGCGCACCCCGCCCGGCCGCCGGACCGACGCCCGGCGGACCCAAGCCCGCCGCCGCCCCGGCCCCGAAGCCCGCGCCGAAGCCGCAGAAGAAGTCGCTGACGCACGTCGACTCGAACACGAAGCAACTCGGCCAGAAGCTCGTGGACCTCGGGTTCCTCGACGACGCGCAACTCGATTCGATCTACGAGGAGATGCGGACCAGTGAGAGCAAACTGACCGAGCTCGTCGCCGAGCGGGGCCTCGTCAACGAAGACCAGCTCTTGCAAGCCCAGGCCGAACTGCACGGCATGAAGGTGCAGAGCCTGGACGACGTGAAGCCGAGTAAGGACGCCACGGCCAAGGTTCCGCACACGATGGCGGAGTTGTACAAGGTCGTGCCGCTGACGTTCGAGAACAACGTCCTGACCGTGGCGATGTCCGACCCGAACAACCTGCAAGCCCTCGACGACATCCGCAACTTCCTCGGCATCGCCGACGTGAAGGCCGTCCTCGCGCCGCCGAAGGCCGTCGACGACCTGATGAACAAGGCGTACTCGACCGGGGCCGGCGGGGCCGGGGCCGGCGGGGCCGACGAGGAGTCGATCGCGAGCATCCTCAAGGAAATCGAAGGGGACGCCGACCTGAACAAGGCCGTCGGCAAGCGGGAAACGAGCATCGACCTGAACAGCGTCGAGGAAATGGCCCACTCCGCCCCGGTGCGGAAGCTCATCAACATGGTGATGCTCATGGCCATCCGCGACCACGCCTCGGACGTCCACTTCGAGCCGTTCGAAGACGAGTACAAGATGCGGTACAAGTGCGACGGCGTGCTGTACGAGATGGTCCCGCCGCCCCGCCACCTGGCCACGGCCATTTCCAGCCGGATCAAGGTCATGGCGAACCTCGACATCGCCGAGCGCCGGCTGCCGCAGGACGGGCGGATCGAACTGAACCTCGGGGCCAGCCGGATCGACATGCGGGTCAGCGTGTTGCCCACTCTGTTCGGCGAGAGTGTCGTCATCCGAGTGCTCGACCAGTCGAACGTCGGCCTGTCGCTCGACCGCATCGGCATGCCGCCGCAACTCCTCGCTGACTTCCGGGAGGTCATCAAGAAGCCGAACGGCATTTGTCTCGTGACGGGGCCGACCGGGTCCGGCAAGACGACAACGCTCTATTCGGCCCTGTCCGAGTTGAACGACATCGAGACGAAGATCATCACCACGGAAGACCCGGTCGAGTACGAAATCGACGGCCTCGTGCAGTGCCCGATCAACCACGAGATCGACCTGACGTTCGCCGCCGCCCTGCGGGCCATCCTGCGGCAAGACCCGGACGTGATCCTCATCGGGGAAGTCCGCGACCTGGAAACGGCCCAGATTTCCATTCAGGCGTCGCTCACGGGGCACTTGGTGTTCAGCACGCTGCACACGAACGACGCCCCGTCGTCGATCACCCGCCTGCGGGACATGGGCGTCGAGCCGTTCCTCATCACCGCAACGCTGGAAGCCATCCAGGCGCAGCGGTTGGTGCGGCGGGTGTGCCCGAACTGCAAAACAGCTTACGAGCCGACCCGCGACCAGTTGATGGAACTGAACACCACACCGGAGCAATTGAAGGGCCAGAAGTTCTACTACGGCGAGGGCTGCGACAAGTGCAACAACCTCGGCTTCAAGGGCCGGACGGGGTTGTACGAGTTGATGCTGATTAACGACGACATCCGCGACATGATCAGCCGCGGGGCGTCGAACGACCAGATCCGGGCGTACACCCGCAAGATCGGCATCAAGGGCCTCCGCGAGGCCGGCATCGACGCCCTGTGCATCGGCTCGACGACGCTGGAAGAGGTCGTGCGGGAAACGATCGTGGACGACTAACGGACAAGGCGAGCGTCGCGGCGTAAGCGCGACGTGTCCGGCCCCAGGAAGGCACGTCGCGCTTACGCCGCGACGCTCGCCGGTCGCCGACCGCGAGGCACACCCGGGCGCGGTCAGTTTCACACAGAGGACACCATGCCGACTTATAAATTCGAAGCGCTCGACACGTCTGGCCAGGAGGTCAAGGACTCGGTCGATGCCGGGAACGAAGAAGAAGCCTCGCAGAAGATCAAGGCGATGGGCTACTTCGTCACGAAGCTCACCGCCGCGCAGGAAAAGAAGGGCAGCAAGGGGAAGAAAAAGAAGGGCGGCAAGAGCCGCAAGACCTTCGTCCTCGGCGGCGTGTCGCAGAAGATGCTCTGCATCTTCACCCGGCAGTTCAGCACGCTACAGGACGCCGGCCTGCCGGTGCTCCGGTCGCTGCGGATTCTCGAAAAGCAGATGAAGCCGAGCGCCCTGCGGAACTCGCTCATCGACGTGGTGGAAGACGTCGAGTCCGGCTCGACCCTGTCGGAAGCCCTCGGCCGACACCCCAAGTGCTTCGACCGGCTGTACGTGAACATGGTGAAGGCCGGCGAGGCCGGCGGTGCCCTCGAAGTCATTCTCCAGCGCCTCGCCGAGTTCAAAGAAAAGTCGCAGACCCTGAAGCGGAAGATCGTCGGGGCGATGGTGTACCCGAGCGTCGTTATCTGCGTCGCCGTCGGCATCTTGACGTTCATCATGGTGTCGATCATCCCGAAGTTCAAAAAGATCTTCGAGGAGTTCGGCCTGTCGCTTCCCGCGCCGACGAAGATCCTCATCGACGTGTCCGACTGGGTGGCGAGCTACTGGTACGTCATCCCGCTGTTCCCGCTCGGCGTGTACCTCCTGATAAAACTCATCCGCATGACGAAAGCGGGCAACTACGCCCTCGACCGGATGACGCTCTGGATACCGATCGTCGGGAGCCTCGCGGAGAAATCCATCGTCGCGAGAACGATGCGGACGCTCGGCACGCTCATCAGTTCCGGCGTGCCGATCCTCGAAGCCCTGGCCATCGTCAAGGACACGGCCAACAACCTCGTCTTCGAGCGGATGTTCCAGCGGGTTTTGGAATCCATCCGCGAAGGGGATACGATTGCTGACCCGCTGCGGGAAAGCCGGCTGGTGGACGACATGGTCGTGAACATGGTCGAGGTCGGCGAGGAAACCGGCGACTTGGACACGATGCTCTACAAGGTGGCCGACTTCTACGACGAAGAAGTGGACACGCTGGTGAAGTCGCTGATCTCGCTGCTCGAGCCGATCATGATCGTGTTCCTCGGGGGCATCATCGGGGCGATCGTCATCTCGCTGTTCCTGCCGCTGATTAAGCTGCTGGAAGGCCTGTCGAAATAGTCGAGACACTCTCACGCCCGCGGACGACCTCCGCGGGCGGTCCTTGCACTCAGGAGAATGACCATGTTGCGGACACTCACCCCGCAGCGATCGTCCCGCCGCGGCGGCTTCACGCTGATCGAAATTCTGGTGGTCGTCACGATCATCGCCGTCCTCGTCGGCTTGGTTCTCGCCGCGATAGGGCCGATCCGCCGCAAGGGGGAAGAAGCGAAGCTGCGGGCCGACATCACCGGTCTGGACACGGCCCTCGGTCAGTTTAAGGCGAAGTTCGGCCGCAACGTGCCCTGTAGTGGACAGGGGGCACCGTTCAACGGCACGACGGTCCTGAGCGGGACGTTCCGGCTGTGTTCGGCCTACCAAATTCGGGACATGATGGGGAACATTACGTTCGCCCCCGGCTTCACCGCGAACTCGCCCGAGATCGTCGCCCTGAAGGCCATGTGGCCCCGGATGAACCTGCTGGACAACGGACTCCGTAAGAACGCCGTGGCCGTCGGGCCGCCGGATATGACTGGCGACTCCAACAACCTCCAGACGGACGGCCTCCTGCCGAGCAACCCACTACTGCTCGACCCAAACCAATGCTTGGTGTTCTTCCTGAGCGGCGGCGTCAACATGGAGTTCCTCGGGTTTTCGACCAGCCCCACCCAACCCTTCGCGGCGACGGCCACTAGCCCGAACGGGCAACGCATTGCAGCATTCTTCGATTTCAAGTCCGATCGACTCAAGGCACCTTCGGTGTGGCTGGGGAAGGACCACGGGTCGGATATCGCGGCCCTGTCCCCCGCACCGGCCGGGTTCACGGCCGCCACGCCGATCCGTTGGACGGGGGGGACGGACACGCTGACCACGGTGGGTGTGGAAGAGAAATGGTATCTCGACCCGTGGAAAACACCGTACCTGTACATGTCCACCAGCGGCATTGGGAGCGTCAGCGACTACCCGTTCAAGGACACCGTGGCCGGCACGGAACTGGTCATCGGCCCGTGGGGCGGGGCGGTTTCGAACTTCAACGCAAGTACGGCCCCGGCCAAGATGGGTCCGACCGCCTTCCGCGAGTCGGCCAACAAGTGGGTTAACAACACGGGCTACCAACTCATCTCCGGCGGGTTTAACGGGTCCGACGTTGGTGCCACGCCGTGGGGCTTCGGCCCGGGCGGACAAGTCATGTTCGGTAAGACGTCCGGCTACACGACCAAGGACGCCGGTGGTGATGATTACTCGAACTTCCGAAGCGGTGCTCTGTCGGTCACGGACTGAGCCAGGAGAGCCTCTCATGCACGCGACGAACCGCCGGCCTGCCGGCTTCACGTTGATCGAACTGCTGGTGGTCGTGGCCCTGCTCGCGGTGCTGGCCGCCCTCAGCACCGGGGCGTACTTCCGCATCCGCGCGGGCCAGCAGGTGAAGGCCACGGAAGACACGGTCTCGAAACTTGAGTCCGGGTTCCAGTCCCTCTGGAAGGCGGAGTTGGACGACGCCCGCGATGCGTTCAAGGGCACGAAGTCCGGTTTCTCTGCCCAGGTGGACGCCGTGAAGACCTTGGCGGCCAACGACCAAGACCGGGCGTTGGCCCTCTGGACGTACGTCTGGATGAAGCGGGCCTTCCCACAGAACTTCACTCAGGCCCAGAATGGGATAACGCTTCAATCGACACCTACGCTAGTCACGCTGCCGCCGTCGCCCATGTTCGTCAGTCCTGCCTTCACGCCGGTGGCCACACCGGGCAACACGGGGGACGAGGCGGCGGTGATCCTCTACCGGATCATGACGCAGAAGGGGAGCCGCGGCCAAACCTTCAACGAGGAAGCCATCGGCGCCCTGTCGGCCCTGCTCCCTCGCGACAACACTGCCGGCCAACGGGTCTTCACCGACTCGTTCGGCAACCCGATTACCTTTATTCGCATGAGTTCAGGCAATGGCGAACTGAACGCCCCACCGTTCATCAAAAATGCCAACTCGACCAACAACGATCCCTTCGACCCAGCCGGCCGGTTGACCGGGTTGACGTCGGGTGTGGCGTTCACTGCGACAGGGCGAACGTCGTTCGGCGGCCAGAACTGGCTGCCGACCATCGTCTCACGCACGAACAGTCCGGATTGGGGCACGCTGGCGGCCGCGCCTTCGGACCTGACCCTCATCCCCGATGGCTTCACCTGCGGCTACAAACTCCGCCGCCAGGGCGCACGAGGTGACCAATGATGCTCCATTCGCAAGCCCGCCGCGGCTTCACGCTCGTCGAACTGCTCGTCGCCATCGCCCTGGGCATCGTCCTGCTGAGCTTGGCCATCGCCGTGTCGCAGTCGAGCGCGTTCGAGTCGTACAAGATCGTCGGGTCCGCCGACCGGCTCAGTCAGTGGATGCTCTCGGCCAAAAACCGTGCGCTCCGCGACAAGGCCCCGCGCGGCATCCGCCTGCTGACCGACCCGGCCAACCCAAACTTGGTCAAGGAAATCGCTTACATCGAGCAACCCGACCCGTGGATTCCGACGCCGAATGTGACGATCACCGCGTCCTCGGCCCGGCTGATCATACAACGAATTGTCACACAATCGCCACCGCCAGCCGGTGCGGTGAACCCATCGACGACGAATCCGGGGATTGAAACCCGCGTGTTCTTGATTAACATCCCGGACCCGACAGGCAACATCCAGGCTGGAGATACCCTTTACTTGCCAGAAGTGGGCCAAGCCTACACGATCGCTAAAATTTGGGTTGGCGGGAATTCGAACTCAAGCGCCAATCCTGACCCTAGTTTCCGTCTTGGAAATACTGACAATCCCGCGCCACAAAATTCCAGTACGGTGATGTGGCCAAATGCGACAACTCCAACCGTCACATGGTCGATCAATACGGTGGTGGAATTGGAGTTAGGGGCTCCCGCACCTCTTCCTTCCCCACCTTCGCCAATTTCAACAGAGTTAGGAAGCCGTTTTGGCGCAGGCTTTTCGCAGACGCAGGCGGGACCACCAGCAGTTATCGCACCAGCCTATCAGACTACGAAGTTCGCCGTCTTCCGCCGGCCACGGCCGTTGCTGGGCGAGCCGACGCAGCTCTTGCCGAACGGCATGGCCGTCGATTTGAGCGCGAGCCTGAACGCCCCGGTCGCAGACGCGAACGGCAACCGTGATATCCTGTTCGCCCCGTCCGGGGAAATGGTCGGTATCGCCGACGGCGTGATGGCCCTCCTCATGCGAGACTCGAACCTTCCGAACGTCCCCCCGAGTGGGATCAACCCGCGGGTCGCGTCCGACGTGGCGGCGGCCGGGCAGATCATCCTCGTGTGCGCTTACCCGAAGACGGGGGCGATCTCGACGCAGCCGATCAACCCGCCGCCACCCGCGCTGCCGCCGAACTTCGACCCGTTCCAGTTCGCGAAGGACGGCCTCAACACCGGGCTGTAGGCCCGCGGAAGGCTGGATTTTTTAGTAGTTCGCGTTTTTTGGAATCGGCCGGCCGGCCGCGAAGAATGGAGAGGCCGGCCGGGACGACTCGCTTCACGTCACGGACGCACGCACCCGGCGGCTCGCACCGTCGATTCGCCACGAGACCCCCACCGGGGAACGACCCATGATGACGCCGACGCCGCGGCCCCGCCGCGGGATCACCCTGGTTGAAAGCCTCGTGGCGATGTTCGTCGCGGCCCTGGCGATGATTTCGCTGCTCGCCCTCTTCCCGCTCGGTGCGCTCCAGATGGGCCAGGCGCTGAAAGACTCGCGGTGTGCCGACACGGCCATCAACAGCGAGTCGCTGATGCGGACGCACTGGCAGACGAACGTCGTCGAGCAGCCGGCCGGGAGCCAGGATGCCTTTATCAATTCGTTCGGCACGTATGCGAACAACCCCAGCGACCCGGTCTTCATCGACCCAATCGGCCAGCAAAGTGCGGCCCCGAGCAATGTGGCCAGCCTGTCGGCGACCGGCGCCACCCCGTTCACTCTGACCCGGCAAACGCTCTCGGTGACGCCCAACTTCGCCCGGGCGTACCGGTTCTGCACGCTGCTGGACGACATGACCTTTGACCAGGGCGGTGCGCCGGTGATGACCGGCGGGACCGGGCCGGTCGAACGGGCGGGGCGGTACAACTGGTCGGCCGTCCTGCAACGGCCGGTCAGCACGAACCCGAACGTGGCCGACCTGACGGTCCTGGTGTTCGACGGGCGGGCGGCCGGGTTCTCGCCGGCGAACGCGGAAGTGGCCTACCCGAACGTGACGGGGAACCTCTCCTATTCCGTGGGCGGCACGAGCCTGGTCATTCCCTACGACCAAACCCAGCCGCGGCCGCTGCTGGGCAAGGGCCGCTGGGTCATGCTGACGACGGCCGGCACGGCAGACACGTCCACGTCGCCGACGACGCCGCTCACCCCGACGCGGATCAGCTTCTACCGGGCCGTCAGCGTCAACGACGAAACCGCGGGCCAACTGACCGTCGAGTTGCAGTCGGCAATCAAGCCGATCCACGCCAGCGTGGCCACGACTCGGGCGGTGGTCTTCGCCGGCCTGGCGGAAGTGTTCGAACGTCCCTCGCTGACCCCGCAATAACCGAACTCCCGACCGAGGCGACCATGCGTCTTCATCCCACAGCACCGTTCCGCCGGCCCGGCTTCACGCTCATCGAAGTCCTGGTGGCCGCCGGCCTGTGCATGCTCATCATGGCCGTGTTGGCCGAGGCGTTCGGGGCCGGCGTCAGCACCTTCAGCCTGCTGAAATCGACCGGCGAACTCGACGGCCGCCTGAAGACGGCGCAGACCGTCCTGAGGAACGACTTGCAACTGCCGCACCTTGAGGCCGAGACCGGCGAACCGGTCAAGGTGAGCCAACTCCGCCTCGACATGATCGGCGCGCCCGACCGCTTCGCCCGCCCACAACCGCGGGGGTTCTTCCGCATCGCCCAAGAAGGGGCCAGCACGGCGGAAGGCAACGACCCGGACGGCATCCCGTCCACGCGGGCCGTGAACCACATCCTGCAAATGGCCGTGCGGTTGCCGGCCACCCGCCAGGACCGGGTCGCCATCGCCAAGATGCCGCAGAACAACGCGGGGGGGCTGAGCATGGGTGAACAAACTCGAATCAGTTCGGTCAACCAGTTCTCGTTGACAAACCTCGACTCGGCGGCGACACGGTTCGCGAGCCAATGGTATGAGGTGTCGTACTTCCTCAGTCAGCAATCGACCGGCAACACCGTCCCCGGGGCGGGTACCGGCACCGCCCAGCAGCTCTTCAGCCTGCACCGCCGCGTTCGCTGCTTACTGCCGAAAGAGGCGACTCCGCCGACCGTCCCCCCCATCTTCTGGCGCGACCCCGTCGGCACGATGCCCCGGATTGACTTCACGGTCAAGAACACCGACCCGACGTTGGGCACTACGGGTGCCAACGGCATGAGCACCCGGATTGACGCGACCACGCAATCGGCCACGCTGAACAGCTGCGTTGACATCACGAACCCGTTCAACCGCCTCGGCGGTCTAACCTCGACGCGCGGCCCCACGGGAGCGGTCGATCAGGTCGCCCCGCTCGGCAATGGCGAAGACATCGTGCTATCGAACGTCCTGTCTTTCGAGGTCAAAGCCTCCTGGGACGATCGATCGGGCGGGACGACGGTGACGAACGAGTTTCCCTTTGCCGACCTCGTGCCGGTGGCGAATAACACGACGCTGGCCGGACAGCGAATCTACGACACGTGGTCGACCGCTCTCGCCGGATGGGATTCGACGACAGCCCCGGCAATGGGCCAACCCGACAACCGCGTCCCAATGCTAATCCGCCTGAAGGCGGTACAGATCAAAATCCGGCTGTACGACCCGAAGAACAAGCTGACCCGTCAACTGACACTCGTCCAAGACCTGTAAGCCCGCGACCCCGCGCCCGGCCTCGATCAAGGTGACGTTATGATGCTCGCACGCTCTCCGCACGCCCCGGGCGGCCACCGCCGCGGCGCGATCTTGTTGGTCACGCTAACCTTGGTGGCGCTGTTCGCCGTGGTCGCCCTGTCGTTCGCGCTCTACGGCGAATCGCAGGCCACCTGGTCGCGGCTCAACCGCGAGTCGATTGCCACCAACGACAACCCGCCGTCCGCCGCCGCGATGGCCAACCTCTTCCTCGGCCGGTTCATCTACCCGATGGACCCGCAGAGCACGACGACCTACGGCACGACCGCCAACGCCCTGCTGAACGGCATCCGCGGCTACGACATGGCCACGATGGTCTACGGCTTCCACCCGAACGGCGGGAACAACGTCCCGTACAACGGCATCGGCACGGTCTTCGAAGACCTGAGCACGAACATGGGGGCCACGTCCGTCGGCATCACCGACCGCCGGCAGGTCGTCAACTACTCGTGGCAGTTCGACCGAAGTGGCGCGGGCAACAACCGCGTCTTCGACCCGGAGTTCCTCGGCGTCCGCTCCGCGGCGACGACGGTACCGGCCACAGCCTACGTCGGCCGCAACGCCCCGTACACCTACCCGGACCGCAACAACCTCTACGTGGCCGTGCAAGACCCAATCTCGGGGCGGATCATCAAGGTGTCGTACGTCTCGCCGCACTTCAACGGCGGTGTCTATACGGCCCCGGACACGACCCCACCGGTCGACCGCCGCCTGGCTCCCCCGATGAGTGTCTCGCTCGGGAGTAACAACGGGCTTAGCGCGGCGAACGACGACTGGCTGAACGCCGCGGGCCGGTACAAATCCATCCGCCCACGACCGATCGACCACAGCTTCGATTCCCTTGACGGCCGCGGTGCGGTCAGCGATTTCCCGTTCCCCCCGGCCAACCCGGACGGCACGTACACCGGTGACGTGCAGAACATTCCGAACACGGAGGGCATTCAGCGGAACGACGCCATCTGGACCAACGTCGGCCTGCCGGTGACGCGGTGGCGGGACAAGAACATCATCGCGCTGGTCGCCCCGACGATCTTGCCGCTGGACGGCCGCGTGAACACGAACGTGGCGGGAAACCTGATGGGCGGCTCGTCGCAGGGCTTCGGCCCGTGGGAGATCGGCTTGGCCCGCGTCTTTCCATCATCATCAGCCGACCCGGGTCAACTGATTAGCACCCGCATGGGCAGTACGAACCCGTCGCCCCGGGGCGCATCGGGCGTGACCTCGTATCCGTTCCCGAGCGTCCCCCAAACCTCCGCACTGGTGAACTGGGACGGCGGCGGCGCGTCGAGTGCGCCGACGATCCCCACGTCCACCACCACGGCCTACGCGACTCAGCCCTACAGCAACCCGACGTACCCGAACCCCGGCTACGGGGACGCGACCGAATCGACGGGGGCCGTTCCGCAGATGTTCAACCCGTACTCGTGGAACGCCTTCACGTCGTCGACGCCCAAGCTGTTCTCGTTCGCAGACCTTCGCCGGTCGGCGGTCAAGTATTCAGGCCGGGTCGTCTCGGGCGTCGCGGTGGATTACACGCAACCCTACTTCCTCCCGCCCTCGACCGGGCTAGCGGACCTGAACCAAACCGGCACGAGCGCCGGCGTCAACGCCGTGCGGGCGCGGGTAACGACCACCAGCAACTCGATCGCCCGTGCGCAACTGCAACCGAACTACCGGGACTACGCGGGCGACGCCACGACGAACCCGACCGGCCGGACGCTGATGGTAAACGGCACGGCCCTGGCCGTGGGCGGTACGAACATTGATGACCTCCAACTCCGCTCGCCGTACACGAGCGCTAACACTGGCACGGCGGGGTCGTGGGCGACGGACTTCACCCAAGACGCAACCGCGACGACGATCAACCGCTACCGCTCGGCGATGGCCGCCATCGGGCCGGTGAACCTGAACCGGACCCTGTTCGACTACCGGACCGACACGACCAAGTCGCTGGCCGACCCCGTCAACGCCGGTACGCCGATGGCGGCCCGGTTGCTCCAAGCCTCGACCGAGCGGAACCAGTTGGCCCGCGAGGTCTTCATCCGGCTCATCGCGGCCGTGGGCGCCAAGGCCAACATTACCGGGCCGACGACCGTCAACCTCCCGAACCCGGCCGCGGGCTACGCGCTGACCGTCGGGACGGCCACCGCCACCGCGACGGCCGCCGACTACGATGTGTTGCGGTACCTCGCTCAAATCGCCGCGAACATCGTGGACCTCGTCGACAACGACGACATCAGCACGCCGTTCGTGTGGAACCCGCTGAACACCGCCATGCCGTTCGACCCGACGAACTTCAGCCCGACGGAACTCCCCAACCGCGTGGTGTACGGCGTCGAGAAGCCGCGCGTGGTGATCAACGAGGCCTACTCGGAAGTGACCAACGACCCGTCCGACCGTGGCAAGTCGGCGGCCAGCCAGAGCTTCCGCGTGAAGTTCTGGCTCGAACTCTTGAACACGGGCAACACCGACACGTTCGGCAGCCCGCTCGGCGGCATTCCGAACACGGCCGACACGTCGGCCCTCGCGGGGAACGTGCCGTTCAGCTACAACGTTATGACGCCGCCGATGACGGCCCCGTACACGTTCGCCCCGGCCCCCCCGGTTCCGTATCGGGTCCAAGTCTTCCAGAGTGGGTCCACGGCCGTCACGGACCTCAGCAACCCGCAGAACATCACGGGGACGGTGTCCAGCACGATGCCGAACCTCCAGGTCGATTCGCCCACATTTGTGAACGCGACGCCGAGTTACGTCTACTCGATTGAGCCGAATAACGGCCAACCCCAAGCGGCCGGGAGCCGCAACGGTATCGCGGTGGTGGGGCCGGATGTGCCTGCGGACCCGGCTATGAAGGAGTACGCCCCGACCAACGCGACAATGTTGAAGGACAACGATTCGGCCGGGGTGAGGATGTACTACACGATCCCGGTGGCCATGGACGCGAACTACAAGACGAACGTATTGAACGTAATCAGTAACCACACCGTCGTACTCCAACGCCTCGCCAACCCGTACGTGCCGTCCGACCCTACGAACCCGTACCTCACCGTGGACTACATGACGCACGTCCATTCGGAGGACGGGGTGCAACTCGTGCAAAGCCCCGGCGGCGTGGCTCCGGGCACCCGCAGCGCGACCACGCCGACGGCCATTGAGAACCGGGTGTCCGTGGGCCGCATCCAACCGTACATGGGCGCGGAAGGCCCTGTGGGGATGAACAACAAATTGCCCACGACTTACGCGACCTCGTGCGTCGTCTCGGCATCCCAGCCGATGCCGGCCCCGATGCCGCTTCCTCAGCAGCCGGTCACGTCCTTGTTCCGCCACAACTCGCAGAACTACCCGTCGACAATGATGATGTCGTCGGACAATATGATCCGCCTGCCCTTCGAGTGGATGCCGCACTTCGACCGCCCGCTCGTGAACTCGATCGAACTCCTCCACGCGGCGGTCGGGCGAACGGATCAGGTCACGCACCAGTTCGCAACCATCGGAGCCACACCCGTGGCGAACCAGCACACCGTGCCTTGGACTTCGGCCGCGGCCCCACTCTACCGGGCCCTCGAACTGTTAAGCGTAAAGCCGTGGGGGTACGGCCTGCCGGAAGGGGGGCGCGTCCCCGGCAAGATCAACATCAACATGATTTGGGATCAAAGCGTATTGGAAGCCCTACTCGATCAAAGTACCACGGCTCCCAACAATGCTAACAGTTTCCAAGGGAGTGATGTCACGTCCTTGCTCAACGGTATCTTTTTCAGCCCAACCGCGGACTCCACGCAACCTAGTTTTGCTTCGTTTGCGCGAACGAAGTCGACCGCAAGCATAGGCTCTACGGTTGATGAAGTCGGTCCGACGTATGTAGACGGCACAATAACTCGAGGGGCGGACCGACCGTTCAAGCCCCTGGGTACGGCCACCTTTGCAGCAACGGCTACTCCACCACCGCCCGGCTCGCTTCTCCCATCAGGATCGGGCATCGCGGACACGATCCTGCGGATGAACACGACGACGGGAGCGCCGGCGATCTATCGCACGTCGTCGACCATACCACCGGCCATGACGCCCTCGCAAATAACCCACCCGTACCTTCAAGCCGAGATGCTCGGCAAGATGTACAACAACATCACGACCACGTCCGACACGTACCTCGTGGTGATGACCGTCGGCTACTTCGAGGTGCGGAACAACGGGCCGTACGACACGACGAACCCGCCGGTCCTCGGTAAGGAAGTGTTCAGCGACATCCCCGGCGACCTGCGGGCGAAGTTCGTCGCCGTCGTGGACCGCTCGATGATCGCCGCAGCTCCCGTGGCCCCGACGACCGTGCCCGTAACCGCAACGCCCACGGCACAACAGTCCAAGGGGTTGTGGTTTACGGAAACGGCCACATCGAACCCGGCGCCGATGACCGCGCCGCCCGTTGGGATGTCCCTCGTGCAATTCCGGGCTACCGGTTTTGGGCCGCACCCGAAAGACACCACCGGTACGATCAACGCCATTTCCTACGTCTACGAAGGGCGAACGTACTTCCTCGTTGTCGGCCCGCCCACACCGCTCCCACCCGCCGTCGCGAACGACCCGAACACCACGTTCACCCTCGTCCTCGGCACCGGGGCCGCGGCCCAAGCGGTTAACGTGGCGTCGCTCGGTTTCGATCTGAACAATAACATGACGATCGACCCGAACGAGTACTTCGACTCCACGACGGGCATCGCGAATGTCCTCGTGACAGGGTCTTTGACCCTTCGCCCAGGCCTCGCGGTTTCGAACGGGATCAGCGCGAACCCCGGCCCCCAACCGGGCTTCGACATAGGATCCCCGCAATACCAGGGCGTGGTGCCGTACTTCGAGCCGGTCACGACCGGCCGATAGCGGCCGGGTCACCTCTCCGATCCGGTTCCGCTCGGCCCGCCCGTCGCACAGACGGGCGGGCTTTTTATTGCGCCAGGAAGCGGCGGACTTCGGCCGCCATCGCCGAGGGGTGCGTGTACTGCGGGTAGTGGCCGCACGGCGTGAACTCGACCCGGCGAACGTCCGACAGGCCGCGTTCCACTTCCGCTTCGAACTCCCGCGGCACGATCGTGTCGCGGTCGCCGCCGAGCATCAGCACCGGAACGCGAACCCGCGGCAAGAGCGGCCGCAGGTCGAGTTTATTCAGTTCCAGCACGCGGCGGGCGACGGCCCGGCACGGCGACGGGCCGCTGTTCTCCATCAGAAAGTCGAAGATGTCCGGCGGGGCACTGACGAACGCGGGGGCCTCGAAGTGCTTCATGACCGTGACTCGACCGATGAGTTGTTCCATCTGCCACGGCCAGTACCGGCCGAGCCGGGCGAGGCCGCGCTGCCACCGCAACAGCGGCCGCCGGGCAAACCCGCCTTGCAGCACGAGGCGGCGGATTCGCGCCGGGAACTCGGCGGCGGTCCGCAGCGAGATCGTCGAACCGAACGACGAACCGAGCAGATCGACCTGATCCAACTTCAGATGATCGAGGAGTGCGAGGAGGTCACGCGCGTAGTCGGCGTGGCGGTAGGCGCCGAGGGTCGCGCCGTCGCCGCGGCCGTGCGGCAAGTCGAGGGCGACACAACGGAAGTCGCCCACGAGGTGGCCCATCACCATCGCGAAGGAGCGGGGTTGATCGTTGAGACCGTGGACGATGACGAGGATTCGTGGGCCGTCGCCCCAGGTGAGGTACCGCATCCGGTAGCGGGGCGTTGGCAGGACGTGCCACGCGGCTTCTTGCTCGAAGCGGCGGACGGCGGTGCGGAGTTCGTCGGGCGTGACGGTAAGCATTCCGAACCTCGCGGGTTTACGCCGCCCGGTTCTCGTGCCGGGCCTCGGCCCGACGGGCGACTCTTCCCACGATGTACGGCGGGCGGCCCTTCACTTCCAGGAAGATTCGCCGCACGTACTCGCCGACAACGCCGAGGCTGATGAGTTGGATCGCGCCCATGAACAGCACGACGACGATCGTACTCGCCCACCCGCGGGGCGTGGACTGGTTCGAGACGGCGTCCCACACGGCCCACGCGGCGAGGCCGGCGGCGGCGGCGGCGGACAGCAGGCCGAGGTAGGTGACGAGCCGGAGCGGGTAGCTGCTGAAGTTCAGGATGCCGTCGACCGCGAGACCGACGAGTTTGCGGAAGGTGTACTTTGACCGGCCGGCGGCGCGGGCGTCCCGCTCGTACTCGACGCCGACTTGGCGGAAGCCGACGAAGGTGCGGAGGCCGCGGACGAACCGCACGCGCTCGGGCAGCGCCCGCAGTTGATCGACGACCTGCCGGTCCATGAGGCAGAAGTCGCCCGAGTCGAGCGGGATTTCCAGATCGGCGACGGCCCGCAGGACGCGGTAGAAGGTGAAGTAGCCGAGCCGCTTCAACGGGCCTTCCTTCCGCTTCCGCCGCACGGCGTACACGACCTCGTGGCCGGCCCGCCACTTCTCGACGAACTGCGGCAGCACTTCCGGCGGGTCTTGCAGGTCGCCGTCCATGACGACGACGGCGTCGCCGCGGGCGTGGTCGAGGCCGGCCGTCACCGCGGCCTGGTGGCCGAAGTTGCGGCTCAGGTGCAGGGCCGTCACGCGGGTGTCGGTGGCAGCGAGCAGGTCGAGCATGGCCGAGGTGGCGTCGCGGCTGCCGTCGTTGACGAAGACGAGCTCGAACGCTTCGCCGAGCGGGTCGAGGGCGTCGACGAGACGCGAGTAAAGGGTGGGCAGGTTCTCGTGCTCGTTGAACAGCGGCACGACGACGGAGAGCGTGGGGGCGAGCGGGGGCGCGGAGAAGCGGGGCGGGCTAAGGGCGAGAACGGTCGGGGTCATGGGCGCGAATCCTTTCGCGGCGTCATCCCCACGCACGACCGTGCGTGGGCTTTCGCCCATCAGATGCCCGTCACCTGCCGGTAGAGGCGGTGGTAGGCGTCGATCGTTTGTTCCAGGCGGTACTTCTCGTGCGCCCGCTGCCGGGCCGCGTCGCCAAATTTCTTCGCCAACTGCGGCTCTCGAAACAATCGCCGGAGCGCGTCGCCGCAGGCTTTCCAGTCGCCACGCGGGACGAGCAAGCCCTCGCGCTCGTGGCGGACAATCTCCGGGTTGCCGCCGACGGCTGTCACGACCACCGGCAGGCCGGTCGCCATCGCTTCCAGCAGTGTGAGTGACGCGGCTTCACTCACGCTCGTCAGGGCGAAGACCTCGGCCGCCTTCAGCACCTCGGGCACGTCGCGGCGGATGCCCAAGAAAACCACGCGGTCGGTGATGCCGAGCGACCGCACCAGTTCTTCCAACTCGCTGCGCTGCGGGCCGTCGCCAGCGAGCAACAGATCGGCGTCCGGCACGTCGGCGGCCATCGCGGCAAAGCCGCGAATCAGCATCGGCTGGTCCTTCACCGGGTGGTGGCGGGCCACGTGCACGACGTACCGCCGGGCCGGGTTCAGGCCGAGCTTCCGCTTCTGCTCGGCAATGTCGGCGGCGGGGCCGTAGCGATCGACCTCGATGCCGTTCTCGATCACCTCGATCCGGTTGCCGCGGAAGCCGTCCACGTCGCGGAGGGCCGTCGCGCTGAACTCACAGCAAGCGTTCACGGCGTCCGCGAAGCGGTCGAGCACCACGCGGTTGAACGCCCGCCGCTTCGGCGACACCACGTCCGGGTAGTGGCGGCCGTGTTCGGTCAGGATCAACCGCGGCTTCGGCCGGGTCAACGGCTTCGCCAGGGCCGCGTAGAAGAACGGAGTGTACTGGTGCGCGTGAATCACATCAATCCCACGTCGGCCGGCCTCGCGGGCGAGCTTCCACGACACCTTGAAGTCGCGGCCGGGCCGGCGGTGAAAACAGACGAGGTCGCCGCCGGCCGCGAGGTGGTCTTCGCCGAGTTGGCCGACCTTGTCGAGGCAAAAGACGGTGGGCACGATGCGGGAACCGAGGCGACGGATGGTTTCCTTCACCAGCACCTCGGCCCCGGCGACTTGCATGACGTGCAGCACGAAGCCGACGCGAATCGGCCGCGGTTGCGGTTCGGCGAGGAACCCGAAGGGCGAGTCGCTCATCGGGCGTTGGCCGGTTGCGGGGCCGGACCGGGGCGGGTGGGCGTCGGCCGCGGGTTCGTGGTCACACGGGTCTGCACCACCGTCGGCCGTCGGGTCGCCATCGCCCGCCGGTCGGGTTGCAGCGTGTCGGTCGCGTTCAGCAGCGCCCAGACCTGCGCGCCGAGGAACAACAACAAGTACGCCACCTCGAACACCTCCAGCGACAGGGCGACAGCCCCGATGACGAACGAGATGAGCGAACACGTGATGCCGCCGAGCATGGCCCGAACCCGCCGAGACTCAAAGTCGGTGCGGTTCCAGACGCGGATCGACGCCCGGAGGATGCAGTAGAACGTCGAGGCCAGCACGCCGAGGTAGATGATCATCGCGGACAGGCCGCTGTCGGCGGCGATCTGGAAGTACTGCGAGTGGATCGTCCGGCCGATCATGTCGGCCCCCCGCTCGAACATTTCCGCGTTCGAGTTCCGCACGCCGACGCCGAAGATCGGGTACTCCAGGGCGATGTCCCAGGCGATGCCCCAACTGACCAGGCGGCTGCGGTAACTGTCGTCCATCTCCCGCTGCTCGACGCTGAAGAAGCGGTCCTGAATCTCCTTCCCCGCCATGAACGGCAGCATGACGGCGATGCCGAGGTAGACGAGCAAGAGGAACCGCCGTTTCTGCGAGAACAGCATGAACACGGGGGCGGCCATGAGCATCGAGATCATCGCCCCGCGGCTGTACGTGCTGAGCACGGCGTGCATGATGACCGGGATGAGCAGCAGGAAGCACCACCGGTACCACTTCACGGTGAACTCCCAGGCGAAGTAGCACAGCGGCACGCCGAGGCAGAGCATGAGCGCGGCCCCGTTGTTGTCGAGGCCGGCGAACCCCCGCTTCGCCAGGATCAGCTTGCCGGTGGTGATGTAGATGTGGTTCATCTCGATGGCGATGTACCCGATGGCGCAGATGATGAGCATGTACAGGCCCCAGATCTGCTTCGGCGTCCGGACCACCCGCGACGCGAGGTAGTACATGCCGAAGATCTTCAGGTACTCGCCGTACCAGAGTTCGCCGAGGTCGGGGTTCTTCGCCGTGAAGTGGCTCATCGACACCCAAAACGCGAACAGCATCATCAGGTAGTGGGCGATCGTGAACTTCGGCCGGTACCGCATCAGCGACGCCTCGCGGCGGCCGAAGGACAGGATGCCGGCCGACCAGAGGAGGTAGCCGCCGATGGCCGACGACGCCACGATGAACGACCACGGCAAGCGGATGGGCATGTACTGGAGTTGCCACTCCCAGAGGTACTGCGGCCGGAGGATGGCGAAGAGGTAGTACAGCGCCACGCCCGCGTACGGCGTCCACCACAAGGACGCGAACGAGCAGAACATCGTCAGGAAGATCAGGAACAGGTATTGTTTCATGGTTGCTACCGCGTTGATCGTTCAGGCAAGTATCGAAACCGAACGGGTTGTCAGTTTGTTTCGCGCGCCGGCTTCGCCATGTGCATCAGTTCCATACACGCTACTTCTCCACCCCTGAACTCCACCGCCGCCAGCAATTCGTCACAAGAAGACGGCTGGAAGTAAATCGCATCGTCGTACTCATTCTTCACTGGATACGCCTGGCGGATCAGCTTGATTGTGGCAGTCCGCGACTCGCCGAACCGCACACTACAAGGCAATTCATTCGCGTATGGAGGGGTCACCCTCACTTCGTCCACCAGAGGGTTATCGGAACCTCGATGGTGTTCGTAGACGAACACGTGGATCCCGTGCTCCTGAAAACTCAGCATGAGTCCGTTATCCGATGCCTCGGCGGTTCCTGCCGGACCGAACCGAGGTGTCAACTCGCCTACGGTTGTGACTCCCGGCCTGATGCCCGCCAAGAAGTCAAACGATTGCAACCGCCTCATGAATTCTTTCGCCCTTCAGTCCTTCTACCGCCACCCGTGCGGCGGCCGCCCAAGTGTGGTGCTCTGTCACCCAGGCACGGGCTTCTTGTCCTAGCTTACGCCGTTCTTCACGGTCGCGCCACAGGCGAATCAGCCGATCCGCCCACTCGCCGGGCGACCGTGGCGTCGGGATTGGCGGCCGGCCGTTCAACCCTGTGACCACCCGCGGCGAGGCGAGGATCGGCATGGCGAGCGCGGCCGCTTCGAGCAGCTTGTTCTTGATGCCGCCGCCGCTGACGAACGGCAGCACCACCACTTCGTGCGACCGCACCGCGGACCGGATGTCCGGCAGGTCGATGCCGAGTTCGATGCCGTCCCGCCCAGCGAGTGCTTTGATCGCTAGCGTCGGCTGGAAGCCGTAGATCTGGAACTTCGCCGTTGGCACCGCCGCCCGCACCTTCGGCCAGACGTTCTTCGTGAACCACTCGACGGCCTGAATGTTCGGGCCGAAATCGAGGCGGCCCCAAAAGACGCAGGAGTTCGGGTACTGTTCCTCGGTGCCCGGCTGGTAGTGGTCGGCGTCCACGCCGTTCGGCAGCACGTCGGAGTTGTTGATGCCGGCGATCCAGCGGAACGCCTTCGCGTCGGCGTTCGATACCACCCACACGCGGTCGAGCAGCTTCCGGTACGCCCGCTGGTACAGGCCCTTCACGATTGCCGGCTTGATCTCGCTCCAGGTCGATTTTCGCAACGGCCGCACTTGCGAGAGGTGGTGCCAGACCCACTCGTCGGCCGCGTACCAGACCTTCGCCGTGGTCGCGGGCAGTGCCCCCAGGTACGGGAGCACGTTCAACCCGGAGACGACGACGCCGTCCGCCCGGAAGTCGGCCGCCGCCGCCGCCACCCAGCGGATGCGGGCCGGGTCGGTGCCCCAGTAGTTGCGGAACTTCTCTTGCGACTTCGACAGGTGAACCGGAAACGCGGCCTCGTCCGGCACCGGCGGGTGCTGGTCGTCGAAGCAATACTCGGCCTCGAACCCGCCGCCGGCGACCGATTCCGGCGGCGGCGGGGTGATGGTCGCGAGCGCGACGGCGTGCCCCTGCTGGGCCATCGCCTGCATCAGGTAGAAGGTGTGTACGTCGTGCCCGCTAGCCCGCGGCCACGCCATCCGCTCTTTGACGAACAACAATCGCAAGAGACCATCTCCAGGGGTTCGCTACTTCACCAACGCCTCGACCGCCATCGGTTCCGCCACCGCCGGTTCGTGAGGGGCCAAGGCTTGCCGCAGTTTCAGCGTCGCGGCCACGCCGAGCCAGCCGCCGGCGGCCGCGTAGAGGACGTCCATCGGGGCCGACACCCGCTCCCGCAGGTAGAGTTGCCCCACTTCCAGCAGCAGGCCGACGCCGACCGAAATCGCCACCGCGACCGCGACCGCGACCCGCCCGCGCTTCGCGGAAGGTGAGCCGTAGGCGGCCACGATCACACCGAACGGCACCGAGAGGAGCGTCTTCGTCAGGATTTCTTCCAGCCCACTCAGGTAGTTCTTTTCCAGGGCCGACTCGAACGGCAGCCAGTTCATCCGCGTGAACCGGCGGGCACCGATGTGCGCCTCGAAGTCGAACGGCAGCCACGCGGCCACGGCCAGCCACACGAGCCAGCCTTGCGCGAGAATCAGCACGGCCTCAATGTCCAGACCGCGGCCGGTGCCCATGCCGCGGGCGAGCAGCCAGCCGAGCAGCACTCCGCCGCCGCCGAGGATCACGTCGGTCGTACTCGGCGACCGGGACATCACCAGGAACTGACAGCTTTCGAACACGACGGCTAGCAAGAGGCCGATGCCGAACACCCGCATCGCCGCCCGGAACAGCGTGACCCACGGGAGGACGCCCGGTTGCGGCCGCGGGTCGGTCAGCGATACGAACGCCAGCAACAGGCCGACGGGCAGGTAGACGGCCGCGAGTTCGAGCCACGCCTGCCCCTTCCGCCACGCGGGGATGCCGTTCTGCACGCCGAGTTCCGAGAACGGGCTGAGGGTCGCCTTGCCGTCCCGGAACTTGCGTAGCCAGTCGGGCGGACTCGCCGACAGGTCGAGCGGGAGCGTTTGCGTGAGGGCCAACAGGCCGAGGTACATCACCAACAGGGCCACCGCCGGGGTGCGGTAATGTTCGTGGTCGAACTGCCGGCGGACGCGGTCGATCCCCCACTGCCCGCCGACGACGAACACGCACATGCCGAAGGCCGAGCCGAGCGACTGTGCGATGATGTCCGAGCCGGAGGTGGTGCGGCCCTCGAAGTAGAGTTGGCCGAACTCCACAGCCGCCGCCAGGAACACGCAGCACGGCCAGAGCGCGACGATGCAGCCGACGAGGTTCAGCCGGTTCGGGTTGCGATCGAGCAACCGCCACGCCAGCACGCAGAAGCCGAGCGGCACGCCGAGCGCGAAGTTCGCCAGAAAGTCCGACCGCGATTGGATGTTCGACCGCTGCTCCAGTGCCCAGCGGAAGGAACTGATCGGGTGGTCGGTGTAGTGCGGTCGCAGGACGAACGGGACGAAGCTGCCGTAAATCGTGAACGCCACCACGCCGAGCGCGAGCCAGCCGAACAGCCGCCGGGGCAGGAACTCGCCGCCAGGCAGTTTCATCCACGGGAACTCGCGACGGATGCGGTCGGTGTTCACGACTTCACCCCGTCCTGGGACTTGGGTTTCGGGGCCAGTTCCGGGTCATCGGTGACGACCCGCTCCGGGACGACCCAACTCGCGGCGGCGGCTTGTGTCGCCACCCGCAGCACGTCGTCCCGTTCCGGCGGCGGCGGCACCACGAACAGCCAGTCCACCGTCTTCAGTAGCAGCCACATGAACCCGAGGGCCAGCGGCATCATCAGCCACCCGGCGAGGTCGTGGACGATCCGGTCGCCGATCCACTTCCAGGTGTTGTCCTTGTTGTCGGCCGCGATGTACACCAGGGCCGTCACCGTGATACGGATGATGTTCGAGATGATTGCGATCGGGATCGAACTCGCGAACACCAGCAACCGGTCGCTCGCCGGCCGCTTCGTCATGAGCAGGGCGAACGCCGCCCCCATCGCCACGAACGTCAGCACCATGCTCAGGCCGGAACAGGCCCACTCGACGCCGAGGCGGACGTCGCCGACGGTGATGACGGTTCCGCCCGGCCCGCTGACGTAGGCCGGGTAGCCGAGCATTTGTAGCAGGAAGTTGCTCGACTGCGTGGCAATCTGCCGCAGCTTGAACGTGAACAGAATCTCGATCCGGTCGGGCATCTTCACCATGAACACGAGGAACGCCAGCCCCGGCCACGCCCACCGCAGCCCCGGCCGACCGAGGACGATCAGCACGACGCCGGTGAGTGCGAGGATCAGGCCGATCCCCTGGCCAAATTCCTTCGCGTAGTTGTAAGTGCTGGCGAACGTCGAGATCGTTACCCCCGCGATCAGCGGTGCGAGGCCCCACGGCTCCGGCCACTCGATCAGCGGCGGGAACTGGTGCCGGCGGAGGTACAGCAGGTACGCGGCCACGAACGGCACGAGGAAGCCGTGCGAATAGTCGGCCTGGGTTGCCCAAACGCGCACGAGGTCGATGACGCCCTGGTGGAAGGCGAAGGCCACGCCCACCAGCAGCACGGCGACGATTCGCTGCCACGACTTCGAGTGGACGACATCGGCCAGAGGTTGCGGTTGTTCCACGGGGAGAAGTCTCGTCACGGGTGCCGGGCAACGGGGCGAATTCTGGTCCCCTCTCCCCCGGCTTTGAGGGGGAGAGGGATAGGGTGAGGGGTTCAACCAGCCTCACTTGCAGTTTCATTTCTCTCGGGCGAAGAAGGCTTTCCCCCTCACCCCGACCCTCTCCCCCTCAAAGCCGGGGGAGAGGGAGCAAGAATGGACCCAACGCGCGGGTTGAGTCATCCGGTTCAGGATATTCAGAACTCACCGCCCGGGGGTAGCCCGTGGGACGGGGACGGCGAATTATTCGCACTCATTCCGGCGGGCGCAAAATTTTCGTCGGTCGTTCCGCCCGAAGCATAGGACGCGACCCGTCGGCGTGCGGCCGAGAGCCGAAACTTGGCCACGAGTTCTTGCCGGGCAGAACTTCGAGCGATTCATCTTTGCCCTATGGCCGGTGTGCTTCTATAGTTGGGGAGCTTTTATCCCCGACCGATCCGCTCCGGGGATGCCGAGGAACGTACACTTGAATCCGACCGTGCTGGCCCGGTTCGCCGCCGCCTGCGGGGCTTTCGCCCCGTTGGAGATCGCCATTGAATACCATGACGGCACCATCGCGGCTACTGGCGTCCTTCAGCAGCCGTTCGCCCTCGTCGGCCGCGACCCGGCTTGCGATATCGCCCTCACGACCGACGACGTGGAACCGCAAACCGCGTTCCTGCAAGTGATTGGCGGGCAACTCTTCGTCGCCGACCTGGGCACGAAGGGTGGCCTCCGCTGGCGGCACGGCCGGCACCCGTTCGGGTGGATGTCGGCCGGCGAGCCGGTTGGCATCGGGCCGTTCACGCTCCGCCTCCTCGACCACATCTCGCCGCACCCGGCTCCGTTCGGCCCGACGTTCCACCCGCTGGTCGCCGGCCCCGACGTGCCGGCCGGGTTGCCGCCGGTCCACGTCCAGTTCAAGACCGGCACGGCCGACCGCACCCGGTGGCCGGTCAACCGCGTCCTGACGCTGGTCGGCTCGGCCTCCGACTGCAAGATTCACCTCGACGGCGACGACGTGGCCCCGCGGCACTGCTACCTCGTCCACACGCCCGACGGCCTTTGGGTAGTGGACACTTCCGGGCACCACGGCATTCGGGTCAACGGCGAGCGAACGCGGCTGGCGCGGCTCGGCGAGGCGGACGAACTCACGGTCGGCCGGTTCGTCATGGACATCACCTACCCGCGGCCGGCCGCCGACGAAGGCCTCGTGTCGTTCGACGACGTGCCGCGGACCGTGGCACGGGCGACCGAGCAAGACAGCCCGACGGAATCGGCCCGACGGCCCGACGAACTGGCTTCGCCCATCGGGTTCGGAGTGGCCGTCGATTCGGACCAGTTGGTAAAGACCGAGCACGAGATGGACCTGTCGGACCACTGGGCTTCGCAGGAAGAAACCGACCCGATCCACCACCCCGCCGCCACGCCGCCGCCGGACGTCAACGATTCCGGCGAGATCGCGGATGTCATCATCGAGGACTCGAACCCGCCGATCGGCGTCCCCGAGCCGGACTCCGTTCTCCCGACGCTCCAGCAACTCGGCGGCCTGCACGCCCGAATGCTCGCCCAATTCCAGGACGCCCTCGTCGACCTTCCGGCCGTCTTCGACGCCCTGCCCCCGGACCGGCGGTCGGCCGCGCACGCGACCCTCGCCCGGCTGACCGACGCGACGGCCGAACTCGCCGCCCGCCAGGCGGAACTCCTGCGGAACCTGGCCGACACGCGGTTGCAGGATCGCGTCACGCAACTGAACGAGGTCCGCGAATCGCTCGTCCGGGAACTGGCCGGGGTGACTACAATTCCCTGACGATGAAATCGACCCTCAAGCTCGCCCTCCACGCCGTTGCCGTGGTGGTCGTGTCGCCGTTGCTGCTGACTTACTTCCTCGGCTCGCTGCTCCTCGGCAAGAATCGCGCCCTCGAAGGGGCCACGCAGACGCTCGCGCTGCTGCCGGGAATCAGCGGCACGTTCCTCCGGCAGGCGTTCCTCAGCGTCGTGCTCACTCGCTGCCACCCCTCCGCGGAAGTCTGCTTCGGCACGCTCTTTTCTCAAGCCGGGGCGATCATCGACGAGAACGTCTACGTCGGCCCGCGGTGCCACCTCGGCCTCGTTCACATCGAAAAGAACGTCCTCCTCGCGGCCGGCGTTCACGTCCCGAGCGGCGGTCAGACGCACGCCTTCGACGACCCGGACGTGCCGATCAAGGATCAGGGCGGCGTTCGTTCCCTCGTGACCATCGGCGAAGGGGCGTGGATCGGCAGTGCCGCTGTCGTGATGGCCGACGTGGGCCGCGGGAGCATCATCGCGGCCGGGGCAGTCGTGACGAAGCCGATCCCGGACAACGTCATCGCCGGCGGCGTTCCCGCGAAGGTCATCCGCGGCCGATTCGAGAAGCCGACATGAACAGCGCGAAGGACCGCGTGCCCCTCTTGATGGCCGATCTCGACCGCCTGTACCCGCAGTCGCAGACGGAACTCGACTACCGCACGCCGCTGCAACTGATGGTCGCGGTGATGCTCTCGGCCCAATGCACCGACAAACGGGTGAACCTCGTCACGCCGGCCTTATTCGCCCGCTACCGCACCGCGGAGGACTTCGCCACCGCCGACCGCGGCGAGTTGGAAGAGTTCGTCAAGACGACCGGCTTCTTCCGCAACAAGGCGAAGAACATCCAGAACGCCTGCCGGGTGCTCGTGGACAAGTTCGGCGGCGAAGTGCCGAAGACGCTCGACGAACTGCTGGAACTCCCCGGCCTCGGCCGCAAATCCGCGAACTGCGTCCTCGGCGACGCCTTCGACACTCCGGGCATCACCGTGGACACGCACGTCGGTCGGCTGTCGCGGCGACTCGGGTTAACGCGCAAGATTGACCCGGTGAAGGTCGAGTTCAAACTGATGGCTCTGATACCGCAGCCGTCGTGGACCGACTTCAGCCATCAACTGATCCTGCACGGCCGTCGCGTTTGCCACGCCCGCGGGCCGAAGTGCGAGGAGTGTACGCTCGCCCACTTGTGCCCGAAGGTGGGCGTCGCGAAAAAATCGTGATGCACACCCACACGCTGCTCGACCGCTTCCTCCGCTACGTTCGCATCGACACCACGGCCGACGAGAAATCGACGACCTACCCGAGTTCGCCCGGTCAACTCGTCCTCGGCAAGCTACTCCGCGACGAACTCCTCGCGATGGGCCTGACCGATGCCGTGCAGAACGAGCACGGCATCGTCTTTGCCACCATCCCGGGGAATGTCGCCGGCGCGCCGACGATCGCCTTCAACAGCCACGTGGACACGTCACCGGAGACGACGGGCAAGAACGTCGATCCGCAGGTCATCCGCGACTACCCCGGCGGCGACATCGTGCTGCCGAAGGACAAGTCGAAGGTCATCCGCGTGACCGATTCGCCGGAACTGACGGCCCTCGTCGGCAAGACGATCATCACCACCGACGGCACCACGCTCCTCGGCGGCGACGACAAGGCCGGCGTCGCGGTCATCATGGAACTCGCCCGCATTCTCGCCGAGAACCCCACCATCCCGCACGGACCGATCCGCGTCGTCTTCACCTGCGACGAAGAGATCGGCAAGGGCGTGCTGCACCTGGACCCGAAGGACATCGGGGCCGTCGTCGGCTACACGCTCGACGGCCAGGGCGTGGGCGAACTCGAAGCCGAGACGTTCAGCGCCGACAAAGCCACAGTCACGATCACCGGCGTGAACATCCACCCCGGCATCGCGAAGGGCAAGATGGTGAACGCCGTGCGACTGGTCGGCGAGTTCCTGGAGAAGCTGCCGAAGAACCTGTCACCGGAAAAGACGGCCGACCGCGAGGGCTTCCAGCACCCGTACATCATTGAAGGCGGCGTGGGGAAGACGACGCTGCACGTCCTGCTCCGCGACCACGACACGGCGAAGTTGGCCGAGTACGCCGACCTGCTGCGGGCGGCCGCGAAGGCGGTGATGACAACCCACCCGGCAGCGAACATCGACGTGACGATCACGCAACAGTACCGGAACATGCGCGAGGGGATCGAGAAGGAACCGCGGGCGATGGCCTACGCCGAGCAAGCCGTGAAGCGGGCCGGACAGACGCCGAAGCACTGCATCATCCGCGGCGGCACCGACGGGGCAATGCTGACGGCGAAGGGGTTGCCGACACCGAACATCTCGACCGGCGAGCACAACATCCACTCGCCGCTGGAGTGGGTCTGCCTGGAAGAACTCGACGCGAACGTGCGGGTGCTGATCGAACTCGTGCAAGTCTGGGCCGGGCGCTGAACCCTCGCCCACAATGACCTTCCCACGGCCGCGGATTTGTGGCAGACTCCCGGCCTATGTTGCGCGACCTGATCCGCTGCCGGTTCACGAAACTCGCCGTCCGCCGTCCGTCGTGGCGGACCGTCCGCCGCACCGTCGTCGGCGTCGGCCTGCTGCTCGTCGGCCTGGAAGTCTTCCGCGTCGTGGCGTGGACGAACAAGCACGAACTGCTGCCAGGCAAGGTCTACCGCACCGCCCAACTCAACGAAGACGGCCTCCGCGAGTTCATCGAAGCGAAGGGCATCAAGACCGTCATCAACCTCCGCGGCTTCTGTCCGGGTCCGGAAGCCCCGTGGTACGCGGCCGAGGTTCGCACCACGCAGGACCTCGGCGTCAGCCAGGAAGACGTAACGCTCAGCGCGAACCGCCTGCCGCCGCCGGTGGAGCTTCGCCGCCTCATCGAAATCCTCGACCGGGCCGAGTACCCGATCACCTTCCACTGTAAGCGCGGAGCCGACCGCACCGGGCTGACCGCGACGGTCGTGATGCTGCTGTTCACCGACGCCAGCCTCGACCGTGCCCGCCGGCAACTGTGGCCGCGGTACGGGCACTTCCGCTTCGGCCGCACGGCCGCGATGGACGACTTCTTCGACCGCTACGAATCCTGGCTCGCCGGCCGCGACCACACGCCGGCCCTGTTCCGCGAGTGGGCTGCCAACCACTACACGCCCGGCCCCGCCAGCGGCACCCTCACGAGTCCGCACGAAGACACGATCGTCGCGGCGAAGCCCGATGCCTGGGCCGCAATCCCGATCACCGCGACGAACACGTCCGGCGAACCGTGGGAACTGCGACCCGGCAATTACGCCGGCGTCCACGTCCAGTTCACGGTCCACAACGACCGCGGCGACATCATCCACACCGGGCAGGCCGGCCTCTTCCGCAAGACGGTCCCGCCGAAGGAATCGCTCCCACTGACGCTCGCGGTCCCGCCGCTCGGAACGCCGGGCTTGTACACGCTGCGGGCCGACCTGATGAACGCCGACGAGGCCGCCGTGCCGATCCGGCAGACCGGCTTCTACCAGTTCGGCTCGTTCCCACTGCTATTGTTCCTGCAGGTGAAGTAAGCCATGCAACTTCTCTCCGTCGTGATCCCGCTGAAGGACGAGCGCGACAACGTGCGGCCGTTGGTCGAGAAGCTCCGCGACGCGCTTCGCACCGTCGCCCGGTGGGAAGTCGTCCTCGTGGACGACGGCAGCACCGACGGCACGTTCGAAGTCCTCGCCGACGTGTCGGCCGCCGACCCGCGCATCAAGATCGTCCGCCTTCGCAAGAACTTCGGCCAGGCGGCGGCGACTCAAGCCGGCTTCGACGCGGCCGGCGGTGATGTCATCGTGACGATGGACGGCGACGTGCAGAACGACCCGGCCGACATCCCGATGATGCTCGCGAAGCTGGAGGAAGGCTACGACGCCGTGCTGGGGCTACGGCAGCAACGGCAAGACAAACTGCTCCTCCGCAAGCTGCCGAGTTGGTGCGCGAACTGGCTGATCCGCAAGGTTCTCGGCGTGCCGTTCAAGGACTTCGGCTGTGCCCTGCGGGTGGTCCGCCGCGAGTTCATCGACGGCCTGTCGCTGTACGGCGAGATGCACCGCTTCATCACGGCACTGCTGATCCAACAAGGGGCGAAGGTCACGCAGGTTCCCGTTCGCCACCACCCGCGGACGGCCGGGCAGTCGAAGTACAACCTGACGCGCACGATCCGCGTGTTGCTCGACCTGATGACGGTGAAGTTCCTGGCGAGCTACCAAACGCGGCCGATGCACCTGTTCGGTGGCGTTGGCCTCGTGTTCCTGTTTCTCGGCTTCGTGAGCCTGTTCACGTCGATGGTGATGAAGTACACGACCGGCCCCGGCATGACGGCGAACCCGCTGTTCCTGATCGGCGTGATGGTCGAACTGATCGGCGTGCAGTTCCTCAGTTTGGGGCTGATCGGCGAGGTGATGGCGCGAATCTACTTCGAGAGCCAGGGCAAGCCGCCCTACGTCGTCCGCGACCGCCGCAACCTCGACGCGCCCGAGAGCCGCCGCAAGGCGGCGTGAACCTCCCCGCGGCCGCCGTGTCTTACCCTCGTTCCGAATGAGGGTGAGCGATGCGAGCCGACATGGGGAAGGTGCTGGTGGAGCGACCGCGTCCCGGTTCTCGGGACGGCAGCCGACCGCACAAGGGGTATCAGAAGGCCGTCCACCGAGCGATGGGACAGGGCGGCGGTCCCGTTCGCGAGGGCATGACCCAGCGGTGCGGCGGCACACGACACTTCAACGAACACCTCGCCCCACTCCGGCGGTTCCTCCAGACGAACGTCGGCCGCCCGTGGGACAAAATCTACTCCGAAATCTGCCAGTACGTCGACCGCGGCAACGTTGTCCAGAAACACATCCTCACGCACCTCTTCGACTACGTCGTCACCAAAACCATCGTCATTGACAGCGTCCCCTGTCTGGGCCAGCGAATGTGGCCGGGCGAGTTCGGCCAGCCGTTGCGCGACGTTCGCCCGTACCGCGAACACTGGTACGTCTGCCCCGTGTCGGGGTTGTTGAAGAAGTTCAAGCACCAGAAGTACAACTACACCCGGTCGCAGGCTGTCAAGAAGGAGCCGAAGGTCCACCGGCTGACCGAAACGATGGCCTACCGCGAAGTTGCCGACGGCGTGGAACTGATCCGGCTCGCCCCGCTGCCGGAGAACTGGACGGTGAAGAAAGGCTTCGACGTGCTCCTGAAACGATCGTGGTCGGGCTTGAGCAAGGAACTCGTCCATCAAACTTACGGCCGCTGGGTGTACGCCGTCGCCGTGTGGCGGGCCTCGAAGCGGGAGTTGAAGCAGTACCCCGTGCCGTTCGAGTTGATCCGCTGACCGCTACAAGTTCCGTGTGGCTCGCGCGATGATGCGATCCGTCGCGGGGTGGTTGTTCGTCTCCTTCCGCCAGCGCGTGACCAATTCTTTCACCCACGTCGGCTGACTCTTACCGGCGTCGTTCAGCCAGTTCGCGACCGAGTCCTGCACGTACTTTTCCAGATCGGCCTTCAGCGGTTCGAGTAACGGCAACGCCAACTCCGGGTTCAGTTTCAACTGCTCGACGTGACCGGTCCAGACGCCGCGCGGCCGCGTCAACTCCACGGCAAACCGCCGCAAGAACGGTGACTCTTCCTTCACCCACGGCTTGAGGGCAGCAACGGCGTGCGTGACGTTCTTGCGGACGTGGTCGCGCATCGGCATCCACGCCCACTCGCGAACGCCGAAGTGCGGGTCGTCGGCCAGCGGGCGAATGAGTTCCAGTCGAGGTTTCAACTTCAATTTCGGGGCCAACCCGATGGCGAAGCACGCCCACCCGCGGACGGTGTCCGAGGGATGCTTCGCGATCCGCGACAGTCCTTCGACGCCGAGGTGCGCGAGCAGCAGCGCCGCAGCCGTCTCCATCCGCCGCGTGACGCCCTGCCCGGCCATACCCGCGACGATGGCGTGCGACTCGGCTGGCAGGTCCGGCACCGCGTTCGCCAGGAGTAGGGCAAAGTCGATCGCCAGCCCCTCCGCGAGCGTGGCCGTCTCCAGCGTCCCGGCGTGCAGTTGGGCGAGGACATCGGCCGGGATGTCGGCCCGATTTGCGGAGCCTTTGCGGGTGGTCGTCATGGGCGTATTGAATTCCAGTGAGAAAGAATGCGCTCACGCCGCTGGCGGCGTGAGCCGCTGTTCGGAGCAGGTGCGGTCGTAGGTTGCTTGCAGTTCGACCGGCAGGCACAGTCCGCCGCGGAGCCACAGTGGGAGTGTTGGCATCGGCCGGCCGACGGTTAACGCCTCATGCCACACATCGAGTGTGGCCGCGCCGTCGCGGTCCACCGGGCGGTACGCGGTCGCGTACAAGCTGGCACCGGGCGGCGGAGTCGTACCCAGACGGGCCATGAGTTCGCCGTGCAGGTCGGCGGTACGTTCCGTGACCACGTCCACGATTACCAGCCCGATCCCCGCCTGAAGGTACGCCGCACACTTGGAGACGAACGCCTCGCGGCTTGCGGGCCGGTCCTTGTTCGCCGGGCTGACCAGTTCGACCGCCCCGGCCAGCGTCGGTCCGCCGCTGCGACTGAAGATGCCGATTTCGACGACCGGGCCGCCCATCGTCACCGGTACGCTCTCCCGCGGGGCCGGCGGAACCCACCCCGGGCCGACCGGCGGGCCGTCGGCGAACGCCGCCACGTCGATCTCGATGCCGAACTGCACGTTCGCTTCCGCGAAGTATCCCTCCGGCAGTCGCGCGTTGAGTTGCGAGGACAGGTACGTCGCCCACGAGTTGTGGAAGGCGTGCCAGTGTCGGCGTTCGCTCAACGGCGGGCGGAAGTGGTCGAGCAAAGACATCGGCGGCTCCGAGGAATGGTGTCACGATAGCAGACCGCTCACACTCGTTCCACCAGCACCGCGACCGCATTCCCGCCGCCGAGGCACAGCGACGCGATGCCGTAGCGAAGGCCGCGGGCGTGCAGGGCGTGGACGAGCGTCGTCAGCACACGCGCACCGCTCGCGCCGATGGGGTGGCCGAGCGCGATCGCCCCGCCGTTCACGTTCACCTTCGCCTCGGCGAGCTTCAGTTCTTGCGCGCAGCCGAGCATCTGCGAGGCGAAGGCTTCGTTCAGCTCGAAAAGGTCCACGCGGTCGAGCGGCAGGGCGGCCGTCAGTTTGCGAATTGCCGACACGGGGGCCAGGAAGATATCCTTCGGGGCGACGCCGCTGGTGGCCGACGCGAGAATCTTCGCGAGCGGCTTCAAGCCGTACTTTCGCACGCTCGCTTCGCTGGCGACGACCACAGCGGCGGCCCCGTCAGAGAGCTGCGAGGCGTTGCCGGCCGTCACCGTGCCGTCGGGCTTGAACGCGGGCTTCAGCTTCGCTAAACCCTCCGCGGTCGAATCGGGCCGGATGCCCTCGTCGCGGTTGATTGTCGCCTTCGCCGCTTGAACTGGCATCGCTTCGGCCGTGAACGCACCGCTCGCCCACGCGGCCGCCGCCCGCAGATGGCTCTGGGCGGCGAAGCGGTCTTGCTCGGCTCGCGAGATGCCACACTGCGACGCCGTGTGCTCGGCAGCGTTGCCCATCGGCCACTTCTCGAAGGGGCACCACAGGCCGTCGCGGATGAGCGCGTCGACGGCCGTCTGGTCGCCGTACTTGTACCCGCCGCGGACGTTCGGCAGCAGGAATGGTGCTCGACTCATGCTCTCCATGCCGCCGGCCACGATGATACTCGCGTCGCCGCACCGGATGGCTTGATCGGCGAGCATCACCGCCTTCAACCCGGAGCCGCAAACCATGTTCGTCGTGTGGGCGTTGATCGTGTCCGGCAGCCCCGCCGCGAGAGCCGCTTGCCGGGCGGGGTTCTGGCCGCAGCCGGCCTGCACGACATGGCCCATGATGACCTCGTCCACCGCTTCCGGCGGCAGGTTCGCTCGCTTCAGGGCTTCGCGAACGGCGAACGAACCGAGTTGCGGAGCGGTGAACTCCGCGAGGCCGCCGAGGAACTTGCCGATCGGCGTGCGGACCGCGGAAACGATGAACGTGGTCATGGGAAAATCGCCGGGAGGAGGGGCCTACGCTATTTTACCCCTCCGCAGTCGCGGGTCCGCCCGGTAAATCAAACCCCATGCCGCTCCTCGCCACGGAATCGCTCACCAAAGACTACGGCCCGTTCCGGGCACTCGACGGCCTGAACCTGGCCATCGCCCCCGGCGAGGTCGTCGGCCTCCTCGGGCCGAACGGGTCCGGCAAGTCGACCGCTCTCCGCATGGTCCTCGGGTTCATGCGGCCGACTGCGGGAAAGGCCACCGTCGCCGGGTTCGACTGCTGGTCGCAGTCGGTGGAAGTCCGCAAGCGCGTCGCCTACCTGCCGGGCGAACTCCGGCTCTACGAGAACATGACGGGCCGACAACTCGTCCGCTTCCTCGGCAAACTGCGCGGCGAAGTCCCCGGCGAGGAAGTCGATCAACTCGCAAAGCGGCTCGACATCGACGTGGACAAGCCGCTCGTGCAGATGTCCTCCGGCATGAAGCGGAAGGTCGCACTGTTGGCGATCCTGGTGCCGAAGGTGCCGCTCATCATCCTCGACGAGCCGACGAACACCCTCGACCCGACGATGCGGGACGAACTCCTCGAACAACTCGCCCTCGCGAAGCGGGCGGGCAAGGCGGTGCTGTTCTCGTCGCACGTGTTACAAGAAGTGGAAGCCGTCTGCGACCGCGTGGTGATTCTGCGGAAGGGGCTGCTCGTCCACGAACAGTGCATGGCCGACCTCCGCGACGGCCGGCACGTCACGGCCGCCCTCACCGGCCCCGCCCCGACGCTCGGGCCGGATGGCAACGCGCTGTCAATCGCCGACGGTCGCCTCAACCTGGAATACCGCGGGCCGCTGCCGACGCTGTTGGAATGGCTGGCGAAGCAGCCGCTAGGGAATCTCAAGATCGAACCGCTCGGCCTCGGCCCGATCTACCACAAGTACCACGGGAACGTGTGACTCGATGACATTCACGCTCGTCCGCAAGTTCCTCCGCGACGTCCGCTGGCCGCTGCTGGTCGTGGCCCTCCAGATCTTCGGCTTCTCGATGCTGTGGGTGAAGGTCGCGCAGCGGGTGACTACGGAGATCGCGCCGTTCTTCAACGGCATCGCGATGGTCAGTCAGATCAACCCGAAGCTCTTCGAGGAGGTCGTCTTCAAGGGGCCGGGGAAGGTGTCGCAGTCGGTCCTCGGCGGCAGTGACATTCAGTTCGAGCGGCCAAACGACTTTTTGGCGGTCGAACTGCTCCACCCCGTGATCCTCATCCTGACCGGCGTGTGGGCCATCGGTCGCACGGCCGGGGCGGTCGCCGGCGAACTCGACCGCGGCACGATGGAACTGCTCCTCTCGCAGCCGATTCCGCGCAACCGCCTCATCCTCGCGCACCTCATCACCGACGCCATCGTCATTCCGATCCTGTGCGTTAGCGTGTTGGGCGGCACGCGGGCGGGGCTGGAAGTGATGGGACCGTTCACGGTCGATTATTCCGTCCTCGACAAGATGCCGAAGTTGCCCGGCGGTCGGCCGCTGCCGAAGGGGCCGGCCGAACTGCCCGTGGACGTGAGCCGTCAGCCGAGGGCGATCGTGAACCTCGCGGCCCTCATGTTCGCGATCAGCGGCGTGACGCTGGCCATTTCGTCGCTGAACCGCAGCCGGTGGCGGGCGATCGGGTTCGCGGTGGTGGTGGTGATGGCCATGTTCATCGTGAACGTCCTCGGCCAACTCTGGGAGGCTGCCGCCCCGCTCAGGCCGCTGAGCGTCTACTACTACTACCAACCGCAGCGCATCTGGCTGAAGGAAGACTGGATCGTGAACCTGTCGGACGTGTGGCCCGGCTCGCCGGGCGTGCCGCTGGTCGGCGTGCTGGCCGCCGTCGGCGCGGTCGGCTACGCCTCGGCTCTGTTAGTGTTCACGCGGCGGGATTTACCCGCCCCACTGTGAGCGGGCGGTTGGCGTGTAGCCTGCGCGAGCCCCGCCAGCCGAGAGCCTTCGGGTGTGGCCGGAGGCTTCCCGCGGGAGGAAATCGCACGCAGGCTAAAGCCTGCGGCTACAAGCCGAAATCTTCCCGTGCGGTTGGAAACCGCCCCTACCGCTTCGACTTCTTCGCCGGCGGCGGCTTCGCCTCGATCGTGCCCTCACGCCGCTGGGCCAGCATGAACTCGTAGAGGCGAGCCGTCGCCGTCTCCCACGCGCCGCCGCGGGCCTTGTGAATAATCGCGTCGAGGGAATCGGCGGCTTCGGGCGGCAACTTCCCCGCGTGGCGCTGATCCTTCAACCGCTGCTCACACTGGTTCAAGCGGGCTTCATCGCGGCTGCGAACGGCCGTGTAGAGCGCGTCCACGGTGTGGAAGGCGTCCTCGCTCGTGCCCATCTGCGGCGGCCGGGTCCAGTACGAGTACAGAACCGCCAGCCCCACGGTCAGAACCAATCCGACCAGGGCGTACACGGCGTACCGTTCGACGGACGGCCGCCCTTCAGCTTCAGTTCCCAACCGGCACCTCCCCACCGTCGCGGGTGGAGATCGCGACGAACGTGTTCGGATTGATGAACGTCGAGACGAGCCGCACCGAGCCGTCGCCGAAGAGGACGTTGCAGCCGGCGCCGTGCTCGCCCCACATTTGGTCGGTGTGGCCGAACGGGTCGTTCGGGGCGTGGATGATCACTTCCGGGTGGTCGTGCGTGTCCGGCCCGCTGTGGACGCCGACGAGGCACCCGGCCCCGTTGTTCTCGCTCGGCCACGGCCGCAGGTCGAGCCGTGGCGGCGTCACCGCCCCCGGCACCACGCCGACCCACGTCTTGTTGCTCAGGTAGGAACTGTGTTCGCCGATGAAGATGGTGTTCGACAAGCCGTCGGAAACCATCGCGACCGTCGTCCGCGAGTTCCGGTAGAACGGCCCGTCAATGCGGGCGAGCTTGCCGCCGTTCTCGGGCACAGGTTCCGCCACGTCGTAGTCGTAGCAGTACGCGGTGGTGCGACCCCACGGCTGGTGGATGCCCGCGTTCGTGACGTAGTGCGAGTGCGCGAACCGGATGCGGCTGCCGTCGCTCCGCGCCATCGGCGTGCCGTGCCGAACGTCGGCCCCCTCGCGCTCGACGTCGAATCCGTCACTCCCGCCGGTGGCCGAGGGGCAGAGGAACATGGACACCTTTGTGGTCACCGCCGTGGCGAAACTCGGCGACCAGCATGGCTGCTTCAGGTCGAACTGCCGGTAGAGGTTCTCTTGCTCCAGGTGCGGCAGCAGGAACACGCCCCACGCCCACCCCGGCGGGCCGTTGCGGTAGTCGTCGCCGTAGGTGATGCCGAAGGCGGTGCCGTCGAGTTTCGTGTCCGTCGTCACGTAGGCCGGGGGGTAACGGCCGTTCACGCCCTCGTAGCCGTGGAGTGCGAGGCCGATCTGCTTGAGGTTGTTCGTGCACTTGGCCCGTGCTGCTGCCTCGCGGACCTTTTGCACAGCCGGCAGGAGGAGGCCGATCAGAATGGCGATGATTGCGATGACGACGAGCAATTCGATGAGCGTGAACCCGGAGCGAGACGGCAATTTCA
Organism: Limnoglobus roseus; assembly: GCF_008254045.1. Classification (GTDB taxonomy): domain Bacteria; phylum Planctomycetota; class Planctomycetia; order Gemmatales; family Gemmataceae; genus Limnoglobus; species Limnoglobus roseus. Next base: position 2,755,190 of record NZ_CP042425.1, on the reverse strand, counting down.
TGAATCCCTCCTGACGAAGTGTCAACGAATGACGCATATTAGTTTAGACTAATTAAAAATGTTCGTCAAGACTATTCACTCTCTGGTGTGAGAGTCAAAGGCACACGCCCGCGGGGCGAGCAAGGGGTGGTGTTCTCACCCCTTGCTCGCCCCGCGGGCGTGTCTGTCGCCTTCGCGATGAAGCGATTACGACATTTGGAAGGCGTTCAACTCGGACGACGTGAACAGTGCGTTCAGGTCCAGGATCGGAACGAGTTTGCCGTTCAGTTCTGCGACGCCGTCGAGGTATTCCGCCAGCGAACCGTCGCCGAGGAGGTCGTGTTCCAACGGCCGCGACGGGGGTAGACGACGGATGCCGACGACCGTGTTCACGAGCAGGCCGATCACGAGTTGGCCGTCATCAGACTGCGCCACCAGCACGCCGCGGCGGGGGGACTCGCCGTCGTCCACGTTCAGGAAACGCGGCAAGTCGACCAGCGAGAGGATGTCACCGCGGACGTTCGCCACACCGGGCAGCCAGTCGGGCATGCCCGGGACCGGCGTGATCTTCGTCGAGCGGACCACCTCGCGGACGTTTTCGATCCGCACCGCGTACGGCGTGTGGCCCAGTTCGAACACGACGTACCGCGAACCGACTTCGGGCACCCGCTCGCGGACGACTTCCGGTTCGTCGTCGTCGGGGATGGCGTCCTGAATCGCGGCCAGTAGTTTGTCGAGCGTCGAACTGGTCGAGCGGGCATCGACTTCCACGAAGAGGTTCGACGTGGTCACGACGGCCGCGCCGGTCATCGCCTCGGCGCGGGCCTGGATGGCGACGAGGCCGGGGGCGAAACCACGGAGGCGAGCGGCGACGGCCCGCGACTCGTTCGGGGCCAGGTCACCGACGAGCCAGCCGATGAGGTTCAGTGCCCGGTCGAACTCGCCGCCGGGGGCCGACGCGAACGTCAGTTCCTCCGGCATCGTCAGCATCGCGGTCACGCCGCGGACCGGGATCGGCGAAGAGTTGGTGATAACGAGCGTGACCTCTTGCTCGTCGTCCACCCGCATCATTGACTCGTGCTTCAACTCGACGGCGAGCTTCGTGCCGACGGCCTCGGTGGCGAAGATCGACTCGGACGACTCGCTGCCGGACGATTCGACCGTCGCGATCCAGTCGTGCCGGCCGGCGGCCTTCGCTTCGAGTTCCGCCGTCAGCGTGACCGCGTCGCCCGGTGCGATCGGCGGCGCTTCGACGAGCACCGGCGGCCCGCCGTGCGAGCGGTCGAGGACGCGCAGCGTCACGTCGCTCGTCGGGAGTTCGCCGACGTTGGAAACCCGGAGGGTGATCGTGAACGGTTGATCGACCGAAACCACGCTCGGCGAGGCCAACTCGCCCACGAGTCGCGCGCCGGGGAGCGGTTGATACGCGACTTCGAAGATCCGCGGCGTGACGGCCAGTTCCGGGCCGATGAGCGCGACCGGTAGTTTGACCGACAGCGGCACGGCGTCGTCGGGGCCGAGCGGGCCGAGGTGCCAGTGCAGGGTGCCGCGCTTCGCCGACGGTTTGCGGCTCGCCTGCACCTGCTTCAGCCCGGCCGGGAGTTGGAACGTGACCTTGCAGTTCGGGTAGCCGCGGCCCGCCTCGTCGCGGACGACAATGCGGAACACGGACACGGTGTCCTCGTCTTCCAGCCGCGGCATGATGGACACACGGCGGGTCCGCCAGATCGCGGACACCGGCGGGATGTCGAGTTGTGCGGCCGGCGGCGGCGTGCGCGTCAGCGCGGGCGATTCTTCCGGCGGCAGAGGTTCCGGGTCCGGCTTCGGCAGCATGAACGGCGAGAACTCGCTGAGCCGGGCGCTGAACGGCGGCGGCAACGGCAGGTCGTCGTCATCGTCCTCGACCGGCCGGGGTTGCTCCGGGGCGTCGGTCGGCATCCGCTCGGTCGGGGAAACTTGATCGACGGTAGACGGGTTGACCGGGAACTCGATTTCGTCCGGCCGGGAGTCGGAGAGGGTGTCGTCGGCCCGCGGGCGGCGCGGCCGGAACATCACCGCGTTCACGTCGTCCGACGATTCGTCCAGTCCCATGTTCGGCCAGTACGGGATCGACGCCACCGACACCGGCGGCTCGGGCAGGGGTTCCGGCAGTGGGTCGGGGGCGGGGGTCAGGTCCGGCAGCGGGAAACCGCCCATCGCCAGCCACGACGGCAGTTCGTCGGCCGCGGCGGCGGGAAATTGGTCCCCCTCGCCGACCGCGTCCGGCAGCGGCGGCAGGTCGCCGAACGGGAACGGCGGGACGGTGGCATCATCGCCGTCAGTCATGTCACAACCTCGGGTGTCGTCAGATCAACTTCGTGATGTTCGCGACCAGGTCGCCGTCGGTGAACGGCTTCGTCATGTAGGCGTCGGCCCCTTGCTTCATGCCCCAGAACTTGTCACTATCCTGGCTCTTGCTCGTCAGCAATAGCACCTTGATGTTCTGCGTGGCGGCCGTCGTCTTCAGTTGCCGGCAGACCTGGAAGCCGTTCTTCTTGGGCATCACCACGTCGAGGACGATGAGCCGCGGCAGTTCCTTGGCGGCCTTCTCGATCGCCTCCTCGCCGTCGGCGGCCGTGATGACGCGATAACCTTGCAAGCTCAGTGCGGCGGCGACCAACCGCTGTTCGGTCGGGCTATCATCGACGACGAGGATCGTATCTTTCGGCATGGCACGGGTACTCTGGGTGTCTCGTTGGGGACGAGCGGGCGGCGTCAGCCCCTGATTCTGGTTGAATGTTTCGCGAGAATCAGGGGGCTAACGCCCCCCGCTCGCCGTTCACTGCGGCATCGCCTCGAACCAACTCAGCGCCCGCTTCAGTTCGCCGACGAACACGCCGCTCGTGTCCATCCACGCCAGGGTGGGCGTCTGACTGCGGAAGCAACTGCCGAGCAGGACGAAGTATTTTTCCAGCACCAGCGTCAGGTCGCGCAGCACCCACTGGCACTCTTGCACCGTGCTCGTCGGCTCTGCCTTCGCGAAGAAGCCGAGGAAGCCGCTGCGCTTCGGCGGGGCGGCCGAGGCCACCTGTGCGGTCGTCAGGAACCGCCCGGCCGCGGCCAGGGCATCGGCAATCGGGCGGGCGTACTTCACCGGGTCCACGTGCGTCGCGATGAAGTCCGCGACTTCGTTCACCATCGCCGCGGCGATCTTCACTGCGCCTCCCGGGTTCCGCTGGTGGGCCGGGTTTTCCAGCGACGACCGGCCGAACTCCAGGCGGCCGAGCAACTGCACCAGCAACACGTTCCAGGTGCGGTCGAACTCCACGTCGCCGGGGTCGTCCACGCTGTCGCCGTCCCAGACGGTCTTCGAATCCGGCCTCTCGTCCGCCGCGTCGCTGCTCGTGAGCGCCCCGGGCAACTTCGTAACCGCCCCGGGGCCGAACAGGCTGAGCCGGGCGTCGTCGTCGTCGGGGCGGGCCATGACGGAGTCTCGCCGGGTTACGCGGGGGCCTTCTGGAGCGGCACGATCTTCCCGACGGCGGCCAGCAGCTTCTGCGGGTCGAACGGCTTGGTCAGGTACTCGACCGCCCCCGCCCACTGGCCGCGGAGCTTGTTGAGGAACCCGTCCTTGCCCGTCAGGAAGATGATCGGCACCTTCGACGTTTCCGCGTTCTGGCGGAGCATCTTGCACAACTGATAGCCGTCCAGCCCCGGCATGTTGATGTCGAGCAGGAACAACTGCGGCGCGCCCTGTTGGCGGATGCGCTCGGCCACCTCGTACCCGTCGGCCGCCTCGACGACCTGATACCCGACCGTGCCGAGCGTGACCGACACGAGTTTGCGAATCGTCGGGCTGTCATCCACGATCATGATCGTCGGCTTGGAAGCGGGGATGAGCCGCCGGCGCTCCTCGTCGGCGGTCTTGCGGACCGCCTCGCGGTGCTTGACAAAGCGGTTCACCTGGTTCCGCCACGCGGCGTCGGCCGGGCGGGCCTTGATCGCCGTTTGCAGCGCCTTGATCCCCTCGTCGATGTACCCGAGGTTCAGGTACGACAGGCCGAGCTTGTAGGCGTTCATCGAACTCGGGTCGGCCTGGAGGTCGGCGTAAATCTTGTGGGCGGCTGTTTCCAGCATGCGGCGGTCGGCCCCGGTCGGCGCGTCGAACGCGGCCGGGTTCTCGATGCTGACGACCGACCGGCACCGCGGGCAGGCGTGCGGGTTCTTCCCCGGCTCGCCCTGGAAGTCGCACAGCGGGCACGCGAACCGTGGGGCCATCTGCGCCTGGTAGTGGGCGAGGCCCTGCTTGGCCCGTTCGTTGGCCGGGTTGATCGCGAGGACGAACTGCAAGAGTTCGACGCCTTCCTCGGCCGTGTCCGCGAGGCCGGCCCGCCACAGCCACGCGGTTTCGTTCCGCGGGGCGAGATCGGTCGCCTCGGCGAACCAAATCTTCGCCTGCATCCGCTCGTTCGCCTTCGCCGCGACGACGCCGGCCCGGCACAGCGCGTCCGGCAGGCCGGCGGCCGCGTACTCGTTGCCGGGGTTCACTTCCATCACGCGGCGGAGGCACGCCAGCGATTCGCGCGGGTCTTCGGCGGTGTTCGCCAGCCAGAGCCACGCGAGTTCGTTGTTCGGCTCCAACTCCGTGACCTGCCGTAGCAACGTCCGGGTCCGGGCTTTGTCCCCTGCTCGCGCGGCTGCGATGCCATCTCGGAGCAGGGAAACGGTTTCGACTGGTGCCATGTCGGGGCGTCTCGATTCCGTCGGTGCAGACCGGGGATGACTTGTCCCCGCACAAATATCGGATCATGGGACTCTGCGACGGACCGCCAGGGTTGTCAAATTTCGGCCCGAATCAAGAGGCGGTTTCCCGTCCGATCGCGAACGCCTGGGGAACAATCTGCACCGCCGCCTGAATAGTTTGCCCAGTCAGGAAGGTTTGCCGGGCCGCGGTTGGCGTCGCCGGCCGACGGGTGGTAGGATTCCTCGAACATTGACGGAGAACTCCCGTGCGACCCATCCCCGGCCATACGAAGGGCGTGCGAGCCGTGGCCTTTGCCCCGGACGGCAAGCTCGTGTCGGCGGGCGAAGACCGCACGGTGCGCATCTGGGACGCGGCCTCCGGCCGACCGCTGGAGGTGCTGAAGGCCCAGCGGGTCGTGTACGCCGTCGCGGTGTCGCCGGACGGCGGAACACTGGCCTACGCCGGTCGGGCGACCGACACGCGATCTCGGACCAACACCATCCCCCTCTGGGATCTGCTGAACGGCCGATCGGACGGGGAGTACGACTGGACCGTGGAACAGGAGCAAGCCCGTGCGTTCCGGGGTGCCGGTTCGATCTGGTCTTTGTCGTTCTCGGCCGACGGGCTGTACCTGGCCGCCGCCCGTCGAAAGCTCGGCGGCGGCAATCACCCGAACGGGGCCGGCGGCCGTTGGTGGAGGCGGCAAAAGCCGTTCACGACGGACGCCTTCCCCCCGCGGTCGACCTACGCGGTCGGGTTCGCGCCGGCGGGGGCAACGCTGGCCCTGACGCAGCGCGGGGCCGTAAGCGTGTTCGACGGCCCCGAACGACCGGAGAAGCGCGGCTACAAGTTCCCGGTCGATTGGGCCGCGGCCGTCACCTTCGTTCCCGACAGTTCGACCGTGGTCGCGGCGGCCAACCGCTTCCTCTACGTCGCCAACACGGACAAGGAAGCTCGACTGCGAGCGGTCCGGACGGGCATTCCGCACATCAAATCCCTCGCCGTCTCGCCGGACGGGCGAACGCTCTTGGTCGGCGGGCGGCCGGGGGCGGTGGAGCTTTATCAACTCCCCGATTTCACCCTGCGAAGCGCGTTCGACTTCGGCCTGGGCGACGTGGACGCGATCGCGTTCGCCCCGGACGGTCTGACTTACGCGGTCGGCGGGGCGAGCGGCCTCATCATCTGCGACATCGAGTAGTCTAACAAATTCCGCCACTTTCCCCCTTGAACCTCCCGTAACGTGAGGGCGTATGCTGGCTCTGTTCGAGGAGTCTGCCATGTGGAAAGTTGGCGAACTGGCCCGCCGGAGCGGGGTGACGGTGCGGACGCTGCACCACTACCACGACATCGGTTTGCTCGTGCCGTCCGGCTCGACCGGGGCCGGCCACCGGCTCTACACCGACGCCGATCTGGCGAAACTGCAACAGATTCTCGTGCTACGGCAACTCGGCCTGACGCTGGAGCAGGTCGGCGAGTACCTGACGCGCGACGATTATTCGCCACGGGCGGTGATCGAATTGCGGCTGCAACAACTCCGCGAGCAGATCGCCACGGCCGACCGGCTGCGAGTGCAACTGGAAGGCTTGTCGCGGCTCCTCGACCGGGCCGAGATCGTCTCGGCCGAACAGTTCCTTCAAACCATTGAGGCGTTGACCATGATCGACAAGTACTACACCCCGGAACAACTGGCCAACATGCAGGAGCGGTACTCGGCCAACATCGACCGCATCAAGGAGGTCGAAGCCGAGTGGCCGCGGCTGATGGCGGCCGTGCAGGCCGAGATGGACAAGGGCACGCCGCCGACCGACCCGGCCGTGCAGGCGTTAGCGCAGAAGTGGGACGGCCTGGTGAGCGAGTTCACCGGCGGCGACCCCAACCTTCAGGCGTCGTTGAAGAAGATGTATGAGAGCGAGCCGACCGTCGCCGGGATGGACATGGGCAAGATGCGGCCGATGATGGAGTACGTCCAAAGGGCACGGACGGGTGAGTGACCGTTAATGGTTCGCCCAACTCGCGTTTTCGTTCCCGGCCCGCGTGGACAGGGCGGGCAGCACCGACGCGGCCGAGTACCGCAGGAATTGCACCGACCCGTCGGCGAACAGCCACTGGCCGCCGCCGGCGTGCAGGCTCCAGAAGTGGTGCACGTCGCACGGGTTGAACAACAACCCCGGCTTGTAGAAGTTGTCCTTCGGGCAGCCGGCTTTCACAAGCGACCGGTCCTCCGTCACCGCGAGGGCCGAGTCGTAGGCCGACCACCCCCACCACCCCCAGTCGAGGTCCGGGTCCGGCGACGGCGGCCGCTCGCCGACCATCACCGTGTTGCTCGTCCCGTCGGTAATGTCCGTCAGCCGGGTGTCCGAACTGCGGTAAATGACGCCGTCCTTCGGCCCGCCGAAGTCGAGGTTCATGTTCGTGTTCGACGGCCCGATGGTGTACGCGCTCCCTTCCACCGCCAGGTACGACGTGAGGCCGAACTTCGGGCCGAGGTACTTGTAGTACCCGTCCGTGGAGGCGAGCGACCGGCGGGGGTCCGAGTTGCACATGAACAGTTCGATGATCTGCTGCTGTCCGGTCAGGATTCCCTGGCCCTCGAGGTTCTGAAGCTCGATGTACGGCAGGATGAGCGTGGCCCAACTCTTCCGCGGCCGCGGGTCCGGCGGGTCCGGCTGTTCGCCCGGTTCGTTGAAGTTCCAGTACTCGTTGTAGGCCTGCGGGAACTTTCTCTGGTCGTCGTGGTAGTGGTGGAGGGCGATCCCGAGTTGCCGCATCTTGTTCTGGCACGCCGCCCGGCTGGCGGCCTCGCGGACCCTTTGCACCGCGGCCAAGAGCAGCCCCATCAAGATCGCGAAGATGGCGATGACGACGAGCAGTTCGATCAGCGTGAACGCGGACCGGCGCGGCGAACGAAACACGACCGGGCTCCGAGGGGTGAGGGGCGGAAACGAAAAGGGGTGGCCCGAGACCACCCCTCCTTGGACCGCGGGATTGGCCGGCGGCTTACTTCTTCGGGATAACCTTACCCGTCTCGGCGTTGATTTGCACGTCACCGAAGGTCATGACGAGGTCGTCACCGATCTTCTCGTATTTCATTTCTTCAATGGTCGTGTCCTTCAGCAACTTGGCGGCGATTTCCATCAGGCGGCCTTCCGGCAGCTTCGACTTCCCGGTCGCCTTCTTCTCCAACAGATCGAGCATGTCCTTGCTCACCTTCTCTTGCTCTTTGTCGTCGTCCTTCTTGGTGGTGTCCTTCACGACGCGATTGGTATCCAGGCTCACCTCCCGCTCGAAAATCTTCTTGGTTTTCGTGTCGTAGAAGTAGAACCCGAACACCTGCGTCCCGTTACTCTTGGTCTCCATGCGGGAGTTGATCAACTGGGCCGGTGGCGGGTCTTTGGCCGCGATTTCGAAGGCCTTCTGAAAGTTGCTGATCGCCGTCCCGCCAGCGAACGCTGTCGAGCCGGCCAGGGCGGCTACGGCCACGGCCGCGAAAAACTTCACCATGAGAACCTCCTGAGTGAGACGGAACCTGCCCGCCCGATGTCACGAACGGAGAGAGTGGAATCGACTGCTGATTGGATATACAAACTAACTCGTGCACGCGCGGTCCACAACCCAAATTCCGCAATTCGGACAAGAGGAAATCCCCTCGCGTCCGGCGCAATGGCACGGATCGCTCCCTTCCTCGGAGAATCCGGCGGCAATCGGAAAAACCTCTAACGGCCCGCGTCGTCGGCCGCCCAGTCGTGCGGCTTCAGCCAGTAGTCGGTCAATTGCGCTTCCAGCGATCCCTTTGGCGGGTGGTAGTCGTAGACGTACCGTACCACCGGCGGCAGACTCATCAGAATGCTCTCGATGCGGCCGTTGGTCTTCAGCCCGAAGATGGTGCCGCGGTCGTAGACGAGGTTGAACTCGACGTACCGGCCGCGGCGGTACTCTTGAAACGCACGCTGTTCCGGCGTCCACGGCAGCGCCTTCCGCCGTTCGACGATCGGCACGTAACTTTCGAGGAATGCGTCCGCGGCGTCCCGCACGAAGGCGAAGATCGCTTCAAGGTCGCCGCCCTTCGCGCCGAGGTAGTCGAAGAAGATGCCGCCGACGCCGCGGGGTTCGTTGCGGTGTTTGAGGAAGAAGTATTCGTCGCAGTCGTGCTTCATCTTCGCATGGTCGGCCACGCCGGGGTGCCGGTCGCAGACGGCCTTCCAGGTGCGGTGGAAGTGGACCACGTCCTCGCGCACCGGGTAGTACGGCGTCAAGTCGCCGCCGCCGCCGAACCACGCGGCCGTGCCCTTGTGCAGGAAGCGGAAGTTCGCGTGGACTGTCGGAATCAGCGGGCTGCGCGGATGCAGCACTAACGACACGCCGGTCGCGATGAACCGCGTCCCCTCGCCGGGGAGTTGCTGCGCGAACTGCGGGTCCATCTCGCCGAAGACTTCTGAGAAGTTCACGCCGGCCTTCTCGAAGACGCCGCCGTTTTCCAGCACGCGCGACCGGCCGCCGCCGCCGCCTTCGCGGTCCCAGGCGTCTTCGCGGAACGCCCCGCCGTCGGCGGCTTGCAGCCCGGCGGTGATGCGGTCTTGCAACCCACGGAAGTAGTCCACGACGCGGAGGCGAAGCGAGTCCAGTGTCGACACGGTGAGTTCTCCGAGCAAATTGTTCGTCTCTTTTCCTAGCGATCTCACCGCCGCCGCCATCCGTAAAACGGACGGGACCGTAATCCCTCCCTCCGAGACTCTCCCATGCAACTCGGCCTCATCAACTCCGCGTGGGTGCAAGCCGGCCGCGGCACGGCTCACGGCATTCGCAAAACGAAGGAGATCGGCTTCGATAGTATCGACATCTTCGCCGACCCGCTCGACATCGACGCGAGGGAACGCCGGCTCATCCGCACCGAGTGCGAACGTGTCCAGTTGCCGGTCGTCAGCGTGGCGTGCGTCGCCGTCGGGTTGATCGACTTCAACCCGGCGGTGCAGCGGTTCCACGTTTCCCGGTGCAAGGCGTACCTCGATTTCGCGTTCGAGTTGCAGGCGAGAAATCTCCTGCTGGTGCTGGGCGAATACATCTGGGAACGCCAGGTGATCCCGCCGGCCGAACAATGGAACACGGCCGTCGCGCACCTGAAGGTTCTGGGCGATTACGCGGCCGACCTTGGCGTGCAGATTGCACTCGAACTGGAGCCGTTCAAGTTGTCGCTGCTGAACGACGTGAATAGCATGGTGCGCTTCCTCGACGCGGTAACCCACCCCGCCGTGCGGGCCAACATCGACATTTCGCACCTCCTCCTGGCCGGCGTGCGGCCGGAAGAGTTGCGGAAGTTGAAGGACAAGGCGATCCACGTTCACATCTCCGACTGCGACGGCAAGGTCCACGGCGACCTGCCGCCCGGTCGGGGCGTGGTGGACTTCGGGCCGTACCTCCGCGAGATTCGCGACCTCGGCATCGGGGGCGCGATCAGCATCGAGTTGGAGTACTCGCCGGAACCCGACAAGATCGGCGAGTGGGTGACGGAAGCCTACACCGCAACCGACAGACTGATGCGCGAGGCGGGTATACCCCGTGCCTAAACGCAGAGGTCAGAAGTCAGAGATCAGAGGTCAGGATTACACCGGCCCCGTTTTCACTGACCTCTGACCTCTGACCTCTGACCTCTGACCTCTGATTTGGAACCTCTCCCCAATGAGCGATAAACTCACCGACTCCCAACTCATCCGCTGGGGCAAGGACGCGAACGAAGTCGCCCCGGAAGTGACCAAGTTCCTGCAAGGCCCGCAGAACCGATCGTTCGAACTCGGCCGGGCGTTCAAGATCTTCTGGGAGATGATCTACGGGTTCCGCAAACTGCACTTCGTCGGGTCGTGCGTGACAGTGTTCGGCTCGGCCCGGTTCGACGAGAACCACCGCTACTACAAGCTCGCCCGCGAGGTCGGGAAGCTGCTCGCGAAGTCCGGGTTCACGGTTATGACCGGCGGCGGCCCCGGCATCATGGAGGCGGCCAACCGCGGCGCGAAGGACGTGCCCGGCGCGCGGTCGATCGGTTGCAACATTCTCTTGCCGAAGGAGCAGAAGCCGAACCCCTACGTCGACCAGTGGATCGACTTCGAGTACTTCTTCATCCGCAAGCTGATGCTCATCAAGTACAGCTACGCCTTCATCGTCCTGCCCGGCGGGTTCGGCACGATGGACGAACTGTTCGAGGTGCTCACGCTCATTCAGACCGGCAAGCTGCAAGACTTCCCGGTGGCGCTGATGGGCACCGACTTCTTCGCCCCCGGCATCGAGCAGTTGAAGTTGTTCGTCGAGCGGGCCACCATCGACCCGATGGACCTGAGCAAGTTGACGGTCAGCGACGACCCGGTGCAGGTCGTCAACGGCATCACCGAGACGGTGATGAAGAAGTTCGGCCTCAAGTACGGCCCGCCGCCCAAGATGAAGAAGCGGTGGTTCTTCGGGGAGTGAATCCGGCGAGTGGCCCGGCGTAAACGGGCCGCGTCTGAGCGAGCGTCGCGACACGGCCCGCTTACGCCGGGCCGCTCGCCATTTAATCCTTCGCCAATTCCCGCACTCGGTCCTTCAATCGCTTCACGCTCGCCTCGTAGGCTTCCGTATCGGTGCTCCGCTGCGGTGGGATGCCGTCGAAGTGGCCGTGAATCCGGCCGGCCTTGTCCACGAGCACGATGAACGTGGAATGGTCGAACTCGTCGCCGGGCTTGCCGTCGGGCCGCTTCTTCGCCAGCATCATGAAGCCCTCGTTCGCCAGCGCGTGAATCTCCTTCTCCGGCCCCGTCAGGAACAGCCACCGATTCGGGTCGGCCCTGTACCGCTCGGCGTACTTCTTCAACTCTTCCGGCGTGTCACGGTCCGGGTCGATGGTGAACGTCACCAGTCGCACGTCGGGCACGTCGGCCAACTCCGCTTGCAGTCGCGCGAGCGTTGCGGCCACGGCCGGGCAGGTGCCGCTGCACCGCGTGAAGACGAACGACGCGATCCACACCTTGCCCGTCAGGTCGGCGTTCGTCACCGACTTGCCGCTGCGCTCCGTCAGGTGGAACGCGGGCACGGTGGGCAGCTCCGTGTCATCGGCAGGCGGTGTCGGCTTCTTCGACCGCAACGACTGCGCGAGGAACGCCCCGCCCACGCTGGCGGACAGGGAGAGGAGGACGATCAATATCAAGCGAAGTTTCGGCACGGCGGGGTCCGTCGGCGGGAGGAATCACTCCGTCATCATAGCCCCCGCCGCAGCAGAGTCCCACCAGTCTTCCGCGAACCCGAACGACAGCGTCATGCCGGCCCCGCCGGGACTGGCGACGACGTGGCACCCCGGCTGCGGTTGCATCATGAAAAGCGCCTGCGTCGGGTGCTTCGCGTACACGCCGTGCCACCGGCTGTCGATCCGCGGATTCGGCAGCCGGAGGAGTTTGCGGAGGTACGTCAGAATCAACTCGTCGATGCGATTGTTGTCGAACGGCGTGATGGCGTCGTCGTACTCGTGCGAATCGCCGATGACGACCTCGCCCGCTTGGTTCTGCGACGCCATCACGTGAATTCCGTACCGGACGTGTTCCGGGTACTCGTCGGCCAACCGCTTCTTCAGCGCGGGCAACGTCGGGCACGCCGCGAAGGCGGCGTAGTGCGCGAGCGTCAGGCCGCCGGCGATGTGCGGGCCGATCCGCCAGCCCGCCGGTTGCGGGGCCGTTCGCAACATCTGGAGCTTGCACCGGCGCAACGGCGTGGCGGCGAACTCCGTCGGGAAGAGCGTTTCGAAGTCCGCCCCGGAGCAGACGAACACGCGGTCGGCGGTCCACCCGTCGCCCGCCGCCGTCCGCACGCGGGGCATCTCGACGGCGGTAACGGCCGTGCCGAACAGCACCTCGACGTTGTGGTGCGTGGCCAGCCAGAAGGCGAGTTGGTCGACGGCCTGCCGCGGCTCGACGCACAACTCGTGGTGGCTGGCGAGCGAGCCGTACAGCCCGTCGCCGTTGACGGCCGGGTAGAGTTGCGTCGTGTCGGACGGCGAGAGGAGTTCGCAGGACTGGCCCGCCCCGGCGGCGAACTCTTGCAAGACGGTCCACTCGTCCGCCGCGTGGGTCAGGTGCAGCGCGCCGCACTCGTGAACCCAGACGCCGGCGGCGTCCCGCAGTTCCAGCCACCGCTCCCGGCTGCGGAGGGCGAGTTGGCGGAGCTTCCCGGCCGGTTGGCCGATGGGCCAGACCATGCCGAAATTGCGGACCGAAGCCCCGACCGCCTTCGGCGACCGTTCCAGCACCGCGACCGACTTCCCCCGCCGGACCGCCTCCCAGGCGAACGCCAGCCCGACGATGCCGCCCCCGACGACGACCACATCGACTCGACGTTCCATGCTCACTCACCCGCGTGGGGAATTGGTGCGGACGCCCGGCCGCGTCCCGTACGACACGGTGGCGAGGGGACCGTTCGGTTCGAAGGGAGAGGGCATTACAGCGCGACGGTCGGGTCGGTGGTGCCGCGGACGATCAGGCGGCTCGGCACGACGACTTTCACCGGCGGCCGGTCGGGAACTTTCCGCCGGTCGTTCATGAGCCGCACGGCTTGCTCGGCCAACTGCTCAGCGGGGTACTCGCACGTCGTCAGCCCCGGTGCGGTGAGCGACGCGGCCGGCAGGTTCTCGAAGCCGACGATGGCCACGTCCTCCGGCACGCGGTGGCCGTGGCGGAGCAGTTCGACCATGACGCCGAGCGCGATGTAGTCGTGGTAGCAGATGATCGCGTCGAGGTTGCGGGCCTTGATTTCGTTCAGAAGGTACTCGCCGGCTCGCGGCGTCGGGTACTCTTCCGGCATGTTCAGCACGTGATCGGGGTAATCGCCCGGGTTCCTGCGCGCGTCCTGGAGGGCGAAGAGGTAGCCGGTCAGCCGGTTGCGGTGACTGCTCGTCGGCGAGGCGACGGCCATGCCGATGCGCTTCCGCCCCAGGCCGATCAGGTGCCGCGTCACGGCCTTGGCTGCCGCGATGTCGTCGAGGGCAACGAGGTCGTGCCGCAGGTCCTCGCGATCGCGCAGGTTTCGTTCGAGCAACACCACCGGCAGCCCGGCGGCGCGGCACCCGTCGAGGAAGGTTTCTTCCACCTCGGTTTCGGCGGCACTGGTCCGCGACGGCAACAGGAAGACGCCGTGGACGCCGCTCGCGAGGGCGGCCTGAGCCGCCACGGTCGCGTCTTCGACGGTCAGACCGGGGGAGAGTTGGAACACCTCGTTCGGCAGGTGCATCGGAATCCGGCGGGCGAGCAGTTCGAAGCCGATGCGGACCGACGCGGCCACCTCGCCGGCAATCGCGCTCGGGGTCACGCGGAGCAGCACGGCGAACTTGTCCGCCGCCGGGGCGGGCATTCGGAACGCCCCCGCCCGCTCGACGATGTGAATGAGGCCCTTGTCGCGGATGACTTGGATCGCCCGCGACGCAGTGACGATCGAAACGTGGTGCCGCGTGGCCACGTCGCGTACGCTCGGCATCTTCTCACCGTTCCATTCGCCGTCGCGAATGGCCGATTCGAGGGCGTCGGCGACACTCTGGTACTTGGGCGTGACGACCTTGCGGTTCATGACGCGGCCCCGGGAGAGGGGATCAATACGCCGTGTGGTACAGACCGCTTGATTCTGGTCGCTGTGGGGTGAGAAGTCCACCGAGAAATGGCCGCCGGTCGCGGGAAGTGTCACTTCTTCGCCGCAAGAACCTTGCCGACGACTTCGACGAGGGCCTTCGGCTGGAACGGCTTCGTCAGGTACTCGGCCGCCCCGGCCCACTTGCCGCGGAGCTTGTTGAAGAAGCCGTCCTTGCCCGTCAGGAAGATCACCGGCACCTTCGCCGTGGCGGGGTTCTCCCGCAAGAGAGTGCAGACCTGGAAGCCGTCCATCCCCGGCATGATGATGTCGAGAATCGCGAGGGCGGGGACACCGTGCGTTTGAAGGGCTTCCGCCACCTGCAAGCCGTCGGCGAGGCTGACGACACGGTAGTCGGCCCCTTGCAGGGCCACGGTCACGAGTTTCCGCACGGTGGCGCTGTCGTCCACGACCAACACCAGCGGCGGCCCTTCCGGGGCGTCCGGCTTCGTCGGCCGGTGGGCCGGGGCGGTCCGCCAGTGGGCCGCGAGCTTGTGAACCTGGGCCTTCCAGTTCGCGTCGGCGTCCGCCCGGGTGGCCGCGGCGTTGAAAATCTTGATCGCCTCAGCCGGCCGACCGATGTTCAGGTAGGCCAACCCCAGGCAGAAAGCGTCGGCACTGCCGGGGGCCGACTGTGCCCGCGGCGACAACCGGGCGATGGCCCGGCCCATCAGTGTTTCGTCCGCCCCCGTCGGCGTGTCGAAGGCCGTCGGGCTGTCCAGCACGACGACGGCGTTGCAGTGCGAGCAGCGGGGCACCGGTTCGCGGCCCGGCGATTCGCACAGCGGGCAGGTCCACGCCGCCTGGACCGGGTACTGCGCGAGGCCCTGTTTCGCCCGCTCGTTGTTCGGGTTGATCTCCAGCACGC
This sequence comes from Limnoglobus roseus, assembly GCF_008254045.1. Taxonomy (GTDB): domain Bacteria; phylum Planctomycetota; class Planctomycetia; order Gemmatales; family Gemmataceae; genus Limnoglobus; species Limnoglobus roseus. Next base: position 2,739,993 of record NZ_CP042425.1, on the reverse strand, counting down.
GGCGGAGGTAGCGGATCGAATCGCTCGGGTAGGTCGAAACGCCGGCCATCCAGAGGAGGGCGTGCTCGTTGTCCGGGTCGATGTCGAGGGCTTCGCGGAGCAACTGCCGGGCGGTCGGGAAGTCCTTCCGGTGGGCAGCATCAATCGCAGTGCGGACGACGGCCGTCGTGAGGCCGGTCTTGGCGTGGTGGTTGTCCGGGTTGAGTTTCAGGACCGTGCGCAGGCACGACAGAGCTTCCACCGGGTCGGCGGCGACGTTCGCCAGCCACAGCCAAGCGATTTCGTTTTCGGGTTCGAGTCCGACGACCTGCCGGATGACGAACCGTGCCCGAACCTTGTTACCCGCCTGGGCGGCGGTGATGCCGTCGCGCAACAAGGAAGGGGTCTGCGATGGTGGCATGGGTGGTCCGCGGTGATTATTCCTATCAGGGCTATATTGTTCAGATTTCGGAAAAGTCAAACTGTGTCAATTCTCCTATCACGAGAAGGTTGATTTTACCCGACCGGAAGAGGTCGCCGAAAGGGCATAACCGTGAATACAGGAAAAATCGGTATTCTGTGGGACGTAGACGGCACGCTCGTCGACACGGCCGAGCAACACTTCCTGGCCTGGGAACAGCTGTCCACCGAGATCGGCCACCCGTTCACGCGGGCCGACTTCGCCCGCACCTTCGGCTGGCGGAACCCGGAAATCATCCGCACGCTGTACGACGCCAACGCGGATGACGCCAAGTGCGAACGGCTCGCGCTGCGGAAAGAGACGCTCTACCGCGACAGCGTGATGAGCGGCGGCACGAAACTTCTGCCGGGGGTGAAGGCACTGCTCGACGCCTTCGAGGCGGAAGGGTGGCCGCAAGCGGTCGGCTCGTCGGCCCCGCGTGAGAACCTGAACCTATTGCTCGGGGCGACCGGCACGCGCGACTACTTCCCGACCATCGTCTGCGGCGAAGACGTGACCCGCGGCAAGCCGGACCCGGAAGTGTTCTTGAAGGGAGCCGCCGGGTTGGGGATTGCGCCGACTCGGTGCGTGGTGTTCGAGGACGCGGTTGCCGGCGTGCAGGCCGCGAAGGCAGGCGGTATGGCGTGCATCGCGGTGACGTTCGTCGGGCATCACCCGGCGGAGAAATTGCGTGAAGCGGGGGCGGGGTTGGTGGTGGCGACGTTGGAAGAAGTGACGGTGGAGGTGGTGCAGAGACTGGTCGGATAACGGATTCGGTGAGCCGAGCGGCGTAAGCCGCCAGGTGAATATCGCGGACATTCACCCGGCGGCTTACGCCGCTCGGCTCGCCAAAATTACCCGATGCCCGCGCCGCTCAGGCTGCCGGCTTCCGCCTCCACTTCGCGGTGTTTGCGCACCAGGGACACTAGGCCGTTCGCGTCCAACCCGGCGTCGGCGAGCAGTTCGGCCCGTTCGCCGTGCTCCACGAAGCGGTCGGCGAACCCCTTCCGAACGATGTTCCGCGAATCGAGGCCCGCCGCGTTCGCGGCCTCCAACACGGCACTGCCGAAGCCGCCTTCGAGCGTGCCCTCTTCGACCGTCACCACCAGCGGCAACAGGTCCACGGCCTTCAAGATCGTCTCCGTGTCCAGCGGCTTGACGAACCGGGCGTTGATGACGCCGAAGTTCAGGCCGTCCTCGTCCTTCAGTCGCTTCGCGGCCGCCATGCACGCAACGGTGCGTTCACCGAAGGCCACGAAGCAGCCGTCCTCGCCCCACTCGATCACTTCCGCCTTGCCGAGTTCGATCGGCGTGACCGAGCGGTCGATCTTCTCCAGATTCGCCTTCGGATAGCGAATGCCGATCGGCCCATTGTGGGCCATCGCGAACTTCAGCATCGGCTCGATGTCGGCCTCGTCGCCGGGGGCCATGCTCACCATATTCGGGAAGATGCGCATGTACGGCACGTCGAAGACGCCGTGGTGCGTCGGGCCGTCCGGCCCCGCGACGCCGGCGCGGTCCAGCGTGAACACGACCGGCAGGTTTTGCAGGCAGACTTCCTGGAAGATCTGGTCGAACCCGCGTTGCAGGAAGGTGCTGTAGATGTCCACGATCGGCTTCGCCCCGGCCTTCGCCATGCCCGCGGCGAACGCAACGGCGTGGCTCTCGCAGATGCCGCTGTCGAAAAACTGCTTCGGGAACGCCTCGCGGACCTTCTCCAACTTGTTCCCTTGGCACATGGCGGCCGTGATGACGCACGCCTTCGGGTCGCTGCTGAGGACGCCGAAGATCGCCGAGGACATCGCGTCGGTGTACCCCTTCGCGCCGCCCTTCTTCATGCTGAGGATTTCGCCGCCCGGCCCGAGTTTCTCGAACACCGGCGGCGAGTGGTACGTCACCGGGTCGTCGGCCGCTTCCGGGATGCCGTGGCCCTTGTTCGTGAAGACGTGCAGCAGGATCGGCCCCTTCTGCCCCTTCAAGTCCTTCATGATCTTCCGCATCGCCGGCAGGTCGTGGCCGTCGAACGGGCCGAAGTACCGGAAGCCGAACTCTTCGAACAGCATGCCGTCCTTGAAGAACGCCTTCATGCCGTCGCGGAGACCTTCGAGCGACACGCGGGCCGCCTCGCCGACGAGCGGGATCGACTTCAGCAGGTCGTTGAGCGTCCGCTTGCCGCCTTGATAGAGGCCAGTCATGCGGCACTGGTCGAGGTACTTCGCCACGCCGCCGGTGCGGGGGCAAATGCCCATCTTGTTGTCGTTGAGGATGACCAGCGCGTTCTGGCCGAGGCCGGCCATGTTGTTGAACGCCTCGAATACCATGCCGCACGGCAGCGCCCCGTCGCCGATGACCGCGACCGCGTGCCGGTCCTTGTGGCCGAGCAAATCGTCGCCCGCCTTCAGCCCGGAGATAGTGGACACGCTCGCGCCGGCGTGGCCGGTCATGAACAGGTCGTAGGGCGACTCGGCCGGGTTGGGGAAGCCCATCAACCCGCCTTTGGTGCGGATCGAGTGGAACTGGTCGTACCGGCCGGTGACGAGCTTGTGCGGGTAAATCTGGTGGCCGGTGTCCCAGATGAGCCGGTCCTTGCTGAAGTCGTAAGTGAGGTGCAGCGCCAGGCACAACTCGACGACGCCGAGGTTGCTGGCGAAGTGGGCCGACCGCGTGGTGAGCACCCGGACCAGTTCACCGCGAATCTCGTCCGCGAGTCGCAGCAACTGAGGTTCGCTCAGTGCCTGCAAGTCGGCCGGGGACTTGATGCGCGGGAGCAGCTCGACTTTGGACATAAACTTCCCCACTGTGGTTTACCGATCCCTCTCTGCCACAGACTTCGCCAACTCGGCCAGCAGCTTTCCCTTCGCCCCGAAGGTGTTGGCCGCGGCCATCGCGTCCTCGCCCAACTCGCGGGCCTTGCGACGGCTCTCGCCCACGCCCAGCAGTCCGGGGTAAGTGAGCTTGCCCCGGGCCGCGTCTTTGCCGACCTTTTTGCCGGTCTTCTCTTCGGTGCTCTCCACGTCGAGCAAGTCGTCCGTCACCTGGAAGGCCAGCCCGAAGGCCGTCGCGTAGCGGTCGATCGCGTCCAGCGCCGTCGGCGGCACCCCGGTTTCGCCGAGGGCCGCGAACACGCCGAGGCGGAGCGAGCCGCGGAACAGTGCCCCGGTCTTCCGCCGGTGGATGTTCTCCAACCCGCCCACGTCGGCGACGCCGCCCTTTTCCCCTTCCAGGTCGAGTACCTGCCCGCCGACCATGCCGGTCGCACCGGCGGCACTGGCTAATTCTACACAACTAACCGCCGCCGTTCGCGGCGGGTAACTGCTCGCCAGCACTTCGAACGCCATCGTCAGCAGGCCGTCGCCGGCCAGGATCGCCAAGGCCTCGCCGAATTTCTTGTGGCTCGTCGGCATCCCGCGCCGAAGGTCGTCGTCGTCCATCGCCGGCAAATCGTCGTGAATCAGCGAGTACGTGTGGATCATCTCGACCGCACACCCGGCCGGCAGACTCTGTTCCAGCGTGCCGCCGACGGCCTCGCAAGCGAGGGCGGCGAGCAACGGCCGTAACCGCTTACCGGGGGCGAAGAGGCTGTACGCCATCGCGTCCGCGAGGGCGGGCGGGGCGGATGCGGTGAAGCGTGACAACGTCGTGCGAAGTGCGGATTCGACCGCATCCTGCCGTGTCTTGAGTTCGTCCCAGAGCGGACCAGCCAACGAACGGCCCATCCATGCGAGGTCGTGTCGGAATCGCGTTGGCCTCTGTCTTAGTGTTCCCAGGGTAAGTCGTCACTTCGTCGCAAATACTTTACATCGCAAAGTCGATAATGGGAAGAGCAATTCCGACGGTGACGCACCACTTATTTGGCCGTCGAGGTCGCGGCGTGGTGGAAGTTCAGTGCGGACGTGAAATCGCGGTTGAGCAAACTCGCCACGGCTCGCAGTTGCAACACGTCCGGCCCCGGTCGAAGCGTCTCTGCGTGTGCGATCAACGACAACGCTTCGGCGACCCGCCCGTCGGCCAAGTGTCGGCCGGCCGTCGCGAGCAGCGATTCGCGATCGTCTTCGAGCTTGAACATCAGCGACAGGTCGGTCGAGCACCGGCGGCAGTTCGGCCCGGCGCCGTTCGCCGCCCGGCAACAAGGGCAGGTGATCGTTGGCATGACGGTGTTGTAGCAAATGCGGGAATTGTGTTCGCAAGTCGAGCGAGGCATGACCGGACAGTTACTCGGTGCCGGGATCCGGAAAGGCGAAGCCGCCCGTGGTAAGATAATGGCATAAAAAAGCCGAGGCGTGTAGCCCCGGCTGCCATTGGGATCAATATGTGTTTTAACCCGCGTCTTCCCCGTGCCGAGTCCCACCGTCGTTCTTCGGACCGGGCTGCTGGAGAGAGTGCTCACCGTTGCCGGTGAAGTCGCCGAGCCTTCGCTTCGGGTCTTGCTCCTGAAATCCGTTAGCGTTGCTGGCCTGGACCTGGCCGTTCTGATCTTGTGACTAGTTGAAGCCCGTTTGTTGTTGGTTCCCCGCCAGGATCGAGCCCGGGGCATGATTCTTCTTGCTCATGGCATATCCTCCGTTGCTCGGGCGAAAGTCCTCTATGTGAATTGCTGGCTTTCCTGGCCGAAAGTTAGCAAGCGAACTGAAGTTACTCCCCATTATCGCCTTCATCGCTCACATTCGGGCAGCCGTCATCGGCCAACCGCTGCAGATCGATGCGATCGGTGTTCTTCGTCATGGCTCGTCCTCAGGGTGATCGTCGTGTCATTCCCGACTTCCTTACTCTTGCAATCGCGGGGCCAAATGCGCGACGATCTTCGCCCCGGGACAACGCTCCCGTAAACCCTTGCCACCCTGAACAATTGACTCACGGCCAATTTGCAGCATGCCCGAGCAGAAGCCCACCATGACCGTCCGCCGGGACGCTCAAAAAGTCCGGGCGTCCCCTCCTGTCCGGCCACGCTAGCGAGGTAGGGACGCCCACTCAAGTTAAGAAGAGCACTCCTATTTCGGCTTCTGGACGGTCAGCTTCCGGCTGTAAATTTTTGTGCCGTGCGCGATGTAGAGCACGCTATGATCCGGGCCGGCGAGAACGCACGATGTCAAGGGTTGATCGTTGTCGACTTTCGGCAGAACACCGCAGGGTCGGCCGGTCGGGTCGAAGACTTGCACGCCCAACTTGCTCGTGACGTAGAAACGCCCGGCCTTGTCGACCGCCATGCCGTCGCCCTGCGAGTTCTGGATGTACGGCGGCGGTTCGTTGAACTTGAACTCGCCCTTGGGGTCGATCGGCAACCGCATCGGCATCGTCGGCGCCTTGGCGTCGAGCACACCGCCCTTGTTCACCCGGAACGTCCAGGTGTGCGTCCCGCCGTAGTCGGACACGGCCAGCGTGCCGCCGTCGTTCGACAGCGCGATGCCGTTCGGCTTGCCGATGCCCGTGTCCGCGACCTTGACTTCGCCCGTCTTCGGATCGATTCGCGTCACCTGCTTCGCGGCCGTCTCCGTGATCAGAATGAAGCCGTCCTTTGTCACCGCGAGGTCGTTCGGTTTGACCCCCTCCGCGACGACTTTCACGTCGCCGCTGCCGGGGCTGATCGCGATGACGCGACTCTTCGACCCTTGACAGCCGTACAGAACCGACTCGTCCGGACTGAACTTCAAGCCGCTCACGGACTCCTTGCTGATCTCTTTGCGCGTCCCGTCGATACCGATGCGAACGACGGACGGGGCCTTCATGTCGCAGAAGTAGAAGTTGCCGGCCTTATCGGTGCACAGCGCGTCGGCGAAGCCGACGTCCTTGGCGACAATGTTCCACGACTGATCGCGGACCAGCAGGTTGAGGAGGGTCAGGTCGCCGCCGAGGTCGCCCTTGGTGTCGAGCACCGGCGTGGGCTTCTCCTTCCGCCACAACCACGTCATCGCCTCGGGGAATTTCGACCCGCCGAAATCGGCGTTGTGAGCGTACCCCTCGGCCCAGTCGAAGCGGACGTCGTACCCCATGTACTTTAGCGCGGACGCCATCTGCTGGTTGGCCCACGGCCAACTGCCGGCGACGTTATCCACGTCACCACTGGTGTCAGCCAGGTAGACGCGGATCGGCTTCGGCTCCGTCTTGCGAACCAGCGACGGGTAGACGTTGCCGCCGCGCAGGTTCGTGAAGCTGCCCACGCTCGAATAGACCTTGCGGAAGAAGTCGGTTCGCTCCCACGCGGCGGTGAATGCGCAGATCGCGCCCGAACTCGATCCGCCAATGGCGTGCATCTCGGGGTCGTCCGAGATCGTGTACTTCTTCCGGACCTCGGGGATGATTTCCTCTAACAGGAACCGCACGTAGCGGTCGCCGAGGCTGTCGTACTCCAGGCCCCGGTTGGAGTGCCGCCCCTGCACGCGGGGCTTGTCCTTCTCGTGCCCCGGGTTGACGAAGACCGCGATCGTCGGCGGCATGTCGCCCCGGGCGATCAGGTTGTCGAAGACCGTCGGCACCCGCCACCGGCCCTTGTCGCCCTTCATGCCCTCGCCGTCCTGGAACACCATCAACGCGGCGGGCTTGTCGGCCGCGTACTGGGCCGGCACGTAGACCGACCAGTCGCGAGTGGTGTTCGCGAACACCTTCGACTCGAACGCCGACATCTGCACGACCGTGCCCTTCGGCACGTCGGCCTTCGCCACCGCGTCCGGGTGCGGCGTCCACTCCGGCTTCGTCTCGACGTGCGGCAGCTTCGTGCTTTCGGCCTTGTCGCTCCACAGCCACTTCAGCGCGTCCGGCAGCCCCTCGCCGCCCCACTTGCCGCTGTGCCCGCCCTCGGTCATCTCGAGCTTGTACTTGTACCCGGCGAATTGCAGAGCCATCGCCAGGTCTTGATTGCCGAGCGGCCAGTTGCCGTGCAGGTTGTTGAGGTCGTCCTTGCCGTCTTGCAGGTACACCTTGATGGCCTTCGGCTTGTCCTTCGTCTTGCGCACGAGGCCGGGGTAGGCCCAGCCGCCGCGGATGTTGGTGAAACTGCCGATGTGGCTGAGGACGAGGCCGAACTGGTCGGGCTTCTCCCACGCGACCGTGAACGCGGCAATGCCGCTCGACGAGATGCCGCACACGGCCCGCTTCGTCGGGTCCGTCGTCACGTTCAGCCCCTTGAGGGCCACCGGCAGGAACTCCTCGACGAGAAACTTCGGGTTGGTGTCGCCCATCGAGTCGTACTCGAACGAGCGGTTGCTGCGGCCGGCCGCGCCGGGGACCGTGGCCGGGACCGTTCCCGGATCGACGAACACGGCGACGGTGACGGGCATCGCCTTCTGGTGGATGAGGTTGTCGAACACGACCGGCACGCGGAACCCGCCCTTGGGGTTCGCGTACCCGCCGCCGTCCATGAAGACCATCAACGCGGCCGGCTCGTCGGCCTTGTACTGCGCCGGGACGTAGACGCTGTAGTTGCGGGTCGTCCCCGGATAGACTTTGCTGTCCGTGAACTGCCCGGCCTTGGTCTTCCCTTGCGGAACGCCGGCTTGAGCGATTCGATCGGGATGCTCTTGAGCCCGTATCCGGGTCTGCGAGGCCGATAGCGTGAGGATGAGGACGATCCAACTACGTGAGAGAGGCTTCATTAACGGACTCCCGGTCTTGATGTGCCGCACGTCAGACGCCAGGGTTGCTTTACCGGAAATTCAGACCGCTTCCAGAGAGCCTCTCTTTGCCCGTGTGGGCCGTAACGACCGTACAGGACGGTGTCGGCCGTTTCCCGCGAAACTCTCAAGTTCGCGTGATCTTTGGGCGGTCGCCCGTTGCATATCGCGCTGGGGACGGGTAAGCTCCACAACAAATCCCATCCGCTTCCCCCGCCGCGCCCCCTTCTGACGATAGCGGCCAGGAGCACGCGATGAACCCCTCCGAGGCAGTGCCGCCCACGCACGACCCGAAGCCGCCCCCGCGCGAACCGCTCGCCGTCGTCGGGATCGGCTGCCGGCTGCCCGGCGGCCTCGACTCGCCCGCCGCCTTCTGGGACGCCCTCTTAAGAGGGGTGGACGCGGTCTGCGAGGTGCCCGCCGACCGCTGGACCCACACCCGCTACCACGACCCCAGCCCGGACAAGGTCGGCGGCATTCGTAACGCGAAGGGCGGGTTCCTGGCCGCCATTGACCAGTTCGACGCCGAGTTCTTCGGCTACTTCCCCACCGAGGCCCAACGGCTCGACCCTCAGCAGCGGCTCCTGCTCGAAGTCACGCACGAGGCGATGGAGGACGCCGGGCTGCGCCGCGACCAACTCGACGGCAGCCGCACCGCGGTGTTCGTCGGCTCGTTCATGTACGACTACCTCGCGATCCAAACCGCGAGCGAGGCCCGCGACGAGATCAACCCGTACGTGGCGATGGGCACGGCCGTTTCCTCGCTCGCCAACCGCATCTCCTACGACTTCAACCTGAAGGGGCCGAGCGTCACGCTCGACACCGCTTGCTCCTCCTCGCTCGTTGCCGTCCACCTGGCGTGCCTGAGCCTGTGGGCCCGCGAGGCCGACGCCGCGATCGCCGGCGGCGTGAACGTGATGCTCCGCCCGGAGTCGTCCGTCGTCCTCTCGAAGGCCGGGTTCCTCAACCCCGACCAGCACTGCAAGGCGTTCGACGCCCGCGCTAACGGGTACGTCCGCGGCGAGGGCGTCGGGGTGGTGGTCCTGAAGACGCTGCGGCGAGCACTGCTCGACGGCGACGCGGTGTACGCGGTGATCCGCGGCAGCGGGGTGAACCAGGACGGGTACATGCCCGAAGGGTTCACCGTTCCGAACGTCGTCTCGCAGATCGCGCTTTTGGAAGCGGTGTACGCCGACGCCGGCGTGGACCCGCTCGGCGTGAACTACGTGGAGGCGCACGGCACCGGCACCGCGGTCGGCGACCCGATCGAGAGCCTGGCACTCGGCGCGGTGCTGGGCCGGGGCCGCGAGGCCGGCCGGCGGTGTTGGATGGGGTCGGTGAAGACCAACCTCGGCCACCTCGAAGGCGCGGCCGGCATCACCGGGTTCATCAAGGGCGCGCTCGCGGCGCACCACGGCATGGTGCCGCCGAACCTCCACTTCCACACGCCCAACCCGGAAATCGACTTCGAGGGGTCGAACCTCGACGTGCCGACGCGGCCCACCCCGCTCGACGCCGACCGCGGCCCGTGGACGGTCGGCGTGAACTCGTTCGGGGCCGGCGGCACCAACGCCCACGTCGTCCTTCAAGGCGTGAGCCCCCGCGGCCCACTGAAACGCACGGTCACCCCGCGGCGCGAAGCCGCGACGCTGTACGTCGTGAGCGCGAGCCACCGCGACGCGCTCCCCGCGCTGGCGCTGCGACACGCCGACTTCCTGAGCGCGACCAAGCTCCCACTGGACGACGTAGCGTTCTCGGCGTTCACCCGCCGCAGCCGCTACCCGCACCTCGTCGCCGTCGTCGGCACGTCCGCGAAGGAGGTCGCCGACCAGTTCCGCCGCTTCGCGGCTGGCGAAATCGAGCGCACCACGCTCGTCACGCGCATCGAGCGGCAGAAGCGGCCGAAGGTCGGGTTCGTGTTCTCCGGGCAGGGCGGGCAGTGGCCGCGTATGGGCCTGGCACTGATGGACCGCGAGCCGGCGTTCCGCCACGCGATCGAAGAGATCGACGCGCTGTTCCACGAACTGGCCGGGTGGTCGCTGCTCGACGAGTTGCGGAAGCCCGAGGGCGAATCTCGCGTCGATGAAACGGTGATCGTTCAGCCGGCGACGATGGCGGTGCAGGTCGCGCTGGTCGCGCTGTACGAGCACTACGGCGTCCGCCCGCACGGGGTCGTCGGCCACTCCGTCGGCGAGGTCGCCGCCGCGTTCGCCAGCGGCGCGCTCACGCTCGAAGCCGCGGTCCGCGTCATCTACCACCGCTCGCAGGCGCAAGACCGCGCCGGCGGCGGCGCGATGCTGGCCGTCGGGCTCTCGCTCGATGAGGCGCGTAAAGCCGTCGCGGGGTACGACGGCCGGGTGTCGGTCGCGGCGGTGAACGGCCCGAAGATGCTGACACTGTCCGGCGACCCCGAACCGCTCGGCCAGATCGCAACGGAGTTGGAGGCCCGCGGCGTTTTCAACCGCCCGGTGCGCGTCCGGGTGGCGTACCACAGCCACCACATGGAACGGATTGAGGCGGAGATGCTAGCCGCGCTGGCCGGCGAAACCGGGAGCGTCGCCACCACCCTGCTGTACTCGACCGTCACCGGCCGGCACGAAGTCGGCCCGCACCTGGACGCGGGCTACTGGTACCGCAACGCCCGCCAGTCGGTGCTCTTCACCGACGCGCTCGCGGCAATGCTGGACGACGGGTTCGACACGTTCGTGGAGATCGGCCCGCACCCCGTCCTCGTCGGTGGGTCCGAGTCGCTGTTCGCCGCGCGCGACACCAACGCCACCATCTGCCCGACGATGACCCGCCGCGAGCCGGAAGTGGTCGTGTTCCTCCAGAGCCTCGCGCGGCTGGCGGCCCGCGGCGTCGAGCCGGACCCGGCGGCGCTGTTCGGCCCGAACCGCCGCTACGTCCGGCTGCCCAAGTACCCGTGGCAGCACGCCCGCTACTGGTTCGAGCCGCCGGCCGTCGCGCTCCAACGCCGCGGGCGGTTCGATCACCCGTTCCTCAAGCGGGCCACCGCGCTCGTCACCGAGGACGGCCCGGCGGTGTGGGAAGCGGCAGTCGACGTGCAGAAGTTCCCGTACCTGCGCGACCACGTCATCGACGGTGAGGCGGTGTTCCCCGCGACCGGCCACCTCGAACTCGCGTGGGCCGTGGCCGCGGAGCAGTTCCGCCACGAACAATTCTTCCTGGAGAACGTCCACTTCGACTCGCCGCTCATCCTGCCGACGGCCGGCGCGCACCCGCTCGACGTGCGGTTGGAGGTCGTGTCCGGCGAAGGCGAGTACCGGATTTGCAGTCGCGCCGCGGACGCCGAACGGGAGACGCCGTGGGCGCGCCATTCGTCCGGCCGCATCAACACCACCTACGACCGCTTCGACAAATCCACCGCGTCGCTCGCCGAGTTGCGGGAGCAGTTCGCGGGCGCCGACGCGGTGAGCGTCGAGCGGTTCTACGACAACCTGCGCGGCGCGGGACTGGACTACGGCGACCGCTTCCGCGCGGTTCGAGAGGTCTGGCACCGCGACGGCGAACTGTTCGCGCGGCTCGACCTGCCGGACGAACTCGCGCACGAAGCGCAGCGCCTCAACGTCCACCCGGCGCTGCTCGACGCGTGCCTGCACGTCGTGTTCGCCGCGAGCCACCTGAGCGGCGACCCGGGGCGCGTCTTCCTGCCGTACCGCATCGACCGCGTCCGCGTCCACCGCCGGCCAACCCGGGCCGTCTGGTCGCACGTCAAGGTGACGCGCAACGACGAGCAGTTCCTCGGCTCCGACTCGCTCGTGTTCGACACGGCGGGCGAGTTGGTCGCCGAGGTGATCGGGCTGACGTGCAAGCGGTTGCCCGGGGCCGGGTCGCGTCCCAGAGACGCGACGTACGACGGCTGCTACGAGTACCGCTGGACTCCCGCCTCGCGCACCGCCGCGCACGGCCGCGTGTTCGACTGCACCCTCGCGGTTCTGTTCGCCGACGAGGGCGGTGTGTGCGACGAACTCGCCCCGCGCCTGACGGCGGAAGGGGTTCGCACGCGCGTGGTCCGCGCTGCCACGCCGGACGCGATCGAAACCGCGCTCGCGGACGTCCCGCTCGACCGGCGGTGCACGATCGTCTTCGCCGCCGGATTGACGCCCGCCCAGGCGTGGCGCGGCTTGAATCACGTCCCGGCCGTGCCGCTGCTCCTGCGGCTCGCACAAACGTTGCTGGCCCGTGAAGGCGTGCCGCGCCTGTTCGTAGTCACCCGCGGCGCGGCCGGGGTGGACGGCGACCGCGACCTTGATCTGGCCCAGGCGACGCTGCACGGCATGAGCCGCGTGATTCGCAACGAGTGCGCGAACGTCGCGCTTCAGGTGATCGACTTGGGCGAAACAACGTCCGCCGACGAGCTGACCCGCGAACTGCTCCACTGCCGCCGAGACCGGGACGAATCGGAGGTCGCCCTCCGCGGGGTCGAGCGGTTCGTGCGGCAGCTCGTCCCGGTGGACCGCGATTCCGCCGAGCAGGCCGCGAGTTCGGACGAAGCCGGCGTCGGCGGGGCGTACCGGGCCGAGCTGCGCGAACCCGGCGTGCTCGACGGCGTCGTCTTCTGCCGGCTCCCGCCGGCCGACGTGGGCGCGGGCGACGTGGAAATCGCGGTGCAAGCCGCGGCACTCAACTTCAAGGACGTGATGAACGGCATGGGACTGCTGCCCGAGCCAGCCGTCGTGGGCGGGTTGACCGCGCACCGTCTCGGGTTGGAAGTGGCCGGCACCGTCGTTCGCGTCGGGGCGGGCGTCACGCACCTGAAAGCGGGCGACGCGGTGATGGCTCGCGTGCCGGAGGGGTTCCGCGGCCGCGTCGTCACGCCCGCGAAGTGCGCCGTTCCAATGCCGGCCGGGTTGACGCCGCAACAGGCCGCCGCAGTACCGGTCATCTTCCTGACGGCGTGGTACTCGCTGCACCACCTTGCGCGTGTACAGCCCGGCGAAACGGTGCTGATCCACTCCGCGGCCGGCGGCGTCGGCGGCGCGGCGATCCAGTTGGCGCACCGGGTCGGGGCCCGGGTGATTGCCACCGCCGGGACGAAGGAGAAGCGCGCGTACCTGCGGACGCTCGGGGCGGAGCACGTCTTCGACTCCCGGTCGCTCGACTTCGCCGACGGCGTCCTCACGGCCACCGGCGGCCGCGGAGTGGACGTGGTGCTGAACTCGCTGTCCGGCCGGTTCGTCGCGCAGAGTTTGAAGTGCCTCGCCCCGTTCGGCCGGTTCGTCGAACTCGGCAAGGTGGACGTCTACCGCAACAACAAGTTGGGGCTGGAGCGGTTCGGCGAGAACGTGTCGTACTTCGTGGTCGATGTGGACCGACTCGCCGCCCACAAGCCGGACCTGCACTTCCGGATGCTCTCCGAGATCGCGGGGCAGTTCGCCCGCGGTGAACTTCAGCCGCCGGAGGTCACGGCGTTTCCGGTGTCCGAACTCGCGGACGCCCTGAAGTTCATGTCGCGGGCGGCGTACCGCGGCAAGATCGTGTTGGACATGGCGACCGCCCGCGTCCGCGCGCTGCCGCCGCGGGCGGCCGCGTTCCGCCCCGACCGGGCGTACCTGATCTCCGGCGGAGCGAGCGGGTTCGGGCTGGAGGTCGCACGGTGGCTGGCCGACCGGGGGGCGCGGCACCTCGTCCTCCTCAGCCGCAGTGGGTGTAAAAGCATCGCCGACGGCGCGGCGGTGAACGCACTGCGGGCGCGGGGCGTCACGGCCGCCGTCGAGCGCGCGGACGTGGCCGACCCCGTCGCGGTGGCGCGACTGGTGCGCCGCTTCGGCGGCGACCTGCCGCCGCTCGCGGGCGTGATCCACGCGGCCGCGGTGCTGGACGACGCGACCATCCCGGCGACGGACATGACGCGCTTCGCGCGGGTGTTCGCGCCGAAAGCTCAGGGCGCGTGGGACCTCCACGCAGCGACCGTCGAAGCCGGCGCGGACCTGGACTTCTTCGTGATGCTCTCGTCCATCTCGGCCGTGCTGGGCCTGTACGGGCAGATCAACTACGCGGCGGCCAACGTCTTCCAGGACGCGCTCGCGGAGCACCGCCGGCGGCGCGGGCTGCCCGGCACGGCGGTCAACCTCGGCGTACTCGGCGAGTACGCGGGCATGTCGCGCGGGGCCGGCGAGGTCGTCGGGTTGCTGGACAGTCAAGGGCTGGCCGCGATGCCCCTCGGCGACACCTTGGCCAAGCTGGAAGCGGCTGTGGTGCAGCGGCCGGTGCAGCGGGTGGCCGCGCGGCTCGACTGGAACCGGCTCCGGGCCGCATACCCACATCTGGCACGCGACGCCCGGTTCCTCGAACTGATGGGCGACGCGGCACTGGCCCGCGGGGGCCGTAAGCCTGGGGCCGATCTGCGCGGCGAACTGACGGACCTGGACCCCGCCGACCGCACCCCGCGCCTGCTGGACGAACTGCGGGCGGCCCTGGCCCGGGTGGTCGGCGTGCGTCCCGAGCAACTCGACGCGGCAACGCCCATCGACGCCCTCGGCCTCGACTCGCTGATGCTGACTCAGTTGCGCAACTGGGTGCTGCGCACCCTCGACGTGAACCTGCCGCTCATTAAGCTGCTCAAGGGGCCAAGTCTGAACGCGCTCGCGGCCGACTTGCTCGGCGCGGTAACCGGCGCAACCCCCGCCCCCTCTGGCTCGCCCGTGGGCAGCCCCGCAACCCCGGCCGCGTTCACCTTGGCGGACCTGGACAGCGTCCGAGTGCTGAACCCCTGGCTGATCCGCGGGTGCGGCAGCACCGACGCCCCGTGCCGGCTGATCTGCTTCCACTCGATGGGCGTCGGCGCGTCGCTGTTCACCGCCTTCCTGCTGAACCCGCCGCTGGGCACCGACATCGTCGCGGTGCAGACCCCGGGCCGCGAGAACCGGACCGGCGAACCGGTCGCGGAAAGCGTGGACGAGTTGGTCGAGCGGGTGGTGCCGCACCTGCTCCCGCTGTTCGACCGCCCGGTGATCGTGTGGGGCCACAGCTACGGCGGCGTCGTGGCCCGCGAGGTGATCCGCCGGCTGCGTGAGCACCACGCCCGCGAGCCGGTCCACTTCCTCGTCACCGGCACCGTCGCCCCGCACCTGATCTACCTGTGGCAGCGGCGCGAGGTCATGCTCAAGGCGATGGCCGCGGACAACAGCCCGGAGTACCTCGTCTCGCTGTCGCGGTACGTGGACAACCCGGCGTTCCTGGCGTCCATCATCCCACTGATGCGCGCCGACTGGCCGCTGCTGAAGAACTACCGGTATCGCCCGGCCGCCCCGCTCGACTGCCCAATCACCGCGTTCGCCGCCCGGCAGGACGACATGGTGTACCCGGACGAGGTGCGCGAGTGGGGGCGGCACACCGCCCGCGCGTTCGAGCTGATCGAGGTGGACGGCGACCACTGGTTCCTGAACCGCAACCGCGCGCTCATCACCGCGACGCTGGCCGCGGCCGCCTGCGCAGCGGTCCCGTCCGCCGCGCCGGTCTGAACATGACAACCCCGCCGGCCCCCGTGAGCGATTCACCGCCCCCCGACACGATCGGCGGGCGGTATCGGGTGTTGAGCGTGCTGAAGCGCGGGCGCGACGAGCAAACCTACCTGTGCTCCGACCCGGCGCGCGGCACCTCGGTCGTGGTCCGGACGCTGGCGACGGCCTCGGCCACCGCTCGGATGCAGGCGGAGCACGAAGCGCACGTCCTCGCCCAACTCAAAAGTGCCCACCTCGCACCGCCCCTGGACTTCGGATTGGTGGGCGACCTCCCCTACCTCGTCACGCCCTTCGTCCCAGGCGTCACGCTCCAGGCCAAGCTGCGGCGCGGGCCGCTGGGCGTGCCGGAAGCGATCACCGTCGGGCGGGCCGTACTGGCCGCGCTGGGCGAGGCGGACGCCCGCGACGTGCTGCACCGCGACGTGAAGCCGGCCAACATCATCGTGAACGACAACGGCGAGGTCGGCGCGGTGACCCTGCTCGACTTCGGGCTGGGCCGCGGCGCGGCGCTCGACCCGGCGGCCCGCGACCGGTGGGCCGCGGACGCGCAGTACCTTTCGCCCGAGACGGCCGGGCTGCTCGACCAGGACGTGACCGCGTGTTCCGACCTGTACGCGGTCGGCATCGTCCTGTTCGAGTGCCTCGCCGGGCGCCCGCCGTTCCAGGCGGCCAGCGTCGGCGAGGTGCTGCGCCGGCACATGACGACACCGCCGCCCGAGTTGCGGGGCCTCGGCCTGTCCGTCCCGCGCGTCCTCGACGAGGTCATCCAGCGGCTCTTGCGCAAGGACCCCCGCGACCGCTACCAGTCGGCCGCGGCCGTGGCCGCTGACCTCGCCGCGATCGCCGACGCGCTGGCCCGGGGCGAGACCGAGCTGACGCTGGTGGTCGGGCGGCACGACCGGCGGCGGACGCTCACCGAACCGGCGTTCGTCGGCCGCGGCTCGGAACTGGGGGCACTCGCCGCGCGGCTCGACCAGGCGCAGGCCGGGAACGGCGGGCTGGTGCTGGTGGAGGCCGAATCGGGCGGCGGCAAAACCCGGCTGCTCGCCGAGTTCGCTCTCCACGGCGCGGGCGCGGGCGCGTGGCTGTTGCGCGGCCAGGGTCTCGACCAGGCGGCCCAGCGACCGTTCCAACTGCTGACCGGGGTGGCCGACGGGGTGCTCGCGGCCGCGCGGCTGGAGCCGGCGGTCGGGGCGGCCGTCCGGGCCGCGCTCGGGGGCCACGCCGAAGGAGTGTGCGCGGCGCTGCCCGAACTGACCGGGGTGTTCGGCTCGGCCGACGCGGGCGAACTCGGCCCGGAGTCGTTCGCGGAAACGCGGAGCGTGCAGGCGCTGACCGCCCTGCTCGACGCGCTCGGTTCGACCGGTCGCCCGGCGCTGGTGCTGCTGGACGACTGCCAGTGGGCGGACGGGATGACGCTAAAGGTGTTGAGCACCTGGCACCGCCAGACGGCGGCGAACCCGTTCGTACTCCTCGTCGCCGCCTTCCGGTCGGAGGAGGTGCCGCCCGGCCACCCGCTCCGCACGCTGCAACCAGACGCGAGCCTGGCGCTGCCCGCGTTCCCCGCGGCCAACGTGCGGAAGCTGGTCGAGTCGATGGCCGGGCCACTGCCGGACGTGGCGGTCGAGGTGGTCGAGCGGCTGGCCGAGGGCAGCCCGTTCATGGCGTCGGCGGCGCTGCGGGGGCTGGTCGAGTCGGGCGCGCTCGTGCCCGACTCGAGCGGGTGGCGCGTCGCGCCGTCCGCGCTGGCCGCGGTGCAGTCGTCCCGGCACGCCGCCGCGTTCCTGGCCCGCCGCATGGAACTGATGCCGGCCGCGACCGTTCAACTACTGTCCGCCGGCGCGGTGTTGGGCAAAGAGTTCGACCTGTCGGCGGCGGCGAAGTTGGCCGGGCAAGGGCCGGCCGAGGCGATTGCCGCTCTGGACGAGGCCCGCCACCGACACATCGTCTGGCGGAAAGGGCAGGCCGACACGTGCGCCTTCCTGCACGACAAACTCCGCCAGACCTTGCTCGCCCGGCTGCCGGAGCGGGAGCGCCGCGCGCTGCACCTGCGCACAGCGCTCGACTTGGAGGCGACGGAGCCTGGGCGGGTGTTCGAACTGGCTTACCACTTCGACGCGGCCGGCGAGAGCGGCCGGGCGCTGCCGTCCGCCCTCGCCGCGGCGGAGCGGGCGCGGGCGCAGCACGCGCTGGAGAGCGCCGAGGAGCAGTACCACATCGCGGCGCGCGGCACGCCGGCCGACGCGGCCACCCGGTACCGAATTGCGGAGGGGTTGGGCGACGTGCTCATGCTACGAGGCCGGTACGAGGACGCCGCCCGCCACACCGAACACGCCCGCGAACTGGCCGACGGCGACATCGCGAAAGCGCAGATCGAGGGCAAACTCGGCGAACTGGCGTTCAAGCGCGGCGACATGAAGACGGCGATGGACGCCATCGAGCGTGCCCTCGCGCTGCTCGGCCGACGGGTGCCGCGTTGGGGCATCACCTTCCTCCTGCTCGTCGTGTGGGAGGCAGCGTGCCAGGCACTGCACACGCTGTTGCCGCGCGTGTTCGTGGGCCGCAAGCCGCTCGCCGGCGCGGAGAGGCCGCTGCTGCTCGTCCGCCTCTACAACCGGCTGACGTACGCCTACTGGTTCAAGCGGGGCCAAATCCCGTGCCTGTGGAGCCACTTGCGCGGCATGAACCTGGCCGAGCGGTATCCGCCTACGCCGGAGCTGGCGCAGGCGTACTCGATCCACGCCCCGGTGATGAGCTTGGTGCCGTACATCGGCCGCGGCGTCGCCTACGCCCGCAAGTCGCTGGCCGTGTACACGGCGCTCGGCGACGTATGGGGGCAGGGGCAGTCGCTCCACTTCTACGGCATCGTGCTGTACGTCGCGGCCCGGTACGAAGAGGCCATCGAGAAGCTGCGCGAAGCGGTGCGGTTGCTGGAGCGCACCGGCGATTACTGGGAGGTGAACATCGCGCGGTACCACACCGCGCTGAGCCTGTACCGGCTGGGCGACCTGCCCGCCGCCGCCGCGCTGGCGCGCGGGGTACAAACGTCGGGCCTGGAGTTGGGCGACGCCCAGGCGTCCGGGGTGAGCGTGGACGTGTGGGTGCTCGCGTCCGGCGGGCGGGTCGCCCCGGAGGCGCTACGGGCCGAACTCGACCGCCCGCGCGAGGACGTGCAAGTGACCGCCCAGGTAATGTTGGCCGACGGCGTGCGGCTGTTCATGGCCGGCTGCTTTCAAAAGGCCGAGCAGGTCTTCACCGACGCCCACCGAATCGCCGTCCGCGCCGGCATCCACAACGCCTACGTCCTGCCGCTCCGGCCGTGGCTGGCGGCGGCGCTGCGCCGGCAGGCCGAAGAAACGTCGCCGTTCGCGCCCGCCGCCCGCACCTCGTTGCTCTCACGCTCTCACGCAATCGCGCACAAAGCGGTTCGGGTCGCCCGTGCGTTTCAGACCGACTTGCCACACGCGCTGCGCGAGGCCGGGCTGATCGCGGCGATGCGCGGCGTGCCCCGGCGGGCGCGGAAGCAGCTCGACGAGAGCCTGGCCGTGGCCGAGAAACAGGGCGCGCGATTCGAACACGCCCAGACGCTGCTGGCGCGGGGCCGCGTCGGCGAGGAACTCGGCTGGTCAGGTGCGGACCGCGATCTCGCCGAGGCCCGCGCCGCGCTGCGGGCGCTGGGGGCCGACTTCGCGCTGGACAGCACACCGGAGACGGTCCCGCCGGTCACGGAGGACAAACCGGCGACGCTGGGGCTGGCCGACCGGTTCGACGTGGTGCTGCACTCCGGCCGGCGGATCGCCGCCGCCCTGTCCGAGGCGGACATCTTTCACGAAGTCCGCGAGGCGGCCGGGCGGCTGTTGCGCGGCGAACGGTGCGTCGTACTTCCCGCGGCCGGCCCGGGTGCGGCCGACGCCGGTGCCGAGTTCGGCCGCGTACTGGCCGCCCGCGCGATCGACGGGCGGCGGACGGTGGTGTTCGCCGAAGGGCAGGCGGAGGCGGACGGCGAGGCCGCGCTGCTGGCCGGCGTTCGGTCGGCACTGGGCGCGCCAATCTTCGTCCGCGGGCAGCCGGCCGGGTGCGTGTACACCGAACACCGGCAAGTGAGCGGACTGTTCGGCGAGGACGAGAAGCACCTGGCCGACTTCATCGCCGCCATCGCCGGCGCGGCCCTGGAGAACGCCGAAGGGTTCGCCAAGCTCCAGCGGCTCAACGAGACGCTCGAACAGCAGGTAGCCGCACGGACAGAGGAGTTGCGGATCGCGAAAGACTTGGCCGAGGGGGCGAACCGGGCCAAGAGCGACTTCCTGGCGAACATGAGCCACGAGATCCGCACCCCGATGAACGGCGTCATCGGCATGACCGAACTGGCACTGCAAACCAAGCTCTCGCTCCAGCAGCGGGAGTATCTCACCATCGTCATGCAGTCGGCCGACGCCCTGCTCCGGCTGCTCAACGACATCCTCGACGTGTCCAAGATCGAGGCCGGCAAGTTGGAGTTGGAGGCCATCGACTTCCCGCTGCGGGACTGCGTCGGCGACGCCATGCACGCGCTCGGGGTCCGCGCCGCGGAAAAGAATCTGGAACTGACGTACCTCATTCCGCCGGACGTGCCGGACGTGCTGGTCGGCGACCCCGGGCGGCTGCGGCAGGTGCTCGTCAACCTGGTCGGCAACGCGCTCAAGTTCACCGCGGCCGGCGAGGTGGTGGTCGCGGTCACGGTGGACGATCTCACCGACACCGACGTGCATCTGCACTTCGTCGTCACCGACACCGGCATCGGCATCCCGCCGGACAAGCAGCAGCAAATCTTCGAGGCGTTCGGCCAGGCCGACACCTCGACCACGCGCAAGTTCGGCGGCACCGGTTTGGGGCTGACCATCTCGATGCAACTGGTCAAGCTGATGGGCGGCCGGCTGTGGGTGGAGAGCGAGCCGGGCGAGGGGAGTTCGTTCCACTTCGTCGTGCGGTTCGCGCGGTCCGCGGCGGCCGCCCCGCAGTTCTGGTCACACCCGGAGGCGCTGCGAGACCTCCCGGTGCTCGTGGTGGACGACAACAACACCAACCGCCGCATCCTCGACGACGTGCTGACCAACTGGGGCATGCAGCCGACGCTGGCCGCCGACGCGGAGGCCGCGCTCGCCCGGATGAACGAGGCCGCGGACCGCGGCGAGCCGTTCCGGTTGGCCCTGCTCGACGCCCGCATGCCCGACACCGACGGGTTCATGCTCACCGACCGCATCAAGCAGAACCCGAGGTTGGCAGCCTGCACGATCCTCATCCTGTCGGCCGCCGGGCAAATGGAACAGGCCACCCGGTACATCGACCGCGGCATCGCCCGCTATCTCATCAAGCCAGTCAAGCAGTCGGACTTGCTGGACGCAGTCCTCCGAGCCGTCGGCGCGACCCCGGAGTTGGAACACGCGCCGTACGCGCCCGGCGCGCGGCCGGTTCGCGTGCTGAACATCCTCCTGGCCGACGACAGCCCGGTGAACCAGAAGGTAGCCGGCCGGCTGTTGGAACTGCGCGGCCACCGCGTCACCGTGGTGAACAACGGCCGCGAGGCGGTGGAGGCGTGGGAACAGGGAGTCAGGAGTCAGGGGCCAGGAGTCAGGAGCCAGGAGCCAGGAGCCAGCGAAAAGAGTGTTTCTGCCACGCTGACTCCTGACTCCTGGCCCCTGACTCCTGGCTTCGACGTGGTGTTGATGGACATGCAGATGCCGGAGGTGGACGGGTTCGAGGCGACCGCCGCGATCCGCCAGCGCGAGCAGGGCACCGGGCGGCGCACGCCGATCATCGCCATGACCGCGAACGCGCTGAAGGGCGACCGCGAGAAGTGCCTGGCCGCCGGGATGGACGAGTACATCACCAAGCCGATCCAGTCGGCCGTGCTGTACAGCGTGGTCGAGGGGACCGCACCGCCGGAGCCGGAAGACGCGCCCACGCCGGAAGACGCGCCCACCAAGGTGATGAACTGGGACGCGGCCCTGCGTCGCGTCGGCGGGCGTGCCGACCTGTTAGAACAGATCGTCGGCATTTTTCTGAGCGAGTGTGGGAAGATGATGGGCGACATCCACTCCGCTCTCGACGCACGCGACATGCCCCGGTTGCGGCGGGTTGCGCACTCGCTGAGAGGGTCGGCGGACTGCTTCGGGGCCGGGCCGACGGTGGCCGCGGCTTTGCGGTTGGAGCTGATGGGCCGAGATAGTATGTTGCAGGATGCCGAAAACACATTCGCCGATCTGGAACGCGAGTTGGAGCGGCTGAAGCTGGCTCTGTCCGCTCGCGCACCGCGCGGCCCTTAGCGAACGGCGGGAGTCGATTATGGTGACGGTTCTGGTAGTCGACGACACGCCGCTCGACCGGCACCTGGCGGGCGCACTCATCCAGGAGCGGGCCGGCTGGACCGCGGTGTTCGCGGAGGACGGACGGCAGGCGCTCGATCTGATCCGGCGCGATCCACCAGACCTAGTGCTGACCGACCTGCAGATGCCCGAGCTGAACGGACTGGAGTTGGTCGAGGCGGTGCGTCGCGAACACCCCGGCATCCCGGTGGTGCTGATGACCGCCTACGGCAGCGAGGACATCGCCGTTGAAGCGCTGCAGAAGGGGGCAGCGAGCTACGTCCCCAAGAAGAACCTCGCCAGCGACCTCGTCTCCACCCTCGAATCGGTGCTGCCGGTCACCGAGGTCACGGCCGATCATCGCCGCGTGCAGGCGTGCCTGACGGCGTCGGAGTTCACCTTCGACCTGACGCACGATACCACCCCGCTCCAGCCGCTCATCGGCCACCTGCAAGACCACATGCTGCAGCGGAAGCTGGTCGGCGAAGAAGATCTCGTGCGGGTCGGCACCGCGCTGTACGAGGTGCTGTTAAACGCCATCGAGCACGGCAACCTGGAACTGAGTTCAGAGCTGCGCGAGGTGGACAACGGCGCGCCGTACAAGAAACTGGCCGCGGAGCGGCGGCGGCAAAGCCCGTACAAGGACCGCACGGTGCGGCTGGTGGCGCGGTTCTCGCGCGACGAGTCGGCGTTCACCGTCCGCGACGAGGGGCCGGGGTTCGACCCGGCGAAGTTGCCCGACCCGATGGACCCCGAGAACATGGCCAAGTCGAGCGGCCGCGGGCTGCTGCTCATCCGCACCTTCATGGACGACGTCCGGTTCAGCGCCCGCGGCAACGAGGTCACGCTAGTCAAGCACCGCCCGGAGTGACGTCACGCGAAGACGGATTCCTTCGGGAGTTCCGCGCTCGCGACGTTATTCGACTCGCCGGAAGTGAAAGCGGGCGCGACGCTACGCCGCGGACGGGTCCGGGGCTTGAACCCGAAGACCGATCCGGCGGTATGCCGCCTCAGCCTATTCCCCTCGGGTTATAAGCTGCAAGGGCCAACCCGGCCAATGCGTTGCTGCGTTGGAAGACGGTCAATCTCTTGACGCTCGCCCCGTGTCCGCGAAGATGGACCGTCCCGTCTGACGCGGGGCTTAACGGAGGACGGCGGTGGGTTGCGAGATGTTCTGCTGCGGGACGTTGATGTCCACGATATTACTCCTCATCACCCTCGCCGTCGAACGGGCAAACCGCCCCCCGGAGACGCCACTGCCGCCCGAACCGCCGACGCCACCCCCGGTTTCCGAGCCGCCCACGACCCTGTGACCAAGCCTTCTACGCCTTCCCGAGCACCCCTACAAAGGGGTACCGAAGGGACCATTTCAGTCGTCGTCGCGAACCTTTGCACCGCCTCACGCCTCCCTTCCCCCGAGTAGCGACAACAACTGCCGCCGTTGATCGGGCGTCAAGGACGAGACGAAGGCAGCCAGCGGGTCAACTGCCCCGGATTCTGCACCGCTTGAAATCTTGGTTTTCTGCAAGTCGTTAGTGGTACTGCGTTCTCGGAAGCGTCCCGAATCCAGCCACCACTGCTCTCACGGGGATCGGCTAACGGTAGGCCAGCGGTCTCTGAAGCCGCGTGTGAAGGTTCGAATCCTTCTCCCCGTACTCGGTCCGGCTCGGTGGCGCAACGGTAGACGCAGCGGCCTTAAAAGTCGTGTGTTGCGGGTTCAAATCCCGCCCGGGCTATTTGCTTCGGGGTCGTCCAACGGCAGGACACCGCCCTTTGAAGGCGGCGATGCTGGTTCGAATCCAGCCCCCGAAATCTTCACGACCCTTACGGCGAGCCTCCGGGTGAATGGTGCCCCAGACCATCCCCGGAGGCTCGGCCACGCGCCCCGACCGGCAATTTGTACCGTCTGTACGGTCTTTGTCTCTTGTGACTCGTGGCCGAACGCTCAGAGCCGATTCCGGACGTGTCAGGATTCGACCCGGCAGACGCTTCGACCGATACTCGACGTACGAACCCGGTGTCTGTTCCAATCGGCTCTTGCTGAATCCCTCTCATCGGCGGCACGAACGACCGGCTCAAAGGAGTGAGTCACTATGCCCTGGTTAACCCGCTTCCTGCCCCAAACGATGGCCGCCACGGTCGCGTGGGTGGGGATTCAATCGGCGTCCGCACAGTCGCCCGTCGGGGAGCGTCTCCCGACCTCGGCGGCCGCCCCCGTCGAAAAAATCGCCCCGATGCCGCCGGCGGCACCGCCTGTGACGGCCCCGGTCGTAACCCCGATGGCGGTCCCTGCACCAGCCCCGGTTCCGGACGGCGGCGCGTGCCCGGCGTGCGGCGGTAGCGGGTGCGATTCCTGCCAGCCGTTCAACTTCAAGAAGGTGCCACCGGTCCGCACACAGACGCGGGCGGGGATGTTCCCAATCCCGCCGAGCGGCAAGGGGGCGTACAACCTCCTCGCTGCCGTCCAGGGGAAGGAAGTCGACGCGCCGCCAAAGTTCGGGTACGCCCCGTCCGCCCTCCAGCCGTTGCCGTTCTATGACGGCGACTGGCGCTACCTCGACGACCCGAAGACGCCGCCCAAGGACCGGCTCGACGAGTTGAAGCGCATCCACCTCGGCGACGACTGGCTGATGGCCGTCGGCGGCCAGGCGTGGACGCGGTACATGAACGAGTACAGCAGCCGCCTGACGAACACCAACAACGTCTACCAACTCTCGCGGTTCCGCCCCTACTTGGACTTGTGGTACAAGGACGTGTTCCGGTTCTACGTCGAGGCCAACGTCACATACACGCAGTTCCAGGACGTGGCCCCGCTGGTCATCGACGAGTCCGGGCCGGACATCCAGAACCTGTTCATCGACGTGAAGCTCGGCGACGTTGCCAACGCCCCGGTCTACCTGCGGGCCGGCCGGCAAGAACTGTCCCTCGGCTCACAGCGGCTGATCTCCGCCCTTGACTGGGCGAACACCCGGCGGACGTTCCAGGGGCTGCGGCTGCTCCGCACCGGCGAGAAGCTCGACTTCGATGCGTTCGTGTTGCAACCGGTTGTGCCGAACGCGAACAAGCTCGACAGCGGCGACAACAACCAACTCTTCGCCGGGACGTTCATGACCTACCGCCCGAAGAAGGGCCAGGCCATCGACCTGTACTATTTGATCCTCGACAACGTCAATAACGTCACCCAGCAAGGCATCGTGCGGGCACCGGCCACGACGCACACCGTCGGCGGGCGGTACTACGGCGACAAAGACCTCAACGACTGCTACAAGCTGTTGTGGGACGTCGAAGGCGGCCTCCAGTTCGGCCAGCGCGGCCAGCAGGACATCTTCGCGGGCTTCGCGTCGGCCGGGGCGGGGATTAACTTCCGCAAGGCGGCGTGGAACCCGACCCTGTGGGCGACCTACGACTACGCCAGCGGCGACGACAGCCCGAACGGCGGCAGCCGGTACTCGACGTTCAACCAGCTCTTCCCGTTCGGCCACTACTACCTCGGGTGGGCGGACTTGGTCGGCCGGCAGAACATCCACGACGTGAACTTCAGCCTCTACCTGTACCCCCAGAAGTGGCTGACGACGAACATCCAGGTCCACAACTTCTGGCTGGATAGCGTCCGCGACGGCCTGTACAACACGGCCGGCGTCGCCTACCGCCGGGACGCCACCGGCCGCGCTTCGCCCTACGTCGGCTCGGAAGTGGACATCATCAACAACTTCCACCTG
This sequence comes from Limnoglobus roseus, assembly GCF_008254045.1. Classification (GTDB taxonomy): domain Bacteria; phylum Planctomycetota; class Planctomycetia; order Gemmatales; family Gemmataceae; genus Limnoglobus; species Limnoglobus roseus. The sequence continues at coordinate 2,714,406 of NZ_CP042425.1, read as the reverse complement.
ACGCGGCGGACCGACTTCCTGGTCAGCTACGCCTACCTGTTCGGCGGCGGCTTCCTCCGCGACACGGCCGCCCCCGGGGCCGGGACGAACGCCAGCACCCTGGCGGCCCTCTTCAACATCCGGTACTAAACCCCCGTACCCGGAACGCGGCCCCGGCGAAGACCTCGCCGGGGCCGCGTCGTTTCTCGCCCACCGATGGGCGGACGGGGCCGCGTTCCGATAATGTCAGGGACAGTTGCCCTATCAAACCGGGAGCACCCATGACGGCGATACGCCACGCGGACGAACCGGCCGCCAACGCCAACCGCGAAACGATCACGCGGACGGAACCCCGGAGCCTCCGCACGTTCACGCCGACGCAGGCCGTCATCGCCGAGAGTGCGGGCGTCTTCCACTGGACGCCCGACGGCCGCCGACTGTACGACTTCAGTTCCGGCGTCCTCGTCTCGAACCTCGGCCACAACCCGACGCGGTGGATGCAACACTTCTGCCGGTACATGGGCTGGCCGCCGGGCGGCCACGTGGGCGAGTATTCGCCGGCCGTGCCGATGACCGCGTACAACGCGATCACGCCGGTGGAAGCCGAGGCCAACCGCCGACTGCTCAAGGCGCTGCACCACTGCCCCGGCGGCGCACACCTGCAATCGGTCCTGTGGGCGGCGTCCGGATCGGAGGCGATTCAGAAGGCGCTCTGGGCAGCGATGGCCCGCGACAAGGCGCGGCCGATGGTCCTCGCCACGCGGTTCGGCTTCCACGGCAAGAAGGGCCTGTCGCACGCCGTCACCGGCAGCGAGACTGACGCCGAGCGCGACCCGCGCGTGCGGTTCATCAGCTTCCCGATGGCCGAGTGCCAGGACGTGGCGATGCGGGACGGCCCGTTCGACCCGACGCCGTACCAGAAGGAACTCGACGCCCTCTGGCACCAGTTCGGCCCGAAGCTCGGCACACTCATGACCGAGCCGTACCTCGGCGGCGGCGGCTCATACCACCCGCCGAAGGCGTACCTGCAATTACTGGAACGCTTCTGCCGCGAGCACGACCTCGTGTTCATCCTCGACGAAGTGCAGGCGAACTTCGGCCGCACCGGGAAGCTGTTCGCCTTCGAAACCTACGGCCTCACACCGGACGTCGTCGTGCTCGGCAAGGGGTTGGGCAACGGCGTGCCGGTGGCCGCGGCCGTCGGCCGGGCCAACGTGTTCAGTTCGCTCGACTACGGCGAAGCGTCTGACACCTGGAGCGCGAACCCGCTGAGCGCCGCCGCCGTGCTGGCCACTCTCGACGAGTTCGAGGCCCGCGACGTGATCGGCGGGATGGCCGAATCATCCCGACTCATCGAAGAGGGGTTACTGTTGCTGAAGCGGTTCCTGTTCGTGGCGAACGTCCGCGGCGAGAAGGGCGGCATGGTCTGGGGCGTCGAGATGCGGGACCACGCCGGGAAGACGGCCGCCGAATGGGCGAACGCGCTCGTGTTATCGTGCTACCACGGCGACGGCACGGACGGCGTCCACCTGCTCGGCCCCCTGTCGAAGAAAGTGATCCGCGTCGCCCCGCCGCTGACGATCACGCCCGAAGAGGCGGCCCACGCGCTGGCCCTGATCGACCGAGCCGCCGGCCGATTGGCGGGCGAACCCGTGCCGGAGCAACACGCATGAGTGCCGACCCGCTCTTCGAACTGCTCGGCATGGCGTTAGAGTTGATGCACAAACCGTTTCTCGTCCCCGGCGACCCGCGCTCGGCGGAACTGGAGTTCTACCACCAGTTCCGCAAGCTCTGGGACCGCGGAATCCCGGTCGGCCTGGGGTTGGGCCACATCCTGCTGCACCCAACGCCCGACGGAATGTTGCGAATCGACCGCCTCGCCGAGAAGGGGCAACCCGCCGAGTGCCTGGCCCTGATCGCGTTCACGGCGGCAGAGTTCCCGCCCACCGCGTGCCGCCACCGCGTGCGAATCGCACCGACCGGCGACCGCTGGCAAATCCAGAACCCCGGTTAGCGCCGGGGCCAGCGGGTCGCACGCTAACCGAGCACGCCCTTCACCACCTCGCCGTGGACGTTCGTCAGCCGCCGCTGAATCCCGTTGTGGTAGAACGTCAGTTTCTCGTGGTTCAGCCCGAGCAGGTGCAACACGGTCGCGTGGAAGTCGTGCCACGGCACCGGCCGCTCGGCCACTTTCCAGCCGATGTCGTCGGTCGCGCCGTACACGCTACCCGCTTTCAGCCCCGCCCCGGCCATCCACACGCTGAACCCGTACTTGTTGTGATCGCGACCCGGCCCCACGATCGTCGGCCCCGACTGCGCGAACGGCGTGCGGCCGAACTCCGTCGTGAACAGCACGAGCGTGTCCTTCAACATCCCGCGCTGCTTCAAGTCGCGGAGCAATGCCCCAACCGGCCGGTCGATCCGCTCGGCTTCGAGCGTGTGGTTCTCCTTCACGTTCTCGTGCGCGTCCCAACTCACCCGCGGGCTGCCGGCGACCGGCCCGCCGGAGAAGAGTTGCACGAACCGCACGCCCTTCTCCAGCAGTCGGCGGGCGAGCAGGCAGTTGCGACCGAACGCCGCCGTCTTCGGGTCATCGAGGCCGTAGAGCGTGTGCGTGTCCTTCGTCTCCTTCGAGACGTCCGCCACCGCCGGCACGGACAACTGCATCCGGGCGGCGAGTTCGTAGCTGCGGGTGCGGGCAGCGAGCAGATCGTCGGCCCCGGAGTGTTCCCGGTGCGCCGCGTTCATCGCCTTCAGCAACTCACGGCTCTCGGCCTCGGCCGGTTGCTTCTCCTTCGGGAACAGGTCGCGGACCGGCGACTCGCCCGATTGCAGCACGACGCCCTGGTGCTCGGCCGGCAGGAAGCCGTTTGACCAGACGGCCGCCCCGCCGTTGGGTTGGCCACGCGGGTCGGGCAGCACCACGTAGGCGGGCAGTTCCTCCGACTCGCTGCCGAGGCCGAAGCTCGCCCAACTGCCCATTGAGGGGAAGCCGCTGAACTGGAAGCCGCTGTTGCCGAGGTAGAGCGCCGGCGTGTGGTTCGCGGAGTCGGCCGTCATCGAGCGGATGACGGTGAGTTCGTCGGCCATCTCGGCGACATGCGGGAACAGGTCCGAGATCATCAGCCCCGACTGGCCGCGCGGCCGGAACTTCCAGTCCGGCTGCCGCAGGAGGCCAACCTGCCCGAAGAAGATGTCCGGCGTCTCGGTGGTGTCGAGTTTCTTGCCGTGCAACTTCGCGAGCTTCGGCTTGTAGTCGAACGAGTCGAGGTGGCTCAGCCCGCCGATGAGCGAGATGTGAACAACCCGCTTCGCCTTCGCCTCGAAGTGCGGCTGCGGGGCCGCAGATGCCTCACGACCGAGCAGGTGCAACAGAGCCGTGGCCGCGAGGCCGCCGACAGACCAAGAGCCGAAGTCGCGGCGAGAGAGGAGAGGCGGGGTCATTCGATCACCACGAATTCGTCGCAATTGAACAGCACGCGGCCGAGCGACTTCAGGCCGTGCTTCTCCACGAATGCCACCGCAGGCTTCAACTCCCCGTCTGTCGGCGAACGACCGAGAGCCAGTCGGTAAGCCCGCTCCACCTTCGCTGACACCGCAATGTCATCAGCCTTCGCACGCTCGGCTTCGATCCGCTTCTCGAAGTGGCCGCTCATCCGCAGAACGAAGCTGTCGTTCCAGAGAGCCAGGGCTTGCAGCGGGGTCGTCGTCACCTGCCGCCGCGGCGTGAGGGCCGACGGGTCCGGGCAGTCGAAGGTTTCCAACAGCGCCGACCGCTCGCCGCGCGGCGAGAAACGGTAGACCGTGCGGCGGTGGAACGCGGCTCCTTCCGGGTCGATCGGCTCGTAGAACTTCGTGCCGGCGTTGCCGTGTGTGCGCACGTCGTGGAACGGCGGCCCGCCGACGGCCGGGTTCAGTTGGCCGGACACCTGCAAGATCGCGTCGCGGATCGCCTCAGCTTCCAACCGCGTCGGCGACTTCCGCCACAGCAGGCGGTTGTCGGCATCCATTGCGACCGCCGCCGGGTTCTTCGCCGAGGACTGCCGATAGGCAGCGCTCGTGACCATGAGTTTGTGGACGTACTTGAGCGACCAGCCGTGTTCGATCAGTTCGCCCGCGAGGCGGTCGAGCAGTTCCGGGTGAGAAGGGCGACCGCCGTTGAAGCCGAAGTCGCTCGGCGTCTCGACGAGGCCGACACCAAAGTGGTGGTGCCAGAGGCGGTTGACGATCACCCGGGCGAACAGCGGATTTTCCGCACGGGCGACCCACGCGGCCAGCTTCGCCCGGCGCTGGCCCTCGTCCGCGTCCGCCGGCAGGCCGAAGTCGGCGACGCCGGAAACCGCCGCCACACCACCGGCCGTCACCTCGGCGAGCGGCTTCTCGACACTGCCACGGGCCAGCACGTGCGTCCGTGGTACCGGCTTCGAGAGGACGGTGAACACCGGCAGCGGCGGCGGAATCGCGGCCAACTGCTCGCGGAGTTTCGTTCGCTCGGCAAGGAGTGTCTCGCGCTCGGCTTTCTCCGCGACCGTGAGCGCCGCCAGCATTTCCTCCACTCGCACGCCGACCGCACCCGGGCCGGCCTTCGCGGAGGCGGCCACGTCGGCCGGCGTCAACGCCGTATCGTACAGCCGGGCTTCCTCGATCTCGCCGGTCAGGAACGGCTTGCCGCCGCCGGTGTGCCTCATGCCGAAGACGACCCGCGCGTCGCCCGCTTTCAAGGTCACGGCCTCGCCGGGGCGGTACGGCTCACCGTAAGGTTGCCCGTTGCGGAAGAGAGCGATGCGGCCGTCGGCGTGATACACAACGACCACGTGAATCGGCGCGGCCGTCTCCTTCTCCAACTCGCCGGCCACGGGCCGCGTGCGCGTGAAACTGTTGCTGCCGGCCATCCACTTCCGCGGCTGATTTTCGGCGAAGACGATGGAATCGAATACGCCGCCGTTGGCCGTCTCCACGGTGATGACGCCGCCACCACCTTGGTCCAGCATCGGCAACACCACCCATGCTTCCAGCGTCTTCTCGCGCAAGTCTTTCGTCAGTGCCGCCGTCACGACGTGCGCCTTCCGACCGTCGAGCTTCAGCCGGCCGCTGGCGACAGTCGCCCCGTCCTTCAAAGTGCCGTGAAGCGAGCCGATACTGTCGGTCGCGTCCTTCTCGAAAGTCCACCGACCAATGGGCGACACCGGCAAGGTCGCCACCGCCCGTTTGGCCGCCCGCTGTCGCCCGGCGGCTTCCAGCGCGGCCAGCGACTTCTCGGCCGCACCAAGTTTCGCTTCAAGTTCCTGCTTCCGCCGCTGGTTCTCGGGCGAGGTGAGCGTGCGCTCGCCGTGGTAGACGCCGCCGATGGCGGCCGTGAGGCGGTAGTAGTCGGCCTGCGTGACGGGGTCGAACTTGTGGTCGTGGCAGCGGGCGCACTGCACCGTCAGGCCGAGGAACGTCTGGCCGACGGCCGCGAGCATGTCTTCGAGTTCGTCTTGGCGGGCGGTTCGCTTCGCAACGTCGTCCGCACCGAGGACGGTGTTGTGAATGCCGGCGACGAGGAAGCCGGCCGCCTTGACCGCGTTCGGGTTGCCGGTTTCGAGCGCATCGCCGGCGAGTTGCAACTTCGCGAAGCGGTCGTACGGCACGTCCGCGTTCAGGGCGTCGATCACCCAGTCGCGGTAGTGCCAGGCGTTCGGCCGGGGTTCGTTCCGCTCGAAGCTATCGCTCTCGCCGTACCGCACGAGGTCGAGCCAGTGCCGGCCCCACCGCTCGCCGTAGTGCGGGCTGGCCAGTAGGTGATCGACGACCTTCGCGTAAGCCGCGTCGGTCGGGTTCTTGGCGAACGCCTCAACCTCTTCCGGCGACGGCGGCAGGCCGATCAGGTCGAAGTACAGCCGCCGAATCTGCGTCCGCGGGTCCGCCGGCGGCGACGGCGCAAGTCCCCTCTCTCTTAGCTTCGCCCGGATGAAGTCATCGACGGATTTCCTGACCCCTGACTCCTGACTCTTGACCACTGGCTGCAAAGCCCACCAGTCGCGGCCGGCCCGGTGGTCGGTGGTCGCCGCGAGCGGGTCGATCGGATCGCGGCCCCATATCGCCCCGGCGTCGAGCCACGCCTTCAGTGTTGCCTTCTCGTCGGCGGTCAGCGGCTTCTTCGGCGGCATCTCGTCGGCCGCGACACGCTTCCACAGTTCACTCTCCGCCTTGCCTGCGATGACTTCTGCTGCCCCGGCCCTACGGCTCAAGTCGAGTTTCCCCTTCGCCTCAGCCCCGGCGTGGCAGTCGAGACAACGGCGGGCGATCAGCGGCGCGACCTGCTTGTCGAAATCCGGCGGGGCCGCGAACAGCGGCGGGGCGAACAGCGAAAGAGCGAGCGGGAACAGCCAACGCATGGGAGCGTCCGCGAGAAGGCGGGGGTGGGAGATGTGATGATACCGCAGAAGGGAAGGTCGTCGCAACCAATTACGGCAACAGATCGGCTACGCGAATGCCCGCCGTCGGGGCGGCGAGCGGCGAGACGCTGGCGTCGGGGCCGAAGACTTGGTGCGAACGGTAGGCCGTCGCGCCGAGGCCGGTCGGCAGTAGGGCGGGATCACGGTAGACGAGCAGTTGCCGGCCCTCCAAGTCGATCACCCAGTAGTCCGGCACGCCGGCCGTGGCGTAGAGTTCGGCCTTGGTGGTGGCGTCAAAGCCGAGTGTGCCGTTCGAGACTTCGACGACCAACGCCGCCGTTTTCGGGTGATGATCCGCTTACCGTTCGAGCAGCCCTTCGACTACTGAAACGTCGGGTGCCAACCTGCTGAACTCGTCGATGACCAGCCCCGTTTGAGAGCGGGCGTGGTGGCCGTCACCGCGGAACGTCTTCCACAGCCAGTCGTGGACCTTGCCGATGACGTACTCGTGCTGTGGCGTTCGCCGCGGCCGCGGGTAGATTTCGCCATGAACGAGGACTGAGCGAGCGGCATGGAAGATGTCGAGTTTGTTCAACTCGCTGTACTGCTCCACCGTCCAACGGAACAGCACGAGCGGCGAGCCGACTGGCGGTGAGGCGATCATGTCGTCCAGAGAGAGAGCCAACTTTGCGCTCATCGACCGACCTTTGGTCCAACACTATTGGTCCTTGCTTCCACACGTCGGGCACTTCGGAACGTATCGCAGTTTCCCCCGCCGGCATTGCAGACAAAATTCCAATCGACCCAACGGCCGAACCTTAAGCCAGATCAAAAAGACCGCCCAGGAGAAGAGTTCAGCGAGAACGAAGCTAAGAAGCGCGGCAAGAAGAGCGGCTTCGAGCGGTGAGTAATAACAGACAGCAAGGAGGGAATAGCCAATGCTCCGGCCGAATAATTGCGACATCGCGTAGGTACCGACCCAGACGAGCGGATTATTCCCACGGGCCGCCGTATCACCCGCGAGCCAGTACCCGGCATACCAGATGGCACCGAGATAGGCGGCGTAGAAAATGACGAGCAGGATAAACGTCCACGAGAGTACAGTTCGACGTGTTATCCGTTCAACCTCGGCATCCGGCCTCCTCGGCGGGCAGGCAACTCCGCAGGCTCGCGGGCCACGTTCCTGTTCTCGACGGCTTGCGGGTCGGTGTTTTTCTTCTCGATCCCTTTCGGTGTCGGCCGAATCAACGAAACGATGCCCCAGAACACCAACCCGACGACCGCGATCAGGAGGAACAAGAAGCCGACTGATTTTAAAATGTTCAAAACAGGCCGTTCGCCGAACGGCGATTCGGTCGAAACCAGAGGTTCCGACTCATTTTCCGCTTCATCCTTCGCGAGGTACGCCCGTCCGCACTTCTTGCACTCGATCTGCAAACCCAATATCGCGTGCGTAGCGTACTGCTCGTGGCGGCACTTCGGACAGCGGGTGTACGGCATGACATCTTCCTGATGATAGCCTACTTCGCAGTTGCATAGCGGTGTGTCGGCACGGGGCGGCCGGGGCGGAGACTCTGACTCTGGCGGAACGTCGGCGTGACGCCGAGCGTCGCGCACTCGGCGGACACGATCCGCTTCACCTCGCCGTCCAGCACGTCCGGGTCGATGGCCACGCGGGCGTTCACGATCAGGTCGGCGTCCTTCGCCGTACTGCCGGACGCGAGCGAGAGTTTCGCCGGGGTGTCGCCGCTCACCACGTTCGCCACGCCGAACGCGCCGCCGTCTTCCTGGCCGATCACCTTCAAGTGCGCGACCTCGCCGCCGAGGCGGTTCAGCACGCCCTGCAATTCGCCCACCACGGCCAGCAGCAGCGCGTCGAGATCGAAGCCGGCGGCCGAGGACAGTTTCACGCTCGCGTTCAGCCAGCCGAGTTCGGCCTCGCCGGCCGCGTAGGTGTCGTAGTCGATGTCGAGAATCTTCCGGCCGAACCCCCCGTCCTGGTCGAGCAGTTCCACGAGGGCCTCGAAGCCCTGGCCGGTCGTCGCGGACACCTTCAACAGCGGCGTGCCGGGGAACTTCGCGGCGACCAGTTTCGTCAACGTCTCCAGGTCGGCCGGGGCAATCTCGTCGATACGGTTGATGACGATCGCGTCGGCCTCTTCGAGTTGCTTGGTGAAGATGTACGCGGCCTTCGGCGAGAAGCCGGACTTGCCGCCCGCGAGAATCTTCAGGCCGTGGCTCGGCTTGAACAGCACCGCGTAGGGGGCGACCACGAACCGCCCGGCGTACAGGTCCTTCAGCGGTTGCACGACGGTGGCGACGAGGTCGGTGCAACTGCCGACCGGTTCCGCGAGGATCACGTCCGGCCGTTCCGATTCTTCCAGCGAACCGACACGGTCCACGAGGTCGTCGAACCGGCAGCAGAAGCACGCCCCCGGCACTTCCTTCACCGCGAAGCCTTGCGCCCGCAGGTTATTCGTGTCAACGAGGTCGTGCGCCTGGTCGTTCGTCACCACGCCGACGCGGTGTCCACGAGCCTGGTAGAGGCGGGCGAGGCGGGCCAACGTCGTCGTCTTGCCGGCCCCGAGGAAGCCGCCGACCATCACGAATCGCACCGACATGGAATACCTCCGAGAAAACAAAGAAGAAGAGTCTCGCGCGAAGCCGCAGAGGCGCAAAGAAGAGAAGGAAGACAGGACAGCATAGAAGCCAAGAGGAACTTCATTTTCTTCTGCTGAATTGAACTCTGTTCTGCTTCCCCTCTGGTCCTCTTTGCGTCTCTGCGGCTTTGCGCGAGACTCCTCTTCTTTCTTACGACGGGGAAATGGGGACTACTTGTCCGCGAGCTTGATGTAGCACTTGCCGCGTTCGTCGCGGAGCCAGTCCTCGGGGGCGGCGTCGCGGTCGGCCATCACGCCGTACAGGTACTGGCTCGGGCCGTCACGGTCGCGATGGCGGTCGAGGATGGCTCCCGCGCGCTCCCAGGCGTCGCCGGCCTCGAACTCGTGCAGGGCTTCCTCGTAGGCCGTGAACGCGGCCTCCTTCATACCGAAGGTGTCGTCGAGGTCGTACGGAAGGAGTTCGAAGATGCTGAACGGCTCGTCCATGCCGGCCGGGGCCACGCTCACCAGTCGGCGGAGGCGGCCGTCCACCACCCGCGGGTCGCCCAGCCCGCCGGCCACGGCGGCGTCCACGATGATCTCCACGCCGAACCGCTTCGTGAGCGCCTCAATGCGAGCCGACCGGTTCACCGTCGGGCCGAACACGTCGATCTTCTTCATGTCGAAGTTGCCGAGCTTGCCGACGAGGGCCGGGCCGTGCGTCAGGCCGATGCCGATGCGGAGGGAACTCAGCGGCGTGTGGCGGTGCGACCGGAGGCGGGCGAAGTTCTCGCGGATGCTCAGGGCCGCCCGCGCCGCCTTTCGGATTTGCACCTCCGACGAGAGCGGGTCGGGCCAACCCCAGAAGCCCATGACGGCGTCGCCGATGAACCCGCCGATCACGCCGCCGTTGTCGTTGATCGCCCGGCTCATCTGTTCGAGCGCGTTCTGGAAGATGCCGCTCCATTGCGCTTGTAAGTCGTCCTGACCCTGCGCCGCGAAGCCGCACGAGCCGCGGAGGTCGCAGAACAAGACCGTCACGTCCAGCGTCCGCGGGGCGAGCTGCTGGTCGAAGTTCGGCTGGTTCAGGAGGCGTTGCACCGGCCGCGGGAGGAAGCCGACGGCCTCCTGGAAGCGGACGCTAATACGGCTCATGCGGTCGAGGGCGGCGTAAAGTTTGGCGAACAGCAGCACGACCTTCTGCGCCTGGGCCACGCCGGGATCGCTCGCCAGGTCCACGACCCGGCCCGGTTCCGGGAACGGGGCCGAGACGTACAGCGCGAGTTGCTCGCCGTCGCTGCCCCGCACCTGGACCGGCGCACAGACGGCCCAGCCCGGAACGGCGAAGCCCGTCTGGCGGCTCGTCCCCTTGCCGGACGCCCCTTCCAGCGACGGGCTGCCGCCGAACTTCGGGTGGACGCCCGACTGGCCGGCGTCGGCCTTCCAGAAGCCGGCCAACACGCCGCCGTTTTGCCCGACCTTCCGCGCCGCGTCCCGGACGAACGTCCGGCTGAACCACGGCATCCGCTCCTTGCCGCGGGGCCGCGGATCGCCCTTCGCCGGGATGACGACCACGTCGGCCGCCGCCTCCGAGTTCGCCACCGCCCGCCGCACCGCCTGCCGGAACATTTCGTCCAGTGCGTCGGTCGACCGCGTCGGGTCGAACCGGTCCACGATGTCCAACAGACCGGTGATGACGTTGTCCGAATCGACGAGCGGCGTGCGGAGCACCTCGGCCTCGCCGACGGCGAGTTCGAGTTGCTCCTTCTTCGGACCGTCCCCCCGCAGGGCCGCCATCTGCGCGGTGCTACTCTTGGCCCAGTTGTTCGCGAACCCCTGGAGTTGGTCCGGTGCGATCGACACGTTCAGGTCGGGGCCAGAGGGGTCGGGGTCGAACGGCACGAACTTCGTCGGCGGGCGGATGGGTTGTGGCTTGACGACCTCGGCCGCCTTGACGGCGGTCGTCTGGTACGGCAACGACCCGGCCGAATCTTCTTCGGGGTGCAGCGAGAACAAGAACCGGGCGATGCGGAACGAGTCGCCGGGCCGAAGTTCGAGCACGTCCGGGGCGGATTGCCCCTTCGCCGTCAGGAAGCCGTTGGTCGTCCGCTTCGGCTTCGTCCGCCGGGTCACGTGCAGGACTTGGCCGTCCCACTTGAGTAGCGCGTGGTACCCGTGCCCGCTGACGTTCTTGTAGTCGATTTCCGGCACGTCCTTCTCGGCCACGCCGAGGGTGACGATGCCGCCGCGGCCGTCGTCCATGCCGGCGATTTGCGCGAGGCTGATCTCTTTATCGACTTCGAGTTCGTGGACCCACATCGGCAGGGAGCCGCCGGCCGGGCGAAGAAGAGTAGCCTCCAGGCGTGGCATCGAACGTCCTCACGTCATGCGAACCCGGCCCAACCATCCTCGGTTTCCGGGGGCGACGGTTCGCAATTGAGACTGTCCGTCATTGTAGCGAGTGCCCCACGGTTTCGTTTACCGAAAAATGAGGCGGCAGGACGGCCCCATATCGGGCACTCGCGGGGCGATTAATCGGCACTTTTCTGAACAGTTTCGGCCGCGGCGGGGCTTTATCATGGTGAGGGCACCGACACCCACCGGAACTGCTGATGGCGTCCGTTCATTCCCTGCTGGCCAAGCTCCGCCGGCCGTCGTCGTCGGCCGACAGCGACCGCATGTTGCTGGCCCGGTTCGCCACGACCGGCGACGAGACGGCGTTCGCCGCGCTCGTCGATCGGCACGGGCCGCTCGTGCTCGGCGTCTGCCGCCGCACGGTCCGCGACCACCACCTAGCCGAGGACGCATTCCAGGCGGTCTTCCTCGTTCTCGCGAAGAAGGCCGGCCGGGTGAGCGTGCGGGAATCGCTGGCGAACTACTTGTACGTCGTCGCCCGGCGGGTCGCCGTCAAGGCCGCCCGACGGCGGCAGGCGGCCCCCGTCGTTCCGGCGGCGGGCGAGGCGGCCGAGCAACCGGACGTTGCGGGGCGGTTCGAATTGAGTTGCGTTCTCGACGAGGAGCTGGGGCGATTGCCGGAGAAGTACCGTTCGCCGCTGATCGCCTGCTACCTCGAAGACCGCACCCAGGACGAAACCGCAGCGTGGCTCGGCTGGTCGCTCAGCACGGTCCGCCGTCGCCTGGACGCGGGCCGCGAGTTGCTCCGTCACCGACTGACCGCCCGCGGGGTCACGCTCGGCAGCGGGGCGTTCGCTGCGGCCGTCAGCGTTCCGGCGGCACTGGCCCGCGACACCGTCGCGGCGGCGGTCGGCGTCCACGCGGGCGCGGCCGTCGGCCCTCACCTTCTTCCCCTGGTCAACGAGGGCTTACGCATGAGTTCGAACGTCTGGAAAATCGGTGCTTCCCTGGTGGGCGTGGCAGCCGCGGTCGCGGTCGGCGTGGCGGTGTCGAACGGGGAGGAGAAGCCGAAACCCGAGATCGGGCCGAGGCAACTGATCACCGCCCCGGCACAGGTTGTGAAGTGGTCCACCATCAAGGGCCGCGTCGTCTGGCCGGGGCAAGCACCAGCAATCGCCCCCATAGCCGTGACCGCCGACAAGGAACACTGTCTGAGCAAGGGGGCATTGGAACCGGACGAACTCGTCGTCAACAAGAAGAACGGCGGCCTCAAGAACGTGTGGGTCTACTTGCGCCCGGACGACGACGACCGCGCCGCGGCGTTCAAGCCGGCGGACATTCACCCCGACCTGCTGAAGCCGAAAGCGAAAGAGCACGACGTCGATCAGCCGTGCTGCCAGTTCGTGCCGCGAATCTTAGCCCTGCGGGCGGGGGACACGATCAAGTTCAAGAACAGTGCGCCAATCCCGCACAACGTCCACTTCGACAGTAACGAGGCCACCGAGTCGTTCAACATGGTGATCGCGCCGGTTCAATCTCTCACCAGCAAGCCGCTGACCGCCGAGCGAGTCCCGGTGACGTTCAAGTGCGACATCCACCCGTGGATGAAGGGATACGCCTTGGTGTTCGCCCACCCGTACTTCGCCGTCACCGACGCCGACGGGAACTTCGAGATCAAGAACGCCCCTATCGGCAAGTACCGCATCGTCTACCGGCACGAGCGCGGCTACCACAAGGGCAAGGACGGGTCGAAGGGCTTCCCGGTCGAGATCGCCGGGACGACGACGGAATTGGACCCGCTCAAGTACGAGGAGCCGGCGAAGTAACGACAAAGCCCACCCGTCATCGCGACGGGTGGGCCTGCGCTTCCGTTCAAATTTCACTCACCCCGCGAGCAGCGAAGTCGGGCCGGAGATGAGTACCGTGGCGCCCACGTCCGTCCACTGTTCGACGTGATCGCTGCCGTCCTCGGCCCACTGGTAGTCGCCGGGCCGCATCCGCACGGTGCCAAGGATCAATTCGCCTTCCAGCACCAAGCACTCTTCCAGCCCGTCGTGGTGGTGCGGCGGGATGCGGCTGCCCGGTTCGAGCTTCACGATGGCCGAGAACCGCTTCGCGGTCGAATCCAGGTGCAGCAGGCGCGCGGTCACTCCGGGCATGTGCGAGTACTGGAACATCGCCTCTTCGCGGAAGGAAAATTGCAGCGCCGACAACTTCTCGGCCGCGTCGCGCTGCTGTTCCAGGGTCGGGTTCGCCGGCGGGGCGACGGCGAGACGGTCGAACAGTTGCTGTTTAACCATCGGCGGTGGTTCAACCGCCGGGATCTCGGCCGTGAGGGCGAGAATCGCCGCGTCGAGCGCGTCGAGCTCGTCCGGGGCGAACAGGTCGAGTATTTCGTCAGTCATGGTTATTTACTAATCCCCGTTGTCAGGCGTTCCTTCAGGCGGAGGAATCCCAAACGGATGCGGGTCTTCACGGTCCCTAACGGAATGTTCAGGTGCCGGGCGATCTGTTCGTGGGTCAGGCCGTCGAAGAACGCCAGCCGGATTGGCTCTTGCTGATCCGGGGGAAGCACGCCCAATGCCGAAATCACCTGCGCGGCATCATCTTGCCGCGAAAGGTTGATGTCCGGCTTACTGTCACTGGGCACTTCCGGGACCGTGTCCGTCACGGTCTCTCGGCGCTTGCGGAGCCGATCGACCGCCCGGGACCGGGCAATCATCAGCACCCATGATTCGGCCGACGCGCGTCGCGAGTCAAAACGGTCGGCCTGCCGCCACACCTGCCAGAACGCTTCTTGCAATACGTCCTCGGCGTCCGTGCGGTTTCGCAGAAGGTGTAATAAAAGGCCAAAAACCCGCGACGCATACCGATCGTAAAAATCGGCAAAGGCCGGACGATCGCGATCGGCCACACGGTGCAGGATTTCGCAATCGGAGATGACCATGACAAGCCCACCCGTGAGGAGAAGTGGCCACGGAGCGATTTTATGTAAAACAACGAGCACGGGACAATAATCTCGTGTACAAGTTCATCCATCTATTGTACAAGCGACGAATCCGGCGATCCGAATGGCTCGTATCCTCGAAGATCCGCCGGCGAATTTGAATCGCGCCCACTTTTTTCACGAGGGAAAATAATCATGCGACGAATTCCAACGGGTTGGATCGGCGTGCTGCTCGTCCTGGCCGCCCCCGCGTTCGGGCAAGATAAGGCCCTGTCCGACAAGATGATGGCGGACAAGATGGCCGCCGACAAAATGACAATGGACCAGGACAAGAAGATCGCCTCGCTGATTTACGAGACGGTCAAGGAGGGCGTAGAACTCTACAACGGCGGCAACCAGGAAGGCTGTCTGCGGCTCTATCAGGGGTCGCTCATGACCCTCCAGGGCGTGCTCGACTACCGGCCGACCACGGCGAAGGCCATCAAGGACGCGCTCGCGGCGGCCAAGACGCAGAAAACCTCCGACGCCTCGTTCACCCTGCGGAAGGCCCTCGACGGTGCGCAGGCCGATCTCACCGCGAAGGCGATGGCCAAGGCCGCCGACGCGAAGCCGCTGTGGGACCGCCTCGGCGGGGAAAAAGCGGTCGCGGCCGTCGTCCACGACTTCGTGATCGCCGCCGCCCCAGATCCGAAGGTGAACTTCTTCCGCGACGGCAAGTACAAGCTCGACGACGCCGGCGTGAAGAAGCTCGAAACGATGCTCGTCGAGATGATCTCGTCGGCCACCGGCGGCCCGCTGAAGTACAACGGCCGCAACATGAAGGACACGCACAAGGGGATGAAGATCACCGAAGAGGAGTTCAATGCCCTGGCGGGCCACCTGGTCGCGACGTTGAAGAAGTACAACGTGCCCCAAGCCGAGATGGACGAACTCGTCGGGATCGTCGCCAGCACGAAGGGCGACATCGTCGAAGTGAAGTAACCCATCGGGATTTTCGGCGAGCGGGGGCGTCAGCCCCCCCTGATTCTCGCCAATCGCAGAATCAGGGGGCTGACGCCCCCGCTCACCTCTTCAGCTCATCGCTTCAAACGCCTCGATCGCTTCCGGCAGTTCCGCCAGCGTGTCGATCGTCCCATCCGCCCCGGCGTCGAGCAACACGTCGCGCACGGCCGCGCGCCGCCGTTCACGTTCCGCCGGCGCGAGGGCCGCGAACTCGCCTTCGGTCAGCCCCATTTCGTTGCTGCTGTCCACCACGCCGAGCGCCCACGTCCCGGCGCTGCGGGCCTCGGCCATGTCGATCGGCGTGTCGCCGACCTTCACCACGGCCTTTGGCGGGTAGACGTTGAGCTTCTCCATGACGCGGAACATCATCCACGGGGCAGGCCGGCCCTGCGGCACATCGTCGGCACAGACGGCCGCGTCCGGCTCGAACCCTTGCTCCTTCGCGGCCGACAGGCAGACGGCGAGGGCCGCGTGGAAGTAGCCGGTCGTCGTGCCGATCTTGAGTCCACGCTCGCGGAGGAGGCGGGCCGTCTCAGGGACGCCGGGGATGAGTCTGGCACACTCGCGTGCCCCAGCCAACTGCATCGGCGTGACGATTTGGTAGAGTTCCTCAACTTCGGCTTCCGTCCACGGTCGGCCCATCGCCTTCAGCATTTCGCGGATGTGGTCCTTCTTGTGCAACCCCATCGGCCGCCGGGTTTCGGCCATCGTGACCGCGATGCCCTTCGTGGCGAACGCCTTATGGAAGGCGTGCACCGGCGCGCACGAACCAAAGTCGATGATGGTCCCCGCCCAGTCGAAGACGACGAGTTGAATCGGCATGAATTAGCCCAGGTAGCGAGGCAGCATCCAGTCGATGACGAGGAGGGCCATCACCCCGGCGAGGTAGACGAGCGACCCCCGCAGCACCGAGCGGGCGGTGCGGTCGTTGCGGAGTTTCGCGAAACGGACGGTGCGGGCGAGGAACCACACCCCGAGGAGAGCCGAGCCGACGAGGAACAGCCAGCGGGCGGAGCCGAAGAAGAACGGCGTGAGGCCGACGGCCAGCAGCAGGGCGGCGGTAGCGACCGACGCGACGCCGGTCCAGAAGCCGTCCGGCCGCTCGACGCACGGGAGCATCTTCATGCCGCCGCGGGCGTAGTCGGTCCGGTGCAGGAAGGCAATGCTGTAGAAGTGCGGCAGTTGCCACACGAAGAGGATGGCGAACAGGCAGACCGCGTCGGCCGAGATCGTGCCGCGGGCGGCACACCAGCCGATGACCGGCGGCAGAGCGCCGGGGATCGCGCCGACGACGGTGTTCCAGGCGGTGACACGCTTCAGCGGCGTGTAAACCGCGACGTACAGGAAGCCGGTGGCGGCGGCGGCAATGGCGGCGGACGAGTGCGGCACGGCCACCAACAGGTACACCACGCCGACGATTGCGAGGGTGACGCCGAACGAGAAGACTTCCGCCGGTCGCATCCGCCCGCCGGGCAGCGGGCGGTTCAGTGTGCGGTGCATCTGCGAATCAGCCCGGCGTTCGAGCCAGTGGTTCAGGGCGCTGCCGCCGGCCGCGACGAGGCCCGCCCCGATGAGCGTGTGCAGCAGGACGGCAATGTTCGCCGACGGGGCGGCCCCGAGAAAGTACCCGACGGCCACGGTGACGAGGGCCATCATCGCGATCTTCGGCTTCGTCAGTTCGAGGTAGTCGGCGAACCGCGTGCGGACCTCGCTCATGGCCGGTGCGGTCAGGGTTCGCGGCAAGGTTGCGGTCGCTGGCATGATGGTATCCCGTCGGCAGACGGGTTCGCGTTGGTGTGACGATTGTTCTAGGAAACCTGGGCCGGAACGGTAGCCGGCCGGTCGCGAACTTCGGGCAATTCTCGCACGGCCGGGGCCTCACCGCCGACCCCAATGGGACGCCGGCCGAGTCGCACGGCGAACGCCACCGTCGAGGCGAGGAGGGCCGCGCCGATCAGTTGGTGGGCCGTCCGCATGATCGCCTGCGGCTTCGTGACGGTCCGCTCTTCCGGCAGTTTCTGGGCTTGCGGCCCGGCCGCGACGAACTTGCCGATGTACGACTCGACGCCGAGCGACACCTGGATGCCGACGATAAAGAGCAGGTGGATTGCCGCCCCGCGGAACAGCGGCTTCGCCACGGGGTTCAGCAAGACCTTCGCGGCCAGCCAAACGAGGAAGCCAGTCGCCACGAACGCGGTGAGGATGTGCAGTCGTTGGGCAACGGACGAGCCGTAGTGACGGACCCACACGGCCCACACCAGTTGCAACAGCAGCACGCCGACGGTGATCCAGGCCAGCCGTGCGAGTGGCTCGCGGTCGTCGGACGGAAGTGCGTCCCCTTCCCGCCGCGGCGTACACAGCACCATCGTGGCCACGAGAACGGCAAACGTGACCTGCCCGAAGACGCCGTGGATGGCGGCGAGGTTCGTGCCCGCCAGCGCGTTCAGGAACACGCGGAAGCCGCCGAGTAGCCCCTGCACCATGACGAAGACGAGGCTCACGCTCGCCATCAGCCGCACGGCCCCGCCCGGCGTCCGCTTCGCCGCGGCGGCCGCTCCGAACAGCAGCACTGCGAAAGCGAACGCCGCTGTGCCGGCCCCCTGCGCCACCGGCCACTTCGTGATTTGTTTCAGCGACTCCGACTGATTCACCCGCTGTTCGTAGTCCGGTTGTTTCGGATCGAGGTGCTGTTGTTCCCGGGCTTTTTCTTGAACTTCCGTCCAGACGTGCTTCATCCCCTTGTAGAACTCGTTATACCCGCCGACCAGGCCGACGATCGTAACCAGCCCGACGAGCCGCAACTTCCGGTCGGGTTCGCCGAGCCAAGCACCCAGCGCGAAGACGATGGCGGCCGCCCCGGTCATGAACCCGAGGAGGCGGTGCGAGTGTTCGATGAGGAAGCCGAATTCGAGTTGCTGCCAGTCTTGCCCGAGCAAGAACAGCGGTTCGGTCGGCCAGACCGGGTCGGCCATGCCGACGCGGAACGTCGTCACGAAGCCGCCGAGGGTGAGCAGCACGACGGTCAGCACGACGGTCAGCACCGCGGCGATGCGGACCCAGCGGGGTGTCGGTCGGAGTGTGTTCATGCGGTCGGTCATTTGTAGATCTTCGCCCGCACGTCGTCGGGGAGGTGCCGCGGCACGGGCAACGCTTTTAGAAACAGCACCAAGTCCCAAACCTGGGCGTCGCTCAGCGTCCCCTCGCCCACGCCCGGCATGCCGGACGGCGGGATGCCGCAGCGGATGCGGCGGAACAGGTCGAGCGGATCGCCACCGGCCCGGTAGGTTCCGGCGCTCAGGTTCGCGGGCCGCACGGCGACGCCCCAGTCGTCGTAGAGGTAGTGCGTCTCGCGGCCGTAGTCGCGGTGGCAACTCGCACAGCCGGCCGTCTGGAAAGCCGCGAACCCGCGGCGTACCTGCCCGTCGTAAGCCGCGTCCGTCCCGCCGTCTTTGACGTCCAGCGGCGGCACTGGCGGGCGAACCACCTTCGCCTCGGCGTCCGCGAACCGCTTCGCCCAGTGGGTGAGCGACAACTCGGCGAACAGTTCCGGCGGCCCCGTCAGGCCGTCTTCCCCCAGAACCGCAGAAAGGAGGTCGCTCTCAACTTTTCCCCGCAGGGCCAGGAAGAGCGTGTAGTCCACGACCGCGTCGAGTTGGTCCGGCGGCAGCAGGGCGAAACTCGGCATCGAGTTCCCGGCGATGCCCACCTTGACCATCGCCACCACGTCGTCCCGCGTCGTGAGGCCGACGGTGCTGGAGATGTACTTGAACTTCGCCAGCCGGAAGTCCCGCGGGTGGGGGTAGACGTACAGCCCGGTCGGGCCGCGGCCGTCGCCGGTGCTGCCGTGGCACTGGGCACACTTCTCCTTGTACACCCGGCTGCCGACGGCGAGTTTGGCTGGCGTCAGCCCAAGGGGGTCGCCCGACAATTTCGGGGCGGCCGGCGTGCCGAACAGGTCGTCGAGCACGGCCGCGAGTTTGTCGCGATCGGCCTTCGGCAACTTCGCCGGTTCGAGGAGTTTGCCGCCCGTGTTCGGCAGGTCGGCAATGGACTCGTCGAGTTTGCCGCTGCCGTGCAGGTCGTTCGGCGGGGTCGGCGGTAGCTTGGCGATGATCGGGTCGCTGCGGAGGAGGAACCGCAGGTTCGGGTCGTAGCCGACCGAGTCGGTCGACGGCCAACCCGCAACGACAAGGGCGAGGACGACGCCAATCAAGATGGCGAGGCCCCCGCCCAGCAGGATGAAGTTTCGTCGTCGCATGGCCGGGGTCCGACCGCCTCGGCGTTAGAACGCGAAAAACTGGCGGGTCAGGTAGTCGGTGATCGTGAACAGGAACAGCAAGAACGTCCAGAACAACGCCGCGACGGCCGTCAGCCACGTCAGCTTGTCGCCGTGGCGGAGGTCCATGAAGAACACCGTTAGCACGATGCCCTGAACGCAGGCGACCGCGAGGCTGACCCAGACCTTCGCCGGGCCGAGGTCGGTGAAGCCGATGAGCGTCGCCATGCACGCCAGGCCGGCGAGGATGAGGAAGGTCAGCGTGCTCCCGCCAATGGTGGCGGGCGGCAGGTGATCTTCCTCGAAAATAATCGGCTTTTGAACGTGGTCGGACATCGCAGGTATCCCGTTATGCCGCCGGCGGACCGGCGGGTGAGTGCCTTAAAAGTGCAGGTGCTCCACCGAGTGAATGCCCGCCATGTACAGCAGTGGGAACAGGAAGATCCACACGAGGTCCACGAAGTGCCAGTACAGGCTCATGACCTCGATGTAGATGTACCGTTCCGTCGGCCGGAAGAACCCCATTTGAGCGAGGATCAACTGCCACACCAACAGGCCCAGGCCGACGATCATGTGGAGGACGTGCAGGCCGGTCATGCTGTAGTAGAACATGAAGAAGATCTGCACCCGCTCCCGTTCGTTCCAGGTCATCTTGTCGCTGATCGCCTTCGCCTTGCCCTCTTTCTCTTCGAGGACGTGCTTCAGGTTCACGGCGAAGACGCTGACTTCCTTCAGGATGGGCTTGCCCGACTCGTCCACCGTGTCCACCAGCGTCTTTTGCTGGCTCGGCACGAGGCCTTCCTCGTAGTCGCCGTAGTACTCGCGGGCCTTGAAGCAGAGAAACACCGTGCCCAAGACGATCGTCGCGACCAACCACAGTCTCAGGCCCGCATGCTCACCCTTGTAGGCGGAGCGGATGGCGAGCGTGATCGTGAAGCTGCTGCTCAGCAGTAGAAACGTGTTGATCGTGGCGATCAACGGGTTGAGCGCCGTGCTACCGGCCTCGAACTCCTTCGGGTACCAGATGCGGTACGCGGTGTAAGCGCACAACACGCCGCCGAAGAACAACACTTCCGTCACCAGGAACAGCCACATCCCGAACCGGACGGAGGCGTGTTGCTGGCGGATGTTGTTGAAGTGGTGGGCGACAATCGGCTGCCGCCCCGGACTCGCAAGATCAGTGGCCACTCGTCACCCCATTTCCAGCCACCGCGTGGCCGTTCGTCCCGTTCGTCGTGTGGTGCGGCTCGGTTTCCAGTGCGTACCGGCTCGGCAGCGCGTATTCGTATGGGCCGTGCGTGACGATCGGCAGTTCGTCGAAGTTGTGCGGCGTCGGCGGGCTGCCGATCTGCCATTCGAGGCCGGTCGCCCGCCACGGGTTCGCCCCGGCGTCGCGGCCGAAGAACAGCGAGGCCGTCAGGTAGAAGACCGGCATCACGTACCCGATGCCCTGGATCGTCGCTCCAGCCGTGCTGAGGATCTGCCACAGTTGGAATTCGGCCGGGTAGTACGGGTACCGCCGCGGCAACCCGTGGTAGCCGGACACGAACTGCGGCAGGAACGTTAGGCTGAACCCGACCAGCATCACGACGGCGGCGAGGCGGCTCCAGAAGTCGGAGTACATCTTGCCGGTCATCTTCGGCCAGTAGAAGTGCAGCCCCGCCTGCCACGCGAACATCATCCCGCCGACCATCGTGAAGTGGAAGTGGGCGATGACGAAGTACGTGTCGTGCAGGTGGATGTCGCTGCCGAGAATCCCGAGGAACAGCCCGGTCAGCCCGCCGATGGTGAACAGCACGATGAAGCCGATCACGAACAGCATCGGGGCTTCGTAGGTGATCTGCCCCTTGTAGAGCGTCGCCACCCAGTTGAACACCTTCACGGCGCTCGGCACGGCCACGAGCATCGTCAGCACGGAGAAGACCATGCCGAGGTAGATGCCTTGGCCGGAGAGGAACATGTGGTGGCCCCACACCAGGAAGCCGACCACCGCAATGCCCACGCTACTCCAGGCGACGGCCTTGTAGCCGAAAATGTTCTTACGGCTGAAGCAGGTGATGACTTCGTTGATCACACCCATCCCGGGCAGGATCATGATGTACACAGCCGGGTGGCTGTAGTACCAGAACAAGTGCTGGAACAACAGTGGGTCGCCGCCGATCGTCGGGTCGAAGATACCGATGCCGAAGATGCGCTCGGTGGCGAGCAGACTCACGGCCATCGCGAGGACCGGCGTGGCGAGAATCTGGATGACGCTCGTGGCGTACATGGCCCACACGAACAGCGGCAGGCGTCCCCACGTCATGCCCGGCGCCCGCATCTTGTGGACGGTGGCGATGATGTTCAACCCGGTCAGGATCGACGAGAACCCGGTGATGAACACGCCCAGCCCGGCGAACAGCACGTTGGTGTGCGAATACTTGCTGCTGTACGGCGGGTAGAACGTCCACCCCGTGTCGAGGCCGCCGATGAGAAGGGCCGCGATGAAGAACATCGCCCCGCCGAACCAGACGTACCAAGACAGGAGGTTCAGTTTCGGGAAGGCCATGTCCTTCGCACCGACCATGATCGGCACGAAGAAGTTCCCCAGGATGCCCGGGATCACCGGGATGAGGAACAGGAACAGCATGATCGTGCCGTGGGCGGTGAACGCCTTGTTGTACTGGTCGAGTTCGAGGATCGCCCCGGTTGGGGTCAGCAGGTTCAGCCGCACGAGGCCGGCCGCGATGCCGCCGCAGAGGAAGAACACCGTCAGCGGGATCAGGTACAGAATGCCGATCCGCTTGTGGTCGACCGTCAACAGCCACGACAGCCAGCCGTGGGCGTGATTGAGGTAGTTCACCGCTGGCGGGCCGTCGAGGTCCGTGACCGGCGGGGCCGTCTGCGGCGTGTAGTCGAGTTCCAGAACCTGGGTCGATGGCGTAATCGCCGGTGCGTGCGTGGCGGGTGTCATATTAGTTCGCTCCCTTCGGTGTCGGGGCGGGGGCGGGCGGGTTCGGGTTCTTCGGGGCGGGCGGCGGTGGCACGGCCGGGCTGCCTTCGCCCAGCGACGGCCCTTGTGTCGGCGCGCCGACCGGGGCGGCGTCTTGCGACGTTCGCTTCGGCAGTTTGCCCTTCTTCAGGTACTGGATGTACGCGACCAGTTGGCCGAGTTCTTCCTCGCTCAACTGCGCCCGCGGGAAGGCCGGCATGATCGGTTTCCAGCCGACGTGGACCTTCGCCATCGGGTTGCGGATCGACTCGCGGATGTACGAGCCGTCGGCGGGGACCGTCTTGCCCCCTTCGACCGGCACCTGCGAGCCGAACAGCCCTTCGAGGTTCGGGGCACGGTTCGACGAGTTCACGCTGTCGGCGTCGTAGACGTTGTTATGGCAATTGATGCACTGCATCTTGAAGAACAACTGCTGCCCGTGCCAGGCCGCGGTGCCGTCGGTCGGGCGGTCGCCCGGTGCCCCGGCGTTGTCGGTCTTGTGACCCGCGAGCCAGTCTTGATAGTCCTCGCGGGACAGGACGTGAACCTTGCCGACCATCTGCGAGTGGCCCTGGCCGCAGTACTGGTCGCAGAAAATGTGGTACGGTTCGCCGGCCTTCGTCACCTTGGTCGGCTTGTACCACGTCGTCACGTAGCGGCCCGGCACCACGTCGATCTTGTTGCGGAAGGCCGGGATGCCGAAGTCGTGGATCACGTCTTCGCTGGTGCCCGTCACCTTCACGGCCACATCTTGTTGCAGGTGCAACTCGTTGATCTCGCGGACGCCGTTCGGGTGCTGGATCTTCCACATCCACTGCTTGCCGACGACGAAGATTTCCGGAGCATCGGCCGGCGGGTGTGTGGCGGCGTCGAAAATCGGCAGACCGAAGACGAAGAACGACAGGAAGAACGCCGTCGGGATGATCGTCCAGAGCAGTTCGAGTTTGTGCGACCCGAGGATGCGGGCCGACTTGCCACCGGGCTTCTTGGCGTACTTGAAGCACAAGAACGTGAGGCCGGCGTAGACCAACAACCCGGCCGCCGTGGTGACGACGAGGATGTAGATAAACAGCCAGTCGTAATCGATGGCGAACTGGGTTCCGCGTTCGGGCCACAGCGGTAGTCCGAGTCCTTCTGCCAGAAGCATCGGGAAAGTCCTCGTCGGTGAATCAGTTCAGGCTCGGCGCCGGGTACACGCCGGGTTCGCCCGGTTTCGGGACCACGTCCGCCGGGGTGAGTTTCTTTTCCGTCCGCGACCGCCGCCACGCACTGTAGGCGATCAGGCCGATGATGAACGGGAACGGCAGGGCGAATAAACCCATCGCCCGCATCGTCGGCCGGTAGTGGCCACTCGTGCTGTCGTAGGCGAAGCAGAGCATCGCCAGTCGTTGCACGGCGGTGCCGAGTTTACCGTCGGCCGCCGTCAACAGTGCTTGGCGGATGTCTTCCGCCGTCCAACCGTTCTCGGCCGGCAGTTCTGGCGAACGCTTCAGCCCTTGCAGCACGGTGCTGAGCGTGCCGTCCGGCGAGACGATGAACAGCGCACTCGCGTGGACGAACTCTCGCGTCTTCCGCACGACCTTTTCGAGCCGCATCCGGTCCGCGGCCGCTTCGTCGAGGGCCGCCTGATTGTCCGCCGCGTAGCGGAAGCCGACGGCGTCAGCGACACGTTGAATCTTCTCGCGGGCTTCGATCACGTCCGTGCCCTGCCCGTGATTCGCCGTCAGGAACCAGAAGCCCGGTTCGTCCGGCGACCGCTTGTCGAGTTCGCCCAAGTACGACTCCCGCATCTTCCGAGAGAACGTCGGAGCTTCCTTCGGGTCGATGCTAACTCGCACCACCTGATAGTCTTTGCCGGCGACCAACCCGAGGCGGGCGAGGGACCGGAGGGCGGACACCGTGTCGTTCAGCAGTTCGTTGCACAACTTCGGGCAGGACGAGTAGGCCAGGATCAAGAGCGTGGGCTTACCGCCCATCGCATCCTTCAGCGTGATCGCCTTTCCGTCGTGGTCGTAGAATATCTCGTCGAGCGGCAGGTGTGCCCCGAGTTTCGGCTCGATCTTCGCTTGCCCCGGCAACTCCGGGTCGCGAATGACCATCGGGGCCTTGCCGTAACTCATCTGCGCGTTCGCCGGCGCCGCCACGAGGGCGGCACTCGCGAATCCGAACAGGAGTAGCAGCGCGAACCGCATTAGTGCTTGCCTTCTTCCTTCTTCTCGGCCGGCTTCGGGGCCGGTTCTTTCGCCGCGGCGTCGACGGCCTGACCGCCGTTGGACATCTTCGGGGCGGTGCCGTAGCTGGTGTTCGGTGTCACCTTCTTCGACGCCAGGTGGACCATCTTCATCGCGTCAGCAATCGGAATGCGGGCCACGCTCTTCTTGTCGTTGACGTACTCGTAGTCGGCTAACAGCTTCTTCCCGCTGAGCGGGTCGGTGTAGCGGTCCGGGTGCAGGTCTTGCGGCGACATGATCGGCGTGCGGTCCTTGTCGCCGGGCTGGAACGACCGCACGTAGGCCGGGTCCGGGGTCTTGCCGTTCCGCGAGGCGTCGAT
This sequence comes from Limnoglobus roseus, assembly GCF_008254045.1. Classification (GTDB taxonomy): domain Bacteria; phylum Planctomycetota; class Planctomycetia; order Gemmatales; family Gemmataceae; genus Limnoglobus; species Limnoglobus roseus. Next base: position 2,689,348 of record NZ_CP042425.1, on the reverse strand, counting down.
GTTTCGCAGCCACTCCAGGCGGGGTTCCTTGAACTCGGCCCCCGGGTTGGTCGAACTAATCGTCGCGATGCGGTCGTTGTAGAACTTCGCCGCCTCGTCCGCGGCCTGTTGGTTCTGAACCACGCCCTTGCTCGTGTCGAGTTTGCCGAACTCGAACTGGCTGAACAGCGTCGTCACGATGACGTAGGCAATGCCCGCCGTGATGATGACCAGAATCGGCACGAAGATGATGCCCTTCGCGTCGAAGCGATCCGGTTCGTGGCCAGCCGTCACGCTCTCCGGCTTCGCGCCGGGCGTGTCAACGTCATGGTCGTGGGAACTCGGCGGTGCGGACGCGCCGGTCATCGCTTCGTAAATCCGGGCCCACCGGCCCCCGCTCGTCGGTTGATCGCTCATCACACCCTCCCGCGCTCCGCCGCGTCTTGTCTTTTACTCCGCCGTTCCGCACGCCGCACTTCTTAGTGGTGTCCCCAGTTCGCGAGGAAGGCCGTGTCCTTCTTCGGCAGCAGGTTCGCCTTGCGGAGTTGGCCCAGGAACGCCAGGCCCCAGATGCCGCCGACCATCGCGATTGCGGCAATCGCCATCAGCAGGTGGAAGAACTGCGTGTCTTCAGCGTGCGGGACGCACGGCACGATCCACCAGATCACGTCCGTGGCACAAATCGCCAGCAACATGATGGACATCGCCTTCATCGACTTCGGGTTCGTCTTCACTTCGCGGAACAGGAAGATCACGAACGGCAACAGCCAGTGGATCGCCATCAGGGCGTAGGCGACGAACTCCCAGCCGCCGTTGAGCCGCTTGCGGTAGTAGCCGATTTCTTCCGGGATGTTCCCAGCCCAGATCAGCATGTACTGGCCGAACGAGGCGTACGCCCAGATCATCGTGAAGGCGTACATGAGGCTGCCGATGTCGATCCGGAACTTGTCCTTCACGATGGTGAGCGCCGTCTGGTTCTCGCCGACGAGGCTGTAAAAGACCAGGGCCGAGAACGCCATCGTCACGAGGAAGCAGTCCATCGCCGCGACGACCGGGAACATGCTCGACGACCACGCCGGCTCGACCGACATGACCCAGTCGGTCATGGCCACGGTGAACAGCAAGGCCCACACGAGAACGCCCGGACCGCCGAGGCCCTTGAGCTTGCTCTTGTTCGCCGCGTTGCCCTCGTCTTCGGCCGCCGGGGCCCACTTGAGCATCGCCCGCATGAGCAAGCCGAACACGCCGAAGATGATGACCGCCCGCAGCAGGAAGAATAGCCCGTTGAGGTACAAGCCCTGACGGTGGGCGACTTCGTGCGTCACGACGGGGTCGCCGTTGGCGTGGTCCCGGGCGAACTCACCCGCAGGCACCGCCCACCAGAACGACGAATCGTGCCCCATGAACAAGGCACTGGCCGCGACCGGCAGGAACAGCACGAACATCAACGGCCACGTCCGCATCGCGGCCTGGAACACGCGGCGGAAGACGAGCGCCCAGCTCGTGCTACAAAGGTAGCCGATGAGCATGAGCGTCATCGCACCGATCGGCACGAGCGACCAGAACACGAAGCCCGACTGGTACGTGAGGAACAGGTCCCTCACGCCGCCGTGGGCCGCGTTCATTGAGGCGTTCGCAATGCCCAGCGCCAGGAACGCGACCGTGCCCACAACGGCGGACAGCAAGGCCACGCGCCGCAGGGGGGCGTAGTTCGCCTCGATCGTCGGGGCGACGTAGTGGGAATCGTCGTGGTGGTGCTCGGTCACGGGTCGCCTCGATTAATGATGACCTTTGTCGTCCTTCTTCGTTTCCGCCTTCGACTTGCCGCCCGATTCCAACAGTTTCTTCGCGTCCACCGGCAGGGTGGTCACGTCCGCGCCCTGGCTCAGTTGCAGCGCCCGGATGTACGCCGTGATCCGCCAACGGTCTTCCGGCGGAATCTGAGAGGCGTGCTCCGGCATCCCGCCGAAGCCCCAGGTGATGACCTGATAGATGTAGCCCACCGGAACCTGATCCAGCGGTACCTTCACGCCGTAGCGGAAGAAGCCGCGAGAAAAGCCCTGCTTGAGTTCTGTGGACGGTTGACCGGTCGTGGACCAGTCGAACGCCTTGTCTTGCGGGTCTTGGTGGTAGCTCGGCGGGCGAAGGAAGCCGCGTTCGACGATCTTACCCCACCCGTTGCCGGCCGCCCCGTGGCACTCGGCACAGAAGACGTTGAACCGCTGTTGGCCGCGCTTCAGTTCGGTTTCCGTCATCTCGAACGGGAACTCGTTGACGAAGTTCCCCACGTCGGTCGGCGTGCCGGCCGTCGGCACCACTTCGCCGTTCGGGTCGACAGCCTTCTTCCAGTCTGGGTTGACCTTCGGAGCCTTCCCTTGCGGCGTTAACCACGCCAACATCGGGTCGTCTGCCGAGCGTTGGCCACGGAAAACCGTGCCGGGCTGCAACGGCCGGGCCGACTGATCGAAGGCGAACACGCCCTGCGAGGCCACGTCGTACGGCCGCGGGGCCGGTTGCTCGGCCATTTTCTGTTGGCAGCCGGTCAGGCCGGTCGCCAGGGCGGCGAGAGCCAGGAATCGTCGGTGCGTCGTCACGCCGGCACCTCCTCAACACTTTTCACGTCGGCCAGGCCGCTCAGGAAGTCTTTCGTCGTCGTAGGGCTGAACCGCGGGTCTTCCGCCTCGATGGCCAGGAAGAAGCCATCCTTCGTGGCGCGGGCGAAGCCGGGCACGTTGAACAGCGGGTGGTACGGCATCGGCAGGCCGCACAGGGCGAGCAAGCCGACCACGCCACTGACGGAGGCCGTCAGCACGAGCAGTTCCCACGTGATCGGGATGAACATCGACCAAGAGAAGTACGGCTTGCCGGCGATGTTGAGCGGGTACTCAACCCAGCTCACCCACGTCAGCATCAGGAAGCCCATCGTGGCTCCGACGAGGCCGCCGGTGAACATGATCGCCCCGATTTCCGACCGCGGGAACCCGAGTTCGTCGGCGACTTCGCCGATCGGGTACGGGCTGTAGCCGTCCATCTTGGTGTAGCCGGCCTCTCGCGCGCGGCGGGTTGCCGCGATGAGCGCGTCCGCCGTGTCGAACTCGGCCAACAGGCCCCAGGTTTCGGGCGTGTGCGTGGGTGCGCTCACTTGGCGTTCTCCATGACGGCGTGACCGTCGCGACCGCCCGCGCTCCGCGGCAACAGTTCGCGCATTTCCGTGATCGACAGCATCGGCAGGAACCGCATGAACAGGGCGAACAGCGTCAGGAACAAGCCGAGCGACCCGAACATCGCGGCGTAGTCCCAGAGCGTCGGGGCGTACCGGCCCCAGCTGCTCGGCAGGTGGTCCCGCGTCAGCGTCACGATGATGACGTACCGCTCGAACCACATCCCGATGTGAACCGACCCGGCCACGAGACAGAGCAAAAGTTCGTTCGTGCGGAACTTCTTCATCCAGCACAGTTGCGGGATGATCGTGTTCGTGAGGATCAGCAACCAGTACGACCAGCCGTAGGGGCCGAACATCCGTTGCAGGGTCGTGTCCCACTCGTAAACGCTCTGGCCGTAGAAGGCCATCCAGACTTCGCTGAAGTAGCCGTAGCTGACGATCAACCCGGTGCCGAGCATGATCTTCGCGCACACGTCGAGGTGCGTCGTCGTGATCAGATCCTTCATGCCGTACCAGTGGCGGATCGGAACCGCCAGCCAGATGACCATGGCGAACCCAGCGAAGATCGCCCCGGCCACGAAGAACGGCGGGAAGATCGTCGCGTGCCACAGGGGCACAATGGAAACAGCGAAGTCGAACGACACGATCGTGTGCACGCTGAAGACCAGCGGCGTGCCGATCCCGGCGAGGATCAGGTACAGCTTTTCGTACCGCCGCCAGTGGATCGCGCTACCCCGCCAGCCCATCGCCAGCATCCCGTAGACCATCTGCTGGATCTTGTTCTTGGCGTGGTCGCGGAGGTAGGCGAAGTCGGGGATGAGGCCGATGTACCAGAACAACAACGACACGCTGAAGTACGTGCTCACCGCGAAGGCGTCCCAGCACAGTGGGCTGCGGAACTGCGGCCACACGGCCATGTTGTTCGGGAACGGGAACAGCCAGTAAGCCAGCCACGGCCGGCCCATGTGAATGAGTGGGAAGATGCCGGCGCACATGACGGCGAACAGCGTCATCGACTCCGCGAAGCGGTTGAGCGAGGTCCGCCACTTCTGGTGCATGAGCAACAGAATGGCCGAGATCAGCGTCCCGGCGTGGCCGATGCCGATCCACCACACGAAGTTGACGATGGCCACGCCCCAGAAAACCGGGGAGTTAATGCCCCACACGCCCACGCCCATGTAGAACAGCCACGCGAGGCCGAGCACAAGGGCTTGCAGGAGTGTGAAGCCGCTCAGGAACATGATCCACCACCCCTTGGGGATGGGGACTTCTCCCAGGCAGACGTTGCCGATCTTCTCGCCGATGGTGACGAGGTTCTGCTTCCCGCCGATGAGGTGTTCATCGTCGGTGAAGAACTCCGGCTCGGCTTGCTCGCCGACGGTGGACGGTGCGGAAACCGTTGCCATTAAGCGTGCCCTCCCTTGCTGGCTTCGCCGGCCAGCTTCGGATTCGGGTTCTTGATCGCCGCCAGATAACTCGTCCGCGGCATCGTGTTCAATTCGGCAAGCAAGCCGTAGTGCGACGGCTCCAATTTCCAGCGGGACACTTCACTGAACGGCAGGTGTTTGCCGGTCTCTTCCCACTTCCCGTCGGCCGTCTTCTTCACCGGAATGTACTGATCGTAGTTCAGGTCGCCGAAGCTGATCGCCTGCGACGGGCAGGCCGCCTGGCACGCGGTCTTGATTTCGCCTTCCGCGATCAGTGGCCGGATGCCCGTCGGCGTCTTGACCTTCTGACGGCTCGGGTTGTCGTGCTCGCGTTCCGCCTCGATCTCGGCGTTGCGGATGCGCTGCACGCAGTAGGTGCACTTCTCCATGACGCCGCGAGTCCGCATCGTCACTTCGGGGTTGTTCACCAGTTGCAGGGTGTTCGACTGGTCGTAGTTGGCGAACTGGAGGAAGTTAAACCGCCGCACCTTGTACGGGCAGTTGTTCGCACAGTACCGCGTGCCGACGCAGCGGTTGTAGGTCATGTCGTTGAGGCCGTCCGCACTGTGCGAGGTCGCGGCCACCGGACAGACCAACTCGCACGGGGCCTTCTCGCACTGCTGGCAGTTCACCGGCTGGAAGTGCGTCGTCACGTCGGCGTTCGACTTCCGCAGGTGCTCGGCCCGTTCCTTCGCGTCCACCCGTTCGGTGCCGCCCTTTTCTTCGGGCACGCTGAAGTAGCGGTCGATGCGAATCCAGTGCATGATCCGTCCGCGGGTCACTTCCTTCTTGCCGATGACCGGGATGTTGTTCTCGGCCGTGCACGCCACCACGCACGCGGAACAGCCGGTACACGCCCCGAGGTCGAGCGCCATCGCCCAGCGACGATAGAGCTTGTTGTCTTGGTGGTCGCGGATCAGAGTCAACGGCAGCAACCGCTTGTCGTGGATGTGCTCGCCGTCATGATGTGAGCCGTCGCCGCCCTCGTCCTCGTGCTTGTGGACGTTGTTGACGAAGCCCTTCTTGTAAAACTCTTGCGGGTGGCCCACAATCCCCTTTTCCGGGTCTTCCTTGCTGGCCAGCCACTCGCGTTCTTCCACCGAACCGGGCAGGAGCTTCCGCATCAAGCCCTTTTCGGCCGCAGACGCCGGCGGATTGTCGGCGAAGCTGAACGCGGTCGGGAACTCGTTGTGCGTGTGGTCGCCGTGCTTGACCGGCTTTCGCTCGTCACGAGCCTGCTGGACCGTGCCGTGGCGGGCGGGGCGACGGCCTTCCATCGCGTGCTGCCCTTGCGTACACGCGATGGTGTACTTCTCATGCGTCCGCTCGGCCGAACCGGGCTGCGGGCTAATGCCGCCGAGGCTCCAGAGGTTAGCCGTCGTACGAATCGGGTAGACGTTGAAGCCCGCTCCCTTGCCGACCTCGCCGACCTTCTCGCGGCCGTAGCCGAAGAACAGGGCGATAGTGTCGTCGGCCTGCCCCGGTTGGACCCACACCGGCACGCGAATCTTGCGTTCGCCGACGGTGATCTCGATCTTATCCACTTCGCTGTTGCCGTGCTCGCCGGCCGTCCAGCGGTAGCTGACTTCGCACTTCAGCCGCTCGGCCGTCGCCGGGCTGACGAGGGCGGCGTTGTCCCAGCAGATGAGCGTGACCGGCTTCGGCAGTTCTTGCAGCCAGCCGTTGTTGGCAAAACGGCCGTCGTAGATCGTCGGGTCGGGGCGGAACGTCAGTTCGATCTCGCCATCCTTCGACGCCGGGGCAGGCGACTTCTGCGTCGCGTCGGCCAACTTCGCTTCGCCCGGGGCGGCCACGGCCGTCGCCGCGGTGCCCTCGACCACGCCGCGTTCGAGGCTGGTGTGCCAGAAGTTGCCGAACTCGCCGGCCACCTTCTTCTCGGTGAAGAACTTCTGCCAGGCGTCGCGGATCAGTCCCTCCGCGGCACTCGGCTTGTCGAGCATCGCCCCGAGGAGCTCCAGCGGCGACTTGCCGTTGCTGATGGTAAAGAGCGGCTGCTGGATCGTCGCGGTACCGTCGTAGGCCCGGGCGTCGCCCCAGACTTCGAGTTCGTGAGCGGCGTTGACGTGCCAGGTCGTCTGCGTGGCGGTTTCGTCCTGATACAGCCCGAGGTGCAGGCTGGTCGTGACCTTCTGAAGTGCCGCGGCAAAGTTCAGGTCGGCCGGGGCGGTGAAGGCCGGGTTGCCGCCGAGGATCAGCAGGGCATCGACCTTGCCCGCGTTCATGTCGGCGACCAGCGCCTTCAACGAGCCCGTGCTATCGGCCGTCGCGTCTGCGTCCGGCCCGGCGAGGCCAGCTTGCACCGGCTCGACAAACCGCACGACGCCACTCTTGACCGCCCCGATCTTGTCGTTGATGGCGTGCGCCAGGTTCTGGGCCGCGACCGAGAGCGTGTCGCCGACGACGAGGACGCCGGCCTTCTTCGTGTCCTTCAAGTCTTCGGCGATCGCCTTCACCCACTGTTTCGCCCGTTCCGGCAGCGCCCCGGCGGCGGGAGCCCCGGCGACACCGAGTTCCTTCGCCAGAGCACGGACGAACGATTCGATCTCGCTCGGCTTCAGCGGCAGGCGGTGATCGGCCACGCCGCCGACGCCGCTGACCGACGACTCGATAGCGTAGATGCGGCTGAGCTTGTCGAGCGTGACGCCGTCACCGGCCTTCTTGTCGGCGTGAACGCGGACCTTCCGGCGGCTCATCGCGTCGCGGGTGTACCGCACGCCGGCCAGGCCGTTCGATTCGAAGTCGCCGTCGATACAGACGAGCGTGTCGGCTTTCTCGAAGGCGTAGATCGGCGTGAGGTACTTGCCGTAGGTCGCGTGAACGCCCTTGACGGCATTCTCCCTGCTGCTGGCCTCGTACTGCACCCACTTCATCTGCGGCAACTTCGCCTTCAACTCGGCCAGCATGTTCGCGTAGGTCGAGCCGGCCGCGACAGTGTCCGTCAAAACACGAAGACCGGCCCCCTGCTTCGCGACTTGAGCCGCGGCAATACTGGCCAGGGCGTTGCGAGCCTTCTCCCAGGTCGTGGGGATCCCCTTTTCCGTCACCACCTTCGAGCGGTCCGGATCGTAGACGCCCAGGATGGCGGCTTGCGCGAACACGTCCGTCGCGCCGAGACTGCCGGGGTGCGAGGGGTTGCCCTCGACCTTGATCGGGCGGCCTTCATGGCACTTCACCAGGACGCCGACGGCGACGCCGTTGAGCGAGACGGCCGTCGGGAAGAACAGCGGCACACCGAGGGTGACGTTCTCAGGCTTCTTGACGTAGGGAACGATTTTCTTCTGGGAGGCCGGTTTCAGCGACGGGTTACACCCAACCGCGGCGGCCAACGCCACCGAAGCACCCGACAGGGCGAGGAACCGGCGACGGGTGACGGGGTCGAGCCACTCCGCGGCGTCTTCCGGAAACTCGTCCTTCATCATCCGCTCGAAGGCCGGCGAGCCGAACATCTGTTCCATCGAATGGAACTGTTCCGGCGACTGTGCACCGGCCCCGGTCGGTTCGGCGTTCGTGTCGAAGTCGAGAGCCATCTTCCCTCTCCAATGCGGAGTTCGGAATGCGGAGTTCGGAATGAAAACGGGTATTGAATTCCGCGTTCCGAATTCCCCGTTCCGCATTTCTCAACTAGCGGTGGCAGATGCTGCAATTCGTCAGCGTCTTCTCGTCCCGCACCAAGTACTTCTCTTTCAACTCGCGGCCCAGTTCACTCTGGGTGCCGGTGCCGTGGGTCGGGCCGTAAGCCCGGCCGTCGACGTCCACCGTGCCATCATCCGGCCTCCACGCGAGGTTGAACACCTCCGACTTCGGCCGCAGGTTCTTTTCGGGGTGACGGTGACAGTCGAGGCACCACTCCATGAGCAGCGTCTTCGACTGCCGAACGAGCGGCATCTGGTCAATCCGCTCGTGGCAGGAGACGCACCCGACGCCCTTGCCGACGTGGATGCTGTGGTTGAAGTAGGTGTAGTTCGGAGTGTTGTGAACCTTCGTCCAGGCGATCGGCGTTTCGGTCTGATAGCTCTTTCGCAGCGGCTCAAGGATGTCCGCCCCGTTCCACACCTGCTGGTGGCAGTTCATGCACGTCTTGGTCGGCGGCACGCCGGCGTAGGCGGAACTCTCGACCGACGTGTGGCAGTATCGGCAGTCGATCCCGAGCTCGCTGACGTGGTGCAGGTGGCTGAACGGAATCGGCTGGTCCACGATCTCGTTGCGACCCGTGGTGTAGTCCGAGCGGAAGAACGCCGCTAGGGCCACGCCCGTGGTGGACGCGATCAGCGGAATGGACAGCAGCATGATCCGAGAGATCGGATTCATACGCTTCGGGAAGACCTGGGGCATCGACTGCCTCCGGATGATGAACGCTCAGACAAATGACGCCGGGCCGCGCGAGTTTACGGCCACGTCGGCGTATAGTTCTCGAAGAAGTACTGCATCACACGGCAACAAGTGTAGGCCGTCGTCGCCGCCATCGCACCCAGCACCTGCCCCACCGTCGCGAGACTGTCCCGGTTGCTGTTGGCCCGCCAGCCCATGAGCTGTGCGACGGTCCCGATGCCGAGAGCGATCAGCCCCACCCACATTCCGAAGGGGAACCACCAGAACGTCAGCGAGCCCCACAACCCCAGTGAGAACGAAGCCGTGGCGAGGCCGCGGCGGGTCGTGAACGCCAGAGGGGTTTCGCCGTGGGCAACGGGTTCGATCGTCGCCGGTGTGGGCACATCGCTCGTCATGCCGAACATCCTTATCGGGAAACGGGGTGTTCGTTTTCGTACTGACGCAATGTAGGAACCGCGTCCACAAGCGTCAGCCAACTGTTTCCCAGGAATTTCGGTTTCCCAGAAATGAGACAAGTGGTCACCTTCCGTCTCAGGTCTGGGACCAAGAGTATCGAGACGACAATTCGCGGGCCATCTTAATATCCGGCATTTTCGCGCCCGGTATTGCGAGCAGACAGTGATGAGAGCAATGAAATCAAAGCTCCGAGATCAACTGCAGTGCTCGAAACGATTGGAAATCGAAGAGCTGCCAAAATCTTCTTGCCGTGTTTCTCGGAAATAGGTAAGATAAACCCGTCCATCCATGTTTGCCTTTTTCTTCTCATTCTTCTTTTCCAGGAGCCCAGGCCATGAAGTCCTCTCTCTCTCGTCGATCGGCGTTCACGCTGATCGAACTGCTGGTCGTGATCGCGATCATCGCGATTCTGATCGGCCTACTGTTACCCGCCGTGCAAAAAGTCCGCGAAGCGGCAGCACGGGCCAAGTGCACGAACAACCTCAAGCAGCTCGGGATCGGACTGCACGCCTATCACGACGTGGCCAACAAGTTCCCAGTCGGCCAATCGAACGACGACAACGGGCAGTGGGGCTGGATGGCTCTGATTCTGCCTTACGTTGAGCAAGCCCCGTTGTACGCCGCCCTTACTAACACGGCTTTTAACGATCGCATGTGGGTTCCGCCGGGCGGCGGTGGCGGTAGCAACGCCTGGTCACAGAACCCGCCCACGGGCTCGCCGAACATCGACAACATCCACGCCGCGAGCGTAATTGGTCGCTGCGATGCGAACAACGCGATTCTCACGGCTACGGGGGGGACGCCATGCGTCTACACGGTAATCCCAACCTTCCAGTGCCCAAGTGACATTCTGCCAACTCAGGGAAACCGTAACGGAACCTGGGGCAAAACGAATTACGTGGGCAACCTTGGCAACACGGCCAACTGGAACGGTGGCGCCGGTGCTGCAAGTTACGGTTGCGGCGGCACCGCCGGTAATCGCATGAACGGCGTTCTTCTGCACGCTAACGACAACAACAATACCTACGTGACGGGCATCGCCGGCATCACGGACGGCACCAGCAATACGTTCATGGTGGGTGAAGCAACCTCCAGCACGAACGTCAGCCCGAGCAACATTGGTACGGGTCAATTCCCATACTGGGCTGGTGCGAATGCCGCTGGCTGCAATGGGACCACCGCTGTGGGTGCCGTCCTCCGTGTCGCGGACAATGTGAGCTACCCCAACGCAACATTCCCCTCTACGACTGGCACGTACCAAGCCCCGTTCGCCCTCTTCGCTGGTAACGCCACCTCAACGTCTCCCGATGCCGCGTTCGGCAGTCAGCACACCGGCGGCGCGAACTTCGCCATGGCTGACGGCTCGGTGCGGTTCGTTCGCAACACAATCGCCGCCACAAACTACGCCGCTGCGGCTTCCCGCAACGGCGGTGAAACGCTCAGCCTCGATAACTAATCTCGGACCGATTTTGCAGTAACCTCCGACATCCCGCGAGTTCGCTCGCGGGATGTTTTTTTGTCGCTGGCCGAACGCCACTTTCCCACTCCACGTTGACGGTTTCCCTTCGCCCGCTTATCATCCCGCTCCGCCGGGAATGCCTCCCGGTTGTACTCGCCCCCGGACGGCAACGGATGGCCCTCCGCACGTGGATTATTCGCGGCGTCATTCTCGCGGTCCTGACGGCCGTGGGGTACGGCGTTTGGTGGGCACAGTCCTACGTCAGCCCGGAAGCGGTGCGGGCGTCGCTCCTCTCCACCCTCGGCGAACAGTTCCCGGACACCACCGTCACCGTCGGCTCGGCCCAGATTCGCGTCTTCGGCGGCATCTCCGTCCGCGACCTGACCATCACTCAGAAGGGGGCGACCGAGCCGTTCTTCCGCGCACCCGTCGGCACGATCTACCACGACAAGGAAGAGATCAACCGCGGCCGGTTGGCGATCCGCAAGATCGAACTCGACGGCCCGGAACTGACGCTCGAACGCCTGCCAAACGGCCGGTGGGGCCTTGAAGGGCTGAGTTCACCCGGCCCGACGGCGGCGGCCTTGCCGATGTTCGTGGTCAACAAGGCAACGGTTCACGTCGTCGACCGCAGCCCGAAGAAGCTGCCGCGAGTCACGCTGACCGATGCGAACTTCACACTCATCAACGACCCCGCCCCGCTGTTCCTGAACGTCAAGGGATCGGCCCGCGCGTCCGTGGCGGACCAACTCGCCGTGCGGTTCTCGCTCGCCGCCCGCCTGAATCGCGGCACCGGGCAACTGTCACTGCGGGCAGACCTGCCCGACGTGCCACTCGGTTCGCCGCTCGCGGGGGTGATCGCCACGGTTCAACCCGACGCGGTCGAGTACATCAAACCGCTGACGGGGCGGGTGGACGTGAAGGCCGAGTGGGAGAGCGAACCGGGCCGCCCGACGAAGTACGATGTGCATTTCACACTCCGCGACGGCCACTTCGAACACGCCCTGCTGCCCTCCCCTCTGACGGCAATCCAGGCGGCGGCGATGTTCAAGGACGGCAAGGTCACGGTCGAGAACTTGTCGGCGAAGCTCGGCCCGGCCACCCTCGATTTAACGCTGGAAACCCGCCCGCTCGTCGGCCCGCCGCCGGTCGTGCCGATCCCGGCCCCGTCGAGCCGTGAGGTTCCCGCCCGGCTCGCCTCGCGACCCATCGCCGGCGACGCCACGGCGTCGGCCGTCACGAAGTTCGAAGAGACCCTGGAACGCATCGAAGTCACGCTCCGCGACCTGAGCCTCGACGACGCCTTCTTCGACCGCCTGCCCGACGAGGTAAAGAAGTACCGGGCCAAGTTCAGCCCGACCGGGACCGTGGCCGTCGGCTACCGGTTCAACCGGCCGACGCCGGAAGCGTGGAAGCGCGAGTTCGACTTCCGCCCGACGAAGCTCGCGGTGGTGTACGATAAGTTCCGCTACCCGCTCACCGACGTGACCGGACTGATCCGCCAGACCGTGACGCCGGACGGCGAGGACGCGAAGGTCGAACTCACCGGCACGGCCGGTGGGCAGCGGATCGACGTGAAGGGGAGCGTCCGCGGTTCCGGCCCCGACCCGGCCCTCGCACTGAAGATCACCGGCAACAACGTCCCCATCAACGACCAGTTGTTCGACGCCCTCGCGTCGAAGCGGCATGCGGCCCTGTTGCGCTCGCTGCACCCGACCGGCCGCGGAGACTTCGCGGTGGACGTGAAGCAGCAGGCGGGCGTGAACCTCGTCGAGAACACATTCCGCCTGAGCGTGTACGACGGGACGGTGAACTACAAGGCCTTCCCGTACTCGCTCGACCAGGTTCGCGCGAAGGTAAACATCTTCGTGACGACCAACGACGGGCGGCGGCCGGTCCGCCCCGGCGAGCCGATCGCCCCGCTACCGGAGACGGACCGCATCGAAATCCGCGACGTGACCGCCCGCCACGGCGGCGGCACGATCTGGATGAAGGGGGACAACGACGCCGTCCCGGACAGCAAGGACCGCCGCGTCGTCCTGCACGTCTGGGGGAAGGACTGCCCCATCGACGAGCAGTTCCGCGAGTCGCTGACGGCGGTCAAACTCGGCACGCTGTGGGACGTGCTGCAGCCGCGGGGGAAACTCTCATTCGCCGTGGACGTGGACCTGCTCGACCGGGCGAAGCCCAACCCCGCCCCCCAGCGCGGCGACGGGCCGCTCGTATCGCTCACGGCCGTCTCGCCGGTCGAGCAACTCACGGCCCTCACCCGGCCGGCGGCCACCACGAACTTCGACCCGTCCACGGACCTCAAACTCGCGTTCAACTTCGAAGGGCCGAGCGTCACCCCGTCCTTCTTCGCCTACCGCCTCGACGAGTTGTCGGGCCACCTGAAGTACGAGGGCGATCGGGTGAAGTTGGAGCACTTCGTCGCCCGTCACGGCCCGTCGAAGCTCGGCCTGAACGCCGCGGACGTGCGGTTCTACGACGACGGCCGCGTTTATGCGAACCTCGGCAAGATGGACGTCGCGCCGCTAATCGTGGACGACGCTCTTATCACCGCCCTGCCCCGTGGTCTCCGCGACGGTGTGAAGGACATGAACCTCCGCGGGCCGGCCGAACTGACGTTCAAGCACTTCGTCGTGCTGACGCCGCCGGAATCGACCGCCGTCGCTTCGCTCGCCTTGCCGGACGCTCTGCCGCCCGTCGAGCGCGACCCGGAAGTCTACTGGAATGGGGAGATTCGCCTCGATGGGGCGGCCTTCGACGCGGGCGTACCGTGCGAGAAGGCCGTCGGCAAAGTCGCCTGTACCGGCCGCTACCACCCGACGCACCTCGGGAAAGTGAACGGCAATCTTTGGCTCGATTCGGTGCTGATCGCGTCGAACCCGGCCACGGCGGTGAAGGCGACGTTCGACGCCGACGCGCAGGAACCGGACGCCACGAAGCCCGGCGGGCGGCTCCCGTCGGCGTTCAAGTTTACGGACCTACAGGGCACCCTGTTCAACGGGACCGTCGGCGGCACGGGTCGCGTTGTACTTTCCGACCCGGTCCGGTATAGACTCTCGCTCACGGCGACCGATATTCGATTAGAAGACGTGGCGAAGTTCCACAACGTGGGCAGCGGCGCGAAGCTGGAGGGGGCCGCGCAGGGCAGTATCCTGCTGGAAACGGCCGCCGACGCGACGACCGGCCGCACGATCCTGACCGGCTACGGCAAAGCCGACGTGGACCGCGGCCACATTTACAACCTGCCGCCGCTCGCGGCCCTCTTGAAGGCGCTGAAGTTGGAAGCGCCCAACAAGACGGCCTTCGAGGAGGCCCACGCGACGTTCACGCTCCGCGGCGACCGCGTGCGGGTGGACCACGTGGACCTGCTCGGCTCGGCGATCAGCCTCGGCGGGTCCGGCGAGATGGACACGACCGGGCAGTACGTGAAGTTCGACTTCTACACGATCTGGTCACAGACCTTGCAGCGGTGGCTGACGACGCCGTTCGGCGACGTGACGGCGGTGGTGAGCGAGAAGCTGTTCAAGATCGAGGTAACGCGAAAGCCGGACGGCGAGATGAAGTACGAGCCGCGGGTCGTACCGTTCGTAACCGACCCGTTCAAGGCGGTGGCCGACCGGGTGCGAGCGCGAGCCGGCCGGTCGCCGACGGCACGAGCGACGGGCGAGAAATGAAGGGGTGAACGGGTGACACGGTGAAGGGGTGAAAAGGCAGAAGAGGTTTTCTCACCCCTTCACCGTGTCACCCGTTCACCCCTTCATCCGCAGCGGCGAAAGCCCAACGGGAGACGACAAGTGTTTCTGCTCGGCGGCATTTTGCATCGCGTGATCTTCTGGGAACTCGTGAAGGTGTTCGCGCTCACGCTGACCGGCCTGACCGGGCTGTTCCTCATCGGCCTCGTCATCCAACAGGCGAACCAACTCGGCCTGTCGATGCTCCAGACGCTGCAAGCGATCCCGCTGCTGGTCCCGTACACGCTGCCGTACACGATCCCGGCGACGACGCTGTTCGCCTCGTGCGTGGTCTACGGCCGCATCGCCCACGACAACGAGGCGGTCGCCATGAAGGCCGCCGGCGTCAACCTGCACACGATCCTCCGCCCCGCGTTCATCCTCGGTCTGATCGCCTCGGCCGCGACGTTCGCCCTGGCGCACAGCGTCATCCCGCACACCCAAACCGAACTGCAACGGCGGCTGCTCAGGAACCCGGAAGAGTTGCTCTACAACCTGCTCAAGCGGGACCGCACGTTCAAGGCGACGAACTTCCCCTACGTCATCCACGTCCGCGACGTGGTCGGCCAACGACTAATGGACGTGGTGGTGAAGCGGAAGAAAATGCAGAAGGACGGCAACGGGAAGGACGTGGACACCGGCGACTACGATTTCGTGGTCCGGGCACGCGAGGCGAAGCTTCGGGTGGTTCTGCCGGACGCCGAGCACCCGAACGAGCAACCAATGCTTTTTATCGACCCCGACCGCTGGCGTGGCGGCGACGGCGTCACGGAGATTACAACGGACGCCAACCGGCCGATGGGCGTGCCGCTGCCGGACGTGTTTTCGCAGAAGGACGTGAAGAACCGGCCGATGAACCTGATCTGGGACGAATTGCCGGAGAAGGCCAACGAGTACCGGGAAATCGTGGCCGGGCTTGAGGACAAACGACGTGAGGCCGAACAGTTGGCGAGTCAAAGCACGGACGTGAACATCCGAACGCACTGGTTGAAGACGGTGGAGGGCCTGACCTATTACATTAATGAGCAGCTCCGCCAAATGCGGAACACCGAGAACGAGTACTACATGCGGCCGGCGTTGTCGCTGGGCTGCTTGGTGTTCGCCATCCTCGGCTGCCCGGTCGGCATCCGCGCGAACCGGGCCGACTACCTGAGTTCGTTCGTGACGTGCTTCTTGCCGACGGTGGCCGTGTACTACCCGCTGTTGCTCGCCGGCTCGAACATGGGCCGCGACGGCAAGGTGCCCCTCCCCATCGGCGTGTTCGCCGCCGACGCGATCGTGTCGGCCGCCGCCGTCGTGCTGATCCTGAAGCTGATCCGCCGATAAACTGGTGACATGCTCCCGCCGAGGGTTCTCGCATGTCCGACGCCGTCACGCAGCAGTTCATCGACCTCGCCGAGACGACGGGCGGCTTCATCCACGACATGAAGAACCACCTCGGCACGGTGCTGCTCAACCTGCAACTGCTCGGCGAAGACTTCGAGAACCCCGAGACGCAACGCGAGCGGCGGGCGTTGGAACGCATCCAACTGATGACATCGGAGTGTCAGCGGCTCGTCGATCTCTCGAACGACTTCCTGCGGTTCGCCCGCGTCGAAGACCTGCACCGCGAGCCGACGAGACTGGAAGAAGTCGTCGGCCGGATGGTGGACTTCCTCGCGCCGACGGCCCGCTTGCAGAACGTCATCGTGAGTTGGTACCCGGCCGCCGACCTGCCGCGGGTTCTGCTCGACCGCGAAATGTTCGAGAAGGTGTTGTTGAACCTCATGCTGAACGCCGAGGACGCGATGCCGAACGGCGGCACGCTGACGCTGCAAGCGCGGGCCGATGGCGACTTCGTGGAGCTCGACGTGATCGACACCGGCGTCGGCATTCCGCCGGAGGTGCGGGCGAAACTGTTCAAGCCGTTCCAGACGACGAAGGCCGACGGCAACGGCCTCGGCCTCGCGACGGCCCGCAAGATCGTCGTCGCCCACGGCGGCACCATGACCGTGCAGAGCGAAGTCGGCCGCGGCACGAAGTTCACGCTCCGCCTGCCGGTCGCGGTCGGTTAAAACTCGATCATCTCCCACGCCGTCGGCACCACGAAGAGTTTCCCGTCGCCGATGCGGCCGGTGCGGGCGACCTTCGCCACAGCTTCCACCATCTCCTGTCGCTGCTCGTCAGCCACCCAGACGGTGATCTCGACCTTCGGCAAATAGGCGGTGTTGTACTCGCTGCCGCGGTAGCGGTTCAGGTAGCCCTTCTGCCGGCCGTACCCCTTCGCCTCGCGGACCACGCACGCGGCCACGCCGAACTCGGCGAGGAGGGCCAACACCGCTTCCGCCCGGAACGGCTTCACCACGATGATGAGTTGCTGCACGCGATCAGCTCCCACTCGATGCGCTCGCGGCCGAGCCGCCGAACCCGCCCCGACTGACAGACCCGCTGCTCGAACTGCCACCCGACGACTTGGCCGGCGGCGAACTGCTGTTCGGCTTCGAGCCGCCGAAGTACGTCGAGCCGGTGTTCGTCGGCCCGGAACGGTACGTCGGGCCGTAACTCGGCGTCGAGCGAGTGGAGAAGATATACGGGAACCAGCCGCCGGTGCGGTGGTAGTGCGACGAACTCGACGAATAACCGGAATGCGTGGTGCCGGCCGGCGGGACGGGGTTGCCGTTCGCGTCGAAGGCAATCGGCTTGCCGTTCGCGTCGTAAGGCGGCTGAGTCGGCGTGCGGTGGCCGTCGGCGTCAGTGTTCCACTCTTTCGCGATGGCGTTGCCGTTCGCGTCGTGCCACGGCGGATCGTAGGGGGCACTCACCTCGGTCGGATTGTTCCGCCCGCACCCGCTGCACAGGCAGGCACAGAAGGCGAACATGCCGCCACCGAGGAGGAGCAGGTTGATGGTTCGACTCTTGCGCATGTCACCCGCCGATGGCCCGTGTGACGATCATGGCGATGCCGAGCAGGAGCGCCCCGACGACGATGCCGACGGCGACGTTCTTCTCGGCGAGTTCCTTCTCCAGATCGACCCGCGGCGTGATGAGTTCGAAGACTTTAAACCCGATCGCCAGCATCACGATGCCCAACAGCCCGAACGCGGCGGCGGCGAGCAGTGACGATTCGAACGTCTTGGCGAACCACGGGTCATCGGCGAACAGCATGGCGATCCTCCGGCGGAAAGGGATTCGCCCCAGCGTAGCCGGGATTTGCGGCGAAGACAACGCCATCGGTGCGAGAACCTTTCCCGCTTCCTGATGCTCCCTTGATTGACGCCGTTCCCCCGCGACCGTACCCAAACAGGACGACTTTATCACCAGGTGACCGAAATGCCGAGCTACAACCCCGCTGACATCGAACCCCGGTGGCAGCAGTTCTGGGAAACGAACAAGACCTTCCGCACCGAAGACGACTCCGAGGGTAAGCCGAAGTATTACATCCTCGACATGTTCCCGTATCCGAGCGGCAGCGGCCTGCACGTCGGCCACCCGGAAGGCTACACGGCCACGGACATCCTCGCCCGCTTCAAGCGGATGAACGGCTTCCACGTCCTGCACCCGATGGGCTGGGACGCCTTCGGCCTGCCCGCGGAGCAGCACGCCGTGCAGACCGGCGAGCACCCGAGCACGAACACGAAGAACAACATCGACAACTTCCGCCGGCAGATCAAGAGCCTCGGCTTCAGCTACGACTGGGACCGCGAAGTCGACACGACCGACCCGGCCTACTTCCGCTGGACGCAGTGGATCTTCCTGACGATCTACGAAACATGGTACGACCCGATTCAGAAGAAGGGCCGGCCGATCAGCGAACTGCCGATCCCCGAGGAAGTGCAGTTGCGCGGCCCGGACGCGGTGCGAAAGTACCAGGAGCCGTACCGCCTAGCGTACCGCAACGAGCAGCCGGTGAACTGGTGCCCGGAACTCGGCACAGTGCTGGCCAACGAGGAAGTGATCGACGGCAAGAGCGAGCGCGGCGGCTACCCCGTCGTGCGGCAACCGCTGACGCAATGGCTCATGCGCATCACGGCGTATGCCGACCGTCTGCTAAGCGACCTGGACCCGCTCGACTGGTCCGAGAGCATCAAGCAGATGCAACGGAACTGGATCGGCAAGAGCGAAGGGGCGGAGGTCGTATTTGATATTCTGGGGCAAAGCCCACCCGTCGCGTCGGGTGGGCTTTCGGTCACGGTGTACACAACCCGTCCCGACACGCTCTACGGCGCAACCTACATGGTGCTGTCGCCGGAACACCGGCTGGTCGATGTCATCACCACGCCGGACCAACGCGAAGCCGTTCGAAGCTACCAGGAAGCGTCCGCACGGAAGTCCGACTTCGACCGTACCGAGTTGGCCAAGAAGAAGACCGGCGTGTTCACCGGGGCCTACGCGGTCAATCCCGTAAACTGCGAACGGATTCCCATCTGGATCGCCGACTACGTACTCACCAGCTACGGCACCGGGGCGATCATGGCCGTGCCCGCTCACGACGAGCGCGACTTCGAGTTCGCGAAGCAATTCGCCCTGCCGCTGGTCACCGTCGTCACGCCCAACGCGAAGTGGCTGAAGGACACCGGGAGCACCGTCGACAACCTGACGGCCGCGTACACCGACGACGGCGTGGCGATGAACTCCGGCGACCTGAACGGCCTCGATACGACGGCTGCGAAGGAGAAGATCATCGCCCACTTGGAGGCGAACCAACTCGGCACGCGGAAGATCAACTACAAGCTCCGCGACTGGCTGTTCAGTCGGCAGCGGTACTGGGGCGAGCCGTTCCCGGTGCTGCACGGGGCCGACGACACGGTCATCCCGCTGCCGGTCAGTGATCTGCCGCTGACGCTGCCAGAGATGACCGACTACAAGCCGACCGGCAGCCCCGACGGCCCGCTGGCAAAGGCGACCGACTGGCTGACCGTCACCCGCGACGGCGTCACGTACCGCCGCGAGACGAACACCATGCCGCAGTGGGCCGGGTCGTGCTGGTACTTCCTGCGGTTCATTGACCCGAAGAACCCGCACGCCTTCGCCGACCCCGCGAAACTGAAGCACTGGCTGCCGGTGGACCTGTACATCGGCGGGGCCGAGCACGCCGTCTTGCACCTGCTGTACTCGCGGTTCTGGCACAAGGTGCTGTTCGACCGCGGCTACGTGTACTGCCCCGAGCCGTTCCAGAAACTCGTCAATCAAGGCATGATCCTGGGCGAGTACGAGTACCACTGCTCTGTTGCCGACTTCGAGAAACACCAACAGAGCCTGGTGGCAGTGGAGATCACGGGAACTTTGAGAAAGCCCGAGGAAGAGGACAAGGTTCCAACCTACGTGTTGAAGTTCCGGGACGAGGCGGCGGGCGTGTTCGTTGACCTTCCCGACGAGAAGATCTTCAAGGAGAAGGGGAAAACGTACCTGGCCTCGCCGAAGATCGAGTTGACGGCCAAGGCCGAGAAGATGTCGAAGTCCCGCGGCAACGTCATCAACCCCGACGACGTGGTGAAGGAGTACGGGGCCGACAGCCTGCGATTGTTCGAGATGTTCATGGGGCCGCTCGAAGCGGTTAAGCCGTGGAGCACGAAGGGCGTCGAAGGCGTCTACCGCTTCCTCGGCCGCGTGTGGCGGATGCTGACCGACGACGCGACCGACACCCTGAAACTGAATCCGAGCGTCAAGGATGTCGAGCCGGATAAGGAAGCGTTGCGGGTGCTGCACCGCACGATTCAGAAGGTCGGTGAGGATACAGAACGCTTGAGCTTCAACACCGCCATCGCGACGATGATGGAGTTCACGAACTACTTCACCAAGCAAGACGTGCGGCCGAAGGCAGTGATGGAACCGTTTCTCCTGCTGCTCGCCCCCTACGCGCCGCACGCCGCGGAGGAACTGTGGGCGGCGCTCGGCCATACGACCACGCTCGCCTACGAGCCGTGGCCAAAGTTCGACCCGGCACTGACGAAGGCCGACAGCATCGAGATTCCGGTGCAGGTCAACGGTAAACTGAAGGCGGTACTGACGGTGCCGGCCGGCATCGACGCGGCCGGCCTGGAAGCGGCCGCCCGGGCCGACGCGAAGGTGATCGAGGCGGTCGGCGGCAAGACGATCAAGAAGGTGATTGCGAAGCCGCCGCAGATGGTGAACTTGGTGGTTGGATGAATTCGGAATGCGGAACGCGGAATTCGGAATGAAAACCTCTTCTGGCTCTCATTCCGAATTCCGCGTTCCGCATTCCGAATCCCGCACTTACTTGTCGATCGTCGCCAGGATCGTGTCGGCGACGAACTTGTTGCCAGCGTCGTTCAAGTGGACGCGGTCACTCGTCAGAACCTTCGATTCCGCGTCGTCTTTGTTCGCTTTCTCCAGGTGTTCCGTGAACGCCTTCCGCAGGTCGCACAGCGTGCTGCCGGTCTCCTTCGCAACTTTCCGGCTGATTTCGGAGTACTCGTCGAGTTGCTTGTCGAGCTTGTTCGCGCCGGCCTTCTTCTCGCCGATCACGCTCGGCGTACACAGCACCACGCGGGCACCGGCGTCCTTGATCTTGCCGATGATCTCCTTCAGTCCGGCCTCGAACTTCTCTTTCGACGTGCCCTTCGCTGGGTCCTTCTCGCCGTGCCACACGTCGTTGATGCCGATGTAGATGACCACCAACGTCGGCTTCTTGGCCAGCACGTCCTTCTCCAACCGCTTTTGCAGGTCCGGCACCTTGTTCCCACCGATGCCGGCCCCGATGACCTCGATGCCGAGGTCCTTGTGCTTCTCGGCCAGCGTGTTCTTGACAACGGTAACGTACCCCTTCGGGCTGACGCCGCCCTGAGTGATCGAGTCGCCGAGGAAGACGATCCGCTCGCCCTTCTTCAAGGGGGCCGCCATCTCTTTGTCGGCGGCGAAGGCGGTGCAGGTCGTCGCGGCAACGGCCAGGAGTGCGAGGAAACGCATGGTGGGACAATCCTGAAAGGGAAGAGAGTGCGTTCGCGAGGGCGAACGGAGCTAGGATGATTCTCCACCGGCCGAACGTCAAGCGGCGGCCGGCAATTTCCCCCCGACGAGGTTGCCCCATGCTCGCGCACCGACTCGCCGTCGCGTTGACCCTGTTCGCCGCCGTCTCTGCGGTCGCTCAAGAGAAGCCGCTGGCGGTCACGGCCCCGCCGGAAGCGTTCTTCGCGAAGTTCAACGAGCGCGACCGTGAGGCGGCGAAGAAGTTCTACGCCAAGCACCTCGACATGCAGGGGTTGTCCATCGCGGCCGCGGCGGTCGTGGACGACGACGCCCTTCGCCGCACGCACGAGATCGTCACGCACCTGCTCGCCGGGCGACCGGACGTGCTGCAAACGATGGGCAAGGTCGGCACGCGGCTCATCGTCATCGGCAAGGATCAGGTCTACACCGACATGCCGGAATACCGTAACAACCCGAACCCGGCGTACCTCAACGAGCGCGTCCGCGGGACCGGCGGCCTCGGCGTCACGAGTTTCGGCGAAGAGAACCTGTTGAACCTGCCGCTCGACCGCTACGACGACGAGAGCATCGCCGTCCACGAGTTCTGCCACACCATCGACGCCGCCCTGACCCGCATGGACCCGTCGTGGCGGCGGCGGCTCGGGGACGTGTACAAGAAGGCCATCGCCGCCGGCCTGTGGCAGAACGCTTACGCCGCCGGCAACCAGGCCGAGTACTGGGCCGAGATCGCACAGTCGTACTTCGACTGTAACCGCGTCAACAACTGGAACCACGGCCCCGTCGGCACGCGGGAGCAACTCAAGCAGTACGACCCCGACGGTTACGAGTTGGTCCGCACGACGTTCAACCTGAAGCCGACCGACGACTGGCGGTACACGCCCGTGCGGCAACAGCCGAGCGTGATCGCGCCGCCGAAGAAGTTCGTGTTCGACGCCCACTACACCAAGTTCACGCTGGCCCGCGAGTTCCCCGTCCTCGGTTCGCCGAAGGTTCGCGACGAGGCGATGCTGAAGGCGAACGATACCGTTCGCAAGATGTTCGCGTACCGCCATGACATCCTGAAGGCGATGATCGCGGACGGCTCGCGGCTTGTCGTGCTGGCCCGCGGCGAGAAACTGAGCGACCTGCCGGAGTTCGCCGACGCGAAGGAGAAGGCCGGCTCCGACCTGCCCCGTTACCACCGCTACGCGAAGGACCGCAAGCTGATGGTCGTGCCGGAAGAGAACGTCCTCGGCACGCCGAGCGACACCTTCGCGGGGGAAACCACCCTCGTCGGCATTTTGGCCCACGCGATCTACGCCGTCACCGCCGAGCGGCCGGTCGATCCGGCGTTCGACAAGCGGCGGGAGCAACAGCAGTACGAGTTGCGCGTGAAGCGGCTCGACGTGGAGTTCGACGCGAAGTTGAAGAAGCTCTTCGAAGCGGCCGGCGAAAAGGGCTTGTGGAAGGGCACGCCCGCCGCACGCGATCGGGCCGAGTATTGGGTTGAAGGGGTGAAAGCGTACTTCGACGCCACGGGCACAGGGTACCCGCCGAACAAGGCCGACCACCCGATCACGACGCGGGAAGCGCTGAAGGCCCACGACCCGGAGTTGTACCAACTCGTGGCCGAGACGATGGCCTACCCCGGCAAGGTGGACTGGCGGGCGAAGCGGTAGGCCCGGTTACGGGTCGATCGCGTCCTTCTCGATCGGCTCCTCGAACCGTTGGTAGATCGGCAGGTAGCGGTACTCAACTGTGAGGGCGAGGATGGCCATCGCCGTGCAGTAACTCGACCCTTGCTGCCGATCGTCGTGGCCGCCGCCGCTCTGCCACGAGCCGTCCGCCCGCGGGCCGTTCTGCCGCAGGAGCAGGTCGTGCAACTTCGGCCGGTACGCCTTCCACTCGTTCCCGCCGAGTTGGAACATCCCCTGCGAGGTGTAGTAGATGCCGTAGAAGAAGTGCTGCTGGGCCGGGTTCAGGTTCGAACTCAGGATGAGCTTTCCGGCCCGGAGCAGTTCCGGGGCACGGTGATACTCCTTGCCGCACAGTTCCATCCCGAGGATCGCGGTGCCCGTACACGGGATGGTGACGGGCGCGCTCACCGTGTACCGGAAGCCGCCGCTGAACGGGTCCTGACACCGCTTGATGTAATCAACGGCCCGCTTGATGCGGTCGGCCGGTACGTCGCAGCCGAGGTTGCGGGCCCCGCGGAGGGCCATGAGTTGCCAGCCGGTCACGCTCAGGTCGGCGTCGAACCCCTTGAGGTGGTACCGCCAGCCGCCGTTGTCGGGGCTGTTCACGTTCCGCTGCCCGGCGAGAACGCACGTCACGGCCGCCTCCAACCGCTTGCGGAGTTCGTCGGCGAGTTTGCCGTCGGTCATGCCGGCCGCTTCCGCGAGCATGAGCGTGCAGATGCCGTGGCAGTACATTTCCGCGTTCCCGCCACCGCCGGCGGCGAACAGGCCGTCCCGCTGTTGCTGGCCCATCACGTACTTGATGCCCTTCTCGACGGCCGCCCCGTGCTTCCCCTCGCCCGGCACGTGCCCGGCCGACAGGAACGCCATCACCGCCAGGGACGAGATCGCCGGATCGCCGGCCCCGCCGAAGCCCATCATGCCGAAGCCGCCGCCCGGCCAACTGCCGTCGGTGCCCTGTTGGTTGCGGAGGTGGATCAGGCCGCGGTCGATGGCCTCGTCCATCAACTCGCGCGGCGGTGCGGCGGATGCCGGTGCGGCGAGCGCGAACACGAGGCCGAGGGTGAGCAGGAGTCGCATGGGAAGGCTTCGCGGAGGAACGGAGGCGTGTTGATAGTGTAAATCACCACGCCGCGGGAGGGGAGCACGAAATCCGACGCCGCGCTTCTACCCCACGACCTGCCGCACTCGCAACTCGCCATCGACGAGATCGAACAGCACCAACTCTGCTCGTTCGCCGACCGCAATGCGGGGGACCGGCTCGCCGAGCAACTCGCGCGGCCGCACGCTCGCCATCGTGATCGCGTCTTGCAAGTTCACGCCGCCCAGGCGCATCACGCCGGCCACGCAGGCGTCGGTGAAAACGCCCGACCCGGCGAGGTACTGCGTGCCCGCGACCACGATCTTGCCGCCCGGCAGGACTTCCATCTCGGTTCCCCAGTCGCGGTAGCGGCCCGGCGGCAGGCCGGCGAGCGTGCCCGCGTCGCACGTCAGCAGCACGCGGTCGGCCTTCATTCGCACAATGCACTTCACCACGGCCGGCGGCAGGTGGTAGCCGTCGGCGATGATGCTGGCGAACAACTCGTCGCAGGCCAACTGTTCCCAGATCGGGTTATCGTGCCGAGGGAGCACCGCCGGGCAGCCGTTGCCGAGGTGTGTGCTTGTTTTCGCCCCGGCAGTGACGGCATCGCGAATCTGTTCGCCGGTGGCAAGGGTGTGGCCGATGGCGACCACGACATTCGCGGCCGTCAGGCGCTCGATGAACGGCAACGCCCCGGCGCGCTCCGGGGCGACCGTCACCATGCGAATGCGGCCGTCGGCCGCGTCCTGCCAGCGGCGGAACTCGTCCCAGTCCGGGTCGCGGGTGTGTTCCCGCGGGTGCGCACCGCGTGCCCCGTCTTCGCCCGACAGGTACGGCCCTTCCAGGTGGAAGCACGGCAGCCACGCCGCCAGTTCCGCGTCGGCAGCGAGCGTCCTCGTCAGCGTGGCGAAACCGCGGTGAATCGCATCGAAGCTGTTCGTGATGAGCGTCGGGCAGAAGCGACCGATGCCGTGACCGCGGCAGGTCTCAGCGATAAGGCGAACATCGTCCGGCGTCAGGTCCGGCGAGACGAACCCGCGACCGAGGCAGCCGTTGATTTGCGGGTCGAAGAACGACGGCGCGACCCACGGCAGCCCCGACGAATCCGCAGTCGGGGCTAGAGCCGTAATGCGGCCGGCGGTAACTTCCAGGGCGAGAGGTTCGCCGGTGGCGAAGGGTCGGGCGGTGAGAATCATGCGGATCGGCTACACCAAGAACTTCCATCTGGGCGTGTCGGAGACATATGCCTCCCAATCGGCCACGACCCGATCCAAGAAGGCAGCGAATGATGTGGCAACTTTGGACATCTTCTCCGTTTCGTGGTCCCAGCGCCAGATTGGACCGCTCGCCGACAAGAGAAATGCGTTGCCCCCTCCGTCAGTGGCGATCGGTGCCACTGGATCGTTCCCAACATGCTTTGGGTAGTCGCCGTACTTGACGGAACAGGTCAGCCGTTCCACATCGCCCAGCCAGTAGCCGTTGTGGACTGACATTCCCACGACGGCCCCTACTTCTGCGAGAAACGCACGCACATCCCCAGGCAGGGGGAATCCGACAGCCTGCTCGTACTCGGTCAGGTGTTCCGAGGTTGTAGGCATTTCGAAGTGAGGCCGCTCCTCCCAATCGCACCCCGGTCTTGGAAGGGCAAGGGCAAGCTCGCGGAGTCGGGCCAACGGTACTTCCATCTCATGCCCCTCACGGGCCGTCACGGTTGGCCGGGGGCCGACTCTTCGTCGCCGCCGCGCAACTTTTGGCCAGAGAAGCGGGCCACGGCCAGGCCCGTCGCGATCGCGGACAGGACACCGCCAGCCCCCAGGGCGAGCATGATGAAGTCGCGGCGGTCAAGGTCGTACAGCGGTCGCATCGGCGTGTCGGCCATGCGGGCCTGGAGCACGTCGGCGGGGTCGCTCAGCGCTGCGGACGTCGGCATCAATTCGACATCGAACCCGTCGGCTGCAACCGGCGGCAGGGGCGACGGCCGCGGCGGCAGGGAGGCCGGCTTCAGCGACGGCGGGGCGGCCGCGGAACTGCCGGCCCGCGGGGTTGACGCTCCGGCAAGGGCGGCCGCGAGGCCGGTGCCGACTTTGAGCTTGCCGGACGGCGGGCCGGCCACGCTCGCACGGGGCTTGCTCGCGGCCGGTGGCGCGGCAACCGCCGCCGGACGTGGGGCGGGGGCCGGCGGCACAACGGGGGCGAGCGGGGCCGGAGCCTTCTGCGGCAGCGGGGCACGCGGTGGGTCGGAGGAGAGGCCGACCGTCTCGGCCGGCTTCGTGTCGACGAGAATGCTCGGCGGGTACGTCGGCAGGTCGCCGTCCTCGCTGTTGAGGAACTCCTGGAAGCCCGGCAGGACCGTCGTGGACACCGCGTCGGCCGCGTCGGCGGGCATGAACGGCCGCACGGCTTGCGCCGCCGCGCTCGGCGTCTGGTAGCGGCCGGCCGGATCTTTCACCAGCATCTTCGCCAGCACCGCTTGCAAGCCGGGCGGCGTGTCCGGGGCGAACTGCGCGACCGGCGGCGGCGGCTCGGTCGCGTGCTTGACCATCGTGGCCATCACGTTCTTTTCGATGAACGGCAGCCGCCCCGCCAGGGCGGTGAACAGGACACACCCGAGGCTGTAAATGTCCGCCCGGATGTCAGACGACCGCGCGTCGCGGGCCTGCTCCGGGGCGAGGTAGTCCGGCGTGCCGACGAGCGACCCCTCGGCCGTCAGGTGAATGTCCTGCGTGGAGGCGTTGTCGTCGTCGAACAGTTCCCGGCCCAGGCCGATATCGACGATCTTCACCGTCGAAGAGAGCGTCGTGTCGGACTTCGTGAGGACCGACGGCACGAGCATCAGGTTCGCCGGCTTCAGGTCGCGGTGGACCATCCGCCGGTCGTGGAGGTGCTGCAACCCTTGCAGACTTTGGAAGAGCAACCGGGCCGCCTCGGCGGCGGGCAGTTTCTTCCGCCGCACGAGGACGTCGTCGAGCGTCTCGCCTTCGAGGTGCTCCATGACGATGTAGTGAACGCCGGTCGTGCCGTTATCGCCGCCGCCCCCGAGTTGGAACGCCCGCACGACGTTGGGGTGGTTGAGTTGCGTCAACAGCCGGGCTTCGCGCTCGAACCGGGCGAGCATGTGCGGGTTGCGGGCCTTCGAACTTGCGAGCACCTTGAGGGCGACCGTCTGCCCGGAATTGTGGACGGCCTTGTACACGCCGGCCATCTGGCCCTTGCCGATGCGGTCGAGGATGACGTACCCGCCGATGTAGAAGCCGTCCGCGTGGCCGCGCTGCACCATCGCCGCCTGGTACTCGGTCAGCAGGCGGCGGGCGACGAGGTACTTGCGGAACGAGTCGACCTCCGCGTCGCTGGCCCGCGTCTCGGTCCGCCAGCGATCAACGACGCCGCGGACCTCGTTCGCGAGCATCAACTTGCTGCGCGTCAGGACGCCGCAGTAGTCGGTGACGGTCGTCGCCGGGTTTGCCATTTGGCCGTGGCTCCGAGGAACAGGCACAGGGGCGAAGGGTCGATTTCGGCGATCACTTCGCCGACCGCACCAACTCCAGCACGTCCGGCTGGTCGCGGTACAACTCTTCGATTGCCTTCAACATAGCGTCTGCTTCGGCATTTTGCCCCGTCTGTCGCAATTTTCGGGCCTGGGCCACCGCCTCCGCGACCGCCGTGATGTTCGCCCGCGGGCCGGGGTGTTTGGCCAGTTCGGCCAGGGCAAACTTCGCCAGCGAAACCCACCGCCGCTCGACCTCCGACGACCCGAAGACGCGCGCCAACGCTTCCCACGTCCGCCGGGCTTCGCCGTAATCGCCGACCTGAACGAGTTTCTGCCCGCGGTGGTACAGCCGCTCGGCCTCGGAAGTGTACTTCGCCTTTCCGAGCGACGAGAAGGATCGGGCGAGTTCCTTCCGTTCCGCGAGAATCTGCTTGGCCACTCGCACCTCGTCCGGGTTCCAGGCCGGGTACCAACTTGAGAGCGGGCCGAGAAATTCTTCCGTCGCTCGGTCCCAGTCGTCCGGGTTCTGCGATTCGACAAGGGGCTGAGCCGCGGTCCACAGCGTCTCGGCCGGCGGGTGCGGGCGGAAGAACACGAACAGGATCGTGCCGACGACGAGCAGGAACGAAAGGCCGAGGACGAGCGCGCGAAGTTGCTTCGCCCGACGGTCCGTTCGGCTCGTGTCGGCGATTTCGACCGCGGCCGGCACTTCCGTCAGCGGGGCGTGCAATCCCGTCGGGTCGTCGGCACTCGGCGGCGGCAGGACTTTCGCCCCCTTGCGTTCGAGCTTGCCGCGAATCTGGTCGAGGTCGTCGAGGATGGCGGCCGCGCTCGCCGGGCGGCGGCTCGGGTCTTTCGCCAAGAGCGCGCACACGAAGTCATCGATCTCATGCGGCAGTTTCGGGATGAAGTTCGCCGGCCGGTCCGGTAGCGTGTAGCAGTGCTTGTGCATGAACTCGGCGGCGGTCGCGGCCACGAACGGCGGCCGGCCGGTCAGCACCGTGTACAGCACGCCGCCGAGGGCGTACAGATCGCTGCGGCGGGTCAACGGCTTGCCGGTGAAGTGTTCCGGGGCGAGATAGCCGGCCGTGCCCATCGGTTCGGCGGGCAGCGTCAGGGGGGGCTGGTTGAAGACCTTCGCGACGCCGAAGTCCGTCACCTTCAGCGACCCGTCGGCCGTCACGATGAGGTTGCCCGGCTTCAACTCGCGGTGCAAGATGCTGCGGTGGTGGGCGTGCTTCAACGCACGGGCCGTCTGAATCGCGATGCGGAAGAAGTGCGACTGCCACCCGAGGCCGGGCTGGTCCGGCGACTTCTCGTGCCGGGCGAGCATCGTTGCCACGTCGGTCCCTTCGACGAACTCGGTGGCGTAGTAAGCAAGACCAGCGTGGACGCCGCTGTCGTAGAGGCGGGCGATGTTCGGGTGCGTGAGCCGCCGCAGGCCGAGCATTTCCGACGGGAAGCGGGCCTGGAAGGCGGGATCGCGGCTCAGCGGGTGGGACAGCACCTTGACGGCCGCGACGGTCGGATCGTTCGGCGAGCTGACATCGGCGTTCGCGGCCTTGTAGACGGTGCCGAGGCTGCCGGTGCCGAGTTCGCTGGTCAGAATCCAGTTCCCGATCCGCGTGCCAATCATGGGTTCTCCGAAGTGCGGACTCCCTACCCTTAAGGATATGAACGCACTCCTTCTCATCGCCCACGGCAGCCGCCGGGCGGAAGCCAACGCCGACCTGGAATTCGTCGCCGACGCGATGCGGCAGCGCGGCCGGTACCCCATCGTGCAGGTGTCGTACCTCGAACTCGCGGAGCCGAGCATCCCCGCCGGCGGCGAACTCTGCGTGCAGCGCGGGGCCACGCGCGTGACGATGCTGCCGTACTTTCTCTCGCCGGGGGTTCACGTGCGCGACGATATGGAAGAATTGCGGACGGAACTCGCGGCGAAGTTCCCGGCGGTGTTGTTCCGCCTCGCGGAACCGCTCGGCCGCCACCCGCTGTTACTCGACGTGGTCGAGCAACGGGCGAGCGAGGCCGAGTCGAAGTGACGCCGATCTCTTCAGGCCGAAGGGGCGATAAGCGTTACGAGTGTTGCAGCATGTCTTCAGCGATCTGGGTCCAGTTCACGTCGGCGAGGCTGGAGAAGAGCAAGTCCTGATAGACGCCCTTCGCCTGCGGGGGGATCTTCTGCGACCACTCGTCGCGCATCTTCTTGGCCAAGGCGGCCGTCGCGACCTCGTTGATCGGCCGCTTTTGGTCCACCACTTCCGGCGACCGGGCGGCTTCCTCGCGGTGCTTGTTGGCCTCACCCCGCCAATACTGGAGCGTCTCACCGCTCGCGTGGATGCCGTCGTTGACGACCTTCGTCACGCGACTGCTCTCGGCCGACTCGGTGAAGGACGATCGGCCCCGGCCCACGGCCGTCGATTCCGCCTGCGGGACGGCCCCGTGCGCGGGCGTCGGCGTAACCGATCCCGGCATCGCCGGCCGCTTCGACACGCCCGCCGGGTCGACGAAGTAGTTCGCCACTGCTTGCTTGGTCTTCTGGTCCTGCGAGCCGATCCACATGACCATGAAGAAGGCCATCATCGCGGTCACGAAGTCCGCGTACGCCACCTTCCACGAGCCGCCACCACCTGCTGCCACGATTAGCCTCCCTTCGCTTCGCTGAAGATCTTCTGCATTTCACCCTGCGACGGCCGGCACTCGGTGCCGAGGCACCGCCGCGCCCGAGTCACCACGTCACGCGGGCCAACCCCTTCGCCGATGGCGACCACGCCGGCCGACACCGCGTTCAAGAACGACATCTCGACCACGCCGAGGGCGTCCAACCGGCCGGCGAGCGGGGCACAGAACCCGTAGGCCATGAGAATCCCGAGGAACGTCCCGACGAGGGCCGCCCCGACCTTGTGGCCGATCTCTTCCACCGGCCCGCCGATGGCCTGCATCGTCACCACGATCCCGAGCACGGCCGCCACGATCCCGAACCCCGGCAGCGCGTCGCCGACCTTCGTGAGCGCCGCGACGACCTGATGGTGTTCCTGGTCGATGACCCGCGTTTCCTCCTGCAACCACGACTGCAACTGTTCCGGCGTCGGCTTGCCGTCCACGAGCAGCGCGAGGCCGTCGCAGACGAAGTGCTTGAGGTGGCCGTTCGCGAGAATCTTCGGCGACGCCTTGAAGATCGCACTCGTCTGCGGCGCACCGATGTGCGTTTCCAGGCCGAGAACGCCTTCCTGCCGCACCACTTTCCCGATGCCGTAAAAGAGTTTCAGCAACTCCGCGGCCGACGCCTTGTTGTACGGCGACCCCTTGAGCAGCGCGAGGACCGCCCGGATCAGGTCGATGAGCGTTTTCTTCGGCGTCATGATGACGAGCGCGCCGATCGACGCCCCGCCGATGGTGACGAACTCTGACAAGTGAATCAGAGCGTGTACGTGTCCGCCGGCCATGGAAAAGCCGCCGAGTACGGACCCGAGAACGACGATAGCCCCAACGATGACAATCACGAGAACACCCCGAATGGCAATCTTTCGGGGATTATCGAAGGTGCGGCCGGAGTTTTGCCAGGACGTGAACGATGTATCTGATTCGTATCAGCGTGACTGCCACCACCGCGACTCCGCCCACTTACCCGGAAACTGGAGCGTCCCTTGCTCGCCGTCGGCCGTAGCCGTGAACTCTGCGCTGACGAACTCGATACATTGAGCCAATTGTTGGTCGATCCCAACCACCTCCCGCATGAGACGTTCCAGAAGTTTGTCCACCGTCTCGGTATCCCGGAACACTTCGCGGTTAACCAAACCCGACGCCAGCCATTTCCAGTCCGACTCCCGAAGCCAAAAGAATCCCAAATCAGGTGGCGGGGAGTAGATATCGGTATGCTTTTCGAGTTGAGAAGATGGGTCAGTCAGCCGGCAGAGCCAATCCGACCCCGATCCGTAGCAGCCGATTTCGATCTCACGGCCGTGAACTTGGGCAGAGATTCGAGTTATTGCCATCGGGGATTCCCTTTCTCCAACCGTGGTTCTGGCCAGCCTCATCCCGAATCAGCTCGGTCCCGAACAAGACGAGAATTCATTTTTAAAATGCGTCCAGGTCTGCGCTCGATACCGGCGGCAATCCCTGATCGCCGCCGCCGGTCGCCGGTGGGCTGTCCGCGTCGTTCTCGCTGAGGGCGAACGGCGGGAACGGAATCTTCGCCAGCATCGGCTCGCGGAAGCTGGGCTGGTACAGCAGCTTCTCCTCCGGCTGCAACTGCGACGCGGCGCTGCGGGCCGAAGGGCCGAGGAACTTCCACACTTCCGCCCCCAACTCCAGCGTGCCGCTGCGGCCGATGGCCCGGATGGCGGCGTTCTCGATCACCCGCGGTTTCACCAGGCTCGCCTGCTGCTGCGCCCCGAACAGGATGATCCCCTGACTGCGACCCTCCGACGCGATCGTCTCCAGCTTCTGCGTGATGGGGTCCGAACTGTCCTTCGGGGCGAAGCGGTTCAACTCGTCGAGCGTGATGAGGTACTTGAGGTTCGCCACCTGCTTCGCGGACTGGATCTGCTGAATCTGGTGGAAGACGGCCGCCACCACGAACCGCTGAAGGCTCGGCGTACCGTGCAGGCCGTACAGGTCGATGACGATGGGCGAGTCCTGCCCGACCGACGGAATCTTCAGCGCGTTCCCCTTCGGCTCCTTGCGGACGAGGACGCCGTCACCCTCTTGCACGATGTACTTCAGCCGGCGGAGGAGTTTACCCTTCGTCGCCTTGACGAAGTCCATGAACAGCGAATCCCGCTCGTCGCGAAACCAGTCGAGCAGGTCCGCGAACGTCTGCGGGCCATCCTTGCGCAACTTCCGGCCGGCCGCGGTTTCGCTCGTCAGGTACTCTTCCATCTCACCGACGAGGCCGCCGAAGTTCGGGTCGTACACGTCCTCCTCGCTGAACAGAAACGAGAACAACTCTTGCTCGATCACGTCGGCCAGCGACCAACTGTACGGCAGCACGTCGGTCGTGCGGCCGCCGGTTTGCACGGGTGTGGACAGCCCCTTCGCCTGCGGGGCGAAGTACCGCGGCATGTCGAACGGCCGTGGTTCGTCCACGCCCATCCGCCGCCAGTCCTCGCGGTGGGCGAGTTCCTCCTTGCGGTACTCGGTGTTCCAGCGGTCGATGAAGAACAGGTCGAAGTTCTTCACGTTGAAGATCACCGGCACCACCTGCAACCGCTTCGGGTCGCCCTGCTTCTCCTCCCGTTGCCGCTTCGCCTCGCGGAGTAGCAACCAGTTCATGCTCAGCAGCAGCGTCGATTTCGTGCCGAGGCCGGCGATGCCGTTGACGTTGAGGTGACCCCCGTTCTTTCCCAGAAGAAAGTCCAAGTCGATAGCCGCCCGCCCGGCGAACTCGGTGCCGCCGTTGCGCAAGAGACCCACGTCGAACCGCTGGCCCATGCGGTCCATGCCGTAGCCCTTCGCGGCCGCGACTTCGTCGCCGAGGAAGACTTCGCTCTCCTCCGTCGGCGGCGTGTGCGCGACCGGGTCGGTGCGAAGGATCGCGACCTCCGCGTAAGTGACGCCCTCCGACGCGAACGGCGGCGTCTCGGCACTGCGACCGTCGAACCGGGCCGCCTCCTCGCCAACGTCCTTCTGCCGACTGCGGCGGTAGACTTCCTGCACGATGCCGACGAACGCGACCTCTCGGCCGGCGACAGTGGACTTGGTGGTGACGATCTGCGTCCGCTCGACGCTCTGGTCGCGGTCGACCCAGAAGTAGAAGACGCCGCTGGTCGATTCGTGTTCCGGCGGGGCGGCCACGCGGCCGAGGGCGGTCCGACTCACAGTTCGTTCCTCCGAAAGAACCCGGCCTGGCGGTAGAGGCGGTTCACCAGCACTTGCAGCGGCGTGAACAGTGGCTTCAGCGCGTCCTCGGCCCGCACGATCGGGTCGAGCGACACCGGCATTCGCGCGTAGCTGTCGGTCCGGCAGCGGGCGTCGATCAGCCACCGCGACAGGCGATTGACGAACCCGAAGTCGCCGCGAAACTGGTGTTGGAACTGGCCCCACGGCACCTCGACACGGACGTAGCCCCAGTTGGGGGCAAGCTGCGGCCCGCCTGCGAGTTTCAGATACCACGACGCCACGGGCACCGACCCGCCAGCCGTTTGCCGGCCCTCATACTGAAACACCGGCGTCCGCTGGCCAGGCTTTAAGTCCAGGAGCGTCTGCCACCCTTTTGGGTGCAGGTAATCAGCCGCCTGCGTCTTCACGACGCCGATCAACAGCGGCCCGAACGGGTCGGGCGATCCCATCAGCCGGTGCAACGGCCCGTCCACCAGCGTCGGCACCTTGCGATTCACGGCGAGCGCGAGGCGTTCGAGGGTAGTCATCTCCTGTTGCGCCCGCGCGCGGGCCTGGGTTCGCATGATCTCGTAGTCGAACGGGCTGTGTTGCTCTTGCGGCCGGTTGGCGGGCAGGACTCGCAGTTTTAACTCGGGGATGTTGACCAGGGCCGCGGCGAACGCTTCGACCTCCTCCCACGGGAACGGGTCGGCGACGAACGACAGCACCCGCTCGACGGCGACGAACTCCCGCTCGAAGCGCCGGCCCACGCTCTTCAGGGCCACGGCCCCGACTTCGCTGATGAGTAGCGGGATCGGCCAGCCCTCGGCCGTGCGCACGCACACGACCGGCTGCCCAGCTTGCGAGCCGTCGATGAACCGCACCGGGAACTCGCCATCGCGGGCCGGGGCTTCCGACACGACGACCGCTTTCCAATCGGCTTCCGGCATCTCGAACCCGCGCTCGATCGCGTCCGGCTCGTCGCCGTCGTCGCCGGGGGTCACGTTCGGCTGCACTGGCGTCGGGCCGACGGCCGTGGCTGCGTGCTTGCGGAAGAACGCCCGGACGGCGTCGCGGTCAGTCGTCATTGCCGATCCCCAGAGACTTCAGTCGGTACCGCATCGCCTCGCGGCTGACGAGCAACTCGCTCGCCAGTCGGTAGGCCAGCACCATCCGCGGGCACGCCTTGTAGTCGCGTTCCAACTCTTCCGCCCGCGCCCAGCAGACTTCCTTCGGCATCAGCAACTCGGCGGCGAACTGGTTCGCTTCCCGCTCGCGTTGGCCCTCGGCGGCGTCCGTCTCGCTGATCGACACGTCGGAAATGAACCCGCCCATCGTCTCGCGGTGCAGAACGGCATGGCCGAGTTCGTGGGCCGCCGAGAAGCGGCGGCGCGGTAGGATGTCGCTGGCGGTGACGAACGCCCACCCGTCGTCCTTCACCCAGAACAGGCAGCCAGCGAGCGGTGAATCGGGTTCGCCGACTGGGTCGATGGCCATGCCCTTCGACCGTAGGAAGTCCGTCACCGCCCCGCACGACAAGTTCGGCAGCGCGACGTGCGAGAGGTTCAGTTCTTCAAAGAACTGGCTCAGCAGCACCGGCCCGCGACGGGACGGATCGAACGGCAGTTTGCACCGGCTGCGGAGGTGGGCGATCTCTTCCGGGATCACGGGCGGTCCTCCGGCTTGGGCGCACGGCGGGCCGCGAGTTGGTACTCGGCCGACTGAGAGTTCGCGCGCATCCGTACGGTGAGCGCCGCCTCGCGGAAGGCTCGCCAGTAGTCGCGGGACGCTGCCCCGAATTTGGCTTCCGCGAACGCGATCAGGCCGGATAACCCCAGGTCGGCCGGCAGCGGTTCCTTCGCCTCTCGCAACTTCGCGTTGAGGGCGTGGGCCTCCGGCGGCAGGCCGCCGGGCGTGTGGCGGAACAATTCGTCGGCCACGTCCGCGAACGTCACCGGGCCGGTCGGTTCGCGGACGATCGTCGCCGACTTCAGGTGCGATTCGACCGCATCGGTCACGGCGGCCGTCGCCTTCGCGGCTTCTTCTTCCAGCAATCCCTCGTGCAGTTCGCGGAAGGCGGTTTCCAGGTCGGCGTGTTGGGCGGCGAGTGCCCAGAGTTCTTCTTGCGCGTCGAAGTCGTCCCGGTCCAGGGCGTCCAGGTAGCGGGCGGACAGGGCGTCGATCCAGTCGCGGCGGTCGTGGTCGGTCATGGCCGATCCCCCTTCCCGACGGCGAAGGCCTTCATCGTGTTAATCCCCCGGCTGACGAGCACGCGGGCGTAAACTTGCGACAGCCGCATTCGATCCGCGATGTCGGCGTACTCGCGCTCTTCAAGGTATCGCATTTTCACGACGGCCTGTTCCGGTTGGCCGAGCTTGCTCAGGTATCGCTCGACCAGGAAGCGGTTCTCGGCTAGGTCCGGATCGGCGGCCGGCTTCGCGTGGGCGGCCTGTTCCCAAAGTTTCGGGTCGGCCGGTTGCTGAACGCCCTGCCGCCCAGCCTGCCGGGACTGTTCCCGAACGATGTTCACGAGCACGCCGTACAGCCAACCGCCGACGCTGCCCTTCGTCGGGTCGTACTTCGCGGCGGTTCGCAAGGCCCGCTCGACGGTCTCGCTCACGAGGTCGTCGATCTCCAGGCGGGACACCTTGCGATTCTTCGCCATCGCCCCGGCTTGGCGGCGCAAGTCTTCGAGCGTGGTCGGTTCTTGAAGTGCCGCCCGAACGGGATCGTCCGGCGGCGGGACGAGCGTGGGTGGTAAGGCTGTCGTCGTCATGGCAACATCGGACCTCCCCAGTGTCGGACACTCCGACTTGTCCGCCGCCCCGGTAATGTGACAGAAATTTCGGGAAATGTCGCGGTCGGAACCGGCGGGGGCGGGATTTGGTGAAGTTGCGGCCCCGTTAGAACCGATTGCTCGAAGTGACGAACTCTCGGAAAGCGGGCACCATGCGGGTCTGTTGCGTCATCGTTGTCGTCAGCCTGTCGGCCGGGTGCGCCTGGACGCCGAAGCCGTATGCCGACGACCCGCTCGTCCGCACGCGCACGGCGTTGCCGGGCGACCCCGTCGCCGTACCGGCCGAGGTGCCGGTAGAAATGCCGCAGCCGCCGGAACCCCCAGCGGCCGAAGTGCGAGTCGCAAGTCAAGTCGCAAGTCAAGTCGAGTGATTACACGTCGCGTCGGGCAAAAACGCCGAGGCCGATGAACGCGCCGACGGCGGCGAGGACGACGGACGCGGCCAGGAATTGCACCACATCGCCGGTCTGCACGCCGCCGCGGAGGACGTTGCGAAGGCCGTCCATCAGCCACTTCAGATTCGGGTAGTCGCTCGGCAACCGCGACAGGGCGATCATACCGCCGAAAATGACGATCCAGAAAATCGTGATGCCGATGACGGTGCCGTTGGACATCGCGCCGATGGCGACGCCCCACGAGACGACGACCATCAGCACGGCCGCGAGCATGGCGACGGCGTAGATGCCGCCCCAGGTTGTGAGGTTGACGCCGCTGCCGTTGGTCGCGGCCGTGAACAGCACCGAATACGCGACCAGCACGGCGACCGACACGGTGACGAACGTGGCCAGCACGACCACGACGCGGGCGTGCCACTTCGCCAGGAAGTACTGGTAGCGGCTGATGCCGCGGCTGAGGATCGAGTCGGCAATGGTGCCGCGCTCGGAACTGATGCTACTGACGGCGAGCAACGAGATCAGCGACAGGCTGCCGATGGCGAGGGCGCGCAACAGGTCGTCGGTTTGCACCGCGACCGACTGATATTCCCCGGCGTTCGCGGCCCCGAGTTTGTAGAGGACGTAGCCGAGGGCGGCGAGGGCCATCATGATGAGCCACAGTCGGTAGACCCAACTGCGCAACGTCTGGCCGAGGTCGGTTTGCAGCACCGCCCAGTACGGCAGGAACCGGTTGAACCGAAACGGAATCGCGGTCGCGGGGGCGTCCATGTTCGAACTCCGTTACTGGGCTTGCGCCTTCGCCTGCATCCAGGCTTCCATGCGGGCCTGCATCTCGGTCGGCGGCACGTCTTCCTTGTGCGTGGCGATGTTCCACTTGTGGCCGAACGGGTCGAGGATCGCGCCACTGCGGTCGCCGTAGAACTGATCGCCGACCGGCATCAACACCGTGCCGCCCGCGGCCACGGCCTGTGCGAAGGTCGCGTCGCAGTCCTCGACGTACACGCACAGCCCGCCGGTGTGGCCGCCGAGCGTTTTGGGACTCTTGTTCCCCCACGCCTCGTTTTCCTCGGCCAGCATGATGATCGAGTCGCCGATGGTGAACTCCGCGTGCGCGACCGTCGGCCCCATCATCAGACGGTAGCGTTCCTTCGCACCGAACGCCTTCGCGTAGTAGGCGAGGGCGTCGGCCGCCCCTTTCACATGCAGGTAGGCCGTGACCGTGTGGTAGCCGTCGGGAATCGTCTTCGCCATCGGGAACGCTCCGTTAGGCCGCGTCGGCCAGTTGCACCAGCCGCGTGAACCCGCGGCTTTCTTCCTGTTCCATCAGGTCCAGGTACGCTTGTTCCGTCTGCATGCCGAGGCTGCGGAGGCAGATCAGCGTCACCTTGTTGTCGAACAACACCTGGAAGATCTGCGCGAGGATCGCCGTGTTCGGCACGTCGTCTGTCAGCTTCAGGTCGAGCCGTCGTTGCCGGAGGACCGCTTGCGTGACTTCCTTCATGGACTTCAGCACGCCGAGCGCCTTCGTGATCGACTTCTGGTCGCCGTCGAGGTCGAGTTCGTAATGGTTCTTGCGGATGCGGCCCTTCAACTCTTGCAGGCTGCCGAAGAAGATCAATTGCCCCTTGTTCAGCACGGCCGCGTGATTACAGACTTCGTCCACGTCGGTCAGGTTGTGACTGCTCAGAATCAGCGTTTTCTCGGCCGCGAGAGTCTTGATGAGTTCCAGCATCGACCGGCGGGCTTCGATGTCTAGGCCGTGCGTCGGTTCGTCCCAGATGAGCAGATCGGGTTCGTTAATCAAACTCGCGGCGACCGCGAGGCGGGCCGTCTGTCCCGGCGTGAAATGGGCGATGGATTCGCCCGAGTGCGGCAGCAGATCGACGGCGCGAATCAGGCTCGCCAGCCGCGGCTTGCGCTCGTCGCGTGGCATGCCGAAGAGGCGGGCGATGTAGTCGAGGTACGTGATGGGCGTCATGCCCTTGGGAAACTGCGGATTCGTCGGGATGTACCCGATCCGGCGGCGGAGGTCGGCCGCGTTCGGCGTCATCGTCTTGTTGAAGACTTTCGCCCATCCCGCGGTCGGCCGGTGCAGACCCAGAATCAACCGCAGGAACGTGGTCTTACCGGCCCCGTTCGGCCCGAGGAGGCCGAGGACGCTGCCCGGCTCGATGCTCAAGGTGGCATCGTTCAAGGCGATCTGGCGATTCTGGTAAATCTTCGTCAGGTGCGACGTTTCGACAACCAGTTCGCTGTCCGGCTTGGCGGCAGCCACGGCGGTTCCCCGGCCCGAGTTTGTAACACTTTCCGGCGGGAATAGCGACGCGAAGGGCGGCTGTCTAGGCGAAGTTGCGGTTCACTTCTGCAACTCTCGCTCGACGCGGTCGATCAGGTCTTTCGCCGTCCAGCGGCGGTCGCCGAGGTTGAGTTGCTCGTTGCTCGTAAGCCAGCTGCGGACTTTCTTCTCGCCGGCCACGGCCGTGCTGTGCTGCTTCACGCCGAAGTGCTTGGCGATTTCGCCGTAGGTGGCAGCCGTGTGCTTGCGGGCGAGGTAGACAGCGATCATCCGCGGGTGGCTGACCTGCCACGAGCGAGACTTCGATTGCAACTGCCCGACCGACAGCCGCAGCACCCGGCAAACGGCCGCGTCCACGTCGGCCACGGTGATCGCCCGCACGACATGCCGCAACAGGTCGCCGAGAGCTTCGCGGGCCAGGCTCACCGTCACGGGCTGCCCGGTCACCTTCGCGAAGTGCCGGACGCTGTTGATCGCGCCTTCGAGTTCCCGCACGTTCCCCTTGAGGTTGCGGGCCAGGAACTTCAGCACGTCCTCGCCGATAGGCGAGTTGGCCGCCTTACGACGGAGGATGTCCAGCCGCGTCTCGTCGTCCGGCGGCAGTAGGCTCCACGCTGCGCCGCCGAGCAAACGGTCCACGAGTTCCGGGATGAGCTTGTCGGCCAGCCGCGGGTGACAGTCGGTTGTCACCACAACCTGCCGGCCGTCGCTCACGAGGGCGTCGAGCGTGTGAAGGAACTCTTCCTGCGTCGCCTTCTTGTTTTCGAGGAAGTTCAGGTCGTCGAGCAAGAGGGCCGAGCACTCGCGGAACTGCTTGCGGAACGTGCCCATCTTGTTGAAGCGGTTCGACTGCACGAAACGGTTCGTGAATTCCTCGGCCGTCACGAACAGGGCACGACCTTCCGGCCCACGCTTCCGCATCGCGGAGTGGATGCCTTCCAACAGGTGCGTCTTGCCGGTGCCGACGGGGCCGTGCAACACGAGGGGGTTCGGCCCGAGGCCGGGCTCCTCAGCAACGGCCACCGCGGCGGCGTGGGCCACGCGGTTCGACGGACCGACCGCGAACTCGGCGAACGTCTTCCACTTCCGGGCGTGCTTCGCCGCCGCTTGGAGTTCGTCCTTCTGCCGCTTGAGCACTTCCTTCGGCGTCGGCGGGGCGGGCGGTTCGCCGAAGAGGTTCAATTGCGGCTTCGGCCCTGTCGGCTTCACGGGTTCTGCGATGGGTTTCGGTTCGGCAGACGGTTCCGCGAACAGATCGGCATCGGTGACGAACCGCACCGGCACTTGGCCGCAGGCTTCCGCCACCGCGTCGCGGAGGGCGGGGCCGAACTTATCCGCGGCCCAGTCCTGGAAGTGCGCGGTGCGGGCGACGACGACGAACTCGTGTTCGAGCCAGACGAACTTGGCGTTCGACGCGAACCAAAGCTGGTACCGGGCCGCACCGATGCGGCCGACGAAGGCGGCTTCCACCCGCGGCAATGGGTCGTCCGTGATCGGCGTCTTGGCGCGACCCAAATTCACTGGCACACTCGGTCGGGGGGAACGCGGCGTCAATGTCGGTAGCTGTAATGATGCGCGCGCCGCCCGGTGCGCCAACCGCGCCCGAGCCGGAGTGTGTCGGTCTTGAACTTGCGCCGGCGGGCGCAACTGGCGCGGCAGGTTCCGTGGGCACCTGCGCCGCAATCGCGCCATCTGGCGCATCCCTGCGCGCACGCGAAATCGCGCCAGTCGCGCCGCACAATCGGCACTTGAGGAATTGTTGGAGTGAAGTCTGGTGGGATGGGGGAGTAAGTCAGGGGAACAGCAAGAAGACTTCGCGGCGGTCGAACTCGTAGAAGTTCGCGGCCCGGTAGAGCCGAAGGGCCGGTTCGTTCCGCTCGTCTACGTTCAAGCACACTGACCGCCGCCCTGCCGCCGCGAGCGCGAACCGCAACACCTCCCGCCCCAGACCTTGCCCGCGGAATTCCGGCACGAGACCGAGGTAGGTGAGTTCCGTCGTCCGCGGGTCGTCGGTCGGCGAGAGTAACAGCACGCCAACGGATTCGCCGTCACGCTCGACCCACCACCACTGCGGCGGGTGGCTTTCGCAGGCGGCGAGGTAGCCGGCGAGGATGTCTTCGCCCGTGCGGCGGCCGTTGAGTTCCGGCACGTCGAGGGTGCCGTCGTAGGTTCGCGTCAGCAACTCGGCGAACGACGGCGTCACGACGGTTTCCGCGTGGAACTGCAAACGGCCCCGCGGCGACTGGCACGGCGACGCCTCCCGCGTGAGGAACACCAACCGCGTGACGTTCTGGAATCCGGCCCGCACCAGCGGCGGCGTTCGCGGCAACTCCGCCTGCCGCACGATGGCCTGGATCACGTTCGTCGGCTCACGACGAATCCAGTCCACCACGCCGGCAACGAGTACGTCCTGCATTTTCACGTCGGTGGCCGACGGCAGCCAGATGGCCGCTTGCCCGCCGCCGATGCGGTAAGCGAAGATCGCCCCACAGATGGTGCCGCCGGCCTTCGCGACGATCAGACCGGCCGGGTCGAGTTCGCCACGGGAGATCATTTCTTGGAATCGGTCTGCCGCCAAGTCGGCGAACGCGGTGTGGGCGAACAGCACCCGGCACGCTTGCGGGCGTTCGTCCGCCGACGCGGGTGTGGCGATGAAGGGC
Source organism: Limnoglobus roseus (assembly GCF_008254045.1). Taxonomy (GTDB): domain Bacteria; phylum Planctomycetota; class Planctomycetia; order Gemmatales; family Gemmataceae; genus Limnoglobus; species Limnoglobus roseus. Next base: position 2,647,635 of record NZ_CP042425.1, on the reverse strand, counting down.
ATGGCGGGTCTCGGGCAGATACTTGCGATTATAACGAATGCGCCGGCCCGCTGTCGCTGGGAAGATGCCGTCGGACAAGAACGGGTTTCATGCTCTCAAGGGCAGGCGTCAAAATGACCCCAGGTCGCCCGTCCGGAGTTCCGCCATGATTCGCAGCCTTGCCGTCGCGTTCGCGTTGCTCGCCGCCTCACCCGCCTTCGCCCAAGATTCGCCCGTCGCCGGTTCTTGGTCCGGTTACTGGATCAGCGACACGAGTGGCCACCGCGGGCCGTTGCGGGCAACGGTCCGCCCGGTCGACGGTGGGAGCGCCTATCGGGCAACCTACCGCGGTCGGTTCGCGGCCGTCATCCCATTCCGCTATTCGATGACCATGAACGTCGTCGGCTCGGACGGCGGTACGACCTACCTGGCCGGCGAGCAACGGCTGCCACTGTTCGGCACGTTCCGCTACTCGGCCACCGTGACCGACGCCGACTTCGTGTCGTCGTTCGATGCCCGCCGCGACCGCGGCCGGTTCGTCATGACCCGGACCGGGCGGTGACGTCTTATTCCCTCCCCCTTGAGGGGGGAGGGTTAGGGAGGGGGTGATCCCGGCCTCCCGATGCCGACGACTTTCGCCCTCCGCAATCTCTCTTCACCCCCTCCCTAACCCTCCCCCCTCAAGGGGGAGGGAACAAATCTCGTCTTTGCCTCGTAGAATGGTTCTTTTCCACCCGAGAACCGTTCCGCGATGGCCACCCTGCTCCAGATTACGCAAGCGAACAAGCACTACGGCGACCAAATCCTTCTCGACGAGGCCGAGGCGACCATCCCGGACAACCTCAAGATCGGCTTCGTCGGCCGCAACGGGGCCGGCAAAAGTACGCTCCTCCGCATCTTCCTCGGCGAAGAAGAACTCGACTCCGGCGACGTGATCCGCCACCCGAACCTGCGACTCGGCTACCTCCGGCAGCACGACCCGTTCCTGCCGGGCGAGTCGGCCCTCGACTTCCTGATGCGCGACAGCGGCCAGCCCGACTGGAAGTGCGGCGAAGTGGCCGGTGAGTTCGAACTCAAGGGGTCGTACCTCAACGGCCCCATCGCGCAGCTCTCCGGCGGGTGGCAGACCCGCGTGAAGCTCGCCGCCCTGCTGCTGCACGAGCCGAACTTGCTGCTGCTCGACGAACCGACGAACTTCCTCGACTTGCGGACACAGATTCTTCTCGAACACTTCTTGAAGCACCACGACGGCGGTTGCCTCGTCGTCTCGCACGACCGGGCATTCCTCAACGCCACGTGCGACCACACGCTCGGCCTGTCCCGCGGGAAGCTCGTGTCGTTTCCCGGCAAGGTCGATGCGTACCTGCAATTCCTGAAAGACCGCCGTCAGCACGACGAACGGTCCAACGAAGCTGTGATGGCCAAGAAGAAGCACCTGGAAGACTTCATCGCCCGCAACAAGGCCCGCGCGGCCACGGCGAAGCTGGCACAGTCGAAGAGCAAGATGCTGGAGAAGCTCGAATTCACCGAGGTGGCCGGCGACGAGCCGGTGGTACGGATTCGCTCGCCGAAGATCGAACCGCGGAAGGGGATCGCCCTGCGGTGCAAGGACGTGGCCATCGGCTACCCCGGCGGCCGACAGATCGCCTCGGACATCTCGCTGGAACTCGACCACGGCGTTCGCATGGCGATCGTCGGCGACAACGGCCAGGGGAAGACGACGTTCCTCCGCACGCTCGTCGATTCGCTGAAGCCGCTGGCCGGGGAAGTCCGCTGGGGCCACGGCTGTCAGGTCGGCGTCTACGCCCAGCACGTGTACACCACGCTGCCGGACAACCAAACCGTCTTCGACTACCTCCGCAAGAACGCGACCCAGGGCACGACCGACCAGGCCATCTTGGACGTGGCCGGGTCGTTTTTGTTCAAGGGGTCGCACGTGGACAAGGAAATCCGCGTTCTGTCCGGGGGCGAGCGTGCACGGTTGGTCATGGCCGGGCTGCTGCTGAGCAAGCACAACGTGCTGATCCTCGACGAACCGGGTAACCACTTGGACGTGGACACGGTGGACGCGCTCATCGACGCGCTGAAGGAGTACGCCGGCACGGTGATCTTCACCAGCCACGACCGGCACTTCACCGGGCAAGTCGCGACCGGCATCCTCGAAGTGCGTGACGGCCGCGTGATCGCCTACAGCGGTAAGTACGCGGCGTATCTGGCGAAGGTCAACGAGGAGATCGAGGCCGGCGAACGCGAACTGGCCAACGAGCGGAAGAAGTTGCCGGCGGAAGTGCTGAAGGCCCGCCCGGTGGCAAAGGCCCGTACCGCCGACGCGATTCGACAGGAACTCGCGACCGTCGAACAAACGATGGCCGAGTTGGAAGAGCGAAAGCGGGTGGTAGACGAAGGCTACACGACGGCGACGGAGAAGGACATGGACCGCCTGTACGACGAGATGATGGCCGTGACCGGCGAACTCGCGGAAGCGGAAGAAAAGTGGGCGAAGCTACAAGAGGAACTGGAAGCGGCGTCGTAAAGAACTTCGAGCGGGTGCTGGGCAACACCCGCCGAAATTTCGTCTGGGCGACGTGGGCGAACCGACTGGGCGATCGACAAGTCTGGGCGACTCGTGGGCGATCTTGGGCGAAGGCGAAATCCGCGTGGGCGACGCGAACGATTGGTTCATAAGCAGGCCGAGTGCCAAGCTCGTGCGAGCGGGCCGGATTTCGCAAAAGTGGCTGGAATGCGGGCGAATACGAGGGGGATTTTAAAAGAGGGGTGTGGCTCCTAGACGGCGAAAAAGTGTCGCAGAATCCGACAGGCCGCGAGACTGTCGGACAGTCGGACTCCGTCTGCCCCATTGAGGCCGAAAGAATTCCTGCAAGCCGTGACGCCCGTGTCCCGTTCGCCAAGTCGGCCGACATGGTGAGCGAATACAACGAGACGGGAACCAGGCGATGGGCCGGACGAAGTCGTTGAGGGCGTGACATGATCGCGACGTTTCGCAACGACCGGTGCCGCTCGACACCCGGCGGCTTACGCCGCTCGGCTCGCCGGTTCGCGATCCTCGTGCTGCTCCTTCTTGGCAGTTCCACTTTTGCCTCCGACCCCGCCCGGCTCGCGCGCCTCCGGGCCGCGACGATGCCGAAGATCGAGACGCCCACGCCCTTCGACATCCCCGCGGCCGACGCGATCTGCACCGCCCTGGAGGTCTTCCCGCCGGACAACCCGTGGAACCGTGTCGTCACCGACTGGCCGGTTCACCCGAACTCGAAGGCCATCGTCGGCAGCATCGGGGCCGCCAAGCCGTTGCGGTACAACCCGGACATGGGCTTCGTTCTCGTGCCGCCGGACCAGAAGAAGATCGACGTGAAGCTGGTGAGCTACCCCGACGAATCGGACAAAGGCCCGTATCCCATCCCCGATGGCGTGCCGATCGAAGGGTGGCCGGCGAACTACCTCCGCGATCCGAAGAAGAAGTTGTTCACCCTCGACGACGTGCAGCGGGACAAGGCGAAGGAGGCCGGCGACCGGCACGCGATCGTCGTGGACCCGACGAACCGCGTGCTCTACGAGTTCTACCAACTCAAGAAGACCGACGCCGGCTGGCAGGCGGCGTGTGCTGCCACTTTCGACCTGAAGTCGAACAAGCTCCGGCCCGACGGCTGGACGTCCACCGACGCGGCCGGTCTGCCGATCTTCCCGGCGGTCGTGCGGCATGACGAACTGCAACGCGGCGAGATCGAGCACGCCCTCCGCGTGACGGTCGTGAAGTCGCGGCGGGCCTACGTCGCTCCGGCCACGCACTTCGCGAGCCGACTGACCGACGGGAACCTGCCGCGGATGGGCGAGCGGCTGCGGTTGCGGAAGGACTTCGACACGTCGAAGTTCACGCCGGAGGCGCGGACGATCCTGAACGCCCTGAAGAAGTACGGCATGCTCGTCGCCGACAACGGCATCGACTGGGCCGTGTCGTGCGCCCCCGACCCGCGCATCCCCGTCCTCCACGACGAGCTGCGCAAGGTGAAGGGCAGCGACTTCGAAGTGGTGGAGATGCCGAAGTAGGCCCGACCCGTTGCCCGAGAAGCGGATTCCCCCGTGCTCCTTCGTCGCCTGTTCGTGCTGCTCACCCTGATGTTCTGGCAGGGCGGTTTCATGTTCTACGGGGGGGTCGTGGTCCCCGTCGGGGCGGACATCCTCGGCTCCGACCGCGAGCAAGGGTTCATCACGCAACGGGTAACTGACTACCTGAACGCGGCCGGGGCGGTGGCGCTGCTCGTTTGGGGTTGGGACACCGCCGCCGGCCGGGGCAGGCGAATCCGGTGGGCCGCGTGGGGGCTGTTGGTCGCGATGCTCGGCGTGCAAGTTGGGCTGCACCCCCGGATGGACGCCCTTCTCGCCGCGGACGAAGGCCGCGTCCTCGACCGGCCTGCTTTCCGCCGCTTGCACCAAGGGTATCTGCTAGCCAGTACGGTCCAGTGGGCCGCGGCGCTCGGCCTGCTTGCCGCCACCCTCCGGGCGTGGCGGGCCGAGGACGATCCGTCGCGGGTCAAGAGATGATCGACTTCCGCCGCTTGATGTAGTCCCACACGACGTAGCGGTCGAGGTCGCGGCCGGTGCTGAAGATCACGCGCCCCTGCGTGCTCTCGACGAGGCGGCGGGCGAAGCGAATGTCTTCTTCCGTCTGGTTCCACGTCGAGATCAGGAAGATGTTGATCGTGATCCCCTCGCGGGCGCACAACTTCGCCTCGCGGAGCGTCGCCTCCTCCGTCCGCGGGTCGGGCGGGTAGAGCAGGTAGAGTTTGCTGCCCTCGAAGTGGGCCGTCGGCAGGCCGTCGGTAATGAGCATCACCTGCTTGTTCGGCGTGTCCTGGGCCGTCAGGTACCGGCGGGCGGTTTGCAGGGCGTGCTGGATGTTCGTGAAGTGCCAGTGGACGTCGCTCTCGGTGATCTTCGGGTTCGCCATGTCCGCCACCTGCCGCACGACGGGCGAGTGGGCCGTCACCGCCTTCGGCATCAGCCCGGCGATTTCCGAGAGGTGCCGGGGCTTCGCGAACGTGTACATCTCGATGAACTGCAGGAAGTCGCCGGGATACTCCGAGCGAATCAGGCCGTCGAGGGCGAGGCCCATCCGCTTCACGTTCACGTATTGGCCGTCGTACCGCATCGACCCGCTCATGTCGAGCAACACGCACGTCGCGGCCTTCGGCGTGTTCTTCGTCCGGTGGATGATGATGTCTTCCGGCTTCATCCGCACGCGGCCGTTCGTCGGCCCTTCGCGGAGCATGGCGTTAATCAAGCTGCCGGGGATGTCCATGTGCGTGACGCTGTCGCCGAACTCGTACTCCTTCGTCCGCGGCGACTCGACGGCCCCTTCGCCGAGGACGGCGTCCGGGTGGCGGCCTGTGCGGCTGGCTTGCAGTTCGTTGAAGATCGTGCTGAGCACCTTCGACTGGAACAGGCGGTACGCCTTCGGGGTCATCTGGTAGCTGTTCGGCCCGCTCTTCTCTAGCCCTTGCTCCTCGGCCTGCCGGCGGATGTAGTTCTCGATGGCCTGGTTCAGTTCGCGAAGGTGTTCCATGCCCTCTTGGTCGAGGTACTCTTGCAGTTCCTCCAGGTCGATATAGCCCATCTGCCCGGTCTTCTGGACCTGATCGAGTTGTTCGAGGAGCTTGTCGAGTTCTTCCAGTTCGGCCTTGATTTCCAGGGCTTCGGGCACGGTCATGCTCTGCCGGCCGGTGAACTCGTACTTCGCGGCGAGTTCGTCCACCTGGTACTTGTCGCCGAGCGTTTGCACCAACCCCGGCAACTTCTGGGCGAAGTCACGGTTCTCGCGACCGGACCGGTAGTAGAGGTTCTCCAACTCGTAGAGTTGTTCCTCCTTCACGGCCTGCCGGTAGTCTTTCTCCAGGCCCTTCGGCGGGCGGAGGGAATTGGCGTGCTGCTGGAACTGCCGGGCGGCTTCCTTTTCGACCTTCTTCGTCTCGTAGGTCGCGAGGATTTGCTTCTTGCGGTCCTGGAGTTTCTGTTTGAGGAAGTCGAGGTTCGCGATCATGCCGCCGATCTGCGACGGGTCGATCTTGACCATGTTCGCCAACTCTTCGTCGGTGAACTCGCGTTGCTCGCCGTAGGCCAGCATTTGTTCGAACGCGGCGGACACGAGATCGGGCGGCGGTTGGTTCGGGCTGGGGATCGTGAGGGGGTCGTACTTCTGGTAGGTGTGGATGATACCGCCGAGCGATTCTGGCTTGCTCATGGTGGAGTCCGTGCGGGCGGTGTGCGTTTGTCGTCCTTGTTACACGATAGTTTCTTGGCGGGGGCGAGTTCCACCGTGTAGGATTGAGCATTGTACACCAGCGCACCGGGCACGAGGGGCGAACATGCGGCGATTCCTGGCAACCGTGGGCACTCTGGCGGTCGGCGTCGGCGGGGCCATCGCGGCCGACGCGGTCAAGCCGCGAGAGGACGCCGCGGCGCTGGTGCAAAAGCTCGGCGACCCACAGTTCCCCGTCCGCGAGCAGGCGGCGAAGGGCTTGCTCAAGATCGGGGCGACGGCGATTCCCTCGGTGCAAGACGTGATCAACACCACAGCCGACCCCGGCGTCCGCGAGCGGGCCGAAGCTCTGCTGCCGCGGTTGCACCTGATGGCCGAGTCGGAGCGGTTCCTGGCCCCGAAGCTGGTGAAGTTGGACTACCAAAACATGGCCCTGTCCGCGGTGGTGGACGACTTGAAGAAGAAGACCGGCATCAACCTGATGCTGGAGAACGTGGCCGCCCCGACGCGGTCGATCACGCTGACCGGCGGCGACGTGCCCGCATGGCAGGCCGTCGAGATGCTGTGTGCGGCCGCGACTCTGCGGGAAGACCACCGCCTCGACCTGCCGGTGCCCACGGCCGGGGGAGAAACGCACACGGCCCGACAGTTCGGGCGGAACAACGTTTACTATCTGAGCGGCAGCGCGGCGCAGACCGTGTTCACCCCCGGCTCGGCTCCGGTCGTTCTGGTGGACGGCAAGGCGGATGTGCTGCCGGGCAACCGGGCGACGGCCGTGCGGGTGCTGGCCCTGCCGGGCAAGTTCGAAGGAAACCGCGTGATCCGGGGCAGCGGCACGGTGATTCTGAACCTCGACGTGGCCCCGCTGCCGAGCGTGAACTGGCCCGGTTCGCCGACCGTCCGCGTGACGCGGGCGGAGGACGAAGACGGCCGCCCGCTGTTCGCCGACCAGAAGGCCGATCCCCGCCCGCAGATGAACAACCCCTACGGTTGGGGCGGCGGCTTCGGCGGCGGCCTGTGGCTCGGCGGCGACTACGAGTACGTCAACCAGCCGACGACCCGCGGGAACAACCCCCGGCTGACGCCGGTGACGCTGCGGACCGACGACCGGGCGATTCGCAGCCTCAAGCGGTTCGAGGGCGTCGTGGTCGGCGAGGTGAACCAGCCGAACCAACCGGTCATCACGATCGACGGCATGGACAAGCTCGTCGGCAAGTCGTTCGACGGCCCGAACCAGACGAAGCTCTCGGTCGCGTCGTACCAGGTCGGCAAGGACGGCAGCGTGGTGGTGAAGATTCACGCCGAGATGCCGCAGCAGTGGGTCTTTCAGCAGCGCCTCGGCGGCCGACTGTGGAACGGGAACCTCAACGACGACCTGAACATCGGCAACATCCCGAACAAGTTGAAGTTCACCGACGCCGACGGCAAACCGTGCCCGACACCCAGCCAGCGTTCGACGAGTTATTCCGGCAACCAGTGGAATCAAACCTTCGACTCGGAGTTGCACTTCCCGAAGTCGAGCAAGGGTGGACCGCCGACGAAGGTGGTGCTGACGGGAACGAAGGTCGCGACGGTGGAAATCCCGTTCGCGATGGAGAACGTGAAACTTCCCTAAATCGGCACGCGGATGACGCGGACCTGCGGGCGCGGATGAAAGCCGGATAAGATCAAGAGCAGAGAACGCGATGAAACACGAAGAGATCACCGAGCGGGTCATCGGGGCGTTTTACCACGTTTACAACACGCTCTGATGGGGATTTCTGGAGAGGGTTTATCACAATGCGTTGGCCATTGAGTTGGCAAAGCGGGGCATCGGAGCCGAAAGCCAAAAGAAGATCGACGTGCGGTACGAGGGAAGTTTGGTTGGCGAATACTACGCTGATTTTCTGGTGGAAGGTTGTGTCATCCTCGAATTGAAGTCGGTCGAAACCCTTGCTCCCGAGCACGACCCGCAACTCTTGAACTACCTTAAGGCTACCGACATCGATGTCGGACTTTTGCTCAACTTCGGCCCCAAGCCACAGGTTCGTCGAAAGGTCTTCGAAACCGCCCGCCACCAGTCTCAACTTTCGGTCTTGCCTTCGATCTTATAATCGAATCTCTGGTTCTATCCGGCTTTCATCCGCGCCCGAAGGTCCGCGTTATCCGCGTGCCGTCTTCATACGACCCCGACGCACGCCACCAGTTCTGCGTGCGTTAGCGGTCGGTCCGCCGGGAACAGAACGTACCCACCCGGCGAGGCCGAGCAGTCGAGCGTGACCTGTCGGTCGTTCGGCACCGTGAACCCGTCGTCGGCCGGGATGTGCCCGGTCACCAGTAAGTCCGCCCCCACTTTTTGCAGGAACGCCGCCGCCGTTGCCGCGTCTGTGTCGCGGCCCCACAGGATGCCGTAAACCACGCCGCCGGGTTGCAGGTCTTTCGCGTCGTACGCCTCTTGTTCGAGCTGGCTCACGCGAAAGCCGGCGAGGTGCTTCGCCGGAATAAGCGTGTGGCTGAGGAAGACGTGGTTCGGCGTCAGCAACCCCAGCGGGCACGCCTGGAAGAGTTCCATGTAGGTGCGATAAATCTCCGGCATCGCCGCCTGCCCGTAGGCGGCGAGCACGCCGAGGCGGAACTGTTCGTTCAGGTCGGCGTCCCCCTTGAGAATCTTCCGCCCCGTCCACTGGCCCATCTCGTGGTTGCCCGGCAGGTAGTGAACGCGGTCCGGGAACTGCCCCTTCGCGACGGCGAACAGGTCCACGACCTGGTGCGACTTCTCGCCGCCGTTGGGGTACGGGAACTTCCCGTGAATGAGTTCTTGCAGCACGAGGTGCCGCCGCGGGTGGTTCGCCAGGTCGGCGAGTTTCCACACCGCCTGGAAGTTCGGCACGTGGCCGTGCAGGTCGCCCACGACGAGTACGTCGTCGCAGTTCTGGAGGTGGACGAAGTGCCCGGTACGGCCGGGGGTCGCTTTCACCAACTCGACGGCCCGGCGAAGGGTCGCCAGCATTCGATCGGGCGGGGGCATGAACGTCTCCGCAATTACCGTCGCCGTTCGTACTGGTTGCCCGGTAGGCGGCGGATCAGTTTCTTCAATTCTAATTGCATTAACGACGATGTGAGTTGGCTAATTGCCGCGCCCGTCAGGCGGGAGAGTTCGTCGGCGTGCTTCGGCGTACCGTCGAGGGCGTCCCAGATTTTTTGCTGCACGGCATCAAGGCCGGCCGGAACCATCGGCGGCTCGAACAAACTCGGCGTCGGGTTGGCCGCGGCCGGGCGTCGGGGCGGGGCCGCGTCGGGCGGGGCGATGCCGCGGAGGTCTTCGAGAATGTCGTCCGCGTCGCGGACCAACTTCGCCCCCTTGCGGATCAACTCCAGGCACCCGGCACTCGCGGGACTGTCCACCGGCCCCGGCACAACGAAGACTTCCCGCCCCTGTTCGGCCGCGTGATCGACGGTGATCAGCGCACCGCTCTTGACGTTCGCCTCGACCACGACGACGGCACGCGACAGGCCGCTGATAATGCGGTTGCGGGCGGGGAACATCCCCGGTAGCGGCGCGACCGTCATCGGCGTCTCGGAAACGAGGCAGCCCTGTTTCGCCACGTCGTCGGCCAAGCTCGTGTGTTCCGGCGGGTAGATTTTCGCCAGCCCACCGGCGAGGACGGCGATCGTCCGCCCGCCGGCGTCGAGCGCGCCGCGGTGGGCGGCCCCGTCGATGCCGCGGGCCAACCCGGAAATGACCGTCCAGCCGGCCCGCGCCAACCCTGCCGCGATGCGCTCGGCGATGCGCTTGCCGTAGGCGGTACACGCCCGCGAGCCGACGATGCCCACCGCGTTCGCGTCGGCGGCGGTCAGCGTGCCGCGAAGGTAGAGCAAGCCCGGCGGCCCGACGAGTGTGGTCAGCCGCGTCGGGTAGTCGGCTTCGCCCAGGACGACCGGCCGAACGCCGTGCTTCACTAATAGTTCCGATTCCGGACCAACGTCCACGGTCCGGAACGATTCGCTGAAGGAGCGGGCGAGTTTGTCGCCGATGAGCGGGATGGCGAGGAGTTGCAAGTAGGTGGCCTTCAACGCGGCGGCGGGCGAGCCGAAGTGTTCGAGCAAGGCGGCCGTCAATTTTGGGCCGAGTCCAGGCACAAGGGCGAGTTTCAGGTGGTCGCGAAGGACGGGAGAAAATCCGTCAGAAACGTCCTGTTTCGAGCCGGTGGGAGGCTCGACCGGCATAGCGTGCAACCGGAAAGAGGTGAGTGAAAAAGTGGCTTCCGTGCCGTTCGCCCCTTCCTTGGGTGGGCCAATCTTAGGGGCGATTCCGGCGCGGGGCAACAACGAAATTCGAACTCCGCGGCATCGCCTGAAAGGAGCGGGAGATACGGCGGAAAAAATCCTCACGCCGTCGTCGGTTGCGTCATTGGCAGGCGGATCGTGAAGCAACAACCCTGGCCTTCTTCGCTCGTCAGGGTCAGTTCGCCGCCCTGTTCCTGCACAGTCTTTCGGCTCACCGGCAGCCCGAGGCCGGTGCCCCGGTTGCCCTTCGTGCTAATGAACGGCTTGAAGATTTCCTCGAACATGTCGACCGGGATGCCGGGGCCGTTGTCGCGCACGTCGATGCCGATGCTCTGGCCGTCGGCGGCCTTGTATAGCTCAACCGTGACCGTCGCCGCGTCGCGGTCTTCGAGGGCGTCGATGGCGTTGCTGACGAGGTTCAAGAGTGCCCGGTGAACGCCGTCCGCGTCGCACGGCACCACGGGGAAGTCGGCCGGCGGCCGGTATTCGAGCGTGACCTTCTTCTCCTTCGCCCGGCCGCGGACCACGTCGAGCACGTCCGCGATCAGGTCCACGAGGTTCGTCGGCTCGATGATCGGGTCGCGCTCCTTCGAGAAGCTGAGCATGTCGAGGATCAGGTCGTCGATGCGGGCCTGATTCCGTTCGACGAGGCCCCAGCCCTTCGTCAGCAACTCGCGGTCGTTCTCGGCCAGGGCGGTGCGGACCATGTCGCTGCCGAAGCGGACGCCCTGCATGATGTTCTTGATGTGGTGCGACATCCCGGCGATCGTCTGCCCGACGGCCGCCAGTCGCTCGGCGTTCACCATCGCCTGGTAGTACCGCGTCTCCTCGATCGCCAGCCCCGCCTGGTGGGCGATCGCGATGGCGAGGTGCAAATGATCCTCGGTGAAGCGGGCCGCGTCGGTGCCGGATTGCGTGTCGAGGAACAGCACGCCGACCGTCTCGTGCCGGCCGCGCATCGGCACGCAGATGACCTCGCGCAGCCGGTGCTTGACGATGCTCGCGCCCTCGCGGAACCGCTCGTCGCCGGCCGCATTCGCGATCAAGATGCCCGTCTGCTCCTTCAAGACGTAATCGACGATCGTGCGGCTCACCGTCAGATCGGCCTTGTCGCGGCCACGGGTCTTCACCGCCTTCGGCATCAGCGCGCCGGTTTCGACGTCTTTCACCAGGAAGCAGCCCTGATCGGCGTCGGACGTTCGCAGCACGAGTTCCATGATGCGGCCGAGGAGTTCGTCCACGTCGAGGATCTGGCTGACGGCGTTCGCCGCCTCGTACATCACGGCGAGGTTCGACAGCCGCGTTCGCAGCCACGCGGTGTTCGCCTGGGTGGGGTCTTTGAGCAGCACGCTGCCGGCGTCAACGGGCACGCGGCGGACGATGCCGGAGAGGACGCCCGAATCGAGTTCCGGCGTCAGGCGGATGGCGGCCGACCCAGTCGAGCCGTCGGTGGTGAACAGGAGAGTCGTGTCGCCGAGGTGGATGCGGTCACCGGACCGGAGTTCGGCCATCTGCACGATCTGCCCGTTGACCCGCGTGCCGTTGCCGCTGCCGAGGTCGGCGAGGGCGTACCCGGTCGGCGTGGCCCGCAACTCGAAGTGCTTCCGCGAGACGCGGTTGTCGGTGAGGGCGACCGGGTTCGTGGAGTGCCGGCCGACGACGACGGTGAGTTCCTTCAGGAAGAACTTCTTCCCCTGGTCCACGCCGGCGATGACGATGAGTTGCGACATGGCGTGACCCTACTCATGCGCGTACAGCTTCCGCTCGCGGATGAACTCCTCGACGCTCCGCGGCAGTAGGAAGCGGATCGTTTGTGCAGCCGCGACGCGGGTGCGGATGTCGCGGCTGGAAATCTCCATCAGCGGACATTCCACCACCGTCAACCGCACGTCCGCGGGCGGCATCCCGAGCGACGCCGCCAGTTGCTCGCGGGTCCACAAAGGCGTGCCGGGTCGCGGGACGACCACGAGCGAGGCTTGTTCCAGCACCCGCCGCGGTTCGTGCCATTGGGCCAGGTCGGGCAAACAGTCGGCCCCGACGATGAGGTGGAAGGCGTGCTCCGGGTGCCGCACGCGGAGTTCGGCGAGCGTGTTGGCCGTGAAGCTCGGCGGCGGCAGTTCCTTCTCGATCGCTTCCACGCGGAAGAGTGGCTGGCCGGTGGTGGCGAGCGCGATCATGTCGCAGCGGTGTTCGAACCGCGTGATCGGCCGGCCGACTTTGTGCGGCGGCTTGTAGCTGGGTAGGAACCAGACTTCGTCCAGCCCCGCGTCGGCCCGGCAGCGTTCCGCGAGGATGAGGTGGCCGTGGTGGACGGGGTCGAAAGTTCCGCCGAAGATGCCGATGTTCATGCCGTCAGTTTATATGAGCCGACCGCCGAATGGTGACGGGCACGACCGAAGGTTTTGTTCCATCACTCCGGCCCGTCGCGGAGGCTTTGCGGTGCCGCTGGCTGTTCCTTGACGGTCACACCGCTGCGGCCGAGTGCCACGAACAGGGCCGCGAGGTCGATGATGCGGGCGGCCGCGGCCGGCACACGCACGCCGTTCGCGTGAATATTCGAGATCAAGTTCCGGTCGGCGTCCGTCTGCCCGCACCGCGGTTGGAAGGCCAGGTACGCCGACAGGCTTTCGGCCGTCGCCAAACCCGGCCGTTCGCCGATCAGCAGGACGACGACCCGGGGTTGGAGCAACTCACCGATGTCGTTCACGACCCCGACCCGGCAGTGGCGGACGGCGAACGGCCGGCCGAACGACCAGTCCCGCTCCCCGGCCCTCGCAGAGAGTTCGTCGAGCAACGCCGGGGCGTGGGCGGCCGCGGCGAGGGCCGACAGGCCGTCTCCGATGGCGACCTGAAACTGGCACCCGGCCGGGCAGGATGCTTGAATCCGCTCGCGGGACGCGGCGTCGAACCGCCGGCCCAAGTCCGGCCGCATCAGGTGTTCCCCCTTCGATCTCGCCAGCGTCGTCACGGCGAACAAGCCGTGGGCAGCGATCTGCTCCGGGCGGAAGGCGCGGGGCAGGTCTAACTCTTCCTCGACGGCATCACGGGCCGCCGCGTGGTCTTCGCGGAGCTTTAGCCACGTCGCCGTCCGGTAACCCGTTCCCGCGCGGCCGACGAGGACGCGGGCCGGCGTTCGGTCCAACGCTTGCCGCAGTGGGTCGTCGGGTGACAGGGCGGTGTCACTCACGCCGGAGCCTCCACCGACGGCTCGTGAACGACCTCTTCCGCGTGGCGGATGGCCTCCCGCTGTTGCATCGTCATCACGCCGTGCGGCGGGCCGGGGAATTTCGATCGCGCGGCCGCGAACCAGAACCCGGCCAGTGCTGCGGTCGTGACGCCGACGACGATCACGGCCTTGTCGTTGGGTGGTTGCATCCCAATGACGATCAACCCGACGCACCCGAGAGCGCTCACGACCGCCAGCGGCCGGAACCACGCGCCGAGCGTCCACGGCCCCATCTCCGTCCACCACCGGCCGTAGGCGAAGAGGCCGATCACGGTCGGGAGCACGTAGGAGATGTACAGGAAGATCACGCACACGGCAGTGATCGTCGAGTAGACGGGCGAGTAGACGGTGAACAGCACGGACGCCCCTGCCACAAGCCAGATGGCGAATGCCGGCGTGCGGAACCGCGGCGAGACGCGGCGGACCCACTTCGACGCCGGCAGGCCGCCATCGCGGGCGAAGGCGAACGCCACCCGCGACGCGGAGGTGATCGTAGCCAGCCCGCACAGGTATTGCGCGACGGCAATGCCGCCGAGCAAGAGGGTCGTGAGCGTTCCCGGGAGGGCATCGCCAATTGCCAGCGGCACGATCCGACTGCCGCGCTCGGCGGCCGCCGCCGGTTCGCGCATTGACAACACGATCGCAGCCAGCATCAGCCATCCGAACGCCCCGGACACCAGCACCGACCGAACGATCCCCTTCGGCACGTTCCGCGAGGCATCGACTGTTTCCTCTGCCGCATGGGCCGAGGCGTCGAACCCCGTCACCGTGTACGCGGGCAGCAGGAAACCGAGGGCGAACAGCCACGTCAGCGATTGCGTCGGCGGCCAAACGGGGTCGCCGCCCGTCGGCGTGCCGCTGAAATTCGTGAACGTCCACAGCCGCGACAGGTCGAAGGACGGGGCCGTCGCCAGGAGGCTGACGGTCAGCACGATCGACACCAGCACAATCCAGTAGCCACTGAAATCGGTCAGCACCCGCGTCACGCGGATGCCGAGGTGGTTGACCAACGCCTGCGTCGCGGTCATTACGACGACAACGACCAGTTTCGTGGCCGCGTCGAGTTCGAACGCCGGCGAGAAGGCCGCGAAACCAAATTCCACCGTGCCGACGTTGATCGCGGCGAGGACCGTCACGAGGCCGAGGAGGTTGAAGCACGCCGTGCCCCAGCCCCAGCCGCGGCCGCCGAGAATCGCCGCCCAGTGGTACAGGCCGCCAGCCGTCGGGAAGGCAGACGCAATTTGCCCCATCGTGGCCGCGACGCACAACGAGAACAGGCACACCAGCGGCCAGCCGAGGCCGATGGCGGCCCCGCCGACGGAGCAGTACCCGACGTGGAACGACGTGATCCCGCCGGCCAGGATGCAGATGATCGACAGCGAGATCGCGAAGTTCGAGAACCCGTTCAGGCAGCGGGACAGTTCCTGGGCGTAGCCCATCTTGTGGAGCGTTCGCACGTCGTCGGATTCGGCACTCATGCGCGTCCCCGTCAGCCGGTCAGGAGGTGTTGGAGGTGGCCCGCCAGGGCGGGCCGGTCGTCGGAGAGCGGGGAGAGACGAGCATTCTTAAAGATCCCGCGGGCTTCCAGCCAGGTCAGAAACTCCGGGGCGGGGGACAGGCCGAACAGTTCGCGGACCGTCGCCGCGTCGTGGTAGCTCGTGGACTGGTAGTTCAGCATCACGTCGTCGCCGCACGGCACGCCCATGAAGTAGTTGCACCCGGCCGCGGCGAGCAACACCATCAGGTTGTCGGCCGAGTTCTGATCGGCGTCCACGTGGTTGGTGTAGCACACGTCCACGCCCATCGGCAGGCCGAGCAGTTTGCCCACGAAGTGGTCTTCCAACCCGGCCCGGACGATCTGCCGCTCGTCGGCGAGATATTCGGGGCCGATGAACCCGACCACACTGTTGACGAGGAACGGGTCGAGCGACCGGGCCACGGCGTAGGCCCGCGCCTCGATCGTGAGCTGATCGACGCCGTGGTGGGCGTCGGCCGAGAGGGCACTGCCCTGCCCCGTCTCCAGGTACATCACCTGATCGCCAGCCCAAGGCACGTCGCGCTGCCGATGCGATTCGAGGACACGCTCCCGGCCTTCGCGGAGCAACGGTAGGCTGACACCGAAGCTGGCGTTCGTGGCCTGCGTGCCGCCGATGGACTGGAACAGCAGATCGACGGGCGAACCGCGGTCGAGGGCCGCAAGTTGGGTCGTGACGTGGGCCAGACAGCACGCCTGCGTCGGCACGCCGAGTTTCGTGATGAGCCGGTCTAGCCCGCCGAGCACCGCGGCCGTCGATTCGACCGAGTCGTTCGCGGGGTTCACGCCGATCATGGCGTCGCCACAGCCGTACATCAGGCCGTCGAGGGCTGAGACGAGGATGCCGGTCAAGTCGTCGGTCGGGTGGTTCGGCTGCACGCGGATGCTCAGCACGCCACGCTCGCCGACCGTGTTCCGGCAGCGGGTGACGTTGCGGATGCGGGCAGCAACCGCGATGAGTTCCTTGTTCGCCATCAACTTCGTGACGGCGGCGGCCACCTCGGGTGTGATCGCGCGGCCAATGCCCCGAAGGTCGGTCGCGCCGTCGAGCAACAGTTCCCGGAACTCGCCGACGGTCAACGGGGCGATCTCGCGGAACGCTTCGCGGTCGTGGGAGTCGAGGATCAGTCGCGAAACGTCGTCCTGCTCCGGCGGGATGACGGGGGTCGCCACGATGTCGGCGAGGGGCACGTCCGCGAGGGCGAGTTTCGCGGCCACCCGCTCGCGCTCGGACCGGGCGGCGATGCCGGCGAGTTCGTCGCCGGACTTCTTCTCGTTTGCCTTCGCCAACAGGTCGGCGAGCGTCGGGAAGACGAACCGCTCGCCGCGGATGGTGTGCGTGAATGCCATGAGGCGGGCGTCGAGGATGGGGGCTTACGTTAGCAGAAGATAGCAAGCCGGGCGGCCGACCACAAGCGCTGGCCGCCCGGCTTTCGCTCTTGACACCGCCCCGTGATCTTTCGGACCATCACACCGATTCCCGGCAAGGAGTGCCGTCGTGCTGGTCCGTCCCGCTGTTGCCGCCTTTGACCTCGTGCCCGGTCCCGACCTGTCGCCCGTCGCGGAGGGGCCGCCGAACACCTGGCACGCCCACGGGCACGTCGTCCGCTTCACGACAGACGCCCCGCTGCCGGCGGGCTGGTATCGCCTCCGGTTGGCGCTGACGAACGCGGGGCGGCCGGCGATCCGCAAGCGTGCCGAGCTGTTCGCCGACGGAGAGAAGCTCGAAGCCTTCGAGTGGAACCACGACCTGCGCGAAGACCTGATTGTCCGCCTGCCGCGGCCGGTTCACCGATTGGAACTCACGCTGCGACACGTCGGCGGCCCGTTCACGCTCACCCGGTTCGAACTTCGGCGAACCTCGAAGGCTCGCACCGTCGCGCGGGCCGTGCGGCTGAAGTTGAAGCTGTTGCAGTCCTACAACTGCTTCTGGCCGGTCGTCTCGCGCGGCGGCAAACTGCTCGCTCAGGGCCGGCTCCGCGAGTTCGGGCGGAAGGTGTTGCGCGGCCTGCCGGACAGCCGCACGATGCGGATCGAAGTGAAGAGGGCGGCCGAAGTCTCGGCCATGTGGTGGCGGCGGCGGGCCTTGTCCGCGGACGAAATCGCGAAGCTGAAGCACGAGGCCGACGCGATCGCGACGCCGACTCCGGTAGCCGTGCTGATCCCGGCCGACCTGACGCGGGCCGACCACGCCCGGCAGGCCATCCTCAGCGTGCTGCGGCAGGTCTACCCGCACTGGGAACTCGCCGTCGCGTGGCCGACGGACGCCGTTTCGCAAAAGTTGCTCTCGCTGACCGCGTGGGATTCGCGCATCCGCATCGTGCGGCCGGGCGGTGACGGCGGACTGTCGCAAGCCGTCAGCCGGGCGCTCGAATCGCTGGAATCGGACCGCGTGCTCGTGCTGCCGCCCGACTGGGAACTCGCCGAGGCGGCCCTGCTGCGGTTCGCGCAAGCGGACGCGGATTGCGTCACCTGCCCCGTTCCCGGCGGGGGCACGGCTGCGTTGCTGCCGCGAGCGTTTTTGCAGAACGCGATGGAGAAGTTGAACGCGACGACCGCTGTCGGCGTCACGCGGTGGGCGGCTTCGCTCATTCCCGAAACGTCAACGGCCTGCCTGAACGAACCGCAACTCTTCCCGCTCGACACGGGGGAAGCGGTTGCCGCGAAGCGACCGGCCCGGCCGGCTACTCGGTCGCTCGTCCTCGCGGGCAGCATCCGCGGCATCAGCGGGTGGGATTACGTCGTGTTCGCGATGCTCAAGGGCCTGCGGTCCGCGGGCGTGGACGTTCAACAGCACCACGCGGCCGGCGTCTTCCCCGACCTGCTGCCGCCGGACCTGCGGCCGAAGAAGGTGAAGCGGACGACGCAACCGCAACTCGCGATCGCCCCGCCGTTCCTCCTCAAAAGCTTCGCTCCCGACGACCGCACGGCCGCGTACACGATGTGGGAGAGCGACCGCCTCGACGCGGCCGAAGTGGCGGTGCTGAACCGCTCGCGCGTGGTCATCGTGCCGAGTCGGTGGGGGGCCGAGTGCTTCCGCGTCAGCGGCGTGACCGTGCCGATCGAAGTCGTGCCGCTCGGCTACGACCCGCTAGTGTTTCATCCGAGTCGGCCAAGCGATTCGCTGTGCATCTTCGGCACCGCGGGGGCACTCAGTGCGGGCGGGTTGCGGAAGAACGTCCGGCGGGTTGTCGATCTGTTCCGGGCCGCGTTCCCGACGGAAGCCGACGTTCGGCTGCGCGTGAAGATCACGCCGAACTGCCCGCCGTTCGAGATCGACGACGATCCGCGAATCGAAATCGTCCGGGCCGCCCTGCCGTACTCCGACCTCGCACGGTGGAACCGCTCGCTGACCGCCTACGTGAACGCTTCGTTCGCCGAGGGGTTCGGCTTCCACCTGCTCGAAGCGATGGCCTGCGGCGTGCCGCTCATCACCGCGAACTACAGCGGCCTCACCGAGTTCTTCGACGAATCGGTCGGGTACGCGGTGCCGCACAAGCTCGTCGAGGCGAACAACGACATCTACCGCGGCCGCTGGGCCGACCCGGACGACGCCGCGATTGTCGAGCAAATGCGCCGCGTCTACCGCGATCGGGCGGAGGCGGCGACCTTCGGAGAAGCCGCCGCGAGCCGCGCCCGCACCTTCACCTGGCGCGACACCGGCCGGAAGCTGTTGAAGGTGTTGGACCAATACGACCTGCTGGAACCGACCCGATGACCGTTGCGATTGCGACCCCGATCTTGAACGACGGCGACGCCATCGGCCATGACGTACTCGGCATGGCGAACGCCCTGCGGGCCGACGGCCACGACGTGCGGTTCTTCGCCGAGAAGGCCCGCGTGGACGAAGACGTGTTCCCGCTCGCCGACCTCGCGGACTTCCTCCGGCACGGCGACAACGCGGTCATCTACCACCACTCGTTGCGGTGCGACACGGCTGTTCGGGCCGTCGAACGGTATCCGCATCAAGCGGTGGTGAAGTTCCACAACGTCACGCCGCCGCGGTTCTTCACGGATGTGAACCCAGAGGCCGTCCCCGATTGCGAAGTCGGCCGGCAGCAGGCGATTCGGCTGGCTCGTTCCGGTGTGCCGTTCTGGGTCGATTCCGCGTTCAACGCCCGCGACTTGGCCGACGACGTGCCCACGCTTCGCTCGGAGGAACTGCCGCCGTTCCACCAAGCCGAGACGCTGCTGCGAACGACCCCGGACGCCGACAACCTCGGCGGCCTCGACAACTGGGCGCCGACGCTGCTGTGTGTCGGCCGGGTGGCCCCGAATAAGAACCTGGAACTCGCCGTCGAGACGCTCGCTGAACTCCGCGACCCGCACGCCCGACTCGTCCTGGCCGGCGAACACGTTTACGCCGACTACTCCGACCGCGTCTTGAAGCGGGCCGAATCCCTCGGCGTGGCCGGTTCGCTCGTCGTCACCGGCCACGTTTCGACGGCCCAACTGAAAGCTCTGTACTTGGCCTCGGACTTGCTCCTCGTCACGAGCGACCACGAAGGGTTTTGCGTGCCGCTGGTGGAAGCGATGGTCCTCGGCGTGCCGATCGTCGGCGTGCCGCGAACGGCCGTGCCCGACACCGGCGGCGACGCGGTTCGGTACGCGAACGACGCCCCGACTCTGGCGAACGCCGTTCGCGAGGTGATTGACGACAGCCCCACCCGCGAACGGCACCTGCGGGCCGGCCGTCGCCGCTATCGCGAGCGGTTCTCGCAGACAGCGATTGCCGCCCGGTTCCGCGAGTTGTTCGCCCGACAGTTCGCCGCCTGTGCCGTGTGACGGAGGGTTCCGATGCGAAATGAACGTGAGAAGATGCTGGCCGGGGAACTGTACGACGCGCTCGACGCGGAGTTAGTGAAGGGCCGCGACCGTGCCCGCGACCTGTGCCAGATTTTGAACGCCACCCGCGAGGGCGACCAGGGCGTCCGCCGGCAGATCCTGAAAGACCTACTCGGCAAGGGCGGCGACTCGGCCTGGCTGCAACCGCCGTTCTACTGCGACTACGGCACCAACATCGAACTCGGCGAGCGGGTCTACTTCAACTTCAATTGTGTGATTTTGGACGTGTGCAAGGTCACGATCGGCGACTTCGCGTTCTTCGGCCCGGCCGTGCAGATTTACACCGCCACCCACCCGCTGAACGCCGCACTGCGCCGCACCCAGGAGTTCGGTAAGCCGATCACCATTGGCTCGGATGTCTGGGTTGGCGGTGGTGCGATCATTTGCCCCGGCGTGACCATCGGCTCGAAGACCGTCATCGGGGCCGGCAGCGTCGTCACGAAGTCGATCCCCGATGGCGTTCTCGCCGTCGGCAACCCGTGCCGCGTGGTGCGGGCGATCACCGACTGACGGCAGCGCCCCTTCGAAAGCCTTCAACCCGGTCACAAAAGCAAAAGCGGCGGGCGAACACTCGCCCGCCGCCGTGGTTTGTCGGAGTCGTCCAAAATCAATCGTCGCTCGAATTCACTTCGCCGTTCGACCGCGTCACGAGGGCCGCGAAGTTCTGCGGGGTGACGGTCGAGCGGATGAACCGCACCGAGCCGTCGCCGAGCAGCGTGTTGATGCCGCCGGTGTGGAACGAGTACGGGGCGCTGGACCCTTCCGTGAGGAACGGGGCCACGTTGTACGTCGGGTAGTCGTAGCCGTTGGCGCAGTTGATGGCGCAAGCGGCGGTGGCCGAGGTCGCGTAGGACGTACCGTCTGGCGTCGTCGGGAAGTAGTCCAGGTCGGACGCCGGGCGGGCCCAGCCGCCGCCGTTCACCTTGTTCGTCGGCACCGTGCCGAACGGCTTCCCGAGGCGGTAAATCTGCGGGCGGCCGGCCGATTCCGTGATGGCGATGGTGTTCGACAACCCGTCGGTGACGGCCAGCAACTTGTTACCCGGGGTCTTATTCTTTTCGAGGATGCCCGGGATGAGTACGCCGGTCGAGTTCACCACCGTCGAGACCGGGTGAACGCCGGTCGCCGCGGCGTAGTCCGTCACCGCGACGATGTTCGCCCAGGTAGCGGCCTGCGGGTCGCCGTCCTGGCGGTCCGAGTTCGGCGTCGACGGGCAGTTCAGAACCTTAATCTTCTGCGAAGTCGTGGCGACGTTCGTGCCGGCCCCCCAACTGATCGTGGTGTCGTAGTTCTTGCGAAGGTTGTCCTGCTCAACGAACGCCAGCGATGGGATCATCCAACTCGTCCGCGGCAGGGTCGTACTGCCCGACGGCCGAATGCTGCTGGGCAGATAGCCGTAGGTGCTCTCATGGTTGTGCAGGGCGAGGCCGAGTTGCTTGAGGTTGTTCGTACACGTCGAGCGGGCGGCCGCTTCGCGGACCTTCTGGACCGCCGGAAGCAGCAGGCCGATCAAAATGGCGATGATCGCGATGACGACCAACAGTTCGATGAGGGTGAAGCCGCTACGACGGTGGGGAAGGACTCGCTTCATCTCGGACTCCTGAGTGATGGACCGCATTCCTGGTCAACAGACTACTAAGTCGGTCAACTTGGTGATTGATCTGAATAAATACTATCGTTATCATCGTCTTAGTCAAGATTATTTTGAACAGGGCTGCAGAATTCGGGAAAATGACCAGAGAAATGGCTTCATTCCAGGCTATCTACTGACCTAAAAACGCAGAAGATCGGCTTCGGGATTACTGCTCCCGAAGCCGATCTTCCCATAGACGACCGAATTGATAATCAAATCGCGTAGTCTGGCTCGAAGACTCGTACCTTCCGCGGTAAGACGAACACCGCATCGCCCTTCTTGAGCTTTAGTTCCGCCGAACGGTAAGGCGGCAGATCGACGTTCAGTTCTAACCCTGTCTCGACGACCGACACAAGTACCCGCGTGACCGCCCCGGCCGGGACGATGTGCTTGACCGTGGCGTGCATACTTGCGACGCCGTTGGCCTGCGTGGCCAGGTCGAGTTCGTGCGGCCGAACGAAGACCTTCGTCGGGCCGTCCTCGCGGTGGCTCGGCAGGTCGAACTCCAGATCGCCGACGATCGCCTTGCCCTCGTGGACGCGGCCGTGGAAGACGTTCACCTGGCCAAGAAAGTCCATCACGAAGGCGTTGGCCGGGTGGTCGAACACCTCCTGCGGCGTGCCGGCTTGCTCGATCTTGCCGGCGTTCATCACGACGACGCGGTCGGACACTTCGAAGGCCTCTTCCTGGTCGTGCGTGACGAAAATCGTCGTCACCGGCACCTCGTCGTGCAGTTTCCGCAACCACTGCCTCAACTCGGTGCGCACCCGCGCGTCGAGGGCACCGAAGGGTTCGTCGAGCAACAGCACTCGTGGTCGGGCGGCAAGCGCCCGCGCGAGTGCGATCCGCTGCCGCTGCCCGCCAGAGAGTTGGGCCGGGTACCGCTGGCCGTGATTTTCGAGGCGGACGAGGTGTAGCAGTTCGTTGACGCGCGTCGTCACGTCGCCGTTCTTCCAGTTCCGCACGCGGAGGCTGAAGGCGACGTTCTCGAACACGGTCATGTGTTTGAACAGCGCGTAGTGCTGGAAGACGAAGCCGAAGTTGCGGTCCTTCGCACTGTGCCGGGTCACGTCGTTGTCGGAGTGGTGGACCGTGCCGGCGTCGGCGTGCTCCAGGCCGCCGATGATGCGCAGCAGCGTCGTCTTGCCCGACCCGGACGGCCCGAGCAGTGCCAGCAATTCCCCCTCCGGCACGTCGAGCGAGACGTTGTCGAGGGCCGTGAACGTGCCGAATTTCTTGGTGGCGTTGCGGACGGTGATACTCATTTCGTCGGCTCCTCCGCGGCCGCGTTCGGCCGCGTCATCTGCGCCCGCATCTTCCGTTCGACGACGACCTTGATGACGAGCGTGACCAGGGCCAGCATCGTCAGCACGGACGCCAGCGCGAACGCGGCGGGTTGGTTGTATTCCTGGAACAGTTTCTCGACCCGCAGCGGCATCGTGTCGGTCTGCCCGCCGATGCGGCCGCTGACGACGTAGATGGCCCCGAACTCGCCCATCGCACGGGCGTTGCACAGGATGATGCCGTAGAGCAGGCCCCACTTGATGTTCGGGACCGTGACCCGCCAGAACATCTGCCAGCCGGTCGCGCCGAGGCTGCGGGCGGCCATCTCTTCATCCGCCCCGTTCGCTTCCAGAACCGGGATCAGTTCGCGGGCGACGAACGGGAACGTCACAAACGCCGTCGCGAGGACCAACCCCGGCGGGGCGAAGATGATCTGGTAGCCGTGATCCTTCAGCCACGCCCCGATCGGCGTTTGCAGGCCAAAGAGCAGCACGAAGACCAGCCCGGCGACCACCGGCGAGACGCTGAACGGCAGGTCGATGAGCGTGGTCAGGATCGTGCGGCCAGGGAAGCGGAAGCGGGCGATGGTGTACGCGGCGGCGACACCGAAGACGGTGTTTAGGGCCACCGCGACCGGCGCGACGATCAGCGTTAGAAAGACTGCGTGCCGGGTGTCGGCGTTGTTGAACAGGTTGTCCCAGTACGCGCCGACACCCTTGCTGAACGCCTGCACGAAGACGCTGGCGAGTGGCACGACGACCAGCCCGCCGACGATCAGGAGCGTCAGCCCGATGAGCGCGTAGCGGACGTACCACGGGTCGGACCGCGGCTTCGGCGGAGGCGGCAGGTGTTCCACGGTAGCGGGAGCTTCTTCGAGGACGTTAGCCGTCATGGCGGCGGCTCCAGCGTTCGAGGAGGTTGATGACCACCAGCAGCACGAACGAGAACGCCAACAGCAGCACCGCGATGGCGGCCGCTTCCTTGTAGGCGAACTCTTCCAGCCGCGAGACGATCAGCACCGGGGCGATCTCGGTCTTGAACGGCATGTTGCTGCTGATGAAGATGACCGACCCGTACTCACCGATGGAGCGGGCAAACGCGAGCGTGAAGCCGGTCAGCGTCGGCGGGATCAGGCTCGGCAAGATCACGCGGCGGAACGTCTGCCAGCGATTTGCCCCGAGCACGGCCGCGGCTTCTTCCGTCTCCGCGTCCAACTCTTCGAGTACCGGCTGCACCGTCCGCACCACGAACGGGAAGCCGGTGAAGACGAGCACGAGGACGATGCCGTTGCGGGTATACGCCCCTTCGAAACCCAGCGGCACGAGGAACTGCCCGAGCCAGCCGTCCTTGACGTACAGGCTCGCGTAGACCAACCCGGCCACCGCCGTCGGCAGCGCAAAGGGTACGTCCACGAGCGCGTCGACGAACCGCTTGCCGAAGAACTCGTACCGCACGAGCGTCCAGGCGACGATCAGCCCGAGAACGACGTTGATGAGCGCCGCGACGAGCGAGACGGTGAACGTGAGTTGGTACGCGGCGACGGCCCGCGGCGTCCACACGGCCGCCCAGAACTCGCTGGCGTTCAGGTCGGCGGCTTTCAGCAGACAGGCCGCGAGCGGGATCAGCACCAGGATGCTGAGGTACACGAGCGTGTACCCCAATCCCAGGCCGAAGCCGGGCAGCACGCGGCGACTCGCCGTACTCATGCCGCGTCTCCGGCTCGCTCGCCGAGGTTGACGCCGGCGAGTTCGCGGTCGAGTACGGCCCGAAGTTCCCGCCACAGGGCGAGTTCGAGGTCCGTAAACGGGAGGTGCCGGCCGTGGCCGAGCGCCACCGCGTAGGCCGCCTGCGCGAGCTTGGCGACCAACGCCTCGCGCGGGGTTTCCTTCGCGGCCCACTCTTCTTGATAGCTGACGTTCGCGGTCATCGGAAACTCACCTTCAGGGCGATGACATTACCGGGTTCCAAAGTCATTTCTTGCCAGTCGCGTAGATCTGATCGAACACGCCGCCTTCGGCGAAGAACCGCTTCTGAATCGCGTCCCACGTCGGCCCGACTTTCGACGCCGGGAACAGCTCGATCGCCGGGAAGCGGTCGGCCGTGCGGGCCTTCACCGCCGGGTTCGTCGGGCGGTAGTAGTGGTGGGCGATGATCTCCTGTGCGGGCTCGGTGTACAGGAACTTCATGTACGCCTCGGCCGTCGCCCGCGTGCCCTTGCGGTCCACGACCTTGTCCACGACGGCGACGTGCGGTTCGGCCAGCACGCTCACCTTCGGGTAGACGATTTCCAACTCGCCGTTCGCTTCTTGCACTTCCAGTTGGGCCTCGTTTTCCCAGGTCAGGTGAACGTCGCCGATCTTCTTCTGGGCGAAGGTCATCGTCGCCCCCCGTGCGGCCGCGTCCAGCACCGGCACCCGGCGGTAGATTTGTGAGACGTACTCCAGGGCGTCCGCCTCGGTACCGCCGCGGGTGGTAATCGCCCCCCACATCGCCAGGAAGCTCCACTTGCCGTTGCCCGAAGTCTTCGGGTTCGGCGTGATCACGCTGACATCCGGTCGGCCCAAGTCCGGCCAGTCGTGGAGGTTCTTCGGGTTCCCCTTCCGCACCACGAACACGATGGTCGAGATGTACGGCAGCGAGCGGTTCGGCAGTTTGTCTTCCCAGTTCGGCTCGATCAGCCCGGCCTTGCGGATGGCGTCGGTGTCGGTCCAGAGGGCCAGCGTCACCACGTCGCCCGGCAGGCCGTCGATGACCGCCCGCGCCTGACTGCCGGACCCGCCGTGCGATTGGCGGATACCGAGTTTCACGCCGTGTTCTTTTTCGTAGTCCTTCGCGAACGCGATGTTGATGTCGTGCCACAGTTCGCGAGTCGGATCGCAGGCGACGTTCAGCAACTGCTCGTTGCGAGCGAACCCAGCCAGTACGACCCAGACGAACGCGCCGAGGACGTAAACAATGAGGCCGGCGGTTAGAACCTTTCGCACCATGGACGTACCATCTCCCGCGATCGAATCTTCACAATGATTATCGGCTAGAGAATGATTGTCAAGTGCAGTAGTGACAGGGTAGGACCGCGGAGGTTCGCGGACAGTCGGTGTCGTGATCGAAATAATCGGAAGAAATGGTTATCGTTCTGAAGGGGCAACTGGCTCCGGGCGGATGGTGAGGACCGCGTGGATATTGCCAATGACCACGCCCGCCATCAAGCCCATCCCGGCGAGGCCGGTTCCGGTTTCTGACATCGCTTGGTGATCGCCAAAACCCAATAAGCCACCGACGACCGCACCGACGCCGTACAGGGTCGTGACCCAGACCGTCACGACCCGGCCGCGTTTCTGGTCGATCGGCGACTTGGGGTTCAGATACCGGCTCAGGCGGCGACCGAGCCAGAAGATGCCGGCGGTGAACAAGGCTTGCGTCGCCAGGTACGAGATGAACAGTCCCATCGGTCAACGCTACCCATCGAGGCCTTCCGGGTTCTCGAACTTCAGCGGTTGCCAGACGTGCGGCCGGTCGAGCGGTTCGATGCGCAGTTTCTCCTCGCCGCCCTGGAAGACACGGACGGTGCCCGACGATTGGCTCACGCAGAAGGCGATGCCCTTCGTCTTCTTGCTAATTGCGGCGGCAGATAGGTGGCGGCTGCCGAAACCCTTCGGCAGATCAACGCCCTCCGTCGGCACGTCGAGGTAAACGCACGCGGCCTCGGCGATGCCGTCGCGGTCGATGAGGATGGCCCCGTCGAGTTTGGCGATTTCTTTGATCTGCTCGCGCACGTCGCGCTGCCGGATGTCGCGTTCCTTCTTGGTGTAGCCGCGGAAGGGGTTGAAGTTGCGGAACTTCGCCATCGCCCCAACCTTGCGCGTGTCGCCGACGACGATGATCGCCCCGGTCGGGTGGCCCTCACGGCCCTCGCGGCCGATCTCCGTGGCGAGTTCGACGACCGCCTTTAGCACGTCCTGCGGCACCCCGGTGCCGAGCTTCCGCAGGTCTTGCGAAGTCATCTTCTCCAGGTGTTCGCCGAGGTGAATGACGCTGAGGGTGTCGATCGGTTCCGGGGCGTCGTCGAGGCTCGTGATGCCGTTGTACAGCACGACGACGTGCGCCCCCGGTTTCAACTTTTCTTCGGTGACGGCCCGGAGGAGGGCGTTGCTCAGCCGGTCTTGCGTCGGCAGCGGGTCGGGGGGGAGGTCGATGACGGTCCAGCCGTCGCGCTCGCGGAGAGACTTCAGCAGCGCGGGGTTCTCAGCCGCGAGGAACAGCCGGCAGCCGAGGAGCTTCTCCGAGACTTCGTCCCAGTCGAGCGGCGTCTCGGTGAGCAGCAGCACGGCGTCGGCCGGCAGTGCCCGCACGGTATCACGGGCCGCCTGCATGAGGGCAGCCGTTTGCATCGGTAACGACATAGGCGATCATCCGCGGATATGAGTTGACCAATACTAAGGGATGGGTTGGTCTGGGGCCAACGGTGGAACGTGCGATTTGTGGAATTTCTGTCCGAAAATGGCAAACAGCGAGCGGGAGAATGGCCCGCTCGCTGTCCGAGGTTCTTTCACAATCGCGAAGACTACTTCGCGGCGAACGCCTTCTGAAAGGCGGCGACGCCGACGCCCGGTTCGATCTTGTGGCCGCCTTCGATCAGCACGAGTTCCAGGGCCGCGATCGCGCCGAGGACCTCGAAGGCGTCGGTATAGCCCATGTGCGACAGCCGCCAGATCTTGCCCTTCATGTTGTCTTGGCCGTCGGCGAGCTTGAAGCCGTACTTCTTCTCCATCGCCTTCAACGTCGCGCTGCCGTCCACGCCGTTTGGCACGGTGATGACCGTCAGGCCGTTGTTCGGCCGCTCGGCGAACAGTTCCAGGCCCATCGCCTTCACGGCCGCGCGGGCGGCGTTGCCCATCTTGGCGTGCCGTGCCCAGAGGTTCTCGATGCCTTCCGCGCGGATGCGCTTCAGGCTCGCGCGTTGGGCTTTGATGAGCGTGTTGGCCGGGGTAAACGGCGTGTCGCTCTCGGCGATCGACTTCTTGTACCGCCGAAGGTCGAGGTAGAAGTTGCGGACGGGGTTGGCCTCGATCTTCTTCCACGCCTTGTCGTTGACACTGACGAACGCGAGGCCCGGCGGCAGCATCAAGGCCTTCTGCGAGCCGGTGACGACGATGTCGAGGTTCCACTTGTCGGTGTGGCACTCCATCGCACCGAGGCCGGAAATCGCATCGACGATGAGCAGCGCGTCGGTCTTCGACGTGAGCTTGCCGAAGGCTTCGAGGTCGTGGCCGACGCCGGTGGACGTTTCGCTGAGAGTGGCGAAGACCGCCTTCGCGTCCGGGTTGGCTTTCAACGCGCTTTCGAGCATCTCTGGCGTGACGGCCTTGCCGTAGGGCACTTCGACGGTGACGATGTTCGTGCCGTACGCCTTGAGGATGCCGCGCCACCGCTCACCCCACCGGCCGGCCGTCAGCAGGATCACTTTCTCGCCGGCCGCGAGGCTGCTCGACACAGCCGCGTCCATCCCGCCGGTGCCGGAACTGGTGATCGTCACCACCGTGTTCGTCGTCTGGAAGACGTACTTCAGGTCTTCAGTCAGTTCCGCGAGGATCGCCTTCGCTTCCGCGGAGCGGTGGTAGCCGACGGGCTTCGCGAGTTCCAGCAGCGTTTCTTCGGGAACGGGCGTCGGGCCGGGGGTGAACAAGCGCGTCTTCATCACGTGGGTCCCTTCGGAGAGCAAGAATCACAGACTGTCGTTTTACGGAGACGGGATCGCGGATGCGAGTTCGCGGGGTGGCGAAAGCCGAAAAACGGAACGCGGATCACGCAGGATCGGAAGACGCGAATCACGCGGGATAAGACCCAATCTGGTTCCGTTCTATCCCGCGTGATCCGGCGTTCAAAATCCCGCGTCATCCGCGTTCCGTTTTTCATCCGCCGTATCTGCACTTGACGGCCATCGCCCGCCCGTTGCAGAATCGCGGCCGGTCACGGTTCACGCCCGGAAGGGACTTCGGGAGGCGATTCATGCGGCTGGCTTTCCTCGCCGGCGTCGGTGCTGACACGGCGGACGCACGCGGGTGGCGGGTTCGGCTCGCGGCTGTCGCGCGGCCGCTGATGACGACGCGCGGGCTGCTCAGCCTGGTCGCGCTGCTCGTCCTCGTCTCCTGGGGGCAGTCCTGGATTAAATCCGTCAAGAAGTGGAAGGTGAAGAACGCCCCCGTGACGTGGTACGGGCCGTACGAGTTCATGGCCCTCGACTTCCTGCACAATTTCCAGGCGGCCAACTTCTGGGCGAAGGGCCACGACCCGTACCGCGAAGACTTCAAAGACCCGATCGCCCGGAAGCTCTGCTACCCGCCGGTGGTCGTCCTTTGCTTCGCGTGGTGCGCGCTTTTCTCGGTGAAGAAGGCCATCGCCGTCTGGACGATCGCGCTGGCCGCCCTCGCCGCGATGGGAGCGGTGGCCGCGTGGCGGTCGCGGCAGTCACTGGGCTTGGCCCCGGTGCCGCTGTTGGCCGCGGTGGCCGCGATTGTGACCTCGGCCCCGGTTGACTTCGCGATGGAGCGCGGGAACTACGATCTCTTGCTCGTACCGCTCGTTCTCGCGATGGCCTGGGGCTTGCGGCGAACCGGTTGGCGGGCGGACGCCGTCATCGGTGCGGCCCTCGGGCTGGCGGTCTGTCTGAAAGTCTACCCCGGCCTCCTGGTCTTCCCGCTGTTGTTCCTGCGGCGGTATCGCGCCGTCGGGCTAACGGCGGCGGCCGGGGTGGTGTTCCTCGCGTTCCAGTTCCAGAACCTGCCGATCTTCGTGCAGAACCTCCGAGACCTGGCCGCCATCACCGACGAGAAGTTCCACAACTTCTCCGTCCTGCCGGCCACGCACTCGATCACGTTCGCCTGGGCTCCACTGTGGCGGGACACGCGGTTCGCGTTCCTGACGAAAATCCCCGGCGGCATCGCGGCCGTCGGCATCGTCGGCTCCCTGTTGCTGTGGGTCGGCTTCTACGTCCGTCGTTGCCCGAACCCGCGGAACGTGCTCGTGCCGTTCCTGCTCTGGACGGCGGCCGCGGCGACGTTCGTGCCCCGGGTGTCGAACGACTACAACTTGTTCTTCCTGCCGATGGCCGCCCTGGCCGTGTGGGACCGCCGCGACTCGGTGCTGCTGCACGTCGTTCTCGGCCTGACGTGCGTGTGGGTGCAGCCGCTGGCGTTCGGCATCAGCCCGAGCGTGATGCTCGGCTTAAAGGTCGTTTCGCTGGTCGCCGTGGCCGCGTGCCTCGTGCGGCGCATCAAGGAACAATCGGCGGAGCCGGGCGTTCCTTCGGTCGTGATTTCGCACACGGCCGTCGTCTCCCTCCCTCGACCATCGCCAACAACGGAGTGTTGCCATGTCGAATAACTCGCAGGTGCTCGGCCCGTTCCGCGTCCGCACCGACGCCCCGCACACACCGGCAGCTGCCGCACCGCTGAAGGTGACGGTCGGCGACCTGCAAATGGGCGCGAAAGAAAAGGAATACCTCGGCCAGGTGATCGACAGCAACCGCCTCTCCTACGGCCCGTTCACGAAGAGGTTCGAGGAGATGTTCGCGGAGATGCACGACTGCAAATTCGCCATCTTCTGCAACAGCGGCACGAGCGCGCTGCACATCGCGCTGGCCGCGCTGAAGGAGATGCACGGCTGGCAGGACGGCGACGAGGTGCTGGTGCCGGCGGTGACGTTCGTGGCGACGAGCAACGTCGTCATCCACAACAACCTGACGCCGGTGTTCGTGGACGTGGACCCGCTGACGTACAACATGGACCCGGCCAAGATCGAGGCGAAGATCACGCCGCGAACGAAGGCAATTTTGCCCGTCCACCTGCTCGGCCTGCCGGCCGACATGGTCGCGATCGCCGAGATCGCGAAGCGCCGCGGGCTGAAGATCGTGGAAGACTCGTGCGAGACGATGTTCGCCAACTGTGCCGGGCGGAAGGTCGGATCGTGGGGCGACGTGGGGTGCTTCTCGACGTACATCGCCCACTACATCGTCACCGGCGTCGGCGGCCTCGCGACGACCAACGACCCCGACCTGGCCATCATGCTCAAGAGCCTGATGAACCACGGCCGCGATTCGATTTATCTGTCCATCGACGACGACGACGGCGTGAACAAGAAGCAACTGTTCGAGATCGCCGCCCGGCGGTTCCGGTTCGTCCACCTCGGCCACAGCTTCCGCTGCACCGAGATGGAAGCCGCCATCGGCCTGGCGCAACTCGAACGCAAGGACGACATCATCGCCCGCCGCACCGGCATCGCGAAGCGGTACCGGGAGCGGTTCGCCGGCCTCAACGACGTGCTGCAACTGCCGACGATCCCGGCCGACCGCGACCACGTGTTCATGCTCTTCCCGCTGGTCGTCCGCGACGGCTCGAAGCGCGACCTCGTCAACCACCTGGAGTCGCACGGCATCGAGACCCGCGACCTGTTGCCGCTGATTAACCAGCCGATCTACAAGAAGATGTTCGGCGACCTGGAACCGCACTACCCGGTCGCCCGGTGGCTGAACAACAGCGGCTTCTACATCGGCTGCCACCAGTCGATCACGAACGACGCCATCGACTACGTCGCGGACAAACTGTACGAGTTCTTCGGCCGCAAGCCGGCGGTCGCCCCGCAGCGGGCCGCCGTGTGGAGCAAAGTCGTGGCGTGAGGACGGCGAGCGGCCCGGCGTAAGCGGGCCGTGTCTCGGCAGTGACAGACACGGCCCGCTTACGCCGGGCCGCTCGCCTTTCGGAGTTCGCCCCATGTCCGTCGCCATCGTCATCCCCACGTTCAACGAAGCCGCGAACATCGGCCGCCTGCTCGAACGCATCCTCGCGGTCGGGCCGGAGTACCGGGCGATCGTCGTCGATGACAACTCGCCCGACGGCACGGCGAAGGTGGTGGAAGAATTCGCCCGACGCGAACCGCGGGTGCAACTCGTCCTCCGCACCGCCGACAAGGGCTTCGGCACCTCCGTGCGGGCCGGCTTCGCGGAAGCGTTGCGGCAGGATGTCGATTTCATCGGCCAGATGGACGCCGACGGGTCGCACGACCCGGCCGTCTTCCCCGAACTGTTGAAGGTCATTGAGGCGGGTGAAGCCGACGTGATGATCGGCTCGCGGTACCTGCCGACGAGCGAAATCCAGGGCTGGAACCTGCACCGCCACGCGAACAGCCGCGTCGCCAACCGGCTGACGCGGTGGGTCACGCGGCTGCCGATCGCGGACGCCACCAACGGCCTGCGACTGTTCCGCCGCGACGTGTTGGAGTCGATCGACCTGACGCGGCTGCGGTCGAAGGGCTACTCGGTCATCCTCGAAACGAACTACACCGCCCACCAGATGGGCTACCGCATCGGCGAACGGCCGATCACGTTCCACCCGCGCGAAGCCGGCGAGTCGAAGATGGGGGTTCGCGAGGTGGTGCGATTCCTCCGTTTCTTGCTCGGCCTGCGGTTCCGCCCGCTGCCGCGGGCCGTTGGTTCTCCGACTGTAGTCGCAGGCTTTAGCCTGCGGCAATCTTCCACCGGCGAAGGGCATTCGCCCCGGCATGCCGACCGTCACCGGCAGGAGTCGCACGCAGGCTAAAGCCTGCGGCTACATCAAAACGCTCGATTCCGACGCGGCCGCGGGAATAATTCCCGCGGCCGCGTCTCGTTCTGGTGCCAGTCCGTCGGTCGCGCGTCCGGTCGGTCCGTTCCCTCAACCATCTCTTCGGAGGACGGGTCATGCCGTTTTCTCACACGCGGGCCGCGTGCGCGGCCGCCGGTGCCGTCTGCGCCTTTCTGATTGTCGGCTGTTCCAGTCAACAGAGTTCATCACCGGCGATCGCCGCCAAAATAGGCGGAATCGACGGGCAATTGAACCAGCAACACTTCGACCACCTGCAACAAGAGAACTATTCGCACGTCACCGAGAATGCCTTCCGGTCGGCCAGGCAGGAGCCGCTCTCGACGTTCTCGGCCGACGTGAACACGGCGAGCTACAGCAACGTCCGGCGGTTCCTGAATGAAGGGAAGTTGCCACCGAAGGATGCGGTCCTGCTCGCGGAACTCGTCAACTACTTTCCCTACTCCTACCCGCAACCGGACGGCGACGACCCAGTGTCGCTGACACTCGACATTGCCCCGTGCCCGTGGCAAGCGAAGCACAACCTCGTGCGAATCGGCGTGAAGGCCCGCGAGGTTTCGGCCGCCGAGGTGCCGCCGCGGAACCTCGTCTTCCTCATCGACACGTCCGGCTCGATGG
Organism: Limnoglobus roseus; assembly: GCF_008254045.1. Classification (GTDB taxonomy): domain Bacteria; phylum Planctomycetota; class Planctomycetia; order Gemmatales; family Gemmataceae; genus Limnoglobus; species Limnoglobus roseus. The sequence goes on along the minus strand of NZ_CP042425.1, from coordinate 2,614,347 downwards.
CCGATCAGACCCGGTTGCCGTTGGTGAAGACCTCGCTGCGGATGCTGATCGACCAACTCCGGCCGAGCGACTTCGTGAGCATCGTCACCTACGCCGGCGATGCCGCGTTGAAACTGCCGCCGACGCCGGGCCGGTTGAAGGGCCGCATCCGGCAAGTCGTGGACGCGCTCGACGCGAACGGGTCCACCAACGGCGGGGGCGGCATCCGCATGGCCTACGATCAAGCCCGCCTGAACTTCATCGAGGGGGGCGTCAACCGCGTCATCCTCTGCACCGACGGCGACTTCAACGTCGGCACGACCAGCGAGGGGGAACTCCAACGGCTGATCGAACAGCAGCGGACCAGCCACGTCTTCCTCACCGTTCTCGGCTTCGGCATGGGCAACCTCAAGAACACGACCCTGGAACTGCTCGCGAACCACGGCAACGGCTTCTACGCCTACATCGACAGCGAAGCCGAGGCGCACAAGGTCTTCGTCGAGCAGGCCGGCACGCTGATGACCGTGGCGAAGGACGTGAAGTTCCAGGTCGATTTCAACCCGAACCTCGTCTCGGCCTACCGGCTGATCGGCTACGAGAACCGCCTGCTGAACAACGAGGACTTCAAGAACGACAAGAAGGACGCGGGCGACATGGGCAGCGGCCATACCGTGACGGCCCTGTACGAAATCGTGCCGGTCGGCGTGCCGGTGGACGTGCCGACGACCGAGCCGTCGAAGTACGCGGCCCCTTCGCAGTCGGTCGCGAGGGCCGGGGAATGGCTCACCGTGCGGATGCGGTACAAGCACCCGGAATCGGAAAAGAGCCTGGAACTGCGGAAGCCACTGCCGGCCGACGCGATCGAGAGGCAACCCGGCGGGGACTTCCGCTTCGCGGCAGCCGTCGCGCAGTTCGGACTGCTGCTCCGCGACTCCGCCTTCAAGGGCACGGCCAATTACGCCGCCGTCCTAAAGGATGCGGAAGCCTCGCGTGGCCCGGATGCGGCCGGCCATCGCACCGAGTTCCTTCAACTGGTGCGACAGGCGAAGAAGCTGCAAGGTTTGAGCGAGAAAGAATAAATCGCCCAGATTGCCCACTCGCGGCACGAATAAGGGCGTCCCTTGTTCGCGCCGCGAGTTTGTTTTTGTCGGTCCTGCAACTACCTCATGAAAAGTTGCTCAATCGTTAAATGCGGACTAAGGTTTTCTGCCACCGCCCGGAGTACAATGAACGCCATGCTGGAAAGATGTGGCCCTAGCTGAATCCCTCCGCGGACGCCCACTGGTTCCCGATGGTTACCCAGCCTACCAAACGCAAGCACATTCTCACGATCAACCTGGAGGATTACTTCCAAGTTGGGGCGTTTCAGCGGTTCGTCCGGCCCGAGCACTGGCAGCGGTACGAATCGCGGATCATCGAACAAACGGACCGCACGCTCGACCTGCTGGACCAGTACCAGGCGAAGGCCACGTTCTTCGTCCTCGGCCGCGTGGCAGAGTCGCTGCCGGACCTGATTCGTAAGGTCGCCGACCGCGGGCACGAGGTCGCCAGCCGCGGGTACAACTGGCACGACATCCGCCACCTGACGCCGCAGCAGTTCGGGGACGACCTCGCCCGGTCTCGCCGGGCCATCGAAAACGCCAGCGGCCAGACTGTTATCGGCTACCGCACGGCCGAGGGATGGTTCCGTCCGGCCGACCTGTGGGCGTTGGAGGTGCTGAAGCAAGAAGGGTTCGCCTACGATTCCAGCCTCGGGCCGATCCTGCGGAACTTCTCGGCCGAGCCGTGGCGGAAGCTGGTTCACGAGGAAGTCACGCTCTCCGGCCCGATCGGCGAGTTGCCGATTTCGTCCGCCCGCATCCTCGGCATGGACGTGCCGATCGGCGGCAACTGGCTGCGACAGTTCCCGAGTTTGCTCATGCGGCGGGCCGTGCGGTCGTGGGAATCCCGGCACGACGCGCCCCTGGTGATGTACTTCCACACCTGGGAACTCGACCCCGAGCAACCGCGGTTCGAATCGACCGGCTGGCTGACCCGCGTGCGGCACTACCGCAACCTCGACCTCATGCGCGGCAAGGTGGCCGAATACCTGGAGCGGTTCTCCTTCGACACCGCCGCCGCCCACCTCGGCCTGACCCTGAAACCGGCCGTCCACACGCCCGCGCCGCCGACCCTGCTCGAAATCGACCTCGGTCCGTCCTCGCCGACCGTCGAGCGCACGCCGGTCAGCATCGTGATCCCGCTGTACAACGAGGAACCGGTCATCCCGTTCCTGGCGAACACGCTAACGGAAGTCCGCCGGGCGTTCCAGCAGGCCGGCTACGACCCGCGGTTCCTGCTCGTCAACGACGCCAGCACCGACGACACGCAGACGGAGATCACGGAAACCTTCGGCTCGTGGCCCGACGTGACGCTCATCGCCCACGAGTCGAACCGCGGCGTCGCGGCGGCGATCTTGACCGGCCTCGACGCGGCCGACACGGAAATCGTCTGCTCGATGGACGCCGACTGCACCTACGACCCGCACGAACTGTTGGCGATGATCCCAAAGTTGACGCCCGACGTGGATCTGGTGACGGCCTCGCCGTACCACCCAGACGGCGAGGTGCGGAACGTCCCGCGGTGGCGGCTGTTCCTCTCGCAAGGGGCGAGCCGGCTATACCGCCGGGTGTTCTTCAACCAGCTTCACACGTACACGAGTTGTTTCCGTGTTTACCGTCGGTCGCGGGTCAAGGAAACCCCCGTCCGCTACGGCAACTTCCTGGGCGTGGTCGAACTCCTCGGCCAGCTCGACCACCGGGGCAGTCGGGTCGTGGAACACCCGACAACGCTCAGCGTCCGCTTACTTGGTCGCTCCAAGATGAAGACCCTCCGCACGATCGTCGGCCACCTCCGGCTGATGCGAAAGTTCGCGTGGAACCGCCTCCGCGGCCGCGCCCGGAAGTACCAACCCGCCGACCGCGACCGCGCCTTGCTCCTCCTGCGGGAAACGGCCGGGACGCCGTGCCACATGGCGATGGAAGACCGCCAGCCCGCGGCCGAGCCGGTGACGGCCGGCCGGTGATAGATTAACCCTTCCCGTTCGTGGTCGAGCCGCTCCCGTGTTCACCTGCACGGCCGGCGTCCGCTCCTTGCTTGAGATTCGTGATGAGTCAACGCCTCGGCCCGCCGCTCCCCCTGCCCTCCGACCAAGACGCCACCGGGCGGACCCTCGGGGCGGAGGAAATCGAACTGCTGACGGAGGTGATCCGCACCGGCACCTTGACCAGCACGAAGGGGAACTTCGTCAAGACGCTGGAGAAGGAGTTCGCCGCCAGCGTGAAGGCCACGCACGCGGTCGCGTCCAACTCCGGCACGATGGCCTTGCACGCGGCGTTTGCCGCGATCGACCCCGAACCCGGCGACGAGATCGTCACCACGTCGATCACCGACATGGGCGCTCTCACGCCGATCCTGTACCAGGGGGCGATTCCGGTCTTCGCCGATGTGGACCCGCGGACGTGCAACGTCACGGCCGCGAGCGTTGAAGCCGCGATCAGCCCGAAGACGAAGGCGATCGTCGTCACGCACCTGTTCGGCAACCCGTGCGACATGACCGGCATCATGGCCGTCGCGAACAAGCACAAGTTGCCGGTGATCGAGGACTGCTCGCAAGCCTTCGGCGCGACGTGGGCCGGCCAACCCGTCGGCACGTTTGGCGCGCTCGGCTGTTTCAGCCTCCAGCAGGGCAAGCACATCACCACCGGCGAGGGCGGTATCACCGTCTCGAACGACGCCGCACTCGCCCGCCGGGTGTACTTGTTCGTGAACAAGGCGTGGGGTTATGGCGACCCGAAGCCGGACCACTACTTCATCGCCCTCAACGGCCGCATGAGCGAACTGCAAGGGGCGGTGGCCGTCGCGCAGATGAAAAAACTGGCCGGCGTGGTGCAGAGCCGTGTGGATTCGGCCGCGTACCTGAGCACCAAGCTCACCGGCATCGACGGCCTGGAAACGCCGTGGCAGGACGAGCGGGCGGTGCATACGTTCTGGAAGTACTGCCTCCGCGTGGACGGCAGACGCATCGCCGGTGGCGCGCCGGGGTTGGCGAACTTGCTGAAGGAACGCGGCATCGCGAGTGCTCCGCGGTACATTCAGAAGCCGGCCTTCCGCTGTGCGGTCTTCTCGGAACAGCGGACCTTCGGTAACAGCCGTTGGCCGTTCACGCTGGCCGGCCCGGAGGCCGTCGATTACGCGGCCGAGAAGTTCCCCGGCACGTTCGACGCCCTCGAAGGCGTGCTGGTGCTGCCTTGGTCGGAGAAGTACACGGGCGAGCACCTGGACTACATCGCCTCCGCCGTCCGCGAATGCGCGGAGCGATCGCAGATGTGAGCAAATCAAAAACGAGTCGGGTGAGCGAGGAACGCACACATGGGCCATGAAGACCACCTGAGTCTTGAACTCGACTTCTGGGACGATGCGGTTGGTGCGTTCGAGCCGGCGAAGGTTCTTCGAGAGATTCAGCGGACGTTCCCTCACGCTGAGATTGACCCGACCGACCACCAGAGGGTGCGCCTGCTCCGGGAGTTGGGATTATTCGAATCGCAATCCGCGTGGGATACGGATCAACGAGACACAATGATCCGCCAGTCGTGGGGACTCTATCAGACCAACGGACCGACGTATCGATTCGTGATCCCGTTTCCGTCGGGACACCAAGTTAGCGGCGCGGCCCGGCGGTTAAGCGTATATTTTCGAGTGCCGGCCAGCTTACCCTCTGAGCATCGCGGTGAGTTGCTCTCGTTCCTGCGCTCCCTCAAGATGGGTGAGCCGAAAATAGACGAAGTGTTCGATGATGAATAACCGGCTTCGCAGGAACAACCTTTGGACACACGCATGAAGAAGACTCGTTTCGCCTTGATCGGGGCCGGCGGCATTGCCCAGAGCTACGCCCAGGCGTTCCGCGACCACCCGGACGCGGAACTCGTCGCCGTGATCGACGTGCGGCCGGAGGCGGCGCAGAAGGTCGCGGCCACGGTGCCGGGCTGCCAGGCGTTCGCGACGCTCGACACCGCCTGCGGCATGGCCGAGTTCGACGCTACCATCATTGCCACGCCGCCGGTGACGCACGAGAAACTGGTGGTGAAGTTGCTCGAACGCGGCCAGCACGTCCTGTGCGAGAAGCCCTTCACCGTCGGGGCCGAGAGCGCGTTTCGCATGGCCGCCGCCGCCCGGAAGGCCGACCGCGTGCTGACGATGGCCTCGAAGTTCCGCTACGTCAGCGACGTGAACAAGGCCCGCGCGTTCATCGACGACGGGCTGATCGGCGAAGTCGTTCTCTTCGAAAACGCCTTCACGTCCCGCGTGGACATGACGCACCGCTGGAACGGCGACCCCGCGATTTCCGGCGGCGGCGTGCTCATCGACAACGGTGCCCACTCGCTCGACCTGACACGGTTTTTCCTCGGCACCCTGAGCGACGTTCACGCCGTCGAGGGCCGGCGGTTCCAACCGCTGCCGGTCGAGGACACGGCCCAGGTGTTCGTGCGGTCGGCGGCCGGCGTGATGGGCACCATTGACCTGTCGTGGAGCATCAACAAGGAGCGCGAGAGCTATATCGACGTTCACGGCCTGCTCGGCACCATTCGCGTCGGCTGGAAAGAGTCGAAGTACAAGCTGACGAACAAGGAGTGGGTCGTCTTCGGCAAGGGCTACGACAAGGTGCAGGCGTTCCGCGACAACGTCGGCAACTTCGCCCGCCACCTCCGCGACGGCGAGAAACTCGTTATCACCGTCGATGACGCCGTGGCGAACGTCGCCGCCATCGACGCCGCGTATCGGTCGCTGAATCAGGCCGACTGGACGCAGCTGACCGAGGCGACGACGGTGTGATTTATTCCCTCCCCCCTTGAGGGGGGAGGGTTAGGGTGGGGGTGAAGAGGCTGCCGCTGAGGGCGGTTGCTTCCACCCGCCGAAGCCGCGTTTCACCCCCTCCCCAACCCTCCCCCCTCAAGGGGGAGGGAGAAAACCCGCATGACCGCCCCGCGTGTCCACCCGACGGCCATCCTCGAACCCGGCGTCATCCTCGGGGCCGGCACGTCGGTCTGGGACAATGTCCACATCCGGCACGGCACCACCCTCGGCGACGAGTGCATCGTCGGCGAGAAGACCTACATCGCCTACGGCGTCCGGATCGGCCACCGCGTCAAAATCAACAGCTTCGTCTACGTCTGCAACGCCGTCTCCATCGAAGACGGCGTGATGATTAGCGCCGGCACCATCTTCACCAACGACCGCTTCCCGCGGGCGACCACCCCAGATTTGAAACAGTTGCGGCCGTCGGACCCCGATGAGCACACGTTGCCCACACTCGTCCGCGAGGGGGCGACCATCGGAGCCGGGTGCGTCATCGGGAACGATCTGACGATCGGCCGATTCGCGATGGTCGGTATGGGTTCCATCGTGACGAAATCGGTGCTAGACTTCCACCTCGTTCTCGGCAACCCGGCCCGGCCGGCCGGGGCCGTCTGCCGGTGCGGGCAACTGCTCGCCCGGTTCACGGAGCGGGCTGCGGTGCCGGAGCAGTTCACCTGCACACATTGCGGGCGAACCTACCGGATGACCGGCTGGACCGTTGATGAGGTGACATGAGCAATCCGACCGCGACCCCGTGGCTGTCCTACTGGCAAACCCTTCCGCCCGGGCGGTTGCTGTTCCACCCGGAAGGCGAGGCGTTCGCCCACAACTTCCGGCAGGCGATCCGGCCCGCCGCGACCGACCGGCTCCTCGACTACGGGTGCGGGTTCGGGCACGTCGCCGGGCTGTTGGCCCCGCACGTCGGCGAAGTCCGCGTTTGGGACGCCGCCCCGGCGATGTGCGATCGGGCGGCCGCGAACCTCTCGCAATTTCCCAACGTCCGACCGTGGGATGAAACCGAACGCGACTTCAACCTGATCCTTGTGAACAGTGTCGTGCAGTACCTGTCGCCGGGCGAACTAACGCGGAACCTCCGCCGGTGGGAACAACTCTTGGCGGTCGGCGGCCGGTTAATCCTTTCAGACGTGAGCGAGCCGGGGCATTCGGTCCTCTCGGATATGTGGTCACTGTTCCGGTTCAGCGTTCGCCGCGGCTACTTTCTGTCGGCCGTGTGGAATACACTGGCCGAGCGGCGGCGGTACAACGCGACGGCGCAATCCTGTCCCCTCTACCACCCGGCGAAGGCGGACCTCGAACTGTTCGCCGCGGCGGCGGGCCTGACCGTGCGATACCTGCCGCACAACCTGACGCACTTCGCGGGTCGGTACACCGCGGTCCTCACTCGAACCCCCCATGCACCCCGCCACCGTGAACACTGACACGCCGCCACCTGATTCGCCGGCCGTTGGCCTCCGGTGGGCGGTTATCGGCGGCGGCATCCTGGGGATGGACCTCGCCCGGCAACTGAACGCGGCCGGGCACGCCGTCACGTTAATCGAGTCCGCCCCGCACCTCGGCGGCCTCGCGGATGCGTGGCAACTCGGCGACGTGACCTGGGACCGGCACTACCACGTCATTCTGCTCTCCGACACGCGACTGCGGAATCTGATCGACGACCTCGCCCTCACCGGCGGCCTGCGGTGGGTGGAGACGAAGACCGGCTTCTACACCGACGGCAAACTGTACTCGATGTCGAACTCGCTGGAGTTCCTCAAGTTCCCGCCGCTCGGCCTCGTCAGCAAGTTCCGCCTCGCGCTCACGATCCTGCGGGCCTCGAAGATCCGCGACTGGCAGTACCTCGAACACATCCCAGTCGTGGACTGGCTGCGGAAGTGGTCCGGCCGCGGCACGACGGAGAAAATCTGGCTGCCGCTGTTGCGGGCGAAGCTCGGCGAGAACTACCGGCACGCCTCGGCCGCGTTCATCTGGGCGATCATCGCCCGCATGTACGCCGCCCGAAAGACCGGCCTCAAGAAAGAGATGTTCGGCTACCTCCGCGGCGGCTACCGGACACTGCTCGACCGCTACACGCACCGCCTGCAATCGGACGGCGTGGCCGTCCGCGAGTGCGCGAAGGTGTCGCAGATCACGGCCGACGAGTTCTGCCTGGGGGTGGAGTACGACGACGGCACGCACGAAGAGTTCGACCGCGTGGTGATCACCACCACCGCCCCGGTCGCGGCGAAAATCTGCCCCGGCCTCGAGGACGACGAGCGGGCGAAACTGCTGGGCCTCCGCTATCAGGGCCTCGTTTGCGCGTCGCTGTTGCTGACGAAGCCGCTCGACCGCTTCTACGTCACGAACATCACCGACGCCGCCCCGTTCACGGCCGTCATCGAGATGACGACGCTCGTCGACCCGGCCGAGTTCGGCGGCAAGCACCTCGTCTACCTGCCGAAGTACGTGTCGCCGGACGACCCGCTGTTCGAACAGCCGGACCACAAGATTCGCGAATCGTTCCTGGCGGCGCTCGCGAAGATGTACCCGTACTTCTCGCCGGACGACGTGCTCGCGTTCCGCGTCTCTCGCGTGCGGAACGTGCTGGCGATTCCCACGCTCGACTACTCGGCGAAGTTGCCGCCGATGGCGACCGCGGTGCCGGGGCTGTTCATGGTCAACTCGGCCCACATCGTGAACGGGACGCTAAACGTGAACGAGACGCTGCAACTCGCCGACCGGGCGATGCCGACCTTGCTCGCGGAGGTGCCGCGATGACGGGCGGGAAGCCGCGGGCGTCGCTGTCGCTCGACCTCGACAACAAATGGTCGTACCTGAAGACCCACGGCGACGCCGGGTGGGACAAACTGCCGACGTACCTGCCGACCGTCGTGCCGCGGGTGCTGAAGCTGCTCGCCGACCACAAGTTGACGATCACCTGGTTTATCGTCGGGCAGGACGCGGCCCTCGACCATCACGCCGACACGCTGCGGTCGATCACGGCCGCCGGCCACGAAGTCGGCAACCACTCGTTCCACCACGAGCCGTGGCTGCACCTCTATTCGCGCGAGCAAATCCACGACGAACTGAGCCGCACCGAGGACGCCATCGAGAAGGCGACCGGCGTTCGCCCGACCGGCTTCCGCGGCCCCGGCTACAGTGCGTCCGAGGCGGTCCTCGAAGTGCTGCTCGAACGCGGGTATCGGTTCGATGCCTCGACGTTCCCGACGTACCTGGGCCCGCTCGCCCGCGCGTACTACTTCATGACGGCGAAGCTCTCGCCGGAGGAGAAGAAAAAGCGGGCGAAGCTCTTCGGCACGATCGCCGACGGCCACCGGCCGCTGAAACCGTACCGCTGGGAGACGGCCCGCGGCCGACTGCTCGAAATCCCGGTGACGACGCTGCCGTTGGCGAAGGTGCCGATTCACCTGAGCTACCTGCTGTACCTCGGCCGGTTCTCGCGGTTCGCCGCCCGCAACTACTTCCGCACCGCGATGGCGTTCTGCCGCTGGGCGCACGTCGAGCCGTCGATTCTCTTGCACCCCCTGGACTTTTTGGGTGCCGACGACGACGGCGACCTGAGCTTCTTCCCGGCGATGGACCGCCCCGCCAACTGGAAGTTGGAGTTGGCGGCGGAGGTCTTCGACGGACTGGCCCGGCACTTTCAAGTCTTGCCGATGGGCCGGTACGCGGCGACTCTGGAAGGTGTGAAGCTGCCGGTGCGGCAGCCGGACTTCGTGCGGAAATCGTAGGCGATCTTGCGACCATCCTTCCTGCTGCCGATCCTGCTCCTGCTCGCCGTCGGCGTTCACCTGCGCTGGCGGCAACCCACCGAACCCTACTTCAGCGGCGACGAGACGCGGCACGTCATGACCGGCGTGTTCGTCCACGACGCCCTCCGTGACGGCGGCGTGTCGTCGCCGCGGGCCTACGCGGAGCGGTACTACGCGCAGTACCCATGCCTCGGCCTGCTCGTCTGGCCGCCGGGGTTCTACGCGGTGGAAGGCGTGGCCATGCTCGCCGTCGGGCCAAGCCACGAGACTGCCCGCAACGTCCTGCTGCTCTACCTGCTCGTCACGACCGCGTACGGCTTCAAGCTCGTCCATCACACGCACGGCACCACGACGGCCGTCATCGCGAGCCTGCTGCTGATGGCCTCTCGCGAGGTGTTCATTAACACACGCGGCGTGATGCTCGAAGTGCCGACGCTCGCGTGCCTGCTCGGGGCAATGTTCCACTTCGAAAAATACCTCGGCCAACAACGGCGGCGCGACCTGCTGCTGTTCGCGTTTTGGACCGTCGCGGCCGGGTTGCACCGCTACGATGCCGTCTTCCTCGCGCCGCTGTTCCTCGTGGGACTCGGGTTCGCCCGGCAGTTGAGGTTGGTCTTCGGCCGGGACGTCTTGGCCGCGGTCACGGGAATCCTCGCCGCCCTCGCTCCGGTCTACTGGCTGGCGTACAAGACCGTCGGCCAACAGCACGCCCTCGGGGCCACGACCGGTACGAATCTGACCATCGTTCGCCACGGCTGGGAGCAGATCACGTACTATCCGACGGGGCTGATCTTCCAACTCGGGGCGGTGACGGCTGCGTTCGGCGTCGTCGGCCTGCTCGCGTCCTTCCGCCGAGAATCGTGGGCGAAGTCGCGGCCGTACTGGGCGCTGGTCGTCGTGGTGTACGGCTGCTTCGTGCTGCTGGCGGAACAGGAAACGCGGCACACGATCTACTGGCTGCCCGCGTGGTGCGTCTTCGCCGCCGAGGCGGCGTTGATCCCGTTGCGACGATTCGGCAAGCGTGGACTGACGGCCCTCGCGGTGGTGCTGGTGGTCGGCGACGCCGGGTGCTGGACGCTACGGCAGCCGGTGCCGTGGGTTCGCGGCTACGCCGACGCCGCCCGGTTCGTGCTGGACCGCACCGACGGCCCCGGCATCGTGCTGTTCGACGGCCACTTCGACGGCACGTTCATCTACGAAGTGCGAACGCAAGACGCCGCCCGCCGTCTCTGGGTGGCCCGCGGCGACAAGTTGCTCTACGCCGTGAAAAGCGATCCCGGTGCGGCCTACGTCGAGTGGGCGAAGGATGAGGCCGCGATTGCGAAGGTGCTGGACGATCTCGGCCCAAACTTCATCGTCGTGGAAGAGCCGCCGTTGAAGTACACGCTGCCGGCTCAACTGCAACTGCGGAAGGTGTTGCGGGAGTACCCGGATCGATTCGAGCGAGTTGCGGTCATGCCGATCGACAGCCACAACATCGAGTGGATGGAGGGCAGCGAACTGTGGGTTTATCAGCCGAAGAACCGGCCTGCCGGCCCGCGCAAACTGAACATCCCGATGCTTTGGGGCGGCCGCGACATCTCACAGGACGTGAAGTGATCGAAAGCGACCTGTACAAGCCCGCAGCGCGAGCAAGGGCAGGGCGTGCCTGCCCTTGCTCGCGCTGCGGGCTTGTGGGTTACGACTTCCCCAGGACGAGATCGACGACCCAGCACCCGCGGACGTGCGGCCCATCACCGCGACAGTGGGCGAGGATGTCGGCGTCTTCACACCCGGCGTCTTGCAGGGCGTCGGCCAGAATCGGCAGGCGGTCGAAGGCGCGGTCGGCGTAGATGCCCTGGGCGATGCCGACCGCGGTGGGCGTGAGCCAGCGGGGATCAGTGGCGACGGAGCGAAAGGGGCTGCCGAAGATGTCGCGGAGGTAGTCCGCAAGTTCGGCATCACACTCTGACTTTTGGCCTGGGAAACCGGACTCTTCGGAGCCAAGACTATCTGTGAGAGACGCACACCATTCGGCATTCCAGAGGTCAAACTTCACAGATAGTAGTGTAGCCGGTGCTTGCAGGTAATCATCCAGTTCGTCGAAATGCAATTCCTCCCATGCATCATACACTTCCGATTCTACTGCAGCGCGATCCTGTTCTGTGACACCCCCTTCTACGAACCGTTGGGCCAATTCAATTGCCCCGAGAAGTCGCTTGTCCCCGCGGAATAAATCATCGTTCTGTTGGCAGCAGAGGATGCCAAACAACCTCAGTTTCCTTTCGCTGCCCGCGGCTCCCAAGTACTTCAAGAGAGATTCGGGACCAACCGCTGTCAGCCACTCCTCCTCCGTCATGGCTTCGCCACCTCGGCCATGCAGATCTGGTTCTCGTCCTTCGCCCGGCGCACGAACGCCACCCGCGAGCCGTCCGGAGAGAACACGCACGCCTCCGGCCGGATCGGTGACAGTCCGCCGTCAGTCACGAAGCGAACGACGCCGGTACGCACGTCGGCCACGGCCACGCGGTCAGCGGTGACGAACGCGATCTCGCCGCCCTTCGGGTTCCAGGTGAAGGCCGACGCGATGCCTGCTTCCAACCTCGTCACCTGCGTGGGTTCGCCGCCGGTCGGCGGGATCGTCCAGAGTTGCGGCACGCCGTTGTCGTCTTTCATCAGGAAGGCGATTCGCGAGCCGTCCGGCGACGACCGCAGCCAGTGTCGCGGGCCTTGCAAGCCGGGGTGCTTCCGCTTCGCGGTGAACGTGAGGCGGCGTTGCGTCGTGCCCTTCGGCGGGAAGGGGCGGCGCGTCTCGGTGCCTTGCAGGGGGCCGTCGCCAGGCACCCGCAGGTCGGCCGGCAGATCGACGACGAACAGTTCCGAGATCGTCTCGCCCTTCTCCGCGACGACGTGGCCCTGGAAGGCAAGCGAGCGGTTGCCGATCCAGCCTTCCTCGAACGCCTTTGCGATTTCGTCCGAGCCGGGCTTCGGGTTCGCCGTCGTCTTCGTGATCAGCACACTGAAGTAGCCGCCGTCGTGGTTGCGGGGGTGGCCGCGGTTCACCTTCACCACGCCGGCCGGTACGCTGACACCGACGTTGCGGAGGTTCGCGTCGTGGTCGGCGGTTTCGGTCGCGAACTTCGTGAGGTACTGGTCTTCATAAGTGAAACTCACCCGCTCGCCGTCGGGGCTGAAGACGTGGACGTGCGAGCCGCCGCGGAGCGCCCCCGGCGTGAACGGCGGCACCAGATCGCGGGCGTCGAGGTTCACGGCCACGCCGGGCTTGCTGGCGTCCACGATCACGCCCTGCCGCCGCGAGGCACCGTACTTCCAGTCGGCCGTCGGGTTCTCCGGGCCGAGGATGAAGACGACCTTCGGCTCCTTCGGGTGCCACGTCGCCACGCCACAGTTCGCCCCGTGCTTCGACTCGTAGAGGGTGCGGATTTCTCGCGTCTCGACGTGGACGGCCTCGATGCGGGTGCCGTCGAAGGTTTCGCCGGCCGCGTCGGAACGGGTGTCGTAGACGATCCACTTGCCGTCCGGCGACCAGACGCCGACGTTCGTGAGGATGCGGCCGCCGGGGCCGGTCGTGAGTTGCTGTTCGCTCAACTGCTCGGCTCCGCGTACTCGTCCGGAATCGGTTGGCCGGTCGCCTTCTCCCAGATTGCGTCCATCTGCTCGTCGCCAACGCCGAGCAACTCGCCGAGTGCGTAAGCCCGCGACCGCCCGGCCTTGTCGAAGGTCCGCAACACGCTGAGAGCGAACAGGCAGCCGTTGGCGTAGAGCAATACGGTCGGCAGTTCCTCGCGGTGCTGCTGCACCTTTGGCGGGGCGGCCCGGAACGGGTTGAAGTTGGCCGGCTTCTGCGGCGGCGGGTTCTCGTGGTCCCAGGCGAAGTAGCCGGCCGACCCGGCGAGGACCAACAGCCACCCGATCAGCCACGACTTGTGCGACGCGATGAGCGCCCACCAGACGCAGCCGTACCACGCGACCAGCCCGCAGATGACGAGGCCGCGGGTCAGGGCGTCGGCCCCGTCGGACCAGATTTCGCCCGCCTGAATCGCGCAGTAGCCGAAGAGGACGATAACCGCGAGGCCGACCCACCCGCGGAAGTAGCCGAGGAGGACCGACTTCGCGTTGAAGCCGATCCGCTTGCCCTGGAAGCCCTGCTCGGCCTCGGTGCCTTCGAGAACGACGAACGAACCGAGCGGGATCAGCGGCACGAAGTTGATGTGGAAGAACCGCGTGCTGACGTAGCACAACCCCGGCACGCGGTCCACGTAGCCGTACATGTGTTCGCCGTGAACGCCGGCCATCGTCACCTCCGATTATTGCAAGAGCTTCGTCGCCTTCATCAGGTACTGCACGCCGCTGCCCAGGGTCGCGAACAGCATCGCATAGAGTAGCACACGGTACACGTCGTCGAGAACCGGGGATTCGTGCGGGCGGATCGTTTGCAGGAACAGCACGCCGAGGATGACGGCACACTGGAGGGACGTCTTCAACTTGCCGAACCAGTCGGCCCCGAACTTCTTGCCCGCCGCCTCGACCATGCCGCGGACACCCGTGATGAGGATTTCCCGCCCGACCACGAGCGTGACCATCCACGGCAAGATGCCGACGTTCGCGGCTTGCAGGTAGATGAACGTGCCGCAGATGAGGAACTTGTCCGTCAGCGGGTCGAGACTGCGACCGACCGTCGACACGAGGTTGAACCGCCGCGCCCACCAACCGTCGAGCCAATCGGTGATCGTGGCGATCATGAACAGGACGAGCGCCGCGAGCCACTGTTGGTAGGCAATGCACGCGAAGATGGAGATGCCCAGCGGCACGCGCGAGAGCGAGAGCAGGTTCGGGACACTGGTCAGGGAGGATGCCGGCACGCGGACGATCTCGTGGAAAAGGACGCAGGGAGTGTGCCTACTTTTATGAGAAGTCTTGCTGGCATCAACGCCGCCGGTCGGGTAGAACAATAGTATCCCGCCGTTGGAACACATTCATGCCGATCGCACCCGCCCCGACTCGCCGTCAGTTCGTTCAAGTGGGGGCCAGTACCGCCCTCGGCCTCGGCTTGCCGTCGTTGCTCGCGTCTCGCGCCCATGCCGCCACGCGCAAGTCGAAGTCGGTCATTCTCGTGAACCTGACCGGTGGGCTGAGCCACATCGACACGCTCGACATGAAGCCGGACGCCCCGGCCGAGATGCGCGGCGAATTCAAGCCGATTTCGACCGCCATCCCCGGCGTCCAGATTTGCGAACACCTACCGCTGCTCGCGAAGCGGATGCAGACGTGGGCACTCGTGCGGTCGCTGTCGCACAACGAGAACGGCCACCTGCCCGGCACGCACCGCCTGCTGACCGGTTCGACGATGCCCCTGAAACGTGGCAGCGACCTGGACAACGTGCTATCCCGCCGGGATTGGCCGTGCTACGCCGCCGGGCTGAACTACGTCCGCCCCCGGCACGACGGCGTCCCCAACGGCGTCACGCTGCCGCACTCACTCATCGAGGGGCCGTTGACGTGGCCCGGCCAGCACGCCGGGTTCCTCGGCCCGCACCACGACCCGATGCTGGTCAAGCAAGACCCGAACTCGCCGAAGTTCCGCATGGATGCCTTTTCCCTGCCGGACGGCGTGGACCCGGCGCGTGTCGATTCGCGCCGCAGCCTGCTCGACAACCTCGAATCGTCGGGGCAAGGCGATCCAGCCTTCCGCGGCCACCAGCACCAAGCGTTCGAACTGCTCAGTTCCGGCAAGGTCGCTACGGCGTTCCACCTCGACCGTGAAGCGCCGACGGTCCGCGACCGCTACGGCCGCAACCAGTTCGGCCAGTCGCTCCTCCTCGCGCGGCGGTTGGTGCAGTCGGGCGTGCCGATCGTGCAGGCGAACATGGGCATCGTGCAAACGTGGGACACGCACACCGACAACTGGGGCAAGCTGAAGAACCGCCTGCTGCCGTGGCTGGACCAGGGATTGGCGGCGCTCATTGAAGACTTGCAGCAGGAAGGGCTGTTCGCCGACACGCTGGTGGCGGTCCTCGGCGAGTTCGGCCGGACGCCAAAGATTTCGACGCTGCCCGGCCAGACCGTCGCTGGTCGCGACCACTGGGCTTCGGTTTACTCCGGGCTGTTCGCCGGCGGTGGCGTGGTGGGCGGTCGCGTCATCGGCAAGTCGGACAAAGTGGGCGCACACCCGGTGAGCCAGCCGTACACGCCCTACGACATCGGCGCGACGATCTACCAAGCCCTCGGCGTACCGCCGGACGCGGAAATCCGGGACACTCTCAACCGCCCGACGGCGATCAACGCCGGCCGGCCGATGGACATCCTCTTCGAAAATCGCTGACGACTCCTCGCGTGAAGGAAGTGACCTTCTCAGCCCATGAAAACGAACGAGCCGCGACCGTGTTCGGCCGCGGCTCGTTCGTGACATTGAGCAAACCTTATCGCACGCCCGCGACGACCGGACTTGGGGCCGCCACAACTTGTCGTGGGTTCGTGTTAGTGGGTACGGCGACCTGACCCGCGACGCCTGGGGCCACGCCCCCCATGTTCGAGACCACGGCCGGCGGGTGGGCCGCAGCCGTCTGGTTGATCGCCGCTTCCGCGGTTGTAATTTCCGCCGGGGGCATTTCGGCTTTCCGTGCGGCCCGACCGATGTGACCCAGGAACAAGCCCACGAGCAAGAGTGTGATGCCCGTCAACAGGGTTCCGTAGAAGAAGAAACGCGAGGTCGGGGTCAGTTCGTCCCCGCCCAGGGTGAATCGCCAGACCAGGGTCCAGACGTCCATGAGCGTGCCGGCGAGGATCAGCCCGATGGAGAGTTTGGGACCGAAGGCGGGTTGGGTGAGCATGGCCATGATTACACCAACGGCGAAAGGGTGAGAGCCAGCCACATCGGTGGCTAAACTTGTTGGAGCAAGCGACGTGCCATCCCTAGAAAATGCTCCCGACCGAATCATCGCTGATGACGAAATTGTCGTCAGTGGGCCATTTCTTGGGCCAGTTCCGGCAATGTTCGGATGCGATCTCCAACCTCGGGGTTTCGATTGTTCGGATCGAGCAGCACGGCCCCCATCCCCACCGCCCTTGCCCCCAGGTAATCATTTTCGAAGTCGTCGCCAACGAGCAACGCCTCGCCCGGCGACATTCCCACCGCTCCTACCACCTCGGCGAAGAAGTCCGGACTCGGCTTGCGGTGGCCGACCCGCGAACTGATGACGACGTGCGGCCGTAGGGTTCGCAACTCGGCGTGCCCTTCGACGACGGCTTCCAGGCGGTGGTCGTAGTTCGACGCCAGCCCCAGGATCAGGCCGCGGGACCGCAGTTCCGCGAAGAC
This sequence comes from Limnoglobus roseus, assembly GCF_008254045.1. GTDB lineage: Bacteria > Planctomycetota > Planctomycetia > Gemmatales > Gemmataceae > Limnoglobus > Limnoglobus roseus. Next base: position 2,597,388 of record NZ_CP042425.1, on the reverse strand, counting down.
GGAAGCCGCCGTCGGGTCCACCACCCAGGCGTCCGGTCGGGCGTAGTGCTCGTACAGTTCGCGGAAGCACGCCTCCGCGTCGCGCACGCCGGGCAGCGTCTCGGCCACGATCCGCCGCCATCGGGCTTCCTCGCGGCCTTCGGACGTGACCCAGTTCGCGGCCCGGTCGACGGCTTCCTCGGCCCGGAACGCGGCCAGGAACCGCGTGCGAATCTCGGCGGCCGACAGCACCAGGCCGAAGCGGGCGGCGACGTGCGCGTACACCTCGGGGGCCGACGGCGTGGGGTGGATAAGCGTGCCGACGGCGTCGAAGAAGACGGCCCGGATCGCGGACGGAATCGGCATGAGGGGCAGCCGCCTTTTGCGAGTAGAATGAATCTAGCATAGCGGTCGCGGGGGGCGGGTGTCATGTCGCGGACGACGGAAGCGCAGGCGTTGTTCAAGGCGGCACTCGACAACCCGGCCGACGAGGTCGCGCGGCTGGTGTTCGCCGACTGGCTCGAAGACGGCGGCACCGCGGCCGACGCGGCGTGGGCGCGGTACGTCCGCCTCGGAACGGTCGCGCACCACGGGGCGATGCGACCGCAGGAGCGGACCGACCGGCGGGCCCTCGCGGCCCGCGACGTGACGACGACGATGGAACTGCCGTTCGACGAGTTCGTGCCCCAGTCGGTCGGCCTGTTGCAACTGCTCCCCGCCCCCAACATCACCGTGCGGCTCGCGGGAGTCACCGTGCCGGTGCCGGTCGCCTCGCAGGTGTGGGAGTGGGTCGCGCAGGGGATGGAGTTGCTGCCCGTGGACTGGTCCGGGTGGCACGCGAGCGGCGTGGGGAAGGTGTGGACGGAGCGGACGCTGATCGTCGCCAGTGCCGACCCGCGGCGGTTGCTGGCCGCCGTCGAGCGGGACGAGGTGGAGTTCGCGAAGGCCGCCGTGTACTGCGTGCGGGCGTACCCGGACGAGTTGGCCGGGGCCATCGACCGCAGCTACGCCCGGCTCCGCGAGGAGACGACCGTGCGAACGCTCCTGCTCGGTTTCCCCACGGGTTGGCAACTCAACAACACCGGGCCGTTCGCGCGGATCGACGTGCCGCCGGTCGTGCGGCTGGTGCAGGGCATCTTGGGCGACGCCATCAACCGCCAGTCGCGGATGGTCCGCATGGCCCCAGAGTCGCACGGCAGCCTCGTCTCGATGCGCGACCTGCAAGGCTGGCGCGAGTGGAACGTGATCCCGTGGTGGCTCCAGAACGACGTGATCGCGTACCTGCGGGAACTGGCCGGGTTGCCGGAGTTGGTGGGCGTGCGGCCGCCCTTTGAGACTGGACTGGTGCGGTTCGAGCAGCGCGGCCAGCCGTATGAGTTCCTGATCGAAATCACCGACACGCCGACCGGCCCGGACGTGACGATCCACGTAACGGGCTGAAAGTTTCACGGACTTCACGCCGCCTTACATCGCCTTGCCGCACTGGTCGCAGAACTTCGCCGCCTCGTCGTTCAACGCCCGACACGCCCGACAGCGAACCTTGACTGTCGGTTCCGCCGGACTCGCCTTCAAGGCGTCCACTTCTTCCAGTACGTCGTTCAACAAGCCACCCGCTGCCCGGTTCATCGGCTCAAGGTCTTTACGGGCCTGTTGTGGGTTCAGCACGACACCCGCTCCGGCCCAACCGGACTGGCCCACGGCCGTCAGGCCGCGGCCGGCGGCCATGAGCAGCATCCCACCGAGGCCCCGTGCGAAGAACCCGCCGAACGATGGTCCTGAAGAAACCGACGGAACGGACACGTGCCCGCGGTCGGCAAGCGAGGCGATGACGCAAAAGTTCGACAGGAACAGCAGCAGCCCGAGGCCGGACAGGACCATGCCGCCGTAGTACATCGCCTGGCGGTCGGGCGGGATGTCATAGACAGGCGGGGCCATGCGAAGACGCTCCGGGGAGGGTGGCAGCAGTCTATTCGCTCGCCGACGGTGGGAGATTTAACGGCGGGTCACTTCACGAACTTGCCGACCATCTGCAGGAACTCTTCATTGCTCTCGGTCTTCCGGAGTTGCTTGATGAGCGAGTCCATCGCGTCCACCGGCTTCATCTGCATCAGGCTGCGGCGGAGCAGGTTGATCCGCTCCAACTTCTCGGGCGGGATCAGGCGTTCTTCCTTCCGCGTGCCGGACGCCCCGAGGTCGATGGCCGGGTAGATGCGCTTCTCGGCGATGCGGCGGTCGAGCACCAGTTCCATGTTGCCGGTGCCCTTGAACTCCTGAAAGATCACGTCGTCCATCCGGCTGCCGGTTTCGATCAGCGCGGTGCCGAGGATGGTCAGCGTGCCGCCCTCCTCGAAGGCGCGGGCCGAGCCGAAGAGACGTTTGGGGATTTCCAGCGCCCGGCTGTCCACGCCGCCGCTCATGGTGCGACCGCTGTTGCCGGAGTGCTTGTTGTACGCACGGGCCAACCGCGTCAGGCTGTCGAGCAGCACCAGCACGTCCTTGCCCTGTTCGGTCAGTCGCTTCGCCCGCTCGACGCACAGTTCCGCGAGGCGGACGTGGCTGGCGGTGTCCATGTCGGACGACGACGCGACGAGTTGGTAGCGTTCCGCACCGACGCCGTCGGCCGGGACGAAGCTCTTGACCAACCGCCGAATCTCGGTGACTTCCTCCGGACGTTCGTCGACCAGCAGGATGATGAGGTACATCTCCGGGTGGTTCTTCGCCACGGCCGAAGCGATGTGGGACAGCAGCACCGTCTTGCCGGACCGCGGCGGCGCGACGAGCAGGCCGCGCTGCCCCTTCCCGATCGGCGTGAACATGTCCATGACGCGGGTGGTCAGCACGTCCGGCGTCGTCTCCAGGCGGATCGCCACGCCGGGGTCGGTGGCCGTCAGTTCGTCCCACACGCGGCGGCGGAACGCCTTCGGGTCGCCGCCTTCGATTTGCTCGATGGTCGCGAGCCGCGGACCCTGCCCGCGGCGCGGCGGTTCGAGGACGCCGGAAATGTGGATGCCTTCGGCAAGGTTGAACTTGTCGATGAAGGCACCGGGCACGTACGGGTCGTCGGCCGCGTTACGATAGTTGCGGGCCGGGCTACGGAGGAAGCCGTAGCCGCGCGGGTGGCGCTCGAGGACGCCTTGGAACACGGGGGCCGGTTGCATGTCAAACAGGTTCCGAAACGGAAGAACTCACATCAGCGGAGATCGGAGAAAGCGGCGAGCCGTCGCAGATGTCACGATTGTAAGGCACAACGGCCACCGTGGGTAGCGAAAAGTGCGATTCAATCAAACAACGATCCGCCGTTCGGCTTCGGCTGCGACTTCCCCAGCAGCTCAAACGCCCGCGGCGTGGCGATGCGGCCGCGCGGCGAGCGGACGATGAACTGCTCGCGTAACAGGTAGGGCTCGATTTCATCCGTGAGTGTGTCGCTGGCTATGTTCATCGTCGCGGCAATCGCTTCCACGCCGGTCGGGCCGCCGCCGAACACGTCGATGAGCGTTTCGAGGTAACGGCGGTCTTGCTTGTCGAGGCCGTCGCGGTCAACCTCTTGCATGTCGAGTGCTTGCCGCGAGATGTCCAGCGTCACCGGGCCATCGGCAATGGCCGGGTGGCCGGCGTGGTAGCTCCGCACCCAGTAGAGGCGGCTGTTCGCCACCCGCGGCGTGCCGCGGCTACGCTGGGCCAGCTCGACCGCCGCTTCCGGGGCCATCGGCAGGGCGAGCTTTTTCGCGTTGATACTGACGATCTGCGCGAGTTCGTCGATGGTGTAGTAGTCGAGGTGTTCCTGCATCTTGAAGCGGTCGCGCATCGGGCCGGACAACATGCCGCTGCGGGTCGTCGCGCCGATCAGCGTGAACGGCTTCAGCTTCATGTTGATGGTGCGGGCGTTCACGCCTTCGCCGAGGACGATGTCGATGCGGAAGTCTTCCATCGCCGGGTAGATGAACTCTTCGACCACCCGGGGCATCCGGTGAATTTCGTCGATGAACAGGATGCTGCCGTACTCCAGGTTCGTCAGGAACGGCAGCATGTCGGCCGGCTTTGACAGAGCCGGGCCGCTGGTCATCTGAATGGACGAGCCGAGTTCGTTCGGCAGCACCGTGGCGAACGTCGTCTTGCCGAGGCCGGGCGGACCGTCGAAGAGGATGTGGCCAAGCGGCTCCTTCAGTTTCTTCGCGGCGTTGACGGCGATCTGTAACCGATTCGCGACCTTCTTCTGGCCGATGACTTCGCGCAGCAACTTCGGCCGCAATGCGGCGTCGCGTTGCCGATCGCTTTCGTTGCTCCCACCGCCTTCAGGACTGCCCCCGCCGGGGGTGATTACTCGTTCACGAGCCATGCGATCCTCTCGACCCTAGTGGGCGAACGTGCTGTTGAACCCAGGTGGTAAACTCTTCGCGGGTCATTTGAGCTGCCGCGAGTGTGAGGAACACTCGCTCTTGTTCATCCACGGGGGCGTCGATCTCGTGACCGTTCAACACGAGAAAGGTTTCCATTGCCGCATGGCCGATCCGCTTGTTGCCGTCCACGAAACCGTGGTTGCAAGCCAACGAGAAGCCGAGGGCTGCGGACTTCTCGGCGAGGGTTGGATAGAGGTCTTGGCCGCCGAAGGTCATTCGCGGCGGTGCGACGGCCGAGTCAATTTTCCCCAAGTCGAGGATTCCCGTCCCGCCTCCCGATCGCGCGACGACAGCGGCTTGAAGTTGGATGACTTCATCGCGCGTGAGGTAGATCATTTCGCCAACCGTCGGTAGAGTTCGGCGTTCTTCTCCAGCACGTAATCGGCCGCGGAGCGGAACGACCGGTTTCGATCAATCAAGCCTTCGACCTCCCGGTGAAGCCACTCTTCTACCGGGACGCCAGCGGCTTCGGCAATCGTCGTCAGTTCCGCGAATCGCTCGGCGGACAGGTCAATCGTTACGGTCATGGTCGGTCCTCACTTCTTCCTCTTGTACACGATCAGCATGGTGTTCGACTTGTCGGCCGTCTTCAGTTCCGTCGGACGGGTCTTGAAATCGAGGCCGTAGCAGATGGTTAGCGTGTCGTCTTTGAGTTCATAGATGCACGGGTACGTTTGGCCGCGGTTCGGGCCTTCCGTGCCGCTCACGTCCATCGCCTTCGGCGCCTTCGCCGTGTTCACCGTCACCGTGCCCTTGTCCTCCATACCGCCGACCTTTACCGTGTAGTTACCGCCTTCAAGGACCAGCTCCAGGTTTTTGAACGTCTCCGACACCTTCTTGCCATCGACCTCGGCGTCGGCGACCGTCCACTTGCCGGCAAGGGCTTTCATCTCGGTCTTGTCGTCGGCGCGGGCGAAACCACTCACCAGAACGACGGTCAGCAGTGCGAACAGAACGCGGGCCATGTCGACCTCCTTGTCGGAACGGAAATCACTTCGAGTAAATCAGCGTCAATCCAGCCTCGATGGTGTCGAACTTCTGGCCGGACTTCAGCAGGCTGTCGAGTTTCGAGCGGGCTTCGAGCGGATTCAAGCCGACGCTCATCAGGGCTTGGTAAATGTCTTCGATCAGTTGGGCGGCCCCACTCGGGACCGGCACGGCCTCGCCTTCGGAGCCGGGTTGGCCGAAATCGCTGGCGAGGGCGTACTTCGTCACCTTGCGCTTCAGCGTGCTGACGATCTGTTCGGCGGTGGTCGCGCCGATGCCGGGAAGCGTGGTTAGCCACTTCGCGTCCTCGCGACTGATGGCGTTCGCAATCTCCTTCGGCGACCGCGAGAGCGCCTTCAACGCCTTTTTCACGCCGATCTTATCCACGGTGCAGAACAGGTCGAAGAACTCCAGTTCCATCTCCGTCAGGAAGCCGATCTTCCGCGGCACGAATCGGCTGCCCGATTGGTTGCCTTCCAGGTACTCACTGGTGTGGAAGACGATCTCCTGGCCGACCTTCATTTGCAGCAATCGCCGCACGCTTTCGGGCACGAGCAGCTGATACTCGAACGGCCCGACACTGACGCGCACCTCGTCGTCGAGTACGCGGACCAAGGTGCCCGTCATCTTCGTCATCATGAGCGAATCTTCCGCTAAGCGGCTTCGTCGTTGCCGAGCAACGCTTTCAGGTTTACGCCGGTGTGCAAGGCCGAGGGCGGTCCACCGCGGCGGGCGGGGTTGCCAATGAAGTAGTGGCACAGGGCAATCGCCATCGCGTCGGCCACGTCGTGTGGTTCCGGTGGTTTCGCCAGGCCGAACTCCCGCATGATTGCGTACTGCATCTGCTCCTTGCCCGCCCGGCCGCTACCAGTAACGGTCTTCTTCACCCGCGTCGGGGCGTAACTCAGCACGGGGATGCCGCGCTGCCCGGCCGCGAGAAAGTACACCCCGCGGGCGTGGCCCATGAGGATTGCCGTCCGCGGGTGGTCGTAGTGGGAGAACAGTTGTTCCACCGCCAACACGCCGGGCCGCCACTGGTCGAAAACTTCGGTGATGGAATCGTAAATCGTCGTGAGGCGTTTCGCCATGTCAGCAGTGTCGCGCTCGTCCGTGGTGCGAATGACACCCGCCTCGCACAGCTTCGGGCCGGCGTCGGTGACTTCGAGAACGGCGTACCCGGTGACTTGCAAGCCGGGGTCGATGCCGAGGATGCGAGGGGCGTCCGCTGCCATGCGTCGGCCTCCTATTTGGGAATGTGGGAATTGGGCGAAGACCCCGGGACGGCGGTCCCGGGCCTTCAGTTTTCATCCTACCCGCCAGGTCGTGCCGGCGGGGCGGTCTTCGAGCGTGACGTTCAACTCCGCGAGTCGTTTGCGGATCAAGTCGGTCTGGTCGAACAACGCCTTCTTCGTCGGGTCGGCCTTGTCGGCGATCCCCTTCGCGGTCGTGCGGAGGTTGTTCCGCAGGTCGATGAGCAGGCTCATCAGCCCCGCGACGAGGTTGTCGTCGCCGCCGAGTTTCGCGGCCTCCGGCTTCTGCTGGAACAGGCCGAGGATTTGGCCCATCTCCTTCAGCAACATCGCCCCTTCGCCGAACGTCGCCAGGGACCGATCGTCCCGCTTCGGGGCCGAGTCTTCCAGACGGTTCAGGTCGGCCGTGCGGTTGAGGGTGGTAACCAACTCGAACATCACGCCGACCGCCCCGCCGGTGTTGAAGTCGTCGTTCATGTGCTCGCCGAACCGCGACAGGTAGCCGCTCATGTCCACCGACAGTGTCCGCCGCGGGTCGACCTTCAGCGAGTCGTAAAAGCTCTGCCCGGTGATCCGCTGGAAGCGTTCGGTGAACCGGATGAACGTGTCGAACGCCTTCCGCGCGTTCTCGATGGCCGACGGCAACGGCTCGGTCTTCGGGTCCCACGTGCCCAGGTCAATGGGCGAGCGGTAGTGCGTGCTGATGAGGAAGAACCGCAAGAGTTCGCCGCTCACGCCGCGGTCGAAGGCGTCGGCGACGTTCAGCACGTTGCCGAGCGAGCCGGACATTTTGTCCTCTTTGCCATCCGGCGTGCGGAGCTTCAACAGGCCGTTGTGCATCCACACCTTCGCGAACGTCTTGTCGCTGGCGCTCTCGCTTTGGGCGAGTTCGTTCTCGTGGTGGGGGAAGCGCAGGTCGAGGCCGCCGCCGTGAATATCGAGCGTGTCGCCGAGCAGTTTCTGGCTCATGACGCTGCACTCGATGTGCCACCCCGGGCGACCCGGCCCCCACGGCGATTCCCACGTCACTTCCTTCGGCTCGCCCGGCTTCGCCCCCTTCCAGAGCGCGAAGTCGCCGGGGTTCTTCTTCTTGCCGCTCACTTCGCGGCCGGCCCCTTCGAGTTGCTCCGGGTCAAACCCGCAGAGCTTGCCGTAGTCCTGGTCCTTCGACACGTCGAAGTACACGTCGCCGTCGGCCGGGTACGCGCAGCCCTTCTCGATGAGCTTCGCCATCATCGCGATCATGCCGTCGATGTGCTCGGTCGCCTTCGGGAACTGGTCGATGCCGGTGACGTTGAGCTTCTTGAGGCAATCGAAGTAGTCGTCGGTCATCTTCGTGGCGAGTTCCGGCACGGTCGTCTTCAACTCGCCGGCCCGGACGATGAGTTTGTCGTCCACGTCGGTGATGTTGACCACCCACGTCACCTTGTAGCCGAGGTACGTGAGGTACCGCTTCACCGTGTCGAAGATGACCGGCCCGACCATGTGCCCGATGTGGCTGGGCTTGTAGACCGTCGGCCCGCAGACGTACATCGTCACCGCGTCGCCGGGTTTCTTGTGGAACGGTTCCTTCTTGCGCGTCAGCGTGGAGTAAACTTGCAGTGCCATCCTGGTCTCTCGGGGCTGTAGGTTCGATCCTGTTGGCGTCTGTTTTACTCAACTTCGAGCGGGATTCCCCACCGCGCTTGCACGATGGTCGGTCCGAAATCGGTCTTCGCCCGCTTGTCGGCCCAGGCGATCATCTCCGGCCGGCGAGCTTCCTTCGTGCACAGGTACTTCGGGTCCGGCGTGATGCCGACGCGGCCGAGGTCGAGGCGGTCGGCGTCCCAACAGGTGCAGACGGTCACGCTCTCGTCGGACCGGCCTTCCGTGTGGTGTTCGCACGCCCGGTACAGCAGTTCGAAGTCGGCGTCGTTCAGGTCGAACACCGTGCCGCGGAGTTGCTTCGCCAGCCGTGCCCCGCGGAGGCCGTGGCCCCAATCTGGCCCGTCACTTTCGCGCCGGGAGTCGTGGAACAGGGCGAACAGCGTCACGACCGTCGGGTCGGCCCCGTTCGCGGCGGCCAACTTCAGGCCGTTCTCCATCACCCGTGCCCAGTGGACGACGCCATGAAAGCCGCGCGGGTGGAGGGCGTACCCTTCGAGAATCTCGCGGATGATGGCGGCCGTGTCCATGTCACTTCTCGATCAGCACGACGGCGTGAACGGCGATCGCCTCACCGCGGCCGATGTGCCCGACCTTCTCGCCGGTCTTCGCCTTCACGTTCACCGCGTCCGGCGGCAGGCCGACGAGGGCGGCCACACTGTCGCGAATCTTCGCCTTCACCGGGCCGAGTTTCGGCTCCTGGGCGAAGATCGTGATGTCGAAATTGACCGGCCGCCAGCCTGCCTGGTTCAGTCGTTCGATCGCCCCGGCGAGGAAAATCTTCGAGTCGGCGTCTTTCCACCGCGGGTCGGTGTCGGGGTAGGCGTCGCCGATGTCGCCGAGGCCGGCCGCCCCCAACAGGGCGTCCGTGACGGCGTGCAGCACCGCGTCGGCGTCCGAGTGGCCGTACAACCCCTTCGCGTGTTCGATCCGCACGCCGCCGAGGATGAGCGGCCGCCCTTCGACGAGGCGGTGCGAATCGTGACCGGAACCGACGCGGAACACTCAAGACCTCCTGCACCGCTGATAATTCTACGAGCGAACGCCTCAGATCGCCTCGCCGCGGCCGGCGTCGGCGGCGTAGTTCTCGTACCGCATGTACTCCTTCAGGTACGTCAGCATCACCTCGCCGGTCGGGCCGTTCCGCTGCTTGGCGATGATGACCTCCAGCACGTTGTCCTCGGCGGTGCCGTCGAACTTGCCGGGGCGGTTGAGGATCATCACCGTGTCGGCGTCTTGCTCGATGGAGCCGGACTCGCGCAGGTCACTCAACCGCGGCTTGTGGTCCTGCCGGTCTTCGCTCGCCCGGTTGACCTGGGCCAGTGCGATCACCGGGATGTTCAGCTCCTTCGCCAAGAACTTTAGCCGCCGGCTGATCTGCGACACCTGCTCCTGCCGCGGGTCCCGGCGGTTCTCCGGCTCGATCAGTTGCAGGTAGTCGATCACCACCAACCGCAGGCCGTGCCGCTGTTTCAGCCGGCGGGCGTTGGCCGCGATGCGGAGCATGGTCTGGGCCGGCGTGTCGTCGATAAACAGCTTCACCGGGTCTTTCGGCGGCCCCTTCAGCATGTCCATCGCGTCGAACAACTTCTGTGAGTCAATGCTACTGAGTGTCCCCTTCCGCAGTTTGAAGCTGTCCACCCGCGACTGGCACGCGAGCAGACGCTCGGCCAGTTCGATGCGAGCCATTTCGAGGCTGACGAAGAAGACCGGCATCCGCTCGTCCACGATCGCGTGGCGGACCATGTTCAGCGCGAACGCCGTCTTCCCGATGCCGGGCCGGGCGGCCAGGATCACCAGTTCGCTTTCGTGCAGGCCGGCCGTCAGGTTGTCCAGGTCGATGTACCCGGTCGGCACTCCGACTTCCGACAGGTTGCCGGTCGCCCGGGCGTCGATCCGCTGGATCGCTTCCGCCATCGCGTGTTCGAGTGTCTTCAGTTCGCCGACGGTGCCCTTCTCCGCGATCTCCAGCACCTTCCGTTCGGCCATGCCGAGCAACTCGTCGGCCGGCATGACGCCGTCGTAGGCGTCGCGGAGCATCTCCGTGTTGGCATGGATGAGGCTCCGGACGATCGCCTTCTCGCGGATGATCTTGGCGTAATACTCGGCGTTCGCGGCCGTCGGGGCGGACTCCCAGAGTTCCGCGATGTACTGCGGGCCGCCGATGTCGTCGAGTTGCTTGCGGTTCTTCAGAACCTCGAACAGGATGACCGCGTCGACCGGCTTACCGTCGCCGTAGGTGTCGACGATCGCCTGGAAGATTTTCTGGTGCGCGTCGAAGTAGAAGTTATCAGTGCGGATGGTCTGCTGAACGTCGTTCAGCACATTGTTGTCGCGCAGGATGCTACCGAGGACGCTCATCTCGGCTTCCTTGCTCTGCGGCGGCACACGGTCGGGCAGGGCAAAGTCGGACATGGTCGGGGCCTGGATGACAAAGGTTCGGGTCTGGCGTTGTTATCCGCCGGATGACAGCCACTTGTCAACGCGGGTTCGGAAGTCGGGCGCAACAAAAAAGCTCACGGAGCAACCTCCGTGAGCTTCGATCCCATCGCGGGTGGACGTTACTTCTTCGCCGGGGCGGCACCTTGCTTGATGCCGACGACGATGAGCTGAATCTTCGACTCGATGCCGTAGCCGAGGTTCAGCGGCACGTCGGAGATCGTGTTCGCTTCCTTGATCGGGTGGTCGAGTTTGACCATACTCGCCTCGATGCCGAGGTTCTTGCCCTTGAGGAGCTTGCTGATTTCGGCCGCGCCGATCGAGCCATACAGGTGGTCGTCGTCGGTGGCGTTCGCCTCGATGGTGAACGACCCCATGCGGGCGAGTTGCTCGGCGAGCACCTTCAGGTCGGCGATGCGGGCCTCACGGGCCTTGCTCACCTTGATCTTGTACCCTTCGAGCCGCTTCAGGTTGTGGGCGTCCGGGACGACCGCGAGGCCGTAGGGCACGAGGTAGTTGCGGCCGTAACCGGCCTTCACTTCGACGAGGTCGCCCTGCTTGCCGAGGTGCGTCACGTCTTCGATCAGCACCAGCTGCATGCCGCCGTGCGTGCCCTTCAGCACCTGGTTGCGCTGACGAATCTTCTTCGTCGGCAGCTTCTTCTCGGCCTTGGCGGGGGCCGCCTTCGTGGCGGGCTTCTTGGCTTCTGCTTTTGCCATGTCTTCAGTCTCGGCGCGTGTCCCCGCGTCGGCGGGTTAGGGACGAAGGGGTGTGTCCCAGGCGGTAGTGAAGGAACGAAAATCCGGGGCCGACCCCGCGGCCCCGGTGTTTCAGTTGGCCCACGGCATTAGAACGGGATGTCGCCACCACCGTCGTCACCGGGACCGTCGTCGTGTCGTTGCTGCGGCGGTGGCGTGAAGCCACGGGCCGGGGGCCGACCGCCGCCCGTCGATCGCGCGGGCGGGGCCGACGGCATGTCGTCCATCCCGCCTTCGTCGCCGCCCATTCCCCCGCCACCGGGTCCGCCGGCTTGCCGCGGGTCGAGCAGTTGGATCGATTCGACGACGATTTTATGCTTTGTGCGGTTCTGGTTGGTCGTCTTGTCCTGCCAGGTGTCCAGGTGGAGGCGGCCCTCGACCATGATCTGCGTGCCCTTGTGGCAGCGGTCCCGGACCAAGTCGGCCAACTTGCCGAACTCGCCGCGGTTGAACGCCTCGCAGTCGATGAACATCGGCTCGTCTTCCCACTGGCCGGTCTGGGCGTTCTTCTTGCGGTTCGTGACGGCGAAGCCGAACTTCGCCACCATGCCGCCGTTCTGGAACGCCCGCGTCTCCGGGTCGCGGGTCAGTCGGCCGATCAACATAACCTTGTTAAAGTTCGCCATCGCGAACCCTCGTGCGACCGCCCCCGTTGCTGTTGCGAAAGCGTAGTTGCTGTCGTGTGATTGAGTCGGGGTGCCGGTCACCCGCGAAATTGCCAGATTGCAACCCCGCGGGCAAGGTCAGTTGCGAATTTACTCCGGCTTCTCGTCGCCGCGGTCGCGACGAGGGCCGCGGCCACGGGGCGGGCCGCCGGGGCCGGCCGGACCGTTGAGGTTCGGCGGCGGGCTTTCAAAGCCTTCGCCACGGGCGAGCGGGTCGTTGCTGATGATACCTTCACCGAGCGCCGCCTGGTCGTCCTGCATGCTCTTGAGGGCGAACCGGCCGTGATCGCTCTTGGCCGTGTCCAGCACCGTCTCGGCCCACTTGGGGTCGATGTTGATGGTCATGTGCCGGATGAGGCTCTCGTTCAGCCGCAGGTCGGATTCGAGTTCGCGCTGCTTCGTCGATTCCATCTTGTAGTAGACGATGTAGAAGTACGCCTTCTTTTGCTTGTTGATCGGGTAGGCGAGTTTCCCGTTCTCGTCCCACGGCCGCTCGATGACGATTTCCGCGCCGTACTTTTCAAGGTTGGCCCGGAGGCCGCCGCGAATGGCGTCGCCGTCGGCCGAGACTTTCGTGGAATCGAAGGCGTACAGCGTTTCGTACAGAACAACTGGCATGGAGGTTCAACCTTAATGAGTGCTTTGCGGCTGTCTTGGTTCTCGCGGGAACGCCCCGCGGACCCCAACCCTTGCGAGGTGGGGAACAACCGCTCGTTCAACATTTTTCAGAGTTTTTCATCCGCCGCCGGCTTCGTGTCGGCGTCTTTCAGCTTCTTCTCGTTCTTCTGAACCCGCTCTTTCGACTCTTTCGCCTTCTTCTCGCCCGCATTCGCCGTGTTCATGCAGGCTTCCAGCCCTTTGCGGAGCCAGAGCAAAACGCCGTTCGCAGCCTTCGCCACCGCGTCTTCGACGGCCACCCGTTCGCCCGGTTTGAACCGCGAGAGCACGAAGTCAACCGCCTCGCCGGCATCCGGTTGGCCAACACCAATCCGCATTCGCGGGTAGGCGTCGGTGCCGAGTTGCTCCTGAATGTTCCGCAGACCGTTCTGTCCGCCGTGGCTGCCGTTGGCCCGCACCCGGAGTTTGCCGAGCGGCAGGTTGAAGTCGTCGCTGATGATCAGTAGGTTTTCGAGCGGCACCTTGTAGAAGTCCGCCACCGCCCGCACCGCCCGGCCGCTCAGGTTCATGAACGTCTCGGGCTTCACCAACAGCACCTTCTCGCCGCCCTCGGTCGCCTCGGCGATCATCGCCTGAAACTGCTGGCGAAACGGCCCGACGCCCGGCCCGCCGGCGAGGTAATCGATCACCTCGAAGCCGACGTTGTGCCGGGTGCCGACGTACTTTGCACCAGGGTTGCCGAGGCCGACGACGACTTTCATGGCGGCGGTCGGAAGTGAGGCAGCGAGCCTTACTTCTTCTTCTCCTCGTCCTCTTCGTCACCCTTCTTCTTTTCCGGTTTGATGACTTCCGGCCCGGTCGCCGTACCGTCGATCGGCGTCGGGGCTGCGGCTTCCGCGCCCGGCAGTTTCAGTTGCACCACGACCACTTCTTGCGATTCGAGAACCTTCACGCCTTCCGGCAGCGTCAGTTCCTTGACGTGGATCGGCTGGCCGAGCGTCAGGTTCGTGATGTCGATGGTGATGTCGTCCGGGATGGCCGTCGCCAAGCACTCGATGTGCAGTTGGTGGAACGGCTGGTCCAGCACGCCGCCGCCCATGCTCTTCGGGGCGTTCTTGAGCTTCACCGGCACCGTGACCTTCACCTTCTCGTCCTTCGAGATGCGGGCGAAGTCGACGTGCATCATCTCGCTGCCGAGGTGGTCCCACTGCAGTTCGCGGATCAGCACCGTCTCGGTCTTGCCGCCGACACTCAGGTCGAGGACGCGGGCGTGCAGGGTGACAATCGCCCGGTGCAACTCCTTCGCGTTCACCGTGACGGCGACGGTCTCTTCCTTGTGGCCGTAGATCACGGCGGGAAGGAGGCCTTGCTTGCGGAGTTTTTGCGCGGCACGGGAACCCGTACCGGTCCGCGGCTCGGTGGCCAGCGACACGGTCTGCGACATGTTCGTGATCCTTGCGGCCGCTGCTCTCGCGGGGCCAACCCCCACTACCCTCGCCGGCCCGGAATTTCGGAACTGAGATTATGCGGCGCAGGCCGGCGGACGGCAAGAAGAGAAATGGCCACAGATGAAGGCCAAAACGATTTCACCACAGAGGGCACAGAGAACACCGAGGCAAGACAAATGAGAATTTCCTTCTTGGTCATTTGAACGCTTTCTGCTTATCTCTGTGCCCTCTGTGGTGAATCGGCTTTTGCTTTTCCCTCAAGTTTGCCTTGCATCGCGGCAGAATAGTCGGTATCTCCCCGCTCCGACTTGAGTTCATTTTCGCGCAGGGGAAAGACAGATGCAGACGAATCTCGGCCGTCGGTGGAGTCGGCGAATCCTCGCGGCAACCGTCCTCACCGGCGGCGTCCTCGCCGGTCGCGGCTTCACCCAGTCGCCGCTCCCCGGCATGGCCCCGGCGTCCCCCGAACCGACGCTCGTCGATTCGAAGAGCAAGGACTACGGCGTCCGTCCCGTCGCGTACATCTACGACAACGTGGCCATCACGCGGGCCGACCTCGCGGAATTCCTCATCGCCCGCGGCGGCTACGAGAAGGTCGAACTTCTCGTCAACAAGATGATCATCGAGGAAGAAGCCAAGCGGAAGGGCATCACCGTCACCACGCAAGAGATGGAAGCGGCCTTCGCCGCCGACTTGCAGATCTCGAACCCGCCGATCCGCAAGGAAGACTTCATCAACCTGATCCTGCCGAAGTACAACAAAACCTACTACGAGTGGATGGAAGACGTCGTCCGCCCGCGTCTGATCCTCGGCAAAATGTGCGTGGACCGCATCAAGGTCGGCGACGACGACCTCAAGAAAATCTTCGAGCGCGAGTACGGCGAGAAGCGCGTCGTGAAGATCATCATCTGGCCGAAGGGCGACCAGCGGACGGTCGTCGACCAGGTTTGGGACAAGATTCGCAAGTCCGAATCTGAGTTCGACCGCGTCGCCCGCAGTCAAGCCAACCCGAGCCTCGCGTCCACGGCCGGCGAGATCAAGCCGATCGCCCGGTTCCAGATCAGCGACGACAAGGACAAGATCGTCGAGAAGATGGCCTTCGCGCTCAACGAAGGCGAAGTCAGCCAGGTGTTCGAAACGAACCAGGGCTTGATGGTGATGAAGGTCGTCCAAAAGGTGCCGGCCGACGCGAAGGTGAAGTTCGACGACGTGAAGGAACGGCTCCGCAAGGAAGCCTACGAGGTGAAGCAAGGGGCCGAGATTCCCCTCATGTTCGCCGAGTTGGCGAAGAAGGCCAACGTGAAGGTGCTACTGAACGGCCCGCCGTCGCAGTGGCGGTTCGACAAGTCGGCCCGCGAGTTGGCCGAGGACGTCATTCGCCAGCAAACGCCCCAGCCGGCGACCGCGGCCCCGGTGCAACCGGCAGCCGCTCAACAGCCAATTTCGCCGCCGAGTAAGTAGTCTGTTGATTCCGGGCGAAAGCCCAGGGACGGCCGTCCCTGGGCTTTCGCCCGGCTCAGTTTCACCCCCAGCCACGCCCACAGACCGAGCAACAGCACCGTGTCCCACGGGTAGTCCACGCCCGCGTTCAGCGACGTGCCGATCAATTCGTACTGCCACGGCGAGAAGTGGTTCTCCAACAGCAACAGCGCCGCCACGATCAGCACCGGCACCGATCGCAGGCCGTCCCACCACTTCGGGCCGATGAGCCGCGACGGGTTCGCGAACAGCACCGCGAGCGGGAACGCGGCCACGAAGGCGTCGTAATAGATGAAGCGGTAGCAACACAGGTACGCCCCGAGGAACGCGAACCCCGCCAGCGGGCCGGTCGGCACTCGACGGGCCGCGTGCCGCAGGAACACGAACGCCGTCCCCGTGAACACGAAGCCCCACAACGCCCAGCCGAGGAGCGTCGCGTCGAGCCGACCGCGTTGCGATTCGGGCAGACTCGTGTCGATCAGGATTCGCCGCGGGAGGCCGAACAGGTCGCGGCTCAGGAACACCCAGTTGCGGTTAAGGTTGTAGAGTTCGCTCGCCTCCTTGCCGACCGCCAACCAGTCCCGCCACGTTTCCACGCCGACGACCGGCAGCGTCATCGCCGCGAGGCCCGCCCCGGTCAGCACCATCGCCGCACAGAACCGGAACCGGCCCATCATCAACGGCACCAGGAAGAACGTCGCCCCCCACAGGGGCTTGTAGACCAACAGCCCCCACACCACGCCGCCGGCCACGTCTCGGTCGTTCTTCACCAGCACCCAGCCCCAGACCAGGATCAGCACCGTGACGGCCGAGTTTTGTGCGAGGTCCAGCGCCGCCTCGCAGCCGGTGAAGAAGAACGCGAACGCCACCGCCACCGGCCACGCGATGCGGCCGTCCGACAGACGGCGGACACCCAGGCCGATGAAGGCGACCACGGCGAACAGCACCACTTGCAGCACGCGGTAGGCAACGTGCGGATCGGGCAGCATTCCCAGCGGGGCCATCACGAAGCCGTGGACCGGCGGGTACAGTGGTCCGCCCACGGCCTTCGCCCCGTCCGGCGAATCACGGCCGACGAACCAGTGCATCATCGATTCGGCGTCGTGCCGGGGGTCATCGTCGGACCACGGTTTCACGCCCGCGGCCGGCTCGTGCCGGCGCGCCCACGGCGATTCGGCTGATTCCGGAAACGCCTCGCGGACGACCGGCCGCTGCACGGTGCGGTCGTAGAGTTGTCGGGCGTGCCCGGTCGCGACCATCCGGCCCATCACCCACTGGCCGCCGAAGTCGATCTGGGCGTGCCCGTTGTTGCCGTCGTCGCGCCGCCGCTCCGGGGGCAGGTCGGCCGCGTTATCGAAGCTGTGAACCGCCCGCTCGGCCCGCTGCACGCCGACGGCGACGGCGAGCCCCCACGCGAGTAGGCCGAGGACGAGGCGGGGGGAAGGTCGGTGCATCGGGTTGTTGTAGGACACGGTCGAGCGCCGTTTCGGGGCGGGGTGATAGAACGTCAGGACGACACCTGGGGGCACACACAATGCCGGACGAACGCCTGACTGACGGAACCCAGGCCTACCAGGATGCCAACGCAGAACCGGCCGAGACAGTCCCACACACCGCGACGCACCAACCCGACGGCACCCAAATCTATCGAAGCTCCGACACGCTCCCGCCCACCGCGACGCACCACCCGGACAGCACCCAGGCTTACCAGAGTGAGGCCCCGCTTCCGCTGCCGAAATCGCTGCCGACCGTGCCGGGCTACGAGATCGTGAAGGAACTCGGCCGCGGCGGCATGGGCGTCGTCTACCTCGCCCGCCAGGCTGCGCTGAAGCGGCTCGTTGCCCTGAAGATGATCCGCGGGGCCGGCGAGGCGTCGGCCGACCAGCTCGAACGGTTCCACACCGAGGCCGAGGCCGTCGCCCGGTTGCAGCACCCGAACATCGTCCAAATCTTCGAGGTCGGCGAGTACGAGCGGAACCCGTACTTCGCCCTGGAATTCGTGGACGGCCCGAGCATGGCCGCCGCCCTGACCGACCGCGAGTGGTCGCCGGCTGAATCGGCCGAGTTCGTGGAAACGCTCGCCCGCGCCGTCCACCACGCCCACCAGAAGAACATCGTCCACCGCGACCTGAAGCCGGCCAACGTGCTGATGATGGCCGACGGCACGCCGAAGGTGACGGACTTCGGCCTCGCCAAGCGGATCGAGGAATCGGCGAGCGGCCAAACGCACACTGGGGCCGTCATGGGCACCCCGAGCTACATGGCCCCGGAGCAAGCCGCCGGTCATATCCACCTCATCGGCCCCGCGACCGACACCTACGCCCTCGGCGCGATCCTCTACCAGTGCTTGACGTCGAAGGCCCCGTTCCGTGGTGACTCGATCCTCGACACGCTCGAACAGGTCCGCACGCTGGACCCGGTGCTGCCCTCCAAGGCACGGCCGGGCGTTCCCCGCGACCTGGAGACGGTCTGCCTGAAGGCGCTGGCGAAAGACCCGGCCGCCCGCTATCCGTCGGCTCTGGCGATGGCCGAAGACCTGGACCGCTTCCGCCGCGGCGAGCCGATCCTCGGCCGGCGAGAACCGTTCGCCCGGGCGGTGCTGCGGAAGGCCCGCCGCCACGCGATCAAGCTCGTCGTCGCGGCGGCGGTCGTCGTCGTCGCGGTGACGGTCGTCGGGGCCGTCGCGCTGAGCCGATCGAACCGCGAACGCCGCGACCTGGAAGGCCGGGTGGCGGCGGGATTGGAGCAGTCGCCGTGGACGCCCGCCGCGGCCGACGCGGTCGAAGGGGACATCGCTCAACTCGCCGCCGTGGACGAAGCCCGGGGCCGGGCCGCGGCGCAGAAGCTCGTCGAGCGGTACGCGGCTTCGGTAAAGGACGAACTCAACCAGCCGCGCATCCGGGCCGAGGATCGGGCCGGCCTGGAGGCGAAGGTCGCGTGGCTGACGCCTCGGGACGCCAAGCTCGCGCAGGGACTGCAAGCAGACCTGCAAGCCCGCCTGCGAGCGTGGCAAGTCCGCCGCGAGGTGACGGTCGCGGCCGCCGACGGTGCCTTCGAGAACCCGGTCCGGCCCGACGGCGATCACCTCACCGCGGCCGGCCCGTTCGTCATCACCAATCTGCCGGCCGAGGGCACGGTCCGCGTGACGGCCGAATTCGACGGACAGTGGTGGGAAGGCCGCCGGGCGGGGGTGGTGATCGGCCACCGGTCCAACGACCGCAACGACGACGCGAACGGGTACGCCTTCGTGGTCCGCCCGGCCGCCGCGGCGACCGACCCCGACGCCCGCACGCCGGCCGCCTCACCGCCGTCGTTCGCGGCGGCGCAGGGCCACGCCGCCGTCGAGATCCTCCGCGACGGGATCCCGCTTACGACCGCACCACTGACCCTCCAGCCCGGGCGGTTGCAGGTCGTCGCCGAGCGGGACGGCGATCGGTTGCGCGTGTCGGTGAACAGCGGGGCGGCCACGACGTTTGAAGACCCGGTGCAACTGGACGTGTCGGCCAGATGCCGCCTGGCCGTCGTCTGGCCGCCGAACGCAGGCCTGCGGTTCTTGCGGGTGGAAGATCAACCGCTGCCGCCGGTGGCGAGTGTCCTGGAGCGGGCCGACGACGCGCTCGCCCGCGGTCAGACGGCCGACGCCCTGGCCCTGTACGCCGCCTTCGCCCGCGACAACCCGGACGCGGACGCCACGGCCGAGGCCCGGTGCAAGGTCGGCCTGTGCCTCGTGCGGTTGAACCGCCCCGAGGACGCCAGCCGGGCGTTCGAACGGGCGTTCACCGACAAGAGCCCGCGGTGGGGCATCATCTCCGTCTTCCAGATCTGGCTCTTGCACTTGAAGGCCAAGCGGTTCGACGACGCCGACGCCGCCCTCGCCGCGATCAAACTGAAGTACCAGCCGGACGAGATTCGGCGGTACGTGCCGACCGCCTTACGCGAGGAGATCACGTACCAGTTCTTCGTCTCGCCGGCCAGCCACTTCTTCCGCGACCCGAAGGTCGTCGAGCAACTCGACGCCCTGTTCCGCCTGCGGGAAACGCTCCAACTGGACGCCGGCGACCCGAACCGGTTCCTCACGCTGGTGATCGCCTACGCCTTGGCCGACGACTTCAAGAAGGCAAAGGCCTTCGGCGACGAGCACCTGGACGAGATGCTGGAATGGGGCCACGCGGCCGGCGGCAGCGAGCGGCCGCACTGGATCATGCGGTGGCACGCCTGGGTCAACCGCCTGGAAAAGCGGCCGGACGAGAACGTGTACGCCAAGCACTTCTACGGCCCGCTCCGCGACCGGGAGACGGCCGAAGACCGCAAGCGGTCGTTCCTGTCGATGACCCTGGAAGCCGCCCGCGACCGGGCGGCCGCCGGCAAGCTCGATCAGGCCGAATACGAGGTCAACCGCTACCTCGCGGAGTACCCGCGGCCGATCCTCGACTACTCGTTCTACTACGAGGCTTATTTCTTAAAGGGGCTCCTGCGGCAGTCGGCCGGCGACGCGGCAGGGGCGTCGGCCGAGTGGCGGAAAGGAATGTACTCGGAGTTTTTGGCGCAACTGCCGCCGGCCGATCGCGCGAAGGCCCCGCCCTCTCCGGTCGATCCCAAGGGCCTCGTCGCGCACTGGGCGATGGCGAGTTGGACCGACGCCCTCTCCGACGCCGAGGCGATGACGATCTTCAAGTCGCTCTCGGCGTCGTTCTCGACCGATGAGATGTCGAAGCAGGTGGCCGGGGCCTTGAACATGACGCCGGCCGTCGTCCGCTCCACCTGGCTGTCGCCGCGGGGCCGAGACACGGCCCGCAAGATGGCCTTCCTGGACATGACGCCGGGCGAGTTCTTCTGGGCACCGCCACGGACGCTGGTGTACGAAAAGGCCCGCCAGGACTTGTTCGCCGGCCGGCCGACGGCCGAGCAGGACGCGATCCTGTGGGACGCCATCGCGCGGGCGACCGAGTCCTTCCGGGTCGGCGGCATGACGAAGACGCAGGTTTTCCAGCTCGCTCTCGCCTGGAAGGGGACGATGAACGTCTTCGGCTGGGGCGGCATCGCCCCGACAATGAAGCCGGAAATCCGTGGGCCGGTCGCCTTCGTGCTCGGCCACCGCTATCGCTCCTTGAACAAGCCGGCCGACGCGGCCACCCTCTTCCGCACGGCCGCCGCCGACGCCCCGGCCGACTCGCCGCTGAAGCGACAGGCCGAGGCGGAGTTGAAGGCGAAGTAACCCTCAGACAAGCGACGTTCATAGAACACTCTGCCAGGGGCATCCCCTCCGAGGTTCACACCGATGGCAGACATCCGCGCCTTTCGTGGCTTCCGATACGACCTGGGCAAAGTCGGCGAACTCTCGCACGTCGTCGCGCCGCCCTACGACGTGATCGACGAGGCCCTTCAGCAGAAGCTCTACGACCTTAGCCCGGTCAACGCGATCCGCGTGGAGTTGACGAAGCCGGAAGAGGGCGACGACGAGGACAACAACCGCTACACGCGGGCCGGGCAGACGATGCGCGATTGGCTCGCGTCCGGGGCCGTCACGCAGGACACCGCCCGCAGCCTGTACGTCTACGAGCAGGAGTTCACGGCCGAGGGGCAGACGTTCACCCGCCGCGGCTTCTTCGCCCGCGTGCGGTTGGAGCCGTTCGGCGAGGGGAAGATTTACCCGCACGAGCAAACGATGAGCGGCCCGAAGGCCGACCGCTTGAACCTCTACCGGGCGACGAATTTCAACCTGTCTCCGGTGTTCGGCCTCTACCCGGACGACGACGGCGAAGTCTTCGCGAAGCTCGAACCGCTGATCCGCAAGAGTCCGCCGCGGGTGGCGACCGACCACTTGGGCGTCGTCAACCGGCTGTGGGTCGTGACCGATCAAGCGACGATTTCGCAGGTGATCGGGCTGATGGGTCCGAAGTCGGTGTTCATCGCCGACGGCCACCACCGCTACGAAACCGGCGTGAAGTACCTGGAAGAACAGCGGGCCGCGGGGCAGGTGCCTGACGACGAGGCGGCCCCGAACTTCTGCCTGATGATGCTCGTCGGCATGTCCGACCCCGGCCTCATCATCCTGCCGACGCACCGCCTCGTCAGCGGTCTGCCGCCGATCACGAGCGACCGCCTGCAAGAGTTGCTGAAGGACTTGTTCACCATCGACCACGTGGGCGACGACGCGACGGCGGCGTGGGAACACGTGCAGATGGACGGCTCGCAGTTGTGCCTCGGCTTCGGCACCGTGGCCGACGGCAAGTGGGTGGTGGCGAAGCTCCGCGACCCGGCCGCGATGGACGGCGTTGCCCCGGACCAGAGTGCCGAGTGGCGCGGCCTCGGCGTGAGCATCCTGCACAAACTCGTGCTGGACCGCATCATCAAGGACGCCGTCGGCGGCGAGGCGAAGTGCCAGTACGTCCATCTGCTGAAGGAAGTGACCGACGCGGTGGCGGCGAAGTCGTGCCAACTGGCGTGCCTCGTCCCGCCGGCCGAGATGGAACACGTCGAGTCGATCGCCGGCAACCTGGAGAAGATGCCGCCGAAGTCGACGTACTTCTACCCGAAGCTGCTGACCGGGCTGGTGTACAACTCCTTGAAGAAGGACTGAAATCAAGAAGAGTCTCGCGCAGAGCCGCAAAGACGCCAAGAAGGAAGAGAAGAGTTTGATTTTCGTCTCCTGAAAATGAACTCTTCTCTTCCTTCTTGGCGTCTTTGCGGCTCTGCGCGAGATGTCTTCTTCCCCCTTACCGGAATCATCATGGCGAAGAAGAAACCTCCCGCGGCCGCTTCGCTGTTCGACGAGCCGCCGGCCGACACGCCAGCGGTGCCACCGCCGGCTGACTTCCCAGCGTCGTGGGGACCGGCCCTTGGCGGCGAGTTCGGCCAGCCGTACTTTGCGAAGCTGCAAGAGTTCGTCGCGGCCGAGCGAACCGAGCACGAGGTCTTCCCGGCCGCCGATGACGTGTACAACGCCTTCAAGTACACCCCATTCGACGGCGTGAAGGTCGTGCTGCTCGGCCAAGACCCGTACCCGACGCCGGGGCACGCGCACGGCCTCTGCTTCTCGGTGCGGCCGGGGGTAGCACTGCCGGCATCGCTACGGAACATCTACAAGGAACTCGAAAGTGATCTCGGCATCCCGCCGGCCAAGCACGGCTACCTCGCGGCGTGGGCGAAGCAGGGCGTCCTGATGCTGAACGCCGTGCTGACGGTGCGGTCCGGCACGCCGAACTCGCACGCCAACAGGGGGTGGGAGAAGTTCACCGACGCCGCGCTGAAGGCCGTGAACGCAAAGACAGAGCCGGTGGTGTTCGTGCTGTGGGGCGGGTACGCCGGGAAGAAGAAGGTGCTCATCGACGCGAACCGGCACGAGATCATTCAGTCGGCCCACCCTTCGCCGCTGTCGGCCCACAACGGCTTCTTCGGCAGCAAGCCGTTCTCGAAGATCAACGCCGCCCTCACCGACTTCGGGCACGCCCCGATCGACTGGAAACTGCCGGAGAAGGTATCGTGACACACCACAGGTTGAAACATGGAAGATCGTGATAAGTGGTCGAGCGAGGGTCGCGTGATCGTGTCGGCGGAACGGCTTTCCGCCATCCGTGAAGTGCTCGAACAGAGCGGCCCGATCATCGTGGAACATCGCTTTTATTACGGCAGTTGCGCGCCAGATCGCCACATCTTCAACGATTTCGATTCCTTCATGGCGTATTTGAAGTCCAAGCCCAAACCAGGCGATGCGATCTGGGTCTGGAATTTCGAAGATGTGTGCGGGAACGATAATGCGGTAACAGATGGGAAGTATCCGGACGATCAAGGTCGCGTGCCGGAGGGTGGTGCTTATTAACTTGGATCGACGGATCCTTCTTGCGCCGTTACAGACACGAAACACACTTTCTGGTACCCTGTTCGCACCCACAGTCCTTTCACGCAGGGTGTGCTGATGTTCCGCCTCTCCCTCGGGATCGCCGTCATGACCGCCTTTGCCGCCGGCGGGTTTGCCGCCGACGTGCCGTTCGCCGAAGACTTCGCCTTGGCGAAGGACCGGGCGGCCGTCCTCAAGCAACTCATCCCCGGGACCGAGGACTACTACTACTACCACTGCCTCCACTACCTCAACACCGAGCAGTTCGAAAAACTCGAGGGGCTGCAAAAGCCGTGGCTCGAACGTCACGGCCGCACGCAGCGGTTCACCGAAATCCAGACGCGGCAGATGCTGCTCACCTACGAGCGCGACCCGAAGAAGGTCCTCGACTACGTCCGCGGCCGCGTCGGCGTGCAGTTCAACCACACGAAGGACGTCCTCGGCGTGGCCCCGAACCTGCCGACGGCCCTCGACCCGAAGCGGATCGCCCGCGACACGCTCCTGGCCGACTCGCTGCGGCGGTGGAGCAACCTCGACAACTTCGAGGATTCCGCCCTCGACTGGCTGGCCGGCACGGAACTCGGGTGGGAGAAGCGGCGGCTCCTGCTCCAACGGCTCCGGCGGCCGGACGTGCCGAAGCTGCTCGACCTGATCGACGCCGACCTGAAGGCCCCGCACGCCGGCGGCTTCGGCTCCCTCAACATCCACACGCACTTGACGCTGGCCCAACTCGACGAGGTGCTAAAGGCCCGCCCGGACCTGCTGAACAACGAGGTCTTCGTGAACGCCTACCTCGTGCGGTTGCACCCCGGGGCGGACAGCAACTGGAAGCGGGACCGCAAGCTCGCCCTGGCCTTCTTGGAGCGGTTGCAGGCGTTCGTGGGCAAGTTGCCGGCGAGCTACAACTCGCTGAAGGCCCACGTCCTCTACCACCGGCTCGCCTTCGACCGGGCGAACGGGGAGTTCGACAAGGATCGGTTCGTCGCGTACCTCAAGCTCCCGCGGCGGCAGCCGTACATGGCGAAGGCGATGCTCGAATCGGAGGCGTCGAAGGGCTACCCGGCCGACCTGAACACCGACTTCGTCGCCGTCACGCTGATGCCGCCGGTTTACGGCGACGAAGAATTGGTGCGGAGCTACCTCGCCCACTTCCTGGTCGCCGCTCCGTCGCCGAAGGAGTTCGAGCCGTACTTCCAAGAGGAGTACCTGCGGCACGTCTTCGCCGAGACGAAAGCCGTGAACGGCCTGGGCGACGCCGACGAGTGGGCGGCGAAATTGCCCCCCGAACTGTTCCGGGCGATCAAGGAGCGGATCGACATCGACTTCGCGTACACGAACAAGGCCGACTACGCCGCCGACGAGCCGGTGAAGCTCGGCGTGGCGGTCAAGAACGTGTCGTCGCTGCTCGTGAAGGTGTTCGAGATCAACACCGTCAACGTCTACCGGGCCACGCAGAAGGAGATCGACACCGACATCACCCTCGACGGCCTCGTGGCCAACAGCGAGAAGGTGTACGCCTACACCGAGGCCCCGCTGCGGCGGGTGGACCGCACGTTCGAGTTCCCGGAGTTGACCAAGCCGGGCGTGTACGTCATCGACTTCATCGGCGGCGGCAAGAGCAGCCGGGCGTTGATCCGCAAGGGCCGCCTGCGGCCGATCGTGACCGTCGGCACGGCCGGCGAGAACGTCCGCGTCGTGGACGAGGCGAACCGGCCGGTGGCCGACGCGACGGTATGGCTCGGCGGCACCGAGTACACGCCGGACAAGGACGGCGTCGTGACGGTCCCGTACAGCACCGCCCCCGGCCGCCGGCCGATCGTGATTCGCCGCGGCAGCTTCGCCAGCATTGATTCCCTGGACCACAAGGCCGAGACGTACAACCTCGTCGCCGGCTTCCACGTCGATCGGGAAAGCCTGCTGACGCAGCGCCTTTCGCAACTGATCGTGCGCCCGGGGCTGTACCTCGACGGCCGGCCGGTGTCGGTGAAGGTGCTCGACGAGGTGAAGCTGCGGATCACGTCCGTCGACTTGAACAACATCTCGACCTCGCTCGAAGTGCCCGACTTCAAGCTGTTCGAGGACCGCGAGTCGACCTACGACCTGCGGGTGCCGGGCCGGACGACGATGATCGTCGTGCAGCTCACGGCGAGGGTGAAGAACCTGAGTACCGCGAAGACCGTGGACCTGTCGGCCGCGTACACGTTCGCCCTGAACGAGATCGACCGCACGGACAAGGTCGAGGACCTGCACCTGGCGAAGTTCGGCGGCGACTACGCGATCGAACTCCTCGGCCGCACCGGCGAGGCGAAGCCGGACCGGGCGGTGAGCCTGAGCCTCAAGCACAAGGACTTCCGCGAGCCGGTGAGCGTGTCGCTGAAGACCGACGCGAAGGGCCGGGTGAACCTCGGCTCGCTGCCGGACATCGCCACGGTGACGGCGACCGGGCCGGAAGGCACGTCGCACACCTGGACGCCAGCGACCGACCAGCACACTTACCGGCAACTGCTGCACGCGAAAGCCGGCGACGTGGTGACGGTGCCGTACCTCGGCACGGCCGACCGGCCGACGCGGGCCGAGTTCGCCCTGTTTGAACTCGTTGACGGCACCATCCGGGCCGACAAGTTCGATTCGCTCGCGATTGCCAACGGCCTGCTCGAACTCCGCGGCCTCGCGGCCGGCGACTACGACCTGTACCTGAAGGCCCGCGGCGAGAAAGTTCGCGTCCGCGTGGTCGACGGCACGGTGCAGAACGGGTACGTCCTCAACGACGTGCGGCAGATGGAACTGCCCGGCCTGAAGCCGGTGGCGATTCGCGACATCACGACCACGGCCGACGACCTTGTGATCCGCCTGACCGACGGGTCGAAGTTCGCCCGCGTCCACCTGTTCGCCACCCGCTACCAGCCGGCGTACTCGGCGTTCGCGGATCTCGGCGTCGTCCGCGATGCCGAACTTTCCGGCGTCTATCCCGGGCATGCCGTGTCAGTCTACCAGACCGGCCGCAACATCGGCGACGAGTACCGCTACGTCCTCGAGCGCAAGGCCCAGAAGAAGTACCCCGGCAACATGCTCGACCGCCCGCAGTTGCTCCTCAACCCGTGGGCCATCCGCCCCACCACGACCGGCGAGCAGATGGCCGAAGGCGGCGATTCCTTCCGCCGCGCGGGCGGGGCCACGCCACCGCAAGAAATCGAAAAACTCAACAAGGCTATTAACGGAGGTGTCGGCAGTAATTCTTCCGGCTTCGCGAACCTCGACTTCCTGGCCGACGCTTCGACGGTCGTCGTGAACCTCGTGCCCGACAAGGACGGCGTGATCCGCGTCCCGCGGCGGGGGCTGGGGCCGCAGTCGATGATTCACGTCGTCGCCGTGGACCCGCTCTCGACGACGGTCAAGCACGTCACCCTGCCGGAACAGGACGCGAAGTTCCTCGACCTGCGGCTGGCCAACGGCCTCGACCCGGCGAAGCACTTCACGCAACAGAAGCAGGTGAGCGTGCTGAACCCCGGGCAGGTGTTCACGCTGAATGACATCACCGGCAGCCGGTTCCAACTGTTCGACAGCACGGCGAAGGTGTACGGTCTGTACGCCACCCTGTCGAAGGACCCGAAGCTGACCGAGTTCGCGTTCATCCTGACGTGGCCGAAGCTGACGCCCGATGAGAAGCGGGCCACATACTCGAAGTACAGTTCGCACGAGTTGAACTTCTTCCTCGCCCGGAAGGACCGCGAGTTCTTTGCCGCGGTGGTCCGGCCGTATCTGGCGAACAAGAAGGACAAGACGTTCCTCGACCACTACCTGCTCGACCAAGACATCGGCGAGTACCTGAAGCCGTGGAACTACAACCGGCTGAACAGCGTGGAGCGGGTGCTGCTCGCGCAACGGATCGCGAACGAGCCGGCGAGGACGAGCCGGCACTTCGACGACCTGCTCCGCCTGCTGCCGCCGCGGACCGACCGCGACATCTTCCTGTTCGACACGGCCGTCTCCAGCGGCGGCCTCGGCGACGACACGCTCAACAGGGCCAAGAGCGACCGCTACCGCGAAATCGGGAAGCCGCTGCCGAAGAAGTCGGAGGACGCACCGCAACGCGGCGCGGACCCGTTCGCAGCAACGCCCCCTCCGGCGGCCATGCCCGCTCCGGGAGGCGGACCGGGCGGTCCGGCCGGCGGCATGGGCGGGTTCGGGGCGGGCGGCGGCCGCAGATCGGGCGAAGCCCAGCGCGAGAGCCTGGAGCGGGAGCTGAAGAAGGAGAGCGCCCAGCGCGACGGCCGGGCGAAGCAACTCGACGACGCCAAGAAGGACATGAAAGCCGGCAATGAAGACTTTTCGTTGAAGGCCTTGAACGAGGCTGACAAGGAGGCCGCGTTCTTCGACCAGGACGCGAAGCGGAAGTTGGGGGCGGTCCGACAGTTGTACCGCCAACTCGACCCGACGATGGAGTGGGCCGAGGACAACTATTACCACCTGCCGATCGCGGCGCAACTCGCCGACTTGGTGCCGGTCAGCCCGTTCTGGCTCGACTACAGCCGGCACACGGGCGACGGGCCGTTCCTGTCGCCGCACCTGGCCGACGCCAGCCGGAACTTCACCGAGATGATGTTCGCCCTCGCGGTGATCGACCTGCCGGCCGACGCCGGCCAGCACGAGATGAAGTTCAACGCCGGCACGATGACCCTCACCGCCGCCGGCCGGGCTATCGCCTTCCACGAGGAAGTTCGCCCGGCCGACGGCCAACCGGGGGCGGTGCCGATCCTTGTCAGCCAGAACTTCTACCGCAACGGCGACCGGTTCAAGGACGAGAACGGCGAACGGCTCGACAAGTTCGTCACCGGCGAGTTCCTCACGCAGACCGTCTACGGCTGTCAGGTGGTGGTGACGAACCCCACGTCCAGCCGGCAGAAGCTGACGGCCCTCGTGCAACTCCCCGTCGGGGCGGTGCCGGTCGCCAACGGCCAGTTCACGAAGACGGTGGTGCTCGACCTGGAGCCGTACCGCACGGCCACGGTGGACTACTTCTTCTACTTCCCGACGGCCGGCACGTTCCCGCAGTTCCCGCTCCACGTCGGCAAGGCCGAGCGGTTCGTCGCGGCCACCGCCCCGGTCACGTTCACGGTCGTGGACAAACCGACGAAGCCGGACACGACGAGTTGGGCCTTCGTCTCGCAGAACGGCACGAACGAAGACGTCCTCGCGTTCCTGGGCCGCGAGAACGTGCGGGCACTCAACCTCGACGCAATCGCCTTCCGCCTGAAGGATCGCGGCTTCTTCGACGCCGTCACGAAGCTGCTCCAGGACCGCCACCTGTACCACCCGACGACGTGGTCCTACGCCCTGCTGCACGCCGACCTGGCCGCGGCGAAGGAGTACCTGCAACACGCCGACGGGTTCGTGAACGAGGTCGGCGGGCCGATCGTCAGCCCGCTGCTGGTGGTCGACCCGGTGGTGCGGCACCAGTACGAGCACCTGGAGTACAAGCCGCTCGTGAACGCCCGCGCCCACGCCCTCGGCAAGCGGCGGCAGATCGTCAACGACCGCTTCCACGCCGAGTACGCGGCCACCATGAAGGGGCTGACGTACCGCCGCGACCTGACCGACGCCGACAAGCTGGCGGTGACGTACTACCTGTTGCTGCAGGACCGCGTGGACGAGGCGTTCGCCACGTTCGGCGGCGTGAACGCGGAGAAGGTGCCGACGAAGATGCAGTACGACTACTGTGCCGCGTACCTCGACTTCTACCGCGAGGACACGGCCCACGCCCGGTCGGTGGCGATGAAGTACGCCAACTACCCGGTGGACAAGTGGAAGAACACCTTCGCCCCGATCGTCAGCCAACTCGACGAGGCCGAGGGCAAGGCCGGCAAGGTTCTCGACCCCGACGACCGCAACCAGCAGCAGGGCCGCCTGGCCGCGACCGAGCCGAGCTTCGAGTTCGCCGTCGAGAACAAGGCGATCAACCTGAGCTGGCAGAACGTCGAGGCGGTGACGGTGAACTACTACGAGATGGACGTGGAACTGCTGTTCAGCCGCAACCCGTTCGTGCAGCAGTCGGGCGGGCAGTTCGCGTCGATCCGGCCGAACGCCACGAAGGTGGTGAAGCTGCCGGCCGCCGCGGGCAAGACGGGCGTGCCGATCGACCCGGCGTTCTTGAAGAAGAACGTGCTGGTGGAAGTGGTGGCGGCCGGCAAGACGCGGTCGGCGGCGTACTACGCCAACGCGATGGACGTGACGACGACGGAGAGCTACGGCCAGGTGCGGGTGGCCGACGCGGCCGGGGCGAAGCCGCTGTCGAAGGTGTACGTGAAGGTGTACGCGAAGCTGGCCGACGGGACGGTGAAGTTCCACAAGGACGGGTACACCGACCTCCGCGGCCGGTTCGACTACGCCAGCGTGAGCACGCCGGAGCGGCAGCCGGTCACGCGGTTCGCCGTCCTCATCCTCAGCGACGACCAGGGGGCGACCATCCGCGAGGTCAACCCACCGCAACAGTAACGCTCACATTGATGGCGAGCGGCCCGGCGTGGGCGGGCCGTGTCTGTCCCACGCAGACACGGCCCGCCCACGCCGGGCCGCTCGCCGGTTGTACCGATGGGGCAGGATTTTCCGCGTGGGCTTGCGGAAATCCCGCCCGCGTCACTACACTGTCACCCACGAGAACACTCACGGATTCGATTGCG
Source organism: Limnoglobus roseus (assembly GCF_008254045.1). GTDB lineage: Bacteria > Planctomycetota > Planctomycetia > Gemmatales > Gemmataceae > Limnoglobus > Limnoglobus roseus. Next base: position 2,567,210 of record NZ_CP042425.1, on the reverse strand, counting down.
GTATCAGCGGAAAGGATTCCCGTGCCCGCCAGCACCCTTCGACACGCTCGCCCGAACGAACAATTCGCCGCGTTCCTCGACGCCGTGCGGGAAACCGCTGATCGCGGCCGCACGGCCTTGCTCGCCCAGCAGAAAGACGACGGGCACTGGGTCGGCGAACTCGAAGGCGACACGATCCTCGAATCCGAATTCATCCTGCTGCTTGCGTTCCTCGGGCAAGAGCATCAGCCGCGTGTCCGCAAGATCGCCAACTACCTGCTCGCGAAACAACTCCCCGACGGCGGTTGGCCGAACTTTCCCGGCGGGCCGTCGGAAATCAGCGTGTCGGTGAAGGCGTACTTCGCCCTGAAGATCGCCGGCCACGCCGCCGACGAGCCACTCATGCAACGCGCTGCCGCCACGATTCGCAAGCTCGGCGGGGCGGCGGCGTGCAACAGCTTCACGCGGTTCTACCTCGCGCTGCTCGGCCAGATCAGTTACGACAACTGCCCGACGGTGCCGGTCGAGATGGTGCTGTTGCCGCGGTGGTTCTACTTCAACATCTACGCGATGTCGGCTTGGAGCCGCACGATCGTGGTGCCGCTTGCTGTCGTGAACGCTTACCGCCCGGTGCGGGAACTGCCGCCTGCGATGGGCGTGCGCGAACTGTTCCTCGAAGACCCCGCGACGCCGTGGACGCCGACGGTGAAACCACCGCGGTTCTCCTGGGCGAACGCCTTTCTGAAGATCGACACGGGGCTGAAATTCGCCGAGCGCATCGGGTTCACGCCGTTCCGCCGTTGGGCTCTGCGGAAGGCCGTGGCCTGGATGCGCGAACGATTCGCCAGCAGTGACGGCCTCGGGGCGATCTTCCCGCCGATGATTTACACCGTCGTCGTGCTGAAGTGCCTCGGCGTGCCGGAAACGGACCCGGAATACCTCTGGGCGATGAAGCAACTCGACGACCTCGCCATCGAAGAGGGCGACACGCTGCGACTGCAACCGTGCGTCTCGCCCGTGTGGGACACGGCCCTTTCGCTGATTGGCGCGACCGACGCCGGCCAACCGGGCGATTCAGCCGAGAGCACGGCCGCGGTGGCGTGGCTGCTGGACAAGGAAGTGCGAACGCCGGGCGACTGGGTGCGAACCGCGAAGCGGTGCGAGCCGGGCGGCTGGTTCTTCGAGTACGCGAACGCCTTCTACCCGGATACCGACGACACGTCGATGGTGCTCATCGCCCTCTCCAAGAGCGGCCACGCGAAGAATCAGCCGGCGGTACAGCGGGCCGTCAACTGGCTGCTCGCGATGCAGAACTCCGACGGCGGGTGGGCCGCGTTCGACCGGAACATTAACAAAGAGATTCTCACGAAGGTGCCGTTCGCCGACCACAACGCGATGCTCGACCCGAGTTGCCCAGACATCTCGGCCCGCATCCTCGAAAGCCTCTCGCACTACGGCCACCGCGTCGGGCAGAAGCACGTTGATGCGGCCATTGCGTTCATCGCCCGTACGCAGGAAGCCGACGGCTCGTGGTTCGGCCGCTGGGGCGTGAACTACGTCTACGGCACCTGGCAGGTTCTCGCCGGCTTGTCAGCCATCGGCTTCGACATGACCGCCCCGATGGCCCGCCGCGGCGTGCGGTGGCTGAAAGAGAATCAGAACGCCGACGGCGGCTGGGGCGAAACCTGCCGCAGTTACGACGACCCGTCTCTCGCCGGGCAGGGCGAATCGACCCCCTCGCAAACCGCCTGGGCACTCCTCGGTCTTCTCGCGGCCGGCGAAACCGACAGCCCCGAAGTGCGGGCCGGCATCGAGTACCTCGTCGGCGAGCAGAATGCGGACGGCACCTGGACCGAAGAGCCGTTCACCGGCACCGGCTTCCCGAAAGTCTTCTACCTGAAGTACCACCTGTACGCCCACTACTTCCCTCTCATGGCCCTCGGTCGGTATGCGCAATTAGCCGCAGGCGACCGCGGATAAATGCAGATCAGAACCCGAACCGGATTTACTTCTCTCGACGTCCATCTGCGGCTAACTCCTTTAGGAATCTGACATGCGCTTCCCGCTCAGCCTGACGGCCAACATGGCCGGGTACATGGTCAAGAAGAAGATCAGCCGCGAGAAGCGGTTCCCGCTCGTGATGATGCTGGAACCGCTGCACGCCTGCAACCTGACGTGTACCGGGTGCGGCCGCATCCGCGAGTACGAGAGCACCATCAAGCAGAAGCTCAGCGTCGAGGAGTGCCTCGCGTCGGTGGACGAATCCGGTGCGCCGATCATCAGCATCTGCGGCGGCGAGCCGCTGATCTACCCCGGCATCGGCGATCTGGTGAAGGGCATCCTCCAGCGCCGCAAGAACATTTACCTTTGCACGAACGGCGTGTTCCTGAAGAAGAAGCTCGACCAGTTCAAGCCGACGAGCCGGATGTTCTTCAACGTCCACCTCGACGGCATGCGGAAGAACCACGACATTGCCGTCGAGCGCGAGGGCGTGTTCGATCAGGCGATCGAGGGCATCATCGCGGCGAAGGCGGCCGGGCACCTCGTCTGCACGAACACGACCGTCTACCGCGAAACGGACATGGCCGAGATCGACGACCTGTACGCCTACCTGACGAAGCTCGGCGTGGACGGCTTCATGCTCTCGCCGGCCTACGGCTACGCGGCGGTATGCAGCACCAACCCGAACGGGGCCGCGGAAATCTTCCTGACGCGCCAGCAGATCATGGAGAAGTTCAACCAGGCCGACGACCTGTTCCGCAAGTACAAGATGAACACGTCGCCGGTGTACAAGGAGTTCCTGCAAGGCAAGCGCGAACTGACGTGCGCCGCGTGGGCCAGCCCGACGCGGAACGTGAAGGGCTGGAAGGGGCCGTGCTACCTCATCACCGACGCGCACCACGAGACGTTCGACGGCCTGATGAACGACACCGACTGGAGCCAGTACGGCTACGGCAAGGACCCGCGGTGCGAGCACTGCATGATGCACAGCGGTTACGAAGTCGCGGCCGCCCTCGGCGTGAACCGCAAGATCAGCGACACTTGGAAGATGCTCAAGTGGCAAATGACGTAGTCGTGATTTTCGCGATGGACCGGGAGGCGGCTCCGTTTCGCAAGCTGGCGAAGCGAGGCCGCCTCCCGGTTCGCGTTCTGGTCGCCGGCATGGGGTTGGACGCCGCGAAGCGGGCGGCGGAAGGCGTGGGCGACGCGGCGTTGGTAATCTCGGCGGGATTCTGCGGCGCGTTGAACCCGGCGCTGAAGGTGGGCGACGTGCTGACGTGTGCGCTGAACGGCGACGCGGTTGCAGCCCCCGCGCTCCGCTCCGAAAGCCCCGCGTTGCCACGAAACGGTCGGCTCCTGACGGTTCCGCATCTCGTCGCCACGCCACACGAAAAACGCGAACTTCGTGATCGCACCGCCGCCGACGTCGTGGACATGGAGGCGGCCGCCGTCGCGGACGTCTGCGCATCCCGCGGTCTTTCGTTTCTCGCCGTGAAAGCCGTCTCCGACACCGCTGACACCGCCCTTTCGCCGCGACTGGTGAACCTTCTGGCCGGGGGGCGTGTCTCGCCCCTCAAGGCCGCAGCGGCCATCATCGTGCAACCCTCGATCTTGTGGGAATTTCAACGCCTCGCCCGCGACACGAAGCGTGCGGCGGAACAGTTGGCCATCGCCCTTCATGCCGTCGTGCGTTCGCGGCCTTCGGTGGAACCCATTGCATGACGGACGAACAGTCGCTTCTGGCGGCCATCCACGCCAACCCCGACGACGACCTGCCCCGCTTGGTGTACGCGGACTGGCTGGAAGAGAGCGGCGATGAGGCGGCTCAAGCCCGGGCCGAGTTCATCCGCCACCACGTCCGCTTGGCGACGCTTGATGAGATTGACCCGGAATACGACACGCTCGACCAACGGTGCCGCGAGTTGCTCGAAACTCATTGGTCGACGTGGGCGGCCGATTCGGGAACAGAAGACCCAAATTCCGCGTATCGCTATGGCTATTACCAAATGCACCGCGGCTTCAGTGACCGAACCTATCTCAGTGATACGGACCTCGACGAATCGACATTCCAGGCGTCCCTCTTACGCCACACGTTGACCGACATCACACTGTGCAACCTGAAGGCAGATTCACCCCTACCAGATTGGCCGCGCCTTCAGAACGTTCGCAAACTCTTCTTCTACAACGATGCCTACGAGAGAGATGAGGTCAGTGTCCGCCGGTTGCTCTCGCATCGCCGGCGTTCAGCCAATTGCGGGAACTCGATTTAAACTATGCCTCGGGCCTGTCGGATGATGAAGCCGAGTTGGTTACCCATAATCCGCATTTCGCGAACCTACGATCCCTCACTGCTAGGCGTTGGGGAGGAGACCTCGGCGATCGATTCGTTACCGGGCTTGTGAGTTCACCCTTTCTGGACAAACTGACCGCCCTGTCCCTCCGACACTTGCCTCTTACGCCGTCCGTCCTTCGCTCGCTCACAGACGCCCCGTTCTTTCCCCGACTTCAGGAGCTTTCACTCTCCGTCCGCTTCGGGGATGACCCGGCGATGAAGGGCACACTGATCGATTTGCTCACAGACCCGCGACTCGCCGATCTCAGGAAGCTCGACCTCCGCCACAACGATCTGACGGACGCAGAGTTCGCCGCCTGCGGCCTGTTGGCTCGTTCCCCGCGTCTGCGGCGGCTAAGTTTGGAAGGCAATCGGATCACGTCGGAAACTGTGGGGCGAATCGTAACGACACCGAACGCCGGGCAACTGGTCGAACTGGACCTCTCGGACAATGACCTCCGAGGCGATTGGTGCAACCTGTTGTCAGACTCGCCCATGACTTCGCTCTGGCGACTCAATCTTGCCCGCTGCCGGTTGACCGCCGGTGACATCGAACGCCTCGCGGCCAGCCCGATCTTGCGAACGGTTCGGACCCTCAACTTGGAGGGCAATCCGATCGGTAACACGGGCGTCCGAGCATTGGCCCGCTCGCCTCACCTGCAACGACTGCAAGAACTAAAAATTCAGAGGTGTGCGATCGGCCGAGAGGGGATTCGTGAACTTTCCCAGGCTCCGTTCGCCAGGCACCTTTCGAGTTATGACGTCCTGAGCAACGATTTCGAAACCGAGTGGTTGCTTCAAGTCGGATCGGAATTGTTCGGGTGGGATGAGCGAGAACTCGGTTCCATCGAAAGTCGGATCGATATGGACCGTATGTTTCGCGAGATGCGCTCAACTTCGGCCAACAAGGTTCAAATACCCTGAGTGGACCCTCGCCTGCTCGCACGTCTCGACGAAAGTCACGGCCTGACCGGCTGAGCATTTCATTCGATCCTCTACAGCTCTTCGCCGGTTCTTCACGTGGGCGGAATAAATTTTCCCGTGCCCAGGACTCTTATTCTTTCCTGCTCGGGTCGTTTGCTCATGCTCCCGCAAGGTTCCATCCGCCGCGCGTTCACGCTCATCGAGTTGCTCGTCGTGATCGCGATCATCGCCATTCTGATCGGCCTCTTACTGCCCGCGGTGCAAAAGGTCCGCGAAGCGGCCGCCCGGGCAAAGTGCAGCAACAACCTGAAACAGATCGGCTTGGCCTTCCACGGCTATCACGACACCTACCGCGGATTCCCGGGTGGGGCGGCGGACGGAAACTGGGCGGGTGCGGGCTCGACGGCTTGCTGTAACTGGGTCCAACAGTCCGACGGCACCCACCGCGAAGGGTACAGTTGGGAATATCAGATTTTGCCGTTCGTCGAACAAGGCCAGGTCCAAACCGTTGTGACCGCGGCGACCGTGAACTCGACGGTCATCCCGGTGTACACCTGCCCCTCGGCTCGCGCCCCGGGCCTCGACAATGGGATCTTCAAGTCGGATTACGCCGGCTGTGCGGGGACCTCTCTGGCCAAGGACGCCGGCGGCATGATCGTGCCCCCCCCCATCACGTCTCAGAACGGCACGAAACTGTATTCGAATGCGGCCATCATCACCGGCAGCGTGATCGACGGCCTCTCGAACACTGTGTTGGTGGGCGAAAAGTGGCTGCACCCGATGGCGCAAGGGAACAGCCGCGACGGGGGGAATAACGAACCTTGGTGCAACGCCGGGTGGGATGAAGACCACATTCGGAGTACGGGGACGCCGACGGGGACGTTTTCCTGCACCAACTGTATGGGCCTGACGGACGGATCGGCGGCGACCATCGACTACCGCCCGAAGCCGAACATTCAGTGCACGATCGGCACCGGGGCCAACGGCACGAGCGGCACCTTCTGGCAACCCATGTTCGGGAGCCCGCACACCGGTGGCTTGAACATGGTGCTGGGGGATGGTTCGGTAAGGTTCGTTTCGTTCAACGTGTCCGCCGCCGCTTGGGCCGCTGCCGGCACGCGGGCGGGCGGGGAGACCCTCGGCCTGGACAACTAAAAATACTTAGTTGGCTCGTTAATAAGACATTTCCGCGTCAAGAAAGGTTTGGGGGACCCAGGACGGCTCGGTGGCGTTTCGTTCACGATGTACGTGAACGAAACGGACCGCACCGGCTCGCGGAACGGCGGCAAAGCCCTCATCCTGAACTGAGATTGCCGTTCCGCACTCAAGGAAATTTCACCCATGCGGCAGATTAAGCGGTTATTTTTGGTGTTGGTGTTGGCGACCTCGATGCTGGGTTGCGGCAAGTCTTCCGGCGGCAAAGTCGAAATCAAGGACGCATCGCCCGAACAGATTGCCGAGCAAGAGGCGAATCAGAAGTCGGTGACAAATGCGGAAGCCGACCGCCAGAAGAATTTGCCGAAGGAGAAGACGCAACAGCAATCGGTTGATGACGCAGAACGCTCTCGCAGACGATAATAACTTCACCGGGCGAACGCCAGCGACCCGGAGGTATCAAACCTCCGGGTCGTTTTTCGTTAGTGCGCGGAGCGGAGTCGGAAACGATAATTGAAGACGTGGAAAACTTCATTCGGGTGGTCGGTTCTCCTCAAGAGCCGACCACCCGAATCATTCGCCGTCCGCACCAACTCTCGCAGACAGTGGCTGTCACAACTGGACGGCTCGCGTAGGATGTCTTTACCCTCACGCGAGACCGCCGATGCCGCCGCCCGGGTTTAGTTGGATCGACCGCCCTCACGTCGCAGCCCTCGCGTTCCCGGACGCGGCCGAAGACTTGCTCTGGCTCCGCCGCAACGGCATCGAGGTGCTCGTCTCGCTCACCGAGACGCCCGCCCCGCGGCAGTGGGTCAACGACGCCGGCCTCATGCTCGTTCACGTACCCGTCCTCGACATGGCCGCCCCCAGCCTCCGGCAGTTCGAAACTATCCTCGACACCATCCACCGGGCGAACAAGTCCGGCCTCGGCGTGGCTATCCACTGCGCCGCCGGCAAGGGCCGCACCGGCACGGCGCTGGCCGCGTATTTCGTCGGGCAAGGATTGTCGGCAGAGGACGCGATCGAGAAAGTGCGGCAGTTGCGGCAGGGGTCGATCGAGACGACGGACCAGATTCAGGCACTCGAAGAATTCGAGAAGAAGAGGCGGGGCTGAACGCCCCGGCACGACCGTGCCGGGGCCGAGAATTCACTTCACCAGTTGCACTTCGAAGACCAGCGTCGCGTTCGGCGGAATCGTGCCGGGGATGCCACGGGGGCCGTAGGCCATCGCGCCGGGGATCGACAGCCGCCGCGTGCCGCCCGGCTTCATGCCGGGGATGCCCTTCTGCCAGCCCTGAATGACGCCGGACAGCGGGAAAGTGATCGGCTTGCCGCTGTCGAGGCTGCTGTCGAACTTCTTGCCGTCGGTCGTCCAGCCGGTATAGTGGCACGTCACCGACGCGGTGGCCGGCACGGCCGTGCCGGTGCCCTCGGTCACGTCCCAGACCTTCAAGCCGCCGCCGATGTCCTTCCATTCCGGGGCGTCGAGTGGGGGAAACGTCATGATGGTACTCCTTCGCTGAGGGGAAAAGTTACTTCGAACCGGACAACTCGATCTCGAAAATCAGGTCGGCCTTCGGCGGAATGTTCGGCGGACTGCCGCGTTCGCCGTAGGCCATGTTCCACGGGATGTACAAGCGGCGAATGCCACCGGGCTTCATGCCGGGGATGCCCTTCTGCCAGCCCTGGATGAGGTTGCCGAGCGGGAACGTGGCCTCTTCTTTCCCGAGGCTCGTGTCGAAGACTTTGCCGTCGAGCGTCCACCCGGCGTAGTGGATGGTGACAGTCGCGTCGGCGACCACGGCGTCGCCCTTGCCCTCGACCGTGTCCCAGTACTTCAAGCCTTCCACGTCCTTGACGGCCTTCCACTCCTTCGCGTCGGCGGCCGGCAGGTTGTGGACGGCGAAGAGTTCGATCTCGAACACGAGGTCGGCCTTCTCGGGAATCTTGGGCGGCCGGCCGTCCTCGCCGTAAGCGAGTTTCCACGGGATGTGCAGCCGTCGCACGCTGCCGGGCTTCATGCCGGGGATGCCGCGCTGCCAGCCTTGGATAAGCCGGCCGAGCGGGAACGTGGCCTGCTTGTCGCGGACGACGCTGCTGTCGAAGACGGTGCCGTCGGTCAGCCAGCCGGTGTAGTGGATGGTGACGATGGCGTCCTTCGCGGCCGCCTCGCCCTTGCCCTCCTTCACGTCCCAAACTTTCAGGCCGTCGCCGTCCTTGAGTTCCTTCCACTCCTTGGCGTCGAGCGCGGGGAGTTTCGGGGCTTCCTTCTTGTCCTCGGCCGCCGCCGTGCCGCCGAGGGCGAGCGAGAGGCCGAGGAGCAGTACGAATCGCGTCATGGAACCTCCGGTGGGAGTTACTTGGTGCCGAAGTACTTAATTTCGAAGATCAGGTCCGCTCGCGGGGGGATGCTCGCCCCGCTCCCTCGTTCGCCGTAGGCCATCTTCCACGGGATGTACAAGCGACGAATGCCGCCGGGCTTCATGCCGGGGACGCCCTTCTGCCACCCTTCGATGAGGCTGCCCAGGGCGGGCAAGTCGGGCACGGCACCTCGTTTGACACTGCTGTCGAAAATCTTCCCGTCGAGCGTCCACCCGGTGTAGTGCATGACCGCGTGGGCACCCGGCACGCACTCATCGCCGGTCCCTTCCTTCACGTCCCAAACCTTTAGCCCGTCACCGATGTCCTTCCATTCCGGCGCGTTCTCCGGCGGCTTGTCCAGCGTCAGCCCTTCGATGTCGGCCGGGATCTGGACGCCGGGCTTGGCCGCCGTGCCGGGAATCGGCTTCGCGTTCGACGGGCCGGACGTGTCCTCGTTGTTCCGGTACGCTACCAGCACACCCACCAACAGGATCACGACGGCAATCGCGATGGCGGGGACGAACATTTTCATCATCTGCTCTTTACCGGGCCGGTCACTCATACGCCACTCTCCGGGGGGATACCGTTCGGCACATTGTAGTTGTCATTCGCGGGTTGTCTGCCGAGAACGAGTACACGCCCACTCCCGGAGGCCCGCCATGCGATTCGCGCTCGTCCTCGTTCTCGTCGCCGCAACACATTGGCCCTCGTTCGCGGACGAAAACTTGTCTGCCACGGAACTCGCCAAGGGCCGGGCACTCGCGGCGAAGCGCGAGAACGAAAAGGCCATTGAGGCGTTCACCGCCGCCATCAAGGCCGACCCGACCGCGGCCGAAACTTACGACGTTCGCGGGGACGCCTACCTGAAGCTCGGCAAGTTCAAGGAGGCCATCGCGGACTTCGACAAGTACCTGGACGCCCACCCGAAGCAGGGGCCGGAACACTGGCGACGGGGCATCGCGCTGTACTATGCCGAGCGGTACAAGGACGGCGTGAAGCAGTTCGAGACGCACAAGACGGTGAACCCGCAGGACGTGGAGAACGCCGTCTGGCACTATCTCTGCAACGTGAAGGTCGTCGGCAAGGAAAAGGCCGCGGCGGAACTGATCGACGTGACCCGCGACGGCCGCGTGCCGATGGCGGAGATTCAGAAGTTGTTCGCCGGCAAGTTAAAGCCAGAAGACGTGATGGCTGCCGCCGAGAAAGTGGACGCAAAGACCGAGGCCGGCAAAGAAGCCCGCTTCTACGGCCACCTCTACGTCGGCCTGTGGTACGAGGCTGAGGGTGATAACAAGAAGGTGATCGAACACCTGACGCCGGCGGTGGAGAAGTACGAGATCAGCCACTACATGTGGGACGTGGCGAAAGTCCACCTCGCCGTGGCAAAGGCGCGAAAGTAGGTCGACCGAGCCGTGGCCGACCTACGGTCTGGCACTTCGCCTTGACGGAACCCCTCGAATCCGGGTGAGATTGTCACCCGGATGAACTCTGCGCTCGCCGAACCCCTGAAAACCGCCCTCGTGCTGCCGCGACTGCGCCTGTCGTGGTCGGCGGCCGTCTACCTGCTCATTCTCGCGGCGGCGGTGCTGAACACGCTCTACCTGTTCGTCTCGCCGCTGGACTTGTCGCCGGACGAAGCCCACTACTGGGACTGGTCCCGCCACCTGGCCTGGAGCTACTACAGCAAGGGGCCGTTCGTCGCCTGGCTGATCCGCGGCAGTTGCGAACTCTTTGGCAACACCGTCTTCGCCGTGCGCCTACCGGCCGTGCTGTGCAGTACGCTCATGCTCGTCGCGCTGGACCGCCTTGCCCGCCGAACGCTCGGCTCGGCGAAGCTCTCGTTCTGGCTCGTCGCGGTCGTGCTAACTCTGCCGCCGATCTCGGCCGGGGCGGTGCTGACGACCATCGACGCACCGTTTCTCTGCTGCTGGTCGTGGGCGCTCGTCTTCGTCCACCGCGCCATCTTCGAGAACGACGATCGAAGCTGGACCCGTGCGGGCATCGTCCTCGCCGTCGGCACACTGACGAAGTACACGATGCTCGCCTTCCCGGTGCTGATCGGGCTGTTCCTGATCGTGGACCACTCGCGGCGACCCACGCTCTTCGGCTGCGGCTTCCGCCGGATGACGTTTCTCGGCTGTCTCGGCCTGATTCCGATCCTGGTCTGGAACGCGACGCACGACTGGCTCGGCTTGTGGCACCTGTTCGGGCAAGCGGGGCTGGCCACGGGGCCGAAGATCGGGTTCAAGTGGTACGGCCTGCTCGACTATCTCGGTGGGCAGTTCGCGTTCCTGGTCGGCTACTGGTTCTGCGTCTGGCTCGCCGCCGCGTGGACGTTCCGCCCCGGCCGAGAGGCAAACCCGCACTTCGCCTTCCTCTGGTGGCTGTCCGTGCCGCTCGTGCTGATGATGCTGCCGTTCAGCCTGCGCGTAAAGGTGCAACCGAACTGGCCGGCGACCGCGTACCTGCCGGGGATCGTGCTGGCCGTGGCATGGCTTCGGCGACAATTTGAAGGTGAGAGTAAGATTTACCGCCGCCTCGTGATCGCGTGCCTCGCACTCGGCATCCTCGCATCCCTGACACTGACCATCGTCGCGCGGTTCCCGCGCCTCGCGTTGCCGTTGTTTGCGAAGCTGGCTGCCGAGCCGACGGATGATCAGTTGGCCCCCGTCCGCAACCTCGATCCGACCGCCCGCCTCCGTGGCTGGAGGTATCTCGCCGGTGAAGTGGACAAGTTGCGGGATCTCGTGCGTTCGGAAGATGGGCAAGAGTCGCTGACTGGAGCGATGGTGTGGACTCTACCCGGCGAACTCGGCTTTTATTGCGAGGGAAATCCTCAAGTTTACACCTTCGGTGTCGCGCTCAGCGACCGCTTTAGCCAGTACGACGTGTGGCGGCCAAACCCCGTGGCCGACGCGCAAGCTTTCTGCGGTCGCACGTTCGTGTACGTCGGCGAGAAGATGCCCGACATGAACGCGGTGTTCGAGCGATGTGACGGTCCTTACCGCGTGGAATACCGGGAAAACGGGGTGACGGTCGGCGGTTGGAAGCTCTGGATCGCACGCGGCTATCGGGGCTTCCCGACGAGTCACAAGCTAAGCCAGTACTAACCCGCCCGACCCGGTCGGCCCCAGTTGCCCAGGTCCACGACGAAGGCCTCACGAAGCCGAAGCCCGCCAAGACACAACATCCCGGCCCCCGCCGCCGCCGACAAACCACTTGAGGACGGTGCAACGTGAGGACGACCTGGACGGTAAAGTGCGCCAAGTGCCAACACGCCTGGACGCTCGTCGGTATCTGGTCAGAGTATGAACGCGAGGCGATCGAATCGCGACCCTGCCCGAAGTGCCAATCGTACACGCTCAGCAGTCCGGAACCCGCCGCGACGGCCCGCAAGACGATCCGCCGCCCCTTTCAATCGCCGATCGTGAATTGCCGCGCGGCGGCGTGATCCGCTCCCAACGACAACGAATTCTCTCTCACCTCTTCGACCACACCACGGCCCGCACATAAAGCCTGGGGCGAAAGCCGCAGGACAGATTGCCGATTCCGCCCCGGAGGGGCCGACGCACGTCGGCCCCTCCGGGGCGTTGATGTTGGGTGAGGTCGATCCTAGGGGCTTCCGCCCCTGGCTTGATGCGCGGACGCCTTCGGCGCACAAAGTCCGAGGTGAGTGACAGCCCGCTGTCATTCTGACACTTCGCAAGAGCCCTCGCGATCCTCGCCGGAATTGATCAAGTTTTCACGTCTGTAGCACTTGTGACGTCTGCGACGAATTGGCATGGCAATTGAATATCAACTCACATCGAAGTGAAGTCCCACCCACCCGCGGCTGGGAATGTTCCCGGGCCGCGATTTTGTTTTCAAAGATCACCCGATCGTCCCCCGTATAATTTGGCACGCCTGAACGTCCGCCAATCCTGGGGAGAATTGGATTTCGGAGGAACCATGAAACTCGTCTCTCACTTACCTCTCGCCGCCCTGTGCCTCGGCATCGGCGGGCTGTTCGGAATCGTCATCGACAACCAAATCCACGGCCAGATCGCACCGCCGATCGTCATGCCGAAGGAACTCACTTCGTACCGCGACGTGGTCAAGCGCGTCGTCCCGGCCGTGGTGAGCATTGAGGCAAAGGCCACAAAGCGCGTCGCCAACCGCCGGCCGCAACAACAACTCCCGCCGAACGTGCCCGAAGAGTTCCGCAAGTACTTCGAGGGCATGAACCAAGACGATCAGAATTCCAACCCGAACCTCGGCTTCGGCTCCGGCTTCGTCATCGACCCGAGCGGCGTGATCTTCACGAACTTCCACGTCGTGGACGGTGCGGACACGCTCGAAGTCGGCTTCCCGGACGGCCGCAAGTTCACGACCGGCGACATCGTCCGCGATCCGAAGACCGACCTCGCCGTCGTCCGGATCAAGAGCGACAAGCCGCTGCCGTTCCTCGAATTCGGCGACAGCGATGCGATGGAAGTCGGCGACCGCGTGCTGGCCGTCGGCGCACCTTACGGCCTGACCGGCACGGTGACGCAGGGCATCGTCAGCGCGAAGTCCCGGCAGAACTTGAAGCTGAACCAGTACGAAGACTTCCTGCAAACCGACGCGGCCATGAACCCCGGCAACAGCGGCGGCCCGCTCGTGAACCTTGAAGGCCGAGTCGTCGGCATCAACAGCGCCATCAAGACTCGCGGCGGCGGTTCGAACGGCGTCGGCCTCGCGGTCAGTAGCAATCTCGCGAAGGACGTGAGCAACCAACTGCTCCGCGGCGGCAGCGTGAAGCGCGGCTACCTCGGCGTGGGCGTGCGGGAAGTGGACGCCGAACTGGCGACCCGCCTCGGGGTGCCGGCCGACAGCAACCCCGTGCTGGTCACGAAGGTGTACGATAAAACCCCCGCGGCGAAGGCCGGGCTGCGAGCCGGCGACGTGATCCTGTCCGTCGGCGGCACGCAGTTGAAGGACGTGAACACGCTGCCGCGGCTCGTCGCGAAGATGCCGCTCGGCCAGTCAACGGAAGTGCAAATCGTCCGCGACGGCAAGGTAACGACCGTCGGCGTGACCATCGAAGAACAGCCCGACGACTACGGCCAAGAGCGGACGGCCCGCAGCACGCCGAACCGCGTCCCAGCCGATGTGGGACTCGACGTGGCCGGCCTCAACGTGTCCGATCTGACGCCCGCACTCGCCGCCCAACTCGGCTTCCCCCGCGACACGAAGGGGGCGTTAATCATGAGCGTGGATCGCGGTTCGGCCGCCGCCAACGTCGGCCTCGTCCGCGGCCTGTTGATCGTGAAGGTGGACAAGGCGGCCGTCACCTCGGCAAAGGATTTCGAGCAAGCGATGGCGTCCGCTTCGAAGGAGAAGGGCGCGTTGCTGCAAGTGACCCGACCGAACGGCGAGTCGGACTTCGTGGTACTGAAGGTGAAGTAACGCGAAGTGCGTTATGACGGCGTGAGGCCGAGAGCAGTTGCTCTCGGCCTCGTTATTTTTCGAGGGCCGTTCATAGCCGCCCGCCGTTAGGCCAATTCTGCCAGTGTGTGTTGGGCGCGTGCTTCGGTCGATACTTTCGCACGTCGCCGGTTGCCAGAACCCGGGCGAGTTGTCGAAATGTTTCCGACTTGCTGGGGCGCTCGTCGTCCGCGACGTCCGGGTGATTCCATTCGTCAATTTGCAGAATGCGTTCCATCTCTGGACGCACACTGATGCGTTGCTCTTCCGGTGTAGCCAGTACGTCGTCTCGGTGGACAGCGGCTAGATATCGGCAGAGTTCGAACACCTGCACGCGGGGCGGCTCTTCGAGTTCGATGCCGTGACGAAGGTATTCGTCGTGCGAGGGCAACGACACGCGATTTTTCCGCACGGAGACAACCCGGGCATCCTTCGCAACGAGTTCGACCGTTGAAGCGTCCTGCCATTTCCCCTCCTGAACCGGGAAGACAAAGCGTGTCTCGTTGTGCGGGTTCTTCGCGAGGTACATCTCATAAGCTTCTCGGGTGACGTAATCCTTCGGTTGGTCGCGGTCGTGGAGACGGCTGGCAAACGTGTAGAGAGCCGTATCCGGTAATCCGCCCCGCGGCGAGTACCCAAAGTTTTCAACCACCATCGCCCAATCCTGCGGCGAGCGGTAGAGTGAGAGCCTTGTCGCGGCCAAGTAAACATACCCGTTATCGAGCATCGGGAACGTCAACGAATCACAGCATTGATCGAGAACGGCAAGAATGCCGCGTGAGTTGAAAGGCTTCGGCACGATATTCCTCACCCCAAGGACGCGAACTCCGGGGCGTACCGCACCAATCCGGCTCCCGTCGGCAGTGATCCTGGAAGCAATTCAATGGCCTGGAATGCCGGCCCGCCGCCGTACTCGTCCGAGAGTCCGAAGTCGGGAGCGGGCCGAAAACCGAACCGGCCGTAGTACGCCGGCTCGCCGAGGACCACGGCCCAGCCGAAGCCCGCGTCACGACATGCTTCTAAACCGGCTCGAACCAACTCCGCTGCCACACCTCGCCGTCGGTGCCCTTCGACCACTGCTAATGGAGCCAGACCTGCCCCGGTAGCCCCGGTCGCAGTCGTCACCGGGCTGAAGGCAACGTGCCCGACGATTGTCCCGCCGGCCTCCGCGACCAGCGACACCGAGAGTCGGCCGGCATCGCGCAGCAGGTCTACCAACCGAGCTTCTCCGTCGATCGGGAAACTTCCCGAATGAACGGCGTAGATCGCGGCAGCGTCGCCGGGCCGCTCGAATCGGACTTCCGCCATCGTTGTCCCCATTAGGCTGTTGCTGCCAGGGGTTTGAGTTGCACGGCCCCTTGGGGGTAGTAGCGAGCTTCCTCGCCCGGCTGGTCGATGCGCAGCGACGACCGCCGGCCCGTTTCCGGGCAAACGTACTCACACACGCAACCAGTCGGCCACTTCCCTTCCGGGAGGCCGAAGTGGTGCTTACGGCCGCAGGCGGGGCAATCGGTGTATTTGAGAATCGAGATCATCGGAAACTCCCTTTTCCGTGCTGCAAAGTGGCGGACCACGGTGTGTAATTCTTGCCGACCGTGGCTCCGCGATCAACGCCAATCTTAGCACGTGATATGCCACAACGGAACTCAGAACGTCGACCGGGGCGGCACATCTCTCCTGGAACGCGGTCTCATTGCTCAAGAAATCCTGGCCTTGCGGAACGGTTCGCCGGGCGGGTATGGACGACCTTTTGTCTCGAAACTTTGGATACCGTCATGCCTCGCCAGATTGCCGTCGTGTTTTTCGTCGCGGCATCGTTGTCCCTCGCCGGGTGTCGGACGGGCCGCGGCCCCACGACCCCAGCCGAGGCTGGGCTGAACACCCGCGACCTCGTCGACCTTGCTGCCCAGAAGGAGTCCGAGGATCTTAACCCGCCCGACCAACTCGCCATCATGGCCGAGCGGTTGCGGAATGAGCGGAAGCAAAAGCTCAGCGAGCAGGCCAAGAACGAGGGCGGGATCGCGACCCGGCGGCCGGACCGAAACATCCTCTGCCTGTCCGGCGGCGGGTCGTTCGGAGCGTACACGGCCGGCGTCCTCAACGGCTGGACGGAGCGTGGCGACCGGCCGCAGTTCGACGTCGTCACCGGCATCAGCACCGGCGCGCTCATCGCCCCGTTCGCGTTCCTCGGGCCGGAGTACGACGATCACCTGAAGCAACTGTACACCGCCGTCGAGAGCCGCGACCTGTACGTCCTCCGGCCGATCAAGGCGCTGTTCGGCGAGGCGTTCACCGATAACAGCCGGATGGCCGCCCGCGTGGACGCGGCCATCTCGCCCGCGGTGACGGTCGCCATTGCCGCCGCCCACTGTAGCGGCCGGCGGTTGTACGTCGGCACGACCGAGGAGGAGGGGAAGCAGTTCGTCACCTGGGACATCGGTGCGATTGCCGCCCGCAACGGCCCCGGCGACCGCGAGTTGATCGTGAAGATTCTCCTCGGCTCGTCGGCCCCACCCGGCTTCTTCCCGGCGGCGAAGATCGGTGTGACCGTGGACGGCGTCTGCCACGTCGAACGGCACGTGGACGGCGGCGTGATGGCGTCTTTGTTCTTCCGCCCGCCCTACGTCCCGCCGGAGGAGCGATCCGACGTGGCCGCCCGCGACTTGGCCGGGGCGAAGGTGTACGTGATTCTGGCCGGCAAGTTGTACGCCGACCCGGAGGTGATCCGCCCATGGTCGCTGTCACAGGCGAGTAAGAGTGTCTCCACGCTCATCTACGCCCAGACCCGCGGCGACCTGCAGAGGCTGTACACCGTCTGCCTGCTCACCGGCATGGACTACTACGTGACGGCCATCCCGCCGGAGTACCCGGCCCCGACGTCGAGTTCGGAGTTCAAGAAGGAAGTCATGGTGCCGATGTACGAGGAGGGCAAGCGGGTAGTGAAGTCGGCGACACCGTGGCGGACGCTGCCACCGGGTGTGGGGCCGGGCGAAACCACCCTCGTGCGGGCCGGCACGGTCTTGACGCAGCAGCCGCGCGGCCCGGCGCAGCCCGTCCATCCCGTCCAAAGTTTGCTCCGCCCGCGGCCGCCGGTTTCCGACCGCGGGGCCATCCCCGCGCTGCCGTTCGAGTCGCCGGTGAAGTAACGGAAACGAAAATCGGCGGGCACCTGCCCGCCGATTGCACATCTCGAACGTCCCGCCCGGGCGTTACCAATCGCTCCCGGGGATGTCGCCCGCGTTGCGGGTGAGCGAAGCCCACCACGTGGTCGCGCTGACATTACTGCTAACGGTGCGGACACTGCCGTCGGCCATGCCAAGGACGATTGTGTTCGTGTGCGGCGACGACGCCTGCCCACGGTCACAGAGGCCGCTCGTCGTGTTGTTGGTCGGAATACCGAAGATGGTGGGCTTGGAGTCCACGCCGATATACCACCGAGTTCCGTCCCCGCTCAGACCGCCGCCGAACACTGCCGAGACGCGGTCGCCGGGGAAGCTGTCGGTGGAAGCTGGGGGCGTCGACCCGGTCACTGTACCGGAGTTGTAGATACCCCGCAACCACCAGGATCCGCCGGCACCGTTGTTCCCGTTCTTCACGTTCGGGGCGGTCACGGTCGTGGCCGCTGGCAGGGTGCCCGGGCAGTACGACAGTTTCTCGGCGAAGGCGACCGTGTTCGACGTGCCGTCGGTAATCGCGAGGAGCGTCGTCTTCCCGTCCCAGTCGGTGGTGACCGACGAAGAGGTGTTGAACCCGGGGTTCCCGAACACCTGGAAGTTGCCCGCATAACTGGCGTCACCGGGCGTCCAGTCGGTCGCCGCGTTCGTGCCGAGGGTGGCGTCCGACGGGCACTGATACGCCGGGATCCGCGTCTGGCGGAGGTACTGCGGAACTCCGCCTTGGCCGGGGGTATTCCAGAGGGGGATGACCCCGCCGCCGGTGACCTGCGTGGCCGAGTTGTACACGGTCTGCTGCTCGATGTACGGCAGGATGTGGAACAGGAGGGGTGCGTAGTACGCTCCACCGTACTTGAACGCGGCCATCGGCGGCAGCGTCCCGTTGGTGTCGTGGGCGTTGTGCGTTCCCAACGACATTTGCTTGAGATTATTCGTGCACTTCGCGCGGGCGGCGGCCTCGCGGACCTTCTGCACGGCTGGCAGCAGGAGGCCGATCAGGATGGCGATAATTGCGATAACGACCAATAACTCGATGAGCGTGAAGCCGTGACGGCCCCGAGAAAAACGGGTCATACAACACCTTCCGGAATATGAGGAATGCGAATCGAAAGGGGTGGGGATATGAATGGTGTCCCACCACCTCACGGTATCATAAATGAGGAATCCTTCAAATGTCAAGGGATTTCGCCCACGACCAAGATGGTGCGGGCGTGAGAAGGGGATCGGACTTCGGACGGAAATTGTGAAATGAGTTAAAGGATTGTGCCATTCCTCTTATTGGGCGTCGATCGCGGCCAGCAGTTGATCCAGGGCGGCGGGCTTGACGAGGTGCCGATGGAAGCCCGCGGCGTCGATGCGAACGCGGGCCTCGACGTCGGTCCGGGCCGTCACGGCGATCAGCAGCATGGGTTCCCCGTCGGCCTGATCCCGTAACCGAAGGGCCAATTCATCGCCGTCCATGCCCGGCATGTTCAAGTCAATGAGGCAGGCGTCGGGGGCGAAGTCGGCCGCCGCCCGCAGGGCCGACGCGCCGTCGTAGCACGCCCGTGTCTCGTACCCCATTACGGCCAGCAACTCGGCTTCGGTGTCCGCTGCGTCGCGGTTGTCGTCCACGCACAAGATTCTCGCCGGACCGGGTTTGCACTTATTCGTTGCCATGACTACCATTGCTGTCGCCCTCTACCCTTCGCCCTGCGAGACGGCAAGGCAATCCGACTTGTAAAGCACGGGCCGGGCCATTTCCTAGACCAATGTTCCCCATTCCGACGGCACTCGACGTAACCTCATCCCCTCGCGGGGGTAATCGTTTCGGAGAGGGATGCCCAGAACAGGAATCACAACCGGCCCCTCATGGGAATCGCCAGAGAGTTCGGACAGTTGCGCGGGGAACTTCCGACAGAGTCGGTCTGTTCCGCCCACGACCGTGCGGCGTGCCAGTTGCCGGCGATCCCTAGCCCCGACGGCTCGCGATCGGGTAGGGCGGCAGACGCTTGACGCCTAACCTCCGGAAAATCCGCCCAATGCCGTCGTGCGCGGGGGAAATTTTCGAATGACGGGTGATCGGAAGTTAGTTAGACTGGAATTCGTTCGCCCCCAGTTGAGGCTCCCATGGCACGCCCACACGGCCACACCCCGCGGCCCCTGTCAATCCTCGTCGTCGATGACTTGCCCGACGCCGCGAACAGTATGGCAGAATGTCTCGTGTTGCACGGCCACCGCGCGGTCGCCGTCTACGGCGGAGAGGAAGCCCTGGTGCACGTCGCGGCCCACTCGACCGACGTCGTCCTCATGGACATCACGATGCCGGGTATGGACGGGTTCGAACTCGCGGAGCGGGTGTACAAACAATCGCTCCGGCGGCGGCCGTTCTTGGTCGCCGTGACCGCGCGGACCTCGGACGCCGACCGGCAGCACGGTCGGGAAGTCGGCTTCGACATGTACCTCACCAAGCCGATCGAACCGGACCTCGTCTCGGACATGCTCGACCGGATCGCGTTGATGCTCGGCCCCGCGTCCCACCCCGGATAGCCGTTCGCCAAAAGGCGACGGCCGATGCCCCTCCCCGGTCGATTCCAGGTCGGGGCGAATCGGCAAATCACTACCCCACGAAGACGCCGCCGGTGAAGCCGGTGATGGAGTCGAAGTTGAAATTCTCGGCCGGCGTGCCGTTCGCGGAAATGTTCTTCCCGAGGTAGCTCGTCACCCGGCTACCGGCCCCCGTGCCCGAACCGACGACGAGGTCGGCTTGCGCGTCGCCGTCAAGGTTCTTCACGGCCACGCGGATGCCGCCGCGGCTGTTGATGTCGCCGCCGAAGAAGTTGGCGAGCGTCGTTTGCTTGTCCGTGGCCAAGTCTTTGCCGCTGAAGGCCAGCACCCGCGGGCCGCCGCCGGGGCCGCCGCCGGCGATCAAGTCCGCGAAGCCGTCGCCGTTCAGGTCGCCGACCGTCACGAAGATGCCGTTGCGGAGCGTCTGCTCGAAGGCGAAGAAGTCGTTGAACACCTTCTTCGGCGTCCCCGAGAGCGACTTGCCCTCGAAGGCCGCCACCCGCGGGCCGCCGCCGAAGCCGGCCACGATCACGAGGTCGCCGGTGCCGTCGCCGGTCAGGTCGCCGATGCTCGCCCGCGCGCCGCCGCGGAAGTTCGTGTCGTCGATGCCGAAGAAGCTAACGATCTTCACGAACCCGGCCCCGTTGTACACGTCCACCCGCGGCCCGCCGCCTTCATCCGGCGTGATGGCCAAGTCCGGGACGCCATCGCCGTTCACGTCCCCGGCCGCGACGTAGACGCCGCCGGTGAAGCTCGCCTCGAACGGCGCGACCGTGAAGAGCGACTTCAGCGTGGACCCGTCGATGACCTGGACCTGCGTCGCCATGCCCGGTCCGGTACCGACGACGATGTCCGGCACGCCGTCGTTGTTGAAGTCGGCCGACGCGGTGCGGATGCCGCCGGTGAAGTTGCCGAACGGCGTCAGCGGGTCAATCAGCCGGGCCGACTTGTCCGGGTTGAAGAACTGCACGGTGCCGGCCACGCCCTTGTCCGAGCCGACCGCGAACTGCGGCACGCCCGCCAAGACGGGGCTGGTGACCGCCGGGATGTTCGCCGCGAACGTGCCGAGAATCGAACCCGGCACCGCGTTCTTGGCGTCGTCGAGGACCGTCTCGGCAATAATGACGCTGTAGGTGCCGTTGTCGGCCTTGTCGAAGGTGCCGCCCGGCGGGACGATCCGATACGTGGCCGTCAGCGGCGTCCCGTTGCCAGTCTTGTCCACGGAGACGAAGGTCGCACTCGCGACGTACCCGTTCGGCCCGACCACCGAGACCAAGTCTTTCGTGTTGATGGTCGTGGCGTCGATGGCGGTCGCCGCGGTGAACGTGATCGTGAAGTCGTACGTGGCGGCCCCGTTCTGGGCGGTGCCGACCGCCGTGGCGGTCAGCTTCGCGGTCGGCGCTCCCGCCTTCGCGGCCGTGGTGTCCACGTCGAACGAGTCGAAGTCCTGGGCCGGGGCCGCGTTGCCGTCCGTGTCGAAGAGTTCGTTGGCGACGAGCGAGAGCACGTAGTTGCCCTTGTCGGCCGCGTCGAAACTGCCGCCCGGCGGCGTGATGCGGTAGGTCGCCGTCACCGCCTTGCCGCTCCCGGTCGACCCCAGGAATTTCGCCAGTTGCGTGTAGGTCCCTGTGCGGGCAGTCACCTTCACGTCGCCGTCGCCGAGTTTCGAGACGTCGATGCCCTTGTCATCCTGGTAGTTCACGGTGAAGTCGTAACTGGTGGCCCCGTCGGCCCGGAAGTTAACGAACGTCGCAAAGGCCGGGTTGTCGGCCGGGATGATCGGGATGACCGGGCCGACGACCTGAATCGTGGTCGTGAGCGGCGCACTCACGCCGACGGCCCCCGTTACGCCGTCCTTCGAGGTCGAGGCCGCCGCCTTGAACGATGCCGCCCCGGTGAACCCGGCCGTCGGCTGGAAGTAGAGGGGAATCGAGTCCTGCGTCGGCACGCCCGCCGCGTCGGCCGGCACCGCGACGAACTCATTCTCCTGCACGGGGACCGTCAGCTTGGCGTCCTGGAAGAGCTTGCCGTTCGTGATGCCGGTGATCTGGAACCCGAGGATTTCGGGGCCACTGCCGGGGTTCCGCACCACGGTCACCAACCGGGCCGTGTCCTGCGGCGTTGCCGGGTTGAAGCCGACGGGGGTAAGAATGGCCACCGCATTCCCCACGATCAGCGGGATGACGGCGGTCTTCATGTCGTTGGTCACGGTGTTCTTCGCGGTGATCGTGATCTTCTCGCCGGCGGTCTGGGCGAAACTGACGCCGGCCGGCGGGACGTAGTCGATGACCGCGACGGCCCCCAGGGCACCGCCGTCGTTGACCGTCTGGAACGAGATCGTGCTCGTACCACTGCCCTTGATGTCCGTGACGTTGGCGATCGTGGCCGGGATGATGAATGTGCCCTTCGTGGCCGTGAACGTGACGAGGATCGGCGTCGTGCTCGTGTCGCTGGTGATGACAACGGTGGTGAACGCCCCCGTTGCGGTCTTGTCCTGTGGCGTGGTCACGGTCGGGGGCACACCGGTCAGGTCGACGGGGGCAAGGATCATCAGTTCGCGGGAGCCGATGTCGACGGTGCCGTTCGGACTCGGCTCGAACCGGGACGAGCCGGAGTTTTGGTCGTTGGCGAGTTTCGTGCCGGCCGCATCGACGGCGAGCGAGTTGTCTCCCTTGTCGATGGCCGGGCTGCCCTTCGCGAGGGGGTAGAACGGCGAGGCGAACTGCGTGAAGAGGGGGTCGAGGACGGTGGCCGGGTTGGCCACGCCGACGATGTTGCCGTTCGTCCCGGCCGTGAGGCCGCCCGCCGTCGCCGCGTCGCCAATCAGGTTGTTCTTGCTGGTGGTCAGGGCCGTGCCGGTCACGTCACCGCCGGTGTTGCCGATGAAGATCGTGTTGTTGGCGATCGTGACGCCACCCGCACCCGTGTTCAGCCCGCCGCCGGTGCCGGCCGTGTTGAACGCGACGGTGCTGTTCGTGAACTTCGCGAACTGCGTACTGACGTTCTGCACGCCGCCCCCCGCGCCGGTGGCCGTGTTCTTGTGAATCGTCGAGTTGATGACGAACAGCTTCGCGGTGGCGTCGTTGAAGACGCCCGCCCCGGTCGCCGCCGTGTTCCCCGCCCGCGCCGCGTTCGTGCCGGGATCGATCGACTCGCCGATCGTCGTCTGAGTGAGGATGGCCGTGCCGGTGCCACTGTTGGCGACGGCCCCGCCCTTCCCGACGGCGGTGTTGTTACTGAAGACCGTGTCGATCGTGGTGAGCGTGCCGTTGTTGAAAATCGCCCCGCCGTCGGCGGTCGCCTGGTTGCCGGCGAACGTGACGCCGCTGACCACGAGCGTCCCGGAGTTGCGAATCGCCCCGCCGTTGTCGGCCTTGCCGCCCGCGAAGGTGAAGGTTTGAACCTTGACGTTCGCGCCGGCGGCGACGTTGAAGATTCGCCCCCCGCCGGTGTTGGAAATCGTCGTCGGGATCGACGGTCCGACGAACACCATCTTCGTGTCGGTGAAGTCGATCGGCGTGGCGAGGTTGACCGCTTGCCCGGCGATGCCGAAGTCGAACATGATCGTGTCGTCTTCCGTGTTCGCGGCCGAGTCGAGGACGGCCTGCCGCAGCGACCCCGGGCCGGCGTCGGCGACGGTCGTGACCATGAACGTGGCCGGTACGTCGCGGCCTTCCAGGCACACCAAGTTCGGCCGGAAGGGGGTCAACGCCGGAGTGGCCTTGCGGGCGAACGGGAAGGCGGCGCGAAGCAGTCGAGAGGTCCGAGACATGTGTTGGGCTCCAAAAACCGGGTGCGAGGGGCGTTCCGAACGTGGAACACAACCCCTTCGCAAGAGGTAATCGGAGCCGTCGGCGCGCGTTACAGGGGAAGTGCGGAGAATGCCGAGGGCGGTCAGCGGTCCGGGGCCGCTTTCGGCACCCGGCGGGTCAGCCAGAGGTCCGGGCCGCCCTGCCCCCCGGGCCGGTCGGAGGCGAAATAGACCGTCTGCCCGTCAGCCGCCATCACCGGGTTCGTGTCGATGTTCGGGCCGTTCACCTTCGGGCCGAAGGACTTGAAAAAGCGGTACGGGTCGGCCGGATCGTCGAGGCGGGCGAACCAGAGCAGGTCGCCGGAGTGCCGGTGGTTGTGTCGGTTGAAGAGCATCCACTTGCCGTCGAACGAGAACGACGGGCCGCCCATCGCAAGTTGGTCGGACTTCTCGCCGAACGGCACGGCCGGCCCGAACGCTTCGACTGTACTCGCCCGCCTGCAGACCCAGATCGTGTCCATCGGTGCCCGCTTGCTGACGAAGGTGAGCGACAGCCCGTCGGCGGACAGCCACGGGCGGTAGTTGAAGTAGCGGGTGTTGACCCCCGACCCGGCGGGAGTGGCTTCGTCCCAGGGGGCGGCCGGATCGGATCGTTGGGCCATCCAGATGGCGAAAACGCCCCGACGGTTCGTGACGAACGCCAGCGTCCGGCCGTCGGCCGACACGCACGGGTCGATTTCGTCGGCCGGGGAGTTAATGCCCGGCCCGAGGGCGACCGGATCGCCGAACGGCTGATCGACGGCCACGCGGGTGGCCGCGTACAGGTCGCTCTTGCCGAACCCGCCCGGCCGGTCCGACGCGAACCACAGCGTCAGTCCATCGGCCGACACGCACGGGCTTTGTTCGCCCGCCGCCGTGTTCACGCCCGCCCCCAGGTTCTCGGGCGTACTCCACTCCCACTCTTCCGCCGGCGCGGTCGGTGGAGAAGTCGGGGCCGCGGCGGGTGCCGGCGGCTTCATCGCCACGGCCACGGCGGCAGCCGCAACCACCAGCATGACGCCGGCCGCGATCCAGCCCCACGGGCGGCGCGGGGCCGCGATCCGGTCCACGTCCGTTCGCATGTCGGCCGCGTGTTGATATCGCTCGTCCGGCTTCTCCTGAAGGGACTTCGACACAACTCGGTCCAACCGGCGGTCGGCCCCGACCTTCGCCGACGGCGGCGTAAACTGGATCGCCGGGAGTTCGCCGGTCAGCAGTTCGTAGAAGAGGACGCCGAGCGAATAGAGGTCCGCCCGGTGGTCCACGGCGGCGGTGTTCGCCCACTGCTCCGGGGCCATGTACCGGGCGGTGCCCATGCGGTCGCCGACGTCCGTGAGCGGGGTGTCGCCGTACTTCGCCAGCCCGAAGTCGGCGAGTTTCACGTTGCCGTCCCGATCGACCAGCACGTTCTCCGGCTTGATGTCCCGGTGGACGACGTGCCGGTCGTGGGCGTACTGGAGCGCGTCGCAGATTTGCCCGACGATCCGCAGGCACTCCCGCGGGGTAACGCGGCCGGAGTGCGTGAACTCCCGCAGGGTGACGCCGTCCACGTACTCCATGAGCAGGAAGACCATGCCGTTCGAGCGGCCGTAGTCGTAAACACCGACGACGTGCGGGTGCGACAGTTGCGCCTGCGCCTGGGCCTCGCGCAAGAACCGCCCGGCGACTTCCGGGTCGGCGGCCTGGTCCGGCGACAGAATCTTCATCGCCGCGATCCGGCCGAGGTCGGTCTTCCGCACCTTGTAGACGCTCGCCATGCCGCCGCTGCCGATCAACTCCAGGACTTCAAGGTCGGCGAAGTGAGCTTGCACGTCCGCCACGGGCAACGGCGGCGGCGGGGACGTGCCCGGTCGGGTGGCCAACCGGGCGAGGCAGGCCGCGCACTCGCCGCCCAGGAGGCTGACGGTGATCGGGGCGTGACACCGCGGGCAGGTGTGCGAGCCGTTCGGCATGGCATCTCGGGGCTGCGAGAGAGTGTACTAAGGTGGGTAATCGGAACCGCCCCGCCGGCGTTACAGGCGGCGGCCGAGTTCGAGTGTCGCGATCAGATGTTGCAGTTCGGCGTTCACGTCGTCGCCTTCCTCCAGGGTGGCCGCCACTTCCTCCTGCAGCACCTCGGCGTACCGCTTCCGAAGCCGGTGAACCGCGACCCGCACCGCCCCTTCGTTCATCCCGAACTTGGCGGCCACAGCGGTCGTCTCGCCCTGGCCGGTCAGGAGTCCCTGGTAGGCGTCGAACTGGCCTTCCTTGCCGGCCGCCGCCTGTTCCGCCCGCAGGCGGTCGAGGGCGTGCCGCACAACGGACACGGCCCACGTGTACTCGAACGCCATGTCCGGCGTGCGGTCGTCGGCCGGCTCGTTCGAAAACCAGTCCTCGCCGGCCGCCGCGTCGATCGACACCAGGGGGCCGGGCGGCGTCCGCTTCTCGGCCGACTCGTACTCGCGGCGGCGGGCCAGGTATTGATTCAGGGCGGTGACGAGGAAGCACCGGAACCGCCCGCGGCCGGGGTCGGCGTAGCGGACCGCGTTCGATTCGAGCAGCCAGGCGAAGAAGCCCTGAACGGCGTCCTCGGCGTCGGCCGGTTCGCGGCCGTGCCGGCGGAGGTAGGCGTAGAGCGGGTACCAGTAGGCGGCACAGAGTTCGGCCATCGGCGTTCGCCCGGCGTCGGTGGACGCGGAGCGAACCCGGCTCCACGTCGTGGTGGCGAACCGGACGGCAGAGGGTGTGCCTGGGCGAAGCATATCCCCAGGATAACTGGGTGGCGTGCGTTCAGCCAGTCTGCGAATCGCGATCCCGAAAGGCCTTTCGGATCAGATCGCGGAAGTGTCCCAACGGCGGCGTCGGTAGGCCGGGCACCTTCGCCGTGTCGTCCCACCGCCGCAGTTGCGTGGCCGATCGGTAGAACTCTTCGCCCTCGAAAGCCGCAACTTCGGTCGCACTCATCGGCCCGCCTTGCAACTCCAGACTCCGCCGCGACGCCGGGGAGAGCCGCGCGAGGTACTCGGGTTCCACCGCACAGAGGTAACGCTTGGCGGCGACGTGCAGACGGACCGGCTCGGTGACGGCCGGGCCGAAGTGCTTTTGCAAGAACCGCTGCCCGAGCGACTCGTGGCGGTCGTCGATGCCCCGCTCGGCGGCGTCCTCGCCGTGCGGTTGGATCAGGTGTCCGACGTCGTGCAACAGGGCCGCGACGACGAGTTCGGCGGCCGCCCCCTCTCGCTCCCCGGCCGCGGCGGATTGCAGGGCGTGTTCGAGTTGCGACACCGCTTCGCCGTGGTACTCCTCTGCACCGCGGTCGGCGAACAGGCGGTCGATGCGAGCGAGGATGTCGTCAGTAGTCATGGCAGGGTCCGTGGGTGCTGGCGCAACGTGAAGATGATCTATTCTCCGCATCCACCGAGTGAACCCAATCGGTTCCCTTCTGATCGGTCTTCTCCGTGTTCTTCTGTGGCTGACCCTCTTCATTCTCGTCTTGTCGGAATTTTCGATTTCGATTAAAGATTCGGGTCGCGATTGCCGACACGCGAAGGATTCGCGCCGGCCGTGCAAGGATGCCACCATGCTTCACCTCTTCCGGCCGCTCGTCGGCGTGCTGCTCGTTGCCTCGTTCACCCACGCGGCCGACCCCACGCCGATCGACAAATCGCTCGCCATTCAACGGGCGATGGCCGAAGCGAAGACGTACCTCACCGCGAACCAACCCGCCGACGCCGTGAAGTCGCTCGAAGGCGTGCTGCCGTCGATCAACGGCGACGCCGATTTCCTCGTGCTGCTCCGGCAGGCTTACGGCGAAGAACTCAAACGGCAGAAGGTGTCCCGGACGCCGGATAACGCCCGCGTCGCGGAACTCGAATCGAAGTTGACGATCCTGACCGGCAGCGACGCGAAGCCGGTGGCGACGGAAACGAACGTGAAACTCGCGCCGCCGATGATCGCGGAAGTGCCGCCGATTCCCGCCCCGGCCAAGCCGACGGCCGAGTCGGTGGATTTAATCAAGCAGGCGACGGACCTGTTCAATCAGGCCCGCGCGCAGCCGGCGAAGTTCGCGGAGGCGGCCCGGTTTTTCGACAAGGCGTTCAACAGCAAACTCGAACTGTCTCGCGACCAAATGGCCGCGTGGGCGTACTGCCGGGTGAAACTCGCCGCCGACGGGTGGAACAAGTCGAACCGGGACGCGTCCGCCACGAAGGCCGCCGTCCGGGAGATCGAGGACGCCCTGAAACTGGCCCCGGCCCAAGCGGAACTGCAAGCGGCCGGGCTGAAGATCATCGCCGACATCGGCGGCACGCCGACCGCTTCAACCGCCCCGACGGGCAAGCCGACGATCACCGAGAGCAGTTGGATGGCGCTGGAGTCGGACAACTTCCGCGTGCGGTTCCAGGGCTCGCCGGACGTGCCCAAAGCCCTGCTGACGAAGGCCGAAGAGGGCCGACGGGCGATCTTCGCGAAGTGGTCGTCACCGCCCAGCGGGAACTGGCAGCCGAAGTGCGACATCGTCCTGCACGCCGACGGCAAGCCGTTCGCCATCGCGACGAACCAACCGGCCGAGGCGACCGGCCACGCCTTCGTGAAACTCGAAGCGAAGCAGGTGACGGACCGCCGCATCGATCTGCGGGCCGACGACGCGAACGTCGGCGACGAGACGCTGGCCCGCGAACTGACGTATGTGATCCTGGCAGACCTGTTCCCGGACCGCGACCTGCCGCGGTGGGCCGCCATCGGCATGGCCGTGCTGTCAGCCGCGTCGGAAACCGAGCGCTGCCAGCAAACGCTGCCGCGCTGCCAACGCGACGGCGAACTCTTCGGGCTGGCCGCCTTCCTAGATCTGAAAGGCCCGCCGAAGCCGGAGGCGGTCACGGCGTACTACGTGGAGAGCGTCTCGCTGGTCGATCACCTGGTTCACAAGAAGAACGAGAAGACCTTCCGCATCTTCCTGCTGGACGCCCAACGGTACGGCACCGAGAAGGCCCTGGAACGGCAGTACGGCTACGCGACGGTGAAGGAACTCGACGACGAATGGCGGCGGGCGGCCCTGACGACGGCCCGCGGGCAAAAGCCGTAACGGATTCTCTGATGCCTACCGCGGTAAATCGGCCCTTTTCAACCGCGGCGGGCACATAATCAAGGCTTGCACCACCAGCACGCCGAAGGCGACGTGCAGGACTTGAATCGCCTTCACCGGCCACACGTCGTCGATGAACAGCACGTCGTGCAGCAACCGCCCCATGAACGTGCCGCCGTCGATCGTCTGCCCGGCGAGAAGGCGCAGTTGCTCCTCCCAGGTGGTCAGCGGGCAGCGCCAGCCCATGAACTCTTCGAGAACGACGATGCCGATGGCCAGCAGGTGCAGGCCGCGGAACCACGGGTTGCGGACCCACTGCCACTTCATGCCCGCGCCGAGAATGATGGCGAGTTGCCCGAAGAGAACGAACGCGACGTAGCCGACGTGCGCAGCCACCATCGCGTCGGCGAGGATGCCGTACATCTTGTAGCCTCGGATTGTTGAGCGGGGGAAACGGACCAACGTGCCGGTCTACAGTAACGATGCGCCGGCCGTCGGATTTATTCCCGACGGCCGAATGTCCTCGCCGCGGCGGACTTCGTCCGCAAGATAACGGTGATGGCAGTCCTCACACTCAGTTGGGCCGAGTTCCCGCCGCCGGAGTTCACCGGCGGGTGCGTGACCATCGGCAACTTCGACGGCGTCCACCGCGGCCACGCCACCCTCGTCGGCACGGCCAAGCGGTTGGCCCAGTCCGTGAACGGCCCGACGGTCGCCGTCACGTTCGACCCGCCGCCGGTCGCGCTCCTGAACCCGGCCGCGTGGAAGTTGCCGCTCTCGACGCTCGCCGATCGCACGGCGGCGCTGCTCGCGGCCGGCGCGGACCACGTCGTCTTCCTCAAGACCGAGCCGAGCCTGCTGGCCCTGAGTGCCGAGGCGTTCTTCGAAGACGTACTCGTCCGCCAACTCGGGGCGAAGGCGGTCGTCGAGGGGTACAACTTCCACTTCGGCCACGCCCGCGGCGGCAACACGGCTGTCCTGCGGGTGATGTGCGCCGCGGCCGGCATCGCCTTCGAGGAAGTGCAACCGCTCCTCGTGAACGGCGAGCCGGTCTCCAGCAGCCGCGTGCGGAGTGCCGTCAACGCCGGCGACGTGGCGACGGCCGCGAACCTGCTCGGCCGGCCGTATGCCATCGCGGGCGAAGTCGTGACCGGGGCGAAGCGCGGCCGAACGATCGGCTTCCCGACGGCCAACCTCGACCGCGTCGAAACGCTCTTGCCGGCCGTGGGCGTCTACGCAGTGCGGGCGACCGTGGGCGATCAAACGTACGCGGCGGCGGCGAACATCGGGCCGAACCCGACCTTCGGCGAGGACGCCCGCAAGGTTGAGATTCACCTGCTCGATTTCGCTGGCGACCTCTACGGCCGAACGATGGGCGTCGAGTTCGTGGCCCGCCTCCGCGAGACGAAACCGTTCGCCAACGTCGCGGCCTTGGTGGAACAACTGCAACGCGACATCGCCGCGACGCGAACAGCCCTCTTATGATCGGGCGCGAAGGCGAGCGTGCCATCTTTACGGTTCGTTAACTTTTCGCAACCTTCCCACTTGACCGGCGACACCATCGCGGTTAATCTTCGCGAAATCGTTCGAATTGTCACCCGACTGTGACTTCGATCGTGTCTGCACCCACGGAAGGGCGTCTCGCAACCCTCTCCCCATGACGACCACCGGCCCGCCGCCGGCGTCCGTGATTTTCACGGCCCCGGCGAAGATCAATCTGACGTTGGAGGTCGTGGCCAAACGATACGACGGCTTCCACGCGATCGAATCGCTGATGGTGCCCGTGGACCCGTGCGACACCCTGGAATTTCAGGCGACCGCCGGCGAACTCACACTTACGTGCGACCAACCCGGCATCCCGGTGGACGGCCGCAACCTCGTCGTGAAGGCCGCGGAGGCCTTACGGCGGGCGGTGGGAACGCGACGCGGGGCGGTGATCCGCCTGACGAAGCGAATCCCGCACGAAGCCGGCCTCGGCGGCGGCAGCAGCGACGCGGCAACGACACTGTTGGCCCTGAACGAGCTGTGGGGGGCGAACCTGCCCACCGCCTACCTGGCGAAAGTCGCGGCGGAAATCGGTTCGGACGTGGCGTTCTTCCTCGTGCAAACAGCCGGGTGGTGTACCGGCCGCGGCGAGATTGTGATGCCGCAGGAAATTGGTCGGCCGCTGGACCTGGTGATCGTGAAGCCGGCGGTCGGGCTTTCGACGAAGGAAATTTACAGCCGGGTGGTCGTGCCCACGACCCCGCTGGACGGAACACCGGCCCGCGATGCGTTGCGGGCCGGCGATGTGAGTGCCCTCGGCCGTGCCCTGTTCAATCGGTTGCAGGCACCGGCCTTTGCCGTCGCGCCGGCGGTCGAGTCGCTGTACCGCGAACTCGCCGCCCTCGAGCCGCTCGGCTGCCAACTTTCCGGCAGCGGGTCGGCTCTATTCGCCCTGTGCCGTGACGCCCTTGAGGCAAATCGAATCGCGGAAGCGGTTCGGCAGAAACACGTGTCCGACCCTCAACCCCCTCAGGTATTTGTGAGCCGAACCCGGCCCGCTTCACCTCCGAACAGGATCACCCTCGCTCGCAACAAGGAGTCCACAGGTGCACATCACGGAAGTCCGCATCAAACTGTGTGAGGCGAACCACGAGCGCCTCCTCGCGTTCTGTTCGATCACGTTCAACCACGCCTTCGTCATCCGCGACCTGAAGGTCATCGACGGCACCCGCGGCCTGTTCGTCGCGATGCCCAGCCGCAAGCTCACCGACCGCTGCACCTCGTGCAGTTGCAAGAACCACCTCCGCGCCCGGTTCTGCAACAACTGCGGCCGGCGGCTGGACGAAGCCCGCGCGATCCGCGAGTCGGAAGGGCGGGCGAAGTTGCACGCCGACATCGCCCACCCGATCCACAGCCAAGCCCGCGAAGACATCCAACGGGCGATCTCGAAGGCGTACGCCGAGGAGCGCGAGCGCGCGAAGCTGCCGGGGTACACGTGCAGCTACGACGACCACGACTACGACCTGGACGACGTGCCGATGTACAGCGAGATGGTGAAGACCCCGGCCGGGTACAAGGCCCACGCCCCGCACGCGGCCGCGACCCGCGGCACGCACCTGACCGGCGGCGCGATGCCGGCCGAGAAGGTGAAGACCGACGACGGCTTCGGCGTCGGGATCGTCTAGAAATGGTCGCTCGTTCCGCACCGCTCTGGTTCTCAGCCGCGGAGCGGCGGCAGTCGTTAGCCAGGGGCGTAAGCCCCTGGTAGCCGTCAAGAATGATTCAAGCCCCGGAGGGGCGGCAGACGCGCGTCTGCCGCCCCTCCGGGGCTTGTGCGTTGGGTGCGTGGTTCCAGGGGCTGACGCCCCTGGCTAACAACTACCGCACCTCCGGTGCTCAAAACTGCGTTACCCCTTCGACCGGCCCAGGTACTTCCCGTCTTCGGTCTGAATCTGGATCAACTCGCCTTCGGTGATGAACGACGGCACCTGCACCACCAGCCCCGTCTCCAGCTTCGCCGACTTGTACTGGGCGGCGGCCGTCGCGCCCTTGATGCCGGGTTCCGTCTCGATCACTTTCAGCGTCACCGTCTGCGGCAAAGCCACGTCGAGCGGCTTGTTGTCGTAGGAGGTGATCTGAACCGTGTCGTTCTCGCGGAGGTACTGGATCTTGTCGCCGACCATCTGGCCGTTGAGCGTGACCTGTTCAAACGTCTCGGCGTCCATGAACACGTAGTCGTCGCCGTCCTTGTACGAGTAGGTGTAGTCCTTCGTTTCGAGGTACACCACGTCGACCTTGTCGTCCGGGTGGACCCGCTCGTCCACGATCGACCCGGTCTTGAGGTTCTTGAGCTTGAGGTACAAGATCGCCCGCCAGTTCCCCGGCGTGTTCAGGTCGCGGTCGAGGCAGTAGTAGAGCTGATTGTTCATGTTCAGCACCATGCCGCGCCGGATGTCGATCATCTTCGTGGAAGCCACGTCATCTCCTCCTGGGTGTGCGGTTCGCCCGCACCGTCCTGATTAGTTCGATGCCACTCAGTTTATCAATCGCACGATGGCGCGGACACCGTAGAACTCAGGACCACTCGTCGCGGCCGAAGGTTCGGCAGGCGTTCCGCCAGAGCCAGACCGATGCGGCCAGATACAAGAGAGCTGTGACTGCGCCGGTCCCGGCTTCGACGAACCAGCTTTCGAATGTTGCGGTTTTCGACCACGTCGCGAAGCACAATTTCACCGCGACCACGGGCGAAAGCGACGACACCACGTCTTCGACCACCCCGGCGGGCCAGCCCAAGAGGGTTGTCAGTCTCGCCACGGGACTACTCAGCAGGACCGGTAACAGAAACACGGCGAAGGCCGCCGTGAGACACCAGAGGATTGCTCGGACGGTCGAGCGGCAGCGGACGGACAGCCACAGGCCGAGGGCCAGGAAGAAACGGAGTTCCGCGAACAGCACGGCCACCACAACGACCGCCGCCACCGGATGAACCGCCAAACACAGCACCATTGTGGCCGCCGCGATCGCGTACAGAATTTGGTACGGCCGGTAGAAGAGGTCCATGACCTCCCATTTCGCCGCCAAGAGTTCGTCCCACCCATAGGGAAGCGACAGAAGCGACTCCAGTGTTAGCTTCTGTCGTTCCCGCGTTACGCTCGACGTTAATAGAAGGCCGGCCATCGGAGGAATGTCGACTACGACGATCGCAGTCGCCCCGCCGAAGATGGCGGTGAAGACGCGGACCAGGGGTAAGTCGAGTACGAAAAACAGCAGGCTCGCCGCCAAGAACACGGCACCAACAATGGTCGCAACCTTCACCAGTCGCCTCTCCGAAGGCTGCCTTTCCCAATAGGTGCGGATGGTGAAATACTTCTCCTTCCAGAGCAACGGAGCGGCGGCATCGATCCGTGGGAACCGACGAAGACGACGCGGCCGCTTCCTCGCCCGCCGGGGCGACCGGACCTCCCGCGACCGGGGGTTCGCAAAGTAGCCGCAGACGAGGGCCACAACGCTGTTGAAGAAGACCGACACGAGGGTCGCTCGTATGGGTGGCTCGGACCGAAGCACGCACGATATGAGCCAGTGGAACGGCGACAGGCCGGCGAAGTCGGGGGAAAGCAGGGCCAGGAAAAGGGTGAAGTACGGGAGGTGAAACGACAGCCCGAACGTGACGGCCAGAACCGCGGGAATCGACTGCGAGAACTTGACCCGCGTCGCGAACCAGAAGATGAACGTGGCGAGGCCGATGGTGTAAAAGACCGTCACCACGACCGCACACACGAGCCAGGTTCCGTCCACGCCGCCGAAGTGCATCGCGAGAGCCAGGACCGGCAACCCCGTGGCCGCGAGACTCAGTACGAAGGCCACCCGCGCCGCCAACTTCCCCATCACGATCTCGCGGCGCGTCAACATCGACGACAGCAACAAGTCCAGCGTGCGATGTTCCTGCTCCTCGAAGATCGACGCCCCAACAAAGATCGGCGTCACGACGGTCAGCGCCAGGAACTGCAGCCAGAGGTGAAGAGAGAAGTACGACTCCGCGAGCCGGGCGACCCGATCGAGGGGCAGCGAACCGCCAGCAAAGATCGCGAGCGGAGGGGAGCCCGCAAACTCGTCGAGGTAAAGCGCGAACAGCCCGAACAGCAGAAGGAGGACATACCCAATCCGCAGCCACACCTGCGAGCCACGCCGGTTGAGCCGCTGCCACTCGGCCCAGAACAGTGGTCCGAGGAATGTCGGCGGCTCGTCGTGGCCCCGTCGTCGGGTTTGGACTTTCAGCACCAGCCCCGGCCCGAACACAAGTACCGCCAGGGCAAGCACGGCGACGCCGAGAACGAGGGCGATGCCGTTCGGTTCCATAAGGGTTCAAGGTAGCAACTCGCGGCGAGAGATGTTCCCCGGCGAGTCCGTACCTTAAAGGGAATCCGCCGAGGTCACTCGACATGAATCTGGTCCGCATCCTCTTCTCGTACCTCGTGCAGTTCGTCCTCGGCCTCCGCTACCGCGTGCGGGTCGGCGGCACGGCGGACGCGATCAAGCAACCGGGGCCGTACCTCATCCTGCCGAGCCACCCGGCGTACATGGACCCGCCGAACGTCATCGCCCACCTGTGGCGGACGTTCCGCATGCGGCCGATGCTGCTCGAAACGAACTTCGAGTCGCCGATCCTCGCGCCGCTCGCGTGGCTGCTGCGGGCGATCAAGGTGCCGGAGACGGAGAAGGCGAGTGCCGAGGCCCGGCAGCGGGCGGCACAGTCGGTACAGGAAGTCATCACCGCACTGAAGGCCGGCGACAACGTCGTGCTGTGGCCGAGCGGCACGCTGTCGCGGAACGGTAAAGACTCCCTCGGGGCCGCCCGCACCGCCGCCGACGTGCTGAAGGCCGTGCCGGAGGCGACGCTCGTCCTCGTCCGCACGCGCGGCCTGTGGGGTAGTTCATTCAGTTGGGCCTACGCAAAAAAACCGCGGCTCGTGCCGATGCTGTTCCGCGGCATCCGCCAACTGTTCGCGAACCTGATTCTCTTCTCGCCGCGGCGACGGGTCGCGATGCGCCTGGAATCCTTCGCCGCGAAGGATCGGCCCGAGCCGACGCGCGAGAAACTGAACCCGTGGTTGGAGGCGTGGTACAACGCCGACGGCGGCGAGCAGCCGACGTTCGTGCCGTACCACTTCCTGTTCGGCCCGCGGACGATCGAATTCCCACCGCCGGTGCAAGGGGCCGATCTGGACGTGTCGAAGGTGAAGCCGCAGACGATCGAGATGGTCAAGGAGATCGTCGAACAGCAACTCAA
This sequence comes from Limnoglobus roseus, assembly GCF_008254045.1. Taxonomy (GTDB): domain Bacteria; phylum Planctomycetota; class Planctomycetia; order Gemmatales; family Gemmataceae; genus Limnoglobus; species Limnoglobus roseus. The sequence goes on along the minus strand of NZ_CP042425.1, from coordinate 2,531,669 downwards.
GCGACCGCTGACGCCGGAGGAGAACAAGGCCGAGACGACGTTCGCGCAACTCGGCCTCGACAGCCTCGAAGGCATGGAGATCGCCCTGCAAGTGGAGCAGCGCTCCGGCTTCAGCAGCGACCTCGTGCCGACGGGCCTCGGACAGTTGTGGGCACTCGCGGACGGCCTACTCGATTCCGGCCCGCCGAAGCCGGCGCCGAAGGAGTGGTTCGCCCCGCCGTCTGACACGCGACCGCTGGAAATCCTGGGCGAAACCGTGGCCGAGGCGTTCGTGAACCGCGTCGGGGCGAACCGCCGGGAGATCGCCGCGGCCGACGACTTGGCCGGGGCCGTCACCTACGAGAAGCTGTTCGTCGGCGCGACGGCGATGGCCGCGCGATTCCGCGACCTGCCCGGCGACAATGTCGGCCTGCTGCTGCCGGCGAGCGTGGCGGCCGACCTCGCGTTCCTCGGCTTGCACCTCGCGAACAAGCTGCCGGTCGCGTTGAACTGGACGACCGGCCCGGCCAACCTCGAACACGCCGCGAAGCTGATGAAGCTGTCGCGGGTGGTCACGTCGAAGAAGTTCATCGACCGCACGCAGATCGAAGTGCCCGGCACGCAGTTCGTCTTCCTCGAAGACGTGCGGGCCACGATGGGCAAGTTCGAACTCCTCCGCCGCCTGCTCGGCCTGCGCTTCCTCTCTGGCTTCGCGAAGCGGAAGGCCCTCGGCGGCGTGAACACCGACCCGCAACGGCCGGCCGTGGTGCTGTTCACCAGCGGTTCGGAGAAGGCCCCGAAGGCGGTGCCGCTGACGCACGCGAACATCATCGCCGACATGCGCGGGGCGACGCCGCCGCAGGAACTCACGCGGGCCGACTCGGTCCTCGGCTTCCTGCCCATGTTCCACAGCTTCGGCCTGACCATTGCCGGGCTGTTCCCGCTGCTCGCCGGGGCGAAGGTCGTCCACCACCCGGACCCGACCGATGCCTCGTCGCTCGCCCGCAAGGCGGCCGCGTACAAGCCGACGATCATCATCAGCACACCGACGTTCGTCGGCTTCATCCTGAACCGCTGCAAGCCCGGCGACCTCGATTCGCTGCGGCTGATCGTCGTCGGCGCGGAGAAGTGCCCCGACGACATCTTCCGCCGCGTGAAAGAACTGGCCCCGCACGCCAGCGTCCTCGAAGGCTACGGCGTGACGGAGTGTGCCCCGTGCGTGGCCGTCAACCCGGTGTCGAAGGTCAAGCACGGCACGATCGGCAAGCCGCTGCCGAACGTCACCGTCTGCGTGGTCGACCTCGAATCCGGCGAGAAGTTGCCGCCGAACAAGATGGGCCTCTTGCTCGTCAGTGGGCCGACGGTGTTCCCCGGCTACATCGGCTACGAGGGCGAATCGCCGTTCCGCGATCTCGACGGCGTGCGGTGGTACGTCACCGGCGACCTCGCGGCCCTCGACGACGACGGGTACATCGTCTTCCACGGTCGCCTGAAGCGCTTCCTGAAAGCCGGCGGCGAAATGATCTCGCTGCCCGCCCTGGAGGAACCGCTGGCCCGCATGTTCCCGGCCACCGACGACGGCCCGCGCGTGGCCGTCGAAGGCATCGAGCGCGACGGCGGCCGGCTGATCGTGCTGTTCACGACCGAAGAGATTGCCCTACGGGACGCGAACGCGGCCTTGCAAAAGGAGGGCTTCCGCGGCGTGATGCGGCTCGACGAAGTGCGGAAGGTGGACGCGATCCCGGTGCTAGGCACCGGAAAGACCGACTACAAGGTGCTGCGGGCCAAGCTGACGGAGGCGAAGCCGTGACGGAGGAGCAGTACCTGAAGTCGTGCGACTACGTGCGGGTGCTGATGGCGGTGCGGCGGTTGACGAAGGCCGGCTCGACGAACGTCGGCCGGCGAAAACTGCGGCTGCTGGCATGTGCGTGCTTCCGCCGCGTGTTCGGCGGTGTACCAGTTGACCCGGCCTACCAGCAAATGTTCGACGCGTCTGAGTCGTTCGCAGAAGGGCGAATCGACAAGGCCGCATTGGCCGCCGCCCGTGCAGGACGGCCTTCAGGACGCGGACGTGGGCAGTTTTCGGCCACGACGTACTGGGCCGAGGAAGCGATCTTTCAGACTACCACCGCGTCGCCGGTGTGGGTCGCCAAAACGCCCGCGTCGATCTGCTTGAACTTCCGGCGGCGTTTAGACGCGGCCACCCGTAAGGCGACGCAGACGACCTTGTGCGGCCTCGCCCGCGACGTCTTCGGCAACCCGTACCGGCCGGTGGCGTTCCTCGACGGCTGGCGGACGTCCACAGCCGTCGGGCTGGCGACGGCGATCTACGCCGAGCGGGCGTTCGACCGGCTGCCGATCCTGGCCGACGCCCTGCAAGACGCTGGGTGCGAAGAAGTGGCAGTCCTCGACCACTGCCGCGGCGGCGGCATTCACGATCGCGGCTGCTGGGTTGTGGACGCGGTACTGCGGAAGGGCTGACGGTCAGGACGGCCCAAGGTACTCGAACCGCGACACGGTCCGGCCGCCGAGGGTGATGCGTTCCTGGAACATCGTCAGCGGCCGGGCGAACAGCCCCGCGTCGCCGTAGAGCGGGCGGTAGACCACGAGGTACTCGTCGGTTTCGCTGTGGCGGGCGATGCCGATGACTTCGTACTCGCCGCCTTTGAAGTGCCGATACTTGCCGGGCCGGAGGGGTTCAGTCATGCGGGGTGCCCTTTCGCGAAAGCCGTCGAGACGGAACTGTTGTAGGTAGGACGCCGGCGAAAAAGGAGGAACAATGACCGCCGCCGACCACTACTGTCACGAGCCGGACGGGTCCACGCGCACGGGTTCGCCGCTGCCGGCGGTCGTCTTCCCCGGCTCGTTCAACCCCCTGCACGACGGGCACACGACCCTGGCCGAAGTCGCCGCCCGCGTCTTGGGGCTGCCGGTCGCCTTCGAACTCAGCACCGCGAACGTGGACAAACCGGGCTTGGCTGCCGACGAGGTCACCCGTCGGGTGGCGCAGTTCCGCGGTCACGCGCCGGTCTGGGTCACGCGGGCGGCCACCTTCGCGCGGAAGGCCGAACTCTTCCCCGGGGCGACGTTTGTCGTCGGATTCGACACGGCCGTTCGCCTAATCGACCCGAAGTACTACGGCGGCGACCCCGCCCTGCGAGACGCCGGCCTGCGGACGTTGCTCGACCGTGACTGCCGGGTGCTGGTCGGCGGCCGGATGGTGGGCGAAGGGTTCCGCGTCTGGGAGGCGGCACTGGTGGGCGAAGAGTTCCGCACACTGTTCACGACACTCGGCGAAGACGACTTCCGCCGCGATCGGTCCTCGACGGAACTGCGAAATCGGTGATACGCGGGCCGAAATCGGTTACAATTCTTTCAACAGGTTCGTTCCGTTTCAACCGGGCGAGGGCGGCGCGTGGGTTTTCTCAGTAGTCTCTTCGGTGGTGGCAAGAAGAAGCAGCCGGGCATCAACACGAAGGGCATGAAGCGGGCCGACTTCGCGAAGCGGTGGGACCTCCGCGGCCGCACCGGACAGGGGAGCATGTCGAAGGTGTTCCAGGCCTACGACAAGACCCTCGGCCGGACCGTCTGCCTGAAGTTGATGGACAAGGAGAAGACGCGGAAGTTCGAGGCCCGGTTCACACAGGTCGGGCTGATCAAGCCGCCCGAGGGCGAGATCTGCATGGCCCTCCAGCACCCCAACTGTGTCCGTAGTTACGAGTTCGGCCTGACGACGAAGGGCGAGCCGTACCTCGTGATGGAGTGGATCGAGGGCCTGGGGTTGAACTACCTCGTCGAAACGAAGAGCGCGCAACTCAACGGCAAGCGGATCGACTACCTGGGCCAACTCGCCGACTCGGTGCAGTACCTGCACGACTGCAAGTACCTGCACCGCGACCTGTGCCCACGGAACGTGATGGTGGACAAGGAAGGCGTGGTGAAGCTGATCGACTTCGGCCTGACGATCCCGTACACGCCGCCGTTCTGCCAGCCGGGCAACCGCACCGGCACGCTGGACATCCTCGCCCCGGAGATCATCAACCGCCGTCGGACCGACCACCGCGTGGACGTGTTCGCCCTCGGCGTGACGGCCTTCGAAGTCATCACGGGGCAGTTGCCGTGGGAGCGGTCGGTGTCGTCGGAAGAGAACCTCCGCCGGCGGATGAACCTGAAGCCACGGAACCCGAAGGATCTCGCCCCGGACCTGGACGACGACGTTCAGGACGTTCTACTCAAGGCGATCGCCAAGGAGCCGGTCGACCGCTACGGCAGCGCGAAGGAGTTCAAGGAGGCGTTGTTGGGGGTGAAGAATCAGGGGTTGTGATGTCGTGGGCTTTCGGCCCTGAATGGGTCGTTCCGTCAGCCCAGGTCGGAGCGAAGCGTAGGCCTGGGAACGACAACCACCCAACGCAACCGCCCTGAAGGGGCGGCTCATTCGGGTGGTGGGAATGAACCGCCCCTTCAGAGCGGACTGCTGGTTTGACGTTTACCCAGGCCTTCGGCCTGGGCTGACAGAACGTGCCTTTCAGGCCCGAAAACCGAAGAGCCTCACCCGTACCCCAACTTCGCGATCAAGTCGCCCCAGCGGGCGTTGACCTTCGCTCGCACGTCCGGCGTCATCGGATACTTGTTCGTCTCGTAGTTCTTGTTACGGGCCGCGTAGCCCTGAATCCGCGGCAGCACACTCTCGTAGCCGCCGAGGCTGAGGCCGTCGTAGACGGCCTTCATTCCGCCGGGCAGGTCCTGCACCAACTCTTCGTACCGCACTTCCACGAGGTTGCCGGCCGGGATCAGGTGTTTCGTCGCGTGGTAGCGTTCGTGAATCACGCGGAACTCGCGGAACACCTTCTCTTCGATCAACGCGCTATTGCTCGGCGTTTGCAGGCCGTGCGTCTTGCCGAGCGACTTCCAGAGGTTCACGGTGCTGGGGAATAGCACGTAGGGGTCGCGCTGGATGTACACGAACTTCGCGTCCGGGAACAGGTCCAGCAGCATCGGGATGCGGGCGGTGTGCGGCGGCGACTTCAGCACCAGCCGGCGGCGGTCGCGGTAGGTCAGCGTTTGGATCAGCCGGAGGAACGTCCGCTTCCAGTCCTGCAACTGCCGCGGCGTGAGGCCGGACAGGTCGAGCGAGTTCGGGAACAGGCTCTCGCGGTTCGGGAAGGCGATGTCCGCGTATGTACTCGGCTGGCCCATCAGACAAAGAGCGAACTCGTCTTCCTGGGGCCGTTCCCACCCGGCGGCCATGTTGTCCATCGGCCGCTTCTGCGGCATCAGGAAGCCGAGGTGGTCCTTGAAGAACCGCTCGCTCAGCAGGATGTGGTTCGGCATGAAGCAGGCGAACGTGTCCGGGAAGGCGTGCCGGTCGTCGAGGATCAGCAGTTCGTGCAGAAGCGTGGTGCCGGTCCGCCAGTGGCCGATGACGAACAGCGGCGGGTGTTCGACTTGGGTGTTCGCGATGCGGCGGCCGTAGAGGCCGTGTTGCAGCCACCGCAGCCAGGTGTGGGTAAAACTCATCCCGCCGACGATGCCGGCGATGTACCAGTACGGCAGTTGCACGGCCGCCCGATTCCCGAGCAGAATCTTCAGCCAGGCGAACAGGTCGGCCCCTTCCCACAATCGCGGGGACCACTCACGGGGCTTCGGCATCACGTCAGCTGCACGCGGGGGTAGGGGGGTCATGCAACGACATCCGTTTCGGGAAGGGGTGCCATCCGGGCGGAAACAGCGCGTCCCCTCGCAAGATCAGTCAATCGAAACTCCGAGCGCGCGGCAACCCTCTTCGAAGATGAAGGGGTGAACGGGTGACGTGGTGAACGGGTGAAAAACCAAATCGAGGGCAACGGCCGGTCTTCGTCACCTCTTCACCAAATCACCCGTTCACCCCTTCACCGCTAGCGGGCCTTCGCCGGAATCGTCATCACCACCTTGCCGCCCACGCTGAGGGTGCAGATTTGATCGAAGCCGAAGGCGAGCATCACCTTCTTCAGTGCCTCCGCCTCTTGCTGCGACCCGGCCGGCAGGAGTGGGTGGCTGTTCGCGTCCGCCACCCACCACCCGCCGCGGGCTTCGAGGAGGCGCATCCCGGCCGGGTCGAACCGCTGGCCGAGCGTGTGCAACGGCATGTTCCGCGGGGCTTGGCCGTTCGACAGGAAGAACGTCACGCCGGCCGTGCCGAACTTGCAGTAATCGGTGAACCGGGCGTCGCGCACCATCCGCAGGGCGTCGCGGGCGGTGAACTCGTCGTTGCCGAACTTGCCGAGAATTTCCGTCCCGCTCGCCAGGACGACCTCACCGCCCTTGGCGCGGAGCTCGACCTTCCGCGAGTCGAGCTTCACCATCTCGCCGACGTACTCGACCTCGTTCGGGCTGACGGGCTTTCGCGTGCCCATGAGGCTGTACTGTGGCAGGGGAATCCCGACGCGGGTCATCGAATCGACCTGTGCGCGGTACAGCACGGCCGGCGGCACCTTCGCCTGCGGTGCAATCCCGTCCGGGCCGCTGGTGAAGAAGGTCATCACCGCTTCCTTGCGGCCGACGGTGCCGATGCGGTTGAAGCCGTACTTCTGTGCCACGGCGAGCGCCTGTTCCGCGTCGAGTTGGAACTGACCGAAGTTGAGGAACAGGTTCCCGTCGTCGCGGAGGCACCACATGCCACGAACGCGCTCGACGCGGAGCGTCTTGCGGTCCATCGCGGTCATCGTGCGGGCGAACCCGGCCACCTGCGGGGCGGTCAGCTTCTGATCGTTGTCGAGCGTCAGGCCGTACTCGACGACTGCACGGCCGGTGCCGATGCTGGCCCACTGCTGCGGGTACAGTTCACGAAGCGTGCGGGCGATATCGTTCGCATCGTCGGCATTGTCGCCGAGGCTGCGGAACGGCTGGTCGTTGATCCACACCTGCCACGCGCCGGCGAGCCGCTTCACGGCGATGGTCTTCGGATCGAGCGTCGCCAAGTTCTCCGCCTGCGGCAGTTTCACCGCCGGCTTCGCGGTCAGCGACTCTGGCAACTCGCGCGGCGTGGCCGGGTCTGCGGGGATGATCCGTGCCCGCGGTTCCACCGGCGGCGGAATCTGCGGCGACTGGGCGATCGCGGACGGCAAGGTGGCGAAGGCCGCGAAAGTAGCGAAGCGTCGGCCGATCATGCAGAACCTCCGAGAGTGCCGGTCATCGGCAATCATCGGCAGACGGCCGGGCGGAATCGACTACATTTATCGCAGCCGCCACGCCCGCACCCTCTCTCCCGCCGGGGTCCACTTCATGCGATTCTTGCCGCTCTTGCTCCTGCCGTTGCTCCTCGCGGCCGAGCCGCCGTCGACGCAGTTCCTCGACTTCGTGAAGCAACAGGCGAAGACCCTCCGCGAGAAGGACACGCCGCCCGCCACGCTCGCCGACTGGCAGAAGCAGCGAACCGAACTTCGCGCGAAGTTGTTGGCCGCGTGGGGCGGCTTCCCGGAGAAGCCGTGCCCGCTCGACGTGCAGAAGCACGGCGAACTGAAACGCGACGGATACACCGTGGAGAAGATCACCATCCAGACACGGCCCGGCGTCCGCATGACGGCCAACGCCTACGTGCCGGACAAGAAGGGGAAGTTGCCGGCGATCCTGATGGTTCACGGCCACTGGAAGGGGGCGAAGCAAGACCCGGTCGTGCAATCGCGGTGCATCGGGGCGGCAAAACTCGGCTTCTTCGTGCTGTGCGTGGACGCCTTCGGGGCCGGCGAACGCGGCGTCGGCAAAGCCCTCGGCGAGTACCACGGCGAGATGACCGCGGCCACGCTGCTACCCGTCGGCCTGCCGTTGTCCGGCTTGCAAGTCTACGAGAACATGCGGGCCGTCGATTACCTGCTGACGCGGCCGGAGGTGGACGGCGACCGCATCGGCATCACCGGGGCCAGCGGCGGCGGCAACCAGACGATGTACGCGGCCGCGATGGACGAACGGCTGAAGGCGGCCGTGCCGGTCTGCTCCGTCGGCAACTACCAAGCGTACCTCGGGGCCGCGTGCTGCCTGTGCGAAGTCGTGCCGGGGGCGTTGCAGTTCACGGAAGAGTCGGGGTTGCTGTCGATGGTCGCGCCGCGGGCATTGATGATCGTGAGCGCCACGCGGGACGCGCCGCAATTCTCGGTGGACGCCGCGAAGGTGTCGATCGGCGGAGCGAAGCCGGTGTTCAAGTTGTTCGACAAGGAGAAGCACCTTCAGCACACGATCTTCGAGAGCGGCCACGACTACAGCAAACCGATGCGCGAGGCGATGTACGGATGGATGACGCTGCACCTCAAGGGCGAAGGCGACGGCGGCCCAATCAAGGAGCCGGCGTTCACGACGGAAGACCCGGAGGCGCTCCGCTGCTACCCCGGCACGACGCGGCCGGGCGACTTCGTGACGCTGCCGAAGTTCGCGGCGATGGAAGCGAAGAAGCTGCTGGCGAAGGCGGAAGCGAAGCCGGCGGAGGAGAAGCGAACGGCACTGGTGAAGGTACTGGGCGGGTTCGCGGCGGCGAAGGTGCAGAGCAAGAATGTTGAGGCGTTCGAGGGCGTCGGCATCTACGACGATGAGTACGAACCGGGGCTGAAGACGAAGCGGATGCTTCGGTTCGAGGGCGACGTGCCGGTCGCAAAGCGGTCGATCGTCATTCTGCTAACGATGGAAAAGGCCACCGCTTCCATCTGGGAGTACGAGAAGGCGGCCCTCTTGGCGGGAGCGGCAACGATCACCTTCGACCTGCGGGCCACCCGCCAGTACAGTTACCCGCGTGACACCGTCGGCCGGGCCGCCGATCACAACACGGCCGAATGGAGCCTTTGGCTTGGCCGCCCGCTGCTCGGCCAGTGGGTGTACGAGGTTCGGCAACTGCTGAACGACATCGCCCCGGAGAAGGACGCGAACGGCAATCCCCCCTCGCAGAAGGTCATCGTCATCGGCGAAGGCCCCGCCGGGCTGATCGCACTCGCTGCCGCCGCGACGGACGCACGGATCACGAAGGCCGTCGCCATCAACACGCTCGCCAGCTTCGTGAGCGACGAGCCCTACGTCAATCAACGGCTCGGCACGATGGCCCCCGGCATCCTGCGCGAAGTCGGCGACGTGGCCCACCTCGCGGCGCTCGCGGCCCCGAAACGGGTCGTCATCGCCGGCGGCGTAAACAGCGGCGGCAAAGCGATGACGGCCGAACAACTGCGGACGGCGTACCGCCCGACGACGGCCACCTGGGAGTCGCTGAAAGCGAAAGAGCAGTTGCGGATCGAGGAGAAGCTGACGCCCGCGGAACTCCTCAAGGCGCTGGAGTAGTCCCCGAAAGCCCCGGCACGGCCGTGCCGGGGCTTTCGGGCTTGAGCACCTTCGAATACGCCAGCCGCGAACAGCCGTCCTTGAAGTATTCGCACACCTCGCCCGACGCGAGATAGCCGCAGAGCGACAAGAACTGCCGGAAGTCCCCCACCTCCGGGCCGGACGACACGCCCACCGTTAGCAACCGACCGCCGGCCGCGAGGGTCGAGGCTTCCAGGTACTTCAACAACGCCCGGCCGGCCCCCTTCCTGCGGTGGGCCGGCTCGACGAAGATCGCGTCCAGTGTGTGGACGTTCTGCTCGGCGTCACTCAGGCGGGCAGTGGCCCGGCCGATCGCCTTCGATTCGTGGAACAGTTCGACGGCTAGTGCCCCCGCCGGCCGCACGTCCCAGGGTCGCACGACAACGGGGGCCGATGCCGGTCCGTCCGGCGAGCCGACGGCGTTGGCCAGTTCCGGGTGCGGGCCGCGCTTCAGGGCCGACCGCACCAGCGTCAGGATGAAGTCGGCGTACTCGACCTTCGCCGTCGTCAGTGCCGCCGCCACACCGGCCAGCGGGTTGATGCACGGGTTCGGGTTCACCTCCAAGATGTACGCTTGATCGTTCGCGTCCAGCCGCACGTCCACGCGCGAGTAGTCGCGGTAGCCGACCAGTTCCGACGCGCGAACGCAGATGTCCGACAGCATCCGCTCGACGGCCGGCGGGATCGGGTCGGGCGGGTTCTTCACCGGCGTCGCCTTGTAGTCCCGCGAGTCCGGCTTCCACTTCGCGTCGAAACTCACGATCGGCCAGAGCGGGTCGTCACCCTCTTGCTCGAGGAAGACGATCTCCGTGAACGGCAGCGTGAACGGGCCGTCGCCGCGGTCCCAGACAGCGATGTGGAATTCGCGGCCGCGGACAAACTGCTCGATCAGCACCGGCGGGCCGTAAGTCTTCAGCACGTACTCGACGCGGGCTTCGAGTTCCTGTTGGTTCTTCACCACGCTCTTCTGGTCGATGCCGATGCTCGCGTCTTCCAGCCCCGGCTTCACGATCACCGGCCACGGTAGCGGGTCGACCGGCACCGGCAGCGATTCGAGCATCAGGAACTTCGCCGTCGGTAGGCCGGCCGATTGCAGCAGGTGCTTGGTCAGCGTCTTCGACTTCGCCAACGTCACCGGCTGCACCGACGACCCGGTGAACGGCACGCGCAGCAGTTCGAGCACCCCGGCGACGTACGCCTCGGTGTTGCCCCACTTGGCGGTGCCCTCGAACAGGTTGAAGACCGCGTCCGGGGATTGTGCCTTCAGCCCGGCGATGAGCGCCTCCACGTTGTCGGTGATGCCCAACCGCGAGACGGGCAGCCCGGCCGTCTGCAACACCTTCGCGATGATGTCGGTCGTGTCGAGGACGTCGTGTTCCGAGGCCGCGTCCGGGTGGTCGGGCGGCAGTGTGGGCTCGTTGTACAGGACCGTGATTCGCGGCAGTCGCATGGGCCATCGTCCTCAAGGGGCGGCGTCGCACCGCCGAAACTGTCCACGGGCGGGGTTTACTCGAACGGCGTAACCCGTGTCCGGTCAACCGCTCTCGCCCGCCCGGCAGCAAGAGAATCGGCAAACGGGCCGAGAAGGGTTGCATTTTCCCCTCGCGCGAGGGTATCTTATCCCTTCGGCTGAACCTACTCGTCCGCTCTCCCGTCTTATCCGGGTTGAATCGGTTCTCGCCCGCGACGTAGAATGCAGTGTCCTACCAACTGCATGAGCCAGGATTGGCGCTTCCACCAATCCACCCCTTCGGCCGAATCTTCCGGAACCTGAGCCGGGCCGACGGGTGACGACTTTCGATTCTGAAACAAACCCTCCGCCCGGGCCTCCCGCGCGGCTTGACATTGAGGAATCCCACATGGCCACGGCTACGGCAATCCTGGACTCCGTCCGCACAGAGATCGACACGGGCGACTTCCAGAAGCTCCACTGGGAAGGGTCGTTCGCGGACTACCTCGACATCGTCATGAAGACCCCCGGCGTCACCCGGTCGGCGTTCCAGCGGCTGTACGACATGATCCTCAGCCACGGCACCGAGGACGTGTACGAGAACAAGGAGAAGCAGACCCGCTTCAAGTTCTTCACCGAGTTCGCCTCGAACCACGGCGACGGCATCTACGGCCTCGACCGGCGGCTCAACCAACTCGTCAACACGTTCAAGAGTGCCGCCCTCGGTTACGGCACCGAACGCCGGGTGATCCTCCTGCACGGGCCGGTCGGGTCGGCGAAGTCGACCATCGCCCGCCTGCTGAAGCGCGGCCTCGAAGAGTACAGCCGGAGCGACGCCGGGCAGCTTTACAGCTTCTCGTGGATGAACCCGGACCGCACGACCTGGGCGAAGGACCCGATGCACGGCGACCCGCTGCAACTCATCCCGGAGGAACACCGGCCGAAGGTCATCGCCATGCTGAACGAGACCCGGCCGAAGGGCTACCAGTACGACGTGACGATCAAGGGCGACCTGTCGCCGTACAGCCGGTACGAGTTCAAGGCCCGCCTGCCGAAGTACAACGGCGACTGGACGAAGATGCTGGCCGAGGAAGTGAAGGTCTACCGGTTGACGCTCTCCGAGAAAGACCGCATCGGCATCGGCACCTTCCAGCCGAAGGACGAGAAGAACCAGGACAGCACCGAACTGACCGGCGACATCAACTACCGCAAGATCGCCGAGTACGGCAGCGACAGCGACCCGCGGGCGTTCAACTTCGACGGCGAATTGAACATCGCCAACCGCGGCATCGTCGAGTTTATCGAAGTGCTGAAGCTCGACGTGGCGTTCTTGTACGACCTGCTCGGGGCGAGCCAGGAGCACAAGATCAAGCCGAAGAAGTTCGCCCAGACGGACATCGACGAGGTCATCCTCGGGCACACGAACGAGCCGGAGTACAAGCGGCTCCAGAACAATGAGTTCATGGAAGCCCTCCGCGACCGCACGGTGAAGATCGACGTGCCCTACGTCACGCGGCTGAAGGACGAGGTGCGGATTTACGAGAAGGACTTCAACGCCGATAAGGTGCGGGGAAAGCACATCGCCCCGCACACGATCGAGGTGGCCGCCATGTGGGCCATCCTCACCCGGCTGAACCCGCCGAAGCACGCCGGCCTGAGCCTGATGCAGAAGATGAAGCTGTACAACGGCAAGACGCTCCCCGGCTTCACCGAGGACAACGTCATCGAACTGAAGCGGGACGCCCTCAACGAGGGCATGACCGGCATCAGCCCGCGGTACATCCAGGACAAGATTTCCAACGCCCTCGTCGCCCACCCGGACGAGGACAACATCAACCCGTTCATGGTGATGAAGGAACTCGAAGAGGGCCTGCGTCACCATTCGCTCATCAAAGACGAGGACCAGTACCGCTACTACAAGGAACTGCTCGCCGTCGTTCGCGAGGAATACGAGGACGTGGTGAAGAACGAAGTCCAGCGGGCCATCGCCGCCGACGACGAAGCCCTGGCGAAGCTGTGCGGCAACTACATCGACAACGTGAAGGCGTACACGCAGCGGGAGAAGGTCCGCGACCGCTACACCGGCAACTACGTCGAGCCGGACGAGCGACTGATGCGGTCGGTCGAGGAGAAGATCGACATTCCCGACGGCCGCAAGGACGACTTCCGCCGCGAGATCATGAACTACATCGGTGCCCTGGCCATCGACGGCAAGAAGTTCGACTACCGCACCAACGAGCGGCTGCAAAAGGCTCTGGAACTGAAGCTGTTCGAGGACCAGAAGGACTCGATTAAGTTGAGCACGATCGTGTCGAACGTGGTGGACAAGGCGACGCAGGAGAAAATCGACGTGGTGAAGTCTCGCCTGATTCGCAACTACGGCTATAACGAATCGAGTGCGACGGACGTGCTGAACTTCGTGGCGAGCATCTTCGCCCGCGGTCAGACGAAGAAGTAACTCGAAACAACCCGTGCGGAGTCCGATAGGGTGGGGGCCTGACCGACTTGAAGGCGTGAACCTGGTCAGGTCGGAAGAAGCAGCCATAAGCGCCAGAGGGTGCGGCTCAGGGCACCCCCACTCTACCGGCCTCCGCACGAAGAACACCCCGAAAGCCCACCCGTCGCGACGGGTGGGCTTTTCTCTTACCCCTCCCACCATGCGCGCAACCCTCCTCCTGCTCTTTTTCTCCTGTACAAGCGTTGCGGCCGAACCGTGCCGCGTGAAGGTCATCGACAAGGACAACAAGTGGCCCGTGCCGCTCGTCGAACTCCGCACCACCGGGGAGCAGCGGTTCGTCTCCGATAACGCTGGCGTCATCGCCCTCGACGCGCCGGACCTGATGGGCCGCGAGTCGTGGTTCACCGTCGTCGGCCACGGGTACGAAGTCCCGAAGGACGGCTTCGGCTACCGCGGCGTCAAGCTCACGCCGGTGGCGGGCAAGACGCTGACGGTCGAAGTCACCCGCGTGAACGTCGCCAAGCGAATCGGCCGGTTGACCGGCGGCGGCCTGTTCGCGGAATCGCAGAAGTGCGGTGACGAGGCGGGCTGGAAAGACTCGCCGATCATCGGCTGCGACTCGGTGCAGACGGCCGTCCTCGGCGGCAAGCGGTTCTGGTTCTGGGGCGACACCACCCTGCCCGGCTACCCGCTCGGCATCTTCGACATGCTCGGGGCCACAACACCGCCTTTGCCGTTCACGACCTTCGAGCCACCTCTGCGGCCGAAGTTCGACTACCTTCCGGCCGCCGACAAACCGCGAGCCGTCGCCAAGATGCCGGGGTCGGGTCCGACGTGGGTGTTCGGCGTTACGACCGTGCCGAACGCGCTGGGGGCGACGACGCTCGTCGGGTCGTACACGAAGATAGAGAACCACCTGACGGTTCGTCGGGCCGGCCTGTGTTGGTGGAATAGCCAGACCGGCCGCTTCGAGGAGTGGAAGGAAATCTGGACGAAAGGCGACAGCAGCAAGCCGCCGCCGATGCCCGACGGGAACGCGGTGGCGTGGACCGATCCTGGCGGCAAGGCGTGGCGGTTGTTCGGCAACCCGCTGCCGCACCTGAAATGCGCGGCCACGTTCGAGGCGTGGCAAGACCCGAAGCAGTGGGAGAGGCTGACGCCGGAGAAGTTGAAGGACGCCGACGGCAAGGCGGTCGTGCCGCACACCGGCGGCATCGCGTTCCACCCGTGGCGGGGGCGGTGGGTGGCAGTCTTCTCGCAAAAGTTCGGCACGTCGGCGTTCGGCGAAATCTGGTACGCGGAAGCCGACTCGCCGCTCGGTCCGTGGGGCACGGCCGTGAAGGTGCTGACGCACGACAACTACACCTTCTACAACACGCGGCTGCACGCCGACCTGACGCCGAAGGGGTCGCCGGTGCTTTTGTTCGAGGGAACCTACACCGCCGAGTTCGCGAAGAGTCCGCCGATCACGCCTCGGTACAACTACAATCAGATTCTCTACCGCCTCGACCTCGACGACCCGCGATTGGAGAAGGCGAAGCGATAACTTGGCTTGCACGACGCAACTTCCGACCCGACCCGGGGACTCGCGTTTCATACGATGAGTTCCATGAACCCCACCCTCATTTTCGCCCTCCTCGCCGCCGGGGCGGGTTGCTGCATTGCCCTGCAAGCCACCGCCAACGCCCGCTTCCGCCAAAACATCGACAGCCAGTGGTTCGCGGCTTTTTTCTCGATCTGCGGCACGATCCTCACGGCGGCGATCTTCGTCCTCGTCACGCGACCGCCGGCCCCGAGTTGGGAGAAGGTTCGGGAGACCGAGTGGTGGAACTGGATCGGCGGCCCTCTCGGGGCGCTGATCGTGCTGGCCGGGGCAACACTGACGAAGGAACTCGGGGCGGCCGTGTTCATCGCCTTGGTCGTCGGCGGGCAGTTGACCTGCTCACTCCTCCTCGACCACTTCGCGCTGTTGGGCCTGAAAGAACAACCGATCACGCCGGGCCGGGTGATCGGCGGGCTGTTGGTGGTGGCCGGTGTGGTCTGCATCAAGTATTTGTGAACGCATGAATCCCATCGACGCACTCTTCCGCGATCTGCGGGCCGCCGGCCGGAAGGCCTTCATGCCGTTCCTGACCGGCGGCGACCCGGACCTGGCGTTCACAAAGGACGCGCTCACCGCCGTCGCCGCGGCGGGGGCGCACCTCGTCGAAGTCGGCCTGCCGTTCTCCGACCCGATCGCCGACGGCCCGGTGATTCAGGCGTCGTACACGCGGGCACTGAACGCAAAGTTGAAACTCGGCGACCTCTTCGCCACGCTGAAACAGACGGCGGCCCAGCCCGGCTGGAAGACGCCGATGGTGGCGATGGGGTCGTACACGCTCATCTACAAGCGTGGGGCGGCGGCGTTCATTCAGCAGGCGAAGGCGGCCGGCCTCAGCGGGGCGGTGCTGCCCGACCTGCCGGTAGAGGAAGCCGAAGAGTTCGCGAAAGTCGCCGCCGACCACGATTTCAAGCCGATCCTGCTCGTCACGCCGACGACGTCGCCGGCGCGGGCCGAGAAGATCGTGAAGGCGTGCGGCGGGTTCGTGTACGTCGTGAGCATCGTCGGCATCACCGGCGAGCGCGACCGCATGCCCGTGGCGATCACGGACATGATCGCGCGATTGCGGAACCTCACCGACCTGCCACTGTGCGTCGGCTTCGGCGTGAGCAAGCCCGAACACGTCACGGAACTACGGACCCTCGTGGACGGCGTGATCGTCGGCACGGCGATGGTGCGCAAACTCGAACAAGCCGGCCAACCGGGGCAACGTGAGAAGGCACTGACGGAACTGAAGGCGAGCGTGCAAGCGCTGGTGGTGGCGCTGAATCCGACCCCATAATACGGCCCGCTGATGACGCGGATTTCCACGCGGATGAAGATGATGAAGGCGGAGAATTGATTTCTGGTTTTATCAGGTTTTCATCTGCGCCCGAAGGTCTGCGTTATCAGCGGGCCATTCCGTGTTCTCTCTCGCAGTCGCTTCCCGCCGCGGATACAATTCGCCCGTCCCCACCCGGTTCGCACAGGACGTGTGACGATGGCGAAAGCGAAACCCAAGCTCCTCGAAACGGACCCGCCGCCGGCCGAGTACACCGTCGTCGCCCGCCGGTATCGGCCGCAACAGTTCGCCGACCTCATCGGCCAAGAACACGTCGCGAACGCCCTCACCAATGCGCTCAACTCCGGCCGCGTGGCTCATGCGTACCTCTTCACCGGCGCTCGCGGAGTCGGCAAGACCTCGTCGGCCCGCATTTTGGCGAAGGCGCTCAACTGCGTGAAGGGGCCGACCCCGACGCCGTGCGACGAGTGCGACATCTGCAAGAGCGTGGCCGTCGGCGAAGACGTGGACGTGCTGGAGATCGACGGCGCGAGCAACAACAAGGTCGAGGAAATCCGCGACCTCCGCAGCAACGTCGGCTTCCGGCCCACGCGGGCGCGGTACAAGATTTACATCATCGACGAAGTCCACATGCTCTCCACGTCGGCGTTCAACGCGCTGCTCAAGACGCTGGAAGAGCCGCCGCCGCACGTGAAGTTCATCTTCGCCACCACCGAAGTGCAGAAGATCCCGATCACGATCCTGTCGCGCTGCCAGCGGTTCGACTTCGCCCACGTCAGCACGGCGAAGATCTTCGCGGCCCTGCAACACGTCGTCGCGAAGGAAGGGCTGAAGGCCGACGACGAGGCGCTGCACATCATCGCCAAGCGGGCGGCCGGGTCGATGCGCGATTCGCAATCGCTGCTCGACCAGATGATGGCGTTCAGCGACGGCCACCTGACGGCTGAGAAGGTGCATTCACTGTTCGGCACCGCGAGCGACGATCGCATCTCGCAGTTGGCCGACGCGATCCTCAAGGGGGACGTGAAGACTGGGCTGGAAGAGATTCACACGGCCGCGTCGCGGGGGATGCAACTCGGCGAACTGATCGACCAACTCGTCGACTACTGGCGTGGCATGATGCTCCTCCTCACGGCCGGGCCGAAGTTCGGCGAGATCAGTGCCACGCCGGCCCTGCTGGAGAAGATGAAGGCCCACGCCGCAACGAGGAACCTTGACACAATTCTGGCCGGCATCGACATCCTCGCGGCCACGAAGCAGAAGATTCGCGGCAGCACCCACGTTCAGGTACTGCTGGAACTGGCCGTCGTCCGATTGTCCCGGCTCGACGAGTTGCTCTCGGTTGGGCAACTGGCTGCCGCTGTGCTCAACAACGGTCCAGCACCGGCGGTGAAGGCCGGCCCCGTCACCGTTTCGCCGCAAGTGGTTGACCCGTCAAAAAAAAAATCAATAGCCGCCCTTGAAGTGCCCCTCAATTCGGCTCCAACGGTCAGTTCGAACGGGTCTGTGAATCTGGCAGACTTGTGGGCGAGAGTGATGGAAATGATGGGGCCGATCCGCGGAAATCACCTTCGCCAAGCCGCGTTACCTGCAATTTTTGGGCCAAATAGCTTGGCAATCCAGGTCGCACCGGGGTATACTGCTGCGTATGATTCGATCTCGAACGACTCGACGACCGAAGCGATTCGCCTGGCACTCAAGAAACTGACGGGCGAAGAGTGGGTGATCCGGGTCGAACGGGGCCGGGAAGCACCCACGCGGGCCGAGACGCCGGCCCGAAACGAAGCGGGCCACCTGCGGCCAAAAGACGTGATGGAATTGCCGTTGTTCAAGGCTGCCGCCGAAACGCTCGGGGCACAGATGGTGAAGATGGACCCCGGGTTCAATCCGCAAGCGACCGTGGCGGCCGTCACCGAAGCGGCCCCCGTTGTTGAGACACCACCGGACGACGAGGAGTAAGCGATGTTTCAGGGACTCGGCTCGATCATGAGCTTGCTCGGCAACAAGGGCAAACTGCAAGAAGAGATGCAGAAGTTCCAGGAGAGCGTCGGCAAGATCACGGCCGAGGCGACCGCCGGCGGCGGGTACGTGACCGCGAAGGTCAATGGCCGCATGGAACTGCTCGGCATCCGCATCTCGGAGGAGGCCCAAAAGCTGGGCGACCGCGAGATGCTCGAAGACCTGATCGTGGCGGCCGTAAACGCGGCGATGGGGAAAGCCCGCGAGCAGGTCGCCGCCGAGACGAACAAGGTCGCCGCCGCGATGGGCCTCCCGCCCGGAATGCTCGGCAACCTCGGCGGGTTAGGGTGAAAAGAAGTTAGCCACAGATGAACGCGGATAAACACAGATAAGACCAGAACCATTCTTCAGAATCGCCCGGTTCGGGTCTTTGAAAGGAATTTCGGTCTTCGTTTTATCTGTGTTTATCCGCGTTCATCTGTGGCCAATCTTGGTGGCTGATATGACGGAAGCCGTCCCCGCGATTCAGACGCTGCTGGAAGAGTTGACGAAGCTCCCCGGCATCGGGCCGAAGAGTGCCGAGCGGATCGCCCACTTCCTGCTCGCCGGGGATCGCAAAGTCGCGGTGACCCTGTCGGAGGCACTGCGGGCCGTCGTGGAGCGGATTCGGCCGTGCCGCGAGTGCTTTAACTTGACGGAAGGCGATCTCTGCCCGATCTGTTCCGACCGCCGGCGGGATGGGGGGATCGTGTGCGTGGTGGAGACGCCGCGGGACGTGGGCTTGTTCGAGCGTGCGGGGACGTTCAAGGGCGTCTACCATGTTCTCGGCGGCCGACTCGCCCCGCTGGAGAACGTCGGCCCGGACAAGCTGACGCTCACGCAGTTGGTGCAGCGGGTCCGCCGCGGGGGCGTGCGGGAAGTGATTTTGGCGACGAGCCCGACCCTGGAAGGCGACGGCACGGCGCTGTTGACATCGAACCTGTTAGCGGGCACAAACGTGTCGATCACGCGGTTGGCCCGCGGCGTCCCCTCGGGGGCGTCCTTGGAGTTGGTGAACTCGCAGATATTGGCTGATGCGTTGGACGGGCGAAAAGCCTTTTGAAGAAGTGCGGAATGCGGAGGGCGGAGCGCGGAGGGGAAACCGGGTCAGTCATCTGGTTTTCACCCCCCACTCCGGAGTCTCCGCTCCGAACTGGAGGAGTTGAATGAGCGGCATGAACATGGGCATGGGGATGCGGCAGGATATGCGGCAAGGGCTGCACCTAGCCCCGCGCATGATCCAGTCGATGGAAGTCCTGCAACTGTCGGTCATGCAGCTTCAGGAAAAGCTCACCAACGAGTTGCAGGAGAACCCCTTCCTCGAAGTGAAGGAAAAGCACACCACGACGGAGGCCGCACCGGCCGAGGGGGACTTCAACGCCGACGCCCCGCTGAAGCACGACGAGACCGGCGACATCGAGTTCGCCCGCATGGACGAGATCAACCGCGACTGGGGCGACCACTTCAACGAAGACCACCGGCCGAGTCGGTCGTTGCGTGACGAACTCGGCGACAAGAAGCTGGAGGCGATGCAGAACGTCGCCGATACGCCGCAGTCGCTGCAAGAGCACCTGGCCGAGCAACTCGGCTACCTCGACCTGACGCACGACCAGACGGAACTGGCCGAGTTCCTCATCTCGCACCTCGACGAAAACGGTTACCTGCTGAACCACGACCCGGACCGCCGCACGCCGATCGCGATTTCGTTCGAAGAACTCGCCAGCACGTTCGAGGTCGTCTACCACCGGCCGGTCACGGTCGCCGACGTGGAAGAAGCCCTGGGCGTGATCCACAAGCTCGAACCGGCCGGCGTCGGTGCCCGCGACACGAAGGAGTGCCTACTCCTGCAAGTGGACGACGACATCGAACACTCCGACCTGGTCGCGGCGATCATCCAGCACCACCTCGAAGACGTGGCCCACAACCGGCTGCCCGCGATCCAACGGCGCACCGGCTCGGACCTGGACACGATCAAGGAAGCCATCGACGAACTCAAGCGGCTCGACCCGCGACCGGGGGCCCGGTTCCACTCCGAGGGGACGCAGTTCGTGGTGCCCGACGCCGTCGTGAGTTGGACCGACGAGGGCGAGTTCGACATCAAGTTGACGAAGGACTGGACGCCGAACGTGCGGGTCAGTTCGAAGTTCGCCGACCAGTTGAAGAACAAGGAGATCGACCCGAAGGTGCGGGAAGAACTCATCAAGAAGTACCGCATGGCCAACTGGCTGGTCGAGGCGATCGAGCAGCGGCGGAACACGCTGACGAAGGTGACGCGCGAGATCATGTCGTACCAGCGGGCGTTTCTGGAGAAGGGGCCGGACCACATTCAGCCGCTGAAGATGGAACAAATCGCCGAGAAAGTCGGCGTCCACGTGACGACGGTGAGCCGGGCGGTGGACGACAAGTGGGTGCAGACCCCGCGGGGCGTGTTCCCGCTCCGCCGGTTCTTCGGCGGCGGCACAAAGAACGCCCAGACCGGCGTCGACGTGGCCTGGGAGACAATCAAGCAGAAGTTGCAAGAGATCATCGCGGCCGAGGACAAGGCGAAGCCGCTGTCGGACGAGGAAATCGTCGAGAAGTTCAAGGCCTTCGGCCTGACCGTGGCCCGCCGGACGGTGACAAAGTACCGCGAGGCGATGAGCATTCCGTCCAGCCGTCAGCGGAAAGACTGGGCCGCGACGGCGGGGTGAGCAGCATCCCCAACGGTGTCGTGAATAGGTATCGTTCTCCCAGGGGCGGGGCATTCGTTCGAATGCCCCGCCCCTGTCACAAATCTCCCTCGGCGTGGTTGTCAAAGAATAGTTCTTTCATCTTAGCGTTACCAACATTCGCTTGTCAGTCACCTTCATATGTATTTTCGCAACGTCAGTAATTGCATCTACCCAGTACGAACTGGGGCTCGAAGCATTTGATCCCACACCACGAAATTGAATTCCTGCGCGATTCAGCTCGCCAGGATTTGCAAATCGACTTGATATAACATTCGAATTTTCATCGGTTTGCGAGCGGGCTATTGCTTCAATTTTAGGCTTTCCAGCTAACACCTTGCCAACTGACACACGTCACGTTGTTATACCGATTGTTTTCTTTTCGCTCCATTCCTCTCAAATTGCAGGCAAAAGCTATCAATGCCTCAAAGGGTCTATCGACTCCGGACTTATGAGGAATCGCATTTGCGATACGGGGGTCATCCTCCCAGCTTATTCTCATCCGCTTCGTCCGTTACTTTTTCGAGTGTCATCATGTCCATGTTGAAACGACTCGAGATGAAGAAGTGTTCGCGAGCACCGCAGGGGTTCACCTTGATCGAGTTGCTGGTGGTCATCGCAATTATCGCGATTCTCATCGGCCTTCTGCTGCCCGCCGTACAAAAGGTCCGCGAAGCGGCCGCCCGAATGTCGTGTAGTAACAACCTGAAGCAGATCGGCCTTGCGGCCCACAACTACGCTTCGGTCTACGGAAACCTGCCGCCGGGTTGTTTAAACGGGTCCACTAACGCTTACCCCGTTCCGAACACAAGCTATACGGGTTCGAGCGGCAATGGCATGGTGGGCGCCCTTGTCTTCCTCTTGCCCTACCTCGAGCAGAACAACGTCTACACGGGTTTGCGGCCGGGCTGCAACGTGTTCCCACCGACCGATGTTTGGTACTGGACGCCGAACGCGGATCAAACCACCATCAAGAACTTCCTCTGCCCGTCGGACACCCTTGGTAGTGATTCTGGCACGGGCGAATTGGCCTGGATGACAATCTATATCAACGGCTTGACCTATTCGTACTTCGGAGCCGGTACGGGTTTCGGACGGACGAACTACGCCGCGGTTGCCGGGTACGTTGGAAACATGCCGGCTTATGCCACACGGGTCGGCCCTTACGCCCTCAATACGAAAACCAAACTCACGGACATCACCGACGGCACCAGCAATACGCTCGGTTTTGGGGAAGGCCTCGGCGGCAGCAAGACCAGCCGAAGCTATTTCCCCACTTGGGCCGGCGGGTACTACCTCCCGAGTTTCACGGGGCTGTCGGACAATCCTTCTTGGGCCACCTTCGGGAGCAAGCACACGGGGGTCGTTAACTTCACCATGTGCGACGGCTCCGTTCGGGCCCTTTCGACGAGCGTTTCCTCGACCGTCTATAACGCCGCGAGCACGATGGCCAACGGGGAGACGTTTAGCTTCGACTGAGACGACGGGTTGAAGGTTATAGCCTGATAAACGACCTCAACTCATTCTTAAACCAGCGGATCGTTCCGCGATGAGTTTCTTCCACTCTTACGAACGAAGACCTGTTATTAAACAAGCCGATTCCACGAGTACACTAACTATGAAGCAAGTTCTACTGGCGGTCGCGTTCACCATAGCTCTAACGGCATTTACGGGATGCGGGGGCTCATCGGCACCTGCGCCCACGCCATCCGGTTCAGGTCCGGCTACGAAAGCGAAACCCGGCGCCGTTGGACAAGGAGAATCGATTGCGGCCCCGCCTCCATAAGTGATCCAGATACGGGCATGACCCGGCCTCGCACGATCGAGGCCGGGTTATTCGTTTGATGCCGAGCAAGCCGTCGATCCATCTTGCAGTCGAGTACACTTCGCACCTCCCCAGGCGGCACGAGTTCAGGTTCGCTGTCACCGCCCTCGTCGGCCGATGCTGCGACCGCGACCGCGAACCCCGAGATTGGCCGTTTGACCGTCCGCCGGCCGCGGTTCCGTATCATGTCCCTGCCCACACGTCTGATGCTTCTCTTCCCATCAGGAGGTTGGTCATGTTCAAGCGTACGTTGTTCGCCGGGGTCGCGGCTCTGCTCGGCGTGGCCGTCGTGATTGCGGCCGATCCGATCAAACTGGAGTTGAAGAACTTCAAACTCAAGGCCGCCTTCGACGGCGGCGAGAACCTCGTCGGCCACGACGAAGGCGAGAACCGCATCTTCTATTACACCAACGGCAGCGCGACGGCCGAGGTGAAGGTGCCCGAAGACGGCGAGTACACCATCAAGATCGACGCCGGCTGCACGAAGGCGGAGAAAGACTTCGCCCAGATCAAGATTTCCGTCGGCGACGTGGTCGTGAAGGACAAGTTCGACCTGACGGCCGAGGAACAAAAAGAGTACACCTTCACGGCGAAGCTCAAGAAGGGCGACTCGAAGCTCGTCATTGAGTTCCTCAACGACAAGTACAAGGAAAACGAGTACGACCTGAACTTCTTCCTGTACAAAGCCTCGCTGGAAAAGAAGTGACTTCTCCCGAACCCACTCCGCACGGCCCTGGCACGAACCCGCCGGGGCCGTTGCCGTCTCCCCGCCGCCGACGACGACGATGGCTGAAATTGTTCTTCTTGTTACTGATCGCGGCGTTCGGTTTCGCCAACTACCTCGGCTACCGTCACGGCTACGCCTTCACGCACTATGCCCCAGCGGGCGACCGGCCGCCGAAGCCGGAGAGCCTGAGCTTCGGACAGAAACTCCGCCTCGGGCTGACCGGCGTCTCGGTGCCGCGGCCGGTCAACGCCCGCACGCCGGAAAGCGTCGGTCTTCCCTTCACCGTGGTGTCGATCCCCGTCCGCCACGAACAGCTTGAAGCCTGGCACGTCCCGCACCCGACGGCGAAGGGCGTCGTCGTGATGGGGCCGGGGTACATGTCCGCGAAGGACAGCCTGCTGCCGGAAGTGCAAGCCCTCCACGACCTCAACTTCGCCGTGCTGCTGATCGACTTCCGCGGGGCCGGCGGTTCGCCCCGCGGCGACGTGACCCTCGGCGTCCGCGAGGGCGGCGACATGGCGATGGCCCTCGCCTTCGCGAAGGAGGAGTGGCCGGACTTGCCGATCTTCGCCTACGGGTTCTCGATGGGGGCCGTGGCCGTTCTGAAGGCGGTGGCCGTTTACCACGCGGAACCGACGGCGATTATCCTCGACGCGCCGTTCGACCGCATGATTTCCGTCGTCCGGAACCGACTGCGGACCATGAACGTGCCGGCGTGGCCCGCGGCGGAACTCGTCGTCTTCTGGGGCGGCCGGTCGGTCGGCATCGACGGCTTCGCCCACAACCCGGCCGACGACGCGAGAGCAGTAACGTGCCCGACCTTGATCCTCCACGGCACGCAAGACGCCCGCGCCACCGGGCCGATGGTGCAAGCTGTCTTCGAGAATCTGCCGGGGCCGAAGCAGCAGGTCGATTTCGACGGGGCGGGTCACGAACCGCTGGCCCGATTCGACCGCGAAAAGTGGAAGCAAGCCGTGCAAGAGTTTCTCAACCGATAGCCCGTCCCGCGGCCGATCTTCATATTTTCTGGCCCCGCACTTGCCTGGGGGCGGCTCCGGTTCCGACAATACCTGAATGGGTACTTTCCGCGGGAAGGCGGTCGCATGAGGTTGGTGTTGGTTGGGGCCCCCGGTAGCGGGAAAGGGACGCAGGCGGAACTGCTCGTCAAGCGGTTGGGGCTGACCTACATCGGTACCGGCGACATCCTGCGGGCCGCCATCAAGGCCCACACGCCCGTCGGCCTCCAAGCAGAGCCGATCATCAAGCAGGGCCGCCTCGTGCCCGACGCCGTCGTGAACGACCTCGTCGCGGAGTTGTTTCAGCGGCCCGACCGGCCCGAAGCGTTCGTCCTCGACGGCTACCCGCGGACCTACGCCCAGGCCATCGCCTTCGACGCGCTCTTGAATTTGCAGTACCTCCGGCTCGACGGCGTGGTGTACCTGACCGTGAAGGACGAGGAAGTCGTCCGCCGGATTAGCAGCCGCCGGTGCTGCGAGAACGTGACCAACTGCGGCGTGTGCTTCAACCTGCTCGCCCGCCGGCCGAAGGTTGACGGCGTGTGCGACAACTGCGGCGGCAATCTCGTCACCCGCGCCGACGACAAGGAAGAAACCGTCCGCCGGCGGCTGGTCGAGTTCCACGCCAACACCGACCAACTAATCGAATACTATCGCGGCCGCGGGTTGCTGCGAGAAGTCTCGGCCCTGGACCCGATGGAAACCATCTACGCGAACGTCGTGAAGGCGTTGAAGGGACCGTAGCCCGCGGAACTGCTCGACTTTACCCCACCCCCGGAACCGCCCCCATGTGGCACGCCGTTCGTGCCGTTGTGAATATGTTGCGACCGTCCAACTACCGCCCCCCGGAACTGAAATCCGCCCGCGAACTCGCCCTCATGCGCGAGTCCGGCATTCTCGTCGCCCGTGCGTTGCGCATCTGCCGGGAGATGGCGAAGCCGGGGGTGAAGACCATCGAAATCGACCGGGCCGTCGAAGCGTTCTACGCCGCCCATCAGGCGACGCCGTTGTTCAAAGGCTACCCCGGAAAGATCCCGTTCCCGGCCGTCACCTGCCTGAGCTTGAACGAGCAAGTCGTCCACGGCATCCCCGGCGAGCGCGTCCTGAAGGACGGCGACATGCTGAAGGTGGACACCGCCTGCAAGCTCAACGGCTGGTGCGCTGACCGGGCCATCACCATCCCCATCGGTACGATCCGCCCGGCGTGGCAGCGGCTGTTACGGGTGGCCGAGGAGACGCTGCAAATCGCGATCGACGAGATGCCGAAGCGGAAATTCTGGAGTGAGGTCGCGAGCCGGATGCAGAAGCACTCGGAGTCGGCCGGGTACAGCGTGGTGACGCAGTACGTCGGCCACGGCATCGGCCGGACGATGCACGAGAACCCGCAGGTGCCGAACTTCGTGAACCGCGAGACCCGCAAGCACGACTTCAAGTTGGAACCCGGCCTGGTGCTGGCCGTTGAGCCGATGGTGAACATGGGCACCGAGGACGTGAAAACGCTGGCCGACCACTGGACCGTGGTGACGAAGGACGGCATGCCGAGCGTCCACGTCGAGCACACGCTGGCCCTCGGACTGGACGGCAAAGTGGTGATTATCACGTCCGACGAGGGAGCGTTCGACGGCTGGACGTGGCCGCCCGTGCCAACACAAGAACCAGTTGCGACGTAAGAAAGAAGTTGTGGGTGGAAGCCCAGGGACGGCCGTCCCTGGGCTTCCACCCACAACCTGACCTACGAGTTCAATGAACTCGTATCGCACTTCGCGCTAGCGGGCGGGCTTCGACTTGCCCTTCCGCGGCCGTACCCCGGCGGTTATACGAGCGTCGGACTTCCGCCCCTTCGGATGAACCGCCGATGCCGTTCCGCCTCGCCGCGACGTTGACGGTCCTCCTCCTCGCATCTATTCGCGGGCCGGCTCAGGACGTGCTTCTCGAAGCGCTCGACCGCCAGCCGCAGCCGGTCTATGCCGCCGATGGCCTGTTGGCGACGGAGAAGCCGCGAGAGGTGATCAACCCCGGCCGTTGGCGGACGGACATCGTCTTCGGCCTGCCGATCGCCCTGCGGGTGCAGCGACAGATCACCGACGCCGGCCTATGGGCCGAGGGCGGCGTGGCACTTTACGGCTTCATCCCGAGCGTGTTCGTCGGGGCACGTTTCGACGGCCGCATCTTCGAGGGCCGCCGGAACTCGTGGTACGCCCGACCCGGCGTGGACGTGTACTACAGCCCGATCCACGACTCCGGCAGTTGGCTCAGCCGCCCGTTCAACAGCATCGGCGCGATCACCGTGGACAGCGACCTGTCGTGGCAGCACAAGTGGTCCGAACAGGTCCACAGCAACATCGGCCTGAAGGTCGGCATGGGGGTCGCGTTTGCCGGCCGCAACGTCTGGCCCGTGCCGATCCTCGGCCTGACGTGCGGCTTGCAGTATTGACCGCCCGTTCTCGGCTGGTCAACACCTCCCAAATCGTCTATCCTCGGCGGCTCCCGGACACGGAGGTCGGCCGCGGATGGTGCAATCTCGTTTCGCACACTACTTGTTGCTCGCGCTGGTGATGGCCCTGGTCACGCTGCCGAACCTCGGCGCGTCCTCGCTGTGGGACGTGGACGAGGGAGTGAACGCCGGGTGTACCCGCGAGATGATGGAGAGTGGCACCTGGGTCGTGCCGACGTTCAACGGCGAACTCCGCACCGCGAAGCCGGTGATGCTCTACTGGCTCCAGCGCGTCTCGTTCAACCTCTTCGGCGTCGGCGAATGGGCGGCCCGGTTGCCGGCCGTGTTGCTCGGCCTCGGCACGGTGCTGCTGACGTACGAACTCGCCCGCCGCATGTTCGACGCGGCCACGGGGCTGCTCGCCGGCATCGTCCTCGCGACGGCGATCGAATTTTGCAAGCTCTCGCACGCGGCCACGCCGGACGCGCCGCTGATCTTCTTCATCACCCTCACGCTCTACCTCTTCTGGGTCGGCCACGAACACGGCGGGCGAACGTGGTTCTACACCGCCGCCGTCGCGAGCGGGCTGGCCACGCTGACGAAAGGGCCGGTCGGCTTGGCGATGCCGGGGCTGATCGTGTTCGTCTACTTCCTCTGGAACCGCGAACTCAAACGCTTCCTCGACATCCGGCTCATCCGCGGCATCCTGCTGTGGGTGCTGGTCGCGGTGCCATGGTACGCAGTGGTCATCGCCGAGACGCGCGGTGCGTACCTCGCGTTCTTCCGCAACGAGAATGCCGGGCGGTTCCTGAACGCGATGGAAGGCCACCGCGGGCCGGTCGTGTACTACGTCGGGGCACTGTTCGCGTTCTTCGCCCCGTGGTGCGTGTTCCTCGGCGGGGCCATCTGGTTTGCCGTGCGGTCGGCCACGCCACGGACGCTGTCGAGCGTCGGCGGGCTGCCGATGCAAGACGTTCGCGCGAACCGCTTCTTGCTGTGTTGGGCGGGTGCGTACCTCATCTTCTTCAGCCTCGCTGCGACGAAACTGCCGAACTACATCGGCCCGCTCTACCCGGCGGTCGCGATCCTCACGGCCCGCTTCCTGGTGCGGTGGCGTACCGCCGAGATCACGCTGCCGAAGTGGGTCATGCCCGCCGCGACCATCGGCGTCGGTGTCGTGGGCACGGTCTTCGTCGCCGCACTGCTGGTCGGTGGTGGGGCGATTCCCCTGAACCTCAAGGGCCAACGCATCGTGCCAGGGCTGGCGAAGTGGGCACCGGTCGGCGGCGTCCTCATCGTCGCCGCCGGGCTGATGGCCTGGTTCCTGGCGAAAGGGCAGCGCCTCCAGTTCGTGCGAACCGTGACGGCCGCGACGGTGCTGTTCATCGGCACGTTGGCCGCGTTCGTGGTGAACGAACTCGACCCGTACAAGGCCCCAAAGTCGCTCGTCGCCGAGAGCGGCACACACCAACCGGACCGCGAGATTCGCCTCGCGAGCCTCGACTACACGCAGCCGAGCGTGACCTTTTACGCCGAGCGGAAGGTCGAGCGAATGCAGAGCGCCCTGGAAGCGAGTACCTTCCTGGCGATGCCGCTGCCGGCCTACCTGTTCGTGCCCGCGAATGTGTGGGACGAGCAACTCGCGGGCAAGGTCGCGTCACCGTACCGCGTCGTCGCCCGGCGGTTCGACTTCTACCGCAACGGCGACGTGCTCGTCGTGACGAACCAGTAAGCAAAAAAGTCGATCCACCACAGAGGGCACAGAGAACACAGAGGAAAGGCACGAAGAGATTTCATTCTTTGCCTTTTGAACGCTCCTCGGTTTTTCTCTGTGCCCTCTGTGCCCTCTGTGGTTAGGTCGTGTGGACAGTCACGGGTGCCTCAGGACATCCAGGGCGGAGGCCAAGTGTACGAACCCGAGGTAGCACTGGTCGAGCTTGTCGTACCGGGTGGCCACCCGCCGGCACTGCTTGACCCGGGCCCAGAACCGCTCGACGACGTTGCGGGTGCGATACACCCGGCGGTCGTACCGCACCCGCCGGCGGCGGCACCCGAGCGGGCGGATGACGGCCTTGGCCCGCAGCCGGCGGACCAGCCGACGGAGGGCGTCGCTGTCGTACCCGCGATCGGCGATGACCACCCGTGGCCGGTGGCCGGCCAGCAGGGCGGCCGCCCGCGGCCCGTCCCCGGCTTGGCCGGGCGTGAGCAACAGGGCGACCGGGTGGCCGCGGCCGGTCACGGCCGCGTGGACCTTGGTGCCGAACCCGCCGGGGCTGCGGCCGACGGCCTGGCCGCCCGCTTTTTTTCCGCCCCGGCGGCGTGCGGGTGGGCCCGGACGACGGTCGAGTCGAGGATGAGGGTGGACACGTCCGGGTCGCGGACGGCCTCGAGCACTCGCCCCCACACGCCGGCCGCCGACCACCGCCGGAACCGCCGCCAGACCGAGTTCCAGTTGCCGAACCGCGGTGGCAGGTCCCGCCACGGGACGCCGGTCCGCAGGACGTACAGGACGGCGTTGACGAACGCCCGGTGGTCCCCGCGGGCCGGGAGCAGCGGCCGCACCGCCGCCCAGTCTGCGTCCGAGAGTTCATGCCGTCGCATGCCAGCCGCCTCCGAGGGAGTCGAGGCCGTTATGCGACCGACCGCCACTACTGTCCACACAACCTAAAGGTTTTGAGGGCTTCCACCATGATCGTCATCACCGGGGCCGCCGGGTTCATCGGCTCGAACCTCGCCCACCGCCTGAAGGCCGAGCACGATCTCTTGCTCGTCGATCACCCGCTGACGGCCACGAAGGCGGCGAACTTCGTCGGCCTGAAGGGCTTCACGTTCCTGGAACACGACGCCTTCCTGCAACAACTCGAAGCCGACCGCCTACGGCCGGATGCGATCTTCCACCTCGGTGCGTGCAGTGCCACCACCGAGATGAACTGGGACTACCTCCGCCGCAACAACGTCGAGTACACGCAACGGCTCTGGACGTGGTGCGCCACCCGCGAGCGACCGTTCCTGTACGCCTCCAGTGCCGCGACCTACGGCGACGGGGCAAAGGGGTTCGACGACCGCACGCCGCCGACCGACCTCACGCCGTTGAACCTGTACGGCAAGAGCAAGAATGACTTCGACATCTGGGCACTCGAACAGAAACTGACACCGCCGCGATGGGCCGGGCTGAAGTTCTTCAACGTCTTCGGCCCGCGCGAGTCGCACAAGGGCCGGATGGCGAGCGTGGCCTTCCAGACGTACAAGCAAATCCTCGCCACCGGCGGCATGAAGCTGTTCCGCTCCGGCGACCCGGCTTACGCCGACGGCGGCCAACTGCGGGACTTTGTGTTCGTGGACGACTGCGTGAACCACATGCTATGGCTATGGAAGAACCCCCACCCCGGCGGTGTCTTCAACAGCGGCACGGGGCAGGCTCGCTCGTTCTTCGATCTGGCGAAGGCGGTGTTCGTCGCCCTCGGCCGCGAGCCGAACATCAGCTTCATCGACATGCCGGCCGATCTGGCGAAGCAGTACCAGAACTACACGCAGGCCGAGACGGCGAAGCTCCGCGGCGTCGGCTGCAACGTGCCCGCGACGAGCCTCGAAGATGCCGTCCGAAAATACGTGGCATGGCTGGAACAGACCGCGAAAGCGTGAGCTAGACTTCCGCCATGCGCCACGCCCTGCTCGACCCCCTCCGCGGCCTCGCGGCCCTCTGGGTGGTCGGCTATCACCTCGCTTGTTTCGCCGGGGAAGAATCGCCCCTCGGCCCGCGGTTCTTCGCGCTCGGCTACTTCGGCGTGCCGATGTTCTTCGTCATCTCCGGCTACTGCCTCACGGCCGCCGCCCGGCGGGCGCTTCTAACGGGTCAACCACCGCTCCCGTTTTTGCTCCGTCGCATGGCCCGCATTTACCCGCCGCTGTGGGCGGCGATTCTCGTGGCCGTCGCGGTCTACGCCCTCGGCCCTGCCTCGTGGTCGCGGTACACGGCCGCCGGGTGGCCGAGTTACTCGGCCGCAGACTGGCTCGGCGTCGGGTTGTTGACGAAGACGTTCCAGCCGACCGGCGAACTGCCGTGGCACAAGTTTCAGCCCGTGAACGTGGCGTTCTGGACGCTGGCCATCGAGGTACAGTTCTACCTCGTCGTGAGTCTGGCCCTGTTCAGTGGGCGGTGGTTCTACCGCACTCTGATCGCGCTCACCGTGGTGACGAGTCCTTTCCTGCTGAGTCCGACCGCCTACGTGCACGCGGGGTTCCTGCCGCACTGGCCGTTCTTCGCGCTCGGGATGGCGGTCGTGGCGGCCCGAGAAGCGAACGTCGCCACGGTGAGATCGGCCTGGGTGCCGGCCGTGGCGGCGATGGCCTTCGGACTGTGGCAAGCCCCCGCCGTCCCGGACGGCAGTTCGAAGATGGTGGCCGCCGAGTTCCTGTTCGCCGTCGGGTTCGCGCTGGCAGTGTGGCTGAGTTCTTCCTTCCCACTGCCGCGACTCCTGCAACCGTTGACCTTTCTGGGAACGATCTCGTACTCGGTGTACCTGCTGCACGTCCCACTGCTGATGGCCGGCATGGACTGGGCGGCACGGGTCGCGGAGTTCGGCGGCGTGCCGTGGGCCGTGCTGGTGGTCGGCGGCGTGTGCGCCGCGAGCGTGCCGTTCCATTACCTCTTCGAGCGGCCGTTCGTGTCGGCCCGCCGCCGGCCGGCACCCCTTGCAGTTCCGTGACTCTTCCGTGCCAAGTTGTGTTCTCGACAGGTTCTCACGGCGCTAGTCGAACGGCACGCTGGAGGAGCCGTTCGGCGGGTACTTCGGCTGGACGTGCCGACCGGCCCCTACGTGACGTCAGGCACGACCTACGCCATCACGCCGAGCGGCATCAGTGCGACGCAGTTCCGGTTCGCCGGCGGCACCGCCAACGTCGCCTTCGTGGACGGCCACGTCGAGACGCGCACGATGGACAAGCCGAGCGTCGCCCCGTTCGACCAGACGGCGTGGAACACCGCCAGCGACAAGTTCCAACTCGGCTTCTTGGCGGACACCACCGTTCCGTACTCGGGCGATTAGAATGACCCGATGACCGAGAGAGAGTTCGCCACCGACGTTGTTCGACGATTGCAGGCCGCCGGGTTCCGCGCGTTGTGGGCCGGCGGCTGTGTTCGTGATGAGTTACTCGGTCTAACACCGGCCGACTACGACGTGGCGTCCGACGCGACACCGGAACAGGTGAAAGGCAATTTCCGGCGGTGCGTCGAAGTCGGGGCGGCGTTCGGCGTGATCGAAGTCCTCGGGCCGCGCGGCGACGACGGCGAGTGGCTGAAGGTGCAGGTCGCCACGTTCCGAAACGACGGCCACTACAGCGATGGCCGCCGGCCGGACGCGGTGACGTTCAGTTCGCCGGAAGAGGACGCACAGCGCCGCGACTTCACGGTCAACGGGATGTTCTTCGACCCCATCGCGAACCAAGTCATCGACTACGTCGGCGGACAAGCCGACCTGCGGGCGAAGGTGCTGCGGGCCATCGGCGATCCGACCGCCCGCTTCACCGAAGACAAGCTCCGCATCCTCCGGGCCGTGCGGATGGCCACGCGGTTCGAGTTGGCCATCGACCCGGCGACTTTGGACGCGGCCCGGCGAATGGCGTCGCAGATTCGCGTCGTCAGCGCGGAGCGGATCGCGGAAGAACTGCGGAAGCTGTTCGCCCACCGCTACCGTGCCCGCGGCGCGGAACTGTTGCGGGAGTTCGGCCTGCTGTCGCCGGTGTTGCCAGAAGTACCTTCACCAGATGTGCGATTGCTGACCGCCCTGCCGCCGGACTCGTCCTTTCCGCTCGCCTTCGCCGCGGTGCTGCTGCCCGTGGGGAAGAAGGTGGCGGGGAACATCGCGAAACGACTGAAGTTGTCGAACGACGAGAAGGACCGCATCGAGTGGCTGGTGGACCGCCACGTCGGCCTGCGAAACGCCGCGAGCTTGCGGCCGAGCCAACGCCACCCGCTGCTGACGCACCCCGGCGTCGGCGACCTACTCGCGCTGACGCGGGCCGAAGGCTTTGCTGCCGACGCCGACTTCTGCGAAGCGATTCTGCACGACACACCGCCGGAGGTGCTGGACCCGCCGCCGCTGCTGACCGGCGACGACCTCGTCGCGATGGGGTGGAAGCCGGGGCCGCTGTTCAAGAGAGTGCTGGAAACGGTCCGCCAGAAGCAGTTGGACGGCGAGTTGCAGACGGCCGCCGATGCGACGACCTTCGCGGAGGGGATGAAGCCCTGAAGCCCACCCGTCGCGACGGGTGGGCATCGAGACGGCATACCGACCGAAGATCATGGGTCCAATCTGGTGATCGTCGTCGTGCCCCCCTGGACCGGGTTGGCCGCAACAGAGGCTGACTGGGTTGGTCGAACGCCCAAGCCCACCGGTTGGCCGGGCACCGGAGGGATACACGTCCCGGAATCACTATGTACACCGCCGGCCCGGTTTCGCGCCGGGTCCAGTCTACCGGCTGCGGTTGTGCTGCAACGTGGCCTTCCCATCGTAAGAGCCGTCCATCCCGCCCAACCGGGTCACCAGGTACTTCAACGTCAGTTCGCCCTTCGCGACCGTCCCCGTCATCTGGTAGGACCGGGTCTTCGTCTGGCCCCGAATCTCGAACGTGGTCTTGTTCACCCGCCGGCCGGTCACCTCGAACCCGTCCCAACTGCCCGTCAACGTCCCGTCCGCGGTCTCCGTCAGTTCCAGCTTGCTTTCCCCTTTCTCGTTCAGAGAATTCGTCCACGGGCCGGACCACTTGCCCTCGAACGCTGGCGCGTCTTGCGCCCGGGCGACGGGCTTGTCGTTGGCTGCCACAGTCGACACGGACGCGACTGCCAACACGAACGTCACGATTAGTGAGCGAGTCATCGTAAACCTCCGCATGAGGAACCAGTGATTATCACAATTGGCGGATCGGGATAGTATCAACGGCTCGAAAACGTGGTCAAGAAATTTCTCGCCTACGGATCGGAATGTGCTCGAAATTCATTGCGATTAGGCCATCCAATCCTGATCTTGAGATGTGGCACGAAGTCGGCCTTCTGAAACCGCTACCCCACCAGCCGCACGATCTCATCCACACCGGCCATCGCGCCGACGCCCACGTCGCCACACGCGAGGGTCTTCGACACCGGGGCCGCCACCCGCAGCCCCTTGCAGCGGTCGTTGATGACCGGGATCAGCGCGTCCTCGTCGAAGTGACCGGGGATGTGGCCGCCGCCAAAGTCGGCGGCGATCGACCGCAGGTGCCGCCGCGTGAACGGGTGCTGCCACATCAGCGTGTTCATCGCCGGGGCCAGCACTACCGGCTTCGCCGAGTCCCATGCCCGCCAGACGCACGTCAGGCAGTTGTCGCTCAGGCCGACGGCCAGCTTCGCCAGCGTGTTCGCGTCCAGCGGCGCGATCACGAACACGTCGGCCCACTTCCGCAGTTCGATGTGCTGAACCGTGTCGCCGCGCTCGTACCGGCCGTTCGGCCACTCGTCGGAATCGCGGACCACCGGACACGGTACGGCGGCCACGTCGAAGAAATACGCGGCCGCGTCGGTCGCCACCACCTTGACCGCGTGCCCCTTTGCCACGAACGCCGCCGCCAGGTCCGGCGTCTTGATCGCCGCGACCGAGCCGGTCACGCCGAGGAGGACGTTACTCATCGTGCCAACTTCCTTGATTGGTCCGCCGCATGTGTTCGACCACGAGCATCAGTCGGTCCGCCAGTTCCCGCCGCGGCACCCGCTCGTACCGGCCGTCCACCGGTCCCATTAACACCCAGTGGGCCATCGACTCGAACGTGCCGGCCACGATCAGGTCGGCCTCCGACTGCTTCCGCGTGAACTCGGCCGCGCCGCGGAGTTCGGCGTCGCTCCGGGCGGTTTCCAGGGTGAACCGGACGAACAGCCCCTTGTACCCCCACGGCCCCCGGAGGCGGTCCACCAACCGCGGTGCCCGAACGAGCCGCACCCACAATTCCGGCTCGCCGGAGTTCGCGCGGTCGGTCGGCTGTTCGATCATCGTCGGCTTCTCGCGGCTTTCCCACGCCTTGTTGCGGACGTTGAAGTACGTCCCCAACTCGGGGGCGAATGAGCCGGCCACGAGGTAATCGGCGGCGGCGGCCGTGTGAATCAGCACGTCGATCGGCTTCGAGCGGAGTTGTTGCTGCATGACGGCGGACAGGTCGTCGAACGTGTTGTAGACGATCGGCATCAGTCGCCGCTCGGACAGCCCCGCATCGGCAGGCACTTCCGGCAGGCGTTCGGCGTTAGAGGTCAGCAGCGTGACCGTGTGCCCGCGGCCCCACGCCGCCCGGGCGAGGAGTGCGCCGGTCTGCCCGGTGAAGACCGTGCCGACGCACCGCACCTTGTCGATGGGCGACCGCGGACTGCCGGCGGTAATGAGCAGGTTCATTCGTTGGATTGTAGCTCGAAAACCGACCAGCGAGGGGGATTTCAGACGTGCGACGCGGCCGTGAGAAAGGCGGGTGAGAGAATGTGCGGTCGGGGCGAAATGAACGGCCCCGTCCGGCCCAACGCGGGGAGTGGTTCCGCGGCCCGAAAGTGGGTACAGTAGCATCCTCCCTCTCCGAGAACTCGCCGATGCCCGTGCTATTCCTGAGCCTCTTCCTCGCGGCGGCCGGTTCGTCGAAGCTGCCGCTCAAGCCCGGTTGGGTGGCGGCCGCCACAACCGCCTCCGAACACGCCCATCAGGCGGCCGCGGCCGACGACAGGTTCTTGTACGCGGTTTCCAGCACGCACGTTGCCCGGTACGACCGCACCACTGGCAAACTCGCGGGTACCGGCACGACGAAGGACACCAAGCACCTCAACAGCGCGTTCGTCTGGAAGGGCAAGGTGTACTGCGCCCACTCGAACTACCCCGCGACGCCGGAGGCGAGCGACATCCGCGTCTACGATCTGGCCGACGACAGCGTGAAGGTTCATCACACGTTCGAGAAGCCGCCCGGCAGCCTCGTCTGGTGCGTGCGGGAGCCGGCCGACCAGTTCTGGTGGTGCTGCTTCGCTCATTACGGCAAGGACAACCCGCAGACCATCCTCCTCAAGATGGACGAGCACTTCAAGGAACTCGACCGCTGGACGTTCCCGAAGATCGTCGTCGACGATTGGGACGCGATGAGCGCGTCCGGCGGCCTCTGGGACGGCGACACGCTGCTCGTCACGCACCACCACTTCAAGGTGCTGTACCGGCTGAAGTTGCCCGCGAAGGGCGGCGAGTTGGAATTCGTCGAAGCCCTGACGTGCCCGTTCCCCGGCCAGGGAATCGCGGTCGATCCGAAGGTGCCGGGCGGACTGGTTGGCATCGACCGCGACCGGAAGGCCATCGTGTCAGCGACGAAGGCCAAGTGATAGCGAATAGACCCTGCCCTCTCCCGGAGCTTCCATCGTGACCGCCCTCTTCCTCGGCGAATTCCTCGGCACCGCAGTGCTGATCCTGCTCGGCGGTGGCGTCGTGGCCGGCGTGCTGCTGGCGAAATCGAAATCGCATAACGCCGGCTGGATCGTCGTCGCCACGGGGTGGGCGTTCGCCGTGACGTGCGGCATCTTTGTCGCGAAGGCGTTCGGCGCGCCGGGGGCACTCAACCCGGTCGGCCCACTCGCCGACCTCGTACAAGGAAACGGCACCGCGGCGGACCACCTCGCCATGATCGCGGCCGAGTTCCTCG
Source organism: Limnoglobus roseus (assembly GCF_008254045.1). Classification (GTDB taxonomy): domain Bacteria; phylum Planctomycetota; class Planctomycetia; order Gemmatales; family Gemmataceae; genus Limnoglobus; species Limnoglobus roseus. The sequence continues at coordinate 2,495,196 of NZ_CP042425.1, read as the reverse complement.
GGGCGTTCTGCGGGGCCGTGTTTGTCTGGCTGCACTACCTACCACACTGGAAGGAAACGTCCGACCCGGCGGCGAAGCTCGGCGTCTTCTGCACCGCCCCGGCCATCCGCGACCCGATGGCGAACCTGCTCAGCGAAATCATCGGCACGTTCGTGCTGGTCCTCGTCGCGTCGGCGATTTCGAAGGCGAGTGCGGGATCGCTCGAAACGCCGTTCGTCGGCCTCGTGGTCTGGGCCATCGGTCTGAGCTTGGGGGGAACAACCGGCTACGCGATCAACCCGGCCCGCGACCTCGGCCCGCGGCTCGCGCACGCCGTGCTGCCGATCGCCGGCAAGGGCGGGTCGGACTGGAGTTACGCCTGGATTCCCGTCGTCGGCCCGTTCGTCGGCGGCGTGGCGGCGGCCGTTCTCTTCAAGCTGATTCACGACGCAACTGGTATCCCCGCGCCAGGGCGGTGAAGGCCCGCACCTGTTCCGCTTCCCACGCAGCATCCCGGCCGAGTTCCGCGGCCATCAACGCCGCCACGCGCGGGGCCATCTCGACGGCAGCGTCAGCGTCGAGGATCAGTGCCCGCAGCCGCCGGGAGAGCACGTCTTCCACCGTGCGGGCCATCTCGTGCCGCACGGCTCGCACGATATCGGCTTCGGTGTACGGCAATTGTGGGTGAAGCGGCACGACTGACCCCGAAGCAATCGGGCCGGTGATGCGAAGGTTCGCCGTGCGGCACGGCTTCGGCGGCAGGCCGGCCAACTCGGCGGCCCGGTTCACGGCGTCCTCGGCCATGTTGCGATACGTCGTCCACTTGCCGCCGGTGACGGTCAACAGGCCGGCCTCGGTGCGGATGGTGTGATCGCGAGACAGGGCCGCCGTGTTCGTACCACCGTCGGCCTTCACCAACGGGCGAATCCCAGCGAAGACGCTCAACACGTCCGCCCGCGTCGGCGTCTTCGCCAGGTAGCGGCCGGCCGTTTCGAGGATGAAGTCGATCTCCGCCTCGGTCGCCCGCGGTTCGAGTTCGGTTGTCGGCACCGGTACGTCGGTCGTGCCGACGAGCGTGCGGCCATGCCACGGGATCGCGAACAGCACGCGGCCGTCCGGCGTCTTCGGCACCACCATTGCCGCGTTGCCCGGCAGGAACGAGCGATCAAAAACAAGGTGCGCCCCCTGGCTCGGCGTCACCATCGGCCGGGCGGCGGGGTCGGCGAGGGTGCGGATGGAATCGCAGAACGCGCCGGTCGCGTTGACCACGACGCGGGCCGACACTTCAGCCGTGGTTCCCGTCTCGGCGTCGGTGAACGCCACGCCGGTCACGCGGTCGCCATCGTGCAGCAACCGCACTATGCGGGCGTAGTTGAGGCAGGTCGCGCCGTTCTTCACGGCTGTTTGAATCAGGTCGATGAGTAGTCGCGCGTCGTCGAACTGCCCGTCGTAGTAGAGGATGCCGCCGCGAAGCCCCTCGGCGCGGATCGTCGGCAGTTGCCGCAGGACTTCGCGGCGATTGAGGTACTTCGACCGGCCGAACGGCGACCGCCCGGCAAGTAGGTCGTATAGCGACAGCCCGGCGAAGAAGTACGGGGCGTCCCACCAACGATAAGCCGGCACAATGAACGGCTGCACGCGGACGAGGTGCGGGGCGTTCGCCAGCAGGCGGGATCGTTCGCGGAGGGCTTCGGTCACGAGGCGGACGTCGCCGCGTTCGAGATAGCGGACGCCGCCGTGGACGAGCTTCGTACTGCGGCTCGACGTGCCCTTGCCGAAGTCGTGCTGTTCGAGGAGTAGCACCGAGTAACCGCGGGTGGCGGCATCGACCGCCACGCCCGCCCCGGTTGCCCCGCCGCCGATGACGACGATGTCCCACGGTTGCGCGCTAGCCCGCGCCAGCGATTCCGCCCGCGTCACGGCGTCGCCCAGTTCTTTGCGCGTTCGACCGCCTTCGACCACTCGGCCGCCATCGCCGCCACACGGTCGGCCGGAACCTGTGGCTCGAAGCGGCGTTCGACGCGGTACTGCTTCGCGAGTTCGCCGGTCGTCTTCCACACGCCGACGGCCAACCCCGCGAGGTAGGCCGCGCCGAGGGCCGTCGTTTCCGTCACCTCCGGCCGGGCGACCGGGATGCCGAGTAAGTCGGCCTGGCACTGCATGAGCAAGTCGCTGCGGCACGCCCCGCCGTCCACGCGCATCTCGACCGGCGGTTGCCCGGCGTCGGCCCGCATGGCGGTGAGGAGTTCGGCCGACTGGAACGCGATCGACTCCAGGGCCGCCCGCGCGAGGTGGCCGGCCGTCGTGCCGCGGGTGATGCCGACGATCGTGCCGCGGGCGTAAGGGTCCCAGTGCGGGGCACCCAGGCCGGTGAACGCCGGGACGATGTACAAGCCGCCGTTGTCCGGCACCGTCGCCGCCAAGGCGTTGACCTCCTCGGCACTGCGGATGATCTTCAGCCCGTCGCGAAGCCACTGCACCACGGCCCCGCCGACGAAGACCGCCCCTTCCATCGCGTAGCTCGTCACGTCGCCAATCTTCCAGCCGACGGTTGTGAGGAGCCGGTTACGGGACGCGACCGCCGTCGGGCCGGTGTTCTGGAGCATGAAGCAGCCGGTGCCGTAGGTGTTCTTCGTCAGCCCCGGCTCGAAGCACATCTGGCCGAAGAGGGCCGCCTGCTGGTCGCCCGCGATCCCGGCTAACGGCACCCCGGCCAATCCGCCAGCGGTGATGTCGCCGTAAACTTCGCTCGACGCCCGCACCTCCGGCAGCAGCGACGGCGGCACGTTCAGCAGCTTCAACAAGTCGTCGTCCCAGCAGCCGGTGTGGATGTTGAACAGCATCGTCCGCGAGGCGTTGCTGATATCCGTGACGTGGAGTTTGCCGCCAGTGAGCTTCCACGCGAGCCACGAGTCGATAGTGCCGAACGCGAGCTGCCCGGCCTCGGCCTTCGCCCGTGCGCCGGGGACGTTGTCGAGCATCCAGGCGACTTTGCTTCCGGAGAAGTAGGCGTCGATGAGCAGGCCGGTCCGCTGTTGAATCAGGGCTTCGTGCCCGTCGGCCCGGAGACGGTCGCACAGGCCGGCGGTGCGGCGGTCCTGCCAGACGATGGCCGGGCCGATCGGCGTGCCGGTAGTGCGGTCCCAGATGACGGTCGTCTCGCGCTGGTTGGCGATGCCGACGGCGGCCACGTCCTTCGCGGCGATGCGTGCCCGGCTGAGGGCTTCCACAGCCACGCCGATCTGGGCGGCCCAGATTTCGTCCGCGTCGTGTTCCACCCAGCCGGGCTTCGGGAAGTGCTGTTCGAATTCTTTCTGGGCGACGGCGACGACGGAGCCTTCGTCGTTGAAGACGATGGCCCGTGCGCTGGTCGTGCCTTCGTCGAGAGAGAGGGTGTACTTCATGGCAACGGCCCGGGGAGGCGGCGGGGATGATGCGCTAACGTATGCCGCGGCCGGCCCCAGTGGAAGGGCGCTTCCGTCACGACTCCGGCTGCACGTGCGACGGGTCCATGTACATCATGTTCCACCCGTGGCCGTCGAGGTCCAGGAAACTGCGGGCGTACATGAAGCCGTAGTCCGACGGCTCCTCGAACACCGTGGCCCCGGCGGCCACGGCCTTGTCGGCCAGTTCGTCCACGTGCGCCCGGCTCTCGCAACTCAAGGTGATGAGCACTTCCTTGTACTTCGTCGCGTCGCAGATGGGGTGCGGCGAGAACTGGCGGAACTTCTCGTGCGTCCCCAGCATCGCGTAGATGTCGTCGCTGATAACCAGGCACGCGGTCGTGTCGTCGCTGAACTGGTTGTTGAACCGGTAGCCGAGGGCCGTGAAGAACGCCTTCGACGCGGGCAGGTCGCGAACCGGCAGGGTGAGGAAAATCTTGGTCGCCATCGGAACCTCAGAATTTGGGTGGAGTATTACGCCTTCTTGTTCTTCTCGGCCGCCGCGAGGATGCGCTCCTCTTGCTCGCGGAGTTCCGGCGTGAACGCCTCGCCGAAGTCGGCCGGGTCGAACACCTGGCGGAGTTCGATTTCGGAATCTTCCATCATCGGGTTCGGGCACTTCTTCACCCACTCGACGGCCTCGGCCATCGACTTCACCTGCCACATCCAGTAGCCGGCGATGAGTTCGTTCGTCTCGGCGAACGGGCCGTCAATCACGGTGCGGTTGGTGCCGGAGAAGCGGACGCGCTTCCCCTTCGAACTCGGGTGCAGCCCCTCGCCGGCGAGCATGATCCCGGCCTTCACGAGTTGCTCGTTGTAGTTGCCCATCTCGGTGAGCAGTTGTTGGCTCGGCATCTCGCCGGTTTCGGAACCCTTGCACGCCTTCACGATCACCATAACTTTCATCGGACTCTCCGGGTTGGGAATGTTGAGGGAAGAATTACACCGACCGCAGCGGCACCAGCGACCGCACCCGCGCGTCACGCAGGTAGAGGCCGAGCCAGAGGAAGATGCCGAAGACGACCGGGAACAGAATCTCGAACGCCCCGTGGCCGACCCGGACGTGAACGTCCACCGCACCGCCGAGGTAGCCGGTCAGCAGGATCGCCCCGAGGACGGCCGTTCGCGGGATCAGGTACAGAATCGTCGCGAGGGTCAACACGATGCCCAGCGGCACGATTACGGCTTCCGAGTAGCCGAGTTCCGTGGTCGCCTTGACGACGAAGTCCGGCTTCGCCAGTTTCATCCCGCCATCCATCAGCAGGAACAAGGCGGGCAGGGCGCTCAATACACGGCCGGTCCAGATCGCGGCTTTCGACGACGGGGGCGCGAGGGGTGCGGCAGTCGCGGTAGGCCGCTCGTAAACCGGGTTGCTCACGATCACGGGTTCGCCTCCAGTTCGGGTTATGACGGTAGGGTGTGAAGTACTTCGATCGGCCGGATTTCGACCGTGCCTTTGCGGGCACCCGGGATGCGGCCGGCGATCTCGATGGCGGAGTCGAGGTTCTCGGCGTCGATGAGGAAATAGCCGCCGAGTTGCTCGCGAGTTTCGGCGAATGGTCCATCGGTGACGAGCCGTTTTCCATCGCGAACCCGGACGCTCGTGGCTAGCGAGACCGACTGCAACGGCGACGCCGCCAGGTATTGCCCCCGGGCCTTCAAATGGTGGCACAGGTCCACCGACTCGGTCATGCACGCGGCCCGCTCACCCTCGGCATAATCGGATTCATTGGTGTAGATCAACAGCATGTACTTCATCGCTTCTCTCCGCGGGAAGGGGCTTCTGCCAGGTAGTCGTTCGGCGAAGGGGAGAATCGACAGGCGAGCGGGAAAAATTCAGGCGAGTTCGCGAAGGCGTCGCTCCAGGAACCGGCGTTCTGGTTCCTGCTGCGTCAAGTCCAACGCCCGCCGATACGATTCGCGGGCCGCAGGTGTCTCGCCGAGTCGCCGGCACAGGTCGGCACGGGCGGCGTGCGCGAGGTGGTAGTTCGCCAATTCGCCGCGGTTGAGCAGGTCATCGACGAGGGTCAATCCTGCCCGCGGGCCGTCCCGCATGGCGACGGCGACGGCCCGGTTAAGTTCCACCACCGGCGACGAATCGGCTTGCGCGAGCAGGTCGTACAGGACGACGATTTGCGGCCAGTCGGTGTCGGCGAAGGCCGCCGCACCGGCGTGAACGGCCGCAATGGCCGCCTGAATCGTGTACGCACCGACCGGCCCGGCCGCGAGCGCCCGCTCGACGAGCGCCTGCCCTTCCGCAATCTGTCGGCGGTTCCACCGCGTCCGGTCCTGGTCTTCGAGCAGAATCAAATCGCCGTCCGGGGACGTGCGGGCGGCCCGCCGCGACTCGTGGAGGAGCATGAGCGCGAGCAGGCCGACGACGTCCGCGTCCGGGTGAAGTTCGACGAGCAGTCGGCCCAGATTGATCGCCTCGGCCGACAGGTCCGCCCGCGTGAGCGATTCGCCGGACGAGGCCGAGTATCCCTCGTTGAAGACGAGGTAGATTACCGACAGTACGGAATCCAAGCGATCCGGCAGGTCGGCCCGCGAGGGCACTTCGTAGGGAATACCGGCCCCGCGGATCTTCGCTTTGCCCCGGACGATCCGCTGCGCGACCGTGGCCGGCGTCGTGAGGAAAGCGGCCGCGATTTGTTCGGTCGTCAGGTCGCACACCTCGCGAAGTGTGAGCGCGACTTGTGCCTCGACGGCGAGAGCGGGATGACAGCAGGTGAAGATGAGCCGTAAGCGGTCGTCTTCGATCTCGTCGCCGTCGCGTTCTGGGGCGGCGAGGGATTCTTGCCGCTCGTTGATCTCCGCGAGGGAGGCGTCCAATCGTTTGCGGCGGCGGATCGCGTCGATGGCCTTGAACCGCCCGGCCGACACGAGCCACGCCCGTGGGTTGGTTGGCACGCCCTCGGCGTCCCACTGCTCGACAGCCGACGCGAACGCCTCGTGCAAGGCTTCTTCCGCGAGGTCGAAGTCCCCGAGCAACCGCGTGAGCGTCGCGAACACGCGGCGGGACTCGGAGCGGTAAACGTCGTCCACGGTCTGCCGAACGGTCGCGGCGGCCGGTGCGGTCATCACATCCCCTCCTGGTTTTTGCGATAACCTTGCCACGAATCGTTCGTGGTGGCGATGTCGGTTGCGGGCGTGTTTGCCGTTTCAGCAGCGAGCGGCCCGGCGTAAGCGGGCTGTGTCTTGGCCCACCCAGACACGGCCCGCTTACGCCGGGCCGCTCGCCTTACTTGTTCCCCTCTTTCACCACCGGCACGACCGGATTCCCTGACTTCGCCCCTTCCGCGTTCACCTCGGCGTGCAGTCGCTTCATCTCGGCGGCCATCCGCTTCACTCGGTCCGGTTCGCTTGCGGCCAAGTCTTTCGCCTCGGCGGTGTCGGCGGTCAAGTTGTGTAACTCGAACTTGTCCAACGCGGCGTTTGCGAGCAGCTTCCACGGGCCGTCCCGCATCGCCACCGTCCACGGCTTGCTGATCGCAAAGTCGTACTGCCAGTAAAGCGGGTGCGGCCGCGAAACCGGCTTCCCGGCGAACGCCGGCGTTGCGTCAGCCCCATCGAGCGTTCGCACCTTCGGCAACTCGGCCCCCGCGACGGCGCAGAACGTCGGCAGAAAATCGACGTTGCACACCGGCTCCTCGGAAACTGTGCCCGGCGTCACGCGGCCCGGCCAGCGGACGATGCCCGGCACGCGGAGGCCGCCTTCGCTCGCGTGCAGTTTCATCCCCTTCAGCGGCCCCGGCGAGCCGAGCGAGCGGTTGGCCTTCGCATAGCGGAGGTGCGTCTCCGGGCCGTTGTCGCTGCTGAACACGACGAGCGTATTGTCCCGCAGTTTGTGGTCGTCGAGGTACTTCAAAAGCTTGCCGACGGCCGCGTCCATCTGTGACACGTCGGCGTAGTAGTGCCGGTGGTCGAGGTCGGCTTCGTTCGGGTACAGCTTCAGAAACTCGTCGGCCGCCATCACCGGCTCGTGCGCCTCGTGGAACCAGAGGTTCAGGAAGAACGGCTTTCCCTTGTTCGTGTCGAGGAACTGCATCGCCTCGGCCACCACGACGTGCGACGACGGCCCTTCGAGCGGCCCGGCCTTCTTGCGGTTGCGGACGAAATTCGTCGGGTTCAGGTGGTTCGGGGCGGCGTTGTTCTGCGTGGCCAGCCAGTGGTCGAACCCGGCGTCGCCGGGTGTGCATTCCTTGCCGTTGAACTGACTGTTGAGGTGCCACTTCCCCGCGTGGCAGGTCTTATACCCGGCCTTCTGAAGCAACTGCGCGACCGTCACTTCCTCCGGCCGCAGGAAGATGCCGCTGGCCGCGGGAATCCAGTCGCGGATGCCAAGGCGGTTGGGGACGCGGCCGGTCATCAGCCCCGCCCGCGACGGCGAGCAGACCGGCGCGGCGGCGTAGCAATGCGTGAGTTTCACGCCGTCCTTCGCGAGTTGGTCAAGGTTCGGTGTCAGCACCTTCGGGTGCGCGAAGCAGCCGAGGTCGCCGTACCCGAGGTCGTCGCAGAGCAGCACGACGATGTTCGGCTTCTCAGCCGCAGCGACAGGGGTGGCGAGAAGGACGAGTGCGAGGAGGCAGAGACGCATGAGGAACCTCAAATGCATTGGCAGGGGGACATCAGCCCCTCAATTTCTTTTGGAACCCAGAGCGGAAGCGACGGGGTGTGGGGCGGAGTGCATCACCCCGTCGCTTCCGCTCTGGGTTCCAAAAAACGAGTCACTTCATGCTCTTGTCACGGGCCGGCTTGAACTCGTCGCCGGCCACCCACGTCGGCAGCGTGTCGGCGTTGGCTGCCGCGACGGCCACGTCGCGGGCGAAGCTCACGAGCGTTGGGAAGCCGCTAAAGTCCCAGTCGGTCTTCAACTCGTCTTGCGGCGTGTGGTACGCCTTATCGGTGAACTCCTGGTGAGCCTTCTTCGCGAAGTCGGCCGGCTTGCCCTGCACCTTCCCGCCCGCTCCGACCGAGAACGCCGGCACTCCGGCACGGGCCATCGAGAAGTGGTCGGAGCGGTAGAAGATGCCCAGGTGTGCCCGCTGGTCCGGCTCAATGGCGAGGTGGTTCTTCGACGCCATCTCCTGTACGATCGGGAACGCCGTCGTTCGCTCCGCCCCGGTGACGACCACCGATTCCGGCACGCCCAGCGGCAGCACCATGTCGAAGTTCAAGTTGATCGCCGTCTTCCCCAGCGACACGGTCGGGTGATCGGCGTAGAACTTCGAGCCGAGCAAGCCCTTCTCCTCGGCCGTCACCGCCAGGAATAACGCCGACCGCTTCGGCTTCGGCGACAGCTTGGACCACTCGCGAGCCAGTTCCATCAGAATCGCGCAGCCGGTTGCGTTGTCGGCCGCACCGTTATAGATCGAATCGCCAATCACCGCCCGGCCGACGCCGAGGTGGTCCCAGTGAGCCGTGAATACGACAGCCTCGGACTTCAACGCGGGGTCGCTGCCTTCCGCGCTGCCGATGACGTTGTTGCTGACGAGCTTTTCGACTTTCGTCGGGAACTCGCCCTTCACCTTCACGCCGAGCGGCACGGCCTTGAACCCGCGGGTGTCGGCCTCCTTCAAGGCACTGTCCACGGTGCGGCCGGACAGGGCGAACAGTTTCTCCCCGGCCGAGCGCGACAGCCACCCGGCGAACGTCAACTGTGGGCTGCCTGGGTCGTGCTTCAGTTGCTCCCCTTCGAGCCGCTTCACGACCGAGTACGGGTAGCCGGCCGTTTCCGGCGTGTGGATGATGAAGCACGCCTTCGCGCCGCGGCGGGCGGCCTCCTCGAACTTGTAGGTCCACCGGCCGTAGTAGGTGAGCGCCTTGCCGCCGAAGAACTTCGGGTCGTCCGACGGCGGCTCGTTGGTGAACAAGACGACGACCTTGCCCTTCACGTCGATGTCCTTGTAGTCGTTCCAGTCGAACTCCGGGGCGGTGATGCCGTGGCCGAGGAAGACGGCTTCCGCGTCGACCGCCGCCGCCTCGCGCTGCGTGTGGGTGATGCCGGCGAACTCTTCCTCGATGCGGAAGTTCAGCGTGCGGTCGCCGGCGGTTGCCGTCAGGGTCGCCGACGGATCGGTGGTGATTTTCAGCAGGGGCACCGCCTGGAAGAACGTGCCCTTCTCGCCGGCGGGCTTGAGGCCGGCCTTCGTGAACTCTTTGACGAGGTACTCGGTGGTGAGTTCCTCGCCGCGCGTGCCCGGACCGCGGCCTTCGAGCCGGTCGCCGGCGAGGTACGCCACGTCGGCCTTCATCCGCTCGGCACTCGGCCCCTCGGCCGCGACTCGGCCGGCCATTGCGAGCAGGGGAATCAACAAGTGGTGGACACGCATGGATGGTTTCTCGCGAAGGTCGGAGAGTGCGAGTCATCTTACGGAGGCCGCCCCGCGTGAACCTTCCGCCCGCCCTGCGTGTCCCTCGCTTCGCCTGGTGGCATCGCCGGGAACTGTCGCCCTGGTGTCGCTCGTTGTGGCGAAAAGATCGCGAATCGCGGTTGGGCAGGCCGGCCCGGCAAACCCGTAGGTCGCTCGTCGCGACCGGGAGTTTGCGTGATCCCTTGAAGAAGACCCACATCAACGTCGGCACCATCGGTCACATCGACCACGGTAAAACGACCCTCACGGCCGCGATCCTCGCGGTGCAAGCCCAACAGGGCCTCGCCAAGATCAAAGACTACCACGCCATTGCGAAGGGCGGCACCCGGCGCGACGACACGAAGACCGTGACCATCACGGCCTCGCACGTCGAGTACGAAACCGCCACGCGGCACTACGCCCACATCGACTGCCCCGGCCACGCCGATTATGTGAAGAACATGATCACCGGGGCCGCCCAGATGGACGGGGCGGTGCTGTTGCTGTCGGCCGTGGACGGCCCGATGCCGCAGACCCGCGAACACGTCCTGCTCGCCCGGCAGGTCGGCGTTCCGAAGATCGTCGTGTTCCTCAACAAGATCGACCTCGTTGACGACCCCGACCTGATCGACCTCGTTGAACTCGAAACGCGGGAGTTGCTCACGCGGTTCGGCTTCGACGGCGATGCCGTGCCGTTCGTTCGGGGCAACGCGAAGGGGGCACTCGACCACCCGAAGGATGCCGCGTTCACCCGCTGCATCGCGGAGTTGTTAGCCGCCCTCGACACGTCCATCCCGGAGCCGGTGCGGGCCATCGACCGGCCGTTCCTGATGGCCGTGGAAGGCATTCACACGATCGAGGGCCGCGGCACGGTGGCGACCGGCAAGATCGAACAGGGCACGGTCAAAATCGGCGACAAGGTCGAAGTGCTCGGGCTCGGCGACGTGGTGGAAACCGTCGTCACGAGCGTCGAAGCCTTCAAGCGGGTCGTCGAAGTGGCCGAGGCCGGGCAGAACGTCGGCGTCCTGTTGCGGGGCGTGCGGGCGGACCAGGTGCAACGCGGGCAGGTGATTGCTGCCTTGCGGAGCATCCAGCCGCGTAGCCGCTTCCGCGCGGAACTGTACGTGCTGACGCAAAAGGAGGGCGGCCGTCACACGCCGTTCTTCACGGGGTACAAGCCGCAGTTCTACGTTCGCACCACGAACGTGACGGGCGAAGTGCAACTGCCGGGCGGGGTCGAGATGGTGATGCCGGGGGACAACACGCGGGTGGAAGTCCGCCTGGAGAAACCGATCGCCCTCGAAGCCGGCAGCCGGTTCGCCATCCGCGAGGGCGGCAAGACCGTGGGCAGCGGCAAGGTGAGTGAAGTGCTGGCTTAGTTCGATGAAGGGGTGAGCGGGTGAAGAAGTGAAGTGGTGAGAAAACCGGTCGCCACCGGGTTTCGGTTTATCACCCCATCACCAAGTCACCTGTTCATCCCTTCATCTTCATCGGTCCTCACACGAACTTCATGTCCCCTCGCCGTCCGCGTTCGCATAATACCCGGCACCCACCCGGAGCACTTCCCATGCGGACCCTTGCCTTGTTCGTTTTGCTCGGCCTCGTTGCCGTCGCACAGGAACCCAAAACCCCGCCGCCGGCCCGCGTGCTGCCGGGGCTTCAACGGGACGGCTTCGTGCAGTTGCCGAACGGCTGGAAGCTCAACGCGACCGGCAAGCAGATCGACGTGGGCGACTTCCCCGTGAACATCCAGTTCCACCCGACCGGGCAGTTCGCCGCGGTGCTGCACAACGGCTACCGCGATCACGAAGTCGCCATCATCGGCCTCGCCGACACGACGCGGAAGATCGTGTCGCGGGTGACGATGCCGCAGTCGTTCACCGGCCTCGCGTTCTCGCCGGACGGCAAGCAACTCTACGCCAGCGGCGGCGAGTTCGACCGCGTCCACGTCTGGGACTTCGACAAGGGCCTCCTGCACAACGCCCGCACGATCAGCATCGCCGAGGAGAAGGGCCGCATGGTCGCGGGCGGCCTGTGCCTCGACACGACCGGGAAGGATCTCTTCGTGGCGGCCGTGTGGGCTGACGCCGTGGTGCGCGTCCCGCTCGACAACCCGGACAACAAGGTCGTCATCCGCCTGACCGCCGCCGAGACGAAGCCGGAAGTGCCGCTCGGCGACCCGCCCAGCCCGCCGGACAACCGTCGGGAAGTGGACAAAGACGTGGCCGACGACATGAGCAAGGGCGTCGTGAAGGACAACTCGTTCCCGTACACCTGCCTCGCCGAACGGTCCGGCCGGCGGCTGTTCGTGTCGCTGTGGGCGAACGCGAAGGTCGCCGTCATCGACCTGGAAACGAACAAGGTCGTTGCCGGCTGGCCGACGGCGGCCCACCCGACCGAGATGGCCCTGTCACCGAACGGCAGGACGCTGTTCGTCGCGTGCGCCAACTCCACGAAGGTCAGCGTCTTCGACACCGCCACCGGCGAGACGGTGCAGACGATTCACTGTGCCCTCTACCCGCAGGCCCCCAGCGGCAACACGCCGAACAGCCTGTGCCTGACGCCCGACGGCGAGATGTTGTTCGTGGCCAACGCCGACGCGAACAACCTCGCCGTGTTCAACGTCGCCGACCCGAAGGCCGTGAAGCCGCTCGGCTTCATCCCCACGAGTTGGTACCCGACGAGCGTCCGCTTCAACCCGAAGGACAAGACGCTCTACGTGGCCAACGGCAAAGGCCGCGTCTCGAAGGCGAACCCCAGCGGGCCGAACCCGGAGAAACCGACGACGACCATCGAGTACATCGGCAGCCTCTTTTCCGGCACCGTCAGCACGATCCCGCTGCCGACGCCGGCCGACATGGCGAAGTATTCGAAGGTCGCGTACCAGTGCAGCCCGCTGAACAAGGAGAACGAGCCGCGAGCCGAGGGCGTGGCCGCCGACAACCCGATCCCACGGAAGGCGGGCGACAAGTCGCCGATCAAGCACTGCATCTACGTCGTGAAGGAGAACCGCACCTACGATCAGGTCTTCGGCGACATCAAGGCGGGCAACGGCGAGCCGTCGCTGTGCCTGTTCCCGGAACAGGTCACGCCGAACTTGCACAAGCTGGCGACGGAGTTCGTACTGCTCGACAACACCTACGTCGAGGGGGAAGTCTCGGCCGACGGGCACGAGTGGAGTATGGGGGCCTACGCCACGGACTTCGTCGAAAAGATGTGGCCGCTGAGCTACCGCGGCAGTCCAAAGAAGACGTTCGGCTACCCGGCCGAGGGGGCGATGGACGAGATGGCCCGGCCGGCCGGCGGCTACCTGTGGGACCGGGCGAAGGACGCGGGCGTGAGCTACCGCAGCTACGGCGAGTGGATCGAGAACGGCAAGAAGAAGGCCGACGGTACCTTCGAGGACGGCCGGGCCACGGTGAAGGCGCTCGAAGGCCACTTCGACCCGAAGTTCCGCAGCTACGATCTGGACGTGACCGACCAGGCTCGGGCCGATCGGTTCATCGAAGAACTCGCCCGCTTCGAGAAGGAGGGCACGTTCCCGCGACTCACGATCATCAAGCTGCCGAACGACCACACGGCCGGCACGCGGGTCGGCAAGCCGACGCCGAGCGCGATGGTGGCCGACAACGACCTGGCCCTCGGTCGCATCGTCGAGGCGGTGAGCAAGTCGAAGTTCTGGAAGGAGACGGCCATCTTCGTGATCGAAGACGACGCCCAGAACGGCCCTGACCACGTGGACGCCCACCGCGTCGAGGCGCTGGTGATTTCGCCGTACACGAAGCGGAAGTTCGTGGACTCGACCATGTACTCGACCAGTAGTTTGTTGCGGACGATGGAACTGATCCTCGGCCTGAAGCCGATGAGCCAGTTCGACGCGGCCGCCCGGCCGATGTACCACTCGTTCTCGGCGACGCCGGACTTCACCCCCTACACGCACGCCCAGGCGAAGGTGGACATTAAGGCCCTGAACAAGCCGGGGGCGGTCGGCGCGGCCTTATCGCAGAAGCTGAACCTCGCGAAAGAGGACCAAGCCGACGACCTGCAGTTCAACGACATCATCTGGAAGTCGGTGAAGGGGGCGAACAGCCGGATGCCGGCCCCGGTGCGGGCGGCGTTCTTCGTCCCGGTGAAGCCGAAGAAGGACAAGAAGGACGATGACGACGACGATTGACGGCGGCCGCACTTCGGCTTGCACGATTCGGCGGTTCGTGCGGTAATGGGGTACTCATGGATGAGGACCACCCGATGCCGCGAGACGTGATTCCCTTCCGAGCCGGGCCGAGCCGACGGCCCGGCGTGCAAGCCGACGGGCCGAACGTCGCGTTCGCCGCCCTCGGCCTGCTGCGGAAGCTCAACGACACACTGGCCGCCGCGGTCCCGTTCCGCGACGCCTGCCGGGCGCGGGAACGGAAGGCCACACGCTGGGGCGTGCCGCCCCTGTTCTTCTTCGCCGGTTCGAAAGGCCAGGAACGCCCGGCCGCCCGGCCGAACTTCCTCGCCGACCGCTTCACGGTCCCGACGGCCCGCCAGATGCCGATCGGGGCGAGGGCGTGGGCCGACCTCACCGACCTGATCGACGACGCCTTCACGGCCTGTGCCGCCAGCGTGGAAGTCCGCCGCGTGGCCCGTGCGGTGCCGCAACTGCGCGACCGGCTGGCGAGTTTCGCCGCCAACCACAATGCCTGTCACGAGTTCGCGGCCCTCCTCGCCGCGACCGACGACGTGATCGTCACGGTGCTGTACCCCGCGGCCCGCGCCGGCTTCCGCTTCCAGTTGCAGGGCATCGTGAACCTCGACCAACTGCACGTCCTTCTGGCCGACGCCGCGACCGGCTCACCGACCCGCGGCTACTTCCCCGGCACCGCCCCCGATGCACGGGTCGCCGACGCTTACATCGACCAGCCGACCGACCCCGCCGCCGAAATCGCGACCGCGAGCTACCAACTATTCCGCCCTAACGCCCTGCGAAGCGACGGCACACTGCCGACCGGCTTCGACGGGGCCGCGAACTGGCTGTGGGGCCACGAATCGCCGCATGTGATTCCGACGGTCCTCGGCGAGCGCGTGCTGCTGCTCGGCGAGGCCACGTACCCGCGACAGTGGCCCGTCGGCCGCAGGTTCTCGGCCCTCAAGGGCGAACTGCACCTGCTGCGAATGCTGCCGCGCGAGGAAGTGGACGGGTGGGTGGAGCGAATCACGAAGCAGCCGCAGAACCGAGAGATGAAGCGGGCGGCGTGACGTCAACTCGTCTTGAGCCGCGTAGCGGGTCGGCCATCGACCGGCCGTTGGCCGACCCGCTACGCGGGAAATGAAATCGAAACTAACGATCGACCGGCTTCTTTGGGATCGCCTGTTTCGCCTCGTTCCAACACTCTTCAAAGATGTCCTTGCCAAACTTTTCTCGGATGCGGGGTTCGGAAACAGAATTGTAGCCGTCCACGTACCACTCCAGGTCTTGCGTGACGACACACCCCGCGACGACATTCATCTTGACCCCGTACCGCTCTCGGAGGAGTCGGCTGTACTCCCCAATCTCCGGGGGCGGATAGCCGAAGACTTTGATTTCGTCATGACCGGCAACTCGATCGGCATACGCCGCGAATAATCCCCGCGGATACGCCGAGAAGAACCAGCCCACAAACGTCAGTAAGACGAGGCCGACGAGGCTGAGGAAGAATCGCTTTTGGAATCGCGTCATTTCGCTCTCCCCGCTCGATCACCGCCGCAACAAGAACTCCTTCGCGTTCACCAGTCCCCAGGTCACGTCTTCCCACCCGGTGCGGCGGTCCTTTTTCGATTGCACGTAGTCGAGCAGTTTACTCTTCTCCAACTCCGTCGGGAAGCGGCTCAGGGCCGCGAGGTAGAGTTCGTCCAACACCTCCTCGTCGGTCAGTTTCTGGTCGAGCAGTTTGCCGATGCGGTTGTCGTCGCGGCGGAGCATGGCGTTAATCTGCTCGCCATTAATCATCTGGAACGCCTGCAACAGCCCGGCCTCCTCGCTCCGCTCGCAGTCGCACGTCAGCAGGCGCTCCGGCTTGCCGAAGACGCGGAGGAATCGCTCGCTCATCGACGCCGCCCCGCGACGGCCGCCCGTGCCGGCCTGCGACATCGCCGGCACGGCCCCGGCCCGCATCCCGCTGGGGTAGCCGGCGAATTGAGGGTTGACGCCGAAGACGCGGCTCACGCCGTCGAGCAGTTGCTCGGCTTCGAGCGGTTGGATCAAGGCGTGCGAAAAATGCGTGCTATCGGTCGAGTTGCGGTCGTTGGTGCTGCTCGAAAGTTGGTACGTCCGCGAGAGCAGAATCGTCTTCACGAACGGTTTGAGCCGGAAGCCACCGGCCTTGAACGCAGCCGCGAGGTGGTCGAGCAGTTCCGCGTTCGAGGGCGGGTTCGCCACCTTGAAGTCGTCGTCCGGCTCCACGAGGCCGCGGCCGAGGAGGTGGAACCAGACGCGGTTCGCCTGCGCCTTCGCGAAGAACGGGTTGTCCGGGGCCGCGATCCACTCCGCGAGCATCCCGAGGCGGTCGTCGTCGTCCTTCGGCGAGCGGTCATCACCGAGCGTCTTCGGCACGGCCACGCCGCCGGTTCGCGGCAGGGTCGTCTCGCCGCTGCGAGCAGTGAAGACGACTTGCTCGCCGATAAACTCGTGCTTGTCGAGGTCGTCCTTGCGGCTGTTGTTCAGAAGGCGGTACTGCACCCGCGGGAAGAACGCGGCGAAGCGGTGGTAGTCGTCCTGCGTCCAGCGGTCGAACGGGTGGTTGTGGCACTTCGCGCAGCTGACCCGCACGCCGAGGAAGACTTGCGCAACGGCCTCCGCCCGTGCTTGCGGGTCGCGGACGGCCCGGTAAAAGTTCGTCGGCGGGTTCTCGTAGGTACTGCCGCGGGCGGACAGGATTTCGCGTGCGAATTCGTTCAGCGGCCGGTCGGCGGCGAACCAATCCTTGATCCAGCGGTGGTAGACCTGCACGCCCTTCTTGTCGAGCGACTTCTCCTCGTTCCGTAGCAGGTCTGACCACTTCATCGCCCAGTATTCAGCGAACTCCGGCCGGGCGAGCAGCGCGTCGATCAGCTTCTCACGCTTGTTCGGCGACTTGTCCGCGAGGAATTTCCGCACGGCGTCGGCTGTCGGCAGCGTACCGCAGGCGTCGAGGGACGCCCGGCGGATGAAGACTTCGTCCGCACACAACCCCGACGGCGGGATGCGCAGTTCCAACAGTTGCTTCGCGACGAGGGCGTCGATGCGATTGTTCGATTTCAACACCGACACGTCCGGCACCGGCGAATCGGGAATGAATGCGACCCGCACCGGCACTTGTTGGCCGAGGTAGCGGACGAGGATGACCGTCTCGCCGTCCTGCTCCTTTTGCACCTCGCCGCTCGGCAACACCTTCACGACGCCGAGGGTGGTCGTCTCGATGGCCACGAGGGTGGTCACATCGCGGGTCGAGCCGTCGGCGAAGTGGGCCGTCGCAGAAAACTGGAACGAGGTCTGCGAACCGCGAAGAATCTGTTGCGTCGGCGTCACGATGAGTTTCGCCAACTTCGCCGCGGTGTCGGTGTCCGTCGGGCAACCGGCAGCGACCCACTTCCGCAGGATCGCGTACTCTTCGCTCGCCGGCGGGAAGCGAACGCCCCCCTCGTGCGGCACGCTGCCGACGGCCTTCTTGAGCAGCAAGCTCTCGCCCGGCGAGGCGGTGTCCACGCGGCGGCCCATCGCCCCACGGGTGAGGGCGGCGAAGTCGAACGCGGGATCTTCGCCGCGGAGCGAGAGCTTGAGGCCGCCCTTGCCGTTGAGGTTGCCGTGGCACGCCCCCATGTTGCACCCGGCCCGGCTGAGAACGGCCGACACGTCGTGCGCGAACGAGGGTGGCGGCTCGGCGGCGGCCGCGGGAAGCGTGAACGCGAACAGAGCGAGTGCGAGTCGGATCGGCATGGCGAAGAGCACGGGAGGAGGCGGGACCGGCGGCGGTAGTAGTATCGTCTCACGCCGAGGGGTGATTTCAAGAGAAAAACGACGAGCCGGGTTCGGCGGCCGCGGAAATCCAATCATCGGCCCGACTCACCGCCACCCCCTCAAAGGTCGATTTCGCGCGAATTGCCCGGCACGGCTGACGGTCTCGAACTAAAGTTGTCCTTCGAAACCGTGAATCGGGGAGTAGCATGATCCGCTGGATCGTTTGGATCGTTCTGAGTTGCATTCTGTGTGGGTCCACGGTCGTCATCATCGCGGCCGTGAGCGTGATCGTGAAGAAGCCGTCGCTGCTGCCGGCCGCCGACTCGCCGCCGCCCGCCCTGGAGAACGTCGGGCCGCCGGTGGACGAACAGGAGGCCATGCAGTTCGGCCTGCAACTGGAAGCCGCGGCCGCGGGCCGGGACAAGGCCGCGCTCGATCGCCTGGCCCCGATGGAAGCCCTGTACAACCGGGCGGTGAGCGACATGGACACGTCGCGCCTCTCGCCGGACCTGCGCACCGCCTTCGTCCGGCGGTTCACCAACGAAATCGGAGGCTTGATCGCCGGTGACGGGTCGTACAAACTCGTCCGCGTTCACACGGTCGACGGGCGGCCGCGGGTGTTCTTCCGCATCCTGAACGGCAAGGGCGGACTGAACTACCACGACATCTTGCTCGCCCGCACGGCGACCGGGCAGGTCGTGCTGGAAGACGTGGGCGTTATGACGATGGGGGAGACGCTCGGCAAGACGATGCGGCGGCTGACCATCGACAGTTTGACCGCGGGCCAGCGGGGAACCCGGTCCGAGCGAATCCAGCTCATGGAAAAGCACGCCAAGGAACTCGTCGACTTCCACGCGAAGGTCCGCGAGGGGAAGGCCGGCGAGGCGATGGTTGTCTACCGAAGACTGCCGGACGTGCTCCGCAAGGACAAGGACACGCAACTGATCGCCCTCGGAGCGGCCCTCGCCATCAGTGACGAGGCCCACGTCCGCGAGATCGAGGCGTACCAACAGGCTCACCCGGACGACCCCAACCTCGACCTGATTTCGCTCGACCTCTACCTGCTGACGCGGCAGCACAAGCAATCGCTGAAGGCACTCGCCGCCATCGAAAAGACCGTCGGCGGCGACCCGTGCGTCGACGCGATTCGGGCGACCGTGTTGGCCGAGACGGGCAGGTTTGCCGAAGCCCGGACAGCAGCCGAACGGGCGATTCGGGAGGAGCCGACGCTGACGGAAGCCTACTGGGCGCGGATCGCGGTCGCCATCGGCGAGCGCGACCACCCGGCGGCGCTAAAGTGGTTCAAGGCGATCGCCGAGAAACGGCAAGTCACCCTGAACTTTCCGGCGATCGTTCAAAGCCCGGAGAGCAAGCCGTTCGCCCGCTCGCCGGAGTTTCAAGAGTTGAAGGCGTGGTACGCGAACCGCGGTCGATAACGGCCCACGCACGGTTTTGCAAACGCGCGTGCGGAGGGCGATCCCTCCGCACGCCGTAGGTCACTCCGGCGGCGGCGTCTTCCCGGCCGCCCTCCACATCTTCTCCCAGTTCTCGCGGTCCTCGGCATCGGCCTTACGGAATGCGCTCTGGAATTCCTCGGCCGTCATCGGCGCAGGTCGCGGGGGGAACAGGGCACTCACGACCAGCCAAAGGCCGCCGGCACTCACCCCCAGCACGACGGCGACGGCCGCCACTTTTTGCCAGAGCGGCCAGGATTCAGTTGTCATTATTGAGTACCTCCCCGCCGTTCCGCGTGGCCAGGGCGCGGAACATCGGCCCGGATGCGTTGGTGTTGACCGGCCCCTGGCTGGGGGCCGCCGTCCCGACCGGGTACTGGTTTCCGGGCGTGGCGTCGCCGTTGATCCGGTCGGTAATGAACCGCACCGACCCGTCGGCCATCGTGAAATTGCACCCGCCGGTGTGGTTGGAACGGAAGGCGTGGAAGTAACTCCCCCAGAACATCGAGGTGCCGGCACTGCTGTTGGTGACGTGCGTGTTCAACTTGTTGCCGGCCAGCGTGGGCAGCGTCTGGTAGGTGTCCACCCACGTCGGCGGGGAGAGGTGCGCCGTCGGTGCCCCGGTGAACTCGTCCCGGATCACGCCCCACCGTTCGCCGAAGGCCAGCGTGTTCGACGTGCCGTCGGTGATGCTCATCAAGGACACCACCTGCCCGCCGCCGCCGGAGGTGCAGGATGCCGCGAAGTCAAAGATGCCGTCGAAGTACTGCCGATCCTTGGGGTAGTACACGCAATAGTAAGCGGCCGGGTCGTTTCGGGCGCAGTTCGCGGCCCACCCGTAGTTCTGCGTCCCGGAGTTGATGCCGTACGACATGTAGGTCGCTGCCGCGCCGTCCGGCGGACGGTCGGACGGGCAAAGGTAGGCCGCGATCGACTTTGTGCGGATCTCGGTGTTGGTCTCGTAGCTCGGCTGTTCGAGGAACGGCAGCAGGAGCATGAACGGGTTCCGCTTTGCGGGGCACGCGCCGGTAGTGGCGGGCGGCGGGCTGAACTTGAAAAAGTGCGGTAGCGCGTTGAACTGGTCGTGGAAGTTGTGCATGGCGAGGCCGATTTGCTTTAAGTTGTTGGTACACTTGATCCGCGCCACGGCCTCGCGGACCTTTTGCACGGCGGGCAGGAGCAGGCCGATCAAAATTGCGATAATCGCAATGACGACCAGCAGTTCAATCAAGGTAAACGCAGAACGACGACGGCTCACGAGAGCGTCTCCTCAAAAAGTGGAACAGATGTGAGTTGCGTTGCGTGCGAGCAAATCGTGCGAGGATAGCACGTTGCGGCGGAAGCGGAGCAGACTCGGCGGATCTTATTGAGACTTAATCTCGATAAGATAGAGTTGTTTTAATCTTTGCTGAGCCGATGGCAAGGGGATGCGATGGTGGCGCGAATATTTTTGCGGGCGGAACTTGGTACGACGAAGTGACGTACCGGGAGCGTATTCGACTCCCACCCTCTCAATGGGAAGGGCCTGGGAGGCGTTCCCAGCTGATGACCGTCACCGTGTAGATGATGTCGCGCAGTGTTCACGAGTGGCGTGGAACCGCCGGAGAAAGCCGACGCGGCGCTGGAAGGCATTCTGGATCGCGTTTGGCGGGAAGTGCGGTAAAACATCAACGGCGAGGGTCACGCTTGCGCCGCGACCCTCGCCGTTGATTTCAGAGGAAGCGTTCGACGGCCGACTAGACCTTATCAACTTGCCAGAATTCGAGGTTGTCGATCTTCACATCGCGGCCCCAGAACTGGACCTTCACCGTGATCTTCGGCGTTTCCGATTCGTCCTTCGCCTCGGCGATTTCCAGCACTTCACCCTCGGTGCCGGCGAACGCACCGTCGCGGAGACGGACCTTGTCGCCGCGTTCCAGGTCGATCTTCACCTTGATCTTCTTCGGACTGCCCTTCATGTTCGGGGCGTCCTTCGCAGACACCTCGTTGCCGAGCATCCGCTGGACTTCGTAGTCGGTCATCGGGGCGGGCGGCTTGTTCGGGCCGCCACCGACGAAGTCACCGACGCCGGGCGTTTCGCGGAAGAGGTACTGCACCTGGTCGTTGAACTCGACCTCGGCCATCAGGTAGCCGGGGTACTTCTTCTTTTCCTTGATGACCCGCTTTTCCTTCGTCACCTTTTCGCCGTCTTCGTTCTTCTTCGTCGTCTTCTTGATTTCGGTGACGCGCTCGACGGGGATCACGATCTGGCTGATGAACGGCTCCAGCCCTTCGATCTTGATGTTCCGCTCCAGACGGGCCTTGATCGAGTCTTCCTGGCCGCTGGCCACCTTCACCACGTACCACTTCTTCTTATTCTCCGCTTCCGGTGCAACCGGGGCCGCCGACGTGGGTTCGGGGGTCGGGGCTGCGTCTTCGACGACCGCCTCCGCGGCCGAGGCGACGGCCGCCTTCGGCTTCTTCACCTTCTTCGGGGCGTGTTCGGTCGGGGAGTCGTCAGCCGTCAGCGGCACGGCCGCCAGAGGTTGCGGCGTCGGGGCCGGCTCATCTGCGATAGGGGTGGGGTGTTCGGGGGCTTCGGCGACGGATTCCGGGGCAACTTCGGCCGGGACAACGTCCGCCGTGCGTTCCGGTTCGGCGGAAGGGGGAACCACTTCGGCGGTGGGCGTCGGGCTAACGTCTTCGGTGGTCATTGGTCACTCGTGGAATGTTCCGCCGCGGGCATCGATTACCACGGCTGCTTCAGCCCGGTTTCGTCAGACTGCTTCGCCTTGTTCGGGTCGGCCTTCGGCAGAATGTGCAGGAGGTCCGAGAGGAACCAGCCCCAGAACAGGTCGATGACGAGCAGGAACAGGGTCAACAGGAGCGTCGTGATGAGCACGACGATGGTGTCTTGGACCAGCCGCTTGCGCGACGACCACGACACCTTGTTCATCTCGGCTTCGGTGGCGATCAGGAAGTCGGCGAAGGTCGGGATGTTGATGGCCCGCCACGCCAGCCACAGCGTCGCGAGTGCGAGCACCAGTGGCACGGAGAACTGCGCGTCGGTCATGGCGGTCAGGCTCGGCAGGCCGAACGGCATGGCGTAGACGAGGTCGCCGGTCGACAGCACGTCGCGGTGCATCATCGACCAGACGCCGCTGAGGCCGACGAGCAGGATGCCGATCATCGTGTACTGCCGCATCCGGCGGCCTTGCGTGCGCTTGTAGGCGGTGGTGTGGAGCCACCCTTGTTCTTCGATGGTGTTCATCGTGTCGGTGCCACGCTTGGACGCCAGAAAGCGAACGCCCAAGGCCCCCAACCCGGCGGCCACCACGGCCCCGGGGATGTCGCCGAAGTTCAGGGCGACGGCCCGCACGAGGAAGAAGAACGCGATGACGACCGAAATCACCAGGAAGATACCACCGCGGAGGCCCCTGGGCGGGTTCGCCCCGGCCATCTTGCCGCCGAGGAACGCCAACCCGCCGACCACGGCGACCTGCGCGAGAATCTTGATGAACGCCGTGACGAACGTGTTGCCGAGGGTCACGCCCTGGAAGAGCTTCGGCACGACGGACCCGGCCACGACGATGCCGCCCAAGATGAACGCGGCCCCGATGACACTGCCCACGAGCAGGCGGGTGGTTTCGTTCGCCGGGGGCGTCTGGGTCGGGAGTGGTTGAATGGCAGTGGTGGCCATGTCCGTCCTTTGGTCCGTCCTGGGGCAGTCAACGGGTCACGGGCAACGGCTCTCTCGCTGCCCGCCGCTCTGTCGGCCGATATTGTAAGCAAAACCCCGCGTTCCGGCGAACACGGGGTCGGGCGTAGTCTTGGGAAGCAGGTGCGGAAGGAATCGAACCTTCAACCTGCGGTTTTGGAGACCGCTGCTCTGCCAATTGAGCTACGCACCTGTGGCAGTTGCGAGCAACGAATAGCGAGAGAAAACCCGGCACCCCAATGGATGGGACGCCTCACCATCTTCTTCTCGCCACCTCTTCGCCCGCAACTCGTCACTCACAACTCGCTACTACTTCTTCGCCGCCGGGGCGGCCACCGTGTCGGCGAGGATCTTCGTCACGACGCCCGAACCGACGGTCCGGCCACCTTCGCGGATGGCGAAGCGGAGGCCTTCGTCCATGGCGACCGGCATGCCGTCCATCAGGTTGACCGTCACCTTGACGTTGTCGCCGGGCATGCACATTTCGACGCCCGCCGGCAGGGTGATCGAGCCGGTCACGTCCGTCGTGCGGAAGTAGAACTGCGGCTTGTACCCGCTGAAGAACGGCGTGTGGCGACCGCCTTCTTCCTTCGACAACACGTAGATGTTGGCTTCGAAGTTCGTGTGCGGGGTGATGCTGTTCGGCTTGGCGATGACCTGACCGCGTTCGATGCCGTCGCGGTCGATACCGCGGAGCAGCACGCCGACGTTGTCGCCGGCCATCGCGAAGTCCAGGGTCTTCTGGAACATTTCGACGCCGGTGATGGTCGTCTTGACGTTGTCCTTGCGGAGGCCGATGATCTCGACTTCGTCGCCGACCTTGCCCTTACCGCGTTCGACGCGGCCCGTGGCCACCGTGCCCCGGCCCTTGATCGAGAACACGTCTTCGACGGCCATCAGGAACGGCTTGTCCTCTTCGCGGACCGGCACCGGGATGTAGCTGTCCAGAGCCTCCATCAGTTGGTCGATCGACTTCGAGCCGGGGCCGCTGTCGTTGCTCGGATTTTCCAGGGCGTCCTTCGACTGGCCGCGGATGATCGGCGTTTCGTCGCCGGGGAAGTCGTACTTCTTCAGCAGTTCGCGAACTTCGAGTTCGACGAGTTCGAGCAGTTCCGGGTCGTCGACGGTGTCACACTTGTTGAGGTACACCACGATCTTCGGCACGCCGACCTGGCGGGCGAGGAGCACGTGCTCCCGCGTTTGCGGCATCGGACCGTCGTTGGCGGCGACGACGAGGATCGCCCCGTCCATCTGGGCCGCGCCCGTGATCATGTTCTTGATGAAGTCGGCGTGGCCGGGGCAGTCGATGTGGGCGTAGTGCCGGTTCGGCGTTTCGTACTCGACGTGCGAGACGGCGATCGTCACGGTCTTGTTCGCGTCGCGGACGGTCCCGCCCTTGGCGATGTCCGAGTAGCTCTTGATGGCGGCCAGCTTCTTGTGCCCTTGGCGGGCGAGAATCGCGGCCGTGGTCGTCGTCTTGCCGTGGTCAATGTGGCCGATCGTGCCGACGTTCACGTGCGGCTTGGTCCGCTCGAATACACCCTTCGCCATCGCAATTCTCCGAAGTAGATGACCCGTGGAGGTAGGTCGTCCTGTTGTCAGTCGTTGGCCACCGCCCCACGCGGCAACCGCTACCCGCCGTTCGAATGGTTGTTAATCGTACGCCGTCAAGCCTTCGACAACCCTTCTCAGCCGAAAGCTGCTGATGGGACTTGAACCCATGACCTCCTCATTACCAATGAGGTGCTCTACCACTGAGCTACAGCAGCAAATAGGGGATAAACTCCCTCGGCCGATTTTATCGGCTCTGAGAGTGATACGAGGGGCTAGGCCGTTCGGCCAGAGCGGGCGATGGGATTTGAACCCACGACATCTTGCTTGGAAGGCAAGAGCTCTACCGCTGAGCTACACCCGCAGTTTGAAATGCGGAATGTGGAGTTCGGAATGCGGAATAAAAACAAAAACGTCCGTTGAGGTCTTGGTTTCAATTCCGAATTCCGCGTTCCGAATTCCGCATTTGCCCGACAGTGGGTAGGGAGGGATTTGAACCCCCGAACTCCGAAGAGGCCAGATTTACAGTCTGGTGCAATTGACCGCTCTGCCACCTACCCGTGAATCGTCTGCCCTTTGGCCAGAGCCAGCTGTGGGACTTGAACCCACGACCTACGGTTTACAAAACCGTTGCTCTACCAGCTGAGCTAAGCTGGCGGAATGAACCGCCGGAGAGTCAAAGTAGGGCGGCCGGCCCCCGTCAGCAAGGGCAATTCGCGTCGGCCCACCATCTCGGGCATCATACGAACCGCCGTACCGATGGGAAATGGACAGCGTGAAGCGGCGTGGGTTCGCGTGTTGGCGAGCGTCGCGGTGTAAGCGCGCCGTGTCTCCCCGAGTGAAGACCACGGCGCGCTTACACCGCGATGCTCGCCCTTGACACAGAAAGTATCGACTGGACAGGCCCACTGGCCTCCGATAACTTTGCATCACAAAGAATCCGAGGCGTTCCTATGGTTGCCACGACCGAAAACGGCATGTCGTTTCTTCTTGCAGGGGGAGTGCTGTTCGTAGTCGCTGGAATTGCGATGCTGCTCCGCGACACCCGCAGCTTGGCCTTCGGCCCGCGGTGTCGGGCGATTGGACGACAAATTTGGAATGGCTTCATTCGGCTGCTTCCGAGTCGGAAGTGCGTCAAGGTCTTGCTGACGTTTGTCGGCATGTACGCTGTGACTTTCTCTGGGAGCGGCTTGGTCTGCTACGGGATTCTACGATGGTACGCCTCAACACTTCCGGTCGCCACAGAAGCATATGAAGGCTTTGGCGACGCGATGATCCTCCTATGGTGGGCAGGCATGGCCTTTTGCGGGTGTCAGCTCATCGCGTTCGTAATTGCTCTCGTTGTCGCTTCTCGAACCTACGATCGCCTCTTCCCGCCCGCCCCAATTCAAAACGTCTGATTCCTGAGGTGCCGTTTCTTCCCATTTTTCAAATCCCCCGCCCGCGTTCGCGAATACTACAACGACAGACACTGATGTCTCTTCGTTTCCCGAGGCCACCGATGCGGTTCACCTACCGAACAGGCGAACGCCCGCTCGCCGGGTACACCGTGAAGCGCGGCGTCGGCAAGGGCGGGTTCGGCGAAGTCTATTTCGCCGTCAGCGATTCCGGCAAGGAAGTCGCCCTCAAGCTCCTCCGCGGCGGCTCCGACGTCGAGATGCGCGGCGTCGCGAATTGCTTGAATCTCAAGCACCCGAACCTCGTTCACATCTACGACCTGAAGGAAGACTCCCACGGCGACAAGTGGCTCGTCATGGAGTACGTCCTCGGCGAGAGCATGGCGCAGGTCATCGACCGCCACCCGAACGGCCTGCCGGTGAACCTCGCCGTCGAGTGGTTTCAGAGCCTGGCGCGGGCCGTCGCGTACCTGCATGATCACGGCGTCGTCCACCGCGACTTGAAGCCGGCGAACATCTTCCTCGAACACGGCAGCCTGAAGGTCGGCGACTACGGTCTGTGCAAGGCGATGAGCCTGACGAACAAGCAGCAGACGCGGACCGTCGGCACGGTCCACTTCATGGCCCCGGAGATTTCGAGCGGCAACTACACGAAGTCGATCGACATCTACGCCTGTGGGGTGATGCTCCACGAGATGCTCACCGGCAAGCTGCCGTTCGACGGCGAGAGCGATGGCGAAATCCTGATGAAGCACCTGACGGCCACGCCCGACCTGACCGGCGTGCCGGAGCCGTTCAAGGCGGTGATCTTGAAGGCGCTCGACAAGAACCCGCAGAAGCGGTACGCGACGATGACCGAGATGGCGAAGGCCGTGGACGCCGCGTACCCGACGCAGCCGGTGACGCCGGCCCCGCCGATGGCGAAGTCGGTTCACCCCGAACTGATCGCCCCCCCCACGCCGGCCGAGAAGCCCCCCGAGGCCGTGCCGGTCGCGACCCTGCTTCCGAAGGCGGTTCCCGTGGCCCAACCGATCGCACCCCCCGCCCCGCCGAAGTCGATTCCGCTGGCACTGCCGATCAGCACCGAGACGCCCTCGCGCGGCGGCACATTCCGCGATCGGCTGACCGACTTACTAGGCTCGCTGTTGCAAGCGCCGCTGGTGGTGGCCGTCGGCATCATCCCGTGGATGGCCGTCACCCGCACCGCCGACTGGGCGACCATCGGCCGGATGGGCCTCATCTCGCTCGCCGTGACGTGGGCGATGCTCTTGGCGTCCGGCGGCGCGAGGTACAAGAAGGGCGACACCTGGGGCCGCCGCCTGCGGTTCGCGTCGCTCGGCCTCGTCATCGGCCTGTTCGCCTTCTGGCTGGAAGGCTGGATCGGTCCGTCGCTAGACAGCGGGTACGACGAATCGCCGACGACGAACTCGTACCTCTTCGGCTGGGTGAACCTGCCGGCCCGCTCGGTGCCGATGGTGTCGGGCTACGCCCTCTACTTCGCGTGCGTCTTCGGCGCGGCCCGGTGGTGGCGGATGGCCGCCCGCGACCGCAAGGAGCGGTTCAGCCTGTTCCCGCCGTTCGTGGCCGCCTTCTGGGGCCTGGTGCTGTCGTTCCTCTGGCCGTGGCACTCCGCGAACGTGGAATTCGCCCTCATTCCGTTGGTCCTCGGCACGATTGCCGTGCAGTGGGTCAGCCCGTGGGTCGCGCCGCCCCCGCCGCTGCCGAAGAAACTGAAGTGGCGAACGCGATAATCAGGGATCAGGAGTCAGGGGTTCAGGAGTCCGATGAAAGAGGTGGCCGTCATGTTTCCGAATCGAACTGCTCGCGTTCTGGGCTGCCTCGCGCTCGCGTGTCTCGCGTTCGGCTTGACGGGTTGCCACGCCAAGCCGCGGCCGGCGAAGCCAAAGCCGGTGGCGAATGAGCAAGCCCCGTCGCCGAAGGCTGTTGGCGAAGACGGGAAGGCGGTCGATCCCGAATCGGTCGTCGGCCCGCCGGTGTTGCGGGAAAAGATCGCCGCCGCCCGCACGGTCGGCCTTCAGCCGGCGGTCCGCCTGCCGGCCATCCGCAGCAGCAAGCCACACACGAGCAAGGAGGCCGCGCTGACCGACGCGCTGACCGTGGCCCGCACCGAGTTGATGAAACAACTGGACCAACTCGACCCGCCGATCCACGCCCGCCCGTGGCTGGTGAAGATGAAGACAGAGTACGTGAAGGGCGAGGTACGGCCCGTCCCGCCAACGGATGAGGAGAAGACCGCTATCAAGGCCAACGGCCTGAACCCGAACGTCTACTGGGTGGAAATCGACCTGGAGCTAACCGAGGACCAGGTGCAGCAACTCCGCTCGACGGAGCGCGTGACCGACGCCTTCCGTGGTGGCGCGATTCTGTTCGCGTTCCTGGCCGCGATCTACGGCTTCCTGCGCCTCGACCAGTGGACGAAGGGCTACCTGACGATGTGGCTCGGCCTCGCCGCCGGCCTCGCCGTCGGCGGCGTGGCCATGCTAGTGCTGGCATAACGCCCACAGGACGTTCCTGTTTTCCGGCCTGAAGTGCCGGTTCTGTCAGCCCAGGTCGGAGTCGCGAAGCGACGGAGGCCTGGGTACGACCACCACCCACCACCAGCCCTGAAAGGGCGGCTCATTCAGTCCCACACATATCGCTCGTCCCATTCGATCTCGTATCGCCGCAACCACTCGCGAAACTCATCCTCCTGGTACGTCTGCTTCGCATGGTGCTCGGGCTGCCCAAGAATGTACGCGCGAACCGCGTCCACATTCGACTGGCTGACCGAGAATGCCCCGTATCCCGCCTGCCAGTGGAAGTCGCCCTTCGGACATTTCATCTGGTTCACCCACGCCGACGAGGACGACTTGATCGTCCCGACCGCGTCCGCGATGGTGATGGTCCGGCCGAGTTAGAACAACAGATGAACGTGGTCTGCCACCCCGCCGACGATGAGCGCCTGACAGCCCGCGTTGTTGGCTGCTCCGCTGAGGAGTTGGAACAATTCTTCCCGCCACGGGTCGGCGATGAGCGGTTGGCGGTTGTGCGTGGAGAAGACGGCGTGGACGTAGATCTTCGCGAGGGATTGGGCCATCGGTGTGTTTCGAATGAACGGCCCTTTCAGGGCCGATTGCGGTGGTGGCGGTCGTAACCCAGGCCTCCGTCGCTTCGCGACTCCGACCTGGGCTGACAGAACCGGCATTTCAGGCCGAAGACTCGTTGATCCGAGTCGGTGCGGATGAGACTTTGTCGTGTCGCCGAAGCCCCAACATCCGAGGTCCGTCTCGGAGCATGACTATCCCGACAAATGACAGAACGCCGATGGGCAACAACGACCAACCCTGCCAGGCCATCACGGCGGCAACGACAACCAGGACAGCACCGCCGACCAAACAATCAGCGGCCGCGATCGCAAGCCCCCATTGGCGCATCGGTTCCGGTTCGGCGTTTGTCGCCATCGGGCTGCCCATTGGCACTTACCCCCACACCCGATCGATCGTCTGCACACTGCTCGGCAGGATCGGGTTGGGGCGGTTCGACACGTCGTACACCATGCCGTGCGGGTCGAGGCCGAGGTTGCGGTACACCGTGGCCAGCACGTTCGGGTACGGGATCGGGTCGTTCTTCGCCTCGCCGGCAATCGCGTCGGTGCTGCCGATCACCTGGCCGACCTTCATGCCGCCGCCGGCTAGGATCGCGCCGTTCACCCGTGCCCAGTGGTCGCGGCCGGCGTCCTTGTTGATCTTCGGCGTGCGGCCGAACTCGCCCCACACGCACACCGTCACGTCCTGGTCCAAGCCCCGCGCGTAGATGTCTTCGATGAGGGCCGAGATGCCGGTGTCGAACAGCGGCATGTGCTGCTTCAGGTGCTTGAAGTTGTTGCCGTGCGTGTCCCAGAAGCCGTAGCCGAGCGTCACCACGCGGCTGCCCGCTTCCACCAGCCGGCGGGCCATCAGCAGTTGGTCGTTCCACATCGGCGCGCCGTCGCCCAGGTGTTTCGGCGATCCTTTGCCGTAGCGTTCCCGCACGGCCGTCGGCTCCTTCGTCACGTCGAGGGCGTCCACGATCTTCGACGACGTGAGCACCTCGAAAGCCCGGTCGTGGAAGGTGTCGGCCGCGATGCCGGTGCTGCGGTCGGCCTGCTGCTTGAAACGGTCCATCGTCGCCAGGAGGGCCTGCCGACTGGCGAGGTGGTCCACCGGCACGCTCAAGTTTTTCATCACCGCGACTTCGTCGCCGTCCACCTTCACCGGGGCGGCACCTCGGCCGAGCATCGCGGGGCCGGGCGTGTTGTACGGCTTGTGCTGCATCGTCGGCGACAGGTCCACGAACGCCGGCACGACTGGGTCCGTCTGCCCCTGAATGCGGGCGACGACCGAGCCGAAGTGCGGCCGCTGTTCCCGCTTGGCCGTGTCCATCACCGTGCCGGTGTAACTTTGCCACGAGCTATGTTCGTCCCGCTGGCCGACGAGTGACCGCAGCACGATCATCTTGTCGGCGCACTTCGCCATCTTCGGCAGCAACTCACCGAACTGCACGCCGGGCGCGCTCGTGTTGATCGGCTTGAACTCGCCGCGAACTTCCGTCGGGGCGTTCGGCTTCAGGTCAAACGTGTCCTGGTGGGCAAGGCCACCGGTCAGGTAGACCATGATGACCGACTTGTGCGACTTTTTGCCGGCCGCGGCTTCGGCCTTCATCAGCGACGACAGCGTCAGGCCGCCGACACCGAGCGCGCCGACTCGCAGGAAGGATCGTCGGGAGTGGCCGTCGCACAGCCGGGAACGGGAACCGAGAACGGTGAGCATGTCGGCACTCGGCGGGTGGAATGGCGGAAGCCATCGGCGGGGGTATTCGTATCGACAGTTTAACGTACCCGACTCCACCCCGGCAAGCACGAACTGACTCACTTTGGAACCCAGAGCGGAAGCGACGGGGTGGACGACTCTCACCCCGTCGCTTCCGCTCTGAGTTCTAAAAGCGATGACCGTCAGTGCATTACGGCGACTGGCACCCGGTCCTCCGTCAGTTCTGGCTCGGCCGCCGTGCTCGCGAGGGCACGGCGTCGGCCGATCAGCAGGATCGCCAGGCCGATGACCGCGGTTGCAGACATGATCGCGATGATCGGGAAGCGGTCGCTCGACTTCGCGGCCCCGATACCGGTGGAGATCAACGCCCCAACGCCGAGTTGGAAGAAGCCGAGCAGGGCCGACGCGCTGCCGGCGTTCTTCGTGAACGGCGACAGGGCCAGGGCCGAGGCGTTCGGGTTCGTGATACCGACACAACTCAGGAAGCAAAATAGCAACACCAGCGTCTCGGCCAACCCGCACACGCCGGCGACAGTCGCGGTCACGAAGACGAGGCCGACCGCGACTTGCAGCATCAGGAAGCGGAAGAACAGCGTCTCGCTGTCGTACCGCTTCAGGAGGACCACGTTGAGTTGACTGCCGCCGATGAAGCCGACGGCGAGGACGGCGAAGATGACGCTGTACGCCGTTTCGCCGAGGCCGAAGCCGTCGCGGAAGATGATCGGCGAGCCGGCGACGTAGGTGAACAGCCCGGCGAACGAGAACGCCCCGGCCATCGTGTAGGTGATGAACCGGGCGTGCCGGAGGATCGTCCAGTATTCCGCCACGATCGGGCCGGGCCGCAAGGAAATGCTCGGATCGGGCTGGTGGCCTTCCGGCAACTTCAGGCGAACCAGCGTCAAGATGGCGAAGCCGCCGACGGCCAGGAACAGAAACACGAGCTTCCAGCCGCCGGCCAGCATCATCAGGCTGCCGATGCTGGGCGCGAGCAGCGGCGACGCGGCAATGAACAGGAACAGCCGTGACAGAATCCGGGCCTTGTCCTTCACCGGGAAGAAGTCGCCGACCATCGTGATCGACGCAACTTGCGCGACGCACCCGCCGAGGGCCTGGACGAACCGCAGGGCGATCAGCGTGTACACGTCCGGGGCGACGGCACAGCCGAGCGACGCGACGACGAACAGCGTCAGCCCAACGGTCAACGGCTTCTTGCGGCCGAAGCGGTCGAGCAGCGGGCCGTAGAAGACCTGCCCGAGCGCGAGGCCGATGAAGTAGCTCGACAACGTCAGCGCGATGGTCTCGGTTTGCACGCCGAGGTCGGCGGCCATCTGCGGGTACGCGGGCAGGTACGTGTCGATGGCGAACGGGCTGATGACGCTGAGGCTACCGAGCAGCGAGACGAGGAACCAGTACGAGCGGTGCGACAAGGGACGGTCCTTCGCGAGAGTCGTGAGAGGCAATATCAGGGATAGCGTTTGGGGAGGGCGGGCCTAACAGCGATGGGGGAAATCAGCCGCCGGAAACGAAAACGGGCCGCCCCTTCGGGCGGCCCGCTCGCGAGTCGAATCGCAAGTTACGCAGGCTTGACGCTGACCTTCGCGCCGGCTTCTTCCAGCTTCTTCTTGAGGTCTTCGGCCGTCTTCTTGTCGACGCCGTCCTTGATGTTCTTCGGCGCGCCTTCGACGGTCGCCTTCGCTTCCGCCAGGCCTTGGCCGGTCAGTTCGCGCACCACCTTGATGATGCCGATCTTCTTGGCCGCGTCGAAGCCGGCTTCGAGGACCACGTTGAATTCCGTGGCTTCCGCCGCGGGGGCTGCCGCCGCCGCAGCCGGGCCGGCCGCCATCGCCACGCCGCCGGCGGCGGGTTCGATGCCGTGCTTTTCCTTGAGGTAGTTCTTCAACTCGACGGCGTCCTTGATGGTCAGGCCCGCGAGCTTGTCGCCCAGTTCTGCAATCGCGCTCATGTGAAGTTCCCTTCGAAGTTAGTGCCGGGTGTCGCCACCCGGCGTTGGTGTTTGCCGGGTGAAGCAGCCCGGCGAAGCGTAATAGTTTGTAGAGCAAGAGATCAGGAGCCAGAGATTAGAGGTCAGCAAATCTGATCTCTGACTTCTGACCTCGGATCTCTGCCATTAAGCCGCCGGGGGAGCCTCGGCCGGAGCCGCAGCTTCGGCCGGTGCCTTCTCCTCGATCGTCTTGAGAATGCTGGCGAGCGACGCCCCCGGCCCCGAGAGGGCCGAGACGAGGCTGGAGCCGGGGCCGGTGAGGGCCGCGACGACTTCGCCGATGGCCTCCAGGCGCGTCGGCATGGTTTTCATCAGGGCGAACGGGGCCGGTTGGCCTTCCGCGACGCCCGCCCGGACCTTGTACTTGTCCGGGGCCTTCGGGTCTTTCTTCGAGTCCTTGATCGCCCCTTCGACGGCGGTGGCGAGGCCCTTCACGCTGTCGCTGCCCCAGCAGAGCAGCGACGTACCGGCGAAGCCCTCGACGGCCACGCCGTTCTCGGCCAGCACCTTGCGGGCGAAGGAGTTCTTCACCATCTTCACGGTGATCTTCTTGCCGCGCAGCGTCTTGCGGAATTCGTAGTCGGTGGCCGCGTCGACCTTCGTCGGCTCGACGAGGACGTAGTTCACCACGCCCTTGAAGGCCGCCCGGAGGGCGTTCAGCTCCAGTTCCTTGATCTTCTTGCTCATGGGTGTCTCCGGGTGGGGTTACATCGAGACTCGGATGCCCGGACACATGGTCGCGGACAGCACGATGCCCTGGATGAAGTTGCCCTTCACCCCGTTCGGCTTGGCCGCGCGAACGGCCTCCACGAACACGTTAATGTTCTCGATCAGCTTCGGCTCGTCGAAGCTCATCTTGCCGACGCCCGCGTGAATCTGCGCGGTCTTGTCGGAGCGGTACTCGACCTTACCCGCCTTGAATTCCTTGACCGCCGCGGCGATATCGGCGTTCGCCGGGATCACGGTGCCGGCCTTCGGCGTCGGCATCAGCCCGCGTGGGCCGAGGACCTTACCGAGGCGGGCGACCTGCGGCATCATGTCTTGCGTGGTGATCGCCACGTCGAAGTCCATGAAGCCTTCCTTCTGGACCTTTTCGACGAGGTCGGCGGCACCGACCACGTCGGCCCCGGCCGCCTTCGCGATGGCTTGCTTGTCGGCCTGGCAGAACACGGCCACGCGGACCGACTTGCCAATCCCGTTCGGGAGCGGCACGGCCCCACGGACCATCTGATCGCCCTGCGTCGGGTCGATGCCGGTGTTGATGTGAATCTCGATCGTCTCGTCGAACTTCGACCGCTTCAGCGTCTTCAGCAGCGCGACGGCCGCCTTGAGCGGGAGCACGCCGGCGTCCTTCGCCTTCTTGGCGTTGGCCGCGACGACCTTCTTGAGCTTCTTGCCGCGCGGCGGGCAGACCCCGGCGGACTTCTTCTTCTTGGGCTGGTTGGGATCGACTGCTGCCGAGGTCGAAGCAGCAGTCGGGGCACCGTCCTTGGCCGGGGGCGTCGCGGGTGTCGCGGCGTCCGTCGGCTTCGGTTCGGCGACCGGACTGGCCTTCGCCTCGGCCTGCGGTTGACCCGCGGCCTGAGTATCGGCGTTTTCTTTGGCCATGATCCTTCTCGCACTCAAAAAAATCATCCCCGGACCTTCCGGGGACGTTGTTCAAACTGTACCGGTTATCCGGCTCAGGCCGTGACCGTGATGCCCATGCTGCGGGCGGTCCCGGCGATGATGCGGGCGGCGTGGTCCACGTCGCGGGCGTTCAGGTCGTTCAGCTTCTTCTTCGCGATTTCCGCGACCTGGGCCTGCGTCAGCGTGTGATTCGTGTACTTGCCTTGCTTCTTCGCGGTGGCCGGAATCACTTCCTTGCCTTGCTTCTTGCCGGCCGGAATCTTCGCGGCGAGCTTGATGAGCACGGCCGCCGGCGGCGACTTGATTTTGAACTCGAAGCTGCGGTCCGAGTACACCGTGATGATCACGGGCAGCATCAGGCCCTTCGTGTCCGGGCCGGCCGTCTTGTCGTTGAATTGCTTCACGAACTGGCCGATGTTGACGCCGTGGGCACCGAGGGCCGGGCCGACCGGCGGGGCCGGGGTCGCCGTGCCACCCGGGCACTGCAATTTCACTTGTGCGGTGACTGTCTTCGCCATGATCCACCTGGAAAGCGTGTCTGGACCCGCGCTGTCGGCGCAGTCAGACGGATTGATCTAGTTAGAAAGCTGTGCGCGTCCAGAGCGCCGGGCGAATTTCATACCGTTTCGGCGTCACTTCCCGTACACGGCCTTCGGGTCGAAGACCCGTTCGCCGATCACTTTGAGGTCGTCGCCGGTCAGCTCGCGGAAGAAACAGGACTTGTACCCCTCGTGGCACGCCGCCCCGCCGATTTGTTTCACTTTCAGCAGCACCGCGTCGGCGTCACAGTCGATGAAGATGCCCTTCACCTCCTGCACGTTGCCGCTCTCTTCGCCCTTCCGCCACAGCTTGTTACGGCTCCGGCTGAAGTAGACGGCCCGGTTGGTGCGAACCGTCTCGTCGAACGCCTCGCGGTTCATCCACGCGATCATCAGTACCTCGCCGGTGTCCGCGTCCTGGGCGATGGCCGAGATCAGGCCGCCGACCTTGTCGAAGTTCAACACGTCCTACCTCCGCTTCGGCCGCGCCGGGAGAAAAGCCCGGGTCACGTCCCGATCGAACATCGCGACCATCGTCCACACGCCGAACGGGAGGCCAACGACCCACAGCAAACTCATCGGCAAGCACACGATGACCGACCCGATCAAGACCATCGGTCGGGCCACCCGGTTGCGGACGAACAGGCCCGTCACCAGGGTTAGCGACGTCCAGCCGACCATTATACAAAGTCCGACCGCCATCCCGAATTCGTAGGCGGCCCGGGCACGGGGGCTTTTGAGGGCCGCGGCCGGGGGCCTGGCGAACACCCCGAAGAACACCGCGATGGCCACCGCCGCCACAATCGCGATCGCAATCAACCCGATCACCGACGGCTTCAACCAGGCGTTCACGCGGATGTCCGCCACCGTCTCCGGACCAACGTCCCGCCCGCGGTCTTGGTAGTAAACCATCACGACGTCCCGGCGAAGCATCGCCCGCATGGCAAGGCCCCCGACCACCGCCTGCACGATGGCGACCGGCACCACCGCGAAGACGAATTCGAAGGTGAAGTACAGGGCCGGGATGAATGCCCAGCCGGTGGGGATCATCGCGACCAGGAGGCACACGATCGTCCCGCCGCTGCTCGAAAACCGGCGGATGCCCGAGGCCGCCGTGAATGCGCAGACGGCTTGCACGAACGAGAACCCGGCCAACCCGTAAACGACGAACGACCGGATTCGGCTCGCCTCCGGGTTGGGCGAGAGGCCGGTCGGGCCGAGGAGGTGGAACTCGTCGAGTACGTGAACGGAAAAAATGAACGCGACGATGGCGAAATTGAGGTACGACGCCAGGCGCAGCAGGAGCACCGGCGTGCGGACGGTGCGCCGGGCCGATTCGCGGAGTGCCAACCGCTCGCGCTCCTTCGCCCCCGGGGGCCGCCACCCCGAGCGAACGACGCGGGACGCCTCCGCTTCTTCCTCCAGGATGATCGGCTGCATGTCCGCCGCCGCTGCGGGTTCCTCACCGTTCAGCAGCGCGGCGGCCTCGGCTTCGGACAGCGGTCTTGACTCCGGCACCGTTGCCGGGTCGGGTTCATCGGGCGGATGTTCGGGCATCGGATTTCCGGGGAGAGGCTGGGAAAGCCGGGGCGACGATTGACTACCCCATGCTCGCCTTCGCGCGATAGCCGGCCCGCACGATCTTGTTGTTCAGTGCGATCAACCCCCAGATGCCGAACGGGAAGCCGGTGCAACAGGCGGTGGTGAACGGAATGATGCCCACGACACAGGCCAGCCCGACAAGCCAACCGGCCGTTAGTCGGATCAGGCACAACCCGCCCAGCATGAGTAACGCCCCGGCCCCGAGGTTCGCGTAGACCACGGGCGGCACGACCTTCTTTGCGACGTCCATGGCCTTGGCGAGCATCTCCTTTCTTTGTTTTTTCTCGTCGTCCGTCAGTTTCGGGTCGGCGTCGATCTTCTCGTCGTTCTGGACGACCGCCTCGTCAAATGTCTTGTCCAGTTCCTTCAGTTGCATCGTATTTAGCGCTGCTAGGCCGAACGTGATCGCCCCGAAGATGATGAGAAGAATCCCCGGGGCTTTGGTTTTCGCATGGGCCGCGTCGAGGATGTCCTCGCGCTCGGGGTTATTCGAATAGTCGTCCCGGCGGTCGTCGTCGTACTCGTTCATGTCGGTCTTTCGTTAGTATGTGAGCAGGCTGAACACGTCGTAGTTCGGCAGCTTGGCCCGGCCATTTAGGAAGGCGAGTTCGACGAGGAACGCGCACCCGGCCACGGTGCCGCCGGCTTGCTCAATGAGTTGACCACCGGCCGCCATCGTGCCGCCGGTCGCCAGGACATCGTCCACCAGCAGCACCCGCTGGCCGAGCTCGACGCCGTCAACGTGCATGTGCAGTTCGGCCTGACCGTATTCGAGGTCGTACTTCAGGCTGTACGTGCGGTACGGCAACTTCCCCGGCTTCCGCAGCGGTACGAGCGGCTTGTGCAACTTCAGTGCGAGCGGGGCGGCGAACAGGAACCCGCGAGCCTCGGCCGCCGCAATGGCGTCGATCTTCTGCCCGGCGAACTGGATCGACAGCAGATCAATGGAGTGTTGGAACGCCGTCGCGTTCATCAACAGCGGCGTGATGTCCTTGAAGAGAATGCCGGGCTTCGGAAAATCGGGGATGTCGCGGATGAACGGGTTCAGTTCCATTTCAAGGGCCAGGGGTCAGGAGTCAGGGGTCAGACGACGTTGGCCGCGACATCCTTTATAGCGGGGACGAGATGCCCAACCTAACCATTCGCCCCGCGAATCTCGCGGACGCGGCCGTGATCGCCGAGTACAACCGCCGCCTCGCGTGGGAGAGCGAACACGTCCGCCTCGACGAAGCCGTACTGCTCGCCGGCGTGACCGCCGGCCTCGAAGACCCGCACAAGGGTTTCTACACCGTGGCCGAGCGCGGCGGCGAAGTCGTCGGGCAAACGCTCGTCACGTTCGAGTGGAGCGACTGGCGCAACGGCTGGTTCTGGTGGATTCAGAGCGTGTACGTGCGCGAAGACGCCCGCCGCGGCGGCGTCTTCCGCGCACTGTATCAGCACGTCCAAGAGCGGGCGACGGCCGACCCGACGGTGATCGGCCTGCGGTTGTACGTGGAAGCCGACAACGCACGGGCGAAGCAGACCTACCGCTCGCTGGGGATGACCGACACGAGCTACGGGCTGCTGGAAATCTACCCGCTGCCGGGGCGGGCGAAGCACTTGGGCGGGTTAGACTGAAAGAAGGCGGTGGCCTTTCTGCGGAGGCTCTCTCATGCCGACCGGTGTCCAACGACGCAACGTGATCGTTCTCGTCGGAATTGCGATTCTCACGATGGGTCTCGTCGTGACCGGCATCGTGGCGATGCGTGCCAGCGCCAACCGCGCAATGTGTGCGAACAATTTGAAGCAACTCGGCATCGGGTTTCACGGTTGGCACGACACGTCCGGCGGTCTTCCGCCAGGGTTCGTCACGACGCCAAATGGACCGAACGATTGGGGGCCGGGGTGGGCATGGGGATCGCTTCTGATTAACTATCTCGAATCCTCGGACTACTACAGTCGAACTAAACAAAACCTACCGATCGAGGTTGTCGAGAACAAATATAGCCGCACCATCCCATTCCGGTTTTTTCGCTGTCCAACCGGTTCGGCGCCGACCACATTCATGCTCTACCATCGCACCGCGAACGGCGACCCGCTCGCCCCGATCTGCGACATCGCTGCGTCGAACTACGTCGGCGTCTGCGGCACGACGGAGCCACACGTCGAGGGCGACGGCGTGCTGTTCCGCGACAGCAAGGTGAAGTTCGACGACATTACCAACGGCCTGTCAAACACGCTGCTCGTCGGCGAACGCTCGTTCCGTACCGGCGAATCGACGTGGGTCGGGGCCGTGGCGGGAGCCGGGCACTTCCCGCCCGCGGGCAGCGGCTTCGCCCCGGAACTGCGCGACAGTGCTAACTTCGTTCTCGGCACGGCCGGCGGCATGACCGATGGCGCGACGAAGCCGAAGCAGGCGAACCACTTTTCGAGCAACCACCGCGACGGCGTGAACTTCGCGATGTGCGACGGCAGCGTGAGAACTCTGAACAAGAGTATAAGCGGCGACGTGCTGCGGGCGATGGCGACGCAGGCAGAGAAGGATAACGGCGGTGAAAACTAGCGCGATTCCACCGCCGCCCGCCACCGTTGCGGCGTGGCGTTCCACGTCGTCTGGTACGTCGCTTCCAGCGGCACCTGGATGTGGCGACCCGGTTCGAGAAAGAGCGGCATGTCCGGCAGCCGGTCGCCGACCGCTCGCGGTTCGAGGTACGCTTTGGGTGGGAAGGCGGCCTCGTAACTCACGACGGTCAGCGGCTTGTCCGGCGGCGGGGTGAAGTCGTCGTGCGCCAGTTCGCCCCAAATGGCCGCGTGAATTCCCTGCGGGTCGCGGGGGCCGGGCGGAAAGAGATCGACGACCATCAAGTTGATCCGCCGTTCGATCAGGTCGCAAGCCTTCTGCACGAAGACGAGGAACCCGTTGCGATTGTCCTTGTTCCCCGGCGACACGAGTTCGATGATCGCGAACGTCTCGTAGCCGCTGACGTGCTTGATCGCGACGTGGCTCCGCCGCTTACGGGTGCGGGCGGGATCGGCCTGACTGATCACGCTCGCGAGCGGGGCGACCGCCATCACAGTCGCCGTCGGAGGGCTGGGCGAGGGAGCCGAGCTGCGGCCGTGGAGGGCCACCACATCCGCAACGTACCCGCCCACGTCCTGCTCCGGCAGAGCGTAGTGGTCGGGCGGCAGAAGGCCGTCGTTCAGTGCGGCACTCAGGAAAGCGATCCAACTGTGGTGGAAAGCGTGATAGATGCCCGCCTCAACGATCGTCCAGTCGTGGATCGGCATGGCGTTACCCCAGGCGGAACAGTTTCTTCATCGCCTCGATCAGCGTGCCGCGGTCGCCCTCCTTGCTGGCGTCTTGCAGCGCGGCAATCGGGCCGTGCAGGAGTTTGTTCTGGAAGAGGCGGAAGGCGGCCGCAACTTGCTCCTTCTCGGCCAGCGAGAGCTTGCCGTTCAGCTTCGCGAGCAGCGGCGTCAGCACCTCGTCGCGGACCTTGTCCACCTCGCTGCGGAGTTGCTGGATCACCGGGCCGTTCTTGCGGCGCTGCCAGTCGTCGGTGAAGTTCTTCACCTCGGCGGCGACAATCGCCTCGGCCGGGCGGATGTGCGACTGCCGCTCGGCGATCGTTTGTTCGCGGATGCGGGTCAGGTCGTCGATGTTGAACAGGCAGACGCGGTCACCGTCGTGGATGGCCGGGTCGAAGTCCCGCGGCACGGCGATGTCCAGCACTACGAGCGTGCGGCCGTGACGGCGCTTCGGGCGGACCTGTTTGTCGAACCGCTTCTGCGACACGATCGGCTCGCCGGCTCCGGTGGTGCTGAGGGCGATGTCGGCTTCGCCGAGGGCGTCGTCGAGTTTATCCCACGGGATCGGCGTGCCGCCGCACCCGGCCGCGACCTCGGCCGCCTTCTCCGGGCTGCGGTTCGCCACCAGAATACGGCCGGGCTTCAGTTCCTCCAGGTGTTTCAGCGTCAGCCGGCCCATCTTGCCGGCCCCGATGACGAGAATGGTCTTGTCGCCGAAGTGGTCGAACACCTGCTTCACGTAATCGACGGCGACGCTGGAAACGGAGACGTGGCCGAGCGAGATGCCGGTCTCGGTGCGGACCCGCTTGGCCGTGCGGAGGGCGTGCGGGAAGAGGGCGTTCAGCAGCGGCCCCGTCGTCGCAAGTTGCTGCGCCGCCTCGAAGGCTTGCTTCACCTGCCCGGCGATCTGCCCTTCGCCGACGATGAGGCTGTCGAGGCTCGCCGCCACGCGGAACAAGTGTCGCGTCGCGTCGGCGTCGGCGTGCGAGTACAGGTGCGGGGTCAGCGTTTCCGGCGGGACGTGGTGGACTTCGCCGAGGAACTCGGTGGCCAGTTCCGTTGAAAGCACCGTCGCCCCGTGTGGCCGGGCGAGGAACAACTCGACGCGGTTGCACGTTGAGAGAATCGCGACCTCGCAGCCGAACCGGGCGGCGAGTTCCGCCGACGCGCGGGCGTGCAGGTCAGGGGGGAACGCGAGCCGTTCGCGGACGTCCACGTTCGCCGTGCGGAAGTTGCACCCGACGATACGGAGGTTCACTTCCCGCCCTCCACGAACGGGTGGGCGGCCATCAACACCACGACGAGCAGCACGAACGCCAGGATCGACCAGACGGCCAGCCGCCGACCCGACACGTGCGCGGCGTACCGCATGTACACCAGCATCGCCACCACGAGAATCAGCCCGTAACTGCCGAGCACCTTCAGCGACGGCGTCACCAACGTCGAAGGCGGCTCGTGGTTCAGCATCAGCATGCCCAACAGCACGCCGGCGGTCAGCATCGGGAAGGCGAGGTTCACGGCCCGCCGACTCATCTCTTCCAGGCGTTCGAGACTCAGAATCTTCACCGCGCCAAGCGGGTTCGCCTTCGTCCGCAGGCGGCGGGCTTGCACGAGGTACATCACGCTACTCAGGAAGGCCACGCTCAGCCCGACGGCGGCGAGCAACAGCAACAGGCCGTGGATCGCGCCCCAAAACTTCTCGCCCACGAGCCAGACCGGCACGTCCACGTCGTCGGTCCCACTCAAGGAAACGATCACCAGGGACAAGGCGACGAGGCCCAGCACCACCGGTAGCACGAAAATGCCCCACGCCTGTCGGGCGTGGTGGAGGCTGCCGTAGAAGTAGAAGACGGCCAGCACCCACGCGAGCAGCAAGAGCGAGCCGTAAGGGGCGGCCAGCGACGGGTGGTGGATCGCGAGGTAGGCCGAGTGCGTGAACAAGCCGACCGCGCCGACGACAAGGCCGGCCGTGCGAAGGCCGGTTCGCGGCCAGCGGATGCGGGCGAGTTCCAGGGTGAACGCCAGCAGGTAGCTGAGGCCGAAACAGGTGTGCGACACGCCTTGCAGCGTGGAAAGGCTCATAACGCGGTCCCGAGGAACGATTCGGGCATTATAGGGCGGCCGCCCGAATCCGCTGCTCCATCAGCCGCCGCGTGGCGTCCTCGCCTTCCGCCTTCAACCGTTCCAGCCACGGCCAGTCGGCGAAGTCGTCGAGGAGTGCCCGTCGCAACTCCGGGTCGGCGATGCTCTCGCGGACGGTCGGGCGGATCATTTCGAGGAGGCGAATCCAGGTGGCGAGGTGTTCGTCGAACTCCCGTTCCAACTTCTCGCGAATCCGGCGGGCCAGGGCCGGAGCCGCCCCACCGGTACTCGCGGCCAACGTGAGCTCGCCGCGCCGCACCACGGCGGGAAGTGTAAAATCGCCGGC
This sequence comes from Limnoglobus roseus, assembly GCF_008254045.1. GTDB lineage: Bacteria > Planctomycetota > Planctomycetia > Gemmatales > Gemmataceae > Limnoglobus > Limnoglobus roseus. Next base: position 2,453,069 of record NZ_CP042425.1, on the reverse strand, counting down.
CGTCGGGTCGCTCGCGGAATTCACCCAGACGCCCCGTCGGATGGCGTCGAGGGCCACCCGGTCGTTGACGGCCGGCGTCGCGGCCGCGAAGACCAGGCACATGCCTTGCAGGTGGTCCGCGTGGTAGTTTGCCTGGATCCACTCAATTGACACGTGGGCCGCGAACTCTTCGTGCAGAGATTCTAAAGCGACCACGCGAACGGCCGCACCTGCGGAGAAAGCCGACAGAGCTTTCCGACGCCCCACCGCCCCGCCGCCGACGACCAACACACGCTTGCCGCGTAAGTCCAGCATTACCGGAAGCATCGGTCCGAAATCCTCAAATCAGAGTAATTGGAATGAGCTTTGCTATGGCAAGTGTCCGTATCGGCGGCCTGAACTGAATATTTCGCAATAAACAGAAAAGGCCTTCGATCATGATGACAACCGTGTGAGTTCGTGTGCTCACGCGGGTTTACTCGATCGAGCATCCCATTTGTTAGATAATCGTACATTAGACCGATGTTTTTGCTTGCACTGCTTCAAGTTATTGGGGATGCTGGAGAGAGTTTCTTTTTCTATCCACCGCCGGGGCCGCGAGTTCGGCCCTCTATCTCGGTCTATGGACGGTAGCTCCGACTCGTGCCCGGCCTTTCCAAACGCTCGCCCCAATGAATTATTTTACCCACCGCCGCAACTCGCTTTTGCGAGATTTGAAGAAAGACAACCTCGACGCGCTGCTGATTACTCAGCCGGTGAACGTCACGTACCTCACCGGGTTTATGGGGGACAGTTCGTACTTCGTCCTCACGGCCAAGCACGCGATTCTCGTCAGCGACGACCGCTTCTCGCAGCAGGTCCGCGAGGAGTGCCCGGACCTGGAAGTCCACATCCGGCCGCACAACAAGACGACCCCCGAGGCCGCCGGCGAAGTGCTGACCAAGCTCGGCGCGAAGGCCGTCGGCGTTGAGGCCGACCACATGACGATGGCCCTCGCGGAGGCGTTCAAGGAGTACGCCCCGAAGAGCACCCTCGCGCCGGTGCGCGGGGCCGTCGAGGCGCTGCGTGCCTTGAAGGACGCCTCGGAAGTCGAGGCGATCAAGGCCGCCATCCGCGTGGCCGAGCGGGCCTTCGTCATGTTCAAGAGTACGCTCCGCGAGACGGAAACGGAGCGGGACATGGTCGCGGCCGTCGAGAACTTCGTCCGCCGGGCCGGCGGCGATTGCACGGCGTTCCCGCCGATCGTGGCCGTCGGCGAGCGGGGCGCGTTGCCCCACGCCCCGCCGACGACCAAGCCGCTCAACGACGGCAGTAAACTCCTCGTCGATTGGGGGGCCGTGCTGAACGGCTACCGCAGCGATCTGACCCGCACGCTGAAGTCGCCGTTCGAGATCGCCCCGACCCGGCGCAACAAGTCCGAACGGGTCGGGTACAACTTCGAGAAGATTCACGACATCGTTCTGAAGGCCCAGGACGCGGCCATCAAGACCGTTCGCGAGGGCGTGCCGGCGAAGGACGTGGACGCCGCCGCGAGAAAGGTCATCACCGACGCGGGGTACGGCGAGTACTTCACGCACGGCCTGGGCCACGGCATCGGCCTGGAAACGCACGAAGCCCCGCGGGTGCGGCAGAACTCCACCGACACCCTCGAATCCGGCATGGTCATCACCATCGAGCCGGGCATTTACATTCCCGGCTGGGGCGGCGTGCGGATCGAGGACGACGTCCTCGTCCGCCGCGACGGGGGACTGGTGCTGTCCAACCTGCCGCGCGACTGGGCCACGGGGATGTGACGCTTCTCCGCGGCGAGAATCGCCGCTGTCCGCGTCCCTTCATATCTTGATGACACCCAACCGAGGGCGGGCCGAATGGTCCGCCTTCGTCGTCTTCATGCGGTGGAGGAAACCGACCGTGGCTTCCGAGAACAAACCCGACTCGAACCGGCCGTTCGACACGAAAATGGTCGAGTTCCTGGTCAAGCTGATGGCCGACCGGGATTTGAGTGAGATTGACCTCCACGAAGGCGAACACCGCATCCGCCTGCGGCGCGGGGCCCGCGTCGTGACGGCTCACGCCACGACCATCGCCCCGCCGCCGGCCGTGCCACACGCCGCGGCCGCGCAGGCCCCGGCCGTTGCCCCCGCGGCCGCGACCCCGAAGTCGAACCTGCACGAGATCAAGTCGCCGATGGTCGGCACCTTCTACGCGAAGCCGAGTCCCGACAAGGACGACTACGTGAAAGTCGGCAGCAAGGTGAAGCCCGACACGGTGGTCTGCAAACTCGAAGCAATGAAGCTCTTCAACGACCACCCGGCCGAGTGCACCGGCACGATCGCCGAGGTGTGCGTGAAGAACGGTCAACCCGTGGACTTCGGCACCGTGCTGTTCCGGGTCGAACTCGGCTGAATGCGGAACGTGGAACTCGGAATGCGGAATGAAAGCCCGCGTTTCAATTCCGCATTCCGCATTCCCCATTCCGCATTCGGTGAAGCATGTTCCAACGCATTCTCGTCGCCAACCGGGGGGAAATCGCCCTCCGCATCATCCGGGCGTGCCGCGACCTGGGGATCGAAGTCGCCTGCGTCTACAGCGAGGCCGACAAGGACGCGCCGTACTTGAAGCTGGCGGACCAGGCCATCTGCATCGGCCCCGGCCCCGCGGTGGACTCGTACCTGCGGGTCGATCGGATCATCGCCGCCGCCGAAATCACCAACGCCCAGGCCATCCACCCCGGCTACGGGTTCCTCAGCGAGAACTCGAAGTTCGCGAGCATCTGCCGCGACTGCAAAATCGAGTTCATCGGCCCGCCGCCGGAGGCAATGGACGCCGTCGGCAACAAGGAGAAGGGCAAGCAACTCGCCAAGAAGGCGAAGGTGCCGACCGTCCCCGGGTCGGACGGCCTCGTCACCAGCGACGAGGAGGCGCTAAAGTTCGCGCACCAAGTCGGCTACCCGGTGCTGATTAAAGCGTCGGCCGGCGGCGGCGGTCGCGGGATGCGCGTTGCCCGCAACGACATCACGCTCGTCAGTGGCCTCGCGTCCGCCCGACAGGAGGCCGAGTCCGCGTTCAAGGACGGCTCCGTCCTGCTGGAAAAGTACCTCGACCAGCCGCGGCACGTTGAGGTTCAGGTTCTCGGCGACCGTTACGGCAACGTCATCCACCTGTACGAGCGAGACTGCTCGATGCAGCGCCGCCACCAGAAGTTGGTCGAGGAATCGCCCGCGCCGAACCTGCCGGAGAAGGTCCGCGACAACATCTGCGACGCGGCCGTGCGGTTGGCGAGGGCGGCCGGGTACTACTCGGCCGGGACGTGCGAGTTCCTGGTGGACAAGGACAACAACTTCTACTTCATCGAGGTGAACGCCCGCGTTCAGGTCGAGCACCCGGTCACGGAACTCGTCACCGGCGTCGACCTCATCCGCGAGATGATCCGCGTGGCGGCCGGTGAGAAGCTCCGCTACCGGCAGAAGGACATTGTCCTCCGCGGGGCGGCTATCGAGTGCCGGATCAACGCGGAGGACCCGGCGAACAACTTTCGCCCGTCGGCCGGCACGATCACGAAGTGGCAACCGCCCGGCGGCCCCGGCATCCGCATGGACTCGCACGTCGTCACCGGCTACCGCGTCCCGCCGAACTACGACAGCATGGTGGCGAAGTTGCTCGTCCACCAACCGACCCGCGACGAGGCCATCGCCGTCATGCGGCGGGCGTTACGGGAGTTCACCGTCGAGGGCATCGCGACCACGATCCCGATCCACCAGCAGATCATGAGCACCGCCGAGTTCATCAACGGCACCGTCGACACCACGTTCATCGAGCGAAGGCTGATGGCCGGGAAGTGAACCGGGCGGGCGGCCTTTGGAATCCGGGCGGTAGCGCGTGCATTAATTCTCGGTCACTTTTCGTTGGATAGCCCGGGCGAACGACCGGCAGAACGTGCGTAGAGTTGCACGCGCATTAATTCTCAGTCACTTTTCGTTGGACAGTACTCGTTGCGTGCGGCTATCGTTGTCTAACTTTCTCTCCCTTGCGAACTCGGAAGGCCTGTCATGCCCACGGACGAACTAGGAAGTCTCTCTCAAAAAGCTCGCACGAAGAGTTTGCGGACCGCGCGGATCATCATGTTGCTCCTGGGCATTCTCGTTTTTGCCGTCAATCTGACGACCGGGTTGATGGCCAAGACTTTTGTGGACGTGGAAATCGACCGCGAGGTCCGAGATTTGCAAAGTAAGGGTATGGTCATCGATCAGGAGAAACTCCAGCCCCTTCGTGAATCCGCAATTCGAGCCGCCGAGTTGGCCAGTTTCTTGGCCGCGGGAGTCGGCATGATTCTGATTCTGTTGGGATTTTTGATTTACCGTGCGCCGGTGGCGTGTACCGTGACCGGGTTCGTCCTGTACTTGGGGTATTGGTTTGCCGCAATTGCAATTGCGGTCTCGTCCAACGACCGCGCGGAAGATGTCGGCAAGGCATTCGGCCAGGCGATCTGTAGTGGCCTGTTGGTTCGGGTCATCATCATCTTCTGCTTCGTGAAGGCCATTCGGGCGGCCGTGGCGTATCAGAACGAGGCGAAGGCCCGGCTCCGCGACGACTCGAACGATTTCGATCGCACCCCGGAAAGCCCGTTCGAAAGTGCGTAACCCTCCGGTTCTCGCCCATGACTCCGCCCGAAGATTTTTTCCCCGACGAATTGGGCCTACCCGCCGAGAAGGCCCCCATTCCGGCTGCTCCGTGCTGGCGGTGTGGCCTAAACGTTCACCCCGCAAGTCGAAGTTGCCCGCACTGTGCGGCCGCCCTTCGGCCTCGCGCATCGGACGGCGTTCCGAGGCCAGTCCCCGAGCGAAGTCCCCTCGAACCGGATTCCGGTGACGCCCGGCATCTCTTTGTGGCGCTGAAAGGTTTTTTCGCGCTGTTGGTCGTTTCGATCATCCAGACGATCATTCTCGCCGGGATGAGTGAGAAGGACGGCAAGGCCTTCGAACACATTCAACTCGCGGTCTTTGAAGCCGTCGACACGGTGATCGTTCTCCTCGTGTGGGCGTGGTGCGGGTCGGCCCGGTTGCTGTCCGCCACGGCGGACCGGCGGGTGTTCGCCTGGGTGCTCGCCCTCCCTCTCCTGGCGGCCCTCGTCGGCGTCAACGTCCTGTACCACGCGGCGATTCGAGAGTACGTGAAGATCGAATGGTTCCGACTTCCGGAGCCGGCCGGGGTGACGCTGGTCGGCGTGCTGCTAGAGTGCGTGCAACCCGGCATCGTCGAGGAGTTCTTCTTCCGGTACCTCTTGCTCGGCGTACTCCGCCGCTACGGCGGCGTTCACGGGGCGGTTCTCGTCTCGGCCGCGATGTTCGGCGTGTGTCACATTCACGTGTTCCTCAGCATGCCCTACCTGTTCGCCCTGGGCGTCTTCCTCGGGTACGTCCGCGTTTGGTCGCGATCCCTGGCCCTGCCCGTACTGCTGCACGTCACCCACAACTTGGCCGTGACGTGGTTGGAGGAATTCCTGTGATCGGCGAAGTCGTCGAGTCCCGCCCGACCGGGGGCCTCTGGGCCGGATTCTTCGTGGTCCTCGGCCTCCTGTTCGGCATCGTGTTCCTGGTCGCACCCAAGAAGGACGGCTGGCCGACGGTCTTCCTGCCCTTCGGGATTGCCGCGGGCATCTGGCTCGGCCGGGACCGCCCGACGGTCTTCCGCATCGCGGAGGACCACCTGCAATTCGAACAGCCAACCGAGCACATGGTCCGATTCGAACACCTCGAAGGAGTTGTCACCTCTGGAGACCGGGAGGCTTCCCGCACCACGATCCAACTGAACCACGCGGACGGCGTCACGGTCATCCCGGACCGTCTGACGGTTGCGTCGCACGAGTTGTTGGTCTTCCTGGAAAGTAAGTGGCCCCGAACCCGATCCCCGCGGATCCCCGCGTCGTTGCACGGGTACCGCGAGGATCAGGTCGCGAAATTCGGCGAGGACCACATTTACACGTTCGCCGGCCGGCCGAAGATGATCCACCGCCGGCGGTCGTACAAGGGCGTCTACGCGATGCTCGGCCTGGCGGCGGCTGCGGTCGTCATGGGGGTCGCCGGCCGGGTCACCCAGGGGAACTTCGACGACGCCTGGATGGGCGGGGGATTAGGCGTCGCCCTGTTCGGCTTGTTCATCGCGCTGATCCTCTTTCTGTCCGGCCGATCCCTACAAGGGGACGCCCAGGCCCACTCTGGGCTGGTCATCACCCCGGTCGGCCTCGCGCTGGTTCAGGGCGACAGCAAGGGGAAACTCCGGTGGGACGAGGTGAAGGCCATCGAGTACCCGCCGGTGAAGCGCATGGGCGTCACGCGGACGGCCAACAGCAAGCACGGCATCGGCCTCTTGGTGGACGGCGCGTACATCGTCATTCTTGACTACTACAACCGCCCCGCCCCTGTGATCTACAACATCCTGTGCGACTACTGGAACGGCGGCCGACCCGCCTGAGTGCCTCAACTCGCCCGCTCGAAACCCACGGCCCGTCGCTTCAGGCCCGTCGCAATGCCCCGGCGGGTCGTGCTGGAGTTACCGACCAAGCGAGTGACGCGGTACCGACGACAGGGTGTAAGCCCCGCCGTTCTGTGCGGAGCCGGCAGCAAACCGGGCCGTGATGATCGCGGCCCGGTGTTCGGATGACTTCTCGTTGCTGGCGGGGCGAGGAATTTCCCTTCGCACGCGAAACCTAACACCACTTTCCGGGCTGACAGGCCACCCGCCGAAACCATTTTCGTCCTAACTTTCAGCGGCGCGCATCCCTACAGCCGTTTGAAGGACGCAGCGATGGGTAGTAACCTTCACGCCCGCGAGAGTACCCAGTCGCGGGGAGTCCCCACCCGGCGCATGAATGGCGGCCATCCGCTGGCCGACACCGTCCCGGCCAGTTGTGACACGCCGTTGCCGGCCATTCGACTGAGCGGAGACTACCAGTTAATACGGGTTCTCGGCCGCGGCGGCATGGGGATCGTTTACCAGGCGCGGCAGAGCGGGTTGAAACGGGACGTCGCGTACAAGATCCTCACCGTGCTCGGCAGCACCGACCCGGAAACCCTGGAGCGGTTCCGTAGCGAGGCAGAGACGCTCGGCAAACTTCAGCACCCCGGCATCGTTCAAATCTTCGATTGCGGCACCGAGAACGACAGCCCGTTCCTCGCAATGGAGTACGTCGCCGGTGGGTCGCTCGCGGACAAGCTGAAAGACGGTCGGCCGTCGCCGCGGGAAGCGGCGGCCCTCATCGCGACCGTGGCCGGGGCCGTCGGGTACGCCCACGCCCGCGGCATCATTCACCGCGACTTGAAGCCGGCCAACATTCTCCTCACGCCCGAAGGCCAGCCGAAGGTCGCGGACTTCGGCCTGGCACGGGACCTGGCGACCGAACACCTGACACAGACCGGCATGATCGCCGGCACGCCGACGTACATGCCGCCGGAGCAACTCACCGGCAAGAAAGACCTCACCCCGGCGGTCGACGTGTGGGCGCTCGGCGTACTGCTCTACGAGATGGTGGCCGGCACGGTGCCGTTCTCCGGCGACAACCCCCAGCAGATCTTGACGAACATTCTTCAGCACGAACCGGTCGCGCTCCGCGCCTGGCAGCCGAACTTGCCCCGTGACCTGGAAACGATCTGCCGCAAGTGCCTGCACAAGGATCCGCAGCGGCGGTACGCCGATGGGCAGGATCTGGCGGACGACCTTACGCGGTTCTTGGAAGGTCGCCCGATTCTGGCCCGGCCCATCGGGCGGCTGGAGAAAGGCTGGAACTGGTGCCGGCGAAATCCGCTGACGACCGGGTTGACGGTGGCCCTGGGCGTGATCCTGACGGTCGCGACGGGCGTATCGCTGGCGTTCGCCGGGCAAGCCGAGGACGAGCGCCGCAACGCGGTGGCCGCCGCGGACGCCGCCGTGCTCGCGGCCAACGGCGAGCGGAAACTGCGACAACAGGCGGAAAGCGCCGCCGAGGCCGAGCGGAAGGCCCGGCAGGATGCGGAAGCAGTCACAGCGATGCTGGAGAAGATCCTGATCAGTATCGGCTCAGGGTTTGGGGCCGAATCGCTCAAGACGATGCAGCAGCAGATCGCGCAACTCGCCGACGTCGCGAAGAACGACACGGGTGATCCACTCCGCCGAGCCCGGGTGCTCTTCACTTTGGCTCTGGCCCGACGTTCGTTCGGCGAATTTGTCGAGGCCATTGTGCTGATGGAACAGTCCTTGGCGCTCCGTCAGCAACACCTGGAACCCCGCCACCCGGAGCTTATCAAGACGGCCACGGAAATGACCTACACGTACATCCATGCTGGCCGGGGGGCGGACGCGGTTCGAGTCATCGAACCGATCGTGGAAGCCGCCCGGGCAACGCTAGCTCCCGACTCAGCGGAATTCCTGAACCAACTGAACCTCCTCCGCATGTCCTACCGCCACGCCGGACGGCGGGCCGAAGAGGCGGCCATCGAGGAACAAATTCTCGCCATTTGCGTCAAGAAGTTCGGTGAGGACCACCAGGAAACGGAGTGGGTGCGCGTCAACCTGGCCAAGTACCGGCTGCCGAGTGCGGACTGCCACACGGTCCTGCCCGTCCTTCAGAAAGCGTATGCCCGGTTCCAGAAGCACTGTCGCCCGACTTCCTCTGAAGTCTTGTGGACCCGTTCTCAACTCGGCCTCTGTTTGTTGGCGTGCAGCCGGCCGGCGGAGGCCGTGCCCCACCTCAAGGGGGCGTATGACTACAACCGCTCCCAGTACGGCCCGGACCACCTCTTCATCTACTACGCGGCCCGCGACCTCGGCACGGCGTACGAGGAGTGTGGCCGCTACCGGGATGCCGTGCCCCTGTGGTGGCGGATGCTGATGCACCCGTACGCGACCGGGGACGCGGAACGCTTCACCCGGTACGCGGTGAAACTGGTGGAAGACGTGACGTTGATGTGCTGGTAGTGCCGGCCGTCGCCCCGGTGCGATGGCGAAATCCGCCCGCCGCTTCCCGCCGTACACCCCCCGTTGCCACGGGGAACGACGGACCATGCGGATCGCCTTGTACTGCCCGGACATGACCGGCCACCTCAACCCGATGACCACGCTCGGCCGCGAACTCGCGCGGCGGGGGCACGAGGTCAGCGTCTTCGGGCTACCGCCCGCCCGGCGGTTCGCCGACCGTGCCGGCCTCGGGTACGTCGGCATCGGGCACGCGGATTACGAAACGCACGTCGCGCCGGGGCGGGTTCGCCTCGCGGAACTCACCGGCCTGGCCGCGATGAAACTGACGGGGCGGTTGCTCGCGGACATCGAAATCGTCGGCTTCCGCGAACTGCCGGCCGCCTTCCGCGCGCAGGGCATTGAGGCGGTGGTGGCGGACCAAGTCTCGTCCGCCGGCGGGTGCGTCGCGGAGGTGTTGGGGCTGCCGTGTGCCCTCGCGTGCAACGCGCTCGCGCTCTACCAGGAAGCCGGCGTGCCGCCGCCTGTGCTGCCGTGGGCCTACCGGCCGGGGCTGCTCCCGCGGTTGCGGAACCGCCTCGGCAACACCGCCCTGCGGTGGGCCGTCGCGCCGGTCCGCCGCGAGATCGCGGCGTACCGTGCGGCCCACGGGTTGTCGCCTGTCCCCGATGCCAACGTCACGACGGCGACCGGACTCGTACAGGTCGCCCAGCAGCCGGCCTTCTTCGACTTCCCCCGCGATCACCTGCCCGACCACTTCCACTACACCGGCCCGTGGCACGAGCCGATTCGCGACGGCGAAGAACCGTTCCCCTGGGACCAGCTCGACGGCCGGCCGCTCGTGTACGCCTCGCTCGGCACACTGCAAAACCGCCTGAAGCACGTCTTCACCGCGATCCTGACCGCGTGCGAGACGCTGCCAGTGCAGGTGGTCCTTGCACTCGGCCGACGGGACGCGGTGTGGGACGGCCCGGTGCCGGCGAACGCGCTGGTCGTGGGGTTCGCGCCGCAGTTGCCGCTGCTCGATCGGGCCGCGGCTGTGGTGACGCACGCTGGCCTGAACACGGCGCTCGAATCGCTCGCCCGAGGGCTGCCGATGGTGTGCGTTCCGGTGACGAACGATCAACCCGGCGTCGCGGAGCGCGTCCGGTGGCTCGGGGCCGGCGAAGTCCTTCGGCCCGGCCGCGTCACCGCCGCGCGATTGCGGCCGATGATCGAAGCGATCGTGAACCAGCCGAAGTACCGAGAGGCCGCGATGGTGTGCCGCAAGCAACTGGAACTGTCCCCCGGTGTTCGCGGGGCGGCCGACCTCGTCGAGGAAGCCTTCCAGACCAAACGGCGGGTGCGGCGGGCGGATTGGGAAGGCCGACTACCGGTCGCGTGACTCACCCCGGGTGGGGTTTGAAGCTCGCGGCCAGCCGCTTCAGACCCTCTTCGATGCTGACCTGCGGATCGTACCCCAGATCGTTCTTCGCGGCCGAGATGTCGTACCAGTGCGACGTTGACAGTTGCTTCGCCACGAACAGCGTCAGCGACGGCTCGCCGGCCACGCGGAAGAGGCCGTAGACCGCTTCCAGGGCTCGCCCTGTCAGGCGAGCCACCCAGCCAGGGACGGTCTTCGTGACCGGCGGCACGCCGGCGTCGGCGAGGATGCGGTTCAGGAACGTCCACATCACGACCGGGTCGCCGTTGCTGATGAAGTACGCCTTCCCCGCGATCGGCGAGCCGATCTCCAACTTGTCGGCCGCGAGGACGTGGGCGTCCGCGGCGTTGTCCACGTAGGTCAGGTCGATCTTCACTTCACGGGTGCCGATACGCTTCAACTTGCCGAGGCGGGCACGGGCCAGCAGTCGCGGGATGAGGTGCGGGTCGCCCGGCCCCCAGATGAGGTGCGGCCGCAAGGCCACCGTCGCGAGGTCCGACCCGTTCGCGGCCAGCACCGCCTGCTCGGCCTTCGCCTTCGTCTGCGGGTAGTACGAGTCGAAGTGCTTCGCGTAGGGCAGGCTCTCGTTCTCGCCCGCGATGTCCACCCCGGTGTGGACGACGCTCGGCGTGCTGGTGTACACGAGTTTCCGCACGCCCTGAGTCCGGCACGCGGCCAGGACGTTCTCGGTGCCGGTGATGTTCGTGGCCACGTAGTCGGCGTACCGGCCCCACACGCCGGCCTTCGCGGCCACATGGATGACCACGTCGCACCCGGCGACAGCCTGATCCACGGCGTCCAGGTCCGTCAGGTCCCCGAGCCGCTGTTGCACGCCGATCTCGTCGAGCCACGCATACCGCGAGCGGGTGAAGGAGATCGGCGTATCGCCGCGAGCCCGCAGGGCGCGAACGATCGCCCCGCCGAGGAACCCGCCGCCGCCGGTGACGAGGGCTTTCATACGCGGCCCCCGTTCCACTTCCGGGGAAGTTGCCCGTCCGCCCACTCCGCGAGCTTCTCGCGGAAGATCTTCGAGTTGTGCCGCACGTCTACCGGGAACTTCGGGTGAATCAAGATGGCGTTGATGGTCGGCGTGATTCGTTTCACCTCGGCGTACAAGTGGAAGGTGAGATATCCACGCGGATTGCTTTCGAAGCGTGGATCGAACCTCGTCCCTCGCTCCTCATTTTGTTTGAGGTTCTTCGATACTTCGAGAAGCCCGGCGCGTGTTCGGAACGTCGGTTCAACACACAGCACCGGATGCGTGACGCCATCCCGCACCACACCGACGAGTGCCGTGCGCGACACTCCCTCCTCTGTGTTGAAGATCGGCTCGACCATGTCGGTGAACAGCGTGCCGTGCGGCGTGACCACTCGCTGCGACTTGCGGCCGCAGAACCACAGCCGGCCGCGGTCGTCGAAGTACCCCACGTCGCCCATGCGGTGTAGCACTTCGCCCGTCGCCGGGTCGGTGATCTTCGCCAGCTTCGTCGCAGCGTCGCGGTGCCAGTACTGTTTCGTCACCACCGGCCCGCGAACGACGATCTCGCCGACTTCACCATCCGGCACGCACAGCGATTCGTCCCACTCAGCGATCGGTTCGTCGGAGATGCGAATGATTCGCACGGTCATTCCTGCGAACGGCCGGCCGACGCACACGCCGTGACCGCGTTCGGTCAGTCGTCGTGTCTCGGCGAGGATTTCATCACTGCCGATGTTTGCCACCGGCAGGGCTTCCGTGGCCCCGTAGGGCGTGAAGATTTGCACGCCGTCGGGCAGCAACCGCGAGAATCGCTCCAAGGCGTGTGGCGACGCCGGCGCACCGGCCGAGAGGACGCGCTTCACGCTCGTCAGTGTATCCGCGCCCTCTTTGAACGAATCGCCCAACCTCCGGATCACCGCCGGGCTGCCGAAGAGATTCGTCACGGCGAACCGCCGAACCGCGGAGAGCGTCTTCGGGGGGTCAATCGTGGCGGGGCGGGAGGGGTTCATATCCGGGATTACACACGTCATGCCGAGGGCCGGGCCGAACAGCGCGAATAACGGGAATGTACACAGATCGATCTCGCCCGGGGCGATGCCGTACTCGGCTTTGAGCATCTCGACCTGAGCCGTGAAGATGCCATGCGTATAAACCGCCCCCTTTGCCAGGCCGGTGCTACCGCTGGTGAACAGGATCGCCGCCGGGTCGTTTGCCGTCACCGGGGGGCGAGCGTACTCACCCTTTCCCGTGAACGTGAGAGGAAGTTCCCGACTCGACCGCGTGCAGAAGAACCGGCCACGGCCGACGTTGACGGTGGTCCGGATCGTCCGACGGCCCCAGCCGAGCAACCGCCGCGCCACATGAGCCTTCGGAATGCCGATGAACACCTCGGGTTCGGCCTCGTTCAAGCAGTCGCCGAGTCGGCGGATGCCCATACCGGGGTCGATCAGCACCGGCACCGCCGCGGCCTTGAGCAAAGCGAACGTCAGCGAGAAGAATTCCAGCGACGGCGGAACCATCAGCGCGACTCGCGTTCCGGGGCCAATGCCGAGGGCGGTTAACCCGTGGGCCGTGGCATCGGATTCGCTGTGAAGTTGGGAAAACGTCCGATGCGTTCCCGCTCGGGCCGAGTGCAAGGCGACGCGGGCCGGTTCGACCGCCGCCAGAATCGCCAGGTGACTCGATACGTTCACGTCCGGGGTCGTCATGTCTTCAATCGTACAGGGTCTGGGGCACCAGGGCACGGCGGCCGGAAATGCCGGTTGTCCGGCTACTGCTCCGTCGGTCCGGCGTTTCAAAAAAATCCGAAAATACCAGTCCCTTACTCTGGTGCGGTCAGCGCGTTAGCATATGCACACTTGATCCCTTCCCCTTCATTCCAGTGAGGCCCGCCATGCCCGAAGTCCTCTCCCTCATTCTCGGCGGCGGTCGCGGATCGCGACTCTTCCCCCTGACGAAATCCCGGGCCAAGCCGGCCGTGCCCGTCGGCGGCAAGTACCGCCTCATCGACATCCCGATTTCCAACTGCATCAACAGTCGCCTCAACAACATCTACGTGCTCACGCAGTTCTTGTCGGTCAGCCTGCACCGGCACATCGCGAACACGTACAAGTTCGACATGTTCAGCAAGGGGTTCGTCGAAATCCTCGCCGCCCAGCAAGCCTACGACGAGCAGATCGGCTGGTACCAGGGTACGGCCGACGCCGTCCGCCAGAACATCGCGTACATCAACCGCGAAGAGCCCGACGAGGTGCTCATCCTGTCGGGCGACCAACTCTACCGGATGGACTACCAGCAGCTCATCGAGACGCACCGCAAGAGCAAGGCCGAGGTGACGATCGCGGCCATTCCGGTGCCGGAAGAGCAGACGGCCGGTTTCGGGCTGATGCGGATGGACGACAGCGGCCGTGTGCTGAGCTTCACGGAGAAGCCGAAGACGGCCGAGGCCCGCAAGCCGTACTACACCCCGTCGACGTGGATCGAGAAGATGGGCATCCCGTCGAAGGGCCGCAACTACCTGGCGAACATGGGCATCTACCTGTTCAACACGGACAAGTTGATCGAGATGCTGAACGCGCCGGTGCCGGACAAGTTGCACAACGCGATGCTCCTGCCACACGACTTCGGCTCGAACGTCTTCCCGAATCACGTCGCCGACCGGCACATCCAGGCGCACCTCTTCGACGGCTTCTGGGAGGACCTGGGTACGATCAAGAGTTACCACGAAACGAGTCTGGCGCTGGGCGAACCGAACCCGCCGTTCGACTTCTTCAGCCCGGAAGGCCCGATCTTCACGCGGATGCGGAACCTGCCGGCTAGCCGAATTAACGGCGCGGCCCTGGAGAGCGTGACGATCGCCGACGGCTGCGTGATCGGGGCCGGCAGCAGCGTGAAGCACTCGCTGATCGGCGTCCGCAGCGTGGTCGGGGCGAACTGCCACCTGAAGGACGTGGTGATGATCGGCAGTGACGGTTTCGAGACGCAGGTGGAACTGGAGGAGAACCGTCGCCTGGGCCGCCCGCACTTGAACATCGGCGAAGGCTGTCGGATCGAGCGGGCAATGTTGGACAAGGACTGCCGCATCGGCCAAGGTGTTCGGATCCGCGACCATGACGCCGACGCCGACTACGACGACCCGGCCGGCCGCTTCCACATCCGCGACGGTATTGTCTGCGTGCCGCGGGGCGCGGTGATCCCGGACGGCCTCGAGATTTGAGATCTCGTTTCCGATCGCGCGTTGACACTCCGGCGTGCCGCTCATAGGATTGGTACGTTGGCGCACCCATAGCTCAACTGGATAGAGCATCGGTCTACGGAACCGAAGGTTAGAGGTTCGACTCCTCTTGGGTGTACTGGACTTACGGCGATTCGCCGGAGTCTGTCCGAGATATCCTGTCCGAGATCGAGAAATAACCCTCCCCGGTGTTACCAGCACCGAGGAGGGTCAGCGACGCGAACCTTTTCAGGCCCGGCCGTGCTTTACACGGGTTTCCTGAGGAGGTTTTTTCCATGTCCCGCCGTCAGCCCGCTCCGTATTTCAAGAAGTCCCACAAGGCCTGGTACGTCCAGATCGGGACGAAACAGCACCGCCTTTCAGACGACTACGCCGAGGCACTCGCCCGGTGTGCCGAGTTGCTCAAGGCTCACAAGAAGGCTGAGCGGTTCATCGTCCCCAGCGAGCCCCTGCCATTTACTCTCGGACAACTCACCTCGGAGTTCCTGCGGGTCGCGTTCAAAGACCGATCCCCTCGCACACGCGGTTGGTACGAAGAAAAGCTCACGCCCTTCGTCCGCCACCTCGGCGAGACGTTCCCCGCTTCCCACCTCAAGCCGCTCCATGTCGAACAGTGGGTCGCCGTCCACCCCGATTGGGCCCGCGGGACCGCCCGCGGCGTTTGGCAGGCCGTCCAACGGCTTATGCGGTGGGCCGAGCGAAGTGGCCGGACGCCGCATTCGTCCGTCTGCGATTACGCCAAACCGAAGGCCGGGAAGCGGTCGGTCGTTATTTCGCCCGCCGAATACCAACGAGTCCGAGAGGCCATCCGCTCGGAGCGGTTCCTCGACCTCGTCACGCTGGCGTGGGAGATCGGGGCGCGGCCACAGGAGCTCTTGAAGCTCGAAGCCCGTCACTTCGATTCGGCCAACCGGCGGTTCGTCCTGCCTCCCGAGGAGGCCAAGGGCGACCGGTGGCCCCGCATCATCTACCTGACCGAGGCCGTCGTGCCGCTCGTGGACCGCCTCGTCGCCGAGCGGCCGGCCGGACGACTGCTGTTGAATGAGGCTGGCAAGGCGTGGACGCCGATGTCCGTCAACTGCCAGTTCGTCGCCGTCCAGCACCGCATGGGGTTCGCCGCGATGCGGGAGCGAGCGATCGAGGTCAGGGAGGAGGCGATTCAAATGAAACTCCTTTCGTTGCGGCCGAGCCGGGTCGTGAACGGTCGGGAAGAAGCCAAGTCGGTCGCCGAACTTCGGGAGGAAGCTCGGCTCAAGTGCCGGCGGGAGTTGGCCCAAACTCTCGCCCCGAAGTACTGCCTGTACCACCTCAGGCACTCGTGGCTCGACCGCATGCTCAAGAGCGGCGTTGATGCGATGACCTGCGCGATCCTGATGGGGCACCGCGATCCGTCCACGATTGCGAAGACCTACCAGCACCTTTCACAGTCGCCCGATCACTTACGGGCGGCACTGAACAAGAAGCCGCCGGGGTGACTTTCGGCCGACCGCACGGTACCCCGTGCGAGGTACTCGTCGATCGCGTCGGGCGGGATCAGAATCTTCCCCCGTCCGACGCCGACCCGTTGGTGTCGCAGCAACTTCGCGGCGCAAAGGCCGTAGACGGCGGCCGGGGACAGTCGCAAACAGGTGGCCGCCTCTTTGACGGTGAGTGATGGTGTCAAGCTCGGCTCTCCTTCGTTGTCGGTGGTTAATTCCGTCGAACTTCGCCAACTCAATGTGTTGCCCACCCAACCAAAACCGGCGAGGCTCGCCATGGTCGGGCTTCGCGCGTGATCGTGTTCCCCGGTGCTCGTCCGGGGGAGGGAAACGCTTTTAAGACTTTCTGGAGGTGTGCAACCAGACGCTACGTCTGGAACGACCCGTCCGCCCCGATTCGCAACGCGACAAACCACGGACCCGACTTCATGGTCAACCGCTGCCCACGGCCCAACAGCGGCAGGTACCAGCCCGGTTGCCGGTGTCGCGGCCGCAACTTCGTCAAGTATTCGAGGTAGTTCCTCACCGCGTGGAACGCGTCGCCATCGACCGCGACGAATGGCACCATCGAGAATGGCCTGTTGGTCCGACCGCACCAACAGGCGCGCAGGAGGCGGCGGGCGGCGCGAACCGACGGGTTCGTCGTGATGGCGATGTAGTCGTAGTGGACCCGCTCCGGCCGCGTCGGGTGCATGACGGCGAACACGGAACAGTCGTCGCCCGCCCGGTGGCGGCGGTTCAGCCGGTGAACGAAGGCCCGCCGGACCTCCTCGACCTGGTCGCAGGGCCGGAACTTCAACGACCCGCGAACGCAGAGCACGACCACACCTCTTAGCTGAGGTACGACTCTCAACCGGAGGTGCCGATTCAACGCCCTCGTCAATCGGGAGGCGTACCGTGCGTAGCAGGCGACCGAGCAGGACACGGAAGAGTGGTTGTTGCGAAGGTTTCCATGCGCATCTCGAATGCCGTAGCGATAGCGGCACATCCACCGGGGTTTGTGTTGTCCGAACAGTCGCCGGCCCCTGGCCGGAAGATCACGAGCGGGGCCTTGCGCTTCACCGCTCGCTGAGGGGGTGGTATCGGCGGGCGGGGCAGAGGCGGGACGGCGTGAGGGGCGTGAGTCAGCCATTGGGACGGCCCTCCTTTGCCTGAGCCGCGTCGGGGGCGACGGCGACGTGGTGGACAAGGGGCAGGATCTCCTCCCAGCAGAGGCGGATCGAGCCGTCGGGCAGGATGTAGTGCGGCAGTTTGCCGGTGCGGGCCAACCGAGACGTGCGGCCGGGCGGCCAGTTCAGTCGGGCATCGACGTCGTCGGGGTAGAGCAGATCGTTCGGCATGGCTTCTCGTCCTTAAAGTTCCGGGAGTGTAGATCCCCCGAAATTCATGGCGAGCAGCGCGGCCGTCCTTTCTATTCCGTACTTTCCTACCTTTTGCCTTCTTTTCCCTTATCGTCCTTTTTCTTCCGGGTGCGTTTCACCGACCCGCTGACGCCGGGCACGACCGTCTCGGATGCGCCGAAGTTGTGCGTGTCAGCTACGGTCAGGCGGGCGTCCATTGCCTTCGCCTGCTTCTCGGCGTTGCGGGCGTCGAAGTGTTCGCGTATCGCGTCCCACCACGCCATGAGGGCGGCCTCCCCTACCGACGGTTGCTTTCCCTTCCTCCGCGGGAAGACGATCGGCCCGTCGTGTTTCGTGTTGAGCTTGCGAATTTTGTCGCGGGTCGGCTCGTCATTCTTCAAGACCGGCCGGCCGTGCGGGGCGTTCAAGGCGGCGAAAATCTCGCCCCAAGAGGTCAGCGGATGGAACGGGGTCGGTGGCTGCGCCTTCTCCCCGTCGCCCGGTTTGGCCTGAGGTAGAGGGGCGGACGCTGCCGGGTATGGCTCGGCGGCGGCAGGGGTGTTGTTTGTCGGTGGGGGAACGCGGGCCAGTTGATCGAGCATCCGGTCGATGCACCCCCGCCCGTCGACTCGGGCGAACGTATCCGCCCGCTTCATGTACAGGTTCGTGAGGACGGCGTTCAGACCGTCGGGCGTTGCGGGCGGGTTCAGTGGGGCGCGGCTGTGTACGGTGAGGACGTCGTTGAGGACGTCGAGCATCGCGTTCGGCCCGCCCGCCCGGCGCAGACGGAGGTCCACAGCGAGGTACGCGGTTCGTGCGGCCGTCGCCGCGTCGGCCACACATGCTGCCAAGCGGCGGTACTCGCCCTCTCTCTCCCACAAGTAATAGACGGACGCCACAAGCCGGGCGCACTCCCGCATGGCGGTGGCGACGGCGACAAACGCATCGGCCAGTTGTGTGTCTAAACCAGGGGGCCTCTCGACGTAGAGTTGGGACACCTGCTCATCGACGCGGTCTCGATTCAGAGTTGTGCCAACGAGTCGATTCTGGCGTCGCGTGCGTTCGACGGCTTTGAATGCTTCGGTTTCCCGACAAGCCAGGCAACTCACGCAGGTCGTGTCACCGGAAACGAATGTCCTCGGTGGCCAAAACGTGCCGGTGCAGGCCATAACGTTTTGGCCCTTCCCATGAATCACCGGGTGGGGTGGATCGAAATGGGTCGTGACCAGCGGAGCAATCACACGTTGCCCTGGCTTGCGATTGTCCGCGCCACATTGCGGGCAAACGGGTATTACCGACGAAAACTCGTGCTCCGGTTCGCAGTTGTAGCACCGATAGCGTAGCGCGGGCCCGACTGAGCCATGGTCTCGCTGCTCTCCATCGGGGCGGTTTTCATCCATTGAGAAACACCAGATGCAGCTTTTCCAAGCTAGTTGGTTGGACCTGCTTGCAGACACTGGCCCGCCAGCGACTCACCTTCATTCCGAGGCGGAGGTCGGAAAGAACGTCACCCCTCGCCGCGTCAGATTGCTGCCGGTGACAAAGGGGCAGGCTCGGTCACCATGCCCATGTCTTCATCTGCGCCGTCGAGGCCATCGGTCGGCAAGCCAGGGTCGTAGTCGGGGTCCCCGGGTTGCGGCGGATAGATGACCTGCGTGTTGCCCGTTGTCTTGGAAATGATCTTGTGCAGCATGTCCAGTTCGTACGGGTACAGCTTCGACAGGTCGCAGTGGAACTCCTCTTCCTTCGCCTTTACGTTCTGCTCCTGCTGCTCGGCCTTCATATGGGCATTGAGGACGAGTAACTTGTCCACCACGATCCCGAGCGTGACCCCGAGGTCCTTGATGTTCAGGTTCTTGACCTTTTCAAGGGAGACGCCCATCAGGTTGTGGGCGAACTGCTCCATCGCCTCGGCCAAGTCGAGCTTTTTTTGGCCGCTCAGTTGAGCGGAAACGGGGTTGCGCGATCCCTTCGCCCACTGCTCCAGCGTCTTCGCCGGGATGCTCAACGCCCGCGCCGTGCGCTCGACATTGCCGCCGTTGGCGGCCAGCCCGGCAATGGCCGTCGCCCGGAAGTCGTCGGAGTACCGGCGGCGAACCGGCACCGGCTTCTTTGCGGAACCCATGTGCTTCCCTTCCTTGCGTCTGAAATCAAGTTGAGTGATCTGCCGCCCTGATGTCGTCTCTTACCTCGATCGCTCAAGAACCGCTTCGGCGGCACGAACCGAGGCGGAGAACAGGAACAATCGGCAGGTGGTGGGGGGAAGTCTCTGCCCTCCGCACGAGTCGGTCCCGTCAGTGGGCTGTGCGGCTGCTGGAGTAGACGAAATTATAGCAGATCGGGCACCCGAGCGGGCGGGGACTGGGGACCAGTCTGCGAGAGTTTTCAGCCGCCTCGGACGAAGCACGCCGTCACTTCGTTGGGCAACTGGCGTGCGACCTCGCCCGGCCCGAAGTGGTCGCGGACGAACAGTTCTGCCCAGGCGGCCCGATACTCTGACACCAACTGGCGGAAGCGAGCCAGGGCCTCATCGCCAGGGGCGGGAAATTCCACGGAATTCTGATTCAACACATAGTTCAGCCGATGTGCTTCCGCACGAATGACCGTAGTGGCCGCGATGACTACATCGAAGCCCTGAATCAACTGGTGAATGGGGTGGCCCGACGGGTTCCAGATCGTCGTTGTAACGGCCATGCGTTGGCGTCCGAATGCGTGACAAATCAAAAATCGGCGAGTAAGGAGGGAGTTACCCCGCTCTTTCCTCCGATTCCAGCTTCAAGTTCTTCACCCGCGGGGCGAAGACGCGGTGCATCGTTTCCAGATGTTCACGCAGCCACTGGGACTGCTGCGGCCAGAGTTGACGGTCCACGAAGTCGGCGTCGGTCCGCGTGTAGATACGACACATCGCCTTGTTGTCGGGGTAGGCCGATTCCGGGTCGATGAAGTTGTCGAGTTGTTCCTTGCCCTGCGTGTCGTCCCCGGTGATCCGCCCCTTCGTGAAGCTGACTTCCTCCCGGATTTGGGCCATCTCGTCCCAGCCCGCCCTCTTCACAGCCGGCGTGATGAACTTGGTGCAGATGTCGCGTTCGCTGAGCGATTTCTTGTCCATCGGCCGACCGCCCCGGATGAGAGCTGCGGAACAAGACGGAACGTCATTCGTGCGTCAGTCCTCTTTGTACCAAACTTGTTCGGCTCCGTGCTGCTGCATGGACAGGCGTCGGCCTTCGAGCTCAAGCGAACTTCCGAGGTCTGAGTGGGGAGGGAAACGCTAATAAGACTCATTTGAGCCGAGCAGTCCGACGCGACGGTTCGAATGCCCTCCGCCTCGAATTCTTCGCACGTCCCCGCGATGTCCGAGTTCGTGAAGCAGCGAGCGCCGTCGGAGTACGACCGCCACGCCGACGCCATTCACCGTGACCTTTCCAACACCGCCGTCGGGGCACGATACGCGGCAGCAAGTAGCGTCGAGAGTCGCGCGGCATCCTCCTCACCCTGATCGCGGAGCCGCTCCAGCCGATGCGCGTTCCGGCTACTGCGGTAAGGGAGGTTGTGGCAGGTCCGGCACACGAACTGCTTCTCGCCGCAGGGCAAGTACAGACGGCTCAGACGACGCCCGCAAGTCTGTCCGTCGGCCTTCAGCGGACAGGTGAACCACCACCGCCCGCGGCCGGATCGGGTTACCGACGACCTCAGCGGCACGGCCAAGCGAATGGTTTCACCGTCCGCATGGCCGTAGGACAAGGTGATTTGAGGTACGGCGTCTTTCCATCCGCCACGTACCCCAGCGTAGCGGCTTGGCCCGTCCAAGAGACGGACCCGCTCTCCCTTGCTGACAAAACGGGTCGGAACAAGTCGATCGGGAGACAAAGTCCCTCATCGACGAGGGGTCGCTGGCTTCTTGCTCCCCAATTCCCGCTCTTGGAACTTCCCGTCGCAAACATTCCTCAGCCTGCCGGGATAATGCCAAAATCGTAACGAATATTCGCTGATCCACAAGCGTCCAGCACGCACGAATGATCGAGGCATACTTCGCAAACAGTAAGCCGGCCTCGCAAGAGTCTCTGATATAGAGTACGGGGCCAGGTGGAAGTCATGGGCGATATGGCCGGCTCGGGTAGACGACGAATGCGTCTCATGACAAATCGACTGCACGGTTGAGCTGCCACTGTCGATCTTGTAACGGAGCGCTCGCCGACAACGTAATACTGACGAGAAGATTTACCGCCATGGAAGCAAGGCGGATCGGTATTGACGCGCGCCGGACAACTAAATGTTCAAGCATCGACCGGAGCCAAGGGTCGGACCTACTCGGGTCATCGTCGAGCAATGCTTCTAGACGAGAATAGATCGACTCGCTGACAATGCCCGATCGGTCTGCGAGACGAGGAATCCCGCGCTCTGAGCATAATACGGTAAGGGTCCGGCAAGTTAGCGGTGCTGTCAGCGAGGACCGAATGAGTAGGGCGACCGCATCATCGCTAAGCACCTCGTCACTACAGAGCAAGTCGAGGATCAAGTCGACAAGCGTGGGCGTAAAAGCAGTCCTGACACGGGGCAACTGATTATTCATATACGCAAACAACAGCAGGTTGCTTGGCGTTGGTGTGGCCACCACAAGCGCTGCAAGTTCAGTGATACGTTGCAGGGAAGGAGGTGAAGACGGAACGGTGAATGGCCTCATCCACATCATGTCTTGCCGTGACGTTCGCTGCCACGCCTCGACAAGGAGAGGTGTCGGGCATGTGGACAAGTCAGCAAGGAGAGAGAAGCCCAACGCGTGCCAAGATTTGTGAAGGTTCGGATGCCATGCAAGTGCTGCGTTAAGATTGTTCGGATCGAAATCGAATTCACGCACCGCGTATCGCACGCTCCGAGCCAGGAGAGAGTGAGGAACGGAGCCGACGCAATTCGGCCCGAACTTCTCTGCAACAGAACAAGCCGTATGAACGAGCGTGGTCAACCGTCTCGGATGATCGAATCCTTCGAGTTCGGATCCCACAACTCCCATCAATAGCCGGGGTGGTGTGGAGGGGATTGAAAGAAGAGCGTGAACAGGCATCGTCCGGAGAGTGTTTACAGTTTCCTCGGTGACAAGTTTACATTGACTGCACATGTCCCAAGATGCGGGGTTGAACAGCATGAGCACCCAAGGCGGATACACACCGCCGACTCGATGCCGAGAGTCCGCCAAAAATTGATACGTGCGTTTCCTCTCGTCCGCATTTGTGAGGAATGCGGCCAACTCGCTTTTGAACCTTTGCCACTCAGGTACGGAAACAAAGTGAGTGTAGTCAGGACCGAGGAAAGTATCGGCAGAGTAGTGAGCGGCAACCGGTTTTGGCAAACTCGCCTCGGCAGTACGCGCCGCGGCATCCTTCACCGGATTCGCTGGATCCACAACAGCGACCGCAAGAGAGTATAGATAATCGGAGTAAGGGCCAGTTGCTCGCCCACTGTCCCGGGAGTCGGCGACAATCATAGGCGCGGGCCGGAGTGCGTATGGTGCCAAGGGCAACCGGCTCATCTCCGGGCTACCATCCGTGACGTCGCCGTGATCGGAACGCAATGCAATTAAATGTTTCGGGAGTAGCGTTGTAGCCTGGCTCGTATATTGACTAAATCTCTTTACTTGAGACGGGCTTCTGCATAGCAATTGGATCAACTGAGTGTCGCTGAGGCCGATCGGCTTCGGCAGCTCCGACGCCGGGTCACGCGTGTCTCGCCGCCACTCCCTAATGAGGTCGGACACAACCTCTACATCCAGGGTCTCGGGCAGTGAAGCTGCACTAAGGGGTATGGATTGACTGAATGCGACAGAGATTGCGATCGGTCGGGTAGACTCCGACTCCAACGCTTTTTGGAGCCCGGCAACCAATTTTGGGTATTCGGCATCGCCCTCGTGGATAACGGCACCACAGATCTCCGCCTCCGACGCGAAGGATCCGCAATCTGTGAGAGACATTGGTATTAGATGACCGGTCACAGCAGCCTTCGATTCGATTGGCCTGAGAGAAGACAAGATTTTTTTCACCCAGTCCTGGCGATACCACGTCCAACGAGTGTCGCTCGTGAACGCGATATGGATGGCAGTCGAGAAATTCGCATTAGACGGTTTATAGTGGACCCCATTTGCGAGACCAAAAACCGACGAATTTAAGCTACTCCTTCGCCGGCTCTTTTGACCGTCCGGCCCGGTACACCTCGGCCGGGGTCTTGTACCCCAGTGACTGGTGCAAGCGGGCCTCGTTGTAGAAGGTGAAGTACGCCTTCAACCCCCGCTCCAACTCGGTCACCGTCTCGTATCCCCGCAGGAACACGTCCTCGTACTTCACCGTCCGCCACAGCCGCTCGACGAACACGTTGTCCAGGCACCGCCCCCGGCCGTCCATGCTCACCCGCGCCCCGGCCGCCTCCACCCGCTCGACCCACGCCCCGGCCGTGAACTGCACCCCTTGATCGGTGTTGAACACCTCCGGGGTGCCGGCCGCCAACGCCTCGTCCAGCATGTCCCGGCAGAACGCCCCGTCGAGCGTGTTCGACAACCGCCAGGCCACCACGTACCGGCTGTACCAGTCGATGGTGGCGGCCAAGTACATGAACCCGCCGGGCAGCGGCAGGTATGTAATGTCGGCACTCCACACCTGCCCGACGCGGTCGATCGGCACGCCGCGGAGGAGGTACGGGTACACCGGGTGGCCCCGCCCGGCCGACAGCTTCGGCTTCGGGTGGATGGCTTCCAGGCCCATGACCCGGAGCAACCGCTGGACCCGCTTGCGGTTCGCCGGGTGGCCGTTGTGGGCCAGCCACCGGGCGATCCGCCGGCTGCCGTAGAACGGGCAGGCCGTGTACTGCTCGTCGATCCGCCGCATGAGGGCCAGGTTGTCGGCCGACTCCTCGGCCGGCCCCCGGTAGTACGTGGCCCGGCCGAGCCCGACCAGTTGGCACTGCCGACGGACGCTCAGGTCGGCGTGCCCGGGGTCGATCAGCGGCCGCAGGTCGTCAACCGAACGTCGCAGCTTTTTTTTTCACCCAGTCGAGCTCGACCTTGAGCCGGCCGATCTGCTCGTACAGCGCGGGTGTCTGGTCGTCGCCGGGGGCGACCGCCTTCGCTCCGGCGGCGAACACGGCCTCGGCCCCGGCCAGGAGTTGCTTCTTCCACCCGTGGATGAGGGTCGGGTGGACGCCGAAGTGGGCGGCCAACTCGTTGACCGTCTTGTCGCCCTTCACCGCGGCCAGAGCGACCTGGGCTTTGAACGCCGCCGTGTGGGTCTTCCGCTTCGCCGTCATCAGGACCACCTCCGAGGGCCGCCAGAGTAGCTTACCTGGCGGTCTCAGTTTCGGGGTCCACTATACTTTCGAGAATTCGGGGAGGCACTGCATCAGCGATCGGCGATACTGCACCAAG
The DNA here is from genome assembly GCF_008254045.1 of Limnoglobus roseus. Taxonomy (GTDB): domain Bacteria; phylum Planctomycetota; class Planctomycetia; order Gemmatales; family Gemmataceae; genus Limnoglobus; species Limnoglobus roseus. The sequence continues at coordinate 2,428,284 of NZ_CP042425.1, read as the reverse complement.
GAAACCGTCTTGTTCACATCTGATGCGGGGCCGGTACTCGCCTGCGAGGCGGAGTGCATCCAAGTAATCTGCTCCGCAGGTTTCGCAAGCCCAATATAGAATTGCAGAACGTTCGACCAGAAGAAGCCGCGTCCCACCAGCATGTCGAGCACCCGCGACTGATCCGCATCGGCATGATTTGCAAGATACTGTGCTGCAAAGTACTCTCTAAACGACTGGATGACGAAGTCGATGTCACTTTGCTCTTCCCCTTTGCCCGAAAGGAAGACCAGTCGGTTCGCAGCCGCCCCGATAATTTCGTCTACTGTTTTGGTAAGAGGGGTGCTAGTAGGTTGTGCTCCCCTAAACTGCTCCCAAATGCGAAGGACCATGCCACGGAACACACTCGCTTCGATGATTTTGTACTGGCCTGCTTCGACCGCCTTATGCAATTCGTAGCCGGCCAATTCATGAAGTCTACGCAGCTCATCCTCGTACTCGGAAACGAGCGGCCATTTTTCCCGTTCCCTTTCAAAAATCACGTCGACGTATTTGTGATACAGTTTGTACCGCTCGTGCGGCACCTCACTCTTCCGCTTCACGATCGTCATCATTACCGTCGCCTGAAGCAGTGTCGTTGCCAGCCTCGCAACGGCGGGGGACTTCATTCCGCGTTCAAGTCTCGTTACGGCATCCTGACGTTCGGACGCGTCCCTCACTCGCTGCCTAAGCCAAGACTGCGTGTACTCTCCGAAGAGTGCCGATTCAAGATCTCGTACTGACCACTTGATTGGGATGTATTTCTCGAACTCGTTGGCATACCCCTGTGGACGACTTGACAATATCAGTTGGATGTCGCCCTCCTCTGCCTGACACCTCAGTATGAATGCATCGATAGCCTTCATCACTCGCTCCCGGTCGTCCTTTCCGGGTACTTCATCTAGCCCGTCCAAAACGATTAATGTCGGGTTGTCATGGGCAATCTCAAAAATGTCCTCGGCCGTCAGGCTACCGCTCACATTGCTGTTGATCAGCTGCGAAGCGATGTACTCTGCGAGGTGACCCGGCTGTTTCTCGGGCGATAACCCTGAATGCCATTTCGCGAACCTCCGTAACTCGACTTTAAATGGGACTCGCACCTTCACGGTACTGCCGATGTCGGCACTGTTCATCTCAGTTGGAATCCGAAGCCGCTTTTCCAACTCGCTCGCAACCGCAGGGTCGACCAGCCTTGCGGCGTGGTAGAGAGTAAGAAACTGAGTAACTGTACTCTTCCCGTAACCTGGGCCCGCCAGAATCATGGACGTAGGAAAATTGTCGAATAGTAGTGCGCTCGACGCAGGGGTATCGCTGAGCGAGATTCTGTCTTCCGATGGTACGCCGGCCTTGCGAACGTGTGCCACCTCGTTCCATAATTCAAGCATCTCCGGAGAGCTTGCCTCGCCTTGGGTCCGGTCCAACCGCAGCGATAGATCAACGTAGACCTTGGCCAACGGCAACTCGCCCTCGTCGCCTGCCTCTTGTGCCCTTGCACCTGCGAGATACTCTACTGTGTGCCGCAAGTATGCTGCGAGGGCGCTCCGCTTCCTATCCCTCGACACGTCAAGTCGTTTCAACACGGCCTTCAGAAAATCACCGGGAGCTAGGTCGTCAAGATAGGCTGTCCGGACAGCTTCATTGTTGTCGAGCATGCGCGACACGTCAGTCGCGTCCCAAACCTCTATTGACGGTATTCTTTTTTTGTACTTTTGCTTCAGGTCGCTTATTTTGTCACGAGTCCCGACGTGACGAACCCCCGACAGTACAACGTTTGTGATCAGGACGTATCGGTGGCAGGGAACTTTGTGCTTCTGCGTAAGCTTGATCAGTTCATCTTTTAGTCCCGAGATCAGTGCATCTGCTGCACCACGCCAGCCCCGTACGCCGAGATCGTGATACTTCACCTGGAACACCCACTTGTGCGGAGTTCCCTCCGACACATCGGACAACCTCACGAACTCTGGGTGTGAGGTAGGTTGCTCCCAGGTAGCCTCTCTGCCTCCGTCAGCGGTTGGCGAGAACTGGATGAGTTCGCCCGCCCCTCGACGCCGCGGCTCTAATAACGCTTGGGCCATCGCCTCGAAGCGGCCGCTTCCCAGTCTTTCTAGCGAGTATCGTGGCATTGCAGGTCCACAGCGAGGGTCTGACTTGTCCGAAAAGGAGTCTAGCAATTTTGCTGACGGAACACCAGTACACGATGCGGACAGCCCCACCTTCGACCCGTCGTCGCGCTCGATCGTCTTCGTGGAGGTGCTGAGCTTGGCCATCGCCGCCCCGAACGGGCGGAAGTCGTTCACCATCGTCTGATCGACGAGGACGTTCCGGTCGGCCAGGAACAGGATGCGCTTCTACGGAACAGGAGGGAAGTTCATTTATGCGTCCGTGTTCTTTGTACCAATCACTGAGTTGGGCCTGAGGGATTCCGCTGACGGGGATCAGTTGTCCGTGCTGGTCTCGTCTGTCGTGGGTTCGTCTAGAACACAGGCCGACAATCGGTGGCGGCACCCCCAGCGGATCATCAAGTTACTCCGATCTTTCATCGTGAGCGGCGAATCTGTGGCACGATGTCGCTCAGGACAGCCCGTACTCTCGGTTCAGGTCGAGCAGCCGATGCCCGAAGATCGAATCTTGGGCCAGATCAATGACCACGGTAAGTAAGACGTTCTTCGTCATCGTCATTACGAGAACGTGGTCGAAACGGTCGTCATCGCTGCGGTAGACGGCTTCAACGAAGCGGTCGTATACGGAGTGGCCTTCCAAATCAGCAGCGGGGACGGAAGCAACGTAACGCCAGATGTCGAGAACGTCAGTAGCCGTCTCGGTGACGTTCTGCATCTTGGGTGTCATAGTGGCCTTGAACTCGCCATCGGTGAGTTGTCGGGTCTGCATGTCCTCGCTCCTATTCACCGATGACCTTAACCAGCACCCGCTTCGGCCGCTTCCCGTCGAACTCGCCGTAGAAGACTTGCTCCCACGGCCCGAAGTCGAGCTTCCCCTTCGTGACGGCGATCACGACTTCCCGGCCCATGACCTGCCGCTTCAGGTGAGCGTCGGCGTTGTCCTCGCCGGTCCGGTTGTGGGCGTAAGTCTGCGGCGAGGCGTCGAACGGGGCCAGCCTCTCCAGCCAGTTTTTGTAGTCCTCGTGCAGCCCCCGCTCGTCGTCGTTAATGAACACCGACGCCGTGATGTGCATGGCGTTGCACAGCAGAAGCCCCTCGGCGATCCCGCTCTTGCGGACCAGTTCTTCGAGCGTCGGCGTGATGTTCACGAACGCCATCCGCTCGGGAACGGTGAACGTCAGGTATTCGGTCAACGATTTCATCCGAGTCTCCTCGCCGGCTGGACGATGAACCGAAGTCATTGTGAGAATCGACAGGGGGACTCGGCCAGGGTGGGCGAGTCCCCCACTTGAGGTCATCACTTGCGTTCGTCTCCGAACACGACGCTGTAGACGACTTCGCCGACTCGCCACACCAGTCCGAAGACGACTGTCGCTCCGAAGTACCAACAGAGCGTGAGCCAGAGGAACGATTGAATCCGGTCGCCATCGGTCGCCGGTCGCCACGTCCCGCCTCGGGGAATCAACTCGCCATCCTTCGGCAGCACGTCGGCCATTAGCAGGAACAGCACCCACAGCACGGTCAAGGCCAGGAAATACGGAACGGCACAGCCCCGCATCCGGCTGCCGACGGTCGGGTCACTCATGGCAGTCTTGCTCCCGCTCGGAGTTCACGGGCTGGGTCAGGCGTCCCCAATTCAACCGGGGCAGCACGAGTGAGTTTGGCGTCGGGCCGGTGCCGTGATCGGCGTACAGGGCCGACAGCTTCACCAGCTTCCTGGCAAAGTGCTTCAGATCCTCCGGGCTAACTTCGGTGGTGGCGAAGACCTGCATCTCCAATGGCAGACTGAACATCTGGTAGACGGTGTGCCGCCGCTGGAACTGCTTCCAGAGGATGCGGTGGGCGGCGGCTGCGGCGTCGTGGTGGCTGGCGTACAGTAGGGCGTCACGCTGTCGGGTGGCCCAGGTCGAGCCGGTCCAGAACCGGCTCGTCGTGTCGGTGATGGCGTACCGAAGGCTGGTCGGCGTGCCCCAGGTCTGGATGACCGGGACGATGGTCGGTGGCATCGAGTCCTCCTTTCAGGAACGATGCCGCCAAGCCGGTGTCAGGAGTGAATGGAGACGGTCGTCACGACTAGCGGAGAGATCCTCACCTCGAACGTGTTCTACTCTCTCTTTCCTAACCCGCCCGAAACCGGTGCGATTCGCCGCGATCGCCTTCGAGCGTGAGCGTGTTCTCTGTGTCCCGGCAGGGGAGGGAAATGCTTATAAGACTTATTGGAGCCGTGCAGCCAGACGCTACTAATGGATCGCCCCACCCTCTGCGATCCGCAATTCGGCGAACCACGAGCCCGATCACATCTTCACACCCTGCCCGCGGCCTACGAGCGGGCAAACCCGGGCAGATTCCATCACGACGCGAACGGGCATACGATTTCATGTCTTGGTCAGAGCCGATTCGTTCTACAGCTAACGGCGGCGAACCACCGTCCGCTCCGGATCAAGTTTCCCAAACCTGAGAGGAGCAAAACCGTCCGGGATCAACTGTCACTTCGGCTTGGACCGTTTCCGTCGTGGACGCCGGGACATCGAGCGTTGTTCCGCCGGGTCTTCGGCCACCAGTAGCTCCCAGATCGATCGCAACGGACAGTTCTCCGACCGCTGTTCGGCCTTTGCTCGCAACCGCTCCATCTGGTGGGCCCGCCGGGCCGCATAGTACCCAAGCCCGTGGCACGCCCGGCACCCGAATACCAGCCCGTCCACTGGCAGGTATAGGGTACGCAAACGCCGGCCGCACGGCTTATCGTCCTTGCCCGTCATGGGGCAGGCAAACCACCACCGCCGGCCGCCGAACCGGGTCGCTGTGGGAACAAGTGGCACCCGGACGCGGACGCGCCCCTCGACCGGGGTCTCGTACCGCAGCACAACGGCGTGAGGGCCCGCCGCGTCGCAGGTGACGGCGTACCTCGTCGAAGTAGAAGACGCGGATGCCCGGGTAGGTGACACTCATCGCGACCAACTGGTTCCGGAGTTGTTCGGGGATGTGGATGACCGCAAGCGATCACGATGGGCAAATGACTGAAATTAAAGTCAGACAGACCTTTCGAAACGAGACCAACGTTCGAGACGACGCAGATGACATCATCATGCCCCGGGTTTGAACCTCGTTCAAGTCCCTGCAACCGCCACGGCGGCTGATCAATGTCGGAGTCGGACGACGAAACATGTTGCAAAATACAGCGCAACTCCAAACCAGTAAGTTACTTGTGGCGAATTCGAATTAGCCGTTGGAGTTTTTGAAAGAAATGTTCCATCGATCCGTACTCTTCAGAACGATCAACGAACGCAAAAAATTAACGAAATGAAATTTAATTCATCGTTCTAATTTATTTTAGTCCAATAGCGGGGCACAACTGTGAACTGTGGTCAATTCGCAAGCGAACACATGCAACGCGCTTCGTGGGACGTCCAATGGTCCCCCCGGAAGAATAGCCGTATCGCAATTGTCAATTGGCCGCTAGTGGAATGAATGACATCTCTCTGAACGCCTTGAAGGACGCGATTTCACCCAACGATTTATCGAACGGTAGACGACCTCCCAGAAGGCCAATTAAACAATCTGACTAAAATAAGATACTTTAATTGGTAAATTTATCTCTAAGTACGCATTCGCCAGATGCTTTTGTTTAAGCATCTTTGTAGAGCCAATGCATTCACTCTGACTCGAATCCCCACATAATCATGGAGTCGAAAATGAAGAAAAGCTCTTCGAATCGGTGGATTAAGCGATGGCTTGATTCCGCTCAAAGTGCCTTCCAGGCCGCATCCTCTCCTAAGGTCAACACCATTGGCAGGCCTACTGCCAAAATATATTTCGAACAGCTCGAAGGCAGGGATGTCCCCACTTCCGTTGCTCCGGGGTCGTTTAGTGGAACCATTTCAAGCAACACTGAGTTCGATCAAGCGGGAACGTACACGATCACCGGAAATCTCACGGTCAACCCCGGCGTCACGCTAACGGTGGGCGGAACGGGAGTCAACTTTCTGCTCAAAGATAACATCAAAGTGACGGTGAACGGGACGCTGAACGTGACCAGCCCGGCGTCGTTCGCCGCCGAGGACACCGGCAACTTCGACACCGAGGCGATTTTCGTCAACGGGACGATGAACGTCACGAGCGCCGTGTTCACCCGGGCGAACGGGACGAACAACACGACCAACACGACGAGCATCCAGGTGAACTCGGGCGGCCACCTGACGGCGACCGGGTCGACGTTCGGGTGGGACGTCCTGGCGTGGGCGAACGGGAGCGTCCTGAACGCCAACGACGTGACCGGCAACGGGTTCGACACGACCGTCTACCTGCCCGCCCTCGACGTCCCCCTGCTGACCAACAACCTCCGGTTCCAGGACGTCAACCTGAACTCCGGCGGGGCGACCGGGGCGGCCCTCGCCCTCAACCCCCTCGGCACGGCCAACACCGTCAACCAGCGGTACGTGTTCAGCGGCCTGACCGGGTTCAACGGCACGGCCGCCACGTTCGCCATCCCGGTCGGGGCGGCCGTGAGCTTCGGGTCCGGGGCGACCGTCCTGATCCGGGACGCCGCGACGGTGACGGTGAACGGGACGCTGAACGTGACCAGCCCGGCGTCGTTCGCCGCCGAGGACACCGGCAACTTCGACACCGAGGCGATTTTCGTCAACGGGACGATGAACGTCACGAGCGCCGTGTTCACCCGGGCGAACGGGACGAACAACACGACCAACACGACGAGCATCCAGGTCGGCTCGGGCGGGCACCTGACGGCGACCGGGTCGACGTTCGGGTGGGACGTCCTGGCGTGGGCGAACGGGAGCGTCCTGAACGCCAACGACGTGACCGGCAACGGGTTCGACACGACCGTCTACCTGCCCGCCCTCGACGTCCCCCTGCTGACCAACAACCTCCGGTTCCAGGACGTCAACCTGAACTCCGGCGGGGCGACCGGGGCGGCCCTCGCCCTCAACCCCCTCGGCACGGCCAACACCGTCAACCAGCGGTACGTGTTCAGCGGCCTGACCGGGTTCAACGGCACGGCCGCCACGTTCGCCATCCCGGTCGGGGCGGCCGTGAGCTTCGGGTCCGGGGCGACCGTCCTGATCCGGGACGCCGCGACGGTGACGGTGAACGGGACGCTGAACGTGACCAGCCCGGCGTCGTTCGCCGCCGAGGACACCGGCAACTTCGACACCGAGGCGATTTTCGTCAACGGGACGATGAACGTCACGAGCGCCGTGTTCACCCGGGCGAACGGGACGAACAACACGACCAACACGACGAGCATCCAGGTCGGCTCGGGCGGGCACCTGACGGCGACCGGGTCGACGTTCGGGTGGGACGTCCTGGCGTGGGCGAACGGGAGCGTCCTGAACGCCAACGACGTGACCGGCAACGGGTTCGACACGACCGTCTACCTGCCCGCCCTCGACGTCCCCCTGCTGACCAACAACCTCCGGTTCCAGGACGTCAACCTGAACTCCGGCGGGGCGACCGGGGCGGCCCTCGCCCTCAACCCCCTCGGCACGGCCAACACCGTCAACCAGCGGTACGTGTTCAGCGGCCTGACCGGGTTCGGGGGCACGGCCGCCACGTTCGCCATCCCGGTCGGGGCGGCCGTGAGCTTCGGGTCCGGGGCGACCGTCCTGATCCGGGACGCCGCGACGGTGACGGTGAACGGGACGCTGAACGTGACCAGCCCGGCGTCGTTCGCCGCCGAGGACACCGGCAACTTCGACACCGAGGCGATTTTCGTCAACGGGACGATGAACGTCACGAGCGCCGTGTTCACCCGGGCGAACGGGACGAACAACACGACCAACACGACGAGCATCCAGGTGAACTCGGGCGGCCACCTGACGGCGACCGGGTCGACGTTCGGGTGGGACGTCCTGGCGTGGGCGAACGGGAGCGTCCTGAACGCCAACGACGTGACCGGCAACGGGTTCGACACGACCGTCTACCTGCCCGCCCTCGACGTCCCCCTGCTGACCAACAACCTCCGGTTCCAGGACGTCAACCTGAACTCCGGCGGGGCGACCGGGGCGGCCCTCGCCCTCAACCCCCTCGGCACGGCCAACACCGTCAACCAGCGGTACGTGTTCAGCGGCCTGACCGGGTTCGGGGGCACGGCCGCCACGTTCGCCATCCCGGTCGGGGCGGCCGTGAGCTTCGGGTCCGGGGCGACCGTCCTGATCCGGGACGCCGCGACGGTGACGGTGAACGGGACGCTGAACGTGACCAGCCCGGCGTCGTTCGCCGCCGAGGACACCGGCAACTTCGACACCGAGGCGATTTTCGTCAACGGGACGATGAACGTCACGAGCGCCGTGTTCACCCGGGCGAACGGGACGAACAACACGACCAACACGACGAGCATCCAGGTCGGCTCGGGCGGGCACCTGACGGCGACCGGGTCGACGTTCGGGTGGGACGTCCTGGCGTGGGCGAACGGGAGCGTCCTGAACGCCAACGACGTGACCGGCAACGGGTTCGACACGACCGTCTACCTGCCCGCCCTCGACGTCCCCCTGCTGACCAACAACCTCCGGTTCCAGGACGTCAACCTGAACTCCGGCGGGGCGACCGGGGCGGCCCTCGCCCTCAACCCCCTCGGCACGGCCAACACCGTCAACCAGCGGTACGTGTTCAGCGGCCTGACCGGGTTCGGGGGCACGGCCGCCACGTTTGTGATTCCTTCCGGCTCCACGGTTAACGTCGGTTCGGGGACAACGGTCATTCTCAAAGATAATGCCAAAGTGACGGTGAACGGGGCGCTGAACGTGACCAAGCCGGCGTTGTTCGCCGCCGAGGACACCGGCAACTTCGACACCGAGGCGATCGTCGTCAACGGCTCCGTGTCGGCCACCGACACCGTGTTCACCCGACTGAACGGGACGAACAACACGACCAACACGTCAACTCTCCAGGTCAACTCGGGCGGACACCTCGACATTGTCGGAGGGTATTTCGGTTGGGATCAGCTGACACTGCTCAGCGGCTCGACCGATTCGGTTCGTTTCTCGTACCTGGCGACCAAGCTAGTGGTCGATAGTTCTGCGACGATCAACGTTCACCAGAACGACTTCACGATTGTGTCGATCGTTGCGACTGGCTCCTCTGGGACGAACATTGACCTATCAGCCAACTTCTGGAGTACCACGCTCGACGCACAAATTCTGGGCCAGATTACAGATTCCCACACGAACACGGCCTTGCCGACCGTGGTTTATCAAACGATCTTGACCGCAAGGCCGGTGGAGCCGTTGGGGGCGTCCGCGGCCACGGCGTACAGCGGCGGCAGTCAGTCGGTGCCGTTGACGGCGACCATCACTAGCCCATCCGGGACCGTGAACGAAGGCACTGTCACGTTCACGATTCTTCAGGGCACAACCACGATCGGCACGGCCGTGACGGTCAACGTGGTCGGCGGTGTCGCCAATGCGACCTACGTTTTGCCGGCTGGGACCAACGGAACCAACGGCGTACCACCGTATATCATTAAAGTTGTGTACAACGGGACGGCGAACTACTCTGCTTCGACTGACGCAAGTCAAAAACTCGTCGTCAACCCGATCGCCCAGACGATTACCTTCTCAACGCCGACACCGGTCACCTTCGGCACGTCCACCGTTAACTTGGTCGGCACGAGCGATAGCGGGTTAGCTGTTACCTACACCATCGTCAGCGGCCCGGGCACAATTTCCGGCAACGTCGTGACGATCACGGGTGCGGGTAGCATCCTGATCCGGGCCACCCAGGCGGGGAATACGAACTACACCGCAGCGATCAACGTCGACCAAACTTTGGTCGTCAACAAGGCATCGCAAACGATCACGTTCAATACGCCAGCTCTATCCACGTACTCGCCGGGTTTGACGATCAACCTGACGGGGAGCAGTAGCAGCAGTTTGGGGGTGACGTACATGGTTGTCAGTGGGCCAGGCACGATCTCGGGGAGTGTCCTCACGGTTACCGGGGCCGGAAGCATCGTCGTCCGGGCGAGTCAGGCCGGGAACACCAACTATACCTCCGCGACCAACGTCGATCAGACGTTCGTCATCAACCAGGCATCTCAGGCGATCACGTTCAACCCGCCCACGCCGGTCACGTACTCGGCCGGCTTGACGATTAGCCTGACGGCAACCAGTAGTAGCAACCTGGCCGTGGCCTACTTCGTCGTGAGTGGACCGGGGACGGTTTCGGGCAACACGCTCACGGTCACCGGGGCGGGGAGCATCGTCGTGCGGGCCGACCAGGCCGGCGACACCAACTACACCGCGGCGACCTCCGTCCAACAGACGTTCGTCATCAACAAGGCGTCGCAAACGATCACGTTCAACCCGCCCGCGCCGACGACCTATGCTCCCGGCTTGACCATCAACCTGACCGCGACCGGGGGAGGGTCTGGAATCGCGGTGACGTACTCCGTTATCAGCGGGCCGGGCACGGTCTCCGGAAACGTCCTCACGGTCACCGGGGCCGGGGCCATTGTGCTCCAGGCCGATCAGATCGGCGACGGAAATTACACCGACGCCCCTTTCGTCCAACAGACCCTCGCCGTCGGCAAGGCGTCGCAGGTGGTGACGTTCCCGGCGCTGTCGCCGGTGACGTACTTCCCGGGCGAGACGGTGGCCCTCTCGGCCACCGGCGGGGCGTCGGGGAACGCGGTGACGTTCTCCGTCGTCAGCGGCCCGGGCACGGTGTCCGGGACCACACTGACCGTGACCGGGGCCGGGTCCATCGTCGTCCGGGCCGACCAGGCCGGCGACGCCAACTACAACGCCGGCACCGCCAACCAGACCCTCGCCGTCGGCAAGGCGTCGCAGGTGGTGACGTTCCCGGCGCTGTCGCCGGTGACGTACTTCCCGGGCGAGACGGTGGCCCTCTCGGCCACCGGCGGGGCGTCGGGGAACGCGGTGACGTTCTCCGTCGTCAGCGGCCCGGGCACGGTGTCCGGGACCACACTGACCGTGACCGGGGCCGGGTCCATCGTCGTCCGGGCCGACCAGGCCGGCGACGCCAACTACAACGCCGGCACCGCCAACCAGACCCTCGCCGTCGGCAAGGCGTCGCAGACGATCTCCTTCTCGACGCCGAGTGCTCTGACGTTCGGCGTCGCCCCGCAAACGCTCTCCGCAACGAGCAGTAGCAATCTCGCCGTAACGTACACGATCGTCAGCGGGCCGGGCACGGTCTCCGGGGGCACGCTGACCGTCACCGGGGCCGGCAGCATTGTCGTCCGGGCGAGCCAAGCTGGAGACGGCAACTACCTGGCGGCAACCAGTGTCGACCAGACGTTTGTCATCAACCAAGCATCACAGGCGATCACGTTCAACCCGCCCGCGCCGGTGCTCTTCACTTCCGGCCTGACGATTAACCTGCCCGCAACGGGCGGAGGTTCCGGTCTTCCGGTGACGTATGCGGTTGTCAGCGGCCCGGGCACCGTGTCCGGGATTGTCCTCACGATCACTGGCGCGGGGGCCATCGTGGTCGAGGCGAATCAAGCCGGTAACGTCAATTACACCGCGGCAACGGCCGTTCAGCAGACCGTAACGGTAAACCTGGGATCGCAAACCATCACCCTCACCCCGCCGGCCCCCGTAACCTTCGCTCCGGGGTTGACGATCAACCTGTCGGCCACGGGCGGGGCGTCGGGGAACCCGGTCACGTACACGGTCGTCAGCGGACCAGGGACCATATCCGGAAACGTCCTCACGATTACAGGCGCGGGTGACATCGTAGTCGAGGCGAACGAGGTCGGGGATTCCAACTACAACGCGGCGACGGCCGTCCAGACGACGATCACGGTTGCCCCGGCCGCTCAGACGATCACGTTCACGCCGCCCTCGGGTGTGACTTTTGCGGCGGGGTTGACGATCAACCTGTCGGCCACGGGCGGGGCGTCGGGGAACCCGGTCACGTACACGGTCGTCAGTGGGCCGGGCACGGTGTCCGGGACCACACTGACTGTGACCGGGGCCGGTGACATCATCGTCCGAGCCAACCAGAGCGGGAATGCGAATTACTCCTCCGCCACCGTAGTTCACACGATCGCCATTGTCCCGATTGCTCAAGCGATCACCTTCGCCCCGCTCTCAAGTGTGGTGTTCGCGTCCGGCACGACGGTCAATCTCGCCGCGACCGGAGGTAGCTCCGGTAGTCCAGTTACGTTCTCAGTTGTGAGCGGGCCGGCCACCATTTCCGGCAGCACCCTGACCATCACTGGCGCTGGCAGCGTCGTCATTGCGGCGGATCAGCTAGGGAACAATAATTTTTCGGCCGCGGCGACGATCGAGCAGACGCTCACCGTCACTCGGGCTTCTCAGTCGATTACGTTCGCATCGGTTCCACCGGCGACTTTTGTCCCGGGACTGACCATCAGCCTCAACGCGACCGGCGGGTCCTCGGGGAACGCTGTGACTTACAGTGTCGTCAGTGGCCCGGGGACGATTTCGGGCGGCCAACTGCACGTCACCGGTGCCGGCAGCATCGTCGTGGCGGCCGATCAAGCCGGCAACGCCAATTTCGCGGCCGCCGCCGGCGTCCAGCAAACGCTCGTCATTAGTCCGGCGTCCCAGACAATCACCTTCGTCTCTCCGACCACGGTTACGTTCGCCCCCGGCCTGACCATCAACCTCACGGCGGGCAGCACGAGTGGTTTGGCCGTCACGTTCACGGTCACCTCTGGCCCGGGAACGGTGTCCGGCAACGTGCTGACGATTACAGGGGCGGGCACGGTTGTCGTGCAAGCGGATCAAGCGGGCAGCGGAAACTACTCGGCGGCTTCGGCTGTCTCCCAGTCGGTGACGGTGAACGTGGCTACCCAGACGATCACCACGCCAACGGTGCCGCCGGTCACGTACACCCCGGGTAAGACGATCACCCTCGGCGCAACCGGCGGCGATTCCGGCAACCCGGTCACATACACCGTCGTCAGTGGTCCTGGCACCATCACCGGCAATGTTTTGACGGTTACGGGTTCCGGTACCATCGTGATCCAGATCGACCAAGCCGGGAACAGTAGTTACGCCCCCGTGTCGACCCAGCAGGCCATCAACGTCACCCAAACCGCGACAAACCTTCTCGGCGTGCCGCTCATCGCGGTCGGGTCCGGTGACACGGCGGCCGTCAACTTCTACAACCCCGACGGTTCGCTCCGCTATACCCTGAACCCGTTCCCCGGTTTTACCGGCGGTGTGCGGACGGCCTCGGCCGACTTCAACGGCGACGGCGTGGCCGACCTCGTGGTCGGCACGGGGCCGGGCGTGGCGACGCAGGTCAAGATTTTCGACGGCAAGACGCAGGCGGAACTCTTCTCGGTCGCACCGTTTGAAAGTTCCTTCACCGGCGGCGTGTACGTCACGGCCGGCGATGTGAACGGCGATGGCGTGCCCGACCTGGCGATCACCCCCGACGAGGGCGGCGGCCCCCGCGTCGACGTGTACAGCGGGGCCGCGTTTGTCAAACTCATCAGCTTCTTCGGCATCGACGACCCGAACTTCCGCGGTGGGGCGCGGGCCACGATCGCGGACGTGAACGGTGACGGGGTCGGCGACCTCATAGTGGTGGCCGGGTTTGGCGGCGGGCCACGGGTCGCCGGGTTCGACGGCAAGTCGCTGTCGGCGACCCCGAAGAAGATCTTCGCCGACTTCTTCGCGCTCGAACAGGCTCTCCGAAACGGGGTCTTCGTAACCGCAGGGGACTTGAACGGTGACGGGTACGCGGACCTGATTGTGGGGGGCGGACCGGGGGGCGGGCCGCGTGTTCTGGCATTCGACGGGAAGGCGTTGCTGAACAACAGCTATGCGAACCTTGCGAACTTCTTCGGGGGAGACGTCAACAGTCGTGGTGGCATCCGCCTCGCCGTGAAAGACTTGGACGGCGATAACCGGGCCGATCTGGTCGTGGGCTCTGGTACGGGGGCCGGTTCGCACTTGACCGCGTACTACGGCAAGAACATTAACGCATCCGGAACGCCGAATTCCGCCTTTGACTTCGACGCGATTCGGGCCTCGTTGGGAGGGATTTTTGTCGGTTAAGCGGAGGAAATTGTGCTTTGCTTCAGCCGACCCACGCTTGGGGTCGGCTGAAGCGGGGAAAGTGACGGATTTGTAAAGACGTAGTGGCCTAGCACTACGCCACAACTGCATCACCCTGTCAACCAGTTCCCGCCGGTCACTTTGATCGGAGTGTCCTAACAGTACAGCGCGGGTTCTTCCTGCTTCCATAAGCTGTTCATCGGGGAGGATTCCCGGTGACGGATCAAGAGATTCTGGCCCTCGGCCCGGCCTTCGCGACATACCTGCGGCGGTTCCGCACCCACTTCGGGCAGGACCGGACGGCCGGGCACTTCGGTAACTACTGCCGGGGGTTGCTGTCCGACCTACCTCGTAAGTCGGTCGAGCCGATGGCTCTGACCTCCGGGACCGCGGTCCGCACGCTCCAAGAGTTCCTCGTCACCGCCCGGTGGGACCACGCTTCCGCCCGCGACGCCCTCCAATGCCATCTCCGGGATCTCCTGGTTGGCCTCTCTGGCGACCGGCTTGGGACGGTCGGGATGATCGACGAGACGAGCAGCCGGAAGTGGGGCGACCACACGCCCGGCGTGTGGTGATTAGCGTCGAATCCTGGGCCACCCTGAGCACCGAATCCAGGTCCACCGGTGCGGGTGGTGAGAAGGGGTTACTTCTTCGGCTTGGTGGCCTTATCGGCCTTGCTCTTCATCGACTCCCGGAACCGGTAACTTTCGCCGTTCATCTCGAAGATGTGGCACCGGTGGGTCAGCCGGTCCAGTAACGCCGCCGTCATCCGCTCGCCCTGGAAGATGGTCCCCCACTCCCCGAACGGCAGGTTGCTGGTAATCAGCACGCTCCCCCGCTCGTACCGGTCGGCGAACACCTGAAACAGGAGTTCGGCCCCGCCCCGGCTGAACGACAGGTACCCCAACTCGTCCACGATCAGCAGGTCGATCCGCTCCAGGGCGGCGAGCAGGCGGTCGAGGCGGTGCTGCTGTTGGGCCGCCTCCAGGTCGGTGACCAACCCGGCCGCGGTGGCGAACTTGACCCGCACGCCCTGGCGGCACAGGGCCAGGCCGACGGCCGTCGCCGCGTGCGTCTTGCCCGTCCCCGAGCCGCCGATCAGGCACGCGTTGTACCGCTGACCGACCCAGTCCCGGCGGGTCAGTTCGAGGACCTTCTGCTTGGGCACCGTGGGCACGGCGGTGAAGTCGAACGTGTCGAACTCCTTGGCCACCGGGAAGCCGGCGGCCCGGATGCGGGCCGCGATGGCGTTGGCCGTCCGGGCGGCGACCTCGACCTCGGTGAGCTTCAGTAGGTACGCGTCATACGGCTCGTCGCGGTCGGCCGCCTCACGGGCCAGCTTGTCGTGCTCGGCCAGCATGGTCGGCAGCTTCAACTGCTTCAGGTTGGCCTTGAGCAGCAGCGGGGTGGCGTCGGTCATCGGGTTCTCCTTCGGGGCGGGACAAGAGTTGGTTGAATCGCAACAGGTCGGGCCGCGGCACCGTGACGGCCGGTCCGGCCGGCGGCGGCCGGGTGACGCCGACGGCCAGCCGCTCGGCGGCCGCGGCGACGGCCGATGCGGTCGGGTCGCCGCGGGCGAGTTGGTGGCCGACGGCCCGGTCGATGGTGTCGAGCGGGAACCGGGCGAGCAGTTGCAGCACGCGGATGTACTGGCGGACGCCGGGCCGCGGGCCGAGGTCGGCTTCGAGCCGAGTGCGAAGGGTCGCGAAGATCGGCGGCAGGTGCCAGTCCCGGTACACGGGCGCGTGGTCGAGGGCGGCCGGCTTCTGCTCCAGGACGACCAGGAAGTGCAAGGGGTTGAGCACCCGCTCGTGCCGGGCGTAGCTGCGGACGTGGGCGGCCACGACTTGATGGTCCGCGACGACTTCGACGCGGTCGATGAACCCCTTGACCGTCACGGCCTGGAAGGCGTGCCGGCGGGGCACGCTGTACCGGTTGCCGTCGAACGCCACCGTCTGGTACTTGTCCACACTCCCGGCGGCGAACACGCACGCCTCGAACCCGCGGGCCGGGACGGCTTGGGCCGCCGCCCGGTCCCGCTCGAATCGGTTGCCGACGGTGTCGGCGTTGCCGCCCGACACGCGGTCGCGGGCCTGGCGGCAGCACGCTCGCAAGTGCGTGTTCAACTCGGCCAGGTCCTTCACCCGGGGCACGGGCGTGGCCCACATCCGCTCCAGGTCCTTGACCCGGTTCTCGACCCGCGGCTTCTCCCGCGGGGTTGCCGGCAGGCAGAACTTGGGGGCGAACACGAAGTGCGAGGCGAGGGCGGCGTACCGCGGGTGCAGCACCCGGTCGCGGCCGCGGCGGACCTCAATGGCGACCGTCGTCGGGTTGTCCCACCAGACCTCCGTCGGCACGCACCCGAAGAAGGCGAACGCCTCGCACAGGCCGTGCAGGACGGCCTCGGTCCGCTCGGTCGGCAGGGCGACGGCGAACGGGGCGTTCGAGTAGCTCCACGTGACGACGAGGACCGGGACGAGCCGCCGGCCGTCCGGGAAGTCGACGTGGATGTGGCCGAAGTCGGCCTCGCACCGGCGGCCGGGCGGGTGGTCGAGGGGGACGAATGTCTCCCGGGCCGCCCGCCGCCGGTCCTGCAAGTACCGTTGGACGGGGTGGTAGCTGCCGGCGTACCCGTGCTCCCGGACGAGCCGGCGGAACACCTGCATCGCCGTGTGCCGCTGCTTCGGCGGGGCGTCCGCGTCGGCCGCGACGATGGCGTCGACGACGGCCTGGAACGGCCCGAACGTCGGGGCCGGCCGCGGGGCGGCCAGGGTGTACGGCTTCGGCTCGGGGTTGCCCAGTGCCTTGCGGACGGTGTCCCGGCCGACGCCCAGGCGTCGGGCGATCTGTCGGCCGCTCAGGCCGTCCCGGTGGAGTCGGCGGATTTCGGCGAAGTCGTCCACGGTACGCATCCGAACCCCCTGCGGCGGCATCATCGCCGCTCGCAGGGCTTGTGCTACCCGTGGCCTCGGATTCGGTGCTCAGGTGGCCCAGGATTCGCCGCTAATCACCAGGCGTGCAGCGTCAGTACCTCGGGTGCGTCGGGAAGGTCGACAACGGCATCGTCACCGTCCACCTCGGGGTGACCCGGGGTACGTTCCAGGCCCTGCTCGACGCCGACCTATACCTACCCAAGTCCTGGTCCGAGGACCGGGAGCGGTGCCGGACCGCCGGCATCCCGGACGACGTGAAGCACCGGCCGAAGTGGCGGCTGGCGGTGGACCAGTGGCTCCGGGCGGCCGGCAACGGGATGTCGTTCGACTGGCTCGTGTTCGACGAGGGGTACGGGGCGGCCGTCCCGTTCCTCCGGTTCCTGAACCTGGTCGACCAGCGGTTCGTGGCCGAGGTGCCGGTCAACTTCACCGTCCGGGGCACTGACCACGGCCCGGCCCGCCGTGCGGACGGCCGGTTGAGCGCCGCCGACGCCCGGGGCGGGGCACGGCATCGGGTCGCACACCGGACCGTCCGGGCGTCATTCTGGCGGGCGGCGACGGCCCGGGTGTGGGTGGAGGGCCGGGAGCACACCTTGATAGCGGCCGTCAACGAGGCCACGGCCGAGGTCAAGTACTTCCTCACGAACGCGACGATGGCACCGCTGCCGCGGGTGCTGGCCGTGGCCTTCCGCCGGTGGGCGGTCGAACACGCCTTCCGGCTCGGGAAGCAGGAGGCGGGGCTGATGGACTACGAAGGGCGGAACTACACCGGGATGTTGAGGCACCTGACGCTGGCCCTGATCGTCCTCGGGTTCGTCGCCACGCACACGGAGCGGCTGCGGGGGGAAAAACCCCGAGGTGACCGCGGAGCAGGTGTGCCGGGCGTTGAACCAGCGATGCGGCGCGGCGTTCCGACGGCGTCGCGGCACCCCAGAGCTGCGGCACACCGCCGAAGTCATCCGTTACCATCAGCGGCGGAACGCACAGGCCGCCAAGTCCCACAAGAAGCGGCGTAGGTCCGTCAGCCGGGAGCCGCCTGCGGGTCGAGCCAGCCGGCGAGGGTGACCTCACCACCGCCGCTGTGGTAGGAACGGAATTGGAGAGCTATGGCGATCAGCGACTTTCACGCCTCACACATCCGCCGGGTGCGGGTGACGTTCACCGTTTCCGCCCCCGAACTGGACCCGACGGAGGTGACGCGACGGATGGGCCTGACCCCAAGCCAGTCCAACCGCCGGGGTGAGGAGCGACGGCATCCGCGATCGGGGGCGACCCTCGAGCCCTACCTGGTAGGATGTTGGACGGTCAGTAGCACGCCCGCCATCGACTCGAAGGACGTGAACGATCACTTCCGATGGCTACTCGACCGCCTGCTCCCAGGCCAGGCTGTCATCCTGCCGTTGGCGACCGAAGGCGAAACGTACTTCGACGTGCTGTGGGAGTCGACGTACCTGTACGCCGGAACTGGGCCCTTGCTCGACGCCGAGTGCTTGGCGGGGGTGGCCGCGTTGAACGCGGGGATGGGGTTCGACATCTACCAGGTGGACGAGACGTCGACCGAATAGCACATAAACCCGCGCTGTACTGCTAAGATACTGGATTGCCGTTCAGGGCTACTCTGGTCGACTACCAATTAGCCGCTCGGTACGCCATGCAGTTCAGTGTGTCGGTGGCTGATCTACGTGGACATCGTCTCGTTCCCTGACACACAGGATGCACGTGCACTCTTGGTCGGGCGGATCACTTCCATCGCTTGGCCGTCACATGGCAATGAGCGGTGGCGGGGAGAAAGCGAAACTCATACCCTCGACTTTAAGCACGATCGCCACGCCATGACTGGCTGCGTGTCGTCGCGGGTGATCGTTGACATCGCGTCGGTGAACACCTTCACTCACGCCAATCCAGTCGCCCTCCCAGCAACAGTCCAGCTGCCACGTCGTCCATTGGATGCTAGCATTCGTTTGAGTTTCTGTAGCCAGAGGGAGCAGTGTGATGACTCCCCAAGCCCCCAGGCGAACGTCCTCAGCCCACGAACACGCCGCCGGTGAACGCCGGGAAGGCGTCGAAGTCTAGAGCGGTCGCCGTGCTGCCAGCCGTCAGGGTACGGCCGAAGTAGGCCGTCACCCGACTGCCCGACCCGCTACCCGACCCGACGACCAAATCGGCCTTCGTATCGCCATCCAGATTCTTGACGACCACCCGGATGCCCCCACGGCTGCTTGCGTCCCCGCCAAAGAAGTTGACGAGAGGCACATACTGGTTTACTAGAAGACTCTTGCCGTCGAACGCCAGCACCCGTGGGCCACCGCCCGGCCCGCCGCCGACGACCAGGTCCGCAACCCCGTCCCCGTTAACGTCTCCGGCCGTTACGAACACACCGTTCCGCAGCGTTTGTTCGAACGCGAAGAAGTCGTTGAACAATTTCACCAGCGGACCCGCCAACGACTTGCCGTCGAACGCGGCCACCCGCGGCCCGCCGCCGAACCCGGCTACTACGACCAAGTCGCCGACCCCGTCGCCATTCAGATCGGCGACCGTCGCCCTTGCCCCGCCGCGGAAGTTCGGGTCGTCGATGCCAAAGAAGCTGACCCGCTTGACGTACCCGTTGCCCGAGTATACGTCCACCCGTGGGCCGCCCCCCTCGTCCGGGGTGACGACGAGGTCCGGCACGCCGTCTCCGTCCAAGTCGCCGGCGGCCACGTACACGCCGCCGGTGAAGGAAGCCTCGAACGGGTCGACGGCGAAAAGAACCGTCCCCGTGACGCCGTCCAAAACGACGACGTGCGATGAGCCACCCGGTCCCGTACCGGCCACGACGTCGGCCACTCCGTCGCCGTTAAAGTCGGCCGCCGCCGTGCGGACACCGCCGGCAAAGCTTTGGCCGAACGGGCTGACGGTGTAACGAACGGAGCCGTCCCGATTGTACAAAGTGACTTGCCCAGCGCCCTCGTCTGCCCCGGCCGAGTATTCCGAATACCCGACCAGCTGAGTTTTCTGGGCCCCCAGCGGGGCGGTGGTGTAGGTGAACTGGTCGGCCGGGGACGCCGCCGACGCCCCGCCCGGGCCGACCACCACGACGTCTACCGCCCCGGCCCCGGCCGGGGCCGTCGCCGTCAGCTGGGTGTCGGACACGACCGTGAACGCGGCAATCGTCGACCCGAACAGGACGGCCGTGGCCCCCGTGAACCCCGACCCGGTGACCGTCACCGCCGACCCCCCGGCCGCCGGCCCGGCCCCCGGGGACACGCCGGCCACCGCCGGCGGGATCGCCCCCAGCGGGGCGGTGGTGTAGGTGAACCGGTCGGCCGGGGACGCCGCCGACGCCCCGCCCGGGCCGACCACCACGACGTCTACCGCCCCGGCCCCGGCCGGGGCCGTCGCCGTCAGCTGGGTGTCGGACACGACCGTGAACGCGGCAATCGTCGACCCGAACAGGACGGCCGTGGCCCCCGTGAACCCCGACCCGGTGACCGTCACCGCCGACCCCCCGGCCGCCGGCCCGGCCCCCGGGGACACGCCGGCCACCGCCGGCGGGATCGCCCCCAGCGGGGCGGTGGTGTAGGTGAACCGGTCGGCCGGGGACGCCGCCGACGCCCCGCCCGGGCCGACCACCACGACGTCTACCGCCCCGGCCCCGGCCGGGGCCGTCGCCGTCAGCTGGGTGTCGGACACGACCGTGAACGCGGCAATCGTCGACCCGAACAGGACGGCCGTGGCCCCCGTGAACCCCGACCCGGTGACCGTCACCGCCGACCCCCCGGCCGCCGGCCCGGCCCCCGGGGACACGCCGGCCACCGCCGGCGGGATCGCCCCCAGCGGGGCGGTGGTGTAGGTGAACCGGTCGGCCGGGGACGCCGCCGACGCCCCGCCCGGGCCGACCACCACGACGTCTACCGCCCCGGCCCCGGCCGGGGCCGTCGCCGTCAGCTGGGTGTCGGACACGACCGTGAACGCGGCAATCGTCGACCCGAACAGGACGGCCGTGGCCCCCGTGAACCCCGACCCGGTGACCGTCACCGCCGACCCCCCGGCCGCCGGCCCGGCCCCCGGGGACACGCCGGCCACCGCCGGCGGGATCGCCCCGGTTGGGGGAATGATGATCGGCGGAGAACTGCGATCTGATACCGATATTTCGACCGCGGCCGACGTAACCATCTGGTTTCCGACGGTCGCAGTCAAGCTTACCGGCCCGGCCGCGGTGGCGGTATACGTGGCGGTGTATGTGCCATTGTTGTTGTCTGTAACGGCCCCGATGTTCCCCTCACCGACGGTGATAATAAAGGCGACCGGAAGGCCCCCGGCCGTCTCTTGGTTGCCGTTGGCGTCCCGAGCGGTCAGAGTGAGGGTCGTTGTGCCGCCAACTATCAGCGCCGCAGCGGCGGCAGACATCGTCGAGGCTTTTAAATCGGCCAGCGAGGTGAACTTCTGCCGGGCACTCCAGGCCGTCAGGTTGCCGGCCGCGTCGGTCGCCCGCACTTGCCAGGTGTAGGCGCGGCCCGGCATGAGCGGGGCGGGCACGGTGAATGCCGTGTCGGCGACGGGCGTCGGTGGGACGACGTAATTGAGCGTCCCCCCGGAGGCGTCGAACACGACCACCACGTAGCCGGCCGCCCCGTTCGCGGGGGCCCACGTCAGCGTCGGGGTGTCGCCGACGACCGCGGGGGTGGCGTCCGGCACCGGGACGGCGGCGGCCGAGACCGGCAGCGCGACTCGGAAAACGTCGGCGGCCACAGCCAGGCTAGCGTTGCCGGCCGAGTCGACGGCCGTTACGGTCCATTGGTAATGGTGGCCGTCGGTCAGTGCCAGGGGCAGGTAGCTCGTGGCCGTCACGAGTTGCCCGGCGACGACGGTCATGCCGGTCGTCGTGTCAATCAGGGTCAGGGCGTACCCGGCCAATCCGGCCACGCCCGTCACCGCATTCCAGGCCAGAGTAGGTGTGTCCGTTGCAACTATGTTCCCGACGGGGGTGAGGGTCGGAGCCGGGATGTTGGCCTCGACGGTAAAGACCTCGAACTGGGACGGATCGCTGACATTACCGGCCGCGTCCGCGGCCGTCACCGTCCAACGGTACAAGTCGCCAGCCTGTAAGGGGAGACCGAATTGATAGTTCGTACCGGTGACCGGTAGGTTCGCGGTGAGCGTCTGCTTGTGGGTTTCGTCTGTGACCGTGAGGGCGTAACCGCTGGCCCCCGGGACCGCGGCCCACGACAATACCGGTGTTGTCGGCTGCACGCTCACCGGCAACGGGTGCGGCGGTGCGATCAACTGGACGGTGAAGTCCGCCTCGGAGGCTGCCCCGACGTCGATCGATACCCCCGACACGTACCATCGGTACGCGTGGTTGTTGATCAGTTTGACGCCTGCGGCTCCGAGGTCATACGAGGAGGAACGGTCGAACTTGCCGAGAACAAACCCGCCGGCAGTTTCATCGAACAGATAGAGGTAATAACCTTGAATATTGTTGGCGGGCAGACTGCACGTCCACGACAGTGTTGGGGTGAGGGTGGCGATGGTCCCGATCGGACCGGTCGGTGTGACGATCGGTAGGTAAGAGGCGGCCGGGCTAGCGACTCCAAAATCGGTCGGGGCGGACGCCGGGCTGACATTTCCGGCCGCGTCGTAAGCCACCACCCACCAGACGTACGCCTGACCCTGTTGAAGACCGTAAGCCGCGCCTTGGCCGGTGTAGGTGAAAGACGTGCCGGACACGGGGATTGGGGCGATTGCAGAAGAGTTAATGTAAAGCCCGTACCCTGTAGCCCCGGGTACAGCCGACCACCCAAACGTGGGGGTAGTGGTCGCGATCAAGCCGGTCGGACCGGTCACCGTAGGAGCAATTAAGGCACCCGTCGCCCCGGCGACTGCCACCGTAAATTTAGCCGAGGCGAACACACGTTGGTCCACCGTCGTCGGCACCCCATTCTGGAGGATACTATAGTACGGTCCGCAGTTCACGGTCCACTGGTAGGTGTGCCCGCTCGGCAACGGGACGGGCAGGTCGTAGGCGTGTCGGCCGCTCGATCCGTCTATCCCTAACTCACTGATTACCGCCCGGCCGGCGGTCACGTCGTACACACTCAAGGAGTAATTCTGGTAGTTGAGCGGCATAGGCGTCCACTCCAGGTGCGGGGTGGGCGTCGTCACGGTGGCGTTGGCGGACGGCGCGGTCAGGGCCAGCGTGCTGGTGACGTTCACGTAAAATCCGAGCGGTGCGGACGGCGGGTTTGCGACCGGTTGGCCGCCCGAGGACGTGATCGCTTGCACCTGCCAGGTGTACCCCCGGCCGTTGACCAGCGGGGTGGTACTCGTCCAGGTGGTGGTCGTCAAGCCCGTGGCCGACGCCGCCGTCTGGTGCGATACGGCGTCCGTGACGGTGATGTTGTACCCGGTCGCCCCGGCCACGGCCGACCACCGGAACGTGGGGGTCAGGGTAGCGACCGCGTCGTTGACCGACGGGTCTTCCGGGTACGGGGTGGCAGAGGTGACAGAAAAGATACCGATCGTTCCCGTCGCCGGGGTGCCGACCGCCCCGATGACCGGGTACGCCTGCACCTGCCAGGTGTAACTTGCCCCCGAGGTGAGAACCCCAGCCGCCGGGGTGTAACTTGTGCCGGAGGCAGTCGTGTTGATCACGGTCGCCCCGTCCGGCCCGCGGACGGTGATCCGGTAGAACCCGGCCCCGGCGGACGCCGCCCACTGGAACGTCGGAGTGGTGCTAGTCTGGGTCGTCAGCCCGTTGGGGGCGATGAGGGCCGGCGGTAGGCACGCCTGGGCCAGGTTGGCCGCCACGGCCGACGCTTTGGGCGTCCCCAGGCCGGTCACCAAATCATACCCCGGGCCGGCCGGGAACCCGTTGTTCCCCTGAGTCACATCGTTGAAGCCGACGGCACCCAGTTGGCCGACGCGGCTGAGCCCGTCCAGGGCATACAGGTCCGTCATCGCCTCCCGGTCGCGGAGGGTGTCCCGGCTTTGGGCGAGGCGGCCGTTGTTGGCGTCGGCGATCAGGCCGGCCATGAGCGGGGCCGACAGGCTCGTGCCGCCCAAGGAAATCCACGGGGCGGCGGACCCGAAGTCGAACGAGTCGTACACCGCGACGTCGGTGCTGGCGTCCAGGGCGACATCAGGGATCGTGCGGCGGGTGGTGCTCTGGGTGACGGTGCCGCGCTGGTAGCTCGGCTGGCCCTCGTACTGGCTGATGCCGCCGCCGCTCCCTCCGTGGTTTAGACCGGTCGGCCCGCCGGGCGGGTTGCTCCAACCCGTCTCACCGACGTAATTCCCCGACGCATCCACACTCAGATTCGTCCCGCCGACGGCGAGCACGTTAGGCGAGTAAGCCGGATACCCGCCCGGCGCCCCATTGTCGCCGGTGCTGGCCACGAAGGTGATGCCGGTGTGCCCGGCCGGGGTCGTGAACGTCCCGTCGTAGTTCGCCTCCCCGTTGAACTCGCTCAGTCCCCAGCTCATCGACACAGCGGTCACGTAATCCTGCTGGCGGGCATATTCGACCGCCGTATACAGGTCGTCCGGGTCGGCCTCGACCAAAAGGATGGTGGCCTTCGGGGCCATGACGTGGACCCACTCCACATCTAGGGACGTTTCGATCCCCCAGTCCCCCCGGGGGGCGACCGGGGTGCCGTCCACGTTGACCGTGTATAGGTACGGGTCGGACAGCCCGAATTGTTGGTCGAAGGCGTGTAAGTCGCTGGCGATGTTCGGGTCGACGTAGGCGTCCACCACGGCGATCACCTGACCGGCCCCATCGCCCACGATCCCGCCCGGGAAGGAAACTTGGTCGGCCCCGTATGCGTGTCGCACCTGAGTCGGTGTCAACCCAGTTGGAGTTGCCGTGGTTGCAAACGAGCCGCCGTCGGCTGGACCGCCGGGCCGAAGGATGGGAGTAGGCACTGTCCCCCACCCGCTGACTGGCGTTAGTCTGGATTCTAGTTGCTCCACAGTACAGTGAACGAGCAGCCAACGACGCATGGGGTGCCTCATCTAATAGTTTTAATCAAAAGATGAGCGGATTGGAGAAGATGATAGCATTGCGAAGGTAATCGGTCCAACCTGAACTTGATTAGTCCCCTTTACCATCGATACCGCGACCGGTCCACTTCGATCGCCCTTACTCTCGTGATGCTAAGTACCGTGTCCGTTCGAAGAGATACCAGAAGACCGGTGGCTGCCCGTATGGGATCGGCCCCCTATACGGCAGACCAGTACATCCCAGGCGCCTGGCCTATAGTGGACCCCGAAACTGGGGCCGCCAGGTAAGCTACTCTGGCGGCCCTCGGAGGTGGTCTCGATGACGGCGAAGCGGAAGACCCACACGGCAGCCTTCAAAGCCCAGGTCGCTCTAGCCGCGGTGAAGGGCGACAAGACGGTCAACGAGCTCGCCGCCCACTTCGGCGTCCACCCGACCCTCATCCACGGGTGGAAGAAGCAACTGCTGGCCGGGGCCGAGGCCGTGTTCGCCGCCGGAGCGAAGGCGGCCATGCCGGGCGACGACAAGACCCCCGAACTGTACGAGCAGATCGGCCGGCTCAAGGTCGAGCTCGACTGGGTGGAAAAAAAAGCTGCGACGTTCGGCTGACGACCTGCGGCCGCTGATCGACCCCGCCCACGCCGACCTGAGCATCCGTCGGCAGTGCCAGTTGGTCGGGCTCGGCCGGGCCACCTACTACCGGGGACCGGCCGAGGAGTCGGCCGACAACTTGGCCCTCATGCGGCTGATCGACGAGCAGTACACGGCTTGCCCGTTCTACGGCAGCCGTCGGATCACCCGCTGGCTCGTTCGGCGCGGCCACCCGGTGAACCGCAAGCGGGTCCAGCGGTTGTTGCGGGTCATGGGGTTGGAGGCCATCCACCCGAAGCCGAAACTGTCGGCCGGGCGGGGCCACAAGGTGTACCCGTACTTGCTCCGCGGCGTGCCGATCGACCGCGTCGGGCAGGTGTGGTCGGCCGACATCACGTACCTGCCGCTGCCCGGCGGGTTCGTGTACCTGGCGGCCACGATCGACTGGTTCAGCCGGTACGTGGTCGCATGGCGGTTGTCCAACACGCTCGACGGGGCGTTCTGTCGGGACATGCTGGACGAGGCGTTGGCGGCCGGCACGCCGGAGGTGTTCAACACCGACCAGGGCGTACAGTTCACGGCCGGGGCGTGGGTCGAGCGGGTGGAGGCGGCCGGGGTGCGGGTGAGCATGGACGGCCGCGGTCGGTGCCTGGACAACGTGTTCGTCGAACGGTTGTGGCGGACGGTGAAGTACGAGGACGTGTTCCTGCGGGGGTACGAGACGGTGCCCGCGCTGGAGAAGGGGCTGGCGGCGTACTTCACCTTCTACAACGAGGCCCGGTTGCACCAGGCGTTGGGGTACAAGACGCCTGCCGAGGTGTACCGGGCCGGGCGGTCAAAAGAGCCGGCGAAGGTGTAGCTAAGATTCGTCGGTTTTTGGTCTCGCAAACGGGGTCCACTATAGCCGCCACTTCGGCTACCCACAATTTTCGGTCCGATTCGGTAGTTCGGGACTGGTTTTTCAGCCGGAGGTATTCCTATGAGAGCTGTTTCGAAAGGTTCGTGCTTCGCATGAACACAGTATTTTCCGTGAGCCACGTCGATAGAGCCTCTCGGCAACCAATGATCCGGCGGTATGAGAAGACAGAGAGGTTCCCGTGAACAATTTTGTGAGAATGCAGAGTCTGTCAAGGTTGAATTGTCCGAGTTCTGTCCGAGATAGCGTAGTAAACGGACGAAAACCGACTAAAGTACTGGAAGCCGGTCCACACTGGGCCGACCGGCAATCGCGTTGTTGATGCTTGATTTCTAAGGTAATTGGACGGTTCACCCGCAACAAGCATCGGTGTACAGCACCGAACTACGGAACCGAAGGTTAGAGGTTCGACTCCTCTTGGGTGTACTTGAAAACAAGGGATTTTTGAAAAAATCCCCGCAAACTGCCAAAGAATTCGGTCGGCCAGAAAGCACGAAACCGCCCGGGCCGTCCCCAACAACGACTCCGGGCGGTTTCGTGCTTTCGTTTGGCCGGTCACTTCGGGACGAGAACCCCTGCCAGCTTCTTGAACAATTCGTCCGAGGCGAACGCTTTCTGGGCGTCGAGTAGTGGCGTCGCGCCGTGTCGGCAAGTCACCCGAACGTCCAGCACATCAAGGTCGAGAACGGAAAGGGCAAGCCGTTCGGGCGATCATTCCGGGTGAAGCTATGGCCCACGCTGGTATTCATGAAGGACGGGCGGGTGGTGAGCGAACTCGCCCGCCCGCCGTCAGAGGACATCGCCAAGGGGTTCGCAGAGTTGGCAGAATCACCCATCAATGCGCGTCGAACATCGAGTTCACCGCCGTGAACGCCTTGTCGAAGCCCTCACCATTGATTGCGTTCCGGAACGCCTCGCACTCCTTGACGACCGCTTCCGTCGCATCCGGCTTCTTGGTCAGGATGTCCATCACCCCGGCGATGAAGACGGCCAGCGGCACGGCACGAGGGTCGGTCGCCTGCTGAGGGCCAGCGAGTTCCGTCTGGACGTAAGGGGGCGGGAGTTCGATCACCTGCACCTTCGTGCCCTGGAGTTGGTGGCGCAAGGACTGGGTGTACGAGTGCAGGAACGCCTTTGTCGCCGAATAGGTGGGTCCGGCGGCCAAGGGCACGAACGCCAGCCCCGACGACACGGTGATGACCGTCGCCTTCGGCTGCTTCAGCAAGTGGGGTAGCAACGCGGAGTTCAGCCGGATCGGCCCAAGGACGTTCGTGGCGACCATCGCCTCGGCGTCGCTGACGTCCTTCTGCTCCTTCAGATTCTCCATCCGGGCGATCCCGGCGTTGTGAACGACCGCGTTCAGCTTCGGGAAGTCGGCGATCACCTTTTCAGCAAACGTCTTCACGCCCGTAGCGTCTTCGATGTCGAAGGGGAGTGACTTCATGCCCGGATTGGCGGCCGTCACCTGATCCAGCACGTCCTTCCGCCGGCCCGAGATGATGACCTGGTTGCCGAGCTTGTGGAACGCCTCGGCGAGCCCGCGGCCGATGCCGGAGCCGCCGCCGGTGATGAGGATCGTGTTGCCTTTCATGTCCATCGCAAAACCTCCGTAGGATGTGTCTCCGACATGCTACGCCCGCCAGTTCCCACGGGGAAGAAGGCACTTTGAGGTGCTATACTGACCCGACGGAGAGTGACTTATGCGGAAAGAAAAGACCTGCATCCCCGCGCCTGCCGTGGACGCCCTCGTCCGCGAGGTGATCGCTCGGGTGGCGGACAAGTGGACCATGCTCGTGCTCGGGGCCTTGGAGGAGCACGGCACCCTCCGCTTCACCCGGTTGGCCGAGTTTGTCGAGGGCGTGAGCCAGAAGATGCTCACGAAGACCGTCCGGCAGATGGAAGCCGACGGTCTGGTCACTCGAACCGTCCATCCCGTCATACCGCCGCACGTCGATTACGCCCTCACCCCACTCGGCAGGAGCTTGGGGGCGGCATTCTGCGGCGTGTGGAAGTGGGCGGAGAAGAACCACGCGAAAGTCGAAGCCTCTCGGAAGGCGTTCAGCAAGAAGCATTCGGGCTAAACGAACTGCCGCTTCAGGAACTCGACCAGCGGCTTCGTCACCGCGTCCCCCGCGTCGATGAACTGCCAATGGGGGAAGGTCGCCGCGCAGCGGCGGGTGGGGAGTCCCGTTGCCGACCGACGGCAAGGAATGCCGGCCTCACGGCCCCTTCAGCGATTCCAGGTACGCCACGACCGAGGCCAGCTCGGCCACCGTCAGGTCGTCCACCAGCTTCTCCGGCATGGTCGAGAGCTTGCTCGCCTTGCGGCCGTCCAGGTCGGCCTTCTTGATGACGATACTCGCTCCCGTGCCGTCGCGGACCTCGACCTCCTGCCCGCCTTCCTTGACGATGAATCCGGTGATCGACTTGCCGTCGAGCGTGTCGAAGATGAACGTCTCGAACCCCTGGGCGAGCTTCGCGCTCGGCTTCAGAATCGATTCGAGCACCTCCGCGCGGCTGTACTTCTTCCGCACGTCGGCGAGCATCGGCCCCTTCAGGGGCTCGTTCGCGGCGACGGTGTGGCAGTTCGCGCAGCCGATACGGCCGAACAGCTTGGCCCCCAGTTCCGCCGTGCCCGGCTCCTTCTCGGCGGCGGCCATCACGTCCTCGTACTTCAGTGTCCCGATGGTCGGCTTGCTGGCCGCGGTCAGGTCGAGCTTCATCGCCCGGGCGGCGTCCTTCGCCGCGGTTGCCAGCGTTGCATCCCTTCCGGCGGCGAGCTTGCGGAGCTGCGGGGCGAAGCTCGTCAGCCCGAGGCGGGCGATCGCGCGGAGCAGCGGCTGTGCGGTCTCGGCCTTCGCCCACCCGGCGGCCACGACCGCTTCCGCGGCCTTCTTCGCCTTGGCGTCGCCGAGGTTGCGGTCGGCGATGCCGGCGAGCACCCCGTAGGCGAGTTCCCGCTTAGCGGGCGAGACGTCTTCGACCAGCTTCGCATAGAACGCCACCTCGCCGGATCGCTTGCCGTCGCGGGCGTATTCGAGCCAGACCGTTTCGAGTTCGCTCGGCAGTTTGTCGCCGGTGAGCACGTTCAACAGGGCGGCGCGGGCGGCGGGAATCTTCGCCAGGCCGCGGGCCGCGGCGGCGCGGAGGGCCGGCGCTTCCTTCGGGTCGGCGGCCGCGAGCGTGAGGACCGGCACCACGTCCGCCGGCGGCGTGCCGCGGGCGGCGAGCACCTCGACGACCACCTTGCGGAGGCCGGCGTCCTTCATCGCGCCGTCGATCAGCGCCTTCGTCGCCTCGGGCAGATCGACGCGGTGGCGGATCAGTTCCGGGAGCAGCCACTTGAGCGATTCGGCGTCGGCCTTCACGAGTTCCGCTTTCAGCGCCGCGCCGATCTTCTCGCTTTCGCTCCACGATGCCATCTTGTAATACGGCCCGACGGTATCGGGGCGGGTACTCCACCACTTGCCGTCCCACGGTGCTTCCTTCTGGTAGAGGCGGGCGATCGCGACGATCAGCCCACGCTTGCGGGCCACGTCCGGCGAGGCGTTCAACCGCTTCAACAACCCCTCGACCACGGCCGGTTCGTGCATCGCTTGCAGCACCCGCAGCGCGCCCGGCACGAACGTCGTCTCCGCGGAATCCAGCGCGTCGAAGCAGACGTCCGACGCCTTCATTGCGACGAGGGCGTTGATCGCCAGGTGCGCGACGACCGGGTCGGCGTCGGCGACCAGCGGAAGCAGGTTCCGGGCGGTCGCCTTGTCGCCGATCCGGGCCAGGCCGATCGCGGCCTGCTCACGCACTCGCGGGTTGGAATTGCCTACGGCTTTCACGAACACTTCGACGGGAGCTTTGCTGCGATCTTCCGGGGCGTCGGCGAGAACGCGGAGGGCGTATTCGCGGAGCGTGTCGTTCGCGGTGAGTTTGACGAGGAAGTCGTTCGCCTTCGTTCCGACAAGTTGCTTCGACGTACACATCGCCGCGATCTTCGCCGGCAGCGGGTTCTCGCCGGCCGCGATGGCTTCGAGGCCGGCCAGGAACGCGGGCGTCGCCCCGCGCCGCAGAATTTCGCGTTGGGCGTAGACGCGCATCGTCGAACTCGGCGACGTGATCGCGTTCACCAACTCCGCATCGCTCAGCTTCTTCAGGTCGGGAAACGGCTTGAGCTTCCAATCCTTCGGCGTGAGGCGGGCCACGAAGCCGACGTCCGGCCGGCTGAAGTCGAAGCCGCCGTCCTTCCAACTGCTGACGTACAGCCGGCCGCTGCCGTCCACGTCGAGGTCGGTCGGGCGGGGGAAGCGGAAGGAATTGTCCGCCTCGATTTTGAACGTCGATCCGTCGGCCTTCAGCGGGTGGCGGGTGACGGCCCCCGCGCCCCATTCGCAGAAGAGGAGCGCGTTCGTGTACGCCTCGGGGAAGCCGGGTTCGTCGAGGAAGAGCGCGCCGCACGGCGAGCCGCCGCCGTAGTCCGCGAGCGGTTGAATGATCTCGTCGTTGAAGTTCTTGAACAGCCGCGGGTACCCGTAGTGCCCCGTGGCGTGAATGTGGGAAACGCGGACGTTCCAACCGCCGCCGTCGTTCGTGTTGTCGCGGGTGAACAGGTCGAGCGTCGGGCTGACGGCCACGTCGTAGATGTTCCGCAGGCCGCCGGCGACGAGTTCGAGGCCGGTGCCGTCGGGTCGAATCCGCACCACGCCGCCGCCGTGGAGTTGCAGCGTGCGGCCGTCCTTCCCCTTCGCCTCGATCGCGCCGTAGTCGCCGACCGCGATGTAGAAGAAACCGTCGATCGCGTAGCGGAATCCGTTCGTGGTGTGGTCGGCGCCGCGGAACTTCAGGTCGAAGCCGAGGCCGGTGAGGACGTCTTCCCGGCGGTCGGCGACGCCGTCGCCGTTGTCGTCGTGGTAGGCGGTGATGAACGGCGGGTGAAGCACGTACAGAGTCTTGTCGTTGTCCCACCAGAGGCCGCGGGGACTTTCCACCTCGCAGAACGTCTTGAACTCGTCGGCCTTGCCGTCGCCGTCGGTGTCGACGCAGCGGACGACCTTCCCCTTGTTCGCCTTCGCGCCGAGGGAGCCGTTGAGGTCGACACCGACGAAGAGCGCGCCGGTCGGCGACGCCGCGATGCACGTGGGGTACGAGACGTCCGGCGGGGCCGCGAAGAGGGAAACGTCGAACCCGGCGGGGGCCTTGACCCCGACAAGCGGATCGCCCCCCTTGGGGGTGGCCTTGGCTTTTCCCTTTTGAGCGGAGAGCGGACCCGGGGTGGAAAGCAGGCAAACGGCGACCAATCCGAGGACGCCGAATAATATGCGAACGGGACGGAGGGGCACGGCATACTCCGGGAAACTTCACGCGAAGGGCGGGTGGGTAGTTGTAGATTACGAAACATTTGTCGGAGACGAAAGGCGATAGTACGATCCTTTCCACGAGAGGGCACGTACAATCGCCGGGGGCGAATCGCCCGAACCCGTCACATCAGGAATCCCACCATGCTCTCCACCCGATTTCGAATCGTACTCCCCGTGTTGGTCACGGTGGTCGCCGTCGCGTTCACCGGCTTGAGCCGGGCCGAGGACGAACCCAAGCCGATTCGAGCGCTTCTCGTGATCGGTGGTTGCTGCCACGATTACGCCAAGCAGAAGGACATCCTCACCAAAGGAATCTCGGCGCGGGCCAACGTGCAATGGGGCGTCGCGTATGACCCGGACAAGGGCACCAAGCACCTGAACCCCGCGTACGAAACCGACGATTGGGCGAAGAACTACGACGTGATCGTGCACGACGAGTGCTCGGCCGACGTGAAGGACTTGAAGGCGGTCGAACGGGTGTTGAAGCCCCACAAGGAAGGGCTGCCCGGCGTCGTGCTGCACTGCAGCATGCACTCCTTCCGCACCGAGGGCTGGCCGAAGACGACCACGCCCTGGTTCGAGTTCACCGGCCTCGCGAGCACCGGCCACGGCGCCCAACTCCCCATCGGCGTCGTGTTCGTCGACAAGGAAAGCCCGATCACCAAAGGGATGACCGATTGGAACACGAAGAACGAAGAACTTTACAACAACTTCAGCGGCAAGCTTCTTGAAACCGCCCAACCCTTGGCCCGCGGCAAGCAAACCTCCAAGAACAAGGACGGCAAGGAATCGACCGCCGAGACCGTCGTCGCCTGGACGAACACCTACAACGGCAAAGCGAAAGTCTTCGCGACCACCCTCGGCCACAACAACGAGACCGTGGCGGACGAACGCTACCTGGATCTCGTCGCCCGCGGCCTGCTCTGGTCCTGCGGCAAGCTCGAACCGGCCTACCTGAAACCCGCCAAGCAAGTGATGCTCGACGAGAAGAAGTAACACGATTTTGTTAGCAGTTCCGGCATGCTCGTTCGAGACGTGGGTGCGCTGACTGTCGCCGCTGACGGCAAACTCCTCCGGGTCGGTGCCGGTGCGGAGCGTCCGCACGACCTTGCGCGTCGGCAGGTCGATCATAATGCCGTCCGCGGCGCGGTCCCCATCGGAATCCTTGGGGAGGATCGGCCCGCCCTTGTCGTCGAGTTTGGGTGGGCCTGCCACAAGGGGCGTGCCGCGGGCGGGGCACCTCGAGGGCACCGTCCGGGCGCACATCGACGAGTTGGAATGCAACCTCGACGCCCTCCGGCCGAAGCTCTCCGAGGAGTACTGGAAGCTCCGGCTGGCCGTGAGGTACGGCCGGGAGTGCGTCGACGCCGTCCAGCAGCGGCGGCACGACCTCATCCTGTTCGACGTGAACAGGACCACAATGAACGGGTTCGAGACGCTTGAGCAGATTCGCCGGAACACGCCGCACATGTCCATCGACATGCTCACAGCGACCGACGACGCCGGCACCCACACCGGGCGCGGGCCCCTGGGGCAGACGGGTTCATTGGCAAGGTGCTGTCGAACCCGGACGGGGTAAGCGAAGAAATCTGGATGGCCCTGGACGAGGCCGGCCTACTAGGCCGTGTTGATGTTCCTGATGCGTGCGGCCACGACCGATCGGCGAGAGGATCGAAAGCCGGACGAACGGACCGACCTGCTCCGTGACCTGTGGCGGCAGTAGACCGAACGTGAACAGACTCCGCCCGTTGACCGGCGGCAGCACGGGCGCCGTAGCATGCTCCACCGGAAACACACTGGTTCGCTCAAGCCATCGCCGAATGAGGCACAGGCAAGCGATGAACTCCCCATCCCCCGACTAGCTGCTCCCCTTCCCAGTACGAATGAGGCCGCACTCCGTCGCCGAGTTCCGGGCGATGCGGGACGAGTTGCGGGCCGCACTCGGCCTTGCGCGGCCTGCTCCAGTGAGAGGATCGAGTCGTCGCCGGTCGGGATGTCCCCCCGCCGTGGCACCGGGCTGGCGACGGCGGCGCAGGAACTCGTCCACGGCACTCTCGAGGTTGACGGGTTCACGGTTGTGGTGCTCCCAGACCGGGAAGTCAGAGCGAACCTTCTCCCACACCTCGGGTGGCCCGCTGGCCGATAGCGTTGGTCCCGTCGATCAGGTTGCCGCCCAAGCTGCCCGCCGACCGCACCAGATCTCGGGCGTGCCGGTTGTACTTTGGCCCCCCTCGCCGAAGTTGATGACGTGGTACTCTTTCACACCCTGTGTAAAAGGACCGAACGTGTTCTCGTCGGCCATTTTTCAATCGGCAACGGCTGTTCTTGTTGGTCCTGCTTTGAAATGACACAGCGGCTTCCGCGTAACGCCAAGTCACGCGCAGGGAACGCTGCGACGCACGGATCGCAACCATCGCGACTGCCCAAGCCGCACTTTCGCCAAACGCGCCGGTCCATCGCATTTCCAAAACGCCCGACCGGGGATGTTGCCTGAAGTCTTCATGACGGGTAACGCCGCTGGCGAAATCTCTCCGAACTGATTTCGGTTTTACTTCGTATTTCCACTTGTCACAATTCCATCTGGTATTACAAAGCTTTCTACAAGTTTAACTTTTTATTACTAACCAAGTTCGGCTATTCGAGAGGTCCAGCATGCCCCCGCGATCGCACCACCGGCACCGCCACGCCTTCACGCTAATCGAGCTTCTCGTCGTGATCGCGATCATCGCAATCCTCATCGGGCTGCTACTGCCTGCCGTCCAGAAGGTGCGGGACGCTGCCGCCCGAATGAGCGACCAGAACAACCTCAAGCAACTGGGCCTCGCCGCCCACAACTTCGCCGGCGCGAACGACCGGCTGCCCGGCTACCAGCCGGCCCCGAGCGGGTCGTCGGTCACGTCCTACGGGTACTCGGTCCACGCCTTCCTCCTGCCGTACATCGAGCAGGAGCCGCTGTGCAAGACGTTCGCCCCGAACACCCAGCAACTGTTCTTCGGGGCGGCCCCGTTCGGCACGCTCAATCCGGCCCTCGCCGCGACCGCCGCCACCCCGGTCAAGACGTTCCTCAACCCGGCGGACGGGCAAGACCCGGTCTGCACCATCATGTCCGGCGGGTCGCCCCACGCCGGCACCAACTACGCCGCCAACATCGGCAGCGGGCTGGACGCCAACGACGCCGCCAGCAACCCGCAGAAGTCGAACGGGACGGATCTGCGGTTCCCTTCAGACGGTCTGTTCTGGTCCGGCTCGAAGGTGAAACTGACGGACATCTCGGACGGCACGTCGAACACGCTCATGTTCGCCGACATCATGCGTGGCCCGAACGCCAGCCTGACCGGAACGCCGCTGTCGTCGTTGTCGAACGACCAACGGCGACGGCTGTACGCCAGTGCGAGCAGCGGGCGTAGTCCCGTCGCCACCGCACCGGGCGGGCTGAACCCGCCCCTCACCACCACCGACGCGACCGGGGCGACCGGCTGGACCGGCAACCGGGGCGGGTCGTGGATTTGGGGTCAGCCGTACACGAACGGGTTCACCGCCGCCCTCACCCCGAACAGCACCACGCCCGACGTGGCCGGCCACGGCCAGGGGTGGTTCACCGCCCGCAGCCCGTTCGCGGGCGGCGTCAACGCGGCCCTGGCGGACGGCAGCGTCCGCTTCTTTCGCGACTCGATCAGCGTCACCACTTGGCGTGCGATGGCCACCCGCACCGGCGGCGAGGTCGTCAACGGCGGCGACTACTGACCCCTCAACCGGAGTTCCTCCTCATGAACCTGATCCTACTGTCCGTGCTTTTGGCCGCAGACCCGACGCCGGTGCAAGTGTGGCCGGGCTTCCGGGGCGACGGGACGAGTACCTCGACCGCCAAGAACCTGCCGCTGACGTGGTCACCGACCGAAAACCTCGCGTGGCGGACGCCGCTGCCGGGGTACGGCCAGTCGTCGCCGGTGGTGTGGGAAGACCTCGTGTTCGTCACCGCCATCGACGGGGCCGAGAAGGAGAAGTTGCTCGTGGTCGCCGTGGACGCGAAGACCGGAAAGGCGGCGTGGACGAAGGAATTCGCCGCCACCCAGAAGGGCAAGAACAACCCGATGATGAGCCGGGCCGCGCCGACGCCGGTGGTGGACGCCGACGCAGTGTACGCCTTCTTCGAGTCCGGCGACGTGGTCGCCCTGTCCCACGCCGGCGAGGTCCGGTGGGAGCGGTCGTTGTCGAAAGAGTACGGAGCGTTCAAGAACAACCACGGGGTCGGCAGTTCCCCGGCCCAGACTGATAAGGCCGTCGTGGTCCTGATCGACGACCTCGGCCCGTCGTACCTCGTCGCCCTGGACAAGGCGACCGGCAAGAACGTGTGGAAGGCCGACCGCCCCAGCCGGGTGTCGTGGACATCCCCGGTCGTCACGAAGATCGACGGCAAGCCCGCCGTCCTCGTCAGCAGCAGCGGCTCTCTGACCGCCTACGACGCGACCACGGGCAAGGAGCTAGTCTCTCTCAGCGACTTGGTCGGGAACACCATCCCGTCCCCGGCCGTGGTCGGCGACCTCGTCGTCCTCGGGGCCGGCGAGAACCGGACGGAGCCGGACCTCGCCGCGTCCGCCAAGTCGAACTGCTGCCTGCGGCTGGTCGTGAAGGGCGACAAGACCTCGTTCGAGCCGGTGTGGGACGGGAAGAAGGCGATCAGCCACCACGCCAGCCCGCTCGTCCACAAGGGCCACGCCTACTTCGTCACCAAGACCGGCCTCGTCCACTGCGTCGATCTGAAGACCGGCGCGGAGCATTACGCCGAGCGGCTCGACAACCCGTGCTGGGCCACGCCGGTCGGGGCCGGCGACCACGTCTTCTTCTTCGGCAAGGACGGCGTCACCACCGTCCTCCTGGCCGGGTCGGAATTCGAGAAGGTGGCGTCGAACCGCTTCTGGTCCGCCGCCGACTTCGGCAAGCGACAGGATGAGGCCAAAGAGAAAGCCGCCTCGACCCTGCCCAAGCCGCCCGAGGGCAAGGGACCGGGCGGTGGCCCGCCGCTGCCGAAGGCAGAACTCGAAGCCACTCGCTACTCGGCGGTCGGCGACGTGGTCTACGGCGTGGCGGCGGTGGACGGCACGTTCTTCGTCCGTACCGGCACCGAACTCATCTGCGTCCGCGACACCATTCCCACCAAACGCCCGTGAGGAACAACACCGTGACGAAGCTCGTGAACCGCACCTTCTGGCTCGTACTGGCGGCAGCTCTGCTCGCCGGGATGACCGCGTGCGACGGGTCGAATGCGGGCGGGCCGGACGTGAAGCCCCCGGACGAGAAATCAAAAAAGGGGAAGGCACCCCGCCCGT
The DNA here is from genome assembly GCF_008254045.1 of Limnoglobus roseus. GTDB lineage: Bacteria > Planctomycetota > Planctomycetia > Gemmatales > Gemmataceae > Limnoglobus > Limnoglobus roseus. The sequence goes on along the minus strand of NZ_CP042425.1, from coordinate 2,391,033 downwards.
TCGCTCGGCTGTTCATTCAGGACTTGAAGACCAGTTCGCTGAAGTGGGCCGACGTGCGGGTCGGCGAGAAGGCCGAGTTCACCCTCGACCCGCTCGCCGCCGTGGACGGGTTCAAGGCACTTGACGCGGCGAAGCAGAAGCTCGTCCAGATGGAGGAGAGCGGCGGGCTGGTGTGCGCCGGCGTCCGCGACGACGCGGACGGCACTTTCGAGAGCGGCTGGGTGCTGGTGCGGTCGGGCGTCGGGTACATCGACCACGGCGACCACGGCCACTGGACGTTCAAGAAGAAGCCCGCCGTCGCCGACAGCCGGCTCGACACGAAGCAGGGCAACCCGGCCCATCTGTACCAGTACGACGGGCGGTTCTTCCTCGCCAACGACAAACTCAACGGCTACACCCGGATCGACCCGGCCAAGTACGACGGGTCCGACAAGGACACGCCCCGGTTCGTCGCCGGCGGCGGCGGTCACATCACCCTGGCCGTGGTGGGCGACACGGTCGGGTACGGCGGCTGGATCGACGGCGGTGGGCCGAACAAAGGCCGCGTCGATGTCACCCCGGTCGAGGCAGGCGTCAAAAACGAGCCGGCGTACTCGTTCCACCTGCCCACCGGCGGCATCCACGGGGCGATCGCGAACTCGGGCAAGGTGTTCTTCGCACCCTCGGACGGTGTCTGCTGGGTCGAGGCCGACACCGGCGCGAAGCTCAAGGCGGATCAGGTGAAGGTCCGGCACATCCCGCTCGGCAAGGACGGCGACAAGCCACGCCGCACCGGGGCGTTCGCCAGCCACGGCCACCACGTCGTCTTCGTCACCGGCAAGGACGCGAATTCGGCCCTGGTGCTGGTGAACGCGAAGGACGCCGAACCGAAGCCGGTTTTCGTCCCGCTCAAGGTGAAGAAGGGGACGCAGGCCGTCACCCCGGTCGTCGCGGCCACGGCGGACGGGAAGGCGTATGCGTTCGTCTTCCACGACCGCGTGAAGGATGCGGAAGCGGACGACGCCCTGGAGGTCGTTGCCCTCGACCCGAACGGCGACGGCGACTTCTCGGACGCAAAGGCGGTCAAGGCCCTGAAGGCCGGCAAGAGTGCGGTGGACGGTCACTACGGCCACCACGACCTGGCGTTCGACGCGGACAGGCGGTTCGGGTTCTTCACCAACCCCGGCGACGGCACCGTCTGCGTGCTGTCGCTCAAGACGCTCGACGTGTTGGCCACGTTCCACGTCGGCGGCACCCCCACGGCCATCGTCGCCTGCGGCAGCCGCGAGACGGAGGACTGACATGGCCGTTGATCGGGGCGGTGTCGTCACGGCGGTCGGCGTTCTCACCATCGTGGGGGCGGTCGGGGTGCTGGCGTACCAAGCCCAGAAGGGACGGCCCGTCCCCAGGCCGCACAACCACGCCCATGCCGCCGCCGACCGGGGGCCGAGCGTTCACAGCCGCATCGTCTCGCTCGGCAACGACGAGTACCACGCCGAGGTGGTGCTGGCGACTGATGGGAAGCTCCACCTGTTCGTCCTCGGGGCCGACGAGGGCCGCGTGCAAGCCGTCGCGGGCGAGCCGCTGCCCGCTCTGCTCAAAGGGTCGGGTGACCCGGCGGCGGTCGAAGTCATGCTCGCCCCGTCCCCGCAGCCGGGCGATCCGCCGGGGACAACGTCCCGGTTCGTCACGGCGGTGCCGGGAGCGGTCGTGGCCCGACCGCTCGAAGTGACCGTTCCGAACTTGAGCGTGGAGGGGAAGCGGTTCCGGTTCACCGCCTCCGTGGGTGCCGCCGACCACGCCGCCGAGATGCCGGCCAAAGTCGCCGACGACGAGGAGCGGCGGCTGTACCTGACGTCCGGCGGGGATTACACCGCCGCCGACATCGTGGCGAACGGGCGGCGGACGGCGTCGGAGAAGTTCAAAGGGTTTCGGGCCAAGCACGACGCGCACCCGAGTGCCGGCGACCTGCTCTGCCCGATAACGGGTACGAAGGCCCACCAGGACTGCTCCTGGGTCGTCGGCGGGAAAACGTACACGTTCTGCTGCCCGCCGTGCGTGGACGAATTCGTGAAGCAGGCGAAGGACAGGCCGGGGACGATCCGCGTGCCGGAAGAGTACGTCCAGAAGTGACCCAGCAGGTGAAGGGAGTGAACCCAATGCCGGCAGTTCTGATCGGCGACCGGCTCCGCGCCGTCGCCACCTACGACTTCTCGCCCCGGTTCAGTGCGCGGGTTCGCGGTTGGATCTGTCACCCGCTCGGCGTCCTGTTGCTGGCGGGTGCCGTATCGCTCCTGTGCGGGTTGTTCCTGCACGCCCAGGGGTTCGTCCTGGGCGGCGGCGTTCTGGCCGTGGTCGCCCTCGGCGTGATCTGGCCGTGGCTGTCGGTGCGGGGGCTGGCCGGGGCCGTCGCCTTCGACCGCTCGCGGGCCTCGGAGGGCGACGCCGTCGAAGTCCGGTTGACGCTCCGCAACCGCCTGCCGTGGGCCGCATGGGGGCTGGCGGTGAAGGCAGGGTTCGGCGGCTCGTCTGACCCGGTCGCCGGAGTCTCGACTGCCCCGCGACGGCGAACCGCCCTGTGCCGATGGACCTTAACACTGTCGTGCCGAGGCGTCTACCCGCTCGTCACGCCACGGCTCTCCACCGGGTTCCCGTTCGGCCTGTGGGAGAACAGCCGCGCACTGACGATCGAGGGGCCGTTGGTCGTTTGGCCCCGCACGTACCCGGTCGGGCCGATCCCGCCGGTGGGCGGCGACCGTCAGGTCGAGGGGAACGTGTCCCGCAGCAAGGTCGGTACGAACGGTGACGTGCTAGGCGTCCGGCCCTACCGCCGGGGGGACTCGCCCCGCCGCATCCACTGGGGGCAGTCGGCCCGGCACGACCGGCTCGTCGTGTGCGAACTCGAATCGAACTCCCGCCCGGTGATCCAGCTGGTTCTCGACGCCGACCCGTGCGTCCACGCCGGCACCGGCCCGGACTCGTCCCGCGAGTGGGCGATCCGCGTCGCCGCCAGCTTCGCGAAGGGGTGGCTCGCGGACGGCGCGCAGGTCGGCCTGTCGTGGGGCGGACACGACATTCCCCCGGCGTCCGGCCAGAGCCAGTTGCACACGATTCTCGACGCCCTGGCCGCCCTCCCCAGCGACACCCCTCAGCCGCTCGCCGACGTGCTGGCCTGTCCGAAATGCAAAGGCTTCCGCGACGGCCTGCAAGTGATCGTCACCACCGACCACACGCACGCCCACGGCGGCTGCGGGGCGTGCGAGGCCGAAGACCAGCGGTGGGTAGTGCTGAAGGCCGGGGCGTTCGCCGACTCGGTCAACGTCGCCTCCTGCGGTCATTGCCCGACGCCGTGGCTGCTCATCGACTCGGCCGACGCGATCCCGGCCCTGCTCAAGGGCGGCTGGCGGGAGGCACGACATGGCTCCTGAGATGTCCCGGCTGGTGCGGCGGGTCACGTTCGTGCTGCTCGCGCTGTCGGCTGCGGCGGTCGAGGTCGCCGCCATCGACACGCGGGCCGTGGCCGCGAGCCTGGGGCTGGCGGCGGGGTGGGTCACCCTCGCCCTCGTCGTGAATCTGTTCGTTCCCGTGCCGGCGGACTCGCACCGGAACCCGCCGAAGTGGGTGTTCCCGCTCACACTCGGACTGGCAGCGGCACCGTTCGCGGTCGAACCGCTGCGGCGAAGTTGGACCGGCGACGGCGACCCGCTCGAACTCCAGATGGTGTTCGGGCTGCGGAACGTCGGGCTGGGGCTGGCGGCGTGCGGCGGGTGGTTCGCGTGCCTGCGGCTGGCGTGCGTCGTCAGCCTATTCCTCACACTGTTCGCCGCCGTCATGACCGGCCACCCGGCGGTCATGGTGATCCTGGGACTGTACACGGCCACCGGCAGCATCTGGCTCATGCTGGTGTACTGGACCGGATTGAGGGCCGTGTGCGTCGCCCCGGAGCGGGCCGTCGCCGTCGAAGAGCTACCGGAGCGGCAACGCCTCCCGTGGGTCGGGCTGCTCCTACTCCTGTTTGCGGTCGGGGGTGGGCTGGCCTTGGCCCTGGTCGGGCCGAAGCGGGCGGCGTTAGCCCTCGTGGAACTGATACCCACGTCCGGCGGGACCGGGGAGACGGACCCGTTCGCGCGGTACGGCGTCGGCGACGGCCCGGAAGAGACGCCAGGCGACGACGCGAAGGCGGCGGGAATGGTCGAGACGGAGAAGATGATCGAGGACACCGACCGGTCCCTCGTTGACGTGGTCAGTGACACCTACGGCCCGCCGCACAAGCCGCCGGCGGACCAAGAACGAATGGTGGCGGGCGGGTTCGCGGAGGTGATCCAGTCGGACGGCAAGCCGCCGGACAACCGCCGCCCCAACCGGGACTTCGACACCAGCCGCACGGGGCCGAAGGGGGACAAGAAGCCCGACAGTCGCGCGGCCCGTGGGCTGTTCGAGGTCGATGGGCGGACGCCGCTGCACGTCCGGCTGGTCGCCTACGGCGGTTACGATGCGATCGGTAAGCGGTTGATCGAGGCCCGCAAGCCGAGCAGCAGATCCATCGAAGCCGAAGGCGGCGACTGGATGCGGCTCGGCCAATTCAAGTCGTCCGCGAACTGGTATCGGGAGGACGAACGGCACCGGCTCAAGGCGGCGGACATGGCGGACAACCTCGTCCCGACGCCGGCCATGCTCACCCGGTTCCGCATCAACAAGGTAGACAAGCCGGACTACTACGAATGGGACCACGACGGTGTCCTCGCTTTGGCCGGCAGAAAACGCACGCCGCCGGGGGTGATTGTCACCACCGACTGCCACACGCTCGACCCGGCCCGGCTGCCAGACGCAGCATTCGTCCGGGCGGGAGCCGCTGGCGTAACGGCCCCGGATCTCTGCGAGATGCAGGATGCGATCCGCCCCGAGATCGACCGCCTGGCCCGCGAGTGGGCCGGCGACCGGGATCGGGGTTGGCAGCAGATCGAGGCCGTCGTCACGAAGCTCCGCACCGGGTACACGTTCGACCCCACAGCCGCCACCCCGCCCGACCATCCCGCCCCGGTGCTGTGGTTCCTGACCGAATCCCGTGGCGGCCCGGACTACCTGTTCGCCACCGCCGCCGCGCTCCTGCTCCGCTCGCTCGACTACCCGACGCGGGTGTGCCTGGGCTACTACGCCGCACCGGACGCCTACGACCAGCAGACGGCCCACACGCCGGTGCGGACGACCGACCTCCACACCTGGGCCGAGGTGCGGCTTCAGGACGGCCACTGGATGGTGGTCGAGCCGACGCCCGGTTACGCGGTGCTGGGGCCGAAGCTGCCGCTCTCCGAACGCATCCTCCAGGCACTCGTCGCGGTCGCGGCGTGGGCGGGGCGGCACGCGATCGAACTGTTCGTCACCGTCGCCGCCTTGGTCGTCGCCTGGGGCCGCCGCCGGGCCGTCCTCGACGCCGCAGCAGTCGGCGTCTGGCGATTGTGGCCGGGGAAGACGTGGCGGGAACAGGTCCGCCGAGCCGTGCGGCTGCTCGAACGCCGGGGCCGGTGGGCGGGCCGACCACGCGGCCCTCGTCAGACAGCGTGTTCCTGGCTGCGAGGTGTTCGCTCCGATGCCTCGGAGCATGACCCCGACCTTGACCGCCTGATCCGCATGTCCGAGTGGGCGGCTTACGCCCCGGAGGTATCGCCGCCCTGGGACGAGGCCGACGCGGTGGTCGTTTGCCGCCGCGTCCTCGAGGGCTGGACCCTATGGCGTTGGCAACAACTCAGTCCTTCTTAACGCCACGATGGGAGCGTAACTGTGGTGGAGACGATGGAATGCAAAATGTCCGCCGGTGCCGTCCCCGGCACGGGGCAGATCGACCGGCTGCGTGCCGCCTTGAACCGGGCGTTGCGGGGTAAGGGTCGGGTGGTGGAACAGGTGATCGCCTGCCTGCTGGCTCGCGGACATCTCCTGCTCGAAGACTTGCCCGGCCTGGGGAAGACGACGCTGGCCAAAGCGGTGGCCGGGGCGGTCGGTGGCACGTTCGCCCGCGTCCAGTGTACCCCGGACCTGCTGCCCGGCGACATCACCGGGTTCTCGATCTTCAACCAGAAGACCCGCGAGTTCGAGTTCCAGCCCGGCCCCGTGTTCGCCGACGTGCTGCTGGCTGACGAGATCAACCGGACTACGCCCCGCACCCAGTCGGCCTTGCTGGAGGCGATGGCCGAGCGGCAGGCGACGGTGGACAACGTCCGCCGCACCCTGGCCCCGACGTTCTTCGTCATCGCCACCCAGAACCCGGTCGAACACCACGGCACCTACCCGCTGCCGGAAGCCCAACTCGACCGCTTCGCCATGAAGCTGTCGGTCGGCTACCCCGACCGGGGCGACGAACTCGACCTCCTCGCCGCCGCGATCGGCGACGTGACCGGCGAGCCGGGCAGCGACCCGAGCCTGACCGAGGGCGAACTCGCGGCGTTGCAGGCACAGGTGGCGCGGGTCGCCGTGCAGCCGAACGTGCGGGCCTATCTGGTCGATCTGGGGCGGGCGACCCGGTCGCACCCGAAGGTGACGCTCGGGCTGAGTCCGCGTGGGCTGCTCATCTGGCAGCGGGTGGCCCAGGCGTGGGCGTTCCTGAAGGACCGCCCGTTCGTCACCCCCGACGACGTGCAAGACGTCGCGGCCCCGGTCCTCGGCGTCCGCCTCGGCCTCGCCCCGGACGCCGCCGGGGGCGTCATCCACCACCTACTCGAAGCGGTGTCCGTGCCGGTCTGACCGCCACGCCGCCACGGAGCATTCATCATGGCCGAAGGCATGTTCTGGAGCGTGCTGCTCCGCACCGGGCAGATCGCCATTGAGGCGTCGGTGACGTTCCTCGTCGGCCTCATCGTCGCCGGCGTCATGCGCCGGATGCTCGGGGCCGGAGGCACCCGGAAGTTGTTCGGCGGCGAGGGGTGGAAGGGGCTGTTTCGGGCCTGGTGCGTGGGGATGCTCCTGCCGGTCTGCTCGCTGGGCGTCATCCCCATCGCCCGCGAGATGCGACGGGCCGGGGTGCCGAGCGGGACGATCCTGGCGTTCGTCCTCGCCGCCCCGCACATCAACCCGCTGTCGCTGCTGTACGGCCTGACGCTGTCCGAGCCGGTCGTCATCGTCTGCTTCGCCGCCGGGTCACTGGTCATCGCACTGGCTGCCGGGGCGGTCTGGGAGCGGAACTTCGCCAAAGACGCGGACGCCACCCCGCCGGGCGACGAGCCGCTGCCCGCGCCGGGCCTCAAGCGGCTGGCCGCCGTGGTCGTCACGGCGGCTCGCGAGGCGGTCGGCCCGTCGATGAAGTACGTCCTGCTCGCCCTCGGCTTCACGGGCCTGCTGTCCGGGCTTCTGCCCCACGGCAGCTTGGGCATGAGCATGCGGCACGACGACCCCACGTCGCCGGCCCTGATGACGGCCATCGCCCTGCCGATGTACACCGGCCCGCTCCAGGGGATGATGCGGCTCGGCCTGATCTTCGACCACGGGAACTCGGTCGGGGCGGCGTTCGCCCTGTTCGAGTTGGGCATCGGGGTGAACGTCGGGCTGGTGGTCTGGCTCGCGGCCCTGTTCGGCTGGAAGCGGGTGCTGTTGTGGCTCGCCGGCGTCGCCGTGGTCACGACGGCTTTGGGGTACGCCGCCGAAGGCCCGCTGTATTTTGCGAAGGAGGAGGCCAGTCACACCCACGCCTTCGACGAGTGGACGAGTCCGTTCCCGTCCGAGCAGGGCGGCGGGTGGGATGCGGTGCGGGCGAAGCTGCTGCAAAAGGTCGAAGTGCTGGAGCCGGTCGCCCTCGGCGGGTCGCTCATACTGGTTCTTCTCGGAGCCGGCCTCGCCCGGCTCGACCGCACCGGGCGGGTCGAACGCTGGCTGACGACGGCACCAACTCCATCGGATCGCCCGAAATCAATTTGGAACAAGAACGTGCCGGGGCTGGTTTTGGGACTGGTCGCCCTATTCGGGCTGGTCGTGTTCAGCGTGGTCGCCCTGTTCATCTACTACCCGGCCCCGAAGGAGGCGTTCGCCGAAATCGTTAGCGTCCGCACCGAAGCCGTCGCCGCCGTCCGCACGGGGAAAAAGGAAGAGGCGATCCGCCAGATCGAGCGTTGGGACGTCCTGACCCGCAAGTTGCAGGTCGGCGTTTTCATCCGCACGGGCCGGATGAACCCCGAAGCCTGGCAGACGACGGAAGCCCTCCGCGAGCGGCTGGAGGAACTGCGAGACGCCCTCCTCGCCGACGACCCCGGCAAGGCCAAGCAGCTTCTCGCCCCCGTCGAGGAGGCGTACCGGAACTGCCGCGACCGCTATCAGCCATCAGCCGAGTAACGTGCGGAAGCCGGTTCCCAAGACAGTCAACGAGTTCCGACTCGAACGGCACACCTCCTGAGCGGGACCGCGAGGTCCGCATTTGATGCGATGGTACAACAATAGAACGGGTGAAGCCGCGGAACTTATGACGCTACAGGCTTACCGCAAGCCGATCGACAGCGAAGTCAGTAGCATCGTGAGCATCTGAGTTGTGACACTTGACCCCCACGAACCGTTGGGGCAAACGCCGGGCCGGAGTGTTCGCCACGCAAGCACGGTCGGTAAGAATCGGCAACCCGGCGACGCGCAATGGGCTGACACTTTCGTTGTGCTCACTTCGTTCCTGGCAACCCAGCGGGGTGTGGGTGTGAAGATCAAACTCGCAGTCATCGCGGGACCTCATAAGGGTCGAGTATTTGAGTTTGATGGGCATGACACGCTCCTCGTTGGCCGTGCGCCCGATGCGCACCTTCGTCTGCCGGAGGGTGACCCGCATTTCTCCCGCCGTCACTTCTTGGTGGAAGTTAACCCGCCGCGCTGCCGCGTTATCGACCTGAACAGCCGAAACGGAACACTCCACAACGGACTCCGTGTCAAAACGGCCGATGTGGTTGACGGGGACGAAATCGGGGCCGGGCATACCGTCTTCAAGGTGGTGGTATTCGCCGATTCCCCCCAACAACCGCCAACGCTTGACTTGCCCGCTTCTGGGAACCTTACGGACGATCAAACGGGTGATTACGAGGCACACCCGACCATTCCCGGGCATAAGATCGAGGGCGAAATCGGGCGGGGCGGCATGGGAATCGTTTATCGAGCGACTTGCCTTGCGGACGGGAAGACCGTCGCCCTGAAGACCATTTCGACCGCCCGCGAGGTCAATCGCAAACAAATCGATCGGTTCTTGCGTGAAGCCAGAATCCTTGGGGAATTGAACCACCCTAACATCGTTGGCTGTCGGGAAGTTTCCGAAGTCGGTGGCATCGTCTATATGACGATGGAGTTCGTGAACGGCTCAGATTTGGAATCGCGGCTCAAGTCAGAAGGACCAATCGACTTGCGGACCGCCGTCCGGATTATCTGCCAGGCCCTCGGAGGCCTTGCCCATGCCCACGCGAGAGGCTTCGTTCATCGTGACATCAAACCCGCGAACATATTAGTGGGTCGCGACGGATCGAAGCGTTCGGCCAAACTCGCAGACTTCGGGCTTGCTCGTGCCTATGAGACGTCAAAACTCAGCGGGCTGACAATGCAAGGGGAGATCGGCGGAACGCCACTCTTTATGTCTCCCGAGCAAGTCACGCACTATCGAGAGGTCAAACCCGCAGCCGATCAATATTCGGCGGCGGCAACACTCTACCGGCTGCTCACGAAGCAATACACCCACGATTTTCCGAGGGGAATTGCGGCCCAACTCGCCCACGTTGTTTCTGTAAAGCCAATTTTAATCACGGCACGGCGGGCCGACATCCCGACGGAATTAGGAGCTGTAATTCATAAAGCGCTCAGCCAAGACGCATCCGACAGGTACCCGAACGTCATGGCGTTTCGCCAGGAACTAAAGCGATTCGCATGATGGTTCAAGTCGTAGAGATCACTCTGGTTCCGAAGAAAAACAAAGTCTAAAACCAAAGTCGGCATTCGCCATGTCGTGCGGTCGGCCCATTCGATCTCCGACCTTGCACCAATCGCGACTGGAATAGAACGAACCCCCACGCATGGCCCTCTCCGAGCGCGGACTGCCGTGAATGACAGTCGGGTCGGTAACGTCCCCTAGCGTGTTCAGGCTCGCCCGGTACTCATCTGCGCACCAGCACCATACGTTTCCAGTCATGTCGTAAAGCCCGAACGGATTGGCTTTAAACTTCCCGACCGGCGAAGTGAACGGTTCACCGTCGTCATGCGAAGACGCTCCTGGGCTGCTCCATGCCTTCAACGCGCTCTGATCCGCCATGTTCGCATAGCCCTCCGTGGATGAGGGATCGTCGCCGGTGAAATACCGTGTTTCCTGTCCGCCACGGTTAGCGTATTCGTACTCCGGTTCTGTTAAGAGTCGGAGACTCATCTTCGTGTCCTTACTCAGCCATTTGCCGAAGGCGACGGCGTCGTCCCAGGTCACATTGACAACCGGATGTCGGTCCGTCTGCAACCACCCGACCGACTTCCACGAGTAATCCAGTTTGCGATACACAAACTTCTTGGACGTACGGTCATACCCATTTGCAGCCAGGGACTTGGCCTCATAAGCTGACAGGTAATTCTCAAGCGAGACGAATTCCCGAAACTGACCGAGTGTCACGGGATACTTGGCGACCCATAGGTCTTTCGTGAACGTAACGCGATGCTGAGATGTCCCTTCGGAGGGACGAGCACTGTCGTTTTTAAGGCCCATCAGAAAACCGCCCTTCGGGATCTTCACGAAATCCATCGTCGTGTTCCCGCACTTTAAAGTTCGGACGATGCGCGTTCGCTGCTCTCCCTTCCAATCGAAGGACTCAGTCTTCTCATTCGTGCCGTTTAGAGTGCCCGGTTCTGAAGACGGTGGTCCAACTGGGCGGGGAGCGGTTTTCGATGCGACCTTTTCGGTATTGGACTCTAGAGTCGAAGGCGCGCTGTTCGCTACCGCCTTCGAGGTGGCCGACACTCGAACCGTCACAATGCCCCCCTTCTTCAGGGTGAATTGGGACGTGTCCAGCGTGAGGCCGTCCGCACCTTCGACACGAATGCCATAAGCTCCGGCCGTGATCTTCTTCTCGCGGTCGCTCGGCGCAAGAGTGTAGCGTGTTTTGCCATCCGCGCCGGTGAGGATCACCTTGCCATCTTTTATCCTCGCCTCGATCTCGGGGTCGCTGATTTCAACAATGAGAGTGCCATTCGATGTCTCAACTCTCAGCACGACGTTGGCGAGCCATGCCACCCCGATCAAAGCGACGATCGAAATGGCGATACCAACGAGGCGACGATTCTTGTTTGTATTCCTCCGGCGAGGACGACTGGGAACATCGATCTCGGAGAAGGCAGATGCCGATTCAGGATCCGACGGAACCGTTCTGGGTGTAACACCAGGAAGAGCAACGGCCGAAATTACCTCGGCACTCATCACGGGAGGATTGAGGTACTGGTCGAGTGCTTTCGCCATTTCCGACATGTTGGGGAATCGCGACGTCACTTCCCTCGACATGGCTTTACGACAGATCTCCTCCAACCGGGGATCGATGTTCGCGAGCAACCCACGAACGGTCGGGACCGGGCCGGAAAGAATCTGACTGGCGATCGCGATGAACGAGCCAGTGTAGGGGGTTTGTCCCGTCAGCAGCTCGAACATCACGACGCCCAAGGAATAGATGTCACTCGACGGACCGACGCCAACGCCTTTGAGCTGTTCCGGGGACATGTAACTGGGCGTGCCGAGTACGCCGCCGTCGTGAGTCAACTTGGGTTGGTTCACTCCCGCGTGGTCCGCACCACCGATTCGCATTGCCAGCCCGAAATCCATGACCACGGGTTCGCCGTCCGCGGTCATGACCACGTTCGCGGGCTTTAAGTCGCGGTGAACGGTCCCCTTTTTGTGGGCATGGTCGATAGCAACCGCCACCTTGCGGACGATCTCCGCAACCCGCCGTTCTGGCATCGGAGAATCGGGATCAATCTCGGAGTCAAGCGACGAACCGGGAATATACTCCATCGTAATAAACGGACGCCCGTTGATCGTCCCCGCGTCGTAGACCGTGCAGATGTTGGGGTGCTTCAAGACTGCTGCGGATTGAGCCTCCCGGATAAATCGCTCGGCACGATTTCCATCCGACACGCCGAAGAAAGGGATTTTTAACGCAACGTCGCGTCCGAGTTGCGAGTCCGTGGCGAGATAGACCGCTCCCATACCGCCTTGGCCGAGCAGTCTGAGGACTCGGTATCGACCGAACTCCGCGGGAAGGGAGGGAAATGGATTTTCTATCGCAATCCGGCCATTTCGTTTCGTGTCGCCTTGGCCGTCAAGGGTCGCGTGAGCGATAAATGTGAGGCCGCACTTGGGACATTTGACATTGCGCCCATTGATCTTATCGGCACCAGTGCACGCGGCCCCGCACGCTGGCGAAGGACATTGGACTCGGATGGCCATAGTAAGCCTCACGCGGGCGGGGATCGCGAGTTCGTTTTAATTCGCCGTTCGCAAGAACGAGAGTGACAGCGTAGGCGCTAGAGCGGTTCGGCACTAGGTCTGTGTCGCGGACACTGCCGCGAAGGTGTCAAAGAACTCGACGAGTTCGACGACCTCCCCGCCACGGAACCGAAACACGTCGGCCTTGGCGGACGTCGCCACCTTATTCGTCTTGCGGCTCTTGAAGGCGACGCGGCTGAGGACGACCACCCGGTCCCCTTGCTCGATGAACTCATCGACGGTGTAGTGGACCATCTCCCAGTCGGCGTTCAAGCCGGAGAAGTACGCTTCGACCGCCCCCTTTCCCTTGTGGCCGCCGGTGAAGGCGGACCCGGCCGCCACGTCGCCCGGGCTCCGCAGGATCACGTCATCGGAGACGATGGCCAGCCAATCCGGCACGCTCGCGCCCTTCGTCTCGTGCCACCGCTCGTATGCCTTCTGCAACTTCGCGACGTTTTCGCTCGGCGTGTCCACGGCGTTCTCCTGCAAGAGGGGTTCTCAACGACTCAACCCGAGATGAACAACGGTGAGCCCGGTGGTAGAGTATTACCCGACCTCTTTTGGCGTCACGTCCTTTATCTCGATGGACGCGATGATCGGGGGCATCACCCGATCCAACGCTGTGTAATTGAGGGCGACAATTACGGTCGCGAACAGCGTTTGAGACGTCTCCTTTGAAACGCTCACGTTCCGCCGAAACACGCCAGGACGGGTGAGGTTTGAGAAGGCATCGTACTCATCAGAAGTGAGGAGTGTCGCGAAAGGGAACCGATGGCCCTTCTCACCGACGAAGAAGAACGTGCCACCCGATGCGACAACCGTGTGGACCGTGGGGTATGTGTCTTGAATTTGCCAGGTGATGGCAACTTCGTCCATCTGATGTCCCAATCGAGCGAAGAACCGTTTGCCCTATCGTACTGCCGCTGCTCGGCAAATGGAGGAACGGCCATCGACACCGTCCGACCGTAAATTTTCGGGTTTGCGATAATATTTGGGGATCCGCTTTCCCGTTTGCGGGCAATACCCGCACGCTCTCTCGCTGCGGCGACACTTCAGGACATCCGACATGGCGACGTCCCGCGTATTTGATGCCCTGCACGCCCTGGCCCGGCCCGCCGAGGAAGGCTCGGACAACGAATGCCTCCAGCGGTTCTTGGCCCGACAGGACGAGGCGGCGTTTGCCGAACTCGTCAAGCGGCACGGGCCGATGGTGTACGGCGTGTGCCGTCGTGTCCTCAACGGCGGCGCGGACGTGGACGACGCATTCCAGGCCACGTTCTTCGTCCTGGCTCGCCGGGCCGGGAGCGTTCGGGGTGGCCAGTTGGGGGCGTGGCTATACGGGGTAGCGGTCCGGGTCGCCAACAAGGCCCGAGTCCAGGCGGCCAAGCGGAGGGCGCGACAAATGGCGGCGGCCCGGCCGGAAGCGGTACCCTCCACTCTGCCCCAGGCAGACCTGTGGGCGGTCATCGACGAGGAACTCGGTAAGTTGCCCGACGACCTGCGGCTCGCCGTCCTCGCCTGCGACGTCGAGGGCAAAGCGCGGGTGCAGGCCGCCCGCGACTTGGGGTGGTCCGAGGGGACCGTCGCGAAAAGGCTGGCGAAGGCCCGGGAACGGTTGGCCGAGCGGCTGGCCCGCCGCGGCATCTCGTTGAGCGCTGCGGCGTTAGCGGCGGCCCTCGCGGACGGGGCCACGGCGGCCGTGCCGGGGGCGCTCCTCGCCGAGGCCGCCCGGCAAGCTGTTTCGTTCGCGGTCGGCGGGGCCGGTTCCCCCGCGGTTCAAGCACTCGCGGAGGCGGTCATGCGCTCACTCGAAGTTGGCGTACTTAAGGCATGGGTATTCGTCGGCTTGTTGGGTGTGGCACTGGCCGGCGGGAGCGTGATGCTCGCCGGTGGTTCCCCGGACGAGAAGCCCACTTCCGGGAAAGCAGCCGTTCCGAAAGTCGTGGAGAACGCACCGAATGTGAGACCCGCCCCGGTCAAGTGGAAGGGAAAGGCCACCTTGGACATGCCCGGCAAACTCCCGGTGTCGGTCGTGTCTTCTGGGGACGGCAAGGTGATTGTTGTCGGCGACACCGACGGCAAGGTGACGGCGTTCGATGTGACAACGCAGAAGAAGCGGTGGCAGACGGAGGTCGGCGGTTCGCACGCGGCCGTGGCTTTGTCGGCCGATCAGAAGACCGTTTACGCCACGTTCCCGAGCGGCATTCGTCTGCTCGATGCCGCCACGGGCGCGAGGCAGGAACTGGAAATACAGCCGTTCCAAAAGGGGGACGACCCGGCGACATCCGTTGCCGCGTTCCCGGACCTCGGGAACGGGAAGAAAGGACCGAAGATCGCGTTCGGCAATGCAATCCATGCTTATGTTGCGTCGTGGACCGTGGACGCCGCAACGGGCGGGGTCGTGCCCGGTAGTTTTGCCGGCAGTCTGGACTTGCCGATCATCAAACGGGGCGAGCGGCCGGCCGACGGCTACGCCGTCCCGCTCGCCGCCGACCCCGCTGGCCGGTACGTGCTCATGACCGCGAAGATCCCCGACAAGAACAAGAACGTCCTGATGGCCCACTGGCTACTCGAAGAAGAAAACCCGCCCATCCCACTTCTCGTCGGCCACACGGCCCGAGTCATATCAGCCGCGTGGTCGGCGGACGGCACGGCGATCGTCTCGGGCGACGCCGACGGGCGGGTGATCGTGTGGGACGGCAAGACGTTCAAGGAGAAGCAGCGGCTCGAACTCGGCGGCCGCGCTGCCGCCCTTGCGATCAGCCGTGACGCGACCCACGTTGCCGCCGTGGTCCTCGGCAAACAGGCCGACTTCTACGTTTGGGCGACCGCCTGGCCGACGAACACGATGAAGCCGATCCACACCGACGCCGACGACTTTGACAGTCCGACCGTGACCGCGAGTCTGGCCTTCTCGGCGGACGGAAAACAACTCGCCGGCTGTTCGGTCAACAAGGTCTGGCTGTCTCGACCCGGCGAACGAATTGGCAAGGTCCGCGTGTGGGAAGTCGCCGAGGAACTGAAGGCGGCAAGCCCGAAGGAAATTCCCCCTTCGACACCCGTCTCCCCGAACGCACCTACCACCCTGCCGCAAACGGTGCCCACGCATCGGACGGCCGTGTTCGCATGGGCCCCCGACGGAAAATCGCTCATCGCCGGCGGCATCGACGGCGTGGTCACGGGTCGTGATGCCGCCAAGCTAACGGAAGGCTTCGGAAGGGTGCCCAACACGCGGCGAGTCAACCCCGGCCCGCAAGCCATCCACGCCGCCGCGTACAGCCCCGACGGGAAATTCTTTGCCATCAGTCACCGAGACGGCGTGTCGATGATCGATGGCGTGACTCACAACGATGCTCTGTTCCCGCGACAGAAAGAGCCGTTGATGTGCGAGCCGACGGCCCACCCCTACGCGGTCGCGTTCAGCGCGAAGGGCCGCCTGTTCGCTTACGGCACGGCGGGCGGCACCGTTCGCGTCCTCGACACGTGGACCGGGGACGTCCTCCAGGCATTCAAGGCCCCACTCGTGGCATCGCCACAAACCCCGCCCGAGCGAATCGCCGAGCCCGTGCCACTCGCCCTCGCCTTCAGCCCCGACGGCACGAAGTTGGCGTTCGGCGTCAACGCCCTGGACCCCGGCTCGGCCGCTCGCGTTCGCGTCGTCGAACCCCGAACCGGCCGGCCGCTCGGTACGGTGGACGGCACCGACGGGGTTGCGGTCCTCGCCTGGTCGCCAGACGGCAAGCGCCTGGCCACCGGCGGGCTACGGACGGCGACGGGTTCCCTCTGGGACGCCGATGCCGACAAGGCGGTCTCGACGCTCGGAGCCCGTGGCGGGTTGATCCGTGGTCTGTCCTTCCTGCCCGACGGCAAAACGCTCGTCATCGCCGAACACGCCGTCGATCCACAATCCGCCGGTCGGGTGCGATGGCACGACTTGGCAACGGGCAAAGACATCGCCTTTCTCCCGCTCGGCAAAGGTGAGACGCCGGGTGGGGCGGCAGTCTCACCCGACGGGGCGATGCTCGGTGTGTCTACCCTCGACGCGGCCGGACGGGGCACCTTAAGGCTCGTGTCGCTGACCGAGGCCGACAAGCCTGGCGCCCCTCGGTGGAAGGTCGAGAAGACGATCATCGAGCCGCCCATGCAGGTGACCAAGATCTCGTGGACGGCCGAGAAACCGGTCACCGACCCGCGGTTCGACATCGAGGCCCTGGCCGTCTCGCCCGACGGCAAGCGGTTCGCGATCAGTTACGGCGGCCGAACGGAAGGGTACGACCTGACCGGCATGAAGAAGCTCTACACGGTTGAAGGCCGGTTCCCGCGGTTCGTCGGCGACGGCTTACTCACCTGGGACGGGCACGCCGCCGCGTACGATGCCGCAACCGGCAAGGAGACCAAACAATTTCCTGCGGCGAAAGGTGTACTCGCCTGGCAGACCGCCGCGTTCAGCCCGGACGGAAAGAATGTGGCCGGGTTCGACGGAGATGACGTGCACCTGCGGGTCGTGGCGACGGGAGCGGAGGGGGGAAAGTTGAAGGCCCCGCCGGCAGGCCCCGGCCAGACTCGGCTGTCCCGTTTGGCTGCCGCCGACGTTGCGTGGTCGCCCGACGGTACTCAGGTCGCCGGGTTCATGGCATTAAACCGGGGGGACAACAACATCAACGGCGGGCCAACCGTCTGGGACGTGGCGACCGGGTCTTGCAGGTCTAGTCTCGAGCGGACGCTTTCCGCACGAACGCCGCCTCGGCAGAGGAACGAAGACCAGATTCGCAACACAGTCCTGGCGTATTCGCCCGACGCTACCATGATCGCCGTCGGCACGAACACGACCGAGCGGGCGTCGCTGGCCCTGTTGGACGCTGCCACGCTCAGGGTGCTCCGGCCCGGAATGATCCCGAACTACGGAACCCAGGCCGGGGGCGTGGAGCATTTCGACCTGACCGCCGCCGCTTTCTCGCCGGACGGCGCGACGATCGCGGTCGCACTCCGCCGGTCCACGGACAAGGGCCCACGGACCCGCGTCGAGATTTACAACACACAGGACGACAAATTTTCCAGGGACCGGAAGGTGTGGCACGACGTGCCCGACCTTGCCCCCGACACCCCGCCGATCACGGGGCTGGCATACACGACGGACGGCCGCACCCTGATCGCGGTCACGGGGTCTGGCGTCGTACCCGTGCCGAACAAGCAAGCCGCCGTGCATAGCATTCAGGTTTGGCGGAAGGCTTCCGGCAGCTAACGAATCGGCCCGCCGCCTCAGAACCAGAAAAACTCTGGCCACACTCTTTCACGAGCTTGGCCTCGTAGCGGGATGAAGTGGCAATCGGGATGGCGTGGCAATCGTGACGACGGCCGTTCGTGACGTTCGCCAAGACACCGATGCCGACTGGGACGATTCCGAAGGCGTCGATCCTGGCCCGGATCGACCGCGCGGCCGGCCAGCTACTTCCCAGACGCTCTCGACGCAGGCAGCATTACGGTTTTGCCGGTGGCGGCCGAGCGGCGGGCGGCATCGAGGATTTCGGTCACGGTCAGGTTGGTAGCAAGGGACGAGAGCCCGTCCGGCTTGACGCTCCCCCGGACCACGGCCCGCAGGTACGTGACGGGGTCATCCTGGGGACTCGGAAGGGGCTTTGCCGTGACGAGTTCTTCCGCCCCCCGCCCGCGACGGACGCGGACTTCGTTCTGCCGGACGGTGAAGACCGAGCCGGTCTCGCCGTAGACTTCCATGTCTTTTCGGTCGAAGGGCCAATTCCACGACGCCTGGATGATCACCTGCGCTTTCGGATAGCTCAGAACGATCGTGGCCTCGTCGTCCACCTTGGCGTAGATGTGCGGCTTGATCTGCTGGGTGACGGCCGTCACGGTGTCGGGCCGCTTCCCGTCCAACAGCCAGGTGGCCAGGTCCGCACCGTAACACCCGAAGTCGAACAGTGCCCCGGCCCCGTTCAGCTTCGGGTCGGTCAGCCAGCCCAGGAACTCGGGCCCGCACCCGATTTCTTTGGGACCGCGGTGGCCGTCGTGGACTACGATCTTGCGAACGTCGCCGAGGGCCTTTTCTTGGACCAGGTCGTAGGCGGCGCGGTTGCTCCGGTACCACGTCGTTTCGTAGTTCACCAGGACGTGGATCTTGCCTTCGGTTGCCGCCTTCTCCATAGCGAGGCCGTCCTCGAAGCTCACGGCCAGCGGCTTTTCCATCATCACATGAACGCCCTGCTTCGCGCAGAGTTCCACCACGCGGCGGTGGTCGAACGTGTTCGTGTAGGCCAGAACGGCCTCCGGTTTCACCTTGCTCAGCATCTCCTTGACTTCGGAGAACAGCAGCTCCTGGCCCAAGTCATATCGCTTCGCAATTCGGGCCGCGAGCTCCGGGTCCGGATCGGCGACACCGACGATTTCGATGTCCTTCCGTTTCCGGTTCGCCTGGAGGAACCCCGAGACGTGACCGTGCACGAGGCCGACGACGGCGACGCGGAGGGGCGGATCTGCCTTCCCGGAAGCAGGCTGTTGGGCGATTGAGGCCCCACTTAGTATCGGTTCGGTGACGGCGTAGCGTGTGGCAGTCCGTACCCGCAATGGCGGATGTAGGCCGCACACTCGTCCGGCTGGAACACCCGCGACACCGACGCCAGGAATGTAAGGAGGGTCGGGACAGCCCGGTGGCCGTCCGATCGGAGGAGCCGCTTGAGCTTGGCGAATGCCAGCTCGATCGGGTTCAGATCCGGCGAGTACGGGGGGAGGAACACCAGCCGGCACCCGGCGGCTTCAACCGCCGTCCGGACGGCGGCCGACTTGTGACACGGCAGGTTGTCGAGCACCACCGTGTCACCCGGTCGCAGGGCCGGGACCAAGACGGACGTGACGTAGTCGCGGAACCGATCCCCGGTCATGGGCCCGTCGAGCACCTGGGTGGCGACCATCCCGTCGGCACGGACGGCGGCCGTGAAGGTCAGGCTCTTGTAGTGACCGTGGGGGACCGAACCGACGACCGGGTCGCCCCTGGGGGCGTACCCGTACCGCCGGTCCATGGTCGTGTTGGCGGCCGTCTCGTCCACGAACACGACCCGCGTCGGGTCGACGGCCGGGGCGGTGTCGCTACGCCAGGCGTCGCGGGCGGCCCGCACGTCCGGCCGGTCCTGTTCGGCCGCCCGGGTGACTTTTTTTGAACGTGTACCCGAGCCCGCGGACGGCGGCCCACAGGGTGGACAGGGCCACCGTGACCTTCAACTCGCCGCGGAGTTCGACCAGGGTCAGGTCCGGGGTGGCGGCCAGGAGTTCGCGGATGCGGTGGTGGTGGGCGGCCAGTTTCGCGGCGCGGGTCGGGCGGGCGACGCGGGGGCCGACTTCGCCGGTCTGCCGATGCCGCTGCCGGAGCCGGCGGACCCAGGCCGGGCTGACGGAGAACCGGTCGGCCAGCTCGGCCGTGCCGTCCCCGGCCGCGGCGGCCTCCAGCACCCGGACCCGAAGATCGATCGAGTACGCCCGCATGTCGCGCCCTCCTGGCGAGGTGTGAGGGTACGCCATCAGACGTGGGACACGCTAGATCAGGTTCGAAACGACACTAACGAGAAGAGAACCAGAAGGGCGACGACGGTAAACCGCAGCATTTGGTCACCTCAGTGCTCGACTTCGGAGCATCTTCACCCGTTCTATCCCCGATATCGATGCGTTCAACGTGAGCCGTCCAGAACTTGACGCACCTTGGTGGCCAGCACCTCGGGCGTGAACGGCTTCTGGAGGAACGGCACCTCCGCCGACACCCCGTGCCGCACCACCGCGTCGTCCGTGTACCCGCTCATGAACACCACCCGCGCCTCCGGGTGTTTCGCCGACACGCCGGCCGCGACCGCTCGCCCCCCCGCCCCGGGCATGACCACGTCACTCAGCACCAAGTGGATCGGCCCGGCGTGCTCGGCCGCCACCCGCTCGGCCGCCACCCCGTCTCCCGCCACCAGTACCTTGTACCCGCAGCCCGAAAGGACGAGTTTCACCAGCCCCCGCACGGCCGTCTCGTCCTCGACCACTAGAACCGTCTCCGTCCCGCGCGGGAGCTTTCCACCCGATTTGGTGGCCGTAGCCGCCTTCGGGTCATTTGTTCGTGGCAGGAGTACCTCGAACGTGCTGCCCTCGTTCATTTTCGACCGCACCCGAACGTGCCCGCCCGCCTGCTGTACGATGCCGTACACCGTCGCCAGACCCAGTCCCGTCCCCTTGCCCACTCCTTTCGTTGTGAAGAACGGCTCGAACACCCGGGTCTGCACCTCCGGCGGCATCCCCGTCCCGGTGTCCGCCACCGACAGCACCGCGTACTGACCGGGCGGTACCTCACCGTCGCCGGTCACCGTTTCGTTCCGCGAAGAGATTGTTAGGGCACCGCCGTCGGGCATGGCGTCCCTCGCGTTCACCGCCAGGTTGATGAGCACCTGTTCGAGTTGCCCCGGGTCGGCGAGCACCGGCCACACGCCCGATCCGAAATCGGTCACCAGCCGGATGTTTTCACCGATCAGCCGCCGCAGCATCCCCGTCGTGTCCCACGCCGCCGCGTTCACGTCGAGCACCCGAGGGGCGACGATTTCCTGGCGGGCAAAGGCGAGGAGCTGGCGGGTGAGCGTGGCCGACCGTTCACCCGCCCGGCCGATCTCCCGCAACAGCCCGGACACCTCGTGCTCGGCCGCGAGCCGGTCGATCGCAAGTTCGGCGTACCCGTTGATCACTTGCAGCATGTTGTTGAAGTCGTGCGCCACGCCCCCGGCCAACTGCCCGAACGCTTCCATCTTCTGCGACCGCCGGAGCCTCTCTTCCAAAGCGTGCCGGGCGGTGACGTCCTGGAGAGACCCCCGGACCCGGACCACCTTGCCCTCCGCAACCACCGGCCGGCAGATCGCCCGCACCCGCTTCTTCTGGCCGTCGGCCGCGACGAAGTCCAGCTCCAAGTCGTAGGGGGT
This sequence comes from Limnoglobus roseus, assembly GCF_008254045.1. Classification (GTDB taxonomy): domain Bacteria; phylum Planctomycetota; class Planctomycetia; order Gemmatales; family Gemmataceae; genus Limnoglobus; species Limnoglobus roseus. The sequence continues at coordinate 2,369,652 of NZ_CP042425.1, read as the reverse complement.
GCCGCGCTCGCAGGCCGCCCGCACGGCCTCGGCGATCCGCTTGCCGTCGTCACCGGGGAACCGGGTCAACCCTTGGCCCATGTTCTCGGCCGTCCCCCCTGGGGCCAGATTGTGGATGAGGAACGTCTCCTCCGTCCAATCCGACGCCCCGGTAGACGGGTCGAAGCTCCACCCACCGACATGCGTCATCTGGGCAGTCTCTCGAAGCAATTCCTCCTGGTCCCGCAACCGCTCAATGATCCGCCGCCGGTCCGTCACGTCGGTGATCACCCCGACGAAGTGGGTGACGCGACCCGCCTCAACGACCGGGGAGAGCGAAACCTCGTTCCAGAACGGGGTGCCGTCCTTGCGGTAGTTGAGCAACTCGACCGTTGCCGCCCGCGACGCACGAATGGCCTCCCGCAGAACAAAGACCGTGGCCGGGTCGCTGTCCGGCCCCTGGAGGAACCGGCAGTTCCGACCGAGTACTTCGGCCGCCGGGTAACCGGTGACCCGTTCGAACCCGGCGCTGACGTAAATGAGTGGGTTGTCCGGCCGGCCGACGTCCGTGATGACCAGCCCCTGCGACGCCGCGCGGATGGCCCGCTCGCGCAGCCGCAGTTCCTCCTCCGACCGCTTCCGCTCGGTGACGTCGCGGAACAGAACGCCGACGTGAGCCCCGCCGTCCACCTTGAAGGCGTACACATCGTACCACCGGCCGAGTTCTTTGGCCCGGCTCTCGAACCGGACCGACTCACAGGTTTTGGCCACCCGCCCGTACACCTCGAACCAGTGCGCCTCAAGCGCCGGGGCGAGTTCCCGTATCCGCTTGCCAACCGCGTTGCGAAACCCGGTCTGGTCCGCGAACGCGGCGTTCACCTCGACGAACCGGTAATCGACCGCGACCTCGCCGTCGAACAGCACGTCGATGATGCAGAAGCCTTCATCAATGGAGTTGAACAGCACACGATATTTCTCTTCACCCGCCCGCACCTCCGCCGTCCGCTCCTCAACCCGCCGGTCCGACTCGGCCTTGGCCGCCTCGGCGGCGTCCAGTGCGGTCACGGTTTGCCACGCGGCGGCGGCGAACCGGGACAGGCTGCCGAGTAGCCGGGCGTCTTCGGGGTCGAACCGGCGCTCGGGGGAGTGGGCGATCACCCAGACCGTGCCGACCGGTTTACCCCCCGAGTGAAATGGGATGAGGACCGACTCGACGATCGGCGGCTCGACGGCGTTCGGATACGGGAAGTGCCGCTCCGGGTACGAGAACATCAAGGCCGAGTCCCGCTCGAGGACAACCCCGCACGGGCTGGCGTCGCGAGCAATCGTGCCGCCGATATTGGGAGCGAAATCCCCGGCGATCGCGTGCCAGCGGAACGTGTCGCCCGAGGGTTCCAGGATCGAAACCCCCGCGCTCTCCGCGCCGCACAGTTCCTTGGCCAGTTCGGACAATCTGCGAAGCAAGCCGCGGGGATCATCCGCTAACGTTTTTGCTAACTCGGAGAGGGCGCGGGCCTCAGCGAAGTGATCCGGCGGTCGGGAGGGGCGTCGGGACAATTCCGCAGTGGTCAGTACGGCACTCAGGTTAGTAGTGGTGATCACATTCACTGGGTGTGAGCCCTCGCCGGCCGCGGTGCGAAAACCAACAGAATCGTTCGCTCAAATGTTCGCAGTCGAAACGTGCGAATTCCCTCGCGTGCTTTCTATGAAGAGAGCCGCTTCAAGAACCCTATGTTTGACCTTTGCTATTACCGTGCCCAGAACGAGGCAAATGTGTCGGGAAATACCACGGCCGGTAAAAGTGGATGCGGTTCTCGGTTAAGCATCGTGGCTCAGGGGTGGGACACACAGAGTTAAAAGGCGGAAACCGGCCTGCGTTAGCCTGTGGCTATAGTGGACCCCATTTGCGAGAACAAAAACCGACGAATTTAAGCTACTCCTTCGCCGGCTCTTTTGACCGTCCGGCCCGGTACACCTCGGCCGGGGTCTTGTACCCCAGTGACTGGTGCAAGCGGGCCTCGTTGTAGAAGGTGAAGTACGCCTTCAACCCCCGCTCCAACTCGGTCACCGTCTCGTATCCCCGCAGGAACACGTCCTCGTACTTCACCGTCCGCCACAGCCGCTCGACGAACACGTTGTCCAGGCACCGCCCCCGGCCGTCCATGCTCACCCGCGCCCCGGCCGCCTCCACCCGCTCGACCCACGCCCCGGCCGTGAACTGCACCCCTTGATCGGTGTTGAACACCTCCGGGGTGCCGGCCGCCAACGCCTCGTCCAGCATGTCCCGGCAGAACGCCCCGTCGAGCGTGTTCGACAACCGCCAGGCCACCACGTACCGGCTGTACCAGTCGATGGTGGCGGCCAAGTACATGAACCCGCCGGGCAGCGGCAGGTATGTAATGTCGGCACTCCACACCTGCCCGACGCGGTCGATCGGCACGCCGCGGAGGAGGTACGGGTACACCGGGTGGCCCCGCCCGGCCGACAGCTTCGGCTTCGGGTGGATGGCTTCCAGGCCCATGACCCGGAGCAACCGCTGGACCCGCTTGCGGTTCGCCGGGTGGCCGTTGCGGGCCAGCCACCGGGCGATCCGCCGGCTGCCGTAGAACGGGCAGGCCGTGTACTGCTCGTCGATCCGCCGCATGAGGGCCAGGTTGTCGGCCGACTCCTCGGCCGGCCCCCGGTAGTACGTGGCCCGGCCGAGCCCGACCAGTTGGCACTGCCGACGGACGCTCAGGTCGGCGTGCCCGGGGTCGATCAGCGGCCGCAGGTCGTCAACCGAACGTCGCAGCTTTTTTTTTCACCCAGTCGAGCTCGACCTTGAGCCGGCCGATCTGCTCGTACAGCGCGGGTGTCTGGTCGTCGCCGGGGGCGACCGCCTTCGCTCCGGCGGCGAACACGGCCTCGGCCCCGGCCAGGAGTTGCTTCTTCCACCCGTGGATGAGGGTCGGGTGGACGCCGAAGTGGGCGGCCAACTCGTTGACCGTCTTGTCGCCCTTCACCGCGGCCAGAGCGACCTGGGCTTTGAACGCCGCCGTGTGGGTCTTCCGCTTCGCCGTCATCAGGACCACCTCCGAGGGCCGCCAGAGTAGCTTACCTGGCGGTCTCAGTTTCGGGGTCCACTATAGGCGGAATGTCACCGCCCGTCCGCCCCGCTCAACTCGGCCCGCGGCCTACCGCCTCCGGAGATACTTGGCAGTCTGCAATTCCATCCCGTTCGGCGGCGTGTCGGCTAACTCTTGTGCGACCTCCGAGGGCTCAAACCCATGCTGGACGGCGTCGACGAACTCCTCACTCACCCGATCAAGGGTAATCGTCGATCGCGTAATGTGCGTCGCCCGGACGCTGCCGTCGCTGCCGAACAGCACCACGAGCAGCGTGACCACGAGCGTCGCGAACCCCGCCATCGACAGGTACATGCTGCTCGGCAGGTTGAGATTCTCATCGATACAGAGCCCCACGCCGATCAGGGCGGCACCGATGGCGACGCCGACCCACACCAGTTGACCGATCAACGGTCGCCTCCGAAAGTGCTCGTCACACATCGGGAGGTGAACCGTTGCCTTCTGCTGTGTCAGGGCTACGAAGATGAACCACGGCAGCAACCCCAGGAACACAGTGAACTGGGCCCACTGCGGAGTCCAGGTGAACCGCTCGACCTTGACCTCCGTTGCGGCGGCACCGCACTGGACGCACACCGGCGGAAGATCTTCGAGTTCGTACCGTCCGAGTTCAATCGTGGCCATGGCTCACCCAAGGGGAAACGCAAAGGGCAAGCCTAGAACACGAACCGGGGCGATGCGATCCTAACGCGCACGTCGAAGTTTTGCCGAGGCCGCATGCCCAACGGTTCGTTCGGAGCCGGGGCTCGTACACTGAACCTCGGACTCCGCCCGGGTTCTCAATTCCCCCTCCGGGCATCCACCATGGCCGAATCGGTTATCGAACTCCGGAACGACGGCGCCACGGCCCTCCTCAGAGCCGGGACGGTTTCGGACTTGGCCCCGCTCCAGGACCTGCCCGACGTCCGGCACGTTTGGCTGGCTGAAATCCGTGTCACGTCCGACGTCCTCCGCTTTGTCGCTCGGTTGCCGCAGATCGCGGCCGTGTCGATCGCCAACGCCAAGCTGAGCCGAGTCCAGTTCGCCATCCTCGACGGCCTGCCCCCGGGCACCGCGGTGAAGGTGTACGACCAGGACCACAACAGTCCGGCTTGGAACGAGTTCCGCCGTCGCCGGGCGAACCGGGTCGCACGCCTCCCCGCGGACCGGCGGCAGGAGGCGGCCGAGCGGTACGCTCAGGGCATCGCCTTGATCGGGGACCGGCCGTACGACGGCGGGCGGACCGTCGAGATCAGTCACGGCGACGCAGCCGACGAGGACATCCGCCACCTCCGCTGGCTGCCGCACATGGAGACCCTGAATTTCGGCCGGTGCTGGGGCGTGACGACCGCCGCCCTCACCCACCTGGCAGGGCACCCGACGCTCCGCACGCTAGACCTCAACGGCCTGAAAATCACCGCCCCGCTAAAACCCCTCGCCCGTTGCCCGGCCCTTGAGGACCTCGAACTCTTCCCGGACGAAGGGTTGGAACCCAAGGACGACGACCTAGCCGGACTGGAGAAGATGACCGGACTTCGGCGGTTTAAATGCTGGACTGGCGGCTTCGGCGACCGGACACTCGCCCGGATCGGCCGCCTGGCCCACCTGCGGCAGTTGAGCGTGCCGTTCGGCGAACTGGCCGGGGACGAGAGTCTGCGACACCTGTCGGGCCTCTGCGAGTTGGAAATGCTGTTGCTCGGCACGCCGACCCCGCTCTCCGGCGAATGCCTCCGCCACCTGGCCGGGCTGACTCGGCTTCGAGCCCTGCACTTGTACCTTGAAGCCGGGGACGGCGACGGGCTGCGGCACCTCGCCGGGTTGAGCAGCCTGGAGTTCCTCACGCTCTTCGGCAACGGGGTGACCGACGCCGGGGTTCGCCACCTGCACGGACTAACCTGCCTCCGGGTCGTCCAGTTCCCCACGTCCAAGGTGAGTGCGAAAGCGGCGACGGCCCTGGCGAACGCACTCCCCCATGTCGCCGTCCACCTGACAAAGTCACTCGTCAAATCTCCGCGGCCCGTCGTCAGCTTCAGCCGCCGCTCGGCGGGCGGGTTTGTCTCGGCCCTGATCCCGACCCACTGGACGGAACGGTCGGCCCGCGACAAGCAGTCGATCGTGTGGACGGAAGACGGGTTCGAACAGTACGACCGGGACTGGTCGTTCTACGGGCAAGACGTGCGGGCCGCGACCGTCCGGCTGTGGGTCCAGGACAACCCCGAAGAGAAGAAGGCCGCCGACTACCTGCGGGCGTGCGCGAAGGAGTGGGGGCGGATGCCGAAGCGGTTCGAGACGGGGGTCGTGAAGGTCAAGTCGGGCGGGGACTCGGCCGCCGCGGCGTTCCCGCGGAACGGGGAGTCGTGCCTGACCGGGGTCGCCATGCAAGCGGGCCGGGCCGGGGCCGTCCAGTGCGAGGCCGCCCCGAAGCGGTACGCGGCGTTCCAGGGGCTCTTCAAGTTCATCGCCGGGTCGATACAAGTTGGTCCCAGTGCGTCGCGGGACGAAAAGGTGGACGTGCCCGTCGGCGAGTTGGTTTGACGCGAAGCACAAGGGCCGACTTTGCCCGTCATCTGGTGACGCATTCGTTCAAAGAGGCGCATTTCGCCACTTACCCGCCCGAACTGATTGAGCGGTGCATCCTCGCGGACTCGCCCACCGAGGTGTGATTCTCGACACATTTTTCGGGGATACAACCGGGCTGGTCGCCGACCGCTACGGTCGTCATTGCCTCGTGATCGAACTCACCCCTGGCCACCTCGAGATCGCCGAGCGGCGGCTTCGGAAGGATGCGGGGATGTTCGCTGACATCGTGATCTCCGGTTGACCTACTCTGAACTACTCATCCAATAAACAACCCGAGGTCAGCGGCTCAGGCGCACCGTCCACCGCGATTGGCCGTTCCGCAGCCTTCGTCGCGTCCGTCAGCATCCCATCCAGTTCGCGGAGCATTCCGGCCGAGTATCCGGGCCAGAGCCGGACAATCTTTCCACCGACCACCAGAGCCGTGTACGCGGACCGCTTCGCCCCGAACTCCCGTGCGATCGCCCGATCCACATCGGGCACCATCCGATAGGGCGACCGGAACTTGTTCGCCCACTGGTCTGCGGCACTCGCATCACCTGCCACGACACCGACGACCGCGACCCTGTCCGCGTGAGCCTCGTGCAGCCGGCCGACGAACGGCTCGAACGCCTCGCTACACGGGCAACCGGGCAGGATGAACACCACGACGGCCGGATGATCCAGAGGCAGCAGAAGGCGAGCCACCAGTTTGCCCTTCTCACTCTCGGCGTCCGATCGCATGAACGGAGTGACCGGGTGGCCCAGACGCGGCGGCCGCAGGTACGCGGCCACAAGAGCAGCGGCGGCGGCGGCGAGGAGCAATCCAGTTACAATGCCTCGTCTCATGCTGGTTCTCCAGCGAGTACTGCTGTCCCCGGCGCGGCCGACTTCCGCTTCCGGCCGATCTGCAGGACCATCGCGGCGGTGAGCAGGCAAAGCGCCCCGGACGTCAGGAATGCCCGCTCGTAGTCGCCCATCCACGCCCGGACGCTCCCCGCCCCGAGCGTCGCCACCGCCGCACCGATCTGGTGGGCCGCCACGATCCACCCGAACATGATCCCCGCCCGCGCCCGGCCGAACGTGTCCGCCGTCAGCCGCACCGTCGGGGGCACGGTTGCGATCCAGTCCAGTCCGTAGAACACGGCGAACGCCGTCAGCCCCCATCCCGTGTCGCCGAGCGCGAACGGCAAATAGATCAGGGACAAACCCCGCAGCCCGTAGTACCAGCACAACAGCTTGCGGTTGTCCCACCGGTCCGAAAGCCAGCCCGAGAGGGTGGTGCCCACCAGGTCGAACAGCCCCATCATGGCCAGCAACGCCGCCGCCCTGACTTCGGGGATGCCCTGGTCCACGCACGCCGGGATCAGGTGCGTCCCGACTAGCCCATTGGTACTCGCCCCGCACACGAAGAAGCTGCCCGCCAGGAGCCAGAAATCCCGCGAACGGAGTCCGTCCCGCAACCCGCCGAGTGCCACCGCGACCGGGTTGGCGGAAACGGCCGGGCGCGCCTCGACTTCGCCCTTAGCACCGTACGGGCGCAGGCCCACATCGACTGGCCAATCCCGGAACAGCAGCGCGATAAGCGGGACGATCAGAGCGGCCGCACCGGCCACGACCCACACCGCGGACCGCCACCCGTGCTCCTGGATCAGCGCCGCGAGCAACGGGAGGAACACGAGCTGGCCAGTAGCCGCGCTGGCCGTCAGCACCCCGAGCACGAGCCCTCGGCGTTCGGCGAACCAGCGGTTCACGACGGTCGCCCCGAGCACGAGGGCCGTCATCCCGGTCCCCCCGCCCACCACTACGCCCCAAAGGAGCACCAACTCCCACGGAGTCGTCATCAGCGACGTGAGGGCGACGCCCGCGCACACGACAGTCAGCGACAGGACGACCGTGCGACGCACCCCGAGGTTGGCCATGAGCGCCGCCGCGAACGGGCCGATCAGCCCGTACAGCAGCAGGTTCACGGACACCGCGGAGGAGATCGTGGCGCGGCTCCAGCCGAACTCGCGTTCAAGGGGGACGATGAGCACGCCGGGCGTGGAACGCACCCCGGCGGATACGAGCAGGATCAGGAACGTCAGGCCCGCAACCACCCAGGCGTAGTGCAGGCGAGGCGGTCGATTCTGGTACACGGTCTTCCCTCGGCAATCGGGCGGCTTCCTGTTTACATGACGAACGTCATGAATAATAATTACGGTCGTCATGTAAACTGTCAAGAAGCACCCGGGGAGCGCGTTCATGAGAGTCAGCCGTAAGCAGGCCGAGGAGAATCGCGAGGCCATTCTCGCCGCCGCGTCGCGACTCTTCCGGGAGAGCGGGTTCGAGGGCGTCGGCGTGGACGCCGTCACGCGGGCGGCCGGGCTCACGCACGGCGGGTTCTACGGCCACTTCGCGTCGAAGGACGAACTCGTCGCCGAGGTCTGCGAGCGGGCACTGGCCAAGTCTCTGGAGCGGTGGACCGCCCTCGCCCAGAAGGGTGCGTCACTGGCCCCGATCGTCTCCCACTACCTCTCTGCGAAGCACCGCGACAACCCCGGCGAGGGATGCGCGATGTCCGCACTGGGTACGGAGGCGGGGCGTGGAAGTGAGCGGGTTCGCAGGGCGTTCACCGCCGGGGTGCGCCCGCTGCTCGGCGTGCTGACGGCAAATTCTCAGGAAAACACCGAGTCCGGTCGGCGAGAGGATGGTCTCGCCATGCTGGCGACACTCGTGGGGGCCGTGGTGATGGCTCGGGCGGTCGACGACCCGGACTTATCGGATGAAATCCTGAATGCGGCTTCCAAGTCGCTCGGGCGGGGCGATACCGCCCGGTAGTTACCGCAAACCAAGGCACGCCGCGCCCACCGCCACGACCAGGCACGCGACCAAACGCCGCCACCCGAGCCGCTCGCCGAGGAACAGCCACCCGAGAACGGCCGCGACCACGACGCTCGATTCCCTCAGCGCCGAGACCGGCCCCATCGGGCTGATGGTCGCCGCCGAGATGACGATTGCGTATGCCACAAGCGACACCGTCCCTCCTGCGGCCGACCGCAGCGTCGGGGTATCGAGTCGGATGCGGGTTTCGGCCGTCCATCGCCAGGCCCATACCGGAATCATCGACAGACCGTTGAGGATGAACAACCACGCGGCATACGCCCAGGAGTTGCCCGACGCCCGGCTGCCCAGCCCGTCGATGACGGTGTAGCCCGCGATCGTCACTCCCGTCAGCACGGCGGGGACGATGACCTGCGACAGTTTGCCGCCCCGCGCTTCGCGGGCCAGGCCAAATATCCCGCCGCAGACCAGCGCGATCCCGGCGAGAGTAATGATGTCGAGCCGTTCACCCGCGACGACCGCCGCACCGGCGGCCACCAGCATTGGGGACGATCCGCGAGCGACCGGATAGATCACACCGAGGTCGCCGTGCCGGTAAGACGCCACCAGTAGCAGGTTGTACGCGACGTGGAGTGCGACCGAGAGAAGGATGTAAACCCAGCTCTCCGCATAGGGGACCGGTAGGAAGGGCACGCAAACGGCGGAGGCGAGGCCCGCCGCCCACGCCATCACCGTGATCGAATGCAGCCGGTCGCTGCCGCCTTTGAGGAGGGCGTTCCACGATGCGTGCAAAACCGCCGAGAAGAGGACCAGGCCGGCAACCCAAGGGCTCATAGATCAGCGGGCGACATGCGTGCCCTCTCAAAAATTTGACTGCTCTAACGGCTCCGACGGAGGGCCGCGTCGGTGTTAGTCTATCGGCCTCGGTCCGTGCGGTCGGCGGCCGCACGAGACGCCTTCCGGGTGTTGGCCGGCGACGGCCATGAGTTCCGGCTGTCCCGGATGTCGAGACCGCCCTGGGACGACTGACCGGGACAAAGGAACCACCGACTCATTGACAAAGCACGACACTGCGTGTGTGCCGATGGACATTCGACGTAGCGTTTCATTCACAATGAATTTGTCCGAGTTCTGCCCGAGATGGCGTAGCAAACGGACGAAAACAGTGGAAGCCGATTCACGCTGGGCCTACCGGCAATCGCGTCAAAAGAATAATTGTGGCTGTGTCTTCTGACTCACTGTTGGACAAGACGGAACACACGCTTCTTAACGTCCGACCCGCCATCGAGGTGCATGTACTCGGCCCGAATCGGGTATCCTTCCCTAGGTCAACGCAACGACACCTTCAGCCTCCCCGCGCTTGTGGTCGGCCTTGTCGGTCACCTTGACCTCCCCGATCTGCACCCGCACCCGGCCGCTCTGGCGCAGGCGAACTGCCCCGTCGCCGGGGCGACGAGCGTGCCCGTCCAGTGGACTGAGAAGTGGGCATTGCCGAGCCTCGCCGAGGCGTTGGGTATGTTGGACTTCGGTTCGTCCCCCAGGTCGAAGTCGATGACCGGGGTGATGAACTTCTTCTTGCTCGCCCCGAAGTCAGTGTGGAAGGACCCCACCTCGAACACTGTCTTGTGAGGGCAGTACACGCCGCGCCACCTCACACGAATGCGATGCCCCGCAAAAATCGCCTCGGGGCCGTTACCAAGGTATCCGGGTTCAACTCTTCCGCTCTCCCAGAATAGGTTAGTCGCGCGAGTGTGAAAGTGGCTCCATGGTTGACGGCGTCCGCGGGGGCGTTACCGCTGACCTTCCGGATTTAGCCGACCGCCGCGGGCCGTTTCGGCCTTCCGGTACGCACCCGGGGTAGTGCCCGTCAGCCGACGGAACACGGCGCTCATGTACTCGGGGTACGAGAAGCCGGACATCTTGGCGACCGCCGAGAGCGGCAGGTCGGACTCGGTCAGGAGTTGCCTGGCGCGGCGGATCTGGGTCGCGCGAATCTCCGCCTGAGGCGACCGTCCGAGGTACGCGCGGAACCGGCGTTCCAGTTGGCTGCGCGAGACGGCGAGCCGCGCGATCAGACGCGGGACGGTCAGGCCGGAACAGGCCTCCGCCCGAATCAGGGTGACGGCCGCAGCCACGTCGGGGTCGTCGATCCCGACGGAGTCGGACGAGAGGCGGGTGACAACATCGAGCGGTTCGATCCGCCGATCCACAGGGGCGAGGGGAACCCCGGCCATCAGTTGTTCGAGCAGTTCCGCGGCCTCGTAGCCGATCCGCTCGGCGTTCGGCCGCACGCTCGACAGTTGCGGGCTGCACAACTCACACAACACTTGATCGTCGTCCACGCCCACGACGGCGGCCTGCTCCGGCACCGCCACGCTGGCCGACTTGCAAGCGTTCAGCACGTGCTGCCCGCGGACGTCGTTGCAGGCCATCAGGCCGACGGGCTTTGGCAGCCGGGCGAGCCACGCGGCGAGGCGGCCTTGGTCGCGGTCCCAGACCGGCGCGTGCGGCCCCCGCCACGGAGAGTGGAATTCGTGTACGACCGCCCCGCCGAGGGCCGCGCGGAACCCGTCGAGTCGCTCGGCTGACCACACCTCGCCGGAGAACCCGCAGAAGGCAAACTGCCGGTAGCCACGTTCAGCCAAGTGGGCGGCACCGAGGCGGCCGATCGCGTGCATGTCCGAGCGGATGCGGGGCAGGCCGAGGCCACCGTACAGGTCGTTCAAGTCGACAACCGGGGTGCGGGACCGGCGGAACGCCCGCGCCAGCGCCGGGGTGGTCGAACGGCAGATGATCCCGTCCCAGCGGTGGTGCAAGAGCCACGGCGGCGGCGGGGATCGGAGCTCTCGCTGATCCAGGAAGATGGACCACGACCCGCGGAGCCGCTGGTGGCGGCGGACGCCTTCCAGGATGCGACGGCCGTAGATGCCCGACATCTCGACGAGCAGTGCGACGTGGGGCCGCGACGGCGGATCACCGGCCCGTTTCTCGCCGCGAACGGCCATCGTGAAGGCTCCGAAGCGTGGGAGAAGAATTATAGTCTCGGCCGTACCGGCCTGCCCTTGGAGTGGGATAATGGCCGGCGGCCGAACCTTCTTCGTGGCGATTTCCCAGGGCATTCGAGCCGAATGATGCCGTGGCCGGACCGGTCGGGGTCGTCGTCCCGTCGCGCAACAGATCATATTCTTTTGACCGCAAATCGTATAGCTACGAGTGGCCCAGCCTGGATAATCTTGGTACGTCGGCAACGCGCTCGTCCGACACACGGCTGCGGCAATCGGAGAAGAGACCCATGCAGATCACTCTTGCCGGCAAGACGGCCATCGTCACCGGGGCGGCGTCCGGCGTCGGTTTGGCGACGGCCTTACAGTACGTCGCATCCGGCCTGACCGGCCTCGTCGCCGTGGACCTGTCACCGGCCCCGCCGGAGTTGCAGAAGCTGCTCGCCGAGCGGTCGGACAGCGTCGTCTACGTCCGCGGTGACGTGGGGAAAGACGATACGGCGAAGGAGTACGCGGCCGTCGCGACGGAGAAGTTCGGCCGCATCGACGTGCTGGTGAACAACGCCGGCGTGGCCCTCGTCAAGCCGATCCACGAGCACACGCCGGAGGAGTGGGACTTCGTCATGAACACGAACGTGAAGGCCCTGTACTTTTCTGCCCGCCACGTCGTGCCCGTCATGCTTCGGCAGAAGGCAGGGGTGATCCTCAACACCGGGTCGATCTCCGGCCACGTCGGCATCGTCGGGCAGGGGGCATACGGCCCGTCGAAGGGGGCGTTGCACCAACTGACCCGGCAGATGGCCGTCGAGTACGCCCCGCACGGCATCCGCGTGAACGCCGTCGCCCTCGGGACCGTGGACACGCCGATCGTACAGCAATCGGCCAAGCAGTTCAGCGACGAGGCCGCCTTCTGGGCCATGCTGAGGAACAACCACCCGATCGGCCGCGTGGCCACAGCCGCCGAGGTCGCCGGGTTCTTCACGTACCTGGCGAGCGACTGGGCCAGTTTCTTCACCGGGGCGATCCTGTCGATGGACGGCGGCTACATCGCCCACTAACGGAGTCTCACGCGATGGACCTGAAACTCGCCGGGCACACGGCGGTCGTCACCGGCGGCGGCAGCGGCATTGGGCTGGCGGCGGCCGAGGCGTTCGCGGCCGAAGGCTGCGGTGTTGCCCTGTGGGACGTGTCGCCGACCGTGACCGAAGTCGCGGCAGACCTGGCCCGCCGGTTCAACGTGCCGGCCACTGGTGTTCGCGTGGACGTGACTGACTTCGAAGCGGTGCGGTCGGCGGCTGGGCAGCTGTCGGCCGTCGATCACGTCGTCCACTGTGCGGCCGTCGGGTCGGGCAAGTTCGGCTTCCCGTTCACCAACCTGTCGCCGGCCGACTGGCCGCGATCGCTAGAAATCAACGTGATGGGCATGGTCAACGTGGCCCACGCCTTCGCCCCGGCGATGGCCGCGGCCGGCCGCGGCACGTTCGTCTTTCTGGCGTCGGTGGCCGGCCAGATCGGGTCGCAGACCGACCCGCCGTACAGTGCCGCGAAGGCAGCCAACATCAACTTCGCCCAGTGCATGGCGAAGGACTTGGCCCCGCACGGCGTGCGAGTGAACACCGTCTGCCCCGGCATGGTGCAGACGCCGCTGAACCGATCCGTCTGGCAGGCGTGGCACGACCAGCAGCCGGAAGCCGAGCGACTGACCTACGAGGAGTGGGCGGGCCGGAAGGTCAAGACCATCGTGCCGCTCGGCCGGTGGCAGTCGCCGGCCGACATCGCCGACACGATCGTGTTCCTGTCGTCGGAGCGGGCCGCCCAGGTAACCGGCCAGACGATCAACGTGGACGGCGGCTTCGTCATGCACTGGTGAGATGACCCACACGCGGGGCCGGGGAGAATCACGATGCGGAATCTCGTCTTGTTGGTCGCGTCAGTGGCGACGCTTGCGGTCCCAGCACCGGGGGCCGACCCGCTGACGCCGGTGCCGATTCGCGACGTGCGGATCGACGACGCCTTCTGGTCGCCGAAGCGGGCCGTCTGGCGGACGACCACAGCGAACGACTGCCTCACCAAGTTCGAGCGGGACGGGGCGTTCACCAACTTCGACAAGGTCCGCGACGGCAAGGGCGGCGACCACGGCGGGCCGCAGTGGTACGACGGCCTCGTCTACGAGACGATCGCCGGGGCCGCCGACTTCCTGGCCGAGACGCCCGACCCGAAGCTCGAAGCCCGCATCGACGCCTACATCGCCCGCATCGCCGCGGCCGCCGACAAGGACCCGGCGGGCTACCTCAACACGCACACCCAACTCAAGGAGCCGACGCACCGCTGGGGCGCCAACGGCGGCGACGACCGCGAGCAGCACGACCTGTACAACGTCGGGTGCCTCGTCGAAGCCGGGGTGCGGTACTACCGGGCGACCGGTAAGACCGAGTTGCTGCGCGTGGCGACCCAGCTGGCGAACCTCATGTGCGACGTGATGGGGCCGGCCCCACGGCAGAACATCGTCCCCGGCCACGCCCTCGGCGAAGCGGCGATGGTCGAACTGTACGCCCTGTTCCGCGACCAGCCGGGCCTCAAGAAGCGACTGCCGTTCGCCGTGGACGAGGCCCGCTACCTGGCCCTGGCCCAGTTCTGGGTCGATCAGCGAGGCCGCCACGCGGGCCGCAAGAGCTTCGGGGCCTACGGGCAGGACGATAAGCCGGTCGCGGAGCAGCACACGATGGAAGGGCACGCCGTCCGGGCGACACTCTTCGCGAACGGGCTGGCCGTGCTGGCCCCGGCGACAGGCCGGGACGACTACCGGCAGGCCGCCCGCAAGCAGTGGGAGAACATGGCCGGCCGCCGCACCTACGTCACCGGCGGGGTCGGGGCCGTCGCCGACGACGAGAAGTTCGGCAGCGACTACGAGTTGCCGAACGACGGCTACCTCGAAACGTGCGCGGCGGTCGGGGCGGCCTTCTTCCACCAGCGGATGTTCCTGAACGCTGGCGACGCCCGGTACGCCGACGCGCTGGAGCGGGTGCTGTACAACGGCGCGCTGTGCGGCGTGTCGCTGACCGGCGACCGCTACTTCTACGAGAACCCGCTGTCCGCCGGCCCCGCCCGCCGACGGTGGGACTGGCACCCGTGCCCGTGCTGCCCGCCGATGTTCCTGAAGCTCATGGGGTCGCTGCCCGGCCTCGTCTACACCACCGGCCGCGACGAAGTGTTCGTCAACCTGTACGTCGGCTCATCCGCCTGCGTGACCGTCGGCGGCAAGCCCGTCGCCCTGCGACAGGAGACGAACTACCCGTGGCAGGGCAAGGTCCGGCTGACGGTTGAATCGGACGCCGAGTTCGCCTTGAACCTCCGCGTCCCCGGTTGGTGCCAGGGCATGCCCGACCCGGATTCGCTGTACTCGACCGCCGGCCGGCCCGCGTCCGGGGCGTTCACGGTGACCGTCAACGGGCGGAGCGAATCGCCCACGACTGACCGTGGCTACGCCAAGCTCCATCGCAAGTGGGCGAAAGGCGACGTCGTCGAAATCGCGATGGCGATGCCGGCAACGCGGGTCGCTGCTCACCCGAAAGTAACGGCGGACGTCGGCCGGGTGGCGTTGGTCCGCGGGCCGCTCGTGTACTGCCTGGAAGGGACGGACCACGACGGCCGTGTGAGCAACCTGTCGCTGCCGGACGACGCGGGGCTGACGGCCGAGCACCGGCCCGACCTCCTCGGCGGCGTCACGATCCTGCGAGCGAAGGGGCTGGCTCGGTTCGCCAGTCAGAATGCCCCGCGGCCAGCCGACCTCACCGCGATCCCGTACTACGCTCACGCCAACCGCGGGTCCGGCGCACTCCGCGTTTGGGTGCCACGGACGCCGGCCGACGCCACGCCGGCCGTGCCGGCCGACGTCGCCGTGCCGACGGCGTCGCACACGAACCCGGGCGACAGCCTCGCCGCGTTGAACGACGGGCGGCTGCCCTCGGCCTCGGACGACGAGAAGATTCCCCGCTTCACCTGGTGGGACCACCGCGGCACGAGCGAATGGGTGCAATACACGTTCGACCGGCCCACCCGTCTCGCCGCTGCATCGGTGTACTGGTGGGACGAGCGGCGCGTCGGCCGGCACTGCCGCGTGCCGGCGTCGTGGCGGCTCGTCTACCGCGACGCGAAGCGCGAGTGGGTGCCGGTCGCCAACCCTTCGGCCTACGGGACCAACCTCGACGCCTTCAACCGCGTGACCTTCGACCCGGTCGAGACGACCGCCCTGCGGCTCGAAGCCAAGCTCCAGCCCGGGTGGTCCGGGGGCATCCTCGAATGGCAAATTGGCGAGCAGTTGACGATCGCACCGGACGCGACGATCCGCGTGGACGTTCGACGGCCCGGTAAGCCGGTCAGCAAGTACCTCGCCGGGGCGTGCATCGAGGACGTGAACCACGAAATCTACGGCGGCCTGTACAGCCAGATGATCTTCGGCGAGAGCTTCCAGGAGCCGCCGCCGCGGACGCCGGCCAGGGGGTTCGCCGGCTTCGGCGACAACTGGCGGCTCGACAAGGGCGAGATGCTCGGCACGGCCGGCGACGGCCCGAAACTCGTCGCCACCGAGGTCGCCGCGTTCGCCGACGGGGCGGCCGGCGTCGAGGTCTTCCTGTCGGCCGACGCGACGAAGGAGAACGGCGTGCGGAATGCCGGCCTGATCCTCCGCGTCGGCAAGCCGGGGATCGGGGCTGACAACTTCGACGGGTACGAGATCGCCCTCGACGCCGGCCGCAAAGTGATCGGCGTCGGCCGCCACCGACAGAATTATTCACTCCTCAAAGACGTGCCGTTCGACGTGCCAACGGACCACTGGGTGGCCCTCTCGGCGAAGTTGACGGGCGGCACGATCGAGGTGTCGGTGGACGGCAAGGTTGTCGCCACCGCGACCGACCCGCGGCCGCTGCCGGCCGGCACCGTCGGCCTGCGGCAATGGCGGCGGGACGCGAAGTACCGCAACCTGTGGGTCGAGAGCGGCGGCCGTAAGGTCGACCTGCCGTTCGCCGCGGCTGATGACGTGCCGGCGGTCAGTGGCATGTGGCGGGCCACCACGACCGGCACCGCCGTCTTGCGGGCGGACGTGGTGAAGAACGCCCCGTTTGTCGGCGGGCAGAGCCAGCGGTTGACGTTCACGAGTGGAGCGGGCGAGGCGGGCATCGAGAACCGCGGCCTCAACCGCCGCGGCCTGGCGTTCGCCGCCGGCAAGCCCTACGAGGGCTACCTGTGGCTGCGGGCCGAGAAGCCGGTCGAACTCGCGGTGTCGCTGGAAGACGAGGCCGGAACGCCCCTCGCGAAGTCGGCGGTGAAGGCGTCCGGCGACGGATGGAAGCGGTACGACTTCACGCTGACGACGACCGCCGCCGCGTCGGCCGGTCGCTTCGCGGTGCGGCTCTCGTCGCCCGGCACGGTGGACGTCGGCCATGCCTTCCTGCAACCCGGCGAGTGGGGCCGCTTCCAGAAGTTGCCGGTCCGCAAGGACGTGGTCGACGGCCTGAAAGAGCAGGGCGTCACGGTGCTGCGATACGGCGGCAGCATGGTCAACACGGCCGCCTACAAGTGGAAGAACATGGTCGGCCCCAGGGACCGCCGGCCGCCGTACCGCGGGCACTGGTACCCGCACTCGACGAACGGCTGGGGCATCCCGGACTTCCTCGACTTGTGCGACGCGGCCGGCTTCCTGGCAATCCCCGACTTCAACATCGACGAGACGCCGCAGGACCTCGCCGACTTCGTCGAGTACGCCAACGGCCCGGCCGACAGCCCGTGGGGCCGCAAGCGGGCGGCTGCCGGCCACCCGGCCCCGTACAAGCTGCGGCACATCCAACTCGGCAACGAGGAGAAGGTGGACGCGGTCTACGTCGCGAAGTTCGAGAAGTTGGCCCGTGCGATCTGGGCGAAGGACGCCGACATCATTCTCGTGATCGGCGACTTCCAGTACGACCGGCCGATCACCGACCCGGCGAAAGTGAGCGGGTCGGCGTCCGGCGTCACCTCGCTCGACGGGCACCGCCGCATTCTCGAACTCGCCAAGCAGGCCGGCCGCGAGGTGTGGTTCGACGTCCACGTCTGGACCGACGGCCCCGGACTGTCGCCGTCGGCGAAGGCCCTGCTCACTTGTATCGACGCCCTCGACAAGTTGGCGAACGGCGCGAAGCACCGCGTGGTGGTGTTCGAGTTCAACGCGAACAACCACGACCAGCGGCGTGCCTTGGCGAACGCCGCCATCGTCGGCCGGCTGATCCGCGACGGCCGGGTGCCGGTCGGCCTGTCGGCCAACGCCCTGCAACCGGACGGGCAGAACGACAACGGCTGGGACCAGGGCTTGCTGTTCCTCAACCCGGTGAAGACCTGGCTGCAACCGCCCGGTTACGTCACGCGGATGGTCGCCCGCGGGCACCTGCCGCAGACGGCGGACGTTTCCGTCGACGGCGACGGCCTGGAGGTGACGGCCACCTGCAGCGAGGACGGCAAACAGGTCGTGCTGCTGGTGGTTAACGCCGGCGACAAGCCGACGCAGGCTCGCTTGCAGATCGACGGACTCGAACCGACGCGGCCGAAGGCAAGCGTCGAGGAACTGTCCGGCCAGTTGACAGACAAGAACACCGCGGCCGCGCCTACGCGGATCGCACCCCGGACGTTCGACTGGACGCATGGCCTACCGGGCGGACCGGCGGACTACACGTTCCCGGCGCGTTCGTTCACCGTCATCCGATTCAAATGAGGTTCGACCATGAGTAGTGGCAAGACGGTGCTCGACCTGTTCCGGCTGACCGGCCGGCGGGCTCTGGTGACGGGCGGAACGAAGGGGCTGGGCCGCGTGATTTCCCAGGCGCTGGCCGAAGCCGGGGCCGACGTGGCGGTCGTTAGCCGAACGCCAGCCGACTGCGAGGAGGCGGCCGCCGCCATCCGAGCGGCGACCGGCCGGCAGACCCTGGGCGTTGCCGGCGATGTGACCGCGGCCGCCGACGTGGATCGGCTCGCCGCGAGGGTCGAGGGTGAATTCGGGCCGATCGACATTCTGGTGAACAGTGCCGGGCTGAACATCCGAGGGCCGGTCGAGTCGCTCGGCGAGGCGGACTGGGACGCCGTTTTGGGCGTGAACCTAAAGGCCCCCTTCCTGCTCGCCTGCCGGTTCGGGCCGGGCATGGCCGACCGCGGTTGGGGGCGGATCATTCACCTGGGGTCGATCCTGTCGGCCATCGGCATCGCGGGCCGCACGCCGTACGCATCGTCGAAGGCGGGGCTGCTCGGCCTGACGCGGACGCTGGCGATGGAGTGGGCCGGCCGCGGTGTGACCGTGAACGCCCTGTGCCCCGGCCCGTTCGCTACCGACATGAACCGCCCGCTCTTGAATGACGCGGCCCAATACGCGGCGTTCGTGGCCAACATCCCGGTCGGCCGGTGGGGCGAGTTGCACGAAGTGACCGGGGCCGCCGTCTTCCTCGCCTCCGAGGCGTCGTCGTTCGTCACCGGGTCGGCACTTTACGTGGACGGCGGGTGGACCGCGAGGTAGCCACCCGGCAAATGAGGACCGCGGTGTCGCCCCTCATTCTGATTGGGGGACGCCCTTGCCGACGGTCTGATTTTCCCGCCGCCGTCCCTGGTCCTGGCGACGGGGTTCCGGCGTAAGCGTGCGGAATCTTCCTCGCCACTCTGGCCGACCGCACGGCGAGGCCCGCCCGGGAGGACGTCTCCGCGGCCGGCCGTATCAAAGAGAGATGCTCACCGCTCCCCCCGACACCCGTTCACTGCTCCGCCGCCGCCCGTACGCGCTCTACCTGAGCGGCCGCTTCTGTGGCACGCTCGCCAACACGTCGCAGGCCGTCATCATTGCCTGGGAGGTGTACGAGATCGCACGGCAGACGATGTCGGTCGCTGAAGCCGCGTTCGCCGTGGGGATGATCGGCCTGGCCCAGTTCCTCCCGCTGTTCGCCCTGACCCTCGTCGCGGGCGAGACGGCCGACCGACACAACCGCCGCCTCATCCTGACCCTCTGCTACCTGGCCCAACTCCTCACCTCCGTCGGGCTGGCCCTCCACACAGCGTTCGGTGGCGGGTTGGGACCGATCTTCGCCCTGTCCGCCCTGTTCGGGGCCGCGCGGGCGTTCTTCCAGCCGACCGCGAGCGCCCTCGGCCCGATGCTCGTCCCGCCGCACCTTCTGCCGCGGGCGATCGCCACCAACTCGCTGGTCGCCCAGTTGGCCAGTATCCTCGGCCCGGCCCTCGGCGGGATCCTCTGCGCCGTCTCCCCGATCGTCGGGTACGCGGTGTGCGGTGGCCTGTACGCCTGCGCCGCGGTGTGCGCCCAACGGATCCGCGCGAACACGCAACCCGTCGTCGAGGCGGGGCGGTCGCGCGTCGCGCAGATCCGCGAGGGCCTCGGGTACGTGTGGGGCAACAAGTTGGTGCTCGGTGCGATCTCGCTCGACCTGTTCGCCGTCCTGCTCGGCGGCGCGACCGGGCTCCTCCCCGTTTTCGCCCGCGACGTGCTCCACGTCGGCCCGGAAGGGTTCGGCGTCCTCCGCGGTGCCCCGGCCATCGGCGCGCTGTTCATGGCCGGCTTCCTCGCCGTCCGGCCGATCCGGCGGCACGTCGGGCTGAAGATGTTCGCGGCCGTGGCCGCCTTTGGCCTGATGACGCTGGTGTTCGCCTACTCGGAGTCGTTCCCCCTCTCGATCGCGTGCCTGGCCCTCCTGGGCGGGGCCGACATGGTGTCGGTGTTTACCCGCCAGAGCCTCGTGCAGATCGCCACCCCGGACCGGATGCGGGGCCGCGTGTCCGCGGTCTCGACGCTGTTCATCGGGGCGTCGAACGAACTCGGCGAGTTCGAGAGCGGGGTCGTGGCCCGCGTCTTGGGGCCGGTCGGGGCGGTGGCGTTCGGGGGGATCGGCTCGCTTCTCGTGACGGGGACGTGGGCGTTCCTGTTTCCGTCGCTGCGGAAGGCGGATCAGTTGGGGTGAGTCGATCATCGGCAGAATCGGAAAAACGGACCGAGGGAGTAGGCAGGCCGATCGACAACCCGCCCCGGGATTTGCGCCCGGGGCTGACGGTTGCCTTGCCCCGCCCGGCCGGGGCGCAGACCTTCCGGTCGATCCGCTATTTCCCGGCATCGCGGAACAGCATCGGGGCGACCTGTCCGAGGTATTGCCGCCAGACTGCGAAGTTGTGCAAACCCTCGGTCGGGTAGAACGTGTGGTCGATCTTGTGCGCGGTCAGGGTCTTGTCCAACTGCTGGGACCGGGCGAACGCCCCGTCCTGCTTGCCGCAGGCGATGAACAACACCTTGAGCTTGGCGTTCGTCCCGACCGGGTCGTCGAGCAGGGCCTTGAACCGCGTCGAGAAGTCGCCCGGGATCGCCGAACTGAACGCCCCGACGTGGCTGAACAGGTCTAGGTGGCTTAGCCCGATCGTTAGCGCCTGCCCGCCGCCCATCGACAGCCCGACGATCGCCCGGTTCTCCCGGCCGGGGGCCGTCCGGTACGTCTTCTCCACCGTCGGCATCACGTCGTCCAACAGGAATTGCTCGAACACCTTGGTATTGTCCCCCGGCCCGCCGAACGGGAGCGCGTGCCCGAACGGCATCACGACCACCATGGGGACGGCCTTCTTCTGGGCGATCAGGTTGTCCAGGATGAAGTTCGCCCGGCCCACGTCCGTCCACCCGGCGGCCGTGTCGTTGGACCCGTGGAACAGGTACAGGACCGGGTACTTGTGGGCCGCGTCCTTATCGTACCCGGGCGGGGTGTACACCCGGACCTCGCGGGTCTGGCCGGGGAGCGCCGCCTTGGACGGGACGTACACCAACTCGACCCGGCCGTGCGGCACGGTCCCGGGGTTCCACAGTTCGGTTCCGTCGCCCGGCACTTCGACGATGCTGGCCGAGGTCCGTGCCCGCAGTTTGATCCGCGGGTTGACCGGGTCGGGCACGGCCACCCCGTCGATGTTGAAGTTGTAGATGGCCGCCCCCGGTTCGAGCGGCCCGACGGTCACACTCCACACGCCGGCGTCGTCCTTGGTCATCGTCTGCACCCCGTTTGCCTGCCAGTCGGCGGTCAGGGTGACTTCGGTCGCCTTCGGGGCACGGACCCGGAAGGTGACCTTTCGGTCCGGATGAGTCTCTGGGGAGGTTGGGCTGTTGTTCTTCGGGGTCTGCGCGGGAGCCGCGGCGGCGGCCGCGAGGAGGCACACGATGCCGAGCGTTCTCATAAGTCGCACCGATGATTGGGGAGGCAGGCCTCGGGAAGTCGGAATGACCCTCACCGCGGCAGGAACGTGTCGGGCTTTATTGTGCGCGACCCGGCCTCGACCGTCAAACCGGCGCCCGGAACGCACCGCAGAGGTGAGGTTAAAGTAAGCCGAGCGTGTCGGAAGGGGTGATGCAATCCTGAAAAGGAATCTCCGCATGAACCAGGTCTTCGAACCCGCCGCACGCTGCCAGCGGGTTCGCTCTGCATCGCGCGCAGGCTACAGGCGGTTACCAGATCGAGATCGTCGAGAACCAGTTCTTCAACCGCGTAGGGCCGCTTCGATTGCGGCGACGTCGATCTTTCGCATCGTCATCATCGCGTCGAATGCCCGCTTGGTGGCGGCGGGATCGGGATTCGTAAACGCTTTCGACAGGACCGCCGGCGTGATCTGCCAGGACAGTCCCCACTTGTCCTTACACCAGCCGCACTGGCTCTCTTTGCCGCCGTTGCCGACGATCGCGTCCCAATAGCGGTCCGTTTCGGCTTGGTCGGCGGTGGAGACCTGAAACGAGAACGCCTCAGAGTGCTTGAACATGGGGCCGCCGTTGAGCCCGAGGCAGGGAATGCCCAGCACGGTGAACTCGACGGTCAGCACGTCCCCTCTCTTCCCCGACGGGAAGTCGCCCGGCGCGCGGTGTACCGCTTTCACGGTCGAGTCGGGAAACGTCTGGGCGTAAAAGCGTGCGGCCTCCTCGGCGTCGCCGTTGAACCAGAGGCAAATCGTGTTCTTGGCGTGTTCCGCCATGTCATTCTCCTTGGGTGAGTGGTCGGATGCCGGCACCGGAACTCGGCCAATATTCCGGCAATCCTACGTAAGTTCGTCCGCGCCCCGCAATCTCCGTTGCCAGTTCGACAGGACGGCCGACGTGAGAGCACGGTGTGTCCGCCGGGCGCAGGTCAGCCGGTCGGACCGGGGACCATCACCATCCAGTCGACGCCGAACTTGTCCTTGACCATCCCGAAGCACGGCGACCAAAACGTCTTGGTGAGCGGCATTTTCACGCTGCCGCCGGTGGCCAGGGCGTCGAACGCCTGCCGGGCGTCGGCCTCGGCCGGGACGGACAGGGCGATCTGGAAGCCGACGAATTTGCACTCCTCGCCGCACCCATCGGACGCCATCAGCAGGTTGCCCCGGACCCGGAACGAGACGTGCATCACCTTCTTCTCGTAGCCCGGCGACAGCATCCCGGGCGGGGCCGGCTCGGGGCTTTCGTCGTACCGCATCAACATCTCAACCTCGGCGCCGAGGGCGTCACGGTAGAACGCCAGCGCCTCGTCGCAGCGGCCGCCGAAGAACAGATACGGGGTGATTGTGGTGCCGGGCATGGTCATTCCAAAGAGGGTCTGAAACGGGGATGGCCTACTCTCCGATATTCAGTCGAACGGGCCGCCTCGGAATCGACAATGAATTCCGAAATCTGCCATTTCTTTTCGCACCGGCGTTGAATTCGGAGAACGGACGCACCTCGCTGGTACCGTGACCGCCGTTCAGCCGGGGCGATCCCGCGATGCAAGTTCCGACGCTTGTCCGCACTCTTACATGGCTCTACTTTGGCGGGGTAGCGTGATGCCTCCTGGTCTTGCTCGGCCGAGAAAGCCGCGAGTCGCTCACCGCCGTACAACCACTCCCTGTGATTCGTTGGATAGGGGGAGCGGAAGCACCATGCGAGCAATTTGCCTGCGGAGTCGAAGCGGTCCGGAAGGCTTCACGGTCGAAGAGCGGCCACGACCGGAGCCGAGGTCGGGCGAAGTTCTCGTCCGCGTCCACGCGGCCGGCGTGACCCCGACCGAGTTGTCGTGGGTGCCGACCTGGACGACGAACGAGGGCACACCCCGGTCGTTCCCGGTGGTCCCGGGCCACGAGTTTTCCGGTGAGATAGCGGCCCTCGGTGCCGGTGTGACAGGCGTGGCCGTGGGCGACCTAGTGTACGGGATGAACGACTGGTACGCCGACGGCGCACAGGCCGAGTTCTGCGTCGCCCCGTTGGAATGGATCGCCCCGAAGCCCCTAACCCTCGACCACACCGCGGCGGCCATCACGCCGATTTCCGCGTTAACCGCGTGGCAGGGACTGATCGAGCGGTGTGATGTCAAATCCGAACAACGGGTGCTGATCCACGGCGGCTCGGGGGCGGTGGGCGCGTTCGCCGTGCAGTTGGCCAAGTGGCGAGGCGCGCATGTGATTGCGACCGCATCCTCTCACAACCTGGACTCTGTCCGGAGCCTTGGTGCGGCCGAGGTCGTCGACTACCGGACGTCGAAGTTCGAGGACGTGGTTCGCGAAGTGGACGCGGTGTTCGACACCGTCGGCGGCGAAACGCTGGCCCGCTCGTGGGGCGTGCTCAAGCCCGGCGGCAGGCTCGTCACCATCGCCGCGTCCGGGGAGGTGACGGCGGACGAGCGAACCAAGACGGCGTTCTTCATCGTCGAGGCGAACCGCGCGCAACTCGCCGAGGTCGCCCGGCTGATCGACGGTGGGGTGCTCCGACCCGAGGTAGGCGGCGCGTTCCCGTTCACGGAAGCGCGGGCGGCTTACGAGCACAAGCCCCGGCGCGGAAAAGCGGTGCTCCGGGTCGTATAACTCCCGCTCGTCAATCCCCTCGATCAGGAGCAATGGAATGGGTCAGCCGCTCAAGGGTAAACGCGCACTCGTCACCGGCGGGAGCCGGGGCATCGGGGCCGCCGTCGTCAAGCGCCTCGCGAAGGAGGGGGCGGACGTGGCCCTCACCTACGTCAGTAAGCCGGACGACGCAGCCAGGGTGGCCGAGGCCGCCAAAGCCCTCGGCGTGCGCGCGATCGCCGTTCAAGCCGACGCCGCGGATGCCGACGCGGTCGTCAAAGCGGTCGAGCGAGCGGCGAAGGAGTTCGGCGGCCTCGACATCCTCGTCAACAACGCCGGGGTCGCCACGATGGCCCCGATCGATTCGTTCTCGCTCAAGGACTTCGACCGGACGTTCGCCGTCAACGTGCGGGCGGTGTTCGTCGCCACGCAGGCCGCGGTGAAACACATGAAGGAAGGCGGGCGGGTCATCAACATCGGTAGTTGCAACGCCGAGCGGATGCCGTTCCCGGGCGGATCGGTGTACGCCATGAGCAAGTCCGCCCTGCAGGGCTTGGTCCAGGGACTGGCGCGCGACCTCGGGCCGCGGGGCATCACCGTCAACAACGTGCAGCCGGGACCGGTGGACACGGACATGAACCCCGCCGAGGGCGACTTCGCCGCGTCATTGAAGGCACTGATGGCCCTGCCGCGGTATGGGCACGTCGACGAGATCGCGGCGATGGTCGCGTACCTGGCCGGGCCGGAGACCGGGTTCGTGACCGGGGCCAGCCTGACCATCGACGGCGGGTTCAATGCGTAGGCGTGTCACCATTTGGAGTCTACGGTTCGGGGGGTGATCGGGCGGGCCGCCGGCCGGTCTCTTCTCGTAAGATTTCCACTGCTGAACCGATCAAGTCTTCGGCACCAAGGGAACGACAATGGATCTTCAACTCAAAGGCAAGACGGCGGTCGTTACCGGCTCGACGGCGGGCATCGGCCTGTCGATCGCGGAGGAACTCGCCCGCGAAGGCGTGAAGGTGTTCGTCGCGGGGCGGACCCAGCCGAAGATCGACGAGGCACTGGAGGTCGTAAGGAAGGCGGGCGACGCCGAAGGGGTCGTTGCCGACGCCGGTACGGCCGAAGGGTGTGCGGCTCTCGTCAAGCACGTCCCGAAGGTCGACATCCTGGTGAACAACCTGGGCATCTACGAAGCGAAGCCGTTCGCCGAGATCCCGGACGACGACTGGCTGAAGTTGTTCACCGTGAACGTGATGAGCGGGGTGCGGCTCTCCCGGAACTACTTCCCGCAAATGCTCGCCGCCGGGTGGGGCCGGGTGATCTTCATCGCGAGCGAGTCGGGGGTGATGACGCCCGCCGAAATGGTCCACTACGGGATGACGAAGTCGAGCCAACTGGCACTCTCACGGGGCATGGCGGAGTTGACCAAGGGGACGGAAGTGACGGTGAACACGGTGCTGCCCGGCCCGACACGGTCGGAAGGGATCGTCGATTTCCTGAAATCGGTGTCCCCGCAGGCCAAGGACGCGGCCGAGGCGGAGAGCGAGTTCTTCCGCGTGCACCGCTCGTCGTCGTTGCTGCAGCGGCTGATCGACCCGCGGGAGATCGCCCACATGGTGGCGTACCTGGCCAGCCCGCTGTCGGCGGCGACCAACGGGGCCGCCCTTCGGGTCGAGGGCGGCCTCTTGCGGTCCATCGTCTGAACGAATCAACCAGCCGCGAGAAGAGGCCGTTCTTCGGCGGCGGTGACCGGGCGGAAGGTCAGCTCCGCTCGATCTCGCCGGCGGCCCGGTCGAGGGCGGCGGTGATGGCGTTTAGCGCTTCCCTCGTCAGCGGCCCCTTGCCCAGCCGCACCTGCAGCGCGGCCCGCAGGTTGCCCATGGCACGCATCAACTCCGGGGCCGGTGCCCCGCCGAACCGGGCGTTGGCTTCCGTGAGCCGGGCCTTCGCCGCCCGAATGTCGGCCGCGTGCGCGTCCACCTCGGCCTTCCCCTCGTCCGTTAGCCGGTACAGCTTCTTCGGCCCCTGCGCTTCGCTCGCGATCAGCCCGGTCTCCTCCAAGAGGGTGAGGGTCGGGTAGATGACGCCGGGGCTCGGGGTGTAGTGCCCGCTCAGCGCGTCGGCGATGGCCTTGATGATCTCGTACCCGTGCCGGGGTTGGGCTGCGATCAGGTCGAGCGTGAGCCAACGGAGGTCGCCCTGTTCGAGCGGCCGACCCGTCGGGCCGCGCCCCCGGTGCCCGACGAACCCCCAGCCCTCGTGGCCGCCGTGGTGACCGTGTCGCGCCATCTCCTCGCCTCCGTCCTCGAAAGGTGTGAAGTGCTCGTCCCGTTCCGGCCGCCCCTCGTGCCCGTGCCGGTGCCCGCCGTGTCCGAAGTGCCGGCCGCCCCGGCCGCGGCAGAAGTGGCCCGCCATCGCGGCCAGAACCCGGGGATCGCCACCGCGTCCGTGTTTGAAATATCCGCCGAACATTCGTTCGCCTCCAACTTGGGAAGGGGGACCGCGTCTCGCAGTCCCAAGCACCCGCTCGTGAGCAGTCGTTAAGTGCCGTCGACAAGCATTCGAAGTGCCTACTTAGATATATCTTTTTTTTGGAATACGGAGACAAGTCCGATATATCGAATTAGTCGTCACAAAGATATCTTTGTTGCTGTAAGCTGTTTCGATTGCTGGAATTGAGTCGCAGAATTTTCTTCATTCGAATCTGGCTTTGCAAGCCCAACGCCCATTACGTCGTGTCTTTCGTAAGCCTCTCCCGGATAAACGAGAACCCCGCTAACCCATAAGGGCGCGGGGTTCTTTGCTTGCTTCTGCCGAAATCGGGCGTCAACCCACCAGTTACACCTGCGCCATCCCGCCGTCCACGAACAACTCGACCCCGGCTACGAAGCTCGCGTCATCCGAGGCCAGGAACACGGCCGCTTTCGCGATCTCGTCCGGCGTGCCCATCCGGCCGAGCGGAACTTGCGACGCCATCCCCGACTTGAACTCCTTCGACTTTTCCTCGGACCCCGCGAGCGTGTCGATGGCCGGCGTCTCGATCGGCCCCGGGCTGACCGCGTTCACTCGGATCTTCCGCGCCTTGAGGTCGGTCGTCCACGATCGGGCGAACGACCGGACCGCAGCCTTCGTTGCCGAGTACACGCTGAACGCTTCCATCCCCTTGATCGACACGATCGAGGCGTTGAGGATGATCGCCCCGCCGTCGGGCATCAGCGGCAGCGCCTTCTGCACCGTGAACACCAAGCCCTTCACGTTAATGTTGAACGTCTTGTCGAAGTGCGCCTCGGTGATCTGCCCGAGCGGGGCGAACTCTCCGCCCCCGGCGTTCGCGAACACCACGTCCACCCGCCCGTGTTTCTCCTTCACGACGGCGTACAGGCGGTCCAGGTCGGCGAGGTTCGAGACGTCCCCGCGGACGCCGATCGCCCCGTGCCCGATCTCCTTCACCGCGGCGTCGAGTTCCTCCTGACGGCGGCCAGTGACGACCACCTTCGCCCCCTCGGCCGCGAACCGCTTGGCGGTCGCAAGACCGATCCCACTGTTACCGCCGGTGACGACCGCCACTTTGCCTTCGAGTTTGCCAGCCATTGGAATGCTCCTGGAAAGAACCGGCCGTGTTACGGCCGGAGGTGTCTGTGATGAATCCCGGGAAGTGTGTTACCGCACCCCGCCACTCGCGAGGAACTGTTCGCCGGTCAGCCAGCCGGAGTCGTCGGACGCGAGGAACACCGCGATTGAGGCAATGTCCCCGACCTTACCGCCCCGGCCGAGAGGCGTCTGCTTGATCGCTTCCTTCTCCATGTCCGACCCGATGAACCCGACGCCGACCGTCCCCTCGGTCTCGATCAGGCCGGGGTTGAGGGCGTTCACCCGGATGCCCTTCGGCCCGAGTTCCTTCGCCAGTACGCCGGTAATCGCGTCCACCGCGCCCTTCGTGCCCGTGTAGACCGCACTCTGCGGTGGGGTGATGCGGGCGACGACGGACCCGATGTTGATGATGCTCCCGCCTTGCTTCAGGTGCTTGACGGCGGCCTGGGTGGTGAGGAGCAACCCGAGGACGTTGACATTGAACTGCCGGTGGAACTGCTCCTCGGTGAACGATTCGATCGGGGCGAACTCGTACACGCCGGAGTTGTTTACCAGGACGTCGAGCCGGCCGTAGGTCTTGATCGCGGCGTCGATAATGCCCTGGGCGTCGGCCGCCTTCGACACGTCGCCCGCCACCGCGACGGCCTTCCCGCCCTTGCCGGTGATGTCGGCCACGACCTTGTCGGCCCCGGCCTTGCTGGATGCGTAGTTCACGACCACGGACGCACCCGCGGCGGCGAGTTGCCGGGCGATCTCCGCCCCGATGCCCTTTGACGCGCCGGTAACCACGGCGACCTTGCCTTCGAGTTTCTTCGCCATGACAGACTCCCGTTTGAGGTATTGCGAACCAGATTGGACACCGGGCCGGCGAATTGTCGGCCCGGAAAAATTAAGCGGCTCGGGACACGGACAGGAACCACCTCACCGACGCTTCAAACGCCCGGGTCTTGTCCGTCTTCCACTGCTGCTTGTCGGGCTTGGCCGGCCCTTCGGCGTATCGGGATGCCAGACTCGGCACCGCCGGAGAGACTCGCGTATTCGTACTCGGGGCGGGCTTGCAGGTTGTCATCGCTTGGCCCTCGTGTTGGTGTTCGCTGATGCCCAGGGATACAATGGCCATCGGTTGCACCTTGCAACCAAATTTCAGTTTTCTTTCCGCTCGGGGTACTAAGCGGGGGAGTCACCCATGAAACGCAAGAGCTTCGAGACGGACGAGTGCCCGGTCGCCCGGTCCCTGGAAGCCGTCGGGGACGCCTGGTCGATGCTCATCGTCCGGCAGGCGTTCGCGGGGGACCGGCGGTTCGGCGAGTTCCAGACGAGCCTTGGCGTGGCAAAGAACATCCTCACCGTGCGGTTGCGGAAGCTCGTCGCCCTCGGCGTGCTGGAGCAAGTTACCCCGGAAAACGGTGGTGCCTACCACGAGTACGCCCTAACGGAGAAGGGGCGGGGGTTGTACTTGGTCCTGATGGCGATCCGGCAGTGGGGCGAGGGGTGCGGCGGTCCGGCGGACTGGGTGTTGGTGGACCGACGCGACCGAAAGCCGGTCATGCCGCTGGCGTTTTACGCCCACGACGGGCGAGAACTTTCGGTCAACGACACGGAATTGATTCCCGCGGAGGAAGTAAGATGAAGAGTCGTGAGAAAAGCAAATCCGCCGGACGGCCACTTCGGGCCAGGTGATGCTCGGCCGCTTCGATCCCTACTTGTTGAGCCCGACCAGCAGTTCCTTTGCGGTCGCGTGGTTCTTGGCGAGCCATGCGCGGAAGGGTTCAGGGGTCTCGAAGAAGATCGGTTTCATTCCGCTCTCAAGCCTGAAGCAGGGATTACGTAGCCGGGCCGAGCAAGCACCGGCACTCCGCAATGCGCCGGCTCAGGAAGTCTTGATCCGCACTCGCGCTGCTCAATCGCAGCGCCTCACGCCAGGCGAGTTCGGCGGCATCGTATTGACCGAGGCGAAAGTGGAGTTCACCAATGACCGCGTGCCAGCCGGGATAGCGGGCGGGGATGTCTTCCGGGTCCACCGCGGCCAAGCGTTCGAGTCCGGCCTGCGGGCCGTGCAGGTGGGCCTCGGCAACGGCGCGGTTGAGCGCGTGGACCGGGGACGGGGCAATGCGGCCCAGTAACTCGTACCCCTCGGAGATACGCCGCCAGTCGGTGTCGGCGAAGGTCGGCGCCCGGCAGTGCTCCCAGGCGATGCCGGCCTCCACGTGGTAGCGGGTCAACTCTTCGCCGGTGGCAGACCGGGCGAGCCACGCCATCCCTTCTCTCACGTCGCCCCAATTCCATGCGGAGCGGTCCTGATCCTCGAATAGGACAATGCCGCCGTCGAGCGCAACCCGCGCGTCGAAGCGGGCCGCGTGGAAGCTCATCAGGGCGAGCAAGGCGTGAACGGCCGGAACACCGCCGATGGGGTTCTCGGCCAACATCTTTGCCAGCCGACGGGCCTCGTCGCACAGATCGCGGCGGATCGGCACGTCCGCATGCGTAGCGTGGCAGCCCTGACTGAATAGCAGGTAAATGACCGAGAGTACCGCGTCCAACCGGGCGCGAAGCTGGGGAGCCTCGAACTCGACGCCCAACTCGCGCAGCCGGTCCCTGGCCCGCTCGACCCGCTTCTGGACGTTGGCCTCGGTGGTGAGCAGGCCGCGGGCGATCTCGGCCGTGCTGAACCCGCCGAGCGTCCGGAGTGCGAATGCGACGCGCGATTCGGGCGGCACCGCCTCATGACAGCAAACGAACAGGAGGCGGAGCGGCTCGTCACCAATCTCGTCGGCGAAGTGGGCTTCGGGCGGTGCCTCCTGGCCGATCCCGTCCGCCACGTGCGGCAACGCCCTGCCGTGGGTCTGCTCCCGCCGCAGGGCGTCGATCGCGAGGTTGCGGGCGGTCCGGTACAGCCACCCGGCCGGGTCGTCGGGCACGCCCCGACGCGACCACGTCTCCAGGGCTTGCATCAGCGCGGCCTGTACGACGTCCTCGACCAACTCGAGCCGACGGACACTGAGCGACCGGGTCAGCACGGCGACGAGCCGGCCGGACTCATGGCGGAAGAAGTGTTCCACCAGCTCCCGCGGTTCGGTCAAGCGTACCCGCCCAGCTCGCGGATCTCGATCACATTGCTCCCCGGGCACTCCCGGGCGATGGCCAATGCCGCGTCGTAGTTCTCGGCCTGGATCAGGCTGAAGCTGGCGACGAACTCCTTCGCCTCGACGTAGGGGCCGTCGGACACGATTTCCCCGCGGAGGAGCCGGCCGCCCGGTTTCAGACCGTCGCCGCCGGGCAGGATCGAATCGCTGAACTTTTGCATCCACGCATACCACTGGCCGCCGAGGGCTTGCATCTCTTCCGGGGACGGTTGGGACTGCGGGTCGGTGGAGTGGCGGAAGATGAACAGGTACTTCGGCATGGGACAGTTCTCCGGGGCTGGGTTGCGGGTCAAGACCGAGACTCTTTACGCCGGTCTTCCGGGTACGACGAACGGGAAGCGGCCGCTCGGACACTGCCATCGGATAATTTTGGCGAAGCCGACTTTTCAACCCGCGGCCTTCTTCGCCAGCTCTTGCAACTTGAGCACGGTGTTCC
The DNA here is from genome assembly GCF_008254045.1 of Limnoglobus roseus. Taxonomy (GTDB): domain Bacteria; phylum Planctomycetota; class Planctomycetia; order Gemmatales; family Gemmataceae; genus Limnoglobus; species Limnoglobus roseus. The sequence goes on along the minus strand of NZ_CP042425.1, from coordinate 2,338,196 downwards.
AGTTCCGGGCGGTGTTGGGGACCCCGATGCCCTTGTCGAATTTTTCCCCCAGCTTCGATGTGCCCAGCCCGAACGGGGTGTGGAGGTAGACGACGTTGTCGACAAGCTCGATCGCTTCGCCTTCGACCGCGTGCTTCCGCAGTGCTTCAATCGCTTCCTTCGTCGGGATGCCATCCAGGACGGCGGCGTGGACGTGCTTTCCCTCTTCGAAGTCGGGGAACGGGTTGTTCGCGATGACGGCGTCCCACTCCTCCAGCGTCGGGGCGTAGATCGCCTTCGTGAAGCCGAACTTCTCCTCGCAGAGCTTTGCAACAGTGGCGATCACCTTCTCCCGCGAGAGGTGGGTGCGGAGGACGGCGTTGCCACTGTTGATGTACGTGGCGACGTTCTCGAACCCCGCTTCCGTAAGGGCTTCGCGGAGGGGAGCGACGGGGAGTTGGGTGGCTCCGCCCACTCCTCGGAACAGGAGAATGTACGCTGTTTTTGGTCTTGGCATGGGGGTTGTTTTACGCGGCACGGAAGTTCGGGCGATGGCTCCGGCCCGCGTGCCCCAGAGGTTCCGTTTTCACGCTGTGGACCGACACACGGACATCACCGAACTCATCCGCAGCGGGGCGTCCCTCCCTGAAGCCATGAGGCTGGCCCGTCACTCCGACTCGGTCGGCATCATCAGGCTCAACACCAAAATACCGTGTCAACTTCTGTCATCGAGGGGCAAAAAAAAGACCCCCTCCAACATGGAGGGGGTCGAGTGGAGGCGCCGGGAATCGAACCCGGGTCCCGAGGCACTTCCGTGCCGGCGTCTACGTGTGTAGCAAGTTCACGCTCGAAGCCCACCTTGCGGCGGCTTCACGTTCGCTCGCCGCGTCCCCAACTTGCAGGGTGCGAAGCTCGCTATCGGTCAGGTTTTTTAGCAGACGCCGCCCCCGAAACGAATCTGGTTGCCCAGACCCTCGAGCGTCCGCGATCGGGAATTGGCGTCCGAACAATGACCTCTCCCGCGAAGGGCACTGAACGGCTCACGGGTTATTAAGCCGCGAGAGTGAACTGCGTTTCAGCAGTTGTTGTGTGACCGGCTTTTTACGAGGCCAACCGATCAACCTCGACACGCAACCAAACACTTCACCTGCCCGGTCGAAACCATTTCGCCCCCGGCACACGCATTATATGCGCCGGCCGGCCCGATCACACAAGATCAAGCCGGCCGGCGTTCGATTAACCCACGAACACGCCGGTCGAGCCGCTGAAGGCGTCGAACGCGAACAGTTCCGCCGGGGTCGTGCCGGCCCCGTTGACGGTCGTGCCGGCGTAGGCCGTCACGCGGGTGCCCGCCCCGGTGCCGCTGCCGACGATGAGGTCGGCCTTCGAATCGCCGTCCAGGTTCTTCACCGTCACGCGGATGCCGCCGCGGTTGGCCGCGTCGCCCGCGAAGAAGTTGGCGATCGGCGTGATCGTCCCGCCGCTCGACGACACCAGCGTCGCACCGTTGAACACCGTCACCCGCGGGCCGCCGCCCGGGCCGCCGCCAGCCACGATGTCGGCCTTGCCGTCGCCGTCGATGTCACCCAGCGCCAGGAAGACGCCGTTGCGGAGCGTCGTTTCGAACGCGAAGAAGTCGTTGAACAGTCGAGTCGGCGTCGCGGCGAGCGTCGTGCCGTCGAACACGGCCACGCGGGGGCCGCCGCCGAACCCGGCCGCCACGCCGAGGTCGCCGACGCCGTCACCGTTCACGTCGCCGATCGCCGCCCGTGCGCCGCCGCGGAAGTTCGGGTCGGCGATGCCGAAGAAGTCCGCGACCACTTGGGTCGGATCGCCGCTGCGGAAGATGCGGACGCGGGGGCCGCCGCCTTGATCCGGCGTGACGACCAGTTCCGGGATGCCGTCGCCGGTTACGTCGCCCGCGGCCACGTAGACGCCGCCCGTGAAGGCGGCCTCGAACGGGGCCACGGCGAACAGTTCGGTCCCCGTTTTGCCGTCAATGATGCGCACGTCGGAGGCGATGCCGGGGCCGGAGCCAACGACGAGGTCGTTGACGCCGTCGCCGTTGAAGTCCGCCGTCGCGGTCCGCACGCCGCCGGTAAAGCCGGTGCTGAACGGCGTCACCGTCTGGGCCACGGTCCGGTCGGCGTTGAAGAGTTTCGCCGAGGCCGCCGCGCCGGCGTCCGTCCCGGCCGCGAAGGAACTCGTGCCGGTCAGGCCGGTGCTCGTAATCGCCACTTCGCCTGCCGACAGGCCGACCGCCGGCGTGGTGCCCGTGCCAATCAGGCCGAGCTTCGCCGCAGCCCCGGTGACGAGGTTGATCGAGTAGAGCGCCGTGCTGCCCGCGACCGTGAGGGAGGCGTAGCCGACGCCCGTGGCCGCCGCGTTCGCCGTTGACACTTGCACGGTCGAGGGGATGTCAAAGCCGGTCGCGTCCGTGAAGTCGATGGCCGTGCCGCCCACCGTGATGGTGACGCCGTTGGTCAGCGTGCCGGCGTTCGGCGGGTTCTGGATGTACAGCTTGTCGGTGCTGGCGTCGAGCGTGTACTGCGTCGTCACGGTCGCCTTGTTGAAGCTGTTCGTGTACGCCGTCGCGTCGCCCTTCGTCGACCCGCCGTTGAGCGCGGCGTCCGGTTGCGCGCCGGCCGCGGTGGCGTCGCCGTCCACGGCCGCCCCGGTCGTCGGGTCGACGCGGAAGTTCGTGCCGGTGCTGGCGACCACCCGGAGCTTGTCCACGGTCGGGTTAATGTCGACGCCGAAGGCGGTCCCGGCCGGGAAGGTGATGGCCGCACCGGCCGCGTCGACCAGCGAGATGCCGGCCCCGATGGCGGTCGTGCCGCCGGTCTGCGGGTCGAGGACGGCGATGCGAACCGTGCCCGCGACCGAGTTCTGGATCAGGGCCAGGTACTGCCCCGTTGCCGGGCGGCGGTCGATGCCGACGACGGATTCGTTCGCGGCAAGGCCGGTGATCGCGGCCGTCGCGGTCGTGCCCGGCGTCAGCGAGTTGAAGCGGACGACGTTGCCGCCCGCGACGCCGACGAACGGGATGCCCGTCGCCGAGGCGTTCGGCTGAACCGCGAAGCCTTGCACCGTCACGGCGCTGCCGGTGCTCGCGATGCCGACGTTCCCGACGAGCGTCGCCTTCGCCGTGGCGAGGTCGATGCTGTACAGGGCCGGGGCGCTCGACGCGGTGGTGAGGATCGCGAGGGCGGACCCGGTCGCTGCGGCGTTCGAGGTGCCGACCGCCACCCCCGCTGGGATGTCGAAGCCGTTGACGGCCGTGAAGTCGAGGGTGCTGCCGTTGAGGGTGACGACGGTGCCGTTCGTCGCGGTGCCGTTGTTCGGCGGGTTCAGGAGTTCGAGCTTGTTGCTGGCCGCGTCGAGGGCGTACAGCGTGGTGGCCGTCGCGTTCGGGGCGTTGTTCGTGTACGCGACGGCGTCGGCGGTGGTGGTGTCGCCGTTGATCGCGCCGTCCGGGTTGATGCCGGCCGTGCCGGCGTTGCCATCCACGATGCCGCCGGTGTTCGGGTTGATGCGGAAGTTCACGCCGGTGTCGGTGACGACGCGGATGCGGTCCACGGTCGGGTTGAAGTCGAAGCCGAAGTTCGTGCCGGTGATCGCGATCGGGTTGCCGCCGCCGTCGTCGAACTGCACCGGGGTGGCCGAGAGGGCGACCGCCGCCCCGGTCGTCGGGCTGATGGCGTACAGGCGGACCGCCCCCGCCCCGTTCGACGTGAGGCCGTAGAGTTGGCCGTTCTGCGGCCGGATGTCGATGCCGACGAGGTTCTCCCCGGCGCCCAGGCCGGTCACGGCCACGCCGGGGGCCAGGACCGTGGGGGTTGCCGTGTCGAAGGAGAACAGGGTGCTGCCACTGAGGGCGTAAGCCGCGGTCGGGGTCGTACGGTCTTCCAGCGGGGTGACCTGCGGGCGGAAGGAAGAGGTCATCAGCCGACGATTGATGTTGGTCACAGTGCGACTCCGTGGCTCATCTGAGAACATCCGCCGGGCCGAGCCATTCCCGACGGCGCGTGATCTGGGTGAGGTCTAAACCAACAGGCACGCACAGTGGGCGGATGCGGCCGGCAAAACCCGAACTTGTCCGCATATCTTGCGCCGCCGGAATCGCATCAGCCAGGGGTAAACCTGGGAAATTTCGGGAGGGTGGGACGGAAGTAGGAAACGGTCCCGAGCGGCCCGCCAATGGTTTACTATGATCTCAACTCCACCCCTCCGACTTCGAGATTCGCTCATGCGCTCGCTTCGCATCGGCAACGGCTGCGGCTTCTGGGGCGACAGTCTCGACGCGCCGGTTCGGCTCGCGGAGGCGGGGCAACTCGACTACCTCACGCTCGAATACCTCGCGGAACTGACCATGTCGATCCTCGCGCTGCAGAAGCAGCGTGACCCGAACGCGGGGTACGCCACCGACTTCGTCGACCTTTTGCCGCGGCTCGCGCCGATCTTGGAGCGGCAGCCGAATTTGAAGATCGTCACGAACGCCGGCGGGATGAACCCGCACGCCTGCGGCCGCAAGTGCGCTGCCCTGCTGCCGGGGCACCGCGTGGCCGTCGTCTCCGGCGACGACCTGATGCCGCGACTCGACGAGTTGCTTGCGGCCGGCCATTCGCTGGCCCACTTCGATACGGGTGAATCGGTGCAGACCATCCGCGGCAAGGTCGTGAGCGCGAACGCTTACCTCGGCTCGGCCCCCATCGCAGACGCGCTGCGACTCGGGGCGAACGTCGTCGTCACCGGCCGCGTGGCCGACGCCTGCCTGACCGTCGGCCCGCTCCTGCACGAGTTCGGCTGGACCAGCGACGACCAACTCGCGGCCGGCACCGTGGCCGGGCACCTGATCGAGTGCGGTGCCCAAGTGACGGGTGGCCTGTGGATGAACGCCGACGATTCGACCCGCCTCGAAGACGTGGGCTACCCAATCGCGGAGGTGCGCGAGGACGGCACGCTCACGATCACGAAGCCTACCGGCAGCGGCGGCGCGGTGAACCTCGAAACGGTGAGCGAACAACTGCTGTACGAGGTCGCGGACCCATCTCGGTACTTCACGCCGGACGTGGTGGCGGATTTTACAACCGTGCAACTTCGACAATCGGCCCCGGACGCCGTCGAAGTGACCGACAGTCGCGGTCGGCCGGCGACCGATTCTTACAAAGTGTCGCTCGCCTACCGCGACGGCTTTACCGCCGCCGGCACGCTCGTCTTCGCCGGCCCGCACGCGGTGCGGAACGCCCGCCGGAGTGGCGAGATTCTGCTCGCTCGGCTGAAGCAAGCCGGCATCGAGTGCGAGCATTCGCTGATCGAAGTGATCGGGGAAGGAAGTCCCGTGACGCTGCGGGTGGCCGTGCGCGACGCCCGGAAGTCGCACGTCGAGCGGTTTACGAAAGAGTTCGCCCCGCTCGTCACCAGCGGCTACGCCGGCACGACCGGCTACACCACCGGCCGGGCGAGCGTGCGGGAGGTGTTCGCGTACTGGCCGGCCCTGATCGCGAAAAGTGCCGTGACGCCGAAGGTGGAATTGCTGTAATTTTTCGCACCCCTTGACTCGCCGGGTAAAATGCGGCGTAACCCGGGGCGAAGTACCCGGTGAACTTGATAACACGCACCCTCGGCTGACGCCGTACCTCCTTCGCGGGAGTACATCGTTGGCCGAGGGTGTTTTCGTTTTCGGCCTACGGTCACGGGCAGGGTGGGCCTGCCGTGCGAACCTGTCGGCCAATCAAGTTCTCCTACCCCTGCCGGTTCCCCGGCCGGACGATTTCGAAGGAGTGAGTACCACCATGATGTTTGCCACGATTGACGCCGCGAATTTCGGTGGGTACGGCTGGCTCATTGCCGGAGCCGGGGCCGTGCTGGGCATCGTCGCCAGCATGTGGTCGAAGATCAAGGGCATCCTCTGGCGGTTCGTGAGCCTGTTCATCCAGCGGATCGAGATTCCGACCGAGTCCGCCCACGAGGCGGTGGTGGCGTACCTCATCGCCCACTACCAGCGGCTGCGGAACTACGACCGCATGTACGGCGCGAGCTGGGAGTACCAGCGCGACGGCCGGTACGGGCTGATCCCCTACGAACTGTTCGGCAGCCGGTCGCTCGTGTTCTGGAACGGCTGGGTGCCGTTCATCTACACGAACCAGATGGAAGCCAAGCACGCCAGCAACGGGAACAAGGGCGGCGGCGACACGCCGAGCGGCGTCTCGAAGGTGTACTCCACCGTCACGTTCATCCGCGGCACGCTGAACGTCGAGGAGATCATCAAGAGCGCGTGCATGGCCCGCAACAACCTGTCGTGGAGCGTCGAGGACGAAGAGGCGAAGAAGAAGAACCGCTTCAGCATCCACTTCGTCCCGCACCGCGGCACGCACGACGACGACAACAACAGCAGTTCGGACGGCCTCTCGTGGTTCCAACAAGGAGCGTACCGCCTGCTCGCGCACTCGCCGGACGAACTCGGCAAGGCCCGCACGCTCAACGGCAAGGCGCTCGACAACCTGATCTTCCCGCAAAAGGTCAAGGACCTGATCCGCGAGATCGAATTGTGGCGCAAGAGCAAGGACTGGTACATCGAGAAGGGCATCCCGTGGAAGCGTGGCTGGATGCTCTACGGCCCTCCCGGCACGGGGAAGACGGCGCTCGCCCGCGCGTTCGCCGAAGACCTGAACATGCCGATCTACGTGTACAACCTGGCCGAGATGAGCAACCACGATCTGACGAAGGCGTGGGCCGAGATGCAGGTGAACGTGCCGTGCATCGCGCTGCTGGAGGACATCGACAACGTCTTCCACGGCCGCGAGAACGTGGCCCGCAAGGGTGGCATGTTCTCGATGATGATGCCGGAGAAGAAGGACGACAACAACCGCGACTCCGGCCGCGGCGGCATGTTCGGTCCGCCGTTGACCTTCGACTGCCTGCTAAACTGCCTCGACGGCGTCGAACGGGCCGACGGCATCTTCACCGTCGTGACCACGAACGACATCACGAAGATCGACCCCGCCCTCGGCCAGCCGCGGAAGCTGCCGGACGGCACGAGCGAGTTCATCAGCACTCGCCCCGGCCGCGTGGACAAGGCCGTGGAGCTGACGTACATGGAGCCCGGCGACAAGAAGCGGATGGCGAAGCGCATCCTCGGTGCGTTCGAGAAGCCGTACCTGGAAATGCTGGCGTTCGTGGACAAGTACCCGGACCTGCAAGAAACGCCGGCCCAGTTCCAGGAACGGTGTGCTCAGATCGCGCTGCGGGCCTTCTGGAAGGACAAGTACGCGACCGTCGAGACGCAACCTACGGTGTCTGAGGTGGCGGAGGAACTGCTGCGGCCCTCGACAAACGGCGTGCATTAACAGCGATGGGCAAAGCCCAGGCACGGCCGTGCCTGGGCTTTTTCGCGCTTACAACCTCGCGCCCACAGGTTCGATCGTGAACGAAAATGCCTCCGCCGCCACCGACGCGGGCAGCACCAAATTCGCACGCTCGCGGCACGGGCTGTTGTCCACCGTGAACGAGCCGGCGAACTTCACGCCGAGGCCGTCCTTCGAGCGGTAGAGGATGACGTTCGTCGAGGCCCACGGCAGCGTGATGTGCGTCTGAGTCCCCGGTCCCAGGATGAGGTTGTCGGCCATCAACAGCACGCCGTCCACGGCCAGCGGCAGGCGGTGGCCGCTGACGAGTTCCAATCGGGCCGACGGGCTGATCGACACCGGTTGACGGAACAGAAACTGGCACGACGTGCCGAGCGTCACGCGGTCGCCACACTTCAGCAACGCCCGCTCGTGCGGCGAACCGTTCACGTGCAGGCCGCGGGTCGATTCCACCAAGTAGCCCTCGCCGTCGCGGGCCATCTCGGCGTGCATCCGCGACACATCGGCGAACAGCGGCACGTCGATCGGCGCGTCGGCCGTCGCTTGGCCGAACGTCACGCGGTTCGACAGGCACACGAGGTAGCCGCCGACGCCGTCGATCCACAGCAGGAACCGCTTCGGCATGCCGCCGGGGCCGGAACTGTGCCGCGACTCGGGCCGGAACGACGACGCCGGTCGGTGACCGTTGCCCGATTCGGCCGCCTTCGTCGGGGCATAAGCGAAGGCCGCGTGGTGCGGTTCGACGACGGCCATCAGCGGGACGATCTCGGCCGCGGCGTTCGGGTGGTAAGAGCCGGTAGCAGGCTTGAGGGCTTCCCACGCACGCAGCTGGATCGTGCGAGCTTCGCGGTGGTTCGGAGCGGCGGCGATCACCTCGGCGGCCCATCGACTCGCGTCGGCCCACTTGTTCGCCTCGGCCGCTTCGGACAAATTCGCCACGGCCATGCGATACCGTTCGTGCCGCCCTTCCAGTTGCTTCGCGAACAGGTCGAGGCCGGTCGTCGGGTTCATCACCATCCGCGTGCGAATCTTGTCCACGGCCGCCTGGGCCAACAGGAAGTCGCCGCGGTCGGCCATCTCGTGGGCCATCACCCAATCCTGGGCGAGTGCTTCCATTGTGTCCAGGTCGTGCCGCTGCGTGTGCCGGTCGCGGAGGCGGCCGACGACCGTGAGGACGTGCATCGGCTTCGCCGCTTCCAGCGCCGCCGCACACTCGGCCACGCCGATGCGCGTGAGGGCCGTGCGAAGTGTGGACACGCGGGCGTCGCCGGTGTTGAGTGCTTCCGCCGCGAGCAAATCCTTCCACGCGGCCTCGGCGTTGTCGGCCCGGTGCGACTTCTCGCCACGGGCAACGTAAGCCGCCGCCACGTCGCGGAGCAACCGACCGGCCTTGCGATACCCTTCGGCCGCGAGCGGTGCGAGCAGGCGGTGCGCCTCCTCGGGCCGACCGTTGCGGACGGCTTCCTTCGCGTGCCGGAATGTCAGCCAGGGGGACAACGGCATCAGGTGCATCGGGGGATGGGGTTCGGTTCCCGATGATTATAGCCGCACGCCGAGAGAAGTGTCAGCCGCGAAAAGCCCCGGCACGGTCGTGCCGGGGCGTTCGCCCAGAATCAGACCGCTTCGGTGATGTCGAAGCCCTTGCGGTACTCGCGGAAGAGCATCTCGTTCGCCTTCGCAAGGTTCTCGCCGCCGGAGAACTTCTCGGTCTTCGGGTCGATCGTTAGCTTCACGCCGACGAGACCCTTCGCCGTCGCTGTGTCCACCTTGTTGTCAACGAGGTGGTGTTTCATCCGCTCGAACCCTTCGTTCGCGGCCACGACGCCGTCGAACGACCGGATGTCATCGGCGATCGTACACGACTTGCCGAGGCGGTAGCTGATGTTGCCGAGGTGACAGAGAGCGGCGCTCAGGTGGCCCTGCTCCACGTCGCAGTTCAGGTCGGTGTGCTTCCGACTGCGGACTGCCTTCACGAAGTTGTCGAAGTGCGACTGGTCGCCGCCGCCCTTGAACTCCTTGACCTTCTGGCCGTCCGGCGTGAACGCGGTGCCGCTGCTGTAGCTCGGGCACACGACGTAGCCCTTCTCACCGAACCAAATGTTGCCGACCTTCGCCCCCATGTAGTCCTTCGTGCCCAGGCCGCGGACTTCGAAGATGATGTGCGCGCCGGGGTACTCGTACAGGTTGAGTTGCGTGTTCGGCGTTTCGCCGTCGTCCACGTAGCCGAAGCGACCGCCGACGCTGACCACGCTGGTCGGCAGGCCGGGAAGGTTCAGCCCCCAGCGGGCCTTGTCGGCCTCGTGAACGCCCTGGTTGCCGAAGTCGCCGTTGCCGTACTCCCAGGTCCAGTGCCAGTCGTAGTGGACGGTCCCGTTGCCGGTCTTGCGGTGCGGGGCCAGGACGTGGGCAGGCCCACACCAGAGGTCGTAGTCCATCGTCTTCGGCGGCTCTTGATCGCCGCTCACCTTGCCGATGCTGTTGCGGGGCTTGTAGCAGGTGCCGTAGGCGAGGCTCACCTTGCCAATGTTGCCGTCGTGGATGTACTTGATCGCCTCGCGCATCCCGGCGGTGCTACGGCTCTGCGTGCCGACCTGACAAATGCGATTGTACTTGCGGGCGGCCTGCGTCATGAGGCGGCCTTCGTGGACGTTGTGCGTGGCCGGCTTCTCGCAGTACACGTCCTTACCAGCCCGCATCGCCCACACGGCGGCGAGCGCGTGCCAGTGGTTCGGCGTGGCGACCGAGATGATGTCGATCGACTTGTCTTCCATCACCTTGCGGATGTCTTTGACGTACTTCGGCGCGGCCCCTTGCGTGTCGGTGATCTTCTTCATCGCCGGGCCGATGACGGCTTCGTCGCAGTCGCAAACGGTGGTGATTTCGCAGTTCGCGTTCTTGCTCAGGAAGCCGCCGACGTGGCTCATGCCCCGGCCCCGGACGCCGATGACAGCGACCTTCAGGCGCTCGTTGGCCGAGCCGGTCTTTTCGGCTTTCGTTTCCGGATCGGCGGCGGTCAACGGGGTGCCGGCCGCGACGGCGGCGGAAAGGATGGCCGAGCGTTGGAGGAAGTCTCGACGATTGAACGGGTTCATCAGCAACTCCTTGTACGGGTGCTTCCCGGGAAGAGGAATAAAGGCGGGTGGGACTGGTTAAGAGTGTATCCGAACGAGGGGGGTAGGGTCAACGATGCAAAACCTCGGGTAGTGGCTCGGTTTGAAATCTGATCCGGTTTTTGAGAATCATTTTAATTTCGGCCATGCCTTGTTTCCTCCACCGACGTGGAGAGCGATGAAGAGGAAGATGGTTCCCACGAACCCGAGTATCGCCGCGCCGACACTGACCCCGGCGTAGACGTTCAACGTGAAGATCATGAGGGCGGTCACTGCGTACCCGTAGAACCCCCATCGCTTCCATTGGAACAGGGCAGCAACGCAGATCGCGGCAAGAACGGATATGACCGCGAACGGCCATCCCACCCAGTCCGGAAAGTCGGGAACCGAACCTCGTCGAATGGATGTTAGAAGAAACGGACTGGTGACGGCGGAAATGACATTTCCGATTAGTAGCCACCAGAGCATGAATGACAGAAACGGGTGGCGGGACTGGGCGTCGGCTTCCATCACTTCCTCTTCACGGCGTACGTCGGTCGATCAACTCGACCAGTTCTTCGAACGACCAGACGTGGTCGGTGACGTGGGCTTTCAACGCGGGCGGCATCCGCAACGTCTGGTGGCGGGTGATGAAGTTGTACACGAAGAAGTGCAGCGCGACCGAGTGTTCCAGGTTTTCGAGCTTCTTCGAGAAGGCGTTCGTCAGGCGGGTAAACCGGCGGTTCCGCAAAACCTCGGCCCGCCGTTCCGTCACTCTTGACACCGTCGGACGGGCGGTGATACAAGTCGGCGATGATCGCACGAAGTAGCGAACCCCTGCGGGCGTGGTTCCAGTTCTGGGACCTTGCGGCGACGGCCCTGGCGTGGCTGGCCGCCGACTTCGTGCGGTTGCGCTCTGGGTGGGTGCCAATCACCGCCCCGGACACGCCGGAATTCGAACTGTGCGTCGGCCAACTGCCGCTGGTCACGATCCTCGGCATCGTGGCCTACCGCGTCTCGCAAATGTACGACGTGACGCGGCTGTCCCGCTTCCGCGAAGAACTTTACCACGTTGCGAAGGGCGTCGGCTTCCTGACGCTCCTGATCGTGGCGATCACGTTCGCGATGCAATCCCCTTACCGGCCGCGGGCGGTCTTCGCCCTGTTCACGCCGTTCACGATCGTCGGCATCGTCCTCGCCCGGCGACTCTCGTGGTTCGCCCTCGGCCGCCTGCGGGCACGCGGGTACAACCAGAGTCACGCCCTCATCGTCGGCACCGGACGCTTGGCCCGCACCACGGCCCGCACGCTGGAGTCGGCCGCGTGGATGGGCATTCAGACCGTCGCCTACGTTGACGACGAACCCGACCAACCCCGCATGAACCTGCCCGTCGTCGGCCCGTTCGCCGACCTGCCGCGGTTGGTGGCGGAAATGCACATCGAGCACGTCTTCATCGCGCTGCCGATGAACCGCTACGGTGACGTGCGGCGGGTGTTCGACGCCCTCTCGCAAACGACCGTGGAAATGCGGCTGATCGCCGACGCCCCAGCGATGTCAGCCCTGTCGCTGACGACTACGAACCTGAACGGTATGACCGTCCTCGGCCTCCGCGAGAACCGCCATTTCGGGGCGAACGTCGCGATCAAGCGGGTCATGGACTTCACCCTCGCGCTCGTCGGCCTCGTCGTACTGTCGCCGGTGTTGGCGCTCATCGCGCTGCTCGTCAAACTCTCCAGCAAGGGTCCGGTCTTGTACCGTCAAGAGCGGTGTTCGCTGGACGGCCGGCGGTTCCAGATGTTGAAGTTCCGTTCGATGCGGCCCGACTCGGAAGCCAAGACCGGGGCCGTGTGGACGGCCAAGAACGACCCCCGCTGCACGCGGATCGGCGCGATCATTCGCAAAACGAACCTGGACGAACTGCCGCAGTTGTTCAACGTGCTGTGGGGCGACATGAGCCTCGTCGGCCCGCGGCCGGAACGGCCGGTGTTCGTCGATCAGTTCAAAAAGACGATCCCGAACTACATGGCCCGCCACGCGGTGAAGGCCGGTCTGACCGGTTGGGCCCAAGTCAACGGCTGGCGCGGCAACTCGTCCCTCCGCCGCCGCATTCAATTCGACCTCTACTACATCACGCACTGGAACCCGTTCTTCGACCTGCGGATCATGGTCCTCACGCTGGTGACGATGGTCCTGAAGAAGCAGAAGCACGCATATTAACAGTTTCAAGTTTCAGAGTTTCGGGTTCCAACTTTGTGAACCTGAAACTCTGAAACTTGAAACTAGTCTCATTTCTGCAAGATCGGCAAATAATTGTTCGGCAGTTGCAAGACGATGCACGCCATCGCGGTGGCGTAGGCGGCCCCGTGGCCGGGGTCAGTCCAACTGCCCTGGTTACCGAGTCGAAAGCGCGTCAGGAGTTCGTCACGGATGGCCGGGAACCACTCGGTCCAGTGGTTGCCGCCGGCGGTCCACATCGCAAGGGCGGCGTAGTAGTGGGCGTAATAGAAGTACCGCTCGGTGAAGAAGTCGCGGACGCCCCGCTGGTTGGGAATGAACCGCGTCAGGTATTTCAGGCCGCGGTCGATGTTCTCGCCGTCGTAGATGCCGGCCGAGAACAGGCCGACGACGGCCGCGGCCGACCGGGCGAACGCGGACCCGAGGTGCGTCTCGTTGCGGATGTAGCAGAAGCCGCCGTCTGGGAGTTGGCACGCCTTGATGTACCCGACCGCGGCGTCCACCGTGGACTTCGGCACGAACACGCCGGCGTTGCGGGCCGCCCGCAGGGCCATCAGTTGGGCCACCGTCACCGACACGTCACTCTCGCTCGGCCGCGGGTCGTACCGCCAGCCACCGAGTTTGTTCTGCGAGTCGATGATGAGGCGGATCGCCTTCTCCAACGCTTCACGAAGCCGCAGTTGTCGTGCGGCCGTCGGCAACATGCCGTAGAGTTCGGCGAGGAATAGCGTGGCGAACCCGTGCTGGTACATGCCGCCGCCCTGTCCGAAGCCGCCCTCGCCGGAGTTCAGGTAGCCGGCCGGCGAATTCGAGGCCGCCCGGGCGACGAGGTAGTCCATCGCCCGGCTGACGGTCCGTCCGTACTGCCCGCGGCCGGGGTGGTGTCCGCCGGCCATGAGGGCGAGCGCGGCGAGGCCGGTGATGGCCGCGTTCGGAATGCCGCTGTCGGTGAAGGAGCCGTCGGCCGACTGCGTGCGGTGCAGGAACGCCAGCCCGCGGTCGATGGCGGCTTGTGTCTCGCTGGTGATGAAGTCTGCCGCTGGGCTGGCATCCTGGGCGTGACCGATCATCGCGGCCGCCCCGCCCGTCGCTCCGAGGGCGGCGATGCGAAGGGCTTGTCGGCGGGTGAGAGAAGTCTGCGTCACTGCTTCCCCTTCTTTTCCTTCTCCGCGAGCGTGGAGAAGTAGTCCGGGAGAAGGTCCTTGTACCGCGAGTTGTACTGCTCGCGGAAGAACTGCATCATCCGCTGGCGGGGCTGCTCCGGCAGGTGGCCCCAGAAGTCTTTCGCGATCGTCTCGGCCAACGGCAGCGTCGGCGTCGCCTTGCCGCTACCGCCGGGCTGGTTGCCGCCTTGCGGCCCCATCGGGCTGCCGCCCATCGGTTGCCCCTTCTCGTCCGGCTTCGCCCCCATTGGCATCGGTTGTTCGCCGGTGCCGCCCTTCTCAGGCATCGGCTGCATGGGGCGTTCGCGACCGCTGCCAGTCCGTGGGGAACCGCCGCGCGGCTGCGACTGCCCCGACCCGCCGCCCATCGGCTTGTTCGATTGCCCACCGCCCATCGGCTTGTTCGACTTCCCGCCTTCTCCGCCTCCGCCCATCGGTTTGTTCGATTGCCCGCCACCACCACCTCCGTCCGGGGGCGGTGGTTGTTGCGACGGGTCGTTGCTCATCGGCGGGGGCGGTGAGTTTTGCAACAGGTCGATCAGCTTGTCGAGGTCTTGTTTCAACTTCGCCTGATCGCGGCGGGTGGCATCGCCAGTGTCCTGGTCGCCGAGTTTCTCGCCGACGCCCTTCGCGTTCTTGCCGATGCGGTCGGCGAGTTTCGCCACGTCGTCGGCCTCGTCTTCCTTCGGCACGTCGTCTTCTTTCGCCGGAACCGACGGTAACACGACGGCCGGCAGCAGCGGTGGCACGATGGCAAACGCCGCAGACGCCGCCAGCAAGGAGAGGGCGGAAGTCAGAAAAAATCGCGTCACGGTTGGCCTCCCCCGATTTGTTCTTGCAGCAGCGGCAGCAGTTGTTCCAGCAACTCCGCGATGTCCTTCTGGGCCTTCTCGATCTCTTGCAACTCGTCCTTGTCGTCGTCGGTCAACTTGTCGCGGTCCGGGTGGTCCGTGGCAAACGTCTGCGTCCGCTCGTTGATTTCCTTCTGCCAGTCGCGGAGCGCCTTCAGTTGTGCGATCGGCGGAACACCGGTCGGTTGTTGACCGCCCTCGCCCGGTGGCTTGGCCGCGCCGCCCGCCGGCATCGGCTTCGGGGCGGGCTTCTTGTCGTCTTCCTTCAGCGCGTTGACGATCTGCTCCAACCGCCGTAAGGCCACCCGCATCGGCCGGCGAGTCTGGTCATCGGCGGCCTTCTCGGATTCCGCGTCGAAGGCGGCCGGGTCGGCGAAGACGATCTCGTCCTTCCGCTCGGCGATCCGCTCACCGGCCTTTTGCATCTGGTCGGCGGCCTGCCGCAGCATGAGGCCGAACACCTTCAAGTCCTCGGCCTTCGCCTTCGCGAACTTGCGAACCTCCTCGGCCAGCGCCTTCTCGCGCTCGCCGAGCGAGGCGAGACTCGCCTGCAACGGCCGTTCCCACTTCTTCGCCTTCAGGGCGGCCGCGGTGAGGCGCTCGGACTCTTCGACGGCCGCCTTCTGCTTTTCGAGGAACGTCTTGAACTGCTCGGCGAACTGCTCCCGCTGCTCGCGTTCGAGCTTCTCCTGCTCCTTCGGTTGCTCCTTGTCGAGTTCTTGCTTCGCGTTCTCCAGCCGTTCGAGGGCGTCGTCCGGCTTCGCCTTCGGGTCGCGGCCCTCGGCGAGTTCGTCGCGGGCTTGCTCCATCTCCTTCGCCGCCCGGCGGAGTTGCTCGGCGGCGTCGGCCGCGCCTTCACGGTCGAGCTTCCGCGAAAGTTGCTCCGTCTCCCGCCGCAGCGTTTCCTGCTCGTCGGCGAGCTTCCGAAGCTCGGCCGCCTTCGCGTCGGCGTCCTTCGTCTCGCCGGCCTTGTCAGCCTTCTTCGCGAGTTCGTCCTGCTGGTCGGCGAGTTGGTTCACGCGGTTCGAGGCGTCCTTCCGCTTCTTCCGCAACTCGTCAATGTCGTCCTTCTTCTCCGCGAGGTCGGCGGTCATCTTCTCCAGGCGGTCAGCCGCGCTCTGAGCGGCGGCGTTGGCCTCGCTGCCGCGGTTGTTCCGCTGGGCCTCGGCCGCTTTGCGAAGGTCGTCCGCGATGGCCTGACGGCCGGCCTCCTTGGCGGCCTTCTCCAGCGTGTCCGCCTCGGCGGCCGCTTTCGCGGCCGCGTCCTTCAAATCGGCGGCCTCCGCACTCGCGGCGTTGGCCTTCGCGGTCGCGACCTTCTGCGCCTCGGACCCGGCGGGTGCGTTCTTCGCGTCGGTAGCAACCTGCTTCGCCTCTTGCTCCTTCGCGTCGGCGGCCGCCTGGAGTTTACCGGCCTCTTGCCGCTTCTCCTCCGCGACACGGTCGGCCTTCGAGATCAGCTTTCCGGCCTGCTCGGCCGCTTTATCCAAGCTGTCGCCGAGCTTTTCGAGGGAAGCCCGATCGCCGGCGGGAAGCTGGTCCGCCGGCTTGCCCGTCGGCAACCGTTGGGCGGCCTTCTGGGCATCTCCTGCCGTCTTCGCGACTTGATCTTTCAACTGCCGGGCGTCGCCGCGAACCTCGGCGGCGGCGGCCCACTGTTCCAACTCCTCGGCCGCGGCCGCAAGTTTATCGAGGACCGCCTGCTGCCCCTTCGCCGCCTTTGCGAGCGCGTCGGCCGCCTTCGCGTCCGCCTGCTTCGCGGCGGCCAATTGCGACTCGACCTCTGGCAAATGCTGGTCTTCCAGTGCGGCCAAGTTGCGGGCAACGGCCTCGGCCCGCTGGGTGGCCGGCGACTTCGGCAGATCGTTCGCCTTCGCCACGTCGCGCAACTTCTCGGCCTTCGCTCGAAGCCCGTCGCGCGGGTCGCCGAGCAAACCGCGGAGTTGTCGTTGTGCCTGCTCCGCCTGAGTCAACTTCTCCTGACCGGCGGCGTTCGGCGCCCCGCCCGGCGGCGTCTCCTTGCGAGCCTGTTCGGTCTTGCCGGCGGCGTCTTTCTGGGTCGCGGTGGCCCGCGCCAAGTCCGGCCGCATCGCGGCGAGTTGCTTTTGCAGGAAGGCAGTCAGCGACGCTTCCGACAGCACGCGAATCTCGACCTCGCCGCTGCGACCGGGTTGTTTCGCGAGGGTGTAGTCGTCCCAATCGGTGGCGGCCGCGCGGAGCGTGACAACGTCACCGTCGGCCGGCGGCTGACTGTTCGGCTTGCGGAAGGTCGCCAGCGGCAGCGATCGCTGAGCCTCCAGCGCCGGCGGTTGCCCGTCGGCCTCCGCGAGTGGCAGTTCGACCCAATGGCTGTCGTTCACCTTGAATTCGAGCACCAACCGGCGGAGGGCGTAGGTGCGGTCGTCGGCCCGCGCGTGCAGCGGGACGGTGGCAGTCGGCACGAGCAAGAGCGCGTCCGGGCCGGGAACGGGGCGGACGAGCGTGACGGCCGGGGTTGGGTCGGGGAAGGTGCGGACATCGAGCTTTTGCACGCCGGTCAGCCCGGCGGCATCGGTGAACCGCAGCGAGTACAGGCCGGACCGCGGCGGGATGAAGTCGGCGTCGAGGTGCTGCGATTCCGGCCCCCCAATTGTCACGGGAACGTCGGCCGCGAACTGTTCGCTGATCTGCGGTGCGGCGAGGGCAGCGAACGGGTTCTGCGCCCCGACGGCAGCGACGGCGTGGGCGAACGGCAGGCCGGGCAGTTCTCCCTCGGGGTGCAGCGTCGCCCGCACGATGGGCCGGTCGGTGGCCGCCTTCAGGCGTACGCGCGTGCCAGCGACGGTTTCGATGCCGCCGGACCCGTCTGGCAGTTCGGTCGGCCGCTGCCGCGTGTACGGCTGGTACGTCAGTCGAATTTGCGGCGACGGCCGGCCGTTGAGCAGCGTCAACCGCGGCGGCACGGCGACAGTGACAGCGTGCCACCCGGTGTCGGCGTCGTTCGCGGTGATGCGGAATTCGAAGTCGCGCGAGACGCGGTCCGGCAGCAGTTGCACCGCGGCCGAGGATTCGGCTTCTCCCGGCAACGCGAGGTGTTCATCGGCCGGCGGACTGCCGATGAGCTTCACGGACAGAACCGCTTCGGGCGGCAACACACCCTTGACCGTGAAGCGGAGGGGGAAGGGGTCACCCTTCGCCAACAGTTGCGGAAACTCGCTCAGTTCAATCCGCGTCTTCGGCGGCCACGGGTGGTCGCCGAACGGGTCGAACAACCGCCCGGCCGCGACCGACGCCCGGCCGATGTCCGGCAGTGTCAGCAGGCCGAGCATCAAGAACGTGCCCAGCACGGCGAACAGCGACCGCCAGACGCGACCGGTCGGCACGACGGCCCCGAGATCGTGCCGACCGGCCATGCGCTCGGCCCGCTTGACGACCGCCCGGCGGAACTTCGCCGCCGACCGGTCGCCGTCATCGCGTTCCTGGAACGAGGCGGCACTGGCAAGGGCGTCGTTAAACTCCGGGTATCGGTGTTCGATGAACTGCGCGACCGCGACCGCCCCCGTCGGCGTCCGCGCCGCCTGCCGCACGCCGCGGAGGTAGAAGCTGATCGCCAACCCCAGGCCCGCCGCCAGCGCGAGGGCACGCACACCGCCCGACAGGTGCAGCCACGCATCGAGAACGCCCGCCGTGCCGACGAACAAGCCGACGAACGCGACCAGCGTGAACAGCCCCGCGGCCATCAGTGCCAGCCGCCGCATTCGTCCGAGGCCGCTCAGCCGCTGGTTCAGCGGGACGACTTCATCCGGCGGCCGAAGGACGAACGACATGGGGAACTCCGCACAAGGATGACCCGCCCATCATAACAACCGCTCGCGCTTCCGCAAAATCCACTCACATCCTAACAGAAGCAGCAGTAACGCGAACGTAACGGCGTGGTTCCACACCGGCAGCGGGGGGCACGGCTGGTTCAGCGGCAGGCGGGCCACTTCGGGCAGGTCGTCGAGCAACTTGTCGGCGTCGGCGAAGGTGTAGAACTTGCCGCGGGACTCGGCGGCGGCCCGCGTCAGGTCGTTCTTGTTCATCTCTAGGCGGTCGAGTTCACCCGGCGGCGGCAGCACCCTGGCCTCGGCCTTCGGCTTCAGGCCGGTCGGGGCGGGGTCGGTCAGTTGGAAGCGGTACTCCCCGACCGGCGTGCGGGTCAGTGTCGCCTCGTAGCTCGCCCGGCTGCCGCGGACCTTGGCCAGCGTGAGCGTCTGCGTCTCGCTGTCGCCGGTGATGACGCGGCCCGAACCGTCTCGTAAGGGGCTGCGCTCGACGCCGACCTTCACCGCCCCGACCGGCGGTGCCGCGTCGTCGGGGAACTGCACCGTCACCCGAATCGGTTCGTCGCGGCGGTAGCCAGTCTGCTTGTCGGTCTTCAGTTCCACCCGGCGGACGCGGTTGCGAGCCAGCACCGTGATCGCCTGCCGCCAGAAGCGGTTGAACTGCTCCTCGTCTTTGCGAAACCGCCACCGCCACGTCTCGTCGAAGCCGAGGAACAGCACGCGGCCGGCCCCCGCGAACTGCTGCAACACCAGTGGGTGCTTCTCGCCGGGGTCGTCCTCCGCCGGCCGGTCGGGGTGCGTGGCGAGTACCTCGGCGGTGTCCTTCTTCACGTACCCCGACGCCACCCAGAACAACGGCTTGAGCCGCTGCCAGACGGCGGCACTCTCCGTCTCGTTCGCGGCGAACCGGAAGATCGGGTGCGAGACGCCGACCGGCGTCAGCCGCGGCTGGTAACCGACCGCAACCGGGGTTTCCTCCGAAGTGGGCCGCGGGGCGTCACCGCCCTTCGTCCGGGCAACGGGCAGCATGTCGGCGAGCGGCGTGTCGAAGAACAACTGCGGCGCGGCCTGTTCGCCCGCGATCACGATAAGGCCGCCGCCCTTCTGCTTGACGAACTCCGCGAGGTCTTGCAGGCGTTGCGTCGGGCGGTCGAGTCGCTTCGGGTCAACGTCGCCGAGGATGACCACGTCGTAGTCGAAGAGTTCGTTCCGCGTCGGGAACCCACGGAGAGCACTGCGGTCGGTCGTCGCGTGGTCGGCGGAGGCGTCCAGCAACAGCGTGTGAATCTCGACCGCCTTCTCGCGGCGGCCCGGTTCGACCTCGCGTTCGAGCAGTACCTTCACGAAGCGGAACTCGTACCGCGGCGACCCGTCCACGAACAGCACGCGGAGTTTGCGGTTCTCAGTGACGACGATCTGCCGCTCGATTTTATTGTTCGCCGTCTCAACCTCGCCGGGCTGCGGCGGGACTTCGATCACGTAGCTCCGCTCGCCGAGTTCGCTCGGCACGTGCTTCAGGCGGAACGTCACCGGCTTCCCGGCCGCGTCCGGTTTGATCGTCACCTCGTCGCGCGGTTCGAGCCGGTCGCCCACCTTTTCGGAGAGTGTCACGCGAACCGCCTGCGGCACGCCGATGCCCTTCGCGGTCAGGCGGCCCTCGAACACCAACTCGTCGTTCCGGGCGATCACGTCGTCGGACCGCAGATCGCCGACGGCCAGGTCGAGGGCGTCCTTCGCGTCGCCGAGGCCGACGAGGTAGAGCGGCACGTCGGCCCGCGCAGCCGCGCGGGCGGCGCGCGGCAGGTCGTCGCCGGCCGTGGTCTGGCCATCGGTCAGCACGATGACGGCCGCCAGCGACCCGCCGCGGAACGACTTCAGCACCGCCCCCACGCCGTCGCCGAGGCGGCTCTCCTCGCCGGTCGCTTCCAGCGGCGCGATTGCGTCGCTCACGCCCTTTTGCTCGCCGCTCTCGTTGATGGTGCCGACGAGGCGGGCTTGTTCCGCCAGTGAGTAAACGTGAACCTTCAGCTTCCGCTCGTCCACCAGCCGCGTGAGCCAGTCGCCGTCGGGGCGGGTGAACAGCCACTTCGCCAACTGAATGCGCTGCGGCCGGTCGAGGCCGGGCAGTTTCGCCAGCGATTCGATCTTCGCCCGCACGGCCGGGTCTTGCGGGTCGTCCACCGTGGCCATACTCGCGGACGTATCGATGAGCACGGCCACGTCCGGCCAGCCCTCGCGGTCGAACGCCAGCCGCAGTTGCGGCAGCACGAGGAAAATCACCAGCCAGTACGCCGACAGCCGCAACAGGGCGGGCAGGATCACGCGGCGAGTACCCGTGGTGGCCCGGCGTTCGTAGCCGTAGAAGACGACCACGATCAGCAGCGCGAACCCGGCCAGCCCCCATTGAATTTGCTGATCGAGCCGGGCGTTCGGACTGAACGCGGGACTCTGTTCCAGCCGCCACCGGGTGCCCTCGCCAGGCCCGGCCGACGGCACACCCGCGGTTCGCTCGACCGCTTGCCGCCACTCGTCCGGCAGGAAGCCGAGGAGTTCGCCCGTCCACCAGGAATGCACCAGCGTGAACAACACCGCCGCGGCCGCGACCAGCAGCACGACGGCGAACAGTTTGAAGACGCCGCCGAACGCCGAGGGTTGGGGCGTCGCGTCGCCGCGGATGCCGACCGCGATGCGGGCCGGGCCGAGTCGCCACGCCAGCCACAGTTCGAACGCGAGCGCGAGGAAGCCGACGGTGACGAACCAGCGGGCGAGCATCGGGCCGTGCGGCCGGGCGGCGGTGACGACGGTCGTGCCGCTGTCGTCGTGGATCGCGACTTCGCCCGGATCGTGGATGACCTGCACCGACGGGTGAACGCCCTTGATCGTGGCCGGGTTCAGCCGCCGCAGGTCGGACTCGCTGCCGCCGCCGGGCGTGGCGTCGGGGATGTTCACGGCCACGAACTTCGACGGCCGGCCCGCGACCTCGAAGCGGTACAGCCCGGCCGCGTGCGTGTCGGCGAAGCGGGCCACACCGCCCTCGTCCGTGGCGACGACCGCCGCGCTTTCCACCGCCCCGGCCGGGCCGACCAGTTTCGCCGTCAGGCCGACGGTCGCCGGCGGCAGGTACTCTTCGACCGACTCGCCGACGCGAACCGACTGCCGTTCCGGGTTCGTGGCGGCGAAACGGAGCAGTTCGCCGGCGAACACCGGGTACGTCGGCAGAATCGGCCAGTCGTTCCAGTCGCGGTTGAAGGTGCTGGTGTAGACTATCACGCGCCCACGGTGGCGGCTCCACTCGACGACGGCCGGTTCCGGCTTTCGGTTGCTCGCCTTCGCGCCTTCGGCCGGGGCGAACGAGAGAATCCGCCGGCCGCGGCCGATCGGCAGTTCGAGGCGAACGTACTTCGCGAACGGCACGGCCGTCAGCCCGGCCCGCGCGTTCACGTCTTGGAACTCGGCGGCCAGCGGCGGCTGGCGGAAAGCCGCGTCGTCGCCGACGAGGCGGAAGCCGGGGTCGTCGGGGCCGGTCGTGCTGACGACGGGGCCGAGTTTGCCCGGCAGCATCCCCTTGCCGTCGTCGAAGAGGACGCGGTTGTAGTGCTCGGCGTTCGCGGCCGCCCGTGCGCCCAGGCCGAAGACGACGCCGCCGCCGCGCTTCAGCACCGCGTCGAGGCGGGCGACCTGCGACGGCGTGAACGTCGGCACGTCGCACAGGAAGACGCAATCGACGGCCGACAGGTCGGAGAGCGTCGCGTCAGTGAACTCTTCCAGGCTGATGACCTTCGGCCGCCCCGGGTGGCCGGGCCGCGGCTTGCCGCCCGGGGCGATGGCGTCCGCGAGCGATTCCGTCGCCCGTTGCAACGGCACGCTCGACGGCTTGCCGTTCACCAGCACGCACGGCAGCCCGTCGCGGACTTCGAAGCTCATCGACCGCGAATCGTCGGCCGGCAGGTCGTCCGGCTCGACGATCCTCACTTGCACCGCGTGCGTCCCGGCCGTGCGGAAGCGGGCCGCTTCCGGCAGCGTGAACCGCACCGGCGTGGCCTCGTTCGGCGGAAGCTGCTCGACCACTTGCTGCTCGACGGACACCAGCGACGCCTCGCCACCGTTCTCGGCGGGCCGGCCGAGAAGCAACTCGACGCGGACCTTCTGCCGGGCGGTCTTGCCGAAGTGCTGCACGACGGCCGTGACCGAGAGCGTGTCGTTCACCAGCGGCAGCGGGTCGGAGGTCGTCAGCGACGTGACGGCCGTGTTCTCGGTGTCGTCCTTCGCGCAATCGACGACGGCCAGGTCGCCGCGGGCGGTGAGCTTCGTCCACACTTCCGGCGGCGGGGCGTCGGCCTTCGGCAACAGGCCGCCCCACGCCACGGCTTGCAGGTCGGTGAAGAGCATGACCTGCCGTCGCAAGTACGACCGCGGCGACCGGGCGAGGGCGTCGTTGACGGCGGCCAATCCGGCGGCGAGGTCACTCGGGCCGTGCGTCGGCTTCAGGGCGTGCAGTTCCGCGAGAACCTTTTCCGCGTCGTTCGACGGCCCCGGCACCACCGGCACCGTCTGCGGCCCGAGGGCGATGAGCGTGAACCCGTCGCCGGCGTTCGCCGCGTGGACCGCGGCCTCGGCCTTCTCGACGGCCACCTCGAACCGACTCCGCTGATCGACGCGGGCCGACATGCTCAGCGACAAATCGACGACGAGGATGTGGTGTGTCCGTGGGGCGTTGGCAATCGTCTCCGGCGCACCGGGCGTGATCGCCTGCCAGAATGGCTCGGCCCACGGCGTGGCGGCCGTCATGCCGATCAGCGGCATGAGCACCGCGAGGACGCGGAGGGCGAGCAGCAGCCAGCGGTCGATGCGGCGGGTGGACTTTTTCTTCGCGGCGCTGAGGAACCGCATGGCGGCCCACTCGACGACGCGGAACCGCTGGCGGAACAGCAGGTGGATGAGCACCGGCACGGCCACGGCGGCGGCGAACGCCCCGGCGGCCACGACAGGAACGGACAACGACGCGAACAGTGTGAGGGAGTACGGCACGATGCAATTGTACCGATGGGTCTGTCGCCGTCAGAGGCAAAGTCGCGGCACGTGCCTCCCGGCCCTGTCCTGAGAATGATTGCCAGGGACGCCACCTCTTCGGCCGTGATCTAACGAACCGGTAAGATGACCCATCCTGATCTCGATCAATCCGAGCGTGTCATGCACCCGCAACTGAAAGTCGCCGTCGCCCGCCACACCCTTCAGTTGGCCGATGCGGACGATCTGATCGACGCCGCTCATGCGGCCCTGGACGAAGCCATTTATTCTTACAGCCTGGGCGAGTTGGCCACGCAAGCTGAGCCGTCTCCCAGCGACTCGGACCGATGGTTCCGGGCTGCCGTGCAAGAACTTGGACTGCGTGTGCCCGGTCGAGACGAGTGCATCTCCATACTGATTCAAGACGCCGTCACGCGAATCGTCGAAGGGGCGGAGCCGCCGGCGAGCGTCGTCGAGCGGTTATACGCCGACTATGTGGGCTTGAACTACGCGAACGAGCTACGGGACTGGGCCAAACATCAGTACGCGATCGAAGAAAGAAGGGCGTACACGGCGGAACCCATGTTCCATATGCCCCTCGTCTGGCCGGAGGAACCGAGCGACTTGCTTGCGGACATCGTTCGGCACGCATGGGAATGGGGCCGCAAGCGGTGGGCTTGGGTCATCCCGCCCGACTGGAGAACATCGGCCGTGGTCGGCCTCGCGGCGGCGATTCGCGAAGAGAAGGCGTTCGACCGGCTGCCGATCCTCGCCGACGCGCTGCAAGACGCCGGGTGCGAAGACGCCGACATCCTCGACCACCTCTGCTACTCACGCCCGCACGTCACTTGCTGCTGGGTTGTCGAACTTCTCTTGGAACCGCGACCATAACGCTTTCGCGGTCACGCTGCCTCGCCGTCCGGGGGCGGGGCGTCGGAGCGTTCGTACTCTTCCAGTTTTTTGTGCAGAGTGTTGCGGTTGATGCCGAGGCGGTCGGCGGCGGTGATCTTCACGTTGCCGCAGATGCGCATCATCTGGTTGATGAGTTCCCGCTCCAGGCCGCCGACCAGGAAGTCGTATAGCTTCGTCCCCTGCGGCAGCGGCGACTGCACGCCGGCCTTCACCAGCGTGCGGATCAGCGAGCCGACGTCGGTGCCGGCACTTCCCTTCGCGGAGCGCAACACCGTGCGCGGGCGGTCCAGCCGCAAGTGCTCGGCCTTCAGGTGGCCGTTGTCAGAGAGGACGATCAGCCGCTCGATCGTGTTCTCCAACTCGCGGACGTTACCGGGCCAGTCGTGGGCTTTCAACGCCGTCATCACCTCCGAGGTCATTTCGGGGGCCGTCATCTTGTTCGCCTCGGCGTACCGCCTCAAGAAGAATCGCGCCAGCGGTTCGATGTCTTCGCGCCGCTCCCGCAACGAGGGGAGCGAGATCGGCACGACGTTGAGCCGGTAGTACAAGTCCTCGCGGAAGTGGCCCTGCTCGACGAGTTCTTCCAGCGAAGCGTTCGTCGCGGCGATTACGCGCACGTCCACGCGGATGGTCTTACTCTCGCCGACGCGCTCGAACTCGCGCTCCTGCAACACGCGCAACAACTTCACCTGAAGTTTCGGCGACATGCTGTTGATTTCGTCGAGGAAGATCGTGCCGAGGTGCGCGGCTTCGAAGCGGCCGGTCTTGTTCTCGATCGCCCCGGTGAACGCCCCCTTCACGTGGCCGAAGAGTTCGCTCTCCAACAGGTTCTCGTGAAGTGCCCCGCAGTTGACGCGGATGTACGGACCGTCGGCGCGGCGGCTCGATTTGTGAACCGCGCGGGCGATCACTTCTTTCCCGGTGCCGGTCTCGCCGATCAGCAAGACCGTCGCCGTTCGCGGCGAGGCCAACTGTACGAGGCGATACACGTCCTGCATGGCCGTCGCGTTCCCGATGATGTCCGGGAACGGCGGCACGACTGACTCATTATTCGGCATCAGTGGGTCACTTCCGGGAGAGGAAGTATCGGGATGCCTGGCAACTCCTGGAGAGGTTGCTTTATATTAGCCTCGGGTGCCAGAAAAATCCACAGCAGTCGCAATAAATATGAGCAGACGCGCGGGAGAGGCTGAAACCGCACTGCTCTAGTCAACAAAAATTTCTTCGCGAAATGAATCGCTGGCGGTATCGTCATCGTGGTAATGGGACCGGACGCACTGGCTCTGTTGGTCGATCGCCACGCGGCAGCGCTGACGCTGTACGCCCGCCAGTGGTGCGGGTCGGCGGAGGATGTCGTTCAGACGGCGTTCCTGAAACTGGTCCGCCAGCGCACGATGCCGGAGAACGTCGCCGCGTGGTTGTTCCGGGTCGTGCGGAACGCGGCCATCGACGCCGGGCGGGCGGCACGACGGCGGCAGAAGTACGAGACGCAGGCCGCCTCGGAAGCGCCGCTCTGGTTCGTGCCGACGGAAGACCCGACCGGGCTGGACGCCCGCACCGCGGCGGCGGCCCTCGGCCAACTGCCCGACGAGATTCGCGAGATCATGGTCGCCCACCTGTGGGGCGGCTTGACGTTCGAACAGATTGCCGAGATGGTCGGCGGCAGCGCGAGCACCTGTTACCGCCGCTTCGCTCTCGGCCTCGACCTCCTTCGTGACAAGTTAGGTGTGAAAAAATGTCCGCCCCGAACGACCCCGACCCGCTGACCGACTCGGCGCTGTGTACCGGCGACCCGCTCGCCCACGCGCTCAGCCACCTGGAGCCGATGCCGACGACCCTCGGCCGCGATCAACTGATGTTCGCTGCGGGAGCCGCCGGCCGCGACCGCGACGTGGCCTTCTGGAAGCGCATCGTCTATGGGCAGACCGCGGCCGCGTGCCTGGTGGTCGGCGTCGGCCTCACGATGTTCTCGCTGCCCGAAACTGCGCCCGCCAACCGTCCCTCGGACGCGAGCATGGCAGCCACTCAACCCGCCCCGAGGCCGCCGCAACCGATGGCAGAAGCCGTCGTGCGGACTTCGCCGCCGCGCGAGGAAACCGGCGACTCCGCGAAGCTCGCGCAGTATTTGCAACTGCGGTCCAACGTCCTCGCCGGCGGCATCAACGTACTGCCGAACCCGAACGCCCCGGCCGCGAACCTGGACGTCGGGAAGTTGGAAGATTCGTTGAAATTGCCGCGAGGCACCTTCGCCATTTACGGCCCGCCCGCCAAGCCAAAACCGCCCACCGACGACCAGTGAGACTCGCCATGAAGTCGCTCCTCCCGTTCGCTTTCCTCGCGTTCTTGTTCGTGCCCGCGTCGAACGGTCAGCCGCCCGTCAAGGACGGCGGTCCCGCTAACCCGCGCGAGCCGGACCCGTCGCTCTGGACAACGAAGCTCACGATTTCCCCCACCCCGGCCCCCAAGCCGGCACTGAAGTACGAACTCTTGCCACCGGCCCGCGACCGCTCGCCCGGCAACGCCGCCCTCGGCTATCAGCGGGCCTGGGTCATCCGCCCCGCCCGGCCGAAGGACGCGAAGGAGGCCCAAGAGCAAAATGACCTCCTCGACCAGTGGGGGCAACTTCCCGTCGAACAACTGTCGACCGGGAAGATGGCCGCGTTTCTCCAGGCCTACGACGACATGCTCAAGGAAGTGGACGACGCCGCGCGGCGGGGGAGTTGCGACTGGCAGACGGAGAAGTTGAAGGCCCAGGACATTTCCCGGATTCTGCCGTCGGTGCAGGGGCACCGCGAGTTGCAACACATCTTGTCGTTGAAGTGCCGGATGGAACTCGGCGAGAAGAAATTCCCGGAGGCGTTCCGCACGCTCCAGACCGGCTTCCAGCTGGGCAAGCACGTCGGCGAGGGGTCGACGCTCATTGAGTCCCTCGTCGGCCTGTCGCTGACGGCGGTCATGATCGGCCGGGCCGAAGACTGGATCGGCCGGCCCGACGCGCCAAACTTGTACTGGTCGTTCACGACGCTGCCGCGGCCGTTCATTAACCCTCGGCCGGGCCTGGACGGCGAGACGCGGTTCCAGGAATTATACCTGCCCTCGCTGAAGGACCTGGAGCGTGGGCCGGTGTCGGAGGAAGTGGCGAGCAACGCGGTGGCGAACTGGATGAAGAGTCTGGCCGGGGGTACGCCCGGGGAACTCGGTGGGCTGGAATCGCTGGCCCAGAACGTCACCGTCGCCGCAATGATGGCCGCCCAAGGGCCGGGGGCGAAGAAAGACCTACTCGCCCGCGGTCTGGCCAAGAAGGACGTGGACGCGATGCCGACCACCCAGGCGGTTCTGCTGCGGAACGTGTACGGCCACCGCGACCTGTGGGACGAGCAGGTGAAGTTGTTCGGCCTGCCGGCGTATCAAGCCCGACCGGAGGTCGAGAAGATCGAACAGCAAATCAAGACGACGAAGGCCGCCGCGAAGAACGACCCGTTCCTCACAATGATGACGCTGATCTACCCGGCGGTGCAGAAGGTCTACTTCTCGCACGCCCGCCTGGAGCGACGGTTCGCCCTCATCCGCGCGCTAGAAGCGGTGCGGTTGCAAATCGCCTTCGACGGCAAGGTTCCGGCAACGCTCGCCAATGTGACGATCGTGCCGGTGCCGGACGACCCGTTCACCGGGAAGCCGTTCGAGTACACGGCAAAAGAGGGCGGGTTCACGCTAACGGCCCCGCGGCTGAAGGCAGACCAGCCGAACGCGGGCGAGCACGTCTACGAGGTGACGGTGCGGAAGTGATCCGGGCGAGCCGAGGACCGTAAGGTGCCGGGTGAATGTCGCTGATACTCACCCGGCACCTTACGGTCCTCGGCTCGCCAATCGTCTACAGTCGCACGATCTCCGCCGGCGGCACGCCCCGCAGGCTCGTGTCCGCGATGAACAGGTGGCCCGCGTAGAGCGAATCGGCCCGCTGATCGCCCGGCATTCCTTCCGTCGCGGTCGTGAGAATCAACTTCACCCCGCCGTCGCGCTCGCACAGCAGCGGGCAGGTCACGCGCGGCGAACCCGGCGTCTGCCATTGTTCGAGACGCTCGCCGGTGTCCAGGCAGTACCGCTCGGCCACGCCGTTCCCGCCGCGACTGCCGTTGAAGAACGCGATCACCACCGTGCCGTCGCCGGCGTCGCACATGCCGTCTGGGTAAGCCTCGTGCAGTCGCAGGTCGATGGCGATTCCCGCGTCGGTCAGCGTGCGGGCGTTCACGTCCAGGTGGTAGCGTGTCACGACCTTCCGCGGCGTGTCGATGTCGAACAGGGTCCGCCCGCCATCGGCGAAGACCTTGCCGTTCGAACACGTCTGCCCCTCGGCCAGCACGGTCAGCCGGTGGTCGGGGAGCGTGAACAGGTACAGATGGGCGATCGGGTCCGCGAAGTTCACATCCTTGGTGCCGAAGACGATGGCCCGTCCACCGGGGACGATTTCGCCGTCGTTGATGATCGTCCGCGGGTTGTCGTCGGGCAGTTTCACGAACGGCGTCCAGAGGCCATTCGTCAGGTTGAGTGTGCCGACAGCCTTCTCTAGCCCGACGAGGACCGTGTCCGGCGCGTCGGTCGGGAACACGAAGCCGGGGCGAGCGGGCAGTTTCCACCGGCGGCGTTCGCCGGTGCCGAAGAAGAAGGCGTGGACCGCCCCACGAGGCGAGTCGGCGGCCGTCTGGATGTTCACCCAAATGATGGCCGGCCGGCCGAACAGCGACATCGTCCGCGGCCCTTCCGGCAGGAACTTGTCTTCCTCCACGTCGCCGGCCACCAAGAGCCGGGCCGAATTCGTGATCATCGCCACCCCCCGTCCGTACCGTGTACCCTGTACAGACTACGGAGGAACGCGGATGTTGCACGGCAAGACCGCCCTTGTCACTGGCAGCAGCCAAGGCATCGGCCTTGCGGTGGGCAAGGCGTTCGCCGCGAGCGGTGCGCGGGTGGTCTTCACCTCGGAACGATCCTGGCCCGCCGACCTGGAACTGCCACCCGGTTGTCACTACGTCGTCGCTGACCTGACCCGCGACGGCGAAGCCGAGCGGTTGGTCGCGGAAGCGTGGGACAAACTCAGCGGCGTGGACGTGTTGGTGAACAACGTCGGCACGTTCCGTGAGCCGCCGTTCTTGGACCTGACGCGGCGGGATTTCGACTTCATTTTCGGGCTGAACGTCTGGGCGTCGCTGGCCGTGACGCGGGAAGTCGTGCGGCTGGCATCGGCGGCGAACCGGGGCGGGCGAATCCTCTTCACTACGTCCTTGAACGGCACGCGGTCCGAGCCGGCCCACACGCTGTACGACGCGAGCAAGGGGGCGGTGAACGCCCTCACCCGGCAACTCGCCGTCGAACTCGCGCCGCTCGGTTTCACCACGACAGCCGTCGCGCCGGGCCTCGTCGAGACGCCACTGACCGACTTCGGCCTGAAGTCCGACCCCGCCGCACGGCAGGCGATCGTGGACCAGATTCCGGTTCGCAAGATCGCCACGGTGGACGACGTCGCCGGGTGGTACGTGTTCCTGGCGTCCGACGCCGCGCGGTACGCGACCGGGACGATCATCAATGTGGACGGCGGCCTCGACGCGCAGCAGATGCCGTCCCGCCCAATCACGGCGGCCGAACGCGGCTGAGGTCGTAGGAAAGACACCATGACGCCGACCACGGAATTCCCGAAGTTGCTCGACTTGGCGCTGGCCGAGGTTCAGCAGAAGACGCGCGAGTTGATCACGACGCACGGCCTCGACAAGTTCCCGCAGTGGGAGCACGACGCCGCCAACGGTGCGATCATCTTCCGCACCCCCGGCTTGGACGAGTTCGTCGTGCCCGCACAACTGATCGGCTACCACCACCCGGCCCAATCGCTCTGGCAGTGGGCGTGGGACGACCCGGCCGTGCCGGCGAACTTCGTGCGGAGCGCGACCGCCGCCCGCAACTGGGGCCGCGCGCAAGACATCGAAGCTGTGGCTTCGCCGACGACTTTCGCGGACGAGGCACTCGCCTGGCGGCTGACCGCGTTCGCGGCCCGCCTGACCGGCTGGCCCGCCATCTACCGCGGCCAATCGGAGTCGCGGTTCCTCTACTTTGCCTTCGCGGTCATCACCCCATGAACACCTACGCCGCCACGATTGCCGACATCCGCCACGCCACCGAGCGGATCGGCTCGTTCGTCCACCGCACGCCGGTCATGACCTGCTCGACCCTCGACGAGCGGGCCGGGCGTTCGGTCTTCTTCAAGTGCGAACACCTGCAAAAGACCGGCTCGTTCAAGTACCGCGGGGCCACCAACGCGATCTTGAAACTCGGGGCGGCGGCGAAGAAGGGCGTCGTCACGCACTCCAGCGGCAACCACGGGCAAGCCCTGGCGCTCGCGGCGAAGGTGCAGGCGGTGCCGGCCCACATCGTGATGCCGTCCACGGCGTCGGCGGTGAAAAAGGCGGCCGTCCTCGGCTACGGCGGCATGGTCCACGAGAGCGGCCCGTCGCTGGCCGAGCGCGAGGCGAAGACGGCCGAGATCGTCGCCGAGACGGGCGGCTTTCTGATCCCGCCGTTCGACCACCCGGACGTGATCGCAGGGCAGGGGACCGCCTGCCTGGAGCTGCTCGAAGACGTGCCTGACCTGGACGCGGTGATCGCCCCCATTGGCGGCGGCGGGTTACTCTCCGGGTGGTGCATCACGGCGAAGGGAATCAATCCCGCCATCCGCGTCTTCGGCGCGGAGCCGAGTGCGGCTGACGCGGCAGCGAAGTCGAAGGCGGCCGGCATGATGGTCCGCATCGCCACGCCGACGAGCATCGCAGACGGCCTGCTCGCCAACCATCTCGGCCAGCACACGTGGCCGATCATCCGCGACAACGTCGAGCAGGTCTTCACCGTGAGCGAGGATCAAATTCGGGCGGCCATGCGGCTCGTCTGGGAGCGGATGAAGCAGTGCATCGAGCCGAGCGCCGCCGTCGGCGTGGCCGTGATACTCTCCGACGAGTTCCGCGCCGTCGCGAACGTCCGCAAGGTCGGCGTCATCCTCTGCGGCGGCAACGTGAACCTCGACAAGCTGTACTGGTAAAACCGAAGGCAGATTCACCGCAGAAGGCACACGAGGGCACGAGAGAAAGACGAGAGATTTTGTAGAATGATTTTCCTCTCCTCCTTCTCACGTGTCCTCTCGTGCCCTCTGCGGTGAATCTGCTTTCGGAGAGATTTCATGCCCGATCGACGCGAACTTCTGACCACGCTCGCCGGCCTCGGCGTTGGCACGACGATCTTCCAGCGGGCACTCGTGGCATCCGCCCAGGAGAACCCCACCGGCATCACGGCCGAGATGGTGAAGAACGCCGAGTGGGTCGCCGGCATCACGCTCTCCGACGAGCAGCGTGCCCAAGTCGCTACTGTGCTCACGCGGACGGCGGCGAGTTTGAAGCTAATGGCCGCCGCCTCGCTCGGCAACGAGGTGCTGCCGGCCGTTCACTTCAACCCTGCCCCCGGCCTGCCGCCGCACGTCGGCCCGCTCGGGACGGTGACGCCGACGACGCTCGATGCGAAGAAGCCGGACGCCGCAGACGACCTCGCCTTCGCCCCGCTGACCCTGCTCGCGCACCTCGTTCGCACGAAACAGGTGTCGTCCGTCGAACTCACCAAGTTCTACCTCGAACGGCTGAAGAAGTTCGACCCCCTGCTGAAGTGCGTCGTCTCCTTCACCGACGACCTCGCGATGAAGCAGGCGGAAGCCGCGGACAAGGAAATCGCGGCCGGGAAGTACCGCGGGCCGCTGCACGGCATCCCGTGGGGGGCGAAAGACCTGATCTCCTACCCCGGCTACAAGACCACGTGGGGGGCCGAACACTACAAGGATCAGACGCTCGACGGCAAGGCGACGGTGGCGAAGAAGGTCGAAGACGCCGGGGCGGTGATGGTGGCCAAGACCACGCTCGGCGCGCTGGCGATGGGCGACGAGTGGTTCGGCGGGAAGACGAAGAACCCGTGGAACCCGGTGCAGGGTTCGAGCGGGTCGTCGGCTGGGTCGGCGTCGTCGGTGGCGGCGGGGCTAGTCGGCTTCGCCATCGGCAGCGAAACTCTCGGCAGCATCGTGTCGCCGAGTACCCGGTGTGGAGTGACCGGCCTCCGCCCGACGTTCGGCCGCGTCAGCCGGCACGGCTGTCTGGCCCTCACCTGGACGATGGACAAGATCGGCCCGATGGCCCGGTCGGTCGAAGACTGTGCCCTCATCTTCGGCGCGATCCACGGGTCGGACGCGAACGACCCGGTCGCGGTGGACCGGCCGTTCGAGTGGCCGGGCAAGAAGCCGCTCAAGGAACTCCGCGTCGGCGTTCAGCCCACGACGCCCGAGAAGACGCGGAAGGTTCTCACCGACCTCGGCGTGAAACTCGTGCCGATCAAGTTGCCGAACGAGGCATACACGGGCGCGGTCAGCAGCGTCATCCTCAACAGCGAGTGCGCCTCGGCGTTCGACGATCTGACACGGGCGGGCGTCAAGGACGGCCTCGGCACCTACGCGACCACCTTCCGGGCGTGGCGGTTCATCTCGGCCGTCGATTACCTGCGGGCGAACCGGCTGCGGGCGAAGGTGATGGAGTTGATGGCGAAGGCGATCGAGGGCGTGGACGTGTACGTCGGCGGGAATGACCTCGTGCTGACGAACCTCACCGGCCACCCGACGGTCTGCCTGCCGAACGGCTTCACGCAACTCAACGGCGTGAAGGTGCCGACGGCGATCACGTTCGTCGGCCAACTCTACGGGGAGTCGGATCTGCTAACGGTGGCAAAAGCGTACCAGGACGCGACCGCCTACCATAAAGAGCGCCCGCCGCTCAAGGTCGATTGAACAAGTTCTGCCGGGGCCGGGACCGCTTTCATAAGTTCGGTTTGATTTCCTTCCAGAATCGGGGTAGCTTGCGCCGATTAACAACCTGCGCATTCGCCCGCGCGGTCTCGAACCCGTGCCGCTCCCCACACTCGGCAAGGACTGGCGCCGTGATTAGCCTCGTGCTACCGGCTTATAACCCTGGCGCGGCCGTTGAACAAACGTGGCACGCACTGCGCGACTTCCTGCGCTCCCGACCGGAGCCGTGGGAAGCCGTAATCGTGCTCGACGGCTGTACCGACGGCACGGTCGAGCGGTTGCAAAAATTGCAATCGGCGGCCGACCACCGCCTGCGCGTGATTTCGTACTCGCCCAATCGCGGCAAGGGGTACGCCGTGCGCACCGGCCTGCAAGCGGCCCGCGGCGACATCCGACTCTTCACGGACATCGACCTAGCCTACGGCTTCGACGACGTGGTGCGGGTCGCCGATGAAGTCGCGAGCGGCGCGCCGGTGGCCGTCGCTTCGCGGACGCACCCCGAGAGCATCTTGCAACTGCCGGCGAAGCTGTTGGGCTACGCCTACCGGCGGAAATTACAGAGCGTGCTGTTCGGCCGTGTGGCCCGCACGCTGTTGCCCCTGCGGCAGACCGACACGCAAGCCGGTTTGAAGGGCATGACGGCCGAGGTGGCCGAGCACGTCCTGCCGCTGCTCACGTGCGACGGCTTCGGCTTCGACTGTGAACTCTTGACGGCGTGCGTGCGGGCCGACATCCCGATTACGGAAGTGCCCGTGCGGGTCCGGTACGACGACGAGGTGAGCACCACCGGCTCGCGGACCGGCTTCAAAATGCTCCGCGAACTCTGGACCATCCGCCGCGCCTGGAAGCGAAAAAACGTGGCGGCGTTCGTCCCCCCTGTGCGCGAACCGGCCCCCGTGCGGAAGGCGGCTTGATGGCTCCCCGCTACATGTTGGTGACGGCCGACGACTTCGGCATCGGCGTCGAGACCTCCCGCGGCATTCTGGACTTGGCCGCCCGAGGGGTGGTCACGTCCACCGTTCTGCTCGTGAATTCGCCGTACGCGGAGGAGTCCGTTCGCATTTGGAAGGCGCTCGGCTGCCCCGTCGAACTCGGCTGGCACCCGTGTCTGACCCTGGACGCCCCGGTGCTGTCGCCGGGCCGCGTGCCGTCGCTCGTGGATGCGGACGGCCGGTTCCAACCGCTGGGATCGCTGCTGAAGAAGTTGTTGCGCGGCCAAGTTCAGGCATCGGAAATCGAAGCGGAACTGCAAGCCCAATATGACCGCTTTCGCGAGATGGTCGGCCACGCTCCGATGAACGTGAACGCGCACCATCACGTCCACATCTTCCGCCCGGTGGGGGAAATCCTCGGCCGCATTCTCGCCGCGCAGTCGCGGCAACCGTTCGTCCGCCGCGTGGTGGAATCCCGCCGCACGCTCGCTCTTGTTCCCGGAGCACGAATCAAGCGGGCGGTCCTCTCGCGGTTCGGCCGCCGCGCATCCGGCACACCGTTCCCTGGCAACGACCGGCTCATCGGCGTCACGAACCCGCCGTTCGTGCACCACCCCAAGTTCTTCACCCGTTGGGTGAGTCGCTGTACCGGCCGAATGGTGGAGCTGACCTGCCACCCAGGCTACCTGGACGCCGCCATCGACGGCCGCGATGGCACGCTTGCCGACGGTCAACTTCACCGCCGTGCCGCCGAACTCGAACGCCTTCGCGACCCGAGTTTCTTTCGTGCCGCCCACGCCGCCGGCTTTACACTCGTGAACGCGGCCGGCCTCACGCAGAGCCTCGGTGGCGTGCCGCTCAAGCAAGCGGCGTGACCGCTCCCCGCCAACGGTTCACCAACTCCTTTGCCGCGTCGTCCCAGGTCGGGAACTCGAACTGAAAGCCCGCGTCGAGTAACCGCCCCGGCACAACGCGGCGACTCTTCAGTACCAACTCCGTCTCCGTGCGCATCAAGAACGCCCCGACCGCCAGCATCCACCGCGACGCCGGCAGCCCGACCCGCGCCCCCCAGGCTCGCCGCAGCGATCGCAGGAATTCTGCGTTCGGCAGCGGGTTCGGCGAAGCCAAATTCACCGCCCCACTCAGGTCGTGCTCGATCAACCACACCACGGCCCGGATGAAGTCGCGCTCGTGAATCCACGAGACGTACTGCCGCCCGTCCCCGTTGGTGCCGCCCAACCCGCGGCGGACCAACCCGAGGAGCACGTCGAAGATACCGCCGCGGTCGGGACTCATCGTGACGGCCG
The DNA here is from genome assembly GCF_008254045.1 of Limnoglobus roseus. GTDB lineage: Bacteria > Planctomycetota > Planctomycetia > Gemmatales > Gemmataceae > Limnoglobus > Limnoglobus roseus. Next base: position 2,302,679 of record NZ_CP042425.1, on the reverse strand, counting down.
ACCGCATCAGCACCTTCCGCGTCCGCGGCGTGACCGCCTCGTTCGCGGCCCGTTCCCAGGCTTTCGCCACGTCGATGCTGAACTGCCACGTCTCGGGCACGCCCGGTTCGTCGCCGCCGAGAATGCCGGTCGCCTCGTCATTGGGAGCGTCGAATCGGTGAGCGTAGATGGTCGCCGTGCTGGCTTGCAACCACACCCGCGGCGGCCGGGCGGTGGCCGCAATCGCTTCGCCGACGACACGGGTCGAGAGGACGCGAGAGTCAAGAATCTCCCGCCGGTTCCGGGCGTGGTACCGGCAGTTCACACTCCGCCCGGTGAGGTTGACGACGACGTCCGCCCCGTCGATCTCGGCCGCCCACGCGCCGCGAGAAGTGGCGTCCCACGCGACCACCTTCCAGGGTGCAGACGCCGGCCGCCGACTGAGGACGACGACCTCGTGCCCGGCGGCCGTGAAAGCCCGCGCGAGCACCGTACCGACTTGACCACTCCCGCCGGGGATGATGATTTTCATGGCGACCCTCCTGGGAGATGCACCGCAGAAGGGAACGGGAAGGCAACCGGCAATCGCTCCCGATTCCGGCCCCCAGTCCTCGCAATCGTCAGAGTCCGTGCCGTTCGCCCAACCTCTGGCGGGCCGCCTCATTCGACTGAAAAAATGTTCCGTCGAGTGTCGATTTCCGCCCCGCCCGGTCGACTACTGTGGCACGCGGTCCCACACCCGTGGGGCGGGTGCTTCCTTACTTCTTTTCGGAGTCTGACATGACGCGACGAATCCTCACCGGCTGCCTGCTGCTCGCCCTTGCCGTCGTCGGCCACGCCGCGGGGCCGACCGCCAAGACGGACCCCGCCCAGACCGGGTTGGACCGAATCAAGAAGCTGGCCGGCACCTGGGTCGAGGCCGACAAGGACGGAAAGCCGACCGACAAGGTGGTGTCGGTGGTCAAGGTAATCGCGGCCGGGTCGGTCGTTCAGGAGACGAGTTTCCCCGGCCAACCGATGGAGATGGTGTCGATGTACCACCTCGACAAGGGCGAGCTGATCATGACCCACTACTGTGCCCTGGGCAACCAACCGCGGATGAAGGCCGACCCGAAGTCCGCCGCCAATCAGATCAAGTGGGAGTTCGCCGGCGGCACGAACCTGGACCCGGCGAAGGACATGCACATGCACGCGGCGACGGTGACGTTCGTCGACGACGACCACATCGAGATCGCGGGCGAAGCGTGGGACGGCGGAAAGCCGGCCGAGAGCCACTGCGGGAAGATGAAGCTGGTCCGCAAGAAGTAACGGCCCGCCGGGGTGCGCAAAACCTCACGGGAGTGGAAGGGAATCGAACCCTCCGGGGCCGTTGTTCACGGCCCCCACCGGTTTTGAAGACCGGGGCCGGCACCAGCCGCGCAAACACCCCCGAGACGGACTCATTGTACGCCGGTGGAACCCCGGAGAAGATGGGCCTTTGACATCTCTCCGAGCTGGCGGCTCGCCTCGTCAAACTGAGGCAATGGCCGCCACCGAGAGCCATTCGGGAACCCCGTCGCCGACAAGAAATGGTCTGACTACGGATCATCCAATGCGGCCGGTTCGTCTTCCCGCGAACGGTTTCCGTCCGCGGGATGTCGAACCGGCCGTAAGGCACTCGGACGTCTAGGATTTCATGATGTCCCGCACGACGGTGCCGGCGACGTCGGTGAGGCGGAAGTCGCGGCCGGCGTAGTTGTACGTCAGCTTCTCGTGGTCGAGGCCGAGCAGGGCGAGCAGGGTGGCGTGCAGGTCGTTCGTGTGCATCCGGCCCTCGACGGCCTGGATCCCGAACTCGTCCGTCGCCCCGTACGTGACGCCCGGCTTCACCCCCGCCCCGGTCAGGAACATCGGGTACCCGGTGATGTTGTGGTCCCGCCCGTCCGCCCCCTGCGTCGTCGGCTGCCGGCCGAACTCGCTGCCGAACAGCACGAGCGTGTCCTCCAACAGCCCCCGCTGCTCCAGGTCGGTCAGCAGGGCGGCCGTCGGCTGGTCGACCGACTCGCACCGGTTGAGGAGGCCCTTGTGCAGGTTGTTGTGGTGGTCCCACCCGGGCTGGCAGATCTCCACGAACCGCACGCCGGCCTCGCTCAGCCGGCGGGCCATCAGGCACTGGCGGGCGAACGACCCGGCCGCCCCGTCCTTGATGCCGTAAGCGTCCTTCACCGCCTGCGGCTCCTTCGAGAGGTCGAGCAACTCCGGCACCTTGCCCTGCATCTTGAACCCGAGCTCGTAGCTCTCGATCACGCCGTCGAGTTGGTCCGGGGCCCCGGCCGTCGCCCCGAGGTCGCGGTTCATCGCCTGGATCAAGTCGAGCTGCTTCCGCTGGAGCGAACCCGCGGTCGCGGACCGCAGGTTCGGCAGGCGGCCCTGGTCGTCGATCCGCGTGCCCTGGAAGTGGGCCGGCAGGAACGCGCTGCCGTAGTTGACGGCCCCGCCGAAGTTCGGCGTTGGGTTGATCGTCACGTACCCGGGCAGGTCCTGGTTCTCCGTGCCGAGGCCGTACATCAGCCACGCGCCCAGGCTCGGCCGGGTGAGGGCGGCGTTCGCACTCCCGGTGTGCAGTTGCACGACCGCCTGCGGGTGGGCCGGCGTGTCCGTGTGCAGGCCGCGGAGCCACGTCAGTTTGTCCGCGTGCTTGGCGATGTTCGGCATCAGTTCCGAGAACCACGACCCCGTCTGGCCGTGCTGCGAGAACTTGAACTTCGACGCCGTCAGGGTGCCCCCGCCGGGGCCGGCCTTGCCGCCGTTCTTCTGGAGCTCGGGCTTGTACTCGAACGTGTCCATCTGGGACACGGCCCCCTGCAGGAAGACGAAGATGATCTTCTTCGCCCGCGGTTGGAAGTGCGGCGACTTCGGGGCGAGCGGCTTCGCGGCCGTGACCTTCTCGGCGGCCTTCGCCTGCTGGCCGAGCAGCCCGGCGAGGGCGACCATGCCGAACCCGGCACCCGCGTGCTTCAGGGCCTGCCGGCGGCTCGGGGCGAGTGCGGAGTGCGGAGTGCGGAGTGCGGAGTGCAAAGACATATTCGAACCTCGTGTGTGATGGGGGTAGGTGTCAGGGGAAGGGGCGGAACGCGGGTGGTTTTCACTCCGCGTTCCGCACACCGAATTCCGCGATTACCGGACGTACCGGAACTCGCCGCTCCCGTAGAGGGCCTGGGCGAAAGCCAGCCACGCGGCCGTCCTCGCGTCCTTCGGGTGGACGGCGTCCTCGACGACCTCCTCGCCCGTCTGGTCGGCCTGGTCGGGGTCGGCCAGTTCCTCGGCCGTCTTCGGCTTCGCCGCCGCCTTCGGCTTCTCGGCCTTCGCGGCCGGGTGCTGGCGGTAGCCCGACTCGTACTCGGCGACGAACGCCCGGGCACGGTCCACTTCCAGGGCGGTCGCGGCCCGGCCGAGGGTCAGGCGGTAGGCGACCTGCACGCGGTCGGCGTCCGCGGCGTCCTTCTCCTTCAGCACCCGCTCGGCCAGGGCCAGCGATTGCTTGCGGACGAACGTCGAGTTCAACAGGAACAACGCCTGGCCGGGCACGGTCGTCGTGTCCCGGCGGCCGGTGACGAGCGTCTGCTCGACCGGGTCGAACGCTTCGAGGGCGTGCGGCGTGACGCCCCGCAACAGCGGCAGGTACACGCTGCGGGCCGTGCTCGCGTCGGCCGCCTTGTGGACGTTCGCGGCCTCCGGGCCGTTGTCCCGCATCTCGACCATCTTCAGTTCCTTCGCCGCCGACCCGGCGGCCCGCTGGCCGTCGAGGACGCCGGCCGTCGCGAGGAGCGAGTCGCGGAACTCCTCGGCGTCGAGCCGCCGCGGGGCGTGCCGCCAGACGAGGCGGTTCGCCGGGTCGAGCGTGCGGTGGGCCTCCGTGCCCTCGCCGCCGAGCTGGTACGCCCGCGTCAGGACGAGCGTGCGGACGAGCTTCTTCGTGCTCCACCCGTCGCGGACGAACCGGCTCGCCAGGTGGTCGAGCAGGTCGGGGTTCGACGGCACGTCGCCGGTGACGCCGAAGTTGTCGACGGTCGACACGAGGCCGGTGCCGAACAGGTGCTGCCAGACGCGGTTGACGGCCACGCGGGAGGACAGCGGGTTCTTCGGGCTCGTCAGCCACTGGGCCAGTTCCAACCGCCCGCTCTGCTTCGGGTTGACGGCCGCCGCGTCGGGCACCGTGAACGCCGTGAGGTAGCCGCGGGGCACGGTCGGGCCGAGCTTCTCGGCCTCCCCGCGGACGCGGATCTCGGTGTCGGCGATCGCCTTCGCGTCGCGGACGCCGTGGGCCGCCAGGCCCCGCTGGGCCGGGTCGGTCAGGGCGTTCAGTTCGCCCTGGAGCCGCTCGTACTTCACGCGGAACGGGCGTTGCGTCGGCTGGCCGTTCGGCCCGGGCTTCAGGCCCTCGGGCGTGCCCCGGATGCCGTCCCACGCCTTCTTCGCCTCGGCCACCGCGGCCGTCAGCTTCGCCACCTGCTCGGGCGGGGCCGTCGGCAGGTCGCCGCTCAGCTTCACGAGCATGTCGGGGACGTAGTACGCCAGACCCGCGCCGCCCATCTGGTTCCGCACGCCGGCCGCGTTGTCGGTGCTCGTGAAGATGCCGGCGAGGGCGTAGTAGTCGGCCTGCGGGACGGGGTCGAACTTGTGGTCGTGGCACCGGGCGCAACTGACGGTCAACCCGAGGACGGACCGGGTGACGGCGTCGATCTGCTCGTCCACGTTGTCCATGACGAACCGGACCTTGAACCGCTGGTTCACGTCCTTCACGCCGAGGGCGAGGAACCCGGTCGCGATCTTCTGCCGGTTGGCCTCCTCGTCGTTCGTCGATGGCAGCAGGTCGCCGGCGACCTGCTCGCGAATGAACCGGTCGTACGGGACGTCGGCGTTCACGCTGTCGATGACGTAGTCGCGGTACTTCCAGGCGTGCGGGTACGGGATGTTCCGGCTCGGGCCGGTCGACTCGCCGTACCGGGCCACGTCCAGCCAGTGCCGGCCCCACCGCTCGCCGAACTGCGAACTTGCGAGGAGGCGGTCCACGACCGTCGCGAAGGCGTTCGCGGACGAGTCCTTCACGAAGGCGTCGACGTCGGCCGGCGTCGGCGGCAGGCCGGTCAGGTCGAACGTGATCCGGCGGATGAGCGTGACCGTGTCCGCGTCGGCGACCGGCTTGAGGCTCTGCGCCTCGAGTTTCGCGAGCAGGAAGCGGTCGACGTCGTCCTTCGCCCAGGCCGCGTCCTTCACTGCGGGAGCCTTCGGCTCCTGGAGCGGCTGCCACGCCCAGTGGTCCTTCCGCAGTTCCTCGTACTTCTCCTTCGGCTTGCCGAACGATGCCGGCAGCTTGACCGCCGGCCACACGGCCCCGTCGGCGATCCACGCCGTCAGGTCCGCGACCTGCTCGGCCGTCAGGGCCTCGGTGTCCTGGGGCATCCGCCGCTTGCCGTCCTTCAGCGACACGCGGCGAATCAGCAAGCTCTCGGCCGGCTTGCCCGGCACGACGGCCGCCCCGGCGTTCCCGCCGGTGAGGAGGCCGTTGCGGTCGTCCACCCGCAACCCGCCGGCCGGCTTGGTGTCGGCCGAGTGGCAGGCGTAGCACTGGCCGACCAGGATCGGCCGGACCTTCTTTTCGAAGAACGCGACCTTGTTGGCGTCGGGTTCGCCCGCCCGCCCGGCGGCCGCCGTCGTGACGACGACCAGCAGCGCGAGGGCAGATCGGGAACGGCGGCTCGACATGCTGAGAATCCTCGGGAATGATTTCGGTTTTAGATGAATGGCGGTCACGCGGTTCGACCCGGCCCCGCCCGGGCGTGTCTCTTCTCCCACGCTCGGGCTGAGGATTCCGCCCTCGCGGCGGCGGCAACGTCTCTCCCCTCGTTGCCGGCTCGCTGGGGGCCGGATCGGCCGCGTGGCTCGCGGGTAGTTACTTCGTGGCCACGGTCAGTTGCACGTCGTCCGTCGCGGGCACGTTGACTTTCAGCCCGGACGTGTTGAACTTCAGGTAGCGGACCGCGAGCTTCGGCTTCTTGGACTGGCCATCGCCCTCGTCGGCGATTACCACGCGGGCGTCGTAAGCCCCCTCCTTCGCGCCGCGGATGATCTTGCCGTTCTCGTAGGTTTGGAGCTTGAACCGGCCGTTCGGTTCGATGACGCCGTAGGCCCGCACGTTGGGATCGGAACTGAGCGCGACCTCGACGTTGTGCCCGGCGAGTTGGGCCACGTCGCCGCCGGTGTACACGACCTGCCCGGTCACGGCGTGCGTCTTCGGCCCCGAGTTACCGCACCCCGCGGCGGCGATCGTCGTGAGAACGGCGGCCGCGAGTGTGCGAAGATTCCGTTGGATGGTCATGACGTTCCCCTTGGTTCGGTTCCGGTGTGTGGATTAGTTGTCGAGGCTGACGACCTCGCCCCGGTCCCGCGTGACGAGGGCCGTGAGGACGTCGACGGGCGTGTTGACCCGGAGGCTGCGGACACTGCCGTCGACGAAGACGAAGTTCGTGATGCCACTGTGCGGCCCGCCGAAACTGCTGTTCGCCAGCGCGAGGGTTTGAACTTCCGGCGTCAGGAGCGGCCGTTGGTCGGCGTTGACGTCACTGACGCCCAACATGCGGCGGGTGTTGTTCCGGTTGCCGCCGAAGACGCTGCGGTCCTCGTTCTTGCCGCGGAGCGAGTTCGGGCGGATGTGCTTCTCGCCGAACATCGTGGTGTTGCTGGTGCCGTCGCGGATGCTGCCGAAGTTCGTCTGGCTGCCCCACTTCGTCAGGTAGGGCTGGCCCGAGCTATCCAGGCCGACGTAGGGGGTGTTCGGGATGATGGCCCCAGTCGAGGACGTGTAAGCGGCGTGGGTGCCGAAACTCGCCGCGTAGTCGGTGAGGGCGGCCCCCTCTGTGCGGAAGTCGCTAACGCTCAGAACCGGCGACGGCCGCGCGGGGCAGATGTAAATCTTCGGCTGCGTCTGGACCGCCGCCAGCGGTTGCTTCGAGGCGGGGTAGCGAACGTCCCAGAGGTTGTACTGGTTGCCTTGTTCGATGTACGGCAGGATCAAGGCTCCCCACGTCGCCCACCCGTCGAGCCCCTCGGAATTGTCGCCGATGAACGCCGGCGGCAAGAACTGATAACTGTCGTGGAAGCTGTGGGCCGCGAGGCCGATCTGCTTGAGGTTGTTATTGCACTGGGTTCGCGCCGCCGCGTCGCGGACCTTCTGCACGGCGGGCAGGAGCAGGCCGATGAGAATGGCGATGATGGCGATGACCACCAGCAACTCGATCAGGGTAAAAGCCGGGCGTCGAATCTTGCGAGTCACGATCTATCACCTCCGAATGGACGGGCGAGTCAACAAAGTGACGAAGCTGTCAACCTGTCTATCGCACTAAGATGACGAACAAGATAATCTATTTCAAGAAAGGTTCGCGAGATCTGGGGAGGAGTTCTCGCTACTTCGTCAAATTGATTGAGGTAGTCGTGATTCTAAAATCACCGCAATGACTGACGGGAATAATACTTAAATCGTTAGTGATCGCCGAATGGCGTTAGGCAACGGGATCGATTCGATTTGACAGAGTAGCCGCAACAAATGTCGATTAGGCGAGTGATAATTACCCAAAATCAGATGACATAGTCTCCTGAGTTCGACGAAGGAACCAAATCGGTCAGTCGAATCTTCTGGAGGAAATGCATCCGCGTTTCGCCGAGTTGCTTCCAGACGGATTGCAGACCGCGGGCCATCGTCGAAGGGGCGAGGTTGCGGTCTTCCGGCTTCTCCATGCGGTCGAGGACGCCGAGGATGTCGGCAAGGGTGATCGTTTCGGGCGCACGGGCTAAGCGATAACCTCCGCTCGCGCCGCGGCTTGTCGAAACCAACCCAGCGGCCTTCATCTGCAAAAGGATTTGCACGAGGAATCGCTGCGGAATCGCGTGTTTATCAGTGACTTCGGTCAGGCGGATGGGGCGGGGGTCATTGTGTCGGGCCGCTAATTCGAGCATGGCCAGACAGGCGTACTCCGCCCGTGCCGTGATGAGCATCGCCGTCCCCAGGAGAGAAGAGGAGCATTTTCCCGACCGATTCAGTCATCATTGTAGTCCAACTCTGTCAAGTCGCCGAGTGTTTCTGGCCTCGTCCTTGCCAATCCGTACCTGACGAAGTGGCACAACACCACCTCATTCGAACTCGGTGGGAGATTGCACATCTGCGGACCGCCTGATATCATCATTAATATGACAAACAATATCAACATATCACGGAAGTATCGCCGATGATCGGATACACGGCGAAGGAAGTGCCCAGTAAACGCCTCCCACCGAGCGGGCGGCCCCGCCCCGGGGAAAGCCAGGAGGGTCAGGCCATTGAGACGCCAACCAAGAGCCTCCTGCCCACCCTGGAAGCAGACCGACTGGAACGGTTCGAGGCCTACGTCGCGGCCTTTCGGCCCGTTTTCCACCGAGCCGATCAATCGCTGCGATTTCGCGCTTACCTGCGGGGGTTGCTCGAACCGAGCGCGAGAAACAACGTGGAGGCCATCGCCGCGGCCGCGAGCAAGGTCATCATGGTGGAAGCGAACCTGGCCCAGGCGCTCCAGCACTTCGTCAGCCAAAGCCCGTGGGACTCGCGGCGGTTGTTCGCGGCCGTGCGGCAGAAATCGCTCGCCTTTCGATCCGATCCGGCCGCCGTGTGGGTGATCCACGACGGCGTCTTCCCCAAGAAGGGCCAGCACTCCGTCGGCGTGTTCCGGCAATTCGCCCGGTCGCTCGGCAAGAAGATCAACTGCCAAGTGGGCGTCTTCATTTCGCAAGTGGGGCCGTTCGGCTTCTTCCCCCTCGCATCCCGGCTGTACCTGCCCGCGAACTGGATGCGCGACAACCCAGAACTGGCCGAGAAAACCATTCCCGAAGACCAGCGCCGCCCCGCGACGAAAGCCGAGATTGCCCTGGAATTACTGGACGAATTGCGACAGGCCGGGGAAAAGTGCTCGGCCATCACGGCGGAGAATGGCTACCTGTCCGTGGCCGAATTCTCCGAGACGCTCCAGCAGCGAGGCTTCCTGCTCCAAGACCCGGCCGACGATGTCACGCCGAAGGCGTTAAGACACTTCCAGTGGCTGAAGTCGGAGATGGGCATCGACCATTTCGAAGGCCGCACGTGGCACGGCTGGCATCACCATGTCAGCCTTGTGTTTGCGGCATATCACTTCCTAGCGGGCGAGCATATTTCACCGGACTGGCCGCCGTTTACCTCATCTCCGCGATGATCTTTGTCAGGCTGACAGAGTAAGCCCCCCGACCGATTTTACCTCATCTCCGCGATGATCTTTGTCAGGCTGACAGAGTAAGCCCCCCGACCGATTCAACCCGTAGCCAGGGCGGCCGGCCGGGGTTATCCTGTTCATCGTTGTCGAAATGAAACGGCCGCGGAGGTGACTCATTCACCCCCACGGCCGGTCAGAACAGTGAGCGATCGAAACTAGTTCATCGAGAACTGCGGATACCGAACGGGTTGCAGTTGCTCGCGGGTCATTTCCGCCGCAAGGCGGTAGACCTCTTGAACTTGAGTTTGATGAGCCGAGGAGAAACTTTGGAACATCGGACACGGGACAAACGCCATCGGTGAAGCCAAGCGGTTCGCCGCTTGTTCTAGGTCGAGTTGGTCTCGGAAACGATGGCTGATCATGACTCTTCTCCCGAGTGACGACAGACGATTTATTACTAATATCGTCAACTTGATCGTCTATCGTAATGGAATTCTAACCTGCAATCTTCATAAGGCAACTGCTCTTAGTAAAGATTCTCGGAATTTGTGCGATCTCTCGGCTGACTGAATCAAACGGACGGCCTTGTTGACTGAGGGACAGGGCCGATTCTTCAACAACTTTCCTCTGGAGACATGACAATGGCGACTTCCATGATGATGGATCGGGCTTCGATGACCGGCATGGGCAACGCGATGCCGATGGGCATGGGCGCGGGGATGCCGGCTTCGATGCCGAACATGGTGATGGTCCCCCGGTGCACGATGAAGATGGAGAAGTGCACCGGCGGGATGAAGATTACCTGTATGTGCGACGACCCGACGGCGTGCACGATGATGCAGAACCTGTGCACGATGATGGCCGGCGGGATGTGCAGCGTGGCGTGCATGCTGAACGGCATGATGGTGTGCTGCTGCAACCTGACGATGGGCGCGTGCAAGGTCGAGATGACCAAGGACGGGTGCTGCGTCACGTGCACGAGCGGCGACAAGGCGTGCTGCGACATGATCCAGGGGTGCTGCGACTGCATGACCGCGTGCATGAAGGCCGGGTGCACCTGCTGCCTGATGATGGGCGGCACCCCGGTGTGCTGCTGCATGTGCTGAAGGCTGACCGTCACACTCTGAATCAATCCGTACAGACGGGTTGATGCCTCCGGCCGCGGGCCGGGCCAACCACTTGGCCCGACCCACGGCCGGTGACGTTACGACGCCAGTGGAACCAATGGCGGGAGTGCATCGATCGCGGCCCCGCCACCCGATTCACGCCGTTCTCATGAATGCGGGCGATAATTCCTGTTGTCGGGTCGGCCTCTTCCCCCGGCAGTCGGGTTGAATCCTGTGACGGGTTCAACCCGACAGGAGTTCGCATGACAGGTCTGAATCGAATGACACGGCCAACTTCGGCGACACGGTCGGGCGGGTAACATGGCGTCCCACCTCTCCCCGGGGGGCGTGACGGTACTCCACGATTGGCTGCACCGCTCCGCGGACACGTACCCGGATCGGCCGGCGGTCGTGTGCGGCGACCGCACCCTCTCCTACGCCGACCTCGAACGCCACGCGAACCGACTCGCGCGACACCTCCGCGCGCTCGGCGTCGGGCCGGGGCAGTTCGTCGGCCTCTTGCTCGAACGCTCGGCCGAAGTCTCCATCGGCCTCCTCGCCATTCTGAAAGCCGGGGCCGCCTATGTTCCGCTCGACCCCGATTACCCCGCCGAACGCATCGCCGACATCCTGAGCGACTGCGCGGCCGCCGTCCTCGTCACGTCGCCGGCACTTCGGGAGAAGGCGCACACTTTCCAGAGTAAGATGTGCGATCTTGTCGCCGACCGGGCGCTGATCGACGCGCAGTCGCCCGAACGGCTCTCGGCGGCGGAAGTCTCCGTCGGCCCCGGCGACCTCGCCTACGTCATCTACACCTCGGGTTCGACCGGCCGCCCGAAGGGCGTGATGATCGAACACCGGAGCGTGTGCCATCTGGTGCGCGTGGAAGCGGAACTGTACGGCCTTCGCCCCGACGACCGCGTCTTCCAGGGCTTCTCGATCGCGTTCGATGCGTCGGTCGAAGAAGTGTGGGCTGCCTTCGCCAACGGTGCGGCCCTCGTCGTCGGCACGCGGGAGTTGATGCAGAGCGGTCCCGACCTCGGGCGGCACCTGACGGACCTCGGCGTGACCGTTTTCTCGACGGTGCCGACGCTGCTCGCGATGCTCGACGGGAACCTGCCGACGGTTCGCACACTCATCCTCGGCGGCGAAGCGTGCCCAGCCGAACTCGTCACCCGGTGGGCAACGCCGGGCCGGACGATGTTCAACACCTACGGCCCGACGGAAGCGACCGTGATCGCGACGGCGGCCGTCTGTCAGCCGGGTCGGCCGGTCACGATCGGCAAGCCGCTCGACGGGTACACGGTGCTTCTGTTGGACGAAGTCGGTCAACCGGTGCCGTCGGGCGGGACGGGCGAAATCTACATCGGCGGCGTCGGCGTGGCCCGCGGGTACGTCGGCCGGGACGACCTCACCCGCGAGCGGTTCGTGCCGAATCCGTTCCTTCGCGATGATCGCCTCTACCGCACCGGCGACCTCGCCCGGTGGACGGCCGATGGCGAACTCGAATTCCTCGGCCGGTGCGATGAGCAGGTGAAAATCCGCGGCTACCGCGTCGAGTTGTCCGAAGTCGAAGCCGGGCTGCTCGCAGTCCCCGGTGTTCGCGCGGCCGTTGCCGCCGTGCTGTCGGACGGTGGCGGGGTGCCGAGCCTGATCGGCTACGTCATCTCGGCCAACGGCCCGATCGCGGACGACGTTCTGCGGTCCCACCTGCGTGCGCGGCTGCCGGTGTACATGGTGCCGTCCCGGTTCGTCGCGGTCGCCGAGTTCCCGACGCTGCCGAGTGGAAAAGTGGACCGCAAACGCCTCCCGGCCCCGCAGTGGCAGGTGGAAGACCTCGCCCCGTCGGACGGAACCCCGCCGCGGACCGAGTTCGAAGCCCGCGTCGCGGTCGTCTGGGCGAAGGTGTTCGGCCGACCGGCCGTGTCGGTGACGGACGACTTCTTCTTCGACCTCGGCGGGCACTCCCTGCTGGCGGCCCGCGCCATCTCCGACCTGCGAGCCGAACCGGAATTCCGGCACGCCGCCGTGGCCGACGTGTACCAACACCCGACCGTCGCGCAGCTGGCCCGACACCTCGAAGCCACACGCCCGGCGGCCGTCGTCCCGCGTGCGAAGCCGCGCGTCCACGGCCGGTCGATCCCGCCGTTGCGGCACTTCCTCTGCGGGTTGGGGCAGTTCTTCGCGCTATACGTCGTCCTGGGGTTTTTCTCGCTCCAGTGGATGGGGCCATACCTCGTGTACGCCGACTGCATCGACCGCGGCTGGGCGTTGCCGACGGCCGTCGCGGCGGCCCTCGTCAGCCTCGCGGCCGTCTACCCGCTGATGCTGCTCATCGGTGTGGTCGCGAAGTGGGTGCTGCTCGGCCGTGTGAAGCCGGGGACGCACCCGCTCTGGGGCTGGTACTACTTCCGCTGGTGGTTCGCCGGGTCGATCCTCTCGGCGACGCCGACCGGCTACCTGACCGGCACGCCGCTCCTCGGCCTGTACTACCGCCTCCTCGGCGTGCGCGTCGGGCGAAACGTCTACCTGGGCACCGACAACGCCGGTGCCTTCGAACTCCTGAGCATCGGCGACGACACCTGCGTCGGCAGCGACGTGGGCCTCCGCGGGCACACCGTCGAGGGCGGCTTCCTTCACCTGGGGACGATCACCGTCGGCCGCGGGTGCTACATCGGCAGCCGGTCGGTGCTGATGCCGGGGTCGGCCGTCAGCGACAATGTGAAGCTCGACGACCTCTCGCTGGTGCGGACGGGGCAAACCCTCCCGGCGGGCGAACGGTGGGCCGGGTCGCCGGCCCGACGGGTGGGAATTGCAGAACCGAGCAATGCCGTCCGGCCCGGCCTCGCCCGGCGGATCGCGCTGGGCGTCGTCTACGGGGTTGGCTCGTTCCTCCTGCGGGTGGCGGCCATCGTCTGCTTCCTGCCGGGCATCATCTGGCTGAACTCGCTCAGCCATCAGTGGGACGGGTACTTGTATCTTGCCGTCGCCCCGGTCGTGGCGTTGTCGTTCGTGATCCTCTTCGCCCTGCAAGTGGTCGGCGTGAAGTGGCTTCTCCTCGGCGAAGTGCGGGCCGGGACGTACCCGCGGTACGGTTTGTTCGCCGTGCGGAAGTGGTTCGTCGATCGTCTTATGGAACTGAGCCTCGACGCGACCGGCACTCTGTACGGCACGATCTTCCTGAACCCGTGGTACCGGCTGCTGGGCGTGAAGCTTGGCCGGCGGGTGGAAGTCTCGACGGCCTGCAGCATCCCGCACGACCTGCTCACGCTGGACGACGAGAGCTTCCTCGCGGACGCCGTGTCGATCGGCGGGGCACGGGTCGAAGGGAACACGCTCACCCTCGCGCCGGTGCGCATCGGCAAGAAGGCGTTCGCCGGGAACGGGGCGCACATCCCGCCGGGCGGTCAGCTCGGCGACGACGGCCTACTCGGGTGTCAGTCGATCCTGCCGGCCGCGGCCATCAAGCCGGGCACGGCGTGGGTCGGCTCGCCCGCCTTCCACCTGCCGCAACGGCAAGAGAGCGCCGCCTTCCCGGACGCCGCGATCACCAACCCGCCGCTGAAACTCTGGCTCCTCCGCGGGGCCATCGAGTTCGTCCGCGTCGTCCTGCCGGCGACGGCACTGGTGGTCCTGTCGAGCCTGCTCATTTCGTGGGCCGTCACGCTCCGCTACCGCTACTCCGTGTGGCACGTGCTCGCCCTCTTTCCGCTGCTGTACGCGCTGGCGGGTTTGGGAGCAGCCCTCTTCGTGGTGGCGGTCAAGTGGGTCGTGGCGGGCCGTTACCGCCCGACGGAACGGCCCCTGTGGAGCGGGTTCGTCTGGCGGACCGAGTTCATCTCGGGCGTCCGCGAATACCTCGCCGACCTGTTCCTCGTCGGGCTGCTCACCGGCACGCCGTTCGTCTGCTGGTACTTCCGGCTGATGGGCGCGAAGATCGGCCGGCGGGTGTTCATGGACACGACCGACCTGTGCGAATTCGACCTGACCCGCGTCGGCGACGAGGCGGAGCTGAACGAGGACTGCACCCTGCAAACGCACCTCTTCGAGGACCGCGTGATGAAGGTTTCGAACATCGAGATCGGCCCCGGGGCGACGGTCGGCGGGTGGACCCTGATCTTGTACGATACGGTGGTGGAGGCCGGGACGGTGGTGGAAGATTTGTCGCTGGTGATGAAGGGCGAAGTCCTGCCGGCTGACACCCGGTGGGCCGGCATTCCGGCCGCTCGGGCGGAGAATTTTCAAGCGGAGGACGAGTGATGACACGGCGTGTTCTGATCGTCGGCGGCGTGGGGGCGGTGTTCGGTCTGGTCGGCACGTCTCTGTTTTGGAAGTCGGCGGCCGAGCCCCAGCCGATGGCAGACGACAAACCCGAACCCGCGGCCGACGGCGGGGACGAAATCCCCGTGGACAAGCTCCCCCAGGCGATCGCGGCCGCCGTGCGGGAGCACTTCCCGAAGGCGAAGTTCGACTCGGTGAGCACCTACACCGAGGCGAAGGTGCTCCACTACGAGGTGTTCTTCAAGCACAACAACGCCGACTACGAAGTCACCGTGACCGAGAAGGGCAAGGTCATCGAGATCGCCCACGGGATCGAGTTCAAGGACTTGCCAAAGGCGGTCGCCGCCGCCGTGACGAAGAGGTTTCCGAAGGGGAAAATCGGCGAGGTGGCGGAACTCACCGAGCCGGGCGTGCCGGGCAAGCACTACCACGTCGAACTGACGACGGCCGCCGGGAAGGAACACGAACTGACGTACACGTCGGACGGCAAACTGGTTCACGAAGAGAGCGACTGAGCCGGGCGAACGCGGTCAAGGCGTTGTTCCGCCCGGCCGGCCCGCCGCGGCGATGGCCCGGTGCAAGTCGGCCAGCACGCGGCGGGGGTCGATCCCCCGTTCGCGGCAGGCGTAATCGAGGGACTTGCCGGCGCACGACTGCTCGATTCTCCACGTCTCGAAGACCGCCCCCGTCTCGGGGTGGTCGATCACCCAATCCACCACGGACGAGTCGAGGGTACACGCGGTCATCGGGTCGCCCTTCCGCCTGCCGTGGTCACTTCGGTGATCGCCGCAAGTTCGGCAGGAACGCGGTCAACACGCCGATGAGCGGCAGGAACGAGCAGACGTGGTACACGTACCCGATACTCGTCTGGTCGGCGAGGTAGCCGAGGACGGCCGCCCCCAACCCGCCCATGCCGAAGGCGAAGCCGAAGAACAGCCCCGCCACCATGCCGACGCGACTGGGCAACAACTCCTGGGCGTAGACCATGATCGCCGAAAACGCCGACGCCAGGATCAGGCCGATCGGCACGGTCAGCACCGTCGTCCAGAACAGGTTCGCGTAGGGCAAGGCGAGCGTGAACGGCAGCACGCCGAGGATCGACCCCCAGATGACGGCCTTAAACCCGATCCGGTCCCCGACCGGCCCGCCCGCGAACGTGCCCACGGCAACTGAGCCGAGGAACACGAACAGGTGAATCTGAGCCGTCTGCACCGACACGTTGAACGTCTCGATCAGGTAGAACGTGAAGTAACTCGTCAGGCTCGCGAGGTAGAAGTACTTCGAGAAGATCAGCAACAACAGGATGCCGATCGACAGTGCCACACGGCCGCGCGACAGGGTTGGCTCGCCGGCGTCGGTGGCCTTTCGGGTGACTCGCTCGGCGAGATGCGCGCGATACCACAGGCCGACGCGAACGAGGATCACCATCGCCGCCACGGCCGCGACCGAGAACCACGCGATGCTGCCCTGGCCGCGCGGGACCACGATGTACGCCGCCAACAGCGGGCCGAGGGCCGATCCCGCATTCCCGCCGACCTGGAACAGCGATTGAGCGAACCCGTGCCGCCCACCGGACCCCAGCCGGGCTACCCGCGACGCCTCTGGGTGGAAGACCGCGGAGCCGACGCCGACCAGCGCGGCCGCAAGGAGGATGGTCGGGAAGTCGCCGGCCACGGATAGTAACAACAGCCCGGCGAGCGTCACCCCCATGCCGCCGGCCAGCGAGAACGGCAGTGGCCGGCGGTCGGTGTACAGTCCGACGACCGGCTGGAGCAACGACGCCGTTAGTTGGAACGCCAGCGTAATGAGGCCGATCTGGGTAAACGTGAGCGCGTAGGTGTCCTTGAGGACGGGGTAGACGGCCGCGATGAGCGATTGGATGGTGTCGTTGAGAAGGTGAGATACGCTGAGGGCGATCAGGATGGTGAAGGTTGTGTTTCCGCCGCGTAACCGATGACTCTCTTCCGCGCCCACGTCGACCTCCTTGGTGGGGTGATTGATACCCCTTCCCGACACCTCCGTGGGCGGAAGGGTTCGGTCAATTCGCCCGCCAGGTTTCAATACCACGGCGGCGAGGGAATCTTACAAGTTCGCCGGCGTCGTGAGTTTGCGACTGTACCCCTGAACCTTTTCACCGTGACGGTGTCCGTTGCCCTCCCGATGAAAGAAAATGACCGTCGGGTGGTAGGTTTCGGAATCAGACTCGTGCGGACAGGAAGTGAGATGGGAAGCCAATCGTCGGAGCCGTCGCGAACCAAGTTGCTGCTCGCGTTCGCCACAATCTACCTGCTGTGGGGATCGACCTACCTCGCCATCCGACTGGCCATCGACACCATCCCGCCGTTCCTCATGGCCGGTTGCCGCTTCCTCCTCGCCGGGGCAATTCTGTACGCGATCGGCGTCCGCAACGGCTTGCCCCGCCCGCCCCGTCGCCACTGGCGGAACGCGGCCATCGGTTCGGTCCTGCTGTTCGTGGTCGGCAACGGCGGCGTGACGTGGGCCGAGCAAGCCGTACCGTCCGGCGTGGCGGCGCTGGTCATCGCCACCCTCCCGGCGTGGCTGCTGTTGTTCGACTGGGGGTACGGCGGGCGGAAGGGACCGAAGTTCCGGGAAGCCGCCGGCATCGGCTTGGGTCTTGTCGGTGTCGCGACCCTGTCGGCTCCCGGCGGCATTAACCCGGTCGGGGCCGCGGTTCTCCTCGTGGCGGCGGTCGGCTGGGCGATCGGTTCGCTGTTCACCCGCTACTCGGACAAACCGGCGTCGCCGGTCCGCAACTCCGGGATGCAAATGCTGACGGGCGGCGCGATCATGGTCGTCGTCGGTCTGGCCCTCGGCGAAGGCGAGCGAATCAACCTCGCGGCCGTGTCGTGGCAGTCGGTCGCCGCGTGCTTCTACCTGATGCTCGCCGCGGTGGTGGCGCTGCCGGCGTACAACTGGCTGCTCACGGTCACGTCGCCGGCGCTGGTCGGGACGTATGCGTTCGTGAACCCAGTGGTCGCCGTCCTACTCGGGTGGGCCGTGGTCGGCGAGGCGTTAAGCGGTCGCACCGGCGTGGCCGCGGCTCTGGTGATCCTCGGCGTCGCGCTGCTTGTCTGGCCGAAGAAGCCCGTGGCGAAGCGGGCCGAAGTGGATTCGGCAATTTCGCTCACCCCGGCCGACAAGGTCGTGTGCCGGGTGGTGCATTCGTAACCGCGGCCGGGCTCACGCCGGGGTCAGGATGCGTTGGGTCGCCTCGATTTCCGCGGTCAGCCCGGCCACCACGTCGGGCGGGCCGTCCCCCGGCATGACCTCCCAGGTGTACGTCTCGACTTCCAGGTGCGGGGCGTAACTCAACCCCGCGATGGCGTCGAGGGCGGCCTTCACGTCGGGCCGCGTGGTGGCGAGCGGCCCCAGGCGGTCGGCGTTCACGGGCACGTGGAAGTGAACCCGCCAGGCGTCGGCGGCCAAGAACTCCGCCCCAGGGTTGGCCAGGACGCCTTCGGTCAAGTCCACGGCCTTCACCACCCGCCCGTCCTCGAGTTTCGCGTAGGTCTGGTGGAGATACCGGGGTTCGACATACCTCCGCAGGGCATCCCGACCGGCCGAATTTTCTCCCGGCCGCTCGAGGTGAATCGCACAACTCACCTGCACCTTGTTGATGCGGATGCCGGTCCGATCCAGCGCCCGCACCGACGTGGCCTGATCCTCGAACAGCACCGCCTGGTGGCAAACGTCGTAGCACAGGCCGATGTACTCGCGCACGGCGGTTTCGGCACCCCGATGGGCCGCCGTCTGCCAGAGTTTGTCGAAGAACGCCACAGCTTCGTCGGTGGTTTCTAGCAGGCAGAACGGTTCCGGCTCGATGGCGATTCGCACTGCCCGGCCGGTTTCGTCCTTCAACCGGGCGAGGCCGACCGCCACGGCCGTCAGTCGCTCAGCCGCGGCCGTGAAATCGGGCGGGGGATTGAACCCCTTGAACCCGATGGGCAGAGTCGAGACGGACCCATCTTCTCCGGCCGGCAGTAACCCTGCGAGGATGGCCGCACATTGCAGCGTGTACGCCTCTCGCTCCGGCGTGGTCCAGTCGGGTCGGTAAACTTGTTCCTTCACCCGCGCGGCGTGGAAGTCACCGTAGGGGAAGGCGTTCAGCGTGTAGGTGGTCAGCCCTCGCCGTTGGAGTTCGGCCGCGAGGCGGGTGATGCCGTCCGGGGTGGCGAGGATTTCATCGACGACGGGGCGGGCCAACCAGAGGCCGGCGGCGACCGGGCGGCCGACGCGGCGTTGGACTGGGACCGTGAAGCGGTCCAGCCCTTCGACGACGCCGGCCACGGTTTGGGCGGGGTGGACGTTGGTGCAATACCCCAGGGGGAGGCGGCTGAGCGTCATGGTGGGAACCTGGTGCGGGATTACTTCTTCAGCCCGTAACTCTTGATCTTGCGGTCGAGGGTGGACCGCTCGATGCCAAGGATGTCGGCCGACTGCGACTTGTTCCAGCCGGTGTGGGTCAGGGTTTGTTCAATGTGCCGCTTCTCGACCTCGTCCAGCGTCTTCGGCGAGTACACGTCCGTGCTCTCGCGCGGGCCGGTCTCCAGGGGTGACAGCCAGATGTCACTATCCTCAAGTGTTGACCCGCCGCACAGGACGACGGCCCGCTCGATGGCGTTCCGGAGTTCGCGGACGTTGCCGGGCCAGTGGTAGGCGGTCAGCTTCTTCATCGAGGCCGGGGAGAAACCCTTCAGCCGGCGGCCGGTTTCCCGCGTGTAGTACTGGAAGAAGTGCAGGGCCAGCGGCGGGATGTCGTCCGGCCGGTCGCGGAGCGGCGGCACGTCGATCTGCACCACCTGAAGGCGGAAGAACAAGTCCTTGCGGAAGGTGCCCTCCCGCACGGCGTCTTCCAGCGGCCGGTTCGTGGCGGCGACCACGCGCACGTCCACGTGAATCGGCGTGTTGCCGCCGACCCGCTCGAACGGCTGGCCTTCGAGGACGCGCAAGAGCTTCGCCTGCGTGCCGAGGGTCATCTCGCCGATCTCGTCGAGGAAGATCGTGCCGCCGTCGGCCGACTCGAACTTGCCGATGAGACGTTCCGTCGCGCCGGTGAACGATCCCTTCTCGTGGCCGAAGAGTTCACTCTCCAGCAGCGTTTCGGTGAGGGCGGCACAGTTGAGGCAGACGAACGCGCCGCTCTTTCGCGGCCCCGACTGGTGCACGGCACGGGCGACGAGTTCCTTGCCGACGCCGCTCTCGCCGCGGATGAGGACGGTCGCCTTCGTCGGCGCGACGCGAGCGACTTGCGTTTCGATAGCCTTGATGCCGCCGCTCCCGCCGACGAGTCCGCTTTCGAGGTGGAAACGGTCCTTGAGCGCCTTGACCTCGGCGGTCAATCCGGCCTCGCGCCGGAGCCGTTGCCACGCGATGCCGACCTGCCGGGCGATAGCGAGCGTCAGTTCCAGGTCGTCCGCGTTCAGCCGGCGGCTGGCCGTGGTGCTGTAGATGTGGATGAGGCCGAGCAACTCGTCGTCGGCCGCGACGGGGGCGCAGATGAGGCTCGCGGCCTTCAGTTCGCTGACACTGTCGCGGTCCTTCAGCTTCTTCTCGGCGGCCACGTCTTCAGCCAGCACCGCCTGCTGCGTCTTTGCGACCTCATGGCTGACGAAACTCGACACCTTGTGGTAAGTCTTCTGGCTCGCGTTGCGGGTGCGGTAAGCGATCAGTTCCGAATCGCGGCCGCCGGGCACGGCCAGGACGGCGGCGACTTCGGCCGTCGTGCCGTGGAAGAGGGTGTTCAGGGCCATCTCCGCCAACTCGGTCGGCGTCGCGGCGGTCGCGGTGTCGGTGGCGAGGCGGAAAAGCAGGGCGACGGCCTCGTCCTGCGAGACGTGCCGGGCTTTGGCGGGAAACTCAGCCGTCGGGGCCAGGCCGACCGACTTCTTCGGTGAGATGTACTTCGTGTCGTCGAGCCGAGTCTTGATCGTGATGTCCGTGACCGGCCCCGGGTCCGGCTGGTGCGTCGGCAGGTCGGTCAGGTCGTGCAGGAAGAGGAAGCGGCTGTTGCCGAAGCGGACCTGATCCTCGGCGTGCAACTTCCGCTCGCGGGCCAACTTCTCCTCGTTGACGAACGTCCCGTTCAGGCTCTTCAGGTCGCGGACGTGCCAGGCGTTGTTGAACCAGTAGACCTCGGCGTGCTCGCGGCTGCACATGTCGTCGCGGAGCGGGATGCGGTTAGTCGGCGCGCGGCCGAGCGTGTACCGGGCCTCGGCGGCCAACGGGTGGACGTCGCCGTAACTTCCGTCGAGGCGGGCGACGAGATAACCGGAAGCAGCGTCCGCCATTTCGTTCGGGCCTCAGTCAATGGTCAGTAGTGGACCCAGTCCAACACTTCGGCCAACTGCAACAGCCAGGGCGATCGCCACGGATTCCACGCCGGGTAGAATACCGACAGCACGGAGAAGCCTAACAACCCTGCCGCGATTCCCCGGCCGACCTTCGAGTTCGCGACCCGCTCCGCGCCGGCCAGTAGGCCGAACAGCCACAGCGGCGTGAGCCAGATCAACCACCGGGCGGCGGCGGTGTTGCCGCCGTAGTTGTAGCTCTTCGTCTGCATCAGGTAGAACGCGAACACCACGGCCGAGATCGCCAACGTCATCGCCGCGAGCAGCCTCGGATTCCAGACGGCGTCGGTTGGTTTCGCGAAGACGCGGCGGACTTCGTTCCACTTCGCCGACATCGCCAACCCGACCAGCCCCAGCACCCACACCGGCGTTAGGCTGAACCAACCGTGGTGGCCGAGCAGTAGGTTGAAGGCGTAGATGGGCGTGCCTTGCTTGTTGAAGTCGATGCCACGCGAGTTCGGGTCGTCGAGTTTGTTCCAGTGGCTGCCGGGGAACTTATACCACGGCCCGCCGAACTCCCCATAGGCCGGTAGGAACGATCCCATCGCCGCGTACATGCAGGCCAGCAGCGCCACGAGTGGCACCAGGACGCCGGGCAGGAACCACGTCAGCGTCGCCTTCGGCCGGGCGATCAGCAGCGGTAGCGCTAACCCGGCCGTGAACGCGGCGGCGGGCAGTTCGAACGTCGCGGTCAGGCCGGCGAAGAACCCACTGAAGAACAGGTCTGCCGGTGATTCGCTCGAACCCGGCGGCCGTTTGCGCAAAAGCGGGTAGAGCGCGAACAGCACGCAGAAGATCGCCGGCGTGTGGTTGTTCAGCGTGACTGCGAACGTCGTCACGAACGTGCCGAACGCCGCGGCCGCGAACGTGAACACCTTCGCGAAGTCGGACGTGCCGTACTGTTCGATCAGGCGGGCGAGCAGGATCAGGTAGACGGCGAACGGCAGCACGTTCACGGTCAGCAGGATCGTCACCACGATCGGCCACTTGTCGCGGTTGAACTGCCACCCGAGCGTGTGCTTCAGCACCCAGTATTCGGCGGCCATCATCACCGGGAACAGCGGCGGCTTCGTCGAGTAGAACTGCCCCGTGTGCGGGTCCATCACCTTGTCGACCGCTTCCCACCCGCCTTCGAAGATGATGCCGTGGTCCGGGAACGGCGGCGCCTTCGCGTTCGGACTCTGCCGCCGGCCGATGACGAACGTGCCGTCGTCCACCAGTGCCCGCACGGTCGCCCACCGCGAGCGGTCGTTGGAACTCAGCAGCGGCGTCGGTTCCGGTCGTTCGGCCGGCCACGCCTTCGCGGGGATGAAGTTCGCCGGGCGGTCGCTGCCGAACGTGCCCGGCGGCGGCTGAAATCGGCTCGGCTCGACGACGAGTTCAACGCCGACTACCTTCGCCGCTGCGATGGCCACGGCGACCCAGGTGAGGATGAGGTAGATCGACCGGCGGAGGGCGGCGGGGTCGGGTACGGAATTCATTTCGTTCTTTGCGTCGGGTCGAGGGTCATCTCGGCCACGCGGTACGGGTCATCCGGCGTCGAACGGGCGAGGACGTACTCGGCCAGCAACCCCGTGAACACCGACTGTGCCGCGAACACCAAGCACAGTACGGGCAGCAGGCCGAACAGGTTCGAGATTGTGTTACCCACCGGCACGAACGTCAGCAAGAGATGGAGGGCGATCCCGACGGAACCGAGCAACACCGCGAGCGTGCCGAAAGCGTGCATCGGGCGGTAGCCGAAGGTCGTGCGGAACCAGACGGAAATCAGGTCGAGGAAGCCCTTCAGGAACCGCCGCGCCCCGAATTTCGAGTGCCCGAACTTCCGCGGCCGGTGGTTGATGACGAGTTCACCGACGGTGAACCCCGCTTCGTGGGCCAGTACCGGCACGTAGCGGTGCAGGTCGCCGTACAGTCGGACTTCGCGGATGACCTCGCCGCGGTACGCCTTGAAGCCGCAGTTGTGGTCGTGCAGCTTCACGCCGGTGAGCTTCGACACCATCCAGTTGAACACGCGGCTCGGGAAGACCTTGTGCCACGGGTCGTGGCGGACCTTCTTATAACCGCTCACCACGTCGGTGCCACTCTTCACCGCCTGCATGAAGCGGGGGATTTCCTTCGGGTCGTCTTGCAGGTCGGCGTCGAGGGTCATGACCACGTCGCCGGCCGCCCGCCGCAGGCCGATGTTGAGCGCCGCCGCTTTGCCGAAGTTCCGCCGGAAGCGGACGCCGTGGACGCGGGTATCCTGGGCCGCGAGTTGTTGGACCATCTCCCACGAGCCGTCGCGGCTGCCGTCGTCGATGAACAGGATTTCGACGTTCGTCAGCCCGGCCCCGCGGACGGCCCCGTCGATCTCGGCGAGTAGCGTCAGAAGGCTGTCTTTCTCGTTGTAAACCGGGATCACCAGTGAGAGCAAATCCGGGATGGGGGCCGGTCGTGTCATGATGTCTCCGCGAACCCTCTGAACACCTTCACCCCGCCGCTTTCGCACCGGGTTCTAAAGAAGGTGATACCGCCGGCTGCCGCCGCAGCTTACTGGTCAAATACAGCCCGCCCGCCAGTGCCACCTCGAACCCCGTCCAGACCAGCCGCAGCAGGAGCGCGATCACCACGGCTTGCCCGCCGGGGTTCTCGACCACGTCCAGCAGCCGCGGCTCCAGGCACTTCACCAGCACGTACTCACGCGGCCCCAGCCCGCCGGGGGCCACGATGATGACGAAGCCGACCACGTAGGACGCCGTCACGCTCGCCAGGTCGGCGGGGTAGCTCGCCGGAAACCCCGGCACAACCGCCAGGGCCGTCAATCGGAGGCTTATCCCCAACAGACACCACCCAACGCCGGCCTGCAAGAGTCCGACGAGCAATAACCACAACGGGGTGTTCGCGACGGCTTGCGCATCCGGCCCCTTCCGCATCCGCGTCACGCGGTTGGCCAATCGGACTAACAGGAACAATCCGACCGGCAGGGCGGCGATGCCGGCGATGACCCACCACTGCCCGGAGGCGTACTCCCCGCCGACGCCGGTCGCCGTGATGAACACCGCCGCGAGCATTGCCCCGGCCGCCATGTTGACGAGCGTCTCGTAGGCCCCGGTGAGAAGGATCAATTGCCAGGACACCCCCGGCGCGGCCCGCAGTTGCCCCCACCGCAGGGCCAGCACCCACACCTTGCCCGGCACGTACTTCCCAAACTGACTGACGAAGTACGCACGCACGCCGCCGAACCACGACACCCGCACGCCCTGGTATCGCAGCAACTCCCACCAGTAGGTGCCCCAGATGGTGTGGGCGCACAGGTACAGCAACCCGGCCGGCACTAGGTACCAGCCGCGGTCGCCGAACGACACGGTACTCAGCGATTGATCGTCGAGCAACTTCCAGAAGTACCGACCGACCGCGACGAGGATGGCGACGGCGATGACGGCTTGCGCGACCAGCCTTAGCCGCTTGCGGGATGACGACATAGGAGGAGATTGTAGGAACTCGCGAAGCGCCGCCCTCCATTGTCGTTCCCGGCTGGCACACTAACTTATCAGTCTGGCCTGCGCGACTGCGGCCGCTTGTAGGAGCAACCCGATGTCCACCGAAACCACTCCCGACGCCCCCAAGCCCGAAACGCCCGCCGCCCCGGCCGCGCCCACGCCCGCCGTTACTCCTGTTGCGAACGCTGGTGGGCCGCCGAAGCCCGGTGCGCCGCGGCCGGGCGGCAAGCCGGTCCCGGACAAGTGGCAGCGCGGCGGACCGCCGAAGGCGAAGCCGCAGCCCGACGCGATGCCCCGCACTTTCGGCGAGTTCAAGCCGAACAAGCGTGCCCTCGACCTGGACATTGAGTCCGAGATGGCCGCCGCCTTCGCCGGCACCGACATCAAGGCGATGGATGCCGACAAGCCGCAAGGCGCGAAGGGCGAGAACGGCCGCAAGAAGGGCCGCGTCGTTAGCATCCACGGCAAGGACGTGTTCATCGAAATCCCCGGCGGCCGCAGCGAGGGGATGATCTCGCTCGACGAGTTCGAGGGCAAACGACCGAACGTCGGCGACGAGATCGAGTTCCTCGTGGACCACTACGACTCGGCCAACGGCCTGCTCGTGCTCACGAAGGAAGGGGCCGCGAAGCAGGTCACCGACTGGTCGGCCGTCAAGCTGAACATGGTGATCGAGGCGAAGGTCACCGGCATGAACAAGAACTCGACCGGGTACACCGTCGAGGTCAACGGCATCCGCGGGTTCATGCCGCTCAGCCAGGCCGACATGTACCGCATCGAGCAGCCGGAAACGCTGGTCAACCAGAAGCTCAAGGTGCAGGTGATTGAACTCGAACCGAGCGAGCGGAACCTGATCGTCAGCCGTCGCGTGATCCAGGAAGCGGAGCGCGAGCGGAAGGCCGGCGAGTTCTGGGCGACGATCAAGGAAGGCGACATCCACAAGGGCCTCGTCAAGTCGATCAAGCCGTTCGGCGCATTCGTGGACCTCGGTGCGGCCGACGGCCTTATCCCGATCGGCGAACTCAGCTACTCCCGCGTCGGCACGGCCGAGGAAGTGGTGAAGGTCGGCCAGTTGGTAGAAGTGAAGGTGATCCGCCTCGACCCGGAACAACGTCGCATCGGCCTGAGCCTGCGGGCGATGGGCACGAACCCGTGGGACACGTTCGCCGCGGAGAACCGCCCCGGCGCCCGCATCCCCGGCAAGGTGACGCGACTCGCCGACTTCGGCGCGTTCGTTGAGATCGCCCCCGGCATCGAAGGGCTGATTCACATCTCCGAACTCTCGACGGGTCGTGTGGGCCGCGTGCGGGACATCCTGAGCGAGGGCCAGGAAGTCACGGTTCAAATCATCAACATCGACACCGAGCAGCGGCGGATCGGGTTGTCGTTGAAGGCGATGACGGCCGAGAAGGAAGCGGCGGAGGACGCCGCCCTGACGGCCGAAGAAGAAGCCGACAAGGCGGAAGCCGCGGCCCGCATGGCCAACCGCAAGCCGACCGGCAACCTCCGCGGCGGCACCGGTGGCGGCACCGTGCGGTTCGAGATGGGTTGATGCGAATTCGCCAAAAGTAAAAGCAAGAAGCGGGGCGGGTGGACAATTCACCCAGCCCCGCTTCGCATCCAACTCATTGCGGGAGCGGCCTTACTCCGCCACCGCCTCGCGCTGTGGTCGCACGCGACCGTTGGCGATGCGCTCCAACTGCGTCACCAGCGTCTTGCGGTTGCGGTTGGCTTTTTCGAACTCCAACAGCTTCGCCACTTCATTTGGCTGCATGTCCCGTGCCCGTTCCGTGATCGCCTTCACCGTTAGCGACTCATAGCCTTCGAGCGGAGCGGAAACTTTCGCCGCAGGCTCGGCTTGTGGCGGATGGTCGGCCGACAACGTCGGTTGCACCACACCGCCGTCATCTTCCCGCGTGTCGCCGAGCGCTTCCCGCTCCTGACTCAAAATCGTCGCATCGACGGCCTCGTCCTCGGAGTAGAGGTTGTTGTCGGCCACCTCTTCCCGCAACTCGCGAAACTCACGGAGGGTCTCGCGGTTCACGCCGGACAGCCCTTCGTCCTCATCGACTTGCGGCTCGAACTCGTTCGAGTCACCGATGTCGGTGTCGGAATCGACTTCGAACAGGTCGCCGGCCGAATCACCGGGGTTGCCGTGGCCGGAATCGCCGTCTCGCATCGAGGGGTCGTTGCGGGCACTCCTCTGACGCGGTGGAAGTTCGCTGTGAGCGTAAATCATGTTGGGGCTCCTGAGGGAGTTAGAACACGGGTTGAATCAGCAAGCGATGTGCCGTCGATGCTGCGGTGCCGCCAAACGTCGAGCAGGGCGACAGTCACAACAAGGACGCAAGGGCCGAGCACGATTCCGGATACGCCGAAAACAGCCAGCCCGCCGATGAAGGCGATCAGGGCCGGCACGGGGTGGATTTTCATGCGGTCGCCGGCGAAGTAGGCGTACACGTAGTTCGAAACCGGCCCCGCCATGACGAGACCCCACACCACCAACGCGACCGCCTCGCCCCATTGATCGTGAGTGGCCAGGTAGGCAGCCGCCGGCACCCAGACCAGGAACGCCCCCAGGAACGGCAGGATGCCGAGGAGGAACATGATGACGCCCCAGACGATCGCCCCCGGCAGGCCGACGGCCCAGAACAGTAGGCCGCCCGTCACGCCCTGAATCACCCCGGCCAGGATCGTGCCGTACAGCGTCGCGTAGACGGCATCGACGGCCCGGTCGATGATCTTGTCCGCCGTGGCGGTGTTCAACGGGATCAGTCGCCGCACTTCGTTCAGCAAGTGATGGCGGTCGCGGAAACAGAAAAACAGCACGAACGCGGCCACGAGAATTTGCACGATCGCCGCCCCCACGCCGCCGGCCACGCCGAACGTGTGGCCGCCGAATTGTTGGGCCAGGGTCCGGAGTTGGCCCTCGATCTCCTCGGGCCGGAGTTGAGACAGTGGCTCGCCGAAATAGGGCACCTTTGCCGCGTACGGCCGCCACCCATCGTCGGCCGCCGCCTTCTGGACCAACTGAGCCGCCGCCATCACTTCTTGGGTCAGCCGGTACGCCATCAGCGCAATGGGAACGCCGATCACCAGGACGACGAGCGCGGTCGTCAGCCCGGCCGCCCAGTTGTCGCTGCCCAACGCCCGCTTCAGACGGCGGTGAACGGGCAGGGTGACCACCGCCAGAGCCACGGCCCACGACAGCCCCGGCAGGAACGGGACGGTAATGAGGTAACAAGTGTAGACGGCCAAGGCCGTCAGGGTTGCCAGGGCGATCGCACGCGGCCAGTCGGACGGAGGGGCGGGTGTCATTGGTTCTCCGGGCGGAAGGATTGGCACGGAACCCGCCGCAATTCGCGTACCGGCGTTACCCCAACCCGCCATCGGTCCTACAACATCTGTCTCAATCTACCGGGGTACCCGACCGTATGACCGCACCGCCAGCCCGCTCGACCGAGGAATTGGCCGCCCTGCTCGCCAAGCTGCGGGACAACGTCTCCACGGTCTTCCTCGGCAAGCCGGAGGTCACGCGGCTGGCACTCGTGGCGTTGTTGGCGGAAGGCCACCTCCTGCTCGAAGACGTGCCCGGCGTCGGGAAGACGCTGCTCGCGAAGGCCCTCGCCCTCAGTCTCGGCTGCTCGTTCCACCGCATCCAGGCCACGCCGGACTTGCTGCCGGGCGACCTGATCGGCACGAACATCTTCAACCAGAAGGACGGCACGTTCACGTTCCACCCCGGCCCGCTGATGTCGCAGATCGTGCTGGCCGACGAAATCAACCGGGCCACCCCGCGGACGCAGTCGGCTCTGCTGGAAGCGATGAGCGAGCGGCAAGTCACCGTGGACCGCGACACGTTCAAGCTCGGCCCGCCGTTCCTGGTGCTGGCGACGCAGAACCCGTACGAATACGAGGGCACCTACCCACTGCCGGAGAGCCAACTCGACCGCTTCCTGATCCGCCTGAAGATCGGCTACCCGGAACGCGCCGCCGAGCGGGACATCCTGGTGCAGCACCGCGTCGGCGAGCCGGTGGAAACCCTCGGGGCCGTGCTAACGCCGACCGACGTGGTGGCGCTGCAACACTCGACCCGCAGCGTCACGGTGTCGGAGCCGGTGACGGAATACCTGCTGGACATCATCACCGCGACGCGGTCGCACCCGGACATCAAACTCGGCTCCAGCACCCGTGGCGCACTCGCCTTCTACCGGGCCTGCCAATCGCTGGCGAAGGTCAGCGGCCGCGACCACGTCCGCCCGGACGACGTGAAGGAACTCGCGATCCCGGTCCTCGCCCACCGCATCATGACGAAAGCCTGGGACCAGGGCGGCCGCGACGACGCCACGCCGATCATCAAGGACATCCTGGCGAAGACAAAGGTGCGAGTCTAGCGCGGAATGCGGGGTTCGGAATGCGGAGTGAAAACCAAGATCAGGCCGCGTCGCCGGCGAGTTCGGATGCCGTTAATTCCGCACTCCGCGCTCCGCACTCCGCGCTCAACTTCAGGCCCACCCGCGAGGGGGTGCTGTGGGCCGTCGCGGCACTGGCAATGCTGTTCGCCGGGTCGTACAAGCTCATCAATCTGCTGATCCTCCTCGGCTACTTCATGCTCGTCCTGTTGGCGGTGAACATGTGGCTGGCCCGGCGGTCGGCGTACCGCGTGCGAATCCAGCGGGCCAGGAGCGAACCCGCCTTCGCCGGCGCGGAGGCCGCGCGGATGGTGACCGTCACGAACACCGCGAGCCGCAACGGGTCGGTGACGATACTGGAAACGTCCGACGCGCACCGCGTGGAAGTCTTTGTGCCGGTGCTGGCCCCGGGCGAGAGTCGGACGGTGCTGGCCGCGATTCGGCCGCCCCGGCGCGGCCGATACCCCACGTCGCCGATGTTCGTGATCGCCGGCTACCCTTTCGGCCTCATTAACTACACCGTGCCGTCCGAACCGCCGGACACGCTGGTCGTGCTGCCGACGTTGGGCCACGTTGACGGGCCGATGCTGCGGCGGTGGCTGATCCGAATCGGCGCGGGCGACAACTTCAGCCGCCGCCCCGTCCGCCGGCACGCGATTCAGGCGGCCGACGTCCGCGGCGTCCGCGGCTACCGGCCGGGCGACTCGCCGCGGGACATCCACTGGCGGACGACGGCCCGGCAAGGCGAGTTGATGGTCCGCGAGTACGACAGCACCGAGCCGCTGGACTTGCTGATGGTGGTCGAGCCGTGGGTGCCAGCGAACCCCACGGCCGCGGACCAAGACGTGGTGGAGGCGACGTTTCAGTTGGCCGCGTCGGTGTTCTGGTCGTGGTGCCACGGCGAAGAAACGCCGGAAGCAACTCTCGTGGTCGCGGGGTCGTCGGAGTGCCGAAGCGGCCGCGCGACGGAAGGATTCGGCCGGTTGGCGCTGACGCTCCTGGCGGAAGCCGAACCGACGACCGATACGTCGCAGATTCCCGCCGACGGCCTGCGACGGCGCAGTAACCGCTGTGCCCGTATCCTCATCAGCTCCCGGCCGAACAGCCCCCTGGCGGCCGAACTCCGCCAGCAGACCGGGGTACCGTTCGTGACGGCCGACCCCGGCACGCCGATGGCATGGTACACGCCGCCCAATCTCGATGTCCGGCCAGGAAGTTTATAACGCCGGTGGTCCGAGATGTGGTGTCAATCGCTCGACCAACACGTCGATCAACTTTGGTTCGTCCCGCTGGAAGTCGTCGGGCACGTTCAAACAAACGAGTTCCTTGCCCTCCAGCGATACCGTGAACCGCCGCTTGAGTACTTGGCGAAGCCGCCGTTCCATCACGAATATCACATCGGCCCAGAACAGCAGTTCGTCGTTGACTTGGACCCGTGCAAGGTCTGACAATCCTGCCGAGCGGGCATCAATTCCCGGTATTGCAGAGTACAGTCGCTCGACGGTTGGGCTGCGGTGCAAATTGCCCTCGCAGACGAACAACACCCGCCGCCGAACTTTGGCCATGAAATCGCTCTTTCAATTACCGCGCGTAGACCGCGACGAGTTCGCCTTCTTCCAGGACGTGTCCCTTCATCGCACTGAGCACTTGATCCTTTGTCGCGCCGGACGACAGGCCGAGTTCGTCGGTGTCCAGCGCGTAAACGTGAAAGGAGTAGCGGTGCGGCTTGCCGCGCGGCGGGGCGGGGCCGCCGTAGCCGACGTAGCCGAAGTCGTTCGTGCCGTGGTGGCTGCCGTCGTTCAGATCCGGGTCTGGGGGCAGGTTCTCGGGCAAATCGCGGGTCACGCGGGGCAGGTCGTACAGCACCCAGTGGACCCAGTTGCCGCGCGGGGCGTCCGGGTCGTTGCAAACGACGGTGAAGCTTTTCGTCCCTTGCGGCGGGTCACTCCAGCGGAGCGGCGGCGAAACGTCCATACCGTCGCCGGTAAAATGTCGCGGAATTTTTTGTCCTTCTGCAAACGCTGGACTGACCAAAGAGATCGACATGAAGCGCCCTCCAACGGAGAAATGTTGGGCGATAGGACCCCCACACGCGAGCGAGTGTGGTGCAGCCATCATAGTCGGCGACCGGGGAAAAGACAAACGACTTTATGAGCATGGGCCGGAGTACGTAGGCACACTCCGCGCACCACCATTCGCACTTGCACTCTTCACCGGAACTTCGCCGGTCGTTGAACGGGCGGTTGGTACACTTTCGATACCGCATTCCGCTCTTCCTCATCGCAGGTTTCTCCATGCTCGATCTGACGCGCATTCCCGAAGCCGTCCGTTCCGAAGGCGGCCTCACCCGCCGGTTGTTCCTCGCCTACGGGGCCGCCCTTACCGCCATCCCGACCATCGCCGCCCGCAGTGAGGCGGCGGATCGCAAAATCGCCTTCGCCGACAACCCGTTCACCCTCGGCGTGGCGTCCGGCGACCCCGACGCGACGAGCGTGGTGCTGTGGACGCGGCTCGCCCCGAAGCCGCTCGACGGCGACGGCGGCATGAAGCCCGAAACGGTCGCCGTGGCGTGGGAGGTCGCCGAGGACGACGCGATGAAGAAGGTCGTTGCCAGCGGAACGGCGGTTGCGACGCCGCAGTTGGCCCACTCGGTTCGGGCGGTCGTGGCCGGGCTGAAGCCGGACCGCTGGTACTGGTACCGCTTCAAGGCCGGCGACGCCGTCAGTCCGGTCGGCCGCACGCGCACCCTGCCCGCCGCGGACGTGATGCCCGAGAAGCTCCGCTTCGCGTTCGCCTCGTGCCAGCACTTCGAACAGGGGTACTTCACCGCTTACGAGCAGATGGTGAAGGACGACCTCGACCTCGTCGTCCACCTCGGCGATTACATCTACGAGTACCCCGGCAAGGACAAACTCGTCCGCAAGCACTGCGGCCCGGAGAAGGCGAAGATCAAGTCGCTCGACGAGTACCGCGTCCGCCATTCCCAGTACCGCGGCGACGCGCACCTGCACGCCATGCACGCGAAGTGCCCGTGGTTCGTGACGTGGGACGACCACGAGTTCGACAACAACTACGCCAGCGACATCTCCGAGAAGAAGGGCGTGGACCCGATCGAGTTCCTGCACCAGCGGGCGAACGCCTACCAGGCGTACTACGAAATGATGCCGCTCCGCCCGCGGTCGGTACCGAAAGGGCCGGACATGACGCTCTACCGCCGGGCATCTTACGGCCGGCTCGCGGAGTTCCTCATCCTCGACACGCGGCAGTACCGCACCGACCAGCCCAACGGCGACGGCGGCAAGCCGCTGAACGACGCCGCCCTCGACCCGCACAACACACTCATGGGGGCGAAGCAGCGCGGCTGGCTGGAGGCGTCGCTCATCACCACGACCACGACCTGGAACGTGATCGCCCAACAGGTGATGATGGGCATGGTCGGCCGCCCGGTGAAGGACGCACCGCCGGTCTACTCGATGGACCAGTGGCCCGGCGCGGCTTACGAGCGGATGAAGCTGATGGAGTTCATCGCCACCCGCCGCGTGCCGAACCCGGTGGTGCTGACCGGCGACATCCACAGCAATTGGGTGAACGAACTGCGAGTGGACGACCGTAAGGCCGACACGCCGGTGGTGGCCGCGGAGTTCGTCGGCACCAGCATCACCAGCGGCGGCAAGGGCATCGCGGTGCCAAAGGGCGTGGACGAACTGTTGGCCGCCAACCCGTGCGTGAAATACCACAACCGCGAGCGCGGCTACGTGCGGTGCGAAGTGACGGACGGCGTCTGGAAGAGTGATTACGTCGCCGTGGAAGACGTGACGAAGGTTGGCAGCCCGGTAGTGACGCGGAAGTCGTTCGTGGTGGAAGCCGGCTCGCCGCTCGTGAAACCGGCGTAACGGACGGGCCTTACGGTTGCCCGGCCAGAAGTTCCCGGAGGAACGCTTCGGACTTCGCCCGCGCTTCCGGGGCCTCGACTTCACGCAGGACGGCGACCGACTGCCGGGCGAGTTCTAACGCCGCGGGTCGGTCGCCGGCGGCGAGTTCGAGCTCGGCCATTCGGCGCAAGGCCCGCCCCTCGCGGTTGCGGAAGCCCGTTCGCCGGTGAATACTGATCGCCCGCTGAAGGTACTCACGGGCCAGTCCGAACTGTCCCCGGCGGAGGGCGATCGTGCCCAGACCGCTGACGGCCTTCCCCTCGGCGTCCTCGTTCCCGAGTGTGCGGGCCTGTTCGGCGCTGGCTTCGAGGTGCGGCCCGGCCTCGTCGTACCGGCCGAGTTGAATGAGCGTGTCGCCGAGTTGATATCGGATCTCTCGTTCCAACGGCAAGTTCCCCAATTCCCGAGCGAGGGCGATCGACTCGTGGAAGAGGGCGATTGCCGCCGACCAATCTTTCTGAAACTTCGTGTTCTGCCCCAGGTAGACCAACGCCGTCGCTTCCCCGTTGCGGTCGCCGGCCGCCCGGTACCCTTCGACCGCCCGGCGGATGTACTGGTTCGCTTCGTCGTACCGGGCCAGGACCGTCAATTCCTTGCCCAACCGGGCGTGGGTCAAGGGGCGCTGAGCCGCCGCTGTGGGGTGGGCGTCGTACACGGCGAGTGCCCGCTGGAAGCTGCGGACGGCCTCTTCGTCGCGGCCGACGTGGCGGTACACGAACCCGAGGTAATCGTGTCCGAAGGCTTCCAGGGTCGGGTCGACTAGCCGCCGGGCGGCCTCCAGACTCTTTTCGCCCAGCGTGGCGGCGACCGGCCAGTGGCCCCGCGTGTTCCAGAAGAATTCCATGCCCTGGGCCAACTGCGGGATCAGCACCCAGTCGTCGTGCCGTTCGGCGAACTCGGCGGCGGCCACAATGTTCGGAAGTTGGTCGGCACACCACGTGAGGTACAACCGGGACCGCTCGCTGAACCGCGGGCCGGGGCGGACGTTGGCTTCCTGGGCCGCGAGGCACGCGGCCATCCCGCGGGCCGCCTGCAACTCGGCGGCGGCCGCGCCGCCCTTCGCACGGAGTTGTTCGTAAGCGTACTGGCGGATGAGCGGGTGGAGGGTGTAGAGTTGACCGCGGAACCGCCACAACGAGACGGCCACGAGTTCTTCCGCCGCGTCGTCGAATTCATCCGCCCGGGTGACGGCCGCCAACACGTCCGGGCCGAACCCGGTCGGCAGCACGCTGACGGTCCACAGCAGTTGGGCCGCGGCCGGCGAGAGTTCGGCGACCGACCCGGTCACGCCCGCCCGCGCACTCTGGTGGCGGTCGGGCCGGTTCGGATCGTTTCGGGCGTCGAGGACCGTCAACCCCTTTTGCAACTGATCGTACAACCGCTGCACCGGCGTGCGGGCCGCGCAGGCCGCGAGTAAGTCGACGCTCAGCGGGTGGTCCCCCACGGCGGCACAGAGTTGGTGCACGAGG
This sequence comes from Limnoglobus roseus, assembly GCF_008254045.1. Lineage (GTDB taxonomy): Bacteria > Planctomycetota > Planctomycetia > Gemmatales > Gemmataceae > Limnoglobus > Limnoglobus roseus. The sequence continues at coordinate 2,268,399 of NZ_CP042425.1, read as the reverse complement.
CACTCGTCGAGCGCGTCCGCCACGCCGGCCTCGGCCACCCGGGTCTGGAACAACCGCACGGCGTCGTCGCGGGCGAGTTCGTGAACGGGCACCACCCGGCCCGCCAACCCCGCGGGAACCTCGCGGGTCGTGACGACGACGCGGGCCGGCGGCCGCACCGTCGAGAGCCAGCGTCGGAGTTCGACGTCCGCCGCAACCGTCTCGAAGTTGTCCAGGATCAAGATTGGGCGGCGGCCAAGAAGGTGGGCCGACACGCGCGGGATCAACGCCGCGAGGGGTTCCGTTTCGGCCCGCTCGCCGAAGAACACCTCGGCCGCTTGCCGCAGGCACTCGGCGAGGTCGGGTTTGGTTTCGCAGTTGATCCAACAGACCCCACCTGGGGCGTCGCCGGCCTGGTGCGTGTCGTGGGCGGCGGCCAGAACCAACGTGGTCTTCCCCATGCCGCCCTCGCCCATCAGAACGGTCACCCCGCCCGCGTGGAGGCGCTCGCGCAATTCGAGGAGCAACTCGTCGCGGCCGGTGACCCGCGGCGGCCGGGGCGGGAGGTTGTGCGGGGAGGCCGCGGATTCGCGAAGGGGTTGGGGCGTTTTTCCTTCGAAGAGCAATTCGAAGATCGGCACACGACCGATGCCCTTGAGGTCGCGGTGGCCGTGGGCGTGCGAGTGCGCCTTGTCGAGCATCGCCTGTTCGAGCAACGCACTCGTGGCGTTCGACAGGAGAATCTGATCGCCTTCGGCCAGGGCCGTCAGCCGGGCACCGTAATCGACTTCCTGGCCGACCAACCGCCCGGACCCGTCGGCGTCCGCGAGGGGTTCGCCGGTGTGGAGGCCCACCCGCACTTGGACGCGGCCGAGGGGCGTGACGATCGGCTCATCAAGGTGGGATTTCTGCACGCCGACCGCAAAGTGGGCCGCGTCCACGACGGACGCGAAGGCGAGGAAAAACGAGTCGCCGATTTGATCGACCAGCCTCCCGCGGAACTGGTCCCGCAGGGTCAGGATGCGCTTGCGGTGCGGGAATGTCGTTCAGGTACTGGCGGTTGCGGTCGTTGAGATCAGTCCCGCTGAGCGCGGCCTTCACCGCGGTTGAATTCACCAGGTCGGTAAACACCATCGTGAGCATGGCCCGGTTCCGGAGAAGGCACCGCCAACGGAAGACTCTCGGCCGATTGTAGGATCAAGATCCTCCTGGCGTTATCCGATTTCCCGGGCCTACCGTCGGTGGTTCCACTCCGCCGAGCGATACTTCTCGGCCGCGATTCGCGATGCGGCCGCCCTCTCTTCTTCCGTCCATTGCCCCTCAGTCCAATTCCAGCCCAATCCCGACTGCATCGCGTTGGCGAACCCGGGCATCACCTCGTCCGCCGGGACCGGCTTCGCCAACTCCGCGATGCCGGGCAGTTGCGGCGTGAGCGGACTCTGGCTGAGCAGGATCGTGCCGTGCTGGAGCAACGCGCCGCGCAGTTTCCGCTGCGCACTGCCGACGACCTTCGAGCCGCCGATCACCAGATCGCCCGGCGTGTGGTGCAGGAAGCACAGGCCGTCGCCGAGCTTCTTCTCCTCGCCGCAGACGACAGCGTGGGCTGGGATGCCGCGGGTGTGCAAGAAGTCGCGGAGCAAGTGGTGGACACGGCAAATCCAGTTCTCACCGCGGAGCGGTCCGACCGCACTCGCGGGCAGAGCGAACGAGTACGTGAGTTCGTGCGGGTGGTGGTGCAGGATGGCCGCCCCGCCCGACGCCCGCCGGACCCACGCCAACCCCGGCAATCGAACTTCAGCGGGTTGAAAGTAACCCAGACTCAGTGTCGGTTCCGACCAGCGGTAGAACCGGAACGACGCGACGTTCCGATCCGCGGCCGATTCCAGCATCGCTTCGTCGAGGGCCATCTGATCCGGACCGGCCGCGGTGACAAGCGGGAGGCGGCGGAGGGTCAACGTCATTCCCACGTCCTTCGTTGGTTGTTGTCGGGTCATTTTACCCCGCCGGCCGTCGGCCGCCATTGAGGCACGAAAATTGCCGCCTCCGAAGACTGAAACAGCCGTTTCGATCGTGGCGACCCGATGAGAAGGCTGCTAACCCTTCGAGAGTGAAACTGTGGGCTATCAACCCATCGAGAACTACGGCATCATCGGCAACATGCGGTCCGCGGCCCTCATCGGGCTGGACGGGTCGATCGACTGGCTGTGCCTGCCGCGGTTCGATTCGCCGAGCGTGTTCGGGGCCATCCTCGACGACGCGAAGGGCGGCCGATTCCGCATCGCCCCGCGGTTGGACGGCGGCCGGTACAAGCAGTTCTACTGGCCGGACACGAACGTACTCGTCACGCGGTTCTTGCACCCGAACGGAATACTCGAACTCATCGACTTCATGCCGGTGCCCGTGCCGGGCGATTCGTGTGAACACCAAGTTATCCGCCGCGTCCACGTCGTCACCGGCGAACTGCCCATTCAAGTGGAATGCCGGCCGGCGTTCGACTACGCTCGGTTCACGCACGCCACCTTGGAAGACGACTGCGGCATCCGGTTCGTCGGGCCGGGCATGGACCTCGTACTCTCCTCGCCCGAACCGTTGCGAATCGACGGACAAGGGGCCTTCGGTGACTTCACCCTGAAGGCCGGTGAGGAACGGACGTTCGTGCTCCAGTACCAACCGCCCGGGAAGAAAGGGGACGGCTGCCCGACGCCCGTGGGGTCGGCGGCCCTCTTCCAGCGGACGGTCGATTACTGGCAGCGGTGGTTGAAGAGGTGCACCTACACCGGCCGGTGGCGCGACCAAGTTTATCGGTCCGCGCTCGCCCTCAAGCTGCTGACCTACGAGCCGACCGGGGCGATCGTCGCGGCCGTGACGACGAGCCTTCCCGAAGGGATCGGCGGCGTGCGGAACTGGGACTACCGCTACACCTGGATTCGCGACGCGGCCTTCACGATCTACGCGCTGCTACGGATCGGGTTCACCGAGGAAGCGGTTCAGTTCAAAGGCTGGCTCCGCGACCGCTGGCGGAACCCGGACTCGCACTGCGACGGCCCACTGCAACTCATGTACGGCATCGACGGCCGGGCCGACTTGGACGAGTTTGAACTCTCGCACCTGGACGGGTACCGCGGGTCGAAGCCGGTGCGCATCGGCAACGGCGCGCACGGGCAGTTGCAACTCGACGTGTACGGCGAACTGATGGACGCCGTCTACCTCTACAACAAGTACGCCTCGCCGATCAACTACGACGAGTGGCTGCGGCTACGCGGCATGATCGACTGGGTCGCGGGCAACTGGCAACGACAGGACGAGGGGATCTGGGAGGTTCGCGGCGGGCGACGGAACTTCGTCTACTCGCGGGTGCTCTGCTGGGTCGCACTCGACCGCGGGCTGCGACTGGCCGACAAGCGGTCGTTCCCGGCAGATCGTGCCAAGTGGATCGCGGCCCGCGACGCCATTCTCGAAGAGGTGATGGACAAGGGCTGGCACAAGGACCGCAAGGCGTTCGTGCAGAGTTACGGGTCGGACGCCCTGGACGCCTCGCTTTTGCTCCTGCCGCTGGTGTTCTTCACCGCCCCGAACGACCCGCGGATGCTGAGCACGCTCGACGCAATTCGAACGCCGCTCCCGCAAGGCGGATTGGCGGCCGACGGGCTGATCTACCGCTACGACCCGGCCCTCGCCCCGGACGGCTTGCACGGCACGGAGGGCACGTTCAATATGTGCTCGTTCTGGCTGATCGAAGCCCTCACCCGTGCCGGGAAAACGGACGCGAAGTTGCTCGCCGAGGCTCGGCTGCGATTCGAGCAAATGCTGGGGTACGCGAATCACCTCGGCCTGTACGCCGAGCAGACCGGGGCGAGTGGCGAAGCCCTCGGCAACTTCCCTCAGGCGTTTACCCACCTGGGCCTGATCTCGGCGGCCTTCAACCTCGATCGGGCACTAAACAGCCGCGGCTACGGGGGCACCGGCTGATTTGACGCTGTATAATCACCCCATGACACCTCCGAAACGCCTGACCCTTCCGATGTGGCAGGATCGCTACGCCGCCCCGTTCGCGCCGACGACGGCCGCGGAAATGCACGCCCGCGGCTGGGACGCCGTGGACGTGGTGTTCGTCACCGGCGACGCCTACGTCGATCACCCGAGTTTCGCGATGGCGATTCTGCACCGGGCGTTGGAGCAGGCCGGGTTCCGCGTGGCGATCCTCAGCCAACCGCAGTGGACGAACTGCGAGGCGTGGCGACAGTTCGGCCGGCCGCGGTTGTTCTTCGCCGTCAGCGCGGGGAACATGGACTCGCTCATTAACCACTACACCGCCAACAAGAAGGTCCGCAACGATGACGCCTACTCGCCCGGCGGCCGCATCGGGTTGCGGCCGGATCGCGCGACGCTGGTTTACTCGCAGCGGTGTCGCGAGGCCTTCCCTGGCGTGCCGGTGATTGCCGGCGGCGTCGAGGCATCGTTACGGCGGCTCGCCCATTACGATTACTGGTCCGACACGGTCAAGCGATCGATCCTACTCGACAGCAAGGCCGACCTCGTCGCCTACGGCATGGGCGAAGTCAGCATCGTCGAGATCGCGAAGCGGTTGCAAGCCGGCCAGACGGTGAAGGACTTGCGCGACCTGCGCGGCGTTGCCTACGTGATGGGGGCGAAGGAGAGCGACGAGTTCAAAGCCCAGGGTCGGCCGACCCTGGGCTTTGCCCACACACTCATCCCCTCCTGCGAAGAGGTCAAATCGGACAAGTTCGCGTTCGCGGAAGCCACGCGCCTGATCCACCACAACACGAATCCGTTCAACGCGGCCACCTTGGTGCAGTTCCACGACCGGCAGGCCGTCGTGCAGAACCCGCCGTGCCTGCCGCTGTCGCAAGACCAGATGGACCGCTACTACGACCTGCCGTTCACCCGCCGGCCGCACCCGAGTTACACCGAGCCGATCCCCGCCCACGAGATGATTAAAGACTCGGTCACGATCATGCGCGGCTGCTTCGGCGGCTGCACGTTTTGCAGCATCACGGCCCACCAGGGGCGGATCATCCAGAATCGTTCCCAAGAGTCGATCCTGAAGGAAGCCGAGAAGATCGCGGCCGACCCGGACTTCAAGGGCGTCGTCAGTGACATCGGCGGGGCGACGGCGAACATGTACAAGATGCGCTGCACCCGGCCCGAGGTGGAAGCGAAGTGCAAGCGGCTGTCGTGCATCCACCCCGGCATCTGCAAGCTGCTCGGCACCGACCACGAGCCGACGATTCAACTGATGAAGAAGGTCCGCGAGACGCCGGGCATCCGTAAGGTGTTCGTCGCGTCCGGCATCCGCATGGACCTGGCGCAACTCTCGCCGAAGTACGTGAAGGAGTTGGCCGCCCACCACGTCGGCGGCCGACTGAAGGTTGCCCCGGAGCACACCAGCCCAACGGTGCTGGAGTTGATGAAGAAGCCGAGCATCGACAACTTCGGCGTCTTCGCCGAGCAGTTCCATGAAGCCTCGGCCGCGGCGGGCAAGCCAAAGCAACAGCTCGTGCCGTACTTCATCGCCAGCCACCCCGGCAGCACGGTCGCCGAGATGATCGACCTGGCCCTGTACCTGAAGCGCAACGGCTACCGCCCCGACCAGGTGCAGGACTTCATCCCCGCCCCGTTCGACATCGCGACCTGTCTTTACTACACCGGCATTGATCCGTTCACCAAGAAGCCGGTCGAGATCAAACGCGGTCTGAACGACCGCAAGATGCAACGCGCCCTGATGCAGTTCTTCAAGCCGGACAACTACTTCACCGTCCGCGAAGCGCTGATCGAAGCCGGCCGGGCCGACCTGATCGGCGGGTGCGACGGACTCATCCCCGCCCAACCCCCGAGGGAGGCGTTGGAGAAGCGCCGCAAGCAGGCTAACGAGGCCGTCCGAGGGGACCACTACCACTCCGTCGCCAACCCGGCCAAGGGCGAGAAGCCCGGCGAGCGGGGAGCGGAGCCGCCGAAGCCGACGGGCTACCGACCCGGCCGAAAGACGCAGCAGCGGCGGCCGGACAAGCGGAAGAAGTAGTCCGGCCCCCACGCCTCGACGAGACCTGCCCACCCATCAACTCACACCCGTCAAAAGCCGGCCTGCTCGCGGCGGCCGACGTCGCCCCTTCACGTGGCCGGCTTCACCCCGCGGCAAATTCACCCCACCGCAGAGCGGGAGTTGTTCGCCCTCGGCTACGGCATCACGAACGTGGTGCGGCGGGCGAGTGCCGCCGCGGACGAACTCGCCGACGCCGAGATGGTGGCCGGCGGGAAGCGACTGCGGGCGAAAGTGAAACGATACGCCCCGCGGTTCCTGGCGGTGCTCGGCATCGGAGCGTACCGGGTGGCCTTCGGCTTGCCGAAGGCGGACGTGGGACTCCAACCCGAGGCGATCGGCGGGACGCGAGTGTGGGTGCTGCCGAACCCGAGCGGGCTGAACGCCCACTACGCGGCGGGGAAACTGGCCGCGGTGTTCGCGGAACTGTTCGCGACGAGCCGGCCCGGTGTCTGACGTTTTCCGTAGCCCGGTCCGCACGTTCGTGGTAGACTGTCTCCTCCCGCCTGCCCCGTGAATGCCATGACACTTCGCCTCGTCGCCATTGTCATCCTCCTTGTCGCCGGCGTGTCGGGCCGGGCCGACACCCCGAAGGGCGTTGCGACGTTCGTGGAGGCGCACTGCGTCACCTGCCACGACGCGACCGCCAAGAAGGGCCGGCTCGACCTGACCGCCCTGGCTTACCGGCCGGACGATGCCGTGAACCGGGCGGCGTGGGTGAAGGTGTTCGACCGCGTTGCCGCCGGCGAGATGCCGCCGAAGGCCCGCACCCAGCCGGACGCCGGCGAGCGGACGGCGTTCACGGCCGCCTTGGGCGACTCGCTCACCGCCGCCGAGCGGGGGCGGGCCGCCCGCGACGGCCGGGCCGTCGCCCGCCGACTGAACCGCACCGAGTACGAGTACGCCGTCCGCGACCTGCTCGGTTCCCCGTGGCTACAGGTGAAGGACTTCCTGCCCGAAGACGGCATCGCGCACCACTTCAACAAGTCGGCCGCGGCCCTCGACGTGTCGCACGTGCAGGTGGCCCGCTACTTGGAGGCGGCCGACTACGCCCTGCGGCAAGCCGTCGGCCCGGCCGCGCGGCCGGACGCCGGGCCGACCCGGTTCTACGCCCGCGAGCAAACCACCTTCACCCGCAAGTTCGCGTTCAGCGCGTTCAACCAGGCCCCGGAGCGGGCCACCTTCCCGACGCTCGGGTACGCCGGCCAGCCGGACGTGCGGAGCGGCAAGGCCCCCGTCACCGTCGGCAAGGCCGACCCGACGACGCGGGAACTCGAAGGCGTCGGGCTGCCGTGCGGGGCGTACGAGCCGGTCGAACCGAAGTTCAACCAGTTCAAGGCCCCGACCGCCGGCCGGTACAAGCTGCGGTTCAACGCTCACGCCGTGTGGATCGGGCCGAACGGCCACCAGCCGAACAAGCCGCCGGTGTGGAACGTCCCCGACCTGGACACGATCTCGAAGGGGCGCCGGTCGGAGCCGGTGACGGTGTACGGCGAGACGCCGCCGCACCAACTCCGCCGGCTCGGCGCGTTCGACGCGACGCTGGACGCGGCCGTCCACGAATTGGACGTGTACCTCTTGGCCGGCGAGACGATCCGGCCGGACGCCAGCCGCCTGTTCCGGTCGCGGCCGGGCGACGTGCGGTGGATCAATCCGCTGGCCGAGAAGGACGGGCAGCCGGGCGTCGTGTACCGTTGGCTGGAGGTGGAAGGCCCGCTGTACGACCAGTGGCCGCCGGCCGGGAATCGCGTTCTCTTCGGCGACGGCAACGAAACGGACCCGGCGAAGCTGCTGGCCGACTTCGCCCGCCGCGCGTACCGCCGGCCGGTGAGCGACGCGGAGGCGGTCCGGTTCTTGCCGCTGATCCAGAAGGAACGGGACGCCGGACGACCACTCCGCGAGGCGGTGCTGACGGGGTACACGGCGGTGCTGTGCTCCCCGGAGTTCCTGACGACGCACGAGACGCCGGGCAAGCTGGACGACCACGCCGTCGCCGCCCGGCTGGCCCTGTTCCTGGGGAACTCCGCCCCGGACGCCGAACTCCGCGGCCTCGCCGCCGCCGGCAAGCTCCGCGACCCAGCCGTCTTGCGGGCGCAGACCGAGCGGCTGTTGAACGACCCGAAGGCAACGCGGTTCGTGGCCGCCTTCCTCGACTACTGGCTGGACCTCCGCCACCTGTCGGTCAACAGCCCGGATGCCACGCTGTACGCCGACTACAACCTGGACGACCTGCTGACCGAGTCGGCCCTGTTCGAGACGCAGGCGTTCTTCACGGAACTGATTCGCGGCGACCTGCCGGCCCGCAACCTCGTGGCGTCCGACTTCGTGACGGTGAACGAGCGGCTGGCGGTCCACTACGGCATTCCGGGCGTCGAAGGGGTGCAAATTCGCAAGGTGCCGCTGCCGCCGGGGAGCGTCCGCGGCGGCCTGCTGGCGCAGGCGAGCGTGCTGGCGGTGACGGCCAACGGCACGACCACGTCGCCCGTGCTCCGTGGGGCGTGGGTGATGGACCGCGTCCTCGGCAAGCCGTCGCCCCCGCCGCCGCCGGTGCCGGCCGTCGAGCCGGACCTGCGGGGGCTGACCACCATCCGCGAACAACTCGCCAAGCACCGCGACCAGGCGAGTTGTGCCGCCTGCCACAAGAACATCGACCCGCCGGGGTTCGCCCTGGAGTCGTTCGACGTGATGGGCGGGTTCCGCGACCGCTACCGGGCGACGGCCGGGCCGAAGGACGACCGCGCTCCCGGCCGCGGCAAGAACGGCCAGCCGTTCGGCCACAAGTTCGGGCCGAAGGTAGATGCGTCCGGCGAACTGCCCGATGGCCGACGGTTCGCCGACGTGAACGAGTTCAAAAAACTGCTGCTGGCCGACGAAGAACAGATCGCCCGCAACCTGGTTCAGCAACTGGTGGTGAGCGCGACCGGCGCGCCGGTCGGGTTCGCCGACCGGGCCGAGGTCGAGGCCATCCTGAAGCGAACCGCGGCCGGCGGGTACGGCGTCCGCGGCCTGATTCACGCCGTCGTGCAGAGCGACCTGTTCCTGACGAAATAACCCCACCGGAGCCGCCGATGTTCGCGTCCACCCGCCCGCCGCTGTCCCGCCGCACGTTCCTGCGCGGGGTCGGCGTCGGCCTCGCGCTGCCGCTGCTCGACGTCATGGCCCCGGCCGTCGCCCGTGCGGCCGAGGCACCCGAAACGCCGCGGCGGATGTTCGGCATCTGCAACAACCTCGGCCTGTTGCCGCAACACTTCTTCCCGGAGAAGGCCGGCCGGGACTACGCCGCCCCGGCGTATCTGGAACTGTTGAAGGCGCACAAATCCGAGTTCACGGTGTTCAGCGGCGTCAGCCACCCGGACGTGGACGGCGGGCACCCGGCCGACAACTGCTTCCTGACAGCCGCCCCGCACCCGTCGAGCGGCGGGTTCCGCAACTCCATCTCGCTCGACCAGTACGTGGCCGAGCGGATCGGCCACAAGACGCGGTTCGCGTCGCTGACGCTCGGCGTGAACGTCAGCCCCGGTATGCGGAGCCTGTCGTGGACTGGGGCGGGCGTGCTCATCCCGTGCGAGTCGAGCGCGGCGGCCGTGTTCCGCCGCATGTTCGTCCGCGGCACGCCGGCCGAAGTCGAGGCGCAGGTGCGGAAGCTAGACGGCGGCCGCAGCATCCTGGACGCCGTCGGCGGGCAGGCGGCCGACTTAAAGAAGGACCTGCCGGCCGGCGACCGCGACCGACTCGATCAGTACTTCACCAGCGTGCGGGACATGGAGCGGCGGCTGGCTGTGGCGAAGGAATGGGAGCGGAAGCCCAAGCCCAAGCCGCCCGGCCCGGCCCCGACTGACGCGGCCGACCCGCGGGAGTACATGGACCGCGTTCGGCTCATGTACGACATGGCCCGGCTGGCGTTCGAGACGGACAGCACCCGGTGCGTCACGCTCATGCTGGACAGCGTCAACTCGCCGGTCATCGACCTGCCCGAGACGAAGCTGACGGAAGCGTACCACAACCTGTCGCACCACGGCAAGTCGCCGGCCAAGCTGGCCCAACTGAAGGCCATCGACGAGGCCCACATGCGGCTCCTGGCCGACCTGTTCGCCGGCCTGCGAACGGCGAAGGAGGGCGGCCGCCCGCTACTCGACCGGACGATGGTGCTGTACGGCTCCAACCTCGGCAACGCGAGCACGCACGTGACGACGAACCTGCCGGTGCTGTTGGCCGGCGGCGGGTTCAAGCACGCCGGCCATCTCGCGTTCGACCGCGAGCGGAACTACCCGCTGCCGAACCTGTTCGTGTCGATGCTCCAGCGGTTGGGCCTGTCGGCCGACAAGTTCGCCTCTTCGACCGGCACCTTCCGCGGGCTGGAACTGGCGGGGTGAAGTCCAGCCGCCGAATGTAGCCGCAGACTTTAGCCTGCGTGAGCATCCCACCGGCGAGCGACCCTGTGGCGCATGGGGAGGCGTCCGGGGTGGACGTCTTTCGCAGGCTAAAGCCTGCGGCTACAGCAAAACCGCGTCACCGGATCGGGGGCTGCGACGCAAAATAATCTCAATTTCCGCGTGCGCTTCACCCCCTTCCGTGCTTCTTGTGTGTGTTCCTCCCACCGACTCCGAGTCTTTCGGCATGCACCGCCTTCTCGTTCCGACCCTGCTCGCCGTCGTCGCCCTCCTGCCCCGTGCGGCCGCGGACGACGCTTTCGAGAAGACCGTTCGCCCGATCCTGACCGAAAGCTGCCTCCGCTGCCACGGCCCGGACAAGCAGAAGGGCGGGCTGCGGGTCGATTCCCGCGAAGCCCTCTTGAGCGGCGGCGAGAGTGGCCCGGCCGTCGTTCCCGGCCAGCCGGCCGACAGCCTGTTGGTGAAGGCCCTGCACCACGACGACCTCAAGATGCCGCCGGCCAAGAAGCTGCCCGACGAGCAGATCGCGGCCCTCACGCAGTGGGTGAAGGACGGGGCGAAGTGGGGGGCGGCCAAGACCGGCGGGGCGGCCGGGCACGCGGCCCGCAAGCCCGGCAACATCACCGACGCCGACCGCGCGTGGTGGGCGTTCCAGCCGCCGAAGCGGGTGGACGCGCCGAAGACCGGGCACCCGATCGACGCCTTCCTGACCGCGCGGCTCGAAAAAGAGGGACTGTCACCGGCCGCCGAGGCCGACCGGCACACCCTCGTCCGCCGCGTCACCTTCGACCTGACCGGCCTACCGCCGACGCCCGACGAGGTGGCCGCCTTCGTTGAGGATCAGTCGGCCGACGCTTACGAGAAGCTGGTCGATCGCCTGCTCGCCAGCCCGCGGTATGGGGAGCGACAGGCGCGGGCGTGGCTGGACCTCGTCCGGTACGCCGAGAGCGACGGCTACCGCGCCGACTTCGCCCGCCCGCACGCCTGGAAGTACCGCGATTACGTCGTCCGGGCTTTCAACGCCGACAAGGGGTACGACCGCTTCCTCACCGAGCAACTGGCCGGCGACGAGACGTTCCCCGGCGACCCGGACGCGCTCGTCGCCACCGGGTTCCTGCGGATGTGGCCGTACGAGTACAACCAGCGGGACGTCCGCGGCCAGTGGGCGGCCATCCAGAACGACCTCACCGACGTGGCCGCCGACGCCGTGCTCGGCCTCGGCATGGGTTGCGCCCGCTGCCACGACCACAAGTTCGACCCCATCTTGCAGAAGGACTACTTCGCCCTCCAGGCGTTCTTCGCCGGCCTCCGGTTCGCCGACGAGCCGGTGTTCGCCGACTCCGCCGCGCGGGCCGAGCACGGCCGCCAACTTGCCGCGTGGGAGGAGAAGACGGCCGCCCTGCGGACGCAAATCGACGCCCTGCTCGACCCGGTTCGCAAGAAGGAAATGGAGTCGTCGAAGCGGCGGTTCCCGCCGGACATCGAGGCCGTCCTCGACAAGCCGGCGGCCGACCGCACGCCCGGCGAACAGCAACTGTACGACCTGGCGTACCGGCAGGTGCAGTACGAGTATGACCGTGCCCCGACCAAACTCAAGGCGCAGCAGAAGACCGAGTACGAGCGGCTGAAGAAGGAGTTGGACGCGCTGGCCGAGCCGCCCAGCCCGCTGGCGATGGTATCGCGCGACCTCGGCCCCATCGCCGCCGAGACGGTCGTACCGGGCGGGCGGAAGAAGGCGGTGCCCGTCGAGCCGGCGTTCCCGACCGTCCTCGGCCAGCCGCCGCCGCTCGTATCGCCGTCCGCGACTTCGACCGGCCGGCGGGCGGCCCTGGCGAAGTGGCTGACGCGGCCGGACCACCCGCTGACGGCCCGCGTCGCCGTGAACCGGCTGTGGCAGGGGCACTTCGGCGTCGGGCTGGTGGCCACGCCGAGCGACTTCGGCACCCTGGGCGAAAAGCCGACGCACCCGGAACTCCTCGACTGGCTGGCGGTCGAACTCGTCGAGCACGGGTGGAGCCTAAAGCACCTGCACCGCCTCGTCGTCACGTCCGCGGCCTACCGGCGGGCGTCGGTCGGGGCAGCAAAGACGGCCGACGTCGAGAACCGACTGCTCGGCCGCATGACGGTCCGCCGGTTGGACGCCGAACAGGCCCGCGACGCGATGCTGGCCGTGAGCGGCGAACTGAAACTCGACGCCGGCGGCCCGGCAGTGCCGGCCGACAAGCCGCGGCGGTCGGTCTACACCCGCGCCCATCGCAACGCCCCCGACGCGCTCCTGGCGTCGTTCGACGCGGCCGACGGGCTATCGAGTTGCGCCCGCCGCAACGTCACCGTCACCCCGACGCAGTCGTTGCTCTTGCTGAACGGCCCCGGCCCGTTGGCCCGCGCCGCCGCGTTCGCTGCCCGCGTCATGCCGGCCGACGGCAAGGACTTGCCGAAGGGCGTGGACGCGGCCTACCGGCTGGCGTTCGGCCGCCCGCCCACGCCTACCGAGGCGGCCGCCGCCCGCGAGTTCCTCCGCCAGCAGGTCGGCGTCGCGTCCGGCAAGGCGGTCACGCCCGACGGCCGCAAGAAGGCGTGGACCGACTTCTGCCACGCCCTGCTGAACGCCAACGAGTTCCTGTACGTGGACTGATTGCGGAAGTGCGGAGTGTGGAATTCGGAGTTCGGAGTTAAAAACAAGCCGATCACGGAGTGCGTTCGATGTCCTTTCCATCCGCGATTTCTCGTCGAGATGCCCTCATCCGCGGCGGGGCCGGCTTCGGCGGTGTCGCCCTATCGTGGCTGCTCGGCGAGGGCGGCCGGGCCGCGACGCCCGCCGATCCGCTCGCGGCCAAACCGGGGCACCACAAGGGGAAGGCGAAGAGCGTCATCTTCCTATTCATGGAGGGCGGGCCGAGCCACATCGACCTGTTCGACCCGAAGCCGGAACTGGACAAGCTGCACGGCCAACAACTGCCGAAGTCGTTCAAGCCGGTCATCCTGGCGATGGGCGAGAACGACGCGCCGCTCATGGGCACCAAGCGGACGTTCAAGCGGTACGGCCAAGGCGGGCTGTGGTTCTCCGACTGGTTGCCGCACATGGCCACGTGCGCCGACGATTTGGCGGTGGTGCGGTCGTGCTGGGCCGACGGCATCAACCACAGCGGCGGCGTCTGCCAGATGAACACCGGCAGCATCCTCGCTGGCCGGCCGTCGTTGGGCAGTTGGGCGAGCTACGGCCTGGGCACCGAGAACACCAACCTGCCGGCGTTCGTGGTCATGCAGGACACCACCACGAGCGTCGTGAACGGGCCGCGGAACTGGGGGGCGGGGTTCATGCCGGCCGTCTACCAGGGGACGCGACTCGACGGCGGCAAGCAGCCGATCCCGAACCTGCACACCCCGCCGGCCGTCGGCGACGAGCGGCAGCGGCAGAAGCTCGACTTCCTCGCCCAACTGAACCGCAAGCACGCCGACGACCGGCCGGAGCAGAGTGAACTGGACGCCCGCATCCGCGCCTACGAACTCGCCTTCCGCATGCAGGCCGAAGCGCCGGAGGCGGTGGACCTGTCGAAGGAGACGGCCGAAACTCTGGCACTGTACGGGGCCGACCAGAAGGAGACCGAGGCGTTCGGCCGGCAGTGCCTACTGGCCCGCCGGCTGGTCGAGCGCGGGGTGCGGTTCGTGCAACTGTACCACGGGGCCGGCAGCAAGTGGGACTCGCACTCGGGCCTGGAGAAGAATCATGGGGCGTTGTGCCGGAGCATGGACAAGCCGGTGGCCGGGCTACTGGCGGACCTGAAGCGGCGGGGGTTGCTGGACAGCACGCTGGTGGTGTGGGGCGGGGAGTTCGGCCGCACGCCGCAAAGCGAACAGGGCAACGGCCGCGACCACAACCCGTACGGGTTCACGATGCTCATGGCCGGGGCCGGCGTGAAGGGCGGCCGCACCCACGGCGCGACCGACGACCTCGGCCTGTACGCGGTCGAGGACCGGCTGCACGTCCACGACCTGCACGCCACCTGGTTGCACCTGATGGGCGTGGACAACATGAAGCTCGTCTACAAGCACAAAGGCCGGCCGGAACGGCCGACTCTCAACGAGGGCGAGCCGTTCCGCAAACTGATCGAGGGGTAAGCGGTTCTTGGCTCGCCAAGTTAGTCCGCGAGCAACTCGGCGACGCCGCCGCGGACGCCCGCCAGCAAAGCCCCGCCGTCGCCGCGGAACAGGAGCGGCGAGCGGTACTCGCCGAGCGACGCGCGGACGTTGCCGGTCCGTGGGTCGAGGAACTTCAGTTCGCCCGGCGTGTCGAGCGAGAAGTGCCCGCTGGCCGTCGCCAGGGTGCGACCGTCCGGCGAGTACGCCACCGAATAGACCCAGTTCGTGTACCCGCCCACCACGACCGGCGGCCCGTCGCCGTCCAGGTCCCAGACGCGGACGGTGCGGTCGCGGCCGCCCGTCGCTAGCCGCTTGCCATCCGGCGCGAACGCCACCGCCAGTGCCCAATTCGTGTGCCCCGTCAGCACCGCCTTCGGCCCGCCGGTCCTCGCATCCCACAGCCGGACGTTGTGGTCCTCGCCGCCGGTGGCGACGGTCGAGCCGTCCGGCGAGAGGGCGATGCACAGCAGCCCGGCCGGCTGCGCCGCGGTCGTCGCGACGAGCTTCCGCCCGGCCACGTCCCACACGCGGGCTGTGCCGTCAGCAGATGCCGACACGAGGGTCCGGCCGTCGGCCGAAAACGCCACCCCGATCGGCCGGGCGGTGTGCCCGATCAGCCGGCCGACTTCGGCGAAGGCCGCGTCGCGGAACATGATGTCGCCATTGTCGGTGCCGTGAGCCAGCAGCGTGCCGTTCGGTGCGAACGCCACCGCCTGCAGCGGCTGATGGGAAACGGCATGTGTGATTCCCGGCCCGCGGTCCGGCGGCCAGAGCGTGAGGCGGCCGCTACCGTCCCCGGCGGCGAACCGGCCGTCGGCCGCCAGGGCCACGGCTGCCACGGGCGAATCAGTCGCGAATGCCGGCCGCGGGGCGAGGACCGGAATGCGGTACGACACCAGCCGGCCGGCCGCGGTGCCTTGAACGACCCGGTCGCCGCGGAAGGCGACCGCCGTGCCCCGCGCGTGCATCAGATTCGTCAACTCGTTGCCGGCCGCGCCCCAGAACTTCAGATACGAGTCGAGGCCGGTCGTCGCGAGCAGTCCGGACGGGGCGAACGCCACCCCGCGGACGGCGTACAGGTGCCCGCCGAGTCCGCGGCTCGTCCCGTCGGCCACGGCCCACACCCGCGCCTCGCCGTCCGCCCCGCCGACCGCCACCGACCCGCCGTCCGGCGAGAACGCCAGCGCGTGAACGGTCCCCTTTCGGCCGACCAACTCTCGTTCCACAACTCCGTCGGCGGTCCGCACAACGCGGACCGTGCCGTCCTCCCCACCGACGGCGAAGTGGCCGCCCCCCGGCGCGACGGCGACGGCGGTCAACAGGGTCGGCGAAACCGTGTGCCGGACCGGGTCCGCGGCACCGCCCGCCCACACGATCGCCGCGCCGTCGCCGCACACCGCGACGAGCGTGTCCTTGTCGGCGGCGAGGTCACGAACGGCCGCGGCGACGACCCGCGGCGGCGCGGCCAGGGCCGACAACTCGCGGAAGTGAACGGCCGCGTCGGTCCCAGCCGAGACGACCCAGCGGTTCGACCGCACGGCCAGCGCCGCGACGCCGCCGGGGTGCGCGAGCACGGCGTCTGCCGGGCGGTTCGGCCAGTCGGCCCACACCTTCACCAACCCGTCGGTGCCGGCCGTGACTAGCCGGCCGTCGGGCAGCGGGATCACCCGCACGACCTCGCCGTCGTGCGCGGGCAGCGTCCGCTCATCGAGCCGGCACTGGCGATCGAAGTATCGCCAGGTGAAGTCTCGCAACTCAGGCGGGCAGGTGCGTTCGTCGGCGAGCAACCCGCGGGCGCGGATCGGTTCGCGGGCGGCGAGGTGCGGCAGTTGCGTGAGTTGCAGCGCGTACAGTGCCCGTCTAGTGTCGTCGAGTTGCCGCTCGGCCGCGTCCTTCTGCAACCCCACGTCGGCGCGAAGCCCCTCCGCGACTTGCAACGCCTGCCCCAGCCGATGAGCGTGGTACGCGCTGCCCGCGGTGATGCCGACCGCGGCGAGCGCCGTCGCTCCGATGGCGGCGGCCGCGGCCGGACGGCGGGCGGCCCACCGCGCCGCGGCCGTCAGCGGCCCGACCGGCCGGGCGGCGAGCGGGCGGCCGTCGAGGAACCGCCGCAGGTCGGCGGCGAGGTCGGCGGCGGTCGCGTACCGCCCCTCGGGCCGCTTCTCCAGGCACTTCAGGCAGATCGTCGCCAGGTCGCGGGGGCAGTCGGGCCGTGCGCGGTGCGGGGCCGGCGGCGGCTCGTACAGCACGTTCAACAGCGTCCGGGCGGTCGGCTGCGGGTCGAACGGCGGCGTGCCGGTCAGGAGTTCGTACAGCACGCCGCCGAGTGCGTACACGTCGGCGGGCGGGCCAGCGTGGTGGGCCGCCCCGGCCGCCTGCTCCGGGGCCATGTACCCGAGCGTGCCGAGGACGTCGCCCGTCCGCGTCCCCCGCGACGCCGAGCCGACGGCCTTCGCCAGCCCGAAGTCCGTCACCTTCGGGAACAGCGCGAAGCTCGCGTCCTGGGTCTTCGACTCCGCACTGCTCAACAAGATGTTCGCCGGCTTCAAGTCGCGGTGGACGACGCCGCGGGTGTGGGCGTAGTGGACGGCGGCGGCGACGAGTTCGACCACGCGGGCGGCGTCGCGAACGTTGGTGCCGGGGCCGACGACGGCGGCCAGGGTCGGCCCGTCCACGTACTCCATCGCCAGGAACGGCCGCCCGTCGGCGACGCCGGCCTCGTAAAGCTTCACCAAGTTCGGGTGGTCGAGCCGGGCCAGCACCTCGGCCTCGCGGCGGAATTCGTCCAGGTCGTGCGGGGCGGAATACTCGCCGGACAGGAGCAACTTGACCGCGGCAGTGCGGCCGTCGCGGGTGTCGCGGGCCTCGTACACCGCCCCCCGGCCGCCGCGGCCGAGTTCGCGGATCAGTTCGTACGGCCCGACCTGCTTCCCGGTCCGCGGGGTGGCGGCCGGGCCGTGGACGGCGCGGTGGACGGCGAACTGCTCCTCCAGCGGCCCGCGGAGGTGCGGGAAGCGGGCGAGGAAGTCGTCGGCCCGCGGGGCCTCGCCGAGTTCCTCGCGGCACACGAACTCGGCGTACACCAGTTCGACCGCCGCGTCCTCGTCGTCGGTCGGCAGGACGTACTCCTCAGCCCGCGCCGGCAGCCCGCCGCGGAGTCGGGCTTCGAGGCGGGCGGACCGGCGGCGGGCGGGTTCGGGGGGTGGGGTCACGGTCGTTTTCCCTCGCGGCGGCGGGCGGGAATCGGTACGATTCTATCCAACACGATGACGCCCGACCCTCCCGAACCGCTCGACGACCTGCTAGCGAAGGCCAGCGGCGGCGACGCGGCCGCGCTGGAGCGGCTCGTCCGCCGGTACGAGCCGCGGTTGCGGCTGGCCGCCCGCGCGCTGCTCCGCCCGCACCTGCGGCACCGCCTCGACTCGATCGACCTGGTGCAGTCGGTCCACCGCGCGCTGCTGCCCGGCCTGCGGGGCGGGCGGTACACGTTCGACACCGAGGACCGGCTCATCGGCCTGGCCGTCACGGTACTGCGGCACAAGTTCCAGCGGGCGGCGAAGCCCAGGCCGGTGCCGCCCGAGCCGCCGCCCCCGGCGACGCCCGAACAGCACGCGGAAGCCGAAGACTTGTACCGCCGCATGTGGGCGACCCTCGACGGCACGGACCAGCGGCTGCTGGAATTGTGCCGCCGCGAGCTGACCGCGGCCGAGATGGCCCAGGAACTCGGCACGACGGCCGCGATCGTCCGCGCCCGCCTCAGCCGCCTGCGCCAGCGGCTGCGCGAGGCTGGCGTCCATCTGGATTGACCTGTCGGAACGTGACCCGACCGGCAAGCCGGCCGACTTGCCGATCGGGTTGCAGGCAAGGGCGGGACGGTGGAACTCACGTTCACCGACACCCTCGTCGCGTCGGGGCTGGCCGAATGAACGTGGAGCGTGGCGGAATTGCTGGAGCGGATCGGTGGGGGAGGGTAGAATCCGAGCCGCCCCGGCACGCCGGGGCGGTAAGAGGTAAGGAGGGAGAGGGATCAAAGTTAATTGCCGCACCTCTTGTGGACGCGAACCTCTTCCGGTACGGGACCAACCAAGGCAAATTCCCAGGCGTTATGGTGAGCGGGCGTGGGCTTTCCTCTGGACCGTCGAGATGGCGACCTTGACCGAGCGCCCCCAGCTTCTACTTCCACAGCCGGTACTCGCCCTCGCCCGCGTTCTGGACGTCTCGATCAGAGCACACACGCCGGGCTACCGCCAGTAACTCATCACTAAGGTACATAGGCGACCCGGAAGCCGATAGTCACACGGCTAAACCCGGGGGTTCATTACCCCGGTACCCGTGCCCACTGCCTGGAGACGTCGCGGCGCAGGGAGCGTAACGAGGGACCCTCGAAGCCGCCCGGGTTTCCGCCTGGTACAAAGTGGGGAAAGCATAAAGTCTCGTTCGGGCCGAGGTCGGTAAGCTGGGGTGAACCCGCCCGACGGGTGGCCCTGCCAGGTTGTGGAGTTGTCCATGCACACGCGACGCGAGTTCTTGACCCGCGCGGGTCAGATGTCGGCGGCGGCCGGGTTGTTGGGGTTTGCGAGGGAGTCAATCCAGCGGGCGTCGGCCATCGAGCCGGAACCGGGGAGCACCGTCCTCGATGCGGAACACGTCGTCATCTTGATGCAGGAGAACCGCTCCTTCGACCACACCTTCGGTGCCCTCCGGGGCGTCCGCGGCTACGACGACCCGCGGGCGATCACGTTGCCCGACGGCAACCCGGTCTGGGTCCAGGCCGACAATCAAGGCGACCACTACGCCCCGTTCCGCCTCGACATGAAGGGCACGAACGCGACCTGGACGGGGGCACTGCCGCACGGTTGGGCCGACCAGACCGACGCCCGCAATCAAGGCCGCTACGACCACTGGCTGCGCGTCAAACGATCCGGCCACAAGGACTACGCCGGGATGCCGTTGACGCTCGGGTACTACGACCGCCGGGACATTCCGTTCTACTACGCCCTGGCCGACGCCTTCACCGTGTGCGACCAGCACTTTTGTTCCTCGTTGACCGGCACGACGCCCAACCGCTGCTACTCGTGGACCGGCACGATCCGGGCGAGGCCGAGCGTGGACGCGATGGCCGTCGTTCGCAACGAGGACTGCGACCACGACCGCATGCAGAGCTGGCCGACGTTCCCCGAACGGCTCGAAGCCCTCGGCATTTCGTGGAAGGTTTATCAGAACGAGTTGTCGATCGACTCTGGGTTGAGCGGCGCGGAGGACGCCTGGCTGGCGAATTTCACCGACAACCCCCTCGAATTCTTCACGCAGTACAACGTCCGCCTGGCCGCCAACCACCGCGAGTACGTGGCGAAGCGGGTCCAGGAGATTCCGGGCGAGATCGACACACTCAAGGCGAAGAAGGCCGCCACCCCCGCTCAGGCGGCCGACATCGACAAGCAGATCGCCAAACTCGCAGCCGCCCTCAAGCGGTTCGAGGCCGAGCGAACCGAGTTCACGCAGGAGAAGTGGGACAAGCTCTCGCCCCGCGAGAAGGCCCTGCACGCCCGCGCCTTCGCCACCAACAGCGGCGACCCGGCGTACCGCCAACTCGCCGAGTTCACCTACCGTGACGGCGGCACGAATCGCACGGTTCGCGTGCCGAAGGGCGACGTCCTGTACCAATTCCGCAAGGACGCCAACGAGGGCAAGTTGCCGCGGGTCTCGTGGATCGTCGCCCCCCAGGAGTTCTCCGACCACCCGTCCTCGGCGTGGTACGGGGCGTGGTACGTGGCCGAGGTGATGAACGTCCTCACGCACAACCCGGACGTCTGGAAGAAGACGGTCTTCCTGCTGACGTACGACGAGAACGACGGCTACTTCGATCACGTGCCGCCGTTCGTCGCCCCGCACCCGCGCCGGCCGGAGGCGGGACGGGTGTCGAAGGGCATCGATACCAGCGTGGAGTACGTCGAACTGGAGCAGGACCGCAAACACCACCCGCGGGGCGCGGTCCGCGACGGCCCGATCGGGCTGGGCTATCGGGTGCCGCTGGTCATCGCGTCGCCGTGGAGCCGTGGCGGATGCGTCTGTTCCCAGGTGTTCGACCACACCTCCGTCCTCCAGTTCCTCGAAAAGTTCCTGTCGCACAAGTCGGGCAAGAAGGTCGAGGAGCCGAACATCAGCCGGTGGCGGCGGGCCGTGTGCGGCGACCTGATGGCATCGTTTCAAACCACCCCCCAGGACAAGGGTGGCGATCTCACCTTCCCGTCGCGCGACGCGGTGGTCGAGACGATCCACAAGGCCCGGTTCAAGCAGCCGCCGGCCGGCTTCCACAAGTTCACGGCCACCGAGATCGAGCAGGCTCGCCGCGACCCGCGCTCGTCGCCGCACTTGCCGCGGCAAGAGTCAGGGCGGCGGCGATCGGCCGCGCTTCCGTATCAGTTGGCCGTCGATGGCGGACTGAACGCAGAGCGAACGCACTTCGCCCTTCACTTCGCGGCCGGTAAGGACGCATTCGGTTCGCGCTCGGCCGGTTCGCCGTTCACGGTCTACGCATTTACGAAAGCGGGCGTGGCGGTGCGGAACTATGCCGTCGAGCCGGGCGAGCGAGTTGAAGATTCCTGGGCACTGTCCGACTTCTCGGACGGCTGCTATCACCTGCGGGTGTACGGGCCGAACGGGTTCTTCCGCAAGTTCCAGGGCGACAGCGACGACCCGTCGGTGGAGGTGGCGTTCGACTATGCGCGGGCGACTGCCGACGGCACGCCGACCGGCGGCCTCGTGCTGACGGCCACCAACCACGACGGCAAGCGTGACCTCACGGTCCGGGTCCACGACAATGCGTACAAGGCCGCCGACCAGTCGCTCGACGTTTCCGCCAACGGCCGCGTTACGCTGACCGTCGACACGAAGGCCAGCTTCGGCTGGTACGACCTCACGGTGAGTATCGCCGGCCACACGCACTTCGCGAAGTGCTACGCCGGCCGGGTCGAAACGGGACAGTGGGGCTACAGCGATCCTCAGATCGGCCGGGCGTCGGAGTAGGGACGCTTAAGGCGTGCTCGTGCCGCAACCGCTGGTAGTTTTGTTGGGACGTGTACCGCTGTTTGCGGGGGCCAGTCCGATCCGCGTCGAGGATCTGGTGGATGACCCGCAGGAACAAGCCGAGCGTCGATCGGCGGCGCGGACGCTTCACCCGAAACGGCGGCGGCTCGGTCTGCGGTAGATGACGACGAGTGAGTCCGTGCAACTCCAGACGGCCGAGGGGTTGCCGAAACCGAGACGATGCTACCCATTTTGCCCAGGGTTGGGAAGCCGGACTTCCCACGCGGCCTATCGACTTCGCCGAAGCCACGAATCCGAGCGACACTCTTTGCACCGGCGGCGAGCCTGTTCTAGCATTGGCCAAGGACAAGCGGAACTTTCGGCCGTCGGCCCATCGAACTTTAATCGAATTGGCCTGCCGGTTGCAAAGTTCCGGGCACCATCACAACTCACTCCCTCAAGGACGAGGCTCCCATGCTCGTACTCTCTCGTAAAGCCGGCGAATCGATCATCATCGACGGCAACATCCGCGTCACCGTGTCCCTGATCCAGGGCGACCGCGTGAAGATCGGCATTGAAGCCCCGAAGCACATCAAGGTGAACCGCGAGGAAGTCGCCGCCCGCATCGAGGCGGAGTCCGACACCCAGCTCGAATTCGCTTGCCGTTGACACGGCCAAACTCTCTGGCTATACCCCGCTCACTCGGATGCTGGCCAGGGTCGGCCGACAAGCACACGCAGACAGGATGTCTGCTTCTTGAGTGATTCCCCGCCGGTCGTCCTTCACGGGTCGACCGGCGGGGTTGTTCGTCATTTCGTCACCGGCTTCAGTTACCCGCCGGCTCATGGACGACGAGGTCCGGGCTCTCGGTTAAGTGCACGTCGTGGAACCGCTCGCCGACGGAGTTGTAGAAGAGAATCTTGTCATCCTTCGCACTCCACACGGCCGACGTGCGGAGCATCCGCGGCCCCTCGACGTGGAATGCGTACCCCCAGAGTTCGTCACGGCGTTTGAGCGGCGTCCTCACGAACGGCGTCAGATCGTAGTCCAGGTTATCCCGCTGGCACAGGGTCGCCCTCACGTAATGGACCAAATCGTCGAAGGTCGCAAGTGCGGTCGTCGTCTTGGTGTGCATGGCGGAAGAGATCGGCACCCACCGCGGACAACTGCGGCGGGAAATGAGCCCCGGCAAGTTGGGAAGGGCCGGTGCTGGGCGCTGGGAACGATTGTGCGTATTCGACAGACGCCGGATCCGAACGTACACGGTTTCTTGTGTTTTTTACTTGAGTCGATCACCCTCTTGCGTTCTCAATCTCGTTCCGATAATCTGCTGCTACGGCCAATTCCGGCCGTTCCAGTATTCCGGCACCGCGTCAGCCGTTAAGACGCACCCATCGTGTCCTTGAGAATCGTGGTCCACTAGGGCAAGCCCCTCAAAGAAGCCCTTCGGTGGCTTAAGAATCGAATCAGCCGAGAGTCGCCCGTCGAACGCATCCGCCGTCGCCAGTGGGGTGCCCCGACTTACGAAAAGCCATGCGATCGGCGTCGCCGGCAAGCATATTTCGCGAGGCGGGCGAAGAGTCGCGGCCAGCTTTACCAAGCTGTTTTCGGATGGCCCTTTCGCGAGAATCCACCCACTGACATCACCGTGACCCCGCCGTTGTGCCTCGGGCGCACGATGGGGCCGCTCTGGCCGAGCGACATCTCCCACCTCGTCCGGGACCTCCTCATGGCGGCGGATGACGGAACAGAATACGTCTCGGCGGTCCAGATCCTTGAGCGGTTACCGCCCGCCGTTCGGGAGCGGTTGATCGCCGAGAGCAAGGCGTTCGGCGTCGTGACGGACGCGGCACACCGGGTCGACGGCGTCGAGATCGAGTACTTCGACCGCGAAGGGAGGTCGGTGTCCGCGGTCCTCAACAGCGGCGGGATTCCGGACTTCTCGGCGACTGCCCGGTACCGGTTTCGGCCGGTCGAATAGGACGAGAAGTCGGCACGCTGATCCCCACCTCGGGAATCAACGATGTCCTGCGCGGTCGCCCGGACGGCGAACCGAGTGTGGCACCGGACCGGGGCGACACGTAGGCTATCCCAGGCCCGTCGCCACCCGCGCCCTCCAGCGGGTGAGCGGGTCGGACGGCGGCCGAGAACGCGTGCACTCGGGAGCCTTTATGTCAGATCTGCCGACGCCGAACCGGGACCTGCTCCGTGCGGCCTACGCCGCCTTCAACGCTCGAAACATCGACGCGGCCCTCGCCACCATGGCCCCGGACGTGGCGTGGCCGAAGGCGTTCAAGGGCGGCGCCGCCCGCGGGCACGACGAGGTCCGCGCCTACTGGACGGAGCAGTGGTCCGAGATCGACCCGCACGTCGAGCCGACCGCTTTTGATCCGGAGGCCGGCGACCAAGTCCTGGTCCACGTGCACCAAGTCGTGCGGGACTTGACCGGGGCCGTCATCGCCGACGGGTACGTCGGCCACCGCTTCACGATCGAGGCCGGGTGGATCCGGGCCATGGAGGTATGCCCACTCCCGCCGCCCGATTCCGGTGCCTAACCGATCGTGATTCTGCGCCCCGTGCCGGATCAACTCCGTGGGCGGGTGGCCGCGTACGATCTCGGACCGTGCGGACTGGGGCAATCGCCGACCGATCGAATCCCCATACCGGCCGACCCGCGGCGTCCCGGCCGGGGGGAACGATTCTTTCTGCGGGCGAGCGGGGTGAGATGATGAACACCGACGCCGTCTTTTACCGGGCGATCGAGTTGCTAAAGCGCGGCGACCTCGCCAGAATCAAGACGCTGTTCGCGTCCAGCGACGCAGCCGTGAAGGCGGCCGTCCTGAACGGCCTCTGGGGCGAACCCGGGGGGAAGCCGGAGGTGGGGCCGGGCGTCGTCGCCCTGGCCGTCGAAGGGGCCGCCCATCCCTCCCCCGAGGTTCGCCGAATGGCCTGCTCGGTGTTCCAGAACCAGGACGCCTGGGGCGTGGACGTGTCGCCGGCCATCGGGCCGCTGTTGGCCCTGCTCGGCGACGCCGACGCCGAGGTCCGGCGGACGGCCGCGTACGCCACCGGGAACGTGTGCCGGCGGCGGTTCGACTGGTCGCCGCACTTCGCGGCCCTGCGCCGCCTCCTGAGCGACCCGTACCTGTACCTCCCGGAAGCGGCGGCGTGGGCGTTGGCCAAGATGTCGCGGGCGGGGCACGACATCGGGCCGGCGATAGGGCCGCTGGTCCGGGTGCTGTCACGCCGCCGGGAGTACGGAGAGCCGCGGAAGCAGGCGGCCAAGGCCCTTCTGCACTACGCCCGCAAGTCGGCCGCCGGCCGCGATCGAGTGCGGCGGGCCGTTGACGCGGCGACGTTGGACGGCCGGCGGAAAGAGGTCACGCGGTTCCTGGAGCAACTAGGCGCGTTGTAGTCGGCCCGACGGAGCGTTCATTCCTCAGAGGGGTCGGGATGGCACTGCGGAAATGCGGTAAGCACCGCTACGGCGACGGCCCAGCGACACCGGCGACTGCCTCGTTGAAACGTGGTCAACGGCCGGCGCGAACAAGAAATGGGAACTGCGGTGCGCGGCGTCGCGCAGGTTGCAGACCTGCAACTGTCGAGAGAAAGCGTGTTGCCCAGAAAAGAACAAAACCGCGAGGGCTACTCGCGGCTTGTTAAGAACTCAATGATGTGGGGTTACTTGCCTGGACCCTGCCGACCACGCTTGCCACACCTTAACCGCGTGAGGGTCGGGGATTGAGGCATTGGCGGCGACTTGTTGTGCGTCATGACCGCTTCGGCCCTAGTCGGAGCGTTTCGCTCGCGATCCTCGTCCCGGCCGCGTTGTGTTCGATCCGCCATGATTCGCCTCCTTGGTCCGAGGAAATCACTCTGGACGCGAACGAGCGTCCACGCCTTATCGGCGTCCGCTTTCAATCCGCGAAGCGGGTACTGCTGTTGTGCTCGTCGGCTTCACTCGGATGCCCGTGCCCTTGCCTGGGTTCTTGTTCCGAGCCGCCGACCGCACTCTGCTCTCCGGCAGTCTTTCCCGACTCATCTTGATCCGGCTCCTCGAATAACACGTCATCGTCGATTGGATTGACAGAAGGAGCCTTTGCCGGAGGTGTTTTCGTGGTGCTCATCGCTTTCCCCCACACTCGGTGTTTGACGTAGGGAAATGCCGCAATGGTGGTGCCGTTCCCGCCAGCAATTCACAAATCGGCGACCATGACTCCGTTTAGTGAGTAAACAGGCTGTGCGATCAGCTCACGAGAAAAACGGAGGCCGAAGAATTCTGTTCATACCCAGAGGATCGCTGGTTGACGAAAAAGTGCGGCCTCAACAAAACGACTACTGCCCAATTCTAAATATTTTTAGCGAATTCCTTTTTCGGTGGGATTGCGCGGACCCACCCCACAATCACGGGAGGCCGTCATGAACTGGCTCCGGACTTTACTCGCGGTGTTCGCGACGGCGTCGCTCGCACCGGCGGCGGACTGGACGCAGTGGCTCGGGCCGAAGCGGGACGGCAGTTCCACTGAGGCCGTCGAGCCGTGGAAGGACGCGCCGAAGGAAGTCTGGCGGAAGGACGTCGGCGTCGGGTTCAGTTCCCCGGTCGTGGCCGCCGGCCGGGTCTTCGTTCATGCCCGAGTGGCGAACAAGGAGCAAGAAGAAGTCATCACCTTCGACGCCAAGACGGGCACCGAACTCTGGCGAAAAGTCTACGACCGAGCGAAGTACTCCAGCGTGCTGAACACCGGCCCGCAGGCCACGCCGACCGTGGTCGGCAAGCGGCTCTACACGTTCGGCATCACCGGCGTGCTGAGTTGCTTCAACGCCGAGACCGGCGACCGCCACTGGCAGGTCGACGCCTTCAAAGCGTTGAAGGCGAACCTGCCCCGGTTCGGCGTCTGTTGTTCGCCGCTGGTCGTCGGCAACCGCGTAATCGTGTCCGTCGGCGGGAAGGGCAGTTCGGTCGTGGCGTTCGACACCGAGTCCGGCGAGGTCGCCTGGCAAGCCCTCGACGAGCCGGCGAGCACGTCGTCGCCGGTGCTGTACGCGGCCGCCGGGAAGGCCGGGAAGGTGCCCGGCGTGGTGTTCATGACCACGCTCCGGGTGATCGGCCTGAACCCGCTCGACGGGACCGTGGCGTGGGAGTACCCGTTGCCGTTCCAGCCGTCGGGCACCTCGCCGACGCCGATCGTGGCCGGCGACCGCATCGTGACCAGCACCATGAGCAACGGCTCGACGGCGATCCAGTTCGCCAGCGGCGAAACCGTCACGGCCGACAAGGCGTGGCAGGCGAAAAGCCTGAGCGGCTACTTCTCGTCCGGCGTGGCGGCCAAGGACCGCGTGTTCCTCGTCACCAACACCCTCAAGCCGATCCCGCGGGCCGACCTGGTGTGCGTGAACCTGAGTACCGGCGACGTGCTGTGGAAGAAGGACGCCCAGGGGTACTTCCACTTCGGCCTGATCCGCACCGCGAACGGGAAGCTCTTACTCCTCGACGACACCGGCACCCTGAAACTGCTCGACGCCACCGCGACGGAGTTCCGCGCGCTCTGCTCCGCGAAGGTCTGCGGCGGCAACCTCGTCACCCCCGCCCTCTCCGACGGCCGGCTGTTCGTCCGCGACGACGCCGGCCTCGCGTGCCTGGCGCTCGTGCCGTAAATACGCCCATGACCGACCGCCGCCCCTTTTACTACGGCTGGGTGAACGTCATTGCCGCCGCCGCGGCAATGACGGCCACGCTCCCCGGCCGGACCTACGGCCTGGGCCTCATCAAGGAGCCGTTGCGGGCCGACCTGCGCCTCGACGACCTCCGGTTCAGCGTCATCAACGCCCTCGCCATCGTCCTCGGGGCGGCCGTGGTGCTACCGGTCGGCCGGCTGATCGACCGCCTCGGCACGCGAATCATGGTGACGGCGGTATCCCTCATTCTCGGCAGCAGCGTCCTCGCCATGAGCCGGGCGACGGACGAAACCTCGCTGGCGATCACCCTCACGCTGGTCCGCGGCTTCGGGCAGGGGGCGCTGTCGGTGGTGGCCATCGCGCTGGTCGGCAAGTGGTTCCGCCAGCGGATCGGCCAGGCGATGGGCGTGTTCACCGTGCTGCTCGGCGTCGGCTTCGTCTTCCCGCCGTTCATCCTGAAGCCGATCATCGAGGCCGACGGCTGGCGGGTCGCGTGGGCCGGCGTGGGGTACGCCCTGTTCGCGTTCGCCCTCCTCGGCTGGCTGATCGCCCGGAGTACGCCGGAAGCGGTCGGCGTGCCGCCCGACGCGCCGGTGGAGGAAGCGGCGGTCCCGGCGGGCGGAATGACGTTACTCGAAGCCCTGCGGACGCCGGCGTTCTGGGTGTACACGGCCGCCGGCACGCTCTTGAACCTCGTCTTCTCGGCCGTGACGCTGGACAACGAACAACTCTTGAACGAACGCGGCCTGACCGGCGGCCAGGTCGATCAGACGATCCTCGCGGCCCTGTTCGTCAGCGGCCTGCCCGCGAACCTCGTCGCCGGCTGGCTCGGCCGGCGGGTCGCGCTGAAGAAACTGCTCGCGGTGGGCTCAGTCTGCCTGGCCGCGTCGCTCGTGGCGTTCCCGTTCGTCCGCAGCCTGCCGACGGCCGCAGCGTACGCCTCGCTCCTCGGCGTGAGCGGCGGCGTCATCACCGTCGTCTACTTCGCCATCTACGGCCACACCTACGGCCGCACGCACTTGGGGGCGATCCAGGCGGCGGTGCAGGTGTATTCGGTGCTCGCCTCGGCCGTCGGCCCGGTGGTGCTGTCGTACTGCCGCGAGTACACTGGCGGTACCGACCCGTACTTCTTCGGGTTCGCCGCCGTCGCAGTCGTACTGGCCGTCCTCTGCTGGGTCGTGCCGCCGTCAACTCGGCCCATTGCGTCAGGAGTGATCTGAGTATGCCCTCACTCGACGTGATCGAACTGCCGGTGAAGTTCCACCTGTCGCTGAACGTGCCGGACCTGAACCGAGCCATCGACTTCTACCGCGTCCTCTTCGGCCGGCCGCCAGCGAAGCGGCACGACGACTACGCGAAGTTCGAACTCGACGACCCGCCGGTGGTATTTTCGCTCGTGCCGCACCCGCCGGGACCGGGGGCGTCGCTCAGCCACCTCGGGTTCCGCGTTGGCACCGCCGCCGCGATTCAGGAGTACCGCGACCGCCTGGAAGCCGCCGGCATCTGCACCCAGGCCCAGGACGGCACCGTCTGCGGCTACGCGAAGCAGAACAAGCTGTGGGTGAAAGACCCGTTCGGCAACTTCTGGGACATCTACCACATCGAAGGCGACATCCCGCCGGAATCGGTCCGCACGAGCGTCGAGGGCACGGCGGCGCGGGTGGACGCGGAGCCGACGGCCGAGAGCGTGGCGTGGGAGCACTTCGTCGCAAACCCGCTGCCGGACCGCATTCCGCACGCCGACGCGACCGTGGACGAGGTACGGCTGGTCGGCTCCTTCAACGCCGACCTGTCCGAAGATCAACGGGCTTTCCTGGTGGGCGAAGCCGCCCGCGTGCTGAAGCCCGGCGGCAAGGTGTTGACCCACGGCCTGATGGCCGACAAGCCGTTCCCGCGGTCGCAGCCGAAGCTGTCCGGCCTGGCCGCGATGGTCTCGCGGGTGCCGGTGCAGGGCGAGCCGATCGACGCCTTCCGCCAGGCCGGGTTCGTCGGTGTGCAGTTGGTGAAGTTCGACAAGCCGTGGTTCACCCACGACGGCGTCGAATTGCGCGAGGTGAAAATGATCGCCTGGAAGCCGGCCGCGACGCCGACCGCCGAAACGCGGCAGGTACTGTACAAGGGACCGTTCGCGACGGCGACCGCCGACGGCGGGCACGCTTTCCACCGCGGCCAACGAACGACCGTGCCTCTGGCCGTGTGGCAGCAGTTGCGGCACGGGCCGAGCGCGGAGCAGTTTCTGTTCTTCGAGCCGGGCCAACCGTCGGCGTGTTCGACGAGCTGAGAGGAACCACCCCATGACCACACGCGAAGCCCCGCCCGTCGCGACGCGGTTCCACGTCGGGCTGCACAGCAGCGACCTCGCCCGGTCGGTGCGGTTCTACCGCGCGTTGCTCGGCGTCGAACCGGCGAAACACCTGCCCGACGTGGCGAAGTTCGAGTGCGACCACCCGCCGCTCGTCGTCGGCCTGTACCCCAGCCCGCAGCCGGCCGGCGGCGCGTTGAACCACGTCGGCCTGCGGTTCCCCGACTCGGCCGCCCTCGTCGAAGTACAACGCCGCCTGGAGGAAGCCGGCATCGCCACGCAACGGCAGGAAGGCGTCGAGTGCTGCTACGCCCGGCAGACAAAGTTCTGGGTGACGGACCCCGACCGCGTGCTATGGGAGATCTACACGCTGCACGATGACATCGACCACTCCGGCTTCGACGACCCGCCGCTGCTGGGAGCCGCACCTGCCGAGGCCGTCTGGCAGCACCGGCTGACCGACCCGCTGCCGGCGAGCATCCCGCACAGCGACGGCACGCTGGATGAAGTGCTGCTCGAAGGCACTTTCAACGCCGCCCTCCCGGCCGACCGCGTGGCCGCACTGGTCGCCGAGGCTTATCGAGCTTTAAAGCCGGGCGGCAAGCTATCGGTCCACGGCCTCGTCGGGGACCAACCGTTCCCGGGTCCGCCGAAACTGCCCGGCATGGCCTCGCTGGTCCAGTACGTGCCGGTGGAAACCGAACCGCTCGCCGCGTTGCACCACGCCGGCTTCGGCGGCCTGTTCTACGAGAAGCTCGGCGACATCCACTGCTTCCGCGTCAACGGCGTCGAACTCCGCGAACTCCGGCTGCACGGCTGGAAGCCCGGCCCAGCGACCGACGCCGTGACCGTGGTTTACAAGGGTCCGTTCGAGCACGTGGCCGACGAATCGGGTAAACTCTACCGACGCGGCGAGAAGCAAACCGTCCCCGCCGGCACGGCCGCCCTACTGAGGGCCGGTCCAGCCGTCGACCAGTTCGCGTTCCTCTCGAAGTGAAGGGCCGGTCATGAGACGCCTGTTCGCGACAGTGTCAACCCTCCTTGCGACGGCGCTGGTCGGCTCGGCCGCACCGCCGGATCCACAGGCGTTGGCCGACCGCATCGACGCGCGACTCGACGCCCGCCTGGCGGCGGAAAAGGCGAAGGCCGCACCGCCGGCCGACGACGCCGAGTTCCTCCGGCGGGCGTACCTCGACGTCACCGGCCGCATCCCGTCGCCGCACGACGTGTACGATTTCCTCGCGGACAAAGACGCGAACAAGCGGGCGAAGCTAATCGACGCTTTGCTCGAAACACCGCGACACGCGGGCCACTTCGCGGCCATCTGGCGGGCGACGCTCGTGCCGGAAGTCGCGGCCGTCCCGGAAGCCCGCGTCTTCCGCAGCGGCTTCGAGGCGTGGCTGCGGCAGAAGTTCCGGGCCAACACGCGGTACGACGTGCTCGTGCGGGAACTGCTCACGGCCGACATCAGCCCCGACGCCGACGCGCCGACGCCGGCACTGCGGCGGCCGGACGATCCGAACCCGCTTGCCTTCTACGCCGTGAAGGAGGCGAAGGCCGAGAACCTGGCCGCGACGACGAGCCGCGTGTTCCTCGGCGTGCAGATCGAGTGTGCCCAGTGCCACGACCACCCGTTCGCGAAGTGGACCCGCGACCAGTTCTGGAACACGGCCGCCTTCTTCGCCGGCGTCGAACGGCACGGCGACACCTTGTTCGGCCAACTGTCCGAGACGATCGCCCGCCGCGAGATCGTCCCGGTGGTCGGCAAGCAGGCGGTGGCCGCCCTCTTCCTCGACGACAAGGTGCCGGCGTGGGGAAAGGCGGTCAGCCCGCGGGTGCCGCTGGCCGCGTGGGTGACGGCGAAGGACAACCCGTTCTTCGCGAAGGCGGCCGTGAATCGCGTGTGGGGCCAGTTCTTCGGCCGCGGGCTGGTCGACCCGGTGGACGACTTCCGCGACGACAACCCGCCGAGCCATCCGGAACTGCTCGACGACCTGGCGAAGGCGTTCGCCGACTCCGGGTTCGACCTGCAATTCCTGATGAAGGCGATCGGCCGCACGAAGGCGTACCACCGCACCAGCGCCCGCACCGACGCGACGCAGGACGACCCGCGGCTGTACGCCCGCATGGCCGTGAAGGGGCTAACCGGCGAGCAACTGTTCGACAGCTTTGTGCGGGCGACC
Organism: Limnoglobus roseus; assembly: GCF_008254045.1. Lineage (GTDB taxonomy): Bacteria > Planctomycetota > Planctomycetia > Gemmatales > Gemmataceae > Limnoglobus > Limnoglobus roseus. The sequence continues at coordinate 2,236,644 of NZ_CP042425.1, read as the reverse complement.
GGCTTCCGCGAGGGGGTCGGCCGGAACTCACCGCGGGACCAGTTCCTGACGCGGTTCGCCCCGACCGGCAAGGAGCCGGAGACGTCGATCCCGCAAGCCCTGACGCTGATGAACGGCAAGTTCATCGCCGACGCGACGACGCTGGACAGTAGCCCGACGCTGACGGCCGCGTGCGAGACGCCGGGGTTGGAGATGGCCGAGCGCGTGGAGGTGCTGTACGCCGCGGCCCTGAGCCGATTGCCAACGGAGAAGGAACGCGAGCGGATGCTGAAGTACGTCAGCGACGGCGGCACCGGCAAGATGGCCGAGCGCCTCGGCGACGTGTTCTGGGTGCTGCTGAACTCGGCGGAGTTTCGGTTGAACCATTAACGAGGGGAATTCGTGCGAACTCAACTGACTCGCCGCCACGCGATCCAACTCGGCACGGCCGGCTGGCTCTCGTCGCTCGCCGCGACTGCCGCCGACCACCCGGAGCGAAAGCGGGCGTGCATCGTCCTCTGGATGAGCGGCGGGCCGACGCAGACCGACACGTTCGACCCGAAGCCCGGCCACGCGAACGGCGGGCCGTTCAAGGCCATCGACACCGCCGCCGCGGGGGTGCGGATCGCCGAGCACCTGCCGCAGGTGGCGACGCAGATGAAGCACCTCGCGGTCCTCCGGTCGATGGCCACGAAGGAGGGCGATCACGGCCGGGCCACCCTGCACCTGCGCACGGGCAATCTGCCGCAGGGGGCGATCGACTTCCCGGTGTTCGGCTCGCTCGTAGCGAAGGAGAAGACGCCAGCCGGGAGCGACCTCCCCGGCTTCGTCAGCGTCGCACCCCGCGGCCTCGGCACGGCCGCCCTGTCGGCCGGCTTCCTCGGACCGCAGCACGCGCCGCTGGTTGTCGGCACCGCCGGCGACACCTACGGCGACGACTCGACCGGCGGCCTGCAAGTCGAGAACCTCGGCCTGCCGTCGCGGGTGAGCCGACACCGCATGGACGAACGACTGACATTGTTGAGCGAATCCGAGGCGGACTTCCTCACTGCCCGACCGGGCACCGCGACCGCGAGCCACAAGACGGCCTACGAACGGGCCGTGCGGCTGATGAAGCCGGCGGCGGCGAAAGCGTTCGACCTGTCCGACGAGGACGACAAGCTCCGCGACCGCTACGGCCGCAACCGCTTCGGCCAGGGGTGCCTGCTCGCGCGGCGGCTGGTCGCGCGGGGGGTGCCGTTCGTCGAGGTCGGCCTCGGCGGGTGGGACACGCACGATAACAACTTCAAACAAGTGCAAGGCCTCTGTCAGACGCTCGACCCGGCTTGGGCGACGCTGATAGCCGACCTCAAGGATCACGGGTTACTCGACACGACGACGGTGGTGTGGATGGGCGAGTTCGGCCGCACGCCAGGGATCAACCCCCGCCAAGGCCGCGACCACTACCCGAACGCCTGGAGCGTCGTCCTCGGCGGCGGTGGCATCCGGGGCGGTCAGGCGGTCGGCAAGACGGGTGCGAGCGGGATGGAGGTCGAGGACCGCCCGGTCGCCGTGCCGGACTTGCTCGCGACGGTCTGCCACGCCATCGGCATCGACCCCACGAAGCAGAACCTGTCGAACGTCAACCGGCCGATCCGCATCGTCGATCAAGCGGCGAAGCCGATCCGCGAGGTGCTTTCATGAGGGCCGTGGTCGCGAGCCTGCTCGCCCTGGCCGTACCGGTGGGGGCGTGTGCGGCCGACCCGATCTTGTGCTTCCCGAAGACCGCCCGCCCGGCCCGACTCGAACTCCGGGTGACGGTCGACGGGAAGGCCCCCGACGCCGCCTGGGTCAAGTTCCTGGATTCCTTGTTCGACCACTTCGACCGCGACGGCAACGGTTCGCTCTCCCCGGCCGAGGCGGCCCGCGTCTTCCCCCTGCCACTGCCGAAGGGACAGGAAGCGAAGATGGACTTCGCGAAGCTCGACGCGAACCACGACGGCAAGGGCAGCCGGGCCGAGTTCCAGGCGTTCTACCGCGCCGCCGGTTTCACGCCTGTCGTCGTGCTCATACAGCCCGCCCCGGCGGAAGAGGTCGCGCTCGGCGAGGCCGTGTTCAGCCATCTCGACCGCGACCACGACGGCGTGCTGACGGCTGCCGAACTGAAGAACGCACCCGCCCTGATGAGCCGATTCGACGAGAACGAAGACGAAGTCCTGACGGCCGCGGAGTTGCTCGCCGGGTTCCCGCTCGACACGAAGCCGGCCGCCGCGGTCACACAGGCCGGGCCGGCCGAAAAAGCACCGCCCGACGCGCGGCTCAGCCTCTCGGTCGGCGGCCGACCGGCGCTGTCCGCCTCGCCGCTTTTTTCTCTCTCGGAGGACGCCAAGTTACTTTCCGTCCCCAACGGGCGGTGCGTTCTCTCACCGGTGCCGGCCGACGGTTCGGCCGGCGTTCGTGCGGCGACGGGGTTCTACCTCGCTCAGTTTAACGACGCCGGCGACCCGCGGCCCGCGAAGTCCGTCTTCGAATCCGACCCGGCGACGCAGGTGTTGGCTGGGCTGTTCGACGCCGCTGACCGGGACGGCGACGGGAAACTGACGCGGGCCGAGTTGGACGGCCTCTTCACCGTCGTCGAGGCCGGTGTCAGTTGCCGGGTCGTGATCACACTCGTCGACCGCGGGCGGAACCTCTTCGACGCCCTCGACGCCAACGGCGACGGCCGCCTCGATGCGGCCGAACTCCGCCGCGCCGCGGATCGGTTGCCGGCAGAGAGACCCGTCGGCCGGTCGTCGGTTCCCGCGTCGTACCGCCTGACCGTTGCCCGCGGGTCTGTTGGGAAGGCGTTCGGTCCGCTGCCTCTGGGTTCGCCCGCACCCCCCAAGGGGGCCGCCAAGGCGACCGCAGTGGGACCGCGGTGGTTCCTGGCGATGGATCGCAACACCGACGGCTACGTCTCGGCCGCCGAATTCCTCGGTCCACCCAGCCGGTTTCAGGCCTTGGATGCCGACGGCGACGGCCGTATTTCCGTGACCGAAGCCGCCGGTCGACAAGGCGTTGGGCGATAGTGGAAAAACGCTACCGTGGCACTATGGTGCCGCGGGACGAGCACCCCAGGTCCGTCCGGTGTCATACGGAGCAACTCGGGGCAGGAAGTTGTGGTTGTGAACGCCGGGAGGCAGAAGGCGGTCCGTTCGCCAGTTGACAGTGGATTACTGATTCGAGTGCCCGGAATCATTGGAAAGTGGTGTACCTGGGTGGCGGTTTGATTCCTCAGTTCCGTCCTTGCCTTCCTGAGCCTTTTTCTCGACGACGGGTTCCTCGCCGGCCGTCCATTTTTCGATTGTGTGGTAGAACACCGGCGTTAACAAGATGCCAAACAGCGTCACCCCGATCATCCCGGCGAACACGGCCACGCCGAGGGTGAACCGCATCTCGGCCCCGGCCCCGGACGCCAGGACGAGCGGCACCACGCCGAGGATGAACGCCAGACTTGTCATGATGATCGGCCGTAAGCGGGTCTTGGCCGCGTCGAGGGTGGCTTCGGTGGCCGTCGCCCCTTCCATCCGCCGTTCGCGGGCGAACTCGACGATCAGAATGGCGTTCTTCGCCGCCAACCCGATCAACACCAGGAATCCGACCTGCGTGAAGATGTTGATGTCCTGGTGGGCCAGCCGCACGCCAACCACGCTCGACAGGATGCACAACGGCACCACGAGCAGCACCGCCAACGGCAGCGTCCAGCTCTCGTACTGGGCGGCCAGGATGAAGAACACCAACAGCACGCCGCCGATGAAGGCGTAGATGGCCGAGTTCCCTTCGCGGATCTGAAGGTACGTCAGTTCGGTCCACTCGATCTGCGTCTGCCCCGATAGCGTTTCGGCCGCGGTTCGCTCGACCAGTTTGATGCCGTCGCCGGTACTCATCCCCGGCGGCAGGGCACCGTTGACCGCCGCCGACGAGTAGAGGTTGTACCGCTGAACCGTGATCGGCCCGAACGAGTCGCGGATATCGGCCACCGCGCCGAGGGGGACCATCTCCCCCTTGTCATTCCGGACGCGCAGATTGCGGACCGACTCCGGCGAGATTCGGAACGCGGCGTCGGCCTGGAGGTTCACCTGCCACGTCCGGCCGAACTGGTTGAAGTCGTTCGTGTACAGGCCGCCGAGGTAGACCTGGAGCGTTTGAAACACGTCGGCCAGCGCGACGCCGAGTTGCTTACACTTCACCCGGTCCACGTCGGCGTACAGTTGCGGCACGTTGGCCTTGTACTGCGTGAACGCTTGCCCGCCGCCGGCCTCGGTGATCTTCTTGGTCAGGGCGTAGGTCGCCGCCTGGAGTTCGTCGGGGCCGAGGTCGCCGCGGTCTTGCACGACGAACTTGTACCCGCCGGCCGACCCGAGGCCGTTGACGGCGGGGGCCGGCAGGGCGAGAACCTGGGCGTCCATCACCTCTTGGCGGGCCGCCTGGTTGAACTGACCAAGGATCGACAGGACGTACTGTTTGTGGTCGTCCTTTCGCTTCTCAAAGTCGTCGAACGTGATGAACATGGTGCCGAAGTTCGGGGCGTTCGCCCCGAGGAGGACCGACTGCCCGCTGTAGGCCACGCTGCCGGCCACGCCGGGAATCTTCTCGGCGATGTCCTGCACCTGCCGCATCACCTCGCTGGTCCGCTGCACCGAGGCCGCGTCCGGGAGTTGGACGTTGACGAGGATGTATCCCTTGTCCTGACTCGGGATGAACCCGACCGGCGTGTGGGTGACGCCGAGGTAGGTCAGCGCGATCAGCCCGGCGTACACGGCAAGCACGAACAGGGCCGCCCGCATCAGCAGGGCCACCGCCTTGCCGTAGACGTTCGTGGCCCACTCGAAGCCCTTGTTGAACTTGCCGAAGAACCACGCGAGACCGCGGTTGACGGGCTTGATGAGGAACCAGCCGGCGGCCAATCCCGGCACCCCGGAGGCCAACACGACGAGCGCCTTCTGCCACCAGGGGCGGGCATCGAACGCAATTTGCTCGCCGAAGAATTGACTCACGACGGAGTAGATGCCGAACCCGATCAGTGCCCCCAGGCCCCACCACGGCAGGGCCTCGGCCGGTTGATGGTCCTTCTCGCCGTCCTTCTTCTCCTCCCGACCGGGGGCGTGTTCGCGGCCCTTGAAGATCGCCACCGCACGGGCCGGGGCGAGGGTGAGGGCGTTGACGGCCGAGATGAACATGGCCGTGGCGATCGTGAGCGCGAACTGGCGGTAGAACTGACCGGTGATGCCGCCAATGAACGCGGCCGGCACGAACACCGCGGCCAGCACCAACGTGATCGCGATGATCGGGCCGGTGATTTCGCCCATCGCCTTGATCGTCGCCGACCGCGCGTCCAGCCCCTTGGCCACCCACCGCTCGATGTTTTCCAGCACGACGATGGCGTCGTCCACCACGATACCGATGGCCAGCACGAGGCCGAACAGCGTGAGGTTGTTCAGCGAGAAGCCGGCGAGGTACATGACCATGAACGTGCCGGTCAGAGACACGGGCACGTCGATCATCGGCAAGATCATCGCCCGCCAGTCTTGCAGGAACAGCAGGACGACGAGGGCCACGAGCAAGACGGCGTCGCGGAGAGTGTGGAACACCTCGGCCACCGACTGCCGCACGAACGGCGTGGTGTCGTACCGGGTGACGTAGTCCACGCCGGTCGGGAACTTCCTCTTCAACTCCTCCATCTTGGCCCGGATGGCGTCGGCCGTGTCGAGGGCGTTGCTGCCGGGCAACTGGAACACGGCCAACCCCGCGGACGGCTTGGTCTTCCCCTGGTTCAAGGTGCCGCGGATGTCCTGCGTCTTGGCCGTTAGCTCGATGCCGCGGTACATCTTGCTGGCCGGCTTGCCGTCGTCATCGACGACTTCCATCGGCCGGTCTTCCCGCACGACATCTTTCAGGCGCACGACCGGGCGGGCGCGAACGGTCGCCGTCGGCCCGACGGCCCGCGCGCCGGCCGCGGCCGTGCCGCCGCTGGTTTGCGAGAGCGTGGCCGATGAATTCGCGCTCGGCCCCGCGGCACCCGCGGCGGCGTCGCCCGCCGGGTCGGTCGGGCTGCCGGTTTTGACGATGATGTTGGCGAACTGGTCCGGCTCGACCAACCGGCCGAGGGTGGTGAGGGTGTACTGGTACGCCTGGCCAGCCGGGGCGGGTTCCTGGCCGATCTGCCCGGCCGCAACCTGCACGTTTTGCTCCTGCACCGCCTTCACCACGTCGCCGGCCGAGAGGCCGTTGGCTTGCAACTTGTCCGGGTCCAGCCACGCCCGCATGGAATAGTCTTGCTGACCGATGATCGTTACGTCGCCGACGCCGGGGAGCCGGCTCAGTTCGTCCCGAACCTGAATGGTGGCGTAATTGGAGAGGTAAAGTTGGTCCCGCTTCGATTCCGGCGGCGTGTCGTCCGGGCTGAACAGGCTCACCACGAGGAGGATGTCCGGCGACCGCTTCTTGACCGTGACGCCCTGTCGCTGGACTTCCTGCGGGAGTTGCGGGTTGGCCAGGGCGACGCGGTTCTGCACCAACACCTGGGCGATGTTGCTATCGGTGCCGATCTCGAACGTGACCGTCAGCGTGTACGTGCCGTCGTTACCGCTCTGGCTCGACATGTACAGCATCTTCTCGACGCCGTTCACCTGTTGTTCGATCGGGGCGGCGACGGAGTCGGCCACGACCTTCGCGCTCGCCCCGGGGTAGGCGCACGTCACCACGACCGACGGCGGGGTGATTTCCGGGTACTGCGCGACGGGCAGAGTGAACCCGGCGGCGACACCGCCCATCACGATGACGATGGAAATCACCCAGGCGAAAATCGGACGATCGACGAAGAATCGGGCCAGCATCAGGCCACCTCAGGAGCGGGACGGGGTCGAGAGGACAGGCCGTTACTTATTGTTGCCAGCGGGCGGTGGGGCTTGGCCGGCGGTCTGCGTACCGCTCGGCGGAGCAGGCTTCTGGCCGCCCGGCGATTCCTTCGGCTTGGGAATGGCTTCTTCCTTCGGGTCCACCGGTACCCCCGGCTGAACGCGGGCCATGCCGCGAATGACGACCCGGTCGTCGGCCGTCAGCCCTTTCTCGATGATCTGAAGCCCGCGGAACAGTGGCCCGGGTTCGACCGGCTTGGCCACCACCCGGTTGTCCGCCCCGACCGCGTAAACCACCTTCCGCCCCTGATCGCTGGTGACGGCCGACGGCGGGACGAGTAGGGCTTCCCGCGGTTGGCCCAACGGGATGCGGCCGCGGCAGTAAAAGCCGGCGGACAGCGGGCGGCTCTCGGTGCCGGGAATCTTCGGGTTCTGGAACACGCCGCGGATGGTGAGCGATCCGGTGGACGGGTTCAGGCGGTTATCGACGAACTCGAGGTAGCCCTGGTGGGGGTAGCCGTCCTCACCCTTGAGTTGAATCTCGACTGGAACCTTCGCCCCCGTCTGCACCGACTCGGTCTTCTTTTCGGCGATGAGCTTCTGATAAATGCGAACCGTCGCCTCGTCCACGTCGAAGTAGGCGTACATCGGCTCGACGCTCACCACGGTCGTGAGGACCGATTGGTCCGCCACGGCCAAATTCCCAGGGGTCAGGTACGCCCGCCCGGCCCGGCCGGCGAGCGGCGACCGCACCTTCGTCCATTCGAGGTTCCGCTTAGCTTGGTCGATGTTCCCCCGAGCGCCGAGTAGTTGGGCCGACGCTTGATCCCGGGCCGCGATGAACGAGTCGAACTCGGCCTTAGAGATGGCCTTCTCCTTGGCCAGCGGTTCATTGCGAGCCAGGTCGGCCTCGGCCTTCCTCAATTGTGCCTCGTAAACTTTGGCCTGCCCCTCGGCCTGTTGGAGTTGGGCCTGATAGATGACCGGGTCGATGACAAAGAGAATTTGGTCTTTTTCGACCTCCTTACCCTCATCGAACTTCACTTCCTGAACGTACCCGCTGACCCGCGGCCGCACGTCAACGATGTCCTTCTGATCGACCGTTCCGGTGAGGTCGGTGTAAACCGTCACTCGGTCCGTCAACGGGTGCGCCACAATAACCGTGAGGGCTGGCGGTTCCGGCGGCGGCCCGCTCTTTTGTGAGCAACCGGCCGCCACAAGAATGCCGCAAGACCGGGCAACCCACTTCCACATGCGAGATCCCTCCGACTGCGGCATCTGTTAGCAATTTCCGCGCCCAGACCATCCGCGCCTCGACATCATCCCCCGAATGACGCGCGACACCGTGCGGGGTGACGGTGTCGCGAGTTTGGCTCAATCGGCCGAGTTCCCGCTCGGCGACGGGCCAGTCGGCCGACGACCGGGCGCGAAGTGCGTCACCGACCGGAGCGGGCGGCTTCCGACCATTCCGGGCACGGGCGCGGGTCGAAGGCCGTCACCGCGAACGATTCGCGGACCACCCGCCGCAGGTCCGCCAAGCTCGACAGGTCTCCGGCCACACGGGCCTGAACCAGCACGTTCCCGAGGGCCGTCGCCTCGACCGGACCGGCCAGCACCGGCCGCCCTGTCGCGTCCGCGGTGAGTTGATTCAACAGCCGGTTTCGCGAACCGCCGCCGACGATGTGGATTACCTCGATCGGCTCGCCCGTCACGTCCTCCAGTACCCCCACAACGCGGCGGTACTGGAGCGCGAGGCTGTCCAGGCAACAGCGCACGAGCCGGCCGGCCGTGTCGGGCACGGGCTGACCGGTGTCGCGGCAGTACGCGGCGATCTCCGCGGGCATGTCCGGCGGATTCAGGAAGCGCGGGTCGTCGGGGTCGATCCGCGACCGGAGCGGCTCGGCCGCCTCGGCCGCGAGCATCAGCCCGTCGTAATCGCAGTCGAAGCCGCGGCGGCGGAACGCCTCGCGACACCGCTGAACCAGCCACAAGCCCATCACGTTCTTCAGCAGCCGGTACGTGCCGTCGACGCCGCCCTCGTTCGTGAGGTTCCCGGCGAACGCGAGGGGCGACAGGTTGGCGGCGGGGAGTTCGACCCCGACCAGCGACCACGTGCCCGACGAGATGTACGCCCAGTTCGCCTTCCCGGTGTGGGCCGTGGGGACGGCCGCGACGGCGGCGGCGGTGTCGTGGGTCGCCGGCGCGACGACCGGGATCGTCCCCAACCCGGTTTCCCGCCGCACGTCTTCGCGAAGCGTGCCGAGGATCGTTCCCGGTTGCACCACATCGCCGAGCATGTGCGTGGGCAGGGCGAAGCGTTGGAGCAACTCCGTCGCCCACGTCCGCGTGGTCGGGCCGAAGAACTGCGTGGTGGTCGCGTTGGTGAACTCGACGGCGGTGGAACCGCATAACCTCTGGTGAAAGTAATCTGGCATCAGCAGGAGCCGGTCCGCCTCGGCGAGTCGCTCCCGCGACGCGAGCAGTTGGTAGAGCGTGTTGAAGGGGAGGAACTGCACGCCCGTGGCCGCGAAGATGTCGGCGCGGGGGACCGCTCGCGTCGCGCGGTCCATCACCCCGTCGGTGCGGCGGTCGCGGTAGTGGAACGGCGGCTCGACGGGTTCGCCGGACTTCGACAGGAGGACGTAATCGACGCCCCAGGTGTCCACGCCGACCGAGGCGACCGCCGCGCCGAACCGTGCGGCCGCCGCCGACAGCCCGCGGCCGATCTCGGACCACAAGCGGTCCACGTCCCACCGCCACGACCCCGCGATTTCCAGAGGGCCGTTGGGGAATCGGTGCAGTTCCTCCAGCGCCACCCGCCGGCCGTCGAACACGCCCGCCACGACGCGGCCGGATTCGGCCCCGAGATCGACCGCGAGATGCACGCGCCCCGACATGTGTCACTCCATCGCCACGGGGGCTTCAGGCCGGGGACGATCGTCAAAAGTCGAACTGGTCGATGTTCTCTTTGGTGAACGCGAACGGCTGGCCGAGCAGGACGTTCCCCTTGTCGATCACCTTACGGCCGAGCCGGCCGGCGGTCACCTCGCTCGCGGTCGGCTTCAACTTCCCGTCGGCCACCTGCTTCGCGGCGTGGATGGTGAGGTAGCCCAGGTCCATCGTGTTCCACAAAATCACGGTGTCCGTGACGCCCGCGTGGACGAACGGCTTGTTCTCGTTGGGCAGCCCCAGCCCGATCACCTTCACGTCGCCGCGGCCGAGTTGCTTCACCGCCTCGGCCGCGCCCGGCACGGCCGGCGAACAGACGGCCATCACCAGCTTCACGTTCGGGTGCGCCGCGAGCACCGCCTTCGTCTCGTCCAGCGCCTTCTTCTGCTGGTCGTCGCACGGCCGCGTCACCACCAGCTTGATGTCCGGGTACTTCTCCGCGAGCCGCGCCTCGATGTGCTTGCGCCACTCGTTCAGGTTGGACGCGGTCAGCGACCCGGTGATGATGGCGAACTCGCCCTTCCCGCCCATGACGCGGGCCGCGGTATCCATCAGGCCGTGGCCGATCCCTTCGGGCGTGGCCTGGTTCACGAACAAGTCGCGGGCATCTGGTTCGGCGTCCGCGTCCCACGTGAGCACCTTGATGCCCTTCGCTCGGGCCTTACGCAGCACCGGCGACAGGCCCTCGCGATTCTCGACGGCCACGCAGATCACGTCCACGCCGCGGGTCATCCACCCCTCGACGATCCGGTTCTGCCCGGCCGGGTCGGTGCCGTCGGGGCCGTCCCACAGGAGTTCGACGCCCAGTTCGGCCGCCGCCTCGTCGGCCCCGCGGCGGCACGCGAGGAAGTACGGGTTCCCCTTGCTCTTGGGAAGCATCGCGATCGTGACCGGCTTCGGTGCCGGCGGCCGCAGCGACGACATCAAGTACCAGTTGCTCGCCGCGACGATCCCCGCGGCGGCCAGGATGGCGACGCAGAGCACCGCGAGTTGCGAATTCTTCATCTCGAATTCCCCTTCCGTCTGGTGTGAGAGGGTCGGCGCGGCCGCGCGCGACCGCAGCCGGTCGATAGTGATCGTGACGAGCAGCAGGACGCCGGTCAACACGCCGGCCAGTTCGCGGGGCAGGTCCGCGAGCAGCAGGCCGTTGTCCAGGACCGCGATGACGAGCAGCCCCAGCACCGTGCCGGCGATGCCGCCCCGCCCGCCGAAGATCGACGTGCCGCCGAGCACGACGGCGGTGATCGCGGCCAGTTCGTAGCCGGTGCCGGCGTCCGCCTTCGCCTGCCCCAGGTGCGCGACGTAGACCACGCCGGCGACGGACGCGGCCAACCCCGAAAGCAAATAGAGCACGAACACCCGGCGCTCGACCGGGATGCCCGCGTGGCGGGCACCTTCCGGCGAGAACCCGATGGCGAACACCGCGCGGCCGTAGATCGTGCGGTGTAGGAACAGCCAGTACCCGGCCGCGACCGCGACGAAAATCGGCAACTGCACGGGGACGCCGGCGAAGTACCCCTGCCCGACGGCGAGGAAGCCGGCGGGGAACCCGGTGTAAGTTTCCGTGCCGCCGGTGAACCCCTTCGCCAGCCCGCGGAAGAGCGACAGCGAGCCGAGCGTGACGATCAGCGGCGGGAGTCGGAGTCGCGCGACGAACAGCCCGTTCAGCGTGCCGCCGAGTGCGCCGACGCCGACCGCGAGCACCGCGGCGACCCCGACCGGCAAGCCCTGATTGCGCCACAGCCACCCGAACGCCACCGCCGAGAGGCCGAGGAGCGCGCCGACCGACAGGTCGATTCCACCGCCGACGATGACCGGCGTGAGCGCGACCGCGAGCAGCCCGATTTCGACGCTCAGCCGCGAGACTTCGGCCGCGTTGCCGAGCGTGAGGAAGTTCCGCGAGATCAGGCCGAACACCGCGACCTCCGCGAGCAGCACGAGGAGCAGAACGCCCGGCTGCGAGGTGCGAACGCCCGCGGTGTTCGGAGGTGTCGCCATGTCAGCGGTTCCTCCGGGCGGTCACGTCCGACGCGACGGCCAGCAGGATGATCCCGCCCTGGATCGCCTCTTCCCACTGGGCTTCGAGGCGAAGGAACACGATGGCCGATCCGATCGTGCCGAGCAGGAGCACGCCCAACAGGGTGCCGACGAGCGTTCCGCGACCGCCGGACACCGCCGCGCCGCCGACCACGGCCGCCGCGATCACCCGCATTTCCATCCCGGTGCCGGCCTTCGGATCGACGAACGGCAACTGGACCGCTTCGAGCACGGCGGCCAACCCCGCGAGCGCGCCCGCCACCGCGAACACGCCGAACGTCACCGCGTTCGGCCGCAGCCCCGCGAGCCGGGCCGCTTCCTCGTCGGACCCGGTCGCGTAGACGGCGCGGCCGGCCGCGAGGTTCCGCGCTGCCCCCGCGGCCGCCGCGAACACCGCCCCCGCGATCCCGACGACGACCCACACGCCGGCCGTCTGGGACAGCCCGAACCACTGAAAGGCCGGCAGGTCGCGAATCAACTCCCCCTGCCGCCACCACCGCAGCCCTTCCTTTAGGACGAAGAACGTCGCGAGCGTGACCACGATGGACGGCAGCCGCAGGTGCGCGACGAACAGCCCATTGATCGCGCCGAGTGCGGCCCCGGTCAGAATCGCGGCGAGCGCGGCGAGCGGCAGTGGCCACCCGACGCGCACCAGAAGCGCCACAACGACCGCGCACGCCGCAAACTGCGCCCCGACGGAAATGTCGATCTGCCGGGCGACGATCACGAACGTCATGCCGACGGCGGCGACCAGCGTCGGCGCGAACCCGACCAGCAGGACGCGCAGGTTGCCCGAGCCGAAGAAGCCGGGCGTCGCGACCGCGAGTACGATCAGCATCACGGTCCACGCGGCCAGCACGGAGAGTTCGCGGCGGGAACGCGTCACGCGGGCACCCCTTTGGCGAGTGCCAGTTCCAACACCCGCTCCTGCGTCGCCTCGGACCGGGCGAGGACGCCGGTGACGGTTCCGCCGTGCATGACCGCGATTCGATCGCTCATGGCGAGGACTTCCGGCAGTTCCGACGAGATCAGGACGACCGCGAGGCCCTTCGCAGCGAGGTCGCCGATCAGCCGGTGAATCTCGGCCTTCGCGCCGATGTCCACGCCCTGTGTCGGCTCGTCGAGGATGATCACGCGAGGGTCGGTCGCGAGCCACCGGGCGAGCGCGACCTTCTGCTGATTCCCGCCCGACAGGGTGCCCGCCGGCTCCTCGACGGAGGGCACCTTCACGCCGAGCGTGCGGGCGAAATCTTCGGCCAGACCGCGCTCGCGGCGGAAGTTCAAGAACCCGCGATCGGACACGCGGCGGAGGACCGCGAGGGTCACGTTCGCGGCGACGGGCAGGTCGAGGATAACGCCGTAGCGGCGGCGGTCTTCGGGCACGTAGGCGATGCCGAGCGCGACCGCGGCCGCCGGCGAACCGATGCGAACCGGCTTCCCATCGAGCAGGATTTCGCCCGCGTCGGCCGGCGTCAGGCCGAAGAGGACGCCGGCGAGTTCGGTGCGGCCGGCCCCGACCAGCCCGGCCAGCCCGAGGATTTCGCCGGCGCGGACGGAGAGTGACACCGCGCTGACACCGGCGGCGCGACACGCCAGGTTCCGCGCTTCAAGGACGACGCGGCCGGGCGTCGCTTCGACCTTCGGGAACACCGCCCCCAACTCGCGGCCGACCATCATCCGGATCAGATCGGCGCGCGTGGTTTCCGCCACTGCCCGCGTTCCGACCAACTCGCCGTCGCGCAATGCGGTCACCCGGTCCGCGATCCGCGGCAGTTCATCGAGCCGGTGCGAGACGTACACCACGCCGACCCCGCGGGCGGTCAGGTCGCGGACAACGCGGAACAGGGTTTCGACTTCGCGGTCCGAGAGCGACGCGGTCGGCTCGTCCATGACGACCACCTTCGCGTCGGTGCCGACGGCCTTCGCGATCTCCACGAGTTGCTGCTCCGGCATCGTCAGCGTCCGCGCGTCGGCGTCGGGGTCGATCCGCGCCCCGACGCACGCGAGCAACTCCCTGGCTCGCGCCCGGCGGGCGTTCCAGCGGACGCGCCGCCACGGGCCGGGCGGTTCCAGGGCGATCGCGATGTTCTCCGCGACGGTCAAGTCCGGGAACAGGGCCGGCTGTTGGTAGACGACCGCGACGCCCCACCCCCGCGCCGCGAGCGGGTCATGGTCGGTCACGAGTCGGCCGCCGATTTCGAGCGTGCCGCCGTCCGGTCGGTGTGCGCCGGTGACGATCTTGATGAGCGTGGACTTGCCCGCCCCGTTTTCGCCGACGAGGGCGTGAACTTCCCCCGGCAACAGGTCGAACGACACGGCCCGCAGCGCGCGGACGCCGCCGAACGCCTTCGACACGTCGGTGAGTTTGAGGAGAGGGGGCATGGAGAGGCGTCTCCCGCGTCACGTCCGGTTCGCCAGCACCTCGCGTTCGTACCGCCGCACGTCGTCCAGCCAGTGCCGCCCGACCGGGACGCCCTTCGTGTGGCAGTAGTGGTCCCACACCGCACCGAGCGGGAGCGTCTTCAGCTCTTCCGACACCGCCAACCGCCCGGTGAAGTCGCCCGCGAGTTCCAGCTGCCGCAGCAGGGCCGTCGGCTCGATCAGGGCCGCGAGCAGGGCCTTCAGTAGGCACCGTGCGCCGATGACCCACGCGGCCACGCGGTTGATGCTCGCGTCGAAGTAGTCCAGCCCGAACCGCACGCGGCCGAGGTACTCGCCGCGGACCACCTCCTGGGCGATCGCCCGCAGGTCGTCGGTGAGGGTCACGACGTGGTCGCTGTCCCACCGCAGCCCGCGGCTGACGTGGAGGAGCAGTTCCGGCAGCCACATCAGCACGGCGGAAATCTTGTCCGCGATTCCTTCCGTCGGGTGGAAGTGGCCGGCGTCCAGGCACAACAGTTTGCCGTGGCGGATCGCGTAGCCGAGGTAGAACTCGTGCGACCCGACCACGTAGCTTTCCGACCCGATGCCGAACAGTTTGGACTCGACCGCGTCGCAGTTCAGCCGCGGGTCGATCGGGTCGGCGAACACCTCGTCGAGCGACCGCGCGAGCCGCTCCCGCGGGGTCCGGCGGTCGGCCGGGGTGTCCTTGTAACCGTCGGGAACCCAGAAGTTGGTGACGCACGCCCGGCCGATGCGGTCGCCGAAGGACGCGCCGACTTTGCGGCACGCGATCCCGTGCTCCACCCAGAACCGGCGGACACCGGCGTCGGCGTGGGCGAGCGTGAAGCCGCTTTCGGCGAGCGGGTGCGCGAAGTACGTCGGGTTGAAGTCGAGGCCGAGGCCGCGGTCGCAGGCCCAGTCGGCCCAGCCGGCGAAGTGTTCGGGCCGCAGGTCGTTCCGCTCGACCGGGCGGCCGGCTTCCAGGTAGCTCGCGTGGAGGCTGAAGCGGTGCGTGCCGGGGACGATCGCCAATGCCGCGTCGGCGTCGCGGCGGAGTTCGTCCGCGGTGCGGGCCTTGCCGGGGTAGTTCCCGGTGACGGCCAATCCGCCGCCGAGGGCCGCGCCGGTGTCCTCGAACCCGCCGACGTCGTCGCCCTGCCAGCAGTGGAACGACACCGGGATCGCCGCGAGCGCGGCCAGCGCGGCTTCCGTATCGACGCCCATTTCCGCGTATCGCTCGCGCGCCCGCGCGTAGTCGCGTTCGGTGTGTTCCGCGGCCATCCGGTTACTACCTCAGGAACGCCTCGTGCAATCCGCCGTCCACGGCGATGATCTGGCCGGTCGTCTTCGACAGCCGGTCGCCGACCAGCAGGAAGACCGCTTCGGCCTGGTCCGCGGGCGTGATCGGGGTCTTGGTCAGCGTGCGGTCGGCGTAGAACGCCGCGAGCCGGGCGACGAGCGCGTCCGTCGGCTCGTCGTCGCGGTACGCGATCCCGTACTTCGCCAAACTGCCGATCACACGGTCGCGGGGGAACATGGCACTGCCGGCGACCACCGTCGCCGGGGCGACGCCGTTCACGCGGACCAGCGGGGCCAACTCGACGGCCAACTCGCGCACCAAGTGGTTCGCCGCGGCCTTCGAGCAGTCGTAGGCCACGCTGCCCTTCTTGGGAACCACCGCGTTCGCGCTCGTCGTGAGGACGACCGAGCCGGTCAGACACTGCTCGCGGAACGTCGTCGCGGCCTCGTCCGCCACGAGATAACCGCCGGCGACGTTCACCGCGAACGTGACCGCCCACTTGTCGTCCGGAATGTGCCCCGTGGCGTCGCTCGGCACGAACACGCCGGCCGTGACGACGACCGCGTCGAAGCCGCCGTAGGCGAGTGCGACCTGATCGAGCATCGCGCGAATACTGGCGCGACTCGTGACGTCGCACGCGAGGCCGACCGCCGGCCCGCCGCCGGAGATGCCGGTGCCCGCGACGCCGATGCCGGCCCCGTGCGCCGTCGTGATCTCGTCGGCCGTGGCCTGCGCCGCGGCCGCGGTCACGTCCGCACACGCGACGTGCGCGCCGTCCTTCGCGAGGCGGTGCGCGACCTCGCGACCGATCCCGCTGCCGGCCCCGATCACGACCGCGACGCGACCCGCCAGTTCCTTTTCGGGCGGCATCCGCCGCAGTTTGGCCTCTTCGAGTTGCCAGTATTCGATGTCGAACGCTTCTTGCCGGGGAAGGGCGACGTACCGGCTCACGGCGTCGGCCCCGCGCATCACCTCGACGGCGCAGTTGTAGAACTCGGCGGTCACGCGCGACTCGCTCTTGTCCTTCCCCCACGCGATCATCCCCACGCCGGGAATGAGGATGACGGTCGGGTTGGCGTCCCGCACGGGCGGCGAATCCGCCCGCTGGCACGCCGCGTAGTAGGCCGCGTAATCGGCCCGGTACTGTTCCAGCCCGGTCGCGAGTTTCGCCTTGAGCACCCGCACGAGCGATTCGGGATCGCCCGCGAGTTCGCCCGGATCGAGGGGAACGTAGAGGGGCTTGATCTTCGTCCGCAGGAAGTGGTCGGGGCAACTGGTGCCGAGGTCCGCGAGTCGGGCGGCGTCCGTCGCGTTCACGAACCGCAGGATCGCGGCGGCGTGCTGGATCGTGGCGACCTGTCGCCGCCGGCGACTCACCTGGCCGCGCAGCCACGGGAGGAGTTTCGCGAACACCGCGCACCGGGCGACTTCCGGGAGCGTGCGGTGGAGCGGCCCACCGAACGCAGTCGCGTCGCCGCCGTTCGCAGCGTACTTCGCCTCGATGAATCGGGCGGCGCGTTCGATCAGGCCGAGCGTGGTTGAGTAGCAGGTGCGGTCATCGTCGGCCCAGTTGATGAGGCCGTGTTGCCCCATCAGGATGCCCTTCGCGTGCGGGTGGTCCACGACGAGTTGTTGCATCCGCAGGCCGAGTTCAAACCCCGGCCGCAGCCACGGGGTGTAGATCACTTCGTCGCCGTAGACCTCGCGGGTCAGCCGCTCGGCGTCGGCGCTCGCGGCCAGCGCGATGACCGCGTTCGGGTGGGTGTGATCCACGCACCGACGCGGGATGAACCCGTGCAGCGGGGTGTCGATCGACGCGGCGCGGGGGTTGAGATTGAACGCGCAGTGGGCGAAGAGGCCGACCATGTCGTCTTCGGCGACCGACTTCGGCCCGCGGTCGGGCCGGGCCGCGTAAGTCTTCCGAAGCCCGAGTAACTTCGTCTGTTCGAGCGACGCGAAGTTGCCGCGGGTCGCGGTTCGCAGGTCGCCGCCGGACCCCTTCACCCACAGCACGTCGATCGGTTCGCCGGTCAGTGGGTCGGTCTCTGCGACCTTCGACGACGTGTTCCCGCCGCCGGTGTTGGTGACCCGCGGGTCGGAGCCGAGCAGATTGGATCGGTAGACGAGCCGGCCGACCGCGTCGAGGCGGGCGGCCGCTGAGTCGTTCCACAGGTCGTGGACGTGGCGGAACGGGTCCGGTTGGTTCATAGGGGGTCTGCGGTGCGGACGGTACGGGTCAACTGTATGAGCCTCGCCCGCCGCCGGACAGTTAGCGCGAACGAGCGGCGGCCCGCGGGTGGTCGCGGGCCGCCGCGGGAGTCACCTCTTCCGCTTCGGGCGGTCGAGCTTGATGGGGAAGGTCGTCCCCCCAGACGTGACGTCGCACTGGAGGCCCGACGTCTCGAACTTGCCGTACTTGGAGTCGAACGGGAGGTTCTTCTGCTCGTCGGGAACTTCGGACAGGTCGAGGGAGTTGATGAGCACCTTGTACTTACCGGCCGGCACGCCGTCGCCCGCGCGGTCGGTACTCAATTCGTAGCGGCCGTCGGGACCGATCGTGCCGCGGGCGGCGATCGGCGGGCCGCCGTCGGACCGCTCGAACACGACCAGCCCTTTGGTCAGGGGGCTGCCGTCTTCGAGGGTGACGACGCCACTGACGGGGTGTTTGCCGCCGCCGCACCCGACGAGGGCGGCGAGTAGGAGCGGTGTTCCCAAAAGTCTAAGCCGTCGCATCGCTCGGACCTCCGGGGTTAATCGACGTTCGGGATGACTTGGCCGTCGTTGCGGCCGGTCAGCAGGGCGAGCGTGCTGCCAGGGGTGGACACGCGGAGCGTGCGCACGCCGCCGTCGGCGAACGCGAACTGAACGACGCCCGTGTGCCAACTGCCGAACTGACCGGCGTAGGGGCTGGTGGCGTCGAGGGCGAGGGGGAACCCGGTCCCGGCCTTCCGCCCGCCGACGTCCCACGGTTTGGACGTGTAGATCGGCCCGTCTTGGTTGTTCGCCCCGGCCCCCCACTGCGTCAACCCGTCGCGGAGGACGTGCTTCTCGCCGAGGAGCATGGTGTTGCTCGTCCCGTCCGTGATGGCGGCGAAGGTCAGCCCGACGCCGGGATCGACGTTCCAACTGAACGACCCGTTGTTGCCGTCGGCGGTCGATGTCCCGCTCCCGAAATTCACGGCGTAGTCCCCGCAAATGCCCTCCGTGGTCGAGGTGGACCCGGCCGTGTCCGACCCGGTCACGGACACCCGCCCCGGCACCCGCGACGGGCAGTTGAAAACGGACACGGGGATTTTCATCGCCCCGGTGTCCCGGAACTGGCCGCGGATGATCGTGTGCACCGTCGCCTTCGGGTTCACCCCGCGGGTGTACAGCGGGTACGACGTGCCGTTGATGACCGGGTCGGTGAACCGCGTCCACAGGTTCTGCTGTTCGACGTACGGCAGAATCAGCACGGCCCAACTGATGGTGTCGAGGTTGCCGGCCCGTCCCCACGGCAGGACGCCGACGGTGTCGTGGTGGGCGTGCATGCCCAGGGAGAGTTGCTTCAGGTTGTTCGCGCACTTGATGCGGGCGGCGGCCTCCCGCACTTTTTGCACGGCCGGCAGCAGCAGGCCGATGAGGATGGCGATGATCGCAATCACCACCAACAACTCGATGAGCGTGAACCCGCCTCGGCGGGATCGGGATGAGAGGGAACGCATGGACACGACTCCGATGAAGAGAGAAGAGGGTCGCGACGATGAGCGAACGGAACCGACTGAGGATAATGATGACGCGGGCACGACCCTTTTACCTTGACTTCATCGCCAAATAGTAGGACAAAAGTGCCAACTCACTTTTCCCGCTTTTCCACGGGCTGGCCGTGCCGCAGACACTTCACGCCAAAGACTGGTTCCACAAGGACGGGTTCCCGCTCGCGGTCGAGCGGCGGGAACCCCAGACGCCGTTCGACCTGCACGTCCACGACTTCTCGGAACTGGTGGTCGTCACCGGCGGGCGGGGGATGCACAAGATCGAGGACGAGGCGTGGCCCCTGTCGGCCGGCGACGTGTTCGTGGTGAAGGGGGACGAGGCCCACGAGTATTGCGAGTTGGACGACCTCAACTTAATCAACGTCCTGTACTTGCCCGACCGGTTGTACTGGGATTCGGGCGACCTCCTTCTGTTGCCCGTCTACCACGCCCTGTTCACGTTGGAGCCCCAGTGGCGGCGGCGGCACAACTTCAACAGCCGGCTCCACCTCCCCCCGGCCGAGATCGGGCACGTCCTCGGCCTGATCGACCAACTCGACGCCGAGTTGAAAGCTCGGGCACCGGGGTTCGGGTTCATGGCCACCGCGCTGTACATGCAACTGGTCGGCCTGTTGTCGCGGGCGTACGGCCGGTCGCGGAACCCCGACACGCAGGCCCTGTTGCGGATGGCGCGGACGATCACCCACCTGGAGACGCACTACGCCGACGGGGTGGAACTGGACGATCTGGCCGACATGGCGCACATGTCCCGGCGGACGTTCCTGCGGACGTTCCAGGCGGCGACCGGCCAGTCGCCGATCGCATATCTGATTCAGATTCGGGTGAGGCGGGCGGCGGACTTACTGCGGACGACCGGTGACGCAATTACCGACATCGCATTCGCGGTCGGATTCCAGGACAGCAACTACTTCGCGCGGCAGTTCCGTCAGTTGATGGGCACCACCCCGCGAGACTACCGCACGGCCAACCGGCCGTGACCGAGGGACCTCGTGTTCGAAGTTCGGTGTCGCACTCGGGCGTGCTCATTTGGGCGGCGCGAAGGGTTGGTTCTTCGCCACGACGATCTTGCCGTCGGCCGCGAACTCGACCCGGACAGCCCCCGGCTTCTCGCGCCACGGCGACTGGTCGTCGTTGCCGAAGTAGCAGCACCACCAGCCGCCGCTCTTGTCCCTGAAGTAGTTGGTGCCGCCGCCGCACGGGACGGCCTCGTGCCACTGCTTGTACGGCCCGTAGACGTGGTCCGCGATAGCGACCACGCTGCTGTACCGGCCCTTGTAGAACGCAGCCCCGCCGAGGTAATACTTGCCGTCGCGCTTGAACAGCGAGGCGCCTTCCTGCGCGACCTCGTCGCGGGTCCAACTGCCGTCGGCCGGCTTCTCGAATTTCACCTTCTTCGGCTCGCCGTCGAAGCCGCTCATGTCGTCTTTCATGAGCGCGATGCTGCCGCCGCGGCCCCAGGTGAAGTACACCTTGTCGCCGTCCTCGAACAGCGTGGCGTCGATCCCGCCGGTGAGCCGAGCGTCCGGCCTGTTGGCGGTGACGTAGGGGCCTTCCGGCTTCCCGGTCGTGCTCTTGAGCAGCCCGGTTCCGGCCCCGCTCGCGAGGCTGAAGGTGAGGTAGTAGTTCTTCTTGACGTAGCAGAGTTCCGGTGCCCAGACGGCCCGCATCGTCGTGTTCCGCCGCTTGCCCCACGCCTTCTGCCAGGTGCCGTCCTTGTCGAAACTCCAGACCAAGCCGAGGTAGTCCCACGCCTTCAAGTCGTCCGACCGCCACAGTTCGATGCCGTCGTTGCGGTCCCAGATATTGTCGCCGGACGAGCCGGTCATGTAGTACCGGCCGTCGCCGCCGACGGTGATCACCGTGTCGCGGAGGTGCAAGTCCCAGAGCGGGCGGATCGGCGGGAGGAGGCCGTCCTTGACCGCGTAGCCGGTCGCGCGGTTGCCCCACTCGGCCGTGAACCAGCCCTTCTTGGCCGGCTTCCCGCCCTTGTACATCAGCCCCTCGTAGCCGCTGCGGTAGCCGCCGGAGCCGTCCCCGACGACCGCCTCGCCCGGCCCGCTGATGCCGGAGTACACGTCCGCCGGCGAGGTGAACGGGGCCGGCGGCGGTTTCTCCTGCGCGGCCCAAACTGCGAGCGGCCTTGTCACAAGAGCTGCGCCCGCGGTCAGAAGAGCGCGACGGCTGGGAAACGGGGTCACGGTTCGACTCCCTTCACACGGAACGTGGCGACGCGGAACATGCCATCTCCTCTTCGGGCTTCAGTCGAGGTGGAAGACTTCGCGCAGGTTCACACTCATGGGGCTGTCATCGGGCCGGGCGGGCATGACTTCCCGCATGTGCTTCCACCACCGCTTGCACACATCGGTTTGCGCGATCGCGGCCCACCGAGTCTCGTCCTCGATTTCGGCGTACCCGAACAGTGAGCCGTCGGCCGGGTCGAGGAAGATCGAGTAGTTGCGGACGCCGTGCGCCGTCAGCGCGTCGGCGAGTTCCTGCCAGATCGGGTTATGCCGCCGCTCGTACTCCGTGTGCATCCCGGCGTGGACCGACATTCGAAATGCCTTGCGGATCATCGCTGGCCCCTCACACGCCGGCGGCGACCCGCCGCGTGATGCAGTCGTGCAGCACCCGGCGGATGCGGTCGAGGTTGCGGAACAGCGTCCGCCGGCTGTCCCCGACTTCTTGCGCCAACTCGCCGGTCCGCGTCTTTTCCTGATACCGCCTGCGGATCAGTTCGCGGTCGTCCGGCGGCAGCGTCTCCAGGCACTGGTCGAGCGCCTGAAGCCGCAAGGCCAGGATCGGCTCGTGCTCCTCGCGCTCGCGGGCCAATCGTTCGACCAGCTCGCGGCTGAACGGGGCCACGCCGCGGCGGTTCCGGTCCCGCTGCTTGAGCACTTCCAGGTACGCGAACGTGTACGCCCAGGTGAGGAACGGTCGGTCCGGGTCGTAGGTGCCAAACTTCCGGTACAGTGCGACGTTCGTTTCCTGAAGCACGTCGCGCGCGTCCGCCTCGTTGGGCAATAGGGTGAAGACGTACCGGAACAACTCGCCCTGATATTGGGTGAGCAGCCGGACCAGGGATTCCGTGCGGTCGGGTTCCAAGACGGTCTCGTCACGCGGGGGAGAGGCCGGGTGAATCGGGATCGAGTGTCTTTATCCGGCGAAAGGGGGGAAAGGTGCCAGAAAAATCTGGCACAATTTCGGCTCGGGCCGGGATACTGTGCAAAGGTCTCGTCCGTTCACTGGGAGTTCGCTGATGGCGACAGGTCGGTTGTTGCCCACGACACTCCTGCTCGCGGCCCTCGTCGGCCTCGCGCGGTTCGCGCCCGAGGGCGTCGCGGACCCGCCCCCAGCCATTCCGGCCGCGAGCGGGCCGAGCTTCATGGGCGACGTCCGGCCGTTCCTCGCCAAGCACTGTTTCTCCTGTCACGGGAACGGCAAGGCGCGTGGCGATGTCACACTCGACGCAGTCAAAGACGAAGAGGCCCTCCGCAAAGATCGCAAACTGTGGGACGGCGTGCTGCGGACCATCCGCGACGGTGAGATGCCCCCGAAGGACCGCCCGCGGCCGACGGCCGGCGAAACCGATGCGTTCGCCGCCGCGCTCGACGGCGTACTCGCCCGCATCGACTGCTCCGGGGCGCGCAACCCCGGCCGCGTCACCATCCGCCGGCTCAACCGCGTCGAGTACACCAACACCGTTCGCGACCTGCTCCACCTGAAGGACTTCCAGGCGGCCGACGACTTCCCGGCCGACGACTCCGGGTACGGCTTCGACAACAACGGCGACGTGCTGACGGTCTCGCCGCTGTTGTTGGAGAAGTACCTGACCGCGGCCGAGAAGGCGGTGGACGCGGCGACGCGAGATAAGGCCGCCCGCGGCAAGCTGCTGGCCCCGGCCGACAAGATCAAGGAGACGTTTTACAACAAGCAGGAGCGGGCCAAGATCATCCTCGAAGCGTTCGCCCCCCGCGCGTACCGCCGGCCGGTGGCGGCCGACGAGATCGACCGGCTGATGAAGTTCGTCCGCCTGTCGCTCGTCCAGGACGGCGAGTCCGGCGACCGGGCCGCGTTCCTCGCGATGCGGGCGGTCCTCGTCTCTCCCCGCTTCCTCTTCCGCGTCGAACTCGACCGCGCCCCCCGTGCCGGCGGCACGCAACTCAACGACTTCGAGCTGGCCAGCCGGTTGTCGTACTTCCTCTGGGCGAGCATGCCGGACGACGACTTGTTCCAACTCGCGCGGGAGAAGAAGTTGCGGGAGAATGACGTACTGGAATCCCAGGTCCGCCGGATGCTGAAGGACGCGAAAGCCCGCGCCCTGACGGACAACTTCGCCGGTCAGTGGCTGGAACTCCGCGCGGTCAAGCAGGTGCGGCCGGACCCGAAGCGGTTCCCGGACTTCACCGAGCCGCTTCAAAAGGCGATGGTCGAGGAGACGGAACGCTTCTTCGCCCACGTCGTGAGCGAGGACCGCAGCGTCATCGACTTCATCGACGCCGACTACACGTTCGTGAACGACGTGCTGGCGAAACACTACGGCCTGTCGGGCGTCACCGGGTCGGAGTTCCGCCGCGTGAAACTCCCGGCCGACCAGCGCGGCGGGTTGCTCACGCACGCCAGCATCCTGACGCTCACCTCGACCCCGACCCGCACCTCGCCGGTGAAGCGCGGGAAGTGGATACTTGAGAACATCCTGAACACGCCCCCGCCCCCGCCGCCGCCGGACGTGCCGGAACTGGAACGCGACGGCAAGGAACTGACGGGCCCGGTCCGCGAGGTGCTGGCGAAGCACCGGGCCGACGCGAACTGCGCGACGTGCCACAACCGCATCGACCCGCTCGGCCTCGCGCTGGAGAATTACGACGCCGTCGGCGCGTGGCGGACCAAGGACGGCAAGGCCGACATCGACGCGGGCGGCGAACTCCCCAACGGCAAGAAGTTTCGTGGCGCGAGCGGACTGCGCGACGTGCTGAAGGCGAAGGAGGCCGAGTTCCGCCGCTGCCTGGCCGAGAAGCTGCTCACCTACGCCCTCGGCCGCGGGCTGGAATCTTACGACCGCTGCGCGGTGGACGAGATCGCCGCCGCGGTCGCCCGGGACGGGAACCGCTTCTCCGCGCTGGCCGCGGCCGTCGTGAAGTCCGAACCCTTCCGGTACCGAAACGGCCGAGCAAGCAACGAGAGGGCCAAGTGATGCCGACGCGAGTGATTTCCCGCCGGGCCGCGCTGAAGGGCTTCGGCGTGTCGGTCGGGTTGCCGTTCCTGGAGGCGATGCTACCGCGCGCCGCGGCCGCGGCTCCCGCCGCCGGGAAGCCGCCGACGCGGATGGCGTTCCTCTACATCCCCAACGGCGTGATCCCGGCCAAGTGGAAGCCGGAGGCCGAGGGCGCGGACTATCAACTGTCGCCCACGCTCGAACCGTTGGAGCCGTTCAAGAAGGACGTGCTGGTGCTCGGCGGGCTGACGTGCGACAAGGCGCGGTCCAACGGCGACGGCCCCGGCGACCACGCCCGGGCGATGGCCGCCTTCCTCACCGGCGCACAGGCTAAGAAGACCGGCGGCGCGGACTTCCAGGCCGGCGTCTCGGTGGACCAGCTCGCCGCCCAGAAGGTCGGCGCGGCCACGCGGTTCCCGTCGCTGGAACTCGGCTGCGAGTACGGGCGGCAGGTCGGCATCTGCGACTCCGGGTACAGTTGCGTGTACTCGAACAACCTGTCGTGGCGGTCGGCGGCGACGCCTGCCCCCAAGGAGGTACACCCGCGGCTGGTGTTCGACCGCCTGTTCGCCGGAGGGGGTGCCCGCGAGTCGTCCGACGCGGCGGCGCAGCGCGAGGTCTACAACCAGAGCATTCTGGACTTCGTCTCGGAAGAGGCCGGTGCCCTCAAGAAGCAGTTGGGCGCCGCCGACCTGCGGCGGATGGACGAGTACCTCACGTCGGTCCGCGATGTCGAGAAGCGGCTCACGCAGCCGCCGGCCGAACTGCCGGACGCGGTCAAGAAGCTGATGGCCCGGCCGACCGGCATCCCGCTCGGGTTCCGCGAACACTTTCGGCTTATGGCCGACCTGCTCGCGCTCGCGTTCCAGGCCGACTTGACCCGCATCAGCACGGTGGTGTTCGGGGTGGAGGGCAGCCGTCGGTCGTTCCCGGAGATCGACGTGACCGACGAGCACCACGGCATCTCCCACCACCAGAACAACCCCAAGATGGTGGACCAGCACTTCCGCATCAACAAGTTCCACGTCGGCGAGTTGGCGTATTTCCTCGGCAAACTAAAGGGCATCAAGGAGGGCGACGGCACGCTGCTGGACAACTGCATGGTGATGTACGGCGGCGGGAACGCGGACGGCAACCGCCACACCCACCACGACCTGCCGCTGGTCCTCGCGGGCAAGGGCGGCGGGACGATCAAGCCGGGCCGGCACGTCGTGTACCCGAAGGACACGCCCGTCGCGAACCTGTACCTCGCGATGCTCGACCGGATGGGCGTGAAGGCCGACAAGTTCGGCGACAGCACCGGCGTGCTGGAATCGCTGTCCTGAGAAAAGCCCGATCACGCACCGAGCGGGAATGGTATGAGTGCGGACGTTCAGACTGAACTTCGGCGACTGCTCACCCTGCTGTTCGACGGTGCGCTCGGTGACTCGGACCGCGGACGCCTTGAATCGTTGCTGGCGAGCGATACCGACGCCCGGCGGCTGTACCTGGAGTACGCCGACGTTCACGCGCGGCTGCTGGTCCGGCACACCCCGCCCGCAGTCCCCGCGCCGCCCCGGTCCGAACGGCCGTTCCGCCGCGCCCGGTACGCGCTAGTCGCGGGGGTCACACTCGCGCTGTCGTTGCTCCTGCAACTGTTCCTCCCGCGGCCGCCAGCCGAACCGCTCGCGAAGACGTCGAACGCGGTGCCGGCGGCGGACTACGTCGCCACCTTGTCGCACGCGGCCGAGTGCGAGTGGGAGCAGGACAGGGCCGGCCTCTGCTCGGGCGCTCGCCTGCCGCCCGGCGAGTACCGCCTGCGGGCCGGCGTCGCCCGGTTCCAGTTCGACAGCGGCCCGGCGCTCACGCTCCAAGGCCCGGCGACGCTCCGGCTCGAGTCCGCGGTCGCGGCTGCGCTGCCCACCGGCCGCGTCGTGTTCGCGGACGACGAAACGACGTCCGGGTTCGAATTGCACACGCCGCACGCGACCCTGGCCGACATCGGGACCGAGTACGCCGTTGCCGTCGGGCCGGAGGGGGAAGAGGTTCACGTGTTCGACGGCACGGTGGTCCGTTCGGAGCGGACGGGCGACCGGGCGACGGCCGAGCGGCTCGCCGCCGGACAGGCCCGCAGGTACGGTCCCGGCCCGGCGGCCTCGGGCGCATTCATCCGCCTCGACCCGGGGCGGTTCGCGCGGCGGTTGCCGCAATCGCTCACGGCCCCGGACCCGCTCACGGGATTGCTCGCCTACGAGGGATTCTCGTACACCGACGCGGGCGGCCTGCAACTCGGGACCGCGAACGGCGGAACCGGGTGGGGCGGGCCGTGGAAGCCCGGCTTCGCGCGGCCGGCAGACGACCGCGGGCGTTCCCCGCTGAACGTGACGGAGGGGCTGACGCGGCCCGGCGTTTCGGTCCCGCCCGTCGGCGGGTGCTTCGACTTCGTCGGGTTCGCGAAATACTACCGCCGCCTGAAGACCCCGGTGCGGCTCGATGCGGACGGCGTGTACTACCTGAG
The DNA here is from genome assembly GCF_008254045.1 of Limnoglobus roseus. GTDB lineage: Bacteria > Planctomycetota > Planctomycetia > Gemmatales > Gemmataceae > Limnoglobus > Limnoglobus roseus. Next base: position 2,209,658 of record NZ_CP042425.1, on the reverse strand, counting down.
TTTCTTGGTCCGCCGGCACGGGCCGCCGGCCGACCCGCTGAACGCGGTCTCGGTTCTTCTGCGCACGGGCGACGAACTCGAACGGGACGAGAGCGGCGAGGGCGCGGACCTGCGCGCGCGGCTGAACATTGGGATCGACAAAACCAACGACCTGTTCGCCTACCTGGGTCGGCGTGGGAGCCGCGTCCCGCTGCCGCTCACGTCCGGCGAGACGTACCTGCTGACGGCGAAGATCGTCGCCAGCCGGGCGCATCCCGACCAGGTGTTCGTCCGGGTGTACGGGCCGGACGAAGCCGTGGACCGCGGCGAGCCGGCCGCGTGGTCCGCGACCGGCCGCCCGATCGAAACCGATCTCGTGTTCGAATGGCTCGAAGTTCACATCAACAGCAAGACGCGCCAGTCGGTCGACGAAGTCCGCATCGGGACGACATGGTCCTCGGTCGCGGGCTGCTGGACGACGCCAGCGGCCCCCTCACCGTGATCGGGTCGACACGTCGGGGTCATCGATCGAGTTCAGCGACAGGCCGAGGGCGGCGGCGTTGCAACAAGGCCGGTTCCCGCACCGCGGCTTGACGAACTGCCGCTCCGGGATCGGGCCGTGAGCGAGATCCCACGCGACCATGAACCGCCCGTCCGGGCCAGCCGATGACGTGGCCCCCCGCGGATTCACCGAACCTCCCGCCCCGCGGCGCGTCCTTCTTCGCGGAGGGGCAAGCCGATAGGTGACGGCAACTGTCTCGAAAACAGCCGAGCGATGAGCCTTGGGGGTTCGATTCCCCTCCCCTCCGCTTCACACCTCGCAAAAACAAGACGGGCGGCGGGAAGTTTCCTTCCCGCCGCCCCTCCGCGTTACAGCTCAATCCCTTACCCGATGAACACGCCGCCGTTGAAGTCGGGCAGGCCGTCCGTCGTCGTGCCGGTCGGCTGGCCGGTCGGCGTCAGGTCCTTGCCGAGGTACGTCACCACCTGGTCGCTGCCGCCCACCACGGTGCGGATGTCGGCCCGGTTGTCGCCGTCCACGTCCTTGACCGCCACCTGCACGCCCAGGCGGTTGTTCACGTCGCCGGCGAAGAAGTTCGCGAGCGGGGTAAGCGTCCCGCCCTGCGAGCTAATCAACGTCGCCGCGTTGAACACCGTCACCCGCGGGCCGCCGCCGGGGCCGCCGCCGGCGATAATGTCGCCGAAGCCGTCCCCGTCCACGTCCCCGATCGCGATGAACACGCCGTTCCGGAGGGTTTGCTCGAACGCGAAGAAGTCGTTGAACAACTTCACGCGGGTCGCCGTCCCGAGCGACTTGCCGTTGAACGCGGCCACCCGCGGGCCGCCCTGGAAGCCGGCCGCCACCGCGAGGTCGCCGACGCCGTCGCCGTTGATGTCGCCGATGGCCACCCGGGCACCGCCGCGGAACGCCGGGTCGTCGATGCCGAAGAAGCTGTCGATCTTCGTGAAGCTCTTGCCGTTGTAGATGTCCACCCGCGGGCCACCGCCCTGGTCGGGGCTGATGACCACGTCCGGGACGCCGTCGCCGTTCACGTCGCCGACGGCCACGAACACGCCGCCGGTGAAGCTCGCCTCGAACGGGGCCACCGAGAACAGTTCCTTGCCGGTGCTGCCGTCGAGCACCCGCACGAGGCTAGACGTGCCCGGCCCGGTGCCGACGATCACGTCCGGGACGCCGTCGCCGTTGACGTCGGCCACGGCCGTCCGCACGCCGCCGGTGAAGGTGCTGGCGAACGCCGCCGAAGAAGAAATCTGCGTGCCGTCCGCCGCGATCACGCGGACCGTCGGGGTGCCGCTGCCGGCCCCAATGGCGGTGACCGGCGAGCCGACGAGCAGCGTCTTCGATGGCGTCGTGCCGGTGTCGTCGTTGACGATCGTGCCCACGCCCTTGGCCGACGCCCCGAGCGTTGCCCCGGTCGGGGCCGAGAGGGTGACGAAGAACGTCTCGTCGGCTTCCACCGTCGTGTCGCCGGTGACGTCGACCGTCACTGTCTTCGTCGTCTCGCCCGGGGCGAACGTGATCGTCTGGGCGGCCAGGGCGGTGTAGTCGCTGCCCGCCGTCGCGGTGTTGTTCGCCGTGGCGACGACCACCGTCACCGCCTGCCCGCTCGGGGCGGACAGGGTGATCGTGAACGTGAACGGCGTCGTGCCGGTGTTCCCCTCGTTCTGGGCGGTGCCGTTAATCGACACCGTCGGGGCGGCGTCGTCGTTGGTGATCGTCCCCACCCCGTTGGCGACCGTCACGGCCCCACCCGGGCCGGCGACGGACAGCCGGACGTTGAACGTCTCGTCGACCTCGAACGTCGTGTCGCCGGCGACGTTGACCGTCACCGTCTTCGACGTCTCGCCCGGGGCGAACGTGATCGTCTGGCCGACCAGGGCGGTGTAGTCGCTGCCCGCCGTCGCCGTGCCATCGACCGTGTTCACCGTGAGCACGATCGGCTGGTCGCTGGCGTTCGACAGCGTGACCGTGAAGTTGAACGCCGTCGTCCCGGTGTTCCCTTCCGCCTGGGTGACGTTGTTGATCGACACGACCGGGGCCGTGTCGTCGTTCGTGATCGTGCCCGTGGCCGTGTCCGCCGCGAGGGTAGCACCGACCGGGGCCGACAGCGTCGCGGTGAACGTCTCGTTGCTTTCGAACGTCGTGTCACCGGTGACGTTGACCGTCACCGTCTTCGACGTCTCGCCCGGGGCGAACGTGATCGTCTGGCCGACCAGGGCGGTGTAGTCGCTGCCCGCCGTCGCCGTCCCGTCGGCCGTGTCGATCATTACGGTGACGGGGGTGGCGCTGGCCCCCGACAGCGTGACGGTGAACGTCAGCGCCGTGGTGCCGGCGTTCCCTTCGGTCACGGTCGCGTTGGCGATGGAAACCGTCGGCTGCGTCTCGTCGTCGGTGATCGTGACTTCCGTCGACGAGATCGCCCCCAGCACGGCCCCGTTCGTCGGCGAGGTCAGGGTCGCGGTGAACGTCTCGTCCCCTTCGAAGATCGCGTCGTCGGTGAGCGGGACGGAAACGGTCGCCGTCGTCTGGCCCTCGGCGAATGTCACGGTGATCGGCGTCGCGATGAAGTCGGTGCCACCGGTCGCCGTGCCGTCGGTGAACATCACCGTCACCGAAACAGTGCCGGTGCCGTTCGAGCGGGTGAGGGTCAGGTCGGCGGTCGGGCCGGCTTCCGATTGCGAGAAGGTCAACGAGTCGAAGGAGATCGTCCCGGTCGGGCCGTTGCCCAGCGCGAGGCCGGCCAGGCCGGTGCCGCCCAGCCCGACGAGGCCGAGGTCGGTCGCCTCGCCGGTGGCCAGGTCGATGCTGTACAGGTGCGTGGCCGTGCCGACCGTGAGGGCCGCGTAGCCGACGCCCGCCGCGACAGCGCTCGAAGCCGTGACGCTCACGTTGCCGGGGATGTCGAAGCCGTTCACGTTGGTGAAGTCGAGGGTCGCCCCGCCGACCGTGATCGCGATCTGCGTGGTCTGCGTGCCGGCGTTCGCCGGGTTTTGGATGAACAGCGAGTCACTGTCCGCGTCGAGCGTGTACAGGGTCGTCTTGGACGCGCCGCCGAAGTTGTTGGTGTAGGCCACTCCGGAGACGCCCGTCGACCCGCCCGGCAGGCCGTTGGCCGGGCCGTCGGTGTTGGTGCCGTTGGCCGGGGTGGTCGTCAAACCCGTGCCGTCGCCGTCCACCGGGGCGCCGGTAATCGGGTTGATGCGGAAGTTCAGGCCGGAGTCGGTCGTCACGCGGATGCGGTCCACGGTCGGGTTGAAGTCGAACCCGTAGCCGGTCGTCGCCGGGTCCGGGAGGTCAACCGGCGTGACGCCATCGACGTCCACGAACGTAACCGAGCCGGCCGTCCCGACGACGGTGGCCACCCCGGTTTGCGGGTCGACGAGGTACAGCGACCCCTTGTCGGTCGTGGCGTTGACGCCGAGGCCGTAGAGTTGGCCCGTGGCCGGGCGGAAGTCGATGCCGACGAGCGTTTCGCCCGCGGTCACGCCGGTGACGTTGACGGTCGGCGAGATGGTGGCCGGCGTCGCGGTGTTGAACCGAATCAGGCCGGTCCCGGCCGCGTTCAGGCCGATGGCGGGCAGGCCGCCGGCGACGGCACTGCCTTGAATGGCCAACCCGTCGATCAGCGCCGTACCGTCCCCGATCGGGCCGAAGAACGTGGCCACTCCGTTGGTCAGGTCGATGGAGTAGAGGATGTCCGACCCGGCTACGGTGAGAACGGCCAGGGCCGACCCGGCGACCGGGGCGTTGCTCGCGACGGCGTTAACGCCCGGTTGAATGTCGAACCCGCGGGCCGCGGTGAAGTCGAGCGGCAACCCGTTGAAGGTGATCACCTTCGCACTGCCCTGCGTGCCGGTGTTCGGCGGGCTTTGGATGAAGAGGCTGTCCGTGGTGGCGTCCAGCGTGTAGAGCGTCGTGACCGTCACGCTCGGGGCGTTGTTGGTGTACGCCGCACCGTCCACGCCCGTCGCGCCGCCCTTGATCGAGCCGTCCATGTTCAGCCCGTTCACGCTCATGGCCGCGCCGCCGAGGTCGCCGTCGACGAACGCCCCGTTGTTCGGGTTCATGCGGAACGTCTGGCCGCTGCTGGTGACGACGCGGATGCGGTCGACCGTCGGGTTGAAGTCGAAGCCGAACGTCGTGGTGTCGTCCACGCCGATCCGAACCGGGTTGCCCAAGCTGTCCACAAAGGCACCGGACGTGCCGACCGGAGTGGCGACGCCCGTCTGCACGCTAATGAGGTAGAGTTGCACCGTGCCGGCCGTGCCGTTGTACCCAAGGCCGTAGAGGAGGCCGTTCTGCGGGCGGAAGTCGATGCCCTGCAGCGTGTCGGTCGCGGCCAGGTTGGTGACGGCGATGGGAGCGTTGGCGGCCGTCGGGTTGAGCGGGTCGAAGGCGATCAGCGAGTTGTTGCTCAGCGCGTACACGGTGCCCGCGCCGATCGTCGGTGCGCCTTCGTCCTCAATGATGGTTGCCGTCGCAGTCGTGGCCGCGCCCAGCACTGCCCCGTTGGTCGGGCTAGCCAGGGCCAGGGTGATCGACTTGTTGCCGCCCAGGACCGCGTTATCGTTGATCGTGATCGTGCCCGTCGCGGTGGCCGAGCCGTCCGCGAAGGTGAGCGTGAGCGGCGTGCCAGAGAAATCGGTGCCGGCCACGGCCGTACCGCCGGTCGCGTTGACGGTGACGTTCACCGTCCCGTTCGTGCCGCCGGTCCGGGTAGCCGTCACCGTGAGCGTGCCGCCGTTCTCGGTGACGAAGAGGGTCGGGCTAGAGAAGTTGACCGTGCCCGCCGGGGCGTCGGCCAGGGTGAAGCCTGCCGCCTGGACCGCGCCCGTGTCGATCGGCCCGACCAGCGTCGCGACCCCGGTCGCGAGGTTGATCGAGTACAGGTTCGTGAGGCCGCCGACCGTCAGGGCGGCGAAGCCCCGCCCGCCTTGGGCGGCCGTTTGCGGGTCGTTCGAGGTCGCGACGCGCACGCCGGCCGGGATGTCGAACCCGGTCACGTCCGAGAAGTCGAGCGGCGCGCCGCCGAGGGTGATCGGGAGCGGGGCCGTCTGGGTGCCGCCGTTGGCCGGGTTCTGGATGTACAGCGAGTCGCTCGCCGCGTCCAGGGTGTAGAGGGTCGTGACGCCCCCGGTCAGGCTCTGGCCGAAGGAGTTCGTGTACGCGGCCGACGAGACGCCCGTAGAACCAGCCGGTAGGCCGCTAATCGGGCCGTCGAGCGTGGCGGCCGCCGGGGCGCCGGTAATCGGGTTGACGCGGAAATTCAGGCCGGTGCTCGTGGTCACGCGGATGCGGTCCACGGTCGGGTTGAAGTCGAACCCATAACCGGCCACGGCCGGATCGGGGAAGTCGGCCCCGGCGAAGGTGATGGCACTCGCCTTGCCGGTCACGGCGAGGCTGACCACTCCGGTTTGCGGGTCGATCAGGTACAGCGATCCCTTGTCGGTCGTCGCATTGATACCGAGGCCGTAGAGTTGGCCCGTCTGCGGGCGGAAGTCGATGCCAACGAGCGTTTCGCCGGCGGTCACGGCCGTCAGATCAAGAACTTGCGGCGTCACCGTGCCCGGGGTGGCCGTGTTGAACCGGAGCAGGCTGGTCCCGGTGTCGTTGAGTGCGATGGCCGGGAAGCCGCCGGAGTCGTTCTGAATCGCGAAGCCGTCGATGGCCGTCGCCCCCGTGCCGACGTTGCCGATGAGGGTCGCCTGGGCGTTGACCAGGTTGATGCTGTACAGCGCCGTCGTGCCGCCCACGGTCAACACCGCGAACGCCGACCCGGTCGTCACGGCCATGTTCGAAGACGGCGCGTTCACCCCGATCGGAATGTCGAACCCGGCCGCGTTCGAGAAGTCGAGTTTACTGCCGCCGAGCGTCACGGTCTGGCCGAGCGTCTGGGTGCCGCTGTTCGCCGGGTTCTGGATGAAGAGGGAATCGGTCGCGGAGTCCAGCGTGTACAGGGTGGTGACGTTGCCGTTGTTCGGTGAATTGTTCGTGTACGCGACTTCATCCACGGTCGTTCCGACCGGGTTAATGTCGGTGTCGGCCCCGGCCAATGTCCCGGTATTCGGGTTCACCCGGAAGTTCAACCCCTGGGAGCCGGCCACTCCCCCTTCGACCGTTGTCACTCGCAACCGGTCCACCGCCGGATTGAAGTCGATGCCGAATTGGGTCGTCGCCGGGTCGGGCAGGTTACCGCCGCCCGTGAATCCGCCGGCCCCAACCACCGTGGCCACACCCGTGCGAGTAGAGATGTCGTACAGCGACATGGTGTCCGCACCCGCGTTGACACCGAGGGCGTAGAGGTGGCCGTTCTGCGGGCGGAAGTCAATCCCCGCCAGCGTTTCGCCGGCCGCGACGCCGGTGATGGCGGTCGTCGCCGTGGTCGCGGGACTGGCCGTGTCGAAGGCCAGCAAATTCGAGCCACTCAGCGCGAACGCCACCGCGGGCACTTCCCGCCCTTCGAGCGTTTCGAACGAAACGATCGGGCGGACCAGTTTACGCTCGGCCTTCGTGTGGCGGCCGGACTTCGAATTGCGACGCAACATGAAAGACTCCTGGTGTGATAGAACGGCGGAACACCGGGCAAGTGGTCCAGGTCTGAACAGAGTGGGCCACAGATACGACGGTGATCCTACGCAAAAGGATCGAATCCGGGTACAAGCGACTGACAAAATCTTACGATTGGGACGCCTGTGCAGTTTGGATCGTTTGGGTGGTATGAGTAATTGCGCCGGCAGAATTGATGCAGTTGCTACATGCAAAAAAAGAACCGGCCGCGTTGATCTCGGCCGGTTCCACGAAAGTTCACCCTGAAAGTGTCGCCTATTCTGCCGCCGCGGCCTTACCTCCGCGTTTCTTCGGGGTGGGTGCCGGCTCGTCTTCCAACGACGTATCTTCTTCGGAGCCTTCCGGCGCCTCTAGCAAGGCCGTCGGGTCGCCGTGCCGCTTGTCGAGAATCTGCTTGATGATCGTGTCGCGAATCTCCGGGTTCTCGCGGAGGAACGCGCGGGCGTTGTCCTTGCCCTGCCCGAGTCGCGTCTCGCCGTAGCTCCAGAACGCACCACTCTTGGTGACGATCTCTTCCTCTTCGCCGATCTTCAGCACGTCGTTTTCCAGGTCGATGCCGTGATCGTAGTAGAGTTCCATCTCGGCCGTCGCGAACGGTGCGGCGATCTTGTTCTTCACCACCTTCACCTTCATTTCGGTGCCGATGGCCTCGTCGCCGTCCTTGAGCAGCGCCGCCTTGCGGACTTCGAGCCGCACCGAGGCGTAGAACTTCAGCGCTAGGCCGCCGGTCGTCGTTTCCGGGTTGCCGTACATGACGCCGATCTTCTGGCGGATCTGGTTGATGAAGATCACGCACGTCTTCGTTTTGTTGATCAGCGGGTTGAGAATCCGCAGGGCTTGGCTCATGAGGCGGGCTTGGACGCCGACGGACGAGTCGCCGATCTCGTTATTCAGTTCCGCCTTCGGCACGAGCGCGGCCACCGAGTCGATGACGATGATGTCCACGGCGTTCGACTTGACGAGCATTTCCGCGATGCGGAGGGCTTCTTCGCCGTAGCTCGGCTGGCTGACGAGCAGACTTTCGAGGTCCACGCCGATCTTACGGGCCCAGGTCGGGTCGAGGGCGTGTTCGGCGTCGATGAACGCGGCCACGCCGCCCTGCTTCTGGGCGTTGGCGATGGTGTGCAGGGCGATGGTCGTCTTGCCGCTCGACTCGTTGCCGTAAATCTCGATGACGCGGCCGCGGGGCAGCCCCTTGCCGCCGAGGGCGAGGTCGAGGGCGAGCGACCCGGTGGGAATGCCGACGATGTCCTTGAGGCCGACTTCCACGTCGCCGAGGGACATGATCGAGCCTTCGCCAAACTCTTTGTTGATCTCGGACTGAACCTTCAGGATGTCTTTGTTGAAGGTGTTGTTGCTCTTGTCGAGTTTCTCGCTCTTACCGGCCATTGGGGTGGCCCTCTTAACAGTGGTTACGGGTGGTGGTGACTGAGGAAGACTGTAGCCGAAATCGCGCGGACAAGTGAAGGTCCGTTGGCGAAAGATTTTCGCCGGACCAATTGCATTCGGCGGCTATTCTATTCCGCAACTCTTCTCGCTCGTCCGGAATCAGGAAGCCTTCCCATGTTCCGCCTCTCCGCACTCCTCGCCCTGATCCTCGCGCCAGCCCTGCCGGCCGCCGATGTCGTCGTGTACGGCGGCACTTCGGGCGGCGTCGCGGCGGCGATTCAGGCCGCCCGCATGGGCAAGTCGGTCGTCCTCATCGAACCGACGGACCACGTCGGCGGCCTCACGACCGGCGGGCTCGGGTACACCGACAGCGGCACCAAGGGCGTGGTCGGCGGCATCTCCCGCGAGTTCTACCAGCGCGTCAAGAAATACTACGACGACCCGAAGGTGTGGAAGTACGGCGACCGGAGCAAGTACGCGAGTTACCGCAAGGACGAGGACGCCATGTGGACGTTCGAGCCGGCGACCGCCGAGATGATCCTGCGGCAGATGCTCGACGAGGCGAAGGTGCCCGTCACCTTCAAGGAACGCCTCGACCGCGGCGGCAAAGGCGTGAAGCTCGACGGCAAGGCGATCACGTCCATCACGACGGAGTCGGGCAAGAGTTACGACGGCAAGGTCTTCATCGACGCGACCTATGAGGGCGACCTGATGGCCGCGGCCGGTGTCAGTTTCGCCGTCGGCCGCGAGGCGGTGAAGCAGTACGGCGAGTCGCTCAACGGCATCGCCCGCAAGTGGAACCAGCACACCCACCGTTTCTTGATGAAGGTCGACCCCTACGTCAAACCCGGCGATCCGGCGAGCGGTTTGCTGTTCGGCATCGACCCGAAACTCGGGACCGACGGCGAGGCCGACCAACGGCTTCAGGCGTACTGCTTCCGGATGTGCATGAGTAACGTCGCGGAGAACCGCGTGCCGTTCCAGAAGCCGGAGGGCTACGACGAGAAGATGTACGAACTCCTCCTCCGCAACTACGAGGCGGGCGACAAGCGGCTGCCGCTGAAACTGGACATGATGCCCAACGGCAAGACCGACACGAACAACAACTTCGCCGTCAGCACCGACTTCATCGGCCAGAACTACAAGTACCCCGAGGCGAGCTACGCCGAGCGGGAAAAGATCATCCATGAACACGAGGTCTACCAGAAGGGCCTGATGTGGACCCTCGCCAACCACCCGCGCGTGCCGCAGTCGATCCGCGATTCGATGGCCGTATGGGGGCTGCCGAAGGACGAGTTCGTGACGACCGGTGGTTGGCCGCACCAGATCTACGTCCGCGAAGCCCGCCGCATGGTCGGCGACTATGTCCACACCGAGGCCGACTGCCGACGCTCGCGGCCGACGCCGATGTCGGTGGGGATGGGGTCGTACAACATGGACTCGCACAACTGCGCCCGGTACGTCACGCCGGAAGGCTTCGTGCAGAACGAGGGCGACGTGCAGGTCAGCCCCGGCGGGCCGTACCAGATCAGCTACGGCTCCATCGTGCCGAAGGCGGCCGAGTGCCCGAACCTGTTGGTGCCGGTGTGCGTGAGCAGTTCACACATCGCTTACGGCTCGATCCGCATGGAGCCGGTGTTCATGGTCCTCGGCCAGAGCGCCGCGACCGCGGCGGTGTTCGCCATCGACGACGCCGTGCCGGTGCAGAAGGTGGCGTATGAGAAACTGCAAAAGCGGATGCTCGCCGACAAGCAAGTCCTCGACTACTCGCGGCCGGCCAACCCGCAGGCGGTGGACGCCACAAAGCTCGGCGGCATCGTCGTCGACGATGACAAGGCGAAGGCCACCGGCGAGTGGACTCCGTCGAGTTCCACCGCCGGCTTCGTCGGCCACGGCTACCTGCACGACAACAACGCCGACAAGGGGAAGAAGACCGTCCGCTACACGCCGAAGCTGGAGAAGGCCGGGAAGTACGAGGTGTTCCTGCACTACTCGGCCACGAGTAACCGGGCGACGAACGTGCCGGTGGTGGTGAACTCGGCCGACGGCGAGAAGACGGTCAAGGTCGATCAACGGAAGGCCGCCGAGAAGGGCAAATCGCTCGGCGTCTTCCGTTTCGCGGCGGGCGAAGCCGGGTGGGTGGAAGTCCGCACCGACGGCACCGACGGCCACGTGATCGCCGACGCCGTGCGGTTCGTGGCGAAGGAGTAACGCCCTGCACCGCCAGCCTTCATCAAAGTTTCTTCTTGCGTTCACACGGCGAACCCATGATATAGGGGGAGCCGTGACGCCCCCCGAAAACCTCTCTCGCTCCCATCCCACGAGTGTCATCCCATGAGCGAGTCTCCGAGCAATCCCCCGCCCGTCGGCAGCGTGCCCCCGAAACCCGGTGGCACGTCCATCGCCCGCATCCTAGTCATCGCGGTCGGACTGGCCGGCGTCGCCGGGGCCGCCTTCGGCGTTGTCTATTACCAGAACAAGGACGTTCCGCCGGTCGACACCATGAAGGCGCTGAAGTCCGCCGTCACGGAGGTCGACCGCTATTCGAAACTCGATCCGGCCTACACCGACGCGAACGGCGACCTGATCGCCGATGAGCCGAAGGACGCGGCGAAGTTCGTCAACCCGGCCGAACTGACGTTCACGACCGTCGTCTTCGACGACGCGGACAAGGCCGAGCAAATCTGGAAGCCGTTCCTCGACCACCTCGCCCAGACGACGGGCAAGAAAGTCACGTACCTCAAACGTGTGCCCGGCGCGCCGCCAGCCTCGGCTCCGGCTCCAGCCCCGAAAAAGGAGGAAGGTGAAGACTCGCCCCCGCCGGGCGACCCGTACGCCTTGAACGCGATCAACGAGCAACTCGCCGCCGTGCGGGAGGGCAAGCTCCACGTCACCGCGTTCAGCACCGGCAGCGTGACCCAGGCCGTCAGCACCGCCGGCTTCGTGCCGCTGTTCGTCCCGGCCGACGTGACCGGTACCTTCGCCTACGAGATGGAAATCATCGTGCCCGCGGCTAGCCCGGTGCAGAAGCCCGAAGACCTGAAGGGCAAGGCCATCGCCTTCACCGGGATGTCGTCGAACTCCGGGGCGAAGGCCCCGCTCGTCACACTAAAGGAAGAGTTCAACCTGCTGCCAGACCGTGATTACTCGTTCGTCTTCAGCGGCGATCACCGACACTCGATCCGCGACGTCGCCGCGGGCAAGGTCGCCGCCGCGTGTGTGGCGAACGACATCCTCGGCCAAATGATCGCCGCCGGCGAGGTGAAGGCGGACGCCTTCCGGTCGATCTACAAGTCGAAGCCGTTCCCGCCAGTTTGCTTCGGCGTGCCGGTGACACTGGAGCCGGGGCTGAAGGCATCAATCCGCAAGGCGTTCGAGACGTTCAACATGGCCGGCACGAGCGTCGGCGAGCGGTACAAGGCTCAAAAGCGGGTGAAGTTCGTGCCGGTGGACTACAAGAAGGACTTCGGGTACGTCCGCGAAGTGGACGCGAAACTCTCGAAGTTCTTCGAGGCGAAGTAAGGCGACGGGTGCGGCGAAAAACCGTCCTCGCCGCTTTCGCCGCACCACCCTAAATTGACCTTCGTCGAAACGCCCGCACTCCACCGAGGACGAATCATGGCTCACACACTCCCCGCGCTGCCGTACGCGTTCAACGCCCTGGAACCGCACATCGACGCGGCGACGATGGAAATCCACAGCCAGAAGCACCACAAGGCTTACGTGGACAACCTCAACAAGGCCCTGGAGAACCACCCAGACCTGCTGAACCTCGACATCGTCAGCTTGCTGAAGGGCATCAAGAACGTGCCGGAGGCGATCCGCCAGCCGGTCATCAACAACGGCGGCGGGCACCACAACCACTCGCTGTTCTGGGAGATCATGACCCCGAACGGCGGCGGCGAACCGACCGGCGAAATCGGCGACGCCATCAAGGCGGCGTTCGGCGACTTCGCGGCGTTCAAGACGGCCGTGAAGACGAACGCGACCGGGCAGTTCGGCAGCGGCTGGAGCTGGCTCGTGTACAACCCGACCGCGGCCAAGATCGAGGCGGTCAAGAAGCCGAACCAGGACAGCCCGCTGATGGACGGCAACGTGCCGCTGCTCGGCATCGACGTGTGGGAACACGCTTACTACCTGAAGTACCAGAACAAGCGGCCCGACTACGTCGATGCGTGGTGGAACACGGTCAACTGGAAGAAGGTCAACGAACTGTACGCCAACGCGAAGGCCGGGAAGTAACGGCCCGATCAAGCCCGGCCGCTCCCGCAAATGCAGGAGCGGCCGGCTTCACTTCGGCTCCACGTATTTGAGCCACGCCGGCGGGACCAGCGCGTTCAACGCCTTCACCCGCTCCTCCTGCGCGTCGGTCAATTCCTCGCCCGTCTCGTTCACCGTGAGCCGCAGGTACTCGCCCCGCGGGTCGTCGCGGTCGAGCAGCCAGTCCGTGTACGCGGCCCAACAGACGCACTTGCTTTGAGGCCGGGCGATCGCCTGGAGGAAGCCCCACTCGTCCTGCGGCGGCAGCCAGACCGTCTCCGACAACAGCGGGGCGAGGGCGTAGACCAGGTCGTAGAACAGGGCGTCGCGGGCTTTCTCCATGACCACCACCCGCTCTTGCCGCCTTCGCCGCTCTTCGTCTCGCTCGGGCCAAGTAAGGCCGAGCAGATCTCCCGACGGGTATTTGCGGTCCGTTTCTCCGCCGCGGCGCATCTCGCGGATCACGGGCGCGTGCCAGCCGTCGAACACCGACACGTCCTTCTTCTGCACGCGAAGGATGTCCTGTACGCAAATCTGCAAGAGGTCGGCCTGAATCTCGCCCCGTTTCGCCAGCAGGATCGCGTCGAGAAGATCATCTTCATCGACACCTTCGTTGTCCGCGAAGTCGTTCGCGATCCAGCACAGCTTCGACGCGAGGCAGGCTTCGCGCGTCCACGCCCGGATGCGGACCGGCGGTCGCCCTTCGACGCCGACCAGTTCGATTTCCTCCGTCGGAAGTTCCGGGTCGTTGTCGAAGGCCACGTCCAGTTGGACCGTAGACGTGCGGTAGTTCTCACTGCTCGGCACGTGGAACCGCACGCCGGGGAACATGTCGTACTCCCACATCGGCAGCATGTTCGTTCGCGTGACGGGGAAGACGTTGTCGCCCAGCGACGGGTCGTTGCCGATGTGCAGAATCTCGCCGACGCACCGATCCGGGTCGTGCGGGTAGACGGAGATCAGATCGAGGTCGTTCGGCTCGCGGGCCTCGTCCGGGAACCAGTGTTTCAGCACGGTGCTGCCGCGGAGGATGTAGTTCCCGGCCAGGCGGCTGCGGGAAATCCGGTCGAGAAGTTCGTGCCTTAAGATGCGGTACCGGCGATCGTGCGGCAGTTGTCGCAAGTAGTCGACACGCGAAACCGGGGCGGGAGGTGGAAGGATCGGGAGCATGGTTACGACCCTCTCGGGCACGGTGTCGGCCACCGGATCGGGGGCGGCGAGGATACGACGGAACCAGTTAAGCACGGGCTGCCTCCGTTGGACGGCCCCACGGGGAGTCAGCCCGTGTCGAGTTCTATTGCGGCAATTCATACGCCGCCATTAGGAGCGGACGCCCGCCAGGGATGTTCGCGAAAAGTGCCCTTGCACCCCTGGCGGCGGCCGTTATGCTCGCGGCCGATCCCGGGGGTTTCTCATGCGCCGCACGCTGATCGCTCTGGCTTTCGTTCCGCTCTTCGGGGCCGTCGGCTGTCACCACGATAAGTACAACCTCACGGCCAAGTTCGAGGAGGACTACGTCCTGCCGCCGGACGAGGCCCGGTTCAACAACCCGCCCGAAGCCGGCTACAAGCGGCCGGCCAAGAAGAAGAACGACGACATCCGCAATAGCCCCGGCCTCGGGTCCAACGGTGGCTCGGCCCTCGGGGCGGGCGCCGGCGGGAGCGGGCCGAACGGCTTCAACAGCAACGGCGTGCCGGGCCGCTAACCCCACGACTTGAGCCTTTCTGAACAGAACGCGGGCGAATGAGATTCGCCCGCGCGTTCCCATCGCGTTGAATTCTCTCAACTGCCCCGTCATCCGGCGAAGCTGTTCCGCCCGGCGCGAAAGCGCTGGCGGCGCGCGTCGTGCGCGTCCCGCCGGTTGAACGACAGTCGCCCACCACCAACCACCTCCGCTCGCGGGGAATCCCCGGCAAGTCGATGCGAGTCCGGTCGATCCGTATGTGCAGGATCGGACTCTCGCATCTGTTGTCGGAGGTATTCCCCCATGAAGCGGACCGCCGCGGCCATCATTCTTCTCGCCGCCGTTTCGGACGCCGTGCCCGCCCGCGCGGAACTGCCGAAGTTCGAGATCCCCCGCCTCGGCATCTTCCGCAAGAAGAAGGAAGACCCGCCCGCGCCGCCGGCCCAACCGCCCGCGCAGGATACGCCCGCGGCCAAGCCGACGAAGACCGTCACCACGACGGACGTGCTGAAGTCCGACCTCGACGAACGGAAGCGCGTCGCGGCGGCCGAGGCGTTGCGCGGCGTGGACGTGCGGACCAACACCGACGTGATCCCGTCGCTGATGACCTCGCTCCAGCAAGACCCCTCGTCCAGCGTGCGGGCGGCCGTGGCCGAGACGATCGGTGCCCTGAAGCCGGTGTCGGCCACGGCCGGGGCGTCGCTGGAAACGGCGGTCGTCTCCGACCCGTCCGAGGTCGTGCGAAAGGCCGCGCAACAAGCCCTGTGGCAGTACCACTTGAACGGCTACCGCTCGGCGTCGGCGAACTCGGCGGTGCCGCAGACGGCCGAACCGCCGTTGGCGAAGCCGAAGCCGAAGAACCTGGCCCCGCGGCCGCCGGTCCCCGGCGTCCTGACGAGCCAAACGCAAGCTGCCCCGACGACGATCGCCCCCATCCCCGCCGCGCGGCCGATCACGACCGGCATCGGCAAGGGGGCGATCTACCCGCAGACGATCGAGCCGCCGCTCGCGAAGCCGAAGACGCCGGTGTCGGTGGTGAAGGTCGAGCCGAAGGTGAAGGTCGAACCAAAGGTGGAGGACATGAAGCCCGAGCCGAAGGTCGAAGTGAAGCCGCCGGTCCCGTCGATCGAGGTTCCGCCGCTGCCGTCGATTCCGATGCCCATGCCGGAGAAGAAGCCGGAGCCGACGCCGCCGGTAGAAGAGAAGAAGGTCGAACCCGTCAACCCCGCGCCGGCGATTCCGGTCCCGATGCCCATGCCGACGGGCTTCCCGATTCCCGTCCCGCCGCCGTCTTACGTGCCGACGATCCCGCCGCCGGGGAGTTGATCTTTCACGGCAACGGCGAGCCGAGTTCCGTAAGGAACCGGGTGAGTGTCACTCACCCGGTTCCTTACGGAACTCGGCTCGCCTGCGTTCGTCAGTTCTTCGGGAAGTTCACCGACTGGCCGTAGGTCGAGCCGATCGGCATCCGCGGCGTGAACGTGTTCGGGTACTGCAACGACTGGTACGAACCGGCCTGCGGCAGCGCACTGAACCCGGATTGCGGGGCCGTGGGCGTCGCGCGGCGACCGAGCAAGTTGTTGAACGTCCGCACGAAACCGTTGTTTTCGATCGTGTTGGCGACCGTCGCCCCGATCGTGCTGATCGTCCCGGCCGTCGTCGCCCCGGTCACGTTCGCCACCGCGTTCGCCGGCTGGACGACCAATTTCGACGTGTCGATCGGCTTGTAAACGAACGGCTGCTGGGCCGCCGCCGTGCCCGCCATCGCCATCAGTGCGACGGCCGCGAGAATTCCGGTTCGCATAATTCCCCCTTCAGTTCGGTGCGGACCTACCCCACATCCGTCGCGGACAATAGCCGCCCGCCGCGATCTGTCAAGAAAATTGTCGCCGCCCGGCCCCGCGTCTGCGATAGTTTTGGCGTACCCACCCTCCCGAGGTTCCCCATGTCGCGATTCGCATTCCTCACACTGCTCCTGCTGGTCGCCCCCGCAGCCGCGGCAGACTACCCCACGCGCACGCTGAAGTCGAACAACCTCACGGTCACGGTGTTCGAACCGGACGCCGAGAAGGGGATGTACCGTGGCGCGCGGTTCGACTGGTCCGGCGTGTTCAACGTGACGTTCGACGGGCACAAACTCTACGGCCCCTGGCTCGGCGAGCCGTCGCCGAAGAACCCCGATAGCATCGTCGGCCCGTGCGAGGAGTTCGGCATGTTCACCACGCCGCCCGGGTACGACACGGCGAAGGTCGGCGAGACGTTCCTCAAGATCGGCGTCGGCCAACTGGAGAAGCCGAAGGAGGACGGCTACCGCTTCCTCCACGGGTACAAGGTCGTGAAGCCCGGTACCTGGGTCATGACGACGCGGGACGGGCTCATCGCCTTCACCCAGAGCGTGAAGACGGCGGCCGGGTACGGCTACCTGTACTCGAAGACGGTGGCGGTGAAGGGCGACACGCTGACCATCAGCCACAAGCTCGAAAACACCGGCATAAAGCTGCTGCACACCGACCACTACAACCACAACTTCTTCAACGTGGACGGCGACGCGGTCGGGCCGAACTACGAGTTGGAGTTCCCGTTCGTGCCGACGGCGGTGGAGCCGAAGGACCGGTTCGCGGAAGTCGTCAAGTTCGACGGCAAGAAGCTCACACTCACCGCGGCACTCGACAAGGGCACGCTCCACGCCGGTCTGACGGGGTTCGACGCGACGGCGGCGACGGCCGGCGTGACGCTGCGGCACAAGCCGAGCGGCGTGACGGTCCGCGTGACCGGCGACCGGCCGGTCACGCGGTTCAACGTCTGGGCCATGAAGACGACTCTCTGCCCGGAGCCGTTCGTCGAGCTGAAGATCAAACCGGGCCAATCCGCGGCGTGGCAGTGGAAGTACGAGTTCTCGAAGTGACCGCGGGGGAAAACGAAAACGGGAGGCCGCGATGGCCGCCCGTCGGGGTTTACGACCTCACGTTGTGTACATTCGTCATCAGTCATCATTTGTCCGCAATCGTCATCATTGGCTTGTTTTCCAGTCTTCCCGCCGATGCCCTGCTCACCCGTCCCCGGTGAACAAGTTTCTTCATCAGTCATCACCAGTCCGCATGTTTCCGCGCCAGTTGGTGCATGTGGGAGTACATGTGGAATCGGGGCTAACCTGTTGGCCACACAGCCTAAATCTTCCAACGAGGCACGCCCGTACACCGCCATTGTGAGCTTCGGATCGCTGTGCCGGGCCAGTTGCATGGCCTCCTTGAGCGTTGCACCGGCCTCGTCGAGCCGGCGGATGAACGTGTGGCGAATGGCGTGGAAGTCGGCGAACAGCGGGCCGCCGGGCGAGTCGACGGAGTACGGGATGCCGGCCGCCGCGAGGTCGACCCGGAGCATCTTGGCCGCATCATCCGACCACTCTCCCGGCCAGATTGGCTGCTTCTTGCCCACTCCGGCGATAAACGCCCGCATCCTCTCGGCCACGTCCACGGGCAACGGTTGGGGAATCAACTTGCGGTTTTTCGCCCCCCTGGCGGGTGGGGTGACGGTCGGGGGCGTGCCGTCGAAGTGGCACATCATCGGCACGAGGATGGCCAGTTCGCCGACCCGGAAACCGGTGGACGCGGCGAAGATGTAGAGCGTTGCCCGTTGCGGTCCCGACAACCCCCGCACGGTCCGGGGTGACGTTTCGGCCGCAGCGATCAGGCGGGCCAGCTCGGGCGGCGTCATCGCCCTTCGGTGGTGCCGTGGGTCCAATTCGACGTTCCCGATCGTGAGCACGTCGAACGGGTTGCCCGCCGCCCGCTTGGCGATCACCAACCAGTTGCCGAACGCTTTCAGTGTGGCGATGTACGTGTTGACGGTTCGAACGCTCGCCCCCCTGTTGCGGATGGCCAACAGGGCTTCCGCCGTCTCCCGTGGGTAACGTCGCCCACGACCAGCGCCATCAACGGGCAGGCCGTGGCGCTGAATGGTGGACGCCGTCGCACCGGGCTTGAGGCCGAGTACGGCGGCCAACTCCTTCGGCGTGAACCACTCTTGGCCGGCCGGCAACGCCCGGCTTCCGTCGCGCCGAAGGCCGGCGAGGTAGTGCTGCACGGGTTCGATGTCGATAACCGTGCTGAAAATGAACATGTACATGAGTGTCCTCTTGGGCGTGGGTTAGCGGGCGTCGGTGGCGACGAGGGCGTCGGACTGGGTGTGTTGCGTGACGGCTTGATCGCCGGGGACGAGATTGGCTTGCTTCAGAGCGCGAAGCAACGTGCGGAGGGCACGCCGCTCGGCCGCCGTTTGTTCGAGGCGGTCATAGACTTGGTCGATGGTCGGCAGTCGCCCGAGGATCGGGGACGGGTTCACGAGTTGCACCACGGTACGGCCTCCAGTTGGAACACTGGAATTTTGCGCGCCGTGGTGATGCGAAGGTTATGTTCCGGATATGTTCGGTGATTCTTTCGTGATGCCCGAGTTGTCGAAGATGCCTGACTTAGTCCGGGTTTGTTTTCGTCGCCTCAACTTCTTCCCACATGAGTTGAATTTTCTCGTCGCTCTTATCCTTCTCTTGCTTGATCGTCCGCGGAAAATGAACGTCCTTCAACAGTTTTCTCGCGCCGGTAAGTCGAGCGTTGTGACTGTCTTCGCCCCGCCCGCCGGCCAATGTCATAACCCTGGTCACGAGTACCCGATACCCGTCGCGACCCCCCATCGCCTTTATGAAGCCCCTCAAGAAGAGCACGGCTGATTGCTGGCCTTCCGCGAACAAGTCACCGTACTTGATTTGCCGCGGTGAAAGGAAGGTGATACCCGAAGCTGTGAAAGGGTAGGTCGACGCGACCTCTCTCTCGTCGGATTGCAAGTCCGGCGGAACCGGGGGCCGCCCGGCAGGAGGAACGGCCTCGCGATCGCCGGCCGGTTTCTCCTTCACCAGTTGACCGAGTACGCCGATCAGGTGTTCTTCGGCAGGCTCAACTTGACTTGACCGCTGGGCGTTCAGGTGCGACTCGATGGCTATGTGGATCTCCGTCAGCCTCTTAACCGCGGCCCACAGGTCTTCTACTATTTGTCGATCTCCGACGGACGGCCAATCGGTGAACCGCGTCCCCCACGCGCCGGGCGTTAGTGCCATGTGCGTGATGAAGCGGTTGGCGTCGCCGATCATGACGCCGACTCGCTCGGCCAACTCGAACCCGCTCATGCCGCAGGCGGCGGGCAAGAGGACCGGGTCGATGTGTTCGCGGATGGCTCGCCGGTGGCGGTCGCGTTCGGCCCGGTGCGCGTCAACCCACCCGTCCGATACCGGGGCCGTCGTTTCGGGGTGAATGGCCCAGAACGTCAATTCGTCGAGCCAGTTGGAAAAAGCGTTGAGCCAACAGGCGAGGTTATGAAGTTGAAGATGTGAAGAAACAGAGGCCGTGTCGTTCATGCTCATCATCTCGCTGTTGGGAATCGGGCCGGCCGTCCCGGGCGACACCAGCGAGAGTGTCACCCGGGACGGGCCGTGAGCCACAGACTGGCCGGTCTGTGACACCCGATGTCTGCATCATTCACCGGGAATTCGTGATTATCAAGAGATGCACGGAGACGAGGTGAAAGCCGGTCCCCCGTTCGTCCCCGACAACGAGCCGACGACGAGCGGAGGTGAGGGTTGGTCGCCGGCCATACCGCAAGCAGGCCGACGCCGACACGCCCGGCGAAGGATTGTATCTCCGGCCACTTCATCCAAGCCCGGCGTCCCGCCTTTACACGGGCGGCGGCTCCGCGGGTAGGACAACCAAGTCCGGCCAATGGACGAGTCCGGGCATTTCCTTCCGCAGAATTGACAACGCGAGTGTTGCCTTCTCGTGGTCTTCGGCCCGAACCGAGGCGATGACGTACCGATAGTTTTCGACAGAGATGCGCACGCAGAAGACGCCCATGTTTTCCAGGGCCGTTACCACCGCGTGAGACTCTTGCTCGCCGTCCATGACGAACAGCGTCACCGGGACGACGGGCGAGTTTCCCGCGTCGGGGTGAGGGCGATCGTAATGAAGTACGAAGCCCTTCGGTGGTTCGGCGGCCTTGCTTTTTTGACCGAATAGTCGGCGGAAAAAGTTCATAGCGGTGCGAAAGTCCACGAGGACGAGGGCCGTCACGAAAGTTGAAAGTACCGGGCCAATGGCGAACTGTCAAAAGAAGAACTCGTCGAGTTGCCAGAGATCCGAAATGAACGAACCCCGGCCGTCCTGCGGCCGGGGATGATGTCGTCAGCACGCTTCAGCACTCGGCCCCTTGCCTCACGAACTCCCCGCGGCATCTCAGAACGGCCTCCCGGTATCGCTTCGAACACCGCTCACGGCTCACGCCCCGGTCGAGGTCGGCCAGCGTGACGCCGTCCACCGCGTGGGCGTGGATCATCTCGCGGTCTTCCCGGCGCACTCGGCCGAGGGCCACGCGGGTCAATTCCACCAACTCCCTCCGCTCGACTTCCGCGGCCGGGTCGATGGCGTTCGGGTCACGAGCTTCTTCGACCGGCGTTCCGTTCGGCGACGGCGGAGGACCTGGGAAGGCCGACCGGGCGAGCCGGCGGGGGAGGAAGGACGTGAGTACGACGTGCGTCCAGGTCGTCGGGGCGGCACGAGCCGGGTCGTACCCGCGCGCGACTTTCAACAATCGCAGGTAGCAGTCCTGCCGGATGTCGTCGAGGTCGGGGCGTTGGCCGGCCCGGCGGGTGATGATGTCGTTCGCCCACGGTAGCACGGACAGGATCAGGGTGTTTCGTTCGTCGGTGGACATGGCGTCTCCGGTGTTGGTGATGGGAAGAAGGGGAAGTGGCCGGCGACATACCGGCCACGGTCGGGCGGCGTCAGTGCGTGCCGTTGGTCTCGCCGTTGCAGGTACAGGGCTTGTCGTCGCCCGTGCCGTTCGCGGACGGTTCGACGCTCTGCATTCGGTAGGCGATGGGTTCGGGGACGGCGGGCGTCTCGGCGGTCGGCTTCTTCGGGGGAGCGGTCGGGTAGCCGTTGGCCTTCTTCCAGCCGTGAACGAACTCGGCGTTGAGGTCGAACCCGCCCCCCTCGCCGATGACGAACTTCTCGCTGACGTATTCGCGGGACGCCGTCAGCCGCTTTCGGGCCTCGTTCATCGAATCAATGCCGAAGTGGGCCGGCTGGTCCCACGGCGACCACATGTTCGACACGTACGGCTCTCGGCGGTAGGCGTCCGCGTCCGGGGCGGCGGCGGCGATGGCCTTGATTAATTCCTGGGCCGCGGCGACCAGGGCGTCCGTCGCCTTCATGGCCTTCGCCGCGGCCTTCCGCTTCGCCGGCCGGGCGGTCGCCCAGAACGCACAGACCGCGCACCCGCAGAACCGCTTGTGCGACCGGCGGAACGCGACGGCCAGGGCGGTCACGTCGCGGACGACCCGCTGCACGTCGCCCATCTGCCGGCACTCGTAACTCCGGGCCGCCCGCAACTCGGTGGCGACGATGCCCGCGGCCCCGAGCAGGCTCGTGTCGGTCGCGAACCACGCTTCCCGGCGGTGCCCGTCGCGCTTGATGGCGTCCAGGCAGTGCGAGGCCCGCTCCTCCGACACGACGGCCGTCTCGCCGTTCGGGAAGGCCACGGGGATCGCCCCCATCTGCACGCCCTCGGTCTGGCAGTTCTCGTCGCGGCCGTCGCCGGTCGGCCCGTCACTCCACCCGTGACCGCACCACGTTCGAAGGACGGCCGTGTACCCCTTCTCGTAGGTCTCGCACTCCTCGCAGTCGTCCACGTCGATGGAGTCGTGGATGAGGATGCCCCGCTTGCGGAGTTCCTTGTCATCCTCGACGTTGAACGGCTTCTTTGCGGCGGCCGGCGTTTCGGTGGTCTCGGCCCTGTCGTCGATCTCGGTCGTGGCGTCGGTGGTCGTGGTCATCTCAAAACTCCTTTGATGTGACGAGCGCACGCGAAGTGCGTGCAGGCCCCCGCGACGGTGCGACCCGTCGTTGCCGCTGTTCGGGGGATGGTGGTGAGTTAGACGTTGATCGGCGTCAGCGGCCCGACGGTCAGGCCCGCGGCGGTGAGAGACTTCGTCGCCCCGGCGAGCGTGGCCATCAGGGTCGCCCGCTCGCGTTCGGCGAGCCATTCGACGGGGTCGGGCAGAACACCCGCGGCCGTCATCGACAGGACGGCGTCAACGTGGGCACAGTGGCCCGCGAAGTGGTGGCCGGCACAGGTACACGACCCGGCCTTCCGCGAGTCGGCCAGCGTGACGCGGTGGGTGTCCGCGGATGGGGCCTTGCGGATGAAGATGATCACCGGGCGGCCGTTGGACTCGCGGACGATGGCCAGCGTGTAGGTTTTCACGGCGCGACTTTGGACGAGATGCAGGGTGCCGAGAGGGGGTGAGCCCTCAGATTTTTTACCTGAGGGCTCCACGGTGGCGGGTGTGGGCGACCGCACCCCATCAGGAAAATTTCCTGATGCCCCCCTGACCGTCGGTAGCCACAGCCACCGACGGCGAGTGTGCGTCTTCGTGGCGGCGAGCAGACCAGCAGACGGCATCGCCAGTACGTGCGGGGTCGTCGAGGGCATGGGGCCTCCGTGCTGCGGATGGTTGTGGGGAGTGCTCAGGTCGAGAGTGTTAACCAACTGGGCTTTGTAGAAATAACATTTCTGCGTAGATGTGTCAACACACGGAAAGGAAATTTCCGATTTTATCCTGGTGTAGAATCAGGTATCGGGTAATGTGTAATTGTCCGTGCCGACACAAGTCTAGGGGGATAGCATGGTTAGCATGGCAAAGAAACCTGAGAACAAGAAACCCAACCGGGCCGGTAAGGCAATCAATGTCTGGGTATCCGAAGAGGTCGCCGACGCCCTCGATTCCTTCATCGCGGCCCAGCGGTTCCCACCCAAGAAGACCGATATCGTCGAGAGTTGCTTGATCGAATTCTTGAAGCGAGAGGGGTTCTTGGACGCTGATGGGAACCCGATAGCCGAGTAACCCCGGCAGCATGACGGTTGGGTGTTGTCCTGTACGGTGCGAGTCGCCGTCAAATCGGACGTGAGGGCCACGGAGGGGCATCAGATGCAAGTTGACGTGTCCGAGTCGGAAGCGGCCGAGGGGTTGTGCCGGGTGCCCGTCTGTATCGGGTGCTGGCGGCCGGCCACGGGCGTCGGGCGGGTGCGGCTAAGCGGGGTCAACGCGCCGACGGCCCCGGCCGGTAGCACGGACACCATCGGCGGCATCCTGGCGATCGTTACGGCCGTGGCCGCCATCGTCACGTGGGCGCGGTCGGACAAGGCCACAATAACGTACCCGGCCTGTTGGCGGCACCGGTGGGTGTCTCGGCCACTTCTTCGGTTGGTGAGCAAGGCCGACGGGCGAGTCAGGTTAGACGGCGTGTCACCTGAGTTCCACGCCGCGTGGGTGGCGGGCCGGGCCACGTGATGATCGCCTCCCCCACACCCGTCCTCGTCGCCATCGTGTTCCTGCTGGCCGGCGTGCTGTTCTGGTTCGGCACCGTGGTGCTACCCTGCGGCCTCCGGCCAATTCTCGTCTCGGACCGGGTTCTTGGGGGCGACTCGACGAGGCCGTCGGACACTTCCGAATTTTTCCAAGAAATGGTGTCCGGATTGTCCGCCGTTCGGAGGTACAGATGGAAGTGGGGCGGTGGACACCGGCCGCGCTCTGTGCGACGGCAGTGGATCGAAGGTCCTACTCAAATCGGGGGCTAAAATGCCGGTAAATGGTGAAATCGAAGCCTTACTCAAGGACCGTCTGACGAAGATGCAGAGAGAGATTTTTGCTGAAGTCAGGGCGAAATTAGACTCCTACCGCGAACAAAGCGTACACCATAAAAAAGAGGTTGAGAGGCTCATAACAAAGACAACAGATGAGGCCGCAATCAAAGTCAGAGTTTTAACGGAGGTCATTTCCGCACTGCCGCAAGACGTAAAACATCTCCGGGAAGTGACCAAGTCCGGAGCAGACGCCGTGAAAATCTTGCTCGCCCGCTGCGAGGCCATGGCCAAGGAGATTGAGGCGTTGAAGAAGAACAGCGCGGGGATGGCCGACATTGCCGGCCTGAAGAAGGCGATTGCCGAGTTGGAGAAGAAGAAGAAGAAGTGACGCGGGAAGTCGATCCGCAAATCCACTTCACGACGCCGGCCGACGGGCGACGGCCGGCACCAGACCCGGCCGCCCGTTGACCCCTTGCTCGGCCAGGTCCCTTCCTATCGCTCTAAAATCGCGTTTCCCGGCCCCTCGACCCGCCCGCACTTTCACCCGCCCATCATCGAGATCGCGAGCGAGAGTGGCAAGCCATCGGCTAACTGAAACGGTTTCAGATAGAGATGCGGCGGGTGGGCAATGGAAACGGTTTCCATAACCCCCTATGTCCAACGGTTGGACACTGAACGTGCCGCGGGCATTTTATTCGTGTGCATAAAGTGGCGGGCTACTCGGAAGGGGAGCACGTCCAACCGTTGGACCTGACGGTTATCAGAATGACGCGAAGGGTGTATGTCCTGGTGACACCCTTCGCCGAAGTGCCGATGCGGCTTCGATTACCGATGACGGTTTGCTTTCACAGACAACGCTCAGAACGTCGGCAGTGGGTGGTGCGGAGTTTCCCCACCACCCTCGCATCGGGTCGGTATATGCACTGGATATAGGGGTCCGGGATTCTCGGACCCCTATCCGTCGAGGGTATCGGCAAAGGCGATACCCTTCAAGAACCTGCTCCCGCGGGCAGTCTGAATGCCCTCAATCGGACTGAGGGTATTCGCGTAAGCGTTGGCCACTCATCGAGTTATCCGAGAACTTTACTGGTGTCAGTAAAATGCCCGCCCTCACTTCACCTTCATCCCCGGCACGCCCCCGATGACCTCGCTCGTGCGGAAGGCGTGGCCGCACCGGCGGCAGACCCGCGTCCGTTGGGTCTCTCGGCCCTTGCGGTGAGTCGATCGGGCCGGGATGCGGTAGTGATGGCACTTGGGACAGAGCAAACCATCGAGAATGATCGGCTCGCGGCCTGCGGTCCGGGGCATCGACGGGCCTCGTGGAGATGTGGGATTCTACCTTCACGAAACGAACCCGCCCCGGACGCTTATGAGCGAACCGGGGCGGGGCGTCTCCGGGGCGTGAACCCCGGCCGTTGGCTTACTTACCGCCCGTGAACTCCAGCCCCCCGCTTTCGGGGTCAACTCGGAGACCCGTTTTCGAGATGGCGTTGAGGATCTGCAACAAGATGTTGTTCGTCTGCGCGGCCTTGTTCACAAGTTGCTTCATCGCCCCGCCGCCGTTGCTGAAAGTTTGCAAGGTCGCGTCCGCGCCAAACGTGCTACGGATGCCGGCGGCGGCCTCGGAGAGCAGGCCGGCCCCGCCGCCGGGCTTGTTCGCGTTCTTCCGGGCTTCGGCGTCGCGGTTCGCCAGGAACTGAGCGTACACGTTCTCACTCTTCGCCGCGCCGAGGGCGTCCAGGGCCTTTTGTAGATCGGCCCGCGCGGCGTTCTCCGGCCCCTTGTCGACGGCGTTCCGCTTCTTGAACTCGTCCTGCATCTTGAGCAGTTCGCCGATGGTGTCCTTCATCTCGTCCGCCGAGATCAACCCGAACTGCCGCTGCACGCCGACCATGCCGATCCCGATGTCCGTGACGACTTGCTCCCAGATCTTCGCGAAGTCGCTGCTGAACTCGGCCCAGTTGGACTTCAGGAACACCATCAACCGCGCCCACTCGACCTTCACCCCGGCCGTGCCGACGGAGAACGCGGACTGGATGTCCCCGCGGCCGATGGCCTGGACGAACGCCCCCCACGTGGCCGCCGCGTTCTCCAGCGACGGCCCGAACGCGCCGGCGATGTCGCCCGCGAACCCGCCGGCCGTCTCGCGGCCCTGCTTGGTGAACGCGAGCCACGCCGCCCCGGCCGCGGCGATGGCCGTGGGGACGGCGAGGATCGGCGAGAGGAGCAGGCCCCCGACGGTCGAGATGATGCCCGCCCCGGCCGAGAACACGCCCACGAACCCCGACCACGCCGTCGCGACGACCGCCAGGGCACCGCCGACGCCGATGAACCCGACACCGATGGCCGTGACCGCCCCGGCTGCCAGCCCGAAGCCGAGAGCGAGGTCCTTGTTCTCGTTGACCCACCCGCGGACCTGAACGGCCGCGTCGGTGGTTGCGGACCCGATGAGTTTGATCGTCGCGGCGGTCGGCAACAGGGCGTCGCCGACGGACATAATGCTGTACTTGACCGCGGAGAACGCCTCGTGCCACGACGCCGACACCTCGGCCGACTGGCGGGCGTTCTCGCTCGTGACGACCGCGCCGACCCGCTGAGCCTGATCGAACAGGCGGTTCAAACCGTCCTCGCCGAGTCGCGACAGTTTGATCAAGTTTTGGCCCTTGTCGGCCGTCGCGTCGCCCAACGCTTTCAGGACTTCGGGGTTACTACCCTTCTTGTTCAGCGCGACGACGAACTCGCGCAGCCCGGAAAGGGTGTCGTTACTCGCGAGCATCTTCTTCGCGTCGAGGCCCAACTTCCGGAACACCGCGCCGAGGTCACTCGTGCCGTCGGCGATCTTGGACAACCGGTCCGGCCAGTTTTCCAAATCGTCGATCACCTCTTCCAGCGTGATCCCGACGGACTCGGCCGCGTAAGCAAACTTCGACAAGTCTTCGGTGCTCGACCCGAGCTTTTGCGACAACTGCTGGAACTGTGTATTCCGGGTCGTACTCGCCGCGAAAATGCCGGCCAACGCACTCCCGGCCCCGACGCCGACGCCGACCAGGCCGGCCCCGATGGTCGCCATCGTGCGGGCCGTGGCCCGGAGCATCTGCTCCGCCCTCTTCAGCCCGGCACCGAGCTTCGCGTCCCGCACGAACAGTTCGACGAATGCCGAGCCAGCCCTAACGCCGCCGGCCCTACCACCGCCACTGCTCAGGCCCATGTCATTCCCCCGTCGGATTGGGTTTCTTCTTGCCCCGCTTCCGCTGTGCTTCCTGGCGGAAGAACGCAGTCATCTCTTTGAACGCCTGCGTGGTAGCGAGTTTCTGTTCTTCCGGCGTGAGTTCGGCTTCAGCCGGCTGGAACGGGTTCGGGGTGGGCTTCGCGCCGAATGCGGCGGCGAGCGTCGTGCCGAGCGTGCCCACGTCCATGCCCCACCGGCCCGCGGCCATCTGCGTCAACTGCCGGATGGTGAAGGGGCGGGCGTCGATTCCGACGGCCCCGCCGAGGGCAAAGCAGGCTTCCACGAGGTCAGGCGGGCGGTCAACTCCTCGTCGCTCGCGTCGCGGGTCTTGCGCATCACCCCCTTCATCCCCTCCTTCTCGACCCGCGACGCACTCGGGAAAAAATCGATGGCCGCCTCCGCGACCGCGATCCCCGCCGCGTGCATCGCGTCGCCGTCGAGCCGGTGGGGGAAGTCCTCGACTGGCACGGGCGGCGTGGCCTTCGCCGGGTCGCACAACAGCACCAGCAACCGCAGGAACTCCGGCGGGTCGGCGAGGGTGTCGGCCAACTTCGTCAGGTCGCCCAACTTCGTCGGCAGGTCGAACCCGGCGGACCTGCACGCGAGCAAGGTGCCGAGGTTGATCGTGACCGGCCAATCGCGGCCGGTCGAGTCTTTGAACGTCGCCATGAATCGTCGTCTCCGATGGGTAAGGGGTCAGAAGCCTTCGAATCGCCGCATGGTCTGGCGGGCGGCTTCGGCCGCGGCTTCGAGCCGGGCGGCCTGTTGGTCCTGATGGGCGACCAGTCTCAACTTCAGGATGCGGAACTCGTCCGACTCGACGATGCTCGCGAAAGCGGCAGCGGACGCCGACTTGAACTTCGTGTCGGTCCCGACCATCGCGGCACCCCAGGCCGCGGTGAACCGATCGCCCACTCGCCGCAAGCCTTCGCTGACCTTGTCCAGAGCCGCCCGCAACGCCGGGTCGTCCTCGCACCGCTGGCGGAACACCTCGCCCGCCATCGTGCCGTTTGCGCTCATCATCGTGTTGCCCTCGTGCTGGTGGTGTGGGATCAGACTGCGGACGCTTCTGCGGTGGGAAGGGCACCCACGGTCACGGGCGGGCTTTCCGCCTGCTCGGCGGCGAGGGCCTGACGACCGGCGTCGGTCGTCTTCAGGTGCCGCAAACGACCGCCTTCGCTGTGCGTCAGTTCGACCAACCCTTCGGCCGCCAGGCGGTGGACGGCGCGGCGGTACCGCGTCTCCACGGCCGCCGGCAGGGGCGACCCGTTGCCGAACCATTCGGACGGCTTGTACAGCGGCCCGCTCTCCCGGA
Organism: Limnoglobus roseus; assembly: GCF_008254045.1. Classification (GTDB taxonomy): domain Bacteria; phylum Planctomycetota; class Planctomycetia; order Gemmatales; family Gemmataceae; genus Limnoglobus; species Limnoglobus roseus. The sequence continues at coordinate 2,181,025 of NZ_CP042425.1, read as the reverse complement.
GCGTCGCCAGGTCGCGAACTTCCCACCGCTTCCAGGCCGGCGGTTCGGGCGTCGTCGCCACGGTCGCCTCTTCGTCGGCCAGCTTCGTCAACACGGTCAGCATGTCACCCGTCATCACTGCACCTCCCGGCGATTCGCTCGCCTCACACAAACCTTACCCGGCGAACCGTGCGAAGAGACCGCGGCATCGGCCACGAACGGGGGACAGGCTCAGCATCTACCGTGTCAGTCGCGTGACGTGCCGGTCTGGTGCGAATCGTTCGCATTGTTGGACGATAAAGCAATAGACTTACCGAGTTTGGGTGTTCCCGGTGGGGTCAGGACCAAAAAGGACCAGGAAGGACCCACGGCCTCTGCCGGGCCGTGCGAAATACACTTCTACTATCGGCTTAGTGTCATTATGTTCGGCGTTGAATTCATGACGGGGAGGGACAGGCTTGGGACGGGGGGAGGGACAGGGGATGGCGTGGGCCTGTCCCTCCCTACGAATGCTTGAAAACAAGTCCTTCTAGCTCATTTCGGTCGGGGGAGGGACAGGAGGGACAGGCTTCTTCCTTCCCTGGAGGTAAGAGAAAAAGAGAAGTGCATCACGCGGCCTTGCGGCTGGTCTGCCGAGCGGGCTTAGCCTGGGGCAGTTGTGACTCAACGAGGGCGAGGATGGCGGCTTGGATGTGGTGGGGTAGGGCGGGCCAGTGGTCGACGATGCGAGAGAGGGCGGGGTCGCCAGTACACGCTTTCGTACACGCTTTTCGGTCAAGCGTGCTTAACTGCTTGGAATTCAAGGGAAATGCGAGTAGTACGGGCGGCCGCGATGGCCGCCCGTCGGGGTTGTCGCGTCGTAGGCCGGGCGTCAGGAACCGGAAGTCAGGGCGAAATCGAACGATTGCTCGTTGCCGCTCTTGACTTCGATCTTGGCGTTGTTGCCCTTCGCGGCCGGGTCGATGAACTCGGCCGGTTTCTTGGTCGGGTCCACTTTTTGTTTGGACGCTTCTTCACTGCTCATCGGCTTGGCCACGTCGGGGTGCGTCCCGGCGCTCACCAAGACCATCTTTTGCCCCGGCGACGCGGACAGACTGTACTTCCCGCTGGTGATCGGAGCCCCAGCTTCGCCTCCCTTGCCGTCGGCGGCCCGGAAGACAATGTACCCATCGTCCACCGGCTTGCCGTTGAACGTCACACTCCCACTGACCTTGGCCTTGTCGCCCTCGCCACCGCACCCGGCCGCAACGAGCAGGCCGGCGGTGATCACGGCGCATCGGATGAAACGGTGCATAGTCGGAGCCTCCAGGGGGTTAGTTGTCCAACGTCACAACTTCGCCGCCGGCCCGCGTGCCCGCGGCCTGCCACGCGGCCGCGTCGATGGTGTTGCGGACGAACCGCACCCCGCCGTCGGCCATGGCGGCGTTCACCCCGCCGGTGTGCTTACTGCGGGCCCCGGCCTGAGCGTTGATCGCGCTGCGGCCGTTACCGTCGTTACCGCCGATGCTCGTGCAAGGGGATTTGTAGGAGGCGTCCCCTTGCGTGACCGGGCACGGCCCGATGACCTGGTCCTGGGCCGCGCTGTTGGGCACCAGACTGTTGGAGTACAAACCGCCGCCCATGTTCCCGTAGATGATCGACCCGATCGGTCCGCCCCACCCCGACACGGTGGGGACGATTCCTTCCGAGATCAGGGCGGTGTTGGACGTTCCGTCCGTAATCCCGACCAGGGTCGGGCCGCGGTTGGACTTGTCGATCGCGCTCTGATTGGCCTTCACCCCGAACGCGCCGACGCCAGAATAGGTGTTCCCGGTCGTGGCCGTCCCATACATGTCGCCGGACCCGGTACAACCGCGGTAGTTGCCCCGGTAGAAGCCCCAGGTGTCCGAGGTCGTGGTCTCATTGGACTGGTTTGTCGAGTCACTCGGGCACATGAACGTCGCGATAATCGCCTCTCGCGCCGTCCGCTGCGTCGGCCCGGTCGGGCTCTTGTCGCCTCCGCTATGGGTGTAGGCGCTGTTGGCGCTCAACGGCAGGGCGGTGAAGCCGTTGTAAACGGCCCCTTGCTCGATGTACGGGAGGGTGTACTGAACCCAGGTGAACGAGTCCCACAGGTCGTACTTCCGACCGGGGGGCAGGGTGCCGGCGACGTCGTGGTAGCCGTGGACGCCGAGGGCGAGTTGCTTGAGGTTGTTGGTGCATTTCGCACGGGCGGCGGCCTCGCGGACCTTTTGCACGGCCGGTAGCAGGAGGCCGATCAGGATGGCGATGATCGCAATCACCACCAACAGTTCGATCAGCGTGAACGCGCCTCGTGATCGGCGACATTCCGGGAGAGAGCGTTTAAACATGTTCGACTCCGAAGAAAGCGACGTTCGGTCAGGTGGACCTTTCGCCAAAAGAAAATGAGAACATTCACAGATGGGCAATTTAATAAGGACACTTTACAAAATATCCAGGTCCGGTGAACTTTGCAAGGCAATTCTTGTAACAGCATTTTAGACGTAACCTTACGCCCCTATCTCACAAGATTTTCATTTTCCTGTCCGCGGTTCGCTCTCGACGGCCGGCGTTTCTAGCGAGTACCCTGTCCTGTCGTTCGCACGGAGGCAGCGGTGGCATCGCGATTTACGTTTCTCGTCTCGGCCGGCTCGAATTGGCTCGCGTTCGCGGCCACGTTGGCGGTCAGTTTCTTCCTCACGCCGTACCTGATCGACACCCTCGGCAAGCCGCGGTACGACGTGTGGTGCGTCGTCGAGGCGGTGCTGGCGTACTTTACGCTACTCGACATGGGCCTGGCGGCGTGCCTGGTGCGGTACGTCGCGAAGCACCACGCCGTCGGCGAGCGGGAACCGCTGAACCGCATGGCCTCCGCCTGTCTGGCGTTGTACGCGGGGGCAGGGCTAATTGCGTTCGCCGTCGGAGCGCCGCTGGCCGCGGTGCTGACGCCGAGCCTGGACGCGAAACTCGGCGGCGACGGCGACGTGCTCGCGTTCATGTTGCTGATGCTGGCGAACCTCGCGGTCACGCTGCCGCTGAGCGTTTTCCCGTCGGTCCTCGACGGCCTCGACCGCTACGCGGCCAAGAGCGCAGTGCGAATCGGTTTCCTCGCCGTCCGCACGGCCGGCATCGTGTGGGCCGTGAACCACACGTCCAGCTTACTCCCCCTCGCAGTCTTTTACACGCTGGCGAACCTCGGCGAACACGCGGCCTTCGCCGTGCTGTCATTCCGCTTCTTGCCGGGCTTACGCTTCCGCTGGTCGCTGGTCGATCGCGACACCCTGCGCCACGTCCGCGGCTACAGCGTCGATGCGTTCCTGGCGATGCTCGCCGGCCGCGTGACGGTGCAGACCGGGGCGATCCTCGTGGGCCTGTTCCTGCCGGCCGGGCAGGTGACGTTCTTCGCCACGGCCGGCCGACTGATCGAGTACGCGAAAACGCTCTTGCGCACCATCACCGCCACCCTGACGCCCGGCGTGAGTGCGATGGAAGCCCGCGGCGACTGGCCCGGCATCGCGAGGTTGATGCTCACGGCCACGCGCTGGGTACTGTACATCGTGCTGCCGGTGAACGTCGGCCTGTGGTTGTTCGGCAAGCCGTTCCTCGCCCGTTGGGTCGGCCCGGAGTTCGTCACGGGCAGTTTCCCGGCCGTCGCGATTCTCGCCGCGACGCTCAGCCTCGGCGTGGCCCAATCGGTGGCGTCGCGCATCCTCTACGGCCTCGGCCGGCTGCGATTGTTCGCCCGACTGGCGTTGGCGGAAGCGGGGCTGAACCTCGCGCTGATGCTGTCGCTGATTCGCTTCGGCGTGGAAGGCGTGGCGGTGGCGGTGGCCGTTCCGAACGTGCTGTTCTGCATCGCCGTGCTGGTCTACACGGGCCGCGTGATCGGGCTGAACCTACGAGCGTATTTGGCCGCGTGGCTGAAACCGTTGGCCGCCGTGAGTGTGCCGTCGGCGATGTGGTTGCTAATGGGAGAAGTTCCACCGTCGTGGCCCGGCATCTTCGGTGGCATCGCGGTGGGACTCGTTCCCTACGCCGTCCTTGTCGCCGCGATGGAACTGGCGAAGCGCAAGCGAAAACCCGCAGACGATCGTCCGCCGATCGTGGCCGTTCATGCAACCACACCCATCCCTGTCTTTCAGCCGCGGAGCGGCGGCAGTCGTTAGCCAGGGGTGTAAACCCCTGGGACCCGCGTATCCCAATGCCAAAGCCCCTTAGGGGCGACAGATGCCCTTCTCCCGCCCCTAAGGGGCTTGTTGATGGTAGGAAGTCCAGGGGTTTACACCCCTGGCTAACGACTGCCGCACCTACGGTGCTGAAAACGATACGCAAAAGCCCGCGGACGATCGTCCGCGGGCTTCGGTTACTTCCACCAACATTACGCCGCCCGTCGTGCCCGCTGTTCGGTGAACGTCGCACAGCGTTCGACGACCCGCCGCTGTTGTTCCGCGGTGATTTCCGGAAACATCGGCAGCGACAGCACGCCCCGCGACGCTTCTTCGCTCACCGGGAAGTCCCCTTCACGGTGGCCCAAATGCTTCACGCACTCTTGCAGGTGTAACGGCAGCGGGTAGTAGATGTCGCACCCGATAGCGTTGTCCCGCAGGAACTTCACGAGATCGTCGCGGTCCCGCGGGGCGACCCGCACCGTGTACTGGTTATACGTGTGCTTGCGGTCCGGCTTCGCGATCGGCCGGCGGAAGAACCCGGCGATGCCGAAGCCGGAAATCAACTCGTCGTACCGGGCGGCCGCCGCCCGCCGGCCGTCGATCCAGCCATCGACGTGCGGCAACTTCGCCCGCAGGATGGCCGCGTGAATCGTGTCGAGCCTGGCGTTCCAGCCGACGTACTTGTGGAAGTACTTCACCTCGCTGCCGTGGTTGCGGAACGCGAACAATTTCTTCGCCAGCGCGTCGTCGTTGGTCGTCACCATGCCGGCGTCGCCGAGCGTGCCGAGGTTCTTGCTGGGGTAGAAGCTGAAGCTGTTGATGCTGCCGAAGCTGCCGCACTTCTGCCCGCGGTACTCCGCCCCGAACGACTGGGCCGCGTCTTCGACGATGTGCAGGTTGTGTTGTTCGGCAATCGCCTGGAGAGCGCTCATGTCGGCGCACTGGCCGAACAAGTGGACGGGGATGATCGCCTTCGTCCGCGGCGTGATCTTCGCTTCGACTTCGATCGGGTCGAGGTTAAACGTGTCCGGCTGCACTTCGGCGAACACCGGCGTCGCCCCGGTCCGCAGGACCGAGCCGAGCGTGGCGAAGAACGTGAACGGCGGGATAATCACTTCATCCCCCGGCCCCACGTCGAGGGCGGCGAGGGCGAGCAAGATCGCGTCGGTGCCGTTGGCACAGCCGATGGCGTGCTTGGCCCCGCAGTACGCGGCCGCTTCCTTCTCGAACGCGGCCACGTCCGGGCCGTTGATCGCCAGCCCCGACGACACGACGCGCATGACGGCGGCGTCGATCTCCGGCTGAAGGGCACGGTATTGGGCGTTCACGTCGCACAGCGGAACGGGAGTAGGCCGATCGGACATCGTGGGAATCCTTTCCCCAGGTGGCGTCAGTTTGGCTAATGGTTCGCCTACGGAATTACGCGGAATCGGACCGGCGTGTCAAGGCGAACATCGACATGGGCGGGCGAGGTGGGCCGCCTTCGGTTTGCCGATATACTCTGTGAAAACAACGAGGACGCCATGAAACACCTGCTCGGACTGAACCCGCTCTCGGCCGCCGACATCACCGCGCTGCTCGACCGGGCCGAAACCTACGTCGGCGTCGGCGTCGGCGACGTGCCGAAGCGCGACGACTTGAAGGGCAAGCTCATCGTCACGCTATTCTTCGAGCCGTCCACGCGGACGAAGATCAGCTTCCAACTCGCGGCCCGGCGGCTCGGCGGCGACGTGCAAGACTTCTCGCCGGGCGGGTCGAGTACGTCGAAGGGCGAAACCTTTATCGACACCGTTCGCAACATCGAGGCGATGGGCATCGACGCCGTCATCGTCCGGCACACGTCGTCCGGCGCGCCGGAGATGCTCACGCGCCACCTGCAGAAACACGTCAGCGTCATCAACGCCGGCGACGGCAGCCACGAACACCCGACGCAAGGCCTGCTCGACATCCTGACCATCCGCCAACGGAAGGGCACAATCGCCGGGCTGACGGTCGCGCTCGTCGGCGACATCCTGCACAGCCGGGTGGCGAGGAGCAACATCCACGGCCTGACGAAACTCGGCGCGAAGGTGATCGTGTGCGGCCCGCCGACGCTGGTGCCGCCGGAAGTGCGGCAGTTCGGCGTGGAAGTGGCCGACGACCTCGACGACATTCTGCCGCGGTGCGACGTGGTAAACCTGTTGCGGGTGCAGTTCGAGCGACAGCGGAGTGCGTTCTTCCCGTCGGTCGGCGAGTACGCCCACCTCTTCGGCATGAACGGCGGCCGGATGAAGCGGGCGAAGTCGGACGTGCTCATTCTCGCCCCCGGCCCGATCAACCGCGGCGTGGAGATCACCCCCGACGTGGCCGACGGCCCGAACTCGGCGATCCTCGCCCAGGTCGAGAACGGCCTCGCCGTCCGCATGGCCGTCCTCGCGACAACGGCGGGCGGTGGGAGAGGGTAGGGGCTAACTCGTGTCCGAGTCGGAAGGCATTTTGCGAAGCCCTGTCGCGGGCCGTTGCGCCTCACTTGTCAGGTAACGCGGCTTCCCTTTTCACGAACTCGGCCGGGCAGCCCATAACTTTGTCTCCGTCATGTTGCCCTTGCAACTGTTCACCACTTCCACCAGAAGCGATACCACGGGCCGTACAGGTGTTCTTCGACGCGAACGCTCGACGGTGGAGTCGTGCCTGGTGGCAGGTAGAGGACGCCGGCGCGGTTACACATCCCGGATTCGCATGTGTAGAAAGCCACCGCGCCGTCATTGCTGGTTTCATACTTTTCCACGAGAAAGAGACCGGCGATGCGGTCCACAGTCGGCGTCTCCTCGCCGGCCGGCAGCAGGTCGCCGGCGAGTTGTTGGAGAGAGCCGGACGAAAGCCACACGCGGGCCGTGAGACCGACCGGCGTGAACGTGAACAGGGCGATCACCAGCCCCAGAGCCGTGCACCCGCACCAGAGTTTGACGACCCGTCGGTCCCGCTTTTCCGCGTCCGCGAGTTGAACGAGGCAGCGAAACCAGGACGCGACCATGACCACGGTGAGCGGCAGGAGCAGGCAGCCCCATTGAAGGCCGGCTCCAGCGTTCGTGACGTGGGGTAGGCAAAGAAAGAACCAGATTCCCGTGACGGCCACCAAAACACACACGTGATACGGTAGCGGGCGCACCGTTGGCTTCGCGTCGGTCATCATCGGCCTCCGTGCTTACGCCGGCCGATTCTCCCCGATGCCCCGCAGCCACGTCAACTCCGGCAGGCCATAAGGGCGGAACTTCTCGGGGCGTTCCAGTTCTTCTTGCACGAACAAGGCTCGCGTGCGGCCGAGGCGGCTGGCGACGGGAGTGTCGATCAGCGTGCTACTGTCCTGCGAACTCATTTGGAACAGCACTCGCTGCGTGAACTCCTTCAAGGCTTGGCGGTCCAGGGCACGGTTGAGGTTTGTCAGGCTGTCGCACCAGACGATCACGTGAACGCCGACGGCCGGGCCGTCGCGGAGGATCGTCGCGAACAGTTCGCCGGGCGACTTCGGTTGGTCCCCCTTGCGGCCGAAGCCGAAGTCGTCGTCGGGCTTGCGGAGTTCGCGGAAGCGTTGCAGCCCCTGCACCAACACGAAGCGGGCGGAACGGTCCGCGACTTCGCCACTCAGACGTTTGGCGATCTCGGCAGCGAGGTCGGCGAGGGCTTGCTGAATCTCGAACCGCTCGACGGAGGCGGTCGCGTAGCCGAGGGCGGTGGCCGCTTTGCGGAGGTACTCGGCGTGTTCCGAGTCGTCGGGCGTGCCGTCGAGGAGTGTCACCGTGCGGGCGTTCTCCGCGGTCGGCACTTCGGCCGTGAAGGCGACCATCGCAGCGGTGAGGATCGCGAGGGCCGCTTCCTCGGACGAGCCGATGAGCAGCAGGTTCGCCCCAGACTGGGCGCGGAAGACGGCGGCCGTTGGATCTTTGATCGCGACGGCGTCGCCGAGCCACACGACCGGCGACTTCACGTCGGTCGGCTTCTTCTCCAGTACGGCCTTCAGCATCGGGTTCTTCGGTAGTTCGGCGGGAATGTTCCCCTCGAAGACCAGCGGCGGCGGGTAGCGGTCGCCGGCCCGCGCGTGGATTTCCTTCAACAGCCGGTCGCGGTGGTCTTCGTCCAGCCAGACGACCTGGAACGGGTCATTGCCTTCGAGCAGACCGTTGGCGTCGTTGTAGATCGCCTCGCCGGGCCGGGAGAGGAGGCGGGCGGCGCTGTTGTCCTTGCTGAGGATGAGTTGTGCGTCGGCGTCGGAACACTGGAGCGCGATGCGGACGGCCATCTGGTCGATCGTGGTGCGGGCCAGCGAGTACGCCCCGCCGAGGGTTTGCGAACCGAGGAACAGGTGCAGGCCGAACGCCCGGCCTTGTCGCACGAGGCGGTCGAGCAACAGGGCCGCTTCTTGGGCGAGCTTGTCGTCTTCGACGAAGAACTCCTGGAACTCGTCCACCACGAACAGAATCCGCGGCATCACGCCGTCTTTGCCCTGGGTCTTCAGGTAGTCGCGGTAGCCGTCGAGGTCGTTGACGCCGGCCGCCCGGAACTTGTCGCCGCGCTCGCGAATCTCCACGTCGAGCCGCTGGAGCACGCTCAGGCCGAACTCGCGCTCGCTCTCGATGGCCACAACCTTCGCGTGCGGCAGCTTGTTCGCGGCATACGCGCGGAACTCGACGCCCTTCTTGAAGTCGATCAGGTACAACTCGGCCTCGTCGGGGCTGTACATCAGCGCGAGGTTCGTGATGAGCGCGTGTAACAGCGTGGACTTCCCGGAGCCGGTCTTCCCTGCGACGAGAGCGTGCTGGGCGGTGCCGCGACCGACCATGAACATCTGCTTCTTCGTCGCCCCGGAGCGGCCGACCGGCACGTCGAACGACTTCGCGGAACTGCTTTTCCAGATCATGTCCGGCTTCGGCATGATGAACTCGAACGGCACCTCCACCTTGGCCGCGTCGCGGCTCGCCTCGCCGACCTTGCGGACGATCGTGGCCATGTCGGTGTTCGTCGGCGGCGGGTCGAGCGTCAGCGGGTAGGCGGCCAGCACCGGGTCGGTGAGGGCGAACTTGCCGTCTTTCCAGACGAGGTTGAACGCCGCTTGTTCCAGGTCCGCGAGGCGGAAGTCTCGCGGCATCGCGGCCTTCGTGTCCACGCTGACCAACGTGCAAACACCGCAGGCGGGGCCGCTGGTGAGGATGCTCACGAGGCGGCGGGCGGCGTCCGGCGTGAAGTTCGTCGGGAAGTTCGCGATCACCAGCACGCGGTACGGCTCGGCCACTTCGCCGGCGGCCCGGTTGTACTCCTCGATGCTCTTGTACTGGTTCCGCAGGTACTTCTGGATCACGTTTTCCATGTGCTCGGTCACGTCGAGCAGCCGCTTCTCGATCTGCCCGGCTTCCGTCCAGATGCGCGGCCCCACCAACTGCTCGTCGTAGTCGGCGAGGTGCATGAACGCGGCGAAGTTCTCGCCGAGGCCGACGGGGTCGATGATCGTGAACCGCACCTTGCCCGGCGGCAAGCCGGTGAGGAACCGAAGCATCATCGACTGGATCGCACCGATGGCGGCCGCACGTCCTTGATCGGCGGCTTTCAGCACCACCGAGCACTTGTCGGGGAAGGGCAGGTAGGCCGGAACGAACAGGCGGATCGGCGTGTCGGGGGCGAGCCGTTCGTCGAGCGGCTCACCCTCCGGCAGCGTGTACATGTCCACCTTCAGGGCACCGTACCGCACGCCGCCGGGCACGGTTGCCGGGAGGGTGCTGTTGCCTTCGAGGTAGTGCTCCCACTTCGGGAAGAGTTTCTGGCCCTTCGACTTCAGGTCGTCGAGGGTGGCCCCCACGTCGGCGACGCCGGTGTGCCAGGTGTTGGACATGGCGTTCCACGTCTGGCCGCGGGTGGCGGTCGCGGTGGCCATCTTCGCGGCGTAGCCGTCTTCCGCCTCGCGGAGTTGCTTGTCGAACTTCGCGTCCACGGCGGCGAGAGCCGAGGCGTACCGGTCGTCCGTCGATTTCGACTCGGCGAAGCGGTCCTGGCCGATGCTGTCGAGGCGGTCGTTGTACTCGGTCTCGACGCGGTTGGTGTTGTTCGTCCGCTCGCCGGCAATCTTGGCGAGAAGCGGCACGAAGTAGTCGTCGGCCTTCTTGCGGTCGGTGGCCTGACGGCGTTTCAAGTCGGCGATCTGCTTGGCGTGCGTCGTCTTGGCGTACTCTTGCAACGAGTCGGCGGCCCGACTCGCCTCTGCTTGGAAGACGCCGAGTTGCACCGCCCGCGTGCGAACTTGACGCTTCGCGAGGATGAGGAACAGGAAGTACAGGCCGACGCCGCCGAGGACGGCCGTGACCCCGGCGATGATGGCGGCGGTCTTGATCGTGCCGACGCCCATGCCGATGCCGAAGCCGATCCCGCCGGCGACGATCGCCAACCCGATGACGCTCGGCGTGCGGATGAATTTTGGCAGCGAAGCCGATGTCACGCGGCCGGCGGCGGCCTCCACGTCCTCGACGCACGATTGCAGCTTCCCCTCCGGGTCGGTCGGCGTCGGGCTCGGCAGCCGGTCGGCCGGGTACTCGACGTCCGCCTGCTGCAAGCCGACGCGCTGGAGGGACGGCTGCACCTTCTTCCAGACTTCCGCGAACTTCTTCCGCGCCCCCTCGGCTTGCCGGACGAGTTTCTGGTGGTGGTCGTTGGCCTCCTTTTCGGCCGCCTCGATCAGCGAGTCGATCGTCCAGAGGCGGTCCTGGTACTTGGCCCGCGTCTTCTGGTCGTTGTCCTGGAACTTCTCCTCGATCTTGCGGAGGGCTTCGGCCCGGTTGCTGTCGGCGGCGTTCTGCCGGCCGAGGTATTTGGCCCCCATGTCGGCGAGTTGCTTCTGATAAGAATCGTCGGTCGCGTCGCGAGCGGTCTTCCGGCCGGCGGCGATCTGGCGGCGGACCTTCTGAATGTCCTTTTCGGTCTCGTCGGCGGCCGTCTGGTAGGTGGTCGCGATCTCCGTCTCGCCTTTCGCCCGGTCGCGGATGAGGGTCAGCAGCTTCGCGAGGGAGGCCCGTTCGCGGTCGAAGAGAGCGTCAGACATGGTGCGTCCAATCGGGAGGAATCGAGAGCCACCAATTCAACAATCGACGGCGTAGACCGTTGGGCGGGCGCGGCGGCCTAACCGTGTTAACCCGGGAATTCGCAGTCGTTGCGTATCTCGGTAAAGATCACGGTCAGTTGGTCGATGGCCCGCAGCAGGTCGCTGGCCGCCCGGTCGAGCGGCTGCCAGGTCTGCTCGTCGAACTCCTGGCGGGTGGAGTCACTCCACACGTCCTGCACGTTGTCCCAGTGGGCGCGGGCGGCCTTCTGCGCGTCGAACAACTGACTGCGGTTCGCGCCGACCTTCATGGCGACTCCTTCGGCGGCTCCGCCGGTTTGGCGTTCCCGGACGATAGGTTCGCGGTTGACGGGGCCGGGGCAAAGTCGGGCTGGAGTTCCGCGTAGCTGTCCAGAATGGCGATCTTGCGCTCTAGCCCGGCCATCGCCCCGGGCATGTCGGCTTCGACAATCGTCCGCAGCCGCCGCGTCGAGCCGGTGAAGTTCTCCTCGATGATCTTCGGCAACTTCATCAGCCACGACCGGCACTTCGCGACCTGTTCCTCGGCCTGCTCCAGCCGGGCTTTCGCCCGCCGCAGGTCTCGCTCTTGCACGGTCGTGTCCGGCATCCGCCCGGTCGAGTCGGTGAACTTGCGAGAGGCCAGGGCGTTCTTCGCCTGGAGAACTTCTTCCTCGCAATCCTTCACGGCCGTCTTCCACCGCTTGCCCTGGTCTTCCAGCCAGTCGAACGCCCGGCGGATTTCCATGTCCAGCCCGGACTGAACTTCCATGATGGACGAGCGATAGTTCCCCAGGGCGATCAGCCAATCGCGGAGGGCGTCGATCGACCGAACGTCAGCGCCGCTAGCCATGCTTTAGCCCCCGTTATCGCTGCGAGAGGTATTCCTCGATCCGTTCCGCCTTCCGCAGCAGAAACGGGATGTGCATGTTGGCCGCTTCGATGAAGCGTTCCAGCACAGTGGCCGTCGTCTCGAACTCGGCCCGGAACTTGTCGTGTTCCTGGTCCCGCCACGTGTCGCTGAGGCCGACCAGTTGGCCGTGCAACCCGGCGAGGTTGGTTTGCAACTCGGCGTTGAACCGCTTGAGGTTGGCCGCGAACCGCCGCAGTTCGGCCGGATCGACAATCGCCTGGGACATGGTGAACCCTTCCCGGACTTGAGATTACGCAGAATGGGGTAACGGCATTATAACCGACGGCACGGGCGAAATAGCAAGGAGAAGAGACGGTTATCCGTCGGTCAATCCGTGTAGCCGCGGGAATGGCAGGGATCAGGCTCTTTCCCCTGGCGTAAGGCACGTTTGGCAGCTCGCCGCACGTGGCGGATGAACTTCTGGAGCAGTTTGCCGCCGTACTTTGTGTGCATACCACTCCGACACCGCCGGCAGCTACACCCTTTCATGTGATTTCCCACACTATCACCCTCGTGCCGGCCGTTCGGGCCGATTGTAGCCGAAGTTCATAAACGGCACTTTGCCGGAAGTGGCGAAAAATTTCGCCACTTCCGCTTGGCGGTTGGCAGGGAAGTTCGTTGAATAGACGTTCCGACTCCGGTATGCCGGACATGAGGATTGTAATGCCGACGATCAACCAGCTGACGAAGAAGCCCCGCTCGCCGCAGCGGTCGAAGCCGAAGCACCCGGCCATGCAAGGCTGCCCGCAGAAGCGGGGCGTGTGTACGGTCGTGAAGACGATGACCCCGAAGAAGCCGAACTCCGCGTTGCGGAAGGTCGCCCGGGTTCGTCTGAGCACCGGCGTGGAAGTCACCGCCTATATCGGCGGCGAAGGCCACAACCTGCAAGAGCACTCGATCGTGCTCGTCCGCGGCGGTCGCGTCCGCGACTTGCCCGGCGTGCGGTACCACATCGTCCGCGGCGTGCTCGACTGCCAAGGCGTGGCGGACCGGAAGCAAGCCCGGTCCAAGTACGGTGCGAAGGTCGAAGGCAAGTAACCGAACACTCGAAGCCATAAGGACTGAACGACGATGGCAAGCAAAGGCCGAACCGCCAGCTACGACAAGCTCGCGCCGGACACCCGGTACAACTCGCTGCTGCTCAGCAAGTTCATCAACTGCCTGATGTACGACGGCAAGAAGTCGGTCGCCACGCGGGTGGTGTACGACGCCTTCGACCAGATCAAGAAGCGGATGCCCGACGTGGACCCGCTCGAAGTCTTCACGCAAGCCCTCGGCAACGTGAAGCCGGCCCTCGAAGTCCGCTCCCGCCGCGTCGGCGGTGCGAACTATCAGGTTCCGATGCAGGTGAAGGCGAAGCGGCAAGAGTCGCTGGCAATCCGCTGGATTCTCGTCGCAATCCGCGCGAAGGCCGGCCGCCCGACGCACCTCCGCCTGGCCGACGAACTGATGGCCGCCTACCGCCGCGAAGGTGAGGCGATGGCCAAGCGCGAGCAAACGATCAAGATGGCCGAGGCCAACAAGGCGTTCAGCCACTTCGCGTGGTAATGACCCGGGACGTACAAACACACAAGAAGCCAGCCGATCTCTCGGCTGGCTTCTTGTCGTTCCAGGTGGGATCGAAGGCATTGATCGCGACTTCGCGTTAAACAACTTTTTCACGAAGAACAAGAACGCGGCATCACCGTCTACGTCGACTATCTGTCGCCCCTTCGGCCAGGCCGGCCACGTTAGCCTTCCATCAACTCGGCAAACTCCGTCGTATCGACTGCATCAGGTCGCCTTCTTCGGACCTTGTTGCTGGGCCGACTTCGCCTGCGTGATGTTCACCATCTTGGCCCGCTGTTGTTCAGCCGTGGCCCCGCCGCCCTTGGAGACGGCGGGCGGCGTCTTCGCCTTTTGCGCGTCGGTCTGCTGTTGCACCTTGGCTCGCTTGGACTCCACGTCGTTGGCCGGGGCCTTCGAGTCCTTCAGGGCGACGCGAAGGCCATCGACGACGCGGTCTGCGAGCTCCGGAAGCAAATCGACGACCCCCCGGCCCAGATCCACCGCGTCGGCGAGGCTCGCGCAACGGCGGGAAGACTGGTCCGCGGCCCACCCGTACTACTGGGCCGCGCTGACGCTGACCGGGGCCGATGCCGCGTCGTCGCGAATGTCGGGAACGGCCCTCGCGGATCGGCCCGCGGTTCGCGACGACCCGGAGGCCGTCGCGTGGCAACCGAGTTACACCCAGGGGAGTAAGCGGGCGGCCGCGGACAACAAGCCTTTGATCGTCTTCATCGGCGCCGGCCCGACCGGCTACCGCCGGGCGGTCCAGGAGGGTCGGCTCTCGGACGAGTTGGTGAAGACGCTGACCGACCAGTGCGTGTGCGTGTACTTCGACACGAAGACGGAAGACGGCCGGAAGATGGCCAAGTTATTTGAGGTCGAAGGCCCCGGCCTCGTTGTGAGTACGCGCGGTGGCGGCCAAGTTCACAAGACCCATTCGGCCCCGCCGACCACCGACCAACTGCTCGAAGACTTGAAGGCCGTTGTCCCCCGCTAGGGCGGCGTTGAGCCCGGGCAACTTCATGAAGTGTTCACGCGAGGAACACGAACGCGACATCTTGCGGGGCTAATTTAGATCGGGTAGAGTCAACCCACCAAAACCACGACGCCGCTCGTAGATGCCCGGGGAATACCCCAAGCCTGCGAGCGGCGTCAACTTTTACCGGGGCAAGCTACTCCTCCCCCGCGTCGGCGTCGGCCTTCATCACCTCGCGCAGCAGCACGGTCGCGTAGCTCCCGGCCGGGAGGCCGAACGTCAGCCGCAGGTTCGGGCCGTCCCACGCGGCCGACAGGTCTTCGACGTACACGAGGTTGTGCCGGCGGGTGCCGCTCATCCACTTGCCGGGGCGGTCGAGGTTCGCGGGCGTCAAGTCGTTGGCGGCCAACACCGCGGCCTCGCGCTCGGCGGCCACGCCCTTCGCGGCGAACGTCTTCTTGCCGAACATCGGCCCGGCCGTCACCGTCTCGCGGCGGTCGAATCGCTCTTGTTCGACCGCCACGTCGTCGGCGTTGAAGATGCCGCCGAACGGCCACTTCATCATCACGTCGCCGGTCAGCACCGTGCGGAACAGGCCGTCGGTCAGCCGACGGGCGAGGCAGTCGTTGAACAAAAGCGACTGTGCCGCCGAGAGGTACAACTTCAACCGAAACGGCGGGGCGTTGAGGCGTTCGCCGCGGATCATGCGGAAGCCGTTGTCGGCCGTCTCCCCGTCGCGGCCGAACCGCTGCGGGCCGTAGTAATTCGGCAGGCCGAGTTCACGGACGCGGTCGAGGATGAGTTGCACCCGCTCCGGCTGCGTGGCGTCGGCGTCGCGGATGACGATGTTGAAGCGATTGCCGCGGAGGTGGCCCGGTTTCAGTTTGTTCGTGTGGCGGGAGACGGTCAGCACCTTCACGCCATCGCCGTCGATCTGGTTCAACCGCGGCTCGGCGATTTTCGGAATCGACACCCACTGCCGCGTGACGGCGTGCCGGTCCTTTAGCCCGGCGGTGCCGATGTCGTCGGCCGGGATACCAAGCCGCCTGGCGAGTCCGCGGACGAAGAACTCAGCACTCAGGTCGCGCTTCTCGACCCAGAGGTAGACGTGGTCGCCGGTGCCGGACGGCTCGTAGGCAGGGATTTCCTCGACGGCGAAGTCGTCGAGTTCGGCCTTGATCCGCCCGCCGACGCCCGGCAGGTCTGGCGTGAGCATCGGCGGGGAGAGTGCAGGGTGGTTCATGAAGGGAAGTGTACAGAAAGCCCGGGGTCGGCCGACCCCGGGCTTACGGCGCGATCAATAATCCCCGCTCACTTCACCGCCCGCGCGGGTGGCGAGTGCCCGCCACGTGACGGCGTCGATGGTGTTGCGGACGAAGCGCACGGAACCGTCGCCCAAGAGCACGCTCACGCCGCCGGTGTGGAAGCTGCGGGCGGCGGCCTGACCGGGGTTGTGCGAGGCGTTGCTGCAATCCCACCGCGTGTCGTTCGGCAGCAGGTGGTGGTTGTAGTTCGCGTCGGCGTAGTGGCCGTTGATCCACTTCGCCCCGCGCATGTTCGACCACGTGCCGCCGGCGGCACAGTTGGCGTCGCTGGTCACGGTACTGCCGGTCAGGGTCAACACCTGGCGGGCCGCACTCGTCGGCGGCGTCGCCCCGGTGGAGTCCGGTTCCCCGGTCCCCATCGTGCTCTCGCTGAACGCGGCCGTGTTCGACAGGCCGTCAATCACGCCGGCGATCGTCACTGGCGTCTGGCCGAACATCCCGTCGCTGGTCTTGTACTGACCCCACCAGGTGCCGGTGTTGTCCGTGCTGCCGTCGCCGCTGCCGATGCACGTCACGTAGTTCGTACCGGCGTACACGTCGGTGGTCGAAACCGCCCCGGACGGCTGCGTGGCGAACGCGGTCGGGTTCAGCCCGTTCATCGGGTCGCTCGGGCAGACGAACAGCTTCACCGGCGTGATCGACGCCTGGTAGTTCCCGGCCGTGAGCGGGTAAGTGGTCGGGTTCGAGTTGTACATCGGCACCAAGTTCACGTCGAGACTACGGCCGACGTTGTCCTGTTCGATGTACCCGAGAATGCGCCCCTGCGCGGACACGACCAGCGGGTACGCGGCCCGGCCAGGCGGGAAGTTCTTGTTCACCGCCTCGTAGCCGTGGAGGGCCAGGCCCAACTGCTTGAGGTTGTTCGCACACTTCAATCGGGCCGCCGACTCGCGGACCTTCTGCACGGCCGGCAGGAGCAGGCCGATGAGGATGGCGATGATGGCGATGACGACGAGCAGTTCAATCAACGTAAAGCCGCGTCGCCGGGTGCGGCGATCGGAGCGGGTTCGGAACATGGAAAGAGATTCCCCAGGTGCGGGTAGGTGATGGCGGACCAACGGCGCGAAACGCACCGTCTGCGCGAGGTTTGGAAACGCTCAGGAAGGGTCAGCCAACGTGCCGCGGCGGCGGGTCGGGGGGAATCGCGGGAAGGGACGGGGACTTCACGTTCGACGCGAGCACGGCATCGGACGCCGGTTCGACGAACGCGGGGGCGGCGGGTTGAAGCGGCGGCACGGCCGGTTCCGGGACGGGCATTCCCGTCGGCCCGTGTTCGCCCTTACAACTGCGGGCAAACATGCCGGCGACCCACAGCACCTGCGGCCGGTCATCCTCGGGCTTCTTCTTCGCCTCACAGCACGGCTTCGCGGCGGTCTTCTTGGAACAGCACGACTCGGCCGTCTTCTTCGGCTTCGCGCAGCACGATTCCGGCTCGCCGACGGTGATGAGTTTCGCCGCGGTGGAGCAACAGCACGCCGCCGATGCGCTGCCGGCTTTCGCCTGGCAGCCGCAGTTCGTGTCGCCGCAGGCGGTTTTGCGGGCCGAGGGTTTTGAGAAGGTGGGAAAGCCAACCGCCGTCATGACCTGGGCCAACACCAGCAGCGCCGGCAGCAGGTGCCGGGTGGTGAGTCGCGACCAGGATTGGCGCGGGCGGTCCATCGGGGTGCCACGGTGGGAGGAGTCCGTCCGTGGCATCCTACGGAGTGCGTCCGCGAATCAAGTGGCCGGCGTGAGGATTTTGCGGGTCGTGGCGAGCAGGTACGCGACGCCGACGGCCGTGAGCGCGTAGGCGGCCGTGTAACAGCCGTAGACCATCGACAGATCTTGCAGGTGTTCTGGCAGCAGACTCGGTACGAGCATCAGCAGGCCGACGGTGGTGTACAGACACCGGAGGACGATGCGGTCCCGCCCGGCGACGGCGGTACTCGTCGCAGCCCACGCCAGCGCCGCGAACGGCACGATCAGTGTGACAGCGTGGTGCTTCCACGTCCGCTCGCTGAACAGCAACATGCCGAGGAGGATCAGCGAGAACTCGGCGGCGAGCATCGGCCCCGCCCGCGGCACGTCGGCCCGGTGCGTCGGCCAACGGCAGAACAGCACGACCGCCGCAGCAAAGACGACCATCAGCGACTTCACGATCGCCTGGGCCCCATCCGGCGACAGGCTCGCGAAGTTATTGAAGCCGGTGGCGAACTGCTTCCCCTCGTCGTCGTCGTAATCAACGAACGACGGCTCGGCCGTCAGCAGCCGGAAGACGACGCCGGGGATCGACTGGTTCGGGTGTTCCGTCGTCACCTTGCCGTCCACGACGAACGGCTTCACCATCTGCACGTACCAACTCGTCAGCAGTGTCTGGTTGTACTCCCACCCCAGCACCGCCCCCGGCACGACGGCCAGCCACAGGGCCAGCCCCGCGACCACGCCGAGGAGCGACCGCCACGCCCGCTTCCAGACGAAGTACGGCACGAACAGCGCCGGTGTGACCTTGCACGCGATGGCCAACGCCAGCACGACGCCGGCCGAGAAGTCCCACCGCCGGCAGAACAACGCCAGCGCCGCCGTCACCAGGAACGCGATCAGCAGGTTCACGTTGCCGTGTGCGAGGTCGCCGAGGATCGGGTGTAACGCCAGCACGACGGCCACGGCCTTCGCCCAGTCGGGTATTTCATTCCGAATTCCGAATTCCGAATTCCGAATTAAGGAGAAGGCCCAGGCGACCATCGCGAGGGCCATCACGACCTTGAGCGCGAACCACGTCATCGCCCCGACCAGCGGCGGCAGTTCCGCGAGCGGGTAGAGGATGAGGGCCATGATCGGCGGGTTCGGGTAGTTGAACGCGGCGTAGATGTTCGTGCCGCTGTCGAGGGCTTGAATCTGCGGCCGCCAGCGGAGGAACGCCGTGCGCGTCAGGTCGCCGAGGCGGCTCGGCTTCTCGGCCTTCGCGTAGTACCGCACGGCCGTGAGCAGGACGATCACGGCGACCGACAGGCCGAAGACCAGCCGCAACAGGGCCGCGGGGTTCTTCGCGGGCACGAACGGCCAGCGGAACGGCGTGCGAATCGACGGCGTAACTTCGGGCATCAGCGGCATCCTTGCGGGCAACAGCCCGGCAGTCTAGCGGATGCCGAGAAGCGGCGGCAAGGGGAAGTGAAGCCGGATGCTATTCCTCAGGTTCCGAAGTAGAACCGCCGAGGACGGCGTCGAAGGCGTGCCGCATAACCCACGCTTGCCGGGCCACCTCCGGCAGAACGGCGGCTTCTTCCAGGGCTTTGCGGAGGCGAGCCTTGATCTCGTCCGGAACGGAGACGCTGTTGACGAGCAGGCGGGCGGTGCAGCCGTAGACCTCGTAGCACCCGCGGCTGTCGCCGAGGTTGAAGGCCGGCGCGCCGATGGAGATGGCCGCGGCCAACAACTGCCGGACTTCGCTCGGGGCCAACGCGGGGCCGGTCGGGCCGCCCATCTCCAGCACCGCGTCGAAGCCGTGCCGCATCGCCCAAGCTTGCTTGTCGGAATCGTCGAGGGTGTCGCACACGTCGAGAGCTTCCCGCAGCCGCGTGCGGGCGGCGTCGGCCCCGGTCAGGGTGGCCAGGATCATGCGGGCGGTGCAAGAGTACACGTCGTAACACCCCTGGCGGTCGTCGAGGTTGTACGCCGGCGCGCCGATGGAGATGGCCATCTGAATGAACCGCTGCACGGCCGCCAGCGGGTCGTCCGGGACCGCCGGCGGCTCATCGTCATCGGGCAACAATGACTCGAACGCCTCGCGGATCACGTCCGGGTCGGAATCCGCCTCGGCCTCGTCGAGTGCCCGTTCCAGCCGGAAGTCAGCAACCTCGCTCAGCCCCCGCACCCGCCGCACCAACCGGGCGGCACACGCGAAGAGGTCGTAAGCCCCGGCCGCGTCACCGGCGTCGGTCGCCCGCCCGCCGAGTTCGACGGCCGCCCGCACCAGTCGCACGGCCGGCCCGAGGGGGTTGGAGTCGTCGTCGGTGGACATGAGGATTCACCCGTTAGCGATGCGCTGGACGACCGGCATCAGGTCGTTCATTTCCTCAATGCGGAGCATGCGAATGTCCCGCACGGCGGCTGCGAACCACGGCAGTTGCGCCGTCAGGTCGATGACGGCCACCATCACCGTCGCGGCCGTGACGTCCGGCCCGCCGAAGTACACGCTGCCCTGCTGCCACTGGAACTGATGCCGTTCCAGCACGCGGCGGATTTCGAGGTAGGCATTATTGTACGGGTCGCCGTAGTGGATACGGAGTTGCTCGATGTCCATGTCGAAGGCGACCGCGTACACGGTCGTCTCCCGTTTGAAGGAGGCAGGAAGGCCGGGGCGAATAGAACTCGGTCGGACATCGCGGGCGGTTACTGTTGCCATGAGAACTGCCTCAAGGTTCATTCGGCCGTGCAGGCGAAGTTTGCCCGAACTCACCAATCCCTGATCTCCGTCCACTCTTCCGACGCCTCGAAACCGGTCAGGTCGATTAACTCGTGGAGCGCGTCGCAGATGTCCTTCTGTTCGGGAAGACCGATCCAGGGGTCGCCCTTGATCCATTGCAACTCGTCGAACCGTTTGATGCCGCCGTTGATGGCCCCCCGGACCTGCCTCTTCGTGGGATTCGGACCGAGTGCAACGAGTCGGGCGGCTAGTCGAGTCACGGCGTCCTCGCATTGGACGATCAGTTCCGGCGAAATTGTCCCCTTCCAGTGGGCGAACGAAGGTTGACGACCGCGGGCGCGGAGTGCGGCCAGATTGGAAGGCGGTCGGCCCTGCTTCGCCAACCGTTTGACGAATTCCGTATCGACGCCGAACAATCCGCCGCGGATGAACGCAGCCAAGGACGGCTGACACGCTTCCAACTGGCCGACCTCGTGACCCAATCGCACGACCGTGCCGGCCTTGTGCCGGCCCACGTCCGATGCGCACACCCCCCAGAGGTCGCCGAACCCGTTCGACTGCGCGACGAAGACGACCCTCCTCAGAGCGTACCGCGGGGGTGACGGCTCGTAATCAGCGAGATGATTCGGAACATTCACCGACAAATACTTCGTGTCCAGGAACTGGATGTTTGGGGCGTGGCCGTGTGCCCGCCCGGCGGTCGTGGTGTACCATACGCCGTTGAACTCGGAGAGCATTTCCCGAACGTCGTCGGGAAGACGAACTCCGAGCGTCCGCTCGGCGGTGGCGAGTTGCTTCTCCGAAGCCGGCCGGCCGAACTTGTACCGCTCACCGTACTCCCGCTCGGCGGCCGGGGGCAGACTGTCATCGAGCAACTTTCGCCACTTCATCTCTCACCCTTATCACGAATCGGAATAAGCCGCGATTATACCATCCGCTCCTTCCCCGCGACAGCCGCTCGTCCGTCCGCTACCATCCCCTCATGGACTTCACCACGCTCATCCTCGCCGAACTCGCCCGCAAGGGGTACACGCCGCTCAAGCCGAAGCAACTCGCGAAGAAGCTCGCGGTCGGCGAGGCCGCGTACCCGGAGTTCCGCAAGACGCTCAAGTCGCTCGTCAAGGACGGCCGCATCGAACAGGGGAAGAACAACCACCTGCGGCCGGCCGATCAGTTCGGCTCCGTCGTCGGCGTCTACCGCCGCGTGCAGAACGGCAACGGGTTCGTCCGGCCGCACGCCGCCGACGGGCATCTGGTGAGCGACATCTTCATCCGCGAGGGCCGCGAGAAGGACGCCAGCACCGGCGACGAGGTGATGGTCAAACTCACCCGCCGGGCCAGCCAGTCGCGGGACGCGGCCGGCGAAATCATCCGCGTCGTCACGCGGGCCACCCGCACCTTCGTCGGCACCTACTTCGAGCGCGAGGGCGAGGCCTTCGTGCGCGTGGACGGCACCGCCTTCAGCCATAGCATTCTGGTCGGCGACCCCGGTGCGAAGGGGGCGAAGCCGCAGGACAAGGTCGTCATCGACATGCTGAAGTTCCCCACCGCCCACGACCGCGGCGAAGGGGTCATCACCGAAGTCCTCGGGCCGCTCGATCAGCCGGGCGTGGACCTGCTCACGATTGTTCGCGCCTTCGGCCTGCCGGAAGAGTTCCCGAAGGAGGCGCTCGACGAAGCCCGGTCGCAGGCCGACAAGTTCCGCGAGGAGGTCGGCACCCGCACCGACTTCACGAACGATCTCGTGGTGACGATCGACCCGAAGGACGCCCGCGACTTCGACGACGCCGTGAGCGTGGAGATCGACCCGAAGACGAAGAACTGGGTGCTGACCGTCCACATCGCCGACGTGGCCCACTTCGCCCCGCTCGGCGGGCCGCTGGATGCGGAAGCGAAGAAACGGGCGACGAGCATTTACCTTCCCCGCAAGGTCATCCCGATGTTCCCGGAGGTGATCTCCAACGGCCTCGCGAGCTTGCAGGAGGGGAAGCTGCGGTACGTGAAGACCGTGCGGATGGAGTTCACGCAGGCGATGCAGAAGGGGCACGTCGAATTCGGCAACGGCGTGATCCGCCCGCGGAAGCGATTCCACTACGAGGAAGTGCAGGCGGTCATCAACTCGTTCGACGGCAAGGCAGAACCGCCGACGGACCTTGCCCCGGACGTTCTCGCGATGCTCCGGCGGATGCGCGACCTGGCGGCGCTGATGCGGAAGAAGCGGTTCAAGCGCGGCTCGCTGGAACTGTCGATGCCGGAAGCCGTCCTTGAGTACGACGCCGACGGCCGGGTGAACGGGGCACACTTCGCAGTGAACGACGAGAGCCATCAGGTGATCGAGGAGTTCATGCTCGCGGCGAACGAGGCCGTTGCGGAACACCTGACGACGCTCGGCGTGCCGTTCCTGCGGCGGGTCCACCCGGCCCCGAAGGAGGAAAAACTCGAAGCCTTCGCCGACTTCGCCCGCATCCTCGGCTACCCGATGAAGCGGGCGCAGGATCGCTTCGAACTTCAGCGGTTGCTCCGCCTCACGGCCGACAAGCCCGAGCGGGCGGCCATCCACTACGCCCTGCTCCGCAGCTTGAAACAGGCCACGTACTCGCCGATTCAGGACGAGCACTACGCGCTCGCCAGCCAGCACTACTGCCACTTCACGTCGCCGATCCGCCGCTACCCGGACTTGGTCGTCCACCGGCTGCTCGACCGCTGGATTCGCCTGAAGAAAGTGAGTGCCGACATCGGCGAGATGCGGATGCTCGGCGATCATTGCTCGCGGATGGAACGGCGCGCGGAGACGGCCGAACGCGAGCTGGTGAAGCTAAAGCTGTTGCAATACCTCAGCACGCGGCTCGGCGAGCAACTCGACGCCGTCATCACCGGCGTGGCCGACTACGGCTTCTTCGCGCAAGCGGAGAAGTTCCCGGCCGAGGGGCTGGTCCACATTTCCAGCCTGACTGACGATTACTACAACCACGACGAGGCGTCGCACTCGCTGGAAGGCAGCCGTCGCAAGAAGCGGTACCGCCTCGGCGACCGCGTGCGGGTGGAGGTGGCCCGCGTGGACGTGCAACGGCGGATGCTCGACTTCCGGCTGGCCGGCGAGGGGCCGCCTACTTCTTCTTCGCGTCGAGAGGATGGTCCGCGAAGAACGCCCAGATCGTCTCGTTAACGTCGTCCTTCGTCGCCCACGTGTGGCCGTGGCCGGCGAGTTCGACGTACTTCACCTCGTGCCCTTCCTTCTCGTACCGCGTGCGGTTGTCGCGTGCCCAGTCGATCGGTTGCAGCCGATCTTTGTCGCCGTGGACGATCAGCACCGGGAACTTGCGGTCGGCCTTGATGCCGAGGATGGTCTGCATGCCGAGCAGCCCCGAGTGCGACGCCACGGCCGCCACGACCTTCGACCGCTCCTTGCCGACGAGGTGCGCGAAGTACCCGCCGTTCGACATACCGAGAACGTAGATGCGGTTCGCGTCGATCTTGTACCGGCCCTGCAACTCCTTCAAGAGTGCGTCGAAGAACGCAAGATCGGCCGTCACCTTCTCCGGCCGCAAGCCCCAAGTGCGGTCGATGGCGTTCGGGTAGGCGACGATGAACTTGTGCTTCTCGGCCGTGTCGTTCAGCTTCGTGTACTTCGGCATCGTGTCTTTGCTGTCGATCCCCATGCCGTGGAAGGCGATCACCAACGGGGCCGGCTTCGCGAGGTCCACCGCCTTCGGCACCACGAGCCGGTACTCGCGCTTCAGTGCGCCAACAGTCAGCGTCTCGTCCGGGAACTCGCCCGCCTTCGGGTCGGCGGCGCGGAGGGCTACGGGGAAGCAGAGCAAGGCGAGCGGCAACAAGCGGGTCATCGGCCGTCCTCACACGGTTGAGAGAAGTAACCCCGCCCGCGGCCGAAGGTTTCATCGGAACCTTCCGCCCGGCGGCGTGTCCGTTGGGGGAAACCGCCCGTATCCTCACCTGGAACGACCTTCCACCGTAGGAACATTCTCGCCATGTCGGACGCCGTCGCTGAACTGAAAACGCTGGAATCCCAGGGGCTGAGCGAGCTTGCCGCCTGCGCGGACGAACCCGCCCTGCGCGGGTGGAACACCAAGTTCTTCGGCGACAAGGGACTGGTGAAGGCTGCCCTCGCCGGCATCGGCAAGGTAGCGAAGGATCAACGGGCCACGTTCGGACAGGAGGCCAACCGCGTCAAGGTGGCCCTCGAATCGGCCTACGCGACGGCCCTGGACGCGGCGAAGGAGGTCGCCCTGCAAGCCAGCTTGTCCGGCCCCGGCCTCGACGTGACGCTGCCCGGCCGCACGCCGCCGCGGGGGCGGTTGCACCCGGCCACGCAAATCCTCCGCGACATCTACCGCATCTTCGGCGACCTCGGCTTCCAGATTTACCGCTCGCGGGAAGTCGAGTCGGACGAATTGAACTTCGAACTGCTGAACATGCCGCCGCACCACCCGGCCCGCGACATGTGGGACACGTTCTTCACGACCACGCCCGGCGCGATCCTCCGCACGCACACGTCGCCGGGGCAGATCCACGTCATGCGGGAGCAGTGCCCGAAGCCGATCCGCGTGATCCTGCCGGGCATGTGCTACCGGAACGAGGCGATCAGCACCCGCAGCGAAATCCAGTTCCTGCAAGTCGAGGGGCTGGTGATCGGCGAGGGCGTAACGATGGCCGACCTGAAGGGCACGATCACGGCCTTCGCCCGCCGGATGTTCGGCCCGGAACGGCAAGTGCGGATTCGCAGCAGTTACTTCCCGTTCACGGAGCCGTCGATCGAGGTGGACATCGACTGGCCGGCCGACGACCCGAACCGCGACCGCTTGACGAAGGGCACCGGCTGGCTGGAAATTCTGGGAGCCGGCATGGTCCATCCGACCGTCCTCCGCAACGGCGGGTACGACCCGGACAAAGTCACCGGCTTCGCCTTCGGCATGGGCCCGCAGCGGATGCTCATGCTCAAGCATGCGATCGACGACATCCGCCTCTTCTGGCAGAACGACCTGCGGTTCCTGGGGCAGTTCTAAAAGATCCGGCGAGCCGAGCACCGTGAGGTGCCGGGTGAATCACAACGCCATTCACCCGGCACCTCACGGTGCTCGGCTCGCCAAAAACGCTCTCACCCCTTCGCCAGCGTTCCGATCGGTTCGTTCACGTCGACCCGCGAAACCGGAGAGTTCGATGTCGAGCACGAGAGCAAAATCGGAAGGCGGACTGTCGATCCCTCCGTTTCTCTACGGCACGGCGTGGAAGGAGAACGAGACCCGGCGACTGACCGCACTCGCCCTCCAGGCCGGCTTCCGCGGGATCGACACCGCCAACCAGCGGCGGCACTACCACGAGGCGGCCGTCGGCGAGGCTATCGAAGCGGCCCTCAATAGTGGCGACGTGCGGCGCGAGGAATTGTTCGTCCAGACCAAGTTCACGTTTTTAAACGGGCAGGATCACCGCCTCCCCTACGACCCCAAGGCTCCGATCGCCACACAGGTCGAGCAGTCGTTCGCCAGCTCGCTCGATCACCTCAAGCTCTCGTTCGTGGACTCGTACGTCCTACACGGGCCGACGACGCGAGACCAATTTCTCGCCCTCGACTGGGAAGCGTGGCAGGCGATGGAGTCGATCCACGAGCGCGGCGGGGCACGCTACCTCGGCGTCAGTAACGTGAGCCTGGAGCAACTCCGGGTTCTCTTCGAAGGTGCCCGCGTGAAGCCCGCGTTCGTGCAAAATCGGTGCTACGCCGTCCACGGTTGGGACCGCGCCGTTCGCGCGTTCTGCACGGCGAACGGCATCGTCTACCAGGGGTTCTCCCTGCTCACCGCCAACCGCGGCGTGCTGGAACACCCGCGGGTCGGCAAGACGGCCGCCCGCCTCGGCCGCACGCCCGCACAAGTCGTTTTTCGATTCGCCCTCGACGTCGGGATGGTACCCCTGACGGGGACGACCGACGCGGGGCACATGAAGGCCGATCTTGAGGTACTCGACTTTCAACTCGCAGCCGAGGACGTTGCGGCAATCGAATCCTTGCTCGCGAAACAGTGACCGGCGGCCGGGTACCGTCGCGCCGCCATCCCCTCGGTACCCGATCCGATCGCACCGCACCCGGTAGAATAACCCGACGATTTCGCATCGCCCGCCAACGCAGGTGGTTACGCCGTCGCGTCTCGGACGGATGGTAGGCGGTTCAAGAGGAACGAAGGGCTGGACATGCGATACGGGTTTGATCGCGGTGCGGATTTCGGAATCGGACTACTTGCGGTGCTCATGGTGGGAATCGCCGCCACCTCGTTCGTCAACATCCGCCGCCTTTGGGATAACGCCGACCGGGTCACCCGGAGCCGGGAGCTGATCGACGACATTCACGCCGTTCGGTTCGATACCGTGCGCGTGCAAGCCGACCTGCGGGTGTACCTCGTCACCGGGTTCCCAGAGACGATCAAGCCCTACGAGGCATCCGCCGCCCGCCTTCAGGCCGACGCCGTCCGGCTCGCGGAGCAGACGGCCGACGACCCAGACCAGCAGCCCCTCGTCGCGGCCGCACGCGGGGAAATCGAGACGGGGATCGCCGCGTTCGACGGGGTGGTGAAACTCCGGGGCGGCCCCGGGGGGCACGACGCCGTCGTCGCCCTCTCCCGCGACCGGGGGTCCCGGAGTTTCGTCGATCCGCTACTCGATACGCTTACGAAGATGGACCGTGTCGAGCGGGAGCGGCTCGCGAAGCGAGAGGACGCGGCCCAGGAGGCGTACCGCAGCGCGATCTTCTACGGGATCGCCGCCGCCGGCGTTGGGCTCGTCGCCGTGGGGCTACTCGTCCTGACCCTCGCGCGGACCGCGCGGGCCCGGACCCGCGACAACCAGCGAGTGGCCGAGCAGCGGGAGTTACTGTCGGCAACGCTGTCGAGCATCGGGGACGCGGTCATCGCCACGGACGCGGCGGGCAACGTCACCTTCCTCAACCCGATCGCGGAGCGGCTCACCGGATGGCCGCAGGCCGAAGCCCGGGGCGTGCCGCTCAACCGGGTGTTTCACATCGTCAACGAGTCAAGCCGCGCGGCCGTCGAGAACCCCGCCATTCGCGCGTTGAACGAGGGGCTGATCGTCGGCCTGGCCAATCATACCATCCTCATCGCCAAAGACGGCACGGAGGTGCCGATCGACGATTCGGCCGCGCCGATCCGCTCCGGCGGGGCGGTCAGCGGGGCGGTGCTGGTGTTCCGCGACATCACCGAGAAGAAGCGGGCGGAGGCGACTCAAGCCCGGCTCGCGGCGATCGTCGAGTCGTCGGACGACGCCGTCATCGGCAAGACCCTCGACGGCACGATCGAGTCCTGGAACGCCGGGGCGGAGCGGGTGTTCGGCTACCCGGCCGTCGAGGCCGTCGGCCGGCACATCACCCTGATCATCCCGCCGGACCGGCTCGACGAAGAGCGGGGCATCCTCGAGCGGCTCCGCCGGGGCGAGCGGATCGACCACTTCGAGACGATCCGGGTAACCAAGAGCGGCAGCCTGGTCGACATCTCCCTGACGGTCTCGCCGATCCGCGACGCCGCGGGGCACCTCATCGGCGCGTCGAAGATCGCCCGCGACATGACCCGCATGAGGGCCGGCGAGCGGGCCTTGGCCGAGGCCCGCCGGCGGAGCGAGACGGCCCTGCAAGCGGGCGAAGTCGGCACGTACTACTGGGACATCGCCGGGGACCGCGTGACCGGGGACCGGAACTTTGTCGCCATCTTCGGCGTGCTCGCCGACGACCGCAGTTCGGCCCCCGTGCAGGACTTCCTGACGGCCATCCACCCCGACGACCGCGAGCGGGTCGGCACGGAGATCCGCCACACCCTCGAAACCGATTCCCCGTTCCACAGCGAGTACCGGGTGGCCGGGCCGGCAGGAGAGCGGTGGGTTCTCGCCCGCGGTGTCGTCGACCGCGACACCGCGGGCAAGCCGGTGGGGTGGGCCGGCGTGCTGGTGGACATCACGCGCCAGCGGGAGGCCGAACGGCGGCTCCGCGCGAGCGAGGAGCGGTTCCGGGCTCTGTTCGAGTCGATGGACGAGGGGTACTGCGTCGTCGAGCCGATACTCGACGGTACGGGCCGAGCGGTGGACTACCGGTACCTGCTCGCTAACCCGGCCCTCGAATTCCACACCGGCCTGCGGGACATCGTCGGCAAGACGGCCCGGGAGGTGATGCCCACCCACGAATCGCACTGGATCGAGGCGTACGCGCGGGTCGCGGCCACCGGCGAGCCGGTGCGGCGGACCGACCGCGTGGAGGACCTCGGGCGGTGGTTCGACGTGTCGGCGTTCCGGGTCGGCCCCGGCCGGGTCGGCGTCCTGTTCAACGACATCACGGCCCGCAAACAGGCCGAGGACGCCGTCCGCGCGAGCGAGGCGCGGCTGGCCGAGGTGTTCCAGCACGCCCCGTCGTTCATGGGGGTTCTCCGCGGGCCGGACCACGTGTTCGAGCTGGTCAACGCCCGGTACGACCAGCTCGTGAGCGGCCGCAAGCTGGTCGGGAAGGGGGTCCGGGACGCGCTCCCCGAGGTCGTCGGGCAAGGGTACATCGACCTCCTCGACCACGTCTACCGGACCGGCGAAGCGTTCGTCGGCACCGACGCCCGGGTGACGTTAGAACCAGGCGACGGCCGCCCCCCGGAGGAGCGGTTCATCGATTTCGTCTACCAGGCGATGCGGGACGCGACCGGGGCGGTAACCGGCATCCTCGTGCACGGGGTCGACCTGACCGCCCGCCGGCGGGCGGAGGAGGGGCTGCGGGCGAGCGAGGAGCGACTGCGGGTGGCGGTGGCGGCGGCCAAACTCGGTCAGTGGACCCTCGACCTGCGGACACAGGTGATGAACTGCTCGGACGGGTGCAAGGCGAACTACGGGCGAAGGCCCGACGACTCGTTTACGCACGAAGACCTCTGGGCCGCGGTCCACCCGGATGACCTCGACCGTGTGCGGGCGGCGGTCCGGGCCGCCGTCGAGACGCGGACCGACTACGACACCGAGTACCGGACGGTATGGCCCGACGGGAGCCAGCACTGGGTGCTCGTCCGGGGGCGCGCGTCGTACGCCCCGGACGGGGAGCCCGCGGGGATGACGGGCGTCACCCTGGACATCACCGACCGGAAACTGGCCGAAGTGCGGGAGCAGAAGGCGGCGAGCGAGGCGATGGCCGCCGCCGAGGCGGTCCGGTTCCTGTCGGACGCCAGCGCGTCGTTGGCGGAGTTGGTGGACTACGAGAGCACCCTCCACCGGATCGCCAACCTGGCCGTCGGCCGGTTCGCGGACTGGTGCGTGGTCGACGTACTGGACGATGCCGGGAACCGGCGGCGGTTGGCCGTCAACGGCGTCGAGGCGGCGACAGCCGCGTCCCCGGGGGCGGCGGAGACGGCCGTCGGCGTTCCGCACGTGCTCAAAACGGGTGAGCCGGAACTGGTGCCCGACGTGGCGGCACTGGACCCCGCGACCGCCCGCCAGGGGCCGGACCGGATCGAACAGTTGCGGGGCTGGGGCATCGAGTCGTACCTGGCGGTGCCGCTCCTGTCCCGCGGCCGGGTGATCGGGGGGATGACCTTCCTCAGTGCCTCGGCCCGCCGCCGGTACGGCCGGGAGGAGTTGCTGATCGCCCAGGAACTGGCGGTGCGGGTGACGACGGCCATCGAGAACGCCTCGCTGTACCGGACGCTCCAGGACCAGGACCGGCGGAAGGACGAGTTCCTGGCCACGCTCGCGCACGAACTCCGCAACCCGCTGGCCCCCGTGCGGAACGGCGTGCAGATTCTCCGGGCGACGCTCCCGGGCGATGACCGGACGGGCAAGACGCTCTCCATGATGGACCGCCAACTCGGGCACATGGTGCACCTCGTGGACGACCTGATGGACGTGGCCCGGGTATCGAGTGGCAAGGTGGTTCTTCGGAAGGAACGGGTGGAACTGCGGGCGGTGGTCGACGCGGCGGTGGAATCGACCCGGCAGACGGTCGAAGCGGGCGGGCACGAACTGGCCGTGGACCTCCCGGCCGAGCCACTGGTGTTCGACGCAGACAAGACGCGGCTGGTACAAGTGCTGGCCAACCTGCTGAGCAACGCCGCCAAGTACACCCCGCACGGCGGGCGGATCGCCGTGTCGGCGCGGCGGGCGGACGGGCACGCGGAAGTTCGGGTGGCGGACACGGGCGTCGGCATCACGGCCGAAATGCTGCCCAAGGTGTTCGAGATGTTCACGCAGGTGGGGACCAGCCTGGAGCGGTCGCAGGGCGGGCTGGGGATCGGGCTGACGCTGGTCAAGCGACTGGTCGAAATGCACGGCGGGTCGGTGTCCGCCGAGAGCCCGGGGCCGGGTCGGGGCAGCACGTTCGTCGTCCGCCTGCCCCTTGCGGACGCGGCCACGCCGTTGCCCTCCACCGGCCCGCCGGAAGAAACCCCGGCGGCGGCGCGGCTGCGCGTGCTTGTGGTGGACGACAACGTGGACGCGGCCGTAAGTCTGGCGATGTTGTTGGAAATGAAGGGGCACGAGGTGCGGGTGGCGCACGACGGGCCGGACGCCCTGCGAGTGCTGGGGTCGTACCGCCCACGCCTGGTCGTGCTCGACATCGGGCTGCCAGGGATGACCGGGTACGAAGTCGCCCGCCGCATCCGGGCGAGCACGGAACTCGAGGGCGTGGCGCTGGCGGCCCTGACCGGATGGGGCCAGGACGAGGACCGTCGGCGGTCCCGCGCGGCCGGGTTCGACTACCACCTGACGAAGCCCGCCGACCCCGGTGAAATCGACCGCATCCTCGGCGAAGTGAGCGCGACGTAGCCGCCGGAGGCGCGAAAAATTCCGACTAGCCGCCGGCGGCTCGGAAGCCGTGGTCGAACAGGAGTTGCCATTCGAGGAGTTGAACCCGCTTGGCGATGTCCTCGCCCGGCGTGCCAGTGCCGCGGACGCGCTCGCAGAAGTCCACGAAATCCTGGGGAGTGGTGTAATCGTAGCCCACGGACGGAGCCTGTTCGACGAGTTGCTTCAGGACCGGGTGCGAGCCAACCTTCCGCCACCAGTACTTGCTGTTGAAGGCGTCCGGTTCGCGGCGGTGCATGACGGCGTGCCAGAAGCTGCCGGTGCTGGTAGAGATGTCCTGGCTGATGGTGTGCGAGTCGTCGAGGAAATCGTGGTAGAGCCACAACCCCGCGTGGCACGCATTCGGCAGTTCGACGGCCGCCAATTTCGCCCGCACCGCCTCGTTCGGCGTGCCGGGGCCGAGGGGCATCAGGCGTGCGCCGTCGCCGAGGATCGCGGCGACAGCGGGGCCGTAACTCGTGGGGTCGAACGTCACGCTACCACTTCCTTCACGACGTGGCCGGTGACGCCGGTGATCCGCTGGTCGAGGCCGTTCAGGCGGTACGTCAGCTTCTCGTGGTCGAAGCCGAGCAGGTGCAGAATCGTCGCGTGGAAGTCGGCGACGTGGGCCTTGCCGTCCACGCCCTTCAGGCCGAAGTCGTCGGTCGTGCCGTAGACCGTACCGGCCTTGACGCCGCCGCCGGCCATGAGCATCGAGAAGCCGTAGGGGTTGTGGTCGCGGCCGGTCGTCCCCTCGCTCATCGGCGTGCGGCCGAACTCGCCACCCCAGATGACGAGTGTGCTGTCGAGCAGGCCGCGCTGCTTCAAGTCTTTGAGCAGCGCGGCGGTCGGCCCGTCGGCGCGTTTGCAGAGGCGGGTGTGGTTGCCCTCGATGTCGCTGTGGGCGTCCCACTGACTGCCGGGGCCGCAGTAGACTTGCACGAATCGCACGCCGCGTTCCACCAGCCGGCGGGCGAGCAGGCAGCGGTGGCCGAACTCGGCCGTCTCCTTCCGGTTCAGGCCGTACTGCTCTTTCGTCTGCTCGGATTCCTTCGACAGATCGACCGCTTCCGGGGCGGCTGTCTGCATGCGGAAGGCGAGTTCGTAGGCCGCCTGCCGGGCGTCGAGATCGGTGTCGCCGGGACGGGCCTTCTTGTGGATCTCGTTCAGGTCGCCGATCAGGTCGAGTTTCGCCCGCTGCCGCTTCTCGCCGACTTCTTCCGGCGTCTTCAGGTTCAAGATCGGGCTGGAACCGCCGCGGAAGTGCGTGCCCTGGTACGTCGGCGGCATGAAGCCGGTGCCCCAGTTGCGGGCGCCGCCGAAGACTTCGCCAGTGCCCTCGGTGAAGACGACAAAGCCGGGCAGGTTCTTGTTCTCGCTGCCGAGGCCGTAGAGCGCCCAACTGCCGAGGCTCGGCTTGCCGGCAAGGACGCTGCCGGTGTTCATCTGGCAGACGCTCCCGACGTGGTTGAGGCCGTCGGCCCAACACGCCCGCATGATCGCCCAGTCGTCGGCCGTCTTCGCCATCTCGGGCAGCCAGTCGGAGAAGTCGTGGCCGCACTTCCCGGCCTTCGTGAACTTCCGCTTGCTGGCGAGGAGCGTGTTGCCACCGGTGCCCATCGGCGTGATGACCTTGCCGAAGCTGTCGGGCAGTTTCTGGCCGTGCCGCTTCGTGAGTTCCGGCTTCGGGTCAAACAGGTCGATGTGGCTCGGCCCGCCTTCCATGAACAGGAAGATGACCGACTTCGCCTTCGCGGGGAAGTGCGGCGTCTTCGGCGCGAGCGGGTCGGCCTTGCTCTCGGCGGCCTCGGCCATCATCGCGGAGAAAGCGAGTGCCCCGAAGCCGCCGCCGGCCAGTTGCAGGAAGTCGCGGCGAGAGCGGAACGCGGGAACATGTGCCATCGGATGGCTCCGTCGGGTGGGTGCTATCAGCGTACCACTTCCGTCGGCCGGGAACCAGCGGGAACCAACGCTCCTATAACGTCTTCATGCACGACTACTACCTCTGCCTCACGCTCCTCGGCCGCGCGGACGAATCCGAATCGGCGTTCAAGTCGCGGCTCTACGCCTTCTGGACGCACATCCTCCGCAACCGACCGGACGACTACGAGGGCGTCTACTCCGAGGCGGTCGAGTTCGAAGAAGAGGCCGGCCGCGTGTCGCGACAGTACATGATTCAGCCGAACGTCGCCGACGCGATCGCTGCCGACCTGACGGCCCACGGCGTCGACTTCCATCCGGTGGACCGCGACGACCACTACTCGAAGGCCGAGGCGTCGTCGTCCGAGTGGTTCCAACTCGACTGACTTCCCCTCGCCTTCGCCCGGCGGCTGGTGTCTAATGGCAGTCGTCCCAGGGAGGGCGACGGATGCGGCGATTGCTCGTCACGGCCATGTGCCTCGGCCTCTTCACCCCCCTCGCGTCGGCTCAGAAGGCTGACGACATCACCGAAGGCGGTGGCTTACGAGATCCCAAACCCACCGAACCCTTCGGCGATCCCGCGGCCGGGCGGCCGCTGCCGCCGGGGGCGTTCGCCCGCCTCGGCTCGTCGCGGATGCGGTCGCGGTCGGATTACTCCAACGGCTTGCAGTTCTCGCCGAACGGCCAACGGCTGATCGTCGCCGCCGGTCGCGATGACCTATGGTGGTACGATCCGACGACCGGCAAGACCTTGCACCACCACGAGTACCCCGCCCGCGACATCAAGTGCGGCCGCCTGTTCGACGACGGCCGACTCGTGCTCTTCCACAGTCGCAACGTCGGTGACAAGGCTTCGTACTTCGTCATGCGGTTCGACCCGAGCACGGGGAAAGTCGCCTCCGATGACGCCGTCAACATCACCGACGTGAGCGAGGCCGAGTTCGATTCCCGGGCGACGGCCGTAGCGGTCGTGTGGAACAAGACCGTCACCGTGTACGACGCCAAGACCGGCGAGCAACGGTGGACGCGGACCGGCGGCGAAAAACTCGAGCACGCCCCGAGGTTCTTGGCCGACGGCGCGAAGTTGCTCGTCCCCGGTTCCCTCGGCACAACCACCGTCCACGACGCCAAGACGGGCGAACCGCTCCTCACCCTCGCAAGCCCCAACGGCGAGCGAGACAAGTGGGCCGCCTCGGAAGCGAGCCCGTCGCCGGACGGCCGGTTCCTCGCGGCCTCCGGGCCGCACGACCACGTCTACGTCTGGGCGGTCGCGTCGGGAAAGGTTCTCCACCGCTTCGACAAACAGCGGAAGGCCCTCGGCTTCACGCCCGACGGCCGCCGCCTGTTCCTCGCCGGGCCGGACGAGTCCGCGAGTATCTGGAACGTGACGACCGGCAAGCGGGAGTGCGAGTTCTCGCTGCCGAAGGCGGACAAAGCCACCCTGTCGCCGGACGGGAAGCGGATCGTGGTGGTGCTGGATGACGCCGTGCTCGTTTACGACGTGCCCGCGAGCGGCCCGCCGACGCCGTCGGCCGTCACCGCCGACCTGCCGGGGCTACCTGACCAACTGCGGTTCGACGCCGACGGCACGCTCGTCGGCCGCCTGCGGGGGTGGAACGGCTGGGCCGTCTGGAAGGACCGCAAGCCGCAGACGCACCTGCTCCGGCCGGTCGGCAAGGGAACAGTCGTGGGGCTGGCCGCCGACCGTCGGCAGATGCTTTCTCTGTTGGAGACGGAGGCTTCGGTTTCCGGGCCAGACGGCGGCACCGCGGCCACGTTCACCGTCGATGTCGCCGGCTCGTCGGCCCATTCCCTCGCGGCCCTCTCGGCCGACGGCCGCACCGCTGTCGCCGCCCACAACGACGGGCTGACCCGCTTCGACGTGCCCACCCGCACCAGCACGCTGATCCGCAGCCGGTTCAAAGACCGCGGGGCCGGCACCGCGGCGGTGATTTCCGCCGACGGCCGGACCGCCGCCACCGAGGGGTATGACTCCGTCAGCGACGCGCGGTACGTCGAGGTCTACTCGCTGACCACGAACCGCCCGGTCCGGGAATTTCCGATCCGCGGTCCACTCGACCGCATGGCGATCTCGCCCGACGGCCGGCGGTTGGCCTTCGCCTTCATCACGAACAGCCGACAGAGCAACCTGGAGAAGAACCTGATCGTCGTCGACCCGGAGGCGGGCACGGAGTTGCTGCGACTCGGCCCGATGGCGAAGGGGGAAGACCTACGGTTGGCCCTGTCGTCGGACGGCCGCACCGTCGCGTGGCACATGAGTAGCGAACTGCGAATCTACGAGTTGCTCACCGGGCAACTGCGGGCGAGATTGCCGGCACCGAAGGACGACCTGCACGGCATCGCGCTCGCCGGCGACGGCCGAACGCTGGCGGCGGCCGGCCCCGGTTGGCCGGTCATCCTCTGGGACATCGCCGGCGGCGTTACCTTTCACCCGTTGTCCGCCCCGCCCGAGTGGGAAGCCGCCTGGGCCGCCCTCGCCAAGCCCGATGCGATGTCGGCCTACCACGCCGCCCGGCGGATGGTGCTGACGCCCGTCGAGGCGGCCGCGTTCCTCAAGCAGAAGTTGTCGCCGACCACCCCGCCGGACCCCGGCGTGCTGGCGAAGTGGATCGGCAAGCTCGACGCCCCCGCCTTCGTCGACCGGCAACAGGCCGTGAAGGAATTGCAGACCTTCGGCGAACTGGCCGTGCCGGAACTGAAGCGAACCCTGGAAGCGACGGAATCGGCCGAGGCCCGGCAGCGGATCGAGAAGCTGCTCACGGCCTCCGCCAAACCGACGCCGGAAGCGGTCCGCACCATCCGGGCCATGGAAGCGCTAGAATGGCTCGGCACGGCCGACGCGAAGGCGATCGTGAAGGCACTCGCCGCCGGGGCCGAGGGTTCGCGGCAAACGCAAGAGGCCCGGACCGCGTTAGGCAGGATGAAGTAACATGCTCCGCGTGATGGCCAGCACGTTCGCGATTCTGCTGCTGGCGGCCGCCGGCGGTCGTGCCGAGCCGTTCGAGCCGAAGTTGTTGTCGAAGCTCGGGTCGGACCGCTTCCGCTACCCGGGCGCGATCACGCATATCACCGTCTCTGCCAACGGCAAGTACGTCGCCGTCGCCGGGTCCGCGCCAACGCGGGTGTACGACTTCGCGACCGGCCGACTTGCGTGGATGATGCCCGGCGACCAAGAGGGAAACTTCTCGCTGACCTACGCCGAAGGGTTTCGCGGCGATCACTTCGTGGCGTTCCGAATCGACTCGCTGAGGGGGCTGGTCGTTCAGCACTTCGACTTTCGATCCCCTCACCCGGTCCACACCGCGCTCTTAAAGTTGGACGTCGGCGAAGCGGCCGCGATCAGCCCCGACGGCACGCTTTTGGCCATCCCCATTGGGCGGCGGGTCCGGCTGTTCGACACGCAGACCGGCCGCGACGTGAACCGCGTCCTGCTGCCCCGCGGCAGCGGCAATGCGGAAGAAGTGGTGTTTTCCGCGAACGGTCGGCGGTTGGCGGTGAAGGTCAACAAGGGCACCGTTCACACGTTCGATTGCCTCACCGGCCGCGAACTCGCCCGGTTCAAGCCCCGGCCGGCGACGCGCGAGTTCACCCTCTCGCCCGACGGCAATCGACTGTCGGCGATACTGGAAGACAACAGCCTCGAATCGCTGAACCTGCTCACCGGCGAGCGGAAGAAGTGGAGGGTCGGCGATCAGACGTTCGACCACGTCGTCGGCCTGAACGACGATCAGCTTCTCACGATGGAACTGACCCGGGGAACGTGGCAGGTGTTCGACGCGGCGACCGGGCGACTGGTGCGCAAGATGCCGGCAATGACCAACTCGGCCGAGTCGTTCGTCGAAGCCCTCGCCCTGACCCCCGACGGCCGCACGCTGCTGTGCGGTTCAAACGGCGGTTCCGTCTGCGACGGCGTTGTCACCGCCTGGGACATCGCGACCGGCCAGAAGCGGCCTCAATCCGCCGACGAACAGGCGAACTGCACGCGGTTCCTCTTCCACGGCACCGACCGATTGAGCGGCCTTCAGAGCACGTTCTCCATCGTGGACGGCGGGCCGGTCTCGACCTGGCGACGGTGGCAAATGGCGACCGGCCGCGGCGGCCCGCTCCCGACGCAACGCGGGCTGTCGGAGAGGAACCTCTCGCCGGACGGCCTGTGGCTGATTTCCGTGCGCGATAACCGCGTCACGATGGTAAACACGGTCACGGGCAAACCGGCCCGCACCCTGACGTTGCCGCCCGAGACGGACGTGTCGGCCGTGTGGTTCTACCAGGACGCCCGACGGGTCGGCGTCAACGTCGGCAACGCCGTGCTCATCTGGGACCTGGCCACCAACCGCACGCGACGAATCGACACGAACCAGAACGGGGCGAACGCCGTGATTTCGTCCGGCCGGTGGTTCGCGTGGTGGGTGGAGTTCGGCGAGTCCGACAAGCCCTCGCGGAACGTGCTGCGGACGCTCGACCTGGAGACGGGTCGGGTCGGGTGCGATCTGACATTCCCGACGCGGGACGACGATTGGCGGTTCACGCCCGACGGCCGACTCGTGCGGTCCGCGATCGCACAAGCCATCACTCCCGACGCAACGGCCGCCGCGTCGCAAGACCTTTCCGTCCTCGACCCCGCGACCGGACGGGTGATCCGCCGGTTCACCGTCGCGGCCGGCGAACGGTTACTCGACATCTCTGCCGACGGGCGGACGGTTCTGACCGCCGCGAATAACGAGTTCGAGGACACCACGGAAGGCTCGGTTGGCGTGACCGAGGCGGCGACGGGCAAGGTCCGCTGGCAACTGCCAGCCTTACCCGATTGGGCCGTCACCGGCGGCAGCTTCGCCCCCGACGGCCGGCGACTCGCGGTCGGCACCACCGACGGCTTCGTCCGTGTCTGGGACATCGGCGGCACACGCACGTCGCCCGACGCGCTCACGGCCGCCCGGCTGTGGGACGAACTTGCCGGGCCGGACGCGGAGAAGGCGTTCGCCGCCATCGTCGCACTCGGGCACGTCCCGGAGGTAGCCGTGCCGTTGTTGCAGGCGAAGGTCGGGCCGGCCGTGCCGGTCGCGGAGGCAAACATCGAACGCTGGCTGCGCGACCTCGATTCGCCGGTGTTCGCCAATCGCCGGGACGCGACGCGGAACCTTCGTCCCCTCGCGACCCGCGTCCGGCCGGCGATGGAATCGTTGTTGAAGACGACTCCGTCGCCGGAGGCTCGCGAACGGCTGACCGACTTGCTGGAGAGCGCCACCCGGCCGATGCCGGCCGAAGTGAAAGTGATCCGGGCCGTCGAGGTACTGGAACGCATCGCCACCGACCGGGAACTGAGTGCCGACGGCCGGGCGAGCGCGATTGAATTACTGCGGTCGTGGGCGGCCGGGGCCGACGGCGCGACGATGACCACCGAGGCGAAGGAGACGCTCAATCGGCTTCGGTTGTCGGTTCAATCGCCGCCACCAGTTCTGCCGGCGTCCGCACCAGGAACGTTGGGTTCCCCTGCACCAGCAGCGCTTCCGCGTTGAAGCCCCACGTCACCGCGGCCGACGCCACTTTCGCCCGGCGGGCCGCTTCCACGTCGCGGAGTTCGTCGCCGACGTACAACAACGACTCGCGCGGGATCGCCTCGCGTCGCAAGATTCGCCGCAGGGCTTTCGCCTTACCGAACAGCCGCGGGTAACCGACGATGAACGCGAAGCGGTCCTCGATGCCGTTCGCCCGCAGGCACGCCCGGATCGCGTCCTCCCAGTTCGACGACAGAATTCCGAGTCGACAGCCGCGGTCGGCCAGGACGGTCAGCATCTCGGGCACGCCCGCGAACAGCTTCAGTTGCCCCGCATCCTTTGCCGTCTCAGCTTGGAGGGCGCGGACCAGTCGCGGCAGCTTCCAGAAGCTCACGCCGAGTTGCTTGAACAGTTCGCGCGTCGGCATGTGCCGGGCCGTCGCGAGGTCGAGGGAGGGGTTCAGCCGAAACTGCGGCGCGACGTGACGGAACGCGGCGATCAGGCTCGCCAGCGAGTCGGCCAGCGTGCCGTCGAAGTCGAAGACGACGTGTCGGTAGGTCATGGACTGGCCCCCGCGTTTTTCATTTTCCGCCTCGAAGCTCCCGCGTTCGTCGTGTACACTCTTCTCACCTGCCATCATTCCCTTCGAGAGATACTCTCCATGACCAAACTCTCGCGACGTTCCTTCCTGCAAACCTCGGCCGCCGCCGGGGCGTTCACCCTGGCCAGCAGTTACGGCCGCACCGCCGGGGCGGGCGAAAAGCTCAACGTCGGCCTCATCGGGGCCGGCGGCCGGGGGTCGTCGATCATCCGCGAAGTCTTGAAGAACACGCACAACGTCGTGGCCGTCTGCGACGTGGCGGGGTTCCGTCGGGAGAAGTTTAGCAAGTTGGTCACGGATGCGGGGCAGGAGAAGCCGACGCAGTACACCGACCACCGCGCGCTGCTCGACCACAAAAACCTCGACGCGGTCGTGATCGCCGCCCCGGACCACCACCACCGCGACCTGCTCATCGCCACCATGAAGGCCGACAAGGACACCTACGTCGAAAAGCCGCTGACGAAGTCGATCGACGAGGGCAAGGAGATGATCGAGGCCGTCCGGGCCACGAAGCGGATCGTGCAGGTGGGCAACCAACGGCACAGCGGCCCGCACTGGAAGAAGGCCCGCGACCTGATCCAGTCGAACGACTTCGGCGAGATCGTGTGGGTGAAGGTGTGGGACTGCCGCAACTGGGTGAAGCGCGACCCGTTCGCCCCGCCGAAGGACTTCACCAAGGACGTGCAGAAGACCGTCGACTGGGACGCCTTCCTCGGCAAGGCCCCGAAGCGGGACTTCAACCCCGTCCGGTACTTCTCGTGGCGGTGGTACTG
Organism: Limnoglobus roseus; assembly: GCF_008254045.1. GTDB lineage: Bacteria > Planctomycetota > Planctomycetia > Gemmatales > Gemmataceae > Limnoglobus > Limnoglobus roseus. The sequence continues at coordinate 2,141,013 of NZ_CP042425.1, read as the reverse complement.
GGACTACGCCGGCGGTCTGATGACGGACATCGGCGCGCACCAACTCGACATCGTCCAGTGGCTCGGTGGCGTGGACGCCCCCAAGAGCGTCGTGGCCAACGGCGGCAACTACTACTTCAAGCAGTGGGAGACGCCCGATGTGGTCCACGGCGTATGGGACTACGGCAAGTTCGCGGCCACCTTCTCCGTGGAGTTCGTCAACGGGGCCGAGGGCGTCGGCTGTGCCTTCTACGGCACGAAGCAGACGCTCATCGCCGACGCCGATAAGGAAATCCGCCTGTACAACACGATCGACAAGATCGACGAAACGATCAAGCCGATCGACACCTGGGCGTCCAAGAACGAGACCGACCTGCACGTGAAGAACTGGCTGGAGTGCTGCGTCAGTCGCAAGGAGCCGAACAGCCCGATCGAACTCGGCCACCGCGTCATCACCGCGGCGCACCTGGCGAACCTGTCGTACCGCACCGGGAAGAAGGTTTACTGGGACGCCGAGCGCGAGCAGGTCATTGGTGGATAAGTGGGCGAAAGCCCAGGCACGGCCGTGCCTGGGCTTTGCGGGCTTCGATCTCCTCTCCTGGGTGCCGCCGTGTTCATCTTCGAAAAAGCCCCCTTCCCCTCCTGCCACGCCTCCACGCTCGTCGAGCACGAGCCCGGCAAGTTGATGGCTGCGTGGTTCGGCGGCACGGCGGAGAAAGCCCCCGACGTGCAAATCTGGGCCAGCACCTTCGACGGCAAGGCGTGGAGCGAGCCGCAAGTGCTCGGCACGCAGCCGAAGCAGCCGTGCTGGAACCCGGTCCTGTTCAAGCTCGCCAACGGCACCCTCGCCCTCTGGTACAAGATCGGGCCGGATCCGGTCTCCTGGGTCGGCTACCTGCGACGGTCCTCCGACGCCGGCAAGACCTGGTCAAAGCCGGAGGTGATGCCGGCCGGGTTCTACGGCCCGGTGCGGGCGAAGCCGATCCAGTTGAAGGACGGCACGCTGCTCGCCGGCACGTCGGTGGAAGCCGGGGCGAACGCGACCCGCACCTGGACGCCGTTCGTGGACCGCTCGACCGACGACGGCAAGACGTGGTGGCGGTCGTCGCCGTTCAACGTGCCGGGCAAGCACGCCCAAATTCAGCCGACGCTCTTCGAGGCGAGCGACGGCCGGATCGTCGCGCTGATGCGCTCGGCCAACCCGCTGAAGGTCTGCCGGTCCGAGTCGAAGGACGGCGGCAAGACGTTCACGCCGGCCGCGGAAACGGATCTGTTCAACCCGAGCGCCGGCATCGACGTGGTGAAGACGACGGCGGGCGACCTGTTCCTGATCTACAACCCGGTGCCTGTCGGCCGCGTGCCGCTGAGCCTGGCACGATCGACCGACGACGGCCAGACGTGGGTGAAGGTCCACGACCTGGAAACGGAACTCGGCGAGTACTCGTACCCGGCGATCATCCAATCGGCCGACGGCCAGTTGCAGATGACCTACACCTGGCGGCGGACGCACATCAAGCACGTCGCGATCGACCCGGCAACGCTGCGGAAGTGACACCCTCGGAGAGTGCGATGACGAACCGCGTGCGCGGCCCGTTCGACGTGAAGCTGGCCCCGCTGCCGACCTACGACACCACGGAAGGCAGCCTCCTCGGCCGACGGTCGATCGACAAGCAGTTCCACGGCGACCTGGAAGCCACCAGCGTCGGCGAGATGCTCGCCGCGGGCACGGCGGTCAAAGGCTCGGCCGGTTACGTGGCCATCGAGCGCGTCACCGGCACGCTCGGCGGCAAGTCCGGCACGTTCGTCCTCCAGCACAGCGGCACGATGAACCGGGGCGAACCGGGACTCGTAATCACGGTCGTCCCGGACTCCGGCACCGGCGAACTCACCGACTTGGCCGGCACCATGTCGATTGAAATCACCGGCGGCAAGCACTTCTACGACTTCGAGTACACCCTGCCGGGGGCGTGACGGTTCGCCCGCACATTTTTCTCCACTTCCCACCGACGCGCCGCGGCCGTTCGCCCAGATAGAACAGCGGCAACACAGTGCGGGGGAAGCTCCATGCCCACGGCGGGATTGCGGAACGTCGTCGATCGCCTCCGGCACGCGGCCACGCGGCGGGCAGCGGCCGGCCTGTCTTGCGGCGACCTGCTCGAACAATTCGTCACCCGCCGCGACGAGGGCGCCTTCGCCGAGTTGGTCCGGCGGCACGGGCCGCGGGTGTTCGCCGTCTGCCGTCGCGTGCTCGGCCACCATCAGTTGGCGGAAGACGCCTATCAGGCGGTATTCGTCGTACTGGCCCGGAAGGCCCACGTCATTCAGCCGCGGTCGGCGGTGGGCGGGTTTCTGTACGGGGTGGCCCGCAAGGCCGCGTTGGAGGCCTTCGCCGTGAGCCGCCGCCGCAAGGAAACCCTCGCTGCCCGCGTGCCGGAAACGCAGGCCGTCGCTTGCACCACCGTCGATTCCGACGTGCTGGCGATGCTCGACGAAGAGATCGCGAACCTGTCGGACGCCTACCGGGCGGCCGTCGTGCTGTGCGAACTCGACGGCGTCGGCCGGGCGGACGCGGCCCGGGAACTCGGCATCGCCGAGGGCACACTGTCCAGCCGCCTCGCCGCCGCCCGCAAGCAACTCGCCGCCCGTCTGACGAAACGCGGCGTGACCTTCTCGGCCAGCCTCTTCGCCGCCGTCGCGGAGTCGGCCCATGCCGCCCCGCCGCCGGTGGAACTCGCGGCCATCCTTCCCCCGACCGTCTCGGCCATCGTTACGGGAGTGATGCGAACCATGATTTTCGCCAAACTGAAAACCGCCGCCACCCTCGGCGTTTTACTGACCGTGTTCGCCGCCTGGTCGTTCGTGCCGTCGACTGCGCCGAACGCTGCGGCCGCCCCACTGCCGAAGGAACCGGCCGATGAAGGCTTGCTCTGGACGTTCGACAAGAAGGCCGCCGTGCTGATCGCCTACACGCCGGACGGGAAGGTCGAGAAGAAGCTGACGTTGAAAGACGGCAAGCACTTCCTCGGCTTCACGCCGGATGGCACGAAGGTATTGTTCGCGGGCAAGCACGGCGAGTCCGCCGCGGACGATGCGACCGACTTGACCCTGCACCAACGGAGCGTGTGGGAGGACACGGCCGGTACGGACCTCGGCGTGCCGTACCAGCCCGGTGATCAATTCATCCTGTCGCCGGATGACAAGAAGGTGGTCCGAACACGGATCGCCGAGCTAGAGATCATCGACGACCAGAGGTATCACATCTTCGAGAATCGGCTGTTCGACGTGGAGGCGAAGACCGACGAGAAGATCGACGTGCCGAAGGATTACCAAATCATGCAGTGGGCGGCCGACGGCAAGTCGTGGCGGGCGATCCAGAACAACATCGGCCGCGACCCGAAGTTGCCGAACTACCGGTGGGTCACGGTCCCCGTCGCCGGCGGCAAGCCGACGCCGATCAACGACGGTTACTCGCTGATGTGGCTCACGCCGTCGCGGGACGACAAGGCGTTCCTCGCCGCCGGGTGGGAGCACCCGTTCCGCAAGACCGGGTTCAAGTGGTTCAACGTGTCGCCGACGGGCAAGTTCCAGGAAGTGGCCGAGTACGAGAAGACGGCGTTCCTGGTAATGAGGTGGTCGCCGGACGGCAAGCGCGTCGCCGCCGCCCGGTACGAGTACGACCCCGACACCGGCAAACTGCACGACGCGACGCTGTTCACCGCCAAGCCGGGCGGGACGGACGTGCAGAAGGTCGCCCGCTTCGAAGACGACAACCAGAACACGACCTTCCTCGGCTGGTTCCCAACTAAACCGGCCGCCAAGAAGTAACCCGCGCGAGGTTACGCCCGAACGGGCACAAGGTTCGCCAAGAACTGGGCCGTGCAGTTCGCCCAAGTGTACGTCCGGCCTTCGGCCACGCACACGGCCGGGTCGCCGGTGGTGGTCGCTTGCTCGATCGCCCGGCCCAAGTCCTCGTTCAGTGCCCCGAGTTCCGGCCGGGTGATGATGTCGATGGGGCCGGTCACGGGGTACGCGGCCACCGGCAGGCCGCACGCCAGGGCTTCGATCATCACGAGGCCGAAAGTGTCGGTCTTGCTCGGGAAGACGAACAAGTCGGCGGCGGCGTAACAGTCCGCGAGTGCCTGCCCCTTGCGGTAGCCCAAGAACACGGCGTCCGGGTAGCGCTTCTCCAATTCCGCCTTCGCGGGGCCGTCGCCGACGATCACCTTCGTGCCGGGCGTGTTCAACTTTAAGAAGTCTTCCAGCCCTTTCTCCGCGGACACCCGGCCGACGGATAACAGCACCGGCCGCGGGTACGGCCCGGCTTCCCTCGCCTTCGGCTGAAACAAACTCAGGTCAACGCCCCGGGACCACCGGCGGATCGGCGGCGTGAAGTCGCGGGATTGTAGGTCGGCTTCCAAACTCGGCGTCGCGACCATGACGGCGGCCGCCCCGTTGTGGAACCACCGCAGCACGCGGTACGCCCACCGTTCCGGCACGCCGACGAGCGCCCGGAGGTATTCCGGGAACTTGGTGTGGTACGATGTGGTAAACCGCCAGCCGCGGTGCCGACAATATCGGCGAACCATTTGGCCGATCGGCCCCTCCGTGGCAATGTGAACGTGTTGCGGGCGAAATCGGCGGACCACGGCGTCGATGCGGTGCGGCCACGGCCAACTGACGCGGATTTCCGGATAGAACGGCACCGGCAGTTGGGCGAAGCCATCCGGCGACACGACGCAGACATCGTGGCCGAGATTTCGCAGGGTGCGGGTGGTCGTGTCCAGCGTGCGGACGACGCCATTCACCTGCGGGTGCCAGGCGTCGGTCGCGATGAGAATGCGGAGTGCGGAATGCGGAGTGCGGAGTTCAGAACCCAGAGCCGAAGTCATGAATAGCCGTCGCCCGCAAAGAGTGGGTTGTTCTTGGTTTTATACTCCGCGTTCCGCGTTCCGCATTGGGAGATGTGTTATGCCAGTCGACCCCGATAAACGCAAGATGCGCGAAATGAAGCGGGCCGTGAAGAAACGCGGTAACAAGCACCGCCGACACGCCCTCAAGCGTCAGTTGGCCGAGAACCCGGACGAGGCGGCCGCCGTCGAAGAGACGTTCGGCCGGCACAGTTCCGTGAACTTCAACGGCCTCGATCAGGACGGCACGCGGCGGAAAGAGGAATAATGGCGAGCGGGGGCGTCAGCCCCCTGATTCTTGCGACGTTCCTTCAGAATCAGGGGGCTGACGCCCCCCGCTCGCCGAAACCGCCAAAACCGCCAAAACCTCGCACACCCAACCCGTTGCCCCGTGGTGCAGGCGAATCGTGCCGACGAGTTTCTGCCCGTGGACTGTGACTTCCGTTGGTTCCCGCCACTCGAATTCGCCCCAATCCCACCGCATCACACTCCCGCGGTCGCCGGAAAGCGGCCCCTCATAATCCAGGTACAGCCGTCGATGATCGAAGTTCGGTTCGGCCGCAACCGATGATCCTGGCACGGGTTCGGCTAGCAGCCGCCACGCCTTCAGCACGTCGCCGTCTTCAAGGAGCAAGTCCCAGTGGCGGGTCGGCCAGTCGTGTTCGAGGATCGCGAATCGCGGCACGGCATTCGTTCTCGAGTTGGACTTCGCAGGTTCTCCAGTCGTATGCTACTATCGGGGCCGATTACCGCACGAGTGCAACATGGCGAAGGGCGAAAAGAAGAAAGAGCCGGACAAGGACGGGATCGTCCACGTCTGTCGGAACCGCCGAGCGGCGCACGAGTACGAGATCGTCGAGTCGCTCGAGTGCGGCATCGCGCTCCTCGGCACGGAGGTCAAAAGCCTCCGCGACGGCCACGCCACGCTCGACGAGGCGTACGCGCGCATTCAGAAGGATGAACTCTGGCTGATCGGCTGCGAGATTCCCGAGTACTGGGCCGGCAACCAGTTGAACCACAAGCCGAAGCGGGAGCGGAAGTTGCTGCTCCACCGCCGCGAGTTGACGAAGTTCGCCGGCAAGGCGTCTGATCGCGGCTTCACGCTGGTGCCGCTGCGGTTGTACTTCAAGGAAGGTATGGCGAAGGTCGAGATTGCCGTCGCCCGCGGGAAGCAGACGCACGACAAGCGGCACTCGCTGAAGGAAGCGGAAGCGAAGCGTGACATCGCCCGGGCGATGTCACGGAAGCGGGGCTAACCCCCGCGAACACCAACGGCCACGGAGGGCCGCCGTGAGATTGGTAGCGGTCGTTGAGTCGGTCGATCATGTGTGCAGCCGCTACCGGCTGGCCGCGTTCCAGCCGTTCCTGGCGGTTGCCGGGCACTCGCTCGAACTTCGCCCGCTCCCCCGCAGCCCGCTCGCTCGCACCTTCTTCTTCCGCGAACTCCGCACCGCGGACGCCGTCATCCTTCAGCGTAAACTGCTGCCCCGCTGGCAACTCGCACTGCTCCGCCGATACGCCGCCAAACTCGTCTTCGACTTCGACGACGCGATCTGGCTCCGGGACTCGTACTCGCCAAAGGGGACGGCCTGCCGCCGCCGCTCCCGTCGGTTCGCCCGCACGGTTGCGGCCGCCGATGCCGTCATCGCCGGCAACGACTTCCTCGCCGCGGAGGCATCGCGGCACACGCCGTCGGCCCGAGTCGATGTCATTCCCACCAGTGTCGACCCCGATAAGTACCCGCCGGCCGCCCACACGCGATCCGGCCCGGTGCAACTCGTCTGGATCGGGTCGTCCAGCACCCTGCAAGGTCTTCAGCGCATCCGACCGCTGCTGGAAGCCGTCGGCAAGGCACTGCCTGGCACGCGGTTGAAGCTCGTCTGCGATCGCTTTCTCACCTTCGACCATCTGCCCGTCGATCCCGTGCCGTGGCGGGAGGCGACCGAAGCCCGCGACATCGCGACGGCCGACGTGGGCATCGCCTGGGTTCCCGACGACGACTGGAGCCGCGGCAAGTGCGGGCTGAAGGTATTGCAATACCAGGCCGCCGGGCTGCCGGTGATTGCGAATGATGTCGGGGTTCACCCGCACCTCGTCGGGGCGAACCGAACGGGGTTTCTCGCGAATACGCCGGAAGAATGGATTGCAGCGGTCGCGCGGCTCTCCGACCCGGCCGTTCGTGCCAATTTGGGTGGGGCGGCCCGACGTCAGTTGGACGAACATTATTCCGTGGCGGCGTCGGCCCGGAAGTGGCTTGCCGCCCTCCGGCGGCTGGTCGAACCGGCAAGACAGGTGGCCTGATGGATGTGAGCGTCTGATGCTCCGTGGCGTGCTGCAAATCGTTGGCCTCGTCCCCCGCGCCCCCGTCGGCGGCGGGCGGCCCCGCGCCGTCCACACCGGCGGCTATCACTGGCACGTCCTCCCGGCCGGCGACGAACTCTTCGGCCCCGACGGTCCGCCCCTTGAAGCCTGGATTCGCGACGGGGCGGTCGAGGTGCTCAAACTGAACTCCCAGCGGACCGTCTACCGCGTCGCCCTGCCCGACGGCACGATGATCGTCAAGCAGTGCCGTGTCAACGGCCCGCGGGCGTGGTGGCGGGAAATCTTCCGCGGCTCGAAGTCGCGGCTGGAGTTCGACCACGCGCTCGCCCTCCGCCGGCACGGCATTGCCGCCGTCGAACCGCTCGCGTGGGGCAGCCGCCACCGCTATTCGCCGGGCGAGAGCTTCTTCTTGACGCGGTGGGAGGCGAACGCCGTCCCGTTCGAGAAGTACCTCGAAGGGCTGTCCCCGATCGACCGCCGGGCGTCTAGCCACGAACTCGGCCGGGTGATGGCCCACATGCACGACGCCGGCGTCGCCCACCCCGACCCGCACCCCGGCAACCTGCTCGTGACGTTCGAAGGCGGCCGGCCGCGGTTCACGCTCATCGACCTGCACGCCATCCGCTTCGGCCGCCCGCTGACGTGGCGGCAGAGCCTCGACAACCTCGTGCTGCTCAACCGCTGGTTCCAACTGCGGGCCACGCGGACCGACCGCCGGGCGTTCTGGCGGGCTTACGTCCAACACCGCACGACGCTGCCAACCGCCTGCCCGGTGGCGCTGGCGAAGCTGGCAAAGGAAGTCGAACGCCGCACGGAGCAGTCGAACGCCCGGTTCTGGAACAGCCGCCTCGACCGCTATCAAAAGAGCAACCGCCAGTACCAGCGCCTCCGCCGCGGGTCCGTGGCCGGCCACGCCGTGCGCGACCTGCCGGCCGCCTTCGTGCAAGAACTCCTCGCCGACCCGGACGCCCCGTTCCGCGACCCGGCGAACAAGGTGCTGAAGGACTCGCGCAGCTCGACCGTCGTCACCTTGTCGGTCCCGACCGCGACCGGCACGACCGTCGCCATCTTCAAGCGATTCCGCGTGAAGTCGCCGGTGATCCTGGCAAAGAACAAGCTCCGCCGTTCGACGGCGATGCGGTCTTGGTCGTTCGGCCACAACCTGCTCGACCGCGGCCTGCCGACGGCCCGGCCCCTGCTGGTGCTGCACCGCCATCGCCTCGGCTGCCCGTCCGAGGGCTACTTGTTGGCCGAGCGGGTGCCGGACGCGATGGACCTTGTGGAAGCGACGGCCGTCGCGACGGCGAAGCCCGCCGCGGAGCGCCGCCGCATCGTGCGTTCGTGGTCCAACTCTCTCGGCCGACTGATCCGCCTGATGCACGAGAAACAGGTCGCCCACCGTGATCTGAAAGCCCCGAACATTTTGATGAGCGGCGTTCACCCGGACCTCGCGGCCGCCGTGCCGGTGTTGATCGACCTCGTCGGCGTCGTGCCGGGGCGGGCAGTCGATCGCACGGACCGCGTCAAGAACCTCGCCCGGCTGAACGCCAGCTTCATCCGCCACCCGGCCGTCACGCGGACCGACTGCCTGCGCTTCCTGCGGGCTTACCTCGCCTGGGGTTTGCACGGCTCGGAAGGCTGGAAGGACTGGTGGCGGGGCGTCAGCCGGGAGACCCTGGCGAAGGTGGCGAAGAACCAACGGAGCGGCCGGCCTTTAGCGTGATCGGTTCTCCGGTATCGAACTGAAGTTCTCTGCTCGTCACAACCGATACAACCTGGCTGACACCGCACCCGGAGACGGCCGGCATGACGCCACAGCCTGAACAGCCCGTCGCCCGCCGGCGGCACGCCGTCGCCCTTCTGGCGGCCGTCGCCTGGTTCGGCCTGGCCATCGCCGGCTGCGAGTCGTTCCGCCAGAACGGCCCGATGCCCGCCGGCACGCCGGAACCGGCCGCCGACAAAGTCACTACCGCCCCGGCCAAGCGGCCCGCGCAACACTGGCTCCGTGTCGGGCAGTACGTCTTCTACTCCGATTCCCCACTCGACCAGCACGACCCGCTCTTCCGCGAACTCGGCGAACTGCCGGACCAGATTCAAACGGAACTCCGCCTGCCGCCGGGCGAATCGATGATCCAGGTCTTCCTGTTCGACACGCAGGACAAGTACGACGCCTTCCTGAAGTCCCGGTACCCGAAGTTCCCGAACCGCCGGGCGTACTTCGTCGCCGAACCGCGGGGCGGCAGTGGCGACGACCTGCTCGTTTTCACCTGGATGAGCGAGAACCTGCGGATGGACCTCCGCCACGAACTGACGCACGCCACCCTGCACAGCGTGCTCAAGGGCGTGCCGCTGTGGCTCGACGAGGGCCTGGCGGGCTTCTTCGAACTGCCGGCGAATCACAACGGCATCAACACGTCGCACCTGGAAGTGCTCCGCCGCGGCCCGTTCCAGCCGGACCTGGCCCGCCTGGAGAAACTCGGGCAGGTGAACCAGATGGAGAAGCCGGAGTACCGCGAGGCGTGGGCGTGGGTCCACCTCATGCTCCGCGGCGAGCCGGCCGCTCGTGGCGTGCTGCTCGAATACGTGCAACAACTGCGATCCACGTCGACCCCCGGCCCTCTGCTGCCGAAACTCCGCGACGCGCTCAACGACCCGAACCAGGCGCTGGCCGACCACCTCACGAAGAGCGACTTCCCGACCGCGACGGCCCGCGGGCAGTAACGTCCGTTGCCCTCCAAGTCCCCCTCTTCACCACGTCCGGCACATCCGACACAATCGGCTCAAGTTCACTCGAACGCGGGGCCGAAAGTTCTCTCGTGCCAGTATCCCACCTCCTTCCCGGACATCTGCCCATGCCCCCGTTGCGTTCCCCCGTTAGACTCGGGGTTGTCTTGGCTTGCTTGATTCTTGCCTCGAACGTGGCCGTGGCACAGTACGGGCCGATCATCACCGCGTCCGGGCCGGTCAACCGCTCGATGGGCGGCGTGGCGGTGGCAACGCCGCTCAGCCCGAGTTCGGCCACGTACTGGAACCCGGCCACGCTCTCCGGGTTCGATCGCTCGCAGGTAGACTTCGGCGCGGAAATGCTGCTCATCGACAGTTCGCTCGCGTCCCGGTTCGCGGCCAACGCCTTCGGGGCCGGCGTGCCGCCAATCCCGCTGGCCGGGCAGACGAAGAGTAACTCCACCGTCTACCCGCTGCCGAACGCCGGGCTGGTGTACCGGCCGGAAGACCAGCCGCGGCTGGCCCTGGGCATGAGCCTGAATGCCGTCGCCGGGTTCGGCGTGGACTACCCCGGCAGCCAGACGAACCCGATCCTGTCGCCGCGGGCACCCGTCGGCGTCGGGGCCGGGCCGATCTTCTCCGACTATCAGGTGCTGCAAATCAACCCGGCCGCGTCGTACCAATTGACCGACCGCCTGTCCGTCGGCGGCGGGCCGACAATCGACCTCGGCCGGTTGCAGTTCAACCCCGGCCAGTCGCTGCGGCCGGACGACGCTAACGGCGACGGCTTCGCCAACTACCCGTCGGCCCTGCAGACCCGCAACTCGTGGGGGGCCGGGTTCATCCTCGGCCTCTACTACCGCGGCGACACCTGGGCGACCGGCTTCTCGTACAAGAGCACGCAGTGGTCCGAGCCGTTCCGGTACAACACGACGGATGAGATCGGCCGCCCGCGGAACGCCTTGGTCCACCTGGAACTGCCGATGCTCTGCTCGTGGGGTCTGTCGTACACCGGGTTCGATCGGTGGGTGCTGTCCACGGACCTGCGGTACCTGAACTACGCCAACGCCCGCGGGTACGGCGGCCAGGGGTTCACGGGGTTCGGCTCGGCGGCGGGCCTCGGCTTCGAGAACGTGTTCGCCGTCGCCGTCGGGGCGCAGTACCGCGCCACCGACCGCCTCACCTTGCGGTCCGGCTACAGCTACGGCAGCAACCCGATCCCGGACGGTCAGACTTCGTTCAACCTCGCGTCGAGCACGATCATCGAGCACACTGTCACCGTCGGGGCGTCGTGGGCGGTCACGGACAGCCTGAGCATGAACGTCGCCTACCTGCACGGGTTCAAGAACTCGATCACAGGGCCGCTCGTCCTGCCCGCCGGTGCGGTTCCGGGAACGTCGCTGACCAGTTCCGTCGGGTTCGACTCGATCGCGTTCGGTGCGAGCGTCGCGTTCGGCCCGACCCGCCGCCCCTCTTGCCTCGTCCGGTCGAACGCGACGACGGAAATTCCGGCCGTCGTAGAGTAACGGTGGCCGAGCCGCGTGGACCGCGACGGAGGGACAAAGATGCAATTCGCCCGGTGGGTCTTTTGGCTCGGCGGCCTCTACGGGCTGCTGATCCTCGTGCCGCAGTTCTTCCTGGAAGATCAGGTCGGCCGCGACTTCCCGCCGCCGGTCACGCACCCGGAGTTCTACTACGGCTTCGTCGGCATTGCCGTCGCCTGGCAGGTCGCGTTCCTGCTCATCGCGCGGGACCCGGTGCGGTACCGGCCACTCATGATCCCCGGCATGTTGGAGAAGGCCGCGTTCGGTGTGGCCGCGTTCGTGCTGTTCGCGCAACAACGGGTTCCCGCGACGCTGCTGATCTTCGCATCGCTCGACTTGATTTGGCTCGCGCTCTTCGCCGTGGCCTACCGCAAGACGCCGGTGCGGTGAGGGCTATCGTTCCGTCGGAAGCGGGGCCGGCGGATCGGGTATGCCCGCCTCCCGCCCGCTCAGGAGCCGGGCGAGGGTGACCGGAAGGGTCACGGTGTCGCCGACGGCCGAGAGGGGCAAGTCAAGGGTGGCCATCGGGACATAGATCAGGTTCAGATAGGACCACCGACCCCGGGCGAGCGAACAGAGGACGGAGTAGTCGAACTGAACGCCGCCGTAGACCAGTCGTGGTGGCGGACAGTTGATTCGTGACGCTGCCTTCTCTTCGAACGACGCTTCCGGTCCCACGTTCACGGATGCTTCGAGCGGGAGCGCGACGTTCGCGACGGTTCCACAGCCGCCACTTAAAAGGGCGGCCGCGAGAATGATCATCCGTTTGGTCCGGCGCGCCATGGGTTCGTCCTCGTGGGGAGACGAAAATAACTCCGACCTCGATCTCGTCAAGGCCAGAACAATGGCACCAACCAACAACCCCCGGCGGGAGGAAACGCCGGTCGTGTTTTCCTCGACCGGGGCCGGCCGTCGCGTAGCATGACAAGGGTGTTCTCGTTGGATTTCCGCTTGTCTTAGGGGTTGGAATGCAGAGGGATGTCGTCCGGACGCAGGAAGTGGCCCGCATCGAATTGCCGCCCCCGTCGTCATCGTCGGCCATCGGCCGATTCGCCCACCGCGTCCACGACGCCTTCCTCTACATCCGCCCGTCGATCCCCGAGGAGGATCGACGGGTGTACATCATGCGGCTGATCCTGCTGTCGATCGCCGGGTCGATTCACGTCGCGCTCATTATTTGGTACGCCAGTTTCGGCCGGTGGTGGGCGGTCGGCACCAACTGCGGGTCGGTTTCGTGGTACGTCATGACCATCCTCGTCCTCCGGTCCGGCCGGCAGCACACGGCGATGGCCCTCGGCTTTCTAGAGGCCGTCGTCCACGGGTTCGCGTTCACGCTCCTGCTCGGCCTGCAAGCCGGGTACGTGTTCTACAACTTCGCGTTCGTCACCGTCGCCTTCCTGGCGTACCGCGGCCACGAGATGCGGCCCCGGGTCGTACTCGCCACGGTCAGCATCATCATGACGGCCGTCGAAATCCTCATGATGCGAAACCAGACGCCCATGGTGGTCCTCGACCCGCTGGAACTGGAAGTGCTCTGCTACCTGAATGTCATCGGCTCGCTGGCCGGGGCGACCGGGTCCACGATTTACTTCGACGTGGTCGTGCACCGCACTGAGGCGCGGCTCGCCCGGGCGTTGGCCCGGTCCGAAGCGCTGCTGCTGAACATCCTGCCGGCCCCGATCGCCGAGCGGCTCAAGCACGAGCCGGGCACCATCGCGGACAACTTCCCGTCGGTCACCGTTCTCTTCGCCGACATCGTCGGGTTCACGCCGTTGGCCGCCGCCATGTCCGGCCCGGACGTCGTGAACGTGCTCAACGACATCTTCTCGCTGTTCGACCACAGTGCCGACCAGCACGGGGTGGAGAAGATCAAGACGATCGGCGACGCCTACATGGTGGTGGGCGGGTTGCCACCGATGGGGGCGGACCACGCCGGGGCGGTCTGCGACCTCGCGCTGGACATGCAGGCGGGGTTGGAGGCGTACTCGGTGGCGACCGGCCTGGCGATCAACGTCCGCATCGGCATCCACACCGGGCCGGTGGTGGCCGGCGTCATCGGGCGGAAGAAGTTCGCCTACGACATCTGGGGCGACACGGTGAACACCGCCAGCCGGATGGAATCGCACGGGATCGCCGGCCGCATTCAGGTGAGCGACACCACGCACCGGTTGCTGGCCGACCGCTACCATTTCGAGGAACGCGGCGTCATCACGTTGAAGGGCCGGGGCGAAGTGCGGGCGTGGTTCCTCTGCGGCCGCCCCACCGCCGCCGAAACACCGGCGGCGTGACCGACGGTGGAAGGAGCACCACGATGGAAGATTTGAACAACGTCGGGATGCTGTTCTTCCTCCTACTGCTCGCCGGTGCTTACTTCTTGATCCGGTCACTCCAACATCTCACGCGATCAAAGACTCGATAAACGAAAACGCGGATCGCGGGTTTCATCCCGCGCTCCGCGTTCCGAATTCCGCACTCGTCCTACGCCCCGGCGGGGTCCTGGCCGTTGACCCACGGGCCGCCGAGCTTCGCGTCTTCCGGCGGGGTGATGCTGCTGCCGGCGTCGCCGCCGTGCCAGCCCATCACTTGGTTCGCCTTGCCACGGGCCTTGCTCCGCTTCTCCCACTCCGCGGCCCACGCCCCGTTGCTCTCGGTCGTGGCCCGCTTCTCCTTGTCCCAGTAGACGACCTTGTCGTTGCGGTAGCTCTGCACGCCCATGTTGACCGTGCTGAACGACGCCGCCCCGAGTTCCGGCGTGCTCAGGGTGCCCTGGTTGCCGCTGGCCACGCACTTCAGGAAGTTGTCCCAGAGGGCGTACGTCAGGGCCGCGTTCGCCGAGACGCCGTCCTTCGTCATCTCGTACCCGCCCGGGGCCACGAACCCGCTCTCGACGAGTTCGCCCTTCGCGTTCTGGGCGTCACCGGGGCCGCGGGCCTTGCCGCTGGCGTCCTGCGGGATGATCTCGAACCCCTTCATGATGTCGCCGATCAGCGGGATGAACTTGATCGTGCCCGTCTTCCCGCGGATGACTTCGTCGATCGGGTAGTCGTTGCACATGGTGGCCGTGACGAACATCTGGCAGCCTTCGTCGTAGTCGGCGCACACCATCGACACGTCCGGCACGTCGCGGCCGTCGTACTCCAGGTACAGGCCGCCGCCGCCGACCACGCGGCGGGGGTAGCGGACGCCCATCGCTTCGATCAGGTGCGTGACCTGGTGGACGAAGAGGTCGGTGAACATGCCGCCGCCGAACGGCCAGTAGCACCGCCACTGGGCGAACACGGCCCGGTCGAACGGGAACTCCTTCTCGGTCGGCCCGAGCGGCTCGCCGGCGACCTCGACGCCCTCGCCGAGGAACGTCTTCCAGTCCACCGTCTGCGGGGTCATCGTCTTCGTCAGGTTGTAGTACCGCCACTGGCCAACGAGCGAGTTCCGGTAGTACCGCGTCTGGGCCTGCATGACGTGCCCGATCTTGCCGGACGCGATCACTTCCTTCGCCTTCAGCCACGTCGGGTCGGCCATGCTCTGCACGCCGACGGACATGACCTTGCCGGTCTTCTTCCAGGTGTCCACCACGGCCTGCGCCTGGGCGATGGTCCGGGTCATCGGCTTTTCGCAGTAGACGTGCTTGCCGGCCTGCATCGCGTCGATGGTCTGCTTCGCGTGCCAGTGGTCCGGTGTGCCGATGAAGACGACGTCCACGTCCTTCAGGTCGAGCAGTTTGCGGTAGTCTTTGACGATGTGGTCGGCCGCGGTGACGCCCATCCGCTTCGCGGACGGTTGCAAGCCCTGGCCCTTGCCCTTGCCCTTCGACTGGTCGCCGTCCCACACGTCGCACGCGGCGACGAGGTCGATGTCCTTGGTCAGTTCCTTGCGACGAAGGGACACGTCGATGTGCTGCTGGCAACGGCCGCCGACGCCAATGAAGCCGATGCGGGCGGCGCCGTTGGCCCCGACGATCTTGCCGTAGCTCTGGGCGGTCATCGAGATCGCGGTGCCGGCGACGGCGGCGGTCTTCAGGAAGCCGCGACGGTGAGGTTTCTTCATGGGAATGCTCCGGGAGGAAGGGTTAAGGGTGCGAAAGAGAAAGCCCGGAGACGAACGCCCCCGGGCTTTGGCGATTTACTTCTTCGTGTGGCTCAGCAGCCAGGGGTACAGTTCTTCGTGCGAGTAAGCCGCGTCCCACGAGTTGTGCCCGGCGTAGGGGAACTCCGAATACCGCGGTTCGCCGCCGGCCTTCTTCAAGGCTTCGACCATGTCGCGGGACCCCTTCACGTTCACGGCCTTGTCCTCGACCCCGTGGAAGACCCAGCACGGGATGTCCTTGATCTTCTCGGCCCACTCGGCCTTGCCGGCTCCGCAAATCGGCACGATCGCCGCCCAGCGGTCGGGGAACGCCGCCGCGAGGGACCACGTGCCGAACCCGCCCATCGACAAGCCGGTGAGGTAGGTCCGCTTCGGGTCGCCGTTGTACTCCTTCATGGTGGCGTCGAGCATCGCGACCGCCCGCTTCGCGTTGGGGCCGTCGGACAGCCAGCCGCGGGTTTCCGCCTGCGGGATGACGACGACGAACGGGAACTTCGCCTTCTTCGCCTCGAACCGCTTGATGTGCGGGGCCAGGCCCTGTTCGATCGGCATCATGCTGCCGCCCTTCGTCTCACCGGCCCCGTGCAGGAACAGCATCACCGGCACCGGCTTACTCGTGTCGATGGTCGGCGGCACGTACACGACGTAGGGCGACTCGTGACCGTCTTCGTTCTTGAAGGTCTTGTTCACGAAGCCGGTCGGGTCGGCTGCGGCAACGGGGGCTGCGATCATGGCGACGGCCATCAACAGGAAGAGGCGGAGCATGAAGGAGAACTCCGAAGGGTGGGATGCCTCTAGCCTAGCGGATCGGCCGGCGTCTGGCGAGCTTTGTCGTTCCCGCCGGCGGCCGCGTCGAGTAATCTGATCTCACCCCGCCGATTGGCCCATCCGACTGCCGAGGTCGTTCGCGATGCGACTGCCGTTCCTCGCCCTCTGCCTCTTCGCGCTCCCCGTTCGTGCGGCCGACCCGCCGAAGCCCGTGGATTTCGCCCGCGACGTGCGGCCGATTTTCGCGAAGGCGTGCGCCTCCTGCCACGGCAGCGAGAAGCAAAAGGGCGGCCTGCGACTCGACCGCAAGGCCGACGCGCTGAAGGGCGGCGACGACGGCCCGGCCATCGTGCCGAAGGACTCCACGAAGAGTCCGTTGATTCAGCGCGTCACGGAACCCGACGCGGACAAGGTGATGCCGCCGAAGGGGGAGAAGCTGACCGCGGGCGAAGTCGCCATCCTGCGAGCCTGGATCGACGCCGGAGCGCTGTGGCCAGATGACGGTTCGGCGGCCGTGGATGCCCGGGACTGGTGGTCACTGAGGCCCCTTCAGGCGTCAGGGATCAGGCGTCAGGAGTCAGGAAATCCGATCGACTCCTTCGTGCGGGCGAAGTTGAACGAGAGGGGACTGAAACCGTCGCCGGAGGCCGATCGACGGACGTTGATCCGTCGCGTCTACTTCGATCTCACCGGCCTGCCGCCGACCTTCGAGGAAGTCGAGGCGTTCGCGAAGGACGCTTCGCCGACGGCTTACGAATCGCTGGTGGACAAGTTGCTCGCGTCGCCGCGGTACGGCGAGCGGTGGGCACGGCACTGGCTGGACGTAGTCCATTACGGCGAGACGCACGGCTACGACAAGGACCAACCGCGGCCGAACGCCTGGCCGTACCGCGACTACGTCATTCGCGCGTTCAACGAAGACAAGCCCTACGCCCGCTTCGTACAAGAGCAGATCGCCGGCGACGTGTTGTTTCCCGGCACGACCGACGGCATCGAAGCCCTCGGCTTCCTGGCGGCCGGCCCCTGGGACTTGATCGGCCACGCGGAGGTGCCGGAATCGAAGATCGACGGCAAGGTCGCCCGCCACCTCGACCGCGACGACTTCGTGGCGAACACGATGGGGACGTTCCAGAGCTTGACCGTCCACTGTGCGCAGTGCCACAACCACAAGTTCGACCCGATCTCGCAGGAAGACTACTACGCCCTGCAAGCCGTCTTCGCGGCCATCGACCGCACCGACAAGGCGTATGACGCCGACCCCACCACCGCGGCAAAGCGGCTGGCGTTGGAGGCGAAGCGAAAGGCGGCGGTTGCGACCATCGCGGGGATCGAGACAAAGGCCGGTCCGGAGTTGGCCGAACTGGATCGCAAGCTGGCCGAGGGCAAGCGAACCACGAACGGGGCGAAGCGGCCGGAGTACGGCTACCACTCGGCCATCGCGACGACGCCGGACGCGGCGAAGTGGGTGCAGGTCGATCTCGGCGCGAGCGTAAAGCTCGACCGCGTGACCCTCCGCGCCTGCGACGACGACTTCAACGACATCGGCGCGGGGTTCGGCTTCCCGGTGCGGTTCAAGGTTGAAACCGCCGATGATGCCGAGCTCACGCGGCCCGTTATCATCGCCGATCAGACCACGAAGGACCACGCGAACCCCCGGACGGCCGCCGTCACGTTCGCCGCCGAGGGCAAGGCCGGGCGGTACGTTCGCGTCACGGCAACGAAGCTCGCCCCGCGACTGCCGACCGACTTCATCTTCGCCCTCGCCGAACTGGAAGCGTTCGACCTCGCCGGCAAGAACGTCGCACTCGGCAGGGGTATAACGGCGCTGGATTCCATCGAAGCCCCCGTCCGCTGGCGCGCGTCGAACCTCACCGACGGCATCGCCCCGCCGGGGCCGAAACTCTCGGCCGACGAGTTGGCGAAGCTGACGCAACAGCGCGACGAACGGCTGAAGAAATCGCTCGGCGACGCGGGCACGAAGGCGCTCGCACAAGCTAACGCCGACGCGCAATCGGCCGACGAGGGGCTGAAGAAACTTGGCCCGCCGTCCCGCCGGGCGTACATCGGCACCGCCTTCAGCGGTACCGGCAACTTCATCGGCACCGGCGGGAAGCCGCGCGACATTCGCGTGCTGCCGCGCGGCGACGTGACGAAGCCCGGCAAGCTCGTGCATCCGGGGGCGATCGCGGCGATCGGGCTACCCTTCGCGCTGACTCCGCAGCACACCGAAGGCGACCGCCGGGCGGCGCTCGCGAAGTGGCTCACGGCCTCCGACAACCCGCTGACGTGGCGGAGCATCGTCAACCGCGTTTGGCAGTACCACTTCGGCCGCGGCCTCGTCGACACGCCCAACGACTTCGGCAAGATGGGCCAACCGCCGACGCACCCGGAACTGCTCGACTGGCTCGCCGTCGAGTTCCGCGACAGCAGTGGAAGCTTCAAGAAGTTGCACAAGCTCATCGTGATGAGCGCGACCTACTGCCAAGTTTCGACGATCGACACGACGATGGCGAAGGTGGACGCGGACAACCGCTACCTCGGACGGCAGAACCGCCGCAAGCTCGAAGCCGAGTCGGTACGAGACAGCATTCTTCTCGCGGCCGGCAAACTCGACCTGACGATGGGCGGGCCGAGCTTCCGCGACTTCGTGATCGAGAAGCCGGAGCACTCTCCGCACTACCAGTACCAGTTACACGAACCGGAAGACCCCAAGTCGCACCGACGGTCGGTCTACCGCTTCACGGTGCGGTCGCAGCAGGAGCCGTTCCTGGCCGCGTTCGACTGTGCCGACCCGTCACTCGCCGTCGAGAAGCGGAATCAGACGCTCACCCCGCAACAGGCGCTGGCTCTCCTGAACAACAAGCTCACGCTGTCGATGGCCAAGCACTTCGCCGCCCGTGTCGAGAAGGTGGCGATGGACGACCGGGGTCGAGTGACGGCGGCATTCCGCCTCGCAATCGGCCGAGAGCCGACGACGGCGGAAGCGGATGAACTGGCGAAGTACGCGGCGGACCACGGTCTGGCGAATGCCTGCCGCGTGATCCTGAACCTGAACGAATTCGTGTTCGTGGATTAATTCTTGGCGAGCCGAGCACCGTCAGGTGCCGGGTGAATGTCAGCGATACTCACCCGGCACCTGACGGTGCTCGGCTCGCCAAGCGGATTCTGGAGGTGGATCATGAACCGTAGACAGTTCCTCTTCCAGTCCGGCGGCGGCCTCGGCGGGGTAGCCCTCGCGCAGATGCTCGCGGCGGGGGCCACGCACCACCCGGCGAAGGCCAAGCGAGTGGTGCAACTCTTCATGGCCGGCGGGGCGAGTCACGTCGATCTGTTCGACTACAAGCCGGAACTGTTGAAGCGGCACGGGCAGGAAGCGAACTTCGGCGAGCACGTCGAAGCGTTCCAGAACGGCCTCGGCCCTTGGCTGCGGCCACTGTGGGACTTCAAACCCTACGGCCGCTCGCAGCGGATGCTCAGCGACACCGTCGCGCCGCTCGGTGCCGTCGCGGACGAACTCGCCTTCGTCCACAACATGGTCGGGAAGACTGGCGTTCACAGCCAGGGCACGCTGTTGCAGACGACCGGCTTCAACCGCCCCGGCTTCCCTGGCATGGGTTGCTGGGTGAGCTACGGCCTCGGCTCGCTGAACGAGAACCTGCCGACGTTCGTGGTCCTGCCCGACCACCGCGGCCTCGCGTCCAACGGCACCAAGAACTGGGACAGCGCGTTCCTGCCCGCCCAGCACCAGGGCACGGTCATCTACCCCGGCACGAAGACGCCCATCGAAGACCTGTTCGCCGACGATCGCGAGAAGTTCGTCACGAAAGCCGGCGATGCGGCCGGGCACGATTTGCTCGCGAAGCTCAACCGCGTTCACGCCACCTCGCGGGAGGGCGACGAACGCCTGGACGCCCGCATCAAGAGCTACGAGTTGGCCGCGAAGATGCAACTCGCTGCCCCGGAGGCGCTCGACATCTCGAAGGAGACGAGGGAAACTCTCAAACTCTACGGCCTCGACCACGGCAAGGGCACGTTTGACAAGGAGATCAACCCGATCGAGGAGACGGACTACTTCGCCCGCAAGTGCCTCGTTGCCCGGCGGTTGCTGGAGCGCGGCGTGCGGTTCGTGCAAGTCTGGAGCGGCAACGACAACGGCTTCCCCCGCCGCAACTGGGACAGCCATGAGGACGTGAAGCGCGACCACGGCCCGTTGGCCTACGGCATGGCTAAGGGAGCCGCTGCCCTGATCGCCGACCTGAAGCAGCGCGGCCTGCTGGACGACACGATCGTGCTGTGGACGACGGAATTCGGCCGGATGCCGAGTTCGCAGGGCGGCAAGGGCCGCGACCACAACCCGTACTGCTTCACGAACTGGCTCTGCGGCGGCGGCATCAAGGGCGGCGTGACGCACGGCCCCAGCGACGACTTCGGCTACAAGCCGGCCGACCGCAAGCACCCGACCGAGGTTTACGACATTCACGCCACGATTCTGCACCTGCTCGGCCTCGACCACACGAAGTTGACCGTTCGACACAACGGCATCGACCGCCGGCTGACGGACGTTCACGGGACCGTGGTGCGGGAACTGCTGGCGTGACAGGCGATTTCACCCGCCGATGGCGTGCATGGTGCGGAGGGGCTTCACGAACTTCGCGCTGTTGATTTCGTGCCCTTCCCACTTCGCGGCCACGTTGCGGCGGATTGCTTCGGCAATCGCGGCATCGGTGCCGGTCTGGCGCAGCAGGGGCTTCACATCAACTTCGTCCAGGGCGAACAGGCAGTTCCGCAGTTTGCCGTCGGCGGTCAGGCGGATGCGGTTGCAACTGCGGCAGAACGGCCGCGACACCGACGCGATGATGCCGACCCGCCCCCCGCCGTCGGCGTAGTCGAACTCCATCGCCGGGGCGTGCGGGTCGTAGTCCGATGACGGGGCCAACGGCGACACTTCGCGTTCGAGTAGGTCCAGGATTTCGTGGGCGAGGAAGCACTTCTCGCGCTCCCACGCTTCCGCCCCGATCGGCATGTATTCGATGAACCGGAGTTCGAAACCGTGCGTGCGGCAGAAGTTCGCCAGAGGCACCGCGTCGTGTTCGATCAGCCCGCGGATGGCCACGGCGTTCACCTTGATCGACGCGAAGCCGACCGCCTTCGCGGCCAGCAACCCCTCGACGACGTTCTCGACGCCGTCGCGCCGCGTCAGTTCGCGGAAACGGTCGGGGTCGAGCGTGTCGAGCGAGACGTTCAACCGCGTGAGGCCGGCGTCGCGGAGTTCTTCGGCCTGAGCCTTCAGGAGAAGGCCGTTGGTCGTCAGGCCGATGTCGGCGATCCCGGGGATCGGCGTGAGCAAGCGGACGAGTTTGTGCAAGTCCTTCCGCATCAGCGGCTCGCCGCCGGTGAGGCGGAGCTTGTTCACGCCGAGCGGCGCGGCCACGCGGACGAGATACGCGATCTCTTCGAACGTCAGCAACTGCCCGCGGTCCAGGAACGTCACGTCCTCCGGCATGCAGTACGTGCAGCGGAGGTTGCAGCGGTCCGTGACGGAGATGCGCAGGTTGTTGTGAACGCGGCCGAAGCCGTCGAGCAGCGAGTCCATGAGGGTATCTTACACCGCGAAGCCGTGCTGCTGGCGGTGGTACGGGCCGTCGAAGTTCTGCGTGCTCTTGTGCCACTCGTGGCGGCCGTCGCCGGCGGCCGGTTTGGCCTTCGCCAGCACGGCCGCGAGTTCGTCGCCTTCCAACGGCTTGAAGTCGCGGGCGATCGTCACGTCTTGTTGCAGCACCTTCATCGAATCGACGCCGACGACCAGCGAGCTGATCGGCTGCGAGAGCGAGTAGCGGATCGCCTCCTCGGCGGTGACGACGCCGTTGGCGACGATCTGCCCGCCGGCTTCAAAGTTGCCGCCACCGAGACTCTTCATGCCGATGGGGGCGATGCCGCGCGTGAGCAGGTCCGGCAGGAGTTCGTGGCGGAAGCTACGGTAGAAGTGGTCGCACACGTTGATCGGCAGTTGGCAGGTGTCCCAGGCGTGCAGCGGCAGCATCTTCGCCAGGATGTGCGGTGACTTGTGCCCGGTGTAGCCGATGAACCGAACTTTGCCTTCCTTCTGCGCCTTGATCGCGTCGGCGAGGGCACCGCGCTCGACGATCCATTCGGGGTCGTTGTCGTAGTTGATCTCGTGGAACTGCCACAGGTCGATCACGTCCGTTCGCAGTCGCCGCAAGCTGTCTTCGAGGTGTTGCCGGCTCGTGGCGGCATCGCGGCCGCAGTTCTTCGTCATGAGGAAGACTTTCTGCCGCCGGTTGCCGTCCGCGAGTGCCCGACCCATCAGGTCTTCGCTGTGCCCTTCGTGGTAGTCCCAGGCGTTGTCGAAGAACGTGACGCCCTCGTCGATGGCCGCGTGCATGATGCGGATGGCTTCCGCGTCGCCGATGGCCGGCTGCCCGATGTGCCAGCCGCCGAGACAAATGAGGGAGACATCAACGCCGGTCTTGCCGAGCGGTCGCGTGGGGAGGGACATTCGGAACTCCAGGAGTCAGGAATCAGGAGTCAGGGGTCATTTTGTTTTACTGACCCCTGACTCCTGATTCCCGACTCCTGGCTAACGAACTGGCAGCGTCGCCATCAGGCTCGCCGGGGTCGTGCCGATCGCGCCGCGGATGTTCGCTTCGCTCGGCTTGCCGGCCAGGTCAATACGCCGCAGAGTAGTGCCGGTCGGCAGGCCGACGACCACGCCCTCGCCGGCCATGTCGGGGAACGTCTCGCACGCCACGCAGACGCAGCCGGCCAGCGCCTTCGCGGGTTGACCCACGAAGACCACCAACGGCTTGCCGGCCTTCAACGCCTTCGCGTGTTGTTCGGCATACGTTGGCGGTGCGAAGGCCAGCGCCAGGGCCGCCCGCGCCCGCAACCGCTCCATCGGTTCTCCCGCCGCAGACACGTTCGCCAGAATCAGAACCATCAGAATCGCACGCATGACACGTCCTCCGGTTGATTGCTCGCCACTCGTAACTCGTCACTCGCAACTCTTCCCGCGTACCAGTCGAGCTTCTTCGCCGGGAAGCCGCGGAAGCCGCTGAACGCCCAGCTATCGCCCTGCTTCAACATGCGGTCGAGGACGCTCGCGTCGGCCCAGAAGCCGGCCGGCGACGGGTCGCCGAGGCCGCGGGGGCCGCTGTGGGCCGATTCGCCCCACGAGTTCAGCAAGAAGCCGCCGGGTCGTGCGCCGCCGCGGACGCCGACGAGGGCCATGCAGTGCATCCACGTTCCCTGCGGCGGGCAGAAGCCGTCGGCGTCGCGGGCCATGCGGAAGCCCTGACTGCTGCACACCGCGATGGGATAGCCGTTGCGAATCGCGGCTTGCGCTTCGGCCCAACTTCGCACGTTGGCGACGGCCCTCACTGGGTGCTTCTTCGTCTCGGGTTCGAGTTCGTCCGGCACACCACGGTTGCCGAAGTCGCGACAGCGGCTCACGTCGTAAGCCCGCAAGTCGAAGGAACCGTACACGCCGCGCGGCAGCACACCATAGTCGGCGACGAACTTCGCGGCCCACGCCCCGACGCTGCCGTCGCCGCGAATCTTGCCACCGCCGATCTCGACCCGCGAGCCGCCGTAGATGATCTCTTGCGCCAAGTCGCGATACTCTTCGGCCGCCCCGTTGGCGATCTGCACGCAGATGAGGTGTTCGACGGCCGCCGCGGTCCCGAAGCTGACGCACGAGCCGAGGTTCTTCTGGTCGCGCGGCGGGATGAGCCGGCCGAGCACCTTCCGCGAAGCGTCCCACAGGAAGACGTCCTCCGGCCCGTCGTAGGCGGCGCGGTAGGCTTCGGTGGCCCGGAAGTCCGGGTTCGGCAGCGTGGCGGCGACGGCCCGCACTTGTTCGCGGTCGTCCACCCAGCCGAAGGTTCCTGGTTGTTGCGGCGTTGACGGGATGAACCAGACGCCGAGGCTAGCGAGAAGCAGGCCAATCAGGATGGCCGAAGTGCGCCGGATCATTTCAGTTCCTCCAAGTGGGTGGCGATCTGTTCGAACAACTTGGCCGCCTTCGCCCGTGTCGCCGCGTCGAGCGGCTTATCGCCATCGGTCGACAGCTCCTTCGCGACTTCCTCCGCGATCCGCTTCCGCACGCCGACGAGCGCGTCGGCCGCGAGCAGCGTCGAACCGGCGGCACGAATGCGGGCCGCGAGATCGCTGGTCGTGGCGACATCTGCCTTCACGACAAACGTGACGGCTTCGTGGTACAGGGCGGCGAGTTGGGCGAGAGGCCCGGCCTTGTCGGTGGTCGCATCGTCGGCGTACAGCTTTTGCAGATCACGCAGGAAGGGACTGGGGGCCGGTGGCGGTGCGGGCGGGCCAGCAATGGTGACGACGCACTTGGCCGCATCGCTCGGCACGTCGCCAGCCGCGGTCCAGGCCAGCACCGTGTACTTGCCCGCCTTCGGACTGCTGAAGAGTGCGACCTTGCCGTCGGGAAACGGCACGAGGTCGGCGTCATCCGAGGCGAGAAACCATCGGACGTGCGGCCCGGTCGCCTCGGCCTTCAATTGCAGGATCCGGCCCGGCTGCCCTGTGACTTCGGAAGGTAACTTGATGCTCGGGGCGGGCGGCTGGCCGAGGGCGAACGAGACGAGAACGAGCGGGACCATGTACGGCACCTCCAGAAGAAGGGATGCCGGAGGATAAGATACATTTGTTCAGATTCAACTAGCTTTCCACAATGTTGAGTCATTTTTCCATGCGCAATTGTGCAATGCGTGGATTCGTTGCGCAGGGTGGTAGACTGATATCGGTTACGAAGTGACGGGGCCAAGTAAGGGATTGGGATGGGTGCGATCCAGTGCCAAAAGCATGGTGTTACCGGGATGACGTTTTGTTGTCAGCATGTGTCGCACGCCATCACGGCGGGTCGGGGGCTCACTGCCAAGAACGGTCCGAGAGGACGCTTCCGCTGGTGTGTCTGCTTGAAGTGCTTTGCCGCCCGTCCCGTGGATCAGACGATGCTCCAGTGCATCGAACCCCTTCACACTTCCTGCATTGAATGCCTGTTCGAGTGGCGAGACGCCCACCAGTCGATCACGCCGGGCTACCCGCCCGGAAAGCCACCAGAAGTGAAGGCCGAACAGGCTTAGACGAGACATTGGCGATTGATTCTCGAATCGCCGCGACTTCCTACAGCACCAACGGCGAGCGGCCCGGCGTGAGCGGGCCGTGTCTGCGAGTACCAGACACGGCCCGCTCACGCCGGGCCGCTCGCCGTTGTGTGTTGGTAAGCTCGTCTCTGGCGGAACGAAAAACAGGGGGCTGATGCCCCCGCTCGCCAAGAACTCACTTCCCGAACAGTTTCCCCGGGCTGCGGGCCAGGTCGAGGCTATCTTCGGACGGCTTCGCGGCCGTCGGCGGCTCCGGGTCGGGTTCCTGCGGGTGCTTTTTGGCACTGAACAGGCGGCCGGGGCTGCGGTTCAACGACGGCTCGTCCTGCGGCTTCTGCTTCACGTTGTCGGCCTCCGAGGGCAAGTCGAAGCTCGCCAGTTGCAGGTCGCCGGAGGTCGCGGCGCGGGTGACTTCGACGTTCGCTTGCTCCAAGTTCGAATCGGAGCGGGCCAACTTCGCCAGCTGGGTGATCGGCATGCCGCGGGGCAGGGCGTCCACGGCCATCGTCGCGGCCAGCACCTTCGTGCCGTCGGCCTTGCGGATCAGTTCGATCGCCTCCGCGTAGCCGCCGCCCAACTCGCCTACGGCCGACAGCACCCCGCGGAGGTTCGACGGCACCTTCAGCACCACTTCCTTCGAGCCGTCCTTGCCGGGGGCGAGGTAGGTGACGGTCGCGTTCTCGTCGCCGGCCTTCGCGGCCACGACGAAGTCGTTGCCGAGCGGGATCGTGTACGGCGGGACCAGCGTGCCGGCGTTGCCGAAGAGGACGACTTCCGCCCGGCGGCTGCTCGCGACGTGGACGACGCTCTGCGAGCCGGGGGCAACTTCGTGAACCCAGAACGCCTTCTTGACGTTCGTGCCGTGCAGTTCCGGGTGCCGTTCGTTGATGCTCCGCAGCGCGACGAACGCCCCGTACCGGAGGCCGACGTCGGGGTGCTTCATCAGTTCGACGAGGCGGTCGGTGCTCACGCCGTCGTCGAGGCTGGCGAGGGCCGTCAGGCAGTGCGTGCGAAGGGCCGGGTGCTGCTCGGCGAGCTTCGCGAGGTCGGCCGCCCCGCTCGTGCTGCCGAGATAGGCGAGCGATTCCGCGGCCGCGAACCGCACCCAGGGCGACTCACTTTGCAGGCCGGTTTGCAAGGCCCGCGTGCTCTCCGCACCGAGGGCTTCCAGCTTCACCGCCGCCGTGATCGCCGTCTCCGGGTTCAGCAGGTCTTGTTCCAGCTTCTTGCGGAGAAGGCTTTCCGCCCCGGCCGGGATCATCGGCACCTGGCGGGCGACGATCAGGAACCGCTCGTGGTTCAGCCGGTAGGTCGGCGGTACGGTGACGAGGACCACGTCGCCCTTCACGGCGTTCGCCACCTTGTTCTTCGAGTCGCCGGCCAGCAGGAACGTCGCGTTCAAGCGGGCAGCCACTTCCATCGCCGTCCGCGGGTTGGCGTCCCGCTCGTTGAGCATGAAGAAGTACGGTCGGTCTTCGAGCACCCGGCCGCCGCTCCACACGCGGCCGGCCGTGTACCGGCCCGCCGCGGCCTCGTCGCCGACGACGCTGGCCTTCAGCTTCGCGGTGTTCTCCATCACGCCTGCGACCAGCGGCCCCTCGGCCCGGATGAGCGTCTTGCCGAGCAGGATCGTGTCGCCGCTGACGGCCGGGTTCGCCCCCACGTCCATGCCAGCTTCCTGCATCCGCTCGCGGACGTTGCCGGACAGTTCGGACGTGGTCAGGTCGCACTCAAACAGGATGCCGCCCTTCAGGCTGCCGGTCTTGCTCGCCCGCGGCAGCACCACGTCGATATCGACCATGTCGCCCTTCTTCGCCCCCGGCGGGATAACGGCCGAGACGAGGACGAGCGAGCAGGTGTTGTTCGGGTCTTCGAGGAATTGTTTCGGGTTGAGCTTCTTCTTGCGGAGGTCGCGTTCGAGCATCGGCCGCCACTCGCCGGCGGCGGGACTGCCCGTGCTCGGCAGGCTGTACACGAGGCCGACGGCCGAAACCTGGATCGGCTCGGTGTTGCTGACGATGGTCTTCTGCCCCACGGTCGCGGAGATGTTCTTCTCGGCCGCGTCGTCGGCCGCCTGCGGCCGGGCCGTCTGGGCCTTCGGTGCGCTCTTGCACCCGCCCAAACTACCCAGGGCTGTGAGTACGCCCACCGTGAGAAGTGCGGCCCGCTTCATCGTGTCCCCCCTTCCCCAACCGGCCCCGAACTCCCCAGTTCATGGCCGGCCCGCCGGGGTGCGTGCGGTGCGCACACAATTCTCCCGGACGGGGGCGGACGATAACGTCGATGGAATTTGAGTCAAGACAAAAGTGCGCGAAACCGGGGGAGAAACAAAAACGCCCGACCCCTTGCGGGATCGGGCAGGTTGACCAAAACCCCTATTAATCCAGGGGTGCCGGGTACCGCCGTTCGCGGTCACGGTCGCGTTCTCCCCGCTCACGGTCGCCGCGGTCGCCGCGGTCACGGGGCGGTCGGCCGCCGCCGAACACCTTCGGCGGCGGGGCGGTCGGCAGGAGCCGGACCTCGTTGCCGTTGGCGTCGTGGCACTTCAGTTCCAGGTAGTCCGGCGACACGTTCGGCACCGCGAGGATCGTGATCTCCGTGCGGCCCTTCTCTTCCAGGGTGGCAATCTCCCGCCGCTGCTTGTTCAACAAGTGGAAGGCCGCCTCTGGGTGGACCGACACCGACACGCTCGACGGGCCGTTGGCATTCGCCCCGGCCCGGTGAACGGCCAGGTGCAACAGCCGCAGCACGTCGATGCCGGTCGTCTCGCACGTCTTCACGTACCCGGTCCCCTTGCAGTGGCCGCAGTCGGAGTAGATGCGTTTCTTCAAGGACGGCCGCAACCGCTGGCGGGTCATCTCGATGATGCCGAACTGCGAGATGCGGAGGATCTTCGTGCGGGCCTTGTCGCGGAGCAGCGCGTCGCGGAGGCAGTCCTCGACCTTGCGGCGGTGCGTCTCGCCCCGCATGTCGATGAAGTCGTTGACGATCACGCCGCCGAGGTCGCGGAGGCGAAGTTGCCGGGCGATCTCCTTCGCCGCGATCATGTTCATCTGGAAGGCCGTCTCCTCGGCGTTGTTGTCCGCCCGGAACGTGCCGCTGTTCACGTCGATGGCCACGAGCGCTTCCGTCTGCTCGATGATGATGGAGCCGCCGCGGGGCAGGTCGATCCGCTTCTGGTTGATCTTAGCGATCTCCTCCTCGACCTTGTACTTGTGGAACAAGGGCACGATCTCCTCGTGCAACTTGATCCGGTTCGCGAACTTCGGCATCACGATCTGCAAGAACTCGCTCGCGTGCTGGAACGCGGTCGGGTCGTCCACCCAGATCGTGTCCACGTCCTTCGTGAAGATGTCGCGGATGGTCCGCGTAATCATGTCCGACTCGCGGTAGCACTCGACCGGGGCGGACACCTTGCGGATGCGGCGGGCGACCACCTGCCACAGCCGCAGCAGGTACACGAGGTCGGCTTGCAGTTCCTCGGCCTCGCGGTCGATGGCGGCCGTGCGGACGATGAACCCGACGCCCTTCGGCGTCTTCAGTTGGCCCATGATGTCCCGCAGGCGGCGGCGGGCTTCCGGGTCTTCGATCTTGCGGGACACGCCCACGCGGGCCAGGCTCGGCATGAGCACGAGGTAGCGGCCGGCGATGCTGACCTTCGTGGAGAGCGTCGGCACCTTCGTGCCGATGCCCTCCTTGATGACCTGCACGATCACTTCCTGACCGCGTTTGAAAATCTTCTCGATCGGCAGCCGCGGGAACTCCCGCTCGCGGCGCGGCCCGCCGAAGCGTGGCCCGCCACTCGGCCGACGGTCGCCCCGATCGCCGCCGCGGTCGCCACCACGGCGGTCGCCGCGATCACCACGGTCGCCCCGGCCACGACCGCCCCGGTCGCCGCCGCGATCACCCCGGCCGCCGCCGCGACGGTCGCGGCGTTCGTCGGCCCCGACGTACTCACCGTCGGGCGAGTCGTTGAAGCCGCGGCCGATCACCATGTCTGGGTCGGCTTGTTCGGTCGCTTCCTCGGCCCCTTCGGCGGCCGGTTCCGGCTCTTCCTCACCGAACATCGTCGCGCCTTCTTCCTCGGCCACGTGCGAGGCGTCGAAGCGGTCGTTTGGGGCGTCCGGGTCGAAACCGGACGAGTCGGTGAAGAACGGCGTGATCTCCGGCTCGCTGTCGTCGCCAGTGGTGCGGTGTTCGGCACCCGCGATCGGCAGCGCCGGCGGCTCTTCGCCCGCGTCGTCGTCCTTCTTCTTGCGGCGGACGCGCGGCTTCTTGGCCGCGTCATCGCCTTCCGCGGTCGGCGTGCCTTCCTCAGCCTTCGGCTTTGCGCGACTGCGGGTCCGCGGGCGAGGCTTCTTCTCGTCGGCATCCGCGGCTTCGGCGACTTCCAGCGTGGCCGACTCGCCCGGTTCGCTGCTCGCCACTTCCAACTCGATCACCGATTCCACGACGACGTCGTCGAGCAACCCGGCTCCGAACCCGCCCTCTTCCTCATCGTCCGGCGGCGGGGGCGTCGGCACGCGGGCCGGCGGGAGGGGACGCGCGACCGCCGGTGCCGGCAGCAGCACGGCCGGCGCGACGTGTGTGACGATTTCGGCCGGCGGCACTTCCTCTTCTTCGACTTCGACGTATTCCACTTCCTCGACCACCGCGTCTTCCGTGATGTCGTGCTCGGGGGCGGGGTGGGCCAGGTCTTCAATCAAGCCGGTGCCGAAGCCGCCGTCCTCGTCGAAACCCTGGGGCTGCGGTTGCGGACGCGGCGGGGCGGCCGGACGCGCGGCCGCCGGACGCGGGGCGGGTTGCGCGGGCGGGGCCTGCGGTTCCAGCCACGAAGTCAACTCTTGAGGCTGGTCGGCCGCCGGTTCGGCGGGCGGTTGTTCCCGGTTGCGGCCGCGATCCCGGTCCCGGTCGCCGCGCTCACCGCGGTCACCCCGACCGCGACCACGTTCGCCGCGGCCGCCACGATCACCCCGATCACGACTGCCGCGGTCGGGGCGGTCCACGCCGAATTCTTCGTCCTGCTCGGCTTCGAGTTGGGCGGCCACGTCCTTCGGCAGCAAATGCTTGAAGTACGCCGGGTCCACGTCGGAGACGTGCAGGAAGCCGTTGCGGCCGCCGCCGAAGTCCACGAACGCCGCCTGGATGCTCGGCTCGATGTTGACGATCTTCCCCTTGTAGATGTTCCCCACGTAGGTTTCTTGGTTCGCCCGCTCGACGTAAAGTTCTTCGAGTACGCCGTCCTCCAGGATGGCGATGCGGCACTCCTCGGGCTGCGCCGCGTTGATGAGCATTTCTTTCTTCATTCGGTCCTCAAGTGTGAAGCCGCGGGCGGGGCGGCGTGTTTCGGCTCGCGAAGCGCGAGCGAATGTCATTCGACGACCGGTCCGTTCGGGGACAGTCCCCACGTGGCGGTCGGCGAGGGTTCGTCGTCGTCGGGCACCACGCCCGACGGCAGGTTCAGCGGCCGCGTGATCGCCGGCCCCGTGGGCGGGCCGTCGGTCGCGTCCGGCAGTGTTTCGTCGATCAGTTCCAGTTCGGTCCGCTCCAGCACGGCCCCCTCGTCGAGGAGGTCCGCGACGCGGAGTAACTTCAGCAGTTCGTCGGCGCGGGCCGTCCCCGTGGGCGTCACCCAGATGTCGAACGAGACGGCGTTGTCGTCCACGCGAATCGCTCGCAGGTACGGGCGGATGTTCACCTGTCGCGGCCGCGGGTGGTAGCGGTCGGTCCAGACTTCGGCGGACGCCGTCATCGCGTCGGCGAGCTCGCGAACCCCGTCAACGCGGTCCGGCGGAAGGGGCAGGCGGTAGACGATCCGGCGGGCGACGGCGGACGCCTTCATCGGGATGACTTTGACGGACGTGAACGTCCACCCGATCGGAGCGTGCCGGCGGAAGGCGGCGAGAACCTCGTCGGCGTCGCGGGGTTCGGTCAGTTCGAGTTCGACGACTTCTTGGCGGCCGACGATGCCGAGCGAAAGAGAGAGGGCGAAGACGAGGCGGGGGGCGGGGTGGAACCCGGCCGTCATTTTGAACGGGATGGCCGCCCGGCGCATCATCCGCTCGGCGCACCGCATGAGGTCGTGGTGGCTGAGCAGGCGAAGGTCGCCGGCTTTCTCGAACCGAAAACGAAGTTTGTCTCCGACCATCGGCTGTGGGGGCCGCGGCGCACGAGGCGTCGCGGCGTTACCCCCTCCGGCCGCCCTCCCGTGAACGGGATAAAGACGCGCGGAGGCCGGCGGTCCGAGGCCAGGGCGTGCGGGACACGCGGGCTGGCGGAACGGGTTGTCGGGTGGTCCTCATCGTCGTCTCGACCCTGCGGCCAGTGCGGCCGGCTAAGCCGTCACCGTCACTCGGCCAGTTCGGGGAGAAAGCGGCGTAAATGTCCGCGTAAGTAACTCGCCACATCGCGGGCCGTCTCCATTTGGAGAGCGTCCTGGGCGACCCGCTCGGCCTCGGGTATCGTCAGAGACCGAATGACGTGTTTGATTTCAGGAATCTTGCGGGGTGTCGCGGACAAGTCCCGGATACCCAAGCCCAGCAACAGGGCCGTGTACACGGGTTCGCCGCTCATCTCCCCGCAGACGTTGACCGGAATGCCCTGTCGACTCCCGGCCTGCGACACCATGTGGATGAGCCGCAAGACGGAGGGGTCAACGGGGCTGTACAGGTTGGCCACCGTCTCGTTGTCCCGGTCGGCCGCGAGGGTGTACTGGACGAGGTCGTTCGTTCCCAGTGAGAAGAAACTGACCTGCTTCGCCAGCACGTCGGCCATGATCGCCGCCGACGGGACTTCAATCATCGTACCAACTGGTACGTTCGGTTTGTAGTCGATTCCTGCGTCGTGCAAATCTTCTTCGACTTCCCGGAGCAAACTGAGGCACTGCCGCAGTTCCAAGATCGTGCTGACCATCGGGAACATGATCCGCAGGTCGCCGAACACGCTCGCCCGCAAAATGGCCCGGAGTTGCGTCTTGAACAGCGGCCGGTTCTGGAGGCACAGCCGCACACTGCGGAGGCCGAGGAACGGGTTCTTCTCCTGGATTCCTCGCGTCGCCGGCGAGAACTTGTCCGCCCCCAGGTCGAGCGTGCGGATGATGACCGGCCGGGTCGGGCCGAGGATCGCCACCACTTCCCGGTAGGCGGCGTAGTGTTCTTCCTCAGTCGGGTCGCCGGTCTTATTGACGTACAGGAACTCGGTGCGGTACAGCCCGACGCCGCCGGCCCCCTTCTCGATGCAAGCGGCCGCCTCGGTCGGGAACTCGATGTTGCCGAGGAGTTCGACATGAACGCCGTCCTTCGTGACCGACTCCGTGTCGCGGAGTTCCTCGTACCGGGCGGGGGCGTCGGCCTTGGACTGCATCCGCTCCAGGTATCGGGCAAGGGTTTCCTCGTCCGGCTCAATGATGACGACGCCGGCGTCGCCGTCGATGATGACGATGTCGCCGCCCGACACGTCGGCGAGCAGCTTGCCCAGGCCCACGACGGCCGGGATGCTCAGCGCTTCGGCGAGAATGGCCGTGTGGCTGGTCGGCCCGCCGGACTCGGTGGCGAACCCTTGCACCGTCTTGGTGTTGAAGATGGCCGTCTCGCTCGGCGTCAGGTCGTGGGCGAGGATGATGACGGCCTGCGTCAGCGCGTCCGGCGATTCCGGGTGCTCGCCGAGCAGGACGTGGAGGAGTTGTTTCTCCACGTCGATGAAGTCCGCCCGGATGCGGATGGCGATCTCGTTGCCGGTGTCGTCCAGCCCCTTGACCCGCGCCCGGATGCACCGGCTGACGGCGTACTCGGCCGAGTACGACTCGGCCTTGATGAGCATTTCGATGTCGTACCGGAGGGCCTGGTCGCTGAGCAGCAGGGCGTGCGAGGCGAAGATTTTGCCGATGTCCTTGCCGAGCCGCGTGGTCATTTCCTGTTCGCGGGCCCGCGAATCGGCGGTGGCCCGGTGGATCGCGACCTGGAGGCGGGCGAGTTCGCCGGGGACTTGCTCGGGCGGGACGGTGCGACGGGGAATGCGGACGCCCTCGGTATCCAACACCAGGGCGGGGCCGATGGCGATACCGGGGGAAGCCTTGATCCCGTGCTTCGTTTCCATTCACTCCGCCGGGGTGGGGCCGGCCGAGGGGCGGCCGGCGGGCAACTGAAAGATTCCTTCGGCGACCGTGCCGGCGACACCTGTAGCGTAACTAATCCGGGTCGCCGGGTGAAGCCAAGATTGCGACCAACTGGCCGACGACGACCTCCGCGTCCGGGCCGTCGGCTTCGACGATCAACTCCGTGCCGCGGAGGGCACACAGGCCGATCAAGTCCCACAGGCTCTTGCCGTTCGCCCGCTTTTCACCGTGCCAGACGATGATGTCACTGGCGACGCCGGCCGCGAGCTGGGCGAACGTCGTGGCCGGCCGCATGTGGAGGCCGTTCGGGTTGATGATGATGGCGGCCCGGCGGTAAGGCTCATGGGGCGTTCCGGTGTTCATGCCCGCCCCCCGGGTGCGTGGCCCTGCAGAACCGCCCAGATTTCGTCCTTCGTCTTCGCCTCGCGGATCGCCTTGACCAGCGCCTCGTCCCGCAGGGTGGTGACGACGTTCTCCAGCGACCGCAGGTGTTCGCCCGGCTTGTCCGGCGGCGAGATGAGCAGGATCATGACGTGGACCGGCTCGCCGTCAACGCTGTCGAAACCGACGCCCGGCCCGGAGACCGCGAGCGTGCCCGTGAGCTGGGTCACGGCCGCGTGCCGGGAATGGGGGATCGCAATGTTCCGGCCGATGCCGGTGGTGCCGAGTTGCTCGCGGCGCAAGATCGCCCGCACGATGTCCGCCTGATCGGTTTCCGCGAGGATGCCGGCCTTGAACAGACTGCCGACGAGTTCCCGAATGGCGTCGTCCCGGGTCGTGGCCTGGAAGAGCGGGGCGGGAATGATCGCGTCGCGTATGAGAAAGTTCATCATCTCCGTCGCCCTCGCCGACACCGGGAACCTTGCACCGCTTACCGACGGATGTTGTCCGGCCCACCGTGCGACGGGGCGCGGCGGTGGTCCTGAATCTTTTCCTTGTAGTGGTTGATCTGGTGCTTCATCTTCTCCACCGCGACCAACACGGCCGGGAGAACCTCTTCGGCCTCGGCCTGCGCGACGAAGTCGTGCTTGTGCTCGGCGTTGAGGAGGATTTCGACCTTCTTCTGAAGGCCGCGGAGGTCGACGGTCACTTCGATCTGCGACACACGCTCAAAGAAGTGGAGCAGCTTCTCGGCCTTGTCGCGGATATCCGCTTGGGTGGCGTCGTCGAGCTGCCCGTGGCGAACCGATACCTTGACTTGCACGGCAGTAGTCCTTTCCATCAACGCGATCAGGGGGCGAATTCACGTCCCGAGATTGTATTCGCATTTTGAAGAGCATTCAATCGGATAGCCGGAGGAGTTCCGGCCCGGGGGCGGGGGCGGTCGTTACGACCGTATAATGAACAACCGCTCCCGGCTTCCCGGCCCTCGGAGAAATTCATGTCTGCCGAACCCCTCTGGACCCCCCAACCTGCCGCGGCCGCGCTCGTCCGCGAGCAACTCGATTCCTTCCTGGAAGTGAACGGGTTCATCACGCACTTGCGCGACCGCTTGCTCCACGAGACCGGCACGCGGCTGGCCGACTGGGTCGCCCGCATCACTCGCCCGGCGTCCGAAAAACTCGCCCGCCAACTGCGTGAGGTCGGCTACGCGAACCCCGGCGCCGGCGCGTTGTGGCGGCACGCCGCCGGAATGTTCCCGGACGTGGAACTCTCGGCCGGCGGCGAGAGGCGGCTCTTCATCCGCGTCGAGTCCGTGGCCGATTTCGTACTGGCACAAGGGCTGGCGAGGCAAGTGGCGATCGACGGCGCGCCCCTGGCCGCGGTGCGGCAAGCCCGCGTGTCGAGCGAGCGGAACACGGAACTCTGGGTGATCGAACGCCACGGCGGGGCCGACGCCGACCCCGCGGCGGTCCTCCGGCACCTCGAAGCCTTCCGCCTGCGGAACCGCGATTTCGAGGACGAGATCGACGGCTTCGCCCACGCCCGGCACCTCATCCGGGCCGCGATTGCCGACCTGGGGGTAGACCGCACCTGCGACCTGTTCTTCCAGGCCGAGCGCGAGTTCTGGCAAATGCGGAACCGGGCCGCCCGCGTGCAGAAGGCCCGGCAGGACGCCCTCGGGATGGGCTGGGCCAACCACGACCACCACACCTACCGCAGCGGCCGCGAGAACTTCGCCCCGATGATCGCGATTCTCGAAGAAATGGGCTTCCTCTGCCGCGAGCGGTTCTACGCCGGCCGCGACGCCGGGTGGGGGGCACAGGTGCTCGAACAGCCGAACGTCGGCGTGGTGATTTTCGCGGACGTGGACCTGTCGCCGGACGAAGTGACCGGCGACTTCGCCCACGAATTGCTGCCGCGGCGGAAGGAACTCGGCACCGTCGGCCTGTGGTGCGCCCTGCACGGCGAGGCGTTCCTGCAAGCCGGGATGCACCACCTGGAGTGCCAGTTCGCGTTCGACGCGGCGCGCGAACAATTAAAGCCGCACGGTGTCGATTCGATGAAGCCGTTCACCGACTTCGAGTACCTGCGGCAAGCCTTCACGAAAGGCGAAGTCTGGCCGGTGGCGGAAGCCCGCATCACGAAGCTGGTCCGCGAGGGCCGCATCACGGAGCCCCAGGCGGTGAAGTTCCGCACCGACGGCGCGCTCGGCTCGCACTTGGAAATCCTGCAACGCGACGACGGCTACAAGGGCTTCAACCAGACCGGCATCAACGAGATTATCCTGAAGACCGACCCGCGGCGGGCGGAAGTCGGCCACGGCCACTAACCATGCTCGCCTTCGAAACCGAGTTGAACCGCGTGGAAGCCGTGGCGTTCTCGCCGTGCGGCCGGTTCGTCGCTGCGGGCGGCCTCGGCGTCGAGTTGTGGGACGTGGGGTTGGAACGAGTCTGGCGATGGGGCTGGACGAAGCAAAAGGCCGCGCGAAACGCCTACGTGCGGCGCGTCGAGTACCACCCGTTCGGCGAATGGGTGTTCGGGTTGGTTCCCGGCCAAGAGTTACACCAACTGCGGGCCGCCGACGGCGAGGGTTTCGAGTTTCCAATTCCGTACGCACAGGTGTCAGGCCACAGCACGTTCGCCGTCTCTCGGGCGGACGGCCGAATCGCAACGGGTCACTCCTTTTTCGGACGTGCCGGATGGGAGCCGCCGACCGGCCCGGACCTCATGCCGCCACGAATGTTATGGAAAGAAGCGACCGACGGGGCAGCCCACCTTGCGTTCTTGCCGGATGACTCGCTAATCGCCCACGAGATTAACCGCGGAGACGACCCGCCTCGCTTCGTCGTGCAGTCTTCGGAGGACGGTTCGACATTGCAAGAAGTACCCAGCCGAGTGGGCCACCTCGACCGGTTGCGGGCCGACGGGCAATTCTTGGTCGCTAGCCGCGACAACACCCTTCGCGTGTGGTCCCTCGAATACCTTCACCGGCTGCCGCGGTTGCTGACGAGCGATTCGAAGAAGGCGATCACCGACTTCGCCTTCCACCCCGGCGGCCACTATCTGGCCACTGCGAGCAACGACCGCGGCGTGACGTTCTGGGACGTGGGAACGTGGCAGCCGTCTCGGACGTTCGACTGGCACGAGGGGCGGATGCGGAGCATCGCGTTCTCGCCGGACGGGTGCGTGGCGGCGGTCGGCAGCGACACCGGGCACGTGGTTCTGTTCGACGTGGATTTGTAACCGCCGGCAGGTCTTGCCAGAAGGCTGGGTGCCGCCGTATGATAATTGCTCACGCGGGGTCGTAGCTCAGTTGGTAGAGCGCGTCGTTCGCAACGACGAGGTCAGGGGTTCGACTCCCCTCGGCTCCACTTAAACAAAAAGCCCCGGACCACTTTGCGGTGGTCCGGGGCTTTTTCATCTCTTTGGGCTATCGGCCACCGGCGGCCGGGGGCAGTGGGGCGATGGCCGGGGTACCCGGCGGCACGGCCGGGAACGGCACAGGGGCCGCTGGAATCGGCGTCGGGCCGTCGGCGACCGCCTTCAGGCGCTCCGCTCGCTCTTCGCTCGTCACGAACAGCACGTTGTTCATCCGCACCGTGCCGAAGCCCGCGACCTCGGCCGTCAGCCGCACCGCCGTTTCCAGGGGCACGTCGGTCAGTTTCAGTTTGATTGCGGCCTTCTTTGCATTCTCCTCGATCCGCGGGTCCAACACGACGTTGGCCCCGCTCTCGTCGGCCAGTGACTTCAACAGGGCCGACAGCGTCGTGGCCTCGCCGTCCAGGTTGACGCGCTGCCGCATTTGCTGCTGGATCACGGTTTCTTCCGGGCCGATGAAGATGGCCCCGCCGACAACGCCATAACTGAGGTTTGCCGGCGAGAGGACGGCCTTCAGCCCGTCGCGAATCTTCCCGTCCCGGACCTTGACCGCAAACGTCGGCGCGTTCGGGTCGATCCCCAGGCCCATCATCGCGGCGGTGTCGTACCGCACCTCGGCCTTGACCTTGTTCTTGAAGAACGCGGCCACCTCCGCGAGCGTCTTCCCCTCGAAGACGACATCGCCCGTCTCGTCGAGCGCCTGCCGCAACTTCGCGCCGGGGGTGGGGGCGGAATCTTTCACCGGGGCCGCCGACAGAGTGCCGGCCAGCAGGCCGAACGCGAGGGCGGGGAGCAGCAGTCGCGACATGGTCAAGTCCCCAACAGGGAAGTCAGTCCGAAATCGAGGGTAAGTTCCGCCATTGCCCAATGAGGGCCGAATGGCTTCGGCCGCATATTCGGCTATGACTGTTGTCCGTCTGCGAAGCCATCGGCCACACGTTCCCACCGATCCGGCTCCGAGTGCAACCATGCATCGAACCGGTCATCCAATGTTGAGAACGGGTATTCGGCCTTTTCCTGCAACCTATCGTAATCGGCCAGAAGTCGTCGGCGGATGCTTTGGTTTCGCGGGTATGGGTTACCAAAGAATCGCATGGCTTCGGCCAGGACATCGTACCACTCGGCTAATCCGATCGCCCGAAATCCAACTAGCGCTTCCGGGGCCAGTACTCCCGTTGAGTTGGAGAAAAACTGGCGTAGCCCGCCGTTGCGGACCTCGGACTGACACCAGTGGGCGGCGAACAGATGTCCGGTCGCGGGCGGTACAAGGCGAAACTGCTGTAGGAATTCGTCGGGCCCGTCGCAAATGCTAATCGCACCCCAGATTGGTTTGACGACCGACCAGTAGCGCTTTCCGGGCCGTTCGCCGTCCGCCATCCCGATGTCCCCGTCGTCAGTTCGTGATGCCCTTCGTGATGCGCATGAACACGTCTTCGAGGTTGATCTCTTCTTCCTTGAACGCCTTCAGTTTGAACCCTTCGGCGATCAGTTGCTCTGGGATGAAACTGCCGTCGGCGTCGGCTTCCTTCATCGTCACCTTGATCGACTCGGCCTCGGGCGTCAGTTCCACGCTCTCGATCGCGGCGTTGCTCTCCAGCTTTTTCGCGGCCAACTCGTTCGAGTCCTTGCCGACGGAGACGATATAGATGTGCTTCTGCCGCACCTGCTTGATCGCGGAGTTCACGTCGTTGTTGAAGATCAGTTTGCCGCGTTCGATGATGCCGATCTTGTTGCAGATGTCCGCAAGTTCCGGCAGGATGTGCGACGACACCATGATCGTCTTGTTCATCTTGCGCAACTCCTTGATGAGTTCGCGCATTTCGATCCGTGCCCGCGGGTCCAAGCCCGAGGCGGGTTCGTCGAGGAGCAAAACTTGGGGTTCGTGCAACAGCACGCGGGCCAACCCGAGGCGCTGCGTCATCCCGCGGCTGAGGCTCGTGACGAGGGCGTCGCGCTTGTAGCCGAGTTCCACGAGGTCGAGCACTTGATCGCACTTCTTACGACGTTCCGGCCCCTTGATGCGGTACGCGGCGGCGAAGAATTCGAGGTACTCGATCACCTTCATGTCGTCGTACACGCCGAAGAAGTCGGGCATGTACCCGATGCTGCGGCGGATGTCCTTCGACCCGGTGTAGATGCTGTACCCGCACACGCTGGCCTCGCCCCAACTCGGGTTGAGGAGCGTGGCCAGGATGCGCATGGTCGTCGTCTTGCCGGCCCCGTTCGGCCCGATGAACCCGAACACGTCGCCCTGTTCGAGCTTCAGCGTCAGCCGGTCGAGGGCGAACAGGTCGCCGTACTTCTTCGTCAGGTCGCGCGTTTCGATCATGGTGGTCTCGAAGAGATTATTGCCGCAGATTCACGCCGAGAACGCAGATCAGGCCGAAAACCGAAGCATGAGTTTATTTCTGATCTGCGTTCATCCGCGTCCATCTGCGGCTAATGGTTATTTCTTGAACGGCTTCACCGGAACGTAGACCCGGACGAAGGTTTCTTGTTGCAGCGTGCCCTGTTGCGGCTCTCGCTTCTTTCCAGAGACGGGCAGGTCGCGGAGCCAGAGTTTCGTCGGCGACGGCGAGGCCGGGTCGGTCATCAGGTCTTCCGCCGGTTGGTCGCGGACGATCGGCACGCGGCCGATCACGAGGATTTCGTCGCGGTGCAGCGTCGAGAGCCGCCACGACTGGTCGAGTCGCCGCAGGGTGGCGTTCCGCGGGGCGGCCGTGTCCTCGTTCCGCTGCGCCTCGTCGTGGAACATCGCCGCGAAGATCGGCGCGAGGCCGGTCGAAACCTTTGTCGCCGTGCCCGACCGTGGGTTGACGTTCGGCTGATTCACGAAGCCGGACAGGCTCGATAGTTTCCGCAGCCAGTCGGGTTCCAGCTTGCTCCGGTCGAGGTAGGCGTTCACCGGCACACCGGAGGTGATCGCGTCCCACTTGTACGCCTCGCCAGCGTAGATCAGGTACACGTCTTGCAGTTCCGGGAACGGCAGGTTCAGCGTGAACGTGCCGACCACGTCGTCCGGCTTGGCGGGCGGGTGATTCAACTCGGACGCCACCAGCGGGGCTTGGCGATCACTCTGGCCGGACCAGTCGGCTGCGAACGCCTTCGTGGACCAGACCTGGATCGGCACGTTCACCAGGCCGTCGGAGAAGGTGCCGGCCGTCGCGTCGCCGGGTTGGGCTAGTTGGTAGAAGTACGACCGCCGGAAGAAGCTGCTCTTGCGGCCCGACCCGGCCCCGGCCCAGTCCACGAGGGAACTGCCCTGACCGCCGGCCGCCCACCGCTCGCTCGGCTCGACACCCACCTTGTACGTGTCGATCCGCGGGCTGAACACCGTGAACCACGTGTGCCCGTAAATGCGGTTCGTCGCCGGGTCGATGTCGAGGAGATCGACCTTGTTCACCTTCATGTCGCTGCCCTTCAGGGCATAGGCCGAGAAGTAGGCGATGGCGCTGACGGTGAGGACGATGATCGGGAACGTGATCCAGGTGAGTTCGAGCCGCTTGAAGACTTTCTTC
Source organism: Limnoglobus roseus (assembly GCF_008254045.1). Lineage (GTDB taxonomy): Bacteria > Planctomycetota > Planctomycetia > Gemmatales > Gemmataceae > Limnoglobus > Limnoglobus roseus. The sequence goes on along the minus strand of NZ_CP042425.1, from coordinate 2,100,147 downwards.
AGGACGAAGTACTCGACCGGCCCGATCAGGAGCGTGTAGAGGACGATGAAGACTGCCACCCAGCCGAACGAGATGACCGGCACGCTGGCGAAGGAGTCGGTGTGCTGGCGGATGTCGGTCGCGAGTTCGTCCTCGACCACGCCGCCGTAGTTGCCGTAGTTGTTCTTGTTGCCGCTTTGCGTGGCCCGCTCCGAGCCGCACTCGCGGAGGATTTGCTCCCAAACCTGGGCCTTCTCCGGGTGGTCGAGGAACGGCGAGCGATCGAGGTCGAAGCCGACGAGCGTGACGCGGCCGAGGCCGTAAGGGGCCTGCACGACCGCCAGCCGTGCGTTCTCGCGGACGGTGTCCACTGGCGGCACGATCTGCCGGGCACCGCGGCCCGGTTGCGGGGCGAAGTTCGCCACCGAGAACGTCCCGGTCTTCGCGATCAGGGTGCCGTGCTGCTTCGTCTTCGTAGTGTTGTTGGCGGCCAGCACCCACTCCAAGAGCAGGTTCTTCACCTGCTCGTTCGGGGCGTCCTTGCGGACCTGCATCGGCAGGATTTCTTGAAGGAGCGGGAAGCTCGCGACGATGCCGGCGTTCGAGCCGACGCTGACGACGACCCGCCCGCCGCGGCGAATCCATTCCACAAGGGCGTCGAGTCGCGGCTTGTGCTGCGGGTTGGTGAACAGCGGCGTGAGGAAGTTCGGCACGGAGGCCGACCCGGTCGCCAGCACCACGAGGTCGGCCCCGTCGTACCCGTACCAGCGGTCCGGCAGCAGGAACGGATTGTCGATGACCGCCTGTTCCACCTTCGCCGGGCGGTAGTCGTCCTTCGCCTTCGGCTCGGCAGGCACTTCGAAGCCGGGCAACCGCGAGCCGAGCGAGAGGACGACGTAGGTGGATGTGTCCCGCGAGCGGACGTAGCTCAGCCGCTTCGGCTCGGCGACCTGCCGACCGCCCGTCGGGTTCGCCCCGGCCGGCTCGCGCTCGCGGACGGTGACGGTCAACTCGCGGCCGCCGATCCGCACGCACGGCAGGAAGGCGAGTTCCGCGGCCGACAGGATTGTGCCCGGTTCTACGTCGGACAAGTTCTGAAGCGGCACGGCCACCGACGTGCCGAGGTCGTCGGGGTCGGTGGTTTCCAGCACGATGGCGAGGTCCCGTTTCTCCTTGCGCTCGACCTGCAACTCGACGTAAACGGGGGCCCAGGTGTTCGCCTTGCACACGTAAGAGCCGGTTTGATCGTCGTCGCGTTGCGTGGGGTTCGGCCCGTGCGGGAAGCCGATCTTCACCGACTTGATTTTGATCGGGTACGACTGCCCCGCGGCCGAGCCGAGGAGGGTCAGGGCGGCGGCGAGGGCCAGGGCGAATCGCGGCATTCGGTTCTCGATTCTCATGGCTTTTCGGTCATCCCGCAGGCGCACGGCGTTTGCCCGCAGCCGGGGCACCCGCCGCCGTACTTCTGCTGCATCGCGTCTTCCAGGTTCACGCCGGCGATGTTGGCGAGCGTCGCCAGCCACGCCAGGGCGTCGGCGAATTCCAGCGTCCGCTCCTGGTGCGTGCCGCCGCGGAGGGCGGCCGAGAGTTCGCCGACTTCTTCGAGGAACCACATGAAGGTTCCTTCGATGCCGCGGGCGGAATCTTTGTCGCCGTAGAGCAGGCGGATGCGATCTTGGAGCTGGCCGAGCGTCATCGACGCGGTTTCCGGGGGAACGAGGTCCAGCGATTTTAGCACGCCCGACGGGTCACGGCCAATTACGTTCGAAAGGAGAGGTGAGTTCGGTCGCGAGACAAGGCGACTCGCCGTCGGGGCGAGTGTTTTACTGCTCGGTGGGAAGGCTTGAATTTGGTTTTGAGATTCCGGTCAATGGCAGCCGTCATTCGCCTCAACTAACTCGCTCCAGAACCGGATGTGCCGCACCTCATCGCATCGCTGCAACATCATCTCTTCACCACTCCCGATATAGCCGAGGTATTCCGCCAGATTCCGGCCCCGGTAAATGATGTCCGCTTGGTACACGGATAGAACGGGGTTGTCGGCCTCGCAAGGATCGGCGGGCAGAGAGACGTGGCGGAAGATCGGTACGAGCGGCGGTGCGGCCGCGACGTGCTGCCGCATAACTGCGATTGCGTCACCCAGATCGTCCGGCCGCTGGCCCCACGCAGGCCACCAGAATGAATTGTTGCGGATGTCGAATTCAAGACCATCAGCCGGCCACGCGAGCCGTTCCGAGATGAAGGACGAATCAGGGCTCCGCCAGTTCGGCCAGCCGAAGTCAGACGGTAGTGCGGTTTGAAGGAACGACCGGAGGTCCGGTGGAAAGCGGCATCCAACTCTCTGTTCGGCAGCGGTCAGTTCGCCTTCGGACAGCCCAGGCGCGAACTTGACACCACGGCTGGCCAACAGAGCAACTTCGCGGGACCAATCCACCGTGCATTCCCTCGTAAGAACCAATCTACTTCACGGCCAATTACGTTCGAAAGGAGAGGGGAGTTCGGTGGTCGAAAGACGAGATGTGGTGGGCGGAGAGAGTCAGGCACACCCTCTCCCCGTTGGGGAGAGGGTCCGGCGAAGCCGGGGGGTGAGGGAGGGTAAGAGGTTGCTTGTGCGAACGCCTCTTGCCCGGGCAGGCTCTCGACCCCTCACCCGGCCTTCGGCCACCCCCTCCCCAGCGGGGAGAAGGCGTGGCAATCTGTCAATCGTGTACGCGACAGCCCCTTTTACCCTCATCCCGGCCACTCGCCTTATTTCTTCGCCCGCAGTTTCTTGTCCTGGGCGTCGGCTTCGGCCGCCGAAATCAGGCCGTCGTGGTCGGTGTCGAGTTCGTCGAACTTCTCCCGCGGCCCCAGGAACTCGGCCCGCGACACGTCGCCGTCGCCGTTGCGGTCCATTTTGTGGAACCAGAGCGGAGCCACCTGTTTCCGTGCGCCGGGCTTCGCGAACATGTTCGCCGGCAAGCTGTAGTCCTGGCCGGCGAAGGCCGCGAAGCCTAAACGCACCGCCGCCGACGGCTGGAGCGCCGCCTGCGTGACGGCGTCGCCGCCGGTCGGTTCGAGGACGATGAGCCGCTGCCACGCCGTGCGGAGTTCGCGGACGCCGAGTTGGTTGTCGCCGTTGTCGTCGAGCAGTTGGAACAGGCTCGGCCGCCGCGTCGCGAAACTGGCCGAGAGCGCGAGGGCGATCGTCTCCTCTTGCAGTTCGAGATACTGTCGGAATTCCTTCTTGGTGAGTTTGCCGTCGCCGTTGAGGTCAGCCGCGTCGAACACCACGCGGAGGAACTGGAACTGCGGGCCGTTGATGTCGTTTTCCGTCACCACCTGCTTGTCGGTCGGGTAGGCGGAGTTCAGTTGCTCCGTCGTGCGGAGGGCAATCGCACCCGGCGGCGGGGTGGCCGTGCTGATGTCGAGCAACTGGTTGCCGATGCGAAGGACCACGCGGCCGTTCTCGCCCGTCCGCAGTTCGCACCCGGCCGGCAACTTCCCGCCGCGCGGCTTCATCTCGGCGAACCGCTTCGCGTAATCTTGAACCACGTCCACCACGGCCGTGAAGTCCGGCTCGGTCGTCCGCCAGCCATCGAGTTCTGCGGCCGACAGTTTGCCGTCGCCGTTGGCGTCGAGCTTCGCGAACGCCTCTGCCTCCAGGCCGATCTCGGCGCGGGTCAGGGCGAAGTCCTTGTTCGCGTCGTACTTCTTGAGCATCAGTTGCACGACCGTGCCGGGGATCGGCCCGCGGTAGAGTTCCAAATTTGGGTCGCGTTCCGGCTGCTTGGGCGGCGTCGGGGCGGGCTGGACCATGCCGGGGAAGTCCGCCGTCACCTTCGGCACACTGCGAACTTCGTCGGCCGAGAGGGTTTCGTTCTCGTCGGTGTCGAGCGCGAGCAGAATGCTCTCGGCCCCGGCGAGTTCCGCCTTCGACAGTTTGCCGTCGCCGTTGGCGTCGAGCCGTTGGAAGAGTTCCTTCGTGAGTGCTTGATCCACCGAATCGTCGAGCGCCAGCGACCGCAACCGCACAAGGTCGGCCGCCGCCTCGGTGTACCCGGCCGCGAACTCGGCGAACGACACCCGCCCGTCGGCATCGCGGTCCAGGTCTTCGAGCGACTTCCCGTCGTCGCCGGCCCCGTGATAATACGTTCCGCCGAGCAGCCCGCTCAGGCCCTTCGGCGAGAAGATGTTCTCCACCTCGAAGCGATTCAGCGAGCCGTCGTGGTCCCGGTCGAAGGCGTCGAACAGTTTCCGCAGGTGGGCCTGCCAGACTTCGTGCAGCGGCTTCCCGTTGACCTTGAGTGTGACGCGGACGTGGATTGGTCGGGCGTTCGCGAGGTAGACGATTTCGAGCGTGTCAGGGAACGCGGTCTTCGCGTCGTACTGAAACGCCGGCAACACGCGCTGGAGCGATCGCTGAGGTGGGGCGACCGCGCCGAGAACGAAGGCATCGCCGCGCGGCCCCGTCGGCCGCGGCAAGCCGCGGGAAGGGGCGAGCGGCGGTTCGGCGGCGGCGAGCGCCGAGGTGGTGGCGGCGAAGAGTGACAGGAGGAAGCGTTTCACGCGAAGCCCCGGCGAGCGGCCCGGCGTAAGCGGGCCGTGTCTGAAATGAATGCTCTTAAGACACGGCCCGCTTACGCCGGGCCGCTCGCCTTCTAGCTCACCACTTCCGTTACCGGCTGGGCGGACTTGTCCACGATGCGGATCGGCCGGCCGACGTTCGACATGTTTTGCTTCTCGTGGTCGATGCCGAGCGCACCGCAGACCGTCGCGAGCAGGTCGTTCGTGTTCGTCTTGCGGTCCTCGACCGTGGTGCCGTCCTTGCTCGTCTTGCCGATGACTTGGCCGCCCTTGATGCCGCCGCCGGCCAGTACGGTCGCCCAGGCGTTCGGGTAGTGGTCGCGGCCGTTGCCGCCGTTGATCCGCGGCGTGCGGCCGAACTCGCCCATCCACACGATCAGCGTCGAATCAAGCAACCCACGTTCCTTCAAGTCGATCATCAGTTGGCCCCACCCCTTGTCGAGGTGCTCGCTGTTCTTCTTCACGAAGTCGAAGTTGTTGCCGTGGGTGTCCCAGCCGCTCATGGTCACTTCGACGAACGGCACGCCCTTCTCGACCAACCGCCGGGCGAGCAGGCAGCCCTGGCCGAACAGCGACTTGCCGTAGCGGTCGCGGTCGGCGGGCTTCTCCTTCGTCATGTCGAACGCCTCGGCCGCGTTCGAGGTCATCAGCCGGGCGGCGCGATCATACGCTGCGACGTGGCTGTCGCTGATCGCCGTCGGCCGACCGCCGGCGAAGTCCTCCTGCATGTCGCGGAGCAGGGACAGCCGACTGTCACCGTGCTTGGCGTCCACGGACTTCGGCCGTTCGAGGTTCTCGACCTTGAGTTGCTCCCACAACTTGTCGCCGCTCGGCTCGTTGAAGGCGTTCGACGTGCCGACCATGAGGGGGGCGTAGTTCGGCCCGAGGAAGCCGGGCGACGCGGGGTCGTTGAGGAAGAAGATTCTCCGCGACGCGATGCTGACGAAGTTCGGCAGTTCGGCCGTCGAGCTGCCGATCTCCTTCGAAATGAGCGAGCCGATGTTCGGGTAGTTGATCGGCCCCATCGGCAACTGCCCCGTCTTCATCTGGAAGCTGGCCCGCTCGTGGTCGCCTTCCTTCGTGGACATGCCGCGGAGAATGGCCATCTTGTCACCGAACTTCGCCAGTGTCGGCAGGTGTTCGCTGATCTTCATGCCGGGGACGTTGGTCTGAATTTCCTTGAACGGGCCGCCGTTCTCGTGGCCGGGCTTCAGGTCCCACAAGTCGATGGTGCTCGGCCCGCCGTTCATCCACAGCAGGATGCACGACCGCTTCCGCTTCGGGTCGGCGGCCGCTGCGTTCGCAAACGGGGCCAGCCAGCCGGAGGCGCTGACGGCGAGCGACGCACCGGCGGCGCGGAGGAAGTGGCGGCGGTTGAACATGGGAGGAACCTCGTGTGAACTCGTGGACCGCTTAAGCGGTGACGCGGAAGCCTGCGGAGCGCGGGCCGATGACTCAGCGGATGATTTTCACATCCCAAATCAACGGCTGCGGCGGATTAGCAGCCTCGGCTAACAGTTTCAGCCTTACCAGGTCAGCTTCTGAAGCAACCGTCCCTTCAAAACCAACGGCTTGATTCTTTGTGTAATGAATACAGGACCGCACGTTAAGAAACGCCTCTTCGCCGAGGATCGTCTGTACGCGATCTCGATACTCGGCGACTGGTATCAGAACGGTTCTCGCGTACTCTCGATTTAACGCGGCGACTTCTTCACGACATTTCGGACAGAAGCGAATTCGTGCTTTCTTCGGCGAATCCGATGTCGTCATGCATCCGCCGAAACGGAAGGTATTCGCATAGGGGAATCGTTTCACTCCCTCAATTTCTTGAGGAGCGAACATTGGGTACCCATACCGGATCGGAATGACCCCTTCTTGAAGTTCAACATCATGGAGATCGCACCGGGCTTGCGTGCCCCGTTCGTCTGCAATACGCTCGCCGCACCCCGAACCGAGTGTAAGCAGTGTCACGATCATCATGGTTCGACACATGAGATGATGCCTTTTTCCGCGACCCCCTTCGCACAGCCTCGGAGACGCGGCTAAACGGTCGGATCGCGTCAATGATTGAACAAGAACTCCGTGCTGTTCAGCAGCACCCACATGACGTCGCCGATGGCCTTCTTCTTGTCCCCGGAAGGGCCGCCGCGGTCCACGTAGCTGCCGTACTTCTCGCGCTCTTCGTCGGTCGCCTTGCGGTTCATCACGGCCAGGAACAGCGTGTCGATGCGTTCTTCCGTCGCCAGGAACGGCGAGTCCACCACGGCCGCGAGCGTTTCGCTCGTGTCCACGTTCGTCTGCTGTTCCATCTGCTTGCCGTTCATCATGAGCAGGGCTTGCAGGATGGACGTCTGCGTGTCGATCGACTTCGTGCCAGTCGGGTACATCTTCAGGAACTTGCCGCGAAGGGTGCGGTCGCGGAAGTCGTTCTCCCCCTCGTCGATCAGGCTGCCGGCGTTCTTCAAGCCCGTCGCGATCACGAAGCTGTCGAAGATCTGCCCGCCGTTCAGCCCCTTCATCCCCATCTTCGCGAAGCGGCGGGGGTCGCCCTGCGTCGGGTGCGAGAGCTTGCTCGTGAGCTGGTACGCCCGGCTGCCGGTGATGGCCCGGATGAGCGTGTGGTGGTCGAAGCCGCTGACGACGAAGCCGGCCGCGAGTTCGTCGAGCAGTTCCGGGTGGCTCGGCGGGTTGGCGTCGCCGGGTTCGTCGATCGGGTCGATCAGGCCGATGCCGAAGAAGCGGGCCCACATGCGGTTGGTCAGGTTCTTGGCGAAGAACGGGTTGTCCTTGCCGGTCAGCCACGCGGCCAACTCCTCCCGCGGGTTGCGGTCCGGCTGCCAGTCGGGGCGGCTGCCGTTGAGGAACGTGGCGACGAGCGTCGTCTCGGTGTTCGGAATCGTCATCTGGTTCTTGCCGTACTGCGGCGGGAGCGGGCCGACGAAACTCGGCGGCACCGGCGGCAGGGCGGCGTATTCCCCGAAGAACGCGGCCGTCTGCCAGAACTGCTCCTTCGTGTACGTCGCGAACGGGTGGTCGTGGCACTGAGCGCATTCGAGCTTAATGCCCAGGAACTGCCGGGTGGCGGCGGCCGAAAGGTTCTCCGGTCGGCCCTCGAACGCCTGGTAGAAAGCCACCAACGGCGACAGCTCCGGGTTATTGCGGTCCCGACCGAAGCCGCCGCGAGCCTGTTCGGGGGACACCGGGGCCGTTAGCACCTGCCGGACCATCTCATCCGCAGCCGCGTTCTTGCGGAACTGCGCCTGCAACCAGCCCTCGAACTGCGTGCCGTTGAAGAAGAACCGCACGTCGGTGCTGGTCTGCGGAAGCCACGCCTGCCGGGTGGTGTACGCGAAGTGTCGGGAGTACGCCGGCATCGTCAGCAGGCGGTCGACGAGCTTCGCCCGCTTGTCGGCGGCCGGGTCCGCGAGGAACTCCGTCACTTCGGCCACGCGGGGAATGCGGCCGATCACGTCCAACGACGCCCGCCGCAGGAACTCGGCGTCGTCGGCGACGGCGGCCGGCTTGATGCCGCGGGCGGTCCAGTCGGCTTCCAGGTGCCGGTCGATGGCGGCCGACAACTTCTTCGCGAGCGCGGCCTTCGCCGGGTCGGCCGCGAAGCCGACCGCGGGCGCGAGGAGGACCAGACTGAGAACCAAGAACCGCGACATGGGGAACCTCACGGAGTCCGTCAGCGTCGTCCGAGAACAGACGGGAAGCCGGCATCATTCTAACGCACGTTCGGCGACAGCGGTAGCAACTCTCGGCTGCCCGAACGGCCTCCCAATCCGATTCCCTCGCCCCCGGCTCTGCGGGGGAGAGGGTTAGGGTGAGGGGGAATCGCCTTCTCTGTCAGGCGGCGGTCGCACGGCAACCTCGACCCCCTCACCCCGACCCTCTCCCCCTCAAAGCCGGGGGAGAGGGAGCAGGATTGGTGCTGCCCGAATGACGCCCCGGCCGGCGGGCCATTTCAAAGAATTCCCGCCCCTGCGATCCGTCGATGTGATACAACTGTTCCCATGTCCCCGAACCCCCATCCGGAACCGCCATGACGCAACCCCGATTTGCGCTCGTACCTCTCCTCCTACTGCTCACCTCTCTCCCCACAGTCGCTCAAAACTCTCCCAGCCTTCGCCCGGCCGCTTACGCGATCAAAGACGCGAAGGTTGTTCTCGAACCCGGTAAGGTTCTCCCGAAGGCCACGATTATCGTGCGCGACGGCTTGGTTGTCGCCGTCGGGCCGGACGTGACCGTGCCGGCCGACGCCCTCGTCACGGACGGCAAAGGTCTGACCGTGTACCCCGGCTTCGTCGACGCCGGCAGTCCTCGCGGCTATGACGCCACCCTGCGCCGCTCGCAGGGCGGACCGCCGGCCGTGGAAGACATCGCCGCCGATCCGCTCATCGCCACGAAGCCCGACAACCGCAAGGGGTTGACGCCCGAGTTCGCGGTCGCCACGGCCCTGAAGTTCGATGAAGAATCGGTCGCCCCGTGGCGGCGGCTCGGCTTCACCGCGCACCTTGTGACGCCGGACGGCGGCTACCTCTCCGGCAGCAGCGCCCTCGTCAGCCTCAGCGGGGCCGTACCGCGGGACGCGATGCTCCGCGGCCCCGTCGCCCTGCACGGCGGGTTCAGCCGCGTCGTCGGCGAAGGCTACCCGACCGCCCTCATGGGCATCATCGCTCACTGCCGACAGACGTTCCTCGACGCCGGGTGGTTGAAGCGACAGTGGACGGCCTACGAAGCACGCGGCCGGACTGGCAAGCGGCCGTCCGCCGACCCCGGCCTGGAAGCCCTCTGGCCGGCCCTGGAGGGCAAGTTGCCCGTCGCCTTCGAAGCCGACACGGTTGATCAGATTCACCGTGCCCTCGACTTCGCGGCCGAGTTCAAGCTGAAGCCGATCATCGTCGGCGGCAAGCAGGCGTGGAAGGTCGCCGACCGGCTGAAGGCTGAGGGCGTGCCGGTGCTGTTGCAAATCAACTTCGCCACGCCGCCGGACCGCGAAACCGACCTGCCGGTCCGCGTGCGGGAAGAACAACAGCGGTTGCGGAACCTGGACCTGGCGTGTGCGGCGACTCTGCACAAGGCGGGCGTGAAGTTCGCCTTCGTGTCGCAGGGCACGGCGGTGGACCGCTTCCGCGAAGACGTTCGCAAGGCCATCGCCGCCGGCCTTCCGGTCGATGCGGCACTCGCCGCTCTGACGACCGACGCCGCGGAAATCCTGGGCGCGTCCTCGCAGGTCGGGAAGATCGAGAAGGGCCGTTCGGCTCACCTGTTGGTGTCCGAGGGCGAGTTCCAAACTTCGGAAGCGAAGTACCGCTTCGCGTTCGCGGATGGCATCCGCTTCGATCTCGACGAGCGGGCCGCGAACCAAACCGCCGCCGCGGCCCCGAGCGGTGGGGCCGGACCGGGCGGTCGTGGGACCGGTGGCGGTGCCCGCCGGCCGCGGGGCAACAACGACCCCGAAACGACCCCGATGACCAACCCGATGACGCCCCCCGCGACCACACCCCCGGCAGCGCCCGCGGCCCAAATGCGGCCCACCGGTAGTGCGGGCGGGCGGCCTGGTGGCGGCGCGCAGCAGACCATCATCGGCCGCGGCACGCGGCCGTTCAACGGCGACCCGTTCCGGGCCGTGATCCCGCAACTCGACGCGATGGAAGGGGCGGTGACGGAGATCGAAGCCGACCGCAAGCCGCGCGTCCAGACCGGCGGCGACGTGCTGATCCGCGGCGCGACCGTTCTGACCATGACGACCGGCAAGGTTCTGCCAAAGACCGACATTCTGGTGGCGGGCGGGAAGGTGAAGGCCATCGGTGCGAACTTGACCGCCGACAAGGGCGTGACGGTGCTGGAAGCCGAGGGGATGTTCGTGATGCCGGGCATCATCGACACGCACTCGCACTTCGCCATCAGCGGCGGCGTCAACGAGGCGTCGCTGTCCGTCGTTCCCGAAGTTCGCGTCAAGGACGTGATCGACTCCGAGGACGTGCAAATTTACCGCGCCCTCGGCGGCGGCGTGACGATGGCCCGCCTGCTGCACGGCAGCGCCGACGTGATCGGCGGACAAGACGCCGTCGTGAAGATGAAGTTCGGCCGCCCGGCGAAGGAGATGCTCGTCACCGAGAACCCCCGCGGCGTGAAGTTCGCCCTCGGCGAGAACGTCAAACGGACCGACGGCCGGTTCCCGAACAGCCGCCCCGGTGTCGAGGCCGTTCTCGTCCGGGCGTTCACCGAGGCTGTGGCCTACCGCAAGCGGTGGGACGACTACCGGGCGAGCAAGGACAAGCCCGACCCGCTGCCCGAACCCCGCCGCGACCTACGGCTCGAAGCCCTGTCGGACGTGATTTCGGGCGAGCTTCGCATCCACTCGCACTGCTATCGCTCGGACGAAATCGCCATGCTCCTCCGCGTGGCCGACAAGTTCGGCGTGAAGGTGCGGTCGCTGCAACACGTCCTCGAAGGGTACAAGGTCGCCCCGGAAATCGCCGCCCACGGCGCGAGCGTGAGCATCTTCAGCGACTGGTGGGCGTACAAGATCGAGGCGTTCGACGCCATCCCCTACGCCGGCCGACTGCTCCGCGACGCGGGCGTGATGGTGTGCCTGAAGTCCGACGACAACGAACTGATGCGGCACTTGAACCAGGAGGCCGCGAAGCTCGTGAAGTACTGCCAGTTCTCACCGGAAGAGGCGTTGCAGACGATCACACTGAACCCCGCGAAGCAACTCGGCCTCGACGCCCGCATGGGCACGATCGAGGTCGGCAAGGACGCGGACTTCGCCATCTTCGACGGCCACCCGCTGAACACCTACGCCCGCTGCGAGGCCACGGTGATCGAGGGCGAGGTCTTCTTCCAACGCGGCGACACGTTCGTGCCGAACCCGGTGGCGAAGGCCGAGCCGGAGCAGCCCGCGAAGCCGTTCGCGGCCATCCCGGAAATCCCGAAGGGCACTTACGTCCTGAAGAACGCGACGATTCACCAACCGGGTAAGCCCGCGTTTGTGGGCTCGGTGGTGGTGGCCGGTCACGACATCAAGCAGGTGGTGAAGGGCGACGAGAAGCCCGACGCCCCGGCCGACGCGAAGACCGTGGACGGCACCGGCCTGCACGTTTACCCCGGCATGATCGACGCCGGCACGGTGCTGGGCCTCGTCGAGATCGACTCCGCGAAGGAGACGGCCGACTTCCGCGACGGCGGCGACTTCCAGCCCGACCTTCGCGCGATCGCGGCCGTCAACCCGGACTCGGAACTCCTCCCCGTCACGCGGGCCAACGGCGTGACGACGGTGGTGACGCGGCCGACCGGCTCGCTGGTGCCGGGGCAGGGGGCTTTGATTAACCTCGCCGGGTGGACGCCGGCGGAAATGGCCGTGGTGGACGCGCTCTCGCTGCACGTCGAGTACCCCGGCCAGCAGGGCGGCCGCGGTGGGTTCAACTCGAACAACTGGCCGGGCGGCGGTGACGCCGAAGCTGCGGCCCTGCGGACCCGCAGTACCGAGAAACTCAATCGACTGAAGGAATTGTTCGAGACGGCCCGTCGGTACGACGCGGCGAAGAAGGAAGGGCTGACGCTGCCGATCAACCCGCGGTTCGACTCGCTGTTACCCTACGTCCGCGGCGAGAAGCCGGTGACGATCGCGGCCGACCGCAAGACCGACATCCTCGCCGCCCTCAAGTTGGCTGAGGAGTTGAAGGTGAAGCCGATCCTCAGCGGCGGCAGTGAGGCGTGGAAAGTGGCGGCCGAGTTGAAGAAGAAGAACGTCCCGGTCATCATCGGCCCGGTCATGAGCCTGCCCCGCGAGACCGGCGAGCGGTACGACGCGAGCTACGCTTCTGCCGCCAAACTACACGCCGCCGGGGTGAAGTTCTGCATCCGCTCGGCGGGGTCGAACAACACCCGCAACCTTCCCTACGAAGCCGCGATGGCCGTCGCCTACGGCCTGCCCGCCGAGGAGGGCTTGAAAGCGGTGACGCTCTACCCGGCCGAAATCCTCGGCGTGGCCGACAAGTTCGGCACCGTCGAGGCCGGCAAGAAGGCGAACCTCGTCATCTCGAACGGCGACATCCTGCAAGCCTCGACGCAGGTTCTGGCGATCTTCGTCGACGGCCGCCCCTACGAGCCGACGAACAAGCAGACGAAGCTGTACGACAAGTACCGCAAGCGGCTGAACGAAGTGCAAGCCACCCAAGCCCCGACGGGCGACGGGAAGCCGTGAGTTCGATAGGAGTGTGATCCGATGGGGACAGTCATCGCATCCGCCACCGGGGACGATGATCGTCCCCGTTTTGTTGACGTGCCTGCGGCGGCGGACACGCCGGAGAAAGTCGTCCGCTTCCTGACAGGTCGGCTGGTCGAAGGCGGTCAACTCCCGGCCGCCGAGTCGGAACAAGTCGTCGAAAGGGTGATGCGGCGGGAATCGCTCGGCTCGACCGGCATCGGCCGCGGGATGGCGGTTCCACACGCGACGTGTAACCGAATCGAACGAGTGGCGTGCGTCGTCGGTCGGCTTCCGCAGCCGGTCGCGTGGTCGGCCATCGACGGCGAGGCAGTGCGAATGGCCGCCCTGGTCGTCTCACCAGATGCGGAAGGGCGTGTGCCATTGCGGTCTTTGGAATGGATCGTCCACCGGTTGCACGCCGGGACAGCCTAACCGACACCTTACCTATTTTGGCATTCGGGCCTGAAGGGCACGTTCTCTCAGCCCAGGTCGGAGCGAAACGGAGGCCTGGGCCCAACCACCACGCCGTGCAACCGCCCTGAAAGGGGGACTCACGAATGAACGGCACCTTCAGGGCCGGAGCGTTGGTATCGCCGAACCCAGGCCTTCGGCCTAAGTCCGTCGCATTTCCCTCGCATCGATCTCGGATTGGTTTCGCGTAGCCGACCCTGGTTTTCAAATCGTATCGAAGTTCACCACAGGGCGTTGGTATTGTACGGGGATGGCCGTGGTATGTGCCACGCGGTTAGCAAAACATTGGCACCTTGCGGAGGGAGGGATCCTTAGCGAGGCAACAGGGAGGCCGTCCTCGCCCGCCACGGGGTCGCTGCGTCCCGATCGACCCTATGCGACTGGGTCTGCGGCCGCCCTCGGCCCGATGTACCGGGCGATGGTCGGACGGGTGAAAGCGTCGGACGCGATCCACGCCGACGAAACGCCGGTCACGCTCTTGCAGCCCCGGCGGACAGCGTACGCCTGTCCGACCTGCTACCCGATCGCTGGAAACCGCCGTAGTCCGACCAGGGCTGATCCCGCACACCCTCCGACAGACCAGCTCGCCGGACGCTTTCGCCACTCCTTCCAAATAGGCATGCGTCTGCGTCAGTTGCCGAGTTGAGCGACCAACCGCTCTCCGCTTCCGGGAAGTTGGATGATTCTCCGAGTGGCCCGGTTCCGCCACTCGCTGGGGTCTACCGAGTTTCATGTCGGCGGCAGTGCCCAGTTGCTCGCAATTACTCCTTGCCCAAGATCAGGTCAACGACCCAACACCCACGCACATGCGGACCTTCGCCCCGGCAGTGGTTCAAGATGTCCTCATTCTCGCAACCAGCATCTTGAAGGGCATCAGCCAAGATCGGCATCCCAGAGAAGTCACGGGACTGATACATCTCGTTGGCGAAAGCTACGGCAGTCGAGGTTCTCCAAGTTGGATCGAAGGCCACTGGGTGGAAAGGGTTGCCAAAGATGTCTCGGAGAAGTTTCACTTTTTCTGCGAATTCTGATTCATCACGCCGAACGGCGATTCCAATGCCGAAATTATTTTGGGTAGAGAGAACAAAGTCATGCGATTTATCTCGCGATGTGTTCTGAGCAATAAAGCCAAGATCAATGGGTGAAGTGGCCAGATGTTTGGCTGCATGGACTGCATCCGCCACACGAGCCGATAGTTGTGTGGCAGACTCCCTGACGAATTGTGGCTCAATGCAAGCAAATTCAGACGAGTCGGCCACCGACCGAAGTTCTGTCTCGCGCACCTCTCCATCTGCGTAGGCTTCGGCGACTTCGACAATCCTTCGGCTCGCTTCCAGTTGAAGCAAGTCCCATACTCGACGACAACACGCACACCCAAACAAGAGAAGGCGACGGTGACTAACCGCTTGCCCTTCAAGAAAACGTATCATGTTGTAAAGGTGGGGAGATCCCATCCATTTTTTTTCAGTCACGTGCCATCCTCATAGGCAGCAACCACATCCCCGGATGCAGCTTCTATTTGACAAGGGCGTTCAACTGAGCGATTAGGGCGTTCATTCCGGCCACGTCCCCCTTGCCGGGGATAGTGAGGTTATAGCCAGCTTTGTTTAATACCTGAGCGACATATGTAATGCAACTCCTCCCAGCGAGGTCGTACTTAAACGATCCGCTCGTGCGACGTGTTTCGGCGTAATTGTACGCTGCTGTGCCCTTGGCGCTATCGACCTGTATTTCCTTTGACCCTTCTGCGCTCGCGCCTGAGCCCGCCGACTCGATCTGAGCGTCGGCATGCCATGCCAACCAGTCCTTAAGCGAGGCAACGTTTTTCGGGAATGCATCCAATGTTAGATGTGTGTGATTAGTCTTCGCTGGCTTGTCATCTGTTGTAACCCTGATGCTCCAGTGCTTGGTTGCTTCCGGCTGGCCTGAAGCCGGATAACGGTACAGCACAATGCACGCATTGTGCGCCCAAACGCTGAAGCCCCACTCTTCGCAGCCGACGAAGTAGGTGTGGTAGTCGGCGACTCGGAAATTGTACAAGACTCTCCATTCGCGGGTGGCCTGGAGGGCCTCCACGCGCAGCCATCCTCCGACCTCCGTCGCCAGGAGGTCACCGACCTTCAATCCGTCGCAGCGCACCCAACCCTGGCCTCGCACGTAGAACGGATGCTCCGCGGTCGTCTGGACGAGTCGGCCGCCCACATGCAGGTTCCAGACCAATCCCTCCCGCGTAAACACCTCCTCCACAACCTTGGCCGTGACGGCCCCGTCCGGGTCGTGCTCGTCCCGACTCAAAACGGCGTCGCCCGCTCGCAAGGCTTCAATCGGGCACCAGCCGGCCGGCGTTCGGATCGGGGTGCCGGCCGGGAAACAGGGCTTGTTGCGATCCGGCTCGATCGGCGGCGGTGGTGGCGGCCGCCGTGGGTCGCGACCCGGCTCGGGTTTAGGCTCGGTCTTCGGGCCGACCTTCGGCTCCACCGGCCGTTCGAGTTGCGGCTGGAGTTGCGGCTGGGCCTCGTTGATTTGCTCCACCTGGATTTTTAGCCGCTGCAACAACTCGGGCGTGTGAGTGATGGTCTTGTCCGCGAGGGCGGTAAACATCCCCGGATTCGTCGCCGCCGCGCCGAGGGCGGCCGTGACGAACGGGTGGGTCAAACCGGCCAGGAATGACGGTCCAATCGTGATCACAGTACCCACGAATTGAACGCCATTGTAAACGGCGGTCACTGTGGTGGATACCGTCGTGATGGCCGCGTACTTTAGCGAGATTAACGCGCCACTAATTCGTTGGACGAACACCGTATCCTCGATTGCTATCATACCGCTCGGGTCGACGGCCCCGGTCGGAACGTTTCCGACGTAGCGGTAGAAATTCCAATCCCCCGAGGCCGTGCCCAACGGGTCTTGGTTGACGAACCGGCCCGTCGCCGGGTCGTACCAGCGCGCCCGGTACCAGTACAGGCCCGTCGCGGAATCGAACTCCCGTCCCGTAAACGTGAAGCGGTCCCCGAGCGTCGGGTTGGTGCGGTTCAGGATCGATCCGAACGACGAGTAGTCGATGTGGTCCAAGACGCCCCCCGCGTTGTCGACGAGGTCGCGGACGGTCCCGAGTTTGTCACTCAAATACCACGCGTTGGAACCGCCGTTCCGGGACCGACCCAGGACTTCATCGGTGGCGGCGCCGTACAGGTAAGACGTTAGCCGCTGACCACCCGTCGCGTAGTCCCCCCACGCGTGATCGCCGTCGTAAACCGTTGCGAACGACTGCCCGTCAACCGTGCGACTGATCAAGCGGTCCAGGACGTCGTACGTGTAGTGGGCTTCGCCGAGGAGAATTCCCCCCGCCGTTTTGTGGACGACGCTCTCAAGTCGGTTCCGGTAGTCGAACGATTGCTCGACCCGCTCTCCGGTCGCTCTGTCCACGCGGAGGATTTGGTTCCCTTCGTCGTCGTAACCGTAGTCGTACTGGCCGTCGGCCTCCAACCGGTTCCCGAGCCCGACGGTCTGGCCTCCCGAAATCCGGTTGCCCGCTTCATCGTACCCATAGGACTGCGTCGGCTGCCCGGTCGTAGTGGCCGAGGTGAGTTGCCCGCGGTCGTCGTAAGAGTAACTGGTCGACTGGCCGTGGTGATCTTCCTCCGTCAGTTGCCCCGCCAGATCGTAGTCGTAGTCGTAGTCGGCCAGTGAGGTCGCCGCCTGGCGGTGGTGGATGCCAGCGATCAGGCCACGCGGATCGTACTCGTACGACGTTTCGATCGCAGCCGGTGGGCTCCCGCCACTGCCCTGGCGGGAGATTCCGATCCGTCGGCCCGCCGCGTCGTACTCGAACGAAACTTCGCCCGTGAACTCCGGCGTGACCCAATCGCGATTCGAAAGCATGTTACGCGAGTCGTAGGCGGAAGAGATTTCGATTCCGTTCTGGTCCGCGACGTGTGTCACGTTGCCGGCCGCGTCGTGCGTGTACGACAGTTGAATTCTCGGCCCTGTCGGTGTTCCGAGATTATCGACCGTTGCGAGGCGGTTGAGGGCGTCGTACGTTGTCGTGTATTCGCTGTTCGGGTCGGATGCGGTAAGGCGATTGCCGACCGTGTCGTACGAGTAATCGGCCGCCCATACCGTCGTCGTTCCGGCCCACCACGTCTCGTTGACGAGACGATTGTTGGCGTCGTACGCGAACGTCCGTGTTCGGTTATCCCGGTCGACGATTTGCGTCCGGTTTCCCAGGGCGTCGTACTGGTACTGCGTATCTTTCCCCCGCGGATCCGTTGCCACGATTAGGCGGTTTAAATCGTCGAACTGGTATTCGGCCGTCTCCCCGCGCTCGTCCGTCAGGCCGATCTGATTACCCACGGCGTCGTAGGAATAACTCTTACTTCCGAGTGAAGGGTCGGTGTCCGTCACGACGCGGTTCAGTTTGTCGTAGGCGTGCTCGGTCACGCGGCCCAACGGGTCAGTCTCTGTCAAAACGTTCCCGAGGGCGTCGTAACTTTTCGCGTGCCCTCCCCCCGCCGCGTCCGTCGCCAGTGTCACTCGGTTTAACGAGTCGTAAGTCTGGGTCTCGACGTTGCCGAGCGGGTCGGTAACCGAGATGTTGTTACCGACCGAGTCGTACGCGTAAACGGTTGCGTTCCCGGCGGGATCCGTGACGCGAACAAGCCTTCCGTCCGAATCGTATTTGGAACGTGTTACCCGTCCCAAAACGTCTTGCTGCCGCACTTGACGGCCCGCCGCGTCGTACCCGTACGCCGTCTCGCCGCCGGCCGCGTCGGTCGCCAGGACCAGGCGGTTGAGGTCGTCGTACTCGCTATAGGCGACCCGCCCCAGGGCGTCCGTCACCGACGTCTGGTTGCCCGCCGCGTCGTACCCGTACGCCGTCTCGCCGCCGGCCGCGTCGGTCGCCAGGACCAGGCGGTTGAGGTCGTCGTACTCGCTATAGGCGACCCGCCCCAGGGCGTCCGTCACCGACGTCTGGTTGCCCGCCGCGTCGTACCCGTACGCCGTCTCGCCGCCGGCCGCGTCGGTCGCCAGGACCAGGCGGTTGAGGTCGTCGTACTCGCTATAGGCGACCCGCCCCAGGGCGTCCGTCACCGACGTCTGGTTGCCCGCCGCGTCGTACCCGTACGCCGTCTCGCCGCCGGCCGCGTCGGTCGCCAGGACCAGGCGGTTGAGGTCGTCGTACTCGCTATAGGCGACCCGCCCCAGGGCGTCCGTCACCGACGTCTGGTTGCCCGCCGCGTCGTACCCGTACGCCGTCTCGCCGCCGGCCGCGTCGGTCGCCAGGACCAGGCGGTTGAGGTCGTCGTACTCGCTATAGGCGACCCGCCCCAGGGCGTCCGTCACCGACGTCTGGTTGCCCGCCGCGTCGTACCCGTACGCCGTGACGAATCCGAGTGGCGTTTGCACCGAGGTCAAGCGTCCCAGCGCGTCGTACGTCATTAACGTCCGCTCGCCCATCGCGTCCGTAGCGGCGATTTGGTTCCCGTTGCCGTCGTACTCCATCTCCGCGGTGGATTGATCGGCCTGAATCGTCCGAATCTCTCGCCCCCGGCTGTCGTAAACGTGCCGCGTCGTCCGGCCGAGTTGGTCCGTCTCTTGCGTCGGCTGGCCCTGCGCGTCGTACGCGTAAAGGATCTCACTTCCGTCGGGACCAACTGCCCGCGTCTTTCGGTTCAGGTTGTCGTATTCGAACGCCGTCACGTGGCCGTTCTTGTCCGTGCGGGACGAGACGTTCCCGACCGCGTCGTAGGTGTAAATCTCGTTCGGGCCGGGACTGTCGTCCTTTTGGGTGAGCCGGTCTAACGCATCATAAATGTAATTGACCCGCCGGCCGAGGGCATCCGTTTCGGCCGTCAAGTTGCCGTTCGCGTCGTACTCGTAGGTCGTCTGCCCGCCGAGGGCGTCGGTCACCGAGTCAACGCGTTGGTCCGGACGGTAGTGCCAGGTCTTGCTCCGGCCCAACGCGTTGGTTTCCGAGGTCACATTCCCGTTCAGGTCGTACGCGTATTGGGTGCGGCCGTTCGCGGCGTCAACGACCGCCGTCTTCCGGCCGGCGTCGTCGTACTCGTACTTGGTCTCGCGACCGAGTTCGTCAACGACACCGACCAAGCGGCTCAGCGCGTATTCGTAAACCGTCGTGCCGCCGCCGGGGTTGTGGACCGACAAAACGCGGCCGTCTTGGTCGGACACGACGTCAATTGAGGCGCCGCGTTCGTCCGTTATCCGGCCGACCTGGCCGAGGGGTGTAAACCAATTCTGCCGCCGGGCCCCGTCCGCGTAGGTCGTCTCGGCGGGGGCGTCCAACACCCCATACCCGAATACGGTGACGTACCCGAGGTTGTCGGTAATCGAAGTCCGGCGGCCGGCCGCGTCGAAGGTCTGCGAACTCACGTACCCGTCCGCGTTGGTCTGCTCGACCGCGTTGCCGCGCGGGTCGTATCGGAACCAGGCCGTCCGGCCGAGGGGGTCCGTGGCCGACAGTAATTTGTTTTGCGCGTCGTACGTTGCGAGTGACGTCCCGTTTAGCGCATCGACCGTCTTCGTGACGTTCCCCCGGGCGTCGTACGCGGTCACCGCCGTAAACCCGCGGGGGGTGGTTGCGAGCGTGAGGTTGTCCGCGTCGTCGTACTCCATCCGGGCGACAAAGCCCATGGGATCGATTGACTGTGTCACGTTGCCCCGGTCGTCGTACGTCAGGGTCGCGGTGCCCCCCATGGCGTCGGTAATTGTCTCGGTGTTTGCGGTCACGTCGTAGTCGTGCTGGGTCACCGCGCCGACGGCGTCCGTGTCGGACCGGAGGCGACCACCCGCGTACGTGAGCGCAACCGGGTTCCCCTCCGGGTCGACGATGGTCTGGAGAAAGTGTGGCTGGGAGGCGGAATATTCGAAGCGCGTGGTCAAGGCGACCTGATCCTTCACCGTGCCCAAATCGCCGCCGGCCGTGTAGGTGTACTGGATCGCGTTACCCGCCGGGTCGGTGATCGCGGTGATCCGCCCCTGGGCGTCGCGGGCGAACCCGATACCCGGCCCCATCGAACTCGTGATCCCGTCCGGGGTGAACGTGAGTTTCACGCCGTTCCGGTCGGTGATCGACTTGAGGCCGTCGAACTGGCCGAAGTGGTACGTCAGCCCGTCCTTGGTCGTCAACTTGTACCCGAGCGGGTTGTACGGCGTGCCGATCGCGGCCAGGAAGTACTGCCCGCCCTGTTCCTGAATCGGGGCCGGAATGAACCCGTGCAGGTCGTCGTACTCCCCCTCGAGCGATTCGAACACGCCCGGGTCGGGCTTGAAGTACGGCATGTACAGGTCGGCGAACGTGCCCGGCGAGAGGTTGGCCAGGGCGCCGCTGTACGGCTTCGGTTCGAACGTGAACCCGACCCGCCGGCCGTCCGGGGTGTTCACGTACACCCGCGTCCCGTCCTTGAACGGGACCGCCCCGAACATGCCGATGAGTTGTTCCGCGGCCGTGTTCACGGGGCGGGCCTCCCGCACCCGCGGGTCGTACCCGGCCCCCAGCGACCACCCGAACCCGAAGTCGCCGGACTGGTCGGCCTTGAGCGTGTCGTACACGCGGGTGATCTGGACCGGGATGCCGGCCAGGGGGACGGTCAGGTCGACGAACTCCTGGCGGAAGTTGCCGAGTTTGGCCTGGCCCGTCAGGTCGAGGGTGAACTCCTTGGTCGTTTGCCGGCCGTTCACGTCGGTGGCCGTAACGCGGACGGCGTACGTGTCGGAGTCCAACAGCGTCGGGTCGAGGGTGGCGAGGACGCCGTCGGTCACCGGCGTGGTCCCCGTGTAAACGGTCCGCCACTCGTTCGCGTCGAACCGGCTCACTTGGACCGTGTACTCGACGAGGTTGACGTCCGAGACGGTCCCCGTGATGTTGGTCAGGTAGCTGACGACCGCCCCGTCTTCCGGGCCGGTAATCGTGACGGTCGGCGCGACGAGGTCGGTCGGGTCGGACACGCTCAGGCCGCCGGTGGCCGAGGCCGAGTTGCCGGCGAGGTCCGTGGCCGTCGCGACGAACGACACGACGCCGGCCGCCGACGGCGTGAACGTCGCCGTGCCGTTCGCGTCGAGGGCCACCGTAGACCCGTTGACCGTCAAGGTTCGTCCGGTCACGCCGACGTTGTCGGACGCGAAAACGCGGATCGTGGTCGGCTGGCCGGCGTTGACGCGGGCCGGGTCCGCCAGAACCGCGACGTGGGGGGCCTCCTTGTCGGCCGTGACGGTGATGGAAAGGGTGTACTGACCCACCTTCTCTCGCTCGTCGGTGCCCAACACGGTGACCTCATACGTGCCCGGGGCGGCACTCTTGGCGTCCCAGATGAACAGACCGCTCACGGCGTCGACGCGCATGTTCGACTGCGTCCCGGTGCCGAGCGCGAAGCGGACGGCGTCCCCTTCCAGGTCGGTGGCCGAGACGGTAGTCTTGAACCGGGACGGGTCGCCGAAGGTCGTGACCGGCGCGGCCGTTAGTGTGGGGGCGGTGTTCCGCGGCCGCACATCGACGAGGAACGACTGGCGGCCGACCGCCCCGCCGGGCGAATCGGTCGCCGTGACGTCCACCCGGTACGTGCCCAGTTGCGTCGTCGGGGCCCAGTGCACGGTGTCCGTGACCGGGTCGAGCGTGAAGCCCAGACCCAGGGTGGCGGCCGATAGCGAGAAGGTGACCCCGTCCCCGTCCGGGTCCGACGCGGTCAGCGGGTAGGCGTACGCTTCTTCTTGGGTGGCCAGGCGGGGCGGCCGGGAGGTGATGACCGGGGGGCGGTTCGCGACGGCCGGCTGGACGCTAATGACGAAGGTTTGAGCGGCCGACGCCACCCCGTCCGAGGCGGTGAGCACGAACGGCTGGGTGCCGACTTGGTCCGCCGTCGGCGTCCAGGTGATTTGGCCGGTCGTGGTGTCGAACCCGACGCCGGCCGGCGGGTCGGTCAGCGCGTAGGCGAGGGGCAGGCCGGCCGCGCTCGTCGCCCGCGGGAGGTACACGACCTGCCGGCCGACCACGGCGGCGTCCGGCGGCACCGACGTGATCGCCACGGCCGAGGTCGCGGGTTGGCCCACGCTCAGGGTGAACGTCTGCTCGGCCACCCCGCCGTGGCCGTCAATCGCGACCAGGTGGACGGCGTACTTGCCGTCGGCCAGGCCGGTCGCGCCGACCGCGCCGGTCGTGGCGTCGAGGCTGAAACCGACCGGCAGGGTCGACCCGGCGAAGTCCAAGGCGTCGCCGTCCGGGTCGAAGACGACCGGCGAGTAGGCGTACCCTTCGCCCGTCGCAATGCGGACGGTCGGCACCGAGCGGAACGCGGGCGCGCGGTTCAGGGCCGGGTCGCGGACGTCGATCTGGAACGCCTGCCGGGCCACCCCGCCGCGGTCGTCCCGGGCCTCGAGTTCGACCTGCACCGGCCCGCGGACGCCGGCCGCGGGCGTCCACGTCACGGCCCCGGTCGCCGGATCGACCTCGAACCCGTCCGGCCCGCTGGCCACCGCGTACGTGATCGGGTCGCCGTTGGCGTCCCGGGCCAGGGCCGTAGCCGCGTAGGCCCGACCGGCAACGGCGTCGACCCGCGGGACCGACACGAACACGGGCGGGTCGTTGTCGGGGGCGAGGAAGTCCACGCGGAAGTCGAACCGGCTGAGGGCGTCGTCGTCGAACGCGAGTCGTTGCGGGGCCCCGGTCCCCCCCGCCGGAATGGCGGCGTCGAACCGGGCCGTCGGGTGCCCGTCGGCCGAGAGCGGCGCGCCGTGCAGGGTCACGTCGGCCGGGTCGAAGTCGCGGAACGCGGCCGCGATCGGCCCGCGGATCGGGGTGGCGCCCGTGTTGGCGACGGCCGCGTCGACCTTGAGCCGGTTCTCCAGCCGGTTGAAGGTGGTCTGGGCGTAGACGAGCTTGGCCGGCAGGTACGTGGTGCGGAACCCGCCGACCGCCGCGCCGCCCGCCACGCCGGTGACCGAAATCGTCACCGTCGCCGTCTGCCCCTGGTCGTCCCGGGCCACGGCGGTGATCGCGTTCGCGCCGGCCGCCGCCGTGAGGCGGGTGAAGAACCGCCCCGCGGCGTCGACCGCCTCGACCGGTTGGCCGTTGACCGTGACCAGGGTGATGCGGCCGGTCAGTGTGCCGGCGAAGGCCCGGCCGGTGACGAGCAGCGTCTGCCCCGCCGGGACCGCCTGCCCGTTCGTCGGGTCGTCGAGGAACACCACCGGCGCCGTCGTCGGGGTCGCCCAGGCGACGGTCGACGTGTCCGTGAGTGCCCCGAGGGTGGCGGTGACGGAATCCGTGCCGGCCGCCGTGCCGGCGTAGGCGAACGCGGCCACGCCGGCCGTGTCGGTGAACGCGAACCCGGTCGCCGGGTTCACGCTGCTCGCGACGAAGTCCACCCGCACCCCGGCCACCGGGTTGCCGCCCGCGTCGCGGGCGACGGCCGACAGCTGGACCGTGCTCCCGGTCACGCCGGTGGTCGCGTTCGGCGTCAGGTCGAGGGCCGCCACGCGGTTGACCGGGGCGAGGTTGACCCCGCCGACGTACCCGTACCCGTCGAACGCCCCGTACCCGTACGCCGTCACCCCGAACGGCACCGCGGCCGCCAGGTGGTGGGCGCCCGCGGCGACCGGGACGTCCGCGAACGAAAACGCGGTCCCGCCAATCGCTTGGAACGGTTCCGGCACCGGCAGGCCGTCCAGGACGACGGACCCCGCCTGGGCGGTGGGGACGACGATCGTCACGAAGTGCCGGTCGAAGTTGAGGGTGGTCGGGGCCGCGACCGTGTACGCGGCGAGGAACTGGTCGGTCGGCGGCACGAGGGCGAAGAACGGGTCGGCCCGCCCGCCGTCGACCGCGCTCGAGAAGGAGTACTCGCCCACCAGGACCGGGTGCGAGGCGGTAATGGCGGCGGCGGCCGTGAGTTTGTGCTCGTACACCTCGCCCCGGTCCAGGGTGACCGGGACGCCGTCGATCAAGACGTCCGTGTCGTCGGTGGCCGCGACGACGCGGACCAGGCTGCCGGTCGGCGGGCTGGTCGCCCGGCCGGCGAACGGCACGGCGACGAACGACCGGCCCCAGGTGTCCACGCCCGGCAACTGTTCGACCAGGAAGTTGGCGGCCCCGGTGGCCGTGACCGGGACGCGGGTGAGCGGGTGCGACCCGAACACCGAGACCGGGCGGTCGGCCGTCACGACCGAGCCCGTCACGTCCCCGTTCCCGGCCGACCCGTAGTTGTACGCCTCGCCCCGGTTCAGCACGCGTTCGAACGACACGCCGGCGGCGTGGGCGCCCACGGCCACCGTCGGCGTGACGGTGATCGTGGTGCCGTCCTCGTGGGCGACGACGGTGAACTGGCTCGAGAGGCCGTTGAAGCTGTCGCCGCCGTACGCGAGGACGACGTACTCGCGGCCCGCCGTGTTCGCTGGCAACCCGAGGAACGCGTCGGCGGTGGGGTTGTAGCCCTCACCGCCTAAAACGTCTCCGTTCAGCGGGGAGTTGGCCAACCCGTACACCGTCACGGGGTTCAGGGCCGTGACGTGAACGGCCTTCAGATCGACCCGTTCGCCGCTCCCGACTTCGGCGTCCGCGGGGATCGCAACCGAGCGGGTCTCGCCCGCCGGGACGAAGAACGACGTGGCGAACCCAAGACCCGGGATTTCGACGACACCGCTCGTGTCCGCGTCCGCGGTAATGAACAGCGAAAAATTGGCGGGATCATTGAACCCCGTGAAGGGCGCCTGTCGGTACTGAAGGGGGAAGCCGAGCCAGAACTCCGTCCCCGCCGAATCGGGTGTGGGGTCGGCGCCGACCGTGCCCTCCTGGACCTGGAAGCGGGCCGTGCCCCCTTGCAGGACGTCACCGGCCCCGCCGACGACGACCGCGTACGTGCCCGCCCCGCCGAGGGTCACCCACCCCGCGGCCCCCGGGGCCGGGAAGGCGTTGAACCCGCCCGGCCCGGTGACGCGGACGGCCACCGGGTCGGAGGTCGTGAACCGGTCGAACAACAACCGCTGGCCGGCCGCGGCCTCGAACGTCAGCCGCACCGCTTGACCGGGGGCCACCGGAACGGCGAGCGGCGCGTTCCGGTCCAGGCCGTGCGTGTCGTCCGCCGGGACGCCCACCACGGTGAACGTGAGCGACCCCGTCGCGGCCGGCGCGGGGGACGCGCCGGGGTCCGGCTGGCCCTTGACGCGGACGGTGTACGTCCCGGTGAGCGGGGCCGCGAACGGCCCGCCGTCGCCGGTCCGGGCCGACACCACGACCGCCCCGTCGGGGGCGGTCACCTGGTAGCCGACGGCGGCCGAGACCGTGGCCACGTCGACGGCCAACCGGTCCCCGGCCTGGGCCGTGAACGTGTACTCCCGCACCTGGCCCGGGTCGGCCACCGCGGCCGTGACCGGGGTCCCGACGGCGATCGGGGCCGAGGTCGGGGCCGGGAAGGCGGTGAACGCGAACCCGAACGACCCCATGGCGTCGTACCGGGTCTGGGAGCCGTTGGCGAACTCGTCGACCGTCAGCGTGTACTCCCCGTCCGCGGGGAGCGTGACGGGGGCCTGGTCGTTCCGCACGTTGGGGAACACGGTCCCCCCCGGGCCGACCAGGGTGAACCCGAAGGCCAGGCCCCCCGTCCCGGTGTTCTGCCGCACGTCGAAGTAGAGGGCCTGGCCGGCCGTGCCCGTGAACGTGTACGCGCGGGCGACGCCCGGCGTCGGGATCGTCCCGGCCTTCACGTCCCCCACGGCGATCGCCTCCGGCACCGTCGCCGGCACGTCCCAGAGCTTGAAACTGTAGTTCCCCACGCCGCCCCCGGCCGCGGGGGTCTCGACGGTCAGCGTGTAGTCGCCGCCGGCCAGGGTGAGCACGTTCACGTCGGCGAACGGCGTCGCGAACACCACGGCCCCGCCGGCGTCCGTCAGCCGCCAGGCCGGCGGCTGGCTACTGCCGCTCCCGTCGCGGGCGTCGAACAGTACCCGCTGGCCGGCCGCGGCCGTGAAGGTGAACCGGTCCTGGTCGCCGAGCGCGAGGGCGTCGGACACCAGTTGGCCGATGGCGATCGCTTGCGGGTCTTGTTGGACCACCGCTTCGACCGTGAACCCGTAACTCGCCAGGGCGGCCCCGCTGGCGGACACCGCCCGCAGTTCGTACCCGCCGGTCTCCGTCAGGACCACGACCCGGTCCGAGTACGCGTCCGCGAAGGCGGGTTCGCCGGTCGGCCCCACGAGGGCCAGGCGGAGGTTAAAGTTGGCCCCCCCCGCCACCTTCACCCGGACGCGGTCGCCCTCGGTCCCGGAGAACGTGTACCGGTCCACCTCGCCGGGCGTCGCGAGCGACGCCGTGACCGGCGTCCCGAGGGTGACGGGCACGGCCGGGGTGACGGGCACGTCGACGACGGTGAAGTGGTACGCCCCGCCGGTCACGTCGCCGCCTTCCGACGGTGCGGACGGCGTGACCCGCAGGGTGTACGTGCCGGTCGCCCCCAGGGTCACGGTCGGCCGGTCCTGGAGGTACCAGCTGAAAACCGTCCCGCCGGTCGGGTCCTGGAGTTCCCACCAGAAGGGGCCCGACGTCGCCCCCGCGTCGAAGAACAGTTGCTGGCCGGCCGTCCCGGCGATGGTGTACACCGCCCCGAAGTCGGGCAGGGCCGGGAGGGATCCCTCGACCTCCGCCCCGGTCGCGATCGGGGCCACGGCCTCGCCGGTCAGGACGGCGAACTGGAAGCTCGACAGGTCGTCCTCGACGTCGCGGAATTCGACCGTGTACGCGCCGGCCGCCAGCGTCCCCCAGTCGACGTCCCCGTCCGCGGAATCCCAAATCACGTTGTCGTCCGCGTCCACGACCCGGGACCAAACGGACGCGGTCCCGTCCCGCCGGTCGAGGGCGTACCGAACCTGGTCGTCGGTCACCGTCAGATGGTACTGAATCACCTCCCCGGGGCTGGTGAACGCCGCCGAGTAGCTCTGCCCGACGGCGATGTCCCCCGGCCCCGGGTCGGCGATCCCTTGCGGACTGCCGTTGCCGGCCGCGAGCGCGAAACTGTCGGTGGCCGCGACGGCGGTGCCGCTGCGGAGCGTGCGGCCGGTCGCGTACCGGTACACGCGGTCGGTCGTGCCGTCGACCAGCCAGAGTTCGTCGCTCCCGGTCGGGTCGAGCGTCACGCCCGTGACGCCGGTCAACGCGCTCCCGAACCCCCAACTGCCCTCCGGGGCGCCGGCCGCCGAGTACACGAACACCTTTTGCGCCGCGCGATCCGTCACCCAGAAGTGGCTGCCGTCCGTGACCACGCCGGTCGGGTCGGCGTTCGCGGCGTCCAGGTCGAACCCGGCGTCCTCCACGCCGCCGCCGCTCACGTAGGCCACGGCCACGTCGTCCAGGGCGATGCCGGCCCCGCTCGACCCGTCCTGGCCCTCGAACGCCAGGGTCGTGGCCGTGCCGGCTGCGACGAACTGGAAACTGCCGGCCGTCCACCCCATGTCGGTGGCCGACCGCCCCGTCGTGTCGAACACGATCGATTCGACTTCGACCCCGTTGACCAGGGCGCGGGCGTGCCGCAGCCCGCCGCCGTAGGTGTTCCCGGCGTACGAGTACGTCACCTCGTAGGTGGCCCCGGGGATTGTGTCGATGGTCTGGGCCACCCGCCCGGTCCCCGGCGACCCGTTGAGTTCCAGGGAGTAGTCGCCCCCGGCCGCCAGCCACGAGTACGGCCCGGCGTCGGCGATCCAGTCGACGTTGCCGTCCGTCACCGCCCAGCCGTCGAAGAAGGCGGGCATCGCCGCCGTCACGTTGTAGTAGCTCTGGTTCGGGTTGGTCACGCCCGGGGCCAGCGTCTCGAACCCGCCGTTCCGGAGGCCGCCGTGCGCCCCCGCGTCCAGGCCGGCCAGGCCGGCGTACCGCCGCACCCGACCGGTCCCCGCGTCGAGCAGCCACAGGTCGTCGCCGTGGACCGTGACGTCCTCGGCGGTCGTGACGTCGTTCGCCTGCCACGCGAACACCTCGGCCCCCGTCGGGTCGTAGGACCGCACCCGGCCGGCTCCGTCGGCCTCCCACGTCCGGGTGCCGGCGGCGTTGGCCGCCACCCCCCGGACGCCCGGCGTCGAATCGACCTGGTTGAGCAGGCTGCCGTCGGCCGCGTACCGGAACGTCTCTGCCGCGCCGCCGTCGGCGACGTAGAACTTCGGCCCGGTCGGCGGGCTCGTGGGCGGCACCGGGGGCGGGCTGGCCGGCGGGCTCGCGGGCGGTACGGAGGCCGGGTACAGGTTGGCGTTCGTCCCGAACCGGACGACCGAATCGCCCAGGTGCCGCTCGGCGTGGAACAGGGCGAAACTGTACTTCTCGCCGACCTCGAGGCCGAGTTGGGTTTTCAGGTCGTCCAGGTAGAGGAAGTTCCCGTTCGCCGAGTGGAGGCCGCCCACGTCGATGGCCAGCTTGTTGTTGATGAACACCCAGAGGTCGTCGTCGCCCGTCGCGGAGATGAACTTCCCGGGCTGGTACTCGATCTCGGCGTGGATCTCGGTCGTGAACCCGTAGTTGTGCCACACGTCCCGGGCCGGGCCGGTGGCGTACGGGTTGGTGCTCGAGTTGCCGAACAACTGGCCGTCGATCGGGAAGAAGCTGTCCGCGGCGAACTGGTAGCCCCACGCGTCCCCGGTCCAGTCGACCGACAGGGGCACCTGCGTGGTCAAGTTGACGCCGGGCGTGTCGCGGTACCACGGGGCGAACGACGCCGCGCTGTCGATGCCGCCGCCCAGGGTGGACACCGAGTAGGTCGGGCCGACGTAGACCGGCCGGCCGTCCGGCCCGAGCTCGGCGGCCACCAGGCCCGTCACCGTGTCGCTGAACCGGTCCAGGTTGCCGAAGTCGACGTACCCGCCGGGGTCGCGGACGGAGGTCGTGGTGTCCGGGGCGACCTGGTGGTACCAGTCCTTGAAGTCGCGGATCGTGGCGGTTAACTGGACGGCCTTCGTGGGCGACGCCTGGAACACGAGGTCGTTGAAGTCCTCGTCGCCCCCGTTCATCAAGTCTTCGGCGTCGTACCGGACCCACCCGTCGGCCAGGTCGGTCCGTTGGAAGTGCCGGTACCCCCCGTCCGCGTTCGCCGCCGCCGGGCTGAACCACGCGAGCGGGTTGCCGTCCAGGCCGGCGGTCGGGTTGTTGGCGAGCAGGTTCGCGAGCGTCCCGTCCTTCACCAGGACGAACCCGACGTACGCGCCGGCCGCGAAGTCGATCGCCTTGGACGCGCCCGGGGCGTCGGCCTGGGTGAAGATCGGGGTCGTCGCGGCGCGGGCCAGGGCCGCGGCCGCGTACCCGGCGTCGCCGGGCGCCAGGCCGCCCACCCGCCCGGCGGCGTCGTCCGCGAGGTAGTACCCGAGCTCGTTGTGGTACTCGGTGCTCGACGGCAGGTAGTCGAACGTCACCCGGACCGTCGCCCCGGCCGCCCCCGGCACCCACCACACGCCCTCGGCGGATTTCGGGATCGCCGTCACGCGGAACGTCTTCGTCTGGGTGCCGCCGTCGTCGTCGGTGACCGTGAGGGTCGCCGTGTAGAGGCCCGGCTGGGCGTACCGATGCGAGCCGAACACGGTGCCGGCCGTCGCCACGCCGGCCGACCCGTCGGTCACGCTCTCCCGGCCGAACGGCTTGGCCGTGCCGTCGCCCCAGTCGAGGGTGGCCAGGAACGTCTCCCGGGTGCGGAAGTCGGGCAACGTGAACCCCGCGTCCCGGAACGTGCCGACCGTCACCTCCCCCTCGTCGCCGGCGGTCAGCGTCACGTCGGCGACCGTGACCGTGGGGGCCACGTTGGTGACCACCGCCCGCGTCTCCTGGACGTCCCACGGGCCGGTGGCGACCCCCTGGAGGGTCAGGCGGACCGCGTACGTCGCGTTGTCCGCGTACGTGTGGGCCGCCGACACCGTGCCGTGGCCGTCGGCGTAGGTGACGGTCGCGAACGACGTGCTCCCGTCGCCCCACTCGACCGTGCCGGTGTACGGGCCGCTGTCGTCCGGGTCGGTGAACGTGCCGGTGAGCGTCAGGGCAGTCCCCTCCGCCCCCGCCAGCGGGGCCAGCGGGGCCAGCCGCGGGGTCTGGTCCAGGGCCGGCCCGGCGACGGCCGTGAGCGGCGAGTACACCCCGTTCGGCCCCCGGACGGCGACGGCCACGTCGGCGACCGCGTCCCCGGCCGTGAGCGGCGCGGCCGCCACCCCCGCGACCGCCCCCGGGACGGTCAGGGCCGACCGCGTGAACGCCCCCGCGCCCCCGCCGTTGAACACGACGAGTTGCGTCCCGTCCCCGACGACGACGTCCGCCTTGCCGTCCCCGTCGACGTCCCCGACCGCGGCCCCCGACACGGCCGTGAACGGGCCGTCGAGCGGGACGGCCGTGAACGTGTCCACTCGCTGCCGGGCCGAAGTCACGCTCACGTTGTCGACCGCGGCCACCGACGTGACCCCCGGCTTGTTCCCGACGAGGTCGAAGACCAGCGTCGCCGGGGTACCGGGCGTCAGCCCGCTGATGTTCACCGTCACCCGCCGGCCGTCGTAGTCGACGCCCGCGGCGCGGTTCGCCGGGGCGTTCGGGTTCAGGTTGAAGAAGGCCGTGGCGTCCGCCCGGAACGGCCCGACGAGGGGGCGGCCGGTCGCGTCCAGGAGGGAGACTTCGAACGCGTCCGGGAGCGCGCCGTCCAACGCCTCGAGGGCCGCCGCCGTCACGTCGAACCGCAGCTTGTCGGGCGCGTCCGGGACCGTGAACGATTGCCGGAGCGACGAGAGCAGCGCGTCCGCCTCGCGGAACTGGGCGAACCCGCCCCCGGCCGACACGCCCCCGCTCGTCACCGCCCACCCGGTCAGGCCGCGGGCGAAGTCGCCGTTGACCAGTACCTCGCCGCGGACGGCGTCGGGGTCGTTGCGGAGGACGGTCACCCGGTCGGCCGCCGCGACGATCAGGTCGAGTTCCCCGTCCCCCGTCACGTCCGCGGCCGTGAGCCCGGTGACCGCGCCCAACCCGGTCTGGGTCAGGTCCGACCGGAGCACGAACGTCCCGTCCGCCCGGCCCTCCAGGAACGTTACCGTCCCGTCCCGGTGCCCGACGGCCAGGTCCGGCGTGTCGTCCCCGATCAACTGGCCGGCCGCGACGGCGACCGGGACGAGGCCCCCCGTGGCGTATCGGACCGCCGGTTCGAATCCGGTCGCCGTCGACCGCACCACGAGGACTTCGTTCGTCCCCGGGGCCACGACGATGATGTCGGCGAACGGGTCCCCGCCGAGGGGGGAGATGACCGGGTCGACCCGCACGCCGGCCGGTCCGGCCAGTGTCCCGGCCGTCCCAAGGGTGAGCGTTTGGAAGGACCGGAACCGCCCCTGCCCGTCACCGCTGGCCGTCACGATCCCGTTCGGCGTCTGCACGACGAGGTCGGTGAACGGGTCGCGGTCGGTCACGCCGAGGGCCATCCCGACCGGGGCGGGAATGCCGAGGTCGGTGGTCGTGACCTTGTGCCAGGCGTCATCCCCCCGGTTCAACGCGACGGTCAGGTGCCCGTCGGTGCCCAGGACGGCCAAGTCGGGGCGGACGTCGGTGTCGAGGGTGGCGAGGGCTAAGGCAAGGGGCGTTACGCCGGGCGGGAGGAGCTTGTCCGGGGCGGACGTTAGGGTAAGAACGACGCGATCTTCGAGCGGGTTGAAGTTGAGCGGCCGGCGAAGGGCGGCTCGGCTAACACTCTTGGGGGCGGTAAACCGGGAGACCACGGTCCGGACGAAACGACGGAAACCACGGGCCATGGCGGTGACTCGTTCATTTGAGAGTATCGTTAAAATTATCTCCAGCAGGTTAATCGTTAAAGTCGATGTGACAAGGTCCGTTGCACCATATTGGTCAAAATTTCATTTGAATTTATTCATAATTTTTCATTTGTAAGACTGTCACAAGATGGTTTTTACGAGTGAAATTGCGAGTTATTGAATTCCGGCGATTTGGGATCAGCTCTTGGCCGACGATTCCAGTCGGGAAATTATTTTCATGTTTGCCAAGTCCAACTGACAGATTGATCTCTTGTCGCTTAATTGGAAAAAACTGCAACAAAAGTACCAGCCGATCAGTCTGCTGCACCTGGGAAGCTCGCACTATTCTCGCATTGGGTTCGGAAGGGGACCGTGTGGGAATGCCTTGCTTGAAATTAGAAATTGGTTTGCACGTATAGAATCGGCGTTTGCCTTACTGGGTGTTGGCGTGGACCATGTGGTTAGTAATTCGCTCGCAGCCATGCCCAGCGAGTCCAACACGTCGGCAAAACGAGAACTCACGCACGAGAGGGGCGGTTTTGTTCGCCGAGTTCGAAGCTACCGGTATTTCGCAAATGAACTTCGATCTACGGAACCGAGGGTTGCAGGTTCGACTCCTGCTGGGTGTATTAGAAAAAGGCCTGGAAAACCTGGCCTTTTTCGTTTCTACCGCCGTATGATGAACGGCCTCTGTACCAAATCCTGTACTAAACCCGTCCCAAAAACGCCGGGGTTTGGTTCACTCGGGCAGCACATTCAGCCGGGCGAACTCTCCGAATCGCAGACTTGCTACCTCGTTGAAAGATCCCGCGGCGCACTCTGAGATCGGGAAAACCCCGAGGTGATAGACATTTCCCTTGTAGCCGATGCGGGCTTGGAACGTGCCGTTTGGAAGTGGGCTGACTCCTCGGTCCTTCGATTTGCCGTCGTCTCGCTGGCGGGCGTTTCGGCCTATCGACGCGGCATCGAAAGTATTTGGGGTGTAGATCTGAGTGTGGTCGCTGGCGTTCGCCACGATCGTGCAAACACTCATGCACACGTATTTGCAATCTCCCTGTACCCCTAAACCCTGTCCGCCACCCCAGAAGAGCACCATGACCGTTCCCACCCGCTGCGTCGTTCTCGTCCACGTCGGTGGCTCCATCGACCCCGGCTGCGAGGACGGCCTGCGGGAACTCGAACGCCGCGGGCACCCGGTCCGCCGCGTCCGCGGGTACTCGGCCATCGACGCCGCCCGCTGCCAGATGGCCACCGACGCGCTGGCCGACGGGTTCGACGAACTCATGTGGGTGGATAGCGACGTGGCCTTCGACCCGGCCGACGTGGACAAGCCCTACGGGCACGGCCGGCCGCTCACGTGCGGCCTGTACCCGAAGAAGGGGCCGCGGCAGTTCGCCGCCGCCTTCCTCCCCGGCACCAAGGCAGTGCGTTTCGGCAAGGGCGGCGGCCTGACGGACGGCCGGACGAGCGGGCATACTTCTTCGCCCGCGGCCCGGCGGCCATGGCCCGCGCGACGTTGATCCGGGTGGCGGGGACGCGGTGGCGGGTGGAGGAATGCCTGGAACTGGGCAAGGGTGAATCCGGGCTGGACGAGTACGAGGTGCGGTCCTGGGTGGGCTGGCACCGGCACGTGACGCTCAACCAGAGTTGTGCGAACGACTGGCGGGCCATCCGCGACGCCGTCGCCCGGTTCGGCACCGACGTGCGGGCGGCCATCGAGGCGTGCATCGGGTCGGCCGACCTGGCCGAGGAGCTGGTCACGAAGGCCGGGTGGCCGGACGTGGCCGCGGTCGTGCAAGTAAACCGGGAGCGGTCGGCCGGCGACCGCGGGACGAGCACGACCCACTACGACATCACCAGCCGCCGGGGGACGGCGGCCGAGATGGCCGGCCTGATCCGCGGGCACTGGGGGATAGAGTCGATGCACTGGATCCTCGACGTGGTATACGGGGAGGACGATAATCGAACGCGGGCCGGTCACGCCGGGGCGAACTTGGCGATGATCCGCAAGGTGGCCGTCTCGCTCACGCGGCGGGCTCCCGGGAAGCAGAGTGGCGTGACCAAGCGTCTCAAGGCCGGCTGGGACGATGAGTATTTGTTACAGGTGCTTCAAGGAATCCCGGCAATCGTAGTGCGGTAGCCCTGTCGTTGTCTGTGAGGGCTCGTTTGGTAAACTCAAATGACCGCTCTAGTCGCGCGGATGGGGCGATCCACTTTCATCGCTTTCGGGGTGGCATAGTATGATCACCGCGAAAACGGTGGAGGAGTACCCTACATGCTTGTCTGGGCAACTCAATCTCCAGGCTGCGGCGTCTGGTCCTGAATACGAACTCGCCTTGGAGTACGTCGCAGCACAGCTACCCGAGGCCGCGAGGGCAGGAAAAGACGCTGTTTTAGAGCTGGAAATCGAGTCAGGCTTTCCGGATGTGGTGACGGTGTACTGGCACGTCGCAACCGCTCGGCGATGGAACGCCGCCACGGCAATCCTCACGAAGGCGGACGTGCGGATCACCCCCTTCCTTAGGACTATGGGAACGGCTGATCTCGAACGGTTGCGACCGTTCTATCCGTCCCGGCTGCAGGATTCACTAGAACTTCGATGAACGCCGGCCGATTGTCAACAGCAAGCGAGTCGATTCGTTCAAGCCACCGCGTGCAGCCCAGTCTTCGATCCGAGCATCCGGGGTGAACCCGTAGCCCAAGTGGGTCGGTTCCGAGCGGGTGACGACTGCCCCAACTACAGTCGAGTGGCCGACGGGTCGGCAACCCAGGACTAGACCGAGCGCGTCGTCACACCGCGGGCTCGCAGTGGTTCTCCTCTTCTCCTCGCCAGCTCTTGGCTCGTTACGCCGCCGCCTTCACCGGCTGCACCTGATGGAACAGCCACCGCACCCACCGGTTGGCGACGGCCGCGGCCACCACGCTCCCCGGCTTGCCCCGGCCCTTCATGTCGGCCGCCAGTTTCTTCCACCGGGCGTCGTACCGCACCAGCCGGTGGGCGGCCTCGATGAGCACGACCCGCAGCTGCGGGTTGCCGGCCTTGATCAGCCCGGCGTCGGCCTGCTTCTGGCCGCTCGACGCGTTCCGCGGCGACAGCCCGCAGAACCGGGCCGCCTGCTTGCCCGTCCGGAACCGGTCGAACCGCCCGATCTCGGCCCGGATGGTGGCCGCCGTGACCAGGCCGATCCCCTTCATCGTCAGCAGATTCACGACCAGGGCATCCTCGGCGGTGACCTGGGCCAGGCGTTGCTCGGCCGCCTTGACGTCGCCGGCCAGGGCCTTCAGGCGGCCCAGGTGCCGGTCCATCACCCACCGCGTCTGCTCGCTCAGGGCGGCGTCGCGGGTCAGCCACGTCAGCCACGCCACCGTCCACGGGTTCACGCCCTCGGGGGCGGCTACCCGGTTGTCGCGGAGCAGGGCCCCGATCCGCAGCTTGACGTTCCGCCGCTCGCCGACGAGCTGCTGGCGGTACCGGACGAGCCGTCGCAGTTCGCGGACCTCGGCCGGGGCGTGCCACACCTTGGGCAGGTACCCGACCCGCTCCAGGTCGGCGAGCATCTTGGCGTCCGAGTAGTCCGTCTTGTCCGGGTTGCCCTTCATGCGGGCCACATACCCGGGGTGGGCCAGGTCGACCAGCCACCCGGCTTTGGTCACCAGTTCCTCGGCCAGATCGGCCGACCCGCTGCACGCCTCGATGGCCGCCCGCACGTCGGTGCCGAACCGGGCGACGGCGTCGCGGATGGCCCGCCAGTCGTTCGCGCAACTCTGGTTGAGCAACACGCGGCCGCCGCGGTCCAGGGCGCACACCTGGACGGACAGGGTGTGGTAGTCCAGGCCCACGAAAACGGGGCCGGTCGTCGTTGCCGCGGGCATGGCTGGTCCTCGAAGGTGTGGTCCTGTTGATGGTGACCACACCCACCCTCTCCGGCAACCAGCGTTCATCCCCATCTACTAGAGGCAGCGTCAGTCGTTCGGAAAACAGGGGCGGGCTGGCGGCTGACCCCTGACCGCCTGGCTGTCCATGATGTCGACCGACGGCTTCGGCTTCTTGTCGGTGACTTGCGGCCCTTCGTCCGGAGGGCGTCGTGGATGCGGTCCCAGGTGCCGTCGGCCTGCCACGCCCGGAAGTAGTGGAACACGATCCGGTAGTACGGCAGAGCCAGCCACGCGCGCCCGTTGCAGGGCTAGTACAGGATGGCGTTCACGACCTCCCGGCAGGTGTACCGGGCTGGTCGATCGCAGACTTGGGGCGAGGGATATGCGGCTCGATGTGCCGCCACTGGCGATCGGTGAGGTCGGTCGGGTACGCCGTCCTGCTCATGCCCCCTACTGATTCGGAGTTAAGCAACGCTATTCTGTGAGGCCGTCGGTCGGTACGCTTTCGGCATGAGGAGCAAAGGAACGGCCCAAGAGCTGGAAGCCCGCCGCCGTCTGGCGGCCGCGAAGTGCGGCGAGGGTTGGACGCAAGTGGAGGTGGCCGCCTTCCTGGGCGTCCACCCGGTCACGGTGGCCAAGTGGATGGCCCGCCACCGCCGCGACGGTAACGCCGGACTGGCGGCCAAACCGACTCCCGGCCGGCCACGGTTCTTGACACCCGCCCAAGAGCGGCAGGTGTTGCGGTGGCTGGACCAGAAGCCGACCGCCCACGGGTTCCGGACCGACCTGTGGACGTCCCGCCGGGTGGCCGAGCTGATCCGCCGTAAGCTCGGCGTGGACTTCCACCCGGACTACCTGCGGGCGTGGATGCGGGGCCGCGGGTACAGCCCGCAGAGGCCCCGCCGGCGGGCCAAGCAGAAGGACCAGACGACCATCGACGGGTGGAAGAAGCGCGACTGGCCGCGGATCGAAAAAAAGCCGCGGCGGCCAAAGCCCACCTCGTCCTGATCGACGAAACCGGGCTGTTCCTCAACCCGCTCGTGAAGCGGTCGTGGGCGAAGGTCGGGAAGACGCCCGTCTTGGCCGCCGACGGCGGCCACCGGGACAAGGTGTCGGCCATCGGGGCGGTCGCCGTGTCGCCGACTGATCGGCGGCTCGGTTTCTACTTCGCGACCGAGCCGAACGGGTTCTTCACCGCCGACAAGGTGGTCGGGTTTCTCCGGGACGTGCTCAAGCACTTGCGGGGGAACGTGGTGGTCGTGTGGGACCGGGGAAGCAACCACCGCGGGCCGGCCATCCGAGACTTCCTCGCCCGCAACCGGCGGCTCCGGCTGGAAATGCTGCCGCCGTGGGCACCGGAACTCAACCCGGTGGAGGCCGTCTGGTCGTGGCTGAAGTACGGCGAGTTGGCCAACTTCGTGCCCGACGACACCGGCCACCTCGACGACGAGGTCATCGAACGGCTGATCGAGTTGAAGTTCAACCCATGACTGTTGCAGGCACTGTGGAAGCGATCGGACCTACCGTTCCCGAAGCAGTCGAGCCAATAGCCTTGGTTAACTCCGGATCAGTAGGCGACGACCGGCTACTTATTGCACAAGGTGTAAGTCGTTACGCAGAAAGTACAGGGAACGTCAACCCGTCCGAGTGACTTGTTAGATACCCTGTTGTTTGATAATAGAGCCTGGTGCAGCCGCCATCGCTCGCCCTGGGCCACCATGCAAAAAAAGGCGGGAAGACATGGCAACAAATGTCTCGATATCTAGTTATGCTGAGTCGCAAGCCCTTGCAGCAGAATCTTTAGTTGCATTCTCGGGACTTAATCTTCTGCACGTGAAACGGGGAGTTGCTGAAATCCTAGGCTTAATTGGGAGGCATGGAATTTTTGATGAATTTACACTTCATGACATTTCGCACATTGATTCCATGTTAAAGATTATTGATTGGCTAATACCTGAAGCGTCTAAAAAAGCACTCACTCCGACAGACTGGCTAATGATAGTTTTAGGGATTTATTTTCACGACATAGGGCTACTAGTGACAAAAGAAGAATTTGAGCTACGCGAAGAATCATCTTTCACACAGTTTCGGCATGAGCTTTTTAGTGGAACATACGGAATCGATTACCGCGCGCGCGTGTCATCGTTAGGGCCTGGGGATGAAGACAGGTTTCTCTACCAAGAATTCGTGCGTCAAAATCACGCAGAAAGATCGCGGAGCTGGGTCATGGGCTCTAGTTCGAATCAACTTGGCGCATCTACAAGTGCAGTGTCAGCTATTTCCTCCTTGCTAAATCCTCTTGACCGTCAATTTCGTCGAGATTTAGGACTGATATGCGCCAGTCATCACCTCGACGATCTATACGATCTTCAGAAATATAAACCGCGGCGTGCATATGGATCGAGTAATCTTGAAATGTGCAACGTGCAATACTGTGCCATAGTGTTGCGAGCTACAGATTTGCTTCATATTACACGTGATAGAACCCCATCAATTGTATTCAAGTTAATCAATCCATCAGATCCAATCAGCCAGCAGGAGTGGGCTAAGCAACAGGCTGTCCGAAGGGTTGCCCCTCTACCTGTTTCTCCTGGCGAAGAAGATGCCAGAGATTCAATTGAGGTGCATGCGTTTTTTTCGGAACCCACCGGCTTCTTCGGTCTGACTTCATATCTTCGTTATGCGCAAGCGGAACTCGAAAAATGTCACCAATGGGCCAGCCTGGCTCGATCTCGCGAACAGGTCATTGTGGATTTTCCGTGGAGGCGAGTTGACGATCGCGCTATTGAGGCTGAAAATTTTTTGCCGCAAGCCTTTGCGTTCCAGCTAGATCAGAAAAGAATTTTGGACTTGTTGGTAGGGCACACTCTTTACAACGACACAAACGTTGTCATTCGAGAATTGGTGCAAAACGCATTGGACGCTGTACGCCTTCAGCAAATGGTTCATCGAGATAGACATAATATACCCACTTCAGGAGAAGTTAAAATCTTCTGGGATAGTGTTACAAAATCATTAGTAATTGAAGACAATGGCATCGGGATGACACAGGAGGTGATTGAGCGACATTTTTTAAATGTAGGCGTTTCTCTTTATCAAGAGGAAAAATTTAAAAAAAATTATCCAGCTTTTGCTCCAATTAGCAGATTTGGAATTGGCATTCTATCGACATTTATGGTTTCGGACGACGTTGAAGTATTTACTGTCCATGCTGACGATGGCTGGGCCAGGCAGTTATCATTAAGATCTGTCCATGGTCGATATCTAATTCGGCTAATCGACAAGGCATCCCCTGAAGTTGCAAAATCGCTAGGGCCGCATGGCACCCGAGTTATTGTAAAGCTTCGTCCAAGTGCAGAATTGGACAATGTGCTTGCGTCCGTAAAGAAGTGGGTTCGATTTCCGGGAAACAATCTAATTGTAAGTGTTTACATCGATAGGCATGAGCCTGTTGCAATTGGTCACCATAGCCCATCTGATTATCTACAACGGATGCTGCATGATCACAAATTGAATGAGCCAACTGATGCAAAGATTGAGATCAGGGAGAAAAAAAATGGCCCCCTTTCTCTTGCCTTTGGTGTCAAGTACAGTCACTCGCTAAATATATGGTCCTTCTGGGAGAGTGCCGCCTCACACGAGAGTTACTCGTGCATAGCTGTTGAAGGAATTTTCGTTGAAGATGGAACACCTGGCTTTGGAGTCAACGTAATAGAAAGTGCCGGCAACATTTCTGGGCGAGGCTCGCCAAAGACCACCGTTGCACGAGATGGATTTGAGCACACCAAAGAGCTTGAAGATGTCTTAAGGAGCATTTTCTCGGTTTTTGTGTCGCATGTACACGAGCAATTGAACGCCCTGATTGAAGCCGGGCAACCTGTTTCTGCCGCTGTGCCTATCGCACGAAGCGTTGCTACTCCAATAGTAAATTCAAAGCCCAGGGGGCATCTGCAGACGCAAGCTAAACGAATGGCCCTAGAGACGCTCGAACTGCTGGTTGTTGAAATCAACGCCGTTCGAAAGCCGATCTCGATACAGGGCTCAAGAAAATACAGCGAGCTGTGGACGAGCATATCCAATGTGGGCACATGGGCAGAATCTGTAATATGCGCAGCCCGAGGGGATTTGTCATTAAGTCAATTGGCTCAAATCCCGGTACTTGGGCCGCCATTGAAGCCGCCGGGGCCTCTACTATGTGTAAGGCGCAAGTTGACATATTTCGAGATACAAGCCCTCTCCGAGCGGCAGCTTGGTAAAATTATTGTGGACAAAAATTCATGTCGCATTGATATGCAATGGATCGGATCAAGTGCTACTGGGAAGTGGCTAGTGTGGGATGATATTCGTCTTATCGTGACCGATTTTTTTTACAATGTAGACGACGACCGTGGCCACAGAGGAAGGGGGTCAATTCGACTTGACCTGGGCGATACTCAGTTTGTTGGCCTTGGAGGCGACCTTGGGGTTTCAGTCTGGGGGCTCCTTTTGCTGAATCCAGTATCACCTATCGTCAAGTACATGTCTGGCATAGCAAAAGTTTACTCCGAGACAAGAACCAAGAGCAGCTACGATGCATTGTATTATGCCTTTGTAAGCCTAGATGCTTGCCTGCGCAATCGAAGTCGTTCTCGTAAAATTGGCGAAACAATCTCTCATGCTATAGATGAACTGGCAAACCGTAGCCGAATAGATAAATGGTCGCCTGATGAAATGGCATCATTCTTACGTGCCGCAGAAATCACAGACTGGAACGTTTATCAACTTAGTACTCATGATGAATAATTGATATCAGGATTTCTGAGACTTTATTGATGGGCGCATCATAGTGATCGACTAATACCAACTCCCAGTTGCCACCATGCAATTCAAACTCTTCCAACTCATACCGGACATTCAGCCTCATGACTTCCCCGCCATCGATTGGGCGAATGCATCCGCCGAGGCACTCGGAAAATTGAGGGCATATGTCGTGACCGAAATCAAACTTTCGGCAGCTTGGTACATAAGGAAACGAAGTCTTAAACGACGTATCGGCCAGGCCATCCGTCTGGGCGCCATGATACTTGCTGCGATCGCCGGTGTCTTGCCGGTCCTAGCAACCATTCTCGTCACTGACGGCAAGCCGAACTTCAACGCGGCGTGGGCTACAGTTTTGCTCGCCTGGGCGGCGTTCTTCGTCGGCCTCGACTACTTTTTCGGTTTCACCTCCGGCTGGGTCCGGTACCTGATCGCCCAGCAGAACATTGCCAGGCTGGTGTACGAGTTCGAGTTTGACTGGGAGACGTTACGGGCCGCTTGGGCGGCGGGCCAGCCAACCCCCGAGCAGATCCAGGCCGCGCTCATCCGCCTGAAGAAGGCGCTGCTGGACACGCAGCAGGTGGTGGAAGTCGAGACGGCCGAGTGGGCGACGGAATTCAAAGCCGCAATCTTGAAGCTCGACGCGGCTTCGCGTGCCAAAGCTGAAACTTCCGCCGGTCCGTGCGCGGTCAACGTTACGCTCGCAGGTGGCTCGGTCGCCCAATGGACGGTCTCTGTGGACGGTGGTGCCTCCCAGTCCGCGTCCGGCACACGGAAGGCGCTGCTGGTGAGTGCCGGCACGCACACGTTCGTGGCTGAAGGCTCAGTAGGTGGCCAGCCCGCCCGCGACGAGGCCGCGGTCGTCGTCAACGGCCCCGGCGTGACCGAAGTGGCTCTGACGCTTCGCTAACACGTTTGGCCAAGGAGCGGACTGCTCTCCTTCAAATTGATGGTCTTCAGACGAGGTCAGGCCGGCCATACGACCCGCAGCGGAAGGAGGTTGATGTTTGAGACGTATGCCGTTCAGGGCATGGCCGTTCGTCCCACGGGCTCTGGCTGACGAACTGCTGCAACCCTTGCTCGGGATCGCGGACGGCCAACCCGTCCGGGAGGGCGACCTGCCGGGACAGGGGCTCGACGCTCTTGCGGTCGCCAACGGTCAGCAAGCCGTGCAGATACACGCCCGCCCACTGGGCCGGCTTGGCTCGCGGGAAGGCCGGGGCGAAAAGGGCGGCGTAGTCGCGGAGGCGGTTCAAGACCGCGGGATCGAGTTCGGGGGTGAACGTCTTGAAGCCGTTGGCGTCCGTCGGCCCGGTGCCGGCCGCGTCCTTTCGCCTGGAAGCTCTTGGTCGATGCGAAGCTCTCGATGAGCGTGCCGTCCGCGATCGAGGGACCGGTGCCCGCCTCCGGTTCCTTTCGTCGTACT
Source organism: Limnoglobus roseus (assembly GCF_008254045.1). GTDB lineage: Bacteria > Planctomycetota > Planctomycetia > Gemmatales > Gemmataceae > Limnoglobus > Limnoglobus roseus. Next base: position 2,058,070 of record NZ_CP042425.1, on the reverse strand, counting down.
CGCCGGACCTGAACCCGATCGAGATGGCGTTCGCGAAGATCAAGGCAGAACTCCGCCGCCGGGAACTGCGGACGATCGCCGCGGTCGAGGATGCGTTCGGCGAGTGCCCCGACTGGTTCACCCGCCGCCACTGCCGAAACTACCTCCGTCACTGCGGCTACTAGCCGCTACTATGAAAGGCGATATGCTCTAGCGTGGCGGTATTCGGGTCAAGCGGTGCGCTCGGCTCTCTTGGCCGCATCTGCCGGCTGACGATGTCGATATCCACGTACAGTTGGTCGCGCCTCAAAAGATACCCCCGAACAGTTGGTCGCGGTGTCCACGTACAGTTGGTCGCCCCGCCCCGCGGGTTTCCGGGCCGTTCCAACGTACACTTGGTCGCTCAACCCTATAGAGACCTATAACTCTTCCTTTAGCTGATCGCCGCTTTTCCGGGGATACCGGGGATAACTTCGCCGCCTCGGGGTGAATCGACTTTCATGTGGCATTCAGGGGGAAGTGAGGCGAGATGCCACGTCCCTCCCTTCGTGCGTGCCCTGGAAACGGCCCGTATAGAAGCGAAACGAGGGCCGCGGCTACCACCTCCGCACCCGACACGCTTCCCTGCTTCTAATAGCTTCCCAATGCGATTTTGGTTTTGCCGCCTTCAGCCGAGCAACAATCGGTCCGACCGACCGGCTACCGGGGGTGGGCTGTGTTCCAGGGTCATCCCCTGCTCGTCGGCGGACAGCTTCGCCTGCGGGTAGACCGCTTGGACCTGGCGGAGGGTGTCGAGGAACCGCCGCCGGAAGTCGCGGACGCGGGCGTACCCCTGGCCGAACTGGTCGTACACCCCGGCCCACGGCACGAACTGCGGCTTGCCGCTTGGCACCCGGTGCAGCCGCTGCGCTAGCCACGTGTACACATCCAATGCCAAGGCCGATCCCGATAACGCCCCGACCGCCCGACGGTCGAGCGGGACGGCGTGCCGCTCCAGGCTCGCGAAGTACTCGGCGCTCAAACGGACGGTGGACGGCCAGAGCATACGCTGGCCCGGCTCGATCGGGTACCACAGGTCCATGGCGGTGACGATCTGCGTGTTCACCTGCACCGCCCGACCGCCCTCGACCATGCCCATGCGGACGGTCGCACACGCCAGCCGCGAGAGTTGGTCCTTGAGGCTGAGCAGGTGCGGCCCGTTGGTGGCGAGCCTCAACGCCCTCGCGAACGCGGTCATCGAGTCCTCGACGTCGATCACCGGCGACCCGGACCGGATCGCCTCCGTTGCGAGGTGGATGAGCACTAGCCGCGGCTTTTCGCCGAACGGCAGGCCGCGGGGCACGAAGTCGCCGGTCGCCGGGTCGTAGGCCGACCCGGCCTCGATCCGGAGTGTGGCCATCCCTTGCCGCCGCTCCCACTCGCGGACGCCGTCGCCGGGGTTGTTGTACGGGATGCCGCACTGGCACTGGACCGTGTGCAAGAAGTCGATCCGGTCCGGTCGATTCGTCCGGATTTCGGTGGCGGCGTCGAGCCGCTTGCGTTGCGTCGGCGTGAGTTGCAAGTGCAACGGGGCGTCCGTCACGGGACGTAGCCATGGGCCCGCAGCCACGGCTCCAACGCCTCCTCGAGAATCTCTTGCAGGGTGTTCGGCGTAATGCCGCTGAGCTGCCGCTCCAGGCTGGCCCGCTTCACCGCGGCCGCGAAGTCGGCCCGGATGCGCGTCGTGAACGGGGCGCGGACGACGGGCGGCGCCGCCCTCTCGACGGCAGCGACGACTTCGGGTTTCGCGGTGCCGCCGAACACGAATTGTTTCTCGACGGACGGATCGACCAGCGGACTGACGGGCTTGAGCCCTTCGACGAGTGGACGGCGTTCGGTCATGGTTCCCTCCTATTTCCTAAATGATTTCAGGACCGCCAGTGGCCGCAATTTCTTCGGTCGAATGGCGTGCGGCAGCACTTCGCGGAACAGCGACTCGATCTCCTGGGCGGCGTCCCGGCCCCGCGCCCCCATCCGCCAGACGACCGTCCCCTGCCCCGGCGCGTCGGCGTAGATCTGCTTGAGCGTGAGGGCCGCTTTCGTCAGTGGCAAGCCAAGTGCGGCGGCCGCGTCCTTCATGTCCTGGGTGAGCCGGTAGGTTTTGCCGACCATGCTCAGCACGATGACCGCCTCGGGCCGGCCCTGCCGGATGTCCTGGGACTGCCGGAGCACGGCGGTCGCCTGGGCCAACGCCCGGACCTCGAGCATCGACGCCTTGCACGGCACGAGGGCGAGGTCGGCGCGGAGCAACAACGCCCGGCTCGTCTCGGTGTTGCTGCCGGGGCCGTCGGCCACGACGAAGTCGGCCTCCTGGTCGAGTTGCGGCAGCGAATCGAGAATGGCCGACGGGTCGGCGAGGCGGACGGTGCGAATCTCCGGCGCGGCCTCGGCGAGCCATTCGCTCGACGACTGTTGGGCGTCGCAATCGGCGAGAACCACGGAATGGCCCTGCTCGGCGAGCCACGTGGCGAGGTGGACGGAGATGGACGTCTTGCCGACGCCGCCCTTGGAGTTGGCGAGGACGATAATCATGGGCCGAACCTTAGCGCACCTCTCCCATGCTGGCAAGCAAGATGTGCGACCGGCTGGCAAGTTGTCCGGCCGTGTGGCTTGCATGTCACACGGCCAGCTTGCCGACGGGCTGGCTCGTCGGTGGGATGGCCAGTCATCCTGTCATCGTGCTGGCCAACTTGCTTGCGGTCTTGGATGCTGTCAAACTTGCAAGTCAGCTTTCCATCCCGTCAGGCTGTAAGCCCTCCGCCATGTAGACATGGCAGCTTATCGGCTTGCTTTCATGATGCCCTGCTGGCCGGCCAGCAGGCTGGCTGACGGCGATTTCGCCGCGAAATTCGTCCTTAGCGGAGCTAAGGGAAGACGTCTGACAACTTTTGTGCTTCGCTCGCATATGACTTGATGATTCGTGCGATTGTCCGAGTCATCTGGCTGACTGGCCAGGAGCAATGTCCTCAAGCCGGACGACAGCGGATGGCAAACTATATAGTGGACCCCATTTGCGAGACCAAAAACCGACGAATTTAAGCTACTCCTTCGCCGGCTCTTTTGACCGTCCGGCCCGGTACACCTCGGCCGGGGTCTTGTACCCCAGTGACTGGTGCAAGCGGGCCTCGTTGTAGAAGGTGAAGTACGCCTTCAACCCCCGCTCCAACTCGGTCACCGTCTCGTATCCCCGCAGGAACACGTCCTCGTACTTCACCGTCCGCCACAGCCGCTCGACGAACACGTTGTCCAGGCACCGCCCCCGGCCGTCCATGCTCACCCGCGCCCCGGCCGCCTCCACCCGCTCGACCCACGCCCCGGCCGTGAACTGCACCCCTTGATCGGTGTTGAACACCTCCGGGGTGCCGGCCGCCAACGCCTCGTCCAGCATGTCCCGGCAGAACGCCCCGTCGAGCGTGTTCGACAACCGCCAGGCCACCACGTACCGGCTGTACCAGTCGATGGTGGCGGCCAAGTACATGAACCCGCCGGGCAGCGGCAGGTATGTAATGTCGGCACTCCACACCTGCCCGACGCGGTCGATCGGCACGCCGCGGAGGAGGTACGGGTACACCGGGTGGCCCCGCCCGGCCGACAGCTTCGGCTTCGGGTGGATGGCTTCCAGGCCCATGACCCGGAGCAACCGCTGGACCCGCTTGCGGTTCGCCGGGTGGCCGTTGCGGGCCAGCCACCGGGCGATCCGCCGGCTGCCGTAGAACGGGCAGGCCGTGTACTGCTCGTCGATCCGCCGCATGAGGGCCAGGTTGTCGGCCGACTCCTCGGCCGGCCCCCGGTAGTACGTGGCCCGGCCGAGCCCGACCAGTTGGCACTGCCGACGGACGCTCAGGTCGGCGTGCCCGGGGTCGATCAGCGGCCGCAGGTCGTCAACCGAACGTCGCAGCTTTTTTTTTCACCCAGTCGAGCTCGACCTTGAGCCGGCCGATCTGCTCGTACAGCGCGGGTGTCTGGTCGTCGCCGGGGGCGACCGCCTTCGCTCCGGCGGCGAACACGGCCTCGGCCCCGGCCAGGAGTTGCTTCTTCCACCCGTGGATGAGGGTCGGGTGGACGCCGAAGTGGGCGGCCAACTCGTTGACCGTCTTGTCGCCCTTCACCGCGGCCAGAGCGACCTGGGCTTTGAACGCCGCCGTGTGGGTCTTCCGCTTCGCCGTCATCAGGACCACCTCCGAGGGCCGCCAGAGTAGCTTACCTGGCGGTCTCAGTTTCGGGGTCCACTATAGTGGCTGCACACAGGTATCGGACGTGGGACCGCTGGCGAAGCTCGCCTGCCTCGCCGAACTGAACCTAAATAGTTGCTATAGGGTGTCGGACCTGGGGCCACTCGCGAAACTCGACCGCCTCACCGAACTGAACCTCGGTGGTTGCTATGGGGTGTCGGACCTGGGGCCGCTGGCGAACCTCGCCCGCCTCACCACGCTGGACTTTCGTTACTGCGATAGGGTATCGGACCTGGGGCCGCTGGCGAACCTCGCCCGCCTCACCACGCTGGACCTTCATGTCGGCGAAAGGGTGTCGGACCTGGGACCGCTGGCGAACCTCGCCCGCCTCACCACGCTGGACCTGAGTAATTGCGATAGGGTATCGGACCTGGGGCCGCTGGCGAACCTCGCCCGCCTCACCACGCTGAACCTGAGTAGTTGCTATGGGGTGTCGGACCTGGGGCCGCTGGCGAACCTCGCCCGCCTCACCACGCTGGACCTGAGTAATTGCGATAGGGTATCGGACCTGGGGCCGCTGGCGAAGCTCCCCCGCCTCACGACACTCCGTCTCAATTCAACTGGTGCAACGTCGTTCGGTCGATTGCATGACACCTTGCCGGAGTTGAAAAACCTTTATCTCTATGGCACACGCTTCCACGACGTGCACCCGTCGGTCTGTGGCGAACGTAGTTCTGACAACTGCCTGGAATCGGTCCGCCAGTATCTCGACGCCTGCGGCCCCGATGCAAAGCCGGACGCCGAGATCAGGCTCTTCGTTCTGGGCAACGGGGGGGCCGGCAAAAGCTACTTTGTGCGGCGGCTCCAGGGCAAAACGTTTGACGGGATCGAACGGGAAAAGCTTCGCTCCACGCACGGCGTCCAGATCACCACGTACCGCACGCCCCACAAGGACTGGGGACTGCCCCACCCGGTTCGGCTCGGCATTTGGGACTTCGGCGGGCAGGACATCTATCACAGCACCCACGCCCTGTTCCTGCGCGAGCCGGCCGTCTACGCCCTCCTCTTCTCGCACACGACCGAGAACGATGAGATCGTCCGCGAGGGCGGGTTCGAGATGCAGAACCGGCGGCTGTCGTACTGGTTCGCCTACCTACGGCAGGAAGCCGGCTCCTCCGGGACCGTTCACAGCCCCGTGCTGCTCGTCCAAAGCCGGGACGACGAGGCCCCCGCGTGGGAAGAACCGAACGCCGCCCCGCCCGCCCGCCAGTTCCCCCAGGTGTCGAGGATCATCCGCGCGAGCTCCAAAGCCCCCTACGGGTTGGATCACTTCCTGTTCACCCTGAAATGTGCCGTCGAGAAGTTGCTCCGGGACCACCCCCAACCGCCGTTGCCGGCAAGTTGGGTCAAGGTCCGGGACGCCGTCCGGGTCCGTCCGGGCAAGAAAAAACAACCCACCCTCACCCAGGAGGAGTTCCAAACCATCTGCAAACGGCACGGGTGCGAGGCGAACGCCGTCGTCCTCCGTGACGCCTTGCACCAAATGGGGGTCGTGTTCTATCGGGACGGCATTTTCGGCGACCGGATCGTTGTCGATCAAGCGTGGGTGTTGGAGAAAGTGTACGCCATCTTCGACCGCACGAAGGGGGAAGCGTTCCGGCAGGAGGTCTCCGACAAGAGGAGGAGGTTCCGCCGGAGCGACTTGGAACGCTTCTTCTGGCCGAAGGAGGAAGAGTCTCAGACCGATCAGCGGACGTACCTGAGTTTTATGGAACAGTGCGGCATTTGCTTCCGGGCGGACCCCGAGGGGCAAGCCTCGTATCCCTACGACGGGCTGTACATTGCCCCGGACCTCCTTCCGCGGTGGGAGGACGGCCCGTTAACGCAGTACGCCTGGTGGCCACGGCCGCCGGACGCGGGCGTGACCGTCCCGTACACCGTGTTGCACGACGGCATCGCCCGCGGGTTCCTATCGAGCATCGGCCGGGTCGCGGGCGACCGCGCCGAGTACTGGCGGTACGGGTGTTGGCTCCGCGACGCCGCCACAAAGAGTGAAGCCCTCGTCCGCACGCAGGGAAACGCCATCCGTCTGGAGGCCCGCGACGGCGACGCGGCGAAACTGCTGGAAACGCTCGTGAAAATGTTGGCGAAGGTTCCTTGCGGCCAACCTCTGCGGGTCGTGTGGGACGATCGGGGGCCGAACGCGGTCGCCCCGGAACGACCGGGGGGCGGGAAGCCGGAGGAGCGGCTGAAGCCGGAACGCCCGCCCCCGGAGGAGGGCGGTTTGGTGCGATTGGGAGTCGCCCACCGTCACCTCTGCGAACTCCTCGGCTTCTATCTGATCGGGTGCGGACTCTTGGGGAAGCGTTACAAGTCGGTCAACAAGGTCTTCGGATACCTAGAAGAATTAAGCGCAAGCCAGTGCCCGGAAGACCTTCACGGGTTTCACAAGTCGACGCTCTGGAAATACGTCGGAGTGCTCGAAACCAAAGTCTTTACGCAGTACTTCCGGGTGAAACAGGTTACCTTGCTCGACCGAGGCGAGAACGACGGATCGCCGGGCGGGGTACCCGCCGTACTGACGGACGACGGCCGGCGGGCGTGGAAGGCCACCCGGGCATTCCTCCAGGCCGAAGGCAAGTTGCCCCACTGGCCGGAACCGTTGGACGAGTTCGTATGAGAAGCAACGGTTGACATCGGGCATCGGTTCGGGCAAGTTCAAGCGTAGCCAACTCCTGTCCGCCCGTCCGAATGCCCTCCCCTTCCGAAACCGTGGACTACGCGTCCATCCGCTTCCCCAGCGACCGCATCGACGTCGCGGCCCTCCGCCGCGCCCACCCCGACCGGTTCGACGCCGAGGGCGGGCGGCGGTTCGCCGACGCAGGTTCCGATCCAACCTTCTTCCTCGACACCATCGTGTACCTGGAACGGCTCCTCGCCCGCTCAGCGTTCGACCACGCCGCCGGACGTTCAGCCAATCGGCAAAAGGGGGCCGGCATGAGCCGGTCCGAGTGCTTGAAAGACTTGACCGAGTTCTACCAGGCGTACGGCGTCGCGACGGGCGCGAAGCACACCGCGCAGTTGGTCCGCGGTTTTGAGGACCAAGCCGCTCACCAGGCCGGCCGTCGGCGGTGAGGGGGTGTTCGGGGCCGCCGAACACCCGTCTCAATCTGCCCGAACACGATTTTCAAGGGGATCGAATCCGGTAACGTGTGGGCATGTAACGAGAGCAGGCCGCCTTGCCGGGCGGCCTGCTCCGAAGCCCCGAACGGCCGAAACCCCTCGGAAGCGGCAGCACTCCCAGGGTAGTCGGCTTTCGCGCGGGGCACAAGCCCCGGGTCGCGCGATCCGGAGCCATCCACGGACCCTTGGGGGAGATCGAGCATGGCAACGAAGATGTGGACGCTGACGAAGCGGACGTTGGTCGCGGGGTTGACCCCCGCGGCCGCGAGCCCGATTTCGGGCCGACCGGGGCCCCCCCGCGACAGCGGCCGAGCCCCGGAGACGCTAAGCGGGCACCAGTCCTACCGGGGCCGGTTCCTCCCCGGCGAGTTCCCGCCCGCCCTGGTCGAGCCGGTGACGCGGGCCCTCGACTGTCGCAAGGGCAAAACGGTGACGGACCTGTTGCTCCGGGACCGGGCCGGGTACCTCGGGACGGCGTGGACCCGCCGGAACCTGTCGCTCCTCGCCGACTACCTCCCGGTGGCGTTCGAGGCGGCGATGGCCGCGCTGGTTCGCATGGTCAATTCGGGCGACGTGCAAACGGTGCCGGACCTCCAAGTCCGGATCGAGCAAGTGTTGGCGGTGACCGCCCGGAAGTACGGCTCGCGGTCGTACAAGAGACTGAACCCCAAGGTCGGCCACGGCCGCCCCAAGCAATCGGGTGAAGACGCGAAGGACCGCCCGAAGATGTTCGTGTCGGGCGGCCCCGTCCCCGCGGAGAAGGTAGACGGCGGGCCGCGGCCGGACGAGGCGGCGACGGCGGCCGAACTCGCGGACATCCTGGACCAGGCGCGCGCCGCCCTCGACCCGCGGGAGGTGCAAATCTTCGACGCGGTGCAGGCCCACCGCGTCCGGCACGGCGTCAAGGCCGCCTACCCCGCGGCCGTCCGCACGCTCGTCACCGACGGCCACGGGAAGCCGATTCCCGAGGGCGGCGCGGCATTCGCCGCCGCCGTGAGGTCTGTCCGGCGAACCTTCTTAACGGTCCGCCAAGTCTTGGCGGCCCGCGCCACGGCGGCCGGGTATGCCGTCCCACCCGCCCGCGAACGCCGTACGAAGCGCAAACCGGCCGGAGGACAATCGCCGGAGGGAACCCCGCCCGCGTAGGCAGACATTTGCTCCGACCGTAACAGGTGACGTCGTGGCGGGCGCCAGCCCGCCACGACTTTTCAATTGCCGAGTCGGCCCGGATGACCATGGCCGGCGTGGCGGCCCCTCCCCTTCAACCGAACACGCCGGTGATGATCTGCTGCTCAACGTTCGGAATGACGTGCAGATATCGCGAGTGCATTTCCGCGGACACGTGTCCAACCCACGATTGCAACACCCGCTGGTCAACCCGCTCGGCCGCGCAGATGCTGATGAAGGAGTGCCGGAGGACGTGCCACCCGCGCAGCGTTTCCCACGGAGTGCCCCGCACCATCTTGCGGAACGCCTGCTTTGCGTCCGCCGCCCGCAGCGGCTCGGGCGACGTCCCGCCACGGCCGGCCGGTCGCCGACAGAACAGGAACGGCCCGCCCGGGTGCCGCGTTAGCCAGTCTTGCACGGCTCCCTTGAGAAAGCCCGAGAGCGGCACGCGACGGGTGGATCGGTGCCCGCGGACCCGCTTCCGCTCCCGGACCACCGCCGAGTTCGCGTCCAGGTCCACGTCGTCGATTTGCAACCGCATTAACTCGGACCGTCTCACTCCGCTGTGAGCGGCGAACGCGATCATCGGATACAGAAACGGTTCGGCGGCGGAAGCCTTTGCCATTGCCAGAAACGCCGCGAGGTCGGCCTTGGTCAGGAACCAGCAGTCCCACAACTCGCGGGCTTGCCCCGCCGTCAGCCCGCCGCGGGCGATCTTCCGCTCGATCTCGTCCCGCGTCTGGAACGGCGGCTTCTCGTCTCCCTTCGGGTAGGTCAGGCCCCGGCCGGGGTACGCCCCCTCGATCAACTGCACGCGGACGCCCCAATTCCACACCGCCCGCACGGTGGACATCTCCTTCCTCAGCGTCACCGGCGACAACGGCCGCTTCCGCTTCCCCGTCGCCCGCCCCCGCGTGTCGAGGTAGCCCTGTAACTCGCGGGCGGTCAGCTCGCGGGCGACGAACCGCTCGCCCAAGACCGCCCGGACGTGCTTGAGGTGCAGCCGGGCCGTGTCGAGACTGTTCGCCTCCATCGCCCCGTTGGCGTGGGCGGCGAGGTACCGGTCGGCGAGGTCCTTCAAGGTGACGGCAACCGCCGCCGGCTCGACCCGGACGGGAACCTTCCCGCCGGCGAGTAGGTACGCGGCCACGTCGGCGTGGGCGGGCGGGGCTGGGAACTCCTGGTTGCGGATGCGGATGAGCAGGCGGTCCACCGTGCCGCGGAGAGCTTCGGCCTCGCGGCGGTCCTTGGTCTTGAGGGCGTGGCTGTGCTGCTTGCCCCGGTACCGGAACAGGAGGTGGAACCAGCCCTGACGTTGCTGCAAAGAGGCCATAGAATTGTCTCCCCACGGGTGCCACGCGAATGCCCTGTGGTTAGCAATCCGAGGGCAACGCGAGGCCCGGCACCGTTACATGCCGGGGAAACGGTCGAATTATCTCGTTCCGGAATTGCGACTTGCGAAGGCTTCGGGACCGGGGAGGATCACATTCCTGCCCTAGCCCTTCGGCCTGGGCTGACAGAACATGCCCTTCAGGCCCGAAAATCCTGCCGTCACCGCATTTCGCCCGTGTCCAGCAGCACGCCCATCGCCACGGCGATGCGGCGGTCGATCTCGCGCTCCTCATCGGCCGTCAGGTCTAGCACGTAACGGTCCATCAGCGTCGCCCGGTGGTTGAACTCGCCGAGCTTTTCCCCGTCGGCCACCCGCGTGAAGATAAAATTCGTGCGGAACGCCACCAACAGCAACGTCAGCAGCGGCAATTCTCCCGCGACGGCCCCGATGGTCCGCCGCATCACATGATCGCCGGGATGCCGACGAGGTCGATGGGGTACGACCTGTTGCACACTTCGCAGTAGACTTTGACGGGCATGGCGGCTTCCGAGTGGGGACGGACAACCGCCGCGTCCTCCCCCCCCCGACCGCGGGAAGTGCCATCAAAATTTCAGCCGATCAGCGGCCGGGGAATCGCGGGGAACGCCCCGCCGGCCGCTTCGCCTGCTTGCGCGGCGAGTGCCGGGGGGCGGCCGTTGGTTCTCGCGATTCATCTCGCCGCTTCAACGCGCGAAACGCGACGAACAGCATCAGCGGCACCGCGATCGACGAGAGCGCGAGGAGGGCGAAGGGCAAGATGTCCGTGAACGCCATGCCCCCATCCTACACCGTCGGCCGCTTCGTGTGCCAGTCGGTGGCGGCCTCGTACATGCGGGCGACTCGGAGCATGCGCTCCTCGTCGAACGGCGGCGACAGCAGTTGCAGGCCGATCGGCAGGTTCGTCTTCGTGAACCCGCACGGGATGCTCAGGCCGGCGATGCCGGCGAGGTTGCAACTGATCGTGTAGATGTCGCTGAGGTACATTGCCAGCGGGTTGTCGCTCTTTTCGCCCTTCTTGAACGCGGCCGTCGGAGCGGTCGGCCCCATGATGACGTCGCACTTCTCGAAGGCCGCGTCGAAGTCGTTCTTGATCAGCCGGCGGACCTTGAGGGCCTTCAGGTAGTAGGCGTCCTTGTAGCCGCTGCTGAGGGCGTAGGTGCCGAGCATGATGCGGCGTTGCACTTCCTTGCCGAAGGCTTCACCGCGGGACTTGGCGTAGGTGCCGATCAGGTCGGCCTTCTGCTTCGTGCGGTGGCCGTAGTGCATGCCGTCGAACCGGGCGAGGTTCGAGGACGCTTCCGCCGTCGCGACGATGTAGTAGACCGACACCGCGTAGGACGAGTGCGGTAGCGACACGTCGATCAGCTTCGCGCCGAGCTTCTCGTACTCCTTCAACGCCGTGCGGATCGCGGCTTCGACTTCGGAATCGAGACCCTCGCCGAAGAACTCCTTCGGCACGCCGATGCGCAGCCCTTCGACCTTGTCGTTCAGCGTCTTTGTGTACGCCGGTACGGGTTGGTTCACGCTCGTGGCGTCGTGCGGGTCGAAGCCGCTGATGATTTCCATGAGCAGGGCGTTGTCGTAAACGTCGTGCGTGAACGGGCCGATCTGGTCGAGCGACGACGCGAACGCGATCATCCCGTACCGGCTGACGCGGCCGTAGGTCGGTTTGATGCCGACGATACCGCACAGGCTGGCCGGTTGGCGGATCGAACCGCCGGTGTCGGTGCCGAGGCTGACCGGGGCGAGGCACGCGGCGACGGCGGCGGCCGACCCACCGGACGACCCGCCGGGGATGCGTTCCGGGTCCCACGGGTTGCGGGTGGTCTTGTAGGCGCTGTTCTCGGTGGACGACCCCATCGCGAACTCGTCCATGTTCGTCTTACCGATCAGGATGGCGTCGGCCGCCTTCAACCGGGCGACGACGGTCGCGTCATACGGCGGCACGAAGCCTTCGAGAATCTTGCTGCTGCACGTCGTCGGGATGCCCTTCGTGCAGAGCACGTCTTTAATGGCGATCGGCACGCCGGCGAGGGCACCGAGTTTCGCCCCACTCTTCCGCTTCGCGTCGATGACAGCGGCGACGGCCTTCGCGTTCGCCCCTTCGACGTGCATGAACGCCTGCACCTTCTGGTCGCGGTCGGCAATGCTCGCCAGGAAGGCGTCGGTGATTTCGACGGCCGACGCTTTGCCGGCGGCTTGCAGGGCGAGGAGTTCGGCGGCCGTTTTTTCAGTAAGCGACACGGGTGATTCTCGTCGGTCGGAGTCGAGAGGAAGACGAAGGGTTAAACTATGTCGCGGGGAGAGGAGGTCAATTCACACCGAGGGAAGCACCGAGACGGGGTAGGCAATGACCGCCTGATCGACAGTCGCGATCGTCAGACCGTGCTGAAGGGCTTGCGCGACCAGAAGCCGGTCGAACGGGTCGCGGTGCAATGCCGGTAGGTTGGCGAGGTGGACCATTGCCCCTTCATCAATGGGAAGGGCCGCGATTCCGTGTGCGTCGCGCTGCAGCGGGAGGTATATGGCCGGTGGAGCGGGCAAGGGGAGCTTCCCCATTTGATATTTGATCACGGCTTCCCAAACGGACGCCGCACTCAGGTAAACTCGATTGGAAGGGTTTTGAATCGTCAGTCGGTAGGCGGTCGGTAGTTTGGCGTCGTTCAGGATGTGCCAGAGGAATATATGCGTATCGAGCAGGACGTTCATGAGGCTTCAAAGCTCTCCAGAAACTCGTCAGGGAGCGGGGCATCGAAATCATCGGGGACCGTGAATTCGCCGGCAGCCAGGCCAACGGGTCGGGGCGACGTTGAGGGAGAAGGGACAGGCCGTACTTCCGCCACCGGCTGAGATCCCCGAAGGATCAGAATGTATTCCCCGGCTTCGACCCGCGTGAGGAACGATGTCGGGTCGTTAGTCAAGTCTTGCAGGGTAATCGTGCTCATGGCATGATTGTAACCCCCAGCGCCGACCAAAGAAACGCAGATGATCGAGCAACGGGATCAATAGTCAGCGGCAAGGAATCAAGCGATGACCGTTTTTCACCGGCATCAGTGGACCCGAGTTCCTTCAAAGTTGCTGTGCGGCAATGCTGTTGCTGGCGGATGGTTCTTTGGCGATCTGCCTATTCATCGTGTGGATGATCGAACGATTCGTGCCGCGCGAGGAGGATCGGCGTTAATGGCTCACCGGCTCATCCGTGTCGAACACGGCGGGGACGCCGAAGAAGTCGGCGAGACGATTCGGGGCGTTGGCGAGGGCTTCGTCCGGCGTCAGGCAGGTGCCGATCACGTCTTCACGGAAGACGTTCGCCACCGGCAGCGGGTGGGCTAGCGGTTCGACGCCGTCGGTGTTGAGTTGGCCGAGTTGGTCGACGTAATCGAGGATGGCCGAGAGCTGCTTTTGCATCGTCGCCAGGTCGGCGTCGGACATCTCCAGGCGGGCCAGTTTCGCCACCTTCCGCACTTCGTCGAGTGTCAACGACATGCCCAAGTCCCCACGGCAGTTACGTGCAAAGAGCGCGGGAAGTTCCCGCGCTCGGGTTCGCAATGCGATTCGGTGAATTAGACCGCTTGCATGCTGAACGGCTGCCGCTTCATCGGCTTCGTGACGCTGCCGCTGCGGATGCAGGCGACGCAGACGCGGGCGCGGACGGTTTCGCCCTTCTCGCCGGCAATCTTGATGCTCTGCAGATTCGGGCGGTACGTCCGGCGGCTGATGCCGGTGATCTTCTTACCGACGCCGCCGAGGTATTTGGCCTTACCGCGGTAGGTCTTCTGATTGCCCAGTTGCGGCGTCTTCTTGCACACTTCGCACTGCTGGCCCATGACACGATTCCTTAATACGATCGCAATTTCAGAACTACCACTATAGGACCACCGGTCCGAGCGACAAGTCACGAGGGCGAAAAACGGCTCGCAACGCTCAGACTCGAATCCAACACCTCCAAGTCTGAAAGAGATTTCATCTCTGATGAAACCCGCGTCCCCTGGAGGCATCTACGAGTACAACCGCCCAAAACGCGGGAATTCCTCGAACTTGCGCTTTTCCCCCGATTCTGTTGACAGGGCGGTTCAGGTTGTTATTCTGCCGCCCGCTGAATCGCACTACTTGTGACCGCGGTCCCCCACTGCCGGCACGCTCGTGCGCCCAAGGAAGGGTTGCCTATGTCCTCTCCGAACACTCCGCGGCCGAACTTGTCGCTGGAATGTTTAGAGGTGCGCGACATGCCGGCCGCCGGGCAATGGCTCGTCGAGCCGTTCCAGCGCGGCCCCGTGAATGGCCTGCCGTCCGGGTGGAGCCAGTGGAGCAACGACGGCTCGAAGGCGTTCCAGGTGGACGCTTACGGGGCCGGCCTCGGCGACTCCGGGCGACTCGTCTCCAGCGGCACGTCCACCACCACCTCGCGGGCGTGGGTCACGTCTTCCTATTCCGTCAACGTCGACACCTCGGCCGCCGTCTACCTGACATCGACGTCGCAGGTGCAGTTGTTCGTCCGCGGGCAGAACCTCGGCACGACCACCGCCAGCTACTACGCGGCGTCGGTCACGCGGGGCGGGCAGGTGCAGCTTCTGAAGGTCGTGGACGGCAAGTCGACCGTCCTCGGTACGGTGAACTCGTCCGAGTACCTGAGCAACCGCTGGGTGACGATCGACATTCTCGCGGCCGGCAGCACGATCCAGGTCCGGCTCAACCGCGGCGACACGAACCAGTACCTCGGGCCGGACGGCAAGTGGACCCGACAGCCGGTCGCGGCCATCGACAAGACCGACACGAGCGTTCCGAAAGGCGGGTTCGTCGGCTTCGCCCGCAACTCGGGCACGGCCGACTCGGTCGCCCTCGACAGCCTTCGCATCGGCCCGTCCGGCGTGCCGGTCCGGGATAACTTGTTCGAAGACCGCTTCGCCGCCGGGAAGGCGAACGGCCTGCCGAGCGGGTGGGGCACGTACACCACCGCCCCGGCCGGCCAACTGACCCTCGGCACCGAAACCGATGAGACGCTGCGGATCACCGCCCCGGGCAACGCCGTCACGCGGGCCTGGTTGAACCGCGTGCTGCCGGACGACGTGCAGGTGTCGTCGTCGATCTACGTCGATTCGCTCATCCCCGCCAGCATCGTCGCCCGCGGCACCAGCCTGGGGACGGCCACGCCGACCTACTACGGTCTGACCGTGACCCGCGGGTTGAACGTCACCCTGACGAGCGTGGTCAACGGCAAGGAAACGGTCCTCGGCACGGTCGCGTCGAAAGACTACGTGAGTGGCCAGTGGATTCAGGCGTCGCTGATCGTGAAGGGGTCCAGCCTCCGGGCGCAAATTTACCGCTCCGACACCGGCCAGTACCTGAACGCCGACGGGACGTGGAGCCTGACGCCGAGTTGGGCGATGTCGAAGAGTAACACGGCGATCCGGACCGGCGAGCGCGTCGGATTGATCCGCGGGACCGGCGTGGCCGGGACGCTGACCTTCGACAACTTCATCGTGACCTCGACGCCGGACAGTCTCACCGTCCCGGACGACATCCCGACGGAGCAAGACAAGACCGGCACGCCGATCATCAAGACGCCGGAAGACCCGCCCGTGGTCCCGCCGATCGTGCCGCCAACGATTCCGCCGCCGCCGACCGTCCCACCACCGCCGACGACGGTGCCGCCGGCCGTCCCGCCCACGGTCCCACCGGTTGTGCCGCCCGTGGTCCCGCCGACCGTGCCGCCACCACCCACGACGGTACCGCCGGTTGGTCCGACCCAACTGCCCACGGTGCCGCGGCACTACTCGTACATCCGCGTGGCCCAACTGGCGTATTACGGCACGCCGTTCGGCACCACCGAAACGAGCATCCTCAAGAACAGCGTTGACCTCGTCATTCCGAACACCGCGTACCTCAGCACGATCAACAGCGTGTCGCCGAACACGCCGCAGTTCATCTACACGAACGTCACGAACATCTACCTCGACCTGTACACCGACTGGCTGGCCTACGCCGACAAGAACAAGATCAGCCGCGAGAGCGCCTTCTACCACGTCACGAAGGAAACGCCGTTCATCGGCCTGAGCGCGTCGAGCGTGCCGGTCAACCAGTTCTGGGGCGTGTACAGCGGCAGCGACGCGACCGGGTGGACGAACGTCACCAGCAACGCGCAGCAGAGTATGCTGCCGTTCGCCCTGAGCGGGACGGCCAACCAGTCTGTGGCGTTCGGCTACCCGGAAAAGTACCGCGAGTTGAACTTCGACATCAAGACGGCCGCCGCCGGCACTTGGGCCGGCCAGTACGAGTACGTGTCGGCCGTGGACGCCAACGGCAAGCCGACGAAGTGGAGCACACTGAACACGCTGACCGATACGACAACCGGCATGAAACGCGACGGCCAGGTGACGTTCGACCCGCCGAAGGACTGGGTGGCCGCGAGCATCAACGGGTCGGCCCGGCTGTTCTACGTCCGCGAGACGACGACGAAAGCTGGCACGGCACCGCAAATTAACACCGTCCTCGGCCGCGACTACACGAACTTCAAGGGGGCGGTGCAGGGCGGCGTCACCCCAGCGTTCGACTACTCCGCGGACAAGGACGGCGACGGCTACCTGAACAACGCCGAGTGGGCGGCCCGCAAGGCCGGGTTCAACGCGCGGTTCGTCTACGAGAGCCGACTGTTCTACCCGACCTACGGCCCGAGCCGGTTCGCCACGAACATCGGCAACGCCAGCTTCCAGGCGTGGGCGGTGGACTACAGCAACCGTGTGTTGGCTAGCCAGCCGTTGGCCGACGGCCTGTTCGTCGATAACTCGACCGGCAAGATCGCCGTCGACCCGGCGACGATCAAGGAGAACTTCAGCAACTACGCCAACGACCACGGCGCGCTGCTCGGCAAGATCAACAACGCCCTGAAGGCGAAGGGCAAGTGGATCGTCGCCAACACCGCTGGGTCGGGCACGGCCGGCGAACCGATCGCGAAGGCCGGCGTGACGTACCTGGAAGAGTTCGCGATCCGGCCGGTGAGTTCCAACCACGTGCAGTTCGACGACCTCGCCGCGATGCTCGCCTACCGCCGGCAGCTCTCCGGCGGCAAGGCGTACGAAATTCTTGACAGCCTCGTGCAAGGGATGGACTGGTCCGACCCCCGCGTGCAACTGACGACGCTGGCGATGTACTACACGCTCGCCGACCCGAACCTGTCGATGCTGATGATGAACGGCGGCAACGAGCCGGCGAGCAGTTGGACCCGCCACTGGACCGACGCGATCAAGTTCAACGTCGGCCAGCCGACCGGCGACTTCAAGGTCGTCCAGACCGGCGTGGACCCGGCCAACAAAAGCCTGGTGTACAAGGTCTACGGCCGCACCTATCAGAACGCTCTCGTCCTCTACAAGCCGCTCTCCTACACCCGCGGCGTGAACGGCACGACGGCCGACAATACCGCGACGGTGTACCAACTCGACGGCTACTACCGCCCGGTGAAGGCCGACGGCACCCTCGGCACGGCCGTCAACAAGATCACCCTCCGCAACGGCGAAGGCGTGATTCTGGCGAAGGTGAAGTAAGCTTTTTCGAAACGGCGAGCGGCCCGGCGTAAGCGGGCCGTGTCTGAGTGCGCTCAAGACACGGCCCGCTTACGCCGGGCCGCTCGCCTTGAGATTTCCCCGTCTCGCACATTTCCCTTATTTCTGGTTGACAACCCTCCGGTCGAATCTTATCCAGTAGTGTACAAATTTATAGTACTCGTAAACGAAGGGGCCGACGAAGCACGTCCGGCTCCGCCGGGTCGGGCGGCCGCGAGCGCGAGGGACCAACCGCCGACCCGGTCACGTCACACCACCGAAAGGGGCCGGCGGATGGGAATGCCCCTGAATGCCTTCGGCGTCGGCGCGACGCACGTCGGCGGGAACTATTCGGCCGAAGAGGTCGAGTTCCTCAAGGCGATGGACGCCTACCAGAGAACCCACCGCCGCCCGTTCCCCTCGTGGACGGAAGCGCTGAAGGTGCTGAAAAGCCTGGGCTACCGCAAAGTTCAACCGGCCGTCGCACTGCCGCGGCCGCCCCACGCGCCTCAACCGGAAGGTGAACCGCCATGTCCCTCGTCAGCCGAATCGCCACCGTCGTGAAGGCCCTGCGAACCGCGTCCGAGAAGCCGGTCGCGCCGAAGATCGCCTCGCTGTTCGCCGGCACCTACGGCCCGGCCGCCGGGTGGTGGCGCGACGACCCGGCCGAGCAACTTCGCAACTACCAGTCGTGGGTCTACGCCGCCGTCAACGCCGTCGCGCAAGAGGTGGCGAAGCAGAAGCCGTACCTGTTCCTCAACACCGGGCAGGCGGAACACGAGCAGTCTCCGCTACCGCACTCGCACCCGCTGTGCAGGCTGCTCGACAACCCGAACCCGTGGATGATGTTCTGCGAGGGCACGGTGCAACCGAAACTCGACCTGATGGGCCAGGCGTTGACCCGCGACTTGGGGCGGCGGTACGGAATGGACGTGGCGATTACGTTCCCCGACTGCTCGCCGCGGAACCTGGACCAGCGTCGTAAGGACGACGAACTCGACGCAAAACTCGGCCTCCGGACTTACAACGAGATCCGCCGCTCGCGAGGTTTGCAACCGTTCGCGGACGAGAAGTTCAATTCGCCCATGCTGCCGTCCTCCGTGAACGGGTGAAGGGGTGGCTTGGTGAAGGGGTGACAAAATCCCCAACACCGCGAGCCATTCTTCTCACCCTTTCACCAAGCCACCCCTTCACCCGTTCATCTTCGAGAGAGGTGCTCCATGTCTCCGACCATCCGTGCCGACCCCGCGACGATTCACCCGCTGCCGAACGGCGTATTCGGCAGCCTCAACCCGGCGAACCAGACGCTCAACATCGACGCCGGGAAGATGCTCATCCGCAGCGTCATTAGCACCATCGAGCCGGACCGAGCCGGCGATGTCGTGGTGCCGAAGGGGCTGAAGAACTCGGAAGAGTACCTCCTCAACCCCGTCGTGCTGTGGGCGCACAACCGCTCGCAGTTCCCGCCCATCGGGGCGTGCGCGTGGCTGGACGTGCAACCGCAACGGGTCGTGGCCGAGACGCATTTCGCCCAGAAGGTTCGCTTCGCCGAAGACGTATTCCGCTTGTACGAGCAGGGCGTTCTCCGCGGCTGGTCAATCGGTTTCGTGCCGCGGAAGTCGTACCGCGTGCCGACCTCTTACGGCACGGAGCGAGCGCACTACCCGGCCGACCACTTCGCCCTGCGGATCGAGGAGTGGGACTTGCTCGAATACTCGGCCGTGCCGATCCCCGAGAACCCCGGCGCGCTGACGGTGGCGCTGCAAAAGGGCCTGGTTCACGACCCGAAGTTCCGCGACTGGCTCTGGCAAATCCCCGACGACCGCGGCGGCAAACTTCACCGCGTCGGCGATGTGTTGGCGCCGCTCGTCCAGTCGCACGACGTGCGTTGTTCCGAATGACTTCTCTTTCTGATCCCTGACCCCTGATTCCTGACCCCTGGAGTTTCCTCATGTCCGCGATCTGCACCGACAAGTTCCAGTCCCGCGATGAACTCGTGACGTTCATCGAACAGCAAACCACCACGGCCATCGAGAAGGCGATGCCGGCCCGCGTGGAGCGGCGGGTGCCGTGGGCCACGTCCGGGCCGGTGTGCCAGGACTCGGCCGGGTACTCCGTGCTGAAGGCCGCCGCGTTCGCGCTCGGCTACGTCGGCCCGGAGTTCGCGAAGGAGGAGATTCACACGCACAACCAGTTGCGTGACCTCTACCAGAGTTACGGCTTCCTGCCGCACCACGGGCAGCAGTCGTTCCTGGTGCCGCTGGCGTCGGCCCATCTGCCGTCGTTCGAGCCGCAAGGCCACCGCCTGCGGGCCGAACTGCACCAGAAGATGACCGCCCAGGCGACGAAGTTCGACCCGGACGAGGCCGACTGGATCGGCCGCAAGATGGGCGTTCGCCAGAAGGCCCTCGGCACGACCGCCACCGCCGGCGGCGAGATGATCCCGTCGGCGATCCTCGGCGAACTGATCGACCTGCAGCGGAGCCTCGAAGTCTTCGCGACGGCCGGGGCGCAAGAGATCGCGCTGCCGCCGAACGGGCACATCCAGTTCCCGAAGCTGTCGGCCGGGTCCACCGCGTACTGGGTCGGCGAGGGGGCGAGCATCACCGAGAGTACGCCGACGACGAGCAACCTGGACCTGCAAGCGAAGAAGCTTGGCGTGTTCGTGAATTCGAACCATCAGAACGATTATTTACGAACTCTGTTTTGTCTGGTTCGAAAATGCAGTCCCGAATTTTGGCTTTTTGCACGACTGCAAAGTGCAGAACCACGGCAGAGAAAAATTGCCTGACGATCTCGGCCTTTCGCAAGTTGGCCGATCCCGCCAGAGCTTTCACAGCGTCCGCGAGGTGGCGTTGGTGTTCCGCGATTCGAGAGCGGACGGTGGCGAGTTGTTCGTCGAGTGGGACGGCCAACGCTTCCCACTCCGTGAGTGATGCTTCGATCTCGCGGAGCTTCTCGGCGTTCTTCTGCTTCTCGCGGTCGGTGGTCGCTTCGACTTTCGCCGTCAACCAACGGTCGTAATCCGCGTTTAGTTTGGCGATGTGAGACTTGGCTGCGTCCACGCGCTGCTCTTCGAACGCGACGAAGAACTTGCGGTGTTTGGCTACCCCTAATTCGCCGGGCATGTGCTTCTCGATGAGTTTCTTCAAGTCCTTGTCTTTGAAATCGGCCTTGCCCCTCTTGTCGAGGTCGAGCGTTCGACGTGCCAGTGCCATCACGTCGATTTTCTTGTTGGCTCTGTCGCCGATGTCCTGAACGAACTCGATGTATTCGATGACGCCCTGAAGGAGTGCCACTTCCAACTGCTTCTCGCCGACGTTGCAGAAGTGCCGTATCCGTACCACTTCGCTGCCGTTGTGCCCGGCGTATTGAGCTTGAGTGGTCTTCTGGTTCCTCACTGAACCGATGTACGCGGGGTTTCTGAGGATGTCGCAGATCGTCGTTCTAAGCCACGGCTTGCCGTAGTGCATTAGGTTGAGCTTGTTCAACCTGATGGCGATACCCCGTTCAGTGATGGACTCGGTGGCATAAATCTCGAAGATCTGACGGACGATCTTCAACCGTTTCGGATCGCGCCCGTGGACGTACTGGATTTTGTCCGACTTCGACTTTCTCGGCGCGGTGGCCCGCTCTACGGTCGAACCGTCCGGGTTGACGATTAGCCACTTCTTGTTCTCCTGTAGGTGGACGGTCCAGAGATGTTGGCCGCTAATGTCGGTGATCTTCTTGTCGAGTCCATAGGGAGGCCACTTAGAAAACGGCGTTCCCTGTCGTGCCAAGTTGCCTCTGGCCCGCTGTACGTTCTGCGCGAGGGTGAACAAGAACTCTTTGCCCGCTCGTGCCTCAACTGCCGTGGTGATCTCGGTAGAGATGTCGTCTGCCGCGAGGTCTTTGCCCGTGAGAATGTCGTCGATGATGTGGGCGTGATCCTCGGCATCTGGCCCGAAGTCCTCCTCCTGCTCCACTGGCTCTGGTGTGACTAACGTGGTGGTCGCCGACAGCGGTGTGGTTGTTGCCGACGATGGGGTCGTCTCAACCACTTCCTCCTCTTCCGCGTCGTCGGCGTCGTCGATGATGCCGAGGATGCGATACACCTCTTGGAGTTGCTTGCCCGTCACTTCTTCGAACGGGAGTTCGGCCACCTTGCGGTAACGACCAATGGTCTTGGCCGAGAGGTGCGAGGCGTTGGCCCGCTGCCATTTCCCCCACTGGCCGTGCTGGCACTTGCCCTTGGCGATGGTGAAGATGCGGCCCAACTGCCATGCGATTTCGGCGGTCTTTTCCAAGAGCAATTTGGCTTGCTGGCCGAGTTGGTCGAGCGTCATCGTGTCGAGGTTGGTATCGGTCATGGTCTTGATCTCCGTTGCGTTCGCCGGTCCACCGTGGCCCGGTGCAGAACTTATACGGCAGACAATCGAACGACGTAAGTGGCTGGTTGCAAGGTGATTACAGTAGTGTAAAACGACAAACAAGACTTTACAGAAGTGTCAAACGGGGTGCCTTGTGGACGACAAAAAGGCCGAGGAATTGCGTGTGGCGTGGTCGTTCGCCGTGGCGTGGTCCAAGACGATAGCCGGGGCGTGTCAGGTCGATGGGAGTACCGATCCCGCGACGTGGACGACGGCCCGCGCCAACCGGGTCGTGGCCGAGTTGAAAACCGCCGCACAATCACTGGTGCAGGTGTGCCGGGTGTTGGAGCAGAAGTTCCCGACCACAAACGAGATGTCGGCTGAGGACATGTTGTTCCTCGCCAACCTCGGCGTGCCGGTGAAGACTATCGCGGAGCAGGCCGACGTGTCTCGGCCCACGGTGTACTCGATGATCCGCGAGATTTACCCGCCGTTCGGTGATCCCACCTATGAAGGGGAACCGCTTGACGAGTGACGCCAAATTCGTCAGTATGACGAATTTGGAGAGCACCAGAGGTCAGATCATGCGGATTCAAAACTTTACCGACTTCCTCCGTGCGGCCTTCACGTTCTTCACGTGCTTGGCAACTACCATCGGGTTCCTCTTCTTCGGCGGGTTGCTTCTGTTCCCTATCTTGCCCGTACTCGGTTTCGTGATGATGTTCATGACGGTGTTCATGGGAGGCTGGCTCGACGGGTTGAAAGGACCAACCGGCTTTATCGACTTCTCAGAGGTGTGGTTCATTCCGGTCGGTGTCTGGCTAACGACAGGGGTACTTTTCGGCATTGCCACAAGGCAATGGTCTACGCGAACTCAGGTGAGGTCATCAGTAATAACCATCGTGGGTGTCACGATAGGCATGAACGTGGCAATCCCACTGTTGGGGTTTAAGGTGTCGATTCAAGTTCTCTGAAGGATGTTGTCCAACAGAGTTGTCGAACTTGTTTCGGTTTTCAATGCCTATTCAACATACGGCGTGAAGAACCACGTTGATATAGGCTCCTCTTCTTAAGATGACTTGATGTTGTGAAGGCGGTCATGAGTCTGGTCGAAGTCGCGGTCAATCTCGATCAACTTGAACACGCCCATCACGATCAACTCGATTTCCGCCTGATTAAGCCTGACCTTGCTTCTCGATTTGGGCGAGGATTCGCTCCGAGAGCGCGGGCCAGTTTTCGCGGACGGTGCCGGGGTACTTCGTTTTGCAGTAGGTGATGTACGGGGCATAAACTTCCTCCCTGATAGCCAGCAGTTCCATCCGCTCCGTGAGGAACTGAACCATCTCTTCGGTGTGTGGGTCGATTGTAACATGATTGGCAGTCGGCGCAACCTTAACATTGCCGGTCGGCTTCTGGGCCACCTTGAGGACGGCCCCTTGCGGGAGTTTCGTGTCCTGAATCGGGTCCGCGAAGTTCGCCAGCATTTCGTCGTCCATCTCATAGAGCGTGATCTCACCGTCTTTGCGGTCCAAAAACTGTTTGCCCTGTAGTCCTTGCATGGCGGTCGGGACGCTGGACGCCGACAACCCGGTCACAGTAACCAGATATGCGTCCGAATACCCGTACTGCGGCACGAACTCGTTCAAGTGGTTGTGCCAGAGCAAGGACAGGACGACCGTTTCGCTAAAGGTGAGAACGGACTGAGGGGCGCGGACAAAGTACCGCCAGTTGACGATGGATCTCGTCCAGTGCTTGCCCCGGTTCCTCCGGGCGAGAGCGTCGGACTGAACGAACCAATCGGGCTGAGGACAGGGATCTATGGCATCTTTGCCTTCGACCAACCCGTATGCGCCCAGTTGGGTGATGATCTCGCTCACGCCGTCCTGACTGAAGCAGAGGTAGCGGCCCAGCCCCTTGAACGTCTTCGCCTTTGAGAACTGAGACTGGTACGCCATGTAGCTGTACGTGACCAACTGCTTGCACGTCAGGGGACAATCGGGGGACTTGCTGAGGACTGAGACACTTCGTTTATTGTTAATGCTGCTCATTCTGATTCCTTTCACTTGAGCAATGTCATCATAAACGATTCAGGGGATGAATGAAACGGGAGTTTTACGGCAGAAAGTAGGAGTTTCCGTAGGAATAACATTAAAGAACAAACAACGTCAGTAACATGTTAAATGTTCGGGGTAAAAGTCCGAAACTTCGCAACGTCGCCCTGACGGTGGTGGGGAAAGGCACCGCAGTCCTACAAAGTGCAGTCACTTCAGACAAAACCTTGTGTTCCGACCCCGCCGCCGAAACGCTAGTCCTGCCCTCAGAACACCCCCAATTCCGTCGCCCCCCCCTCACGAATTGCCCGCGCTCCGACTATATAATCGTGGAACCCTCTAGTTCCATGTCTGTCCCGCCGGGTCTGGTCCATGTCCCGGCGGGGTTAAGTTTCTCCAAAACGCGCACCCGCCCGCAGGACTTGTTGTTCTGCGGGCGGGTGTGTTTTACCGGTGTTGAGATTGTGGTTTTGGGGCTTAAAGATTAAGATGGAGAGGCAAGGAGAAAGCTGTGATGACAACGCAAGAACGCGAGCAATTAGACCGACTCTACATGCGAGGTCCGGGGGGTGGCGGTGGCAGTTGGGCCGTAGCGGGAAGTTACGACATCGAGACAGCTACCAACGTCGTCGAATACATGGCGGTGGGCGCGAGGTGCTTTTCCTATCTTTCGATGGCGGAGTTCACACGCGACACGCCGATTAAGCTGGTTCGCTTCATCTACGGCGAATACCTCTTCAGCCCCGACATGGAAGTGGTTCATACCCATACGTGGGGTGAAATCAAAGACGCAATGATTCGCATGGGACTTAAGCCCGTCTGGGTAATGCACCCCAATACGAGAGGCTGGGAGAACTGGCCTCGTGACAATTGGGAATCGCTTGGAGAGTAGCCGCTAAATCGCCCACAACTTCGTCGAATCGTATTTCGCCCCGTCCCGCTGCCAGTGGGTATTTCCACGTATGCCGCGATCCTGTTCAACATGGACGCGCTTTTTTAATCCTTCGGCGATCCACCTCGGGCTGCTCTGGTTGCCCACGAACACCCGCGCCACCCGCCCGCCGCGCCGGTGAACATGATGATGTCCTCGGCCAACGGTGACGCGGCCACGTTCAGGAAGGTCGTGTTCCCGCTGGCGTCGGCGTACTGGATGCCGACATCGGGAATGTTGATCCCGGCGAATGGGCAGGCGTGGATGTAAAAAGTCATCGTCTGGCGGTCGATACTGGAACTACTGTCTTCGCTGTCACTCGTGCTGCTCGTGGAAGTGCAACAGTCGGGAATGAAGATCGTGTCGGGATAGGCTTCGTCAAGGCTGATTTCCTGCTCACACCAGTCGATGACGAGTTGTTGCGAGGGGACGCGGTGAAACAGAGTGCCCCCGTCCGTGGCCTCCACGTCGATGATCCTCGGCCCGAGTTCCAACTCCACGGGTTCGTCGTGCAGGCAAATCGAACTCCCTTGCACGACGAACACCGCTGGCCCTTGTCCCGTGCCGCCACTGTCAGAACCTGACGACGACGACATGGCCGCGAATCCGTACCGGATGCCGAGATACCTTTTGCCCACCTCAAGTTTGCCGCCGTTCGCTTCGAGGACAAGACACTCGGAAAATCCCTCCCACACTTGTATTCTCGGCAAATATGCCTCGGGCACGCCCCGGTAAACGTCGTCGCTGTCGGCGTCGGTGGTGATGGTTACGTAGGTGGTCAGGCGTGACGCCGACGACGTGATCGTGCCGACGCCCCTCGTACTCTGGGAGTCGAGGAAACGTTCAAGCCGTCGTGCGGTTTTAGGGGATATGGTGGTGATCTTCGTCATGGTCGGAACTCGAATCGTAAGTCGCCCCTGATGGTCCGCAGTAAGAAGGACACCTTGATGAAGTTGCCGTCGGCATCCCGCGTAATGCCTTCGTGAATCACTTCGATGATGGACGGGCCGTCAATCGAAGGCGAACAGTTGTTCGCTTGGAAACTCACCGGGTCCGGCCAGTCGTCCGGGATGCCCGTGAAATTCAAATAGGTGACGCTGCCGATGAACAAACACGGCGTCCCGTCGCCCTCGCCGAACACGTCAAACGGGACGCAATTGTAATCACCAGAGATGTACATGCTTTCGAACTGGTTGTTCGGGTTCGTCAGATAAATGTTGAACCCGCCATCGGTACTCAGCGGGTAGTTCGGGTCGAGCGGGTCGTGGAACCGTGCAAAATCACCCGTGCCGTCCATGACTCGCATGAAGTTGGCCTTGTCGTAATCACGGCAATGAAGGTCTTTCGGCGGACCACAACAGCAATCCCGAACCGTGATCGGGTCGATAATCTCTTCCTCTAACGAAAAAGTCTGGGAGCACCAGTTGACCACAAGTCGGCGTGATCCCGCCCGGTGGTAGGTGGTGCCGCACGTCGTACGCTCAACGTCCACAAGGTAGCTGCCGAGTTCCAGTTCCACCGGCCCCGGCTTTCGGCACGACACGCCCACGACGAACACGGCTGGGCCTTGGGAGGTGCCGCCACTGTCGGAGCTACTCGACGAACTGCCCTCGGCCCACCCATACCGGACGCCGTAGTACCGTTCGCCGACGACAAGTTGTTCTGAATTTGCTTCGATTACCAGACATTCGGCGTGCCCTTCCCAGACTTGGAGCCGTGGGAGGTAGTTCTCTGGAACGCCTCTGTAAACTTCGTCGGCATCAGGTCCGCTCGTGATCGTGATGAACGTGGTGAGCCGTGACGCCGACGACGTGAGGGTGCCGACGTTCGCGTCCTGTTCCGTGACACCCGCGGCGTCGGGTCCGACCGGCCGGTCGAACTGTTCGGGACGAAGGTCGTGCGGTCGGCTCAAGTCTCGGCGGCGCGGACGAAAGGCTCGGGCACGAACCTGAGCTACATCCTGCTCGGGTACTTCCCGGACTGGGTCGTCCGAGGACCGCCGAAATCACCGGAAATACTAGAAATCAAGGCGTTTGGCGCGGTGCATGGATTCGACAGATAGCACAGTTTTGCACGGTTTCCACCCCATTCCGTGCATCATTCCGTGCATCGAAATCCTCGGCAAGATGAGTTGGTGGACACTTGGTTCGCTGCCTCATCGGGCGACGCTACCCGCCCTTCTCGGTAAAACGGCTGCGGGATCGCGCCTGAACGAACCTCGGGTAACGCGCCTCTGTCTTTCTAGTTGCATCGATCCCCGGAGGAGGCGGTAGCCCTATGGACGACACTGATCTGTACGGCGGTCTCGCAGGCGCGCCTCTACCGGTCGAGCGCTTCGACCTCGGCCGCGGGATCACCCTCTCGGCCACGTATGCCCACCTGATGGCCCCGTTCATGATGGCCTTCAAGAGGCCAGAGCGCGGGCAACCGCACCCCGGCCCGTGGCGGGCGGCGAGCGGGGGCTTTGGATTCGATATCCTCGGCCAGATTCACGTCCCGGCGGGCTTCACGGTGCCCAACTGGTTCGACCGCCTGAACACCGTCTGGTGGTTCGTGGCGCTGATGCGGTTCCGGGCGAGTCCGTACATTGTCGTACCGGTTGTCGCCGACGGCCCCTTCTCTGCGGACGGCAGCGAGGGGGTTCGCTTCCTGCCGATGGAAGTCGAAAGCAAGCTTCTGCTGTTGGAGAAAGACGCCCCGCGGGAAATCCGCGTGGAGGATCTGGAGTGGGTCAAAGAGAACTGGTGGGATGCGGGGCGGCTGATGCACGAGAGCGAGGAGTTCAACCTGCTGTTCCAAGCGTGCGCCCAGTGCGTCTTCACCCGAAACCCCGCTCTCGCGCTTCTGCAACTCTGGGGCTCACTGGAGGGGATGTTCTCGCCCGCGAAGACGGAGCTGAAGTTCCGGGTCTCGGCCAACATCTCGTGCTTTTTAGAAGCGTCGGGGCAAGCGCGGCTCGAACTGCAAAAGCGTATCGGCAAGCTTTACGACGCCCGGTCGATGGCGGCGCACGGGGCCTCGAAGATCTCGCCGAACGCGCTGGGTGACACGTATGCCTTGGTGAAGCGAATCATCACAGCGATCATCGAGACGAGTAAGGTGCCGAGCCGCGACGACCTCGAGGCGGCGATGTTCGGCAGCTAAGCCTGCACCTCAGCGGCACCTTATCTCCTACCGTTTCCCTGATTCCGTCGCTGCATCGTCTGGTGGGCGGCCTGTAAAAAGGCCTCGCCACAGCTTCCCTCGGGCCAGTCGAGCGTGTAGATGTGCATCGCCCCTTCGGCGCGGCCGATCTCCTTGATCTCGCCCGCCTCGAATCCGAACGGCTGCGGCCGAGGCGGCATCTTCCGTGGGTCCACAATCGCCGAGATGTTGATCCGCACGGGCACCCATCGCCCGTAAAGATCGTCTTCGTCGGATCGGAAGAGCAAGAAGTTCAACCCAGCCCCGTCCATGTCCACGACCAGTGCGGCGTACCGAGCGACGCCTCGCTTCAGTTTCAGTACCGGTTGGACGTCGAAGAACTTGATCCTCAGAGGCCCTCCGAAGGGCAGTGTGAAGTCGCCCTTACTCCCACCGCGGGCGGAGAACTGAATTTGGGCGAGCGGGCTGGAATGGTTGAACCCCTCCACTGCGGCCTTGATCTCCTCCATCAATTTGTCGGCCTGAAACTCGTTGAGCTTCCGCCAGTCGCCCTGCTGGGCTACGCGGGCGTCCTCTTCGAGCTGCCGCTTGGAGTGAACATCGTGAAGCGCGCCGATCGTGTTTACCATCGAGCTGATGATCGGGGAATGCTTCGCGGTCGCGCCTGCTGCCGGGGTAAACGCCCGGACCACGGCGTCCTTCACCTCAGTCCATTGGGCGAAGCGGGCGCGGGGGCTCTTCTCCATCAGCCGAGTGACCACGTGACAGAAAGAAGTCGGCAAATCGGGGCGCAGCGACGTGAGCGGCGGGGCCGCTTGGAATAGATGCATGTCTCGCAGGCCGTTAGAGTCGGCAGGAATCTTGTACGGGTACTTCAGAGCGGCAACCTCGTAAAGCACGATGCCGAGTGCGTACATGTCGAGCTGTATCTCGTTCTTGTCGCCCTTCCAGCCCTCTGGTGCCATGTAAAGCACATGCTGGCCGCCCTTGAACGTCGAGGTGCGCGTTGCGGCACCGACGAGTTTGGACAGCCCGAAGTCGGCAATCTTCGGAGTGTCGCCGTCGAGCAGGATGTTGTCCGGCTTCAGGTCGCGGTGGAGCATCTTTGCGTTGATCGCCGCCATGCCGTCGATGAGGCTCTCAGCGATCTGCCGGACAGCGTCAGCAGCGAGTTGCTTGCCGGCCGCCTTCACCCCGTCGAGGCGCTTCTTCAGTGTCCCGCCCGGTAGGTACTCCATGACCAAATAGGGCGACTGATTGGGCTGGTTCACCTCAGTGTGTAGCACGCTGACGACGTTCGGGTGCCGGATCTGCTTAGCCGCTTCTACCTCGTTGAAGAATGCCGACAGTTCGGGGGCACCGCCGAAGATCGCGCACTGGGGAAACTTCACGGCGTAAGACCTGCCGTTAGTCGTATCCGTAGCCCGGAAAACGATGCCGAACGCGCCGCCGCCAAGTCCCTCCTCAAGCCGGAGGGTATCCTTCCCGTTCGGCCCGGTGATGACCAGTCCGGGCATGGGCAGATTCATGGGTCGAACCCTGCTGCGAAGTTTAGATGCCGATTAATTTAGTGATCTTACTCGCGACGCCTTCGTTGCGGCAGGTCAGTTGCGAGCAGGGTTTCTGCCCCGCGCCGACGGCAGAAGGCGGATTGGCACACAAAACCAACCCGACCACTCAAATGCCTCTTGCGTGACTGCACGTGCGAAGGATTTGAGTACGTCCCTGGCTTGGCGCAACCTGCTTTCACGCTTGAGACTTCCCTGCCGTTACTTCTGCCTTCTGGTTTGAGATCGTGCGAACCATGCAGCGCGAACCGGCTCGTGAGCTGCGGTATCATTGATTGGAACGAGTAGGAGAGCAGCTTCAAGCGGAGCGAGCAGTGATCGACGAGGCACTCGGCAAGGCCATTACGCAGCAGATGCACCAGCACTGGATCGGCCCGGAATTGGAGGCGCGCGCTCGCGCGGGCGGTCTACCCGCTGACTTCCAGATCAGGCGGTGCCTTGTTCGCCTTCCTGTTAACGCCAAGGCGATCGTGGAATTTAACGATGAGATCGTGCTGATTGCGAAGGCCAAGGTACCGCCCCTAACGCGAGAGGTGAAGAAGGGGGAAATCGTTCGGTTGGAAGACATCGAGCACATTGAGCGTGTGTACCCGCCAGAGGTTGACGGGGTACGGGTGGCGTTCTTCTACGCCCATTGGGTCGGCGGAAAGTTCACCGTCTTCTTCGACCTTTCTCCGAATAACCCAGAAGCACCCCAGGAAGAGGGTGAAAACTGGCGCATGGGGGAAGCGATCGGCAGTGCGGTTCAGGGTTCCGTGATCGAACTTGCCCTTGCAGTCCACGACTCCGTACAGGACGAAGTGCTCAAAATCGGGCTTTGGGCTGCTCCCGCGTTACTGCCACACCCGCTGAGCCGAATCGCCGAACTCGTGAAGGTGGGCGATGAAACGGGAGCACGGAAGACGTTCGTCGATCACTGCTCGCCAGCGCGACTGACGGAGCTTGTCGCGGGCTGGTGGGATGTCCCCGCGTTCAGCGACCGGCGCGATCTGATCGAGCAGGCGCTCGGCGCTCACATTGCCGGGCACTACTTCCTATCCGTATCAACGCTCATTCCGCACCTCGAAGGGGTAATGACCGACTGGTTGCACGCGACGATCCCCGACACGCCTTGGAAGCAGGAGTCGAAGACGAAGAAGTTCCGCGACGTTATCGCAGCTTGGCCGGACGCCACGCCGTCATTCCAGCGCGTGGCCGAGTCCTCGATCAGCTTCATCCTGAATGGCCCAGCGTTAGCTACTTTCAAGAAGTGGTCCGACAGCTTCGATACCAGCTTCGCCAATCGCAACGTCGTCGGGCACGGAAAGTTTGACGCGAAGCTTTATGGCGAGGAGAACTCGGCCAAACTATTCTTGATGCTGGATACTCTGGCGCAGCTCATCTCGGCATACAGCATGAGGGCAAACGCATGCGCCCCTCCCCCGCCGTAAGAAACCGCTTGCGCGAACGGACACTCAGTTAAGCAAACAGGTTAAGCAACGGGAGGGTCGCCGCCCGCCGGTTGCCGCGCCACAGATCGTGCAACTGGCTGTCGAGCGTCCCCGTCTCGACTTCTTGGTAGAAGATCGTCTTCACCGGGGAACGGCCTGCGAGGAGCCGGGACGGCACTAGGGAGCCGCCTCCCGTTTCAAGCAGGTAGTGGGCTTGGTACTGGAGATTGTCCGCCCACCCCGTGAACACCCGGCTGTCGTCGGAGCGGATGAGGTAGACACCCGGGCGTGCGGGGAGCCGGGCCTCAGCCTGCGAAGCCGCAATCGCTTGGTCGAACAAGCTGGGGGTGGCCTCCCCCTTTTCGCCAGCTCTCTTCCGGAGCGTCATCGCCGTCCAGCGGTAGTCGAGGTCGGAGAACTGCACCTCGGCCTTCTTCATCAACTCTCCGATCAGGTCGTCAAACCGCTGCCGCCATTCCGGGATACAGAGTATCCGTTCGAGTGTCGATGCCTTGCGTTGCCCCGTCTCCTCCTGCACCTGTTCGATGATGTGCCGGTAGGCCCACTCGACGACGAACTCATACCTCCGCAGCTTCGGGTCGGGTGAGTATGCCGTGCTCTTCGGCAAATGGGCGAGCTGCCCCGAGCGACGGGCGTTCCACAACTCACGGTTAGCGTCTTCTTCGGTAATGCCCGGAACCGTGCGGCCGACTTCGGCGAGGTATCGCTGGCGGTGGTGATTGCTGCACACCACGAGCTCGGACGACCAGACGCCCTTGCCGTCTCGTCGCGTATCGACGAATGCCTGAATCACTCGATCCCGCCGGGGCGCCACAGCCGGGTAGCCGAACAAGTCCTTCCGCATCGGCACGCCGGGCATGGGGTCGAGCTGGGAAGTGAACATGGTTTGACTAGAAATGGCCTCCTGCATCTCTTGATAGCACCTGAGGATCATCTCTTTCGTCCGACAAGTGCCAAATCGCTCCTCGTCCCTTGCCTTGACGAGAGGGAACGTTTCAAGGATGTGGTCGGCATCGACTTCGCTGATGCCATACAGGTGGAAGAATGCGGCGTCGAGTTCAGCCCGGATTACAGCCCGGCGGGCGTCGTCCCAAAAGAAAGGGTCGCCTGTGAAGCCGCAGTCTTGGGCGAAAGACGCTAATTCTTCAGTGGTGTAGGTCAATTCTAGGACTCGTGGTGCGATCCAGTCTGCCAAAGAAAGCGATGGATCCCATTGACACGGCTGAGCGTAAGTGTCGGGCGGCAGGACCGGTAGTTGCTTTGTCACGAAATATTTGAGCGCCGTTCCTCCCAGCTTTTGTCGCGTGACATAATCGAACACGAAAGTAGCGTAATTTGCAATCAAGCCCACGATTTCGGGCACGGCAGCATCTGGAAACATTAATAAAAACTTGTCGCCCACGCCCTTTCTCGGGATCACCGCCGAAATCATTGTGCGGCTATCTGTGTTTCGACAGACATCACGCCAGCCAAAAAGCCAAGCTCGATCCCATCGGTCCTTCAGCCTTTCGGTTACAGCGTTCGCGGGAACCCAGTAGCGCGGTAGCACGACAAAAGTTGGATCGGTCTTCTCATCAACCGTCACGTCGCGGCTGTCGGTGCCGCTGTAGGTAGCCCAGCGGTGATCAAACTGGTGTAACAGTTTCGCCTCGTATAGAGGGAGGTACTCAGCACTACCCTTGCGAAAAATGTTACCATCAAGCCGCCATCCGTCAGCTTCCAGATCAGAAGCCGTGCGGAAAAGGCCTGAGTCGGAAGCCATGTTAAACAGGCCTTGCTTGAAACTGACGCCCCACAGGTTAACCTCCGGGGGACCCTCTTTCAGCAGCACCGGCACTCTGCGATAAATAGCCTTCGTCAGCTCGGCATCACGAGATGTCCGGAATACAGGACAATTACCAGTGTTCGGGCTGATCTGTTTAAGGTCATCGGCCGTAAGGATTACCCTGCGGACAGGATCTCGCATCTCTTCCACTGTCCAGACGTTCCAACAGAACTCCATCGCGGTTGCCGCTCGGGCCGACCCGAGCAATGTGAGCAGGCCGTAGGTTACAGTATGCTCGACCGGTTTAGGAAAAAGAAATCGCTCGTTCTTAAATCCGAAGTAGCTCTCAAGCGACCGCCGCTCCACTATATCTTGAAAAAAGACCTTCGTCGTATCATCTGTCGCTATTCCAGTCGGCACAATACAGCCGACCCGGCCTGTGGGGTTGATAAGATTGCGGTTTAATTCCGCAAAGATGGCATACGTATTGATCCTGCCGCGACCACAGAGTGGGTACATTCCCCAACGCCGCCCCGATTCTGCGTCAATCCCCGAACTGTTACGGACCTGGTGGCTTTCGCCCTCGGCATGGCGGCGGTCTTCAAGAAACGCACGGTACAATTCCGAATCTTTTGTTTCAAGTTCTCGGATTAGCTTACCACGGATGGCTGCGGTTCTCGCTCCAGCGATGTCAGCCCGCCCATGGGCAGCAAACCACTCGATTTCCTTGAGTTCTGTATGTTCCCAAGGCGGGTTTCCGATTACCACGTCGAAACCGCCACACCAGCCTGTCAACTCGTTGTCAGGCACCTCGTTCTTGGCCGGATGTCGAAACACTCTCGGGAACGCTATGTGCCAGTGGAAGAACTGGTATTGTTCAACGAGACGACGGACTTCGACGAATTCCTGACGTCCAATATCCAGTGGAGATTTTTCGATCTTATGGAACCGCGCGTGTGTGATCGGCTGGAGACCGCTGTCCTTAATCTTCTTCCACACGAACGCGGCGCTCCAAGCATCCGCTAGAAATCGTCCCGATGTGCGATAAGCAGCGTCGGATTTCAATTCGGCGTACTGGCGCTCCTTCTCACGGATCAGATCCACGGTGTCATCTGGTAGGCCTTCGAGCCTTGCCATTGCTTCAGGCAGACTCCCGGAAAACTCCCGCGAAGGGTCGTCGTCAAACAACCCTTCCTGGCCGCGCCGCTCGTCCTTGTTCTGCCGCTTGAGCGCGGCGCACCACTTCTTCTCGTCCCCCTCGATTGGCTCGAAGGCTTCGTCGGGGATGCCCTTGGCCAAAAGTGCCGGAGTCGTCCCGAGAAGACTGTTTCCGCACTGAATATGGTGGTCGAGGAACGACAGCGGTTTGCCCGGTTCCAGAGCCTCCATCCACAACCCGACCTGACACAGCTCGACCGCCATCGGGTTGATGTCCACGCCATAGATGCAGCGGCCGATCACATCCCGGAGAGCATGCCGGACGGCGGCGGGTGCTGGCTCGTCCTCCAGAGTGCGAACGGACGCAAGCTTTTTGGCGACGCGGTGTGCCGCGGCGATCAGAAAATGCCCCGACCCGCAAGCAGGATCGCAGACCTTCAGCGCGAGGATGGCTTCTTCTGGGTTCGTCTTGCCCGCCGCTTCTGCGAGAACCGGGTCGAGGGCGGAGTCGAGCAGGCAAGTGATAAGCGAGGTCGGGGTGTAGTAGCTTCCCGTCGTCTTGCGCTCGTTGCCGCTGGCCGATTCAAGGGTAAACGTAATGGCGTCCGGGTCGAACCTGGGCTGGAGTTCGAGTAGTGACTCGTAGACGCTGCCGAGTTCCTCGGCCCCTAGGTTGCGGTAATCGACACTTCGCCGGGCCTTGCCGTCGCTGATGACAGACAGTGCCCGCACGGCTTCGAGCAGGTCAGAGTTCGTAAGCCGGCATCCGGTCAGGTTCGGCGTCCGCGCCGGATTGAAGAGTCCGCCGAACGCATGCAGTGCTAAATCTGTGCAGCCAGTTGTGCCGAGCTTGTCGAGCACAAGAGACAGCCCCTCGAACAGGTCCGTGTGGGGGCTTCCGCGCAGGCGCTCAGCGATTCGCCGGAGCCGGGCGGCAGAGTAATAGTTCGTGTACCGGTCTTTGGCGATGTCCGTGGCCGACGGGTCGCACAGCAACTCTCGGTCTTCGGCGACGAAGAGAAAAAGGAAGCGGTACACGACGCGGAGCAATTGGCGGTAATACTCCAGCGGAGTGAGGCGATTGTGCTTCAGCGCGGCCTTCAACTCGGCGTTGGCCGGGCATGCCAGGAACCCTCGTCCGAGAGCTTTGACGGCGTTCTCCACGCCCGTGCGGAGTTGATCGAGTGCGCGCAGGCCTTGCTCCGCCGCAATCTTCGACCAGCGTTCCAGCCAGCACTGTTCGGGCTTTTCCGCGTTGATCCGCGACTCGTGGCAGAGCCGCCACAACAACGCGAAGTCGGCGTACTGCTTGCCGTCGAACATCGCCTGCAGGTCGAACTCGACGAACGCCTGCCGGGTCAGCCGGATGTTGTCGCGGAGGATGCGGAGCTTGAGGCCGTTGGAAACGAACCCCCAGAGGTGGTCGTGTGAGCGGTTGAGGAACTCCTGCACGAGGCCGTGCGGGCTGAACTGCTTTCCGTCGGTTTCCACCCGCTTGTCGAGGTCTTGCCTAAACCCGACGAGGTGGAACGGGCTGTGGTGGCGGACGTGCGATACGGGGTACGTCTTCTCGTCGATCACGAACGGCTTGGCCGGGTCGAGGGTTCCGTACCCGAGAACCTTCCAGACTGGAAGCAGCCAGCGGTCAACGGTGACTTTGTAACCGGAGTCGGTCGGCGCAAGTCGCTCCCTGGCGGTCTTGAACACCTCCCACGCGGCGGAAAGCCGGGTCCACGCGTGGTTAGCCGCTTCGCTCACCTTCTCGCCGTCGAGCCCGTAGTCCTGGACCCGAAGGCCGTCGAGGCGCACGTCCCCGGCGGCCACGCGCTGGAGCAGGTCGGTGGGAAGGATCGAGCCTTCGACGCGGACGCAGGTGAAGGTGTCGGTCGTCATGGGCGTTACACCTTCGGCAAGTAGACGAACACGCCCAACACGTCGGGCAACTCCTGGGCTTCCACGCGGTGCCGCACACCCTTCGCCCGGCTCGCCTGGCGGACGCGGCTGTGGGCGTCGAGCAGAACTTCACCCCGCGCGGTGGCGAACTCGGCGAGTTTGGGGCGAAGGTGCTCCTCCCCGTCGATCACCTTCTGGATAAAATCGCGGGCTTGCTCTGCGGAGACGTTCGCATCGGGTTCGGCGAGGAGCAACTCTTCGGCTACGCCCGGCGGCAGCCACTCGGCGTTCTGCGGGGAGCCCGCGAACGCGACGAGATGACTGTCTTCGGCCAGCAGCGGCTGCTCTTCCGATCCGCTTTTGGTGACGATATGGAAGCGGTGCCGGAGAAGTAGAAGTGTCGTCCGCTTCGCCACCTTTCCCGTGCGTATGACCCCGCACCGTCGCGCCGGGCCGTCGAGGTGCGAGTCGAGGGCGGCGTTGAGGACGTGGTTGGCGAGGGCCTCGACCGCAGGTGATGAGCGACTGAGCAGGATCTCGTTTCCGGTCACGGGGAGTTCAAACCGCGCGGTGAACACTTCCTTGCCGGGTCTCAGGCCAAGGGCAGGATGGAGTTGGTCCTTTAGCGCTCGCGGTGCTTCGGTGAGGTCTATCCGGACCGCAAGATCGCCATCGACCGCTGCTTTGCTCGCGACCAGTGCGGTGCGGACGAACCCGGCCACATCCACTCCGGTCCCGACGGCTTCGCGCGCGGCATCCATCTCGCGCACTACATCTTCGACCTTGATTGTTTGCTGGGCGAACAGCGTGCGGGACAGCTTTTCCCGCTCGGTCGCCGATTTCCACTGCTGATCGATCTCGTCGACCAGCAGCTCATCGAACAACCCCGGCCCCGGCCCCTTCTTTTTTCCCTTCAGGAGCATCCCCTCGAACACAGCTTGAATGACCTGCTCGCTGTCCGTCGGTAACGGAATCGAGACCCCCAGCGAAGTGCGGATGGCCTTGTGCTTGCGGAGCAACACGTCCAGAACGACACCGTCGATCTGGTTGTCGATCCCGTAGTAGGTCAGCGCGCGCACCTTCGGGCTCGGTTGTCCGTAACGGTCCACCCGCCCCTCGCGTTGCTCGTGCCGCGTCGGGTTCCAGGACAGGTCGTAGTGGAAGACCGCGTTGAACAGGTGTTGGAGATTGATCCCCTCGCTCAGGCAGTCGGTGCAGACGAGAACCCGCTTCTCGCAAGCATCCAGCGCGTTGACCCGGTCCTCGCGCTCCTTCGGAGGGAGCAATCCCGTAACGGCCTCCACGGTCACGCCCTTGAGTTTCTTTCGCAGTTCGGCGGCGACGTATTCGGCGGTCGGGATGAAACGGCAGAACACAATTGGGTTGTAGCCGCTCGCCAGCAGGTCTTCGAGAATGGCGCAGGCCCGCTTCAGCTTAGCGTCCTTCGCGCCGTGCAAGCCTTCGGCCGCGTTCGCCATCGTCATCAACCGCCGGCCCGCTTCGCTCTGGTCACCCGGCTCAACTTCTGCTCCGGCGGGAGCAACATCGGTCCCCTCAGCGGAGTCGTCCTCGACCAGGTCTAGTACGGCCTGACGGCCTTGGGCATCGGCCTCCTCTGGCGTGTTCGCGTCAATCGCTCGTGTCCGCAGCGTGGACATCGCTGCCGCAGGGCTGGAAGCCATCGAGCGGAGGAGTGCCAGTGCGGACCACCAGCGGATTCGCTGACGCTGCTTGTTCAACGTGGTGTCGGAAACGGATTCTTTTGCGTACTCCAGCACCTGCTTGAAGAGCCGCTGGTACTCGGGGTGCAGCTTGTAGGTCTCTTCCTTCTCCTCTCGCTCCGGAAACGGGGTGTCGGTCTGGAGGTAGTGGGTGATGTCGCCGCGCCGCCGCTGCACGAAGTGTGCGGCGATTCGCTCCCGGACCTGGCGGTTCTTGTCGCCACTCAGGTCTGCCGGAAGGTCGGCGAACGACGTGTCCAGCAGTATCAGGAGCGACCGGAATGCCTCCTCGTTACCGCTGTGGGGCGTCGCGGTGACGAGCAAAAGGTGCCTGTTCTTGTTCCCCGCGAGGAGCTTCACGAGCTGATGCCGCTGATGCCTCGCGCCACGGCCATCGCCCGAGAGCGCGCATGCGTGTGCTTCGTCCACGATCACCATCTCCGGGCAGTCGCGGACGAAGTCGTCGCGGCGGCGATCCGCCTTGATGAAGTCGGTGGAGACGATGACATAGGGGAACCGATCGAAGATCGACTGGTTCATCCGGCACGCCTTCTCCAGCCGGGTAACTGTTCCGGGCAGGACGAGCTCTGCGTCGAGGTGGAACTTGGAGCGCAACTCCGCCTGCCACTGCTCCGCAATCTGCGGCGGGCACAGCACGGCAAACCGCTTGATCTCGCCGCGGTCGATCATCTCACGAACGATCAGCCCGGCTTCGACCGTCTTGCCGATTCCCACGTCGTCCGCGATGAGAAGTCGCACAGGATCGAGCTTCAGCGCCAGAAGCAGGGGCACGAGTTGGTAGGGGCGCGGTTCCACACCTAGCCGCGCGAACGACCGGAACGGTCCGGCACTAGATCGGAATCCTAAGCGGAGTGCGTCCCGTAGCAGGCGACAGGAGCGGTAATCGCCTGCCTCGCTGGGGTCAGGGAGTTGGAAGGTGGCGGGTTCCACCTTCTCGATGGGTAGGAAGAACCCGGCCACTTCGTCGTCGCCACCACCGAGCGGCCGCGCGACGACCGTATCCGGAGTTGTTTCCGGGAGAACAACCCATTCCCGCCCACGAACCCTCACCAGTGATCCGACGGCAAAGCTCACGACGGCCTCCCGAACACGTGTGGGTAGCGGGTGAGGGCTACGTCCCAATCGTCCTCGTGATGGAACCTGACGACCGTGAATCCAGCGTCTTCCATCGCCTCGGTCAGTTCGGCGTCCCGCTTCTGCCGGTCGGGGAAGTCATGCGGGGGGCCGTCGATGTACACGGCGGTCTGATAGTCCGCGTAGAAGAAGTCGGGGGTGGTCCGGCACGACTCGACGAAGTGCTGGGCGTGGGTCGGAAGACGAAGGCCCCGGCCATCGAGGTGGGCAAGCCACCGTCGCTCAAGGTCAGACCCAGCAAGCCGCCCTAGAGTGATCATGTGGTCAGCGCGGGTCTGGCCGCCTGGGGCGGTGTCGGCCCGTGCGCGGCTCATCCGCAAGAGGACGTCCTTGATCGCCTGGCGGTCGAGCAGCCTGTGAACGGGCTGGTTAGCGTAGTGCATTAGGCAATCGTAGCATGCGGCCTCGCACTCCTCCGCGGTCGGTGAAGAGCGACGCCGGTCCTCGCCAGTGTCGGGGTCGAAGTGGCAGATCTCAAGTGCCTTGCGGGCTACCGTCGCAATCGCATTCGGGTCGTCGAGCAGCCGCCGCAGCACACCCGCACCGCCTTCGGCCGATTCGTAGATGAGCAACACGCGCGGCACGTCGCCCGCCGGCAGTAGTTCGGTCGCAAGTTCATTGTCTTCGAGTTGGTACGTCAACTGGATCGCATGCTTCAGGGCAGACTCCAGAGAAACCATCGGCCCAGCCTCCCAGGTGCCGGACGGTTCGAGAAGCAGGCAATTCCGGCGGTCCTCGACGTAAGGGATCACCCGCCTCTTGCGCGCGGACATGGGGTCGTTCTGATCGTCCGGATCTTGATCGTTCGTCTCCCAGAACCCCCGCTCCTCATCGAGTACGAAGCCGTACTGGCTGCGGTTCGTCCGTTGGCGCCAGCCCATGTTGATCCGCCACAGCGTGGCCGCTCGGCCGTAGGTCAGCGTGGCGATTTGCTCCTCGGCATCCATGAGTCGCGCGTTTGTCCGGACGGGAGCACCGCCCCGCTCCGCAAATCGCACTGCGGTGCGGATCTCGTAGCCGAGCCGGAGGCGTTCCTCCTCGTCGCAGTTAATTTTGTCTTTTCGCTTGGTCGCCACGTTCTGCAGCCGCAGAAGGTTCTCGAACTCTCGCGGCAGCTTCGTCGTGCAGCGCTCGCACAGGTCCGGCCCCGGTCCATTGGGGATGGGATGGAGGTAAGCGCACACCTCGCACTTTTTCGCCCGAGTGGTCATCACCTCGTCGTCCTGAACCGACAGGATGACCCGGTTGATGAGGTAGCGGGAGCCCTCGTGGTACACGACCGACCGCGGACCGAACTCCGAGATGGCCAGGAACCGGGGGCGGGACAGGTACTCTTCCTTCTGGCGGGTACGGCGCGCCGGGATGAACGCCGATAGCGGGAGCCGGGGGAAGTTGTAACCGGGAAGGAACCCCTCGCTGGCGAAGTACCGGTAGCTGTAGAAGTCGCTCTGCGAAAAATCTTCGGTTTCCGTCAGCAGCCGTAGTTGCTG
The DNA here is from genome assembly GCF_008254045.1 of Limnoglobus roseus. Lineage (GTDB taxonomy): Bacteria > Planctomycetota > Planctomycetia > Gemmatales > Gemmataceae > Limnoglobus > Limnoglobus roseus. Next base: position 2,017,944 of record NZ_CP042425.1, on the reverse strand, counting down.
CTCGGCCTCCCGCCGCAGCCGCTCGGCCTGCTGCTTATCGCGAGAGTCGCGTGCCGCGTCCCGGATCACCTCGTTCTGCCGCGCTTGCTGGTCCATCGCCGCCCGGTAGAGCCCACGCCAGCGGTTGCACGCCGCGTCGAACTGTCGCGGGGCTTGGTTGAGCACGTCGTCGAGCCACGTCTCGCCGTACCATCCGGCCCGGACGCACTCCTCCCGAACGTCCGCGAGTATCCGCTCGGCCCGTACACGGGCGCGAGCACGAGCGGCCGGGTCTTCGGTCTGGCTGCGCACGCTCTCGGGGATCGTGAGGCTCGGGTTGTTTCCGTCCTTCAAGCCGAGGAGGTCGCCGAGCGACCGCTTGAGGTCGAGATCCGTCTCGGCCAACCATACCGCCTGCACGTGAGCGCGGACGAGGTCTTCGTTGGCGACGTCGAGGCGCGGCGGGGACACCGATCCCGCGACCATCAGGTGCGGCCGGCGGAAGAACCACTGGTCGTGCGGGCTGCCTGTCGAGCAGTAGGTGACGACGATAGCCGGTTGCCCGCTCCGCCCTGCTCGGCCGCTCCGCTGGGCGTAGTTGGCCGGCGTCGGCGGCACATTCCGCAGTCCGACCACGTTCAGGTCGGCGATGTCGATGCCGAGCTCCATCGTCGGCGAACAGTAAAGAATGGGCAGCCGGGCCTCGCGGAAGTCGTTCTCCCGCTTGATTCGCTCGTCGTATGGCACCTGGGCGGTATGCTCGCGGGCCGCCATGCCGAGGAGCCCGGCTGCGGTCTTGCGATAGAACTCGACGAAGAATGGGTTGGTACGCCCGCCGCCGCTCGACTGGCGCCGTACCCGAATCGGGTCGTGAAACGGTTTCGACCCGTTGCCCGCGACCCACAGCATAGCGTCGGCAACAATCTGGTACCCTGCGACGTCATCCGCGGTGCGCTTCGGCACGACGGCCTCGACGATCCCGCCGACCGCCAGCATCCGGAGCAGGTCTGCGATCACCTGCTGCTTGTCGTCGAGCGACAGCCGGCGGCTACTGCCGAAGAACGTACCCAGGTACTGGGCGAATGCGCTGCGGCCGGACAGATACAGGTTCCCGCGGTAATCGCCTTCATCCCGCGTCCGCGGGTATAAAACGAACGCGTGCTCCATAGCCCCGGACTCGTTCTCGTCCACCGCCCACGGATCAATCAGCCGCTGGCTGCTCTGCTGGACGAGCGACTCCTGGTAGGCGGGGGTCAGATAATCGACCTTGATCGCCAGTTCGCGCCGCATGTAGTCGAGCAGAACCTTCGCCAGCCGCTTCCGGTCCTCGGGTTTCGTGGCCTGCAGGTACGGGCTGGCGGATTGCCATTCCTCCTCGGCCGCGCACAATTCGTCGAGCGCCGGGTAGCAGATTTCCAGTAGTCCGCACTGCTCCAAATTGGGAGAAGTCACCCGCCAGCCGCGCTTCAGGTCTCGGTAGAGGCGGTAACCGAGTACGTTCCGCAGGGCCTTGTCCGTGTCGTTCTTCGCCTGAAACTTGACGCCAGCGTTGCTGGAATAGACCTCGACCGGCAACTTCAGCGCGTCGAACACCCGCTGGGTCAGCACCTCGTGCCGCAGTCCGTCCGGTCCGGCTTTCTCGGCAGCCGCGAAGAGCGCGCCGCGCAGCAGCCCGACTTCGACGAAATCGTTGAAGTGACCCGCTTGGAGGGAAGCGTCCTGGCGGTTGTCGGTAAAACTGAGAAGTTTCCGTGCTGTAGGCGGCAACTCGCTCTGCCGCAGGTGGCGCACGGCCGAAAGGCTAAGGATCGAGGTGGCAGTGCTCCGCCCCTCCGACCCGAGGGCCGTAAGTTTGCCAAAGTCAGAGCTCTGGCGGGCGTTGTACGTCACCCCGCAGCACAGGCAGAACCGGAAGGGCGCTTTGACGAAGTAGCCCTTGAGTCCGTCCTCGTCCGATGTAACGCGTCCATCCGGTGCCACTGTGAGTTGGCGGGGCAGATTCTCCTCTTGCGATTTCTTCACCCGAACCCCCATTCGCGGGTGGTCTTCGATCCAGTCGTCAGGGATGCGCTCGAGAAGCTGCGCGTCGTCATCGCCCGGCCACGGCTGATCCGCGCTGAAGTGAAAGTACCCAGGCTCCCCGCCCTCGTCGCTGCGATCAGTCAGATCCCGGGGCACCAAGAACGCGTCGTCGGAGAGCCGGACGGCGTAATACTCCTGGCCGCACTCCCGGCAGAACACAAGCGGTAAGAGCACCCGGTCCCGGTCCCCCGGCACGAACCGCTGCCCTTGAACGGTGAGGTGGCGGTCGGCTTCCGGTTCGAGAGAGGCGTAAACGCTGTCCCCACGGCTGATGAACTGGTGCAACCGGAAGGCGAACGGCGGTCGCCGGGTCTCGGGGTGGGGGGCACAAACGTAACTGGCTTGCAAACCGGCGCGGATGGCGGTCGCACAGGTCTCTGCCGAAAACCCGGTCAGTTCGTGGAGCTTGGCCGCCGCCCCGAGTTTCCCGCCGATGGCGGATGGGCGCACCCTTACCAGCCGGGAACCGCCGGCGACCTTCGTCACACCGAATGTGGATTCGATCCATGCCGAGAGTGGATCGGCAGTGAACCCGGCATACTCGGTCGGGGCGTCACGGCCCTCGTTCCGAACGCGGTCCATTAACGCGGCTTTGAAATCGGGCGATGCGAGATCGGGAACGGGAGTGACCCGCCGGAGCGTCTCGCCGATGACATGTTCGGGCCGGACCTCTGTGCCGAACAGTTGGCCGGCGACTTCCGCCACGCGCCGTTGCTGGTCAATGAGTTCGCCCTCGGTGCTGAGGGTCGCCGACGTCCCCACGTACTGGAGCTTCGGGGCGGACATCGCGTCCCGCACCCGGCGGATGAGCATCGCGACGTCCGCCCCTTGCCGCCCGCGGTAAGTGTGCAGTTCGTCGAACACGAGAAACTGAAGACCCTGCGCCGCGCGGACCAACTGCCGGTCTCGCGGGCGGGTGAGGATCAGTTCCAACATCACGTAGTTCGTGAGAAGGATGTCCGGCGGGTGGGAGAGAATCCGCTCCCGCTCTTCCGGCTTCTCCTGCCCGGTGTAGCGCGCGAACGTGACCGGGCCTTTCCGGTCCGGGTAGCCCAGCCCCAAGAACTTATCGAGTTCGCCGAGCTGGCTGTTGGCGAGAGCGTTCATCGGGTAGACGACGATGGCCCGAATGCCCTTCCCGGTGCCTTGCCGCAGGACGTGGTCGACGATCGGCACGATGTAAGACAGGCTCTTGCCTGAGCCGGTTCCCGTCGTCAACACGTAGGGAAACCCGGTTCGTGCCACCCGGATGGCCTCGGACTGGTGACGGTGCAATTTCAGCGGGCGCCCTTGCGGGTCTCCGTCGGATTTGATCCGGAACACGTGGCGGCACTCGGGGTGCAACACACCTGTCGCCGCCAATTCCTCGATGCCGTCCCCGCTCTCGAAGGACGGGTTTAGTTGGATCAGCGGCTCCGGCCAGAGCACTCCCGCGTCGAGTTGCTCGTTCACGAACCCCCGGAGACGCGGCTCCCGGACGGCCAAGAAGCTGCGAGTGTACCCGGCGTAGTCGCCGATCAACTTGCCGCGGAAATCGAAGATGTCCATGGGCGGGTCCGAATACGGAGCCGGCCCGGCGAGCCCCGAGGCGGGGAACTCGCGAAGCCGAGGGCTGCTTGACAACGTGCAATAAAATAAGAGTCTACAGCGGGCAGTCTCGTCGGGCCATACGCTGACCTGCGACGATCAGCGAGTTTGAGAGCGTACTTGGGCCAGCCGTTGGATTCCTTACACGGTTCGGACCGGCTTCGAGGACCGAGAGTTCGGAAGGAGTCACTCGTGAAAATCGCGACTTACAACGTGAACAGCGTGAACGCCCGGCTGCCGGTGCTGCTCCGCTGGCTCGCGGAAACACAGCCCGACGTGGCCTGCCTCCAGGAACTCAAGGCACCGCAAGAGAAGTTCCCCGTCGGGGCGCTGCGAGAGGCGGGCTACCACGCGATCTGGCATGGACAGAAGGCGTGGAACGGTGTCGCCATCCTGGGCCGGTCGGGCGAGCCGGTGGAGACAGGGCGCGGCTTGGCCGGTGACCCAGACGACGCGCACAGCCGCTACCTCGAAGGTCAGGTCGGCGCCGTCCGGGTCGGGTGCCTGTACCTGCCCAACGGGAACCCGGCCCCCGGCCCGAAGTTCGACTACAAGCTCCGCTGGCTCGAACGCTTCACGGCGCGTGCTTCCGAACTGGTGTCACTCTCCGATCCCGTCGTCCTTGCGGGCGATTACAACGTGCTTCCAGAGGAACTCGATGTCTACAACCCGGCGGGCTGGGAGGCCGACGCGCTATTCCGGCCGGAGTCGCGCGAGGCGTACCGTCGGCTGCTCGCGCAGGGGTGGACCGACGCGCTCCGTCATTTAAACCCGGACAAGAAGATTTTCACGTTCTGGGATTACACCAGCGCGGCGTGGAGGCGAAACGCTGGACTGCGCATCGACCACCTGCTGCTCAACCCGGCGGCCACTCAACGGCTGAAGGCCGCGGGCGTCGATCGCGATGTGCGCGGGTGGGAGAAGACGAGCGACCACGCACCGACGTGGATCGAACTGCGCGACGGGTCGCAGGGGACCGCTTCCTGACTCCAGAGATCAGCACGCGCCCTCACCCCGCCCGGTTGAGCATCCCGGTGGCTTCTACCTCGACCCATGCGAACGGCGGCGCATGCGAGACCGCCATGACGAGCACCGTTCGAGGCTCCTGCTCAGGCAAGCCAATCCGCACCGGCTTGCCCTGAAACAGGTCTAACCTGTCGAATTCGTCGATCGACACTCGAAGCCGAGCAGACCGCCCTTCGACCGAATAGAAAGCGTACAGCAGTTCCGTTCCGATGCTCACAAGGCCCGTTCCGCGCATATCCTTCCTCCCCGCGATCCAACCCGAACCGCGACTGTTGCAGTGTCCGCCCGCCGTCACAATGACGGCAGGTTAGAACTGTCGCTGCGTTGTTTCTCCCGCCCGGTACCTTCGGCAAAACCGGGCGAAGCCATCGTTCAATCGAGCCGCATGTGCTGCCGAATGCCCCGCCCTCTTGTCCCCCTCTCGCGCTAACGGCAAACTGTCTTTCCACCGTCGAAGGAGGCTGCAATGGGCGACCGCGTCTGGCAGATCCCGCAGGAGCAGTTCGTGGCCGCTTGGAACCGTGCCGCCACCCTCGCCGACCTGTCGCCGGTCCTTCGGGAACTGGCCGGAGGAAGCGTCCCGCGGTGGGCCGCCATCGTTCGCGCCAGGGCCTTGCGGAAGGAAGGCGTCGATCTCAAGCCACTAATCCCGCAGACGGCTGCGGCGTAGCTCAAATCACCTCGTCGATGAGCACGGGCATCCACGTGGCCCTGGTCATCACCCGGTAGTACCGCGTGCTCGGCTCGCAGATCAGGTACACGACCGGCTCACCTGTCCGCGTCCGCACGAGTAGGCCGCGCACGCCTTGCTTCACCCGGAACCACACGCCGTTCGTCATCACGTAGGCGGCGGGCACTTCGACTGGCTCCGGCTCGATGGCCGACCACTTGCCCTTCTCGACCGTCTCCCGCCACGTCCAGCCGGTGGGCGGCAGCTTCCGCTCGCTGCGGTCCCGGTTGCCCCACTTCACGACCTGCAACCGGCCGTTCCACCACACCGGCAGCAAGGCCGGAACCGACCGCCAGTCGAACCGCACCTCCCGCTCGCCCCCGCGGGTGTGAACGCGGTCGATTAATTGCTCGACGACGATGTCCGGAAGTTCACTCGTGGGCAGGGCGACGGCGGTACACATGGCGGCACGTCACACGGAGAACCGGCACTGAACCGCCCGGCGGAGGCAGGCGAGGATGGCGGTCGCGTCCGAGAACACATCACCCGTCACCGGCAGGTCTGCGCACTGTCTTGCTTCGCGCATCACGCCCCGCAGTCGCACCATCACCGCCTCGGGCCGACCGGCGGCGAACAGCAGGTGGCACCATGCGACCTCGCGGGGAAGGCGGAGGGTAGCTGCACGCAGGGGGCAATCGTCGCCAGTGCTCGCGACACGGAGGCGGGCCGCGACCTTGGCCCACTCGATGGCCGCCCGGATCAGGAAGTCGTCCCCCATGACACGCCCTCAGAAGCACACCTTCCCGCGGATGTCGCAGATGTCGAAGTCGTTGGCCGGGTCACGGTACACGGCCGGCAGGTACAGGGTTGCGGCCGACCGGACCTTGAACCGGCCGAACTTCTCGTTGATCGCGTGCTTCGTGGCCGCGAGCTTTTCCTTCTTAGGATCAGGCGCGTCGAACAAAGAAAGCTGGAATCCCTTCGCCCGCCGCAGTTCGGTGGCCATGACGTGCATGTGGGTAGCGGTGGCGCCGGGTATGTATGCGCGCCGAAGCGAAGTGCGGGCGGCGTCGAGCAGATCGTCGAACCGATCGGTCGGGACGGGCATGGACGTGGTGCCGCCGGTGCCGGTGCCGTCCTTCCAGTCTAGTTGAATGGCCAAGGTGGTAGTCCGGACGTTGTGGTAGCGGAGTTCCTCGATCAGCCGCTCGACGTGGCGGACGCACCACGCCCAAAGCAGTTTCGGGTCGTCCACGTTCCCCATCAGGCTGCCGCCGCGGGCCAGCACCTGGTGCGGCGGACGCTCGGGGCGGATCGGCATGACGGGCGTGCCGTTCAACTCCAGCCAGATTTCGTACCCCGTTTTCGTAAGGAGCTTGTTGACCAGGCGGCCGTCGGCGTCGGCGAGGTCAAGGCAGGTGCGGATGCCATAGGGGGCCAGTCGGTCGGCCCTCTTCCCACCGATGCCGCTGATTTCGGTAACGGGCATCTTCGCTAGCAGTTCCCGCTCGTGGTCGCGGGTCAGGACCGCAACAGCGCCGAATGGCTTACCGGTGTCGCTGAACAGCTTCGCCAAGGTTCGCGTCCGGGCCACTCCGATGGTGACGGGCAGGCCCGCAGCTTCGCGGATGTAGTCTCGAATCTTCGTCGCCGTGCCGGGCAGGTCGGTGCGGTGGCTGGTCGGGATGGCCTCGAAGAAAAACTCATCCACGCTGTAATATTCGACTCGCGGTGAGAACGTTCCCACGATGCCGAGCATCTTCCGAGACAGCACTTCGTACCAGTAGAAGTCGCGCTTGACGTACACGCCGTGCGGGCAGAGCTTCGCTGCGTCCCAGATCGGCGTCCCCGTCTTCACGCCGTGCGCTTTCATTTCGTAGGACTTCGCAATCACGCACGCGCCGTTGTTGCCGAGTACGCCGACGGGCTTGTCCGTCAGGTCCGGGTGCCGGACACGCTCCGCGCTAACGTAATAGCAATCCGCATCGAGATGAGCGACAAAAGTGGTCATGACGGCCCCTTCCAAGGTCCGGCCCTGCGTACAGTAGTGATTTTGTGTTCACTATTCCCCCTCTCATCTGTACACTCAGAACGGGCGATGGCCAACCGCAGGAGGTGGGATAACGTGTTCCGGTTTGTTCCCGGGGTGGGTCGTGACAGATGCCCGTGCTGCCATTCAGGCCGCTGCCGGTGAGATGCTCCGATTGCTCTCCGGCCTAGCGGGGGCGCTTCCGCTGCGGGTGACCGATGCGGACGGGAAGCTGGCCTGCCTGATCCAGGTCTGGGATGCAACGCGGCCGATGCCAACCGCGTCCGCCGCGCGCAGGCCGAGGTCCCCGGGTCAGCGGGCGGGGTGCAAGGGAGACATTCTTGCCGCCATCCGCGACGCGGGCCGGCCGCTCACCCGCAAGCAGATCGTCAAGCTGTTCCGGGACGAGCGAAAAGGGCACGGGCCAGGGACGGTGGCGAAGGCGCTGGCCGACCTCACGAAAGCGGGTGAACTGGTCAACCCGAAGGATAAGAGGGGTTACCGGCTGGCGGAATGGCCGCGTGCCGAACGGACGCCGAGCATGTTCGAGGGAATCCGCGGGGAATAGCCGATGGAGGGTGCATGTGCGGCAGATTCACATTGACGGCATCGGCCGATGACGTGGCGGCAGAGTTCGAGGTTCCGGACCCGCCCCTTCTCCAGACGCGGTACAACGTCGCCCCCAGCCAGGTGATCGCCGTCGTCGGACTGAAGCCGGACGGGAAGCGCAGGGGCATCGCGCTGCTCCGGTGGGGGCTGGTGCCGAACTGGGCGGCGGACCCGAACACCGGCCCACGGCCGATCAACGTGCGGGCCGAGTCGATCGTACACAAGTTCGGCGCAATCCTCCGCGAGAATCGCTGCCTCATCCCGGCAGACGGTTTTTACGAGTGGAAGACCGAGGGCAAGAAGAAGACGCCTCAGCGCTTCACGCTGAAGACCGGTAAGCCGTTCGCCTTCGCCGGCCTGTGGGACGTGTGGGGCGAGGGAAAGCAGAAGCTGGTCACCTGCTGCCTGGTCACGACCGAGGCGAATGCCGTGGTCCGGCCGTACCACGACCGGATGCCGGTGATCGTTCCGCCGGAGAGCTATGCGGAGTGGCTCGCCCCAGAGACGTCGATGCCTCAGCTGACAGCACTGCTCAGGCCGTACCCGGCGGAAGCCATGCGGAGCAACGAGGCCAACCCGGCTGTTAACTCTCCGAAGAACGACGGGCCGGAGTGCTTGGTGGCGTGAGGGACGTCGCGGAGAATCTTTCAGAGTCCAGAAAGGAGCTTCCGCTACGCCGGTATCATCACTCGGATCGGCCGCGGTTCCCCGACTAAATGGGCGATAGTCAGGGAGCCAACGGCCGGTCTTTTTTTGTTAGCACTCGCTGATCTTGACTCGAAACCCTTCATGGCGCCGCATCAGAGACGATCTGCCGTAAATGCGGCTGAGGTCTGAACAGAACTCAAGCGTCAAAAGTGGCGCAACAGTTGCTCGAATCTCCGCCTCGCGAACGCTCAGCGGAGTTCCGTGAGCGGTCGCGATGCCACCCTGCCGTCAGACGGCGAGCGGGGTCTCTCCGGAGGGATTCACATGTCGAAGAAAGCAGCTGCGTCGCACAAGAAGGCCGCCGAACACCATAAGAAGGCGGGCGAACACCACGAGAATGCCGCCAAGCACCACGAGGCGGGCAACCACGAGAAGGCGGCTCACCACGCCCACACCGCGAAGGGGCACCAAAGCCAGGCAGAAAAGCACGGTGACGAGGCGGCAGCCAGCCATGCTGAAGAGCACGGCACCAAGTAATGGTTAGCTCGCTGTCGAGAAGACTAATGGCCTCGGAACGCGTCGGCATTCCGGGGCTGGTTTCGTCTATGGTTCTGGAATTTGTCAACGCGATCAGTGGTTATGCGCCCAAGACCGCGCAGTCAGGCGACCAAACCGAAGCGGGTGACTGATAGTGGGGCGCAAATCTGATACGACAACCATCATTTGAGGCTGGAAGACTACGAGTTGGGCCGCGTGGCGATGCACTACTTCTCGAACAGTCTCGCAATGCTGATGACCTGATTTGCGCCGAGCATCTCGACAAGGCTTTTGATTGCCTCGACTTGTAGCGCGACGCCAGGCGGCCCACTGTCCGTGGCGCGTAACGCCGGCTTGGGCGACTCTGAGGCCCGATCCGCCTTCTTTGGCGACGGGTTCGATGCCTTCTTAAGCTGACTCTTTAAGGTAGAAAATGCGGCGTTGCCGAGGGTGATGCCGAACTGCTCTTTCACATAGGCCACCCCGTCAACTGGGCTTCCCTTCCCGGCGGCTATGGCCTTCTCAACAGCCTCTCGCTGGGTGATCTTTTCGACCGGCGGGGCGGCTGGCTCGGGTGCCTGTTCGGGAGGGGCTTCCGGAGTTTTCTTTTTGGCCATGATGTATCGGCTCGTGATGACAGCGGGCGGCATAGATCGTGTAATCCACAGGGCTAACGCAGTCCACTGGTCGAGTCTAGATTGATGGCGTTTCTGCTAACTGACCTCGTCATAACCGGCTCAAGTATAGGTTATTTGAGGCCATGATATCCTATCTTTCGACCGTCGCTGTCGGAGTGTTCCATCGTGGGGGTGCATGGTCGGGGGTCCCCACGCATGGAACGCGACAGAAGCGGCGGGAGAGGTTTTCGACCGTTCACTAGAGCAAGAGGAGGCTCCGGAGTGGCGGGTGCTGCCTTCAGTCGAACAGGCTCGGCTGGTCATTGCCCGAGACCCGCCGGCGCTGCGTAATGCGTTGTGTGTGCCGGGGTGGCTGGATTGCCGTGGGCTTAGGCTCCGGCAGTGCGATCACGTTGCCGCCGGGGGCGTCATCGGACTCGTCTTCGTCGACGGGCTTTGCCAGCTCCTGCGGTGCGTCTGGCGTGACTGGCGCTTCGGGTTCGTGAACCTCAGCCTTCGTTCGCACAATCCGGGCCGTCACCGGGCGCTCTGCTCGTGCCGGCGGCTTTGTGCCGATCCGTGCAACAGCCTCCACCGCGTTCGATGCCCGAAGTGCCTTGATCTGGGCGTCGAGTTCGATCACGGTCGGCTCCCCTTCCTTCGACTCGGCTGCCTTCTCCGACAGCCCGGCCTTCAGCTTGTCACGCAGACCCATCAATTGCCGCTCGTAATCGCCGTGCCGGAACACCGCCCCGAGCCGCGACTCGTAATCCCAGAGTTGCCCCTCCGCCACAGCCTTATCCTGCTGGCACCGCTCACGGTCCAGGGCGTACCCGTCTGCAAGTCGGTCGAGGGCGTTCAGCAATGCCCGGCCACCACCGCGCAAGTCAGTACGACGGATAACTTGCCCGTCGAGGTATGCTTCCATGCCGCCCAGATGGTGAAGGATCACCCCGAACGCCAGCCCGTGGTACATGCCCATCGGCATCGTCCGGGTCTCGCTGACCGTTTCGGGCAAGCGTTCCAACCGTGCAGTGAGCGCCTCCACGGCATCGGCGTTCGACAACGTCCGGTTGCCCACTGTAACCCTGTCTTGTTCGTGAGCCGTCAGCGTTGCAATGTCCGCGGTGAGGCTCTCGATGCGGCGGGTGAAGCTCCTGATCCGCTCGGGCAACTCCTTCAGGTTCCGGCGGGCGAGGTACTGCTCGTCGTGGTGGTTCTTCCGCAGGATGGCGAGCCGCTGTAGCTCTGCGTCAGTCTCTGCCAGCGTTAGCACTGCCGGGTTGCCGGACGCAATGGCTTTCACTTCAGCGTAGCTCAGTTCCTGCCCGCCGACGTCCTCGGCCTTCCGCACGGCGCAATCGCCGGTCATGATCTGGGCGATGAACCGAGCCTTCGTTTCCAGTGCCTGCCACATGTACGCGTCGAAGCTCGCCTCAGTGACGTAGCGGTAGATCGCCACCTCTTCGTTGGTGTTGCCCTGCCGGAGGATGCGGCCCTCGCGCTGTTCGACCTCGGCGGGCTTCCACGGAGCATCGAGGTGGTGCAGCGCCACCAGTCGCTTCTGCACGTTCGTGCCGGTGCCCATCTTGGCCGTGCTGCCGATCAGCACTCGTACCGTGCCCTGGCGGACTTTCTCGAACAGGGCGTTCTTCTTCGCGTCCGTGTCGGCGTCACCCATGATGGCAATCTGGCTGGCAGGTATGCCCTGATCGGCCAGCTTCGAGGCGATCTCGTCGTAGACCGAGAACGGGTTCGGGTGGACGCCCATGTCGCAGAAGATCATCTGCGTGCCGCGCGCAGCCTCGGTCTTATTCCAGATACGGACGACGTTACCGACGAGGGCGTTGACCTTCGACTCGGCGAAGTCCCCGCCGGCGCCGAGCATCCGCCCGTCGAGGGCGAGCTTGCGGCCGTCGGTGGTGATGGCCAGCGCGTTGTCGATGCGAGGGTCCACCCTCTCGTTGCGGATTTTCTCGTACCGCTCCACCAGCTTGGCTTGCATCGCGTGCTGCTCGTCGGACATCGGGCAGGCGACCGTCTGTGGCTTGCCGCCTTCGAGCTTCGGCCGGGGCAGGTCGAGCATCTCCGCCGTCTGCACATCGGCGAAGGAGCGGAACATCTGGACCAGTTCGGGCAGGTTCACAAACTTGGCGAACCGGCTGCGGGGTTTCAGGGTGGCGCCGTCCGGGCTGATCTCCATCGCTTCGACGACCTCGCCGAACGTGGCCGCCCAGCCGTCGAAGTGCTCGATACCACGGGAGCGGAGGCCGGCGGGGTCGAAGTACCGCTGCATGATGTACATTTCGGCCATGCTGTTCGAGATGGGCGTGCCGGAAGCGCCCACGAGCCCGTGGCCGGGGTGTCTTTGGTCGAGGTAAGCCGCCTTCATGGCGAAGTCGAACGCCCGCTGGCTGCCGCCACCTGGGATGCCCGCCACCCGCTCCATCTTGGTAGGCACCTCGGCATTTTTGACGGCCTGGCACTCGTCGTAGAAAATCTGGTCCACGCCCAGCTCGTCGAACACCAGCCCGTCGTCTTTCTTCTTCTCGGCCAGCAGGCTTTTCAGCTTCTCCTCGCGGTTTGCCTTTTGCTTTTCGAGCGTCTTGATGATGTTCCGGCCCTTCGACGCCTTGTCGATGAGCATGGACTCGTACTCGGCGATCTGACCGCGCAGGAAGTCCGCCTGGAACTCCGCGGACATGCCCATGTGCTCGAACCCGGAGTGGGTGACGATGATGCCATCCCAGTCGCCCGTGGCGATCTTGGCGGTAAGAAACTTCCGCCGGTCCTTGGTGAAGTCCTCCTTCGTCGCAGTCAGGATGCGTGCGTTCGGGTAGAGTTGCAGCCACTCGCGGGTGAACTGTTCGAGCATGTGGTTGGGCACGACGCAGAGCGGCTTCTTGACCAGCCCCGTCTGCTTCATCTTCATCGCCGACGCGACCATGCACATGGTCTTACCTGCCCCAACCGTGTGAGCCAGCAAAGTGTTTCCGCCGGTCATACACCGCCACACACCATCGACTTGATGCTGTCGGAGCGTCACTGCTTTGCTTATCCCCGGAAACTCCAAGTGCGAGCCGTCGAACAGGCGGGGGCGAAGGTTGTTGAACGCGTCGTTGTAATCTCGAACCAGTCGCTCCGTGCGGTCCGGGTCGGCGAAGATCCACGCTTTGAAGCGATCCTTGATCTGCCGCTGCTTTTCCTTCGCGGCGAGCGTCTCGGTAGTGTTGACGATCCGCTGCTCTTTGCCGTCGTGGTAAACCGTGTCGTAGATGACTGGGGATTTTAAATTCATCGTTTGTTCGAGCAGCGCCGTGCCGTTGATGCGGCTGGTGCCGAAGTCGGCGGTGGCCGCGACGGAGTTCGACGCCAGGTAGTCCGGCTCGACGCTCCAGAGGGCGTCCTTCTTCAGGTGGCCGATCTTGATCGATTCCGCCGGAACGCCGAACAGTTCGCCTGCGAACGCCTGGATGTCGGATGCGGGAATCCACGGCGCGCCGAGGTTGGCGTCGATGTCGCCTGGCAGCACGTCCTCGGGCTGCACCTGCCGTAGTGCCGTTACGTTGCGGGTATATTCCGGCCCCGCCTTCTCCGCGGTGACGAGCTTCGCCCGGACGTTGCCCGATAGGTAGGCGTCAGCGGTCTCCCACCGCTTCGACTCAGGGTCGCGGTAGATCAGGTCGCCCAACTCTGCGACGACCGCCTGCTCGGGCTTGCCGTAAAGCGTGGAGATGTACGGCAGGTCGATGCCGCCCTTGTGGTCGAGGGAGACGAGCAGGCCGTCTTCCGCACACGTGACGCGGGTGACGGGCGGCTTCGGGCCGACCACGTCCTGACGCATGATCGCGGCCTTCTCGGCTTTGCCGGTGGCCTCGTCGTACTCCTCTAACGACATGACCAGCATGGCGTCGGGGTCTTCCCGGAACTTCACCAGATTGGGCATGCGGCGGATTTGGCCGTCGTCCTTGCCGGGTGAGAACGTCGTCTTGTTGATCGGGCCATAGGCGGAGTGGAAGCGATCGTAGGCTTGGTTCAGGTTTCGGCGGGCCTCTTCGCGGGCGGTTTCGGGCCAGCCCTCGTTCTGCGATTGGAGAACGCGGCGGGAAAGGTCGCGGAGCTCGATCAGAGCCCCCATCCGGCGGCCGACCAGGGCACCGTTGGACCAGAGCTCGCCGCCACCGTAAACGACCGGTACGGACTGCCCGCCCTCCATCTGGTGGATGCGGCCGTCGTGGACGAAGAAGCTGCCTTCGGAGATGTGCTTGAGCGGGGGCGGGGGGATGAATGCTGGCGCTACTTGATGACCTGAGGCCTTTACTTGGTGAGTTACGCCATTTACTTGGTGCTTTTCGTTCGTCTCCGGCGGCGGGTTCGCCCGCTGAGCTTCAACGCGGGTCGGCTCGAACCGGGGCAGCTTGCTCACGGCGATTCGGAGTTGTGTGGCCAGGTCGCCGTGGCTGGTGACGCTGAAGCCCTCCCCGCCGTAGAGCGTGTCCTTGCGGCTCCACTGCCCCAGCACGGCCTCGGGGTGGTTCAGGAAGTACCGGTTCACCGCCACCGTCGCGTCTTCGACGTTCAGCGGTCCGGTCTCAAGCCATGCGGGGTCCGCATGCTTCGGCTCCTGCCCCGGTGCCCGCTTGCGCAGGAACAGGATGTCGGTGACGACCGCCGTACCCTCCCGCTTGAAGGCATCTGATGGAAGCCGGATCGCCCCGAGGAAATCTGCCTGCGCGGCGAGCTGCTCACGGGTGGCCGCGTTCTGCTTGTCGAGGGTGAAGTGGCTGGTGACGACGGCCAGCACGCCACCGGGCTTGAGTGCGTCCAGCGACTTGGCGATGAAGAAGTCGTGCAGGGCGAGTTTCTGGCCCTTGAAGTCCAGCTTCACGTCGGCGAAGGGGACGTTGCCAATGACCGCGTCGAGCAGGGGAAGCTTGGTGTCGCGGAAGTTCTCAATGCGGATGTCGGCCTGCGGGTGAAGCACCCGGGCAATGCGGCCGGACAGGCTGTCTTGCTCCACGCCGATGTAGTGGTGAGGGCCGGTCATGAACGCCCCTGATCCGCAACCGGGTTCGAGGACGGTCGCTGTCGCGGGAACGCCCAAACAGGAAAGGGCCTGGTGCATGGCTCCCATGACGACGGGAGAGGTGAAGAACTGGCTGAAGGTGGTCCGCTTGGCGCTGTCGTACTCGGCGGGGGTCAGCAGCGATTGGAGCTCGCGGCCGACATCTTCCCACCCGTCTTTGAACCGGCCCGTCTGGGGATCGGGGAAGATCGAAAGGGCGACGGCGCCGAACCCGCCGAACTTGCGGAGAACTTGCAGTTCGTCGTCAGAGGCGGGTCGCTGTTCACGCTCGACGGTGTGGAGTGTGCGGATGGCCGCGAGGATGTCGCGGGCTTTGGTCTTCTCGCCTGCGGATAAGTGGTTTTCGTGCATGGTGTCTCCTGACTTGGGAAGCCCCTCCAGCGGGGGCTTTTCGCCGGAGTCTTTCACAGACGCGGGGCCGGGAGCGACAGCGCCGGGGCAAACGGAGAATTGGGGGAGACCTTCAGGGGGTGCCGATTGTCCGCTTGCCCCGCCCGGCTGCGGCTGTAGCTCCGGGGGCGAAAGCTCCTCGGGAGGGGTGTCATCAAGGTCGATGTCGAAAATCGTGCCTTGTCGGGATCGACGGGCGGCTTCGCGAGAGACGTGAGAAGAGTTCCGTGCAGGAGGTTTGAAGCGGTCGGAGAAGGGCATTTACGGCAACCAGCCCTCCATGACGTGGCGCACCTGCTTGGCGATAGCAGGGTGCATCGTCGTCTTGCCCGACAGCCAGCGGCGGATCGTACGGGCGTTGATCGGCAGTTCACGGGCGAGGCGAGCTTGCCATCCCCGCCCGTGCTTGTTGCCGAGAGTGCGAAGTTCGGCGGGGGTCATGCGGCCAGCTTGAGCAGCTTGATCGCCTCTGAATTCACGACATCACCGCCGACACGGGTAGTGGCGTAGAACTTCACGAACGGCTTCTCGGTAAACGGGTCACGCAGGATGCGGATGCCCTGACGATCGACTATCTGGTACGCCGACCGGAAGTCCGCGAGAGCCACGGACAGCGAATTCGCGTGCGGAGTAGGCATGTCCGGAGCGGAAAATGTCGGGACGCCCAGAAGCGTGTCGGGTGCGCCGGCGGCGAGCCCGGGTTGCCAGAGATATTGGCCGGTAGTGACCTGTTTCAGCAGGCGAACCTGCTGGGCGGTCATGCGGTTCATCAGGAAGCTAGCGCGGCGAGCGTATCCCTCTTTTAGCGAGTAGTATAAGTTGATGAGCCCGTCGGCTGTCACCTGAGCCGATACTCCAGAGTTGATCTGCTGAATCTGGCCCCAGTTAGTCCCCGCAGCGAAGGTAAGAATCCCCCTCGGCTGACCAACGCCGTTGCCGGAGATGAACGCGATGTTCTGGGTGCGGGCGAAAACGTCGGCGATCTTGTCGGCAAGCCAAACTTCTACGTCAATGTTGCTGTCGTCCACCAGCTTCTGGGTGGCCTTCGGCTGAGCGTACAGTTCGTGCGTCGTAATGCTGCGTTTCGCCAGCTTCGGCGTCGAGGTGTCGCCAACGCTTGCAGTCTCGGTAGTCCAGTTCGCTACCGCCGAATCGCGGTCATCGACCAAATCCAGAGCGTCCGACGAGATGGTCTCGACCGACGCCAGATGCCGCATGGGCGAGGTCTCGAACACAGCCTGAGTGATTCGCGCCGACATGGTCGGGGTGACGAGGTATCCGCCGTCGCTGTCCGTGCCGACGGACAACGCTTTCTCCTGTAGCCTTTCTAAAGCTGCGTCCATTCCCTTCCGCAGGTAATTGCGGAACGCTCGGGTGTACTCGCCATCAGCGGACTGGAACGGGAGAGCAGATAGGTTCTGGTCGATTCTGCTTTTGTGATTGTCGATCGCGACGCCAATGTTGCCCAGATGCTCGTCGTAGAGGGGGTCGGCGCTTCCCTTTCGTTCGATATCCTTCAGCCTCGCGTCGTTGATTTGCTTGAAGTTCTCCCAGGCGTTTATCAGGCCAAATACCTTATCATCGGTCATACACAATCCATCATTTCGCAGGACTTCATTGCCCATGCGTTCGGGGGCATACTGCCCGCTTTGGATGCACAAGGCAAGCGGTTTTCTCTACCGTCCACGCCCTTTATCGTTCAACTCGTCCATCATCTCCCGGTATTTGTGGCGGGGGTACGGTTCTGGTGCTGGCTTAAATAGGTCGCGGAATAGGTGAACGGTCGCTGCGGCCCCCATCATGATGACGCTACCGACGCCGACGTACTGGAGAATCGTCTGCATCCGCTCGTTGTCGGTGTGCCGCGCCATGTGGTTAGCGTGCATGCTGAGGCTGTGCAGAGGGGCGTTCATCGGTCGGCCCGAGGAAAGACCGCCGGGCAGTAGCCGTAGCTGTGGCAGGAGCAAGCGGAGAGACCAGCGAGGAGGGTGAGGAGCACGAGGCGGCGGATCATTTGCACCCCCGATCGAATAAGGCCTGTTGGTTCCTGATCTGGTTAAAGTAGTGAACGGCTGGCTGCGGCGGGGTGAGCGCGTTTAGCCATGTCCGCGTGGTAAAGTCGGGGTGAATTGCGGTCGGGCAGTATGTGACTGCGGGCGGTGCGGCGGGCTGTGAATTACAGCTCGTCAACAGTAGTAGACCAATCGCTGTCAGGCTTGGCCAATTCCTTCGCTTCTGCGGCTTTTGCGGCATACGTCTCTTCCGTTACCTGTTTGGGCTGGCTTCCCCGGCCGAAGAGGAGTCGCAATAACGCCTCGACGACCGGGACGAGCAGGTCTTTAAGAAACGGCGGCATCGGCAGCCAGATTCGCCTTGTGCTGGGCGACGGCAGCTTCGATTGCACCGTTGATCGCGTTGGTCACGACGGGCAGGCCCTGAGCCGTTAGAGTGGCGATGACGGTTGCCTGAGCGGCCTTGAGTTTGTCGGCACCAGAACCGCCTTGTGCTTCGGCTGCGGCAACGGCACTGGCTGCGGCAGTCAAAAGCACCGTGCCGCCATTCTTCGCGATGGAATTGGCGAGTGCGCTCAGGCCAGTCAAAACGTCGGCCACGCCGTTGTGGAAAAACCTTTCGATAACTGCAACTGCGTCGTGAAGTGCGGGGATATTCTTAAACATGGTCTATTCCTTCTTGATCGTCGCGGTGGCGTTGATTCGCCCCCGGATGGCCTTGTATGCGTACCAGATACTGCCAGCGTTTACGGCTAATGTCACGCCGTTATTGATGACATACTCCGCGAGGTCGGTGTCTATAGTGGACCCCATTTGCGAGACCAAAAACCGACGAATTTAAGCTACTCCTTCGCCGGCTCTTTTGACCGTCCGGCCCGGTACACCTCGGCCGGGGTCTTGTACCCCAGTGACTGGTGCAAGCGGGCCTCGTTGTAGAAGGTGAAGTACGCCTTCAACCCCCGCTCCAACTCGGTCACCGTCTCGTATCCCCGCAGGAACACGTCCTCGTACTTCACCGTCCGCCACAGCCGCTCGACGAACACGTTGTCCAGGCACCGCCCCCGGCCGTCCATGCTCACCCGCGCCCCGGCCGCCTCCACCCGCTCGACCCACGCCCCGGCCGTGAACTGCACCCCTTGATCGGTGTTGAACACCTCCGGGGTGCCGGCCGCCAACGCCTCGTCCAGCATGTCCCGGCAGAACGCCCCGTCGAGCGTGTTCGACAACCGCCAGGCCACCACGTACCGGCTGTACCAGTCGATGGTGGCGGCCAAGTACATGAACCCGCCGGGCAGCGGCAGGTATGTAATGTCGGCACTCCACACCTGCCCGACGCGGTCGATCGGCACGCCGCGGAGGAGGTACGGGTACACCGGGTGGCCCCGCCCGGCCGACAGCTTCGGCTTCGGGTGGATGGCTTCCAGGCCCATGACCCGGAGCAACCGCTGGACCCGCTTGCGGTTCGCCGGGTGGCCGTTGCGGGCCAGCCACCGGGCGATCCGCCGGCTGCCGTAGAACGGGCAGGCCGTGTACTGCTCGTCGATCCGCCGCATGAGGGCCAGGTTGTCGGCCGACTCCTCGGCCGGCCCCCGGTAGTACGTGGCCCGGCCGAGCCCGACCAGTTGGCACTGCCGACGGACGCTCAGGTCGGCGTGCCCGGGGTCGATCAGCGGCCGCAGGTCGTCAACCGAACGTCGCAGCTTTTTTTTTCACCCAGTCGAGCTCGACCTTGAGCCGGCCGATCTGCTCGTACAGCGCGGGTGTCTGGTCGTCGCCGGGGGCGACCGCCTTCGCTCCGGCGGCGAACACGGCCTCGGCCCCGGCCAGGAGTTGCTTCTTCCACCCGTGGATGAGGGTCGGGTGGACGCCGAAGTGGGCGGCCAACTCGTTGACCGTCTTGTCGCCCTTCACCGCGGCCAGAGCGACCTGGGCTTTGAACGCCGCCGTGTGGGTCTTCCGCTTCGCCGTCATCAGGACCACCTCCGAGGGCCGCCAGAGTAGCTTACCTGGCGGTCTCAGTTTCGGGGTCCACTATAGTCGAAGGGTTTACCCGTGGCCATTGTTGCGAGGGCCAGTACGTTCAGCACGATGGCTTTCAGTGCGGCTCTGACAGTGGCGGATTGGAGTGGGGTGATGGTGTTGAGTTCGTCCATGATGCCCTCCTATGGCAGTTCGAAGTGATCGCTGTCGATGATCGACCGGAAGTCGCCGCCCCAGATGAGGCCGAGGGCTTTGCCGATAGCGACAGCCGCCTTCCATTCCGATGAACCCACGCTCCAGTTCAGCGTGCCGTCCTTGCGCCTGATTGCAAAGTCGAATGCTTTGGATGCCGGGGTGCCGTCGGGCAGCGTGAAGTTGTGCTTGCTCTGTCCGCCCTTCGCGTTGGTAATGATCTTCCCCGGAGCGGTGCGGCCCTGGGCGTAGAGCGCGTCTTGCTCAGCGGGGGATCGCCAGGTGTAGATGACAAAGCTGTCGATGACCTGCTCGTGGCACTGGGCAAGCCACTTCCGGCAGAGCGGCTGTAGGTCCGGGTGCAGGTGGTTAATGTCGCGGTCGTTCATGGGCTATGCTCGCCTATGACGAGCCCAGACCGCGGGCCAGTTATCATTCGCTGCGAATAGGTTCGGGTTCGCGTTGTCGTTCTGTGCCAGGAAGGCAGACCCTGCCACCCCGGAGAGATTTCCGTCGAGGTGCCACAGGGAAAGGAGGTTGGGTTCCGATCCGGTGTAGGCCGAAGACGGCGGAGTGAATGCGCCGGTGTATTTGACGCCCGACCATACCGCCACTTCATCTACGGTGCCAGCAAACACGGAGCTAGCTGCGGGGGTCGATTGAGAGAACGCGCGAAGCTGGAACGGCCTGCCCTCTGCCTTCCAGTTCTGCTGTATCCACGGGCCGGGGTTGAACGAAGCCGCGCTTACGCCGTCGCTATACAGGGTCGTAAGGCCGGTATTGCTGACAGTGACGGCAAGGTGGTGATACGTACCGTCACAAATCGCCGTGGTGCTCACGGTACTTGTTCCATCTCCTGTTTGTATTCCAACAAAGCCGGTGGTGGGAGCGACTGTGATCGCGGCGGGGCCGCCGCCCATCACGTAAGCGGTGGCTCCTGGTGCTGATGCGCATGAGGCCCAACCCTCGAAAGTATAAGAGGGGGAACCCGGAATCACACCGAAGAAATATGGGTAGCCCGCGTTTACGGCATTGCCGAATTTTCCAGTTGCGTACGTTACTGCCGTACCGCTGATGGAGCTCATCGTCATCGAGAGCGGCGAAACCGACACCGGGGCTACGGCTTCAATGGCAGCGGGCGAGATGACGCCAGCGGATTTGACCAGCAAGCTTCCGTTCTGGTTGGCGTGTGTGCCATCGGCCGTCGCGTAGTTCGCTGTCCCGTTGACAACCCACTTGCCTGAGTCGAGGGAGCTTTCCAGTGCGGACGCCACGTCGAGCGAAACCACGCTGTCCGGCTGGGTCCGCGCCCAATCGTTGTAATTGATGCGGGGCGTGTTCTGGGAGCCGATAAACGTCTGGTTTGCCAGCGTTGCGAAGAGGTCTGTCGATGAATCAATCGGCTCATACGTTGCACGCAGGTATCGCTTGCCGTTGAAAAGGTAAGTGGCGCGTTTCTGGTAGTTCTGCAGCCCCTCTATGCTGCCAACACCCCTGCTGATGATACCGTTAATGCCGTATTCGTTGATTACGGTTGTGCAGTACTGCGACAGAGCGTATCGCATGGAATGCGAAGTGACGAAGGAGCTAAGCTGGTCGGCGCTCACGCCCACATTGATGTAGGCGCGCGTGTCGCCAATGGAGCGAGCTATACCTCCGAGGTTGTAGGCGGAATCGGCCACGTCCAACGCACCTTGCTGACGGCTATCGCCCACAAGAAAATACGTTTCTTTGGCGGTCTGGCCCAATATAGCTATAGGCCAGTACCCACGCTTGCCCAGTCCGTTATCGGTTATCGCGCCAGGCGTAGTCGGTACGCCCGAAGTCCCCATGACTGCCGCCTCGCTGCCGCCGCCCGTGTAATAAAGCGGGTTTCCGGTGAGGGTCGTGCCGAAATACGGGAAGTTGTTGCCCGTGGTCGGGGCAGCGTAAGTCCATGTGTAGAAGAGCGCACCGTCGGGTATAGTGAGTGCGGTGGTGTCGGAAAGACGCTGAGTGAAATCGGCGATGGTGGCGGTAGCGCTGCCGCTGAACAATACAGGCGTGTACGTGCCGACCGGGTATTCGACCCATGATTTTACATCGATTGAATTGCCAACCCCCACTTCAGCACCGAGGGTTCCGGTGGAAACATCGACCCGCCAGTTCGGGTAGATCAGTTGCAGGCTGGTGATGCTGTCGCGGGCGTAATGCGCCTTTCGCGTCATTATCTTCGTCGATGCGGTGGTGTTCTGCGAGTTCGGCATCATCGCCGAGGTGGCGACGGGGCCGAGGTAGGTGACGGGTGCCACCGCCGACCCCGTCCCGCCGTGTAGGAACCTCGCCTCAGCCGGAAACGCTGAGGCGAGTAAGGCGAGGACGAGAAGGAGAATGAGATGGGGCCGAGAGTTCTGCTTCATGGCCGACCTACAGGCACTGGTAGTAGAGCGTTCCGGTCAGCGACGACATCGCCGCCGTCACAGCGGTGGTGCTGATGGTGCTGATCGTCGGCGTGATGGCCGCGTTCGTGGTGAACGTGCAGGTCGGCGCGGCCCCGAGCGGGGCGCTAAACGTGATCGTGCAGGCGGTCGCTGCGGAGATGCCCGTGACCTGCCCCTTGTGGTTGGTCGAGCCGGTGGCGACCGACCCCCCGCCGCAGGTGCCCACCGTGGGTGCCGTGCCGTCGAACAGCAGGTTGCCGTTGATCCGGGCCGCGTAGTTGTTCGTCGCGCCTGACGGGGCCGACACGTTGAGGGCGAACCCGTTGGTGACAGTTCCAGTCAACGCCTGCGTGGGTACGTACAAACCGCTCTCGTTGGTGCAGGTGCCGTTCGTGCCGCAATTCTTCAGCGCGAGGGCAAGCGTCGCCCCGTCGGTCAGCGTCGACGCGCCCACGAAGCCGTCGGTCGCCCCGGTGACGACGAAGTCGCGCTGCAGGGTGAGCGCGCCGGTCGCGTGTTGGCGAACGGCGGCTGCGTTGTTAAAGTGCTGGGCGATGGCCTCCGTCGATGCCGTCAGGGCGGTGTCCGCCGCGCCGGTGTAGAGGAAGCGGGTGGTAGCCCCGCCGGAGATGGCGATCGGGCTGAAGGCGTAGTTCCCCCCGCTCGTGCCGATGGAGAAGGTGGTGACGCCGCCCCGGGAGAGGGTAAAACCCCCGCCGTTTATGAATATCCCCCCGGTGCCCACACTGCTGCCGCCGTAGAGAAACAGGTTGCCGGTACCTTTTGACTGAATGGTAAGGCCGGAGTTCGAACCGCTGTCGGTCGCCGTGATCGTGGTAGTTCCGGCCGTCGCCGCGCTCTTGATGGCAATGCCGGTGACTGAACTGGCGGTGCTGGCGTCTACAGTCAGCGCGGGGTTCGTCGCCCCGCTCGCCCCGACGGTCAGGGCCGAGGCCGAGGCGCTGGTGACGACGGTGGGCACATTGACGCCCACCGTGGTGCCGGAGTCGGTGATGTCCGAGGTGCCGGAAACCGCCGTGCCGGTGCTCGAATAGAAAGCGAGTTGGTTGGCCGTACCGGAGTTCACCGTGCCACTTCCGCCGCCGCCCGCTCCGCACGTACTGCCTGTGCCGCTTACAACACCCGAAGAGTTGACCTGCAAGCACTGCGTAGAGCCCGTGATGCTGGTAAGGGTGGTGGACCCGAGAGAGGTTGCGCCAGTTACCGTGAACGCCTCGCCGGTGGAAATGGTCGTGCCGTTGTCCAGCAGGCCGGATGCAGTTGTCGCACCGGAAGAATCAATAAACTTCGTTAACGCATTGGTGGTGATGGTGCCGTAGCCGGGGAAGCCGATGGAAAACCAGTTCGTGCCGTCGCTGATCGGGTACGCCCAGCCGCCGGTGTAGAGTTTCAGGTTGGCAGCGCCGTTAATCGTGCTCGTGGTCGGGCTAATTGTCGCCGTGCCCGCGCCAAAGTTCACTTCAGAAAACGCCACACCTGCCCCGAAGCCAGTGGTGCCCGCCTGCGGTAGCGTCACGGCAACAGCGGTGGACTTGTTGTGGGTCACCGTCTTCCCGAGGTCGGTCGAGAGAATGGTGTAGCTTGCAGCCGTGCCCTGCGCGTTCAGAAGGTTCGTGCTGCCGATGGTAAAGGTGCCCGTGCCGGGGCTAGGAGTGACAACCAGATCAGGGGTGGTAGCAGTCACGCTGACTGAGCCGCCTGCCGAGCAGGCGCCAGATACCCATGCACCAGCCGAACCGATCAAGCAATTGCCGTTGATTGGCGCTATGCCAGTGGGCGAGTAAGTGCCGTTCGAGACGATGAGGTTGCCGTTCGATGGCCAATTCGTGGGCTGTGAACCGCCCGCGTAGGCATTTCCAGAAATCAACAGTGTGAGGAGCAGCGAAAGAATACGTTTGGTCATGTGGGGTACTCCGCTTATTTGAAGGTGACGTTGGCAAGGATTCCCGTCGCCGGGGTAGTGCTGCCGGAGGGTGTCGAGGTTGCGGCCATGACGATGGCGTTCGCGAAGCTGATCTTTCCTTCGCCACCGAACTTCTCCTCCCACGACCCACCAGCAGGAACCCATTTGGACAACTTCGGTGCGGTGGTTCCCAGAGTTACCGAACCCACAGCGAGGTCGAAAATCTGTACGTAGGCGGCGGCGTTTCCAGTGTTCACGAAGTCGAATCCGTACAGGTTTCCAGCCGAAGCTTTCACCGCCACAGGCGTGCTGGTGAGCAGCGCGTTGCCGCCGGCAGCCCCGTTGGCGCAGAAGGTCGAGGTGCCCCCGGCAGTGTTCGCCGTCATCGCCACTGGTACGGCGGGCTGGTCGCTGGCGATGGCTATCGGCAAGGAGTTGGCCATCGTCGCTTGGCCTTTTGCCGGGATGTTCGCCGTGTTCGTTGCTACGGAAGCGAGAGACGAATTGCCCGTGGCCTGGGCCGCAGCCGTCGCGGCACCGGTGGTGTTCGTGGCGATGCTTGCGAGAGAGGAGTTCCCGGCGGCCTGCGCCGTTGCGGTGGCCAAACCGGACGTGTTCGTCGCAATGGTGGCAAGCGACGCATTCCCCGCCGTCTGGTTGCCTGAAGTGGCCGGGCTGATGATCGCTCCGGTGCTGTCCAGCAGCGGATGCGCGAACGCGGAACTGGTGCCATCGTTGTAGGCGATGATCGATTTGTCGGCGGCAGCGCTGTCCTTTACGGTGATCGGATTTGAAGTGAAGGTCATTACATTGCTCCTGCATATAGTCCGGAGTTACCGGCGATTGAAAAATTGAACTGCCCTCCTGATGACGGACTGGGGGATGGCGATGGACTTGGTGAAGGACTGGGAGAAGGAGAAGGAGACGGAGAAGGAGAAGGAGAAGGAGAAGGGCTGGGCGTTGGTGCTGGGGTGGGCGGCACGATGATCGTGACTTGCGGCGCAACGGAAACGACGCCGTATCGACGACGACGGATCAGTCCACTCGCTTTGCGTTCCTTGAGGTCGTAGACGTACTTGGCCGGTAAAAAAGCGGCCGTGATCACGTTTGCAATCACAGGCTTTACAGCCCCGACCGTGAGATCGACAATGAGACTTCCATCTGCCGTGGTCAGAGTCAGAAGTGCGGTTGGGTCATCGTATTCCGTGCGGATCTGCATCACGAACGACGATCCCGTCAGGTCTTCGCCTTCGCCATCATCGGTGAAGTAGAACGGCCGGTCGTAGTCTGCCCCCTGCTCAATGGTGATGTCTTGACGTGTTGCGGTCATGCTGCGTCCATTATGAAATCTCCGGGTGCTTGGCTGCCGCTCTCTCGCGTAAGTTCTGGCGATCTGTGATGGCGAGTCTTACCGCGTCAATCAGCGTGGTGCCTTTGGCAACTGGTTTCTCGAAGCATGCTGCCGCTCCGAGGGCCATCGCGTTTCGTCGCATATCCTCAGTGATCGCGCATGACAGCAGAATGATAGGCGGACAGTCTGGCAATTCACTTGTCATTTGGCGGATGGCATCCAGCCCGTTTTCACGCAGCATGACGTAATCCATCAGGACGCAGTCGACTCTTTCACGTTGCGCGGCCTCCATCCCGGCGGCGGCACTTTCGGCATCCAGGACTCGATACTCGCCTGGGCAGAGCCCTTCGAGCCACCGGCGGTGGATCATGCGGTCAAGACGATTGTCGTCGATCAGCAGGATGGTTTTCATTGGTGCCTCAGCAGGCCGAGGACGGATACGACGAACGCCGCAGTGCCTCCTACCCCACCCGCAAGGCGGAACATGACCGACCAGACGGTTCTGCTGCTTCCGACATCGTTCTCGACTTTGCTGAGTCGTAGCGCGTGGGCCGAGCGTTCCGTGTCACAAGTTTTCTGGTAGAGAAGAGACTGGTCTTGCTTTAGCTCGATGGTCGTGAGTTTGACCAGCACGCTGTTCTGGTAGTCCTCACGCTTGCCAAGGATGGTCAAAACGTAATCCATATTGGTTTCGAGCTTCGTGATGCGTTCGTTAGGCTCAGTCATGGAACAGCCTGCATAAATTTGTCATAAAGATACCCCATATGTTGTGCTGGCGCAACGACGGACAGCTACAGCTTGATGATAAAGTTGCAGACGGTAGAGGGCTGCATGTTGTTATGAGGCCCATCACCACCCGTGCTGGCGGTGTTGACCGGCTCGCTCTGGTTGAGCGCGGACGTATCTACGGCGACGGCTGACCCGCCGGAGTTGTGTCCACCCGCTATCGAATGCGAGTGCGAAGGCATTTCCGTAGTTGTCAGCGTGTGGGTTTGCTCGCCGCCCGTTGCTCCCAGCGTGGTTCCGCTGATACCGGAGCCGCCAGTAGTGACTCGGTTCGCCGCCGTGCCGCCCATGTCGTCGCGGCCGACACCGACCGTGCCGCGCCTGTCAGGCAGGGTCATTCGCTTGTTGGCAGCCCAATCAGCCGCAGCGTTCGCCCCACGGGTCGAAGCCGATCCGGCGCTGGTATAGATCGGGAACGTGGTGTTCGTGCCCGACGCCCATAGCGCGTTGAAGAGTGCCTGCGTATCCGCGTTCGCCCTCGCCGTCGCGCCAGAGCTTGCCGAGCCGATGGTAAGGCCGGAACAGAAGAGGAAGCCTGCTGGTTCGGCCAGGCCGTAATATTCAAAAACGAACCCCGGCAATATGCCTAGATTTGTAAGAGATGTGGAAGCGCTAGAAACGTCGCTCAGGTTGTTTGCTGGTATCAGGCCGGTAGCCGATGCAGCCGTGAACCCTTGGAGTTGCCAGCGGTTGCCGTTGGCGTCATAGACGAAGCTGAAAATGCCGTTTGCGACCACGGTGTTTGAGCCAAACGCCGCACCGCTGGTGGTCACGGCTGCCACGTTGCCGAGTCCATTCGCATTGATGATCGTCGGTCCCGAGCTGGAGTTCGCCACTTTCACGTTGATCCGCATGCCGTTGGTCAGGGCGACCGGGGCGGGATTCAGCGTGACGGTGATCGTGTTCGCCGCGCCGCTCGTGTCCTGGGCGAAGTTCGCCGCCCCGCTCTGGATGGTCGAGAGCATGGCCGGGAGCTTGGCGGCGATGAAAGGGGCGGTCGCCAATTGAGCGATATTCCCGCTGGTGATAGTCGTTTGGCCGTTCGCCACCGTGACTGCGTAAAGGCCGGTGTACCCGGCGTCTGGTGCTGGGGTCGTCTGCGTGCCGGTCGTGGCGGCGATGCCTGCTTTCACCCCGATCAGGCACACGCCCTTGCGGACGGTGTTCTGCGAAACGCCCGTGTTGTTCGGGCCACTCCACGCGACGGCGGGGTTCGAAGCGTTGTAGTACGGCAGCACGGTGCTGCCGGCGTCGGTGTCCTGGTAGGCGACTTGAATCAGGAAGTTAATCGACTGGCCGGTGGTAACGGGTGCGGGGCAACTCAAGGTCTGCGTGCCTACCGCAAGTCCCTGCTTCACGATCTGGTTGGCCGTATCGGCGGCAATCGTCCCATAGGCAGTTCCGTCCACGTTCTGGAGGCTGTGAATGCTACCCGGCCCTACTTTCACGTTTAGCGCGGCGGGGCTGTTCGGGATGCACGCCAGGCCGTCGACCGAAACGCTGGTTCCAAGGACCGCCTGCATGAGCGCACCGAGCGCAAGCATGGTGTTCTTGTTCGTGAGCAACAGGTCAGTTTCGAGTGGAATTTGGCCGACGTAAACGATCTCTCTATCCATATTTGCTCCTGGTAATTAGCTTTGAATTTGAGTCCACGCCAGAGTGCCGGCGGGCATCACCGCGTCAACCGCCGCGAAAATGTCTTTATCGGTCACCGAACCCTGGACCTGTGACAGGCTCGCGTAGGTCAGGCGACTCGGGGTCGTGTATCCACCCACTGTCGAGCCATACCCGGAAACGTAGGGAATGCCCTGGCCTGCGGGGCGGAAAGCGGTGACGAACGCCTGATAAGGGAGGTTGAGCGCGCCGTAACCGCCACCCACACCGTAGCCGACGCCTCCGATGCCGTACCCACCGGTGTCTGCGGGTCTGCGCGGCTCGAACACGACGGGCGTGCGCCCTGTCAGTGATTCAAGTGCGCGAATCAGGCCGCGACGGGTGGCCTTCTCGGGAAAGAGCGCCGCAATGATGCGTGCGCGGAACGAAGTATCTGGCTCCTGCACCTTGCGGGGAAGCGATTGGCCGAAGTAATCGAACGATATGAGGTCGAGGAAGCCTTCGGTCGCTGTGGCAATTCTGGTCTGAAGACGCGCATAAGCAGCAAGCGAGTAAACGCCGGAAAGGGCCGCTCCGATACCCGCCAGCACGGCGTCCAATACCGGCGTCGCACCCCGGAACCAGCCGCCGGGAAGCACTGCCTTAATGCGTGAAATGAAGTCGGCCTGATCCCCCGTCGCCATCTAGCTAATCGTCATAATGCCCGCGATAACGCGATGCTTTTGATCGGCGCTCAGGTCGGTTGTGCCGCTGTTGATGGTCACCCCCGTGACGTTCTGCACTCCGGCCACACCGTATGCCACGCTAGCGATTTGCGTGTAGGGGACGGAAACTCCCAGCTTCAGGCTGTTCAGGAAATTCGTGAGCGCCAAGCCGACGTTACCAACGACCGTTGCGTGGTCGTAACCTGGAGCGGAGGTGATCGCCATCCCGACGTTCGCAGTGAGCAGGGACGGTGCGAACACACCGAAGCTGATGGTGAACCCGCGCACGGCTTCGATGGCCGCGTTTACGCTCGCCAGAAGGGTGCTCGAAGCGAAGCCGGTGCCGTCGTCCACGACGACGTAGAAGTAGCCCATGTCCACCGCCCCGCTGTAATCCTCGTTCTCCGTGATGGTGGAGTTCAGCCCCTGCTGTACGCCCGCGACAGCGGAAGCAATGGCTGCTTTCGTCGCTTTTGAGAGTGAAGCGAGGAACAGCACGAACCGCCAGCGGAAGGCCGCGTCGGACTCCGCGTCGAGGCCGTTCAGGAACGCCGCCGTGTTGGTCACAGTGTCCACGTTCGGGATGGCCGTGGTAATGACGGTCACGGTGGACGCATGCACGTTGCCCGCCGCGCCGGGGGTCACAGCCTGCACGGGCACGTTCACGCTCGTGGTATTGGCTGGAAGGACGTAGCCGCCAAGTCCGGCGCTGTATGCGGAGTTGGTGGTGTCGATTGTGACAAAGAACTTCTGGGTGCCATCCGTGGTCTGCACGGGGGCGTTGATCGGCACGACCGCCTGTGCGGTGGCGGTGAAGCGCGAGAACGTCACCTGCCCGGTGGAGTTGAGCGCCGAAAGCCGGAAGAAGCCGAAATCGGCGCACCATGTGTCGAGGTCGGTTCCTGAGCTGGTGGCGGCGCGGGTGAGCGTCAGCACTTGCAGGATGATCGCTTGCAACCACAGCGCGACCCCGGCAACGGCCTCCGAGATCGCCCGCAGCACCGAACCGGCGGTGAAGTTGAGCGCCGCACTCGCGGAGGCCTGAATGGCCGTGGCGATGTTCGAGACGATCTGGTTGAAAGTGTTGGTTGGCAGGGCCATGCAGTAAACCTTTAAGGCGTTAGGTCGAAGCTGAGCAGCACGGGCTCGCCGTTTTCGATGCTGAAGTAGGTGATCTGTGCAGAGATCCCGTTGGGAATCGACTGAAGAGTGACTTGCGGCTCGGGGTCGTGCGAAACGTCGGCTTCCAGGTACATCTGGCTCTTGATGAGCGCCGAGATCGCTGCCTCATCGAGCGGCAGGCCGATGTACGATGGCAATCCCGCCCCGTAGGCCGGTTGCCAGAGATAGTCCTTCTGGTTCGTGAGCAG
Source organism: Limnoglobus roseus (assembly GCF_008254045.1). Classification (GTDB taxonomy): domain Bacteria; phylum Planctomycetota; class Planctomycetia; order Gemmatales; family Gemmataceae; genus Limnoglobus; species Limnoglobus roseus. Next base: position 1,988,331 of record NZ_CP042425.1, on the reverse strand, counting down.
TCTGCGAAGGACTCGTTGCTTGCTTTCTTCCAGCCCGTCCGCCACGAGCAGGTCGCCGTTCGCGCTTATCACGAGGTCTGATCCGAAGTAGTGTGCGGCGTCTGTCATGATTAAACCTGCTCGTTGGGCACGCCCGTCACTCCACCCGGGGCGGGATGCGTGTGGATGTCGTAAACAGCCCGGAAGGACGCCATCGTGTAGGTATTGACGTGGTAGAAGTCCCAGATGTCTTCCGACGCCCGGATGCTGCCGTTGACGATGAGGTTGCCTGTGTGCGTCCAGAGTGGCGCGCTCGACGTGATCGCGGTGGCCGCGTGCAGTTCCACGGTCCCGTCGTTGTGGAATTTCAGTGAACTCCCTGACTTATGCGCCAGCCAGAACTCGCCCGCTGGAACGCTCAGGGGCCGGAACAGGTCGCCGAACGCACGCAGAGCGATGTACGGCGCTTTCTTGCCGCCTTCCTGGAACTGCACCTCGACCTCGTCGCCGATGTCCGGGGGGCAGAACATGCCCCATCCGTTGCCCGACCACGGAGTGCGGATCGGCAGCCAGCCGGTTTCTACGCCCTGCGGCTGGAGTAGCACTTTGGCCGCATAGTTGGCCTCATCGTAGCCCGAGACGATGCCGATCTTCGGGAGCGCAAGCCGCGACATGACCCGTTCCGCTTCGCGACGGGCAATGTTGAGCAGGTTTTGCATCATACGAGCACGCTGTCCTGAACGCTGTGGTTCTTGGCCCGCACGTCCATCCGGTAGCCGTCCTGCATCGAAAGCCGCCGCGTGACGCTGTCCGGGTAGTAAAGCTGGTCCCAATCGGTGCCTGTACCGACGAGCCGCAGCGTGGCGCGAGTGGTCATGGCGTTGTCCCCCGGCAAACTGGCGCTCAGAATCCGCTCGTGGCGGGTAATCTCTTCGGCCTTGGCCTCGGCGAATTGCTGGGCCTGGTCGTGGGTCAGGTTCGGACGGATGAAGCTGTAGGTCTGTGCGGTTCCTCCCCGGCGCTGGCTCTTCTTCGCCTGCGACCGCTTGGCGGTGACGGTGAACGCCCGCTGCTGCTTCTGATTCCAGCTCCGCACGGTAACGATCACGTCGCGCGAGAGGGTCTGCGACCGCGACACGTGCAGGCTCGAAGCGTTCGAGGCGAAGCTTCCGTCACCCGGCTCCGACCAAAGCATCACGTAGGGCGGGTTACTGGTTGCCGGAGATGGCTGGAAGTACAGCGTCGTGCCGGAAACCCACACATCGAAGCCTTCCCGCTCGGCGAGGTAGACCAGCAAATCCCATTCGGTCTCTTCGTGCGTGGAGATGGCGTGGTCGATCTCGTAGTACGTGCCGGCCAAGGTCTCCGTTGCCTGAACGCTCGAATCCAGCCCGTTCCGCAGTGCCAGCGCCTGCGCGATTTCGCTGGCCGTCTGGTTCTGGAACTTCTCGGCCGTCTTGTTATCGATGAGCGCGGCAGACAAATCCCGTCCGCTGAGGGTGATTCGCCGCCCGGTCACGTCCCATTCCACGTCATCCACCTGCCCCACGATCAGGGCCGCGGGCGTCTCGCCACCGAGGGACACGCCGATAGACACCTGGTCGTTCTGCGAATCCGCCCAATAGCTCGGGCCGAAAGCCAGGGGGAGGCCGCCGACCGCCAACTCGACGCGGTAGGTGTCGGCGGTGAAATGGCTGTTGTTGGTCACGTCGAGCGAAATGACCGCTTTGGCCGGGAGACGTGTGCCGTTGAGCATTACGACCGGCCGGGGCCTGCGCGTGATACCCGCTGGCTGGCGGGGGTTGTTCAGGCTCGTGATGCCGGCCAGGTCAAGCGGGGTCATAGACCCCGCCTCCTGCATTCGGGTCCAGCTTCGGGATTTGCAGCGTGACGATGCCGGTGATGAAGGGGTCGATCAGGCGGTTGAGTTCGGCGATCCGGTTCCACTGGGTCGCATCGCCGAGTTCCAGCATCGCGATCTGGAAGAGGTTGCCGCCGCCGACGGTGACGCTTTTCATGTTAGGCCTGTAGATTCTTCGACATCCGTGTGACGGTGCTGCCGAGCTGGTAGAGTTGGTTGAGCTGACCGAAAGCGGACGACTGGTTGGAGAGGCTAAACGCCATCGAAGCGGGATCGCCCCCGGCCGTGACAGGGGTGGAAGAAGCCACGATGGCGTTTGCCGCAGTGACGCTCGCCCCCACCGCCTGCTGAGTCGCTGACAGCGTGCCGACGATCTGGGTGATGGTGTCCGAGGGGGCGTTCCTCAGCGTTCCGGCGACATTGATGGCTTGCTGGGCCGTGGTGAGGGCCGTCCCGATGGCCGCGATGCCGAGTGAATCGCTGAGGCCGAGTGCGCGCCCCAGGTCCGAGCCGATCAGCTCGTCGATGCCGGGAATGCCCGTAAGGATTGGTGCGGATTCGTCCGAAACGACGGTGCAGTTGATCGTGTAGGGGATCTCGAACGGCTGTTGGTACTCCGCCTTGAACGACTGGACGATGACCTGGTAGCGGTAGGTGCTCCATTTCAACAGGAACGGCTGGCCTGATGTGCGATAACCTTCGAGGATGCGGGCGCGGGCTTCGGCTTGCGCCCCGCGAAAGCGTCCCGACCACGGGATGTCGGCGTCGTCTGCACCCATCGCGTCGATTGTCCGGGCGCCACCGGGTAGCTTGTGGACCACGAGCATCTGGTCGCCCCCGATGCGAATGCTGTCGGGCACTTCGAAGTCCTGGAAGATGATGCCGCCGAGGGTGAGGATGACGGTCATCAGAACCCCCACCCTGGATGCAGGCGACCGTCAAAGCCACTGCCGGACGCGAGGGGACCACTGGCGGACTTAGCCTGATGGTCACTGACCACGGTCGCAATGGTCCGGCCGTCGAGGTTTACGGGCACGACGATGGTGGACTTGTTCGACTTGGCGGGGGGCAGATCGTAATAGGCGTCGAGGTCTTTCCGGCCGCCGGGATTGTTCATGCGGTACAGCCAGTCGCCGATGCCGGGGGCCGCATCGTCGATCTTGGCGGCGATCTCCTTGTGGTAAGCGATGCCCGCGAGCACGGCGAGCGCGCCACCTAAAAGGCCCAGGGCGGGCAACACGGACGCGGTGATCGTCGTCGCCAGGGTAGGCATTAGCAGGTTGATGCCCAGGAACGCGGCCTTCAGAGTAAGCACCGAGCCGCTGAACAGCAGCGCGCCGGACAGGCCCGCGAAGCCGTAGATGAGCGTGTCGAACATGCGGGGATGGCGGTAGACCCATTGCCCCATGATGCGGATGGCCTCGGCCAGCTTGTTCATCGCCGGAATAATGATCGGGATGAGCGCTTCGCCGGAAGCGATCTTCAGGTTCTCCCACGCCTTTCCGAGGGCCATCTCGGCACCTTGCGGGCTGGTGCGGGCGAGTTTCACGAGGTCGTCGGTGCCCATCGCGTTCTGGCTCAGCTTCATGTTCTTGGCGATCTTCTCCTGCTGGAGGAACATCAGGCTGAAGAGACTGGACGCGGTGCGGTTGCCGAAGATGACACCCATCTCCTGAAGCACGCTTTGCTCCGATGTGATTCCCTTCGACCGCATGGCGGGCAGCAGCGTTTCCTGCATCCACTGGTAGGGGTTGGCTCCGAATCCGGCGTTGTCCTTGAGCGCGCCGGGGCGGACCTGCTTGATGGTGCCGATTTTCGTGTATTCGACCATCGACGGGTCGAGCAGTCCGAGCTTCATCAACTCGGTCGAGGCGCGGACGGTGGAGCGGCCCTGCGCGAGGTTGTTGTACGCGCTCATCAAGCCAGTGCCGGTGCGGTTGCCGCCCAGCTCCTGGATCAGCGGCTCCATGCCGTAGTAGAAGGACTTGTTGTCGAGCAGTCGGCCCGCGACACCCGCCGTCTTGATGAAGGCCAGATAATCGGCTGGCTTCACCATGCCGCCGGTGCCCGCGATGACTTGCTGCATCATGCTCGCCTGGCCGAGGAAGTCCTGTGGCGACTTGAAGCCGCCCTTCATCTCGATGATCTTCTCCAGCGCCCGGAGTTGGTTCTCGCTGAAGTCCATGCCGTGCCCGCCATATACCGCTTGGTTGGCGAACTTGAGTTGGGAAAAGCCCGGAGCGAGCTGCTGAGCCATTCCGAAGTCGCCGAGGACGGTCGCAAGGTCGCGGGTGGTGCGCATCAGGTCGGTGGCCGACGCGCCGATCACGCTGCTGCCGCGTGCGAATTTATCCGCCTGCGAGTTGATGGCGTCGCCGAGATTTAGGCTTTTGAACTGGGCGAAGGCCTGCTGGTATTCCTTGGCCGCTTCGAGCGTCTTGCCAAGCGCATGCAGCCCGGCGTAGCCCGCGCCGCCGAGGATCGCCCCGCCGATGCCGAGAAGCTTGATTTCCTTCAGAGTAGCGTTGAGCTTCTTCGCCTGGGCGTCGGTTTTGACCAGATCGCCCCGAATCGCAAACAGTCCGCGGCTGACCTGGTTCGCCAGCGCGATGGTGATGCCGACCTTATATACCTCAGTCATTTTCGATCCGCATTTTCCTGTTGAACACACCTTCCCCGACAAGTGAGGCTACTGCCGATTCCCCGACGATTTCGATGATCTTGTCTATCTCTTCGACGACCGCACCTCCGAGGACCGAGCGAGGTGGCTGCTTCACCGTGCCCAACTCGAAGTAGACCAAATGATCGTCGTCCGACCCGACATGGGCCTCGCCGTCCATCACGATGTGCTCGATGCTATCACGCATCTCCCCCGTGCGCAGGCCGGGATCGTTTTCGGTGAACCCCTTGCGCAGACGGTCTTCTTTCGTGTAATCAGCCAGTTCCGGCCACGCGATGAACGGACCCGCTTCGTTCTGATATTCCCCGATCTTCTCCTTGGCGCGATTCTCGACGACCACGGCCGCCTTTTCGAGGGCGTGCTTCTCCATCTCGTGCTGCCGGAGTTCGATTTCGCCTAACTTCGCGGCCAGTTCCAGAAGTTCCATCATTTGTTCTGTTTCCACTGCATTGTTGACCAGCACCAAGTTTCACCGTCCTGCTGACGCATGATGATCGACCAAGAAATAGCCTCTTCTTCGGGCAGGCTGAACGCCACATCGAAAGGCACCCCGTTCCTCGCCAAGTACAGGCGAAGATTTAGTTCGGGGTGCTCGACCCGTTTTTTATTGTGGCGTTGGCATCAGCCTCTTCCTTGGCTGCTTTAGCTTCTTTCTCGAAGTGATCGGCCACGGCATCTATTCCTTCGTCGCCAAGTCGCTGAAGCAGGGATTCGAGCTGAATCTTGTTTGACGGCCGAGCGACTGGGTCGCCGTCGATGCTCGTGACACTGTAGGCCAGCGCCGCGAAGCCGGCATAGGCTTGGTTCACGGAGTTCTCCGGGCCGATCACCTCGAACATCCTCATGCGGTCTAGGAGGAGCATCTTCTTGACACCAATGGTGCGACCGAGTGCGTCCTTGACGACGGTGGCTTTGTTCGCTGCTTTGATGATGGACTCGCTAGGCGTTTCGCTCGGCGCGTCCTTGTGAACTGTGACTTTAGTCATGCGCATTAAACCTTAATGCGGCGGGAGGCCATGGCCGTCACCGAAATGGGAATGAGCGAGTCGCCCTTCCAATTGCCCGCGTTGTCGTACTTCAGGACGACGTCCGTGTAGCGGAAGCTCGTGATGGAGCCGTCCTTCTCCACGGTGTTCTCGAAGATGGTGCCGCCTTGCTGGTTGATGCCCGCGAAGTAGTCGGCCTCGCGCTGGGCGAAGTAGTTGTCCACGTTCGGATCGGTGCGGTCGAATTGCAGCTCGATCTGCCACCCGTCGGGGATGACGCCGTGGATGTTGAGGCCGCCCAGGCCCTTGTGGTTGATGTCGGTGAACATCGGTTTGATGGAGTACCCGGTTTTGCCGTTGAGCGTGAGCGTGCCGGACGACGTCACAACTGAGTAACTGATGTCCTTGCCGATAGAAAAGTTGTTGATGGGCATGTGCTAGCTCCTTATTGGAATGAGGGACTGGAGTTCTTGGCGATCACCACCGTCTGGCCACCTTCGAGGTTGACGATGAAGTATTTGATGATCGACAGGTACACCACCTTAATGTCGGCCTGCATGTAGCCGAGCGAAACGCGGCTTTGCGGGTTGTTGGTCGCGTCCAGGATCACTTTCCAGTCCTGGATCATGCCCTGCTGGAACATGTTTTGGAGGAAGTTGTCGAGGGTTGCCTTCGCTTGTGCCTGCACGGTCGGGGACTGCACCTTACCGATGAAGATGCCCATACCCGCGTTGAGCGTGGCAGCTATGTAGTTGGTCAGGCGCGGGTAGTTGTCGCCGTTGGTGGCCGCGTTGCTGGATGAATTGAGGCCGAGACGTACTCCGAAGTAGTTGCCGCCGGGCGACGGGTTGGCGATCACGTCGCCGCGTGCTGCTGCAATGGCCTGCAGCTCCGCGTCGCTGTACTGCTGCTTGGCGTAGGCTTTCTGCGTGGCAATGATGCCGGAAAGCGGCTTGTTCAGCGAGGACTGCTCTGGCGAGAGTGCCGAAAGCTTGCCCGCAACGAAGCCCTGCGGCGAGACGAGCCGGGTGACGCCGCCGTTCACGGTGTCGTTGATGTAGCACCAGTCGCCGAAGAGCGGTTTTACTGCGAAGCTGTCCACTCCGGCGGTTGCAAGCGATGAGGCGAAGTTCGAGATCGTGTCGCCCGCAGGGCTGGTAGTAACCACGTAAGCGCCTTCCGAAAGCCCGTAGGCGTTCTGGAGTGTCCACTGCGTCGAGTCGTCGGCGTCGGCCAGCATGACCACGCTGGCCCCGGTGCCGCGCAGCGCGTACATCCCTTTGCGGGGGATGGTGTCCTGGCCGATCAGCACGGTCGAGGTAATGGTGGCCGCGCCGTCTGTGCCGCCGGAAAGCGTGACGGTGGATGGATTGGTGGGTGCCGTCGTGCCGGCGCCGAGCGTGGCGACGATGAGTTGCGACGGGCCACGAAGGCCGCTCTGGCCGTTGTTGATGGCCGCGACCATGTTGGCGTAGATCGCGTTCCCGGTGCCGCCGATGTTGTCGAAGACTTCCGAGAGCAGACCGGGCAGGTTTACGGTCAGCTTGTACGTCAGCGTGCCGCTGGCGCTGTTGCTGCCGGTGCCAACATTCACGGTGATCTGGTTGCCGAGGCTCCCCGTGTACTTGCCAGTGAATGTGGCACCAGTGCCGGTGCCGAGCGTGCCAGAGGCAGCCGCATCGGTGCCGTCGGTGACACGCACACCCCGGAAGTTCGCCGCCCCTTGCAGAGCAGCCGTGTAAATCGCCGTGCCGAGGTCGAACTTGCGGGGCTGCATCGGCCCGAATAGCTGGGCGGCGTCATTCGGCCCGGAGCAGATGACCGGGCTGTTGACCGGACCCCAGTTCGCGGTGCCGACGACCCCGAGGATGTTCGTGGGCACGCCGTTGAGAGCGGGTTGGGGAGCGACGATCTGCACGTACAGGTTTGGCACGGACAGGGCGGTAGTGTTGAGTGCGCCTTGTTGGACGATCGGCATGGGCTACGCTTCCTTGCTTTTGGGTTTCGGGGACTCGGGATGATCGGCCTGCACCACGTCGTGCGCGTGTTCGCCCGCGAGCGTGGCTTCGATCTCGCCGGGGTCGATGATTCGTTCACCGGCTTCCCGACCGCCAAAGGGGTTGGTCACTACGAGGACTTTCATGGCGTCTCCTGTCAGTTGGTTACGTTGAGTTGTTCCGCGACGATGGTGGCCACGCGGCGGGTGATGGTGGTGGGGAACTCCACCGAGTATTCAAAATCGCGGCGGTAGAGCATGGACTTCTGGGCCGTGTCGATGGAGCGCGTGCGCTGGTAGCGGATGTGTCCGGTCGAGCCGTCGGTGAGTGAAATGTCGGTGAGTTCACCCAAGGCGGAATCCAATGCCGACGCCACCCCGTCCCGCACCAGCGGGGCGTTGCACCAGACCGTGAGGCGGAAGCTCTTTTTCTGCCGCTTCACCTCCTGGATGATGTTCCCGAAGGTGCCGAGCCGAGTTTCCAGTTTGGTCGCGCCTGGCACGGTGACGACCGGCCCGCTGCTCGATGCGGCGAAGGTGGTGTTGATAAGGGTCGCCAGCGCCGTGGCCACGCTGGTCGGCGTGTCCTTGGCCTGAAGCGGGTAGACGAACGGCTTGCCGTTGACGGTCACGGCGGCGTTGAGCGGGCAGCAGGCGGTGCCGTCGAAGGTTACGGCCGTTCCTGAAGCCGTAGCGGTGAGCGTGATTCGCGGTGCCGGGAGCTCGAACCAGTCGGTTGAGAACCGTGTGACGTTCTGCTCGTTATCCATCGGGAACACGGAGATGTTGACAACTCCGGCCTTCAGGTCGGCGTCGAGATTGCCCGGAATAGGCCAGCCCCGGAAAACCTTCATCTTGTCGCCAGTCACCGAGTCGGAGGCGGTGCCGTAGGGGTAGACGATCTGCGTAATGAGCGCGACGAGCACAGTTTCCACATCTGATAAGTCTGGCATCGGGTCAGGTCTGCAGGAGTTGTGAGCGGCAGGTGGTGACCATCGGCCCCCAGTCCGCCGAGATGACCTGGTAGCGGTTGCCCAGGTCGTCGGTGATGACGTCGCCGGACCGCGCGAGGCCGCGGGCGACCTTGACGATGATCTTCCAGACCGGCATGGCGACCGCGTCGCCGGGCAACTTGGCGGGCGAGGCGGAGTTCTGCTTGTCGACCTGAATATGGGCGGGGATTCCAGAGGCGATAAGGACCTCGTTGTCAATCTGTAGGCCGCTATAGGGTTGCGCACCGGCCATCGCATCCTGATTGGGGCGGCTGAGCGAGATGACGCGGGGGTAAAGAAAGGACATTAGGCCGTCAGTAGCGTTTTGTACGGCAGCAGGAGGGCCTGCGTGTCCCGGTCGATGGAGCTCGCGCTGAAGCGTTCGAGGGCGGCGTCGCCGGCCTTCATCGACTTGATGTTCCCGCCGAACGGCGAATCGATGGCGGTACGAACGATGTTCGCGACGGCCTGCTTGATGTCTCCCGGCAGGCTCTCCTTGGGCCACCCGGCCACGTAGCGGAGCCGCACGTCTGAGAAATAGGCCAGCATGAGGCCGGGCGGGATCCAGACCTCGCCAGTGCCGGTGTTGACGTCGGTCTGATCGACGGGAAACTGCACCCACGCAGGCGGGCCGCCGAAAGCCGCGGTCATGGCCAGCAGGTTGGTGTTGATGTCAGGGCCGGAGAACTGCTGCGAGCGCCGGCCCGCCCCATAGCGGCCGAAGGCGGAAAGGATTCGCACCACCGGCGTGCGGGAGAGCCGCACGGTCGAGCGTTGCGCTGGTACGGGTAGCTCCTGAAGGATCGTCAGCCCGAAATCCAGCGTGAATTGGGTGCCATGGACGAGTTGGACGGAAGCGAGGGTGATCGAATCGCTGCTGGCGGCGGTCACGACACAGGCTTCGACCTTGGCCGGAATTGCCCGGTCGAGGATGACGACCTCACCGATGTACTGCTGGCCGAAGGCTTGGCCCGGCAGACCGATCACGACGTTCGAGCCAGGGTTGATCGGACCGGGAATGGTCAGGTTGCGGCTCGGGTTCTGGTTGGTCATGAACGCCGGCGCGCCGTTGGCGTCAGGCGACCACACCAGCCCCTCAGGACGGGCAAGACAAGTGTTGATGACCCGGCAGGCCGAATCGATTTGCGAGGGAGTGGCGTCGCTCACCCCGAAGGACTCGTACTCTTCGGCCGAGAGGTAGGGAACGAACGTCATCCCGCCTACTTGCCCTGCAAGAGGATGCCTAGATTCGTCAGGTTAGCCGCGACCCCTCCGCTGTTGCTGACGTTGACGGTGAACGTGGCGAAGGGGTTGTTGTCCGTGATGTTGAGGACCGCCGCGGTATTGGCTGTGATCGCCTGGGTCAAAACCGGTCCCTGCTTGATGAGCCCGGCATCGTCCAAGTAACGCTGGACCGTGATGTTCCCGGCCTGTGATGAAGTGAGGGCGATAGCGACGAGTTGCAGGCCCAACGTGAAGATTGGATTCGAAGTCACACTGTTAGAGGATGGCACCGTGGCCGGGATGCCGTGCTGTACGGCCGGTACAATACTCTGCCTCGTCGTATCGGTCATGGGTTAATCCTCGTCGGGAAGAATGAGCTTGGTTTTCTTGGCGAGATTTTGTTCGATCAGGTAGCGGCCGATGTTGTCGTCCACTTCCGCCTTGCCGCGGACGAACTCGACCTGGAAGGTGAGTGGTTCGTTTTTATCGTTTACCCACTCCGAAGGAACTTCGCCCCGGATCCGGGGGTCGGCAGCCGGGCTGATGTGCATGGTGTGGTTGGCCTTTTTGTGGGGCAGATAAACGAACATGGGCGTCTCCTTTGAGAGTTGCCGCACCGACCCGGTGCGGCTTCCCTCCAGCTATAGTCTCATTGATTCGATCGCGCAACGACTTACGGACGCTGCACGGCCACAATCGCGTGGGCGTAGGAGCTCCCCTTGGCCAGAACGGCGTCGAACAGGACGGCCACGAACTTCTTCTGCAAGTCGCCGACCAGGCCGAGCTGGAACAATTGCGGGATGCCGCCGTTCCGCTTGCCGCCGTCGATATAGGGGCGGGAGATGTGGTTCTCGGACAGGATGGCGCAGAAATAATTCTGGTATCCTGCGGGTGCCGCAGAGAAACCGTAGGCACCGCCCGATGCAGAAGGGACACTCGGCAGGAACGGGTCGGACAGGATCGGCAGTTCGCCGGCCTGGGTGGAGAGAGATTTCACCTTCACGCCGCCGACGACTTCCACGGTGTTCATCGTGATCTGCTGGGCCTTGGCCTCGCGGTCGATGAGGTCTCCGACGATCGGGTTCACCCAGATCGCGGTCGGCCGCACCATGAAGCTGGTGTTCGCCACCATCTTCGCCACCTGAGCCTTCAAGCCGTCAATGATGGACGCGCCTGGGGCGATGGTCGCCTGCTGGCTCACCTGGTTGAGCAGTCCGAAGTACTGGATCGTGGCCGGCGAGGTGTAGGACGTGTCCGTGCCCTGCCACATGGCCTGGCAGCGGGCTACCTGGATGCCGCTGATGATGTCGTTGATGTCCTTGGCCTCGACGTAATCGAACTGGCCCTGCTGCTGTGTCACCTGAACGTCGAACAGGCCGAAGTTGGAGCCGTTGACCATCGCTTTGATGTAAAGCACGCGCTCCTGCCGGGTCGGACCGCCTGCGGAATAGCTGATCGTCCGGGGGTCGCTGAACGCGCCCTGGGCGATGGCGGTCTCTTCGAAGAAGCGGTGCGGGTGGCCGGTGGCCGGTTCCGCGCGCACCCGCTCCATGATCGGAGAGGAGCGGCGGACGAGGTCGAAGATTTCGTTCTCGTACATGTTAACTTCGATGGCGCCGTTGCCGAGATAATCGGCTGCGGCCTGCATCGTTGCGAACTGGACGCCCTGTTCTGGATTGATTTTCATGTCGTTTTACTCCTGAGGTTTTTGTGGTTGTTAGGCGGCGAGGGCGCCGAGCTTGCTGAGGGCACTCTTCAGTTCCATCTTCTGGACGGGGTCCAAGCTGGAGGCTGCGAGCATTTTGTCGACTTCGCCGAGAGAGAGGGTCTTCCCGCTTTCGGGCAGACTCAGCCCGCTGCGTGCGAGCAGGTGCGTGATCGCCGGCGTGAACGTCTTGCGGGCCGGTTCGTCGACCTTCTTGGCGGCGGCGGCCTGCATGTCCTTGATGACTGTCTCTTGTGCCGCAACCTTGTCCTGCAGTTCTTTCATCAGCTTGTCGCCGGCTTCCTTGTCGGCGGAGGCCTTCAGGGCCAGCTCGGTTGCGGCCTTGTCTTCCTCGGCCTTCTTCTTGTCCTCGGCGGAGGCGGCCTCGATGCCGTCGATCCGCTTGTTGACGGATGCGAATCCGGTTTCGAGTGCGTCTTTCAGCGCCTTTTCCTGAGCTTCGCCCTGGGCCTTGATCAGTTCCATTAGTTCCTTGGTGTCCATAGTTTTCTCCTCGGCCTGCGCGGCCAGTGATGTGGTTGAATAAGCGGCCTTGTCCTTGTAGAGGATCGCAGCCCCGGTGAAGATGCAGTCCGTGATCTCCCACGAGACTGCGTTGACATCCTTCACGTATATGTTCCGCATCTCGTAAGAGAAGCCGAGCAGGCTACGTTCGGACTGGACGCGGGCGACCTCATCGGGAAAGTCGGCCGCGTATAGGAATCCTTCGATGTGTATGGCGTCCCCCTCGATGGTGGCCGCCGTGATGGTGCCGATCTTGCGCTTCACGTCGTGGCCCGCCAGATCGGCCGTGTAGTTCACCGCCATCCCGAGCAGTGTGGGCAGGGCCTTCTCCGCCGCTGCACGAGTCAGTATCACCCGGTGTCCGCGGCTGCCTGACGGCGGTGTGTCGCTGGGCAGATCGATCCGGGTCAGGATGCCCTTGAACGGGTGCTTGTTTGGGTGGCCGGGCGTGTGCGGCAGGTCCAGCGCCATGGCCTCGATGACGGGCAGAACCTCCAGAGCCGAGGCCTCCACCTTCACGAAGCCCTTGTCCTCGGCCCAGGTCTCGTTAAGCGGTTCGTGGACCTCCGGCCCGAAGACGATGTCGCCGTCGAAAGGCGCGACGGCGGACAGGTCGATCTGGCCCGCGTCGTAGGTGACGGTGACGTGGGGATTGTAAGTATCGCCGTGGTCCCAGGAGGCACCGATCTGACGCGCCTCCTGCCACCGCGCTTCTAACTCGGGGGCCACGATGTGCAGCACGATCGCGCCCTTTTCACCGAGCGAGCCGACGTAGCGCCCGCCGCTGCTCGCCGCCAGGTTGCCGCCCTTGGGGCGGAGCCACACGGGATCGCGGCTGTAGACGATCGTGGCGTGCATTTCGTGGTCGGGGACGACGTTGGTGAATCCCTGGGCCTTCGCCCACGCCGAAAGCGCCGAAGCGGATTCCGGTGTGAGATTGCGTCTGACGTACAGCCCTTCCGGGCCTTCCCTGGTCACAGGAACTACAGAATCGAGAGCAGGTTCTGCAGGTCGGCCTTCAGGCGCTCGTCGGCGATCTCGTCGCAGGCATCAATGGCCGTCGGAAGGGAGATCTTGAGCGAGCCCGCGATCAGCTCGACCTTGTGCAGGGCGTGTACGGTGTCGGGCTTGCCAGAGGTCTGAATGGCGGTCACGACTTTGGACAGGCGGCTGGCGAGGCCATCCTGCGCCGCCATGCAAATCGGTTCTTGTGCGATGGTCTCGATCACGGCAGGGACTTCCGACGCACCGGGAGATGGCTCCTCGGTTTGATCGAGGACGGCCGACTCTGCTAATGGATCCGCCTGTGCTTCGTCCTCGGCGGCTTCCTCGGCCGCAACAACTTCAGCGACAGCATCGTCCTGAGCGGTGCCTGCTTCGGCATCGGGCTTGTCCTCGGCGGGCTTTGGGGAGTGTTTCTTGTTTGACATGGTGGGATCCTTCTCGTTAAGCGATGAGTGTTGCGTCGAACGTGCCGGCCGCCAGCGTGGTGCCTGCGGTCGTCGGTACGAGCGCGACAGTGAAGCCTGTGTTCGTCTTCAGAGCGGCGGGGACGTAATGGCGGCAGTCGATGCCGGGTTCGACGAGCACGTTGTAAGGCGTGGGTGCCTGGAAGCTGACCTGCTTGAAGATCGCGTTGCCGTTGCCCCCCAGGGTGGCGGTGGCGATGGAAGCGCCGGTGCCGGCCGCGGTGTCGGTCACTGTCATGCTCGGGGCGCCGGTATAACTACCGCTATCGGTAATGGCGGCAGAGCCGAGGCCGTATGCCAGGTTGAACGTGGGGGTGCCGACGCCTGAGCCGCTGGTGGATGCCTGCGCGACGGGGTTGGTCGCCACTTGGCCGGTGAACGCACCCGCCGTGGAAACCGTCACCGTGGCCACGACCCCGCTGCTGACGCTGGCGACCGTGAGCACGACGCCGTTGGCCAGTGTGATCGTGTCGCTGTTGGCGTAACCGCTGGTGCCGCCGTTCACGACGGTCGCCGAGACCGCCTTAAGTGAAGTTGCTACAGCCTTGAGGCCGGTGCCCGTCCCGCCGCTGGGAGCCAGGGTGACGGTGCTGATGTTCGTGAAGCCGGTGCCCGCGGTGATCGCGCCGAGCACAGTGATCGCATTCGCCGAGGCGGGGGTGGCGACAGCGTTCGCGATCCCCATGAGGAGGCGGTCGCCGAATGCGGGTTGTTTGCCGCCCGACAGCAGGCCGATGGTGTGCAGTGTGAACATGGATTATTTCCCTTTCGTGGTGGGTTTGGCGGTTGCTTTCTTCTTCCCGCCGTTCAGGGCGGGGTCATCGACTTCACCGGCACCGCGCGCGGCGCTGAGAGCGATCTGCGTGTCGGCGTAGGTCATGTCGCCCCACTCGTGTTCGGCGGGCGGCTCGCCCAGCTTGGCGAGGATCGTGTTCGGGGTGTAAACGTTGGCCTTGTAGTAGGTCTCGAAGATCTTGCTCGTGGCGACCTCGTCCTCGCGGTCGAGCCCGGTGAAGCGGAACTCGATCTGACTGAACCCCAGCTTGGCCTCAATGGCGTCGCGGTTGATGTGGCTGGCCAGCAGCCCGGCGCAGGGCTTGATTGCCTGGTCCCAGTCGCGGTCCTCGGCCACCTCACCGGTGCTCCGGTTGACGTCCCGCTCGACGCCCAGGTTCTGGGGCGAGATGTCGAAGGCGGCGGCGATCTCGGCCTTGAGGAACTCCTGCCACTTCAGGTACAGGGCCGCATCGCCGTCGGCGGTGAGCTTGATGGCCGTCGCGCCCTCCGTCGTACTCAGAATGGGCATCTTGCCCTGCCCCTCGATCTCGTTGGTCCAGTAAGACCGGAAGGCGGCCAGTTGCTCGGCGGTTGCCTTACCCAAATCCAGCATGGTCGTCGGCCGCGCGTTCGTGGCCACGTTGCCCGCGTACTCGCCAACACCCAGGAGGCGGGAGATGGTCGTGAACGCGATCTCCAGCGGTCCGCACCCGAAAGGGTGGGCGGTCGATGGGTTCGGTGCGATGTAGATCAATTCGTCGGCAAGCAGGTCGATCCCCCCGCTACCGGCGGTCATCATGCCGTAGCCCGGCACCTGGCAGTATTTCGCCTCGCGGCGGTCGCCCGTCCAACCGGCATAGATCTGCACGGAGAGGGCATCGACCGGGTAGAGCCATAGGGGCCGCATGCCGTCACCCCCGGTCTTCAGTTCGATGGCCCCGGCGCCGAGCATGATGTCGGTGATGACCTTCTCGACCAGCGAGCGCCAGCTGTCCTCGTTGTTCGGGTTGTTGAGGCAGGTGGTCACCAGCGCGCACTGGCGGCGGATCTCCGAGTTCTCCTCAATGCCCTTCTTGGGCACCACCTCCCAACCGAGCTGGGCGATGGGGTTCTTGATCGTGTTGATCGCCCGGCGGGCGTAGGGCGTGGTCGAGAACGCCCGCAGGTTCCACGGGGTCGGCTTGAAGACCGGCGTATTGTTGGCGACGCGCTGTCCAGACATGATCTGCATCAGCCGCGGGTAGACCTCGGTGTCCCGCTGCGGCTCGTGCCGCCGGCGGCCGAGCCGCTGCTTGATATTCGTAATCAGTCCCATTCCGTCCGGTCTTTCCTAAATCGATGCGAAGTGGAAGCCGGAACCTCCTTGTGCGAAGTTCAGCACGAGTGCCTCGGCATAATCCGGCGAGGGCACGCCCCGCATCGCGAGTTGTTTCTTTGATTCGATGACGATCTTGCCCGCCTCATTCCGGAACCACTTCACCAGGGATATCTGTCCGATGAGTTCGTTGCAGTCCGGCAGCAGTATCCACTCGTCTTCCGGGTGCGGCACCCCGTCCTCGTAGCCTTCCAGGTAGCGGACGTGTTCGTGCGTGGCCTTGAAGGCGTCGCGCATAGCCCACCAGATCTGCGCCTTGAGGTTGCCGAACCACTGCGTGGCCATGCGGCCGTCGGGCATCAGCGTCTCGGTCGGCGGAATCCCCACGTTGATGGGGGAGACAACCAAGCCGTCGGTGTTCGCGTGGACCAGCGTGCTGGTGACCGTGTTGCCGAGCCCGCTGGCGTCGTAGTTGATTTCAATGACGCCAATTTCCCGGGCGGCTTCCAGCGCGGAGTGCGTGACGTGAATGTTGTCCACGGTCTGCCAGAAGGTCGGCATGGCGACCACGGGTCCGAATTTCGGCACGAGTACCGATTTGGCTCTGCCGCCGCCCACGTCGAGACCCGCCCGTCCGGTGCCCTGCGGCTCCCGGTTTAGGGCCTTGGCCAGCTTGCGGGACGATTCCACCCACTTGGCGGGGATGCAGATGCCTTCGACCGAGGCCGCGTAGTCGATGTCGTATTCCGCCGCCCATGTGGCCGGTGTTGAGGAGAGTTCGAGTCGCTTGGCCTCGGCCCAGGCCGCGTCCTTGCGCGGGTCGTCGGACCAGTGGAAGCGGAATACCGGGATGTGCCCTGAGTGCCGCTTGCGGAAGAAGACGTTGCCCGTGCCGTTGACCGACGAGGCCCAGATCCTCGCGTTCGCATTCGCCACGATCGCGGCGTCCACCTTGTCGGCGTGCTCGATGAACGCTCCCTCGTCCACAACGTAGAGCGTGGAGCGGCCGCCGCGGCCCATGTTGTCGCCGGCCTCGCCGGTGATGGCGTTTCCGTTGACCGGGTTGAGCAGGCGCATGAAGTTGTCGTGCTCGGACGGCTTGAAGCCTTCGGGCACCATCCAGTGCGGCATCCGGTCGATCATCAGGCGGATCTTGCCGAAGATGCTGTCCGGGTCGCCCTTGCTGTCGACGTAGACCTCCTTGCGGCTGCCGAACGTGGTCTTGAAGCCGGGGGCGAAGAGCCACTTGTTCAGGGCGAAGGCCGATGCCACCCAGGTCCAGCCGACGTCGCGCGACTTCTCGACGAGGCCCTCCTGCGAAGCCGACACCCGGTCGTCCAGCCACTGGAACAGTTCCTCTTGGCGTGGGAACAGGTCGAACGGCAGGTAGGCGGGCAGACCGACGGAGGCGCCGCGCGGGTCGTAGGTCCAGCAGAAGGTGTTGCACCACCAAGCCGGGTCTTTGGCGGACCGGGCGAGGGCGATGGCCTGTAATTCGGGATCGCTGCCGAGGCGGTCGATTAACTGGAGGCGGCGGATCAGGCTTTGTTTCAGGTCGTCCGTGCTAAAGGCCATGCGGGCCTAAGACTTGAGCTTCTCGGTGAACAGTCGCGTCAGCTCGTCGAGCGAGTGGCCCTGCAGATCGCCAAGGAAGACCGTGTTCTGTTGCGCCGCGGGAAGCGGCTTGCCGTCGGGGTCGGAGTGCAACTGCTGAATCTTGTCGCCGTATTTCTTGGGGACCATCCTCGACATGATCCATTTCCGGGTATCGACTTGGAGCTTTGCCCGCGCCACAGCCGAATGGTTGATCCGGCCGAGGGTGGTCTCATCGTCGTTGCCTAAAAGGGTCTGCACATCGTCGGTGCAGTTGTCGGAAATCTCAAGGATTTCCTCATGATGCACCTCGGCTTGAGCCTCGCGCGCGGCGCGATACTGCTCTCTGAACTCGGGGTACTTGGCAAGCCACCGCATCACCGTGCCCAAGCGAGGCATGCCATCGTCGCGGCAGATCGATCGAAGACTTTCCGGCTTGTCGTCCGCTCCGCAAATCATGCGTTCGCAAATGATGTCGGCCAGCTCCTGGCTATATTCCGATGCTCTACCCATAAAACTGAAAAAACCCGCTCCGGGCGGGTGGTGAAAACGTGCTGAAAGTCGAAATCTTGACGTGCGAAATCGGCTTTGCAAGACAACCTTATCGCATCTTTATGGTTCGCGCAACTACTTCGTATTGCGTCTTTGTGTCAGGGGACCGAATCCCCGGCTTCGCGGTTGATGTCCCTCATCGCGTTTACCACCTGCATGAACGCCCCGGCAAAGGTTTCTTGGTGACCCTGGAACGCAGCGAGGTGCTTCGCCTTCGGACGGACGGCCACAATGCTGTCCATGGCGGCGAGCAGGTCCTTGTCCAGTCGGTGGATGAGCTTGCTGTAGCGATCTTCCTTGCTCCACGCATTGGGGTTCCCCCCACCCGGTTCGCCGGACTTCGTCGGATCGACGCGGGAGAGGAACGCGGCACGCCAGTCCTTGTACAGGTTGCCGTGGTGCTCCGCCCCTTGGTCGAGAAGTCGCAGCGAGACCATGAGCAGGAGTATCGACTGGTTCTTCAGACCCGCGCCGACGATGACTCCGCTCTTCACCCGGACCCACGCCTCGCGGGATTCGTGAATGCCCTCGGCGCGGGGGATCGAGATGCCGTTCCGCTCCGCCCACCCGGCGGGGACTGTGTCCTCTTCGCGGCTCTGTTGACGCGGAGCCGGAGGCTCAGGCCGCCTGAGCAGTCTTCCGACCGCATCGGTGAGGCTTACATTTGCAGTAAGAGCGGCTTGCAGAGCCTTGCGAAGTTCCGGCTTCGTAGCCTTACTGAAGTCTTCCGCGTCGGTCATGCCCCACCCCTAGCTGTTGTTTTGCCAGAGTGCCACAGGATGTGGGGTTGGCGCAAGCATTATCCATTCAAAGAAGCCTGCCTTGCTCCTGCGCCCACCGAATAGGGTCTTTAGCGTGCTTACGACAGTTGCAGGATGGGCAAAGAATCTGGATGTTACCTATGTCGTTAGTTCCGCCACGAGCGAGAGGGGCGACGTGATCCGCATGATATTTCCCGTCCAATTTCCGAAGACAGTTGAAGCATTTGTTGCGTTGCTTCCAAAGCAGGTCGGCAATTTGTTCTGCGGTGTGAGTGCCGGTGGCGTTTTTCTTGCGTGCCCTGCGATTGCGGTGCAGAGCCGATAGTTTGCCCTTATTTGCCGCCCGCCACCTTGCGTGGCTTTGAAGCATTTTGGTTTTGTTATCTTTCCTCCATTTTGTAGCCCTCTCGCGTCGCCGTTGTTCGGCGAGTGGGTTGGACTTTATTTTCTCGTAACGGGCTGGCTGCGTCAATTTGAGGCATTCCACGCATGCACCATTGCAACATAGCCTCTCGGCATAATGCCCTCTCTTGCATGGTCGCCCTGAAAAATACCGTATCTGATCATTCTTTCGCGCGTCTATAAGCGTGACAACAGGTCTACCAAGATGCGGCTGCATGCAATTGGCCCATAGTTTCTGCAGCGATTGACGTTCTTCAGGTGTCAGAATCTTGCTCATTGCTCGATTGTTTGCATTCGGACCACGCTCGGACAATATCCGTAAACGCCGGAAAGGGTACAGGTTTATGGTGGGTGCAGCAACAAGGAACTGAGTTCTGGCACTCTTATTGAAAGCACTTCCTTACGTCGCCCTTATACCGCATCGCCGCATTCCGAATAGCGACTTGATCCGGCGGTCAGGTACGGTGGGGCATGGACATGCTCAGGACGCTTTCCGCCTCATTCCCCGAACTTCGCATCACCCTGCACCGCGGCGTGTGCCAGCCATCGTCGGCGGCGTTTCGCATCACTTCGCGTCGCCCGCCTTCTTGGCGTCTTCCCTCATCTGGTCGATGACCTCGTGCTTCGTCGGCTGCACGTTCACCCGCTCCAGCACCGCGAGGGCCGAGGCGATGACCCGAAGTTCGCCGATCACACCGGCCATAAGCACGCCTTCGGTGGCGTTCAGGTCAGCGTCTGCCGGCGGCGTTGGCATCTCTGGGAAAGGCTCATGGATCGGTTGAGACGAATCGGTCTGTTTGGCAAGCGTTAAGACCCGATCGGCGAGACGGCCGGATGCGGCTGTGACGGCAGATACGAAGGGAGCGGCCGATGTGTTCTGCCGTAGCCGCTCGCACCCGCTGGCGACGGCAATGGCACCCAGGCCGACCTGTCCGCCGAGAATCGCCCGTTCGGCCGTGGCGGTCGCGGACGTGCGGAACACCTGCCCCTCGCGGCGGGCGTCCCGGATCGCTTTGAACACCTTTCCCAACTGCATCTCGGTCTGGTCCGTTTCCTCTTCTCCTTCCGGGGGCGGTTTACCGACCGTATGAAGTACTTCGGCCGCCAGCAACAGCAGCTTGCTCACTGCCTGGGTGGCTGCGACCTCGGCCCGTACCGGCCACACCAGGATGCTGACCCCCAGCCCGATCCCGGCGCCGATGAGCGTATTCAGGAAGCGGTACATGCCGTAAGACACGACGTGGTCGGGGCGGATCAGCAGGGTGACCATGCAGACGGCCAGCGTCACCCGGCTGAGCTGTTCGAGCTTAATCAGCCGGGAGATCACGGCGGCGGCGACGGCTGCCGCGACGACGCCCCACACATCCACGCCGAGGGTGATGAGGAAGAGCACGCCGAGGGCCGCACCCAGCAGCGTGCCGACCAGCCGGACGAGTGACTGGTTCAGATCATCGCCAAAGTTCTCACCAACGATCAACGCCGCCGTCAGCACCGCGTACAGTGAGTTGTGCGATCGCTCGCCGTAAGTCAAAAGGTACGCCAAGCCGACCGCCAACCCGATCTTCAGGCAGACACGAAACGTTTGCCAGTTCACATCGCTCTCCTTGATCCATCCGGTAATTGGCACCGAATCGCCGCAAGACTCGCGCCGGCAGAACTGCCTTCGTTAGTTTCGAGGCCGCACCTCGGCTTGACAGGCAACCATTTGGTTGCATAATGTCCGCATGGCCGACGACCTCGACCTCGTGTTCAAAGCACTGGCCGACCCCGGACGGCGGCTTCTGCTGGATCGGCTGCACGCCGAGAGCGGGCAGACGCTCGGGCAACTCTGCGCCCTGATGGAGATGACCCGGCAAGCGGTGACCAAGCACCTGAAGCTGCTCGAAGAAGCGAATCTCGTAGCGGTCGTTTGGAAGGGCCGGGAGAAGCTCCACTACCTGAACCCCGTGCCGATTCATGAGATCGCCGAGCGGTGGATCGGCAAATTCGAGAAGGGGCGCCTGGAAGCGCTCGCGGAACTCAAACGGAAGCTGGAGGAGAAAGCTGATGGCTGACACAACGTTCGTCTACGTGACGTACATCTCGACCACGCCGGAGAAGGTGTGGGCCGCCCTGAGCGACCCGGAGATGACAAAGGACTACTGGGCGCGGCACCGGAACGTGTCGGACTGGAAGCCCGGTTCTACTTGGGCGCATGAGGACATCGATAGCGGAACGGCCGATGTTGTCGGGCAGGTGATCGAGTCGGAGCCGCCCACGAAGCTGGTCCTGAGCTGGGATTCTCCGAAAGCGCCCGGCCGCCCCTCCCGCGTCACCTTCCAGATCGAGCCGTTCATGGAAGCGGTGCGCCTGACGGTCATCCACGAGGAACTCGAAGTGGACTCGCCGATGCACAAGGGTGTGTCGCAGGGATGGCCGGCCGTTCTCTCCAGCCTGAAGACGATGATCGAGACCGGCAAGGCGATGCCCATGACCATGAAGCGGTGGCACGCCCCGCCGAAGTAACTCGCCCGAGATATTCAACCCATCAACGGAGGGCCGACCGTGGCCGATTCGCGTTTCGTTTACGTCACCTACATCCGCACCACGCCGGAGAAGCTCTGGCAGGCTCTGATCGAGCCGGAGTTCACACGGAAATACTGGGTGGAAACGTGGCAGGACTGTACCTGGCAGAAGGGCGCGCCGTGGAAACTGATGGCACCGGACGGTCGCGCCATCGCCGGCGGGGAGGTCGTTGAGATCGACCCTCCGAAGCGATTGGTGCTGACTTGGCAGCACAATGACCACCCGGAACTTACGCCGGAAGGACATTCCAGGATGACGTACACCTTGGAACCGCAAGGCGAGACAGTCAAACTGACCGTGCTTCACGAAATGGACAAGCCTGAGTCGAAACTAATCGCGGGTGTTTCCACCGGATGGCCGAAGTTTCTGTCGAGTTTGAAAAGCATGCTGGAGACGGGAGAGTCGCTGGAGGCGACGCGCACGTGGTCGAAGGGAAAATGATCAGGAGGCGAGCCAGCGGCGGAGGTATTTCGCCGCTTGGACCTCGTACCACTCCTTGTCGTGCTCCCCGTGCTGGTGCTGGGCAGCGTGCTCAGATCGGGTGAGAGGGATGCAGCAGTAATCGCCCTTCTTGCCCGTGCCGCTGCCCAACCACGTTCGGCGGACGTGAGCAGCCTCGCAGCGGCCGACGCCATCCACCCACTCGGAGAAGCGACCTGAAACGCAGGATGGCTGGTGACTGATCCAGTGGCGGTACTGCTTGTCCGTGCCCTTCTGGCGGGCGAGTTGCTGAAGCTCTGCGAACGTTTCTGGTAGTGAAGCGGTCGGTTGGCGGTCTCGGGGTTTGCGCTTCCGATGCTTGGCGTAGACGGGCTGACCGGTCAGATTCACGCGGCCACGCCTTGGCTGACCTCGAACGCGGCTATGTCATCCTCGGACGCCCCACCCGCACGCATCGCGGCGACAGTGGCTGCAACCTTCTGGGCATGCGATGGTTCCACCGGCTGCGACCCCTTTGCGACTCGCGTCTGGTGCAGAAGTTCAGCGAGGCGCACAGTTTCCGCCGTCAGCGTCTTCACCTGTTGCCGGAGGGTGATGTTCTCCTGCAGCGTGACTGCGGCCTTCGCGTCGTCGTCGAACCCGCTCACCTCTTGACGCTGCTCGGCCTCGTACTCTCGCAGGAACTGCCAGTCCGAGGCGTCTCGAAGCTCGGCGTCCTTGCGGCTGATCGCGATGTAGGTCTCCTTCGACAATGGCGGCCTGCCCTTGCGTTTGATGATTCCGATGATGTCCGCCGGGGTTGGGAACTCCTGGCTCCGTTCCAGCCACAGGTCGAAGGCCCGGATGACCCGATCCGCCGGGTGTTTGGCAAGAGTCGAATGGAAGATGTGGTTTACCGCTTCGATCGAACCAGGATCACGGCCATAAATTTTTTGAACGGTGAAGCAACCCAGCAGCAGTAGGTCAAGTTTCGCACGATGCTCGGCGCTCGCGCTCAGTGCGGGCACGTTCTGTTGCTTCGAGAGCAAGCTGGAATTTAGACTTCGTGGCGTGTCCTGCGACGTGGCTACCGCCTGGAGGGTTGATGGACCATTCGGATTCCCAGAAGTGGCCGTTGAGCCAGGCCGATCCGTGCTTGGTGAACTGTGCCCCGTCTGGCTTGGCACTAATGTAGGCTGCGTATCGTCTTGCTCCGTCGAGGATAGTTTCATGGGTGACTCCTTTCGTTGTTACTCTTTCGTAGGCTCTTGCTGCGTCCTTCTTGCTGCCGTTGTTCTTCGGGTAGGTTGACCAGAAGGACTCAAATTCAGGAAGGTACGAGGAAGAATTGATTTTATTAGTTGTATTAGTTTCTTTCT
Organism: Limnoglobus roseus; assembly: GCF_008254045.1. Classification (GTDB taxonomy): domain Bacteria; phylum Planctomycetota; class Planctomycetia; order Gemmatales; family Gemmataceae; genus Limnoglobus; species Limnoglobus roseus. Next base: position 1,965,150 of record NZ_CP042425.1, on the reverse strand, counting down.
TTATTATAGGTGCGTCGCCGGTGCGCGGTCTGGGCGTTGGCGGTGTGTCGTTCAGTGCGTCGGCGGTGATCTGGGCCCCCTGATAGTCTTCGTAATTACAGATGGTTATGATGGTGCCCCGGTGCGTCGGCAGCACCTCGATCATTGCGTCGGCGTGGAGGTCGTTGATGAGTCGCCTCACGCGAGGCTCGGCGCAGCAAAACCCTTCTGCAAGGCCCCGAAGCGAGACGAATATTTGGCCACGCCGTAGCTCGACCCGGGTTCCGTTGGTGAACACGCGGGTATCCCGCCAGGCGGCATTTTGGTACAGGTAGTTCCAAATGCCGGCGTCCAGCAGGTCTCGGAACACGGGATGCTGCCAGACGCGGCGGAACGCAAGGACGTAGCCGTTGTCACTCATCGGCGGCCTCGCTCAGAACTGAAAAATCCCTCATGCCTTTCCCCTGTCTCTCCCCCGAATGGGGCGGGGGCGCTCAATCCGGGGAAGGATGAGACGAGCGTGTCAGTCGCACCCGTCGGTACAACTCAAGCCCCCACCTGCAATGCCTGACGGCACTTGCTGAAGCTGATCCTTACACGGCCTTTATTATTCTGCAAGTTGTATTTATGCCGCACTTATGGGCGGCGTCCCGGCACGATAATGTCCACCTTCCGCGCCTCGAGATCGTCGATCGACCTGGCTAAAATGTACAGGCCGCCCATCGCCTCGATGTGCTTCTGCCTCTCAATCTGGTCCAGCGACTGCTTGCCGTCCTCGTTCTTGCACTCGATTTCCAGCCACATACCTGAAGGCGTGCAAGCCAGAATATCTCCGCTGCCCTTACGGCCGACGCTGACGTGATGCGTCTTTGTGTGTCCGACCTTGTCCGTGTAGCTCTTGCTGAACCCACCCGTGTTGTTGCGGATTGGCTGCATCCCGTGCAGGTAGAGCCATCGGATGCAGGCGTTCACGACCAGTGACTCCTTCACGCACTGCCCTTTTCAAGCGCATTTACCCGCACATCGAGCTTCTGTGTTTCCTTCCGGTTGATCTCGTCCACGTTCCCGCACAAGCCGAAGTAGTGGTCGATGACTGCAAAGAAGGCGTCCTCTTTGCTCAATCCCTTCTTGAGGAACGCTTGGTACAGGACGCGGGAAGAGTTAGTCACCCTCTGCACCCTTCACAAGGCCGATCAGTTTTCTGAGTTGGTCGAATCGAGGATTGTTCCCCTTCCTCCACCGCCAGAGAGTTGTGGGGTGGACATCGACTGCCCGACAAATGGACTCGTCCGTTATGCCCTTTTCTTCGGCTTCGACCAGTAGTTGTTGCGCTGTGATGAGCATTGCACTTTTGCAAAATAAGTTGTTGCGCGAAGTTTCTTTCCCGTCTAGGTTTGCGTTATTGCAATTCGATTGTCAACAACTGAATGGATTCAGTATGCCCAACAAGATTCGCCCCGTTATCGAGCCAGGTATTTACTTCGATATGCCCGAGGACATTTACCACGCCGCCGAAGGGCTGTCGTGTAGCGGCATCAAACACCTGACGGTATCGAAGCTCAATTACTGGCACAAGAACCTGAACCCGGACCGCGAGCCGGAAGAAGATACCGGCGCGAGGCGGTTCGGAAAGGCCACGCACTGCTTCGCCCTCGAGCCCGAGCGGTTCGCCCGCCACTTCGCCATGAAGCTGTCGCCGGATGACTACCCCGGCGCACTCGTCACGGCGGACGACATGAAGGCGTTCCTCGAAGCCAACGGGCTACCGAAGTCGGCCAAGAAGAAGTCGGATCTCATCGACCGCATCGTGACCAGTGGGCTGCCCGCCGTCGTGTGGGACTTGGAACTGGAGCGGCACGCGAAAGAGCACGAGGGAAAGACATTCCTCGGCAAGGAGGAGTCGAAGAAGATAGCCGGGGCGGCTGCTGTAATGGCCGCCGATCCCCACGTTACAGCGGCCCTCAGCGGGGGCATGCCGGAAGTGTCGTTCTTCGTCCGCGACCCCGAGACGGGCGTGATGCTCAAGGCTCGGATGGACTACGTGCGTCCCCGCTCCACGATCGACATCAAGACATTCTCCAACTCACGCGGGAAGCCGGTCGAGAAGGCCGTTTTCGAGGCGATTTTCTACGAGGGCTACCATCTACAGTGTGTCTTCTACAACTTCGTGCGCGAGCTGGCACGGCAGCGCCTGGCCGCCGGGGAAATCCGCACCTACGGCGACGTGAGCGAGCAGTGGCTGAAGGAGTTCACGGAGACCGAAGAGCACGGGTTTGTGCTGGTCTTCATTGAGTCCGCCCCGCCGTTCGACCTCCGCATGGTGCTGATGAAGGAGGCCGAGGCCCCCGGCGCCGACCTGAACGTCTACTGGTCCTCGGCACACATGCGCATTTATGACATGAAACTGCTCTATGCCGAGTGCCTGACCAAGTACGGCGACGGCCCGTGGCGCGACCACTTATCGCCGCACCAACTCGAAGACACCGACCTGCCAATGCTGATGTTCAGCTAGAAACCCAACTGAAAGGACACAACCCATGAAAATACTGCAACTTACGGCCGAGAACGTCAAGAAACTCAAGGTGGTTGACATCACACCAGCGACCGATGTGGTCCAGATCACCGGGAAGAACGGGTCAGGGAAAACCTCGGTCCTCGACTCCATCTGGTGGGCACTCGGGGGCACGAAGGAGATTCAGGCCATGCCGATCCGCAAAGGTCAGGAGAGTGCCCGGATTAAGCTCGACCTGGGGGAGATCGTCGTCACCCGGAAATTCACCGACAAGGGATCCACACTCACCGTCGAAAACGCGGAAGGCGCACGGTTTCCCTCCCCTCAGAAGATGCTCGACGACTTGATCGGGGAACTCTCCTTCGACCCGCTGGCGTTCGCCACGATGGACTGCGGCCGCCAGTACACGGAGTTGAAGCGGATCGCGAAGATCGAGGTCGATCTGGACGCCCTCGACACCCAGAACAAGCTGGATTACGAAACCCGCACCCTCCGTAACCGCGAGGAGAAAGAGTATCGCACGCGGGCGGAGGGCTTCGAGTTCAAGTTCGAGGCGTTGGAACAGCCGATCGACGTTGATGCCCTTGTCACCGAACTGTCGAACGCCGCGCAGCGCAACGCGGACATTGACACGCGGGCGCAGCGCCGCCTCGACGCGGCAGAACTTATCCGCATCAAGGGCGAGGAAGTCGTCGCGCTCGAAGCCAAAATCGCCGTGTACCGGAAAGAAATGGCCGAGTTACAGGACAAGCTCGACACGGCCGAGCCTTTAGCGGAGAAGATCGTGGTCGACGACCTTCGCACCAAAATCGCCGACGCCCAGGCACGGAACGCCGAGTTTGCCGTGCGTGCCAAGAAGGCCAAGCTCCTCGAACAGGCGAAAACCGCCGAGGCCGCGAGCGATGCCCTGACAGCGAAGATGGCCGAGCGGACCAAGACCAAAGAAGACGCCATTGCGGCGGCGAAGATGCCGATCGATGGGTTGTCCTTGTCCGACGGGCAGGTGCTCCTGAACGGCATCCCGTTCGACCAGTCGTCCAGTGCCGAGCAACTCCGCACGAGCGTGGCTATCGCCATGGCGGCCAACCCGAAACTCAAGGTCATTCGCATCAAGGACGGCTCCTTGCTCGACGAGGACGGCCTCGCCATCATCGAAGGGCTGGCCAAGGGTAACGGCTACCAGGTCTGGATCGAGTCGGTGAACACGTCGGGGAAGATCGGCATTTACATGGAAGACGGGGCCGTCGCCCACGTCAACGAAGCGGCGTAGGGAGGCGGGCATGTCATTAACCATCACCCCAGCCAAACGCAAGGCCGTTCCGATGCTCATAAGCCTTTCCGGCGTATCGGGTTCAGGAAAGACCTACTCCGCACTCTTGCTGGCCGCCGGCCTAGCCGGGAAGGGTTCGGTCGGGTTCCTCGACACCGAAAACGGTCGCGGCAGCATGTACGCCGACAGCCCCGGCATCATGGCTGCGCTACCGGATGGGTACGAGATCGCTGAGATCAAGGAGCCGTTCGCTCCGTCCCGCTATTCCGACGCGATAGAAGCGTTCGAGAAACACGGGTGCAAGGTGCTGGTGATCGACAGCATGACCCACGAGTGGGAGGGCCACGGCGGTTGTTCTGACATCGCCGAGAACAACAAGCTACGGGGCATGCCGAACTGGGCACGAGCGAAGATGGAGCACAAGCGGATGATGAACCACCTGCTGGCCTCGTCGATGCACCTGATCTTCTGTCTTCGGGCACGGGAGAAGACGCTGATCGTCAAGGACGCCCAAGGCAAGGAGCAGTTCGTGCCCAAGGGCCTGCAGCCTGTTCAGGAAAAGAATTTCGCGTTCGAGATGACGCTCTCGCTCCTCCTGGAGGAGGGCACGCACCGTCCTGTCGTGACGAAATGTCCCGAACCGCTCCTGCCTCTGTTTGCTGGCGAGCAGCCACTGGTCACGAAGGATATGGGGCGGAAGCTGCGGGCGTGGTCGGAAGGCGGTGCGCCGGCCGAGGAGAACCCGGAAGTGCTCTTCAGGCAGGGCACCGAGTACGCCGCACTGGGCACCACCTCCTACACGGATTTCTGGGAGACGCTTACCGGGAAGCAGAAAAAGGTCCTCCTGCCGAAGCATGAGGAGAACAAGGCTCTTGCGCGGATGGCGGACGATCGGCAGAAGGCGGCTGAAGCACCGCCCGCCGAACTCAAATTCTAACAACGAAGGAAGGAACAAATATGGCAGGCAGCGTAAACAAAGTCATTTTAGTAGGCAACCTCGGGGCAGCGCCCGACGTGCGATCCACCCAGGATGGGAGAGAGATCGTCAACCTGAGCGTCGCCACCTCGGAGACCTGGAAGGAAAAAGGCACCGGGGAACGCAAGGAGCGGACCGAGTGGCATCGGGTCGTCATCTTCAACGAAAACCTCGGCAGGATCGCAAAGGAGTATCTGGCCAAAGGCTCGAAGGTGTACCTCGAAGGCCAACTCCAGACCCGCAAGTGGACCGACAAGGACGGGCAGGACAAATACTCGACCGAGGTTGTGCTTCAGAACTTCGGCGGCACCCTCGTCATGCTCTCCAAAGCGGAGCGGACTGAAGACACCGCCGAACAATACGATTCACCCGCGCCGAGGCAGCAAGCACCGGTCGCGGAACTACTAGACGATGAAATACCCTTCTAGATCAACAGCTTAGCGAAAGGAATCTGCATGAATAAAGGACACAACAGCAAGAAGGTGGGGGGCGTGGCGGTCGATCAACTCAAATCGATCATCGCGAGGGTCGAAAAACTCGAAGCAGAGAAGGCGGGCATTGCTGCCGACATCCGTGACGTGTTCGCGGAAGCTAAGGGCAATGGTTACTGCACGAAGGCCATCCGCACCATCTTGAAGATGCGAAAGCAGGACGCCAGTGAACGCGAAGAGCAGGAGAACATCCTCGACGTTTATCTGAACGCACTCGGCATGTTGCCCCTGTTCGAGGGCGAAGGTGAGGCAGCATGACCGAAGCATATCCGCTGCAATGGCCTCACGGCCGCCCCCGTGCTTCTAATCCTGAACGCTCCCGCTTCGGTTCGCGTTCCGTTGACGCCGCGACGAAAGAGTTGTTCTCTGAAATCCGCCGCCTCGGCGCTGGCACGCCAGTCCTCTCCACGAACATCAAGCTTCGCCTGGACGGGCTTCCCTACTCGAACCAGTCCCCGCCGGCTGACAAGGGCGTTGCGGTTTACTTCACGCACAAGAAGCAGTCGATGTGCTTCGCATGCGACCGCTGGGACCGGGTTCAGGACAACATTTACGCCATCGCCATGACCATCGGGGCACTTCGCGGCATCGAACGGTGGGGCAGCGGTTCGATGGTGGAGCAGGCGTTCACGGGCTTTGTGGCGCTGCCCGCACCGAAGAGCCCTTACGAGATTCTCGGCGTTCAACGCGGGGCGTCGGCAGACGAGATCGACACCGCTTATCGCCAGAAGGCCAAGTCCGCCCACCCGGACAAGGGTGGTGCGCCCGGAGCGATGGAAGAATTGAACCGTGCCAGGGCAACACTGAAAGCAACAGCCGCATGACCTCGGGGCGGCTGATCTTCTGCTGCGGCTGTAGCGAGAAAGTAACCGCTCGGTTGACCGACGGTCGGGAGGTATACCCGCACCGGAAAGACCTCGGTTCCCTCCCGTTCTGGAAGTGCGACGGCTGCGGCAACTACGTCGGCTGTCACCACAAGACGAAGGATCGAACGAACCCGCTCGGTAACATCCCCACCCCGGAGATGCGTAACGCCCGGCAGCACATCCACCGCATTCTTGATCCGCTGTGGCAATCAAAGCGGTTCCGCAGGAAAGACCTCTACGCGAAGCTCTCCGACCACTTGGGCTTCGGTTACCACACCGCGCAGCTTCGGACACTGGACGAAGCCCGGAAGGCTTACGCATTCATCAAGGAGTTAGCGGCATGACGATCGTATTTGAAGCAGGCAACCGCCGCGCCGAGGTCCACGGCAACTGCGTGCAGTACTTCCGCCGTTCCGGAAAGAAGAAGCGGGGGCTCGTCGGAGTGTGGTTCTGCGAGTGCGAGACCGAGAAGCAAGCCAGGCAGTTGGCACAACGCTGGGCGTTCAAGGGCAGGCTGGGCAAGGCCGTTCTGCACTGAATTCTGGTCAACTTGAGCCAATGCACAAAGGCCATCGCTTCGGAAAACTCTGCCCGATCATAATTTACGTCGCTTGGGCGGCACAGCAGGTGCAGCACCGCAAGTCGGCCCTCATTCGCCGTTCTGCTGGAGCAGGGAATTTCAGTTCGATGACAGGCGGTAACAATGGTCACCAAACGACTTAAGGTACTGTGCGTCGACGATAACCACGACATCGCCGATTCTGAGGCCATGCTTCTCGACGTGTACGGGATCGACGCACGCGCATGTTATGACGGACCGCACGCGATACTCGCGGGACGGGAGTTCCACCCGGACGCTTACCTCGTCGATCTGAACATGCCCGGCATGGATGGGTGTGAAGTTGCTCGTGAGCTACGCGCCGAACACGACGGGCCTCCGCCGCTGCTCGTGGCGATCACCGCGAAGAGCGCGGCGGAAGATTATCGGCGGACGCAGGCTGCAGGATTCGACGCCCATCTGGTGAAGCCGGTCGAGCCGAACCGATTGCTGAAGATGCTCGCGGAGCTTCGGCGGAACCCCACGTAATGCTCACCGCCTCGGCCTCGCCGTCGGCCCATTCCCGGCGCCCTCAAGCCACCGCGTCGGGCATTGCTTCACGCCGTTCACAACCGGCAGTTCGGGCTGAGGCTCGGGTTCCGATGTCGCCGCTCTCTTCTGGAAGCCCCCGGCCCGCGAGTTAGTGGGTATCTTGTGGTAAGCGCGGACGGCGTAGATCGTCTGATTACCAACGCCGAATACGTCGCCGATCTGACCGTCGGTGCATCCCCTGGCCGCCATCTCGGCGATTATCCCCACCCTGTCGGCCCATTTGTCGTACTTGCTCACACCCGCCACCGGTCGCTGTGTACGACCTGCTCGAAGCCGTTTGCGACCAGGACAGCGTTCGTCGCCCGCATGATAACGTCTAGTCCGGCGGGTTGCCCGTCGAGGCTGTGGTGCCCGGCTTCACGTAGCACCAAGCGGGAACCGAGCCATTGCTGCGCTACGGTCAGCGGGTTCGGCTTGCCCTTCGGCATGACGTAGTTGTTGTTTTCAGTCGGATGGGCCGCTTCGACGCGGGCGGCCGGCTTACTGGATTTGAGATGGATGACGATGGACCGGTTCATTCGATACTCCGTTGCTTTACTCTTTCACGATACTGGCGTCGCTCCTCGTACCGCTTGCCACTCCCAGCTTCCGCTCGCCATGCGGGCAGGCCATTGTCGAGGATGTTCTGAGCCTGTTCGCGAACATAATCAGGGTCGTAACCAGCCGTCTCGCACCAGGATTCAAAGTCTCTGCGTTCTCGGGGATTGAAGAACCAGCGATGTGCGTCATCTTTTAGCTTCTGCTTTGCAGTTGATTTGCCGCTCTCAAAACTACCTCTCCCACCGAGATCCTGCAACATGGTCAGTATCTTCGCCTTGGCTAGGTTCTCCTCGTTGCAGGCCACCGATTGGCGATTCACAAATGACTCTGGAGTACCGTATCCGTAAACGGTCGGTTGCGTGTAATTCGTTCCGGCTGCCGACTTCGGCGGGCACACCGACACCCCGCGCTCGCGGATGAATGCAGCTACCATTTCTTCCTCGCTGCGTCGCTCGCCACTCCGGACGGCGACGCGAGTGCTTCCCCCGGTGAAGCCTTGCCCGCCCTTCGTTCGCAGGAGGCGATGAAGACGTCCAGCTCCTCCGGGTTTTCGTCGTAGTCGCTGGCGATCAAGGCGCGGCTGCGACCTGCGTCGAGCATTTGCTTGATTCCCGGCCAGTCGCTGTCGGTGAGATGGCTCTTACGGCGTTGCTTGGTAACGGTGATCCGGAGATCGTCCTCGGTGAAGGCTGGTGCTTCCGGTTCCGATTTATCAGGCGATCTTCCCGTGTCAGCTTTCTTGCGGGCTTGCATCGCTCTCATGCGCTCCGCTGCGGCGGCCCGGTTCTCCGGTATAGTGGACCCCGAAACTGAGACCGCCAGGTAAGCTACTCTGGCGGCCCTCGGAGGTGGTCCTGATGACGGCGAAGCGGAAGACCCACACGGCGGCGTTCAAAGCCCAGGTCGCTCTGGCCGCGGTGAAGGGCGACAAGACGGTCAACGAGTTGGCCGCCCACTTCGGCGTCCACCCGACCCTCATCCACGGGTGGAAGAAGCAACTCCTGGCCGGGGCCGAGGCCGTGTTCGCCGCCGGAGCGAAGGCGGTCGCCCCCGGCGACGACCAGACACCCGCGCTGTACGAGCAGATCGGCCGGCTCAAGGTCGAGCTCGACTGGGTGAAAAAAAAAGCTGCGACGTTCGGTTGACGACCTGCGGCCGCTGATCGACCCCGGGCACGCCGACCTGAGCGTCCGTCGGCAGTGCCAACTGGTCGGGCTCGGCCGGGCCACGTACTACCGGGGGCCGGCCGAGGAGTCGGCCGACAACCTGGCCCTCATGCGGCGGATCGACGAGCAGTACACGGCCTGCCCGTTCTACGGCAGCCGGCGGATCGCCCGGTGGCTGGCCCGCAACGGCCACCCGGCGAACCGCAAGCGGGTCCAGCGGTTGCTCCGGGTCATGGGCCTGGAAGCCATCCACCCGAAGCCGAAGCTGTCGGCCGGGCGGGGCCACCCGGTGTACCCGTACCTCCTCCGCGGCGTGCCGATCGACCGCGTCGGGCAGGTGTGGAGTGCCGACATTACATACCTGCCGCTGCCCGGCGGGTTCATGTACTTGGCCGCCACCATCGACTGGTACAGCCGGTACGTGGTGGCCTGGCGGTTGTCGAACACGCTCGACGGGGCGTTCTGCCGGGACATGCTGGACGAGGCGTTGGCGGCCGGCACCCCGGAGGTGTTCAACACCGATCAAGGGGTGCAGTTCACGGCCGGGGCGTGGGTCGAGCGGGTGGAGGCGGCCGGGGCGCGGGTGAGCATGGACGGCCGGGGGCGGTGCCTGGACAACGTGTTCGTCGAGCGGCTGTGGCGGACGGTGAAGTACGAGGACGTGTTCCTGCGGGGATACGAGACGGTGACCGAGTTGGAGCGGGGGTTGAAGGCGTACTTCACCTTCTACAACGAGGCCCGCTTGCACCAGTCACTGGGGTACAAGACCCCGGCCGAGGTGTACCGGGCCGGACGGTCAAAAGAGCCGGCGAAGGAGTAGCTTAAATTCGTCGGTTTTTGGTCTCGCAAATGGGGTCCACTATACCCAGAGCGTTACGGCGATTGGTTTCGATGGGAAACTCCGCATTTGCTTCACTAGCCTTCTGAATTTGGAAATCTATCGGCAGGCCGGTGCGAGCTTGCAGCCACTCGGAAATGGAGGTGCAGGCTAAGTTCCAGAAGGGGCTAGGCTGTGTCTGAAAAGCTACGGTGTCAGGTACCACAGGGCGAAGGCGAGTTGGATCATGGCCCGGAAGTTGACGGCCAACTTCTCGTACCGGGTGGCCACCCGCCGCCGCTCCTTCAACCACCCGTTCAGCCGCTCGATGACGTTCCGCCGCTTGTACTTGCCCGTGTCGAACGCCGGCGGTGCGGGCAATCGGGCCAACTCGTCCTTGCGGCGGGCGATCACGTCCTCGATGCCAGCGGCGAGCAACGTCGCCCGCACCCGGTTGGCCGAGTACCCCTTGTCCCCGGCCAGGGCCTTCGGCGGCCCGAGGCCCTTCGGGACGGCCGCCAGGGCGGCGGCCAGGTGCACGACCTCTGGCTCCTGGCCGCCGGTCAGCACCGCGGCCAGCGGGTTACCGGCCCGGTCGCACACCAAGTGCACCTTGGTCCCCCACCCGCCTCGGCTGCGGCCCAGGGCGTGATCGGCCGGCTCGCCGGCCACCGCCTTTTTTTTTCGCCCCGGCGGCCGGCCGGGCGGCCCGCACCACCGTTCCGTCGACGTTCCATTGCCCGTGGTCCAGGTCGGCGTGCCGCTGCAGGTGCTCGACCACCCGGTCCCAGATGCCGTCCTGGCGGTACGCGTTGAATCGGTGGTACGCCGTCTGCCACGGCCCGTGCCGGTCGGGCAAGTCCCGCCACGGGGCCCCGGTGTGCAGCACCCAGAGCATGGCGTCGATCAGTCGCCGCGGGTCGGACGGCGGCCGCCCGCCGGGCTTGGCCGGCGGCAGGAGCGGGCCGAGGGCGGCCCACTGGGCATCGGTCAGGGCGTAGCGCGGCGTCTGCATGGCGGTCGTCCGGTGGGAGGGCCACGCATTCTACGCCCCACCAACCGCTTTTCAGACACAGCCTAGGCTTTGATGGGTTCCACAGCGGGAAAATGCGGTCAAACTCTTCATCAGGCAGCATCACGCGAATATCAACATCGCGGTAGTCTTTGGTGCAAAGCGACGAGCCAACCAGGAATATCCCATAACTAATATCGAATGCTTGCCACACAATCCCGCACGCGGCGTTGAGATTGTAGAAGTTCTTTTGCCCCAAGTAATGCGGGCGATTGTGTATCTTCGAATCCGGTCTACTCATTTCGCCTCCTGCTTCTTCTTCCGCCACGTCTCGAACTCCTGCCGAATCAGCCGCTCCATCTGCGGGGTAATACGACTACGCCCTGAAGCCCAGCTACGCACGGTGCGCGGATTCACCTTCAGGCAACGCGCAAGGCGTGATTGCCAACCGGGGAACGGGGAACCGAGGGAGCGGAGTTCGGAAGGGGTCATGCTGCCATCACAGGGAACTCGTTCCACTCCCGGCCGTCGAGCACCCGCCCTGCGATTTTCTTGCCTGTTTTGGTCATCCACGCACGGAACGGGGCGGACTCGTCCCCAATGAATGTCGCCTCAAACTTGCCCGGACCGAAGTATCCGCCCTGCCACCATCCCCACTCACCCCATTGCTTGAAGAGGAAGGGCACGCCAGCAACCGCACATTGATCTCGCAGGTCTCGCGCCCAATGAGGACTCATGGGACGGGCGTCCTTGCCGGACTCGCCGCCGACGATCACCCAGTCGATCGTCTTCTCGAATTCGTAGTAGTTGCCGTCAACCTGACGAGTGAGGGCGCTGGCGTGGAAGCCGTCAGTGTTTTCGATTCGGTTCAGGTCCACCGGCCCCAGCAAGGGCTCCATGCTCAGAAACCGTACATTCGCCTCGGTCTTGAGCAATTTCGGGATGTCACGGTCGGCTTCTCGCTGGTTCACCACCGAAATACCGAGCCAGACGTTCTTCGGCGTGCCTTTCAAGGGAAGCATGTGGTCGGCATTGCCTATGCGTTTAGTTAACAGCAGCCAGTCAAGATGCGGTGTGTCGAGGATCAGCCTCCAGAGCCGCTCGCGCCACTCATACGAGACTGCGTTGTCGAACACGTCTGCTAATGAGGCGCAGAACACCCGCTTCCGCTGGCCAGTCTTCTCCGCTTCGCGGTTCCACTTGAGCGGTTGCTGCCAGTTGGCCTCGCTCGTGAGCTTGCGAGGTTTCCCCGCTCCCCATTCCACTGCCCCGTAGCGCCTGGCCCAAGTTTCAGCGTAGCAGTGATCGCAAGCTGGTGACACACGGGTGCAGCCGATCCAAGGATTAAAGGTGTGGTGCGTCCACTCGATCTTGCTGTTCTCCACCATTACTGTCCCATGCTTCGTTCCGCCAGACTTCATTGCCCTCGCGTGATTCGCACCCTAGGGCATCGCGCCCCATAGCTCAACAACTTTATTCGCAGACGCATCACATAAATCTCTTGCGCGAATCTCAAATCCATGCGCTCGCTGCTGGGTTTCGACTTGGTGGCTTTGGGGATGTTCCTCAACTCCGCCAGTCCTACCCGTTCGGATGCAGTCATGCAGACGATTCGAGGTTTGTTGGTCGCAGGGAACGAAAAGCTTTCACAGCAAGCGTTCCACTTCGATCTTCCTGCTGGCCTGACCTGTCCTGGTAAATCTGGACTGTGCATGAGCCGATGTTACGCACGCAAGGGTCGGTTTGCCTTCCCACAAGTGCAAGAGCGCCTCAACTGGTGCTACGAGCAGAGCAAGCGGGACGACTTCGCTGACCGCCTGGTCGATGAGTTGTACCGCAAAGGTGTGTTGCTGATGCGCTGGCACTGTGCTGGGGACATTTACTGCCCTGCCTACGCCCGCAAGATGCTGGATGTGATGGTTCGGTCGCCGCACACGTCGTTCTGGTGTTACACCCGGAGCTGGCGCGTTCCGACGATCAGTCTCATCCTGAAGGAACTCAGTCTCGTGCCGAACATGAAGCTGTGGCTCTCCGCCGACGCCGAAACGGGATACCCCGATGAAGTGCCGGAGAACGCGAGGGTGGCATGGATGCAAACGAGCGTGGATGAGGATGTGGGAGACTCCGATCTGGTCTTCCTCGATCATCCGCTTCGCAAGCTGACTCTGCCGCTGCACGTGCTAGAAAAGGCCTGCCCGACCGAAACCCCGGAAGGGAAGAAGAAGGGCACGACCTGCGCCACATGCCGCTATTGTTGGACTGAATGAACTTGCCCCCGGCTTCCCGCAAGGGAAAACCGGGGGTTTCTTTTGCCATTACCGGTCTACCGAAGTTTCTCACGGAAGTAGTCCTTCCAGTTCTCAGGGAGTACCGGATTCTCGACCGCTCGACGGAGCAGTGTTTGGTTCTTCGACTCCACTGTGAAGAGCCGGACGACATCCGCAACGGTGAAGGCATCTTCCGCCCGGCTGATCGGCTCGATGGCGTCGCCCGCCCCAACATCCCCTTCAACGGCAACGGAGAAGTAAAATCCCGTCCGCCCCGATTTGAGCATCCGCCGGAGCACATCCGTGCGGCCGAACTTGATCCCGAGCTTGTAACAGGGCATGCGCGGCTGGGTGACGATGAACTCCGCGGTCCCGATACGAAACCGATCGCCGATTCGCACGTCCTCCAGCAAGCCCTCGGTCGTCAGGTTCTCGCCAAACGCCGCGCCTTCCAGATCAGCATCAGGTAGTTCCTTCCGCCACTGCGGGTAGTGCTCGGACGGGTAAACGTACACGGCCTTCTCGATCCCGCCGTGGACAGTCATGTCGGACTGTTCATCCCCCTCGAAGTTCAGGGTGGTGACGTGCAAACGGCGATCAACGGGCGTCTTGAAGATCGAAGTGAGCACGGTTTCGCCGTTCCACTCGACCTCGCGCGGACCGCCGACGCTCAAAGAAATGACTTTCACGAGACTTGCCCTCGTTGCCCACGAACAGAAACGACGCTGCTGGTTTACTCCGAACTTGCCGTTTCCGCATCTGGATGGGTGCGTGGCGTGATGAACCGTCCTCGAAACCCGCAAGGGAAAGCCAGTGGCTTCTCTTTGCGCTGCTTCGCAGGGTACGACCGGTGTGCCAAAGGCGCGTGAACAAGTCAGAGCCGAAGCATTTCCTCGTATCGCATTGTCTGAGATTCAGAAATGTGTCTCTTGAAGTTCGCTGCACCCAGCCGGACAATTACGCCTTGCCCTGCGAATGAATCCGGAGCTTTCCGATGGCGGTCTCCCATCCGACGGACGACGAATTGACGCAGTACAGCCTCGGTACGCTTGATGCCGATCTTATTGCGCGCATTGAACAGCATCTGCGGACTTGCGGTCCGTGTCGGAACTATTCCGCCAACAATCATTCCGATGTGGATGTGGGGAAGCCTGAATCGCGACTCTCGACCGGCACGCACGTCCAGTTTGCGCCTCCATTCCCTCATTCCGCTGCCGGTGCCACAACGGGTGCCTATTCGGACCCGGATGCCACTGTGCTGGCCTTGCTACAGTCGCTTGAGCAGTATACGGATGTACGAGAGCTTGACCGTGGTGGAATGGGAGCAGTATATCTGGCTCGCAATAAAAGTTTCGGACGTGACGAAGTGCTCAAGGTGGTTATCCCGTCTAGCCAGAAAACTCGCGACACGACTGCCAGATTCAAGCAAGAGATGGAGGCGATCGGTCGTCTCAATCACCCAAACATTGTAACTCCGTACGCGGCCTTTCGGGTAGGCGAATTATTCGTGTTCAGCATGGAGTTCGCAGGCGACAACCTCGATAAGCGAGTTCGAGCTAATGGTCCGTTTTCTGTTGCCGATGCTTGCGATTTCGTTGCACAAGCGGCTGACGGGCTTCAGCATGCGTTCGAACGCCAAGTTGTACACCGCGACATCAAGCCTAGCAATCTGCTACTAATTGAATCTGGCGGGCAAGCAGTGGTTAAGATCGTGGACTTCGGTTTAGCAAAGGCTCGCGAAGAGGCCAATACTGCGGATGCAACAGATGCTGGACTTACAAATACCGGAGAGGTTATGGGGACACCGGCGTATTTATCGCCGGAGCAGGCTATCGAAATGAAGAGCGCGGATATCCGGACAGACATCTATGCTCTTGGCTGCACGCTCTACGCCCTCCTCACAGGTCTGCCGCCGTTTGCCAGTGAAACAAAGATGGGATACTTGATGGCCCATGCGCGGGAGCAGCCTCCGCCCCTGCGCAAATTGCGGCCTGAGGTCCCGGCTGCGCTCGAAACGATTGCTAGTAGGATGCTTGCAAAGAATCCTGCTGATCGGTATCAAACCCCGGCCGAAGTTGCCGATGCGCTGCGCAAGATTGTCATAGCAATCAAACTACCGGGAACACAGGTAACTCACCCTTCAAAAAGCCGGAAGAAAATTGCCATTGGCGCCGCGCTATTATCAATCGTCGGTATCGCAGCCTTGGTGTCGATGCCCTCGATTTTGAAAGAGAAGCAAGGTGAGATTGAGCAGACCGAATTAACGCCGGACACGAATATCAAACAGCCCGACCCACTGCCTCCGATCAGTCCAAATAATCCTATCGTCGCCCCCACGGGCTTACCTTCGAAGGAGACGCCTCGTCCAGCCGTGCCAGCATTCACCGCAATGTTTAACGGTCATGACCTTAATGATTGGACACGGATCTATCCACAGGACCAGGCCGTGTGGGAAGTGAAGGATGCAGTTTTAATTGGCACCGGCCAAGGCTCTCCGCGTTCTCCGTTCTCTATCCTTCGGTTCAACAAGTATACGCCTCGAGACTTCCACATTCGGGTCCGAGCTGCGCGATCTCCGGGACCACCTGCATCCCTGTTGATTGGGAATGGTATTCGTGGAATGCACCACGGCCGGTACCGGATAATGTTTGCGTCCGCAGAGAATTTAGCTCCGGCTGCCGGACGTGTCATGGTTGAAGGAAAACTGGTTTCTCAAGTGGGCGAGAGCGTCAGCAGTGTGGCAAATCAAAAGGCCTGGAACACTTACGATGTGATTTTAGAAGGTAATCGCCTACGTGTCGACGTGGATGGCGTGCTGACAACTGAGTATACGGACGCAGGTCTATGGGCTCAGCCGCTGGGTCTAGCACTGCATATTCCCGGAGACTCCTCTGTAAAAGTCCAATCTCTGGAAATAAAGGAACTGCCGAAACAACCGACAGGATTCGTCGAGTTGTTCAACGGCAGGGATTTGTCAGGATGGGAGCAATTAGGGAATAAAACCGGAACATGGACAGTCGTGAATGGAACGCTCGTGGGAAGCTGGCCCACTACTGGAATAGGCATGGGCGGAAGTGTGTTAAAATTAACATCCAACATATACCGAAACTTTCATCTTCGTCTCCGAACGACGAAGCCAGCGGCACGTGAATGCCACTTGAGCCTCTTTGAAGGACCTGCAGGATCTGGTGGGCTGTATCGGGTATCTTTCGGGTCGGCAGACGGAAAGCCGGGTGAAGAGACAGGACGCCTACTGTTCTTGCGAAACGGCCTTTACCCGCTTCTGTCGCAACCCAAGATCGATCCCAATAAGTGGTATGGCTTAGGGGTGATTGTCCAAGGCAATCGCATCCAGGTTGAAATAGATGGGATACGAACGGCCGATCACACGGACGAGAACATGCCGGCCGAGAACTGCCGTATATGCCTCACCCTCTTGGCGGGGACAGAAGCTCGATTTCAAGCAATTGAGATCAAGGAACTCCCACCGCCTGCACAGAAGTAGCGGTGTCGAGTTCAGCCCCCCGCATCAGGGATGTGCAAGGCGGCAAAGCCGGTGCGCAGCACGAAACCCTGGAGCAGCCCGGCCGAAGGCGACGCCCAAAACGAAGAAGCCCCGCCACACGGGCAGGGCTTTCTTGTCGATCAGTGGGCGGTTAATCCGGGATACGACCACTCTCTGCGGCCTGCTCACGACGCTGGCGGACAGATTCCGCGTAGCTGACTGGATCGGCCTGGTGCTGACGGAGCGCATCGGCCAGCTTCTCGACACGGCTCTCAGCGTCCAAACGGATGGCGACGGGACGGGTGGAAGGAACACTGCCGGGGTCTTCACCCTGACGGACAATCTGCTTCAGCCACATCTTGTTGTCGTTATCCCACGAGAAGCCAGTCTGCTCCCCGTCCTCGCCCTTTACATGGCGGCGGATGATCTGCTTTTCCTCGTCGCTCAGCGTGCGGCCTTCCGGGAGGTCGACCTTGATGCCGATACCCATGCGGTTGTCACCAGCGTCGATGAGCCGAACAGCGAGGTCGCCCGCTTTGACCATGAGCGTGCCGGGGAGCTTGCGAACTCCTGCGGCGTGGCTCTCGCGGCGCTTGCTGCTCGGGTTGGCGATGTGACCAGTCGCGTGCTGACCGTGACGGCGTGCTTCCGACTCGACGTGACTGTGACCGTTCTCGTGGGAAGCCTGACGATCAGCATCCGGCAATCGGGTGCTGTCGGCAACTTGCTGCACGATTGCAGCGGCCGTTGGCGGCGCCGAGTCGAACTCGGACGGGTTGAAACTAGTATCGGCGGGGGATTGGGTAGCGACTTCCTTCTTGCGTGTACGGGCCATGATGGGCGTCCTTTCTCTCGGGTTGAACGCCTAACCGCGACCCGAGAGGGCACGGCCAGGCCCGAGGAGAGGTAGCGCGTTTCGCATCCACTGTCAACGAACGGCGTACATCCAGAACTCGCCGAAGTCCGTAGTATCCCATTGCGTGCCGCTTCCACCGTAACGAGGACTCTTCCATGCCAGCAGCGCCGCAAGAGCCGTACAAAGTTGCCCGATTCCTGGTAGAAGTCGATGGCTTGTCCGGTTTCCATGTCTCCCGCGTGAGCGGTCTGAAACGCATGACCGCTGTGGACATCGTCCGCGAAGGAGACGCGCCCCAGACCGAGCGTGCAACCCCCGGTCTTACCAGTTTCGCGCCGGTGGTCCTCGAACGCCCAAGGACGGACGACAAAACCTTCCAGAAATGGGCCGATCAGGTGAGCGGCAGGACCGGACAGGGGTCCGCCTTCCGAAAAATGATGGCGATCACTCTGCTGACGGCAGCCGGACAACCGGCGGTGCGATTCAAGCTCTTCAACTGCTGGCCCTCGAAATTCGTGGCGTTCCGGTTCTTGAACGCTGAATCAAGCGAGGTCGTTGTCGAGCGACTGGTAATTCAGCATGAAGGGTGGGAATTGGATGATGCACTGGTGCCTCCCCTTCCACCAGCACCGCAGTGATGGCTCCGGGGGCTGGACTTGCACCAATCAGGCAGGCAGGGGAAGCATGCAATCCTGCCAGCGTCGCTCTATTGGCTCCCCGGAAGAAGTGCTGCGGGCCGGGCTGATTAACCACCGACTTGTAACCGAAGTCTCCCGGAACCGTGGTCGTCGCATTGCCCCGCAACGTGGAGACTTTGGCAGAGTTCAAGGTTGTGGTCAACCGCCTTTCTTGGAAGCGGCAAGAGCCTCTCGGTATTTCCGACTTGCTTCAGCTTCTGATTCTTCCAGCCCCTTCAGGTCTCGCATCCTCTGCTCCAAGGCCAACATAATCTCCATTGGATCTAAATTCGGATTGATCCCCAGACCCACGAGGCGGCGGTCTTCAGAGATTTCGCGGGCCAGGTCTTCTTCGGATGTGTCGCGTGGCATGTGTGTCCCTCTTCGTCAGTCGATGTTTCCTCTCCTTTTGCGGGAGAGGACGCGGATGAATTCGCGGCGGTCAGAGATGGCATTCTGAGCTTTCGCTTCTTCCTCTGTTGTAGCCGCTGGAGAGTGCCTCTTCGGTATTTTCTCGGAAGCGTTACTGAGCACCTTTTTCACGAACGATTCGAGGGTATCTTCGTGCTGCTGGTTCTTTGCGGCCAGCAGAAGCCCCTTACCACTGTCCGGCGGAATTTGCATCAGGACTCTCTGGTGCGTGTTGCCCGCCGCCCGCGCCTCACCGAGAAGTGTAACTGTAGTATCGCATGGCGTGACGATGAAATCATCCGACTCGAATAGCTGAAGGTGCCTGTCTGCAAACTGCTCCGGTGAAACCTCCCCCTTCTGCGTTAGATGCCGAAGATACCCTTTCCTGAATCTTCCGAACGTCTCAACGAATGCGGTGTGGGGAGCGATGTCACTCAAGCCATAAGTTGTTTTGAGGTGATCCACACGTGCCGCTGAGGGGATGACTATCCCCATCTCCATACCACGATCCATCGCCGCGTAGAACCTCATTGGGAATGCGGCCTTGCCATCAGGCCCCAGCATGCTCGGGCGCATCGTTTGGGTGGTGGTGACCCAGTAGTGCGAATCACCCATCGCGGCGATCAGGTCGAGAGTGGCCTCTTCGATTTTCCGGTCGGCCTCTTCCGATCTGCGTGAATAGCTACTGGCGCACAGCCTGTCGAGCTTCTCGATCAGTGCAGCGAACGTGTTGCTTTCTTGCGGCGTGATCTTCTTGCGGCCACCAGGCTTCGTGAAGTTGTCCTGGTTGTAATTCTTTTTCAAGCTCTCAGTGGTTTCGTCCATTCCCAAGGCTGTTGCGATCTTTACCGCTGAGCCCAGGGGGTATAGTGGACCCCATTTGCGAGACCAAAAACCGACGAATTTAAGCTACTCCTTCGCCGGCTCTTTTGACCGTCCGGCCCGGTACACCTCGGCCGGGGTCTTGTACCCCAGTGACTGGTGCAAGCGGGCCTCGTTGTAGAAGGTGAAGTACGCCTTCAACCCCCGCTCCAACTCGGTCACCGTCTCGTATCCCCGCAGGAACACGTCCTCGTACTTCACCGTCCGCCACAGCCGCTCGACGAACACGTTGTCCAGGCACCGCCCCCGGCCGTCCATGCTCACCCGCGCCCCGGCCGCCTCCACCCGCTCGACCCACGCCCCGGCCGTGAACTGCACCCCTTGATCGGTGTTGAACACCTCCGGGGTGCCGGCCGCCAACGCCTCGTCCAGCATGTCCCGGCAGAACGCCCCGTCGAGCGTGTTCGACAACCGCCAGGCCACCACGTACCGGCTGTACCAGTCGATGGTGGCGGCCAAGTACATGAACCCGCCGGGCAGCGGCAGGTATGTAATGTCGGCACTCCACACCTGCCCGACGCGGTCGATCGGCACGCCGCGGAGGAGGTACGGGTACACCGGGTGGCCCCGCCCGGCCGACAGCTTCGGCTTCGGGTGGATGGCTTCCAGGCCCATGACCCGGAGCAACCGCTGGACCCGCTTGCGGTTCGCCGGGTGGCCGTTGCGGGCCAGCCACCGGGCGATCCGCCGGCTGCCGTAGAACGGGCAGGCCGTGTACTGCTCGTCGATCCGCCGCATGAGGGCCAGGTTGTCGGCCGACTCCTCGGCCGGCCCCCGGTAGTACGTGGCCCGGCCGAGCCCGACCAGTTGGCACTGCCGACGGACGCTCAGGTCGGCGTGCCCGGGGTCGATCAGCGGCCGCAGGTCGTCAACCGAACGTCGCAGCTTTTTTTTTCACCCAGTCGAGCTCGACCTTGAGCCGGCCGATCTGCTCGTACAGCGCGGGTGTCTGGTCGTCGCCGGGGGCGACCGCCTTCGCTCCGGCGGCGAACACGGCCTCGGCCCCGGCCAGGAGTTGCTTCTTCCACCCGTGGATGAGGGTCGGGTGGACGCCGAAGTGGGCGGCCAACTCGTTGACCGTCTTGTCGCCCTTCACCGCGGCCAGAGCGACCTGGGCTTTGAACGCCGCCGTGTGGGTCTTCCGCTTCGCCGTCATCAGGACCACCTCCGAGGGCCGCCAGAGTAGCTTACCTGGCGGTCTCAGTTTCGGGGTCCACTATAATCGGCCGTTTGACTGGTGAGCGATTCGAGATGACCGACGAAGACATCAAGCAGAGGGTAGCGGAGCTTGAGGCTGAGCGCGGGAGGAAGCGGTGAACAACGTCACTCCACGCTACGTCTCCGGTATCCGCCCGACCGGCGAGATTCACCTCGGGAATTACCTCGGTGCCGTGCGTCGTTGGCGGTCGCTGGAGGGCGTGTTCTTCGTGGCTGACCTTCATGGGCTGGGGGGAGCCGTTCAGGAGACAGCAGAATCGCTTTCTCGGTGCGGCGTGCAGAACGTGGTCGTCGAGTCTGACCATAAGGCCGACATTCTTGAGCTTTACCATCAGCTATCGTTCCTCACGCCCACGGTACTGCTCGGCCGGATGACGCAGTTCAAGGATAAGTCCGCGTCGGAAATGGCCACGCTGTCCCTGTTCGCGTACCCGGTCCTCATGGCCGCTGACATCTTCTATTTCGGCGGCACCCACATCCCAGTTGGTAGCGATCAGATGCAACACATCGAATTCGCCCGAGACCTTTGGGACGTTCTCCGGGCGCGGGGTTCGACATCGTTCGAGAAGCCGGAAGCAGTCATCGGCGACAGCCCAAGGATCATGTCGTTGACAGACGCTACGCGCAAGATGAGCAAGTCCGACCCCGACGAGATGTCACGCATTAACGTGTCGGACCCGCCTGACGTGATTCGTCAGAAAGTGCGGGCTGCTAAGACCTCGATGAGCATGGCCGACGACACACCCGAAGCGAACAACCTCAGAACGATTTATCGCGCCGTGGGTGGCACCCGAGTTCACGAGCGGTGGCCAACATTCAAGGCTGAACTGGTAGACCTGCTGATCGTGGAGTTGGCCGCATGACCTCGCTCCAGCAGTCTGCCCTCGACTTCTGCCGCGAAGTACTCGGTTGGGAGGACCTACAGCCCCAACACCGAGTTTGTCCGATCCGGAACTGGACGCGATTTGCGAGTGCTTCGCTTCACCGATTTGAGCGATGTCATCGAAGCAGTGCGCATCTGGTGTGACACGCAAGAAGCAGGGCTAGAGTTCGCTTACTACGGGTACATCCCAGGCGAGTGGCAGATCAGCATTTCGACCCCAATCTCGGTCGAAGAGATCGTGCATTCCGACCTCTGCCACGCCCTCATGGCCGCCTCCATCGCGGCAAAACGAAAGCTGAACACTGGGACATGACGGAAGCTGTCGCCAACTGAGGTGCAACATGACCGTGAGAGAAGCCGCCTCCCGCATCGGCGTATCGCCGAGTTTGGTTTACGAGTTGTGCCGTCTCGGTTCGCTCCGGCACACTCGACACGGGCGCCCCGGCAGCCGCGGCACAATCCGCATCAGCGAAGAAGCGTTGCGGGAGTATCAGGCGGGGTGCGAACGCGAGGGAGAGGCCGCGAGTAACGACGGCCCTCTCCAGTTCATCCATTGACCGGCAGTCAACCCGCCGCCCGCTTTGCTGCCTCCCGCAGGGTGTCGCCCTTCTGGTCCAGGTGCGAGTAGTATTTGCTGATAGTTGCGGGGGAGTTCCCCACCAACTCGGCCACGATGTCAGCGCTCATCCCCTTGGCCAGACTGTCGGTGATGTACGTGTGACGCCATGCGTAGGGGTTCAGTCGCGGGATGCCGAGCGCCTTCTCCACCTTCCGCATCCACTTCGACACCGTCCCTTTCCCCCACGCGATGCCGGTTCTGGTTCGGAAGATCGGCCCGGTCGGGTGACTCTCGGCCAGCTTGCGTAGGACCGCCTGCAACTCCTCGGTCAGGTAGACGACCCGCTTCTTCCCCTTCTTGGCGGTTTTGTGCTTCAAGAACGTGATCGTTCCCGAAGGCCAGTCGATCATCTCCGCCGTCACCTTCGCGAGTTCCGAGAACGGCCGGGCACCCGTCTTCTCCAGTGCGATGATGAACTCGCGGACGCCCTCGGGCAACCACTCCCGCACTTTCTTGCGTTCGTCGGCAGTGAGGATGCGTTCCCGGCGGGCGTAGCTTCCCCGCTTCAGTTTCGCCAGTGGGTTGCTGGCGATGTACCCCTCGGTGAACGCCCAGTTCAGGCACGCCCGCAGGATCGACCTGGCCGTCGTCCGCGTGCTCTCGCCCCACGATTGGAACCGCACGGGTTCGGGGGAGCCTTCCGGCTTCGCCTTCCGCTTCCGGGGGCCTCGGGCTTTGCCCGGCTTGTTGTGGGAGATCAGCCACTCGGTAACGTGGTGGACCTTGATGTCCGTCGCCTTCCGCTTGCCGATGAAGTCGCAGAAGCTTTGGAGGTAGACGGTCTGCACCTTCACCGTCTCCGGCTCCTTCGTCCGGGCGGCCTCCTGAAGGAACAGGTCGGCCAATTTGTGGAAGGACGGCCTCAACCCGCCCGTCTCTTCCTGCGGTTCCTCGCTGGCCAGCAGCGTGTGGAACGCCTTTTCCGCCTCCTTCTTGTCCGTGGAGAGCTTGATCTGCTCGCCGCGGTACGTGGTCATGTACCAGCCGGTTTGTTCGCGGAACCAGATCGAGGGCTTGCGGGCCATGTTTAACCTCGTGCACGGAATCCCCGGAGCGATGCGGAATTCTATGCACGAATTCCGTGCATCATTCTCTGGCGACGCTGGAATTCCTGCAAAAACAAGGCGTAAACCACCATCCGGATTGGGAAGGACACTACCCGGACTGGATCATTGCCCGCCTCGGCGTGATGGAGTTCCTCGCGTCGGGCCACGGCGACACAGCGTTGCAGAACGACATGACCTACCTCCGCGGCATCCAGCACATCGACGCCGGCCCGCGGAACCAAGCGAGCTTCATTCTCTGCGACCAGTTATTGGTGGCGTGATGTCAGGAGTCAGGGGACAGGAATCAGAAAAACTGACGCCTGACCCCTGATCCCTGGCCCCTGAACGGAGGACTTCTCATGCCGATCGACACGCGAAGCAACGTCAAGATGATGCTGGGCATCACCACCGACGACGACGACGACTTCCTCGACCGCCTGATGGGGGCGGCCGATGCGTTCATCGTGAGCCACTGCGGCCGGTCGTTCACCGGCGGCGCGTTCACGGAGTATCACCCCGCTGGCGGCCGGGTGCTGTTCCTCGCGAACTTCCCGATATCGACTGTCACGGGCGTGAAGGTCGATCCGAGTGGGGCGTTCGGGGCCGAGACGCTCTTGGGGGCAGACGCTTACGCCCTGTTGGCCGATCGCGGCGTCCTCACCGCACGGGGCGGAGCCTTCGGCGGTTCGGGCGACGGCCCGGTCGCGGTGCAGGTCGTTTACGAGACGGCGACGGACGCCGTCCCGCTGCCGGTCAGCCGGGCTTACGCCGAGTTGGTGGGCATTTGGTACCGACAGGCGAAGACGGCCGCGCACTTGGGTCAGTTGAACCTCATTTCGCAAGAAGAAGGCGGCATGGAGACCACCTACGCCAGCGGGGCGAATGGCTTCCGCGTGCCGGCGACGGTGCTGCAGTTGCTCGAGCTGTACCGTGTGCCGCCGATGTGACCGTTTGAAAGAAAAAGTTGCCACATTTCGCGGAACCTTGGCGACGCTCAGAGGTTTTTCATATTGTGCTTGATGCCTTGTCTGCGTTTATGTTACAGTGGACACCCGCCCACTCTTTTTCATCTCAGGTGACTTTTTATGCTTCTCTCTCTCTCCCGAAGCCGACGCGGCTTCACCCTGATCGAGTTGTTGGTGGTGATCGCCATCATCGCCATCCTCATCGGTCTCCTGCTCCCAGCTGTCCAGAAGGTCCGCGAGGCCGCGGCCCGTGCCAAGTGCACGAACAATCTGAAGCAGCAAGGGATTGCCATGCACTCCTACCACGACGTGCGCGGGAAATTCCCGGCCAACCAGCAGCAAATCGGCGTCAACGTGTGGGAAGGGGTGTCGGCCAGCTACTGGATTCTGCCGTACATCGAACAAGGGCCGTTGTTCCAGCAGTTCGTGATTCCGGCGACTGCACCGCCGCAAGGGCGAAATAGCGGCGATACGCCGCCGGCGGGCGTGACGTGGAGTGGTAACGCGGCCAACTGGAGCACCGCGTACAACCTGATGAACACCCCGATCAACACGTTCATTTGCCCGTCGTCGACGTTGGCACCGCAACGGGGCACGAACCCGGGCGGGTGGGACGGCCCCGGCTCGAACTACGGGTGGAGCTTCGGTAGCAGCGTGCAAGGGATGTGGAATGATGCCGCGAACGGCATGATCTCCCAGCGGATCGAGCGGAACATGGCCTCCGTGACCGACGGCCTCTCGAACACCCTGCTCGCCTCGGAGTTGCTCTCGGGGTCGAACGCCCCGCAAGCGGGGCCGGGCAAGTACCCGTTCGACGTCTTCTACGCCGGCGACGGACCGATCACGTCGGTCGCCAATAAGGAATTCGCCACCCAGGCTGAACTCGACGCGATCGGCTCGGCCGCCAAGAACAGCCCGCAAGGGGTGAAGTCGAACAACGGCACCATGCCGCTGTGGTACTCGATCGGCCAGTCCGGCCTGACGACGGCCGCCCCGCCGAACTGGAGTTGGCCGACAGCAGGTGGCAACTGCTGCCCCGGCGGCGCGCACGACTGGAGCTGGGGCGTCGTCCCGGCCCGCAGCCTGCACACCGGCGGCGTCAACGCCCTCCTCGGCGACGGGTCGGTGCGGTTCGTCCGCAGCACCGTCGATCTGGTCACCTGGCAGCGGCTTGGCCACGCACGGGACGGCGGCGTCGTCTCGCTGGAATAAACTGCTCGTCACTTTCCTCTCGACGGCCCGTCCGCACCCGCGGGCGGGCCTCGATTTGTTCGTTCTTGCTTTATCCCTCCCGGAGTTCCCATGTTTCGCACGTGTCAATTGCTGGCCGTTCTCGTGACGCTGGCCGGCGCGGTCGGTTGCGGCGGGCCGAAAGAAGAGAGCATTTCCGTTAAAGTCGACCCGATGGTTCAAGTGAAATCGACACTGGAGCGATACGCGAACGGCCAACCGCTCGGCAGTGAAGTGACCAGTTACGATTACATGGTCAACGAGGTTCGAAAGGTCGACGCGGCGAAGGCAGACATTCTCAAGGCGGGTTTGGAAGACATCCAAAAGACGAAAGGTAGCCCGGCCGCCAAGGCCAAAGATTTGATGAAGAAGCTCAACCTGTAAGGCTTCGAGTCGCTCGCCTTCCGGTTCGGGAGGGCGAGCGACGGACCACATTTCTATTCGCCCTTCTTGCCGGCCTTTCCCTTCGCCTTGCCCGAGTCTTCGCTCTTAACGATGCTCAGGCGGTAGCAGCCCAGTTGCAACGTGCCGACCACGTCGGGGGCGTCGCCGCCGGGGGTGTAAATCTCTGGCCGGAACCGGTAGACGACCTTCCGGCCGTCCTTCTGGTCTTCCAGCAGGCCCGCCTGCCGCATCACACCGAGGTGGTGCGACATGTTCACCATCGGGATGCCGATGAGCTCCGCAAGCTCGCCGACGTTTCGCGGACTCTCCGCGAGCCGGTGTAGGATGAGCATTCGCGTCGTTTCTCCCACCGCTGCGAGCATGACCGCAATGCGACGGGCTTCCTGGTAATCAATCATGTCGGACCGTACGGGTAGTTTGAAGGCCGCTGGGCACGGTCGGGCGGGGGGTAAGCTCAGAGAGGGGCGAGTTTTTCCGCTCTGACGGGCGCGGGGAGATCATTTTATAACATCTTGGAATCGGCGTGAAAAGCTGGCCCAGGGAAATCGCATTCTCCCTACTCCGGCCGATACCAGATTAGTCGAGTTATAACGGATGAAAGTTGCAGAAATTGGCCAAACAAATTGATAATCGACCAAGCAAGCGAGAAATGAAAAACCGGGGTCGGTTCCGGGCGGTCTTCGTTCACAATTGTGAACAAAGACCTTGCGACACGGCAGGTGGCATGGGGCGCACGCCGTTAAGCGGGTTCCCACGTCATCCGGGATGGACGGGCACTTCGCCTACCCATCCGTTCGGTAGCTTGGCGACCATCGGTTATTGGTGGGGGGCACCAACCGAAGGCCCATAGCTTTGCGCCCCCGCCTTTCGACGGGTTTGCCATTTCGCGGTTTGAGAACAGCGTTTCGTGCCGCAAGCACGGCCGCGGAACCGACCCAAACCCGGACCGCATAAACCGGTCCGAGCATTGGTTTCCACAAGACTAGAACAGAGCCGGTCGCGAGGAAGGGGAATTTTGCGAAAGGCACGGAATTTTTGACGAATGTCCGGAATCGGCCGCCGGGATGATAACCTTTTGCAACGCCGCCGTTTACGATCGGATACAGCCGGCCGGCCGCTACGCCGGGGGCCGGAACTGCTTCAACCGCTCCCGGTACTCTTCCCGGTCATCGAGTTCGATGGCCTTCTCCATCCACGCGGCGGCCGCCGGGGTGTCGCCGAGTGCGGCACACGCGACGGCGAGCGTGTCGAGGAAGCCGGCCTGCAGCCAGTCGGTCAGTTCGCAGGCGCGGGTAGCCAGTTCCTTCGCCTGAACCGGGTTTCGCACGTCCGCCTTCTGCGACGTAGCCCACACCCAGGCCAGTTGGTTGAGCGTGCCGGCATCCGCAGGTTCGCATTCGAGGGCTTGCAAGAAATCGCGCACGGCCGCCGCCTCGTCGCCCGCCGCTTCGAGGGCGGTGCCGCGGAGGAAGTAGCCCATCATCCGGCGGGGCCGCTTTTGAACGATCGCGTCGAAGTCCGCAATCGCGTCGGCCGGCCGCCCCATCGCGAGGTACGCCCGGCCGCGGCGTTCCAGCACTTGCTCCATCGTCGGCGACCGTGCCAGCAACTCGTCGGCGGCCGCGATCACGGCCGGCCAATCCTGCATCTGTTCGAGGGCGTACAACCGCCCGATCCGCGGCGACGTGGCGAGCGGGTCACGCGCCGCCGCGACGGCAAAGTCGGCGGCGGCGCTCGCGTACTGCCGCAGGGTGAAGTACGCCCGTGCCCGAACCTCGTAGGCCGAGCCGTCGTCTTCGTCGAGTCGCAGGGCCGTGTCGGCGTCGTCGAGGGTGGCCTGGGGGTTGCCGCAATCGAGGTGCAGGAGTGCCCGTTGAACCAAATACTCCGCGGCCCGTTCGGGGTCGGCACGGATGCCGGCTTCGTAGTCCGCGAAGGCGGCCGCCGATTCGCCGAGCCGGGCGTGGCAGTGGCCGCGAACGGCGAACAGGTCCACGCGGCCGGGGTCCAACCGCAGGGCGGTATCGCAGTCGGCGATGGCGTCGGCGTACCGCCGTTGTTTCAGCAACTCGGCCGCACGTTCGGCCAATACCTGTGGTTCGTGCGGCTTCAACCGCAGCGCGGCGTCGAGGTCGGCAATCGCCTTCGGCCGGTCGCCGAGCGCAAGGTACGCTTTCGCCCGGTAACGGTAGCCGGCGGCCACGCGAGGGTCGAGCGCGATGGCCCGCGTGAGCGACTCGACGGCTTCGACGAAGTCGTCCGCTTCCAGGGCGGTGAAGCCGCGTTCGAAGAGGGCTTGCGCGTCGGACACTACTTCACCTCGACAATGCGCAGGTTGCGGAACAGCAGGTCCGTGGTCGGGTCGTGGCCCTGGATCGACAGGTGACCCTTGGCGGTCTTCAGTCCTTGCCGCGGGTTGTCGTTGGCCGGTCGCTCGTCCTTCCAACTGACGACCGGGTAACCGTTGACCCACGTCGCGAAGTTCGGCCCGACGGCGAGCAGCGTCATCGAGAACCACTCGTTGTCGTTCGATACCACCTTGCGGGCCGGGATGCGGCGGTAGATCGCCCCGGTGCCAAAGTCGGCCGGCTTCGTGCGGTCGCCGTCCTTGAAGGCGTTCTGCACCTGCAACTCGTAGCCGTTCTGGTACTGGTCGGCGATGCACCGGAAGAAGACGCCGCTGTTGAGGGCCGTACCGTTCGTCTTGCACTCCAGTTGCAGGAGGAAGTCGTCGAACTGCTTCTCGCTTTGCAAGTCGCCGGGGCCGTTCTTCACCGACAGCTCGCCGGCCGACGTGACGGCGAACGTGGACTTCGCTCGCTTCTCGTCCTTGAAGACCTTCCAGCCGGTCAAGTCCTTGCCGTTGAGGAGGTTCTCAGCCTTCGTAGGACGGAACTTCAAACTCGTGAGTGGCTTGAACCCATCTTGTGCATCGACTTCCAGCACGCACGCGGACGCCTGGGTGACTGCCCCGATCGGTTGCTTGACCTTTTCTACTACTCCGCTGAGATGCCGGAGGGTAAGCGGCACTTCGCCCGGAGCCCATGCCAACTCGCCCGCTGGCAGGGTCACGGAGAATCGCGTCGCCTCACCATTCGCCACGGCCAACGCACCGCCCGCCACGGTCGCCTTCCCCGTCCAACCGAACGTGGTTTCTCCGTCGAACAGCAGCACCCAGCCGTCGGCAATCTCCTTCTCCGTTAGCAGGGCCGGCTTTTTCGCGTCGGCGGCCGTTGCGAAGGTACTGGCGAGCAGCAGGCAAAGGCCGGCCGCGGTGGAGCGAAGGAGTTGGTGAAGCGGCATGGACGGGTTCCTCGGGAGGGGGAATCCGTGACATCTTATGCGGCCGGTGGCGTCTTTTCCTCCGAACGATTACACTGGTCCGACCTGACGCGAGACACCGCATGAACGCTCCGCCCCAGATCGGCTTCCTCGGTCGCACCTTCGGCTGGTCCGGGTCGCGGCAAGAGTGGCTGGCCGTCGCCGGCGTCGGGGCATGGCTGGCGATGGGCGTGGCGATCAGTCGCTACACGCCGCGACTGACGGTGGGCGAAGCGATTCTCGCCTACACGGTGTGGGTGCTGTTGATCGGCGTGGCCGCCCGCGACGCGGTGCGGAACCTGTTCGGCCCGGTGTTCTTCTACGACATCGTCCGTGTCGGCCGGCAACGGCTCACGTTCATCTTGCGACTGCTTTACGCCGGCGTAGTTGGTAGCACGCTCCTGATGATGTACTTCGGCTGGCTCGACAGCAAGGTGAACTACTTCCGCGTCGCGAACCCCGTCGTCGGTACGAACGAGTTGTCCCGGTTCGGGGCAGAGTTCTTCGAGACGTTCGTCACCATTCAGTTCTTGGTCGCGGTGCTGCTCACGCCGGTCTACGTGGCCGGTACGATCTGCCTGGAGAAAGAGCGCAAGACGCTGGAGTTCCTGCTCGCCACGGACCTGAGGAACCGCGAGATCGTCTTCGGCAAACTCGCCTCGCGGGTCGTGAACCTGCTGATGTTCGTCCTGCTCGGCCTGCCGATCCTCGCGTTCATCCAACTCTTCGGCGGCGTGGATCCGGAACAATTGCTCATGGCCATCGTCGCCACGGTCGTCACGGTCATCGGCCTGTCGGCCCTGAGCATCTGGTATTCGACGATGCTGAAGAAGGCCCGCGACGCGATCATGCTGACGTACCTGACCTACGGCGCGTACCTGTTCGCCTCGCTGTTCGCCGCCGCGTACTCGAACCTCGCGCCGTGGAAGGGGTGGTGGAACACGCCAGTCGATTTCGGCATCGTGAGCTTTGGCATTCACGACATTCTCTGGCGGCTCGCCGACGGCAACATCATCTGGCAACTCATCCTCATGGAAGGTGCGAATCGCGGCCGGGGCGGCCTCACCGTGACGGCCCCCGATCAACTCACGAACTACGTCCTCTTCTGGGCGATTGCTTCGACCCTGCTTCTCGGCCACGCGATCGTGCGGTTGCGGACGGTGGCACTTCAACAGGCTTACGGCTCGCCCGGCGGCACGCGCAGTCGCAAGCGCAAGGTGGTGACGGCCGACGGGACCGAGAAGGTGGTCGTGAACGAGGTCACGCGGACGCACCCGAAGATCGGCGAGAACCCGGTTTTCTGGAAGGAAGTCTTCGTGGACGCCGGCGGGCGGCGCGGGCGGGCCGTGCAGATCATCTCCGGCCTGATCGTCGCCCTCCTCCTGTCCCCCCTCGGCATCATCGCGTGGAACCACTTTTTCGACGACGGCTTTAGCTACGGCGGGCGGTCCTCGTGGTATCACTTCACCGAGGCGGTGAACGCCTGGGTCCGCGGCGTGACCGGCATCGTCACCGCGTTACTCCTGCTCGCGGCCGCGGTCCGCGGGGCCGGGGCGGTCAGCGGCGAGAAAGACAAGGACTCGTGGATCAGCCTGCTCAGCACGCCGCTCTCGGCCGACGAAATTCTGATGGGCAAGTGGTGGGGCTGCGTCCTCGGCGTGCGGCGGATTTACTTCTTGTTGCTCGTCATCTGGTCGTGCGGCCTGGCGCTGGGGTCAGTCAACCCGCTCTTGATCGCTGTGACGGCCCCGCTGGTGTTGCTCTACACGGCCGCCTTCAGTTGGATCGGCCTCTACTTCTCGATGACGGCCCGCAACACGATGGTCGCCACCGTGCGGGCGTTCTTTGCGGCACTGTTCTGCATGGGCGGGTACTGGCTGCCGATCGTGCTGTGCTGCGTCCTGCCGCTGTCACTGACGCACGCCAACGACCGCGACTTCGTCCCGTTCGGGCAGATTCTGCTCGCCATTGTGCCGCCGTTCCTGGCTGGCTGGATGCCGATGCTCCGGACCGACCGACACGAGATGGGGTGGTTCGACGACCGCGAGCCTGGCGGCATCGGCTGGCTGGCCCCCATTGCCGCGATCCTGTTCTGGATGGTCTTCACGAGCGTCCTGGCGACGGCGTGCCGCGTGAAGTTCCGCAAGTTGACGAACCGCGAATCGCAGGAACTCCCCGGCAGTTGGGTGCTCCAACCGCCGGCCCCGCAGGAAGAACCGGGGACCAAGCAGAACCGCTACGAGTGACTATTGAGGTGTAGCCGATGATCCGTTGTCTCGCCCTGGCCCTCGGCCTCGTGACGCTGCCCGCGTTCGCGGCCGAACCACCGCTCGGCAAGCTCTCGGAGAAGTACGAGTCCGGCGGCCACGGCCCGGGCACGGTTTCCACCGGCGTCGGCGACCCCGGCGGCGTGTCCTACGGCACGTACCAACTCGCCTCGAAGGTCGGCCGGGCGGACCAGTTCGTGAAGAAGTATTACCCCGACCAGTTCAAGGGCTTGAAGGGCGGGAGCGACGAGTTCACCGCGAAGTGGAAGGAACTCGCGAAGGCCGACGCCGACGGTTTGAAGAAGAACGAACACCAGTTCATTCAAGAAACGCACTACGACCCGCAGGTGAAGAAACTGGAGAAAGAACTGAAACTCGACGTGACGAAACGCTCGGCCGCGTTCCGCGACGTGGTCTGGTCTACGGCCGTCCATCACGGCCCCGGCACGGACGTAATTGTGACCGCAGCGAAACCACTGACGGCCGGCGGCAAATCGGCGGCCGACGTGTCGGACGAGGATCTCATCAAGGCGATCTACGCCGAGCGCGGCCGCAAGACCGCCGACGGCAAACTCGTCCGCTTCAAGGGCGTGAGCGACAAGTGGATTCCGGCCCTGACGAAGCGATTCGAGCGCGAGCAGGTGGATGCGTTGGAGATGTTGAAGAAGTAGACCGCGAACTCTGGTCCCCTCTCCCCCGGCTTTGAGGGGGAGAGGGTTAGGGTGAGGGGCGAGCCTTCACGAGTGTTGAGACAGCTTATCTTGTGAGGATGGTTTCCCCCTCACCCCGACCCTCTCCCCCTCAAAGCTGGGGGAGAGGGAGAAAATCTAGTCTCTGTTACAACTGCCGCCCCGACACCGCCGGTTCCGCTACGATGCAGCTCGGTGCGGGCTTCGGTTCGAGAAGGCCCGCCATCTTGCCCGGCCGGAACGATTCGAGGAACGTGCGAAGTTGTTCGTACTTCGCGCGAATCTCCGTCGCGTGCCGACGGTCTTGCTCCGCGACGAGTCGGACGGTTTGGACTTCGGCCTTCGCTTGTTCCGCTTCCTGTCGGCTCACGGCGGCGTCTGCGGCGGCCACTTCTGCCAGGCGGGTCGCTTCGCGAATGCTGCCGACCGCGTAGGTCGCGAGGCCGAGCATCAGCAACAGCATGACGGCCGCTGCCGCGGTGACGGTCGTCAACCGTGGGCGCCGTGAGAACCACGTGAACAGCCGTCGCGTCACCGACGGCGGGCGGGCCACCACGGTCTCGCCCACCAGGAATCGTTGCAGGTCGGCGAGCAGCTCGTTGGCCGTGCCATACCGCTTCGCCGGGTTCTTGTGCAGGCACTTCAGGACGATCGCTTCCAAGTCGGCGGGCAGTTCCGGGCAGAACCGTGTCGGCGCGATCGGCGAATCGTTCAGCACCTTCAGGACGATGTCCAGCGTCGTCTTGCCGTCGAACGGCGGGCGGCCGGTGAGTAGTTCGTACAGGATCGCGCCGAGCGAATACACGTCCGTCGTCGGGCCGACTTCCTTGTCGCCGGTGGCTTGCTCCGGCGAGATGTAACTCGGCGTGCCGAGGACCGCTCCCGTTTCCGTGATCGGCCGGGCGGAATCCGAAACACCCAGCGCTTTCGACAGGCCGAAGTCGGCCAACTTCGGCACGTCGGCGGCGAAGAGGATGTTCGCGGGCTTCAGGTCGCGGTGGATGATGCCCGCGGCGTGGGCGAACTGCACGGCATTCGCAAGGTGGGCCGTCAGTTTGACCGCCGCGGTCGGCGACCACGGCGTGCCGTTCAACCGATCCGCGAGGGTGCCGCCATCCACATGCTCCAGCACGAGATACGGCAAACCTTGGTGCTCGCCCGCGTTCAGGAGTTGCACCACGTTCGGGTGCCGCAACACGGCCGCCGAGGTCATCTCGCGACGGAAGCGTTCTCGTTCCAACGCTCCAGCGTGCGATCCCGCGATCAGCACCTTCACTGCTACGATTTGGCCGGTCATCGCGTCGCGAGCTTTGTAGACCACGCCCATGCCGCCACGGCCGAGTTCCTGCAAAAGCTCGAAGCCGGGAATCGACGGAAGAGGCGAGTTAACAACCGTTTCGATGTGCGGCAGGGTGAGCGCATTGACCCAACTTCCCGGGCCGTCGTCGGTCGAAACGACAGCCGCGGCAAGAAGTTCGGGCGAACTCTCGGTGGTTAGCTGGCGTTCCATGACGGCCTCAGGGTGGGGTCAACTACACATAGGACGACAAAGGCGGGGGATTATCTCAAACGGCGTTACAGTTTCGATACGTTGGTAGGCACATTTTGAACGCGAAACGGGGCGGGGCAGGCGGGGTAGTTCGTCGTCCCTCCATAAGTACCCGCTCGGGGCGGTTTTGATACGAGAATTTTTGATGAGAGTTTGACAACCGACGAGCCACCGGGGTTCGCGCGGGCCTGCTAAGGGTTCGCGGAACGGCGTCGGAGATTTCGTCCCCTCTAGAGTCTCTAACTCGTGAAAACGCAGATTCGGCGAAGTTTTTCCGAAGGAGCGCCAACTCTCACGGAACTATCACGTACAGCGAGGGTGTGGGGAAGATGCGATGAGATTGTCGACTCGCGGCCGATGGCTGGGCTTCACCCGAGGACTCGCGCCGCTGAACGCCGAGGCGGACGCGGCCCTGTTGGGCCGCTTCGTGGCGGGGCGGGACGAACTCGCCTTCGAGGCGCTCGTCCACCGGCACGGGCCGATGGTGTACGCGGTTTGCCGGCGGCGGCTCGGCGGCGGGGCGGACGCCGACGATGCCTTTCAGGCCACCTTCGTGGTGCTGGCGCGGGACGCCGGGAAGATCGCCAACCGCGAGGCACTCCCGGGCTGGTTGTACCGCGTGGCGTTCCTGACGGCGCTCAAGGCGAGCAGTCGGGCGGCCGCACGGGCCTTCGCACCGTTGCCGACTGAAGGGCTGCCGATGAACGACCCGCCCGACGCCCGCCCGGTGCGGCAGGAGCAAGCCGCCATTATCGACGCCGAGGTGGCGAAGCTGTCCGAGCGGGACCGCACGGTCCTCGTACTGTGCCTGATCGAAGGCAAGACGAGTGCGGAGGCCGCGGCCTCTTTGAACATCCCCGTCGGCACGGTCGATTCGCGGCTCAGCGTGGCCCGCAAGCGACTACAAGTGAAGCTCGTCCGCCGCGGCATTGCCGTCTCCACGGCCGTCACCCTCGAACGCCTTCTGGACGCACCGCTCTCGGCGGCCGCGCCGGCCCTCCGCGAACTGATCGCGGCCACCGCCCGCGGCGTCCTTTCCACGATCACCGACGCCACGGCCGGGGCACTCTCGCCCGCGGTCACGTCTTTAGCGCAAGGAGTTTCGACCATGACCGTGACCAAACTGAAACTGCTCGCCGCCTTCGGCCTCACGCTCGGCCTGTTGGGCGGAACGGGGACCGGGATTTACTACGCGACGGCCCAAGAGAAGCCCACCGCGAAGTCGCTCGCCGACCCGGCGAAGCCGACCCCGGCGGTGAAGGCGACGCCCGAGAAGATCGTCTTCGCCGCCACCGGCGGACAGACCTCAAAGACCACGCTGACGCTCGACAAGTCGGCCGGGTTCCAGGACGCCCTCAAGGACCAGACGGTGGCCTCCATCCTCGAACAACTCAGCGCGGACACGGGCACGACGATCCGCCTCGATCTCGCCTTCTTCCGACTGAACAGCGTCGAGCAACCTTACGAGAAGAAGATCGCCATTCCCGTGGTGAAGGGCCTCACGGTGCGCGACATCCTGGAAGAAGTGCTCGACCAGCTCCTGCCAGGGTCCACGGAAGGCGGCATCGCGGTCAAAACCGGCATCCGCGTGAAGGGGAACCAGATCATTCTCGGCCGCGGGTCGGTGGCCGCCACGACCCCGGGAAAGACCGCCGTAGGCCAGGAGGCGGCACAGCTGGTTTCGGAAAGCGATCTCGCAGCCATCCTGCACGGCCCGGTCGTGGGCATCGCGGCCGACAACCTACCGCTCGCGGATTTCGTCAACCAACTCCGCGAGCAGACCGGGGCGAACATCGTCGTCGACGCCCGCGCGAAGGATAAGTTGCAACAGCCGGTCACGCTGACCGTCAACGACACGCGGCTGATGACGGCCCTGAAGATCGCCGGCGACATGTGCGACCTCGCCCCGGCCGTCGTGGACAACGTCTACTACCTGACGACGAAGGAGAACGCGACCCGGTTACTGAAGGAAACCTACCGAGAACTCTACGGCGAGGCCCAGGTGCCGATCCCGCCGGGGACGGTGACCGACGGCGTGAGACTGTACGAGAAGCCGACGAACCTGAAACCGATCGAGATGCCGAACTTCGGCCTCGGCGGCGGCGGTGGCCCGATCACCACCGTGCCAGAAAGCATGACCCGCCCGGCCGAGAAGAAGTAGCCGGAAGGCCGTCACACCCTACCCCTCTGTCCCGGAGGGGCAGAGGGGTAGGGTGTACCCCTCCGGGGGCCAAGACCCGTTCCCGGATCATCCCGCCGCCAGCCTTGACGATTTCCCGACACCGGGCCGGCACTTCTCATCGCACGTTCATCGACAATTGCTTGTATTCCCCGCGGACGTAGGGTTAGAATCTAATCGAATCTTCTCCCCACCGGTTCCTCCCACTCGCAAGGAGCCGTTAGCATGGCTCTCCTTGACACTCTTCTCGATGCCGTCGGTCAGGCATTTTGTGAACGGGGCCGACGCGCCCTCGCCGGCGAAATTCCCTACGGCGACGTGATGACCGACGTTTCGAAGGTCACACTCGACTACATGCGCAAGCACGGCCCGAGCGAAGACATCCAGCACGCCCTGGAGGAACTCGCGGCCGCCGGGGACGACCTGTACCAGGCCCACCTCGACAAGTCGGTCGAGCGATTGGGCCGCGTGCAGAACCTCCCCTTCCGCGACGCCCTCGTCGACTACCTGACGCACTTCCCCACGACCATCCGCCAGATGTTCCGCCGGCCGTCCGATCCCGAGGGGCGAACTGGCGGCGAGACGCTCGCGTTCTACAAGGGCGAGCAACTCCTGTCGTACCTGCCGCCGCGGCGGGCGCACTACCGGGCGGGGGCGACGCCGCCGAAACTGGACAACTGGCGGCTGGCCGAACTCCGCGGGCTGGGCGAGTGCAGCGAAGTCTGGCTGGGCATCGACGATTCGGAAGGGGCCGCCTCCCCGGCCGCCCTCAAGTTCGCCATCGACCCGCAGACGGCCAAGCGGATGGCGGCGAGCGAGGAACTCTTCGTCAACGTGTTCGCCCTCAACGAGATCAACGGCATCGTGCCGCTCCGGTCCGTTTACCTCGACGCCGAACTGCCGTGCCTGGAGACGGCCTTCGTCTACGGGTACGACCTGACCGGCCTCATGGCCGAGTGGCGGTGGAAGTACGACAGCCCGAAGCCCGAGGCGGCGATGAAGATCATCCGCCGGCTGGCCGAGATCGTCGGCCGCGCGCACACCCGGGGGATCGTCCACCGCGACCTGAAGCCGTCGAACGTCCTCGTCCACCCCGGCGACGGCGGCAAGTTCTCGCTGTGGGTCACCGACTTCGGCTGGGGCCAGATCGAGGCCGAGCGGTCCCTGGAGTTGGCCAAGCACTGCGAGACGCCGAAGTGCGAACAGCTCCGCCTGGCCTACCGCGGGGCGTACACGCCGCTGTACGCATCGCCGCAACAGCGGCAGAACGAGCCGCCCGACCCGCGGGACGACGTTCACGCGCTGGGCGTCATCTGGTACCAACTACTGAAGCGCGACCCGCACGTCGCGTCGCCGGTCGGGAGCGACTGGGCCGACGAGTTCACCCGGCACGGCCTGACGGCGAACCAGGCGAAACTGTTGACCGCGTGCGTGTCCACCCGGGCGGACCGCCGGCCGGGCGACGCGAAGGCGCTCGCCGACCTGCTGAAGATCGAGGCCCAGACCATTGCCCAGTTGCCGTCGGCCATCGACCCAGACGGGTCGCGGAGCGGGGTGTTGAACCGCCAAGGCGGGGGAGGCCCCAAGCCGGTCGTGCTCCCCGGGAAGGCCATTGACACCGACGCGGCGGCGGCGGCGGCCACCGCCTTGCTCGGCAGTGCCGGGGTGGGCGGCAGCAAGTTCGGCACGCGGCCGGGCCTCTCCGGCATTAACGGCGGGTCGAAGGTGAACGCGATAGCCGAGAAGACGGCCGACGGCCACGTGAAGCTGGTCAAGAACTCCCTCGGCATGGCCTTCATGTACATCCCGCCGGGCACGTTCCAGATGGGGGCCGCCGACGAAGAGGCCGGGCGCAAGGCCCACGAGACGCCGCTGCACCCCGTCCGCATCAGCCACGGCTTCTATCTATCCCTCTTCCCGGTCACGCAGGGCCAGTACGAGAAGTTGAAGGGAAAGAACCCGTCGTTCTTCCACAAGGAAAAGGGCGGCGGCGGCGACCTGCCGGTCGAGTCGGTGTCGTGGCACGAGGCGGAGAAGTTCTGCCAGAAGCTCAGCCAGCTCGCGGACGAGACGCTCGCCGAGCGGGCGTACCGCCTGCCGACGGAGGCGGAGTGGGAGTACGCCTGCCGGGCCGGCACGACGACGCCGTTCTGGCGCGGGACCACGCTCATCCCCGAGGACGCGCACTTCAAGACCGGCGGACACGGCCGCCCGAACGCCGTCGGCCGCACGCCGCCGAACCCGTGGGGTCTGCACGACATGCACGGCAACGTCAGCGAGTGGTGCGGCGACTGGTACAACGAGTACTACTACTTCGACAGCACGGGGACCGACCCGCACGGCCCGCCGCGGGGGGAGAAGAAGGTTGTCCGCGGCGGCAGTTGGGCCGACCCCGCGACCGACTGTCGCAGTGCCGCCCGCAAGGCAATGGCCCCGAACCACCCGTGCAACACCATCGGCTTCCGCGTGGTACTGGTCGTGAGTTGATCGGCGAGAGCGGACACGGGCGGGGCGGCGGTAGTCGAAGCAAGTCTCCGGGTGGGACCAGGGTGCGGTCGCGGCTGGAGTTCGTAGTCCTTCGCCCGGTCAACTTTGGTCATCGAGTCGGCGCGTCGGACACCCCGTTCGATCTGAGGTTCTTCAACAGCGTCAGGATGGCGGCCGGGTCGATCGGCTTCACGAGGTGGGAATCAAAGCCGGCGGCTTCCGACTGGCGGCGGTCGTCGTCCTGCCCCCATCCCGTTTGCGCGACGATCACAATCCGGTCGCCGCCGGGCAGTTCGCGGACCCGGCGGCAGACCTCGTAACCGTTCATTTTCGGCAGGCCGATGTCGAGCAGGAGTAACTCCGGCCGCTCGCGCTCGACCATCGCCACGGCCGCCGGACCGTCGAACGCTTGGCGGACGTCGTGGCCGAGCAGTTCGAACAGCTGGGTAAGGCTCTCGGCGGAATCGCGGTTGTCGTCCACGACCAGGATTCGCCGGCGGTCCGAGGCGACTTCGCGCAGGGTGCTGTTCTGCCCGTGCGGGCCTTCGCCGAGGGCCACGAGCGCCACCGGGAGGCGGACCCGGAACTCGCTGCCGCGGCCCGGCCCGGCGCTGTGCGCCTCGATGCCGCCGCCGTGCATTTCCACCAGCCGCTTCACCAGCGTCAGGCCGATGCCCAGACCGCCCTGGGCGTGGTCCCGGGTGCGATCGACTTGCGTGAACATGTCGAAGACGCGGGCGAGCATCTCGCCGGGGATGCCGAGGCCGTTGTCCCGCACCGTGATTTCGACGACCCCGCCGTGCCGTTCGGCGGCCACCGCGATCCGCCCGCCGTGTTCGGTGTACTTGGCCGCGTTGTTGAGTAGGTTGGAAAACACCTGGGCCAACCGCGTGGCGTCGGCGTCGAGGTGGATCGGGTGCGGCGGAAGCGCGACGGTCAACTCGTGGCCCTGCGATTCGATCAGCGGCCGGCTCGTCTCGACGGCGCTCTGGAGGACGGTGGCCAAGTCACAGGGCTGCTTGCGAAGTTCGAGCTTGTTCCGAGTGATCCGGCTCACGTCAAGCAGGTCGTCCACGAGGCGGACCATTTGCCCGAGTTGCCGGTCCATCATCGCGTGGGCTTTTTCGACGGCGTCCGGCCGGCCTTCCGAGAGGCGGATGACTTCCAGCCCGGTGCGGATCGGGGCGAGCGGGTTTCGGAGTTCGTGCGCGAGGGTGGCGAGGAACTCGTCCTTCCGGCGGTCGGCGTCGCGGAGTTCCCGGTAGAGCCGCGCGTTCTCGATCGCAATGGCCGCCCGGTTGGTGAGGTCTTCGGCCACCCGCAAGTCGGCGTGGGTGTACCCGCGACCCGATTCCGCCGTCGCGAACGTGACAACGCCGAGCGGTCGGCCCGCCGCCACTAGCGGCACGCAGATGTACGACCGCAGCCCCAGCGCGAGCAGCAATCCAAAGTGGTCCTCGTTCTTGGCGGCTTTCGCCAGGGCTTCGTCAGTGATCTCTTCCACCAAGACCGATTGCCCGGACCGAAAAACCTGATCGCGGCCGTTGGGAGCGCCGGGGTCGGGCGGGTACCGCTCAGTCATCTCTTCCGCGAGGCGGATTTTCGCCGGGTCCCGGTGCGCGACCGCTAGCCGTCGCAGCGCCCCGGCGTCCGTGGCCACGTCGACCACCGACCAGTCGGCGAAGTGGGGGACCGCGAGGTTCGCGACCGTCTGGAGGGTACTCTCGTAGTCCACCAGTTGCGCGAGGGCCGAGCTCGCCTCGGCCAGGAACCGGGCGCTTTCCACCGACCGCTTCTGCGCGTTGATGTTGGTACTGGTCCCGTACCACCGCACGACCTGCCCGGCGTCGTCCCGCACCGGCACGGTGCGAACGAGGTGCCAGAGGTAACTCTTGCTCGCACGGTCCCACAGCCGGACTTCCTGCTCGTACGCGCGGCCGGACCGGATCGACTCGGCCCACCGATCAGCACAGGGGGCCAAGTCGTCGGGGTGGAGGACCGTCTTCCACGCCTCGTCGATGGTGTCGGCGTCCAGCCCGGTGAAGGCGTACCACTGGCGGTTGTAGTAGTCGTTGGTGCCGTCCGCGCGGGCGGTCCAGACGATCTGCGGCATGGCGTCGGCCAGTTGGTGGAACCGTT
Source organism: Limnoglobus roseus (assembly GCF_008254045.1). Taxonomy (GTDB): domain Bacteria; phylum Planctomycetota; class Planctomycetia; order Gemmatales; family Gemmataceae; genus Limnoglobus; species Limnoglobus roseus. The sequence goes on along the minus strand of NZ_CP042425.1, from coordinate 1,924,776 downwards.
CCTCGCTGAGTTTGGCCTCGGCCAGCGCCCGTTTCTTGGCCGTCAGATCGCGGAGGAAGCCGGTGAAGACCGGCGGGTCGCTCCCTTCCAGCTTGGTGATGATCAGTTCGACGACCACCGCCGTGCCGTCCTTCCGAACGCCCGGCATTTCCAACCGCTGGTTCAAGACCGGCCCCTCGCCTGTCGCGAGGAAGTGGGCCATCCCGCGGCGGTGGCCGTCGCGCATCGCCGCGGGCACGATCAACTCGCCCATGTCGCGGCCGACCGCTTCCGCCGCGGCGTAGCCGAACAGCAACTCGGCCGCGGGGTTGAAGGCGAGCACCCGGCCCGCGGCGTCGATCGTGATGATGGCGTCGAGCGACGCCCGCAGGACCGCCGCGTTCCGCCGCTCCGATTCCCGCAGCGCGGCCTCGATCTCCTTTCGCTCATGGATGTCGCGGAAAACCAGCACGGCCCCGGAGACGACGCCCTCGCGGCTGTGGATCGGGGCGGCCGAGTCGTCGATCGGGTGTTCCCGGCCGTCCTTCGCGATGAGGATCGTGTGGTTCGCCAGGCCGACCATCCGACCTTGTTCGAGCGCCCGCAAGGCCGGGTTCTGGACCGCCGCGCGGGTGTGCTCGTTCACGATGCGGAAGACGGTCGTCAGCGGCCGGCCAATCGCCTCGGACGCGGTCCACCCGGTCAGTTGTTCGGCGACCGCGTTCAGGAACGTCACGTTCCCGGCCGCGTCGGTGGCGATCACGGCGTCGCCGATGCTGGTGAGCGTCGCCTCGATGAGTTCCTTTTGTTCGCCGAGTCGCGCCGCACGGGTACGGGTGACGAGAAGGCGTTTGAACAGCCAGCCCAGTGCCGTGAGCAAAGCGAGGCCGGCGACGGTCGCGACCGTCGTCGCGGCGACGCGGTACGCCTGCCACGACCCCGGGTCGCGTTCCACGGCGTTGAGTTGTTGAAGAATCTGGTACGAGATAAACGAATTGGCCGCGAGAAGCACGACGAGCAGCCCGAACCCGATCACCACCCCGCGGTCGAAACGGCCGATCATGTGAGGGGTTTCCGTTCTACCGTTCGGCGGGTTATCGCCGGATGGGGTCAGGGACTTTGCACAGACACTCCTCAGCGGTGCGGGATGTCGTCACGCAACGCTGGAAATTCGAAACTGGTCCCGGCTTCTCGCCCCGGACCACAGAGGTGTTGTGCAAAGCCCGTGCCCCGTTGGCTCAGCTAATCAAGGTGGCGTCAAGCGTGATGTCTGCCTTGAAGAGCTTGGAAATCGGGCAGCCCGCCTTCGCCTTTCCAGCGAGTTGTTCGAACGTCGCCTGGTCGGCCCCGGGCACCTTTCCCTTCAGGGTCAGATGGACGGCCGTAACCGCGAAGCCGTCGTCCACCTTCTCCAGCGTGACCTCGGCCGTGGTGTCCAGTTGCTCGGCGGTCAGTTTGGCCTCGCCCAGGATCAGCGACAGGGCCATCGTGAAGCAACTCGCGTGGGCGGCCCCGATCAGTTCCTCCGGGTTGCTCCCCTTCACGCCTTCGAACCGGCTGGAGAACCCGTAGGGGTACGCCTTCAGCGCGCCGCTCTCCGTGGAGATGGTGCCCTTGCCGTCCTTGATCCCGCCTTGCCACGCCGCCGATCCGGTTCGCTTGATCTTCATCGTTCGTTCTCCTACTGAGGGGGTGAGTCCGTCGGGCGTATCAGACATGGGCAGTGATTTGATACCACCCGGGGCGGCCGCAACCCAGGGCCAAAAGGGTCTCACGTCGCCGCGGCGAGTTTCTCTTTCTTGACGGCGTCCAGCATCGGTTGCACCATGATGTCCAGGTCGCCGGCGAGGACCGCGTCCATTCGGTAGACGGTCACGCCGATGCGATGGTCGGTGCACCGGTTCTCGGAGAAGTTGTACGTGCGAATCCGGCTGTTCCGGTCGCCGCTGCCGATCTGCGACTTCCGCGCGTCGGCCCGCTCCTTGTGCAACCGTTGCTGCTGCCGTTCGAAGAGGCGGGACCGCAAAATCCGCATCGCCCGCTCGTAGTTCTTGCCCTGGCTCCGCTCGTCCTGGCACTTCACTTCCATCTCGTCCGGCGTGCCCTTGCGGTACCAGATGCGAACGGCGCTCTCGGTCTTGTTGACGTGCTGCCCGCCCGCGCCGCCGGCCCGCATCCGCTCCCACTCGATGTCTTCCTGGTTGATCTCGACCTGCACCTCGTCGGGTTCCGGCAGCACGGCCACCGTGGCGGCCGACGTGTGGATGCGGCCCTGCGTCTCGGTCTTCGGCACCCGCTGCACGCGGTGGCCGCCGCTCTCGTAGCGTAGCCGCTGGAAGACGCCCTCGCCCTTCACGCCGAAGACCACTTCCTTGAACCCGCCAGCTTCGCCGGGGCTGTGCTCGATATTTTCGATCGTCCACCCCTGCGTGCGGGCGTACCGGCTGTACATCTCGTACAGGTCGCCGGCGAAGAGGGCCGCCTCGTCGCCGCCGGTGCCGCCGCGGATTTCCACGATGAGGCGGTCGAAGTCCTCGCCCGGTTCGATCAGGAGTTGGTCTTCGATCTTCGTCTTGAGCGCCTCGTACCGCGGCCGCATGGTGGCGAGTTCTTCCTCGGCCATCGGCTTCAACTCGGCGTCGGCCAGCATGGCTTCCGTCTGCTGAATCGCCTCGTGCAGTTCGAGGAAGTCCTGGTACGGCTTCACGACTTTCGTGAGGCTGCCGTGCTCCTTCGCCACGACGCCGAACTTGGCGGGATCGCCGGCCACGTCCGGGTCGCCGAGCTTGGCTTCGAGTTCGCGGTAGCGGGCCAGTTGTTGTTCCATCGCCGGCCACATGCGACACCAGGAGTCAGAGGACGGGAAACAGGAGTCGGGAATGAAAACAGGGGTCAGGCGTCGGAGGCGTGGCCCCTGACTCCTGACCCCTGATCCCTGATCGCAGGAGCTACTTCTTCTCTTCGGCCTTCGGTTCTTCGGGCTTCGCTTCGCCCGCCTTCTTGCCGTAGGCGGAGTTCTTGTACTTGTTCTGGAACTTCTCGACGCGGCCGGTCGTGTCCAGGAACTTCATCTTGCCCGTGAAGTACGGGTGGCTGGCGGACGAGATTTCCAGCTTGTACAGCGGGTACTCGTTGCCGTCTTCCCACTTGACCGTCTCGTTGGTTTGGACGGTCGAGGAGCTGAGGAACGAGAAGTTGGCCGCGGCGTCTTGGAAGACCACCGGGCGGTAGTTCGGGTGAATGCCTTTTTTCATGGCCGGATTCCGGTTAGTGCGAACGTAAGTTCAGGATGGGTTAGGGTAGGAACTGACGGCCGCGGGGCAAGTGCCACCTGCCGCGGGCGACGGGATTGCGAACTTATTCCGCGATCCGCTCCAGCACGAGATGCGTGCCGCCTTCGCCCGGGGTGGCGGCCGTCGTGAACACGAGTTTGTCGCCGGGCCGCAGTTCGCCGACGTGGGTGGGGAAGTCGGCGTCGAAGACGCCGAGGAACGGGCCGGGCGTGGCCCATGGTCGCGCCTCCCCGGTGGCCGGAACGTGCAGTGGCGGTGGCAGGCCGGCCCGCGCGACGGCGACGCGGCCAGTCGTCGGGTTCGCACGCACGAAGACCGCCGACACAATCGGCGGGTCGGCCAGGCCGAGTGCCACGAGCGAACGGTTGACGTGTCGCAGAATCTCGCCCGGCGTAACGGCCCCGGCCGGGCCACGGATACTAGCGGCCGTCACAAGTTGTTTCACGAGCGGACCAAACGACTCGCCGGCCCCGGCGAGGACGAATTCCAGATCGCCGCTGGCCAGCCACGCATCATGGAAATCGCCGTGACCATGAGACTGCGCCACGAACCGGAACGGCCCCAATTCCGGCAGACGCACGGGCGTCAGCGAGCGATGCAACGCCCGCACGAGTTCCCGGTCGCGGTCCCGTTGTTCGTAAGCCTTCCGCAACCGTTCGGTGATAGAGGCCGCGTCGTCGCCCTTCGCGTGCAGTCGGTTCACGCTTTCGCGAATCCGCAGGAGGGCGTGAAGTTGGGCCGCGAACAGCGATTCGTCCACCGGCCGTGCGAGGCACACGTCCGCTCCGGCTTCCAGCCCGATTCGCGTTGCGGCGGGGTCGGCGAGCCAGAGAATCGGCCGGTAGCGGTCGCCGAGTTCGACCCGCCACCGGCGTGTCTGCGCGACCGCCGACTCGACGTTCTCGGGCGGGCACATGATCGCGGCCGCCAGCGGTTGAAAGTCCACGGTGGGGAGTGAGCCGAGCGCGTGGATGAGGGGCGTGAAGCCGGTCGTCCGGACAAGGTCGCGAACGTCGTCCGCCGGGGCGTGCGGCGGGGCCGAGATCAGGATGGTGGGCGGGGCGTCCGGCATCGCACGACATTATAGACAGGGCGGCGAGCGGAGGGCGTTAGCCCCCTGATTCTGATCGAACGCAAAGGCAAGAATCAGGGGGCTGACGCCCTCCGCTCGCCGGGTTCGGACCGGCCCCGTAGAAAGCCCCTCGCATGAACCCGCCGCGCCCCGACATCGAACGCTACACGCCCCTCGCGGCGGTGCCCGGCGTACTCGCCCTGGCCGCGTTGTTCTACTTCTGGTGGCTGGCCCCGGTGGCCGTCGGTCTGTTCACGCTCGCGTGCCTGTCCGACACCCGCAAGCTCTACCTGTTCGGCCCGTTCCTGCAACTCGAACTGCGGCGCATGACGCGGCGGGTGCGGAACCACCTCTGGCGGCCGCTCATCGCGCTGGGCGCGGGCGTGCCGTTGCTCGTTCTGTACTTCGTGATGACCTATTTCCCGGCCGAGGAGCGGCCGCCGCCGGATAAGGCCGCCATGATCGCGACCGGCGGGTTCCTGTTCGTCTTCTGGTTCATCTTCATCCTCACGATGTCGGTGCTGACCACGTACATGACCTACGCCGTCGCCGAGGACCGCGAGTCGAAGCGGCTCGACTTCATCCTGGCCACCGACCTGCGCGACCGGGAACTCGTCATCGGCAAGATGTTCGCCCGCATCCTCGGCCTGCTCGCCTACCCGGCGTCGGCGCTGCCGGTCGTGCTCCTGCTGCCGATCCTCTTCAAAGTTGAACCGGCCCTCATCTTCTACGTCGTCGGCTACGCCGGGATGACGCTCGTCTCGATCGCCGGCCTGTCCGGCCTCGGGTCGGTCCTGGCCACGACGAAGAAGACGGGCGGGAACATATTCGCGATGGTCTTCCTGCCGTACCTGTTCCTGATCTTCTTCGCCTCGCAGTTGCGGTTCCTGCCGAACGTCTGGTTCTTCCCCGGTAGCCCGGGCCAACCGTCGGTGGTGTCGGTCGGCGATCTGATCGAGTGGCTGTCGATCGGCAATCCGCTCGCCCTCGGCATCCGGTGGGTGACGGTCGGCCTCGGCGGCGGCCTGTCCGTCGTGGCCGACGACTTCCCGGCTTACGCGGCGTTCCACACCGTCGTCGGCGGTTTCGCCTTCCTGTACGCGGCGTACATGGTCCGCCGGGCGGCCGCTAACCGCGGCGAGGTCGTCAACCCGTCCGACCAGGAGTGCAAGGTTCCGGCGAAGCGGAAGCCCGTGACCGAGTGGCCGGTGATGTGGAAGGAAGCCTACTGTCACCCGACCGTGGCGAAGGCCCGCGAGAACCGGCGGGCGAGCCGCCTCGGCGTGGTCGTGCTAATGATCCTGCCGGCGATCCTCTTCCTGGCGGCGGCCGTCTCGGACCTGTTCGGCTATCAACCCGTGATCTTGGAAGTCGCGCGACACTTCCCGATGTTCGTGGCGTGGATCGCGATCATGTCGGTCGGCCGGTTCGGGCTGGAGTCGATCGCGCGCGAGCGGGAGCGGGACACGCTGTTGATGCTCGTTTGCACGCCGTTGCCACCGGAAGAGATCATTCGCCAAAAGTTCTGGGGCCTGATCTGGCTGATGCGCGGCTCGCTGCTCTGGCAGCTCGGCGTCGGCATCCCGGCCGTCCTGTGCGGGGCGTACCGGTGGTGGGCGTACCCTTGCCTGGTCGTGCTCCAGGTCTTGCTGGCGTTCGTCATGGCCGCCTACGGCCTGTTGGTGTCCGCGAATTCGCCGAACGTGGAAACGGCCGCCCGGCGGTTCGGCCTGCGGCTGGTGTTCACGGTGGTGCCGGTGATGATGGTGAGCCTGCTCGCCTACGCCGCGCTCAATGCGTGGGCCTCGTGGTTCAAATACGCCATGCTGACAATGCTGCTGCCGCTGGGCCTTCTCGGTATCGGCAACACGCAACTCGCTGTGCCGGCCGAACTGCCGTACTGGGGCTTGGCCTTCCTCGCCGGCGTGGTGTTGTACGCGCTGCTCGGCTGGTGGATTTGGCGGCGGGCCGTGCGACGGTTCGTGAGGGCATGCGACCCCACGTCGGACACCGGGCCGATGCTCGACAACCGGGCCGCGTAACCGAAGGACCGCAACGCCATGCCGACGATTACGCTGCCGTTCGTCCTCGGCCTGACGGGGTTCTTCCTCGCCGTGTTGACGGTCCTGCCCGGCCTCGCGCTGAAAGTCGTCGCCTTTGTGCGTCGCCGCGAGTCGCCGGCGGTGCTGGGACCGCTGTTCTGGGACGAACTCGTCCGCGTCACCCGCCGCGGGGCACATCTGCGGTTGCGGACGGCGTACTCGCTGTTCCTGCTCGTCAGTCTGCTGGTGGCGTACCTCGGCGAGTTCCGGGAGGTGAACCCGATCCGCCTGCTGTTCGGCCCCGGCGAGGAGTTTCCCCGCGAGCGCGTCACCGCCTTCGCCGAGACGTTCTTCCACGTCTTCCTCTTCTGCCAACTGATCGCGCTGACGATCGTCACGCCGGTCTTCGCGGGCGGCTCGATCACCGAAGAGAAGGACCGCGGCACGCTTGCCTTCTTGCAAACGTCGCTGCTGACGAACCGCGAGATCGTGCTCGGCAAACTCGCCGCCCGCGTGGTGTTCGTCCTCGGCCTGTCGCTGACGGGGTTGCCGGTGCTGGCCCTCACGCTCCTCTTCGGCGGCGTCGACCCAGACATTCTCGTCACGTCGTTCGTCGCGGCCGTGATGTCCACCGTCAGCCTCGCGGCCCTCAGTTTCTGGCTCGCGACGGGGAAAGAGACGCTGAAGGAAGTGCTCGTCCTGGCCTACATCCGCGTGCCGTTCTGGTTCGCCGTGGGGTCATGTTTCAGTTTCTCAAATCCTATCTTCATGAGCCTGTTGCCGTCGCCGTTCGTATTCACCTTGTTCAGCATTCAAGGTAACGGGCCGACCTTCGACTTGATGGGGCTATCCGCTATCTTCGTCTGCGTTCACGGCCTCTTGGCGATGGTCTACGCGATCCTGGCAATGGGCAACATCCGGGCGGCGGACATGCGGTTCGTCGAGCAACAACGCGAGGGACCGTACACGACGCGCATCCCGACACTGTCCGAGTTGACCGAAGAACCCTATCGGCCACGCTACGTTCCGGTTGTGGAAGGCGTCCGCCGCGAGCGACCGCCGCCGCGGTTGCGGCGCATCCCGTACCTGCACGACGACGACCCGTTCGTGTGGAAGGAGACGTACTTCGGCGGGAGCGCGTTACGGTTCGAGGCCGACCTGATGGGCTGCGTGACGGGGTTGCTCGTCGCCACGCTCATCCCGCTCGCGTTCGGCATCTTCATCGCGCTACTGAGTTCGGACCGGCCCGGCGAAGTCCTGAACGGACTCTTCCGCATCGCGAGCGTCAGCCTGGGGGCGTTCTTGATTCCACTGGCCGGGGTGCGGGCGACCGGCTGCGTCTCGCGGGAGCGGCAGCGGCAGACGCTCGACTCGATGCTCACGCTGCCGGTGGACCGGGTTGAGTTCCTGCGGGCGAAGTGGCGGGCCGCGTTCCGGTGGCTGGTGAAGTGGCTGATCGGCTTCGCAGCCTTCACCGCCGTAACAACTCTCTTCCTGTCTGTTTCATTCCCCGGCGTCCTCCTCAGCCTGCTCGCTCTGGGAGCGGCCGTGATGTTCTTCCTCACACTGGCCGTGTGGCTGTCGGTGCGGTGCGCGACGGTCGTGCGGGCGACGACGTGGTTCCTCGGCATCACGTTTGCCGCGTTCCTGCTGCCGCCGATGGTCGCGGTTCTCGTCCGCGGGGCGGTCCAAATCCTCGGCGGATCGGCCCGATTATTCGACGCCGCGACCACGAGCCTCAGCCTGCCGTTCGCTCTCGAAGCGGTGGCCGCCCCGCTACCTGCCGACGGTCGCTTCACGGAATCGTGGGCCGGGGCCGCGGCGGCAACCCTCGCCCTGACTGGAGCATTCCTGGGTTTGGCTGCGCTGCTCTGGCGGGACGCCGTGCGGCGGTTCGAAGACGAAGGGCGATAAGATACCCGTCCGCCCGACACACCGGAGGTTGCACCGTGAAGAACAAGACGATTGCCGTGCTGGCCGAACAGAAGTACGAGGAAATGGAACTGTGGTACCCGGTCTACCGCTTCCGCGAGGCCGGGGCGAAGGTCGTGATCGTCGGCCCGGAGGTCGGCGTCACCTACCCCAGCAAGCTCGGCTACCCGGCGAAGTCCGACGCCTCCGCGAAGGACGTAACCGCGGCGCAGTTCGACGCGATCATCATTCCCGGTGGCTTCTGTCCCGACTACATCCGCCGCAGCGAGGCGATGATCAAGTTGGTCCGCGATGCCCACGCCCAGAAGAAGATTCTGGCCGCGATCTGCCACGGCCCGTGGGTGCTGTGTTCGACCGACGCCCTCCGTGGCGGCCGGAAGGCCACGGGCTTCTACGCCATCAAGGACGACATGGTGAACGCCGGGGCGACCTGGGTGGACGCGGAAGTCGTCGTCGACGGCCACGTCATCACCAGCCGCAAGCCAGACGACCTACCGGCGTTCGCGTCGGCGATCATGAAGACGCTCGGCTGAGCAGTGTCACTTGACCTCGCCGTGGACGCGCTCGGCCGTGAGCGGCGACGACTTGCCCGCGTCGAGCGGCTTGCGGAACACCGGCCGCTTCTTCGGTTGCTTCTCGGCCGCCTCGGCCGAGACGTACGTCCCCTCGAGCGCCGTGCTGAACGCCTGGAAGTAGAGCATCACGCCCGCGATCTCACCCAAACCACTGTCACCCCCGAGGGCGGCGAATTTTGTCAGCGGGTTCGGCCCGGCCATGAGTGCCCGGTAGCTGAGGATCGTCAGCCGGTCGTTCTTCACGCGGAACTGGTAGCTGAACGGCAGGTCGGTGAACATCTCGTTAATCAGCGGCTCGACGAGCGGGAAGAACTTCGCGTACTCGCCGATTTCTGCTCCGAGTTCGCCGTTGGCCTTCAGGTGCGTGACCTTCGCCGACGTGACCACGCCGTAGATCGTGCCGTTGCTGCTCAGCGAAACCTCGGCCTCCGTTTCGATCTCGAACTCGACGCCCATCACGTTGCCTTCGATCAGGCCGGTGACGCGGTCGTCGTCGTAATTCCAGGTGATGCGGCCGTGGCCGTAGGGGTTGACTTCCACGTCCTTCACGAAGCTACCGGCGGGCATGCGGATCACTGCCTCGCGGCGGCGGGGCGTGGGGTCCGGCTTGCCCTCGTCGGCCTTCGCGGCCGGCTTCGGCGGGCCGTCCTTGTCCTTTGCCGCGGCCGGCAGTTCCAACTTCTTCGGGCCGTCGGCCGTCGCCCACTGGCCGATTACGAAGCCCACCAACCCGGTGGCGATCATCGCGGCCGCCGCGATGAGTTTGAGGTTCTTCCAGATCATGGTCTTTGCCACTCCTTGCGACAGGGAAAACGTCCGTTCCGAAACTCCGAGACTGTTCAGCGGCTCGCCGGCCAGCACGGCCAAGGCCGCGTGTGCGGTCGCCCAAACCCAACCCGGCGACACGCTGCGGGCCGTGCTTCCGGTGACGGTCAGCACGGCCGCGAGGACGACGCCACGGGCGGCCAATCGACTCTGCAACCGCTCACGGGCGCGGGCCAACCGCGTAACGAGGGTGCTGGTCGGGCAACCCAACCGCCGGGCGGCGTCGGCCGTGGACAGCCCGCCCACGTAGCACAGTTGAATGGGCAGCCGGTACTTCTCCGGCAACTTCGTGATCTCCTCGGCCAGCACTTCGCCGCGGTCGTCGGCGACCAACTCCACGGCCGGCACGTCCCCTTCCAGCGGGCCCGCCCGCGTCCCCTGTTGCCGCAGGCGGCGGGCGACGTTCTCGGCAACGCAGTACAACCACGCCGCCAGCGCGGCCGGCCGGCGGATGCTGTCGAGTCGCTGCACGAGGACGAGGAAGGTGGCCTGCGTCGCGTCGTCGATGTCGGCGGCCGAGCGCAGCCACGACCGGCAGACGGCCCGGATGGCCGGCGTGTGGCGGGCGACCAGGACGGCGAACGCGACTTCGTCCCGCGTGGCCCGGAAGTGCGCGAGCAACTCCGCGTCCGGGCGGTCGTCGTCGGACAGGACCGACGCGGGGGCGGCGAAAAGCGACGCGATGCGGAGGGCGGTCATGGGCCTCGTGAATCCGTTCAGGTGGCGGCCGTCAGGAGATAAGTGCGGGGCGAGCCGGAAAAGATCTCACAACTTTAACGATTTTTCCGCCCAGAGGAAGTGCGAAGTTCGGGCGGGTGGGCATTCCCGGCACGGGACGGGTTTCATCTGGCCCCGAAGAAGGGGCTAACCGTGATTGCCTCCGATCGGCCGTTGCAACTCGTCCGCCGATCAGGATGGCTTAAAGAAGAGGAGGGTCGCCGCGTAGGCGCAGCCGGCGGCTGCGACGATGACAAGCACAAGGAGAACGACTTTCTGCCACACGCCCGCCCCCGCGGTCGTCGGCGCTGCGGCCGCCGGCTGCGGCTTCCGGACTTTGTCCACCGGCGGATTCTCCAGTACGTCGGCGAAAATCTTCCCCACGTCCTTTGCGGACTGGTACCGGTCCTCGCGCTTCTTGGCCAACAGCTTCCCGATGATCCCGGACACCCACTGGGGGGCTTCCGGGGCGAAGTCGCGGATCGGCTTCGGGTGGGACCGGATGATCGCCTCGAGGATGACCATCGGGTTCCCCTCGCCGAACGCCGGGTGGCCGGTGAGGGCGGTGTAAAGCACGCAGCCGAGGCTGAACAGGTCGCTCCGCGGGTCGAGTTTGTCGCCGCGGGCCTGCTCCGGGGACATGTACATCGGCGTCCCGGCGACCATGCCGCTCTGCGTCAGCCGGGCGTCGGTACTGGCCAGGGCGAGGCCGAAGTCGGCGATCTTCGCCTGGTACACGCCGCCGATCTGCTCGACCAGGATGTTGCACGGCTTGATGTCGCGGTGGATGAGGGACTTCTCGTGCGCCGCCGCCAGCCCGCGGGCGATCTGGCCGCCGATCGTCAGCACGTCCTTCACCGGCAGCCGGCCGAGGCGGTCGACCAGGTTTTGCAGCGTCTCGCCGGGGATGTACTCCATCACCAAGTACGGGTTCGGCTCCTCCTCGACGGCGTAGATGGCCACCACGTTCTCGTGGCGGATCGCGGCGGCGGCGCGGGCCTCGCGAACGAACCGCGCCCGCGGCGTGGACCCGGCGCCGAATTCGGACGACAGAACCTTGATCGCGACCTCGCGCGTGAGCTTCTCGTCGAACGCCTTGAGGACCATGCCGTAGCCGCCCTCGCCGAGAACCTTGAGGATTTCGTAGTGGCTGAGGCGGCCGATCGAGCCGGGCTTCTTCGACCGTTCCAGGAAGCTCATGCCCAGGGCCTTGTACGCCGCCAGCGTCTCGTCGCCGGGCGAATCCGCTTTCGGATTGGACGAAGCCATTCGTTGCCTCCTGCGAGTCGTGCGGATGTTTTGGACGGGGGGCGGGGCCGGTTAACGGGTCTGAACCGCGTTCACTTCGACCGCGGTTCGACGCCCAACAGGTGGCGGACGAAGAAGTCCATCCGCCGCCGTTGGCCGTAGGGAGACTCGGCCGCGCCGTGGTTCGCCCCGGTCATGTACAGTAGGTCGAAGTCCTTGTCGGCCTTCTCCAGCGCGTTCACCACTTGGAGTGTACTGGCCGGGTCCACGTTCGTGTCCACCTCGCCGACGACGAGCATGAGTTTGCCCTTCAACTTGTGGGCGTTGGTCGTGTTCGACTGGGCGGCGTAGTGCGGGCCGATCGGCCAGCTCATCCAGAGTTCGTTCCACCAGATCTTGTCCATGCGGTTGTCGTGGCAACCGCAGTCGGCCACGCCGACGACGTAGAAGTCCGGGTACGCCAGCATGCCGCCGAGGGCGTTCTGACCGCCGGCCGAGCCGCCGAAGATGCCGACGCCCTTGCGAATGTCCATCTCCGCGTGCTTCGCGGCCGCCGCCCGGATCCAGGCAATGCGGTCGGGGAAGCCGGCGTCGCCGAGGTTCTTCCAGCACACGTCGTGGAACGCCTTCGACCGCCAGTTCGTGCCCATGCCGTCGCACTGCACGACGATGAATCCGAGGTCGGCCATCTGCTGGTGGCGGTAGTAATTCTGGAACCGCTTCGGCACGAAGTGGTCCTGCGGGCCGGCGTAGATGTTCTCGATGACCGGGTAGGTCTTCTTCGGGTCGAAGTTGCTCGGCCGCACGATGACCCCGTAGATGTCCGTCTTGCCGTCGCGGCCCTTCGCCGTGAACCGCTCGATCGACTGGTAGCCCTTCTTTTTCAGGTCGGACGCATCCGCCGTGGCCAACTCCACCACCTTCGCCCCGTCAGCACTGCGGAGGACGTGGACCGGCGGCAAGTCGACGCGCGAGTACGTGTCGATGAAGAACTTGCGGTTCGGCGACCACTGGATGCCGTGGATACCGTCACCCTCGGTGAGCACCTTGAAGCCGGTGCCGTCGAGGTTCACGCGGGCGTAGTGGACGTGGTATGGGTCTTCGTCCGGCTTCACGCCGACGGCCCGGATCATGACTTCACGCTTCTCCGCGTTCACCCGTTCCTCGACGCCGCGGACGGCCCACTCGCCCTTCGTGATGGCGTTCTTCACCGTGCCGTCGCGCGCGTCGATCAAGTAGAGGTGGTTCCAGCCGTTCCGCTCACTCATCCAGACGAGTTCGTTCGTACCGTCGAGGTACTGGAGGTAGAGCTTCGACGAGTAGTCGAAGAACGTCTTGCACTCCTCGTTGACGATCGCGGTCGCCTTCCCCGTCTCGGCGTCCACGGACACGATCCGCATGACCGTGTGGCCGCGCTGGTTGTAGAGGAACAGGAACCGCTTCGAGTCCGGCGTCCAGTGCTCGTAACTGATGTCCCACGGGTTCGGGAACAGCGTGTCGGCGACGGGGATTTCCTTCCGCGTGGCTAGGTCGAACAGGTGCGGCTTCGGCTGCGGGATCGGGTCGCCGGGCTTCAGGTACGGCACCGTCTTCGTCTTCGGCTGGAGCTGATCCTTCGGCGACGATTCGACGTAGGTGACGACGCGGTCGCCGCCCTTCTTCTGCCGCATCGCGATCAGCTTCTTCGAGTCCGGGGACCAGTAGAAGGACGTGTACCCGTCGTCGGCCTTGCCGTCGGTGGAGAGTGCCTTCTCGGTGCGAGCGTCGCCGGTCCCTTCGCGAATCCAGACGTTGTAGTCCTTGACGAAGGCCGTGAACTTGCCGTCCGGCGACCGCGGGCCGGCCTGCGCACGGCGTTCGCCGCGGGGGCGATTGCCGCCGGGCGGTTGCGGGGCGGCCGGGGGGCGAGCCTCGCCGACCGTGAGGGTTCGCTTCTCGGTGTCGTACTTCCACCCCTTGTCGAAGGCCGTGAAGCCGACCGTCGTGCCGTCGAGTGTGATCGCCCGGAACGGCAACTTCTCCGCATCGACCTTCCGCTCGGCGGCCTTCGCGAGCGCCTCGGCAAGTTGTTTGTGGTCGAACGCCGGGCCTTTCTCCCCCTTCTCGGCGTCCACCGTCACGAAGCGACTGCGGCCGTCGGGGAGCTCCTCGCGGAACCAGAGGCGATTGCCGCCGTACCAGTTCGGCGTCACGACGAGGTTCGTGACCGCGTTCGCGTACTTCTCGCGCAGCGACATCGCCCGCTTGTAGTCGTCGGCCGTGCCCTGGGCGAAGGCGACGGACGGAAGGACGAGAACGAGCAAGAAGGAGCGCGACATAGGTGGGGATGCTTGTGGGTGATGGATCATGACCCGCCCTCAAGGGCGGGCCGACAAGCTTCGCGGGAAGCCCCGTGAACGGGGCCGAATGGCAGTGTTATTTCTTCTTCGCAGGCTTCTTCTCGTCGGCCTTCTTGGCGGCGGGGGCCGGCTTCTTGGCGGCCTTCTTCTTGTTGCCGAAGATCGCGGCGTAGCCGTCGGCGTACTTCTTGTTCTCGGCCATGCCGATGCGAACGATGCTCACAGGTGTTACCTCATGGAAGTGGTCGGCCGTCGCCCTTCGCGAACGGCCATCCCTTGACAGTGTAATGCGGCGCGCACGCGCGGTAAACGGTCCGCTACGGAAAAGCTGCGAAGCGGAAGAGAATGTCCGCCGCCCGCTCGACCTGCGCGAGTTCCACCCACTCGTCTTTCGTGTGCGCCTGGGCGATGTCGCCGGGGCCGAAAACCACGGCCGGGATCGTGGGCGAGATGGAAGAAGCGTCCGTGCCGTAAGGGACAGCGAGCTTCTCGTGCGGGCCGATCGCCTTCGCGAACCGCTGCAAGTGCGGGTGGTCGTCGGCCGTCGGCGAAAGTGCCGGACACGCGAAGTGGCGTTTCGTCGCAATCGAGAAGCCGAAGTCGCGGGCCGCGAGGAAGGCACTGAGGTCGTCGATGGCGGCTTGCGCGTCCTCGCCGGGTAGCAGGCGGCGGTCGAGTTGGATGACGCACTGATCGGGCACCGTGTTCGGCGACACCCCGCCAGCGATCATGCCGACGCTCAGCGTCGGCGAGCCGAGTCGCGGGTGGCTGCGTGAGGTTCGCAGCTTCTCCGCGTACTCCTCGACGGCGGCCACGACCTTCGCCATGCGGTAAACCGCACTCACGCCCTCGTCCGGACGCGAACTGTGGCACGCCCGGCCGCCGGTTTCGAGTTGCCAGCGGACGACGCCCTTGTGGGTGGTGACGACGTTCAACAACGTCGGTTCGGCCACCACCGCGAAGTCGGCCGTGAGGTTCGCCTTCATCAACTCCTGCACGCCGAGGAAGGTGTGTTCCTCGTCCACGGTGAACGCGAGGATGACGTTCGCGGACCCGACCGGCTTCTCGCGCACCAACCGGGCGAACGCGGCCAACATGCACGCGATGCCGGCCTTCACGTCGCACGCCCCGCGGCCGAAGAGTTTGCCGTCGCGCAGGACGGCCGCGAACGGCTCGACCGTCATGCCGTCCACGGGGACGGTGTCCTGGTGGGCTTCCCACAGGTACGTGATCGGCGAATCGGTGCGGTAGAACGCGATGAGGTTATCCCGGCCGGCCGCGACGGGTTGTCGGTGACACTCGACGCCGAGTGATTTCAGTTGGCCTTCGAGGTACGCGGTGACGCGGCTCTCGTGCGCGAGGTCCGACGGGATGTCGGTGCGGCCCATCGGGTTGATCGACGGGCGGCGGACGAGGTTCTGGAGGAGTTCCGTCACCGTCATGGGTGGTCATCTCCCGAAAGCCCAGGGACGGCCGTCCCTGGGCTTTCGGGGGTGGTGACGCCCGCGCGAAAATCCCAGACCCACGCGCCCTCGGAAACGTGTTTCAGGATGTAATTGTACGTGTTCAACTGGTGGGCACGGTCCTTGATTGGGTTCGCCTTGCTCCGGACAGCCCACAGTTTGCCGGTCCACCCGGACTCTTTCGCGATGAAGTTCGAGTGCTTCTTGGCCTGCCCGAGCCATTCCCGCGGGACCGGCCCGCCGGGCATCTTGGCCAAGAGATGGCAGTGCTGGCCGCTCATGCTCAGCACGAGCAATTGGAGTTCGAATGTCAGGAGCTTCTCGACAAGGGCTGCCCCGACGACGGCCCGCCAAGCCGATGTGAGGATGACCGGCGGTTGCTTCAAGAGCTTCTTGCTGCGCTCGTGCTGCGAGGCATACATCCCCGCAGGCGGCCGGTGTTTGTAGTCGCCTTCGACGTGCTCGCGGTGGTGGCGCGTCCGGTAGCCGCGGGGGTCGCCGTACAGCCACGCGCCGTAGGTGTGCGAGGTGCAGTGGAACCACTTCTCCATGCGTCGTCTCCCGCGAAAGCCCAGGGACGGCCGTCCCTGGGCTTTCGCATCTTCACGCGCGCTCTCCCCCAAGTCAACGACGCACCTATAACTCCCTCACCACCTTCCTTCCCGGGAACCACGCCGATGAAAGTCCACGAATACCAAGCGAAAGAACTGCTCGCGGCCCAAGGCGCGCCGGTGCCCAAGCACATCGTCTGCAAGACGCCGGACGAGGTGGCGGCCGCGTTCGATCAGCTCAGCAACGGCGGCGGGGCGATGGTGAAGGCCCAGATTCACGCCGGCGGCCGCGGGGCGGGCGAACTGCTCGGGCACTCGGAAAAGATGGGCGGGGTGAAGTTCGCGTCGAACCGCGACAAGGCGAAGGCCATCGCCGAACTGATGCTCAAGTTCCCGCTGAAGACGCTGCAAACCGGCTCCGAAGGGCAGAAGATCAGCACCCTCATCGTGCAGGCCGACGCCGAGCCGGCGAAGGAGTATTACGTCGGCATGGTCCTCGATCGCGCCATCGGCCTGCCGATCCTGATGGCCTCGACCGCCGGCGGGATGGACATCGAAAAGGTCGCCCACGACACGCCGGAGAAGATTCTCAAAGTGCCAGTGTCGCCGGAAACCGGCCTGCTGCCGTTCCAGGCGCAGAAGCTCGCCTTCGACCTCGGTTTCACCAACGAACAAATCGGCCCCGTCGTTAAGATCATGATGGCGCTGAGCAAGGTTTACTTCGAGAAGGACGCGAGCATCGTCGAGGTGAACCCGCTGGCGGTCACGAAGAAGGGTGACGTGGTCGTGTTGGACGCGAAGATCGACTTCGACGACAACGCGACGTTCCGCCACAAGGACGTGCAAGCCCTCCGCGACCTCGGCGAAGAGAACCCGACGGAGATCCGTGCGGCGAAGGCGGCCCTCAACTACATCCAACTCGACGGCACGATCGGCTGCCTCGTTAACGGTGCTGGCCTCGCAATGGCGACGATGGACATCGTCAACCACCACGGCGGCAGCCCGGCCAACTTCCTCGACGTGGGCGGCGGCGTCACCGCCGAGAACGCCGTAGAAGCCTTCCGCATCATCCTGAGCGACGCGAAGGTGAAGGCGATCTTCGTCAACGTCTTCGGCGGCATCGCCAGTTGTGCCCGCATCGCGGAAGCGCTCGTGAAGGCCGGCCGCGAAGTCGGGTTCAAGATCCCTGTCGTCGTGCGGCTCGAAGGCAACGAGGTGGAGAAGGCCCGCGAAATCCTGAACGCCGTGAAGACGGAACTCCCCGCCATCCGCGTCGCCGCCGGCCTGACGGAAGCCGCGAAGATGGTCGTGGAACTGGCGAAGTAGTTCCCCAAGCCAAACAGAATCTGCACGGTCGCCGAACTGTTTGCCCTCCCCGGCCCGGCGACGACTCAAGCCTGATCTTCGGAAAGGAATCGACGATGACATCGCGTCTCGTACTCTGGGTGGGCGTCCTGCTGGCCGTCGGCTGCACGAAGCCGTCCCCGAACCCGCCGCTGCCGGAAAAGGACAAGCCGCGGAAGACGGACGACGCCCCGTCGTTCGCCCCGGCGGCCGTCACCATCCCCGGCACCGCCGGCGTCGATGCGGCGACCTTCGCGAACACCTTCCTGAAAAGCGTTCACGAGGGTACGGCGACCGCCGCCCAACTGACGCCGCAGTTCAAGAAGGTGATCGCCGAACCGGTCTTCGAGGCCGACCACGCCCTCGGCTATTCCGACGCGGCCGCGGACAACTGGTTGAAGCAGTACCAGGGGAAGCTAACCGCCCCGTCGGTGTACGACTTCGGTTCGGACGCGAACGCGCACCTGTTCACGGGCTTCCTCCCCGGTGAGAAGCCACGGTTCCTCACGCTGCGGTTGGCGAAGGCCGAGAACTCGTGGCGGGTCGATTGGTTCTTCCCCGCCGAGGTCGGCTCGGCCGCGATCCCCAAGAGCGGCGACGCCCCGACGTTTGCGGCCACCGCGTTCTTGGAATCGCTCCTCGGCCACAACAGTCCACTGGCCGCCGGCGTGATGGCCCCCGACGCGAAAAAGCGGCTCGCCCCGGCCTTCAGCAGCGAGAAGCGGCCGTTCAACGCCGGCATCCTCGACACGAAGCTGACCGTCTACCGCGGCAACTTCACGGGATTCACCCTCGCGAAAGTCGAGAACGGCACGGCGACGGGTGAACTGACCGGCCCTGGTACGAAGAAGCCGTTCACTCTGAAACTGGTGCCCGGCGAGCGGTCGTTCGACTCGCTGGTGGACGACGTGAAAGTGGATTGAGAACCAAAGCCCACGGACGGCCGTCCGTGGGCTTCCCGAATTCAACTGTTCCCTTACTTGAGACCCACTCATGAGCATTCTCGTCGACAAGAACACCCGCGTCATCACGCAGGGCATCACCGGGGCCGAAGGCACGAAGCACACCAACCTCTGCCTGGAGTACGGCAGCACGTTCGTCGGCGGCGTCACGCCGAAGAAGGGCGGCCAGACGTGGAAGGCCACGAGTGGCAAGGAACTGCCCGTCTTCAACACTGTCGCGGAAGCCGTCGCCAAGACCGGGGCCGACGCGAGCATGTTGTTCGTGCCGCCGGGGTTGGCCGCCGACGCGATCATGGAAGCCGCCGACGCCGGCATCAAGCTCATCGTCGCCATCACGGAAGGCATCCCCGTCCTCGACATGGCGAAGGCCAAACGGTATCTGGCGTCGAAGCCCGGCTGCCGGCTCGTCGGGCCGAACTGCCCCGGCGTCATCACCCCCGGCCAGTGCAAGATCGGCATCATGCCCGGCTACATTCACAAGCCGACCGAACCCGGCAAGACCGGCATCGGCATCATCAGCCGGTCCGGTACGCTCACCTACGAGGCGGTGTTCCAGCTCACGAGCATGGGCTATTCGCAATCGACCTGCGTCGGCATCGGCGGCGACCCGATCATCGGCACGAACCAAATCGACCTGTTGGAGATGTTCGAGAACGACCCCGGCACGGAAGCGATTCTGATGATCGGCGAGATCGGCGGCACGGCCGAGGAGCGGGCGGCCGAGTACGTGGCCAAGCACGTCAAGAAGCCGGTGGCCGCGTTCATCGCCGGTCAAACCGCACCGCCCGGTCGCCGGATGGGCCACGCCGGTGCCATCATCAGCGGCGGCAGCGGGTCGGCCCCCGAGAAGATCGCCGCCTTGACGAAGGCCGGCATCGCCATCGCCGCGACCCCGGCCGACCTCGGCGACGCCGTCAAGAAGGCGATCGCCGCGAAGAAGAAATAACCGCCCGCGATTGCGGCCTTCCCACGGCAACGGGTATCATCCCGTTGCCGTGCGTGTTCCTGGGAGTTCGATCATGTCCCCCGCTGTTGCTACTCCGCCGCAAACCCCGCCGCCGAAGGCAACCGTACCCGTATCGACAACACCTGCGTCCATCACCCCACCGCCGCTGTGCCTCTCCACCGGACCGCAACTGCACGCGCTCACGGTGAAGCAATACCACCAGATGATCGACGCCGGTGTGTTTAGCGAAGACGAGCGTGTCGAACTTCTCAACGGCCTTCTGGTGCGGAAGATGACAATCAAGCCTCCACACGCAACTGCCCTGGGATTGTTGCTCGACGCACTAAGACTATCGTTGCCTGCCGGGTGGCGAGTGCGGGTGCAAGACCCGATCGAACTCGACGTGAGCGAGCCGGAGCCGGACGCCGCCGTCGTGCGCGGTGATGCGAGAACGTTCGCCGCTCGCCACCCACGGCCGGCCGAGATCGGGTTGGTGGTCGAAGTGGCCGACCGTTCGCTCGCTTACGACCGTGGAGAAAAGCTTCGGGCGTATGCCGCGAACAACGTGAGCCTTTACTGGATCGTCAACCTCGTGGACAACCGCGTCGAAGTGTACTCGCAGCCGTCCGGGCCGACGGCGGTGCCGAGCTTCGGCAGCGTGCAGACCTACGCCCCCGGCCAGTCGGTCCCACTGACGCTCGACGGCACCGCGGTCGCCACCATCGCAGTCGCGGATGTGCTGCCTTAACCGCGGCTCGGCGCGAAGTTCGGCGACAGCACGGACGGACCGATCACGCCGCCGATGCTCGTGGCGAACCGCAGGATCGCTTGCAGGCCGGGTTCGTCGATCCGCTTCAACGCCTCGGCCACCGGCACCCATTCCCGCGTCCGTTCGCGGTACTCCGGCCAAGTCGGGTGCTCCACCGTCACGTCCAAAACGAATACCGAAACCAAGTGCGTGCGGCCGAGTTTCTCGTAGTGGTAAGTGCCCACGCTCTCCGGGCGGAGGTCGCCGATCAGGCCGGCTTCTTCCCACGCTTCCGTCGCCGCCGCTTGAATCGGCGTGTGGCCGCGGTCGATGCGGCCCTTCGGAATCACCCACCGGGTCTTGCGGCGAGACGTGACCATGCAGACGCGGCCGTCGCGAAACGGGAGGGCGGCGGCCTGAAGTAACGGCTGGGGCATCACGGTCCGGGGTTCGGGGTACGAGACTTCATCTTCTATAAACGTAGAACACGGGGAAAGTTGCAAGACCAAATTCGAAAATTCACCGAACGCACACGGGGCGGGTCGGGTCACGGAGGTTTCATGGCTTCGGAATTGACGGTGCGGCAGGTGATGCAACCCGAGCCGATCGTGGTCGCCCCGGACTGCCCGGTGCGGGACGTGCTGCGGGTCATGAACCGCAACCGCATCGGGGCCGTGCTCGTCGTGCGGAACGAGACCAAGCTCGTCGGCATCTTCACCGAGCGCGACCTGCTCAAGCGCGTCATCACGGCCATCCCCGGCTGGCGGGACTACCCCGTCTCCGACTGGATGACCGCCGACCCGTACACCATCAACGGCGACGTCGGCTGGGACGAGGCCGTCGGCATGATGACGAAATTCCGCGTCCGCCACCTGCCGGTTCTCCAGGGCGGCAAACTCGTCGGCCTCATCTCGTCGCGGGCGCTCATGAACCGCCGCACGGAAGTCCTCGACCAACGGGTTGACGAGCGAACCCGCGAACTCAAACTCGTCAACGACGAACTGCTGGCGAAGGACGCGGAAACGGCGTTCAATCTGCGGGCCGCCGGGCAGATGCAGAAGTTGTTCCTGTTGCCGCACGCGCCGCCTCACTGGCCGGAGTTGGACTGGGGCATCAACTACGCCCCGCTCGACCACCTCGGCGGCGACTACTACGACTTCGCTACGCCGGACGCCGACCACCTCGGCATTCTCATCGCCGACGCCAGCGGGCACAGCATCCCGGCCGCGATGGTGGCCGTCATGGCCCGCACCGCCTTTGCGGAAGTCGCACACCAGACGATCAAGCCGGGCGAAGTCCTCGGCGCGATGAACCACCGACTGCAAGACCTGGCCGGCGAGCGGTTCGTCACGGCGTTCTACGGCATCCTCAACCGCCGCACGCGGGCCTTTCGGTACGCCTCGGCCGGCCACCCGCCGCCGCTGCTCGTCCGCGGCGACTCCCGTGAGGTCCGCCCGTTGGCCGCTCAGGGCTTCCTGTTGGGCGTGATGCCGGACGAGATTTACAACGAGAAGCAGATCGAGGTCCGGCCCGGCGACCGCCTCTGCTTCTACACCGACGGCGTCACGGAAGCCCGCGACCCGATCGGCGAAATGTTCGGCACCGAGCGGCTCATCGGCTGCCTGACGAACCACGGCCACGAGAAATCGGCGAGCGTCCTCGACCACATCATGGCGTGCCAGCAGCACTTCTGTGACGGCTACCCGTACACAGATGACGTGACGCTCCTGACAGTCGGGGTAGGGGTGTGACGATTTCCCCTTCACGGGTTGCACACATTTCCTGTACCGTTAACGGGGTGAGTTTTTCCCTACGACCGCCGGGCCGCCCATGATCGAATACTTCTCGCGCTTCGGCTACGTCGGCATCGCGGCCGCCATCATCCTCACCGGGTTCGGCCTGCCGATGCCGGAGGAACTGCCGGTGCTGTTCTCCGGCGTGCTGATCGGCCACGCCGACACGCCCGGCCCCGACGGGGTGCTGGACGCGAACCGGCTGCGGTGGTGGATCATGGTGCCGGTCGTCATCGTGGCGATCGTCACTGGCGACGGCCTGCTCTACGCCGTCGGCCGCCGGTGGGGGCACAAGCTGTTCGAGAACGGCTGGGTGAAGCGGCGGATCATCACCCCGGAGACGCGGACGGCCATCGAGAAGAACTTCCAGGAGCGGGGCGTCATGGTCCTGCTCACCGCCCGGCTGACGCCCGGCATCCGCACGCCGATCTTTCTGATGGCCGGGCACTACCGCGTGTCGTTCGCCAAGTTCCTCCTCGCCGACGGCCTGTACGCCATCCCCGGCGTCATGGCCATGTTCTGGGTGGCGTACTGGTTCACCGACCAAGTGCTGCTGGTCTTCCACAAGATCGAACACTACAAGCAACTGGCGACGTTCGGCATCCTGTCGGCCGCGGTCGGGATCGTGCTGTACAAACTGTTCTTCGACCGCAAGACGGCGACCGGCAGCCCGAAGGAAGTGCCGATCTTGGCGAAGCCGGTCGAGAAGGTCACGGAGGCGGTCGAACACGTCGTCGAAAAGGCGGCGACGAAGGCCTACGACGTGGTCGTCCACCACATCCACCACGACGCGAAGCCTCCAGAAGACGGGGGGCCGCCGGAGGACGTGAAGCTGCCAGAGCCGTCGGCCAATGGTTCGTCGCACCACGCAAAGGATGCGATCACGACCGAGTCGCCGAAGCTCCCCCCAACCCAAGTGTTCCCCGGATGACCTGGGAGGAACTCTTCCAGCGGCCGAAGGACTTTGTCGCCGACGAATGGTTCGCCCGCATCGCGGCCACCCTGCTGAACGCTTCCCGCCTGATCGTCGCCGGTGAACCGCACCGGCTGACCGAAGTCGAACTCTATTACCACGGCCCGGCCCACGAAGACCCGTTCGCCCACCGCGACCCGGTGCAGCAGCAGGTCGGCGTCTGGTACTTCCACCGCACCGGCGGCACGTACCGCGGCGGCAGTTTCAAGGGCCTCGATCTCGCGTTCGGCAGCCCCGGCGTCTTCAGCGGCTTGCTGTTCCGCGGGCTGGAAGATTCTGCCGGCCGATTCGTGGACGGGCCATCGCTGTTGGTCGATCACATCTTGAAGAAGACCGGGGCCAAGAGCGTGCGCGAGTTGGACGCCGGGATCGCCGACCGCGTGGCCTGGGACGCGAGCAGCCCCGTTCACTTGATGCGGCTACCGGAGCCGGAGTCGCGGCCGATCTATCGCGCCGCCCGCGTCGGCCTGACGCTGAAACGGGCCACGCTCGGCGACCCGCGGCCGCAGTTCTTGCGGAAGGACTACCGTTTCCTGACGGAACCCCGCCACACCAAGAAGGGCAAAGCCCACATCGTCCGCGGCCTCCACCAACAGGGCGTGCCGATCGAGCGCATCCGCGAACTGACCGGCAGCCCCCTCGCGAGCATCCGGCGGTACCTTACCCTCGCAGCAGGAACACCGCCGACACTGCGTTGAACAGGCCGTGCGTCACCACGGCGGCCGTCACCGACTTCGTCCGCAGCACGATCCACCCGAGGCCGACGCCGAGCATCAGCAGGGGGATCGGCGTCGGCCACACGCTGGCGTGAATCGCCGCGAAGAACGTGGCCGTCGCTAGAATCGCGGCCGCCGGGCGAAGCGACCGTCTCGCGACTCGTTCCAGGGCGAACAGTGCCAGAGCTGCGGCACCGACGAACGCCAAGGGGCCGACGAGGGAATGGCCACCCCCGCGCGAGTATGCCATCAGGGCCGCGAACGCCATGAGAATCCACGGCCGGTAAAGTCGGCGGGCGGCCCACGGGATCAGCACACGGCGGAAGGCCATCTCTTCGAAGAACGGCGCGACCACACACGCCCCGGCTAGAAAGAGGGCCACGTCGAATGCCGTCTGCAACTTCACGGACTTCAGCGGGTGTTCGTCCGGCGTAACGTCGAGTTGTTGGCTGATCGCGTTCACCACGAAGTGAACCACCAGCGTCAGCGGCATCAGCACGCACCACCCGCCGACGCCGGCCGATACGTCGGCGATGAACCGGCGGACCCGCTCGCGGTCGAGTTCTTTCCAGCCGAAACGCTTCCACCAGGCGAACCCGGCCATCACCCCCGGCATCACGATGAGGCCCGCGATCGTGTTCCGACGGTTCTGGTAATCGAAGCGGACCGCCTCCGCGGCATCGGCTCCCGGACGGACATCGTTGAAGATCGGGCGAAAGTAACCGGCCGAATCCAGCACGCCCGCGAGTGCCGTCGACAGCATCGTGCAGACGCAGAAGAGCACCAGGGCGTCGAACCCGTCCCACCGTGAGAAGCCCTTGCGGTACCGCGGCACGACCGGCTCCCGACACCGGCGGGCCAGCCACCAACACGCCGCCCCCGCCGGTACTGCGGCGGCAGCCACGCACGCGGCGGCGGTCGCCATCGCAACGGCTTCGGCCCGGAGATCGGTCACAAAAATCCTCGGCACGGGCGGGACGTTCGGAGTACCGAGAGTTATACCACCCGCGACGCCACTTCTACCACTCCCGGAGTGCTCCCGTGAACCGCCGCACCTTCCTCGCCACCGCCGCCGCGACCCTCGCGGCTTCCCCCGGCCGTGCCGCTGACCCGAAGGGGAAAAAGGTTCTGCTCCGCTCGTCGTGGCAGACCGTCAACATCGGTGACATCGCCCACACGCCGGGGATGCTGTCGCTGTTCGAGAAGCACCGCCCGCAGGACGAAGTCACCCTCTGGCCGAACGCCCTCAGCCCGGAAGTCGAGACGCTGCTGACGACGCGGTTCCCGAAACTGCGACTCGCGAAGACGAAGGCCGAGCAGGACGCGGCGCTGACGGCGTGCGACTTCTTCCTCCACGGCTCCGGGCCGGGGTTGGTCGGGGCGAAAGAAGCGTTGCGGGCGAAGGAGGCGGGCAAGCCCTACGGCTTCGCCGGTGTCACGCTGAGCGACGCGGAACTGAAGTCGCACCGCGACCTGCTCGCCGGGGCGAAGTTCGTCTTCACCCGCGACGGCGACTCGCTGAAGGCCCTGAAGGCGACCGGCATCGCGGGGCCGAAGATGGAGTTCGGCCCGGACGCGACCTTCGCCCTCGACCTGCGCGACGACGCGGCCGCGGGCAAGTTGCTGAAGGAACACGGCCTGGAACCGGGACAATACCTCTGTGCGGTGCCGCGGCTGCGGTGGACGCCGTACTGGGAGATTCGCGACACGGTGAAGCCGAACCCGAAGCGGAGCGCCGTCAACGAGGCGTTCGCCGAGCGCGACCACGCGAAGTTGCGCGAGGGCATCATCGCGTGGGTGACGCAGTTCAAGCGGAAGGTGTTCCTGGTGCCGGAGATGACTTACGCCGTCGAGCGGTTGGGACCGCTGCTGTACGACCCGCTGCCGGCGGCCGTGAAGCCGAACGTGGCCGTCCTCGACCGCTACTGGTTGACCGCCGAGGCCGCGAGCATCTACGCACAGGCGGCGGCCGTCGCGAGCTTCGAGAACCACTCGCCGATCATGGCCCTCGCCGCCGGCGTTCCCGCAATGTTGCTGCGACAGCCGACCGACACGCGGAAGGGCCAGATGTGGCGGGACGTGGGCCTCGATCGCTGGCTGTTCGAGATCGACGACGCGAGCGGGAAGGAGATTGCCGAGCGAATCGTCGAGATCGGCCGCGACCTGCCGGCGGCCCGCACGATAGCCGAGAAGGCCCACACGTTCGCGAACGAACGAATGGCCGCGATGGTGGCAGAGGTGGGGTAAGCGTTGCGCGATCGGTCAGAATCAACCCACACGAAGGAGCCGAATTCCTCCCTCTCCCCCGGCTTTGAGGGGGAGAGGGCCGGGGTGAGGGGAAGACGTTCCTCCCGGTGAGACGGGTTTCCGTAGAATGAAGGTGTGCCCCTCACCCTAACCCTCTCCCCCTCAAAGCCGGGGGAGAGGGAATAAGGTTCGGATCGCGGTCCCGATTATACGTCGCTAATCGAGGCTGTGTTGTCGAGCGATTTTCCGGACCGGAACGTCCGTCGCCACCACGGTTCCGCTTCTGTCGATGTAGGCCGCGAGGTCGATCGAGTTGTAGATGTAGACCTTTACGTAGGCCCGCGGTGGCAGGAAAAAGAACACATCGCACTTTTCGGCAGGAACGACGTTATCGGGACGCCCCAGAGATGAGCACAACTGCCAATCGGAACGCCCCTCCCACGTCGCGTCGTTCTTGAACCGACCCGTGACAACATCGGGCGAAAGTGCCGAGAAGAGCGCAGACTTGTCGAACTGCTGACAGAGCCACCGGGTCGAAAAGACTACCAAGACGATAACACCAACGTAGAGTGTGCCCCTCCGGAGTTGGGAACACCGAGGCATACCCTTACCCCGCGTCGGTGATGTGGCGGGTGAGTTTCGTCAGTTGGCGGGTGAAGACGCTGCTCGTCTCGACCCACTTCGCGGCGGCGTGCCCGGTGGCGAAGCCGTTGCCGAGGAGCAGCAGGTAGCTCTCGATCACGGTCGGCAGTTCGCGGACCAGTGCCGCCGCGGACGAGCGCACGACGGGTTCCACCCGCGGCGTCGAAACGGTGAACCCCAACACCGTGCGGGGCGGGGGCGGCTTTGGCAGCGCCTCGGCTTGGCGGAGGAACGGGGCGGCGGCGGTTCGCGTGGCGGGCAGGTTGGCCCGGATGAGCGTGGCCCGCTCCGCGTGGCAGGCGGCATCGGCGTCGATGGCCTGCACCATCCGCACGGCCAGCCCCAACACGCCGTGCGGGTCGGCCTGGAACTTCCTTCGGGTGAACTCGCGGAACCGCTGTTCCTGCTCCGACAGGCGCGTGAGCAGTTCGGTTTCCCACTCCAGGTCGCGGGCGGCGAACACGCCTTGCACCAGATCGGTGTTCACAAGCCCCTGCGCGTCCAGGGTGTCGTGGGCCGAGGGCGGGGGCGCGACGAATTCCGGCCGCGACGTATCGGGCGAGCGCATGCGGGTCCAGCTGCGAGGGGGACGTTACGGGGGTGGCCTTTCGGCCGGGGATAGCCGCCGGAGGGGGCGGCGTCAATTCATTTCGAGGCCGGGCGGCCGTTGGTAATGACCGACTTGGCGGCCCGGATGCGGTCCAACAAATTCTGCTTCGCGATGGCGGCCGGGTCCAGGGGGGCGGACGGCGGCGGCGGCGTTTCCGTGATCGAATCCGACCGCGTTTCCCGCCCGGCCCGCTTCACGCTCGCGAGCCGGTCGGCGAACATGGCCTCCATCTCGGCCAGCGTCATCACCCGTTCGATCTTCAAGAACTGGATGTCCGCGTAGGGCAGGAAGAATCCCCGCCCCTCGTCCTGGTTGCCGGCTTCGCGGCCCCGCATGACGAGGTACGTCGGCTCCAACCGCACCAGGATGTCGAGCGACAGCATGGCCCCGCTCCGCATCACGAACTGCACCTTCGAGTGGTCCAGTTCGGGGATGCGTTCCATCATCTCGACGAGTTCGTCTCGCGTCATTTCGATCTACCGATCCTAAAAAATCAATCGTTACAACTGTTGCAATTCCAGCCGCTCCGGCGGCCGGGAGGCCATGCGGTACAGCCACATCTGGGCGGCCGCGACCGCCCCGCCACCGACGGCGCACACGATCCGCCAGTTCGGCAGAACGCGGGCGATGCCGTGCTGGTCGATCCCGGTGTCCGAAATCGCGTTCAGGACCATCGCCGTGATGGCGGTGAAGACGATCACGGCCGCGATGAACACGATCGGCAAGCGGGCCAGCGTCCACCACTCCGGGGCGAACGTCTTGAGTTGGTACCCGTCGCCCAGTCGCCGCCAAATCTTCGCGAAGAACGAGTCGGCCACCCGCCCGTCGGCGAACCGAATGACCGTGCGGCCGTTCGGCGAGTTGGCCATCTGGTGGTCGATCGTAACCGTGTGGTCTTTCAGGTCGAGCTTCACCCGGCGGACCGTGTACAGGTCGATGGCCGTGGCCAATGGGCCGAGGAAGGAGTCGACGGCCCGCACCGTTTCCAGTTGGCTGATGACTTCCGTCTTCGGCGACCCGGTCATGGGCGTCAGGTACAACCGCGGCAGGGTGAGCACCACCAGCGAGTGCGATGTCACGTCCGGAGCTTTCCAGACCCGCCGTTGGGCGAGGCCGGGGATCGTCGTGTCGGACGGCGCGGCCATGATTTCGTCGGGCAGTTTCAGCATGGGTACGTCGGCAGGGTCGGGGGCGAACCACTCAACAGGTAGAACCGTTTCCCCCGCCGGTCAAATCGCTACAGCCGGCACGATTTGCCGGGCCTCAAAATCAGGGTCGAAGGGAGAGACTGCGGAAACTGTAGCGATTGAAGGGGTTTCGTCGGAGCTTAATTCAGGTCATCCGGCAGGGTCAATTCGGGGAATACCTCAACTGGCAGTCCGGCCGATTTCATCTGCTCGGTCAGTTTCTTGACCGCGGCGAAGCGGTAGTTCGCCACTTGTTGCTCGTTGACGCCGACGAACGCGGCCACTTCTTTGTTCGGCCAGCCCTTCACGAAGAGGAGTTCGAGCACCTGAATGCGCTGGAACTCGCCCTTCTGCCGGAACGCGCCGATCATGTCGCGGAGGCACCGGGCGA
The DNA here is from genome assembly GCF_008254045.1 of Limnoglobus roseus. Classification (GTDB taxonomy): domain Bacteria; phylum Planctomycetota; class Planctomycetia; order Gemmatales; family Gemmataceae; genus Limnoglobus; species Limnoglobus roseus. The sequence goes on along the minus strand of NZ_CP042425.1, from coordinate 1,896,181 downwards.
CGGCGTCGTGTTCGAGGTCGAGCCGCTCCTTGCTGCGGGCGAGGCTGGACGCCGGCCGTTGGCGACCGTCGGCGGCCTTGCCCATCATCTCTTCGTCCGCCTCGCTGCCGGTCTGAAACGGCCGCCGGCCGATCCGCCGGAGTTGGTCCGTGACCTTGTGCGACGCGATGGTGAACAGCCACGTCTGGAGGTCGCGCTTGTCGTCGTAGTTGGCGAGGCTGTTGAGGAAGCCGATGAACGTCTCTTGCACCACGTCGTCGGAGGTGCCGTGGTCGCGGAGCCGCTTGCGAACGAACGCGCCGAGTCGGCCCTCGTACCGGGCGACGAGTTCCTCCCAAGCGGCGTCGGCCTTCGCCCCGCCCGCCCGGATGTGCTGAACCAACAAGCGATCAGAGTCGGTGGACATGCGGGCATTGTAGCAGAGAGGCGTAAGATGTTCCCACGAGCCCACGTCGCAAGCAAGGGCAGCGAGTCCCTGCCCTTGCTTGCGACGTGGGCTCGTGAAAGAATTGTGGTATTCGATGCCCTCTCCCAACGCCACTACAACATCGTCCCGCGGCAGCCGCCTGATTGCGTTTGTCTGCGCGATGGCCGGCATGTGTGCCGCTCTCTTCGCTGTGCTCGTGACACTCGGCAGCCCCGACGCTGCCGTTTCGGTAACTGAGACGGTGGCAATGCAGTTCACGGACTTCACCGAACCTGGAACGATCACCGTCCGCTCGTTCGGTTTCGAACTCTACTCCCGCAGAGTGGCAAACCCGTCCATTCTCGAAATCGAATGCGCCTTTTGGGGAATGCTGCCCATCACCTTCATCTTGGTGTCCGCCGTCATCGACTGGTACTTCGGCCGTTGCATCAACCGCCCTTCGGCGAAGCCCGGCTCCCGATAGCGCTCTTGCATCCGTTCCCGTCGTTCGTACCCTGTCCTGTCAGTGCTTTTTCTTACGCCGAGGCTGTCATGCAAACTCGTGGGGAACTTTTCGCGGGCGTCACCGTTGCCATCGTGACGCCGTTCAAGGACGGGGCCGTCGACTGGGACGAACTCGGCAAACTCGTGGACTGGCACGCCGAGCAGGGGACCGACGGCCTCGCGCCGTGCGGCACCACCGGCGAGTCGCCGACGCTCACCCACGACGAGAACGAGCGCGTCGTCGCGTTCGTCTGCGAGCGTGCCCGCGGCCGAGTGAAGATCATGGCCGGTACCGGGTCGAACAGCACCAGCGAAGCCGTCCGCATGACGAAGGCGGCGAAGAAGGCCGGGGCGACCGGCACGCTGCAAGTCGGGCCGTATTACAACAAGCCGACGCAGGAAGGGTACTTCCGCCACTTCGGGGCCGTCGCAGAGGCGTGCGACTTGCCGCAGGTGATTTACAACATCCCCGGCCGCACCGGCTCGAACATCCTGCCGGAGACGATCGCCCGCCTCGCGGAAGCGTTCCCGCACGTCGTAGCCATCAAGGAAGCGACCGGCTCGCTCGACCAGGCGTCGCAAGTGGCGGCGTTGTGCGACCTGACGATTCTCAGCGGCGACGACAGCCTGACGCTGCCCCTCATGAGCATCGGCGGCAAGGGCGTGGTGTCGGTGGTCGGCAACATCGTACCGAAGGACATGATGGCCTTGGTGCGGGCGTTCGCGGCCGGCAAGTTCGACGAGGCGTTGAAGCTGCACCGCAAGCTGTTCCCGCTCTGCCGCGACATGCTGAGCGTGGCGACGAATCCGATCCCCGTGAAGACGGCGATGAAATTGCTCGGCCGCGGGAACGGCGAGATGCGCTTGCCGATGTACCCAATGGACGCGGCCGGCGACGCGAAGGTCCGGCAGACGCTCGTGAACTACGGCCTGTTGAAGTAAGTGTTGATGGATAAACGGAGCAAGCCCGGGGACGGTCGTCCCCGGGCTTGCTCCGTTTATCCAACCCGTTGTTACGGCCGCACGGCTTCGAGGGCCCGGCGGGCGGGACCTTGAATGCTTTCGAGGGCGGTCGCCACGGCGCGGCGGCCTGGCTTCCCACGGCCTTCCCAGTCGGACCCGGTCTTGAAGTCGGCTTCCGCTTCCTTCTTCTTCCCCTGTGCATACTTGCTGAGACCGAGGAAGTACCAGTATCGGGCATCAGTCTGGTCGGCCTTGCCCGCACGGGCGAACGCGGCCTCGGCGTCGGCGTACCGGCCGGCGAAGTAGGCGGTCGTGCCGGCGTCGAACGCCGTTGCGGCCTCGGCCGTCTTGGCCACGAACACGTCGTTGAGCGGAACGATGGCCCCACTCTTCACGGTCGCCATCTGCCGCTGGAACTGGTCGGTCAACTCAGCCATCTTGGCCTCGAACGCCTTCGCGTCGGCGGAGCGAGCCGCTTGCGCCTTTTGGATTTCCAACGCGGCGAGTTTCTGCTGTTCGGTCGCCTGTTCCTGTGCCTTCGCGACTTTCGCGTCGGCGTCCTTGGTCGCGGCGGCGACGGCCGTTTTCACTTCATCCTTGATCCGCGCGTCGGCCGTGTCCACCTTCTTTTGCAGGTCGGCCATCGACTTCTCGGCGGCGGTCTTCGCGTCGGCCAGTTGTTTCTCGGCCGTCGCCTGAGCCGCGGTCAGCTTGTCGGTCGACGCCTTCAGGGCCGTGTCGGCGGCCTCCTTCTGCTTCTTCAACTCGTCGCGGGCGTCGGTCAGTTCTTTCGCGAGTTTGGCCGTGTCGCCTTCGCCCGTGATGAGGTTCGCTTTCTTCAATGCTTCCGGTAGTGCCGCGATCGCCTTCTCGCGGTCGGCCTTCTCGTCGATCAGCTTCGCGGCCTTCAGCTTGTCGATGACCGGATCGAGTGTGGCGTCGGCGGCTTTCAGCTTCATCGTAGCGGCGTCGGCCGCGAGCTTGGCGGCGTTGAGGTCCTTGGCTTTTATCGCCACGTCCTCCTTGGCGGCCGTCACCGCAGCCATCAGGGTCGTGTTGTCGTCGGTCACTTTTTTGACTTCGGTGAGGAGACTGGCCTTCTCGTCTTGCAACTTCTTCGTCGTTCCCTCAAGGTCGTCGGCCTTCTTCTTGGCCGCCGCGATCTCTTCGGCCGAAGTCTTCTTCAGGTCGGCCAGATCGCCTTCAAGTTTGCCCTTCGCGGCGGTCGCGGCGGTGGCCGTCTTCATCTCCGCGTTGAGTGCCTTGTTGGCGGCCTCGACCGCAGCCGAAGCGGTTTTCAACTCCGTGTTGATCGCCTTGTTGGCGACCTCGGCGGCGTCGGCCTTCTTCTTGGCGTCGGCCGCAGTCTGTTCGGCGGCGGTCAGTTTCGCCTGCGTGTCGGCGAGGGCAACGGCCGCCTGCGGGTCGGACTTCTTGTCGCCGGACGACCCGCCGGTCAGGAACATGGCCCCGGCCCCGATGCCGGCCCCGGCCAGCAGGCTGATCGCGCTAATCAGCAGGCCGTTGCGAGCTCGTCCCTTCGGCGCGTCGGCGTCCAGGTCGATTTCCGGCCGGGAAACCGGTCGCTTCACGTCGGCCTTGCGGGCCGGCTTCGGAGGGGTGGGCGTGATCGGCCCATCGGTGTCGATCTCGCCCTCGTCGGGAGCCTCGGTCCGCAGCGTCCGCTGTAACGTCGGCTGCCGGTTCGAGGCGTCGCCGAGGCGGTCGGTGACGCCGGCGGCGTCGGTCGACCAGTCGATCAGGCCGCTGTCGGCCGTCTCGTCTTTCGGCAGCGTCACGTCGAACACCGACGCTTCCAGGTCGCCGGCGTGCGGGTCGTCGAGACGGCCCCCGAGCACGGCCGACGTGTTCGCCTCTTCGGCCGTCGTGCCGTCGTCCGACGACCCCATGAGCGGGATCGAGTCGAGGTCGATCTGCCCGCCCGAGCCCGCGGGGTCGGGCTTGTTGAAGATGCTGGACAACTGCCCGGAATCGGCCGTCGGGTCGCGGGACAGGGCGTTCGGGTCGGCGAGGTTCACGCTCGACGAGTGCGGGCCGAGCAGCCCGGCGTCCACGAGGGTGCGATCGCCGAGCAGGTTCGAGTCCGACCCGGCGACGCCGGGGAAGATGTTGAAGTCGGGCCGGCCGGCGTCGGGTTCGTCCTCGACCAACTCCGCGTCGAGCAGGTCCAACCCTTCGCCGAACTCTGGGTCCGGCAGCGAATCGTCCTCGATGATCGGGTTGGCCGAGAGAATACCCGACTCGGGGCCGGTCGCCACGCCCTCACCGGGGTCGAGAGTGCCGCTAGTGTCGACGACTTCAACGCCGGACGAGTCCTCGTCGGTCGGCCCCGGCAGGGCGAAGTTCACGGCGTCCGTCTTCGACCCCGGCAGCACCGGGCTGACGTTGATCGCGTCGGGCGGGGCCATGCTCACCCGGCCGGTGTCCTCCGCCGGCGTGATCAGGTCGGTGAACAGGCTCGACTCGCCAGCCGTGGCTTGGGGCAAGTTCGGGAAGATGCTCGAGTCCGGGGCTTGCGCGCCGGTGAAGAGGGCCGAATCGCCCTTCGGGATCGGCTGCCCGGGGGCGCGGGCGGTCGAGAAGATGTCCGACGGTTCCGGTTCCGTCAGCGGGATCGGCGGCAGGTCGATCTCCGACGACGTGGGATGCAGGGCGGACGACGGCGGGGGCAACTCAAGGCCCTGGCGAATCGGCGGCAGGTCGATCTCCGACGACGTCGGAATCAAGCCCGAATCCGGCTCGACTTTCGGCAGCTCGGCCTTCGGCGGGTCCACCTTCGCGGTCTTGCCGACCTTACTCGCGCCGCTCAGCCAGCCCGACGCCGGATCGACCGGCGTGGTGGGGAGCGGGAGGTTCGTCACTTCCAGCGATTGAGGCTCGGGGCGGACCGGCTTCTTGGGAAGGTTCGACGGCAGGACGGGGGTAGAAGACGCCGGTGCGAGGCCGGGGTTCTTCGCCTTGCTGAAGATGTCCGAGCCGCCCGCGTTGGCCTCCGGCGGCAGGTCGATGTCCGACTGCGTGGGGAGTTGGACGTTGCCGGACGACGGGTGCCAGCTCCCTTTCAAGGGTTCCGTCGGCAAGTTCGGCAGCGACGGCAACTGGAGCGACGGCGTGGCCGGGGTCGCTTCCCGCGGCGGCTTGACCTCGGCGACCGGCGGCGCGTCCGGGGCCTTCGGCCGGGCAATTTTCACCGGCTCGACCGGGTACGAACCGGGGGCGAGGCCGGGGTTCTTCGCCGTACTGAAGATGTCCGAGCCACCGTCACCGATTTCCGGCGGCAGGTCGATGTTCGCCAGCGACGGCACGCCAATGTCGCCCGACGACGGGTGCCAACTGCCGGGGTGTTGGCCGGCAGTTGGCGTTTCGGGCGCGGCCTTCGGCAGTTCGGGCAGGACCTTCGCCTGAGGTACGGAGAGTTCCGCCCATGTCGCAGCGATGTTCGGCGTCGAGGGAATGGGCGGTTTGGCGGCCGGCGGCGTGGTTTCGAGCTTGGTCCCGGAGTTGGAAAGCCAGCCCGAGGCCGGTTCCGTGGGCTTGATCGGCTGGCCGATCGCGGCGTCGCTGTCGGACGCCGCCGGGGCGGCCCGCCGAACGCCGGACGCCGGTCCGGCGGCGATCGGGTTGTCCACGTCCGGCATCAGACCGAGGTCGATGTCGTTATCGGCATTCTCGCTGGCGGCCGGAGCCGGGGGAACCTCCGGCTTGATCTTCGGAAGTCGCAGGCTCGACGACGAACTCGGCTTGAGTTTGCCGCTCAGCGGGCCGGGCGAGAGGATGTCGTCGCTGAGAAGGACCGAATCGTCCGGGTCGGAGAAGAGCATCGTCGAGGGCGGAACCTCCACGTCGGCCACGCTGTCCTCGTCGAGTTGAATGATGTCCGTACTCAGGTCATCGTTCTTGGACGGTGGCAGGCCGACGGGAATGCGGCCGGAGGGCGTTTCGGGCAGCCCCGTCCCGGACGGCGTGGGGGTGATTTGCAGCCAGTCGTCGGTGCGCAACCACTCGGGCAACTCGCTCTTCTTCGGATCGTCGTCGCCGGGCGGATTCGAGCCTTTCGGATTCTTACGTTTGGCCATCGCCCTATCTCCCGTGTGCGCAACCTGGGCCGCCCTTGTCACCGTGGGCCGGTTCGCAGAATTGGACCGCGCCAGCAGTCTAATCGTATTCTTTCAGATCAACAGACGCACGCAAGGGATTTCCCAATTTTCCAGACCGGTCAAGCCGGTGCGGGCGGTACGATCGTCGGCTTGATCGCCCCGGGAGGGACAATTCGGAAGAATAACTTGAATCGGGCAATCGCAGGTTCGTTTAAATATCGTGCATGGAATGCCAGCACTGTGCGCAGGAAAAAATCAGCACTCGGAAGGTGATATTGCCAATTCTCAAATCGGGGTGTGGCATTTTCGGACCCCGGGCTTTATAAATTCTCAGATGCATGGAAATCGTGCCGAACATTGGATTCTGCTCGAAACGTCTCGAATCTGATAAAAACTTGCCGCGTATTGTAAAAGGGAAAACAAACAGAAATGGATGAGAATAAGGCTTTCGTCAGCCCGAGCGGGTTCCGATTTCCGAACCTGGCATCGCCCTTGCGTTCAGAAGATATTATCACCCCGTCTCGCGGCCAAGCCGCTGAAATGGCTCGAATCCGTGAGGGGGTTTATAATTTCTTTCGTCCAATTCCGCTGACCAAATCGTGCGACATGACGATAGCAACAATGGCGACCCCGACGTTCGCGACGACGCCCGTGATGGGCGAGGCGAGCCGGTCGGACATGGAAGTGGTGGAACTCCCGCTGTTGCTCCCCCGCTGGCAGGCTCAGGCTCTGGAAGCCGCTGCTAGCCGCCGCGGCATGACGACCGGCCAAATCCTCCGCAAAGTCATCGGCGACCTGTTCGGCAACCTGCCGACGACCGAAGACAAGGGCTAACCACGGCCGGAAGGCGAACGGGGTGGGGGGCGGTTCCCGCGGAACCGCCCCCCACCCCGCTTCATTTTGTGGGTCACTTCGTCCCGAACAATTCTTCGATCACCCGGCCCGGCGACGTGAGGCCCATGCCCGCGATCTGTTCGCTCGTCAAACCGACACTGTGGTGGACGGTCGCGCACAGGTCGCCGGGCGTCAGCGGCGTGTCGGCCGGCTTCGCCGCCTTTGCGTCGCTGGTGCCGAGAACGCGCCCACCGACCACTCCGCCGCCGGCCATGAGGGCCGAGTAGCAACCCGGCCAGTGTTCGCGGCCGGCCTTATCGTTCACCTTCGGGTCGCGGCCGAATTCGCCGACGGCCAGCACAAGTGTCGATTCGAGCAGCCCCCGCTCCGACAGGTCGCGGAGCAACGCCGACAGGGATTGATCGAGCCACATCGCGTGGCGGTCCTGCATGATCTGGAAGTTGCGGTAATGGTGATCCCAGCCGCCGTCGCCGGAGTCTTCCTCCGCTTCGACGTGGTCGCTCCAGTTCACCTGCACGAACGGCACGCCGGCTTCGACCAGCCGACGGGCGAGAAGGCACGACTGGCCGAACCGCGTGCGGCCGTAGGCGTTCACGGCCTTCGGCGACTCCTGCGACAGGTCGAACATCGCGTGCGTCTTCGCCGACGTGAGCATCGCGAACGCCCGCGAGCGGTAGTCGTTGAGCGTGGACACCGACAGCGACTTTTCGACTTTTCGTTCCGCCTCCGACAGCGATTCCATCAGCTTCTGCCGGTCGGCGAGGCGTTCGGGCGTCAGGTCTTTCGGCAGTTGCAACGCGGGCACCTTCGTGCCGTGGACGGGGTCGTATTCCAAGCGGAAGGGGTCATAAGCCGGCCCGAGGGGGCCGCCGCCCTCGCCGATGATCGGCTTCTTCCCCTGGTGCAGTTTGCCGCCGATCACGAGGAACGGCGAGGCAATGCCGGCCGCCGACCCGCGACCGCGGTTGGCCATCGCCTTCGCGACGATCGACCCGACGGCCGGCCGGGGTGCCCCCGGCAGCGGCTTGCCGTCCAACCCGGTGCCGCCCGCCGGGCTGCCGGTGAGGCCAATGGTCCCGGCGATGCCGTGATCGCTCGACAAGGTGGTGAGCGCGCGCAGGACGGTCATCTTGTCCGACAGCCCAGCGAGCTTCGGGAAGAGTTCGCAGAAGCGGAGGCCGGGGGTGCGGGTCGGGATGGTGGCGAACGGCCCGCGGAATTCGAGCGGGGCGTTCGGCTTCGGGTCCCAAGTGTCGAGTTGACTCGGCCCGCCCCAGAGCCAGACGAGGATGACCGCCTTCGCGGAACCGGGGTTCAAGCCCGACTCCTTCGCCCGCAGGAGGTCCGCCAGTGACAGGCCGAGGACCGACGACGCCCCGATTTGCACGAACGCCCGGCGGTTGAGCGTCTGGCAGGTCCGTTGCGTCTGTTGGCCGAGGAGGAGCATGGTGTTGAGCGTACCCGACCGGCGGTCAGAATGCGAGTGCCGATTTCACCGCGGCGTTCTCGGGGCCATTGCGTGGGAGCCGATCCCTACACCACCTGGAGTGACCCGCGGGTCACGCCGAGTTGGTTCAACGCCCGCAACTCCCGCCAGGCCGTTCGGCCGTCGTCCTGCCCGGCGATCACCCGGGCGTAGCGGGCCAACAGCGGTCGGATCTGTTCGGGAGTCTCACGCAACAGGTCGACGCGGAACCAGTTCACGCCGAGTTTCCGCATCCCGCCGACGTACTCGGCCGCACTCTGGGGCACGCTGTTGAAGACCGTGTTCCGGCACCCGGCGTCGGCCAGAACTGGGAAATTCGCTCCCGTACGATCCCGCAACTCAACGCGGTGGCGGTCGCACGGCCGGCCGCACTCGGTGTGGTCTTTGCCGTTCGAGAGCGTGTGGGCGAACACGCAATATTCGTTGTGGAACATCGGCATGTGTTGGTGGACGACGGCCTCGAACCGGGTCGGGTCGGCGTGGGCCATGAGTGCGGCGAACTGATCCCAGTTCAGGTCGAAGCTCGGCACGAGGCGTTCCAGCCCTTCCGCGAGGAGTATGCCGGCGGTCAGGTCGTTCGCCACGTTCAGGCTGAAGTCGCCGATCAGGGTGGCCGTCGGCAGTTGCTCGCGGAAGTACCCGATCGACGCGAGGTTCCGCACGAGCACGGCGTCCGGCTTCGCCCGCACGACCAGCGATTGGAACCCGTCCTCGCCCGGCTTCCAGACCCGCAACGGGGCCACGCCGATCGGCACGCCGGCCGCGTTCGCACGGCTCACCGCGTCTGCGTACCGGCGGGCGTCTTCGAAGTCGCAGTAGACCATCGCCGGGCGAACGCTGAGGACCGCGTCGAGTTGGTCGAGGCTGCGGACGAGGACGGTCAAGTGCGGAGTGCGGGGCTCGGAATGCGGAGTGAAAGACTTGCGGAGTGAGGTGAGGGCGTTCGCCTCCGCGATGGCTTGACGCCGCGATGTCAGCACCGTGTCGGCGAGACTCTTCGCGGCCTGACGGCGGAGGTCGTTCAGGACACTCTTCGGAACGAGGACGTTCGGTGGCAGGTCGAGGGTGACGCCGGCGAGTTCGAACGGCGTGTCGCCGAGGCGGGCGAGTTGCTCACGGATTTCGTCGGCCGTCGTTGCCCGCTTGGTGGCGACTTCCAGCGGGCCGGGCCACACGGCCGTGGCGTCTCGGAAGGTGAGCGTCAGCGGGCCGCCGACCGTGCCGGCGAGCGTAGCCGTGACGGGCTGCCGACGGGCGATCTTGTCTTGCGAGTAGGTCTGTTCGAGCTTCTTCCGCAACGCCGGGTCGTCGGTCTTCCACACCTCGCAGCCGACGGGGATGCGCGAATGGTCGAGGGCGTTCGCTTCGAAGGTGAGAGTCACCTCCGCAAAGCCCACCCGTCGCGACGGGTGGGCTTTCGGCACTTCCACCTTCCACACGCGGCCGCCCGGTTCCTGTTCCTGCGGCGTGCCGATGTCGAACAGCACGCCGTCGCCGGCGCGAATCAATTCTTCGACCGGCAATTGTTCCGCCAGCCGCACGGTCACGCCGAGTCGGGACACGCCGGCCACCGTACCGAGCTTCACGCCGCGGCTCTTCGGGAACCGGCCGCGCACGAGTTTCTGATGGTTCACGCCGTCGAGGAAGCCCGGCGTTAGGCCGCGGCTGAACGTCTGTGCAAGATCGAGTTCGTCCTTGCGCGGCAGGCGGAAGTCGGCGTTCGCCACGGCCGCGTCGATGGCCTGGCGGTACGTCTTCGTGGTGGCCGCAACGTAGGGGCCGCCCTTCAGCCGGCCCTCGATCTTGAACGAGATCACGCCGGCCTCAATGAGCGGGGCGATGTGGTCGTAGGCCGCGAGGTCTTGCGGGCTGAGAAGGTACGCCTTGTCCCCGAGGTCGCGGCGCTCGCCGTCCACGATCAGCTCGTAGGGCAGCCGGCACGCCTGGGCACACTGGCCGCGGTTCGCGCTGCGGCCGCCGAGGGCTTCGCTCGTCAGGCACTGGCCGCTGTACGCCACGCAGAGGGCACCGTGGACGAAGACTTCGACCGGCACGTCCGTGTTGGCCGTCACCTTGCGAATATCGTTGAGTGACAACTCGCGGGCCAACACCACACGCTCGACGCCGAGCTTATGGACGAACGCGATGCCGCGCGGTTCGGTCAGCGTCATCTGCGTGCTGCCGTGGATCGGCAGCGTCGGGGCGATGCGCTTCATCAGTTGCACGAGGCCGAGGTCTTGCACGATGACCGCGTCCACGCCGGCCGCCGCCATCGCCGCGATGAACTTCTCCGCGTCCGGCAGTTCGTCGCTGAAGATGAGCGTGTTCATCGCCACGAAGCCGCGGACGTTCCGCCGGTGGAGGAAGTCCATCACCTTCGGCAGTTCATCGAGCGTGAAGTTGGCCGCCCGTGCGCGGGCGTTGAACTGCGACAGGCCGAAGTAGACGGCGTCCGCCCCGTTCGCCACGGCCGCCCGCATCGCCTCCCAATCGCCGGCCGGGGCGAGAAGCTCAAGATGGTTCGAAGTCTGCATACGGTGATTCTACGGCGAAACTTGCCGGCACTACTGCACTTGTTTGTCGCAGTTCGGGCGGTTCCAATAGACCAACACCACGGACCGACACGGAGTCATCGCCTTGGAACACAAATTCCAGATCAACCTGCGCGGCATCATCGACCTACTGTCCGAGCACATCTACAGCAGCCCGGAGGTGTACGTCCGCGAGTTGTTGCAGAACGCGGTGGACGCCATCACCGCCCGCGGGCACGTCGAGCCGGACCACGTCGGCGACATCCAGATGGAGTGCCACTTGCCGAAGGGCAAGCCGCCGATGCTGGTCGTCACCGACAACGGCATCGGGCTGACGATCGACGAGGTCCACACGTTCCTCTCGACCATCGGCCTCAGTTCCAAGAAGGGCGGCGAGCAGACGCGGTCCGGCGACTTCATCGGGCAGTTCGGCATCGGCATCCTGTCGTCGTTCGTCGTCAGCGAAGATATCGTCGTCATCACGAAGTCGGCGAAAGAGCCGACCGCCAAGCCGGTCGAGTGGCGGGCGAAGGGCGACGGCACGTACACCGTGAAGGAACTCGACCGCGACTTCGAACCCGGCACGCAAGTCTGGCTGACGGCGAAGCCGGGTCGCGAAGACCTGTTCCAGCCGGACCGCGTGAAGATGCTCGCCCGCAACTACGGCGGGCTGCTGCCGTACCCGATCCGGCTGATCGTCGGCAAGACGGTGGACGTGATCAACGAAGGCGGCGCGCCGTGGCGGGATCGGTTCGCGAACGAGAAGGACCGGCAGAAGGTGCTGCTCGCCTACGGCCGCGAGATGTTTGGCATCGACTTCTTCGACGCCGTGCCGATCCGCTCGGAGGTCGGCAAGCTCGACGGCGTGGCGTTCATCCTGCCGTTCACGCCGGCCGCCAACACGCGGCGGAAGCACCGCGTCTACCTCAAGAACATGTTCCTGTCGGACGCCGTCGAGAACCTGCTGCCCGACTGGGCGTTCTTCGTGCAAGTGGTGGTGAACGCCAACGACCTGCGGCCGACGGCGTCGCGCGAGTCGTTCTACGAAGACTCGAAGCTGGCGAAGACGCGCATCGCGATCGGCGACAGCCTGCGGAAGTACTTGATCGACCTGGCCGAGAAGCGACCGGAGAAGATGCGGCGGTTCATCGCCGTCCACCACCGGGCGATCAAGGGGTTGGCCGTCGAAGACGACGAAGTCTGCCGGCTGTTCCTTGACTGGCTGCCGTTCGAAACGTCCCTCGGCGAGATGACGTTCGGCGATTACCGGCAGGCCACCGACCGCGTGCGGTACGTCCCGAACGTCGACGCCTTCCGGCAGATCGCCCGCGTGGCGGCCGCCCAGAACCTGCCGGTCATCAACGCCGGCTACCTGCACGACGCGGAACTGCTGGCGAAGGTGCCCGACGTGTTCCCGCACCTGACCGTGGAGTCGGTGGACTCGACGACGGTGACGCAGGACTTCGACGACCTGACCGACGCGGAACTCGACGCCGTCCACGACTTCCTCGCGACGGCCGAGCAAATCCTGCGGCCGTTCCGCTGCTCGGCCGAGGCGAAGCGGTTCAAGCCCGCGGAGTTGCCGGCACTGTACAGCACGAACAACGAGGGCCGGTTCTTCCGCTCGCTGGAGCAGTCGCGCGAGGTGGCGAACCCGCTCTGGTCCGGCGTCCTCGACAACATGAGCCGCCGTGACAAGGCGAGCCTGACGACGGCGCAGTTCTGCTTCAACTTCAACAACTCGCTCGTGCAGAAGTTGGCAACCGTGAAGGACGCGAAAAAACTGACGCGGGCCGTGCAGATGCTTTATGTGCAAGCGCTGCTGTTGGGTCACCACCCGTTGTCGGCGAAGGAACTGGCGATTCTCAACGACGGATTGCTGGGGATGGTGGACGACTCGTTGTAGTCGAAAGCCCCGGGGGCGGTCGTCCCGGGGCTTTCGACCAACAGAATAGTTCATGCAACTGGGGTAAGCGGCACGATATACAGGGGTGACGGAAGGAGTCCCCCTATGCCGCCGTGCCGACTCAGTTTCGCCGTTCTACTCATCCTCGCGGGCCAATCGGCGTTCGCGCAGTCGCGCTCCCCAACCGCCAAGCCCGCCGCCTCGCCAACTTCCGCCATCCTCGATCTCGTGCCGGCCGCCCATCGGGACGCCGTCTCGAAGGTGATGGCCAAGCCCACGCTGACGGCCAAGTACACCGAGGACGCCTTTCAGGCGCACGAGGCGATCTACCCGTGGCTGTTGGAACACCCCGACCGCGTGTCGCTCGCGTGGCAGCGGCGGGACGTGGGGTGCGTCGAGATCAAGGACACCGGCAACGGCTCGTTCTCGTGGTCCGACCCGGACGGCAGCCAACTGACGTGGCAGGCCGTCGCGAAGCTCACCGACGGCGTGGTCTGGTACGCGACCGGCAAGGTGAAGGCGGCCGCACTGCTGCCGATGGTGCCGGTGAAGGCCGTGGCCGTGGTGAAGTACCCGAGCAAGCCGACGGACCAGAAGGGGATCGTCACCCTCACGCCGGAAGCGTCGGTCTACCTCGTCTCGGAAAGCCGGGCGGCGAACGCCGTGATGCGCATGGCCGGTCCGGCCGCCCCGAAGATGGCCGAGGAGGGGGCGGAACAACTCCTGTTCTTCTTCAGCGGCATCGCGTCACACATCAAAGAGAATCCCGAGAAGGCCCAGGCACTTCTGGCGGCGAAGAAGAAGTAACCGCGACCCGGCGGCCCGTGTGGTGCTGGGCGGCGCTGAAGGCGTCCACTACGCGGTCGAGCGGGAACGTCTCGGCGATCAGTGATTCGAGCGGGTAAACTTTCCCAGGCCCGGCGAGGAAGTCGAGGGCCGCCCGCAGGTGCCGACTCTGGTAGTTGTGAATGCCGCGGAGCGTCAGCATCCGGCGGACGAACTGTTGCGGGTCGAGCGATACTGCCGGTGTGGGCGAAACAGTACCGGCCAGAACGACGACGCCCCCGGTGCGAACCCGCCCGAGGCACGCCCCGACCGTCTCCGCCCGCCCTGCCAATTCCAGGGCCACGTCTCCTCCCCGCGGGCCGACAATCTCTCTCAGGTCGGAGTCAAAAGCCGGATCGTTCGGGTCCAGTGTGTGCGTTGCCCCGAAGGCGATGGCCCGTTCGCGGCTGCCGCGGTCAGGGTCCACGGCGATGACCGCCCGCGCTCCGTGCGCCGCGATCATCGCACACGCGAGAAGGCCGAGCAATCCGGCCCCATAGATCAGGACCGTTTGCCCTGCCACGGGACCGGCCGCTTCGAGGACGGCGGCGACGGTCGCCCCGGCACAGTTTGCGAGCGACGCCACCGGCGTACTCAGGTTATCCGGCACACGAAACCATTCCGTGCCGGGAACGAGCGTGATCGCGTCGGCCAACCCCCCGCCGTTGGGGTGGTCGGGGCTGGTCCGGTGGTGACCGTACTTGACACCGCGTTCGCACTTCTGAGGCAAATCGCGTTCGCAGTAGAAGCAACTCCCGCACGCCGCCACGATCGCCCACGTGATGCGATCGCCGATCGACGCGACTTGCCCGGTGGCGTCCGACCGATTCGCGGCCGGGCCGAACGATTCGATCTCGCCGACGACTTCGTGCCCGAGGATTGTCGGCGTCGGCTCGATCCGTTGGCCGGTGTACGTCGCCAGATCGCTTCGGCACAACGTGCAGCACAGCATCCGCACGCGGACTTCCGCCCCGGTCGGCGGCACCGTCGATTGCGGCAGCGATTGCAACGGCTGTCCCGCACCTGTGAAGAGCATCGCCCGTGGCGTCATGGAGAACTCCGCAGTCGGCGAAAGTAGATCGCGGCCGGGATCAAGGCCGCCGCGCCGGCCACGGCCGCGGTCGTGCAGAGCGTCCGAAAGAACGGCAGTATCCCGTCCTCGGGCCGATACTGGAACAGTTGCCGGGAGAGTAACACGGCCACGTACCCGAGGTAACCGAAAGCGTCCGCCAAGTACATCAGGTAGCCGACGTTGCCACGATCGCGCGTTATCGCGATGAATCGCTCGAATACGGTCGTGTGAACCGCGATATAGGGCAGGTATAGCCCGACACCCAACAGAACCATGAATAAGAACGGCGAGATGGCCACCGACCCCAACCCTTGTACGACGGCGGCCGTGAGACAGAGGCCGAGCCAGGAGAGTCCGAGCGCAAGAAAGAACGCCGTGCGGTTGTCGCGGACGAAGACCATCGAGCCGTTCAAGACCAGGATACCCAGTGCGACGACCACTTCGGGCCACGTGAACAAGCCGGGGGCTTGGGCGACACCGAGGCCGGCCCATATCTCCGCAGCAAAGTCGGCCCGGATGTTGCGCAGGATCGTCACCATCACATACATGAACACGATCAGTCCCAAGCCGACTCCGGACCGGCGTAAGAACCGCCGGCGGTCCGCGACTGACATTGGAGGTCGCTCGGCCCGGGCCGCGATGTCCGCGGCGTTCGGTGGCGGGACGCCGCGGAGGATGGCACAGCCGATGACCAACGGTGGCACGAACAGCAGCCCCGTTACGAACGGCATCCACAACTGCGGTACCCCGGCCGTCAACATCAGCGAGCCGACCGACTTCACCGCCCCGTCCGCGACGATGAAGCTGGTGCAGAGGGCCGCGAGCAGTGCCTCGGTGTTGCGACGGCCTTCGAGGAACCCCATGATCAGCCCGAAGATCATCCCGAGCATCAGGCCGTTCGTGAACAGCCAGACCGCGTTAAACGGGGCCGGCGTCACGGCGAACAGCAGGAGCGAGACTTCCGCCAGCCCGACTTGGACCAACAACGACCGTACCCGTCGATGGGGTTCGATCTCGGCGACGAACCGGATGCCGACGAACTTACTGACCATGTACCCGCCGACTTGAGCGGCTACCAGCACCGTCTTGAAGCTCACGCCCCCGACCGCCTCGATGTCGCTGTAGGTGGCGACGGTGAACGGCTTCCGAAAGGCGTACATGCAGAAGTACGTGCCGAACGCGGCGACGACGGTGCCGACCGTGACGCGCCACGGAGTTACCGGCAATCGGGATTCGGGCGGTGCGGTCACACGCTCGTTCTACGGCCCGCGCGCCTGCCAAGTGAGAAGCTTTCGTTAAGAAGTGGGTTCTGCATTCACCGCGGTCAGCAGTCTCTGGTACCGCTCGCCGAACGCGCGAAGCGTGAACCGCCGCGCCGTTTCGTTCAGCACGTCGATCCGAATCTCCAACCGCTCGTGCGGCATCGCCCCGGGTACGCGGTCGGCCCACTCGACGACGCTGACGCCGTCGCCGTGGAAGTACTCGTCGGCTCCCAGATCCAGGAATTCGCGGTCGCTGCCGAGGCGGTAGGCATCGAAGTGATAAATCGGCAGGCGGGCCGTGTACTCGTGGATCAGCACGAACGTCGGACTCGTCACGGCCATCGGATTGCGGACGTTCAACCCCTCGGCCAACGCCCGCGTCAGGTGCGTCTTGCCGGCCCCGAGTTGGCCGATCAGCGCGATCACGGCTCCGGGGAACAGCAACGCCCCGAGTTGCCGGCCGAACGCTTCGGTGCCGGCAAGATCGGGGACGTTAACCGTTACTCCGCTCACGATGCTTTCGCCGACGCCTTGTGCGCCTTCGCCGTGCGGTGGCGGAGGTAGGCGTACATGAACTCCTCAAGGTCGCCGTCCAGCGTCGCCTGGATGGCCGGCGTCTTCAACTCGATGCCCTCGCGCTCGTCGCGGACGAGCGTGTACGGTTGCATCACGTAACTGCGAATCTGACTGCCGAAGGCGATTTCGCCCTTCGCGTCGTAGCGGTTGGCCAGGTCGCCGAGCCGCTTCTGTTCCTCGATCTGGTAGACACGGGCCTTGAGCAGCGCGAGCGCGTTCGCATAGTTCTTCGGCTGGCTCCGCTCGGTGCGGCTCTCGCCCCGCACTTCCTGGCCCTTGTAGTTGTAGATCAGCCGCACGCCGGACTGCGTCTTGTTCTGGTGCTGCCCACCGGGGCCGCCGGAGCAGAACGTCTGCATCTCCAGTTGCTTCTCCGGAATCTCGATCTCGATGGTGTCGTCGAGTTCCGGCGTCACGTCCACGGCCGCGAACGACGTCTGCCGCGTGCCGCCGTCGCCGAACGGGCTGATGCGCACTAGCCGGTGAACGCCGATCTCGCTCTGCAGGTAGCCGTAAGCGTACTCGCCGGCGACGCGGAACTGCACGCTCTGAATACCGGCTTCGAGGTTCGGCTCCTTGTCCATCTCCTCGACGCCGAAGCCGTGCTTTTGCGCCCAGCGGACGTACATGCGGTAGAGCATGTCCGCCCAGTCGCACGCCTCAGTGCCGCCGGCTCCCGGCTTGATCGTGACGATCGCACTACAGGCGTCCTGCTTGCCGCTCATCATGGCTTGCAGTTCGAACGCCTCGTACTTCTTCATCGCCTTCGCGAGTTCGCCTTCCATCTCCGTGGCGAACGACGCATCCTCCGCGGCCAGTTCCATCATGGCGTTCAGGTCGTCGGCCGACTTCGCGAGGTCCTCGTAGGGTTTCAGGAGGACGTTCAGCACCTTGACCTTCTGAATTGTCTTCTGGGCGGCGTCCGGGTTGTCCCAGAAGTTGCCCTCGCTCATCTTCGCCTCGAAGCCTTCGCGCTGACTCAGCTTGCCAGCGATGTCAAAGTGACCTCCGGAGTTGGGCCAGTCCGGCGGTGAGTTCTTCGGTTTGGCGGCGCAGTTCCGGGTTCAACATCTCGGCGTCTCCAGGTATTCAATCTCAGAGGCGGACACTAGCATAACCCGTGGGGTTCGCTCCCAATACTATACGACGCGAAGGGGCCGACGATGGGCAAGCTAGCGGGCAAAGTGGCCGTGATTACCGGCGGCGGGTCGGGCGTGGGCAAGGCCGTGGCGGCGGCGTACCTCGCCGAAGGCGCGAAAGTCGTCATCAGCGGCCGCGACAAGGCGAAGCTCGACGCCGCCGCGACCGAACTCGGCGGCGACGTGCTGACCGTCCGGTGCGACGTGGCCCTCGCGGCCGAGTGCGAGGCTCTGATTCAGTCTTCGACCCGGCACTTCGGCAAGGTCGACATCCTCTTCAACAACGCCGGGGCGAACCTGAAGAACCGCACCATCCGCGAACTGACGCCGGAAGCGTGGGACCAGCTCATTCGCACCAACCTCGACGGAACCTTCTACTGCATGCACTACGTCCTGCCGCAGATGTTCGAGCGGCGGGACGGCGTGATCGTAAACCTCGTCTCCGTGGCCGGCAAGCGGGCAAACCCGCTCGGCGGGGCGGCCTACGTGGCCTCAAAGTTCGGCCAGGGCGGCCTCGGCATGTGCTTGTCGAACGAGGAGCGGGAGAGCGGCGTCCGGGTCAGTAACGTCTACCCCGGCGAGATCGACACGCCGATTCTGGCCCACCGCCCGAAGCCCGTCACCGAGGAACACCGGGCCGTGATCCTGAAGCCGGAAGACGTAGCGAACGCTGTGCTGTTCGTGACGACGCTGCCGCCGCACGTGTCGATCCCGGAGTTGGTCATCAAGCCGACCGTGCATCCGTTTTGGTGAGAAAGCCATCTTCACCACAGAGGGCACAGAGAACACAGAGGAAAATCCAATCACAGATCGGAAAGCCAAAACAGTTCTTCTGTATTTGCTCTGTGTTCTCTGTGCCCTCTGTGGTGAAGACTCTTCATTTCCGCAGCCCGTCCACGAACTTCTGCAAGTCCGGCGGCAGCGGCATTGCCCAGTGCAAGTGTTCGCCCGTGACGGGGTGCTCGAAGCCGAGTTCCGTGGCGTGTAGGGCCAACCGCGGTGCCGGCGTCTCCGGCAGCGGGTCGCCGGACTGCGTGCGGTTGTACACCTTCTCCCCGCACACGGGGTGGCCGGCTTCCGACAGGTGAATGCGAATCTGGTGCGTACGGCCCGTCTCCAGCCGACACGACAACACCATATGCTTCGGCAGCCGTTCCTCGATCGCGATGTGCGTGATCGCGTCCTTGCCGGTCACGTCGGGCTGTTTCGTGCTGCCGCGACGGCCGTCACCGCGATCGCGGATGAGCGTGCTGCGAATCGTCCGCGGACTGACAATCCCCGGCACGACCGCGAGGTACCGCCGCACGACGGTGTGCTTGCGGAACTGCTGGCCGAGTTCGCGCTCGGCCAGCACCGACCGGGCGAACATTAGCAGACCGCTAGTCTCCTTGTCGAGCCGGTGAACGATCCGCAACGGCGGCAGCGACCGGGCGGAACGGTTGAGCTTGCCCGCGATGGCCCACTGCGTCACGTCTTGCAGGGTGGGGTCGAGTTGCTTCCGCTTCTCGGTCCACTCCAACTCGGCCGGGTGGCGCACGCTGCTGACGCCGGACGGCTTCTCGACGACGACGACGTGGTCGTCGAGGTGGCGGATGACGAGCGTCTCGGCCGTCGAGTTCCGCGGCTTCGCGGTCGGTTTCGCGAGCAACTCGACGACCTCGCCCTCATGAACGCGGCGGGCCGGATCGGTGCAAACGCTATCGCCGACCTTGACGCGGCGGTTTTCGATCATCGCGCGCACGTCGTTCCACGACGGCTGACTCGCGTGCAACCGCGACCGCAGCACCTTCGCGAGCGTGTGTTCCGCTTCCGCGGGGAGGACGGTGAAGGGGGGGAGGTTCATTTCTTGAAGAATAGGAGGGCGATCTGGACCGACAGCGTGATGACGCCACCGACGAAAAGCATGATGAACTGGAACAGCCGAGAGTCACCGAGTTTCTTCTGATCTTCAAGTTGCGAGAGGCGGCTCTTCAATGCGCCCAACTCCTCTGCTTCCGCCCGGGTCGGCTTGAGTTCGTTGAGTAGGACTTCGAACTTGTGAAACTGGCTTTCCAATACCGCAATCCGCTCGCGGACGCGCGGGAGGTCGTACGCGGCAAGCGTGTCGTTCAAGATGTCCAATTCGGTCTTCTGCGCCCGGGCCAATTCTCTCGCGTCACGGGCGATCAGTTCAGTCTGACTGGCCATTGGCGCCCTCGTCAGCCATCTCTTGGAAGTAGCGGTCCATTCGGTTGCTGATCTGCTGGGACCTCTGATGAATCACGCCGCGGAGCAATTCCTGCATCTCCACTCGCTGGACGACGGGGTCGAGCATTAACCGCAGGCGAATCGTGTGGGTCAAGATTCTCTTACCGTAGGCATCGTGTTCTTCGAACGTGGCACTCACGGCCGGCTCTTCGCCCGGAACAGCGACGTGCTTCCAGGCCAGACTGCGATCGTCCGACCGAACCTGGGGGTACTTATCCAGGAGGTGTTTCATGTAATTAGTCGCGCTGGCAACGGCATCGTTGAGCGGGGCGTTGGTGGGGATGACAGGGTCAATTTCTACGGCAAGAGTCGCGCTCATGGTTCACCTCTGTTCCCTCAGTATAATCCACGCCGGCCTCCGAGTATCGACTCGAAAACACAGATATGGTTAACGCAGATACCCCCGCGCCTTCATCAGCGCGATGATGCGGTTGACGCTCTCGTCCACGTCGATCTGCTCGGTCGGCAGCACGAGGTCGGGCGATTTCGGCTCCTCGAACGCGGCCGTCACGCCCGGCATCTGCGCGATCTTGCCCTCGTCGGCCAGCCGGTACGCACCGCTCTGATCGCGCGACCGCATCACGTCCATCGGGGCCGTACAGTAGACTTCCAGCACGCGGTCGCGACCGATCAACTGCTTCGCTTTCTCGCGGACCGCCTCGTGCGGGGCCACGAACGCCGCGACGGTGATGACCCCGGCGTCGTTCATCAGCTTCGCCACCTCGGCCGACCGCCGTAGGTTCTCGGAGCGGTCGTCGGCCGTGAACCCGAGGTCGCGGTTCAGCCCGTGCCGCATGTTCTGGCCGTACAACACCGTCACCGCCCGGCCTTCGTCCCACAAACGGCGTTCCAGGGCGTAGGCGATCCGGCTCTTGCCGCTGCCAGTCAGGCCGACCAGCAACACCGTCACCGGCGAATGGCCGTACCGTTGTTCGCGCTCGGCCGGCGCGACCAGGCTTTCGCGGGCCTTCGCCGTGACCACCGCCTCGGCCTGCCGCGGGGTGCCGGCTTCGAGGATCATCCCCGCCCCGACCGTGTTGTTCGTCAGCCGGTCGATCAGGATGAATGCCCCGGTCGCGGCGTTGGTGCGGTACGGGTCGCACGCCAGCGGTTGCGTCAGGCTGAGTTGCACGTGCCCGACCTCGTTTAGCCCCAGCCGCGTGATGGTCCGGTGTTCCAAGGTGTTGACGTCAACGCCGTAGCGGAACGCTGCGGCCTCCGCCGCCACCTGCCGCGTGGTCTGCTTCAGTGTGTACGTCCGACCGGGAACGAACGGCTGTTCGGCCATCCACACCACCATCGCCTCGATCTGGCTGCTGACGTGCGGCTGGCTGTCCGGCCGCACCAGCATGTCGCCGCGGCTGACGTCCACCTCGTCGGTCAGCGTGACCGTCACCGCCTGCGGCGCGAACGCTTCGTCCAACTCGCCGTCGTAGGTCACGATCGACTTCACCCGGCTGCGCTTGCCCGACGGCAAGGCCATCACCTCGTCGCCCTTGCGAATGATGCCGGACGCGATCGTGCCGGCGAAGCCGCGGAAGTTCAAGTGAGGACGGATGACGTACTGCACCGGGAACCGCAGGTCGGTCAGGTTGCGGTCGCTGGCGATGTGGACCGTCTCCAGGTGGTCCAGCAGGGCCGGGCCGTGATACCACGGCATGGCGTCGCTCTTGGACGCGACGTTGTCGCCCTTCAGCGCCGACATCGGGATGAACGTGATATCCGGCAGGCCGAGCTTGGCGACGAAGCCGGTGTACTCGTCCTTGATCTTCTCGAAGACCTCTTGTGAGAAGCCGACGAGGTCCATCTTGTTGATGGCGACGACGACGTGGCGGATGCCGAGGAGCGAGACGATGTACGAGTGCCGGCGGGTCTGCGTCTGCACGCCGTGGCGGGCGTCGATGAGGATGATGGCGAGTTGGCACGTGGAAGCGCCGGTGGCCATGTTGCGCGTGTACTGCTCGTGGCCGGGCGTGTCGGCGATGATGAACTTGCGGCGGTCGGTCGAGAAGTAGCGGTACGCCACGTCGATGGTGATGCCCTGCTCGCGCTCGGCCTTCAGGCCGTCGGTGAGCAGAGCCAGGTCGATCTCGCCGGCCCCGGTGGTGCCGACCTTCTCGCTGTCCCGCTTCACGGCCGCGAGTTGGTCCTCGTAGATCATCTTCGTGTCATGGAGCAGCCGACCGATGAGCGTGCTCTTGCCGTCGTCCACGCTGCCACAGGTGAGGAACCGCAGCAGTTCCTTCCGCTGGTGGCGGGCGAGGTAGGCGTGGATGTCTTCAGTGGAGAGATCGACCTGTTGCATGTTACTAGTTCTCAATCAGCGTCGTTGGTTAGTTCTGTCCTACCCCGCCGCCTAGTGCCACAGCAGTCTGCCGAACTAGGGGCTCCACCTCGGAAGTGATATTGAGCCGCACCGAGACGCCGTCATACCCGTCATCGTGCTGAAACTCGCAGGTAACTACGCCGCTCCTTTCCCAAGGGAAGAGAAGCCGCTCCGATGCTTCGCACTTGTATTCGCCACCTTCCCACCAGACACCCATCCACGATCGATTAGCCGATCCCGTTCTCTCGATGACCCCTCGGATGTTATCCCAGCAACTTTGCTCAAGGCGATCCTCGTCCAGCCAAACCGCACCGGAACATGGGCGAACCCGCGGATCGGGAGGCGAATAGATTGTGGCGCGTACCACAGTTTCAACGAATTCACGCAAACGACCTTCCGGAATCCAGCAGCGTAAAATTATGGGAAGCCTCTTAGAGTGCGTTCTGTTGATCAACTGAGGTCTAAACAACTCAGAAGTACCCCTCTCGCTTCTTCTGCTCCATCGACCCGGCTTCGTCGTGGTCGATGACGCGGCCCTGCCGCTCGGAATTCTTCGCCAGCAGCATCTCCTCGATGATCTCTGGCAGCGTCGTCGCGTCGCTCTCGACGGCCCCGGTCAGCGGGTAGCAGCCGAGCGTGCGGAACCGTACGCGCTTCATCATCGGCGTCTCGCCGGGCTTCAGCCGCATCCGGTCGTCGTCCACCATGATGAGCGTGCCGTCGCGTTCGACGACTGGGCGAACGTCGGCGAAGTACAACGGCACGATCGGGATGCTTTCGAGGTGGATGTACTGCCAGACGTCGAGTTCGGTCCAGTTGCTCAGCGGGAAGGTGCGGATGCTTTCGCCCTTATTGACTTTGCCGTTGTAGAGGTTCCAGAGTTCCGGCCGCTGGTTCTTCGGGTCCCACTGGTGCAGTTTGTCGCGGAAACTGTAGACCCGCTCTTTCGCCCGACTCTTTTCCTCGTCCCGACGGGCACCCCCGAAGGCCGCGTCGTACTGGTAGTGGTTCAATGCTTGCTTCAGCGCCGCCGTCTTCATGACGTCGGTGTACTTCTTCGAGCCGTGGTCGAACGGGTTGACGTTCTGGGCCTTCCCCTCCTGGTTGGTCCAGATTTTCAGGTCGAGTCCCTGCTCGCGACAGAACCGGTCGCGGAACTCGGTCATCGCCTGAAACTTCCAGGTCGTATCGACGTGCAAGAGCGGGAAGGGCAGCCGGCCGGGGTGGAACGCTTTCTGCGCGAGGCGCAGCATGACGGCCGAGTCTTTGCCGATCGAGTAGAGCATCACCGGCCGCTCGAACTCGGCGGCCACCTCGCGGATGATGTGAATGCTCTCCGCTTCGAGAACTTTCAAATGGGTCAGGTTGTAACTGCTGCGGATCATCCGCTCTCCTGTTTGGCCTCTCGACTGTCAATTCTATGAGGTCCACCTCCCACTGTCGGGGCCGCCGCAGGAACAAACCACCGGCCGACGACCGTGATCTGACCCGTCGTGCGGCCGTCAACCCAGGACGCGAACCTCAGTTCGCCGCGGGTGGGGGCGGCTCCGGCGGGAACGTCAGGGCGGCCTCGTCGGCGACGAGCGGGCTTGGGTCATCCCGATATCGCTGGAGGCGGTCGCGGCGGTCGTCACCCCACCCTTGAGTGGACGAGGTTCGGACGAGAACTCGCAGCGCAAGCCACCGCACCGCGGGGTCGGGGTGCGATGCCCACACCGCCTCCGCCCGGTCGAGTGCCTCCGCCGGCCGACCCGTTTCGCACAAGGCGTCGAACGCCGCGGTTTGGGTCGCCGCGTGCCACCGAGCGGTGCCGACAAGTTTCAACACCCACTGAGCGTACGGCTCGGCGGCCAACCGCGCCGCGGCAAGGCGGACGTGCAGACTCACCACGGCCGGGTCGGCTTCGACCGCGGCCAGCACCGCCGACCGGACCTCCAGCAACCGCGGGCCGAGTGCCCGCGTCACGGCCGCGAAGTTCGCCACCGACGACCCCAGTTCGCGCCGCTGCGGGAGGAGCCGCGTGAAGGCCGCCGCGAACGCCGCGGCGTCGGCGTCGGTGGCCCCCGCCAGCGCCGCGGAAAGCCCCGCGGTTCGCTCGTCGGGGATGGCGGACGCGAGCTTCGCCAGCACCGCAGCTAACAGTCCCCGCCGTGGGTCCGGCACCGGCTGCGCCGCGAGGCGGCCGAGGACGGCAACTCGGACCGTCGGCTCCGGGTATTCGAGCAATCGGAGGAAGAGGTCCGCGACGCGATCGCGGGCCGCGGCCGACGCCCGGTCTACCTGAATGCGGGCCAGACCGATCACCACGCCGGGGTCCGGGGACGCGACCGACTCGTCGAGGATCGCCCACGCTTCGGAGTGGTCGAGGTGGTCCCACAGCGCCCGCAGAACCGCGCCGCGGACGTCCCGGTGAAGGTCCTGGCGGTGGAGTTCCGCGAACCAGCCGAGCGCCGCGGTCCCGCCGAACTCGCCGGCCAATCGCACCGCTTCCTTTGCCACCGTGACCTTCGCGAGCGGCACACCTCGCATGACTTCGAGCACCCGTGTCGGCGGCAGATCGTTGAGCGCCTGCCGCAGCGCGTACACGGCCCACCGCGCCCGCGCGTCGCCGAGGGCGTCGAGCAGTTCGGGGATGCCCTGCCGGGCGTCGAACCGGCCGAGCGCCCGCACGGCCGTCTCCTGGACGGCAGGCCGCGCGTCACCGGCGAGCCGCACGAGTCGTTCCGGCCCGATGGCGGGCAGGGCCGGCAGGCGGCGAACCGCGAACAGCACGTCCCACGTCACCTGCGCGTCCTTCTTGCGCGAGGGCGGTTCCGACAGCTCCGCGAGCGACCCGGCGAAGGTCTCCTGCTGCGAGTCGGTCCACCGGAAGAACCCGGCGGCCAGCGGCAACACGTGCCGCACCTTACCCGTGCTGAACCGCCCGGCGTACGCCCGCTGGCCGAGGAACGGCGTGAGCAAATCCTGTCGCCGGGTGTGCAGGAAGTTCATCACCGACGGCTGTAACGCCCAGCTCTCGTCCCGGGCGAGCGCCGCGGTGATGACGCGCTCCCGTTCGGCCCGGACGTGCTGCGCGATCAGGGCCATCGCGCCGGCCGCGGTGTAGTCGCGACCGGTACGGATGAGCCGTTCCAGGAAGCCGACCAGTTCCGGCCAGTCGGGCAGCCACCGGCCGACGGTGGACGCAAGCGAGACGACCCGCCCCTCGTTTTCGCGGTCGAGCCACGCCTCGGCGATCGGCGTCAGAGTCGGGGCGATCCGCCGCACGTCCTCGGCCGTCAGCGCCCGGCCGGTCCAACCGGGGTAGCCGCGGTCGCGCGTCACCTCCGCGAGTTGTTCGGCGGCCCACACGGGTTGGAACGGCAACAGGGTGAAGACGAGCCGGCCGAGCGCGGCGACGCTGCCCGTCGACAGATCGCCGGCGTCGAGCGCGTCGCGGATGACCCGCGCGAGCGCGGGCAGGTGCTCGGCCTTCCAGCGGCCGGGCGGCAGCGTGGCCAGCGCGCCGAGGAACGCCAGCCGCACCGGGTCCTGTTCGTGCTTGCGGACCGTGAGCAGTTCGAGAAACTCGGTCAACCTCGCGGGGGCGAACCGCGCCGCCTCGCACAGCGCGACGAGCGCCGCGGCCCGGTTCTCCGCTTCCGGGTGCGCCAGCCACGGCTTCGCCGCCGCCCGCGCCTCGTCCCACGGCAAGAGGCCGACGAACACGAGCCGCTGCAACGGGCGGGTCGCCAGTGCCGGCAGCGCGACCACCCGGCGAGCCTCCGCTTGCCGCGTCGCGACAGGTAGCCGCCGGAGGATGGTAACGGCGACGACGCCGTCGGCCGCGGTCCAGGCCGGGGCGAGTTCGCGATAGACCGCATCGCGGTCGCCAGCCGGCAACCGCGCGAGCCACCAGCCGGGGTCGCCGAGATGGCCCGCACCGCGGCGGAACAGCCCGACGATCCGCGGTACGTCGAGCTTGTGGGCGACCCGCTGGAAGTTCGCGGTGGCCGGTTCGCTCGCGCCGAGGACGAGGTCGGCGAGGATGACCGGCCGGCGGGCGACGAGCGCTTCCAGCGGAATCGTAGCGAGTGGGACGTGCCGCCGGAGGGCCGCCACGACCGTCAGCGCAGCCTCCGGTTCGCGGTCCGATAGGACCGCAACGACGCTCCGGGCGGCGGCGAAAAGGAGGCCGTCGGGGCTGGTGGCCGCGGCGAGCCGGGCCACGATCTCGGCTGCGGCATCGGCCGGGTGAATCGCGGCGAGCCGCCGCCAGAAGGTGTCCCCGCCGCGTTCGGCGGCGGTGGCGAAGTGCTGTTCAAGGACGGCCGCGGAGCCGAGCGGCACGAGCGGCCAGGCCACCGCGTCGCCCGCCGCCACACGCTCGGTGATGAAGCGGTCGATCACGTCCGGCCGCACGCGACGGAGCCGGGTAAGCGGCCGGGCCACGCGCCGGGGTGGAAGCTCGCGGATGGTAGCGAGGAGGGCGTTATCGTCGCTGGCGTCACACAAGACCGAGAGTGCGATGCCGGCGATCGTGCGAGACGGGTCGGCGGCCAGGGCGAGGAGTGCTGCCGAGTCGCGGCTGCCGTGGCCCGCGTAGGCCGCCAGCAAGCGCTGCGTGAACCCGCCCGTCCGCCATTCGCGGAGCAGCCGTGCAGCCGCGGCGTCCGATCGCGATTGGCGGCCCACTTCGACCGCCTTCCGAACTCGCGCCGAATGCGACAGCGCTTCCCACTCGGCCGGCAGACCCTCGTTCGCCATTGGCTCGCCCTCCTGTCCCGCTCAGACCTTTCACCAGAGTTGAGGACGTTGACAGTCGAGCGTGAGAAGGGGTTCGGAGAATTCGGTCGCGTCCGGCGTCCGGGACGGCAGGTCCAGGACGGCCAGCAGTTCCGACACGCACCCCGCCCGCTTCACTTCATCAAACCGGGTGAACGTGCCGTAGGCCGCCGCCATCCGGAGCCACTGCTTGAACCGCTTCACCATCCCCTCGGCCGACGCCGCGGGCGTCCAGGCCATCAACCGCCGCAACTCGGCGGGCCAGTCGATCACCGCGGCCCGCGGAGGATCGGCGAGTCCGAGTTCGGCCGCCACCCGCCCCGCCAACCCGGGATCGGCCAACGCCCCGCGGCCCAGCATGAAGTGCCGGCACCCCGTCTCGTCCCGACACCGGCGGAACTCCTCGACCGTCCGAATGTCCCCGTTCGCCACCACCGGGATGCCCAATCGCCCGCGAACCTGGCCGATCAGCGGCCAGTACACCGGCGGGGCGTATCCCTGGGTCCGCGTCCGGGCGTGGATCGTGATCCACGCCGCCCCGCCTTCGGCCGCCATCTCCGCGTTCTCGAAAATCGCGTCCACCCGGTCCCACCCGAGCCGCAGCTTCGCCGACACCGGCACGCCGACTGGGACGGCGGCCCGAACCGCCCCGACGATCTCCCGAATCCGCCGCGGGTACTTCAAGAGGGTCGCGCCGCCGTCGTGCCGGTTGACGGTCGGGGCCGGGCAGCCGAAGTTGATGTCGATGGCCGTGGCCCCCGCCGTGACGGCCATCACGGCCGATTCCGCCATCAGGCCCGCGTCGCCGCCAAGGATTTGTACCTGGACGGGCAGGCCGGTCGGGGTTCGGCCGGCGGTGCGGAGTTCCGGGACGTGGCGAAGGAGGACACCGCGAGGAAGGGGGGCGTGGGCCACCCGGAGAAACTCGGACACGGCGAACGTGAACGCGCCACCGATGCCCTGGACGGCCCGCATCGGGGCGTCGGTGACGCCCTCCATCGGGGCGAGGATCAGGGCGGGCGTGTCGGGTCGGAGCATCGGGACATTGTAGCGGCGGGTCGATCCCGAAGGATGGTCAGGCTGAGAGGCCGAGTCGCTCTTGGAGGAGGACGCTCGTGAGGACGATCATGAGCGCCGGGTCGGCGGCGGTGCGGGCCGCGTCCCCGGCGGTGTCGAGTTGGTCGAGGAAGCGGCCCACCGCGGCCGGGTCGAAGCACGGCGAGCCGGCCAGGGCCGTCGGCGAAAGCCGGTCGCGGAAGAACTCGCGGGCGAACCGGGCAGGCGGCGGGGCCGTGAACGGGTGCTTCCGGCGGGCGTACACGGCCGGCGGCAACACGTCCTTCAAGGCTTCCCGCAGCAACCACTTCTCGACGCCATCGCGGATCTTCACGCTCGTGGGCAGGCCGGACGCGAAGCGGGCAAGGACCGGATCAAGAAACGGCACCCGGCCTTCGACCCCGTGGGCCATCTCCGTGCCGTCGCCGAGCGTGCGGAGGATGTACTTCGCCAGCGCCGACCGCGTCCAGAGGTGGCTCGACACGTCAACCCGGTCCCGGCCGGTGAGCCGCGGGAAACGTGCGACGAACTCGCGGTACGGATCGACGGCGGCGAATTCCGCGACGAATTCGGGCCGAAGGAGTCCGCGCAACCTCAGTCCCAGCGTCGCCTTCGCTTGAAGGAACGCGGGCACGAACCCGAACCGCTCCTGCACCGCGGCGAGTGGCAGCCCATCGCCCTCGGGGAGTTGGATGCCGGCCATGTCGGCGTTGGCGGCCTTGAGCGCGGCGAGCGCGGCCGGGTCGTCGCCGAGCAGGTCCTGCCGGAAGTGGGCGTATCCGCCGAGGATCTCGTCGGCCCCCTCGCCAGACAGCACGACCTTGAACCCGGCCCGACGAACTGCCCGGGCCAGCAGGTACTTCGCCGGCAAGTGGCCGTTGATCGCCAGCCCCTCGCTGTAGTACACCGCGTCTTCGAGGTGATCGAACTGGTCGCGTTGCGAGACGCGAACTTCGTGGAGTTCGGCCCCGAGGAACGCGGCCGACTCGCGGGCCTCGTCGAGTTCGTCGTAAGCCGGAGCGTCGAACCCGACGGTGAAGCAGACGGGCGGGCGGCCGAGGTGGCGCTTCGCCAAGGCGACGATGGACGTGGAGTCGAGGCCGCCACTGAGGTGGAAACAGACCGGCACGTCGGCCCGCAATCGCAGCCGCACCGCCTCGTCGAGTTTGGCCCGCAACAGAGCCGCGAGGTGACCCGAATCCCCGTCGGTCGTTCCGGCGACATTCGCTTCGATTGGGTCGTACTCCCAGATCGTCGGCGGCCCGGTAGGTGAGAGCGTGGCGGCCCCGCCGGGTAAGAGTTCGCGCACGCCGCGGAAGAGCGTTTGCCCCGGCAGCGGGTACTGCATCCCGCACACCTGCCACAGCGCGGCCGCGTCCCAGGCTGCCGGCACGCCGAGCGCGAACAGCGCCTTCGCTTCCGACGCGAAGACCGTCCGCCGGCTGTCGGCGTGGAAGACGAGGGGCTTGACGCCGAACGGATCGCGGGCCGCCAGCAAGCGGCGACGGCGGGTGTCCCAGAGCACGAACGCGAACTCGCCGCGCAGGCGGGCGGCGACGCCGTCCGAGTCGTCTTCGTAGAGGTGGACGAGGATTTCCGAGTCGCTTCGGGTGCGGAAGACGTGGCCGCGAGATTCGAGTTCGCGGCGGATGCGATCGTGGTCGTAGAACTCGCCGTTGACCGCGGCGACGACGGTGCCGTCTTCGCTAACGAGAGGTTGTCGGCCGCCGAGCGGGTCGATCACCCCGAGCCGGGTGTGGCCGATGCCAACCGTGCGGTCCGGCGACAGCCAGACGCCCGTGCCGTCCGGGCCACGGTGCCGCAACACGGCAAGTCCGCGACGCAGTTCCGCCTCGGTGACGCCGCCGGCCGGGTTGTGGATCGCGAGGATGCCGCACATGCGTCAGCCTTCCGTGGCCGTCGTCAGGAACACCTTCGCCGCCTCGTTGCCGGCCGCCGCGAACGCTTCGTGCCACCGTTCCAACGGGTACGTCGCGCCGAAGAGGCCCGTCAGGTTCAACCGACCCTCAGCGAGCAGCCCCACGGCTCGGCGGAACGGCCCGTAGTTGACCGCCCGAATCGTGAGTTGCTTCCGCACCGCCGCGGCGAAGTCCACGCCCACGCGAACGGCCTGTCGGCTCTTGACCACCAGCGTGCCGCCCGGCCGGATGACCCGGACCAAGTCGTCAAACGTTGGGCCGTCCAGCCCCGTCTCAACGGCGAAGTCGAACTCGTCGTCGAGGGCGACGGCCGGATCGACGCGGGACAGCGTGCCGAACCCGGCGTCGCAGAGGACGAGTTCGACCAGCCGCGCGAATCGGTTGTTCCCGTGGACGAGGCCGTACTCACTCGGATCGAGCCCGGCGTTGAACACCGCCAACGCGGCGGCCACCGGTTCGGCGTAGGCTGCGGCCAACTCGGGAACGTGCGGCGGAACCGGGAACACGTTCGCCGCCGGCACAACCACAAATTCCGCGAAGGCCCCGTCCCGGTCGAGGCCGAGCATCGTCCGCCGCGGGCAGTTGATCGGGTCGGCGGCGCACACGGGGCACCGGCCGCACCCGAACACCGGGTTCACGGCTACCCGGTCGCCAGGCTTCACCCCCGCCGCGGCCGGGCCAACCGCTTCGACCGTCCCGGAGAACTCGTGCCCGAGAACCCGTGGGGTCGCGACCGGCAGTTTCCCCGCGGCCACCAGCAGGTCCGTCCGGCAAAGCCCGGCGACGCTCACGCGAACCCGCACGTCGTCCGGGTGTCTCAGTTCGGGGATTGGTACTCGGCGAAACCCGACGCCCCGATCGTCCAGCACAACCGCACGCATCATGGCCATCCGGGCGACCTCCGGGTATGCTCAGGTCTGTAACTGAAGGGGACACCGGGAATGACCGACGGGTTCGGGGACCAGGACTGGTGGCAGACGCTCTACGACGACATCGTAGCCGATCTCTTCCTGTCCCGCCAGGACTCCGGGCAAACGGCCCGATTTCTGATCCACACCCTCGGCCTGGAGCCGGGGGCCACGGTCTTCGACCAGTGCTGCGGGACGGGGACGATCTCCCTACCGATGGCTGCGACCGGGGTTCGGGTGGTCGGGGTCGATCAGTGTGAAGAGTACGTCCGGCGGGCGAACGAGGCCGCGGCCGGGCAGAAATGCGGGGCCGATTTTTTCCCCGGCGATGCCTTCGCGTTCATGGCCCCGAACCCGTGCGACGGCGGGTTCAACTGGAACACCGGGTTCGGGAACGACTCCGACGACGGCCGCAATCGGGAAATGCTCGGCCGGGCGTTCGACAGCCTCCTGCCGGGCGGCCGTTTCGCCCTCGACTACCAGCACGTCGCCCGCCTGCTGCGGGACTTCCAGCACGCCCTCACCTATCGGCTGTCGCGGCCCGACGGTGAGGTTCTGTTGATCCGCGAGAGCGAACCCGATCTGCCGGCCGGGTTGCTCAAGCAGGTGTGGACGTTCGTCCTGCCCGACGGCACCCGGCGGGTGAGGCGGAGCGTCGTTCGCCTCTACCTGCCGGCCGACCTCGCCCGGTTGCTCCGATCCGTCGGGTTCACCGACGTGACGTTCCTCGGCGGAATCGACAGCCAACCCCTGACACTGAACAGCCCGCGGTGCATCGCCGTCGCCCGGAGACCGACATGAACCCAGTCCTCACCGAGTTACCGGCCGACGAAGCCGAGACCCGTCGTGCTCTGTACGCCGGCACCATCTTCCACCTTCCCGGCGACGCGGCCACGGCCCGATTAATCCGCGAGGTCTGGGCCGTGGTCGAGGCGGAACTCGGCGAAAACCCACGCGAGGCCCAGTTCCGCACGTCCGACGGCGACTTCTTCGACCGCGTCGGCCGACTCCGCAAGGCGATCTACACCGAACAGCCGTTCCACGCTTTAGTCGCCGCCGTACTGCGGGGGCGGGGCTTCGACCCGACCCGCGTGGCGTGCGACCCGGCCCGGCTGCGGGTCATCTCCCACAAGGGGTTCGAGAACCCGGCCGCGGCCCCGATCTACTACGCCCACCGCGACACCTGGTACGCCCACTCGCAGGCCGAGATCACGTGGTGGGTGCCCCTCCACGACGTGACCCCGGCCGAGACGTTCGTGTTTTACCCCGACTGGTTCGACCGCCCGGTCCCGAACAACTCGGAGGCGTTCGACCACGACGCCTGGACAAAGAACGGGGCCGCCCTGCGCATCGGGTGGCAGAACCCGACGCACGGCCGAACGCACACCTACCCCGGTCAGATCGGCGAGTTCGACCCCGGCCGGGAGATCGGCTTCGCGGCTGCCGCCGGTGACTTGGTGCTGTTCGCCGGCGCGCATTTTCACCAGACCCGCAAGAATGCCACCGGCCGAACCCGCTTCAGCCTCGACTTCCGCACCGTCGATCTGGCCGACCACGCGGCCGGCGTCGGGGCACCCAACGCCGACAACCGCTCGACCGGGTGCTCGGTCGGCGACTACCCACGGCTACCGGCGGAGTAACTCTTCGACCGCGGCGACGGCGGTGCGGAACCGCTCGTCCCAATCGCCGCGGATCACGACGAACCGCCGGCCGCGGGCGGCGAGTTCCGCCCGGCACCGCTCGAAGAAATCGCGGCCGCCGTCAGGTCGGTATCGAACCGGGTCCGCCACCCACGGCACGTCCGCCTCGGTGAGCAGGTAAAGGTCGGCGGCACGGGCGTCGGCCAGTTCCCGCACCGCCGGCGGCACAGCCCCGAACAGCACGTCGCTCCAGACAAGTGTCGCCAACGGGTCGGTGTCGGCAATCAGTACCCTCGTTGCGTTCCGGGCGAGGGCGTCCTCCGAGGCGGCCTGCCCGCGGGCGATGCGCTCCATGTCCTTGACGCGCACTTCACGGCCAATGGATTCGAGCAGCGTCCGGGCGTATTCCGGCACCCACGCCGTGCCGAAGTGTTCTGCCAGCCGCCGGGCGAGCGTCGTCTTGCCCGTCGATTCCGGCCCGAACACGCAGACCCGCTTCACAAAGTGCGGCCTCACACACCGAGGCAGATAATCCCAGTTCGCAGCCGGGTCGGTGCGGATCACGGTCCCGCTCACCGGCACCGCCGACCGCGCCCCGTCCACCGGCACGAACGCGGCCCCGAGTTCTTCCGCGAGCCGCCAACCGTACTGTTCCGACGCGAAGACGTAATCCGGCCGGCCTGGCAGCACCCGCAACAGGGCCGAGCGCCAGAGGTTCCAAAAGTCCGGGTGCTCGACCGGTTCTTGGGGCAGTTCGTCCGTCAGGTGGACGACGTTGTCGAACGGGAACAACTCGCGCATCCACTGGAACCGCAGTTCGCCGGGGATCGGCTCGCGTTGTAGCGAACAGACGACGATCGTGAGCCGATCGACGAACCGGCCGGCGAACTCGCCGAGGTACACGTGCCCGAGGTGCGGGGGCAGGAACTTTCCGAGGAGCATCCCGGTCGTCATCGGTCGATCCCGTCGAGGGCGGCGGCGACGTACTTGCGAATCAGTTCTGGCTCCGGCGGCGGGCACGCGATCCCACTGCCGCCGAGGGTGGCGGTCGTATTCGTTTGGTCGAAGCTCACACCCGTGGCCTGGAACAAGTCGGTCGCCCGCAGTTGGTCGAACTCCTCGCCGGGGAGGGCACGGCAGAGGCCGAGGCACCCCGCGGCGGCCGACGGGTCGAGGCCCGCGGCCCGCGCCCGGAACTCGGCCATCGACAACGGGTCGAGCCGTACTCCGCTTGCCCGGACGGCGTCGAGCAGTTCCGCCAGCGAGAGGCTACGAGAGTTCGCCAAGTGGAACGTGGCCCCGTCCCAATGTTCCGCCAGCGAGAGCCGGGCCATCGCCGCCGCAGCGTAATCGACGGGCGTGATGTCCACGCTAAGTTCGCCCACCCCGGCCGGGTAACCGCCGACGCGGGCCAGCCCGCGGATGAACTGCGTGAACAGATCACGGCCCGGTCCGCGGCCGGTGCGGGTATCGCCGGTGATGAGGCCGAGGCGGTAGTGCGCGACCGGCCCGAACCGCCCGCCCGAGAGTCGGAGAAGCCGCTCGGCGGCCCACTTCGTCTGGGCATAGCCGCCGTACACCTCCCCGGTCGCAGTCAGATCATCGTCCTCCCGCAGCAGTCCGTGGGCACGGTCGGTGGAAACGAAGACGGAGAGCGTCGAGGCGTAATGCAAACGCTTCGGCCGACCGGTGCCAACCAACCCCAGGACGGCCGCCGTCCCGCCGAGGTTCGCGGCCCGCAACCGGTGGAACGGTCGGACCACGTCCACCGCAGCCGCACAGTGGTAGACGGCGTCGATCCGGTCGGTGAGTTCGTCCCATGCGGCTGCCGACAACCCGAATCGGGGCCGTTCTAGGTCGCCGATGATCGGGTGAACCCGCGGGTCGGGCGGCAGTCGCCCGGCCCCGCGGACGAGGCAGTGGATTTCGGCGGAATTGCGGGCGAGCAGTTTGGACAGGAGCCACGAACCGAGGAACCCGGTCGCCCCGGTGAGGAGGATTCGCCCCGGAGACACGGCCGGGTGGCCGCGGGCGGGAGCAGACGAAGGCAGGCGCGACAGTTCCGCCGCAGCTTCGGCCTCCAGGAACGCTGCCGGGAGCGCGTCGCGTTCCGGCCCGGCCCGCAGGCGGGCGACGATCTCGGACGCCGTCAGCCCGTTGGCGACGAGCGACGGGCGGAGGGTCAGCCCGCGCGCGTGGGCGGCCGCTACCACCTGCAACACCCCGAGCGAGTCGCCGCCCTGTTCGAGAAACCCGACCGCCGGGTCGGCTGGCCGCCCCAGGACTGCCGACCACACCGCGAGTAGTGCTCCCTCACGCGAATCGGACCCGCCGCTCTCCCGCACTTCGCCAGAAGGGTGAGAGCGCTCCGCTTCCAGGGCGGGGTAATCCACCTTCCCAGCCGTAGTCCGCGGCAATGTCGGAAGGAACTCGACGCGCTGCGGCACCATCCACGGCGGGACCGTCCGGGCCAAGTGTTCGCTGATCGCAGTTGCCGACAGTCCCTCATCACTCGCGGCGACCACGGCGACGATCGCCACGCGATCTCCGGCGGCCCGGCGGACCACCGCCGCTTCCCGCACGCCGGGAAGTTCTAGCAACCGTGCCTCGACTTCGCCGGGTTCGACGAGTTGACCCCGGAGCTTGAACTGCCGGTCGGCCCGGCCGACGAAGACGAACTCACCGTCGGGCCGCCGGCGCACCCGATCTCCCGTGCGGTACCAGCGTTCGCCGCGGACTGTCGGGAACTTCACCGCGGTCAGGTCCGGCCGGTTCAGATAACCGCGGGCCAGCCCGACCCCGGTGATGAACAGTTCGCCGACCCCGCCGGGTGGCACCGGGTTCCACTCGTCGTCCAGAACTTGATAGCGGATGCCCGGGATGGGCCGGCCGAGCAGCGGGTCCGCCCACGTAACCGGGTCGCACGCACCGAGACTCGTGCAGACGGTCGCCTCGGTCGGGCCGTAGACGTTGACGACCCGAACCCTCGCCGCCCACCGCCGCACGGCTTCCGCGGGGGCCGGTTCGCCGCCGATTACCACGGTTCGGAGCGAAGGCGGGAGTTCGGCCGGGTCCAGCACGCCGAGGAGGGCCGGCGGCAGATCGACGTGCGTGATCGCACGGTCGCGGAGGAGTCGGATCAGTCGGACGGGGTCGCGGAGGTCGTCGTCCGGTTCGACACACAAGGTCGCGCCGGCGAGGAGGGCTGTGCCGATGTCCGACACCGAGGCGTCGAACGCCGGGCTGAGCACCCAGAGCGCCCGCGAGCCGGGGGTTAGGTCGAACGCGGCGATCTGAGCGTCGAGGAGGTTCACGATCCCGCGGTGTTCGACGAGAACGCCCTTCGGCCGGCCGGTCGAACCGGAGGTGTAGACGGCGTAGGCGAGTCGGTTCGGGCCGTAGATGGGCGAGGTGGTCACCAAGTCGAACGGCGCGTCCGGGTCGAGAGTGGTGACGCCGAGCCGCCGCAACTCGGCAGCTTGCGGCCCGACTGCGACCGCGAGCAACAGGCCGCTGTCGCGGACGATGAACTCCAGCCGGTCGGTCGGCCACCGGGCGTCGAGTGGAAGGAATGCCGCCCCGGTCCGCCAGCAGCCGATGGCCGCCGCCACGAACTCGGCCGACCGGGGCAGCCCCAGCCCGACCAGTTGTTCCGGCCGTACGCCGGCCCGCACAAGCCCCGCGGCGATTCGATCGGCCCGCCCGAGGAGTTTGCGGTACGTCACGACCTCGGTCCCGGCGGTGATCACCGCCGGCTGCTCGGGGTGTTCGGCCGCGACCTCCCACAACCGGTCGAGGAACCCGCCCCCGCTTTCCATCTCTCCCTCCGGGCCTTCGCCGGCCGCGCCAGCAGTCGAAATTGGCACCCCAACACCTTCGGTGGGTTCCGGGTCGCGAATGTGACCGAGGTTCCCATCCTATCGCCGTTGGAAGCGTTCGGAGGATATTTCAGACGGGAGGTGGGTCCGGCGGTTGCCGTGTGAGCTCCCGGAGGCCGTCGTGCGGGACGGCCGGAGATTGCGGTGTTCGTGCCCCCCGGCCCGGATCAGTTCCGCTGCTCGCCCGGTTCCAGGTCGTCGATCGCGACGGCGAGCGGCTCCCAGAACCAGTCGATCCCGGCCCCGCACTGGAGCAGATCTCGCCCGCGCCGCCGGCAATGAAGCCTTTCCCGGCCCCGCCGTCGCCGTGGCCGGGTCGATGGCGACGAGCGTCGAGCCGCTGGCGTAGAAGGGGAAGCTGAGTGGCCCGGTCTGCGCTCACCCGCCCTGGTTCAACTCGCGGATGCGGTAGGTGCCGGGCAAGAGGGCGAGGGGGTACGCCCCGTCCGGGCCGGTGACCGTCGACGGCTCGCCCGCGTCGGGCCAGCCGTTCAGGTTGGTGTCAGCGTAAATCGTCCAACCCTGCAAACCGGGCTCGTTGAGGTCACGCACCCCGTCCCCGTCGAGGTCGTTAAACTTCACTCCCTGGACCGCGCCGGGCGTGGGCGGCACGGTCGGGGCGAAGTGAACATTGTCCACCCCGCCAAAGAGGAAGAGCTGACTGTTGGTGACGGCGACGCGGAGCCGGACCGTCTGCCCGGCGAACGCGCCGAGGTCGACGGTTACGGTGAACGCCCCACGGGCCAGCGGGTCACCCACCGCAGTCCGGAACACGTTGAGTTTGACGACATCCGAGGTGGTGGCGAGCGGATCGCCGGTCGGGCTGACGATGTCGATGCGGAACTGCTGGTTGGGGCCGGTCCGATAATCGAGCGTGGCCGGGGTGATGAAGCCCTGGGTGAACTGGTTCTGATAGAAGGCCGTCAGGGACAAGGTCTGGGCCTGACCGGCGGGCAGGGTGATGTCCTGGTACAGGACGTAACTGCCCGGCCCGTTGTGTCCGTTGTACACGGCGGAGCCGCCTTCCGGGGGTGCCGGCAGCGAACTCTGTTGGGGGTTCGAACCCGTGTACGTCGTGAAGCCGGGGGTGCCGCTGCCAGGGGCGTTCAACACCGTCCAACCGGCCGTCGTGCCGGTCTCGAACCCGCCGTTGACGACGTCCGTGTTCGGCGCGGGGGGGGGACCGAGACGCCGTCCCCGCCGAGGGCGACCACCGGAACCGGGATTGTAATTTGGCCGAGCGCCGCCCCGGTGCGGGAGTACATGCGGATGGCGTTCTTGTTGCCGAACCCGAGGTAGATCACGTTGTCGACGACGGCCGCCCCCAAAAACGGCCCGGTGCCGGGCTGGAAGCCCTGAACGAATGCGCCCGTGGTGGGGTTGAACTCCGCGATCAGGTTGCCGCCGTTGATCGGCCCGATCAGGCCGTCCGGCCCAGTCGCCCCGGCCAGACCGCCCGCGAGGTCGGGGCCGAACGTGGCCGCCGTCGGCGTCACCGTGCGGGTGATGGTGTCACCGACCGGGTCGAAGACGTGGATCGTGTTGAGGGTGTAGTCCTGTACGAACACTTGCCCGCCCACGACGGCCAGGCCGTCGTAATTCCCCGATCCGGCCGTGATCAAATCGGAGTCCAACACGGCCCCGGTGGTCGGGTTCAGTTCGTAGAGCAGGTCGCTGCCGAGGCCGTTGAGGTAGAACAGGTGCGTGCCGTCGAACGCGAGCCCGACCGTCCCCCCGCCCGCGAGTTCCGGCGCGGCGAACGAATTGAGAACCGCCCCGGTGCCCGGGTTTAGATCGTAGATCAGACTCGGCCCGCCGTTTCCAGGGAGGGCACCGGCGGCGAAGAGGCGGCCGGCCGGCACCACCCGATCCTCAAGGGCCTCCGCACCGAAGAGCGGGCCGCGCGGGGGTTGTCGTCGCGGGAGTGAGGGATGGTTTTGAGAATGGGAGGGGAGAAGCTTGCGCAACGCGCGGAGTCAGGAGGAACGCAACATGAATACCCTTTCGATCGTGGCGGAGAACGATTGAAGAAGGTGGCTCAACCCGCTTGTGGGAGGGTGACGCCAAATTAAGCAGAATAACGTTACCGGCAATCAATGCGATCTGCAATCTGGTAGTGACGGCTGCGTCACGTTTTTTACGAAGGAGGAAGGAAGTGTGTAAAGGATCAAGCCCCCACGAAGAAAGCCGACAGAGTTGCGAACTTCGATTCCATCGACCGTTCGTTTGCCACGACCGTGGGGTGGGCCGCAAGGGTTCTGATTGCAGAGGAAGATGATGACGTGGTGGGCGGTTGGAAATCCATTTCTCCGTGTCCAGATTTGAGACGGATCGGGATGTTAGAACGTTAGGCCGCGCCAAGAGTTCTGTCGTGGAACACTTCAGCAGATTGTTCTCGGTTTGTAAACTTCTTCTCGCCACGGACCTGCCGTACAGGCGATGATGAAAATTGGCCTTTGTAACGTCCACTAGTAGAGATGCTGACCAGGGTGTACAACAGTGAAACAATCGTCGTTTTCTGACGTAGGTGAGCCGACATTTACAAATAGGAAAACTAAAGCCGTCACGTTCCAAGGCAAGCTCTCCCTGCCGATTCATCGGTGGTATCGACTCACCCCGAGTTTCGCCCCGCGACTGGCCGAGGACATTGCGGATCACTTCAAATTGGCAGAGAAGGATTTGGTTCTCGATCCCTTCAGCGGCGTCGGCACAGTCCCCTTGTGCATGAAGTATCGAGGCATTCCGGCGTGCAGTGTCGAGATCAACCCTTACTTGCACTTCGTCGGCACCGTCAAAACCCGCACCTATGACAACATCTCCGGACTCGACCGGTACTTCTCCGACTTCATGGTGGACTATCGGGCCGCCTTGAAAGACGTCCCCTACCAGAAGAGGCCCCTATAGTGGACCCCGAAACTGAGACCGCCAGGTAAGCTACTCTGGCGGCCCTCGGAGGTGGTCCTGATGACGGCGAAGCGGAAGACCCACACGGCGGCGTTCAAAGCCCAGGTCGCTCTGGCCGCGGTGAAGGGCGACAAGACGGTCAACGAGTTGGCCGCCCACTTCGGCGTCCACCCGACCCTCATCCACGGGTGGAAGAAGCAACTCCTGGCCGGGGCCGAGGCCGTGTTCGCCGCCGGAGCGAAGGCGGTCGCCCCCGGCGACGACCAGACACCCGCGCTGTACGAGCAGATCGGCCGGCTCAAGGTCGAGCTCGACTGGGTGAAAAAAAAAGCTGCGACGTTCGGTTGACGACCTGCGGCCGCTGATCGACCCCGGGCACGCCGACCTGAGCGTCCGTCGGCAGTGCCAACTGGTCGGGCTCGGCCGGGCCACGTACTACCGGGGGCCGGCCGAGGAGTCGGCCGACAACCTGGCCCTCATGCGGCGGATCGACGAGCAGTACACGGCCTGCCCGTTCTACGGCAGCCGGCGGATCGCCCGGTGGCTGGCCCGCAACGGCCACCCGGCGAACCGCAAGCGGGTCCAGCGGTTGCTCCGGGTCATGGGCCTGGAAGCCATCCACCCGAAGCCGAAGCTGTCGGCCGGGCGGGGCCACCCGGTGTACCCGTACCTCCTCCGCGGCGTGCCGATCGACCGCGTCGGGCAGGTGTGGAGTGCCGACATTACATACCTGCCGCTGCCCGGCGGGTTCATGTACTTGGCCGCCACCATCGACTGGTACAGCCGGTACGTGGTGGCCTGGCGGTTGTCGAACACGCTCGACGGGGCGTTCTGCCGGGACATGCTGGACGAGGCGTTGGCGGCCGGCACCCCGGAGGTGTTCAACACCGATCAAGGGGTGCAGTTCACGGCCGGGGCGTGGGTCGAGCGGGTGGAGGCGGCCGGGGCGCGGGTGAGCATGGACGGCCGGGGGCGGTGCCTGGACAACGTGTTCGTCGAGCGGCTGTGGCGGACGGTGAAGTACGAGGACGTGTTCCTGCGGGGATACGAGACGGTGACCGAGTTGGAGCGGGGGTTGAAGGCGTACTTCACCTTCTACAACGAGGCCCGCTTGCACCAGTCACTGGGGTACAAGACCCCGGCCGAGGTGTACCGGGCCGGACGGTCAAAAGAGCCGGCGAAGGAGTAGCTTAAATTCGTCGGTTTTTGGTCTCGCAAATGGGGTCCACTATACACTACAAGCCGAAGTTCGGCACGAACGACGAGGACGGCATCTCGCTTGAGCGGTTCACAGACATGTACGGGGCCGACCCGTTCTACCATTGGATCGGCTTGGACTCGCCCCTGATGTACGCTGCCCACAAAGCGGCGGGCGGCATGACTTCAGTTTACCGGCAGATTGGCTTCGGATGCGAACGTCTGTTCAAGGCCCTTGTACAAGATAATTTCGAGTTGACTGCGGATCAGGTTCATTGGTCCTACACGGCTGAGAAGAAGGATGGGACAATAGGAACCCTGACGCTAGATGCCCGGATCGACCTCGCCCACATCGGAACGAAGCCCGAGATCAGGCAACGTGTGCGGGCGTGGCTAGACCGTTGCTGCCAAAAGTTGGAAATGTCGGCCGAGCGAACGGCACAAATCAAAGGTGTCGTCTTTGAAGTGCGTCAAGGTTACAAGAGCGCCGATGCGGGTCGTCAGAACAAGGACTTGCAATTCGGCATGAACGCTGAACATCAAAACTACCTGCCAGTCCTCGCAGTGATCTCCACGCAAGTCAGTCACACGGTCATCCGGAGGTATCGGAACGCGAAGATGCTGGTGTTGACCGGCACACAAAGGGGTGCGGACGTGGACAGCACCTACGAGTTCTTCAGAAGTGTCGTTGGGTTCGACCTCGCTAATTTCTTCGAGAGGAATAGCGAGCAAATGCGAAAGCGTTGTACCAGTATCCTGGGACAACTTCTCACCCCAGCGTGATCGGGTTCGACAGCAGGACGTTAATTTTGTCCACGCCGTCTACCCGAACCTGAGCGGTCAGCGGGTCAGGCGAGAGACAAACGAAGAAAAGGTGACAAACAGAATGACAAACAAGAAAGGCGATTGGAGATGACCCCGACCGCCTTTGTGTTGGATAGCCTTGTTTTCAGGACTTTTCGTCAAGTGAAGCCGGTGGGGATCGAACCCACGACCCGCAGATTAAAAGTCTCACGTCTGGAACATGCGTTCAGATTCACCGTGATTCACGCTGACTCATTTCGTCTGAATTCCTAGCTCTTTGCTTTGCCGCCGACCTGTACGCTGTTACACTCTCATTCACTGAGATTGATTCCGCGTGCTGCAACGGTGCTGCAATGGCGAAGGATAGCCGGTTCAAGTTCACAACGCTGCGGCTCGAAAAGCTGACCTGCCCGGCGGGCAAGACGCACGCCTACTTTTACGACGAAGAAGTCCGCGGGTTGGCCCTGTACGTGGCCGCCACTGGGGCCATGACGTTCTACCTCTCGAAGCGCATCGGCGGCCGGTACACCCGCCTCCGTCTCGGCGCATGGCCGCACGAGTTGAGCATCGACGCCGCCCGACAGGAAGCCCGCAAGGCGTCCGGCGAAGTCGCGAAGGGGAACGACCCGCACCGCGAGAAGCTGGCCGCCCGCGGGGCGATGACGCTCGGCGACCTGTTCGCGCACCACATCGAGATCGCCAAGCAACACAACAAGTCGTGGGAGGGGAACGAGGACCAGTACCGCCTTCACCTCAGCCAGTGGAAGGGCCGGCGCCTCGCGGACATCACGCGGGCCGAGGTGCAAAGTCTGCACGCGCGCGTCGGCAAGAACAGCGGGCGGTACGTGGCGAACCGGGTGCTCGCGCTGCTGCACCACATGTACCGCAAGACGGCCCCGAACCTCGGCTACACCGGCCCCAACCCGGCCGCGGGCGTCGAGAAGTTCAAGGAGAAGTCCCGCGAGCGGTTCCTCAACGCCGAGGAACTCGCACGGTTCTTCGCCTCGTTGGAGATGGAAGCGGAACTCTTCCGCGACTTCTTCGCCATGGCGCTGCTGACCGGGGCACGGCGGGCCAACGTGCAGGGGATGGAGTGGACGCGCATCAACTTCGCGGAAGCGGTGTGGCGCATCCCGGAAACGAAGTCGGGCGAGGCCGTAACAGTCCCGCTCGTCGCCGACGCGCTCGCCATCCTGACCCGGCGGGCCGAGTCGCGCACCGGCCCCTTCGTGTTCGCGTCGCGCGGCAGGACCGGCCACCTCGTCGAGCCGAAGTCGGCGTGGAAGCGCATCGTCGAGCGGGCCGGCCTGGTGGACGTGCGCCTGCACGACCTTCGCCGCACCTTCGGCAGTTGGCAGGCCGCGGCCGGGGTGAGTTTGAACATCATCGGCAAGTCGATGGGGCACAAGAACCAGAGCACGACGGCGATCTACGCGCGGCTCAACGTCCAGCCGGTGCGGGCGGCCGTGACCACGGCGACGGCCGCGATGATGCAGGCGGCGAAGGGGAAAGGGGACGAGAAGAAGAA
Organism: Limnoglobus roseus; assembly: GCF_008254045.1. Classification (GTDB taxonomy): domain Bacteria; phylum Planctomycetota; class Planctomycetia; order Gemmatales; family Gemmataceae; genus Limnoglobus; species Limnoglobus roseus. The sequence continues at coordinate 1,853,346 of NZ_CP042425.1, read as the reverse complement.
GGATTGACACCCACAGGCCAACAGGGTCCAAGAAGACGGCGTCCCCGAACTGGCGAAGGCCGTCAAAGACAGAAAGGTCAGCGTGAACGCCGCCGCCGAGGTCACGAAGCTGCCGAGCGCGACGAGAACGGATGCCGTCAGCCGTACACGATGTCGGAGATGGTGTTGATCGGCAAACGGCTGGAGGAGTTGGAGAAGCCGAAGGCGGCAGAGAGAAAAGGCGGCCGGCCAGCCAAGGAAGAAACCGCCGGTAAAAAACCGGCGGTTTCAGAGGGGGATGTTCGCGATAAGGTCGGGGCCGCGATCGGCGTCTCCGGTTCCACCTACGAGAAGGCGAAGCAGGTTGTCGAACAAGGTGCGCAGTCTCTGGTGACGACCGTACACGTCGGGCCATCCACCTTTGACTCGCACTACTCGCGGCCGCCGATGTTTGCGGTGACGCCTTCTGACAATATGTTCGATTTCGGTTGCGAAATAGGGATCAACTTTACTGACGTCGAAAATGCGCATCCACCGACGATTGCCATGTTGGGATTGGCTTTGAGGGGTTCACGAATTGCGCATCTCGTCTAGAGTGCCACCTGGTGTTGATTCACCGAGGGCAAATCGACGAAGGTACAGCATCGGGTTCCGTCTCGCCGGCCAGCGGGATGGTTTGCGGCTGCCCGACTCCGTCGCACTCACCGGCGGCGGGTCGGGTGGTCGACCCGTCTACACGGTGAGAATCCAGAATGAATGCTGTTCGGCAGTTGATCGAAGAATCGAGCAAATCGTGGGTGCCGGTGCCCAGCATCCCAGAGAAACATCGAACACAACTTCCTGAGCCTCCCCTTCGCAACATCGAGTGTGCCGCGAAAGACATCATTGATGCGATCCGCGGTGATAAGTTTGGGATCAATGCCTCTTGCGGAAAACGATCTATTTCCCTGCAAATAGCCACGATTCGGTTGCCCTTGTTTCCTGCTCCACACGCGCAAGGTCTGAGCCAAGAAGACTATCGTTGGGCCGTGCGTCGCATGTTCGAAGGCAGTATCGTGACCTTTGGTGGCCTGCCACCTGATGAAGTGTATTTGCTCGCCGAGGATGCTCTCTGGGATCGATGGCGTGACGACAAACTGTTTGCTGCATCAGCAAACGACTCTCTCCCAGCGAAAGATCAAACCGCACCGCCCACCCAGCCGGACGCACCATTTTTTCCACTCAACACTTGGAACGAACTGTTCAAAGCCTTGAACGGCGACGCCAAGCCGCCCACGTTTAAAAACACGGAAGCGAACCGAAATCGGATTCGTAAATTTCACGACCAGTACGGCGGCCCGATCGTCTTTCCCGGCGGCAAGGGGACTCACCCGGTCGTCTCGAAGGCATCCCTTCTGCAGTGGTGGGCCGAAGTGGCAGAGAAGATCGCGAAGGCGGCCGAGGCCGCCCAGGCGAAGGCCGAGTCCGCGCGGCTGACGGTGGCGTCTACCAGCAACTTCGGCCAGTCGGGGACCGTGGCCCACGACATCGGCGGCTCAGTGAAGCAATCGAAAGCGGGGAGAGCAAAGAAACCCAAAGATACCAAAAGGTAGAAAAGATACCCAAAGGTCGATGACCCGCGCTGCAGGCCATGAGTTTACGGGGAACAACCCGCGAACGAGGGCCGAGCAATGCCAACCGACCTGATCTATCCCGACGACATCGACGCACAACTCAACTGGCCACTCGGTCGGGCATCCCGCCTCGCCCGTGCGGGCAAACTTCCGCACTACCTATTGCCCGACGGGGCCATTCGATTCCGACTCGATGAAGTTGCGTCGTTGGTGCGGCACGTCGTGCCCAAGACCGCAGACCCCTTCGAAACGATTCAGGTTTGCCGTCCCGTCACAGCCTAAGTCTCGTCCCGAGGACCGCTTCCGCACGTACCCACACACCGAATTGAGGACATCCATGACGACCGCCGCCCCACCAGCCAAGCCTATACCCGAACAGCACTTGCTTACCGAGGACGAGGCCGCCAACCTGCTCCGCGTGAAGCCAAACACGTTGGCGACATGGCGGATGAGCGGAAGGTACAACTTGCCGTTCGTTCGCGTTGGCCGTGCGATTCGGTACCGCGCGGCGGACGTGACCGCCTGGGTCGATTCGCGGTGTAGTCCGGGCACAACGAAGAAAACCGCGGGGTGAGATCCCGCGGTTCTCGATTCACACTTCATCAACGTCATTGAGGAGACGAGATGGTCACGAACATCATACCCGACGACGGCCCTGAGTGCAAACGCCCGACCTCGGAACCCGAGACCCCGGCGCTGAGTGTCTCGCTCCACGCGGACGAATCCGACCCCGGGGCACCGCCGACGGTCGTCCTCGCCGGGTGGCTCCCGCGCGACAGCGCCGGCCGCGTGCTCCGGCCCGCCGCTGGTCAGATCGGGACAATGGCCGAGCAACTGGTCAAGGCGGCCGCGCCCCGACCCAAGCCCGATTTCTCGCGGGGCGACGTGGAGCGGCTGCGCCGGCAAGTTGCTTTCTTGCAACGGCACCTCTTCGGGGACGTGCGATGAACGAACCGTCGTACCCGCAGCGGCCGCCGTTCTTCGCGCTGAGGGTCATCCGCCTTATGGTCAAGTCGTGCGTCATGAACACGCACGGCGCGCAAGTCTTCGGGTTGATCGCCGCGGTCGCGGCCACCGAGGACAGCGCGAAGTACAAGCGGGCCGTCACGTTTTACGATTCGCAACTCATGCCGATCGTCGGGGCGAACTCCCGCGACACACTCGCCCGCGTTCGGGAGAAGGCGGTGAAGAGCGGGTGGTTGCACTACGAACCGGGCCGGCGGGCGACCCCCGGCCGGTACTGGACGACGATCCCCGATGACGCGGAAGCCTTCACCGACGCCCCGGTCGACGAGAACCCGGATGAATACGGCGCGGTTGCGGCCGCAACCGTGCGGCAAGAACCGCGCAGCAACCCGGCCGAAAGTGCCATCGAAACCGCGGCGCAATCAGTCCGTATGTGCCGCACTTCCTTACCTTCCCCTGTACCTAACCCTAAAGAAGAGGGCGCGACCCGAAACGGGTCGCTTGATGCTGTCGAGAACGACAAGACGAAGTCGACGAAGTCGACGAAGGCGAAGAACGTCAAGCTGCCGAAGGCGGACGGCTCCGCAGTGCCGGTCCCGGCCGAACTCGACACACCGGCATTCCGCGAGGTGTGGGCCGAGTGGCACGCCCACCGGAGGGGCCTCCGCAAGCCGATCACGGCTATTGCCGCAAACCGGCAGTTCAAGAAGTTGGCCCCGCTCGGACCGACGGCGGCCGCCGAGTGCGTCGCCAAGTCCATCACCAGCGGTTGGTCCGACGTCTTCCCGGAGAAGTTTAATTCCGGCTCAGGAACCCACCGGCCGGGCTACGTTCTGCCCGGTCAGCCGCAGCGGCACGAGATCGCCCCGGCAACTATGCCGTACTGCGTGCCCGACGGGGACGTGGCCCCCACGCCGCCGCTCGCAAGGGGGGAGAAGTTTTGAACGACCTCGACGCCGTTTGTGAGTCGGAGCGCGTCGTGTGCGGGTCCGTGCTCCTCGGGGCGGAGCACGTGGACGCGGCGGCCGCCGTCGTGACGGCCGACGACTTCGCCCACCACGCCACCCGGCTCGTGTTCGAAACCGCCCGCCACCTGTCCGACGCCGGCCGGTGAGCGCCGAGACCGTGTTCGCCGAACTGGTCCGCCTCGGCCGGCGGGACGAGATCGGCGGCCCGCAGTTCCTCGCCGAGTTGTTCGACCGGGCCGGGACCGGGGCCGACCTGTTCTACCACGCCGAGCAGGTGCGCAACGCGGCGATCGTCCGCCGACTGCACCGCCTGGCCGTCGAAATGACGGGCCTGACGCGAACGGCCGGGCAGCCGGCCGCGGACCTGCTTGCCGACTTCGAGCAGAAGCTGTTCGACATCGGCGCGACCGCCGCGAACCGGGGCGACGGCGTCGTGAGCGCGGACGACGCGATCGCGGAAGCGATGGCACGGATCGACGAGCGGCAGACCGCCGGCAAGCCCCGCGGCGTGGGGACCGGGTACGCGGACCTCGACGAGTTGCTCGGCGGGCTGCGGCCGGGGACGCTGACGATCGTGGCCGCGCGGCCGTCCGTCGGCAAAACCGCACTGGCCGCCGGGCTGCTGCTGAACGCGGCCGCGGCGGGAACGCCCGGGCTGTTCATCTCCCTCGAAATGGGCCGCGAGGAAATCGCCGAGCGGCTCCTGGCGATGGTCAGCAACGTGAGCCTGTCGCGGATCAGCGGGACGGACCGGCTGAACGCGAGCGAGGCGAACAAGGTGTGCTCGGTGAAGGTCGGCGGGAACGGCGGCCGGGTGTGGATCGACGACCGGCCCGGCCAGACGGCCGCCCGCATCGCCTCGACGACCCGGCGGGCCGTGCGGCGGCACAACGTGGGGCTGATCGTCGTCGACTACTTGCAACTCGTCCACGCGGAGAACGCTCGCGATCCCCGGCACCTGCAGGTGGGCATGGTGGCCACGCGGCTGAAGGAACTGGCCCGAACCGCGCGGGTCCCCGTAGTCGCGCTCGCCCAACTGAACCGCGAGATCGAGAACCGCACGGACGGGAAGCCGAAGTTGTCGGACCTGCGCGACAGCGGGCAGATCGAGCAGGACGCCGACTCCGTGATCTTGCTGCACCCACAGCCCGCCGACCCGAAGGCGCTGGTTCAGGACGTGGACGCGCTTCTCGAAAAGAACCGGCACGGGCCGCGGGGCGTGGTGCCCCTGCTGTACCGAAGGGCCAACGTCCGGTTCGAACCGCGGACCGTGGAGGGCCGGTGACATGCGCGACGAACCCGACGTGCGGCTCGTCCTCCGCGTCCTGCCCGACCCGCAAGCCGCCCACGGCACGCCCGACCGCGACGGCGACTACCGGCTGAAGTTGCTGCTGAAGATCGCGCTCCGCCAACTCGGCCTGAAGTGCGTCAGCTTGGCCGACGTGAGGGCCGACACCGCCGGCCGCATTGAGGGCGGCCGGAAGGGAGGTTGCGATGATGGATGAGTGACTCTTTGTTCACCTGATAGCACAATGACATTGCGTCGATCGTTAGTTAATGTGTGGAATGAATGAGGGTGCCGGGGCGTTTCCCGGGTCCTTCCCCGGCTTCGATCCCGTGACCCCACAGGGAACAGTCGGAAATAAGCACACACACACTTTGTGACATAAAGACTAGGAGCTTAACGTGTTAGAAACGTGCATGAACCCCGACGTTATCAGCGACCTCGTTCAAATCCTGGGCACCGTCGACGCGACCTTTGCCCCCACCCGCGAGCGGGGAGGAAACCTCCGGACGAACGCGATGCTGGCCCGCCGCGATTTCCGGGAGCAGGGCGTTCAGTACCACGCCGGCGGGGACGCCGCCCGGCGGAAATCGGCCGAACGGCGGCTGTCCGCAATGGAGGACGCCGGCCTGGTGGCCGTCTTCCGCCGCCAGGGCCGCGCCCGCGGCGTCCGGCTGACGCCCGTCGGCGAGGACACCGCCCGCCGCATCGCCGGCCTGCCCGACCTGAGCGAATCGCTGGAAGTGATGGCGATCGTCGCGAAGAACCACCTCGAGCGCGAGCCGAAACTCCTGACCGACCTGTGGGCGGCCGAGGCCGACGTCGTCGGCGTCCCGTGGGGCGGCGAAACCAAGGCGTACGTGATCTTGGAAGAAGAACTCCTCCCGGCCATGGTCGCCGGGTTGATGGTGTGCAACACGACGATCCCGGGGCACGCCTACTACGCCGTCACGCCGGCCGGGTGGGCGGCCCTCGACGACGGGTTCCCCACCCCGGCGGGGGCCGGTGCGTTCGCGCAAGCGGCCCGGGACGAGTACTTCGAAGCGTTCCGCCTGGCCCGGGTGGGGTACGCCGACGCCAAGGTCGCCGCCCTCGGCGAGATCGGGCCGCTCCCCCTCCCGGTGTCGGTCGGGGGGTCGCCCATCGGCCCCCACGGCCTGGGCGTCTGACCGCCGCGTGCTGTCGCGGTTTTCCCCTGCCCGGTACTAGAGAAGGTCGAGATTGCCCCCCTCCGTTCGAACCCGCCCGCCTGCGAGTCCCCCATGAAGTTGATCATCGAGCCCCGCGACCGAGCGTTCATCGCCGCCTTCCTGGGTGCCGTCGACGGCACCTTCGCCCCGGTCCGGGCGGACGACGCCACCCGGGCCCGCGCCGCCCAGGCCGAGTACCGCCGGCACGGTCTACCGTGGGAGGCGGCCGGCACGCCCGAAGAGCAGACCGAGGCCCGGCGGCGGCTGGTCCGGTTGAACGAGATGGCCGTCCTCGCGGTGACGTTCGTCGACGCCTCGCGCGTCCGCGTCCGCCTGCCCGACGCCACCGAGGACGAGGCCCGCAAGGTCGTCACCCGCGGCACCGGCCTCCAGGCGGGGCGGGCGTTCCTCGCCGTGCTCGCGGACGCCGGCGAATGGATTGCCGAGCGGAAGCTCGCCCGCCAAGCCGGGCTGTCCGGCGCCACCGGCCGGGGGACGATCGAGGCCCTCGCGTGGCCGGGCCTGATTCGCGGCTGGGTCGAGTGCCGGGCGGCCGACGGGCGGGTCGACTACCGGGCCACGGCCGCCGGGCGCGACGCGGCCGCAACGCCCATGCCGGCCGAGCGGAAACTCCCGCCCGCCGACCTGCGATCCCCCACCGCGACCGCGGCCCGGGCCGCGCACCTCGGCGCGTACGCCGCCGTGGTCCAAATGCTCCAACACCACAACACCCACAACACCACACACGGAGAGAAGACCCATGGCTAACAGCGGCAGCAATTCGGGCGGCGGGGGCGGGGCCGGCGGGATCATGGCCGGCAAGGCGTTCGTCGAACTGTACGTGAAGAACAACTTGGTCGCCGGCCTGAACAAGGCCCGCGACGACATGGACGCCTTCGGCCGGCGGATCGCCCGGACCGGCGCGGCGCTCGTCGGCGTCGGTGCCGCGGCGGCGGCCGGGTTCGGCGCGGCGGCGACCCGAACGCTCAACGACCTGGCGAAACAGGGCGCGATCGCCGACGCCTTCGGCCTGACGGCGGAGCAGTTCTCCGGCATTGCCGGGGTTGCCAAGACGGCCGGCGAGGACGTTCGCGAGTTCACCGAGAGCCTCGTCACGCTCGGGAAGCTCGCGACGGACGCCGCCAACGGGACGGAGGATGCGTCGAAGGCGTTCGCCGCGATGGGCCTCAACGCGCAGTCGTTTCTCAAGGTCCGGATCGACGAGAAATTCTTCAAGATCTTCGAGGCCATCAACAAGGTGTCCGACCCGGGGGAGCGGGTCCGGTTGCTCATGAAGGCGTTCGGCGAGGACGGCGGGAAGTACCTCCTGCCCCTGCTCAGCAAGACGCCGGACCAACTGCGGGCGATGGCCAAGGCGTTCGAAATCAGTTCGCGGGACACGAAGGCGGCGACGGAGGCGAGCGCGGCCTACAGCGAAGCGGGCGCGGAGATCAAGAAGGTCTGGGACTCGGTCGCCATCACGTTCGCGCCGGTCGCCAAGAGCATCGCCGAGGCGATCCGTTCCGCGTCGTCCTCGCTCAACGCCTACGTGAAGGAGAACCAAAATTTCGTGATCGGTGCCGGCGTGGCCGTCGCCGGGGTGACGGCGCTCGGCGTCGGCATGGTGGCCGTCGGCCCGGCCATCATGGGCGTGACCGGCGCGTGGACGCTGATGACCGGCGTGGTGTCCACCGGGGCCGCGGTGATGGGCGGCGTCACGTCGGCCCTACTGTCGCCGATCGTGGCGATCGCCGCCGGCGGGGTGGCGTGGCTGGCCTTCACGGACAAGGGGCGGTCCGCCATGGGCGGGATCGCCGGGGCGGTACAAGATTCCCTACAACCGACCCTCGACAACCTGAAGGCGGGCTGGTCGTCAGTCGTGAAGGCGGTCGGCCGCGGCGACTTCGCGAGCGCTTTCAAGGTGGGGACCGCGGCCCTGAAAGTCGAGTGGGTCCGCCTCACGAACTTCATGGAGAAAACGTGGGCGGACCTCAACAGCAAGTTGCAGATCCAGTGGACGGCTTCTTCGTCCGTCATCAGCGGCGTCCTGGAAAAGCTCGGCAAAAAATTCGGCTTCATCATTCAACCGCCGCCGGCCCCGCCCGGCGACCGGCTTCAACAGGGCGGGAACAAGCCCCAGACCATCGTCGCCCCCAAGCGGCAGGGGGTGGCGGAAAAGTTCGGCGAGAACTTCCTGGCCGGCTTCCTCGCGGGCCCGGCGGTCTTCTGGCGGGAGAACGTCGTCCCGAAGCTCGGCGGCGTGATCGCCGACGCGCAGGGCGGCCTTGGGGACGTCGCGGACAAGGCGGCCGATGACATCGCCAAGAACGCGAAGCAGGCCGCCGACGCCGCCAAGAAGGCCGAGGCCGAGCGGGCGAAGAAACTGAAGGAGGCCGAGGACAAGGCCGCGGTGGCCCGGTTCATCCCGAAGGTCCAGGGTCAAGTCGCCGACCTGTCGAAGTGGCTCGGCGGCGGGTGGTCGGAGGCGAAGCGACTGCTGACGCCCGACAACTTCCCCGTCGACGTGCAGGAAAAAATGGCCGGCATCCGCGGCGTGTTCGGCGGCGATGCGTTCCAAGGCATCTTCGGGAATGGTAGCGGCCCCATGCAGCAACTCGCCGACAAGGCCGGCAAGACGAACAACCTGCTGTCGGACATCCTCAACGCTATCACGAGGCAGGGGATCGGCGTGAACCCGGAGACGGGCCTACTAATGTTCACGTCGGGGAAGTGACGACGATGGCCGGGGGCGTTGGCCCACTGTTTCGGCGGGCCTCATCGCCGGTAACAGTGGGGGACTGCTCGCGCCCCGTTACGGTCGCCCGTCTGGTGTCGCTGGTCATTTGGTCCTCGTGCTTTGGGGTGACGGTTTCGTTCGTCGAGATCGTGCCTCAAGTTTGGCCATCGCCTCATCAGCCCGGCGGTTCCAGTCCCGCATGGACATCGTCTCCGCGGCGGCCTGTCGCTCCTTCGGCAGCGACGATTCCGGGATCTTCCAGCACACGCCGCCGGGGGTGATGAACGCCCCGGCGAGCTTGCCGGCCTTGCACCACCGGATCGCCGTCTTCGTCGTCACGCCGCACCGGGCCGCGAACTGGCGGGGTGTCAGTAGGGCGTCGAGCGCGACCAACGGCCCGACGGCGGCCTGGGCGATGGTGCTCGACTTCGCCGTCACCGATCTGCGGTTCTTCGGCGCGAGGCTGCCTCTGCTCATTTGATCCTCGCGATTTCTGCGCGGGCGGCGGCCGCTCGCTGTTGTCGTTGCCGAAGCGTTTCCGTCGGCACGGGCGACGGGTGAAGACTCGCGGGGACGGCGGCCAACGGAATGCGTCAGTCCCCGCGGCTGTTGATCCGCACCGCCCCTGGCACGCGGCCGACCTTGCACCACGTGGCGGCCGTGCGGGTCGTGATCCCCATCATGTCCGCGTACTCGGAGAGCGTGAGAGGGGGAACGATCGGCCCTGGCGTCGGCATGGGGACGGACCTCCTGTCGGTCGTGGTCATCATCACGCGCGACGGGGTGAGGGGCAAGCGGCAACAGGCTCACCGACGGGGACTGGCCGAGCAAACGGTCAAGGTGTTGTGGCCCAATGTATCGCTGAACTCGGCGTCTGCGTTATAGCACGCCGCTCACAAGACACCCTCATCCATTTGCGAATGTGGTGCAACGGCTCGCGGTCAGACGGTTGGTTACTTTAGGGTGTAGATCATCACCGTCGTTGGGTTCTTGCGCGTGTTGAAGAACTTCTCAAGGTCGGCAACCGTTTCGACTTTTTCCGGTAGGACGCCATTCTTCGAGTTTACTGTCGTCTTGTCCGCGTCGAGGACATGGTCTGATTTGGTAGTCAGCTTCTCGATGATACCTGAGTGGATCGGGATTGCCTCCGAGTTCCTCCAAACGAGGACATCGCCGGCGTGCGCGTCGGCCGGGTCGATCGGTTTATAAAACTTCTCAAGAATCAAACTCGCCCCGTCGTTGGTCGGCGACATCTTGTTTGCCGCGTAGCCGCCGAACGTCAGGCCGTGGCAGGAGTACGAATACCTCTCGCCGAGATTGGGCGTGGTAGACTTCCAGCAGCGGATCTTGATCTCATTCCCGATCGCGTCCTTTCCGATCGGCACGTCAAAAAGTTTGGCCCGAATTTTCTTTACGGTCTCGTCGGTCGAGTCTGTGAACACCTCAATGCCTTTCGACTCGCCGGTCGGAGGCTCATCCCGGGGGAAGGCCAACCCCACCGCCAGCACGAATACCGCAGCCGCCGCAACACCTCTTGATGCCATGACTAAGCCCTCTTGCACTGTCGGACGCCGAACAAAGTATTACTTTGCGCCGCGGTGCGATAACACCGGCACAACATTGGACCCCACCGGCGGCCGTGGGTCAAGACCATGGAAAATGATGTTTGACTGCACGAACCAACCGAGTTGGCACCATTGCAGAGAGAGCATCCGGTCAACGGGCGGCCGGGTCCGGTGCCATGCTTGGTTCGGCGGCCGGGGCACCGGGCAGGCCGCGCCGCCGGACCTCCGCCCGAACTGCCTCGACCGTCGGGAAGGCTGCCCCCGACCGTCGCAGGAACGCGCGGCAAGCCTCATGAACCGCCGGGTCGCCGTCGGAGATACAGGTGATCAGCAAGTCGGCCCGCTCCGGCGACCAAATGCAAAACCGCTCGGCGGCCAAGAAGCAGTGCTCGGTCGGGACGTGCCCGCCGGTGAGCCACCACAGTGCGGCCTCCGCCTCGGTTCTGGGTGGGGGTGGCACCGGCTCCCGTAAGCGAGCCTCCGCGAGTTGTCGGCGGAACCGCTTGTTCCGGGCACGCTTCCCCACCCCGAAGCCCTCCGCCGCCGAAAAGTGGATTGTTCCGTGCCGGCGCATGATAACACCGGCACGACATTGGACCCCGCCGGCGGCCGCAAGTCAAGAATCTGGGGGACGAACCGGCGCGTTGCTGAGTGGGAAGAAGGTCAGCCGCTTGACGCTCGCCCTCGGCCGCGAGGATGCACGCTCACGCAAATGCCTCCGCCTCTTTCACTATTCCGCCTTCCCCTGATGACGACCGACAATGCCCCGCCGCGACGACGCGAACAGCTCCCCGCTTGCCATCTTCCCACCGGGTGCTTAGCGTGACTTCACCCCCGGCCCGCCTCGTTCGCCTGGAGTCCGTCATGCGTCACGCGATCGCATCTACCGCCGCCTTTGCCGCCCTTGCCGTTTTTACCCCCGTCGCGACCGCCGCCGACCCGTTACTCCCAAAGCCGGGGCAGGTCGTGGTTGATGTCGACCGGGGCGACGTCATCCTCTCGGCCGACGTTCAGATCCCCAAGGGCAAGGCGTGCATTGATGCGTACGGGGAGCGCATCCAGGCGTTCGTCGGCACCGTCCGGGCGGACGGCCGGTCGGCGAAGATGGCCGAGTACTTCGTGTTCCTGGTCGATGCCCCGGCCGAGGATGTGCACGCCGGGATGACCAAGGTCGGGTGCAAGCCGAAGGCCCACATGAGCATGGCGGACGGGAAGGAGCGGTCCGGGTGGGCACCGGCCGGCGGTCCGGCCTTCTTGGACGGCGACCCGGTGGCCCTGTCGGTGTTCTGGAAGCAAGGTGAGAAGTGGGTCGAGCGGCCGTACGAGAGTTTCGTGACCGAGCGAGTTATGGTTGACGGGAAGCCGGTCGAGAAGCCGTGGACGCCGCACTTCGTGTACCACGGGAGCGGGGCGATCCACAAGTCCGGGACGGGGTGCATCGCGTGCCCGTGCGACTGCCCCGGCGGGCTGATCGCGGACAACCGGAACCCGATCTACGACCCGAAGCCGACGGTCAAGTTCGACACGAGTAAGGCCCCGCCGACCGGGACCGCGGTGTACATCCGATTGCGTCCGACGGTGACGCGCGAGTAAACCGCTGCCCTTGCCCTACGGTCGTGCCTCACCCCTTCCCGAGCACGCCATCGACGACCCAGCACCCGCGGGCGTGCGGCCCGTCGCCCCGGCAGTGGCTCAACACGTCCACATCCTCGCACCCGGCGTCCTGCAGCGCATCCGCGAGGATCGGCAGGCGGTCGAAGGCGCGGTCGGCGTAGATGCCTCCTGCGAGGCCGACAACGGTCGGCGTGAGCCACGACGGGGAAAAGGTGACGGGGCGGAACGGGTTGCCGAAGATGTCGCGCATAATCGCCGCGATCATGTCCTCCCGCCCCCAATCTGCCTCAAGCACAGCCTTTGTCGTTTCCCATTCGGAAGCTAGCCCGGGTTGGGAAGCAACAAGTACAGCACCCGCGGCTATATAGTTGTGATTCTCGCCGGGCAGTTCTAATGCGGTCGCGGCCTGCTCGCAGCAGTCCCGGAGTTCGCTCTCGGACGCCCCGCCATCTGCAAATCGTTCGGCGACCTCTACCGCCTCACGACTCGCTTCGTCGAGTAGATCAGCCCAGCAGAGTCGGCAGCACGCCACACAATAGAGCCGTAGCATCCGCGCAGTTGCCCCGGGCGGCAGAGACGCCAACATCGTCATCGGTTCCGTCCCCGCCAGCCACTCCGCTTCCGTCATCGCTCGCCCTCAGTGGTCCGGGTATGGTACCGGGCGAAGGGCGCGAAAGAACGCGAAGCGGCGTTACGCCCGCGCGGCCAATTCTGCCAGCACAACCGCCCAGGTGTCCACGATTGGCGGCAGGAGCGTTACCCACGTGTTGCCACTGTCCTCCACGGCGACGGCGGACTGGATGAAGAGCCAGCGTTCCGGCCCGCCCGTCACCCGCGACGACCGTCTGCCCCGCCGCGAAGCCGAGCGTGTCCGAGGGCGTCACGATTCGCATCCGGCAGTACCGTCGGTGCGGCACGCGGATGCGGACCAGCAAGAAGCGGGCGCCGGGGTGAATGAAACTACTTCAGGTTGTTGGCCTTCTTGAGTTCGCCGATCTTCTTGTCGAGGTTGCTCACGGCGGTCTGCGTGGCCGCCTTCTCGGCGGCGACCGTCGTGCGCACGCCGCCGAGGTCGGCCATGCTGGCGGAATTCTTCTTCAGCGCCTCGACTTCTTTGCCCAGGGCCTCGCAGCGGGCCGACAGGGCCATCACCTTGGCTTCGGCCCCTTTGAGTTGCGTCAGCGCGACGGCGTACCTCCCCCGCTCTTCGCCCAGCATCGTCAAGAGTTTGCTGTACCTGGCTTCCGCCCTCTTCTCGGCCGCGTCCAGGAGCTTCTCGAACGCGGTGGCTTGCCGTTGCCCGACAATCTCCAATTCCTTGTACTTTCCCGCGATCATTTCATCCACGTCTGCTTCGGTGAGAGTCGTCCCAGGCATTACTAACTCCGCGATTGGGTCGGGTGAACGGCCGCCACTGTCTACCTACCGCCCGGCCGACGAACTGGACATGAATTCCGATAGAAATTCCCCACGCCGCGAGGCTGGCCCGCCCCACTGGCCCGCGATCTCGCCGCCGGACGAAAGTGCGGGCGGCGACAGGGGCCGGGAAACGCGATTTTAGAGCGATGGAGAGGAGTTAGCCGAGCAAGGAGTCAGCATGCGGCCGGGTCCGGTGCATCGCCTGGTTCGGCGTGCCTTTACTCCGCGGCGACCTTGCCCGCGGCGATGGCCCGCACGATGTTGTACGCCGCCGCCCCGGCGAGGCTGCACCGCTCGCGGTCATACCCCGAGTACGAGAAGCGGACCTCGAGCGGGTGCAGGCTCGTGCCGCACTCGCCGTTGGCCCGGTCCGTGCCGGCCAGAACCGCGGCCCGCATCGCCTCATCAGTCGGACGGCCGTACACCGGGCACACTTCGATGGCGGACACGAACGGGTCGGCGATTCGCTCGTCGGCGAGGTCGAGCAGGAGCAGCAGGTCTTGCGGCCCGGTCGTGATCCGGGTGACGAAGTAGTGCCCGTTCCGGCCGACGCTATCCACCGCCGAAGCCCTCTTCCGCCGAACAGAGTATTGGCCAGCGCCGGCGCAGGATAACACCGGCACGACATTGGACCCGGCCGGCGAGCGCAAGTCAAGGCGCTATCGTCCCCGCCCGTCGCCCGGTATCACCGAGGGCGGGCGATGACGGAGGGGGCTTGGCTTGGCTTGACTCGACCTCATCGAATGTTGAGGCACGTTGAAGCAGTCGCTACTGAACGAAGGCTGCGGTTGCTCATGGTGGCCTGCCACCGCTGGAGCTTCCCCTTTCAAGTCCCGGAAGCAGAGGTGGTTCTGCGAGCGGTCGAACGAGTGGCAGACGGGCTTGAGACAGCGGAGGACGTTACAAGGCTCGATGCTCTGCCGGTATGGGACCGAAGGACTTGGAATGGAGTCCCAGGGCAAGCCGTAACCGTCGTTAGCCTGGCAGGGCGATTCCCGCTCCATGGGTCGAATGAGATCGAGCGAGTGGCCCAGTGCGATTTGATCCGCGACATCTTCGGCAACCCGTTCCGCCCCGTCACCTTTTCCCCGTCGTGGCTCACGCCGACCGTTGTCGGCCTCGCAGGAGGCATCTACGCCGACCGCGCCTTCGACCGCCTGCCGATCCTCGCGGATGCGCTGCAGGACGCCGGGTGCGAGGATGTGGACGTGTTGAGCCACTGCCGGGGCGACGGGCCGCACGCCCGCGGGTGCTGGGTCGTCGATGGCGTGCTCGGGAAGGGGTGAGGCGAGGAGACCTGTCAAGATACTCAGGCAACGGCCGAAGTGTCGACACTATGACATCTGCGACAGTAGCAGGCAGACGGTTGTCGAATTTTCCGGCACACGGACACAATGTTCCGACAATTCTAATTGCACGGATCGGAGTGGTGGTCTAGGTTCTTACGTCTCGGGCTCGCCCGGCCTCGGAGATTGGGTCGCATCCGGCGGCCAATCGTTCCGCACACGTACGACTACCTGGAGTTGGGCATGAAGAGTTTGATGCGCAAGGCGGTTTCGTTTCTGAAGAAGGAAGACGGCCCGACGGCGGTCGAGTACGCGGTCATGTTGGCCCTCATCATTGTGGTGTGCATCGCCGCCATCACTGCCCTCGGCAGCACCGCCAGCCAGACCTTCAGCTACGTCAACGGCCAAGTCGCCGCTGGCAACGGCGCGAGCTAACGACAGCCCGAGCACCCCTGGAAACGTTCGACGCCCCGGCCGATTGGTCGGGGCGTCTTCGTTGATGGCGGCTTGGGAACTGGCCGGCGGTCACTTCACCCCGTGGCGGCCGGTGCCGAACCAGAACAGCACGCCGGCCAACAGTATGACGACGGCGACGAGGACGGGCATGGCAGGGTTACCCATTCTCCTTCGGGAAGATCGTGTTCACCATGGCGCTGCGGCGGGGGCCGGAAGAAAAATTTCCACCGGCTTGTCACACCCGCCCGGCCCGCGACTAGGTACGGGTGCGGGCCACGGCCGAACTCCCGGCCACGCCCGCACCCGGAGGAGAACCGATGCCCACGAGTAAGGACCCCAAGCCCGCGAGTAAAGACCCCAAGCCCACCGGGTACCTCGATTTGGGCGACGGCGGAATCCGAGGCGAGAGCAAGGACGCCGACCACAAGCAGTGGATCGAGGTCCGGGCCTACGGGTACGGGCCGGGCGGTCGGTCCGCGGTCGGGACGATCAAGTCGGGGAGGAACGTGACCACGTCGATGACCGTCTTCGTCCCGACGGGCGACCAGACGAGCCCCGTGTTCATGGCGTACCACCTCGGCACCATCATCCCCAAGGCCGCCCTGGAGGTCATGATCGACGAGGGCGGCGAGCGGACGCGGTCGGTACGAATCGACCTCAAGAACGTCACCGTGTCCGGCTGGCAGTCGAGCCGGGGGCGGGACGCCTACACGCTCGACTTCTCCTCGATGTCGCAGACGGTCGGGCCGCCCCAGTCGGAAATGCCGGAGTCGTCCTTCCCGCCGGACCGGGCGATGTACGACCTGTCGGTCGGGCTCGACAGGGGGTATTGACCGGCCGGTGTGGGCATCGCGCCGGCGATGTCAACCGTCGTTCTGCCCTTGTTCCCAGCATACGGAGAACACTCGGCACGGGACGCCGACCCCGGCCGCCAGCCGCACGACCAGCCCCCACGACGGGGATCGCTTGTTCTTCCCGGCCTCGAATCGGCGGATCGTCGCCAGCGGGACGCCCGTCTTGTCGGCGAGTTCCTGTTGCGTCAGTCCGGACTCGGCGCGAAGGGCGGACAATTTCTCGGCGAACGTGGGCGCGGTCACTTCTGTCTTGCCCTTCGCTGTGACCGCTGGTGCCTCATGCCACTCATCGGATCGCGGCCATCCGCCGGGACGCCGCCGCCTCGCGCTCGGCCCGCTCGCGCAGTGTCTCGCACCGCTCCGCCGGGATGTTGAGCCGTTGCAGGAACGCGATCACCGAGGACTCGGGAATTCGCCGGTGCCCGCCCGCGGTGCGGATGGTGCCGGGGAAGCGGCCGGCGTCGCAATAGTCCGCTAGGGTCGTCAGGTGAACCCCACACATCGCGGCCACCTGCGATGGCCTCAAGTACTTTTCCACGGCGGTTAGTGTCGGCATCGCGGCGTCCCTTCCTGGTTTGCGTTCCGCGGCATCATCACGCGCAGGAATGTGGCGGTCAAGGTGCGGTGGGAAATGGAAACGCCCCGGATGGTCGGGGCGTCGTGAGTCGAAAGTAAGAGAGCCGTCACTTCTTCTTCGGGGCGGGCGACTTCCCATTGTCGTCGATGTCTTCTTCCCACGGAGCCAACGGGACTGACACGCCGGCCGCCTCCGCCTTTTCTTTCAAGTTCCGAATGACGTACCACAGAATAGGGCGACCATCCTTCGACGCCAATTTAACCGCCACTTCATGCCACTCCGGAGGCAAGAGGATTGCCTGCCGCTTCCGCGTGTCCTTCGTCTTTTTGGGCTTTTTCCGTTCCATTGTGAGCATGGTACAACCCGTTGCGTTGAAATGCGATACGCAAATAATACCCGGATATTCAACGGTAATCAATCGTAATCCTTGGATATCCATTGACGCATCGGATATCCAAGGATAATATCTGGATCACGCGGAACAACCGCCGTAGTCCGAACTCGCTTCACGTACTCACCGCCTCTTCTATCACCCGCGCGCCGGGCCGGTCGAAGGTGCGCCCTCACCCGGAAAGGATTCCCCATGTACACCGACCGCATTCTCTCCAGCCTGTTGCGTAAGGAACTTCGCCTTCGCGAGTCAGCCGCCCGTGTTGCCGCCGACGACCTGGACGCGGCTTCCGCCCTCACCGCCGAGGCGAACGAGTACGAGCGGCGGGCGAAGCATCTAGCCGATCTGCTCGCGCTCGCCGAAGAGCACGAGCGGGACGCGGCCCGGATGACGACCTCGATTCCGGTCGGGGCTGTTGACCGGCTCCGCGAGGCCGAGTACCTTCGCGGGAAGGCCAAGCTCGTCACCGACCACCCTCCGCCGACACGCTGATCCTCGCAGGGAATGCGGGCCGCCCGCGCGGCGGAAGGGGCAAGACGCCCCACGATTCACCCCACCAACTCCCCGAACAGCGGCAACCGCGGGTCGCACCGCGGCGGGGGACTCGCGCGCCGTCGCAGGGGAATGGCGCGTGTTACCAGAAGGAATCGACCCATGTGCCAGAGCAGACCCAGGAAGTTGTACACCGACGGCCTCCGGCCGCTGTACGCCCACGAGACGTTCATCGACTACACCGCGAACGGGTTCACTGTGAAACAGCCCCAGGACCAATCGGGGGAGCCGGACACCCCGGTGACGAAGGCGGCCGCCCGCGAGTGCCACCGCTGGCGGTTCAACGAGTTCGACGTGAAGGCCCCCGGCGACCGGCTGGCCCGGGCCGCCTTGTTGCTGGTGACCGGGCGGCGGATGGAGAAGGACGTCCGCGGGCAGGACGTCTTGCGCCTCGTCGAGTTGGTAAGCAAGTTGCGCGAGATCGCCGAGCGGGTTTGCTTTGACCACGCCCGCAGTTGCGACTGCCCGACGTGCGTCCACTTGCTGGCGTTGGACGAGGCCCGGCCCGGCCTCGCCGCCTTCGTGTGGGCCGGCATCGAGGGCCTGCCCGCCGCCCTCGGCGCTCTCAGCCAGGGCCTCAGTTTGAACCTCGGCCGCCGGCGGGAGAGGAAACAGAGTAAGGCCGCCCGGGACCGCGAGTGCGAGCAGCGGCACTGGGAGGTGGCCAACCGCCCCGAGCTTCGGTTCGTCCCCGCGAGCCAACTCCTGCCCGCGGCGAAGGCGACGACGGCCCTAAAGTCCCGCTGACGGCCGTCCCGGTGGCCGGGGCGTTCCCGGCCGCCTTCCCCTCGTTCCTCAGAAGGCTGACATGAAATCGAACACGCTCCGCGGGCTGAAGTACAGACACCGCGACTTCGCTTACATCGTCCGGGACGCCGACCGCCTTTGCCGCCGGCTCCGGGAGTTCGGTTGGTCGCCCGACCACGAAGAGATTCTGTTCAAAATGCTGCGCCGCACTGAAGTGCCCGGGGAAGAACGAATCGCCTTGGAAGGCATCGTTCAGAATCTTTCGGACGCCGTCTTCTCGACCGCGTTCGCGTTGCAGCAGTTCGGTAACGTGATGGCGAAGGACTACGGCGGCCTGAAGTGGTTCGAAGCAACGAAGGAGGCCCATGCCGATGTGTAGCCCCTCGATCCCGCTTTACCGTCGCCCCGACCTCCGCCAGCGTGCCGCCGAGCTTCGCGCCCAAGGCTTGAAGTACGTCGAGATCGCGAAGGTCGTCGGCGGGTCGGTCGCTCTCGTGCAGCGGCTGCTCGCCCCGATGCCGCCGTTGATCGAGACTCTGCCGAGGCCGATGTGGTGCCGCCACTGCGGACGGGCGAAGGTCAACCGGCCGAAGGGACTCTGTTGGACCTGCTCGATGAGTCCCGCCATCCGCGAGCGGTACGGCCCGATTTCGCCGAACGGGCGGCGCGGCGTGCCGGCCCCTCGCGGCAACCGACCTAAGGCCGAGCCGACCACCGCCACGCCGGGCAGCGATGCGAAGATCGAGGTGTTGGCGCAGCGGGCCGAGCGGGGTGAGCGGCTGTGGCACCCGCGCGACCACCAGGCCGAGGGGTCGGCGAAGCGGGTCGAAGTCCGCGTCTGCCGTGTGGCGATCCAGAGCCGATGACGTACCCAACCTGCCCGCACGGATGCGGGTAGTGATGGTCTTTGACAACTCGGTGACGCGGCTACGGGGCGACAAAGGCCGCACGGAATCGCTGATAATTTCTTTTACAATGGTGACGCCCCGAGTACCCTGATGGGCTGCGGCAGTCGGTCTCTCGTCCGGAATGAGTCGCGGATCGAGTCGGCCCCCATAGCGGTGGCGTGTCGAACGCGGCGAACCACAGGATTTCTTACATGGCAGTCGATGCGTACATCTGGTTCAACGCCGCCCAAGGCGCCGCCACCCTCTCGCCGAAGGGCGAAACGACCGACCAAGTGTTCAGCGGGCTGAACGCTTTCGACCTGAAGGACTTCAGCTTCTCGGTCGAAAACAAGTCGACGGTCGGGTCGGCGACCGGCGGGGCCGGGGGCGGCCGGATCGAGTTCAAGGAGTTCGAAATCAAGAAGCCGACGGACGCGGCGTCGCCGATGTTCTTTCGCAACTGTGCCGCCGGGATGCACTACGACGTCGTGTCGATTGCCATCCGCAAGTCGGGCGGGGCGGCCGGTGCGAAGACGGCACTGTCCGGCAAGCCGTACCTGGTGTTCCACTTCGGGATGGTGTTCACGACGAAGATCGGGTGGAGCGGGCCGGGCGACGAAGGCCCGTCCGAGTCGATCACGTTCAGCTACGGCGAACTCAAGATCATGTACTACCCGCAGAAGGCCGACGGTACCATGGACACGCAAGCCAAGATCGCGGAGTGGAGCCAACTCAAGAACCTCAACAAGTTCTCCGCCACGCCGACCGGGTTTGCGAAGTAGCCCTCAGAGGGGTGTGTCGCGAGGGTTCGCCGGTGACGCCGGCCAACCCACAAGTTCGCGGCCCGCTCGCCCGGATCAGATTGGTTGCCGGGCGCGGACTGCGGCGGTTAGCCCGAGACATTGCTGGGCAGGCACTCGCCGCGTACCACGACTGCGGCCGGGAGTAGGTTGGCCGAACCCCGTCGTCGGGACCGCGGGCGGGCGGCAGGTGCAGGATATCGCGCCATCGCCGTGGGTCAGGGGTAGAATTGTTCGCTGGCTTCACAGGAGGGAGAACAGGCCCTGTCTGTGAATCGCGCCCCCGACCGCAGATGCTTGTTGCGGAAACAGTCGGGGGCGACGGCACCTCTTTGCGGCCGGCCTACGGCTCAACCGGCGGTGGTGCTGGTGTTGGCGCCTGCGGCGAGGACTCGGGATTCTTCAGCGCCACGAGCAGCCGCCCCATCAAGTCGATCACGCGGTCGCGGTGCGGCCCCCAGATGAGTTTGATGAACGCGATCTCGGGCGGCTTCTCAGGCGGGGCCGGTTCCCACGACGGGCGGGCCGGCGGGCGGCCTTCGATCTGAATCAACTCGTCACGAACTATGGCCCGCAGAGGATCGGGGAATTTGGTGTCGGCAAGAATCGTCAGTTTTCCGCCGTCGGTCTTCCGCGGCGTGGCCGTCCAGAAAGCCAACTTCGAGCCGGGCAGACTGAACTTCAGCGCGTCGCTCTGGCCGGTAGTGGGCATGTAGGTGAGGCCGTTCTTCTCGCTCCACGCGATGAGGGCGTCGAGCAGGGCGACGAATCGGGCCGACTCCCCGGCTTCCATCTTCTCGACGCGGGATAGAAATTTGGCTTTGGCCGCGGCCAAGTCTTTCAAGGTGCGAGTCCTCTTAGAAGGTTTGGTGCGGCGAGATTGATCCCGACCGCTGCAACCGTGCTGCAATGAAGTGTGGGCTGAGTGCGGTGTTCGTCGCGAAGTGCCTTGTTTTCAAGTGAAGCCGGTGGGGATCGAACCCACGACCCGCAGATTAAAAGTCTGCTGCTCTACCATCTGAGCTACGGCTCCGACACCATCTAACTTAGTGACACGCGGCCCCCTGCCAAGAGTTCGCGCGGCGGGTGATTTTTTACCGTCACGGGCCTGACAGGCGCAACAGAACTTTGCCCCCCTTGCCCGGTGTTGCGGCCCGGGCGACGGCCTCCCGCACGCGGTCGAGCGGGAACTCCTCCACTGATTCCGTCGTCAGCACGCCCTCGCGCATCAGCGAACGGACCTGGCGGATCAACTTCAGCATTCGCAACACCCGCTGCTGCTTCACCCAGTGGCCCAGCCAGAAGCCCTCGATTCGCTGGCCGCCGCTCAGGAGCGACCGCGAGTCGATGCGCAACGGTTTGTCTGCCAGTGAGCCGTAGAGGACCATCCGCCCGCCGGGGGCCAGGCACGACAGGACGCGGCTGGCCAACTCGCCGCCGACCGGGTCGACGATGAACGGCACGCCTACGCCACCCGTCGCGGCCTTCACTCGCTCGGCCAAATCGTCGTTCGTGGTGAACACCGCGTCGGCCCCGAGGGCTTTCAGTTCGTCGACTTGCTCCGGGCGGCGGACGATGTTGATCGTGCGGAAGCCGAACTTGCGGCCGAGGCGGACGATCATCTTCCCCAACGCCCCGGCCGCCGCGGTTTGCAGCAGCCACGAACCGGGCGGGATCGCGAGCACATCTTGCGTCAGAGCGACGGCCGTCATCGGGTTCACGAAGAACGTCGCGGCTTGGGCGTCCGGTATGTCGGCGGACACCGGGATCACCTGCCGGGCGGTCGTGACCGTGTACTCGCCCCAGTTGCCGCGGCCGTCGTTCAGCACGGCGACGCGCTTCCCCTTGCGCAAGAATCCGAGCAGGCCGCCGCCAGTGCCTTCGACGACGCCAACGCCCTCGAAGCCGGGGGTCGCGGGGAGTTTCGGCTTCAGGCCGTAGACGCCGCGGATGAACATGAGGTCCGACGGGTTCACCGGGCTGGCGATCATCCGCACCAGCACCTCACCCCGCCGGGGGACGGGCTTCTCGATGTCGCGAACGTGCAGAACTTCGGCAGGGTCGCCGGGCTGGTCGAAGAGGGCCGCGCGCATGAGGGGGTTCAATCCGCCAGGGGTACCGAGTGCGATTGGCGTATTGTTGGAGTTGTGGCGAACTCGTCAACTGCTGACGGCGCGGTTTCGGCCCGCCTGCTTCGCTCGGTAGAGAAGTGCGTCGGCCCGCCGCAGCAATTCCAGCGGCGTTAGCCCGTGCTCACCGCCCGCGGTGCTGGCCACCCCGAGGCTGACGGTCAGGTTCAGGACGGCCCCGTCGAACCGGAACGGCGTTTCGTACACCGTCCGGCGGATGCGCTCGGCCGCCTCGATCGCCATCGGCATCCCCGTTTCCACCAGGACGACGGCGAACTCTTCCCCGCCGTACCGGGCGAACAGGTCCTCGCGGCGGACGAACTTCTTGATCCGCTGGCTCAGTTCGCGCAGCACGTAGTCGCCGCACAGGTGGCCGTGGGTGTCGTTCACCGACTTGAACTTGTCGAGGTCGAACATCACCACCGCGAGCGGCCGTTCGTGCCGGATCGACCGGGCGAGTTCGCGGTCGAGGTAGTCGATCAGGAAGCGGTGGTTGTTGATCTCCGTCAGGCCGTCGGTGATCGTCAGCCGGTAAATCTCTTCGTGGTAGTCGGCCTCGATGTTGCCGCCGGTCAGGAACTTGTAAATGCAGTTCCCGACCCGCAGGTACGAGCGGTCGCGGAGGGTCGTCGGCCGATCGACGGGCAGGTCGTTGATGAACGTGCCGTTGGTGCTGCCGAGGTCTTCGACCTGAAACCCGTCACTCACCGGGTGGACGACGGCGTGCTTGCGGGAAACGGAACTGTCCTGGATGCGGATGTCGTTGTCTTCGCCCCGACCAAGGTACAGCGAGGAGATTCCCAGCGGGAACCGTTTGCCCATCGCCGGACCGGTCGGGTAGATGTGCACCAGACAGGCGTCGCTCCCCCCCGACTGCAACAGCTCGCTGCGGGTGGTGACGAGAGTGTCTAAAGCCCGTTCGATCATGGGTCGTTGCATAGTTGTTGCGCCGGAGTGTCCCGTCTAATCGATAGCACGCGGTCGGCCGGTCGCAACTTTCTCATCTCGAATTCCGGCCCCGATTCTAGGACCGATCTGAAATCTACCGCCGATAGCTGAAGAGAATTCAGCCGGGCGGAAAATTTCTGAGATTGAAACTACTGGGCTTCCCGCTGGAAGCGGGTTCGGCGTTCGTTGGGGGCGGCGTCGAGATACCACTTCACCGTCTTCAGCAGCCCTTCTTCGAACGTCTCGCTCGGTTCGTAGCCCAGGTCTCGCTTCGTGCGGCGGATGTCGGCCCGCGAGAACTTCACGTCGCCAGCCCGCACGGGGCCGAATTTCGGCTGCAAATTCTTGCCGAGGATGGCATTCAGTCCGGCGATCAGGTCCAGGACGGTCACGGTGCGGCCGGTGCCGACGTTGTAGACGTTGCCGGACACTTCTGCGGCTTCGGCCGCCTTTACGAGTGCCTGGACGGCGTTGCCGACGTAGGTGAAGTCGCGGGACTGCAAGCCGTCGCCGTGGACGGCCGGAGCCTCGCCGCGGGCCATCATCGCCGTAAAGAGCGCGATGACGCCGCTGTACGGGCTGTCGCTCCGCTGCCGGGGGCCGAAGATGTTGAAGAACCGCACGCGGACCGTCTCGATGCCGTAGGTGGCGGCGAACGCCTGCATGTAGAACTCGCCGGCTAGCTTCGCCGCCGCGTAGGGGGATTTGGCCACAGGCAGGAGATTTTCGGTCTGGCCGCCCTCGCCGCTGGCCCCGCCGTAGGCGCTGGAACTGGCCGCGTAGACCACCCGCCGCACGCCGACCTTGCGGGCCGCGTCGAGGAGGTTCAGTGTGCCGGTCGCGCAAGCCGCGTGGCTGACCAGCGGCGACTCGACGCTGCGGGCGACCGACGCCAGCGCACCGAGGTGATAGACCACGCCGACGCCGTGCATCGCCTTCGCCACAGCCGCCGGATCGGTGAGGCTGCCCTCGACGATTTCGATTCGCCGGCCGTGGTGGACGAGGTTGTCGACCAACCCGGTGCTGAAGTCGTCGAACACCCGCACCGGCTTGCCCCGGCGCACGAGGTCGTCCACGAGGTGCGAGCCGATGAACCCGGCTCCGCCGGTGACCACGCTGAGTTCGTCCATGAACAACTCCGGGAGAATGGCAAATGGGGAAAGTCACAGGGTAACGGCTGGGCCGGGGGATTGTCTACGGGAAGTCTGCCACCGCCCGCCGGCGTTCCGCGGGCCTGTTTGTCATCCTCGTTTTTGTGAACTACGGTTCCGGCTGAACCGCCCTTCTGTACGGAACTCCGCCGATGGTCTGTCTCCTGGGATTTCAGGTCGTACTCGCCGGCGTCGGCCTGTGGTGGATGTTCGCGAAGCGGCTGCACTACGCCGGCTACGAAATCCGCACGCCGTCGAACTTCTACATGGGCGTGATGCTCTTCTTCCAGTTGCCGATGTGCTTCTTCGTCGGCACGTCCGCGGGGGCGGCCGAAGCGATTAACGCGCTAGTGTCCAAGCAGCCGCAGGTCGACACGAAGAAGATTCAGAAGAAGTGGTGGTGGATCGACCCGGCCCTCTCCGGCACGGCCGTAGTGTTGGCCGCCGGCATCGCGGCCGTCTCGGTCCGACGGGAGCAGGTGGAAGTCAAACCGCACGAAGCCCCGATCGGCGTCCGCGACTACGTCTTCGACCAGAAGCAGAAGGATCTGAGTGCGAGCCGTCGCCGGAAGCGGACCTACGAGAACGAGGACGACGAAGTCCCGGCCTGAATCGCCAGAAGTTCGCGCGTTCGGTTCATCACGTCCCCGCACTCTTCGGCCGCCGGTTCGCGGCCGCCGAACTTCACACCGTCGCACCAGTCCAGCACGCCCTTGAAGCGGTCGAGTGGGGCCGCGTCGCCGAGTTCGCCGGTGGCCCGCCGCGTCGCGGGGACGGCGAAGCGCGATTCCAGATGCGTTCGCACGATCGCGGCTAACTCCTCCGCAAACTCTCGTCCGCCGACGGCATTTGCCGCCCACCGCCCGGCCAACGTCTCCAATCGCACGGCCGGCGTGGGCGGGGTAACGGCCGCCGGCCGCCGTCGCAGCCGCACGACCACCGCGGCGATCAGAATGACGACGGAACCGACGAGGAACGCGAGGTACGGTGGCACGCCCGACGGCGGCGGTGAGCCGGGTGGCGGGTCCAAGTAGCCGGTAGGACCGCGGGCGTCCGACGCCTTCGGGTCGCGGATGGCCGTCTGAACCTTCACCGACTTCGCCGGCACGTCCACACTCGTCTCGGGGTTCGTTCCGGCCTTCACGGTCAGCGGCGCGAACGCGAGAGGCACCGCCTCGCCCGGCACGAACGGGTCTAGCCGCAGTTTTAGCGTCCACGCCGACCGGCCGTCTGCGAGTGGCGAGACGACCGCCGCCCCGAGGGGTTTCACGCCCCAAACGGCGGCCGACTCCGATTGCAAGATCTCCTTCGACAACGTGACGACGAGTGGGGCTTGCCCCTCGACGCGCAGGGTGGCCGTCAGCGTGTCGGCCAACCCCAGCGAGTCGCGGTCGAGAGTCACGGCGGCCGTGGGGTTCATGGCGACCGCCCGAATTTCCCCCTCTCCCCCGGCTTTGAGGGGGAGAGGGCCGGGGTGAGGGGGAAGACCTTCCCGCCTGGGGAGACGATTATTGACGTCAGGGTGGTTCGCCCCCTCACCCTAACCCTCTCCCCCTCAAAGCCGGGGGAGAGGGGACCAGAGTTCGGCCGGCGGCCTTTAATGCGGTTCATCGCCCCCTCCGGCGGCGTTCGCGGAGGCGGAAGAAGTTCACGAGCGAGTCGAAGTGCTTGCCGTCGGTGCTCACGTCGATCAAGTCCACCTGCGACGACCGCGTCAGTTTCACGAACGCCGCCTGCCGTTCGGCCGCTCGCGCGGCAAACTCTTCGCGGAACCGCCGACTGCCGGTGTCGATCAGCAGTTGCTCGCCCGTCTCGGCGTCTTCCAGTTGCACGAGGCCCATTGCCGGCCACGACTGCTCACGCGGGTCGCCGGTGCGGACGGCCACGAGGTCGTGCTTGCGGGCCGCCCGCCGGAACGCGGCCGCGTAGTCCTCGGTCGTCAAGAAGTCTGAGAGGAAGAACACGATCGCCCGCCGCCGCTGGGCCTTGTTCAGATAGTCGAGGCCCGCGGCAAGGCTCGTGCCCTTGTGCTTCGGCTCGAAGAACAGCACGTCGCGGAGCAGCCGGAGGACGTGCCGGGTGCCCTTGTTCGGCGGCACGTACTGTTCGACTCGGTCGGTCAGGGCGAGCAGACCGACGCGATCGTTGTTGCTGACGGCACAGAAAGCGATGAGGGCGGCGATCTCGGCGGCGACGGCCCGCTTCGGCTGCACGCCGGTCCCGAACCGCTGCGACGCGGACACGTCCACGGCCAATATGATCGTCAGCTCGCGTTCCTCGACGTACCGCTTAAGGAACGGCGTGCCCATGCGGGCGGTCACGTTCCAGTCGATGCCGCGGACGTCGTCGCCGGGTTGGTACTCGCGGACCTCATCGAACGACAGGCCGGCCCCCTTGAACGCGGAGTGGTACTCGCCGCCGAGCATGGTCGTGACGGCCCGGCGGGCACGCAGTTGCAGGCGGCGGATCTGCCGCATCACGTCGGCGGGGAGCATGAAAGTGGTTTACAAGGTGCGCAGATCACTGCCGACCACTACCGGCTACTTCTTCTCGTCCACCAACTTCTTCAGATCTCTGCGGGCCTGCTCCTCGATCTCGCGGATCAGGTCGACGAGGGACTGAGCCTCTTTCACCGTCTTCGCCCCGTCCTCGGTTGTGGTGTCGGCGTCGGTCACCATTTTGCCGAGGGCCGCGATGGCGGGGTCGAAGGTATTCAACAGTTTTCGCAGGCCGAGCTTGTCGGCCTTGCGGGCCATCAACTCGGCGGCCCGCTTCAGTTCGAAGACCGTCTCCTTGTAGTCGTCGAACGTCTTGAGCGTCGCCCACTTCTTCATCACGTCGCGGGCCTTGCGGTGGTCCTCGTCCTTCGGCCGCCACTCGGCCAGCAACTTCTCGCGGGCGTCCTTCAAGTCCTGCTGGCCGGGCAGGAGGTTGATGAGTTTGTCGTACGACTCCAGCGCCTCGGGGATGTCGCCGCGGGCGGTCAGTTCCTTGATGCGCTCGGCCAACTCCTTCGCGCGGAACTCGACTTCGAGTTTCGCCGGGTCGGCCGACTTCTTCGCCACGTCGCGGAGCAGCGTCATGGTGTTGTCGAGGTCCGCCCGGCCCTTGGTCACGGCCGCCAACTGCTTCTCGCTGCCGTCGAGCATCTTCTTCAACGCCTCCTCGGCGGCTTGCGGCTTCTCGCGCAACTGCTTCAACTCCTCGGCCAGCGCCTTCTGGCCTTCGGTCGTGCGCTGTTGGCCGGCCTCGGCTTCGGCGAGGGCGTCCCGATTCTTGCTCTGGTCGAGCAGCTTGTTCACCTTGTCGAAGAGCGCCCGTTGCGACGACGCCAGGGTGGCAACCTTCGTGAGATAGTCGTTGCAATCGCGGGCGAACAAAGCCCGTTCCTCGTCCTCGGGCTTCACGTCGAACCGCAGCAGGACTGTGTCGTCGCCCAGCACCGGGATGGGGAAGAGTTCGACGCGACCGCCCTCGACGCCCACTTGCACGCAGGCGACGTTCGTGAACGACCGGCCGGAGCGGTAGACGCCGGCCTCGTACTTCAGCACGTCGTCCGGCCCCGGCTGCGCCGCGAAGTCGAGGTCGGTCCCGGCCACGGTGATGAGCGAGCCGCGGACGTGCGGCGTGCCGTCCGGCCCGACGAGCCGTAGGCGAATCTTGGTCTCCACCGTCGCCAGTTTCATGACCCGCAGCCCGGTCCGGCCGCGGGCGGTGCGGCCGAGCGTGTCGCGGCCGAACGGGTCTTTGAACCGCGTGAGGACCACGCACTTGCACGTGCCCGTGTCGTCCACGCGGTCCTCGACTTTCAGCAGCGTGAAGCCGTAGGGCACGCCGGTCCGCAGCGTCGGCAGTTGGCCGCGGAAGTCGCGGGGCAGCGGGTTCTTCGGGTCGGTCGGCTTCAGCACGTCCCGCACGGCCGATACCATCAGCACGTCGCCCGGCTTCACCCACTTGGCCG
This sequence comes from Limnoglobus roseus, assembly GCF_008254045.1. Lineage (GTDB taxonomy): Bacteria > Planctomycetota > Planctomycetia > Gemmatales > Gemmataceae > Limnoglobus > Limnoglobus roseus. The sequence goes on along the minus strand of NZ_CP042425.1, from coordinate 1,825,271 downwards.
GCGGTGAGATTGCGGCTCCGCGGAACGTCACCTTCACGTGATCGTTGTCGCCGACGACCGGCGTGGCCGTGCCGACGGGTCCGAAGTCTGGCTCGATCAGGAGCGCCGCGATGCGGCCGAGCATGTCAGTGGCGCGGGTGGTCTGCTTGCGGAGCAGCGGCGAGGCGATACCGGTGAAGCCGTCGAGTTGCCGGGCGGCGAGGTGAAAGACGCCGTCGCGGTAGTCCACAGTGAGGATGTGCGTCTTTGTGCCCGTCAGTTCGCGGGCCGGGTCGGGGTCGAGCGCGGCCCAACCCTTTTCCTCGAAGGCCTTCAGCAACGGAATTTTGCCGTCGGCCCCCTTCGTGAAGTCGATTACCTCCACGTCGCCGGCCGGGGTGATGGCCGCGTGAAGGGCCGCCCGGAGTTCGCGGGCGAGTTGCTTCCGCACGGCGTCTGAGAGGATTGGGTGTTCTGCGCAACGCAGGCCGACCTGCCAGCGGTAGAAGGCGTTCGGTTCCGGGTCGAGCGGCGGCTTCGGAGTTTGGCCCCGGCCCGAATCGGCGACGAGAGTAATCAGGAAAATCGCGATGGTTAGCCGGATCGGCATTGTTCCCACTCACGGTTTAGTAGGCTAAGGTTACAGTAGTGTACCGCGCACCCCGCAAAGTTGATAACGCCGAGACGCTCTCCATGTTGAACCCTCGCATGATGAAACCGGCCCAGAGCTACCAAGTGGGCTTCGAGGTTTCGATTCGTGCCCCGCGCGAGCGGGTCTGGGCCGCGCTCGTTCAGGAAACGACCAACTGGTGGCCGAAGGACTTTTTCTCGGCGGAGAACCCCGAAGGGTTCGTCATTGAGGGACAGCTCGGCGGCCGCGTGTACGAGGCGTGGCACGGCGGCGGCGGCGTCCTCTGGGGCACGGTCGTCGTTTGGTCGCCCGGCTACCGCATGACCTGGGCGTGCGAAATGTACCCCGACTGGACGGGGCCGGGCCGGTCGTTCGTGACGTTCGACCTCGAAGACCACGGCATGGAGACGATGATCAAGGTTTCCGATTCCGGCATTTGCATCAGTGCCAGCCAGGCCGCGACGAGCCTCGGCAGCGGGTGGCAGCGGCTCATCGGCATGCACTTCAAAAGTTACGTGGAAGCGGCGATGTGGTCGGGGCCGAACGCCGCCCACGACTCCGGCCGGCTGAGTGTCCACTTCGACATGGCCCCCAACGGCAGCGGCCGCGTGCCCCCGTCGCGCCCGCGGATGTGACCCGATTGATCTCCCTCTCCCCTCAAAGTCGGGGGAGAGGGAATAAGAGTTCGATGCCGTTTAACCCGTTCTTCCACCCCTTGCCGTCTCCGGTTGTTCCGCTATCCTTCCTGTTCCGTCAGGTTTCGGCCTGACCCTGGACCTCCGAAATCTCGTACCGGGTTGATCCGATGTCAATCGACAAGAGCCTCAAGCGGAAGGGCGGCATGGGCCGCATCCGCTGCGTCATGAAGCGGACCGAGCGCATCGCCAAGATGATGGAAGACGGCAAGTGGCAGGACGGCCAAAGCCCGTACGCCCTGCCAAAGACCCGCGTGGTCAAGGTGGCCCTCAAGAAGAAGCCGAAGAAGGAAGCCGCCGAGGGTGACGCCGCGGCCGCCGCCGCTCCGGCCAAGAAGTAGCCACCCGGCCGGGTTCAACCGCACAACTCAACCGTGACGGCCCGGCCGTCGCGGTTCTTTGTTTTCCGGTCACACTCGGGGCGGGTCCATGCCACAGATTCCGATCGCACTCGGCAGCAACGTCGGCGACCGCCGCGGGTACCTCGACGCGGCCCTCCGCCGGCTGCGGGTCGAGCCGCACATCCGCGTGGTGGCGGTGTCGCCGTACTACGACACGCCGCCCGTGGACGCCTCGGCCGATTCGCAGAACTACCTGAACGCCGCCGCACTGCTCGACACCGACCTGCCGCCGCAGGCGGTCCTCCGCATTTTCCTGGAAATCGAACACCAACTCGGCCGTCGCCGCCCGGCCACGGCACGAGCGATGGGCCTGTACGCCCCGCGGACGCTCGACCTCGACCTGCTCTGTTACGGCGACCAAATCTGGGACTCGCCGGAACTGACCCTGCCGCACCCGCGGATGCACGAACGCTCCTTCGTGCTGAAGCCGCTGGCCGACATCGCCCCGAACATCGTCCACCCGGTCCTCCGGCAGACCGTCGCCGACCTGCTCGCCGACCGCCCAGCCGACGAGCGCGACGCGGTGAAGATGCCGTCGTTCACGGAGGACTCGAACCGCCACCTGTTTGCCGGCGTGCGGGTTCTCGTGACGGGTTCCACCAGCGGCATCGGCCGGGCGATGGCGACCGCCTTCGCCGAGCGCGGGGCCGACGTGCTCATCCACGGCTACCGCTCGCACGAAGCCGCCGCCACCGTCGCCAACCAGCTCCGCGCTTACGGCCAAGACTGCCGGGCAGTGATGGCCGACCTTCGCCAACCGGCGGAAGTCGATCGGTTGGCGAAGGAAGCCTGGGACACGCTCGGCGACGGCCTCGGCGTGCTGATCTGCAACGCCGGGGCCGACACGCTGACTGGCGAGTTGGCGAAGCTGTCCTTCGACGAGAAGCTGGAAACGCTGTTGGCCGTGGACCTGAAAGCGACAATGCGGCTGGCCCGCGCCATCGGCGACAAGATGAAGGCGGCCGGACGCGGCACGATTTTGACGATGGGCTGGGACCAGGCCGAGACGGGCATGGAAGGCGACAGCGGCCAACTCTTCGCGGCGGTGAAAGGTGCGGTGATGTCCTTCACGCGCAGTCTCGCCCTCAGCCTCGCGCCGCAAGTGCGGGTGAACTGCCTGGCCCCGGGCTGGATTCGCACCGCCTGGGGCGAAACGGCATCGGCCGCGTGGCACGACCGCGTCCGCCGCGAGACACCGCTTGGCGTCTGGGGCTTGCCCGACGACCTCGCCGCCGCCGCCGTCTGGCTGGCCTCGCCGGGGGCGAACTTTATGACCGGCCAGACCGTCCGCATCAACGGCGGCGCGGTGCGATAAATTGGAACCCAGAGCGGAAGCGACGGGGTGGGAGGACGTCCTCCCACCCCGTCGCTTCCGCTCTGGGTTCCAAAATGCTTATCCCTTCAGCCAGTCCCAGCCCTTGCGGTACTCCTTCGTCACGAACTTCGTCGCGGCCGGCGAGTTCGTGAACTCCATCTTCTCCGCGTTCCACTGCAACTTCTCGCCGTGGCCGGCCCGCACGGCGATGTTGCCCAGCAGCATCGTCTCGGTCAGTTGTCCCGCGAAGTCGAAGTTCGACGCCGCCAGTTCCGGCTTGCCGGCCTTGATCGCCTCGAACCACTCCTGCTTCTGGAACAGGTCATTGTCCTTGTCGGTGCCCATCGCGTGCTTCTCGGGGTGTTTCAACTGAATCCCCGCGAAGTCCTTCTCCGGCGTCAGGCGGAACTCGGCCGCGTAGTCGCTCGGGCTGAACAGGATGCCCTTCTCGCCGACGAGCATCGAGCCGCTGTCCACGATCTTCTCGCCCGGCTTCAGCACCTTCTCGAACAACTCCTGCGGCGGCAGCACCTTCTTGCCGTCCTTGCTGCCCTCGTACCAGTGCAGCGTACACGGCCCCTGGTGGCCGCGGGACGAAAAGCTGAACACCATGTGCGCCCACGCCGGGTACGTCTCGGAATTCAGCACCGCACTCTCGGCCCACACCGTCGTCGGGGTCTTCAGGTTGAGCGCACGGAAGGCCATGTTCGCGGTGTGGCAGGCCATGTCGCCCATCGCCCCGGTGCCGAAGTCCCACCAGCCGCGCCAGTCGTGCGGATGGTACACCGGCCGCCCCTTCTGAATCTCGCTGAGGGCGTAGGGCCGCATCGGGGCCGGGCCGATCCACTCGTCCCAGTGGACGTAACTCGGCACCGCCGTCGCCTCCTTCGGCCGGGCGACGATGTCCGGCGACTGCTTCCAGTAGTGGGCCGGCCGGTTCGTCCAGACGTGGGCTTCCGTCACTTGGCCGAGAACGCCGGAGTGAATCAACTCGACCGCCCGCCGCAGGCCGTTGAGGGCCGACCCCTGGTTGCCCATCTGGGTGCAGACCTTCTGCTTCGCCGCCGTCTCGCGCATCACCCGCGCCTCGAACGGCGTGTGGGTCAACGGCTTCTGCGTGTAGACGTGCTTGCCGGCCCGCATCGCCATCACCGACGCCAGCGCGTGCGAATGGTCGGCCGTGCTGACGGTGCAGGCGTCGAACTCTTTCGCCATTTCATCGAATAGCCGACGGTAGTCGAAGAACTTCTTCGCCTGCGGGAACTTCTTGCCCTTGTCGCCGCAGCGGTTGTCGTCGATGTCGCAGAGGGCGACGACTTCCATGAATTGCGACGCCTGGTCGATGTCGCTGGACCCTTTCCCGCCGACGCCAATGCCGGCGATGCGGACCTTGTCGTTGGCCCCGAACGCCCTCGGCACGGAGAACGCGGGGCCGGTGAACAGGTAGCCGAGTGTGCCGGCCGTGCCGAGTTGGAGCAACTGCCGACGGTGCAGACGACGAGCCATGAGAGGGCCTCCGGAAGATGAGGGCGGGAAGAGGAATGATAGCCGAAGCGGTGATGAGATGCACGCAAAACGCGGGACGATTTCGGTTGCGGCGGGCGGTGTATCGCAGAGAATCCGAGTACTCTCGCGGAACCCGGCTTTCGGCCCCGGATGGGGCCGCGGAGTGTAGCCACGGATGGAGCGCAGCGCAACTCGTGGACGAGATTGCCGCACCAACCGCCCCGGAGGGGCGGCGGAACGTTCATCGGTCCGAGTCAAGTGGGTCTGTCGACGACGCTCCAAGCAAGCTCAAAGAACCCGCGGATGGATTCCATTTCTCCACGATCCGACGGGCACTGAAACTCATTCTCGCGAATCCAGAATCCGGGCCACCCGGCTTCGCGTAGACGGACCACGACGATCGGATCGTGAATGAGTTTTAGCCGCCAATTGATCGTCAATCGAATCCCAACCCAACAGAGCAGCCACTGACGAGACTTTCGGTGTTGGCCGAGAACTTGAACACTCTCAGACGAATACCGTTCCGGGTCCAGAACCGCGTACCAGTGACTCCGGGTCGCGAGATAGATTTTCGCATTGGGTCGGAACAGGCGCGTGCCTCGTACAGACTCCTCGCTCAAGAACGGGGTGCGAACGTCAATGACGTTTCCGACGACGCACCAAACGGGCGGGTCGAGTCTCGCAACCCAATGGGCTGGGCACCGGCTTCGCACTTCTTGTTCACGAGCCTGAAGGCCAAAAAATGATTCGTCTGTGCGCGCCGTCTCACGCACCTGAACCTGAATTCGAACGAATTCAGAACGCGGGTCGCCTCGCTCTTCGAGCCAATCCGCGTAAACGAGCCGCACCGTGTTGTCGTTCGGGGCGGCGCTGATCGCGCGCAGGAATGCTTCGCCCTCCATACACGCAATCCTACTGCACGAACACGAACTCCTTGGTGTTCATCAACGCCCAGATGATGTTCTCAAACGCCGTCCGCTTCGCCCCCGGTCCGCTCTTTTTGACGGCCGCGTCGATGTGGCCGACGGCCGCCGCCAAGTCGTCGGCGGTCGGCTTGCGGCCGAAGGCCCACAGGAAGAGTTCCGTCACCTTCTCCGCGTCCGGCCGCTTGTCGTCGGGCTTGATGAAGTCGCGGATGCGGCCGCCGTTGCTGATCTTGTTCTGCACCTCGTCGCTGTTCAGTAGGTGCAACGCTTGCGCGAGGTTCGCCTCGTTCACGCGCTCGCACTCGCAGGCGCTGATCCGCTGCGGCTTGCCGAACACTTCGAGGAAGTAACTCGTGTACGACTCGTCCGGCAGCGTGATCGCCCGCGTCGGGGCGTGCTTGTCCTTCGGCAGTCCGCTGAACTGCTGCGGCGTGTCGGTGATCTGGTTCACCGCGTCCAGCAGCACCTCGGCGCTCATCCGCTTCGGGTAGTAGCGGGCGTAGTTCTGCTTGTCGTGCTTGTTGAAGTCGTTCGGCACCGCGCTCAGTTGGTACGTCCGACTCTTGCAGATCGTCTTCACGAGTGCCTTCATCGAGAAGTTGTTGTCGATGACGCTCTTGGTGAGCGCATCGAGCAACTCAGGGTTCGACGGCGGGTTGGTGACGCGCATGTCGTCGAGGGGGTCCACGATGCCGCGGGTGAAGAAGTGCGCCCAGTAGCGGTTGGCCAGCGTCTTTGCGAAGAACGGGTTTTTCGCGTCGGTCATCCAGTCGGCGAGCTTCTGCCGCGGGTCGTCGGTGGCGTCCACCTCCATCGGTTGGCCGTCGAGCGGCTTCGTGGCGGCGGTCTTCTGCGTCCGCTTGTTCGTCACGCCGCCGCTGGACTTCGTGAACACGATCAGCCGGCGGGTCTGGTTGCGGTTCGGGTCGTTGCTCGGCATCTTCACTTCCTTCCGCCCGACTCGACCGTAGAACGCGGCGAGGCCCCAGTAATCGTCCTGGCTCCACTTCTCGTAGGGGTGGTGGTGGCACTGGGCGCACGTCAGCCGTTGGCCGAGGAAGACCTGCGACACGTCGTCCACGAACTGCTCCGGCTTCTCGATCTCCTTGAACCAGACGCTCGGCGGGTTGGTCGTCTCGTCGCCGGTAGCCGTCACGACGGCTCGCGCGAACTCGTCGTACCGCAGGTCGCTGGCCACCGCTTCGCGAATCCAGCCGTGGAACGCGAACGTCCCCTCGGCCCGCTCGCGCTCGCCGCGGCGTTTCACGCGCAGCACGTCGGCCCACTTGTTGGCGAAGAAGTACGCATACTCCGGCGTCTCCACGAGGCGGTCGATCAGCTTGTCCCGCTTGTCGGCGGCGGTGTCGGCGGCGAAGTCCGTCACCTGCTTCGGCGTCGGCAGGGTGCCGGTGATGTCGAGCGTTGCCCGGCGGATGAAGACTTCGTCGCTAGCCAGCTCCGCCGGCACGAGGCCAAGTTCTCGCCACTTCTTCGCGGTCAGTTTGTCCACGATCGTCTTCTCGGGGAACGTCCACTCCGGCGTCTTCTGGCCGAGTGGCACGACTGCCCGGAAGGTCGTGACCATGCCCTGATAGCGGGCCATGATCGCGGCTTGTCCGCTCAAACTCAGCGTGCGCACGAGGCCGGCCCCGTCCACCACCGCGACTTCGCCATCGTTGCTCTCGTACTGGGCACGGCGGGTGATGTCTTCGACGCTGCCGTCGGAGTAGTGGGCGTACACCGCGAACTGCTGCGTCCGCTGGCGGGCCATCACCCGCTGGTCCGGGTAGACGCTGATCTTCGTCAGCGTCGGGTCTTTCTCGTCGCCCCACGGCATGCCGGCCGCGATCCATCGGCGGACGATCTTGTACTCGTCGCTGGCCGGGTCCATCTTCCGCCCGCCGCCGTGCGGCGATTGGCCCGTCGCCTTCAGCAGGAACAGCGAACTCTCCGGGGCGGTCGGCATCAGCCGGCGGCCGCGGCCCTCCTTCACGAGCGTCTGGTAGTCGAGTTCCGGCTCGAAGCCGAGGAGCGAAATCTTGAAGCCGTTCTGCCCGCTCGCCTTGCCGTGGCAGCCGCCGCTGTTGCACCCGAGCTTCGTGAAGATGGGCACGATCTGGTTCGTGAAGTTCAGCGGCAGGTTCTCGCCGAGATGGGCCGCCGTCACGGGAACCTTTGCCGACTGCGCGCCGTGCGTGACGGTGATCTCGGACGTGCCGTTCGCCAACGGCACCACGCGGCCGGTGGTGGTCACGCTGGCGGTCTTGCCGGCGGCGACGGCGTACTTGGCTTCGTTCGTGAGGTCGAACAACTGCCCGTCGGCGAGCGTCGCGGTGACGATGAGTTGCGCCGCGTCGTCACCGTTCTTGAGTTCAACCTTCGCGGGGTGGACCGTGATCGACTTCACCGGCGCAACGGGTGATTGTGCGAACCCGACGTTGGCAAACGCGAAGCAGGCGGCCACGAGGCCAAATCGGAGTGTGGCAGGCATGGAGAGAGTTCCTTCGGCGGGGCGGCGAATCGGCGGCGGGAGGATCGGCTGGGGGCGGCCGCATTCGGCAGGTGATGAAATTGTCGCGGATTGGTGAGACGGCCGCAAGGGTAAATTGTTGCGATCGCGCAAGGCAGCCGGCGGGCCGGATTGTCGCAAAAAGCGACACCTATCTCCCCCCAAATGGAGATTCTTATCTTCAAATGGTAACCGCAGGCCGAGAATGAGTATTTTAAGAAATCGGGTCGCGTGTTCGACTCCCGTCATCTCGCGGTGCGTTACAACACACATCATCAAACCTGGAGGTCGCATGGCGCTCACCAGCCGGCAACCGGGAACTGAGAATGAACTCTTTCGTCTGTTCATCGAACGGGTTCGAGACTACGCCATCTTCTTGCTCGACCCGGCAGGCATCGTAACGACGTGGAACGTCGGGGCGGAACGGGCCAAGGGCTACCGGGCCGACGAAATGATCGGCCGGCACTTCTCGGCCTTCTACACGCCGGAAGACCAGGCCCTCGGCCGACCGATGGCGGGGCTGAAGGTCGCCGCCGCGGACGGGTCTTACGAGGACGAGGGGTGGCGGGTCCGCAAGGACGGCTCGCGGTTCTGGGCGAACGTGGTCATCACCGCCTTACGTGACGAGGCCGGGGTGTTGACCGGGTACGCCAAGATCACCCGCAATCTGAACGAGCGGAAGCGGGTGGAGAACGAATTGCGCGTCGGCCGGGACGAACTGGCGGCGGCCAATGAAGAGTTGCGGGCGAGCAAGGCCCGGGACGGGGCGGTGATTCACGCCCTGGCGGCGGTCCTCTGGACGTGCGACCTCGACGGAAACACGATAACTTGTGACCCGCCGTGGCACGAATACTTCGGCCTGTCCGAGGACGAGATCGCCCGCCACGGTTGGAAGGCCGGCCTTCACCCCGACGACCGGGCACGGGTGCTGGCCGAGGTCCTCGGCCTGCTGGCGGCCGGCGTGCCGTTCACGCAGCAGTTCCGCGTCCGAAAGCCCGGCGGAGAGTTCCGCCACTGGCAGACGTACGCCGTCCCCATCCGCCAAGGCGGGGCCGTAGCCTACTGGACCGGTGTATGCCTCGACGTGACCGAGCAACACAACTTGGAGGATCAACTCCGGCAGTCGCAGAAGATGGAGGCCGTCGGCCAACTCGCCGCCGGGGTGGCCCACGACTTCAACAACCTGCTGACGGTCATCTCCGGGTACAGCGAACACCTCATGGAGGTGCTGCCGGCCGGCGACCCGAAGCGGTCGGCCGTCCAGGCCATCCGCGACGCCGGCGAGCGGGCGGCCGGGCTGACGCAGCAACTGCTCACGTTCAGCCGCCAGTCGATCCTCGACCCGCAGGTTCTCGACCTGAACGTGGTGATCGACGACACCGAGCGGATCCTCCGCCGGGTGATCGGCGAAGACGTTCAACTGGCGACCGTGCTCGACCCGCGGATCGGGCGGGTGCGGGCGGACGCCGGGCAGGTCGGGCAGGTGCTCATGAACCTGGCGGTGAACGCCCGCGATGCCATGCCGCGGGGCGGCAAGCTGACGATCGAGACGCGGAACGTGGTCCTGGACTCCGCGTACCTGAACACGCACGTCGAGGTCGCGGCCGGCCGGCACGTGCTGGTCGCCGTGTCGGACAACGGCGTCGGCATGCCGTCGGCCGTCCGGGAGCGGGTGTTCGAGCCGTTCTACACCACCAAGGGCGTGGGCAAGGGGACCGGGCTGGGCCTGTCCGTCGTCCACGGCATCGTCAAGCAGTCCGGCGGGGTGATCGGCGCGTACTCCGAGATCGGCCTCGGGACGACGTTCAAGATTTACCTCCCGGTGATCGACGCGCCGACCACGCCCTTGCCCCGCGTCGTCACCCTCACCCCGCCGCGGGCGACCGAAATCGTCCTCTTTGTCGAGGACGAAGATGCCGTGCGGGAGTTGGGATTGAAGACCCTTCAAGAGAGGGGCTACACCGTCCTCACGGCGGCCAACGGGCGGCAGGCCCTGCACCTCGCCCAGTCCCAAGGCCTGGACATCGACATCCTGGTGACGGACGTGGTCATGCCGGAAATGAGCGGCCGCGAACTCGCCGAATCGCTACGACCGCTGTACCCGCGGATGCACGTGTTGTACCTTAGCGGGTACACCGACGACGCAGTGATCCGGCACGGCATCCTGCGGGCCGACGTCGCCTTCCTTCAGAAGCCCTACACTCCGACCACCCTGCTGCGGAAGATACGATTGGTGCTCGACGGTCAGTGACTCCGTGCGGCGGCGGTCGCGGTCGCCCGCCGGCACCGTGAACCTGGCACGCGGCATCAACCCACGATCTTGCGGAACGCCGGCAGGGCCTGCACCGACTTGAAGTCCGGGTCCTCGTTCGCGAACCGGGCGTTCGGCGGGAACAGCACCACGGCCTGGGCCAGATCCTTCATCGCGTCGTCCACGGACTTCTTCGCCAGGATCAGGTAACAGGCGCGGTTGTAGAAGGTGCGATCGTAGGTCGAGTCGAGGGCGATCGCCTCGGTCAACGTCTTGATCGCCTCGTCCCACCACGCACCGGCCGCCCCGTTGGTCGCGAGTTTCGCCTTCCGGCAGAGCACCTTCGCCTTGACCACCAGCACCCGCGCGTCCTTCGGGGCACCGGCGATCACCTGGTCGATCGCCTGCTCCGCCCGCTTCAGGTCGGCCGTCGCCGTCGCCGGGTCGGTCGGGATTTCCTCGTCGATCTGCTTGAGTAACTCTTCGACCTGCCGCAACAATTCCCGCGAGCGGTCCTGCGACTGGAGCTGGTCGGCCACCTGGGCGCGGTTGGCCCGGATGAGCCGTTCCGGGATGTCGGCCATCGACGACAGCACTCGGAACCCGGCGAACCCGGAGATCACGCCGAGCGATGCCGTGCGGACGTAATCGCGGACCGTGTTCATCGAGTAGTTGCCCGGGCTGGTGCTGAACAGCGGCTCGGCGACGAACTGAATGGCGATGCTCGCCGCCGCCCCGATGAGCATGTCCCCGACGAACCCGAGTTCCACCGTCCCTCGCTTGAAGAACGGGAGCGAGATCCGGTTCCGTCGGTCGGAGTCGAACCCCATCACCAGCCCGCCGAAGCTGCCGGACACGATGATGACGACGAGAATGACGATTGTCGTCCGCGTCACGTCCGGCGAACTCATCGGGGCCGACGAGACGCCCACAGTCGGGGGGGGTGGGGCCGGGTTTGGCGGGTCCTGGGCATGGGCGCGGCCGCTGAGGAGTGCCCAGCCGAGGATGAGCGCGAGGAAGAGGCGGGGCGAAGGAATTCGGGGGTTCATACGGGTGTCCGGTGGGTGGTGATCGGGGAAGGGGTTCCCGCGTGGTTCGTACTCGCCTCCGCCACCGGCGGGGCCGGTGGCGGGTCTTCGATTAGCGGGGCGACGCGGGCCGTTAATGCGCCCGACCACGCCCACAACACGAGGCCACTCGACACCCCGAGGCCGGCGAGGACGACCCACAGCGGGAAGAGCGGGTCGCCCCCGGCCGCGTCGTCGCGGGCCAGGAACCGGGGCAGGTAGCCGGCGATGAGCGGGGCGGCGAACGACGCGAAGTCCCACACGGCCTGCCAGAAGACCTGCCACTTGGCCGGCGACAGGCGGGCCGTCAGCGATTGCCCGATCGGTTCCAGGCACAGTTCCCCGACGGTGTGGAAGGCGTACAACCCGACGAGCACCCACGGGCCGACACGGCCGTCCCCGTAGCTCATTTCCACGGCGACGAGGAAGAGGTAGCCGGTGCCGAGGAGGATCAGCCCCCAGGCCAGTTTGGTGATCGGGGAAAGGGCCCCGCCCCGTTCCGCCGGCCGGTCGAACCGCCGGAACGCCCAGGCCACCGGGGCCGCGAACAGGACGACCATCAGCGGATTCAGCGCCTGGAACCACTGCGGCGGGATCGTTACCCCGAAGTAGACCGCCCGGACGTGGGCGCTGGCGAAGATGGTGAGCGACCCCGTCCGCTGTTCGAACCCGGACCAGAACAGGGCGGCGGCGGCCGTGATTATCAGGATCGTCCGCACCCGGACCGCCGGTTGCACCCAGGGGCGGGCGGCCGGCAAAACGGGCACGGCCGCCGGGGCCGGTCGTTCCGACTCGGACAGTTCCCCGCCCGGGTACCGCCAGCCGAACGCGGCGAGGAAGCAGACGGCGGCCAAGGCGAACGTGCCGCAGGAGATGAAGGCGATCGTCGCCCCCTGCCAGTTCTGCAACCCGCCCGTGACCAGGATGCCGAGCAGCGTGCCGAAGTTGGCCGCGATGTACACGCGGCTGAACGCCCACTCGGAGACGGGGGTCGGTTCGTCCCGGTACAGGCCGCCGACCATCGCGCGGATCGTCGGCAGCATCGCCCCGCGACCGAGGACCACGAGGCCGATGCCGAGGTACGGCCCCGGAAGGGCGGCGAGGGAAAAGTAGCCCGTCGTGAGGGCGACGGCCCCCGCCGTGCAAATCCACCGCGCCCGGCGGGGTGTGGTCGCCCAAACGCCGACGCCCAACGGCACCACGTAGACCAGCGCGGCCACCCAGGCCGCGACTTCGATCGCGCGTTGGTCGTTCGCCCACAGGGCGGCGAGGTGCAACACCAGAACGGCCCGGAAGCCGTTCGACGCTGCCCGCTCGAAAAACGTGATTGCCGCAAGGAGCAGCAGCGGGATGGGCGAACGCATGAAAGGCCCGCACGAGGTGATCGTGGGACGAATGCCCCACTTTCAGACAGGTACGGACCGTACGGCGGTCTGGTTTTCCGACAGTCGGGGTTACTCCGCTTTCAGCTTCAGGACGGCCGTAACCGCGAAGTGGTCCGACGGCGTGCGGCCGTCGCGGGCGGTGCGGTCGATCGCGGCGTCCTTCACGTCCCAGTTCCGCGAGACGCCGATCCAGTCGATGCGGGCACCGACCGTCGCGGACGCCTTGAAGCCGGTCGCCGTGCCTTCTTCCTTGTCGGCCGTCGGGCGGAACGCGCGGAGCGTGTCCACCACCGGCGACGGCTTGCCGTCTTGTTCGCCGAACAGTGCCTTGTACGGCGCGCTCCCTTCGCCGCTGTTGAAATCGCCGGTGATCAGGACGCGGCAGTCCTTGCCCATCTCGGCTGCCTTCTTCCGCAACAGCTTCGCCGACTCGACGCGGGCGGTCGGGCCGCGGTGGTCGAAGTGCGTGTTGAAGTACACGAGCGCCGGGGCCGACGCGACCTTGCGGTCCTTCAGCTTCACCCACGTCACCATCCGCGGCAGGGAAGTATCCCAGCCCTTCGAGCCGACCTTGTCCGGCGTCTCGCTCAGCCAGAAGTGCCCGCCGTCGAGCTTCTCGAACCGATCCTTCTTGTAGAAGAGGGCCATCATCTCGCCGGCTTCTTTGCCGTCGTCGCGGCCGGCCGCCAGCACGCCGAAGCCGGGCAGCTTCTGCGCCAGGAAATCGCGCTGAAGGGCGATCGTCTCCTGCGTGCCGAGGAGGTCCGGGTCGAACGCGAGGATCGTCTCGGCCAGGAACTCTTTGCGCTTGTCCCAGTGGTTCTCGCCGTCCTTGGCGGTGGCGTAGCGGACGTTGTAGCTCATGACTCGCACGTCGTTCGGGTCTTTTGCCGGCGGCGCGGCCATCGTGACAGCGAGGGCCAAGAGGGAGACGAACATGGCAACTCCGGAGAGGAGGGGGAGGGATAAGAGAGATTTAGTAGCCAAGTCCCGTTGAACCACCCCCTCAGTCCAGGAAGCCCGACTGCTTCATCGGGCCGTCGATCTCCGTGCCGTGGCGGAGGCGGAGCAGGATCGGAGTGGTCATCACCGTCGTTACCACGGCCATCAGGACGAGAATGCAGAAGAGACTCTTCGGGATCACCCCGAGGTCGTAGCCGACGTTGATGACGATCAGTTCCATCAAACCGCGGGTGTTCATCATCGCGCCGAGGATCACCGATTCCTTCGCCGAGAAGCCGGTCAGCCGGGCGGTGAGGCCGCACGCGCCGAGCTTGCCGAGGATGGCGGTCAGGATCACGCCGCCGCAGATCAGCCAGTGGGTCGGCGTGGTCAGGCTGCTGATCTCGGTGCGGAGGCCGGTGTAGGTGAAGAAGATCGGCAGGAAGAACGCCGTCACGAAGTCGCGGAGGCGGGCGGTCACGGCTTCGCGGAACTCCGTTTGATCCGACAGCACCGCCCCCAGCGCGAACGCCCCGAAGATGGCGAAGATGCCGATGACGTTCGTCGCGGTGGCGCTCAGCAGCATCAGCACCAACAACACGGCCATCGCGTTCAAACTGAACTGCCCGTGATTGGCGGCCAGCGACCAGCGAAAGTAGCGGCCCGCGAGTGGTCGGACGACGAACAGCATCGCGGCGAAGAAGGCGACCGTCAGGCCGATCATCGTCAGCGTGGCCGCGGGGTCGAAGCTCGATTGCGCGAGGGCGGACACGGCGGCGAGCAAAACCCAACCGACGGCGTCGCCGATGGCAGCGGCGGCGATCGCCACCACCGCGATCCGGGTCCGCGTGACGCCCATTTCCAGCAGCATCCGGCCGAGGACGGGCAGGGCGGTGATGCTCAGGGCCATGCCGAGAAACAGCGTGAGGCCGAAGATCGGCACGACGCCCTTTTCCGGGTGCGGTTCCAGTTCCGGGTGGATGACGCGGGCAAGGCCGACGCCGAGCAGGAACGGCACCGCGATGCCGACGACGCAGATGAGGACTGCGGCCGTGCCCTTCGCCTTCAGGTGATGGAATTCGAATTCCAGGCCTATGAGGAACAGCAACAGGATAAGACCGATCTGGGCCAGGGCGGTGAAGATCTTGGGGAACGCCGCGTTCGTCAGCGCGTCCGGCACGTGTTCGAGGTGCGGCTTAAAGACAAGTTGGAACATCTCGGGGAAGAGCGCCCCGAACAGCGACGGCCCCATGACGATGCCGGCCACCATCTCACCGACGACGGCCGGTTGGTGGAAGCGGCGAAACAGGCCGCCGAACGCGCGGGCGACGAGGATGATGACGATGAGCTGCACCATCACCGGCAGCAGGAGCGATTCGACGTCGAGTTTGCGGAAGGCGGTGACAGCGGACGCGAGGCTTTCATCGGCGAACAAAATCACGGAGGGAACTCCGGCGGCGGGATGATCTCAGTTTAGGCTGATACCCGTCCCCCCGGCCAACCCTTTCGGCATCACGTCCCGGTCGCGTTCCGCAGCACGCCGGCCGTCGATTTGAGGATACGCTGCCGCCGAGTCTTCACCGGCCCCTCGGCCTCGGCTTGCCGCTTCGTCAGGTCGTCGAGGTTCGCGGAGCAGTGCGGGCAGCCGACGGTCTTCAAGTGGAACGCGATGTACTCGTGCAGGTCCGGGTCGAGGGCGTCGAGCAGGAAGCCGCCGAGTTGCTCGCGGGTCGGGCACGACAGCCGCTCACGCCGCCAGATGGCCCCGATGGAGTGCTCGCCGCGGTCGAGTTCCTGCCGCACTTGGTTGAACAGCGCCTGCACGCTCGGGAGGTCGCGCAACGCCCGCTCAACGAGCGGCAGTTCGTGGTCCGGCAGGGCGTCGTGAATGTAATCGCGGAGCATCTCGCGCGTAATCGGCGTCATGTCGGCAGTCCCGTGGGATGCTGCAAGTATAGCCGAAACGCCGCGAATGGTGGGCGAACCTTTCCCCGGGTGGTGCCGTCCGATAAAGTGGGAATTCGATTGGTCGGTCGGCCGGACGGTCGCCGCCACAGCCAGGAGTCAGGAGCCAGTCGTCAGGAGTCAGGAAACCGGACCTCGGTTCTGACCTCTGATTCCTGACCCCTGACTCCTGGCTGTGGGGGAGGAAAGTCCGGGCTTCACAGGGCGCGGTGGTGGGTAACGCCCACCCCCGGCAATGGTTCGCATCCCGGTGCGGGCCGCCAACGGGCGGGAAAGTGCAACAGAAAGTAAACCGCCCGCTCCGTTTTCGGAACAACATCCGCGTTCCGGAACGGTGCGGGTAAGGGTGAAACGGTGCGGGGCGAAAGCCCTTAATGTAAGAGCGCACCAGCGGCGGGGTGACCCGTCGGCTCGGCAAACCCCACCGGAAGCAAGGCCAAGCAGAGGGCAGGATCGGCTCGATCCACTACGACCCTCGGGTAGGCTGCTCGATCCCACGGGTAACCGTGGGGCTAGATAAATGACCGTCGCCGCCGCGAGGCGGGACAAAACCCGGCTTACAGGCCGACCGACCAATCGAACCCGGGTTCAATTCAACGCTATCGCGGGGCCATCGTCATGGACCTTGAAGCGTTCTTCGAGAAGGTTAGGGCTGTCCGACCGTGGGGCAATTGGGCGGCTCGTGCCTACGAGATCGTGCTCTTGGTTGATGAAACAACAATACATCCCGTTATGGAGAATCTTCCAGCTTCTGCCGTTGATGAAATTTGGAAGCGGATCAAGGGCTATCCTCACACAGAAGAGGAATGGGAAAAGCTCCAATACGTTCGCATCGTCACCTATTGCGGGCCTGGCCCTTGGACGGAAGAACAACAGCAAGCTGCCTTCGGTCCTCACGACTATACGCCAGAGGAGCGCGAACAATTGAAGAGGCAGACGGTTCTTTTCCGTAAGTATTTCGCCGAACACGTTTGGGAGTATCGCCAAGGGCGAGAGGTGGACCGCTCGGATCGGCGCTGGCGAAATCTGGCTGACCGTTGCAAAAGTTGATCGCGCATCTCACCAAGGTCTTGAAAAGATGGCTACTGACCCCATCCTCCTCGTCGGCTTCGACGGCGGCGAGGCCGACGCCCTCGCCGCCCGCTTACAGGTCGAGTGCATCGCCCACGAGATGCTGCCGCGGATCGTCGTCGAGCGCGGCGAGTTGTTCGCGCCGTCGCAGCACAGCGCCCGCTTTCGCCGGGTGTCGCGGGTCGTCTTCCACGGCATCTTCGAGCATGACGTGGACTTCCTCGCGGGGCTAGCCCTGTGGGGCGGGCCGTGCTTCCCGAACCCGGTCGCGATGCTCGACTGCCGGCTGCGGTTGCCGGGGTTGGTGAAGGCATTGCGACACACGCGGTTCGGCGGCGGTCCGCGCGGGTTCGCCTTCACGCACGGCGAGTTAACGGCGAACACCGAGAGCGTGGCCAAGTGGGGTAACTGGCACTGCGGCGAGAACAAGGAACGCTTCACCGGAATCTGGACCGCCAAGGAACCGACGCTGTTCGAGCCGTTCGTCGAAGGCGAGGCGGTGCGAGTGGTCATCGTAGGCCAGCCGCGGCAGATTCGGCTCACCGGCAAGGATTGGCTGAAGTCCGTTCACGGCGACGGGGCCGCGTTCATGCCGCTCGATGCGGAATTGGCGGCCGACACGCTGGCCGTGCAACGCGGGTTGGGCCTCGACATCATCGCCAACGATTACATCGTGTCGAAAGACGGCCCGTACCTGCTGGAAGTCAATCACATCCCCAGCGTGACCTGCTTCCCGGAGTTGTGGGAAGAGTATCAAGAAGTCGTCGTCAAGTGGGCCAGCGGGCGATCCCTCAAGCCGTGACTCCTACAGCCGCTACAACCCGAACGGCGCGGGGAACCGAACGGCTTCTTCACCAACTCCCCTTTTGACGCGGCGGTCGAGCGTACAGTAGTTTAGAGGCGATCTCTGAATCGGCGGGCGACCGCTCTTCGCGGTCGGTCGGTGGTTCGGGGTCGTCACAACAGCGAGGGCAACCATGTCCACTCGCCCCCCGTTTCGCCGGTCAACGAACCGGCTGAACCGCTTCGGCGGTCGCCCCACCTCCTCTCTCGGGCGATCGGCTCCACGCTACAAAGTGATCCTCCACCGGGCGCACGACAAGGACTTGCCGTTCGTCGTCCGCACGCTCCGCCGCCTCACCCACTTCGCGGACGCGGAAGCGACGTTCCGCATGTGGGATGCGTACCACAACGGGCGGACGCTCGTCCTGGTGACGCACCTGGAGCGGGCCGAACTGTACGTCGAACAGTTCGGTGAGCACGGTTTGGCGGCGAGCGTCGAGCCGGCTTGACGCGGTTTCCCCGGTCGATGAAAACTCAGGGCGGGGGCGAGCCGATAGAATCGGGGAGCGTCCGCTCGGAGGTGTCGTCATGCCACGGTTGGTGCTGGGAAGCCGCAATAAGAAGAAGCTCCGCGAACTGGTGGAGTTGCTGTCCGACCTCGTGGACGTGACCGACCTCACGCCGTTCGCGAACGCCCCGGCCGACATCGACGAAACCGGGACCACCTTCGAAGAGAACGCCCGCATCAAGGCGACCACGCTCGCCCCGCTCTTGAACGAGTGGGTCATCGGCGAGGACAGCGGCCTCGTAGTCCCGGCACTCAACGGCGACCCGGGCGTGTACTCGGCTCGTTATGCCGGCACACACGGCGACGACGCGGCTAACAACGCAAAACTGCTCGCCGCGATGGCGACGTTCACCGGCGAGAAGCGGGCGGGCTATTACGTCAGCACGATCGCGCTGGCCGACCCGACGGGCAAGGTCGTCGCCGTGGTGGACGGCCGTTGTTGGGGCGTCATCGGCACGCAGCCGCGCGGCGACGGCGGCTTCGGCTACGACCCACTGTTCATCATCCCCGAGTACCACGCGAGCTTCGGCGAGCTGACATCGACGGTGAAGCACGCCCTCAGCCACCGCGGTCGGGCGGTGTCGAAACTGCGGCCGCTGATTCGCAGTCACATCCTCGCGGCAACACCATGAACCTCAACGAACTCATCTCCGACGTTCTCGCCTTCCGTCACTACTTGAAGGCCGAACGCGGCATGGCCGAGAACACCGTCATCGCTTACGGTCACGACCTCGACCGCTACGCGACCTGGGCAGCGCAAGTGCGGCTGGCGAACTACCTCTCGCCGACACTGTCAGACCTGACGCGATACCTCGGCTTCCTCCACGACGAAGAACTTGCCGCACCGAGCATCGCCCGACACCTCGTTGCGCTCAAGATGTTCTACCGCTTCCTCCGGTTGGAAGAGCGTGCCAACCCGTCGGCCGTGGAATTGCTCGGCTCGCCGAAATTGTGGGAGCGCGTGCCGTCGGTGCTGTCGCCGGAAAGCGTCGATGAGTTGCTAAAAGGGCCGCGGGCCGGGGACCGCTTCTACCTCCGTGATCGGGCGATGCTGGAGACGCTCTACGCGACCGGCTGTCGGGCGTCGGAGGTGGTCGGCCTGCGGATGAACGATCTCTACCTCGACGCGGCCTTCTGCAAGTGCACCGGGAAGGGCAGCAAGCAGCGGGTCGTGCCGCTGGGGAAGCCGGCGATTCAGTCGCTCCGCGATTACATCGGCGGCGGCCGCACGGCCACGCCGGGCAGCGACGGGGCGGAGTTCGTGTTCGTCAGCCGGTCGGGGCGGGAACTGTCGCGGATCGACCTGTGGGTGCTAGTGAAGAAATACTGCCTGCGGGCGAACCTGCCGACGACGGTCAGCCCGCACACCCTCCGGCACAGTTTCGCGACGCACCTGCTCGCCGGCGGGGCTGACTTGCGGACGGTGCAAGAGTTATTGGGGCACTCGTCGATCACGACGACGCAGCACTACACGCACGTCGATCGCGCCCGCCTGAAGGCGATGCACAAGAAGTTCCACCCGCGGGGGTGAAACCTGAAGGGGTGAAAAGGTGACTCGGTGAAGGGGTGAAAAGACAAACGGTTCACGGTCGCCGGATCGGGGCCGAGCGATTGGGAAGGGTCCAAGACTCGGTGTGGTTAATCATGCCTACGATGGTGCGCAAGATTGCATCGTAGGTGAGGAACAAATCGGCTCCGATCTCACGCGGTAGTAGGCCGCATTTCACGGCGTACTCCAACCACACTTGCGTTTCGGCGGCCTCGGCTTCGGCGTCGCTGAGTTTGCTCACAAATGCAGCTTCGTACCGCCGTTTCCGCCACGCTTCTGCAAGATTCGCACACACCGACCGCGATGACCGCCGAATCTGATCGGTGAGCGAGTACAGTTCTTCCTTCGGGAAAGCCAGGGTCAGGGTGTAAATCTGCATTGAGGCATCGAACGCCTTCTTGTACACCTCCAAATCGTTGTGCGACGTGATCTTCGCCATGAATCCTCCGCCCCCTTTCGGCGATCAGAGCACACTTGCGACGCCTTGCTTTTCACCCCTTCACCGAGTCACCCTTTCACCCCTTCAGCTTTTGCCACCGCCGCCTTCATCTTCTCCAAGCCCGTTTTCGCCACGGTCAGGCCGTCGTGCTTCCAGTAGTCGCGGTTGAACAGTTCCAGTGACAGATAGCCCTTGTAGCCGATCGCCTTCAACGTCTGGAAGATTTCGGTCAGCGGGGCGATGCCGTCGCCGGGGTAGACGCGGTCGGCGTCGGTGATCGTGCCGCGATCTTTCTTCGGATAGTCGTTCACGTGGAAGATGCCGATGGCCGGGCCGCTGAGCAGTTTCAGGCCGGCAAAGTCGGAACCACCTTTGTACAGGTGGTACACATCCGGCAGGACGCACCCGCCCGCCTTGCCGCACTCAGACGCGATCAGGAAGGCTTCGCCGAGGCGGCGGAGCGTCTTCGAGAAGCCCCAGATTTCGACCTCCGGCGTCACGCCCATCGTTTGCCCGAGTTCCAGTAGCGCCCGATATCGGTCAGCGGCGGCAACAAGGTCGATGACGGCGGCGCTGTTCTTCGGGTCGTCTCGCACACTGGCCCCGCCCGTCGCGCCGATCGGCGGGGCGGCGATCCGGCTGCCTCCGATCTGCTGAACCCAGTCCATGTCACGTTTCGCCGTTTCCAGGCCGTGCTTGCGGCGGGTTTCGTCCTCGACGATCCACTCCGCGAAGCCGATTGCGCTGGGCACTTTTAAGCCAGCGTCGGCGATTCGCTTGCCTAACTCTTTCAGCGAGCCGCCACCCTTCAGATAGACGTCCAATTCTGCGATCCACGGCTCGATGGCGTCGTAACCGGCTTTCGAGGCGATTTCGACGAGTTGTCCGATCGGCCGCGATTTCCCGTTGTCCCGGACGGTACTCGTGTTGAGGCAGAATTGAAATTGCGAAGCGTCCGCGTCGGCCGTGCTTGCCCGGTTTACCGCGGCCCCCAAAATCCCCATCGCCCCGGCCCCCTGGAGCCAATTTCTTCGATTCGAAGTGAGCATCACGATCCCCGCCGCGTGTAGAACGTGTAGAATTTGTGGAACAGGTATTATTGTTGCACCCCTGACATTTCGCCATGCTAAACTCTCCGGCATCTGTTCTGCTCGTATCGGCGTATAACCTCTCTCCACGGGGCGGGTCGTTATCATGACTGCGCGAGGGGTGGGACCAGCCACGAGCCGACCGGCGTCGCCCATGATCCCGTTCGACAAACCTGACTTTGCCCGCGCGTTGTTCGAAGAGAACGGCGACGCCCTGCTATTTATCGACCCGGAAACCGACGTCATCCTCGAAGCGAACGAGACGGCCCTCCGCCTGACCGGACTGCTCAAGCCCGAACTGATCGGGGCCCGCGCGACCGACCTCTTACGCCTGGAACAAGGTTCCCGCGAGAAGGACCGCCTCCGTGGGGCGGCCGGGAAAACCACGCTCTTCCACGGCAAGGGCGGGTTCCAGATGCGGATCAAGGACCAACCGGGGTGGCTGCCCGTTACGGTGACCGTCACCCGATTGCACGTCCGCCCGAAGACCCTGGCCCTGTACACCGTCCGCGACGACTCCGAGCGCCGCATCGCCCTCGGCCGGGCGAAACAGGCCGAGACGGAAGTCCGCCAGAGCGAGGCCCGCTACCGGGCACTCGTCGAGAAGTCGAGCGACGGCACGCTCATCATCGAATCCAACGGGGTCATTCGCTACGTCAGCCCGGCGGTGACTCGCATCCTCGGCCACACGCCGCTGTCCCTGGAAGGCCGCAGTTGCTTCGAGATCATCCACCCCGACGACCGGGCCGCCGCCCGTGAAAAGCACAACGAGGTGATCGCGAACCCCGGGGCGGAAATCCCCTCGCTGTTTCGGGCCAGCCACGCCGACGGCCGGTGGCGGGACCTGGAAATCACCGGCGTGAACCGCCTCGACGACCTGAGCGTGCAGGGCATCGTGCTGAACTTCCGCGACGTCACCGATCGCCGCCGGACGGAACAGCAGGTGCGGCGGCAGAACGCGCTGATGCGCACCCTCTTCGACGCGATCCCCGACGTCATTTGCCAGAAGGATCGCGAGGAGCGGTTCACCGGCGGGAACGCGGCGTTCGAGTTGATGATCGCCCGCCCCGTCCGCGAGGTGGTGGGGAAGACGTGTCACGAGATGTTCACCGCGCCGTGGGCCGACCGCCTGCGGGTGACCGAGCGGAGCGTCTTGCGGACCGGCAACCCCACCCGCGTCGAAGAGTGGGTCCGCTACCCGGACGGCCAAGACGTACTGCTGGACATCCTGGTGTCGCCGATGGGGGACGACGACGGCCACATCGTCGGCCTGGTCATCGTCGGCCGGGACGCGACCAGCCGCAAGCGGTTGGAGGACCAACTCCGGCAGGCCCAGAAGATGGAGGCCGTCGGCCAACTCGCCGGCGGCGTGGCCCACGACTTCAACAACCTGCTGACGGTCGTCCTCGGCAACCTCGAACTGGCCCGCGAACTGGCCCGCGGACAAGTTTTGGAGGACCTACTCAAGCCGACCGAGAAGGCCGCCAAGCGGGCGGCGGAACTGACGGGCCAACTGCTCGGCTTCGCCCGCCGGGCACCGCTCCAGTTCCAGCCGGTGGACCCCGAGGAACTCATCCGGGACACGGTCACGCTCCTGCGGCACACCATCGACCCGCTGATCGTGATCGAGGCGATGCCGCGGCCGGGCGGGTGGTGGGCGTGGGCCGACGCCGGGCAGGTGACGCAGATTTTGATGAACCTGTGCCTGAATGCCCGCGACGCGATGGCGGGCGGCGGCCGCCTGTTCCTGAACAACGGGAACATCACCATCGAGCCGCACGAGGCGAGCACCGAGGTCGGGCCGCGGCCGGGCGAGTACGTCCGCCTGCGGGTCCGGGACACCGGCACGGGGATGCCGGAAGACGTGCGGGCCCGCATCTTCGAGCCGTTCTTCACCACGAAGGAAACCGGCCAGGGCACCGGCCTGGGGTTGGCCGTGGTGTTCGGCATCGTGCAGGCGCATGACGGCTGGATCGAGTGTGCCAGCGAGCCGGGCCGGGGCACGACGTTCGACGTGTACCTGCCGAAGTACCGGGGTGAAGTTCCGGACCCCGGCGCGACGCCGTTGCCGTCCCCGTCGCCGTTGGGCCGCGGCGAGCGGGTGCTGATCGCCGACGACGAGTCGATGATCCGCACGCTGGCGAGTACGATCTTGAACCAACTCGGCTACGCGGTGACGACGACGGAAGACGGCGAACAGGCGGTGAAGGCGTTCCGGTCGGCGGACCTGCCGTTCGACCTGGTGATCTTGGACTTGCAGATGCCGAACCTGTCGGGGATGGACGCCCTCCGGCAAATCCGCGCGATCGACCCTAAGGTTCCCGCGATCCTGGCGAGCGGCTACTCAGCCGACCGCATGGAGGCTAACGGAAACCACGTCACCCTACTCGACAAGCCGTACAGCCTCGCGAGCCTCGGCCGGGCCGTGCGGCAGTCCCTCGACGCCCGCGGGTCGTAGGCCGATCAGTCCGCCACCCGCTTCGTCAGCCCGCCGTAGTAGTCGATCCGCCGGTCGCGGAAGAACGGCCAGTTACGGCGGACTTCCTCCATCAACTTCCGGCTGCACATCATCGTGATGATCTCTTCCTTCGCCACGCTGCCGCGCTTCAGCAGTCGGCCGAACGGATCGCTGACGAACGACTGACCCCAAAACTCCAGTCCGTCGCCGACCAGCACCTCGTGACCGACGCGGTTGACCGCCCCCACGTAAATGCCATTGGCGATGGCATGGCCGCGCATGCTCGTCTCCCACGCGCTGTGTTGGGCCTCGCCGTACTCGGCCTTCTCCTTCGGGTGCCAGCCGATGGCCGTCGGGTAGAAGATCACTTCCGCCCCCTGGAGCGCCGTCAGGCGGGCCGCCTCCGGGTACCACTGGTCCCAGCAGACGAGCGTGCCGACCTTCGCGTACTTGGTGTCGAAGACCTTCCAGCCCACGTCGCCGGGGGTGAAGTAGTACTTCTCCAGGAACATCGGGTCGTCGGGAATGTGCATCTTGCGGTAGATGCCGAGGAAGCTGCCGTCGGCGTCGTGGACGGTGGCCGTGTTGTGGTACACGCCGGGCATTCGCTTCTCGAACAAGGAGCCGATGACGACGACACCGTTCGCCTTCGCCGCGGCGCTGAGACGATCCGTGGACGGCCCGGGGATCGGCTCGGCCTTGTCGAAGAGGTGGTAGTCCTCGGTCTGGCAGAAGTACTCGCCGGTGAACAGTTCCGGCAGGCAGACGATCTGCGCCCCGGCCTTAGCCGCGTCGCGGATAGCGGCCTCGGCCGTCGCGAGGTTCGTCGCCGCGTCGGGGGCGCACTTCATCTGAACGAGGCCGATGGTGAACGTGTCGTGGGTCATTCGTTCTTGGTGATTAGTTGTTGGTCGTTCGGTGTCCGAGTCCCGATGATTATACCCAACGTCGCCGGCGATCAACGGCGAACTTCCGCAACACCCCAGGACCCTCCCATGTCCACCAACATCACCAGCGTCCTCAAGGAATCCCGCGTGTTCGCCCCGTCGGAGGCGTTCACCCAACAGGCGAACGTGTCGGCCGAGGAGCGCGAGCGGCTCGTCGCGTGGGCCGACAAAGACCCCGACGGTTTCTGGGCGGCCCAGGCGGAGAGCCTGCACTGGTTCAAGAAGTGGAACAAGGTGCTCGACTGGTCGAACCCGCCGTTCGCCAAGTGGTTCGTCGGCGGCACGATCAACGCCAGCGACAACTGCATCGACCGCCACCTGACGAACGGCCGCAAGAACAAGGCCGCCATCATCTGGGAGGGTGAACCCGGCGACACCCGCACGCTGACGTACCAGCAGCTTCACCGTGAAGTGTGCAAGTTCGCGAACGCGCTCAAAACGCTCGGCGTGGCGAAGGGCGACCGCGTGACGATCTACATGCCGCTGACGCCAGAGGCGGCGATCGCCATGCTCGCTTGCGCCCGCATCGGGGCGGTGCATTCCGTCATCTTCGGCGGCTTCTCGGCGGAAGCCGTCGCCGACCGCAACAACGACGCGCAGGCGAAGGTCGTCATCACCGCCGACGCCGGCTGGCGGCGCGGCAAGATCGTGCCGCTGAAGGAGAACGTGGACGCGGCCCTCGCCAAGTCGCCGAGCGTGACGACGTGCGTGGTCTTCAACCGCTGCAACCACCCGGTCACGATGAAAGACGGCCGCGACGTGTGGTGGCACGACGTGATGGCAAAAGCGTCGGCCGACTGCCCGGCCGAACAGCTCGACAGCGAGCACCCGCTGTTCATCCTGTACACGTCTGGCAGCACCGGTAAGCCGAAGGGCGTACTGCACACCACCGGCGGTTACATGCTCGGCGCCAGCCTCACGCACAAGTGGATCTTCGACATCAAGGACGACGACGTGTACTGGTGTACCGCCGACGTGGGCTGGATCACCGGCCACACGTACACCGTGTACGGCCCGCTCGCCAACGGCTCGACCATCCTCATGTACGAGGGTGCTCCAAACCACCCGGCCGAGGACCGCTTCTGGGATTTGATCGAGAAGTATCGCGTGAGCATCTTGTACACCGCCCCGACGGCCATTCGCGCGTTCATCAAGTGGGGCAATCAGCACGTCGAGAAGCACGACCTGACTTCGCTTCGCTTGCTCGGCAGCGTCGGCGAGCCGATCAACCCGGAGGCGTGGATGTGGTACCACGAGGTCATCGGCGGCGGCCGTTGCCCGATCGTGGACACCTGGTGGCAGACCGAAACGGGTTCGATCTTGATTACGCCGCTGCCGGGGGCGATCCCGACGAAGCCCGGAAGTGCCACGAAGCCGATGCCCGGTATCGCGGCCGAAGTGGTGGACAAGGACGGCAAGCCAGTCCCGGCGAACGCCGGCGGCTTCTTGGTCGTCAAGCGGCCGTGGCCGAGCATGATGCGGACGATCTACAACGACGATCAACGCTTCAAAGACACCTACTGGAGTAACTACCCTGGCGTCTACTTCACGGCCGACGGCGCCCGGCAGGACGACGACGGGTACATCTGGGTGATGGGCCGCGTGGACGACGTGCTGAACGTCAGCGGCCACCGGCTGAGCACGATGGAAGTCGAGAGTGCCCTGGTGAACCACCCGAAAGTGGCGGAGGCCGCCGTCGTAGGCCGCCCGGACGACCTGAAGGGCGAAGCGATCTGCTGCTTCGTGACGCTCAAACAGGGCAACGACCCGACCGACGACCTGAAGGCGGCCCTGAAAGCCCACGTGGCGAAAGAGATTGGCGCGCTGGCCCGGCCGGACGAGGTCAAGTTCACGGACACGCTGCCGAAGACTCGCAGCGGCAAGATCATGCGCCGGCTGCTGCGGGACATCGCCGCGAACCGCGTCGGCACCGGCGACACGACGACGCTGGAAGACTACGGCGTCCTCGCGAAACTGCGGGCAGACGAGGAGTAAGCCCGTTGACGGTCCGCGAAGGGAGGACGTCATGCCTAGAGTCGTCGTGCTAGCCGGGATCAACGGGGCCGGGAAGACAACGGCGTCTCAAGATCTGTTGACCCGCGTTCTGGAAATTCCGACGTTCGTGAACGCGGACGCGATTGCTCGTGGGCTGAACGGGTTAAACCCCGAAGCCGAGGCGTTTCGGGCTGGCCGGATCATGCTCCAACAAATGGACCGGTTGGCCGAACAACGAGAGAGTTTCGCCTTCGAAACGACTCTGGCCGCGCGGACTTACGCAAGTTGGCTGGGAGACTTGCGAATCGCGGGGTATGAGGTGTACCTGTTCTACTATTGGCTCGAAAGTCCCGAGTTGGCCATCGGCCGAGTTGCGAGTCGGGTAAAATCGGGAGGGCACTTCGTGCCGGATGATACAATTCGTCAACGCTACTCCCGGAGCGTCCGCAACTTCTTTGAGTTGTACCGCCAGCACGCCGACGTTTGGGAAGTGAACGAGAACTCGTTCGGCGATAAGCGACTGATCGGGTGTGGGTTCGCTAACGACTATTTGGAAGTCGTGGACCCTGATCGGTGGGCCGCGTTCGAAAGGAGTCAAAATCATGGCTGAGTTAGTCCAAGATCGGATATCCGAACTTCGCGCGTTGAGCACGGCCGTTCAAGATTCCCACTCGCGTTCGACCCGCGACGCCTTGCTCGAACACGCTCGCATGGGGCGTTCGGTGTGCGAATCCGACGGCAACGGCAAGGTGGTCTGGATTCCGCCGGCGGAAATCTTCGCCCGGTACGGCCTCGACGAGTTCGGCCGGCCAAAGACGATGGAAGAGACCCCTTGAAATTGCCCGGCCGTCTCCCATAATTCTCTATCGACACGCCGAGGTGGCGGAATTGGCAGACGCACTAGCTTGAGGTGCTAGCGCTCGCAAGGGCATGCAGGTTCAAGTCCTGTCCTCGGCACTGATCGACAAAAGGGTTCACGGCGAGAATGGCCGTGAACCCTTTTTCTTTTGCTGGCGCGGTGAGCCGACGCCCCCCCACAACCCGTTAAAACGGAACTTGGTTTGCCGTCCCGTGGAGCGGCGTGACGTGGTACAACTCAATCTGGCCGTGCAGGAGGGCCGGGTTGATCGAGAAGCGGTGGATCGTTGTGATCCCCTCGGTTTGAACCGGCGAGGGGTGGGTCGGCCCGGTCAGGTTCACGATCGGAATGAGGACGCTGAAACTCGTGCTGCCGGCGTCCGGGGTGAGGCGAAGGACGACGGTCACGAGGTTGCCGATGCTCGTCTTCTCAACGGTGATCTGATCGCCCATGAAGTTGTGCGAGCCGTGGGTATCGTGGTACGAGAAGAGCGGCTGCCCACTGATACTCGTCGTGGAATACGTGACGTGGATGCCGCCACCGTGGAGGTGGTAGACGTTCGGCACTGTGAAGGTCGGCGCAGCCATGGATCACCCGCGGGAGTGGGCCGAGAGTTGTGAGCCGTGCCGATGGCCCGGCAGCACGGCCGGAGTCCCGAACGGGACCGGGCGGATTTGTACGGGAATGATAGGGCCGGACCGCTTCCGAATGCAATGACCTGATTGGGTCATTCCCCAACAATTTCGGCTACTCGGGCCGCTGTTCCAGCCGGGTTCGCAGCTTCTGGATCGCGGCCTTCACCAGCTCGCTCACGTCGTCCGGCGGGCCGGCTTCGCTCGCGGCCAGCGATTCGAGGAACGCCGCCGCCGCCCGCCAGACGTCGGAACCGCCGGGGATCGTGGCTCGCGCCGTCGCCACAGCTTCGCCGCCGGCCTTGGGGTCCGTCAGCAGGTCGCGGACGGCCTTCATCAGCGTGCCGCTGGCGACGTTGGTGAACGTCACCTCGTCGTCGTCGCCGTCGAAGATGCCGGCGAACAGGTTCTGCTTCTGCTCCAGCGTCCGCAGGACGCGCTCCTCGATCGTACCGCGGGTGACGAGGTTCACCACTCGTACCGGGCGGCTCTGGCCCATGCGGTGGACGCGGGCAATCCGCTGCTCCAGCACGGCCGGGTTCCACGGCAGTTCCAGGTTCACCACCGTGTCCGCGATTTGCAGGTTCAGGCCGGTGCCGCCCGCGTCGGTGCTGAGGAACACCCGACACTCCGGGTCGGTCTGGAACTTCTTCAGCACCGCCTGCCGTTCCTTGCCGGGCAGGCCGCCGTGCAGGATTGTGTGGCCCACGTCGAGCTTCGCGAACAGCGCCGCGGCCTCGTTGACCATCGTCTCCCACTGGCTGAACGCGACGATCTTGTGCGCGTCGTCTTCCAGCAGTTCGGGGATGAGTTCCGCGAGTTCGTCCAGCTTCGGCGAGACGTGCGTCTGCTTGTCGAACAGGAACGTGCTGTCGCAGACCATCCGCATGTTCACGATACACGCGAGGATGCGCTTGCGGTCTACGTCCGTCAGGTAGCCCTTCTGCATGAGCCGGGCGAGCATCGTCTTCTGGTCTTCGTAGGGCTGCCGCTGCTCGTCGCTGAGTTCGACGAAGACGGTGTTGTCAGTGCGGGCCGGCAGTTGCGTCAGCACCTCGGCCCGCGTGCGGCGGAGGAAGATCGGTTCGAGCTTCTCGCGAATGGTGTCGAGGTTGCGGTAGCCCTTCAGGTTGCCGTCGGCGTCGAGGATGCGGTGATCGCTCAAGAACTGAAATGCCGGTCCGAAGCGGCGCTCGTCCACGAACTGCACGATGCTGAAGAGTTCCTCCAGGCGGTTCTCCAACGGCGTGCCGGTCAGCACCATCGCGTAGGGGCTCTTGAGCCGCTTCACTTCCCGCGACGTTTTCGACTCCCAGTTCTTGATCCGCTGGGCCTCGTCGAGTACCACCACGTCCGGCTTCCAGGCGTTGATCGCGTCGCGATCCCGCACCACTTGTTCGTAGTTCACAAGGCGGTAGAAGGTCGGTTCGAGGTACTGCGCCTGGCGGGCTTCCGGGCTGCCGTCGATGATCTGCACGGCCCGGCTGGTGAACTTCTGAATCTCGGTCGCCCACTGGTACTTCACCGACGACGGGGAGATCACCAGCACGCGGTTGATGTTCCGCTCGCGGACTAGTATCTCGACGGCTGCGAGCGTCTGCACCGTTTTGCCGAGGCCCATGTCGTCGCCGAGGATGCTGCGGCCGCGGCAAGCCAGAAAGATCGCCCCGCGCATCTGGTAGTCGTAGAGGGGGACGTGCAGCGGTTGCCAGTCGATCTTGCCCTCGCCGAGTTGCTCCAGCCACGCCCGCTCCTTCTGGAGCATGTCGGCCTGCTCGACCTCGCGCTCGATGTACTCCATCGCGTCCGAGAGGACCGTCACCTCTTCGGGCACGCGCTGAATCTCGGGGATCAGGTCTTCGAACCGGCCCTTGCCGTGCCAGAGGCCCTTGTCGTCGAAGAACCGCTTCGCCAGTTGGCCGAGTTTGTCCGAGTGGCGGGCGGGCAGGTGGACGCCGACGCGCCACGGGTCGCCGTAGTGCAGGTAGACTTCCGGCCGGGTGAACGTGGCCTTCTTCTTTTGCAGGTGAGCCGGCAGGTCATCCTTCAACTCTTCGAGAACGGCCTCAATGTGCTTGCAGGTGCCGAGGGTGTTGGACTTGAAGTCCGGGCAGGTGCAGGAATTGTCGCCCACGTCGAACCCGTGGACGG
Organism: Limnoglobus roseus; assembly: GCF_008254045.1. GTDB lineage: Bacteria > Planctomycetota > Planctomycetia > Gemmatales > Gemmataceae > Limnoglobus > Limnoglobus roseus. The sequence goes on along the minus strand of NZ_CP042425.1, from coordinate 1,795,159 downwards.
TGACGGTGTACTGCCCCTTGCTCTCGGGGTTGGTGACGCGGTACTCGGAGAAGACCCGCTTCTTCGTGAGGTTCTCGATGACGAACCGGCTCGCCTTCGCCCGCTGCCGGCGGATGTCGATCTGTTCCTCACGCAGCATGCGCACGTCTCCGGAGGGAAGGGCACAGGCATCTTACCGGAAACGACAACACCCCCGCGGGATGACCCGCGGGGGTGTTGGGATGTAAGCCGGTGGTTACTTCTGTAGGTCGAAGTTCACCGTGTTGCTGCCGCCCTTGATGTCGGCGGTCAACTCGGTCTTCGCGTGGTACTTGTCCGGCAAGCCCTCGGCCTGCACGTCCAACTCTTGATTCAAGTCGGCGTTGAAGGTCTTCTTCCCGGTCGGCTTATTCCAGTGAATCTCCACCTTGTAGTTGCCGGGCGTCGGGCCGAACTCCGGGGCGATCGTGTACTTGCCGTTCTCGATCGGGCCGCCGACCTTTTTCCCCTCGCCAACCGGGAGGAACGCGATCGTGCCGTACTGGATCGACTGACCGTCGTACTTGACCTCGCCGGTGACCGAAGCGGTCGAGCTTCCGCACCCCGCGACGGCCAGAACGAGTACCCCCATGAGGGGAAGGGCAATGCGTCTCATGCCATCTCCTTTGGGTGAGGGTTACTCGACGGAAACGACGAAGCCGTCGTCGATGTGACTGAGCTTCTGGTACGTGTAGTTCGTCTTCGGGGCGGCACAGCTCGACCCGCCGACGGCGGTCGGGTCGGTCTCGACCGTGTCGCGAATGAACCGCACGGAGCCGTCGGCGAAGGCGTAGTTGCACCCGCCGGTGTGGCTGCTGGACCAAATAATGCGGGTACACCCGTCGTGGCCGCTGAACGTGTCCCCGCCGCAGCACCCGGGCTTCGTACCCAGGTATTTTTGGTTCGGCCGCCACTGCCCGGTGGACAGGTTCGCACCGCCCGTCTGGGTCGTGCGGCCCGGCCAGATCGCGCCGATGCCGAGGTTCATGTCCCGCTCGCCGACCATGAACGTGTTGCTCGTCCCATCGGTGATGGCCAGCAATTTGACTTTCGTGGCGTAATCGCAGACGGTGTTGTTGACCGTGTAGTTGCTCTTGCCGTAGTTCTGGAAGTTCTCGTTGACGTCCGAGTTGTTCGTGTCGGACGGGCACAGGTACGTGGCGATGCGGGTCTGCAACCCGTTGGTCGCCGACGGGGCGGGCATCGTCACGGTCGTGGCGTACGGATCCCCGGCGTTAATCAGGGCGAACAGCGGCGCCTGTTCGATGTACGGCAGGATGAACACGCCCCAACCGTAGCGGTTCACGCCGGCCGGGTTCGCCTGAATGGCCGGCGGCAGATTGCCCGCCGTGTCGTGGTACGAGTGCATCGCCACGCCGATTTGCTTCAGGTTGTTGGTGCACTTGGCGCGAGCGGCGGCCTCGCGGACTTTCTGCACGGCCGGCAACAGCAGGCCGATGAGGATGGCGATGATCGCGATCACCACCAACAACTCGATGAGCGTGAACGCGGCACGCCCCCGATTGGGGGGCGTGCGCCGGGTGGGAGAGGACATAGACGACTCCTGACTTGCCATGAACACAGAGCGGATCAAACCACAGATCCCCCGAAATGGGAGTGTGTGACAGGGCATGGTTTAATCTAGAGACTAACATCCCTCTTTTCTAGATTGCCCGACCCGGGCTGCGGTCGCCCTTACCGGTCGGCCGGGGCCTTCTTTAACTCGTCCCGAATCTCGATCAACAACTTCTCACTCAACGTGAGTTCGCTCGGCTTGGCCTCTTCCTTCTTCTGGAGTCTGTTCATGACCCGGATGATCATGAACAAGCAAAAGGCGATGATGAGGAAGTCGAACAGCTTCTGGAGGAACTTGCCGTAGGCGATTTTGACCGGGATATTTCGTTCACCCTCTGGAATCTTGTTCAACTCTTCCGGCGTCTTATCCTTCAGCTTCGGGTCCAGCATCGTGCCGGGCAAGTCGATGGATAGCTCATTGAAATTCACCCCTCCCGTTAGCTTCCCAATCGGAGGCGTGAGTATGTCACTGACCAGTGATGTAACGATGGCACTAAACGCGGCCCCAATAATGATGCCGACCGCGAGGTCGACCACGTTACCGCGCATGACAAACGCTTTGAATTCGGTCGCCAGACTCATGGGCCAACTCCTTCGGACGAGGGGGAAATGAACCACGGGGCAATCTACCCAGACCGGCGGCGGACTGCCATACTGATCGACAGGAGACAGGATGCCCAATCGCACAACAACACGCGGTCCCGCGACCGCCCGACCTTACTCCGTCCGGCCCGCGAATGCCCGCGCGCCGATGGCCGTCCGCGTGCTGTTGGGGCAGCCCACTCTCACTCCCGCCCCCGTTGACCCGCTCGGCCGCGACCCGAAACTCTCCCGCGTCGAGGCGGCCTTGATGCTCGCCGATGAACCGTTGCTCGCCCGCCGGATCGCGGAGGCGGCCGAACTACAGGACGCCGGGGAAGCCCGCAAACTCGTGCACCGGCTGCGCGACCTGTACGACGCCGACGAGACGCCGTTCCAGGTCGTGGAACTCGCCGGCGGGTTCCAACTGCTCACGCGGGCGAACTACCACCCGTGGCTCGTGCGATTACGGCGGACCGGCCACGACGTGCGACTCACCTCGGCCGGCATGGAGACGCTCGCGGTGATCGCCTACAAACAACCGATCATGCGGGCGGAAATCGAGAAGATCCGCGGCGTGAACTGCACCGAACTGATCCGCCTGCTGATGGAGAAGGGCATGGTGCGAATCGCCGGCCGGCACGACTCCCTCGGCCGCCCGCAGTTGTACGGCACGACGAAGCAGTTCCTCCAGGCGTTCGGGCTGAACACGCTGAAGGACTTGCCCGAAGTCGAATCGCTGAAAGCGCCGGGGTAACGCGCGACTCTTATCGCTTCCGCTTCTTCTTCACGGCCAGGTTCACCGTGACGGCCTTCGGGCCGAGGATGTCGACGAACAGGTAGACGGCCTTCTTCAACTCGGCCATCTTGACGAGGTACAGCCGCTTGTCGCCCGCGGTGGCGTGGGAGAAGCGGAGGACGCCGGCGCAATCGTTCTTCGGCCGTTGGTTGTCGCGGAAGAACGAGAGTTTGTCGAACCGCACGTCGGACAGGTCGTCGGCTTTCGCCCGGAAGCTCACCTTGCCCTCTTCGGACTCCGCCCGCATCTGCTTGGCCGACATCTTGTCGAGTTTCTCGGCCCGCTTCTCGGCCTTGGCCTGCTTGATCTCGTCGAGGGCCGCGACCGAGCCGGCGATGGCCCCCGCCATCAGACCGCCGGTAATCCCGCCTTGGCCCGCCCCGGCCGCCGCCCCCTCCACGGACGATTGGGCCGAGTTCAGCCCTTGAAAGAACGGCCCGGCGTCGAGGAAGAGCAGTTCATTCCCCACGCGGACGATGCGATAGACGTTCGTCCCGCCGAAGCCGCACTCGTACCCGATGGTGTTCTCGGAGATTTCGTCCGGTGGGAAGCCGTCGGATTTCGGGGCCTGCTTGTCGGCGACGGCCGCGACGGGTTCCGGTTCATCCTCGGCGTACTCGAAGTCTTCGACGACTTCGTCTTCTTCGTCCTCCAGAATTTCGAAGTCGCCGAATTCCTCCGGCGGCGGGGGCGTCGGCACGACGAGGGCCGCCTTACAGGCCGGACACTTGGTCCGCTTGCCCGCGAGGCTTTCGTCCACGGAGTACGACTTCCCACAGGGGCAAGCAAATTCGATGGGCATGGGCGGACATCCAACAGGATCAATTTGAGGGTAACCCAAAACTGTAACGGGCCGTGAAAGGGCTGTCAAGCACCCAGCCGGGTCCGAACCTTCAACTCGTTTTGCCCCCTCCTTCAAGCGGCATTCCTTACAATGTCAAAGGACTCACCACGAGGGGCGAAACAGTTATGGCGGCGCGGGTCGTGTTGGCAATGAGTGGCGGCGTGGACAGCTCGGCGTCGGCCGTGCTGCTGAAGCGGCAGGGGTACGACGTGCTCGGCCTGTTCATGCGAACCGGCACACACACCGAGGAACCGGATCACCGCCGCGAGAACAAGAAGGGCTGCTGCTCGGCCATCGACGCCGGCGACGCCCGCCGCGTGGCCGACCGGCTAGACATCCCGTTCTACGCGCTCGACTTCGAGGCCGAGTTCAACCAGATCATTGACTACTTCGCCGACGAGTACCTCAAGGGCCGCACGCCGAACCCGTGCGTGGTGTGCAACAACTGGTTGAAGTTCGGCCAACTCTGGAAGTTCGGCCAGCAACTCGGCGCGGACTTCATCGCCACCGGCCACTACGCGCAGGTGTTGAAGGGGGCCGATGGGCGCAATGAATTGCACAAGGGTGTGGACCCCGACAAGGATCAAAGCTACGTCCTCCACGGCATCAAGCGGGAGGTGTTGGACCACCTCATCTTCCCGGTCGGCGGGTACTTGAAGCCGCAGATTCGCGCCATCGCCGCCGAAGCGGGTTTGCAGAGCGTCGCGACGAAGCCGGACAGTGTGGAGATTTGTTTCGTGCCGAGCGGCAACCACGTCGATGTGGTTCGCCGGCGGCGGCCTGAGATGCAGAAGGCCGGCGTGGTCGTGGAATCGGACGGCACGGTCCTCGGCGAGCACGACGGCATTGACCGCTTCACCATCGGCCAGCGGAAGGGTCTCGGCGTGGGCGGCGGCGGCAAGAAGCGGTTCGTGCTGGAAATTGTGTCGGACACGAACACCGTCGTCGTCGGCGAGGAAGTGGAGCTTCTCGCGAATGGCCTCGTGGCGTCGCGCATCAACTGGCTCACCGAACCGCCGACCGAACTGCGAGCGGTGACGGCAAAGATCCGCTACCGGCACGCCGGCAGTCCGGCCACGGTCGTCGCCACCCCGGAGGGCGGGGCGGACGTGACGTTCGCCGAACCGCAGGCGGCGGTCACGCCGGGGCAGGCGGTCACCTTCTACGACGGCCCTCGCGTCCTCGGCGGCGGCTGGATCGAGGCAGCGGTCCGATAATCCACCCGCCGCCCATGCGGGACCAATTGTTACACTTCAACCCGTCGTCAATATTAAGATTTCAATTCGGGTTCCTTTCCATTTGCACCCGCCAACACTATGTATTTATGATGGTTCTCTGATAGTCACTCCGACTGTCCAGTTTCGCAAGACCGAGGTTCGAAATGGCGAGTGGGAAGCGCGGCGAAGGCCCGAACAAGATGCAACTGGTCCGGGACGCAATGGAAGCGCTCGGCCCGAAGGCCAAGCCGGTCGAGATTCAGAAGCACATTAAGGACGCGAGCAACGAGGACATGAACACCCAGATGATCTCGACCTACAAGTCGATGATCAAGAAGGGTCCGAAGGGCGCGAAGGCCAAGACCCCGGGGCGACCGGCGAAGGCCGGCGCGACCCCGAAGGGCGAGCCGATGAACATCGCCGACGACGTGATCCTGCTGCGGAAACTCGTCACCCGGCTGGGGGCGCGGCAAATCCACCAACTGATTGACGTACTGTCCTGATCGCCTTCGTTCAAACGCCCGGCCCGATGCCGGGCGTTTGTATTGGTGCGGCCTACAACTTTAAACGATTCCCTCGATCAGTTCGCACGTCCGCGGCAGCGGGTCGTCTTCCATCTTCGACCGTACCGATTCACACACCGCTTTGATCCGCCCGTTGCGGAGCAGTTCGTCTAACTTTTTCGTCGCCCGATCGGCGGTGAACTTGGCCGCGAGCAACGAGGTGGCCACGCCGAGGCGTTCCAGGCGGTCGGCGTTGTCCGGTTGGTCGAACGCCAACGGCATCACGAATTGCGGTACGCCGGCGGCCAGGCATTGCGCCGTTGTACCGATGCCGCCGTGATGGACGACGGCCGCCGCCCGCGGGAACACGAGGCTGAACGGCGCGTAGTCGAACTGCCGGCACCCGGCCGGCAGGTCCGGCGGAATCTGATCGCCGTTCTTCGCCAGGATCATGCACCGCTTCCCCAGCCGACGACACGCCTCGGCCGCGGCGGTGAAGTACGGCCGCCCCTGCCGCATCGCCGAGCCGAAGCTGACCACGACCGGCGGTTCGCCCGCGTTCAGGAACTCTTCGACCTCCGGCGGCAACGCCTTTGCCTCGCCCTGGTCGTAGCGAATGAAACCGGTCTGGTGGAAGTGGGCCGGCCAATCGCGGGCGGTGGCGAACCACTTCGGGAACAGGCCGAGGATCAATTGCGGCGAGTGCCGCCATTTCCCCCAGACGCGCTTGACCGGCGGCAGGCCAAGGGTGGCTCGGAATCCGTTCACCGGCGCGGCGAGGAACCCGTCGAGGACGAGTCGCTCGCCGTACCAGTAGATCAGCGGGCGGACCCACCGCGGGAAGTATTTCGTGTGCGGGGCCCCCGGAAACTTCGGCGGGTCGGTGACGCTCAGAATGGTGATCGGTTGCAGGTGAACGCTGGCCAGCGGAATGCCGAGTTTCTCGTTCGCAATCCGCGCCGCGAACGCCAGGGAACCACCGACGAGAAGGGTCTGCCCGCGGACGTACCGCGACTCGATTGCCCCATACGCGAGCGGCAGGTACTTCTCCAGGAGTTCACGGTTGAACACCGCCCGCATCGACTTCGACGGGTGCCACAGCATCGGATCGTGAGCCATCCGCTGGAATTCTTCGCTCGTTCCGACCTGCGCGAAATCGAAGCCGTGCCTCTCGGCCAGCGGTTGGTACGGCTCGGCGGCGATCAGTGAGATCGAATGGCCGCGCTGCTTCAGGGCGATGCCGAGGCCGACGAACGGGTGAACGTCGCCGTGACTGCCGACGGGTGTGAGGAGAATGTTCATGGGGAAAGAGTAGGAAGAGCGGCCGAGAGCGGGGAATGCACTCTCACCCCGCCCGCTTACTCCGCATCGCCGGAACGACTTCCACGCCGTCGCCGCCGGCCGCGAAGTGCCGATACTCCGGCGACTCGGCCGCGTAGAGAGCGATCAGCCCCTTCGAGTCGTGGTGGACGCCCCAGCCATACCGCTTCGGCAGCGGCGACGCCCTCATGCACGGGTGCGATTTCGCGAACAGCGCCGCCCGAATCGCGTCGGCCTGGGATTTCATCTCTGCCTTCGACAGCCCCAACTTGCGGACGTGCGTGGCAAAGATCAGGTCTTCGAGCGTCATCGCATACGGTTTGCCCGTAAGGAGTTCGTACTGAATGACCGCGATGGTCGGTGACTCCGCTTTCGCCATCGGCACGACGGCCGTTGGGGTAGGACAGTCCGACGCGACGACAACAAACGTGTTGGTGATTGGCTTCATCCGAAAAGACTACTCATTTTCGGCGGATCATGAAACTGCGGCCGGATCGTGATACGTAACCTGAACAAGTGCAAGAGGAGATTCTAACAAAAACCGAAATCACGCAATTCGGGCACGGAAGAAGAATTGTAATTGAATCGGAATTACGGTAAATTTTAACCATCTCTCAAGCCTCAAACTTTGAATTTATCATTTTTATGTCACCACGCGCACAGTCTCGCCGTCGCCCGAACGGCTTGGTTTCCTCACGAAAAGTTCGCGTCCGCTCCTTGGGAATGGAAGCATTGGAGTCGCGAGACGTGCCGGCCGGGCTCACACCGGTCGTCACGCCGCCCGGGATTCAATTCTTGGCCGAAAACGGCACGCTCAACTTTGGCAGCGCGAACACGTTTAGCATTTCCGACCGGGACAACAGCAGTGGGCTGTACACCGCGAAGGTGGCCGTCACCCACGGGATCGCCAAGGTAACGGCGCCGCTCACGGGTGCCGTCTTGGTCAGCAATAACAACTCTAGCCTCGTCACCATTACGGGCACCCTGGCGAATCTGAACGCAAGCCTGATTGTCGACGGCTTTCTGAAGTTCACGCCCGACCCGTTCTATCCGACTAAAGCCTCTGGCGACGCCAACGTCAGTGTGACCGTCACCGACCCCCAAAACAACTCGGGCAGCGGGCAGACGAACGTCCGCGTCATTCCCGTGCCGCAACAACCGACGCTGACCACCCCGACCGGGCTCTCGCTCCGACCGGGCGGGACCACGCCGCTCGGCCTCGCGCTCGACCCGAGTCTCGACACCGACGGGTCCGAAAGCTACTACGTCGACTTCTCCTCTTACCCGACCGAGGGGACGTTCTCTTCGGCCGGCACGATTCTGCCGAACGGGAGCCTCCGATTCCCGGCGAGCGCCGTCCCGAATCTGGCGTTCACCCTACCCTCGGATTTCCCCACGGGGCCGGTGAGTTTCACCGTCTCGACCTACACCATCGACTCCACGAATTACCCCCTCACGGGCGGGTCGATCACGTCCGAACTGGGCTGGCCCGCACAGACGTTCAACGGGACGGTCGACCGGCCGCGGCCGGTCGTAAGGCCGCCTGCGGCGCAGGTCATTAACGAAAATGACTCGCTCACGTTCAAGAGCGATGAGGGCGGGAACGGCTTTAGCTTCTCCGATGCAGACGCCCTAGACGCCCAGGGCAACTCGGGAATTTACCAGGTTTCGATTTCGGCCACGAACGGCTCCATTTCGATCGATGTTAACGCGGCCAGCGAAGCCGGCTTAACTCCTGGAGTTTTCGAGCCTTTCGTGACTTTGAGTGGCACATATGACAATTTGAACAGGTTCCTCGGTCGCAGCGGCTCAGATGGGTTTGGCTTCACGTACGTGCCCACACCGTACTTCAGTGGCGTGGCCCAGGTCTCGATGACCGTCACCGACCCGGACGGTCAGGACGGATCCGATTACGCCGACGTTTTGGTGAAGCCGGTTGCCGACCCGCCGACCCTGACCGTGCCCGCCGACACGATCGTCATCCCGCCCGACGGGTCGGCCTCCCTCGACATCACCGCGGCCGTGCCGTTCGACACGTTCGATAAATCGGAATCGGTGTCCTACATCGACCTGACCAGTTACCCGGCCGGCGCGTTCACGGATAGCAATGGCTTGATCGTGGGCGGGCCGTCTCCGAGCGGTTTCGGCTGGCGGGTCACGCCCAATCAACTGCCCGGCCTGATGTTTTTCCCGGATTCGTCCGTCGGCGGGAACTACACCATCGGCGTCCACGCGGTATCGACAGACGTGGCCCAAGGCTTCGGCGGCGACATTATTGCCACCGCAGACTCGTACGCGACGATCCGGTTGCAAATCCAAACCGCACCGAAACTCGGGCTGCCGTTCGTGGGGTTCGTGGAAAGCACGCCCGGCGTGTTCGAGTCGAACAACGCCGACGCGGCTTTCTATTTGCAGGATTTTGACGACGCCGGCGGCACCTATACGCTCACGCTGACGTTGCCGGCGGGCGCGGGCGACTTCAGCGTCGACGACGTGGTCGCAGGCAACTACGGTGTAAGCGTCTCGGGCAGTGGCACGGAAAGCCTGACCCTCACCGGCCCCCTCGGCGGGGTGAATGGCGTTCGCGGGTTACAAGGCTTAACCTCCGACGGCCTCATTATCTACACGCCGACGCAATACCTCAGTGGCGACCTCGGCAACATCACCGGCACCCTGACTGACCCGGACGGGTATTTCTCGACGAGCACCCGATTGCTGGAGGTCGTGCCCGTCGCCGACCCGCCAATCCTCACGGCCACAGCGGCGGTCAACCCGCCGTTCGTTACGGCCGACGACCCAATGCGCATTCAAACGGTCGCCGGCCGAGTCTCGCCGCCAGTGCCGTTAACGGTGACTGCGACGCCGGTAGACACCAACGGCGACGGCCAGGAACAGGTGAAGTACGTCGAGGTGTTCTTCTACAATTATCAAACGGGGAATAGTTCGCTCGGAACCCTGAACTACGGGAGCGGGTCGGACAGCTCCGGCTATGTCCAGTTGACGCCGGATCAGTTGGGAAACTTGTCTTTCACCGTCGACCCGTCGGTAGCCCCCGGCGACTATTATCTGCAATTTTATGGGTTCACCCAGGATCAAGCCGTCCTGGCCAATTTTGCCGGCGGGGACCTGTACACGACGGACTACTCGCCCCGCGACGGGGGCCAGACCATCGTAATCCATATCGAAGGGCCGCCGGTCGTCACCTCGCCGCCGGTCGTGAGTACCCCGGAGAACAAGACTTTTGACTTCGCGGGTCAAGTCGCAGTGGGCGACGATGACAATGACCCCTACAGCTATTCCCCCGGTTTCACGGCCACGTTCAGCACGACCGGGGGGACGCTGTCCTTCGATTCCTATTCGGCGACTTATAACTATGGGCTTTCCGTCGACGCCAGCACCCCAACGACCTTTACGCTCAGCGGCAGCCTGAACAACCTCAACAACTTCCTGAGCTTCGGGGGCGGGGCGTTCCAGTTCGTGCCGACGCCGTACCTGAGCGGCCCACAGTTCGTGACCATCACCGTCACCGACTCCGACGGGAACACGACCGCGGCGACTACCGAAGTTGACGTGCTGCCCGTGGCCAACCGGCCGGTGCTGACGGTCGCGTCGCCCGCGGGCGGCCCGGCCGGAAGTCCTATCTCGCTGTCAATCTCGGCCCGGTCGCCGGACCAGGACGGCTCGGAGGCGGTATCGGAGTACCGCTTTTCTGGCTACCCCGACGGAACGATCTTTAGCCTGGGGACCGACCAATACTTCCCCACATTCGACGACTTGACTGGGCAGTACTACACGTCCATCCCTGGGCCGACTCTCACCGGACTGACGGTCACGCTGCCGGCCGACGCCGGGGAGGGGACGTTCGCTCTGACGGTGCAAGCCAAGACGCACGACCACGCCTCGTTCCCGCCGGACACCGACGACGTGACGAGCGATTCGCCGTACGCCACGCGGACGCTCGTCGTGGACACTCGCACCGGGCCGGTCATCGACCTGCCGGACGGCTTGACGACGTACGAACACTCGCCGTACAGCGGTTACTACCTCCCGGCGTTCCAGCCTACCAGCGTGTTCGACGCCACGCCGAGCGATTTCGGCAATTACACCTACCACGTCCACCTGCCGGACGGGATCCTGACCACGAACGCGGACCCGGCAACTTCGTTCGCCAATTACGGCGTCACCATCGCGGGCTACGGGACGTTCGACCTGACCTACACGGGGGACTACGCCCACCTCGTGGGCGACCCCAACAACCTCGGCTTCCTTTCCATCTTCTCCACGTTCGTTCAGCCGAAGGACTACCTCAGCGGCGGCATCTCTCTCAGCGCCACCTTTACGGCCCCGGACGGCCGGTTCGGAACCGACGCGACCACCGTGTTCGTCTACCCGGTCGCCGCGTTCATCGCCCCGGGGGTCGTGCCGGACATCGCGGGGGGGGTGGGTGAAACGATACCATTCCCCATCGTCACGGCCGACACGCCGGATCAGGACGGTTCGGAGTCGGTGGAAGTGCTCATCACCGGCCTGCCGCCCGGGGCGACCCTCTCGGCCGTCCCCGCGGGGCCGACCGGCGGGTTCACGCGGTCGCAACTCGTGGGCCTGACGCTCACGCTGCCGGCCGACGCAGTGGTTGGCGACACGTACACGCTGACCGTGACCGCCCGCGTCACCGACAGGGCCGGCTCGGAAATCGACACTCAGGAGCAGTCTGCCACGGTCGTCGTCCACATCGTTAGCGTCCCCCCGTTCATCCGGCCGACCGTGAACGCCCCCGGCGTCGGCGACCCCCAGGAAGGTAACGACGTTTGGTTTCACTACGTCGACAACGGCAATAATAACATCGTCGACAACTCCTTCCAGATCGCCGACCGCGACGATAACGGCGGGCGGTACACCGTTTATTTCAACTCCGACCGCGGCTACGTCAGCTATTTCGGCGTCGATTCGAAGTCCCCGGGGCACACGGTTACCCCTTCGTACCCGTTCCCAGGGGTCAACACGCTGGCGCTCACGGGCACGCTGCCGGAACTGAACGCCTTCCTGAAGGCCGGCATCTACGAGAACCGGAACGGGACCAACTATTACTACAGCGGCGACGACCGGGTGACGGTTAGTGTGGTCGACCCCGACGGGTTGGTCGGCACGAACGAAGTGCGGTTCCGCGTGCTGCCGGTGGCGTTCTACCCCGACTGCGTGCTGATCTCGCCGTACATCACCGGGGACGTGGGCGCGGAAATTCCGACGCCGATCGCGACCGACCCGACGCCGGACACGGACGGGTCCGAAGAGATGTACGCCCTGATCTCGGCGACCTACGCCGACGGATCGTCGGCGTTCGCGGACGGGGCGGCGTTCACCCTCGGCACGCCGGTCAACGACACCCAGTGGCGGGTGAACTACGCGGACTTCGCCAACCTGAAACTCCTGCCCCCGGTAGGGTTCGACGGGCAAATCTACCTCTCAATCCAACTCGTGGTCGAAGACCACGCCGACTACCCGTCGTTCCCACACACCGACCCGCGGCACCACCAAGACGCGGAGCCACACTACGCCTACGCGAGTTCAATCGTGACGGTGGCCACGGGAGGCTACCCGCGGGTAACGACGCCCGGCGTGCAGTCGATCCGGGAAGGGGGCAACGCGGCCGACCCGAACGACCCGCGGCCGAGCACCGCCACCTTCGCCGGGCCGACGGCCCTCAGCGTCTCGGGCGCGGGCATCCTGACGGTGACGTTAACGGTCCAGGGCTACAACCTCGGAACCTTACACGTCATCGACCCGACCAACACGTTCGGGGTGACGGTGACGGGTGACGACTCGCCCACCCTGACGCTCACGGGGTTCTCCGAACAACTCGAAGACTTCTTCCTTCAAGGTTTTGAAGTCGTCCCGACGGACTACTACAGTGGCGACATCATCGTCGAAGTTCGGGCCGACCGTGAGTACTACATCCCCCCCCCGTTCGCCCCAGGTAATTCCGGCTACGGCTACGGCTACGGCTACGGCCTTATCACCCTCACCGACTACGCCGGCCTGACCGTGAAGGTCTCGCCGGTCGTCTCGCCGGCGAACGTGACAGTGAACAACGACAGCCCGGACGAGGTCCGCGCGCCGAGTGCCCCGTACTCGCTCGCGGGCGGTTTCGTCACAGTCACGCCGTGGCCGGACCGCGACTACTCCGAGTACGGGTACGTGCAAATCGACCTGTCGGGGCAAGACACAGCGGTCTTGGACCAGTTCACACTGACCTCGTCGTTCGGCGGCTTCTACAAGAACGCCACGGGCCAATGGTTCACCTACGGCTACGTCGACCCGGCGACGGTGCAATCCGTTCTCGACTCGATCACCCTGACGCCGCCCGCGGGCTTCGGTGGCCGGGTGACGTTCACGGCCAAGTTGGGAATTTACGACGGTGCCCACTTCACGTCGGATTGCACCTACGAATACGCGAGCGCGATGGACGTCGGCAGTGCGGTGTTCAACTTCGTCACCGGCCCCACGGTCACGCTAAACCCGGTGTCGATCTCCGAGGGGGACGGCGTCGCCGACCTCGGCGGGCTGGCCGCGGTCCAGGACCCCAGCGGAGAGGCCACCGACCAGTACGCGCTGACCCTCACGCTAACGCCGCCGGCGGGGTCGCCGTTCGTCGTGTTCTCGGTGGACCCCGAGGGCTTGCCCTCGGGTGTCAGCCTCTTTTCGGGCAACGGAACGACCGAGGTCACCCTCACGGGGACGCTCGCCGGTCTCCAGGGCCTCGGGAGTACGTTCGGGGCGGTCACCCTCCGCATGTTCGGTGACAACCCGGGGGTCTCCGACTACTTCTCGGGCCTCGTGCCGATCACGGCTACCTTCGTCAACACGACAACCCTGGGTGTCTTCCCGACGTCCACGGCTTCGTCCGCGGTCGTGGTCTACCCCGTGGCGACGAGGGTGAACGTGACGATCGACCCGATCGTCGCGATTGCCCTCCAATCGGACCAGTTCCAGGCGGTCCCCGTCAACGTCACGCTCTCCCCACTGGACCCGGACGGGACGGAAACCGCCCTCGTGACCATCACCGGGGTGAACGGAACGTTCAACCACGGGTCGTCTCCGGACGGGGGCGTGACGTGGCAGTTCACGCGAAACGACCTGGTCGACGACTTGGCCGACCTCATGTTCACGCCGACGGGCACCGGCGAGCAGCACTGGTCGGTGACGGTGTCGGTGACGGACACCGCGGACCTGTCGCCCGACGTCCTCCCGCCGAACAATACGGACACGGCCCCCCCCGTTAGCTTTGACCTGGACGTGACGGTCATCCGCGTCGTCATCCCGGACATCACGGTGCCGGAGAACACGCCGGAGGGCGCGGCGGTCGGCGTGCTGCAAGTCTTCGGCCTGCCGGCGGACGCCGACTACGACTTCTCACTGGTGCCGAACGACGGCGACCACTTCGCTTACAACTTCACGGTCGACCCCGACGGCACGATCCGCGTCGGCGACCAGAACCCCGACTTTGAGAGCGGGAATCCCAACGTCTTCACCCTCTCGGTGCTGATCCGTCAGTACGTTAGCGCCCCCATCACGTTCTTCGCCCGGCCGGCCGGGTTCGGGCAACAATTCGGCTTCGGCCCGCCGACCACCGGCGATCCCTTTTTCACCGTGAACCTGGGGACGTTTACTGTCCCCGTAGTCATCACGAACGTCGCCGAACCGCCGACCGAATCCACCTCGCCGACGATCACCGGCCTCGAAGACACGACCGTCAACGTGACCGGCCTGAGTTTCACGGCCGACGACGCGGCCGGCGCACCGGTGACCGTAACGCTGACGGCGACCCACGGCATGCTCACGGTCAACGGCATTGCGGACGGCTTGAACATTAGCGCCGTCGGTTCGCCCGCGACTACCATCACCATTTCCGGCAGTGTCAGCACCATCAACTTCTTGCTGGGCCAGGACGGCGTTCTGACCTTCACCCCGGACGCCCAGTACGGCGGCCCGGCCGATTTCATCGCGACGATCGACGACCGGACCGGCATCAACCCGGTCACGACGGTGGACACGCCGTTCCTGGTGCAACCGGTGGCGGACACCCCGTTCGTTACCCCGACGGGCACGAACGTGACGGTGCCGCCGAACACGGCCGGCCCGCTCGGCCTGAGCAACTCGTTCAACACGGCCGATACGATCAACGGCGACGGGTCGGAGTCGGTCGCCGTGTACATCACGGGTGTGCCGGCGGGGTTCACCCTGACCAACGGTTTCGACCAGGGCGGCGGCGTCTACCTGTTGACCTCGTTCGGCCAACTCGACGGCCTCGCCCTCATCCCCCCGACGGGGTTCACCGGCACCGTCCCCCTGACCGTGTACGCCATCGTCACGGACGTCGGTGCCACCGGCACACCTCCGTCGGCGGTCAGCACCTTCACCACGGCCAGCAGCACGTTCAACATCACCTTCGCGGCCGCGAATCCGCCGTCGGGGAACACGCCGTTCGTCCTCACCGGCTTCGAAGATAACACGAGCAATCTGCTCTTCGCCCTGGTGATTTCGGCCCCGGACGCCAGGAACACCCAGACCGGGCAGGCGGACCCGGTGAACGGCCGCATCCTCGCGACGTTTACCGTCGATCACGGCACTCTGAGTCTCGACACCTTCTACGCGACCACCGGTCTGACCGTGGGCGGGAGCGGCAACACGCTGACGCTGGAAGGCTCGGTCATCGACGTCAACCGATACCTGAGCAAGCAACCGGCCGCGCCAATTCTCTACACACCGGACGCGAACTTCGCCGGCGTGGACAACTTCCATTTGAAGGTGTCGGACTTCGTCAACCCGACGTACACCCCGCAAGCCATCCCGTTCTCGATTCGCCCCGTTGCCGACGTGGTGGTCGGTGACCAGGCCGCCGGGGTGCCCGCCAGCGGGCGGGTCAACACGCCCATCCCGCTGACCTTAAACGGTTCGTTCGTGACCGCCGACACCGACGGGTCGGAAAAGGTGACGTTCCGGCTAACGGGCGTGCCGGTGAGTGCCACCAACCCGACCTATCAACCCCTCAACCACGGGACCAACCTCGGCGGCGGCGTGTGGGAACTGACGCAAGCCGATCTGGTCGGCCTGACGTTTACCCCGATGACCGGGTTCGTCGGCACGATTAACCTGACCGTGGAATCGGTCGTGACCGATACGGTGACGATCGTGTCGGGCCCGGCCAGTAGTATCCTGCGGGGAACGCCAGCCCCGTTCGCCCTCACGTTCACGGCCCCGCAACCGCCGACGGCGCTCGCGTACCTGGCGACCCCCGCCACCGAAGACACGCCAGTCAACACCCCGTTCTACCTGTCCTTCTCCGCCCCGGACGCGGTGAACGGGCAGGTGTCCGTAACGCTGGCGGTGACGCACGGCGTGCTCAACTTCAGCACGTTCCTCAACACCCTCACCGTGACGAATAGCGGCTCGCCGACGGTGACGATCACCGGCCCGGTGAACGACATCAACTTCGCCCTGAGCTTCCAGGCCCGGTCGCTGACGTTCATCCCGAACGCCCAGTACGGCGGCCCGGCCGACTTCACGGCGACGATCAACGACTTCGTCAACGCGCCCGTGAACACGACCGCCAACCTCCCCGTCCGGCCCGTGGCGGACGCGGTCGCCACCCCGACCGGGGCGAGCATGATCGTGCCGGCCGGGACGATTGCCCCGGTTGTTATCACGGCGTCGTTCACCACCATCGACACGGACCTGTCGGAGTCGGTCGCCCTGTACGTCTTCGGCGTGCCGGCCGACGCTCGGTTGACCAACGGCACCCGCCAGCCGGACGGCTCGTGGCTGCTGACGTCCGCCGGCCAACTCGACAACTTGTTCTTGGTCCTCTCGGACGCATCCTTCTTCGTCGGGACGATCACCCTGAACGTGCGGGCCGTGGTGACGGACGTCGGGGCTCCCGGCACGCCGCCTTTCTCCGTGAGCACGGCGACGTTCGACGGGCCGGCGTTCACGCTGACGTTCGGCCAGGCGCAAATCTCCGGCCCGTTCCCCGTCCCGCCGACCCCGGACGTCCCCGACCTCACGAACAGCCTGACGGAAGACCAACTGCCGCCGCCGGCCTTCTTCTTCGCCTCCTTGTCAGCCCCGCTCGCCGTGAACGGCCGGGTGACCGTGACGGTCTCCGTCGTCCACGGCCAGTTGAACTACGACAGCCCCGATCCCGCCGTGATCGTCGACCGGATCAACCCCCGGTCCCTGATACTCACGGGTCCGCTGAGCCTCATCAACGGCATTGTCGGCGGCCTGTCCACGGGCATTCAGTACTCGCCGGACGCGAACTTCGCCGGAACGGACTTCATCACGCTCACCCTGAACGACTTTGTGACCAACCCGGTCACATCGGCCGACGTGCCGTTCGGTGTCTACCCGGTCGCGGACATCGACACGCTCACCCCGCCGACGGCCGCGAGTCAGAAGGCCCCGCCGAACACCACCGTCCCGCTCGACCTGTCCGCGTTCTTCACGACGGCCGACACCGACACGTCGGAGACGGTCACACTGCGAATCTCGGGCGTGCCGGTGAGTGCCAACAACCCGAACTATCAGCCGTTTAACAACCACGGGACCAACCTCGGCGGCGGCGTCTGGGAACTGACGGAGGCCGACTACCTCGCCGGGATCACCTTCACGCCGCCGACCGGGTTCGTCGGCACGCTCAACTTGGCCGTGCGGGCCCACCTCGTGGACATGGTCACCGTTCCCGTGTCGAGCGGCGCGTTCGTGACGGCCACTGACATGGGCGACACGGCCGACAGTCCGTTCACCCTCACGTTCGTCGTGCCGCAGCCGCCCACGGTTGTCGGGCCGAACACGATCACCGGCCGCGAAGACACGCCAACAACGATCACCGGGCTGGGTTTCACCGCCCCGGACGCCCCCGGGCTCGTCGAAGTCACGCTGTCGGTCACGCACGGCACGCTCGACATCCAGCCGTCGTTCAGCCCGCTGTCGGTCCACAACACCAGCCCGAACACCATCACCTTCGCCGGGGGGGACGCGGCCGCCGTCAGTGCGTACCTCGCCTTGCACCCGCTGACCTTTACCCCCGACCCGAACTACGCGGGGCTGGCCACGTTCACGGCGTCGATCAACGACTTCCGGAACCCCGCCACGACGCGGAACCGGTCGTTCGTCATCACGCCGGTCGCCGACCCGGTCGGCCCGTCAAGCGGGTCGGACTTCATCGTGAACACGGGCCTGTCCGCCCCGTTCATCCTGACCGGCCCGACCACGACGGTGGATACCGACGGCTCGGAGACGGTCGTCTTCCTGGCGAGCGGCGTGCCGGCCGGGGCGACCCTGAGCAACGCGATTGACCTCCACAACGGCTTCTGGCAGATCGCGGGCGGCAACCCCGCCGTGTCGGCCCTCACGCCGCCGGCCGAGTTCGTCGGCACGATCAACCTGAACGTGCGGTCCCGCGTCATCGACACCGTCGTCGTCGGCACGATGTCGGGCGGTGCGTTCATCACGGCCACCGACACCTTCGACACCGCCGACAGCCCGTTCACGATCACGTTCGTGGGTGTCACGCTGCCGCCGACGCTGGCGTTCACCGGCGGGTCGGTGAACGAGAACACGCCCACCGGCACGTTCATCGGCCAAGTCAGTTTGGTGGCGAACGCGGAGATGCCGACCGGCGAACTGTTCACGTTCTCGCTCGTCGAGGCGACCGGCTACGACTTCACCGTGACCCCCGACGGCCGGGTTCTTGTCGGCACGCAAAGCCCGGACTTCGAGTCCCTCAACACCGGCAGCGTCACGGTCAAGGCGACGGGGAGTCACGGCACGTTCGTGATCCAGACGTTCCCCATCAGCATCTTGAACGTGAACGAAAGCCCGGTCTTCCACGGCCCCGCGATCACCGACCCGAACGAAGACACCCCGCTGGCGATCACCGGGCTGAGCGTGGGCGACCCGGACGCCGGGGCGCTGCCGGTCCGCGTGACGCTGTCGGTCTCGCACGGCACCCTCGCGATCACCGGCGGGCCGGTTACCGTGTCCGGCAACGGCGGGAGCGTCGTCACGCTGACCGGCTCGCTAGACCAACTGAACGCACTCTTCGCGGCGGCGAACGGCATCGTTTACACGCCGACCGGCGACTACTCCGGAGCGGACAGCTTCGCCGTCTTCGTGGACGATCTCGGCAACTCCGGGTCCGGCTCACCGCTCTCGGCGAGCGGGTCGTTCGCCTTCAGCGTGATTGCCGTCGCCGACCTTCCCACGCTCTCGGTGGCCGACGCCGTCGGCAACGAGGGTGGCGTGATCCCGCTGGCGCTCACCGCGGCCGCGACCGACGTGGACGGCTCCGAGGTGGTGACGGTCCGCATCAGCGGCCTGCCAGCCGGGTACACGCTCTCGGCCGGGACGCGCGACCCGATCACCGGCGACTGGGTGTTGCTCTCGCACCAACTGGCGAACCTGACGCTGACCGCCCCGCAGGACAGCGGCGGCACCATCCCGCTGACCGTCGTCGCGACGGCCGCGGAACTTTCGAACGGCGTCACGGCGAGCGTGACCCGCACGCTGAACCTGACCGTGCGGAACGTCGCCCCGGTCATAACGGGCTTGGCCGGCGGGACGGTCACGGCCGGGCAACCGCTGACCGTGTCGCTCGGGTCGTTCGCGGATCCGGGGGCCGAGCCGGTGTGGACCGCGACGATCGACTTCGGCGACGGCACGCCCGCCGTCAACTTCACCGCGAATGCGCCGGGTTCGCTGGGCAGCCTTCCACACACCTACGCCGCGGCCGGGTCGTACACGATCACCGTGAGGGTGTTCGACGGCACGGACACCGGCACCGCGACGACGACCATGGAGGTGACGCCGATACCGGTCGTCAACGCCCCGCCGGTGGCCCGCGACGACGCCGTCCGCACCGCCTTCGGCACGCCGGTCGCCGTCGGCGTCCTCGGGAACGACACCGACCCCGATGGCGACCCGCTCACGGTCCTCGGCGTCACGACCCCGGCCAACGGCGTCGTCACGGTGGGCGAGGACGGCGTGCCGGTCTACACGCCGAACGCCGGTTTCAGTGGGACCGATTCCTTCCAGTACACGATCAGCGACGGCCACGGCCACACGGCGACTGCCACCGTGACGGTGACGGTCGATGCGGAAATCGTTATTCCGCCGGACAACGTGGCCCCCGTGGCCGGCGACGACCTCGTGGCGACGCCGAACGCGACCGCCGTGACGTTCGACGTGTTGCACAACGACACGGACGCCGACGGCGACACCTTGGCCATCATCGCGGTCGGCACGCCGGCGCACGGCACGGTTTCGTTCACCGGCGGGCAGTTGATCTACACGCCGGACGCCGACTTCAGCGGGACGGAGACGTTCACGTACACCATCACGGACGGCCACGACCACACGGCGACGGCCACGGCCACCGTCGTGGTGCGAGCCGCCGTGAGCGGCACGGACGTGCCGCCGGTCCCGCCGCCGCCGATCTCGCCCTCGCCGCTGGACACGCCGCAGTCCGACGCGGCCGCGTTCCAACTCGCGCTGACGAACCTGGCGACGAGCGCCACGCGGGCGGCCCCGAGCCAGACGCCCCCGGTGTCGAACCCGAACGGCGTCAGCATCCCGCTGGTGGCGAACGGAATGACGAGTGCGGCCGGCAGCGGCATCTCCGGCGACGTTCAGATTCCGTTGGGGACGGCGCCGGTCGGCTTCCTGGTCCTCGCCCCGTCGGAAGTGACCCCGTCCGCGACGAACACCGGCCGCCTGGCGATCGACATGATGCCGGTCCTGCCCGCCGACGCGCGGCGGGCACCGACAATCAACAACCTGGCGACCTACCAACCGGACCGGCCGCCGAACACCGTGTTCCCACTCGACCCCACCGCCCCGACGGCCGGGTTCGGCGAGTCGGAAGGGGAACCGCTTCCGTTCCTCGACGAACTGTACCGCAAGCATCTGGGCGGCGCGGAGGCACCCGTCGGGAGCAAGCCGCCCGCCGGCGGCACGCAGTCGGCCGCCCCGGTCCCGGCCGCCCCGCCGCCCGCGAAGCCGACGGAAGAGGAAACGGAGAGCCAAGCCCCGGCCCCGGCGGAGCAAAACCTCGGGCCGGCCTGGGGGGCGCTGGCGTTCCTCGGGGCGGTTGCCGTCGCCGCCGCCCCGTTATCGAATATCTTTTGCAGTAACCCCGACATCCGCCGCCGCTTCTCTCTGACGGGCACCTCCGACGAGGACGAATCATGAAAGACCGCACCACCGAAGTCGATGCGAAATCGGGACTGGTGCCCGACGGGTTGGAAGCGTCGGGCACCATCAACCTGACGAACGACACGGACACCAGCCCGCAACCGTTCCAGAACACCGTCTCGCAGGCGGCCACGCCGTCGGCCCTGCTCGACTTCCGCATCCTCGAATCGGGCACCGACACCGTCACCTACCCGCAGGGGTTCGGCCCCTACGAACTCATCCAGGAGATCGCCCGCGGCGGCATGGGCGTCGTCTTCAAGGCCAAGCAGAAGGGCCTGGACCGGATCGTGGCCCTCAAGATGATCCTCGGCCTCCAGGAGTACGGGAACAACGCCCAGCGGTTCAAGGAAGAGGCCCGCGCCATCGCCGCCCTGGACCACCCGAACGTCGTGCCGATCTTCGACATCGGCGAGATCGGCGGGCGGATGTACTTCACCATGCCGTTCATTAGCGGCCCGAGCTTGAAGGCGATGGTCGAGAAGACCGGCCTGCCGCCGATCCCGAGGGCGATGTCGCTGTTCATCCAGATCACCGCCGGCATGGCCCAGGCCCACCGCCAGGGGATCATGCACCGCGACTTGAAGCCGGCCAACGTGCTGGTCGATTCCGACGGCCGCCCGCGCGTCGCGGACTTCGGCCTCGCGAAGCGGGCCGGCGACTCCGAGCGGATCAACATCACCGGCACCGGCCAGCTCATGGGCACGCCGGCCTACATGTCGCCGGAACAAGCCCGCGACAGCAAGGACGTGACCCCGTCCACCGACGTCTACTCGCTCGGCGCAATCTTGTACTTCCTGCTCACCGGCCGCGCGCCGTTCGTCGGCGACACCATTCCGGACCTGCTCATTCAGGTTGTGTCCGCGACACCCCAGGCGCCGAAGGAGGTGAACCCGGCAGTTCCCGACGACGTGTCAGCCCTGTGTATGAAGTGCCTGGCGAAGCTGCCGGGCGACCGCTTCCCGGACGCGATCGCCTTGTCGGACGCGATGGCCCCGCTCGCGGACCGTTATCTCAGCCGGTCCGGCGTGCAGGTCACGCCGCTGTCGTCGTCCCTGCTCGACTCCGTGAGCGTGGGCGGCGCGACGACGCTGCCGTCGACTTCGCCCGATCTCCCGGCCCCGCCACAACAGCCCTCGAAGCCGGCGTGGCTCTGGCTGGCCCTGCCGCTCCTCCTGCTGATCGGTGGGGCGGCGGCCGTAGCGTTCTGGCCGCGCGGCGAAGGCAAGAAGTCCGACCAGCCGATCGCGGGCGTAACCGATCCGAACGCGAAGCCGGCCGACCCGAAACCGGACGTGCTCCCCCCGCCGGGCGGAGACCCGCAGCCGAAGGTCGCAGCCGTCGTGGACGACCGCACGTGGCCCGAGCCGAAGGCTGACTTCCGCCTCACGGTGGACATGGTGGCGAACGCTAAGAAGGACGCGGCCGGTGTCGTCCGCCTGAAGAACGGATCGCTGCTGGAGTTGAATTTGAAGCCGGAAGTGGACTGCTGGGTGTACGTTTTCGTCGTCGAACAAGACGATGCGGCCATCCTCCTGTTCCCGAACAAGTACGAGAACGACAACCGACTGCGGGGTGGGATTACCCGAGTCATCCCGTCCGAGCCGAACTACGGCCTCCAAGCCACGCCCACTGAGGGTCCGGGCGTCGAGCGAGTGCGGGTCATCGCGTCCACGGTGAAGCTGCCCGACCTGCCGGCCGGCAAGGTCGTCGGCCACTTCCAACAGTTCGCCGACAACGTGCAGAAATCCAATCTGAGCCTGGCCGTCCGCGGGATTCGGGGGATCGAACCTGTGGCCCAGCCGAACAAGGTTCTTGTCAAGAAGAAGTCCGAACTGGCCGAGGCGGAAGTCAAGTTCCGCGTGGATTGACGCCGCCCCGCGGGAAGAGATTGCGAACGCAACGGCGAGCGGCCCGGCGTGAGCGGGCCGTGTCTGAAATGCCCCGAGACACGGCCCGCTCACGCCGGACCGCTCGCCGTTGACGCGGTCCGCTCGCCCTCTTGCCCGAGTGACGACACCATGACCTTCTTGCTGCCGCTCGTCCTCGTCCTCTGGTCCCCGGCCGCGCCGGGGACCGACGACCCGATCACGGCCTTCCGGCAGGCCGAGGAACACTTCGCCGCCGACCGCCCCGGCCTCGCCGAACCGCTGTACCGCCAGGCGCTAACCGCGACCGACAACTTCACCGTCCGCCGGTCCTACGAGCGGCTGATGGAGATGTACATCAAGTCGGCACGCCCGGACCGGGCGATTCGCATTTCCGAACCGTTCCGGGCGTGGTTGAAGAAAGTCGACGACACCGCGACGACGGCCCAACTCGACGTGGTGTGTGGCGAGCGCTACGTCGAACTCGCCCTGTACGACCAGGCCGAGGCCGCCTTCGCCGCCGCCCTCGACGCGAAACAACCCCTGCCCGCCGACTACCTCCTCAAGGCCTACCGTGGCCGGGCCGAGGTCGCGTCGTGGCGGAAGCTGCCGACCCTGCCGCAGCGGTGGAAGGATCTGGAGGAGAACGCCCTCGCCGTGCGGAAAGTCGCGGACAAGTCAAACGAACTGTCCCTTCGCATTGTGGCCGATCGGGCGCGGGCGGAGGCCGTCAACTTCCGCGGCGACGCGAAGACCGCTCTGGCCGTGCTGGAGAAACTCCCCGCCTTGCACGACCAACTCGGCGACCCGCTCGGCCGCCGCGACACGCAGACCCTTCGCGCGAAAATCCTCGCGTCCGCCGGCCGGTACGCCGAGGCGGACCCGCTGTTCCGCGAGGCGATCGCGATTCACCGCCGCGAGCGGCCGAAGAAGCACATGATCCCCGGCGACATCTTCGTGGAATGGGCGGCCTCCGCCGACGCTGCCGGGAAGCGGACCGAGGCGGGCCGCGTTCGCGAACAGGCTGCCGCCGAGTACCAGGCGATCATCGCGGCCGCGGCCAAGCCCACCCCGCCCGGGGAGGTGTTGGAGATCGAAAGTCCGTTCGCCGCGTTCGTGAAGTTGCAGCAACTCACTCAAGCTGCCCGGCAGTTCCGCAAGGCCCTCGATCTGGCCCGCGAGGCCGGAGAGCGGTGGTCCGGCGACCAGATCGTGGACGGCCGCCTTTCGGCCGACCGCGGCATGATGGAATTCATTTCGGCGTCCTACCCGCTCGCCCGCGACCTGTTGCGGAAGTCGTTGAAGGAACTCGACGCCGCCCAGCCGCAAGACCTGCGGGCGACCCTGCTGGTGCTGTCCAACCTCGCGGCGACCGAGATCGCCCTCGGTGACGCTGCTGCGGCCGAACGCCTGATCGCCCGTGCCACCCAGTTGTACCGGACCCAAAACCTGCCCGACGACTCGGTGCGGGCCGGGTGCGAGTACCTCGGCGGCGGCGCGGCGATGATGCGCGGCGGATACGCGGAAGCCCTCACCCGCTTCCGCGGCGGCCTGGTCATCTGCGACCGCGTCGGCCCGGCCACCGACCCCGTCCGGTTCAACGTGTTACTCCACATGGCCCTGATCCACAAGGAGCAAGGCGACCTCACGGCCACGGCCGACAGACTCGAACAAGCTGCGAGCGTGCTCGTGAAATTCGCCGAACCCGGCGACCTGTGCGGCGGCCTGATCGCGGCCGTGCGGGCCGACATCTCGCTCACCCAGGGGAAGGTCGCGGAGGCGGTGGCCCATGTGCCCGAGATCGAGAAGGCGTGTCAGGCGAACGGTGTGACCGGCGGGTTCATGGTCGCGACGGCCCGCCACACGACGGCCATGAACCTACTGGTTCACAGCGACTTGGCCGGGGCCGAGAAAATCTGGCAGGAGCAAGCCCAACAGCAGCGGGCCGACAAACACGTCCTGCTCGCCCGCAGTCTGAACTACCTCGGTATGGTCAGCGAATTCAAGGGGCGAGACGACGACGCCCGGAAGTACTTCAACGAGGCCCGCACCTTCCAGGCGTCGCGGTCGCGGTGCCCGCTGGTGACGCAGTGCCTAACGCTCTGGCGGCTGGCCGTCCTCGCCGACAAGGCCGGACAGTACAAGGAAGCGAAAGCCCTGGCGGGTGAAGTGTTCGACATCGCCGACAAGGCCCGCCTGAACACGTTCGGCGAGGCGGCTGCGCGGGCCACCTTCTACGCCCAGTTCAACCACATCTTCGAACTGCTCGCCCACTGGCACGCACGCGACGGCGAGGCCGACGGCGTCCTACGGGTCATCACCCGCAGTCGCAGTCGCACACTGCTCGACCAAATCCTGGCCGCCGGCGTGGACCCCCGCGAACGGATCACCGGGCCGGGCCGCGATAAACTGCTGGCGAACGAAGTTACCGCCCGCGAGAGCATCTCGCGACTGCGGGCGAAGGCGCAGTTCTTGTCGGCCGAAGACCCGCAGGCGAAGCAAGTGGTGGCCGATCTGGAGAAGGCCCAGAAGGACTACGCCGAGGCGTGGAAGGAAATCGTCGCCGCCGACCCGGTGACGAAGGCGTTGACCGACCCGACGATGACCGCCACGAACGTGACCGGCCTGCCCCGCGACCCGGCGTACCGCAAGACCGCGGTACTGGCGTACCTCGTCGGCCGCGACGAAAGCTTCGCAGTGCTGTCGCCGGGGCCGGACCAGCCGAGCGAACTCTTCAAACTCAGCGTGCCGCAGAAGCTCGCCGACAGCATCGGCGACGTGCCGACGGGCCAGCCGACTTACGTGGCCACCCGCCGCGGCATCACGATTGTGCCGCTCGGCAAGCAACCCGACGCACCGCCGACCGACGCCGGGCCGACTCAACCCCTGACGGGCACCATCGCCACGCGGATTGTGGACAGTTACCTCCGGCAAGTGACCGACGAGGCGTTCAACCCGACGCGCGGCATCGTCATCGTCGAACGCGCGACGAAGGCTCCGACCCAATCGACCCGCAGCGAAACGCTCGGCGACGTGGCCCTGCCCCCGGCCCTGCGGGCGCGCCTGAAGGCGATTCAACCGGACCGCGTCGTGCTCATCCCCGACGGCGCGTTCCACAAGGTGCCGTTCGAGTGCCTGGTCGTGTCGACCCCGGCCGGGCCGAAGTTCGGGCTGGACGAACTGCCGCCGCTGATTTACGCCCCTTCGCCCGCGATCCTGGGCGCGGTGACGGCCCGCGAGAAGCCGACCGGCCCGGCCAGCCTCCTGACCGTCGGCGACCCGGCCTACGGCGAGGCGGCGGCGGGCGGTGATCGGAACGTCCGGCGGGACAGCAGTGCGATCAACTTCCGGGGCAACTTGCCGCTGTTGCCGTTCTCGTCGGTGGAGAGCAAGCGCGTCCGCGAAGCCTTCCCGGCCGAGTTGGTGACATCCCTTCTCGGCGAGCAAGCGACCGAGAAGGCAGTCGTGGCTGGCATGGCCGACAAGCGGTTCATCCACATCGCCGCCCACGGCTTCGCCGACGACCGCTTCGGCAACCTGTTCGCCGCCATCGCGCTGACGCCGCCGAAGGGCGACGTGATCTCGTCCGGCGACGACGGCTTCCTGTCGCTACACGAGATTCACCGGCTGAAACTGAACCGCTGCGACCTGACCGTGCTGAGCGCCTGTACGACGAACGTCGGCCCGCAGCGGCCGCTCGAAGCCGGCGTGACGCTGGCCGGGGCGTTCCTATGTGCCGGGTCGCGGCGGGTGATGGCGAGTTGTTGGTCGGTGGACGACCAGGCCACGTCCGAACTGATGGCGACGTTCTTCAAACTCGTTCAGCCCGGCACGGGCGGCCAATCGTACCCGGACGCGATGAAGGCGGCCCGCCAGAAGATTCGCAACACCCCGGGCTGGGAGTCGCCGTTCTTCTGGGCTCCGTTCGTCTTCGCGGGCGTGCCTGACTGACCGGAACGAGTTATTGCCGGGCGCGAGTCACCGCAAGCTCCCGGCAATAATTGTCCTACAGTACCGGTACGCAACAGGCAAATGTGCAGTTTCCTGTCAAATTACTCGCCCTCTCCCAACATTAACATTTGTCCGTAAATATCTGCGATAATGGCAGATTATGGCAGTTTGTAACGACTCTAGGGGTCGTTATTGTTGATTAATTCGTACGGAACAGGTTATCTTGCTGGCATTCCTTCTCCATTTTAACTATGATTAGTCAGTCCGTTTCCCGCAACCGCGCAAGTCGCCGCCTATTACCTGTTCCATGAACGGGTCAAGGATGAGACGGCGAAAACCCGAAAAGGAGCACCGGACTCCCTCCATCCTCATGATGCCAGCGGCCGGACGCCGTGGCTCTTTTGTGACCGATTTCTTGCCCGCCGAGGATATCTTCTGATGTCGATCCTGCCGCAATTGACTTCCCGCTTACCTCTCCTCCGGAATTGGTTCCGCCAAGCCGAATCTCCCTCGACGCTTGTCTCGAAGTTGCCGACGATTCTCACGCCGAAGAACCCTGTCCTGACCGGCTCCGGTCTGACTCGCACCTTCGGCACCGGTGACACGAAAATGTACGCCCTCAAGGACGTGGCGATCGAGTTGCATTCCGGCGAACTGAACCTGCTCATGGGGCCGAGTGGTAGTGGTAAGAGCACGTTGCTGGCGGTGTTGTCGGCGCTCCTGCGGCCGAACGCCGGTCAGGTGAAGGCCCTCGGCCGCGACGTCTGGACGATGTCCCCCCGCGAGATGGAGCAGTTCCGCCTGGAACACTGCAGCTACATCTTTCAGGGGTACAACCTCTTCCCCGCGTTCACGGCCCGGCAGCAACTCGAAGTCGTCCTTCAATGGGGCGAGGGCGTGAGCCAACGGGAAGCCCGCAAGCGGGCCGACCACGTCCTCGGGCAACTCGGCCTGACGCACCGCGCCCACCTTCGCCCGGCCGCCTTGTCCGGCGGCGAGAAGCAGCGGGTGGCCATCGCCCGCGCCCTGGTGAAGAACCCGTCGTTCATCTTCGCCGACGAGCCGACCAGCGCCCTCGACTGGGAGAACGGCCAGGCGGTGATGGACCTGCTGAAAGAGTGTGCCAAGCTCCGCGGCGCGACGGTCCTGGTGGTGGCCCACGACCACCGTCTGGAAAGCTACGCCGACAAGATCTTCCGCATGGCCGACGGTGCGATGGCGAAGCCGGCCGGCGAACTCGTGAAACGCGGCAACGACGCCCCCCCGCGGCCCGCCAATAAGGGCCGGGTGCGGATCAACGATCTCGAATTCGCGCACGTGTGAGTTCGAATTTCAGATGGACATGCCAGCCCAGGGTCGTGCCTCGCGCACCCTGGGCTTTGTTCATGATTCAACTCCACTGGCCCCAAATGGGCGCGGAGAAGACAGACCTCCTTCGCCCTACGCTTTCGCTGCCGCCGGCGGCGGGTTGCGGAACGAGTCCGGCAGTTTGTTCTTGTCGAACAACAGCGGCATCACCAGCAACATGACGAAGAGGCCCAGCCCCGCCGCCCCGCCGATGGCGTGGCCCATCGTGTACCGCAGCACCGGCCACAGGGCCACGAACCAGACGACGAAGTGCAGGGCGTTCAACCCGAGCGCGGCCATCATCGCCCCGGTGCTCGGGCTGAACATTGCCGACGGCACGTTCGTCTGGCCGAACTCGATGTACCGCCGCCCGCCCACCTCCTGGAACACTTTGTTCGACCCGCCCGCGTACTTGCCGGTCTTGTCGAACTGCGCGTCGAACTTCACCGGCTTCTCCCCGTCCTTCACCTCGATCGCCGACACCATGTAGTCGGCCGAGTTCATCTTGAACGGCTTCGTCGCGTCCTGCACTTCGACGAAGTTGCCGCTGACCTTCTTGTACGGCACGCTCGTCTCCTTCTTGTTCGCGTCCCGGCGGACGGCCGTGAACTCGTGGAACTCGCTGGAACTCGTCGGGTTGAACTCGAAGAACGTGCCGTAGCGGTCCTTCGACTCGGCCCGCGTGTTCACGAACGTCCAGAAAGTGAGGAACCCGCCGACGAGGAACGCCGCGAGGGCCGCCCGGATCGGCAACTTGTCGGCCGGCGTGTTGTAGAGAGCCGCTTGCAGGAAAAGTGCGGTCCCCCAGAAGAACGCGAACAGCCCGACGACGAGGCCGACGAACGTGAGGATGAGAATGGTGCTGGGTGACACGGCGATCTCCGGGAGGGACGGTCCAGGGAGCTATCCTAGCTTCCCCCGTTCGCCCGGAAACCGCCGTTGCACGGATCGCGGCGGTTGGTATAAGGCGGCCGGACGATTCCAGAGGTTCCGCCATGCTCGCAACCTGCACACTCCTCTTGATGCTCGCGCCGACGCGGGCGGAGCCGACGGCCCCGACCCCGCACTTCGGCCGCGGCGATGAGATGGTCTACACCGGCGAGGTGGCCGAGGAGAGTACACGCGTCGATTTGACGAACCGCCGCCGGTTCGGGCTGGAAGTCCGCATCTTCGTACTGGAAACAACGGACGCCTTCACCGATCTGGCCGTGCTGACGCTGCTGCAATCGAAGGAAGACCCGAACGTCGCCCCGGCCGCCGCCGCCGTCACCGGCGTCGACCCGGCGAAGAACCGCACCCCGCCGGCCGTGCGGTTGGAGATGGTCCGCGTCGATGCGAACGGCCGGACGACCCTCTTGGTTCCGAAGCCGATGCCGCCGATCACGCTGACGGCCGCCACGGAAACGAAGGCGATTCCGCCGGTGTCGTTGGATTCGCCGACGACGCTGGAACTCGGATTCTTGGTGCCACTGCCGGAGAAACGGCCGACGCTGAAGGCCGCGTGGACGATTTCGGAGATGGATCGGCCCGACCTCACGTGGGCCGTGGCTCAATCGGCCGTGTCGAACGGGGCGGAAGTACTCGAACTCGCGGGCCGTCAGCAGACCGCGAAGTGGGAGAATCCGAGCGGCCTGGACAAGAACTGGCGGCGGACTGATTCCGTCTGGGTCGGCACTGGCGACGGCTTGGCCCGGCAGTTCACGCGAACCACGGAGACCAAGGAGGGCCTCCACGTGATCGAGAAGCGGACCGTGAGGTGCGTGCTGAGTTCGCCGCCGTCGCCGAACCGCGGCGAAGGCTACAACGCCATCCGCAAGGAGATCGACGCGGCCGTCAGTTTCGCCGCCGACCTGGACGCCGGCCGCGCGACGCGATTGTCGGATCGGCTCGACGATTTCGAACGCCGGCATCGCGAGACCCCGTACCGGGCCGCCCTGGAAGCCGTGCGAAGGCGGGCGAAGTAGGCGAGCGACGGTTGAGAAACTCGCGTTGTCTTTCGACCTTCCCTGTGCATACGATGGGACGCCATGACCGACT
This sequence comes from Limnoglobus roseus, assembly GCF_008254045.1. GTDB lineage: Bacteria > Planctomycetota > Planctomycetia > Gemmatales > Gemmataceae > Limnoglobus > Limnoglobus roseus. The sequence goes on along the minus strand of NZ_CP042425.1, from coordinate 1,764,854 downwards.
ACGACATCGCCGCCCCGAGTCGCGTGTGCACCGCCACCGGGCGGGAACTGAAGCCCGGCGAGCCGTTCGTAGCGGTGCTGTTGGAAGAGGGCGAGAAGTTCGTGCGGAAGGATTATGCCGCCGACGCCTGGCCGGGGGCCCCGGAAAAGTCCGTTGCGTTCTGGAGCGGCAAAGTCCCTCCGACCGACCGACCGCGGAAGCCGACGTTTAATGATGACCTCCTGCTGGAGTGGTTCCAGCACTTGGCCGGCAGTTCCGAGGCGAACCGGCAGAACATCCGCTACGTGGTCGCGCTGCTGATGATGCGCCGCAAGCGGCTGAAGTTCGAAGACGCGAAGCGGCAGGGCACGACGGACGTGCTGATTTTGCGGGATGCTCGGAATGGGACACGCCACGAGATCCCCGACCCCCGCCTGAGCGAAGCCGAAATCGTGGCCGTGCAGGACGAAGTGTTCCAGGCTTTAGGGTGGCAGTAGTCACGGAGGACACGACCATGAAAACGATCGGCTTCGCCGTGATCCTCATGTTCGCCGCCGGTTGCGTGGGTCCGGGCCGTGTGACTCGCGACGTTCAGGAGCCGGAACAAATGGCCGAGTTGGTCGCGAGACTCGCTCCACCTGGGACGTCCGTCGATGACGCCCAACGGGCGATGGAGCGAGAAGGATTCAGATGTTCGCGGGTCGTGAACGGAACCTTCACGGCACTCAAGGGAGAAGAGCGGACGCCTGAGGAACACGAAGGCATCGATTTTTTGAAGTGCTGGCGTTCACGCGACAGCCAGTTGAGCATTATCAGCGGTAGTTGGAGTGTCGCAATTGTGCATAAGGACAGCAAGGTCGTGGAAGTGCTAGCCTACACCGCTTTGACGGGGCCGTGATACCGACCGCGACGGCGAGCGGCTCGGCGTAAGCGGGCCGTGTCTGGACAAACTCGCTCAAGACACGGCCCGCTTACGCCGGGCCGCTCGCCGGTTCTGAACGTGAGGGCTTCGACATGCGATTCGCTCGACTGACCGGCGTCGTGATGCTCGCGGCCTTCACAGGCTGCGCGTGGATGAAGGACTCGCGCGTCGAGTCCAAGCCGGCCGTGCCGATCAACGGGCCGATGGCGGAACGCTCCTCGGCCGAACTCGTCAGCTATCTTAACAGGCAAGCCGGGATACTGCGAAGCGTCAGCTACGACGACGTGCGGGCCGTCGCCAGCGAGGGCGGCAAGGAAATCGGCACCCTCAACGACAGTTCCCTCTACAGTGCCCAACCGCGGAACTTCCGCCTGATCGGGGCGCACGCCCTGGCCGGCACGATGATCGACATCGGCTCGAACGACCGCGAGTTCTGGATGTACGCCAAGCCGATCGGCCGCGACAACTACTTCTACTGCTCGCACGACGCCTTCGCGAAGGGCGACGTGAAGTTCCCCATCCCGTTCGACACCGACTGGGTCATGCAGGCCCTCGGCATGGCGACCTACGACCCGAACGACGCATACGAGGTGAAGCCGAACAAGGACCAGGCCGCCTACGTGCTGTACCAGCAGACGAAGACCCGTACCGGGCTGCCGGTAGTGAAGACGACGGTCTTCAACGCCGACTTCGAGGGCGGCAAAAAGCCGGCCGTGCGGAAGCATGTCGTCTTCGACGCTCGCGACCCGAGCCGGCCGATCGCCAGTGCCGAGATCGTGGCCGCCAAGACGATCCCGCTGAACGGCGGCTACGTGCAAATCCCGACGGAAGTAATCCTCGACTGGCCGCAACAGCAGTTCCGCATGACGATGAAGCTCGGTAAGGAGCACGTCAACGAAGACCTCGGCGAACGGCAGGCGCAACTGTTCAACAAGCCCACCATCCGCGGCACGAACCCGATCGACCTGGCCCGCTATCAGATCGTGGTGCCGAGCAGCGCCCGCGGGCAAGCCCCGGCCGACCGCCGGTCGTACCGCCTGCCGTCGCTCTGGAAGTAAAACCGAATTTCACCACAGAGGGCACAGAGAACGCAGAGGAAAAACCGAAGGGCGTTCAAAAGGCAGAAGAAATTCGGCTTCTCTCGGTGTTCTCTGTGCCCTCTGTGGTGAAATCGCCTTTCGTTGGCCCCGGCCGGTCGAACCCTCGTCTTGTATCATGATCCGGTGGAATCGCCGCCGCTCAGCGTTATCGTCTGCACGTACAACCGGGCCTCGTACCTGCCCGCGTGTCTCGGGTCCCTCCGCGCTGCCGGCGTACCGGGACTGGAAATCGTCGTCGTCGATGACGGCTCCACCGACGACACGAAAGCCGTCGTCGAAAAACTGAACGGCCCCGACGTTCGCTACGTCTACCAGACCAACAAGGGCCTTTCGACGGCCCGCAACACCGGCATCGCCGCCGCCCGCGGGCGGTACGTCGCGTACCTCGATTCGGACGACCTGTGGCTGGCCGGCGTCGCCCCGAAGTTGATCGACTTCCTCGACCGGCACCCGGAAGTCGGCGTGGCCTTCACCGAGGCGAAGGTCGGCAACGACGCCGAGGGGTTCACGCCGTGGACCGAGTGGGCCGGCCGCGACGAGTTCAAGCAACTGCCGCACGCCATCGTCGACGGCTTCCGCGTCTTTGATCGCACCGCGTTCCACCGTCAACTCATCCGCCGCAACCTCGTCTTCACCGGGGCCGTATTCCAACGGCGCGAAGTGCTGGCCGAGGCCGGCGGATTCAACCCGAAGCTGAACGCAGCCGGTGATTGGGAACTGTACCTGCGGATCGCGGCCCGGCACGTCTTCGCGTTCTGCCCGGACCCGTTGGCGATCTACATTCAGCACCCGGCCCAGATGACCACCGGCTGGGACAAGATGGCCCTCGAATTCTGCGACACCCGGCGGGCGCACCTGGCCAGCGGCGTGCCCCTCGGGGCGGATGAAGTCTCGCTGTTGAAGCAGACCCTCCGCGGCGAACTTTTCTACTACGCCTACCTCGCCTACGACCGCAGGGATTACCGCGAGGCGAACCGGCGGTTCGCCCAACTGCTGCGCGAGTGCGGCATGGACAAAAAGGCTCTCGCCTATTGGGGCCTGACGTGCCTGCCGCGGCCGATGACGCAAGGCGTGCGGTCGCTCCGCGCGTTGTTCGTCCGCGACGACGGCGTGCGGGTCGGCCCGCAGCCGTGGGCCCCGGCGGCGCGGGCGGGCAGGAACGCGGACCAGTGATTTTCACCAAGGAAGCCAAGACATGACCCGGCGGTACGTTGAGCAACTCCGCGACGGCGATTCCCTCGACGACGTGTACCTCGTCACCGACAAGCAACTGCGGGCCAACCGGAACGGCAACCTGTACGTGCAGATGGAACTCCGCGACCGCACCGGCGGCATGTCGGCCCGCATGTGGAACGCCGGGGATGCCGTGTACCGCAGCTTCGACAACGGCGACTTCGTCCACGCCGACGGCAAGGTGCAGAACTTCCAGGGTTCCTTGCAGATCGTGCTGAACCACATCGAAAAGGTGGAACACCAGAAGATCGACCTGCACGACTTCATGCCGCACACCGAGCACAACGTCGGCAAGTTGCTCGAACGCCTCCGCGACTACCTCATGCGGCTGAACAGCCCCCACCTGCGGGCGCTGGCCGAGTGCTTCCTGATCGACGACCCGTTCATGCGAAACTTCTCCGCCTGCCCGGCCGGCGTGAAGTTGCACCACGCCTACGTCGGCGGCCTGCTCGAACACACGGTCACGATGATGGACATCGCCGACCGCCTCGTGGCGTTCTACCCCGGCACCGACCGCGACCTGCTGATGATGGGCGTCTTCCTGCACGACGCCGGCAAGACGAAGGAATTGTCTTACGCCCGCACCTTCGGCTACACCGACGAGGGGCAGTTGGTGGGGCACATCACCATCGGCGTCGAGATGCTGAACGAGATGATGCCGCGGGTGGAAGAGCTAACGGGCGAAGCCTTCCCGCGGGAACTGCTGATCCGCCTGAAGCACATGATCCTGAGCCACCACGGCACGCTGGAGTACGGCAGCCCGAAGATCCCGATGACGCCGGAAGCGATGCTCTTGCACTCGATCGACATGATGGACACGCGGATGCACATGGTCCTCCGCGACCTGCGGGAAGACCGCAATAACCAGACCGCGTGGACGCCGTTCAACGTGACCCTGCAACGCCGCTTCTACAAGGGCGGCCCGAACGGCGACCTCTACGCCGACACGCGGGACAGTTACGACTGAATTTGGCGAGCCGAGCGGCGTAAGCCGCCGGGTGACTGGCCCAGCGATTCACCCGGCGGCTTACGCCGCTCGGCTCGCCCGATCACTTCTTCTCCGCTTCCGGTTCCAGGATCAGCCACACCTTCGACGTGACCGGCGGGATCTTCTCGGTGTTCGCCCGGTAGATCAGGAAGGCGTCGTCCTTCGACACCTGCACCGGCAAGTCGAGCATCGAGTCGAAGTCGTTCGACAGGCCCAGCACGGAGCCGTTGTTGGCACTGTAGAAGGGGACCGCCTTCGGGTCGTCCGGGTTCTGCACCAGGCGGCCGCCGGCGAAGACCCAATCCTCGGTCATCGTCTTCTTCGTCTTGATGTTCGACACCCAATCTTGGGCCGGGTGCGTGAGCGTCTTGCCCTTCAGGTTGTAGCAGACGCTCACCTTGATCGTCTGGCCCGTGGGGGCTTTGAACTCGTCCTCCATCGTCTTCGGGTTCACGAACTGCACGGGCGTGCCGATCTTCGCCCCGGCCGCTTCGAGGGCACTGTGGATGAACCGCGAGTCCATCGCGCACCGCAGGATCGCCTCGTGTTCCTTGGTGCTTTTCTTCGTCAGGAAGACTTCGAGTGGCCCCTCGCGCAGGCACACGTCCGTCTCGACGAGCACCCGCCGCGTCTTGTCCGGCTTCTTCTCGAAGTACAGCGACTTGTCCGCCAGCAACGGGATCAACTCCGATTTCGGGTCGGCCTTCGGCACCGGGGGCAGCTTCTCGCCCTCCGGCACTTCCTGCGCGAACAACGGCAGTCCGACGGCCAGCACCGCGAGCGAGACGAGAAAGCGATTCATGGTTCACCTCGGGGTTCATCGTATCCGAAGCATGCGCGGATTGCACGCGGCGTGCCAGGAAGCGTAACTATTAGAACCCCGAACGGAAGCGACGGGGTGGTGTGCCTTCCCCCGTCGCTTCCGCTCTAGGTTTCAACCGGCGGCCGTCATTCGCCGGACGAATTGCGCTCACGCTCGGGCATGTCGTGACCACCCTCAGACCTGCGAGAGACGCTCCCGGTACAGTTGCGCGTCGCCACTTTCGAAGCAACAAAACGTCACCGTCTTCGGCGAATCGTTGCCGGCCAGCCACTCCAGTACCGCGTCCACGGCCACCGCACACGCCGCCGCCTTCGGGTAGCCGTAAACGCCGGTGGAGATGCACGGGAACGCGATCGACTCCACCGACCGCTCGGCCGCGAGTTTCAGGCATTCGCGGTAGCACGACCGCAGCAAGTCCGGCTCGCCGCTGCGGCCGTCGGCGTAGACCGGCCCGACGGTGTGGAGAACAAACTTCGCCGGCAACCGGTAGCCCTTCGTGACCTTCGCCCGCCCCGTCCGGCAGCCGTCGAGGGTGCGGCATTCTGCGAGCAACTCCGGTCCGGCCGCCCGGTGAATCGCGCCGTCCACGCCGCCGCCGCCGAGCAAACTCTCGTTAGCCGCGTTGACGATGGCATCGACCGCCAGCTTCGTGATGTCGCCCTGCACGACGCGAACGCGGGGGAGGATTTGCGATTGGATGAACATACTCCGCTCCGGTGCGAATGCGCGAACCTCTCTGGCCTTTGCTATATCGTACATCGACAACCGACCGAACAATTCACCCCCGCGCACCTTGCCGAGACCGTACCGATGGCTTCCGAGACGATTGCCGACACACTCGCCTTGATTCGAGAGCGGCCCACGGACGCGGAACTCTACCAACAACTCGGGAAATTATACTTCCGCGCGGGGGAGATAGACGAGGCTCGGGAAGCCTACGAACGGTCCCTGGAACTCGATCCCGACGACCCGTTCGGCCACCTCTACCTCGGCAACTACTTTTACGCGAACGGTCAGCATCAAGAGGCTCTGAACTGCTTCCGGCGTGGTACCGAACTCGATCCCGACGCGGCGATCGGGCACTCACTTCAAGGCGATGCCTTCAAAAAACTCGGGCAGTTCGATCAAGCCGCAGAGGCGTATGAAACGGCGGTGCGCGTCGAACCCGACAACGTGACTGTGATACGAAAACTGGCAGAGTGGCGTGGGTACGAGAAAGAAACCCTCAGTTCTCACGGCCGGGAAGCAATCCGTCTTGCCATGCACAAGGACCAAGCCGCGACAACCGTGGCGTTGGCGTCGCGATGGCTCCAAACCCACCCCGACGACCTGACCGTGATTTACGACTACGCCGAAATGCTCTACCACATGGCACGGTACGACGAGGCGATCCGCGTCTACCGAGATGCCATCGACCGCTTCCCCACCAAACGCTGGGCGTTGTACAACCAAATGGGGCACTTGCACCGATACCGCGGGGAGCTTGCGATTTCCGAGCAGTGGTACCAGAAGGCGATCGCGGAGGATACCGACGAGGCGGCGAGTTTCATTTTTCAGGGTGCCGTACAAGCCCGCCAGGGGAAACTGCAACAGGCGGAAGAAACCCATCGCCGAGCAACGCAATGCCCGGAAGGGTGCATCGACGAGGCGTATCTCAACTTGGGGTTGGTCTTGCGGGGTCAGGGTCGGCTCTCTGAAGCCGCCGCGTCGTTTCGGAAGGCGCTCGAACTGTGCCCGAAATACCCCGACGCCCTTGAGGCGTTACAAGACGTGGAGTCGGCGTTACGGCTTTCTAGCGACGGGGAGTAGTTCACCCGGCAACGAACCGCGTCATGCCTCCCATTTCGCAACGATAACGCCCACGTCATCGGGCAGTCGGCCGCTGCCGTATCGGACTGCGTCGATCAGCTGTTTCGGCAGACGCTCCAATGTCTCACTTTGAAGTAGCCCGACGATCCGTTGCCGGTCGGCGTATTTCGTCAGACCGTCGGTGGCGAGCAGAAGGGTTCCCGCCAAATTGAGGTGGGCGAACGGAACCGGCCGGGCAACGCCCGACCCGAGCCACGGCTTCGGCTCGCTTCCCGTCGCCAGTGAGTGGCACTGATTCTCGATCGCGACCCAGGCCACGGAATCGCCGACGGCCACACCGATGATTCCCGCGGCCGACAAAGCAGCGATGACCGCGGTGGTTTCGCCGACAGTCGCTTCCCCGGCCATTTGCTGGTCGAGTTGCCGGAGCCACGTCGCCCAGGATCGCAAGTCCAGCGGAGAAGCGATCGCCTCCGCAAGTGATCGAACGGCTTCGATCACGGCATCCGCGGCCGCCGCCCCACCGCTTCGCCCACCGACGCCGTCGGCCACCACTGCGAGACAGCCGAAGGGCGTGGGAAAGACGGCCGCTCGATCTTCCCCGGCTGCCCGGTACGATTCGACGGCGAGTGAAGTTTGCCAGGTCATGGCTTCAGCAGCGTCTTCGGCAGTTCGTAGGGCGAGTCCTTCGGCTTCCGTTGATCGAGAAAGTACGAGGTGATGAGGGCCGCGTGCTGCGGGGTAACGCCCTCGGTGCGGCGGCCGCCGTGGACGCCGGGGCCGTAGACCAACAGCGGCACGTGGCGGTCGTAGTCGTGCGGGCTTCCGTGCGTCGTGCCCTTCGACTTCAGTGGGTCGCCGATCAGGTGGTACGGTTTCAGCACGATGTACAGGTCGCCGGACCGGCCGGGATAAGCCGACCGCTGCACCATCCGCAGCACGTCGTCGGGATGGGTGGCCTTCGCAATCTCCTCGGACGTAAACGCCGTTTCGATGCCGGGCTGCTGCTTGAGCCACTCGGCCACGCTCCGCGTTACGTCAGCCAACTTCAGGTTCTTCGCCTCGACTTGCCGGAGGTTGAGGTACACCCACGGCGGGGCCACGCTTTCCAGCCACACGCCGGCCTTCTGGTCCTTCGTCCCCGGTCGCGGCACGTTGGCCTTGCCGAAGGTCTTTTCCAAGTGGCTCTCCATCCCAGCGATCAGTTTCACGCTGCTGACCCGCGTGGCGTCCTGCGCCTCCGGGATCGTCTTCGCGGCCACTTCCGGCATCGAACCGACCCCGTGGTCGGCCGAGATGCACACCGAGTAGCTGCCGTTGCCGACGACCTTGTCGAGGTATTCGAGCAGGTCACCGACGACTTCGTCGGACCGCAGCGTCACGTCCAGCACTTCCTGCGAATCGGGGCCGAAGGTGTGACCGATCAGGTCGTTCGACGAGAAGCTGATGGTCAGCAAGTCCGGCACGTCGTCCTGGCCGAGGCGCTCCTCGGCGATGCACCGCTTCGCGAACGCGAGGAGCAGTTCGTTGCCCATCGGCGAGGCGGTGAGGGCGTCGTAGTACTCCTTCTGGAGCTTCGCCTTACCGCCGGTCAGGTTGTGCGGGAACGTGATGCCGAGGCCGCCGTAGTTGCTCTCCGCGGCCACGTCGTCGGGGCCGCTGAACTGAGCGTAGTTCAGGCCCGGCCGGCTGCGAATCCAGTCCTTGCCGAACCAACTGTCAGCGACGTGCGAGTTGTTAAAGTTCTCGACCCACTTCGGCAGGGTGTCGGTGTAGTACGTGGACGTGACAAACTGGCCGTTGAACCAGAACGCCCCGTCGGGCCGCTTGCCCGTCGGCAGGATGGCCGCCCGGTCCTTCAGCGACAGGCCGAACACCTTCCCTTTTCCGCGGGTCTGCCGCTTCAGCACGTCGGCAACGGTCTCGGCCATCATCTTGTCGGGGTTGCCGACCGACTTCGACTTCGAGCCGGACTTCGGCGCGGGCACGAACTCGTAGCGGTCGGACCCGGCACAGTACACCGTGGCGGCCGACGCGCGCTCGTACCAGTCGTTGCCGATGATGCCGGTCTTGTCGAGCGTCGCCCCGCTGAGCAGGGCCGAGTGGCCCGGCCCGGTGATGGTGCTGGCGTAGGGGTAGTAGCAATTGACGAACCACGCGCCGTCCTTCTGGATGCGCTGGAACCCGCGGGTGCCGAACAACGGCCGCCACTTGTCCACGTAGTCGGCCCGCATCTGGTCGAAGACGATCAGCACCGCGAGTTTCACCGGCCGCTTGGCGGGCCGGGGGCCGTCGGCCGTCGGCGAGTCAGCGGGTTGCGGGCGAACCACCGTCACAAGGCCGGCGAGCGCGACGATGGCGGCGAAGAGGGTGAGGCGCGGCATGGGTGAGGTCCGATGTGACGACTTGTGGAGCGTCTTTCCCTCCCTCGTGGCGGGTCGGCCAACGGCCGGCCGTTGGCCGACCCGCCACGAGGGAATCGAAATTACCCTTCCAGGAACCATTTCATCAGTCCCCAACCCGGGTCAAAGTTCTTCGGGCCGGCCGCGGCGGAAACTTCATCATAACTCGTCTGCCCGCTCGCCGGAATGCCCGCGCCGGCCGCTGCGAACGCGACCGCCCCGTAGGCGTGCGCCCGCGTCTTGAGCGTCGTGCGGTGGTCCGGTTCGACGAGGATGCGCCAGTCGCCGTACTTCGGTAGTGCGTCCAACATCGGGCCGACGATCGCCTCGTCGATGCGCTCGAGCGCCTTCACCTTCTCGTCGGCCTTCCCCTCGTGGGACGCCTCGTCGGGGGCTTCCACGTGAACGCAGACGAGGTCGTAGTCCTTCAGTGCGGCCACGCCGTAGCGACCCTTCGCGGCGTAGTCGGTGTCGAGGTAGCCGGTCGCCCCCGGCACGTCGATGCGGCCCCAGCCGATGAGCTGGCCGACGCCGCGGACGAGGTCCACCGCCGAGATGATCGCCCCGCGCTTGCCGTAGACCTGTTGGAACGGCTCCACCACCGGCGCTTTGCCCTGGCCCCACAGCCAGACTTGCGTGGCCGGCTTCTTGCCTTCCGCGATGCGCCGCTGGTTGACCGGGTGGGCCGCAAGGATCGGCTTGCTCGCTTCCATGAGCGCGTTCAAAATGTCGCCGCCCGGCCCCTTCGGCAGATACTTCTCGACCAACTGGTCCGGCACGTCGTGCGGGGCTTGCGTCTTGATGCCGACGAACGGCGACTCGGCCGACTTGCCGCGCCACACGAGGATGTTGCGGTACTGCACGCCGGGGTGGAATTCGAGGATTCCGCCCGCGACTTCCTTCCCGCCGAGTTCCTTGTGAATCGCCTGGATCAGCGGCCCGCCGTCCTCGCTGGAGATGTGCCCGGCGGTGAAGTCCCGCATGTGGCCGTCGGGCACGTACACGAGGTTACACCGGATGGCCCAATCGTTCGGCCCGAGCTTGATGCCCATTGCGGCCGTTTCGAGCGGTGCCCGGCCAGTGTAAACCTTCAACGGGTCGTAGCCGAACAGCGACAAGGTCGCCACGTCCGACGCCGGCGTTAGCGTCGGTGGTACGTTGTTCGACAGCCCGACGAGACCGAGTTGCGCGACCCGGTCCATGTTCGGCAGCTTCGCCGCTTGAAGGGGGGTGAGGCCGCCGAGCGCGTCCACGGGTTCGTCGGCACAGCCGTCGGGGATGATGATGGCGTATTTCATGGGGGAGATTCTAAGAACCGCGGGCCGAGGGGCGAACGACTTCTTCGGGCGTGGGCGGCCGTCGCCGCGGCTTGACTCCTTGTCTGGCGATCAGGTGTCGATATATCGACCTTCCTCCCGCCTGCGTCCCATTCGCCCTCTGATCCCCACAAGGCTTGCCATGCGTTCGCGTCGAACCGGCTTCACCCTGATCGAACTGCTCGTCGTCATTGCGATCATTGCCATCCTCATCGGCTTGCTCCTCCCGGCGGTGCAAAAAGTCCGCGAGGCGGCCGCCCGGTTGAAGTGTACGAACAACCTCAAGCAACTCGGGCTGGCCCTGCACAACTACGAAGGCTCGTACCAGAAGTTCCCGCCGTTGTACCCGTACACCGCGCCGAACTCCACCGCCCAGGACTACAAGTACACCTGGAGCGTCCTGGCCCAACTCAACCCGTTCCTGGAACAGACGGCCATCTACAACGCGATGGACCTGAAGCAGCCGATCTACACGGGATCGCCGGCGACCGTCACCGCCGCGAATCAGTTCGCCGTCGCCCAGAAGATTCCGCTGTTCCTCTGCCCGTCGGACCGGGCCATCGCGGTGAGTACGGCCTACGGTGTGACGGACATCGGCCCGACGAACTACGTGGCCAGCCACGGGTCGGGGTTGAGCGGCGGCGGGTACGGTTCGCCGGTCGCGGCGGACGGCGTCTTCCCGGTGCAGTACGGGGTCACGGTCACGGCCATCTCGGACGGCACCTCGAACACCGCCGCCATGTCCGAGAGCATCCTCGGCGACGGAGCCGAGAGTACCACCACCCAGCCGGGCGACGAGCGGACGGCTTACAAGTACACCGGGTACTCGGGCACCCTGCCCAGCGACACGAACTGTGCCGGCACGCCGACGAGTTGGAATGGGTCGAACCGCCGCGGGTTCATGTGGGCGTCCGGCGAGGCCCGGTGCGTGAGCTACAACCACTACTACACGCCGAACAGCAAGAACTTCGACTGCGTCGCCAATGACCCGACCGCGGCGAACTTCACGTACACGGCCGTCGGCTACCGGGCAGCACGCAGTCGCCACACGGGCGGCGTGAACCTCCTCCTCGCGGACGGCAGCGTGCGGTTCGCCCGCGACACCGTGGACGCCACGCTGTGGCGGGGGGCCGCGACCCGCAACGGCGGCGAACCGATCGGAGAATATTAAGCTCATGGGACGGGATGAAGCATCGGCCGCGTCTCGCTGGGTTTGGGTCCACGTCGGCGTGGCCGCTCTGGCGATGGCGGCCACCCTCCCCGGCCGCACGCACGGCCTGGGGCTGTTCACGGAACCGATTCTGAAATCGACCGGGATCGGCCGCGAAACCTACGGCACCGTGAACCTCGTCGCGACCCTGGTCGGCGCGCTGTTCTGCGTGCCGGCCGGGTTCTTGCTCGACCGCCTCGGCCCGCGCGTCGTTCTCGGCCTCGTCGCGTCGCTGCTCGCGGCCACCGTGACGCTGATGAGTCAGTGGGAACCGCTGACGCTCGTGCCGTTGGCCGCGTTCATCCTGCTGACACGCGGCCTCGGTCAGAGCGCGCTGTCGGTGGTCAGTTTGGCGCTCATCGGCAAGTCGTCCGGCCGCGATTCGCGGTGGGCGGTCGGCGCATATTCGTGCCTGGTCACGGTGTTCTTCATGGGCGCGTTCGGCGTACTGCGGGACGTGGTGAAGACAAACCCCGACGAGTGGCGCGGCCCGTGGTTCGGCATCGGCATGGGCGTTCTGATCGCCGGCGTTGTCGGCGCGCTCGCGGTCCGGCCGTCGGTCCTGCGGGCGAGTACGTCGGGCGAGGCTGCCGCCCCGAGCCGGACGTTCGGCGAAGCCCTGCGGACCGGCACGTTCTGGGCGTTCGCCCTCGGCACGTCGTTCTACGGGATGGTCGCGGCCGGCACGTCGCTGTTCAACGAGTCGATCCTGAAGGAACGCGGGTTCGCCAAAGACATTTTCCTGAACGCCACGGTTGTCGGCATCCCGGTCGGCCTCGTGGCGAACCTCGGCGGCGGCTGGCTGTCCACGAAGGTACACATCGGCCGACTGTTCGCCGGGGCGCTGGTGGTGTTCTCGGCGGCTCTGGCCGTCTTCCCGCAAATCGTGGCCGAGTGGCAGGTCTACGCCTACGCGATGACGCTCGCGGCGGCCGGCGGGGTCATCACCGTCTGCTTCTTCAGCATCTGGCAGCGGGCGTTCGGGCCGGCGCACCTCGGCCGCATTCAAGGTGCTGCCCAACTCTTGACGGTACTGCTCTCCGGGTTCGGCCAGTGGCTGTTCCCGGCAGTACAAGCCCGGTTCACCGAGTACGCGCCGCTGTTCCCCTTCCTGGCGGGCGGCAGCGTTCTCCTGGCGGTGTTCGCGTGGGTCGCCCCGGTGTCGATCGCGGAAAGGAACGCACGATGAGCCGAACGGCGTGGGAGCGGGACGGGTTCGTGATCGCCCGCGGGGTGTTCTCCCCGGAGGAAATTCAGGCCGCGGCCGCCGACGCAGATCGGGTCGAGCGGGAGTTCAAGCACCTCGTCTCGACGCAGAACCGCCGCTGTCGGTGGCAGGACAACGTCTTTACCGGCGAGTGTCAGTTCGACGCCTTCGACCCGATCATCGACCTGTCGCCGGCGTGTGCCGCCCTGGCCCGCGACCCGCGGTTGCTGAGCCTGCTGAACGACCTGTACGGCGAGCCGGCGTTCTTGTTCAAGGACAAGCTCATCTTCAAGCACCCCGGCGCGAAGGGGTACGCCCTGCACCAGGACTGGATCGCGTGGGGAGATACGTTCCCGCGGAGTTTCCTGTCGCTGCTCGTCCCGCTTGACCCGGCCGACGAGGAAAACGGCTGCACCATCGTCTACCCCGGCTACCACCACAACGGCTCGCTGACGGCCGAGGACGGCAACTACCACGAACTGCCGGCCGACACCGTGGACGAATCGCGGGCGGTGCCACTGACGTTGGCCCTCGGCGACGTGGCGGTCTTCGGCGGGTTCACACCGCACCGCTCGAACGCGAACCTTGCCGACCGGCCGCGCCGCCAACTCTACTTCAGCTACACGAAAGAGTCCGACGGCGGCGACCTGCGCGAACGACACTACAAAGACTTCCAGGAGTGGCTCGTCCGCAAGTACGAAGAGTACGGCAAGACGGGCACCTACTTCGAATGACCGAGGGCACGAGATGATCCGCTTCCACTTGTCGCTGAACGTGACCGACCTGGAAAAGTCGGTGGCGTTCTACCGTGCCCTGTTCGGCGTCGAGCCGGCGAAGCTGCGGGCCGACTACGCGAAGTTCGAGACCGCCGACCCGCCGCTGGTGCTGTCGCTGGAACCGACGCCGCGACCGATCGGCGGGCCGCTCAACCATCTCGGGTTCCGCTTCCCGGACTCGGCCTCGCTGGTGGCGATGCAAGTCCGGCTCGAAGCGGCCGGGTTGCGGTCGCAGCGGGAAGAGGGCGTCGAGTGCTGCTACGCGAAGCAGACGAAGTTCTGGCTGCACGACCCGGACGGCACGATGTGGGAGGTGTACACCCTCGACGGCGACATCGACCACCGCGGCGAAGGGCAGACGCTTGAGATGGTGAAGGGCACGGCCGTCCCGCCGGTCGTGTACGAACACCGGATGACCGGCCCGCTGCCGGACGCGATCCCGATGGCCGCCGCGACCGCCGACGAAGTCCGGCTGCGCGGCACGTTCAACCTGCCGCTCTCCGACCGCGAACGGGATGCGGTGCTCGCCGAATCGCTGCGGGTGCTGAAGCCGGGCGGCCGACTGTTCATCCACGTCTTGACGGGTGAGTCGGCCGTGGACTCCCCGAACCTGCCCGGCCCCGCGTCGGCCGTGCGGCACGTGCCGGTGATGGCCGACATGGTGCGGTCGATCGAGTCGGCCGGGGCCGTCGGGCTGAAGACGCTGAAGTACGGCGACAAGCCGTGCTTCGTGCGAAACGCCGTCGCGATGCGCGAAACGCAAATCGAGGCGTTCAAGGCACGGTAGTGGAAGAGTGATGGCGTCCCGTTGATGGGCACTCGTGCGTGGAAATTATTCTTCGTTCTCTTTCAACGTGCGGCCGTTTCGGTCCCGCCACTCAATCCAACCGTTTGCAGATCTGCCTAAAACAACGCCTGCTGCACCCGAAGGGGTCACAAACAGGTGATCTCGGGTGAAAGTAAACATTCCATTGGCAGGGCTGAGTATCCCCTCTGCTAGAAGCCTTTGGCGGGCGTTTACAACCGAATCAGGAGTTGATGGCACCTCGGAACCCGAGGCAACGGAGTTTTTCAACACAACAAACCCTTCATTCGACAACAGACCTCTTGCGGCAGCTCCCCTCGAAGAGGTAATCACGTACTCTTCCGCGGAAGTTGCCGTCGGGCTGACGAGGGGTTCAAAAATCTTGTAGCCGAGCGTTCCGACCAAGAGCTGAAGATTCTCAAAGAACTCCGTCATCACCGCCCGCTCCATCTCGGAAATAACGGGGCAGTTCGGGGTGTTGCCGTTTTGGACTTCGTACCGACCGACCTCAACAGCCTTCGCGTAGATGGTGAACTCCAGAAACTTGATGTGAGCCTTGTTTGAGGTTGTCATCCTTGCTGACGAAAACAAGTGCTTCGGTCCAGAAGTCCTTCTCTTGATGTTGAGGTATCCGGGAAATCACTTCCTCAGCTTCACCGACGTAGACGCTGTTGATCTCGTTGCGAGCGTCGTCCCGGCCGAACAAGAAGTATACTCCAGCCTTTCGTAGATCGGAGCGGTCGGCCGACTCCTTTAGCAAGCGACGCGGAATCTTGAACGCCTTGCCCGCCCAGTTGAAGAGTTCACACGCGATGCGGCCATCGGGAACTCCGTCAATTAGAAAGAGGGACATCGCACGACCGACGGGCATCGAATTACCTCACGATTGTCGTCCGCGATTGGGTATCCACCGCCGGTCCGCAAAGTCTCCGCGTCGCTGGTCTTCACTCCGAATTCCGCACTCCGCATTGGTTATTCCCACTCGATCGTCGCCGGCGGCTTGCTGCTGATGTCGTAGACGACGCGGTTGACACCCTTCACGCGGTTGATGATCGCCGTCGACACGCGGGCGAGCAAGTCGTGCGGCAGGTGGCTCCAGTCGGCGGTCATGAAGTCGTCGGTCTGCACGCAGCGGATCGCCACCGTGTTCTCGTAGGTGCGGCCGTCGCCCATCACGCCGACGCTCTGCACCGGCAGCAGCACCGCGAACGCCTGCGAGGTCTTGCGGTACCACCCGGCCTTGTGCAGTTCGTCGAGGAAGATCGTGTCGGCCTTGCGAAGCGTGGCGAGTTTCTCGGCCGTCACTTCGCCGAGGCAGCGGACGGCAAGGCCGGGGCCGGGGAACGGGTGCCGCCAGACCACGTCTTCCGGCAGGCCGAGTTCGATGCCGAGGCGGCGGACTTCGTCCTTGAACAAGTCGCGGAGCGGTTCGACCAACTCGAAGCCGAGTTCGGCCGGCAGTCCGCCGACGTTGTGGTGCAACTTGATCGTCGCGGCCGGGCCGTCCTTCGAACCGCCGCTCTCGATCACGTCCGGGTAGAGCGTGCCCTGTGCCAGGAAGTGCGCGTCGGGGATCGCCTTCGCCTCGTTCTTGAAAATCTCCACGAACACGCGGCCGATGATCTTCCGCTTTTCCTGCGGGTCGGTGACGCCCTGCAACGCCGCGAGGAAGTGCTCGGAAGCGTGAACCACGCTCAGGTCGGCCTTGTACCAGTCGCGGAAGGTGTGGCGGACGAGGTCGGTTTCGCCCTCGCGCATCATGCCGTTGTCCACGTAGATGCACGCCACCTGCGGGCCGATGGCCTTCACCAACAGGGCCGCGCACACGGCCGAGTCGACGCCGCCGGACAGGCCGCAGATCACCCGCTTGTCGCCAACTTGGGCGCGAATCGTCTGCACGGTTTCTTCGATGAAAGTCTGGATCTTCCACAGGCCGCGGCAACCGCACACGTCGCGGAGGAAGTTCGCGAGGATCTGCCCGCCGTGCGGCGTGTGGCTGACTTCTGGGTGGAACTGAATGCCGTACACCGGCCGCGACGTGTGCTTGACCGCGGCGACGGGGCAGGTGTCGGTGCTGGCCAGCGGGACGAAATCACCGGACATGGTGTGGACCTGATCGCCGTGGCTCATCCACACGGTCGATTCCGGCGGGTAGCCGCGGAAGAGTTGGTCCGCGTTCGTCACGTTCAGCGTGGCCCGGCCGTACTCGCGGGCGGCGGCCGGCGCGACCTTGCCGCCGAGCGTGTGGCAGGCCAACTGCATCCCGTAGCAGATGCCGAGGACCGGGATGTTCAGGTCGAAAATCTTCGGGTCGCACTTCGGGGCCTTGGCCTCGTACACGCTCGACGGCCCGCCGGAGAAGATGATGCCCTTCGGGTTGAGTTCCTTCACCCGCTCGGCCGTGATGTCGTGCCGGACGAGTTGGCAGAAGACGTTCTGCTCCCGCACCCGCCGGGCGATGAGTTGCCCGAACTGCGAGCCGAAATCGAAGACGAGGACGAGTTCTTGGTTCATTGTGATGTCCGACAATTTAACCACAGAGGACACAGAGAGCACAGAGTTAAGAGAACATCGAGATTAGAGAACGATTCGTTTGATGCCGTCCTTGAGTAGTTTCACGTTGAAGTTCAAGAGAAGTCCTTTCCGCAGTCCCGTTAGCTTCAAATAGGTTATCAGTTGAGCGTCGTGGATCGAATGAAGGTGTTCAACTGCTTTTAACTCCACGATTAGTTCGTTAGAAACGACCAAATCCAATCGGAGATCGTCGCCGAGGTGATGCCCTTTGTAATGGACCGGCACAGGCTGTTCGGACGCGAATGGGATGGCGCGCAGGGCCAATTCGTGCCGGAGTGCGCGATGATACAGCACTTCCAGCAATCCGGGGCCGAGCAATTTATGAACCTCAATGGCTGCACCGATGACGGCCGCGCTCAAAGGATCCCGCTCTTCCATTTCTCCTACCTCTGTGCTCTCTGTGTCCTCTGTGGTTAATTCTTGCTCCCTAGTTCAGTGGCCCGCTTCGCGGCCGCTTCGACGGCGTCCATCGCGGCGGCGCGGAAGCCGGCCCGTTCCAGGGCGTGAAGGCCGGCGATGGTCGTGCCGCCGGGCGACGCGACGGCGTCCTTGAGGGCGGCCGGGTGGGTGCCGGTTTCGAGGACCATCTTCGCGGAGCCGAAGACCGTCTGGGCCGCCAGTGACAGGGCAATGTCACGGGGCAGGCCGACCCGCACGCCGCCGTCGGCCAGGGCTTCGATCAGCACGTAGACGAAGGCCGGCCCGCTGCCGCTGAGGCCGGTCACGGCGTCAAGTTGGCTTTCCGGGACGGCGTAAGCCTTGCCGACGGCGTTGAAGAGGCGGGCGACGAGGTCACCGTCGGCCTTCGTCGCGGCCGGGCCAACGGCGAAGCCGGCGGCGCTCGCCCCAAGCAAGCACGGCGTGTTCGGCATCACGCGGACCAGCCGTGTGTTGGTACCGAGGTTCTCGGCGAGTTGCTTGAGAGTAATGCCGGCCGCGATTGAGACGACGAGCTTCTTGTCGGTCAGCGATGAGCGAACCTCGGCGAGGGCCGCACTCATCGTCTGCGGCTTCACGGCCAGGATGATGACATCAGTCTTCGCGACGACTTCCGCGTTCGACTCGACGGCCCGCACGTTGGTCGTGGCCGTGAACTTCTCGCGGGGGGCCGGGTACGGATCGCTGGCGGCACTGCGGTTCGCGTCGAGCAGTCCGGCCGCGGCCCACCCCTTGGCGAGGGCCGTCGCCATCTGCCCGGCCCCGAGGAAGCCAATCGCGAGCGGGGTTGTCATCGCTTCAGCCTCAAGGCGTGTCCTGGAACAAGCCATCATCATAGCAACTTCCGGCCGCGGGCGGAAATGCTGGCGGTTTAGCCGGCCGGCGGATATACCATCGCGAACCCTCCCAACCCGCACGGCTGAGAATGCCCATGTCCAACCCCTCCACGCCCCGCACCGGCTGGGCCAGCCTCAAAGACCTCAACGGCTACCAGTGGTTCGTGTTCATCGTGTGCTGCCTCGCCTGGGACCTGGACTGCCTCGACCAACAACTGTTCGTCCTGGCCCGCGATCCGGCCATCGGCTCGCTCATGGGCAAAGCCGTGTCCGACCCGGAGGTCGGCAAACTCGGCGGTTACGCGACGGCGGTGTTCATGATCGGCTGGGCCATCGGTGGCATCGGCTTCGGCGTGCTGGGGGACCGAATCGGTCGCGTGAAGACGCTGACCGCCACCATCGGTCTGTACGCACTCTTCACCGGTCTGAGTGCGCTTTCGACCGGCGTGATCGACTTCATGTTCTACCGACTGCTTACCGGCCTCGGGGTTGGCGGGGCGTTTGCAGCCGCCGTCGTGCTGCTGGCCGAGACGGTGCCCGATAACGCGCGACCGTACATTCTCGGCATGTTTCAGGCGTCCAGCGTCATCGGCAACTGCGGGGCGGCACTGATTAGCATGGGCCTCGGGTCACTGCAGAAGAGCGGCAGCTTCCCAGCCGGGGAGTGGCTCACGCCGTGGCGGGTGATGTTCCTCATCGGCATCATCCCCGGCATCCTGCTCGCCATCGTTCAGTTCACGCTGAAGGAACCCGAGAAGTGGAAGGCAATGCGGGCGGCGGAAGCGGCGGGTGTACGGCCGTCGCCGTGGCAGGCGTTCTTCGGAACACTAACCGCCATCCTGACGACGCCGCCGTGGAATAAGCGGGTGTTGCTCGGGCTTTTGCTCACGAGCGCCGGTGTGATCGGCTTGTGGGGCATCGGCTTCTTCTCGCCGCGGCTCACAACACTAGCTCTGGAAAGCACTTTGAGGGCGGAAGGATTCGACGGGGCCGAACTGAGCGGGGAACTCGGCAAGTGGCGGGGCATCACGTCGCTCGTTCAGAACCTCGGCGCGTTCCTCGGCATCTTCGCGTTCAGTTGGGTGACGGGCATCCTCGGCCGCCGGCCGACGTTCGCGATTTTCTTCGTCCTCGCCGCCATCGCCACGTCCTACACGTTCTTCAACCTGCGGACCCGCGACGACATCTTCTGGATGATCCCGATTATGGGCTTCTGCCAACTCGCGCTCTTCGGCGGCTTCGCCATCTACCTGCCGGAGTTATTCCCCACGCGGTTCCGCAGTACCGGCACAAGCTTCTGCTACAACGCCGGTCGGTTCCTGGCTGCAACGGGACCGTTCACGTTGGCCCAACTCACGTCCACGGTGTTCGCCGGCTACGGCAATGATGCATTCCGCTACGCCGGCGTAACGATGTGCAGCGTCTTCCTGTTGGGTCTGATCGCCCTGCCGTTCCTGCCCGAGACGAAGGGTAAGCCTCTGCCGGAGTGATTTCAGTAGGAAGTAAGCTGTCATCAAATCCTCTGTCATTTGACGGAGGATTCTTTCATTTTTCGGGGCTACACGGCACCGCCGACCGGGGGCCGATTCTATGGTGTAAGACACCGCGTTCGATGTCCATAGACTGGCCCAAGGTTACTATGTCTCAGGCACTCCTCGCGAAGCGTCAGGCTTCTCCCCAAATCACCCTCAAATCGGTTCCGCTCAACCAGAAACTCTTGGCGGACCTGGAGAAGATTGAAACGCTGCCGCACCTGTCGGACACGGTCATTAAGGCCATGACGCTGGCCAACGACCCGAACAGCACCCTCGCCGACATGGCCGCTTTGATCTGCCGCGACACCCTACTGGCCGCAACGGTATTGAAGATCGCCAACAGCCCCGTCTACGGTGGGAGCGTGCCAATCGCCGACGTTCGGCTGGGCGTCAACCGGCTGGGGCTTCGCGGCTGTGCGAACCTGATCTCGTCCATCGGCCTGACCGGCCTGTACTCGAAGCACCCGCTGCCGGTCCGCGTGGCGTGCGAAACGATCCTCCGGCACTCCCTGTTCACAGCACTCCTGGCCTCGGCGGTGAACCGCGTTCTGCGGCTCGATTTGCAAGGCGAGGAGTTCACCGGGGCGTTGCTGCACGACATCGGCCGACTGGTGATTTGCGTGAAAGCCCCCGACCACTTCGCGGCGGCCAACCTGTCGAACTTCGACGAAGCCGAGAACGTCTGCGCGGAAGAGCGGGGGGTTTACGGGACCGACCACTGCGCCGTTGGCGGCATGTTCGCGATCAAAAATAACTTGCCGAAGGCGCTCGGTCGCGTGATCTCGAACCACCATACCCCGGCCCGCGAGCCGCATTTCCGTGAACTCGTCGGCCTGGTCGCGTTCGCCGACGCGCTGGCGAACCACATCCAATCCCAGCACAACGTGCAGAAGTTTGACCTGGCGGCGGCGGTCGGCTTCTCGGAAATGAGCAAGGGTCTCGACCGGGAGCGGTTGTCGCAACTCCGCGAGAAGCTACCGGCCATCGCGGTCGAATCGGTTCGCGAAGCCCGCCGCTTGATGAAGACCCTATCGCCCTGATGACCCGCCTACCGCCCGGCCGCGGGCGGCAATTCCATCGGCTCGATGCGGACATCGTCGAAGAACGCGAACCCGATGCCGGTGAGGGCGAATGTTACCGCGAGCTTGCCGTCGGCCTTCACTTGGCGGTAGAGGTAGTACTGCTTCCACTTGAACGGTTCCAGCCGGACCGCGAGCGGCTCACTGCCGACACTGTCGAAGACCAACGCCCCGTCGGCGCTCCCCTTGATGTCCGAGCTCAGTGCCCAGAAGCTGACCCGCGCCCACGACCCGGGCGGCAGGGCGACGGCCGGCGTGTCCACGGCGAGCGAGACGCGCTCGAGGGCCGTCGGGGGTCGGAATTCTTTCGGGTTCTTCTCGTCTTTCGGGATGACCGCCGTAACGAGCAACCGCAGGCAGTGCCGGCCGAGGTTCGGGGCGCCGGGCGGGACGGGGTCCGATTCTTTCCGCCCGCCCCGGAGGACGTCGGAGACGTTGATGATCGTCGCCCCCGCTTTCACGGCGTCCAGGTGGGTTTCGCGGGTCGTCCAGCCCGGCAGCGAGTTCACGGCCGCCCCCTCCTCCGGAGCCTTAACGCTCAATTCGAAGTCGCCGTACCGGAGCAGGTTCCCGCCCGGCCGTGCCCCCTGAATGCGGCGGGCCAGTTCCCAGTGCTGCGGCAGCGTGTAAAAACTCACCGCGTAGGGGCTGGAGGTCGGCGTGCTCAGAACGACGGTGGCGTTCTTCCAGTGCTCTCGCATGAGGACCCGCACCGGCCGCAGGGCCGTCCGCGAGTCGCGGTAGGCCACGTCCGGCTGGTTGTTCGCCATCGCCTTCACCGCCCGCTCGATCGACAGCCGCGCCTGGGCGAACAGTTCGTCGGCCCCGCGGACCGGCGGCGCGACGCCGGCGAGTTGTTCGTGGACCGCGTGCACCTTCTCGTAGATTTCCTTCGCCTGCTCGATGGCCAGTTGGGCCGCCCGCTTCGCGGAACCGTTGCGGATGTTGTCCTGCCAGCGGACGACCAACCCGTCCGGCGTCAGGTCGCTGGTGAACACGATCGCGGCCGTCAGGTCGAACTTCGGGATGGTGACCTCGACCCCGCCCGGCACCGACCGCACGCCCCCGGTCGCTCGAAGGTTCTCGTAGTTGGCCGGTGTCAACAGCCACGGGTCGGCCCCGTCCGGCACGAGCGGGACGGTGATTTTCAGCCCGTCCATGGACCCCTGGTCCATGCAGAACTGCGACTGCGGCCCGACCCACACCGGCAGGACGATAATGCCCCGCTTACCGCGGAGTACGGCCGCCTTCACAAAGAAGTTGTTGGTCGGCACCCACATCGTCTTCTCGTCTTCGACGCCGAAGAGCACCGGCTCGAGCAGTTCGAGTTCCGTGTTCAATAGGTACAGTTCGATCATCCGGTCCCGGCCGGACGAGTTCGACGCGGCCAGGTCCGGCGTCAGGAACTCGTCGGTCCAGAAGCCGAGGCCGCGGTACCCGGACGCGAGGCCAAGGTACGTGAGCAAGCGGATCTGTTCGGGCTGCGGGCCGAGCGGGGAGTCCAGGTGGCCCGGCTTCGCCTTACCGGTGGCGAGGGCGAGGTACCACTCGGGCATGTGGGTCTGAATCCACGTCCACATCAACTTGCCGGGCGAGGTCAGCGCGCGGCGTTGGAGCAGCCACTCGCGGTACTTGTCGAGTTCCAGGCTGGTGAAAAGCGGCCAGCGGTGGCTGCCGATCACGTCGAGGTGTTCCGAGTAGGCCGAGTACCCGTCCCACAGGTCCACGCCGCGGGGCCGCCGCGGGTCGTACTCGCGGATCGACTCGGACGTGCGGGCGACGGATCGCAGTTGTTCCGTCGTCCGGCCCGCCCCGAGGTCCCACAGCAAAACGCCGTCACCGGACCGGAAGCGGCGGAAGTTTTCGATCAGTCGGTCGGCGTCGCGGCCGACGCTGATCGGCGTCTCCGAGCCGGGGTCGCCGCTGCCGACGACCGGCACTTCGGCCAGGACCATGAACGAGTTGTTCACCACCGCGTCATCGACAAGGGCCGCATCGACGTTAGCGGGGAAGGCGATCGTGTTGAAATTGAAGTCCCGCAGCCCCTTCAGCGACTGGCCGGCGTGCCGCACCGCCCGCATGAAGAACGGCTTCTTGTCGATGAGAATCCGGCCGGCGACGAACTCGACCGAGTACGGGTGGGCCACGCCGTTGGGCAGCGTGCCCGGCGGCGCGTCGAGTTTGCCCGGGGTCTTCGTGCGGCTGACCGGCCGGCCGATGCCCTTGAGCGGCTTCTTCGGGTCCACCGTGCACGGGCCGATATCGAGGTCGTCGATCCAGACCTCGTTGATACCCGGCCCGGCGTAGACGTTCAGGATCAATTGGTCGATGTACGCACCCGCCGGGTCGATCTCGCGGCCGAGTTGCGCCCGCAGAACCGGGAGTTGCTTTCGCAGGGCGTCGGCCGGCTTGCCGATCGTCAGCCGGTGCCACGACCGGATGCGCTCGTCCGGGTAGGTGTCGCCGACGATGACCGTGGTCAGCGGCGTTTCCGGCGCCTTCGGGTCGCGTTCCTTCGGCAGCACCACGCGGGCCCGCAGTTGGATGCCGGACCGGAAACTCTTCACCCACACGCTGGCCGTCGGCTCCTCGCCGGCGGCACCCTGGACCGGGCAGGCGGGCGTGTCGTATGTGTAGTAGACGAACTCCGCGTCGGCCTTGTTGCTGGCCGGTTGCGCCTCGACCTTCAAGTATTCCGACGACGGGGCGTTGAAGTACGAGTTCGCGACGATCCGATGGTCACGCTCGGTGACCTTCATGTTCGTGGCCCCGGCGACCCACGCCGGCTCCCGGCCGGCGAAGCCGTCCCGGTGGACGTGCCCGCGGTCGGCCTCCGGCTGTTGGGCGACCACCACGGCCGCAAATCCCGCGACCGCCACGACGACCCAGACGAGGAAACGCTGACGCATACCACACGCTCCGCACGGGGCAGACTCCCGGACAGAGGCGTATACCCCATTCGCGAAAGCAGCGGAAGGCGAAGTGAAAACCGGCACTGGTCTCGATTCGCGATTGACACCCGCCCCCGCCCCCGGTATCACCCGTCGTTCTCAAGAGCCGGTGTTTCCCGTTGGGTTGGGGGAAAACGCGACGGACCAAATGGCCCGGCTCGCTTCAGGAGGAAGTTCCATAATGCGATTCTTCAACCGTCGGGCGGCGGCGATTCTCACGAGTTCGATCCTGGCGGCCAGCGCTTCGGCCCAAGCTCCCGTGACGCCGCCGCCGGTCACACCCGCAGCACCTGCCGCACCCGCAACTCTGCCGCCCGCCACGGCGACCCCGATGACCGGCACCGTCCCGCTGCCCTCCGTCGCCCCGGTCGAACCGGCGAAGCCCGAACCGCGGCCGACCGGCGTCGCCGCGAAGGTCAACGGGCAAGAGATTCCCGAAGTCGCGGTCTACCGGGCCCTCCGCCAGTTTCCGGCCGAGGAGCGCGAGATCGCCCGCAAGGAAATTCTCAACCACCTGATCGAAAACTACATCATCGACCAGTACCTCAACGCCCTCAAGATGACGGCCGAGCCGGCGGAAGTGGACAAGCTGATCGAGGAACTGAAGGGCGAGTTGAAGAAGGGCAGCGTCGACTACCAGAAGCAACTCGAACAGATGATGCTGACGGAAGCCGAGTTCCGCGTGGAAGTCGCCGCCCAGATGAAGTGGGACAAATTCCTGAAGCAACAGGGCAACGACGCCGAACTGAAGAAGCTGTTCGACGCCAGCCCGGACGTGTTCGACGGCTCGACGGTTCGCGCCCGGCACATCCTCATGACCCCCGGCACCGACGCCGCGAAGGTCGACGAGGCCAAGAAGACGCTCGCCGCGATCAAGCAAACGATCGAAGCCGAAGCCAAGAAGGCCGCCGACGCCGCCCCCGGCGACGCGATGGCGAAGGAAACGGCCCGCACCAAGCGCGCCGACGAACTCTTCGCGGCCTACGCCCAGAAGTATTCGTCCTGCCCGTCGAAGAAGAACGGCGGCGACCTGAGCTACTTCCCGCGCGTCGGGGCGATGGTCGAGCCGTTCGCGAAGGCGGCGTTCGCGCTGAAGCCGTTCGACATGAGCGACGTGGTGACGACCGAGTTCGGCCAGCACCTCATCATGACCACGGCGAAGAAGGCGGGCACCCCACGGAAGTTCGAGGACGTGAAGGAAGACGTCCGCGGCGTGTACGCCGTGCGGTTGCGGGACGCCGTCGTCGGCCAGATGAAGCCGAAGGCGGAGATCGTCATCAACGCCGCCCCGGCGACCACGACCCCCGCCAGCGCGACCGTGCCCGCGACGGCCGTGCCGATGAAGTAACCTCGGAAACGGACAGCGTTGGATTCGCCGCCGGCTTCATGCCGGCGGTTCTTTTTTCCCCAGGGCGGACGCCATGCGAACGATTGTCTTCACCGTGCTGTTGCTCGTCGGCTCGAACACCTTCATGACGATCGCGTGGTACGGCCACCTGAAGCACAAGGACAAGGCGCTCCTCACCGTCATGCTCGTGAGTTGGCTGATCGCACTGCCGGAGTACCTGCTCCAAGTGCCCGCGAACCGCATGGGATCGGACGTCCTCACCGGCACGCAGCTCAAGCTGATTCAGGAAGTGGTGACG
The DNA here is from genome assembly GCF_008254045.1 of Limnoglobus roseus. GTDB lineage: Bacteria > Planctomycetota > Planctomycetia > Gemmatales > Gemmataceae > Limnoglobus > Limnoglobus roseus. The sequence goes on along the minus strand of NZ_CP042425.1, from coordinate 1,739,225 downwards.
CTCGCGGTCTTCGTAGTCTTTGCGTGGGTGTACCTGGGCGAAGCACCGACGTGGCGAACGGCGGCGGCCTTCGCGCTGGTCGTCGCGGCCGTCGCGCTCGTCCGCGGCGAAGGGAAGAAGCCGCCCGAGGACGACGCGCCGAAAGTGGAAGCGAGCGAACGCACTGATTGAAGGCGAGCGGCGTGAGCGCGACGTGCCTGTCTGTGTGGGAACCACGCCCCGCTTACGCCGGGCCACTCGCCTTCTCGTCTTCGAACTTCTGCGGCAGCCACGCTGCTAGCACTAGTATCGCGAACGCCAGGCTGATCGTCACGAAACTGAGGCCGAGGCTGACGAGGTGCCACGTCGCGAACTGCTCGATAGCAGCTTTGGCGATTTCCGAACTCGGATCGAATCGGGCCAACCGCAGGCGGCTGACCACGTCGGAAATCCACCACCCCGCCGCGACCGACAAGGACGCCATCAGCGCCAGTAGGAACCGCAGGCGGTGCTTGTTCGTCGTCGGATCTGTGTTTCTCCAGGTCCACGCGGTCGCCAGTACGACAACCGCACACACGAGTTGCATTGCGAAATACTTCGGAAAGATCGGCCCCACCGCCGCCCCCGCGAGGGCACGGCCGAGGTCGTCGTGTAACTTTGCTATCTGTTCGGGGGTTGCTCCCGGCGCGCTCGGAACGATCGCCATGTTCGCGGTGCGGTCGCTCGGGGCCGTTTGCACCACGCCCTTGAAGGTGTCGAAGATGCTCGGCGCGGCCACGAAGTTGAAGAACCCGGCCCCGCCGACCCACAGCCCGGCCGCCACGACGTGCAGCACCCGCAGTAAATTCTGACGCATCAACCCATCTCCGATCTGGCTCTCCGTTCCGCGGATCAGTCGGCCGACGTTCGACCGATGACGGACGGCCACGAGTAGACTCCCCAACACGCAAAAACCCGTCACGACCGCGGACCCGCCGATGAGTAACTGCACCGCCGACAGAACCGCGACGGCCGCCAGGGACGCCAGCGACACCATCCGCGAGACCAACGCCGTCAGCAGCCACGTCGCGAGAGCCGCCGCGAACGGCACTGGCGCGAGCACGGCGACCGCCCCCGCCCCGGTGGCCACGCCTTTGCCGCCGCGGAACCGCAGGTAGACCGGGAACAGGTGGCCGAGGAACGCGAACGCGGCCGCCCCGACGCGCAGCACGTCCGCGGACCCGAACGTCGGCAGTACGTCACTGGAAACGAGGTTGGCGAGCGGAACGACGACGGCGACGGGGATCGCCCCTTTGAGGAAGTCCAGCACGAAAACGAGGATGCCGAATTTGCGGCCGAGAACGCGGCCGACGTTGGTGGCCCCGATGTTGCCGGAGCCGATTTTGAAGAGATCGACGCCCTTCCACCGGCCGACGAGGTAGCCGAACGGCAGCGCCCCGACGAGGTACGACATCAGCCAGAGGAGCGGAACCGTGAGCGACGCAGTCATGCGAAGTGGTTATATGGACCGGCGACCGGCGAGCCGAGCACCGTGAGGTGCCGGGTGAGTATCAACGACACTCACCCGGCACCTCACGGTGCTCGGCTCGCCCAGTCGGCTACGCTGCCCGCTTCACCGCCCGCGTCTCTTCGAGAATCGTCAACAGGCCGCGGTAGTGGTGCTCGAACGTCCATGCCTTCGCCGCCTCGCGGGCTGACGCTGACGCCGTCAGGCGGACGGCAGGCTCGGTGAATCGGGCGACCGCGGCCCCGAGTTCCTTCGCGTCGTGCGGGTCGTTCACGACGACGCTGTTCGACGGGGCGAGCAGTTCCGCCGCGCCGTTGTACCGGGTCGTGACCACCGGCAGGCCGCACGCCAGGGCTTCCAGCACGACGAGCGAACACGGGTCGTAGAACGTCGGGTGGACCAGGAAGTCAGCCGCGAAGTACGCCTCCTTCGGGTCCTTGCGGAAGCCGAGGAACGACACGCGGTTGGCCACGCCGAGCGATTCCGCCAGCCGCTCGTACGGCTTCGTCTGCGGGTCGCCGACGACGACGAGGCGGAAGTCGCGGTCGCGCGGCACGTGCGGCAGTGCCTTCAGCAGCGGGGCCAACCCCTTGAGCCGGTAGTTGGTCGCGATGAACAGCCCGATTGACGTGGCCGGCGGCACGCCCCAGCGGTCGCGCTCGTCGGCCCGCCGTTTGAGGCGGTCGTCGGCCGCGAACCGCTGCGGGTCGATGGCACTCCGCAAGACTCGAATGCCGGCCGGCGTCTCACCGTAGAACTGCTCGAAGTGCCCGCGGACCATCTCGCTGTTCACGACGATCGTGGGGCGGTGTTCGCCGAAGTACTGCTTGCGTTCCAACTGCGAGTACGACCAGTTCGCCGGGTCGAACCACTTACCGACGCTCGCGATCCACTGCGATGCGCGGCCGGCGTGCTTCAGTTGGTTGTGGGCGTTCGTCGCCGCGTGCAGGCCGCCCTGCGGGTAGAGGATGTCCTGCCCCCACGTCTTGTCGAAGCCGATGCTCACGTCCGGCTGCGCGATCCGCAGGGCCACTTCGCACGCGGCGGCGAACTTCCAGGCGCGAATGGACCGCGGGCCGGACGGCCGGGCGATGCGGTAGAAGTGCGTGGCCGCCGGCAGGGCGGTGGCGTCCCACCCCGACGCAAACAGGTGGACGGCGTGGCCGTCGCGAGCCAACCGCCGGGCGAGGTCGCTGATGTACGTCTCGCACCCGCCGCGGGCCGGGACGACGCTGGGGTGACAGAGGGCAATGTTCATGGAGTCCGTTCCAAGCGGGCCGTGATTCGGGTATCAACCGTTCGCGTGTTTCTTGTTGTGGCGGTCGTACCGCTTCCACTTGATCCGCACCGGCCCCCGCAGCCACTCGCGCGGCGAGTTCGCACTGCCCCATTCGCCGCTGCGGTAGAGCTTCCAGAACCGCAGCCGGTCGCGGTCGGTGATGCCCGACACGCCGCCCGTCGAGAACAACAATTGTGCCAAGTCCTTCACCTGGTACCGCAGGCGGAAGAGGCGGTGCAGGCCGAGGCGGTGGAAGTCGATCATGAACACGCGGCCGTGGAACGTCGGCGGCACCCCTTCGCAGTCGGCGCTCGGCAGGTAGAAGTGGCAGAGGTACAGGTCTTTGTGGAAGGCCCGCCGCCGGTGCAGTTCCCGCGAGAGGCGGGCGATTTCACCCACGAGGCCGCGCTTCCACTTCGCGAAGTCGGCCGACGACAGCGTGCGGAACGCGAGCGGGATCGCCTCGTTCAGCGGTTGCATCCCGGCGAGCGCCTCGACCGCGAGGAAGCTCTGGAGCTTGCCCCACGGCCCGCGGAACTCGCCGGCCGCAACGGGCCGCGCGACGGGGATGCCGTGCTCCTCCGCCCACCGCAAGTGTTCCCACTCGGCCAACCCCGGCGACACCGCCCGGCACGGCAACAGCGTCGCCAGCAGCCCTTGCCAGCGGGGCAGTTCGTAGTGCCGCTTGAGGTACAGGTTCAACGGGCGACCGGCGTCGTTGGCGAGCGGCCAGTAACTAATGCTGCGGCCCTGCTTGGCGTGCAGCGGGTCGGCCGCCGCGTCGTGCATGACGCGAGTCGACCAGTCCGGGCCGGCGAACTGCTCGAACCCGGGCACGGCGACAATGCACCGACTCCCGCGGAGCAGGCGGCCGAGGACCGAATGCGACGGGCACGGCGTCAAGCGTGGAACAGAGGTACTATTCATGCGCGGTTCACCGCCATTCGAAGAACGCGGTCCTGGAACGCCGGCGTCGGGGCGTAACCGTCCAGCACGCGGCGGCAGCCGTCGGCCGAGAGCGGCTGGCCGAACGAGCGGAGGAGGTCGACGAGGTCGAGTTGCCGAGCGCGGTCGGTCAGTTGCCGCACGAGGGCCGCCCCGTGCGTGGGATCGACCGTCACCCGCGGGCCTTTGTTCGTGGGGAGTACGCGAAGTGCCTCCCGTGCCGGGCCGAGTATGCAGTCGGCGTCGTGGATGCTGCGCACGATGCCGCCGAGTTGGCCGAGCAACCGCTCGCGTTCCGTCGGGTTGTCGCCCGATCGCGTGAGCCAGGCATCGAGCGTCACGCTGCCGGCCGGCAGGTTGTGCAACAGGAACGAGTCGGCCGGGCCGAACCGCGTGAGCCGTTGGCCGAAGGCAAACAACTGCGGCACCGGCACGCCAGCTTTTTGAAGGTGGAACATCAGCCGCGACAGGTTCGCCGCGGGGGACCGCCACGACTTCCCGCGAAGCACCGCCAGACCGCGGCCGAGCCAGTCGGTCGTGCGGAAGCGGAGGAGCGTGGCCGCCCGGTCGTCGGCGAGCCGAACGCCGAGGCGTTCGCCGTCTTCGACGGTGGCCGTCGGGTCGAGGTAGTACGGCGAACAAACCGCCGGCCGTGGCCAGAGCTTCGCGACTTCGGGGATAGCACACACAGCCTCGTCGGCCAGCCACACGAGTCGCTGATTGCGGCTCAGTGCGTTCGGCTGCCGCTGATCACGGACGGAGGACTTCGCGAGGAGTTTCTGTGATTGAACGCGGACCGCACGGGCGAGTGAGGACAGGTTTTGTTCCCTCCCTCCTTGCGGAGGAGGGTTAGGGAGGGGGGTAACTCTCTCCGAAGGCGATTGACCGTCTACCACACGAGGTGAAGGAGAATGGTCGGCACTCAGTACCAGTTTGTCCATCTTCTGCTGATACGCCCGCAGTGCCCGCAGCCGTTCGCGCGGCGTCGCGAGCCATTCGGTCAGCGTCGCGTCCAGGGTTGCCAGCGATTCCCGCCGCGCGTCCGCGTCCGGCCTTCGCCCCGGTTGCGACGACTGCCAGTCGAGGAGCGTTGGCGAAAACGAGCCGGGCCGCACGAAGACGTGCTTCGCCGCCAAGTCCGGCGTGTCGAACCCGGCCGCGTGCAGGGATGCCAGCGATTCGCCCAAGCGGACAGCCAGCGTGCGGCGGTCGGTCGGTGACAGTGCGGCGTCACCAAGCACGTCTCGTAGTTCGCGGCAGCCGGTCAGTTCATCCACCAACAGGAAAGCCCGGCCGTCGCCGTCCTCGCCGTAGGCGATCCAGTGCGGCCCCGGCAGGTTGGCGTCTTCCAATCGTTGCAAAATCTTCGCCTCACGTTCCGACCGCGACACCGGGCCGAAGCCGTCCCGCCGGTTGCGCCGCCGCACCCGCCAGCCGACGATGAGTTCGCGCTTCAGGAACAGGTTGCGGGTCGCGCCGCCCGATCGCACGGCCACTTGCAAAACGTGCCGGCTCGGGTGCCCGGAGACGATCTCGCCCGGCAGGTTCCAGACGGCTGTGCTCGTCGTCAGGCCGCACTTCGCCAGCCAGTGGCGGTAGCGCGGGTGGACGACCAAGAAGCCGCGGTCCGGCTCCGGTTGCGAAACCACGATCTCCGGCTCGCGGAGCTTGAACGCGGGGGCGAATTCCGTTTCCACGGGCGGCGGCATCAAGTTAACCAACACGGCGGGCCTCCTGCCCAGCGGGGAACCGGGCCAACAACTCTTGGGACGCGGCGAACACGTCCGTCTCGCTCAAACTCGTCATGCACTGGTGGTGGCCGAGCGGGCAGATGCGCTGCTGGCACGGCCCGCACGGCAACTTGTTTTGCAGGTGGACCGCCTTCGCGAAGTGCGTCTCCGTCCAGGCGATGTGCGTCGGGCCGAACAGCGACACGACCGGCACGCCGAACGCCGCCGCGAAGTGCCGCGGGCCGCTGTCGGTGGTGACGAGCAAACTCAGCCGCCGCACGACGGCTTTCGTCAGCCCAATCGAGAGATCACTGCCCGCGAGTGAAATCACGTTCGCCCGGCCGCTCTGCTCGGCGATGCGGTTGGCTTCTTCACGCTCCGCCGGGCCGCACAGCACGACGACGGCGGTCGAACGCTGATCGGCGAACCGCTTCGCCACCTCCGCGAACTGGTTCGTCGGCCAGTGCTTCGACGCCCCGAACGCACCGCCGGGGTTCAGGCCGATCACGCGGTTCACACGGTTCAGCCCGTGTCGCAGCCAGAACGTCTCGGCCGCTTGTTCGTCGGCCGGCGTGGTGAACAGTTCCATCCGCCGGCCGGGGTTCGGCACGCCGAGTTGTTCGACGAGGCGGTTGTAGTCGTCGAGAACCGGCGTCGGCTTCGGCCGGCCGTCGTTGCCCCGCGTGGCGTACAGGCGGCGGGTCAGCAGGGCGTCGCGGAAGTAGCGGGCGTAGCCGACGATGTACCGCGAGCCGGCGAGGCGGGCGAGCAGGGCCGGGCGGAACGAGTTCGGGAACAGCACGGCCGCGTCGAGTTTTTCGTCGGCGAGGCGGTTCAGCACGAAGCGGAAGCGGCGGTGCCGCGGGCCGGACTTGTCGAACGGAATAAGGTCGTCGAACCACGGCGACCCGGCGACCGTGTCCGCAACGTAGGGCTTGCTCACCGCCAGCAACCGGGCCTGCGGGAAGTGGTCGCGCACGGCCCGGATGGCCGGCGTGGCCATCACCACGTCGCCGATCCAGTTCGGGAGAAAGAGAGCAATCGTCCGCATCCGTGCGTCCTTAAAGTCGATTCACCACAGAGGGCACAGAGAACACAGAGAAGAACCAAATTCAGGGTTGGGTTTCCGACCGCTCTTCGGTCCCTTCCTCTGTGTTCTCTGTGCCCTCTGTGGTGAATCGATTCAGCATTTCCGCGAAGGCTTCCTCGCCCTCGATCAGTTGGAAGCCGATCCGCAACGCCCACAGCTTGCGGCCGCCGAGGTCGGCGACCCGCAGTTTCACCCAGTCTTTTTGCGTCGTTACGATCACCGCGTTCGGCGGCAGGTCGGTCGCCCAGCGGGTCAGGTCGGCCACGTCCTCGCGCGTGTAGGCGTGGTGGTCGGCGAACGTGCGGAACGCGACCGGCGGTGCGCCGAGTTGCGTCAGCAGGCCGCGGAACGCTTCCGGGTTGCCGATGCCGCAGAATCCCGCGACCGGCGTCGCCTTGAGCACCTCCAGCGATTCCGTGACCCCGTCCGGGCCGACCAGTTCCATCGGCCGGTGGACCGCCTTGGCGACAGGCTTCGTGGGAAAGCGTTGCTTCAGCCACGCCGCCTGTTCGTCCGCCGTCGAAGTTTGGTCGCACCGCGTTAGCACCAGCACGTCGGCCCGGCTCAGTCCGGCGATCGGTTCCCGCAGCACGCCGCGGGGGAACATCGCCTCGCCGGCTAGCAGTGCCGTCGCGTCGATCAGTACGATGTCGAGGTCGCGCGTCAGCCGGCGGTGCTGGAAGCCGTCGTCGAGGATGAGTACGTCGGCGTCGAGTTCTTCCACGGCCGTCATCGCCAGTTGAACGCGGTCGGCCCCTTGCAGGTGCGGCACGTCGGGCAGGTTCTCTTCCAGCACCATTGCCTCGTCGTTGCGGTTGTGCTCCGCCCCGTAGCCGCGGCTGAGAATCACCGGCCGCACGCCCCGTTCCCGCAACAAGCCAGCCACATACTCCACGCACGGCGTTTTGCCGGTGCCGCCGAGGGTCAGGTTGCCGACGCTGATGACGGGCACGGCCGCGCGGAAGGTGTGCTTCCAGCCGCGGTCAAAGAGGCGGTTCCGGAGTCGCACCGCGAGGCCGTAGGGCCAACTGAGCAGCCGCAAGCCGGCGCGGGCGGTCGCCGCAACCGGCCCCCGGCGCTGTCCGCGAATGATCTGGTGAAACGACTCCGACCCCATGATGGCGAGAAGGGTAACACGCGGAAATCGGGGGCGTCAATTGCGAGTGGGAAAGCGGCGGGACGGTCAGTTGAGCGTGATCATGTTGGAGAGGGGAGCGCCGCCGGTGATCGGCTCGACCCACATCGTCGTGGGAGTGCGTCCCCCACCAATTTTCGGGACCGTAATCGGCTGGCGGGGGCCGAGCGGCATGCTAAAGGCGTAGTTACCCGTGCCGTCGAGGGAGCGGTAGACCAACCGCACGAGGGTCGGGTCGGTCCGGCCGTTTTCGGTTGCGACCGTCACCGCGAACGTGTTGCCGGCGATCCACTGTGCGTCCGAGAGGCGATACCTGCTTCCCCCCACGGCCGGCACCCCGACCATGCCGCCGCGGTTGTTCGGGACGCCGAAGCCGTCGCGGCTAGAACTCGTGCCGAAGCCGAAGGTGAAGTACATGCCGACGCCGACGCCGAGCGTCATCAAGATCAAGAGGCTGCCGAAGATGAGCGGGGCGACGTGACTGCTGCTCCGCTTCGGCTTCCGCCGGATGGGCCGGTCGTCCTCGTCGTCGAAGTCGTCCCGGGATCGCCCGTGGTCGTCATCGTCGCGGCGGCGGGACCGCGGGCGTTCTTCGCCCCGGTCGTCGCGCTCACCCCGATCGCGTGGCCGTTCGCCGCTGCTACTTTTGCCGGACGACCCGGCGGGTTGTTCGACGGTGAATTGCTTGTTGCAGTCTTCGCAGAGGACGGCCTGGCCGACGAGTTCATCGCCGACGACGAGCTTCGTCTCGCAGTGCGGGCAGCGGATCTTGATGTCCATCGGTCAGCCCTGGGCGGGGTGTCACCGCGACTTCGGCTTCGGCTTCGGCTCGGGGGCGACCTTCTTACCGTACTCCTGGCCGGTGGGGCAGTCGGGCCGCAACGGGCAGTCGGGGCACTTCGGCTTTTCCTGGCAGATCGTCACGGCCAGCGTCGAGAAGCGGTCGGTAAAGGTCGGGCCGCTCGACTTCGGGATGTAGTGTTCCAGCGAGGTGCGGACCGCCTCGAGGTCTTCGACCTCGCCTTCCCCCTCGATGATGCCCAACCGCCGCAGGGCGCGGATGGTCGGCTCGTCGAGCGGGATGGCGTGGCCGCCGAGCGCCCGTTGGATGACCCACGCGACGCCGAAGTCGGTCATGCCGGTGAACCGGCCGAGTTGCTTGCCGGCCTGCTTCAGACCCTTCTTGTCGAGGTCGGTCAGTTCGAACGAGTAGTACATCTCGAAGACGTAGTGCAGGATCTCGTTGATCCGCTGGGCCTTGCGGCTGGCGTCCGGCACACCGGCGATCGCGTCGGCGATTTCCGGCACCGTGCTGACGCGGACCTCGTTCCAGTCGAAGAACGTGCCCTTCATCTTGGCGAACACGGCGTTCGCCTGCTCGGTGGTCGTGCCCTCGCGGACGACGGCGTACAGCACCTCTTCCAGCACCGGCCGGGCCACGGGGTCGGCCGCCGGAGGGAATTTCTTATCGAGAACTTTGATCGACTTCGTGAGGAGGTCTTGCTTGTTCATAATCGCCAGCATGGCGGGAGGCTCACGGATTCGCGGACGCGGATCAGTGCGGGATGCGGAGTGCCGGGTGCGGAATGAAAGGCCGAGTGACCGGCTTGCTATTCCGCGTTCCGCGTTCCGCGTTCCGCGTTCTTGGGCGCCGAGTCGTCCTCTTCGGCGTCCGCATCGTCCTCGTCGTCGTCGATCTCTTCGTCGTCGGCATCGACCGCACCCTCGGTGGCAACGGCCGGCCCGGCGGACCGGGCTTTCTCTTCAGCCAGGATTTTACTAATCTCGATACTCTTCTTCACCCCTTCGTCCAGCACAAACTGGATGACCGGCATGAACCGCGTCGCGAGTTGCTTGGCGATCTTCGACTGAATGAACCCGGCCGCGTGCTGGAGGCCGTAGAGCGCGAGTTGCTGCTGCTTCTCGCTGCCCATGACCGAGACGTACACCTTCGCGTGCTGGAGGTCCGCCGCCACCTCTGTCCGGGTGACGGTGACGTTCTTGACGCGCGGGTCTTTGAGTTCGAACAAGATGGTCGTGCTCGCCACTTCGCGAATGACTTCGCCGATGCGAGCGAGCCGGTGAGATTTCATTTGGTCGGGTCTTGGGGTCGAAGGTTTCAAATCTAGCGGAACGACGAACGCTGGCATTTTACCGATTCACACGTTCGAAACGCCGCCGGCCAGAACAACGGCGAGCGTCGCGGCGTAAGCGCGACGTGTCAACCTGCGGGAAGGCACGTCGCGCTTACGCCGCGACGCTCGTCCGAGAATAAGCAATCTCACCCGCCTCACCGCCCCACTTCAATCTCGCCGTCGAGGTATTCGGCCACCGGGTGCGCCCGCAATGCTTCGGCGATCTCCTGTAGGACGCCCTTTACACCCGCGTGTTCAGGGCCGACGGCGGCGATGCCGAGGGTGACGACTTTCACGTCATCGAGCGTATCGACTTCCGCCGCAGCTACGTTGAAGCTGTTGCGCAGCCGATCCAAAATCGACCGCACGACCTGCCGCTTGTCCTTCAGCGTGCGACTCGCCCGCAAGAGCAGGCGGGCACGAAGCGAGCCGACGAACACTATTCAACCACACTGGTCAGTCGGTTTTCGGTTACCCGCTGCGGTTCTGCTTTCGGCCGACTGCGGGTTGCAATCCACATGGTTACGAACATCGATACGGCCGGCACGTAACGAAACCGGGTAGAGTTTTCGATCGGGAGCCACCCCGTCGCTGTTCCCACGTCCGCAACAAGGGTAAATGAACCGAGAGTCCCAAGGAACATTAGAGCCGCGAACCGCCACGGATGTCTACGCCGTAGCGCGAACATGTGGCGGTCCCAGCGGCTAGCTCGCATTTCAACCCCCTAACCCCCGCCGCGGTTACAGCGTCCGGTACTTGATCTCGATCTTGAACGCCTCGATCACGTCGTCGACCTTCACGTCGTCGAAGCCGGTGATCTTCATGCCGCACTCGAAGCCCTCGCGGACTTCCTTGGCGTCGTCCTTGAACCGCTTGAGCGAGTCGAGGCCGACGACCTTCTCCGACGGCGGGAAGATGACCACGCCCTGGCGGATGACCCGCACGCGGGCCGAGCGTTCGATGACGCCGCTGGTGACGTAGCACCCGGCGATGGTGCCGGTCTTGCTGATCTTGAACGTGTCGCGGATGACCGCCCGGCCGAGGTGGACGACCTCCTCGATCGGCTTGAGCTTCCCTTCCAGGGCCGACTTCACGTCGTCGGTCAGCTTGTAAATGATGTCGTACTCGCGGAGGCTGACGCCCCGCTGCTCGGCCAGCCGCAGGGCGGCGTCGTCGGCCGTCACGTTGAAGCCGATGACCAGCGTGTCGGCCGGCGACGTGAGCGCCAGTTCCACGTCCGACTCGTTGATGGCCCCGATCCCGGAGTGCAGCACCCGCACGCGGACTTCCTCGTGGACGAGTTTCTCCATCTCCTTCTTGATGGCTTCCACCGACCCGCGGGCCTCGGCCTTGATGATGACCTTGAGTTCGGTGATCTTCTGGGCCGCCTTCGCCGCGTTGAACGTGTCAAGGCTGATCGGCGTGAAGCTCGACAGTGCCGACCGCTGACGGCTGGACTTCCGGACCTCGGCGATCTCGCGGGCGGTGCTGAGGTCTTCGACCACGTAGAACGGGTCGTCGGCGTCCGGCACCTCGTCCAGCCCGGTGACCTTCACCGGCGTACTCGGCCCGGCCTCATCGATCTGGACGCCCATGTCGTTGTACATCGCCCGGACGCGGCCAAAGGTGCTGCCGCACAGGAGAATGTCGCCCTTGTGGAGCGTCCCCTGCTGGACGATCAGCGTGGCCTTCACCCCTTCGTCGGAGTCCTGGTACGCTTCCAGACACGTCCCGGAGCCAGGGTGCTGGGGGTCGGCCTTCAGCGGCGGGTCGGCCAGTTCCGCGACGAGCAGAACTTGCTCGAGCAGTTCGCTGATGCCCTGACCGGTGGTGGCGCTCGTCTCGACGAACGGCACGTCGCCGCCCATGTTGTCGGGCAGGAGTTCGAGTTGGTACAGCTGCCGCCGCGTCTTATCGACGTTCGCGTTCGGCATGTCGATCTTGTTAATGGCGACGATGATGTCCACGTCGGCGGCCTTCGCGTGGCTGATCGCTTCTTCCGTCTGCGGCATGACGCCGTCGGTCGCCGCGACGACGATGACGACGATGTCCGTGACCTTCGCCCCGCGGGCACGCATCTTCGTGAACGCCTCGTGGCCGGGGGTGTCGAGGAAGGTGACGTGGTTGCCGTCCTTCTCGACCTGCCACGCGCGGATGACCTGCGTGATGCCGCCGGCCTCGGTGGAGACGACGTCCGACTTGATGCCGTACTCTTGGCGGATCTTGTCGAGAAGCGTCGTCTTGCCGTGGTCGACGTGGCCCATGATCGTGACGATCGGCGGCCGCGTGACGGCGAGCGCGGGGTCCATTTCCTCGGCCCGCTTCTTGTATTTGTCGAGGACCTTGCTCTCGGCCGTCTCGCGCTCCTTGAGCTTGAGCGTGATGCCCTTCTCGATGGCGATGAGTTCCGCCACCTCGAACTCGACCGGCGAGTTGACGGCGTAGAGCTTGTTGGTTTCCTTCACCAACCGCTTGCTCAACTCACCGACCTTCATCCCGATGGCCTCGGAGAGCGACCGCACCGTGATCGGCGGGGCGATTTCGACCGGGCCTTCCTTCTTGACCACCTGCTGCTGTTGGCGGCGCTTGAGCTTGCTGAGGAGGGCGGCACGGGGGCCGCGGCGGGAGCCGTGCTTCTCCTCGATCATGTCCACGCTACCGCCGGTCCCGATGACGACGGAGTTGCGGTCGGTCGAGGTGCTGCCGCCACGCTGGCGGGCGCGGTCTTGGCGGTTCTTGTGGCGGGCGTCGCCACCGATGACGCGGGCACCGCCCGGGCCTTTCGGCTTCTCGTCGTCTTCCGTCACCACCGGGCTGGGGTCGCCGGGCTGACGGGGCAGCATCGCCGGGCGCGGCGGGCCGCCGGGCCGTTGGGCTTCGCCGCCGGGGCCGCGGTTCGGGCGGTTGGCATCGCCCGGCGCGCCAGTCGTGGTGACCTCACCGGTCTTCTGAATTTCCTTGATGTCCACCCGCTTGCCCTGCTGGGCGAGCTTGCGGATCTTGTCGAGCATTTCCGGCGTGAGCTTGGTCGGCTGGCCGGTCTTCGGCGGGGCGACCATCGGCGGCCCCTTGCCGGTGTGCGGCTTCGGCGGGCCGCCAGCCGGCGCGTGGCCGGGGCCATGGCCCGGTCCGCGACCGGGGTTCGAACCGATTTGACGGGGGCCGCCCGGGCCTTGCGGCGGGCGTGGGCCGGCGGCGGGGCCACCCGGACCTTGTTGCGGCGGGCGGGGCGCGCCGGGTTGCGGCGGGCTGCCCATCGGCCGGGCGGGGTTGTTACCCGGACCCATGATCGGCCGCGGCGCGCCGGGTTGCGGTGGGCGACTGCTACCCAGGGTCGGAACACCGGGGCGGGACACGGTCGGCGGAAGCGTTTGCCGTTGAATTTGTTGCGGCGGCAACGGTGCCGGAGCGGTCGGGGGCGGCGAGACGGCGGCCGGGGCCGCGACGGGCGGCGTCGGCTCACTCGGGACCACGGTTGCGGCGGGAGGCGTCGGCGTGGTCGGTTGTTCGACGGGCGGAACTGTGACGGTCGGTGCGGGGGCGGCGGGCGGCACGACGGGAACTGTCGCGACGGGCGGCGCTACCACTGGCTTCGGCGGCAGCGGTTTGGGCGGGGCTTTCCCACTGAGGTTCTGAATCTTGGCGGCTCCGAAGGTCGGGAGTTTGGGCGGCGGGGGCGGGACGACAGGCGCGGCGACAACCGGTTCGGGCGCGGGTGGCGCTTCCGGCTCGGCGGGAGCTTCCGCAACGACGGGTTCCGGTTCCGGGGTGGGCAGTTCGGCGACGGGTTCCGGAGCGGGCGGCGTCACTTCGGCCGGCTTCGCGGGAACCTTGGCTTTGGGAAGGTGCTGAATCTTCGATTCAATTTTGCCGGGCGGCGGCATCGTGGCTTTGACGGTCGGCAGCGGGGCCGCGGTGGGCGAACTGGCGCGCGGGCCTTTCTTGGAGCGGTCCTTCAGCGCATCGACTTGATCGCCGCTCAACCCCTTGAGTTGGTTCTTCACTTCGGCGAAGCCCAATTCCTTGCAGTAGTCGAGCAGTTGCTTCGACTCAAGGTTGAGTTCCTTCGCTAACTCGAACACCCGAATCTGTTTTTCCTTCGGTTCTTTCGTTGGCGTATTCGACAAGCGCTACTCCTTAAGGGGTGGCCGCGGCACCCCAGTTTCCCCGCCCCCCGCCTCCCGATCCGGGTGCGAGTAATAGGCATTCTAACTTGAATCAAATTTCCGAACAGGGGGACATTTTCCCCGGTCGAAACCGCCCACCCCGCGCGAGCGGAACATTCGGCCACCGATTTCGCGGCGGCATCATCGACAACTACCTGACGTTCAGCATGTTTTGAGTGTCGGCCGTTCATGCCGACGGCTCCGTTTCCTGGGCCGCAACTGCCACGACTTCGCCCTCGTGAGTGGGTACTTCGGCCGGGGTTTCCCCCTCCGTAGACACGTCCGCCGCCAGCGTGTTCGCGTTTTCTTCACCGGCCGCGGCGGCTTCTGCCGCCTTGGCCGCCGCTGCTTCCGCTTCGACTTCGGCCTCGGCTTCCGCCACGGCGGCTGCCGCCGCCGCGTCCGCCTCGGCTTGCGCCGCGGCTTGTGCCGCGCGTTCTTCCTCGACACTCGCTTCCATGTGGTCGGCGTACTCTTCCGCGTAAGCGATGACTTCCTCGGCCTGTTCCAGCGGGATGTCGGTGAACTCGGCCAACCCCTCGCCGTCCAGGAAGGTCAGGTCGTTGTACGACAAAAAGCCTTCGCCAATCAGCGTTTGCACGTGGTCTTCGGTGACGTTCGGCAGTTGCGCGAACCACCGCTCGGCCCGTTCCAGCCCTTCCGCCAACTCCTCGTGGGTCATGATCTCGATGTCCCAGCCGACGAGCTTCGACGCCAACCGGACGTTCTGCCCGCGGCGGCCGATGGCCAGCGAAAGCTGGTCTTCCGTCACCAACACCAACGCACGGCCGAGCTTTTGGTACGTGAACACTTCCGAAATCTGGGCCGGCGACAGGGCGTTCGGGATCAACACTTGCAGCGAGTCGTTCCAGCGAACGATGTCGATGCGCTCGCCGTTGAGTTCCTCAATGATGTTCTTGATCCGGCTGCCGCGGACACCAACGCACGCCCCGACGCAATCGACTTTCAAGTCGATGCTGGAGACGGCCAACTTCGTGCGGTAGCCGGCTTCGCGGGCCACGGCGCGGATGTCGATGGTGCGGTCGTCGATTTCCGGAATCTCGTCCTCGAACAACGACTTCACGAAATCCGGGTGGCACCGGGAGAGAATGATCTTCACCCGCTGCCCGGCCTTACGGACTTCCAGCACGACGGCCTTCACCCGCTCGCCGAGGTGGTGCGTCTCGCCGGGGATTTGCTCGCTGCGCGGCAGCAGGGCTTCGCTCTTGCCGAGCGACACGATGGCCGTGCCGGCGTCCACGCGGGTGACGGTGCCCTGGATGAGTTCGCCCTTCTTGCCGGAGAACTCGTTGAAGACGGTATCCGACTCGGCCTCGCGAATCTTCTGGATCATCACCTGCTTGGCCGACTGCGCCGCGATCCGGCCGAGGGTGACGGGGTCGATGTCCGTGGCCTCGCTGTCCCCGGTCTTGACCTTCGCGGAGATTTCGCCGGTCGCGCGGTCGATCAGGACCAACACGCCTTCCTCGACCTGGAAGTGTCGTTCGGCCGCCAGTTGGATGGCCGACTCGATGCCCGTGAAGATGATGTCGCGGGAGATTTTCTTCTCCTCGTGCATCTTTTCAACGAGTTCGAGGATGGCCTTCCCGGTCGCGGCAGGCTTCTTGACTTCAGGCATGGTGAACCTCAGCAGTAGGCAGAATCCGTCGGTGCGAGTCCGTTCGACAATTACGCTTCGATCCGTCGACCAGTGTGATCGAACCACAGGCAGCGGTCAACAGGGCTAAACCAGTTTACGGGGGTGCCGACCCGGGGCGGCGCGTCGGACGACCACCCCACCCGGACGCGGCACCGGCCGCGCGCCGTTGTGAGTAGCCACCCGCTGCCGACCGGTTCGGCCGAGATGACCAGCCACCCGCGGAAGTTCGCCCCGTTGGGGGAATCCTCCTCGGGCGGCCGAAGGTGAACATCTTCGGGCCGGATGCCGAGCGTCAGGTTGGGAGTCGGTTGGGTCGCGACCCGCCGGGCGAGTGCCGGGGGTATTGTCACGTCAACCGACCCGTCCTCCGAGACGAATTTCGCCGCGGAAGGATCGCCGCCACACACTCGCCCGTCGATTAAACTCAACTGGCCCACGGAAAACGCCACGAACCGGTTGTTGGGTCGGTCGGCCAACTCCTCGGCAGTGCCGAGTTGTTGAATCCGTCCGTCTCCCAACACGCCGACGCGGCGGCCGAGGGCCAGGGCATCGATCGGGTCATGAGTGACTAGAAGTATTGTGTGCAGGGAATTGCCGAGGATCAAGTGCAGATCGTGACGAATTTCCGACCGGAACACCGGGTCGAGCGCGGCAAACGGCTCATCGAACAACCACACCCCAGCTTGCCGGGTCACGACGCGGGCCAGGGCGACCCGCTGTTTTTCACCGCCGGACAGTTGGTGCGGGAAGCGGTCGAGCAAGTGCGAAATGCCAAACGGATCGGCAGTCGGCACGGGCGTGCGGCGTCCGACAGCCAGGTTTTCCTGCACGGTCAAGTGCGGGTACAGCCCCGCCCGTTGCGGTACGAATGCCACGCCGCGTTCGTGCGGCGGCACACGATTGACGAGTTTGCCATCGAGGAAGATTTCGCCCGTGTCTGGGTCGTCCAGCCCGGCGATCAGCCGCAAGAGTGTGGACTTCCCCGACCCGGACGGCCCCAACAGCACGAGTCGGTCCCCGGCCGGCACGTCGAGGTCGAGTGGGTGCAGGCCGACGTTGGGGGCGAAGAGTTTCGAGACGCCGCGGAGGGTGAGCATGGGGTGAGTTTAACGAATGACCCGTCTCGCCAACACCACGGCTCCCTTCGCCGGTTCCTCCACCGGCGTGACCACCCCCGGTGTGACGCCGAGTTCCCGCAGTTCGTCCAGGAATAGCCGGCGGTACAACTCGCTGTGCAGCAGCAATCCGCCGGCGAGCGCAATCGGCAGCCCTTCGCGCGGCAGGCCGTGATTCGCCACGGCTCCGAACGCCGTTCGTGCGAAGTCGGCGACTTCGTTCCGCACGATTTCGCCCGCCACGGCATCGCCTTCGGCCGCGGCTTCCAGCACCAGAGGGGCCATCCCCGCGATGGCGGCCCGGTCCCACGGCCCGCGGTACACGGCCGGGATCAAACTCGGCGCGTCGGCCACGTTCATCCGCTTCACGAATCGCTCGACCAGCACGGTCGGCGACCCTACGCGGTCATGCGCGCGACACGCCGCCCGCAATGCGCGGTGCGCGATCACATACGCACTCCCCTCGTCGCCGAGGGTGTAGCCCCAACCGCCGCACCGGCCGACCTTGCCGTCCGGCGTTTGCACGAACGCGATTGACCCCGTTCCCGCGATGACCGCCAGCCCCCAGCCGTCCGGCGTGCCGGCCGCGAGGAGCAGCGTTGCATCGTTCGAGACGCGCACCGTCTCCGACACGGCCGAGCGGTTCGCCCAACTGTGGATGATGTCCAGCCCCTCCTGCCGATCGACGCCGGCGAGGCCGAGGCAAATCGCCCCGACCTTCGCCCGCGGCAGGTTGGCCGTGCGGAATGCCTGGTCGATGGAGTCGTCGAGGGCTTTCAACGCCGTCTCGACGCCGACGGATTGAATGTTCGACGGCCCGCCCTCTGCCCGGCCGAGGATTTCGCCGGTCGCGGCGTTCGCAAGTAGGGTGCGTGTGTTGGTGCCGCCGCCGTCGATGCCGAGGACGAGGTCGGAACGAAGGGGGCGTTCCACCGTTGCGGTCGTCTTCAGCGAAGAACCGACGGCGAGACGAATCCGCCTGCCGGCCGTGTGCAACTTCTGCCGCGCTTCCGCCGGCGGCACGTTCGCGAGATGCGCGACGATGGCCGTTTTCACTTCACCGCTGCTCGCTTTCAACAGCCCATCGACGGCGGCTTCGTCCAGTCCGGTGACGGATCGCACGATGCGGTTGGAGCGGGCGACGAGCTTCCGGTTCGTCGCCTTGAGATCGACCATGAGGTTGCCGAAGGCTTTGCCGAGGCGGACCATCGCCCCGGTCGTGAGCATGTTCAGCACCATCTTCGTCACCGTGCCGGCCTTCAGCCGCGTCGAGCCGGTGAGGACTTCCGCCCCGACCACTGGCGCGATCGGCAGATCGACTTCCGGTCCGAGTTCCGAGGGCGTCGTGCAGACGACGGCGAGCGTGAACGCGCCGACGGATCGCGCGTGTCGCACGGCCCCGATCACGTACGGCGTGCGGCCGCTGCTCGCGATGCCGCACACCACGTCGTTCGCGGTCAGGTTCAGTTGAACGAGGTCGGCCTCCCCTTGCTCCGGCGAATCTTCCGCCCCTTCGACGGCCTGAAACATCGCCCCCCGACCGCCGGCGATGAGGCCGACGACCTGCGACGGATCGGTCTGGAACGTCGGCGGGCACTCGCTGGCGTCCAGCACGCCGAGCCGGCCGGACGTACCGGCCCCACAGTAGATGAGTCGCCCGCCCTTGCCGAGCCGGTCCGCGATGGCGTCGATGGCCTGGGCGATGGCCTGCTTCTGCGTGGCGACGGCGACCGCGAGGGTGGCGTCTTCGCGGTTCATCAGTTCGACGATCTCGACCGAGGTGAGTTCGTCCAACCGCTCGGACGCCGGGTTGCGGGCTTCGGTCTGAAGGTGGTCGAGCATGTCAGCGGGCCGCGGGCTTCGGTTTCAGGGCGGCTGATAGCAGGAGTGCCACCAGCACGGTGGTCCCGGCCCCCAACGGGGCGTACCACGGGAACGCGAGTGAGGTGGTCTTCTTATCGGCCGGGAACCAGGCCGGCACATTCGCCTTCAGCCAGTCCTGGGGGCCGTCGAACGACGGCAGGTAAGCCAGCCCGACCACGACGGCCCCGGTCAGCAGTCCCGCGATGGCCGACGACGATGACACCGGCTTCTTCATGCGGCCCAACAGAAACAGCCCCAGGATCAGCCCCGTCGTCAGCCCGGCCACGGCCAGCACGCGGTCCACGACGCTGCGCTCGCTGCCGATGCGGTAGGCGAACACGGCCACGCCCATCTGCGCGACGCCCCACACCACCGTCATCACCCGTGACAGCAGCACGTAGCTCGCCTCGCTCTTGTTCGGCACGAGCGGCTTATAGAAGTCCGTCACGAGCGCGTTCGCGGAACTGTTCAGCGACGACGACAGGGTGGACATGGCCGCCGCGAGGATGGCGGCCACCAGCACGCCAACCACGCCGACGGGCATCTTCGTGACGATGAACAGGCCGAAGACTTCGTCCTTCGTCGCCGTGCCGGGGTTGAACGTGCCCGTCTTCGCGGCCACGAACAGGCCGACGCCGACAAGCAAGAACAGCAAGAACTGCACCGCGACGGTGAACCCGCTGAGCACAAGCGCGAGCCGGGCGTTGCCGAGCGACTTCGCACAGAGGTAGCGCTGCACCATGAGTTGGTCGGCCCCGTGCGAGGCCATGCTGAACACCGCCCCGCCGATGAGGCCGGTCCAGAACGTGTACGCCTTCGTCACGTCGAAGACCGGATCGAGCCAGATGAACTTGTTCGCGGCCGAGCCGACTTCGAGGTACTGCTGCCAGCCGCCGTCGAGTTGCACGATCACGAAGACGCCGGCGAGAACGGCCCCGGCGATCTTGATGACGAACTGAATCAGGTCAGTCCACAGCACCGCTTTCATGCCGCCGAGGAAGGTGTAGACGATGGTCACGACGCCGACGAGCAGGATCGACGTTTCCACGTCGAGGCCGACGTACTGAATGACGAGGGCCGTCAGGAACAGCCGCAACCCGTCGGCGATCGTCCGCGTGACGAGGAACAACCCGGACGCCACCCGCTGAACCGCCGGGCCAAACTTCTCGCGAAGCACTTGGTACGCCGAGAAGAGTTCGCCTCGCATGTACAGCGGCAACAGCAGCCACGCGACGAGGCACCGGCCGATGATGTAGCCGAACGCGAGTTGGATGAACGTGAGGTTCCCGCCGTCGGGGTTGTACCCGACGCCCGGCACGCTGAGGAACGTGACGGCACTCGTCTCGGTGGCGACGATGGAAATGAGGACCATGAACCAACCGACGTTCCGCCCGCCGACGAAGTAGGCTTGCAGATCTTTCTGCCGCCGCGTGAACCACGCCCCCATGAGCGTCATCGCGAAGATGTACGCGGCCACGATAATAAGATCGACGGTCGAAAGGCGGGTAGACGGCATGGGGGAAGGATACGGACTTCATTCTGTAACGCCCCTGTAACCGCAACCGGGCACTTCGCGAGACACGCACGTCGAAATCGTCTAAACCCATGAGTGGGGCGTCACGCCCCGATTGGTCGCCTCTCTCTTGCCGGGGTTTTCGGATGAACCACTTCTCTCGTTTGCACGTCCTGTTGGGAACGACAGTCTTTGCCAGCTTTGCCGTCGCCGTGCTGCTCTTCGCGGCCGAACCGCCGCCGGCGAAATCCCGCCCGGAGATGTGGAAAAAAGTGGACGACGCCATCAACAAGGGGCTGCCGAAGACGGCCGTGCAAGAACTGGAGCCGATCATCGAGTCGGCGTTGAAGGACAAGGCGTATCCCGAGGCGGTGAAGGCTATCTGCAAGAAGATTGCCTACGAGGGGAACGTCCAGGGGAACAAGCCGGAAGAGAAGATCACGCGGATGCAGGCCGAGATCGCGAAGGCACCGAAAGAGATGGTGCCGATCATGGACGCGGTCCTCGCCAACTGGTACTGGCACTACTTCCAGCAGAACCGCTGGCGGTTTCAGCGCCGCACCGCGACGGCTGCCGCCCCCGGCAACGACTTCACCACCTGGGATTTGCCGCGACTGTTCGCCGAGATCGACAAGCAGTTCACGAAGGCCCTCGCCGCCGAGAAAGAACTGAAGGCCACGCCGATCGCCACCTACGACGCACTACTGGAAAAGGGCACGCAGCCCGACAGTTACCGGCCGACGCTGTTCGACTTCGTCGCCTTCGAGGCCTTGCACTTCTACGCCGCCGGCGAACAGGCGGGGGCAAAGGCCGAGGACGTTTTTGAATTCGATGCGAACAGCCCGGCCCTCGCGCCGGTGGAGGAGTTCCTCAAGTGGCAGCCGGCCACCACAGACGCCGACTCGCCGAAATTGAAGGCGTTTAAACTCTATCAGAACCTGTTGACGTTCCACCAGGACGACAAGGACAAGGCCGCGTTCCTGGACGCCGATCTGTTCCGGTTGCAGTTCGCCCACGCGCACGCCTTCGGCGAAGAGAAGGCCGCCCGGTTCAAGGCCGCGATGAAGGCGTTCGCCGACAAGTACGCCGACCACGAACTGTCGGCGATGGCCCGCCACCACTGGGCGGCCGTGCTGCATGGTGAGAATGAATTCGTCGAGGCCCGCGCGATCGCGATGCAGGGGAAGAACGCCTTCCCGAACAGCACCGGCGGGAAGATGTGCCACAACCTGATCCTGCAAATCGAGGCGAAGGACGTGCAGGTGCTCACCGAGCGCGTCTGGACCGACCCGCTGCCGGTCCTGCGGGTGAAATACCGCAACGTCACGAAGGTCTACTTCCGAGCGGTGAAGACCGACTGGCCGGCCCGGCTGACGAAGGAACACTGGCGGCCCGAGTACTTCCACGCCGCCGACCAGAACACCTTCACGAAGGCGAAGCCGGACCTTGAATGGTCGGCCGACCTGCCGGCCACGGAAGACTACCTGGAGCGGTCGCAAGACGTGCCCGCACCGAAGGGCCTGAAACCGGGGTTCTACTTCATCCTCGCCAGCGTGAAGGCTGATTTCTCCGACGGCGACAACATGGTCACGGCCACCGATGTCTGGGTCAGCGACCTCGCGGTGGTGATCCGCCAGGGTTGGAATCCCGGCAAGCTCGAAGGTTTCGTGCTCACGGCCAAGGGCGGCGACCCGGTGCCGAACGCAAAGGTCCGCGTGTGGGTGCGGAACAACCAGGACAACAGTGTGAAGGAAGAGGCGGCCGTCACCACCGACGCCAACGGCCTGTTCGCTGTCAACGGCCCGGCCCAGCGAGCGATTTTCCTGCTCGCCACGCACGACGGCCAGGCACTCGCCGCCCAGAACGAGCACTACCTCAACACCCAGCCCGAGAACTACCGGCCGCACACACAGACGGTCCTGTTCACCGACCGCTCGCTCTACCGGCCGGGTCAGACCATTTACTTCAAGGGCATCTGCCTGTTCGCCGACACGAAGGCCGACGATTACAAGGTGCAGGCGAACCGCAAGGTCACGGTCGTCTTCAACGACCACAACGGTAAGGCCGTCGCGCAGACGACCGCCACCTCGAACGGCTTCGGCTCGTTCAGCGGCACGTTCACCGCGCCGCGGGATCGACTCGCCGGGCAGATGCACGTTCTCGTGCCGGGCGAGGGCGGCGGGGCCGTTCACTTCAACGTCGAAGAGTACAAGCGGCCGAAGTTCCAGGTAACGGTGGACGCCCCGAAGGACGCCCCGAAGCTCGGCGGCGAGGTCAAAGTCGTCGGCAAGGCGACCGCGTACACCGGCGCGGCGATCAACGGCGCGAAGGTCCGCTACCGCGTGACCCGCGAGGTCCGCTGGCCGGCGTGGTTCTACGACTGCTACTACTGGCGGCTGCCGCCGAACCCCGGTGCGGCCCAGGAGATCGCGCACGGCACGGCCACCACAGAGGCCGACGGCACCTTCAGTGTCACCTTCACCGCGAAGCCCGACCTGAGCGTGCCGGAGAAGGACGAGCCGACGTTCCACTTCACCGTTCACGCGGACGTGATCGACACCACCGGCGAGACGCGCAGCGGCAGTAAAGGCGTCGTCGTCGGCTACACCGCCCTCCAGGCGACGCTAACCGCCGACGAGTGGCAGACGATCGAAAAAGACGTGCTGCTGAAGCTGGCCACGACCACCCTCGACGGCGAGGGACAAGCCGCGAAGGGCGTCGTGAAGGTCCATACGCTGAAAGCCCCGGACGCGGTGCAGCGGCCCGACATCCTCGGTCAGCCGGTTCAACCGCGGCCCGGCCGCGGGCGGGGCGGGAAGGTTCCGCCGATGCCGTTGCCGCGGCCCGATTCCAGCGACATCCGCACGTGGGCACTCGGCGAAGTCGTGAAGTCGCTCGACTTCGCCACCGAGAAGGACGGCAAGAAGGAACTCGGCGTGAAGCTCGAAGTCGGCGTCTATCGCGCGATCGTTGAGACGCAGGACCGCTTCGGCAAGCCGGTGACGGCCCAACTGAACCTCCGCGTCATCAACCCGGCCGACGCGAAGCTGGGCATCAAGGTACCCGAACTGTTCGCCGCACCGAAGTGGACGCTCGAACCGGGCGAGGAGTTCGCCGCCGTCTGGGGCACCGGCTACGACCGCGGCCGGGCGTTCGTCGAAGTCGAACACCGCGGCAAACTAATTCAGAGCTTCTGGACCGACCCAGAGAAGACGCTCGTTTCGATCAAGCAAAAGATCGACGAGGCGATGCGCGGCGGCTTCCAAGTCCGCACCACGTTCGTCCGGGAGAACCGCGGGTATCTGGAGAGCCGGCACGTTGACGTGCCGTGGAGCAACAAGGACTTGACGGTGAAGTGGGACCACTTCGTGTCGAAGTTGGAGCCCGCGAAGAAGGAGACGTTCACGGCCACGATCACCGGCCCGAAGGCAGCGAAGGCCGTCGCCGAGATGGTCGCGGCCCTCTACGACGCCTCACTGGACGCCTACCTGCCGCACAACTGGATGCAGAAGTTCAACGTCTTCCGCCAAGACTACTCGCACCTGAACAGTAGCTTCGAGAACGCGGCAAAATACCTCTGGCACTTCCGCGGCAACTGGAGCCAACCGTACCAGAGCGTTGACCTGCGATACCGCGCTCTGCCGGCGGACATCACGGCGAACCTCTGGGGATACATGTACCTCGGCCGCGGCGGAACAATGCGGTTCGCCACCCCGGGCGGAATGCCGCCGGCCCCGGCCTCGCCGATGGCGGCGGACGCCGTGAAGGAGGATGGCCTGCAAACATTAGAGAAGGCGACTTCGGAGGGACTTGGGGCGGATCGTAAGCAGGCGAATCGCGGCCTCGGACTTGATGGGCGAGACGAGGCCGGCAAAGACAGTGGCGGTGATGGCCCCGATCTGAGCAAAGTCGCGGCCCGGAAGAACTTGAACGAGACGGCGTTCTTCTTCCCGCAACTCGCATCCGGGGCCGACGGCAGCGTGAAGATGGAATTCACGATGCCCGAGGCGCTGACGAAGTGGAAGTTCATGGGCTTCGCCCACGACAAAAACCTGAAGAGCGGCTACCTGCAAGACGAGGTGGTGACCGCGAAGGACCTGATGGTGCAGCCGAACCCACCGCGATTCCTGCGGGAAGGCGACGTGGTCGAGTTCACGGTGAAGGTCAGCAACCAGTCGGCGACGAAGCAAGTCGGCCGCGTGCGGCTGAACCTGCTGAACGCCCTCACCGCCCAACCGGTGGACAAGGAGTTCGGCAACGCGGCCGGCGACCAGAGCTTCGACATCCCGTCCGGCGAATCGCGCAGCTTTGCCTGGAAACTGACCGTGCCCGACGGAGCGTACCCGATCATTTACAAGGCCGTCGGCGGCACCGATCGCCTCAGCGACGGTGAAGAGGGTATGCTGCCGGTGCTGTCGAAACGGGTGCTAGTGACGGAGTCGATTCCGCTGCCGATCCGCGGCAAGACGACGAAGACGTTCGAGTTCCAGAAGCTGCAAGACGCGGCGAAGTCGAACACGCTGAAGAGCCAGTCGCTGACCGTGCAGATGACTTCGCAGCCGGCGTGGTACGCGGTGCTGGCCCTGCCGTACCTGATGGAGTTCCCGCACGAGTGTACCGAACAGACCTTCAACCGCCTGTACGCGAACTCGCTGGCGAAGCACGTCGCCGCGAGCGACCCGAAGATTCGCCGCGTGTTCGACACCTGGAAGAACCTCCAACCCGGCGCGCTCGATTCGCCGCTGGAGAAGAACCAGGACGTGAAGGCCGCGATGATCGACGAGACGCCGTGGCTGCGGGATGCCGTGAGGGAGTCGGAAGCCCGCCGTAACGTCGGCGTGCTGTTCGATGAAAACCGCCTGAACGACGAGACGGGCCGCCTACTCAAGAAGCTCGGCGATCAGCAGCGGGCCGACGGCACGTGGCCGTGGTTCCCCGGCGGGCCGAAGAACGAGTACATCACGCTGTACATCGTCACCGGCTTCGGCCGCATGCGGCACCTCGGCGTGAAAGCGGATGCCGCCCCGGCAGTGAAGGCTGTCACGGCCCTCGATGCGTGGGCCGACGAGCAGTACAAGTGGATTCTCAAGCACTCGCCGGACCCGGAGACGAACCACCTGTCCTCGACGATCGCGCTCTACCTCTACGGCCGCAGTTTCTTCCTGCAAGACAAGCCGGTAGCGAAGGAGCACCAGACCGCTCTCGACTACTGGCAGCGGCAGGCTCGCAACCACTGGCTGAAGCTCGCCAACCGACAGTCGCAGGCGCATCTCGCCCTCGGTCTAAAGCGATTCGGCGACAAGGACACGCCGAAGGCGATCCTCGCGAGCATCAAGGAACGCTCCGTCTCGAACGAAGAGATGGGCATGTTCTGGCGGGACACGGAACTGTCCTGGTGGTGGTACCACGCCCCGATCGAGACGCAGGCCGTGATGATCGAGGCGTTCGACGAGATCATGAACGATGCGGCCGCCGTCGAGGACTGCAAGGTCTGGCTTCTGAAGCAGAAACAGACGCAGAACTGGAAGACGACAAAGGCGACCGCCGACGCCGTGTACGCCCTACTTCTACGCGGTGACAATCTGCTGAAGTCCGACGCGCTCGTGGAAGTGAAACTCGGCGGCGAGGCGATCAAGCCGGAGAACGTGGAGGCCGGCACCGGCTTCTACGAGCAGAAGTTCCAACGGGGCGAGATCAAGCCCGAACAGGGCAAAATCACCGTGACGAAGGCCGACGCTGGCGTGAGCTGGGGCAGCGTCCACTGGCAGTACCTCGAAGACATCAGCAAGGTTACGCCGCACGACGGCACGCCGCTGAAGTTGGAAAAGAAGCTGTTCAAGAAGACACTAACGAAGAAAGGCCCTGTGCTGGAAGCCGTGACGGGGCCGGTGGCGGTCGGCGACGAGATCGTGTGCCGCGTCGTCCTCCGCACCGACCGTGACATGGAGTACGTCCACCTGAAGGACCACCGCGGTAGCGGCACCGAGCCCGTGAACGTGTTGAGTCAGTACAAGTTCCAAGACGGGCTGTACTACTACGAGAGCACGAAGGACGTGGCCACGCACTTCTTCATCGACTACCTGCCGAAGGGCGTGTCCGTCTTCGAGTACACCGTCCGCGTGCAACTCAAGGGTCAATACCCGACGGGGCTGGCGAACATTCAGTGCATGTACGCCCCGGAGTTCAGCAGTCACTCCGAGAGCATCATGTTGGAGGTGAAGTAGGGCGGCGCCCCCACCCGTCGCCGCGACGGGTGGGCTTTCAGTCTTTCTGATGTGTGTGACAGTTTGGAATGGGAAAGCGCTGAAAAGCCCACCCGTCGCTTCGACGGGTGGGTCGTTCCTCACAGTTGCGTCTCGGCGATCTCCAGTGCCTTCATCAAGCCCATCGCCTTGTTCACCGTCTCCTGGTATTCGCTCGTCGGGTCACTGTCGGCGACGATCCCCGCGCCGGCCTGCACGTAAGCGGTCGTGCCCTGAATGACCATCGTCCGCAGGGCGATGCACGTGTCCATGTTGCCGCTGAAGTCGAAGTACCCGACCGCCCCGCCGTATGGTCCGCGGCGGTGCGGCTCGATCTCGTCGATGATCTCCATCGCCCGCACCTTCGGCGCGCCGCTCAGCGTGCCGGCCGGCAGGCTCGACTTCATCGCGTCGAACGCGGTCAGCCCGGCCTTGAGGGTGCCGGTGACGGTGCTCGACAGGTGCATGACGTGACTGTACCGCTCGACCGTCAGCAGGTCGCCGATCTTCACGCTGCCGATCTCCGCGACCTTGCCGATGTCGTTGCGGGCCAGGTCCACGAGCATGATGTGCTCGGCCCGCTCCTTCGGGTCCTTCACCAACTCGTCGGCGAGGGCCTTGTCTTCCTCCGGCGTCGCGCCGCGCTTGCGGGTGCCGGCCAGCGGGCGGACGGTCATCTCGCCGTTCTCAACACGGCACATGATCTCTGGCGACGCCCCGACGAGCGTAATCGGCCCGGCCTTCACGAAGAACATAAACGGCGACGGGTTCACCACCCGAAGCGCCCGGTACACGTTGAACGGGTCGGCGGTTGTTTCCGTCTGAAACCGCTGGCTCGGCACCACCTGAAAGGCGTCGCCGGCGTTGATGTACTCGATCGTCTTCCGTACCGCGCCCTCGTACCCGGCCTGCGTGAAATTCGACTGGTAGCGGTCGGACTGAAGGTCGCGAACCGCGGACAAGGAAATGTCCATCAGCGGTAGGTCGGTCACGGGCCTCTGAAGTTGCCCGACGAGTTCGTCCGCCCGCCGGCACGCCGCGTCGTAAGCCGCTTGAAGGTTCTTCGCGTCGCCGACGTGTGCGTGGGCGACGACGTTCACCGTCTTGGTGATGTGGTCGAACACGACCATGCGGTCGTAGAAGCCGAAGCAAAGGTCGGGGATGCGGCGATCGTCCTTCGGGGCGTTCGGCAGTCGCTCGACGTACCGGACGGCGTCGTAGCTAGCGTACCCCACGGCCCCGCCGACGAACCGCGGCAGGCCGGGCAGGTGCGGGGCGCGGAACTGGGCCACGTGCGTTTCGAGCGACTTCAGCGGGTCCGGCACCGTCGTGCAGTGCTTCTCGCCATTCCGCGTGGTCGTCAGGATTTGCTCGTACGACTCGAACCGCTCGAACGGGTCGGCCCCGACGAAACTGTACCGGCCGATCCGCTCACCGCCGACCACGCTCTCAAAGAGGAACGCCCAATCGTCTTTGGCGGCAATCGCCCGGAAGGCCGACACCGGCGTGAGCGTGTCGCCGACGAGTTGCCGGTAGACCGGCACGACGGTGTGGGACTGCGCGAGGGCGGCGAACTCGTCGAAGCTGGGGCGATATTTCATCCTACCATTGTCGGGAATCGCCCCCGAAATGGCGAGCGCGGCCCGCGGTGACGACTGTTTGACCAGGGTGAGCTCGGCATTGACGTTGTGATTCACGTAGACCCGAGCAGGGTGCGTCGAGGAGTCGGCGAACGCGCTGGGGTGGTCGTAAAGGCACGTCGGTTTGGTAATTGCCTTGCACGTCAAAGGCGGCGAGGCCATGAGGGAAACCGGCAGCCCTTCAGGCTGCCGGTCACGGGCGTTCTTAACCTCGATGTTGCCACTGGGGCTGAGAGCTGTCAGGCCTTCGGCCTGGAGTCACTTGAAAAGCGGTCGGCGGTTACGTCTGAATCGCGTCGTAACTCGCGAGCGCATATCCGCCGAAGAGGATCGCCGGCAGCCACGCGGAGAGCGGGGCGGAGAGCAGGTCGTTCTCGCCGAGGTACTTGCAGCCGTACACCGCCGCGTAGAAAATCGCGCTCATAATTAGGCACGTTCCGGCACTCACCAACACGTGCCGGTTGTGGTCGCGGAGGATGATCGTCAGGCCGACGACCACCATCAAGAAACCAACGAGCGGCCGCGTGTACCGCATGTGGAACAGCACCGCGACCGGGGCCATCCGCCGCGGGTCCGGCCGCGAGAGGATGTGTTTGAGCTTCGTCGTCGAGGCGTAACTGTACCACTTCGAGCCGCGGGTCAGGGCGTCGAAGTCCACCTCGCGCGTTGTCAAGAAGTACTTCCGCGGCCCGATCGGCGTCAGATTCTGCGGCAGCGGGTCGGGCACGACTTCGGGCTTCGTGTTGAACAACGTCCACCCCGCCTGCCGGTCGTGCGTGGCCGGGGAGTACACCGCCTCCTCGGCCTGAATGTCGGTGATGGCGGCGTTGGCGTTCTCCGCGAAGTTCACGAACAGCTTGTTAACCCGCAGGTCTTTGCGGTAGCCGCTCGTACCCTCAATGTGCAGGCCGGTCGAGTCGTAGGCCCCCTGGAGTTCGATCGCCCGCTCCTGGTTCGGGTCGTCCCGCGGCACTTGCAATTCGTCGGACAACTTCGGGATCAGCAACTCTTGGTTCAACGGTCCGAGGGCCAGCACGAACATCGTGCCGACGAGCACCGGACGGATGATGCGGTGCGTGGAGATGCCGGCCGACAGTTGCGGCAGGAGTTCGTTGTTCCGCTGCGCCCAGGCCATCGTGAAGACGGCGGCGAGTAGCGCGATCGACTCGCACAGGCGGTCGAAGATGAGCGCGATCTGCGGGCCGTAGTACCGAATCAGGTGCCTCACCATGCCGCCGTACGAACCGCGGCCGGCGAAGTCGTCGAGGTTCGTGAACAGGTCGATGACCACGTACAGGCTGAGCAAGCTCGTCAGCACGATGGCATAAGAGCGGAGGAACGCGAGGAACAGCATCCGGTCGAGGGTGTGCATTAGTGCGCTCCCCCGGGGGACGGCTTCGTGTCGTTCGCCACAACCGCGGCGGGCGGTTTACCCGGGACGGCCGGCGGCACCGGGTTCCGCACACCCTTCTTGAAGGCGTCCACGTACTGCACGATGTACACGTTCCCCGTTGTGGCGGCGAACGTGCCGAAGCCGTTGGCCCGCACCTCTTCCATCGCCCGGCCGGGACTCACGTTCTCTTTGTCCATGCGGTAGATCGCCGTCAAGATGCCGGTCCGGTGCAGCCCGGCCTTGCAGTGGAGGAGGATCGGGTAGTTGTCCTTGTTGTCGAGGATCTGCAAGTATTGATCGATCACCGCCGGCCGCTTCCCTTTGGCAAACTCGTCCGGTGGTACGATTTCGCCGCCGAAGAGGGCGTAATAATTCACCCCCAACTCGCGGCACAGTTCGCTCTCCGTGACGTGCGGCGTCGCCAGCCACTCTTCCGGCATAAACGGATCGACGTTCTCTTCCTGGAGGTTGATGACCGTCTTTATGCCCTGGTCCCGCACGATGGCCCGCAGCCCGCCGGCGGTGAACTGCCCGCTGCGGTAGAACTTGCCGGGCGTGACGACGCGGAACCGCTTGAAGTTGGTGTAGTTGGAACGGTAGTACGCCGCCGGCACGCCGAACGCGACCAGGACCACCAGCGTACCAAGAACCCACCGGCTCCAGGTCGGCATCCGCACTCCCGTTGAATTTTCGAGATAGTCGCGACCGTTATGGCAGGGTTGGTAAAATCTGTCAATTGGAACCCCGAGCGGAAGCGACGGGGTCGAGAGACTGTCTCTCGACCCCGTCGCTTCCGCTCGGGGTTCCAAAAATCAGGGTTCACCATGCTGCAATCCGACATCCCCGGCGTCCCACGGCGGCAGGGCAAGGTCCGCGACGTATACGACCTCGGCGACACGCTCGTGATCGTCGCCACGGATCGCGTCAGTGCCTTTGACTGGGTCATCCCGCCGGGCATCCCCGGTAAGGGGAAAATCCTCACCGCAATGGCCAAGTTCTGGTTCGACCTTCTGAAAGTGCCGAACCACTACCTCAGTGATGACGTGTCTTCATTGCCGGCCGCCTTCCAACCGCACGCAACGGAGTTGGCCGGCCGAACGATGATCGTGAAGAAAACAACGGTCGTCCCCATCGAGTGTGTCGCCCGGGGCTACATCCTCGGGACCGGGTGGAAGGAGTACCGCCAGAGCGGCACCGTCTGCGGTATCCCACTGCCCGCCGGCTTGAAGGAAGCGGACCGCCTGCCCGAGCCGATCTTCACACCCGCGACAAAGGCCGAGACGGGTCACGACGAGAACATTAGCTTCGAGCGAATGGTGCAGGAAGTCGGACAAGAAACTGCCGACGAGTTGAGGTCGAAGACTCTGGACGTGTACCGCCGGGCTGCGGAGTACGCGGAAAAGCGGGGGATCATCCTCGCGGACACGAAACTCGAATGGGGCCGTCTGCCGAGTGGCGAGATCATTCTGATCGACGAAGTGCTAACGCCGGACAGTTCGCGGTTCTGGCCGAAGGAGTCGTACCGACCGGGCGGGTCGCCGCCGTCGTTCGACAAACAGTTCCTCCGCGACTGGCTGGAAACGACCACCTGGGACAAGGCCAGCCCGCCGCCAGAACTGCCGGCCGACATCGTCGCGAAGACGGCCGCGAAGTACCGCGAAGCCCTGGAACGATTGACGCGATAATCGTTCCTCGTGGCCGCAGGCTCCAAACTTCGGTCGTCCACCAAAAACGCCGCGGGCCGAGGATCACTCCCCGGCCCGCGGCGATTTTGTCGTCGGCTCCTTACCCCACGAAAACGCCGCCGAGCGGGTTGAAGTTGTCGTCGAAGGCGTCGAACGACTGCGACGGCGTCGGCTGGCCGGACGGGGTAATTGACGCTCCGAGGTAGGCGTTTACGCGGCGGCCGCCGGGGCCGGACCCGGTAACGATGTCGGCCCGGTTGTCACCGTCCAAGTTCCGCACCGCGACCGGCACCCCGCCCCGATCATTAATGTCGCCCGAGAAGAAGTTCGCCTTCAGGGTCAAGACCGCACCACCGAACTTGATCAGGTCGTTGCCGCTGATGGCGATGACCCGCGGGCCGCCGCCTGGGCCGGCCCCGAGGACGAGGTCGCCGAAGCCGTCGCCGTCCACGTCGCCGACCGCCACGAACGCTCCGTTGCGGAGCGACGGGTCGAAGGCGAAGAAGTCGTTGACGAGCTTGACCTGGGCACCCTGGCGGAGTGCCCGGCCGTCGTAGACGGCGATCCGCGGGCCGCCGCCGAATCCGGCCGACACGACGAGGTCGTTCGCCCCGTCCCCGTTCACGTCCCCGACTCCCGCCCGCGCGCCGCCGCGGAAGTTCGGATCGTCGATACCGAAGAAGTCGGCAACGCGGCCGAACGTCTTCCCGTCGATGATCTGGACTCGCGGGCCGCCGCCTTGGTCCGGGGTGACGATGATGTCGCCGCGGAGATCGCCGGTGATGTCGCCGACCGAGACGAACACGCCGCCGGTGAAGTTTTCGAACGGGAACGTCTCGAACAACGGGGTGTTCGTCGCCCCGTCGAAGACGCGGATGCGGGCCTGGGTGCCGGGGCCGGTGCCAATCACGTAGTCCTGCACGCCGTCGCCGTTGATGTCACCGCTGGCCACCCGCGCACCGCTCACGTTGTCCGGCCCGAAGGCGAACAGCGGGTTCTTCGTCACGCTGCCGTCGGGGTTGTAGATACGGACGATGTCCGTGCCGCCCGCCCCGGCCCCGACGGTGATCGAGTCAATCGCGTTCGTGATGAGGAAATCAACGCTCGTCGAGGTCGGACCGTAAACACCATCGCCGGAATAAGTGGTCGTGATCGTGTGGAGGCCGCGGGTCAACCGGACGGTGACCGAGGCCAGGCCGTTCGCCAGCGTCACGGTGCCGATCGGGGTGCCGTTGTCCAGGAAAGTCGCCGTCCCCGTCACCGGCGACGCCAGCCCTGTAACCGCGTTGAACTGCGTCGAGAACGTCACGTCGCGGCCGACGACGGCGGACGTGCTGCCGACCGAGTTCGTACTCGTGGTGGTCGGGATCGAGCGGCCGGTCGTGAGGGGCACTGGGGCCGACGTGGACCCGGCGATCGAGTTGGTCCCGCTGAAGACGGCGCGGAACGATGAATTCCCCAGCGGCAGACTGGAGTAGCTGGTGGACGCCTTGCCGTCGGTGCCGACGGTCACCGGGCCGAGCGTAATGGCCTGCCCATTCGCGTCCGTGCCGACGAACGTGACCGACCCGACCCCGACCGCCCGCGGCGGCGACTGGGTGTCGGTGACAGTGGCCGTCAACGTCACCGGCGCGCCGACCTGACCGGCCGTCGGGTTGGCCGACAAGGTCGTGGCCGACGCCGTGCCGACGACGGTCACACTCACGGTATTGGACGACTGCGACTCGGCGACGCTGGCGTTGCCGTTGTACAGGGCCGTGAACGAGTGCTTGCCGACCGCCAGCCCGGCAACCCCGAACGAGGCCGACCCGGACGCGGCCATCACGTTGGAGGTACCGACGAGTGTGGTCCCCTCGAAGAACTGGACGGTCCCGGTCGGCGTGCCGACGCCCGGCGAGGCAATGCCGACGGTGGCGCTGAGCGTGACGGCGTCGCCGAAGTTCACGGACGTCCTGCTGATCCCAATGGTCGTGGTGGAGTTCGCCTTCTCGACCGAGATCGGCAGGCCGTTCGAGGTGGCCGTCGTGAAGTTCGCGGAACCGAGGTACTGGACGGTGATCGCGTGGTTGCCGAGCGAAAAGTTGGTGACCGTGATCGAGGCCATCCCGGCCGCGTCGAGGGTGCCGCTGCCGATGAGGTTGTTGTTGTCGAAGAACGACACGTTCCCCGGCGGGAACAACCCCGACGGCGTCGTGACGGTGACCGTCAAGGGCACCGGTTGGCCGAACACGGGCCGCGGGAGGACCCGCGTGTCGGTGGCCTGCAAGGCCGGGGCCGCCTTGGTGTCCGGGATCGACGTCGTGACGACCGCCCGGGCCGTCCCCTGGGCGACCGTGACGACCTGATTGTTCGACGTCGTCGTCGGGTAGTTCGCGTCGCCGGAGTACTTGCCGATGACGGTGTGCTGGCCGACCGAGAAATCGACCTTCTGGAAGGTCGTCACCGAGATCGAACTCCCCTCGGCGTCGAGGCTCGGGGTGAGGGTGTTCGACCCGAGTGACGTGAACGTCTGGTTGTTGGAGCTGTCGGTGATGACGTCGAAGAATTCGACCGACCCGGTCGGCAAGGCCCCGCCGAGTGGCGGGGGGTAAATCACGACGTTGTAGTTCACCGGCAGGCCGAACTCAGTGTTCGTCGTGTCCTCGGTCAGGAAGGTCTCGCCGCCGACGCCCGACTGGTTCACGTAGGGCACGTACAACTGGCCGCCGGACGTCCCCTGGCCGGTCACGAAGTCCGCGTTGCCGTTGTTGTCGAAGTCGAGCGTCGCCGCCGCCCCGCCGGTGGCGGTCAGCGGCCCGTACGGGGTGCCGTCCGCCGGGGTCATGCCGTTGAGCCGCACGTCCTTGGAGCCGAGGTACACGTCGACGTTCTGGAGGCCCGAACCGGTCCGCGAACTGACGATGGCGAGGTCGTCGTAGGTGTCCACATCGTAGTCGCCCGCGGCGAGGCCCACGACCTTCGCCCCGCCGCCGAGCGTGACCGCGTTCGCCTTGGTCGTGAACGTGGTGCCCGTGGCGTCCTTCAGGAACAGGGTGACGTTCCCGTTACTCTGCCCGACGGCGAGGTCGGGGGTGCCGCTGTTATCGAAGTCGCCGACGGCAACGGCCGTCGGCGTGGCCCCCACGCCCAGGATGCGGACGAAACTGACACCCAGGGCTCCGTCGCCGAACAAGACGAACACCTGATTGGTACTCGTGTTGAGCATGGCGAGGTCGACATTGCCGTCGCCGTTGAAGTCGGCCACGATCGGCTGCGTGAAGTTCGTCGTCGACGCGCCGGTCCGCCGCGTTCCGGCGATCGGGGTGTAGCTCTTGCCGTCGCCGTTGTTGTACAGGAAGAAGTATTCGTTCCCGTTCGCCGACCCGGTCAGGGCGACGGCAAAGTCCCCCTTGCCGTCGTTGTTGAAGTCCCCGCCGACGATCCCGCCAAGGTTCGTGTTAACCACGCCCTTGCTATCAGGGTCGATCGTCAGGCCGGCTAGGAACTGGAAGGTGCCGCTGTTGTCCAGGCGGTAGACCTGAATGAACCCGCTCGACTGGGTGAGCGTGGCAAGTTCAGCCTTCCCGTCCGAGGTCACGTCGATCGCCGCCAAGCTCGCCGGCGCAGCCGTCCCCCCGACGAAGATCGAACTCGCGGTATAACCGGTGCCCGTCGTCTTGCTGAGGTAGACGTCAACCCGGTTGAAACTGGTGCCGTTCGTGGCGGCCAGCCCGGCGAAGTCGTCCTTGCCGTCGCCGTTGAAGTCGGCCACGACGATACTTTGCGGCGCGCCGTTCGTGTTCAGGCCGAATCCGCCGGTCGTAGCCGGCACGGTGCCCGCCACGAACAGCGGGTTCGGGTTGAACGCGGGCGTCACACGGTCTTCGAGCGACTCCACGAAGAGCCGCGGCCCGTTGACCCCGACAAGGGTGGGGCGGCGGACTTCACGACGGGGTCGGCGGTCGAACCGGGACGCGGTCATGTGCGAGTCTCCCTAGAAGCCGATCACAGAGGCAGAATATTCAGGCACAATACAGACGGAACAAGTGGTGTATTGGATCGGAATTGATTTTTTTCCGCAACGACAGGCGGGCGCAAAAACGGGGAAACAGAGCAAAAATAGGGCGAACCTGCCGGACATTCCCGGCCGGCCGAACGGGTAAACTCCGGGGAATTCAGCGGTTGTACCGAATGTGCCGGCGAGTCTCCCGTGGGCCGGCCTCGGCACGGCCGGCCACGGAAAACTTCCCCTACCCCACGAACACGCCACCCGCCGCGGAGGGGAAGGCGTCGACCTCTACCCGCGGGTCGGGCGTCGCCGATTGCGCGAAGTCCGACCCGGTGTAGACGCGCAGTTTGCCGCCCGCGCCGGGGCCGTCGCCGGTGATGATTTCGAAGTTGCCGTCGGCATTCAGGTCGCGCGACGCGACGCGGATGCCCCCTCGGGTGGCCGTGTCGCCCGCGAAAAAGTTCGCCGCCGGCACCTGTTGGTTGCTCAGCAAGGATTGCCCGTTGAGGGCGAGGACGCGCGGCCCACCACCCGGCCCGCCGCCGGCGATGATTTCCGCGAAGCCGTCGTCGTTGATGTCGCCGGCCGCGATGAAGACGCCGTTGCGGAGGGTCTGCTCGAACGCGAAGAAGTCGTTGAACAGTGTCGTCGGCGTCCCACTTGTGACCGTCTTCCCGTTGAACACGGCCACCCGCGGCCCGCCACCAAACCCGGCCGCCACGACGAGGTCGCCGGTCCCGTCCTTGTTCACGTCGCCGACGGCCGTACGGGCTCCGCCGCGGAAGTTCGGGTCGGCGATGCCGAAGAAGTCGGCGACGAGGCTAAAGTCCTTCCCACTGAACACCCGGACCCGCGGCCCGCCGCCTTCGTCCGGCGAGATAATGACGTCGGGTACGCCGTCGCCGGTCACGTCGCCGGCCGAGACGTAGACCCCGCCGGTGAACGCCGCCTCGAACGGTTGCACACTGAACAACTGCTTCTGCGTTACCGGGTCGATAACGCGGACGAGCGTTGTCGTTCCCGGCCCGGTCCCAGCGATGACTTCCGGGATGCCGTCGGCGTTGAAGTCGGCCGCCGCCACCCGCACGCCGCCGGTGAAACTGGCATCGAAGACGTTGATGCTGGAGACGGTGCCGCCGACCTGGTTGACGAACGCGACGGTCGGGGCACCGCTGCCCGCCGCCACGAAGGCGATACTCGCGTCCAGCCCGGCCGACGGTCGCGCTTGCGTCGCCGCGAAGGCCGACGTGTCACCGGCCGTGGACGCCGTAGCGGTCGCGCTCACGAACGGGGTCGATAAGCCGGCCGAGATTTTAACCGTGAAGGTCGCGTTCCCGCCGGCGTCAGTCGTCACCGTGACCGTGGTGATCGCTGTCTCCCCTTCGCCGAAGCCGCTCGCGTCGGCCGTCGAGTTGCCGTAGATCGACACGACGTACGCCGTGTTCGTCCGCCCGACGATGGTGCCGGTCACAGTGATGCCGTTGTTGCTGTCAGTCTGGAGGTTGGTGAGAACCGGGGCCGCCAGCCCATCGTTCGCGGTGGCGTCCACGCTGATGCCGAGGCCGCCGTTGTTGCTGATCGTGTTACTCAGAATGCGAACGTACCGGCTGGTGTCGAGAACGGAAACACCATTCCCTTTATTCGACCGGATGGTGTTGCTGCTGATTGTGGTATTGGTGGTAGGGAAGGCCAGCCCGCTGACGGGCGCGGTGCCGGCGGCGTTCTCGACGCGGACGCCGTCACCGCCGTTGGGCGAGGCCGTACCGGCGAAGTCGAGGCCGATGCGGTTCCCTTGGATCTGCGTGCCCGCCGTGGCCGGGTCGGTGACGTGAACGCCGGCCCCGCCGTTGGAGGCGATGATGTTGCCACCACCCGCCGCCGTGCCACCGACGGTCGTGAACGCGGCCCCGGCACTGATGAGGATGCCGTCCCCGCCGTTCGCCAGCGGTGTCGCGCCGTTGAGGGCCACGCCGATGAAGTTCGACGTGATGGTGTTTTGCGAACTCGCGCTGTTGAGGAGGATGCCCTGGTTGGTGTTGCCGCTGATGATGTTCCGCTTGTCCTGTCCGCCGCCGATGACGTTCTGGACCGACGCCCCGGTGACGACGATGCCGACGCCGTTCGCTTCCGCCGCCGTGCCGGTTTGGTTCGTCCCGATGAGGTTGTTTTGAACGAGGTGCTGTCCGCCGCCGTTGATGCGAATGCCCACCCCGCCGCCGAAGCCGGCGATGTTCAGCCCCTTGATCGTGCTGCCAGTGTGATTCAGCAACACCAACCCGTCCGACCCGGCGGCGGCGTTCGCCCCGCTGATGCGGATGACTGGCGTACCGGAATACCCTGTCTGGGTCGTGCCGTCGATCGTGACGGGATCGGTGATCGCAACCATTTGGGTCGACGGCAAGATGGTCTGCACGCCACCGCCGGCGATGGCGAAGTTGATCGTGTCCGCTCCCGCCGCGGCGTTCGCCGCCACGATGGCCGCCCGCAGCGAGCCAACCGTGGGGGTGACGTTGTTGCCATTATCGGCCGTCGTGGTGACCGTGAACACGGCGGGGGCCGTGCGATCTTCCAGGGGGATGAAGCTCAAGGTGCCGCGTCGATGGGTCCGCACGTATCCGTCCTCGCTAACGGGAGTGTTTCTGCTCCGGTCTCTATCGGCGGGAACCGTGCCCCGTCATGAATTGGAGACGAGTGCGGGAGCGAGGAAGTTTGGCCAGGACTGGCGAGCACCGTAAGGTACCGGTAGTGTCGCTAATCGTCCCCGGCACCTCACGGTGCTCGGGCTCGCCAAATGTCACGTCACCTCCCGCAGTGCCCGCGGCAGCACGTCGGCCAGCCGATCGATCTCAGCTTCCGTCGTGTAAAAGTGGTGACTGATCCGCAAGAGCATTCGGTCCGGCCGCTCGTTCACCGGAATCTCAATGCGGTGCTCCCACAGTTTCGCCCGCAGGGCGGGCACGTTCACGCCGGGCGGCAGTTCGCACGCCGTCATCGAACCGCTCATGCGACGGTCGGCCGGTGTCGCGAGCTTCAGTCCCAACTTGTCGTAGACTCGCCGCGAGTACGCCGCCAGTTCTGCGTGCCGGTCCCGGACCGCGTCCCAGCCGAGCGCTTCCTGGAACGCGATCGCCGCCGGCGTCGCCAGCCACGGGCAAACGTCCTTTGTCCCTTCGAACTCCAGGTACCGCGTCCGCGGCGTGCTCCCGTAGGCATCTCTCGCATCAGGGCCGCTCGCCGGGACCGGGTCGGCATCGGTCTTGTACCCCCAACTGACGTGCAACGGCTCGACGTGCCGGTCCCAGTCGCGGACGGCCACGAAGCCGCTGCCGCTCGGCGCGAGCAGCCACTTGTGGCAGTTGCCCGCGTAGTAGTCGGCCCCAACGTCGTCGATGTTCAGTGCCACCATCGCCGGGACGTGTGCCCCATCGACGACCGTGAGAATGCCCCGCCGTCGAGCCTCGGCACACAGTTCCTTCGCCGGTAGCACCATCCCCGTCGGCGACAGGGCGTGGCTGAAGAAGAACACCTTCGTCCGCGGCGTCATCGCCCGCACGGCCGCCTCGACAATTACGCCGGGGTCGCGCGGCATCGTCGGCAGCGGGAACGTCTTCACATCCAGGTTCTGCCGCGCCGCGGCTCGTTCCCAGCACCAGACCATTGAGCCGTACTCGTGGTCGGTCATCAGCACTTCGCCCGGCCCGTCGATGCGCAACCCGGAGACTACGAGGTTGATCGCCGCCGACACGTTGGACGTGAACACGAACCGCTCGGGCGCCGTGCCGAGGAAGTTCGCCGTCTTCGTGCGGGCGTCCCACAACAGCGGCGGCAGGGTGCGGACGAAGAAGTTCGTCGGCCCCATCGCCAACAGTTTGCGGAACTCGTTCGCCGCTTCGAATACAGGCACGGGCGTCGGCCCAAAAGAGCCGGTGTTTAGCATCGTCACCGTCGGGTCGAGCATCATCTGCCCGCGGGCGGCGGTCCAATCAGGGGTCGTCATCAAAGTTGCCTCTTGCGTCGGGGGCCATCTCATTTCTATCCTGGTGGGTACCGAATTCGACCCGACACCGGGGGAACCGCCCATGGCCGCGCGCGAAAAACTGCCGTACCCGCCGTCGCCGGAGGACGTGCCGGACGAGATCACCGACTATCCGTCGAAGTACGTCACCCAGGAGTGGCTGCTGCTCACCGGGTCGTTTGTCTTCCTGCTCATCTACTTCAGCCTCGTCGTGTTCACCGGGTACATGACCGCGTGGATGATCGTCTCCATCCCCCGCGCCAACGTGTGGCCGATCTTCGGGGCCGCCTTCTTCGCCCTCGGGTTCGCCGTGCTCGTGAAAGGCTTCTTCAAAGGGTCGGACGTCGAGAAGGAACTGCACATCGAACTCAAGGAGCGTGACCACCCGAAGCTGTTCGCGTTCATCACCCGCGTTTGCGATGAAACGGGGGCCGAGGAGCCGAACAAGATTTACGCATCGGCCGACGTGAACGCCGGCGTCGTCACGTACACCAGCCTCATCAACGTGTTCGGCGTCCAGCCGAAAAAAGACCTCATCCTCGGTCTCGGCCTCATCAACTGCCTGAACCTCAGCGAATTCAAGGCCGTGCTCGCCCACGAGTTCGGCCACTTCAACCAGGGCGGGGCGGTCGGAGCGTACACCAACGTCGTTAGCCGGATCATCTACGACCTCGTCGCCGGCCGCGACTGGTTCGATGCGTTCGTCGATTGGCTCAAGCGATCCGGCGGCATCGGCACCCCCATCGGATACTTCCTCGGCGGGTGCCTGTGGGTCGTCCGCTCGATCCTCCTCGGCGTCTACAAGCTCATGAGTTCGCAGCGGCACAACATCTGGCGGGAGCGCGAGTTCCACGCCGACCTCGTCGCCGCCAGCGTCGCCGGCAGCGATGCCATCGTCCACGGGTTGCTCCGTACCAAGCACGGCAACGAGTTCCTGAACTTCGCGTTCGGCGAACTCCGCAAGGCGGCCGACCACAAGCTGTACACCGCCGACATCTACTTCCACCAGCACGCCGGGGCCGACATCGTCCGCAAGAAGCAGAAGAAGCCGAAGCTCGGCATCCCGCCGAAACTGGAGAGCTTGACCGCCGGGCGGAAGGTGCAGGTCTTCGACCCCGACCAGGAGGAAGACCCCGGCGACGAGGGCGACTACCACCCGTCGAACTACGACCGCGAGGAGAACGTGAAGGCCGAGTTCATCGCCGCCCCGATGGACGAGCGGTCGCCGTGGCTCTTGTTCGACAACCCCGGCGACCTGCGGGAGCGGATGACGTACAAGTTCTACCGCATGTACGGCAAGTTGCCGAAGGGCACGGAACTGGCCGACCCGCGGAAGGTGCAAAAGTTCATCGACGAGGAGCACGCCGAGACGACCTACGACCCGAAGTACGAGGGCAGCTACGACGGCCGCATCATCGACCCCGGCGACCTCGACGAACTCAACGAACTCATCCAGACCGAGCCGTGGCCGGACGAACGGCTCGCGACCGTCTTCCAGAAGCTCTACACCGAACTCGGCGACCGGGCCGAAACCCGCAAGGAGTTGATGAAGGACTACGACGCGCTCATCGCCAACACCGGCCCGACCCGCGGCCGGAAGGCAAAGCGACTGCTCAAGGAAACGGAACAGAAGCTCGACAAGAGCGACGAGTGGTTCCACTCGCTCGACCGCCGCGTGTACCTGGTGTTCGTGCAGATGGCCTACCGGGTGAACAACGAACTCTACTTCGAACTCATCAACCGCTACCGCTTCCACATGACCATCCAGGGCTTTTACAAGTCCGCCCGGATGCACCAGGGCCGTGCGCACGTGACGTGGAACATGTTCGCCGGGGCCGAACAGTTGGGCCAGGACGACTTCATCGAGTTGATGCACGTTCTCCGCGAGGGCCGGTCGGCGTTGCGGAAGATCGTCCGGGCGGCGAAGGAACTGGACATGCCGGCGATGAAGAACTTCGAGGAAGGCGACCGCCTGGCCGACTTCCTACTGGACGAGGACATCGTAAAAGAACTGCCGGAAACCTACGTGAAGGGGAAGTGGGTTCAGAAGTTGATGGTGCAACTGGACAAGGTGATGAGCCGGTCGGCCCGCCTGCACGGGAAAAGCCTCGGCGGCATCCTGCGGTTGCAGGAGGACATCGCAAAGAAGTTCCTGGCAAAGAACGAGCCGGTGGTGGCCGAGGTCGTGCAACCTCAGGTAATACAAGCGTTGCCGCTCAACCCGCCGCCGGGTTGAGCGACCGCCACGAACCCGACGCCTCACTTCATGAAGCGGTTGACGTAGTTCTCCAGCATTTCCTGCCGGCCGGACGTGTTCGCGGCCGAGTCGCCCTTCGCGAGCATGTACGTTTCCAGCGAGCCAAAGTCGGCGATGCCCTTCTCGATGTCGGCCCCAATGCCGGTGTCCCAACTCGCATAGCGATCCTTCACGAACTTGGCGAGGCCGCCGTCCTTGCGGATGGCGCTGGCGATCTTCAGACCGTGGGCGAATGCGTCCATGCCGCCGATGTGGGCGTGGAACAGGTCCACCGGCTCGAAGCTCTCGCGGCGGACCTTCGCGTCGAAGTTCAGCCCGCCGCTGCCGAGGCCGTTCTGGTTCAGGATCACGAGCATGATCTGCGCGGTCGTGTACAGGTTCGTCGGGAACTGGTCCGTGTCCCAGCCGATGAGTTCGTCCCCGCGGTTGGCGTCCACGCTGCCGAGCATGCCGTAGCTGCTGGAGTAGGTCATCTCGTGGAACATCGTGTGCCCCGCGAGCGTCGCGTGGTTCGTTTCGAGGTTGAACTTGAAGTCTTTGTCGAGGCCGTAGGTCTTCAAGAAGGCCGTGCACGCGGCGGCGTCGCTGTCGTACTGGTGCGTCGTCGGCTCCTTCGGCTTCGGCTCGATGAGGAACTGCCCCGTGAACCCGATCTTCTTCTTGTAGTCCACCGCCATTTGCAGGAACTTGGCGAGGTGGTCGAACTCGCGGCGCAGGTCGGTGTTGTAGAGGTTGTGGTAGCCTTCGCGTCCGCCCCAGAAGACGTAGTTGACGCCGCCGAGTTCCTTCGTGACTTCCATCGCCTTCTTGACCTGCGCCCCGGCGAACGCGAACACGTCGGCGTTGCAACTCGTGGACGCCCCGTGGACGAACCGCGGGTGACTGAAGAGGTTGGCCGTGCCCCAGAGGAGCTGCACGCCGGTCTCGTCCTGCTTCGCCTTCAGCTTCGCCGCGATCTTGTCGAAGATGGCGTTCGTCTCGGACAGGTTCTTGCCTTCCGGGGACACGTCGCGGTCGTGGAAGCAGTAGAACGGCGCGCCGAGTTTTGTAACGAACTCGAACATCACGTCCACGCGGCGGAGGGCGATTTCGACGTTCGAGCCGCCCTGCTGGTCCCACGGGCGGATGGCACAGCCGGGACCGAACGGGTCGCTGCCGGTGCCGCAGAGGGTGTGCCAATAGCAGACGGCGAACCGCAGGTGGTCCTTCATCGTCTTGCCGTCGACGACTTCGGTCGGGTTGTAGTGGCGGAAGGCGAGTGGGTTCGTGCTGTCCGGGCCTTCGTACTTGATGGCCGACACGTCGGGGAAGTAGGACGACATTGGCGAATCTCAGAGGGGGAGGGAATGGTCGATGGGGAAAGGGTATTCGCGAGACGGGCGAATGGGTATAGGATGGCGGCAATAACCATGCTCTACCTCGACCACAACGCGACGACGCCGGTCCTGCCCGCGGCCTGGGACGCGATGCGGCCGCTGATGGCGGAAGCGTTCGGCAACCCGTCGTCGTCGCACGCCGCCGGCCGACAGGCCCGCCGACACCTGGAAGACGCCCGCGAGAAAGTCGCGGCCCTATTGGGGGCACTGCCGGAGGAAGTCGTTTTCACCAGCGGGGCCACGGAGGCGAACAATATCGCGCTCTTCGGCCTGTGCGGCGAACCACCGGGGCGGATCGTGGCATCGCCGCTGGAACACCCGTGCGTGACCGAACCGTTGAAGCAACTCGCGGCAAGGGGATTCGAGATCGAATGGCTGAAAGCTGACGCACGGGGGGTTGTTGAACGTCGAGAACTCGCCCCGCGAGTTCTCACCAGTCTGCAACTCGCGAACCACGAGACCGGCGCGATCCAGCCTGTGCGGGCGTTCGCCGAACTCGGTCCCGTTCACACCGACGCGGCCCAGGCAGTCGGCAAGATTCCAGTGAACCTCCGCGGCCTCGGCGTCACCGCGTTGACACTCTCCGGGCACAAGTTCCGCGGGCCGAAGGGCGTGGGTGCGTTGTTGCTCAGGAAGGGAACACTGCTCCGGCCGTTGCAGTTCGGCGGGCACCAGCAGCGCGGCCACCGGCCCGGTACGGAACCTGTCGCGCTCGCCGTCGGCATGGCCGTGGCCCTGGACCACGCGGTCAAGGCCATGAGTGACACCGCGGCGTCACTCGCCCGCCTACGGCAGAGGTTGCTCGACCGACTACGGGCCGCGGTGCCGCCGGTCGTCGTCAACGGGCCGCTTCCCGGCGAGGCCGATTCCTTGCCGACGACGCTGAACCTCTCGTTCCCCAGCTGCCGGGCCGATTTGCTGATGATGAGCCTCGACCTGGCCGGCGTCGCGTGCTCGATCGGGTCGGCGTGTTCGAGCGGTTCGCTCCTGCCGTCGCCGGTGCTGATTGCGATGGGCGTACCCGACGACGTGCTCAAGTCCGCCGTGCGGTTCAGCCTCGGCGAGACGACAACAGAAGCCGAAATGGACGAAGCCGCCGGACGGATCATCGCGAGCGTGAACGCAATCCGTGCGGCCAAACTCTGACTTGTTACTTCTTCTCGCCCAGTCCGTCGAGCAAGGCCTGGATGCCGGCCTTCGCTACTTCCGCGTCCTGTTCGCCGCTGCCGCCACCGAGGCCGACGGCCCCGATCACCTGGCCGTCCACGACCACGGGCACGCCGCCCTTGAGGGTGGTGATCTTGCCGCCACTCGCGGCCGCCGCCCGGGGGAGTTCCAGGCTCAACAGCAGGTCCGGTTCCCCCTTCGCGGGCAGGGTGCCGGTTTCCTGGCGGAACGTCGCGGCCGAGACGGCTTTCGTCAGAGCCGTGGCCGCGCTCGCGGGGCGGGCACCGTCCATGCGGGCGAATGCGAGCAGGTGCCCGCCGTCGTCGACGACGGCAATGTTCGACTTCAGGCCCATCGCCGTCGCTTTCTGCTTGCACGCCGCGACGATCATCTCGGCCCCGGCGAGGTTCAGTTGCACGCGGTTCCGCGCGATCAGTGAGGCGACCGGCTTCGGGTCTTGAGTCGTCGCGAAGGGGCTGGCCAACAGGAAGCCCAGGATCGCGGGCACGGCAAATCGAACAGCGGGCATCGCAACCTCGACGGGGAGAGAAATGGGCTTCGGTTATGCAA
This sequence comes from Limnoglobus roseus, assembly GCF_008254045.1. Lineage (GTDB taxonomy): Bacteria > Planctomycetota > Planctomycetia > Gemmatales > Gemmataceae > Limnoglobus > Limnoglobus roseus. Next base: position 1,694,775 of record NZ_CP042425.1, on the reverse strand, counting down.
TCTCGGCGTGCACGACGGGCATCGGCACGTTTTCTTCCCGCCACGCCGGGCCGAATTTCGGGTCGCCGAGGTCGCGCAGCAAGTCCACCAGTGCCGCCCGATAGCTCGGGAACACCGGCACGTCGTCCGACCGTGGTGGGTCCACCTTCGCGGCAGCGGGCAGGCTTTCGTAAGGGATCTTCGGGTAACGGTGGTGCAAGTCGTGGTACGGCTCGTGCAAAACCGATTCCGACATCACGTGGCCGTGCCAACCGGGCGGGCGAATGGCGCGCGTGAGCGTGGCCCAACTGTCGCCGGTCAGGCCGATGTGTTCGATGTACTTCCGCCAGCTTTGAATGTTGCCCGCGAGGTAGGCCGGAAGCAGGTAGCCGAGGAAAAAGTACGCGAACACGCCGTACCACAGGGCCACCCCGGCGACACCGCCCCACACGACGAACGGAGCGAGGACCTCTGCCCAAATCATCAGCCGACGGCTGCGGCCGACGCGGATGCGAGAGTCGGATCGAACCAAAGCCCGCAGGTACAGAACGGGCGTGTACAGGGTGCCGAATAAGAGTTCGCCGACGGCCGCCAGTCGGCGTTTCCACCGGGGCTGAGCGGGGTCGGTGAACGGCCAGAATTCCTCGTCCCGCGGCGTACCAAGGTGGGCGTGGTGCCAGTGGTGCAGTTCGCGGTAGAGCGTCAGGCTGTTGAACGCTTGCAGGCCGATCACTCGGCCGAGGTACTCGTTCAGTGGTCGCCACGGGCAGAGGCTGCCGTGGGCGGCTTCGTGAAAGGCGATGACCAGCGAATGCGAGAGCAGGGTGTTGGCCACGATGAGCGGCACCAGCGCCCAATAAAGTTGGGCCGACAGACAGTACGCGGTCGCCGCCACGAGGCCGTAGAAGAGGCTGCCGAAGCCGAGAACGAACCACGTTCCCCGCCAACCGGGGCGGTGCAGGTCGCGGAGGGTTTGCTTCTCGATGTGCGTCATGGTGGTAGGGACGTTATACAGAGCAAACTCGCCGCAAACGCCCCACCTTCGCCCGCCCCCGCCGGCCTGATCGCAACTTCACGCCCCACAACCACTTCGAGCGTCGTTAATCCGTCGGATTGCGATTGTTCGGACGTGCATTTTTTGCTAGAATTCCTGGTGAAATGACGCTCCTCGCTCCCCCGTGGAATGACCTGGTCCGCGTGCCTGAAAATCGTTCCGCGGTGCGGGCGGTCTGGCAACTCGGTCGCGCCCTGGAACAGTCCCGGCGGGTCGTCTCACCACTCCTCCTCCACGGCCTCCCCGGCACCGGCAAAACCACACTGGTCGACGCCCTGGTTCAAGCGGTCACGGAATCGCCGCTCGGCCACACGGTGCAGATCGTGGCGGCCAACGACCTCGACTCCCGCCCGCAAGAGGGTGAAGACGACGGGACGTACCCGGAACTCGCGGAGTGCGATCTGCTGATCGTGGAAGATGTGCAACATCTGCCGCCGCGCTCGGCGGACCTCGTCGGCCGGGTGCTGGACCTGCGAACCCGATCCCGCCGGCCGACGGTCTTCACCGCCCATGCGGGGCCGGCGGCACTGTTGAACGTGCCACGCCGCCTCGCCAGCCGATTATCGGCCGGGCTGGTTGTGCCGCTGGAAGCCTTCTCGCCAAAGTCGCGATTGAAGTTACTGAGATTCCACGCCGACCGCCTCAAGATCAAGCTAACGGCCGACGCCCTCCGCTGGATCGCGGATCAACCGGCCGGCGGCTTTCGGCCGTTGCTCGGGATGCTCCAAACGCTGCGGGGGCCGGCCCGCAAGTCGATGACGGCGCTGACGCGGGAACAGGTAGCCAACCTTCTTGCGAACGACGCGCGGCCGCCCGCCGTCGCCGACATCGTGGCGGCCGTGGCCGCTTCGTTTGGCGTGTCACCGAAGGAATTGCTCGGCACGTCGCGGCTCAAGACCGTAATGCTGGCCCGGCAGACGGCGATCTACCTCGCTCGCACCGCGAGCAAGCTGTCGCTGCCCGCCGTCGGCCGTGAGTTCGGTCGCGATCACTCGACCGTGCTGCACGCGGTCCGCAAGGTCGAAGAGCTTCTGACGAAGGACGCCGACTACGCCGGCACCGTGAAGGGACTGCGAACGGAGATCAGCGGTTGACGCGCACCCTGTGGAAAACTCGGCGCGCCGACGGCGCGCCGCTGATAACGAGTGGCGCGCGAGTGCTGGAAGTGAGGCGGGGAAAATTCGAGTGTTAGTCGCGCGCCGCAGCGCGCCATTGGTTCACCGGCCGCGCGCCAGGTTTTCCACAGGGGTTCGAACACTGATCCGCCTTGAATTTCAGGGCGATTGGTTAGAGCCGGGCCAGTAAGAGACGAACTGAGCCGAGACTTTACTGCTGACACTGAGGATTTAAATAAGGGATCGGAAAGAGAAGACCGCCAACGAGAGGCAGGAACACAGGAAGCCCCGATCCCTCGCGAATCGTTCCAGATTAATCAGAACACCCACACTCCGTAATCGGGAGACTCGCCGTGAAAGTGAAGTGTCAACGCGACTGGTTGCTAACCGCGTGCCAGCTCGTCGGCGTTGCGGTGGCCGCCCGCACGACGAAGCCGGTGCTCAGTTGCATCAAGGCGATTGCCCAAGATGATGCCCTCTTCCTCATGGCGACTGACCTGGAAATCGGCGTGCGGTACGAACTCCGCGGCATCGAGGTCAAGCGGGCGGGGGCGGCACTCCTTCAGCCGAACAAGCTCATCTCGATTCTCCGCGAATCGTCGGACGCTGACATCACCCTGGACAGCGACGAGAACGGCACGCTCGTCCGCACCAGCACCGGCCGCTTCAACTTGCCCGGCGGCGACGCGAACGAGTTCCCGGACATCCCCGCCTTCGACGACGGTGGACAGTACCACGAGATTAACGCCGGGCTGTTGCGGAGCATGATTAAGCGGACCGCCTTCGCCGCCGACAAGACGGAGGCCACCGCCCGCTGGGCCGTCACCGGCGTGCTGTGGGAGGCTGAGGAGAAGAAGGCTCGGCTGGTTGCCACCGACACCCGCCGGCTGGCCCTGACGGAGGGCGTGGCCGACGTTCACGGCGGCGTGAAGGACGCCAAGACGCCCTCGCACCTCGTGCCGCAGAAGGCCGTGCAACTGCTGGAACGCAGCCTAGCTGACGACGGTGAGTTGATCCGCATTGTGCTGAAGCCGAACGAGGCGATGTTCCAGACTGGCCGGGCACTGATCCACACGCGGTTGGTGGAGGGCCGCTTCCCGCCGTATCGCGACATCATCCCGAAGAAGCCCGGCGTGACGCTCGCCATCCCGACCGCCGAGTTCCTCTCGCGGGTCCGGCAGGCGGCCATCATGACCGACGATGAGTCGAAGCGGGTCGAGTTTAAGTTCGAACCCGGCAAGCTGACGCTCAACGCCCAGGGTGGAGCCGACCACGGCAGCGGCGAGGTGACGATGGACCTGCCCGACTACCAGGGCGGCGAGATCGACATCGCGTTCAACCCGCAATACCTGATCGACATGCTGCGGGCCGTCGAGAGCGAGCCGACGCTGACGCTGGAAATGACCGACGGCCAAAAGCCGGCGGTGTTCCGTCTGGGTGCCGACTACCTGTACCTGGTGATGCCGCTGACCGGCTGAGGTGCGTATGGCGAGCGACAACACCGGCCCGGAAAACCTAAGCGATATCCTGGCGAAGCTGTTCACCGCCCGCGGCTGGGGACGCAAGACCGAGCGCGTCCGCCTGGAAACGGCCTGGGCCGAAACCGTCGGCCCGGAGCGGCAGGCCGACACCCGCGTGATGGCGATGCGCCGCGGCGTGATCGAAGTCGAAGTGAAGAACGGTGTGCTGTTGCAAGAACTGGCCCAGTTCCACAAACGGCGACTTCTGACCGACCTGCGGAAAAAGCTGCCGGGCACGGCGGTAACGGACATCAAGTTCCGCGTCGGCGCGTGGTGAACCGAAAGCCCCGGCACGGCCGTGCCGGGGCTTTCACCCAAGGACATGAATTTCCAACATCAGTGAAGGATGATGCTTCATGAGCGAAGATCTGACGAAGGTGGAATACACCGAAGAGAACATGAAGACCCTGAAGGACGCTGCCCACATTCGGCAGAATCCGGGGATGTACGTCGGCAACACCGACTCCGAAGGCTTGCACCACATCGTTTACGAAATCGTCTACAACTCCGTGGACGAAGCCCTCGCCGGGTACTGCAAGAACATCAACATCGTCCTTGAGGTCGATGGCTCCATCTCTGTCAGCGACGATGGCCGCGGCATCCCCGTCGGCGTCAAGGCCGACACCGGCAAGTCCACGCTCGAAGAAGCCCTCACCATCGCCGGCACGTCGGGCAAGTTCGACAACGACGCCTACCGCGTGTCGGCCGGCCTCCACGGCATGGGCGCCAAGGCCATGAACGCCCTCTCCGAGTGGTGCGAGGCCGAAGTCCGCCGCGACGGCCGCGTGTATCAGATGGAGTTCGAGCGCGGCTACGCCACGTCGGCACTCAAGGACATTGGCCCGGCCACCGCCGGGCAGACCGGCACCAACATCACGTTCAAGCCGGACGACGAAATCTTCGGCACGGCCACGTTCAACTTCGACCGGCTCGCCACGCGGTTCCAACAAATCTCGTTCTTGAACAAGGGTCTTCGCCTCATCATTCGCGACGAGGTGAGCGGCCGCAAGGAGAACTATTATTCCGAGGTCGGCATCCTCGAATACGTCAAGTTCCTGAACCTGAACGAGACGGTCGAACACGAGCCGATCTACGTCCGCAAGGTCGTCGACGGCGTGACGATCGAAGTCTGCCTCCAGTACAACACCAGTGACGACAAGCGGGAAATGTGCTTCACGAACAACGCCTACAACAAGGACGGCGGCACGCACCTGTCCGGGTTCCGCAGCGGCCTCACCCGCACGCTCACGGCCTACGGCAAGAAGAACAACCTCTTCAAGGAGGGCCTCGAACTCAAGGGCGAGGACTTCCGCGAGGGCCTCACCGCCGTCATCAGTATCAGCCACCCGGACCCGAGCTTTAACTCGCAGCCGAAGGACGCGCTCGTCACGCCGGGCGTCGAAGGGCAAGTCTCCAGCGTGCTGTACGAGGGCCTGTCCGAGTACCTGGAGAAGAACCCGAAGGAAGCGACCCGCATTTGCAAGAAGATCGCCCTTTCGGCCGAGGCCCGGATCGCGGCGAAGAAGGCCCGCGAGGCGGTTATCGACCGGAAGAAGTTGCTCGGCGGCGGCGGGCTGCCCGGCAAGCTGATGGACTGCTCCACCCGCGAGCGGGACAAGAGTGAATTGTTCTTGGTGGAAGGTGATTCCGCCGGCGGGTCGGCCGAGAGCGGGCGGGATCGCGTCTTCCAGGCCGTGCTGCCGTTGCGAGGCAAGGTACTGAACGTCGAGCGGGCGAAGATCGAGAAATTGATCCGCAACGAGGAAATCGCCGCCCTCATCGCGGCCGTCGGCGTGGACATCGGCAACATCGAGGACGTGGCCCGGCTGCGGTACGGCAAGATCGTCATCCTCACCGACGCCGACGTGGACGGCCAACACATTCGCACGCTGCTGCTGACGTTCTTCTTCCGCCAGATGCGCAAGCTCATCGAGGACGGCAACATCTTCGTCGCCCGCCCGCCGCTGTACAAGGTGACGCAGAAGAAGGAGGTTCGCTTCATCGCCACCCGCGAAGAGATGGGCGGCGAACTCATGAACCGCGGCCTCAACGGCACGACGCTCGTCATCACGAAGGCCGATTCGCCGAAGCAGTTCGGGGCCGACGAACTGCGGAAGTTCTTCCCCATCATCGAGGACGTGGCCGAAGCGTCGGTCACGCTGGAACGCCGCGGTCACGCGCTGGAATCGTTCCTGAAGCGGTACGACCCGGCGAAGGGCCTGCCGCAGTTCCACGTTCGGTTGGGCACGAAGGAGACGTTCTTCCACACGCAGGAGGAAGTCGAAGAGTTTCGGGCCGAGCAGTCGAAGCGGTTGGGTCAGGAACTGACTGTCAGTGACGACCTGCCCGCCGTGGTGACGCCGACGGCCGACGGCAAGCCGGCGGTGGACGAGGCAACGCGGTTCAGCGTGGACGAGTGGCACGAGGTGAAGGCGCTGAACAAGGCCATCGCGAAGCTAAAGGAAGCCGGGTTCGAGCCGGGCGACTTGGTGCCGCTGGAGCGGGTGGCTGGCCGCGAACCGCCGGTGCGGTTCAAGCTCAAGACCGGCGACACAGAGCGCGATCTGGAACACCTCCGCCAACTCGCCGCCGAGGTTCGCAAGATCGGCGAAAAGGGGATGACGATTACCCGGTTCAAGGGGCTGGGCGAAATGGACCCGGAAGAACTCTGGGACACGACGCTCGACCCGAAACGCCGCACGCTCCAACGGGTGACAATGGCCGACGCGCTGGCGGCCGAGAAGATGTTCCGCACGCTGATGGGCGACGAGGTCGAGGGTCGCCGGGAGTTTATCCTCAAGCACCGCATCGACGACCCCGACGAGATCGACTACGGCGGGGCGTAATCGTCCTGCATCAGCACAATCTCTTTTCTCTCTCAAGAGGTACATCATGGCCCGCTCCCGTGATGATGACGACGACGAGGACTTTGACGACGAGGACGAAGCCCCCCGCCGGTCGAAGAAGAAGGGCGACGGCATCCCGGAAGGAACGCCGCGGGTTTACGTTCACAAGAAGTGCAAGGGCGAGACGGAGATGCCCGCGAAGGAAATCCGCAAGTACCTCGAAAACCCGTTTGAAATGGACGAGGCACCGAAGACGTACTGTGCGGAGTGCGAGAAGGACGTGCCCCTGAAGGATTGCACCTGGGTCGAAACGAAGCAGAATGCGTACGAGTACATTGAAGACCTGCGGGCGGAGATGGTGATCTCCGGGAATGACCCGCGGGCGGGCGGGCCGACGTACCCGTGGTGGATGCCGTTGGGGGTGGCGGTTGGAGCGGGTGTCGCGTTCGGCTTCGGCACCAAGAAGATGGAAGGGGTGGGCGTCTGGGGCGGGGTGGCCGCGGCCGTGATCGGCGGAGCGGGGGCGGCCGTGTACTTTTGGTTCCAGTTTCAGCAGGAGAAAAAGGGGTCCGAGGAGTGGAATCGAAAACTCGTCGCCCGTTACTACAAGCGCCACCCGGAAGCTAAGAAGCCTTCGAAGAAGAAACGCCGTGAAGACGACGATGACGACGAATAAGTTCATCAACCCAGTAACAACTCCCGCCCCCGCCGCACGCTCGGAAACGCCAGCTCGTTGGGGTTCAGGTCTTCGAGGCTCCACCACTCCACGGCCGTCGCCCCGTCGCCGACAATGGCGGCGTCCGGGTTGACGGCCACCGCCCGGAACATCAGGTCGCACACCGGGTACGTCACGTCCTTGTACAGGTAGCGGTTCGTCAACGAGCAGACGTACTCGATGTCTGCGATCGTCAGACCGACTTCTTCCTCGACCTCGCGGACCAAGGCTTCCTCGGCCGTCTCGCCGATGTCCACGAAGCCGCCGGGCACGGTGAGCTTGCCCTTGCCGGGGTCGCGCTCGCGGCGGATGAAGACGTACTTCCCGTCCGGCCGTTGGATGAACGCGGCCGCGGCGAGCGTCGGGTTGAAGTAGTAGGTGAATTGGCACGCCGGACACCGGAGCGGGATCGCGCCGGGGAAGGGTAGGGCGGTCCCGCAACGGGGACAGTGGCGGAAGTGTTCGCTTGGGAGCATGGCGTTTGTTGTAGGAACTCGACGACCGGCAACGGGCGGGACGACCACCGTTGAGCTAAACGGCGTCGGTGTTGTTCGGTACGATACCCAGACCCGATTCTCTTCCCGGTACGCCGTCATGCCGCGATTCCTCTCCCTGGCCTTCCTCCTCGCTCTCCCCCTCGTCGCGTCCGCCGACGGCGACCCGAACGCGGTCAGCTTCGAGAAGCACGTGCTGCCGATTCTGAAGGAGAGTTGCTACAAGTGCCACGACGCGAAGAAGGGGACGTCCGACTTTCGCATCGACGTGCGGTCCTCGGCCGTCCGCGGCGGCGAGTCGAAGAAGACCGGCATCGTCGCGGGCAAGGCGGACGAGAGCGAACTGTACCGCCGCATCGCCAGCACGGATGACGACGCGGTGATGCCGCCGAAGAAGCCGCTGGCGAAGGAGAAGGTCGAGATCATCAAGAAGTGGATCGACGTCGGGGCCGTGTGGCCGGACTCGCTGGCGAATGAGGCGGGGGCGGCGCACTGGGCGTTCGTGGCCCCGGTGAAGCCGCCGGTGCCAGAAGTCCAAAGTTCCAAGATCAAAGTTCAAAAATTAAACCCGATCGACGCCTTCGTGCTGGCCCGGTTGGCGAAGGAGAAACTTTCGCCCTCGCCGGAGGCGGACAAGGTGACGTTGATTCGCCGCTTGTCGCTTGACCTCATCGGGTTACCGCCGACGCCGAAGGAAGTCGATGAGTTCCTCGCCGACACGTCGCCGGCCGCTTACGAGAAGGTCGTGGACCGGCTGCTCGCGTCGAAGCACTACGGCGAGCGCTGGGGCCGGTTGTGGCTCGACGCCGCCCGGTACGCCGACAGCGACGGGTACGAGAAGGACAAGCCGCGGTTCGTGTACTTCTACCGCGATTACGTCATCAACGCCTTCAACCGCGACCTGCCGTACAACCAGTTCCTCACCGAGCAACTCGCTGGCGATCTGCTGCCGAACGCGACGCAGGACCAGATCGTCGCCACCGGCTTCCTCCGCAACAGCATGATTAACGAAGAGGGCGGCATCGACCCGGAGCAGTTCCGCATGGAGGCGATGTTCGACCGCATGGACGCCGTCGGCAAGGCGATGCTCGGCCTCACGATCCAGTGTGCCCAGTGCCACACGCACAAGTACGACCCGATCACGCACAACGACTACTACCGCCTCTTCGCGTACCTGAACAACGCCAACGAGTCGAACGTCACGGTGTACACGCCGGACGAACTGATGAAGAGGGCCGAGATCTTCCGCCAGATCAAGGAGATCGAAGCGGAGTTAAAGCACAAGTCGCCCGACTGGGCGAAGAAGTTGGCCGCGTGGGAAGCGAAGGTGAAGGCCGATCAACCCGCGTGGGAGGTGATCCGCCCGGAACTCGACACCAGCGGCGGGCAGAAGCACACGGTTCTGCCGGACGGCTCGATTTACGCCAGCGGTTACGCCCCGACGAAGCATACTACCGACTTCACGGGGCCGACGAAGCTGAAGACGATCTCGGCCGTGCGGCTGGAACTGCTCAACGACCCAAACCTGCCGCGGAACGGCCCTGGCCGCTCGATCTTCGGCCTGTTCGCGCTCACCGAGATGCGCGTCGAGGTCAACGGCAAGGCGGTGAAGATCGCGAGTGCCACCGCCGACGCGAATGCGGCCGAGAAGCCGCTGGAGGCGAACTTCGACGACAAATCGAAGCGCAGTCGCGTCACCGGGCCGATCGCGTTTGCCATCGACGGCGACGACAAGACGGCGTGGTCGCCGGACATTGGCCCCGGCCGCAGCAACGGGCCGCACACCGCGGTGTTCGTCTTCGAGAAGCCCGTCGAAGTTCCGGCCAACGCGAAGGTGACGTTCAAGCTCGTTCAGAACCACGGAGGCTGGAACAGCGACGACAACCAGAACAACAACCTCGGCCGTTTCCGCCTCAGTGTATCCGACGCGCCGACCGCCACCGCCGATCCGCTGTACGGCAAGGCCGATGCCTTCGCCGTCTATCGCACGACCGTGGCCGAGTGGAAGGACGCCAATGCGAAGATCGAGGCCTTGTGGAAGACCCACCCGGCCGGCGACACGCAACTCGTCTACACGGAGCGCGCCGACGAACGGCCGACGCACCTGCTGAAACGCGGTGACTTCCTGAAGCCCGGCGATAAGGTGAGCATCGGCGTGCCGACGTTTCTGAACGCCCCGGCCTCCGACCTGCCGCCGAACCGCGTCGGGCTGGCGAAGTGGCTGACCGACGCGAAAGCGCCGACCACGGCCCGCTCGTTCGTCAACCGCGTCTGGCAGGCGTACTTCGGCGCCGGCATCGTCAGCACGTCCGAAGACCTCGGCAAGCAGAGCGAACCGCCGACGCACCCCGAGTTGCTCGACTGGCTGGCCGTCGAGTTCATGGAGAAGGGCTGGTCGCCGAAACAATTGCACAAGCTGATCGTGACCTCGGCGACGTACCGGCAATCGTCGAAGGTGACGCCGGACCTGCAAGCCGTCGATCCGGTCAACCGCTTGCTCGCCCGCGGCCCCCGATTCCGCGTGGACGCCGAACTCGTGCGCGACATCGCCCTCTCCGCGAGCGGCCTGCTAAACCCGAAGGTTGGCGGGCCGAGCGTTTACCCGCCGATCCCACAGTTCCTCACGCAACCGCCGGCGAGCTACGGCCCGAAGGTGTGGCCGGAAAGCACGGGGCCGGACCGCTACCGCCGCAGCCTGTACGTTTTCCGCTTCCGCACCATCCCGTACCCGGCGCAAGCGTTCGACTCGCCGACCGGCGACTTCGCCTGCGTGAAGCGGTCGCGGTCGAACACGCCGCTGCAAGCCCTCACGGCGATGAACGAACCGATCTTCGTCGAGGCGGCACAGGCATTGGGGATGCGCGCGGTGAAGGAAGGTGGCACGACCGATGCCGAGCGGATCGCGTTCGCGTTCCGCCTCTGCGTGTCTCGGAAGCCGAGCGAGCAAGAGTCGGCGATCCTGTCGGAGATGCTCCAGAAGAACACGGTGAAGTACAGTGACGCGCAGGCCGACCCGTGGACCGTGGCGGTGAGCAAGCCAGAAGACGCCCGCAAGCTGCCGAACAGCGTGACGCCGGCCCAACTGGCCGCATGGGTGACGGTCGCACGGGTGCTGCTGAACCTCGACGAGACCATGACGAAGGAGTGAGGACGCGGGCCGCCTGCCGAATTCGGCGGCTGGCGGTATCATTCTCCGGACAGACGGTCCCTCGCCCCTTGCCCCCGAGCACGATGTCGTACTGCCTCGCGATTTACACCAAGCTCGGCCTCGTGCTCGCGTCCGATTCGCGGACCAACGCCGGTCTCGATCAGGCCAATGTCGCCCGCAAGCTGTACACGTTCGTGAAGCCGGGCGAGCGGGTGTTCGTGCTGCTCACCAGCGGCGGGTTGTCACTCAGCCAGAGTGTACTGGCCCTGTTGCAGAGCGACTACAACGCCGGGTACGGGTTAGCCAACGTAGCGACGATGTACGACGCGGCCCGGTGCGTCGGCGAGGCGGTCCGGGCGGTCGCGGCCCGCGACCGGCAGTTCCTCGAACGAGACAACATCGGCTTTAACGTGAACTTCCTCGTCGGCGGTCAGATCGACCAACAGCCGCACGAGTTGTACCTGATCTACCCGCAGGGGAACCCGTTGCAGGCCACGCCGGACTGCCCGTTCTTGCAGATCGGCGAGTCGAAGTACGGCCGGCCGATTCTCGACCGGGCGGTGAAGTACGACGGCACCTCGCTCGAACAGGCGACGAAGCTCGCGCTGATCTCGCTCGACTCGACGATGCGGTCGAACCTGACCGTCGGCCCGCCGATCGACCTGGCGGTGTACCACGCCAACGAGCTTCGTTTGCGGCAGCAGATTCGTCTGTCGGCCGACGACCCGCAATTGCTGGCGATTCGCACCCAGTGGGAGCAGGAACTCCGGAGTGCGTCGCAGCGACTGCCGGTGATTCAGTTCCCCGGCGAGTATTCGTAGCGGCTTGCTTTCCGTTTGTCCCCGCCCCCGGTTCGCGATACCATCGCCTCATCCACCTGGGAGGCGGTTATGGCTCGTGTTCTCTCCTTGCTGCTCATCGGCATCACGTCCGTTGCCTTGGCCGACGACAAATCCTTCTCGCTGAATACCCGCACGCGGACCGAGACGGCTCCGGGCTCCGGGCGGTATCACACGGTCGCGAAGCCGGCGACGTGGGACGCTGCGAAAACAGCCGTCGTCATCTGCGACATGTGGGACAAGCACTGGTGCGACGGCGCCACCGGCCGCGTTGGGGAGATGGCTCCGCGGATGAACGACCTCATCGTCGCCGCCCGGAAGCGTGGGGCGCTCGTCATCCACTGCCCGTCGGACACGATGGCGTTCTACAAGGACACCCCGCAGCGGAAGCTGGCGATGGACGCGCCCAAGAGCGAGCCGAAGGTGCCGCTCGAACGCTGGTGCAAGCTTGACCCGGCGAAGGAAATCAAGCTCCCGATCGACGACAGTGACGGCGGCTGCGGCGAGGTGAACAAGAACTACCGGGCCTGGACCCGGCAGCACGAGGCCTTGAAAATCGAGGCCGGCGACGCGATTACTGACAGCGAGGAGGCCTACCACTTGATGCGGCAGCGCGGCATCGAGAACGTCGTCGTGATGGGCGTTCACACGAACATGTGCGTCCTCGGCCGGCCGTTCGCGATCCGCCAACTGACGAAGCAGGGCCTCAACGTCGTCCTCGTCCGCGACATGACCGACACCATGTACAACCCGGCCAAGGCGCCGTTCGTCGCCCACTGTACCGGCACGGACCTGGTCGTCGAACACATCGAGAAACACTGGTGCCCCACGGTGACGAGCGTGGACTTCCTCGGCGGCAAGGAATTCCGGTTCAAGGAGGACAAGCGGCCGACGCTGGTGATCGTCTCCGCGGAGGATGAGTACAAGACCGAGACGACGCTGCCGCCGTTCGCGCTCGCGCAGCTCGGCATGGACTACCGCGTGTCGTTCGTCTTCGCCGACGCGAAGGACAAGTACCACCTGCCCGGCATCGAGCAACTGAACACGGCCGACGCGGTTCTCTTCAGCGTGCGGCGGAAGCCGTTGATGAAGGCCGATCTCGACGTGGTGCGAAAGTACGTCGCGAGCGGAAAGCCGATCATCGCGATCCGCACGGCCAGCCACGGCTTCGCGCCGCGAAAGGGCGAGTCGCTGCCGGCCGGCGTCGAGGCGTGGGAGACGTTCGACAAGGACATCCTCGGCTGCGAATACAAGAACCACTACGCGAACGCACTGAAGATGACCATTGAGCGGGCACCGGCCGACGGGACGCACAGCGTGCTGGCCGACTGGCCGACGACGGCGGTTGAATCGACGTGTTCGCTGTACCGATCCAACCCGCTGGCGGCCGACGCCATCGTGCTGCTGACCGGCAAATCGGGCGACAACCCAGTGGAGCCGATCGCGTGGGTTCGCGAGAAGGCCGCCGGCCGTGGTCGCGTCTTCTACGCGAGCCTCGGCAACGTGGACGATTTCAAGCAGGAGTGGTTCGCGAAGCTGCTGAAGAACGGCATCGCGTGGGCGGCGGGGAAGTGATTACGGGCGAAAGATCGACGACTTTTGAACCCACGGGCGGCGGCAGTTGTCCGTGGGTTGTGCCCCGCTGGTTCGAGGCGTTCTGAGGTGAGCGATGGCAAGCAACCTTCTCCTGGCAACTTGGACTCAACTTGACTCTCATGAGCTTCGTCTGCTGCTCGACCACCGGATCGGTGGGCCAGGGCAGTACGATCGCCGTGAATCCAATCCTCATCGCATTCATCTGCCGCGCGCCAAATCGGAGTGTCGAGTTACCCTGACGTATTCAGACCGCAGGATTGCCAGCGTTGAACCTGGTCCCGCGTTCGATCAATCTCAGTGGGATGCCATCGTTCAGGAGATTGAAACTAAGGTTCTGACCGGCCCCGATAGGATCGGTCGAGAATACAGCTTCTGCAGCCACCGTGTGCCAGGGTCATGGCGTGGGGACAGGTCCGGAATTCAAATTCTCCCACCACATCCCGAGTCCCCGACCGCGCCTGCCGAGTATGCGGACCATCCGTTCATCCTCGAATTCCCCATTCGGGACGCCGGAAATTGGGCGATTACAAACCACCGCCGGTTGCGGGAACACCGCCGGCTGACGCTGATGCTCAACACTGTGCTCGCCGGAGGGATGAGCTTGCAGCGCCGCAGCGCCGGGCACTCCTGGGGATGCTTCCAGCGCGATGATGGACAACTTGAGGTTCGCTGGGTTAAGAACGCATACTCCGGGTTTCTCGGGGAATGCGTCTTGGAGTTGGCTACGCCGCTTTCGGACGAGCGGCTTGAGGTGATCCCGGCTGATCGGTATTTCGAGGAGATGAGGGGTATCGACGGACGTGGCCTACGCGTACCCTCGGACCTCGACGAATCGATCTGTTGCTATCAGCAGCTCCCGTTTGTCCGTAGGGAAGAGTTCGACAGAGCAGCTTACTGGCTCCACATGGCCTCGCGGCAGTGGACGATCTCGATGTCCTCGTCTTTCGGGGCACTTGTATCAGCAGTCGAGTCACTTATTAACCAACGGGGGCAGGGGTCCACGCGTAGGTTCCGAACTTTCCTTGAGGAGTATGCACCGGGCGCATCGTTGGAGGCTCGTCGCCAGGAAATGTACGACCTACGTTCAGGGATTTTCCACGGCAGCGACCTCATGGTGATTGACCAAGACATTTCCTTCGGTTGGGACCCGCCCTGGTGGAACGAAAGAGAATTACATGAGGAACTTTGGGGCTTAACTCGAACGGTGATTCGGAATTGGCTCCGAAACCCGCCGCCAACCTGATCGATGCCGTTGAGGATCTGTAAGTGGCATGAGGCCGAGCCTGTTACGGCACGTCCCCGGCTCGCCCCAAAGATGCGTCGAGGCGGTGTAGCCCCGCCCGCACGCGGCCGTCCTGGTTCTGATAGATGTCGTCGCCGTTCGGGCCGACTGTCGCGTACAGCGAATACCGCACGTGGCCGTCGCTGTAGAGGATGTTCTGGCCGCGGCCGTGCGGGGACATGGGGCCGCTAGTCGGTGACACGGACGGCGTTGGCAGGTCGGCGAGTAGCGGCATCACTTCGGCGGAGACGCCCTCCATGTGCCGGCGGATGCCCTGGATTTGACCGCTCGACTGGTAGCCGAGTGTGTACACGTAGGCCACGCGGGTCAGGTCGCCGTCGGCGGGCGATTCACTCGGGCAGACGGCGTTCACGGTCGCGGGGAGCGTGCCGGCGTTGACCAACTCGGAAGCGAACGCCCCGGCCGTCGGAACCCGGGCGGTGCCGACCTTCGGGAACTGGTCCTGGTGCGTGTCGGCGTAGTTGCTCAGGCCGGTGTGCAGGGCCATCATCTGGTTCTTGCACGCGGCCACGGCGTTGTCGTGCCGGACTTTCATGATGCCCGTCGTCAGCATCCCCACGGCCAGGAAGGCGACCGCCGCCGTGAGGCCCAGTTCTACCCACCGGCGAGACGGAAACGACCCGCGGGCCGCCGTCACCTGAGGCAGTTCCTCGAAGTCGATGCTGTCGGGTTCGCCCAGGATGGGGTGAACGTCGGTCCCGGGCACCGGCGCGGCTTCGACCGGCGGTTCCTCGATCGTCACTTTGTTGTTCACGAGGTGCGCCGCTACGAACCCAATCGTCGCGACGGCCAGTCCCGGCGGCGGGGCCAGGTCCGCGTCGGCGGCGAGCGGTTCGAGGAGGCCGCGCACGCGGGCGAGTTTCTTTTCGGCGCAGGGGTCGGTCGCCAGGAGGCGTTCCACCTCGGCCGTTTCGCTCGGGGAGAGGGCTTTCAGTGCGTAACCGATGAGGAGATCGTCCATCGTTTCACCTGTTCGTCGTCAGCTCTTGTGTTCTCGCGTCGGAGCCTTTGTGGGGGCCTGCCACAGCTCGGCCAACTTCGTCATGGCGGCATTCAGCCGCGACTTCACCGTGCCGAGGGGGATGTCGAGAGCGTCCGCGATTTCCTGGTACTTCAACCCCTGGAAGTACGCCAAAATGATGGCCTGCCGCAAAAGGTCCGGCAACTGGTCTACCGACTGCCGCACCTGGGCCGCGAGTTCCACCCCTTCGGCGTTCGCGGCGGGATCGACCTCCCGCGTGGCGAGCAGGTCGAACAGCGACCGGGCGGTATCGGGGCCGTCCTCGGGGCCGTTCAGCGAATCAACGGTTCGCTCGTGCCGCCGCTTCTGCCGCCGGAGGGCGTCGATAGCCTGGTTGGTCGCGATCGCGTACAGCCAGGGGCGGGCCGGGCGGCCGGGTTCGTAGTGCTTGATCTTCAGGAAGACGGCGACGAAGGTGTTCTGGAACACGTCCGCCGCGAGTTCGTCGTCGCCGAGGTACCGCCGCAGGTAGCCGTACAGTTCCCGCTCGTACCGCCGGACCAACGGTCCCAGGACGTCCCGCTGGCCGGTGCGGAGCCGTTCGAGAAGTTTCTCGTCGGGGCAGTGGTCTAATGAATTCTTCGCGGAAGCCACCGAATACCTTTACGCGGGATGAGGGCCGAAGGTTCGTTCGGCAGCGACAATTGATTCTGGACGGAATGTCCGAACAATGACGGTATCTTCGGTGGTTGGTGGCCCTGCCGTCAAGAACACTCCGTCTCGGATTGCCAGGATTGCGTACTTTGGGTACGCTGCCCGGTGAAGATCGGGTTCGCAGGAGGCGGGATGATGCGGCGACGCCTATTACTTTCGGTTCTCCTCACCTCGCTGGCGGCGACGGGCTGCCTCTTCAAGAACCAACGGAATTCGATCGCCAAACCCACCCCGCCGCTACCTTCCCCGCTGGCCAAAGCCCAACCGCCGAAGCCTGTGCTCCCGGTTGCCGCGCCGACACCTTCGCCGGCAACGACCGCGGCCAACACGCTGCCGGACGAGTCGGAATATAAGGCCGTGCCGATCCCCGCGCCGCCACAGCCGGTGGCCGAGATCATCCCGACGGCCGCCCGCTCGGCCGAACCGAGTGCCGATACGTCCGACGACGAAAAGAAGCGATTACTCGAGCGCCTGCGGGAGAAGCGAGACGAACGCCGCGAGGAACGGGCGAAGGACGCCCCGAAACTGCCGAGCGCGACCACCCCGAAAGACGCGCCGCCGAAGGCTGCTGCCGCTCCGGCCGACGGCCTCACCGTCGCGAAGCAAGTCTACGCCCTCGCGTACGCCAAGTACGAGAAGCTCAACGACTACGAAGTTCACATGGTTCGGCGGGAGGTCGTCGGTGGGAAGGAAACGCCGACGGAGGAGATTCAGTTCCAGTATCGCAAGCAGCCGTTCAGCGTGTACATGAAGAACATCGGCGAGAACGGCAAGGGCCGAGAGGTGCTGTACGTCGAGGGCAAATTCGACGGCCTGATGCACGTCGTCACGGGGCAGGGGGATAATCGCCTGATTGGGGCAGGCTTCAAGACCTCGCTGCGGCCGGACAGCTCGATGGCGACCGCGAAAAGCCGCCACAAGATCACGGAAGCCGGCGCGGGGAACATGCTGGTGAAACTCGACAAGGCGATCAAGTCCGCCGAGGCCGGTCGGAGTGCCATCAAGTCGCTCGGCACCGTGCAGCGGAAGGACCAACCCACCCCGGTGGACGGCATCGAAATCCCGATCGCCGCCGGTGACGATTCCACCTTGCCGAAGGGCGGCAAGTGGACGCTGTACTTCGACCTGAAGTCTGACTCGCCCGGGTACGGTAACTTGGCGGTGCAAGTCACGACCGACGAGAAGGACCGCGAAGTCGAGTATTACTGCTTCACGAACTGGAAAGTGCCCGCCAATCTGACCGACGCCGACTTCCACCCGGACCGGCTGGGGGCGAAGAAGAAGTGATAAAAAGCCCGGACACGGTCGCGCCTGGGCTTTCGGGTCATCTGCCATGCTCATCGGCATCCTGTCCGACACGCACGACGAGTTCGAACGCACGCGGCGGGCGGTGGCCTTGCTCGCTTCCCGCGGGGCAAAAGCCCTCATTCACTGTGGCGACCTGATCGAGCCGGAAATTGTCCCCATCTGTGCGGTGCTGCCGTTCTACTTCGTCTTCGGGAATAACGACGCCGACGTTGTGCCGCAGTTGCGGTCCATCGCGAAGTTCATGAAGGCGACCTGCCTTGAATGGGGCGGGCTGATCGAACTCGCCGGCAAGCACATCGCCGTCACTCACGGGCACATGGGTACCGACGTGCGCCGCCTCTCGCGGCCGTCGCCGGACTACTTTCTCTCGGGGCATTCGCACGTCGCGATGGACGTTCGCAACGGGGCGTGCCGCTGCATCAATCCGGGGGCACTCCATCGGGCGGACGAGTACACCGTGGCGTTGCTGAACCTGGAGACGGACGTGCTGGAGTTCCTCAAAGTCTGACGTGGCGACCCATATGCTTGAACTCTTGCTGCTTTCGCCAGAAGGGTGGGCCTCGATCCTGGAAGGGTCGGCGGCCGTCGAGACGCATTTCAGCCGCAAACCGGCGGATGGCTTCTGCGAGATGTACGGCACTGGTGACATCACGCAGAGCTACTTCGCGAAGCTCCTAGCACCGGGGGCGGCCAACCCGTGGCTGCATGGGTTCATCGTTTTACACCAGGAATCGCAACTCATCATCGGCGGTTGTGGGTTCAAGGGGCCGCCCGATAAGGACGGGGTCGTCGAGATCGGCTACGGCATTACGCCGGCGTTTGAGGGAAAGGGTCATGCCACCGCGTCGGCGCGGTTGTTGATCGCCTTCGCCGCAAAGCATCCGGAAGTTCGTACCGTCATGGCTCACACACTGCCAACGGAGAGCGCTTCGACGCGGGTGCTGACGAAGTGCGGCTTCACGAAAGTTGGTGAAGAGATCGACCCCGACGACGGCCTCGTTTGGCGGTGGGAACTGGCTCACTCTTCAGTTCTGGGCTAACCTGTTTACACGCTAAGTTGATTTTGTTACCCTTCTGCCAGAGCGGCAGGATGCCGACAGGGTGACAGCGGCCCTCGACGGAATTTCCCTCCCCAACTGATTTGACTAACACGTTACGCGATAGTGTGTTATCACGGATGATGACGCGAAGAATCCTCTCGGCATTCCGTTTGCATAAGGTGGACCAGATGTTCCTGTGTTCAGGAACCTCGCGGTTCTGTCGGTCGGACAACATATTGCCGACGACAAACCCGAGGGGGAATTCGGTATGGTACTGAATCAGCCACTCCAGCACGACGAACCGTTCTCGATCTTGATCGCGGACGACGACGCGGGGAACCGCGACACCCTCAGCGGCCTGCTGCGGGATCGCGGGTTCAACACCGTCGTCGCGGCCGACGGCTCGGAGGCGGTCGAGATCGTCCAGGTGCACTTGATTCACCTGGTGCTGATCGACATGCACATGCCCCGGCTGACTGGCCTGGAAGCGGTGCAGATGATCCAGCAAATGAACGCTATTCTGCCGGCCATCCTCATGACGGCCGAGGCCACTCGCGACTTGATTCAGAAGGCGTTCCAGGCGCAGGTGTACAGCGTCATCCCGAAACCCGTGAACCCGAACATCGTTCTTCATACACTCACCCGTGCGTTGGCCCAGTTCTACGGGCCGCAAGAGTAACCTTCAGGAGAGTCCGGCGATGGCGATTACCCCTTTGAACGAGAAGATTGTGGTCGAGCGGATGCAAGCGGAAGACAAGACCGCCGGCGGGATCATTCTGCCCGACAACGCCAAGGAGAAGCCGAAGCAAGGCAAGATCCTCTCCCTCGGCGAGGGCAAGGTTCTGGAGAACGGCAAGCGCGCCCCGTTCCAGGTCAAGGTCGGCGACAAGGTGCTGTTCACCTCCTACGCCGGGAATGAAGTCACGGTCGACGGCAAGGAACTGCTGGTGATGAGCGAAGACGACATCCTCGCCGTCGTGGATTGACTGTCGGCATATCCGACGAAATACGTGCACCCTCGGAGAAATCTCCGGGGGTGTTTTATTTTCCGACTGTTCTTGCTTGGCAGGAACGGAATTATCGCTTACTATCTCAAAACTTGTCTCCTGTGATGAGTGTCGGGATCACAAGATGTTGGCACAGTGCCGACGCCTCGGGTCGATCACCGACGGCACGGATTTGATTGGTTGCCTATGGCCACGAACATTTATGTCGGGAACTTGCCCTGGAGCACGACCGAAGACGACCTGTACTCGCTCTTCCAGCAGTACGGTACCGTCCAGCGGGCCCAGATCGTAACAGATCGTGAGACCGGCCGCTCACGCGGTTTCGCTTTCGTTGAGATGGCGAACGAAGCCGAAGCCCAGGCCGCGATTCAGGCCCTCAACGAGCAGCCCATGAACGGCCGACCGTTGACGGTGAACATCGCCCAACCCCGGCAAGAGCGCGGCCCGCGTTCCGGAGGTGGAGGTGGTAGCTACGGTGGTGGTGGCGGTGGTGGCAGCCGTCGAAGTGGCGGTGGGGGCGGCTACGGCGGTGGCGGTGGGGGGTATGGCGGCGACCGCGGCGGCTACTGATCCGACGACACAATCGCGCCGGTTTGTGCTTTCGTTTCGCCCACACGCACTTTAAAATACAGCAGCGCTCAAAACGGTTCACCGGGAACACGTTGAGCGCTGTGTTCGTTTCACGAAGGTGCGGCGTTCATGGCGAAAGAAGAAGCGATCGAGGTCGAAGGGCGAGTCAAAGAAGCGTTGGCGAATACCCAGTTCCGGGTCGAACTCGACATCGGCGGTGAAGTCATCGCCCACATCGCGGGCAAGATGCGCAAGCACTTCATTCGCATCATCCCCGGCGACCGGGTCAAAGTCGAAATTTCCCCCTACGATCTTTCCCGTGGCCGCATCACCTACCGGGCCCGGTGACTTGAATCAAAGTTTACAATTCAGGCACTTTTTCGTTGACATCAGCCTCGGTTTTCGACAAGCTAGTCCCCACATCGTCAGGACGACGGTGCACACCACAAACCAGGGAGGGACCGAAGCATGTTCATTCAAACCGAATCCAAAGCACAAGGTTGGCGGGCGGTTGCGATCCTCGAAGGTCGCGGCGAATGCCTCCTGTACGTCGGCCGGTCGTCCACCCACGTTCGCGGCGAATACCTCGAAGCCTACGCGGAACTGCTCGAAGACGACGAAAAGGAAGCCTGCACGGCCATTCACCTGCAACAGTGGCAGGGCACGCCCGACGCCGGCCGGTGGCAGACCAAGAACGAACTTCGCGTCCCGGAACGGGCCAAACTGGCTCGCGTCGCCTAAAGATTCTCTGCCGAAGCCCGGCCGACATTCGGCCGGGCTTGGTCGTTCACCGCCTTGTTCCAATTTTGCCACCACCTCTCGAACCTCTTTTCGCGTTCTGTCATCTCCATCATTGGTTGAAGCGGCGAAGAATGTTCTAATCTTGCGGTAAGGGAAAGCTGGGCATTCTCTCGGCCTTGCATTACTCTCGCCGGACGCGAACAATGATTTACCGGCGACGAACCCCGGCCGACTTGTCCCGTTAGGAGAAGTTGACCCACGTTCGATCGCCCCGTGGCAGACGAAAGGAACCGTCGATGAGCAACTTGTATAGCTCGATGTGTGACGATTTCGGCATCTCGACTTACATCCTGGGGAAGGTGGAAATGCCGACGGGCCGCGAGACGATCCTCCACTTCTTCGACTCGGTTCGCAAGGCCGTGCCGTCGATGACCGACTTCGAGAAGCGCGACAACGGCGAGTACGCCCTCGAGGAGGAGCGAGACGCCGGGTCGTACCGCTGGACGTCGCTCGATGCCCGCCGCCTTTGCGCCGGCTTCGTCAACCCGCCGGCGATGGAAGACGCCGACGAGCACAACGAGCGCATCCTGGAGATGGCCGCGTACCACCTCGACCTAGGCCCGCTTCACACCGACGCGGTGGACGTGCAGTACTACTTCGACTTCGTCTACCAGGGGAACCATGACGAGGTCGTGGCCGAAGCTCTGGCCGCGAACACACCGCTGGAAGGGCTGACGCAAATTCCCGGCGGTCGTGTGCTTCACTACCAGCCGAGCGTGCTGATGGCCCTCGACGAGGGTTGCGGCTTGCAGGGCCGGATGACCGTCGAAACGCGGACGACGCCGTACCAGGTGCGGACCGGCCAGTTTCCGGAAGCGCCGATCACGGTCTACTTCACCGCCCGGCAGTTCTGGAGCAAGACGCCGTACAAGACATTCGTGGACTCGTACCGGAACCAACGGCGGGTGATCGACGAACTCGTGACCCAGTACGTCGTACCGAACATCATCACGCCACTTCAGAAGGTGATCGGCGCGAAACAGTAAATTTGGTGGCGACACGGAGCCTTCGGAGCGGAGCGCGGGACACCCTTCCGCGCTCCGCTCGCGTTTGTACACTCTCGGGATGGATGCTCCACCCCCGCCAAAGCCCAAACGTCGCCTCCTTACCCGCCGCCGCTTTCTCGCCGCCGTCGCGGGCGTCGGCTTCTACACCTGGCAGGTCGAACCGCGCTGGGCCGTCCTGACTGAACGCCAACTCCCCATCGCGAATCTCCCACCCGATCTCGTTGGCAAGAAGCTCGTCCACATCAGTGACATCCACGTCGGCCCGGTGTCGCCGACTTATCTCACGAGTTGGTTCCGCGAGATCTCGTCGCTGAAGCCGGACCTGATTCTGATCACGGGCGACTTCATGAGTGCGAACTACACCGAGCGCATCGAGGACACGATCCGCCAACTGGAATCCCTCTCGCCCGGCCGTCTTGGCACGTTCGCCGTCCTCGGCAACCACGACTACGGGGCCGGCTGGAAGAACTGGGAGGTGGCCGACGAGTTAGTGAAGCAACTGGAACCGATCGGCATTCGTGTCCTGCGAAACGAACTGATCGACGTTCAAGGCCTCCAAATTTTCGGCCTGGATGACGTGTGGTCCGGCCGATTTGATCCCCTCGCGGCCATGTCGAAGTTGGACCCGAACCGGGCCTCCTTGGCGATGTGCCACAATCCGGACGGCGTGGATTACATCGGCTGGGAGAAGCACCGCGGCTGGATCCTCTCCGGCCACACGCACGGCGGCCAGTGTAAGCCGCCGTTCCTTTCGCCGCCGATCCTGCCGGTCATCAACAAGCGGTACACGAGTGGCGAGTTTGATCTGTCCGGCGGCCGACGACTGTACATCAGCCGCGGCCTCGGGCACATCATGAAAGTGCGGTTCAACGTCCGCCCGGAGGTGACGGTGTTCGAGTTGAAAGCGGCTTAAGAACCCGCCGGAGTGATGGGGTAGAAGACATCGGTCGTGATCAAACTCGGATCGCGGTTCCAATCCTCGTGCCAGTGGCCGTACACCTCCCAGTTCGGGCCGACTAGGGCGTGCCCGTTACTCGCGCACCACTGGAGAATCGCGTCGTGTGCCTTCCCCAGTTGACCGTAGGGGCCGAAATGGGTCGTGGTCGCTACGAAGCCGGATGGGGTGGTCGAAGGGACGACTTCGCCCGCCCCGGCGAACGGCCCGTCCAGTTCGACCCCGACTTCGAGATTGATCTGGCCGTCGAGGTAGACTGCGATATGGCGGCCGGCTCCGGTGACACCCTGCCCTCGGAGGGCGTTCCACACCGTCCCGCACGCCTCGGGTACGACCTTCGATAGCTCTTGCTGTTTCGCGCAGCGCCGCACCACCGCGAGTGGGCGGCCCGCGTGGTGTTCGAGTCGGATGCTGTATTCCATTCTGCCTCCAGGAGATGAAACGGCTGGAAAGGTCAATCATGCCGATCGGTTGTTCTGCCCACTGTTTCAATTCTTGTTTCGTGAACGACCTCCATTCCTCACTTCTTCTCAATCGCATCGGCGGGCCACTTCAAACTGTTCATGAACTTCCAGACGGTGGGGTCTTCGTCATTCAGCGAAGTGGTGCCCTCGATCCGGAGGAAGTACGAATAGCTGCCCGCCCGCACTTCCCGAACGATGACCTTTCCCGTGCCCGATTTCATGGTGAGAGAGTACACTTCATCGTGAAAGTCATTTCCATGATTCGTTCGAAAGACGTGCCGGACGGCCTTGTCGTAGATGGCCCCTTGAAGCATGGTGATGCGCTTCCCCTGGGCGTTGGAGGCCGAGATGTGCTTCAGTTTGCCGTCGAAGAACGCCGTGATCGTGAACTTTAAGCCCCCCTGGTTCGCTTCAAAGCTTTCATAAGTGACTTGTTCTTTCGACCAAGTTGTCTCCATGTAATTGCGTTGGGTCGAATTGGTGACACGGTCAAAGGTGCCGACCGTGGTGGGGGTGTCGCCCGGGAATAGCATGTCGAATTTCACCGTGCTGCCGGAGAACGGTTTCCATTCGCCGACGGCCGTTGCGGTTGGCGTTTTCGGCTTGGTCGTCGGCGCGGGTTCGGTGCTCTTGGGAGTCATGCTCGCAGGGGCGGCCTTGGTCGAGGCGAAGTGTTCGAAGAAGCCTTTCACGATCGGGTCCGCCAGAGAGACATCGGAACCTTCGACGACGAGAGTGTAGTTCAAGCCGGTGGTCACAACGACCCGAAGGGCTTTCGCCTTTCCATCTGCCTTCAGCAGGAAGTCCTGGCACGGGTGCCCGGCCGATTCTCCGACCGGACCGGGTTCGGGAGTGAATCCTTCGTACATCAGCGAGAGGCCGCTGCCCAGTCGTTCGAGGTACACTTTGGGCGGCATCCCGCCCAACTCAAGGGGAACGGCGTTGATGATGTACCGCCGGTTCCCGTCGCGAGTTTGGAGGTACTTGGCCTTCATGCTCTTCATCACGCTCGCGGCGAAGTCACGTTTCTTCGGGTCAGCGATCTCGTCGAGCGGGTTGTAAGGGGTGGCTGCAAGGTTCGGGAACGCGGCCTTGAACGCGAAATCGGTGTCCTCAGCAGGAACCCAGTTGATCCCGGCATCGGTTGGTGGGGCTTGTCCGATCAAGGCTTGACCGCCCGCGACCGGGGCGGTGTCGGTGGAACTCTTCTTGCCGCCGAACAGAAAGTATGCACCGGCTCCGAGCCCGGCGAGGGCGATGACCGAAGCGAGGCCGATCACCAGGAGTTTGGAACCCCCAGAGTTCTGAGTCCGTCGCGATCGGGTGCGATTGTCACCCTCATCTTCGTCGTCCTCGTGTCGCGAATTTCTCGGCCGACGGGACCGGACCGGTTTCTCGTCTTCTGCGTCCTCGTCGTTCACGGCTGCCGCGGGCTTGCGAGACCGGGTGGCGGCTTTCGGATTGGTGTCGGCAGAGCGCCGTGAGGGCGGCGGAACCTCGTCTTCGTCGCCATCGCGTGGACGACGGGGGAGCTGATTTTGGGTACTCGAAGGCTGCGGGCGGGCTGTCGGGTCGGTTTTATCCTTCGAACGTGCCGCGGTTGCCGCCGATTGGGGAGAGGACACGGGGACCGCGGCTTGGCATTTCGGGCACCGGACTTTTCGTCCGACCGCTTCAACGGGGGCGGTCAACATCGTCGAGCACGAGGGACAGGAAACCAAGAGGGACATGGGCGCACTCAACCGGAAGAGGAAATTTGTGCGTTGATTCTACAGACGAAGTTCTGAGATGAACAAGAACTATCTTCCGATGGTGGGCTCCTTCGGCGCGCTGGAATATACCTACCCGGTGATGGTGAACCCCGGTTCTACTAACATCTGGTTATGATCACCCCATCAGTCTCAACCTTCGCGGCCAACCTCACGACCGAGGTCGCGTTCGACGTGCTCGCCATCGCCCGAAAGCTGAAGGCAGCCGGCAAGGACGTGGTCGAACTCCAGATCGGTGACAGCCCGTTCCCGACGCCGGCCCACGCCAATGCGGCTGGTAAGGCGGCCATCGACGGGGGGCAGTCGCACTACTGTCCGTCGCTCGGCCTGCCAGAGTTCCGGGCGGCGGCCGCCAAGTTCGTGAGGGACGAGTTCGGCATACCGGCCACGGCCGAGAACGTCGTCGTCGGGCCGGGGGCCAAAGTCTTCGAGACGTACTTCTGCGAACTCTTCCTCGAACCTGGCGACGAGGTGTTGTTGTTCAGCCCGACCTTCGCGACGTATGTCCCGAACGTCCTGCGGCGGGGCGGCGTGCCGGTGTTCGCGTCCTTGAAGGAAGAGAACGCCTTCCGGCCGAACCCGACGGACGTGGAGCAGTTCCTGAAAACGGCGAAGCGGCCAAAGGCGATCTTTCTCAACTCGCCGCACAACCCAACCGGCGGCGTGGCAACGGGCGACGATCTGAAAGCCATCGCGGATCTGATCCGCGGCAAGAACATCGCCCTGCTGAGCGACGAGCCGTACTGTCACATGGTCTGGCAGGGCCGGCACCAGAGCATACTCGCCGAGTCCGGGATGATGGGGCAGTGCGTCGGGGCGTACACGTTCTCGAAGTCGTACAGCATGAGCGGGTGGCGGCTCGGCTTCGCCGTCGGCTCGCCGGATGTCGTGCAACTGATCGGGAAGATGGTGAACTCGTCGCTGTCCTGCGTGCCGCCGATCGTGCAACTCGCAGGGAAGGCCGCCCTGGAGAACGACGCGGCCGAACGCGACGCGGTGATGGCAAAGTTCCAGAAGAAGGTCGAGGTTCTCGTCCGCGAGTTGGAGCAGGTGCCGGGCGTGAGTGTGACGATGCCAGTCGGCACGTTCTACGTCTTCCCGAACGTTACCCCGATCTGTCAGCGGCTCGGCATCACATCGCACGGCCTAGCGATGTACCTGTTGGAAGGGGCGGACGACAACGTCGGCGTGGCGTGCCTGGGCGGCGAGTGCTTCGGCGACGCCGGCTGCGGCTTCCTGCGCTTCTCGTGTGCGGAACCGGACGACCGATTGGTGAAGGCGGTCCACTTCTTCCGCGACGCGGTGACGAAGACGGAGCGGGTGGAAACGTATCTGGTCGCGA
This sequence comes from Limnoglobus roseus, assembly GCF_008254045.1. Lineage (GTDB taxonomy): Bacteria > Planctomycetota > Planctomycetia > Gemmatales > Gemmataceae > Limnoglobus > Limnoglobus roseus. The sequence goes on along the minus strand of NZ_CP042425.1, from coordinate 1,668,228 downwards.
ATCCGAAGTACCGCCTCAACTGACGCTCTTCCTGCGGACTAACTCCTTCGTCACCTCCGCGGCCGACCGCGTGTTGAACACCTCGGCCTTTGTCAGCCAACCGCGGCGGGCGACGTTCACGCCGTAGGGGTAGAGAGCCAGCCCGTCGGTTGAGTGGGCATCGGGGTTGATGACGAGCGGGATGCCGAGGGCCTTTGCCCGCTTCACGTACTTCCAGTCCAGGTCGAGGCGGTCGGGTTGGGCGTTGATCTCGATCATCTTGCCGTGGGCCGCGGCCGCTTCCAGCACCTTGTCTAGATCGAGCTTGTACCCCTCGCGGCGGAGGAGCAATCGCCCGGTCGCATGGCCGAGCATCGTCACCGCCGGGTGCGAGAGGGCCTTGCAGACACGAGCGGTTTGCGCTTCCTCGCTCAACGCAAAGAGAGTGTGGACGCTGGCCACGACGTAGTCGAACCCGGCAAGCAGTTCGTCGTTGAAGTCGAGTGAGCCGTCTTCGAGGATGTCCACTTCCGAACCCTTGAAGATCGTCAGGCCCTTCAGCTTCTTGTTGAGCGTGTCGATGGCGGCCCACTGCCGTTTCACGCGGGTCGGCGAGAGGCCGTTCGCGATTGTCAGCGAGAGCGAGTGGTCGGCGATGCCGAGGTATTCGAGGCCGAGTTCCTGAGCGGCTGCGGCCATCTCTTCCAGGGTGGCCGTACCGTCGCTCTCGGTCGTATGGTTGTGGAAGACGCCGCGGATGTCTTTCACTTCCACCAACTCGGGCAGTTCGTTTTTCTCGGCCGCCTCGATCTCGCCGGTGTCTTCGCGGAGTTCCGGCGGAACCCAGACGAGGTCGAGCGCCTTGTAAATGGCGGCCTCGTCGGCGAACGATTTAGGTCCGCCGGTCAGGGCGTACTCGTTCAGACTGTAGCCGCGCTCGATGGCCCGTTGGCGGAGGCGGATGTTGTGCTCTTTGCTGCCCGTGAAGTGCAGCACGGCGACCGGGAACTGCTCGTCCGTCACCACCCGCAGGTCGGCGTTCAGCACGACTTTGCTCTGCCCGAGGGAGAGTTCCGCGACGATGCTGGATTTGGTCGGCCCCTGGCCGATGACTTGCATCACTTCCGGGAGCTTGACGAACGCCTCCATGATCGCCGCGGCATTGGCCGGCTCGGTGCTCACGACGATGTCGATGTCCTTGACCGTGTCCCGGCGGCGGCGAAGGCTGCCGCAGAGTTCCGCCCGGATCACGCCGGGGAAGGTGCGGATGCGGTCGAGGAGTTGCTCGCCGAGCGCGAAGCCCTTGTCGAAGCGGACACGGTTGCCGACGGTGTCGAGGAAGTTGATCCCGGCAAGCATCTTCTCGGCCGTTTTCTCGCCGAAGCCTTTCAACTTCGCGACCTCGCCGGCCTCGCACGCGGTCTTCAACTTCGCGAGGCTGTCGATGCCGAGCGCGTCGTGGAGGGCTTTCACCTTTTTCGGCCCGACGCCCGGTAGGCGGAGGATGTCGAACAAGCCTGGAGGGATCGAGGCGCGGAGTTCTTCGAGGTACGGCAGTTTGCCGGTCGTCGCGAGGGTGGTGATCTTCTCGACGAGGGCCTCGCCGATACCGCGGACGCTGCCGAGTCGCTTGGCGGCGATGAGCTTGTTGACGTCCTCTTCGAGTTGCGAGATGGTGCGGGACGCCGCGTGGTACGCCCGGCACTTGAAGTCGTTCTCGCCCTTCAGGGCCAAGAGGGTGCCGATCTCGTCCAGTGCGTTCGCGATGTCGTCTTTGGTCATGTCCGGTCTCCGCGGGTGCTGATCAGCATACGCGAGAACCGACCCTCACGGCGATGTCCGGGGAAATGAAAACACCCACGGCCAGCGTGGGTGTTTCGTCGAGGTCAACCGAATCGCGACTACGCCGCCTTCGCGACAAACGGCAGCGCCCGTGCCGGGGTGTGGAGCATGATCTCCATCCCGTTCACGATGCGGTCGCCGCCGCGGCCGTCCACGAGGTTGCGGGCACATCGCGACATGCTCAGCCGTTCCATCGGATCGTCGAGGAGCGTGTCCACGGCTTCCTTCAGCCCGTCGAACGTGACCTTCGACGACTCGCCAATGAAGGTGGCCATGCCCTCGTCGTCCATCCGCTTGGCGTTGGCCGTGTGCTTCGCCCCGTGGCTGATTGCTAGCTGCGGCAGGCCGGTGCAGCACATTTCCAGCGACCACGTGTCGCCGCCGGTCAGGGCGAAGTGGCTGCGGACCAGCCGCGTCATCATCTCCTTCGACTCGGTGATGACCTCCACGCGGCCGCCACTGTTCGCACAGAACTCCTTGATCTCGTCGAACCGGGGGTGGTGGTAGCGGGCCAGGATGCTGATCTTTTCCACCTTCGGGATCTGCATCAGTTGCTCGGTCCGCATCAGAGTTTGGTCTCCGGCGTCGTCGTCGCCGAAGGCCACCATCGCTCGGAACGGAGCGGGCTGCTCCGTCGCCCGGATGGTCCGCTGCCGACGGAAGACGCCGCGAACCAGAGCGTACTTGCGGCCGACGAGGATCTGCCCGCCGACTTTCACCTGGAAGCTCTTCTTCGGCGGGGCGAGGAACGGGTTCACCACCAGGTCCGACGGGATGACGGTGCCGGCCTTCGAATCGAAGACGAGAACGAAAGCCTTCGCCGCCCGCAACTCTTCGAGGTAGTCCGGCGTGACGTGATCGCCGCACACTACGACCGCCGCCGCCCCGAGTTTGCGAACGAGGTTCACAGTCACGCCGACGTCGTTCCCCACGCCCACTTGATGCTCGGCCGCGGTCCAGTCGTTGTTGGCGCGGTTGATGACGTGCGCCAGGGAGAGCGGATCGAGGTAGCTGAAGAAGTGCGTCCCCCGCCGCCGCCGTTGGAGTGCGGCTGCGAACGAGAGGCACTGGTAGAGCGACTCCCAGCCGCCCTCTTGTGTGCCGTCGCAACGAAACAGAATCGGTCCACGCTTCACTTCCATGCGAGCGCCCTTCCAGACGGTCAGATTGTAGACACGACCGCGGCGCGGCGACGTTCGCGCAATTGCGGACGGCGGGCGGGCGTCGGATCGTGTCGTTTCAGTCAGTCATCCGGTGGTGTGAAGGGGCGGGCGCAAATGTGAGTCGAGTTCGCGAGCGAACCCAGCGGCGCGTCCGTCTTCAAGACACCTCTTCTCCGGGGGGCCGTTCCGAAGGCCCCTCCCCGACGCAGCGGGTTCCGGTCCGCGGCGTCGGGTGATCCGACCGATGGTTCCGGCCATCGATCGAACGGGCGGATGGTAACGCAAAAATTTCTGAGGCGACAAGGCCACTTGAAGGATCGGCACAGAGTGCTTGAAATGTAGGCCGGCCGAACCGAGACCGACTACCTCGCGTTCGAAAAACCGCGGCGTCCCATCGGGATTCTTCCCACGGGTTGAGTAGCCCAACGGGGCTCGGTCGGCCTACTTTCCGGGTCAGGTGTTCCACGTGGAACATGCGGACTTTGACGCTCGCGGCGAGTCTCTGGTCACGGTGCCCGGAGTCGATCTTCCCAAAAGTGGCGGCTCTGGTATGACGCCGCCGGTTGGTCCCAGGGGAAGGGACCGCTCACTAGGGGGTCGGCATGGAAGCGACGAAGGCACGAACGGGGAAGGAAACACACCACACCGGCGACCGGGGTAGCCTCGGCGTCGAGGCCATTCGGCGGAACCCGTACCAGCCGCGGAAGCAGTTCGACGAAGACGAACTCACTCACCTGCGGGACAGCATCAAGACCCACGGCGTCCTGCAACCGCTGGTCGTCCGCCGCGTCGGCAGCGACTTTCAACTCATCGCCGGCGAGCGCCGGCTGCGGGCCGCCCAGCAAGCGGGCTTGAAGGATGTGCCGGTCCACATCGTGGATTTCAACGACCAGGAAGTCTTTGAAGCGGCCCTCGTCGAGAACATCCAACGGGCCGACCTGAACCCGATCGAAAAAGCCCAGGGCTTCAAGGACTACCTCGAAAAGTTCAAGCTCACGCAGGACCAACTCGGCACGAAGCTCGGCCTCGACCGCTCGACGATCAGCAACCTCCTCGGCCTGCTCACGCTGCCGGACGAGGTGCAGGCGGCCGTCCGGAATGGGCAGATCAGCCTCGGCCACGCGAAGGTACTGAAGGGCGTCCCGGAACGCGAGAAACAGACGGCGTTGTGCAAACTCGTGCTGCTGCAAGGGCTGTCGGTCCACGCCCTCGAGCAACTCGTGAAGCACCAGAAACAAGAGACGCCCGCCCCCGTGGCCGCAGCAAAGAAGCCGACGGCCGAGAAGACGGCCCACGTGTCCAGCCTGGAAGACGACCTGCGGAAGGTGTTCGCCAGCCGGGTCGAGATCAAGGTGAAGGCGAAGGAGAAAGGGCAGATCGTGATTGACTTCGATTCGAACGACGACTTCGAGCGAATCCTGAGTTTGTTGAACCGTTAAAAGTTGCCGGGCGGAAGTCGTGAACCTTCTGCCCTGTCATCTGTCTTCTGATTCGATACGATAGTAACGTCAGCGTCGATTCGGGGCGTAGCTCAGTCTGGTAGAGCGCCTGGTTTGGGACCAGGAAGTCGTCGGTTCGAATCCGGCCGCCCCGACTCCTCAACGAACGGCTCCCATTTAGGGAGCCGTTTTCGTTTGGCGAGCCGAGCACCTCACGGTGCTCGGCTCGCCAGGTCACTTCTAGGATTTTGGCCCAGAGCCGAAATCGCCCCGCAAGTGTTAACACCTGTTATCACCCCACCCGCCTGTGTGGTGGTTATGCCGGCAATTCCACCATTGGTGCCGTACATTGGCGCGATTCCCCTGGCAGTGCGGGGGGCACTTCGGTTAGGCTCATATCACCTGGAATCCGGTTTGCACGGGACGTAGGGCATGAATCGTCGACGGTGCATCAAACTCCTGGCCTCCGCGTCGGCCGCCCTGGCCCTCGGCGGGACCGGCTATGGCTTTTACGAGGCGGTCCACGTTCGAGTCGAACGCCCGACTGTCACGCTCTCGCGACTGCCGAAGACGTTCGACGGACTGCGGGTCGCTTTCCTCAGCGACATTCTGCACGGCCCGTACACCGAAGCCGATCACCTCACCACGATCGTCCGGACCACCCGGATGCTCGACCCGGACTTGATCCTCCTGGGCGGAGATTACGCCTTGCGGGACCGTCGGCACATCGGGCCGTGCTTCGCGGAACTGGGCAAACTCCGGGCACCCCTCGGCGTCTTCGGCGTCCTCGGCACGCACGACTACCGGCTCGGGGTGGACGAGACGCGGGCCGAAATGGACCGGGCCAAAATCGTCGAGCTGACCAACGCGGGTGTGAACCTGAAGCGGGGTGAAGACCGCTTCTGGCTGGCCGGCGTGGACGACATGGAAGCAGGCCGGCCGGAACTGAACGACGCCCTGCGGGGAATACCATACGGCGACGCCTGCGTTTTGCTCAGCCACAACCCCGCCTTCGCGGATACGATCCAAGGAAACCGCGTTGACCTCGTTCTGAGTGGGGCGACCCACGGCGGACAGGTCCGATTGCCGTTGGTCGGTTCGCCGTGGCTGTATTCGGAAACGGACCGAAAATACCGGGCGGGCCTGGTGCAAGCCCCGGAGACGAGAGTCTACGTGTCGCGCGGTTTGGGCGTATCCGGCTTACCAGTTCGATTTCACTGCCGGCCGGAGTTGACCCTTCTCACTCTGCGTTCCCCCGTCGCATAAAAAAACACCCGCCGAAAATCGGCGGGTGCGTCGCGATCTCGTTCTCAATCGTTCACGTCTCGATCTTACCGTGCTCGCCGCCCACATCGACGCGGTTGCCCTTCACGACGGCCTTCAACAAGCTGAACAAGTACGACACCTTCGACGGGCCGTCCCAGTACTCGGCCGACGTGACGTGAACACGGATCAACCCGAGCTTAGGGTCGTCCGGTCCGCCCGGCCACCAACCCTTCGCGTGGACGTTCCAGAGTTCGCGGGCCACTTCCGGATTCTTCTCGACCGACACTTCGCCACTCACGACGACGTACCGATTTTTCTCCGGGGCCGCATATGTCAGGAGGACGTCGTGGTGTTGGACCAACTCCTCGACCTTCGGCGAATCGATGTCGGTCATGAACCAGAGGGTGCCGTCGAACTTGGTGGCGTCGATCTTGTGAGTGTACATTGGGCGGGAATGCAACTTCCCACCGTCGGGCGAGTGAGTCGTCATCATCGCCACGCGGACGTCTTTGACGAGTTCCACGAGTTTCGCGAGATCGTGGGTCGGGGCGGTCGGGGGGGATAGTGTTGAGTTGCTCATAGTCAGATTCAATGAGCAACCGGGACGCCGAATGAGGAATAATTCTGAGCCGCGGGCCCGGGCGGTCGGTAGCCAGGTGTGCAAGCCCCGGATAAGGTCCGCGCAGCAACGAGCCCCGGAGGGGCGGCAGATGTGGACTCTGCTGCCCTTCCGGGGCTCGTTTTTAACCAACTTCTACCAGGGGCTTGTGCCCCTGGGCTACCGACTGACGCCGCACTGCGGCTGAAAGTTCTGTTACTTCTTCTCAGGCTCCTTCAACCCTGCCAGGAACTCGACCACGTCGCGGAGCTCCCGTCGGGATAACTTCTTGTACAGGTCGTCCGGCATTGCCGACTTGTCCGGCTTCGGCTTGCCGTCCACGTCGTCGGCCGGGATCGTGATGAGCTTGTTGTCTGCCGTGATGAGCGTGATCTCTTTCGGCGTCTGCTTCTTGATGATGCCGCTAACCTGTTTGCCGTCGGTCGTCTCGATGATGACACTCTGGAAGCCCTCCGCAATCTTCGCGTTCGGGTTCACGATCGCTTCCAGAAGGTACGTCCGATCCTTGTCCTTCACGGCCGCGATGCCGTTCAAGACCGGGCCGACGTCGCCGCCTTGACCGTCGAGCTTATGGCAGCGTTGGCAGTAGACGGCCGCACTGTTGAGGAAAATCGCCCGCCCTTTCTCGGCATCCCCGCCGGCGAGCGTGTCCGGGTAGCGCTTCACCAAATCTTGCCCGGCCTTCGCCCGCACGGCCTTGTCGTAGTCGGCCAACTTCTCCCGCAGGGGGGCGTGGAGCTTCAGTCCCTTCGTCGTGGTGCGGGCTTCAGCCGCTTCGAGAAGGTCGAGTTGCAGATCGGCCGGGACTTTGTCGGCGATGAGCTTGTCGAGCCACGCGGCGAGGGCGGCGTCCACGTCCTTCGACTCCTTCATGGTGCCGAGGACGCCGAGGGCCATCTGCTTCTCGATCACGCTGGCCGAATCGGTCTCGAGCAACCGCGGCAATTCCTGAGCGGCGACGGCCTCGTTCGCCTTCGCGGCCACGACTCGCGCCGCGGCCCGCAGGCGGGGTTCCGGCGACTTGAGTGCCGCCTCCGCGACGGCCTTCAGTTCCTTCGCCTTGAGCGATTGCAGCGCGAACAAACTTTCAGCCCGCGTCGTGGCCGACTGCTTTTCGTCACCGACCATGGCCGCGAGCAGCGAGCCGACTTCCTTCATGTCGAGCTTCGACACGACCTGCACGGCCTCCTTGCGAACCGCGTCCGACCCGGCGAACACCTTGGCGATGACCGGCTTCAGGGCGTTGACGGCAATCGCAGGGTCACGGTCCGGTAGTTCCTGCCTCATCCCGGTGACGGAATCGCGGCGTGATGGCTTCGCCCATTCCGCGAGCAGCTTGAGGGCCGAGACGCGGAGCGGGTCGGCTTCGGTGGACCGGGCCGCGAAGTTCGCGACGCGCACCGCGGCTTCCGGCGTGCCGACCTTGGCATTCGCACTGATGGCCCGGAACGCGACCGCTTCCGGCAGGCCGGGCTTGTCGAGTAGCGCCGCTAGGGCGGGCATGGCTTCGGTGATGTTGTCGTCATGAACGGCGCGGGCGGCCTCTGCCACGACGAGCGGATCGGGATTGCTCAGGAACACCTCGATCCGATCAGCGGCTCTCAGCCGCCGGTAGGCGACGACTAGCCCGAGGTGTTCCGGGGTCGTCGTGACGACCTTCTGCCACTCCACTGGAGCGCCGTTTATGAAGCCCGGGAAAACGGTCTGGGTCTGCGGGTTGGATTGGACCAGTGCTTGAATTGCGGCCTGCCGAAGATACACGTCCTTGTCGGCGTTCGCCCGTAGCTCGCGCAGAGCGGACGAGACGCCGCCGATGCCGACGAGCAAGTGCGACTTGACCCGGTTATCCGTCTCCTTGTCCAACTGCGCCGAGAGAATTCCAGTTACTTCGTTCCTGCGAAGCTTGTCCGACCCGACGGCGTACTTGCTCAACGTCTTCGCGGTGGATACGCGGATCTCGGCGTCCTTGTCCTGAAAGAGTGCAGGCGCAACAAGGAGCAGCTTGTTGGGCTTGGCCACGCGGCTCTCGATAATACCGAGACACCAGATTGCATGAAGGCGTGCCAGCCGGTCCGCCTTCGGCTGAGTTGCGGTATTCGCGAGCTTGTCCGAAACGGACTCGTCGCCCTTCGCCTTATTCGCCAACTCGTACTGTGCCTCCAGTCGCACGTTCTGGATCGGGTGGCCGAGCAACTTCACCAACTCGTCCACACTCTTCTGCTCCAGCCCGTCCGCGAGCAGTTTGCGGCCCTCCTCGATGGACGGATTCTTCATCGCCTCCGGGTCGGTCGCGCGGAAGATGCGGCCCTTGTTCGGCTTGTCCCAGCCGCCGAGCCAGTCACTCCAATAGAAGGCGCCGTCCGGGCCGAACTCACAGTCGGTCGGCACGATCTGCTGGACGAACGGGTGTAGGTCGGTGATCTCGAACGCGGCTCCCTTCGGCTTCACGGCCAGCGTCCAGATCTTGCTGTTGCCGGCGCTCGCGGTGAAGTCGCAGGCGAAGAAGTGGTCCTTGTACTTGTCGTTGAGGCCGACGCCGGGGTAGTGCGTCAGGCCGGATGGGCCGTTGCCGAAGTGGGCGAGCGGCGGCACGATGTACGCCGGCTGGCCTTCGTGCTGAAGGTGCCAGAGCTTCTCGGTGTTCCAGGGGCCGCGGTTGCCCTGCGGCACGGCCGACGTGTGCATGTGCGTGCCGTACTGGTAGCCGCACCGCCAACCGCTATCGCCGCCCTCGACGATGTAGACCCACCGGGCCGAGTCGCCACTATCGCAGTTGTTGTCGTAGGTGAAGAGGTTGCCGAAGTCGTCGAAGGCCAACTCTTGCGGGTTCCGCAGGCCGGTGTGGACGATCTCCATGTTGCTGCCGTCCGGGTCGCACCGCAGCACCGCCCCGGAGTCCGGGTTGTAGAGGCGCTTGCCGTCCTTTGTGGTGACGTTGAAGCCGCGGTCGCCGATGCTGAAGTAGAGCTTGCCGTCCGGACCCATACGGAGGCCGTGCAGGTCGTGCCCCTGGAATTGCGCCCGCACCCCGAAGCCGGTGGCGAGCGATTGCTTCACGTCGGCCTTGTTCTCGCCCTTCGTGTCTTTGAGCATGTACAGGTCGGGGATGCAAGCGAAGTAGACCGTCCCTTTGCGGGCGAGCACACCCGCGGCGATGCCATCCTCGAAGCGGTTGTACCCGCCGCTGAACGTCTCGGCGTGGTCGGCATGCCCGCTGCCGGTGCTGTCCCAAAGGACGCGGACCTTGTCGTCGAATTTCTCGTACTGCGGGTATTTGTGCTTCTGGTACATCGCCACGCGGTCGGCGACGGACTTCGCGTTGATGTCCTCGTCCAGCCAGTACATGTGCCCGCGGGTGTCCGGCACGCCGTCTTTGTAGCGGTTGCCTTCCACGACGTAGCACTTGCCGTGCTCGTCGAAGGCAAAGCAGACCGGGTTCTGGAACTGCGGTTCGGCCGCCCACACGGTCGCCTTCAACCCGCCCTCGATCTGCGCCCGGGTCGCGGCTGCTTCCGGGGCTTGGTCGCCGCCCTTCTTTTTCTCTTGCTCGGGGGGGACGGCAACGGCGACCAAGGAAAGGCCGAGCGCCAGCGATAGGCCGCAGGCGGCAGGACTCCAGCGCGACATGGTAACTCCGGGGAAAGGCGAATGGGTGCGCGATGGGCAGGACGTTTTCGTCAAGCTATAGAGAAGGGGCGGACTGAGCAACGGCACACGCCGCGGGTGGCCGGGCGAAAGGGGACCAACATACTGGCTTCGAGCGTTTCGGATTGTGCCGTCTTCTCATTCCCCAAATCGCTAGAATCTGTGTATATTACCATTCTCTCGAAAATCTGACCGGGTATCATGTTGGTCAATTGGGACCGACGCCATAACTTTTCCGGAGCATTAGCAATGCTGGTTCGCACTCGCCGTGGTTTCACTTTGATTGAACTGTTGGTCGTAATCGCAATCATCGCAATTCTTATTGGCCTGTTACTCCCCGCCGTTCAGAAAGTCCGCGAGGCCGCCGCCCGGGCAAAGTGCCAAAACAACCTGAAGCAAATCGGGCTGGCCCTCCACAATTACGAACTGACCAACGGGCGGTTCCCGCCCGCGGGTGTTTACCCGGCCAATGCCACCGCCGGCGACGCATGGTCCGCCCACACGCGCATCCTGCCATACATCGAGGGCGGCAACACGTTCAACCAAGTCGATTTCACGATGAACGCCAACGTCCAGGACATCGTCACCCGGCAGCGAATCCCGGTTTACGTCTGCCCGAGCGAAGTGAACGACATGCAGAAGGCGGCCACCGGCACGACCGGTCCGTCGTCGATCAACCGCTGGCCGACCACTTATGCCGCGGCCGTCGGAACCTGGATGGCCTGGAACCCGACGACCGGCCAGGGCGGGGACGGGGCCATGACCTTCTCGACGAGCCTGACGAACAGTGTCAGCGTCGCGAGTATTACGGACGGCACCTCAAACACCGTCGGGTTCGCCGAGGTGAAGGCGTACACTTATAACCTCAAGTCAAATGCCAGCCTGCCGGCCACAACGCCGATCCCGAACCCGACTGCCGCAGACGTCGTCGCCCTCGGCGGCACCCTCGGTACCACCCCCAGCGGCCACACCGGCTGGACGGAAGCCCAGACCTTCCACATGGGTATGACGTTCGTCCTGCCGCCGAACACGAAAGTGATCTACAACAGCGCGGGGACCGACTACGATGTGGACCAACTGTCCGGCAACGAAGGGTCGCCGACGCGGATTAGTTTCGACGCCGTCACGTCCCGGAGCTTCCACACCGGCGTGGTGAACGCACTGTTCATGGACGGTTCTGTGCGGACGGTCCGGAACACGATCGACCCTTATGCGTGGCGGGCCGTCGGCAGTCGCAACGGCGGCGAAGTAACCCCGACCGATTTCTAATTCCCTGAGGACCGACGATGAGGCAATGGCGTGCGATCACCGTCATGGCGTGCTTTTTCGCCCTGGCCATTTTGGCCGGGGCGCAACAACCGCCGCCCGGAAAAAAGGACGACGCGAAGAAGGATCCGCAACAAGCCTTCGAACCGAGGTCCGGTCCCGGTGCCGGCCAGAAGTTCCTTGAAAAATTCGTGGGAGACTGGGCCGTCGAGAAGAAGTTCTTCCCGCGGGACGGTGGTCAACCGAGCGTGAGCAAGGGAACCTGTAAGCAGGAAATGATCCACGCGGGTCGATTCTTGCGGTCCGAGTTCACGTTCGAGGGGACGGCCGGTAAGTCCACCGGGACGGGCGTGATCGGCTTCGAGCCGGACACGGCCCTGTTCACGAGTAGCTGGATCGACTCCCGCCAGACGCGGATGTCCTTCCGCAAGAGCAAGGAGAAGTTCACGGGCGAGAAGATCGAACTCTTCGGCTCGGGCCTCGGGGCCGAACCGGAAATGCGAAAGTCGAAGACGATCACGACCTTGGAAGACGACGGCAAGAAGATCGTCCACAAGCAGTTCTCGATTGCCGCCGACGGCACGGAACGACAGGTGATGGAACTCGCGATGACGAAGAAGTAACCGGTGCCCCGACACACGGAGAACCTCGGCGGAACCCGCCGAGGTTTTTTCGTACCCCACTGCCCCGCCCGATCCGGGTTAATCAGGCTTCGCCGCCGCGAACGCGGCCGCCGTGTCGTAGAACTCAAAGAACTCGATGGCCTTGCCGTCGCGAAACTTCCACAGGGCCACAACCGGCGTCCGAGCGGTCTTGCCGGTGTGCTTGTTCGTCCAGGCGCATTCGCCGTACACCACGACTCGGTCACCCTGCTCAATGAACTCGTCGGGGCGGTAGAACTCCATCGTCCAGTCGTTCCGCAACCCCGCGAAATATTGGTGCATCTCCTCGCGGCCGGCCCGCTGGGCCGAGAACTCCATCCCCTTCTTCCCGTCGCCGATTGAGCGTAGCACGAAGCCGTCGCCGATCAGGTCGAGCCAGACGGAATCGTCGGCGGCGCGCGTATCGTCCCACCGCTGGTAGGCGGCCCGGAGAGTATCAACTTTGCTCGACATAGGAAGGTTCCGGAGAACAACAGGGAAGGACTGATCATCGGAAGACCAGCTTAGCAACTTTTCGGGGCTCCTCCCGAGAAATTAGTGCGATCCTTTTCTCGAAGAATTTCGATGTCTGCCCGATTCTCAACCCATTCCCTTCCGCGAACCTGATAAAGTCACCTTGGTTTCCCTATCCCCCCGAGGTCCAGCCATGAAGCGCCGCCACGCTTTTACGCTGATCGAACTGCTCGTCGTTATCGCGATCATCGCCATCCTGATTGGGCTACTCCTGCCCGCCGTACAAAAGGTGCGCGAGGCCGCGGCCCGTGCCCAGTGCCTGAACAACCTGAAGCAACTCGGTCTGGCGTTGCACGGGTTCCACGACGCGAATACGGTCTTCCCCGCGTCCGGGTGGACGGTCGCCGGCCCCGGCAACCCTGCGGGCAAATACGTCGGCTGGCGACCCCTCACGTTGCCGTACATCGAACAGGAGAATCTCAAGTCGCTTTACGACTTCAACGTGAACTGGTGGGAGGGGAACAACCTGACGGCGGGGGCCGTTGTCGTGAAGACGTACCAGTGCCCGAGTACCCCCGGCCGGGCAGTCGTGACAACGGCCGTCGCCAAGGCACCGCGGCCGGCGATGACCTTCTCGAACGCGCTCGCCGGTACCGACTACGAGGCGATCCTCGGCGTTCAACCCACGTCGATTAACCCGCACCTGCCGACCACGGCCGCGCAGTACACGACCGCCACCCGCTTCTCGGTCATGTCTCGGAACTCGCGGACGGCAATGGTACAGATCTCCGACGGTACGTCGAACACAATTATGGTTGTGGAGGCCGCCGGTCGCCCGATGGTTTACCGGAACCGCACGGCGGATATTGCCCTCACCAACGACCAGGGCATTGGGTGGATCGACAGTGAAGGGCCGTTCAGCCTGGACGGGGCCATGCCGGACGCCTCAACAGAGGGGTGCGGCGTGGCGTGTAACGTGTCCATGAACAAGAAGAATGACAACGAGCCTTATAGTTTCCACACCGGCGGCGGGAACATGTTGTTCGCCGACGGCCATGTGCAATTCGTGCGGGACTCGATCTCGCTCGTGACCCTTTCCGCACTTTGCACGATGACCGCGGGCGAAGTGACGGGGGACTTTTGACCCCCGATCGGGCTATTTCTTGACCGCCGTCGCGTCCAGCACGGTCATCTTGCCGTAGCCGGTCGGCCACTGAGACTCGACGACGGCTTCACCGACGAAGTCGTCGTCGCTCAGTTCGGCCTTCCAATCCTTTGCCAGTCGGTCGGTCGCGTCGAGGTAGACTTTGACGAGGTACTTACCACCCGGCAGTGTCGGTGTGGCGGTCTTCCACTTCTTCGCGTCGGCGGAATCGGGCGTCGTGAGGAGCGTCAGGTTGTGCTGCCAGAGTTTGCCGCCGCCCCACACCTTGCGGTCGGTCGTCGCGACGGGATTCGCCTGCCATTTCTTCGTGGTAGTATCCCAGGCATACAGTTTGACGGCCATGTACTTGTCGGCCCAGGCGGGCGGTGTGTTCTGAATCTTCAACCACGATTGGGTGCCGAACTGGACCACGTTTAGCTTCTTCGGTAACTCGTCGGACTTCGCGTACATCCCGTTCACCACAGCGGCGTAGTCGTCCACGAAACTGCGGTACGCCTTGTACCCCTGATCGCCGACGACGAACTTCACACCGCCACCGTGTTTGATCTCGTCGTTCAGCGGCTTCAAGAGTAACAGGCTTCGCTCAGGGTTCTTCGCATCCACCAACCGCGACTTCGTGAGGTATGCCAGCGTCTCCTCAGCGGTCGGCCGGATCCAGGCCATGTTTGCCCCGAGCGATTCCAGGGGCTTCTCTTTTGCCCGCTTCTCGACGGCTTCCGTGGTGTGGCAACTCGCACAGCGGAACCGCAGCGCCCAGACCGTGTTCTCGAACGATTCCATCACCCGGTCCGTTCGCGCGTGACGGATCACCTCGTTCGGCTTCGCGGGCTTCGCCAGGTTCGTAGCCGCAAGCTTCGGGGCCGTGCGGAGGGTCGCGTCGGCACAACTCGCCTTCACCCACGCCGCGAACGCCTCGTACTCGGCCGTGCGGTTTTTCTGTTGGATGTCTGTCGCCTTTTTTGCGTCCTTGCCCATGTCGATGAGGTGCAGGATTTTTGACTTCTCGGGGTGATCGAGATCGACCAACCCCTGATCGCGGAGCGACAGGAACGTCTCGCGGTGCGACGGCCGGATGTAGTCCTTCAGGTCCACGCCGCTGAGGTGGCACTGGGTGCAACTCGACGGGTTCGGCGACTTGAAGATCGGCACGATGCGCTTCGAGAAGACTTCCTCCGGCGTGTCGGCACGAACGGAAGCGAGAGACAAGGTCAACACGGCGAGCGAGAGGAGCAATCGCATGGCGTCTCCGGGGTGAGTCTGCGGAGATTGTAGGGGAAATCGGAAAATCGAACGAACTCCTACGGACCTCGGCGCGCGAACATTTTTTTGGGATAACCCCTCCACACCAACAACAACTCGTGGCGGGCAAACCGATGGTCACAATCGACGACCTGATTCGCGGTACGGCCGTGTACCCGCGACCCTACCAGGCCCGCATCGTCGGCAAGGCCCTCGACCTGTACCTGAACAAGCAACTCCGCTCGATCCTGGTCGAAAGCCCGACTGGCAGCGGCAAGACCGTGATGGGCCTCCTCATCGCGGCCGGCCTTCAGAAGCAACTCGGCATCCGCGTCGGCTGGGTGGCGATGCGGCGGTACCTGCTCGCCCAGGCGAAGGCCGAAGCGGCCGAGCGCGGCATCCCAATCACAGCAGAGTTCATCTCGATGTTCGAGAAGAACCCGCCGGCGAACCTCGACCTGCTCGTTGTCGATGAAGCTCAGCACGACGCGGCCGGCAGCATGGCCCACCTGCACAACGTCATCCGGCCGCGGTACATCCTCGGTCTGTCAGCCACGCCGTTCCGGGCCGACAAAGTGAAACTCTGCTTCGACACTAGCATCCGCGACGCCGGCATCCGCACGCTGATTGACGACGGCTACCTCTCGAAGTTCCGGCACTTCACCATTCCCGCGTACACCCCGGAGAGCGCCACCGAGTTCTACCTGCGCGAGCGTGACCGCTGGGGCAAGACGGTCTTTTACTTCCACACCATCCCGCAGTGCGAACGGGCCGCCGCGATTCTCCGCAAGGCCGGCGTGCGGGTCGAAGTGGTGACCGCCACTGGCGATCGCGACGCGCAACTGGAAGGGTTCGAGAACGGCAAAGTGGACGTGCTCGTGAACTGCATCGTCCTCGCGGAAGGGTTCGACTGCCCGAGCCTCCAAACGGTGTTCTGCCGGCCGAGCGAGAAGGGCATCACCGTGCAGATGTGCGGGCGCGTGCTGCGGAAGCACGCTGACGTGCCGACGAAGAACATCGTGCAGTGCCAGAAGACGCGGTGGCCCTTCATCCGCACGGCGTCGGCCGAACTGCAATACGTGTGGCAGGACAACGACTGGCGGTCCCTGCAAGTCAACCCGCGCATCCAACAGGTGGCCGTCAACACGATGCGGGCACTGGCCAAGACGCAGGTGGACCTGCCCGAGTTCCTCAAGAAGCGAACCACCCCGACCCGGATGCACGAGCGTTCGGAAGCCTAATTTCGCCGCAGATCCACGCACAGAACTCTGCGTTGATCCGCAGCCCTCTGCGGCAAAACGATTCTCGATTCCCTCAACACCCGGAAGGATTTCCCATGACCACGACCTTCGAGTACGGCACCTGTCGCCTTCGTGACCTGCAAGTTCCGCCCGTGGAAGACGCCCCGGACCGGATAAACAGCGTGAAGTTCACGAACACGCTGACGCTGAAGGACCGCCCGGTGAAACCCGGCAAGCGATTCTGGAACAGCCTCCAGATCCGGTTCGGGTTCACGCACAATATCTTCCGCTACTTCTCCCACGAGGAAGTCTTCCGCCGCATCAGCACGAAAGCGCCGGACGACAAGATTCGTTACTGCCTCGAAAACGGGGCCGAGGGCACGCCGCCGACATTGCTCGCAGTGTCGAACCCGAAGACCGGCGTCGTCTTGAATGACGAGTTGGAGAATCTGCTCACGCGCTACCGGGCGAAGGACCACACCTACCACGACGGCATCGTCCGCAGCTACCACGTACCGCGGCACAGCAGCCCGTTCACGATCAGCGGCGATGGCTTCGAGGCCCAATACGTCATCGAAACCCCGATCGACGGTTTCGGCCGGCCGGCGGTGTACCTTGCGATGCTCCGGCAGATTTGCAGCAACGGGGCCATTGCGATGACGCCGGCGTTCCGCAGCGAGATCAGCCTCGGTCGTGGCGGGGCGAACGCGAGCTTCGGCCTCGAACGGGCACTCGAAGGGTTTAACAACGAGGAAGGCTTTGCTGCCCTCCGTCAGCGATTCGAGTCGTCGACCAAGTCATGGGCGTCGGTTCACGAAGTCGCACGCCTGGCCCGCACCGTGTCCGGGATGTTGACCGCCCGCGAGTTGCCGAACCGGATGCCGGTCAAGGGCGGTGACGGGGCGAATCTTGGGGACACGCCGGTGATGCACGCTTTCGGCAAGATGGCCGGCGACCTCACGAGCATCTACGGCCTTGCGAACATGGACGCGCTCAGCGCCAAGCGCCAGCGGACACTACCGACAGCCTGCCGCGTGTACGACCTGCTGAACTTCGCGAGCGAGTTGGCCACCCACCACGCGAAGCCGACCGGCGGCCGGAAACTACAAGCCTACATCGGCGACCTCGTTAGCGGCGAGTACGACCTCGAAGGCACAGCCGATCAGTTCGCGGACTGGAAGGATTTCTTCATCGACAGTTCCGCCCGGACGGTGGCCTCGAAGCGAAAGAAGTGAGGGGAGTCAAAGCCCGTCCGTCACAACGGGCGGGCTGTTGTCATTCACGATCTTCGCCGTCGGCACCACGAACACGATCGTACACACGCCGATACACGCCCACACGCCGATCATCCACTTCACGAACACCGGCAGCCCCGAGAAGATGATGCTCAGGCTCACCACCGTCACCACGGTGCAGACGGCCATCACCTTGATCGGCCGGCGGATGCCGCGGTATCGCTCCCAATCGGCAATTAACTTGCCGAAGACGGGGGCACGGCGGAGCCACCTTGAGAAGCGGTCCGACGAGCGGTCGAAGCAGTACGCGGCCGACAACACCCACGGCGTCGTCGGGATGCCGGGGAGGAGTGCCCCCGCGACCGCGATGGCCACGAAAAGGCAGCCGAAGCTCAGGAAGACGAGCCGCTTCAAGCCGCGGGCCTGGACCGGCCGGGGCCTGGGCGGTTTGAGAACTGTGCCGGGATCGGACACACGCACCTCACAAATCGGGACGAATGCCGACTAGTTTAGCAGAATAGCGGGGCCGAACCTCACCCGCCGCAGGGAACCCACCATGCACCGCCGCCCCCTCGGGAACACCGGCCTCAGCGTCTCCATCGTCTCGATGGGCGGGGCGGCGATCGGTCAGCAGTACGGTCCGGTCAGCGCGAGCGAGGTAGCCGACACCATCCACGCGGGTATCGACGCCGGCATCAACCTGATCGACACGTCGGCGTTCTACGGCGAGGGCCGGTCCGAGGAGGTTCTCGGTGAGGTGTTGCAAGGCGGTTGGCGCGAGAAGGTGCTTATCTGCACGAAGGCTGGGCGGCAGACGCGGAAACAGTTCGACTTCACACCGGCCGGCATGCGGGCGTCGCTCGAAGCATCGCTGCGGCGGCTACGGGTCGATTCCGTGGACATCTTGCTCGCTCACGACATCGAGTTCGCCGACGAGCCGGAGCGTGTCTTCACCGACACCGCCGACGTGCTGCACCGATTCAAGACTGAGGGCAAGTGTCGGTTCGTCGGCATGTCGTGCTACCCACTCGGCGTCTTGCGACAGGCCATCGAACGCTGCCGATTGGACGTGGTGATTTCGTTCTGTCACTTCAACTTGCAGAACCAACGGCTTCTCACGGAGCTTCTACCAGTCGCGCAATCGCACGGTGTCGGAGTTCTGAACGCCAGTCCACTGGCAATGGGGTTGCTGACGAATCAGGGGCCGCCGCCGTGGCACCCGGCTGGCGATGTGGTGAAACGGACGTGTGCCGCCGCCGCGACGTTCTGCCGTGAGCACGGGGCAGACATCGCCACGCTCGGGATGCAGTTCTGCTACGGAGAGGCTGCGATTCCGAGTACGATCACCGGCACGGCAAAGCGGAGTGAATTGGATGCAAACTTGAAGGCGTTGGCCTCGCCGGTTGACGAGGTGATGATGAAGGACGTGCGGGCGGTGTTAGAGCCGATTCGCGATCACGTATGGTCGACCGGCCGTTGAACGCCCGTCCCATCCGGGCGCTTGGTGTCGCCGTCGTCGCTCGATAGCATCTGAAATTCCGGGTGCGTCCGATACTCGGGGAGGGTATCCTCTTCCCGCGACATATCCGGGCCGACGGCGATATCACTGCCGTTCAGTTCGCTGATCGAATCGCCGGTGAGGAACGACCGTTCGAGGACTGAGTTGGCACCGACGATTCGAGGTGCGGGCGTGGTGGCGTCCACGCCGGGTTGGAGTTCGCTCATCACCCGGCGGATGCTGTCGCTGATTTCCAGGAAGGCGGCGGCGCACTGCGGGTCGAACTGTCGGCCCATCTGCCGGGCAATTTCCGCGAAAGCCACTTCGGGCGGCTTCCCTTTCTTGTTCTCGTGGTAAGGCCGGTCGCTGGTCATCGCGTCGAAGGCGTCGCACACGGCCACGATCCGGGCGAGCAGCGGAATCTCTTCGCCGGCCAGGCGGTCCGGGTAGCCGGTGCCGTCCCAGCGCTCGTGGTGGTTGCGGACGATCGGAAGAATGGTGGCCAACTCCGGGATGTTGGCGAGGTACTGCGCGCCTTGCGTCGTGTGCGTCTGCATCTCAGCGAATTCCTTCGCCGTCAGGCGGCCGGGCTTTTGCAGGATGGCGTCGGGAATGCCGATCTTGCCGATGTCGTGCAGCGGGGTGCCGGTGCGAACGAGTTCGATCTGTTCTTCCGGCAGGTCGAGCTTCTCCGCGAGCATGATCGAGTATTGCGTCACCCGCCGCGTGTGGCCGCCGGTGTAGCGGTCGCGGAGTTCGACCATGTCGGCGAGAGTCGTGATCGTCTTCAGGAACAATTCGCGCTGCTGCCGCAACAGGTGGGCGCACTCGACGGCCGACGACATGTGCGCGGCCAGGGCGTCCGCGAACATCAAGTCGTTCTCGGTGAACGCCGATTGGTAGACGCTGCGGTCCAGGTGCAGCACGCCGATCCGCCGCCGGGGCGTGCGGAGCAGGACGCACAGCACCGACCCCATCGCGCCGTCGGAGATGCTCTGCGTGACCTGGAACTCTTCTTCACGGAGGTTCTTGAACAGCATCGACTCGCCGGCGGCGAACGCCTTCTGTGCGAGCCGGCGGCTGAACGGGAACCGACCGCCCGGCTCGCGGGGGCCGACGGCTAGGGACCGCAGCTGGAGGCGGGGTTCGGCCACGTTGTCGTTGCCGGCCAACACGATCGCGCCTCGTTGCGCGTCGAGCACGCTGACGGCGTCGTTCAGGATCGTGTCGAGGAGTTGGTCTTCACTCTGCAAGTGAATGAGGTGTTGCCCGGCCCGCAGCAGGGCGATGAGTTGGTCGCCGGCCCGCGGCATGTGGTCCGTGGAGGTCCGCGGGGCCGGGGCGCTTAGAACTTTGCTGGCCGAGAGCATCCCGGACGACGCGGGGAGAGCGAGCTTGGCCGCCAGGGTGAGTTGGTCCGACGGCGGGCCGTCGAGCGTGGCTTCCGTGAACTCCACGATCATCGCGATCTTGCCGAACTGAACGATGTCGCGGCCCTTGATCGGGTGGTCCACGTTCGCCGCGATCCGCTGGCCGTTGATGTACGTGCCGTTCGTGCTGTTCAGGTCGATGACCGACCAGCAACCGTCGTTGCCGGCCCGCACCTCGGCGTGTTTACGGCTTACCGAGCTGTCGTCGAGGACGATTTCGAGGGAGTTCAGCCGACCGGAGCGGAGGAGGTGTTCGGAGTGCCAGACCTTGCCCTTAACGGTCCCGCTGACACCCCGCAATCGAATTCCCCGCTTCACAGTGACGTCCTCAAGTCCCGGTAGTGTGGCGCAACGCCCGGAATCATCGGTAGAACTGTAGAACACGGAACGGACGCCAAGCCGCCGACCCAAAAGATTGAGGCGAAATGGGGAACGACGGCTGCAAGAATTTTAACGCGGTTGAAGAACGGGCGAAAGAGGCGGATCGGGAAATTCGGGGGAATGCGGGCCGTGTTGCGGCCCGCCGCGCAGTTTTACTTCTTGAACGCAGTGAACGCTTCGGCCACCTTGCCCTCGGTTGTGCCGCCGGTGTGAACGTACAGGCCGTACCGTAACGTCAGGCGTTGCCCCTTCGCCAGTTTCACGAGGTCGGTGTTACCCTTCATCGCGGGAAACCCGGACCCGGCGCGGCCGAACGGGTTCGCGGCCATCAGGCCGTACGCACGGGTGTGCCACACGGCGGGGTACTTGTTGGTCGGGTCTTCGAAGATCGCGAGTCCAACCGTCTTACCGCCGACGCTGCCGCTGTAGTCGTGCCACACGGAGGGTTGCCCCCACATCGGCAGGTTGTCTTTCGCCGGGGCCTTCGCGATTTGGCCGTCAACCGTCGTGACGACGCCGTCACTGCCGGTCTTCGCGAGGCGGAACTCATCGCTGACGCGCACGCCCATCGACCCTTCCTTCGTGTCGCCGAACGTGATCGGGCAGACGCTCGCGGTGAGATCGATGTCCAACACGATCAGCCGTCCGACCGGGAGGGAACTCACGGTGAGGGTTCGCGTCTCGTCGAGAATTTTCACCCCGTCGGGTGTGAGCCATTCGTTCTGGGTCCTCACTTGGCCGCCCTTCGGCTCGCCGACGGTGGTACACACGATCCGCCCGTGGCCGGTGGACTCGGCCCAGAAGTCCACGCCCTTGACGTGCTTGTCGGCCGACTTCGTCTTGAGGTCGATCCCTTCGGGGATCACGTCGCCGTGGCAGAACCACGCCGACTTCTGGTGGAAGTGGTCGGTCGTCTCCCCCTGTGTGCCCCGAATCATCGGCCAAGGGCGGGTGGCACACGTGCCGCCGGGGGCGTTCAGCGGGTAAAAGTACGGCTTGGCGAGCGGCTTCGTGCCGTCGCCCTTTTCGACCTGCACCGTGCCGGCGTACTGGTACTTTGTGATGACTTCGTCGCCGACCTTGAATTCGAGGGCGGTCGGCGTTTTGGTGACGGTGACATCGGCCGCCGGTGTTCGTGAGGCGAGGGCGGTCGAGCCGACGAGGGCGAGGAAGAAGTAGCGCCGGAGCATGGGTGAGGTCCTGAAAAGGGAGGGATTGGCAGTATCGGCGGCGAGTGCGGGCGTGTCAATGGGCCGCTTTCTTCGCCCGCCGGCAGCGGTCGGAACAGTACCGCACCGTCTCCCAGACTTTCGCCCACTTCTTCCGCCAAGCAAACGGCCGACGGCACGCGGCACACATCTTCGTCGGGAGGTCGGACTTCTTCACGGGCTGTCCCACACGGTTCACGGGCGTACACTGAAGTTTATGACGAATCCGATGGGCCGGTTCGCTGCGCTGGACTTCGAAACCGCCGACCACGGCCGCGACAGCGCTTGCTCGGTCGGCATTATCGTCGTCGAGGGGACGACCGTTGTCGAGAAGGGCCATTTCCTCATCCGCCCACCGCGGCCGCACATTCTGTTCTCGTACATCCACGGCATCACCTGGGCGCACGTGCAAAACCAGCCCACGTTCGGCGAACTGTGGCCGACGGCCGCGAAGTTGCTCGACGGCGTCGAGTTCATCGCCGCCCACGCGGCGGCGTTCGACCGCGGCGTTCTGTACGCTTGCTGCGCAACCGCCGGCTTACCGCGGCCGGTTCACCCGTTCTATTGCACCGTGAGCATGGCCCGCAAAGCCTGGGGCGTGAAGCCGACGAAGCTGCCGAACGTCGCTCAGTTCCTCGGCCTGCCGCTGAAGCACCACGACGCCGAGTCGGACGCCCTCGCGTGCGCCGGCATCGTGATTGCAGCCCGCCAGCAGGGCCGCCCGCTGTGGGGCAAACTTAACCCCGCCCGCTACTGACCGCAGAGGACTCGCATGAACCCCGCAAGCTCGGACCGGCAGATCGACTACATCGAACTCCCCGTGCAAGACGTGCCGAAGGCGAAGCAGTTTTACGAGGCCGTCTTCGGCTGGACGTGGACCGACTACGGCGATGCCTATTCGTCGTTCAACGACGGCCGCCTCTCCGGCGGGTTGGCGTCCGACCCGGGCGAGAAGTCGAAGGGGCCGCTCGTGGTGCTGTACGCCGTGGACCTGGAGGACACCCTCGATCGTCTAACCGCGGCCGGCGGTGTCATCACGCGGGCACCGTTCGCTTTCCCCGGCGGCCGCCGCTTTCACTTCACCGACCCGGCGGGGAACGAACTGGCGGTGTGGTCAGAGAAGTGAACAGGCGGCCGCAATTGCCGCCGTTTCGATGCGCAAGATCGTCGGCCCAAGCCGTGCCACGGCCCACCCCGGAACGGCGGTTTCACTCTCCGAGAAGCCGCCCTCGGGTCCGATTGCGACGACTGCTTCCTCGGTCGTCTTTGATAAGGCGAGCGATCCACCGGGATGCAGAATCAGTCTCAGTGGTGGCAGGTCGATCCGCCGCACGAACTGCGCCCACGACGCGGGCGGGTCAATCGTCATCAGCACGTTTCGCCCGCACTGCTTACTGGCCTCGACCACCATCCGTTGGTACTTTTCGACCACGTCTGCCTTCGGCCGCACGATGCTGCGGTCCGTCACCAAGGGCACGAAGCGGGTCACGCCGAGTTCCGTCAACTTCTCGATGAGAAAGTCGAGCCGGTCCCCTTTCGGGAGTGCCGACGCGATCCACAGTGGCGGCGTTCGCTCGCGGCTGGCGGCAACCGCTTCGGCGACCAGCAAGGCCACCGACTTCTTGCCGACGTCGAGGACTTCGGCCGGGTACTCGAACCCGTCGCCGTTGAAGAGTGTGATGCGCTCGCCGACGTCAATGCGCCGGACAGCGTGTAAGTGGTGGGCTTCCGGGCCGGTCAGTTGGTACTCGCCGGGCCGGAGCGCGTCGGCGGTATAGAAGCGGTCGGCCATGCGTCACCCGCGGGTGAGTTGGTAGGCGAGCTTCGCGTTCGTGGCGAAGACCTTCGCGGGGTCGCCGGCCTTCTCCGTCACGTACTTCGTCGCCAGCGAAACCGTCGTCTCCAATTTCGCCGCGTAGTCGCTCACCGGCCAGTTGGAGCCGAACATCAGCCGCAGTTCGCCGAAGGCCGCCCACACGGCGTCGAGCGTCGGCCGGTAGAAGTCGAGGTCGGTCGGGGCACTGCCGTCTCGCTTCCGCGTGCCGTCCACCAAGGCGGAGAATTTACACCACACGTTCCGACCTTCGGCGGCCGCGGCGAGGTTCTCGCGATAGGCCTTGTCAGCGGCCTTGCCGTCGATCTTCGGGTTGGCCATGTGGTTGACGACGATCGTCAGCGACGTGAACTTCTTGCTCAACTTCACGATGTCGGGGAGCAGTTCCGGCCCGCCGTTCACGTCGAGGGTCAGCCGCCGGTCGCTGAAGGCTTGCAGGTTCTTGGCCACGGTGTCGTCGGTCAGGGCCTTCTTCACCTCGTCGTGCGTGACCCGGATGCCGCGGAAGAGCGGGTTCTTGGCGAAGCGGTCGAGGTTGGCGACGAAGTTCATCTCCGTCGGAATCAGCCGGCCGACGACGCCGAGGATGAACGGTTCGTCTTTCGCGAGGTCGAGCAACCACTGGTTGTCTTCGACCCACGGCGACGCTTCCACGACGACGGTGCCGGTGATACCGAGTGGTTCCGCGAGCTTGCGGTACTCCGCCGGCAGCACGCGGCGGTAGAGGAGCTTATCGTCCTTCGCCGGCCACGGCACGCCCTGTGTCCGCGTGGGGTCGTAGAAGTGCGTGTGCGTGTCGACGATCGTCGGCTTCGCGTCCGCGGCCGTTGCGGGAACGGTCAGCGTGGCGGCGGCGGTCGTTGCGAGCCATTCACGGCGGGTGAGGTTCATTCCGTCGTTATATAACGATCCCGATGGAACTCGCCGAACTCACTTGGCCGGTGGTCGCCGCTCTGCCGAGGACGACGCCGATCGTCTTCCCCATCGCCGCACTCGAACAGCACGGCCACCACATGCCACTGTTCACCGACAGCCTCTTGCTCGGCGAAGTGATCCGCCGCGTGAAGCAACTGCCGGTGGCCGGGAAGGTGCTGTTCGCCCCGCTGCAGTGGCTCGGCAACTCGCACCACCACCTCGACATGCCCGGCACTCTGTCGGCCTCGCCGCGAGTGTACCTGGACCTGCTGCGTGACCTCGCCGAGAACTTCCTGGCCCACGGCTTCACGCGGATTGCCTTCGTCAACGGCCACGGCGGCAACACGACCCCGTCGCAACAAGCCCTCTTCGAGCTGCGGCAAAAGTACCGCGACCGCCGCGATCTGATGTTGCTGTCGCTGACTTATTGGGACGCCGCGAAGCCGAACGAGATCATCGCCGGGCTGACGCAAAAGGAGATGGGCCACGCCTGCGAGTGGGAAACGTCGATGATGCTGACGATTCGCCCGGAGTTGGTGGTCGGCGACTTGTCGGCAGTGACGGAAGTCCCGTTCGGCACCGGCGGCGCACCTGGCTATCGTGGTTGGACGATGCCTGATCGCAGCGAACCGGGGCACATCGGCTCGCCAGCCGCCGCAACTGCCGAGAAGGGCGAAGCACTCTTCCGTGTGTTCACGGCCGGAGTCGCGGCATACCTGGAGCGAATGACGAGCCATGCCGGCCACGGGTGGGACGTATGACACCGTCTCCCCGTTGGACGTGGAAGTGGGCCGTGTGCGGCACGCTGATGCTGGCGACGCTTTTGAACTACATGGACCGGCAGGCCCTGCCGCAAACCGCGACGGACCTGAAGGCGCTTTATCACCTCGACGACACACGATACGGCTTGCTCGAAGGCTGCTTTAGCTACGCCTTCGCGGCCGGTTCCATTCTCTTCGGACTGATCGCCGATCGCGTCGGCCCCCGGCGGTTGTACCCGCTCGTCCTGCTCGGATGGTCGGCGGCTGGTTTGCTCACGCCGTGCATGGCCGCGCCGTCGATCACACAACACCTGGAAGGGCCGGGCGACGAACCGGGGGCGGGACCGTTCCGCTGGCTGCTCCTCTGCCGCACGATACTCGGGCTGTTCGAATCCGGGCACTGGCCGTGTGCGCTGTTGACGGCCCGCCAGATTCTGACGGCCGCCGAACGGCCGCTCGGCAACGGCCTGCTGCAAAGTGGCGCGTCGCTCGGAGCGATACTGATTCCGCTCTACGTTCGCGAAGTCCGGCACCTCGGCGGCGAGTGGGGCGTCGTGTTCTGGACCGTCGGGGCCGGCGGCCTGTTGTGGATTCCGCTCTGGCTGGTGCTGGTGCGGCCGAACGATTTGAACCGGCCATTGCCGCCGTCGGCTGACGCGCCGGTCGGTCCGCCAACGAGTGTCGCGATTCGACAAATCCTAACGCTGGCCGTGGTCGTGGCGAGTCTCACCGTGAGCTGGCAGTTCCTTCGGGCGTGGCTGCCGAAGTACCTGAAGGAGTCGCAGAAACTCTCGGCCGACGACGCCGACTTCGCCGTGGCGGGCTTCTACATCGCCGCGGAAATCGGCTGTCTACTGTCCGGGGTGTGGGTGAAGTTGCTCGTGAGTCGCGGCCTGCGGGTGCATTCCGCCCGGCTCGTGGGCTTCACCCTCTATGCCGCGATCACGGCCCTGGCGGCCGTGGTGCCGTTGGCGGATTCGAACTCCGCAAAGGTGTCGTTGTTGATGGTCGCCGGGGCGGGGATTCTCGGCCTGCACCCGTACTACTACGCTTTGGCGCAGGAGCTACCGGCGAAGTGGATGGCGTCCCTCTCCGGCACGCTGGCGGCGTCGGCGTGGTTCCTCGCGGGCTTCGTGCAAACGCAACTCGGCAGCTATATCGACCAGACCAAGAGCTATGCCCTCGGCCTGACGATCGCCGGCTTGGCCCCGCTGACGGGGCTGGTTGCCGTGGTATTGTTGTGGCCGAGTCGCGGCCGCGTTACTTCTTGACCGGGATCACGCACCCTTCGCCGCTGAGGTGGCGGTCGTCGTTCCAGAGCATGATCGCCGGTTCCTCGATGCGGCCGTGGTCGAACGAGAGAACGCTGATCGACGACGTGCCGAGGAGGAGGTGTTGCGCGAACGCCGGGTCGGCCCCGACCCAGCGGGACGCGAACACCCGCAGGTAGTGGCCGTGCGCGAAGATCAGCACGTTTCCGGTGAGGGCCTTCACCTTCGCGATGACGCGGTCGGCCCGTGCTGCGACCTGTTGGGCCGTCTCGCCGTTCGGCGCGCCGTGCTTGAGGAGTTGCCAGTCGGCCTGCACCTTGCGAATGTCGGCCGTCTTCTTTCCCTCGAAGCTACCGTAGTCCCACTCCATCAGGTCCGGGTCGACGAGGGCGGCGAACCCCGCCAATTCGCTCGTCCGCTTCGCCCGCTGGAGGGGACTGGTGAAAACGCTGGTGAACTTCAAGTGGGCGACGCGGAGGCCGATGAGCTTGGCGTCGTCCTCGCCCTGCGGCGTCAGTGCGATGTCGGTGCGGCCGGTGTGCTGGCCGGTCTTGGTCCACTCCGTCTCGCCGTGCCGAGCGAGGTAGACCTTCGGCAGATTCGAGTCGACAGCGGCCATCGGAAACTCCAGGGGTCAGAGGTCAGGAACCAGGGGTCCGGAGGCGGGGTTCAGCCGACGTTGTCTTCGACCGACCCCGGCTCCGGATTCCGGATTGAAGGGTGTACCCACGTCGACTGCCCGTCGGGGGCGTTCTCTCTCTTCCAGATTGGAACCAATTCTTTCACGCGGTCAATCAGAAACCGCCCCGCTTCGAACGCTTGTGCCCGGTGCGGGCAGCTCACGGCCACCGCCACGCTCACGTCGCCGACGTGCAACCGGCCGAGGCGGTGGACGATCGCCACGTCGCCGACGGGCCATTTCGCCCGGGCATCGCCCTCGATTTCGGCCAGCTTTTTCTCGGCCATCGGCGGGTAGGCTTCGTAGTCGAGGAAGACCGTCCGCACGTCGCCGGTCAGTTCGCGGACGGTGCCGAGGAACAGGACCACGCCCCCACATTCCGGGCGGACGACGGAATCGGTCAGTGCGTGGTAGTCGATGGGGTCGGGCGTGAGCCGGGTCATGGGGACGATTCTATCCGCCGCTGACCGGCGGGATGACGGCAATCTCGTCCGAAGGTAGCAACCCGCGGGAATCGTCGGCGAAGTCGTGGTTCACGGCGATCACGCACACGCCGAGCAGCGACGACAATTGCGGGAATTCCGCGGCCAACCGCGACCGCAGGTCGCCGACCGTCGCACTCGGCGGAAGTATCACGGACACCGCGTCGCGCTGCACCAGTTCCTTCGCCCGGGCGAAGAGCAAGACCGTGAGCGTCATTCCAGGTCCATCTCGATCAGGCCGTAGGCCATCGCCAGGTATTGCACCGGATGCAGCGTTCGCTTGCCGCTCGCCTGCTGCATCTGCATCCGGCACGCCGAGCACTCCGTCGAACCGTACAGAATTCGCGGCCGGTCGAGGGCGGCGATCATCTCCGCACCGGCCTTCAACGACGCCTCGAAGTTCCGAGCGCCCAGCCCCCACGCCCCGGCCATGCCGGAGCAACCACGGTCGATGGCGTCCACCGTGATGCCTTCGATCAACGACAGCAGCTTTGGCGAAGCGGGCAGTTTGCCGGTCGCCTTGACGTGACACGGCACGTGGTGCCCGATGCCGATGAGCAGGGGCCGCGTCGGCGACTTTAGCTCTCCCCGCTCGTGGAGTTCGCCGAGAAAGGTTGTCAATTCCACCGTCTGATTCGCAACGAGGGCCGCGTCGGCGTCGTCCAGCAGCGAGAGGTAATCGTGCGACAGGGCCAGCGCGGCGGCCGGTTCAGTGCAGACGATCGTGTAGCCGTCGCGGGCCAGTTCCACGAGTGCCCGCAGGTTGTATCGGGCCGCGTCGCGAGCGGCGTCGGCATCGCCGAAGCTCAACGGCGTCATACCGCTGCCCCGCTGCCGGAACGGGACGTGAACCTCGAACCCGTGGTGCTTCAAGACCGCGACGGCGGCGTGCCCGATGCCGGGGTCGCAGACGTTGGCGAAGACGTCCACGAAGTACGCGACTTTCCGCGCCTCCGTGGCCTTCGGCCGCTTCGTCAACCCGGCCCACCAGGCTTGTCGGAGGAAGGTGCGGTGTGTGAACCGCGGTAGTTTCCGGTGCCGCGACAGGCCGAAGAATTTTTCGAGCAGCCACCGGCTTCCGCGCGACGCGAGCAGGACGTTGACCGTCCACGAGGACCGACTCGCGAGCCGCATCAGCGACTCGGCCCGCGCCAGCAGCCAGTCGTGCCGACGGAAGCCGTGGGCTTCGTGGTAGGCGGCCTTCGCTTCCAGCATCAACTTCGGCACGTCCACCTTCGCCCGGCACTCGTCACGGCACATCTTGCAGTTTACGCACAACCGCGCGACGGCCTCGACTTCGTCCCCTTCCAGTTTCGCAGGGTCGTCGAGCAACCGCACCACGTTCGCCTTCGCCCGCGGCGTGGCCGCCTCGTCGCCGGTCGCCCGGAAGATCGGGCACATCCGCACCGGCCCTCGCCGCGGCCGGCAGTCGCCGCAGCCGTTGCACTTGTTGGCCTCGTCTTGGGGGCTGTTGTCCCTCCAAAGTAAGAGCGGCTGCCGTTCCACGGGCGTTGGAAATGGAGCCGGGGAGACGTCCGAGTCCGGGGTCTGTGAGACGGCAGAGAAGGACCCAGACCCGTCACTCGTACTGCCTGAGGCCGGGGTCTGCCAAACGCCAGGCTGCGTACCCTTGACCCCGTGTGAAGCCATCGGCCATGCCGGCCGCGACGGGTCCGGCCCCAGAATCTTGCCGGGGTTGAGGATGTTCTTCGGGTCGAAGGTGCGCTTGATCTCGCGGAAGACGGCGGTGAGCGGGCCGTACTGCTTCTCCACCCACGGCGTGCGGGCGAGGCCCACGCCGTGTTGGGTGCTGATCGTGCCGCGGAGCTCAAGGGCCAACGTGTGAACCTTGTCCGCGAGCGGCCACATCTTCTCGCGGTCCGCCGGCAGGGTGACGTCCAGAAGGGGTCGCGTGTGAATTTGACCCGTCAGAAGGTGGACCAGGAACGAGGCGTTCAGTTCGTCGGCCCGGAGAATCTCCTGCACCCTCGCGACGAACTCGGGCAAGACCTCCGGCGGCACACCGATGTCCTCGATGAACGCTTCGGGGCGGCGGCCGCGGCCGAGGGCGTATAGGCTGGACACGGCGGAATCGCGGAAGGCCCGCAAGCGGTCGAGCACTTGCGGTTCGCCCGTCGGCTCAACGATCACGAGGCAGTGGTGGGCGGCCCGTACCCGCTCCACCGCCTGTTGGCCGAATTCCACCGCCTCGCGTTCCGTGTCGGCTTCGATCTTTCCCAGAATCACCGCCCCCGCCGCCGCCGGCACCAAGGCGATTTTCGCCAGCGAGAGTAAGCGCTGATCGAGAACGTCGCAGGCCACAATGCCCGTTGCCGCCCGGAGTTCTGGTCCCGCCCGCAGTGCGGCCTCCAGGGTGGTGAAGCCGAGCGCGAACTGGCACACACCACCGGCCAGGGGAATCGTTCGCAACGTCGCCCGCGTGACGACCGCCAGCGTTCCCTCGCTGCCGGCCAGCAGTTTCGCGAGATCGACACCCCCGCGGGTCAGCACGCCGGGCAGTAAGTAGCCGCAACGGTTGAACGGGGCGAGGGGCTGGTGTGCTCGGATCAACTCACGGTTCTCGGCCAGCAACGTGGCCACGGCCGTGAGTCGCTCGTCGGTGGTACTGGTCTCCAGAAACAACCCGTCGTCGCGAACGGCCCGAACGCCGGCCAAGTGGTCGCGGGTATAGCCGTGGCGGAAGGCCGACCCGCCGCTGGCGTTTGTCGCAATCATGCCGCCGAGGGTGCAACTACCGCCGCTTGCCGGATCGGGGGCGAACCGCCGGCTGTGGACCGCGAGTTCGGCGTTCAGTTCCGCCAGGGTCACGCCCGGTTCGACCGTGACCGTATCGCCGGTAATGTCTGAGATGGCTCGAAAGTTCGCGCTCAGATCGAGTACGATCCCCGCCCCGAGTGACTCGCCCGCCAACCCCGTGCCCGCCCCGCGCGGGGTGATCGGCACGGCATGTTCGTGGGCGTACTTCACGACCGCGATCAGGTCGTCTTCGTCCAGCGGAACGACAACCGCCGCGGGCAGGATGTGGAAGGGGCTGGCGTCCGTCGCGTACAGCCCGCGGGCGAGTTCGTCGGCGATCACGCGACCGCGCACGAACCCCCGCAGGTCGTCAGCCAGTTGTGGCGGCGTGGTCGGCACAGGAAGTGTTATACGCCCGTCGGGCTCAACTCTTGTTGTAGACCAGCGTCATTAGTTCGTTGCGGGTCATCGGGTTCGACTTCACCAGCCCCCGGACGGCGCTGGTGATCGTCATCGCTCCCGGCTTGCGGACGCCGCGGATCGTCATGCACGAGTGGCTGGCCTCGATGATGACGCCGACGCCCCGCGGTTGCACTTCACTCATAATCAGATCCGCGATCGTCTCGGTCATCCGCTCCTGCACCTGCGGCCGTTTCGCCACCACATCGACGACGCGGGCGAGCTTGCTAAGGCCGACGACCTTCCCGTCCGGCAGGTAGCCGATATGGGCCTTCCCGGTGAAGGGTAGCAGGTGGTGTTCACAGCACGAGGCAAACTCGATGTCCTTGACTATCACCATCTCGTCGTGTTTCTGCGTGAACAGTTTCTGGAGGTGAATCGCCGGGTTGGTGTGCAGGCCGCTGAACACTTCCGCGTACATCCGGGCGACCCGATCCGGCGTTTCGAGCAGCCCTTCGCGGTCCGGGTCTTCGCCCACGGCGAGCAGGATTTCCCGCACCGCGTGCTTGATCCGCTCCACGTCCACCGGTTGGTACTCGGAGGCATGGAGGGCGGCCAACTTCGACAGGGTCATTTCTTCGGATTTTGCCACGGCTGCTCATCGTGAGGGTGGGACACCTCCATTGTAGGAGGGCCATCGCCTTCCGACGCCGACCGGCCCCGTGGTGTAGAATGGGGTATCCCCTTCGCCGGAGGTTCCGTTCATGGCCCTCACCGCCGCACAGGTTGCCGAGCAAAAGAAACAGGTCGAAGAGTTATTGGGATCGGTTGAACAACTCGGCTTCGCGAAGGCCCTGTTCTACGGCAAAGTCCGTGGCGATCTGGTGTTCCCGTACCCGACGTTACCGGTCGCGAAGCAGCAACAGGCGGATGAGGCGGCGGCGAAGGTGCGGATGTTTGCCCGCGACCGGATCGATGCCGTGAAGATCGACCGCGAGGCAATGATCCCCGATTCCGTCGTCCGCGGCCTCGGCGACCTCGGTGTCCTCGGCATGACGGCCCCCCCGAGCGTCGGCGGCCTCGGGTTCAACCAGCAGCAATACCTGAAGGTCATGGAAATCCTCGGCGGCCACTGCTCCAGCACGGCCGTCTTCGTGAACGCGCACCACAGCATCGGCATCCGTGCATTGCTCTTGTTCGGCACGCCGGAGCAGCAGGCGAAGTGGCTGCCGGACCTGGTCGCCGGGCGGAAACTGGCCGCGTTCGCGCTGACGGAACCGGAAGCCGGGTCCGACGCGGGGAACGTGCAGACGACGGCGGTGGAAGACGGCGACGGCTACGTTCTGAACGGTTTGAAGCACTACATCACCAACGGCGGCATCGCGGACGTTCTGACCGTGATGGCGAAGATGACCGGCCCCGACGGTAAGTCGCGGGTCACGGCGTTCTTCGTCACGCCGGACCTGCCGGGATTCGAAGTGGTGGAAGCGCGGGCCGAGAAGTGCGGCATTCGCGGCACCGCCACCGGGAAACTGCGGTTCACCAACATGCGCGTGCCGAAGGCCAACGTCCTCGGGCCGATCGGCAAAGGATTGAAGGTCGCGCTCACCGTCCTGGACTTCGGCCGCACGACGTTCGGGGCGAGTTGCACCGGCCACGCGAAGGCGTGCATCGAGGCGATGGTCGGGCACGCCAAGACCCGCCGGCAGTTCCAGCAAACGCTGAGCGAGTTCGAGTTGGTGAAGAAGAAGATCGCGTTCGCCGCCGCTCACACCTTCGCGATGGAGGCGGCCACGGCCCAGTGCGCCCGGTGCATCGACAGCGGGCAAGAAGACTTCATGCTGGAGACGGCGATCCTGAAGGTGTTCGCAACGGAACACCTCTGGACCATCGTGAACGACTGCATCCAAATCTTCGGCGGCAAGGCGTACTTCTGCGACCAGCCTTACGAGCGGTGGATGCGCGACGCCCGTATCAACCAGATCGGCGAGGGGGCGAACGACGTATTGAAGGCGTTCATCGCCGTCGTCGGCTGTCGCGGGCCGGGCGAGTACCTGAAGACGCTTCGCGACGACATGATCGGCGGCCGGTGGAGCTTCCGCAAGATCGGCGCGGCCCTCGGCGTCGGCACGAAACTCGTCCTCCCGTGGGCGAGCACGCCGACAGTGCCGGTGAATTCGCCACAACTCGCGGCCGACGCCGCATCGTTTGCCGCGAACGTGAAGAAGTTCGGCCTGGAACTGCCGCACGTCTTCCTGCGGCTGAAGGACGAGACAAAGTTCGTGCAGGCCCAACTCATCCACGAGCGGATCGCCGACATTGCGATCGACCTGTACGTGTCGGCGTGTACCCTCTCGCGACTCGATCACTTGCTCGCTCACCCGAGCAAGGATCCGCACGCCGACGTTGACGCCGGCCGGTACTTCCTGAAGATCGCCGCCCGCCGCATCGCCGCGAACTTCGCCGCGCTGACCGACCACGACGACGCCGACTGCGTGCGAACGGCCGACGGCGTGCTCGGGCGAAGATGACGGAGCTTACTTCCCCTCTCGCGGCCAAGGGGCCAGCTCGTTCGGCAGCGTGGCCCGAACGTCGGCCGCCTTCTGCGGCCGGTCGGTGGCGGCATACAAATCGGCGAGGGCTTGGCCGGCTTCGAACAGCCGGTTTCGGCCCGGTAGGGGAATCGTCGACTCGCGCTCCCGCAAGCCGGTGTAGCCCGCGACGAGGAACGGCTCCGCCTCGGCGGGCTTCTTTTGGCCCATCAGCGAAATGCCGATCATCGACCGGGTGGCGAAGATATTCCACGCATCCGGGAGAACCTTCTCGCGGATCGCCAGGCACTCGCGCAGGTACTTCTCGGCCACGGCAAACTGCTTGAATTTCAGGAGGTGAAGACTCGCTTGGCCCAGGATGCTCGCGAACGCCGGGTCGTGCGGCGGGGCGGCTTCCCGGTGGAGTCGCACGTACTCGTCGAACAAGTCGAGGCGGTCGCCTCCTTCCTCGGCATCAATGTACGTCCAGATGATGGCGTCGAGGGTCGCGAGATTCGTCCCGCCGAACTTGTCCCGCTTCCGTCGGAGAACGTCGGTGTAGACGGCGAGTGCCGGTTGATACCGCCGCGTGGCCCGGAAGTTGTCCGCGAGGTTGGTGAGCGTGTTCAGGGTTTCGACGTTATCATCGCCCAGTTCGGATTTCATCAGGCGTGCCGCGTCCTCGAAGATCGCGATGGCCCGATCCCGGTCCCCCCGGGTGGCGAGCGCCCACCCCAAGTTGTTCATGCTGATGAGCGTGTCTGGGTGCTTGGGGCCGAGCTTGGTCTTCCGGAGGGTCAGGGTTTCCTCGAACAGCTGGATGGCGTCGTCCAGTCGGCCGGCCAACTTGTAACTCATGGCGAGCCAGTTCATCGTCTGAAGGGTCATGGGATCGTCCCGCCCGAGTTTGATCTTTCGAGCCGCAACCACCTCCTCGAACAGACGGGCGGCCTCGTTTCCCTGTTGGGTCTGATAGTGTGCGTCGGCGAGGTTGTACATGGTGATGAGCGTGCTGTCGTGGCTCGGTTCCAGGTGCTTTTGCATCAACGCGAGCGTCTCTTGATAAATCGGGATGGCCTTCCGGACCTCGCCGGCGTTGGCGTAACTCAGGGCCAAGTTGTTCATCGCGACCAACGTGTCGAAGTCGCTCGCCCCCTTCTTTGCCTTCCGCACCTTCACCAACTCTTCGTTGAGCGGCACCGCCTTGGCCGCTTGGTTGGCCGTGCGGTACCATTCCGCAAGCCCCTGAATACTGGTGAGCGTGTCCGGGTGTTCGTTCCCGAGTTTGACGCGCCTCTGGCTCAGAGCACGTTCGTAGAGCGGAAACGCCTTGTCCGCTTGGTTGGCAGCCTGGTACGCCTCCGCCAGTGTGTACACGCTCGTCAGAGTCGTGGGGTGGTCGTGCCCGGCTTTTTGCTCCCGCGTCGCCAAAACCTCTTTGAGTAACGTGACGGCCTTTTCTCCCTGCCCGGCCTCGGCATAGAGCTCCCCGAGCTGGTTGAGGAACGCGAGGGTCTGGGGATCGTCGGGGCCGAGTTCTCGTTTCGCAACCCGGACGAGTTCTTCGGAGATCGGGATCAATTGCTCGGACGGCACGCCGCCCGCCCCGGCGGAACTGGCCAGGGTAACAATGGTGCCGAGCAAGCGCGTGACCGCCTCGGGGTCGTGGTCGTCGGCCGGATTCGCCTTCTTCGCCTGGATCAAATCGGTCCACAATCGCGTGGCCTTTTCGAGACGCCCGGTCACGCCGTAGACGCCCGAAAGGTTGTTCCGGGACGTCACCGCGTCGGCGTGTTGAATCCCCAGGAGGCGCACCCGCGTGTCGAGCGCTTTCGTGAAGAGCGGTTCGGCGTCCTTGGGAAAGCCGAGGCTCACGAGCGTCTGGCCGAGGCGATTTTGCAGGTCGGCGACCGTCACCGGGTCGCCGACGGCCTCCGCGTCGAGTTCCTGCCCGGCCTTCACCAACCGGCCCGCCAGCACGGCCTCCAGGGGCTTGGTCTTTTGCTTGATTGCGAGAGGGTCCAGGTCTTCGAAGATCGACAAGATGACGGCGTTGTTCTTCTCGATCTGCTTGAGCCGCTTCCCGGTCAGTTCGTTCGCGAGCTTCTCCGCGGCGGTAGCGGCGAGTGCCTTCGCCGTTTCCCCCTCCGCCAATTCTTTGGCCTGATTCGTTAGCGCCAGTTGGCCCGCCGTCGCGGCCTCGGCGTTCGTCGCCCGCACGGCCTGCCACACGGTCGCCGCGATGCCGGCCGTGAGCACCCCGATCACGACGCACGCCGAAATGGTCAGCACCCGGCGGCGCGTGTTGGCCGACGCCCGGGCGATCTCGGCCTGCACGGCCCGCTGGTCGGCTTCCGCCCGGATGCGGGCCACCTCGGCCGCCACGGCCGACCCATTCAGCAGTCTCTCCGCTGGGTCCACCGCGAGGCACCGCTTCGCCAGCGCGACCAGTTCCGGGTCGGCCCCGCACCGGTCCAGGCGGGCGAAGGCGTCCCCGACTTTGCCCTGGGCCGCCAGTTGCCGGGTCGATTCGCCACTCCCGCCGACGAACGGCGGTTGACCCGTGAGGATGACGCACAGGATCGCGCCCAGGCCGAAGACGTCGCTCTGCTCGCCGATCTGATCGACGGCCCCGATGGCCTGTTCCGGCGGCATGAACGCGGGCGTGCCGAGAATCGACCCGGCACTCGTCTTGGAATCGTCCGACATTCCCGGGTCGTGGAAGGTGGTCGCGACGGTGGTTTCGGCCGTGTCGTCGGTGGCGTCGCCGTGGAATTTCGCCAACCCCCAGTCCATGACTTGCACTTCGCCGAACGCCCCGACCATGACGTTCAACGGCTTCAGGTCGCGGTGGATGACGCCCTTACTGTGGGCGTACCCGATGGCCTGGCAAATGGCCTCGAACGCAGCCACGAACCGGCCGCGGTCCTGGGCCGTGTCGGTGCGGGCCTTCAAGAGCACGTCGAGCGTTTGCCCCTTGACGAGCTTCAGGGCGAGGAAGGGGCAGCCGTTGGAAGCGGTGCCGAGGTCGTGGACGGGGGGAATGTTGGGGTGTTGGAGTTGGGCCGTGATCCGCGCCTCGTACTCGAACCGCCGCCGGGCGTGGAGCGAGTCGTTGTACCGCTCGTGCATCACCTTGACGGCCACGTCCCGCATGAGGGCGGTGTCCGCGGCCCGGTAGACCGCGCCCATGCCGCCCTCGGCAATCAAGTCTTGCACGTCGTAGCGGTCGCCCACGGCGGGGGGGCCGGTGTTGGGTGTGGCCGAGATCTCGGCCGACCGCTTGTTCTGGTCCGGGGTGGCGGCCTGCGTACCCGACGCTTCAAATTCCGACATGACGACGACTCCGGGCGGGTGTCGCCATTTTACCTGCACATGGGCGTCACACCAGCAGGTTCTTTGCGGCCGGAATTCCCAATGACCTCGGCTCGCGCGAAGTTTGTCGTCCTGACTGGCCACCACGCCGACAACGTGCGAACCGCCGACGGGGTGCTGGGGGTATTCGGCAGGTCAAAGCAGTGAGCAGCTGACAAAATACGTTCGGCAACCGAGATACACAACAGGGGATGTCAATGCAATGATTTGATGGTACCCCTTTACCCTACCGAGCTAAGCCATGAGTACTGTTGCTGTTCTGATTGACTCCTACCTCAATCACTTAAACGATCTCGTGGCCACCGGTCAGCGGAAACCTGGAACACGCGATTGGTACGCCATACAGTTTCGGAAACTTCGTCGGCTCGTCGGTGAGAGGCCAGCCGACGAGGTGCGGCTCAAGGACTTGGCAAAGATCCGGTACACGTACCAGTTTGCCCGATCACTGAAATCCCTCTTCCGTTGGGCGGCTGACGAAGAGTTGATATCTCGCCACCCTTTCTGCAAGCTGACCGTACCCCCGTGCGGTCAGCGGAAGCGGACCATCCGGCGCGACGAAATGGCCAGGCTCTATCGTGCGGGGAGACGCCCACTTCGCCGGTATCTGATGATGATGCGATACACGATTGCTCGTCCCGGCGAGCTGCGTACATTGCGGTGGTCGCAGGTCGATCTTGCCGGCCGGGTGCTGCGGTTGCGGGAGTCCAAGCCGAAAGGGCGGCCACGAGGCGGGGTACGGGAACGCCAACGCGACCGGGTGATACCCCTCGGTAAGATGGCCCTTCGCATATTAACAACTTGGCAGGGGCGACGGCAACCGCTCCCGACTGATCCCGTGTTCCCCGGCCGGGGCGGTCGGGCCTGGACGGGGAACGCCCTCCGTTGTTTGATGCGACGGGCGCGGAAGGCCGCTGAATTAGTAGCGGACGTGAACGGCGAGCGGATCGTGATCTACACCCTCCGGCACACCGGAGCGACCGAAGCGATTCGGGCGGGCGTGCAGCAAATCGTCCTCGCAGCAATGTTAGGCCATGAAAATCTCGAAACGACCAAGCGCTACGTACACCTCAACGAGGCCGACATTCTTACGGGGATCGATCAAGCACTATCCGGCGTAAAGCGTGAACGAAACTTGGGGGCGACGGGGCCGACACCGATCTCGACTGTACCGACAGAGGCCGAGGCACAGGTGCAAAGAATCAGAAATTTATTCGAGGAGCTGATGATTGGAGCGGGTGCAGATACCCTAAAGGTGTTAGATGTTCTACTGACCCGGCTTACGGGCCGCTCTCCTCTGACGGGTAGTTGAATTTTTTCGGCGGTGGTCCGGAACTATAACCCAAACCACCGCCGCGTTGTGATAAGTGAGTACATCGAGACAAGCCATTTGGTCATCCAAATCTGCTGGCCCAATTACACTAACAGCTTCTTCATCACATTCCCGTGCACATCCGTCAGGCGGAACGGGCGGCCCTGGAACTTGAACGTCAGCTTCGTGTGGTCGAAGCCGAGCAGGTGCAACAGCGTTGCGTGCAGGTCGTGGACGTGGACCTTGTCCTCCACCGCGTTGAAGCCGAGGTCGTCGGTCGTACCGATCGTTTGGCCGCCCTTGATGCCGCCGCCGGCCAGCCAGTACGAGAAGGCGTTCGGGTGGTGGTCGCGGCCGTCCGACCCGCCCTGTACCATCGGCGTCCGGCCGAACTCGCCGCCCCAGATCACCAGCGTATCGTCCAGCAAGCCGCGCTGCTTCAGGTCCGTCACCAGCGCGGCCGACGCTTGATCGGTGTTCTTGCAGTTCTTCTTCAGGTCGTTGACGAGGTTGCCGTGTTGGTCCCAGGCTTCATGGTAAATCTGCACGAACCGCACGCCCTTCTCGATCAGCCGGCGGGAGAGCAGACAGGCGTTCGCATAAGTGTTCTTGCCGGGTTCGGCCCCGTACAGGTCGAGCGTCTTCTTGTCTTCCTTACTGATGTCCATGACTTCCGGGGCGGCGTGCTGCATCCGGTAGGCCATCTCGTAGCTGTTGATCCGCGTGGCGATCTCCGGGTCGCCGACGCTGTCGAGGCGGAGCTTGTTCAACTTGTTGATGCCGTCGAGCGCGTCCTTCTGCGAAGCGGCGTCGATGCCGTTCGGGTTGTTGAGGAATAACACCGGCTCAGTCCCGCCGCGGAACTGCACGCCGTTGTACACCGTGGGAAGGAAACCGCTGCCCCAACAGGCGTTGCCACCGCTCGGCCCCTTGCTGCCGGTACTGAAGACGACGAAGCCCGGGAGGTCTTTTGATTCCTGGCCGAGACCGTAGAGGCCCCACGAGCCGAAGCTCGGGCGGCCGAACTGCATCGCCCCGGTGTTCATCATGCACTGGGCCGGGGCGTGGTTGAACGCATCCGTCACCATCGACCGCACGATGGCGATGTCGTCGACGATCTTCGCCGTGTGCGGCAGCAACTCTGAGAGTTCCGCCCCGCTCTGGCCGTGCTTCGCGAACTTGAACTTCGGGCCGAGACACTTCGAGTTCGGGTTGATGAACGCCGCCCGGTAGCCGTCGAGCAGCTTCGCCGGCGGCAGCTTGCCGTCCTGCTTCGCGAGTTCAGGCTTGTAGTCGAACAACTCCAGATGGCTCGGTGCCCCGGCCTGGAAGAGGTAGATGACGCGCTTGGCCTTCGGCGCAAAGTGCGGCGATTTCGGCGCGAGCGGATCGTCGGCCGCGTAGCCGTCGTGCGTGAGCATCGCCGAGAAGGCTGCCGCGCCGAGGCCGACGCCGCACTGTTGTAGGAACCAACGACGCGCAAGCGGGGTGTGCATGGGAGAAACCCTGGAGAGTCAGTCCACGTCGAACAGGAGTATCTTACCCGAATCGCTCACCACCACGGCTTTACTTCGCCGCCGCGAAGAACACGTTCATGATCTCCAGCCCCTCGGAGGCCTTGATCGTTAGCGGGGCTGCGTCGCCTTCTAGGGCGATCGTGTACCGCGACCACGTGCCGGGCTTCATCAACGGTGGCTGCTTTACCGTCAGCATCTTGCCGTCGACCAGGATTTCGAACTCTCCAACCGATTTCGCCGGCATCTTCCAGTCGAAGATCAGTTCGCCCTTGCCGAGCTTCGTGGTCGTGGTCAGATCGCCCTGGCCGGTCGATTGCAATTTCTCGCCCCCGACCTTCCAGCCTTCGCCGGTCCAACCGGTGAGCGTGAGGCCGTCGAAAAGGCTCTTGTGCCCGGCGTACTCGGTGGCGGTCTGTTCCTTCGAGGGGTTCGTACTCGGCAGTTCCTTGATCGTCATGTTGCGGAAGTGGCACTCGACGCCCTCGCTTTCCAGGGCGAGGTAGCCCTTCCGCGGGCTGCACTGGCTGACGCCGGACACTTCCTTGCCGTTGACGTGCAGCTTCACGACGCCGTCGTTGGCGATGATCTTGTAGTGGTTCCATTCGCCGGCCGGCTTCGTGCGGTTCTCGCTCGGCAGGCACCGCTCGATTCCCTTCGGGTGCGGCCGGTCGGGTTTGCACTTCGCCCCCCAAATACTGAAGATGTCGCCTTCGCTCGTCGCCCACCCGTCGGCCGGCTTGTAGTTGAGCAGCACTTGCACCTCGATGCCGCGAGTGAACGGCGTGCCGACGGCCGGGAGCGGGTCGTTCCAGAGGTAGATGCCACTGTTGGCCATCTTGGTCTTCTCGACGTGCATCCACTCGACTTCCATCTCGAAGTTCTCGTACATCCGCTCGGTGCGCAGGAAGCCGATCGGCTGCCCGGTGGTGACGACCTCGTTGCCCTTCACGAAGAAGGTGGACGGGGCACAGTTGGCGTTCACCCAGCCGCTGAGGTCCTTGCCGTTGAACAGCGGCACGGCCGCCGGTTCGGCGGCCATGGCGGGAGACGCGAGGAAGAGCAAGACGACGAAGG
Organism: Limnoglobus roseus; assembly: GCF_008254045.1. Taxonomy (GTDB): domain Bacteria; phylum Planctomycetota; class Planctomycetia; order Gemmatales; family Gemmataceae; genus Limnoglobus; species Limnoglobus roseus. The sequence goes on along the minus strand of NZ_CP042425.1, from coordinate 1,627,593 downwards.
AGCGCATGAAGAATCTCCGGGGTGGGCCGGAGATAGTCTATGCGCGGTTCGGTACGATTTGGGTCAAAGTGTCGGCTCAGTTCCGGCTGAATGGCCGGGCTTTGCGCGATTCGAGGCCGAGGGGGTCGTTGACGAGTTTCAGGTAGCAGGTGCCGCAGATGTCGTAGGCGCGGCGGACGCAGACCGGCAGCATCTCGGCGGTGTCGCGCGCGTCGTCGGCTTCGCTCTGCCCCTCGCGCTCGAGGAGGAGTTCGTCCATGCTCTCCACGCTGTCCTCGTCGGCTTCGAGGTCGTCTTCTTCCAGGACCGTCGGCTCTAACTCTTCGGAGACAGGACTGCCTTCGACTTTCCAGACGAACCGGGGGTCGGTGTCGGGGTTGAGAGTCTTGCCGCACACATCGCAAGAGAAGAGACGCATGGCGGGTGGTGCTCCTGGTGTCATGGGGGCCGAGTCGGGGCGGTCGGCGGTCGCGGCCGGTGGCCAGGGTTTTCGTCACCCCTGCGCGCACGTGAGTCCTCTCTTCCATTCGTCACAGTTTTCGCGTCGCGAGTCAAGCGCAATTTGGCGGCCGGGGAAGTTATGGCGGCTGCGCGGGTTGTCCGATTTGCAACTTCTCCTGTCGAACTTGCACGACCGGCGGGGCCGGTACGCTCGATTCTTTCCCCAGCTTGCCGGGGCGGGTGGGTCGACGGGTAACTCTTGCGAAATGGCGTTTGGCACGGGGCGTGCGTTAAGGGTTCCTCGTCCTCGCCGGTCGGCCCGACGCGGGAAAACATCGGGCCGACTGATGAGGACCGTGGCAACTCCCCCAACCTTCCCCCTGAACGGCTCGGCCCATTCCGAGCCGGCACACCTACCCGCCTCATCCCCTGGCAACTCCCCACGGCCGGCGCGTTCAGCGCCGGCCGTGTCGTTTTCCGAAGCGGAAATTACCAACTTCCTGTTACCGAAGCGTTGCGCCGGGTTCTCACCCGCCTTGCTATACTCTGCGCAGTTCCTCTCCCATTTGAGCGAAAGACAGGTGGACCATGACGCGACTGCCACTGGCGGCGCTCGTTCTCTTTGCCGCGATCGGTCCCACCCGGGCGGAACCGGCCGCCGCGCTCGGTGCCCTGGCCAAGATACCGGTCAAGGAAGTGACAGTCTTCAAGGACGGCCACGCCTATGTCGTGCATCAGGGGACGATGCCCGTGGACGCCGCGGGGAACGTCTTGCTCGACTTGCTACCGAACCCGGTGCTCGGCACGTTCTGGCCGTACAGCGCGAACCCGGCGGTTGCGCCGCAATCGGTGACGGCCGGGCGGCGGCGGGTGACGGTCGAACAGACGGCTCTGACCCTCCGCGAACTGATCGAAGCGAACCCCGGCGCGGAAGTCGTCGTTACCGAGGGGAGCAAGCCGCCGTACCCCGCGACCATTGTAAAGGCTCTTTCGCGACCGACGGAAGAAGTCGAGAAGTCGGCCCCCGTGCCGGGTGGGGAGAGCTTGCCGCAGAAGGGGAATGTGCTGTTACTGAAGACCATCGAGGGCACGAAGGCGGTGTCGATCGACGCCATCACCGACGTGAAGTTCGTCGGCAAGTACGAGACGAAACTGAGCCAAGAAGAGTACCGGAACCTGCTGACGATGAAACTCGACTGGGCCGGCCAACCGGCTGCGAAGTCGGCCGAGGTCGGCATGGCCTACGTGCAGAAGGGCATCCGATGGATTCCGAACTACCGCGTCGAACTCGACGGCAAGGGCAAGGCCACGGTCAAGATGCAGGCCACGCTCATCAACGAACTCACGGACTTGAAGGACGCCACCGTCAACCTCGTGATCGGTGTGCCATCGTTCTACTTCAAAGACTCGGCCGACCCGATCGCACTGAACCAGGCGTTGACGCAACTGTCGTCATACTTCGAAGCCGATGGCACCCGCACGCAGTTCGCCCTCAGCAACTCGATGATGACGCAGAACATCGGGGCTCCACAAATGGCTGGGTCCGGAGGGCGGGCAGCGAACCCCGGCCCGAACCTCGGGCCGGACCTCGGCGGCAACCAGAGCGAAGACCTCTTCGTCTTCACCCTGACGAACGTCACCCTCGCGAAAGGGCAGCGGATGGTGTTGGCCGTGTCGCAGCAGAGCGTCGATTACAAGGACGTGTACACCCTGGACGTGCCGTACGCGCCGCCGCTGGAACTCCGCCGGCAGGTGAACGACGCGCACACGGCCGAGTTGGTGAAGATGATGGCCGTGCCGAAGGTACAGCACAAGGTCCGCCTGACGAACGGCAACGCCCAACCGTTCACCACCGCCCCAGCCCTGATTCTGAAGGACGGCAAAGTGTTGTCGCAGGCGATGATGACCTACACCTCGAAGCAGAACACCGTGGACCTGACGCTGACGACGGCCATCGACGTGCGGGTGAAGAAGAAGGACAAGGAGACGAAGCGGACGCCGAACGCCCAGACTTACGACGGCCACGCCTACTGGCGGATCGACATCGGCAGCAGCCTGGAACTAACGAACAACGGCCCGAAGGCGGTCGAGGTGGAAGTGACGCGGTCCGTCCTGGGCAATCTCGACAAGGCCGCCGACGGCGTGAAGGCCGAGATGGTCAACCTGCTGGAAGACGACGACGACACGAGCATTTCCGCCCGCCCCGGCTGGTGGGGTTCCTACTCGTGGCCGGTCTGGTGGGGCCACTTCAACGGCGTCGGCCGCATCACCTGGACCGCAAAGCTCGAACCCGGCCAGAGTAACGAGAAGGCGTACTCGTGGTACTACTACTGGCGGTGATGCAGTCGGAAGAACACTGCGGCTACTCCTTCGCCAGCCAATCGACCGCCAGAATCTTCAGGCCGCCCGTCGGTGAGGCGGCTTCGAATCGCACGTTCGTGGGTCGCGGCGTGGTCGGGAAGACCAGCGCGTTCCCCTGCGGCGGGAAGAGGTTCGGGTAGGCCGTCGCACGGTGCGGGATGCCGCCGTCGGACCACGTCAGGGCCACTTCTTGCCACGCCTCCAATCGAGTCTGCTCGATGCGGACACGGAGGGCGATCACCGTCGTTGGCGCATCCGCAATTGTCACCGCCGGGGGCGAGCTGCCGCTGCTGAACGGCGTGTTGTCGCACCCCGGCAGCATCGCGTCCGGCGGCATTGCCACGGGGAGTGAAACGGAAGGCGGGTCGGCCGGGGTTCGGGCGAACGCCCCGATTTTCGCGTCGCGGAGGGCGGCGATGTTCTGGCCGTGCGGGTCGTAGATCAGCCACTGCCCGCCGTACTTGCCCGCGAGGAACAGCGCCGGCGTGCCCCGCTCCACGTCGGCTAGGAAGCCCTTCTGGTTCGCCTTTTGCTGTAACCCCTGACGGTAGCCGTCCTTCGCGTTGACGGCGAACACTACTATCGCCCCGACCGCGGCGACAGCGAGCCACGCCGGGCGGAACGGCACGTACTGCCGCAGGGCCATCCACGCGATCGCGAGGCCGACGGCGCTCGGAGTGATGAAGCGGTGCCCCTGGGCGTGGCCCCGGTACCACGCGATCGTGACGGCCACGGCCAGGTGGCCGAGCAGGACGGCGAAGAGGCCCGCGGCGCGAAGACGTTCCGCACGGTCCGCGAGCACCACCCGCCCGGTGACGGCGAGCGCCGCCAGCACCAAGCCGAGGCCGACGGACCCCGCCAGGACGCGCGACACGCCCCACGGTCCGAAGCCGTCCGGCCCGAAACCGGTGCCGAGGTACATCACGAGGGCTTCGACAAACCCGCCGAAGTTTGGTTTCGCCTGCGAGGCCATCGGCGGCGGCGTTGTCAGCACGACGAATGTGACGTACCCGGCCACCGCGACCGGCACGATGCCCAACAGAATCGAGCGCTGCCGCCACGCCGCGAACGCGACCCACAGGACCAACGGCCCGCTCCACCCGAGACCGAACCCGCCGTTCAGGGCCATCAGCCCCAAGAACAGCGCGCCGAGCCAAGCGGCTTTCTTCTCCGATTCCAGCGTTGTCGCCCACGCGAACCCGGCGGCGCAGAACACGACGAGGCTGAACGCAATCTGATACCCCATCAGCCACGCGAACCAGTGGCCCCAGTGCAGCAACACCGCCGGCACGAACAGGTCCGCGAGGTGCAAACGTCCGCACCGCCGGCGGATCGCCGCGAGGAGGAAGCCGACGCTCGCGAACATCAGTCCGAGGGTCACGAACGTCCCCGCCCGGAAGTCGAAGCGGGTCAGACTCAGCGAGGCGTACCAGAGGGTCTTCGCCAGGATGTAACGGTGCTCGTTGTGGTGGGCCGTCACCCACTTCCACGAGAAGCCCTGGTGCAGCACCTCGGTCAGCAGGTACCACTCGTCGCCGACGGGGCAGTTGCTACCGAAGCGGAGGACGAACGCGACCGCCGCCACGAACAGGGCGATCGTGCCGACCGCCACGACGCGGGGGGCGGGCAGCGGCGGCCACGCGATTCGCGGGAGGGACAGGCGTTGGAGCAGATTCGGAAACATGCGAAGCCCCGGCAAAAGCGCGAACCGACCGACCCGGACCGCTCTCCGGGCAGTATCCTGCCTTGTATCGGCCGCCCGACTTGAGGAATTCATGGCATCCAAGAAGAAGAAGGTCCGCGTCGAGATGCGGCGGAACCTGTCGAAGCCGCCGCGCGAAAATGACGTGACCCGGCAGTTTCAGGACAACGGGGCGCACGACGTGGCCAACACCGAGCGGGTGCGGGCCAAGGGCGACGCTTCGCGGCACCGCACCATCATGGCCGAGGACGCCGCCGCCATGCCGGGGACGGAGGGCGGGTGGGTTCGCGGGCGTGTGGTCCGCGTCCACGGCCTTTACAGCTACGTGGAACTCGACGACGGCCGCACCGTCCGCTGCACCGTTCGCCGCGTGTTGAAGAGTTTGCAGGTCGACGAGCGGAGCATCGTCACGACGGGCGATTGGGTGTGGGTGGCGGCGGGCGGCGACGCGCTGCGGGGGGCGGAACCCGAGGGCGTGATCGAGCGCATCGACCCCCGGCACGGCGTTCTCACCCGGTCGTCGCGGCGGCGGGAACACGTCCTCGTCGCGAACGTCGATCAACTCGTGATCGTCATGTCGCTGGTGCAACCGGAGTTGAAGGTTCACCTGATCGACCGTTACATCGCGTCGGCCGAGAAGGGCGGGCTGAAGCCGGTGCTCGTGCTGAACAAGATCGACCTCGCCGACCCGGTGGCCTTGCAACCCCTTGTCGGGGCGTACTCGCAGATCGGCATTCCGACGATCCTGGCGAGCGCACAAACCGGCGTCGGCGTCGCGCGACTTCGGGCGATGCTCAAGGATCGGGCGACGGTCTTCTCCGGGCAGTCCGGCGTCGGCAAGTCGTCGCTGTTGAACGCCGCCGAGCCGGGGCTGTCGCTGCGGGTCAGCGAGGTGAGCGACGTGAACCAGAAGGGGAAGCACACCACGACGACGGCCGAACTGATCCGCCTGTCGTTCGGAGGGTGGGTGGTGGACACACCCGGCGTGCGGCAGTTGCAACTCTGGGACACGCGGCCCGAGGAAGTCGAGGGCTACTTCAGCGAACTGCGGCCGTTCATCGCGCTCTGTCGCTTCCCCGACTGCACGCACACGCACGAGTCCGACTGCCGCGTGAAGGACGCCGTCCGGCGGAAACTCGTCAGCGGCCGGCGGTATTACAGCTACCTCGGGCTGTTCAACGGTGTGGAAGAGTGACGGCGTTCGCACGTTCGATCCTGCGTTGACAACGGCGGCGGGGCCGTTACTCTGGGCGGCCTTACACCGAGAGCCGTTCCATGACCTCACACTCGGCCACACGCCACCTGCACCTCGCGGGGCTGGCCGGCGTCGGCCTGTACGCCGCGGCGGCCGTGTTCTTCCGCGTCGATGCGGCCAGCGGTGTCCGTGAAGCGTTCCGCTGGGTGCTCGTCCTTGGGCTGCTCGCGGCTTTCGCCGTCGCCTACCGCGCTGTCCGGCGGTTGCCGGAGTCGCTTCGCGGTCGGCGAATCGTCGCAGGGTACGCGGTCGCCCTCGCGGTGACGGCGGCCGTTGTGCCGGCGTTCCAATCCAACGACCTGTACATCTACGTGAACATCGGCTGGCAGCAGGCCGGGTACGGCGTCAATCCGTACCAGACGCTCCTGTACGAAATGCCGACCGGCCTGACCGACCCGATGTTCTGGCAGGAGTGGCAGTTCGTCCCGTGTACCTACGGCTTCCTGTTCGCGCTGGAATCGTGGGCCGCACTCGCGATCAGCGGCCCCGACCACGGTCTGGCGGTATTCGTATTGAAGGCCGTGGCGGTGATCGGGTTCCTGTTGCTCAGCGGGATGATCTGGCTTGGCGGCCGGTCCCTTGGTCGGGAGTACCCGACGCGCCACGCCCTGCTGGTGGCGTGGAATCCGTTGATGTTGCTGCACGGCGTCTCGAACGCGCACAACGACGTCCTGTTCGCCCTCGGCGTGGCCGTCGCCGTCGTGGCGTTCCTTCGCGGGTGGTGGCTGGTCGTATTCCCGGCTCTCGTGGCCGCGGCACTGGTGAAGTACCTCTCGGTCCTGGCGGTCCCGTTCGTATTGCTGGCGGCGGTTCGGCGGTTCGGTTGGACGCGGACGGCGGTGAGTTGCCTCGCCGGGCTGCTCCTGGCGGTGGCGTGCTGGTGGCCGTATCGCGACGGGTTTGACGCATCGTACTTCGAGCGGACGGGCAAGAACCTCTCGGCGACGGACAAGTCGCTCGCAACGATCGCCCTATGGCCGGTGGAGGTGTTGAAACTGCGCGGGGGCGTAGAGCAGATCCTCCCTTCGATCGTGAAGGCGGCGGGCTGGTTCGCGTTCGCGGTGGTCGTGGGGGCGGCGTTCGTCCGTCGGGTCCGCGACGGCAACGGCGGCGGTGAGGCGCTGGCCCGTGACTGTGTGCTGGTGCTACTCGCGGCGATCCTGGCCAGTTCGAAGTACCACTCGTGGTACCTGCTGATGCTCCTGCCGCTGGCCGTGTGGCTTCCCGCCGCGAGCCGACTGCGGCAAGCCGCGCTGGCGTTGGGCGTCGCGAACTTGCTGTCGTTCACGTTCGTGTACCATTCCCACCTGCTGAACGCAGTGTTGATCCTGCTGTTGCCCCTCGTCCACGTCTGGCGGCGGAACCCGATGGCACAATCGCCACGATCCGATTTTCGGCTTCAATTGCCCGACTCGACGCGCCGACGGTCGTAACCCAAAGGGGTTTGTCGGCGCGACCGTTACCACTTCCCGCGCCTGTCCCGTTTGCGTGCCTGCCCCAGAGTTCGGGCCGCTGATTTCTGCAACACGGCCGCCGCGCAACTGGTATGCCAGAATGGGTTCGCGTCGGCGCGATTGAATCGATTTTTGCGCGTCGAGACGGCCCCACCGGCACGATTGCGCTAGCTTCCGTCGGCGGCACCCGCAGGACTGTCCGAACCGGCGATCTTTGCCCGAATCAAACGACCCGTGCGACGGGCGCATTCACATCCAAGCTCGCGAGATTTTGCGTCTTCTCCGTCCTCGTTTGCTTTCCCATTCCCCGTTTGCGCGTCATCTTTCCGCAAGCACACAGATACCCCACGCTGAATGGTAAGCGGCAAACGGAAAGGTCGCGGCGAGGGGAACTCTGGAGTGTGGGAACAGGAGTTGAAGAGATGAACGTTCGCCGATTGAAGGTCTGTATGCTGACGGCCGCTGCCGTCGGGATGACCGCGGCCGACGCTTCGGCGTTCGGCGGGCGGCTGTTCGGTAAAAAGTCCGCCGACTGCGGTTGTGCGGCTGAGCCAACGTGTGCGGCTCCGGCTGAAACCTGCGGCGGCTGCGGCGCTCCCGCCGGCGGCTGTGCCGGCCCGGCCGGTGGCTGCGGCGCGGCGGCGGGCGGCTGTGCCACGCCGGCCCCGGCTCCGGCCCCGACCTACACCACGGTCAAGGAAACCGTCCTGGTTCCGACGCAGGTCCAAGAGACCCGCACCGTGCTGAAGACCGAATGGAAGCCCGAGACGTACACCGCCTACAAGACGGAATGCGTCCCGGAAACCAAGACCCGCACCTACACCGTCAGCGTCCCGAAGACGGAAACGGTGATGGAAAGCCGGACCGTGACGAAGTCCATCCCGGAAACGGTGATGGAAAGCCGGACCGTGACGAAGAAGGTCCCGGTCACGGTGATGGAAACCAAGACCATCACGAAGAAGGTGCCCGTCACGAAGACGGTCACGGTGATGGAAACCCACTGGAAGACCGAACAGGTCACGGAAATGAAGTCCAAGACCGTGCGGAACGTGAGCTACGTTCCGACGGAAGTCCACGTGGGCCCCGGCCTGGTGGACCGCCTGAAGTCGTTCTGCGACCCGTGTGCGACGAACTGCGGCAAGACCGTGACCGTGTGCAAGAAGCACGTCTCGTGCGACACGGTTTGCGAGCCGGTGACGGTTTGCAAGAAGGTCAAGGAATGCGTTCCGGTGACGAAGCAAGTTTGCAGCTGGGAGTGCGTGTCCGAGTGCGTGACCGTGCCGGTGTGCAAGTGGAACTGCGTGACCGAAACGATCCAAGTGCCGGTCTGCCGTCACCGCTGTGTGACCGAAACGATCCAAGTGCCGGTCTGCAAGACGACGCACGTGTGCGAAACGAAGACGGAAACCTACACCGTCAACGTCGCCAAGCAAGTGGCCTACCAGGCCACCCGCAACGTGTGCGTGCAAGTGCCCCACACGGAAACGGTGACGGTTTGCAAGATGGTCCCGACGGTTGTTGAGAAGCAAGTGCTCGTGTCGAACGGCTGCGGCAACGGCTGCGGTGGTCCGGCGACCGGCGGCTGCGACGCCTGCGGCCACGCGGCAGCGGCTCCGGCGGCTTGCGACAGCGGCTGCGGTAGCAGCCGGGTCGGCATCCTCGATCGTCTGAAGGCTCGCCTCGGCAGCTGGAAGAAGTGCGATAGCGGTTGCGACAGCGGCTGTGCGGCTCCCGCCCCGGCTTGCGGCTGCCACTAAGATGTAACCCCCGCGTGGAGGGCAAACCCGTCCGCCCTCCCGCACACAACCCGAAGCCCCGGTCGGCCCCTCACCGACCGGGGCTTCCGTGTTTCTCCCGGTACGGTCGCCACGCCGTTGCCCATCCTTCCGTTGTCATCTCCCGCCCGATCGGGTATCCCTGAAGGAAAGGGTTCCTCTTCCTCCGGCGGTCCTCGCTCATGCAAGTCACGCTCGAATACGGCAAGACCGGTCTCGCGGTCACGCTCCCGGACGACCGACTGATCGCCCCACCGCTGGCCATCGCCGACGCCGTGCCGCTAGCCGACCCGGCAGCCGCAATCGCCGATGCGATCCGCAACCCGATCGGGACGCCACCCCTGTCCGAGTTGGCGAAGGGGAAGAAGACCGCGTGCATCGTCATCTGCGACATCACGCGGCCGGTGCCGAACAAGCTGATCCTGCCGGAACTGACGCGCACACTCGAAGCGGCCGGCGTCCCCCGCGACGGCATCACGATCCTGAACGCAACCGGCCTGCACCGCCCGAACAAGGGCGACGAAATGGTCGAACTCGTCGGCGAGTTCATCGCGACGACGTACAAGTGCGTGAACCACCACGGCAAGGTGCTGCACGAGCACGACTATCTGGGCACCACGCCGAACGGCGTGCCGATGTGGATTGACAACCGCTACACCACGGCGGACCTCAAGATCACGACCGGCCTGATCGAGCCGCACCTGATGGCCGGGTACAGTGGTGGGCGGAAGTTGATCTGCCCCGGCATCGCGGCCCTGGAGACGGTGAAGCGGTGGCACTCACCGCGGTTCCTCGAGCACCCGAAGGCCGACTGCGGCAGCGTGGACGGGAACCCGGTTCACGAAGAGAACACGTACATCGCTCTGAAGGCCGGGTGCGATTTCATCGTGAACGTCTGCATCGACGGCAAGCGCCGCGTCACCTGGGTCGGGGCCGGCCACATGATCGAGGCGTGGCAGGCCGGCGTGCAGTTCTGCCGCGACGTGGTGAAGGCCGGCGTGCCGGAACCCGTGGACGTGGTCGTGACGAGTTGTGCCGGCTACCCGCTCGACACCTCCTGGTATCAGGCCGTGAAGGGGCTGACCGGGGCACTGCCGATCGTGAAGAAGGGCGGCACCATCATCCTCGCCGCGAGCCTGACGGAAGGGCTGGGCAGCCCAGAATTCCAGGAGTTGCTCGACGAGTACAGCAAGAAGGGCCTGTACAAGAGCTTGAAGGTGGCCACGGTGGAGCGCGAAACCCGGCCGCACGACACGTGCGAGATGGATGAGTGGCAACTCGTGATGTTGCAGAAGGTGCTGGCCCACTGTCGCGTGAAGGTGGTCACGGGCGGTCTGTCGGCCGAGGTGCTGAAGACCTGCTCCGTCGAGGCGGCGGCGAGCGTCGAGGAGGCCCTGGCCGAATCACTGACCGAGTACGGCCCGGCCGCGAAATTGGCGGTCATCCCGAAAGGGCCGTATGTGATGCCCTACGTGATGGGGGCGTAAGAGGTTATGCAACTACGGGAAGCCCTGACGCAGATCGCGGAAATACGCTCGGCCGTCGCGGCCACGGAGCAGTTCCGCGGCTACCGAGCCGTGCCGGTCGCCTTCTCCGGTGGACTCGCGATCTTGGCCGCGGCCGTGCAACCTCTGCTCCTGCCGAGCCCGGGCGACGACCTGCGCGGCTACCTGCTCCTCTGGTTCTCGGTCGCCATCCTCGGCCTCGGGGCGGCCGGCCTGCGGATCGTGAAACGCGACTGGTTCGCCGCGAGCGTCATGCGGCGGGAACTCACCCGGCATGCCGTCGCGCAGTTCGCCCCGTGTCTGGCCGCCGGATTACTCGTCACGGTCGCGATTGCCCGGCACTCGGCCGACGCGGCCTGGATTTTGCCGGGAGTCTGGCAAGTCGTCTTCAGCCTCGGCGTGTTCGCGTCGTGGCGACTTTTGCCGAAGCCGACCGTTTGGGTCGGTGTCTTCTACCTGTTGGCCGGCACGTACAATCTCGCCTTCTCGCACGGGCCGGCCGCGTTCGACCCGTGGGCAATGGGCGGGCCGTTCGGACTGGGTCAACTGGCTGTGGCGGCAATCCTCTATTGGAACTTGGAGCGGACCGATGGCTGAGTCGAAACCGGCCTTCGACGGCCTCGATCGCGTGATGCACGAGAAGGCCCGCCTGGGCATTCTCACCTGCCTGCTCAAGAAGCGAGACGGCCTCACGTTCACCGACCTGAAGGATGCCTGCGACCTGACCGACGGCAACCTCAGCCGGCACCTGACGACTCTCGAAGAGGCGGGGCTGGTGGAAATCACGAAGGGCACGAACGGCCGTCGCCCGCAGACACTCGTCTGCCTGACGAACGTCGGGGCGAAGCGGTTCGTGGACTACCTCGCGCTGCTGGAAAGCATCGTCGCCGGGGCGCTGGAGTCGGCCGAAGGGGAACCCGTGAAGCCGAAGGTGCGATTCTCGACTACGTAACGGCGATTACAAAAGTGGACACCGGTCGGAGATTTTCGCGTGACACGTCGATTTTCCAATCTAAATTGATCGGAGAGAGTCGCCCGCACATCTTATCGTGAGATTCGTTATGACCGCCACCGAGTCCCCCGCAACTTCCAAGGCCGAACGCCGTATCGCCCCCCGCTTTCAGCCCGCGTTTTCCACGGTCTGCCGCCTCTACCGGGCCGGGGTCGGAAAGCGGCCCGTCGCCGGGTTGGTCTGGAACCTGTCCGAGACCGGGATCAGCATGTTGACCGCGGACGACCTGAAGCCCGGCGAACAGATGGCCGCCGAGTTGGAAGCTGAGTCCGGCGGCCCGGTCGTTCGGGTGGACCTCCGCGTGGTCCATGCCGCCCAGGTGCCGACCGGCGACCGCCTGATCGGTGCGCGATTCGCCGAAGCCCTGGACGCCGCCGCGATTCAATCGTTCGTGACGCCGCCGGAGAGGGATGCCACCCGCCGCGACGACGTTCTGGACGGGTGGAAGCTGCCGAAGAAGGGGTGATTCAGCGGGGAGTGGTTTTCCCCCCGCCTTGCCGGCGGGGTCAAGTCGTTTCACATCGGTCGCGGTGAACTCGACGCCGATCAGCGCGCCGACGGACACCTCTTCCCCCTGGTAGGTGGTGAACCCGCGACGGACGTGGACCTGCCACAAGAGCGGCCCCTTCGCGGAGCGCACGGCCTCCCGCAGTTTGGTGCCGCGGTCGCCGTCGATGGACGGGATGACGGTCGTGCGGTCCTTGCCCGGTTGCAGCGGCTGATCGTCTTGCTCTTGGCCGACGATGTATTCGCGAACGCCCTGGACGAACGGCCACGGGATCGGCCCGCCGGGGAATCGCTCGGTTCCCACGATCACGGCCGACAGCGGCGACGGGGCGTCGGCGGTCGCGAAGCGGTTGTACGCTGGGTCGAGCGGGCAGAAGGCGTGCGTTTTCGAGAGGTTCCGCACGCGAGCCTTGAGCACAAGGCATTCCACATCTCGCGGCAGACCGGCCGCTTTCCCTTCCCACTTCGTGCGGCGTTCTTCCACACCGATCGGTTCAAACTCCAACTCGCCGAGGGCCAACCGCTCGCCGAGTTTTACCCGCAGTTCGGCCGGGATCGGCTGGTTCGGGTCCACCGGCAGGGCCGAGACTTTCTTCGGGTCGGTCTGACGGTACTGGCCGAAGAAGTCGGGGATCGTTGAGAGTGGGTGCGGGTTCTTGTTCCGCGTCCAGCCCCACGCGGCGAAGAGCGTGACGGCGGCGGCGTAACTGACCAGGACCCAGAAAAGCGTGCCGCGGCCCGCCGGTGGTGGCACGAGTGGGGCGAGTCGCCGGCCGGATGCGGGGGCCGGCGGGGCCGGGTTCGAGGCCGGCGGGCCGTTGAGCTTCGCCCACGGGTCGGACGCCTTGGCCGGCGGCGGGGCGCTCACCAGCGGCGCGGGGGCCGGGACCGGGGCGGGCCGTTGCGGTTCGAGCTTCGGGAACAGGGTGAAATCGGGCTGCGACAGGTCTTTCTTGATGAACGGCGTGGCCGGCCCGAGGATCGGCCGCGGGATGTCGCCGGACTCGATCGCGTCGGTCGGGGGCATCGCCTGCCGTTCGGCGTTCGCCGTGTTGAAGTCGATCGCGCCGGACGGTTGCGTCCCAACGAGGTCGGTCGAACTCGGCAGGTCGGGGAGAAGCGGCCGGGGGGCGGACGGGGCGGCGAAGAGGCTGTCTTCTTCGTGTTCCGAGTCGCCGAAGATGCTCTCCGCCCCCTCGCGGCGGCCCGGCTGAGGGGCGAACGATGGTAGTGGGATGTCGCCTTCCGTCGACGGGGCGAACGCTTCCGGCGGTGTCGCGCCGTGGGCGATTGCCGGCGTCTCGGAAGCGGCCGGCGGCTTCGGCGGCATGCTTGTCGGGACGATGACGACCTGCCGGCAGTGCGGGCACCGGACCTGTCGGCCGGTCAACTCCAACCCGACGCCCATGCGGCGGCCACACTTCGGACACGCGAACGTTAACGGCTGCATGACTTGCGAATCTCGGGGCACGATCGTGAACCGGCCAGACTGGTCCTGAGACAGTTTAGCGGATGATCGCCGCAGGTGCGGCGGGAATCGCTGATTTGTCAGCCACGAACGCGGTCGGAAATTCTCGCCCAAATTTCTGATTTATTCTTATGACCGACGGAGGGAAGCCGATACACTTCTATTGAAGGTCCCACCGCTACTACACATTTTACCCCCACCCTAATGTTCTCACCCCACACCCGCCGGGCGTTCCTCGGCTCCGCGCTCGCCGGCCTCGCGGCCAACCTCGCACCCGCCCAAGACGTCAAACCCGCTTCGACGAAATCGCTCGAAGAGGCCCCGTTCCAACCGTCCACGCTCTTTCTGACGTGGCACCGTGACCCGACGACGACGATGGTCGTCCAGTGGGTCGGCACCCGCGGCGAAACGCCGGACACCACGGTTTACTACGGCGAAACCGACGGCGATAGTTGGGAGAAGCAGAAGCCGATCGTGAAGCCCTACCACCCGGACACCGACTTCAAGGTCTTCCGGGCGGAGTTGACCGGCCTGACGCCGAACACCGAGTACGACTTCAAGATCGGCAAGAACCTTTCGCCGACCTACAAGTTCCGCACGATGCCCGCGAAGGCGACCGACACGATCAGCTTCATCTCCGGCGGCGACGCGGGCGTCAACCCGCACGCCATCGCGAACAACATCCAGGCCGCCCGGCAGAACCCCGATTTCGTGGTCATCGGCGGCGACCTCGCCTACGAGAATGGCAAGTCCACCGAACTCCACCTCGCGTTCCTGCGGAACTATAGCCGGACGATGATCGGCAAGGGCGGCCGGTTGATCCCCCTCGTCGCCGGCATCGGCAACCACGAGACCCAGGGCGGCTACAACCAGACGCGCGAGAGGGCTCCGTTCTTCTACTCGCTGTTTGACGGCCTCTACCCGGAGACGGGGTACAACACGCTCGACTTCGGCGACTATCTCAGTCTGGTGATGCTGGACACCGGCCACACCAGCGCGATCGGCGGCGAGCAAGCCGACTGGCTGGACAAGGAGTTGAAGGAGCGCGAAGACCACCCGAACGTGATGGTCGTGAACCACGTCCCGGCCTATCCGTCGTACCGGAGCATGACCGGCTCGAAGGCCGGCACGGGCACGGGCGAAGAGAACCGTCAGTACTGGGTGCCGCTGTTCGAGCACCACCGCGTGCCGGTGGTGTTGGAGCACCACGACCACACGTTCAAGCGGACGAAGCCGCTCATCAACGGCCTCGCCCACGACAACGGCGTGCTGTACCTCGGCGACGGCTCGTGGGGCCGCGTCAGGGCACCGCAACGGCCGGAGAAGCTCAGTCACCTAGCCATTGCGAAGGAAGACTATCACCTGACGTTGCACCGCCTGCAAGGTGCCGACCGCTATCACCTCGCGCTCGACGAGAACGGCCGCGTGATGGACGTGAGCCACAGCGGCCAACGGTTGAAGGGCCAGTTCGCCGTCGGCGGCCCACTGCCGAAGCCGAAGGGCAAATCGTAAGCAATGGCGAGCGGCCCGGCGTGAGCGGGCCGTGTCTGGAACTACCAGACACGGCCCGCTCACGCCACTACAAACTACTTCTTTTCCGCTGGAAACTCCCACAGGCCGACGCTGACGGTCCCGCTCTCCTCGCCGGGTTCGAGAACGAGCAACTTCGGCTCGGTCGGCGAGAAGGCCCAGAGGAAGTGCGGTGAGAATGGGCCGGCGGCGAGCGGTTTCTCGCGATTCGACAATGGCCACTTCTTGAGCACGCTTCCGGTCACCGTATCAATGATGAGCAAGAAGTAATCGCTGCCCGTGGTCGCACCGGACGCGACAAGCCGCCCGTCGAAGGACGCTTGAACCTCCGACAGGGTGTAGGTGTCGTTGGTGAACCGAAAGACTTCTTTCCCCGTCGCGGCGTCGTAGCTGACGACCGTACTCATCGGCTCGGCCGCATTTTCCGGCTCGGTCCGCGGTCTCGTCCCACCGCTGGGGTAGCCCCCGTTGCTCGGGCGGTGGTGTGCCCGGGTGCCGTAAGCGACGAGTAGCCGGTTGCCATCCCCGTCGAACTTGAGGTCTAGGAGGTCGAGGCTGTCGGGGATCTTGACGGTCCACGCCGCCCCGTCCGCGAGAACCTCGACCCGATAGAGGCGCGGAGTCGCGCCCAATCCGGTATTCCGGTCGGCCTTCTTGGGTTCGTCAACGACTATGCCCGCCACCCGCGAGAAGTCGCGGGCCGTGTGTAATACCCGGGCCGCCCCAACCGACAGCGTCTTCTTCGGCTCGCCGGTTTCGGCCGACCGCAGTACGAGTTTGCCATCCGCCTTCCCTTCGGCGGCCTTCTCGAACGTGGCCAGCGTCTTGCCGTCGCTGGTGTAGCCCAGTGCCTCGCTGTACTCTGGCTCCAGCGCCAGTGTGGTCGTCGGCTCGGCGTGCAGGACCACGCTTGGGTAGTCCAGCACCGGCTTGCCTGCTGCGTCAAAGACTGGCAAGAGCGTGGCCCGCTTTTGCGAGTTGATCCGCCCCGTCTGGCCGGACGTGATCGTGATCGAGCGGCCGTCGGCCGCCCAGCCCAGGAATTTCTCCTTCGGCCGTATCATCAGACCCGACACCGGCCGGGTCGACGCGAGGGCTGCCGCATAGAAGTAAACACCGTTGGAGGTAGTGTACCCGTACGACATCTTGTCGCCTTGCACAACTGCCGTCCGGACCTCGGCGGTGCCGTGGATGGCGAAGTAACGGCCGTCGGGCGTCCAACTCAACGCTTCCACCTTTGCGATTTGAAGATCGATGCTCTTCTTCATCTTCGGCACGCCGTACCGCACCACCTCCGGCGTCGGCTTCGTCTCGACCTTCACCTCGGCCGGTTTTGTCTCTGGTTTCGTTTCCGGCGGCTTCACCGGGTCGTCGGCCAACCCGATGCCGACCGCGGTGGCCGTCAGAACCCCGGTGCCCAGTAGTAACAACTTCCGCAGCATCGTCAGCCCCTCGTGTGTGAGTTCCGTGATCGGCTTCGCTACCGTTCCGCCGGCCGCCCACTGCACGGCGGTTTCGACCGTTTGTTGAATCAACGCCTCCGACACGCCGGCCGTCGTCATCGTTGCGAGTAGTGGAAGGGCGAGCGTCACGCCGCGACGGGCGAGGCGATCGGCCAGCCGCTTGCGGCCGGCGGCGAGGCGGCTGCTCAATGTGCCCTCGGGGATGCTGAGCTTCGCCGCCGCGTCGGTCCGCGACAACTGCCCCACGTCGCAGGCCAGGATCGCGTCCCGATACCACTCCGGCAGGGCGGCCAGTTCCTCGTCGAGTACCGGCCCCAGGTCGTTCATGGCACCGTCCGCAGTCGGCGGTTCCGGCACGGCCGCCCACAATTCCTCGCGCCGCCGGGCCGCCCGCCGCTTGGCCTTCTTCGCGATCCGCCACGCCACCCCGTACAGCCACGACGACAGCAACCGAGAATCCCGCAGTCGCCCGGCTTTCTGAGCCAGCACGAGGAACACCGCCTGAAACGCATCTTCCGCGTCGTGCGCGTGGCCGAGGGTTCGCCGACAGACGCCGAGGACGAGCGGGCCGTGCCGCTGCACCAGCACGGTGAACGCGGCCGCGTCCCGCGACTCGGCGAACCGCCGCAAGAGTTCCGCGTCGCCCGCGTCGTGTTCGGCCCGAATCCGCTGGAACAAGTTGGCCGCCCGGCTCACCGTCATGGCTCCTCCGAAGGTACTTCCCGCCCGGCGTGCGGCGCGTCGGACAAAATCAAAAAATCGATCCGGCCCGACGTTATCCTTCGAGTACGGCCGCCGTGGCCAGCCGTGCGAGGCACTGATCCAACTCGGCCCGACCGAGGCCCAGCGACTCGGCCAACTCGTCGCGGGTGGACCGGCCGTCGAGCCGGAGGAACACGTCGCGGTCTCGTCCCGTGAGCTTGCTCATCAAGTGAAATCGGTTCGTCACGCCCGGGTTCACGGTTGCCTCGCGACGGGCGAACGGGCACGCCCGTGGCCGTTCGCCGGGGGCGGTCGCGAACGACGGTTCGGCGGCGAACAGGGTCCACAGGTCGGCGGCGGCCCCCTGCGAGACGGCCGACGCCAACAGGGACGGGGCGATCGCCAGGCCGAAGGGCAAATCGAGGTCGGCCAGGTCCGGCAGGAACGCCTCCACCCGGAGTTTCCGGCCCGGGGCCGCGTGGACTCGCTGGAGTATTCGCCGGAAGAGGGGGTCGTGGACGGGGAAGGCCGGTTCTCCCTCCCCCCGCCGCACGGTGTCGAGCGGGGCGTCGGCGTCGGCGGAAGGCTCAAACTTGACCCGCGGGTGCAGCCATAGGGGCAGGACCAAGGCCGGATCCACCGCCCGGGGCACACTTCGGGATGCGTGGCAGATCAGGGATTGGCGGAAGTCCCGCTGTTGACGGAAGTCGAGGAGTTGTTCGACCCGGACGAAGTCCTTGCCCGCCGCGGTGAGCGCCGCCCGTTCCTCGCCGGGTTGGACGAAGGAGTTCTTGTAGTACTCCGAGTCCGAGACGTGTTGTAGGCCGTGGTCCGCCAGAAGGGCCGCGAAGTCGGTGAAGTAGAGCGGCCGGTTGAACGACGCCAGGTGTTCGGCGAGGACGTAGTAGTCCGGTTGATCCGCGAGCGCGGCGAGGTCCGCCTGGAGGGTGTCCGCGTAGTGCGTTCCGTCGGCCGGCAGGCTGGCGATGAACTGCCCGGCCGCTTCCTTCGCTCGCCGCACACGCTCGGCGGGCGGGGCGTCCGCCGGCGCGAACAGCAGCAACAGGTCGCGGAACGTGCCGCGCGTGCTCCACCCCGGGAGCGTGTTGTAACTCACGAAGGCGATGCCCTGAGGCGCGAGCCGGTCCCGGACGACCCGCAGCAAGGCTTGTTGCACGTCGGCCGGCACCCACGAAAAGACGCCGTGGGCGATGATGAAGTCGAACTCGCCGAAGGTTGCGTCCACTTCTTCGAGCCGCCCGGCCCGCAGATCGACGTTCGTCACGCCGAGGGCGGCCACCGCCTCGGTGCCGTGCTGAATCTGCTTGGCAGACAGGTCCACGCCGACGAGGCGGGCGTTCGACAGCGAGTGGCTCATCGCCAAGAGGTTGAACCCCGTCCCGCACCCCAGTTCGAGAACCCGGCACCCGGCGACCGGCGGCGGGGCCAACCCGCACAGGGCCGCGACGGCCGCCAGGTGGTTCGGGTGCGTGTAGAAGAACGTGAGGTCGCCGTAGAGGATTTCGTCGTAGAGGCCGCCAGGCTCGGACATGCTCATTTTCCTCACCGCAGAAGGGGAATCGTTGGCCCTGATCTTAACCATTTCGGAACCGGCCCGCCTGATAGAATGCCGTTCGGTAGGCCAGATTTGGGGGCACCATGATCGGCGCGATCGTCGGCGACATCATCGGGTCGGTGTACGAGAACAAAATATCCTGGATGTCGTCCAAGCGCGCCGACTTCGAGCCCCTGTTCTCCCCGAAAGCCCGGTTCACGGACGACACGGTCCTGACGGTCGCGGTGGCCGACGCCCTCTTGCACGGCCTCGACTTCACCGACGCGATCCGCGACTACTACGCCCGCTACCCCTCGGCCGGGTTCGGCGGGCAGTTCAAGCGGTGGGCCAACTCGGACAATCCCGAACCCTACGGCAGTTGGGGGAACGGCTCGGCCATGCGGGTCAGCCCGGTCGCGTGGGCGTTCGAGACGCTGGACGAGGTGCTACATCGGGCCAAGGACTCGGCCCGGGTCACGCACGACCACCCGGAAGGCGTCAAGGGCGCACAGGCGGCGGCGGCCGCAATCTTCCTGGCCCGCACGGGGGCGAGCAAAGAGGAGATTCGCCACGAGGTCGAGCGCCGGTTCGCCTACGACCTGTCGTTCAACTTGGACGACATTCGACCGTCGTTCGTGTTCGACGTGTCTTGCCAGGGGACCGTCCCGCCCGCGGTCGTGGCCTTTCTGGAATCGTCCGACTACGAGAGCGCCGTCCGGCTGGCGATCTCGCTCGGCGGCGACGCCGACACGTTGGCGTGCATCGCCGGTGGCATCGCGGCTGCGTTCTATGGCGGCGTGCCGGACGCCATTCGCCGACAGGCGGTCGAGCGCCTCGACGAATCGCTCTTGCAAGTGCTGACCGAGTTCGAGAGTCGTTACCCCGCCGCGGCCGGCGGGGGATGATCCCCTCGCTACAATAGCGCTCGCCCCTCCCATCCGAGGTTTCGCTCATGGCCGCGACTGTGTCCTCGCCCCGCCGGAAACTGTCTGCCCCGTCCGTCGCCGATCAGAAGATGCTCATCGGCGGCAAGTGGGTCGAGTCCGCTTCCGGCAAGACGTTCGCCACACAGAACCCGGCCACCGGCCAGACGATTTGCCAGGTCGCGGAGGGCGACAAGACCGACGTGGACCTGGCGGTGAAGGCCGCCCGCAAGGCTTACGAGGGGCCGTGGGGCCGGATGACCGGGGCCGAACGCGGCCGGCTGTTGAACAAACTGGCCGACGCCATCGACAAGAACAGTTACGAACTCGCGGCCCTGGAAACGCTCGACAACGGCAAGCCGATCGCCGACTCGATCGGGGCCGACCTGCCGCTGACGATCCAGTGCTACCGCTACTACGCGGGGTGGGCCGACAAGATCGTCGGCCACACGATCCCGCTCAGTGGCGATTACTTCTGTTACACGCGGCACGAGCCGATCGGCGTCGTCGGGCAGATCATCCCGTGGAACTTCCCGCTGCTCATGCAAGCCTGGAAGTGGGGGCCGGCCCTCGCCTGCGGCAACACGCTCGTGCTCAAGCCCGCCGAGCAAACGCCGCTGACGGCCCTGCGCGTGGCGGCGCTGGCGCAAGACGTCGGCTTCCCGGACGGCGTCATCAACGTCGTCCCCGGCTACGGCCCGACGGCGGGGGCGGCCCTCGCGTCGCACATGGACGTGGACAAGATCGCGTTCACCGGCGAGACGACGACCGGCAAGATCGTGATGACGGCGGCCGCGAACAGCAACCTGAAGCGGGTCAGCCTCGAACTCGGCGGCAAGTCGCCGAACCTCGTCTTCGCCGACGCCGACCTGGACGCCGCCATTGAGGGGGCGTACTTCGGCCTCTTCTTCAACCAGGGCCAGTGTTGCGTGGCCGGCAGTCGGCTGTTCGTCGAGGAGCGCATCTACGACGAGTTCGTCCACAAGATGCAGACGAAGACGAAGGCCCGCAAGGTGGGCGACCCGTTCGACCCGACGACGGAGCAAGGTCCGCAGGTGAGCCAGGAGCAGATGGACCGCATCCTCGGCTACATCGAGCACGGCAAGAAGGACGGTGCCAGGCTGCTGACCGGGGGCGCCCGCTCCGGCGACAACGGCTTCTACGTGCAGCCGACGGTGTTCGCCGACGTGCAGGACGACATGAAGATTGCGCAGGAGGAGATCTTCGGCCCGGTGATGAGCATTTTGAAGTTCAAGGACGTGGAGGAAGTGGTGCAGCGTGGCAACCGCAGTTGCTACGGCCTCGCGGCCGCGGTGTGGACGAAGGACGTGCGGAAGGCCCACGCGGTCGCGCACCGCCTGAAGGCCGGCACGGTGTGGGTGAACTGTTACGACGTGTTCGACGCGGCCGCCCCGTTCGGCGGGTTCAAGATGAGCGGTATCGGCCGCGAACTCGGGCAGTACGCGCTGAACCTGTACACGGAAGTGAAGACGGTCACGGTGGCGATGTGACCGGCGAATGGCACGACAAAGGCGAGCGGGGGCAACGGCCGCCGCTCGCCGGAGATTACTTTTTCGTGCCCAGGCCGGTTACCCCTTGCACGATCAGCAGCAACTCGTCGGGCTTGGCGTTGACGTCCTTCCCCCGCAGTTTGACCCCGCCGACTTGCATCTCGACTTGGGTCTCTTGGCCTCGCAGCATGATCCCGCCGATGACGACGGTTTCGCCTGACACGATGTGCAGGTTCGTTTCGAGGGCGTGTGATTCGATTGCGGTGGTAACGTCGCCGTTGTTCAGGTGGACGTAGGACGCCAGGGTGAGCGGTTCGTCCGAGCGGGTACCGTCAGCCTTCACCGTCGGCACGGCGACCGGCTTGCCGGTCACGCACGAGTATTGAATTTCTGCCTTCACGATCATGCTGCTGGCGTCGGCCGCGATCTTCGGCGTCATCCGCATGGTGATGCCGGCGGGCTGGTACGTCACCTTGCCCTTCACCACCTTCTCGCCTTTTTCTTCCGTGACGGTCAGCGGGCCGAGAACTTCGTAGTTTTGCCCAATCTGAAAAAACCCGGTCTGATCGTCCGTCAGGCTCAGTTGCGGGCGCGAGAGGACGTTGCACCGCTTGTCGGCCAGAAGGAGGGACGAGAGGAGCTTCGCCTCTCGCTTCGACAGCGCCCACCGGCGGGCGGGCTTCTTGGGATCCACGATCAGGCCAGCCGTCTCGGCGAAGTCGTGCGGCACTTGTACGAACACCGCCTGCACGAAGGCGAACCGTTCACCGGCCGTCGTGCAAAGGGCGGCCGCCGTAACCCTATCCTCCAATGACAAAAGAACCGTGCCGGGGGCGGTCGGCAGAACCGGGGGATTTGGGGCGATCGCCGGCGCTGGCGGCAGCGGCTTCGGCGGATCGGCTGCGAAAGCCGGGCAAGAAACGAACGCGGCAGTGAGGGCCGCAGTTAGCCGGACGAATGGGTGCTTCATGCGAAGACTCCGCGGGATCGAGATGATCGAACCCGCGCGAGATAGCCGCTCGCGAACGATGAGACAAGGCGAACCCGGCTCACTTGCAATGGATGAAGATTTTGTCCCCGCGCTCGAACTTGTAACACCCGGAATCCGACCCCTTCCAACCGTTGATCGTGGGCAACACGTCGGCCTTCGAGATGCCCAACCCGGCAGCGTCGCTCGGCAGGGTCAGCGTCAACGGGTTGTTCGTGCCGCCCACGATGGTCACCGTCGTGGCCGCCCCGCCCCCGGCGGGGATAACGTTGGAGTTCGTCCCGGCGTTGATCCCGGCCTTCCCTGGGTTCTTATTCCGGAGTGCTTCCACGGCCGAGACCAGCGGCTTGATCTGATTGTTCCACAACGTCGCGATCTCGGGGATACGCCTTTTCTTGGCGTCGGCCTTCTCTTGGTTTTTCTTCTGCAATTCGGCCGCCTTCTTCATCTCGTCTTGCTTGGCCGCCAGCGCCTTGGCCTCTTGCTCCTTGATCCGCTTATTGGTTTCGTCGGCTTGCTTCTTGAGCCGCTCGTGGTCGGCGCACAGACCCGATCCGGACGAGGTGCACCTGCCGGGCGTTCGCCGCCTTCAGCCGCAGGAGCGTGTATAGCACTTCTGTGCCGTAGTGGCCGCGGTCGGTGTAGTCGCCGAGGAAGATCAGGTGGTGCTTGGCGTCCCGCAGTTTGAAGCCGTCGAGAATCTTCTTTCGGTTTAACTCGTCCAGCACGCGCAGCAGCGAACGGATATCGCCGTGCAGGTCGCCGAGGACGACCGCGACGGCGTCGCTCGGCAGCACCAGCTTTTCGGCGAATGGCTGGAACGGCACGTCGGCGTCGCCGTACCACGACCGCGTGGCGTCGAAAAACACCTTCGCGTCCGGCGGCTTTCCGACCCAGGCGTCGGCCTTCGCGAGCGGCCCGCGGCGTTCCTCGACGTGGAACCCTTCGAGGGCCTGATCGAACTCGGCGAACGTGCGCAGCGGCAGGACCGCGTTGTCCGGCGGCTTCCCCCGGAGGGTGCGGTTGGCCGGCAGCTTGGCACACGCCGTCGCCCACGCCGCGTAGTCCGGCAGCTTCTCTTGGGCCGCTAACCGCGACAGCGTCAGGAACGCCACCATGAAGGCCGTCGCACGAATCA
This sequence comes from Limnoglobus roseus, assembly GCF_008254045.1. Taxonomy (GTDB): domain Bacteria; phylum Planctomycetota; class Planctomycetia; order Gemmatales; family Gemmataceae; genus Limnoglobus; species Limnoglobus roseus. The sequence continues at coordinate 1,604,303 of NZ_CP042425.1, read as the reverse complement.
TGGGAGCATTCCTCGACAGCAAGAGGGCGAACTACGGTCCTGGCTCTCAGGCACGCCGGGACGAAGTGGGTGCAACACTGGGTTGGCGTCTTCACCTACCCTTCTGCCGTTTGCGGCTTCAGTAGGGCAATTCCCCTATTCTTCGCGTCAATCACTTTGTCCGACCAGAGATCGGTATTACCCTGTAGGTATTTCTCGTACTGCTGCTGCCATTTCCCGACGCCGTACTTTCGATTCAGCATCTCGGTTATCCTCGGATGTCTCAGCAATATCGCGTAGGAGCAACACCTCGCGAATGTCGCGAATTCCGGGATCGGCGAGTCCAGCCACTCTTCAAGCCAGCCCAAGCCATCGAACTGTATCAACATTAACTCGACCTCGACCTCGATATTGAGGCCACGAACGACTAACTCTTCGAATTCCTCGGATGCGTCATCGACGACAGAAATGCGGTCGCCCTTCCAGGTACCGTGTGAGGAAAGAAGGATCGTCAGCGCACGCGAACCTCGCCCCTGGCCAATTGCCCAAAAGCGACCGTTGGAACCGAGGCCGCACGCGAAGAACTGATCCTTGTCGTGATTGACGTAGAAGTAGCTCAAGCCCATTTGTGACTCTCCTCGCCGCACTGGAGGTTATCCCAGCCGCCCGCATCGTGTCGTCATCGCGTTTTGTGCTCCCGCACCGAATTGAGGTTACGGCTGTCCCCGACGACTCACGGCCACGGCACGATTTCTACCGCGCCGCCCGGCGATCCCTCGATCGCCAAGCGGTGGCTGGCCAACAATCGCATCCCGAGCAGAGCCTCAGGCCCGACCGACATCGCCAGCACCGACACCCAGCCCGTCAGCCACTCCAACTCCGCTTCGTAGTAGTCCGTCTGCTGGGTCGAGCCGTCTGCCAGCACCGCCGTCCCGCCCGATTTCCACAGCAATCCGAGATTTGTCACGACTGCCGCCGGCAGCACCAACGCGCCGGTGAATCCGGTATCCACAACCAACTCGACATCCTGCACATCCCCGCCCGGCCCGCGTACCATCAAGCGGACGACCGGTTCGCGGCCGGCGGTCACCATTCCGCGGATCACCGGGCACCCCGCAGCCGGTGGGCGGCCGGGTACCCGGCCCGGACCAGCCACACCTGTGCCCCCGGTATCCGGCGGTGCAATCGAGAGACTGCCGCGTGGTCGTCCTCGTCCACCTCGAACGCACCGGACTCGACATCAATCGCTACGAACTTACCGTCATCCTCCGGGCGAAGGGCCGGGCGGACTTGGTGGACGAAGGCATCCTCGCCCCTGCGGGCGAGATCCTCGCGACTGAGACGCGGTTGGGTTGGAGACATTGGGTATCCTCACGGACGATCCGGCGACCACTTCACGATACACGGCCTTCTCAACCGTGTCATGCCACGCCGCCTCACACGCCCTCATACGTCCACGGCTTGCGCTGCTCGCGGGCGAGGTGCGTGTCTGCGTCCTTGTCGTTGACGAACACTTCCTTCGCTGGGTCCCACGTTAGCTTGCGGCCGAGGCGGAGGGCGATGTTGCCGAGGTGGCACAGCGAGGCCGTGCGGTGGCCGATCTCGGCGTCGCACAGCGGCGGTTTGCGGGACTTCACGCTGTCGAAGAAGTTGCCCATATGGTTGTCGCTCACCGGCAGCCGCACGTCGGTCGCGGCGAAGGCGTCCTTCAGGATCTCCGGCTTGCTCGCCTCGATCTTGCCGCGGGTGACGAACAGCCAGCCGTCCGGGCCTTCGAACTTCACGCCGATGCCCGTCTCGCCCGGCCCCGGCTTGCGGAGTTCCTGGCCGAAGATGTTGTGCGTCGTCGTCGTGTGACAGCGGTGCTTCACGCCGTTCGCATAGGTGTAGTCGATCTCGTACTCTGGGATCGTCGTGTACCCGCCTTCGATCGGCTTCGCCAGTATTTTGCCTTCGATCGTTTGCGGGCCGCTGCGGTCCAGGCCCAATGCCCACAGGGCGATGTCGTTGTGGTGGGCACCCCAGTCGGTGATGGTGCCGCCGCTGTACTCCCGCCAGAAGCGGAACCACAGGTGGCAGCGTTCCGGCGAGTAGTCGCGCTCCGGGGCCTGGCCCTGCCACATCTCCCAATTCAGCGTGGCCGGCGGCTTCTCGGCCTTCGGGGCCGGCTTGGCCGGTCCGGCCGGCAGAATGGTGGTGATCTGTGTGAGTTTGCCGAGGCGGTTGTTGCGGACGACTTCGCACGCCAGGCGGAACTTCGCATCGCTCCGCTGTTGGCTGCCGGTTTGCAGCACGCGGCCACTCGCCTTCACGGCCGCGACGAGCCGTTTGCCCTCGTCGATCGTGAACGTCAGTGGCTTCTCGCTGTACACGTCCTTGCCGGCCTTCAGGGCGGCGAGGTTGACGAACGTGTGCCAATGGTCCGGCGTGGCGTTGAGGATAATCGACACGTCCTTGCGGTCTATGACCTTGCGAAAGTCGCCGTACACCTCGGCTTTCGGGAAGGTCTTGGCGGCGTCCGCGGCGTGTTGCGAGTCCACATCGCACAAGGCAACGACGTTGCCGAACTTGGCCGCCTCGTTGACGATGCCCCGGCCACGGCCGCCGCAGCCGATGAGGGCGATCTTGGGCTTTTCCTCCTCGCGGGCGGAAGCCGTGAGCCACGCAGGCAGTAGAGCGGCCGTGGCAAGAGCCTGTCGGCGGGTGGGGTGGAGGTGGGACATGGTCAGTCTCGGAAGAGGGAGCAGGAGGGAATGCGAAGCAATCGTATTCGAACGGGCGGAACCGACCAAGCGAAAACGGCGGCTGTGGTATTCTCGCCTTCCAGCGATAGCTTTTGACACGACTTTCCGAAGCCGCTACGCTGGAGCCGTGATATGCCGGCGTTGTCTCAACAGTGGATTGGGATAACTTGTGAGCGGGGTCGTGAGTCGACCTACGACAGCATGACACATGACCAAGCGTTTCACCCGACTGCCGCAACTGAATATCAATCGTGAAGGGTGAGCGAGATTGTTCGACGGTGAGGATCGTCGATGTTTAGTGACGATGTCGAGACACGACTGCGGATCGTCGAATCTAACTACGGGCGAGAGTACGGGTGGTACGTCGAGCGCGACGGCCGACGGCTTGCCGCGCTGACCGAGCCTATCTCCTCCGACATGTTTTGGGTGCGCTACCGGGTCGAACCAGTCTCATCGTCAGCAGATGTCATCAACGCACTCTTCGAGGACGACTACTGGTGCTCGCCGAAGTACGTGTTCCGCAACCAACAGTTCCCGCACCATGTGATCGAAGGGATGGGGCCCGTCGATAGCGACCGCCGTCATGTAATGATGCGCTTCTTGTACATTGTCCCGCCGTTCGGAAGGTGGGAGCGAGTGCGGTACTTTTGGCGGCTGTGGCGGGCCGGCCGTTGAGGCGAGTGCGAATGACTACTTTCATCCGTGTTGTCCGGTGTCCGCCAGCGGCGTATGACGAACTTCGTCCGGCCCACACTTAGCCCAAGAGGACTGTCATGGGAAGTTCCAAGACTCCCGGCTCGCTCGGCACGGTCGCCGGGCCGGCCATCAACGACGGGACGACGGTGCGGGCCAAGTCGTCGCCGCCCGGGGTAATCGCCCACAGCCGCGACGAAAAGGCCGAGGCCGAGGCGAAGCCGGTCGAAACCAACGTCTACGAGATTCAGAAGACGACCGGGACGGCCCGGCGACTCAACGAGGCCGAGGTGCGGACCAAGTGCAAAGACCCGAATCTCGCCGCCCGACTGCAATCGCGGAAGTTCTTCATCCTCCACGGCGGGCACCTGACGCCGTCCAGCCAGGACACCATTAACAAGATCAACGACCCGTCGCAGTGCGAGCGCATCGTCGGGTTCGCGGTGCGGAAAATCCAGGCCGACGCCGTTGCGGCCGGCGGGAAGTTCCTCGACGGGTACTACGTTGGGTTCGCGAAAGCTGTCGTGGAAGCGGCCATCTCGTTCACGCCCAAGAAGCCAGACGACGGGGTCGCCTTGGCCGGCGAGACGTTCGGGTTCGAGGTCGGCGACCGGCCGAGTGTGCTGCCGGCGTACCAAATCTACGACGCCATCGCGCGGGCCGACGACGAGAACGGGTACGACAAGGTCCAGCACTTCATGCGGTCGATGTACCTCCAGTACAGTTCCGGCTCGGACGTGACGGACGTGTTCCAGTACGCGAAGGAGATTCGCGACGAGGTCAAAAGCTGGTTCGGCGGCGGGCAGGGGTACAACGGCAAGGACATGCTCGCGAACAACCGCGGCCAAGCCTACGGCCAACAACTCTATGCGAAGTACCACCCGATCCGCAATTTCCTTCGTAACCTGGATTGAAGCGGTCAGATCGGCCTTTCGATGCGCTCCAACCAACTGCGAACGATGGCGTTGAACTCGCTCGCTGTTTCCAGGTTCGGCAGGTGGGCGGCCGTCGGGATCACTTCGAGTTGACTGCCGGCGATGGCGGCGGCCATGCCTTTTGCGAGCGCCGGCGGCGTGATCGGGTCGTGTTCGCCGACCACGATTAGCGTCGGCACGCGAATCTGACCGAGCACCGGCCGCGAGTCGGGACGATCTCGCATGGCCTTCTGTGCGGCCACGATGCCGGCGATCGGTTGGGTGGCCCCAATCCGGCGGGCCTCGTCGACCACGGCCGGCCGGTTCTGCCGCGTTGTGTCGCTGAGTTGCTTCGGCAGTAGTCCGTCGATGACGGTCGCGGCCGTCAGGGTCGCCGCGGCGTCAATCATCTTGTTCCGACCGGCCTTAGCCGCGTCGTCGTCCGGGTCCGCCTTAGTGTCGTTCAGCAGCAGGCCGCGCAACCGTTGTGGGTACTTCCGCGCGAAGGCGAGCGCAACGTACCCGCCCATCGAGCAACCGCCAAGGACGATCGGCTCGGTGAGCTTGAGTTCGCCGAGCAGTTCGGCCACGGCGTCGGCCATCGTCTCGGTGGTGAGATCGTCCCGTAGAGGAGATTGCCCGAAACCGGGCAGGTCCGGCGTGATGAGGCGGAAGGCGTTCGTAAGTGTCATCTGCGGCCGCCACATCTCACTGGAGAAGGGGAAGGCGTGCAGGAGGACGACCGGCATCCCCTCGCCGGTGGAGGTGTGTGAGAGTGTCATGTTGGCGATACCGGCAACGATGATGCCAAAAGAGTCGGGCACTCACCACGCGAGTGCCCAACTCTGTTACGCCGCGGCGTTGTTGCTGCGGGGCATTTTCACCGTCTGGTCCTGATCGCCCATCAACTCGTCGAGGATTTGCCCCTGCTGTTCGAGCATCCAGTGGACCTGCCGGTGGCGGGCCGACGTTTGCGCTTCCAGGGCGGCGAGGCGGTCGCTGAGTTGGTTCTGCAACTCGCGAATCTGCCGCAGGGCCGGCCCCTGGGTCGCGGTCATTTCGGAACCGAGGGCGCGGATGGCGGCCGAGATTTCCGCGTTCTGCCCGGTCAGGTGGCGAACCGTCCGCGGCATGACCACCGCGTGCTTGACCATGCGCAACCCCTTGCCAACGCCCGGCGTTGACAGCAACTTCGCCCGCACCCGCTTGGCCGTGGCCTTCACCATCTGGCGGAAGGTCTTTGACGGTGGGGGCACGACCGGTTGCACGGCCACGACCACCGCTTGCGGGTCGGGGGGCGGGACGAAGTTCGCCAGCCAGCTCGTGTCGGTGCCGCGCGATTTCGCTTCGTCACAGGTGACGAACTGCTCGACGATGGCCCGGCGGTCGCCGTCGGCCTCCAGGTGGGCAACGAACCACCGGATGCCGCTCGCGTCGGCCGGCCGCCGAAGGATCAGATCGTAGAGGCCGCGGACGAACTCTTCGTTCGGGACGTGCCAGAGCTTTTGCAACGCCCGCACCGAGTCGCCGCCGGCCCGGAACTGCTTCGAGAGCAGTTCCTTCGTCGCCACTTCGGCGATCTCAGTCGAACACCCCGCCGCGTCGCGGATCAGGGTCTTCAGCCGTTCCGCGACGGCGTCCGGGTCGGGCGTGCGGCCGGAGCCGTTCGACCGCCACTGTTTGATCACGCCGCGGAAGCAGTCGAGCGTGTTGCGGACCATCACGTCCGTCGAGAATTTCTTCTCGAACAACTCGCGGGACCGGAGGCCGAACTGCTCGCGGAGGGGGGCCGATCCGAGCAACTTGCGGAAGGCAGCGGCGAACGACCGCGGGTCTTCCGGCTCGGCGAAGAAGCCGTTGCCCCCGTGCTCGACGATTTCGACCATGCCGCCGACGCGACTGGCCACGACCGGCTTCCCGAACATCATGCCTTCCGTCAACACCAGGCCGAACGACTCGTACCGGCTCGGCAGGACGACGATGTCCGCGTCGGCGTAAGCCTGCAGGACCTCGGCGTCGCTCTTTTCGCCAGCGAAGAGGATGCGGTCGCGCAGTTCGGGCTGCACGGCCATCTGCCGCTCGTGCTCGCCGATGGCGTTGTCGTTGCCGGACGGGTTCAGTTTGCCGACGAGGACGAGTTCCGCGTCCGGGAATTCCGGCAGCACCTCGTAGGCCGCCTTGAGCAGCACGTCTACGCCCTTGCGGGCCTCGATGCGGCCGACGAACAAGATGCGCGTCCGGGCGGTCTTCGGGCGCTGGCGGTGGACGTTGTGCCGCTCGTCGCGGGTGCCGATGTGGACGACGTGCTCGCCGAGGGCCGTCACCGGGCCGAAGTCCTCGCGGGCCTTCGCCAGAATCGCGTGGCTGATGCCGTGGATGAACTTCGCCGAGCGGGCGGTCGCCGTTTCGAGGGCGATCATGCCGGCGACCTGGGCCGCGTCGGTGTTCGTGCCGCCCATCCCGGCGATCGTCTTCATCGACGTTTGCAGCGAGAGTACCGTCGGCCAGCGGTCGTCGAGTTGGCTGATCGCCCCCTCACACAGCCACATCGGGCCGACGGCGAGGTCGACGCCGTGCAGATCGTGGATGCGCCGGACTTCGTGATAGACGTTGGCGACGTGGGTGAAGTTGTAGCACAGCGGCATTTGGCGGAATTGCTCGTCCCGAGGCTGCACGTCGGCGACCCGGTGCATCCACACGCCGTCTTCGAAGTCGACGGTGTGCTGGCCGTTGGCCGAGTGCGTGACCACGTGAACTTGGTGCCCGGCGGCCGCGAAGCCGTGGGCCATGTCCGCGAAGTACCGGCCGACGCCGCCGCACGCCGGCGGGAACTCCCGCGTCATGAAGCAGATCGTTAGCCGTTCGCCGGCCGGGTGCAGCGTCGGGAACGGCTTGAACTCGTCCACCGGGGCGGGCGGCAGGTGGCGGATGGGCCGGGCCTTCATCAGCCCTTGCCGCACGCCGAAGTCCATCGCGTCTTCGGTCCGCCGCATGTAGTGTTCGAACTGCTCGTGGGTCATGCGCTGGGCGTCGAGGTTCGCCCGGCCGCCGGCCTTCACGATGTTGACGTACTTCGTGACCTCTTCCATCACCTCGCTGAACGTCCGCGTTTGCATGCCGTGGCGGACGGCGAACGTGCAGTGATTCTTCACCGTGCTGTACGGGTCGAGGACCACTCGCTTCTGGTTGCGGATGTGGCTGGGCAGGTACTTGTGGTGGACGGGGGCGTTCGGCAGCGAGGCCATCTGGTAGCCGGCGTCGATGCCCCGCATGCAGACTTCGACTTCGTCGAGGTAGTACTCGATCTCCTCGTTGAACCCGCCGATCTCGACGAGCAGGTCGCGGCGGAAGCTACAGTTCGTGCCCTGGAGGTAGATGAACGGGTCGGCCCCGGGGCGGTTGTAGGCGTCGAACGGCGGCTTGATGTCGAACCGCGTGGTGGCAATGCGGGAGCAGACCGAGTACTGGTACTGGAAGGTGACGCCGGAGTGGTCGTAAACGATGCCGCCGGCCCCGCCGATCTCGGGGTTGTCGTAGGCCGCCGCGAGTTCGGCAATCCAATTCGGCTCGGGGATGGCGTCGTCGTCGATGAACGCGACCACGTCGCCGGAGGCGTGGGCGATGCCGATGTTCCGGGACTTCGACAGGTGAACGTCGGGGCACGAATAGGCCCGGACGCTGTCGGCGAATTCCTTCAGGACTTCTTCCGTCTCGTCCCGACTCGGGCCGTTGACCACGACGACTTCAAAGTCGGAGTAAGTCTGGTACCGGAACCCAAGTAACGTATTCCGAAGGCTCTTGCCCCGGTTGTACGTGTTGATGACAACACTCACTCGCATGGCCGATGGCTCCTGCCAGGGGCCGCCTTATGGCGGGTGTGCTTCAACTCATTTGCCCCCCAGAAACATCGGCAAGAGCGGGGGGCAACTTCTGCCGTATCTTCGGCAAATCCCCAAAACGCGAAAGTCGGGTACAGTCGTCAAGAGTTGCGCTCTCCGGCGCAGGCCGAAAAATCGGCGCAGAGTGCCTAAGCTCGCAATGTCAGGCACCGACGAGCGTGTTGAAATGGATCAGTCGATCATTCCGCGTACAGCAGGTACGCCTTCCGCCGCTCGCGGAAGGCTTCCTCTTCCGGCTCCCACTGCTTTGCGATGTCGTGCCAGCGTGCGCCGGCTTCGATCATCGTTCGTTCGCGGTCGCTGCCGAAGAGTAGGTCGATGGCCGGGATGTGGTCGACGAACTCGTACCGCTCAGTCCGCCACCGGAAGCGGTCGCCGAGCAGATCGCGGAAGGCGATCAGCACCGCGAGGCCGGTGCGGACGGGTTGGAAGCCGGCCGTCGGGACAACGAACACACCGCCGCAACTCTGGCCGGCGTGCTTCTGGAACGTCGGCCGGAACGTCACCGGCAGGAACTCGACGCCGGCCGGGCTGTCCTTCCGCAACTGATCCGCGAGTTGATTCGAGTTCACGCCCGGGAAGCCGACGTACTCGAACGGCCGCGTGGTGCCGCGGCCTTCGCTCAGGTTCGTGCCTTCGTACAGGCAGCCGCCGGGGTAGACACGGGCCGTGCCCACCGTTGGCATGTTCGGCGACGTCGGCAACCAGAAGTGGCCAATCCGCCCCTGACAGGGAATTACCGTCAGGTTCGCTTCTGGCACCCGCTCAGCCTGATACAGTTTCGCCAGTTCACCCATCGTCAGGCCGTGGCGGATTGGGACGGGGTGCACGCCAACGAAGCTCTCGAAGCCGGCCCGGATCGTTGGGCCTTCAACCTCGCGGAGGAGCGGGTTCGGCCGGTCCAATACCATCACCGGCAGGCCGATCTCGGCACACGCCTCCAGGCAGTACAGCATCGTCGCCTGGAACGTGTAGTACCGGCTGCCCACGTCTTGCAGGTCGATCACCAGCACGTCGAGGCCAGCCAGCATGGCGACCGTTGGCTTGAGGCTGGCGAACGTGTCGCCGTAAAGCGAGTAGACCGGAACCGCGGCGGGCGGCCCGGCGACGGGGATGAGATCTTGGGCATCGCCGGTGAACCCGTGTTCGGGGCCGAACAGGGCGACGAGGTTGACGTTCGCGGCGAAGAGTTCCGTCGCGGACCGAAGGCCGTTCGACAGGGCGGCTGGGTGCGTGACCAGGCCGACCCGCTGGTTCCGCAGCGGGTCGAAGCCCTGGCGTTGGAGCACGTCGAGGCCGGTCATCATCGCGGTTTCGCCGCCTTCACGTACTTGTCGAACCACGCGACCTGCTCGGCCAGGACGTGTTCGATCGTCTCCTTCGCGGCGTAGCCGTGCGACTCGTGCGGCAGCAGCACCAGGCGGGCAGTGCCGTTGTTGCCGCGGATCGCTTGATACAGCCGCTCGCTCTGGACCGGGAAGGTGCCGGGGTTGTCGTCCGCGGCCCCGTGGATGAGCAGGATCGGTTCGTTGATCTTCGTGACGTTGTTGAACGGCGACATCGTGGCGTACACGCCAGGGGCCTCCCAGAACGTGCGGCGCTCGTTCTGGAAGCCGAACGGCGTGAGGGTGCGGTTGTACGCCCCGCTGCGGGCGATGCCGGCCCGGAACAGGTCGCTGTGGGCCAGCAGGTTCGCTGTCATGAACGCCCCGTAGCTGTGGCCGCCGACGCCGATGCGGTCGCGGTCCACCGGCCCCATCTCCACGGCCTTGTCGATGGCCGCCTTCGCGCTCCCGACGAGTTGCTCGACGAACGTGTCGTTCGCCTTGTCCGGCGGCCCCACGATCGGCACGCTGACCTCGTCCATTACGACGTACCCTTGCAGCAGGAAGAACAGGTGCGAGTACCCGGCGATGGTGGTGAAACGGTTCGTGCTGCCCGTCACTTGTCCGGCGGTGTCGGCGGTGTTGAACTCCCGCGGGTAGGCCCAGAAGATCGTCGGCCGCTTCTCGCCGTCCTTGTAGTCCGGCGGCAGGTAGAGCGTGAACGACACCGGCACGCCGTCGGCCCGCTTTGTCGTCACGAGTTGTTTCTTGATCCCCCGCAGCACGGGGGCCGGATCGACGAACGTGGTGATCGCTGTTTCCTTGTCGCCGACGCGGTAGAAGTAGTTGCCGGGGTCGGTTGGCGACTCACGGCGGACGAGTAGCTTCGTGCCGTCGTCGGTCAGCGGCGTGGCCGTGGCGTACTCGCCGTCGCCGCATTGGAACAGTCGTTCTGGGCGGTGACCCAGATCACTCGGATCACACCGATCGAGGAACGGACGATCGCCCTTCGGCGAAGCCCCTGAACCGGCGAAGAACACCTTCTTGTTCACCGACCAGAGGGCCACGCGGCCGTTCGGCATGCGTTTGGAGAGCGGTGTACCGGGATCGTTGTAACGGTCCTGAATGGACCGCGAGAAAAGGATCAGTTTGAACACGTCGGCGTCTGCCGTGTCGGGCGTCGAGAGGTTAACGGATACGGTCCGCGACCATCTCCGATCACGGTCATAGTCGGTTAGCCAAGCCCGGTCACCGTCCGGCATGAATTGAAGACCCGAGAAGCGATGTTCGACGCGGTTTTGTAGGGCCGCATCGCCGACGAACGGCGCACCGAGTTTCACCACGATGTCACGCGGGGCGACTTTCACTTTCGGATCGCCGCCGTCTTGGGCTTCAACCCAGTAAAGTGTGGCGTCCTTCGTCGGAATCCAGGCGACGTTCCGCGGGCCGGTCGGCACGCCCTCGATCGGCACCTTATCCTGGAGCGGCAGGTCGGCGATCGTCCGCACGACCTTCGCGTTCTCGTCCCAGACTTCGACCACTTTCGGGAAGGACGAGGCAGGATAGAGGTACGAGAACGGCCGCTTCAGCCGCGTGACGAGCCGATATTTGCCGTCCGGCGAGTGCGAGGAACTCGTGTACAGCCCCGGCGGGCCGCTCGGCTGAACGGCACCCGTCGCGAAATCGACAACAGCCAATTGCGACGTGGCGAAGTACTCGAAGAGAGCCTCGTCGTGGGCGTTCTGGAGCATGTCCTGGTACGTGCGAACCGGCCCGGCCTTGCCCGCCGTTTCTTGAATCGTCGGCCCCAACGGGGCGAGCGGAGCTTCGGGAACTTTGCCGCGGTTGGCGGGGACCGTTCGCACCTGAATGCGGTTGGAGTCGGCCAGCCACAGGATCGGATCGCCGAGCGTGGCGTTCAGCGTCACGCCGGGAATCTTCCGCAGCTTCGCCGTTTCCACGTCGCCGACCCAGAGCTCGATCGCGTCGTCGGTTGTGACGGCCAAGGCCAAACGCTTGCCGTCCGGCGACCAGTCGGGGATGCCGACCTTGCCTTTCGGCAGTTCGATCGGCCGCGGGTGGCCGCCTTCCACCGGCATCAACGTGAGGGCCGTCACCTTCGCCGGACGGGCGGGGCCGCTCGTCTTCGGGTTCAGGCGGAAGCCGGCGAGCCGGAGTTGCGGCTCCGCGAGTTCGGCAATGCCTGGGTAGCGGGCCGACTGGATCAGGAGCAGCGTGTCGCGCGTCGGATTGAGGCTCACGCTCGGCGGCAGGTCGGCGTTCAGTACGTCGAGGATGGCCTGCGGCGGCTTCTGGTACGTCGCCTGCCCGGTCACGTCCTGGGCGACGAGCGCGAACAGCGCGAGGCTGACGGCGGCCTGGGTGGGTGTCATGTCTTCATCTCCGGTCATGAGTCGATCCGTCGGGGCCGAGAGGATGTCAACAGTTTAGGTCGTTCGACCCGTTGGGTCGAACGCTAACCGCGTTCGTGGAAGTCACGCCCCGTCCCCTCGCTCAAACTCCTGAAACTCTCATTCGGATTAAAACTTTCGGGGAATCGACCACCCGACCTCTCGGAACGGTACTTTGCGAGCTATCCCCTCCCAAACAGGAGCTCTCCATGAATCCGTCTTGTACATCGTCTCGCATCGTTCGCTGGCCGTTGGTCGCGCTTGCGTTGGCTCTCGCTCCCAGCCTGAATGCCCAGGCGCCGGTCGCCGAGAAGACGATTACGCTCGCGTTCGAGAACAAGCCGTGGAGTGAGGTTCTTGACGGGTTCGCGAAGGAAAGCGGGCTGGTGATGATCGCGACCGAGAAACCGACCGGCACGGTGACGATCACAAGCGCCACGCGGCAGACGATTGCGGAAGCCATCGACCTGCTCAACGAGGCACTCATCCCGAGGAAGTTCATCTTGTTGCGGATCAACGCGACGACTTTCACGATTCTCTCGGCTGACGAGAAAATCCCGGATAATTATGTGCAACGGATCAAGCAAGACGACCTCAGTTCACGGGCTTACTCCGAAGTCGTGGAGGTCGTGATTCAATTGAAGGGATTGAAGGCCGAGGAAGCTCTCGATCCGGTCAAACAGCGGCTGGGTCAGTTCGGTGAAGTGAAGGTCATCGATGGAAATCGGCTGCTCATCCGAGATACGGCTGGCAACATTCGCACGATCATCAAGGACGTGAATCGGCCGTGCGAGTCTTACGGCGATTCGTTGGCCTACACGTGTCAGTCCATTCTCGCCACGGACGCGGTTCTCCTCCTAACGAAATTGTTGAGTGACAGGTCTACGACGGTGCTGCCTCTGGGCTCGCCAAAGTCGCAGGACGACAACGGTCGAACCCGGCTGATCCAGATCACGGCCAACGACAGGACGAACACCATTATCATCACCGGCCCGCCCGATAAGCTCGCCACGGCCGAGAAACTATTGAAGGAACTCGACGCCTGCCCGCCGGGGCAGAAGGAGTATCAGCCCTCCGAGCCGACGCTCAAGATTTACGCCGTGCCCCCGGGCACGGCCGAGACGTTGGCCCGCGTGCTGAACGAGTACCACGCCGGTTCGAAGTTCGTCCGCATCGCGGCAATTCCCGGCAAAGACGAAGTCATGGTCCTCGCGCCGGCGTGCGTCCATGTTCGCCACTTCCCGCCATCGCCGGTTGTCGTGCCGATGGCCCCATGCTGCCCACCGGTTATCGTGCCGATGGCCCCGTGTTTCTGCCCGCAATCTGCCCGCGTGGTGATCGTAACGCGAACACCGCGGCCGTGCTTGCTGGGGCGGTTCCGTCGGTGAACGCCACCCGGCGGCTTACGCCGCTCGGCTCGCCGGGGCGGATCGTGTATCATCACTTCCATGAAGACACTCGCCACGATTGTCACGCCGCCGCACGTGTGCAGCTACCTGCCGGATCGCCTCGCGACGCTGCGGTACGAGTTCGTCAGCGACCTCACGCAGGCCGAGTACGAGCCGATGATGCACGCCAACTGGCGGCGGTTCGGGCACTCCATCTTTCGGGCCGAGTGCGACGGCTGCACGATGTGCCGGTCAATCCGCGTGGACGTGGCGAAGTTCAAGGCGAGTCAGAGCCAGAAGCGGGCGTGGAAGGCGAACGAGGGCGTCGTCTCGTTGACCGTCGGTGTGCCGGGCGTGACGGACGAGAAACTGAACCTGTACGACCGCTACCACAGTTTTCAGAGCGATCACGTCGGCTGGCGGGACCGCGACCCGAAGAGTGCGGAGGATTACGTCGACACGTTCGTCGATCACCCGTACCCGACGCAGGAATGGTGCTACCGTCTCGGCGGCAAGCTCATCGGTGTCGGGTACGTCGACGACCTCCCGGCCGGTCCGTCGGCCATCTACTTCTACTACGACCCGGACGAGCGCGACCGCTCCCTCGGCACGTTCAACGTGCTGTCGATCCTGGAATTCGCGGCGGCCAGGCGGCGGCCGTACGTCTACCTCGGGTACTTCGTCGAAGGGTGCCGGTCACTCCAGTACAAGTCGAACTTCCGGCCGAATCAACTTCTGAACCCCGACGGCACGTGGGCCGACTACCGGACCTGAAAAAACCCCGCCGACGACGGAATCCCTTCATAAAACAACCGCGCGAACTCATTTGCGGTGGGTGGCGTAGTTCACCCAGACCCACGATGCGGAGATGCGCAACATGGCCGAGATTGTCGTCGAGACGCGGGGCCTCACGAAGGTGTACCGCGATTTCTGGGGCCGCAAGAAGAAGACGGCCCTCAACGCCCTCGACCTGACCATCGAAAAGGGCGAAATCTTCGGCCTCCTCGGGCCGAACGGGTCGGGCAAGACCACCACCATCAAACTCCTCCTCGGCCTCCTGTTCCCGTCTGGCGGCGATGCGTTCGTCTTCGGCCAGCCGGCGGCGAAGGTCGAAAAGAACGAGAAAATCGGCTACCTGCCGGAAGAATCGTACCTCTACCGCTTCCTGAACGCCGAGGAAACGCTCGACTTCTACGGGCGGCTCTTCGACATCCCGTCGGCCGTGCGAGAAAAGCGGGCGGCGGAACTGATCGACACGGTCGGCCTGTCGAACGACAAGAAGCGCGTCCTCCGCGAATATTCGAAGGGGATGCGGCAGCGGATCGGCCTCGCGCAAGCCCTCATCAACGACCCGGACCTCGTCATCCTCGACGAACCCACCAGCGGCCTCGACCCGCTCGGCACGCGGTGGATGAAGGACTTGATCCTCGACCTGAAGAAGAAGGGCAAGACGATCCTGATGTGTTCGCACCGCCTCGACGACGTGCAGGACGTGTGCGACCGCATCGCCATCCTGTACGGCGGCGACCTTCAGGAACTCGGGCAGGTCAACAAGCTGGTGGAAGACCAGAAACGGCTGGAAATCCGGGCGACCGGCCTCCAGTTGAACGACGGCCTCAAGCACGATCTCGCGGCCGTCATCGAGAAACACGGCGGCAAGTTGGAAGCCTTCGGCCACCCGACGACGACGCTGGAAGACCTGTTCCTGCGGATCGTGGACGAGTCGAAAGCCCGGCCCGGCCGGCGGTACCTGCCGCCGACGGAAGAGGCGAAGAAGTAGGTCGGGTCGAAGTTTGGCGAGGCCCGACATCCGCGGTTCTCGCCACTGACCCCTGGCTCCTGCCCCCTGACTCCTGACCCCTGCACTCTATGTCCCTCTTCGGCATCCTCATCCTCGACCGCGAGCCGTTGGCGTTCCAGCACTTGCCCGGACTGATCCAGGTCTGGCTGCAAGACGCGGGCGGGTTCGCGGCCGTCGGGCTGCTCATCTACCTGGCGCACGCACTCTTCTCGCCGTCCGACCAGCCGGAATCGACGAAGTTGCGAATGCCGGTGACGAGCTGGATGCTGCTGATGGCGGTCGTGTCGCTGATCTGCTACGCGGCGTTCGCGGCCATGTTCATCGGCGGCATCGGCAAGGAACTCGTCGAGGTTCGTTCGCAGGCCATCGCGGCGGAAGCCACCGCTTACGTGCCGCCGAAGTTGTCGCTGCGGGCGCAGCCGGTGACACTCGCCCTCGGCGGCCTGTTCGCGCTCCTCAGCATCGGCCACCCGTTCGCCCGCGACCTGTTCAAGCTCCGCTTCCGCCGCACGTTCGCCATCGCGAAACTCAGCGTGAAGGAGGCGATCCGCGACCGTCTGTTCCTGGTCTTCGTCATCTTCCTGATGATCTTCCTGTTCCCGGTCAAGTGGTTCCTGCCGAACAACAAGCCCGAGGACGAAATCCGCCTGACGCTGGACGTGACCGCGTTCGCCAGCACGATCTTCCTGCTCGTGCCGGCCGTCATCGTGGCCGCGTTTCGCATCCCGAACGACATCAAGCACCAGACGATCTACACCATTGTGACCAAGCCGGTCGAGCGGTTCGAGATCGTCCTCGGCCGGTTCGTCGGTTACAGCATTTTGATCAGCATCGCGCTCGGCCTGATGACCCTGGTCGGCTGGGTCTACCTGACCTTCGGCACGACGTTCGACCCGAAGGCGGTCGAGGAAAGCCAGCGGTCGCGGGTGCCGCTGCGGGGCAAGATCGACTTCCGGGCCCGCACCGCCGACTATTCCGGCACGAACGTCGGCCGGGAGTTCGAGTACCGCAAGTACATCGCCGGGTCCAAAACCACGACCGAGCGGGCCCTCTGGATGTTCGACTCGATCCCGGCCAACCTCGGGTCGACCGACCGCGACCAGGTGCCGTGCGAGTTCACGTTCGACATCTTCAAGCTGACCAAGGGGGAAGAAAACCGCGGCGTGGACGTGAACATTCGCGTCACGACCTGGCAGTGCGGCCAACGGCCGCCGGACAACCGCGGCGAGCCGTGGGCGTGGACCGACGCGACCCGGCAGAAGGAGTACGACAAGGAGCGGAACGACCTGGACGAGAAGTTGCGGAAGCGGGAGATCGGCGGCCCGGATGCGCCGCCGTCGCTCGCCTTCGCCCGACCGGGGCCGAACGAGGCGTGGAAGCTCGTGGACCAACTCGCCGAGAAGTACGGCTTCTTCGAGATCAGCTCGACCGAAGTTTACGACTTCCACCCGGCGACGGTGTATCTGCCGCCGGGGCTGTTCCGCAACGCCCGCACCGGCACGCCGCCGGCCGGCGAGCCGCGGGTGACGGTGTACGTGAAGTGCCTCAGCCCCGGCCAGATGCTCGGCATGGCCCAGGGCGACCTGTACCTGATGGAAGGCGAGAAGACGTTCACCGAGAACTACTTCAAGAACGCCGTCGGCCTGTGGTGCCGGGCGGTGATCCTGGTCGGCATCTCGGTCACGCTCAGCACCTACCTGTCGGGCGTCATCAGCCTGTTGGCGTCGTTGTTCCTGTACATCAGTGCGTACTTCGCCGAGCACCTGCGGGACGTGGCCACCGGGCAGAGCGTCGGCGGCGGGCCGCTGGAGTCGTTCAAGCGGCTGCTCAACGCGGATACGCCGACGACGCCGATCGACGAGGGGGCGACGAAGCGGAGCATCGACATCGCCGACCGCACCTTCGCCTGGGTGTTCCGTCGGTACGAGAACATCGTGCCGAACATCGACGCCTTCACCTGGACGAACTACCTGAAGGAAGGCTTCAACATCAACGCCGAGTACTTGGTGCTGAACCTGCTGATTCTGATCGGCTACCTGCTGCCGTGGGCGCTGCTGTCGTACTACCTGATCCGCAACCGCGAAGTGGCGGCGTAAGGGGGCGGGGTTCGTGCAGCTTCCACTCCGCAAACGGCTTGCCGCCGAGGCACTCGGCACGTTCGCCCTGGTGTTCGCCGGCACGAGTGCCATCGTCGCCAACGGCAACGGAGCCGTGTCGCACGTGGGCGTGGCCCTGACGTTCGGGCTGGTCGTATTCGCCCTGATCTCCGCCCTGGGCGACGTGTCCGGGGCGCACCTGAACCCGGCCGTGACCCTCGGCTTTTACCTCGCCCGGCGGTTCCCGGGCCGCACGGTAGTGCCCTACGTGCTCTGCCAGTGTGCCGGTGCCGTGCTGGCCAGTCTGGCCGTGCGGTTCCTGTTCCCGACGGCCGCGGACCTGGGCGGCACCACGCCGGCCGGTCCGGTGTCCCAGTCGTGGGTGCTCGAACTGCTCCTGACCGCCGGGCTGATGTTCGTCGTCCTGAGTGTGTCGACCGGGGCTCGCGAAAAGGGGATCACGGCCGGCCTCGCGATCGGCGGGGTGGTCGCCCTGGAGGCGCTGTTCGCCGGTCCCGTGTGCGGGGCGTCGATGAACCCGGCCCGCTCGCTCGGCCCGGCCGTGGTATCGTGGCAGTTGGGGTCGCTCTGGGTGTACCTGACCGCCCCGGTGATCGGCGCGGCCCTTGCCGTGCCCGCCTGCCGGTGTGTCCGCGAGGACGCCTGTTGCCGGCCCGGTCGGACCCCCGAGGAAGTGTGTCCATGACCGTGACCGAACTCAGTGAAGTGCTTGCCGCCCATCCGGGCGTGAACCTGCACTTCATGCTCCCGGACGGTGCGTTCGTCCCCTCGCACTTCCACGTCACGGAGGTCGGGCGGGTCCGCAAAGATTTCATCGACTGCGGCGGGACCGTCCGTTCGACGGAAAGTTGCGTCCTGCAACTCTGGGTCGCGGACGATAAGGCCCACCGCCTGGACGCTGCGAAGCTGGCGAACATCGTCCGCCTCGCGGCCCCCGTCCTCGGCCCGAACGACCCGCCGGTCGAAGTCGAGTACGACGCGGAAGTCATCACGCAACTGCCGGTCACGGGCGTCGAGGTAACGCCGGCGGGGTTGTTGTTCCTCCTGGGCGGCAAGCACACCGCCTGCCTGGCCCCGGACAAGTGTGGCGTCGGCGCGGCCGGCTGCTGCTAACGAAGGGGACCGGCGTGAAGCGATTGCTGTTCGTGTGCGTCGAGAACGCCAACCGCAGTCAGATGGCCGAGGCCTTCGCGCGAATCCTCGGCGGGCCGGCGGTCGAGGCGTACAGTGCCGGGTCGCGGCCCTCCGGCGTCGTCAACCCGAAGGCCGTGGCCGCCATGGCGGAACTCGGCTACGACCTGGCGGCCCACGGGTCGAAGTCGCTCGACGAGTTGCCCGACGTCGATTTCGACTTCGTGGCCACGATGGGCTGCGGCGACGCTTGCCCCCTCGTGCGGGCGGCGCGGCGGGCGGACTGGGCCATCCCGGACCCCAAGCACATGCCGCCGGAAGAGTTCCGGGCCGTCCGCGACCTGATCCGCGACAAGGTCCGAGCGGCCCTCGCGGAAGTCGGGATACCCGACACGGCCGGCCGATGAGCAGTGATCCGTTGAACCTTCATCCGAACCATCCCCGAGCCTCGGCTGGGAGTTACTGATATGGCCAACCCCTTTCAACGAGCCGTTACGCGGCGGAAGTGGACGTACTTCCTGCTCATCATCGGGCTCTTCACGCTGAGCCTGTTCTGGCGCGGGAAGCTGCAAATCCCGTTCAGCGACGAAGCACGGGCCACGTACCTGAACCAGGAACGTCGCGGCGGGGCCGACGATGAAACCCGCCCACCGGCCGCACCGAACGCCGTCGCGAAGGCGGCCGACTGGCTGTACAGCCGCACCATCGAGCAGCAGGCCAGCGGCGAGGCGCTCGAACTCCGCGAACTCGAACAGGGCGACCCGGAGATCACCAGCACGGCCATGCGGCTCGGCACCCTCGGCAGCCGCGGGTTCGTCATCACCGCCTTGTGGAAGGCGGCCATCGACAAGTTCAAGCGGAACGAGTGGCACGAGTTCGAGTTCCTCGTCCGCACCGTCACCAAGCTCCAGCCGAACTTCACCACGCCGTGGATCTACCAGAGCTGGAACTTGTCGTACAACGTGTCGGTCGAGAATGACCGCCTCAATGACATGTACTTCTACATCACCCGCGGCATCGAACTGCTCGCCGAGGGCGAGCGGATGAACCGCAAGTCGCCGGACATGCGGTACCAGATCGGCTTCTATTACCAGAACAAGTTCAGCGTCGCCGACAAGGTCCGCACGCTGTCGTCGCTGTTCCAACTCAGTTGCATCCCGCCGGAAGAGCGGAAGCCGTCGCGGTTCCGCCAGGGCGGGCAGATCGACCTCGCCGAGTTCGATGCGTTCGCGAAGAAGAACCCGCAACTCGTCCGCCGCCTCGTCGACCAACTCGGGTACACGCGGCCGGAACAGATCGTGCAGTTCCTGGAAGACAACGCCAGCGTGCCGACGCGGTACGACGCGGCCCGGAACGATCGCCTGCTGCCGCCGGATCAGCAGTTCCCGACGCTCCCGCAAAAGCTCCCGCAGACCGGGGAGGCCAAGACCATCGGCGACAACTTCCGGTTCACGTCCGGGTCGAAGGTCGACGACATCAACGACACGTTCGACGCCTTCCAGGCGGCCGGGACGTGGTTCGCGTACTCGATGGAGCCGCTGCCCCCGCCGCCCGGCGACCGCGGGCCGGAGTTCGCCAACGATTTGCAGGGCGTGGACCGCTTCCGGTACCGCATCCCGAAGGCCCCGATGCTCATCATCTTCCGCCACGCCGGGCCGCGAGTGGAAACGTACCGGGCGGAACGACTTACCAAGGAGGGCTGGTTCGACACGGCCACGAAGTGGTACCCCGACCGGCGGGCCGATTCGGACGCCGACCGGTGGTTCCCGCGGGGCACGGACGTCGCCCTCGAAACGCCGGCGAACAGCCGGACTGAGTGGCGGAAGGCGTTAGCGATGTGGACCCACCACGCCCGCGTGAACGGCCTGAGTCTGACGGCCGCGCAACTCGCGAACCTCCAGGCGCTGGCGGCCGGCGTCCCGGACGACACCACGCTCGCCGGCCTGGACGACGAGCAACTCAAAGTCCGCGGATTGTCCCGCGAGCGACTGCGGGCGCGGGAATCGCTGCGGGCGTATTCCATCCAACAGCAGACGACCAACCTGGAATCGTTCTTGAGCGCCGCCGAAACCGAGCCGAGCGACCTCATGATCGAGGCCCGCAAGACGCTGTGGGAGGCGAAACAGGAGGCCGGTGCCGGGAACAAGCTGCGGGCGAAGACGCTGTACGCCGAGGGGATCAACCTCTACCGGCAGATGTTGCGAGAGTTCCCCAACTACCACCGCGGCCGCAACGCGAAGGGCGAAGAAGACCTGCTGGAGTACCAGACGTACCTGACCCGCTTGCTGGAATTGGACCCCGAGGTGGACGCCGCCGCAAGCCGGAGTGCGGCGACAGTGCGGGCCGTAATGCCGTTCGTCGAAGAGGCAATTACCCGCCCGGCCTACAGCCAAGGCTTGGGCGACCGGACGGCCGGCGTCATGGTCACGTCCCTCGACCCCCGCGTCAAGTTACGGGCGCGGGAACTGATGAATCAGGCGGCCAGCAAGCCGGAGCTGAAGGTGCAGTTCCCGGCCATCAACGACGGCGAAGACGCCCTGATCCGCTGGCTGGTGACGAAAGGGGAGTTCCGCTACCTGTGGGACTTCGTCTCCGAAAGTTCGACCGACGACTCGAACCGCTGGGTGACCGGCGTCACACAAACGGGCATGGTCGACCGACTCAAGCAGATCAAGTAACAACTGGGGCAGACACTTCGTCTCGTTTCGTGATCGGGGTAGCAGGCGCTACCCCGATTTGGTTCACGGAGATAGGATACCGCCGTCACGAAGAGCATCCCACGGAGGTTTTCCATGTCCCCTCGCCTCTCCCTCGCGGCCGTTGTCGGCGCGATCGTCGTTGCCGTCGCGCTCGTCCCGCCGGGGCGCTCGGAGCCGGCCGCGAAGAAACTCGCGATTCCTGAGATGAAGTTCGACGAGGTGAAGGAGATCGCCCCCGGCGTTTTCTTCCGGTACTCGTCGATTAGCGCGACCGATCCGAAGGTGCCGTTCGGCGGGTCGAACCACACGTGGGTTCTGTTCAAGGACCACGTCGTCGTCATCGACGCCAACTTCCCGAAGGAAGCGGGCGACGTGCTCGCGGCCATCAAGAAGACGACGAAGCTGCCGATCAAGTACGTCCTCGACACGCACCACCACGGCGACCACGCTTACGGGAATGCCGTGTGGGCGAAGGAAGGGGCCAAGATCATCGGCCACACGCACGCCGCCCGCCTGCTGATGGCCAACGGGGCGAAGCAGTGGGAGGAACAGGCCAAGGATCGCAAGGACGTGAAGGAAAGCCACCTCCACCAAGTCGACGAGCACTTCGACGACAAACTCGTCCTCGACGACGGCACGCAGCGGGTTGAGTTCCTGCACCTCGGCCACAGCCACACCCGCGGCGACGCGGTGGCGTACCTGCCGAAGCACAAGATCCTCTGCACCGGCGACGCCTGCGTGAACGGGGCGTTCAACTTCATGGGCCACTCGAACTCGGCCGAGTGGGTCAAGTGTCTCGAAAAGATGGAGAAGCTCGACGTGGACCTCGTCTGCCCAGGCCACGGCCCCGTCGCGGGCAAGGACTTGATCGCCAAGCAGAAGCGGTACTTCGTCGAACTGCGGGCGGCGGTGCAGAAGGGCATCGACGTGAAGAAGACGGTCGACGAGATCGCGGCCGGTCTCGACATGCCGTGGTACAAGGAGTGGACGGGCAAGGCGGCCAACGACATCAAGGACAACGTGAAGCACGTCTTCGACGAACTCACTGGCAAGATCGACCACGAACGGCTGGGGGCCGCCCCCCGCGTCGGCCGTGACGATCTCGTTCGTCGGTAGAGCTTAATCCCGGTCCCGGCGGTTGTCTTCGTACTCGTCTTCATACCGGTCGCGCGTCCGAGTCGTGCGGCGTTGCGGCCGGTCGTCGTCGTAATCGCCGTAGGCATCGCGCCGGTCGTCATCGTCGTCGTAGCGGCTTCGAAGTTCCTTGGCCTCGTCCGCAAACTCCTGGCACACGCCCGCGAGCGTGATGTCTTCCTTCGTGATTTTGGTGGGCCGAATCAGGAACATGTTCCACACCGCGAGCGCGATCAGGCAGACGACGAACCCCACCCCGCCAACCATCGCGACAATCGGCCCGACTTGGTCTGCCACGGTCAGGCCGACGATGAGCAGCGCGACGCACCCCAGGACGCTCGTCCAGCCGAACAGGGCCGCCCGCTTCCAGCCGCCGGCGTGCTCGTCGCACAGCGGGACGTTCACGCGCATCCGTTTGCGGGCGATGAAGTAGACGATCAACAACGGCAGCAGGCCGCCGAAGATTATGAAGATGAAGACCCACGACGGGCACCAGGTGAACGTGCGGGAGACGAGTGTCGTCTCCTCCCGCCCGCACTTCGCACAGATCGAGGGCAGGTCGTCGCGGTCGCAATGGGCGCGGGGC
This sequence comes from Limnoglobus roseus, assembly GCF_008254045.1. Lineage (GTDB taxonomy): Bacteria > Planctomycetota > Planctomycetia > Gemmatales > Gemmataceae > Limnoglobus > Limnoglobus roseus. The sequence goes on along the minus strand of NZ_CP042425.1, from coordinate 1,581,482 downwards.
AGGCGAAGGTTGGGCATGGGCCATCACTCGGGTGTTGGGGGTTTAGCGGAGTGCCCCATTGTGAAGGCCGCCGACGGGTGAGGCAACAAAAATGCGAGCCGGTCGGACGAATCGCCACGGGTCAGTCGTCCCCTTCGTACCGATTCCGTCGCGGCCGGGCGGGTCGGTCCTCGTCGTCGTACTCGCCGTAGTCGCGGGTGGGGGTGCTCTCTTCCCGCATCGCTTCCACTGCGTCCGCGAATTCCTCGGCCACGCCGGTGAGCACGATCCCGTTGGCGTCGATGCGCTCCGGGCGGATTAGTCGCGAGTGCCACACGCCGACCACGGCGATCCACGCGAGGAACGTAAACACCCCGGCGTTCGCAACCGGCGAAGCCCCGTGGTGGATTTCACCCAAAACGAACAGCCCGAAGACGATGATCCCCAAACACACGGGCAGGCCGATCCACGTGAACGTGGTCGGTGAACGCCAGTGGCGGAGGTGCCGTTCGCACATTGGCAGGCGGACCCGCAGGCGTCGTTGGGTGGCGAAGAGGAGGATCACGCCGGGGAGGATTCCGGCGAGGAGGAATACCCCCACCCACGGCGGGTTCCAGGCGAACGTGCGGTCGATGTGCGTGGAGGCAGGCCGGCCGCAACGGGCGCACAAGCCCGGCAGTTCGTCACGCTGGCACTGATCTTTTGTCAGTCGGACGGTGGCCATAAAAAAACCCCGCCGTCAATGGCGTTGCACCATCAGCGGCGGGGCCGGAACAGAGAAGAGGCATGGTTAAGTTGACGATTCTCGGCGGTTCTGTCAAGGCGAAGATGGGAATTCTTGCCCCGCTCGCCCCAACTTGAATCCGAACGGCCACTTGCGGGGTATACCCTCCGACGGTTGCCCCCGTTAATCTGAAGGTGCAGGACAATCGTCGGCCCGAACTGGAGGTTCTCGCGTGATGCGCTGCGCTCTGTTGGTGCTCCTAACCCTATCCGCCATTCCACTTTCCGCCGCCGAGCCCGGCCCGCCGTTGGGGACCAAGATCGCCGATTTCACACTCACCGACGCCGCCACCGGCAAGGCGTGGGGCCTCGTCGAGAACACCCGCGACGCGAAGGCCGTTGTCGTGCTGTTTCCTACCACGGGGTGCCCGGTCAGTCTGGCCTACGTGCCGGTCGTTCAGCAGATGGCCAAGAAGTACGAGGCCGAGGGCGTGAAGTTCGTCGCCGTGTACAGCCACGAGTCGGACGACGCCGCGACTATCGCGAAGCAGGCGAAAAACTTCGCCCTGTCGTACCCGGTGCTGAAGGACGACGGCACGAAGGTCGCCGACAAGTTCAACGTGGACCGCGTGCCGACCGCCTTCGTGCTCGACGCGACGCGGACCGTCCGCTACCAGGGTCGCATCGACGACCAGTTCACGCCCGGCGTCCACAAGCCGAAGGCGACCACCCGCGAACTCGGCAACGCCATCGACGCGGTGCTGGAAGGTAGCGACGTGAAGGTCACGCAGACAGCCGCGAGCGGGTGCAAACTGACGCGCGAGAAGTCGCCGGTGAAGGCGGGCGAGCCGGTCACGTACACGAAACAAGTGTCGCGCATCCTTCAGGCGAAGTGCCTGGAGTGCCACCGCGCCGGCGAGGCCGCCCCGTTCGCGCTCGACAGCTACAAAAGCGCGAAGAGTTGGTCGGCCATGATGCGCGAGGTCGTCGCCGACGACATCATGCCGCCGTGGCACGCCGACGCGAAGTTCGGGCACTTCAAGAACGACCGCCGCCTGACGGCCGAGGACAAGGCCACGCTGCTCGCGTGGATCGACCAGGGCTGCGTGGAGGGCGACGCGAAAGATCTGCCCGCGCCCCGGACGTTCCTCGACGGCTGGCGGCTGCCCCGCGACCCGGACGAGGTGCTGAAGTTGAAGAAGCCGATCAGCATCCCCGCGAACTCGTTCCTCGGCATCGGCGTGCCGTACCAGTACGTGCCGGTCGGCGAGAAGTTCGCCGAGGACAAGTGGATCGAGGCGGTCGAAGTGCGGCCGGAGTACCGGGCCGTCGTCCACCACATCATCTGTTTCATCATCCCCCCGGGCGGCTCGCTCCTGGACGTCATGGGCCCCGACTTCGGCTCGCACATGCTCGGGGCTTACGTCCCCGGCGACGCGCCGACGGTCCTGCCGAAAGACCACGCCCGCAAGATCCTCAAAGGCTCGCAGTTGATGTTCGAGATGCACTACACGCCGAACGGTCAGGCGGGCAAGGACCAGTCGATGATCGGCATCTGCTACGCGAAGGGGCCGCCGAAGCACGAGATTCAAAACCGCTCGATCCTGAACGGCAAGTTCCAGATCCCGCCGGGGGCCGACAACTACGAAGTGAAGTCGTCGCACACGCTCAAGAAGGCCGTGACGGTGTACAGCTTCACGCCGCACATGCACGTCCGCGGCAAGGCGTTCAAGTTCGAGTTGGTGTCGCCGGACGGCTCGCGCGAGGTGTTGTGCAACATCCCGAAGTACGACTTCAACTGGCAGGCGAACTACGAGTTGGCGAAGCCGCGGGACATTCCGGCCGGGTCGAAGATCGAGTGTACCGCGTGGTACGACAACTCGGACAAGAACCCGACGAACCCCGACCCCACGTCGAAGGTCCGCTGGGGCAACCAGACGTGGCAGGAGATGATGATCGGCTTCGTGGTGTACACCGAGAAGGACTGAGCCGGCGGCCGCGAACCCTCCGGCCCCGGCGACCGTCCGTTCGCCCAATTGTACCGGAGGGGTTCGATGGCCATCGAGTTTCAAGTTCTGGGCGGGGCGGGTGAGGACAACGCCGCGTTCGTGCGTGTCACCACGGGCCAGGCGATCCACCGCCTATTGTTCGACTGCGGGGAAGGCTGCCCGGGGGCCGTTCCCAACGCCGAACTCTTGCAACTCGATCACCTCTGCTTCTCGCACTTTCACATGGACCACGTGGCCGGGTTCGATTCGCTGTTCCGCCGAGTGTACGACCGCGAGACGAAACGCAACTGTGTCTGGGGACCGCCGGGGACGCGGGCGGTCCTGCACCACCGGCTGCAAGGCTTCCTGTGGAACCTCGTCGCCGGCAAGCACGTGCCCTGGTTCGTCCACGACATCCATCCCGACGGCGTCCAGGTCGAGCGGTTCGAACTGTCCGAGCAGTTCGCCACCGCCCACCCGGAAGCAGGGCAGGGGCGCACCTCCGAACTTCTATTCTCCCACCCCGACTACTCGCTCTCGGCCTTCACGATGAACCACGGCACGCCGTCGATGGCGTACCTCGTCCGCGAGGTGGACCGGGTAAACGTGAACACCGATCGCATGGCCGCCCGCGGCTGGAAGCCCGGACCGTGGCTCAAGCGGGTGCGCGGGACGCCCGCCGGTCCGGGCGAAGTGGTCGAAGTGAGCGGCACGGCACACTCGCTGGCCGAGGTTCAGGCCGAGTTGCTGACCCTGACGTCCGGCGACTCGTTGGCCTACCTCACGGACTTCCGAATGGACGGGCCAGCAGTGGACTACCTGGTCGAGCGGTTGCGCGGCGTCGGGACGATCATCTGCGAAAGCCAGTACCGGCCCGCGGACGTGGACCTGGCCGTCGCGAACAAGCACATGGTCGCGACCGAGGCGGCGACCCTGGCCGCCCGGTGCGGGGCACGGCAACTCGTGCTGTTCCACGTTTCCGACCGCTACCCGCCCCACGAGTGGGGCGACATGCTGCGCGAGGCAAAGGCGGTCTTCCCCCGGACCGAGTTCCCGCCGCACTGGGGCCGGTTCTGACCTCCCGGCCCGTTCGCTGATAAACTACGCGAACCGCACGGAGGACCGACCATGTCCCGTTTCACCCGCCGCGAATGGCTCGCGACCGCACCGCTGTTGCTGACGCCGACCGCTTTTGGTCAAACTACGACGAAAACGATCTTGCTCGGCTTCAGCCTCTACGGCATGAAGTCGCTGCCCCTCGCCGACGCGATTCGGGCGTGTGCCGCCATCGGCTACGACGGTGTGGAACTCGCCCTGATGCCCGGCTACCCGAGCGAGCCGAAGCAACTTTCGGCCGACGCGCGCAAGGAGTTGCGGAAGCAACTCCAGGATGCGAAACTCGGCCTCCACGGGCTGATGGAGAACCTCGCCGAGCCGGCGGCGGACGCGGTTCACCGGGCGAACCTGGATCGCCTGAAAGCCGCAGCCGAGTTGGGCCACGCCCTGTCGCCGGGCGCCCCGCCAGTGATCGAGACGATCCTCGGCGGCAAGCCGGCCGACTGGGAGAAGGTGAAGGACAAGTTGGTCGAGCGCCTCCAAGCGTGGGCGGCGGTGGCGAAGGACGCAAAGACCGTCATCGCGATCAAGCCGCACGTCGGCAACGCCCTGCACACCGTTGAGGGAACGCTGTGGCTGCTCAAACAGATCGACAGCCCGTGGCTGCGGCTCGGCTTCGACTTCAGCCACCTCAAGTTGGAGGGCGTGACGTTGGCGGACGCGATCACATCGCTGGTCCCGCACGCGGCGTTCATTCACCTGAAGGATGCGAAGGGGACGCCGGCAAAATTCGAGTTCCTGCTGCCGGGTGAGGGAGGCATCGACTACGGCGACTACGCCCGCCGACTGACGGCCGCGAAGTACGCGGGGCCGGTCGTGGTGGAAGTGAGCGGACAGATCAGCAACAAGCCCGGCTACGACCCGGTTGCGGCGGCGAAGGCGAGTTACGCGAATCTGGCGAAAGCGTTCGGGCGGTAGGTCGTTGGAAACCCACCGACTTCGAAGGGATTGCCGTTTCACCGTCGAGCGTCGCGGCGTAAGCGCGACGTGTCTCCCTGGGTGGAAGACACGTCGCGCTTACGCCGCGACGCTCGACGGTGCATTTGTTGGTCGTGCTGACAGAAGTTACGCCAGCGCCGGCTCCAGCACCGTGGTGCGGCGGGAGCGGGCGACGCGGGTCTTCTCGTTCACCCACGCCTCGGCCGCCTCGCGCGTCCACAGGGCCGGGTCGAAGCTGACCGCCGCCGTCACCGGCAAGCCGTCCATCGGCACGACTTGCTCGCGGACGCCGGGTTCCAGGTCGATCCAAACGCCCTCGCCGTGCGATTCCAGGAGTGGCCAGCAGACGAGAACTTGATCGGCGTGCCAGCGGGTCGGGCCGAGCGGCACGAGTTGGCCCTCGCCGAGTTCGCCGGCCATGAACGCCTTCGCGACCGCCACGGGCATCGACACCGGGAACGCCACGGCGGCGAGGACGTACGCGCCGTCCGCGGTCGTGCCGAACCGCAGTTCAATCTCCGGCCGGTCGGCCAGCGGTTCGCGGGTCACGTCGCCGACGACGGTGGCGACGTGGGCCACAAGCGGGCCGTCGTCGCGGGACCAGATCGGCCGGTGGGCCATGTGCCAGAGGTCATCGGTAACGGTGGTGGTCATGTGGTGGGAGCCGTTGGTGAGCGGCTGGCCGGGGTGTTGGCGGGAATCGGAATGCGAGAGGAAATCGCCCATCAAAATCATGCGGTTGCTCGTGGAAGTGATTGCTTCCCATTCGGTTTGGGTCACGGACTCTGCACTTTCTAAAAAGGTTCGGTCAAAAGTTCCAGCCGAAATCGCCAAGTCACCCAAGGCGGCCCGCGGTCCCACAACGACCGCGGCCCGGTTTAAAAATTGTACGGCCGTCGCGGCCGGGTCGGATTCCAAATCCGCCAGAGTTTGGCGGGCGAAATTCCCGGATGCTTCCGCTTCCTGCCGCCCGCCTTCGGCCGCCGCGTACGCCAGGGCGATAGCCTCCGGCGTGGGCGAGGTCGGCGGGGTCAGCCCCGTGGCGGCGAGCGATTCGCACAGCCGGCGGTACTCGGTGAGGATTGCCCCGTCCGGACCCTTCAGCGGCAGTGGCGTCTGATCGCTGACGGTTGACAGTGTCCGCTCCGTTTGTTGGATGAGCGATTCCAGTTCCTCGGCCCGTTTCGTCAGGTCGGCGTGGAAGGTGGCCTTCCAGAAGCCCTTCGAGAACAGCTTCCCGGCCTTCTTCGCCTCGACCATCGGGGCCAGGTCCGCCAACTCTTGTCGGAGGAGTGGCAAGTTCACCCGGGCCTTCTCCGTCTCCGCCGTGCGGGCCGGATCGGCTTCCGACGGCGGGGTTGGTTCGCTCATCTGCCGGCCAAGGTCGCGGAGTTGTTGCCACGTCCCGGCCGCCGTGTTCCACTGTTCTAACTGAAGGCCAATCTCGCGGACGGTGTCGGTCAGTCGCTTTCGGGTTTCTTCCACCCGGCCGACGCCGAGAACCCGCGAGGCCACTGTTTTCACTTCCGCCGGCAAACTTTCTGTATCTTCTGCCCCTACCATCGCCCGAACGACGGCCGATTCTTGAGTCAAGATGGCCGCGATTACCTGATTTGCCGCCTCCGCGTCGGCCGTGAGTACCAACACCCGTTCCCCGCGCCGCCGGGCTTCGCCGACTAGCGCCAGTAAGAACGGTCGGGCGTCCGACCCGTCCGGCGTGGCGATCAAGAAGCGGTCGGGGCAGGCCAGGGCGGTGGCGAGTCGGTGAGCTTCCGCGGGTGACAGTCCCCCCACCGTCGATGGCAGCACGTCGTAAGGGTCTTGGGAGATCGCCAGGACCGGTGCGGCTTTCGAGCGGGCCAGTGGCCCCGGTAAGGAAGCGGTCGTGAGCAAAGCGTCGTGCAACTCGGAGGGGTCGATGTTGGGACGGGTCAGGCACTCATATTGGTAAACCGCGCCCGGTTGTGGGGCGACGGCCGTATCTTTGGTCGCCGGCCGCCCGGCCGTCAAGGCCGAACGTGCGAGAATGGTCTGTCATCCAGGTTACGCACGAGTATAGCGGTGTTTCAAGCGAGAAGTGTGTCCGCGCGAAAATTTCATCGAAAATCGCGAGAAGGGCAAGAAGTGGCCGACGGTGGGCAAAACAAGCCCCGAGACTCCGACCGCCCTCCGAACCCATTTCCGACGTTGGCGTCTTGTCGGTATGGATGCGACACCCCCAGAATCAAGCGACCCGAACCCGGGGCCGAAAACCTTCCTGGTTTTCGGCGACCTGCACGGTCGCATTCTGCCCGCGTTTCGGCTGGCAAACTGTTGGGCGAAGGAATTCCATCGGCCCCTTCACGGCATCCTGCAAGTCGGCGACCTCGGCTATTTCCCGAACCCGTCTCGCCTGGACAACGCCACCATCCGCCACGCCAAGGACGACCCGCTCGAACTCGGTGCCCTCGACATTGTGGCAATCAACGATCTCGCCGATTCGATTCTCGACGACCCCGTCGCACCGCCCGGCCTCTGGTTTACGGCGGGAAACCATGAAGATTTCGAGGAACTCGAACGCCTGGCCCTGGCGAGCGGCAAGCAGCCGGATTTCGTCGTCGACGCTTACTGTCGGGTGCGTGGCATCAAGGACGGGGCGGTGGCCACGGTCGCCAGTTGCCGCGTGGGGGCGGTGTGGGGTGTCGACCGGCAAGGCCGAAACGCCCGGCGGAAACTGCCCGACCGCGGCTTCATCCAGAGCCGTGCGATCGACCGATTGTTGGTCGCCGGCCGGCTCGACGTGCTACTCACGCACGACGCGCCGCTCGGGGCGAAGCGGGAAGAATACGGCAGCGAGTTGCTGTCGAACCTGATTCAATTGGCCCAGCCGCAGTTTGCCTTCTTCGGCCACTACTCGGGCGACGGGGCGGAGGTCGAGAAGGACTACGGCCGCACGCGGGTCTTCCACATGGCCGGCTTCGAGCTTCGCGAAAGCAAGGACCGTCACGCCGAAACGGGCAGCGTCGGCGTGCTGACGTGGAACGCCGACGAGCCGGAGTTCGAATATTTGTCACCGAAGTGGCTGAGGACGTTCAACCGCGGCAACTGGAAGTGGCGGTAAACGGCCGACACCCGCGGGAGGGCGGGTGTCGGGGCAAGATCGGCTACGGCTTCAGGTCCATGTTGTACGTCTGCTTCCCGCCGGCGTACTCGAACGCCAAGTCGTTGCCCGGCTTGGTGTACTTCGTGGGCACGCCGGCGGCCGCTGGCGGCGGCGGTGACCCCGGCACGCCCGGCGGCGGTGGGGCCATCGACGTGAGCTGAAACTTCAACGCCCCCTTTGGCGGGTTCTCGAAGCGGTACTCCCCTTGTTCGTTGGTCAACGCGCTCAACTGAGCCGCACCGCCCGTCGCCAGGACGTTCACTTCCTTGACCGGCCGGCCGTCGACCGTGACGACGCCCGACAAGACGTTGCCAGGGCCGTTCGACCCGCCGCCGCACCCGGCCGAGAGCAGTCCACTCACCACCACCACCGCCGACAGAATTCGCGTCCGCATGATCCGGTGAACCCCCAGGATGAGAAACGGCCGAAGGGCAACGCCTTCGGCCGAGGAAATCGGTGCCCCGTGGGGCGAACGGTTAGTTCCAGTTGGACGGGAGGACGTTGCCGTCGTTCGGGACGGCGGCGAGCCAGAAGGTCGTGGCGTCGGTGCCGGGCGTGATGCCCCGGACGCTGCCGTCCATCATGGCGCAGACGATGCTCTGCGTGTGGCCGGACTGGAGCGCCCAGCGGACGGCGTCGGTGGTCTTCGGGCTGAACTGCCAGCTCTGGGCGCTGTAGAACCACCAGCCCGTCGGGAACCCGGTCGGGTAGTAGGTCTGGTAGATGCCGAAGATCGGGGTGTTGTAGGTCGATTCCGTCGCCTTCGCGAACCCGCGGTCGCGGTCGTTGCGGGCGCTCTCGGCCGCCATGTACCGTTCCGAGAAGCCGACGACGTTCGAGGTGCCGTCCGGGATGTTGCCGATCTTGAACATCGACTTCTTCCACTCGGACATGTAGTAGCTGCCCTTGCCGAACAGGATGGCGTTGGCGGCGTAAGACGTGCCGGCCCACCCGGTGCTCGTGATGCCGTCGGCGGCCGTCGGGTCGGACGGGCAGATGTACGTCTTGACGACCGAGGCCGCGTTGGCCGTCGTCAGGTAGCCGGTTGTCTGATACCGCCGCTGAATGCTGTCCTGTTCGACGAACGGCAGGAGGGCGTACATGATGCTGCCGTACGTTTCCGATTCCGGCGTCCCGGTCGGGGCCGTAGCCGTGGCCGAGATGAGCGTGTTGATCGGCGGGAGCTTGTCGTCGTTGACGCCCGCGTACCCGTGGCAGGCGAGCGAGAGCTGCTTGAGGTTGTTCGTGCAGGTCATCTTGGCCGCAGCCGCCCGCACCTTTTGGACCGCCGGCAGCAAGAGGCCGATGAGGATGGCGATGATCGCGATGACGACCAACAACTCGATGAGCGTGAAGCCGCCGCGACGTGAAGACGCCTTGCTCGAGAACATAAATCGGACCCTCAATGAATGACCGAACGGATCGACGAATGTGAGAGGTGGGAGTGAGCGTCTCCCGGTATATGAGACTTCGAGGAGAGTTTCACGAATTGGACACGGAGTGGCGATTTTTCTCGGAATCGTTACTGTGGCGGCGTCAGTTTTTGACGAAACTCGTTGGCTGGTATCTGGTTAATTTTGGTCAGCCGTTTCATGCCTTCGAGAACCTCCGAATCGTGGCCACGTTCGTGGTTCGGCGTGAACGTGAGTTCCGAGAGGGTGGACCGAAGTAAGGGTTGCAAGGATTGAGCTGGGCAGCCGTCGCACCGGAGGTAGTTCAGTCGCCGGAGGGTCGGGATCACCGAGAGGTCGCGAACTCGGCAATTGTTGATCGCCAGTGTCGTCAGCGGCATGTCCTTGAGTGGGGACAGGTCTTCGATGGGCGTGTCGCCGGCCTGGAACATGACTAACTTCATGCCCGCCGCGGGGGAGATGTCCGTGAGTCGGGCGTTCTGCCAGACGTTCAGGATCGTCAGTTCCAGCCCGCGGATCGGGGACAGGTCTTCGAGCCGTCCCTTGCCGGGTTCGCTGCCGACCACCGTGAGGGACTTGAGATCGCCGAGCGCGCGGACCGGCCGGATGTCGGCGATCGTGTCGGTGAGGAGGTAAAACTCTCTCACCTTGCCGTCCGCGAGGGCGTACCGGGCCACTTTGCCGTCGTAGTCGGGGTTCAGTTCCCGCAACTTGGCGACCACGACCAAAATCCGCCGCTCGTTTGGCAACTTGTGCACCTCGCGAACCCACGCATCGTCGGGCGGGCCGGGGATCGACTCCGGAACGGCCGGGGCCGGTTCGCCCGTTTCCAACGACCGGCTGACTCGATTGATGGCGAACCAACTGAGCAGCAGCAGGGCGATTGCGCCGCCGCCGATCCATCCGAATCGCCGCAACCCCTTGGCCCTGGCCGGCTCTAGCGACCGCTTGGGGACGAGCAACGAGTGGGGGCCACTCTCGGGCTCCAGCCCTGCGGCCGGCGGCAGCTCGTGGAAGACTTCCAGGGCCGTGGCGGGTCGGTCGTTCGGGTCGGCCGAGATCATCCGATGGATGAGATAGGCGAGCGGCTGCGGGGTTGCCGGGGCCAGGTCGGTGACGGGTGCGGGTATGGGGTAATGGGCCTTTTCGCGGCGGTTCTCGCGGGGGAACGGCCTCTTCCCGGTCAGCAACTCGTACAGCACGACGCCGAGGCTGAACAGGTCGGCCCGGTGGTCGACCTCGGCCCCGGCGGCCTGTTCCGGGGGCATGTACGCGGGCGTGCCGAGGGCGGCGTTCACCACTTCCGGGTCCGTCTCCCCTTGGGGCGGCTGGGCCAACCCGAAGTCGAGCACCTTGACCCGTGCGACGGCCGCCAGCGGGGGCCGCGCCTGGACCGACCGGGCCGCCCACTCCGGCGGGGCTTCCAGCCAGAGGTTGCCGGGCTTGATGTCGCGGTGGACGACGCCGCGGCCGTGCGCCGCTGCGAGCCCGAGGGCCGCCTGCGCCCCCAACCGGGCGACCCACTCCGGCGGCAGCGGCCCCTCACGGCGAACCCAATCGGCGAGGCTCTCGCCTTCCAATAGTTCCATCGCCAGGAACGGGATCGGCCCGGCCCCGCCGGTCGCTTCGCCGACCTGGAACACGGTGACGACGTTGTCGTGCTTCAGGGCCGCCATCGCCCGGGCTTCCTTTAGGAACCCCTTGCGGGCCGACGACCGCCGCGACATCCGCGGCCGTAGGACCTTGACCGCGACGTTGCGGTCCAGCACCTCATCGTGGGCCAAGTATACCAACCCCATGCCGCCGGCCCCGAGCAGTTGCACGATGCGATAGCTGCCCATGTGGCCCAGGTCTTCCGGGTGGCTCGGCGGGTCGAACGGCACGGTATCCGCGACCGCCGCGCCGTCCCCGGAGACGCTCAGATCGGCCCCCGCCGGCGTGAACTGGCTGGCCATGTCTTCCAGCCGGCCGACTACGTCGGCGAGGTTGTCCGCGGCCACGGGAACCGGACCGCCCCGCAGGGCCGCCGTGAGGTGCGTTTCGACGTGCAGTTCGTCCAGTGCGGCCTGGCACGACACGCACGTTTCGACGTGCGCCTCGACTTCCGCCGCCCGCTGGTCGTCCAGGCGGCCGAGCATCATGTCTTCGAAATCGGCCCGGGACGGGCAAGTCGGTCCAGGGGTCATGCCTTCCACCGGGGTCGGATCACGGGTGACAAACGCCGTCACGCTGCGGACGATCACATCAACACGTCGCCGAGTTCCTTGTGCAGGTGGGCCGTCACCCGGAGTTTCGCCTTGTACACGGCCGCGACTGTCAGCCCTTCCTCGGCCGCGACTTCTGGAACGGGCCGCCCCTCGACGACGTGCTTCCAGAACGCTCGCCACGTCGATTCCTGGAACTGCCCCTGAAAGGTCGGCACGATGTGCCGGAGGAAGTGGGCGTGGAATTCCTTCTCGTCGATCTCGGGGGTGTCGGAGCGGGCCGCCGCCACCTGATCGGGGTCTTGCCCGCGGTCAACGGGCAGAGCCGCGCGCCGTTGTCGCTCGACCCACCGCCGCCGGGTCACAGTCCACAGCCACCCGCGGAACCGCTTGTGCGATTCGTACTCGAATTCGGGCAATTTCTGGACGAGGACGGCGAATACATCCTGGACGAGATCGACCGCGTCATCGTGGTGCAGGCCCATCTGTTTCGCCCAGCCGTACAGGACGGGCGTGTACAGCCGCACGAACCGCGACCACGCTTCGCTATCGCCGAGTCGTTTGACCCGCTCCAGGAGGGTGGCGGACGTCGTGTGCATGAAACGGTAGTCTCGGTCGATCTCGCCCGACGGGCCGGGTTTCGGGCAAGGTGAGGCAGGCGCGAGCGGGAGAGGACTGTCATCATACCGTCGGCTGCCCGCCGTGACCAATCCGGAAGTCTGTTGTTGACTTGCCGGCGGTCAGTGTGTTGACTGACTTTGACGGCGGGGCGGTCGGGCGAGGCGAAGGGGCACGATGGCACTCTACACGGACGAGCGACGGATCGGGGTTCTCGGGATGCAGCAAGCCGGGAAGTCCACGTTCCTCACGTCGCTCATCAACCACCTCCAGGACCACCACCCCGGCGAGTTCCCGCTGGGGAATGCCACGACGCACGTCGAGTTCCGGGAACTGCCGCCGGCCGGGGACGGCACGCCGGAATTCCCCTACGAGAAGTTCCGCGAGCAACTTCACGGCCGGCGGTGGCCGGGGAAGACGACGGCCCTGAGCGAGTACCGCTGCCAGCTGGACTTCACCGGCGGCCGTCGAAACCTGATGGACCGGGTCCGGCGGGCGGTGAGCGAGACGCGGCTGATCCTGACCGACCTCCCCGGCGAGCGACTGGCCGACGTGAGCATGGCCGGGTCCACCTACGCGGAGTGGTCCGACGAACTGCTCGCCCTGCTCGACGAGAAGTTCGATTACCTCGAAGCGAGCCGCGATTACCTTCGCCTCGTCGAAGGAGCGGGCACCCTGGAGGCCGGGCCGGTCGTGGCGGAGTTCAAGCGGGCCTTGTGCCGGCTCGCGCTCCAGTACGTGCCGGTCATCACGCCGTCGACGCTCTGTGTCACCCCGACGGGGGAATACATCCCGAAGGACGTTCGCAAGAGTGGGGACGCCGAGGCGCTGGCGAAGGTGCGGTTCGTCGGCCTCGACGCGGATCGGGAGTTCGCCCCGCTGCCGGCCGCCGCGCGGGCGGCCAACCCGGCCCTCGCGGAAACCTTCGCCCGGCACTACACCGCCTACCGGGACCAGATCGTCACGCCGTTGGCCGACAAGTTCTTCGCGTGCGATCAACTCGTGGTCCTGGTCGACCCGACCGTCCTGCTAGCAGCGGGCGTCGGGGCGTACAACGGCTGCGCCCACATGCTCGCGACGGCCCTGGCCTACCTCGCACCGGGGCGAACGCCGCTCCCGACGTTGGCGGACCGGGTGGTGCAATTCTTGACCGCCGGCCGGTCGCGGCTGCCCTACGCTCCGAAGGTTCGCAAGATCGCCGTCGTGGCGAGCCAGGCCGACAAGGTCCACCGGGACGACCGCGACAAGCTCGGCGACCTCGTCCGCGTGATGGTGCAACCGCTCTTGCGGAACGTCGTGGCCCGGCAGTGGCTGACCGTCGAGTACTTCGTCTGCTCGGCCGTCGATTCGTCCGCGAGTCTGGAGTACCCGAACCTCGAAGTGCGGCCGTTCGACGAGAACGGCCGACCGGAATCGCAAACGCGGTCGGTGAAAGTGTCGCCCGTGCCGGCCCGGTGGCCGAAGACGTGGCCGGCTGGTGAATACTTCTACCCGCGGTTCGCGCCGGTCCCGCCGGATCGGGCCGGCCACCCGCCGTCTCACATCGGGTTGAACCGCGTCGCCGAGTTCCTGTTCGATCTCTGATCGGGAAGGGTGAAGAGATGGCCGGTCGATCAATTCCCACGTACGTCGATGACGACGACGACGGTGTGCCGTTGGCACCGCCGATGCGGCCGGAAGCTGTTAAGACCCCGCCCGTCATTGTCGAGGAACCGCCCGAGGAAGGAGACGGCGACGGCGAAGTGCCGCAAGGCGAGGCCGTCGGCTTGCCGGCCCAGCGGATCGACACTTCGAACTCCATCCCGCTGGCCGACGGCACCCTGCTCGCCCGAGAGGGCGAGCGCGAGCAGCAACGGCTGGAAGAGTTCCTGGCCACGCTCGAACCGGCCCCGCCGTTCTGGGCGCGGTGGCTCGATTCGGCCGGGCTGCGGTGGGCGGCCGTGCTGCTCGGCTCGGCCCTGACGCTGTTCGTCATCGCACAAGCATCGTTGTTCGTCTCGCAGGTGTCGGCCCTGCCGGAACCCGCCCGGACCATCGCCCTGGTCGGCGGCGGGATCGTGGTTCTCGCGTTCGTGATCGCCGGCGTTCGGCTCATCCTCTTGTACGTGCGGTTGCAGACCACCCCGGCCTTCCAGACCGACGCCCTGTACGAACTGTCCGCCCGGCAACTGACGCGGGCCGCCCACGCCCGTCACGCCTACGAAGTCGTTTACGACCGCCTCCGGCCGATCCTGGCGACCTACCCTCTCGGCACGGCCCCGTTCGAGCGAAAGTTGGTGCTGTGCGGTGCGACGGCGGACGAGGTAGCCCGGCTGACCAAAATGCGGGAAAATCTGCTGCGAGCGAACCAGACCAAGGCCGACTGGGTCCGCGAGTTCGACCGGCACTTCCTCGGCCTGCTCGACGAGGTGGCCGCCCGCCGCATCCGCCGTGCGGCCCTGTCGGCCGGGAAACTGACGGCCGTTTCGCCCCGCGGCTCGGTCGATGCGGTGATCGTCACCGCGCTGGCCGTGGAACTCGTCGGCGACCTGTGCGCCGTCTACAACGTGCGGGCCAATCGTGTCGATACCGTGCGGATCGTCGGTACGGTCCTGCTGAACACCGCGGCGGCCAGTCAGGCCGACGATCTCACTCAAGAGGGTGCCCACCACCTGTTCGACGCCCTCCAAGGGCACGCGAGTTGGTTGACAGCCCTGTTCGGCAAGGCGGCCCAAAAAGTCACCGGTGGCGTGGCCGACGGCGTCGTCAACGGCTCGCTGATGTACCGCCTCGGCCGCCTGACAGCACGAGCTTTGCGGCCGTTGCAGTAGTGCCTCCGGTGTCTCGAAATCGAAAGGCTGGCTGGAAGCGATTCCCCCCGAAATTTTCTTGCAACCCGTCGATCACGGCTATACCCTCAGCGGGCGGATACCCAATGTTTGGTATTTTCATTCGAGGGTCAGATCATGGGCCTGGACTTTCAAGCAAACTGGAAGGCAGCGAAAGAGCTGCTCAAGAAGAACGACGTCGAGATCCCCAAGATGGCGGTAACCGACCGGATCAAGCTTTACACCATGCACCGGAAGTCGATCGGCGAGCTTTTCGACCAACTCGACACCGCCGTGGGAAAACCAGACCCGCCGCAGGCGCGAAAACTTTTCGACCAACTGAAAGGGAAAGTGCAGGCGTTCGTCAAGGCGGGGGTGGACCTGAAGGATGAGTTGCAAAAGAAGAACGAAAAAAACAAGGCGGACGTTCTCAACACGGCGCTCGATCGAGTCTCGGGCCTCGTTGAGGTCGCACGCGCTGTCGTCACAGAGCTCGAAGACAAGAAAAAACAAACTGAAATGACCGAGCAGAAGATCAAGGATTGGGAAGCCAAGTTGGCAGAGATGAACAGGCTCTATTCCAATAACGTGATGAAGAAAGTGCAAAATATGCCCCTTGCACTCCCCGACCTCGCGGTGAAATTCAAAAACCTTCGAGAAAAGAAGGTTGAACCGGCGATGAAGCAAAAATTCAATCGCTCGACTTTTGTCCCAATGGAAGAAGAATTCCTCCAACTCATGAAACAGTTGACAGATTTTGAAAATTTCCTCAAAGAAGCGATGGAACAGTCAAAAATCTACCTGGAGCCCCTCCGAACTTATATGAAGCGACCGGGGATGGAAAAACTTGTCCACACGGAAGCCTTCAAAAACGCCAAAGACAATTGCGATTCGTCAAACGACCATTTCCAAAAGTCGGCAAAATTGCTCCTTGAGGCGAAGCAGGCTGCAAATTTAACGAAATCCAAGATGACCGAATACGAAAAAAATAACTGATCGCACGAGCAAGCCGAACCAAGTGCTGCGACAGACCGGCGGAGCACGAAGGGTTTTCGTGATCGGACTCCTGTTCGCCACGGGTCTGCTGCGTTAGGGGTGGGGCTTGGCCGAACCCCCTAACACGGCATCGCAAATGAAGCATTATTCCACCGAAGAACTTCCGGGACGCCGATCATGCGGATCGCTGTTATTCTGTTGTTGGTCCTGCCCGCCCCTCTCTTCGCTCAGGACACAGGCGAGAAGGCTGAGGCTCGGTTTGCCAAGATGACTCCCGAGGCGGTGCGCGACTACGAACGCGAAGTGATGCGCCGCATCGCCGACCTGGCGCTGATTCCCCCGAAAATCAACACTTCGCCGCTGCCTCAATACGACGCTGACCGATTGGATTACGGCATGACCATCGGCATGGAGCGGACGCCGAAGGGTCGGTTGTGGGCGTGCTGGGTCGCCGGGGGGGACAGCCCGAAAGCATTTTTCGTTCTGGCGACGAGCGATGACAACGGAGAAACGTGGTCGAAGCCGCGGCTCGTGGTGGACGCCCACTCGAAAACATTGCCGGTGGATCGCAGCATTCTGGTCGGCAACCTCTGGACTGACCCGCAAGGCCGGCTCTGGCTGTTTTTCGATCAATCCATGGACATGTTCGACGGCCGCGCCGGCGTCTGGTCGGCCGTGTGCGAGAATCCGGACGACGAGCATCCGAAATGGTCCGCGCCGCGCCGCATCTGGCACGGCGTCGCCTTGAATAAGCCAACCGTTCTGAGCAGCGGTGAATGGTTGCTTCCGCTCTCGCTCAATCAGAACCCCGGATTCGGACCGTTTAAGGGGGCGTTTCCGGAACTGGACCCGCTCCGCGGTGCCCATGCGTTCGTGTCCAGGGACAAGGGGGTGACGTGGGAGCGCCGCGGCGCGGTCCAGTTTCCGAACCCGGACTGGCACGAGCACATGTTCGTCGAGCGCAAGGACGGCACCCTCTGGATGCTGGCACGGAACGCGAAGGGCATCATGCAAAGCACCTCAACGGACGGTGGGAAAACGTGGGCGGCACCGACGGAGGTGTCGGGAGTTGGCCAGCCGAACGCACGGTTCCACGTCCGCCGCCTGGCCTCGGGACGCCTGTTGTTGGTCAAGCACGGCGACGCCGTGGGTGCCCACCAGGGGCGGGTGAAGTTGAGCGCCTGGCTCTCGGAGGACGATGGTAAAACGTGGACGGGCGGCCTCATTCTCGACGACCGCAAGGGCGTCTCGTACCCGGATGGGGTTCAATCCCCCGACGGGACGATCTACATCTCTTACGACCGAAACCGCGCCACCGACGGCGAAGTCCTGTTGGCCCGCTTTACGGAAGCGGACGTCCTGAAGGGGAACGTGATCGACCCCAAATCGAAGCTCCGGATGCTCATCAGTCGTCCGCTCGGGGCAAAAAAGTGAAGCCGCCGGAAGGGCGGCTTGTCGTGATCGATCAACAAAGTTGGGCGTTCGTCACCGCACCCACCGGAGGCGGTCCCAGTCCACGGTCTGGAACGCCTTCGCGCCGCCGTTGACGGTCACGTGGCCGGCCTTCAGGGGCTGGTGGATCAGGAACGGCTTGCCGATGAAGTCCCGCTCCGGCACGCCGGGGATCTTCCACGCCCGGCTGTCGTGCGAGTTGGCGCTATTGTCGCCCAGCACGAAGAACTCGTCGGCCGCCAGTTGGTACGGCGTCTTCGTGCCGTTCACTTCGTCGCCGCCGTCGCCGCGGTAGTGGATGTCCCGCCAGAGCTTCACGTTCCGCACCGCAACGGCCACGCCGCGGACGCCGAGTTGCAGCGGCCGCGTGACCTGGCCACGCTGCGGGTACACGTCCGGCGGGGCGGGCAGGTCGAGGGGGCCGAACGGTTCGACGCCGTCGATGGCGAGCATCGCCCGGCGGTCTACGAACGCGAACTCTAGGCGGTAGGTCTTCCCCACTTCCAACTTGAAGCCTGATTGCAAGGGCGGTGTGCCGCCGCGGTCGGCGGCCAGTTGCACCCCCTCGCCCGCGGCCGCCCCGATGGGGAACTCGGCCCGCACCGAGTCGAGGCCGTCCCCGAGGCGGCATGCGAACCGGCCGCTGCCGGCCGTCACTTCGAGGTCGCAGGTGAAGAGAAAGTCGTGGACCGGGGCAGGTCGCCGCCGCTGGCT
Organism: Limnoglobus roseus; assembly: GCF_008254045.1. Taxonomy (GTDB): domain Bacteria; phylum Planctomycetota; class Planctomycetia; order Gemmatales; family Gemmataceae; genus Limnoglobus; species Limnoglobus roseus. Next base: position 1,563,392 of record NZ_CP042425.1, on the reverse strand, counting down.
GGCGTTGTACGCGAGCCAGTCGGTGATGGGCCCCTCTTGCTTGTCGTCGAGGTTCCAGTGGCGGTACGTCAGCCCGAGGCTCGGCCGCTTGCCGCTGGCGTCCAGCACGAGGCCGTCGGTGCGGAGGATGGTTTCGTCCACCGGCTTCGAGGGCGTGTCGTTGGCGGCGGCCGGGAAGTTCGGGTCGTCGGCCACGGGTTCGACGTGCCACCGCGGCTGCCACGTGGCGAGCGGGGCGAACGCGAGGTCGAACACCGGCACCCGCATCTCTCGCAGGTGGGCCAGCGTTTTCCGCTGGAGTTGGCCGTTGATGAACACGTCGCCGCCGATCAATTGCACCGCCTCCCCCGGCAGGCCGATCATCCGCTTCACGTAGGGCTTTGACAGGTCCACCGGGCACCGGAAGACGGCCACTTCCCACCGCCGCGGCGAGCGGACGTTAAAGACGTTTTTGTCGACCATCAGGCGGTCGCCGGGGATTTCCCACGTCGGCGATAGGTCGATGCCGTGTTTGCCGCAGTTGGGGCAGGTGGCGTCGGGCGAGCGGTCGCCGTTGCTCGGCTCGCCGATGACGACGGGGTAGCCGCAGCGGGGGCAAAGTGTCTCGCGGTGGTTGCCGACGAGGGCCGGGGCCATGCTGCCGGTCGGCACGCCGAACGGCTCGACAGCGAACGTGCGGATGAACAGGAAGATGCAGACGACGAGAATGACGACCGTGACGACGACCCGCAGGGCGTCGCCGGGCGACTCGTACCGCGCTACCGGCGCGGGCGGAACTACGGCCGGCGGCGGGACGTCCGCGGCGGGCGGTAGAGGCTCGGCGGTAGTGGCGGGTTGATCCACGAAAGGCGGGCCCGTTATTGTTTAGCCGCGACGCGGAGGCTTTGCGGAGCAGAGCGCGGGCCGTGGAGCGTCACTGATATCTTCTAGATCATCAAACTCAAAATCGGGTTGTCACAAATCTAGCCCATCGGCGAAAGCTGCGAAATCTTTTGCCATCACGACCCACTGGTTCGGCTTTCGATCACCCGGCCACCACAGTCGCAGTACCCGCGGATCGAGGCGATGCAGTCGGTAATCGAGCAAAATCGTCGAATCGGCACCGATGCCAAAATCGCCGATCTGAACCGTCAGTTCCGGAACAATCTGATCGAGCGCACCGAACTTTGTGTAAAAGTACTCCCCCGGGCCTGACACAATTCGGGCCACCGTTCGGAACAAAGATGGTGGGTAAGGGTAAATCGCCGATTCTTCAGCGGCTAGTTGGCGGACGCGCTCTGCGGACACGTTCAGTTTCGTGATCCCTTGCGGGTCGCGCGGCCACTTCCCTGCATCCACCGCGGCCAGCAATCGCTCCGGGATTGGAAGGCCGTCGACGAGCATCATGTCTCCGTTCTACGCTCCGCAAAGCCTCCGGATCGCAGCTAAACTTAATCGTCCTCCAGTACCGCGAGGAACGCTTCCTGCGGCACTTCGACTTGGCCGATCGCCTTCATCCGCTTCTTGCCCTCGGCCTGCTTGTTCCACAGCTTCCGCTTGCGGCTGATGTCGCCGCCGTAGCACTTGGCGGTCACGTCCTTCTTCATCGCGGCGATCGTTTCGCGGGCGATGATCTTGCCGCCGATGGCGGCTTGCAGGGCCACCTCGAACATGTGCCGACTGATCTCCTTGCGGAGCCGTTCTAACACCTTGCGGCCGCGGCGGTCGGCGTTCGACCGGTGGACGATGATCGACAGCGCGTCGACGCGGTTGCCGTGGACGAGAATGTCCATCCGCACCAGGTCGGCGGCTCGGTAGCCGACGACTTCGTAGTCCATCGTGCCGTAGCCGTGGGTGAACGACTTCAGCTTGTCGTACAGGTCGTAGATGACTTCCGCGAGCGGCATCTCGAACACCAAGATCACGCGCTGCGGGCTGAGGTACTCCGTGCGGACGAACGTCCCGCGGCGCTCGGTACACATCGTCATCAGGCCGCCGATGTTGGTCGACGGAATGAGGAAGCTGATCTTCACGATCGGCTCGCGGAACTCGTCAATGCCGCCGCCGTCGGGCACGTCTTGCGGGCCGTGAACCTGCACGACTTCGCCGTTCTGTTTCTTGATCTCGTAGGTCACGTTCGGGGCGGTCTGCACGAGATTCAGTTCGGAATCGCGTTCGAGCCGCTGCTGGATGATCTCGCGGTGGAGCATCCCCAGGAAGCCGCAGCGGAAGCCGAAGCCGAGGCCGTCGGACACTTCCGGCACGTAGGAGAAACTGGAGTCGTTGAGCTTCAGCTTTTGCAAGGCTTCGCGGAGGTCTTCGAACTCGTTGTTGTTTACCGGGTACAGCCCGGAGTAGACCATCGGCTTCGGCTCCTTGTACCCCGCCAACGGCTCGGCCGTCGGGTTGAAGGCGTCGGTGACGGTGTCGCCGATGCCCACGTCGTCGATGGTCTTGATGTTCGCCGTGAAGTACCCGACCTGACCCGCCCCCAACTCGTCGATCTTCGTCGGCTCCGGGCGGAACTGGCCCATTTCCGTGACCACGTATTCGCGGCCGGCCCGCATGAGCTTGATTCGCTGCCCCGGCTTCAGGTTGCCGTCGATCATGCGGATGTAGACGACGACGCCCTTGTACGTGTCGAAGTGGCTATTGTAGATCAGCGCCTTCAACGGCTCGGCCGGGGCACCACTCGGGGCGGGCACGCGGTCGATGACGGCCCCCATCAACTCTTCGATACCGAGGCCGGCTCGCGCGGAGACTTTCATCACCTCGTCGGGGTCTTCGACGAGCATCGCCTGTTCCATTTCACCGATGACGAACTCCGGCCGGGCGTGCGGCAGGTCGATCTTGTTGAGCGTCGGCACGAGTTTCAGTTGCGCTTCCATCGCGAGAAAGCCGTTCGCGACTGTCTGTGCCTGCACGCCTTGGAAGGCGTCCACGAGCAGGATCGCCCCTTCGCACGCGGCGAGGGAGCGGGAGACTTCGTAGTTGAAGTCGACGTGGCCGGGCGTGTCGATGAGGTTGAGTTCGAACTTCTCGCCCTTGTGGTCGAAGAAGATCGTGACCGGGTGCATGCGGATGGTGATGCCGCGCTCGCGCTCGAGGTCCATGCTGTCGAGTGTCTGGGCCTTGATGTCCCGCTGGCTAACCGCCCCGGATTTCAGCAGGAACTGGTCCGCGAGGGTGCTCTTCCCGTGGTCAATGTGGGCGATGATGCAGAAGTTACGAATCAGGCGGGTCGGCGTCGGCATGGTGTGTGGCTCGGGGTCCGTGAGCGGTGGCGTACCAGTGTAGCTTATCAGCGCCGGGAAATAGGGGTAGGCGCACTCCTTTGCCTCCCGACCGTGCGCCGGCGACTATTTTACCCATCTTCCTTGACCGGCCCCGCATCTTCTTCTAGGCTTGGGCCAGTCCCCACCTTACGGCCGGCTGCCATGCGCGAATCCCGACAATCCGCCGCCTCGCCGGCCGCCCGCCTCCTGAGCTTCGCCCTCCTGCTCGGCCCGGCCCTCATCCTTGGCACCCTCGCCTACCGCTACGACTCCCGCCTGCTCGCCGCGGGTGCGGCCGCCGAATTCCTCGGCATGTTGCTGTTCTGGCGCAGCGGCGTGGCCTGGAAGCCGCCGGTCAGTGGGTCGGTGATCCTGCTCTATTTGATGGGCCTCGGCTGGTGCTGGTTCCACACCAAGGACCTGAACGAACCCCCGGCCGCGTTCGCCCGTGGGGCGCTCTTGCTCGGGGCGGTATTCCTGGTCTTCTGCCACGACTTGCAGCGGACCGGGGCGGAAGCCCGGCGGCGGGCGAAGCTGCTCTGCTCGCGCATCCGCCACCGCCGACAGTGGCCGACCGACCCGACGATGATGCACCGCGTGCCGGAAGTTGTCGCCCTCCGCGACGCCGTCGCCCGCGACGCCTCGCCGATCTTCGGCCTGTTCAACGACGCCCGGCCGGAAGTGCGGATGGCCGCGTTTGCCGCGCTCGAAAATCGGAAGGTCTGGCGGCCGGCGGAGATCGCCGTCGTGCTGCACAAGGCCCAGCAGATGACCGACCCGGAGGTCCGTGCGGTGGCGGTGACGGCCCTCAGCTCCGTAACCGACCCCCCGACCGTGATGGAGCTCGCCCATTTCCTGAGGGACCCCGACGGCCACGTCCGACTCGCGGCGATCCGCGCAGCGATGGGCGACACCGGCCACCGGTGGGTGTTCGTCCGCGAACACTTGCGGGGCTATCTGGCCGACGGCCGGTTCGCCGGCGACGGCGGATTGCCCGGCTCCGCCGGGAAACTGCCGGCCGTCGCGATCTGCGACCTGACCGCGTGGGCGAACGAGCCGGACCACCTCGGCCACCGCTCGACGCGAACGCTCGTCGAGCACTACGCCGCCACGCTCCGGGTCGCCATCGACTACGACCTCGTGTGTAACCTGTCGCAACAGGTGATTGACCCGCACACCCCGGCCGGCCTGCGGGTGGAACTGGCCCACCTGCTGCGTTCGTACCACCTGCTGACGGCCGACATGCTCGACCGAATGACGAACTCCGATCAGCCCGGCCCGATTCGGCTGCTCGGGGCGGAAGCCATGCTGATCGCCAACCCCAGCGACCCGGACGCGCTCGACGTGCTCCGCGGCCTCGGCCGGGCGTCGAACCGCGAGATCGCGCTGACCGTGGCGAAGGTTCTCCAGCAACACCTCGGTTTCGACATGGGCCTCTCCGCCGATCGCATGGCCGTCACCAGCAAGATGGCCGGCGAGGTCGTGAAGAAGGTCTTCCAGTGGGCGACGGCCCGCAGCATGAACTCCTCGACCTCCCCCACCCCCGGCCTGCCGATCCCCGGCTTACCGGAAACGCCCCCCCCGATCGGCATGACGAAGACCGGCCCGCCGCCGAGCCGCGTTCAGACGGTGAAGAAGCCGTGGTAGGCGGACAGTTCGCGGTCCTATAAAGACTCGATGACACACTTTGTCTCGCACCTCGAAGGGGCCATCGACGGCACGCGCCTCGAATTCGGCCGAATCTACAACCTCCACGCCGGCAAGCCGATCGTCGTCCGGTACGACCTCGCCGCCGTGCGGAAGGTTGTCACCCCCACCGACATCGCGACGCGGCCGCCGACGCTGTGGCGTTACCGCGAACTGCTGCCACTACCGCTCGATGTGGAACCCGTCACGCTAGGCGAGGGGATGACGCCACTGCTGAAGTGTGACCGCCTCGGCGGGGAACTCGGCCTGCCGAACCTGTTCGTGAAGGACGAATCGCAACTCCCCACCGGCAGTTTCAAAAGTCGCGGGATGACGGCGGCCGTCAGCATGGCGAAGTGGCTCGGCGTGAAGCGCGTCGCCCTCCCCACAGCCGGGAACGCGGGCGGCGGGGCGGCGGCCTACGCGGCACGGGCGGGACTGGAGTGTTTCGTGTTCATGCCGCAGGACACGCCGGTTGTGAGCCATTTCGAGCCGCACCTGTACGGGGCGAAGGCGTTCCGCGTCAACGGCCTCATCAACGACTGTGGCAAGATCGTGAAAGACGGCACCGAGCCGATGGGCTGGTTCGACCTGTCCACGCTGAAGGAGCCGTACCGCCTCGAAGGCAAGAAGACGATGGGCCTGGAACTCGCGGAGCAGTTCGGCTGGAAACTGCCCGACGTGATCCTGTACCCGACCGGCGGCGGCACCGGCCTCATCGGCATGTGGAAGGCGTTCCAGGAACTCCGCGAACTCGGCTGGCTGAAGTCCGACAAGATGCCGCGGTTGATCTCCTGTCAGGCCGAGGGGTGTGCCCCGATCGTGACGGCCTTCGACAAGGGCGAACGCTTCGCCGAACTCTTCCCGAACGCGGCAACGGCGGCGAGCGGCTTGCGCGTGCCGGTGGCGGTCGCCGACTTTCTCATCCTCGACGCAATCCGAGCCAGCGGCGGCACCGCGGTCGCCGGTGCGGAAACCGCCATCGCCCCGTGGATGAAGCGTGCGAGTTCCCGCGAGGGCATTTCGATCTGCCCCGAGACCGCGGTTTGCTTCGACGTGCTGGAGAAGCTGATCGTGAACGGCGACGTGAAGCCGAGCGAAACCGTGGTGGTCTTCAACACCGGAGCCGCGACGAAGTACCTGGAAGCCCTACCGGCCGAGTTGCCACTGTTGGAGAAAGAGCGGATCGACTGGGATAAGATCGGTGCATAGAGCGAGGATTCCGACATGTCAGCACGCGGGTATGGGATGGTATTTCTCTTGCTCGGGCTGGGTGGTCCTGTGTGGCTGGTGTGCGCCTGGATTCTGAGTGACGACATCACCAAGACCTATCTCCCAATCTTCGTCGGTCAGACGGCTCCCTTTGAGATTGGTTTTCTCGCACTCGGAATTTGGCTCCTACGAAAGCGGAGGTCGAACACTCCGCCGTCGGAGGACGTGCCGACGCCTCCTCTCACGCTGCCCGCCACCCGCTGGCGGGAACTTCCGCCGAACGGCAAGTAGTTCCTCACATCGGTCGTTCCCTACAATCGTCGCGTGACTTCTCCTTCCATCCTCATCGTCGGCGGCGGCCTCGCGGGGTTGGCGGCGGCCACGGCCCTCGCCCCGCGGGGCTATCGCGTCACGGTCCTCGAATCCCGGCCGCGGCTCGGCGGGCGGGCGTCGTCGTTTAGTGACCCGGCGACCGGGCAACTCGTCGATGCCTGCCAGCACGTCAGCATGGGTTGCTGCACGAACTTCGCCCACTTCTGCCGGACGCTCGGCATCGAGCACTTCCTCGAACCTCAGCGGACGCTCTGGTTCCAGACGCCGGACCGCCGCGTGAGCCTGTTTCGGGCCGACCCGTGGCCGGCCCCGTTTCACCTGGGGCGGGCACTTGCGGGGGCACACTACCTCAGCGAGACGGACAAACTTCGGATCGGCTGGGGCTTGTTGCAATTGCGGCGAACGTCCCCGGACGCCGACCCGCCGCTGTTGCCGTGGCTGCACGCTCACCGACAGAACGCCCGGACGATCGACCGCTTCTGGGGCATCGTGCTGACGAGCGCGCTGAACGAAACCGTGGACCGCGTCGGGCTGAAGTACGCACGGAAGGTGTTCGTGGACGGCTTCATGGGCCACCGCGACGGGTTCACGGTGCAGTTGCCGCGCGTGCCTTTGGGGCGGCTGTACGGGGACGAACTGCGAGCGTGGCTGAAGTCGCACGATGTGGAGGTGCGCGAGAATTGCGGCGTGAAGAGTTTGCTGATGGGTGAGAGTCAAAGCCCACCCGTCGCGGCGACGGGTGGGCTTTCGGGCGTCACCCTTCGGGATGGAGGGACGATCGGCGGGAATCGTGTCTTGCTGACGGTTCCCTTCGACCGCGTCCTTGATCTGTTGCCACCCGAGATTGCCGTGCAGCCCTTTTTCGCGCGCATCGCGAACCTTACGCCGTCGCCGATCACCAGCGTTCACCTCTGGTTTGACCGCGACCTCACGCCGTTGCCGCACGTCGTGTTGGTCGATTGCCTGGGGCAATGGGTGTTCAACCGCGGCGGCGGTTACGTGCAAGTCGTTGTGAGCGCGTCGCGGCCGTTGAAGTCGCAGGGCCGCGAGAAGGTTCAGGAGGAGATCGTCGCCGAACTGCGGCGGCTGTACCCGTCGGACGCGAAGTTGCTCCGCGCGAAGGTCGTCACCGAGCACACGGCCACCTTCAGTGCCGTGCCCGGCGTCGATGCCTTCCGGCCGCCGCAGGCGACGCCGGCGCCAAACCTGTTCCTCGCCGGCGATTGGACGCAAACCGGCTGGCCCGCGACGATGGAAGGGGCCGTCCGCAGTGGCTACCTTGCGGCCGAAGCGATCCTCGCGGCCGACGGCCGACCGGAAGCACTCGTGCGGCCGGATTTGGCGTAATCCCGAACATTTCCCCGCGGCGGCGTATCATACCGGGACGCCACTCGAACGCGCACGGCAGGAGTCGATGAATGGGAACGGACGTCACGGCCACTCCTCTCGCCGCTGAGTCCGCCGGAGCCGCCCTGCCTGTCGACACGCCCGGCGGCTCTCGCGAATTGCTGAAACTCGCCCTCCCCCTGATTCTGGCCAACAGTTTCACGACGATTCAGTTCACCGTCGACCGCGTCTTCCTCAGTTGGTACCACCCGGACGCGATGGGCGCGTCGATGCCGGCCGCGATGGTGTTCTGGTTCGTGTTCGCGTTCGTCCAGGGCACGGCCGGGTACGTGTCCACGTTCGTTGCCCAGTACACCGGGGCGAACCGCCCGCACCGTGTCGGGCCGGCCGTGTGGCACGGCATTCACCTCGCCCTCGCCGCCGGGATACTGTTCTGGTTACTGTGGCCGCTCGCCCCGGCCGTGTTCGAACTGGCGGGGCACGAACCCCACATGCAGGCGCTGGAATCGACGTACTTCCGCACGCTTTGCGCCGCGGCCATGCCGATGGGGATCGTCGCGGCCGTGACGGGGTTCTTCTCCGGCCGCGGCGACAGCTGGACCGTGCTGCTCGTCAACGCCGTCGGCACGATCTTCCACATCGGCCTGGACTACCTCGTCATCTTCGGCCGCGGCGGGTTCCCGGAAATGGGCATCGCCGGTGCGGGGTGGGCGGCGACGGTCGGCGCGTGGGCCTCGGCCCTGCTCGCGGTCGCCCTCTTCGCCCGCAAGCGGTACTGCGCGGAGTTCGATTCGCTCAACTGGCGGCCGGAGCGAGAGCTTTCGGGGCGGTTGTTGAAGTTTGGCGGGCCGGCCGGCTTGCAGTGGGCGCTCGACGCGATCTCGTTCACGCTCTTCACGCTCTTCGTCGGCCGACTCGGGCCGGCGGAACAGACGGCGACGAGCCTGACGTTCACGCTGAACCTCTTCGGCTTCCTGCCGATGATGGGCATGGGCCAGGCCATTGCCATCCTCGTCGGTCAGCGGCTCGGTGAGAATCGGCCCGACCTCGCGGAACGCTCCACCATCCTCGGCATGCGGTGGGCGGCGGCCTACGCGGCCATCGTGGGGGCGTGTTACGTCGTGTTCCCGCACGCCTTGATGACGCCGTTCGAGCCAGACCCCGGCACCGAACAGGCGGTCGGCTGGCCGGCGGTGGCCGCCATCGTGCCGACGCTCCTGCTGTGCGTAGCCACGTACTCGCTGGCCGACACGTTCAACGTCACCTATTCGTTCGCTCTCCGCGGGGCCGGCGACACGCGGTTCGTGTCGCTGTTGACGTTCGCCCTGGCTTGGCCGTGCATGGTCATCCCGACGTTCCTGGTGGTGTACTTCGGTGGTAGCGTCTACCTGGCGTGGGGGTTTGCGACCTTTTACATCGCCGTGATGGCCGGGTGCTTCTGGTGGCGGTTCAACACCGGGAAGTGGAAGGCGATGCGGGTGATCGAGCCAGAGGTGGTATAAGTCGGTCGAAAAAGGTCGCGCAGACTCGCCAACTTGTCAAGTTTATACTCTTCCGCAGCAGCCGCCCGATTCTGCTGTGTATTTTCCGGTTCGGTGGTCGATGACTACTGACCACGAACCGGAAAGAAACTCCGTGACTCTATTCACCCACCTCCTCCGCTGGGAACGAGCTGCCCTCGGGCTGATTGCGTTCAGCCTCGTCGCCTTCGGCGCGGTGGTCGAAATTCGCTCGGCGTTTCAGCAAGAACGGCGGACCGACTTCGGCGTGTACGCGCGGGCCGGGTGGTCGGTGCGGGCGGGGCAAGACCTGTACGCCGTCGCCGACGACCGCGGCTGGCACTACTGCTACCCGCCGGCGTTTGCGGTGCTCATGACACCATTCGCCGACCCGCCTGCGGGAGAGCCGCGCGTCGGCTACCTGCCGTTCGCGGTGTCGGTCGGCGTCTGGTACGCCTTCAGCGTGGCGTGCGTCTGGTTCGCGCTCACCCGGTTCGCCGGTGCAATCTTGCCCGAGGAACCCGTCGGTACACGTCGCTGGTGGACCGGCCGGACGGGGCCATTCACGGTGGCGATCGGCGCGATCGGGTACACCCTCGCCCGCGGGCAGGTGAACCTGTTCGTCGTCGCGATGGTTGCCGGGCTGTTCGCCGCGCACGTTCGCGGCAAGCGGTTCACGGCCGGCCTCTGGCTGGGGGCCGCGATCTGCGTGAAGGTGATCCCGGCGTTCCTCGGCCTGTACTTCCTGCTGAAGCGTGACGCCCGCGGTGTGGCGGGAACAATCGCGGCTCTCATCGTCGGCCTCGGGGTTATCCCGGCGACGGTCTGGGGCGTGCCGGGGATGGTCGAACTGAACCGGCAGATGCTTACGGCCGTGCTTCAACCCGGCACCACCGGCAGCGGCGACCAGACGCGGGCGGAGGAACTGACGAACGCCACGTCCACCGATAGTCAATCGTTCCAGGCGGCGATTCACAACCTCTTGCACCCGGACCCGGCGACGCGGCCCCGCGCGGCCGCCCCGGAAACGCGGCTCGCCCACTGGCTCGTCGGCGGCCTGCTCACGCTCGGCTTAATCTTCGCCGCACGGAAGATGGACGACACGCCGGCGAACGGCCTGCTCTTGCTCGGCTCGCTGTGCGTGCTGATGCTGCACCTGACGCCGGTGAGCCACATGCACTACTACGCCTTCTCGCTGCCACTCGCCTGCGGCGTCTGGCTCAAGGGTGTGGCGGAACGACCCGGCCGTCTCGTGCCGGCCCGCGGGACGTTCGCAGTGCTGGTCGTCTGGGGTCTCGCGTCGGCCGCGCCGCTCTTTCCGGGGAGCGTCTTCGACGTGCTGCGCAGTAGTGGCCTCGGCCTACTCGCGTCGCTGACGCTGCTGACGTTCGCGGCCGTACAGTTGCGTCGGAAGGCGAAAGTGCCAGTAGTGGCGGTCGAAATGCCGTTGCGACGGGCGGCGTAAATTCCGGTTCAATTCCCCAGCCATTCCTCGTTCGACCAGTACTCCAGCACCGTTGGGGCCATGCCAGCGAGGTCGCCGCGGACGAGCGAGATCGCCAGCGTGTTCGCCCGCTGCACGATCGGGTCGAGCTTCCGCCGACCGACCGTTTCCAAGAACTGGATGCACTCGTTCTGTTGTTGCTGGTTCGTGACGTTCACCTCGAACCGCAGGTCGGCCCGGCCGTACTTCGCTGCGGAACGGATCGCGTCCCAGTAGCCGAGGGCGGTCGGCAGCCACGGCGGCGGGTTGGGGTACTTCTTCCCGGCGGCGAGCATCTCGGCGATCCAGACGCGAAGCACTTCGCCCCGGCACCAGAACCCGGCCGCGTGGAACTCGACGAAGCAGGTCATGCGACGGCCCCCTGGGTGGAAATTGTAGCACCCTGTCGCTACTCCTGTCGGGGATGCCCAGCACGCCCCCCGCCATCTCCGCCGCCCCGAAGTACGACCGTGCTGACGGCTTGACGCTGCTCACCACGTACTTCAATTCGCACGGCTACCGCACGAAGCGACAGAACTACGACCACTTCCGCGAGCGGATCGAAGTTAGTGGGCTGAATCTCGTCACCATCGAGTGTGCCTTCGGAGACGCGGCGTTCGAGTTGCCCCCATCGCCGAACGTGTGGCAAGTGCGTGCCCGCGACCTGATGTGGCAGAAGGAGCGGCTGTTGAACGCGGCCGTTGCCCGATTGCCGCGGGAGTGCCGGAAGGTCGCGTGGCTCGACGGCGACATTCTCTTCGAACGCCCCGACTGGGCGGCCGAGGCCGTGAGACTACTCGACGAGTTCCCGGTGGTGCAACTCTTCGACCGGGCCGTCCGGCTGCCGCGGGACCACGCGAGTTACACCGGCGAGGGCGACATCTGGGAGAGCTTCGCCGCGGTCTACCGGAAGCGTCCGCATCAGTTGCTCAAGGGCGACTTCGCGGCGCACGGGCACACCGGGTTCGCGTGGGCGGCCCGCCGCGAGTGGCTGGACGCGCACGGCCTGTACGACGCCTGCATCGCCGGCAGTGGCGACCACATGATGGCCCACGCCCTCTGTGGGGACTGGACATCGCCGTGCGTTCAGCGCATTATTGGCAGCAACAACCGTCACCGCGAGTTCTTCGCCGCCTGGGCCAAACGACAGTACCGCGACGTGCGAGCGAAACTCGGCTGCGTGCCGGGCACAGTCCTGCACCTGTGGCACGGCGAAACGGCCGACCGTCGGTACGTCCTCCGCAACCAGGAGTTGGCCGCCTTCGGCTTCGACCCGGCCGCCGACGTGCGGATCGGCCCGGCCGGCTGTTGGGAGTGGAGCAGTCGCAAGCCGGCACTGCACCGCTGGGCGAGCGACTACTTCGGCCACCGGCGGGAAGACGGACTGTAAGGAGAGAATCATGGGCTTCTTCCGATGGTTGCTCAACTGGCTCTTCGGCGGCCAACCTCAAACGACGGCCACCACCGACGGCGAAACCGTCGAGGACGTGGCCGACCGCATCGACGCCTTCGGCGACCGCTGCCGGAACGCCGGGGACACCGCCGGGGCGGACGCGGCCCGGGACGCCTCCCGCCGGGCGCGGCAGGCCCGCACGCTGGAACACGCCTGGCAGATCGAGCGCGATTTCATCGACAAATACAACCCTCCGCCGGTGAAGCCGAAGGTCGGGCGGCACGGCGGCGGCGAGCAGTACGTCGCCTACGGCAACAACGCCCGCGTCGGCGGGTCCGTCGGCTGGCGGAACAACAACCCCGGGTACATCCGTTGCAACGACCGCCTGTCGCGGTGTACGGCGCGTCCGGCTGTGACGGCGAGTACGCGATCTTCTCGGACGAGGAATCCGGCCGCGTCGCGATGGTGGACTACCTTCGCAACGAGTACCCGAACCACACGCTTGAAGACGCCCTCCGGCAACAACTGCCGCCGGAAGCGGGGCCGAAGGCCGCGGACAGGGTGATCGAAAAGACCGGCCTCGATCCACGGCAGAAGGTCGAAGAGTTGACGATGGACCAACTGGAAACGGTGGCCGACACCTTCCCCGACGTTGCCGGCTGGGAACTCGGCGAGAGCTACGACAGCGATTCGGCCGCCCCCGATTGGGTCGAGGATTTGTGGGAAAGCCCAACCGACGCTGGCGAAACCGGCAGCAGCGAAGCCGCGACGACGAGTGACGACGCCCCGACGGACAACAGTTAGCGTCACTCTCGGCTTCACCGCGAACCATCGGGTATAATCCCCACATGGACCCACACCAACCGCCCGACGTGGCCCAACTGACCCAGCGCGGCCACCGCTACGCCCGCCGCCAGGAGTACGCGAAGGCCGTCGAAGCCTTCACCGGCGCGATCGACCTCGACCCGACCGACGCCGACCTCTACTACCACCGCGGCAACGCCCACGCGGCCGTCGGCCAACTGGAGCGGGCCGTCGAGGACTTCGAGCAGGCCATCAACCTCCAGCCCGACCTGCACGCCGCCTACCATAACCGCGGCACGGCCCACGTGGACCTTCACAAGTTCGACGAGGCCATCGCCGACTTCACCGAAGCCATCCGGCTGAACCCGCAGGACATCGACCCGCTCAACGGCCGCGGGGCCGCGTACAGCCGCAAGGGGGACTTCGACCTCGCGCTCGCCGACTATACCGCCGCCCTGGAGATCGACCCGAAGGCGTTCCGCGTTTATTTCAACCGGGCGAACGCCCACAGCACCAAGGGCGATAACGAGAAGGCCGTCGAGGATTACACGGCCGCCATCCGCCTGCACCCGCAGCACGCCCGGTCGTACATCTACCGCGCCCTCTGCCACGAGAACCTGGAACAGACCGACGAAGCCCTCGCCGACCTGAGCACGGCCCTGCGGCTGAACGGCCGGTCGCCGGAAGCGTTCTGGCACCGCGCCCGGATGTGGAGCGAGCGCGGCGAGTACCGCAAGGCCGTCGAGGATTATTCCTGGGTGATCCGGCACGACCCCGACGAGCAGCGGGCGTACAACCTCCGCGGCATCGCTCACGCGGAACTCGGCGAGCAGGCGAAGGCCGTCGCGGACTTCACCGAGGCTGTCCGCCGTGAACCGACCGACGTGGGGGCCGTGTACAACCGTGGCCTGTCGTACGCGCGGGGCAAGGACTGGGAAAACGCCCTGGCCGACTTCGCGAAGGCGATCGAACTCGACCCGGCCGACGCGACGGCGTACATCCAGCGCGGCTACGCCCACATGGAGATGCTCGACCCGGAGCGGGCGGTCGCGGACTTCACGACGGCCATCGAGAAGAAGCCGACGAACGCCCGAGCTTACGCCGCCCGCGCCTCGGCCCACCGGCGCTCCGAGAACTGGCCGGCCGTCATCGCCGATGCGACGAAGGCGATCGAACTGCGCGAGAACTTCGACGCGGCGTACAACCTCCGCGCCGCCGCACACTACGGCCTCGGCGACTACGCGGCCGCGATTGCCGATCACGAAAAGGCCCGCGAGATCGACCCCGACGACGCGAACACGCTGAACTACCTCGCGTGGCTGCGGTCCACCTGCCCGATGGACGAACTTCGCGACGGCACGAAGGCCACCACCGACGCGATCCGGGCGTGCGAACTCACCGACCACCGCTACCCCGGTTTCCTCGACACGCTGGCCGCCGCTTACGCCGAGGCCGGCCGGTTCGACGACGCGATCAAGTGGCAGCAGAAGGTGATCGACATGGTCCCGCCGGACGAGAAGCCGGAGTATGAATCGCGACTAAAACTGTATCAAGCCGGGCAGCCGTACCGGGACGTGAAGTAATTTCGATGCTTTTGGAACCCCGAGCGGAAGCGACGGGGTGTTGCGCAACACCCCGTCGCTTCCGCTCGGGGTTCCAAAGACGCTCCGAACCCATTCGCCCCGCCACTTGTCACTTCCCCCTGACTCGTGAAAATACCAGTTGTCTCTTTCTCTCAGAGGGTACTTCCGTGGCAGTGAACGTGGCGGTGGTCGGGGCGACCGGGGCGGTGGGCGATCTGATTCGGCGAGTGCTGACGGAGCGTCAATTCCCGGTGAAAACGATCAAGTTCCTGGCGTCCGAGAAGTCGGCCGGGAAAACCGTCGAGTTCGCGGGCAAACCGTACACGGTCGAGCCGATCAACGCGGCCGCGTTCAAGGACGTGCAAATCGTCCTCAGTTCCACGCCGTCGGGCGTCAGCAAGGAGTTCTCGCCCATCGCCGCGAAGGCCGGAGCGATCGTCGTCGATAACTCGTCCGCGTGGCGGATGGACCCCGATTGCCCGCTGGTGGTCCCCGAGGTGAACCCCGAGGAACTGCACAACGCGAAGAAGGGCATCGTCGCCAACCCGAATTGCGTTGCCATCCCACTGACGGTCGCCGTCAAGCCACTGATGGCTCTCGCGAAGGTGAAGCGGATCATCGTCTGTACCTACCAATCATCCTCCGGCAAGGGCGCGAAGGGCCTCGCCGACTTCGAGAGCCAATTGACCGCATTCGCCACCGGCAAACCCGTCCCGGCTCCGACCTCGCACCGCGCCCAACTTGCGGGGAACGTCATCACTCTCGACTGGACTCTCGACCCGAACGGGTACACCGAGGAAGAGAACAAGGTCGTCAACGAGACGAAGAAGATCCTCGGCGACACGGCCCTCGGCGTCAGCCCGACGTGCGTTCGGGTGCCGGTGAAGATCGCCCACAGCGAGGCGGTGAACATCGAGTTCGACCGCCCCGTCAGCGTGGCTGAAGCGAAAGCAGCCCTCGCGTCGGCCCCCGGCGTCGTGCTGATGGACGAGGCCAAGGGCGAGTTCCCGCAGCCGATCCACGCGACCGGCAGCGATCACACCTTCGTCGGTCGCGTGCGACTCGACCCGTCCAACCCCAACGCGCTGAACCTCTGGCTCGTCGCCGACAACCTCCGCAAAGGCGCGGCCAGCAACGCCGTGCAGTGCGCGGAAGAGTTGGTCCGCCGTGGAATCGTGAAGTAAGAATTTTCGCCACAGAGGGCACAGAGAACACAGAGAAGAGAAGCAGAGTTTTAATCCTTCTTTTGACTCGGTGTTCTCTGTGCCCTCTGTGGTGAAAATGCATTTCCTATGCGCAACCTCAAGATGATCGTCCGGTACGACGGCACGGAATTCTGCGGCTGGCAGACGCAGCCCGGCGTTCGCACCGTGCAGCAGACCGTCGAGCAAGCGATCCAGAGCATCACACAGGAAACGCGCGTCCGGGCGAATTGCAGTGGCCGCACCGACGCCGGGGTTCACGCCATCGGGCAGGTGTTCAACTTCTACACGGGCACCCGACTCGACGGCGCGACGTTGGTGAAGGCGGTGAACGCGAAGCTGCCGGACGACGTGGCCGTCACGAGTTGCGAGGAGGCCGGGCAAGCCTTCGACGCGAACCGCGACGCGGTGAAGAAACTGTACCGCTACGTCATCAACGACACCCGCATCCCCGACCCATTCCAGCGGCGGTACGCCTGGCAACCGCGGCGTCGCGTGGACACGGAGCGGATGCACCGGGCCGCGCAGTGCTTACTCGGCCGGCATGACTTCCGGTGTTTCGAGACGCAGTGGCCGAACCGCCTCAGCAGCGTGCGAACGATCAAGCACATCGCGGTCACGCGGCACGACGACTGTGCCTGGGTCGAAGTGGAAGCCGACGGCTTTCTGTACAACATGGTGCGGGCGATCACCGGCACGCTCTACCTGATCGGCCACAATTACTGGCCGGAGGAAAAGATGCGCGACGTGCTGGAAGGCATGGACCGCCGCGAGGCCGGCCCGACCGCTCCGCCGCAGGGCTTGTTCCTGGTGCGCGTGACGTATTGAGAGGCACAATGTCCGAGTTCACCTACCCCGCCGAACTGCCGATCGTGCCGATGACGAAGTCGCCGCACGCGACCGTCAGCGTCCCCGGCAGCAAGAGCATCACGAATCGGGCGATGGTGCTGGCGGCTCTCGCGAGTCGGTCGGGGCCGTGTGAACTCACAGGGGCCTTGCGGAGCGAAGACACGGAAGTGATGGTGGACTGTCTGACGCGGCTCGGCTTTCGCGTGGACGCCGACTGGCCGACCGTCACCGTTCACGCGAACACGTCCGGGCGAATCATTCCCGCCGAATCGGCCGAGTTGTTCGTGGCAAACTCCGGCACAACGATGCGGTTCGTCACGGCGATGGTCGCACTCGGTCATGGCCGTTATCGGCTCGACGGCATCCCGCGGATGCGCGAACGGCCGATTCGTGACTTGCTCGATGCCCTGCAACAACTCGGCGTGGACGCGGTCAGCGATGCCGGCAACGGTTGCCCGCCGGTGACGATTACCACGACTGGTCTGGCAGGCGACACCGTTCGTATCCGGGCCGGACTGAGCAGTCAGTTCTTGAGCGGCCTGATGATGGCCGTTCCTTTCGCCGACCATCCGATTGCGGTGCAAACCGATGGCCCGGTGGTGTCGGAGCCGTACATCGAGATGACGCAGCACATGCTCCGCCAGTGGGGCCGACATGCCCCCCGGTACGCCATCGAACCGGACGCCTCGGCCGCATCATACTTCTTCGCGATTCCCGCCATCCTCGGCGGCGATATCGCCGTCCGCGGCATGAGGCGAGACATGCTGCAAGGCGACGTGAAGTTCGTCGAAGCCCTCGAACAAATGGGCTGCATCGTCGAGCACACTCCCGACGGCATCCGGTTAGCGTTCGACCCAACGGGTCGAACCCTCCGCGGCATCGACATCGACATGAACGCCATCAGCGACACGGTGATGACACTGGCCGTCGTCGCCCTGTTCGCCGACGGGCCGACCACGATCCGCAACGTCGCCCACATCCGGCACAAGGAAACCGACCGCATCGCCGCCGTCGCCACGGAACTGCGCAAGCTCGGCGCGGAAGTCGAAGAGCGCGACGACGGACTCACCATTCACCCGCGGCCGTTGACCGGCTGTGCCGTGGACACCTACAACGACCACCGCATGGCCATGAGCCTCGCGCTCGTCGGGCTGAAGGTTCCCGGCGTCGTCATCCGCAACCCCGGCTGCGTGGCGAAGACCTACCCCGGCTTCTGGCACGACCTCGAAAAACTCCGCGGCCCTGCGTAACCTTTTCCGCCCGTCCGGGTTAGTTGAGTAGATTTCCTCTCGACAGCCCGACACGGTGTTCCCATGCTTCGCAAAATCGTTCTGATCGCCGCGTTTACCTTCGGCCTGAGCGTGGCCGGCACGTTCGCCGACGACCCGAAGCCCGAGAAGGGCAAGGGCAAACTCGGCGGGCTCGACAAGGGCAAGATGTTCGAGAAACTCGACGCCGACGGCGACGGGAAGGTGTCGAAAGAAGAGTACAAGAAGGGCATGGAGAAGCTCAAGGAAGCCCTCGGCGACAAAGCCGGCGAGAAGGGCAAGAAGGTGGCCGAGAAGATGGACCCGGACAAGATGTTCGAGAAGATCGACACCAACAAGGACGGCTACATCAGCAAGGAAGAGTACGAGAAGTTCGAGCCGCTCGCGGACCTCAAGAAGAAGGCCGGGAAATAGCAGTCGCCGTCTTCTAAATCTCTTTGGAACCCGGAGCGGAAGCGACGGGGTGAAATACCTTCACCCCGTCGCTTCCGCTCCGGGTTCTACTTGAATCGGTGAACGCCCTTCGTCAGAAAATCTCCCGCCCGGTTGACTCCCTTGCCCGCAACTGACACTCTGAACAGCACCCACCTGCGCGGAGCGCCTGCGATGCGACGACTTCTCCTCTTCACGTTCCTCGCCCTTTCCCCCGGCCTGCATGCCGACGACAAGAAGACCGGCGTCACCGTGGACAAGGAGAAGAAGAGCGTCACCATCGACGCCAAGATCGCGCCGCGGAAGTTGGCGAACCTGACGGAAGTTTACCCCATCGAACTCATCGCCGGGTGGCCGCACCCGAAGGGGAAGAAGGCCCACGAGACGGTCGTGACCATCGACGCCGACCCGAGCGCCGTTCACAAGGCGCTGGAAGAAGTCGGCCTCAAACCCGGGAAGCCGGCGAAGGGCGAGGGCACGGAATCGGCCGGTCCCGACGTGACGATCACCATCGAAGTTCCCGCCGGCGACGGGCCGGCGAAGAAGTTGACGCCGGACAAGTTCCTCATTGACCCGAAGACGAAGAAGCCGTTCCCGAAGAGCGTGAAGTTCCGGTTCACCGGCAGTGTCATGTCGCAGGAGTCGCCGGACAAGCCGGAGAAGAAGTACGGGGCCGACCTGTCAGGCACGCTCATCGCCATCTTCCCGGTGACGGACGAAACCGTATTGCAATCCAGTCTGACCATGAAGGAAGAAAAGTATCTCAAGCTCGAAACGAACAAGGACCTGCTGCCGAAAGAAGGCACGGCCGTGAAACTCGTTCTCGAAGCGGCGGGGAAATAATGACGCGACGCTCTCTCCATTCGATCGCCGCCGGACTGTTCGCCGTGGGCGTCGCCGGTTGCTCGCCTTCGCCCCCGCCGCCCGCCGAAGGTGCGGCGAAGGCCGAGGTTCCCGTGCCGGTCGTGGCAGAGCCGCCGAAGGAGCAACCGAAGGTTCAGCCGCCGGAGGCGGTGAAGCCGGTTCCCCCGAAACTTGAGCCGTTCCGCTATCCCGACGACGCGGCCGGGAAACAGGTCGAGCAAGCCTTGACGCCGGCGCTCCCGGCCGAGAAGCCGTCGCGCGTGACAGCCCCACGGCCGCGCGTCTCGGAAGTCGATCGCGGCGAGTTGCCAACCAAGAAGCCGACCGTCCCGGCCGCGCCGCTGCCGATGACGCCGCGGAAGTCGGCCGTCCCGCCGCCGCCCCGCGAGGGCGTCCCGGCTACCGTCGGCGTGGGCAACGAGATGCCGTTGCAAGACACGAAACTCCCGGAAGGCCCATCCGCGAAGGCCCCGTCGCGGCCGGAACCAACGGCCGTGGACGTGCCGCGGATGGCCACGCAGTTGCCCGACCGCGTACCGACGGACGACCCGACAGCCGAGATTTCGACGCACCGCATCGTGAACACGCTGATGCCCGCCCCGACGATCACGGTCCCGTTCTTGCGGCTTCTGCTGCCGGACCCGTTCGAGTTCGCGGAGCAGTTGAAGGCGCCGCCGGCTCCGGAGTTCGCCACGACCCCGGTCTTGGTGCCGCCGGCGCGGCCGTGACCGAGAAATTGGTCCCAGATGAACACGGATCAACACGGATAAAACGAAGACCGCAATCCTTCTTTCAAAGACCTGAGCCGGGCGAGCCGCCCTGAAATGCAGTTGGCCTTTGATCGGATTCATCCGTGTTCATCTGTGGCCAATTCTGCCTTTCGCTTCCCATGTCAGGAGCTTTTCATGTCCCCTCGCAAAGTCGCCCTCGTTACTGGGTCCGCCACTGGCGTTGGACGGGCGTGTGCGGTTCGCTTCGCCAAGCTCGGCTACGCCGTCACCGTGAACTACTCGAAGTCCGAAGCCGACGCCCAGGAAACTGCCCGGCAGGTGGAAGCCTGTGGCGTGCCGGCGCTGCTCCACAAAGCGACCATCGGCGACGACGCCCAAGTGCGCGAGATGGTCGCCCGGACGAAGGAAGCGTTCGGCGGGCTGGACGTGCTGGTGAACAACGCCGCCACCACGCACTTCGTGCCGCACGACAACCTCGACGCGCTCACGGACGCCGTCTGGGACGAGATTTTCCAGGTGAACCTGAAGGGCACGTTCTACTGCTGCCGGGCCGCCATGCCGTTGCTGAAGGAGCGGAAGGGTAACATCGTCACCGTGTCCAGCGTCGCCGGGCTGTCAGGGCAGGGGAGTTCGATCCCGTACTGTGCGAGCAAGGGGGCCGTGAACACGCTGACGCAATCCCTGGCACGGGCGTTCGGGCCGGAGGTGCGGGTGAACGCCGTCGCTCCGGGGCCGATCCTCACGCGGTGGCTGGCCGGGCGGGAAGCGCACGTCGAAAAGTTCCTGGAACACGCACCCCTCAAACGGGCGGCGATGCCCGAAGATGTCGCGGACGTGGTGCTGTTCTTGGCCGCGGAGACGAGTCTGATGACCGGGCAAGTCGTGGTCGTGGACGGTGGCCGGACGATGTGACTGGAGACGAGTAAAAGGGGTTGGGAGTCGCGTCAAACTGACGCGACTCCCAACCCCTTTTCGCAACACGAAACGGTACGAGGGTTTACTTGCGGTGACGAATCTTCGCACGCATCCGCCGCTTCTTCCGACCCACCTTCCGCCGACCGCTTCCCCGTCGTCGCGCCGCCATGTCGCGTCTCCCGTTCCCTGACTCTGAAAATAACGATAGAGGGGCATGATAGGTGTCCCCTCTTGAAACGGCAACCGATCGGGCCGATTTCTAGCTCACCATCTTTAAGTCGGTGTAAAAATCACAGTCGTTTCAATCCGATTAAGACCTCCGGCGATGGCCGCAGACCGGGGATTTCGCCGGCTTTAGCGGTTGCATCGTTTCGGGTCGTTCAGCAGGATAGTGGAAGTGGGTACCCCTCGCGAGGGGCGGTCGGGGTTGTCAAACTAGGCCGGCGGGATAGACTTTCAGCTTTATGAAGGCGAAAACTTCAGGCCGGGATCGAACGTAAGGCTTGTACCGATGCGGTTCCAGTTGATTGACCGAATTGACCACTGGGAAGCCGGCAAGTCCCTGCTCGCGGCGAAGTTCCTGGCGTTAGGGGAAGAGTACCTCGCGGACCACTTCCCCAAGTTCCCGGTGATGCCCGGCGTGCTCATGCTGGAAGCCCTCGTTGAGGGCGCGGCGTGGCTGTGGCGGGCGAGTACCGACTACCGGCACCCGGTCATCGTGCTGCGGGAAGCCCGGAACGTGAAGTACGGCAACTTCATGCAGCCCGGCCACTGGATGACGGTGGCGGTGGAGTTGGTGAAGACCGATGGCGTAACGGCCGTCTTCCGCGGCAAGGGAATCAACGATGCCGGCGACCAGACGGTGTCGGCCCAGTTCACGCTGTTCGGGTACAGTCTGAGCGACCGCGGTCCGGCCGGGGTGGCCGCCGACGAGAAGCTCCAGAAACACTGGCGTGAGCGGTGGGCTTTACTGACGGGCGAGTTGTCCCGGCCCAAAGTGATTGCGACGACCTGACGGAGAGATCATGCAGTTGAAGGACCAAGTGGCCCTCGTCACCGGCGGCAGCCGGGGCATCGGCAAGGCGATCGTGCAGAAACTCGCCCGCGAAGGCGCGAAGGTCGCCTTTGTCTACCGCGGGGCGAAAGACGCGGCTGACGCGCTGGCGAAGGAAATCACCGACGCCGGCGGGGCGGCCACCGCGATTCAGGCCGACGTGGCCGACGCAACTGCCGCTGACAAGGTGGTCGCCGATGTGCTAGCACAGTGGGGCCGAATCGATATTCTGGTGAATAACGCCGGGGTGATCCGCGACGGTCTCTTCATTCGCATGGAGGCCGACGCCTGGAACACGGTCCTCAACACGAACCTGAACGGCACGTTCTCGTTCTGTAAGGCCGTGGCCAGCCAGATGGCCCTGAAGCAGCGGTCCGGGCGGATTATCAACGTGTCGAGCGTTGCCGCCGAACACGTGAACCAGGGGCAGACGAACTACGCCGCCAGTAAGGGGGCGGTGAACTCGTTCACCCGGGCGTTGGCGGTCGAGTTAGGCAGTCGGAGCGTGACGGTGAACGCCGTGGCCCCCGGCTTTATTTCGACCGACATGAGCGAGGCGGTCCGCTCGAAGGCGGGCGACTTCATTGAGAAGAAGCTGGTTCCGCTGCGGCGGCTCGGCCAGCCGGACGATATCGCGAACGTGGTGGCGTTCCTGGCCGGGCCAGGGGCCGCGTACATCACCGGACAAGTCATCACCGTCGACGGCGGCCTGAGCCTCGGCGCGGTGACAGGTTGAGGGAGCTACCGATGACCCAGGACGACATTTACCAAAAGGTGAAGGCCACCCTCGTCGACGCGCTGAACCGCGACGACGACGAGGTGACGCCGTCCAGCCGCCTCCAGGCCGACCTCGGCGCGGAGTCGATCGACTTCCTGGACATCGTGTTCCGCCTCGAGCGCGAGTTCGGCATCAAGATTCCTCGCGGCGAACTCTTCCCTGAGTCGATCTTCCAGGGCGACCCGTCGCTGGTCGCCGGCGGCAAGATCACCGACAAGGGCCTCGCCGAACTGCGGGACAAGATGCCGTTCGCGGACCCGGCCGAGATGGACAAGTTCGCCGCCGACCCGAAGCTCGACAACATGGGCGACCTGTTCACCGTGAACTTGATCGTCCGGTATTTGAAGAGCAAACTGGGCGTCTAACACCCACGAAAGCCCGCCCACGGCCGTGGGCGGGCTTCGCGAGATCACCATGCGTTGGATCTGGATCGACCGCTTCACGAACTTCGAGTCGAAGAAGACCGCGACGGCGGTGAAGAGCCTCAGCCACGCCGAGGACCACTTCGGCGAGCACTTCCCCGGCTTCCCGGTGATGCCCGCCGCCCTGATCCTCGAAGGGCTTGCGCAGACCGGCGGCATCCTCGTCGGCGAGTCGAGTAACTTCCAGGAGAAGGTCGTTCTCGCGAAGGTCCCGAACGCGAAGTTCTACCGCGAGGCGATGCCCGGCGAACAGTTGACCTACACCACCGACGTGATCGACCTCCGCCCGGAAGGGTCGGTCGTAAAGGGTCGGGTGACCAGCGGCGACGACCTGATCGCGGAGGCGGAGATTTTCTTCGCGTACCTCGACCAGAGCCGGTCGGCCCAGCTGTTCGGCGACCACAACTTCGTCTTCAGCGGCGAGTTGAAGTACCTCCTCGGCCTCGCCCAGCGGGCGGCCCTCGGCGACGGGCAGAAGGCCTAACCCCGCCCGCGGAGCGTGCGGGAGTCGTTACTCCCCGAGCCTCGATGAGCCTGCAACCTGATATGCCTGCTTCCCCCCGCCGAGCCGTCTTCACCAGTCTCGGCGTAATCTCCCCGGTCGGCGACACCCCCACGTTCTGGGCCAACCTCCTCGCGGGCACGCCGGGCGTTCGGGCCGTTCGCGCGTTCGACCCCTCCGCGCTGCCGTGCCGCATCGCCGGGGAGACGCTGGAGCCGTTCGACGCGAAGAAGTACATCCCGTCGAGCAACAAGGACGGTCGCAAGTCGCTCAAGAACATGGCGAAGACGGTCCAGCTGGGGCTGTGCGGGGCGCAGCTCGCGATGGACGACGGCGGCCCGGCGAAGGGCACGATCGACCCGTTCCGCTTCGGCATCGAGTTCGGCTGCGTCATGGTCGCGAGCGAACTCGAAGACCTGTCGGCGGCGGCGAAGCACACGATCACCGCCGACTCTCGCAAGATCGACATGGCGAAGTGGGGCCACGAGGGCGTCGAGAAGATTACGCCGCTGTGGATGCTGAAGTACCTGCCGAACATGCCGGCCTGCCACACGTCGATCTTCTTCGACTCGCAGGGGCCGAACAACACCATCACCGCCGGCGACGTGGCCAGCACGCTCGCCCTCGGCGAAGCATTCCGGTTGCTCCAGCGCGACGCGGCCGACTACTTCCTCGTCGGCGGGTGCGACTCGAAGATCAACCCGCTGAGCTTCACGCGGAACAACCTGTTCGTGCCGTTCACGCGGAACAACGACCACCCGGCGACGGCCGTCCGCCCGTTCGACAAGGACCGCGACGGTACCGCCCTCGGTGAAGCGGCGGCCCTATTCGGCCTGGAAGACCTGGAACACGCGAAGAAGCGGGGGGCGAAGGTCTACGCGGAACTCGCGGGGTTCGCCTCCGGCTTCGACCGCGGCCGCAAGGGGCCGATTCTCGCGGGTGTCATCCGCAACGCCCTGAAGGAAGCCGGCATCACCCCGGCCGACGTGGACCACGTCAACACGAGCGCCGGCGGTCTGCCGGAACTCGACGCCTTCGAGGCCCGTGCGATCCACGAAGTTTTCGGAACGGTGACCCCCGTCTACGCTTTAAAAGGACAGATCGGCAACACCGGGGCCGCCTCCGGGGCGATCGAACTGGCCGCGAGCATTCTGGCCCTGAAGCACGGCCAACTGCCGGGGACCGTGAACCACGCCGCGACATCCGCCGACTGCCCGGTGACGGTCCACGTCGGCGAGCCGCGGCCGGTGACGAAGCCGTATGCGGTGAAGATCAACTACACCGACCTCGGCCAGTGTGCCGTCGCGGTGGTGAAGAAGTTCGAATAGGGCGGGCGCGTCTGGGCGAGCCGAGCGGCGTAAGCCGCCGGATGAATCGCAACGCCAGACACCCGGCGGCTTACGCCGCTCGGCTCGCCGTTGAATCGTCGGAAGAGGTTCCATCATGCGAAGACGAGTCGTCATCACCGGGATCGGGTCCGTTACGCCGCTCGGGCACTCGGCCGAGAAAACCTTCGCCGCCGCGATTGAGGGGCAGTGCGGCATCGACTACATCTCGCGGTTCGACGCCAAGACCTTTCAGACGACGTTTGCGGCCGAGGTGAAGGACTTCGCCCTCAAGAACTGGCTGCCGTACACCCACGAGCGGTACGCGAAGTCCGGCGAGAACACCCGGTACGGCCTCGCCGCCGCCCAGGAAGCCCTGCACGACGCCGGCCTACTCGACTCGACGGGCCACGACCGCACGCGGTTCGGCGTGTACCTCGGGTCCGGCGAGGGGGCGGAAGACTTCTACAGCCTGATCGACAGCATCGGCCGGGCGGCCGACGAGAGCGGCTACCGTGTCAACAGTGCGAAGTTCGGTTCCACCGGCAACAGCCTGTTCGACGCGAAGCGGGAGGCCGAGTTCGAAATGCACACCACCGCGGGCCACCTCGCGGAAGAATTCGACCTGTGCGGGCCGAACTTTACCTGTTTGACCGCCTGTGCCGCCAGTGCGCAGGCGATCGGCGAGGCGACCGCGTTCATCCGCCACGGCGACGCGGAAGTCATGCTCGCCGGCGGTGCCCACAGCATGATCCACCCCCTCGGCGTGACCGGCTTCAACCGCCTGACCGCCCTGTCCACCCGCAACAACGCCCCGAAGAAGGCCAGCCGGCCGTTCGACCTGGACCGCGACGGCTTCGTTCTGGGCGAAGGGGCGGGGATGGTGATTCTGGAAGAGTTGGAGCACGCGAAGAAACGCGGCGCGCGAATCTACGCGGAGTTGACAGGCTACGGCACGACGGGCGATGCTTACCGCATGACTGACCCGCACCCGGAAGGCCGCGGCGCGGTCAAAGCGATGCAGGACGCCCTCAAGGACGCCCGACTGACGCCCGAAGATATTGGGTACATCAACGCCCACGGCACGAGCACGGCCGCCAACGACGAGTGCGAGACGGCGGGAATTAAGGGTGCCCTCGGGGCGTTCGCCTATAAGATACCCGTAAGCTCAAGCAAGAGTATGCTGGGTCACTTGATCGCCGCCGGTGGTGCGGTTGAGTTGATTATCAGCATTCAGGCGATGCTGCGGAATACCCTCCCCCCGACGATTAATTACGAAACGCCGGACCCGAAGTGCGATCTCGACTACGTTCCGAACGCCGCCCGCGAGAAGAGCGGCATCCGAAATGTACTCTCGAATAGCTTCGGCTTCGGCGGTCAGAACATAACCCTGATCGCCAGCAAACTGTAAATCGGGCGCAACTCTGCCCGACGTTCGGCGTTTCGTTGGACCCGACGGTTTTCCTCCTGGAGTCTGATCCGGTGCCCGACTGGATGATTTTGGTCCTGATTTTCGTGTTCGGCCCCGTTCCGATCACGGCGGTCTTCATTCTGTCTTGCTACCTGTACTACCGCTGGAATTACATTCACGTCATCACGCGGATCTTCCAGGAACGGCCGCTGTTCATCATCCCCCGGGGGGAAGTGAATGCCGCCGCGGAAGACGTTCGCATCACAACCGCCGACGGCCGCCTGCTCCGCGGGTGCTATCTGAAGACCCCCGCGGCCGACCGCAAGGGCGTGATCCTGTTCGGCCTGGAATTCGGTTCCGACCGCTGGTCGTGTCAGTCGTACTGCGAGAAGTTGGTGGCCGAAGGCTACGACGTGTTCGCCTACGAACCACGAAACCAGGGCGACAGCGACAAGGACGCGAACTACGAACCGCTCCAGTGGGTGACCGACCGCGACCTCGCGGACGCCCGTGCGGCCCTCAAGTACCTGCACTACCGGCCGGACGCCGACCCGCACGGGGTTGGCATCTTCGGCGTGAGCAAGGGCGGAAGCCTCGGTTTGCTGCTTGCGGCGGAAGACCGCCTCGTGCGGTGCGTCGTCACCGACGGGGCGTTCGGCACGTACACGACGATGGTGCCGTTCATCCGCAAGTGGGTGGGCATCTACATCAAGCGCCGCGAGTGGCTGCGGACCCGCATTCCCGACTGGTTCTACGGGGCGCTCGCCAACGCCGCCCTCAGTGACGTGCAGAAATTGCGTCACCTCGAATTCGTCAGCGTTGAGAAAGCCGTGCGACGGATGCGGCAGCCGTGGCTGGTCATCCACGGGGCGGCCGACACGTACATCAAGCCCGAGATGGCCGAGACGCTGTTGGGCCAGGCGAAGCGAGTCACCGCGAAGGAACTGTGGATGGTGGACGGCGCGAAGCACAACATGGCTCTGCACGTCGCCGGCGAGTCGTACCACGCGAATTTGGTCGCGTTCTTCGACAAGCATCTCGGCGGCCCGTCGGTGGCCCGCCGGAGCCTGTCGCAACCGAAGGCGGCCCGCGTTGAATTGTCGGCTCGCGAAGCCGTCGCGAAGAAGTAACTGCAAAGGCACGTTTGCCAGCGAACCGCCTCGGGTGAAACTCAATTTCACCCGAGGCGGTTCTGTTTACGACCCAATCGTTACCCCACGCCCGCCTTTCGCTGCTCCCACTCTTCCGGCGTCACGAGTACGTCTCTCGCGCTGCTGCCGTTGAAACTCCCCACGATCGCATCCTCGGCCATGAAGTCGATGAGCCGGCTCGCCCGGCCGTAGCCGATGCCGAGGGCGCGCTGCAAGAGCGACGTGCTGCCGCGCTGCTCGCGGATGACGATCTCGATGGCCTGCTCGTACATCTCGTCGCGGGCCCGGAGTTGCTCCGCGAATTCGCCGCCGGCCGACGAGCCGTCGCCGGTCTTGGCCTTCACGTTCAGCAGTTCCGTGTCGTAGTTCGGGGCGTCGAGTTCGATCGCGGCCGTCACCCGCTCGATCTCCTGGTCGTCCACGTAAGCCCCCTGCCCGCGGATGAGCGTGCTGGTGCCGGGTTGGAGGAAGAGCATGTCGCCGCGGCCGAGAAGCTTTTCAGCCCCCTTCTCGTCGAGGACCACGGCGCTGTCGGACCGGCTCGCTACCTGGAAACAGATGCGCGCCGGCAGGTTCGACTTGATCAGACCCGTCACTACGTCCACCGTCGGCCGTTGCGTCGCGAGAATCAGGTGGATGCCGGCCGCCCGCGACTTTTGCGCGAGGCGGATGATGTGGCTCTCGACTTCCTTCTTCATCGCCATCAGTAAGTCACCGACTTCGTCAATGACGATGACGACGTAGGGCATCCGGGCCGGCAGCTTCTGGCGTTCGTTCTCGTCCTGCGGGTCGACGCGGCGGAGGACTTCTTCCCAACCGAGGTCGTTGTAACTCGCGATGTTCCGCACGCGGGCTCGCCGGAGAAGTTCGTAGCGTTCCTCCATCTTGTCCACGGCCCACGCCAGAATCGCCTCGGCCTTCTCGTTCTTGGTCACGACCGGGTGCATCAGATGCGGGATGTTCGCATAGCCGCTGAACTCGACCTGCTTCGGGTCGATGAGGATGAGCCGGCACTCGTCCGGCGTGCGGGTGAACAGGAAGCTCTGGAGGACGGTGTTGAGGCAGACCGACTTTCCGGTCCCGGTGCGGCCGGCGATGAGTAGGTGCGGCATGTCGGCCAGGTCGTAGCACAGCGGCCGGCCCTCCACGTCTTTGCCGAGGAACGTCGGCAGCTTCATCTTCGCGGCTTTCGCCTGTGTCGCGAGGATGAGTTCCTTCAGGCGGACGGTCTGCCGGTGTTCGTTCGGGACTTCGATGCCGACGGTATCACGGCCCGGCAGCGGGGCCACGATGCGGACGCTCGGCACCTTCAACTTCAGGGCCACGTCGTCGGCGAGGGTCGTCACCTTGTTCAGCCGGAGGCCGGTTTCGAGGGCGAGTTCGTACTGCGTGATGACCGGGCCGGTGTGGATGCCGACGACCTTGATGTTGATGGCGAAGTCGGCGAACGTCTTCTCCAGCAGCGTCGCCCGCTCGCGGAGGAACGACTCGTGGTCTTCCACCGGGAACGGGTCGGGGTCGTTGAGCAACGACAAGGGCGGCAACTCGAACTCGGTTTTCGTCTCTTGATCGGCCGCGGTCGGCGGCGGCGACAGGTCGACGATTTCCTCGGGGTTCGCCTGCGTAGTGATGTTCGCCTGCGTGGTGATGACGGGTTCCGGGGCCGCGTGACTGATGATCGGGATGTCCTCGACGCTGACACCGAGGAGGGCGAGTGATTCCGGCGACGGCGTGCTCGGCACTTCGGGGGGTAGTTTGGGAAGTTCGGCCGCCCGCGGTTTCGGCTCGAAGGCCTTGCGGGCACCGGTCGCGACCGCGCCCGCTCCGGTCGCCACGACGCCGACGACCTTGTTGCTGCCGGCCTCGACGAGGCGGTTGCCGAACTTCAGCCCGGCGAACAGCCCGCGGAGCGTCAGCCACGCCCACCGCAGGGCGGCCCGCACGAGGTGATCGGCGACGAGCAGAATGCCGACGGCGAGGGCCACCGCGAGGACCGCGTTGACGAGCGTCGGCGGAACGTGGTCGTCGAGCTTGAACCGCAGGTATGCGCCGATCGACCCACCGGTCCCGTAGACCGACGCCGGGTGCGGCAGTCGCTCGGCTTGGTAGTCGCAGATGGTGGCCGCCGTCGCAGTCAACACGACCCAGCCGAGTGCCCGCACGGCCAATCGGGTTCGACTGCGCCGCAGCACGTACAGCAGTGTAAGCAGGAACCACCCGGCGAGGAATGCGAATGACGCGAAGCCGAGGGCGTTCACGAACGGCGTCACCGCGGGCGTGGAATCGGGCCCGAGGATCGGCGGCAGCCCGGTCAGTGGCGGGTGCGTGCCGACGGCGGCGGCGAGCAGGCCGCCGAACGCGAGCACGACCCACGCGACGGCGTCGAGGCGGAACCGGGAGGGAGTGGCAGCTTCGGTCATACCGTCATTGTCCCACCTGTCACTTGAGGGGAAGAGCAACGGGTGGGTGAAGAAGTGTGTTTGTCCGCGCGTCCGCCGCGTAGAATCGGCTTCGGCCGCAGAATCGGGATTGTCCCGCGGGGTTCACATGCTGCACGTCGCGCTCTGGGAGCCGGAAATCCCGCCGAACACCGGCAATGTGTCGCGGCTGTGCGCCGCCACCGGCAGCCGACTGCACCTCATCGGCAAGCTCGGGTTCTCCATCGACGACAAGCAACTGAAGCGCGCGGGCCTCGACTACTGGCCGCACGTGGACTTGCACCGGCACGCGACGTTCGCGGAGTTCGAGCGGGCGGCCGGGTACACGCGGCTGTGGGTGGTCGACAACCCCGCGCCGTGCAACTACACGAGCGTCAGTTATCGAGACGGCGACTGCCTCCTCTTCGGAAAAGAATCGACGGGGCTGCCGCCGGAGTTGCGGGAGCGGTTCGCGGAGCGGATCGTTAGCATCCCGATGTTCTCGCCGCACGTCCGCAGCCTGAACCTGTCCACCGCCGTCGGCATCGCCGTGTACGAAGCCCTGCGGCAGGTCCACGGCTGGTGAGGCCGAACTTCATCCCGACTTCATAGATGCACGCTCGTCGGCGGCGAATTAGACTGGAGAGGCTCGTTCCGACCGCCTTTGAACCAGAGGCCGCCCCATGTCTATCGAGTTACGCCAGAAGATCGAAGCCTTCAACATCGACGGACCCGACACGCCCGCACTGCCTTACGCCGTCCGCCTCGCCCGCGAAAACGGCTGGACGCGGGCGTACACGGCGCGGGTCGTGCGCGAGTACAAGCGGTTCCTGTACCTCGCGGTGACGGCCCCGCACGCAGCGTCCCCGTCCGAAGCGGTCGATGCGGCGTGGCACCTGCACCTCACGTACACTCGCTCGTACTGGCAACGGCTCTGCCAGGAGACGCTCGGCCGGCCGCTCCACCACGAGCCGACCCGCGGCGGGCACGACGAGGGGGCGAAGTACCGCAACTTGTACGAGCGAACCCTTCAGACCTATCGCGACACCCTCGGCGAAGACCCGCCCGGTGATATTTGGCCGCCCGCCGACGTGCGGTTCGGCGAAGACCTCCGCCACGTCACGGTCAACACGGCTCGCAATTGGGTCGTGCCGAAGGCCGTGGTCCGGCGGGCCGTCGGCGTTCTCGCGGTGGTGACGTTCGCGTTCGTGTTCGCCACCGGCTGCGTCGGCGGGCTGAACCCGTTCGACCTGAAGGGCACGGAATACCTGGCGTTCTTCGTCCCGCTGCTCGTCGCCGGGTTGATCGTCAGTTTGGTCATTCGCAACCGCCTTCGAGGGCCGGGGTTCGACGCTGGCGAGGAGAAGCCGAGCCTGACCTGGCAGCACGCCGCGTACCTGCGGGCCAACCACCGCGGTCTGGCGAGTGCGACCATCGCGAAGCTCGTGCAGGCGAACGCCGCGGCCGTTTCCGCGGACGGCAAGACCGTCGCGGTGGTCGGCCGGTTGCCCGAGAACGCCACGGACATCGAACGTGCGGTTTACGACGTGCTGCCGTTGAAGAACGACGACCCGCCGAGCCTGAAGCGGCTGGCCGAAGCGGTCCAACTCGCGTGGCAGTCGGAGAAGGACGCCTTTGAGGAGGCCGGGCTGTCGTTCTCCCCGTCCGCCCGCTTCGGCAACGCCCTGGTGTACACGCTCCCCTACTTGTTCGTGGTCGCCGCGTTCGGGGTCACGCGGTTGGCGATGGGCTTGATGAACGACAAACCGAGCGGATTCCTGGTCGCTACTCTGATCGGTTCGGTCATCGTTCTGATCCTTCTGGCGGCTACCTCCCCGCGGCGAACGCGGAAGGCCGACGAGGTGCTGGCCGACGCGACGCGGGCGAACGGCCGGCTCCGGAAGAACTTCACGCCGACGACGGCCGACGATGCGGCACTCGCGGTCGCCCTCTTCGGTACGATCGCCCTGGCGGGAACGCAGTACGAGACGTTGAAGCAGTGGTATCCCGCCTCACCGACGAGTGGGAGCGGCGGCTGTGGGGCTGGCTGCGGCGGGGGCGGTGGGTGTGGCGGCGGCTGCGGTGGTGGCGGCTGCGGCGGGTGCAGTTGAACGCCCGTCCCGTTCGCCTCCGAGCAGGCTCAGGCGGACCCGTTGGTAGAACCCGTATACGCCGTCTCGATTTCCTGACAGGATTACTTTTCGCCGCTTCGGCACCTTCTCCCGTCCCCCCATTTGTGGCAAGTTAAGCACACACTTGTTACTGCCGCCGGCCCACCCGCGACGCAACCGTCGCACACGCCTTCGGGTTCGGCACACGCAGCCATTCTGCCACGGGGGGAGCATGTCGGAGCCGGTCGTCGCCTTGCCGACTTACGAGGACCTTTGTCGGTACATCCGTCGCACTCTCTGTGAGCAAGACGCCCTCGACTACGAACAGACTCCCTTCTTTCAAACGCCGATCTTCCGCCGCGGCCGACCGTGGGGCGTGGTCTTCCACGTCGAGGGGCCGCGGCTGTTGAAGACGAGCGCAGTCTGGGCGTCGAACGACGAGCGGGTGGTGTTCTACAACTCGCTCGGCCAACGGACGCGCGAGGTGCAGTTGCAGGAGTCGCCCGCGGCGAGCGTGGGATTGGGGGCGGCGTAGAGGTCATTAGCCGCGGAGCGGCGGCAGTCGTTAGCCAGGGGCGTAAGCCCCTGGTACACAGGAAGAAGAACAAGCCCCGGAGGGGCGTCAGAATGCGCCTTAATCCCAGAGATAGCGTTCGTCGTACTCGATTTCGTGTTTCTTCAGAAACGAGCGCAACTCGTCCTGAAATGTGACCCGCTTGTGATGTTCGGCCTGGTTCGCAATGTACGCCTTCACCCGACTCATCGTCGATAAGCCGGCCGTGAATGCACCGTAACCTGTCTGCCACGCGAAGGAATTCCGGGCCGCGAACGTCTCGTGAACCCAACCCGAGGAGTTCGCCTTCAAGACTCGCATCACGTCGGCCACCGCGTGTTGTTGATTCAATCGCACCAAGATATGGATGTGGTCGGGCATTCCGCCGGCCGCGACGAGTTCGCCGCCCTGAGATCGGACGATGCCGCCGAGGTATTCGTAGAGCCGTGGTTGAAAGTCCGGCGTGATGATGGGCTCGCGGTGTTTGGTGCTGAAGACGATGTGGTAGTGCAGCGACGTGAAGGTCTGGGGCATGGCGGGACTCTTCTCTGCCGCCCCTCCGGGGCTGAGTGATGGTGGGGCGTACCAGGGGTTTGCACCCCTGGCTAACGACTGCCGCCGCTCCGCGGCTAAAAACGCGGCCCCGCGTTATGGCTTCGGCACCATTTGCGTGAACGGCGGGACGAACGCCTGCACGGCGGTCATCGCGCCGACGATGCACGCCAGGAAGATGCTGTGCCAGATGACGGCCTTGAAGATGTCCGCCTCCTTGCCGATCTGGTTCGTACCGGCCGTTGCCACGCAGATGCTCTGGGCGTCGATCATCTTGCCCATCACGCCGCCGGTGCTGTTCGCGGTGCAGAGTAGCACCTGGGCCTGATCCAGTTCCAGTGGCATCGACCCCGTTCCGTTCGGACCGTGGCCGTTCCACACCTCCGTGGCCGTGATCTTTTGCAGGCTGCCGAAGAGGGCGTTGCTGCCAGCGTCGGTGCCGGTGAGGAAGACGCCGAGCCAACCGAGCAGCGGGGCGAAGAACGGGTAGAACACGCCCGTCTCGGCGAACGCCACGCCGAGTGTCGCGTCCATGCCGGCGTACTTCGTCACGTAGCTCAGGCCCAACATGCACGCGATCGTCGGGATCGGGATCTTCATCTGGATGAACGTCTTCACGAACACCCGCCTCAGCACTCGCGGCGGTGTGCGGAGGATCAGGGCAGAGATTAGTACCGCGACCACGCACGGGGTGCCGGCGGCCGTCAGCCACTTGAACTCGAAGATCGCCTTTTCCAGCCGCTCCTTGCCCACGGCCCCCGGCTTCACGAGGCGGCCAGCCCGCTCGACTTCCAGGTGAACGGTCGGAATCTCGATCTCGTAGTACGAGCGCACCACGCCCATGTCGATCGGCCCGTTCTTTTCCATCTGCCGCACGATGCCGATGACGCCGAGGCAAATCGCCATGACGACGAACGGCGACCACGCCTTCGCCACCATCCCGGCCGTGAGTGGCATTTCCTCATCGGCCGCGTGGATGAACCCCGACGGGCGGCCCAATACCTGTTGCACTTGCTTGAGGGCTTCCGCCGCGTGCGGGTCGTGGGCGAGTACTTCCGCCTTTGTCTCCGGGCTGGGCGGCGTGGTGGCGTCGGTCGGGAACTTCCACTCCGACTTCGGCTTCCACACGAAGCGGAGGAACAGGGCGAGGGAGATCATCGAGAAGATCGACCCGCCGACATCGGTGAGCGGCCAGAGGGCGATGCCGGGAATCCAGTTCTGCATCGTGGCGAAGAAGTACTGGAAGATCGCGAACGACCCGCCGCCGACCAGCAGCGCCGGCCAAATCTGGAGCGTCTGCCGCCAGGTGCAGATCACTTTCACCATGTAGAACGGGATCAGACACGAGAGGATCGGCAGTTGGTGGCCGCACATGGTGCTAATGGCGTCGCCGGGGATGCCGGTGACGCCGGAGAGGACGAACACCGGCGTGCCGAGGCCGCCGTAGCAGACGGGCGACGTGTTCGCGATCAGGCAGATGACGGCCGCCCGCAGCGGCGGCACCCCGAGGCCGGCGAGCATCGCCCCGCAGATGGCCACCGGCGAACCCGACCCGGCCGCCCCTTCCATGAGTGCCCCGAAGCAGAAGCCGATCAGCACCGCCTGCACTCGGGCGTCGCCGCTGAGGCCGCCGATCGACCGGCGGATGATGCCGAACATCCCGGTTTCGACGGTGAGGTTGTAAATGAGCATCGCCCCGAAGACCGTCCAGCCGATCGGCAACAGCCCGAACGCCGCCCCGTACACGAACGACATGCCGGCCTTCTCCGCGGGCATGTGGAAGACCGCCACGGCGAGGGCGATGGCGACGAGCGATCCGGCGGCCCCGGCCCAACTCGCGACCCACCGGCGGCCCACGAGTAGGTAGAAGAGTACCAGCACCGGCAGGGCCGCCACGAACGTCGAGGCGAGTTGTTTGCCGAGGGGGTCGAGGTTTTGCGTGTACAGGTCGGCGAAGAGCATGGGAGGAGCTTCGAGGAGGGAGGTTGGTTCCGAGATGCTATCAATCGCCCCGACCGACGCAAGCCGGAAGATCGAAACAGGGCGAAGTCGCGAACCCCTGCCGGTCGGAGAAGGAGGGTGTTTTGCGTGGAGTCGGTAAAGCGCGAAGCCGAGTTAAGGGGGAGAAACTTTCACGGGAACGGGCTTCACGCGAACCGGGTCAAATGGGACGGCCCGACCGCACCGCGCCCGACTGATACTGACGGAGTAATTGATATGATCCGTACCTATAAAGTGTTGCTCATTGTGGGTTTGACGGTCTTCGGCGTTTGGGGTTGTGGCAAGAGTGGCATCGCGACGACAGGGGAGCGGGAGACGAACACCGCCAAGGTCGCGAAGTTGGAAGAGGAGTTGAAGGCCACGTCCGCCGCCCGCGACACGTTCCGGCAGAAGCTCGCGCAGGCCGAAGAGCAACTCCGGGCCGAAGCCGCCCGCGGTCTGGCGATCCAGAAAGAACGCGACAACTTGAACGTGCAACTGAAGGAGAAGGGGCAAGAGTACAAGGAACTGCTCGCCCAGTACGACAGCTTCCGCAAGAACCTGAAGGACCTGATCGGCCAAGCCGAAGTCGCGATTGCTCCGAAGCCGCAAGGCGTGTCGGCGACGCCGGTGAGCCTGAGCAAGGGGGAGTCGAAGTCGAAGTAGTCGTCCCGGGAAAGATTGCTTGGCGACCGGCGCGGCGCAAGTCACGCCGGTCGCTTTTTTGATGGACTAGCGGAATCCGCCGCCGAATCCTCCACCGCCAAACCCACCTCCCCCGAATCCGCCGCCGCCGAATCCTCCACCACCAAATCCCCCTCCGCCGCCGAAGCCGCCGGACCCGTTCAGACCGCCGCCGCCGAAGCCGCCGCCCCCGGAAATCGGGTTCCGCCGGCCGACCACGGGAATGTCCTCGAACCGCAACCCCTCGGCGCGCGTGGTTCCGCTGTAGATGCGGCTGGTGACGCTGGAATCCGCCCCGAGCGCCAGCAGCGCGTCCATCACGGCGGCGCGGCGTTTCTCGTCGAAATCGGTCACGCCGGTCGGCTCGACCTTGATCGAGGAGGCCGTCATGTCGAGCCGTTTGTAGATGCCGTTGACGTGCCGGAGGCCGGTCGGGTTCAACTCAGCCGTGTTCTCCACGAAGTCTTCGAGGTACACGACGAAGAACTCGCCGAGCGCGAGATCTTTCTGTCGGGCGAAGGCAGCCCGAGTGGCAGTCCCGTTCGGCGGCGGAAGGGTGGGTGGGATCTTCTTGGCCCGCAGGTTCCCCTCGGGCGTGTAGGTGCACTTGTCGTGCAGGCTGCGGTGGCCCGCGGTGGTCGTGCTGCTGGTCGAGCAGGTCGCCGCCGTCGTGGGCACGGGTGCCTGCAGCGTGGCGGGTGCCGGAGCGAGATTCGGAGGCGGGATCATGGCCGGCAGTACCGCGACCGGCGGCGCAGGCGGGTCGATCGACGCGACGACGGGGATGGGCTTCGCCTCTACCTTCGGGGCGACAACAGGTGAAGTCACGACTTTCGTTTCGATCTTCGGAATGGCCGGCGGGGGGATCACTTCCGCATCGGCCTTCAGCACGTTAACCACCGGGGCCAACTTCGACGCGGGCTTGGCGACCGGCGCGGGACGGTCGGCCCCTTCGACTCGTTCGACGGGCGGCAATGGTGTCGGCTCGGGAACCGTCGGCGTCTGAGCGAGTGCGACCACGGCCGACCCGCAGACACCGCCCACCGTCAGCCAGAATCGAATCGTGGAGGCCATGGGAACTCCGTAATTGTGGGTCCGCCGAAGCTCGACAGGGGCCGTCGTGCTCTTTCCCCAATTCCGGGAGAGAGCACGATTCGGCACTCGCTACTTCCGCTTCTTCAACTGAGTCCAGCCGTCCTTCGGCATGTTCATCGCCAACTTCAGCGCGCCGACCGCACCGGCGAACGAGGCGTCGGTCACGCGCGTCACCTTCGCGCCGCCGTACTCCTTCAGCGAGTTCTCGATTACGCGGTCGAGGCCCTTCAACTGACTGCCGCCGCCACCGAGGACGATGTTGTGCCGGAGGCTCTCCTGGAACTCCGGGTCGAACTTGCCGATCATCTCGCGGACGGCGGCCACGATCGGTTGCACGATCGTCTGGCACGCGCCCTTCAGCGGTTCGGTGATGTCGAACGTCATCGGCTTGCCGTCCACCGGTAGTTGAACCGTCGCCGATTCGTTCAGGTCGTGGACGAAGCCGAACCGCTCCTTGATCTCGCGGATCATGTTCCGCGACACCTGCACGTTCGGGTACTTCGCCTTCAGCCGCTTCTCGAATTCCTCGTCCACGAGGTCGCCGCCCATCGGCAGCGTGACTTGTTCCTTCTCGTCCGGGTAGGTGCCGTACAGCGGGCAGATGTCGATGGTGCCGGCGCCGATGTCGATGACGAGCGTGTCCGTCAGGCGGTTCATGCCGTAGGCGATGGTGAACGGCTCCGAGACGATGGCGACGGATTCGAACACGCCATCGACGGCGTCGAGGATGAACTTCTTGTTCAGCATGTTGGCCCGTGCCGGCACGCCGATGACACCGAAGGACGGGCGACCGGCCTCGCGGTTGACCATCTTCACCGCGTACTCGACGACGAGCCGCGTGGCGTCGGCGTGCTTCTTGATTTGCGCGTCGCTCATCCCGGCCTTCTTGCCGTCGACGTACTTGAGCGCTCCCTTCTCGAACGGGCGGACCACGTCCAGCGCGAGGCGGTGGTCGACGAGGTCTTTGCCGAACACGAGATCGCGGCCGAGCATGGTGCGGGCGAGGTGGTCCTTCGGCCAGCCGACGGCCGTCTGCATCACGTCGCGGTAGCCGGTCGAACTCGCGACCGAGGTCTTGAACGTGCCGAGGTCCATGCCGATGAACACCGGATTCGTAGTGGTCGTGGACATTGCCAGGCTCCGTGTGGAAGGTGAGCGGTTAGTTGTCGGACCCCATCTCGGCCCGCATCGTGAGGTTCTGATTCAAGATGTGCTGGAGGACGGCCGCTTCGCCGGCCTTCTCGTCGGCTTTGTTCTGGGCGACTTCTTCGGCGTAGCTCGGACCAATATCGAACTTCTCCATCGTCTCCGGCAGCGGACCAACGTCGAAGCCGCGGATGGTCGCGTGCGGTACTGCCGGCTTCGCCACTGTGGTTGCGGTTGCCGCTACCGGCGTGCGGGACCGCAAGAGGACGACCCCCGCCGCGATGACAACGCCGCCGAGCGCGAGTAGCAGAGTTTCGTTGGAAATGCGGATGCCCGTCGGTTCGGGAAGTGCCGCGACCGCGGCGACGGGGACCGGAGCAGGTTCGCGGACGATGATGACGGTCGGCTTCGGTTCCTCGCGTGGTGTCGCCGGCGTGGCATCGCGTGCCGTATTCGCGTAAGCCCACGGGAGCAACCCCGGCGTTCCGACGCCGCCGACGGCGACGGGTTGGAAGCCGCCGGCCGTCATCACGGGCGAAGCCGCAGGCGACGGCTGCGGGAGGGTGATGTTCACCACCACGGGCAGTCGCGGGGCTTCCCACTTCGGCACCGAGCGGTCGAGGATGCGGCCGATCACGGTCCCGGTCGAGGCAATGGCTGAACTCGTCGCGTCTTGAAGGGTCGCAGCCACCACCGCCGCGACTTTCGGCACGGTGGTCGGATCGACCGGCTTCGGTGCAACCTTCCGCGTGCCCTGATAGATTTCGATGTCCGCCACGGTCGTCGGCGATTGGGCGTGCGCGAGTGCAGGTGCCAGAACGAGCAGCCCCGCGGCGAGGAAGTGGCGAACCCGGCGGCAGTGAAGTCCGTGCATGAGGCGATTCCATTCACGGCAAGCGGCGGCCGGACGTGCGATCCTTGCAACCGGCTCAGGTGTTATCGGCCGCACGATCGGAGTTATTCACATTATCGGCAAAGTTTGCGCAGGTTCTCATTGCATCACCTCCTGACGAACAGGCGGACAGGCGAGATTGACACCGCGTACGGTGGCGTTATAACCCGGCCACTTCATCACGCTGATTCGTTCATTGGTGGGTAGAAATGCCCGCCCGTCGGGCAGACTCGGGGGAGCCTGACCCGCGGCGACGAACGACCATGATGGAACGGATCGCGTTCTGGCACAAACAAGGTTCACCCGCGTCATGCGAGGGGAGCCGGTAGGGGGATGGCATGGGGCCTGCCGAACCGAATGGACTGCAGGACGACCGCCAACGCAAGCGGCCGCTCACCCGGGCGATGTTGGCCGTACCCGTGGTCATGGGCCTGTTCGCCGTGACGTGGAGCGGGAACCCGTCGCCCGCCCAGAACCCTGCCGCGCCGATGCCGCCGGCCGTGGTCCCGACGACCCCGGCGCCCGCGCCTTCTATCAATCCTGTCCTCTCCAGCCCGCTCTTGTCGCCGACGCCCAAGACCATCGGCACCACGCCGGTCATCTCGGCCGAGAGCAAGCAGAAGCAAGGCAAGCACGTCGCCAAGCTCATCGACCCGGAACTGACGCTCGACCTCGTGTCCGGCCAGACGCGGGTGATGGTGCTGAAGAACACACCGTTCCGCGTCCAGGCCGGCGACGAGCGGTACATGACCCTGAGCGTCATCAACACGAAGGAACTGATCCTCCAGGGCAAGGACGTCGGCACGACGGTCCTGAACATCTGGTTCGGCGACAAGGACGACCCCGCGAAGCAAGAGACGCTGACGTACCTCGTGCGCATTTACCCCGACCCGGAAGCGAAAGAGCGGTTGGAGAAGTCGTACAAGCAGTTGGAAGACGACATCAACAAGCACTTCAAGGACACGTCGGTGCGGCTGAAGTTGCTCGGCGACAAACTCGTCGTCAGCGGCCGAGTGCGTGACGCGCAGCAAGGGTTGCAGGTGCTACAAATCATCCGCGCGAACTTCGCCGGCCAGGGTGGTGGCGGCAGTGGCAACCGACCCGGACTCGGCGGCGCGACGAACGCCGGCGCGAGTAGCACGGCCGCCCAGGCGACGCAGATTCCGTTCGGGGAGACGGTCGCCATCGACCCGATCACCGGCCTC
Organism: Limnoglobus roseus; assembly: GCF_008254045.1. Lineage (GTDB taxonomy): Bacteria > Planctomycetota > Planctomycetia > Gemmatales > Gemmataceae > Limnoglobus > Limnoglobus roseus. The sequence goes on along the minus strand of NZ_CP042425.1, from coordinate 1,523,259 downwards.
GCGTCGCCGACGGCCGAGAACTACATCACCACGGCCGGCAACAACAACATCATCAACCTCCTCGAAGTCGCCGGCGAACAGCAGGTCGCCCTCCGCGTGATCGTGGCGGAAGTCAGCCGGGCCGCCGCCCGCAGCATCGGCCTGAACTTCAGCGTGACCAACAAGCAGGGCGTGACGGTCTTCAGCAACAACAACGGCAGCACGAGTGCCGGCGGTGGCGGTATCGGCAACGGCAACGGCTTCGGGGGAGGGAACGGCATTAACGGTGGTGGCGGTCTGGGTGGCGCTCTGAGCGGCACGGCCGCGAACATCACGGCCGTCTTCGACGGCGGCAACATCCCGGTCGCCCTCACCGCCCTGCGGACCCTGTCTTACGCGAAGTCGCTCGCCGAGCCGACGCTGGTCACGCTTAACGGCCAGACGGCGAACTTCCTGGCCGGCGGCCAGTTCCCTGTGCCGATCGTGACGGGGTTGGGCAACAACAACGGCCTCCAGGGCGTCAGCTTCGTGCCGTTCGGCGTGCAACTCAGCTTCACGCCGTTCATCACCGACCGCGACCGCATCCGCTTGCAACTGTCCGCGAACGTCAGCACCCGCGACGTGTCCGTCGGGACGAGCATCGGCGGGTCGAGCGTGTCCGGCCTGAACTCGCGGAGCGTGAACACGGTGGTCGAACTGCGGCAGGGCGAAACGCTCGCCGTCGCGGGGCTGATCGAATCGAACCAGGGGGCCGACGCGAGCCGCACGCCGCTGTTGGGCGACGTGCCGTTCTTCACGCCGTTCACCTCGAACCGTCAGTCGGCCGGCGAAAAGGAACTGGTCATCTTCATCACGCCGGAACTGGTTCGGCCGTTGGAAGTGGGCGAGTGCCCGCCGATCCCCGGTGCCGACATCGTCGAGCCGACGGACATCGAGTTCTACCTGCTCAACCGGCTGGAAGGCCGCGTGGGGCCGTACCGCAGTGTGATCCGTACCGACTGGGGCCGCATCCGCCAGTTCGAGAAGGTCGAGCGTGCGATGCTCTGCGGGCCGAGCGGTTACTGCCCGGCGCCGTGACGCGGACGTTCCGCCACCGAACCCGTGTTCCTTGCCCAGGACTTCCCATGACCCTCTCTCGCCGGCTTCTCGCCGTTGGTTCGCTCGCGGTTCTCTCAGCCGGGAGCGGCTGCCTGCACACGCCGTTCGGCGACATCAAGGTGCCGAAGTCGATGGGCGGCACCGCGACCAGTTCTTCGAACGCGAACACCATCACGCCGCCGACTGAGGGGAATCTCACCGGCAAACAGGCGGCCACCCTCTCGACAACGCTGGCCGAGCAACTCGAAAAAGAAGGCAAGGAACGCGACGCGATCACCTACTACGAGAAGGCCCGCGATTCGGACCCTGCGAACGCCCTGAAGGCGTCGCGCCGCCTCGCCGTGCTGTACGATCGCGCCGGCGATTCGAACAAGGCGATGCACGAGTTCCGCGAACTGTTGGCGGCCCGGCCGAAGGATGCCGATCTGCACAACGACGTCGGGTACAGTTGCTATAACCGCGGTGAGTACGCCGACGCCGAGACCTACCTGCGGAAGGCCGTCGACCTTGACAAGCACCACAAGCGGGCCTGGGTCAACCTCGGGATGACGCTCGCGCAACTCGATCGGCCAGCGGACAGCCTCGCGGCCTTCGAGAAGGCCGTGACGCCGGCCGAGGCGAAGTCGAACCTGGCGTTCGTGCTGGCGACGAAGGGGAACCGCGAAGGGGCGACGAACTACTACCGACAAGCGTTGGCGGCCGATTCGAGTTTGAAGATGGCCCAGGCGGGATTGGCCGCGGTGGAGAAGAATCAGAAGCCGGAACCGCCGGCCGTGATCGCGGCCCCGGTCGAAGCGCCGCGACCAAATGCCGAGGCACCGGCGTTTGTGGTACCACCACCGCCGGTGCCTGCGACAGGAGAGTAACTTGGGTCGGTCGCCGCAGGCACCAACGCCTGCGGCCACCACTATGCTTGTTGGGCGATCAATTCGACGTGCGGCCGGGCGGCCGGCGGCGTGCCTTTCGGCATCTTCACCACCATCACGGAACACGGTGCGTCGCGCATGACGTGTTCGGCCGTGCTGCCCATCAGTTCCCGTTCCGCCCCCGTTCGACCGTGCGTGCCCATCACGATGACGTCGGTCTTCGTGTCGGCGGCGAAGCGGACGATCTCCGTGGCCGCGTCGCCTTCCAGCAGCACGTGCGTTACCGGAATCTTGGCGTTCGTCGGCCGGATCGTTTCCAGTTGCTCCAGCCAGTACGCCCGCTCCATGGCCGAGCGGCTCGGGTCCCGCGGCCGGAAGACGTAAATGACGGTGAGCTTCGCGCGGTAGTTCTCGGCCAGGCCGACCGCGTGGAAATAGGCCTGCGTGGAGAAGCTGGAGAAGTCCGTCGGGTAGAGGATTGTTCGAACGTTGAACATGGGAGGCCTCATTTGCCGGGGGAACCCGCCTTGGTGGATCCGGCACTACAAATTTACCCAACGCTAGTGTGTCAATCCATTCCGGCCGCGTGAAATCGGGGTGAAAACTCCTTAACTTCGTGAATGCTTTCACAAAGTCGCATTCGCGCCCGGGAAAACCCTGACGCATAGCCCCGCTTTTTAACGCAATCCGTGCCACCCGCGGAGGTGGCCCTTACGGGACTGCCGCGTCCTGGTAGAATCAGGATTACCACCTGCTCGATGGACCCCGCGAATCGTCATGAGGCCGGCCATGAAGTGCCAGCGATGTCCGAAACAGGCGACGTTTCACATCACGGAAGTGATGGGCGAGGAAAAGTTCTTCGACCTGCACCTGTGCGAAGAGTGCGCGCAAAAACACCTCGCGGACCCGGAAGCGTCGGTGAAGAAGGTGGCCGACAAGCCCGCCGCGGCGGTCGAAGACTTGTCCGACCTCGGCAACCGCCACTGCGAGGCGTGCGGCATCAAGTTCGTCGAGTTCCGCAACACCGGCCGCCTCGGCTGCCCGCACGACTACGACTCGTTCAAGGACGAACTGCTGCCGTTGCTCGATAACATTCACGGCGACACGAAGCACGTCGGCAAGACGCCGCGGCGACTGCCGAAGGTGAAGGCCAGCCAGACGGAACTCGCCAACCTCCGCCGGCAACTCCAGGTGGCCGTGACGAAGGAAGCCTACGAGGAGGCCGCCCAACTGCGGGACAAGATCAAGCGACTGGAAGAGTCGGAATAGTTTCAGGTTTCCGGTCTCAGGAGTTTCAAGTTCGAGGGTTGATCGGTTCTTGAAACTCTGAAACTGGAAACCGCGACGGAGGAAGCGGAATGAATCCGTGCCAGTTCTGCGGTGCCCCGGCCACGGTTCACCTGACGGACATTGTGAACAAGAAGAAGCGCGAGATGCACCTGTGTGAATCTTGCGCCCGCGAGCAGAATCTCATCCCGGACGCGCCGTCGCCGCAGTTGAACCTGCCGGCCCTGTTGCAACTCCTGATGAGCCAACTCGCCCCCTCGCCCAGCGAGGCGGACGCCGACGACCTCGACCCGGCGTCGTTGACGTGTCCCGACTGCGGGCTAAAGTATGCTCAGTTCCGGGCCGACGGTCGCCTCGGCTGCCCGGAAGATTACGACGTGTTCCTGCCCGTGCTCATGCCGATCCTGGAACGAGTCCACCGCGGCTTGCAACACCGGGGGAAGACGCCGAAAGCGGTGCAGGAACAGATGGCCAAGAACGAGATCGCCGACTTGAAGGCCCAACTGACCGACGCGATCGCGATCGAAGACTACGAAGAGGCCGCCCGACTGCGCGACCGCATTCGGGGAAAGGAAGCCGCGGGATGAACCTGGACAGCCTACTGCCGAACCTCGGCGAATGGCTCCGCGGCAACGGCCCGGAGTCGGACATCGTCATTTCCACGCGCATCCGCCTGGCCCGCAACCTGGCCGGATCGCCGTTCAGCAACCGCGCGTCCGCGGCGCAGAAGGCCGAAACCGAGGCCCGCATCCGCGACGCCATCGCCAAGCTCGACCTGCCGCACAAGCTCGACTACGTCGACGTGTCGAAGCTCACGCCGATCGACCGGCAGTTCCTCATCGAACGCCAACTGATGAGTCGCGAACTCGGTTCCGTGTTGGAGGGGCCGCGGGGGGTGGCGTTCGACGAGCGCGAGTCGGTCAGTGTCATGGTGAACGAGGAAGACCACCTGCGGCTGCAAGTGATGCGCAGCGGGGTCGCCCTTGAGGAAGCGTGGGCCGAGATCGACCACCTCGACGACTTGTTGGAAACGAAGCTGACCTACGCCTTCCACGAGCAGTTCGGCTACCTCACGGCGTGCCCCACGAACGTCGGCACCGGCATGCGGGCGAGCGTGATGCTGCACCTGCCGGCCCTGTCGCTGACGAAGGAAATCGAGAAGCTATTCCGGTCGCTTCAGAAGATCAACCTCGTCGTCCGCGGCCTGTACGGCGAGGGCAGCCGGGCGAGCGGCGACCTGTACCAGATTTCGAACCAGGTCACGCTCGGCAAGAGCGAGAGTTTGGTGTTGCGCGAGATTCGCGAGGTGATCTCGCAAATCCTCCAGTACGAACGCCGTGCCCGGCAATTGCTGGTGAAGGAACGCAAACAGGCGGAACAAGACCGCGTGGCCCGGGCCATCGGCACGCTCGGTTCCGCGACGATGATTACGTCCGAAGAGACGATGGAACTGCTCTCGACGGTCCGCCTCGGCATTCAGCTTCACCTGTTGGAAGACCTGCCGGCGACGACGGTGAACCAACTGTTCATTCACACGCAGGCGGCCCACTTACAGAAGCTCATGGGCACGCCGCTCGACGGCGAGGAGCGGAACTCGGCGCGGGCGAAGTACCTCCGCAACAAACTCCGTGAGTTGGGCGCGAGCCAACGATAAGTTCGGTAGGGAAGAACCGTGACGAAAATGCTGGCCGTCAAGGTGTTCGTATGGATCCGAAAGCGGTCGAGACGTTCAGCACGTTCGGGGTTGGTATTCTCTGCGCCGTTCTCGGCATCATCGCACTGGCTGTCTTCTTTACTGTCCTGAACTGGCTCAACACCCGCGGGGGCAAACCGGAAACTATCGCCGTCCGCGGCGTGTTGAAGAAGGACACTTGGGCCACCGTCCACATGCAGGGCGGGGAGACGTTTGAGCGGGTCCGGTTCGTCGGGTTCACGAGTACAGAAAGCTTCAAGACGCTCCTGCCGATGGACCTCAGCGGCATGGTCATTCTGGAAGATGCCGAGGGGCGGCGGTTCTTGGTCCGGGCTAAATCGATCCGGATGATAAGCATCGCTCCGCAGTCCGCCACGGCCATGCAGCCGGCCCCTGAATCTGGAACCCTCCCGGACCCGGTGGCGTAATTCGGCTCTGAAAATCACTCGCTCGTGCCCCATCCGGGATGCAACCGAATTGCGAATCTTCTTCCCTCTGGTCTTCGTCGCCCTTCTCCTCGTCTGGTCGTGGCTGCTCGTGAAGCCGGAGCCGGTGCCGGAATCGCTCCTCGGCGACGGCTTCGGCTTCGACCGTGAGACGCTGCACTTCGTGCTGGCAAAGTCGCTGCACCTGTCGGTCTATGCCTTCTTCGCGGTCTTCGGGGGCTTGTTGCCGGACTCGGCTCGCGGCCGGCGCTGGGTCTGGGGCGGCCTTGTGCTGCACGGCATCCTCAGCGAGATTGCCCAAATGATCGGCGCGGCCCACTTCGACACGCAGAGGCACGGCTGCGTTCGCGACATGCTCATCGACGCGGCCGGCATTGCCGTCGGGGCGGGCGTCGTGTTGCATCCTCGGATTTCTGCACTACGGTTGGGGAGACTCCGTCCCCGCGAGCGTGCCCGCCATGAAGTGCTGGAACTGCCACCACCTGAATAACGCTTCCGATGCCGAGTGTTTCATGTGCGGGGCCGTGCTGTACAGCGGCACGCCGAAGGCCCACGGGTCGCTGTACGTGTTCGTGGCCCTGTGCGTGTTCCTGCCGGTGTTCTCGGCCGCCGGCGGCATCCTGCACGTGTTGCCGCATTTCGGCGTGAACGCATCGCAACTGCGGGCGGGCGGGGCACCGGGGATCATCCCCTGGATTCTCGGCACGGCCGGCATCAGCGCGTGCCTGTACGTCACGCGGACGCCGTTCCCCCTGAAGGTGCAACTTCTGCTGTCGGCCCTCGTCGTGCTCGTCTGCTGGGGGGCGTACATCGGCTTCTCGGTCGGCCTGGCGAAAGAACTGACGGCCCCCCGCCACGCGGTCGGGGCCGTGCCATCGGCCGCGGTCACGCTTCGGGCTTAGGGACGATCTGCCCCGTGCGCGGGTCGAACGGCACGGACACGTGGTCGTGAACGATCTTCCACTCGCCGCCGGTCTTTCGGTAGACGGCCGTGCCGCGCATCCACATCTCCGCCGCCGGGTGTCCGGGCGGCCAGCCCGCGAACTGTGATAGCCAGTGAATCGCCGCCACGTCGCCGCCGGCCACGACGCGCACGTCGCGCGTCACCGGCGATAAACTCCCGTCCGGGAAGCACGGCAGGCACTGTTCCCACATCTGCCGGAGGGCGGCGTTGCCCTTGAGTTGGAACGGCGGCTTGATGTCGAAGGTGACGGCGTCGGCCGCGTAGAAGCTCATGATGCGGTCGAGGTCTTTCGCGCAGATGGCACTCATCTGGTCCGCGAGAAGCCTGTGAATCTGGGCCTCGTCGCGGGTGAGGGCGCTTTCGACGGTCATGGGATTACCTCTGGCGGCCTCCGGGAATCGGCGGCTTACGGGAGGTAGTCGAACGGCGAGCGAGGGAATCGACAGCAAAAACCGGTAGGGGTGAGAAAGGCAGATGCCTTTCTCACCCCTTCACCAAGTCACCCGTTCACCCCTTCAGGGGCTCACGCCCCGTCGCCGGCGTCGGCCGTCGCTTCGTCTCTCGCAATGCCCTTCTTCTTCAGTTTCGTGTGCAGCGTGTCGCGGGACATGCCGAGGATCTGCGACGCGCGACTGACGTTGCCGCTCGTCTGCTTCAGCGCCTTGCGGATCGCCCAAGTTTCGAGTTCGTCCATCGACAGGCTGTTCGGCAACTCGCTGCCGTTGGTTGGGGCGGCTTCCGTGATCGCGGTAATCGCGAGGTCGGCGGCGTCGATCGTGTCCGTTTCGCACATCACGGCCGTGCTCTCCAGCACCGCCCGCAGTTGCCGGACGTTGCCCGGCCAGGTGTAGGCTTGCAACTTCCGCATCGCGGCCGGCTTCAGGTGGAAGGTCTTGCGGCATTGCACGCTCAGCCGTTCCAGGAAGAAGCCCGCCAGTTCCGGGATGTCTTCCGCGTGTTCTCGCAGCGGCGGCACCTTCAGCGGGATCACCTTCAACCGGAACAGCAAGTCCTGGCGGAACTTGGCCGCCTTCACTTCCTTGTCCAGGTCGCGGTGCGTGGCGGCTACGACGCGCACGTCCACTTTCACGTCCTTCGTCCCGCCGACCGGGCGGAACGGCTTGCCCTCAATGACTCGCAGGAGTTTTGCCTGACAGTCGAGTGACAGTTCGCCGACTTCGTCGAGGAACAGCGTACCTTCGTCGGCTTGTTCGAACAGGCCGGGGTGGTCGCGGTCGGCCCCGCTGAACGCCCCCTTGCGGTAGCCGAAGAGTTCCGCTTCCAGCAGCGTCGGCGCGATGGCGGCACAGTTCACGACCACCAACGGGCCGGCCGTCCGGACGCTTTGCCGGTGGAGGGCCTGCGCGACGAGTTCCTTGCCCGATCCGCTCTCGCCGTGGATCAGCACCGTGAACGGTAGCGGAGCCGCCTTCGCGATCTGTTGCCGCAACCCCATCATCGCGTTGCTGTCGCCGATCAGTTCGTCGGCCGTCGGCACGGACGCCCGCAGGCGGTTGTTCTCGGCTTCCAACTTGCGCCGGTGGCGGTGGAGTTCGAGCGACTTGCCGAGGTAGCCACTGACGGCCTCGATGAACCGCGCGTCGCGGTCGGCGAAGGCGCTGCCGGTGCGGTAGACGTGGACGGCCGCGTACAGTTCGCCCTTTGTGGATAGCGGCAGGCAGAGGGCGTCGTGGTAGGCGAAGAGGCTCTCGGTCGGCGGGCGAACGTCGCCCTTGGTCGGGTCGTTGAACAGCCAGATCGTCTTTCGCTCGTTCCGCACCCGCTCGGTCAGCCGCCGGCTGAGGGTCGAGTCCACGGCGGCCGTGTCGGGTAGGATGAACCGCGGCGTCGGGTCGTTCGGGTCGAGGTTCAGGTACCCGGCCACCTTCGCCGTCGTTTGATTCACGATGACCCGTAGGGCCAGGCGGATGAGTTCGTGTGCATCTTTCGTCTCGACGGCGGCCGTCATGAACCGGCACAGGGCTGTCAGTTCGTCCACCTTCAGTTGCGACGCGGCCACCTCGGTGTCGGTCAGGCGGCCGGCGAAGCGGTCCACGTTGAACCCGGTCTTCGTCGCGTGCGGCGATTCCGACGGGGCCGGCGTGCGGTGGTCGGTGCCCGTTTTCGTCCCCGACAGTGGGTGCGACAGGCCGTTGGTCCGCGGCCCGGTCGGGGGCGGCGTGATGGCCGGCCCGGCCACGGTATGGAACCGCACGACCGCGTCGCCGATCTGAATCACCGACCCGTCGTTGAGTTCGGCCGCCCCGCTCACCTTGGTGCCGTTTACCTTCGTTCCGTTCAGCCCGAAATCGCGAACGACCCACCGGCCGTCTTCGTAGTAGACCTTGGCGTGCAGCCGCGAGGCCAAATCGTCTTTCAGAACGACTGAACTGTCGCGGCTCCGTCCCAGCGTCGCCGGCTGGCCGGGGGCCAACTCGAACAACGTCGGGCTTCCTTCACCGGCTTCGACCTTCAACCGTGCTCGCATGTCGTCCTCGGGAAAATCACCACCCGCAGATTCGTCTCGGCAGATCGTCACTCACGTCCTCAAACTTCTGTAGCATAGCACGGAGTGCGCGGCCGAGAGATTTTGCCGAATCGGTTCAGCTTCCGGCCTAGAATTCTACCCCCGGAAGACTGTTCGGCACGGCCGTTCGCTACCCATCCGACGAGTAACACGATGCAAACGATTCTCGAAGGCAAAGCCTACGTGCTCGGCGACAACGTCGATACCGACCAAATCATCCCGGCCGAGTACCTCACGTACAACCCGGCGATCCCGGCCGAGTACAAGATGTTCGGCAAGTTCGCCCTCTGCGGCGTACCGAAAGACGCGGCCGGCCTCCCGAAGGGGCACGTTCCCTTCCACGAGGGGGCCGAGGAATTTGTTTCGCCGTACAAGATCGTGGTCGGCGGCAAGAACTTCGGCTGCGGGTCCAGCCGCGAGCACGCCCCGATCGCCCTAGCCGCGGCCGGCATCTCGTGTGTGATTGCCGAGTTCTACGCCCGCATCTTTTACCGCAACTGCATCAACGGCGCGTACTTGGTGCCGGTCGAGTGTCCGACGCGGCTGATCGACACCATCTGCACCGGCGACGAGTTGCGGGTGGACTTGGCGAAGGGCGAACTGCTGAACAAGACGACCGGCGACTCGTGGCGGCTGAACTCGCTCGGCGAGATCACTCCGATCATCGAAGCCGGTGGCGTCTTCGCCTACGCGAAGTCGGTCGGGATGCTGAAGGGCTAACGGCAAGTCGAGCGGTGTCAGCCGCCGGGTGATTCCGCACGCCCGGCGACTCGCCAAGTCGTGCTTTGGTGGGGAGATTTTGGTGTGAATCCTCGCCTTCGCGTCCTCCTTCCTGGGCTATTCATAGGGTTTGGTTGGTCCACCATGTGCCTCACCCCGGCCCCGTTCGGCTTGATGTACGGGCCGTTCGCAATACTCGTCGGTATTTCACCCGAGGCACCGTACTACAACGAACGCGAGATGTGGATTGAGGCGACTGTCCTGTTAACCTTGATCCTTTCTCATCCGATTAAACCGAATGTCGCCACCGGAGTTTTGAGCGGCATCGGCCTGTTCCTGTGGTACTTTGTCGGCCTCATGTACATGAGCGACGGCGTCTGATCCCGGTGAGTGGTGCCCCGACGGCCGGCTGGCCATCGCTTTTGACACCTGTTCTCCTGCTCGTTACGCTGGTGGCGTTGCCTCCCGCAGTAGCGGGGCCGACCCGATCCCGAATTCTGTGATCTGGGGATTGGGATAAACACCTGTTCGGCGAAGGAGGACTTGCGGGTGGCATTATCGCCGGAACAGCGGAAGTGTGTGGCGTGGCTCATCGACGGACACCTCGCCACCGATTTCGACGAAGACACATTCGAAGTCCGCTGGGAGCAGGAGTTCGCCGCCCTGTCGTCACCCGAGTCGCTGTTCTTGTTTGCCTCGGAGTCACACCCGGCCCAAGAACCGGCCGAGTGGCGGCGGGTGCTTGACAGCCCGCACTGCGACATGGGCACCGCCCTGTTGGTATTCTGGCGGAACTCGCCGGTGTACCACTACGGTAACGAGCCGGCCAGCGGGTGGGACTTGGGCCGGTACGATCTGGTGCGGGAGATCGAGCGGCGGTACGCAACCGGCCAATACCCGTCTGCTATCGTCCGGTTCGATCCGGCCGCGTTCAAGGGGTTCAGCTTCCTTGCCGCGCACCCGGCGGCCGCGCTGGAGCGAGTGCCGGCGTACATGCGCCGCCCGAGCGCCGGGCTTCCGGTGGCCCCGCTCGCTCGCGACGACTTCGAGTGGGGCGTGGGGTTCGGGGGTTCGTGAGGCACGCCGAATCCGATCGCCGGTCGACAAGTGGCGATTCTTGAAGACGTCGTCGTTTCAAGGAATCGTCCGCGAGCCGATGCCGCCGGTTCGAGATTTGACACCCATTGGTGAAGAGGCAAACCGCTACTCTCGCGGGACCCGGCGGAGATTCCAATCGCACCGGCGGTTTGGAGCAGCAGGCCCCGCGTTTGAGTCTTCACGTACTCGAAACTCGTACCGCTTCGGTTCCGGCCTGCCGAACGGAGATGACATCGGGCGGTAGGGTTTGGTCCACGCCCGAGACGGCTAGAATCCCGCGATCGGGTCGGCGTCGATCATCGCGAGCAACTCGCGCGCGACGCCGCGTGTGACCCGCAGTTTCCCGGTATCGAAAAGCGTGTTCATGACGGTCGAGATCAGATTCCGCTTCAGCACCGGGTCGGAGTTCGGCGAGCCGGCCTTGGCGTCGCTCCGGCCGACCACCTGACCCATCTTCAGCCCGCCGCCGGCGAGCAATAGCGGAGCGAGACCGCCCCAGTGGTCGCGCCCGCCATTCTTGTTGATCGTCGGCGTTCGGCCCATCTCGCCGCAGGCCACTAACAGAATCTTGTCACTCAAGCCGCGTTGCCGGGTGTCCTCCAGGAACGCCGAGACGGCGTGGTCCAGCGGCGGGGCCGTGTAGCTCATGCCCTCGGTCATCGGGGCGTTGTTCACGTCGGCGTGCATGTCCCAGACGAAGTTCGTCGTTACCGTAACGAACCCGGCCCCGCGCTCGCACAGTCGGCGGGCCATCAAGAGCAGTTTGCCGAGCGTTCGCGCGTTGTCGGTGTAGAACTTGCGGTTGTTCAACTTCTTGTTGATTTTCTCGACGTCCAGCAGTCCCGCGGTGTCGTACCTCGCGAGCGTCTTCGGGTCTTCTTTCGTCAGGTCGAAGGCATCGCCGACGCCGCCGAGGAGGATCGAGAACGCCTTCTCGCGTGTGGCGTCCATCCCGACGGCATTTTCGTCGAAGGCGAGTTTCGCGTGGTCGAGGACGGTCAAGAGGGACCGGCGGTCGCCGAGCTTTTCTTGCGAGACGTTCAGCGTGAGATCTTTCTGGAAAGGACCGCCCCCGCCAGCGGCGAAGGGCGCGCTCGCCGGGCCAAACGGACCCGTCGAGAGGAAGTTCCCGAAACCGGCCTGGGCCGGTTGGCTCATCGCTTCCACGGCCTGGGGGAAGAGGGCGATGTTCCGCGGCATCCCGCTCACGGGGTGATTCGACCCGGCGGCAGAGGCGTACGCCGACCCGAGGTTCGCCCCGAACGAATCCTTCCCGACGATGGGCTTGATGTCGTGGTTGCCGTCGCCGGTGACAAACGAGCGGACGACCGAAAAGCGATCCGCGAGAGCGGCCAGCTTCGGGAACGTGCCGCCGAACGTGACGCCGGGGATGGCCGTCTTGATTTCTCCGGTCGCCGAGCGAACGCCGTCCGGGGCCGTCATCTTCGGGTCGAAGGTTTCGATCTGTGACGGGCCGCCGTGCAGGAACAGGAAGATGACGGACTTGTCCGTGAGCGGGCGGCCGGCCGTCGCGAGCGGCGACCCCGCCGGGGCGAGCGTGGACGCGAGCGACAGGCCGCCGAGGGCGAGGCCGCCGACGCGGAGGAACTCGCGGCGGGCGGTGGGGTCGCGGAAGGAGAGCATGGGGAACCCGTTGTTACATCAGTTCCGGGATCGGTTCGCCGGCGTGGCCGAAGTACACGGGGCGGTTGCTCGCCGTGTAGAGCGGCACCGAGCGGTCGATGCCGAGCTTCTCGTAAATCGTGGCCGCGTAGTCCTCGGGCGTGTGCGGGTTGTCCTGCACGTAGCCGCCGTCCTTATCGCTCTTGCCGATGACCTGCCCGCCGCGAACGCCCGCCCCGGCGAAGGCGATCGAGTACGCCTTAGTCCAGTGGTCGCGGCCCTGGAACTTGTTCAATTTCGGCGTGCGGCCGAACTCCGTGACGAAACAGACGAGCGTCTCCTTTAGCAACCCGCGTTGGTCGAGGTCTTCGACCAGGGCCGCGAACGCCTGATCGGTGCTGCCCATCATCACCCAGTGGCCGATGCCGTACCGCCCCTCGCCGCCGGCCTTGTCGCGGACCGTCCCGCACGACCCGCTCGTATAAATCAAGTCGTGGTGGTCCCAGTTCAGGTTGGTCCCACCGGGCGTGTCCTTCGTCAACGGCCACCGCACGTCGACCGTCACGAACCGGACGCCCGCCTCGACGAGTTTGCGGCCGAGCAGGTAGCACGAGCCGCGGTGGCCCAGGCCGTACCTCTCGCGAACGGCCGCCGGCTCGCGGGTCAGGTCGAACGCCCCGGCGACCTTCGGCGACGTGAGCATGTCGAACGCCTGGTCGTAGAACCGGTTCATGCCGTGCGAGTCGCTCGCAGTGCTTTCGAGAGCGCCGCGGAGGTCGTGGCGGCCTTGCAAGCGGCTGCCCTCGAACTCTGCCCGCACCCGCAGGCCGTCGAGCTTCCAGGCGGGGTCCGACAGGTCGCGGCCGCCGGTCTTGAAGACGCGCGTGGACGCGGGTAGGAAGCCCGTCCGCGTCTCGCCGGCTTGCTCGTTGTTACCCGGGATCATCACGTAGGGCGGCAGGTGCTTCGCCCGACTGCCCATGACCTGCGAGACGACCGACCCGATGTCCGGCATGGTGAGGGCGCCGGCCGGGTGCGACCCGGAGAGCACGTACTGGGTGCCGTTGGGGTGCGCGTCGGCCCCGCCGCGGTCGTGGTGCATGGACCGGACGACCGCGATTTTGTCCGCGATCTTCGCCGTGTGCCGCAGCAGCTCCGTGAACTGGGTTCCCGGCACCTTCGTCGGAATCGGCTTGAACGGGCTTCGGTGTTCAGCCACCGCCTCGGGCCTCGGGTCCCAGGTGTCCATGTGGGACAGGCCGCCTTGCTCGAGGATGACGAGCACGTTCTTCGCGGCCGCGTTTCGCACCTCCGCCGAGCGGGCCAGGGCCACGGGCAAGGAGACGCCGAGGACCGACGTGGAGGCCAGCCGAACGAACTCCCGGCGGGTGAACGCGCCTTCGGCACGACGGGTGAACCAATCGGGTGGGATCATGTGTGAGCCGAGGTAAACAGGCGGGAAGACGAAAACACGGTTCTGGGGTGGGAAGGGTATTCTCTCAAAAGTTCCGCCGCGTGGAAAGAGATTTCCGGGGCCTCGCACCATCGATTCGGTTTCCGGCACCCGGCAGTTAGCCACTCCCGGAATGTGCGATTCACTTGCCGATGCAGAAGCGGCTGAAGATGCGGTCGAGTAGGTCGTTGGTGTAGACGGCCCCGACCATCTCGCCGATCTGGTCGAGGGCCTTGCGGAGTTCTAGGGCGAGGAGTTCCTGTGGGTCGTCGTGGAAGACGTGGCCGTGGGCACGCTGGAGCGAGTCGATGGCGGCTTCGACGTGGTGCCGACAGCGACTCTGGCTCGGGGCCGTCGAAGAGCGGGAGAGAGCCTGCACCTTGTCGGCGAGCCGTTCGCGGAGGGCGAGTGTCCCGTCGGGGGAAACGACGGACGCCGCGACGGCCGGTTGGTTCTCACCCCCCACCCTCCCCCTCAAGGGAGGAGGCAACAAATCGGCCTTCGTGTGGACGCGGAGCACTTCGGCACCCGACAGGTTCGGCGGCGAATCCAGAACTTCCTCCCCGGCCGGTACGCACCACAGCACGAGGTCGGCCTGTTCCGTCTGTTCGCGGCCGAGGCGCTGGGCTTGCCCCTCAATCGTGTCGGTCGAGTCCTGCCAGCCGGCGGTGTCGATCAGTTCCACCGGCACGCCGTCGAGGTCGAGCCGCTGCGTCAGGTAGTCCCGCGTCGTGCCGGCGGTCGGGCTGACGAGGGCCACGCCGGCCGAGCCGACGAGCGCGTTGAACAGGCTACTTTTCCCCGCGTTCGGCTCGCCGACGAGGGCCACGCGAATCGGCCGGCCGCTGACGGTGCGGGCGTCGAGTTGCCGCTTCAGATCTGTCAGTTGGGCGAGGCCGGCGGCGATCCGCTTCAACTGCTCCGGCTTGCCGACGAACTCGATGTCCTCCTCGACGAAGTCCAGCCCGGCTTCCACGTCCGCGAGCAAACTCAGCAGGTCGTCGCGGAGGGCGTCCATCGGCCGGGCGACGCCGCCGGCCAGTTGCGTGAGGGCTTGCTTCAGTTCGGCGTCGGACCCGGCCTCGATCACGTCCAACACCGCCTCGGCCCGCGTCAGGTCTTTCTTGCCGCTAAGGAAGGCCCGCAGCGTAAACTCGCCCGGTTGGGCCGACCGTGCCCCGGCCGCGAGCAAGTCGGCGATCAGGCGTTCGACCAACGGCGGCGACGAGATCGTGTGCAATTCGATCAAGTCTTGGCCGGTGTACGAGTGCGGGCCGCGGAAGAAGTAGGCGTCGGCCGGCAGCGGCGAGTGGACGTTCGATAGCTGAAGGTGGCCGGGTGTAAGGTGCCGTGGGGAGTCGGTGATTTGGCGGTCGATGGTCGAAGTGAAGAGTGCGTTCACAACGGCGACGGCGTTCGGCCCGCTGAGGCGAACGATGGCCCGCCGGCCGGGACCGGGGGCCGATGAGAGGGCGACGATCGTGTCTTCGGGGTGCGGGATCATAGTGAGATTGTCGAGAGAACCCTACTCAGTAGCCACCTTATCTTCTGGTCGCGTGAAGCCCCAGGTGATGCCGCCGCAAGGTGCCGTGCCGCCGAAGTAGATCCGGTCGAGAGCGTTGAGAGGGACAAACGCGAAGAGGGCGAAAACGTGTTGCCGAGGAATGTCTTGATACGGCTTCACGTCGGACAGAGGACAGTAGAAGAAGTACGGGAAACCGACGGTGCGGGCTTCGGCCATTCCTCGTCGAGAGAGGCGGTAGTACGTTCCGACGTACAGTCCGAACGTCAGCGAAAGCCCGGCCAGAATGAGTTGCATACGCCGTCGCCATTTTGGGGACGTTACGACTGCCATCATTCAGCCCCCGACGAGCAGCACGGCGGGCTTCTCCAGGTGCCGCTTCACGGCGTTGCCGAAGACCGCGCCGATTGCGCCGTCCACGATGCGGTGGTCGAACGAGAACGACAGGTAGCCGATGTCCCGCGGGTGCAGGGTGCCGTGGTCGTCGTAGACGGGCCGCTTCACGACCTTGCCGATGCCGAGGATGCCGACTTCGGGGTGGTTGATGATCGGCGTCGAGATCAGGCCGCCGATGCTGCCGATGGACGTGATCGTGAACGTGCCGCCGCGGAGGTCGTCGATCTTCGGCCGGCCGGCCCGGGCGTCGTCGCTGAGGCGCTCGATCTCGCGGGCGATGCCGGGCAGGTCGCGGCGGTCGGCGTCCTTGATGACCGGCACCAGCAACCCGTGCGGGGCGGCCACGGCGATGCCGACGTGGTAGCGGTCGTGGAGCGTGACTTCGGCAGCTTCCTCGTCGAAGGTCGCGTTCACGATCGGCACTTCCTTCAGTGCCCGCGTCACGGCCTTCACGATGAACGCCAGGTACGTCAGCTTCAGGTTGCTCTTGTAGAAGTGTTCGGCGAGTTGCTGGCGCAGGTGGACGACCTCGGTGAAGTCGCACTCGTCGATGTAGCTGTAGTGCGGGATGTACCGCTTCGATGCGACCATCTTCTCGGCGATCTTCTTCCGCATCCCGGCGAGCTTCACCCGCGTGCCGGCGCGGCCGAAGTCGAACTGGAAGTGTTCGGCCGTCTTCGGCTCGCCGTTCGCGGGGGCCGTCGGCGGCTTGAGCAGCGGGGCGAGGTCGTCGAGCAGGATGCGCCCGCCGGGGCCGCTGCCGCGGACGCGCGAGAGGTCGATGTTGAACTTGCGGGCGAGGTGCCGGACCGACGGAGCGGCCACCGGGGTGGTGGTTTTTGCGGCCGGCGTCGGCGGTTGCAGGCGGACTTCGGCCGGCGGGGGCGGAACGTCGGGCGAACTCGGCCCGCCGCCGGAATCGTACTTCAGCACGACTTCGCCGACCTTGATCTTTGTCCCGGCGGCCGCCAGCGTCTCGGCAATCGTCCCGGCGAACGGCGACGGCACTTCCATCGTCGCCTTGTCGGAGAGAACCTCCATCAAGCCTTGGCCGCGGTGGACGGCCTCGCCCGGTTTGACCATCCAGCGGACGAGATCCACCTCGTACAAGCCTTCGCCCATCGGCGGGAGGGGGAAATCGGTCATACCCGTTCCTCCGCGAGTTCGCGGAGCGTGTCGCGGATGCCAGGGAGTTGCGGCACCGTGTTGTGCTCGTACACCTGGTTCAGCCCGATGCCGGGGACGTGCTTGCCCATCAGCAATCGTGGTTTCGCCAACAGGTCGTAGAAGTGCTCGTCCACGATCCGCCGGAGGAGGTGTTCGCCGAAGTTCGTCACTTCCGTGTCCTCGTTGACGATCAGCACCCGGCCGGTCTTGGCGACGCTCTGCGAGATCATCGGCCAATCATAGGGGAAGATGCTCCGCAGGTCGATGACGTCGAACGTGAACCCGAAGTCGCGGTGGAGTTCGTCGGCGGCCTGCACGCACAACGGCAGCGTGCGGCCGTAGCTGATGACGGTGGCCGTCGTTCCTTCCCGCACGCGGCTGCCGCTGCCGATCGGCACGAAATATTCTTCAACCGTCGGCCACTGCGGAACCCAGTCGGAACGATCGCCCACCGGGGCGTCGATCAGTCGGGAGAGTTCGTCGGCGTCGGCGGGTTCGCCGGGGATGAGCTTGTCGCCCTTCATCCGCAACAGCGCCTTCGGCAGCAGCACCAGCACCGGGTTCGGGTCGGCGATGGCCGAGAGCATGAGGCCGTAAGCGTCGAGGGCGTTCGACGGCATGACGACCTTCCAGCCCGCGAGCCGCGACGCCCAGCTTTCGAAGCTGTGGGAGTGGTAGAGGCTGCCGCGGATGCCGGACCCGGAGGGGGTCATCAGTACGATCGGCATGTCGAAGTTGCCGGCCGACGCCCACCGCTGATTGCCGGCGAGCTTGAGTAGGTCGATGGTGTTGAAGGCGTAGTCGCAGAACTGAATCTCGCACACCGGCCGGCCGCCGGCGTAGGCGATGCCCATCGCAGTGCCGACGATGCCGCGCTCGTCGAGCGGCGAATTCCAGGCGGTCTTGAGCCCCTGCGTGGCGGTGAAGACACCGCCGAGCGGCGGGCCGACGTCTTCGCCGAAAACGTCGGTGACGCCGAGGTGGGTTTCGCCGTAGTGGAGGGCGAGGCGGACAGCTTGGACTAAGGTTGCCATGATCGGACCAATGAAAAATGCAAAATTACGACAGCCCACGGTACGTGTTCGCAGTGATGGCCCCGAGAACCTTCATGATCTCAGTCGATTCCTGCACCAAGGGTTCGAGCAATTGATCGGGCAGCACCCTCGATTCGACGAGAAGCCGCAGCCAGTAATTCGTGAGGCGGGCTTCCTTCAGGGCTTGGGTCAGACCGCGGGCAAAGTCCGGCTTGTCCGGGGAGGCTTGCACTTCTTCGATGATCGCACCGATGGCGATGCCCGACTTCACGAGTTGATAGCCGATGGTTCGGGCAACGCCGGTCGATTCGATCAACTGGGAACACAATCGCACGATGCGAAGTGCGAACTGAAAGGTTCGTGGCACGATGTTCGGTGCTTCATTTTGCATTTTTCATTGTTCCGGGCAATCCCGTGTAATCCTCTGGGTACACCGCGTCTACCTTACTCGCCGCATAGGTAAATCGCTCCACGTCATCCCGGGTCGGCTTCGCCTCGCTCGTCGCTTGCACGACGGCGGTGTCGGCCTCCTCCTTCGCCTCGGCCCGCAGTTGCCGGACCTGATCCGCGTCCACCGCGTCGGCGTCGATGAGTTTCTGCTCGAACATCGCCACGCAATCGGTTTCGCCCCAGTTCCGCTGCGCGCCGCTGCTGGACGAGTGCCCGTGCAACCGGCTGACCATCGCTTCCAACAGGAACGGCTTGCGCTCCGTGCGGACGTACCGCATCGCCCGGTCGATGGCGTGCCAACTCGCGACGGGGTCGTTGCCGTCGATCGTTTCCGCCCTCATGCCGTAGGGCAGGGCGCGATCGGCGATCCGCCGCTCGCCGTGCTGCGTCTTCGCGGGCGTGCTGATGCCGTAGTTGTTGTTCGTGACGACGACCAGCACCGGCAGTTCGTTGCCCGGCCGGTTCGCCCACACCAGACAGCTCTCGAAGTCGCTCTCGGAGGTGCCCGCGTCCCCGCTGACGGCGATGCTCAACCCGTCGCCACCGTGCCGTTTTTGCATGAGCGCGGTGCCGGGGGCCATCGTCAACTGGACCTCGATCACGCTGCTCACCGGGACCACGTTCCACGCCGGGATCGCGTAGTGCCCGACGAAATTCCGCCCGCGGCTGAACGGGTCGGTGGCCGTCATCGCCAGTTGCCGGACGTGATCGACCATCGGCAACCCCATCGCCAGCATGACGCCGAGGCTGCGGTAGTGCAGGTGCAGGTAGTCGAACGCCGGCCCCCGGCCCTTGTGGACCTGCATCCCCAGGCAGACGTTAAACGCCTCCTCGCCCGGGCCGCCGATCCAGAAGTACGCCTCGCCAGACTTCGACATTTTGATCGACCGCTCTTCCAGGGCCCGCGTGCGGACCATGTGGCGGAACAGGGTCAGGGCGAGTTCGACCGAAATCGTTTCCCGGCCCGACCGAACGGCCAGGGACGCGGCGGGCTTTTTCGACCGCCGCGGCGGAACGTGTGATTCGTCTAGAGGCTCCGACATAGTGCACCTCGTGCGATGCAAGTTCATCGGCAGGATTCGACGACGGGATATCGAATTATACCCCGCGTTCGGCCGGATGATAAACCGGAACGCCAATTCCTCGAAAGGGCAGTCCGCGGGTTCCGCTTCGATTCGCGCTGGGGGTGAGGTACAATCGTCCTCAAACCGGGAGAAACCGATGGCCGACCGCCTTGTGACGATCGCGACGTTCGACAGCGTGCCGCAGGCGCACCTCGCCAAGAACGAACTGGACACCGCCGGCATTCGCTCCGTTTTGATGGACGAAGAAACCGTCGGCATGTTGTGGCACGCCGCCCACGCCATCGGCGGCATCAAGTTGAAGGTCAACGAGGAAGACGCCGAACGGGCACTGGTCGTTTTCGATGAACGGTTTGGCAACGGCGGCGAGTCGTCCGACCCGGTCGACGAACAGTCTCTGGCCGAGCAAGCCCTGGCGGTGCCGCGGGAAGACGAAGATCCAAGCGAGGGGCTGCCTCACCCGGAATCTGTCGAGACACCGGCGGCAGATTCGGCCCCGCCCGACCCGGTGGGCGGATATCGGGAAGAGTGTGCCCGTCGGCTGTTCTTCGTGGCGTGGCTCGGTTTCCTCTTTCCACCGTTGATCTTCTACGCCTTTTACCTGATGCTGAACGCGGCGCTCGGGTCGGGGGAACTCTCTCGACAAGGTCGCGTGAACGTCCTCGTGGGTAGTTTGGTCACGCTCGTGGGCCTGCCGATGGCCTGGCTCATGGTGATGGCGTTCCTCCCGGGCCGGCTGAACTGATCTCGTTTGCCGAAGGAGTCTCGATTATGCGCTTCTTCCTCGCGGCCGGCCTGCTGGCCCTGACCCTTGGCGTCGGCATAGCCGCCCCGATCCCGAAGGGACAGGCCAAGAACCCGTGGGTCGGCAAATTCGCGTTCGTCAAGGCGAAGGACGTGAAACTCCACATCATCCAGGCCGACGGTACGGAGTCTGCCGGCATCGTGGGCGCGGGCGTGAACGTGTTCTACTACACGGTTTCGAAGGTCGGCGGCGATCGGATTGAAATCTCGTCGGCCAACTCCGATCGCGTTTACTACTTCCAGCGCGACGACGTATTGAAGGCCACTGACGCGATCGAGTTCTACACGACCAAACTCAAGGACGCCCCGAAGGACACCTTCTACCTCGCCCTTCGCGCGTGGGCGAACTACGCCGAGGACAAGTTCGACGCCGCCGAGGCCGACTGCACGACGGCCCTGAACGTCGAGACGAACAGCCCCACGGTTCTGCGGATCCGGGCGATCATCCGCCTGGGGGCGAAGAAGTTCGAGGGGGCCATCGAAGACTTCGACAAGCTCATCGCCCAGTGGCCGAACGACGAATGGGCTATCCGCCAGCGGGCGAGCGCGAAGGCCTCGCTCAAGAAGTATGACGAGGCCATCGCCGAGTACACGAAGCTCCTCGCCACGACCGGCAACCGGAACGACGTCCTGATCGGCCGCGGGCTGGCGTACGACCACAGCGGCCAACACGCGAAGGCCCTGGCGGACTACGAGGAAATCCTGAAGAGTAACCCGAAGAGTGCCGTCGCCTGGAACAACAAGGCATGGCTCCGCTGCACCTGCCCGGAGGCAAAGTTCCGCAACGGCAAGGAGGCGGTCGAGTTGGCGACGAAGGCGTGCGAACTCACGGAGTGGGCGAACGCCGGCTACCTCGACACGCTCGCCGCCGCCTACGCCGAGCAGGGCGATTTCGAGAAGGCGATGAAGTGGCAGCGCGAGGCGATGCAAGACAAGGAGTTGATGAAGCGGGAAGACGGCGAGATCACCGCCCGCCTGGAGTTGTACAAGCAGAAGAAGCCATACCGCCAGCCGGTGGCGGAGAAGAAGTAGAGCGGGTGAGCGGGTGAGCGGGTGACACGGTGAACGGGTGAGAAAACCTCTTCTGTCTTTTCACCCCTTCACCGTGTCACCCGCTCACCCGTTCACGGCTTCCCGCCGCCCCGCGGCCCCGCCTTCCGGCGGAGCAGAATCTTTTGCAGCGTCGTCTGCCGCAGCTTCGGGGCGGGCTTATCGTGCTCGTCCTCGATCTCGCCGACGATCTCTTCCAGCACGTCTTCCAGCGTCAAGATGCCGACGACCTTCGCCCCGTTCTCGCGGACCACGGCCAGGTGGCGGTGCGACTTCTTGAACACGTTCAGGGCCGTTGCCACCGGCGCGTCGGCGTCCAGAATCACCGGCTCGTAAACCGCGTCCACTAACTGCACGAACCCGCTGAGGCTAAACAGGTAGAACAGGTCCTTCGTGTTGACCATGCCGACGACGTTGTCCGGCGTGCCGTCGTACACCGGCAGTCGCGTGTGCGCCCCCTGCCGGACGATGGCCAGCAGTTGCTCCGACTGCGTCGTCACGTCCAGGGCGGCGACCTTGTCCCAGGGCACCATGCAGTCGCGGACCTTCTTGTTGTTCAGCGCGAAGACGTTCAACACCACGTCGGCCTGCTCGGACGACATCAGCCCGGCTTCCTCGGAGTCTTCCACCAGTAAGCGGAGTTCGTCCACGCTGTAGACTTCCCCCTCCTCGGCGTCCGACTTATACCCCATTAACCGGAGAAAGCGGGTACTCGTGCCGTTCATCAGGCGGATGAGCGGCCGGGCGACGCGGGAGAACCACGTCAGCGGACCGGCCACGAACAGGCCGATGCGCTCGCTCGATTGCAGGGCGGCGATCTTCGGCATCTGCTCGCCGAAGACGACGTGCAGGAACGTGATGAAGGCGAGCGTCAGGGAGATAGAAATTGTCCGCGTCACCGCCCCCTGCCACTCGTCGGGGAGCGACGTGAAGAAGGGCGAAATCAAGGTCGCCAGGGCCGGTTCGCTGACGAAGCCGAGAGCCAGACTCGCCACGGTGATGCCGAGTTGCGCGGCGGCCACGCTGTCGTTCAGGTCGTCGATGGCGGCCAAGAGTTTCGCCGCCCGCGGCTTACCTTGGTTGACGAGTTCTTGCACACGGCTGTGCCGCAGCGCGACGAGGGCGAACTCGGCCGCGACGAAGAACGCATTGATGAAGATTAGCACCGGAATCGCGAGCAAACTCGCGACGGTGGCGGCCGAAAATGGTTCAGCAGAGGCAACGATCACAGTGTCGCTCACGCGGCCGGGGGAAAGCTGTTTCGACCAGGCGGTGGGGCGGCTGACGGCAACAGACCCCGAACGGGGCAGGGGTAGTATAGCGGATCACGCCGCCACCGCGCAATCACCCCGCGCCCGACAATTCGCGCTCCGCAGGAACGACCCGACGGCAAGCGGCACGATCGGGCGAATCGGAAAATCGGGCGAACGGGCCGTATAGGATAGGCGGGGCGGCCGATTCCGCAAAAGGTGTCCGTTCCTGCTCCGAATACTCTGGTGAATCACCCGGTTCGTGCTGCTCCGATGGGATGCCCATGACGAACACACTCTCCCGCCTTCAGGCCATCATCCTCGGCTTCGTCGTGGTCGCCGCGGTCGCGCTCGGGGCGGCCGGGTTGGTCGCGGTCGCGGCCAAGCAGGGGTTCGGCCGGGAGACGTTCACCGTTTCCGTCGGCTTCCCGGAAGCGCACGACGTGGCGGCCGGTACGCCGGTGCGGGTCCGCGGCGTCGAAGCCGGGCAGGTGGTGGCCGTCGACTACCCCGACGGCGACGGGCCGATCATGGTGCGGATGCAGTTGGACGCCCAATTTCGCGACAAACTGCACGCCGACGCGAAGGCCCAGATTCAGCCGACGGGGTTGCTCGGCTCGAAGGTCATCGCGGTGCAACCGGGGACGACCGCGGCCGGGCCACTGACCACCGGCACGCTAAGCGCCGCCCCGACGCCGGACATCGCGAGCCTCGCGGCGGAAGGAGAAGCGGCCCTGAAAGACATCCGCGGCATGGTGGGCGACGTAAGAACATTGGCCGGCGACGTGCGCGGTACGGTCAAGAGGGTGGACGGCGTGGTCGAGTCCGAGGCGGCCAACGTCCGCGGGCTGATGCAGGACAGCCGCGACGCCATCGTTTCCGTCCGGCAGAACAGCGAGGCCGTGTCGCGGCTGCCGATCGTGCGGGGTTACGTCGAGAACGTCAACACGATCCTCGTCCGGCCGGACTGCCGCCGCGAGGTGATGGCGTACAACGCGAACGACCTGTTCGAACCCGGCACGGCCATCCTCACCGACACCGGCCGCCACCACCTCGGGGCGGTCGTCGAGTGGCTCCGAGGCCAGACGAACACGAAGGCGGAAGCCGTCGTCGCGGCGGCCAATGACCCCGGCGATCCGGCGCAATCGCACGCGACGGCCGAGCAGCTGACGCGAAAACAGGCGGAAGTTGTCGCCGAGTACCTCAAGTTGACCGGGGCGCATAAAATGGGCTGGTGGAGTCGGCGGAAGGTGACGGCGATCGGCCTCGGCAAGACGGGGTCGCCGGTCGTCGAGAAAGAGAAACTGCCTGCGAATTTCGTGCAGGTGTTACTCTTCACGCCACAATAACGCCAAGCTCACGGAGACGACGCTGTGACCGATGCCGTTCCGCCGCCGACCGCCCCGGAACGGCTCCGCCTGACGCTTTTGTTCCACCACCTCCGCGTTCAGTTCCCGCGCATCGCGATCTCTCGCGAGCGGTTCGACGTTCACATCGACCGCACCGTGAACATCTTCAACGCCAAGAGCGAAACGCCGGTGACGTGGTCGTCGTACCTCGATGGCCTTTATTCGCTCGACTGGCTCGTCTGCGTCGGCTGCCTGGAAGGGATCGAGGCCGCGTGGGAACTGCTGTTCGCCGCCCGCATGGGGCGGAGCGACTCGCTGCTCATTGACGCCCTGCGGGCGCGGGCGGTGCGGCTCTACCCGCGGAACGAGGAGAAGCAGGAGACGGCGGTCACCGAGTTCTGGAGCAGCCTGATCGCGTCCGACTCCGACCACACGCTACCGGTGCTGGCCCGGTACGACGGCCAACGGCCGCTCGCCCCGTGGCTGATCCGCGTCTTCCAGAACTGGCACCTGTCGAAGCTCCGTCAGCACAGCGGCACGGTCACGCTCCCGGACGACGACATCGCCATGCCGCTGCCGACGATCCCGCAGGAAGACACCCGTTGGCACGAGGTCTTCGTCGCCGCCGCCCGCGACTGGCTGACTGCGATTTCCGACAGCGAGCGGCTCATCCTCGGCCTGCGCTGGCGGTACAAGATGAGTCAGCGCGAAGTCGCGCACCTCCTCGGCGTTCACGAGGGCACGATCTCGCGGCAGACCGATAAACTGCGGGACAAGGCGCTGGAAGTGATCGGCGGCCGACTCGTCGAGGAAGGCTGGGCGGGCGACGACATTGAGCAGTTCATCCTGACCGAACTCGGCGGCCTCCTCACCGACGACCCGCGGCTCTCGGCCGACGTCCTCTCCCGCCTACTGGCGGCGAAGGGGAAAACGCTGACACTGGCCGAACCGGAGGAGTAAGCGGGACCGCCTTTACACCATCTCCACGCCGGCTTCGCCGGCGGTCACTTCGCCGATCGGCCACGCCTCGACGCCGGCCGCCTTCAGTTGGTTGCGAATGCTGTCGGCGAAGCTCGGCGAGACGATCATCACGAAGCCGATGCCCATGTTGAAGACGCGCTCCATCTCGGCCTGCTCGATGTTGCCGAGCTTCTGAAGCCACGGGAACACCGGGTTCGGCGTCCAACTGCCCCGCCGAATCTTCACCCGGCGGCCGGGCGGGAGAATGCGGCCGATGTTGTCCGGCAGGCCGCCGCCGGTGATGTTCGCGAGGCCGTGGATGACGCCCTTCTTCTTCACCGGGTAGTGTTCCAACACCTTCCGCACCGGCCGCACGTAGAGCCGCGTCGGCGTCAGCAGGGCGTCGCCGACGGTCGTGCCTAACTCCGGCACGTGGGCGTCCACGGTCAGCTTCCCCGCGTCGAACACGGCCTTCCGTACGAGGCTGTAGCCGTTCGAATGCACGCCGCTGGCCGCGAGGCCGATCACCGCGTCGCCGACTTCGATGCGACTGCCGTCGATGATGCCGGAGTGTTCGACCACGCCGGTGCAGAAGCCGGCCATGTCGAACTCGCCCGGCTGGTAGAAGTCCGGCAGGATCGCCGTCTCGCCGCCGACGAGGGCACAGTCGGACTCGATGCAGCCGTCGGCCACGCCCTTCACGAGTTGCACCGTGCGGGCGGGGTCGTCCTTGTCCATCGCCAGGTAGTCGAGGAACATGAGCGGCTCGCCGCCGGTGCAGATAAGGTCGTTCACGCTCATCGCGACGAGGTCGATGCCGACGGTGTCGTACTTGCCGCACAGCATGGCGATCTTGAGCTTCGAGCCGACGCCGTCGGTGCAGGTCACGAGGACCGGGCGGGCGTACTTGCGGCTGAAGATGCGGGCGAACAGTCCCCCGCCGCCGGGCGGGTCGAGGTCGAACAGGCTGGCGAAGCTGCCGCCCTTCCCGCCGGCCCCCTTGAACGGTGAGCGGATGACGTTCGGCCCCCACGTCTTGGCGATGAGCTTCTGCACGCCGGACATGGTTTCCGCGTAGGTTTCCAGGTTCAGCCCGGCGTCCTGGTAGGTCAGCGACTTCGCCATCGGCACTCTCAGGGAAGGAAGAATCGCGCACGGGTGGTTTTATGGAAGATCGTGCGAATTGTTGGTATCCTCGGGCGGCGGCCAAGCCCTTTCGACGCGCGGAAGCAGATTCTCGACGGCACGGCCTTGTTGGCCTTGCCGATGGACGACGCGGAACCGCAGTTGCCGGAGTCGGCTGCCGATATGGTCATTTGAGCCGTGCTTGTAACCGAGGCGGGCGTGAACTACACTCGACGGACTTATAACCGAGAGCCGTTTCATGAAGCGATATATCCGCGGTTTGTTCGTCGTGGCGTTGGCGTGGGGCATTGGTGCATTTTTCGTCTGCCAGCAGCAAGAGTTCGACCGCTACCAGGCCATCCTGGAAGACAAAGAGCGGGAAAGCCGGGTGCTGGACGAGCAGATTGTGCGCGTCACTCTTGAGATTCGCGAGAAGCATCGGATCCGCCTGCAAGCCCAGGCTCAATCGCCCGATAGCGCGCGGGGCTAGGCTGTGTCTGAAAAGCGGTTGGTGGGGCGTAGAATGCGTGGCCCTCCCACCGGACGACCGCCATGCAGACGCCGCGCTACGCCCTGACCGATGCCCAGTGGGCCGCCCTCGGCCCGCTCCTGCCGCCGGCCAAGCCCGGCGGGCGGCCGCCGTCCGACCCGCGGCGACTGATCGACGCCATGCTCTGGGTGCTGCACACCGGGGCCCCGTGGCGGGACTTGCCCGACCGGCACGGGCCGTGGCAGACGGCGTACCACCGATTCAACGCGTACCGCCAGGACGGCATCTGGGACCGGGTGGTCGAGCACCTGCAGCGGCACGCCGACCTGGACCACGGGCAATGGAACGTCGACGGAACGGTGGTGCGGGCCGCCCGGCCGGCCGCCGGGGCGAAAAAAAAAGGCGGTGGCCGGCGAGCCGGCCGATCACGCCCTGGGCCGCAGCCGAGGCGGGTGGGGGACCAAGGTGCACTTGGTGTGCGACCGGGCCGGTAACCCGCTGGCCGCGGTGCTGACCGGCGGCCAGGAGCCAGAGGTCGTGCACCTGGCCGCCGCCCTGGCGGCCGTCCCGAAGGGCCTCGGGCCGCCGAAGGCCCTGGCCGGGGACAAGGGGTACTCGGCCAACCGGGTGCGGGCGACGTTGCTCGCCGCTGGCATCGAGGACGTGATCGCCCGCCGCAAGGACGAGTTGGCCCGATTGCCCGCACCGCCGGCGTTCGACACGGGCAAGTACAAGCGGCGGAACGTCATCGAGCGGCTGAACGGGTGGTTGAAGGAGCGGCGGCGGGTGGCCACCCGGTACGAGAAGTTGGCCGTCAACTTCCGGGCCATGATCCAACTCGCCTTCGCCCTGTGGTACCTGACACCGTAGCTTTTCCGACACAGCCTAGTCTCGCCTGAACCGGGGTCACTTCGCGCACCGCGGCTGTATGATGAGGGAAGACTTCTCCGCCGCCCTCCCGCACGGACGCCCCCGAAAATGGCCGAGACTGCCTGGACGATCAAGGCTCTGCTGCAATGGACGACGGAACACTTCACCAAGAAGGGCCTCGACTCGCCCCGGCTGGACGCGGAACTGCTGCTCGCCCACGTCTTGAACTGTAAGCGCATCGACCTCATCGTCCGTTACGACGAACTGCCGACCGATGCGGAAAAGACCGCCTTTCGCGAACTCGTAAAGAAGCGACTCGACCGCTGCCCGACAGCGTACCTCGTCGGCGTCCGCGAGTTCTACCTGCTGCCGTTCGAAGTGACGCCGGCCGTGCTCATCCCGCGGCCGGACACGGAAACACTCGTCGATGCCGCGATTGATTTCCTCAAGAAGCGGCCGACGCCGACGGCGCTCGACGTGGGCACCGGGTCCGGGTGCGTGGCGGTCAGCCTCGCGAACGCGGTCAAGGCGGCGACGGTGACGGCCGCGGACGTGTCGCCGGACGCCCTGGCCGTGGCGAAACGGAACGCGAAGCGGAACGGCGTCGCCGACCGCGTGCAGTTCCTCAACGGCAACCTCTTCTCGCCGTTGTCGGCCGGGACGAGTTTCGACCTGATCGTGAGTAACCCGCCGTACATCCCGCCGGTGGAAATCGAAACGCTGATGCCCGAAGTAAAAGACCACGAACCGCGGATCGCCCTCGACGGGGGCACCGACGGTTTGGCGTTCTACCGGCGACTGTCGGCTGAGAGTGGTCGGTGGCTGAAGCCGGGCGGCGGGCTGATGGTCGAGATCGGCCACACACAGGCCGACGCGGTGCGAAACTTGTTCGAGTCGGCGGGATTTCAGGTCGGGAAGACGATCAAAGATCGCGGCGGTCGGCCGCGGGTGGTCGTTGGCAAAATGGAAAAAGCGTAACGGGCGAACCAATCGCCGTCACGCCTTCAAATCCAATTTCAAATCCTTACCCGCCCGCCCCGGCGCTGATGGCCTTGCCCTGGGCGAGTAACTGCTGTTGGTGAATCGGCAGGAGTTCTTGCCGGTAGATCGGCACGTCGCGCGGGGCTTCGATCCCGAGCCGAATCTTACCGCGGTCGATGTCCACAACCGTGATGCAGATGTTTTCCCCGATGTAGATTTTTTCGCCAAGCTTCCGGCTGAGGACCAGCATCTGGCACCCTCCTGTAGTACGTCCGTGGTGTTACCTAATCTGTGCAAACTTACGCCATAAAACGGGGAAGGTGGTGGCGACGGGGAGAAAAGTCGGCGGGAGAAGCCCGTGAATCATGTCACGGGCGTTATCTTTCGCGCAGGACGCACAATGCGACGTGGGGAGTTCGAGAATCTCTCATGAGGCGAAGGCATCTTACGTCGCCTTTTGCGCCCGGAGTTAAACGGATCTTGAAATCGAATCCGAACGGATCCGCCACGACCCGGCCAATCGCTACATTCGTTACTTCTTCATGGGGAACTTCGGCAGCTCCACCTTCTTCACCGATTGCAGGTACTCCAACACTTTCTCGGCTTCCGTCCCGCCGGCGTTGGCGTGCCAGTGGAGGCTAAAGCCGTGCGGCCCCTTCGCGTCGATCAACTTCGGCTGAAGCGTCAGCATCGCCTTCACGATCTCAAGTTGGCCGAGCATCGCCGACGCGAACAGGTCCATGCGGGCACCGCCCGCCAACAGGAACAGGGCGATGTCTCGGTTGCCCATGTGGGCGGCCGCCCCGAGGGCCGTCTCCCAGTCGCCGCCGCCCCAGTCCACGGCGGCGTTCAGTAGGGCCGGTTCCTTCGCGAGCAGTTTCTTCGTCATCTCCAGGTCGCTGTGGGCGAAGATCACGAAGTCTTGCACCAGCACGCGGTTGATCTGTTGCTTCTTCCACGACGGCTGAAACGTCGGGGCGGTGTAGTCGCGCTCGAACGGCGCTTCGCTCGGCCCCTTCGGCGCGTCGGGCTTCTTGTCGTCGGCCATGGTTGCTCCGGTGAAGAGGACGCCCGCACCGAGAACGGCCGGGAACTGACGGCGGGTCAAGGGATTCATAACGCCTCCGGTTCGGTCGAGTTATTGTATCCTGAGCCGGAGCGAGAGGGTCGGCGAGGGAGGCAACCGTCGTGATCGAGATTCGGCCGATTCAAGACGCGGACTACGCCCCGCTGTTGGCGATCATCAACGAGGTCATCGAGCGCGGCGATGCGTTCTACTTCGACGTGCCGTTCACGCCGGACGGGTTGAGGGACTACGTCCGCTCCTTCACGGCGGCCTTCGTCGCGGTGCTGGAAGGCCGCGTCGTCGGCGGGTACGTGTTGCGGCCGAACCACCCCGGTCGAGGCTCGCACGTCGCCAACGGCACGTACATGGTCGATGCGAACACCCGCGGCCACGGCGTCGGCAAACTCCTGGGCGAACACTCGCTCGCCGAGGCGAAGCGGCTCGGCTTCTCGGCGATGCAGTTCAACGCCGTCGTGAGTACGAACACGGGGGCGGTCGAGTTGTGGCGGAAACTCGGGTTCGCGATCATCGGCACAGTGCCGCAGGGCTTCCGCCACGCGGACGGTCGGTTCGTGAATTTGCACATCCTGCACCGCGACTTGGGCGAGCGGGGAGCGTAAGCCCCCTGATTCTGATCTTCGTGGAACGAGAATCAGGGGGCTTACGCCCCCCGCTCGCCTCGTTACACTGGTGGCATCACGTCCCTGGAGAATGCCCTCATGCGTCGCGCCCTCGCCTTGTTGTCACTTGTCCTGTTCGTCCCCATCGTTCCCGCGGCCGACCCACTCGACGGCTTCGACGACGCCGTGCGTAAGGCGATGAAACTGCACGCCGTGCCGGGGTTGGGCGTGGCCATCATCAAGGACGGCAAGGTCGTGCTCGCGAAAGGCTACGGCGTGCGCGAGGTCGGCAAGCCGGAGGCCGTTACCGAGAACTCGCTGTTCGCCATCGGCTCGGTGAGCAAGTCGTTCACAGCCGCGCTCGCCGCGATGCTCGTGGACGAGGGCAAGTTGAAGTGGGACGACCGCATCAAGGAGCACGTCTCCGACTTCCAGATGAAGGACAACTACCTCACGGAAGAGATTCGCCTCCGCGACACGCTGAGCCACCGCACGGGGTTGGACCGGCACGACATGGTCTGGTACGGCGGCCGGTTCACCACGCCGCAACTCGTTACGAAGCTCCGCGACATGAAGCCGGCGCACCAGTTCCGCACGAACTTCGTTTACAACAACCTCATGTACATGGTGGCCGGGCAGACCGTGGCGAAGGTCGTCGGCAAGTCGTGGGACGACGTGGTCGCGGAACGACTCTTCAAGCCCCTCGGCATGGCGACCGCGAACACCAGCACGGCGAAGCTCCCGAAGGACGGCGACGTGGCCATGCCGCACGAACGTCGCAAGAAGGGCCTGGCGATGGCCGTGCCGTGGCTGAACATTGACTGCATCGGCCCGGCCGGGTCGATCAACGCCTCGGCCGCGGACATGGCGAAGTACGTGCAGTTCCAACTGACCCGCGGCAAGGTCGGCGACAAGCGTCTCGTGAAGGCCGCGGTCTTCGACGAGATGCACAAGGCGCAAATGCTCGTGCCGAAGGGCATCAGTCTGTTCAACGGCGACGCGAAGTCGTCCGCCTACGGTTTCGGCTGGTTCCTCAGCGACTACCACGGCCGCACGCTGATCGAGCACGGCGGCAACATCGACGGCATGACCGCGCAGGTCGGCTTCCTCCCGGACGAAAAGCTCGGCGTCGTCTTCCTCGCGAACCTCGGCACTTCGACGCTGCCCGCCGCGCTGATGTTCGACACCTTCGACCGCTACCTCGGCCTGCCGCTGACCAACGACCGCGTGGAGGGCACGTCGCTGTTGATGTGGGCCGTCGCCGCCGGAACGCAGGTGGCCGGCGTGCAGTTCAACGAATCGAAACGGCAGAAGGACGCGAAGCCGCCGGTCCCCCTCGCCGACTTCGCGGGCAAGTACGAAGACACGCTCTACGAGGCGGTCGAGCTAACGACGGTCGGCGACAAGCTGCGGCTCAAGTGGACGAACTTCGCTTACGACCTGGAATTCTGGCAGTTCGGTACGTTCCGCGGTACCGACCCCGACGGTCGTTGGCCGAGCATCGGCGTTCACTTCCTCCTCGACGAAAACGGCCAGCCGACGGAGATGAAGCTCGCCGGGCTGAACGTCGACGACGTGCGGTTCAAGCGGAAGAAAGGCTCGTAACGGCGGAGAGAACGGCCGGCCCGTCGCCGAAGGATGGGTAACGATGGTTATTTGGATTGATTACAGAAAGGAATCGGGATTGGAGGTCGTTGGGATCGCCGACGGTTGACCGGGGAGCGATCGGTGCCATACTCGCCGGACCGCCCGCCCCGAATGGAAGGACTCCGTCGATGCTCCCGATGTTCGTTCTCACTTTGGCTTTGGCCCCGGGCGTTGACGTTTTCGGCGGTGCCCGGTCCGATCCGCTCGGGCCGAAGGCTTACCCGCCGGTGTACGTGCCGGTCGAGTCTCCATTCGGCTACCTGTACCGACCCGCCTTCGACCTTCACGCCGTTCCGCGGCCGCCTGCGGTTCCGTATACCCCGAAGGCCGGTGATGTTCTACTTCTCAGCGACCCCGACCCATTGTTCGACGTCCTGTACGTGTTCGCCAAGAGCGGCAAGCCGGGCCATTGTGCGATCGTCGTGACGATGCCGGACGGCCGCCCCGGGATGCTCGAGGCGGGCTTCAGTTTCACCCCGTGGACACGCCTCACACCGCTAGATTACGCCATCAGTCTGTACGCGGGGAACGTGTGGGTGCGGCCGCGAGAGGTTCCACTGACGCCGGACGAAGACCGGCGGCTGACCGAGTTCGCAATGCAGGCGAACGGAGGGGCGTACAACAAGAAGCGGTTCGCCAACCAACTCACACTGTTCCGGTCCCGGAACCCGATCGTCACGCGGTTCGCCGGGAAGCCGGTCGGCCCCGGGAAGACGTACACCTGCGTGCAAATCGTGGTGGAGGCGATGGTCTATGCGGGACTGATCGACGCGAAGACGGCTCGCCCCGCGGCGACCTACGCGCAAGATTTGTTCTACGACCGATCGCGGAACCCGTACATCGACCGGCACCCGCCGATGGCCGGGCGGGGTTGGGGGGCACCCCAACTGTGGACGCCGATTCCGGGGGCGGCCCTCCGCGGGCGAGACCGACCGCAGCCCCCGGCCCCGTGGCCCGGTGAGGGTGGCGCGTTCGTCGTCGTCCCGACCCCGAACGGCGGTTCCCTTCCCCCAACGCCCACGATCGTCGGGTCGACCCCCGGCGATCCCTCCGCGATGCCCGCGGTCGTATCCTCGAAGCAGCGAATCGGATTCTTCGACCGACCCGACCGGCTGTTCCGCCTCCGCCGCTAACGGCCCACCTGTCGGTCGGGAGCGTAGAGGATGAAGACTTGAAACGCCAGCCGCTCGAATGATCCCGAGTGGACTCGATACCTATTGCGCAACATGCTTATTTATTCGGCACTTACGACAATCCACCATTTCTTGCGGTGCAAATTCCGGTGCAATTGATGAATTGGCAACCTTTGTGGCCGCACTCACGGTAGAGGAGCGAAAGCGGCTGAAGAAGCTACTCGGCAAATAGGCACGAGGAAGAAGAACGGGGCATCCCCGTTTCCTTGCCGAGTCTTCACCATGCGCGACTTCGACCTCCTTCACCTCGCCGGGAAACTGTACGCGCAACCGTGGGCCATCGTCCCAGAGAAGTTTCGTGAGTTGGTCGCGGTATTCGAGGCGCGCCGGGCCGGCGGCGAGTCCGTGACGAAGAGCGATGCCGAGGCCGTGGCCCGCGTCCAACAAGAGATTCGCCGGGAGCGGGCCACGATCATCAGGGCCAAGCTCCGCAACGTGGCCGGCATGACGGTCGATCAGGTCGGCAAGGTGGCCATCCTGCCGATGTTCGGCACGATCACGCAACGGCCTTCCCTGTTCAGTCAGTACAGCGGTGGCACCTCGGCGGAACAGTTCGTCCACGCCCACAGCCAACTCTTGGCCGATGACGGCGTCAAATCGATCATCTGGGACATCGACAGCCCCGGCGGCAGCGTGGCCGGCGTGCCCGAAGCCGCGGGCCAACTGCTCGCCATGCGCGGGCAGAAGCGGACGGTGGCGTTCTCGAACACCGTCATGGCGTCGGCGGCGTACTGGCTCGGCTCGGCGGCCGACGAGATCGTTTCCGCGCCGTCCGCGATTACGGGTAGCATCGGCGTCGTGGCTGTTCACCAAGATCGTAGCCAAGCGAACGACAAGGTCGGCGTGAGCGTCAACTACGTCCACGCGGGCAAGTACAAGGTCGAAGGGAATCCCGATCAGCCATTGGGCGGCGAAGCGCGGGCGGCCATTCAGCAGACCATCGACGACTACTACGGGCAATTCGTGCGGGACGTGGCGAAGGCCCGGAAGACGACGACGGCGGCCGTGCGGAGCGGCTACGGGGAAGGGCGGGTACTCACGGCCGAGCGGGCGCGGTCGGCGAAGCTCGTGGACCGCGTCGAGTCGCTGTCGGCCCTGATCGGGCGAATTGTTTCGTACTCTACAAATTCGGGCGGGATGGCTGCCGCCATCCGACGGCAGCGCCAGGTTGAGGCCGAGTTGGTGTAACGGGGCCGTGAGGAATGTTGACGCCGCTCGCAGGCTTGGGGTATTCCCCGGGCATCTGCGAGCGGCGTCGGTGGTTTGGCGGGCTGACTTTGCCCACTCCCATCATAGCCCCGCCGATGTCGTGTTCGTGTCCGTCCGGTGCGCACTTCGTGAACCTTCGCCGAAAATCGCGACCTTCAACAACATCTCGCAGCGGTCGGAGCCGGGGAGACGCGGGCCGTTCGTGACCCGTCCCGCGCCCCCGGCTCCTTCTGTAACCCGCTGCTCACCTTCGCGGTGAATCGATCACATCCACGGACCAACCGAATGACCGCTGCTGCCCTCCAAGCCCTCGTTGACCAACGCGCCCGCCTCGTTGCCCAAGCCGGACACCTCGTGGACCGCGCCCGCGCCGCGAGCCGCGACATGAACGCCGAAGAGCGGCAAAACTTCGAGCGGATGCACGACGAGGCGGCGAACCTGAAGGCCCAGATCGACGCGGCCTCGGCGTCCCGCGGGCGGGCCGGCCAAGCCGGGAGCGCGGCCGCCATCGCGTCGGCCGAGTTCGCCCGTCGCGCCGGCTTGGGCGATGAGCGGCTGAGCAGCATCCGGGCAACGGAGGACTACAGCCGGGCGTTCGGCGATTACGTGCAATCCGGCCGGGTGAGTGCCGACCTTCAGGCCGACCAATCGGACAAGGGTGGGTACATGGTGCCCACCGAGTACGCCAACGAAATCGCCAAAAGCCTGGACAACACGTTCTGGTTCCGGCAACTGGCGAACGTGCTGCCGCGGACGACGGCCGACTCGTTGCAGTTGCCCCGCCGCACGGCCCGGATGCGGCGGTTCGCCTGGGGTGCGGAACTGACCACGCCGACGAAGGACACGCAACTCGCCTTCGGCCAGATGACCCTCACGCCGGGTTGGATGTGCGGCGAGATCGACGTGAGTAACACGCTGTTCACGTCCGGCGTGGTGGACGTCGAGGAGTTCGTGCAGGCCGAAATCACCTACGCGGCCAGCGAGACGGAGGAGATGGCGTTCATGACCGGCGACGGCATCCGCAAGCCGCTCGGCGTGTTCACCCCGCACGCGGACGGCGTCCCGGCCAGCCGCGACAAGGTCGGCACCATCTCCACCGACGACCTGTACGAGGCGAAGTTCAGCCTCCGCGAACCGTACTTGCGGAGCGATCGTCTGGCGTGGCTGGCCTCCCGCCCGTTCGTGCGAGACGTGGCCAAGCTGAAGGACAGCAACAACAACCCGCTGTGGGTGGTGAGCGTGCGGGCCGGCGAGCCGGACAAGCTGCTCGGCGTGCCGCTGACGATGAGCGAGTACGCACCGGCCGGCAGCGGCACCGACGGGGCGTGGGCGAGCGGGGACTACGCGGCGTGCATCGGCGACTTCAAGAACTACGATGTCCTCGACGGCCTCGACATGAGCGTGCAGCGGCTCAACGAACTGGAAGCCCGCCGGAACATGGTCGTGTTCATCGTTCGCCGCAAGGTGGCCGGGTGTGCCCGGCACGGCGAGGCTTTCGCCCGGCTCAAGATCGCGTAACGCCCTCCATCGCGGCGGGTCGGCCAACGCCGGCCCGCCGTTCCCTTCCACCTCCCTTCCCATACCGAGAATTCCCACCATGGCGACGAACAGCACCCCGGCGAAGGCGATCCCGGACCTGACCACCGACCCGGGTTACGCGAAGGCGATGAAGCGGCGCGACGAGATCGATGGTAAGCTCCTCGAAGTGCGGTTGAGTCAGCGGCTGTTGCGGGCCGAGTTCAGCAAGCTCGATGCGGCCTCGACGGGCGGCCCCGGCCTGTCCGATCTGGACCGCAAGGTGTCCGCCTTCCTGGCCGACGAGACGACCGATGCCGACGCCATCGACACGCGGCAGACGCTGGCCGATGATCTGGCCGAGGTGGAGGAGCGGATCGCGTTTCTGGAAGCCGCCCTCCGCAAGCATGACCAGACGACCGTGGCCCCGGCCAAGGGCGCGGCCCAACGGAAGTTCGCGCCGGTCGTGTTCGAACAACTGTGGAAGCCGGCCATGCGGAAGGTCGTCGCGCAGATCGTCGGGTTCCACCGAGAGTTCGCCGAGGTGTTGAAGTTGGCCGAGCCAATCAGCCAGGCTGGATTGTGGGTTCCCCCGTTGTCGCACCCGATCGACCATTCGCGGGCGTCGATTAACGAGCACATCGAGATGGCCGCCAACACTCTTCGGCGGGCCATCGAACAAGGGTACTTCACGACGGCCGAGGCGCGGACACTGCTACCCGGGGTGAAGTTCTAAGCGATCGGTGCGGTGGACGGCGGGCGAGCGGGCCGGGGAGCAATCCCCGGCCCGTTTCGTTTGGCGGCGACCGCGAACCGCAAAAACGGATGGACAGTTCCCCAACCCTGCTGGTGATCGACCCATGCCGAAAAGTGACTTCTTCGCCGCCGCGACCGTGAGCGAGACCGCTGAGGTGAAACTGCCTAACGGCACCGTGGCCAAGGTCCGCGGCCTGACCGGGGCCGAGTGGGACGCTTACGAACGCGCCTGCACCTCCGAAGGCCCGGACGGCAAGTCCGTGTTCAAGAACGACCGCGCCCGCCTCGTGCAGTTCGGCACCCTCGACGAGAGTGGCGCGCCCCTGTTCGACGAGGGCGACTTGCCGAAGCTCCGCACGATGTCGGCCCGGTTCATCCGCCCGCTGTTCGACAAGATCGCGGCGCTGTCCGGCGTCGGGGCCGACGCGGGAAACGGCTAAGGCGGCAGCCCCGGTCCCGGCTGTGGTACACCCTCAGCCGGGAACTCGGCGTCCCGGTCCGCACGCTCAAGCGGCAGGTGTCGGAGCAGGAGTTCCGGGAGTACGCCGCGCACTTGGCGTTCGAGCCGCCGGCGGGCGAGCGGGTCGAGTGGTGGCTGTCGCAAATCCTCGCCGTCCTCGTGAACACGAACCGGGCTAAGGGCAAGGAACCCGTGAAGCCGGCGGACCTGATCCCCGACCGGTGGGCCTTGCCGGAGTCGCGGGCCGAGAAGCTGAAGAAGTTCAAGAACCAACTGATCGGGCTGGCCGCGTTCGGCGGTAAGGCCAAGTAGTTCTCGGCGGCCCGCTCCATCACGAGCGGGCCGCGTTCGTTTATCCCTACCCTTCGCGTAAAGGTGAATCCCAATGGCCAGTTCGAACAGCGTCGGTACCCTCTCGGTGGCCGTCACCGGCAACGTCAGCCCGCTCGAAAAGGAATTCGCCCGCGGGCAGAAGATCATCTCCGCGTTCGACCGGGCGGCGAGTTCCAAGGGGTCGGCGTTCGACAAGCTCGGCAGCGGGGCCGCGTCGTTCGGCAAGCTCATCGCGTCGTCGACCATCGGCAACCTGCTGTCCGGGAACATCACCGGCGGGCTGAGTTCACTCCAAGAGATGGTCACGAGCACGATCGACCTGGCCGCCGAGTTCCAGAGCGCGAACACGTCGTTCGGCGCGCTCCTGGGCGACATGGCGAAGGGCCGCGGGACCGTCCGCGACTTGCAGAAACTGGCCATCGAAACGCCGTTCTCGTCCCGCGACTTGCTCGAGAACGGCAAGATGCTGCTCGGCATGGGGGCGCGGGCCGACCAACTCGTGCCCATCCTCAGCCGCCTCGGCGACGTGGCCATGGGGGACGCGGAGAAGCTCGGCCGGCTGGCCTTGCAGTTCGGCCAGGTGAAGAGCAAGACGCAATTCTCCAAGCAGGAGTTCAACATCTTCGCCGAGGCCGGGGCGGACGTGGAGAAGTTCGCCGACGCGTTCGGGGCGGTCGGCCCGGACAAGATGCAGACGCTGTTCAAGGGCATGGAAGAGGGCAAGGTCGGGTTCGACGTGCTGGCCAAGGGGATCAACGCCATGACGAATCAGGGCGGCCGGTTCTTTCAGCAGATGGCCATGGCGAGCAAGGACTTCAAGGGCCAGTTCAACGCCCTGTTGGAGGGCGTGGACAACCTCAAGATCGGCCTCGGTATGGCGTTCATTGAGGGGTTCAAGCCGGGCCAACTGTTCGAGGAACTGAGCGCCTCCGTCGGCAGCATCGACGAGATTCAGGCGAAGATTCAGCCGCTGATGGAGAAGGCCCGGTACTTCTTCGACCTGGCCCGCGGGGCGGCGACGGCGTTCGCGTCGGTCATGTTCAGCGACGTCAAGCCGGCGTTCCAGGCGCTGTTCGACGGCGCGCCGACGTGGGACCAGTTCAAGAAGAACGCCGTGGCCGCGACGGAGGCGACCATTCGTGGGCTCGGCGCGATGATGGACGGCATCCGCGGGTTCCGGTACGACTTCGCCGACATGCTCGAAGAGATGGGCACCGCGGCCGTGCAGATGGCGCGGGAGTTCAAGGCCGCCGGGCAGTTGCTCCCCGGATCGCTCGGCAAGGCGTTCACGGCCGCCGGCGGCGTGCTGGAGGCGAACGGCAATGGGGCCGGCCTGCTGGCCAAACAAATCCGGCCGGGGCTGGCCCGGGACTACGACAGCGGTGAGGCCATGATCGGCAAGTTCCGGACGTTCTTGAAGGAACTGGACGCGCCGAAGCCGGAAGGCCAGTTGCCCGGGGCCAGGGGCGAGATCGACGCGGGCGGCGGGCCGGCGAAGAAGATGGGCGACGAGGCGGCCAAGTTCTTGAAGGCGGCCCTCGAAAGTTCGCCGACGAAGTTGCAGGAGTTCAACCGCATGGGCCGGGCGGCGCAAGAGGCGGCCCGGTTCCAGCCGGCGCTCTCGGATCAGATTTTCGGCAAGCTGGCGATGGAGTTCCTGAACCTCGGGAAGGAGTTCGAGAACACCATGAAGGTGGAACTGCCGCAAGCGATGCAGGCCGGCAGCAAGGAAGCCGAGAGCGTCATCACGCACGCCATCATGGGCGGCCAGCACGAGTCGGCACAGGAGCGGCTCGAAGGCGTCATGCGGCAAGCCCGCGACCTGAACGAGAAGCAAGTCACCGAGCTACAGAAGGTCGTCGAGCAGTTGAAGAGGATGGCGTTCGAGACGGTCGCGCCGTAACCGCGTGACTTCGCGCCGGCGGCCGCGGGTGGTAGGGTGACGACGGCCGCCGGGCGTGGCAATTCCCGATGAAGATCAAGGCGCGTGGGTCGTAGCGACGGACTTGTGATCCCCGTCGTCGAGGGCGACGAAGGTCAACACCTGACCCGGGCCGGGATAGTCAGCCCAAAAGCACGGGATGTCAAACTTACCCCACTTGTCCACGGGCACTGTTCGGATACCCCGTTGGATGTTGCCATCGGAGTTCGCCCGTATGGTGCACGACCCGTTGTGCGTGAACCCTTCTCCGCTGACGTGGAAGTACGACCCCGTCTGCGTTCTAGGATTCCCGCCCCCGTCGGTCGTGCATACGCCCTGCCCCGCGTAGGCAATGTACACCGCCTTCTGGACCGTGTTCGACGCCCAAAGCGGATGGGTGCCGCTTGCGTCGTAAATCACCAGGTTGCCGTCGTTTTGAATGACCAGAAACGCACCCGGGTGGCCTGCGGTATTCGACGCCCAATGGGCGCCGTTGAGAACGAGATTACCGTCGGCCCCCTGCATGGCCAGGTTGGTGGCAGCCCCGTTCGGCGTGTTGGTAGCCCAGAGCGCGGGGCCACCTGTCCGGTACAAGACCACGTTGTGGTCCGAAGCCTGAAAGTTGAGCGTGTATCGCCCGTCTTGTGAGACGATGGATTGGCCCGGAAGCAGGTAGCCGCCAGCGTTGATTCGGTCGGACATCTGTCGCCCTTTGTAGAGTGGAATGAGTGTCACGGCGTGCGTCAAAGCAGATTCAGAATCGCGGCGGATACGAGATTCCTCTCCACATCATAAGAACCTGACATCCGGCGATCAGGTTGGAACTTAGAAGTTCGACAAGGCGTGTGGTGTGTAGCTAACGCGATCACTGTCTCTGCCGCGTGTTGGGCAGCGAGAGTGACCGTCTCTCATCGTCCGCCCCAATAGCCGACGGCCAATAGGCCCGTCCCCATATGTAGCGCAGAATGAGAGGACGATAGGTCGATCGTCCGAGGGTGGGGGCGGGTCGAATCGCTGGGGCGGGTCGCGTGTAGACCGATGGGTCAGCCGCACAAAAACTCGGGGGAGTTTTGAGAATTTTTGGAGGGGGGGGGTCTGCCGGGTTCTCGGCCGCCGGCCCCGATTTGCACTAACGATTGCCCCTCACGGAGCCTCCCACATGTGCCAAGCCGTGGACGCCTGCCCGACGACCCCGAGCCAAGCCGAGCGGCTGGAGATGCTCCAAAGAGCCGAGCCGTTCATCAAGAGCTGCGTGCGGAAGGCCATGCCACGGCAGGCCGACGACCTTTGCCAGGACGCCCGGCTGAAGGTGTGGGAGTGCACCGAGAAGTTCGACCCGGCCCGGGGTGTCAAGTGGACGACCTACGTCGTTGGCATCACTAAGCGGATCGTTCTGAAGGCCCTCAGCACGGCGAAGAGCAGCCCGGTCGGCGAAGCGTGGGGCGGCGACCAAAGCGGCGACGATCGGACCGTTGAGGACTTGGCGGAAGACATTCCGAAAGAGGACACTGACCCGTTCTTCGAGCCAGAGCCGGATGAGGAGTTAGGGGACGACGTTCATCGGGCCGTTCGGGCCGTGGCTGCCGAGCCGCTGTTGGCGTGCCTGTCCCCGCTCGCCCGGTCCGTCGTCGAGCCGATCATCCTTGAAGGAGTGAACCCGGCGCAAGTCGCCGACCGGATCGACCGGAGCGATAAGGACACCAAGCTGATGATCCGCAACGCCGTCAGTTCGATCGCGAAGCGGTTCGATGAGGCGAACAAGGCAGTCGGCGGAAAGCCCCGGGCGCTGGGCTACTGCCCGATCAAGCGGGAGCAGTTCGAATCGCTGGCGATCGCCGCCTTGACCGAGGGCGGGCCGGACATGCGGCGGATCGCGAAGCGGTTCGGCGTCAGCGTTTCAGCGATGAGCAAATGGCCGGCCTTCCGCGCCGCTTACGACCGCATGAAGCCGAACGCCCGCCGAACGCCCGCCGAATTGGAGCAACAGGCCCTCGCCCTGCTCGCCGAGATCGGGCCGAGCCTAATCCGGATCGCAACCCGTCTGAGGCGCGCGGAGACAACGCTTAAAAAATTCCCGGAGTTCATGGCCGCCTACGGTCAGGCGAAGGCCCAGGCCGATCGAGTCTGGGCCGAACGTTGCCGCCTGGCTCTGGAAGCGGTCGGGAGCGGGCAGAGTCTGGTGGAGATTGCCTCGGCCCACGACATCAGCCCCAGAACCTTGGCGAAGCTGATCGCGAAGAGAGACGCCGCGAAGGCATCGGGCGAGCGAGAGCCGGCACCGGCGGCGAAGCCTCAGCCCGCCGAACGCCCTCGCAGCGGCCACGGCTGGCACTTCGGCAAGCGGCTCGCACCGTGGACGGCGCGCACCCTCGGCCGGCGGGACCGGAAGCGGTAGGCGGGATTTTGTAGAGTACGAAACAATTCAGGGCAGGCCGACCGCGTTCCCACTCAGCCACGGTCGAGGGGGAACAACCGATCGGCTCCCATCCATGCCGAGAGGTGTTTACCATGAGCGATCTGGTGATTTGCTTCGTGGCGCTCGTGATCGCCGCTTGCGTGTGCGAGACAGCCAAGGTCATCGCAACGAGTTGGCACAAGAGCGTATGATGTACAGGGCGGCGGTTCTCTCGGATCACTACGCCCGTGGTGGCGGAGTACCGTGAATTGCCGGATTGAAATCGACTACAGACCAGCCGTGCGAGCGAATTTTTTCGATGGATGCCAGTCGAAAATCCTCATCAGGGACGGCTGTGGCAATCTTCGCCAGCTCCTGGCCTGGAGAGGTTAGACTTACCAAGCCATAATTAAGTGCAAGTTTCGGATTGTTAGTTTTCCCCGCCACGATGGCTTTCCCGAAGTAGCTCAAGTACAAGTGAACGTCCGGCTTGTCGAAATTCATCTGGACGCCGGGAAATTCCCTCTTGATCAGCCCTGCTTCTTCAACACGCCCCAAGTCTTCGAAACCAAGGCGGATTTGAGTGTATTGCAGCAAAGTGCCAGTGTCAAAAATCAAGGGAAGCAAGACCTCATCATAGGTTGCCCAAATCGTCGAGCAGAGTCTTACGAAGCGGTCTGCGTCTGCCTTACTCAGTGCCTTTACAACATTCAATGTTCTCAAAGAGAACGATCCCGGCTGCGCGACTTCGCCCGCTAGTATTCGGCTCCACACTGTATAGTGGACCCCGAAACTGAGACCGCCAGGTAAGCTACTCTGGCGGCCCTCGGAGGTGGTCCTGATGACGGCGAAGCGGAAGACCCACACGGCGGCGTTCAAAGCCCAGGTCGCTCTGGCCGCGGTGAAGGGCGACAAGACGGTCAACGAGTTGGCCGCCCACTTCGGCGTCCACCCGACCCTCATCCACGGGTGGAAGAAGCAACTCCTGGCCGGGGCCGAGGCCGTGTTCGCCGCCGGAGCGAAGGCGGTCGCCCCCGGCGACGACCAGACACCCGCGCTGTACGAGCAGATCGGCCGGCTCAAGGTCGAGCTCGACTGGGTGAAAAAAAAAGCTGCGACGTTCGGTTGACGACCTGCGGCCGCTGATCGACCCCGGGCACGCCGACCTGAGCGTCCGTCGGCAGTGCCAACTGGTCGGGCTCGGCCGGGCCACGTACTACCGGGGGCCGGCCGAGGAGTCGGCCGACAACCTGGCCCTCATGCGGCGGATCGACGAGCAGTACACGGCCTGCCCGTTCTACGGCAGCCGGCGGATCGCCCGGTGGCTGGCCCGCAACGGCCACCCGGCGAACCGCAAGCGGGTCCAGCGGTTGCTCCGGGTCATGGGCCTGGAAGCCATCCACCCGAAGCCGAAGCTGTCGGCCGGGCGGGGCCACCCGGTGTACCCGTACCTCCTCCGCGGCGTGCCGATCGACCGCGTCGGGCAGGTGTGGAGTGCCGACATTACATACCTGCCGCTGCCCGGCGGGTTCATGTACTTGGCCGCCACCATCGACTGGTACAGCCGGTACGTGGTGGCCTGGCGGTTGTCGAACACGCTCGACGGGGCGTTCTGCCGGGACATGCTGGACGAGGCGTTGGCGGCCGGCACCCCGGAGGTGTTCAACACCGATCAAGGGGTGCAGTTCACGGCCGGGGCGTGGGTCGAGCGGGTGGAGGCGGCCGGGGCGCGGGTGAGCATGGACGGCCGGGGGCGGTGCCTGGACAACGTGTTCGTCGAGCGGCTGTGGCGGACGGTGAAGTACGAGGACGTGTTCCTGCGGGGATACGAGACGGTGACCGAGTTGGAGCGGGGGTTGAAGGCGTACTTCACCTTCTACAACGAGGCCCGCTTGCACCAGTCACTGGGGTACAAGACCCCGGCCGAGGTGTACCGGGCCGGACGGTCAAAAGAGCCGGCGAAGGAGTAGCTTAAATTCGTCGGTTTTTGGTCTCGCAAATGGGGTCCACTATACTTCATCTTACCTATGGCGATATCCGCGGCGACGACGAGAAAGGCATCGAAATAGGCCGACGGATCAAGCGAGCCTTGGAGACGGCCGGCTTCACCGTGGTTTGGGACGAGGCCATCAAGACACGCCTGCTAGTAAAGGGCATCAAATGGCAGAGACGGCTATCCGAGTAACCGATCGGCGAACGAGACCCAACGAGTTGACCCGCTAAACAAGTACTTCAATCGCCATCGCCGAACGGCACTACCTGCAAGTTCGAGACACCGACATTGAGCGAGCGGTTGGGTTCAAAATGCCGACGTGTACAGCGGTGCAGAATCCGGTGCAGTCACAGGCGGAATCTAATGGAAGTGAATGGACAGATGGATATGTAGGGTCTGCGAAAACGCTTGAAAGTCGCATAGTGTCAACTAGATGTCACAACTGTACGCATGGACAAGTGATCCCGAGTGGACTCGAACCACCGATTTCCTCCGTGTCGGGGAGGCGTCATAGCCGCTAGACCACGAGATCAGAAGCAGTACCCCGGCCAGGATTCGAACCCGGAACGCCACGTTCGAAGCGTGGAATGATTATCCGTTTCACCACCAGGGCAGAACTCGTCAGCGGAAGGGGAGGGAGTTGAACCCTCACCGCCTTTGGGGCGGCCCGCGTTAGCAGTGCGGTCCGGCGAACCGTTATCCGGCTCCCTTCCGTGTCAATCAACCGAGTGGAATGGCCGGGAGTCGAACCCGAATCTCCTGCTTGCAAGGCAGGCGTCTTCCCGTTGGACGACCAACCCAAAAATCAGTGACCCGGGTGGGAGTCGAACCCACAAACGCCAGGCTCTCGACCTGACCGCTATTCCAGTTCGCGTACCGAGTCGAAAAATCAGTTGCGGACCTTGGACTCGAACCAAGCGTCCAGGCTTATGAGACCCGGCCGAGCACCCGCCCGCCCGCAAGTTGCAGACCTGGGAGTTGAACCCAGCCATCGGGCTTATGAGACCCAACCGAGCGCCGGCCCGTCTGCAATTCAGTAGTGACGGTGGGACTCAAAGGCGATTTTGAGAACGCCTTGCCCACCAACGACTTGCGCCAATCGACCGTTTTGAGTGGTGCAGAATGCGGTGCAGTTGACCCGCTTTCCGCCTTCGTCGCGTCGTT
Source organism: Limnoglobus roseus (assembly GCF_008254045.1). Lineage (GTDB taxonomy): Bacteria > Planctomycetota > Planctomycetia > Gemmatales > Gemmataceae > Limnoglobus > Limnoglobus roseus. Next base: position 1,478,703 of record NZ_CP042425.1, on the reverse strand, counting down.
GACGCCCGATCAGCGGGAGCGGTTGTCGTCGCTACTCGCAGGAAAGGAGGCGTGATGTGGGAAGAGGTTCGCGGGCGAGACATGTCGCGAGTGATTTTTCTTGTTCAGTAATCGCTTACGATTCTCAAGTGACAATTTGTCCGAGGCCGCACACATTTTGAGAGGATCTCGGGGGACTGGTTAAATTATTGGCCGTCGCAAATGTCCCATTTTCTCTTGCGCCATGGTCCGCCACCTGCCAACATGATGGTGGGTACAGCCGTATACGCCACGGAGCAGCAATTTCTAAGGTTGACAGTCTCAGGGAAATTCGGTCTACCCTCTGCCCCCGGTGATCCAGGGTCATGGACGACGCTACGGTCCCAGGTGGGTGATTATGGATGAAACCAACAGAATCAAATTCAGATGGGTTGCGGGGAAACTGATCACCGAGAAAGATTTGGCAGATTGCTCCTCGCTATTCTCCAGTCATTACGGACTGTACGACTTGTACGCGCCCGACCCGTCAAAGCGAGGGCAGCGGGTCCGGATGGCACCAAGCAGACAAAAGTTGCTCCTGAACGTCGCCGGGGCGTGGGCAGCGATGGCACACTTGGACGAGGAACTCGTCGCGTATGCGTTCCTCGTCCGGGGCCAAACAAGCGGTGGTACTTTGTCTTGGGTTACTCAACTGGTAGTCCATACGGAACACCAAAAGCAAGGGATCGCTAGTCGACTCCTCCACGCGGCATGGGGTTTATCAGACGAATTTGGGTGGGGGTTGGTGACGGCGAGCCCATACGCCGTCCGGGCGCTGGAAAACGCCACACGCAGACGATGTGACCCCGGAGTAATCCGTGAAAATCAGGAAGAGTTAGGCAAGTTCGCCGAAAGATTTGTGAACTACGTCAAGGACACCGCTTTTGTAGTTGATGAAGGTCGTTGCGAAGTCAATACAGAATTTTTTGTAGATCATTCTGAGGTTCTCTCGATGGTGGCCAATGCCAGCAAAGCAAATGCTTGGACACTCGGCCCGCTTGATCCCGGTCACGAATGGCTGGCGTTCGTTTTCCAACCTCAAGACCCACGGGAACTGACTGTAGCGGAGTTCGATCGCTTGGTGGCCGATCAAGATAGTACCGGGATTGTGAGAGAAGCTTATGCTCGAATGACGCTCGATGGCTCGCATAAGTGGAATAAAGGGACGGTTGATGAAGTGGATTTTTCGCAACTAAACCTTGATATTCCGGTCGGTGGAAGGGTACTTGATATCGGTTGCGGCCTCGGCCGTCACACTATTGAACTCGCGAAACGAGGTTATTCAGTAGTTGGAGTCGATTTTGTTGAACGATTCATTCATACAGCTCAAGAAAACGCCGCTGCGTCTGGTGTGGAGGACAAGGCGACATTCCTAAAAGCGGACGCTCGCGACCTGCATTTAGGCGAAGAATTTGATGCCGTGGTTTGCCTCTATGACGTGATCGGCAGCTTTCCGGATGATCTGGATAACCGGCGGATCGTTGAGGGAGTTTCACGTCACCTTCGACCCGGCGGCAAGGTGCTGTTGTCAGTGATGAACCGCGGATTGGTCGAAGCGGTTGCCACTCACAAAGGCGATATCCACGAAAATTTACACGTCTTCGCTGGGCTGAAACCGAGTTTGACGATGCAACAATCTGGTGAGATTTTCAACCCGGAGTACATGTTCTTTGACCCGACCACCTCGTTGGTTTATCGCAAGGAACAATTTACGCTAGGCGACGATCTCCCGTGCCAGTTGATTGTCCGTGACAGACGTTACAGTAAAAGCGATCTGGAATCGCTTTGTCGAGAATGTGGGATTGAACCAATCTGGACTCGGCATGTAAGAAGGTCGCACTGGCATGAGGATTTGCCAGCCCACGACAGCAAGGCAAAAGAACTGCTAATGCTCGGTTTCAAAAAGTAACACACTCCCCCTGCTGTTCTGCTGTGCTGTCCCCAAAATCCCCTTGTTTTTACCACTTCCGAGCCACGAGGGGGAGACAGCACAGCAACCCGACCCCTCGCGGTTACGGTCCGTTGACGACTCACGAATCCCATATCCTCTACCCGTCCGACAGTCCGACAGTCCGACGCGACCCCGGCGCTGACTCTCCAAGGGGCTTACCGTGCGACACTGCGACACTGCGACACTGTGATGAAATTCGCCGGGAATTGAACGGTTTTCGTCGGCCAAAGCCGAACAGTGTTGCAACCGTAATGCGGGCGGCGGTCCGATCATCCATTCCTTGTGAGGTGTTCGTTCGCCATGTAACGCACCCGACGCCGAGTCGTTGCGGGCGGTTCGCGGCCCCGGTACAGTGGAGCGAGTTCCCACCCCCGGAGTCGGTCGGGGGGCCGTCCCAGCATCCTGCACGGGGTACGTTGATGAAGCGGACACTGGCCCTGATCCTGGCGGGCGGGGTCCTCGCCGCCGTTTACGCCGCCCCGGTCCCGCCGGGCGGGAATAATCCGGTCCCCGACGTATCGGCCCCGGTCGCGTACAAGGACTTGATGCTCGTGCTCGTGACGGCCGACGGGGTCGCCGCCGTTGCGTTCGGGGACGTGGACGCCGACGGGGCCGAGGTGGCGTACCGGTACCGCTACCAGGCGGCCGATGGCAAGGCGACGGAAGCCGGCGAGGGCACGCTGTTCGAACGAAAGGTGAACGGGCAGTACGACCCCGCCGGGTTGAAGATCAAGGCCGGGCCGATCCGGGTGACGTGGTCGAAAGGCGGTAAGGATCGGGGGTGGGTCTACTACGCCCCGGAGGTCGTCCAGGTCCAGGTGGCGAACGCGCAGTACTTCGCGGACGGCGTCCACGACCTCGGCAACCAGAAGATCGAGTACAAAGCACTGGACTTGTCGCGGTACAAGCGGAAGTAATCCGCCCGTTGACCCGGCGCGAGGGGGCGGGTAGGGTGAGGCGACCGAGAAGCCGGCCTCGCATACCCACCGCCGACGCGAGCGAATCGATGTCCGGCGGCAGAGGAGTCGCGAATGGAAAACGTTGGCCACAATACGCGATTGCAATGGGCCGTCTTCGGCGTCCTCACGGTGGTTGACGGTGGGCTGGTGGTTAAACTGCTTCTGGGTTCGTCAGATATCGGCCTACTTCTCGTCTGCGTTGCCACTGTCACTGCGCTGTTGGTCGTTTCGGTCCGAATCTTCGACCTCGGCTCCCTGACCGTGGGTAAGGACGGGATCAAGGCGGACTTGCTGGCCGTGAAAGACAAGGTGAGCGATATTCAATCCCGCCAGGACGAGCAGCAACAATACCTCGATGCGTTCTTCAGGATATTGTCCGAGCGGTTAACTCCTCCCATGAAGTACCATCTTCGTGTCCTCGCGAGAGGCGGGGAACTGTACACGGGGCAGGACAGTCTGCGGCAAGATCTCTTGCAGTTGAAACGCTTCGGTCTGATCGAAGAGGTGCCGCCTCAGAAGATTGGAGATTTTCTCGACGGCAAGCAGGCTAACGTGGCACTGTTCGTTCGTCTCACGCCGACGGGCGAAAAATTTCTTCCGGCTCTCGACAAAATCGAGTCCCAGTAGCACGCATTCGCCCCGCGACTCGTTCACCTCGCCCCCCACCTTCAGCACCACGTCCCGCCCCATCCTCATGTCATAATGCCGCCCTCACTCCCACCGAGGGCCGACCCGATGACCGACCGTGAATTCCGAGACCAGGACGCCCGCCGTAACGCCGACGAGGCCCGCAACCAGCGGACTCGCGAAGCCCTGGCACTCCGCGAGACGATCGCCGTGGCCAAGCTCAAGGGCGACCTCGCGTGCAAGGGCCAGAAGCCGACCCCCGAGCAGATCAAGGCCGCCAAGGCGGCGGTCACGAAGGCGTGGATGGCCGAGCAGGAGAGGGCGCAGTTCGCGAAGTTGAACGAAGCGTTACGCCGCAACCGCGGCAAGTAATCCCACCCCACACCGCCGAGGATCACCCGTGGCCTATCGCAAACTGATGGAAGCTGACCGCGAGGTTCGCACGGCTAACCGGATCGCACGAAGCCGGGACATCGCCCAACGTGAGTTGAGGTACAAGTTCGCGTTGAAGGGCCAGACCCCGACTGACGCTGAGCTCCAAGCCGCCGCCGATGACGCCGAACGACGCGAACGACAGGGCGACGACGAGAAGAGGAATGACGGCGAGTGACGCGACGTACCACCCGTGACAGCACCATAAGGGGTGGGGGGGGAGGGTTTCCGAACGCGAGGCCCGGAAGGGTGATTGGCGACAGTTATGCTTCCCGCTTGGCGACAGTTACACTTCCCGCTTGAGCATCACATCGGCACTCGTCATGCCGTCGTCTCGTCGGTCCCCTTCGCTCGCCGGCTCTTGGCCTGCTCGGCCCGGTAGCTCGGCACGTTCAGCTCGACGATCACGCTGTGGTGTACTAATCGGTCGATGGCCGCCGCGGTCGTCATTGGATCCTTGAAGATCGCCTCCCAACCCGAGAACGCCAGGTTGCTCGTCAGCAGCACGCTCCCGCGCTCGTACCGCTCCGCCAACAAGGTGAACAGCACCTCCATCTCCTCCCGGCTCTGCTGCACGTAACCCAGATCGTCCACCATCAACACCGGGTAACCGCCCAACCGCTTCAACGCCTTCGGCAGCTTCAGCTCCCGCTTCGCCAGCAGCAGTTCCTGGACCAGCAGGTTGCACGTCGTGGACAGCACCTTCCGCCCCGACCGCACCAGTTCCTGCGCCACCGCGCAGAGGAGGTGCGTCTTCCCCGAACCCGGCGGCCCGAACACCAGCACGTTCTCGCGCCGGTCCACGAACCCGCCGTCCAGCAGCGCCTTCGCCTGGTGCACCACTTTCGTCGGCAGCCGCTTCGTGTCCAGAGCCGCCCAGCTCTTCTCCAGGGGTAGCTTCGACGCCCGCAGCAGCCGGCCGATCCGGTTCTCCCGGCGGTGGCTCAGTTCGGCCTCGCTCAGGCCCAGCAGGTACTGCTCGAACGTTTGCTCGTTCGCCCGGGCCGCGACGGCCGCCGCCGCGAACGTCCGACGCATCGTCGGCAGGCCCAGTTCCTTCAGGTTCCCGGTCACCGCCTCGGTCTCGTTCGTCTTCGACATGGGTCGTGCCCTCCGTGGCACTCAGGAGTTGGTCGTACACACGCAGGCCCACGGGGCCGACGGCGACGACCGGTACCGTCGGGGGGATCGACAACGCACGCATCCGATCCGACACCGCGTCGGCCGCCGGCGTCCCGTCGCCATCGAGCACGGCGCGGATCGCCGCTTCCAGTGCCGCCCCGCCGTCACGCGCCGCGGCGTGCAGGAGGCGCAGGTACTCGCGGTCCGCCCGCGCCGGCAGGTGCGACCGCAGCACGTCGTACGCGATGCGGAACGTGGTCGTCGGGAACAGTCCCGGCTGGCGCGGAGCATCAACTGCTGGTCGAGCGCCCGTTTGAGGCGATGGTGGCGCTGTTCGACGTCGCCGTTCTCGTTGCCGTGCCCGGCCTGGATCGCTTGCCCGTCGAGGCCGTAGTGGTGCAACAGCGCCCGGTGAGTCCGGGAAGCGGTGAGTTGACCGGCGACGGGAAGGGACATGGCTGAGGCTCCGTGTCAGATGGGGAATCGACTACACGGGAATTGTACCCTTTCTGGTGTACAACATCAATAGAGGTACACCATAAAATGTACAATTTTGCGAATTGCTGTGTCACCGATATAATTTAATTGGTGTACAACTAATGCGGGAGTGTCGCGGATGTTACTCAAGGACAAATTGCGAGAACTGCGGGAGGCCGCCGGCCTCACACAGGAGGCACTTTCCAGGGCGGCGGGCATATCGAGCGGAAACGTGAGGAACTACGAACAAGGGATTCGAATGCCCGGTTTCCCGATGATGGTGAAGATTGCGGCTGTGTTAGGTACGGACTGCCGCGACTTTGCGAACTGCGACGACGTAATTGCGGCTACCGCCGAGGCACCATCCCAAGTTAAGCCGGGTCGGCCGCCAAAGGCGAATGGGGCGGGGGTAACTGTGAAGAAGAAGTCGAAGAAGTGACCCGCCCCGCCCGCCGTGAAGCCGAGGCGAGGGCGACCGAGGAAGACTTGAATCGGGCGGAAAAGACACGATCAAGGTTTCACCTCGCCGCCCCGCACTTGGGACAATGGGACGAGTAATCAGACCCGCGGGGGAACCACGTCCCCCCGCACTTGAAACAAATGTTTAAGGGCCGCAGTGTACCACTCCTTCCGTTCCCGCCGATGGCCATTGCGAGCAACAGAAAAAACATGATTCCCACGACCGCGACGACAACAATCACTGTCACGTAGAGCACCCAATAGACTACTGGCCATACATAGGCAACGGAGAACCGGCCGAAGGTCTTGAGGCTCGGCAACACATATCCCCGCACGGCGTCATCGGCGACTTGCACCCCACCTTCACCCGCCCGGAGAGACTTCATACCGAACTTATGGGCTTGGTCGGGACATGTGATGATGAACCACGCAACCAACGGCAGAGAACAAAGGGCCGATAGAAGCAGCGGGCGGAAAGTCACATTCCAGGCTGCGACAAAGACGAAGAAGGGCACGCCGAGTGAGCAAAGAAGTAGGAAGATAAGTAGCGTTGATTCCAAGGCAACATGAATGGGTTTCTCTTCAACTGGATTCTCATGGTAAGTCCCCGGCACTTGCGGTATGACCACACGCCGATTGCATCGTGCGCAAGTGGCCGTTTCCCCTGCGGCAGCGTCGGGGGCTTTGAGCCTCTTGCGGCAATAGGGACAAACGAATCGAAGCATGGCAGGAGGTGGGGCAGGCGGTTCACGCTCTCCGGCAGATTGGAACAAACCGTGTTAACGCTTCAGCTTCGCCTTCAACCCCTCCCGCGCTTTCTCGAATGGTTGACCAGCCGCAAGGAAAGTCCACTTGATCCCGAAGTCGGCGAGGATGGTGTCCTTGCCTTCCTTCAGAATCGCGTCCAACTTATCCGCCGCTGTTACATCGCCCGTAGCTTTGGTCACTTTAGCCGACAATTCGCGAAGACTCTTGCCGTACATCGGGGCGGCGTTGATGTTAAACTGAAACTCTTCAAGCGGGCGGCCGGAGAGGCCGATTTTTGTTTCCCACATCTTGCGGCCCAGTTCCCACGACTCGACCGCCAGTTTCACTAAACCCTCTTCCGCCTGCAACGCCTTCGGCCACCCAATCAACTCGACCGACTCGGCCTCGCTCTTCACGTCGGCATAATGTTCCATGAATGCCCGGTACGAAGCCGGCTGCTCGGTATACGTCTGGAGTTTTGAACACTTCGCGAGCAGCGCAACAAGATGCGTTCGGACATCCTCGGGGACATCGGTTCTAGTCGTCTCCTTCGCCAGTTCTTGCCTCGCGGTTTCTGCCTCCTTCCTGGCGGCATCGACTTCGGCCCTAACCGCCTTCATGTCATCGATCGCTTTCTCGGAAGCGGCGATCAGTTGCGCCGCCTTGGCTTCGGCCTGTTCCTTCGCCCTCGCGTCGTTCTCGGAAGAAGCCTTCGCCTCGGCCGTTTCTCTAGCGTTGTTCGCCCGCCCTCGCTTGTCGCCGAACACGAACCCACCGGCCGCCCCCATCGCGATCGCAACGACGGCGACCAGGCTGAGAGCGACCCAATTCGTCCCTTGCTCCGGTTCTACCTCTTCCTCGGCCTGACGGGCTGACATGGCGGACCTCCGGACGTGTGGGGAGCGACACCGCCAGCACTTTACCGCCCCCGTCTCGCCGAGGAAAGATAATTCGTTCAGACGGGAGAGTATCCGATCCGCCCGCACTCTACCCAGTCTGCAATCGGGGCGGAAGGAAATTCGCTCGCCTGCGAACGACGACGAGACCCGAAATCGCCCGCCCTTTACCCCTTCTAATTGATGCGACCGGGTTGAGACTGTCGGGAACTGTCGCGATGCGTTTCCGTCTCAAGATAATGGCACACGGTTCGCTAAATCGAAGACTGAACAAACGCATCGCCCTCTTGCGGAACTCCCCATGACCGCCGCAGAATTTGACGCCGTGACGATCTGGTCTCTCGTGTTACGACCGCCGCGAGGCTGGGACGGGAAGACGGCCTACCTCCTCCGCGACGGCGTGATTCACTGCAACGGTGAGGCGGTGCGAGCGTACCAATTCAGCGACGGCACGCGGTTGGTCAATAACGAGGACTTGGCGCGGGCTATGAGAAACGGGTGCGTTACTTGATCGTCTCCCGGTTGCACCCGCGAACATTCGACGCGAGCCCCACATGACCGCCATTCACCGCATCAATCCCGAGATCTGGGTGGAGACGCCCAAGGGCGGCGGTCTCGCGTACTTCCTCATCGACTACGGCCCGTCGATCAACACGATCTGGGTCGTCCGGCTGGACGCGACCGGCGACGTGATCCACGTCGAGTCGTCGGAGGTCCGCATCCTCGGCAACCCGATGTGGCACATCCCCCACCCGCTCCCGTTCGACCCGCCGGAGCCCCCGTCGGCGAACGGCGGGTCGAATCCGAATCGGATCAAGGTCCACGAAGAGTGAGGGTTCGCTGGTGACGCCGGGTTGCCCACGAGTTCTTGCCCACTCGCACGGGTCAGATTGGTTGCCGGGCACGGACTGCGACGGTTAGCCCGAGACAACGTTGGGCAGGAACTTGCCGCTGACCACGACTGCGGCCGGAAGTAGATTGACCGAACCTCTTGTCGGAACCGCTGGCGGGCGTCGGCGGGGTGTAGGCGGCATTGTGACTTGAGAAATCGAATCCGTCCCGTGGTCGCGATCGTACCCGGCTCAACATCCGCCCAGACTGAACCGACTAGACCACGCGACCACGGGAACAGGACTCTGAAACCGTCTATCGCAACCCGAATGCCGGTCGGGACTAATCGTAAATCAACGACATTCTCAGTCTTTTCGGCGGCTGACCACGGGTCGAACTGTTCGGCCACAACTCATAATGGTTGCCGGTCGATCACGTCGTCCCGAACTTGTCGGGCGGACGCCGCCTGTCCACCATGTCTTCCAGCCCGCCGACATGACCGCGATGTATAACAGAAATGAAGACACCCATGGAATACACCATGGGTGTCAGAATCCTCAACTTTAGACGCTCAGAAGTCAGTCCGTACTGACGTTGCTCTCACCCCCGGCGCGAGTGCCGAGGGCACCCCAAACGCCCCACGGGCTGATGCCGGAAACGTTGGCGACAGAAACTGCTGCCTGATTCACACCGGCATCGATCGTATCGCGGATGAACCGTACAGAACCGTCACCCATCGAGGCATTCACACCCCCGGTATGGCGGCTGCTCGGGGTATTGATCCCGATTTGCCATTCCGTGCCCGTAACGCAGGACGCGCCGTTCGGGGGAATGATGGTCGTCACACCGCCGTACAGAATGCCACCGTCACCCCAGCGGAAACCGGCTTGGTAATTCGCCGACGTGGTGTAGGTGAACGTCGTACCCGTGGCATAGTTATTGTTCCCCCCACTCAGGGTGGCGGTACACGTCGAGGGCGTGCTGATGGACCAGTTCGCCACGGTATTTGAACGATCCACGCCGCCGGCCCCTCGGAGCCGTTCCGCGAGCATGATCGTGTTACTAAGGCCGTCGGTCACGCCGACCATTGAGACGCGACCGTTATTCGTGCCGTTACTAAAGAGAAACATGCCGCGAGTGTCGACTCCATTATTGTCAGCGTTCGCAGGGTTACTTCCGAAGGAGTCGCCTAGGCAGGCGAGATAGTTGTGCCCGGCCACGCTTCCATTTACGACTTGCGCCGGGTCTGAAGGGCAAAGGATGGTCGGAATGGTTTGGGTGAAAATCTCGTTACCCGTGTCCCATGGATTGTTCGAGTACGCGGTGAAGGCGACGCCACCACTCGTGGTCCCACCACTTGTAATTCTGGAATCTAAAGCACTTTGTTCAATATAAGGTAGAATCATCGTAATGAGCGAGTATCGATCGTGCGTCGCAGCCGTGGGGAGAGTTTGATAGCGAATGACTCGCCGATTTGGCAGAAAATTGTTGGAATCGTGGTATGAATGCACCGCGATCCCGAGTTGCTTTAAGTTGTTCGTACACTTCGCTCGGGCCGCAGCCTCGCGGACTTTCTGAACGGCGGGGAGTAAAAGGCCGATCAGAATGGCGATGATTGCAATGACGACCAGTAATTCAATGAGGGTAAACCCCGATCGACGGGGTGGGTGGGAATTCATCATCATCTACGGACCCTGGGAGAGAAAGGAATGCGGGCGGGAAGTACATTATACTCAGATTGTTGAAATGGGACAGCGACTCATAACTCTTTAATAGTATCAGTGCGAAGGTATTAAGTGATTATCTTAATATATTAAGATCCTTGTGGATATTGAGACTCGTCAGAGCGTTCAACATCGAATTCGAGGAGAATTCAGAAGCCGTCCGAAGAACGTATACTCTTCGATATGATGTCAGTTTAATTTTCACCCTTGAGGCCCGACATGCCTTCCATCCCAGTTCCGTGCGACACGTCTACCGACCGCCTACCCGGCCAACCGTGGCCGCTTCATGACGCCGCCGCTTTCCTCAAAGTGTCATGGTGGACCTTGAAGCGGCGGCGGAAGGAAGGGAAGATCAAACTCATCAAGATTGCCGGTTCTGGTACGTATCCGACGCCGAACTGTCGCGAGTCGCGAACGAGGGGATGTAGCACACCGGGGGAACGACGATGGCCAGCGTCTCGACCGACGGCAAGAACGGCAACCGGACGATTCAGTTCGTTGGGCAGGATAAAAAACGGCGGTCGATCCGACTCGGCAAAATTAATCTCAAGCAAGCCGAGTCCCTTCGCACTCGGGTCGAATCACTGCACGCGGCCCTGATCGCCGGTCTCCCGTGGGACCGTGACCTCTCGGCGTGGGTGGCGAGTATCGGCGACGACCTCGCGGCGAAACTGGCGGCCGTGGGCCTGATTCCTCCGAGGAACTCCCGAACCCTCGCGGCCTTCCTGGATGGGTTCATCGCAAGCCGGGCGTCCGACGGCACCACCAAGCCGTCCACGATCCTCACTTACCACCAAGTGCGGAGCGACCTGACGGAACACTTCCCCGCTGGCGCAGACTTGCGGAACATTACCCCGGAGCAGGCCGACGGGTTCAAGAACTTCTATCAACAGGTCCGCAAACTCGCACCGACCACGATCCACCGGCGGTTGAAGTTGATTCGCTGTATTTTCGAAACCGGCGTGACGCTCAAGGTCATGCCATCCAACCCCTTCGCCGACGTTCATGGTAAGTACGTCAGAAACAAGGATCGGGAGCAGTACATTCCCGCCGACGACGCGGTGAAGGTGCTCGCCGTGGCCCAACCCGTCTGGCGGACGATCATCGCCCTCTCGCGGTTCGGCGGGTTACGCTGCCCCTCTGAGGTGCTCACGTTGAAGTGGTCCGACGTTGACTTGGTGCTCGGCAAGATGACCGTCACTGAGCCGAAGAACGAGCGGCACGAGGGTCGGGGCTATCGAGTGGTGCCAATCTTTGCCCGCCTCCGACCGTACCTGGAAGAGGCCTACGACTTGGCCCAACCGGGCGAAGTGTATGTCATCGGTGGGCGGACGGGGTCAACCTACCGGGCCGCGTCGAACTCCGCGAACGGGTGGAAGAACGCGAACCTCCGCACAACATTCCTGAAGCTCATCGGGCGGGCGGGCCTGTTGCCGTGGCCTCGGTTGTTCCACAACATGCGAGCGAGTCTCGAAACGGACTTGATGCAGCACCACCCCATTCACGTTGTGGCCGCCTGGCTTGGTAACACACCGAAGATCGCGCTGGCCCACTACCTCCAGACCACGGAGGGAGACTTCGCGAAGGCGATCCGAGGCGGTGCAGAAAGCGGTGCAGTTGTAGTGCAGAATCCGGTTCAGGCGCCGGCGAGCAGTGATGAGCAATCGAACAGTATGGGCGAAGTAAACGCCGAGAAAGTGAGGCGAAGTGCGGCGGATGCTCTCGAATGCTCGCCAGTGCAAACTTGTATAGGTAGTGACGGTGGGACTCGAACCCACACATCCCGGTTCCTGAGACCGGTGCCTCCTTCCAATTGGGCCACGTCACCGTCATTGACCCGTAGGGGAGTCGAACCCCTATTGCCTGGTTGAGAACCAGGCGTCCTGACCACTAGACGAACGGGCCGTTTCGAGTTGCGAGTGCCGAGTCGTGAGTGGCGAGAGAAAACCAAACCTTTGGTTATCGGCTCGAAACTCGTCACTCGAAACTATCAACTATTCACAGTGCGTCGGGCCGGAATCGAACCGGCGGAGCACGAGTGCGGCGGTTTTACAGACCGCTTGGCCTCCCAGGGCCGACCGACGCGAAGTAGCACGGGTGGGAGTCGAACCCACAAACGCCAAGGTTTGAGTTTGGCCGCTCTTCCAGTTCGCGTACCGTGCCGTCACTTGTTCCAGCGCCCCTGGCGGGATTTGAACCCGCGGTCTCCACCGTGACAGGGTGGCGAGTACTCCTGGCTACTCTGCAAGGGCGTGTTGTTCGCAGTGCGGAAGGAAGCCGTGGTTGGCGTCGGCCGTCCATTGCTTCCATTCCGCGAGTTCCATGGCGAATTCCCTCGGTCGGAGTCGAACCGACGCGCCCGCCGTATCAGAGCGGGAGGCTTCCGTTACATCACGAGGGCTCTTTGAATGCGGAATTCGGAGTGCGGAATTCGGAATGAAAGACCAGCCGACCTGCGGTCCTGGTTTTCAACTCCGCATTCCGAATTCCGCACTCCGAATTTGCCCAAGAGCGTCTGGCGGGGTTTGAACCCGCGATTCCGACATGGCGAGCCGGTACGTTCCCAACTACGTCACAGACGCATCAATCAGTGAGGCCTGAGGGACTCGAACCCTCACACTCCGGGTAAGAGCCGGAAGTGCTGCCGCTAACACCTAAGCCTCAGTGGTTCGCAAACTCCGTGCAGTACCCCGTAGGGGAGTTGAACCCCTGCCCCCGGATTGAAAGCCCAGCGGGGTAAAAACAGAACCGGCCGGGGGACACTTGCGTTCCCCCGGCCGGTGCGTTCTTCGACGCTGGCTCACGGGGTCACGCGGTATCGCTCGCAAGGCGTAGCTTCGCCGCGACCATCCGACCGATGGCATAACCGCGTTCATCGCGGTTCAGGCGTTCATAGCTAGCGGTGAGAGCGTTCATGGTCGTAGGTCGTTGTCCGTTCCTGTTCGTGTCCTGTACGCTGAGATAGACGCCGCGGCCGGTCGAGGGTTCGCGCACTTTTCGAGAAACTTCCGATGTCGGACGACGAACGCTGGATGACCAACGCCCTTGCGCTCGCGGCCCGCGGACGAGGGGCGGTCGAGCCGAACCCGATGGTCGGGGCCGTCGTGCTCGACGCGGCCGGGCAACTGGCGGGCGAAGGCTGGCACCGGAAGTTCGGCGAAGCCCACGCGGAGGTGAACGCCTTCGCGGCGGTCGGGGACAAGGCTCGCGGCGGCACACTGCTCGTCACGCTGGAACCGTGCTGCCATCACGGGAAGACGCCACCGTGTACTGAGGCGGTGCTGCGTTCCGGCGTGCGGCGGGTCGTCGTCGCGATGGCCGACCCGTTCCCGAAGGTCGCGGGCGGCGGCTTGAAGATTCTGCGCGATGCGGGCATCGAAGTGACGGTCGGCGTGAGGGAAGCCGAGGCGAAGAAGCTGAACGCCCCGTACCTGAAGTTGCTCGCGACCGGCCGGCCGTGGGTGCATCTAAAGTGGGCGATGACGCTCGACGGGAAGATCGCCACCCGCACCGGCGATTCGAAGTGGATCAGCGGCGAGGAATCGCGGGCGATCGTTCACGAACTCCGCGGCCGGGTGGACGCGATTCTCGTCGGTACCGGTACGGTAACGGCCGACGACCCGGCGCTGACCGCCCGCCCGTCGGGGCCGCGGACGGCGACGCGCGTGGTCGTGACGGCATCGGGCGAATTGCCGGAGCGGTGTCAGTTGCGAAGCACGGCGAGGGACGTCCCGGTGATCGTGTTCACCCCGGCGGGCAACGAGTCGAAGCTCGCGAGGTGGGCCGACGACGGCGCGGAAGTGATTGCCGTCTCAACACCCTCTCCCCCGGCTTTGAGGGGGAGAGGGCAGGGTGAGGGGGAAGAACGTCCCGCGGCGGCAGACAGGTTCATCGGGGAGGAAGGCATTCCCCCTCACCCTAACCCTCTCCCCCTCAAGGCCGGGGAAGAGGGAATAAAAATCGCACGGCTCTCGATCGGCGACATCTTGCTCGAACTCGGCCGGCGACGGATGACGAACGTCCTCGTTGAAGGCGGGGCGGGGCTGATCGGTTCGTTCCTCGACGCGAACGCGGCCGACGAGGTCCACGCCTTCATCGCCCCCGTCGTTGTTGGCGGTGACACCGCGCTGTCACCGGCCGGCGGCCACGGGTTCGCCCGCATCGCGGACGCCGCCCGGCTGATCGACGCCCACGTTCGCACGGTCGGCCAGGACGTGTACGTGAACGGCCGGTTGCACTGACGGCCGCTTCCCCCAATTCAACAACGGCCGCTCGACGAGCCGGTACATGAGCCAGCCGGCGGCGATGCCGCTGCCCGCGAGGATCGCCAACCAGAGCAGGTGGACCAGCGGGCTGTGGCCCATGCCCCACGTGAGGAACAGCATCGACAGGCCGACGGGGCCGTGTAACAGGTAGATCGAGTACGACGCATCACCGACCGGCCGCAGGAAACGCGGCAAACGGACGCGGCCGGTAAGTTCGCCGGCGACGACGGCGTAGACGATCAGCGCGCACGCTGGGCCGAACGCCAGGACACGCGGCCCGAAGCGGTTGCCCAGGTCGTCCGGCGTCGCGCCTTGCAGCAGTGGAATGAAGACCGCCAGCCACGCGAACGCGGCGAGCAGGCACCACCGCGGGCCGGCGATGGTTCCCCGCTTCACGACGGCCGCGACGAGTGCCCCGGCCAGGAATTCCAGCACGAACGGACTGAGGAGCATCTTCCCCCAGAACGGCGTCGGCGTGTGGCCGGCGAGTTTGGCCGCGACGATGACACCCGCCCATACGCACGCCAGCATTGCGGCGAACCGCTTCGGCACAAAGTAGAGTAACCCGAAGGCGAGGTAGAACATCACCTCGTAATTCAAACTCCACGTCGCGGCGATGAAGCGGTGCGGGTCGTACCGCGGCACGAGCAACAGCCACTCGACCCAGTCGCCGAGCCAACCGAGGGTGAACACCTCCGCCCCCGTGACGGCATTCGCGATGACCGTCGCCACGATGCAAGACGCCCACAGGGTAGGGTAGATTCGCCACGCCCGGCGGGTCAGGTACTTCGGCAACTTCGCGGCGTGGCCGAGTTGGTCGGCGTGCGTCCAGGTGATGATGAACCCGGAAAGGACGAAGAACAAGTCGACGCCCGCGTAGGCGAACCACCGTGCTCCCGTCATCACCGGTGTCTTCACCCAGATGAGGCCCTCCCACCCGGCCGCGTGGTAGGCGACCACGAGTAGGCACGCGAGGCCGCGGAGGGCTTGGAGGTTGTGCAGGGTCGGTCGCATCCGTGCGGCTCGTGAGTTGGGGACGCGAGAGTTTAGCGGCGGGCGGGTTGGTTCCGCAACCCCGCGTCCATACCCTGGCTGAACCTCTCACGTCGTCCTCGCGGTGGCCCGTTATGCTCCGACTCTTCACACTCGTCTTGTCGCTCGTCATTGTCTCGACCGCGTCGGCGGGCATCCGGTTCGAAGTCACCGCCGATCCGAAGCTCGTCGGCGACAAGCCGGCCGGCGGGCGGTTGCTCGTCACCATCGGCAGGACGGATCGGCCGCCGAACTTCCCGTCGTCCGACCCGTTCGCCCTGCCGGTCCTCGGGGTGGACGTGCCGGCGTTCAAGGCCGACACCGTCGCGACCGCGGACGCGACCGCCCTCACCTTCCCGCCGAAGTCGCTCGAAGCCTTGCCGAAGGGCGAGTACGTCGTGCGGGCGATCTTCGCCGTCAACCGCGACCTCAACATCCCGACCGCGCCAGGGAACTGGACGAGCGAACCCGTGACCGTCACCCTCGACCCGGCCGCCGAGACGCCGGTGAAACTGAAGCTGACGAAGGTCATTCCGAAGCCGACCCCGAGAGACACGGCCGCGGTGAAGTATCTGGAACTGCCGTCGAAGTTGCTGTCGGAATTCCACAAGCGGCCGATGGTCTACCGCCTCGCGGTTGTGCTGCCGGGCGACTTCGAGAACTCGCCCGCGAAGAAGTACCCGCTGCTCGTCCACATCGGCGGGTTCGGTACGCGGTTCACGTCGGCCCGCAGCACCCAATCGGACGACCGCTTCGTGCAAATCCTCCTCGACGGGGCCGGGCCGTTCGGCGACCCGTACCAGGTGAACTCCGCGAACAACGGCCCTTACGGCGATGCCCTGTTGCGCGAAGTGATCCCGCACGTCGAGAAGGCGTACCGCTGTGTCGGCACGCCGAAGGCCCGGTTCGTCACCGGCGGTTCGACCGGTGGGTGGGTGTCGCTGGCGTTGCAGGTTTTCTACCCGGACGACTTCAACGGCTGTTGGTCGCTGTTCCCGGACGGCGTGGACTTCCGGGCGTTCGAACTCATCGACATCTACAAGGACGAGAACGCCTACGTCAACCGCTTCGGGTTCGAGCGGCCGGCGAAGCGGACAATCGACGGCGACACGGCGTACACCGTCCGGCACGAGTGCCACCTGGAGCGCGTCCTCGGCCGCGGCGGGCGGTGGGAACTGTCCGGCCTCGACTGGGCGAGTTGGAACGCGATCTACGGCCCTCGCGGAACCGACGGCCTGCCGAAGCCGCTGTGGGACGGGGCCACGGGCAAGATCGACAAGAGCGTGCTCGCTCACTGGGAGCAGTACGACTTGCGGAAGGTGCTGGAAACGAACTGGCCGACGCTCGGGCCGAAGCTGGCCGGCGGCAAGGTTCACGTCTGGGTCGGCGACGCCGACGATTACTTCCTCAACAACGCCGTCCACCGGCTGAAGGCGGCCGCGGACAAGTTCGCGACGCCGAAGTTCGACGGCGTGATCGAGATTCAGATGCGAAAGGGCCACGGCGGCGGCTGGCCGCGGAAGGACATGCTCGCCGAAATGCTGAAGCGGGCCGAGTAGGTAAATCACCGCCGAACAGTGCCGGCGGGCGCTCGCCGTGCGATTTTCTCGAACTCTTCTGAGAAGGGCATCAAACTGTTGTGATTTCGAGCGTATTCCGTCATCGGCCCTGATACCGTGGTAGGAGAAAGTGACCCTACGCCATCCGGAGTGACCCCATGATTAGTTCGGTCGGACAGAGCATCGCGAGCTTGTACGTTTCCTCGGTTCAGCAAACCACGAGCGCCTCCGCGGCGCAAGCCACCACGGGGACGAGTGCCACCCGTTCCGCGGGCGACGCGGCACAAATTTCTGGGCCGGGGAAGCTGTTCAGCGAGTTGCAACAGTTGTCGGTGAGTGACCCTGACAAGTTCAAGGCCGTGACGGCGGACATCGCGGCCAAACTGAAGGAAGCCGCTGGCACCGACGCCAGTTCCACAGCCGCGGCCGCGGCACCGGGGGCGAGTTCGTTGCTAACGGATCTCGCGGCCAAGTTCCAGCAAGCGTCGGACACCGGCGACGTGTCGGTCCTTCAGCCGAAGGCGGGCGGACCCGGCGGGGCGGGCGGGCACCATCATCACCACCACGGCGTCGGCACGTACAACCAACAGGGCCAAGTGCAGTCCGTCCCGGCGGCGCAGGACACGAGTTCGGCCGGCGGCGTGGACCTGAAATCGCTCTTCGACTCGATCTCGCAAGAAGTCAGTTCCGCCCTCGGCAGCTAACCTCCGCGACTCGCTTCATCCGCCCATCACTTCCCCGCGCCCTTTTGCTGTTGCTCCCGGCCGCCCATCTCGGAAAATGGCTGTCTCGACCCGAGCCTTTGCCGCGGACTCTCGCGGCCCAACTTCTTGAGGGTGGGACATGCACGACCGTCGTTCGTTCTTGATTGCCGGAGGGGCTACCGTGGCCGGACTCGCGAACCTTCACGCCGCCGCCGCCGGGGACACCGCCGCGAAGGCGTTCGTTGACGCGCACGTCAAGAAGATGCGGCCGCTCGAAGTGGCCGGAGGCGTCGCGTGGTGGAACGCCAACGTCACCGGCAAGGACGACGACTTCAAGAAGAAGGAAGACGCCCAGAACGCCATCGACGCGGCCCTCGCCGATCCGAAGACGTTCTCCGAACTGAAAGCCATCAACGAGAGCAACATCACTGACAAGTTGCTTCGCCGGCAGATCGACCTGCTCTACCTGCAATATCTGGAGAAGCAACTCGATCCCGCGCTCTTGAAGCAGATCACCGCGAAGGCGAACGCCGTCGAGAAGGGGTTCAACGTCTACCGGGCGAAGGTGGACGGCCAGGAAATGACCGACAGCCAAGTCCGCCGCGTGCTGAAGGAATCGACGAATTCCACGGAACGCCAGAAGGTGTGGGAGGCCAGCAAGGGTGTCGGGGCGAGCGTCGAGGCCGACCTGAAAGAACTCGTGAAACTCCGGAACGAGGCGGCGACGAAGCTCGGCTTCAAGAACTTCCACGCGCTGATGCTGTTCCTCAACGAGCAGGATGGCGGCGAACTGATCGCGCTCTTCGACGAACTCGACGCCCTCACTCGCGAGCCGTTCCTGAAGGGCAAGGCCGAGATCGACGCGAAGCTGGCGGCCAAGTGCGGCGTGAAGGTCAGCGACCTGCGGCCGTGGCACTACTTCGACCCATTCTTCCAGGAGAGCCCGGCCGTCTTCGACGTGAGCTTGGACGAGCCGTACAAGAAGGCGGACATCCTCCAACTGTGCCGGGACTTCTACAAGGGCGTCGGCCTGCCGATCGACGACGTGATCGCCCGCAGCGACCTGTACGAGAAGAAGGGCAAGTCGCCGCACGCCTTCTGCACTGACATCGACCGCGAGGGCGACGTGCGGGTGCTCGCCAACATCGTGCCGAACGAGTATTGGATGGGCACCATGCTCCACGAGTTGGGGCACTCGGTCTACAGCAGCAAGAACATCCCGCAGACGGTGCCCTACGTCCTCCGCGGCGAGGCCCACATCCTCACGACCGAGGGCGTGGCCATGCAGTTCCAGAAGTTCAGCAAGTCGCGGGCGTGGCTCGAAAAGATGGGCGTGACGGTCGACAACCCGAAGGCGTTCGACGAGACGGCCGCGAAGGTGCTGCGGAACGAACTGCTCATCTTCAGCCGGTGGTGCCAGGTGATGTTGCGGTTCGAGAAGGCGATGTACGAGAACCCGAACCAGGACTTGAACAAACTCTGGTGGGACTCGGTCGAGAAGTACCAGGGCCTCACGCGGCCGGAGGGGCGGAACGCACCGGACTACGGCAGCAAGATTCACATCTGCTCGGCCCCGGTGTATTACCACAACTACATGATGGGCCAACTCTTCGCCTCGCAGGTCCACCACGCCTTGTCGAAGGACGTGTACAACGCCGACCCGAAGACGGTGCTGTACATCGGCGACCCGAAGGTCGGCGAGTTCATGAAGAAGAAGGTCTTCGAGCCGGGCCGCACGCTGTCGTGGAAGGACCTGCTGAAGTTCGCCACCGGCGAGCCGTTGAGCGCGAAGGCGTTCGCGAAGGACTTCCAGAGCTAACGCGGAATCTGATCCTGGGCCTGCCATGACCGACGACGACGCCTTTGTCGCGGCTGTCAAGGAATCGCCGGACGACGCGGTTCTGCGGCTCGTCTACGCCGACTGGCTGGAGGAGCGCGACGACCCGCGCGGCCGGTTCCTGCGGTTGGAACTGGAGATGGTTCAGCGCGGGGAAGCCGACCCGGCGTACCCCGCCCTCCGACAACAACTCGCGGAGGTCGCGGCCACGGTCGATGTCCTTTGGTCTGCCGTGGTCTGCCGACTCTCGTTGGTGCCGCTTCGTGCTCTCGATGACCCGCCCGACGACCGGCCGTCGGTGTCATCCCTTGATTTCTTCGCCGACTACATCCAGCACCTCGTCGAAGAAGAAGTCCCACGGCTGCGGGCAGACCGACGGTGGGAGTATGCGTATTTCCTTCTCCTGATCTTTTGGGCGGTCCTTGTTTTCAAAATCATCAGCCTGTTCTTAACGCACCCCATCCTGTTGTCATGACAGGCCTTGCCGTTCATTTATGAGATGAAATTTGCCCCCGCGCCAGAATTTAATCCTTTTTCGATTGGAATGCCCGCTTAAGAGAAGTACGATCTAGTGTTTGAGTGTCGGAAGTGGGGTTCCCTCCCGTCACAACCACTTCCGAGATCGATTGGGCTCTTGGCGATTGTCCCGGACCGCGTCCGCCCTTGTAGCGAGTGTGACAGCCATGTCCCGCTCCGATTCTCCCGCCGCAGCCGACCCGGGGTCGATGCACGACCCTGACCCACTTGCGCACGTGGACCCCAACAAGACGCTCGACATGGAGGCGACCGGCAGCGTCCTGGAAGATCCCGGGCAAATTCTGAACATCGACGCGGTCATCGTTCCCGGCACGGAAACGCACACGACCACCATCCGCAACCAGCCCTCGTCGCGGTTCGAACTGCGGACCGAGGTCGGCCGCGGCGGCATGGGCGAAGTCCACTCGTGTGCCGACATCCACCTCGGTCGGGACGTCGTCGCGAAAATCCTGCACGAGAAGTACTGCCGCCGGCCGGAGGTGATCGCCCGCTTCCGCGAGGAAATCCGCATCACCGGGCAACTCGAACACCCCGGCGTGGTGCCCGTGTACGAGGCCGGCGTGATGCCGGACGGCCGGCCGTTCTTCGTCATGCAGCGGGTTTGGGGGCTGACCCTCCGCAAAACCCTCGACGAGCGGCCGAACCCCGGCGAGGGGCGGTCGCGGATGCTGAAGGTGTTCGAGCAGATTTGCCACACGATCGCCTACGCGCACACGCAGCGAATCATCCACCGCGACCTGAACCCGTCGAACATCATGGTCGGCCTGTTCGGGCAGGTGAAGGTGATGGACTGGGGGCTGGCGAAGTCCCTCGACGAGGGCAACCGGACGCGGGTGATCACGCTGCTGGGCGAACTCGATACGGCCGACCCGGACGGGTCGGACCCGGGCGATAGCGGGGTCCACACGCAGGTCGGCAGCATCATGGGCACGCCCGCGTACATGCCGCCAGAGCAGGCCAAGGGTGAGATCGACCACCTGGACGAGCGGTGCGACGTCTTCGGCCTGGGGGCGATCCTCTGCGAAATCCTGACCGGACAGCCGCCGTACGTCGCCCCGACCGCGAAGCGGACCCTGCAACTGGCCATCCAGAGCAACCCCGAGGATGCGTTCTCCCGCCTCGACAACTGCCACGCCGACCACGACCTGGTCTCACTGGCCAAGGCGTGCCTGGCCCCGGACCCGGCCCACCGGCCGCGCGACGCGGGCGTGGTCATGGACCGCCTCACGCACTACTTCGACATGGTTCTGCGGCAGGCCGAGTGGGACCTGGGGCGGTTCTTCGACCTCAGCCTCGACCTGTTCTGCATCGCCGGGTTCGATGGCCGCTTTCGCCGCGTCAACGAGAACTTCTCCCGCGTCCTCGGCTACTCGATGGCCGAACTGACCGCGGACCCGTTCATCGTGTTCGTCCACCCCGACGACCGCGACCGGACCGCCGCCATGATGGCGCGACTGAGGGAAGCCCTCCCGGTGCGGGACTTCCGCAACCGCTACCTCGACCACAACGGCAAGTACCGGTGGTTCGAGTGGACGGCCAAGTCGATCCCGAAGGACGACGTGATCTTTGCCGTGGCCCGCGAGGTGACGAAGGAAGTCGCCCTGGAAGAGCGGCTGAAGGAACTCGAAGCCTGGGCGGCGGCCCACGGGTGAGCCGTCGGCACCGCGCCGCCGCGTTCAAGGCAGGCGGCTGCGCAACCTCTGTCGCGGCATTCGAATCTGCCGGGAAAGCCGCCTGAGAACGAGGCCGATCATTATTGGCACGGGCCGTGCATCTCCATTTCGCAGACGGGCTGAGAAGAAGAACTCGGGTGAGTGGGCGACACCTGACGACTCTCTCAGCCCGTCTTGATTTACCCAACAGAGCGACGCCATTTCCCGTGCGGCGACCCGGCGGCGAGACGCGGCAGACGGAATAAACGGTGCGAAAAAGCGACGCGGGCGGGGCGAGGAAACCTTCACCCCGCCCGCGTTTTGAGTTTATTGCCGCTGATTCAACACCCAGTCCACGACCCAACAGCCGCGGGCGTGGGCCGTGTCGGCACGGCAGTGGTTGAGGACATCGTCGTTCTCGCAACCGGCGTCCTGGAGTGCATCGGCGAGGATCGGCATGCCGCTGAAGTCGCGGGCGTCGAACATCGTCCGGGCGAGACCGGCGGCCGTTTCGGTCCGCCAGCGGTCCTCAAACGGCACGTCGCAGTGCGGGTTGCGGAAGGCACAGCGGAGCAGTTCGGCGGCCGGGCGGATGGCGGCGAAGTACGCGGCCTGAAACCGCTGGTGCCACTCGTGGCCGGGCTGAACGTCGGCCGGCGGCGGCCCCGTGGCTTTGCGGGCGGCCGCCAATCCACGGCCCTGGAACAGCGTTGGCAGCGTGTAGGGCAGGTTCACCGCCGTACTCTCCGGGCGAAAATAGGCGGCGAGGACGTGGACCTGATACGTCTGACCGCGGGGCGTTCGCTGCCGCAATTTTTCCCACGCCGGTTCCTTCGCCCGCTGCAACGCGAGACGCTCGTACTCGTCCAACCAGGCCAGAGCCGCCGCGGGAAACTGGGTGTCGGTTTCGTGGCCGTGGCGGAAGTACCCGGCCGCGAAGATCCGTGCCCCGGTCACGTCGAGCTGGTTCCCCAGGAGGGCCAGAAGACGCTGCGGGTCGCCGCTGATGGCCCATTCGTCGGCCGGTGACATGGCAGTTCCTTGAGCGGGATTCGGTGGCCGCCTCTCATTCTTGCAGACCCGGCCGCCGGCTTCCACCGGATTGAAGGCTGTTCCGGCGACGGCTCAAATTGTAAATCAATCCGAACGCCGATCGTCCGGCGGACCTCTCAAAAAAAGTCGCACTCGATGGGTTCCTCGTCACCGTCCATCACGTCGCGGTCGATCGTCCGGCTCAGCCTCGGCTGGTGGCGGTCGGATCGGTCACAGCCCACGTCGGACCCCGCGAGCATTCGCAGCCTGATCGGCACGCTCAAAGCCCCCCTCAACGTCGTCAGCGGGGAGCAAGGGTTGGCCCTGGCCGTGGGCGGTGAGACGCGGCTCGGCACCCCCCCACCGGGCGGGGACTTCGTGCCGCTGTTCGCGTCGCTGCCGCCGGTGACGCCGGACATGCTCGGCGACCCGGCGTTCATGGCCGCCTACGGCCTCCGCTACCCGTACATGACCGGCGCGATGGCCAACGGCATCGCCTCCGCGGAGATCGTCGAAGCGATGGGGCAGAACGGGATGCTCGGCAGCTTCGGTGCGGCCGGCCTTTCCGTCGAGCGCGTCGCGGCGGCCATCGACCGCATTCAGGGGTCGCTCGGCGATTCGCCGTACTGCTTCAACCTCATTCACAGCCCGAACGAGCCGGCCCACGAGAACGCCATCGCCGACCTGTACATCCGCCGCGGCGTGCGGATCGTCGAAGCGTCGGCGTACCTCGACCTGACGCCGGCCATCGTGCGGTACCGGGCGGCCGGCATTCGCCGCGGCTCGGCCGGGCTGCCGTTGGTGGTGCACCGGGTGATCGCGAAAGTGTCGCGGGTGGAAGTGGCGACGAAGTTCCTGTCGCCGCCGCCCGCCCGGATGTTGCAAGAACTCGTCGCGGCCGGGCAACTGACCGCCGAGCAAGCCGACGCCGTGTCGAAGCTGCCGATGTGCGACGACCTGACGGTCGAAGCCGACAGCGGCGGCCACACCGACAACCGCCCCGCGATCACGCTGCTGCCAACGATACTCGCCCTGCGAGACCGCTTACAGGAGCAGTTCAAGTACCCCACGCCGGTGCGCGTCGGCTTGGCCGGCGGCATCGCCACGCCGGCGAGCGTGGCCGGCGCGTTCAGCATGGGGGCGGCTTACGTCGTCACCGGCAGCGTGAATCAGGCGTGCGTCGAATCGGGTTCGTCCGACGTAGTGCGGAAGATGCTCGCCGAAGCAGGGCAGGCCGACACGGCGATGGCCCCGGCCGCGGACATGTTCGAAATGGGCGTGAAACTTCAAGTGCTGAAGCGCGGCACGATGTTCCCCATGCGGGCACAGAAGCTGTTCGAGGTGTACCGGGCGTATAGTGCCTGGGACGCGGTGCCGAATTCTGAACGAATGAACATCGAGAAAAACCTCCTTCGGCGTCCGTTCGAGGAAGTGTGGGCGGAGACGAAGGCGTTTTTCGAACGCCGCGACCCGACGCAACTGCCGAAGGCCGAGACGGACCCGAAGCACAAAATGGCCCTCGTGTTCCGCTGGTACTTGGGGCTGTCGTCGCGGTGGGCGAACGTCGGCGAGAACGGCCGACAACTGGACTATCAAGTGTGGTGCGGCCCGGCGATGGGGGCGTTCAACGAGTGGGTGAAGGGGTCGTACCTGGAGGAGCCGCGGTACCGGAACGTGACGACCGTGGCGATGAACCTGCTCTACGGGGCGTGCGTGGTCCTGCGGCGGCAGTCGCTCGCGATGCAGGGCGTGCACCTGCCGAGCATTTGCTTTCCGACGGAACCGCTGTCGCCGGACCAGATCGAGGCGAAGTTGCGGTAGAGGCAATGACCGACCGGCAACGAGAACTGTTGCAGATGATCGAGGATGCCTTCCGGGGCGTCGAACTCGGCGACGGCGTGAGCCTGCACGAATCGGCGGTCATCGACGACTACGGAACCCTTGAGGAACGACGGGTTGCCCGCGTACCTGACGAAAAGCGTGACTGGCACAAGGCAATGCTCGAACCCGATCTGCCTCGGCTGTTTGATATTGGGTGCGGGGTGCTTTCCTTCCTGGATGCGCAGGGGATGCGATTCTATCTCCCCGCCTGCTTGATGCTGCTGGTCGGTGACCATGACAACGACTTGTACGGTAACATGTTCGAAAGCCTAGAGTTTCAGTTAACGTGCCTCGGCGACTACAACCGGGAGCGATTCGACATCCTGAACACCATCCAGCGTCAATGCGTTTGCGAAGTGTTGACTTACCTGCGGGACTCGATGGAAGATCTGGAGTTCGAACCGCGATTTAGGACGAATGAAATTAATCACGCGATCGACGGATACTGGAGCCTTCCGCACGCCTAACCGCCGGGAGTGGACTGCGATTTCGACCATGAACGATACGACCAACACCCCCGCCCCCCTCGCCATCGTCGGCCTCGGCTGCCTGTTCCCGAAGGCGGACGGCCCCGGCGCGTACTGGGCGAACGTCAAGCACGGCGACGACTGCATCACGCCGATCCCGCCGACGCACTGGAAGCCGGAGGACTACTTCGACGCCGACCCGAAGGCGCCGGACATGACCTACGCCAAGCGCGGCGGGTTCCTCTCGACGATCGACTTCAACCCGATGGAGTTCGGCCTGCCGCCGAAGGACATCGAAGCCACTGACACGACGCAGCTCCTCGGCCTCGTCGCGGCGAAACAAGCCCTCACCGACGCCGGCGTGCTCGCCGACGATTCCAAGATTCTTCGCTCCAAAATCTCGGTCATCCTCGGCGTCACCGGCACGCTGGAACTCGTGATTCCGCTCGGCGCCCGCCTCGGCCACCCGCACTGGCGGCGGGCGCTCAAGGACTCCGGCGTGCCGGACGACATCGCGCAAGACGTGGTGGACCGCATCGGCGAAGCCTACGTGCCGTGGCAGGAGAACAGCTTTCCCGGCCTGCTCGGCAACGTCGTCGCCGGGCGCATCGCGAACAAGCTCGACCTGCACGGCACCAACTGCGTCGTCGACGCCGCGTGCGCGAGTTCCTTGAGCGCCGTCCACCTCGCGGCCCTCGAACTGCAAACGGGCAAGGCCGACGTCGTCGTCACCGGCGGGGCCGACACGTTCAACGACATCTTCATGTTCATGTGCTTTAGCAAGACGCCGGCCCTGTCGAAGTCCGGCGACTCGAAGCCGTTCGACGCCAACGGCGACGGCACCATCCTCGGCGAAGGCCTGGGCATGGTCGTGCTGAAGCGGCTCGCCGACGCCGAGCGCGACGGCGACACGGTGTACGCCGTGTTGAAGGGCATGGGCAGCAGTAGCGACGGCAAGGGGAACGCCATCTACGCGCCGTCGGCGGAAGGCCAGAAGCGGTGCCTGAACGACGCCTACACGCGGGCCGGCGTGACGCCGGACACGATCGAATTGCTCGAAGCCCACGGCACCGGCACGAAGGTCGGCGACGCGACGGAAGCGACGGCGTTCACCGAGGTGTTTGGCCGCGAATCGAAGCGGGCCGAGCGGCCGTGGTGCGCCGTCGGCTCGGTGAAGTCGCAGATCGGCCACACGAAGTCGGCGGCCGGGGCCGCGAGTCTCATCAAGGCGGCGCTCGCCCTCCATTACAAGGTGCTGCCGCCGACGCTGAAGGTGACGCTGCCGGTCGATCCGTTGAACGCGGCCGACTCGCCGTTCTACGTGAACGCGCAGATGCGGCCGTGGCTGTCGAGCGCCGACCACCCGCGACGGGCCGGCGTCAGCGCCTTCGGCTTCGGGGGCTCGAACTTCCACGCCGTCCTCGAAGAACACACGCCGGCGAAGACGGCCGTGGACTGGAGCGGCCGCGTCGAGTTGTACGCGATGAGTGCGGCGACTCCGCAGGAACTCGCCGTCGAACTCGTGAAGGTACCGACGGCGTGGGCCGATTTCGCCCGAGCCGCAGAAGCGTCCCGGCAGAGCTTCCGCGCCGACGCCGAGTGTCGGCTGATCCTCGTGGCCTCCCGCGATGGCACCGACCTGGCGAAGCTGACGGCGGCGGCGAAACAGAACCTCGGCGACCACCCGATCGCGAAGGAATGGCACACGCCGGATGGTGCCCACTTCGGCCGCGGACCGGCGGCGGGTAAACTCGCCGTTCTCTTCCCCGGTCAGGGGTCGCAGGCCGTCGGCATGTTGCGCGACCTTGCGTGCCTCTTCCCCGAAGTGCTCGACACGCTCGCGATCGTGCCCGACGTGGCCGGGAAAGTCTACCCGCCGACCTCGTTCGCGAAGGATGCGAAGCCGAAACAGGACGACTCCCTCCGCGCGACCGACGTGGCCCAACCGGCGATCGGGGCGGTCAGCTTCGGGGCGTGGCGGGTACTGCACGAACGGTTCGGCCTGAACGCCGACGCCTTCGCCGGGCACAGTTACGGCGAACTGCCCGCCCTCGCGGCCGGCGGCCGGTTCGACGCGACCGAACTCTTCCAACTCTCCCGCCTCCGCGGCGAGTTGATGGCGAGGCAGGGCCAAAGCGGCGACGCCGGGAGCATGATCGCGGTGCTGGCCCCGCTGGCCGACATCGAAGCCGTGATTCGCGAGACCGGGGCGAACGTCGTCGTCGCCAACAAGAACGCCCCGAAGCAGACGGTACTTTCGGGTTCGACGGCGGAGGTCGAAAAACTCGCGGCGGCTCTGCAAGCGAAGCGGATGCGCGCCGCCCGGCTGCCGGTCGCGGCGGCGTTCCACAGCCCGCTCGTCGCGGACGCGGCCGAGCCGTTCCGGTCGGCCCTGGACGCGATCCCGTTCCGCCCGGCCGCCGTGCCGGTGTTCGCCAACACGACCGCCGGCGAGTACCCCGCCGACGCCCCGGAAGCCCGCGAGTTGCTCGGCCGACAGTTGGCGAAGCCGGTGGCGTTCGTCGATCAGGTCCGGGCTATGGCCCGCCTCGGCGTTCGCACCTTCCTGGAAGTCGGCCCCGGCAACGTGCTAACGAAGCTGGTCAACCTCATTCTGGAAGAGTCGGCCGACGGGATTCCGGCGGCGCAGGAATTTCTGGCCCTCGCGCTCGACGGGTCCGCCGGGCGGCAATCGGGTGTGCTAGACTTGGCCGCCGTTCTGGCCCAACTGGCGGCCCGTGGCCACGCCGTAAACCTGGCCGCGTGGGAGGCCGACAGCCGTTGCCGGCCGGCCGCGAAGCCGGCGAAGCCCGGCATGACCGTACCCCTGAGCGGGGCGAATTACGTCTCCCCGCGACCCAAACGGCCGGCCCGCCCGCCGCTGCCGCCCGCGACTTTTTCTACTGCTGGTATCGCCCCCATGCCCGACCCGACTCCTTCGCCGCTCTCGACCGTGCAACTGACGCTCGCGGCCTTGCAGAAGATGCAGGAAGAGACCGCCCGCATCCACCGGCAGTTCCTCGAATCGCAGATGCAGGCGCAGCAAACGCTGGCCGCCCTCGTCGCGCAACAGCAGGCGATGGCCGGCGGAATCGCCCCGCTACCCTTCGCCCCGGCCGCCGTGACGCCGCTGCCGCCGATCGCACCCACACCGGTGCTGCCGCCCCCGCCGCGACCGATCCCCGCTCCGGTGGCCGTCGTTCCTCCTCCGCCGGCCCCTCTTCCTCCGCCCGCCCCGCTGCCCCCGCCGCCGGTGGCCGTGAAGCCGTCGGCGAACGGCGACCGCGCCGCCACGGTGTCCGCGGGGTTGGCGAAGACGCTTCTCGAAGTCGTTTCGGAGAAGACGGGTTACCCGGTGGAGATGCTGTCGTTGGGGATGACGCTGGACGGGGACCTGGGGATCGACTCGATCAAGCGGGTGGAGATCCTGTCGGCGTTGCAGGAGAAGCTGCCCGGTTCGGCGGCCGTTCGGCCGGAGCACCTCGGCCAACTCCACACCCTCCAGGACGTCGCCGACCTCCTCGGCGGCGGAAGCTCGCCCGTTGAACCGCCGCCGGTGTCGATCCCGGTGTACACGCCGCGGCCGACGCCGATCCCGCGGCCACTGCCCGTTCCCATCGGCGAACTCGACGTGCCGATGGCCGTGCCGGTGGACGCGGCCCCGCTGGCGGCCTACGCCCTCGCGGCGACGCTGTTGGGGGTGGTGTCGGAGAAGACGGGTTACCCGGTGGAGATGCTGTCGTTGGGGATGACGCTGGACGGGGACCTGGGGATCGACTCGATCAAGCGGGTGGAGATCCTGTCGGCGTTGCAGGAGAAGCTGCCCGGTTCGGCGGCCGTTCGGCCGGAGCACCTCGGCCAACTCCACACCCTCCAGGACGTCGCCGACCTCCTCGGCGGCGGAAGTCCCGCCGTGCTGAAGCCGCAACCCACGACGGCGGCCGGCCCGACCACGAAGAAGATTCCCCTGCGGCCGGAAGAACTGGTCGCCCCCATCACGCCGCCGATCCCGTTGAGCGAGAAGGACTCGCACGCCCTCGCCGTGATCTCGAAGTCCGGCGAGGCCCTCGATTCCAGCGTGCCGCGATCGGAACTGTCCGCGCCGAAGACCGAGCGCGTGCCGGGCATTATCGCCACCATGACTGACTCGGCGCTCGGCGGTTCCGCCGCGGAACCGCTGCCCCCCCCGTCGCGGACCGGCCCGCCCGCCGCCGAGGCGGTCGAGCGGAGCATCGTGCAGGTGGTCGATTTCGAACTGACCTCCGGCCGTGCCCCGGTGCCGCTGGCCGAGGGGGGCGAAATCTGGCTGGTCGCCGACGAGGAACCGTTCGTCCGCGAAGTCGCCGCCCAACTCGCGACGCTGAAGTTCCAGCCGCGGATTCTGCCCTGGAATAGCGCGACGGCGGCCCACCCCGGCGGCAACCTGGCCGGCCTGGTCCTGATCGCCCCGGCGACGGTGCCCGCGAACTTGCCGCTCAACCGCCTCGCCATGCAGTGGCTGCAAGCGGCCGGCCCGCGGTTGCGGGCGTCGGTCCGCCAGTCCGCGTCGGCGATCCTCGTCAGCGTCGCCCGCCTCGACGGCACCTTCGGCCTGACCAACCTGCAACCCTCGGCCGACCCGGTGAGCGGCGGGCTGGCGGGGATCATCAAAACGGCCCGCTGGGAGTGGCCGGAACTGGCGTGCAAGGCCATCGACCTCCAGCCGAGTTTCGCGACGGACTCGCCCACCTTGGCCGCCGCCGGCGTCGTGGAAGAACTCCTCGCGTCCGGGCCGATCGAAGTCGGAATTTCGCCGTCGCACCGCTGCACGCTGGAACTGGCCCGCACCACCCGCCGCTCGACGTCGCAGTCGATCGTCTTCGGGCCGCCGGACGTGATCCTCGTCACCGGCGGCGCACGGGGCGTGACCGCCGAGGTCGCCGTCGCACTGGCGGAAGCGTTCAAGCCGACGCTGATCCTCACCGGCC
Source organism: Limnoglobus roseus (assembly GCF_008254045.1). GTDB lineage: Bacteria > Planctomycetota > Planctomycetia > Gemmatales > Gemmataceae > Limnoglobus > Limnoglobus roseus. Next base: position 1,448,527 of record NZ_CP042425.1, on the reverse strand, counting down.
GCACGCCGTCGCCGGTCGGCCCGGAGCCCGCGTGGCTGGCCGGCCGGACCGACGAGATGAGCGTCAAGCAGGCCATCGCGACTCACCTGGGGGCCGACGCCACGCCGAAGGCGATCGCCGAGCAGTTCGTGAAGTTCACCGCCCAGCGGGAGATCCGTTCCACCCTCGCCCGCCTCGAAGCGGCCGGGGCGCGGGCGGCGTACTTCGCCGTGAACGTCTCGAACGGCCGGGCCGTCGCCGACCTGCTCCACCAAGTGAAGGTGAAGTTCGGCACCATCACCGGCGTCGTCCACGGGGCCGGCGTGCTGGCCGACCGTAAGATCGAGCAACTCACGCCCGAGCAGTTCGACGCGGTTTACAACACGAAGGTCGAGGGCATCCGGAACCTGCTCGACCTGCTCGGCGGCGAACCGCTGAAGGCCGTCGTGCTGTTCAGTTCCATCACCGGCCGCCTGGGCCGGTCCGGGCAGTTGGCCTACGCCGCCGCGAACGAGGTGCTGAACAAGATCGCCGGGGCCGAGGCCCGCAAGCGGCCGAACGCCCGCGTGGTGGCGATCAACTGGGGCCCGTGGGACGGCGGCATGGTGACGCCCGGCCTGCGGAGGATGTTCGAGGCCGAGGGCGTCGGCATGATCCCACTGAGGGAGGGTGGCACGTTTGCGGTGCAAGAACTCGCCGCCGCCGGCCGGTCGGTCGAGGTCATCGCGCTGGGGCCAAAGCCCCGCACGGCCGGATCGGGGTCCGTAAGCGTCGTGGCGACGAACCGCACCCAACCGCCTGGCCCTTCGACGCCGGCCCCGTTGACCGGCCCGCCGCCGGCTCCGGCCGACTTCACCCAGGCGTTCGAGCGCAGCGTGGACGTGGCCTCGCACCCGATCCTGCGGTCGCACGTCCTTGACGGCCGGGCGGTGCTGCCGATGGCGGTCCACATGGAATGGCTGGCCCATGCCGCCCTCCACGGCAACCCCGGTCTCGTGTTCCACGGGTTCAACGACCTCCGCATCACGCACGGCGTCATGGTGGAGGAGAACGCCGCGAGTAACCTCCGGCTGATGGCCGGGCGGGCGGTGAAGAACGACCTGATCTTCACGGTGCCGGTCGAACTCCGCGGCCGGCGGAAGGACGGCCGCGAGGTGATCCACTCGAAGGCTGAAGTCGTGCTGACGAGCGCGCTGCCGAAGACGCCGACGGTGGACCGCCCGCCGGACGTGCAGCCGTACCCGCACCCGATCGAGGACGTGTACCGGTATTTCCTGTTCCACGGCCCGGACATGCACGGCATCGAGGCCGTCGAGGGCGTGACCGACACGGCGTTCATCGGCACGGCCTACCCGTCGCCGCCGCCGAGCGAGTGGTTCCGCAACCCGCTCCGCAGTGCGTGGGTGGCCGACCCGCTGGTGCTGGACACGAGCTTCCAGATGATGATCCTCTGGAGCTACACGCAGCACGGGGCCGGCTCGCTACCGTGCTTCCTGGGCCGCTACCGGCAATACCGCCGTGGGTTCCCGGCCGGCCCGACGCGGATCGTCATTCGCGTGACCCGCGACGACGGCTCGTTCGCGCGAGCGGACATCGACTTCCTCGACGCCGACGGCGTGGTGGTGGCGCAAATCCAGGACTACGAGTGCGTCATCGACCCCGGCCTGAACCAGGCGTTCCGCCGGAACCAGCTGGGGCCGATGGTGCGGCAGTAAATCACACGATTTCGGCGAGCCGAGCGGCGTAAGCCGTCGGGTGAATGTCAGGGAGACTCACCCGGCGGCTTACGCCGCTCGGCTCGCCGTTCTCAATCGAGACTTCCTCCATGCCCGCGGATCGCGTTGCAATTGTCGGAATGGCCGGCCGGTTTCCTGGTAGCGGGGCCGACCTCGACCTGTTCTGGCAGAACGTCCTGAACGCCCGCGACTGCTCGCGGGAAGTGCCGCCGGGGCGGTGGTTCGTGCCGGCGGACGCCTGCCTTGATTCGCGCGTGCCGCACCCGGACGCGGTCTACTCCACCCGCGGCTACTACCTCACGCCGTTCGAAGCCGACACCGCCGGCCTCGACATCCCCGCCGACCTGCTGTCCGCACTCGACCCGCTGTTCCACCTCGTGCTCGACGTGGGCAACCGCGCCTGGAAGAGCGCGAAGACCGAGGGCGTGAACCGCCGCAAGGTCGGCGTCGTCCTCGGCAACATCTGCCTGCCGACCGACAAGGCGAACGACCTCGCCCGCGAGTACCTCGGCAGCGCGTTCGGGATTTCGCCGAAGGAGCCGACGCACCCGCTGAACCGCTTCCCGGCCGGCCTGCCCGCAGGGCTTCTCGCGAAGACACTCGGCCTCGGCGGCGGCACCTTCACCCTCGACGCCGCGTGCGCCTCGTCACTGTACGCACTCAAACTCGCCGCGGACGAACTGCTCGCGCGGCGGGCCGACGTGATGCTCGCCGGCGGGTGTTCGCGGCCGGACAGCCAGTACACGCAGATGGGCTTCTCGCAACTGCGGGCACTCTCGCCGACGGGCCGGTGTTCGCCGTTCGACGCGACGGCCGACGGCCTCGTGGTCGGCGAGGGGGCCGGCATTTTTGTCCTGAAACGCCTGTCGGACGCGCTCGCGGTCGGCGACACGATTCACGCCGTCATCGCCGGGGCCGGCCTGTCGAACGACATGGTCGGCAACCTGCTCGCTCCCGCCGTCGAGGGACAGTTGCGGGCGATGCGGGACGCCTACGGACAGGCCGGGTGGTCGCCGACGGAGGTAGACCTGATCGAGTGCCACGCGACCGGCACGCCGGTCGGCGACGCGGTCGAGTTCGAGAGCCTCCACGAACTATGGCGATCGCAACCCGGGTGGAAGCCGGGGCAGTGCGTAATCGGGTCGGTGAAATCGACGGTCGGCCACCTCCTCACCGGGGCCGGGGCGGCGGCGGCAATGAAGGTCGTGCGGGCGATGGCGGCCGGTAAGCTGCCCCCGCAGGCGAACTTCGAGATGCCGCCGGAGAGCTTCGAGTACGAAACGGCCCCGTTCCGCGTGCTGCCGTTCGCCGAGGAGTGGAAGCGGCGCGGCAAGACGCGCAAGGCGGCCGTCAGCGGCTTCGGTTTCGGCGGCGTGAACGCGCACCTGCTGCTCGAAGAGTGGAAGGGTCAGATTTACGCACCCCGGTCGGGGCAGGCGTCGCCGCGGCTGGAAGACTCCATCCCGGGCACGGAACTGCTCTCGAAACTGCGGCGGATGCAGGCCCGCGTGAAGGAACTGACCGAGGGCCACCCGGACGACCCGGAGGCGGCCGAGGTTGCCGTCGCCGTCGTCGGCATGGCGGCCCACTGCGGCTCACTCGCGACGCTGCGGGAGTTTCAGGAGTTCGTGCTGGGCGGCACGGTGAGCACATCGGGGACGACCACGATTCCCGAACTGCACGTCCCGCTCGACCGCTTCCGCATCCCGCCGAAGGAACTGGAAGAACTCCTGCCGCAGCAGTTGCTCATGCTGCAAACGGCTGCGGCGGCCCTCGACGACTGCCACGGCAAGGACGACGCCCCGCCTGACGGTGACCCGCGGACGGGCGTGTTCGTCGGCCTCGGCCTCGACCTGAACACGACGAACTTCCACATCCGGTGGGCCGCGAAGCAGGCGAACCCCGAGTACGCCGACTTCGCCGGGCCGCCGCTGAACGCGAACCGCGTGATGGGGGCGCTCGGCAGCATCGCGGCCAGCCGCATCGCGCGGGCGTTCCACTTCGGCGGGCCGAGTTTCACCGTGTGCAGCGAGGAAACGTCCGCCGGGCGGGCACTGGAACTCGCGGTGCGGGCCGTGCGTGCGGGCGAACTCGACCGGGCCGTGGTCGGCGGCGTGGAACTGACGAGCGACCCGCGGGCACTGGCGGCGAACGACCACATGGCCTGCGACGGCGCGGCCGCCGTGGTCCTCAAGCGGTTGTCCGCGGCGCAGGCCGACGGCGACCGCGTGTACGCCGTCATCCGCGGCGTGGGGTCGGCGAGCGGCGGGAGTGTCAGCGGGACGTCACCGGACGCCGCAACGTACGCCTCGTCGCTGATGCGGGCCTGCCTCGACGCGAACGCCGACCCGGCGCAGATCGGCTACCTGGAAACGGCCGAGGACGCCGAGGAACGGCGGGCGTTGGAAACACTCTTGGAAAAAACGAAGCGCGACGTTCCGCTCGTCGTCGGGTCGGCGAAGCTGCAAGTCGGGCACGCCGGGTTCGCGTCGCCGCTCGTCGGCTTCGTGAAGGCGGCCCTCGCGCTCTATCAGAACGTGCTGCCGCCGGGTGGCGAGAACGCAGCCCTGCCGAACGCCGAACGCCCGACGACGCCGCGGTACTGGCTGCACGACCGCACCGCCGGCCCACGCCGCGCGGCCGTCGGGGCGGTCGGGGTGGACGGGTCGAGTTTCCACGTCGTTCTCGACGAACACGTGCCGACCGTCGCGTCCCCGCGCATTGTGACGGAACAACGGCAACCGCTCGGCTCGCGACAGGAAGCGGTCTTCGTGGTGGACGGCGACACGCCGGCCGCGATCGTGGACGGGTTGGGGCGGCTGTTCGGGTGGCTGCCGGCGCAACCGCGGCCGATCGAATCGCTGGCCCGCGACTGGTTTCGCCGCGTGGCCCCGGACCCGCGGCGGAAACTCGCCGTCACGCTGGTGGCGAAGTCTCTGCCCGAGTTGAAGGAGCAGATCGAGTACGCCCTCCGGCACGTCACCGCCCGCGGCGACGCCGTCCTGCCGCCGCCGAAGTCGCCGGCCCTTCGCGACCGCGTTTTCTTCAACCCGTACCCCATCGGCCGCGGCGGGAAGGTTGCGTTCGTGTACCCCGGGTCCGGCAATCAGTTCGCGGGGATGGGTCGCGACCTCGCCGCGAGTTGGCCGAGCGTGTTGCGGAAGCAGCACCGCGAGAACCAACGGCTGCGGTCGCAGTACGCCCCGCAGTTGTTCTGGGGCGACGCGATCTCCGACGAGTCGACGCCGCGGGACTTCCTGTTCGGCCAGGTCACGCTCGGCACGCTCACGAGCGATCTGCTGCAAGGCTGCGGCGTCCACCCGGCGGCGATGGTCGGCCAGAGCCTCGGCGAGTCGGCGGGGCTGTTCGGCCTGCGCGTCTGGACGGCTCGCGATGAGATGTACCGGCGGATTCAAACGTCCACGCTGTTCAGCACGGAACTCGGGCCGCCTTACGACTCGGCCCGCGCCTTCTACGGCACGACGGCCCTCCTCGACTGGACCGTGGGGCTGGTGACGGCCGCCCCGGACACCGTGCGAGCGTTCCTGCGGCCGACGCTGCGGGCGTACTTGCTGATCGTGACGACGCCGAACGAGTGTGTCATCGGCGGCGTGCGGGCCGACGTGGAGAAGTTGGCACTCGCCATCGGCCAGCCGTTCCTGCCGTTGGACGGCGTGACGCTGGCCCACTGCGAGGCGGGGAAGCCGGTCGAGCCGGCGTACCGCGACTTGCACACGTTGCCGGTGATCGTGCCGCCCGGCGTGAAGTTCTACAGCGGCGCGTGGGGCCGCGAGTACAAGATGACCGAGGACAACGCCGCCGACTCGATCACGGCCGGCCTCGTCGGCACGATCGAGTTCCCGAACGTGGTGGAAGCCGCGTACCGCGACGGCGTGCGGACGTTCCTGGAAATGGGGCCGGGGGCATCGACCTCGCGGATGATCGACGCCATCCTCGGCGATCGGCCGCACCTCGCGCGGTCGGTTTGCGTGCCGCGGCAAGACGCCGTGTCGCTGGTGCTGCGGACGCTGGCGAACCTGATCGCCGAGCGAGTGCCGGTGAACCTGGAGGCGATCTACGGCGGCGAGTCGGCGTGCGTCGACCACCTGCCGGCCGACACGGGTTCGCGGCGGACGCTTACGGTTCCCACGGCTCCGCCGGTGCGCCTTCCGCATCCGGTGGAAGTGGATGCCGAACCGGAACCGCAGCCGGAGGTGAAGCCGGTCGTCGCGGAAATTCCTCCGCCCCCGCCGCCGGTCGAAGAAGCCCCGCAGAACGTGCCGGTCGAGGAAGTGCTGTTGCCGTGGGAGCCGCCGGCGGAACCGGTGGTGCCGGAGTATTCAGCTCCACTCACGCAGACGCCGCCGCCCGTGGTCCGACCGGCGGTCGTTCCGACGGCGGCGGTGGACGTGTCGCCGTTCCTGGTAGCGGCCGCCGCGATGCAGCAGGCGACAGCCGACGCGCACGCGATGTTCCTGACGTTGCAGCAATCGCTGATGCAGACCAGCACGGCGGCGCTGATGGTGCAAACCCAACTGGAAGTGGGCCTTTCTTCCTCCCTTGGTGCAGGGGGATACGCGCGTGATGCTGGTGGCGTATCGTCTTCGGTTGCGGATACTCCTCACCCTCCAGTGGGGAGGGGACAAGGCCTGCCACCGAGCGGTGTTCCCCGTTCGCTCACCTTCGAGCAATGCACCACCTTCGCCGTCGGAAAGATCGGCGACGTGCTCGGGCCGACGTTCGCGGAAATCGACGCCCACCCGACGCGCGTGCGGCTGCCGGAAGGGCCGCTGATGCTCGTGGACCGCGTCCTGCGGATCGACGGCGAGCCGCGGTCGATGAAGTCGGGCCGCGTCGTCACCGACCATACCGTGCGCCCCGACCGCTGGTATCTCGATTCGGGCCGCTGCCCGACAAGCGTCACCGTGGAGGCGGGGCAGGCCGACTTGTTCCTCTCCGGCTTCCTCGGCATCGACTTCATCACGAAGGGGAACGCCGTCTACCGCCTCCTCGACGCGGTCGTGTCGTTCCACCGCGGGCTGCCGACGGTCGGCGAGCGGATCGAGTACGACATCCACGTCGACGAGTTCTTCAATCAGGCCGACGCCTGGCTGTTCCGCTTCCGGTTCGAGGGGACCGTCAACGGCGAGCCGCTGTTGAGCATGAAGGACGGCGTGGCCGGGTTCTTCACGCAAGCCGCCCTGGAAGCGGGGCAGGGGATCATCCACACGAAGCTCGACCGCCAACCGGCACCGGGCAAACGGCCGGACGACTGGACCGACCTCGTCCCACAACGGCGGATGGCCGTGGACGAAGAGGGCGTTGAAGCCCTGCGGCGGGGCGACCTCGTCACCGCGTTCGGCCCGGACTTCGCCAAGCTGCCGCTGAAGTCGCCGATGAAACTGCCCGGCGGCATGCTGCGCCTCGTGGACCGCGTGGCCGACCTCGACCCGGTCGGCGGGCGGTTCGGCCTCGGATTCGTGCGGGCCGAGTACGACCTGCGGCCGAAGGAGTGGTTCATCGAGTGCCACTTCGTGGACGACAAGGTGATGCCCGGCACGCTCATGTACGAGTGCTGCCTGCACACGCTCCGGGTGCTGCTCATGCGCATGGGGTGGGTTGGCGAGGACGGCCAAGTCGTGTGCGAGCCGGTGCCGGAGGTGAACAGTCGCCTCAAGTGCCGCGGGCAAGTGTTGGAAACGACGAAGCTCGTCACCTACGAGATCAGCGTCAAAGAATTCGGTTACGGCCCGGCCCCGTTCTGCATCGCCGACGCGCTCATGTACGCCGACGGCAAGCCGATCGTCGAGATCACGAACCTGTCCCTGCGGATGACCGGGTTGACGCGCGATGGACTGACGGCTCTTTGGAACCCGGAGCGGAAGCGACGGGGGGAAGAGGCAGTCGCACACCCCGTCGCTTCCGCTCCGGGTTCCACTAAAACGGCGATCTACGACTCCGCGAAGATCATGGCGTACTCCAACGGCAAGCCGTCGGAGGCGTTCGGCGAGCCGTACCGCGTCTTCGACGAGGGCCGCGTGCTCGCCCGCCTGCCGGGGCCGCCGTTCCAGTTCCTCGATTGCATCACGGCCGTTACCGGCGAGCCGTTCGTGCTGAAGGCCGGGGCGAGTTGCGAGGCCCAGTACGCGGTGCCGCCGGATGCGTGGTACTTCTCCGCGAACCGCTCCCCGCGAATGCCGTTTAGTGTGCTGTTGGAAATCGCCCTCCAGCCGTGCGGGTGGCTCGCGGCCTATTGCGGCTCTGCGCTCACCAGCCTGAACGACCTGTCGTTCCGCAACCTCGGCGGCAAGGCGAAGCAGTACGTGGCGGTTACGCCGGACACCGGCACCCTGACCACGAACGTGAAGATGACGCAGGTGTCGTCGTCCGGCGGCATGATCATCCAGCACTACGACATGCTCGTGACGAACCGCGGGCAGAAGGTGTACGAGGGCAGCACGTACTTCGGCTTCTTCTCGAAGGAGTCGCTCGTCAACCAAGTCGGGATGCCGACGGCGAAGGTGCCCTACCTGACCGCAGAGCAAACCACCCGCCCCGAGAAACTGCCGCACGCCCCGCCGTTCCCGGACGCGATGATGCGGATGGTGGACGTGATCGAGGGTTACGTGCCGACCGGCGGCTGCAAGGGGTTGGGGCTGATTCAGGGGCGGATCGCCGTTGATCCGTCGTTCTGGTTCTTCAAGGCCCACTTTTATCAGGACCCGGTCTGGCCGGGGTCGCTGGGGCTGGAATCGTTCCTGCAACTCTTCAAGTACGTCGCCTTCCAGAAGTTCGGCCCGCCCCCGGCGGGTGGCTGGCAGACCGTCGGCCTGAACCGCGAACACTCGTGGGTCTACCGCGGGCAGGTGGTGCCGACGGATCAAGTTGTCACGGTAGTTTTGGAAGTGACGGCTGAAGATCAAGCGCATCGGCGACTGACGGCCGACGGATTCTTGATTGTGGACGGGCGAATCATCTACCAGATGACCGGATTCACACTAGAGTAGCCGGGACCGTGCCAATAATGTTCCGGTTGAATCCGAGCCAGCCCGCGGGGTAAACTCGTAACCCAGCGGCCGGTGTCCTTCACGGATCGAACCCCCACCCATGCGATACTCTCGCGTTCACATCGAATCGATCGGCTACGAACTGCCCCCGGTGGTGGTCTCGACGGCCGAACTCGAATCGCGCCTGAAGCCGTTCTACGACGAGCACCGGATGGCCAGCGGCCAACTCGAACTGCTCACCGGCATCAGCGAGCGCCGCTGGTGGGACCGCAACCACCTCGTGTCCGACGGCGCGACCGCGGCCGCCTTCAAGGCGCTCTCGCGGGCCAACTTCTCGCCGAAGGATCTCGACGTTCTCATCTACGCCGGCGTCTGTCGCGAGGGATTCGAGCCGGCCACGGCCTGTGCCGTCGCCTCGAACATCGGCCTCAACAACGACGCCGCGATCTTCGACCTGAGCAACGCCTGCCTCGGCGTCCTCAACGGCGTGGCCGAAGTCGCGAACCGCATCGAACTCGGCCAGGCGGAAGCCGGCCTCGTGGTGTCGTGCGAAACGGCCCGCGAGATTAACGAGAACGTCATCGACCGCCTCGTCGATACGAAGTCGATGGACTTCTACCGCTCGTCCGTGGCCACGCTCACCGGCGGGTCCGGGGCGGTCGCGGTGTTAGTCACGTCGAAGGACATCTCCGCGGAGAAGCGCCGCCGGCTGGTCGGCGGGATGACCAAGAACGCCCCGCAGCACCACAACCTCTGCCGGTGGGGCCTCCAGTCGGCCTTCCCGCCGCCGATCGAGCGCCTCTTGGGCGGCGACCTCTCGCACACGGTGCAGCGGTACCTCGGCTCGAACGCCGGGGCGATCGTGCAAAAGGGCATCGACCTCGGCATGCGGCACGTCATGATGCCGTTCATGGAAACGCACGCTGGGGAAGTGCTAAAGTACGGCATCGACCTCGGCTACCGGACGTGGTCGTCGTTCCTGACGAAGTTCGGCTGGACGAGCCAGGAGATGGACAAGGTCATTTGCCACCAGGTTGGGGCGGGCCACCGCGACGCGATGCTGAAGGCGTTCGGCATCCCGATCGAGAAGGACTTCAGCACGTTCCCGTACCTCGGCAACATCGGCACCGTGTCGCTACCGCTGACGGCGGCACTGGCCGAGGAACGCGAGTTCCTCCAACCCGGCCACCGCGTCGGCTGGCTGGGCATCGGCAGCGGCCTCAACTGCATGATGCTGGGGATCGAGTGGTGACAGCGAATGAAGGGGTGCCGTTCACGCGGTTCCCCTTCTGCATTTCGTCATTCGCCCTTCAACAACTTCGTAGACCGCCAGTGGTCCGATCCAACTGGCCCACGCCGCGAGCCGATAGGCCGCTTCGGCATCATCCACACCGATGACCGATGCCGTCCCGGAAATCAGCCGCAAGACGACCGCCGAACACAGCAAGAGGTAAAGTCGCACCATCCACCGCCGGTGTTCGGCGAACTGCCGTCTCCGGGCGTGGTACACCCCCATCACCGCACAAACTCCGGTCACGACCGACAACAGGGCGAAGCTCGACCCTGCCGGCCATCCGCCGAACGCCTGCGTCGCCATGACGAGGCTGCTGGGGACGAGCAGACCGAGGACGGCGAAGACGTGGACCCGCCCCAGCCAAGTGTGGAACGCGCGATGGCGGCGGAGCAACCGTTCGCACAGCAGAACCGTGCCGCTCAGCAAGACGAACGGGGCCGTCAGAATGTGGACGTAGAAGAAGAAACTGTAGGTGCCCCAGAACTGCCCCTCGCGCCCTTCGAGAAAGAGCGAGCCGAAGTCGGGCGGGAAGTACGACGGGTAGTTCGAAACGATGGAAGCCGTGACTTTGACGATCAACGCCAGGGCGACCCATCGGGCCAACTCCAACAAGCGGCGGTGGCGGGCCGGGGCGTTCATCGGGGCGGTCCTAATCCAGTTCGGTCTTTTCGCCACCGGCCACGGTCACGGCATCGGCGAACACTTTGCCGTTCTGCTTGAAGTTGATGAACCGCACTGACCCGTCGCACATCGCGACGTTGAACCCCTTGGGATGCGCACTGCCGAACCAGCGGTCCGGACCGAATGGGGTCGGGTCGGTCGCGTCGAACGCCCGAACCGTACCGGAGCCGCCCTGAGCCCACCGGCCGAGGGCGTGGCTCGTTTCTGCCAGTGCGACAGTGTTGGCCATGCCATCCGTGATGTCCTTGAACGCGCACGCTCGGTCGTAGCCCATGATGCCGTTGTTCTTGTCGCCGCTTGGTCGGCGGGCGGCGTCTTCGCCGAGACCGGCCATGCCCACATACATCGTGACCGGTTCGGCGTCCCGCTTCAGTTCCGGGCAATTGAAGATGGCGAGCGGCTTGAGGGTCGCAGTGGAACTCGGCACGAACCCCTGCTTCGGATCGAATTCGCGGAACAGGCTCTCCTGTTCAATGTAGGGCAAGACGGAAACCTGCCAGCTCAGGCGTTGTTCCGGGTCACGATCGGGAGTGCCATAGCAGCCGGCGGGAAGGGTCGGTAGAGGTTTGACTTCCTCCGTGGGGTAATGGTTGCCGCCGTTGGCCTCGTAGTTGTGTAGTCCCAGCATAAGTTGCTTGAGATTGTTCATACACCTGGCCCGCGCCGCAGCCCCTTGAATGCGACGGGTGGCCGGCGCGAGCATTGCGAACAGCAACACCAGGATGACGATGACCACCACGACTTCCACGAGGGTCAAACCGCGGCGGTGAGTGTTCATGGCGGGTGGCTCCGAACCGGAACGAGGGACGGTCGATCCCGTCATCATAAGTCGATGGCCGTCGCGTCGCAACCTTCTCGGTCCGGCCTAATTTGCGTTCGTAGAATGACAGGATGAATTCGCCTTCCGACTTCCCGCCCCCGGCTTCCTCCCGGTTTTTCACCCGCAACAACCACACGCAGCACTACCTCGACGAAGGCTCCGGCCCGCCCGTCGTCATGTTGCACGGCAACCCGACGTGGAGCTTCTACTACCGCAACCTTGTCCTTGCCCTCCGCGACTCGCACCGCTGCATCGTGCCGGATCACATCGGCTGCGGGCTGTCGGACAAGCCGCCGGCGTCGGCCTACGACTACTCGCTGAAGTCCCGCATCGACGACGTGGAAGCGCTGCTCGATTCCTTGAACGTCACCGAGAAGATCACGCTCGTCGTGCAGGACTGGGGCGGCATGATCGGCATGGGGTACGCCGCCCGGCACCCGGGGCGGATCGCCCGCATCGTGGCCACCAACACCGGCTGCACGCGGTTGCCGGCGTCGAAGGGCTTCCCGTGGTCGCTGTGGCTCGGCCGGAACACGAAACTCGGCGAATGGCTGATCCTCAAGCAGAACGCCTTCTGTCGGCTGGCCGCGAAGTGGTGCGTGACGCGGAAGTCCCTGCCACCGGACGTGCGGGCGATGTACCTGAAGCCGTACGACTCGCCGGAACACCGGGTCGCGGTGCTGAAGTTCGTGCAGACGATCCCCCTGAAGCCGACCGACCCGGGGTACGACATCGTGGTCGGCGTCGAGGAGTCGGCCCCGAAGTTCCGCGGCGTGCCAGTGCTGTTGCTCTGGGGGATGCGAGACTTCGTCTTCGACCGGCGCTTCCTCGCCGAGTGGCAGCGCCTCTTCCCGCACGCGGAAACGCACACTTGGCCAGACTGCGGACACTACCTGCTGGAAGACGCCACCGACGAAGCGATCGGGAAGGTGAAGGAGTTCTTGGCCAAGCACCCCGTCAGTCCCATTTCGGCATGAGGCCGACGAGTTGGCGGTAGGCCGGCCGTGCCCACGGGGGCAGGAGGCGAACGAAGCTGGCCCGCCGGGTTTCGCCGACGTAGACGTGGTCGGCCGATTGGACCAGCACGTTCGTCGTCGGGTCGCCGTCGAGCAGCACCTCTTCCACGTTAACGTGGTAAATCTTCGGCGGCCCATCGGCACACACGTTCGGCCGGACCACGTACACGTCGTTGAGCTTCGATTCCATCGGTTGGATCGCGCCGGCCGTTTGCAGGAAGTCCAGCACCGGCGTTGGACCGGTGTAGGCCACGGCCCGGATGCGCTTGTTGTCCGGCCCGGTGATGAACACCCGCCCCGAACGCGGCACGGCGACCGCCACCAAAACCTGCGACGGCGGGCACTTCACTTGTGCTGCGATGGCCGCCCGGGCTTCCGCGGTCGTCAGCCCTTGCACCAACACGAGGCCCGCGTCGCCGAGGGGCAGGCAGCCGTCCACGTCCACCGCCGCGAGGCAGTCCCACTCGTGCCGGTCGGCGAAGCCGACTTCGAGCACGTCGGGGCACCCGATGCGGTACGCGGCCACGTCCGGCGGCGTCGCGGGCGGCAACGACGGCGTCGGCAAGCCCGCACACCCCACGCCCGAAACCAGGAGTAGAAGGAGGACGCACCGCTTCACGTCGCTATCATCGGCGATCCGCGGCGGCGAACTTTAACGATTGCAAGGAATAGACGAGACGTCAATCCGAATGTCATTGCCACACAGTCATCTCGAATCACCGCAGGGGCGTGAGATAGATTAGTACCAACATAAATGCCATTATGATTACTAGACAGCCAGTTTCAACCGAAGTTTCGCGCAATACCACTCTCGAAATGAACAACACCAAAGTGGCGAACCCCGCAAATCCGCCGAAGATTTGCCACCGCCTATCGCCTCCCGCTACGGTCCCGACGTAGACACCGATGCTGACGAAGGCCGCCATCAGCAGGCAGAATCCGCACAGCGCAAGGCCCATGACAAAGAGTTCTCGCGAAGTCATCATCCGCATTTCTCACTGCTCGTGATCGCCGTTGGAACAGCCCTCAAGTATCGGTGCGCTGATGGTTGTTGGAGCCACCTAACAACCGGATCGCCTCGGGGTAGGCTTCGCACTCGGCTTCGAACACCCGCTTCGCCAGCGCGTCCGGGGTGTCGTCCGACAGCACCGGCACGGATCGCTGAAGGATGATCGGGCCGGTGTCGTAGGTGTCGTCGGCGTAGTGGACGGTGCAACCGCTGACAGGCTCGCCGGCCTTCAGCACCGCCTCGTGGACGTGATGGCCGTACATGCCCTTGCCGCCGAACGCGGGCAGGAGCGACGGGTGGATGTTCACGACCTTGCGGCGGAAGTCCGGTGGAATCGTCACGAGGTGCAGCCAGCCCGCGAGGCAGACGAGGTCCGGCGAGAAGGTCCGCACCACGTCGAAGACTCGCTCCGAGAACGTGTCCCGCGGCTTCGGCTCCACGAACGCCACCGGCAACCCCGCCGCCCGCGCCCGCTCCACGCCGAGGACGCCGGGCTTGCTGGAAATTACGCCGAGGATGGTCGCGTCCAGGCGGCCGTCGCGGGTGCGGTCGATGAAATTCTGGAGCGTGGTGCCGGACCCACTGATGAGGACGACCAGGCGCACGATGATGTTCCTGAGAACGGAGTACCGCTTCCCAGGTTACGATCTGGAACCGCCGTTGAACAGCCTCGGGTTCGGCAGTTCCGTCACGCCGGCAACATTTCCTCAAAGCCGGGCTGCGCGGGTGCCGATACTGAACAGGTGTTCTGATCCCCTGGTTTCTATCGGAGGTAGTTTCCATGTCCCTCACACCCCATCTCGTGGTCAACGGCGCGGCCCAGGCCATCGACTTTTACAAGCAGGCACTCGGTGCCATCGAGTTGATGCGAATGCCGTCCGAGGACGGCAAGCGATTGATGCACGCGGCCCTGCAGATCGGTAACTCTCAACTGTTTATGTGCGACGACTTCCCGGAATACTGCGGCGGGAAGAGTCGTGCCCCGAAGGCAGAGGCGGGGTCGCCCGTGACGCTGCACCTCATGGTGCCGGACTGCGACGCGGCGATCGACCAGGCGGTGGCCGCCGGCGCGACGGTGACGATGCCGGCCGCGGATATGTTTTGGGGCGACCGCTACGGTAAGATCGTCGACCCGTTCGGCCACGAGTGGTCGTTCAGCCACCCGTTGAAGAAGGCCGCGTGATTGGAACAGGACGGGGCCGAAACGGTGTGTCATTCAAGCGACAACGGCACGTCGATCTCCTTGCGGGATCACGACGTGCCGTTGTGGCGTGTACTTCCAGGCAGACCGTTGGACTGTCAGTTCCGGAGTTCCGGGAGGGTGTGGTAGGCCGCCTGGTACTCGGCGCGAAGGCGTTGGCACAGGGCGTCGTGGTCGGCCCGCTTTTGGCTCTCGTGGATGGCACGCAGGTACAGGTCGTGGGCGGTCTTTTCTTCGTAGTTCGCCCCGGTGCGATTCATGTCCAGGTGCTCGCGGATGATTTTGCGATACTTGTTGGCCTCCCACTTCCGCTTCGCGGCCGCCGGGAGTTCAACCCGCCCGTCGATCACGTCTCGCAGGATCATCTCGTTCAAGACCATGATCTCTTGCGTGTCCTGAAGCGCCGTTTCCAGCCGCGCCGTTTCGTGGTTGGCCTGCTTCAAGTCGTTCTCCAACCGGCCGATTTCCCACACGTCCAGGCCCATCGATTCGGCGAGGAGGGGATCAGCCCAAGCCGTGCTCGCGACGACAAACAGCGCTACCGGAACCGCCACCGACACCACCCGAAGCTTGCGAATACGGGGCATGACCTCTCCCTGAGGAAACCCCGGATTGGGGTCCCGTTAATGAACGAATCGACTGAGAGGATTCGGCCGTCGGCCGAGTGAAGACGCCGTGAAGATCGGCGGCGGACTAGAGCGCGGGGTTTGCGTGGGGGAACTGGCGATCGAATTCCGACCGCACCTGGTTCAGGATTGCTCCCCGGTGGGAAAGGTCCGGCGAAAGGCTGGCGCTGATAAAGAGAATCGCGTTCCGGGCTGCAATCTCGCGGGCGTCGGCCGTGGGGTAGTAGTCGTGCATGTACCGCACCAGGTGGCCGTTGTTTTCGTTCGCCTGCTGGAACTGATCGATCAGGCCGGCGAACGTCGTCCGGTTATCGAGGAAGTCCCGCACGGCCGCTTCCTTCAGCGACAGTCGCTCTTCCGAAGCCTCAAGATGGAGGTCGAGGGTTTCGGACGCGGTTACGCCTTCCTGCAACTGCTTGCGGTAAGTCGAGTACTGCCAGAAGTCGTACCCCGAAGATTTCAGCCAACTGGACGAAGCTCCCCCGACACCCAGCACCGCCACCAACACTGCCGCCCGTTTCGCAATTCGCCGCATCGATCCGTCTCTCGTGAGGTCAAACAGAGAAGCACCGCAACCGTTGCGGGTCTCATTCACGCCGTTCGTCGCGTGGCACGGGGAAGTTGTCGAGAACGGTGGCTAGCACCGTATGGGGTGGGAGTCGACGGAGGTATCTTATGCAATCATTGGGCCAAAGTCTGCGCGACGAGCGAGCGTTCGCCGTAACTCATCGCATTTTCAGGTGAAGCGGCGGCGAAAAAATTGCAATTCGGACCCCCGCCGAACAAGAGTATGTCCATTTTTCGGGCAGTGGTGCGGTGAGAATCACCAGTGCTGGTCGATGTTCGATCTCAAGGCTAGCCGGAGGACCAGAATGTGTGAGATCGGCCCTCGCATTTCGCGCCGAACTCCGTGAAATTAAGATGTCCCCCGGAACGCCACAGGTGACCGATGTTGCCCGATCCCCCATTGCCTGCCCCCGAACCGCCCCGCGAGCGGGGGAAACTTCAAACGGTCGCCCATGTGATCGTGGTCGTCGCGGCCGGGTGGTGGATGCTCGGCCAACTCGCGTCGGTGCTGCGGCCGCTGCTGATCGCCACGTTCTTCGCGTACGTGCTCTTGCCCTATTACTCGCGGATGCGGCGGTCCGGCGTGGCCGCGCCGCTCGCCCTCGTTCTCCTGGCGGGCACGGCCGTCGGTAGCCTCCTCATCGTGTCGATGTTCGCCTACGCCAACCTTCTGAGCCTTTCCGAAGAAGCCCCGACGTTGAAGGGTAACGTGCTGCGCCTGGTCGAAGAATTCCAGGGGACCGTGGGGGCGAAATTGCCGGCGTGGGTGATGTCGCCGGGCGGGGCGGGGGCGAAGCGGCCGGAAGAATACCTGGCCGAGCGGATGCCCGGCGTGGTGCAGGACGTGGCCAACGTCGCCCTCGCCGGGTTCGTCGAGGCCGCCGTCGCTGGGCTGTACTTGCTGTTCCTGCTCATGGGGGCCGAGCGACTGCCCGGCCGCGTGCGGCAGGCGTACCCGCCGGACCGGGCCGAGCAAATCTTGGAGGTAGCCGGCCGCATCAACTCCGCCATCATCAGTTACCTGAAGGCGAAGACGATTTCGAGCCTGCTGTTCGCCGTCCCCGTCTGGTTGGTGTTGACGCTGTGCGGCGTGAAGTTCGCCGTGCTGTGGGCCGTGTTGACGTTCGTGTGCAACTTCATCCCGTACATCGGCAGCGTCGTGGCCTACAGCGTGCCGGTGGCGTTCACGCTCTTGCAGTTTGGCACCACGTCCCTCGCCCTGGGCGTGGCCGTGGCCCTGCTGACGATTCACCTCGTCTGCGCGATGCTCGTCGAACCGCTGTTGATCGGCCGGGCGGTCGGGCTGAGTCCGCTGATCGTGCTGGCGGCGTTGGCCGTGTGGGGGCTGATTTGGGGGCTGCCCGGCATGGTGCTGGCCGTGCCGCTGACGGTGGTGGCGAAGATCGTGCTGGAGAACATCGAGATGACCCGGCCGATCGCGAAGCTGGCCGAGGAGTGACAAAAAAAGGGCACTCGCAAAGCGAGTGCCCCGAACGGATGAATCCCGGATCGCGTTCCCGCTTCCGGTCTACTTCGGCCGTTTGACCTTCGGGTTCATGCGGCTCACGTTAATCTCGACCGTCGCGGGCTTCTCGACCGCCTCGACCGTGACCGGACTCGACCCGTCCGAGTTCTGATCGGCTTTCTTAATCGAATAGACGGTGTACTCGCCGGGCGGCACGTCCTTGAAGGTGAACGCCCCGGCGCTGTCCGTGGTCGTCTTCTTCACTTCCTTGCCGGCCGCGTCGCTGAGGACCACCGGCAGGTCGGGTTGCGATAACCGCCCGCCCCAGACGACCGTGCCCTTGATCGTGCCGGTCGTCCGCTTTGGTTTTTCTTTCTCCTTCTCGGCTTCCTTCTTCTCCGGGTCACGGACGTACAAGGTGTCCTCCACCGGCGTGCTCATGCCGACGCCGTTGACGAACAGTGCCCCGACGCGAACCTCGCCGCGGGTTTCGGGCAGGCGGATCGGGTCCTTTGCCCGCCACGTTCCTTCCACGATGCCCGCCTTGTCGTCCTTCGGCACTCTCACCCCGCGGACGACCTTGCTACCGGGGGCCGGCTTGCCGTCCGCACCGGGGGCGTCGCCCATGTAGAAGTACACCTCGGCGACGTCCGACTCCGCGTCGCGGCCGACCGCCTTCAGCGGCAGGTCGGTGCCCGTGATCGTCTTCTCCTTCGCGGGCAGGTCGATGAGTTGGGTGTCGATCGGGGCGGTGCGGTCGATCAGCAGTTCGCGGGTCTCCTCGCCGGACTTCTCCGTGCCGCGCTGCACGCGGAAGGTGCGGCGGCCGGCGATGTTCTTCGTCTCGTAGTCGATTGCCCAGTCGGTGACCACGGGCGTGAACTGGACGGCGTCGTTCTCCCCGCCGACCTTCACGTAGACGTCGTTCCGGCGCGGCGTGGGGTACGTTCGCAGGTCGTCCCAGGTGTTCTTGACCACCCGCTCGACGCTCAGGACGGTCGGGTCGGTGGTGATGATGTTGTCGGCCTCGACCGTCACGCGGACCGGCTTGCCCGGCACTTGCGCCGTGCTGGAGAGCTTCACGTTGGCGAACGGGCCGGAGTACAAGGTCGGCCGGCCGTCGAAGTTCGTCTCGATGATGAACGCGCGGTCGTACCCGTCCACGCTCACCGCCACCTTCACCTTGGAGTCCGCCTTGCCCTTGTACTTCACCCCTTCGGCGAACAGCGTGGCCTCGCCGCCGACGGGCAGGTCCGCCTCGAACGTGCCTTGTGATAGGGTGGCGGGGTCGAGGACGGCGTTTTCCTTCAGGTCGGGCCGAAGGTCGAGTCGCACCTTCGCCGGCCGGTCGGAGAACAGGGGCACGTCGGTGGGCTTGTTGAACCGCACCGTCACGAACAGCGTGCCGGGGCTGGGGCACTTGATCTCGACGGGGTCGAAGATCGGCTTCTGCGGCGGGTTGACCGAGAGCGAAACGGTCTTTTCGACGACCTTCTTGGCGTCCGCCGCGGCGTCGTTCTCGGCCTTTTCCGCCGGTTCGACGCGGAGCACGAGCGTGCGGTCGGCGAGTTTCTGCCCGGGCGGATCGGTCGCCGGGGCCGCCTTGTCGGCCGGAGCCGGGGTGGACACGACCGCGACGGGGGCGGCCGGGGTACCCTTGCCGGCGAGGGCTACCCGCACGAGACGCTCGCCGGGCACGGTGACGGGGGTCGCGGTCCGGGCGAGTTCGCCGCCCGCCTTCGTCCCGGCCGAGAGGACCACGTTCACGGTCTTTTCGTCTTTGGTCGGGTTGTAGACGAAGACGTAGGAGAACTGCTCGACGTTGGGCCGGAAGCCGAGGGTCGCGGGCCGCGTCAGGCCGACGGCGGGCAACTTGTCGGCGTCCAGAGTCGCCAGCGGGCTGAAGAAGGCGAAGGGCTTGGTCTCGTCGTCGTCGGCGGCTCCGCCGCGCGAGCCGACCGCGAGAACCGCGCAGGCCAGCAGAACTGAGCGAATCCTCATGATGTCACATCCTTTCAGAAAGTGGGCCGTGTTCCTCTCCCATCATTGTGCGCTAGCGCCGTGCCGGCGGGCGGAGTTGTGGGTCGGCTTCTGTTTACCGGGCGGCGGCGGTCGATCCGCCGGCGCGGGCCTTAGCTATTTTCCGGTGCGGTCGTTCTGCCACGCTCGGAACGCCTTGTCGTCGAGGCGGTGCCGGTTCGCCACGGCGACCCGCCAATCCGCTACGTCCGGCTTATCGGGACTCGCCGGCGCGGCCCCTACCGGATGGACGCGGGCGAGGCGTTCGAGGGCGTCCCAGTCGGCCCCTCGGGCCAGTTCCCCCATCCGCGCCTTGAGCGTGTCCTCGGCCCACGCCCGCCGCAGGTCGGTCGCGAAGGCCGGCCACCGCTCGTCGGATGCCCGCAGGTCGGTCAGGTCGGCCCGCAGTTTCGCGGCCGCGGGGTGGCCGCCGAGTTCGAGCAGACCGACGGCCACCCGTGCCCGTCGGTCGCGGCCGTTCGGCGGCGCGAGGGGAAGGGCGGGGGCCTTCGTGAGCGCGCGGCTGGTGTTCTCCATCAGGTCGCCGTCGGCGCGGGTCGCCAGGTGCAACCGCTCGCCGATCTGCCCGACGGCGTCCCACACCTTGCCCCGGTCGGCCCCGACGAGCAGTGATGTTTCGAGGATGGCGAAGTAGTGCCGAAGGTCCGCCGGCCGCGCGGCCCCGGCACCGTCCAGCAGCGATTTCACGGCCGCCGCGTCGAACCGCTTCAGGATCGCGGCCGTGGCATCTACGGTGGCCTTCGTCCGCACGATCAGGTCGGCCGAATTCCAGTCGGCGGGCGGTCGGCGGTACACGGCGTCGGCCAACTGCGTCGCCCGGTCCGCCAACTCAATCCACTCCTTCGCGGGCGGCCAGTCGTACTCGGCCACGGCCCAGGCCGTGCCGGTGCAGACGCGGACGGCCTCGTCCGCGGCGGTCCGGGCGGCCGCCAGCGCGACCCGTTGCTTCGCGACGTCCTTGAACCGCTCGGCGACGGCGGCGAGGGCGTCTTCCGCGGGCCGCATCTTGGTGGACGAATCCGCCTGTCGGAAGAGTTGATCGGCGGACCGCTTCTGTTGGTCGGCGGCCCGGACCGCGGCGGCCACCCAGCCGAAGTCGTCCGCCCCCGGCTTCAGGGCGGCGGCGGTTTCGACCTCGGCCCGCAGGAACTCGCTAGCCGCCCGCCGACCGGCCGCGGTGTCGAACAGCGACGAATCGACGCCGACGAGCCGCTTCAGCGCGGCGGACTCCGCGAACGGCTCCGACTCGTTCCGGAGGACTGCGGTTATCGCGTTGGCGACGAAGACGACGTGCCGCCGCTGGGGTTGGGGGTACTCCCGGATCAGCCAGTCCCAGACGATCTTCGCGGCTGCCGGGGCGGGCAGTTTCTCCGCGAGTTGGTAGAAGTCCGCCTTGCGGGCCGCGACCTCTTTCTCGTCGATCTTGCCCTTCGATTCCGGCACCGCGACCTGGGCATAGGCCCGCAGGGCGGCGAGCACGGGTGCCGCCGGGTCGGTCGGTGGCGTGCCGCTCGCCGGGGGCAGGGCGACGGCCGCCAGCGCCCGATAGCCCGGTGATTCCGTCGGCCGGGTCGCGGTCGCCACTTCCGCCCACCAGGTGTTCGCATCGACCGCCGCGTTCGCCGCCCGCGGGTCGCCGGCTGCGTAAATTTGCTCCGCACGAACCGCCGCCGCCGCCCACCGGGCGATCTGCGGCCCCGCGCGGCGGACGGCGTCGGGCGTCAGGTCGCCGAGTTGCTTCCACGCGTCGACAGTGCCGGCCTTCGCGAACTCGCTTTTCCGCGGCGGGGTCGCGTCCTCGGTCACGGGGGCCGGTGCGTCGAGGACCAGGTCGAAGTCGGCGAAGTCGGGCGGTTCGAACAGCCGCGGCTCTTGCGGCAGGTCGAGGTTCTGTCTCGCCCACCGGCCGACGCGGAGCTTGACGAACTCCGCCAACTCGCGGACCTTCACCCGGTTGTCCGGCTCGGTCTTGGTGTACCCGTCGGCCGCTCCGCGGAGGCCCTCGGCCACGTAGAACGCGAACGCCGACGCGCCGACCTGCGGGATGACGGAGCTTTGCTGGAATGCCGAACATGAGACCAGCACGGGGCAGGGCAGGTCGGGCCGTTTCTGGGTGAGCCAGTTAAACAGCGTCGGCGTCACGTCGTCTTCCAGCACGCCCTGGAAGGCGTTGGTCCGCGGCCGACCGAGGTCCAGGAGGAGCAGTTTCTTCGGCGTGGGGCAATCGGCCATCGCCTTCAGGACGCGGTCGAGGGGCACCCACGTCGTGGGGTCGGTGGCGCTCGCCTTTACCGGCAGCACGTACACCTGGCCGTTGGCGACGGCCGCGTGGCCGACGACGTGGAAGACGAACGGCCGCCCCTTCTCCAGCGTCCGGCGGTCCTCGTCGCCCCAGTCGGCCCGGAGCTTCCCGGTGCCGATGGCCTGGAGCTTGCCTTCGAAGTTTTCCTGCGTGTTGTAGGCGTTCTCGGCGTTGCCGGGGAAACAGTCGACAAGCAGCTTCGCGTCCTCGGCGGCCCACGCGACCGGCGGCAGGGCCGGGTCGTCGTACAGCGGCAGCGGCAGCGACACGAGGTAGGTGGTGGCCGGCGGCGATGGCAGCATGAGGATGCCGACCAGCGCGCCGAACACCAGCACGATCAGGAGCGCGCCGAACACCAGCGCCTTGTTGCGGCCGACCGGGGCCGGCCCGCCGGCCGCCATCCACATCGGCGGCGTGCCGGCCGGCCGCGACGCGGGCTTCGGCGGCGGGTTGTCGGCAGGGTCGGCCATGCGAGCCTCAAGGGTACGGGCGAAGGGTCAAAGCGAACCTACCGCGACCCGGCCGACGGTTCGAGCTTCGGCTCGATCCGCTCCAGGTCCCGCTCCGTGTTCGTCGGGTTCCTCAGTTCGATCTGCAATTGCGGCTGGCCCGCCGCGATCACGTCCGTCACCGAGACGAGGCTGATTTCCAACTCGGGGAACTGCCGGATCGCGTCCTCGCTCGTCGGGCCGAACACGGCGGTGTAGCCGGCGACGTTCGGCCGGAGCGGCTCCGGGTCGTCCCGGTCGTAGAAGTAGCGGTGTTCCTTCACGGCCACGTCCAACTGCGGCACCCGCATCTGGAACCGGCGGCCCTTCGGGTCGTTCACGCGGACCACCAGGCACTTCTGTGGCCCGGCGGCCGCGTCGGCCGGCAACCGCGGGTTCACCGAGGGGTCGGGCACGAACGAGACGGTTTCGAGCGACACGCGAACCGTGACTTCCGCAGCCGCAGGCCGCGTCACGCCGGCCCGCAGGTCGGCGACATTGACCCGGACGGGCTGGGGGGTGAACAGCGGCGCGTCGCCGTAGGTCGGCCACCCGCGGAGGAGGTACCGCGGCTCGACGGCCCCGGCCCCGTGGTCGCCGACGACCCGCCAGCACGGGGCGGGGAAGCCTTCCAGGTTGTGGACCATGACCGTGCCGGGGAACTTCTCTCCGTTCGCGCCGGCGGCGCGGGCGAGTTCCCACCAGACGAACCGGGGGCGAATCTGGCGGAGGTCGTCGGTGAGGTCCACCTCCGTCCCCCGCTTCTCTTCCAGGGCGGCCGTCGTCAGGAGGTAGTTCCAGTTCGCGTTCCGCGAGGCCACTTCCGGGACCGACAGGTACCAGTCGCCGTTCGCGTCGTCCGCCCGCCCGGCCTTCCGCAGATCGACCACGTCGCGGTAGTACAGTTCGCGGCGGAACCGCACCTGCCCTCCGGCCGCCTTGTCCAGTCGCACGCACACCGCGTCGCCGGGGGTGAACGACATCGCCTGCTTCGAGCGGAAGTATTTCAGGTCGTACAGGTCCGGCTGGACGAAGCCCCACCACCGGAGTTCGCCGTCGGTTTGCTCTGTGCGGTTGGTCGGCAGGCCGCTGCGGGGGATGTACGTGGGCCGGCCCCGGTCCGACGGGATCGCGGTGCCGTTCTTCATCAACAGTCGCGGCTTGGGCCGCAGGGCGGCTTCGAGTTCTTGCCGAAGGGCGACCGGGTCGGCGGCACGGTACACCCGGCCGGGGGTCTCCCACTGCTCGACCGGCTTGAACATCTCCTCGCCGAGTGCTTCCTCGAAGGCGTCGGTCCCGAAGATGACCATGTGAATCGCCACGTCGTCCCGCTTGAGGGCTTCGAGGTCTTTCCCGACGGCCTTGACGAGCGCCTTCCGCTGGTCGGGGGTCATATCCTTGGCGGCCACGACGCCGCCGGCCAGCTCTTTCGGGGTGAACACCTTCGGCTGGTGGGTTGTGTCGGCCCCGTCGGTGAGGACGATGACCGTCTTGACGCCCCGGTAGTCGGCCGGGATGTCGGCGATGGCGTCCCGCAGCGTCGGCACCAGCGGCGTGGCCCCCTTCGCGGGGATCGCCGTAATCTTGTCGATGATGCCGTTCGGCCCGCCCAGCACGTCGCGGAAGTTCTCCCGGCCGAACGTGCCGGGGTAGACGAGCGTACTCTTCCGGTCGGTGAAGTCCGGGTTGTCGTGGAACACGCGGGTGGTCAGTTCGGTCCCCCGGGGCAAGTCCCCGAGCAGGCCGGTGAGCATGTCCACGATCACCTTCTTCTTCGACTGGCCGGGCGTCTTCCAGGGGTCGCCCATGCTCCCGGAGAAGTCTAGGAGGATGCTCACCGCGCCGGGGTCGAAGTTCTTGTCGGCCCGCACGGCCAAGACGGCCCCGCGACTAGGGCGGACCTCCGAAACGACCAGGTCGGGACGGCGGTTGATCCGCACCTCGGTCGATTGGCTCAGCGTGCCCCGCTGTCCGCGGAAGTACCCGCCGGCCACCACGGTCGCCGGCTTGACCACCACGGCGGCGGCCTCGATCTGCGGCCCGGCCCGGACCACGACGGGGAACCCGCCGTCGGCCGGCCGGGAGAGGTCGATGAGTTGCCGCGACGGGCCGTCCACGGTCAAGAGGCCCGGATCGGTCGATTGCCAGAGTAGCACCGCCTCGCCGGGAATCTCGTAGGCGGTCGCCTTGCCGCCGTCGTCGGGCGTCCGGTACGGCATCGGCTCAAGGCGGTACCGCAGGGTGCGGTCCGCCTCGGTCGTCCACCGAATCAGCGTGTCGCCGTCGATCCGCTCCAACCGCAGCGGCTTCGCCAGGGCGAGGCGGGCGGCCTTCGCCGCGTCCTCGGTCTTCCCACGGCGGGCCTCGGGCAGCACCTGGGCAATCTTGTCGGCGTCGGCGAGCAGGGCCGGGGCGACGATCGTGCTGAAGTACGGCTGGCCGTTCGGGCCGTACCAGTGATCGAGCGCGACGCGGGCGGCCTGCCCTTCGAGCATGTCCTTCCAGCGCGCCTGGGCGTTCACCGCGGCCGGCTCGAACCCACTCATCTGGCCCGGGGAGACCGCGAGGCGGCTGAACAACTCGGCCTGCGCCCACTCGGGCGAGCCGCCGGCCGGATACCGACTGAAGTCCCCCAGCCGGCGGCGGTGGGCGGCCAGAGTCGCCCCCAGGGCGGCCGCCCGTTCCGACAAGTCCTTCAGTTTCGCTTCCAGGGTCGCTTCAACCGCGCCCAGGTCTTTCTGCGTCTGCGTCCACCGCGTCCACTCGCCGCCGAGTGAGTAAGCGGCCGCCTTCGCCCGGCGGACGATCTTCTCGTCGGCGGCCGGGGGGGCACCGGCGACCGCGGTTTCGTTTTTGGTGAAGATCTGCGAAATCTGGCGGGACCGCTGAACCAGCCGTCCCCGGTCCTCGGCGGACAGCAACGGCGGGGGCATCCGCAGCACGTACTCGATCGCCTGCCAGTTCGTTTGCGAGTCGGCCGTGTACGCCTCCTTCGCTACCCGGGCGACGTGTTTTTGCAGTTCGTCGAACTTCGCGGTCACGGCCGTCGCCTTGTTCGTCAGGGCGGTCGGGTCGAACGGTCGGTCGAGGCGGTCGGCCAGTTCGAGCGTCTCGGCCCAGAGGGCGCGCAGGGTCTCGTTCGCCTGGGCCATGCCCGGCCCCTTGTCGTCGGTCTCGGTCAGCCAGCGGGCCAGGAACGGCAGGTCGGCCAGCACTCGGTCGCGCACCCGGAGCGGGCCTTGCAACTGCCCGGCGGTTTCGAACGCGGCCTTGTACTTCGCCCCGGCCTGGTTGAACTCGACGGTCGCCGTCTCCGCCCGGTCGGCCGGGCCGAGCATTCGGTCCTCGCCGCGCCGCCGGGCGGCGTCGCCCTCTTGAACGGTCTTGCTCACGTCCGGCCAGACGCGCTCGCTGTACGGCAGGCCGGGGTCGCCGGGCCGCACGCCGAGGGCGGCCTGTTCGGCCAGTTGCCGCGTTTGCACGGCGGGCTTCCACGTGGTCCGCAACGGGTCGTCCTTCTCGGCCTGGAGCACGTCCTTCACGTAGTGGTGGAGCATGATCGGCAGGTGAAGGTCGACCGGCACGGGGGAGTCGCCGAGGGCTGTTTTGACTTGCTTCGCGGCGTCGGCCAGGGCTGCGGCCGTCGGCCCGTCGGCAGTCGCCGGTGGGGTCCGGCCGGCACTCACGGCAAGCTGCTGGAGGTACACCGTCGCGTCGAGTCGCAAGTCGAGGCCGCGCTCGATGTCCCCGCGGGCCTTGTCCATCGCCCCCTTCAGTGCGCGAGCCCCGACGGCTTCACCCGCCAGGGTCGCGTACTCGTACCGGAGCAACAACTCCCGGTATCGCCGCCACGCGGCCGGCGTGTACGTCGCCGGGGTGGGCCGGCGGTTCGCGAGGGCGGTCGCCGTCTGCCACTCGCCCTTCAACTCGTTCATCGGGAGTGGAGCCGGGGGGGAAATCTCGTCGAGCGACGCCCCCCCGCTTCCGGGCTTGAAAAATTTCTGCTTCGCGAACTGGGTCTTGCGGGTCTCGTTGGCGTTCCACTCGTCCGCCGGTGGGATCAGTTGCGGGGCCTGCGGCGTCGGCCGGTTGTTCTTCGACCACTGCTCGACCTGTCTGTGGAGCGATTCGAAGAGTTCGTCCGCCCGGAAGGCGGTCATGTTCTCGTTGCCCGCCCCTTCGGCGAGGGTCTTCATCAGGTGGTACGAGAGGACCGTCATGCCGAGGTCGGGGGAGTCCCACGCCCGCTGCCCCTCGTCGGCGGCGAGGACCACGGCCAGGGTCGGGTTCTTCGCGATCCGCTCGGCGAGTTTCTTCTTCACCGCCCGCGAGAAGTCGGCCGACACCTCGCCGATGTTCGGGTCGGGCAAGCCGCGGCCGACGTCGAGGACCAGGAGTTTTCGCTTCTTTGCGGCCCGCTCCTCCAGTTTGTCGAGGACGGTCGCTAGGGGCACCGCCGGGCGGTCGGCGTCGACGGGGAGGCCGGCCTTGCGGTCCGGGTCGCGGCCAACGTAAAGGATAGGATCACCGGCCCGGTCAACGCCGCCGTGGAGGCCGATGTAAATGATGACCGGGTCGATGCTGGAATCTTTGCCGACCTGATCGGCCCAGTCGTCGATCTGGTCGTCGAGCCAGAACGGTTTGTCGCCAAGGGCTTTCGGCGTGTTGTCGTCACGGGCGACGCCCTGCGCCCACTTGAGGAGCCGTTGTGCGCTGAGCCAGCCGTAGGGGTCGTAGGGCACGTCGAGGCGGGCGATGCCCTTGTCGGCGTCGTAGTTCGGGTCGGCCGCGATGGTAATGAGGCCCGGCCGCTTGCCGGCGGTGAGGAGGAGGATCAGCCAGATGATGCCGCCCACGGCCGCCATCCCGCCGAGGCCGAGGAAGATCATCTTCGCTCGCCGCTTCCCCTCCGTCCCGTCTCCCTGCGGGTCTTCCTCTTTCCACCCAAGTTTTTTGCCCGCCCGCGGTTTCGCCCCGGCCCTCCCGCGCCAGTCGGGTTCATTGTTCGTGGCCATTCTGGGACCTCGGGATACGCCGGCGACCGGACAAGGATTGACTATAACCGATGGGATTACGAATCTCAACAACCCTCAGATTACGGGAATACCGTCCGGTTGCCCCCTTTCTCTCGACGCCCCACGTTGAAGCCGTGGCCACTCCCCTGCGATTGCCGAAATCGCTTGCCGCCCCGGAGCGTCGATTGCGACGGGGGGAGTTGGGGTGTTCGCTGTGGTAGGGGAAGGCTGTTGTGCCCCTCGCACCCTCCTGCGGCCGGCCTTGTGGTCATGTTAAATTGTGACGATTGCGCCAACTTCGCCTGTTATCGCAGATGTATGTCTCAAGATGATTAAGCCGTCCGGACGATGTCTAGGGGGACCGCCGGGCTCTGCAAATGACCCGCGCGAAATCCTATTCAAGAAGGCTCGGACCGCCCGCGCAGGGTCGTTCGTCGTTCGGGGGCCAAAGTTATGCGGACATCCCTCCGTGGTTGGTTGGCATCCGTGGGGCTGGGGATCGGCACCGGGCTGACGGCACACGCGCAACTGCCCGCGATCCCGGGGCCAGTACCGCCGGCTCAGTCCCCGTTAGGAGCCGTTCCGCCCCCGATTGCGGCGGTTCCGGCCAAGCTCCCGGACGTGCCCAATCCAATGCCGTCAGTCGTCAAGCCGGGTGAGGGGCCGGTCCGCGAACTCGCCCCGTTACCGATGACCCCGACGCCGAACGCCAACCTCTTGCCGGCGATGCCGGCGGAACTCGCCCCGCCGTCGGCTTCACATACGCTCGGGTGTTCGACGTGCGGCGACGTGAACCCGACGTGTGCCGACCCCGGTTGTGCGGGGGGCATGCCCCTCGGGCCGAAGGAACCGGTCTGGATGAGCTACAGTGCCCTGTTGCTCTGGTTCCAACCGCAGCGGTTCACGTTCCCGCTGGCCGTCGGCGGGGCCCCCGGACAGCCCACCCGGACGTTGCTCGACGGCCGGGATGAACTGGGGCAGTTCCTCGGCATGAAGATCGACAGCGGCCTGTGGTTGAACAAGGACCACACGATCGGGGCGGGGATCGACGGGTTCATCACCGAACACCGGTCGAGTTTCCAGACGATCACCGGCGGACCGGGGAGTATCACGATCCAGCGGCCGTTCTTCGATGTGGTCAACGGCGCGCAGGCCACGCTGACGGCGGCGAACGCCGACCCGGCGAACGGCCTGCCCGCGTTTGCCGGGTCGATGGCCACGGCCACGACCGCCCGCCTCGCGAGTCTCGGCGGGAGCCTCCACCGGAACGTCGCGTACTCGGACGTGTGGCAGGTCGACCTGATGTACGGCTTCCGATACTACGACCTCGACGAGTCGCTGAGCGTGTACCAGCGGTCGGTCTTGCCGACCGACATCACGCGCGGCGGGGTGACGGTTTTCCCGGCCGGCTCGGCCGCGCTGCTGCGGGACCGGGTGTACACTCGCAACCAGTTCTACGGCGGGGAAATTGGCACCCGGATCGAGTGGAAGCACCGCCTCGGGTTCATCGCGTTCACGCCGAAACTGGCGTTCGGCTCGATGCACCAAGTCACGCAGATCGACGGCGACACGAAGGGCGAGGGCATGAACGCGCAGACGTTCCAGGGCGGTCTGTTAGCCGCTGGTACGAACGGCGACGGCAACCTCGGCCGGTACCAGCGGAACCGCTTCACCGTGGCCACCGACATCGGCTCGCAAGTCGGCGTTAACATCACGAAGAACACGCAGTTGGTCCTCGGCTACCAGTTCTACTACCTGGCGAACGTGGCCCGCCCGATCCAGCAACTCGACTCGGCGATCAACACCCGCGTCGTGCCGATCAGCCCGTCCTTCGGGGCGCTCACCGGCATCCGGTCGCCGAACGTTACCTTCGACCGCGAGGGCTTCTACGCCCACGGCGTGTCGGTCGCGTGGCGGGCGATCTACTGACCCCCCGCTGCCGATGAAATCTTCGACCGCCCGGCGAAACCGTTCGCCGGGCGGTTCGCTTTTTCCGCTAGGATTTAACAACGCGCGGCCCGCCCGTGTCGACTTTTAGAAGCTCTCAGTAGCAAAATTCGCACCCGTGTCCTAATCTTTCATCTTCACCCGAAGTCTCGCCACCCCATCTTCTCGGGCCAAAGGGGTGCGGAAATTGGCGTTCCCGACTTTTGCGACCTAAACTCCCTTCGACCGCGGCTTGGCCCGAGATGGCGGGACGGGAATTCATGATCGGACGGATGTTTTTAGGACGGTACGAAGCACAGAAACTGCTCGGCGAAGGCGGCATGGGCAAGGTCTACCTTGCCCGGCAGACCGACCTGAACCGGACCGTTGTCGTCAAGATCATGCACGACCACGTCGCCAGCGACCCCAAATTCCGCGAGCGGTTCCAGCGCGAAACGCTCGTCATGGCCCGCTTCCAGCACCCCAACGCCGTAACCCTCTACGACGCCAGCATGACCGACGAGTACGGGTCGTGCATCGTCATGGAGTACGTCAAGGGCGTCAACCTCGAAAGCCTCCTCCAGAAGAACAGCCGCCTTTCCTTCGGTCGCGTGTCCCGGGTGGTGTCGCAGTTGTGCGACGTGCTGCAAGCCGCCCACGAGCAGGGGATCATCCACCGCGACTTGAAGCCCGCGAACATCATGATCTCCGAGCCGGACACCCCGAAGGAGCGGGTGAAGGTCATGGACTTCGGCCTCGCGAAGCTCATCGACGACGCGGCCCTGAAGCAAGTCACCGACACGGCCGTCGACTTCGCCGTCGGCACGCCGGGGTACATCGCCCCGGAGCAAGTCCGCGGCGAGATGATGGACCACCGCGGCGACCTCTATTCCGTCGGCGTGATGCTCTTCGAACTGCTGACCGGCCGGCTGCCGTTCCAGGGGGCGACGAGCATGGACGTGCTGCTCGCCCACGCCACCGAAGACCCGCCGAAGTTCTCGGAACTCGGCCTCGGCCGGATCGCGCCGCGGGCGGTGGAAGACGTGATCCGCTGGTGCCTGGCGAAAGACCCGGCCGCCCGCCCGCAGAACGCCCGCGACTTGGCGGAGGCGTTCGCGAAGGCGGTGTCCGGCGGCAGCCCGGCCGATTCGGGGCTTCCCCAACTCAGTCGCATGCCGGTCCCGGAACCAGAGTCCGAGCCGATCGCGCTGGTCGCCACCGGCAGTCCGCGGGTCATGGTGGCCTTGCAAGCCGACGTGCGCGACCTGACCCCGGCCCCCGGCGTGATGCTCGCCCCGGCCACGATCCCCCTTTCGAACACGCCGGCGGCGGCCCCGAAGCAGAAGAAGACGCCGACGCCGACGGCCGCGCCGGTGCCGACCGCGGGCACGCTGCCGTTCCAACTCGACGCCTGGATGCCGGAGTCGATCGCGGTAATGAAACTCCGCGGGTTCGTACACGACACGGGCGGGGCGGTGCTGGATTGTCAGCCGGGTCTGATCCGCGTGCGGCTCGAAAAGATCGGCGTGAAGGCCGCCGGCGGCAAGCTCGCGTGGCTGGGCCTCGGCCGCAAGACCGACGGCCCGGTGGAAATGGTGCTGCACATGCAGCGCGTGAACCCGCAGAAGGAACCGAACCGCCTGTCGATCCACGTCCTCTTCCGCCCGCTGCAAGCCACCCTCCTCGGCGACGATGCCTGGCGGCAGTGTTGCTCCGAACTCTTCGTGAAACTGCGGGCGTACCTGATGGGGTGAGGCCGGGCTTACCCGCCGAATTCTTGCTTCAGTCGCTTGCGAACCTGATCGCGGAGTTTGGCCCACTCGTCGGCAGAGCGTTTGTTGTCATCCTCGATCTTCAAGTCGTAGAACCCTGCGATTTCCACCGTCACAAAGTTTCGCACCTCGATCTTGCGGTACGGGAACCCCGCTCCGGGGCCGTCGAACCGTTGATCCATCTTTTCGTCGCGGACGGTTTCGTCGTCAAGGTATTGGGCGAGTAATCGCAGCCGTGATCCGCGGTGCCGTTTGTCGGTCGAATCCGTGAGGCCCTTCAGCATTTCCATCTTGAGGCCCAGGGAAGATCGAGCGATGACCTTCTCTAGCACCGGCCAGATGCGAGGGTCATCCGTTTCCACGGCGAGTTTGGTGAATTCGGCTTCGCGACACCACCAATACTTTTCGGTAACGTCCGTCGGTAGGTGTTCCAGCGTGTCGAGAAGTATAGTTGTGAACACCTTGTTGTCGAGCTTGGCGAGATGGTACAGGCCGATGTAGCGGGTGCGGAGGTCGCGGTGATCGGCCGCGAGCCTGAACAAGTTTTGCTTCTCGGCGTCCGTCATTTTCGATCGAGAGATAATCTCGGCGAGGTCCCAGATATGTAGATCAGCCCGCTTCTCCAGAACCGTTTGATAGAGCGTAACGATCTGCTTCGGATACTTGATTTCTAAGACTAGTAATGCGTGGTCGTTAATCCTGACGCGGCCGTCGTTACGTTTTGGCGGAAAGACCC
This sequence comes from Limnoglobus roseus, assembly GCF_008254045.1. Taxonomy (GTDB): domain Bacteria; phylum Planctomycetota; class Planctomycetia; order Gemmatales; family Gemmataceae; genus Limnoglobus; species Limnoglobus roseus. Next base: position 1,416,847 of record NZ_CP042425.1, on the reverse strand, counting down.
TTGAGAGCAGGTACGATTCCTCGCCGGCCTTTTTTGCCCCTGCCCACCACTTCTCGGCCGCGGCTTTCTTAATGGGCCAACCTTGTTGCCGTGGCAGCCACCCTTTCCCAATATCTTTGCCCCCGTCACCGCGTTCTAACTCCTCCGCGGCAAGATTCTCGATCAGGTCGCCGATTCTGTCTTTGACGCGCAGATTCCAGGATCGGAAGTTGTTGAACCCTCCCGACATACTCCTGGTCAGCCGATCATCGTCTAAGTGATCGATCAGAGTAGGTACAGCATCAAATCCTAGGACTGCAATCTTGGCGAAAGCATTTGACCGCTCGTGGGGGCTCAAGAAACCACTCCCCGTGTCCGTCGGATCGTCAACCAAGTCGTCAATCAGGGCTTCGACGCTCCCCGGCTTCGACGTGCTAGGCACGAGTGCGAGTTCCAGCGAGTGGAGCAAGGCGCGATTGGCCTCGGTATCGAAATCCTTGTCGCGGGCGATCAAGCCCTTCAGGCGCTTGAAGACAGTCGTTCGGTCGATCTTGGGCACTGTGATCTGATCCACCCAGTACGACCACGCGATGTCGAGGAGTTGTTTTTGAGGCGTCTGTTCTGCTTCCTTCTGGCTTCGCTCGAACAAGAATGCGGCGAGTTTATCCCACCCACAGATCTGACACTGGACGGCGTAGATCAGGTCGTGTGTTTCGTTGGATCGAAGCTCTTTCATCGCCTCCACTGCCGGTTTGATCGCCTGGAAACGATACTTACCCGCCGGGTCCGTCGCCGTCCCAATTAAAAGCACAGTCCCCTGAGTCTTGCTTGCCGGGGCAATCTCGAACGCCAGAGAGAAGTAATTGGGAAGTCGGTCCAGGTTCTCATCGACCCCCGCCCACCCCGTGTCGTACTTGACCAGCTTCGCCCCCGTCGTGGGCAATGGCAGACCGAGGGCGGTGTACTCCTTCAACAGTGCGGGCAGGTCGGGAACCGGGTCGGCCGCCGACGCCAGGCCGCTCAACGTGACGAGGACCAGCATCGGGACGGAACAGGACATCGGCGGCTCCTCGAAGGGTACTTCAAGGTTACACGGACGGCGTCCCCGTTCCTACGGCCTTCCCGTGAGTGGCCGGAGAGCTTACCACCAGTCGACCGAGCGAATCTGTTCGTCCGCCTTCATCTCGAAGGTGGACACGGTTCGCAGGTTCTTGCCGTCCGCGTCGCACACCACGACGTGCCAGGTCTGTTTGCCCTTCCAACTCTCCGGCCGCCAACACGACACGATCTGCTTCCCGTCCGGCGACCACGCCACGCCGAGGCACTCGACATCGAACGGGTTGATGGCGTTGAACTGCACTGTCGTCGTCTTCGGCCTTCCCGGCGGGTAGTCGTAAATGGCGATCGAGTGCTGCCACTTGTCGCTGTCTTTCGTGCGTGCCTTGTAGCACGCGACGGACCGAGAGCCGTCGGGCGAAAGACGGTGGCCCGTTCCCCAACCGGTCGAGGAACTCTCCCGCGGGTGCTCGTAGAGAAGTTTGCCCTCGCGGGTGAGGAGGCTCACCTCCGTTCCCCCCTGGGAGAAGCCCGGAAGGCTCAACGGCCGCGGGACGTGCCGGTACGTCAGGTGGAACTTGCCGTCGGGCGAGACGTCGATCAGTTCGTGACCGGTCCCGAGCGGTAGTTTCTCGCGCTTCCCGGTGACCGCATCGACTCGGTACGCCGGGAAGCCGGTCCACCCCCAGAAGAAGTCCATCTCGGACGTGACGCCGACGAACTGCCGGCCGTTGGGCGACCACGCGACGACCCGGTCGTAGTGGTCTGTCGGGTTCAAGATCGCGACTTTCGGCGGCGTGCCGGGCGTCATCAACCGTGTGCCGTGGGATTCGAGCGGGATCACGCCGCCCGGCCCGGCCCGCCCGGTGCTCGGCAGGAATCGCTCGACTTTCACGCCCGCACCGCCGACCAAGACGCGGCCGGACAGCAACTCCGGGTCGGCCGCCTTCGCCTGCTCGTGGTCGATCCGCTGAAGGTCGCGGCCGGTCGGCGTCAGGTAGCGGACCTCCTCGCGGAAAGTCAGCGTCAACCGACTCGTTTCCGTCTTGTCCACGACGACCTTCGCCGCGGCGGGCTGAATCGGTTGCGGCTTCGGGTCGTCGCCGAAACTCCCGCCGACCACGACGGCCGCGAGGACGGCAACGGCCGTGACAAGTTTCCCGGCCGAGAACGGTGGACTGGTTCGCATGAGAGCCTCCGTCAATTCGAGAACAGGAGCGGGAACGTCGGAGGTGAAGGCCATCGCCACGGTGCCCGCGGCCAGGGCCGAAGGCAAAATTGTGGCGAGCGGCGCGACGGCCGCCAGCGTGAGGCCGCGGGCGGTCAGGCGGGCGGCGAGTAGTCGGCGGGCGGCCGCGAGCCGGCTGGAAAGCGTGCCCTCGGCAATGCCGAGCTGCTTCGCCGCCGCCGCCCGGCTCACCCCGTCGAGTTCGCACAGCACCACGGCCGAGCGGTAGGCCTCCGAGAGTTTCGCCACCTCGTCGAGGACGACGCGACTCACGTCGGGGTCGAACGCCTCGGGTAGCGCGGCCACGTCGGGCAACTCGCCCGCCGTCTCGCGGTTGGCCCGCCGAAACCGCCGCCGCAACGCCTCGCGGCCGGCCCGCACCGCCACCGCGAACAGCCACGCCGAGACGTCGTCGCGGAACGCGACACGGTGGGCCTTCTTGGCGAGGGTGAGGAACGTGGCCTGGAAGGCGTCGTCCGCGTCCGCCGAGTTGCCGAGGATCCGCCGGCACACGCCGAGAACCGCCCGCCCGTGCCGGCGAACGACCGCGGCGAACGCGGCCTCGTCCCGGTGTCGGACGAACCGGCCGAGTAGCTCCGCGTCCGTGTGGTCCGCGGGAGGTGGGAGGTGCGATGCGAAACTAACGAGGGCACCCGTCCGTGGGCTTGGCATGGAATCAACCTCCGAGGGCGGCAATCCGTGCCGCCCACCGAGTAACCGCGCGAAGTGGCGTGGCGCGTCGGTGGGTCGGAGGAAATTAGCGGAAAAAGTCGGCGGCCGTCGAGGGGAATCGGCCTCTACTTCCGCCGTCGCGGGACGGCGTTGCTGGTCACGATGCCCTCGGCCGTCATCTGGGAGGTCTGCGGCAGCGCCTTCACGCCGGCGGAGGTCTTCGCCAGGAACCGCGGCAGGGCGTTGCTCTGACCCCAGGCCACGACGCCGTTCCACATCTGCTTGTGCAGGTACGCGCCCACGTCGTTCTCGCCCTGCGGCAATCGCAGGACGCCGAAACCGCTGCTCGTCTTGTGCTTCGCCCCGTCCGGCGACCAGAGGACTTCGCCGTTCGCCGAGATCGTCAGCTCGGTGGTCAGTTCCAGCACGTTGACCGAGTCGCCGCCGAAGCCGCCGAAGTTGCGGAAGTTCAGCTTCTCGCCGGTGTCGCGCTCCGTGACCCGGATGCCGACTTCGACCTCCGCGTCCTTCGTCACGAGTTCCAACTCCCGCGACTTCCAGCCGGCCCTCACGGCGTCGGCGATCTTCGGCCGGTAGGCTTGGGCCATGCCCCCTTCCACGTCGAGCGTCAGGCCGACGCGGGTGCCGGGCTTCAGCACCGAGCCGGGGCCGTCGGCGATCTCCGCGATCGTCAGGTCGATGTCGTCGGTCGGGAACTTCGCGGCCACCAGCGTGCTGCCCTGCCCGGGGCCGCCGACGGCGTACCACACGCGGTCGTCCGGCCGGAACCAGGCATAGTTCCCGCCGACGAAGTTCCAGACGAACGCCTGCCGCTCCAGATCGTACACCCAGCCGAAGTCGAACCCGACGTAGTTGTCGCCGAGGTAGCCCGGCTTCGGCGTGCTGCCGAGGTTGCCCGCGAACGGGGCTTCGTGGCGGATGCGGCCGGTCGTCGTGTCCCACCGCGTCAGCACCGGGCCGTGCGCGTTCTGGAAGCCGGCCAGCACCTCGCGGCCGTCGGGCCGAAACATGACGAACGAGTTCAACGGCGACTGTTGCGCGACGAACGAGGGCAGCAGGTCGCCGGCGATGGTGCCGGTGGCGAGGTCGATCATCCGCACCGCCCCGTTCTGGATGGCGGCGAGGTATTTCTTGTTCGGCGACAGTGTCCACGCCTTGCCGCCGGGGAGCGACGCCACGACTTGCGGCCGCAGGTCGGGCAGCGACCAGACGGCGATCACGCCCTTCTCGCTGACGGTGACGATGCGGTCGTTCGCCAGGAAGCGGTTGAGAACGAGCTTCCGCTCGGCCTCCGGTTGCCCCTCGTAGGGCTTGAAGCCGTAGGGCTTGCCGCCGCCGTCGAGCGGGAAGAAGTCGAGGCGGCGGTTTGTCACGTAGTCGTAGGCCATCAGCACAGAACCGTCGGCGGTGACGTCTTCGATTTGCAGCGTCGGCGGCAGTTCCAGCGTGGCCGACGTCCGGCCGGTGAGCAGGTCGGCCCGCTTCACCTGCCGCGTCTTGGCCGGGTCGGGGCCGTTCGGCATGAACTCGAAGACGGTGACCGGCTTCGGTCCCGCCGTGACGAAGTACGCCCGCATGTTGTTCTGCGAAAAATCGAGCGGGATCGGCCGCCCGCCGGCGTTCGTCGGCGGGGCCGGGTCGGGTTGGCCGTGCCAGGTGACGCCGACGAGCTGCGGGGCGGTCGCCTTCGACAAGTCGAGTGTGGCCTTCGTCAACGGGGGCAGCATCGCGTCGGCGGCCGTGCCGCCGCTGGCGACGGCGGTCTTCGCGGCGGCCGTCTTCTCGGCGTCGAGGCCGACGACGAGGAGCCGCCGCTCGTTGTTGACGTTCTCCCAGACGACGCCGTTGCCGAGCGTCAAGGCCAGCTTGACGGCGTGCGTGTTGCCGGGGAACTCGAACACGACCTTGCCCGTCTCGGGGTCGGCGGTCGCCTCGCCGTTCAGGAGGATGCCCTTGCCGTCCGCCGACCACCCGACACGGTTGCCGTTGAAGACGTTCTTGATCGTCACCGGCGAGTCGTGCAGGATCTTGCCGGTGGCCGTGTCGTAGATCGTCAGCCGCCGCTTGTTCCACGCCTCGGCCATGATGGCGAGTTTCTTGCCGTCCGGGGACACGGCCATGCCCTCGACGTTCGTGTTCTTGTCCTTCTCCTCCCGCGGCGATTCCATCTTGAACAGCAGCTTTGTGCTCTCCACGTCGTACACGCGGATGCCGCTCTCGGGGGCGTCGAGGAGGAACTTGCCCGTCGGCGTGAGAACCGTCCGTCCGGCCCCCCACGGGCTTCGCTTGTGTTCGACGTTGAAGATCGACTTGCGGGTGGCCACGTCGAACACGTCCACCTCCGTCTTGGTGGCCACGAGCAGTCGGTTGCCGCCGAACTGGAGGGAGTCGGTTTCGCCGGCGACGGCCATCTCGCCCTGTAGCTTGCCGATGGCGGTGTCGAACAGGCCGACCTTGCCCGACTTCTGGCCGGGCCGCCCGCCGATGGCCGCAGCGAACAGTTTGCCGTCATTGCTGAGGGCCGTGGGTGCCCCGCGGCCAAGCGTGTCGAACTGGTCGCGGACGGCCCCGACGGTCTTGCCGGTGCGGAGGTCGACGACGATGCGGTACTCGTCCGCCTTCGCCCCGCCGGTGCGGCCGCCGTTCCGGCCCGCCACGACGAACGGCCCGCCGTGGTCGGCGAACGCGATGCCGCCGTCGAAGAAGTGCGGCGGCGTGGTCACGTTCAGCTTCGGTGTGACGGTCCAATCGGCCTTGTCTTTCGGCGCGTCGAGGATCGACTTCCAGTCTTCGACCGGCTCGGCGGCGGTGGCGCTCGCGGTCAGCAACAACATCCAAGTGACGGCACGCATGGGAACCTTGGGGTGTGGGAGGGCGGTACTCGAAATTGTGGCCGGAACAGCGGCGAAAAGCAACCACTTCACCCGTGCTCCCGATTCTGCGATACTCGTATTCGCCCTGTCCCGGAGACGACCGATGGCCCGCACCGTTCTCGCGCTGATTGCCCTCTCGCTGGCCGCTCCGGTCTTTGCCGACCCGCCGCTAAAGGTGCCAGCCGGGTTCACGATCACGAAGGTCGCCGGGCCGCCGCTGGTGAAGTTCCCCGTCATCGGCGACTTCGACGACAAGGGCCGGCTGTACGTCATCGACATGGCCGGGCCGATCAACCGCGAAGACGTGGCCGCCAGCAAGCCGCTCCACCGCATCGTGCGGCTCGAAGACACCGACGGTGATGGCACCTTCGACAAGGCGGTGACGTTCGCCGACAAACTGCCGTTCCCCGAAGGATGCATGTACCTGGCCGGCAGCGTCTACACCGCTTGCCCGCCGCAGATTCTGAAGCTGACCGACACCGACGGCGACGGCATCGCCGACAAGCGTGAGGTGTGGTTCGACGGCAAGACGCTCACTGGCTGTGCCAACGACCTGCACGGCCCCTACCGCGGGCCGGACGGCTACATCTACTGGACGAAGGGGGCGTTCGCGAAGCAGGAACTCACCCTCGGCAACGGCGAAAAGTTCACCACACGGGCGTCGCACGTCTTCCGCGCCAAGCCTGACGGCAGCGGCCTGGAAGTGGTGATGACCGGTGGCATGGACAACCCGGTCGGCCTTGCGTTCACCGCGTCCGGCGACCTGATCGTGAGCAACACATTCCTGCAACACCCCGCCGACGGCAAGCGAGACGGCCTCATCCACGCCATCCCCGGCGGCGTTTGGGGCAAGGACCACGACCCGATCTACGAGCACCCGTGGACCTCGCCGAAGCTGATGCCGGTGATGACGCACCTCGGCCCCGCCGCCCCGACGGGCATCTGTCGCTACGAGATGCGGGACTTCGGCGACGAGTACCTGGACAACATTTTCTGCGCGCAGTTCAACCTGCGGAAAGTGAGCAGTCACCAACTGGTGCCGACCGGATCAACCTACCGAACGATCGACCGCGATTTCGTGACCAGTGACGACCCCGACTTCCACCCGACCGACGTGATTCCGGACGCCGACGGATCGTTGCTCATTATCGACACCGGCGGCTGGTATAAGCTCTGCTGTCCAAGTTCGCAATTGGTGAAGGCCGAGGCTCTCGGCGGCATCTACCGCGTCAAGATGAAGGGGGAACACGACCAAAATCCGCTGCGAACGGAGCAAAAGTTGGACCGCAAGTCCGAACTGACCCTTGCACTGAAAGCATTTCGCTCGGGGATTCCGGCCCTTCGGGAGCGGGCCATCGCGGAACTTGCCCGGCGAAAGCCTGCGGATGTGGTGGACGCGCTGGACTTGATGGCGAATTCGTACACCCCGATTTGGTCTGAGGAAGGAATGCTCGCGTATGCCTTTCTCCGCGTCGGCACGCCCGAGGCCGTGACGGCAATCCGCACCGGCCTCGAAGGCCATACCTTCAGCGGCGACGGCTACGCGGCCGCCTGCCGTTCGCTCGGCCTCGTCCGCGATCCGAAAGCCGTGGACGTTCTCATCAAGCGGACCAACGATGCCCCGCGGGCGGTCGCCGAAGCCCTGGGGCGGATCGGGTCCAAGAAGGCCGTCCCACACCTTCTCTACATGCTCGGCCGCGTTGATGAACGGCTTAAGGAGCGCGAGCAGCGAGGCGAGAACGATCAGCACCTCGACCACACTATCGTCTATGCGCTCATCGAGATCGGAGACTACGATACAACCGCCGAGGGGCTGAAGAGCAAGACCGCTCGCGTTCTCCGCGGCGTACTCGCGGCCTTGCAAGCGATTGACGCGAAGCGGTTGAAGTCCGCCGATGTACTGCCGCACCTGTCGTCGGCCGACGCCGACCTGCGCGAAACGGCATGGTGGATCGCGGCCAAGCACACTGATTGGGGTAGTGAACTCGTCGGCCACTTCCGCGAGAAGTTGGCCGCGAAGCTCTCCGACGCTGAGCGCGAAGACCTGACGAGCCGCCTCGCGAAGTTTGCGAAGAACGAGGCCATGCAGAAGCTGCTCGCCGACACGGCCGCGAACCCGATCAGCCTGCGGGCGATGGCACGGGCTAACCTGAAGGCGACGCCCGAATCGTGGCCGACCGCACTCGCCGCAGGGATGAAGGCAAACCCCGCGGATACTATCGCGACGGTTCGCGCACTGTCGATGAAACGCCCCCCGACGGAATTGGCCGACGCACTCCGGCTCATCGGAGCAGACGCGAAATTGCCGTCGGGCCTTCGCCTGACCGCGCTCGCCGCACTGCCGGACCAGGCGTTGACGCCGGACGACTTCGACTTCGCACGGTCCTTGCTCGGGGTCGAGTCGGCCGCAGCAGACGTGATACTTCGCTCGAACCTGTCGGCCCCTCAACTGGCGAAGTTGGCGACCATGCTCAACACCGCCGGCCCCGTCGAACGTGCGAAACTATTGCCCGCCTTCACCAAATCGACGGACGAAACCGTCGGCCTCGCCCTCGTCGCCGCACTCAACCAGCCGAAGGTGCGGGCTGCGATCCGCTCCGAGCAGGTGCGGCCGATCCTCGACAAGTACCCGGCCGCGGTGAAGGCGGAGGCGGCGAAGTTGTACGCCGTCCTCGACGCCGAGATTCTCAAGCAGCGCGAGAAACTGGAAGCACTCGTGAAGGAACTGCCGCCCGGCGACGTGCAGCGCGGGCACAAGGTCTTCAACAGCCCGAAGGCGGCGTGCGCAACGTGTCACACGATCGGCTACGTCGGCGGCAAGACCGGCCCCGACCTCACGCGAATCGGCAGCATCCGCACCGAGCGCGACCTGCTCGAGTCGATCGTCTTCCCGTCGCTGAGTTTCGTGCGCAGTTACGAGCCGGTGAGTGTCAACACCCTCGACGGCAAGCAGTTCAGCGGCATCCTGAAGAAAGACGCCCCGGACGAAGTGATCCTGGTGACGGCCGCCGACAAAGAGGAGCGAATCGCTCGCGACAACATCGAGTCGCTGAAGCCGGGCACCGTGTCGATCATGCCCGCGGGGTTGGATCAGCAGTTGTCGAAACAAGACCTGGCCGATTTGGTGGCATTCTTGCGGGCGAGCAAGTAGGTCGACTTACCCCAACCCTACGGCGGCCCGCCATGTCAGGTCGGTCAGCGGGTCCCACCAGACGCCGACCACGACCACCGCGGCCGTGAGCAGGAGCAGGTACAGTCGCACCGCGACGCCCTCGCCGAGCGGCGTTTCATCCGTCGGGTCGTCGAGGGCGACGGCCTTCAGCACCTTCAGGTAATAGCCGGCACTCACGACGGTGTTCACCACGCCGGCCGCGAGGACGACGTTGAACAGCGTGCCGAGCCATGGGTGGCCACCGGCCGCGTGAAAGGCCCCGGTGCGGTAGACGGCCGTGAACACTTGAAACTTCCCCGCGAACCCGGCCAGCGGCGGCACCCCGAGCAGGCTGAACAAGAACACCGCGGTACAGACCCCGAGGACCGGCGAGCGCTTCAGCAACCCCCGCGCAGCGTCGATCTCCTCGGAGCCGGTGAGGCTCCGCAACACGGCCACCACCGCGAACGCGCCGAGCGTCATCGGCAGGTAGCCGGCGAGGTAGAACAGCACCGCCGCTGCGGCCGGCCGCTGAATGCACGCGATCGCCATGAGCATGTACCCGGCGTGCGCGATCGTCGAGTAGGCGAGCAGCCGCTTGAGGTTCGTCTGCACCAGAGCGGCGACGTTCCCGAGCGTGGCCGTCAGAACCGCGACCCCGGCCAGGGCCGCGGACACCGTCTCGGTCACGGCCGGGATCGGCACGTGCTGGAACAGCACGAACAGGAGCCGTAACGTCAGGCCCACTGCCGCCGCCTTCGACGCGACGGCGAGCATCGCCCCGACCTCGGCCGCCGCCCCTTCGAACACGTCCGGTAGCCAGAACTGGAACGGCAGCACCGCGAGCTTGAACCCGAGGCCGACGAACAGGAACAGCAGACCCGCCGTCAACGACAGGCTGAACCCGCCGGAGCGGAAGGCCGCGCCCAAACTCTCGGCCGCCGACGGCAGGTACGCCGTCCCCAACTGGCCGACCAGCAGGCTGATGCCGTAGAGCATGACGCCCGACGCGGCCGCGCCGTAGACGACGTACTTCAGGGCGGCCTCGCTCGACCGGCCCTTCCCCTTCAGGAAGCCGGCCAAGACGTAGCTCGGCAGGCTGGCCATCTCGATCGCGAGGAAGACCATGATCAGGTGGTTGGCCGACGCCATGAGCATCATGCCGAGGGTGCCGCCGAGCAGCAGGGTGACGAAGTCGGCCGAGTCCGTGGCGTCCGGCAGCCCCGTGAGCCGCGTGAGAGCGAGGACGAGGGCGGCGGTCAGTAGAAGGAAGACCCGGAAGAAGTTCGCGAAGGAGTCCAGCCGCAACAGGCCGCCAAAAACGGCGGAGTCCTGCGCGTCGCTCGCGACGAGGCCGAGCGCGACGAGCGTGAGCAGCAGGGCGAACGGCACGAGTTGAACCCGCGTGGCCGCCCGAAAGAGCTTGGCGAACAAGCTCCCCACGATGCCGAGGCAGAGCAGCAACTCCGGCCCGAACCGCAGCAGGTCGTGCGCGAGGGTGGCGTCCAGCCGGGCGAGTTCGGCGTCGAGGGGCATGAGAGGAGTTCCCCACGCCCGCCCGTCGTGACGGGCGGGCGGACACGGTCACGTCAAATCTTTCCCGCGAATCTGGGCCTTCAGCACGTGCTTCAGGCGGCCCTCGATCTTCTCGTGGGCCTTCTGAATCTCCTTGTCGCCGAGGGTGCGGTCGGCGGCTTGGTACGACAGCGCGAAGGCTAGCGACTTCGTGCCGGGCGGGAGGGTGTCGCCGCGGTACACGTCGAAGAGTTCCACGCCGGAGAGCAAGTCGCCGCCGGCTGCGACGAGTTCGGCCTTCACCTTCTCGCTCGGTAGGTCGTCGGCCACCACCACGGCGAGGTCGCGCTTCGCCGGCGGGTAGGTCGAGAACGGCCGGTACGGATAGCGGTCGGGCACCAGTTTCAACACCGCGGCGAGATCGAGTTCGGCCACCAACACGGCCCGGTCCTTGAACTCGAAGGCTTTCGCCACCTTCGGGTGCAGTTCGCCGAACGTGCCGACGGGCTGGCCGGCAACGAGCAGTTCCGCCGCCCGGCCGGGGTGCAGGTGCGGCACTGTCTTCACCGTCTGGAACGCCACTTTCGGCAAGTGCAGGTCGGCGGCAAGCTGTTCAACGACGCCCTTCAGGTCGTAGAAGTCGGCGGCCGGCAGCTTCTCGGCCGGTTGGTCCCATGCGGCCGTGCCGCGGCGGCCGGTGAGCACGACCGCGAGACGGGCGGGTTCATCCGGCAGTTGACCCGCGACGGGCAGGAAGACCGGGCCGAGTTCGAACATCGCGACGCGGTCGGTCGATTCGAGGTTGGCCTTCGCGACGGCGAGCAGTCCCGGCAGCAGCGTGCGACGCAGGATGCCGCGGTCGGGGGAGATCGGGTTCTTGAGCGCGACCGAAAGCCCGGGCACGACCGTGCCTGGGCTTTGCGGGTTCAACTTCCCCTCGGCTTCCTCGGAGGAGAGAGAATACGTGATCGCCTCGCTCAGCCCCTCGTTCACCAGCAGGTCGCGGACGTGCTCTTCGAGTTCCAGCGTGCGGTTGCCGATCGGCGGCGGCATCTCCTGGGCGAGCAGCGATTCTGGCAGCTTGTCGTAGCCGCTGACGCGGGCCAGTTCTTCGATCAGGTCGGCGGCTCCCGCTTGAATGTCTAGCCGCGTCGGCGGCGTGGTCACGGTCCAGCCCCAGAGCGTCGGCTCGACTTTGAACTGCAACGCCGTCAGCACGCGCTCGACTTCCTCTGGTGGCAGTTCGAAGCCGAGGACGCGGTGAATCTCGGACTTGTTCAGCTCGATCACCCGCGGCGGGAGCGGGGCCGGGTAGTTGTCCACGACACCGCTCAGCACCTTGCCGCCCGCGTGTTGGTGGAAGAGTTGGGCCGCCCGTTTCGCGGCGGGACCGACGACTTCCGGGTGAACACCCTTGCTGAAGCGGGTGCTGGCTTCGCTGAACAGGTTGAACTTGCGGGCGGTCTTGCGGACCGAGACGAAGTCGAAGCTCGCCGACTCCAGCAGGATCGTCTTCGTCGTGGCCGTGACTTCGGTGTCGAGTCCGCCCATCACGCCGGCGATGGCGATGGCCCCGACCGTGTCCGCGATCACCAAGTCTTCGGGCGACAGTTCGCGGTCCTGGCCGTCGAGGGTTTTGATCTTCTCGCCGGGCTTCGCGCTGCGGACGGTGATCGTCGGCACGCCGCCGGCGCGCTTCACGAGAACATCGTAGTCGAAGGCGTGGAGCGGTTGGCCGTACTCCAGCATGACGTAGTTCGTGATGTCCACGGCGTTGCTGATCGGCCGCATCCCGGCGTACCGCAGTCGCGAGCCGAGCCACCGCGGGGCCGGGCCGATCGTCACGTCGCGGATGATCGTGGCCGAGTACCGCGGGCAGAGCTTCGGGTTCTCGATCTCGACTTTGACGCTCGCCGAATCCGCGACCGTCGGCACGCTCAGGTCCGGCTCGCGGACGGTGCCGCCGGTGAGGGCGGCGACTTCGCGGGCGATGCCGAGCAGCGACAGGCAGCGGGCCATGTTCGGCAGCACGTCGAGTTCCACGACGATGTCGCCGAGCAGGTCTTGCAGGGGCGTGCCGGGGGCCGGGTCGGCGTCGTCGAGGATGATGATGCCGTCGTGGTCTTCGGCGATGCCGAGTTCGAAGTTCGACATGCACATCGCGTCGTTGTCGATGCCGCGGAGCTTTTTCGGCTCCAGGGTGAAGACCGTCTTCTTGCCGTCCTTGTCGGTGTAGAAGTACCGCGACCCCTTCAAGCCCAGCACGACCTTCATCCCGCTCTGGCCGGGAGCGATGTTCGGGGCACCCGTGATGACCGTCTTCGGCTCGCCCGCCCCGTAATCGACCGTCACCATCTTCAGCTTCTCGGCGTCGGGGTGCTTCTCGATCTTCAGCACCTTCGCGACCACGATCTTGTCGCGGTCCCACGGCAGCCCGGCGTTCTCGGCCTTCACGCGCAGCCCTTCGGGGACCGGCAGGCCGTAGACATAGAGCCCGGACGATTCCAGGCCGGCGAGGGTCAGGCGTTCGACGAGGTCGGCGGGGTTCTTCGGCAGTTCGACGTAGTCCTTCAGCCACGACAGCGGCACGAGCATGGTCGGTCCCTTCCCATTTCGAATTGAGCCATGCTATGAAGAGGGGCCGACCGGCAGAAGGGGTTCGCGTCAGGTATCGACGTTGACACTTCTCCCCGAAAATGCTACCTGCCGCGAAATTCTTGCAGTCGTACTTCGGGGGGAGTATGCGCATCCGAACGCCACTGTCCGTGGTCGTGCCCTGTTACAACGAACAGGCCGTCCTGCCCGCGCTGCACGAACGGCTTTCGACCGTGTGCCGCGGATTGGGGACCGACTACGAAATCGTCTTCATCAACGACGGTTCCCGCGATGCAACCTGGGACGCGATGGCCGACTTGGCCGCCCGTGACCCGCACCTCGTCTGCGTCAACTTGTCGCGCAACTACGGCCACCAACTCGCCCTCTCGGCCGGCCTCCGCGAGTGTACCGGCGATGCCGTCGTTGTTCTCGACGCCGACCTGCAAGACCCGCCGGAACTGCTGCCCGACATGCTCGCGGTGATGCGCCGCGAGAACGCCGACGTGGTCTACGGCAAGCGGGTGTCTCGGGCCGGGGAGTCGTGGCAGAAGCGGGCCTTCGCACGGCTGTTTTACTGGGGGCTGGCGAAGCTGTCGGAGGTGCCCATCCCCCGCGATGTCGGCGACTTCCGGTTGATGTCCCGCCGCGTCGTCGAGGGGTTGACGGCGTTGCCGGAACACCATCGCTACATCCGCGGCATGGTGAGCTGGCTCGGGTACAAACAGGTGGCGTTCGAGTACCACCGCGAACCGCGGGCGGCCGGCCTCTCGCACTACAACTTCCAGCGGATGTCCCGATTGGCGCTGGACGCCGTGACAGGGTTCTCCGTCCGCCCGCTGACGTTCGCCCTGAAAGCCGGCGGCGTCTGCCTCGCGGCGGCCGTGCTGACGCTCGCGGCCGCACTCTGGAGTTGGGCGGGCGGTAGCGTGCCGACCGGTGGCCTCCTCGCGGCCTTATTCCTGGCGCTCGCGGGCGGTCAGTTCCTAGCTATTGGCATCGTCGGCGAATACCTGGGGCGAATGTTCTCGGAAGTCCGCGGGCGGCCCCTGTTCGTGATCGACCAGGTGCTCCGCTCGACGCACGGGGCGATCCACCCGCGGCGGGAGGCGGCGTGATGCTCGCCCGTCTCCGGGGGCGGCTGTCCGTTGCGCTGCTGCCCCCGCGACCGCAGTTCGGGTCACTCGGTCCCGTTCTCGTCGCCCAAGCGGTCGCGCTGTCGCTCGTGGCCCACTGCCACTACGCGGTGCGGCCGCCGACGCGCACGGAATGGATCGCCGCGGAACTCCTGCTCGGCACGCTGCTGTGGCTCGCCGGGCGGAAGGTGCTGTCGCGGATCGTCGCCCGCGTTCGGGAGGCGAAAGCCCGGTGGACTGTCTTCTCCGTCGGCGTGGGAACGGCCCTCTGGTGGCAGGGGCAGGCCAACAACACCTTTTGGGTTCTCCCCCAAGACGTGCACCCGATTCTGGAAGTGGTCCTCTTCACCGCCCACGCCACTGTCGCGGCCCTCGTTTTCGCGAGCTTGCTGGTCGTCGTCGCGGCCACCGATGGGCCGGTGCCTCACCGCGAAGTCCTGCACAACCGGGTACGAAACTGGCCCGGGATCGCACTGTTCGCGGCTGCGACCGCCGCGTTCGCCGGGTGGTACGTCGCGCAGGAGCGGCTCGTCTATTTCGCCGACGGCATGTACCAGTGGACGCTGGCCGCGGACTGGAGCGATCGGCTCGCGCGGACCCCGGCAGACGCCTGGCGCGCGTTTCGCGTTTCCGTCCAGCACGGCGGGTACACGCTCCTGCCCGGAGCCTTGCCCGGCCTGGCGATGGCGTTGCTCGGCGACGCCCGGGCGGTGTTCGTCGGCGCAGTTGCTGCTCTCTACCTGACGGCCACCTACGCGGCCGCGATCGGGTTCGTCCGACGAACGACGGGTGACGCGCGATTCCTCGGCCCGCTCGCGGCCGTGTTCCTTTTCTCGATGCCGCTCGCCTGGATACCGATTCTGCAAGGCTACCCGGACATCGGCGGCGTGCCGTTGGCCGTCTTGTCGCTATGGCTCACCGCCGGCCGACCGCGGGAGGAACTGCGGTGGCCGCACCTGTTCGGCACGGCTGCGGTGTTGGTCACGATGATCCTGTTCCGCCGGTGGTACTCGTTCTGGGCCGTCGGGTTGATGGCGACCACCCTGCTCGACGGCGCACTCGCGGCCGCCGTCTGCCTCTTCGCCCGGAAGCCGAAAGAGGCGTGGCAAGCCGTGCGGCCGGGGGGCGTGTTGGCGGGCCTTTTTCCGGTGATTCTGGCGGCAGTCGCGTGGCCGGTGATGCCGGGCATGGTCGGCGCGAACTACGCCCAGATGCTTTCGGGTTACCGCAGCGCCGACCCGTTCGCGGCCCGCCTCTGGATCACTCTTCAGGAAATCGGCGTCGGATACGTCCTGCTCAGCGGGGTGGCCACGGCGTACCTCGTGGTGACGGGAATGGCCCGCCGCCCGGTGCTGTTCCTACTCGGCGTGACGGCCGTGATGGTCCCGCTGTTCTACCGGATGCAAGACCCGAACCGGCACCATCAGTACCTCGCCCTGCCGGCCCTGTTGCTGCCGCCACTGATGGCCGCCTCGCGGGTGCTGGCGACATTGCCCCGTTGGCTTGCCGTGAGCGTAATGGCGGCGGTAACGATGGCCGGGGCGATCAACTTGCTTGGGGCCGTCGATGCGGGTTGGGACGCAGTTCGCAAGCGGTTCGCGCCGCTCACTGCGACCTATCAGTATTCGCCCGTCGTACGGTCGGATCTGGCCGAGTTCCAACGCCTGCTCGACTTCGTGACGACTCACACGGCCCAGACAAGCAAGGGCTTCGCAGTTCTCTCCAGTTCGGAGCACCTGCACGCGAGCATGTTCCAGTCAGCCGCCCGCTCGCTCGGCACGCCGTTCCCGGCCGCGGCGGTTCAGGTTCCAACCCAGGAAGTCGATCATGTCCACGGCTTTCCCGTCGGCCTGTTCCGAGCCGAGTTGGTCATCGTGGCCGACCCGCCCCAAGTCCACTTGTCCCCCGCCGAGCAGCAAACGATCGTGCTGCCCGCCCGCCTGTTGCGGGATCACGAAGGGCTGGGCCGAGCGTTCGAACGCCTACCCGAGCGGTTCACGTTGCAGAACGGCGTGACGGTGACACCGTACCGGCGAACGCGGCCCCTCTCGGCCGACGAGTTCGCAAACTTCTGTGAGCAACTACGGCAGGCCCACCCCGACGACCCGTTCGTGTTCCGCCCGCCGACCTGGGCCGGGGATTTGCTCGCGGCACCGTAAACGCAAGAAGCCCCCGGCATAAACCGGGGGCTTCTTCAATGCGGAAGAGAGGACTTGAACCTCCACACCCTTGCGAGTACCAGAACCTGAATCTGGCGCGTCTGCCAGTTCCGCCACTTCCGCTTCCCCTAGTTTCTTAGCGATCTCTTCTCCCTCGTCAACTGCTTCGCGGGCGCGGGGCAGTGAATTCCGCCTTTCGGGGCAGTGAATTCGGCTCGGTATCGGAGAGGTAGCTGGAAATGGCAAGGACGACAGACGGGCCGTGGTTCCGCGAATCGAAGGATACGTGGTACGTCACGGTAGACGGAAAATCGGTCTCCCTGCGGGTCCGCGGCGAGAAAAACCGACCCGAAGCGGTGCGGGCGTGGCATCGACTGCTGGCGACTAGCGGACCACCCCGTCCCGCCTCGGCACCGCCGGGGCCATCGCCTACTCATTCGCCGTCGCCCCCCGTGATGCCTTCCCTACCCCTCGCCGAAGTGGTCGCCGACTTCTTAGCCGACGCCCGGGGAAGGCTAAAGCCCTCGACCGTTGCCCTCTACGCCGCCGACTTGGACATCCTCTCCGCGACCGCGGGGACTCAACCCCTGGACGCGATCTCTCCGGCGCTTCTGACGAAGTGGTTGGCGGGGATGCGACGGTGCGGTCCGACAACGAAAGGGATGCGGCTACGAAGTGCCTCCGCCTTCTTCGGCTGGGCCGTGCGGATGGGTTACTGCCCTGACAACCCGGCGAAGAAGGTGGACCGGCCGAAGGAGCGCAGCCGCGGGGCCGAGGCGGTCATTAGCGACGCGGATCGGGAGAAACTTCTCGCGAAGGCTTCGACGGCCCTGACGCGGGTGTTGATCGTCCTCCACGGCACCGGCTGCCGTCCCGGGGAGGCGGCGAAGATGACCGCGGCGGACGTGCGAGATGGGATTGTCGTGCTGAGCGATCACAAGTCGGACGGGACGGGGCGACCGCGACTGATCGTGCCGTCGAAGGAAGTGGTCGCCCTGCTCCGGGACCTCGCTGCGGTGACGCCCACGGGGCCACTGCTTCGCACCGAGAGGGGGAACCCGTGGACGGGGCGGAGCATCACGAAAGCCGTGGTTCGACTTCGCGGACTGGCCGGCGTAAGCGCGACGGCCTACGGGTTCCGCCACACCTTCGCCACCGACGCCCTCGCGAGGGGCATTCCCGACGCGACGGTCGCGGCCCTGCTCGGCCACTCCTCGACGGCGATGCTGCACAAGCACTACTCGCACCTGACGAGCCGCCCGGACGTGCTGAAACAGGCGGTGGATCAAGTGCGGAAGGAGGAGCCGCCGCCACCTCCCCCGCCCGAGGAGGTCGGCTAACAGGGCGGCGTCACCGCGGGGACGTGTTTCCAGGCTCTGCCTCGGGCCACGTCCCTCGCCTGCCGCTCGCTGACGCCGAACTCGGCGGCGATTCGCACCCACGTCACCCCGTCGGCTCTTCTGAGGCGGATGGCCGCGACTTTCCCCGCCGTCAGCTTCGCCTGCCCGTGCGATTCCCCTCTGGGTTGCCGCCCCTTCGCGACCATGTCCGCGGCGTTGTCGGCGGCCGTTCCCGCGGCCAAGTGGTCGGGGCGGACGCAGACGCGGTTGTCGCAGCGGTGGAGGACTTGGGCCGCCCCCGGGTCGCTGACGGCGAGGGCGTAAGCGAAGCGGTGGGCGAGCCAGAGCCGGCCCCCGACGGAGATGACCCCGTACCCCTTCGAGTTCGTCGCCCCCGCCCACTCCCAGCAATCGTCAGCGCCCACGCCTCTACGGACTTTGCCCCAGAAGCGGTCGGCGGCGATTGGGGATTGGGCGGCGTCGCAATCGAAGGACATCAGAACCCCTCAGAGACAGAGAAGGGGCTGGGCACCAGCCAACCCCGTCCACAGGAACGCCCCGGCTCCGCCGACGCCTACTTCGACGCCGGAGCCGACTTGGTCCGCGACCCAGACCGATTCGAGGTCGCCGTCGCCTTCGCGGTCGGCGTCGGCGTCGGCGTCGGCGTCGCCCGCCGCAGCGGCGGGGGCGTATAAGCGGGGACGCCCTCGACGACCATCTCCCAGGCCCGGCGGGCGAGGGCGTCGGGGTCGCCGGCCCAAGAGGCGATCAAACCCCCGAGGAGCGCGAGGTGGCGAGTCGAGGAACTGATCCGCGGGTCGGCGGTCGCGGCGAGGAGCCACGGGGGGAGGGCCTTCGGGGCCTCGGCGGCGAGGACGGCGTCGCGGTGTAGCCGCCACGCCCGCTCCGCCAGCGACGCCCCCGGCGACGCCTTCGCCGCCTGGATCAAGACGCCCACGTCCGCCAGCAGCCGCTTCGACCCGCAGACCGCCGGGTCTTCGAGCGCGGCCCAGACGAACGGCGGGCCGGCCGCGAGGGCCGCCTTCGCGACCGCCTTCTGGGCCGCCGCTAGGGTCGGGTAGGTCCCCAGGAACCGTCGCCGGCCCCGGCGGTCGTCGGCGTGGGCGACCCAGACGCTGGCCGCCTTCGCCCGGGACACCCCGGGAACGCCGCGGACCGGCCGCGGGGAGTGAGACCGGGCGGCCCGCTTGGACAGAACGACGAGGTTCTCCCGCCGCACGTCGAGGGCGTCGAAGTTGCGGTGGGCGACGGCGCACCCGCGGGGCGGGTTCGCGACGAGGGCGGCGGCCGAGACGGTCCGGCGACGCCCGCGGCGGCGAAGGCTGGTGATGGCCCGGACCGAGTTGCCGCGGGCGTCCACGGCCCAAGGGCGGGCGCGAGGGCGTCGAAGTCGGCCGCGTCGCACCGCAGGGCGTAGCCGTGGGCGAGGGGGATGGTCTTCGGCTCCGTCGCCGTCGGGGTCGGCGAGGGCGAAGGGGTCGGGGTCGGGGTCGGCATCAGATGATCCTCGGTGAGTGGTCGGGGGGTAAAGTCTGCGGGGGTGGTTGGAGCTTCGCTCGGCTCCTATGCGGGGACCGCCCGGCCCATCTTGCGCAACATTTCCGCGATCAGCTTCTTCTGGGTCTTCAGTTGGAACCGACCGAAGACCTTCGCCACCTCGTCCTCCAGCGTCCGCCGATCCTTCCCTTGGATCGCCTCCACCTCCCGGTCCTTGTCCTTCACGAACGTGATCCCCTCGACGCCGTCGCACTTTCGCACGACCTCGTTGAAGAGGGTCGCCGGCAAGGCGCGGGCGGCGTTCCACAAAACGCGACGCGCCGAGAAGAAGGTCCGCGTCGGTTCTGGGTCGCCCTCGCACCGCCGGCTGTGCTTCCGGAGCGAGACGAACATCGCGTGGCCGGCGGCGCGGGCGTCCCCGGCGGATTCGAGGAAGGCGGCGAAGGCAGCGCGGGCGGCCCAGTCGTCGGGGTGGGCGTCGAGGTGGTTCTGATACTCGTCTTCGGTCGTCGGCGTGGGCATCGATTCTCCGGGGGCAGAGTGGTAGGGCTGACTGCTCGTGGTTCGCGGGGCAAAGCTGGGGACGGAGGCTTACCCGCAGAGCGGGGCGTCGGCGGTCCGAGGAGCCGCAGATTGCGCAGCCGCGAGCTTTGCTTCCTTCAACTTTCGTCGCCGCGTTTGCTCCCTGATCCGCTTTGAAGCGTCCTTCTTCTCCTTCAGGCGGCCCTGGTGATACCGCGACCCTTGATCGACGCACTCGCCGTAAGCTCGGGCGAAGTTCTTTCGACTCCGCTTCTCAGGGCCGGTATTCGGTTCCTGGATGCAAGGGGGCGACCCCGATAGGCCATCGTCGCCGGTCCAATCCGGGTCGTTCCACCGCCGCAGACGTACCAGCAGTTCCCGATGGTGTTCCTCGGCCTTGCCGCGTTGGTGGCGGAGTCGGGCGCGGGTCCACTCCGCGACGATGAGTGAACCGCTACGGCTGACGAGGTTCGGATACGTCGCGATGTAGGCGTCCAGGGAAGAGTAATCGCGCTCGTAGACGAGCCGGAGATAGCTCTGGTCATCGACTGACAGAACCTTCGCGACTTCCTCA
Organism: Limnoglobus roseus; assembly: GCF_008254045.1. Lineage (GTDB taxonomy): Bacteria > Planctomycetota > Planctomycetia > Gemmatales > Gemmataceae > Limnoglobus > Limnoglobus roseus. The sequence continues at coordinate 1,396,511 of NZ_CP042425.1, read as the reverse complement.
TCCGCCTCCTTCCCGCCCTCGGCGCGCAACGGATCGTAGGCGAGGGGCGGTTTTTCACCGACCCGAGGAGGCGTCACCCGCGGCCCGTAGGGGGCGAACTCCCAGAGCCGGAAGGGGGCGTCATCCCGACGCCCGACTTCGTGGAAATCGGAGTCATCACCGCGGGGGTTGTAGGAGGTAACTAACGCCTCACGGGCGACCACTTTCCTCTCGGCTTCGGTAATCGCCTTCGTGAGCGCCTTCCAGGCCCATCGCTTCCACTCTTCGAAGTCGTCGCCGGTCGGGCGGTCGGGGTGGACGGCGGCGACGAGAGCGGCGTCAGTAACAGCCGCCTCCGCATCAATCGCCTGGAGGATTTTCTTGTCCCCGACCCGAACCCAGGCGTCATCGCCGTCCAGCCTGCGGGCAACCTTCTCCCAGTCGGCCAGATGAGCCACGCACTCCTCGATTTTCCGGTGCAGTGCGGAGTCCTTCTCCGGGAACGGTGCGAGTCCGTTCCCGAGTTCGGCTGTGAACTGCTCCCACCACTCCCGCTTTTCAACTTCTTCAATCACGATCGTTCCCCCTTGAAGTGAATCACCCCGCCCGCGACTCAGCGGGACCCCCTCACGAGCAGCGGCCGGCGAACCCCCTCGGGCCGGTTCCGCAGCGCCCGCCGCTTCGCCGCCGGACTCGCCTCCCCGTCGTACTCCGGCTCCCACGCCGCGTAGTCGCGGGTCGTCTTCGCGTAGTTCGGCACGAACCCGGCGTCGGCCATTGCGGCGGCGTAGCGGTCCCGCATCCGCCGCTCCTCGGGGACGGGGTACTCCACGGGCAGACCCTGGAGCCAGCACGACACGGCGAACCGCGAGAGAACCTCGGGGGCGGTGTCGTCGTCGGGGAGGTCTACATCGACCGTGAAGCGGTTGCCGTCGATCGCGAGGCGGACCTCGCCGACGGCGTCGAAGAACAAGTCGGCCATACAGCAACTCCTTCAGATGCGGACGCGGGAACCCGGCCGCGGGCGGAAGCCGTCCACGGGGGCAGAAACGAAGCGACCCCGCTGGGGGGCCAGCAGGGTCATAATCGAGAACGAAGTAGATCAGACGGAACAAAGCGGGGGCGTCACTTTGACGCCCCCTCGACAGACGCGAAAGCCCTCAAGGTTTCGCGGTGATCTCCCCTACTTGGCTTTGGAGCCTTCGCGGGAGTTCGGCGTCAGAGCCTTTTCTAAGCCGTGGCGGGGCAGCCTGCCCTCAACTGGCGTGGGAGACCCTACCGCGGAGTGTAGGTGTTGCCTGTTACTCGCCCCCGAAGGGACTTCGCAGGTTGGCGAACGGGGCCAGTACAGACCGAGGGCGACCTACCCTCGGCGGCGAAAGAGACCCGTCCCGCGACGGCGTTACCTGTTATTCGCCCCCGAAGGGTCTTCGCAGGCTTGGCAAACGGAGCCTACTTCTACGCACCGCTGCGGCCTACCCTCGGCGGCGAGTGCGACCCTACCGCGGTGGATAGGTGTTACCTGTTACTCCGCCCCAGAGGGGTTTTTCACAGGGCGGCGAACTGGGCCTGTCGCGGGGCCGTCCGTACCGCCCCGCCTAAGTTGTACGCTCGGCGATCGCGAATATTAAGCGAACTTTCGAAAATCTTCCTTGGCGTCGATCGGGCGTCGCTTCCACGCTAGAGGACGATTCCGATACGACGCGCCAACAGCGGACCTCGAAATTTCCCCTCTTGCACTGCTAAACCGACCTCGTTCACAAAGATCGACTGCGAATTCGAGCAAATCGCCCTCGATCAGCAAAGTCGGCCCGACCGCTGACAAGTTCCTGACCTCATTCGCCGCCGGAACAGAACACCGGGTCCGCCCCCGCGATCATCAACGTGGGCCGGGCGGCCCCGCCGTTTTCATCGCCCTCGCCCCACGGTCTTCGTCGGGGCCGTGACACCGTGGGGTGGGGACCGGCTTCGCCGCGGCAGGGTCGCCCGGTCCCCAGAAACGAAAACGCCCCCGCCGGATCGGCGGGGGCTTCAGATCGGGGGAGGAGGGGCCGCCCCTCCTCCTCATCATCATCACCTACTTCATCGCCCTCGCGGTCCCCGCCCGCGGTCAGCTTCGAGAGGCGGATCAGGCGGGCCTGGGGTCGGGGCGTCTTCACCTCGGCGACGGCTTCGCAGCGGAAGCGGAGACAGAACCGGGAGCGTACTCAGCGACGATCCAGTTGGCAGAGTCGTGAAACGTGATATTCAGGACAAGGCGGGCAATGAAGGAAGCCAGGGCCAACTCGCCTACAGAGATCGCGGAGGTAGGAGCGGGCACTTTCCAGTTGGTCAACCATGCCGCCCCTTGAGAACAAGGCGTTGATTGTTTGACTTGCTCCTAGGACTGGGTTGAACGCTTTTGCCGTATCCGAAAAACCGTCCTCTTCAATGAGTCGATACGCGATAGCTTCCACGCTAACGAGTCTTCCGGTAATTCTCTCTCGCACATCAGCTAAATTCGGAACTGTTCCAACCCGAAGCATTGCTGAACAATCACCCGAATGAAGCCACATGGACTCTTGCTCCACAAGGCTAGCGTAAATCGGTGCGTCGAAGGCTATTTCCTTCGCGAGCCGATCGAGCAGCTTGTCATCATTCGACCTGAGAGTTACAGGAGAGAACCTCTCCGTCTGGCTTACAGCGGCTTCGAGTTGGGGCGGTGTGAATTTGTTGAACTTCTTGCTTTTTCCCTTGAGGGTTGCGTGAAGCATGTGCGGCAATGCGTCTAACCGGCTGACGCGGTCGGGCTGGAAATTGAGGACGGCAATCGCGCGATCCAATAGATTGGTTGCCGATAACAGGACGAAAACGTCGTTATCTACGATCAGCGATGGATCTGACATTCGGAGGCTTACAGGGGCAGGTGACAAGTAGCAGCAAGGAAACGTGCCTCGGACTCGCTGATGCGCTTCGAGTCGAGGTGTTGTAACAATACTTGTCTGACCTTTTCGTGTCCACCCTCAGACTGACCGACAATCTCCAACGCCTTCTTGGCTACGCCCCAATAGCCTGTCGATTTGCAATAGGACAAGACGACCACGCCGGGATCGATTTTCGGGTCTGCCTTAGATGCGAACTTCAGAGCCGCTTTGCCGACTTCGGGAGCCTTGAGAGAGGAAGACTCGAAAGTTATCCCAGTAGCTTCCCCCGTTAGCAACTCCAGAGCAAAGCCATTCGCCTCCTGCTCTTCCGTGTCCTCGTCCACCCCGGCATTTGCGAGATCGGCATCAACACACATTCCGCCGTCTGGTTTGACGTGTTCCAATGAAATATGCCCCAACTCATGGGCCAGATAAAAAGCTAGCCAAGCCGGACCTTTCTTGGATGACGCGATAGCAACGATGGGTTTCCCGTTGCTGTACATCGCAACGCCGTCAAACTTACCCCCCTTCGGCGGAAGGCCCTGAATGCTGAGGACGATGATGCCCATTCCCCAACAGTAGTCGAGCAAGTTGTCAAAGGTGACAGCGTCATGTTTTGCTAGAATCGTTCGCCGCACCTCAATTGCGGTTAAAGGCCCTTCGTACCTGGTGGCGGCCGTAACGGCTCCGGAGACTAAGGCCGTCGCTCTCTTGACGACCCGCAATGATGGGGAAACTTTCTTAGCGTCAACCTTTCGATTTCGCTTGAAACACGCATTGCCTTCGGGTTGCGCAGCGAATTCTAGACTCGCATTTGGGTCGCGTAAGGACGCGATGGGGTATCCAAGATGTCCCGCTATACCAGACTCGGCAATGGAACGGTTGAAAGGAGTGGCCGCCAACTCGTCATCCCACCAGTCAGGCAGGATGGAGTTGAGAATCCACGACTTATCGAACCCGTCATTCGATAGTCGTGTGTACAGATCTCGCATTGGGTTTGGGACGGCTGACTCCACTTGATTTGTGTGGTAAATTCTCCAAATTTCAGTCAAAATTGCCAGGGTAGTTGGGTAAACTTTAGAACAATTAGGGCGGAAAGTTCCGATTGTTTGACATCTGCCTGGATTTCTGGAACCACAGTTTCTCACAAACCTTACCTTCTGCAAGAAAGGGGCCAGAAACTCGCTTTGAGGCTGATCTGGCAGCTCCTTCCGTGTCGTTCCCGACAAGCCCCTAACTCCCTCTATTTCCGACCAAGCATCAGATCGACGACCCAGCACCCTCTCGCGTGGAGCCCCCCGCCGCGGAGGTGCCCGAGAAGCTCCCCCTCCTCGCAGCCGGCGTCTTCCAAGGCGTCGGCTAAGATCGGAAGGCGGTCGAAGGAGCGGTTCTCGTAGGCGGCTTCGGCGAGAGAGCGGGCGGTGTCGCTGACCCAGGAGGGGTCGAAGGCGGGGGCGAAGGGGTTGAAGACGCAGCAGAACAACTCGATTTGCGCCGCCCCCTCCCGCCGGACCACCGCCTCGGCCGAAGCGTCGTCCGCCGTCCGCTGGTACTCGGCCGAGCCGAGGGCGTCTCGGGCGTGCCACGTAACGGACCAAACGGCATCGTCGAAAACGGTCTGCGGCGTCACGGAGGATTCGCCTCTCGCCGACTCTGCCGCCGCGACCGCCGCGGCCATCGCCGGGTTCTCGCACTCGCTCCCGTCCACCCCACGGGCCACCTCCGTCAACCCATCGGCGACCGCATAAGCCTCCGCGGCGCGGGCAGACAGCTCGTCGGCGTCGCACTCTCCGTCCGCGAACCGCTCGGCGGCCTCGACCGCGGCCCGACTCCCCCGATCGGCGATCAAGTTCCAGACGCGGCGGCAGCAGGCGACGGCGAAGAGGCGTCTCTTTCGGCGGGGGGCGGGGCCGAGAAAGGTGAGCAAGGCCCCCCAGTCGCCCAAGTCTTTAGCTCCGCGCCATTCCGCTTCCGTCATCGTCGCCCCTCGGAACCCGACGCGATCTTACCCGACGGCGAGGCCGAGGGGAACCGCCCGAAGGGGCACCCACCCCGCAGGATTCCCCGCCGACGAAGTCGGAGCAGAGTAGGCGACCCAGAGGAGTAGTTGTGGGGAGGGGCCTCCCCCGCCGCTCACCGCCGGCTTAGGCGGTTAGCTGTCGGTGTCCGTGGGCGGGGGTCCCGCTCCGCGGGCGGAGCGGTCGGCGGGGGCGTCGCCTACGCCGACCATTCGAGGTAGCGGTAAAGCTCGGCCAGGCACTCTGCCTCCGTCGCCCCCGCCCCCGATTCGGGGTCGAAGGCGGGGAAGCCGAAGGCGACCCGGGCGGCGTCGGCGAGGGTTCCCAGAGCCGCGGCGGCCTCAGGGTCGTCGGCAGTCTGGGCCGCGGATAAGAGCGCATTCAACTCCCCGCGGGTCTGGAGGAGGAGCTTATGGCGGACGGCGAGGGGGTCGCAGTAGCGGCCGTCGGCGACTTGGTAGACGCGATGGGAGGGGGCGGAGAAGATCATCGGGGTCTCGGGTGGGGGAAGAGAGAAGGGGTTAGAGGTCGCGATAGCGGAGCCGTCGTCGCGGCGTCGTCGTCGTCGTCGGCGGCATCGCCTTCGGCTCCAGTGGCAGAGTCGGCGTGGGCGTCATCGTCGGCGTCTGGGCCGCCCTCGCCGCGAGGTACGCCGGAGACCACCCCGGCCGCTCCCAGGTCCGCAGTCGGGGAGCCGACGCCGTCGGGGTCGGCCGCTCCCACCCCCTCAGCCGCGGCGTCGGCTCCGTCGGCGTCGCGGTCGGCGGATCATAGCCCCGCATCGCGAGAGGCGTCTCGGTCGCCGAGGGAGCAGATCGACTTCGAAGGCTCAGGCGAGGCGTCTCCGCCGTCGGCCGCGCCCGCTCGGGAAGCCTCGCCGTCAGGGTCGGGCGAGCGGACGCCGACAGTCGTAACCCCGGCTTCGGCGACGGCGCGGGTGAGAGTGATAGGCGAGGGCGAAGGAGGGTAGCCTTCCCGGACTCCTCGGGGCTGAGTCGCGGTCTCGGCTTCAACAGGGGCGTCGCAGGCGTCGCCAGAGTCAGCCGGGGGCGAAGCAACGGGGGTGAAGTCGGCGTCGCGACGGCTCGCGGTTGGAGAAGGGGCGGGGTCGTCGCCAGGGGCGAAGTCCGCGGCGGCAACCTCGGCAGCGAGGCGGGCTTCTCGGCGTCGGCTTCGGCCCGCCGGGGCGAGAGCTTCGGGGTCGGCGTCGGGCGCTCGTGGAGGCGGAGACGAGGCGGGGGCGAAGCCGGGGGGCGTCGCGGGAGGAGGAGCGGTCCCGATCGGCGGGGAAGCGGTCGGAGGAGCGGGAGGGTCGAGGGCGGTCGCGGGGTCGGGGTCGGGGTCGGGGAGGTCAAAGGTGTCTCGATATGTGGGGGTGGTGGGGCTTCGCTCGCGGCGGGGGATGAACCGGATCGCCTAGCAGGGCGGCGCGAGGCCCGCGAAGAAGGCGGGGTCGGTGTGGTAGACCCGCCAAGAGGCGGAAGGGGCGTCCCAGACGCCCTCGGCGTCGAAGGTGATCGCGAGCCGCGGACCGGCCACGCCGATCGGGGCGAGGGCGTTGGGGCGGAGGAACACCTCATAGAAGGCGTAGCCCGGGGGCAGGCCGGGCGTCGCGTTCGCGGTGCCGTAGAAGCTGTGCCGGATCGCGAGTTGAAGGCCCGTCGCCTTCGCGCCGACTTGGAGGCGGTTGAACCGCCCCGCGGTCCCCGCGGTGAACGCGATCGCCTTCGCCTTCTCGTAGAGGGCGAAGTCCCACTCCGCGAGGGTAAGGGAGACGGCGGCGGTCAAGCCCGTGGTGAGGCGGGCGTAGGGCGTGGTGGGTCCCCGGCGGTCGTTGAAGAGAGGGTAGAACTCGGGGGCGAACTCGACGCGGACGCCGGCCTCGGAGTAGCCGAGTTGCGTCCAGTCGGCGGGGCCGAGTTTGAGCCACACGTCCCCCGGCCCGCTGAGGGCATGGGCGACGGCGTCGTTGGGGGGCATAGGGGCGAGGGGGGTAGGGGAATGGGAAGCGGGCGTCCGAAAGGACGCCCGCGGGGGAGAGTGTTCGAAGAAGGCGGGTCGGTTATCAGTGGCCGAATTGGTCGCGAATCACGCCGACCGCGATCGCGATGGCGGTGAAGCCGAAGACGAGGGCGAGGGCGAGGGCGTAGACGACGTTGCGATCGCCTTGACCGTTCCGCCACAAGACCTTCTTGTAACAGCCGGCGCAGAGGTGTTCGGCGTAAGACTGTCGAAACGGCCCGCCGCCGCTGAAGACGACACGATTCACATCGTCGTCCGATCCGCACCAGTCGCAGACGCGGTCCATAACCACCTCCGAAGGGCTGAAGGGGATTCGCTACCCTTCAGCGTATCTTTGACCGAATCCGCTGTCGAGGGATTACGGCGTCGGCGGGGGCGGGATTGTCGGCGGGGGTGGCTGCGGCAGCACGGCTTCCGCACCGTTGACGAGCGTGTCGTCGAAGAAGGCGTTGGGGAAGTAGTTCTCCGAGTACGCCCCGTTCGTGTACAGCAGCCCCAGATCGGGCCGCGCGTGGTCGATTCGCCGGCCCATCGCCTCGCCCCGGCGAGCGCTGGAGGCTCGCTCGTGGAGCGACGAGTCGGTTGGAGAGGGGCTGGGAAAGTTGTCCATCGCCAGATTGCTCTCGGTCGAGTAAGGGGTGCCGCCGAGGACGAGGCCGCCGCCGTAATACTCCGGGTCGCAGTTCTCGATGAAGTCCAACTCGGCCTCGACCACCCACTTCGCGGAAACGCCATCTAATGTGCCGACCGGCTGCGTCACCGTCGCCCGGCCGCCGACGAACTCGAACCGGCCGCTCGACCGCGGGGACGGCATCAGCGGCGGCGAACCCACCTTCTCGCCGCGGGCGTAGACCCGCCGCCAGCGAACCGGGTGGCGGACCTGGATCGGGACCATCGGGCGGAAGGTCTTCAGCTTCTCCGGGTCGGTTGGGCGCGGCTCGCCCGAGGGCATCCACTCCACGCCTGGATCGAAAATGTAGGTCGAGGTCGAGGAATACTCCCCGTAGAGCGATCGCTGGGCGTCGTCCTTTTTCGGGGTGGGCGTCGGCGGGGGAGAATCGGGCATCAAAGAACTCCAGCAGGGGTGGGGAAACCACGGTCAAACCAATAGCGCGACCAGTCGGGCTTGCCGACGTTTTGGCGGGGAGTTGGGATTCGGCCCCCGGCGAGCGGGGAGTAAGAACCGGGGGCGCTCGGCGCGGTGCCGTTCGGATTCACCTCGGTGATTTCCGGGTGCGCGATCAGATGCTCTGGCTCCAGCAGCGACCGGGCGACGATGCCCTCCAGCCACCCGCGGCCGACTCGGTCGCCGCCGGGGGCTGGAGAGGGAAGGGTCGGCTTATCGGTCAAGAGAACCTGGTTCGCGCCTTCGAGTTGCTCGACGTTGCCCAGGAGCTTGCGTTCGAGCAGCGAGAGCTGGGAGAACTCATCGCCGGTGACGCTGTTCGGGAAGCCGACGAAAACGGGCAAGACTTTCGCGATCGGTTCTCCTTTGACTCTGGCCGCCCCAACGTCGAGGAGATTCCCCAGAGCCGAACACGAGTAGGAGATTTGCAAGCCGAGAAACTTGTTGACCGGGTCGAAGTGGGCCGTCATCGTCGAGGCAGGCGGGAGCAGGCCGAGACCAGCATTCTTGCGAGCGCGCAAACAACCGAAAGCGACGGACAGCGCGAGGCGGTAGAGCTTCTGAAAATCGGACCCCGGCGTCCCCGTGACCGTCACGCTGACTTGTGTACGGACCTGGGGCGCTAGATTCTGAGCGACCGCATTACCCAGGTTCAGCAGGTCCAAAAAGCCGCCGAGGCCGCCGAGCGCTCTCCCGACACCTCCACCCCCAACAGCACCGCGAGCCGCTGGGGCGGCGCGGCCGAGGAAGGGGGCCAAGCGGCCGAGGCCGAATAATCCTGCAACGGGCATACGCGATCTCAGGGATTAGGGGACGGGTTCGGAGAGGGGCCGCCGGAGCTGCCGGAGCTGCCGAGGACTTTGGCGAGGTTGTTGATGGCTTCGGCGAGCTTCGCGTTCGAGTCGTCGTCCTTGTTGCCCCGCTGGTCGGCGGCGAAGTTCTTCGCCGTCCGGAACGAGTAGACCGAGTTCGCCACGTTGACCGCGGCGTCGATCGCGTCGGCGTCTCGCACCAGCGACTCGTCGTATTCCAGCGTGATCGCTGCCGCCCCCGCCCCGGCGTCTTGCAGGGACATCAACTGCTGGCGGTCCGTGTAGGCGTAGTCGATCGTAACCCCGTCGTCCCTCGCCGGTACCTCGATCTCGCCTCTCTGCCAGCCGATGGGGATGCGAGCAAAGAGCGAGGATTTATACGATTCCGGTGAAAATCCGAGGCGGGCCGTGGCGTCAAAGCGGAAGACGGCCGTGCCGCGGGTCCGGCGAACCGCCGCGTACTGTTCCGTAAGCGCCGTACTGACGGAAAAGCTGTTGCTCAACAAGATCGAGTCCGCGCTGCCCTCGCTGTAGCCCTCGGCGGTGGTGTAGCACTCGATGCGAATGGCGACGACAAACGCCTGCGCGTAACCCACGACTTCGCGCACTGATACGAAAACGGTGTGTGGGCCTCCAAAGGCGTCGGCCTCTTCGCCTCTCGCCGGGGCCTCGACGAGAATCTCGATCGACGCCTCCGTCAGCGGGCGGACGCGCTCATTCTGCGAACCCGGATTCAACACCTCGCCCTCGCCCGAGTCGATCTTGGAATACTCGAAGAGGAGGAGCTTCTTCCTCGGTTCGAGGAGTGCCTCGCGGATCGAGTTCATCGTGCGGATGGGACTCGCCCGACCCTGGGGCTTGATCGCGACGAGCTGACCCACGTCCCTGCCCCATGCGTCCTTCAGCGGCTTCCCGAGATCGGGACCGCGGGGATCGTGGGTGAACGAGATCAGATCGGGATTCCAACAGCCCTCAATTTCGATCACCCACTTCGCGCCGAGGACGCGGAGGCCGTCGTCGGAGTAGACGGGTTGAATGTCGATGAGCTTCGTGTCGCAAACGTCGATTCGGCAGTCGTTGTACTGGAGGATCAGTGGGCACCGCTTTCTGAGAATTGGTCGGGGAGGATCGTGTGTGGGGGTGGGCCGGCCTTCGGCCGCTCGCCTACGCCAACAGATACGCCCTCTCGGGCTGCGTCGCGGCCTCCTCCTTCGCCCACGTCTCCTCCTTCGCGGTCGTCGTCCCATCCGGGACCCAGACCAGCGACCCTCTCCCCGACTCATCCACGTCCAGCGAGAACCCCGCCGCCCGCATCACGTCGGCGTACTGGGCCGCCAAAGCCCGGTCCCCCGGCGGCGTGTACTCCACCTCGATCGCCTGAGCCTTCGCGGAGCGGGCGAGGCGGTCGAGGACGGCTGGGCCTTCAGCGTCGTCGGGGAATGAGACGTGGGCTGTTACGTCATAGCCCTCGACGGAGAAGGCGATGGGGCCGGAGTAGTCGAAGGCGTAGGAGCGGTCGGGCATGGGTATCCGGGGTTCGGGGAATGCGAAAACGGCCCCGACGCTGACGGCGTCGGGGAGAGGGCTGAGGCTGGGCCGCCCAGGGCGTCGTAATCGGCGTCTGCGGGGCGATCTCGTCGCGGTCGAGTCAAAGACGGGGTCGGCTTCGCCCGCGGCTAATGAGCGATTACGGCGTTCTCGACGGCGTCTGGGTCGGATCAATTTCGGGGCGATCCGAAGATGATCGGCGGGGCGACCCGGTCGCCCGCGCGCGTTTACGAAGTAGGAGATGGGTAGGCGACTCAGTCGAGGGCGATAGCCCTAACCACCCCCACATAAAACCCTCAGACTTAGTTTCACTACTGATTCGGAGTTAAGCAACGCTATTCTCTGATGCCCTCGATCCCTACGTTTCCGGGATGAGGAGCAAAGGAACTGCCCAGGAGTTGGAAGCCCGCCGCCGGTTGGCTGCGGCGAAGTGCGGCGAGGGGTGGACGCAGGTCGAGGTGGCCGCCTTCCTGGGCGTTCACCCGGTCACCGTGGCCAAGTGGATGGCCCGCCACCGCCGCGACGGCGACGCCGGACTGACGGCCAAGCCGACACCGGGTCGGCCGCGGTTCCTGTCCCCCGCCCAGGAGCGGCAGGTGCTCCGGTGGCTGGACCAGAAGCCGACGGCCCACGGGTTCCGGACCGATCTGTGGACCTCTCGGCGGGTGACCGAATTGATCCGCCGGAAGCTCGGCGTGGCCTTCCACCCGGACTACCTGCGGGCGTGGATGCGGGGCCGCGGGTACAGCCCACAGAAGCCCCGCCGGCGGGCGAAGCAGAAGGACCAGCCGGCCATCGACGGGTGGGTGAAGAACGACTGGCCGCGGGTCGAAAAAAAGCCGCGGCGGCCAAGGCCCACCTCGTCCCGATCGACGAAACGGGGCTGTTCCCCAACCCGCTGGTGAAGCGGTCGTGGGCCAAGGTCGGGAAGACGCCGGTGCTGGCCGCCGACGGCGGCCACCGGGACAAGGTGTCAGCCATCGGGGCGGTGACGGTGTCCCCGACCGGCCGGCGGCTGGGGTTCTACTTCGCGACCGAGCCGGGCGGGTTCTTCACCGCCGACAAGGTCGTCGCCTTCCTCCGCGACGTGCTGCGGCACCTGCGGGGGAACGTGGTCGTCGTGTGGGACCGGGGGAGCAACCACCGCGGGCCGGCCATCCGCAACTTCCTCGCCCGGAACCGGCGACTGCGGTTGGAGATGTTGCCGCCGTGGGCTCCGGAGCTGAACCCGGTGGAGGCCGTGTGGTCGTGGCTGAAGTACGGCGAGTTGGCCAACTTCGTGCCGGACGACACCGCGCACCTCGACGACGAGGTCGTCGATCGCCTGATCGAGTTGAAGTTCGATCCCCGGCTACTGCGGGCACTGTGGGAGCGATCGATACTGCCGTTCCCAGGGATCAATCAATAGCCTTCGTTAGCTCCGAATCAGTAGGATTCGAAGAATCCGTCTAAGAGGAGAATAAGAAGAAGATTAGGTAGAAGCTGTGACTGTGTCGAATTCAGGCTGTGGGGGTGGTACACCGCAAGCGGTGCTCATCTGATCGGAGGCGAATTAGCTGAAGAGAAGGAGTCTAAGAATCATCTCCTACTAGCTCATCCTGAGCGAAGACCGCGTCGCTTCCCGCTCCTCTCCCTAAAGGGTACTCCTGTAAACCGAGGCCATTTGCAAACAAATTCTCGGAATGTTGAAAGTGCTTGAAAACGGACCAAATAACTCCCAGCGTCTCGGCCCGCCTAGGCTGTGTCTGAAAAGCGGTTGGTGGGGCGTAGAATGCGTGGCCCTCCCACCGGACGACCGCCATGCAGACGCCGCGCTACGCCCTGACCGATGCCCAGTGGGCCGCCCTCGGCCCGCTCCTGCCGCCGGCCAAGCCCGGCGGGCGGCCGCCGTCCGACCCGCGGCGACTGATCGACGCCATGCTCTGGGTGCTGCACACCGGGGCCCCGTGGCGGGACTTGCCCGACCGGCACGGGCCGTGGCAGACGGCGTACCACCGATTCAACGCGTACCGCCAGGACGGCATCTGGGACCGGGTGGTCGAGCACCTGCAGCGGCACGCCGACCTGGACCACGGGCAATGGAACGTCGACGGAACGGTGGTGCGGGCCGCCCGGCCGGCCGCCGGGGCGAAAAAAAAAGGCGGTGGCCGGCGAGCCGGCCGATCACGCCCTGGGCCGCAGCCGAGGCGGGTGGGGGACCAAGGTGCACTTGGTGTGCGACCGGGCCGGTAACCCGCTGGCCGCGGTGCTGACCGGCGGCCAGGAGCCAGAGGTCGTGCACCTGGCCGCCGCCCTGGCGGCCGTCCCGAAGGGCCTCGGGCCGCCGAAGGCCCTGGCCGGGGACAAGGGGTACTCGGCCAACCGGGTGCGGGCGACGTTGCTCGCCGCTGGCATCGAGGACGTGATCGCCCGCCGCAAGGACGAGTTGGCCCGATTGCCCGCACCGCCGGCGTTCGACACGGGCAAGTACAAGCGGCGGAACGTCATCGAGCGGCTGAACGGGTGGTTGAAGGAGCGGCGGCGGGTGGCCACCCGGTACGAGAAGTTGGCCGTCAACTTCCGGGCCATGATCCAACTCGCCTTCGCCCTGTGGTACCTGACACCGTAGCTTTTCAGACACAGCCTAGCCCCGCCGACGGGAATTTCGGCCTATCAGAAGATGGGTCTATTCGGATTCTGAGAGGTATCTCAGTCTCAGTGGGATCTGATCTAAACCCCTAACCACCCCCACATAAAACCCCTCAGTCAAATCTGATTCTGCTCTTGAGAAGGAGAATAAGATGAAGACCCAGATTAGACTTCATCTTTATCGATGGGTTCTTTGTGGGGGTGGCTATTATTACTCCGTTAGCTAGGGCGGCCGCTTGCCGAGAAGTTCGGGCACGGTTTGACGGCAGACCGGGCAGCGGGCGCACCAGCACGCGAGCACCGCTTGCAACTGCTCCCGCAGCCCCGGAAGGGTCAGCCCGGCGAGACTTTTTTTCGGCGGGTCCGGCGGAGGTCTTGGAGGAAGGCGTAAGCCATCAGGACGAGGACGGCGTGGTGGTTCCATCCCCGCCACGACCGCCCCTCGAAGTGGTCCAACCCGAGCTCGTCTTTCAACTCGCGGTAGCTGTGCTCCACCCACCAGCGGCTCTTGGCCGCGGCGACCAATCGCTTCAGGCTCGTCGCGGCCGGCAAGTTGCTGAAGAAGTACTTGGCCGGCTGATCCGCCCCCGCCGGCCATTCGACCAGCAGCCAGCAGGCGCCCCCCGGCTCACGGCCGCTCGACAGCTTGTGCGCCGGTCGGACCCGCCAAGCGGCGAACCGGCCGGCCATCTTTCCCTTGGTCCCTTTCCGCCACATCACGGCGCGGAAGTCCGCCACGCGACCCAACGCCCATTCCTTGACGTTGGGTGATTTCGCCCCGGCCCGGACGCCGGCCGGTCGCGTCGGTGGTCGCCCGGTGCGGCCGGCCGGCGGGACCGGCCCCAGATCGGCGTCGGCCGCGACTACCTTCAACGTCGAGTCGATGCCGACGAAGTACGTCCGGCCGTCGGCCGCCAGTTGCTCGCGGAATTCGGTCACGGTCCCGAACAGGCTGTCGGCCAGCACGACGCCACAAAATCCATGGCCCGCCGCCTGCCGGAGCATAGCTAACGCCATCTGCCACTTCGGCCGGTAGCCGACCGCGACGGGGACGCCGGCCCGGGCCATGCGATCGGCGTCGTCCGCCCACGCTTGCGGCAGGTACAGTTGGGCGTCCAGCCCCACGACCTCTTTGGCCGTCGCGAACTGCAAGGTCACGGCCACCTGGCAACTCGCCACCTTGCCGAGGGTGCCGGTGTACTGACGGGCCACGCCGACGGAGTGCGTGCCCTGCTTGGGGAACCCGGTGTCGTCGATGATGACCACGCCGGCCGTGCCGAACCGGCGGGCGACCCACGCCTGCAGGCCGCCGCGGACCTCGCCGGTGTCCCACGGGCTCTGATTGAGGAACTGCTGAAGGGCTTGCTCGTAGTCCGCGTCGCCCTGCTCGATCGTCTTCAACCGGGCGGCCATCGGCTCGACACTCTTGCGGTGGCCGTCGAGGAGGATGCCCCGCAGGTAGGCATCGCACCATCGCCGGCGGCGGGCGTTGCCCAGCGTGCCCGCGACCTCGTCCAGGAAGGCGGTCAGCTCCCGCCGCAGCTTTGCAAGCTTCCGTGCGTCCATCCCGCCAGAGTACGGCGGGATCGAGACGAAGTAAATAACCTAACGGAGTAATACTATGGCTCTGCGTTTAAACTCCGACGGGGTCTTAGATGCGATGAAGACTTAAACGCCTACTTCATCTAGGCCGTGTTGACGAGCCGTGTTCGTTCGGGGTAAGAGTTTAGGTCGATCCCGACCATTCCGAGGCACGACGCCGTGTGGTACTTGCTCACGGACGACCACTGGGCCATCCTCGAACCGCTCGTCGCCCAGGCCAAGCAGTTCACCGGCGGCCAGCCGCCACGCCTGTCCGACCGCATGTTCTTCGAGGCAATCCTGTACTGGGCCCGGACCGGCATCCCATGGCGGGATCTGCCGAGCGAGTTCGGGGCGTGGGACGCCGTGTACCACCGGTTCGGCCGGTGGGCCCGCTCGGGCAGCCTGCGGCGGCTGTTTGAACTGCTGACCGCCAACCCCGACCTGGGTGACGTCCGCCGCATCCTGGTCGACTCCACCGTCGTCCGCGCCCACCAGCATGCGGCCGGGGCACGGCGGAAGAAAAAAAGATCGGGGCGGCACGAAGTGCTCGCCGTGAGGGTCTTGGCCGCAGCCGGGGCGGGCTGACCACCAAGGTTCTCGTGGCGGCCGTCGACGAGGGCACGGCCCTCGCCGTCGAAGTGTTGCCGGGCCAAGCCCACGACGCCCCGCGGTTGGAGCCGCTGCTCGACGCCACCATCGCTCGCGTGCCGCACTTCGACGAGGCGGTGTGCGACAAGGGGTTCGATGGGGACGACCAGCGGCAGGCGTGCGTCGACCGGGACGTGTTCCCGAACATTCCCAGCCGGAGCAACCGGGTCGAGCCCCAGCCGTTCCTGCCGGACGGGTATCGAGAGCGGAACAAGGTGGAGCGGCTGTTCGGCAAGGCCAAGCAGTTCCGCCGGTTCGCCACCCGGTACGAGAAGCGGAAGACGATGTTCCTCGGTGTGGTCCATTTGGTGTTCGGCGTCCTGCGACTACGGCGACTCAGGAACATCAACACGGCCTAGCTCATCCTGAGCCAAAGGCATCGTCGCTCCTGCTCCTCAGGGTCGTCGTTTCACTCCTCCTATGTATAGAGGAGACACGCACCCCGTTTTTGGTTGTTGTTCGGGCCTAAATCTTTCCAGATTTTTCGGAAGTCGCGTTTTCGCCTAGAAATCTGGTCAAAAAATTCGCCGCTCCCGAGCCGTCGGCGGGTCCGCCGCGACACTCGAACGGTCCCCGTGTGCCGGCCGAAAGCGAGGGCGTGGGTGAGAGCCGGGTGTGAACTACCGGCCGACGTGTTGCCCGGCGGCTGATCGGCGGGTAGCTTGGGGACGAGAGTCGTTGACCAAGATCGGAGTCGTGAATGACCATCCCAACCGGCATCGCCACCATCGCGGCTTGTGCGGCCCTCTTCGCGGGTATCGGCGGCGGCATTGGGTGGGCACTGGGGACGTACTCGCCGGGGTACTACCGGAGCGTCTTCCGCGGGGGCAACGAGCCGTGGTTCGACCCCGTCGCCGTCGGCGTCGGTCAGGGCTTGACCCAGGGCGTGGTCGGCGGCGTGGCCGTGGGGGTAATCGTCGTCGCCGTCTTTGCCTGGCGAGACTCGCGGATTCGCCACCTCTCGGCCCGTGGCACCGACTCGACCCGGCGGTACGACACGTATCCCGACTGACGGCTCGACCGTTGCGACGTTCGAATGGAGTTCGGGCGTGGCGGTGAGTAGGTCGAAGCGGGAGAAGACGTGGCGATCACAAACGAAGCGAGGCGGCGAGGCTCTCCCCCCCCGCCGCCTCTGTCGCCGCGTCCTCTCCCCGACCCGGTGACAGCATCAGCTTATCGGCGTCGGTGAGGGCCTGATGACGGCGGGGTGAGGGTTTGGTGAGGGCGGCCCTCTCAGGGGCAATCTACGCCCCGCTCAGATCAGCTCACGGTCGCGCGGCGTCCGTAGTTCCGGCGATCCCCGGCGCGCCCGCGTCGGCGTCGGTGCCGGCGACTTCCGCGGCCGTCTTCGCCCCGGCGGGGACGGGGACGGTCTCGGGCTTGCCGTGCGGGGTGATGATCGCCTTGCCGACGTGGCCGGTCCCCGGCGGGGGCGAGGCGGGTTCGCCGGAGAGGTCTTGGTCGCCGATCTCGTTCGCGATGCTCATGGGTCGCTCCGGGTGTGAGGTGTCCCAAGTTCAGCAAGAACGGGGCCGGTTCCCCACCTGCGACCCCGCTGAGACCGTCGCCACCACCTACCCCCGCAGCCGTCCCCCGTGACTGGGCCGAATGGGCGATGAAGTTCTCGGCGGCGACGCTGACCATGCCGCGTAAGCTCGGGTCTCACCTTTCCGCCTCGGGCGGGTGGCAGAGTCGGGCACGGGCTGAGCAAGAGGTCGGCCAACGAACGGCAGAGGCCGACGTTATGGGTAAACGCCGACCTTGTGAGGGTAAACATGCTTGCTGCATCGACCTTCAGCTTATTCGTCCTCCTCGCAAACGATGCTGCGACACGAATCCGGCTCGAACCGAAGACTGCCGCCGAGTTCTATCGGCTCTACAAGAGTTACGACCTCTGGCTGCCACCGCCCAATGCCCAACTCGTTCGCCTCGGTTCGGGGGAGGACGCGCGGTACGAAATCCTACCCTCGCCGCCCGGTATCGGGGTGTACGTGCCCGTCCGCGGTTGGTACGGCGAAGGGGTGTTCGGTCGCCTCAGAATGAGTCCGGCAGAATTCTCCATAGGACTCATCGAGAAGGGGGATTGGAACGGGGCGGAAGACCTGCTTTTCCTCGCCGCCATCGGACAACACTTGGGGCGGACTGAGTTCGCGGCGGCCGCGTTCGAAAGGGCCAGGCAGAAGTCGGGATATCTCACCCAGTCGGCCGACTGGGAGAAGGGCTCGCCGGGGTTCACGAGCGGCCTGCTGCGGGAGCGGGTGTGGTCGGAGAACCTCAGCCGACTGGCCGACCCCCGCGGGGACCGTGAGCAGGCCCGACGCCACTTGCAGCGGGTGTACGACGAAGATGGGCAGTTCCGCTCGGTCGCGAAGACGCAGTTACTCGAAGATTTGAGCCTGACGCTCCGCGAGCGGGAGCCGTCTCGCGACCCGATCGAGCGGAAAATTGACCGCCTCGTCGAGTGGTCCGGAACTATCGACGCGCGGCGGTACTCCCCGCGGCTCGAAGACCCCATCACTCCCTACGACGAAGTCGCCCAATGCGGCTTCGAGGCGGTGCCGTACCTGATTGCGCACCTCGACGACCGGCGACTCACCCGTTCCCCGCTGACGTTCGTCTTCAACCGCCTCTTCTCGCAGGACGTTTGTCGAGTCGGCGACGTGTGCCTCGACCTCCTGAAGGCGTTCGCCGCCCGCGAACTACGCGACCAAGGTGGTGAGCAAACGCTTAGCGAGTGGCGGGAACGTGCGGGGAAATGGTTCGAGCGGGCGAAGGCCGTCGGCGAAGAGGAGTGGTATGCCACCAAGGCGATGAGCGAGGACCCGGTGAGCCTCGCGTTGTGCCGGGCCTTCGCTGAGCGGTACCCGAAACGGTTCGCGGCGTCCTACAAGAACCTCCTCGCGAGGGCACCGAAGGTGTACAGCGGCAACGTGGTCATTGCGATGGCCCACGGGCGACTACCGAAGGGCGAGAAGCTCGACTTGTTGACGCTCGGTGCCGCTCACGAGCGGCTCGAACACCGCCTGGAGGCGGTCAAGGGGCTGTTCTTCCTCGATCCGGGGGCGGGTCGGCAGGCGATACCGGGGTACTTCAAACGGGTGTCCGCCAAGGAAGCCGACGAACGATACGAGAGTGTCTTGCACGACGAGATCGGCCTAGTGATGGCGGCCAACGACGCCTCGTGCTGGCAGGCATTTCGAGACCACTTTCGAACGTGTTCTCCGACTCAGCGGGTGTACTACGTCGGGTCTTCGGGACCCGTGAACCACGGCCGGCCCGTGGGGGAGTTCAAACGGTGGTCGCAGGAAATCGAGCCACTCTGGGATGACGCCGCGGTCCGTGTTTTGGGGGCGAATCAAAAGGTCCAGGACTTCGCTCCGGCCTATCCCAGCCTGGCCGTCGCCGACTTCATCACGCTGGCGTTCGCGGAAGAACTCGGCGTCGCGGTCCCGACTGACCGCAACCGCACGGCGGCCGAGTGGAAGAAGGTTCGCGAAAAGGTAGCGTCGGCCCTCCAGCAAGCGAGCTCGCAGTCGAATTGAAGCCCTCTTGGCTGAGGGGGCACACGGTTGTCAGAATCCTGGGGGGGTCGACCCGGCGGTGTCACTTGCCCGGGATGAATGACTTGAGGGTCATGGTTACTTCCAGTCCACCGGACCCGATGACCGCCTTCACCGGCCCGACGCCCGGGGCGTGCCACATCGTGCCGCCGAATTGCGCCTTCTTGAACTGGACCGGGATCGTCGTGAACAGCCCGGCCGGCGTCAGGACCTTTTCCGCCGTGCCGACGGTATAGACGGTAGTTCTCGTGCCCGGCTTCCCGTCCGGCTCGGAGTGGCAGATCTCCCAGGTGTCACCGGCCGCGGCGGGCAACTTCACCCAAGGATACGGGTCCGGCAGCATCCGCCCGCCGCGGCCGGAGACCGTGACGCCGTCGCCCGATACCGTGAACTGGCTGACGGAGTTCGGCAGACCGTGGACGTCCTGCCGAACCGTGACCCAAAAGACGCCGCCCTTTTTCTCCACCGCCGTGACCTCGTCGGTCTGCTCCTGGTTCGACCCGCACAGCCCCTTGAACTCGTAGACGTAGACCCACTTCGCCCCGACCTTCGTGGGGAAATACATCTCGGTCTTCGCCGGAACCTTTGGCACCGGGGCGGCGAGTGGAGCGACCGCGAGGATGGCGAGCAGCGAGTGGTACATGGTGAACCTCGCGAGAGTCCGGGTGGCGGTGCTTTGACAGTACCTGCCGGGCGGGGCGTGGGTCAAGCCCCTGCTCTCACCCCTTCCCGAGCACGCCATCGACGACCCAGCACCCGCGGACGTGAACGCCGCCCCCGAGTCGATCCGCCCCGAAGGGGCACCCACCCCCGCAGCCCTACCGTGATAGCCGCATCCCCGCGGCCCCGTCGCCGACGGCAGTTTGATCCTCGCCAGCTCCCGAGCCGCTGTTCGCTTCGTTTCGGCCCACGGTAGCGAAGTGAGGATCGATCGGATAAGGTAATGACGGCCGCACGTGGACACCCATCCGCGGGCGGTTCACAATTCGCTCGCCTTCGCGTCCATTGTGTGAGGCCAACGTGTTGAACTCTCGCCTCGTCGCGTCCGTACTGCTGCTGATTTCGGTGTCGCCTCTTGCGGCCGCACCCGTGCCGAGCAGTCCCGATTCAACCCACCAAGCCTACGAGACGTTGTTTCGATTTCTCAGGTACGAGGGTGCCGGCGCCGCACGGCTGGGATTGCTACCGCTGGCTCTGAAGCCGTCCAAAGAAGCCGTCTCCTTCCTCGGAAGCAAGTTGAAGCCGGTCAGGCTGAGTGAGGATGTTGCGAAGCGACTGCTCGCCGACTTGGACAACGGCGATCCGAAAGTCGCGGAGGCCGCTTTCGACGAGTTGAGCTACTTCGATGTCCGTCTGGCGATGACGCCGCAGCAGGCGTTCGAGATCGTGCCGCAAGGGCTCGGGAGGCAACGACTGGTCGCGCTCTTCGAGGAGGAGCCGATGGACGCCTTCGCGTGGTGCAAGTTGGATTTAGGGCCGGCGGGGATTCGCAATGGTGGCGATATCCGCATCGAAACTCACCTGTTCATAGAGAATCTCCCTAATAAACCGGCCGAGTTCAAGAGTTATTGTGACCAATGGCAAAACGGCCGAAGAATGAGCCACCGAGTCCCGTCAAGCGTCGGCGACGTTCACAATGACCAATGGAAGCAGCAATCCCGTGCCCTCATCCTGTTGGAGTATTACGGGACCCCAGAGGCAAAGAAGCTGATCGAAGGGATGACGCACGGCCATCCCGATGCGGCTCCGACAATCGAGGCGAAGGCCGAGTTGAAGCAGTGGGCCGTGCCGCTTCCGAAGCCGGACGTTCAGAAGGCTTGGGACGGCCTACTCAACGACCACGGCGGCTCCCCGCGGTGTGTGTTGACCCTCCTGAAGCACAAACCGGAAGCGATTCTCACGATCCGGGCGAACCTCCGGCCCATCAAGCTAACTGCGGATCGGTGCCTCGAACTGATTTCGGCCCTCGGCGATGACGACGAGAAGAAATGGCAGGCCGCGAGGGCCGAACTGCTCTACCTCGATCCACGACTGGTCTTTGACCTGCCGGCCCTGATGGAGAAGGCTCCAACGGGTCTGATGCGAACCCGACTTGCGGAAATCCTTTGCTACCAGAAGGCCGATTCTTTGAAAGGGCTGACGCTCCAACTTCAGAAGCAAGACAACGGCGTATATGTGCTTGTGAGCGAAATTGGGTCGCGGGCGGTCGATGACAAGCTTCGATCCTTTGCGAATCCCGCTTGGGAACGGGTTCATGCGGTGCTGAATGTCTTGGAAGTTTTCGAGACGCCGGACGCGATGAAGTTGATCGAAGAAATCGCCTCCTGGCACCCCAAAGCACCGTCATCCACGTTCGCCAAGTTAGTCCTCACGCGGATGAAAAAGCAAGCCGGCCCGAAGTGACAGGCCCAAGGCACCGACTGAAGGCCCGGTTGCCGAAAGAGATCGCCTCGCGCCGCGGGCGAGGGGGCAAAGTCGGTTGGGCGTCCCCGCGGCGTCGCGGCGATAGCCCTACCACCCCCACGGGCGAGCGAAGCAGCCCTATCCCCGCCAGCGCCTACTTCGACGAAATCACCCCTACGCACCTCGCGTTCTCGGCTCCTCTCGAATAGTGTACATATATCCACTATTCGAGGTCCCCCCGATGAGTCACACCTGCTCCCGCTCCGTCATTACCGTCAACGGCGTCGCCCTCTTTGGAACCGTCGTCCGCGCCGCCGAGGTACTTCGCCTCCGCGTCTGGACCGAGGCGTGGGAGACGCTGGGGGTCGGCGAGGGCGACGCCGTCGCCGTCTGGGCCGAGGGGGGAGACGCCGCGGAGGAGTTGGTGGTGACGGGGGTGGTCGCCGTCCCCGGCTCGGGCCGGTGCTGGGTCCACCTCGCGGCGGCGAAGCGGTGGGCGGGGGTGAAGGCGCGGGTGCGGGTGCGACTGCGGGGGTGAGGGGGAGGGGAGCATCTGAACAGATGACCCTCGCCCTGCGGATCGGGCCACAGGGCGAAGTTTAGAGAGCCAATTTTTTCATTTAGACTTGAGAGAGAAATCTACTGGGCCAGTGCTGGGCACGTCAGCCTTCAGTTCCGTCTTGGTGTTGTACTTTTCGGGGATGTACTCCCGAACTTCTTCCTTTTCGCCGTTCATCCCAGTCTGTCCCGGGGGTAATTTCGTCATGCGACTCGCGTTGATCTGAACCGTGAACTTACCGGGAGGGGAGTTGAACTTGTATCGCCCATCGGTGATGGAACCGCCCCCACCCCCAGGGGCGAACGCGATGTGTCCTTCTTTGACCGGCTCGCCATCGAACGTCACCGTCCCAGAAACCTCGTGCGTCTTCGCACCTCCGCATCCGACCACAATTAACGTGATGCAAACGAACAAACCAGACGAAGCGAACCGCATAATCCATCCTCGGGAGAGAGGGAGAGAGGGAGAGGGAGGGACAAGTAGGGGTCCTGCCCTCGCGAAGAGGGAAGGACGTTCCTGGGAAATCGCCTGGCATTACTCGGCGTTGGTACTGCTTTCGCCCCCGTACCGCGTCCCGATTGCGGACCATGCGGTTACGTCTACCGTGTTCCTGACGAACCGTAGGGAGCCGTCAGAGTTAAGTGCGTTTACGCCCCCGGTGTGGCTGCTTCGGGCCGAGTTGATCGAGTTCTGCGCACTACCGACCGCTGTACACGGCATGAACGACGGGAGGTTGGCACCGCAGCTAAACTGAGCATCGGCAACACTCGTGTTCGGAGCGTTAAGGGTGCTGAAGAAGGTTTCCCCTTGATAGCTGTTGAACAACCGCCCACGCCGGTCATCGCCCGGAGTCCAAGTGAGGATTTCGGCGGCGAGTAGAGTGTTACTGGTTCCGTCCTTGATGTCCGTCAACCGAACGCGGTCGCCGGCCAAGATCACCCCTCCGTTACTCTTGCCCCCTGCTTTGGGGAGGGCCGTGGTATTGTCCCAGAACAGGGTATTCCCGTTGTTTCCGGCATAGTTCGAGTGGAACCCTTCGTTGTTCGATGCCGGCTTGGTCTTCACGCCGTTCGGATCGGACGGGCAGGTGAACATCGGGTAGGGATTCTGAATGAGCGTGGCGGGCGCACTGTACATGGGCGTTGCGGTCGCATTCGCGAGCGCCCATGTGTAGATCGCGTCGTAGGACGGCCCCTGCTCGATGTACGGGAGCATTAGTACTTGCCATGTGACGCAACTCTTAGCTGCCCAAGCCGGCCCGACGGGAAGCGCGCCGTTGTTCGCATACCCGCCGAATTGGCCGTAGGGCAGCGCGCCTTGGGTGTCGTGGTAGGCGTGGGCGCCGATTCCGATCTGTTTCAGGTTGTTACCGCACTTCGCTCGGGCCGCGGCTTCACGGACCTTCTGCACGGCGGGTAACAACAAGCCGATAAGAATTGCGATGATTGCGATCACGACCAGCAATTCGATCAACGTGAACCCTGAGCGTCGACGGGGCGGGAGATTCATGTTCGATCCTCGGGTCGGGGAGTGGAGAAGGGCGGGCGAGGAATCAGCCAGCATTCGAAGACGGAACTAGTCTCCGGGTCTGGGGTTTGGATTTGGACCGAGTATTACAAACACTCGAACACCGATCCAGTGAGAGTTTAATGAGTAAGTAATTTGCTGACGGATGAAACAGCCCATTTCTTGTCGTCGATGATGATTCTGCTTTTCTTGCGGGTTACACCGCGCCATCCCCTTCTCAATCCCCATCCGCGACGCCCTCGGCGAAAGCGACGCCGACCGCAGCGGCGAAGAAGAATTGGCCGCAGACTGAGCGTCGGCGTTGAGAGGAGACGAGATGGCGAAGAAGAACCTCGACGACGTAGCCGCTCGGCTCCTCGCTACCGCTGACGAAGTCGGGGAAGCTCACGCGAAGCTGACTGACTTGGCGGCCGTGTTGCGGTCGCTGTCGCTGACCCAGACGCCGCCGAAGAAGGTGAAGCCGACCGAGGAGGGGTGGGCGACTTTTGCGGAGTGGCTTCGCGAGAAGCTAACGGCGGCGGAGCTGACGGAGCAACGGGCGGCGGATCTGTCGGGCGTGAAACGGGGGTCGATCCATAACTATCTGCACGCCGCTCGATCTCCGAGTCTGGGAGCAGCCATTCAACTCGCCAGGGCCTTCGGCGTGGAGTTGAACGAATTGAACGAGATCAAGGAATTTGCGGATTAGACCGTTTTGTAACATTGACAATTGTACCTATTGCGGACTATATTCTCCTTCGCCCCAGTCGGCAATCCGCCGGCGGGCCCGAAGGAGCCCGATCCGCTCGTACTACGCAATCGACAAGAAGGCCCGTGAAACCGCTGCCGCATCCATCCTGACCATCGTCGCGGGATCAAGGGTGAAGGGCGTTCCCTTGGCGTCCGTCGATCGGGCCTCAACCGTGATGGCTTACACGCGAGGCGTCTTCGCGGTCTTGCTCCTCTTCGGCTTCCTCGTCATCGCGCCGGGGATCATGGTTCTAAACGGCAAGAACCTTGACGAGTTCGCCCTGACGGCCGTCTACGTCCAACTGGCGATGCTCGTTACGGGCGTCCTCGGCGGATCGCTGACGTACCTGTTCGGCCGCGAGTCACCCCGCGACCGGGAGATTCGACTCCGCTGTGGAGAACTGCTCGGCGTCGCGATCGACCCGGCCCGCACGACTTCGAAGGCGAGCAAACTGATCGCGGGCGCGTGCGATGATGCCGTCGAAGGCGAGAAAGAGTTGCGAACGCAGATGATCCGAGGGCTGGTCTTAACGCGAGCGATGATCGGTCAGAAGTTCGAGGCCGAGCCGTTGGAAGCAGCGACCGACGAGTTGCTCGCGAAGTTGAGCCAGCTCGCGGGCGATGAGGGTTGACTCCCGCAATCCGAACCGAAGGCTCGGGGCGGCTACCGCCCCGGCGTCGCCGTCGGCACCCACCGCTCGACGTTCCCGTTCGCTTTGGTGTCCCGCTCGAACCCCGCCTTCTCCATCGCCTTCGCGGAGTTCGCGGCGACCGACGGGTCGGACGGGGTCACGTACTCGATCGCCTGCCCCCCGCGGTACGCGGCTTCGGCGATCCGCCCCAGGGCCATCGCGCTCTGCATCTCCCCTGGGGCGACGAACCGCGGCTTCGCCTTCTCCTCGGCGGCCCCGTACCGGAGGGCGTCGCGGTACGCGCGGCCGAGTCGCTCCGGCGTCTTCGTGTCGCCCGCGAGGCGATTCGCGTGAGCGGCGAGACGGCCCGCGCGTTCGTCCTCGGGGACTTGGTTCTTGGGTCGCCAGTAGTAGTCGCGGTCGCCCGTCGGTGCGTCGGGGATGAACCCCGCTCGGGTCAGGGCGTGGGAGTAGAGGCGGCTCCGCCGTCGATCCGAGGGGGCCGTGTAACTGACCGCGTAGTCCTCGGCGTGGAGCTTCGACGCGAGCTGGGAGAGGTGGCGGACGAAGTCGAACGTGCCCTCGCGGACGCGCTTGCCGGAGGACACGGCCCGCTTGTCCGCGCCCTTGCGGTCGGGGTCCACGTCGTTGAAGAAGTCGATGTGAGCCGTGCGGTCGTAGTCCGGGGTGTGAACGCGGAGGAGTCGCCGTCCCGGGAGGCCAACGCCGAGGCCGTTGTCGTAATCGACCGAGGGGTGGCCCTTGAAGACGCCGCGGACGATGTCGCGGAGGTTCGATGCAGAAGCCGCTTGGGTCGGCGTGGGCGGGTCCACCACTCGAACCTCGCCGTCTTCGACGAGGGGGTCGAAGTTGACGCCGATCTTATCGCCGAGGGCGTCGCGGAGGCCCTCGCGGATGGGGCCGAGGCCCAGGTTGACGCCGGAACGCTTGCCGTACTGGACCCGCTCGGCGGCACGGTCCGCGGAACGGAGGGCGGCGGCGTAGCGGAGGGAGAAGATGTCGAGGTTCATCAGAGTCTTGGGGGTAAGAGGGTGAAGAGAAGCGGTGAACTGTGGGGTGGGGTCCCTCGCTGACGCGAGGCGACGGGGAAGGGGTCGGGGAGGCGATTACCCCGGCGTAGGCGGGGAGAGGTTATCGGAGGCCACCAGGGCGGCCCTGGAGGCCCTGATAGCCTTCGACTTGGGTGGAGAATCGGATTCTCCTCAGAGGTCATTCGGATCGTTATCTCATCAGTTCCAGTGTCGCAAGTCGATATGTGACAAAGTCGATCAACAATCGGTGGTATTTTTCTCCTCTGCCTCTGGAGCGGCTCGGGCGGGGCGTCGGAGTAGGAGAATAAGCGGGGGCGGGGATGGTCCCCGCCCCCGTGGGGTCTGGGTCGCGAAGAGGGCCGCCAGCGGCGGGGCCGACCCCACAGTGAGGGGGCGTCGAAGACGAAGTAGGCGATGAAGTCGAGTCGGGCGTAGCTTCTGAAGGCCGTCGGCTAGTGGTCCAGATACCAGCCGCGGTCGCCGCTGACGTAGGACAGCACGAACCAGTCCTTCCCGTAGTCGCCGACAATCAACCAAAAGGAATTGTCGTTGTGACCGTACTGCCACGGTCCGTAGCCGTGCGACGGCGGCGTGATCCCCGCATCTTCCAACGTCGCCGGGTACTCACCGTGTTGTGTCCGATACCGTTCCACGGCGGCGATCATCCGCTCCCCTTGCGACTTCAGGGCCGGACGCGAGGGGTACTCTGCCTGCCACCAAAGAATCGCAAATACGGAGGTCCCTGTCAGGACGGCCAACAGGAGCAGCAACCACTTCCGTTTTCGCATCATGCTCAATATTTTCCTTCGCCGCACTCGTTGACGTTCAGCGGGGCCGGCACCGAGAGTGTGAAAGACGACCACATCGGTTCAAGGCTCCAGGTTCACTTCGTCTTCTGCTGGGCTTTCAATTTCTCGATTATTTGCTGCGTGGCCTCGACTTCTTGTGGATCGACAAGATCGCCCTGTGCTTTCAGGGCGACGAGTTGTTCCTCCACCATGCGAAGGAGGGGGCCGACTGTAGAAGCGGGAACCGTTAGGGGGCCACTCGCGAGAGTCTGAAGGCGGCGGACACGGTCGAACCCGACCATGTCGTCAACATAGATCACCTGCGGCGAATTTGGGACGGTAACAAACGCCGAGAGAAGGAGGGGGAGCATGGGATGCCTCCGGGTAAATCTAACCTCAGCGTAAGCGGTCATGGAAACGAGGGCAAACAGAATTGCCTAGGGCGATCGTGTCTTCGGACTTGACCCGCCTTCCGATTGGGAAGCGGAACGAGTAGATCGAACAAGCAAGAGGATCGCCGCCAACCTCGTCGCTGAGTCGCGGCCTTGCGGGGGCGAGGAGAAGCGGGAGCGGGCGACGGCTCCGGAGATGGTGCTGAAGGGGAGTGGGGCTTGAAGTAAGGATCCGCGGGGCAGTGAATGGGGCAGTGAATTCGGCTGGATCGGGGCAGTGAATCGGGTATATTGGGCGTCGGCTCGGTCCCGGATGATACCCCGGGTCGAGGGCGAGGGAGACTAGAAATCAAGGGGTTTTTGAGGAAGAGGAGTTGGGTGTGGGAAGCCTCCACACCCTTGCGAGTACCAGAACCTGAATCTGGCGCGTCTGCCAGTTCCGCCACTTCCGCCACTTCCGCGACCATTGCCGTTAGGCAGGTACTCGGATGATACGACCGCCGGCACGCTCGTCAAGGCCGGCCTTCGCGGTGGTAGATCCGGCAGTCGGGCAGCTTCTCCTGCAGGGCCGCAATCGCCTTCGGGGTCGCGTCGGAACTCATGATCGACAGCGTTTGCAGCGTCGTCATCCCGTAGAGTTCCGGGATGCCGGCATCGGTGACGTTCGTGTTGCCGAGGTGCAACCGCCGGAGTTTCGGGAGTCGCTTCAGCCGCTTCAGGCCGGCGTCCGTCAGTTGGGTGTAATCGAGGTTCAAATACGTCAGCGTCTCGATCTTCGCCAGGTGTTCCGCCCCCGCATCGCTGACCTTGGTGTCGTACAGGTCGAGTGCCTCCAACTTCTTCGCCCCCGTCAGGCCTTCCACGCCGGCGTCGGTCACTTTCGTCACGGACGCATCCAGGTATTTCAGGTTGGGGAGTTCGCCGAGTGCCTTCAGTCCGGCGTCGCCGAGGCTGGTCTTCTGGATCAACACCGTTTCCAGGCTCGGAATGTCCCGCAACGTCTTCGCACCCTCGTCGCCGACCAAGGCGCGTTCGAGGTAAATGGCCTTGAGCTTTTTGAGGCCGGTCAAGTCCTTCAGCCAGGCGTTCCGCACGTTCATGTTGTCCACGCCGAGCGTTTCCAATTCCGTCAGCTTCGCGAGTTCCTTGAACCCCTCCGCGGTCACGCCCATCTGGGTGCCGCCCATGCGGAGGGTGCGGAGCGTGGTGAGCGTTGCGATCTGCTTCAGCCCCTCGTCGCCGATGCGGGTGCCGCCGACGTTGAGCGAGTGGAGACTTTTGAGTTCGGCGAGGTGCTTCAGTTCGTCGGCCGTCACTTCGGACGCGCTGACGTCCACTTTAACGATCGGCTTTCCCTCGGCCTTGTCGTCGCGGGTGATTTTACCCTTGTGAGATTGCACCAACTCCACGACCTTCGCCTCGTCGGCCCGAGCCAGGTTCGGCACGGCGGCGAGGAGCAGCAAGAACGGCAGTCGCTTGACGGTACGCGGCATGATCGGCCCTCCGGGATCGGAAACGTGTGAGAGGTATTCGCTCGACCGAGGGGGACCATTTCCGGGCGGATACGGAGTCTCGGCGCGAACCGGGCGATGGGCACGGTTGATCGTACCCCGGTCCGGCGGCGAAGTCGAGGCAGTCCCGGTCGCGGATCATATGATGCCCCCACACCCGCTCGGTGTCCGTCTCCCCACTCAGGTTCCTCCGATGCGCCGCTCCCTTCTTCGCATCTTCGGCCTCGCCACGTTCACGTTCGTCGGCATTGGATCGGTACTGCTCCTCGGCGACGACGCCCCGGCGAAGCGCAAGCCGTGGACTACGTCGAAAATCGTCGGCAGTCCGGAGCCGCCGCCGCGGTTCAAACTGCCGGTCCCGTTTCCGAACCTCAAGTTTGACCACCCGCTGCTGCTGACCCCGCAGCCCGGCGGCTCGCGGCTGTTCGTGGCCGAGCAGGGGGGCAAAATCTTCTCGTTCGAGAACAAGCCGGACGCGAAGGCGGAACTGTTCCTCGACGTGAAGGCGGTCGCGAAGCCGAAGCAGACGAAGGACGCCACCCACTTCGAAAACGCCTACGGCTTCGTCTTCGACCCAAACTTCGCGACGAACCGCTTCTGCTACGTCTGCTACACCGTGCGGCAGGACGGGAAGCCGAACCTGGCGGACGGCAGTCGCGTGTCGCGGTTCACGGTGAAGGCCGACACGCCGCCGACGGTGGATGCGGCGAGTGAGGAAATCGTGTTCACCTTCCCGCAGGGCGGGCACAACGGCGGCGACCTGCACTTCGGCCCGGACGGCTACCTCTACGTCTCCAGCGGCGACGCGGCCGACCCGAACCCGCCGGACAAGTTCAAGACCGGGCAAGACATCTCCGACCTGCTCGCGTCGATCCATCGGATCGACGTTCACCACAAAGACGCCGGGAAGAACTACGCGATCCCGAAGGACAACCCGTTCGTCGGCCAGACGCACAACGGCAAGGCGAGCCGCGGCGAGGTGTGGGCCTACGGGTTCCGCAACCCGTGGCGGTTCAGCTTCGACCGCGCCACCGGCGACCTGTGGGCCGGCGACGTGGGGTGGGAAGCGTGGGAGATGGTTCACAAGGTCGAGAGGGGCGGCAACTACGGTTGGAGCGTCGTCGAAGCCCGGCAGGCGGTGAACACCACCGAGAAACTCGGCCCGACGCCGATCCGCCCGCCGGTGATCGAACTGTCGCACACCATCGCCGCGAGCGTCACCGGCGGCTACGTCTACCGCGGCAAGAAGTTCCCGGAGTTGGTGGGCAAGTACGTCTTCGGCGACTGGATGACCCGCCGCATCTGGGCCGCGACGATCACCGGCACGGAACTCGTGTCGTTGGACGAACTCACCGCCCCGCAGGTGCGCATTATCGCCTTCGGCGAGGACAACGACGGCGAACTGTACCTGCTCGACTACGACACCGGCCGCGTTCACGCCTTCGCCAAGAACGACGCCGCGAGCATCGACCCGACGAAGTTCCCGCGCACCCTCTCGCAGTCCGGCCTCTACCGCGACGCGAAGGCGAACCAGCCGGCCGAGGGCGTGTACCCCTTCGAGGTCAACGCTCACCAGTGGCAGGACTACGCGACCACCGAGTACCTCCTCGCGCTGCCGGGGAACTCGACCGCCACCGACTACGACAACCGCAAGGCCGTCGGCAACGACGTGGACTGGAACAAGATTCACATGCACCTGCCAAAAGACGGCGTGCTGGTGAAGACGCTGTCGTTGGAGATGGAACGCGGCAACCCGGCCAGCCGCAAGCGGGTCGAGACGCAAATCCTGCACTTCGACGGCGACGCGATCCAGGGTTACACCTACGCCTGGCGCGACGACCAGACCGACGCCGACCTTGTACCGGCCGACGGTGCGGAGAAGTCTTTCCGCGTGAAGGACCCGATCTTCGGCGGCGTGCG
This sequence comes from Limnoglobus roseus, assembly GCF_008254045.1. Classification (GTDB taxonomy): domain Bacteria; phylum Planctomycetota; class Planctomycetia; order Gemmatales; family Gemmataceae; genus Limnoglobus; species Limnoglobus roseus. The sequence continues at coordinate 1,366,170 of NZ_CP042425.1, read as the reverse complement.
GCCACAGACGTGGACGTTCGCCAGCCGAGTGCAGTGCGGCCAGTGCCACAACGCCTGGGCCGGGTACACGCTCGGCTTCAACCGCGAGCAACTCAACCGCGACCGCCCCGACGGCACGAACCAACTGACATTCTTGGGCGAGTTCGGGCTGCTGAACCGCGTGGACAAGGCCGAGAAGCCACTGCCGTCGTTCACGGCCGCCGACGTGAAGAAGCTGAAAAAGTACGCCGACCCCGCCGACGAGAAGCAATCGCTCAACGACCGCGCCCGGTCGTACCTGAACGCGAATTGCGGCAGTTGTCACATCTTCGGCGGCGGCGGTTCGGTCGAGTTCCACATCAATTTCAACGCCGACGTGAAGAACACGAACCTCTGGGACGCGAAGCCGACCCGCGGCGGGTTCGAGATTCCTGACGCCCGCATCCTGGCCCCCGGAGACCCGGAGCGGAGCGTGATGTACTACCGCATGTCGAAGTTCGGCAGCGGCCGGATGCCCCACCTCGGCAGCGACTTCCCCGACGAAACGGGGCTGAAGTTGGTGCGGGACTGGATCGTCTCGCTGAAGCCGGGCCGAGAACCGGCCGCGGCCAACATCCCGACCGAGCCGACCAAGCTTGCGGAACGCCTCAAGCAATCCGACGACGCACTGAGAATCGCCCGCGCCGTCGGCCGGGGAACGCTGTCGCCGGACGAGTCGAACCGGGTACGGACGGCGGCCACCCAACCGCTGTGCGGCAGCTTCGCCACCGACCTACTCGGCGGATACTTCCCCGACCCGAACAAGCCGCCGACGCTCGGAAGTAACCCGCGACCACGGGCGATCCTGTCGCTGACCGGCGACGCCGCGAACGGGGCGAAGCTGTTCGCCGTGACGCGGTCTCAGTGCGTCAACTGTCACAAGATCGACGGCAAGGGGCAGGACGTCGGCCCCGACCTGTCGCAGATCGCCAAGACCCGTACCCGCGAGCAACTGCTGGAAAGTATCCTCGACCCGTCGCGGCGGATCGAGCCGCAGTTTCAGTCGTACCTCTTGCGCACGCTCGACGGCCGCAGCATCACCGGCCTCGTCGTGAAACGGGACGCGAAAGAGGTGGTGCTGAAGGACGCCCAGAACAAACTCACGACCGTCGCGGCCGACGACGTGGAATCACTCGACGCCTCGCGCACCTCGATTATGCCGGAGGGACTGCTGAAGGACTTTACGCCTCAGGAGGCGGCGGACGTGCTGGCGTACTTGGCGGGGCGGAAATGAGGACTTCGCTTGCTTTTCAGCCGCGGAGCGGCAGTAGTCGTTAGCCAGGGGCCTCAGCCCCTGGAACCCGCCACCCAACACCCAACACCCAACACCACAGCCCCGGAGGGGCGATCAGGCCTCCGCCGCCCCTCCGGGGCTTGAACATTTGGCACGATGACCAGAGGCTAGCGCCCCTGGCTAACGACTACCGCCGCTCCGCGGCTCAAGACCTCCACCAGTCGGACACCACAAACACCGCGGTATCTATTTCTCTCCCGGCCTCGCTACATCTTTTGGCTTGAACCATCTGTTGTTCTGGCACAACTCCTTGTACCGCTGCCGGAGACTTGTCCCGAACCGCTGCTTCATTTGCGATTCGAGTTCTGGAGCCTGACCTGTTGAAACGATATGGCAGACTTGCATGAAAAGGGCGTCGTATTCCTCGGCGGCTGACGCGATTCGGTCGAATCCATCGCAGGTATGAACAAGCAGGATGACATCGGCCGTCAGGTCGGCGAACTCATCGTTGTACCGTAGCCAGTTCTCGTCCGTATCGCCGATGATAACGACCACGTCACCCACCCAACGGCCCGGCCGAACGGGATCGGTTACGGTCGCTGGAGCAAGCCCTGCGATGAACAACAGGTCGAAAGCACGGGCGGTCAAGTTGAGGCCCAGCCCTCTCAACTTGGCACTCCCGCCGAGGGCGTCCGTGGAGAACCACTCTTGTTTCGTCAGATTGGCGTAGTGGTACGTCGTGCCCATCGGTGCTTTCTACTCGGCCGCCGAATACTCACCGCCATCTTCCCACGCTACCCACCGCGGTGCAACAGATGCATCTCGCCGCCGTCGTATATCATTCCCCTATCCCCTACGGAGCGGCAGGACATGGGCGAGCGGTACATCTTTACCATCGACAAACTCACCAAGCACTACGGCAAGCGCGAGGTGCTCAAGGACATCCAACTCGCCTTCTATCCGGGGGCGAAGATCGGCGTCATCGGGTCGAACGGGTCGGGCAAGTCCACGCTGTTGCGGATCATGGCCTTGCAAGACAAGGACTTCATGGGTGAGGCCCGCCCCGAGAACGGGCTGACCATCGGCTACGTGCCGCAAGAGCCGATGCTGACGCCGGGCAAGACCGTGCTGGAGAACGTCGAGGAGGCCGTCGCCCCGATCCGCGACCTCATCCGCCAGTACGAGGCCGTCAGCGAGAAGTTCGCCGACCCGGACGCCGACTTCGACAAGCTGTCCAACCAGATGGAGCGGCTGCAAACACAGATCGACGCGGCCGACGCCTACAATATCGACCGCAAGGTCGAGATGGCGATGGACGCCATGCAACTGCCGCCCGGCGACGCCGGCGTCGAACACCTGTCCGGCGGCGAACGGCGGCGGGTGTTCCTCTGCAAAATGCTGCTCCAGAACTTCGACCTGCTGCTGCTCGACGAGCCGACCAACCACCTCGACGCCGAGAGCATCGAGTGGCTGGAACACTTCCTGAAGGACTACAAGGGGGCCGTCGTCGCGATCACGCACGACCGGTACTTCCTCGACAACGTCGCGCAGTACATCCTCGAACTGGACCGCGGCCGCGGGTACCCGTTCGTCGGCAACTACACCGGCTGGATGGAGAAGAAGAAGAAGCGGCTGGAACTCGAGGAAAAGGAGGTTTCGGCCCGGCAGAAGCAACTCGAGCGCGAACTGGAGTGGTCCCGCATGGCCCCGCGGGCGCGGATGGGCAAGAACAAGGCCCGCCTCGCGGCCATCGACCGGTTGCAAGCCCAGGAGATCGAGGACCGCGACGAGGATCTCGTCATTCAGATTCCGCCCGGCCCGATGCTCGGCGACCTCGTGGTACGGGCCGAGGGCGTGAAGAAGTCGTTCGGCGACAAGCTCTTGTTCGACGACCTGACGTTCAACCTGCCGAAGGGCGGGATCGTCGGCATCATCGGGCCGAACGGGGCCGGTAAGACGACGCTGTTCAAGATGATCGTCGGCCAGGAGACGCCGGACGGCGGCAAGCTCACGGTCGGCCCGACGGTGAAGCCGGCCCACGTGGACCAGAACCGCGACGCGCTGACGCCGACGAACACGGTGTTCGAGGAGATCACCGGCGGCACCGACTACATCATGCTCGGCAAGCAGAAGGTCGCCAGCCGTGGGTACTGTGCCCGGTTCAACTTCAAGGGCCCAGACCAGCAGAAGATCGTCGGCAACTGTTCCGGCGGCGAGCGGAACCGCATCCACCTCGCGAAGCTCCTCCGCAGCGGCGGCAACGTGTTGCTGCTCGACGAACCGACGAACGACCTCGACGTGGACACGCTGCGGGCACTGGAAGAGTCGCTGTTGAACTTCGGCGGGTGCGCGGTGGTCATCAGCCACGACCGCTGGTTCCTGGACCGAATCGCGACGCACATCCTCGCCTTCGAAGGCGACAGCAAGGTTGTGTGGTGCGAGGGGAACTTCCAGGTCTACGAAGAGCAGCGGCACGCCCGGTTGGGATCGGAAGCCGACACGCCGAAGAGGATGAAGTACCGGAAACTGTCGTAGTAGAAAAAGGCGAGCGGGCCGTGTCTGGCAGTCCCAGACACGGCCCGCTCACGCCGGGCCGCTCGCCTTACTGCTTCAGTTACTTCTTCTCCGGTTCCAGGCCGAAGGCGCCGGCGACGGTGCTCGACAGGCCGCCGGTCGTGGTCTGGCCGTTGTGGTAGCCCCACATGCCGCGGAGCAGTTCGTAGGACATCACGCCGCCGAGGAACGTGAACAGGAACGTCAGGGCCAGTGGGGCGATCACCCAGCCCGGCCACTTCGCCGGCGGGGCGTACCCGGTCGGCACGTCGTCGTCATCGTCCGTGTTGCGGCGGACGCCGGCCAGCGACGAACTCGCGTCGTCGTCGTCGGTTGCCTCTTCGTCCTCGGTGACGACCTTCTTTTTCTTACGACCCGCCCCGGCCAGAGCCCCGGCCGCGGCCGCGACACCCGCCGCGCCGACCGCCGCCGCTTCCGGCCCGGAATCGTCGTCGAGCAGCACCACCTGGCTCGCACTCTCGTCGTCGGCCGCCTGAATGTCGGACTCGTCGAGGGCAAGGTCGAAGTCGGAGTTCTCCAGGTCGGTGTCGGACGACTCCACGGCCACCACTTCGGAGCCGGATTCCGCGTCCTCGTCCACCGGCGGCAGCGAGAAGTCCGTCTCGAAGATGTCCCCCTTGTTCGCCTCCTCCTCGCCGTACGCCTCGGCCGAACCGGAGTCGTCGAGGCTGAGTTCGAACTCGCTGTCCGAGTCGCTCTCCAGAGGGGAACTGGCCTCCGCGGCCGGAGTCGAGAAGGTCGTCGATTCGAGTTCCGACGAGTCGTTGTCCAGCGAGAGCTCGAAGTCGTCCGAGTCGTCGGTCACGGGCGGCGGGGGGGCCTTCTTCGAAATGCCGCTCTTCGGGCCGGCGTTCGACTTCGGGCCTTTCTTCTCCAGCGAGACGCCGCTGTCCTTCGGGTTGGCGAGGTTGATGCCGCTCTGCCCGGCCCGCTTGACCGGGTCGCCGCCGAGGTCGATTTCCTCGCTCTGGTCGGGGTTCAGTTGCAGTTCGAACGAGTCACTGTCGGTGTCCAGGCTGAGTTCGAACTCGCTGCTGCTGTCGGACCCCATGATGTCGTTGCTGGCGGGCGGCCCGGGGATCTTGTTCGACGAACCCGGCCCGGCCAGGTTCGGCCCGGACCGCGGGGCCTTCAGCTTGGCCGAACTTTCGCCCGGCCGCAGCACGCCGCTCTTGGGGCCGGCGAGCATGTCGAGGTCGATTTCCTCGGTCAGGTGGCCGGCGTCCTTCCCCTTGTTGCTGCTCTTCTTGCCGCTCTTGGAACTCTTCCCCGGCGTCCCGCCCTTCTTCTTGATGCCGGAATCGGGTTCGAGGCGGACGTTGCTGTCGCCGGTCGACTTCTGCTTTTTGGTGCGGGCCGAGTCGCCGGCCGCCACGGAGAAGATGTCGTCGCCGCTATCGACGGGCGTCATGTCCTCCGGCCCGAGGAGGAATTCTTCCGACGACCCCGGCTGGGCCGTGGACCCCGGCGAGCCGAGTTGCAGCCCCGGATCGCTGGCTTCGCCGAGCGTGCGGGCGAGTTCGTCGATGTCGGAGGCGCGGAAGCGGAGCGTCGCCCCGTCGCGGAACGACCGCAGCGACTTCCAATCGTCCTTGATCCGGCGTTTGAAGACGTCCGGGGGGACGCCGAGCCGTTGGGCCGCTTCCTCGAGTGTGTATGTCTGCGCCATGGTGCCCCGGGGGCCAAGCTGTTACGGATGGGAAGGTGTGGGCCGCGAGTACGGATTCTCCACCTCTTTTGATTCTTACGCGCGACCGCGCGCGATACAAGTCAAGATTCGGCGATGGCGAAGGGTGGGGAAACCGGAACGGTCGTAGGGGCGGGTCGTGACGATTTGGGAGGAGGCCGGGTCGCGGAATCGGGCCAACGGGCCTCAAGTTCGGGTCGGCCGGGTCACAGCAGCTCGCGGCGACCCGCCACGTCGGCCTCCATCTTCTCGCGCAGGTCGCGGAAGTACGCGGTCAATTCGCCGCTCGACTTCACCTTGCCGCGGGAACACCCGCCGGTGCTGCACCCGCCGCCGGTGCCACACCCGCCCCCGCCGGACCCGCAGTCCGGCTTGCCGCAGCCTGGCGCGCCCGGTTCTTCGGGCAAGGTCGTCGCCGCGAGATCGTGGAAGCGAACCGGGCAGCCGAACTGTTGGGTCAGCGATTCGGCCAAGGGCGTCAAATCGGTCGCGGCCCACGTCGTCACGTGCAGGATCGCGGCGGACGATTCCAACAACACTTCGCAGTCCAGAATTAGCGCGGGAAGCCCTGCGGCTGTGACGGCCGTCGCGGCGGCGTCCAGAATGCGATCGGCCAACGCCCGGGACGCAGCCACGCCGTCTTCATCCGCGGCGGCGGCGGGCCGAATCACTCGGCCGTCGCGGTCGGGGGCGACGGTTGCCACGAACTTCTCGTGCGGCTCACAGAGGACGGTGCCGAGTTCGCGGCCGCGCGGCGACTCGATCACGGCCCGCTGTCCGCGTACGAACTCCGCGTCGGCCCAGAAGCGGCCGACGAACGCGGAGGAACCGTACTGAAGCAGGTACTCGCGGCTCACGCTTCGAACCCCAGGTATTCGCGCATGTACTTGTCATACTCGGCCTGCCCGAACTCGGAGCTAAGGTCGAGGCGGAGTTCGTTAATCACCTTGATGCTGTAGTCTTTGAACCACCCGGTCCAGCAGTCGGCGCAAATCTTCGCGTAAATCTCCTGGCCGATGGCGTCCGGCACCGGCGGCTTCGGCAACTGCCGGGCGCGACGGCCGGCGGCACAGCCGGGGCGCTCGCAGCGGAACCCGGTGTCCGGCCCCTCGTCCACCGCGGCCGCCGCCTCGATCTTCGGGATCGGCGCGCCGAGTTCCGTGAGCATCTTCGCCATCGCGTCCCGCGGCATCTTGTCGCCGCGCTCGTCGGCGATCTTGTACCCGGTCGTCAGCGCCTCGACGGCCTTCTCGTTGTCGTTCAACTTCACGTGGCACTCGGCCAGCAGTTGGTAGACCTTCGAGAACTGCGGGCTGAGTTCCAGCGTGCGGGCGAACGACTTCGCGGCCTCGGCCGGTTGGCCGTCGTCCGCGAGCAACTGCCCGAGGCGGAAGTGGCCGAGTTCGTTGTCCGGGTCGTCGGTCGCCATCTTGCGGAACTGGGCGATCCGGTCTTGAAGCTGACTCATGAGGGTTCGTCTCGATTCGGGTTGAAGCACCGAGCTAATTCGATGGCATCCGGGGTGTGAATCAGGTGGTGCGTCCGGCTGACCCCTGCGCGGGCCACACAGAGATTATAGATGCGTTCGATCACCGTCTCGGAATCGTCGAAGACCATCGGGTTCCAGAACCGCTCGACGTGGATGCCCAGTGACCCCAAGTACGCCGACCGTTGACCGTCGCGTTCTTGCGATTCGGTCGTCAAATGAGATTCGCCATCGAGTTCGACCACGAGCACGGCCGCGTGACTGTAAAAGTCCACGATGTACGGTCCAACGGGATGTTGGCGGCGAAATTTGAAGGGTCGGAGTTGTTCGGTTCGAAGCAACGTCCACAATATTCGCTCGGCCGGTGCCGGTTCCCGTCGCATCTTGCGAGCGAACTCTTTCTGTCGCTCGTCCCGTCGCATGGCCAAACCCTTTGCGAAGTCTAATCCCCTCTCCCCCGGCTTTGAGGGGGAGAGGGTTAGGGTGAGGGGGAACGCCTGCCTCACACAGATGACAGTAGTCTTCACAAGGGCAAAGTTCTTCCCCCTCACCCCGGCCCTCTCCCCCTCAAAGCCGGGGGAGAGGGAGTAATTCGGCCGTCGGTCGCAACCACGTCAGTTACTGGATTCTACGGCCGCGATCGGCAGGTCGAACGTGGTTTGCTTGTTCGCGAGGGTGTCCACCGCCTTCAGCCGCACCGTGTACTTGCCGGCCTTCGTGAACGGAATCGGGAACCGCATCACCACCAAGTTCTCCGTCTCCTTCACCTCGGCGGCCAACTTGTAAGAGATCGGCTTCGTGAACGTCGGCTTACCGGCGGCGTCGAGGATCGTCATCTCGAAGGTCAGGTTCGGTTGGGCCGGGCCGGGCTTCGCCTTCGGGTCCTTCGGGTCGGGCTTCGGCACCGCGCGATCGAACGACACCACGCCGAACTGCACGAAGTAGAACTGCCCGACCACGCCGGTCGTCGGGGCCGGGATCGAGCCGCGCTCGTCCACGCTCATCGACACGCCGACGATGCCGAACTGCTTCTTCGCCACCTCGAACTTCTTCGTGAACGTCTGCGTCGCGTTCGGCTTGGCGAGCAGGTCCTTCACCGTGAGTTTCAGGGTGTACGTGCCGGCGGCTTGATCGTCCTCGATGGTCGTGTACGCGATGGCCGGCAGTCGGCCGCCGCCGAGGAGGGCGAGGTTGACGCGGGCGGACGGCTTGCTCTCGAAGACGAGCTTGTTGTTGGCGTCGTGGATCTCCATTCCCATCTCGTACTGTACCTGCCCCTCGTCGTTGACGACGATGCCCTCGATGTCAAAGCTGTAGCAGAGGATGTCGCCGGGCAGGAACTTGCTGTCGGGCCGCGTGCCACCGAGTTGGCCGAACGTCGGGCGGACGTTCGTGAGGCTCAGCCCCCCGGCCTGGGCGGGCGTGACCATCAGGGCCGTCATGAGAAGAACCGAACCGAACATGGGTGCCGTCCTGCTTGAAGAGAGTGGAAGGTCGGGCGAAACGTCATGCTTCCCAACCGCTTATTCTGTCGGCCGTTGGTCCCTCTGACCAGAGTTCGTTCGGGAAGCCGGTCGAACTTCTTTTGCGGGTTGTACGCGAGAGGGCGGTCGGGCCGGCAGGCGACGGAACCGGGCGGGAAGAAATAGTTGGCTCCCGACTGGCCATCGGGTATAGTGGGTTGTGGGTCGTGTGACCGTAGCACGACGAACTAAAGGCCGACGGGGGCCGGATTGGTAATCAGTCCCCGGCCGGATGGCTTTTAACGAAGGAGGTGATCCCTTGAGTAGTAGTTGTTACCAAGGTTTTGAGGTGGCGGCTGTCTGACAGCCGCAGACGGGTGACTGTCTGTGACAGCCGCCTCACGATAATGGAAGGCCCCGGACACGAGTCCGGGGCCTTCTTCATTTCCCTGATCACGTCCAAGTGTTGTCGTGTTTCCGGGGCCCGAACGCTTGGCCCTCGTCCCGACTTACGGCCGCGAACTCAGCGAGGGCCGTGGCCAACTCCGTTCCCCCCACGGTTTACCTACCTTGGTCACGAATGATTCCGTGAGCTTCGGCACTGGAGTTGCGATTCATTTCTTCGCTTCACAACTTGCTCCCCAACAACCGGTGATGTCATGCTCCGCTGGGCAATCATGTTCTTCGTTATCGCATTGATCGCGGCTCTGTTCGGCTTCGGCGGCATTGCCGGCGAGTCGGCGTGGATGGGGAAGGTACTGTTGGTGGTCTTCCTCGTCTTGGCGGTCTTCTCGATGCTGTTCGGCCGCCGCGGTCCTGTCGCCGTATAGGCACGCTTTTGCTCAACGACCGCGATCTTGATCCTGCTTGAGCCGACCCAATGGGTCGGCTCACATTTTTTCTAGAACCCGTTCAAATGCCTCACATTTCGCCACGGAATGAACTGCCGTGAACAAGTCGTGAGAACGCAACCCTCGGCGCGTCATTTGCTCACCAGCGGGTATCGTTGTTTTATCCTGGAAATCGGTCTTCATTGCCGCTTTTCCAGGCTCCGTGTGCCTACCTCAGAGACGCACATCGAATTGTGTGTCACCGGCCGGCTGCTCCTCTCCCAAGCCCCTCTCCCGGGGTACGGCGGTTATTTTCCTTTCCTCAGGAGCACCTATGCGCAGTCCGAAGGTCCGTCGCGGATTTACGCTGATCGAACTGCTAGTCGTCATCGCGATTATTGCCATCTTGATTGGCTTGTTGCTGCCCGCCGTGCAGAAGGTTCGTGAGGCCGCCGCACGGGCGAAGTGCACGAATAACATGAAGCAGATCGGCGTCGCCCTGCACAACTTTCACGCCACGAACGGCCGGCTCCCGGCCGGGACAACGACCACATCCTTCTTCGGTCCCAACGTCTTCCTGCTCCCGTTCATGGAGCAAGACAACATCTACAACCTGATCGCGACGCCGGCCACGAGCACGGCCGCGACCACCACGACCACGAACGCCTGGACAAAGATCAAGCCGACCGTCTTCCTGTGCCCCTCGGACACCGAGCAGGGTGACAGCGCTGCGATGGGGTATTCGAACTACCACTATAACGGCGGCAGTTGGGGAAAGCTGAACGGCTGGGACGGCGTATTCGGCATGGGGCAGGTGAGCAACAGTTCCCCGTCGGCTACGGTCGCCAAGGGGTTCACCCTCCTGGCCATCGCGGACGGCACGTCGAACACGGCGTCCGCGGCGGAAGCCTGCAACGTGCCCCAATCCGGGCCGAACAGTAAACTCGGGGACTGCTTCGAGGCCGGCGCGGTGACCGATACGACGCTCGCGGCCGCCCGAACGACGCTCCTGGCCAAGAACTGGGCGACCGCCGGGCTGGCTGGCGGCACCTGGCGCGGGAAGGGGTACGCCTGGGACGAAGGGTCCATGTGGCGGGGCTTGTACAACCACCTGCTGCCGCCGAACAGCCCTTGTTGGCGGACGGACAGCGTCTACGGGACGATGGTTGCGCCCGCGTCCAGTCGGCACACCGGCGGGGCAAACGTACTCATGTCCGACGGGGCCGTTCGCTTCGTCAACGACTCGGTCGACCCGGACACCTGGACGGCCGCCGGTACCCGTCAGGGGGGCGAAGCCCTGACTCTGCCGTAACCACTCGGACGAAGTGCAACAGTATGGGTGGCGGAACTCGAGCGCGAGGCGTTCTGGTTCCGCTACTTGTTGGCGAAGCCAGTTCTCAGACCGTCACACAAATTCCCGAATCCCCCACGGTAGGAACCATGCTCGTTATGAAACGGTTGATTGCTCTGATGGTGCTCACCCTTGCGGTGGGCTGTAGCGGCGAGAAGGCCAAGCCCACGGTGGACGCAGAAACCGCCAAGAAGGAGCAAGAGCAAATGAACAAGATGATGAAGGACACCGGCGAACAGCGACCGGGCACGCCGCCGAAATAGAAATGCCGCCTCGGGTCACCCGCTCTTGGAGTGGCCCGAGACGTTTAACGCAGACCGTCGCACCCCGATCTTCGCGATGGTTAGAGGCGACGAAACACTATTTCCGCACCAACCTCCAGCCGACGACACCGATGCCGATCAGTCCGACCACCCCGAGCAACGCCGGCATGGTGTAATCGGCGGGGACATCAACGTACTCGTAGTCAACGATCGGCACGATTACCGGCGGCTTTTCTACGGCGTCCTGATTCGCGGCGACGCGGAAGTACACCTCGTCCGTGCCCGGTCGCGGGAACGACGAGTCTTCGAACTCGGTCAGGTGCCACTTTTTCGCCAGGCTCACGTCCCTCGCCTTCGGCTCCAACCCCAATCCCGAAATGACCGCGCGGGCCGTGTCGTCCGGGGCGAGGTTCGACCACACCGCCCGCCCCGACCAGCTTCCCTCCTTGCCGAGCGTGCCCTCGTACCTCTTATCGCTGAGAAAGTAGACGCGCAACAATCGCTGCCCGGCCCCCGCGTCCTTCCGCATGTCGGTCGGCTCGCGGTACGGGTAGAACGGCACCTCCGTTTGGAACGTCAGGCGCACGGTCCGGCCGGTGAGTTGGTTCGCCGCGCTGCCGTCCTTCGACAACTTGAACGCGGTCATGATCCAGTTGTGGTCGGTGTACCAGCGGAACCACTCGACGAGTTCCGGCCGGGCCTCGTAGCCGTTCTTGTCGAGCCAGTCGCGGAGGGCTGTGGGGTCGTTCGCCTTCAGCACGACGGCATCGTAGCCCGCGACCTTCTTCCGGTCGAGGATTTCGACGGCCGCGGCCGGTGGCGGGGACGCGCCATAGTGCATCGGGTTCGTGAGTCGGTAGACCTTCTCGGTGCGGTGCTGGTAGATGATCTTCGGAGCCGTGGCGTGGGCGAGGGTGGCGAAGATCGTTTCGTCCGCTTCCTCCAACACCGGCATTGTGGGCGTCGGCACGAGGAAGCCGAAGTCCTTCGCCTCGGTGCGGAAGTTGGCCCGCCGGATGAAGTGCTCCGTCTTCGCGCCGGCGTCCCACACGATGAGGGCGTCTTCCGACGCGACGCTCACCAGTTGCCCGTGCCGCCACGGAATGCCGCACCCGTCGGCGGGGGGAACGAGCATGACGAGGCCGAGTAGCAGGAGGATCGCTCGCATGGGGAATTCTCGGATGTGATGGGCCTACTCGACGAGGATACCAGAAGTGGCGGAGTTATTCTCCCGAGAAAGTGTCACGTGGCAGTAACGACCTTGTTCCCTCCCATCGGGGAGGGAACAAAGCGCGGCTCACTTCGCCTTTAGGTTCGCGGCCAGGAACTTCGACACCGTCGTCATCGTGTCGAGCATCACGGGGCCGGTCCAGCCGTGGCCCTCGCCGGGGACGGTTCGCAGTTCGCACGTCCCGCCGCAGTCGAGTAACTTCTTCTGCAACCGCTCCGAGTGGATGATCGGCACGATGACATCCGCCGTGCCGTGCAGAATCAGGAACGGCGGGGCGGCCTTGCTGACGTGTTCCAGCGGCGACGCCTTCTTGTACACGTCCGGCTTCGTGCTGTACCGGGTGCCGAGGAACGGGGCGAGGTACGCCTTCTCAATCCCCTCGGCCTCGGTGTACAGCGTCAGGTCGGTGGGGCCGAAGAAATCGACGACGCACTGCACGGCACTCGACTGGTCCGGGTAGAGCGGGCCGTCGAAGCCAACGGTCTTGTCGGTGGTGCCGAGGAGGGCCGCGAGGTGCCCGCCGGCCGAGAAGCCGAGGGCGGCGATGCGGTCCGGGTCGAGATCGTATTGCTTGGCGTTGGCCCGCAGGAACCGCACGGCCGTCTTCGCGTCCTCGATCTGGGCCGGGAACTTCGCCTTCGGCGCGAGTCGGTAGCCGACCGACACGGCGACGTACCCCTGGTTGGCCAGCATCTCGATGAGGCTCGCATGTTTCGTCACGACGACTTCGGTGGTCCCAATGGCGTCGGGATTGCGGCCGACTCGCGACAGGTCTTTCTTGTCGCCGAACTTCCACGCCCCGCCGTGCAGGCAGACCACGCACGGGTGCGGCCCCGGCGTCGTCGGTTTGGCGAGGTCGAGCCGCACCTTCTCGCCGTCGGCGGTGGCGTAGACGATGTCGCGTTCGACCATTACTGCCGGTCCGGCGGCCGACACGGTCGAAGCGAGGGCAAGGGCGAGCAGCGCGAAGAGTCGCGGCATGATTCGGCATCCTGTACGAGGGCGGACCTGCGCAATTATGCCGACCGAGTCAAGTCTTCGCCAGAGGGAGTGCAGAATCCCAGGTTTCCCTCCCGAGGAGCGGGTCGGCTAGCGGCCGGCTGTTAGCCGACCCACTACGCGGGAATACAAATAGCACATGCAAAAAATCATCCCCTTCCTCTGGTTCGACGGGCAGGCTGAAGAGGCCGCGAAGTTCTACGTGACGCTGCTGCCGGACTCGCGGGTGAATCGCGTGACGCGGTCGCCGGCTGACACGTCGAGCGGGCCGGCCGGGACGGTCATTACCGTCGAGTTCACGCTCGCCGGTCAGCGGTACATCGGTCTGAACGGCGGGCCGCAGTTCCCGTTCACCGAGGCCGTCTCGTTCCAGATCCTGTGCGAAGACCAGGCGGAAGTCGATCGCCTGTGGACGGCCCTCACGTCGGACGGGGGCCGGGAGAGCGACTGCGGCTGGCTGAAGGACCGCTGGGGCTTGTCGTGGCAGATCACGCCGACGCGGATGATGGAACTGCTGAACGACCCGGACCCGGCCCGCGGCCGCCGGGCGATGGAGGCCATGATGACGATGCAAAAACTCGACATCGCCGCGTTGGAACGGGCGGCCGACGGAGGGCTTCTGAATGGCTCGCCTCCTTAAGCCGCCAACCCCGATTACCCTGGCCGACGGCGAACGCTCGGTGTTCCTGGCCGGGTCGATCGAGATGGGCCGGGCGGAACCGTGGCAAGCGGAAGTCGAGCGGGCGTTGGCCGACCTGCCGGTCGCAATCCTGAACCCCCGCCGAGACGAGTGGGACACCTCGTGGGAGCAGTCGATCGACAACCCGGCGTTCCGCGGACAGGTCGAGTGGGAACTTGACGGACTGGAGCGGGCGTCGCTGGTGGCGATGTACTTCGCACCCGCAACTCAGGCCCCGATCACGCTGCTGGAATTGGGGCTATCAGCCCCGAAGGGCAAAATCGTAGTCTGTTGCCCGCCGGGGTTCTGGCGGAGGGGGAACGTCGAGGTCGTGTGCGCACGGTACGGAGTTCCGATGGTCAGGGATTTATCGGAACTCATCCGAACCGTCCGAGGCAATTTGTCGTGAGCCGTTCCCACCGCACTTTCCGGGAGCGACTTCACCCCGCCGGCTTCACGTCGAGGAACGCGACGTTCGAAGGGTTGCCGACGGCGGCGTAGTGGCCGGTGAACCGGAGGCCGCCGGTCGTGCGGTCCACGCGGAAGACGGCGACGTTGTCCCCGCGCTGGTTGCAACTGTAGAGGAACTGGCCCGTCGGGTCGAAGGTGAAACTCCGCGGGTAGTTGCCGCGGGTCCACTCTTCGCCCACGTAGGTCAACGTGCCGGTCGGGCCGACGGCGAAGATGCCGACAGTGTCGTGCAGGCGGTTCCCGGCGTAGACGAACTTGCCGCCGGCGGACACCAGAATGCCGGAGCAGAAATTGCTGCCCGCGAACCCCGGCGGCAGCGTCGAGATCGTCTGCCGGGCGGTCAGCCGGCCGGCCGTCGCGTCGTAGTCGAACAGCACGACGGTCGAGCCTTCCTCTTGCACCGAGTAGAGCCACTTGCCGTTCGGGTGGAAGTGGAAGTGCCGCGGCCCGTCGCCCGGCGGCAGCGACACCGCGGCCGGGTCGTTCGGCGTCAGCGTTCCCTTCTGCTCGTCGAACTTCCAGACGAAGATTTTGTCCAACCCCAGATCGACGTGCAGCACGAACCGCCCCGACGGGTCGGCCTGGATCATGTGCGCGTGGGTCCGGTCGTGGCCGCTGAACGCGAAGCTGCCCGGCGGGGCGCTGGTCGCCTTCGTCGGGCCGACGGTGCCGGCGTCCACCTTCACGTCGGTGGCGTCGCCGAGGCGACCGTCACTGAGAATCGGCAGCACCGCGACCGATCCGCCGAAGTAGTTGGCCACGAGCGCGAACTTCCCCGTCGGGTGGAGGCTCACGAACGTCGGCCCCGCCCCGCCGGAGCGGACGGTGTTGAGCAGTTCCAGTTTCCCGTTGGTGCGGTTGATCGCGAAGGCGCTGACGGTGCCTTCCTTGTCCTTGCCGACGCGGTCCGTCTCGTTGGCCGAGTACAGGCGGGTGCCACTGGCGTTCACCGCGAGGCAACTCGGGCTGGTTCCCATCTCGTGAACGCCGGCGGGCGTCATCGCCCCGGTGGTGCGGTCCACCCGGAAGACGTGGATGCCGCGGCCGTTGCCGGGCGGCAGGTCCACCTGGGTCGGCAGCGTGTCCCGCAGCGGCGAACTGAACGTCCCGACGTAGGCGAAGAGCGCCCCGGCGGTGTCGTCGGCACGGGCGTGTGCGAGAACGGCAGCCCCGGCGAGAGCGGCTGAGGACGCGAGGAACGAACGGCGGTCGGTCGAAGTCATGATGGAATCGGCCTTCGGGGGTGGGTCAGTTCTTCGTCGGTTGTGCCCGCGGGATGAAAGACCACTCGGCAATCCGGCCGAGGAGGATGAGCGTGAACCCGACGATGCCGCCCCAGAGCAGGGCGGTGGATTTTTTCGTCCAATCTTGGAGCGGCGCGATCGCTTCGCGGTCCACGCGGGCGTACCATTCGGACTCGCCGATCGGCGTGGCGATCGGCTCGCGGTTCTTGTAGAAGTCGTCGAAAAAGTGTTCGTCGTGCAGGTCGGCTCCGGCCGCGATCTTCTTCGCTTCAAACTCTTGGTAATCGTGCTGGAACTGCTGTCCGTGGGCCAACTCGGCCTCGAACTGCGCTCGCAGCTTTGGTACCTCGTTGGCCGGTAGCTGTTGCTCGATTTCTCTTTGCCGCCCTCGGCAGTGCTGTAAGAGAAAGGTTGCGTGTTCTGGCTTCCAGCCGTACTTGTCGGCGAGTGAACTCGCTCGTTCGTAGGCCGTCCATGCGATGTACCGCTGGCCGACGCGGAGCATGATCTCGCCGAGCGTGACGGCGAAGTACGGGTTCGCCCCGCCGCCCTGTCGCCACATGCCGATGATGCCGAGGGTGGGTTCGTCGAACGGCACAGGCTTCTGCAACGTCAGCAACGTCAGCGACTTCGGCCAGCCGGTTTCAACCCCGACCGTGCGAATGTTGTCGCGAATGTCGCTGCGATGTTCGCGGTTCTTGAGCGTGCCGTCGGGGGAGAAATCCTGCTTGAAGGTATTGTGTTCCCACTGGAAGTCCATCCGGACCGCGGATCGACTCCAACGGGCGTCGTCGTCCAACCGGTCGCCCACGCAGTCGAACTTGGTCAGCAAGTCGAAGGTGTCGGTACACGCCAGAAGGTACTCGGCAATGTGAGCCTGCCACTCCTCACGGCCGAAGTGGGCTTCCGGATTCACCTCAATGGATTTGCGAATGAACTTCAACCCCTCCTTCGCCTGCTCCTTCGCGGCTTTGTCGCCGGTCAGGGCCGCTTTCAGGTTCGCGTGAATCAACACCGTGCCGAGGTTGGCATAGGTCGTGTACAGATCGCGGCCGGTTAGCCCCTTCTTCTGCTGGCGCTCGAACTTCTCGCGCAAGATCGGCACGCCGTCGGCGGGGCGACCGAGTTTATCAAGGCCGACGCCGAGATCGTCTGCGAGGTCGAAGGCTTCCTGCGAATCGGGCGGCAGTGTCTTCAACCGCTCACGGGCTTGGCGGTCACGCTCCCGGTAATACCCCGGGCCGCGCACGGGGAATCGTTCGTGGATCACGTCGTGAACCATCGCGTAGCGGAGCGAAACGCCGCCGTCGTACTTCGGTACAAAGTGCGGCATCGGCGACGACGCGGTTTGATACTCTCGCGGCAGGTCCAAGTGGGTCGTCAGATAGCCCGCGAATCCCGCACACAAGCCGAAGAATAGGGCGGCGACCAAATACCCGCCGCGAAAACAACCGATGCGCATCGTTGGCTCACACGCTTGGAGAACGCCGCCAGAGAAGGACCATCGCCCCGACGATGAGGACCGTCCCGCCGAGGCCGCGGAACAGGATCTCGCGGCTATAGCCCGACGTGTCCGGCGTTGCCGTGGGGGCGGGTGGGGTCGTCTGATACTGCGAACGGAACTCGCGCTCGCTGCCTTTCAGAGTGGCGTCGTTCAGGCAAGCGGACGCTGGGGTCGCGGCGGCGAACGAGAGAATCGCGGTGAGTAGAAGGCGACGCATGGCGGGTGCCTCCGGCGATAGGGTGGAAGTGATTCTAACCGAAGCAGCGTCGGGAGAAATGAAAAAGCGGCGGGGATACTGTCCCCGCCGCTCGTGAAACAACTTGTGCAATCTCAACGGCCGAGCCGGAGCGGTGACTGCGTCGGGACGCCCGGCTTAGGTTGTTCCGGCTTCGGCTCCGTAGGCGTCTTCGGGGCTTCGCTCGCGGCCGGCGTTGCTGGCTTCGGCCGGTTGAGGTTCAGCGGCGATGGGATCGGCCCGGTGACGGTCGGGGCCGGCGGTTCCGTTTTCGCCGTCGCGGCTGGCGGGACCACGGGGGCCGGCTTCACCTCGGCAGGCGCTTCCACCTTCGCCACTTCGGCGGGCTTCGGCGCTTCCGGCTTCACCTCGGCGACGGCCGTCGGCTTCGGCTCGGATTGGGCTTCCGCGATCGCGGCGACGGGCGGCAGGTCCAGCGACGCCGTGCCGAGCGACTTCGGCAGGTCGAGCTTCTGCGTCGCCTTCGGCTTCGGGTCCCAGTCGTACTCGCCCGCTTCCAGGGCCATGCACACGATGCCCACGAGCATGGCCAGGCAGGTCAGGACCAACATCCCGACGTAGCCGGGTGACGGTCGCGGGGGAAGGGGAATGGCCATCGGCAGAACTCCGGGGCGCGGGTTAGTTGCGGGCGGGGGCGACCGGGGCGGGCTTGTTCAGGCCCACGTCGGCGAGCTTGATCGACGGATCGGTCGGCTTCGGCGTGCCCTCATCGAGTGCGCCGAAGTCGAGGTACAGCAGAGTCGCGGCGAACAGCAGGGCCACCGTGCAAATCGCCAACAGCCCGACGTAGGCGTCGTTCGGGGTCTTCGGTGTGTCGTCCGCGTCGTCGTCGGTCTTACGCTTCTTGGCCATGGTTCGGGTCCTCGCCGGCGGGGCCGGGGTTACTTGATGACGCTGACAGTGTCGCCCTTCCGCGGCAGGTCGGCGGTGCTCGGCTTCACGATCCCGGCCAGCGGCTTGAACCGGCCGGTCGCGCCGTGCGGGTCGACCCGTTCGATGCGAATCTTGCCGATGTACTTCTTCTCGCTCGGGCGGGAGACGTCGAGGACTTCGCCCTTCTGGAGCTTGGCGTTCGAACCGAGGTTGATCTCGACGAGGTCGTCGGAAACGCTCACCACGGTCGCCTTGAAGTTCGGGTCGCTCGGCGGGGTGCGCTCGATGCCGACGCCACCGCGGCCGCCGTTCCGCAGCGTCAGGTACTGGTCGTTCAGGTCGAGCAGCCGCTTCTCGTACTCCTCGGACTTGCGGTTGGCGGCGTCGCGGTCGATGCGGGCCTGGAGGGCTTCGTTCGAGGCCTTCTGCTCGCCGAGGGTGGCGGCGTTCAACTTCACGTCGAGCTTGGTCACTTGCTCGCGGAGAATGTTGATCTGCCCTTCCTTCTGGCGGGAATCGACCTGGAGCAGCTGAGCGTCCTGAACGTGCTTCTCCTTATCTTTGCCCACGGCCTCGACCTGGAGCTTCTGGGCGGCGCTGTCGTTCTCGGCAGCCACGACGCGGGCCTGCGTGCTCCGCAGGTCGGCCTGGAGTTGGGCGATGGCCGCGTCGCTGGCGACCTTCTGCTCTTCCGCGAGTTTGACGGCGGCGGTCGACGCCTTCGCCGCTTCCGCGTAGAGCTTTTGCGTCCGGTCCAGTTCGGCCTTGTAGTTCGTCCGCGTGGCGTACGCACTGACCACGAGGTAGTTCCAGATCAGGCTGAGAACCAGCACGAAGAAGACGAGCGTTTTGCCGAGCGTGTTCATCGAGAAAATCCCCTGTCGGGCCCCGCCGTGCGGGACCGCCGTGGTGAACCTGGGCCGTTACTGTCCGCCGGTGGTGTTGCCTGTCGGGGCCGGCTTCGCGAATTCCGCGAGCCGATCCGCCAGTTGTTGCTTGCGAAGTTTCAAGGTGCGGAGTTGCTCCTCCCAGTTCACCTGCGCGTCGGCCAGGAAGAGGTCCTCTTCGTCGAGGTTCTGGAAGATCACTTTCATCTTGAGGACCTCCCACTGGAGGCCGACTTGTTTCTTCGGGTCCAAGTCGTTGAGTTCCAGCGAGATGGCGTTGGCATCGTCGCGGAATTTTTTACTCTTCGCCAGGTTGTCGCGTTCGTCCTTGAGCAAGTCCCGCATCTCTTGCTGGAGGCGGCCGAAGCCCTTAAGGGGCTGGTTGCGCAGGTCCAGGGCAGGCGGGAAGGGGTTCATTGCGTTCCACTTGCCGACTTCGACCAGCCCCCGCAGTTCGGGGTTGGGGTGCCGGGGCATGACGCGGAACACGGCCGCAGGGTTGCCCGGTTTGCGGACTTCGTCGATCAGGATGTCCAGGATCGAATTCCGATACGCCCGGTCTTGCTCCATGATGGCCAACCGGTCCATCGCGCCCACGTAGCCGGACTGGGCGAGTTGGACGCCGTCGGACAGTCGCTTGATCTCGTTGGCGTACTGCGTGAACTGCCCGGTGACGGCCGTGTCGCCGTCCTTGCTGTCGAAGTACGCCGGCCGGTTCGTGTAGATCGACACCGCCCACGCCAGCAGGCCGACGCTGACGAAGACGTTGGCGAGGACCAACAACTTACCGATTTTCGTTTCCATGACTCATCGCCCTTTCGGCCGTGTGCGAACCGCAATCCTACCCCCGCCGCTCACGCTCACTTCTCCGCCGAGATTTCCTTCTGCCGCAGGTCGCCTTCGAGCTTGCTCGTCTCGCGGAGGGTGAGGCCGACCTGCTGTTGAACCTCGAACAGGCTCTTCTCCGTCTTTTGCTGCTTGGCCAGTTTTTCGTTCACGCTCGTGGTCAAGACGGCGAGTTCTTGCATCAACTGCTTCCGAAGTTCCTGCCGCTGAGTGAAGAGCAGTTCGTCGGTCGCCAGGGTCGCCTTTAAGCCGTCGACGACCCGGATTTGCTGATCGACCAACTTGCTGTTCTCCAGGGCGAAGCTCTTGAGTTGTTCGTACTCCACGTCAAAGTTCTGCTGGTCGACGAACCGGGCGTCGCGCGTTTGGGCGAGCATCGACTCCAACCGGCCGGTCTGCTCGATGATGGCCAACTGGTACGCCTTCAGACCGACCGTCAGCACGACTTTCTTCTGCCAGTCCGGGGACGGGTTCACCTGCATGAGCAACTGCGCGATCTTCATGCGGCGTTCCGCGTCGCTGGCCGTCGGGCCGTTCGGCCCGCCCGCCGACAGGGCGGCCAACTGCCGCTTCAGATCGGCGTCCTTCGGGTTCGCGAGAATCTTCGTCTTCAGTTCTTCGACCGTCTTGCGAGCTTGTTCCGGCTGGTCCGGGTTCGAGGCCTGCGTCACGGCGTCGAACTTCCGCTTCAGTCGGTCGCGGGCGTCCTTCAGGTTGGCAGCCCACACCTCGGGCGGAAGCGGGGTGGCGGAGACCGGAGAGAGGCTGCGAATGGCCGCCCGTTCCTCGAAGGTTTCTGCCAGAACCAACAGCTTGCCCGACTGAAACTGGCCGGTCTTGTTGTCGAGGTAGCCGCACAGCGATTGCACCCGGGCGCTGTCGCCCTGGACCGCATCGAGGTCCTGAACCATCTTCGTGTAGACCGCGTTCACCAGGTCGACTTGCGAGTTCGGCACGCCCGCACCGGCGAAGGCGTTGTCGGCCCCGGTGTACAGGCTCTCGACGAGCTTCTTGCTGACGAGGATGTTGCTGGCCGCGTTGTTCGGCCCGGTGACGCTGACGAGCAAGGTGTCCGTCCCCGGTTCGCCGACGCTGGCGTCCTTGATTGGTTCGACCGGCAGGCCGCCGATGACGAACTGATATTTGACGGCCGAGTCGTTCAGTTCGGTCCGCTTCTTGCGGTCCTGTGCCGCAAGGTACAGCACGCCGACGGCCAAGAGCAGGTTGACGAACAACAGAATCTTGCCCAGCGTGGACATGCGAGCCTTCTCCTTCGCGAACCGTCGTTCGCCCGTTACTCCATGTTAAAGGAGACGGGGCTGGGAAATTCCGCGATTTTCTGATTGTGCCGGACGCCCGCGAGCTTGACAAGGAATTTGGTCGCGCAACGCGCGGGAGATCGGCAAACGGCGACCGACATGGGCGCAGTCCGGGATTGTCCGAACTGTCTGGATAATATCGGTTGACGGGGTAAACGCAATCGCGTCTAATCTGTTTGCGGCTTCACTGGAATTTTCACGCCGATCGGACCGTTCCCGGTCGCGTTGGAACTTTTCTCCCAGTTCTGCCAGACGTAAGGTATAAAGATAGGACCCCGGAGAAGCCAACCGCTCCCGGTCGGCCGTGTTCCGAGTCTCCCGCCCTCGCGTTCGAGTTTGACCCAGCCAATGGCGCACGACACCGTCCCTCAACAAGTCGGCAACTACGATCTCGTCCACAAGATCGCAGAGGGGGGCATGGGCGCGGTCTACAAGGCCAAGCACACCGTCACCGGCGAAGTCGTCGCCATCAAGATCATCCCGCCGGAGACGGCTAAGAACCCCGTTTTGCTCAAGCGGTTCGAGCAAGAGTTTCGCGCCGCCAGTCTGTTCGACCACCCGAACATCGTCAAGGCGATCGAGTACTGCGGCACGGCCACGTCGCCGTTCCTGGTGATGGAATTCGTCGACGGCGAGTCTCTCGGCCAAAAGGTCGAGAAGTACGGCGCGATCGACGAGGCCGAAGCAGTCCGCATCATCGGCCAGGTCTGCGACGGTCTCCACCGGGCGCACAAACAAGGGCTCGTCCACCGCGACGTGAAGCCGGACAACGTGCTGATGACTTCCGACGGCACCGCCAAGCTGACCGACATGGGGCTGGTGAAGGACATCGAAGGGGAAATGAACCTGACGAAGACGGGCCGCGGTCTCGGTACGCCGCACTTCATGGCCCCGGAGCAGTTCCGTAACGCGAAGAACGCCGACGTGCGGTGCGACATCTATTCGCTCGGCGCGACCCTGTACATGATGCTGACGGCCGTCGTGCCGTTCGCCAAGACCAGCCCGCTCGACTGTTGGCTGAAGAAGACGAAGAACGACTTCGACCCGCCGCAGAAGCTGAACCCGAAGGTGAGCGAGCGGGTGAACAAGGCCGTGCTGCGGTCGATGAGTGCCGACCCGGCCCGCCGCCCGGCGAGCTGCCGCGAGTTTATCGAAGACCTGACCGGCCAATCGTGGACGGCCCGTGCCGACGGCCCCGCCCCGGCGAGCGTGGTGACGACCCCCGCCCCGGTCGGCCCCCCGCCGGCCCCGTCGACGACCGACCTGTGGTACATGGTCTACCGCGACGCGAGCGGCCAATCGAAGACGGTGAAGGGTTCGACGGCCCGCATCATGGACAACCTGAAGTCCGGCGCGCTCGGCGACTCCAGCGGCGTCCTGGTCTGCCGGACCAAAGCCGGGCCGTTCTTGCCGATCCGCAACGTGCCGGAATTCCGGGTGCTGATCGTCGAACCGGCCTCGCTGTCGCCGAACCAGGTCGCCACCGGCCGCACGCCGACCGCCAACATCGCCTCTCCGGCACGATCGACGCCAACGAACGCGGCCACGCCGCCGGCGCAACCGCCCATCTCGCGGCCCGTCGCCGACTTGCCGAAGCTTCCGGCCGCGAAGGCGTCGCGGTTGCCGACGATCGAGCAGCAAGCCTACGAGGTGCCCGGCCAGGGCAAGTCGGTTTTCGACAACAAGTGGATGCCGTGGATCGCCGTCGGCGTCGCAATCCTCACCGCCGTCGTCGGGGCGGTCCTCTTCGCGAAGTGATTCCAGCTTTTAGACGGGCAAATGTCATTCGGAGTGGCGGGCAGGCTTACCCCTCACCCGGCCTTCGGCCACCCTCTCCCCGGCGGGGAGAGGGCGTGGCAAACTCCCACCGACCGGCGTGACTGTCCCCCACTTGCTCCCTCTCCCGGTTGGGGTGAGGGGTAAACTCCCTGCCGTTCGCGAGATGTGTCCACCCGCTTACCACTTCGCCGTGTACTGCACCCAGAGCGCGCTCAAATCCTTCGCCGCGTCGCGGTTGACGGCCGTGTTGCGGATGAAATCGCCGCTGAACAGGTGGCTGTACTGCACGACGATTGACTGGTGATTATCCAGGTGGAATTGCACCGCACCGGTCAACGCCTGGCCCACGTCGGTCCCCGCCTTGCCGGTCGTGTCCTGCCGCACTACGCCGCCACTCGTTGAGTAGAGCGCGTCCTTCGGCTGGTCGAGCCGCAGAATGTGGTAGCCGCCCTGGATGCGGAGCCAGTTCCACGGGAAGAGGGACGCTTCCAGGTGGAAGTCGTTGAGGTTCTGCCGGCCGAACGAGTCGAGGCCCGCGTAGTAACTGTGGCCGAACGGGAACAGCGTGTTGAACGTGTGGTGCGTGTCCCCGACGCCAGGGTGCGGGTCGCCGGAGGCGTAGTCGTAATACGCCCACACCGTCGGGCTGGCGGGCAAGTCCTTGAAGTAATAGCCGACCCCGGTGACCGAGATGCCGGCGAGCGTCTGCTGGTTCGCGTACCGGCCGAACTGAATCGCGTTCTCGAAGTCCCACAGGAGGCCGTTCTTCTCGCCGACGAAGCGGTTGCCGATGGTGTGGATGCCGGAACTGCCGGTCACACCGCCGCGGCCCTTCGCCGCCGTCGGGCTGCCGTTTTCCAGGTAAAGGTAGTAGAGGTCGGTGCTGACGTTCTTCGAGAAACGGTACTTGAACCACTCGCCGACGAACAGTTGGTCGCCGTTCACGCTCGAAATCTTGCCGGGGTCCGGCACTACCGGCTGCACGACGAACAGGTCTTGCTCGAAATTCTTCCCCTGCCACGAGCCGCGAAGCCCCTGGAACGTGCGACGGACGTTGGCCCAGTCGGACGGCGCGATCAGCCGTTGCGAGCCGAAAAGCAACTCCTGCCGCCCGGCCCGCAGGTAAACGCCCTCGTCGTTGAGGGTGGCTACCTTCGCCTGCACGAACAGGTTGAGGAAGTCGGCCCGCCCGACATCACTGGCGGCGAGCGGGATCGTCTGGTTCGACGACTCGGCCGTGATGAACTCGGCGAACAGCCGCAGGTCGTCGCGGTAGGTCAGGTCGCCGTAGATGCGCGTGCGGAAGAGGTTGAAGTTGTCCCGCGAGCCGGCCCCCGGGTTCCGGTTGAACAGGGCCGGGTTCTGGATCGTGGCGAACCGATCGCGGAGTTCGCCGCCGGTCGAGAACAGGAGGTTGTCCGTCAGGTGGATGCGCTTCAGGCTGTCGAACGCGAAGTGCTCCTTGTTGTCCGGCGCGTCGAGGTAGCGGAAGTCGACGTTGAAGAACGGGTTCGGGTTCTGGCCCCATTGCAGGTACGGGTTCTTCGGCCGGTCCTTCAACAAGTTCCCGCGGACGGCGTCGAGGATGGTGTAATAGCCCGGCCCCGTCGGGGCGTTGTTGAAGTTCCCGGCCCGCGGGTATGGCTGTATCGACGGGACCGTTTCCCAAAACGACTTCTTCGCCTTCGGTTTCTCCGTCGGCCCGGAGAAGCTCCGCTGCCCGCCCCCGGTGATCGGTCCGGCGGCGTTCTCGGCGGCGGCGGCGGGCGGTTGTTCCGCTGCCGGGGCAACCGGCTCTTGGGCCGAGACAGGGTTGAAAATCAAAACCCCCCCGCCGAGGGCGAGCGAGAGGAGGCGAGATCGTAGCACAAATGGCCCCAACACATGAGGTTCCGCCAGCGAACCGCGGCGGCCGAATT
Organism: Limnoglobus roseus; assembly: GCF_008254045.1. Taxonomy (GTDB): domain Bacteria; phylum Planctomycetota; class Planctomycetia; order Gemmatales; family Gemmataceae; genus Limnoglobus; species Limnoglobus roseus. The sequence goes on along the minus strand of NZ_CP042425.1, from coordinate 1,341,257 downwards.
CCTTCCACCTCGGTAGGCATCCTGCCTACGCTCGGTTCACATTCGGCAAACTCCGAAGGCGTGCTGAGGGAAAGGAGCCGCATCGATCCGAGTTTCTCGATCCACGCTCGCTGCCTTCGTGTCAGACACCGCAATCTTCTGTGACAAGGCGGGACAAATTTGAGCGCGGATGCAAATTATTTTGCGTGGTGTCGGATTTTTCGTGATTGCCGGGAATCAGGCCAACGGGGACGGGAATTATTGTTTCAGAAGCAATTTGACAAAATCTGTTGAGCCGTCGCCAATCGTGCTAGCTTCCGGTAACAACCCAGTTCGCCATTTTCCGTGCCAGATTGACCGAAATACAGACGTCAACATTCGGAATTTCAGTGAATATTCTGTCCCGGTCCCGAACGGGCATTACTGTTGCAATACCTTTCGACGCCCGCAGATAATCGACAGAATCGTTAGAGGCGGAATTTCTCATTGCTTCTGTTTGTCGGTCTAGTTATCCTACCCCAGATGAAATTCGTTCGGTACTCGTTGCCGAACCGTGCGGCCCGCCCGTTGCGATCGACGGGAGTTTCTGGATCGTCTCCACCGCATCGTCCGGCAACTATTGCGGTTGCCGAAGTACTCGTTGCTGCAAGGAGTCTCAACGTGACTTTTGTGCGTGCTTTAAGCTTCCGGCGGGCCGTCGTCGCCATCGCCGCTTTTGTTGTCGGAGCCGTCGGCCAGGCGAAGGCTGACTTCGTGCTGGACGACTTCTCCCAGCCGACCACGGGAACCTTCTACCAAATTACCGCCCAGAACGGGAACCCGTTCAACCTGACGACCAACCTCGGCACGCCGCCGACGCTCGGCGTCTCGGTGACCCGCTCGGCTACCGTGTCCGTCACCACCGGTCTCTCGCCGAACGCCGCGAGCGGCACCATCGGTGCGGGTAGCTTCGAAGTCAGCACCGCGGCCAACTCGACCGCGGTGGCGACCCTCGCCTACAGCTTCTCGGCCCCGGCCGACTTCACGACGACCGGCGTGAACGCCCTGTCGGTGAACTTCAGCAACTCCGACCTCGGCGTGCCGTACTCGTTCCGCATTACGGACGGTACCAACACCGCGACCATCAGCGGTCTCGCGACGGCCGGCCCCGGGACGTACACCACGAGCCTGTCCGCCTTCTCGGGCGTGAACCTCGCGGCCGTTACCGGCTTCGAAGTCCTGCTGAACCAAGACCCGAGCGGCGCTCTCGCCAGCAAGTCGTCGGCCGACTTCATCATCGGCAACGTCAGCGTTGTGCAAGAAGTTCCGCCCCCGCCGACGAACGACGTCCCGGCCCCGCCGGCCGTCTTCCTGGCCCTCGCCGCCCTGCCGGTCCTCGGCCTTCGTCGCAAGCTGACGAAGAAGGCGTAAGTTCAAAATCGGGTCCCGTCCGATTCCCGCACCCCCGGTGGCACTCCCACCGGGGGTGCGGTGTTTAGGGATCACAAAATTGCTTTCCAAGCTCGCGACGGCTCGGGACGAGTTCGAATGGGTAGACCCCGCCGGTCGCTTCCCGTTACGGGTTCAGGATGACGAGTTGCCCCAGGTGGAGGACCGTCTTGCCGCTGGCGTCCGAGACGCTGACCTGGAACGAGGCGTACCGGTCCTTGAACCCGAAGGGCACGTCCCACGTGAGCGTCGTCCCGGACACCTTCATCCCGGCCGGGCCGCGGTCGAGTTTCGCGGTCACGCCGCCCTTCTTCGAGAGCACCGTCAGCGGGTACGTGAACTTGTTGTTCCGCGTCGCCGTCGTCGGTGCCGACGCCACCACCAGGTAGTCGCCGCCGGCCTTGTCGAGTTCGTCCTTTAGGCTCAGCCGTTCCAACTTCACGGTCGTCTTCTTCGGCCCGCCGACCCTCACCAGCATGCTCGCGGCGTTGTAGAAGAAGACTCGCTTTTCCGGCGGCAGGTCCATTTTCACGTTCAGAACGTCGGCCTTCACGCTCACGACCTGTTGGTTGTCCGCCGTGTAGAGCGTCACTTCTCGCATCGCCCCGCTACCGTGGCTGTTCCGCGTGACCGGGCGGTCGCCCTTCCCTTCGGCCAGAGCCTCGGAGGCCGGTGCGGTGAGGTAGAAGCCGGGATCGACGGCCGGGAACGTGTACGGCTGGTCCTTTTTCTGGCCGCCGGCGAAGGTCATCGTTCGCGTCAGTTGGCCGGCGGATAGGTAGATGTACTGCCCGTCGGCCGACGGCATCGCCCACGGCACCGGGCCGTACTTGTACTGGTCCTCCCAGACGTCCGCCCGGACGCCGCGGATGACGGCCGCCTCCAGGCCGGCGTACCCGCCGCCCCAGCCGACGAGCAGCGTCCCGGTGTGCGAGATGCGCAGCTCCACCGGCCCCCAGGCGTTCGTCGGTCCGAAGTGGCTCCAGTTCAGAGCACCGAAGCCCGGCTTCGGCTGGAAGATGCCGAAGCCGGCGGTGAGCTTGGCCTTCGGGAATTGCAAGATGACAAGTCCGTCCACGCCGGGAGCCGCGACCAGACTGCCGATGCCCTCGTTGGGGGCCGTCGCCGGCAGGAACTTGGGTTTGTCGTCCTCCTCGAACTTGCCGACCTTGTACCCCTGGAAGGACCGCGCCCGGGGCGTGTAGACGAACAGCCGACTCAGGGTGCCGACGGTTCGCACGTCCTCTTCGGTGAAGGGGATCGTCTTGGCGATCGTGCCGGCGGTGACATCGACGACCGCGATCTGCTTCGCTTCCGGACAGGTGAAGGCGATGTACTGGCCGTTGCCGGCGAGAACGGCGTCGTCCGGGGCCGACGGTAGCATCAATTCGATCGGTTTCGCGAGGTCCGGGCTTTTCACCGGCGGTGGGGCGGCGGAACTGCCAGCGGCGAGCAACAGCAGCAGTGGGAGAGATGTACTCATGGGAGGGTTCCGAAAAAGGACTGAACGGACTGCAGCCGGCGGTCGCGACAGACCAAAGTAGGGGTATGGTCGGTTTCGGGAATTTCCAGCCGCAGGGCTATGGGCTTGTCGGAGACGAAGAGTTGGCGTCTAATACAGTACGGCCGATGCACTATTCCTCGCCCGGGTGCCGCGATGCCGGATTGGTTGATCGAGATCCTCCGTCAGTTCCCGATGGTCGTCGTCATCGGTCTGGCAATTTGGTATGCCGAGAAGCGAGTGCGAGAAAAAGAAATCCGGCTGGAACAAGGGGCCGATAAACTCCGGAAGGACTTGCAAGACCGGGAAGGACGACTGCGGAAGGAAACACGGGAGGATCGCGATGCCGAACTCAAGCGATTTCAGGATTCGCAAAAGGCGCTGACTGAGAAGGATCACCAACTCTTGAAGGCCAAGGACGATCAAATTGCAAGCCTCACAACCGAGGTAGAGAAGTTGCGGAAGGAAATCGGGACGCTCAGTAAGAAACTCCAAGGGTAAAGACGCTCATCATGTGGGTCGGAATCGCATTCAATCTGTGCGTCTCGTTGTTGTTCGCGGGGTTTCTACTCCGGGCCGTGCGGCGGTTTGAACGGAGTGCCGATCAGATCATTGAGCGTATGGACCAGACGAGTGAAGCCGAGTTGGCGAAGTACGATGAAACGCGGGTTGAGATTCTCATTTCATTGGTGACCAAACTTCGGGGTGCCGCACGCAAAGGTGAGGAGTTCGGCACGTTGCAATATGTGGACCTCTCTCACCCCAGTTTGACATCGGTCGTCCCGAACGCGGACGAAATCCGGCGACTCCCGCGATGGGCCCAAATCGCGTTTGCGGCACGCTGCGCGCGAAGAGTCTTGCCACTCGTCAAACACTTTTGGCGTGAGGCCTCTGAGGGACATTTAACGGCAATCGAGAAAGCGATTAGCGTAGCGGAATATACCGCCGCCGCCGCCAGAGCCGCTGACGCCACTGCCGCCAGAGCCGTTGACGCCGCCAACTCCGCCACCGTTACCGCCACCGTCCGAGCCGCCGACGACGCTGCTGCCAACGCCGCCGCCGCCGCCAGATCCGCCGCCACTGCTGCCAACGCCAACGCCAACGCCAACGCCAGTACCGTCGCCGCCGTCAGAGCCGCCGCCAGAGCCGCCGCCAGAGCCGCCGCTAACGCCGATACTATCAGATCGGACTTCACGACTGTCCAAGGCCTCGCCGTCGCAAATGCGTTTACAGATACAACCCCCGTTCCTGCGTCCGTGTTCGGGCCTGTCTGGCCTGACAGGCGCCCGACGGGATGGCCCCTGCCCGAGAAGCCGCTTCAAGAACTCGTTTTCGAATTCCACGTGCCCGACGACATGACGAACGACGAAGCGATTGCCTGGGCCAGGGAACTGGCCGCCGCGCTTAGTTCATTGGACATCGCCGGCGGGGGGCACGGTTTGGCCGTGCAAACGCCGGTGGACTTTACGGCCCCGGTACCAATTCCCGTGGGTTGCCCCGTGGCATGAGCGACACCAGCCGACCCGGCCGCCGATTGAAGGTCACACTCATCCCTCGCAATGAGGCCGATGACGAGTCGATCCTCCGCATCGTTCGGCAAGCCCTCGAAGACGGGCAGCGTACCCCCGCAATCGGAACCGCTGTTCTCGCACCTTCGTTAGTTACAGAGGTAGAGTCTGTTCGCCGCAGCCCGATCAGTGAAAAGATCGAAGAGAATGCCCGAGAGGCCATCGAAGATGCTCTCGGTAAAGTAGCCGAGCAAGCGGAGAAGACCGGCCAGCCCCCCAAGTTCGACCCGGCGAAGTGGGTCGAGCAACTCTCGAAAGTCTGGCAGGTCATTCGGCAGAGCCAAGAAGCCGGCGTCAAGCTCACGGTCGCCAAGGAGGATCCCTCCCCACCGGCGGCCGAGTAGCTCTCACTTCTGTTCATCGCTCCCGCGTTCGCCTACTCTATCTCCTTTCCCGCGAACCTCACCCGGAGTACTCCCGTGGCCAAGATCAAAGTCAAGAATCCCGTCGTCGAGATGGACGGCGATGAGATGACCCGCATCATCTGGCAGAAGATCCGCGAGAAGTTGATCCTGCCGTACCTCGACATCGACCTGAAGTATTTCGACCTGGGCATCGAGGAACGTGACCGCACCGACGACAAGGTCACGTTCGAGTCGGCCGAGGCGACCAAGCAGTACGGCGTGGCCGTCAAGTGCGCGACCATCACGCCGGACGAGGCGCGGGTGAAAGAGTTCAACCTGAAGCGGATGTACCCGTCGCCCAACGGCACGATCCGGAACATCCTCGACGGCACCATTTTCCGCGAGCCGATCGTGTGCAAGAACGTGCCGCGGCTCGTCGGCCACTGGGACAAGCCCGTCGTCGTCGCCCGCCACGGGTTCGGCGATCAGTACAAGGCGAGCGAAATCCTGTTCCCCGGTGCCGGCACGGTGAAGCTGACGTACACCCCGGCCGACGGCGGGCCGACCATTGAGAAAGAAGTCTTCAAGGCCCCCAGCGCCGGCGTCACGCTCGCGATGTACAACCTCGACAACTCCATCAAGGGCTTCGCCCGCGCGTGCTTCAACTACGGCCTCGGCCGCGACTACTCCGTGTACCTCAGCACGAAGAACACGATCCTCAAGATCTACGACGGCCGGTTCAAGAACCTCTTCCATGAGGTGTTCGACGCCGAGTTCAAGGCGAAGTTCGACGCGAAGAAACTGACCTACGAACACCGCCTGATCGACGACATGGTGGCCGCCAACATGAAGTGGGCCGGCGGCTACCTCTGGGCGTGCAAGAACTACGACGGCGACGTGCAGAGTGACACGGTCGCGCAGGGTTATGGCTCGCTCGGCCTGATGACGAGCGTGCTGACGACGCCGGACGGCAAAACGGTGGAAGCCGAGGCCGCCCACGGCACCGTCACGCGGCACTACCGCGAACACCAGAAGGGGAAGAAGACGAGCACGAACCCGATCGCGTCGATCTACGCCTGGACCCGCGGCCTGATCTACCGCGGCAAGATGGACGGCACGCCGGAGTTGGTGACGTTCGCGGAGACAGTGGAGAAGGTCTGCGTGGACATGGTCGAGAGCGGCAAGATGACGAAGGACCTGGCCATACTCATCAGCGACAAGACGCCGTACCTGACGACGGAAGGGTACCTCGACGCTGTGGACGCGGAGCTGAAGTCGCGAATGGGGTAACAACGATCTTGGCGAGCGGGGGCGTCAGCCCCCTGATTCTCGGACGACAACGACACCCTCGGAAATCAACGGCGAGCGGCCCGGCGTGAGCGGGCCGTGTCTGCGAGTACCAGACATGGCCCGCTCACGCCGGGCCGCTCGCCGTTGGTGCAGCACTAAGTGCTTGCGATTCGAGAATCAGGGGCTGACGCCCCCGCTCGTCAAAGATGTCAGATGAAGTACATGCTCGCCTCGGCTTCTGTGTGGGCGGGGGCTTTGCTGCCCTTCACCCGGAGCTTCGGCTTCTCCAGCACGACCGTCGTGTCCGGCGGCACGCTTTCCGTGATCCACGTGTTCGACCCGATCACCGCCCGCTCGCCGATCGTCGTCAGGCCGCCCAGGATCGTCGCGTTCGCGTACACCACCACGTTGTCCTTCAGCGTCGGGTGCCGCTTGTACGAGCCGTGCAACAGTTCGCCGCCGTCGGTCCGCTCGAAACTCAGCGCGCCGAGTGTCACGCCCTGGTAGAGCTTCACGCACTCGCCGATGTCGCACGTCTCGCCGATGACGACGCCCGTGCCGTGGTCGATGAAGAAGCCAGGGCCGATGTGCGCGCCGGGGTGGATGTCGATGCCGGTCTTCGCGTGGGCGTGTTCCGTCATCATCCGCGGGATGTACGGCACGCCGAGCGCGTGCAGTTGGTGCGCGACGCGGTAAATCGTGATCGCTTCCAAGCCGGGGTAGCAGAAGATGATCTCGTGGTGGCTCTTGGCCGCCGGATCGCCGCGGAAGGCCGCCTCCACGTCGCGTTCGAGCGTCAGCCGCACGTCCGCCAGCCGCCGCAGGAGTTCGACTGCTTTCTTCTGCGCGAGCGCGTGGAAGTCGGTGTGCGGCGACTCGGCCTTCAGGTCGTGCCGGAGGGCGCGGGCGACCTGCTCCGTCAGCCGGTCGTGCAGGGAATCGACGAGGCTGCCGACGTAGAAGGTGATGTTGCCGATGTGCAGGTTCTGCCGCTTGCCGTAGCCGGGGTAGAGGATTTCTTGCAGGTCGGAGATGATCTCGGCGACGGCCTCGCGGCTCGGCAGCGGCTCGTGGCCAAGGTGGTTCAGGCGGCTACACGCGGTGTACGAGTCCACCAACTGCTCGGTGACGGTCTGAAGCTCGGTTTCCTTCACGCGCAGGTCGGTGGCCATCGGTCGGGTCCGTTCGGGGTCCGTGGGTCTTCTGGCATGGTAGGCGGTGGGCGCTTCGCGGACAACGAAGTCCTCTATTCCCTTCGGTAAGTCGATCGGGAAAGTCGAGAAATTCACTCGCCCGGGACGTGGTTCCGGGCGAATGTTCGGGGATGCAGCACGAACTGCAAACGCCTTCGGCAGCGCGGGCGGAGTTTCGAGGACGTTGGTTCGCCGTTCGAAAAAAACTTGAGCCGCGGAAACCGCTAGGAACTCAGGCGAACGCGAGCGGTTCGCGAGAAATTTCGACGGCCCGTCGGCGATTGGCGCGACGGGTGCAATAGATACTTTCGCACGAGTCAAATCGAGCGGGTGGTTAACGGAGGGGAGAGGCCGTTAGTCATCCGGGTCGACACGACTTTCGCACTAACTGACCGGGTTTCGTGAACGGAGGGGAGAGGCCGTTCACGAACCCGGTCGGTTCGATTTACCGAACACCAACAAGCCCCGGCGACATATCGCCGGGGCTTGTTTCGTTAATGCAATCGGTTCGACGTTGCCGGTGGTCCGGTCGGCCGTTAGGGTTGCCGTAACAGGCACTCACGAAGGATAGAACTCGTGCGGTTTCAAATCCCCCACACCTTACTCGCGCAACTCCGGGCGGTGCAATCGGCCCGCGGCTATAGCGATGACGTGACCGTGAGCGAGGATGCTTTTTTACTCGATCCCGGCTTCGGACCGGCCAGTTATTTGACGGCTGACGGTCGGGTGCTCCTCGACACCCGAGAATGGTCGGGCGAACCAGTTCGTGAGGCTACGCCGGACGAGGCCGTCTGCGTTATCGTTGTTGGCGCGAAGAAAACCGGAATAGCAGGCCTGTTCGAATTGCTCCCGCCTCGTCCGTTTGGGGCGGCCACTTGCGACCGTTGCCTCGGGAACCGGTTTTGGTCGTTCGGAACGGATGCCGGCACAGGTCGGGCGAAGACAATTGTCTGCCCGACCTGTGCCGGTCACGGCTGGGTCGATTAACCAGAGTTTCGAACTACACGAACAGTCGGCCGATCGCGAACAGCGTGCCGGCGAGCAGCGTTGTGGCCGGCAGGGTCATGAGCCAGGCGAGCAAGATCTTGCGGACGGTGCTCGGTTGCACGCCGGTCCCGTTGGCGACCATCGTGCCGGCGACACCGCTCGTCAAGATTTGCGTGGTGCTCACCGGGGCGTTAACCATGTCTGCCCCGTAGATGGTCATGGCGGCCACGAACTCTGCCACGGCCCCCTGCGCGTACGTCAGGTGTTGTTTGCCGACCCGCTCGGCCACGGTGACGACGATCCGCCTGTACCCGACCATCGTGCCGATTCCGAGGGCGAACGCCGTGCAAATCTTCACCCACAGCGGCACGAACTCGACCGCCTTCGTCAGCGTCGCCCGCGGACCGCCCTCCGGTTCGTCCTTCGGGAGCGCCTTCGAGATCCGGTACAGGGCCTGCCGACACTTCCAACGATCTTCGGGTTCGAGGTCGGTGAACGAGTCCTTGCCGTCGATCAACTGCTGGGCCGTGGCGAAGTCTTTCTCCAACTTCGAGTTCATCTTCTCGGCCGGAATGCGCTCCCGTGCGGCCGGCAGGGCCTCGCGGACTTCCCTCGCCCGGTCCGGCTTGGCCGTGTCGAGGGCGTAGTGGAACGGCAGGAAACCGAGCAGCACCAGGACGAGCAAGCCCATCCCCTTCTGGCCGTCGTTCGACCCGTGGGCGAAGCTCACACCGCCGCACGTGGCGATCAGGATGGTACGAATCCAACCCGGCGGGCGGTCGTCGCCTTCCGGCGGCTTGTACAACCGCGGCGTCCGTACGAACCGCTTCAGGGTGAACAAGAGGATCATCGCCGACACGAACCCGATCAGCGGCGTGATGAACAGGAACATGAACGTCTGGATGGCCTTGTCCCACGACACGCCGTTGAGGCCCTTGCCTTCGAGCAGGCTGTTGGCCAGGCCGACGCCGAGGATACTGCCGATGAGCGTGTGCGAACTGCTGACCGGCAGGCCGACGTACCACGTGCCGAGGTTCCAGGCCACGCCGGCGAGGAGCAGCGACAACACCATGAGAAGCGCGGCCGGCGAACCGGCCCGGTCGATCAGGAGGTCGACCGGGAGCAAGTTGACGACGCCGAAGGCGACGCCGGTGCCGGCGGTGATGACGCCGAGGAAGTTCATCACCCCGGAGTAGACGACGGCCGGGGTCGCCGGCAGGGTGCGGGTGTAGATGACGGTGGTGACGGCGTTAGCCGTGTCGTGGAAGCCGTTGATGAACTCGAACCCGAAGGCGACGGCCAGGGCGATTGCGAAGAATACGAGCGGTAGGATCGGCAGGGTGGAGACACTATCCCATAACCACATAAAGCGACCTCGGAACGCGGGCTGGCGGACGCCCGTGGGGGCAAGGCCAATTGTCAGGAAGGTCTTCGCCTTCCGCCAGAGGAGAGAATAGGGTTCCTGGAGAGTTTCAGCAGATCTTCACAATACTTTGGCGAGCAATTACGAGTAGACGATATTCCAATCGTAGGTTGTCATCTGTCTGATAATCTCTTGCCATCTGCCATCTCAAACGGGAATCTCGTGCGGTCGGGACAAGAACTTTCGTGCTTCCTTGTTCGCCGGCCGCGACTAGAATCACCTCGCTTCCCACCCCGAAACTCTTCTCGGAGACTTCTCCATGCTTTCCCGTCGTTCTTTCCTCCAAGTGGCCGGCGCGAGTGCCGTCGTGGCCGCCGCCCCGCGTCTCGTCGTGGCCCAGACCACGACGCCGGTGTTCAAAATTTCGCTGGCCCAGTGGTCGCTCAACCGGGCGTTCTTCGGCAAAAAGCTCGAGGCACTCAAGTTCGCGGAAATCGCGAAGAAGGAATACGGCATCGAGGGCGTCGAGTACGTCAACCAGTTCTACAAGGACAAGAAGAAGGACGACGCCTTCCTGAAGGACTTGAAGAAGGTCGCTGACGACAACGGCGTGACCAGCGTCCTCATCATGTGCGACGGCGAGGGGAACCTCGGCGACCCCGACGAGAAGAAGCGGACGCAGGCCGTGGACAACCACAAGCGGTGGCTGGAGTGGGCGAAGTTCCTCGGCTGCCACAGCATCCGGGTGAACGCGGCGAGCGACTGGAAGAAGGGGTTCGCGGAAACGCAGAAACTCGCCGCGGACGGGCTGACGAAGCTCAGCACGGTCGGCGAGACGTTCGGCCTGAACGTGATCGTCGAGAACCACGGCGGCCTGTCCAGCAACGGCGAGTGGTTGTCCGGCGTGATGAAGCTCGTGAACCGGCCGAACTGTGGCACTCTGCCCGACTTCGGCAACTTCAACATCGGCAAGATCGAAGGCCAGCCCGCCAGCTACGACCGCTACAAGGGCGTGGACGAACTGATGCCGTTCGCGAAGGGCGTGAGCGCCAAGACGCACGATTTCGACGCGAAGGGCGAGGAAACGCACACCGACTACCACAAGATGATGGAGTTGGTGGTAAAGAAGCACAAGTACCACGGCTTCGTCGGCATCGAGTACGAGGGCGGCAAGATCGGCGAGCCGGAAGGTATCAAGGCGACGAAGGCGCTACTGGAGAAGGTGCGCGAAGAGTTGAAGGGGTAGAATGCAAGTAATTAGCCACAGATGAACACGGACGAACACAAACAGAGGCCGAATTCATTTCTGAAGACCTGACGTGGCTCCGGCTTGAGAAATGAATTTCGGTCTTGGCTTGATCCGTGTTCGTCTGTGTTCATTTGCGGCCAACTCTTCTTTCGGATGCACACATGCCCATCTACCACTATCAGGTCGTCACCGCTGACGATACCGGCGAAATCTTCGAAGTCATCCAGACGATGTCCGACTCGGTGCTGACGACGCACCCGGAGACCGGGCTGCCGGTCAAGCGGCTGTTCACGACGGCCAACGCGCCGAAGACGTGGACGGCGAACAACGCGAAGGCGAACCTGTCCGACAAGAACCTCGACCGGATGGGGTTCACGAAGTACGTCAAGAGCGACAACGGCAAGTACGAGAAGGTCGTCGGCAAAGGCCCGAACAAGATCAGCAAGCCGCCGGCGGGGTGACGGCTCGTTCGGGTGCGCGAGCCGGGTGTCGCAGCTCCACCCCGCACCCGATGCCGCCCGGCACGCCGGGGCATGTTCGGCTTGTCTTCCCCCGCGAATCGCGTAACGTCAGATCAGGCTGTTCCCCTTTTCAGGTGGCGCGACATGCCGGACTTTCCGATCAGTCGAGGCCGACCGCTCCCCCTGGGAGTTAGCCCCACGCCGGACGGGGTCAACTTCGTCCTCCTCTGTCGGCACGGCACCGACGTCCGCCTCGTCATCCTCCCCGAACAGGGCGGCAAAAAGCCGCTGATGGAATTCCGCCTCGACGGCCGCAAGAACCGCACCGGCGACCACTGGCACGTCCGCGTCCACGACCTGCCCGACACGTTCACCTACGGGTGGCGCGTCGACGGCCCGTCCGGCACCAAGCACCGCTTCGACCCGAGCCGCATTTTGCTCGACCCGGCCGCCACCATGATTTCCGGCGGGGCGAAGTGGGCCGACACGTGCGAAACCGACCCCGAGCGGACCAGCCGCCGTGCCCTCTACCACCGGGCGAAGGAGTACGACTGGGGCGAAGACGCCCCGCCGCTGACGGCCTACGAAGACAGCGTCATTTACGAGGTCCACGTCCGCGGGTTCACCTGCCACCCGTCGTCGATGGTCGCCAACCCCGGCACGTTCGCCGGCCTGGTCGAGAAGATTCCGTACCTCCAGTGGCTCGGCGTGACGGCCGTCGAGTTGCTGCCGATCCACGAGTTCGACGAGTGCGACTGCCCGTTCGTCAACCCGAAGACGGGCGAGAAGATGACGAACTTCTGGGGGTACAACAGCATCGCGTTCGCCGCCCCGAAGGCGGCCTACGCCGCGTCGGCCGGCGAGCACGGGCAGATCGCCGAGTTCCGCGACATGGTGAAGGCCTTCCACAAGGCCGGCATCGAAGTCATCCTCGACGTTGTCTTCAACCACACCGGCGAGGGGGACGACCGCGGCCGCACGTACAGCTACCGCGGCCTCGACAACGAACTGTACTACCTGCTCGACGACCACGGCCGGTACTTGAATTACTCCGGGTGCGGGAACACGGTCAACTGTAACCACCCGGTCGTCCGCGACCTGCTTCTGACCTGCCTGCGGTACTGGGGCGGGCACATGCACGTGGACGGCTTCCGGTTCGACCTCGCGAGTATCCTCGGCCGGGACAGCAAGGGCAACGTGCTGGTCGACCCGCCGGTGATCGAAATGATCGCCGAGGACGGCGTGCTGGCCGATTGCAAACTCATCGCCGAGCCGTGGGACGCGGCGGGGCTTTATCAGGTGGGGAACTTCCCGTTCGGCCGCCGGTGGAGCGAGTGGAACGGCAAGTACCGCGACGACGTCCGCCGGTTCTGGCGCGGCGAACTCGGCATGACCGGCCCCCTCGCGGCGCGGCTGTGCGGCAGCGCCGACATCTACCAGTGGAACGGCCGCCTGCCGAAGCACTCGGTGAACTTCATCACCGCCCACGACGGGTTCACGCTCAACGACCTGCTCAGCTACAACGGCAAGCACAACGAACTGAACGGCGAACAGAACCGCGACGGGTCGAACGAGAACTACTCCTGGAACTGCGGGGCCGAGGGGCCGAGCGACGACCCGCTCGTCACTCACCTGCGTCAGCGGCAGGGGAAGAATCTCATGGTCACGCTCATGCTCTCGCAGGGGGTGCCGATGCTCTTGGCCGGCGACGAGTTCCTGCGGACGCAGAAGGGGAACAACAACGCCTGGTGCCACGACAACGAGATCAGTTGGGTGGACTGGGAACTGGAGAAAACGAACCGCGACTTCTTGCGGTTCGTCAAGGAACTGATCTGGTTCCGCCGGCGGCACCCGGCCCTACGGCGGCGGCGGTTCTTCCGCGGCGAAGTCGATCCGCAAGAATGGGGCTCGGCCCCTGTCGGCCCGTTCCCGGCCAGCGGCCCCGTGCGGCCGAGCGAAGCCGGAAAGCTGGACGACAGCGGGCGGGTCAAGGCGTCCGCCACCAGTCGAAAGCCCCGCGTGCCGGCCCTGCCGAACGACGACAAACCGCTGTTCGACATCGAGTGGCACGGCGTCAAGCCGTTCGAGCCGGACTTCGGCCACTACTCGCGGACGTTGGCTTACACCATCGACGGCCGGTTCACCGGCCGCGAAGGGGAGGCCGACTACGACCCGGACGTCGATTTCTACGTCGCCGTGAACTCCTATCACGAGGCGATCCGCTTTCAGATCCCCCCCTCGCCGTCGAACCGGAAGTGGCGGTGTGCCATCGACACGGCCGCCGACTCGCCGAAAGACTTCATCGCGGAAGGAGAGGGACCGGTGGTGCGAGCGGGGTCGTACATCTCCGTCCCGGCATTCTCGACGGTCGTCTTGGTTACTGACCGTTAACGATCGGAAAAGCAAATTTTACCGTTACACCGATTCTTCTCGCCGGGGGCGAAATTGTCGATCCCGGCAGAGAAAAAAGTCCGACTTTGACGGCTGACCGCCTTGTATATGTTCATGAATTTGATGTATGACACGGTATCTTTTTCGCTCCTTCCGCTTCGAACATGTGGTGGTTAGTTCCGTGACCGCCAGTCTTCGACGCCAGGAATTACCGTGATTGATACTCACCAGGACTATGTCGACCTGAGACCACTCGTGTTGGTGGTGGACGACGAGGAGATGATTCGCACGCTCGTGCGGTCGCTGCTCGAAACGAACGGCTACCGGGTGGTGGAAGCGGAGAACGGCTTCCGTGCGGCCGAACTGATCTCGAACGAACTGGAAGGCGTGGACCTTCTCATTACCGATGTCCGCATGCCCGGCCTGACGGGGCCGGACCTCGCCCGGAAGCTGAGGGCGGAAAAGCCACTGCTGCCGATTGTGTTCATCTCCGGGTACGTGGGCGATGTCGTGATGGACAACGGCTCGCACCCGCGAATCACGGAATACCTCTCGAAGCCCTTCGCCCTGCCGAGCATGTTGGCCGCCGTCCGCCGACTTTTGACGAACAGCGGCGTCGCGGTGTGATCGGGGCGGGAGTCCGGTCGCCGTGACCCGACTCCCGCCCCGATCACACCGCGACGCTGTTTAATCCTTCACCTCGGCCCCGATCTTCTTGTAAATCTCGATCGCCTCCCGGAACGTCTTCTCCGCCTCGGCCCGCTCGGCCGGCTTGATGTCGTTCTTGCGGACCTTCCACAACTGCTCGATCACGCCGACGCACCACTTCGCACTGTCGCGGGACGCCCGGATCGGCTTGTCGTCCACCCGCACGAACACGGGGTTGGTGTGCAATTGCGGGAAGCTGCGGATCGCCACCCACGAACTCCGGTCGATCGTCACGTCGAAGGCCACGTCGTGCAACTTCTGATCGGCCGGCACTTCCTTCTTCGCCACCGCCTTCCCGTTGACGACGAGTTCGACGAGCCGCTTGTCAGACGGGGCTTGCTTGCCCCCGACGGACGTGCCAAGGAACATCTGCGGGTCGAACGTCACCTTCGCCGTTACCGGCAGCTTCGTCCCGGCCTTCGCCGTGATGGTGTCGCCGAGCTTGCCGTTGCCGACCTGGAAGCCGAAGGCGTGCGCGTAGCCGTCGGAGACGTAGGACTTGCCGGCCGCGATGGCGTTGCAGAACGCGGCGTAGTCCACGGCGGCCACCTTGCCGAGTTGCACGTACACGCGGCCCTGCCCGACGCGGCTGCCGGTGATGCACGGGAAGTCCGTCTCGCCGGACACCTTCAGGGGGAAGCCGCAGTTGAGGACGTGGTACCAGCAGTTCCACTCGGCCACGCGGTCGGTGTCCATCGCGCTGATGAAGTCACACACGCCGAGGGCTGACGTGACGCAAATCTCCTGCGCGCCGATGCCGTCCATCTGCGGGATGAGCAGGTTCGGCAGCTTCCCGAGTTGGCGGTCTGTGCCCGCGCGAAGTTCCTCCGGCGTGACCCGACCGTTCTTGTCCGCGTCGAGCGTGTCGAAATCCTCCGGCAGCGGCCACAGCCCGGCGTCGGCCTCGTCCTTCGTGAAGGGCGCGCCGGCCCGGTTCGTGGCGAGTCGTTCGAACAGCCGCTCGGTGCTGGCCTTCGCGTTCACGGTCAGGCCGTTCGCCGAGTGGGCATAGCCGGTGACGCCGCCCTGGGCCTTCGCCCACTTCATCAGTGGCGTCGTCCACGTCGGCCATCCCTTCACTTTCGTCCCCTCCGAGCCGGGGTACGTCTGGTCCTTCAGGTTCAACAGGTTGACGTGGCCGAGCGCCTGCGAGCCGAACCCGCTGACTTCCACGTCGTACTTCAGCACGGTGAACGGTTCGCTCCGCTCCCACGGCTTCGCGTCGAAGAACTTCCGCTGGAAGTCGTAGCACGGCCCCCACGTCAGGCAGCACCCGACGTTCAGCCCCTCGCCCTTGACGTGCAAGAACATGTCCTCCGGCATGATACCCTCGGTCGGGTTCGTGTAGTGGGCGCAGCCGGCCGCGTGGATGTGGTGGTCGCCGCTGTAGAACCCGTGGTCGACCGGGTTGATCCAGCGTTGCAGTTTGAACTCGAACATCGGCGGTTCCGTCGCGGGCGTGCCGGGCGGCGGGTTCGTGAATACGCCCGGTGCAATCTCCGTCTTCACGGTCAGTCCTACGCGGATCATCTTCGTGATGGTCTGGTACTCCGGTCCGCGGCCGTACTCGACCGTGAACTCGCCGGGCGGCAGGAGCACCGTGCCGCCGTCGGCCCGGTAAATCTGTTGCTGGAAGAACAGGTCGGCCCCGAGGCGCTTCGCCTGCGGCGGGTAGACGTGCCCGGCCGCGTCCTTGAACGTGAACCGGCCGACCGTCGGCGTGCCGTCGAAGTCCAGCACCTTCAGCTTCACCGGGATGGCCGGCTTGATGTCGAACACGACCGGCACTTCCGCCCGGAAACCCAGGTCTTGCGACCCCTGCCCCGCGTCGAAACTCACGGTGATCTCGCGCTTCCCGGCTTCGCTCGAATAGACCAGCGCGACGGCGTATTCGACCTTCAGCCCGCTCAACTCGGCCGTCATCGGCGGCGATTGGAACATCTCCAGTTGTGCGAACCGCTTCACGGTGTTCGGGTCGGCCTTCGGGTCTTTCGCGACGCGGCCCTGCCCCGAGTAGACCGGCCCGCCCTGCGTGCTGCCGATGCCCAACCGCTTCTTGATCGTCGCCTCGTTCACGATCTTCACGAGAACGGGCGTCCACCCGGACTGTTGAAGGATCGCCTCCGCCGGCCCGCGGGCGACCTTGACGCGCGCCTCCGGGCTGATGCTGACCACGAACAGCACGCGGTCGTCGAGGAGGTTCTGAATCTCGGCCGCGTCCTGCTTCTCGACGGCGGCTTGAAGCGACTTCACCAAGTCCGGCGGCAGCGGCGTGCCGAGGAAGGCGAGTGCCTTCGCGACGCGCTCGGCGTTGGCCGCGACGGGTTGGCCCTCTTCCTTGACGACGGCCGGTTTGTCAGCGGCGGGGAGGGCAGTCGCGAGGGCAAGAGTCAGGGCGAGGGAGGAGAGCAAACGCATGGGAACTCCGAAGTGCGGCGGGGATCGTCTCAGTGTTACCGCGCCGGCGGGAGGGACGCCATTGTTTTCCGGCCGACTCGGTGGGCTTCCTTTGTTGGGCGAACTGTGGATAATGGGCGGTGGCTCTCCGGCGGAGGAATCGACGTGATCCGATCAGTGACGATCGTGCTGCTGACCGCGGCGACCGCGTGGTCGGCCCCGGTGCCGAAGGGCCCCCCGCCCGACCCGTTCGGCAACGGCTACCTCGGCGTCTGGAAGAACACCGACGACGAACTTCGTATCGACCGCGTCGAACCGAACGGCCCGGCCCAGAAGGCCGGTTTGCAAGCCGGCGACCAGTTCTACGAGATCGGCACGACCCAGCCGAAGACGTTCGACGACATCCGCGAGGTGATCGGCAGCCTCCGCCCCGGCTCGCGCGTGCCCGTGGTCGTGAAGCGCGGCGAGAAGAAGATTTCTGTGGTGATCGTGCTGGGCGAACGGCCCGAGAACCTCAACCAGCAGCGGCCGATCTTGTACCCGGAGCCGTAGGCGAAACCGACGGGTTGAGTTCGTGCCGATTCTGACACTTCCCCGCCGCCGCGTGACATTCGGCGGCCCGATCCATAATTTATCCCGGATGCAACGCCCCCGTAACATGGGGGAGTCGTTGTTTCCTTACTCGCCTCTCCGGGAGAATTAGTGCGATGGCTGTCAAAGTCGGCATCAACGGGTTTGGGCGGATCGGTCGCCTCGTGTTCCGCGCGCTCGTGGAACAAGGCCTCCTCGGCAAAGAACTCGACGTCGTCGCCGTGAACGACGTGGTCCCGGCTGACAACCTCGCGTACCTCCTCAAGTACGACTCCACGCAGGGCCGGTTCAACAAGACCGTCACCACGAAGCGGTCAAAGCCCGACCTCGCCGACGATGACATCCTCGTCGTGGACGGCCACGAAATCAAATCGCTCGGCCTCCGCGCGACCCCCGAACAACTGCCGTGGAAAGAACTCGGCGTCGATTACGTGATCGAATCGACCGGCCTCTGGACGGAAGCCGTGAAGGCGAAGGGCCACATCACCGCCGGCGCGAAGAAGGTCATCATCTCGGCCCCGGCGAAGGACGAAGACATCACCGTCGTAATGGGCGTGAACAACGAGAAGTACGACCCGAAGGCCCACAACATCATCAGCAACGCGAGCTGCACGACGAACTGCCTCGCGCCAGTTGTCCACGTGCTGCTGAAGGAAGGCTTCGGCGTTGAAGAAGGCCTGATGACGACGGTCCACAGCTACACCGCCACGCAAAAGACCGTGGACGGCCCCGGCGGCAAGAAGGACTGGAAGGGCGGCCGGGCGGCGGCCATCAACATCATCCCCAGCGGCACCGGCGCCGCGAAGGCCGTCGGCCTGGCGATCCCCGAAGTGAAGGGCAAGCTCACCGGCATGTCGTTCCGCGTGCCGACCCCGACGGTCAGCGTCGTGGACCTCGTCGTGAAGACGACGAAGTCGACCAACTACAAGGAAATCTGCCAGGCCATGAAGAAGGCCAGCGAGACGTACCTCAAGGGCATCCTCGCCGTCACCGACGAAGACGTGGTGAGCAGCGACTTCATCCACGATAACCACAGCAGCATCTTCGACATCGGCAGCGGCATGGAGCTGAACGACAAGTTCTTCAAGCTCGTGAGCTGGTACGACAACGAGTGGGGCTACAGCAACCGCTGCGTCGACCTGCTGAAGTACATGGTCGCGAAGGGCTAACCGCTTTTGGAACCCAGAGCGGAAGCGACGGGGTGGAGGGCCGTCTCTACACCCCGTCGCTTCCGCTCTGGGTTCCAAGAAATCGTCTGCCTTCCACCCAACTTTACCCCAGCGAAGCACTCACATCATGGCCAAGAAAACGATTGCCGACCTCGGCGACCTGACGGGCAAGAAGGTCCTCATCCGCGTGGACTTCAACGTGCCGCTCGACAAGGTCAGCGGCGAGATCAAGAATGACCGCCGCATCCGCGGGGCGATTCCGACGCTGAAGGCACTGCTGAAGGCGGGCGCGTCGATCATCGCGATGAGCCACCTCGGCCGGCCGAGCGGCGACGCGACGAAGGACAAGCTGCTGACGATGGACAAGGTCGTCGAACGGCTGGCGGACTTGCTCGACAAGCCGGTGAAGAAGGCCGGCAGCACGGTCGTCGGCCCGGAAGTGACGGCCACCGTGGCGGCGATGCAGCCCGGCGACGTGGTGATGCTGGAGAACGTCCGCTTCGACCCGCGTGAGCAGAAGAACGACCCGGAGTTCGCAGCCGCCATCGCCACCCTCGGCGACGCCTACGTGAACGACGCCTTCGGCACCTGTCACAACGACAAGGACGCGAGCATGGTCGCCGTGCCGGCCGCGCTGAAGTCGGTGCGGAAGCCGCGGGCCGTCGGCTTGCTCGTGGCAAAGGAACTGGAAATCATCGAGGGGCTGATGAGCGCCCCGAAGCAGCCGGTGCTGGCCGTGATGGGCGGGGCGAAGGTGTCGGACAAGATCGCGTTCATCAACGCGCTTCTGCAAAAGGTCGATCACCTGTTGATCGGCGGCAAGATGGCTTACACCTTCCTCAAGGCGAAGGGCGTGGATGTCGGCAGTACGCAAGTTGCGGCCGAGGAACTCACCGCCGCCCAACCACTGTTGCAGTTCGTCGGCACGAAGATCACGCTGCCGGTCGATGCGCTCGCGGCCAAGTCCGACGACCTGAACAGCACGCAGGTTTTCGAGGGCAATATCGCGGCCGGTTTCGAGGGCGTGGACATCGGCCCGAAGACGCTGGCGGCGTACTCCGAGAAGATCCAGCAGGCCGGCACGGTGATCTGGAACGGCCCGGTCGGCTGGTTCGAGAAGGCCGCGTTCAGCAAGGGTACGAAGGGCATCGCCGAGGCGATGGCCGGCAGCAGTGCGGTCACGGTCGTCGGCGGCGGCGAGACGGCGGAAGCCGTCGAGCAATTCGGCTACGACGCCAAGATGACGCACGTGAGCACCGGCGGCGGCGCGTTCCTCGCCTACGTCGAAGGGAAGAAGTTCCAATCCCTGGCCCAGATCGATGACAAGTAAGGTGATCGAGAGCCCACCCGTCGCGGCGGGTGGGCTTGGAGTAGCGATGTCCTCTTCCGAAATCAAACGCGGCGTCCCCGAAGGGCTGTGGATCAAGTGCCCCACGTGCAAGGCCACGCTCTTTAAGAAGGACGTGGAGCGGAACCTGAACGTCTGCGAGCAGTGCCAGCACCACTTCTACACGTCCGCTGGCGACCGCATCGCGCAACTACTCGACGAGAACACCTTCGAGGAGTGGGACGCGAACCTGCAACCGGTGGACACGCTCGGCTTCGTGGACAGTCAGCCGTACAGCAAGCGGATCGTGGACCAGCAGAAGAAGACCGGCCTGAAGGACGCCGCCGTTACCGGTCGCGGGTTCATCCGCGGGCGGGGGGTCGTCATCGGCATCACCGACTTCGCGTTCATGGCCGGCAGCATGGGCAGCGTCGTCGGCGAAAAGTTGGCACGGGCAGCGGAGCGGGCGACCGAGTTGCGCGTCCCGCTGATTTTCGTCTCCGGGTCCGGCGGCGGCGCGCGGATGCAAGAGGGCATCCTGTCGCTGATGCAGATGGCCAAGATTTCGGCGGCCCTCGCGAAGTACGACTCGGCCGGCGGCCTCTACATCTGCGTGCTGACGAACCCGACGATGGGCGGCGTGGCCGCGAGTTGGGCCTTCCAGGGGGACATCACCCTCGCCGAGCCGAAGGCGATGATCGGCTTCGCCGGCGCGCGGACGATCAAGAACACGATCCGCCTCGAACTGCCGGACGGCTTCCAGACGAGCGAGTTCCTGATGAAACACGGCTTCGTGGACCGCATCGTCCACCGCCGCGACTTACGAACGGAAGTGGCCCAACTCATCGACTACTGCGACATGAAATGACCGGAAGATGAAGGGGTGAGCGGGTGGCATGGTGAAGGGGTGAAAAGACGCGGTTTTCTCACCCCTTCACCATGTCACCCGCTCACCCCTTCATCCATTACCGTTCCGCGAGCGTCGCCCACTTCTCGACGGGCTGAACCGGCTTCCACTCCGCCAGCGCGTCGAGCAATTCGCCCACGGTTTCCCGCACGATCAACAACTCGCGGTGCTTCGGCTTCAGCAAGCCTTCGATCACGACGTGGTCCAGCCAGGCCAACAGCGGCGTGTAGAAGCCGGCGACGTTCAGCAGGCCGATCGGCTTCTGGTGAATGCCGATCTGCGCCCAGGTGAGGATTTCGAAGAGTTCGTCGCACGTCCCAAAGCCGCCCGGCAGGGCGAGGAAGGCGTCGGCGCGGTCGGCCATCATCGCCTTGCGGACGTGCATCGTGTCCACGACGATCAGTTCCGCGCCGTCGGCGAAGGCGATTTCCTTCGCCGCCAACATGCCGGGGATGATGCCGACGACCTGCCCGCCGGCCGCAACGGTCGCGGTGGCGACTTCGCCCATCAGCCCGACGCGGCCGCCGCCGTAAACGAGCGTGAGCGACCGGCGGGCGAGTTCCGCCCCGGTGGCGCGGGCGGTTTCGGCGTAGAGCGGGTTCGTGCCGCTCGCGGACCCGCAGAAGACGCAGACGGAGTTCATGGGCCTATCCCACAAGGTGGCAGGGACATTCACAGAATGGCCGGGTTCTCGGTTCTGGATTTCGGCCCCGGGCGGGGTCGAGGATTGTAGCCACGGGTGGAACGAAGTGGAACCCGTGGAAGGGAGTATGAAGGCGTCAGCCCCGGATGGGGCGAAGGAAAGAGCCTGTTCCCTCTGCCCCATCCGGGGCAGAAGACCTCACCGAGTTCGCCACGGGTTGCGCTGCGCTCCACCCGTGGCTACATCCCTCGGCCCCGTCCGGGGCCGGAAAGCCCGGCGCGGATTACTTCTTCGCCGGACCCGCCCCGGCGGCCGCCAGCACCTTGTCCGGCTTCGGCTTCGGGCGAGCGGCGGGCCCGTTGTCGTTGGCCCGCTGTTCGACGCTCGCGGCGTGGGCAGTCAGGCCCTCTTTCTTCGCGATGTAAATCACGTCCTCGGCGATGTCCTTCAAGCCGTTGCGGGTGAACCGCAGGATGCTCGTCCGCTTGCGGAAGTCGTTGGCCGTCAGGCCGCTGCTGAACCGGGCCGTGCCGCCCGTCGGCAGGACGTGGCTCGGGCCGGCCGCGTAGTCGCCGAGGGCCACCGGGGTGAACGGCCCCAGGAAGATTGCGCCCGCACTTTGCACCGACTCGGCGAATCCGTCCGGGTCGCGGGTCTGGATGTGCAGGTGTTCCGGGGCCAGCGTGTTGACGCAGTCGATCGCCCCCTGCTTGTCCGGGGCAAGCACGAACGCGCCGTACCGTTCGAGCGAGTCCTTCGCCAAATCGGCCCGCGACAGCTTCGCCATTCGCTTGACGAGTGCCGCTTCGACTTCGTCCAACAGTGGCTCGTACCACGTCACCAGGATCGGCACGCCGGGGGAGTGCTCCGCCTGGGCGAGCAGGTCGAGGGCGACGTAGTGCGGGTGGGCCGAGTCGTCGGCGGCCACCACGATCTCGCTCGGGCCGGCGATACAGTCGATGGCCACTTGGCCGAAGACGTGCTTCTTGGCGAGGGCGACGAACTGACTGCCGGGGCCGACGATCATCTCGACCGGCTTCATGCCGTCCACGCCGTAGGCCATCGCCGCGACCGCTTGCGCGCCGCCGACGCGGTAGACTTCGTCCACCTCTAACTCGTAGCAGACGGCGAGCATGTCCTTGTTGTAAGCGCCCGTGTCTTTCGGCGGCAGGCAGACGATGATCTGGTTCACGCCCGCCGCCTTCGCCGGGCAGACGGTCATGAGCAGGGTCGAGGGGTAAGCGGCCGCGCCGCCGGGGCAGTAGACGCCGACGCGGTTCAGCGGCCGGTAGCGGAGCGTGACTTCGTGCTGCCCCGAGACTCGCAGCTCGGCGTCCTGGTGCAGGAGGCCGTGCTGGAAGGAGTCGATGTTGTACCGGATGCGGCGGACGACTTCGAGGAACTCCGGAGCGGCCGCGGCATGGGCGGCGGCCATCTCTTCCTTCTTCACGCGGAAGGCGTCGGGCTTGAGTTTGACTTTGTCGAAGGATTCCGTGTATTGAAAGACCGCCGGTAACCCCTTGCTCCGCACGTCGTTGCAGATTCGCTCGACGGCTTGAACTGGTGTAAGATGTTGTCCGAAAACGGCTTGCGTGAGTTTCTTGGCCTGGGCCGAGACGACCTCGGATTCGGGTCGGAACTGGTCTCGGAGTTTGGCAAGTTGCGTAGAAGCGTTGTTCGCCGTCAGGTCGATGCGCCGGATTTTCAAGGAACCCATTCTGCTACCTCGGCCGCCGATTCGGTCTCAACCGTAATCGGGGGCATGACTTCCGTCGTGGCAATCGGCCGCCGAATAACACCGGACGGCGGAGAAGGGACTACTATCGTTATAGGAATGAGACTTCCCACTCGCAACCGCGAGGGTTCGATTCGAACGACAGGGTAATCTGTATCACTGGACGATTATTCGGTTTGCGCCGATTGTGCAGAAACAATTTCGCCCGCCCTGATGTTGGTCTGGGCGGGCGACGCGAATTCTGCCCCTTCCTCAACGGGCCGGCGCGGCGGCTCCCCGCATCGCGAACGTCATCATCATGGCCTTCGGGATCACGTTCAGGTTCAATGCGGTGCGCATCTTCATCGACGCCCCGCCCTCGTAGCTGATGGAGAAGGCCGAGAGGCGCTTGTCGGTGCCGCCCAGAACTTGGGCGACCATCTTGCCGGCGTTCTCGTCCACGGTCCCGGCCATGTCGCCGAGGAGTTTGGGGTTCACGACCACGTCCACCACCTTCGCCGGGGCGGGCTTGGCGGTGAGGGCGGCCTTGATCGCCGCGTTCGCGTCGATGCCAATGGCCGCGTAGACGCCCTTCGGACCGAAGGCCACGAAGATGTCGGTCGAGCCGAAGAGCTTCTTGGCCTTCTCGTCGGAGTCCGGCGGCGAGATGCGGTGGACGTTCACGCCCTCGATCTTGTCCACGTCGAGTTTGACCGTGTCCTTCACGTCTTGCGGGGCGTCCTTGTACGCCTCCTTCAGAACCTTCTCCAGGCCGGTCGCGTCGTCGAAGCTGATCGCGGCCACGCCGGTGTAGTGGCCGTCCTTGCCGGGGTTCACGGCCACGGCGAAGTCGAGGGAATCGGCCTTCACGGTGCGGCCCAGACCCTTGAGCAGTTCCTCAAGAATCGGTTGAGCCGGCGGCGGGGCGTTGTCCTTCGCCTTCTGCCCGGCGTCGATGGCCTTGGAGAGCATGTCCCGGAATTCCGGGGACGAAGTCGGCAGTTGCAGGAGAACGGCGGCCGGCGTTTTGTCCGTCACCAGGGCGGCGAAGCGGTTCGTGCCGGACTTCATGTCGGCGAGTTCCAGTGCGTAAGCCGATCCCTTCTTCGGCACCGCGTAGGTTTCGATCGCGACTTCGGCGGCCTTCTCGTCGTAGGCGAGGCGGAAACCGGACTCCTCGGTTTCCTTCATGACGGTACTCATCCGCTTCGTCATCGCGGCGTAACTCTCCAGAATGCCGCCGATCCAACCAACTCCGCCGCCGGCCTGCTCCTTCAGTTTGGCGACCATCTCGTCGATTTGCTGCGACTGTTGTTTGACGAGTTCTTCCGGGTAGCGGTCGGTGATGAAGCGGATCAACACAAGGCCGGGGTCGTTGGCTTTCACGAGATCGGCCGCGGAGACGAGGGCGGTCGCGTCGAGTTGGTCGTCCTTCGCGTTGACGCCGACGTAGGCGTACCCTTCGTGGAAGCGAACCCGCATCTGGATCGTGTCTTCGGTCTTGTTTTCCAGCGCGTACAGGCCCTTCTTACCCTCGACCGGCTTGAAGGTTACCGGGTCGTCCGGGGGCGAGAGCCGTCGGAAAAAGCCCTTGAATTCGTCCTCGCTCGTGACGGGGATGGCGACGACACCGTAGATTTCTTTGAAGTCTTCGACGCCCTTCAGCGCCTTGTTCGGCAAGAAGATGTACCCGGTTACCGGCTTCTTCGTGTCGATGCCAGCCCAACCCTTTTCGCCGAACTTGTTCGTGATCGCGCCGTCCATCATCTGCACGATGCCGTCGCCGCCGACGGTGCGGACGATGCCGCGGACGTCGGCCAGGAACTTGTCAACGGGGGCCACTTGGAAGACGATGGGCGGGCCGTTACTTTTCCCGCCGGCCGGGGCCGGGGCGGCACGGCCGAACACGGGTAGGGCGAACACAAGCAAGGCCGCGAGCAGCAACCGGGGTCGCATGGCTGGTCTCCGCAAGAGGTGGGGCTTGCGGGCATCTTAGGCCGGCCGGAGGGAGTTACAATGACGAAGTCCGCTTCACCCGCCCTCAACGATTCGTATACTGTCCAGACACTCTCACTCGTTCTTTCCGCGGAGACGCTTCATGCGACGGATTAGCCGACTGATTCTCGGAAGCTTCGCCATCATCGGTCTGGCGACCGCCGTGGCGGCTCAGGCCCCGCCACCCGCACCGCCGGCGGCACCGCCGGCCGGCACGCCGGCCGCTCCCGCGGCCCCGCCGGCAGCCCCGGCCGCGACCACCGACCTGTACCCGCTGAAGGCGGGCAGTGTGTGGAAGTACAAGCTCGGCGACGGCCAGGACGTGCAAATCAAGGTTGACGCCGTCAAGGACGGCGAGGCGACCCTGTCCACGATGGTGGCGAACCGGGCCGTCGCGAAGGAAACCGTGAAGGTGCAGGCCGACGGCGTCTACCGGACGAAGATCAACGACAGCCCGATCACCCCGCCGGTGAAGATCCTGGCTCTGCCCGCCAAGAAGGACGGCAGCTGGACGGTGGACTCGAAGGTGCAGGAGCAACCGCTGAAGGGCAAGTACACGATCAAGGACGAGAAGGAGAAGGTCAAGACGAAGGACGGCAAGGAGTTCGAGGCGGTCGTCGTGGACGCCCCGGAATTGGACGTGGCCGGCCAGAAGACGAGCGTGAAGACGTGGTACAGCGCCGGCAAGGGCATGGTGAAACTGAGCTACGTTATCAACAACTACGAGGCGACGATCGAACTGGTCGAGTACACCGAAGGCAAGTAACCCGAAACTGCAACCTCACAAAGCCCACCCGTCGCGACGGGTGGGCTTTCGTCGTTTTATCACCTCGGGGAGCGAGATCGGTTACACTCCGCATCCAATCGGTTCGATCACATCCTTCAGCGGGGTCTCCCATGTCACACGTTGTCCTCCTCGGTGATTCCATCTTCGATAACGCGAGGTACGTCCCGGACAAGCCGTGCGTGATCGAGCAGGTTCGGATGAGTCTGCCGAAAGACTGGCGGGCGACGCTGTGCGCCGTCGATGGCGCGATCACCGATGACGTTCCCGCCCAACTTCCGAACCTGCCGGCGGGTGCCACGCACCTGGTCTTGAGTGTCGGCGGCAACGACGCCCTCTCGGCCGTCCACATTCTGCGAGAGCCGGCCGTGACCGTCGGCGAAGCCATGCTCGTGATCGGCGAAGCCCTCGACGAGTTCGAGAAAAGCTACCGGGCGATGCTGCGCCAGGTGGTGGCCATCGGCAAACCCACCGCCGTCTGCACGGTCTACGATTCGATCCCGCACCTCGAACTCGCCGACCGAACCGCCCTCCGCGGCTTCAACGAAATCATCACGCGAACGGCCTTCGCTGCCAAACTGCCCGTCATCGACTTGCGGCTCGTTTGCACCAGCGTCAACGACTACTCCAGTCTGTCGCCCATCGAACCCTCGGCCACCGGCGGGGCCAAGATCGCCGAGCAGATCGCGGCCGCCGTCCGTCGGCACGACTTCTCCGGCCCCGTGTGCGTCTACTTCTGAAGCCCTTCCCGATCTTCGCCAATCCCGCACGGGCCGTGAGAGTTCCCCTTCCGGCTCTTTTCCCTCAACCTGTGCCGGTTATCCGGTCGATGACGATTCCCGAGGCTGTGTCGGGCGGACACGGTCCGCAGTTCGTGCAGGAGAACCTCGGATGACGACCAAACGAATCACCACCCGCGTCCTCGCTACCCTGACCCTCCTCGGCGGCCTCGGCGTGGGAAGCGCGTTCGCGGTGCCGCCGATGCCGAAGGCCGAAGAGATGGCCGCCATCGCGCCGAAGCAAGCCGGTGCGGCCGCGGCGCTCACGCCGGCTGATGTCGCCCGCTGTCGCGTCACGCCGTACCCGAACGAGAAGCAACCCGTCGGCTACGTCCTCACCGACGCCAACAACCGCACCGTCCGCCGGTTCCTCGCCGTCGGCGCACAAAATTACAACATCCTCTCCTTCTACCAGAACGGCCAGGAAGTCTACCGCGAGACCGAAGTCCCCGGTGGCAAGCAGTTCCGCTGGCTTGGCACGAACGGCAGCCGCGTCGGTGTCGACACGGACGGCAACGGCACCGTGGACGTGTGGGAGGCGATCTCGCCGGAGGAAGTCAGCCGCGAAATCTTCGAGGCGGTTCTGAAGAAGGACGCTGCGAAGTTGCAAGCGCTCCTCGTCACGCCGAAGGACCTGCAAGCCATCGGCCTGCCGGCCCCGCAGATTCAGGCGATCACCGCACGCACGGCGAAGGCCGTCGAGCGGTTGCAGGCGACGGCCGACGCCCTGAAGTTGACCGACAAGGCGAAGTGGATTCACGTCGAACTGTGGGCCCCGGAGACGATCCCGGCCGACGAGTTCCAGGGCCGCACTGACTTGGTCCGGCACCGCAACGCCGGCGTGCTCGTCGACAAGGGCGTGGACACGCAGGCCGTTACGTTCAGCCTCGGCGAACTGATCCAGGTCGGCCGCGCGTGGAAACTCGTTGACGGCCCCTCCCCCATTTCGCCCGCGTCCGACCCGGGGACACCCGGTACCGGCGGCGTGGACATTCCGCCGGCCGCGCAGGAACTCATCAAGAAGATCGATGGCATTCCTACCGTCGCCTACGGCACGCCTGGCTACGGCAAGTTCCAGATGGAGCGGGCGGCCGTCCTGAACGAAGTCGCCACGAAACTCCAGGGCAACCCGTCGCAGGAAATCTTCCTGAAACAACTGCTCGACGCCTACGTCGCGGCGTCCGAAGCCGGTGAGGCCGAGGGCGGCAAGCAACTCGTCGCGTGGCGGGACCAGATCGAGAAGGTCGCCAAGGGGTCGCCCATCGCCGGCTTCGCCGCGTTCCGCGTGCTGGGGCTGGAGTACTCCGCGAAGCTGACCGCCACCAACGGCAGGCCAAAGGAAATCGAGGACGTTCAGACGTGGTGGCGGGACTCGCTCGCCAGCTTCATCAAGACCTACCCGACGAACGAGGAGACGCCGGAAGCTCATTACCGGTTGGCCCTGGCGGAAGAGTCCCGCGGCAAGAAGGGCGAGGAGGAGGCGAAGGCCCAGTACGCGGCCATTGCCAAGAACTTCCCGACGCACCAACTCGCCGCACAAGCGGCCGGCTCGATCCGTCGCCTGGAGTGCGAGGGCAAGCCGATCGCACTCGCCGGCACGACGCTCGGCGGCCAACCCGTGAACGTGGCGAATCTCGGCGGCAAGGTTTCGATCGTCTACTTCTGGGGTAGCTTCCAGCAGGACTTGAAAAAGGACGCGGCGGAACTGGCCGAGTTGGCGAAGAAGCTCGGCGGCAACGTGAACATTGTGACCGTCTGCCTGGACACGAGCGCCCAAGTCGCGACGAAGGCCGCGACGGACGCCGGCCTGCCGGGGGCGCACCTGTTCGCCGCCGATGGCAGCCTCGCCGCCCAGTACGGCATCATCGGCACGCACCTGATGCTCGTCGGCAAGGATGGCAAGGTCGCGAACAAGAACGCCCAGATGGCGTTCCTCGGCGAAGAAGCCGAGAAGCTGTCGAAGTAACGTCACCGCGAGCGGGCCGTGTCTGATGTGCCGAGACACGGCCCGCTTACGCCGGGCCGCTCGCCAATTCCGCCCTCCCCCTTTCTCCGCGAACAGGTAATGTTGAATGAAGACCTCCGGCCTGTCCGGAGGCGTTTTCGTTCCCCCGGTATCCTTCTCTCTCATGAACGCCATCCGTCCCAACATCCGCGGCATGGCGGGCTACGTGCCCGGCGAGCAACTCAACAGCCCGGACATCGTCAAGCTCAACACCAACGAGAACCCGTACCCGCCGTCGCCGAGGGTCTTCGAGGCCATCCGCGCTGCCCTCACCGGCGACAAGCTCCGCAAGTACCCGCAGCCGTTCGGCGACACCTTCCGCAAGGCCGCCGGCAAAGTCCTCGGCGTCGATCCCGATTCCATCCTCATCGGCAACGGCTCCGACGACATCCTCACGATCCTCACGCGCGCGTTCGTGCCGGAAGGCGGCCTGATCGCGTCGCCGACGCCGAGTTACATCCTGTACAAGTCACTAGCCGAGATTCAGGGGGCGAAGTTCCAGACGGTGCCGTTCGCCGACGACTGGAGCCTGCCGAACCCGTGGCCGGTCGCCGCTGCGAACCTGACTTTCCTGCCGAACCCCAACTCGCCCTCGGGCAGTTGCCTGCGGTTGCCCGTGCTGGAACGCCTCGCGGAACAGGTCGGCGGGCCGCTGGTGCTGGACGAGGCGTATGCCGACTTCGCCGAGTGGAACGGCCTGCCGCTGGTGAAGGAACTGCCGAACGTGATCGTCACGCGGACCTTCAGCAAGTCCTACGCGCTGGCCGGCATCCGCTTCGGCTTCGCCGTCGCCGACCCGGACACGGTGCGGGAACTGTTGAAGGTGAAGGACTCCTACAACTGCGACGTGCTGAGCCTCGCCGCCGCGACGGCCGCGATCGAGGACCAGGGTTATTTCGCCGACGTGCGGGACCGCATCCTCGCCACCCGCGGCCGGATGCAGGCGGAACTGTCGAAGCTCGGCTTCCGCGTCACCGGCAGTCAGGCGAACTTCCTGTGGTGCCGCCGCAACGACAAGCCGGTGAAGCCGATGTACGAGGCGCTGAAGGCGAAGAACATCCTGGTCCGGTACATGAACTACGCCGGTTACGGGGACGGCCTCCGAATCTCCGTCGGCACCGACGCCGAGATCGACAAGCTGCTCGCGGAACTGCGGAAGGTCGTGTAGCCCCGGTCTTCCGGCCTGAAAGGCCGGTTCTGTCAGCCCAGGCCGAAGGCCTGGGTACGGGGACACAGGATTTCGGCCCTGAAGGGGCCGTTCATTCCCGCGAGCCTGCGAATGAACGGCCCCTTCAGGGCCGGATTCGTTATGATGGCCGTGACCCAGGCCTGACGGCCTGGGCTGATAGAACGTCCCCTTCAGGGCCGAAGAACTCAAGACCGGCTCGCGGATTAGTCGGGAAATTCCCATGGCGATTCGACAAGGGTGGTCGTCCGATCAAGGCTTTGTCGCCTTAACCGAGATACTGCTATTCGCGCTCGTGATCGTCTGCTTCTGGGACTCTGGCAGTTCCGGCAGCATGAGGTTCGTTCTGTTCTACATGCTCTGCATCTGCCCGTATCAACAGATCGTGAACTGGCGTTTCTTCAAGCTCCAGACGCGCGTTCGCGAACTCGAACAACAAGTGCAAGACCTTGTTGGGGCGAAGGCCCCGTCCGCACCTTCCACTGAGACACCGTGACATGCCCCGCACCGCCACCATCCGCCGCGAGACGGCGGAGACGACCATCGACCTCACGCTCACCCTCGACGGCACGGGGAAATCGACCGTCGCCACCGGCGTCGGGTTCTTCGACCACATGCTCACGCACATCGCGAAGCACGGCCTCTTCGACCTCACCGTGACCTGCAAGGGCGACCTGCACATCGACGCCCACCACACGGTCGAGGACGTCGGCATCTGCTTCGGCAAGGCCCTCGTGCAAGCCCTCGGTGACAAGGCCGGCATCCGCCGCTACGGCGACGCGACGGTGCCGATGGACGAAACGCTTGTGACGGCCGCCGTGGACCTGAGCGGCCGGCCGTTCCTGGTCTGGAAAGCCGACGTGCCGACGGAACTTCTCGGCACCTTCTCGTCGCAGTTGGCCGAGGAGTTCTGGCGGGCGGTGTCGTCGGCCGGGCTGCTCACCTTGCACGTCGTGATGCACCACGGTCGCAACACGCACCACGTCGTTGAGACGATCTTTAAGGCAACGGCCCGCGCCCTGCGGCAAGCGGTCGAACCCGACCCGCGTGGGAGTGGCATCCCGTCCACGAAGGGCGTGCTGTAATCCACCGCCGAAAGCCCACCCGTCGCGACGGGTGGGCTTTGATAGATTCCCTTCATGAACTTCCTCGCGCACCTGCACCTCTCGCACGACACGCCGGACCACCGTGTCGGCAACGTCCTCGCCGACTTCGTTCGCAACCCCGTCGTCAAGTTGCTGCCCGAAACGATCCAGGCCGGCGTGCGCCAGCACCGGGCCGTCGATGCGTTCACCGACCGGCACGGACTCGTGCAACGCAGCATCGTGCGCATCAGCAAGAATTGGGGCTGGTTCTCGGGCATCATCATCGACGTGTACTACGACCACATCCTGGCCCGCGAATGGGACCGCTACTCGGACGAGCCGTTGAGAGACTTCGCGGACCGCATGTACGGCGTGATGCACGACTGCGTGCCGCACGTGGAAGTCGCCGCCCGGCCGTTCTTCGAACGGTTCGTCGCGGACGACCGACTGTTCCGCTACCGCACCGCGGAAGGAATCGCCGACACGCTCGCCCGCCTCTCGCGGCGGATCGCGGAGCGGATGCCGACGCGAGCCGTCTCACTTCAAGATGCGATGCCGGACTTACTCGCCAACCACGCCGGCCTGTGCGAAGACTTCCACGCCTTCTACCCGGAGTTGATCGCGTTCGCGAAAACCGCGTGAGCCGGGGGTCCGGGCCGTGGTCAAATTGAAGTGGGGGTGGGACGAAGGGGCGGACTCAAATCTCGATCAGCACGCGGATGCCGGCTTCCTTCACCCGGTGGTAGGCGCGGCGGCTGTGCAGCACGCAGACGACCTGATCGCGGACCTCGGTCAGCCGGCGGGTGGCGTCGTCGCGGTCCTTGGCGGCCCCGGGCGGCAGGGCGGCGAGTTTCTGCTGCGCCTTCCCGTACTCGCGGGTCAGGATCGCGAGCATGTCGTTGGTCCGCAGCCAGTTCTCGGTCCGCTCGACCCGTTTGGTGGTCGGGTCGGTGACTTCGACAACGTCCAGCGTGACGGTCATGGTCGGGATGGCGAACGCCCCCACGAAGACGCCGCAGGCGTAGTCGTGGTCGAAGGGCACCTTCACCGACGTCGGGTCGAGGGGGGCCGGCGTGCTCAGCGAGAGGCCGGGCATGCGGGCCGACGACGCGGCCTTCGGCGGCGGGGTCGTCGTGCCGGGCGGGGTCGCGGCCGGCGAAATACTCGACTTCTTGTTGAAGAGCGAGCCGGATGTCGGGTTGCTGTTGCCGTTAGCCCAAAAGTTTTTCACACGCCACCGCCGACCGAGTTCTACTGTCGAGGAATTCCTTGGTCGAACTGTAGAGCGCGAATCGCCGACTGCCAAATCGGTACAGGCGATAAATTTTCACTCGCGGCTGACCGGCAGCCCCCTCCCGGTCCAATCCCGCCAGCCGCCGTCCATGCTGATGACATGGGTGTAGCCCATCTTTTGCAGGTTGTCGGCCGCCAGGGCAGAGCGGAAGCCGCCGCCGCAGTAGAGGATCACTTCGGCCGCGGGGTCGGGGATTTTCGTCTCGACGTCGCGTTCCATGACGCCCTTACTGATGTGCAGCGCGCCGGGCACGTGGCCGGCGGCGTACTCGCTCTCCTCGCGGACGTCCACGATCAGGAGTTTCTCGCCGGCGTCGAGCCGCCGCTTGACGTCGTCCACGGTGCATTCTGTGACGCGGGACTTCGCGTCGGTGACGATCTTCAAGAAGCCCGGACTGTGTTGCTTGCCCATGTGCGGCGAATCCTCCCTCGCACCCGCGGCGTCTCGGCGTTGTGATTGGCAACGCCGCTGGGGTGCGCCCCGGAGATTATATTACGGTCCGGGTTACTTCCGTCCCACGCTGCACTCGTAGACCTTCCGCCCGAGTTGGTACGGCTCGCGGAACGTCTGGCCCTCGCCTGGGCCGCCGGCGATGCGGAAGGTCGGTTCGCCGGCCAGGGGCGGCAGTTCCACGCGGTCCAGCGGCTTCCCGTCGCGGTCGAACAGGCCGATCGAAATGTCCGGCCGACCGCGGTTGAGCAAGTGCCAGCGGACGTGAATGCCCTCCTCGACGTTGAGTTCGCCGGCCGTGCTGTCGCCGGACACCCACGCCACTTGCGCGTTCGGCCCCGCGTTCTGTTCGAGATAGTGCACCACGTCCCAGAGCAACCGCGAGCGGGCGGCAATTTTTTCCTGGCGGATCAGATTCGCCGCGAGAACGAGCAGCACGCCGATGCCGATGCCGACCCAGGCGAGCTTCTGCCAAAGGCTGGGTGGAAGCTGAATGAGCCGGGTGAGCAGGAGCGCGATGAGGACGTCGAGTCCCCAAACGCCGGGCATGGCGTAGCGGCCGGACATCATGTCCATCGGCAGGTAGACTACAACGCCCGCCGCGATCAAGAGGGGGGCCGCCAAAAGCCCTCCCGCTGCGACGGATGGGTGTTCCGCTCTTTGAATCACCACGCACGTCAACGCCAGCGCCAGCCCCGCGCCGAGGAAGTCCAGGCCGATCGCCCCCTTCAAGCTGCTGAGAACGCGGACGAACTGCTCGACCGAAGGCTTTTGCGGTACGTACTGCCCCGGGTGCCAGTTCAGTTTGAAGTAGACGAAGTGGACCGCGGGCAGGACCACCGTCAACGCCAGGGCGAGCGCCCGCCAGCCGTTCCGCCGCCAGCCGTCGCGGAGGGTCAAGCCGTCGGGGAACATCCGCAGCGCCACCTGCGCCGGAATCAGCGCGACGAACGTGTTCTTGCACCCGAGCGCCGTCACCACGCCGAGGATCGACACGACGTCCCACGCCAGCGGGCGTTCCGCGTGCGCACCCTTGCGGGCCGCGACCAGGGCGAGCAGGGCGTAGGGCATCGCCACCCCTTCGCCGAGCGTCAGGCTCGTCCAGATTTCGTTGCGGTACGGATTCCACATCGCCACCGCCCCGGCCACGAGGGCCGCGACGGGGTGAACCTTCAGTTCGCGGAACAGCCAGAGCAGCATCCCGGCCGCGAGGCCGCACCACACGAAGCGGACGGCCCGCCAGAGTTTTGCTTCGCCGCCGCAGACGTTCGCGAAGACTTCCCAGTGCGCCCACAGCGTCGGCCGGAACGGGCCGAGGTGCTCGTAGTTGGCGTGCACCTTCTGCCACCAGAGTTCGACGTGCCCGCCGAGCGTCGTGCCGGGCGGCGCGGGGTAGACGAGGTTGCCGTCGTCGATGAAGTCGAACGGCGCGCGGAGCGTCGGCGCGTACCCGGCCGCGAGGGCGACCGCGCCGAGAGCGATCCAGACCGGGAACCGCGACGGCAAGCGTTTCGCCACCGCGACCGCCGTGCGGACGCCGGTCACCAGCGAATCGACGGCCGCCCGCCCTGGGGTTCCAACCTTCTGACGCATCCGCTCGCCTCCGCCGTCTGTGAGTCTTGGCCGGAAAAATACCACTTCCGGCCTCGGCTTGGGTAGCCGAATTACCAGCGGGGTCGCACCATACAGGAAAGACTCTCCCCGAGGTTCACACCATGTCGCAGCAAACATTGATTTTGTTGAAACCGGACGCCGTGCAACGCCGGCTCGTCGGTGAATTGTTGACTCGCTTCGAGCGCAAGGGGCTTCGCCTCGCCGGGTTGAAGCTCGTGCAAGCCCCGCGCGAGTTGGCCGAGAAGCACTACGCCGTCCACAAGGGCAAGCCGTTTTACGAATCGCTGCTGTCGTTCCTGACGAGCGGCCCGACGGTGGCGATGGTGCTGGAAGGCCGCGAGGCGGTGGCCGTCTGCCGGAACCTGATGGGCCTGACCGACGGGGCGAAGTCGATCCCGGGCACGATCCGCGGCGACTACGCGATCAGCGTGCAGAACAATCTCGTCCACGGCAGCGACAGCCCCGAGAACGCGACGACGGAAATCGGCCTGTGGTTCACGCCGGCCGAGTTGGTGAAGTTCGACATCGTCGACGCGAAGTGGGTGGGCTAACCAACGACCGCCGGCCGCAACCGAGTTTGCACCGCGGTTGACCGCCGCGGTACCCTTCTGGTATGGCAACCCATACCATGCCCACGGCCACGAACCTCTTCCTCGACCACCCGGACAGCGTCGCCCCGGTGACGCTGTTCGTTGACGTCGTCTTCGACCGGCCGCTCGACCACGCCTACACTTACGGCGTGCCGGACGCCCTGCGGGAAACCGTCGGCGTCGGCAAGCGCGTCGAGTGCCCGTTCGGCCGCGGCGACAAGACCACGGAAGGCTACGTCATCCGCGTGGCCGACGTGCCGCCGGTGCGGGCGGTCAAGAACATCACCCGCGTCCTCGACGACACCGCGCTCCTCGACGAACACCTGCTGAAACTGACCCGCTGGATGGCCGACTACTACCTCTGCGGGTGGGGGCAGGTGCTGCACGCCGTCGTGCCGGCCGGCGTCCGCGAGAAGGCCGGGACGAAGAACGTCACGTTCGTCCACCCGACACCGCGCGAGGAACTGCCGAACCCGTTGCCGAGCGTCACGCCGAAGCAGAAGCAGGCGCTCGACCGGCTGAAGCGAGAAGGCAAGCCGATGGACCTGCACACGCTCGCCCGCATGCTCGGCGGCGGCACGGCGGCCATCAGCAGCCTCGTCTCGAAGGGGCTGGCGCGGAAGTTCGTCGAGCGGATGGAACGCTCGGCCGTGCCCTACGGCTTGAAGGAAGACGCTCCGCCGTTGACGGAAACGCCGTTGCCGCCGATCACGATGAACGCCGATCAGGTCGCCGTGTGGGAAATGCTCCGCCCGCTCCTCGACACCGGCGGCTATCACCCCTTCCTGCTGCACGGCGTCACTGGCAGCGGCAAGACCGAGATCTACCTGCGGGCCATCGAAGAGGTCGTGCGCCAGGGCAAGGAAGCCATCGTCCTCGTCCCGGAAATCAGCCTGACTCCGCAGACCATCGAGCGATTCTCCGGCCGCTGTGGGACGGTCGCGGTGCTGCACTCGCACCTCACCGACAGCGAGCGCGGCCAATACTGGCGTCGTGTCGCGACGGGGCAGGTTCAAGTCGTCGTCGGGGCACGTTCGGCCGTCTTCGCCCCGACGCGGAAGCTCGGCGTCATCATCATCGACGAGGAACACGAGACGAGTTTCAAGCAGGAATCGACGCCCCGCTACCACGCCCGCGACGTGGCCGTGATGCGGGCACGATTGGCCAACGTGCCGATCATCCTCGGCAGTGCGACGCCGAGTCTCGAAAGCTGGCACAACGCCCACCGGGCCGACGGGTACACGCTGCTCAGCCTGCCGAACCGCGTCGAGAACCGGCCGCTGCCGAAAGTGCAACTCGTGGACCTCCGGCACGAGCCGAAGACGCCGGGCAAGCACTTCGCCATCGGCCCGACGCTTGAACAGGCAATGAACAACGCCCTGAAGGCGAACGGCCAAGTCATGCTGTTCCTGAACCGCCGCGGGTTCAGCACGCACGTCCACTGCCCGAGTTGCGGCCACGTCGCCCAGTGCGCCCACTGCGACCTGTCGCTGACGTTCCACCGGCACAAGTCGTCGCTCGTCTGCCACTACTGCGGCTGGGAGACGGCCCCGTTCACGAAGTGCCCGGCCTGCTCGCAGGTGTCGATCCGCTATCAGGGATTGGGCACCGAGAAGTTGCAAGAAGAGATCGAGGCGAAGTTTCCGAACAAGGTCGTGCAGCGGATGGACTCCGACACGATGTCGAAGCCCGGCAGCCACCAGCGCGTTCTCGACGCCTTCCGCGAGGGCCTCATTCACATCCTGCTCGGCACGCAGATGATCGCGAAGGGCCTCGACTTCCCGAACGTCACGCTCGTCGGCGTCATCAACGCCGACGTCGGCCTGCACCTGCCGGACTTCCGCGCCGCGGAACGCACGTTCCAACTGCTCGCGCAAGTCTCCGGGCGGGCCGGCCGCGGCGAGAAGGGCGGGCAGGTGATGATCCAGACCTTCACGCCAGACCACCCGTGCATCAGCCTGGCCACGAAGCACGACTTCATCAGCTTCTCGCAGCAGGAACTCGGCCACCGCCGCGAGCACCAGTACCCGCCGTACCAGCGGCTCGCCCGGCTGATCGTCCGCAGCGAGAAGGAAACGGCCGCCGCCGAGTTCGCGGAAACACTGGCCGGCGCGTTCAAGGCCGCCGTGACCCGCGTGACGAAACCCGGCACACCCACACTGCGGCTCCTCGGCCCGGCCGAGTGCCCGGTGTTCAAGCTCAACGGCTACTACCGCTTCCACTTCCAAATTCAGAGCGAGAACGCGGGCGTGCTCCACGCGGTGATGCGCGAGGTGCTGTCAGTTGCGAAGTCGCCGCACGGCGTCGAGTTTCAGGTGGATGTGGACCCGTACAGCATGTTGTGACGCCGGCGCACGCCCACCGCGCCGGGATATTTCTCGTAACGGCCTGGCCTTCGAGTAGAACACTTCCAATTCCTCGCCCTCTTCCGAGCGGAACGGAAGCCCACCGGGCCGCGAGTTTGCCCAACAGAAAGACCTCTCCGATGACTCGTTTCATGGTCGGATTTGTGGCCGCGTGCCTCCTCGCGCCTGCGCCGGCAAGCGCCGCGGACAAGCCGGTGCGGGTGTTCATCCTCGCGGGTCAGTCGAACATGGAGGGCAAAGCGCCCAATACCCTGATGGACCACCAAGCCACGGACCCCAAGACCAAAGACCTGTTCGCGCACCTCCGCAAGGGCGACAAGTGGATCGTCCGCGATGACGTGTTCATCAAATTCCTGGACCGCAAGGGGCTGCTCACCGTCGGCTACGGCTCCCCCAACCGCACTGGCTGCGAGTTGGAATTCGGCACCGCGATGGGCGACCACTTCAAGGAGTCGGTGATTCTCGTCAAGGCCGCGTGGGGCGGGCACTCACTGTACAAGATGTTCCGCTCGCCGTCGGCCGGGTTCCCCGCCGCTGCGGTGTTGGAGAAGGAACTCAAACAGGCCCAGGACCGCGTCACGAAGGAGAACGAGAAGAACAAGAAGAACAACCCGCTGCCCACGATGGACGACGTGAAGAAGGACTACGGCTCGTCGTACCGGAAGATGATGGCGGAGGTGAAGGACGTGACGGACAACGCCGGGACGCTGTTCCCGGTCCTGAAGGGCAAGCCGGTGGAACTGACCGGGTTCGTGTGGTTCCAGGGGTGGAACGACCAGTACGGCGCGGAGAACGAGTACGAGTCGAACCTGACGCACTTCATTCAAGATGTGCGGAAAGACTTGAAGGCCCCGAAGTTGCCGTTCGTGATCGCGGCGATGGGGCAGAACGGCTCGAAGCCGGCGACCGGGGCGATGCTTACGATCCAGAAGGCACAACTCGCCATGAACGACGTGCCGCAGTTCAAGGGCAACGTGAAGACGATCCGCACGGACGCGCTGGTCGATACGGCGGCCGAGGAACTCTACCCCACCTGGCAGAAGAACCCCGACCAGTGGAAGCTGGTCGGTGGCGATCACCCGTATCACTACCTCGGCAGTGCGATCTGGTTCAACCGCATCGGCAAGGCGATGGGCGACGCGATGCTCGAACTGTTGAAGGACCAGAAGTAACCCGACTGGCTACGGCTTGGCCGGCGTTGATTCCGCACTCGGCTTCGACTTCAGCCCGGCCGTGTTCACGGCGATGACCCGGTACGAGTGCGACTTGCCGGCCTCCGCCTTCGCGTCGGTGTAGCGCATCGCGACGAGCGGCTGGGTGGGCGTGTCGCTGTACTGAAGGTTCTGAAAGATCGGGCGGCCGAACGGGTTCTTGCCCTGTTCCGGCACGTTGGCAAGCACCTGGCCGTCCCGCTCGATGACGAAGCCCGCCAACCCGCTCTCCACGTCGGCGTCGGCCTCCCAGGTGAGTTCGTTCCCTTTCAGCCGCACGTTCGCCGGGGCGGGCGGGGGAGTCAGGTCGGTGACGGCCGTGTCCTTGACGTACTGCGTCCAAGACTTCGCGATCGCCTCGTTCGGCAGCCATCCGGCCGTGAGCGGGGCGCCGGTGAACTTCGCGGCCGGGACGGCTTCGGTTCCCGTGACCGGGGCGAGCCACGTCGAGTCTGTTGGCATCGCGACGAGCGGTTCGCCACTCGCTTTCGGCAGCCGGGCGGTCAGGCAGGCGTCGAGCCACGGAATGGCCAGGTATCGCTGGTTGCCGCACTCATGACTTGTGAGCGGATCGACCGCCACGCCGACCAGCCCGCCCTTGCCGCGAACGGTGTTGAAGAACGCCTCGTTCGCGGGCCACACGCCCCCGAAGCGGTCGCCCTTGACGGTGACGCCCTCCTTCGTGCCGAGGTTGCACATCACCGGCACCTTCAACGCGGCTTCCGGCAGCGTGTGCGCCTTGATCGCGGCGCGGGCCGGGTCCGCCTTCAACATCGGCACGCCGGACCGCAGCCACGCGGCGGCGACGCGGTCCGGGTGCGACAGCACCATCCCGCCGGCCCAGTGGCCGCCGCCGCTGTGCCCCCACAAGGCCCACGGGACCGACGACAACTCCGGGTGACCGCACTTCGATCCGAGATCGGCGAGGCCCTTCTGGAACGCCGCGTCGGAGCCATTCCGCGGGTCGCACCACAGTTGGCAGTCGGCCTTCTCCGGTTGCTCGTAGGCGGGCGACAGGAGCGCACAGTCGTGCTTCTTCGCGAGGGCCTGCCAGTGCAGGTCGAACGCGCCTGTGAGGCCCGACTTGCACGACCCTTCGCCGCACCCGTGCTGGTGGACGACCACGCCGCGGAGCGTTTTCACGCCCGGCGGAACCCAGATCGTGTAGTTGACCGCGAACGGGAGTTCGCCCGCCTTGGTCGAAGCCTCGTACCGCACGCGGTAATACGGCGACTCGGCCAGCGGGAACACGTCGTAGGGCGGACTCTGTGCGGACACGTCGGACGCGAGTGCGACGAACAACAGCGGCAGTGCCCACGACAATCGTGAGGTCGGTCGGTTCACGGATCACGTCCTTCGGTTGGAGAGGGGAGTCACCGAGTTCCGGCTTCGGTGCGCTGGATCAGGGCGGACAGTTCGCCGCGGGTCGCTTCGAGTTCCTTCCGGTCGGCGAGGTTCACCCACTCGCCGGGGTCGGCGGCATGGTCGTACAACTCGGCCCCCTTCTTGCCGCCGTCCCACTCGGTGTAGCGGTATTGGTCCGTGCGGACGGATCGCCCCATCACGGCCGCCCGCTTTACGACCGTCAGCGCCGCGGCCTTGTGCTTCGCCGTCGGGTCGTCGAGCACCTTGCGGAAGCTCGTTCCTTCGAGTTGTTGGGGAACCCCGGCGAGGCCGCACACGTCGGCGAGCGTCGGGTAGAGGTCGATGAACTCCGCCATCGCCGCGGTCGGCTTGCCGTTGCCCTTGGCCCCGGGCACGCGGACGATCAACGGCGTGCGACAACTCCGCTCGAAGAGTGTGTTCTTGTTCCACCAGTTCCGCACGCCCAACTCGTAACCGTGATCCCCGATGAACACCACGATCGTGTTCTCGGCCAACTTGTTCTTGTCCAGGGCGTCGAGCAGTTGACCCACCTGCGCGTCCGCGAAACTCACGCCGGCGTAGTAGGCGTGCAAGAACTCGCGGCGTTCGGTGTCGGTGAATTTGTCGAAGGCGTTCTTGAACGCACCCCCGCCGAGCGAGAGGGCCGACGGCGGCTTGTACCCGGCCGGCGACTTCGGCAGTTCGAATGTGGCGTTGTCGTACAGGTCGAAATACTTCTTCGGCGACTGGAACGGGTCGTGCGGCCGGTAGAACCCGACCGTGAGGAACAGCGGCTTGTCTCGCTTCTCGCCCAGGATTCGGACGGCCTCGTCCGCGAGTTGCCCGTCGGCCTGTTCGTTGTCTGCCCCGTCGGCCGCCAGCCAACGACACCACTCCAACGCCCCGCCGGTCAGGTTGCGGCCCGTGCCCTTGTTCCCCGCCGCGGTGGTCATCCCGTAGAAGACGCGGTCGAATGACTTCGGGTCGTCCATCTCCTTCTTCGTGTCGTCCGGCGACAGGCCGCGGTGGAACACCTTGCCCAGCCCGACCGCCTCGTAGCCGTTCTTGCGGAACAGTTCGGGCAGCGTCACCACGTCTGGCAAAGTCTTGCGGACGTGCGTCGCATTGTCCAGAACGCGGGTGGTGGTGGGCCGCAGCCCCGTGAGGAAGGACGATCGGCTGGGATTGCAGACGGTGTACTGCACGTAGGCACGGTCGAACCGCACGCCGCCGGCCGCGAGCCGGTCGATGTTCGGCGACTTCACGACCTTGTGCCCGTAGCACCCGAGGTCGCAGTTCAAATCGTCGGCGATGACGAACAACACGTTCGGCCGCGGCGGGTCGGCGGCGCGGGCCGAAGTTCCAACCAGAATCGCCGACACGAGGGCGAAGAGGATTCGGGGCATGGCGGCGTTCACTCCTGCTGCTTCTTGGGCGGCGTCCACTCGGCGGGCAACGGCTTTTCCACTGTGAGCGGAGTCTTATCCCCGAATTGCTGGAGTTCGGTTGTCATCACCGCGAGCAAGTCCTTGAGCCGAGCCGCGTGGTCCGGCTTCTCGGCGAGGTTCGTGATCTCGGCCGGGTCGGCTTGGAGGTCGAAGAGTTGCGTCTTGTTGACCTGCGGATAACGGATCAGTTTCCAACGGTCGTCGCGCACGGCCCGCTGAACCGCCTTGTAGGCGAAGACCAGGTGCGGACGCGCCGCACGCTCGGGGTCGGTGATGGTGCCCGTGAATTCGATTCCCTCGCTCGTCTTGGGGCCGGCCACCCCGCACAACTTGCCGAGCGTCGGCAGCACGTCGAACAGATAACACATCGCCCGCGTGCGTTTCCCTTTGGGGATGCCGGGGCCGGCGAGGACGAGCGGGACGCGCATCGAGTGCTCGTAACAGTTCTGCTTGCCGATCAAGCCGTGTTGCCCGCGTGCCACGCCGGAGTCGGCGGCGAAGACGACGATCGTGTTCTTCGCGTGGGGTGAAGCGTCGAGGGTGTCGAGCACGCGGCCGATTTCCCAATCGAGGTACGAGATGTACCGGTAGTAATCGGCGATCATCTCGCAGACCTTCTTGGGGTCGCGCGGCCACGCCAGGAGGGCCTCGTCGCGGACCGACATCTCGCCGTTGTTGAACGGGTGTTGCGGCAGGAAATTCGACGGCAGCGGGATCGCGTCGGGGTCGTACTTCACCGGGAAGTCATCGGGCACGACGTGCGGGTCGTGCGGCCCGTCGAACGCCAGGTAGCAGAAGAACGGTCGGTCCTGCTTCCGCTTCAGAAAGGCGACCGCTTCGTCGGCGAAGACGGCGCAGGCGTGTTTTGGCGAGAGTTCGGGCACGGCGAGTTTGCCGTCGACGAGGTCGCTCAGTTTGGCCTTCAGCGGGTTCGTCATTCCCCCGGAGAAGATGCCGCGGGCCTCCTGAAAACACTTGGGGATGGACGGCGGGCCGTTATGCCACTTCCCGGACATGAACGTCGTGTACCCGGCCTCCCCGAACGCGGCCGGCCAGGTTTCGCCGCGGAGGAGCTTCTCGTCGGCCCGAAAGAGTGGCTGCCCCGTCAGCAGCATCGCCCGCGACGGCACGCACGTCGCCCCGTTCAGCCCGCCCTGCATGTAGGCCCGGTCGAACGATAGGCCGCGCTTCACCATCCGGTCCAGGTTCGGCGTGCGAATGTTCGTGTTGCCGAGGGCCGCGATGGTGTCGGCCTGCTGGTCGTCCATGAAAATGAACAGCACGTTCGGCCGGACCGCCTCCGCGGCACGGGCCGGGGCGAGCGCGAACAAGCCGAGGGCGGCGAGCGCGACGAGCAAACGGTTCATGACTCTCCGGGGTTCGATGCGTTCTTCTTCGGCACCACCTTGTCGCGGAGCGGCCAATCCGGGTGGTCCTGGTGGGCGTCGGCCATCAGCTTCGTCGCTTTCGCGACGAGGCCCGCGTGTTTCGCGGAGAGGTTCGTCTTCTCCCCCGGGTCGGCCTTCAAGTCGTACAGTTCGACCGGGGCCGACGGGCCGTTCTTGACCGCCTTCCAGTCGCCGAACCGGACCGCCTGAAGACTCGGCCCGGCCTCGTGCAGTTCCCAGTAGAAGGAATCACGCTTCGGGGCCGCCCCGCCCTTCAACAGCGGCACGACCGACAGCCCGTCGGTCTTCGCTTCTGCCGGCACCGGGACGCCGATCAGGTCCGCGCACGTCGGGAGGAAGTCCCAGAAGGCCCACGGCTCGTCGCACACCCGGCCGGCCGGCACGACGCCGGGCCACCGGGCGATGCACGCCTGCCGGAGTCCGCCCTCGTAGAGCGCCCGCTTGAACCCGCGGAGTTGCCCGCCCATCGTCTGGTCGAAGAGCTTGCCGATCTCCGAATTCGGGGCGAACGACGACCCGTTGTCGCCGGCCACGATCACCAGCGTCTTCTCGTCAAGTTTGAGTTCCTTGAGCTTCGCGAGCAGGCGGCCGACATCGGTGTCCAGCCGCGTCACCTGGGCCGCGTAGTTCTTCTGCTGTTCGGTCCACTTCTCGTTCTCGTAGGCACCCTGCGTGTCGATCTCGTGCCGGCCGTGCGGTAGGGTGATCGCGTAGAAGAGGAAGAACGGCCGGTCCTTGTTGGCCGTCACCCACGCGAGCGTCTCGTCGGCGATGAAGTTCTGGGCGTACGTCTGGCCGACGGCGAGGCCGTCGTTCCCCGGCAGGTCGAACCGCTTGTCGTCGCGGTACAGGTACGTGGGGAAGTAACTGTGGGCGTGCCGCTGGCAGTTGTACCCGAAGAAGTGGTCGAACCCGACCTTGAACGGGCTGCCGGTAGTGTCGAACAGGCCCATGCCCCACTTGCCCATGCACGCAGTCGCGTAGCCGTTGTCCTTGAGCAACTTCGCGACGGTGTAGGTGCCGGCCGGCAGCGGCTTCTGGCCTTCCGGTTGAATCTCGCGGTTCGCCCGGATCGGGCTGTGCCCCGTGTGCTGGCCGATCATCAACGACGTACGCGACGGTGCACACACACTGGTCCCGCAGTACGTCTGCGTGAACCGGGTTCCCTCCTTCGCCATCGCATCAAGGATCGGCGTCCGGATCAGCTTCTGGCCGTAGCACCCGACATCGCCTTGCGCCAGGTCGTCGGACAGCACGAAAATGACGTTCGGTTTCGCGGGCGGCTCGGCCGCGCGGAGTGATCCCGCCGCGAGAACGGCCGCCACCGTGAGCAGTCCCAACCGAAGCATGGTCGCCCCTCCCCTAACGTGATTTGGGACATCTTACCCGGTGCCCGCTCCCTTGCCGGCGGTTCAGGGGGTGGTCACCTTCAGGTCGGTGATCTTGCCCTCGAACGGCTTCTTCCCCTTGGCGTAATTCGCGACGGGTTGGCCGTTGTCGTGACCAAGGCAGAAATCTTCCTGCGGCTGCCGCGGAATCAACGCCGGAGCCTTGCCGGTGACGGCCGCCTGATCGCCGACGGAGAGCGTCATCGTCCCGTCTTTGCCGAACGTCGCCGTGACCTTGACCAGCCCCTTGATCGGCCCCGACTGAACGTCTGTGACCGCATCCTTCGCCCCCGTCCGCACCGCGAACGCCACCCGGCCGTCCTTCAGGTGCAAGGCGTACCCGGCGGCCGCCCCGCCGTGGGCCACGATCACCGTGT
Organism: Limnoglobus roseus; assembly: GCF_008254045.1. Classification (GTDB taxonomy): domain Bacteria; phylum Planctomycetota; class Planctomycetia; order Gemmatales; family Gemmataceae; genus Limnoglobus; species Limnoglobus roseus. The sequence goes on along the minus strand of NZ_CP042425.1, from coordinate 1,296,701 downwards.
CGCGAAGTTCGGTTTCGAACTGGCACGCGAGGGTGAACGCCGTCCCGCCGACCTGCGGAGCCGCCGCGGACGGGATCGTGTCGCCCGGCTTCAGCTTGTCGAGGGCCGCGGGTTTGACGGCGACCTTCGGAGCGGGTGTCTCGTCAATCGGGTACAGCGGCGTGGGGTTCGTCACCACTCCCGCGGGGCGGCGGGCCTTCGGGGCGTTCCCGCCGATCTCGTCGTTCATCTTCATGGCCAGTGATTTGAGCTTCTCCACAATCTCCGGGTGCCTGTCGGCGACGTTGGTCGTTTCGCCGATGTCGGTGTCGAGGTTGTACAGCCGGGGGTTCGTCTTCGACGCTTCCACCGTGGTCTTGTCGGCGGCGTCCGTTTGCGGGGCGATCGCGAGCTTCCACGGTCCCTGCCGCACCGCCTGGAGGTTGTACCCGTTGAAGTAGTAGTGTGCCTCCCGCGGCGATTGCGTGCCCGTGCCGAACAGCACCGGCGACAGGTCGCGGCCGTCGATGATCGGGTCGGCCGGCACCATGCTCCCGGCGACCGTGACGCACGTGGGCAGCAGGTCAATCGTCCCGGCGACGACATCGCTCACGGTCTTCGGGGCGATCTTGCCCGGCCACCACGCGATGGTCGGCACGCGGACGCCGCCCTCCCAGGTGCTCCCCTTACCGCCGCGGAGCGGCTTCGCACTGCCGCCGTCCGCCCCCTTCACCAGCCACGGCCCGTTATCGCTGGTGAAGACCACCAGGGTCTTCTCCGCCAGCTTCAGTTCGCGGAGCGTGTCGAGAACCTGACCAACGCTCCAGTCCATTTCCTCGACCCAGTCGCCGAACCGCCCGTTCGCAGACTTGCCCCGGAACTTCTCGCCGGGGTGGATGGGCGTGTGCACGGCACTGTGCGGCAGGTACAGGAAGAACGGCCGATCCCGGTTGGCGCGGATGAACCCGACGGCCTCCGCGGTGTACCGCTCGACGATCCCGCTTTGTTTCTCGTCCGTCAGCAGTTCGGCCACCGCGTCGTCGCGGACCAGTGGCACTACCCGCTCGCCGACCACCTTCGACTTGCGCTGCATGTCGTTGGAGTACGGGATGCCGAGGTAGTGGTCGAAGCCCTGCTTCGTGGGGAGGAACGCGGGTTGGTCGCCGAGGTGCCATTTGCCGACGCACTGCGTCGCGTAGCCGAGTTCCTTGAGGCGTTCGGCGATCGTGATTTCCTTCGGGTTCAACCCCTGGGGGCCGCCGGGGGAGTAAACGCCGGGGACGGACACTCGCACGCCGTAGCACCCGGTCATGAGTTGTGCCCGCGACACCGAGCAGACCGGCGCGGCATAGAAGCTGGTGAGCTTCATGCCCTCGGCGGCCATCCGGTCGAGGTTCGGCGTCTTCTGCTTCGTCGCCCCGAACGGCCCGATGTCCGCGTACCCCAGGTCGTCGATGAAGATGACAACGACGTTCGGCTTCGCCTCCGCGGCACCCGCCGGAGTCAGCCCGAACGCGATGGCAACGGCCAGGGCAACGAGCGATCGCATGACGTGTTCTCCGGTCCGGGGCACTTACCCAGAGACCAGAGTATCCCGCGCAGGGCCAACGGCACCGCCGCGGACGGATGGGAGAAAGCAAAAACGCAGGAAGTCTTCACGAGCGTGAGGGGAAGGCCGATGACACCGCTGGGTGAATCAGACTGGCAACCGCCCTCGTTCAAGTGAGAGCACCCGGGAGCAATAACGTCGGGCGAGTAGCCACGAACCCACGGCGAGGAGAGCCAGCCCCATCGCGCATGAGTTTCGAAGGGCGGGTATTCGATGCCCCTTCACGCTCGTTCCTGGCTGGCCGGGCAACAACTGTGGCGGCCCAATATCCGGTGGTCGGCCATTAACTTGCCGTGGGTGACCAGCCCAAACGATTCACACCGTCTACTCTGCGTTACCTCGTCGCCTGTGCCGCTTCGAGTTCGCTCAGCCGATTCTCAAGAGCTTGGATCCGTTCGTGCGCACGCTTGACCGGGTAAGCCGCGAACATGAATGCCAGCGGCAAGTTGCACAGGAACACCGGAAGCATGCCGGGGTGGGCACCTCCGGATGTCGCGTAGAGCACGATCATGCCGATCAGCGTGATCGCCGAAAGGGCAGCGCAGAACCACGTGGCTTGCCACAGGGCCGACTTGGGAAGCAGATGCTCGTTCGTCATCGGCGGACCTCTTGAGGGATGAATCGAACCCGCTATGGTGAAAGGCGCGGCCCTCAAGGTGGCGACCCTCGACCACCGCCGCAAGCACCAACCCGGCGGGCAGCGTTGCTGAATGGGCCGGTGGTCAGCGGCCGGTCAAGTTTAACTCGTGGTTCGGCTCTTGGAGCGGCACGGGGTGGCTAGCCGCCCTGGCTGCAACAACCGCCAGTAGCCCAACCGCTGTGCCCGTGACCGCCCCCCACCACGGCATCGACGCGAACCACCCGGGGCGCGGGTCGGGGTTCAGGGTCGGGGAGCAGTACGCGGCGGCCCCCCAAGCGGAGAGCAGTCCGATCACCCCGCCGAGGAACGCGCACGTGACGATCAACACAGCGTACTTCATCGCCTGACCCCTCCCGACTCCGAACGCGGTTCGAGCCACGACATCAACCCGAAACAGTTCTGGTGATCACCATTCCGATTCCGTCGCTCGCCGGCGCGGCCTCTGAGTGCGCATGGAATCAACGGATCGGCCGGCGCAAGGCCGAACGGTTCTCCCCGCTCAATTCGCCCGAAACTCCAGGTTCGTGTACCACCCGTGCGGAGACAACTCCGTCGGGCCGCCGGCCGGGGTTACAAGGATGAAGTGTTCGTACACCTCGACGCGGCTCCCCTTCGGTGCCTGGTGGCCGGAATTCGACCCCGTCTCCCCCGGCCGTTGAACGGGTTGGGCCCAGATCGTCACCCGCTCGATCGTTCCGGTCGCGATGGCCTTGCGCCGCGGGGACGTCCACCAGTTGAAGCCAAGGATGAACGCGGTGCCAATTGCCAAGGCCGCCATTCCGATCAATATCCGCCGGCGCATCGCATTCACCTCGAACGGTGTTTGAGCCGTGTTGTCACGTGCAGTCCAGAAGTTCTGACCACGCCACGCCGCCCAGCCACCCGATCGCCCCTCCGGTCCCGGTCGCGGCCGCCTGTGCTGCTCCGGATACGATCGCGTCCAATACCATCGGGGTCGCGAACCTGGCGTCCCCGCCGAAGAACGCCGCCCCGACCGCGGACCGCATGGCGAGGTAGTCGCACGCCTCGCCGGCGGCCGCGTGGAGGGACACGAACGCCGGGGCCGAGCAGTGCAGGACGTAGGCCCAGCAGAGGTAGTCGATGCTCAGGGCACGATCCAACGCCGTGTCCCGGACTTGGGACGGCGTGTAGTGCGGCTGGCGGCCGTAGCGGTCGCGCAACGCGGGGCCGAGGGTGGTCAAATAGGTCTGAACGGCCCGCCGCTTGTCGGCCGTGAGTGCGGAGTCGCAAGCCGCCGCGGTGGATACGGCCGGCGGCGGTTCGGGGGCGAGCCCGTAGACGCCACTGTCATCGTTTGGTTCGGCTGTCGCCATCGCGTCCACCTCTCTACGGCACCCGGGAATCGAAGTCGTTGGTTTCGGGAGAGGGCAACCCGGCCTCGATTGCCCGCCGATTGTGGTCGGCCGATCAGAGCGGGTCAAGGGAGAAGCCGCCGGCCGAGGAGGGATTCGCGATGACGCCGGCAGGATTTTGGTTCGTATGCTACAAATCTCCCGCTCACCGTTTCGCCCGCTTCCGCCCCTTCGCGCCGAGGATATTCCGCGCCGATCCAGGAACGAGCCGCTTCCCGAAGTTTATGCTTCGTTCTGGCTGGGCAGTAATAGTGACAGGATGTCCAGGCAACCGGAGGTCGGCCCGGTTGTGCGAAGGCATCGCATCGGCCGAGGCCGATCTCGCAGTGTTCGGTTTGATTGATCAGATTGGTGGTGCAGCGGACTGAACTCGAATCAAAGCAAACTGTCACTTAATATGCTTCAGACTTTGTGGAATTTCATGCTTTATCCTAGAGGCAGTGGTCATGGCCGATAGCGTTCCGAACGACCAGTCGCACAGCGCTGCTCACGAGCGAGGGCTGTATACTCAACGGAACTGGAAAGCGTGGGGGGACCGTCCTTGGCTTGAACTCGCTAAGTATCGCCTCTACTCCGATGCTCACCTCACTGGCGAAGCTACGGAGGGCTTTGGTCCCTACAAATTTCTCAACACTGTGCCATTGGATGTCAGGCCCGGATCGGTGAACACTGCTTTGATCCTACGGGCCGAGGGGCACGCCAAGCGGCTCGATCCCGATTTCTCTACACGAGATGAAGTCTACTATCACGGCGGCTATTTCCCCGATGAGATCGCGGCGTTGTGCTCACTGTGTCTGGGTTGCCGAATAGCCGCAGGAGGACAGGCCCGCCGCTTTAGTCCGGATCACGACCCTTTAGGTCAGCCTGTCTACTATGACGAGGTTCCCAAGCCCATCGTCCGTATCAGCCATGGGAAACTCATGCTGCCGTCCGTCGTTGGCACACGATCGTTGGATCTCCTGATTACGATGCGATCAGCCCCGCACATTACTTCGGAACAATTTGTCGGGTTAGTGCGGGCCTGTCGGCAGTACCAGAACGCGCTTTGGGTGGCAGAGTCGGAGCCGAACCTTGCATGGCTAATGCTTGTGTCAGCGGTGGAGATCGCCGCGAATGTCCACGATTCATCGAAAGGCGACGCCGTTACGCGGCTCCGTGCTACCAAGCCAATCTTGACTGCATTCCTGGACGCTTATGGCCCCGATGCTGTACCTTTCGTAGCCGAACAGATCAAAGGCACACTCGGAGCGACGAAGAAGTTCCTGGATTTTATACTGCACTTCCTTCCCGATCCCCCTTCAACCCGGCCTTCTCAGGAGTGGTACCGAATGAAGTGGTCCAGGACTGCGATGAAGGACGCATTGAATCAGGTCTACGAGTATCGGTCCCGGGCACTCCATGGCGGAATACCCTTTCCCGCTCCAATGCTTGGGTCACACGAACACCGCTGGACAAGTGACGGCGTTCCTGCGGAAACTCCGGCGGTTGGTCTGGGGATGAGTTCGCTTGGGGGAGTTTGGAAGGAAGGCGATGCTTTGATCAATCTACACGGTTTTCACCACATTGTGCGAGGGGCTCTTCTTAAGTGGTGGGTATCAATGGCAACCGGGAATATGACATCACTTGACCAATCCAGCGTGTGAAGTTCGGGCTTCAGACTCGCAGCTTCTTCCGCATGTACCGCCGCGCCTGTCGGTAGGCCCGCCACGCGGCGTCATCACCTCCCGCCCAGCTCTCACGCTTTCTCACACTGCGGCCACTGTCGCCCTTGGCAGTTGCAGGTGGGCGATGCGATCTCGTCCCCGCGCAGGTTCAGCCGGAGCTCATGACCCGAATTGAGCGGAGAGATTTGGCTTTTGGCATCCCGATCGCTATGACTCTTGCACACGTCCACTTGTTGATCAGATCACCCGAGACGGATCGAGGGCGTCATGAATCAATCCCTACCCCACTTGTACCGGCTGGCGAACGAGGCGGCCAACCAACTGGCCGCGGCGGTCGAATTATAGTGGACCCCGAAACTGAGACCGCCAGGTAAGCTACTCTGGCGGCCCTCGGAGGTGGTCCTGATGACGGCGAAGCGGAAGACCCACACGGCGGCGTTCAAAGCCCAGGTCGCTCTGGCCGCGGTGAAGGGCGACAAGACGGTCAACGAGTTGGCCGCCCACTTCGGCGTCCACCCGACCCTCATCCACGGGTGGAAGAAGCAACTCCTGGCCGGGGCCGAGGCCGTGTTCGCCGCCGGAGCGAAGGCGGTCGCCCCCGGCGACGACCAGACACCCGCGCTGTACGAGCAGATCGGCCGGCTCAAGGTCGAGCTCGACTGGGTGAAAAAAAAAGCTGCGACGTTCGGTTGACGACCTGCGGCCGCTGATCGACCCCGGGCACGCCGACCTGAGCGTCCGTCGGCAGTGCCAACTGGTCGGGCTCGGCCGGGCCACGTACTACCGGGGGCCGGCCGAGGAGTCGGCCGACAACCTGGCCCTCATGCGGCGGATCGACGAGCAGTACACGGCCTGCCCGTTCTACGGCAGCCGGCGGATCGCCCGGTGGCTGGCCCGCAACGGCCACCCGGCGAACCGCAAGCGGGTCCAGCGGTTGCTCCGGGTCATGGGCCTGGAAGCCATCCACCCGAAGCCGAAGCTGTCGGCCGGGCGGGGCCACCCGGTGTACCCGTACCTCCTCCGCGGCGTGCCGATCGACCGCGTCGGGCAGGTGTGGAGTGCCGACATTACATACCTGCCGCTGCCCGGCGGGTTCATGTACTTGGCCGCCACCATCGACTGGTACAGCCGGTACGTGGTGGCCTGGCGGTTGTCGAACACGCTCGACGGGGCGTTCTGCCGGGACATGCTGGACGAGGCGTTGGCGGCCGGCACCCCGGAGGTGTTCAACACCGATCAAGGGGTGCAGTTCACGGCCGGGGCGTGGGTCGAGCGGGTGGAGGCGGCCGGGGCGCGGGTGAGCATGGACGGCCGGGGGCGGTGCCTGGACAACGTGTTCGTCGAGCGGCTGTGGCGGACGGTGAAGTACGAGGACGTGTTCCTGCGGGGATACGAGACGGTGACCGAGTTGGAGCGGGGGTTGAAGGCGTACTTCACCTTCTACAACGAGGCCCGCTTGCACCAGTCACTGGGGTACAAGACCCCGGCCGAGGTGTACCGGGCCGGACGGTCAAAAGAGCCGGCGAAGGAGTAGCTTAAATTCGTCGGTTTTTGGTCTCGCAAATGGGGTCCACTATAAATGTCACCCCCGTGACACGGGGCATTGGTTCACCGTGTTGGCCCGGGCGGTCCACCTGATCTGGTGTAACCGGTGGCAGATGGAGCCCGCCGAGGCGGAAATGGCCGAACTCGTCTCCGCGGGCGTGGGCGGCGCGACCGCGGCCGATCTGACGCGGGACGGGGTGACGGCCCTGAAGGAACTCGTGCACGAGTTCTTGGGGGTGACCGTCCTGACCTCGGAAGGGCGCGAACGGGCGCGGGCGTTAGCAGCCCGATGGCCCGGGAACGTCCCGGTACGATCAGGACGCAGTTCGCTTGACACTGCCTATCAATCGTGAGAATATTATTGCCGGTGGCACGGTCGGCAGTTCGTAGTTGGTGGGCCATGACCCCAGAAGAGTTCGACGCCTTCGCGATCTGGGCTCCGGCCCTCCGGCCGCCCCGGGATTGGGACGGCGTCACGCCGTACTTGCTCCGCGTCGGTTGGGTGCACCTCCGGGGGCAAGAACTGCGGGCCTACCAAATCTCGGACGGAACGCGGATCCTGAACATCGAGGACGTAACGAAGGTCAGTCAGGCCGTGCGGGACTGACTCCCGGGCGGACGCGGTCCCGGTCCGAGCTTCACGAAGTACACACCCGACGGACACGAACACGACATTTGCGGGGCTATGATGGGGGTGGGGAGTCGCCCCGCCGAACCACCGACGCCGCATCGCAGATGCACGGGGTCTACCCCAAGCCTGTGAGCGGCGTCAACATTTCACACGGTCCCGATCAGGCCAGCATGAGTCTGTGGCTGCCCCGGCCCGCATCACTTCTTCCGGCCCACGATCTCGACTTGCGGCAGCTCGATTTTCCCGCGCCAGACGTGCCCACTTTTGGGCGGCGAAATGCCATCGGCTGGATCGACCGTGAACGTGCCCGACAGGGTGTACTTGTTCGCGTCGCCGTCCTCGATGACCCACATGCCACCCAGGTCGGGTGCGAGGGCCATCGCCTTCGGACGGGAGATCCCGAACGGGCTGGATCGCACGCGGATCGTACCATCGGGCGGGAGGGTCAGCCACTCGGACTTCGGGACGGCACCGCCGAAGGGGAATGGGGCGGACTTCACCGGCTGCCCGCCCTTGTCCCGCAATTCGCACCTCAACCCGCCCTTGTATTCCGGCCGAAAGTCCGATCGACCCACGTCGCAGTACACCTGGAGCGACTCGCCGATTGCCTCGCTGGCCTCCTGCAGTTCAACGTACACCGCCACCTCCCGACGGTCGGCCGACGGCACTTTTTCGCCCACGACCAGGCGGCCGCGCACCGCCCGGGACCGGGCATCGGCGACGGCCTTCGACCACTCGCCAGCGGCAACGACCGTGGGGGGATCGGCCGCCCGCCCGAGCCCGCCGAGCACACCGACCATGATCCCGGTCAAGGTCATGAGCCCGGCCCAGATTCCGCCCGCCTTGCGCATGGGATAACTCCTCCACGTTGTGACCGATCGTCTCACCGCTTGGCGAGAATGTATCGCCAGAACCGTAACCGGTGTGTAACTCGGTGAACGACGCGGCCCTCTCGATCGAGTGGCCGCGTGCGAGGTGGCGCGAACCGACGGCCTCACTCGGCGGCCGTCGCGCTGAAACACTATGCCTGGGTGCCGGAACACCTCTTCGAGCGGGCCGTGAAGGGCGACGTAAAAAGCGGCGTAAAGTTGACGCAAAAACCGACGTTGCCAGGAGTCGACACAAGCCGTCAGGAGAAAGCAAAAACGCCGGAAGTCCTCACGAGTGAAGGCTTCCGGCGTGTTATGTCACATCCTGACGGACACTGTCAGGATGCAATAGTGACCCTGCGGGGGTCAACACTGATTAGCGTAAGTCCGATTCTTGACACGCTTTGTGCATAGCTCTGGAGTGGACTACTGCAAATTCTACTGCAACTGACGAGATGGCAGCGTTCGTGAACTCGTTGACCGCCGAGCAGCGGGAGAAGTGGGGGCCCTGCTCGGCACGGGGAAGCCGCCATCAGCGTTTGTCTTCTTGGAACGTCGCCAAGTCGATCCGGGATATCGACTGTTCCTTATTGATAAAAAACAATGACCGCTTGTCTCTCGAGAACGTCAACGACGCAATCCCGCCGTTTCCGATCTTAGCCTTGTCTTCCATCCGGAATACTCGCTTCTGATCGGCGACTCGATAGATGTCGAGGAGCCATAAAAAGTCACCCTGTCCAGACGGTGCATAACCCACCGCAGCAAGAAGTTGACCGTCCAAAGAGAAGGCCAGTTGGGAATAGTAACGCAGCCACGGCGCGTCGCTCGCGGCGATCTCCGAGCTTCGCAATCCCGTTTTCGTATCGTGAAGTGTAATGCATGCTTGCCTCGTGTCGTCTCTGAACGGCTCAGTGTTGTAGGCGAGTAATTTTTCGTCAGCGGAGACGGCAAAGGTAGAAACGAGCCCACGGTAGAACCCGTCTAAACGGCTTCGGGTCGGCGCTTGATTGCTTTGCAGATTCCAGACCACGAGTTCACAAGACGGATGGCTCGCTCTATCCGTAACATCGTACCCTTTCGGCCAATCTGTCTGAAGTCGATTGCTAACACCTGAGTCGGGAAGGCGTCTTGCCGTAAGAGTTAGAGATTGCGAATTTATGGTGGTGACGACATTCACATCTGCGATGTAGGTAACGTGAATGTTGTCGGCCTGAAATTGGATTCGATCGGGACGGGAGGACATAGAGGGAACATTCACCTCCGCCGTCTGTTCACCCGTCAGAGCGTTCCAGAAGGTCAGAAGTTCGCGGTCCAATACGGCGAGCTTCGTGCCGTCGGAACTCAGCGCGATTTTGTTGCCTTTAATTGGTTTTTGGCTTCGAAACTCCTTCGCATGAGCGGGTCCGTCTGTGAAAAAATCCCACGACCGAAGGCTCCCAGTGGTCCTCTCTCCCATTGCCTCATGGCCAACAGATACGTGACCCAAGGCAACAATTGTCTTGCCGTCCGGGGCAACGGCGAAACTGGAGATGTCGTAAAATGGTGGTAGGTCGCGAGCTTGGGAAGACGATTCACGCGACTTGTTAAATAGAACTATCCCCGCCGCAGTCACAAGAAAGAGCACGCCCCCCACAATCCACACCACGGGCAGCAATCTACGACTGTTGTTTTTCATATCTGGCGATTATATTGTGTCAGTTGCGTCGTAACCAGTGAATGCCAGAGCATCTTCGGCGAGGATGTTGATTCTCCCTTCTTGAACGAACCGCAGTTCAATACCGGGCCGAACTGCAAACCTCCGCAGTGATAGGCGTGGCTTCGCGGCCGGCCCGTTTAATCACGAGCAGGCCGCCGGCGCGAAGCCACGGGGATAGATGCATACCGTCTCGAACGCCATCTGCTTCAACGCCTCGCAGATCTTCTCCAGTTCCGTCACCTGCTTATCGTTGATGTCCGTCACTTCGGTCGGTGTGCAAACCGTTTCCGTAGAACACCCCGTATAGTGGACCCCATTTGCGAGACCAAAAACCGACGAATTTAAGCTACTCCTTCGCCGGCTCTTTTGACCGTCCGGCCCGGTACACCTCGGCCGGGGTCTTGTACCCCAGTGACTGGTGCAAGCGGGCCTCGTTGTAGAAGGTGAAGTACGCCTTCAACCCCCGCTCCAACTCGGTCACCGTCTCGTATCCCCGCAGGAACACGTCCTCGTACTTCACCGTCCGCCACAGCCGCTCGACGAACACGTTGTCCAGGCACCGCCCCCGGCCGTCCATGCTCACCCGCGCCCCGGCCGCCTCCACCCGCTCGACCCACGCCCCGGCCGTGAACTGCACCCCTTGATCGGTGTTGAACACCTCCGGGGTGCCGGCCGCCAACGCCTCGTCCAGCATGTCCCGGCAGAACGCCCCGTCGAGCGTGTTCGACAACCGCCAGGCCACCACGTACCGGCTGTACCAGTCGATGGTGGCGGCCAAGTACATGAACCCGCCGGGCAGCGGCAGGTATGTAATGTCGGCACTCCACACCTGCCCGACGCGGTCGATCGGCACGCCGCGGAGGAGGTACGGGTACACCGGGTGGCCCCGCCCGGCCGACAGCTTCGGCTTCGGGTGGATGGCTTCCAGGCCCATGACCCGGAGCAACCGCTGGACCCGCTTGCGGTTCGCCGGGTGGCCGTTGCGGGCCAGCCACCGGGCGATCCGCCGGCTGCCGTAGAACGGGCAGGCCGTGTACTGCTCGTCGATCCGCCGCATGAGGGCCAGGTTGTCGGCCGACTCCTCGGCCGGCCCCCGGTAGTACGTGGCCCGGCCGAGCCCGACCAGTTGGCACTGCCGACGGACGCTCAGGTCGGCGTGCCCGGGGTCGATCAGCGGCCGCAGGTCGTCAACCGAACGTCGCAGCTTTTTTTTTCACCCAGTCGAGCTCGACCTTGAGCCGGCCGATCTGCTCGTACAGCGCGGGTGTCTGGTCGTCGCCGGGGGCGACCGCCTTCGCTCCGGCGGCGAACACGGCCTCGGCCCCGGCCAGGAGTTGCTTCTTCCACCCGTGGATGAGGGTCGGGTGGACGCCGAAGTGGGCGGCCAACTCGTTGACCGTCTTGTCGCCCTTCACCGCGGCCAGAGCGACCTGGGCTTTGAACGCCGCCGTGTGGGTCTTCCGCTTCGCCGTCATCAGGACCACCTCCGAGGGCCGCCAGAGTAGCTTACCTGGCGGTCTCAGTTTCGGGGTCCACTATACCGTGAGCATCCGGTTCACTGGCCGCTCGGCCGGCGGATGCCCCCTCATCGCTCGTTAGGAGATGGACCATGCTTCGATCGATACTCGTCCTCGCCACGGTCGCGCTCGCCGCGTTCTCGGCCCCGATCGCCTCTGCCGAAGAGAAGGCTCAAGGGAAGGACGTGAAGGTCACGGGCACGCTCGTGTGCGCCAAGTGCAAACTCAAGCTGGACGGCGTGAAGGAGTGTACGAACGCACTCCAGGTGAAGGAAGACGACAAGACCGTCACCTACCTCCTCACCGACAAGGGGTCGGAGGAAGACTACCACGTTTGCGGCGGCGGCGAGAAGAAGGACGTGACCGTGTCGGGCAAACTTACCGAGAAGGATGGCAAGAAGACGATCACGCCGACCAAGATCGAGTTGAAGAAGTAGTCGCTGGTAAACTGGTGGACTGATACCCGCACAGAGTGAAATGTCCGGGGGCGGCGAGTCTTATTCACCCGCCGCGCCCGGCCCTCGATCCATCCGTCAGTTCAGGCCGACGGTCGTAATGACCAGCTTCTTCAAGGCCTTCGCCGTCTCTTGGCTGTGCCGCTCGATCCGCTGCAACTCCTGGCGGCCGCCTCCATGACCTTTTCCACCCGCTCTTGTGCGTTCAACGCCTTGGCCGCACCCACCTGACTGAGGACGCTTTCCGCGGCCTGCTTCCCGCTGCCCCGCGCCTCGGTCAGTCGCACGTGATTGCTCTGGCCCGCCGATCGCGCCTCGTCACTTCCAGCGGTGCGGGACTTCGCCGTAGCACAGGGACACGACGAGGGAGATGATGGCGATGACGAACCCGGTCACGGACATGCCGAACGTCCACCAGAAGGTGCGCAACCGGAGTGCCATGTAGCTCGCCCGCAGTGCCTCGACTTCGGCGTTCCGCCCCTTCCCGCCGTTCGCGCCCGCGGCCTTGTCCGGCTCTTCCTTGAGGAACGCCAGGAACCCGCCGTGCAGCGCCCAATATCGGCCGGCGTTCGTCACCGCCAACAGGGTGCGCCCCTCGTCTGCGTACCGGGCCAACCGAAGTGACACGAGCAAGTCGGCCGCCGTCTTCCCGTCGGCCAAGGCGTCGTCGCCCCACCGCTCGGCGGCGAAATCGAAGGGGGCGACTTCCTTGCGGTCGTAGGCGGCTTGCAGCAACTCGTGGGCGCGGGTTTCGATCATCGGCGGCGGCGTCTCCGGGAGGTGAAAGGACGGGGTATTATTCGCGCCCCTTGCCCGCCGGATCAGGAATTCTCATCGACCCATTCACCGAGCATCGCACCGGCCTCGTCTGCCGTGAAGTAGCCCGCGGCCACGAGTTCGCGCACGAAGGTCACGGCCGATTCCCGGTGCGCGTCAGCCGTGCTGAGGCGGGAGAGGAGCACGAACGACCGCGCGACGGCGCGGAACGCGGGCCGCCACACGTGTTCCTGCAAGGTTACTTGTGTGCAGGATACCGTGCCGGTACGATGAGCGGGCAGACCGGCGGGGCCAAATGACTCCGGGTGACGAATGTTCGGTTGGTGGAAGACGTTCACCCGAGTGACGCAACTAACGCCCTTTGCCTGGCGTGACGATTGGCTTTACGCGCTGATCTTTCGGCGTGTCGAGAGAGAGTGGGAATGGTGGTGCCAACCGACCCAGGGCGAGAAGGCCTGGCAGTACGTTCTGGTGGGGGAATGGTCCCTGGCAGTACGTTCTGGTGGGGGAATGGTCCGCGGCCGATCAATCGAGGTGCGCCGGGCACGTCGTCCGGGCGTGGGTGCGGGACGCGAGCGGCGTGCGGGAGATCACACGGCGAGAGTACCGGCGGCACATGCGACGGATCCGGGACCGCATCTATCCGTTCGTGTTGATCTCGTTCCACGTCCTCCCCGATCGGCAGCGGGTCGTCATCGGACAGCGGACCGCCTCAACCGCCGGCGGGGGGGGTGTCGGTACTTGGTCCGCGGGTCGGGCGAGGCGACCACACTCGACCCGGACCCCACGGGCGGGTTCTGGAAATCGTAGGCCAAGTGCGTCCGAGGCGCGGCAGACCGTGGGCGTCGAACACCGCTGTTACCTGATCCCGAAGCCCGGCACGTTTCGGCCCCGGCCCGATACCGCCCTTGCGCTCGTCGCCGCGCTCCGGGATGACGGATGGGTACTTGCGCCCGATCACGCCGCCCTCGCCAAACTCTCTTTCGCCTCAAGCACGCTCTACAAACGCGCTCGCCGCCACGGCTACTTTACTCGCACCGTCGGGCAGCGGGCATCGTTTACCGCGCCCCTCGCCGAACTGTTGGCCAACTTCGCCGAGCGCGACCTGATGGTGGTATGGCCGGTGGAGTCGTTGGGCGTGAGCGGCCTCCGCTACCCCCTCGAACCGTTGCCGTTCGACGACCCGGCGGACGCCGCCGAGTGCTACTACGAGTTCCAATTACACTTCGGCCGCGACCTGATCTACCACACCTCCGAGGGCATCGATCCGTTCGAACCCCCGCCGACGTGCGATCGCGGCCACCCCGTCACGTTCGAACCGGAATCGGACTTCGACCCGTTCTTCGCATCGCGCCTGGCGGCCCGGTGCCCGAAGTGCGGTTCGGAGTTCGACCCGTCACAGCTTGTCGCCACCGGCCGGGACGGGTGGACGGGTGGACGGCGTGAGGTACAAGGCGGGGCGGCCTACCGATTCGCCATCGTCATCGACTGTGGGAAGTTCTTCGGGCCGCGCCCGCTTCGCTTCCATCCCCGGTTGAGGCGCCTCGTGGAGCAAGTCTTGGGCGTCGAAACGTACGAGGTGCCAGACTTCTACTAAACCGATTCGTTACCCACTCAGAAACCGCGCCCATCGATAAGAGTGCTATGGCCGGGTATCTTCAAGAACAGCCGCGAAAGCGTGGTGGATAGCGTTGGACCGGTCGTTTCGTTTGTGAGTATACTCCGACATGGTGTGAGAGACTTACAAGTTCGGCGGCGGAGGGATCGCGGATGGGCAGTTGGGGACCGGAGCCGTGGGCCAACGACACCGCCTCGGACTGGTACGATGACCTCTTCGAGCAGACCGGCTTCGCCCGGCGGGTCGAGGAGGCGATGCGGCTAGATGTCTCCGGGGACGAGGAGACGGTTCGGGCGGCCGCGTACTTGGTGGTGGTCCTGGCCCGGGGGACTGTCTGGCCCGGGGATCGCCGGGCCGTCCTGGAACTGGCGGCGTCCAAGCTGCAGGAGATGCTCGACCGGGAGGACGAACTGGATCTGCCCGACCACCACTTGGACCGGGTGCGGGAGGAGTTGCAGGTGCTGCGGGACCGCTTGGCCGGCGGCCGCGGGTGAGTCATCCAAGACGCCGAACCAGGTGGCGTGTTTTTTAATGGCGATTCTACGCCCCCCGGTTTGGGTCGAACGTCTTGCCGCTCTTGGGCACTCTATCCGCTTGAACCGTGGCTCTCCCTGTAATGGTGCCAACTCGGTTGGTTCGTGCAGACGAACATCACTTCCCAGGGCCTGGACCCACGGCCGCCGGTGAGGTCCAATGTCGTGCCGGTGGTATCAAGGCGTACGGAGGAGCGAGGTGCCCGCAAGCATTTTCGTCTACTGCCCGGCCGGGAAGGATGGCCTTGGTCGCGCCGATCTGGAAGAGGTGCTGGAGGAGTTCTTCGGGGCCGCGGCCGAGGACTCTGGGGCGGGCAGCGGCAAGGCGGGGTTCCATCTGGATTACGAGTTGGAGGACGGCGAAGATCCGCACGCTTGGGCTGATCGGCTCAAACCTTTCCTTGCCCGTATCGGTGTGCGGCCGGGTTCCACGTTCGATGTGTTTCCTGACGGATGGGAGCCGGGCCAAGAGTGGCGGCGGGTGGAGGTGTTCGGGGAGGACCGGCGGCGGCGGACCCAATCGGCCAGCCCGAGGTACGCCGTCCACGGCACGACCGGTAGTGTGAAAGCGTCCGGCGAGTTGGTCTGTCGGAGGGCGTGCGGGTTCGGCCCCGGTCGGGTTACGACGGTCGCCAGCGGTCGGGGAGGAGGTCGGCCACGTCGGCGTCGGGCGGCCGGGCCGGGACATGGGTCAGGAGGTCGCGGACGTACGCCCACGGGTCGAGGTGGTGCCGCTTCGCGCTGGCCACCACGCTCAGCAGGACGGCGGCCGAGGACAGCCCGCCGTCACCGCCGACGAAGAGCCAGATGATATGACCTACTTCGGGGGTGGTGCAACGCCGCACCACCGGGGATCGCCCGGAACCCTACGAAGGAGACGGTCATGGAAGCGGTGAACGCCTACGTCGGCCTGGACGTCCACAAGGATACGATCGCGGTTGCCATCGCCGATGCCGGCCGCGGCAGCGAGGTCCGGTTCTGGGGAACGGTCGCCAACGACGGCGATCACTTGGAGAAGTTGGCCCGCCAACTCGCCGCCAAGCATCTACGGCTGGAGTTCGTCTACGAGGCCGGTCCGTGCGGCTACGACGTCTACCGACGGTTGATCGCCGTCGGGTTCGCGTGCGTCGTCGTGGCGCCGTCGCGGATACCCCGGAAGCCCGGCGATCGCGTCAAGAACGACCACCGCGACGCCGTGTCGTTGGCCCGCCTCGCGCGGGCCGGCGAGTTGACCGCCATCTGGGTGCCCGACGGCGTCCACGAGGCCATGCGGGACGTGGTGCGGGCACGGCACGCCGCCAACAAGGACTTGAAGACGGCGCGGCAGCGGATCCAGAGTTACCTGCTGAAGTACCACATGATTTACCCCGGCAAGGCGTGGACCGGGCGGCACCTCGTCTGGCTGGCCAACCGGCGCTTCGAGCACGCGGCCCAGCAGATCGCCTTCCAGGGCTACGTCAACGGCATGGAGCAGGCGGCGGCCCGCCGCTCCGACGTGGAGGCGCAGATCCGCCAGTTGCTGCCGGAGTGGTCGTTGGCGGGTGTGGTCGACGGCTTGCAGAGCCTCCGTGGGGTGGCTCTCATCGTGGCGGTGTCGGTAGTCGCCGAGGTCGGCGACCTGGCCCGGTTCGACAGCCCGAAGCAACTGATGGCGTTCCTCGGCTTGGTGCCCGGCGAGCACTCCAGCGGCCGCACGATCCGGCCGCGGGGCATCACGAAGACGGGCAACGTGGGCGTGCGGCGGCTCCTGTTCGAGGCCGCGTGGAGCTACCGGCAGACGCCGAAGGTCGGGGCGTACAAGCGACAGCACATGCCGAAAGACATTCCGCAGGCGGCCAAGGACATCGCCTGGAAGGCGCAACAGCGGCTGTGCAAGCGGTACCGACAACTGCTCGGCCGGGGCAAGAAGCCCCAGGTGGCGATCACGGCCGTCGCCCGCGAACTGCTCGGGTTCATGTGGGCGATAGCGGGGGTGATCGCCGCCCCCTCACGACCCACGGTCGCGGCGCCGGTCTAACGGGGCGGGTGCGCGTGGCCGGACGAGGAACAACCGTCGGTGCGGTTCCGGGAACCCTCGTCAAGAATTCTGTGTTCCGATCACAGCAGCCAGAGCGAGGCAGCCCGTTCGACGAACGTCATCATGGGGTACCTAACCCCCGCATAAGAGTCTGATCGACCGTCGCGGCAATCCGATCGGTTGTTCCTCCTCCGGCCACGCGAAGACCTGACGAAACGAAAAACCTCCGGTGAGGTTGTCGGTGAATTGTTGCCCGATCCCTGGACA
Source organism: Limnoglobus roseus (assembly GCF_008254045.1). Lineage (GTDB taxonomy): Bacteria > Planctomycetota > Planctomycetia > Gemmatales > Gemmataceae > Limnoglobus > Limnoglobus roseus. The sequence goes on along the minus strand of NZ_CP042425.1, from coordinate 1,279,511 downwards.
AAGGTCATAAGAATTCTTGCGGCCCAAGGCGAGCGGCCGGAGGGCCCGCTCGGCCGGCCCGTTGTCGATCGCCAGGCGGTGGTCGTCGAGGTAGCGGGTGAGCGTTTGCCACTGGTTCGTGGCGTACGTCACGGCCTGGCCGAACAGGCCCGACGGCAGCGCGACCCGCTTCTGGTCGGCCAACCACGTCGAGAAGGCATCGAGGACCGGCCGGGCGTGCTCCGTACGCGCCAGGCAAATCACGTACCGAGCGAACGCACGACGGTCGGAGGGCTCAGGCGGCCGGCGGGGTAGCGGTCTTCGAGCGATCGGCCCGCCACCGGTCGGGGAGCAACGGGGTGAGTTGCTCGTCCGTCGTGTCGGCGGCCAGGGCGTGGAGTCGCGGGAGGACGTCCCGGAGGTAGGCGAACGGGTCGATCCCGAGGTGCTTGCACGTCCCGACCACGGAGTACAGGACGGCGGCTGTCGGGCCGGCGGCGGCACTCCCGATCACGCCCCAGTTGTTGCGGCCGACGGCCACCGGCCGGAGCGTTCGTTCGGCGAGGTTGTTGTCGATGCTCAGGAACCCGTGCTCGACGTACCGGACCAGGGCCGCCCAGTTCCGAACGGCATAGGTGATGGCCTGCCCGAGTGGCGACTTGGGCAACGCGGCCGGGGCGTGCCGGTCGAGCCGCGCCCGCAACGCGGCCAGCACCGGGACGGCCTCGGCCTGCCGGCGGGCGTGGCGGACGGCCTCGGCGTCGGGCGACGAGTCGAGCGGCGGCAGTGCCCGCTCGACGGCGTACAGGCGGCGGATCAACCCCACCGCCTCGTCGGCCCGCCCGTCCCCGGCGTCCGCGGCGGCGACGAACTTCCGCCGCGCGTGCGCGAAGCAGCCCACGTGCGCGGCCCCGCCGGCGTAAACGTCGGCGTACTGCTGGAGGGCGTCGGCGTGAACGAAACCGGTGTACCCGGCGAGGAACCGCGTGGGGTGGTCCTGCGACCGGCCGGGCGTCAGGTCGAACACGGTGAACGGGTTCGCCGCGTCGCCCAGGTACACCCAGGCGTAGGCCGCCCGTCGCGGTTGCAACAGGGTGACGGGCGTCTCATCGGCGTGGATGGCGTACGACTGGCGGACGCGGGTCGCCATCGCCCGGGAGACGGGGTCGAGGGCCACGGCGCAGCCCCGCACCCCGTCGCACAGGGTGGACCGGGCCGCGGGGTACCCGTGGCGGGCGAGGATGGATTCCAGGCGGTGGAGGGGGAGGTGATCGACGAACTTCGAGACGACGACGTGGGCCAGCAGCCCCGGCCCGGCCGACCCGCGGTCGATCGGCTCGGGCGGGAGCGCCGGGCGGGGGCACCGCGGGTCGCACGACGGGGCTGAGGCCGAGGGCCTTCCGCCACGTGTAAAACCGCTTCTCGGTCAGCCCGCGGGCCAGACAGAACGCCCGGACCGAAAGGCCGGATGTTGCGAACGCGGCGACGGCGTCCCGCCAGAATTGTTCGCGGTCGACGGGGTCGGTCGGTGGGGTGGAAGAGAGTGGAGTGTCGGACATGGGGTCGCCTCCTCGGGTGAGAAAGCCACCATCGTAAATGACGACGCAAGGCGTCGATTCGCCGGACGCTTACCCAGCAGCAGCACCGCCTCGACCGCCTGCTGGCCGCCCTGGAGCGGGTCGACCTGCTCATCGTCGACGAACTGGGCTACCTGTCGTTCAGCCGGGCCGGGGCCGAACTGCTGTTCCAGGTGTTCGCCGACCGGTACGAGCGGGGGAGCGTGCTGATTACCAGCAACCTGCCGTTCGGCGAGTGGGGGACGATCTTCCAGGGCGAGCGGATGACGGCCGCCCTGCTCGACCGGCTGACGCACCGGTGCCACATCTATGAGATGAACGGCGAAAGTTATCGGTTCCGGGAGTCGATGAAGAGCAAGGCCGACAAGGCCACCAAGCCGAAGAAGTGAACTCCTCTCACCACCCGCACCGTTGGCCTCGGATTGGGTGCTCAGGTGGCCTTCGATTCGACGCTAATCACCACAACCGCACCACCTCGACCGCCTGGCCGTGGTCTACGTCCTCCAGTCCACGCCCAAGCAGGTCCTCGACAACCGGGAGTCGACCGACCGCCAGTACCAACTCGCCGGACGACTTCAGTTGTTCGCCTTGTTCGACCAAAAATTATGACTTGTATAGCTTCGCCATGTGGTTGTAGTTTCGGAGTATCAAATCTATTTCAGAAAAACTTAAAAAAACCTAGTTTATTGCCAGGGCGTCGATCTAATTTGTACTTCGAAAGCACACAATTTTTCTCAGCATGCTTATAGTATCTAATTAGGTAAATGCGCCCCTCATCATCCCAGTAATCTTCAGCTACAGTGCAAAGTTCTTGCATGGAAAAATCAGGATACACAGTGGATTGCTTTAGAGCCAGCTGATTTATCGGAGGGGTTCCCATCATTCTATGTACTTCTGCTTGAGTTGTTGCGTCATCAATTTGGGCAAATGCCACTGCAATTTTTCGTCGATCAACACCAATTCGGCAAACTGTCGCAGTTAAAATGCATGCTCCAAGGATCGCGCCAAAGCTCAAAACAATCATGTGGCAGCTACGCCGGTTATTTGGACTGGAAAATATTCGATAAATGATCATGTTATAATCTCGCGTTGTTTATTTACTTCCAATCTTTTGGAAGTTTCGGATCAGGCCCATTAACTTTATATATCGTATAGCCAGATTTGGCGTTAGCCGCAGGTGCAGCCTGGATGCAATATTTAAACGTGGCTGTGACCTTGGATCCGTCTGTTCCTTCCGCTGTTATGCGGATTGCGACGTATTGGGTGGTCCAGTCTAAACCGACTGGTATATCCGTCTTGTCATTAAATCCAGGAAAGCCGGGAGCATCCACATAAACTAATGTTTTGTCATCGGATTCGGCCAATGCATTATTTGGATTGAAGAAGAAATCCTTTTCACCGTCAGTTGCCATGTCCATAGTCGCAGGGTCACCCTTTTTCCACACATTGACAGCTTTGAAAAGGTCGTTAAGGTTCAGCAGCTCTCTGTCTTTTTTTGCTTGGCCTTTTCGACTGACCGTCCCTTCAACTTGTCCGCCTAATGAGTAGGCCCGCAACATATATATCTCTTGTTTAATCACTTTTGCATTCTTAATGGTATCTCCGCAGTCCACATCGGCATTGATGGTAACTTTGAATCCATAGCTCAAACGAGGTAAATTTTGTGGAGACAGGCCGTCAGCCTTCCCAAGTTGGACTGGAACCGATTTATTTATAAGCTTAGTGTTTGCACCTTCAGATTGGTCAGTAACCGCAATGCTAAGAATCGTGACCTTAAGCCCGAACGGATCCAAGCTTGCTAGTGGATTTTCCGACTCGTACCTGTACAGGTTCGTTGAACCTCCATCATACTCGATCGGATCATTCGTTGTCCACTGCCCCAGCGTCGGCGAGTAGTCCCGGTTCCTGAAGTAATACAGCCCGCTCACCCCGTCCAACCGCCCGCCCTGGTGCAGGTACTTCCAGTCGTAGGCACCGCTTCCGATCGTGGTCCAACTGGCGTTCATCACTGTGACCGAGCCATATGGGTCATAGGCGTACCGCTCCAGCACGGCCCCGCTGCCGTCGGTGACGGCCGTCACGTTGAAGTTGGCGTCCTGCTGCACCCACACCCGCTCATCCAGCGTCCCCGGCGTGGTCGTCGCCCGATCCCGCAGGACCATCGCGTCGACGTACACCGGACTCCAGACGTACCGGGCCGTCGTGCTTCCGGAAACCCGCTCCTCCAGCACCTGCCACCCGGCCGAGTAGTACAGGTCCGTCGTGGTCCCGCCCACTTTCTCCGCCACCCGCCGGTTCAGGGCGTCATAGGCGTAGGTTTTGAGGGTCGTCCCGCCACTGTTTTTCACCGCCACCATGCGGTTCCAAGCGTCGTACACGAACTGCCGGCCCGTCTCGTCCGTCGTCATGTTCCCGTTCGCGTCGAACGTCGGCGTCGTCGCCCCGCTCACGGACGTGATCTCGTTCTGCGCGTTCGCCGTCCGCGTCTGCGGCGTCCCGCCGTCGGTCGTGACGGCGTCCATGTTCCCGACCGCGTCGTAGTCCCACGCCTGGGTGTGCGACCCGCGGGTGAAGTCGGCGATCTGGTTCATCCCGTCGTAGCTGTACGCCTCGTTGAACGCGGAGTTGACGCAGTTGCCCTTGGTCAGCCGGTTGCCGTCCCGGTCGTACGTGTACGTTAACCGGTCCGTGCTCGCCGTCCCGTCCGTCCAGTTCTGGTCCACGATGCGGCCGAACGAGTCGAGGCCGACGTACTGGTCCCCGCCGGCTCCCGGCCCGGTGCCGAGGAACGTCAGGTCCACGCTCGGCTGCGGGTGCCCCCGCACGACGACCGTGCCCAGCCCGAGGTAGTCGTACGTTTCCAGTGTGCCGCTCGAATCGGAAAGGGAGGACAGGCGACTAATACCACTATTTAACCCGGACGAGTAGTTGTAGGTCAACACGTAACCGCCCGGGTACGTCATCGACGTGAGCCGGGAGTGGTTCGCCCCGCCCGCCATTTCCGAGTAGGCGTACTGGACGCCCGGCGTCGTCGACGTGTTGACCGCCCCGCCGTGCGCCTGCCACTCGTCCGTCATCTGGCCGAGGCCGTTGAACGTCCGCTCGACCTGGGTCACCACGCTCCCGCCGGACGCCGCGTCGTAGGTCGTGAGTAGGTAGGCGTTCCCTTGCGAATCGTACGCCGTCTCGACCCGCCGGACGGCCCCGTCGACGCCCGACCCGAGCGTCGTGACGGCGTCCGACACGACCCGGCCGAGGGCGTCGTACGTCAGCGTGTGGGTAGTCCCGTTGCGGTCCGTCGATGTGACCGGCTGGCCGAGGGCGTTGACCGTCACCACCTCCTGCTCGCTCGAACTGGCCGCGCCGGTGCTCGGGTCGGGCCACCGCGTCGCGCCGACGACGTCGTTGGACGTGATCGCCGACCCGCTCCCGGCCGTAACGCCGTACTCCCACGCCGTCGTCTGCCCGCCCCCGCCCGTCAGCCTCGCCGTCAGGCTGGTCATCCCGGCCGGGCCGTAGGCGTACTCGGTCGTCTTGTCGTCCGCGTCACTCACCACCCCGTTCACGTAGTTCTCGACCGTCTTCGTCGTCCGCCCGAGGTCGTCGTACAGGGTGCGGGTGACCAAACCCCGCGGGTCGGTCGTCTCGTACGCCCTGCCCGCCGTGTCGTAGGTGACGCTCGTCACCAGCACGCTATCGCTGCGGGAGGGCACGCTGCCCGGCCGCGTCCACGCGCTGCCCCCGTTCGTGCCGACGTCGACGGACGCCACCGGCCGGTCGGCGAGGTCGTAGTAGGACCCGGCGTAACTCACCCGGGCCTTCGCCGTCCCGGACGAACTGGCCGGCGTGCCGAGCGCCCCGGTATCCGTGGCGTCGTGGAAGCGGTCGCGGTGGACGGACACGAGGGCGTTCCCGTCGGCGTCGTAGGTCATTTCGTCTTGCGAGAGGACGGTGTCACCCGTCACGTCGTCGGCGTCCCCGTACCCCGAGTCCCCGCCGCCGTCGGTCGTGTAGCTCACCGTCGTCCGGCCGATACCGTCGTAGCTCATCTTCTGGACAAGGCCGCCGGGTGAGGTTGATTTGATGACCTGGCCGCGGACGTCGAACCACGTGTTCGACTGGAGGGTGTAACTCCCCACGCTGCCGCTGGACGGGTCCACTGAGTAGACATCGCTACGGTATGCCCGGCCGAGTTCGTCGTAGGTCGTGGTCGATTGCGCCCTCAATAGGCTGCTGCTCGGGGCGTTCGGCACGCCGCCGGTCGACGTGACCGTCACCCCGTCGCCGTCGTAGGTCCGCGTCTTCGTCACCTCGCCCAGGTTGTCGTAGTCGGCGTAGGAGATCGGCCGGTTCACGCTCGTGGACTCCGTCGCCTCCACGCCCGTTTTCACCGCCACGGCCCGGTCCCGCCAGTCGTAGAACGTCTCCGTCACGCGGTCCGCCGCCCCGCCGCCGGGGAAGTGCGTCACCTTCGTCACGTTCCCGTCCCCGACCCCGCCGCCGTCGTACTCATATTCCGCCACCTTCACCATGTTCGTGCCGGTCCGGTTGGCCGTGGACCAGTACCCGGTCGTTGGCGTGTCGTCCGTCCCCACCCACACGCTCGTCACGCGGCCCATGCCGTCGGACTCGGTCCGGGTGATCGTCCCGGCCGCCGACACCTGCTTGTTCACCCGCCCTTCCTGCTTCCCGTACCCGGTCGTCGTCCGGTAGTAGTTCGTGTTCAAGGTGCCGATGTCCGCCGCCGTCGAGTACGTCACCCCGGTCAGGTCGAAGTAGCTGTCCGCGTGCGTCACCTGGCCGGCGTCGTTGCGGTAGCTCCGGGACAGCGACTCCAGGCTCCCGACGGCCTCGGCCCCCGTCGGCCGGCCGCCGCTGACCGCCGGCGTGGCCGACATCGTCAGCGACTCCGTGTACCCGTGAGCCCGGTCGTCCCGACTCACCGAAATCGGCCCGGTGGGCAAGTCCGTGGTGCTGTCCCACGCGGGGTAATACCGGACCTCGTGGGCCGCGTCGTCGTACACCGTGTAGTCCACCCGTCCGCCCGGCGACGTCGTCTTGGTCACCCGGCCCTTGCCGTCGACTTCGTATGCCGTGACGAGGTGCAACCCGCCGCCGGTCGGCGTACTCCACCCGGACGGCAGGTCGGCGAAGTCGCTCGTTTGCGTCGTGTCCACGTCTTGAATTGACTTCACCGCCGCCCCGGTGACCGGATCGTATTCGGTGTACGACAGGAACCCGGCGGGGTCTTTCGCCCAGGTCGGCCGGCCGTATTCGTCCATCACGACGGTCGAACTGGTGGCCGCGTTGGGGCCGTTCTGGCCGGTCGTGACCGTCGGGAGCGTCGTCGTGACCGATTGGGCCTGGGCCGTGCCGGAGAACCACGTGTAGGCGTACGCCGTCGTCCGCCCGCCGGTCCCGTCGTCGTTCGCGTACACCGTGTCGGCCGCGACCGTCGCGGCCGTCGCGTCCCCGTCCGTGTGGGCGTAGTAGGTGGTTTCCCCCTGCGGGACCGGCGTCCCCGTCTCCCCCTGCTGGACCGCCCGGCCTTCGAGGAACCCGGCCACCCCGCCGGCCGTCGTCTCCCCGGCCGTCGTCGCGGCGTAGTACGACTGGGTCTCGATCAGGCCCGCGGCGTCCCGGAGGTACTCGGCGTTCCCGCTCACGAAGTGGACGAGGTCCGGGTAGCCGTCGCTGTACCCGCTGACGGCCGACGGGTGGGCGGTCAGGGCGAGCCGGCCGCCGTCGAACGCCGGCCGGGCCGGCCCGGACCCCGAGTCGCTCCCGCTCCCGGACTCGCTCCCCGACCCGGATTCACTGCCGCTGCCCGACCCCTCGCCCGAGCCCGTCCCCTCGTCGTACCGGTAGTACGTGACCCACGGCCCCGTCGTCCCCGAGGCGGACCCGGACTCGCTCCCACTGCCCGACTCACTACCACTGCCGGATTCGCTCCCCGAGCCACTTTCACTCCCCGACCCGCTCTCACTGCCGGACCCGGATTCACTCCCCGACCCCGACCCGCTCTCGCTGCCACTGCCGGATTCGCTCCCCGACCCCGACTCGCTCCCAGCCCCCCCGCCCGCGCCGCTCCCGCTTGGCTCCGTGTGGGCGGACAACATGACTTGGCCGAACACGTTCGTGTACACCGTGTTCGTGCCTCCGTCCGGCAACGTTTCCACCGTCTTCGTGTGCCAACTGTTGAACCCGTCCGGGTTGTAACTCGTCGTGTAGGCGTACGTGTACGCCCCCTGGCCGCCCGAGCACGCCGAGCACCCCTGCCCGCTCGACACGATCTTCGTCACCCGGCCCGCGACGTCGTACTCCAGGTAGTCGTCCGCGACCGTGGCCACGTCCGTGGCACTCGCCCCGTCGACGTCGCCGTCCGTCCCCCCGCTCGCCGCCTTCAGCCGGGCGTACGCGGCCGGCCCGACGGAATATTGCAGTCCGCCCGCGTACCCGATCTGGTGCGTCCCGACGTCGTACGTGGTGGCCGTGTAGTACCGGTAGTACCACTGGTCCAGGACCGCCCCCGCCCCGTCCGTCACCGTCGCCCGCGTCAACGACCCCCACGCCCCGACCGGCTTCCCGCCCCCGTCCACCGTCTCCACGTACTCGTACGCCGTCGCCTGGACGGTCGCCCACGCCCCGCCGTTCGTCCGCTCCCGCACGGTCACGGACGCCTTCTGCGGGGCCCACCGGCCGAACGCCGTCGCGTAGACGGTGACGGCGGACACGGTGACGGTGTCCGCCCCGACGGCGTACGTCTCCTGGACCTCGGTCGGCCGGCGGTCGGCGTCCCACGCGACGACGGCCGCCGTGTGCCCGCCCGCGTCCGTCGCGGACAGGAGTGATCCGACCTCGGCCGCCGCGCCCCCGTCGAACCCCTGGAACACGCTCGCCATGCCGTCCGGCGTCGTGACCGTGAACGTGTCCGCCCCGTCGTCGTACGCGGCCGTGGTCGTGCCCCGGTACTCGCCGCCGTACGTCGGGTAGTTCCCGTGCGCGTCGGGCGTGCCCTGTCCGAGCAGGTAGACCGGCTCGCCGGTGCCCGTGTTGACCTGGAGGCCTTCGCCGGTCGGGAGGATGTGGGCGCTGCCCAGGTCCTGCCACCCGGTCGCGGCCGACCACCCGCTGCGGCCGCCGGCGACCGCGCCCACGGCCGCAGCGGCATCGGGGAGGCCGGCCAGCGGGTCCGGGCCGGGGATCGCCACCTGCCCCGACCCGTACTTGACGCCGCCCGTGCCGCCCAACCCCGGAGCCGTCCCCCCGCCGGTCCCGCTCGCCACGAGCTTGCTCGCCGAGCAGTCGCACCCGATCGTCACGGGACCCCACACCTCGAACGTGATTTCGCCGGAGTTCGGGTAGAAGTGCGCGTCCCCGGAGTAGTCGGCGAAAATGTGGTACTCGTCGTTGGTCGTGGTCGGGTTCCGCATGCGCGGGAGGCCGCCGGGAATAGTGATGGGGATCACTTCGACCCCGGTGAGCGGGTCGGTGGTCCCGGTCCCGAGTTCCACCGACCCGGCGTCGTAAGTGTACGCCGGCTCCGGCGGCGGGTCGGTGACGTTGGGGTCGATCTCCGTGTGGAGGTAGACGTGGACCTTCCCGGTCGGGACCACCGACCCGCTCGGCGGGCCGACGCGAACGAGGAAGTGGAGCGGCGTGCCCGGGGCCGGGGTCGTCGGGGCCGAGCCCGTGGTGTCCAAGCTCACGGCCACGTCGATCGACTCGCTGGGCGGGTCGTTGCTGGCGGCGACGTACAGGCCGCCGGTGAACGCGCTCCCGAACGGCGTGTACGGGCTCATCGGCGTCGAGAGTTCGGTGAAGTCGGCCCCGGAGAACACCCTCAACTCGCCCGTCACCCCGTCACCCGTCCCGACCACGACGTCGGCATTCGCGTCTTCATTCACGTATGCGGTCGAAACGCGGACGCCCGCCGTCATCCCGGACCCGAACGGCGAGAGGTCCCCGGCCACGGCCCCCGTCGCCCCGTCGAACACCTTGACCTCGGCGGCCATCCCCGGCCCCGACCCGACGACGATGTCGGGCACGCCGTCCCCGGTCACGTCCCCGGTCTTGAAGTCCGTCCCCACGTCCACGCCCCCGGCGAACGACGGGTCGAACGCCAGGAAGTCCCCCCGCGGGCCGGCCAGCATAGTGCCCGTCGTCACGTCGAACACCCGCACCTCGGGCGACCCGCCCGGCCCGGCCCCGACGACCAACTCCGCCTTCCCGTCCCCGGTGAAGTCGGCCGCCGCCACCGTCGCCCCGCCCCGGAACTCGGGGGCGAACGCGAAGAAGTTGGCGATCAGGTCGCCGGTCTTCCCGCTGAACGCCTTGACGTGCGGCCCGCCGCCGACGCCGGCCGCGGTGATCACGTCCGCCCACCCGTCCCCGTCCACGTCCCCGCTCGCCACGTACACGCCGCCGGTGAACGACGAGTCGTAGGCGAAGAAGCTGCCGAGCGGGCCGGCGATTTCCGCCCCGGTCCGAGGGTTGAGGACGCGGACCCGCGGGCCGCCGCCCGGCCCGGCCGCGGCGATCAGGTCGGGCAGGCCGTCCCGGTCCACGTCCCCCGCGGCCACCCGGACGCCGCCGGAGAACGTCGCCTCGAACGGTTGTTCTTCGAACTGAAGTTCGCCCGTGTCCGCTTGGTACGAGCGCACCAAGGGCGGGGCCCCGCTCCCGGCCCCGGCGAAGATGAACGGCAGGGGGAGGGGACGGCCGTCCGGGACGAGGCGGTCTTCGAGGGCGGTGAGGCCGAGGGGGGAAGTCTTGCGCCGGCGAGGGGCGAGGAGGGCGTCCCAGAAGCGGTCGGTTCGGGCCAGCCACCGGGCGAGGGTCGGGCGGATCACGGGAACGTCCTTTCGCAAGGCGTGGGCGCACCGGGGCCGCGGCGCGGGGGCCGGGCGGGTGCGGTGGGGAATCGAAACCAGGTGCGGAACGGTTCTTCGTCGGGAGAGGTCCGCCGTGACCGTGAGATGTCCGATTGAGGATCACCGTCCGTGGTGAGTCCCAAGGTGAGGGGGTGATGGTAATTCGGACAGTTGAGGAACGCAACAGAATTTGTGTCGGAAAATCCGAATTATCCCTCGGGCTTACTTTCCCGTCAAAATCCACCCGCTCACTCCCGAGTGACTATACTGTACATATTTACAAAACGCAAGCGGTGGGGGAGAAATTTTACCGCCCCAGCCGACGACGTTCGTATTGTTGACACCCTCCGTCCGCCCCCATTCGGAGTCCCCATGCCCGCGCCCGACCGTTGCGTCATCCTCGTCCCCGTCGGCGGCCCGATCGACCCCGGGTGCGAGGACGGCCTCCGCGAACTCGAGCGCCGCGGGCACCCCGTCCGCCGGGTCCGCGGGTACTCGGCCATCGACGCCGCCCGGTGCCAGATGGCCACCGACGCCCTCGCCGATGGGTTCGAGGAGTTGATGTGGGTGGACAGCGACGTGGCGTTCGACCCGAACGACGTGGAGAAACTCCGCGGGCACGGCCGGCCGTTCACGTGCGGCCTGTACCCGAAGAAGGGGCCGCGGCAGTTCGCCGCCGCCTTCCTGCCCGGGACGAAGACCGTCCGGTTCGGCCGGCACGGCGGTCTCGTAGACATCCTGTACTGCGGGTTCGGGTTCACCCACACCCGACGAGAAGTCTATGAGGCGGTGCGGGCGAAACTGGCCTTGCCCCTATGCAACCTCGGGTTCAAGAAGCCGCTCGTGCCGTACTTCTGCCCGCTCGTGGCGGCCGACGACCGGGGCCGGCCCTGGTACTTGGGCGAGGACTACGCCTTCTGCGAGCGGGCCCGGCAGGCGGGGTTCGTCGTCCAGGCGGACACGTCGATCCGCCTGTGGCACGTCGGCAGTTACAAGTACGGGTGGGAGGACGCCGGCCGCGACGCCCAACGGTTCGCCGACTACACCTTCCACCGCAACACCGACGACGTGCAATCGTCGGGCGATCCGTCGGGCCGTCATCCGTAAGTCGGGGTGGCGTTCCGCGGGCGATGATTCGACCCGCTTGGAGCTGACCGTCGAACGCGCTCGACGGCGTGGACGACGCTCGGGGACAACGGGCGATACCGCTTCCGTTTAGCTGGCGTGTCCGAGACCGCGGGTCAACCACTCGCCATGCGGGAGCGGAATCGCACCGTTGCTTCCTCTAACAGACCAATGGCGCCAGCGGCGTACTGGTTCGGTTCGGCTCGGCTGCAGATGAGATTGTGTCGGCCCCGTCGGCGTTGACCGGCAGTATTGGCGCAGTGGCCATCCACACGGATCAGAGCCCGTCCAGCGCAAAGGCCGGCATCGAAATCCAATACATGCACGCGGGGAAAACACAACGTGGAAGGCAACTCCAATCAGCCGTTGGGCGGCGAGGCGCGAGCGGCCATCCAACAGACGATCGGTGACTTCTACGCGCAGTTCGTCGGGGGCGTGGCGAAGGCCCGGCGGATGACGGCGGCGGCCGTGCGAAGTGGCTACGGCGAAGGGCGGGTTTTCACGGCCGAGCGGGCGCGGGCGGCGAAACTCGTGGACCGTGTAGAGACGCTGTCCGCCCCGCTCGCCCGAATTCCTTCGTACGATACAAAATCGATCCGGCGGGCTCGGAATGCTGTCGTGGGCGGTGCACTTCGTCGGAGTGAATTGCCCTGAATGGATGCGCATCGTGAGCAACGAACCCCAGCCGAAGTACATGAAACCGTCGCAAGCCGCCGCGCATTGCTCGGTGTCGGCGAAGATGATCAACCACTGGATCTGCAAGGGCGTGCGGATCGAAGGCCGGTTGATCAAGCTCCGCGGCGTGGCGTTCGGCGACCGGTTCCGCGTCACGATGGAGGATCTGGAGTTCTTCCGCGACGAGTGTACCCGGGCCAAACTCGGCGAACTGGAGTGGCCGCCGCCGGAGACGGACAGCGAAGTCGAGCGGCGGTTCCGGCGGGAGAATGAAGAGCTTCAGCGGAGGCTGGCTGAGTGGTAAGCCGGCAGGGTGCGAACGCAACACCGGCCGGCCTCAGTTCCCCCGCAGACAATCAGTGGAGAACTAACGCATCCGCGCCGAGGACGATCTGAATGATGTCCAGGTTGTCCAGGCCCTGGAAGAAGTCTACCGGCTCGTCGGTGTTCGTCTGCTGTTGCGCCTCGACGATCATCGTGTTCCGGACGTCGTCGTCGCTCATCGCCTTCAACGCCGCGTCGTCCCGGATCTTCGCTTCGCGCAGGAACACGAGCGCCGCGCCCGCCCCGCCCAAGGTCTGATCGCTCATCGCTTGGTAGTGGCTCACGGGCTGGTTCGAGAGTCCGGCCAGGGTCACGATCAGTGTGTTCCGCTGGTCTTCCGCGCTCATGGCGAGCAGTTCCGCCATCGTGCGAAACCGGCCGACGAGCAGCGCGCCGCGGATGAACGAACGGTCGCTTCCCAGCCCCAAGAGGGCGAGGTTCAGGTCCGTCATCCCCTGAAGCGTCGGGACGGGGGTACCGGTCTGGGCGTGCATCGCGACGATGAGCGTGTTCCGGACGTCGTCGTCGGTCATCGCCTGCAGTTCGGCGTCGGTCCGGCCCTTGGTTTCCCGCAGGAACGTGCGCGCCGCCCCCACGCCGCACAGGTCCCAGACGTTCATCGCTTGGTAGTGCGAGACGGACTGGTTCGACAGGCCGACGAGGGTGGCGATGAGCGTGTTCCGCTGCCCATCGTCGAACATGCGGTTCAACTCGAACTGCGTGCGAAACCGACCGGCCAACAGGATGCCACGGTAGTAGGACATGGAATTCCTTGAAGTCAGAGTGAGACGTGTCGATCGGGGAGTGGCGGGGCGAGAGGGCCCCACCGTTCTCCCACCCGCCTTACGGCCCATCCCGTCGCGTGGATTCTTGCGCCGCGGTTGTCGGGCGAAAAATGCAGGTGGACCGTAACCGACATCGACGCGGCCGAGGCCAGCATGATAATCGGCAGCAGTTTGTACCCGTGCGGTGAACGGAAGGAGTGCTCATGGACGAGATCAAAGCGAATGAGCCCGATCTGATGTCGCTGGCCGAGGTGGCGCGACGGTGCAAGGTGGCCATGATGACGGCGAGATCGTGGCCGAAGGGCATCCGCGTCGGCGGGGAGATCGTGAAACTCCGGTGCGTCGTCATTGGCACGCGGGCGAGGGTGTCCGAAGCGGACCTGAAGCAGTTCCAGGTGGACTGTCACAAGGCCATGTTCGGTGAGGAGCCGACCACGTTCGAAACGCCGGCGCAATTTGCTCGGCGTACTGAGGAAGATATTCGGCAGGCGAGGATTTTGTTAGGTGACGATCCGGACTCGCTACCGCGGCCGCCTCGCAAGAAGCGGGCTTAGAAAACAGGGGCCGGCGTGCCGGAGCGCCAGCCCGCGCCTGCTCTGCGTACCCGACCTGAACGCGCTGACCGGGTTAAGGCGGGAGACTACGTCGTCCCCTGCGAACAAAAAGGAACTCCCGTGCACGAGACTAACGAGATTGTGCCTCCCGACCTGATGTCGCTGGCCGAGGTGGCGCGACGGTGTGGGGTCGCGCTGATGACGGCCCGCTCATGGCCCAAGGGAATCCGAGTCGGGAGGCAGATCGTTCGTATGGAGTGCTACGTCATCGGCACCCGATGCAAGGTCAGCGAGGAACAACTTCTCCAGTTCCAGGCGAACTGCCACAAGGCGATGTTCGGCGATGCTCCGCCCATGCAAGAGACGCCGTCGCAGGAACAGCGGCGGATCAAGGCGGCCGGCGAGCGAGTGAGGAAGATGCTCGACTGTGATCTTGATGCGCCGCCCCGGCCGAGACGCAGGAAGTCTGCCTGATTCACAGGCGGCTGGCAGCGTGAGCCACCAGCCGCTCGTCAGTGATTTCCTTTCGGCCGCCAATGGTGGAATCACTTTTTGGGTACTCGTCCCTTCTTTGGTGACTCCTCTTCGTCGAAAAAGAAGCCGCATCCAACCTGCAGCGGGCCGCATAGCCCGCTGATTGTTTCCATCGTGGGATTCAACTTTCGGCCTTGCTCAAGTGCTTCAACGGCGAGCACTGCGGAGACAGCGGGCGGCCGGCATCCGTCCGATTCTGCGAGGCGATGGAGTGGGACCGGATCGTCGGCGAGGTGGCCGTGATGCTCCTGACGTGGCCGCGGTACGCCCCGCAGACGCCGGAAGGGTTGGCGGAAAACCCCGGGCCGGCCACGGCAGAAGCGATCGCGACGGCCACGAGTTGGAGCGTGCTAGATGTCCGGGAAGCGATCGCGGAATTGCGCAAACAGACGGTGGGGTGAAGGTGGCCCTTCATCGGTCCGAGAGGAATGTTAACGCCGCTCGCAGGCTTGGGGTAGGCCCCGGGCGTCTGCGAGCGGCGTCGTTGGTTCGGCGGGCGACTTCACCCACCTCCATCATACCCTCGCCCATGTGGCGTTCGTGTCCGTTCGGTGTGCACTTCATGAACCTTCGCCTAGAAATGCGACTTGGTGCAACCTTTGACGACGGGCAGGGCGGCCGGGGTGGCGAGCGATACCCGGCCCGCTTCGTTTGCTCGGGACCGCGAAGCGCAAGAACGGGTGGGCGGTCCCGCTCCGTCCCGACCGTCGTCCCGCCCTCGTTCACCGCGAGTCATCATGTCCGCCTCCATCGGCACCGCCAGTCTCATCCTGTCCGCCAACGCCGAGAAACTTCAGTCCGGCCTCGACGGTGCATACTCGAAGATATCCGCCTGGAAGAATTCCGTTACTTCGAACGTGTCGAAGTTCAACGTCGGCGGCCTGCTCGGTAACTTCGGCCTCGGCAAGCTCGGCGTGCCGCTGGCGATCGCGTCGGGCGGGTTCAAGATGCTCGGCGATGCCGTCGCGTCCATCAAGGACTTGTCGGCCATCGGCCGTCAGGCCCAATCGCTCGGGGTGTCGTCGTCCGCGTTCATGGCTCTCGGCGCGGCCGCGAAGAAGGCGGGGCTAGACCTGCCGGAGTTCGGCAACCTGCTCGGCAAGATGAGCGCGAAGATTGCGATCGGCAGTGAGCAAACTTCGCAAGCGCTCGGCGGTATCGGCTTGAGCCTCGGCCAACTTCGCGGCATGAATGGGGCGGATCAATTCCTCGCCATCGCCGACGCCATTTCGAAGACGCAGAATTCGGGCACGCAGGCAGCAGCGGCGATGCGGATGTTCGAAGAGGCCGGGTTGCGGCTCTTGCCGACGCTTCAGCAGGGCGGGGATAAGCTCCGGGCCTTCATGGCCTCTCAGAAGGGCATGGGGGCCGCGCTCTCCGATGACGACATGGGGATCGTCCAGAAGGCCAACGCCGCCCTACCGAAGATCGAGGCCGCGTTCACCGGCCTGTGGAATCGCGTGGTCGTGGCGATGGCCCCGTTGATCGAAAAAGTGGGTGCCGCCGTCGGTAGCCTCTTCACCAAATTACAGCCGGCTTTCGATTGGGTTGCGCGGGCTTATACCACCTACTCTGAGATCGCGCTGGCTTTTTACGAAGAGGTTGCTGACGGCATCTCGGCGGGCATATCTGCGATCGCCGATTGGGCGGCGGCCCTCTTTGATTTCGGCGGCACGTGGCCGACGGTCGGCGAGGTGGTGACTAACGTGATGGAGTTCATCGGCAAGGCCGGCGCGTATGCGTTCGACGTGCTGAAGGTCGGGGCCGGGGCCGTGGGCATCGCCCTGTCGCTGCTCGTGGACGGGTTCGGCTTGCTCGTTCGGGGCATCAAGAACCTGCTGATCGTCGCGGCCGAGTTACCGTCCTCCCTCGGCGGGGACGTGTTCAAGGACGCCGCGAACCGCGTCGGGCGATTCCAAGACGGCGTCGAGAACGCTGCGGCCGGCATGCGGGCGTGGGGGGTGAACGCGATCACCTCGTTCGGGCAGTCGGCCGCCGGCGTGGATCGGTTCTTCGACAAGCTCAGGAACAAGAAGAAGGATATCGACGCGGGCTTGGCCGACACCGGGGCCATCATGGCCGGCATTGAGGACAAGAAACACAAGGGCGACGACAAGAACGGGGCCATCATCAAGGGGTCGAAGGAAGATTACTCGATTAACGCCCAGATCAAGATGGAGGCGATGAAGCAAACGGACCAACAGAAGCGACAAATCACCGAGCTGCAACTCATCCGCGGGGCGGTCGACAAGTTGCGGGAACAAATGTCAAACATGCAACCGATGCCCACCGTGTAACCCGCCCGGAGACGTTCGTCATGACCGCGACCATCGAAGATCGTGATCTCCCGTTCCTCGCCATGCTCCTCGGCGCTCGGGACGGCGTCTTCCGCGCCGACCGTTTCGGGCCGGCGGAAGAGTTCGTGTCCGAACTGCGGCGGCGGTGGCGGGCGAAGGGGCACCCGTGGTCGGCGACGGCGGCCGAGTGGGACGGGCAGGACGACGTGGGATCACGGGCTCAGGCGATGCGATTGCATGAGATGGGCGTGATCCGGCTGAACCTGCGCGGGGATGCGATCGCGTCGGCCCACATCAAGCTGCCGAAGGAGACGGCGGCGGCGGTACGCGAAGCCGTGAGAGCCGGGCGGGCAGGGGAAGGCGATGACGCTGCTGCGTGGATCGCGTACCGTCAGGCCCGACGGTTCATGCGGAAGAAGTTGGCGGGCGAGATGACGAATTGAAGTGGATGGTGTTCGAGACGGTCGTGTTCTAACCCCGTGGGTTCGCGCCCGCGGCCGTGGGTGGTGGGCGGCGATGAAATTATTCTTGACTTCATACGATGATGCCCGGATATTCCATTCCGCCGCCCACTCACCCAAGGGTTTCGTGTCATGAAATGGCTCATCGCTGTGACGCTCGCCTTCTCGCTCACGTTGACGGGGCAAGCCGCGTTCATCGTGAACGGGAACTTCGAAACCGGCAGCCTTTCACCGTGGTCTTCGGTGAACACCACGATCAGTTCGAACGGAAATTTGCCGGGCAGTACCTTTAATGCCGCCTTCCTGGTCGGCAACTCGACCCTCACCCAGATCCTCAGTCTGCCCGCTCCCGGGGCGTACAACCTGTCCTTTCAACTGGCCTTTGCCGGCAGCGACCCTTCGGACGTGGTGAACGTGACGCTCGGCGGGGTGTCCGCCTTCCATCTGACATCGTCACCGAGCCCCGGCAATTACGTTTCGTACACGACGACGGTCAACGCGACCATTACGAATCCCGCACTCCAGTTCAGCACCACAAGCAACACCCACTTGTACCGCCTCGACAACGTGGATGTGACTGCGGCGTCCGCCGCGGTGGTCACTCCTGAGCCGGCGTCGCTAACGTCGTTGGGGATCGGCCTCGCCGTCCTGTCCTGCAATCGTCTCCTTCGGCGCCGCAAGAGCCACGCTGAGGTATAAACGGCGGCTTCAACTTCGAGGCCGTCAGGCCGTACCCGCGTGGCTTCGCGCCGGCGACCGCGGGGCGTAGATTGATGCTCAGCCGTCCGGGTGAGGAGACTCGGGCGGTCAGGGGCGGCGGGCGACTGAGACCCGTCGCCCCGCTTCATTGACACTTCGGGTTCATCGCGTTAATCCCCCGGCTGGATGCCCAAGCGGCCAAGCGCGTGCTGGCTGATGAAACCGCAGTGGGTACACGCCACGATGACGGCGGGGAGCATGGCGTTCTCGTCCGGGATGGGGATGTCCACCTCCGTGACGATCTCGAAGTGTAACGTCCCGCACCGAGAGCAAGGCCTCGTGGCCCCTTTGGCGATCAGCGCCCGGATGACTTCTTCCCGCACTTCCTGGTTCATGCCGCGTGCCCTCCTGCGTTGGAATGCGATCGGCGGACGTGCTGTCGGGACGCACACTTTTTATGACCTCCGTCCGGGGAGATCAAACCTCCCCCGTACCGGTCCGACTGGCAACAGTCGATAAGCTCACCTTCGAGAATCGACCCCGCCGATAGCCTTGGCTGGGGTTCTTCGTTTCGGGTGTCACGCCCCGTCCGGGGACAGGTTGTGCCCGTGACGGACCAGCAGGGCTGAGAAGTAGATCATGAGTTCGACCGCGGCCGGCGTGACCCCGACCGGCTCGGTATCGTAGTGGCAGAGGGTGCCGAAGATCGTCCCGTTGGTGTTCACCAGTGGCACACCGCAGTAGGCTTGAATCTTGAACTGCGCCTCGTGGAGCATCACCCGCTCGTCCACCGTCGCGTCGGCCAACAAGAACGGGCCGCCCTCCTCCTTCACGTAGACGCAGTACGTCGCCTCGATCGGATGGTCCTTCCCCTCGCACACGTCCGGATTCTCCCGGTCATAGAAGAACAGGTTGTGCGTCCGTGACGGGCCGAACCGGTACATGGCCGTGAACCGGTGGCCGGACGTCCGGTTCAGCACGGTCAACGCCGCCCGGATGCCGTCGCGGGTGAGGGCCTCTGTCAGTTCCACGTGTTGTGCCGCCGTGTCCATCCTGTCATGCTAGGGCGATCCCGGCTCACGGCTGGTGGCATTCGTCGATCTCGCCCACCCGGCGGTAGAACTCGTCCCGCTTCGCCGGATTTACTTCTTCCACGCCGAGGAACTCTTGAACGATATGATTCAGCCCGACGGCCTGTGCAGGACTCACGCCCTCGCCATTTAGCCGGCGGACGCTCTGCTGTAGGACGGCGGTCGTAACCCGCTGCGCGTCGGTCAGTCGCCAGTGGTTCGACCCGATCGCATCCAAGGCAGTTGCGAGGATCGCCAGGAGCTTCGCCGGTCGCTCGGGTTCGCCGCCGTCGAGAGAATGCGGAAGCCGCCGAGCCACCTCCCGGGCCAAGGTGTAGAGCCGTGAAACACTGTCACCGTCCATGCGGGGCATCTCGTGAGTCGGGACGAGAGGACGTGAGGAGTAGGCCGCAAGATAGGGGCATGGCCGGCGGAAGGAAGCGAACTCGGTCCGAGCCTCAGAACCAAAAACCAGTACAAGCATCGTCCGCCCCAATAGCCGACAGCCAATAGGCCCGTCGCCATATGGGGCGCAGGATGAGGGGACGCCGGGGCGATCGTCAGGGGGTAGGGGCGGGTCGAATTCCTGGGGCGGGCCGCGTGTAGACCGACCGGTCAGCCGCAAAAAAACTCACGGGAGTTTTGAAAACTTCGAGGGGGAGGGGTTGGATGGGTCGATTTCGGCCGGACGGATCATCCCGCCCGATGGCGACGACCGGCACCGCCCGCACGACGCACATTCCGACCCGACACATTCTCGCCTTACACCCTTGATCGGACACCCCGGCGGCGCTCTCGTTGCAGGTTTCGGCGGGTTCACGTCTCAACCCGGGGAGATCAGGGCAATGGGTTCTTCGTCGTGCGTGGTCGTGCTGAGCGGGCGGGCAGTGTTTGCGTGGGTCGTAGCCGAGGGGACGGGCGTGCGCCTCCGCGTCCTGTCGCGGGAGTGGGACGCCCTCGGGTTGGCGGAAGGGCAGACGGTGCGGATCGACGGCCCCGGCTTGCCCGGCGGGTCGATGCTCATCGGGGCGGTCCGGGAGTCGGCATCCGGCCGCACGGTCGTGGTACTCGCCCCGCCGATCGTCGCCCGGCGGCGGTGAACGACGGTCGGCCGCGGGGGACGCCATCCGCAATAACGGGAAGCCCCTCACGGAGTTCCCCATGTGCCAAGCCCCTCCCGCAACGCCCTCGAAGTACACCCGCGAAGAGCGCGGCGCCATGCTCGCTCAGGCAGACCGGAGCATCGGTAAGGTCGTGCTCCGAATGTTCCCGTTGCACCACTTCGACGACGTGATGCAGGACGTCCGGATTGAAGTCTTGAAGGCGATGGACAAGTTCGACCCGGCCCGCGGGGCGGCGTGGGTCACGTACGCCACTGGCATCGCCAAGCGGGCGATCCTCCGCATCCGCGAATCGCAGTTCATAACCGAGCCGGTCGCGGCGGCGCTACTGCGGAACCCGCACGGCTTCGACATCACGTTTGAGGAGATGGCGAGCGGCTACCCTTCGCCGGACGCCAGCGTTCTGGGCCCGGATGCCGACGCGGGTGAATTGGACGACGAAGACGGCGACGAGGCGCACCGGGCCGTGCGGGCGGCCGTGGCGGAACCGCTGCTCGCCAACCTCTCCCCGGCGGCCCGGGCGATCGTGGAGCCGATCGTCCTCGACGGGATGACCCCGGCGCAAGTCGCGGACCGGATCGGCCGGTCGGTGAAGGACGTGAAGTTGATGCTCCGCAACGCCACCAAGACGCTAGCCGCGGGCAATCCGGCCGTTCAAAGGGCGCTGGGAAGCGAATGGAAGCCTCAGAGGCCGAGAAAGTCGTCGGGGCGTGCGCGGGCCGTGACGCGCAGCAAGAAGTGTGACGAGCTGGAGCCCGTGGCGATCGCCGCGCTGCAAGAGTTCGGGCCGGTCATGCGCCCCATCGCGGAAAGGATTGGTGTCGGCAAGGACACGCTGGCGAGTTGGCCGCGGTTCCGGGAGGCCTACGACCGCATGGCGGCCGAGTTCCCTTCGGTGAAGGCGTTCCAACTCCAAGCGAAGGCGATCGAGGTATTGAAGGACTGCGGGCCGATCCTCCACCGGATCGCGAAGCAGGTCGGGGTGAGCGGTATCACGTTGTTGAGGTGGCCCGGCTTCCGTGCGGCATTCGAACTGGCTCAGGCCACATCGACAGTCGAGGAGCCGCGGCCGGAACCGATCCCCGCCGCGTTCCCAATCGCGCCGTCCCCCAGCCCTCGGAGCGGCCACGGATGGCACTTCGGCAAGCGGCTCGCCCCGTGGACGGCGCGCACCCTGGGCCAACGGGGGCGTCGAGCGGGGAAGCGATAGCGGCGGGTTTGTAGAGTACGAAACAAACCTACTCAGTCGGTGGGTTCAACTCGTAGCGGTCTAATTCTGACCAGCCGAGATCGCTTTTAGCCTATTCTTGCCGTCGAACTCCAATTGAATCCAGAGCTCTGCGTTTGGCCATATGCGGCTACCATTCTGCATTCGTACCAGATACCAGAGGAGCCGATCTCCTCCTTTGTCATACACGACAGAGTACGGTAAGCCTTTGGCGTTGAGCCAAGCTTCAACCTGTTCGCAAGACGATCCAACAGGTAGGGCCGATTGAGCTTGGTAGTGAAGCCGCCACACGCGAACCCCATTGCGAGGACCACATGCGAACTCGCCCGCTCCGGCGGCCCCAGCAATCAGGAGGCCCACCAATCCCCACAGCACGGCACGGGGAACGGGGGCAATAAGGAGTCGGTGCATGATCGGGCCACCCGGGCGACATGCTAAAGCCTAACGTGCCCGGCATCTCGCCGCAACCGCGTTGCCGGACCGCCTTCCCACTCAGCAACACTCCGTCCGCTTCGGTGCTTGCAGTCGTGGCCCTCGGCCACTACGCTTGGGGTGTTGTCCCAGTTGTGGAGGGGCAATTGCGTATGTCCCGAAGCGGTACAGAATCACAGTTTCGGTGACGGGGGGCATGGTTTGTTTCCAGGTGCGGACTACGAGCGCGTTGCACCGACTCAATGCGGACGCTGCGGCGGGACAGAGTTCGACCGGCGGGGGCGGGTCGGCCTGTGGGACGGCGGGCGAGGAAGCGGCTGCACCTACGAGGCGGTTTGTCGGGCGTGTGGCGCGATTTGGCACTCGCTCTCCGACCCGTTCGCCTGTCGGGACCGGCCGCAGTCATTGGAGTGGTTCTCCCGGGACGCAGACGCCGGATTAGGCGATGCACCAAATCCGGCGATGCCTTGACCCGTTGCTCACTCTGCGACGTGCCGGTCAGGTTGGTTCTTGCAGCCACTGACAGGGCCGAATAGTGTGCCGATGCTTGATGCATCGGCCCAGTCTAATGATCTGTTCGGCTGCGGAGGACTTCGGCGGTGGGCGAACCGTTGCACGACGAGACGTTCGGCCGGTTGGAGTGGGACGCGGTGCTGAAGTGCTGGCTTGGCGGTATCGATTGGCCGCCCGGTCTGTACACCGAGGTCGCCATCTGGCTGCCCAACGGCGACCTTGCAGCCGGACTCCACCAAGCCCGCGAAAGCCTGAACTGGCTTCGCGGTCATGAGGAACAGGCTCGGCTCGCTGTCGCGGCAGAGATGGTCAAGGTTTACAACGACGCCTGGCGGGACGAGGACGAGCCGATCACTGCGGCCGAGTTCGCCGGCCGCACCGAATTGGCGCGGATAGGTTTCGAGGACGACGGGTCATTGCTCCTGTCCTATGACGGCCGCGACATGTTCGGTGGGCACGTCATCGACGGCGTGTTTGACGCGGACAGATCGTTCAGCGGAGGCAAACTAATCGGGTAGCTATGGCACGCCGAATCGGTCAATGCACAGGCCCCGGCAAACTCGTTGACCCCTTGCTCGGCCAGCCCTGTTCGGGGCGGTGAATACCCCCCCCCTTCGAAACCCCCGGGAGTTTTTGTGCGCCTGACCGGTCGGTCTACAGCGACAGAGGGCCAGCGATTTACCATGCCCCTCCCTTTGGTGTTGCGGGTATCGAGAGGGAACAACGTATCGGCTGTCATCCGCGACGATCGAAAGTGACGACGATTTTGTTGGGTACGAAACAAAATTTACCGCGATTCGGACCGTGGATTTGAGATGCTTTTTCGTCGCAATCTCTTGTTGGGTAATTTCTTGTGGTTTTTTTATCGCAAAACATTGCAAAAATGATTGCGAACCGCCGCGCAACATTTCGCATCAAAGTCTGTTGACAGGCCTGCGCTCCGTTCGATAATAAGGTATAGTGGACCCCGAAACTGAGACCGCCAGGTAAGCTACTCTGGCGGCCCTCGGAGGTGGTCCTGATGACGGCGAAGCGGAAGACCCACACGGCGGCGTTCAAAGCCCAGGTCGCTCTGGCCGCGGTGAAGGGCGACAAGACGGTCAACGAGTTGGCCGCCCACTTCGGCGTCCACCCGACCCTCATCCACGGGTGGAAGAAGCAACTCCTGGCCGGGGCCGAGGCCGTGTTCGCCGCCGGAGCGAAGGCGGTCGCCCCCGGCGACGACCAGACACCCGCGCTGTACGAGCAGATCGGCCGGCTCAAGGTCGAGCTCGACTGGGTGAAAAAAAAAGCTGCGACGTTCGGTTGACGACCTGCGGCCGCTGATCGACCCCGGGCACGCCGACCTGAGCGTCCGTCGGCAGTGCCAACTGGTCGGGCTCGGCCGGGCCACGTACTACCGGGGGCCGGCCGAGGAGTCGGCCGACAACCTGGCCCTCATGCGGCGGATCGACGAGCAGTACACGGCCTGCCCGTTCTACGGCAGCCGGCGGATCGCCCGGTGGCTGGCCCGCAACGGCCACCCGGCGAACCGCAAGCGGGTCCAGCGGTTGCTCCGGGTCATGGGCCTGGAAGCCATCCACCCGAAGCCGAAGCTGTCGGCCGGGCGGGGCCACCCGGTGTACCCGTACCTCCTCCGCGGCGTGCCGATCGACCGCGTCGGGCAGGTGTGGAGTGCCGACATTACATACCTGCCGCTGCCCGGCGGGTTCATGTACTTGGCCGCCACCATCGACTGGTACAGCCGGTACGTGGTGGCCTGGCGGTTGTCGAACACGCTCGACGGGGCGTTCTGCCGGGACATGCTGGACGAGGCGTTGGCGGCCGGCACCCCGGAGGTGTTCAACACCGATCAAGGGGTGCAGTTCACGGCCGGGGCGTGGGTCGAGCGGGTGGAGGCGGCCGGGGCGCGGGTGAGCATGGACGGCCGGGGGCGGTGCCTGGACAACGTGTTCGTCGAGCGGCTGTGGCGGACGGTGAAGTACGAGGACGTGTTCCTGCGGGGATACGAGACGGTGACCGAGTTGGAGCGGGGGTTGAAGGCGTACTTCACCTTCTACAACGAGGCCCGCTTGCACCAGTCACTGGGGTACAAGACCCCGGCCGAGGTGTACCGGGCCGGACGGTCAAAAGAGCCGGCGAAGGAGTAGCTTAAATTCGTCGGTTTTTGGTCTCGCAAATGGGGTCCACTATAAGGATGGGCAGTAAGCACTAGCGGACAGGGTAGCCGTGACTGGTTGCAAAACTGGAAACCGGCTAGGGAACACTAAATGGACCCGTCCGTGAACGGTTCGGCAATGCCGAGCCCCGTGCAACAGTGATCAGTTGAGGGAGGGGTGATTAAAAATCATCCCTCCTTTCTTTTTGCAAGTTGCAAATCGCACGGGATCTGTTTGCGGGCGATCAGATGGAAGTAGGGGCATCTACCTTCCAGATTTCTTCGTGCCGCTCCACAGACCATGTCGGCGAGTTGGATTAAGTCCTCCACTTCAGACTTCCCATCTTTCACCTTCTTGACTAATGCGGCACCCGGTTGGCGAGGTGATTTGAGCGCCAGAAACCCCTTTCGGATTAGCGAGAAGTAATCCGCATCAGTGTGCCGATCCACCTTCACATGCTCGTTGAGCGGGGAACCCTTCGTCGCCTCAGCGATCAGGTAAAACTCGTTCAAGGATGTCGTGAGTTGAGCGACCGCGGATCGGATGACGAACTCGCTTGTCTTGCAATCGTCGGGAAGCGTGCTCTTGTCGATGATTGCTACTGCAAAATATAGTGGACCCCATTTGCGAGACCAAAAACCGACGAATTTAAGCTACTCCTTCGCCGGCTCTTTTGACCGTCCGGCCCGGTACACCTCGGCCGGGGTCTTGTACCCCAGTGACTGGTGCAAGCGGGCCTCGTTGTAGAAGGTGAAGTACGCCTTCAACCCCCGCTCCAACTCGGTCACCGTCTCGTATCCCCGCAGGAACACGTCCTCGTACTTCACCGTCCGCCACAGCCGCTCGACGAACACGTTGTCCAGGCACCGCCCCCGGCCGTCCATGCTCACCCGCGCCCCGGCCGCCTCCACCCGCTCGACCCACGCCCCGGCCGTGAACTGCACCCCTTGATCGGTGTTGAACACCTCCGGGGTGCCGGCCGCCAACGCCTCGTCCAGCATGTCCCGGCAGAACGCCCCGTCGAGCGTGTTCGACAACCGCCAGGCCACCACGTACCGGCTGTACCAGTCGATGGTGGCGGCCAAGTACATGAACCCGCCGGGCAGCGGCAGGTATGTAATGTCGGCACTCCACACCTGCCCGACGCGGTCGATCGGCACGCCGCGGAGGAGGTACGGGTACACCGGGTGGCCCCGCCCGGCCGACAGCTTCGGCTTCGGGTGGATGGCTTCCAGGCCCATGACCCGGAGCAACCGCTGGACCCGCTTGCGGTTCGCCGGGTGGCCGTTGCGGGCCAGCCACCGGGCGATCCGCCGGCTGCCGTAGAACGGGCAGGCCGTGTACTGCTCGTCGATCCGCCGCATGAGGGCCAGGTTGTCGGCCGACTCCTCGGCCGGCCCCCGGTAGTACGTGGCCCGGCCGAGCCCGACCAGTTGGCACTGCCGACGGACGCTCAGGTCGGCGTGCCCGGGGTCGATCAGCGGCCGCAGGTCGTCAACCGAACGTCGCAGCTTTTTTTTTCACCCAGTCGAGCTCGACCTTGAGCCGGCCGATCTGCTCGTACAGCGCGGGTGTCTGGTCGTCGCCGGGGGCGACCGCCTTCGCTCCGGCGGCGAACACGGCCTCGGCCCCGGCCAGGAGTTGCTTCTTCCACCCGTGGATGAGGGTCGGGTGGACGCCGAAGTGGGCGGCCAACTCGTTGACCGTCTTGTCGCCCTTCACCGCGGCCAGAGCGACCTGGGCTTTGAACGCCGCCGTGTGGGTCTTCCGCTTCGCCGTCATCAGGACCACCTCCGAGGGCCGCCAGAGTAGCTTACCTGGCGGTCTCAGTTTCGGGGTCCACTATAAAATGAAAGCTCTCCCCGGACACGGCATGAAAGAACGCCTCATGCTCGGCAGGGCGGCCCATGCTCGATTTGAACTCGTGCGTCTTGGGGGACTTTTTAAGCACATTTGATCGGTAGTTCTGAATAACTGACTTGCACTTCACCTCGTGATCGACCGTCTCGCAGTAGACCGCGGAGAGACAGAATAGAGGGGAACAAGCGTCACCGATTCCGAAGTCGCCCGACTCGTCAACGTAGGTGGGCAAGCGTCAACTCCGATGCCCACTCGGTTCCAGTGGAGAGGATGCCAGCCGATTCGCGGCGTGTTGGAGAGCACCAATTTCCCATCGAAAAAATGCGACCCGAAGTCTTCACTTTGTAACGAAAAAACCATATTTTTGGGTCTGTTGTTGAAACGCACCGCCGCCCGGCGAGATAGAATAATCGAGCCGGGCGGCGGTGCGTTTCAACAACAGACCACGAGAGATTCGAAATCGCCTTATTTTTAAGTCGTTTTCACTCAGTACAATTTCCCAGAGCCTCGTTACCCCTTCTCGCCGCCTTCAGCGGCCCGCCCGGGCCTCACCCCTTCTCGCCGCCCGCCTTCGGCAACCGCCCCTCAGCCCTGCGCTTTGTCCTTCTCGGGCGGCCCGCCGTCTTCCTATGGTGGCTTGCCCTTCTTTGCTGGGTGGGCAGAAGACGATAATCGTCCCTCAGTCTTTCACGTTGTCATAGAGTCCGGGATAAACCCCTTTGGATTGCAGGAACTGCGTCAAAAGCTTCTCAATGACGGTTTGTTTGCTTGGCGGAAATTCTTGCTGCTTGCAATACAGTTCCAAGGCTTCCATCATCGGCCTGGGTATCCGAAGGGTGAACGTCGCCACTTCTTCTTTGGGTGAACGACCCTTTTTATCTTTTCCCATGCGGGAATCGTCCCCATCCGCGTGGCCCTCAGTTCCGTGACGCGGCGGATCGACGATACGGCAGAGGGTCGGAACAAACCGACCGTCATCACCACCGGCTTGCCCGGCATCGACAAGTTCCTAGCCGGCGGGTTACGTCCGGGTCAACTCGCCGTTCTGGCCGCACGGCCGGGGTACGGCAAGAGCGCGGCCGCGCTCTGCATGGCTCGGGCCGCCGCCGAGGCCGGCTTCCCGACGCTCGTCGTGTCGCTGGAGATGACGGCCGACGAGAACGCGGAACGGCTCTTGGCTGCGGCGACGAGCGTTCCGCTGCCGCGGCTCCGGGATGCCAACTTGACGCCCGAACAAACCGACCAAATCACGGCCGAGATGGAGCCGAGCGGGCTGGCCGGGTTGCCGCTGTACGTGTGCGATCAGGGCGGGCTCTCGGATTCGGCGTTGGCCGATCTCGTGCGGACGGCCGCCGACCGGCACGGCGTAAAGTTCGTCGCCTGCGACTACCTTCAATTGCTCCGGGGGGATGACGCCGGCATGAAGCGATACCAGCAGGTGGGGGCGTCGTCGCGGGCGATGAAGGCTCTGGCCAAGGAAACCGGCGTTGCGTTCCTCTGCCTCGCCCAACTCAACCGGGAAGTCGAAAACCGAGAAGGCGGCAAGCCGCGTCCGTCGGACCTCCGCGACTCCGGGGAGATCGAGCAGGACGCGGATGTGATCTTGCTCCTGCAACCGCTCGACGACGACCCGAAGTTGCGCGTCCACCGCGTCGATTGTCACGTGGCCAAACAGCGGAACGGAGCAACCGGGACCGTCGAACTCGACTACGTCCGCTTCCTGACCAAGTTCGAGCCGAGAAGCGTTGACCGCTGAGCCGGTAACCCTCGCCGTTCTCCTATACGCGGGCGAACGGCCTCCCGGACGGGAAAAGGTCCTCTCCGAGCAGTGAACGGCCGTTTACGGCCATCCTAGAGCCAGCAAACGCCTAACCCTACAACCCCACCCCTGCGAGATCATCCATGAAACGAGTTGCACTTTCCGCACCGCCGGTACAAACTGAACGCGCCGAGGGATCGCCTTGGACGATGGACGAGGCCGCCGCGTTCCTGCGCCTGTCCGTCTCCACACTGGTCCGGATGGAGAAGGCCGGAACGCTCCGAGTCTTCCGACCGCACAAACGCAATGTCCTCATCACCGACGAGGAAGTGCGGCGGATCGCGAACGGCATCGAACTCACAAAGGGGATCGCGTAATGGCTTCGATGTCACCCCGCGCCGACGGTAGTTGGATGATCCAGTGGAGCGATCGCTTGAAGAAGCGGCGGACGCTGTACCTCGGTGCCGTCACGAAGAAGGTCGCCGATCAGGTCAAGGCGAAGGTGGAGTACCTGAACGCGCTCGCCATCGCCGGCCTGCCCCTCGACGCCGACGCCGCACGGTGGCTGGCTGCGATCAGCGACGAGTTGCATGCGAAACTTGCGGCTGTCGGTCTGGTGGCCCCGCGGCCGCGCTCCGAGTCGTGTTCCCTCGCCGAGCTACTCGCCCGCTACCGTGACGAGCGTGAGGCGAAGAACAAGCCCGGCAGCCGGACGAATCACCGGACGATCTCCAACGACTTGGCCGGGCACTTCCCGAAGGCGATCGCGGCCGACGTGCGGCGGATCGACGCATCGGCGGCGGAAGGATTCCTCACCGCCCTTCGTGAACGCGGGCTGGCGAGTGCGACCATTGCCCGGAGAGTTCGCCGAGCTCGGTCGATCTTCGCCTTTGCGGTTGAGTCGAGGCTGATCGAGGCCAACCCGTTCGAGAGCGTGAGCGCGCCGACCATCCTCCCGGCCGAGCGGAAGGCGTACTTGCCGGCCGCGGACGCCGGGCGGTTGCTGGCCATCGCGAACCCGACTTGGCGGACGATCATCGCTCTCGCCCGGTTCGGCGGTCTGCGGTGTCCATCCGAAGTCCTCACCCTGCGTCGGGATGACATCGACCTGAAGCGGGAGAGAATGACGATACGCCCGCCGAAGATGGAGACGGTCGAAGGTAAGGAAACCCGGGTCTGCCCGATCTTTGCGGACCTCCGGCCGTATCTCGCCGAGGCCCTGGCGTTGGGAGAACCATCAGCGGTGTACGTCGTTGCCGGCAAGCAGGCCGACCGCTACCGCAAGTCGTGCCAGGGGCCGAACGGATGGGTTAACAGCAACCTGCGAACGCAGTTCGAGCGAATCATCAAGCGGGCCGGGCTGGAAGCATGGCCTCGCATCTTCCACACGTTGCGGGCGAGTTGCGAGACGGATTTGATGGAAATGGGGTTCCCACTATCGGCGGTCGCCGAATGGCTCGGCCACTCCACGGAAATCGCCCTAAAGCACTACGCCCGCGTGCCAGAACATCTGATGAGCCGGGCCGCAACTACTACTGCAAATTCTACTGCATCACTACTGCAAAATGGACTGCATTCAGAGCCGGCCACAAGCCGTCAGGAAATGCCAGAGCCGCCGGAATCCCCCACGAATGAAGGCTTCCGACGGCTCTTGATGGCTTCTGGCGGACACAGCCAGATGCCTTTAAGTGACCCTGCGGGGATTCGAACCCCGGTCTCAACCTTGAAAGGGTCGTGTCCTAGGCCTCTAGACGACAGGGCCACGTCTAAGGCTCTGCATTTTTAGGGCGAACGGGCGGTGGCGTCAACCCTCGGCCGGCGGTTTCCTTGAAAGCCGGTTGGCGAATTCGGGTAGACTCTATTATCTTGCGAGAAATGTGCTTACAATACCGTGGTGTTCGCCGCCCGCGGTGAATCCTTACCAGGAGTCAAATATGGCCAGCCCGAACGTGATCGAATTCTCCGAAACCAACTTTAGCCAGGAAGTGGCGAGCGGCACACTCGTCGTCGCCGACTTCTGGGCACCGTGGTGCGGGCCGTGCCGGCAGCTCAGCCCCGTCATCGACAAAATCGCCGACCAGTACGCGGGCAAGGTGAAAGTCGGTAAGGTCAACGTCGACGAGAACATGGAACTCGCCACGAAGTACGATGTGGCCACCATCCCCCGGATCATGCTGTTCAAGGGGAACGACCAGCCGATTTTCCTACACGTCGGCACCATTGACCCGACCTCGCTGACGAAGGTCATCGACCAAAATATCTAAGACTGCCGCGCCTATCATGAGTTGCCCAGGGCCGTTCGCCCTGGGCTTTTCTTTTCCTCCAACCCGAAAGGACAACGATGCACCCTACTAAGAACAGCCTGTCGGCCGCCACCCGCGAGAAGGTGGCCGGCATTCTCAATCAGGTTCTCGCGAACCTCACCGACCTGTACTCGCAGACGAAGCAGGCCCACTGGAACGTCCGCGGCCCGCGGTTCATCATGTTGCACGAACTCTTCGACAAACTGGCCGACACAGTCGAAGACGAAATCGACCCGGTGGCCGAGCGGATTACGGCTCTCGGCGGCGTCGCGAAGGGGACGATCCGCCTGGCGGCCGCGAACAGCAAGTTGCCGGAGTTCCCGGCAGACTTGAAGGACGAAAACGCCTACGTCACCGGATTGGTCGAGCGGTACAGCCAAACGGCCAATGACGTTCGTAAGTCGATCGACGAGATCGACGGCCTCGGCGACACGGGGTCGGCCGACCTGATTACGGGCACCGTTCGCGAACTCGATCAGGCGTTGTGGTTCCTGGAATCGCACCTGCAATGACGGCCGAGTCGGTCCGTCGTCCCGGCCCGTGGGGCGAGCAGAGGGAATCGCTCCGACCCTTTGCTCGCCCCGCGGGCCGGTGGCGTTACCCCCTATCGGGGTGGGCGATGTCGGGCCGAGTGCCTAGAACGAGAGTTCCGATTTTGCAGACAGGAACCGAGCCGCCATGCCCGCGTACATATTAATCGCCCAAGACCCTGCCCCGGCGACCGACGCCCCGACCAAGAAACAGCAGGCCGGGCCGTTCGGCGATCCCATGTTCCCCATGCTGCTGATGGGGCTCGCGGTCGTCTTCCTGTTCATCCTGCCGATGCGCAAACAAAAGCGAGAACAGCAGCAGATGCTGTCCAGCGTCAAGCGGGGCGCGAGGGTCGTCACCACCAGTGGCATCATCGGCACCGTCGTGACCGTCAAGGACAACGAAGACGAGATGACCATCCGCTCGGAAGACGCGAAGATCAAGGTCCTGAAGAGTTCCATCGCCCGCGTTCTGGGGCAAGAAGAATCGGAACCGGCGAAGGCGTAACACACCACCACCTCACGAAATCTTCGGTATCGGACGCCATGCAACGCAACTTTCTCCGCGGCCTGCTCATCTGCCTCATCCCGACCGTCCTCTTCGGGGCGGCGGCCGTGTTCGGCACGTACCGCAAAGGGATCGACCTGGCCGGCGGGACCATCCTCGTTTACGAGGTGGACCTGAGCAAGAACGTCAAGGACAAGAAGGATGCCGCCGACGGCGACGCCGAGGGCCGGGGGCTGTCCAGCGAGGACATGCACAAGCTCGCCGAGTCGCTGAAGCGGCGGATCGACCCGGTCGACACCCGCAACGTCATCATCCGCCCAGTCGGCGGGTCGCGGATCGAAATCCTCGTGCCGTTCACCCCGACGGCCAAGAAGCAGGCCGGCACGGAAGACTTCGTGCAGGAAGTGAAAGACCTCGTCTCCCGCGTCGGCGTGTTGGAGTTCCGCATCCTCGCGAACGACACCGACGACAAGGAAGGCTTCGAGGAAGCGCTCGATACCGTCAACAACCAATACCCGCCGGAGCAGGCCGAGAAGGACGCCAAGTTCGGCGAAGCGCCGCCGGTCCCGCGGCGGTCCGACTACCACGTGTCGATTAACGGCACCGACGCCTCCAACGTGAAGTACGAGTGGATCGAACTCGGCAAGGAAGAGCGGAACTCGCTCGGCCTGAGCAACTCGTTCGGCGGGGCCGAAGGGGGCAAGGGCGGCCTGTGGATGCAACTCGCCGCCCAACGTGGCAAGGCAGTTTCCCACAACTACAGTAACGAACGCGGCGAGCGGGCGTCGTACCTGTTGTTCAGCCGGCCGTTCACGAAGGTCAACCCGGCGAAGGAAGAAGTCGGCAAGGAAGTCGAGTACTTCATCCTCACGCGGGTTTCCGACCAGGATCAAGTCAAGGTCGGCGGCGACATCAACCTGAACGCCTTCCCGGAGAGCCAGAACTTCGACTGGGCCGTCGGCTTCCAGTTCAACGGCGCGGGGAGCGCCAAGTTCGGGCAGGTCACGAACCGCAACCGCCCGACGGCCAACCAGACGGTCCGCCATCTGGCCGTGCTGCTCGACAACAAGGTGATGTCCGCCCCGCAACTGAACAGCCAGATCACCGGCAAGGGCCAGATCAGCGGGAAGTTCACGAAGGAGAGCGTGGATCGCCTCGTGTACATCCTCAAGTCCGGGGCGCTCACGGCCGAACTGAAGCCGAACCCGGTCAGCGAAAACTCCGTCGGTGCGACGCTCGGCGAGGACACGAAGAACAAGGGTCTGCTCGCCGTCGGCCTGTCGTTCGGGGCCGTGATGCTGTTCATGATGGGCTACTACCGCTTCGCCGGGATCGTGGCCTGCGTTGCTCTGCTCATCAACCTGCTGCTCACCATCGGCTTCATGGTCGCCGTCAACGCGGCCTTCACGCTCGCCGGCCTCGCGGGCATCGTGTTGATGCTCGGCATGGCCGTGGACGCGAACGTGCTGATCTACGAGCGGCTCCGCGAAGAACGCGAGAAGGGGGCGACCCTCGCCGCCGCGCTTCGTGCCGGCTACGACCGGGCACTGCCGACGATTATCGACACGCACGTGTCGAGCATCTTCACCGCCATCGTGCTGTTCGTCTTCGGTAACGACAACCTCAAGGGGTTCGCCGTCAGCCTGACGGTCGGCCTCATCATCAGTCTGTTCACGTCGCTGTACGTCACGCGGCTGATCTTCGACTACTGGCAGTCCCGCCGGTGGCTCCGCGAGTTGAAGATGATGCGGCTGTTCGCCCGCCCGAACATCAACTTCATGCGGATCCGCCACGCGATGTTCGCCGTGACCGCCATCCTGACGGTCGCCGGTCTCGGCCTGTTCTTGGCCCGCGGCGACGACGTGCTGAACGTGGACTTCCGCGGTGGTACCGTCTACGGCGGCCGCCTCGCCGAAGCCACCGGCCTGAGCACCGCCGGCGGCAAGACCGGCCTCCTCGACCTGCTCTCGGAGAAACGGCAGGCCGAAAGGTTGAAGGTGACGGACGCCCGCGAGGTGACGACCCAGGGCAAGACTGACACGAACACGTGGGAAATCTTCTACGCGGGCGACCCGAAGCCGGCGGTGGTGACGTTCGCCAACAAGCCGGCCGGCAAGGACGACGTGATCAAGCGGGCGGAGAAGTTGCCCGACGTGTCGGCCGAGCAGGTGAAGGTCAACGCGATGGGCGACGACCAACTCCCGAGCGGCGAGTCGAAGTCGTTCACCATCCGCACGACGGAGAAGGAAAAGGACCTCGTCCAGGTCATGCTCGACCGCCTCCTCCGCGACGACAACGGCCAACCGTTGATGGACCTGCCGAAGTTGGAGAAGTGGGAAACCACGGACGCGACGACCAAGCTGTTCTTCTCGAAGCCGGCGTCGGTGTCCTACGTGCAATCGCTCTTGAAGCGGGTCTTCCACCAGAAGAGCCGCGAGCCACTGTCCGGGTCGTCGTTCGTGCTGTCGCCGGTCTACTCGGCCGACGGCACCCCCGACCGCGACCGCGAGGCGGCGACCAGCAAGTTCACGGCGATGACCCTCGACGTGTCGGGGAACACCGAGTTTGCCGCACTGAAAGAAGCAATCGAGAGCCACAAGACGATGAGCCGGCCGGTGGTGATGGCGGCCGTCGGGTCGTTCGCCCCGGCAGTGCTGAACAGCCCGAAGGCCGAGGAAGAGCGGGCCGCGATCGACGGCATCCTGACGGAACTGAAGACGACGGTCGAATCCCGCCCGGTGCCGGACCGCCTGGAAACCTTCGACGCCGGCCTCGCCAAGGAGACGCAGAGCCGGGCGTTGTTCGCCATCGTGGCGAGTTGGATCGCGATCCTGTTGTACCTCTGGTTCCGCTTCGGCTCGTGGACCTTCGGCCTCGCGGCGGTGTTCTGCCTGATCCACGACCTCTGCTTCACGCTCGGGGCGATCGCGATCTGCCACTACCTGCACGCGATTCCGGCCCTGGGCACGCTGTTCCAGATTCAGGACTACAAGATCGACCTCGCCGCCGTGGCCGCCCTGCTGACGCTGGTCGGCTACTCGGTGAACGACACGATCGTGGTCTTCGACCGCATCCGCGAAGTCCGCGGCAAGAACCCGCTGCTGACCGAGCAGATGATTAACGACAGCGTGAACCAAACGCTGAGCCGCACGGTGCTGGCCTCGCTGACCGTCTTCCTGGTGGTCGGCGTCCTCTACTGGTTCGGCGGCGACGGCGTCCACCTGTTCGCCTTCGTGATGGTGGTCGGCGTCATCATCGGCACGTACTCCTCGATCTACGTCGCCGCCCCGCTGCTCTTGCTCTTCGGCGAAGGCAAGCCGAAGGTCGAGGCGGGCGAAACGACGACGGGAACGCTGGCGAAGGTGTAACGAGCGGCGGGGTTTGTACCGCTCGCTTTCTCGGGATACTCGCAAAAGCCCTCCGACCTCTTGGTCGGAGGGCTTTTCTGTTTCACGTTGCCGCGATTGCGCCCTGCCCTGCCCCGACCTCCGCGGTCAACGGTACTCTCGTCGCGGCGGCGAAAAGTGCTATCGTTTGTGCAGCGGCCACGCCTCTTGAAATCACAGTAGGGATGAAGCCGGGGGAGACAGACGGAGAAGAGTCAACCAACCGCACGAAGGGAACCAAAGCATGAGAAGCAAACTCACAAGCGTCGCGATGGGCCTGATGTTGATGGGTTTGACCTCATCCGCCTCCGCGGCCGACGGCGACCCGCCGGCCAGCCCCGAAGTCACGGCGGCCATGCAGTCGTACCGGGACCACTACCAACTCGCCGGGGTCATCGGCATCATTGCTGACCGGACGGGGAAGGTTCACTACAAGAACCTGCTCGGCTATGCGGACGTCGAGGCGAAGAAACCGATCCGCGAGGACAACGTCTTCTGGATCGCGTCGATGACGAAGATGTTCGCCGGGGCTTCCATCATGATGCTGGTGGACGAGGGCAAGGTCAGCCTGGACGACCCCGTGACGAAGTTCATCCCGCAACTCGGCAAGTGGATGGTCGTGGAAGAAAAGGACGCATCCCACACCCTCCTGAAAGCCCCGGCTCGCCCCGTCACGATCCGGCACGTGCTCAGCCACACCAGCGGCCTGGCCGGCATGTCCGAGCTTCAGCAGGTCACGGGGGCGGACAGCACGCCGCTGAAGGCCCGCGCGATTAGCTCGGTGACGGGTCCCCTCCAATGGCAGCCCGGCGACAAGTACGCCTACGGCAATCAGGGCATGAACGTCGCCGCCCGCATCGTCGAGATCGTCAGCGGCACGCCCTACGAGGAGTTCCTCCAGAAGCGATTCTTCGACCCGCTGGGAATGACCGAGACGACCTTCTGGCCGAGCGAAGCGCAAATCGCTCGGCTGGCCGGCGCGTACGGCCCGAACAAGGCAAAGAACGGTTTCGCCCGGGGCACCGTCGGCTTCTTGACCAAGCCGTGGAGCGATCGGGTTCACCGCTTCCCCGAAGCCGGGGGCGGCCTGTTCTCCACCACGCACGACATTTTCCGCTACGGCCTCCTGCTGGCCAACGACGGCGAACTGGACGGCAAACGCTACCTGTCGCACGCGGCGATGGACGAACTGCGGAAAGAGCAAACCGGGAAGACCAAGGTCAATTACAGCCTCGGCTATCACCTCCGCAACGGCATGTTCGGCCACGACGGGGCTTACGGCACCGACTTGTCCGTCAACCCGAAGACCGGCATGGTGGCCATTTTCATGGTGCAATGCACCGGCGGCGACCAGTGGGCGGCCCGCGATCTGTTTCTCAAGACGGCCACGCAGGTCTTCCCAAAATGAACCGTTTAGCCCTCTGACTCTTCCCAAGACTCTCCCTAAGTCATGAACCGATACGCGGCAAAACTCCTGTTCCAGTTCCGAGTCAGGATTGGTACGGAGGATGGGAAGAAGAGGCTGTGTGAGGAACGTATCGTCGCCTTTCAGGCCGTCTCAGCCCGTGCTGCACTAACTTCAGCCAAGCGGCGAGGAAAAAGTGGGGAGCATTCGTATGCGAACGGTGATGGAAATGCGGTTTACTTCGAGTTCATCGGCGTAATGGAGTTGGTCTGTCTTGATCCGCAGTGCGGCCCGGACGAAGTATGGTACGAGATCAAAGAACGACTTTTGCCAAAGGAGCGGAAACGGAGACTGATACCTCCAGAGTCGGTCTTGGAAGCTATCCGCAACGAACCTCAATCTCCATCCACCAGAGTTACCCGTCGATGAACCTTCACGGCATCATCCCGCCCGTCGTCACGCCGTTCCGCGCCGACGAGTCACTCGACCTCGGCGCGATGCAGAAGCACATCGACTTCATGCTGTCGCACGGCGTCCACGGCATCTTCTCGGTCTGAACCGCCCTTGATTTCCACCTGCACTCGGCTTCACCTCTCATGCTTTCAGATGAACGAGAAACTGAAGTTACGGAGCTACTCGAAGCCTTCGTTCCGAACCTCCTTTCTGAACGAAAGTATGAAGTTTTCGTTGCCAACCTGTTCCGTTCAGAACGGGGACGGTGGTTGAGCGCCGAACAACTCTGTCCGAAAGTGGACGACGTAGACGACTTTTTTCGTCGTCTTGCTGGTTTGGTGAAGCGGGAACTGCTTGTTGTCTGGCTCGACCACCCGGACGCCGAAGGCGAATACAGCTATGTTCACTTTTACCTTGAAGACTACTTTTGGACGACTTCCGCCATCTACAACCTGCGGCTCCTTTCGAGAGAAGTGAGCGACGAGTAAAGCGCGGAAAGTCTGAAAGCCCCCTAACTACGGAACCACCGAATGAACCTGCACGGCATCATCCCGCCCGTCGTCACGCCGTTCCACGCTGACGAGTCGCTCGACCTCGGCGCGATGCAGAAGCACATCGACTTCATGCTGTCGCACGGCGTCCACGGCATCTTCGTCCTCGGCACAACCGGCGAGTTCTACGCCCTCGACGACGGCGAGAAGCAGCAAGTCGTCGCGGCGGCGATGGCCCACGTCAACGGCCGCGTGCCGGTGTACGTCGGCACCGGGGCCGAGTCGACCCGCGAAGTCGTGCGGCTGACCAAGATGGCCGAGCGCGAAGGGGCGGCCGGCGTGTCGGTCATCACGCCGTACTTCCTCAAGCCGACGCAGGCCGAATTGGTCGAACACTTCCGCCGCGTGGCGGGCAGCACGTCGAAGGCGGTCGTGCTCTACAACAACCCGGCGACGTGCGGCGGCCTGAGCATCGAGCCGGAGACGGTGGCGAAGCTGGCGGAGGTGCATAACATCGTCGGCATCAAGGACTCGTCCGGCGACTTGCAGAACACCATCGAGATCATCCGCCGCGTGCCGGAGCGGTTCGCGGTGCTGAACGGCCGCGACACGCTCATCGCGGCGGCTCTGATGTTCGGGGCGAAGGGGGCGATTCCCGCGTCGTGCAACATCGCCCCGGAGTTGTGCGTCGGCATCTACGAATCGCACGCGAAGGGCGACCTCGCGGCGGCGGCAACGTACCAAGCCCGGCTGCACCCGGTGCGGTTGGCGATGGCGATGGGCACCGGCAACGGGGCGATCAAGGAGGCGATGGCCCTGCTCGGTCGGCCCGCGGGGCCGAACCGCTTGCCGATCCTGCCGCTCGACGCCGACAAGCGGGCGAAGCTCAAGGCCATCCTCGACGCGGCCGGCGTGCGGGGGTAATCACGACTGCTCGGCGAGCGGGTTGCGGATGAAGTCCAGCAGCTTCGTGTCGGAGTTGAGGCGGTCCACCAGTTCCGGGAACTTCATGTCCCGCATTTCCATCGCCCGGCGGATCATGAACGGCACCGGGCTGTGCGGGTCGAACTTTTCCAACAGGTTCGTCAGTTCGTTCAGCCTCACGTAAAGTTCGTCTCGCGAGCGGATCGCACCGACGTTCACCCCGCCCCCGCTGCCGCCCCCGACCATCGCGGTCGGGGCCGCGGCCGCGGGCGAGTCGCCGCCGAAGGCGTCGCCGGACGCGGGAGCGTCGGCCGCCGCGGGCGCTTCGCCGCCCCGCAGGCGGAGGGCTTCGCGCGTCATCGTCTGGCAGTCCTGGAGCGCCTTCCGCAAGCTCCCCAGGCCCGGCGCGTTCGACCCGGCCCTCGCGTCCAGCGCCGCGACGAGGCCTTGGAGGATGCTCAGCGATTCCGTGATGTCCTCGTCCAGCAGTCGCAGTTGCGCGACCTGATCCGGCCCGGCCGCTGCGACGGCCGCCCGGAAGTCGTCCTGCGAAACCTTCGGCGGCCGCTTCGGGTCGAACGACTGGCAACTCAGGAACGAGATCGGTTCCCCCCCGGTGGTGTTGAGCAGCGTGATCCCCCGCACGCTGGCCGGAAAGAACGGCGTCTTGACCTCGTCGTCGATGTACGTGAACGGCATCACCCGCCCCTCGACGTCGTCCGGGTCGTCCGGGTTTTCGATGATCGGGTGCATCCGGTCCCAGCACTCGTCGCACAGGCCCTTCAACAACTTCAGGCCGTCGCGAAGCCCGGCGAACTTGAACTTCTTCGTCAGCGCTTCGGTCATCGCCAGGGCGACGGACAGTTCCTTGCCGGACTTGCCGAGGAACTGCGTGCCGAACTGGATGATCTTGTCCCACTGCGGCACGGTCTTCTGCTTCTCGGAAAGCCGCGGGTCTTGGCGCTCCTCGGCCGACAGGTCGCGCTCGGGGTCGAAGTCCTCCTGGTACTCCTTCAGCTTGTTGCGCTCGAGAATTGACGGCCGGCCCCCGGCCGGGTCGTCACCGTTGATCGGGGCGAGGAGCGGTTCGACCGGCAAGACCGTGGGCGAAGGCATTGGCAGGCTCCGCGAAGAAGGGTGGCGCGATGGAGATGATACCAGCCCGGGCGGCGGAAGGAACGGGGAAACGCGGGAACTTTTGCCGTGGCAACGACGGGACCGGCCGCCTATCCCAACGGTGTCCGCGACTCACCCCGGAGACGTTTCGTGCTGCCGACGCTGTTCGCCCTGACGGTCTTCCTCGCGGCCGCACTGGCCTTCCTCGTCGAGCCGATGATCGGCAAACAACTGCTACCCGTGTTGGGCGGGACGCCGGGCGTGTGGAACACGTGCCTGGTGTTCTTCCAGGTGGTGCTGCTGCTCGGTTACTTCTTGTCGCACCGGCTCACGCGACTGCCGGCGAAGGCGCAGCTCGGCCTGCACGTCGCCTTGCTGCTCGCGGCCGTGGCGGTGTTGTTCCTCGGCGACCGGCTGAAGCCACAGGCGGGGCTGGTGCCGACGGACAGCGAGATGCCGGTGCTGGCGGTACTGGCGGTGCTGGCGGCGGCGGTGGGCGGACCGTTCCTGGTGCTGTCGATGACGGCCCCGCTGTTGCAATCGTGGTACGCGCGGTCCGGCCGGAACCCGTACCCGCTCTACGCGGCCAGCAACCTCGGCAGCTTCGCCGGGCTGTTGAGCTATCCGTTGCTGATTGAGCCGTTGCTCCCGCTGGCGGAACAGCGATGGCTATGGGCGGTGGCGTTCGGGGTGGTGGTGACGCTCATCGCGGCGTGCGGGGTGGTAAGCCTGTTTAGCGGCGATGCTTCGGAGAGCGGAGTGGAAGAGGGAACCCCGTCTGACAACGCGGAAGCATTGCGGGATGGATCGCAGGCGTTTTCTTCAACTCCGCACTCCGCACTCCGCACTCCGCACTCCCCGCTTCGCTGGGTCGCACTCGCGGCGTTACCGTCGAGCCTGCTGATGAGCGTGACGACGCACCTGACCACCGACATCGCCCCGGTGCCGCTGTTGTGGGTCGTGCCGCTAGCGCTGTACCTGCTCAGCTTCGTCATCGTCTTCGCCCGGTGGTCGGATCGTGCGCGGAAACTCGTCGGCCGGCTGACGCCGATGTTCCTGTGCTTCCTCGCCGTCGCGCTGCTCATGCGGGCGAACACGCCGATCATCGTCGTTGCGGCGATCCACCTCGCGACGTTCTTCCTGGTGGCGCTCCTCTGCCACGGCGAACTCGCGGCCAACCGCCCGCCGCCGGAACGCCTCACCGCGTTCTACCTCTGGCTGTCGGTTGGCGGCGTGGTCGGCGGGCTGGCGAACACGCTCGTCGCACCACTCTTGTTCGCCAGCCTCGGCAACCTCGAATACCCGCTCGCGCTGATCCTCGCCGGGCTGGTGCGGCCGCCTTCGGACGTGGTGAAATCGAAGCTCAAGCCGATGGACGGCGTCTGGCCGTTCGCCCTCGGGATCTTCACCGCCGTACTCGTCGTCGGCGTGCCGTGGGTGTTCGGGCCACCGTCAACGAACGTGGGGGACGACATGCAAGACCGCCTCATTCGCGGCGGCCTGTCGTTCGGCATTCCGGCCGCGTTCGCGTTCGCCCTCGTCTGGCGGCCGGTGCGATTCGCCCTGTGCTTGGCCGTGCTGCTTGTCGTCGGCTCATTCGCCCCGAACCCGCACGGCACGGTGCTGGCCACGCACCGCAACTACTTCGGCACCCTCCGCGTGACGGAGAGCGAAGACGGCCGCTTCCACCGCATCGTCCACGGCACGACGCTGCACGGCCAGCAACTCTGGCCGAGCGCGGGCCGGCCCGACCCGGCGACGTACTACCACCGCAAGGGGCCGTTCGGCCGACTGATGGAGAAGATGCCCGCGGCGAACCGGCAGCGCGTCGGCGTGGTCGGCCTCGGCTGCGGGGCGACGGCCGCGTACGCCGACGCGGGGCAGGCGTGGACCTTCTACGAAATCGACCCGGCCGTGGTGCGGGTGGCGGAAGATGCGAAGTACTTCACGTTCCTCTCGACGTGCCCTGCCGACTTGAACGTCGTCCTCGGCGACGCCCGCCGTCAGCTAGTGACCGCCCCCGACGGCGGCTTCGATGTCCTCGTGCTGGACGCCTTCAGTTCCGACGCGGTGCCGGTCCACCTGCTGACGCGCGAGGCGTTCGAGCTATACCTTCGCAAGCTGAAGCCGAACGGCGTGCTGGCCCTGCACGTGTCGAACCGCTACCTCGACCTGCCGCCGTTGGTCGGCCGGGTGCTGCACGCGATCGAGCCGGGGCTGGTGGTGAAGATCGACGACGATCAAATCCCGACGGAGGCGAACAAGGCGACGGGGCAAACGGGTTCGACGTGGGTGATCGCCGCCCGTCGGGTGGAAGACTTCGGCCCGCCGGACCCGCACTGGCAACCGCTCCGCGACACGCCGGGTCCGGTGTGGACCGACGACTTCTCGAACTTGCTCGGCGTGTGGAAAGCGGGCGACTGACCGCCGTCGTGTTACTTCTTCGGCGGCTTGCCGACCAACTCGCCCTTCGCCGGGTCGGAGAGCGTGAGCTTGAAGTTCTGCAATTCCTCCACCTCGACCGCCACCGCGGGGCCGGCAACGGTCGCCTGAAGGCGGCCGCGGACGTAGAAGGTTTCGACCGCCCCCGTGCTGCGGGATCGGGCCGGGTCGTAGAGGATGCCGCCGCCGGCCGTCGCCTTGAACTCGGCCGAACCGATGCGGGCCGGGAAATCGCCACCGGCCCCCGCCGCGGGCGGGCGGTATTCGATCGCGTGGGCGTACTCGATCTTCTCCAGCGGGCTTTTGGCCGACGCCTTCCCGCGGGCGAGGTAGTTCGTCTTCCCCTGCCAACTGCCGAGCGCCCCCCAGTCGTGGGCGGCCGGCTTGCTCCACGCCCGGCCCGGCTTGATCGCCCCGTCGGGCTGGAAGAACGTCAGGCCGGCCAACTCCTTCCACCCGTCCGCGTCCAGGATCGAGCCGATGCGGAGCGATTGAAGTTCGTCGAGCTTGCCCGCCGTCTTGCGAACCGGGTCCGTGTAACCCCGGACGGCCGTGACCTCGCCGGTCGGGCCGACGAGCAGTTCGAACGTGACGCCCTTCATCTTTTCCAGGGCCGCGGCGGCGTCCGCCCGCACGTCGGGGTCGGCGTCGAGCAACTTCACGGC
The DNA here is from genome assembly GCF_008254045.1 of Limnoglobus roseus. GTDB lineage: Bacteria > Planctomycetota > Planctomycetia > Gemmatales > Gemmataceae > Limnoglobus > Limnoglobus roseus. Next base: position 1,237,263 of record NZ_CP042425.1, on the reverse strand, counting down.
CACGACCGTCTGTTCCGCGACGAGCGAACCGTCCGCGTTCACGGCGGTGACGGTGATCCGCGAACTCAGCCCGTACTGCGCCCCCTGACTGACGTTCGTCCCGAGGATGCCGAAGGTGGACCGTCGGGTCACGACGAGGTCTTGCTGCACCGTCTCGCCGAGTTTGTAACGGCCGGCCGGCGCGACGGTGGCCTCCAACACCCCCGCCCGTGGCAGGCTGGAAACGGGTGTCGGCGCTCGCGGCGGTTCCGGCACCGGCGGAGTCGGCGGAACAGGCACGGCCGGCGGTGCGGGCGGTTCGACTTCGAGAAATGGGTCCGCGGGCGGAGGCGGGCGTTCAACAGGCGGAGCGGGAAACGCGGCAGCCACCTCAACGGAAGGCCCAGTCGAAGGCGGTGGCGATCGCCTCGCGACGGCGGCTCCGAGGAGGCCGGCCGTCACGATGGCAAGGAAGCCGGTAATCGCGAGGATGCCGCGCATCCCCGTTCGATCCGGCCGCGGGCGGGCGAACACGCGGCCGCACGAGGGACAACGGGCTTGCTCGTCGCGGTCGAGAAACTGCCCGCACGGGCAGCGCGTGGAACCGGCCATCGTATCGTGCCGCAGGGTGACGACGGAACCTACCCCATCTTAAACGTGCGCCGACGGATCGAGACGACAGATTCCCCGATGAGTGGAATCGAGATGAATCGCAGGCCGGCGATCTTCCGGCCTGAAGGGCCGGTTCCGTCAGCCCAGGTCGGAGCGAAGCGCAGGCCTGGGTAGAGCCGGCCCATGCGTTCGGCCCTGAAGGGGCCGTTCATGCTCGTGTGTGGGAATGAACGGCCCCTTCAGGGCCGGGGCGTCGGGTGGCGGTCGAACCCAGGCCTTCGGCCTGGGCTGACCGAACCGGCCTTTCAGGCCGGAAGACCCCGGTTACGGTTTCAGGTAGGTGCGGAAGACGTAATCATGGTCCATCTGCCGGACGTGGCAGTAGATGCACGATTCGATCTGCCCGCGCGTGACCTTCTTCTCCGGCCCCCGCACGACGTACACGTACTCCCAGTCCCCGCGGGTCGGGTCGTAGCCGGGTTCGCGCTTGACCATCGCGCCGTACTCCTTCGGCGGCCCCTGCGCGGACATCGAGATGTGCTTTTCCTTGACGATGACCGTGCCGACCGGGAGCGGCGACTTTCGGTCGCGGAACGCCTCGAACCCGATGGAGTTGACTCGTACCACGATGGCCGGCATCACGTGCGGGCTGACGTCACTCGGCTTCGAGGGGTCATATTCGCGGGTGACCGACGGGGCACGGCACTCCAGAATCATTTTTCCCGGCACCGGGATCGGGTTTTGACCGACCTTTTGCCAGTTCGCAAAGTCGATCTCTTCGCCGACATCGGCAGGCTGCAGGGCCGCCTGCCGATCGAGTTCGGCAGGCTGTTGAGCGCATCCGACGAGCGCGACGACCACCATCAGCGGACAATATCGAGACACGGGCGAACCTCCGAAGTTGTCTCCATTCTCCCGCAAGCGAAGCGGCGGGGTCAATCCCCGCCGCTCGTTGTTGTTACTTCGCGAACCAGTAGATGCCCTGGCCCTTGTTGCTCGTCGTCAGCCAGTAGACTTCGCCCTTCTCGTCTTCGCCGAAGGAAAGCATCGGCTGGCCGGCATCCTTCAGCGGCCGGTTGGCGACGACCCGCTTCTTCGCGGGGTCGTACTTCAACGCCCACAGCTTGTTCGAGACGTAGTCGCCGTACAGGTAGTGGCCGTCGAGTTCCGGCAGCTTCGGGCCGCGGTAGACGGTGCCGCCGGTGATCGACTTGCCCACGTCGTGGTGGTACTCCCAGATCGGCTCGATCATCGCCGGGTTCACGCCGACCGCCTTCGGGCCGAACGGGTGCAGGCTCTCCCGCGGGTTCCAGCCGTAGTTGCCGCCGCGGTCGATGATGTTGATTTCTTCGAACAGGTTCTGCCCCACGTCGCCGGCCCACAGTTGGCCGGACTTGCGGTCGAACGCGAACCGCCAGACGTTGCGGAGGCCGTAGGCCCAGATTTCGCCCTTCTTGTCGCTCTGCCCGGCGAACGGGTTGTCCTTCGGGATCGCGTAGTTCTTGCCCTCATCCTTGTGGTCGATGTCGAGGCGGAGGATTTTGCCGAGCAGGACGTTCAAGTTCTGGGCGTTGCCGAACGGGTCGCCGCCGTCGCCGCCGTCGCCGTGGTTGGTGTACAGGTAGCCGTCCGGCCCAAAGGCGAGGGTGCCGCCGTTGTGGTTCCAGAAAGGCTTCTTGAACCGGAGGATCTCCTCCTCCGAGGCGGGGTCGGCCTTGTTCGGGTCGTCCTTGCTCACGCGGAACCGGGAGATGACGTTAACCATCTTCTCCTTCTTGGGCGTGTAGAAGACGAAGAACTCGCCGTTCTGCTTGTACTTCGGGTGGAACGCGAGGCCGAGGAAGCCTTCCTCGTTCTGCTTGTCGTTGTAAAGCACGCGATCCTGGATATCGAGAAACACCTTCGTCTCGGTCGCGTTCTGGTCGTTCGGGAAGGTGTGGATGACGCCGTGTTCGGTGGCCACGAAGACGCGGTTGCTGGCGTCGTTGGCGTGGGTCAGCACGATCGGCCGCAACGCCACGCTTCGGCCGGCGTCGTCGGTGTTGCTCCACCCGGTCCACTTCAACTTCGGGAATGCCAGTTCTGCCCGGATCGGCAGCGGCGACTCGTCGACTTCCCAGCCCGGGATCGTCGTCGGAATCAGCGTCAGCGTGCCGCCCCGCAGGTCGGGCACCAGAATGTTCTTGCCGTCCGGCGTCACGCGGATGTCGGCCGCCGACTGGAAGCCCTCGGCGATCAGCACCGGCTTTTCGCCGGGGCGAGGGATGCCGAACACGCGGCCGCCCTTCACATCGCTGACGAATAGCCGGCCGTAATTATCCCAGGCGATGCCGTCGGCACCGCCGAACCCATCGGCCACCTTGTCGGCCGAGCCGTCGGCCACCTTCACGCGGTACAGTGTGCCGGTGCCCATGTCGGCGAGCAGGATGAACGATTCGCCGTCGGTGGCGACGCCGTTCGGCGAGTGCAAACTCGGCATCGACTTCTTGTCCACGACCGTCCGCACTTTCCCGGCCTTCGGCCCGCGGGCGTTGAACTGATACACGGCCCCGCCGGCCCCCATCTTGTCGCCGGTGTCGGTGACGAAGATCGACCCGCTTCGCTCCTCGACGGCGATGTCGTTCAAGTAGATCGGGGGCGTCGGGAACTGGTCGGCGGCGACGTACACGCTGGCCTTCCCGTCGCGGCCGATCTTCCAGACGCGGGTCTTGTCGGCGACGTAGAACGCCTTGTTGTACGCGACAATCCCCTTCGGGTCGTCGAGGCCGGTGGCGAACGGCACGGCCTGCCCGTCCTTGATTTCGACGACTTGCCCGTCGCCGTCCTTGTCCCGCTCGCCGAAGGTGGTGACGAACGTGCGACCCTCCGTCACGACGACCGACTCGGGCATCTTCAAGCCCGAGACGATCGGCGGCGGCGGGGCGGCGGTGGCCGTCGCCGCGCTGGCGAGCAGGAACAGAACCGAAAGGCGCTTCATGAGAGGCATCCTGAGAGTGCGGGATGCTGTTGTAGGGCGAAAGGCCGGGGCCGGCCGTCTTTGGACTTTCGCCCCACAACAGCATCCCGCACTCTCACCTCACGCCGAACTGCCCCTCTTCGAGGGTGACGAGGTGCACCGGGGGCGGGCCGGGTGAGCGAATGCCCACCGATGCCACTCACGAAACTTGCCGGCGGCACCCGTCCAGGTGATCGCCGAACGGCTTTCGAGCCGCCCGGCGGTTGCGGGTCCGGGTGCCAAGGAGAAGGCCGGTCAGTTGTAGCCCCCGCCGAAGTGATCGAACTCGGTGAAGTCGTACCCGACGCCGGCCGCGCCGTCGGTGAGGACGATGCTGACGATCCCGTCGGACTCGAACAGGATGCCGCCGAGGTTGCCGACGTAGTCGGTCCCGTCCAGCAGGGTCCCCCCGTCCGGCACGGGCGGCTGCGTCTCGAACAGGGAGTACGTACCGGCCCGGAGGTTGGCGAACGAGTAGCTCCCGTCCGCCCCGGTCGTGGTCGTCAGGACGACCGTCTGGCCTAGGTCGTCGACGCCTTGGAGGGTGACGGTGACGCCCGCGAGGGCGTTGTCCTCGGCGTCGCGGACGCCGTCCTGGTTGCGGTCGATCCAGACGCTGCCGGCCAGGCTGGCCGTGCCCCCTGCAGGGGTCGTCGTTCCGCCACTGCTGCGGACGGCCCACTCCTCGAACCCGCCGTTGGCCGACGCCCCGGAGAGGCCGCCCATCTTCGAGTACAGGTAAACGAACCCGTCCGGCGAGGAGCCGGCGAACTTCGATTCGGGGACGAGGAGGACCATGTCGCCCGACCCGCTGCCGTTGTTCAGCCGGGCGTCGAGCTTCACGCTCACGTCGCCGCCCGCGTCGAGGTCGAACACCGACCCCATCCCCGCCAGCGTCTTGGCCGCGGCGTTGTACCCGGACAGGTTGTCAGTCGCGCCGACGAACACGCGGACCTCGTCGAGAGACAGTTTCGAGGCGGACGACTTCTGGTTGATGTCGAGGAGGAACTCGCGGTACGCCACCCCGCCCTCCACGACCCGCGGCACCTGGGAAAGCAGGAGGCCGCGGGTGAACTGCGGGCTACTGTTCTCGTCGAACTGGAGCGGCCGGGCGGTCGTGTTGTACCCTTGTTCGGACCCGCCACTGGAGGCCGCACCTTGCACTCGGACGAACGAGCGGATGTACCCCGTCCCCGTCGGCTGGGCGTCCACCTGCCGCACGATCGCGCCGGCGGCCATGGCCTCGGCCCCCTTCGCGGTCAGGTCCAGCACGGCGGCGGGCACGATCCGGTCGGTGAGTTCTTCGAGTGCCCACTGGGAGAGTTTCACGCGCGTCATGACGATCCTCGGAGTTCAAAGTCAATGAAAAACAGCCACTACAATGGCGACGGCCGGGATCGGAGCGGACCCGGCGACCGACGAAAGGTAGGTCACGAGCCTGCGGGGTCAATTGTTGTCTTTCGGGTGCGCCGGTCGAACCGTTCCGGCTCCGGTTGAACTTCTTTCTCTCGGCTCGACGGCCGTCGGGAGAGAAACACACGACGTGGCGGGGAGGGGACCGGGCGACAGGGAATTGGACGGTGCGGTCGCGGGGCGTTGCGCCGTTAGAAGAGAATGTCGGTCGGAAGGGAACGCACGACTGTCCGCGAAACCGACAGTCGGTGAAAAAATGACCCGAGGTGGGCCGGGGATGTCCAGACCCGTTCCACTGGACGCAGGCCCGCCCGACGAGCACGCCGCTCAGATTCTTGGCTGTTACTCGGCCCCCGCCGCGGTTGTTCGGGCCGCCGGCGAAGAAGGTGAATTGCGGAGAAGCCGATGACATCGACCCACGAAATGCCCCCCGGCGTTCCGTCCCGGCCGGCCAGCGTCCGCGACAAGTGCTGGCAGCGTCAGTTCGTCGCCGAGCACGGCTTGTTCCCGCAACCCTGGTTCGTCGCCGTCGTCGGCGACCGTGCGGGATCGGTCGATTTGGGCGACTTGTTGGTAGCGCGTCCCGGGTCGTACATCTTGAAGCCGCGGTTCGGCTCCAACGGCGTCGCCGTCGTCCGCGTCGTCAGCGACGGCACCCGCCTCTCGACGGCGAGCGACTGCCCGGACACCGCCCTCTTCCTGGACGAGTACCCCGCCGACCCGGGACGGCACGGGCGGGACGTGGTCGCGGCGGTGGCCACGCAACGGCACCGGTTCGTGGACCGCGCGACCGCCGGCCTGCCCGAGTGGGCGATGGGGCTGTCGATCCTGGAAGGCGAAATCCGCCAGGACCGGGCCGGCGGGGCGCTCTTCGAGCCCCGGATCGTGGCCCAGCGGACCGACGACCGGTTCATCACGATCGGCGCGATCGGTAAGCGCGTCGACACGCCGATCGGAGCCGTCGTGGCCCGGGACTTCCGCGAGTTGTCGCTTGAGGAATCGTTGGCGATGTTTCTCGCCCCTCGCGTCCCGGCGGCCGACCTGGGCGCCTCCGTTCGCCTCGCGCAAGAATTGGTCCTCTCGGCGGGCGACCGGGCCGTCGCAGCGGTGGCCCCGCTCATGGCGGAGCACGGGATCCGCGTTCACCAGTTCGGCGTCGATGGCCGGCTGTGCTGGAACCCGGCGGCGAACGGCGTCGAGTTCTGGTTCCTCGAATTCCAGTTCGGCATCGGCCGAATTGACGTCTCGCCCCCGCCGGAATACCGATCGCCGGCCGACCTCCGCGCGCGGTTCGGTCCCGAGTCCGGCTAGATTTCGCGGCCCATCGACACGTTCGAGCAGACTTCTGCTATTGGTCGAATCCCGTAAGATGGGAACGACCACGCCCCTTCGGACGCTCGGCCCATGTCGAACCCCCGGCCTGACCCGCCCGGCGACTCGCGCGACCACGAGGCTGCCGAGCCGTCGCCCCTGACTCAAACCGTCATCCAGTCCGATCAACCCTGCCTGCCGAGCCACCCGGTTCTCGTTCGGGCGGCGTCGGTCGATGTCCCGGCCGACCCGTTGCCGCGGGTGCCGGGGCACGAGGTTCTGGCCGAGTTGGGCCGCGGCGGGATGGGCGTCGTCTACCGGGCGGTCGACCTCGGGCGGAGTGAGGCCGTTGCCGTCAAGACCCTTCGCCCCGGGGCGTCGCTGTCACGGTTCAAGTCCGAGTTCCGGACGCTCACCGGCGTCCGCCACCCGAACCTCGTGGCCCTCCACCGGTTGATCGCCGCGGAACGCGACTGGTTCCTGACGATGGAACTCGTCGACGGCCCGGACTTTCTCGCCCACCTCCGCGACGGCGCGAATGACGGACGCCTCCGCGACGCCTTCCGGCAACTGGCGGCCGGCGTCCACGCCCTGCACGCGGCCGGCGTCCTGCACCGCGACCTGAAGCCGGCGAACGTGAAGGTGACGCCGACCGGCCGGGTAGTCATCCTCGACTTCGGGCTGGCTGCCGACGTCCACCCGGCCGGCGATCCGGACGCCACGTCGCACAGCGTCCTCGGCACGCCGGCGTACATGGCCCCGGAGCAAGCAGTCGGCAGGCCGGTCACGCCCGCGTGCGACTGGTACGCCGTCGGCGGGATGCTCTACGCCGCCCTCACCGGCGAGCGGCCGTTCGCCGGCGCGGCGGCCGACGTGATCCGCGCCAAGCAGGAACGGGACGGCCCGCGGCCATCGGCCGTCCGCCCGGACGTGCCCCCGGACCTCGACGCCCTCTGCGGCGAACTGCTCCGCCGTGATCCCACCGCCCGGCCGACCGGGGTCGAAGTTCTCGCCCGTCTGGGCGAGGCGGCGGCGGCCCTCCCGGCGGCCCAGGGCGTGTTCGTCGGCCGGGCCGACGCACTCGCCCGGCTCGACGCGGCGTTCGCCGAACTTCGGGCGGGGAAGGTGGTCGTGGTCTCGGTCCACGGCCCGTCCGGCGTCGGCAAGTCGGCCCTCGTGGGCCGGTTCCTTCAGGGGGTCGCGGCCGCGGGCGGGTTGGTTCTGAGCGGCCGGTGTTACGAGGCCGAGGCCGTCCCGTTCAAGGCCCTCGACGGCGTCGTAGATGCCCTCGCCCGGCACCTCCGCCGGTTGCTCACCGAGGCGGCACGCCGACTCCTGCCGCGGGATGTCGGGCCGTTGGTCCGCGTGTTCCCGGTCTTGCGGGAGATCGAGGCGGCCGCGGACCCCACCCACCTGAGCGGCGTGGACGACCCGCAGGACCGCCGTCGCCGGGCGTTCGGCGGCTTGCGGGAGGCGTTGACCCGCGTGGCGGAGACCCGCCCGGTGGTGGTCGCGGTGGACGACCTCCAGTGGGGCGACGCCGACAGCGCCGCCCTGATCGCGGCCTTGGTCGCCCCACCCGCGGCCCCGCCCGTCTTGTGGCTGGTGGGCTACCGGACCGATGGCCTGGAGACGAGCGCGTGCCTGAAGGCGCTCGGCGAGGCGGGGCCGTTCCGCGATCGGCGAGACATCCCCCTCGCCCCGCTGACCGACCCCGAGGCGCGGGAACTGGCGGAACGCCTTCACGCCGGGGCGGCGGACGCCGACCTCGACATCGTCGTCCGGGAGGCCCGGGGGAACCCGTTCTTCGTCGGCGAGTTGGTCCGCGACCTCGCCACCGCCGGGGCGTGGCCCGCCGGCCGGGCGAACCTGGACGACCGACTCTGGGAGCGGGCCGGCCGACTGACGGAGGGCGAGCGGACGCTGTTGGAAGTGGTCGCCGCCGCCGGCCGGCCGGTTCCCGCCGCCGTGGCGATTGCAGCGGCCGCACTAGACGAAGGAGCGACCACTGCGGTGGGCAACCTCCGCGAAGGCCGCTGGCTCCGCGACGCCGGCGACGGCGAGTTGGCGGCGTATCACGACCGCGTTCGCGAAACGGTGGCAAGCCGACTCGAACCGGCGCTCGCCGCCCGTCACCACCGCCGGCTGGCCGAGGCGTTCGAACGCGGGGGCAACCCCGATCCGGAGCGGTTGGCCGGGCACTGGCTCGCGGCGGGCGAACCGGGCCGCGCGGCCGGGCTTTACCTTGCTGCCGCGCGACGGGCGGCCGGGGCGTTCGCATTCGAGCGGGCGGCCGGCCTGTACCGCACGGCTCTCTCACTGCCGGCGCGTTGCGAAAGCGAGCCGGAGTTGCGGACGGCCCTGGCCGACGCCCTCACGAACGCCGGCCGCGGGACCGAGGCCGCCCGCGAAATCCTTCGGGTGGCCGACCTGGCGCCGCCGGCCGACCGCGACGCGGTCCGCCTTCGCGCCGCCATGCTGCTGCTGACGAGCGGTCGCTACGCCGAGGGCGTGTCGATTCTCCGCGAGGTCTTGCCGGCGGCCGGACTGACCTATCCCGCGTCGCGGCGGGCCGCCTTCGCCCGACTCATCTGGACTCAACTCCGTCTCCGTCTTCGCGGCCTCGGCTACCGCCGCCGGTCGCCGGGCGAAGCCCCGCCCGCGCTCGTCCGGCGGGTGGACGTGTGCCAGGAGGTGGTCCCCGCCCTCGGCGCGGCCGACCCGTTGCGGGGGTTCGGGTTCGCGACGGCCGGCCTGTTGGACGCCTTGCGTCTGGGCGACCCGCAGCGGATCGCCTCCTTCCTGAGCATCGAGGCGGCAAACCAGGGGTTCGCCGGGAACCCGACCCGGGCCGACCGGCTGTTGGAAGTCGGCCGGCGGGCGTTGGCCGAGGCCCCGGCCCCGCAGTACGCCGCCGGCCTGACGCTGTGCCGTGGCATCGTCGATTACACCCGGGGCCGGTGGCGAGAGGCCGACGAGCACGCGCGGGCGGCCCAGCGGCAACTCCGGGCGCTCGGCCGGCCGGCGTGGTGGGAGGTCGGCACGGCCCAGATGTTCGAGGTGTACGCCAAGCTTTTCCGCGGCCACTTCGGCGAACTGCTGACGCTCATCCCGGCGTACCTGGCGGAAGCCCGACAGCGGTCCGACGTGTACGCCGAGGGGAACCTGGTGACGTTCGCCCTGCCCGCGGTGGCGGCCGTGTGCCACGCCGCGCCGACGGTCGAGGCCGACCTTGATGAACTGCTCGACCGGTGGGGCCGCGACGGGGTGCAGTTCCAACACTTGAACGTGCTGCACACGAAGACCCAACTCGCCTACCATCGCGGCGATTGGGACCAAGCCGCGGCCCGGCTCGCCGAAACGGAACGGCAGATGCGGGCGGTCGGGGCGTGGCGGTTCCAGGTGGGTCGCATTTCGGTCGCCGAAACCCGCCTGCGGCTTTTGCTCGCCCGCGGAAGTGAGGAGGGCCGCCCGCCCGCGGCTCCAGAATTTGCACGTGCGATCCGGGCGCTCCGGCGGGAGAAGGTGGTCTGGGCGAACGCCCTCGCCGACGGCCATCAGGCCGCGTTCGAGAACCTTAACGGGATGGTCGATCGGGCCGTGGTGGGGCTGCGGGTTGCGGTGGCCGCGCTGACAGATGTCGGGATGGAACTGCACGCCGCGGCCGCCCGGCGACAACTCGGCACCCTTGTCGGTGGCGACGACGGGCGGAGTCTCGTTACCGCGGCCGACGACTGGATGAAGTCGCAGGGCGTGCTCGATCCCGCATTCGCGGCCCGCCTCTATTCGCCGGGCTTCCGTTCTTGACCGCCGGCCAGCAAGGGGCCGATGTCGAACGCCGCGTGCTTCGGGAACGTCCGCGAGCCGAACACCGGGAGCAACACGCCGAGAACCCGGTCGCGGACCCGGCACGACACCCGCCCTTCCCACTGCGCGACCTTCCCGAACCGCCACGACTCGTTCGTGATCCCCGCCGTTCGCGGGTACCGTTCCGCCGTGAACGCCGTTAGCGCGGCGGCCGGATCGGGGTTCGCTGCGAGACTCCGGGCGAGGGCGACGGCGTCCTCGATCGCCATGCACCCGCCTTGGCCGAGGTTCGGCGTCGTCGGGTGGGCCGCGTCCCCGATTAGCCCCACCCGGCCGACCGACCAGACCTTCGTCGGCGGCCGGTCGAGAATGTCGTTGTGCACCAGTCGGTCGGGCGGCGTGGTCGCGATCAGTTCCGGCACCGGATCGGCCCACCCGCGGAACCGCTCGGCGACGGCGGCCGCCTCGTCCGGTGAACTGCGGCTGGGCGGCGCGTTGTGCACGGCGAACCAGTACACGCGGTCCCGCGGCAGCGTCGTGATCCCGAACCGCTTCCCCCGGCCCCACCACTCGCCGATGTAGCCCGCCTCCAGGTTCGCCGGCCGCGGACAGACGCCCCGCCAACACGTGTACCCGGCGTACCGCGGTTCCTGCGGCCCGAACAGGGCGGTGCGGACGGCCGACTTGATGCCGTCGGCACCGATCACCACGTCCGCCTCGTCGGCGTGGCCGTTGGCGAATCGCACGGCCACCCGCTCCCCGGTTTGCTGCACGCCGACGCACTCGAACCCGTACCGCGCCACGCCGGCGGGCAGGAAGTTGGCCAACGCCCCGACCAACTCGGCCCGGTGAACCATCGCGACGAACGGCCGCACGCCGAGCTTCCGCTCGAAGTATTCGCCGGAGAACGCCGCCAGCACCCGCCGGCCCTCGGACGCCCGCATCTCGGAGCGATTCAGCGGCAGCGACACGGCCCGGACGGCGTCGCCGACGGCGATGTAGTCGAGCGATCGCAGGGCGTTCGCCCACAGGCTGATGCCGGCCCCGACCTCGCGCAACTCGGGGGCGCGCTCGTAGACCGTGACCTCGAAGCCCATCTTCCGCAGGGCGATGGCCGCGGCCAAGCCGCCGATCCCGGACCCGATGACGACGACCCGCATGCCGCTCCCTCGTAAACGACCCGCGGTTGTCGCCCCACTCGACCGACGGATGATAGCCCGGATCGTGCGGGGCGCGGGCCGATAGCCCGCGCCCCACTTCGAGGACTCCGTGCCGCGGTGAAACGGTTACTTCTTCGCCTCCGGCAGTCCCTCGACCGTGAAGTAGAACCCGTGCGGGTTGTCGCCGTTCGCGATCTTCAGCATCACGGTGTTCTTCCCCTTCGTGAACTTCACCTTCGCCGAGTGCTGCTCCGGGGCGGCCGCGACGGCCTGCTTGTGCGAGTAGACGTCCTTACCGTTCACGTACACCACGGCCCCGTCGTCGGTGCCGAACAAGAGCGTTATCTCGACGTCCTCCGGCGAGTCGATCTCCTTGTACGCGAACGACACCGAGTTCTTCGAGTTGTCACCGTGCAGCTTCGCCAGGTCCACGTAGCCGTTGGCCCCGGGGCGGACGAGTTGCCAACTCAGATCCTTCGGCTTCTTCCCGGACGCCGGGCCGGGCCACTCCAGGAACGTCGCCTTCGCGTCGAACTTCGCCTGTTCCGGGCCGTACCCGCGGGTCAGTCCCCCGTTCCCGTCGGGCGACTTGAACGGCCCCATCACCATCCACGAGTCGGGCGTGTACGACGGCGTTTGCAGCTTCGTCAGGTACTCCACCACGTCCACTAACTCGTCTTCCGTCAGCGTCGCGGCCAGCCCTTCCGGCATGATCGACGTGAGCGACTTCTTCCGCTCCGTGCCCTTCACCGGGAACGGGTAGTCCTTGCCGTTCGCGTCGCGGAGGGTGATCGTCGTCTCGGTTTCGCCGACGATGAGGCCGGTGATGCTCTGGCCGTCCTCGCTGTCGAGCTTCCAGCTCACGTACTGGTCGGCGACCGCTTTCGACGGCAGCAGGATGCTCTCGAACAGGTTCTCGCGGCTGGCCTTCTTGCCGATCATGCTCAGGTCGGGGCCGATCTGCCCACCGGTCCCGCGGACCATGTGGCACTTCAGGCACTGCACCTCGCTGCTCACGCTCTTGGCGAGGACGGCCTTGCCGATGTCGGCGTTGCCCTTCCGCTTGGCCAGTTCCGCGATCGGCGGCAGCTTCTTTGGGTCGAGCTTGCCGGGGGCCGGGAAGAGGATCATCGCCTTGTTCCGCTCGATGGCGAACGGGCTGTTGCGGAGCAGTCGCCCGGCCTCGGCGAAAATCTCCGCCGGCAGTTCCTTCTTCTCTTGCAACGAGAGGAGCCAGTTGGTGCCGACGCGGCTGCCGGCCAGGGCGTTGAGGGCCGCACTCTTCGTTTCCGGCTTCGCGCCCGGCAGGGTGATTGCCATTTGCAGGGCCTCCAGAGCCTTCTGCTGAACGCTGGTGATCTGCGACCCGACCGGCAGTTGCTTGCCGAGAGCTTGAATGACTTCGCCGGTGATGTCGGACTGCGGTGCCCCCATCCCGATCAGGGCTTCCACCGACGCCAGCGTCTTCAATTGGCCGAGGGTGCGAATCGCCTCGAACCGTTGCGGCAGTTCGAGCTTCGCGTCCGCGGCCACCTTCGCGACCGCCTCGACTTGGCCGGTCACGTTCCCAGCGGCGACGAGTTGCAGCCCGGTCGTGCGGGTCTTGGCGTCGGCGAGCAGGCCGGCGACGGCCTTGCTCAGGTCGTCGCCCTTCGTCAGCGCGTTCCACTTCGTCGGCAGGAACAGCTTGAGGTTGTCGAGGGCGCGGGACTTCACTTCGGCCGGGGCGTCGCCCTTGAGCAGATCGAACATCACCATGCCGGCGGTCGTGTCGTCGCTGGCGGCGAGGATGTCCACGACACGAGCCTTCTGGCTCGCCGTCAGTTTCGAGTTAACCAGCAGGGCATGCAGCTTCGGGAGCATCGACTTCGGCCGCAGTTCCCACACGAGGTCGGCGACCTTGTCGTTCCATTCCGGGAACTGCTTGTCGAAGTCGGCGAGGATCGCATCCCGCCGCACCGGGTCAGTCCCGCAGGCGATGTTCAGGGCGGCCCGGTAGAAGATGTCCTGGCCGTCGTAGAGTTTGGCTAGCGGGTAGAAGTATGCCTTCGCCAAACCCGCCTCCGCTCGATTCAATGTGAGCAGAGCGTCGCGCCGCTGCATTGCGCATCCGACTTGTGACATGCGATCAGGGTCAGCAATTTTTGGCAGCCAGCTTGGCCCTGACTGGATGAGCATGTGGTCGAGTGCATTCAAGTTGTTTTCTTTGCTCTTGCACATCGGACTCAACATCAGGCGAATAGCCATCTGCTGTTCCCCAGTGAACGATGGCATCCTGCTGACGACGAGATGAAGAAAGCGATACCACACGGCCGGGTTTGGCTCAACGGTGTGAGCACCCGTCGCTAAGTCAAGACCGGCGTCGTTCTTCCTCATCTGGGAGCTAATCTGCTGAGTAGCCAGATACCTCGCCGTCAAATTCGGGCTGGCAAGGGCCGTGACCATCCCTTTTGCATCGTCCAACTTCACCTCCGGCACCGTGTACCCCTTGTGCCCCGCCGGCGTCAGGCGGTAGATGCGGCCGCGGGTCCAGTCGCCCATGCCGTGGCCGCCGACGCCGGGGTCGTACCAGTCGGCCACGAACACGCTGCCGTCCGGGGCCACGCACACGTCGCTCGGCCGGAACCAGTTGTCGCTGCTCGTCAGCATCAGCGCCTTGTCGAGTTCGTACCCCGCCCCCTTCGGCTTCCGCTTGAAGCTGCGGATCTCCCGCGGCCCGGCGTCGGCGTGGATCAGTTCGCCCTGGTATTGCTTGGGCAGCAGGTTCCCTTCGTAGAAGGTGATGCCGGTCGGCGAACCGAAGCCGGTGCGGAGCGTCTTGTGGACGATGCCGGGCTGCTCCTCGTGCCAGTGGCTCTGGCCGGGGCCGCGGGGGCCGTAGCCGTAGTTGCCCCCGGGCATGACGTGGCAGATGCGGGTCTGCTGGTTGCCGTCGTCGTCGTTGTCGGACAGCCAGATTTCGCCGAAGCTGTCCACGCAGCACTCGTAGTTGTTGCGGAAGTTATGGGCGATCAGTTCGACGTTGTTGCCGTCCAGGTCGCACCGCCAGACAGTGCCCTTCTGGATGGTCGTGTTGTTGCTGACGAACTTCGGCCCCTTGCCGTCCTTGGATTGCAGGCCGGTGAGGCCGCCGTCGCCGACGGTGAAGTACAACTTGCCGTCCGGGCCGACGTTGAGGCCGTGGACGCCGTGGTCGTGGTCGTAGCCGCCGAACCCGGTGAGGAACTTCGTCGGCGGGCCGTCGGCCTTGCCGTCGCCGTCCTTGTCCCAGAATTCGAGGATGTCCGGCGACTGCGCCACCAGCACCCGCACGGCCTTCGCGTTCGCCTGCGGAATCACGCACACGCTGAGCGGGCCATAGAGTTCCGGCCCCTGGTAGAAGACGGTGGACTCGTCGGCCTTGCCGTCGCCGTCCTTGTCGGTGAGGATCACGACGCGGTCGCCCTCTTCGCGGAGCATCGGCCGCTTGAACATCTTCCGCCGGTAGTTGACGGCCTCCGCCACCCATACGCGGCCGAGGTGGTCCACGTCGATGCTCGTGGGGTTAATGAGCATCGGTTCGGACGCGAACAACTCGACCTGCAAGCCGTCGCCGGCTTTCATGGAGGCGAGCGCCTTGTCCGGCGGCAGTTGCGCCGAGGCGAGGGATGACAGGAGCAAGACCGCGGTGAGTGCGGCCGACCAGTGCTTCAACATGGTGGGGAGGCTCCGAACGTGAGAGATCGGCGGGAGTCGTTCGGAGACAGTGTAACAAAAGTGCGGCCGGAAGGTTAGCCGGTGAATCGGCCCACGTTTTTGGAACCCGGAGCGGAAGCGATGGGGTGAAGGCGTTCCACCCCATCGCTTCCGCTCCGGGTTCCAAAAAAGGCACGGCCGCGCGTCACTTGCCGCCCGGCGGGACGTACTTCGTCAGCCACGCGAAGACTTCGGTGTGCCAGTGCTTGCTGTTCGCCGGCTTCAGCACCCAGTGGCCCTCGTCGGGGAAGTTCACGAACCGACTCGGCACGCCCTGCCGTTGCAGCGCGGTGAACAACTCGATCCCCTGGCCGACCGGGCAGCGGAAGTCGAGGTCGTTCTGGATGAGCAGCATCGGCGTCTTGTACTTGCCGAGGTTGCCGGCCTTCGTGTGCGGGGAGAACTCGCGGTACTTGCCCGGAATCTCCCACGGCAGCCCGCCGTGTTCGTACTCGTCGAACCAGAGTTCTTCCGTGGTGCCCCACATGCTCTCGAAGTTGTAGACGCTGCAATGGCTGATGAGGCACTTGAAGTCTTTCGCGATCTCGTTGACCGCGAACCAGTCCTGCATGTACCCGCCGAAGCTCGCCCCGGCCGACCCCATGCGGTCCTTGTCCACGTAGGGCAGCTTCTTGACGTGTTCCAGCCCCGCCACGAGGTCGCGGTAGCACTTGCCGCCCCAGTCGCCGGAGATTTCATCGACGAACTTCTGGCCGAACCCGGTCGAACCCCGCGGGTTCGGCAGCACCACGACGTAGCCTTGCGCCGCCCACAGTTGCGGGTTCCAGCGGAAGCTCCACGCATCTTCCCACGCCCCTTGCGGCCCGCCGTGGACGAGGAACGCCACCGGCCACTTCTTCTTTTCGTCGAACCCGGGCGGCTTCAGAATCCACATCTGCATCTCGCCGTCTTCGATCTTGACCTTCACCGACTCGGGCCGTGGGCGTTCGAGTTCGGCTAGCAGCGCGTCGTTCGCGTGGCTCAGGTTCACGTCCGTGTCTCGCTCGGCGGCCAACGCCCGGAAGCAAACTTCAGCCGGGGCATCCAGGTGGGCACGGGTGTACGCCAGGCCGGTCGGGGCGACCGCCAGACCGCCGAGAGCCCCACCAGACCTCAGCCGTTGCCCGAAGTTCGCCGCGGTCAGGTGGTACAGCGTGTGCGAGCCGGTTTCGTCTACGGCGACGGCCATCGTGCCGTCCGGCAACCAAGCAAAGTCGTTCACCGACACGTCCGCGATGACCGGTTGCATGGTTCCCCCGCCCGGAGTCACGCCTGCCCCCCAGGTGAGTTGGTCCGTCCACGGTTCGCCCTTGCCAGCCAGCGTGCCGTCGGGCTTCACATTCCCAACCATGACGACCCACTTGTCCGCCTCGTACCCGGCCTTCTTCTGCGACCGCCACGCCAGCTTCTTGCCGTCCGGCGAGAACTTCGGGTACACGTCGGCCCCCTTGTTCTCGCCCGTCAGGCTCTCCCACGTTGTGGACTTGTTGTCGATGCTCACGCGACAGATGTCGTGGTTGGTGCTCCACGCCTCGCCCTTCTCCGGCACGGCCGTGAAGAGAATGTGCTTGCCGTCCGGCGTGAACGTGAAGTCGTCGCCGACGCTGAAGGTGGTGCTCGTCGGGTAGGCGTCGCGATCGCCGGGGGTCACGTCGCGGCAGTCCTTGCCGTCAGCGGTGATGACGAACAGGTGGTTCCGCTTGTCACCGACGTAACTGTCCCAGTGGCGGTAGAAGAGTTTGGTGAACGTCTTCGCCTTCACCGGATTCTTTTCGATCGCCTCGTCTTTCTCGGTGTTCTTCTTGTCACTCTCGACGAACGGCAGTTCGCTGAACTCCGGGTAGACGGCCGACACGAACGCGATCAACTTGCCGTCCGGCGACCAGACCCCGGTGGCGGCGTCGGTGCTGACGCTCGTGAGCTTCTTCGCTTCGCCGCCGGCCGCCAGGTCGAGGACGTAGAGTTGGCCGGACCCGCCGCGGTTCGACTCGAAGAGAACTTTCGTGCCGTCCGGCGACCACCGCGGGTGCGTGTCGGCCTTGCCGGAACTCGTGATTTGCCGCGGCGTCGTCTTGCCGTCGGTCGCGGCCAGCCAGAGGTGCGTCTGCTTCTTGTTGGTGGCCACGTCGAGGATTTCGCCCACCTGATAGACGACCTGTTTGCCGTCCGGCGAAATCTGTGGCTCGGCCACCCGCTTGAACTTGAACAGGTCGTCGAGGGTCATCGGCCGCTTGGCGGCGTCGGCGGATTGGGTCATGGCGAGTACGGTCAGCAAAAGGAGGAAACGCATACCGGGACCTCGGGAACGCGAGAGGTAACGGGAAGGGTATGCGGCCGGGAAGGGTTCGGCGAGCGTTGGCGCAAGTCCACCGCCCTCCGCCGTTCGTGCGGGCTGCGAACCCGCCTCTGGGCCGTGTGTCCGTGTTTGTGCAGCCGGTGGTGTAGTGGCTTGCACGCGACACTGTGACCGTCGCGGGACGGGTTCGAATCCCGTCCGGCTGCCTGACTTTAGAGGGATGCTCCTGGGAGAGCACGCGGATTCCAACACCGCCTCACAGGGTTCGAATCCTTGTCCCTCTGCTCGACGGATGTGCATTATCCAGCGGCGAATCGCCGGGTGTGGTAGAAACGCCTTTGTCGCAAGCGTTTTTCGATGATGACTTTAGTTTCTTGCGAGTCTCCGCGGCTGCCCGGTGCGCCGGATTTCGCGCCGCTGGTGCGCCGGATTTCGCGCCGCTGGTGCGCCGGATTTCGCGCCGCTGGTGCGCCGGATTTCGCGCCGCTGGTGCGCCGGATTTCGCGCCGCTGGTGCGCCGGATTTCGCGCCGCTGGTGCGCCGGATTTCGCGCCGCTGGTGCGCCGGATTTCGCGCCGCTGGTGCGCCGGATTTCGCGCCGCTTGCCGCCCGCTCGAAATGTTGCTCCGTCGTCTGTGCGTAGTGCTTCAGGCTCACGTTCGGGTCGTGCCCCATCCACCGGGCAACGACGTGGGTTGGGAATTCCTCCAACAGTTCCGTCTCCCGGCTCGAGCGAAGGTTGTGGAACAGCCGCGGCCAAAGTTCTAGCCCCGCACGCTTCACAAACTTCTCGAACGAAGTGCGGAGGTTGCAGTTTTTCCAACCGTTCGGACCATTGGCCTTCGTCAAATGGTTTCCGCCGACCACGTGCGTTTGATCCTCTTCGGCCAACTCGAAGGCTTCCTCCAAGTAAGGTCGAAGGTCGGCGAACAACGGGATTGTTCGACTTTCTTTGCCGTCGTAGCGATCTGTTTTGGGCGATGGGACGGTGAGTCGATTCCGTTCCCAGTCTACGTGCCGCCACTCCACCGATAACACTTCTGATCGGCATCGCAATCCGCCAAATCGCGACAGAGCGATGATGGTCCGCCACGTCGGGTTCGCCATCCCCATCAAGCGGTCCACCGGTTCGCGGCCCACGAAGCTCTGACGGGCACCGACGTTGGCCGCTGGGATGCTCACTTCGGCGAACGGGTTGTCGTCGATCAGCTTGTGCTTGCGGGCCGTGTGGAAGAACGTCCGCGCGAACGTCAGTCGCTTGGCGAGCGTGACCGGGGCAAGTTCCTGTGTCGTCAGCCACGCCTTGAACTGGTCGCAATTCCCGGCCGTGATGGATCCCAGCGGTTTGTCGTCGCCGAAGTACGTGATGAGGTTCCGGCACGGCTGCTGCCAGACCTGCAACGTGGACGATTTCACGTCCGGACGGTTGAGTACGTAGGACCGCAGGAATTCGCCTGACGTCGACCGCTTCGGGGCATCGATCAGCCCGACTGCGGCCAGCTTGTCCTTCAACGCCTCGCCGATGCCCGCGAGCCAAGCGGCCGTGTCGCGGGCATCGGCTGCCCACCAACCTTCGCCGACAAGAGTGCCTCCACGTGCCGGTTGATCGCTTCCGCGCTCTTCCGGTCGATCTTCCCCAGGCGGATCGTCTTCCGGGTTCCGTTCGGTGCGACGAATTGGATGCGCCGCCGGCCGTTCGGGTCGTCAATGATGGACGCCATGCTCGTGGTCCTTTCGGTCGTGGATGGGTGTAGGAGATGGTAACGCCAGCAGCCCCGCAACGAAAGAAACGAAGGAGACGAATTTAGGGCGAGTGTTCCCCCGTCGGCCGACGGGGCTTTCTTCGTTTCCTTCGTCCGGTCCGCGCGAATTGCATCACGATCGGGTTCGGGCACTTCCGCCAGTAACGGCGAACCAGACTTCCGCTGGGCGACCGCCGGTCGAGCGGGGTTCCGACCGGGCGAGGCCGGCCAAGAGCAGCACCCCCAGGGCTTGGCCGATCTTGTTCGCCGGCAGGTTCCTGCCCGTGGCGTCTTGCAGTTCCGTCCGCGTCAGGCCGTTCGGCAGGGCCGCCCGCAATAGCCGAAGGAGGTCGTCCGCTAGGGGGTTGCCGGTGGAGTCACCGAAGATGCACGCCACCGACCGCTCGGCGTACTCCCACACGGCCACCGCCGCAGCGAGGTGGTCGCGGCCGATGGCCGGCGAGCCGTCGAGCACGGCGTAGACGAACGCCAGCCGCAGGACGTGGGCCTCGGCCCGCCCGGTCAGGTTCCCGGCCAGCCCGAACCGGTCTCGGGACAGGATCGGATACATCTCGGCCCACATCCCGCAGGCGGCCGCGTCGAACGCCATCTCCCGACTGTCACCGGCCGACGCCAGAACGACACCGAGGTCCGCGGCGACGGCCGCCACCTCCGCTTCGGTCGGCTGCCCGCCGAACGGCAGCAGCTTGGACCGCCGGGCCAGTACCCAAAGGAACCGGTTAGAGCGGATTGCATTCTGTCGTAGCAGCGTACCCGCAGTGGCGGATGTAGTTCTGACACTCCGTCGGTCGGAAGTCGTCGAGGACTTGGCCGAGGAATGTCCACTGTTCTTCGACCGTCCGCCGCTCGGCCGTCCGCAGGCGGGCCTTGAGCTTCGCGAACGCCAACTCGATCGGGTTCAGGTCCGGGCTGTACGGCGGCAGGTATCGGAGGTGGGCTCTGGCCTTCTGAATGGCCGCCCGAACCCCCGCCCGCTTTTGGCACGCCAAGTTGTCCATGACGACGACGTCGCCCCGGCGGAGGGCCGGGGCCAACTGCTGTTCGACGTAGGCGACGAACAGATCCCCGGTCACGGCCCCATCGATCACCGTCGGGGCGACCATGCCGCCCGACCGCAGGGCGGCCACGAAGGTCGTCTTCCAGTGCCCGTGCGGGACGGCCGCCACCAACCGCCGGCCCCTCTCGCACCGGCCGTGGGTGCGGGCCATGTTGGTACTCGCCCACGTCTCGTCCACGAACACCAACTTCGTCGGGTCGAGGGCGGGCTGGGCGGCCCGCCAGTCGGCCCACTGTTGCTTCACGTCCGGGCGGTCCTGTTCGGCCGCCCGGAGCGACTTTTTTTCCGCGGCAGGCCGAGGGCGTGGAGGGCCCGCGCCAAGGCCGACCGGGACAGCGGCAGGGCGAACCGCCGGCGGTACTCGTCCAGGGTGGCGTCCAGATCAGCGGCCACGGCCGCCCGGATGGCGTCGGCATGGGCAACCCAGCCCGCGACCCGACCGCCGGCGTGGGCCGCCGGGGCCACCCGTCCGGCCTCCCGCCGGGTCTGCTTGAGCCGGCGGACCCAGGACTCGCTGACCGAGAACTTGTGGGCCACTGCCCGCGTCTTCGCCCCGTCGTCGCAGTCGGCCAGCACCCGCTCCCGCAGGTCCATCGAGTACGCCCGCATCGGTGCCCCTCACGGTGGTACACCGAGCATAACCGAGCCGACTCCGACGCGCTAGACCCGACCGGGAACCGCTCTAGTGCTCCATTGCGCCTGAATCCTGCCGTTGATATCCTTCTCCAGGCCAGGGTGGAGGAGAGCGGCGATGGCACGGGCGGACAAGGTGGTGGTGCGACTGGCCGGCGACCAGCGGCACGCCCTGGATCGCCTCCGGCAGACGGGACCGCACCCGGCCGCCCTCCGCCGCCGGGCCGCCATCTTACTTCATGCGGATGCCCGCGGGCCGGACGCCTGGACGGACGACGACATCGCCGACCACCTCGACACGTCCCGCAACACGGTCATGCGGGTCCGCCAGGAGTTCGCGGCCGACGGCCTCGACGCCACCCGACACCGGAAGAAGCCGACCGGCCGCCAGTACCGCAAGCCGGACGGCAAGCCGGAGGCCCAGCTCATCGCCCTGGCCTGCTCGGCCGCCCCCGACGGCCGGGGAAAGTGGGCGATGAAGCTGCGGGCCGACAAGCCCGCCGAGCGGGCCGTGGTCGCGCCGATCGACCCGGCCACCGCGTGGCGGACGCTCCCCAAAACGACCTCAAGCCGTGGCTCCGGCAACCGTGGGTCATCCCGCCGAGGGCGACCGTGGCGTTCGTAGCGAGCACGGAGGACGTGCTGGGCACGTGTGCGAAACCGCCGGACCTGAAGCGGCCGGTCGTGTGCGTGGACGCGGGCGGCAAGCAACTCATCGGCGACGTGCGGGAGCCGCTCCCCGTGCGGCCGGGGTCGCCGGCCGAGCAAGACCGCGAGTACACGCGGGGCGGCATGGCCAACCTGTTCGTGGCCGTGGAGCCGCTGGCCGGCCGGCGGCACGTGTCGGTCACGGACCGGAAGACGGGCGTCGACTGCGCCCGGTTCTTGCGGGTGCTGAGCGACGAGCATTACCCCGACGCCGACCGGATCGTCCTCGTCTGTGACGACCTATCGACGCACACCCCGGCGGCGTTGTACGGGGCGTTCGACCCGCCCACGGCCCGCCGGTTGGCCGGGCGGTTTGAGTGGCATCACACGCCCAAACACGGGTCGTGGCTGAACATCGCCGCGTGCGAGTTGGGCGCCCTGGCCCGCCAGTGCCTGGGCCGCCGCATCCCCGACCGGGCCACGCTGGCCCGGGAAGTAGCGGCCTGGGAGCAGGATCGGAACGCGGCGGAAGTGACGATCGACTGGCCGTTCACCACCGCCGACGCACGGGTGAAACTCAAGAGACTGTATCCCAAGAATCAGACGCAATGGAGCCCTAGGTCCTACGGACATTCGATCTGGCATTCCCGTTGGGCATCGGCGAGGATGGGCGGCACTCACGGAGGGGTGCGGCATGCGACATCGCCACGAGCTAACCGACGCGCAATGGGAGACGGTCCGCGGCCTCTTGCCCGGTAAGGTGGGCGACCCGGGGCGGACCGCCGCCGACAATCGACTTTGATCTTCCCCACGAAATGTGGACAGCACGTCAGCGGTTGTTCGGGTTGCGCGCCCGCTCGTACTTCGCCGGGGCCACGTACCCCAACGACGAGTGCCGGCGGGCACGAGTGTAAAACACTTCGATGTACTCGAAGATCGCGACCTTCGCCTCGTCCCGCGTGGCGTAGGACGCGCCGTGCACTAACTCCTGCTTGAGCCGACCGAACATACTCTCGACCACGGCGTTGTCCCAACACTGGCCCACGCCGCTCATGCTGTCCACCAGGCCGTGTCGGCAGAGTTCGGACTGGTAGTGCTCGCTGGCGTACTGGCTCCCGCGGTCCGAGTGCGCGATCGATCCGGGCGGAACGCCGCGCGGCCCGACGGCCAAGTCGAGAGCATCCACGACGCGGCGGCTCGTCATGGTCGCCGCCATCGCCCACCCGGCGATCCGCCGCGAGAACAAATCCACCACGAGGGCCAGAAAGAGCCAGCCTTCGAGGGTCGGCACATACGTCAGATCTATGGCCCACTTTTCGTTCGGCCTTGCGGCCGTGAAGTCGCGGCCGAGGACGTTCTCCGACACCGGCAAGCGGTGGCCCGAGTCGGTCGTGCGGACGAACCGCTTCCCCGCCTTCGCCCGGATGCCGTGGGCCTTCATCACCTTGGCCACGGTGTTGACGCAACAGGCCACGCCGCGGGCCTTCAACTCGCGGGCGAGGCGCGGGCTGCCGTACCGCTCCCGCGCGTCGGCGTGAACGGCCCGAATGTGGGCGACCAATTCCTCCCGCCGAACGGCCGCCTTGCTCCGGGGCCGGTTCGCCCGGGCGTAGTAACCCGAGCGAGACACGCCGAGCACGCGGCACGACACCGCGACCGGGTACTCCCCGCGGCGTTCTTCGATCCACGCGAAGATCACTTCGTCAGCGTGGCGAAGAACGCCGCGGCTTTTTTCAGGATGTCGCGCTCCATCCCCAGCCGCTTGCTCTCGGCCCGGAGGAGGCGGTTCTCCTCCTCCAGGGGTGTGAGGTGACCCACTCCCGGGAAGGCGCCCGCCCCTTTGGCGAGGACGGCCTTCTTCCACTCGTGCAGGCGGTTCCCGGACACCCCGAGCCGTCGGCCGACTTCGGCCACGGACAGGTGTTGGTCGGTGATCATTTTGACCGCCTGGAGTTTGAACTCCGGCGTGTACGTCGTCCGTTTGCCAGACATCGGTGATGCCTCCGGGTCGTTGGAGTCTACACCGCTTTCCCGCTGTCCACCAATCCTGGGGAGGTTCAGGGTTCACGCTCGGTAGTGCATGTCGTCCGTCGCGCTCGGAACCTGGTTGCACACGTCAAGGTTCAGCCGAAACTGTTCCGCCGCGGCTTCTTCGAGACGCTCACCCGCCCGTCGGACGACTTCTCCCTGGTCCTGTTCTTGTTGTGCATGGCGAAGCGATCCGGGTTGACGGCGGTGGAGTTGCCGGTGTATTTCGGGAAGTGGGCAACCGGGGCAGGCGGCGGTGATGGTGGAGGACGTGGCAAAGGCGGTGTTCCTGGCGATGTAACTTGGTACGCCCCAAGTCATCTCGGAGGTGGAAGCCCTGAAGTGGTACGTCCGGTATCACAACCCCGGTACGGACAACCGGCCGCCGCCGGGACGATCCGGATGGCCGGCTGACGAGAGCTTCGGCGTGACGAGCCACGCATGCAACCCGTGACATCCCCTTGGAGTCTCTGGTTCACCTCCCGTGCCTGGCCCTCCTGACCCGTTAGACTCGTTGTCGTGGTGCCGAAATCGTTCACTCACGAAAGGCCGATTCGATGTCTGAACAACCTCCGAGCGTTCCCCCGATGCCCACGCGCCGTACGGCGTGGACGGCCGTCCGAACTCGGATGATGGCAGCGAACTGGTACTTCGTGACTTCGTTCTGGGCGATCCTGGCGGTCGTGTTCCTGAAGTACCCGTCGGTCACGTGGCGGGTGGAAATCTTCGCGGAAACGGGCACCAACTTTTTCGTTCCGTCCCTGTACGACTCGTTCTGGGCGAACCTCAAGATGCCCGAGTACAACTACATGGCGATGGTGCAGCGGCTCCTGGCGCTAATGACGGTGAAAGTGTTCGGGATCGTCGATCATTTCCCGCAGGCGATCCAGATGCAAGCGGTCGTGTTGGTCGCCCTGCTCTGTTCGATGTTCACCCTGGAACGATTCCGCATTCTGCTCGCGGACGACGTGTGCCGGCTCCTGGTGTGCCTCACGATCGGGTTCGGGGCGTTCGCGACGTACCAGGAGTACACGTTCGTTAACTTCATTTACTTCGGCATCATCTACCTGGTGTTGGCCCCGTTCCTCGATCTGGCGCGTATGTCCTGGCTGAAGTACGGGGCGACAATCGCGGTCACGGCCTTGATCGTCCTCTCCAAGGCTATGTTTCTGGCCGCCGGACCGGCCTACGGCATGATGGCCGCTCGAGCGGTGTACCTCCGGCGGTGGCGGGAGGCCGGGTTGTACGCGGCGGGATTGGCGGCGGCGGTCCTGCAGTTCGCGTACATGCAAGCGCACCCGGCTGTCTTTGCCGGGATGAAGGGAACCGAGTTCGCGAAGAACAACCCGTTCACGGTGACAGCCGACTGGGCCCAAATCCATGTGAACACGATCACCGCCGAGTTCGCGCAGCATAACCACCTGCGGCCCCGCGACCCGGTCATGGCTTTCGCGCTGGGGGTTGCGTTCCTCGCGGTCTTGGGGGGCGAACTGCTCCGCCGGGTGCATCGCCCGGTGCTCGTGTTCGTGGTACTCTGCAATGCCGTGGCGGCGGTCAGCGTGGTCCTGTACGACTTAATCACCCCCGTCCCATCGACCTGGTTCAAGGGGGTCGATTTCACGATCGGTCGGCACGCGTTCTTCTTCAACGTGCTCGTTCTCTTGTCGGTCGCGGTCGCGGTGTTGAACTTGATCAAAGACCGCGTCCTCCGCCGATTGTTCCTGGCCGCCGTGGCTTTTCCGTTCGCGGTGTACCACCCCGACCCCGGGGACTGGTACCCGGACGCCCGGATGCCGTCGTCCCAGTGGAGGCAGTATCGGCACCTCATCCACGAGAACGAGTTCGTGATCCCGGTCAACCCGCCCGGGTGGTTTCTGACGCGAAACATGGTCGTGCTGGCGGAACACAAGACGCCGTTGCCGCCGCAGTCGGGGCTTGACGTGGCGCGGCTATTCCCGGCGTCCATCGGGTGGGACGTGCGCGGGGTGTTCCTCCGGACCGAGTTGCTGCCGCCCGGAACTCCGGCGATCCCGATCGAGGTCACCGCGATCAACCCCGACGGGACAGAGAAGGCCCGGGCGAAGCGGTTGACCCGGCCGTGGTGCGCGTGGCACTACTTCCTGTTCGATCAGGGGGTGTGCCCGGCCCGGTTGCGGTTCCAGGACCCCACCGGCAAGCCGATCGAGGTGGCCCCCCACGAACTGTTCGTGTTCGGACACTTTCGCTCGCCGGTGCTGACGAGCGACGCGACTGAGCCGGTCGCCCACATCCACGGCGAGTTGCAGACGGGCATGGTCCTCGCCCAACGGTTCGTCGCGTCCGACCCCGGCCTGTGTGCGGTCTCGGTCATGGTCGGCAACTACAATCGCGTCAACACCTGCCAACTCCGGTTCCGCCTCTGGGACGAGGAGGCGGGCGTGAAGGTGGCCGAGGACGTGGTGTCGGCGGCGACGTTGTCCCTGGCCAGCAACCACTCCACCATCGTCTTCACGTTCCCCGCGATCCCCGGGTCGCGAGGGAAACGATACAGGTACGAGATCGACTCCCCTGACGGCCGGCCTGGGAATGCCATCGTGGTCATCGCCGGCACGCCCCCCACGGGGCAACCCCCCGCCACGTTCAACGGGCAATCGACGAACAATCTGATCAACAACCGGTTTAGTTATTGCCCGACACCGTAGTGTCCTGCTCTTGCTCGGTCGATATCCTCGTTCGCAAAGGCGAGCGGGGGCGTCAGTCCCCTGAACTCCTTCTCGCCGCGACAAAATCAGGGGACTGACGCCCCCTGCTCGCCAGGATTTCGACCGACCCCTTCCGAGGGGGGCGGACGAGGCGGTTGGTGGACGGCGACTGATCAGAAGAACTCTACCGTCCCTACGGCGAGATGATGGCTGTGGCGAAGTAGCTGACCGAGGCGGGAGAAAAGTAGGCGAAGTTTTAAGAGGAGTTGGAAGTAGTGCTGTAAAGAACTTCGAGCGGGTGCTGGGCAACACCCGCCGAAATTTCATCTGGGCGATGATGGGCGAATCAACTGGGCGATCGACAAGTCTGGGCGACTCGTGGGCGATCTTGGGCGAAGGCGAGTCCGCATGGGCGTCGCGGACGAGAGGAGCATCAGCAGCCGCAGTGCCAAGAGTGGTTGGATGAGCCGGATTTTGCAAAAGTGGCTAGAATTCGGGCGAAAATTCGAGCGGGGATGTCGTCTGAGAGTCGCGAGGAAGTGTCGGCGAATCCGACGGTCTGCGGGAGTGTCGGATAGTCCGACTTGATCCATAGTCTCATCCGATGTCAGAGGGGACTACCCCGACCGGGGTATCGGTGGCCACTCGAACTCTCGCCCCTCCATGTCCCACAGCGCCGCGGCCAATCCGACCGGCAGTAACGCCCGCAGCTTCGGAACGTCGTCGACATCGCCCGAGAGCGGCAGGTGCTCCAAATAGGACACGTACACTGCGTTGGCCACGTCCGGGGTGGCCCCTCGGAGGACTCGGTCCACGAATGCGAGATGCCTGCGGACGGTTTCCCAGTCGCCGGCCTCGACCGCGGCTGCTGTGCAGCGGGCGACAGTAGCCATTTCGCAGTGGAGCAACCCAAGGCTGTACTCGTCGATTTCGACCGCCACCTCTCGTAGTTCCGTAGCAAGGAGAGCGACGAACGCCGGATGGTCGATTGACGCTGTCACAGTTAAAAGCCCTCCACTCACTGGATTCATCAATTTATTGCGTGGCGTGACAGTGATTTTTGCCTCTTGCGACTGCTGCAACTCCTCAGGGTACAGCACGAACGTCGCAGTCAAAAACCTTCCACCGACAACTGTCTTTTCCCGGCACCCCCGCCCCTCACTTTGCATCAAGCTAGGCAATCTCTCACGCCGATAACGAATGTACCGCCTGCTGCGCCCGAGGTCCGTGTTTCGGGGATGTCATGCCCGGATTGGCTCAAGTTCTTCGCCGTCGCTGGATTCGCAAGCTCTTTGCTGCCGGGCTGACGCTCGTGGCCGGGGTGGGGTGTACTCGCTCGCACTTCCGCGAGCGGGCCGACAAGGACGTGGAAGGCGTGCTCACCCAGAAAAACATCTTCCCCGACTGGAAGATCGAAAACTGGCACGTCTACCCCGACGCCCGCGCTCGCCACGCCGACCCGCGGAAGCCCGACCACCCGCCGTACCCGCCGGACGACTACGCCTCGTGGCTGCTGTCGCCGAACCCGCAGAAGCCCAAGAAGAAGTACGGGGCCGGCCGGTACGAGGGGCAAGAATACCTTCAGATCATCGAACAGTGGGACGCCGAGAATCGGGCCGCGTCGGACGCCGACGTGGCCCCGAAGCAGGACAACCCGTCGCCGATCCCCGATAAGCCGGGCGAAGCGACCGCCGCCCTCCTCGGCGGGGCCGCCACGGCCATGAAACCGGGCGAAGCCGCGAACCGGCCGGTCGAAGGGTTCGCGTTCGCCTTCAAGAGTGAGGAACACCCGTTCCGCGTGAGCCTCGACCAGACGGTGGAACTGGCGTTCTTCAACAGCCGCGAGTTCCAGGACCGGCGGGAAGACCTCTACCTCAGCGCCCTGCCGGTGACGACGCAGCGATACAGTTTCGCCGCCCAGGCCCTCGCGGCCGAGGACGCGGTGCGGTCGGCGTCGGGCAGCCTGCGGCCGGAAGGCCTTCAGAATCAATGGAACCTCAACACGGCCGGTTCCCTGTCGCGCCTCTTCCCGACCGGGGCCACGCTGCTCGTCCGCTTCGCGAATCAGGTGGTCCTCGACCTGACCAGCCCGCGGCCGGACATCGCCGTGTCGAACCTGTCGCTGACGTTCGTGCAGCCCCTGCTCCGCGGCGGCGGTTGGGCGGTCACGCTGGAAGCGCTCACGCAAGCGGAGCGAACGCTGCTGTACGCCATTCGCTCGTATGCCCGCTTCCGCAAGGTCTTCTACGTCGCCATCGCAGGCACCGGTGACTACACGAACAACCCCTACGGGCTCCAGGGGTTGGCCGTGAACCTCGGCCGGGCCATCGGGAACAACCTGACCGCCCCGACCATTGGCTTCCTGCCGGTCGTGCTGCGGGCGTCGGCCCTGGAGAACGAGAAGAAGAACCTCGCGGCCCTCGACAAGATTTTGAAGCTGTACCGCAACCTGAAGGAAGGCGGCGTCGTCTCCGACTTGCAGGTCGTGCGGGTCGAGTTGCAGTACCTGCAAAGTCAGGCCCGACTGCTCGACGTGAACCGGATGTACCTCGACGGCCTCGACAACTTTAAGCTGCAACTCGGCACGCCGACGAACCTGCCGCTGGAACTCGACGACGCGCCCCTGCGGCCGATGAAAAAGCAAGTGCGGCGGATCGAGTTGGTGTACGAGCAACTGAGCCAGCTCCAGGCCCAGGCCGCGCAGTACAACCCGACGGAACAACCGGCCCGATACCGCGAACGGTGGCGGACGCTGCTGACGGAATCCGCGCTCGTCCGCGGGACGCAATTCGCCAAAAGTTACCCGGAGGCCATCGGGGAACTCCGCGGCCTGTCCGATGACGACCTGAAAAAGCGGATCGAGGTCCAGTCCGAGAAGCGGCGGAAACTGCTCGACCAGAAGGCGGACTTCCAGAAACTCGGCCGGGAAGTCCCGGCGGCATTCGAACTGGAGATCGACGCGGTCGAGAACGCGAACGACCTCGCCAGTTTCGAACAAGCCCTGCGGCGGTTCGAAGCCGAGCCGTGGCGGCGGCTGTCGCAAGAGCGCCAGGCGGGCGAGCGGGCGGCGATCTTCCGCACGGTCCTCGACGCCGGCACGCTCGTGGCCGTCACCGCCCGGAATCAACGACTCGACCTGATCCGCGAGGACTGGCCGCACCTCCCCGGCCTGACGGTGGAGTGCGACGACTTACTGAAACTGCCCCTGGACGATGCGGCGACGAAGGTCGCGCAGACGGCCCTGAACAACCGCCTCGACCTGATGAACGCCCGCGCACAGGTCGTGGACGCCTACCGGCAGATCGCCGTGACGGCCAACGCGCTGCAAGGCGTGCTGAACGTCCAGTACGACCTGAACACCGGCACCCCGGCGACCGACAACGAGGCGTTCGCGTTCGCCGGCAGTCGCACCCGCCACGCCCTGACGCTACACGCCGAACCGCCGTTCGTCCGGCGGGTCGAGCGGAACAACTACCGGGCGGCTCTCATCGGATTCCAACGCCAACGGCGTACCCTGATGGCGTTCGAGGACAACATCCTAAATGACTGCCGCGCGGGACTTCGCCAGTTGCGTTCGCTCGCGGAAACGTATAAAGTTCAACAACGCTCCGTGGAACTAGCGTACGCGCAGGTGGACAACGCCCGCTCGACGCTGTTGGCCCCGCCCGACCCGACCGTCAAAGAGGCGGCCGGCAATCCCGCCGCCTTGACCGAGCAACTGCTCCAGGCCCAGACGCAGTTGCTGACCGCACAAAACGCCTTGTATACCGGGTGGATCAACTACCTGAACGCCCGGATGAACCTGTACCTCGACCTAGAACTCCTCCCACTCGATTCCCGAGGTTTGTGGACCGATGACCTCCCCCAACCCCAACTCAACCCGCTCGCACCGTAAGGCGGCGTCCCACGCCGCACCCCGCCGCCGAAGACTGTTCACTCTCATAACCCTGATCCTCGTCGCCGGTTTCGCGGCGACGGGGTATTTCTTTTTCGCCGGGCGAAGTTCCGCCGGCAGCCGCCCCGACCTGATCCTGCACCGGGCGAAGCTCGAAGCGCTGCCGGTGTCGGTCGTCGGCAAGGGGGCGCTCGAGTCGGCCGACAACCGCGACATCATCTGCAAGGTGAAGGCCGGCTCGAAGGGCACGTTCGCCAGCACCATCAAGTGGGTGATCGACGACGGGTCGATCGTCTCGAAGGGGCAGTTGCTCATCGAGCTGGACGACTCCGCCCTGGAAGAATCGCACAAGCTCCAGAGCATCGCGGTCGAGAAGGCCCGGGCCGAGTGGGTGAAGGCCGACAAGGACTATCTCATTCAGGTCATGGACAACGAGTCGCAGGTCGTCGCCGCCCTCGCCGCCCTGCGGGTGGCCGAGCTGGACGTGGACAAGTTCACCGGCCTGCGGGCGGAAACGACCCTCAACCCGCTCGGGGCGATCATCGGCGCGCACGGCACGATCATGGAGAAGGGCGAATACCGCCAGCAACTCGACGACGTGTCCGCCCGCTTGAAGGCGGCCGAGTCCGACCTGGAAGCCTACCGCGAGCGGTCCGCGTGGGCCGAGCGGAGCGCCAAACTCGGCTACCTGACGCAGAGCCAGTCGAAGGTCGAACAGTCGAAGCTCAGCGGGGCGACCGACGCCTTCGAGAAAGTGCGGAAGGAGCAGTACATTCTCGAGAACTTCATGCGCGAGAAGAACTTCACCGACCTGCGGTCGAAGTTCGACGTGGCGAAGATCGGGCTCGACAAGGCCAACCAGACGGCCGACGCGAAACTGGTTCAGTTCGAATCGGAGCGGCGGACGAAGCTCTCCGTTTACCAGCGGGAACAAGACCGGCTCGAAGAAATCGAGGGCCAGATTCGCGAGTGCCGCATCTCCGCCCCGCAAGACGGCATGGTGATCTACTACAAGTCCGAGCAGAACCGCGGCAGCACGCAGCAACTCATCGCCGTCGGCGAGCAGGTCCGTGAAGGGCAGAAGCTCATGCGGTTGCCGGACCTGCACCGGATGCAGGTGAACACCCGCGTCCACGAGGCCCAGGTCGCCCGCATCCGCGGCGACGACCGCCAGCCGACGCACACTCTTGAGTTCTTGAACCTGGGGTTGCTGAGCAGCATCGACCCGATGACCCGGCTGGCGAGCCAGTCCGAACAGGTGCAAGCGTGGGTCCACGACTCGGTCCGGCACAAGGAGTACGAAATCCGCCGCGAGGGCCACCGGGCGACGGTCCGCGTGGATGCCTACCCGGACCGCGTGTTCGCCGGCCGCGTGCGGACGGTGGCGGCAGTGGCCGCGCAGGCCGACTGGTTCAGCAGTGACGTGAAGTTGTACACGACGACGGTCCTCATCACCGAGAGCGTGGCCGGGCTGAAGCCGGACATGAACGCCGAAGTGACGATTCACATCGATGACGCCACGGAGCCGGTGCTAGCCGTGCCACTCCAGGCCATCGTCGGCGGGGCCGAGAGCGGTCCGAAGCGGTTCGTCTACGTGATGTCGCCGACCGGCCCGGTCGAGAAGGAAGTGAAACTCGGCAAGTTCAACGATGCGATGATTGAAGTCCTCTCCGGCATCGGCGAAGGCGACGACGTGGTGGTGAACCCGAAGGCCGTCGTCGGCGACAAGGCCAAGACCCGCGAAGAGAACGGCGATGCGCCTCGCGGCAAGAAGGGCGAGGGCGACAAGGGCGAGGGCGGCGAGAAGAAGGGCGGCGGTGGGGGCGGCAAGAAGAAGGGCGGCGGCCCGCCGAAGGGCGACGTACCGCAAGTCTAAACCGGAGATCAGAGGTCAGCGACCAGAGGTCAGAAAGACGGTCGCTGATCTCTGACTCCTGACCTCTGACTCCTGACTCCCGGTTCTCCATGCCAGCCATCGTCGAAGTTCTCGACCTGTACAAAGACTATTTCCTCGAAGGGCACGTCCCGGTTCACGTCCTCAAGGGGCTGAACCTGAGCTTCGACGAAGGCGACTTCGTCGCGCTCATGGGGCCGTCGGGGTCCGGCAAGTCGACGCTCATGAACATCCTCGGTTGTCTCGACCGGCCAACAAGCGGCCAGTACCTGCTCGGCGGCGACGACGTGGCCCACATGTCCGACGACGAACTCTCTGAGATTCGCAGCACCTACCTCGGCTTCATCTTCCAGGCGTACAACCTGCTGCCGCAGTACACCGTCACCGAGAACATCGAGTTGCCGCTCGTCTATCAGGGCGTGAAACTCGACGAGAAGACGAAGGCCCGGTGCGAGGCGCTGGCCGAGATGGTCGGCCTCGGCACGCGGCTCGACCACCGGCCACTGCAACTCTCCGGCGGCCAGCAGCAGCGGGTCGCCATCGCCCGCAGCCTGGTGAACGACCCGCACGTGATCCTCGCCGACGAACCCACCGGCAACCTCGACAGCCGCACGAGCGTCGAGATCATGCAGATGCTGCAAGAACTCAACCGCTCGGGCAAGACGATCATCATGGTCACGCACGAGAACGACATCGCCGCGTGGGCCCGCCGCGTGGTGCGGCTGCGCGACGGCGTCGTGGAGTCCGACGTGCGGAACGACGAACAACCGATAACGGCTGCGGCGGCACACTAAACCATGAACATCAACGACATCCCGCCCGCCCCCACGCCCGTCAAGGGCGGCGGCGGGTTCGGCCCCCTGAAGTTCCTCAAGGCCGTCGGCCTCGCCGTGCGGAGCCTGTGGCTGCACAAACTGCGGTCGCTGCTCTCGGTGCTCGGCATCGTCATCGGCACCAGTTCCGTCATCGCGCTCATGGCCTTCGGCGAAGGCTCGATGAAGGACGCCCTCGACGACATCAAGCGGCAGGGGGCCACGAACATCGTCGTCCGCAGCGTCAAGCCGCCCGACGACTCGGCGTCGTCCACGAACTCGAAGTCGATGGTCGCCGCCTACGGCCTCGACAGCCGCGACATCGCCCGGTTCCAGACGTTCGGCAAGAGCATTACGACGATGGTGCCGATGCGGGTGTTCCCGTCCGAGGCCCGGTACCTGGAGCGGATGCACAACGTCCGCATGATCGCCACCACGCCCGACTACTCCGACGTGAACAAGATTCAGCTCGCCCGCGGCCGGTTCTTCACCGTGGACGACGAGGAGAACCGCATCAACAACTGCGTCCTCGGGGCGGCCACCGCCGACCGGCTGTTCCCCTTCGAAGACGCGATGGGCAAGACGGTGTTCTGCCGCGGCGATAAGTACCTCGTCGTCGGCGTCGCCTCCGATCGCATGCCGACCGGCGGCACCGGCGGCAGTCAGGCGGCCGAGGATTACAACAACGACATGTACATCCCGCTGAGCACCGCCAACCAGTACATCGGCAGCAAGGTGTCGATCCGTTCGGCCGGCAGTCGCTCCGCGGAACAGGTGGACATCTATCAGGTGACGATGACCATTGATGCCGAGGTGGACACGAAGGCCGGTCGGCAGACGGTGAAGGCTATCGGCGACCAGATCAAGCGGCTGCTCGAAAAGCACCACGACAAGAAGGACTGGGCCGTCACCATCCCGCTCGACCGCCTGGAAGACGCCGAACGGCAGCAGGAACGGTTCACGTCGCTGCTCGTGCTGATCGCGTCGATCTCGCTGCTCGTCGGCGGCATCGGCATCATGAACATCATGCTCGCCACCGTCACCGAGCGGACTCGCGAAATCGGCATCCGCCGGGCACTCGGCGGTAAACAGCGGGACATCACCGCCCAATTCCTGGTGGAAGCAACCGTGCAGACGACGATCGGCGGCCTGATCGGCGTCGTCGTGGGGCTGTTCCTGGTGTTCGTCGTGCCGGTCGCGCCGGGGGCGGCCGCGTGGCTGACGCAGCAGACCGGGCTGGCGGATACGGCCGCGTGGCTGCGAACGATCAAGCTGCCGGCCCAGGTGAACGTGCCGTCGATCTTCCTGGCCGTCGGCGTGTCCGTTGGCGTCGGCGTGCTGTTCGGCTGGTATCCCGCGAGGCGGGCCGCAAAGCTCGACCCGATCGAGGCCCTGCGGCACACTGCGTAATCTTCTGGAACCCAGAGCGGAAGCGACGGGGTGGGGAGACCGTCTCCCCACCCCGTCGCTTCCGCTCTGGGTTCCAAATGGTGTTGGCCTACAATCCCCTCATGACAATCACCGCACAGAAGACCACCCCCGTCACCGTCCTCACCGGGTTCCTCGGGGCGGGCAAGACGACGCTGCTCAACCACATCCTCACGGCCAACCACGGCAAGAAGATCGCCGTGATCGAGAACGAGTTCGGCGAGATCGGCGTCGATCAAGACCTCGTCATCTCGTCCGACGAGGAAATCTTCGAGATGAACAACGGCTGCATCTGCTGCACCGTCCGCGGCGACCTCATCCGCATCCTCGGCACGCTCATGAAGCGGCGGGACAAGTTCGACGCCATCCTCATCGAGACGACCGGCCTTGCCGACCCGGCACCCGTGGCCCAGACGTTCTTCGCCGACGACGAGGTGCGGGCGAACACCCGACTCGACGGCATCGTCACCGTCGTGGACGCGAAGCACGCCGCCCAGCAGATCGGCCGGTCGAAGGAAGTCACCGAGCAGATCGCCTTCGCTGACGTGATCCTGCTGAACAAGACCGACCTCGCGACGCCGGCCGAACTCGACGAGTTGGAACGCCGCATCCGCCGTATGAACGCCGTGGCGAAGGTGTACCGCACGAACCGCGGCGTCGTCGAGATGGACAAGATTTTGAACGTCGGCGGGTTCAACCTCGACCGGGTGCTGGAGTTCGAGCCGGACTTCCTCAAGGAAGAAAAGCACGAGCACCATCACCACGAACACGAGCACGGCGAGCACTGTGGCGAAAACTGCGGGCACGAGCACCATCACCACGACGAGAAGCACGAGCACCGGCACGACGAGGAGGTGTCGTCGGTCGGCATCGTGGCCGAGGGGAGCGTGCAGATCAAGAAGTTCAACGAGTGGATTTCGACGCTCCTCCAGACGCGCGGGCCGGACCTCTACCGGATGAAGGGCATCCTGAGCATCAAGGGAGACGCGAAGCGGCACGTCTTCCAGGGCGTTCACATGCAACTCGACGCCGAGCCGAACCGCCCGTGGGCCGACGGCGAGCCGCGGGTGAACAAGCTCGTGTTCATCGGCAAGAACCTGAACCGCGACGAACTGACGAGCGGGTTCAAGGCGTGCCTGGCGTAAGCGATCGGTGAGCGGCCCGGCGTAAGCGGGCCGTGTCTCTGCGTATCAAGACACGGCCCGCTTACGCCGGGCCGCTCGCCTTCAAATAAAGTCATGCCCCCGAAATCTGCCGACAACCGCCTTCGCCCGACGTGGGCCGCCCGAGTGCCGGACCACGTCATCGGCCTCACGTGGTCGCCCGACGGCAAGTTCCTCGCCGCCGCCGCCGTGAGTGGCCCCGTTCATGTCTTCGACGCCACCGGGAAGCCGGTCGCCACGCTCGCCGGGCACACGCATGGCACGATGGCCGTCGCATGGAAGCCGACCGGCGAACTGCTCGCGACGGCGGGGCAGGACGGCAAGGTCCGCGTCTGGGACGCCGCCCTCTGGCAAGAGCGGGCCGCCTTTGACGGCGGGTCGCCGTGGGTCGAACGCCTCGCGTTCAGCCCGGACGGTTCGCACCTCGCGTCGGCCGCCGGCAAGAAGGTCCGAGTGTGGGATGCGGCTGGCGAGATGGTGCGAGAGTTCGCCGATCACAAGTCCACGGTGTCCCACCTAGCGTGGCGGGGATCGCAAGTGACGGTCGCGGCCTACGGCGGCGTGCGGTTGTACGACATCGCCACTGGCAACACCGTCCTCGACTTCGCCTGGAAGGGGGCACCGCTGGCAATCGCGTGGTCGCCGAACGGCGCGATGCTCGCCCACGGCAACCAGGACGCGACGATCCACTTCTGGTACACGGCCCGCCCCGATTCGCCGCTGCAAATGAGCGGCTACGCCACGAAGGTCCGCGAACTGTCGTGGGACGCCTCGTCGCGGTACCTCGCGTGCGGCGGCAGTTCGGCCGTGTGCGTGTGGGACTGTGGCGGGAAGGGGCCGGAAGGGAGCAAGCCGCAAATGCTGCCTTGCGGTGAGGAACCGCTCTCGGCCGTCGCGTGGCAGCGGCGCGGGTACCTTCTCGCGTCCGGCGGGCCGGACGGTCGCGTCCTTCTGTGGCAGCCGGCGAACAAGAAAGGCCCGCTCGTCGGCACGAACGGCGGCGACGCGGGAGTGACGGTTCTCGGGTGGGCACCCGACGACAAAACACTCGCCGTGGGCGATGCCGACGGCGGCGTGCGGGCGCTGAAGGTAAACTAAGGCGTGCCGTAAGACGACCGGCCGGCGACCCGCACCGCCACGTAGCCCAAGCCGGCCGCTCGCTTGCACGCCCACGGGTGCCGCGAGTTCTCGCAGGCCGAGCGCAGGTCGTCGCGAAATGCCTTGTCGCAAATCTTCCGGCCGGTGACCGCGTCCCGGTAGCACTGGTCGTGCTTCTCGCACGCCGGCCGGGCGTCGGCCCCGAACGCCCCCTGGGGAACCCGCTTGTTCCCGCCGTAAGTTTCGCCCGGGCCGCAGGGCCGCCACCACGGACAATCCGTTGGCCCATGCGACCGCCCGGCGGCCGTCACGGGGAGCGGCAGCCCGCACGCCAGCACGAAGGCAAGCGCGGCCAACCGAAGCGGTGAGAACATACTCGTGTCCTGGTCGGGTGCCGGGGTAATATTTAAGGGTCGGGGAAAAGATACCCGCGCGGTAAACCGTGCGGCGGGTGACGGGTTCGGAAAGTCGGGTTCGGCCGGTCTGGTACGTTGTCTTGTGCCGAGGCTGTGGGTTCTGACCGTCATGCGAACTGCCACCGCCGGCCCGGGAGGAGATACTGAATGAGCGACACGTCCCCGCCGGATCGAACCGTTACCCAAACGGACCCGCCCGCGGACGTGCCCGTCGATCAGACGATGGTTCAATCCACCCCGCCGACGGCGAGCACCGCGCCGTTCATCGTTTCGGGAAGCCCCACCG
Organism: Limnoglobus roseus; assembly: GCF_008254045.1. GTDB lineage: Bacteria > Planctomycetota > Planctomycetia > Gemmatales > Gemmataceae > Limnoglobus > Limnoglobus roseus. Next base: position 1,200,153 of record NZ_CP042425.1, on the reverse strand, counting down.
GCCGGGCGGCGGGAGAATCGCGATCGGGCGACACCGTGCCCGGGTACGAGATCCTGGGAGAACTCGGCCGCGGCGGGATGGGCGTCGTGTACAAGGCCCGACAGGTCGGGCTGAACCGGGTCGTCGCCCTCAAGATGGTCCTGGCGGGCGGGTACGCCGACCGGCGGGAGTTCGCCCGGTTCCTGGCCGAGGCGGAAGCGGTGGCCTCGATCCGGCACCCGAACGTCGTCCAGGTGTATGAATTCAACGACGCCTTCGACCGCCCGTACCTCACGATGGAGTACCTCGACGGCGGGAGCCTATCCGCGGCCATCCGGCGGGCCGGGAAGTTCACCCCCGAGGCCGCCGCGGTCATGGTCGAGAAGATCGCCCGCGGGATTCAGGCGGCCCACGACCACGGGATCGTCCACCGGGACATCAAGCCGGGGAACGTCCTGTTCGACGAGGCCGGCGAGCCGAAGGTGACCGACTTCGGGTTGGCCAAGCAGGGCGGCCGGTCCGACCTGACCGACACCAACGCCGTGATGGGGACGCCGGCGTACATGGCGGCCGGGCAGACCAAGTTCGTTGGGCCGGCCGCCGACGTGTACGCGCTCGGCGTCATCCTGTACGAGTGCTTGACCGGGACCGTGCCGTTCAGCGGGGAAACCGCGATGTCGGTGGTCCTCCAGGTCGTGAAGGAAATCCCGGAGGCGGTCCGCAAGCGTGCCCCCGACGTTCCCCGCGACCTGGAGTTGATCTGCCTGAAGTGCCTGGAGAAAGACCCCCGTGGCCGCTACCCCACGGCCGCGGCCCTGGCCGACGACCTGCGGCGGTACGCGACCGGGGAGCCGGTTTCCGTCCGCCCGCCGTCGCTCGGGACGATGGTCCGGTTCTGGACCCGGCAGCACTTCGGGTCGGCCGGGTGGACCGTGGCCGGGGGCGTGTTGAGCGGGGCGGCCGGCGGGGCGAACGTGTTTCTCGACATGTTCGGGCGGAAGGTGCCCGAGGCCCGGGCCAAGTTCGAACGGCTGACCGGGGCCGCCCCAGACGGGGGCGGGGACAGCGTGTCGTTCATGTTCCTGAACGTGGCCGAGGGGCTTACGTCCTTGCTCGTCCCGGCGATCCTCCTTGCGACCGCCATCCTGGTCCGCCCGCGGAGCCGCTCGGCCGACCTCGCCGCCGGTGTACTCACCGGGTTAATCTCCGCCGTCACGTTCTTCACCGTCTCGTACGCCTGGTGGGGAACGTACTCGGTCGCCGTCCGCCCGGTCGTGGACGACATGGCCCTGCTCGCCGAACCGGACGCCGGCGCATTGGCCACGCACCCAGCGCTGGCCGGCCTGCCGGCCGATAAGCGGCGGGCGTTTCTGGCGGCGAAGATCCACAACGACTTGTTGATGCACCTCCCGTGGGCGATTGTCACCGGGATGGTCCTGGCAGTCACCTTGACCGTCCCGATCGCCGTGGGCCTGATCGCGACCGCCGGCGGGCTGCTGCGAACACGAGGGCTTCGGCCGATCATCCTCCCGCTCTTTCTGGAGATCGGCGTGCCGGTGGTGGTGTTCGCCATCCACGCCTTCTTGCTGCTCAACCGGGCGCTGTGGTACGGAATGAAGCCGCAGTACCCGCCGGCCTACGCCGGGCTTCTCGCGCTGACGGCGTTCGCGATCTGGGTGGCCGGGCGGGGCGGGCCGTGGTGGGCACGGGCGTTAGCGCAGATCGTCTGGATCGGGTACTTCGTGGTCAGCAAGTCCATGGTCCTTTACGAGTACGAATAAAAACCGCCGCTCCCTCACCTCCCTGTGGAGGTGAGGGAGCGGCGGTCGCCAACCCCTTTGCGGTGAAGCACTATCCGACCTGAATCCCGCCGACAAAGTCGAGGTTCTCGGCGGCGAACTCGTCGATCACCTGGCCGGTCCGCGGGTTCGTGAACCGGGCCATCGGGGTCGAACCCGTACCGGCCCCGGTGAAGACTTCGGTCTTACCGTCGCCGTCGAGGTCCACGGCCGCGACCGGCACGCCGCCGCGGTCGGTCGTGTTCCCGACGAAGTAGTTCGCCACCAGCGTCGCTTGACCGGCCATCAGGCCCGCACCCGAGAAGGCGATCACCCGCGGCGCGCCGCCGGGGCCGGCCCCCGCGATCACGTCGGCCTTGCCGTCGCCGTCCACGTCGCCCACCGTCAGGTAGACGCCGTTCCGCAAGGAACTCTCGAACGCGAACCAGTCGGCGACCAGGTGCGTCGGGGCTCCGGCGAGGAGCGACCGGCCGTCCCAGACCGCGACCCGCGGCCCGCCGCCCACGCCAGCCCCGACGACCACGTCCGGCGTGCCGTCGCCGTCGATGTCGGCGACGGCCGTTCGGGCACCGCCGCGGAAGCTCGAATCGTCGATGCCCATCAGGTCGGCCACCACGCGGGTCGGGTCGCCGCCGCCGAGGATTCGCACCCGCGGGCCGCCGCCGACGTCCGGCGAGATGACGAGATCGGCCTGACCGTCGCCGTCGAGGTCGGCGGCCGACACGTACAACCCGCCGGTGAAGGTGGATTCGAACGCGAGGAAGTCTTGCCGCACGGCTCCCGTTTGGCCGTCGTAGATGATGACCCGCGGCGCGCCACCGGGGCCGGCCGCCGTGATGATGTCCGGGATGCCGTCGCCGCTCACGTCGGCGGTGGCGACCCGCACCCCTCCGGGGTTACCGGGGAACGGTTCGAAGCGGAACCGTTCCTGGCCGTCGGTCAGGTCGAAGACGCGGACGAGGTTCCCGCCGACGCCCTCGGCTGTCGAGAGGAACTGCAACGGCCGGTTGGTGTTGATCGACCCGAGGGCGGTGAAGTTCGGCGTCGTCCGCACGTTGACCGTCGTCTGGGCCGCGGCGGCCGGCGTGCTGGCCAGGAAGTCCCGCTTGCTGATCTCCGTGGCCGGGGCCGGCGGCGGGGATAGCGGCGGCAGCGGCGCGACGGCCGACGGCCGGACCGGGTTCGTCTCGGCGAACTGGTAGTTCACCGCGGCGACGCCCGCCCCCAAGACGATCGAGTCGAGGTTGTCGGTAGACGCGAGTTGGCCGCCGGCCGAACCGATCGAGTTTTGCCCTTGATCCAGCCCCGCGGGCTGAAGCTCGGCGATGCGGTACGTCCCGGCCCGCAGCCCGGCGAACGTGTAGTTCCCGGCGGCGTCGGTGACGACGGTGATCGACACCGGGTTGCCGCGGTCGTCGGTGCCGGTGAGCGTCACCCGCACGTTAGCGATGCCCGGCTCGCCCGCGTTCTGCACGCCGTTGGCGTTGTCGTCGCGGTACACGGTCCCGGAAATCGACGACGGCCGGTTCTCGCCGAAGTTGTACCCGGTGCCGGTCGAGCCGACGCCGACCACGATGCCGCTGACGCGATCATCGGTGACGGTGCCGCCGAGCGTGCCGGCCGCCTCGCCACCGTCGGTGTACGCGGCCGGTTGCAGTTCGGTGATCGTGTACGTGCCGGGGAAGACGTTCGTGAACGTGTACTGCCCGTTCGCATCGGTCGTGGCTTCGTAGTACGCGAGGCCGGTGGCCGGATCGACGACCGGGCTGCCGAAGACGTTCGTCCCGGACAGGCGAACCGTCACCCCCGCGATGCCCGGCTCGCCCGCGTCGCGGACGCCGTTGCCGTTCAGGTCGGTGTAGACCGAGCCGCCGAGCGTTTGGCCGCGGCCGTCGTAGCCGAAGTCGGCCGTGTCGAACGGCAGGTTCGCCGGGATCGACAGGTCGGCCACGCTCGGCGTCGCAACCCCGTCCGGGTCGGCTGTCGGGTTTAACCCCGTGAGCGGCGGCGTCACCGTGATGCGGTACGGGTCGCTGGTTCCGAATACCGGCAGGCCGGGGAAAGCATAGAAGCCGGTCGCGTCGGTGGTCGTGCGGAAGGTCTGGTCGTCAGCCGTGCCGAGGACGCCGTCCGGCCCGGCCCACTGGAGGTTCACCGTGGCCCCCGGAACGCCCGGCTCCGTGGGGTCTTGTACGCCGTTGCCGTTCTGATCGACGAAGATACTGTCGCCGACGGTCGCGGCCCCCTTGTAGCCGAAGTCCACGTCGCTGCGCGATTGGCCAACGGTCAAGGTGACGTTCGCCGCTCCGTCGAGGGCCGGCGTGAAGTCATCGCGGTCGGCCGTCGGGGTGACGTTCGTCGGCAGCGATGCCGGGTCGATCGTCACGCGGAAGGAACCGGCCGGCAAGTTGGCGAGGGTGTACATCCCCGTCGAGCCGGTCACAGCCGTGGTGGTGATGTCGTCGGCCGTGCCGAAGATGCCGTCCTGGCCGAAGTACGTCAGCGTCAGGCCCACACCGGGCAACCCCGGCTCTTGAGCGGCCGACCCTTGCACGCCATCGCCGTTGGCGTCGATCCAGACACGGTCGCCGAGAACGCCCGTGCCCTTGTACCCGAAGTCGAGGTCCGTGCGGACGGGGCTGGCCGACAGGTTGAACGTCGTCGTGCCATCGGGCGTGCCGTCGAGATCACTCGCGTTCGCCACGCCGGCCGGCAGGTTCGCCGGGCTGACCGCGGCCGTGTACGCGATCGCCTTGCCACTCGGGTCGTTGACCGGCAGGTTGCCCATCTGGTAGAAGCCGTCGGCGTCGGTGACGGCGGAGAACGTCTCGACGCTGCCGTCGCCGTCCACGTCCCCGGTGAGGGTGACGGTGACGCCGGTGATGCCTTCACCCGGGTTCCACACGCCGTCGCCGTTCAGGTCCAAGAAGATGCGGTCGCCGATGCTGCCCGGTCCGCGGTAGCCGAAGTCGAGGTCGCTGCGCGTCGGATTGGCCGTCAGGGTCAGCGTCGTCGCGTTGTCCGGCGTGCCGTCCGGGTCAACCGCGTTCGTCAAGCCGGCCGAGAGCGAAGCGGGGTTCACGGTCACCGTGTAGGTGATTGCCTTCCCCGTGGGGTCGGTCACCGGCAGGCCGGCGAAGGTGTAGAACCCGTCGGCGTCGGTCACGACGGTGAACGTCTCCGATGTGCCATCGCCGTTCACGTCGCCGGTCAGCGTCACGGTCGCCCCGGCAAGGCCTTCGCCCTGGTTCCACGTGCCGTCGCCGTTCACGTCCAGGAAGATGCGGTCGCCGATCGCGCCGGGGCCGCGGTAGCCGAAATCCACATCAGTGCGAACTTGTGCCGCGGTGAGCGTGACGTTCGCGCTACCGTCGAGCGCGGGCGTGAAGGCTGGGGTGTCGTCCCGGTCGGCCGTCACCACGGCGCCGCCCGGCAGCGTTGCCGGATTCGCCGCGATGCGGAAGGAACCGGCCGGCAGGTTGGCGAAGCCGTAGGTGCCTGCCTGGTTCGTGGTCGTGGTGGTGGTGATGTCGTCGGTCGTGCCGAAGACGCCGTCTTGGCCGAAGTACGTCAGCGTCAGTCCGACGCCGGGCAGCCCCGGTTCGGAAGCCGCCGGTCCTTGCACGCCGTCGCCGTTGGCATCGATCCAGACGCGGTCGCCGAGAACGCCCGTGCCCTTGTACCCGAAGTCGAGGTCGGACCGCGTCGGGTTGGCCGACAGGTCGAACGTCGTCGTGTTGTCCGCGGTGCCGTCCGGGTCGATCGCGTTCGTCACGCCCGCCGGCAGGTTGGCCGGGCTGACCGTGACCATGTACGAAATCGCCTTCCCCGCCGCGTCGGTCACCGGCAGGCCGGGGAACTGATAGAACCCGTCGGCGTCGGTGACGGCGGTGAACGCCTCGGGCGTGCCGTCGCCGTTGAGATCACCCGTCAGTGAAACCGTGACGCCGGTGATGCCCTCGCCGGGATTCCACGCGCCGTCCCCGTTCAGGTCCAGGAAGATGCGATCGCCGATGCTGCCCGGGCCGCGGTACCCGAAGTCGGCGTCGGAACGGGTCTGTCCCGCCGTCAACACGACGTTCGCCGCCCCGTCGAGGGCCACCGGGAACGTCGGGCTATCGTCGCGGTCGGCCGTCGGAGTAACGCCGCCCGGCAGCGTCGCCGGGGTGACGGCCACGCGGAACGAGCCGGCGGGCAGGTTCGCGAAGCCGTAGGTGCCCGCCTGGTTCGTGGTCGTCGTGGTGGTGATGTCGTCGGCGGTGCCGAACACGCCGTCCTGGCCGAAGTACGTCAGCGTCAGGCCGACGCCCGGCAGCCCCGGCTCTTGAGCGGTCGTGCCCTGCACGCCGTCGCCGTTGGCGTCGACCCAGACGCGGTCGCCGAGGGTGCCCGTACCCTTGTACCCGAAGTCGAGGTCCGTGCGGGTCGGGTTGACCAACAGGTTGAAAGTCGTCGAGCCGTCCGCGACGGCATCGGGGTCAACGGAACTCGCGATCCCGGTCGGCAGGGCCGACGGGCTCACGGCCACCGTGTACGTAATCATCTTGCCGGCCGGGTTGTTCACCGGCAGGCCGGGGAACTGGTAGAAACCGTCGGCGTCGGTGACGGCGGTGAACGCCTCGGGCGTGCCGTCGCCGTTCAGGTCGCCGGTGAGGGTGACGGTGACGCCGGTGATGCCCTCGCCGGGATTCCACGCGCCGTCCCCGTTCAGGTCCAGGAAGATGCGGTCGCCGATGCTGCCCGGGCCGCGGTACCCGAAGTCGGCGTCGGAACGGGTCTGTCCCGCCGTCAACACGACGTTCGCCGACCCGTCGAGGGTCGCGGGGAACGCCGGCGCGTCGTCATGATCGGCTGTCACCACGGTGCCGCCAGGCAGGGTGGCCGGATTCACCGCGACCCGGAATTTGCCCGCCGGCAGGTTCGCGAAGCCGTAGGTGCCTGCCTGGTTCGTGGCCGAGGTGGTGGTGATGTCGTCGGCCGTGCCGAAGACGCCGTCCTGTCCGAAGTACGTCAGCGTCAGGCCGACGCCGGGCAAGCCCGGCTCGGAAGCCGCCGGCCCCTGCACGCCGTCGCCGTTGGCGTCGACCCACACGCGGTCGCCGAGCGTGCCCGTCCCCTTGTACCCGAAGTCGAGGTCCGTGCGGGTCGGGTTGACCAACAGGTTGAAAATCGTCGAGCCGTCCGCGATGGCGTCGGGGTCAACGGAACTCGCGATCCCGGTCGGCAAGGCCGACGGGTTCACGGCCACCGTGTACGTAATCATCTTGCCGGCCGGGTTGTTCACCGGCAGGTTGCCGATTTGGTAGAAGCCGTCGGCGTCGGTGACGGCCGAGAACGATTCGGCCACGCCGTCGCCGTCCACGTCGCCGGTGAGCGTGACGGTCACACCGGTGATTCCCTCGCCGGGGTTCCACACACCGTTGCCGTTCAAGTCGAGGAACACACGGTCGCCGATCGAACCCGAACCCTGATAGCCGAAGTCCTGAGTATTTGTGGTGGGATTGGCGGCGGTAAGGGTAATGTTCGCCTGGTTCGGCGTGCCGCCGTCCGGGTCGGCCGTGTTCGTCACGCCGCCCGGCAGGCCGGCGGTGCCGATCACGATCGTGTACGGCAAGCCGGCCGGCGGCGTGCGGAGGTTCGAGAACTGATAGAGGCCGTCGTTCGCCGTCACGACGGTGAGGGTGTCCTTGGTGCCGTCGCCGGTGAGGTCGCCGGTCAGCGTGACGGTCACGCCGTCGAGGCCTTCACCCGCGTCGTACTGGCCGTTGCCGTTCACGTCGAGGAAGACGCGGTCGCCGATCTGGCCGGGGCCGTTGAAGCCAAAGTCGATGTCGTTACGGCTGCCGGAGAGCGTCAGCGTGGCAAAGCCGAGCGTCTGGTTCGTGACGCCGGTCGGAAGGCCCGACGTGGCCACGGTGTACTTGCCCGCCGGGAGGTCGGTGATGCTGTAGTGGCCGTTCGAATCGGTCAAGGCCGTGAAGACTTGATCGTCGCCGCCGCCGGGGACGCCGTTCGCGCCGAGGTAGGTGAGGGTGACGGTGACGCCGGCGATGCCGGGTTCGCTCCCTTGTTGAGTGCCGTCGCCGCTCACGTCGAAGAAGACCGTGTCGCCGACGGTGATCGCCGTCGGGGTGAAGGTCACGCTGGCGTCGTCGTCCTCGTCCGGGAGCCGCGGGCCGTTGTTCGGCGTCGAGTCCGGGTCGAGTTCGTTGGACGCGATGACCTGGGCGTAGTTCGTGATCGACCCCGCCGACGCGACGTTGACGCGGGCGACGATGGTCAAGGTCGCGGAGCCGCCGCTGGCGATGGACGGAATGTCCCACACGCTGTCGCTGGCGGCCGGATTGTAACTGGCGTCGGACGACGAGACGAAGGTCAGGCCGGCCGGCAGGAGGTCTTGCACCTGGACGCCGGTCGCCGGGCTGGGGCCGCCGTTCATCACGACGAGCGTGAAGGTGACGGTCGTGCCGACGGCCGGCGTCGCGTTGTCCACGGTCTTCGTGAGACTCAAGTCCGCGACGGGCGTCGGCGTGAGGGCGACGGAGGCGTTGTCGTCCTGGTTCGTCGAGTTGTCGCCTGGCGTCGAGTCGCTGTCCTGCTCGGCGGTGGTGGCGACTTGCGCGTAGCTCGTGTAGTTGCCGGCCGCCAGGACCGTGGCCGTGATCTGAATGGTGGCCATGCCGTTGAGAGGAAGAGCGCCGACGGTCCAGATGCCGGTGGCGGGGTTGTAGTTCCCGCCGCTGTTGTCGCTGACGTACTGCACGCCGGTCGGCAGCAGGTCTTGCACGGTGACACTCGTCGCGGTCGAGGGACCGGCGTTCGACACCGTGACCGTGAACACCACGTTCGTGCCGACGTTCGCCGTGGGGTTGTTCACCGTGTTCGTCAGGCTCACGTCCACGACCGGCGTCGGCGTAACGGTCGCGCTGGCGTCGTCGTCCTCGTCGGGGGCTTGCTGTCCGTTGTTCGGCGTCGAGTCCGGGTCGAGTGTGCCGCTCGCGCTGACCTGGGCGTAGTTCGTGTAGTTGCCACTTGCCAGAACGGTGGCCGTGATCTGAAGGGTTCGGCTGCCGCCGTTGGCGATGCTCCCGATCGTCCAGACGCCGGTGCCCGAGTTGAAGGCCCCGGCGGAGTTGTCCGACACGTACTGAAGGCCGCTCGGCAGCAGGTCGCGGACCGCGACGCCGGTGGCCGTCGAGGGGCCGGCGTTGTTGACCGTGATCGTGAAGACGACGTTCGTGCCGATGGCCGCCGTGGCGTTGTTGACCGTCTTCGTCAGGCTCAGATCCGCAACGGGCGTGGGCGTGAGGGTCACGCTGTCGTCGTCGTCCTGGTTCGTCGAGTTGTCATTCGGCGTCGAGTCCGGGTCGGCCGCCGTGCTGGCCGTCACCTGGGCGTAGTTCGTGTAGTTGCCGCTCGCTAGGACCGTGGCCGTGATTTGCAGGGTCGCGGATCCGGTGCTGCCGAGGTTGCCGATGGTCCAGGTGCCGGTGACGGGGTTGTAGGTGCCGCCGCTGTTGTCGCCGACGTACTGCACGCCGGTCGGAAGCAGGTCTCCCACGGTGACGCCGGTCGCGGCCGACGGGCCGGTGTTGTTGACCGTGATGGTGAAGACGACGTTCGAACCGACGTTGGCCGTGGTGTTGTTGACCGTCTTAGTCAGGCTCAGGTCGGCGATCGGCGTTAACGTGTCGGTGTCGGTGGCCGAGTTATTGCCCGGCGTCGGGTCACCCAGATCGGCCGGCGGCGTGACCGTCACCGTGTTCGAGAGCGTGCCGGTCGCGGTGGAATCCACCGTCCCGGTCACGGTGAAGGTTGCCGTCCCGCCGACGGCGAGGTTGATCGTGGCGTTGATGCTGCCGTTGCCCGTCATCGGGCCGGACGAGCCGCCGCTGTAGGACGCGGTCCACGTTGCGCCAGTGAGCGAGGCCGGCAGCGTGTCCGTAACGGTCGCCCCGTTCGCGACGAGCGGGCCGGCGTTCGTCACGGTGATGGTGTACGTGACCGCCTGGCCGGGCACGGCCGTCGTGCGGCCGTCGGTCTTCGTCACTTGCAGGTCGGTCCGGTACTGGTAGCCGAAGTCGGCCGTGTCGAAGTTCGCCCCCGCCCCGAGCGTGACCGCCCGGGGGGCGGTGCCGCCGGTGATGGCGGCCCCGGTGAGCTTGTTCGCCGTGTCGGTCACGTCCACGATGTACTTGCCTTCGGACAGGTCGACGAAGCGGTAGAACCCGCCGCCGGCCGTGACCGCCGAGTCAACGACCGTGTCGCCGCCGTCGATCGACCCGTTGCCGTTCGCGTCGAGGACGAGATTGACGGTCACCCCGTCGATGCCGGGTTCGCCGGGGTCCTGGACGCCGTTGCCGTTGTTGTCACGGAAGACCGTGTCGCCGATCGTGCCGCGGACGGTGGCGTCGGCCACCGCCGGCAGGTTGAACACGTCGTAACTGAGGAGGCCGCTGTTCGAGACGGTCGTGGTGCCCGCGGGCAGGCCGCCGTTGACGACCACGTTGAAGGAAACCGTGATCGTCGCCCCGACCGCGATCGGCGTGACCGTGTAGCCACTGCCGTCGAGCGGGAAGGCGCTGCCCGTACCGTCGTCGGTGACCGCCGTCGGCCCGAACCCGTAGTTCGCGACGGTCGAGTTGGCGACGTACGTGACGAACGCGGTCGGCAGGGCGTCGGTCAGGAGGGCGCTGCTGATCGGGTCGGACCCGATGTTGCGGATGCGGAGCGTGTACCGGAGCACGTCGCCGGAATTGTAGTACCCGTCGTTGTTCACGTCGCCGCCGGGGGCGAAGTCGACGAATTTGTAGAACTCGGGCACGGCCAGGGCCGGGATCGTGGTGCCGGCGTCGAAGCCGGGCGCGCCCTGGAGGGCGGTCGGGCCTTCGCCCCAGGCCGTGCTGATCAGCGCCCCGTCGAGCGTGTACAGCCGCATGCCGGAGTTGTTGTTGTCCGGGTCCGCGACCCGTTGGGCCTGCAACCGGTTGAGGGTGTAGGCCACGTTGTAGTGGTTGCCCATCGGGTCGGTCAGCGGGCCGGTGGCGGGGTTGCCGTCGTAGTCGACGTACACCACCGAGGTCGTGGCCGCCCCGCTCAGCCGGGCGGCCGTCACCCAGATCGGGCTGGTGTTCGACGTCGGCGGGTCGTTGCTGTCGCCGACGCCGAGGCCGACGACGGCAATCTGCGACAGCGCGCTAATCGGTTGGAGGCTGAAGCCCCAGTCGTGGACGGTGCCGCCGGCGTCGTGCGCGCCCAGGGCGGCGAACTTCTTGTTGTTGGGGGTGAACAGCCGCGTGCCGGTGTCGCCCGGCACCACGAACCGGCCGGACGCGCCGGGGGCGAGGACGGCCACCGTGCCCGAGGCCGACTGCGTCTCGTACTGGACGGTGATGGTGTCCGTCGTGCTCGGGTTCTGGACGAACAGCCAAACCGGGTCGGCGTGCGACTTGCCCTGCGCGTCGGTCCCGCTCACCGTGCCGACCGGGGTGAAGTAGTCGCTGGCCAACTGGTTGTCGGAGAACAGGGCGTACGTCCGGGCGGCGTACATGGAGTTGATCGGGCCGGTGATCAGGTCAACCTGCACCGGCTTGCTGGCGCGGACTTTGGCCCCTTGCAAGATGTTGCTGGCCGAGACGAGGTTCTGCCCCTGATTGAGCGTCACCGCCTGTTCGTAGGTGCCGTCGTGGTTCGCGTCGATCTCGACGAGCGTGTTGTCCTGCGCCGCCATCACAAACAGCTGCGCGTAGTCGAACATGTTCGATGCGTTCGCCGTGTCGGTGCCGACCGGCGACGTGAAGGCCGTGTCGTAGTACCGCGTGTCCCGCGTCTCGACCGTCGCCCCGATCACGGAGCCGCCGGTGACCGGGAACTGGGCCCGGGAGATGGCGACCGTCTTGTCGGCCCCGACCCGGTCGGACCCGTCGAAGAACAAGTTGCCCGGCACCCGGGGCTTGGCCGGGATGTCGTTGCGGAGTTCGAGTACGGTCCCGGCGGGAAGGACGGCCGGGTCGTTGGCGAAGCCGGGGGCGATGCCGTTCGCGTCGTTGCCGTCGCCCCAGATTTGCGTACTCGCTTGCGTGGGGCTGGCGAGGTTCGTCTCGTACCCGTCTTCCCACTGGTCGTAGTAGATCGTCGTGCCGGTCTCGGTCGTCGTGATGGCCGTCAGGCTGGTCATGTCGCTACCCTGGCTGCCGGTGCCGAGGACTTCCAGGGCGGCGAGGGTCGGCTGTTCGGGCAACGGCAGGTAGAAGAACTGGATCGGGGCCGCCGGCTGAAGGCGGTCCTCCAACTGCGTCACCGCGATCGACGACGGGACGGCCTTTTGCGAAGTGCGGCGACGGGGAGACGCGCCGGCCACAAGTCGCTGGGCGTTAAGCTTGCGAAAGTCGATCATGGTGTTGGGGGTGCGGGAAAAGGAGATCGGGAATAAAGCCGTCGATCAAAAGTGACGGCGTTTGTACGTAGCTCAGGTCGCGAGGTGACAGCGACGGAAGTTGTCCGGAAATCCTACAAATTCTCGGCTTTATTGCCATTATTCGTCCGGCTACTGACTTTTCACCCGGTTCAATAGGAAGGCCGATCGCCGGGCGTTTGTCGAGAAGTTATCGAAGTCCGTTGTCGGCGAAAATTTGAAGGAAAAGTGTTAGCCGCGACAGAGTGAATATCATCCCGGTGGAGAACCTGACCCTTTTAGATCTTCTTCAATTTTTTGCGACGTGATCGTGTCAGCGGATCGGAATGGCGCGTTCGCCGATTCATCCAAGGACGATTACTTCTGCTACGGCGAACAACGCGATCAATTGCGACTCTGTCAGGTTGACCGACCTGCGAATCGCGGGGGAGTTCCCAAATCCACCCGGGCGGAAGTCGGTCGGTCGGCCTCGACTCGGCCGACCGACTTTCGCCCGATCAGTGCGCCATGTCCCCGGCACCGGCGGGCGGGGTGCGGCGGCCGTAGAAGCTGTAGAGGACCGGCACGAGGTTCAGGGCCACAATGGTGAACAGCATCCCGCCCACCACGACAACGGCCAGCGGCTTCTGCGATTCCGACCCCATCTTCGTTGAGAGGGCGGCCGGCAGCAGGCCGAGAATCGCGGCGAGGGCGGTCATTACCACCGGCCGTACCAGTTGCCGGGTGCCGCGGAGGAGGGCGTCGTTCAGCGGCACGCCGTGCGCCCGCATCCCGTTGAACGCTGAGACGAACAGCAGGCCGTTCATCACCGCCACGCCGAGCACGGAGATGAAGCCGACCGCCGCCGAGATGTTGAAGTTCAGGCCGGCCAGACGCAGTGCCCAGACGCCCCCGATGCCCATTGCCAGCACGTTCGCCAATACCACGAGCGTGTCGAGGAAGTTGTGGAACGCGAGGTACAGGAACAGCACGATCAGCACGAGCGAGACGAGGAACATCTTGGCCATCCGCCCCTCGGCGGCTTCCATCTGCTTGAACTCGCCGCTCCACTCGGCCCGGTACGGCACCTTCAGTAACGGGTCCACCTTCGCCCGCGCCTCGGCCACCGTGGACGCGAGGTCACGGCCGCGGACTTCGAACTTGATGGCGATGAGCCGCTGCCCCTGCTCGCGGTAGATCGTGCTGGCCCCCGGCCGCAGGAACGAGCCGTTCGCCTCGTCGGGTTGTCCCTTCGCGTTGAGTGGCGTGACGAGGTCACTCAACCGGCGGACCGGCGTGCCGGTCGAGACGTTCGGGGCGTTGTAGGCGTCGCCGGTCGGTGACGGGAGCGCCATTGTCGTTCCGATAGGCGACAGGCCGATGGCACCGCCACTCGCCGGCGTCGGGGCGAGCGCGAACTGATTGCCGGCCGTCACTTGATTACCGCCGACCGGCACCGGGATCGCCAGGATCGACTCCTGATCCGCCCGCAGTCGGGCCGGCCAGCGGACCGTCACGTCGAACAGGCGGCCGCCCTCTTGCATCTGCGTCGCCGCCCGCCCGCCGACGGCCGACTGGATCACGGCCTGCACGTCGGCGGCCGACACGTTCCACCGGGCGCACTTCTGCCGGTCCACGGGGAACTCCAGACTCGACTGCCCCTGCACGCGGAACACGCCGGCGTTCTGCACGCCCGGCACGCCGTTGAGCGTGTCGCGAATGTTGGCGGCCGTCTGTTCCAGCACGTCGAGGTCCGGGCCGAACACCTTGATCGAGTTCTCCCCCTTCACGCCGGAGAGGGCTTCCATTACGTTGTCGCGGATGATCTGCGAGATGTCGAAGTCCACACCGGGGAAGTTCGCGTCGAGGGCTTCTTCCAGGTCGTGGACCATCTCGGCCTTCTTCCGCGGGCGGCCGCGCTTCGGGTCCACCGGCCAGTCGGCCTCGGAGCGTAGTGGTAGGAACGTCTCGCAGTTGTAGTATCCGGTCGGGTCGGTGCCGTCGTCCGGTCGGCCGATGGTCGGGACGATCACCGCGAACTCGGGGAACTGTTGCAGCACCTTGCGGAGTTGCTTCACCCGCCCCGAAACCTCGCCCAGCGCGACGTTCACCGGGAACGTGCCGCGGACCATGAGGTTGCCTTCCTCCAGTTCCGGCATGAACTCGCGGCCCATGTTCGCGGCCAGCACCCCGGTGAAGGTCAGCACCCCGACGAATCCGGCCAGCGCGAGCCAACGGACGTGTAACAGCCACCGCAGTTGCACCAGGAACATCCACTGCAACGCCCGGACGAGGACGTTGTCGGGCTTCGGCTTCAACCGCTTCATCAGCAGGTAACAAAGCACCGGCGAGACGGTCATCGCCAGGATGAGTGCGCCGCCGAGGGCGAAGGCATACGTGTCGGCCATCGGGCCGAAGATTTGCCCTTCCGGGCCGCTCATCGTGAACAGCGGCAGCAGAGCACACACCATGATGACGGTGGCGAAGAACACACTCTTCGTCACCTGCCCGCAAGCCGCGAGGATGCGGTCTTCGATCGGCCGGTCGGCGTCGTCGGTTCGCATCAGGTTGCGGTAGATGCTCTCGACGATAATGACTGACGAGTCGACGATGATGCCGAAGTCGACCGCCCCGATGGACAGCAAATTAGCCGACTTGCCGCGGGCGAGGAGGACGCCGAACGCGAACAGCAGCGCGAGCGGGATGTTGAGGGCCACGATGACGGCCGCCCGGACGTTGCCGAGGAACATGAGCAGGATCGTCGTCACCAGGGCCATGCCGACGAGCAGGTTCTCGTGGACCGTCTCGGTGGTCTTGTCGATGAGCGTCGTGCGGTTGTAGAAGGTGGCGAGTTGCATCCCCGGCGGCAGGTGGCCGGGTTGGTTCAGCTCCTCGACCTTCGCCAGCACGTCCTTGAGGGCGGGCAGCGACTCCTGCCCCTTGCGGAGCAGGACGATCCCCTGCACCACGTCGTCTTCGTCGTCCCAAACCTGAGAGCCGTCGGGGTTGAAGGTGCGATTGCCGTCGGCGTCCAGATGCGGCTTGCTGAAGCCGACGCGGCCTTGGCGGGTCTGGTAGCCGATGACGACGCCTCGTGTTACGAGGCGGCCGTCGTCGACGCGCGGGCTGCCGTCGGCGTTCAGGCATGGGCCGCCGTCCACGAGTTGATCGACGCGGACCGGCACGTTGTTCACGCTGGCCACCACGACCTGCCGAATCTCGCGGCAGCGGCGGGCTTCCTCGCTGCGAAGGTACTCGGCGGCCGTACGGGCGTTGGCCATCGCGAGCGTCTGCTGTTGCGGGTCTTGGCCGTTACCCAACAGGCCGAGCGAGCGAACGACGATGGTGAGTTGGCCTTGCGTGAGGTTGTCGCCGCTGCCGTTGGCGTTGGAGTTGCCGACGGCCGTCTGGAGTTGTGCGAGCGAGACGCCGTACTGCCGGAGGCGGTCCGGGTCGGGCTGAATCTCGTACCGCTTGATCGTCCCGCCGACCCCGGTGACGCCCGCGACCCGCGGCACGCGGAGGAGTTCCCGCTGAATCACGTACTCCTGCGTCGCCTTCAGGTCCGAGAGGGTGTAGATCGGCTTCCCCGTGACCGGGTCTTTCGGGTTCTTGATCGTGAAGCGGAGGATTTCGCCGATCGGCGAGGCGGGGGAAATCTGCGGCGTGACGCCGGCCGGCAGGTTCACCGACGCGAGGCGGTTCAGCACGTCCTGCTTGGCCTGCTCGTACTCCCGGGCGTAGGTAAACTGGTTGCGGATGTGGCTGAGGCCGAACAGCGACTTGCTGCGCGTCGTGTCCAGCCCCGGCATCCCGGCGAGGGCCACTTCCAGCGGCACCGTGACTTGCCGTTCGACTTCCTCGGCACTGGCCCCGGGGAACTGGGCGACGACTTCGATGATCGCGGGGGCGGGGTCGGGGTAGGCTTCGATGTTGACGTGAACGAAGGCGTACCCGCCGCCGATGGCCAACACGACCGTCAGGATCATCACGATGAGCGGGTTCGCGACGGCCCACGAAATCCAGTTCTTGACCACAACTTCCTCGGGCGGAGGTTCAGGAAATTACGGCCGCACGGCGACCGTTTCAGGGGCGGGGAGGACGTCCATTGCGTCGCGGAGCAGGATCGCGCCGGTGGTGACGACCTGATCGCCGCCGCGGACGTTACCTTCGGCCCGCACGCAAATGATGTCGTGGAACCGGCTGGCGACCCGCACCGACACGCGGTGGTAGCGGTTGGCCGCCCCTTCCGCCCGGACGAACACCACGCTCTCGCGACCGTCTTCGATGACGGCCGCGGCCGGCAGTTCGATCTCCCCGTTCGGGGCCGGGAACTCCAGGCAGGTGGTCACGAACTGGCCGACCTTCAACTCGCCGTGGGGGTTCTCCACGGAGCCGGTAACGAGGGCCGTGTGCTGGTTCGGGTCGATGACCGAGCCGATCTGAGCGAGGGTGCCGGCGAACTTCTCCTCCGGCCGCGAGGGAACCTTGACCACCCAGCGGATCGGCTTCGGCAGGGCTTCCAGTGCGGGCAGGTCTTCCTCGTACACGTGTGCCCACACTACCAGCCGCGACAGGTCGCCGACTTTGAACAGATCGGCGGTGGTGTCCACAATGTCGCCGGCCGCGACGTTCTTTTCGAGGATCATGCCGTCCTGCGGTGCCCGCACTTCGACACGGGCCCACTCGCCGAGACTCGCCTTCTTCTCGCCGACTTTCGCCGTGAACTTTTCGCCTTCCTGCCGCACGGCCGCGACCTCGTCCTCGGTCAGTCGCCACGTCCGCAGCGTCCGCTCGGCCCGCTCGACGGCGATGCGGTCCGCCTCGACGATTCGCTCCGCGTCGCGAAAGCTCCGCTCGGGCACGGTGCCGTCCTTGTACGCCCCTTCCAAGTTCCGATAGGTGATTGTGTCAGCCCGCAGCCGCGAGACGGCGTCCACCAGCTCGCTCTTTTTCTCGCCGAGGTCTTTGCTCCACACCACGGCGAGCAGGTCGCCCTTGTGAACCGTGTCGCCGACGGTGAACGTGCGGGTGGTCGTCGGCGCGGGTTCCGACGAGAACGATGCCATCGTGGGAACCGTCGTCTGGCCGAGCGACATCACCTCGCCGGCGAACCGCGAGTGGACGCGCGAGAGGCGGTTGGTGTCCAGGGCGAGTGTGCCTTGCAGCGGCGGGAACGGCCGGGACCGCGTTCGCGGGGTGACGGCGACCGTTTGCAGGCCGATGTTGTGCGCGATCGACTCGGGCACGACGAGCATGTCCTTCTCGACGCGCTGAACCTTCTCTGGTTCCGCGGCGTTCGGTGCGGCCACCGACGGGGCGGGCGACTTGGCCGGGGCCTTCGTCGCCAGGTACGCGGCCCCTCCTCCCACCGCGAGGACGAGGCCGACGAGGAACACGCTACGGGCTGTCGAAAAAGCCCGGACGAGCCATGCGGACATTAGTTCTCTCTCACGCTCGGGGTGTTCGGGGATCGGGATTCGTCAGACCAGCCGGCGACCGCTCGGGCACGGGCCACTAACCGCCGCACGTGACTCGACAAACCTTGCCCGCGGCGGTACGCCACCGGGGCGAAGAGGAAGCCGGTCAGGCCGCCAATTTCGACCGCGACTCGAACCCGCGTGCCGGCGGGCGTCGGCTCGAACTCATACGTCGTCGTCATCTCCGCGAACCGGCCCGCGGTGACGACCGTGTACCGGCCCGACGATTGCTCCTGCACGAGTCGGACGGGCGAGCGGGGCAGCACCGGGGCTTCGCCGTCCGCCTGCCAGACCGACCAGTTCCAAATGTCCTTGACCACCGCTTCCAGCCACGGAGCCGGCACGTCGGTTGTCGTTACGAGCGTGTGCTGCCACATGTTCGGCCTTCGCGGCAAGCCACGGGGCCACCGCGGAAGAGAAGGAAGAACCGGCATTCACGTGCGGGCGGGCTGCGGGAAGAAATGAGTGGCGCTCAATCTCGGGTGCAACTCATGCCGGAGCCATTAACGAAAGGGAGAGACGCAAAGGGTGTGCCGAACGATTTCGAACCAGCGAATGAGCCGAAAAGTGCGAATTATCGCAGGAATTCGCGCCCGCCGGCCGCGAACGATCGGACGTGGGCGGGCGGCGATCAGGCCGGTGGCCGGCGGCTAATCAGTGGTGTCGTCGTCCGACCAGACGCTCTTTTCGATGGTAATGCCGAGAGATTTGAGCTTGAACCGCAGGCTGCCGCGGGTGATTCCGAGCCGTTCCGCCGCCCGGAGTTGGTTGCCGCCGGTCCGCTGAAGGGTGCGGGTAAGCAGTTCTCGTTCCAGATGCTCCAGGCACTCGGCGTAGACGTTGTTCGAGTTCGAATCCAGCCGGGTGGCGACGTACTGATCCCAGACCCGTTCCCGGGCGTCGGCCGAGGCGGGACCCGCTTCGGTCGGCGATGCCAGCGGAGTCGCCCCGGCCGAGATCGACAGGTCGCCGGGGAGCAGGATCGCGCCGCCGGAGTGGAGGATCGCTTGCTTCAGTACGCTCTGTAACTCGCGAATGTTCCCCGGCCAGCGGTACGCGCGGAGTGCGGCCCGCGTTTCGTCCGGCGCGACGGCCACCGCTCTGTGGAACTCGGCGGCGTACCGGCCGACGTAGAAGTCGATCAGCAGGTCGAGGTCGGCACCGCGGTCCCGCAGCGGCGGCAAGTTAATCGGGAAGACGTTCAGCCGGAAGTACAGGTCGGCCCGAAACCGGCCGGCGGCGACGTGCTTGTCCAGGTCGGCGTTCGTCGCCGCGATGACCCGCACGTCGGTGGTGACCGTCTCGTTCCCGCCGACCCGCTCGAATGATTGTTCCTGCAACAGCCGCAACAACTTCACCTGGGCCAGTAGCGGCATCTCGCCGACTTCGTCGAGGAAGATCGTCCCGCCGCGGCACTGTTCGAACTTACCGATCCGCTTCCGCTCGGCTCCGCTGAACGCCCCTTTCTCGTGGCCGAACAGTTCGCTCTCGATCAGGTTCTCCGGGATTGCCCCGCAGTTGATCGCCAGGAACGGCTGTCGGCTCCGCCGCGAGTGCTGGTACACCGCCCGGGCGACGAGTTCCTTGCCGGTGCCGCTCTCGCCGAGGATGAGCACCGTCGTGTCGGTGTCGGCGACCCGGCCGATGGCCTTGTACACCGCCTGCATCGCCTCGCTGCGGCCGACCAGCGCATCAGCCTGCGGCGGCACCGTACCCGCGTCGGCGACCACGGCCGGCACGGTCATCAGCCGGCTGGACGCGCACGCCTTGTCCACGGCCTCCTTCAACTGGTCGTATCGCAGGGGCTTCAGGAGGTAGTCGAACGCCCCGCGCTTCATCGCCTCGATGGCGAGTTCCGTCGTGCCGTGGCCGGTGACGAGGATGATCGGCACGCGGTGGTTGACCGCCTTGACCTGGTCGAATGCCTTCAGCCCGTCGGCGTCCGGTAGGTGAACGTCGAGGATCACCACGTCCGGCGGGTCGGCCGCCAGTTGGCGCAGGCCGTCGACGGCGGTCACGGCCGACGCCGTGGCGTACTCCGGCGGGTGGAACGCCTTGCGAACCGCGTGCTGGATGACCGGTTCGTCGTCAATCACGAGGAGGTTGGGCATCGGCGCTCCGGTCGGTGGGAACGGGTAGTTGAACGACGAAGCACGCGCCCCCCTCGGGGCGGTTCGAGCCGGTGAGCGTGCCGTGGTGGTCCTCGACGATCCGCCGCGACACCACCAAGCCCAGACCCAGGCCGGTTTCCTTCGCCGTCAGGAACGGCTCGAACAACCGCGGGAGGATGTCGGCCCGGATGCCGGGGCCGGTGTCGCTCACGGCCAATTCGATTGTACCCCAGTCCGGCCGCGACTTCACGCCCAGGCTCAGGGTTCCGCCGTGCGGCATCACGTCGAGCGCGTTGAGGAGCAAGTTTAACACGACCTGCCGCAGTTGGTCGGCGTCGGCCTCGATCACCAGGTCTTCCCCCGCGTCGAACCGCACGTCCACCCGCTGTTGCTCGATCCGACCGCGGGCGAGGGCCAGGGCGGTCCGCACGATCTCGGACGGCCGCACGTTCGCCCGCCGCAGTTCCGGCGGCCGGGCGTAGTCGAGGAACTGTTGCAACGACTGTTCGATCCGGTGCAGTTCCCCTTCGATCAGCGTGAAGTCTTCCTCGGTCAGCCCGCCGGCGGTGCGGTCGCGGCGGGCCGTCTCGATGAGCAGAATGACCGACGTGAGCGGGTTGCGAATCTCGTGCGCCATCCCGGCGGCCAACTGCCCGACGGCGGCCAGCCGTTCGGCCCGGCGGACTTCCCGCTCCCGCTGGTGCAACTTCGTGACGACCTGTTCGACGCGCACGAGCAAGTCGTCGCTGCCGTCGCGAAGGGGTTCGCCGCTTCGCTCCCACTCGATGGGGGGAATTTCCTGCCCGAGCATCTCGGACGCCCCCTGGACCCGCACCAGGAATTGGTGGATCGTCCGGCGGAGACTGCGGGCCAACCCGTACCCCAACACGAGGCCGGCGACCGACCCGAGGCCGCCGACCGCGACCAGCCCCCACGCCATCCGTTGCAGGGAGCGGCGGTGATCTTCTTCCGACTGCTTGAGTTCGCTCCCGTTGTAGACCCGCAGTTCCTCGGCCGACACCACCACCCGCTCGCGGAGGAAGAGGGCCAACTCGGCCGGCGGCACCCGGCCTTCCCGCCAGAGGCGAAGGTACTCTTCGAACAACTCGGCCACGCGGGCGGCCAGTTTCACTTCCTCGTCCTTGTCCGCGAGGCGGGCCATCTCGGCAAGATCCGCCCGCACCTGTTCGTGCAACGGTTCGACCTCCCGCGCCCGCCGGTCGTGCAGGGTGGCCAGGCGGTTGGCGTGCGTCTCCAGGTTGGTCGCCACCCCGCGGCTGAAGATGTCCTCCTGGAGCGCCGCGACGGTCAACCCCTGTTCGCGGTTGAGGTACACCGCGACCGACCCGCAGAGCACCAGCAACAGGAAGCACGACGTGCCCGACAAGATCAGGACGCGCAACGGGTAACTGCGGATGGGCATCTCTCGCGTCTCCACACTCGCGAAGTCGTTCCCACACCGGGGTGGACATTGTAGGACGGCCGCCCTCCCCACCGCGGCCGCGACGATATGATGAACGCGATGATCCCGCTCCACCGCGACCGCGACTTCACGTTCCGCTTCGCCGAAGATCGCATGATCCCGCGCTTCCACCTGGAAGGCGTGGAGACTGGGCGGTCGATCGCCGTCTACCGGCTCAACCCCGAAACCGGCGGGCGGCTCGACCTCATCACCACGGCCGTGACGGGTGACGGTGGGTGGGTGACGCTGGCGGAACCGATCCTCGTCCGGGCGGGCGAGGGGTTCATCGCGGTCCCGAGCGAACCTGGCGCGTGACCCGCCCGTCCGTCTCTCTTTCTCCAACCCGGTCCTTCATGTACGTCCCGTCTTCCTTCGCGGTGCCGGAACTCGACACCCTGCACGCCTTCATCGCGCGGCACAGCTTCGGGCTGCTCGTCTCGAACGTCGGCGGCGAATCGTTCGCGACGCACTTGCCCTTCCTGCTGGACCGAACCGCCGGGCCGCATGGAACGCTGATCGGCCACCTGGCCCGGGCGAACCCGCATTGGCGGGAACTCGAACGCCAGCTGGCTCTCGCCGTCTTCTCCGGGCCGCACGCCTACATCTCGCCGACGTGGTACGAGGCGGAAGCCGTCGTGCCGACGTGGAACTACACCGCCGTCCACGCCTACGGCCGGCCGCAGTTGATCGAAGACCGGGCGACGTTGCTGGGCATTCTTCAACAATCGGTCGCGGTCTACGAACGGTCGATGCCCCGGCCGTGGGTGCTGGACGAACCGCCGGCTTTCCTCGACAAGATGTTGGCCCAGATCGTGGGTTTCCGAATCGAGATTGAGCGGCTGGAGGGCAAGTTCAAGTTGAACCAGAACCAC
Organism: Limnoglobus roseus; assembly: GCF_008254045.1. Classification (GTDB taxonomy): domain Bacteria; phylum Planctomycetota; class Planctomycetia; order Gemmatales; family Gemmataceae; genus Limnoglobus; species Limnoglobus roseus. The sequence continues at coordinate 1,178,057 of NZ_CP042425.1, read as the reverse complement.
CCCGCCGAGCGACAACAGAAGGTGGCCCGGGCCTTACGAGAACAGGGCGGCGAAGACGCCCTCGGGGTAGCCGAGATGATGGAAGCGAACTTGGCTGACCGCCCACCGTCAGGGCGATAGGCGGGACGCCGCGGGTCACGCCGGTTCGACGCGAACGAGTTGGCTCTCGGACGTGCCGTCCACGGTGACGCGGACGATGTAGTACCCGGGGTCGTGCCCGCCACAGTCCCACGCGACGGTTCGCGGCCCCGCCGCCGGGTTGGGTTCGTCCACCGGCATGGCGACGGGATCGCCGAAGCGGTCCCACACGCGGGCGCTCAACCGCCGCGTGCCCGCCGGGACGGTGACGGGAAGTTGCAGCGGGCCGGCCACCCGCTTCGGCTGGTGATCGGCCAACAAGCCCGCCGGCGGTGCGACGGCGGCCCGCGGGGCGACCGGCTCGGACGTGTACTTGTACACCGTCTGCCCGGAGGCGTAGCCGACGGTCACGGGCGAGCCGAAGAACCGGAAGCGGTTGAGCGCCTTGCCGACCTCGTTCGCGTCCCGCCAGGTCTGACCGCCGTCGGTGGTTTCACTGGTCGACAGCTTCTGGAACAGTGCGTCGCCCCACCCGCCGACCCACCCGTGGTTCTCATCAACGAACCCGACGCCTTCGAGGTTCGCGTTCCCCTGCGGGTCGTTCACGGGGAGGCGAACCCACGTCAGGCCGCCGTCGGTCGTCTTGAGGATCGCCCCGGCGCCGAAGTTCTCCAGCGACACGAACCCGATCCGGTCGGTGAGGAACTGAATCTTCCAGCCCCACTCGCCCTTCGGCAGTTGGGCCGCGATGTCGGCCGCCCGGTTCACCCACGTCCGGCCGCCGTCCTCGGTGAACAGCACCACGGCCTTGACGTTGTTCCGCGTGGCGATCGGCTCGTCGGTCTTGCCGCCGACCACCCACCCGCGGTCCGGGGTGGTGAAGTATGTGTCGATCAAGATGGACGCCCACGGCCGCATGTCCCACGCCGTCCAGGTGGTGCCGCCGTCGGCCGTCTTCGCCATCCGCGGCGGACGATTGGGGAAGTTCGTTCCTGCCAGGTAAACGACCTGATCGCTGACCACCGACAGCCCGCACACGGCCGGCGGGGCGAGCGGCGGCAGGTTCGACACGGGCGTCCAGGTGCTGCCGTCGCGGGTCTCGTACAGCAACTTGCCCGGCGTCAGCGTGCCGGCCCACCCGCGGGTTGGCGAAGCCAGCCCGATGCAGCGGAAGTACACGTCCGCGTCGTGCAGTTGCTCGGCCCAGGCGTTCCCGCCGTCGGCCGTGTGAACGATCTGGCCGTTGCTGTTGACCGCCCACCCGGTGTTCGGGTCGGTGAACCAGATGTCGTCGGTCCGGGAACTGGCGACCGGGGCGTTCGTCGGCCGCCAGTGGAGCGCCGCGGCCGGGCCGGTCGGCGTCGTTCCGCCCGGCGGCTTGCCGCCCGACTCGGCGTCCGGGCAGCCGGCGTCGATCCACTGCTCGATGAACGCGATGTCCGCGTCCGGCACCGGTGGCAAACCTGCGGGCATCCGGCTGAAGCGGGCACCGGCCGGCGGGTTGTCGAGGTCGGCCCCGAATGGGGCTTCCCCCTTCAGGGATTTGATCAGGTTCGACCCCGCCCCGTTCCCGAGGGTAATCAGGTCGAGCGTTCGCACCTTCAGGACGACGAACTGATCGCGGGTCGCGCCGCGCCAGAACGGCCCGTGCGGGAAGCCGACGCCCGCCGTCGGACCGCCGACGGACGTGTCGAGGATTTGGACGACGCGCTGGAACGGGGACATGACCGGACTCCGGGGACGTGAGAGGGGCCGTCGCTCGAAGGAGATTCTCGCCGCCGACGGTGCCGGTTCCAATGGCCTAAACAGGTCAACTCGTCGCGGCGATCGCGACGTGCGGCGGCCGGCGATCAAAAAATCGCATGGCGGAGGAGTGTTCTCATCGGTTACAGTGGTGCAGTCGAACTCCCGCCATCCCACGGCCCACGACGGACCGGTCGATCCGCGAACGCTGTAACGTTCCCCCTGCCCCGAGATCATTCGCCATGTCCGCGCGTCTCTGTGGTGTCGTCCTCGCTCTCGCAACCGTGTTGGCTGGTCCGGCCTGCGGCGACGAAAAGCCCTACGCGGGGGTGGCGTGTGCGCGGCCGGTCGATGACTTCTTCAAGGACGAAGTCTGGGCGAAGGTCGGCGCGCAGAAGTGCCTGACGTGCCACAAGAAGGGGGGCGATGCCGAGGAGAGCAAGTTCGTGCTGCAAGACCCCGCGAAGAGTCAGGGCCGCGAACGCGACGACGCACTGAAGCACAACCGCGACGCCTTCGTGCGAATGGCCGAGCGGAAGGAGAAGGATCAGTCGCGGCTGTTGCTCAAGGTCCGCGGCGACCTCCGCCACGGCGGCGAGGAGGTTTTCAAGGCCGACTCCGCGGGGTATCAGATTCTCGCCAAGTTCGTCACGCGGCTGTCCGTCGCCCCAGCCCCGCCGACGCTCGACCCGAAAGCCCCGCCGTTCTTCGACGGTGTCGTGATGGCCGAACCCCGCCGCCTCCTTCGCCGCGTCACGCTGTCATTGGCCGGGCGACTGCCGACCGACGCCGAGTTGCGGGCGACCGAGCGCGACGGCATGAAGGCCATCCCTGCGATCCTCGACGCCGTGATGAAGGAAGACGCCTTCTACGACCGCCTCCGCGAAGGCTTCAACGACATCTTCCTGACGGTCGGCCTCAGCGACAACGCCGAGACGGCGACGCTGTCCTACGAGCACTTCGAGAAATCCCGGCTCTGGTATCAGAAGCACGATCTGAGCGCCATCAAGGACGAGAAGGAACGCCGCCAGGCCGGGTACAAGCTCGCCAACGATTACCGCAAGGCCCTCCTCGGCGAGCCGATGAAGATGATCGAGCACATCGTCCGCAACGACCGGCCGTTCACCGAGATCGTGACGGGCGACTACATCATGGTGTCGCCGTACACGGCCCGCGGGTACGGCATCTTCGAGCAGGTGAAAGCCCAGTTCAAGAACCCGGACGACCCGTTCGAGTACGTCCCGGTGACGTTGAAGGCGCTCGCCGGGCGGAACAAGTCGGAGAACCAGGACTCGGCCACCGGCTTCTACCCGCACGCCGGGCTGCTGAGCACGTTCCAATATTTGGCCCGTTACCCAACGACAGAGACGAACCGCAACCGCCTGCGGGCGCGGATGTACTACCAGCACTTCCTCGGCGTGGACGTGCTGGAACTCGCCGCCCGCGTGTCGGACGCCGCGGCGGCCCAGGCGAAGTTCAAGGTGCCGACGATGGAGGCGGCCGAGTGCGTCGTCTGCCACAAGACGCTCGACCCGGTGGCCAGCTTGTTTCAAGACTACTGGCGGTTCGACGCGAACTTCAGCCTCTATGGCAAGCGGAAGGGCGGGTGGTTCAAGGACATGTTCGCGGCCGGCTTCGAGGGCGAGGACTTGCCCGCGAACCAGCGATGGCGGGCGCTCGCGTGGCTCGGCGACCGCACGGCGAACGACCCGCGGTTCGCCGTCGCGATGGTCGAGCACGCTTACTATCTGCTGACCGGCCGCAAGGTGTTACTGCCGCCGAAGGATTTGGACGACCCGCTGTTCGCCGCGAAGTACCGGGCTTACCACGAGCAACGCCGGCAGGTCGAGACGATCGCCGGGCGGTTCGCGAAGGCGAACTTCAACTTCAAGGTCGCGATTCAAGAGTGGGTCGCCTCCGACTTCTACCGCGTGGACGGACTGGCCATGTCGCCGCGCGACCCGAAGCGGCGGGCCGAACTCGACGACGTAGGGTTGGTGCGGATGCTGTCACCAGAACAGATGGAGCGGAAGGTTGGCGCGATCTTCGGCCAACGGTGGAACCGCCTGGAAGGCGAACTCGCGAAGCTCTACGGCGGCATCGACTCGCAGGAAGTGACGGAGCGGGCATCGGACCCGAGCGGGGCGATCGGCGCGATTCAGCGCATCCTGTCGAACGACGTGGCGTGCAAGAACGTGGCCCGCGACTTCGCACGCCCCGCGCCCGACCGCAAACTTTTCCCCGGCATCGAACCGGACGTGCTGCCCGGCTCCGATGACGGCGACAAGAAGATTCGCGCGGCCATCGTCCACCTTCACGAGCGCATCCTCGGCCGGCACGACAAACCCGACTCGGCCGAGGTGGACCGCACGTTTAAGTTGTTCGCCGACGTCTTGGCCGACGCGAAGGAGCAGAAGGGCTTCGACAAGCACGAAGCGTATTCCTGCCGCCAAGGCGTGGCGGGCGACGATCCACACTACACCGTCCGCGCGTGGCGGGCCGTCGTGACGTACCTGCTGCGGCGGCAAGAGTTCCTGTACGAGTGACCGGGCGAGCCGAGCACCGTGAGGTGCCGGGTGAATGCCACTGATACTCACCCGGCACCTTAGGTCGTGTGGACAGTCACGGGTGCCTCAGGACATCCAGGGCGGAGGCCAAGTGTACGAACCCGAGGTAGCACTGGTCGAGCTTGTCGTACCGGGTGGCCACCCGCCGGCACTGCTTGACCCGGGCCCAGAACCGCTCGACGACGTTGCGGGTGCGATACACCCGGCGGTCGTACCGCACCCGCCGGCGGCGGCACCCGAGCGGGCGGATGACGGCCTTGGCCCGCAGCCGGCGGACCAGCCGACGGAGGGCGTCGCTGTCGTACCCGCGATCGGCGATGACCACCCGTGGCCGGTGGCCGGCCAGCAGGGCGGCCGCCCGCGGCCCGTCCCCGGCTTGGCCGGGCGTGAGCAACAGGGCGACCGGGTGGCCGCGGCCGGTCACGGCCGCGTGGACCTTGGTGCCGAACCCGCCGGGGCTGCGGCCGACGGCCTGGCCGCCCGCTTTTTTTCCGCCCCGGCGGCGTGCGGGTGGGCCCGGACGACGGTCGAGTCGAGGATGAGGGTGGACACGTCCGGGTCGCGGACGGCCTCGAGCACTCGCCCCCACACGCCGGCCGCCGACCACCGCCGGAACCGCCGCCAGACCGAGTTCCAGTTGCCGAACCGCGGTGGCAGGTCCCGCCACGGGACGCCGGTCCGCAGGACGTACAGGACGGCGTTGACGAACGCCCGGTGGTCCCCGCCGGCCGGCCCGCGGGCCGGGAGCAGCGGCCGCACCGCCGCCCAGTCTGCGTCCGAGAGTTCATGCCGTCGCATGCCAGCCGCCTCCGAGGGAGTCGAGGCCGTTATGCGACCGACCGCCACTACTGTCCACACAACCTACTGTGCTCGGCTCGCCAAGAGGCTTCTCCATGCGACGCGACTTCCTCAAACTCTGCGGGTTCGCCGGCCTCGGGTTCGCCGTACCGTTCGTTCACCCGGGCACGGCCACCGCGAAGCCGAAGGACGAACCTTACGGCGGGCCGTACTACGTCGTCTTCAACGCCTCCGGCGGGTGGGACACGACATACCTCATGGACCCGAAGGGCACCAACGGGATCAACCGCCTCTACAAGGACGGCGACATCCTCACGAAGGGGGCACACGCCTTCGCGCCGACGGCCAAGAGCGCGAAGGGCGGGATGACGAATGAGGACTTCTACGCCGCTCACGGCAGCGAGTTGCTCACGTTCAACGGGCTCGACTACTCGGTGAACAACCACTCGCCGGGTGCCCGGTACATGGCCACCGGCAAGCTCGACAGCCTGGCGTACCCGACGTTCGCGGCCCTCGTCGCGGCGTGTCGGGGGCCGGACTGCCCGCTGGCGTTCCTCACGTTCGGCAACTACTCGGCCACCGGCAACCTCGTGGCCATGTCCCGCGTGCCGTACCTGCCTTCGCTCCAGAAGATCGCCAACGCCGATGCCGTCGAGGGGAACCTTCGCTCACCCTACCACGACAAGTTCGCGCTCGACCGCATTGAAGCCGCCTTGAAGGATCAGCAGGAGTCGCGCGCGGCCGCGCCGCGACTGCCGCGCGAGGAGCGCGGCGAGAACATGCTCTACGCCGCCCAGGTCAACTCGAAGGCACTCGAGCGCGTCACGCAATATATCCCGAAGACGACGCCGAAAGAGCGGATGTCGCAGCAAGCTGAGATCGCGCTGGCGTCGTTCAAGGCGGGCGTCTGCGTGTCCGCGAACCTCAGCATCGGGCAGTTCGACAGCCACGCGAACAACGACGCCGATCAGATGAAGCTCATCCCCGAGTTCCTGGCCGGCATCGCGTACTTCTTCCGGCGGGCCGAAGAGTTGAAGATTCGGGAACAGCTCGTCGTGATCGTGCAGAGCGAGATGGGCCGCACGCCGACGTACAACGGGGGGAACGGCAAGGACCATTGGTCGATCGGCTCGATCCAGTTCCTCGGCCGCGGCATCAAGGGGAACCGCGTGCTCGGGGCCACTGACGAGAAGCAGTTTGCCGTGCCGTTCGACCCGAAGGCGTTGAAGGTCGACAAGGAGAAGGGCGTCCGCGTGCGGCCGGAACACGTTCACGAAGCTCTGCGCGCGTTCGCCGGCATCGCCGACCACCCGATGAGCAAGAAGTTCCCCCTCGGCGTGGCCGAGAAGGAACGGCTCACCGGCTTCTGGGGCTGATCGCCCCGGTCACTTTCCGAAGTCCCAGAGGCCCAACCGCGCGATCGCTTCGTCGCTCCCCCCGGGTATTCCACCGCCGCCCGGCATGCCGGGCGCTGAACCCCGGGCGGGCGTGGATGGCGGCCACTCCAAAACTGCCAGCGTCGCCCGGTCCGGGGCGAACGCGAGCTCGACGCCGTTGCCCGTCTCCCATTTCTTGATCGGCTTGCCGGTGGCGTTGTCGTAGACGGTCACGAACTGCGGGGTGCGGCGTACCGGGGGCGTGTCGCCGTAGCCTAGCATCGCCCCCGGCGGCCCTCCGCCCGGCCCGGCCGCTCCGGCCGCTCCGGGCTGTGGTGTGGGGAGCCGCACTTCGCTGATAACCGTCAGGCGGCCGTCGTGCGACAGGTACACACCCGACGTGCTGCGGCCGGCGGCCGGTTCGTACCGCCGCACCTCCTTGCCGGTGAGCGTGTCCAGAATGGTGACCCCCAAGTCGACGATCGCGAGGGCCTTCCCGTCGTGGCTCGGCACGACCGATACGACTTCCGCCGCGTTCGTCACCTTCCACGCGCACCGCTGCTTGTTTGCGGCCGCGTCCCAGACGTGAACTTCCCGCACGGTGGCCCCACGGCCGGGGTGCTCGGCCGTGGGCTCGCCCCGGTTGTGGACCACGGTGACGATCGCCGCCCCGTTCCCGCTCATCGCCCAGTAATCTTCGGGCGTGCGGAAGACCACCCGCGTCGTCCGGCCGGTCGCCGGGTCGATCTCCCGAATCTCCGCCATTCCCGTGGCTTCGTCGACCGCGATCATCACCGCCTGTCGGCCGTCCGGTGGCAGTTGTGCGCTGGACAGCACGTCGTCCGCCAGGTCGACCCGGCTGATCGTCTTCACGCCGCCCTTCCCGTCCGACGGCAGTTGATAGCGGACGAGTTCGTTGCGGACGTTGATCCCGCCTTCCTCCTTCACGTGAACGATCACCCCGAGCGGGTCGGCCGAGTCGGGGCCGATGATATCACCGCGGACCGGCGACCAAGCCGCGCCTGCGGGCGGTTGCAATCCTTCAGGGGCGACGGGGATTACCTTGACGGCGTATGACGGCACGTCGAACTGCGCGGGGAACGGCGTGGGATAGGAGCCGGTCAGCAGCAACCGCTTGCCGTCGGCGGACCACCGGACCGACTGCAACAGTTGCGCGACGTTCACGATCCCCCGCTGCCGCGGCGGGCCGACTCGGGCTTCCGTCTTCGGCGCGTCGGCGATCGCGGCGGCTGGCTTTGCGGTGAGAGGTTGGGGGTCGGCCGCCGGCGGCTTCACGGGGTCGCCGGCCAAGCCGACACCGAGGGCGGTGGCAGCGATCACGCCGCCACTCAGGAAGAGAAGTTTTCGCACCACGGTTATTCCCTCGCGGGCCAGTTCGGAGATAGAAGGTCCAACAAATCCGCCGGCCGCCCCAACGGCCACGGTTTCGAGCGTCTGCCGGATGAGCAGTTCCGGCACGGCCGCCGTCGCGATCGAAGCCAGGGCCGGCAGGGCAAGCGTCACGCCGCGGCGGGCGAGGCGGCCGGCCAGCAACTTGCGGCCTTTCGCCAGCCGGCTGCTCAGTGTCCCCTCGGGAACCCCGAGCCGCGCGGCCGCCTCGGTCCGCGATTGCTGCTGTACGTCGCACAGGAGGACCGCTTGCCGGTACCACGCGGGCAGGCCGGCGAGTTCCTCGTCGATCACCGGCCCCACGTCGGCCCAATCGCCCGGCGGCGGTGTCAGCGGTTCCGGCACGGTCGCCCTCGATTCTTCCCGCCGCTGCGGCGACCGCGCCCGGGCCTTCCGCCCGACCCGCACCGCCACGCCGTACAGCCATGACGCCAACAGGTGCGGTTCGCGGACCGACCCGGCGTTGCGGGCCAGGACGAGGAACACCGCTTGAAAGGCGTCCTCGGCGTCGTGCGCGTGGCCGGTGACGCGGCGGCAGGCCGCGAACACGAGTGCCGCGTGCCGGCGGACGATCGCCTCGAACGCGCCGGCGTCGCGGGCGGCGGCGTACCGCCGCAGCAACTCCGCGTCGGGTTCGTCCGGCGTGGGCCGAAGGCGAGCGAAAGCGTGGGCCGTGCGGTTCGCGGTCATGCGGGAAGGTTCCTCACAAGGCTGTGCCGCGGGGCGCGTCGGCGCGTCGCGCGCGACGAAGACTTTTTAGTCCGCCGCGGCAAATTCTGGGGAAGGCGCTCGTCCGAGAATCTGGGCTGTCTGTGCCGGTTCTTCCTATCTTGCCGGAATTTTCTAGCTTGCCGTTGAATTGGTTGGTATGAATGATCCCGTTCTCATCTCCGGGAGAATGCTTCATGGATCGACACCGTCGCTCAGCGTTCACGCTCATCGAATTGCTCGTCGTGATCGCCATTATCGCGATCCTGATCGGCTTGCTCCTGCCCGCGGTCCAGAAGGTTCGCGCGGCGGCCGCGCGGGCGCAGTGTCAGAACAACCTCCGGCAGATCGGGTTGGCCGTCCACCAGTACTACGAAGTCACGAACGGGCAGTTCTTCCTGCACCACCCGTTCGACGCCGACGTGGTCGCGAACACCGCCCACTCGAACTCGTTCGCCGAGATTTACTGGGAGGACAAGATCATGCCGTTCATCGGCGGCACCCAGGAGGCGAACGAGAACCTGTCGCGGCAGGGCATTGTCCTGCCCAGCGAGCAAATTTACCGCTGCCCGGCGGACTTGTCGGAACGAAAGCCGTTCATCGACCCGGACACGGGCATGGTCGACGGCGTCGAACACCGGGCGAGCTACCTGATGAACTCGCTGCTCAGTCACAAGTCCCGGCGGTACGGGCAGTGGACGCTGATGCGGTTCGTCAACGAGGTCGGCACGAGTCAGTTCATCTGCTTCAACGAGCGGAACGCGGCCGTGTTCAACGTGGCTGACGACGAAGACCCGCGGCAGGATGATTACGACATCTGGCTCGGCACCGGGATTCTCAAGCCCTGGATGGCGCACACGCGGCACACCCAGGTGGCGAACTACCTGTACCTGGACGGGCACGCCGCCACCCTGACGTGGGACGCGGCCGTCGTGGACATGTACCCGGACAAGCAAGTCCTCACCGCCGACGGGAGCTACCCGTGAGCGGAACACATGTCGCGCAGTGGGGCGGCCGCATTCTCGCGGTGGCAGCGCTCGCCGGGATGGTCGGGTGCGGCCAACCGCCCCCGGCCGCGCCGGTGGAAACCGGCGCGAAGGCGGCGGCCCAAGCCTACTTCGAAGGAATCATCCACAAGGACTGGGCGGCAGCCTACGGCACCCTCGCGGCCGACTCGAAGGCGCGCGTCAGTGCAGAAAAGTTCGCCCGCCTGGGCGAGGACTACCGCCGCGGGTTGGGGTTCGAGCCGCAGGCCGTACACATCGGGGATTGTGAAGAAAACGGGGACCGGGCGGTCGCGCACGTGACCTTGTCGGGCAAGGGTGTCCACCGCCACCGGTTCAAGGACGCCGTGACCTTGCGCAAGGGCGACACCGGGTGGGTCGTGGTCCTCTCCACCACCTTCGGACGGACCGTCCGCCCGCCGGGGTGACGCTGATTGGGGCAAACGCTCTTGCTCCCTCTCCCAACGGGGAGAGGGAGCAAGAGGGGGACCGTCACGGCAAGAGATGGGAGTGAAATACGCCCTCTCCCCGCTGGGGAGAGGGTGGCCGAAGGCCGGGTGAGGGGTAAACTGCCTGCCGACCCGGAAGACGGCAACCGATCACATCAATTACTTCCCGAGCAACTTCTTCGCCTCCGCGGCTTGCTCAACCGAGAACGTCGGGTTGATCGCCAGCGCCTTCTCCAGCAGTTCCTTCGCCCGGTCCTTCTTGCCGAGTTTGTGAGCGATCACCCCGGCGTGGAACAAGAGCGTCGCGTCGCGGGTGCCGAGGCGGAGGGCGTCGTCGGCGGCCTTCTCGGCCTCGTCGGCCTTGCCGTTCTTGAACAACGCCCAGGCGTAGCTGTCGCAACTGAACACGTCCTTGCGGGTGGTCATCTCGCGCTTCGCCAGTTCGAGCGCCCGCGGCAGCCGGCGGCCCAGGTCGCAGTAGTGCAGGATGAGTTCGCGGACGGCGGTCGGTTCGGCGGCGTCGGCCTTCTTGTCGGCGGCCTTGAACTGTTCCTCTGCCCGGTCCTTCTCGCCGACCGCCAACAGGTAGTGGCCGAACGGCAACCACGTGTCGATGTCCTGGTCGACCTTCAACACGTCCTCCATAACCGCCACCGCGTCTTTGGGGCGGCCCTGGGCCATCCGCGCCTTCGCCAGCATGATCTTCAAGTCCGGCGACACTGGGTTGGACCGGATCGCGGATTCGAACGCCGTGGCCGCCTCGTCGGCCTTGCCCTGCGAGAGCAGAATCTCGCCGCGGCGGGAGGGGTACCACGCCAGCGAGACCGGCAACGCCTCGTCCTCGCGGTCGCCGTCTTCGGCTTGTTTCAAGAACTTCAACGCCTTCTCGATGTCACCGCGGAGTTCGGCCATCCGCGACATTCGGGCCAGGAACGCCGGGGGCGTCGGGTCCCCGCCCTTCGCGACGAGTTCCTTGAGGTTCACGTCCGTTTCGTCGTACCGGCCGAGTTCGACGTTGGCGTCGGCCAGCATGACTAGGGCTTCGATCGCACTCGGGCTGTCCGGGTTCTCCCGGTACAGCGCGTCGGCCCGCTTCCGGGCGTCGGCGAACTGGTGCCGGGCGTTCGCGACGGCGATGCGGCCGATCTGCGCCTGGTCGTAGGACGGCGACAACTTCACCGCCTCCGCGAACATCTCGTCGGCGCGGTCGTAGGCCGAGTGGTCGCCCGTTTCCTTGGCCTGACGCAGGTACAACCCGCCGAGGGTCGAACGGCTCATGTGGTCCTGCACGTCGCGTTTGATCCGCTGCTTGTAAATCTCGATCGACTGCTCCGTGCTCAGCAGGAACTGGTACGGGCGGTATGGCCCGGTCTCCGGCCGGACCGGGATCGGTTTATCTTCCGGCTGCTTCTCCGCCGTGGCGACTGGTACGGGTGGCGTGACCGCCGCCGTGACGGTCGGCGCGGGGGGCTTCTCCGCCGTGGCGATGGGTGCAGGTGGCGCGGGTGGCGTGGCCGCCGCCGTGGCGGTCGGTACGGATGGCGCGACCGCCACGGCGGCCGGTACGGATGGCGCGACCGCCACGGCGGCCGGTACAGATGGTGTGGTTGCCGCGGAGGTCGGTTGGGACACGGGCACCGGCCGAGAGGCGGCGGTCCAAATTGCCGTCGTCACGACGAGTACCGAAAAGCCCGCCGCTGTGATCGTGCGAAACCGTCGTGCGTTCATGGGAGTCTCTCAAGGGGCCAATCGTGGAGGATTCGAAAGTCAACCGGCCGGGCGGGGAACACCCGCCCGGCCGGTCGGATCGTCAAGCGGAAACGGTCTACGGGCGGGGGAAGGAGTTCCCGGCCCCGTTGAGCGGCAGGTTCGGCGCACCGATGTACGGGAAGGCGATCGTGCGGAACGTCCCGTTGGCCCGCATCGTCCCGTCGGTGATGCGGTCGCCGTTGTCGTCGGAGACGTTGTCGGTGGTGATGCCGTTGCCGGTGAGGAGGCCCAACTCCACGTCGATCACGTCGTCCCGGAGGCGACGGCCGTTCGGGAAGCCGTTGGCGTCCGTCGAGTTGGTGGTGAACGCCTTGCTCGTGTCGAACGTGAGGATGTCCGGCAGCAGGAAGTCGGCGAGGCCGGCGGCGGTGGCGGCCGGGCGGCCGTACACGCTCGTGAGGACGGAGATCATGTCCGCCCGGAAGTCCCGCTTGTCGTTCCGGGGCAGCCCGGCGTTGAACGCGCTGCGGCGCTCGCCGCGGGCCATGTTATTCCGGGGGACCGGCGGGATGAGGGCCGTGTTGATGGCCGGGCGGCCCATGCGGTCGATTTGCACGTTGTTGCGGGTCGAGGTGATGAACACGCCCACGTTCGGGTTGGCGGGCGTGGAGCGAATCCGCGCCGTGGGGATTTCCAGGATCATCGACAGCGTGTTCCCATCCGGGCCGAAGAAGTTCGCGGCCGTGCCCACGGCGCGGGGGAAGGGAACGGTACCGGCGGCGACGAAGTTGGCGAAGCCGGTCGCGTCGAAGAAGAACGGATCGTCTTGAATGGCCGCGCGGAACATGCCGCCGCCGGCCACGGGGATGTTGGTCCCGGTCTTGCCGGTGGCCAGGATGCCCGTCGGCGGGAACTTGGTCGACGGCAGGCCCTTCAGGGTCACCTGTTGGACGCCGTTGGCGTCGGGCGCGGCGAAGTTCACGCGGAAGGTGATGTCTTCGACGGCGTCGCCGGTGTTGTCGAGTTTGATGTCGAACGTCACCGTCGGGTCGAACGTCGCCGGCGTACCGCCACCGCCGCCCGGGAACGGGGACACGTCAAAAACCATGACGGTGTTGTTGGCGTTGCCGGGGGCCTGGAAGATGTAAATGTCGTTGAGGTCGGCCCGGCCGTTGGCGGCCGTGTTCGAGAAGATCGGCCCGTCGCGGTGGTCCGCCGCCGACAGCCAAACCATCGGAACGGCGGCCAGCACGACGCCGGCCAGGACGATTGCCCGGCCCAACCACCGGCGCCGGGGAGAAGCAGTAGTCGTGTCCATCGAAAGCATCCTTATGAAAGAAAAGTCGGAACCCATCCCGTTGTGACACCACGGTGTCGTTCACGCACGTCTCGGCCGTCGTCGATCAACCCACGAACACGCCGCCGGTGAACCCGGCGAAGGCGTCGAAATCGAGGTCCACGGGGGGCGTTCCCGTCGGGGTGATGTTCGCGCCCAGGTACGAAGTCACGCGGCTGCCGTTCCCCGCCCCCGACCCCACGATGAGGTCGGCCCGATTATCGCCGTCCAGGTTCTTGGCGGTCAAGCGGACCCCGCCGCGATTGTTCGGGTCGCCGGCGAAGAAGTTGGCCAACGGCGTCATCGTCGCACCGCTGGAACTCAGGAGGTCGGCTGCACTGAACGCGGTTACCCGCGGGCCGCCGCCCGGCCCGCCGCCGGCGATGATCTCCGCCTTGCCGTCGCCGTCCAGGTCGCCCAGGGTGATGAACACGCCGTTCCGCAGGGTCAGTTCGAACGCGAAGAAGTCGTTGAACAGCCGCGTCGGGTTCGACCCGACGACGGTCGTCCCGTCGAACACGGCCACCCGCGGGCCGCCGCCGAACCCAGCCGCCACGGCGAGGTCCGCCCGGCCGTCGCCGTTCACGTCGCCGACGGCCGTGCGGGCACCGCCGCGGAAGTTCGGGTCCGCGATGCCGAAGAACGACGCGATGGACTTGAACGTGGCCCCGGAGTAGACGTCCACGCGAGGGCCGCCGCCCTGGTCCGGCGAGATGATCAGGTCGGGCACGCCGTCCCCGTCGATGTCGCCCGCGGAGACGTAGACACCACCGGTGAAGGCGGATTCGAACGGCTGAACGCTGAACAGTTCCGCCTGGGTCTTCCCGTCCAGGATGCGGACTTGCGTGACCGCGCCGGGGCCGGTCGCGGCGACGACGTCAATGACGCCGTCGCCGTTGAAGTCGGCCGTGGCGACCCGCACGCCGCCGGTGAAGGTGGCGGCGAACGGCGAGACGGCGTAGAGCAACGCCCCTTCGGAATCCAGCACGCGGACGGAAGCCGCGCTGCCCGCGTCCGTGCCGACCGCGAATGCGGCGGGCAGGTTGACGGGGGCCGGGGTGATGGTCGTCGTGTCGGTTGCCGTGTTGTTCGCGGGCACCGAATCGGTCACGGTGGACGAAACGGTGGCCGTATTGGAGAGCGTCCCGACTCCGGAGTTCCCCACGGTTCCCGTCAGGGTGTACGTCGCCGTCCCACCGGCCGGCAGGCTGACGGTCTGGCTAATCGACCCGGTGCCCGCGGCGGTGCCGGTCGCCCCGCCGGCGAACACCGCCGACCAGGTGACGCCCGTCAGCGACGCCGGAACGGTGTCCGTGACCTTCGCGTTCGAAACCAGGTCGCCCGCCGCGTTCGTCACGACGATCGTGTAGGTGACCTTGTTCCCGGCAACCAGCGTGGTCAGGTTGTCGGTCTTCGTGATCGTCAAATCGGCCGACAGCGCGACGGTCGCCAGTTGGTTCGCGGTCGTTTCGGCGGCGACGAGTTGGCCGGACGCCAGGGCGGCGATCCCCGCCAGGCCGGCCGACGCGCTGATGCCGTCGGTGAACTCTACGATCGTCCCACTCGGGGAGATCTGTCCGATCTGGTTCGCGGTCGCTTCCGTGAAGAAAATGCTGTCGCTGGTCGCGGCGATGCCCGTCGGCCCGGCGGCGGCCGTCGTCGTGGCGAACTCCGTGATCGTGCCCGCGGTCGTGATCCGGCCGATCTTGCTGCTGGTGAACTCCGTGAACCAGAGTGCCCCGTCCGGCCCCGCGGTGATCCCCAGTGGGCCGCTGCCGGCCGCGGGGAGGGCGAATTCCGTGACCACGCCCGCCGTCGTGATCGCGCCGATCTCGTCCGATCCGAACTCGGTGAACCAGAGGCGGCCGTCGGACCCGGCGGCAATTTCGAACGGCTGACTGCCGGCCCCCGGCACCGCGAACTCGGTGATAGTGCCGTCGGTCGCGATCCGGCCGATTTGATCCGCCCCAACTTCGGTGAACCAGATCGCCCCGTCGGACCCCAACGCGAGGTCGCGCGGCGAGGCCCCGACGGTCAACCCGGTGGAGAACTCGGTCAGCACGCCGGCTGCGGTGATCCGGCCGATCTGGCCGCTCCCGAATTCCGCGAACCAGACGTTGCCGTCCGACCCGACCGCGAGGCCACGGGGGTCGCTGGCCGCCGTCGGGAGCGTGTACTCGATGACCGCGTTCGTCGTCGGGACCACGCGGCCGATCTTGTTCGCGTCCGATTCCGAGAACCAGATCGTCCCGTCGGCGGTCGCGACCACGTCCGTCGGGCCGGAGGAGGCCGTCAGAATCGTGGACGTTTGCGTGCCGGTCGGGGTGATCTGCGTGACAGCGGCGGCGTTCGGTTCCGTGAAGTACAAGTTGCCGTCGGCCCCCGACGCGATGCTCGTCGGCGTGCCGCCACTCGTGGTGGCGAACTCGTTGGTGACGACGCCGGCGATGGTGATCTGGCCGACCATGTCGGCCCCGCCTTGGGTGAACCAGAGCGCCCCGTCTGAGCCGGTCACGATGTCCAGCACGCTCGTCGTCGCGGACCCGAAGCCGGTGAAGTCCGTCTCGACCCCGGCCGGCGTGATCTGCCCGATCGTCGCCGAGTCCGTCGAGCCGAACCACAGGTTGCCGTCTGGTCCCGCGGTGATCCCGCCGGGGGCCGTCAGCGACGCCAGAGCGAATTCTGTGACCACCCCGGCCGTGGTGATCGCGCCGATCTCGTTCGACCCGATCTCGGTGAACCAGAGGCGGCCGTCCGGCCCGGTCGTGATGCCGAACGGCTGGCTGCCCGCGCCGGGAACCGCGTACTCGGTGACGACGCCGGCCGTCGTGATCGCCCCGATCTGGTCGGCGCCAATTTCCGTGAACCACAACCGGCCGTCCGGCCCGGCCGTGATCTCCGTCGGCCCGACCCCGGTGGTCAGTTGGAATTCCGTGATCGCGCCCGTGGCCGGGTCGAGGCGGCCGATCTTGTCGGTGCCGAACTCGGCGAACCAGAGTGCCCCGTCGCCGCCGACTGCAATGCCCCGCGGGTCGCTGGCGGCCATGGGCAAGGAGTATTCGGTGACGAGGCCGGTCGTGGTCGCGATCCGTCCGATCTTGTTCGCGCCGGGGTCGGTGTACCAGATGCCGCCCGGACCGGCGACGACGCCCTGCGGCGTCGGCACGGCACTCGTCAGCGACTGCTCGGTAATGACGGCGGGCACGCAACGATCGTCGAGGTGTTCGACGGCCAGCCGGGTTCGACGCGATCGAGAGAGTTTCGGTGTAGTCACGGCAGATGCACTCAAAGTTGTTAAAATAGGGGAAATAAGAGAATGGCAGTGTCTCGAATTCTGATGCGATGTCAAGACAATATTAGATCTTTTTTTCGGCTTATGTCGGAAAATCGAATATCCCAGCAGAATCGATAAAAGATCGGATAATCAAAGTAAACGCGACAGCCGAAGCACTGACGCGAACAAGGTATTCTCAGAAAGAATAATCTCAAGACATTCTTTGAGATTTAAAGACTGAGATATTCCGTAGATTCCGTTACGTAGCAAGTGAAAAGGGGGAAATTCACGGATTTCTCCTTGTGGCGAATCGCCCCGGTTGCCAAGATGGGCACAATTCAACGCCTGCCTGACAGTCCGGGTTAACCCGAATCGCCCCCGATTGCCCTTGTGACTTCGACCCCAACGGGAGGTGATGCGGCGTGCGAGACGATCCATTCGCCTTCACTCGTACGGCTGTCGCCGTGGTCCGATTCCGCTTCGGTTGTCCCAACTTCGCATTCGGGCCTCGTCCGCCGGGCGGCCGTCCCGAATGATAAACTCCAGGAACCGGCCCTCGTGCGGCTCCATCCGACCAACGATCATGTCCCCTTCTGGGGGCACTGCGAGTACGACTGACGGCTGCGGCCGAGGAGAGCGCGAATGGCCCGAAACCCCGCGGGGATGAACTACTTCACCGGCCCGATTCACTTCGTCAGCCCGGACCAGGGGTGGACGCTGTGTTGCGCGCGGCTGTTGGAATCGTCCGACGGCGGGGGCACCTGGCGTCAGTGCGTCCACGTCGGTCTGCCGCCTGGGCACCTCGAATCCTTGTACTTCGCTACCCCCGTGCACGGGTGGGTTGTTTCGTTGGACGGGTTCGTCGGCCGGACCGACGACGGCGGCCGGACGTGGGAAACCGTTCCCCTCCCCGAGAATGCGTCCGGTCGCGGCGTGTTCTTCGTCGATCCGCGGGTCGGTTGGTGCGTCGGCGACGCGGGCCGGGTGTTCCGTTCGGACGACGGCGGCCGAACCTGGCGGACGTCGGACGTCGGGGAGAATGCCACCCTGCGGGCTGTCCGGTTCGCTGACCCGTACACCGGCTTCGCCGTGGCGATGGACCACCACTCGCCGACCCACGATCAGGTTGCCACCACGGCGTACTACCTTTGGGTGAGCGGCGGGCACCGGCAGGGGTCGGAAGTCCACGACTGGCTGTCGGCCGAGCGGGTCGCGACCTCCCGGGGGCGGATCTATCGCACGAAGGACGGCGGCCGCACCTGGGGGCGGTGCCTCGACTCGGCGGGGGTCGGGTTGTGGTCGGTTTCGGTGCCCACGGCGACTGCGGTCCGGGCCGGCGGCGACGCATTTGCCGCCAGCGACGACGGCGGGAACACGTGGACGGTCAGCGGCAGCCGGACGGGGGGCGTGGACTTTTGGACCCCGTTAATCGGGTGCGTAAGCGGTTACGGGTCGGTCTGGTTCACGGAAGACGGCGGCCGCGTCTGGCGGGAGTCGCAGGCCACCGGCACGGCCGGCCGGCACGTCCGCTTCGCCGACGACCGCCACGCCTGGGCGACTATGGGCAACTCGTCCGGCACGGCCACCATCCTCGCTTCTTCGGACGGCGGGCGGAACTGGGAGACGCGGTGCCCGTACATTCCGTTCGTCCCCCAAGAGGGGGGTGAATCGGCTTGATTCTCGGGCCGGGACGCCCCGCCCTATCCGCGCGTTAACAGAAATGCGATGAGGATGACGCAGCCCCCGACGATCGCGGCCACGCCGATGAGCAGCCACGTTTGCGGGATGCGGGCGTACCACGGCGAAACCGGCCGCGCGTCTCGATCACTTCCCGGCTTCCGCAACGGCACGTAGGGGGGAAGCGGCTTCATCGTCCCCGTTCCCGGCGGGAGCGGCCGTACCTTGTGAACGTCCGACCCGCGCGCCTTGTTCTCCCGACTGTCGGTCAGCCACGCGGGAACTTTCTCGTCCTTCACGGGCTTCGCAACGGGTGGTCGCACGACGGCCACCGGTGGCGGTGGGGCGACGGGCGGCTCGGGTGCCCGCTGAGTGGGCTTTGCCTTCCCCTGCGTCGAAGGGGCCGGCGGGTCGGCCGAAGGCGCCGGTTGCTGGTCTTGCCACCAAGGCGAAGAATCGACCACTTGGGGTTGCGCAGGCCCCACCCGCCCGGCCGCGATCGCGGCGAACTGGTCCGCGACGGCCTTCGCACTGTCCGGCCGCACGTCGGTCGCCCGGGCGATCATCCGATCCACCAGATCCGACAGCGCCTTCGGGACGGCGGGGTTGAGGGTGTGCAGCGGGGTCGGCGTGTGATTGGTGAGCGACTCCATGTAGTCCGGCCAACTGCGGACCGAGTACGGCATCTGGTGCGCCAGCATCCGGTACAGGACGACGCCGAGGCTGAACAAATCGGTCCGCGGCCCCACTTCCAACCCGCGGAGCTGTTCGAGCGACATGTACCCGGCCGTGCCGGTCTCCTGCGTGACCGCCTCCCCCTCGCCGGGTTCGTCCCGGGCGATGCCGAAGTCCATCAGTTTAACCTGCCCCGGCGAGCCGTCGGGGTTCTCCTCCAGCCAGATGTTGGCCGGCTTGATGTCGCGGTGGACGAGCTTGCGGGCGTGGACCGCTGACAGCCCCCGGGCAACGTGTTCGGCGACTTGCAGCACTTCGCCGAGCGCGGGGGGGACGGCGGTCCGCAAGGCCGCCTCCAGACTTCGGCCTTGCAGCAGGGGCATGACGAGGTACGGCTGCCCGTCGTACTCGCCGTACTCGAGGACCATGACCACGTTCGGGTGGTTGCCGAGGGCGGCCATGACCTTCGCTTCGGCGAGGAACCGCTCCTTCGCGCCGGGCCGGCGGGCGAAGGCGTCGAGCATCATCTTCATGGCCCGGCTGCACCCCAGGAGGGGGTCCGTGACCTCGTACACGACGCCCATGCCGCCGCACCCGATCTCGCGAACGACCTGGAACTTGCCGATGGTCCGCGGCGCGGCCGCGGGGCCGGGCGGCGGGGGTTGATGGCTTGCGATGATCCTCTCCCGGTTCGGGGATGAGAGCCAGGGGTCACTCCGCGAGCGGTTGCCACGCCACAGACGGGACGTGCTTGTCGATCTCGGAGCGCAACTGCGGCAGGGTGAGGGCGTAGTTGATGTTGTTCAGGTTCCCCTGGTCCGCGATGACCTTGCCCGCCTTGTCCTGGACGACCTTCCGCTGGGACCACGTGTTGATGCCGAGGACCAGGCCGACGTTCGTGACGAGGGGGCCGCCCGAGTTGCCCCCGAAGATTTGGGCCGTGTGCTGGAGGACGAACGAGTCCTGCTGGCTGGCGCTCATGCGCCGCTGCTCCGCCCGCTTGGTCACGCTCCCGCCGCGGACCGAGACCTCGAACGCCGACTCCGGGAACTTCGACTGAATCGGCCCGACGCCCGCGTCCCGCAAAATCTTCTCGACCAACTCCTTCTGCGTCACCACCTCCCGGTCGACGCCCGGGAACCCGACGGACGACACGCCGTCCAGTTTCGGGATCTGACCGGCCGGCCGGTCGCACAGCGGGAAGTACCACGGGCACGCGCGGTTCACCTTGAGGATGGCCATGTCGTAGTCCTCGCTCCGGTGGACGAGGTCCGCCTCGTACTTGTCCCCCTTGCCGAAGAACACCCACAGCTTCGGTTCGACCTTGATCTTCAACTTCTGCTCGGCGTCGGCCCGCGCCGGCGACCGGCGGGCGGCGGCGACGGAATCGACGACGTGCGCGTTGGTGAGCAAGTATCCGCTGGGGGCGACCGCGAACCCCGTCCCGGTGGACTCCGGCTCGTCGTACTGTGTGCCATCGGACCGCGTGATCGTGGCCCCGGCGACGACCAACCCGACGCTCGCCGCGAGCACCGTGTCCCGGTCCGAGGCGGTCACCGTCGGGCCGAACTTAATGACCCCGTTCGGTACCGTCTCCGCGCGGGCGCTCGGCGGCACGGTTTGGGCGGGCTTATCGGTCGCCGCCGGCTTCTCACCCCGATGGCGGGTCAGGAGGAACACGACGACGACGGCGAGAATGCTCGCCGCGATCGTCCCGCCGGCGACGATCCACCCACTGCGGCCGAGGGTGAACGGTTGTTTCTGTTGCGGCCGCCGTCGGTGCGTGTCCCCGCGGCCCGGGTCGTAGGCCGTGGTCGTCGGCAACGCGGTGGCGGGTGCGGTCGCGGCCTGCGGGCTGAGGACGAGGTCGATCGGCTCCCAGGTCATCTGGTCTTGCGACACCTCGTCGAACCCTTGCAATTGCCGGTTCGCCCGCATGGTGCGGATGTCGTCGATGCGGAACGGCCCCGTGACCCGCCCGCGCGTCCGCACGTACCACAGATCCATGCGCCGTCCCCCTTCGCGTCAAGGCTTTCGAACGATGAACACGACCGCGACCGCCACGATGGCCAGCGCGACGGCCCCGATGATGATGGCCTGTTTGAAGATACCCCGCTTCCGCTTGGCCGTGTTGTAGGCGTCCAGCGCCTCCTGCGGGATCGGCCGGTTGAACGCGCACACCTGCCGGTAGCACTGGGCGACGTACCACCAGTCGTGGTTGTCGCGGATCGCCTGGAACAGTGCGCGGACCGCCTTCTGGAACTTCCGCCCGTGGGCCTCGTCGTCTTCCTGCGTCTTGATCCACTGGAACACGTCCCGGAACGGGTCGAGCAACGGGTCGGCGTCGGCCAGTTCGAACTGGTCCATGACGTTGCGGACGTCCTTGCGGACGGCCTTCGCGTCGGCCAGGAACGCGGCCCGGGCGTTGTCCGCTTCCTCGTCGTCGCCGGGCACGTCGTCCCACCCGCGGACGGCGTCGGTCATGCGGCCTTCGAGGACTCGCAAGCCCCGTTGAAGGTCACGCCGGAGCACATCCTGGTGCGCCCGGAGGACGACGTCGATCAGGTCGAGCGGGGGCTTGGTCACCCACGCGGGGGCCTGCACTTCCTTGGCGAGTTCGGTCGCGAGCGCGAGGTCGTCGTTCTGCCGGACGCGGGCGGCCATCGAGCGAATTTCGTCGAACCGGGCCACCTCGAACCGGTTGAGGTCGTCGATCCAGGCGACGTTGGCCGGCTCCGTCTGCACAAGCAACCGTAGCACGGTCAGCCGCTGCGGCAGCGGTGCCCGGGACAGGGACAGGGTGCGGAACTGCTGAAGGTTGTCTTTGACCCGCTCCTCGGCCGCGAACGCCTGGTTCAGTGTGGTGGCGGCCGTTCGGTTCAGGGCGGCCGGGGCCGGCAGGCCGTTCCGCCCGGCGAACTCCGTCCACGCCGCGCGGACGGGGATGTCGAGTTCCGCGAACCGCTTGAGCAGGTCGGGGTCAATGACCGCCTGCCGGATGGCCTCGGACCGCTGGCCGACGCCGAGGAGTTGCTCGCACTTGAACAACCGCTCGTTGACTTCTCGGGTGGCCTCGGCATAGGCGTACCCGGCCTGCTTCAACCGCGGGAGCATGTCGTCCGTGGGCAAGTAGTCGGGGCCGAACGTCGAGCCGGAAATCGTGGCCAGCGCGTTCCGGAGCTGAGCGATGTTGTCCGCCATGCGGGAGGCTCCGGGGAGTTACTTCATTTTCCCTAATGAGAAAACTTCGAGGCCGACGTCTTCAAATTCTTTATTCCCAACCGGCCGGACGACATCCGCGAATTCGATTTTGCATTCACGGATGTCCGGCGGGGTTGTAACTATCAGATCGCCCTTGTCCAGATACATGGAATAAACTTTGTTGTCTTTTGCCTTGTGCGTCAGCTTGTCGGCAAGTTTCCCATCGGACGATGTGAGCGTAATCGTCTCTGTACCCACGACAATTTGGGCCTTCGGGCGGAATTTCAATTCTCCGCCCCGCTCGGTATACAGATTGTAATCGAATAGCTTTTGGGAGAAGATGCCGCTCTTCAATCTGCTCCACCACCACGCCCGAATGTTTGCATCCGGTTGTCTTTTTTCCTCCAAAACCTGGTGCCCTGAAAATACGGCCGGCTTGTAGGCAAGGTAATACTGTCGTGGCTTCTTGCTTGTGGCGATCTGTATGAGCCCCGCTTGGATCAAAGGCGTGACCCCGTTAGTGGCCTGGTTATCAGGCGGTTTGATTTCGAGTGTTGTTTTCGAACTATTCTTGGTCGCAACCAACTGGCCGACTTCCACCCTCTGTGGTGGCGTGGGCGTGCCTTGTTGGTCTTTACCTGCGGGAATCGTCAGGGATAAAGTATAACCCGATTTTGTTTCGATCGGCTTGTCCATGTAACTCGGAAGGTCGCCGAGTTCAACTTTTTCCACGTCGTCGAGAACCAATTCCGACGCTTCATTCTTGTTGATGCCCCTTGGCTGGAACGACCCAATGGCTGGCGGGGAATGTTTCTCGGTTTCGGTCTTCTTATCCTTGCCCTTGCTGGGACCATTCGTGCCCGCTTTATCCATTGGTGGCTTCGGGGCCTCCACTTTTGGGGGATCCGACTTGGGAGGTTCCGACTTCACGTCCTTCTTGGGTTCGAGCTTCACGTCCTTCTTGGGTTCGGACTTCACGTCCTTCTTGGGCTCCGGATCGGGTGAGTGGAATGGTCTGGGCCGGTCGTTGAATTCCCGCAGTCTTTCTCGCAACCCCTTCGCCTCTTGCTCAAACCGATTCGCTCGCTCCTCGGCCTGATTCTTCTGGTCGATTGCGGCATCCCTCTCGGCAAGTCCCGCGGCGTCCGCCTTGTCCTTGTTGGCCATCAGCCCGAGAAGCCCGTTGCCCGTGGCGGCTTCAATGCCGACCAACAGAATCGTCGCCGCCGCCGCACCAATGCCCAGGCCGATGAGCATACGCCCCAGGCCGCCCGCCGGTTCGTGGTGGTCGAGTTCCCGAGCGGTCCGCGTCTCCGCTGCGGCGGCCTTCGGGCTGGGCGCGGGGACGCGCGACGGCGCACGGAGTGGGGCCGGCGGTTCCACGCGGGCGGGCGGTGTGTAAACGGCGGCCGACGGGGGGGTGATCGATTCGCTCCGCCGCGATGGCGCGGCAACCGCCGGGGCCGTCCCGTTACGGGCGGCTTCCACGAGCGGGCCTTCCGGTTCCTCGCGGGTCGGGCGGTCGGCCCGGATCACCACGCCGGATGCCATGAACTTCGACAGGTCCGGCGAGTCGGCCGGCACGCACCGCCACTGGCACCGCACGCCGGCGGGTGTCCCGAGATAGTACGTGGAAAACGTCACCTGCCACCGCTCGTCGGGCGATAGGAGGGCCAACGATTCCGAGATCAGCGGCAGAACGTCCTGGCCCGGTTGGAACACGATCACGGCCGGGCGGGCCGGGTCCAGGGCGGCGGCCAGCACGCCGCCCCAACCCGCGTCGCCGAGGGTCTGTTCCCAGCCCCGGCACCGCTTCGGCGGGGCATCGCCGGCCCGCATTTGGCCTCGCGGGGGCAACGACGCCGGGGCTTCGTCCCAGCGGTCGCGGAACACGCCAGAGTGATTGAGCACCCAGGCCGGGCCGCCCGGCGGCAACTCCTCGTCGGCCACGGCCAAGTGGTGGGCCAGGAAGTTCCCCCGGCCCGAGTAGTCCAGCCCGGCGTCCACGATGCGGGTGAGGACGTGGTACTTCTGGAACCCGACTGAGAGGAGGTAGTGCCCGAAGATGACCGGGTTCACGCCGTCCCCGGCATCTGCGGCGACGTGCCGGTGGCGGTACAGCGACAGGCCTTCCAGGCTACTGGCGAGGGCCGCCGGAATGCCCGCCGTTTGGGCCACGACGGTGTACCCACTAGCCCCCGGCCGCAGCCCGCGCGGGGCGGACGTGTAAACGAGTTCGTACATATGATTTCACCTTCGATTACAGTTTAGCGGACTGCGCACGGCCGGCGGTAATCAGGTTCGGAACGGTCTTGTTCAACCCGTACAGGATGGGCACCTCCACCCAGTCCGGCTTGATGTCCTGCGGGGCGACGACCCATTTTTTCGAGGCCGGGTCCTGTCGGGGCTGCACCCCCAGCGAACTCACGCCGATGTACAGCACCGTGCTGGCGAACCCCTCGGCCGCGTCCACGATCTCGCGGGCCGAGTCGAGGAGGATCTGCCGCAGCCGCTGCGAGTGCGCTTCGATCTTGTCCAATCGCAGCACCCGCGATTGGCGGCCGAGTGCCGTCGCGGCCTTCATGTCCATGACGACCGGCCCGCCGGCGTGGTCTCTCATCAAGAGCGGCCCCCACAGGTCTTTCTTGGTGACGACCACGACCAGGATTTTGTCCGTCTTGGCCCCTGCCGCCATGCCCGAGTGGCGGCGGGTGCGGTTGGCCATTTCCGTCAGGATCAAGTGCTGCCGGCGGGCGGCCGCGTCCAACGGCATGTCCGAGGCGATGGGGATGTTCTGGCTCGACAGCAGGTTGTGGAACTTCGCGTGCAACGTCGGGTCGAACAGGAACAAGAGCAGTTTCGCCTTGGCCAAGTGTTGCGTCACGGGCGAAGCCGCGGCCACCTCGTCCGACAGGAACGATTCCCCCGCGTTGTCGTACAGGCACATGACCCGCGACGATTGGTCCGACGGTTGCGGCCGGTCGGAACTTTGCTGCGGGCGGACCGAGAACAGCATGGGCCGCGGCCGGAGGGTACTCTGCCCGGCGACGATCACCGACGAGTGGTGCTCGGGGCTTTGGACCTGCGTCTTCTGAACGAGTTGGTTGAGGGCGGCCGGCTTGTGCGCGTTGTAGTTGACGAACAGTTGCTCCTCGTACCCCACGACGAGTTGGTTGAAGTCGGCCTGCGTGTCGGTGAACGACACCTGAAACCAGTCGGGCATGTGCCGCCGGAGCATCTGCACGGCGGACGCGAGGTAGTACGACTTTCCCGATCCGGGGGCACCGACGATCGACACGAACCACGGGGCGTGTTCGAAGCACAGCCGGGGGATCACCAGGTGGCACGCCGGGCACGCCAGGTTCGTACACTCGGCCCCGAGTTCGTCGAGCGCCCCGCCGCCGGGGGTGAACCGCGACGGCAGGAAGCGAGTGTGGGCGTCGTCGCCCAACCGCGGGTCGCCCCGCAGCGACGGGTGGGCGGCCACCCAAAGTGTCTCGTGAGCCTGGAACACGTGCCAACAGTGCGGACAAGTTACCCGAGCTAAGATCACGTCTTCGGTCCTCGCGAAACAATCGTCCGGAGCGGGCAGGGCCAATCAGATGTTCGGTCAACGTCTTGGACGTTGGTATACGGCTCGCGATCGGTGTGGTCACGCACGGTCGTGCAAGTTCCAGAACACGCCGGGCAAAACCTCGTTCCCGGCACCCGGGTTGTAGAACTTTCACGGCACGTCGCCGTTGATGATAACGTCACTTCGAAGCTGTGTTTACAGAAAACAATTCGAGGGGCGGGTCGTAGGGCGTAGGGGAGCCGGTCGGCCGTGCATTTGGCTCAACCCCGTAAATCATCACCGCCGCCTGAACCGATTCAAGTTCGCCAACCTCTCGCGTCGATGCTCCTGGAACTAGGGCGCGAGGCGAACGGCATGACGAACATGATGCGGCGAACGAGGGCATTCGGCTGGCTCGGCACGGGCGTCCTCGCCCTGACCGGCTGTTCGGCCCGCGACGTCTGCCTGCCGAGCGGCTACCTGCCGCGAACGGCGGGGCCGGCCGACCAGGTTTCCGCCGGGGCGCTGGCAATCGTTCCGGCCACCCCAACCGCGGCCCCACCGAAGCCCGGCGAGAAGTCCACGTTCGACCTGCCGCCCGCGCTGCCGGGGGCCGGGGCACCGGCGATCGTGCCGCCGAAGTTCACGCCGACCATGCCCGCGACCGAACGAGATAAGGCCACCCAGCAGGCGTACCCGGCCCTTCAGCCGGTCTCGGCCGCGATCCCGGTCGCCTCCCCGGAGGCGATGACGCTGGCCCAGTTCCAAGAAATCGCCCTTGCGAACAGCCCCGTCATCCGGCGGGCGAAGGCCGACAGCGATGCCGCCTACGGCCAGGTGATCCAGGCGGGTCTCTACCCGAACCCGAACGTCGGCTACCAAGCGGACCAGGTTCAGCCGAGCCTCCGCATCCCGCCGGGCAACACCGGCAGCGGAGCGGGCCAGCAGGGCGGGTTCATCAACCAGCTCATCAAGACGGCGGGTAAGCTGTCACTCAACCAGCAGGTGGCCGGGTTCGACTACATCAACGCGCTCGTGGACGTGCGGAAGGCCGAGATCGCCGTGACGACGGCCGTGCGGTCGGCGTACTTCACCGCCCTCGTCGCGCAGCAGAGTTTGGAAGTGAACAAGTCGCTCGCAGACTTGGCGGACGAGGTGTACCGACTGCAACTCAAACAGGTGGCCGTCGGGCAGGCAGCCGGGTACGAGCCGCTGCAACTATACGCTCAGGCGGTCCAAGCCCGCAACGCACTGGCGCAGGCCGAGGCGACGTACAAGGCTGCGTGGCGGCAGGTGGCCGCCGCCGCCGGGCAGCCGACGTTGCCCCTCGCCCCGCTGTGCGGGCGGGCCGACGTTTCGCCGCCGCCGTTCCTGGAGGGCGGGTTGAAGGACCGCATGTTGGAGCAGCACACCGACCTGCTGTCGGTCCGCAACACGATGGCCCAGGCGCAGACGAACCTCGTACTCCAGAAGCGGATGCCGATCCCCGACCTGCAAACGAGCACGTACCAACAGTACGACAACGCCGCTCAGACGTACCAGTTCGGCGTGCAGATCGGCGTGCAGTTGCCGGTCCACGACCGCAATCAGGGGAACATCCGCTCGGCCCAGGCGAAGATCGCGTCGGCGGGGCAGCAGTTGCGGGCGACCGAAAACGACCTGATCGGCCGACTGGCGGAAGCCTACGGCCGGTACGAGTCGTCCACCCGCATCGTGACCAACTACCGCGACGAGGTACTGCCGAGCCTGTCCCGGGCCTACCGCTCGCTCGTGCGGCGGTATCAGGTGGAGCCGGACAAGGTGAGCTTCAACGACATCGTTGTCGCTCAGCAGAACCTCGGGCAAGCACTCCAGTCGTACCTGCAAGCCCTCGATTCGCAATGGCGGGCGGTGGTCGATCTGGCCAATCTCGGGCAACTCGACGAGTTGTACCCGGCCCCGCCGCCGGAGATCAAGAAGTGACGACCGCAACGCCTGCCTTTCCGGCCTGAAGGGCCGGTTCTGTCAGCCCAGGTCGGAGCAAAGCGCAGGCCTGGGATCGACAATCGCAAGTTTTCGGCCCTGAAGGGGCCGTTCGTTCCTGCCCCCCGGAATGAACAGCCCCTTCAGGGCCGAATTGTTGGGGACGTTCTACCCAGGCCTTCGGCCTGGGCTGACAGAACCGGCCCTTCAGGCCGGAAGAACTTCGATCGGGGATCGTTCTGCCCGCGTCGGGTCGAACCAGCGGTAGACGGCCGGGATCACGAACAGCGTCAGCAGCGTGGACGTGACCAGCCCGCCGATCACCACGGTGGCCAGCGGCTTCTGGACTTCGGCCCCGGCCCCGTGCGACACGGCCATCGGGATGAACCCCAACACCGCCACCAGCGCCGTCATCAGCACCGGCCGCACGCGGATCATCGCTCCCTCCGCGGCGGCGTCTTCCACCGACTTCCCGGCCTTCCGCAACTCGACGACGTAAGTGACCAGCACCACGCCGTTCAGCACCGCCACGCCGAACAGGGCGATGAAACCGACGCCGGCCGAGATGGAGAAGTCCATCCCGCGCGCCCACAGAGCGAAGACCCCGCCGGACGCGGCCATCGGCACGTTCAGGTAGATCAACGCGGCCAGCTTCGACGAGCCGAACGTCGAGTGCAGTAGCACGAAGATCAGCAACAGCGCGACGGGGACCGCGATCGTCAGTCGCTTGGTCGCTTCTTGCAGGTTCTTGAACTGCCCGCCCCAGCCGAGGGCGTACCCGGTCGGCAACTTCACCGATCGGTCCACGGCCCGTTGCGCCTCGGCGACGAACCCGGCCAGGTCCCGACCGCGGACGTTACACGAGACAACAGCCCGGCGGCGGTTCGCGTCGCGGCTAATTTGGGCGGGGCCGTCCTCGAACTTCAACTCCGCGAGTTGGCCGATCGGAATGGGCCGGTCCCGGGCGTCCGGCACCGTGATCCGTCGGAGCTTGTCCAGGTCTTCCCGCACCGCCTCTGGGAAGCGAACCTGGAGCGGGAACCGCCGCTGGCCTTCGAAGACTTGCCCGAGTTCTTTCCCGCCGATGGCGGCCACGGCGTCGAGGACCGCCCGGCCGTTAATGCCGTGCCGGGCGAGCGCGTCACGGCGGAGGATGACGCGGAGGTACGGCAGGCCGCCGGTCTGTTCGACCGAAACGTCGGCCGCGCCAGGCACCTTGCCAACCACGCCGGCCACGTCATCGGCGGTCGCGCGCAGTTGCTCCAGGTCGTCGCCGTAGACGCTGATGCCCACGTCCGACTTCACCCCGGCGATCAGTTCGGCCACTCGTAATTCGATCGGCTGTGAGAAGCTGTAGGCGTTGCCGGGTGCCTCGTCTTCCAAGGCGTCCTTCATGGCCCGAACGAGGTCGGCCTTGTCCGTGAACCGCCACGCCTCGCGCGGCTTCAGGGCCACCATCACGTCGGTCATGCTCACCATCATCGGGTCGTTGGCGATCTCGGGGCGGCCGGTCTTGCAGTTTACCGACTCGACCTCGGGCATCTTCAGCAGGCACTTCTCGATCTGCGTTGTCATCGCCACCGACGTTTCCAGCGACACGCTTGGCAGCCGGATCGCTTGAATCGCGATCGACCCTTCGTCGAGCTTCGGGATGAACACCGCCCCGAGGCGGGACGCCACCACGACGCTGAGCGCGAACAGGCCGACGGCGGCGAGCAGCACCGGCCGCGGGCGGGCGACCGCGATGCGCAACAGCGGCCGGTACGCAGCCTTCACCCACCGGACCAGGAACGGTTCGTTTTCCGAAACGCTCCGCAGGAACACCGACGCCAGCACCGGCATCAGTACCAGCGCGAGGAGCAGCGACGTGAGCAGCGCGAAGATGACCGTCAGGGCCATCGGCCGGAACATCTTCCCCTCGACGCCGCGGAGCGACAGGATCGGCAGGTAGACGAGGAGGATGATGCCGACGCCGAAGACGACCGGCCGGGCGACTTCCCGGCAGGCGTCGCGGATCACTTCCAGCGTGGCCTGCCGCTCTTTGTGCTGGTGGCGGTGTTCGGCCACCCGGCGGACGGCGTTCTCGATCAGCACCACGCTGCCGTCGACGATCAGGCCGAAGTCGATCGCGCCGAGGCTCATCAGGTTGCCGCTCAGCCCGGCGTACCACATGCCGACGAACGCCCCGGCCATCGCCAGCGGCACCGCGAGGGCCACGACCAACCCCGCCCGGACGCTGCCGAGGAGAACCAGCAGGACGACGGCCACCAGCACGCCGCCTTCGATCAGGTTCGTTTGCAGGGTGTGGACCGTCCGCTCGACGAGGACGGTGCGGTCGTACACCACGTCGATCTCGACGCCTTCGGGCAGAGTCTTCTTGATCTCCTCCATCTTTTCTTTGCTGCGGCGAACGACCTCGCGGGAGTTCTCGCCGGCCAGCAGCATGACGATGCCAACTACGCCCTCGCCGCGGCCGTCGAGGGTGACGGCCCCCTGCCGCAGCACCGGGGCGAACGTCACGTCCGCGACCTGATGGACGTACACCGGCGTACCGTCGCCGCGGGCCGCGAGGACGACGTTTCGCACGTCATCGAGGGAGCGGATCAAGCCTTCGCCGCGGACGATCCGCTGTTCCTGCGACTTCAAGAGAAGGTAGCCGCCGCCCTCGTTCGCGTTGTTCTGTTGCAGGGCTTCGAACAGCTTGGCGAGCGAGATGTCGAACGTCCGCAGTTTGTCTGGGTCGGGCCGGACTTCGTAGGAGCGCAACTCGCCGCCGTTGGTGTTGACCTCGATGACGCCTGGCACGCCGCGAAGTTGCGGGGCGATCTGCCAGTCGAGAGTTTCCCGCAGTTTCATGAGCGAGTGGTGGTACCCCGATCGGGACCGCACTTCGAACTGGTAAATCTCGCCGAGGCCGGTGGCGATCGGGCCGGGCTTGGGCGGCGGCACGCCGGGCGGGATGTGGTCACGGGCTTCCTGCAACCGCTCGTTGACCTGCTGCCTCGCCCAGAAGATGTCGGTGCCTTCCTCGAAGACGACCGTCACCACCGACAGGCCGAACTGCGACACCGAGCGCACTTCCTCCACCCGCGGCAGACCGCTCATGCTCGCCTCCACCGGCACCGTCACGGCTTGCTCGACTTCGAGCGGCCCGAGGGCGGGGGCGGTCGTCATCACCTGCACTTGGACGTTCGTCACGTCCGGCACGGCGTCCACCGGCAGGCGGCCGGCCGCGAACACCCCGCCGGCAAGGAGCAGTAGCGTGCCCAGGAACACCAGGAAGCGGTTGGCCAGGGCGAAGTCGATCACGGCGGTCAACACGGCGTTACTCCCCCACCATCAGGTCTTTGAGCAACTCGGACTTGAGCGTGAACCCACCGCGGACCACGACCCGGTCGCCGGCCTTCAGCCCCTCGACGATCTCGACGCGATCGCCACTGGTGCGGCCGGGCGTGACGGCCACGCGGCGGAAGGTGTCGGCCGACTGCTGCACGAACACGAACGGCTTGTTCTCGTGGCGGAGGACCGCCGCCGCCGGCACCTGAACGACCGGCGTGTGGTCCCCGGAGTCGATGCCGACTTCCACGAACATCCCCGGCTTGAGGGCGTGGTCGGCGTTCGGGGCCACGGCCGTGAGGGTGAGCGCCCGCGACGCCTTGTCGAGCACGTCGCCGGCGTGCAGCACCTTCGCGGTGCGCTCCGTCCCCGCGTCCAGCGACGGGCGGAAGGCGATCGACTTGCCGGCCGCGTCGCGGGCCAGGTGCAGGTCCGGTTCGAAGACGTCGGCTTGCACCCAGACGTTGGAAAGATCCGCAAGGACGAACAATTGTGACTGCGGGCCGACCCGCTCCGAGAGCACCGCGTGCTTCTCGATCACCGTGCCTGCGAACGGGGCTTTGATCGTCAGGTGGGACGCCGTCGCCCCTTCGGCGACCGGGTCCAGTCGGTCCACGGCGTCCGGCGTCAGGCCGAACAGCAGCAGGCGGACGCGGGCCACGTCGAAGGCCGTCTCGGCGTCCTTCAACTTCAGTTCGGCGAGCCTGACCTGGTTCTTGGCCTGGAAGCGGAATTCTTCGACCAGTGCCGTGTACGCCGACTCGGCCGCCTCCAGTTCGGCCGCCGTTTTGCGAACCGCCATCTCCGAGATGACGCCCGGTGACGTGTTCTTAGCCGCGCCCTCGGCCTTCAGGTGGTTCCGCTTCGTGTACGCCGAGAGCAACTGCGACCGCCAGTCGCCGATCGGCTTGTCCTTCAGTGCCTTGTCGATGGCCGCTGGTGTTGCGTCAGCCGCGAGCAGGTCCAACAGTTCCCCGGCGTTGGCCATCGTCGTTTTCGTGCGAGCGGCGAGTTCGCGCTCGGCGGCGAGCGCGATGCGGGCCTTCAGCAGTTCGACTTTCGCCTGGCTGAACTCGCGGCTTTCGAGGACAGCCAACACGTCGCCGGCCGCGACCGTCTGGCCGAGGCGGGCGGGGGCGTCTCGAACGACGCCCTCCGTCGGCGGGCTGACGTGGGCCACGCGCTCCTCGTCGAGCGTCACTCGCCCGGTCCGCCAGACGCGGCCCGCGAGCGGTTCGGCCGCAACCGCCGCGGTCTCGATGCCCGCCGCCGATTGCTTCTCCGGCGAGAGCGTGACGAGGTCGCTCGGCGGTTCCGACTTGGCGTCGGTCGGCTTCGCGGAAGAACTCGCCGGGGCGAAGACGTCACCGAACTGATGGGCCAGGGCCAACCCGCCCACGAGTCCCGCGGCCAGCAGGACTGCGCTCACCGCCGGCCAAGGCCGACGCGGCGCGGGACGAACCGAATTGACGGGCGCGGCCGTCGTGGTTTCGACAACCATGAGGGTGCCCTCCGTTGGGAGGAATGAGATTGAGGAAGGGGGAACGCAACGCGGTCAGACGTGAGGGGACCGCTTACAGGCGCAAGACACCCGCGACGGCGCGCAGGGCGAAGCAGGACAATGGAGGCGAGAGGGGTGGCGTGAAGCCTTCGGCCGCGAGATGCTCGGGCGGATTGGCGGGCGGGCTAACGGTGGACGGTTCTTCCGGAGTCGGTGCGTCAGCGTCATCGGCGGTGAGGTCGCATTCCGACCCGGCGACGCACGGGCACGCGGTGACACTCGGCGAAGGCGTGACGTCCCGCGGCACCGCCCCGTCGGGCAGTTCGTACCCGAACAGGATCAGGTGGCGGTGGCTTTCGCCCGGTTCGTCGCGGTGTTCGGGGGCGAGGGGACAGGCGGCGTTCCAGCCGAAGCCGTGAACGTGCGGTTGACCACCGGCCGCGTGGGAGTGCGAGATCGTGACGCCGAAGCTCATCACCAGCATCCCGATGGCGAGCACGGCGTTGATAGACCGTCGGTAGTAGTGGCCGAGGAGTCTCACAAGGTGTCACTCTACACGGCCCGCGGTGGGCCTACAAGTCGCGAATCAATGCCGGTCAATCGGCGGCGAGGTGCTGACCCGGTTCGGCGGCCGAGCGGCGCATCAGGTACGCGAGCGGGACCAACAGCGCGGCGACCACCGCGAAGAACCAGAACACGTCGAAGTACGACAGCGATAGGGCTTGCTGCTGCCGCAGGTTGTCCAACAGTTGGTAAGCCATCTGGTTCGACCCCACCGGGTCGCCGGTCTGCTGGAAGAAGTACGGCTGGGCCGATTGCTGCCAGGTGTTCACGGCCGGGTTGAGCGGATCGAGCCACTCGCCGAGCCGCAGGCTGTGGAACTGCTCCCGCCGTTCTCGCAAGGTTTGCGCGACCGATGTGCCGACGCTGCCGCCCTCGTTGCGCAGCAGGCTGAGCAAGCCCACGGCCGCCCCGCGCAGGGCCGGCGGCGTGTTCTTGTACGCGGCCACGTTCAGCGGTGCGAACAGCACCGACAGGCCGATGATGAACAGCACCCGCGGCCACACCACCTGCGACGGGCTGATGTCCAGGTTCAGGTTCGATAGCCAGTAGTTCCCCGCGGCCATGCACACGAGGCCGATTGCCACCAACCGCCGGGCGTCCACGCCGCGGGCCATGACCGCACCGACGACGGGGATGAGCGCCACCGCGAACACCCCGGCCGGCGACAGAACCAACCCGGACGTGGTCGCGTCGTACCCGAACAGCGATTGCAGCATCCCCGGTAGGCTGGTCGTCTGGCCGTACAGCACGCCGTAGGCGCAGAAGCAGATGAGGCACGCCACGGCGAAGTTCCGCTCCCCGAGAGGGCGGAAGTTAATCAGCGGGGCCGGTGTTCGCATCTCCCAGACGATCAGCCCGACGAGGCCGGCGACGAAGAGCGCCGCCAGCACTTGCACGCGGCCGAACGGGTCGCCGAACCAGTCCCACTCTTGCCCCTTGCTCAGCACGACTTCCCAGCACACCATCGTCGTCGCCAACAGGACAAGGCCGAGGAGGTCGAAACGCCGGCCCTCCCGCCGGAACTTCTCGCGCTCTTCGACCAGGTACGGCGGGTCGGTCACGAACGCCCAGCACGCGACCAGCGCCCCCAAGCCGACCGGGACGTTGATGAGGAACACCCACCGCCACGAGTAGTTGTCCGTCAGCCACCCGCCGAGCGTCGGGCCGATGATCGGGGCGATCAGGGCGGCGAACCCGAAGACGGTCATCGCCAGCCCTTGCTTCTCGGGCGGAAACGTGTCGAGCAGGATGCCCTGCGTGCCGGGCTGCAAGCCGCCGCCGGCCAACCCTTGCAGGATGCGGAAGAGGATCAGTTCTTCGAGGCTGGTGGCGAACCCGCAGAGGGCGGACGCCAGCGTGAACACGGCCACCGAGCCGATGAAATAATTCCGCCGGCCGAGCCGCGTGGCCAGCCACCCGCTCATCGGCAGGATAATCGCGTTGGCCGCGAGGTAGCTGGTGATGACCCACTCGCTGTCGGTCTCGGCCGCGCTCAGGCCGCCGGCGATGTACCGCAGGGCGACGTTCGCGATGGTAGTGTCCAGCACCTCCATGAACGTCGGGATCACGACCGCCAGGGCCACCAGCCAGGGGTTCACGGTCGGCCGCGTGGGGGTCACTTGCCGCCCCCGGCCGGGGTACTCTCGCGGGCCAGTTGTTGCAGCTTCCGCCCGGCGTTCGGCCCGGCAGGGGCTTCCTTGACGTACACGTAGGGCACCACCGAGAGGCCGGCGAAGAGCACGTCTTTGTCCGCGTCGTAGTCCTCAAACTCGATCCGCACGGGCAACCGCTGCACCACCTTCACGAAGTTTCCAGTCGCGTTCTGCGGCGGCAGCAGGGCGAGTGTCGAGCCGGTGCCGTAGGTGAAGCCGGTGATCCGGCCGTTGAACGCCTTCTTCCCGCCGTACACGTCGGTGAAAACCTGCACCCGCTGACCGATGCTCAGGTCGGCGAGTTGTGTCTCCTTGAAGTTCGCGTCCACCCACACTTCCGTGAGCGACCGCACGGCCATGATCGCCTGCCCGACTTGGGCCGTGTTGCCGGGGTTGATGTTCCGTCGCGTGACGACGCCGTCGATCTCGGCAAAGATGTCGCAGTACCGGAGGTTCAGTTCCGCTTGGGCCAGATCGCTCTTGGCTTGCAGCAGTTTCGCCTCGGCCTGCTTGACCTCCGGGGCGTCGGGGACGAGCTTTTCGAGAATCTTGTCGATGTCGCCGTTGGCGTCGAGCTTTTTGAACTTGGCGATCGCCTCGTCCGGCGTGTCGTTGGTGCCGAGCAACGGCAGGCCGAGGCGGGCGAGGCTCTGGGCGAGTTCGCCGAGGGCTTGGCGAACGGCGCTAAACGTCTGCGGCAGGTCGGCCGGAACGGCGGCGAGGTCGGTACCCTCGGCCGGTTTGGGGGTTTGCCCGAGGCCGACGCGGATGCGGGCCACCTGTTCCATCGCCTCGTCCGCTGCGGCGTCGGCCACGCGAACGTTCTGCTGGCGGGTGTCGAGTTCTTCCTGTGAGAGCGAGGTGCCGAGCTTCTTCCCGCGGTCGTAATCGGCCTGCGCCCGCTCGCGGGTGGCGACCCGGCTCTTGTACGTGGCGACGGCCGCCCGCAGACTCGCGATCTGGTTGTGCACCTGCTCGACCGCGTTCTGCGTCTTCCACCGTGCCCCGCGGGCGGACGCCTCGACGGCCCGCGCACTGGCCCGGGCCGCCGTTAGGTCTGCTTCCGCCGCCGTGACCGTGGCCTTCTTGATCGTCACCTGAACGCGGTACGGCTCCTTGTCCAACTCCACGAGGAGGTCGCCCTTCTTGACGCGGACGTTGTCATCGACCAGCACGCGGACGACCTGTCCGTAGACCCGCGGGGCGACGGTCGTGACGTGGCCGTTGATGTAGGCGTCGTCGGTGGACACGGTGCTCATGCTCAGGGCGACGGTCGGCCAAAGCCAGACGCCGGCCGCGGCGAGCACCATCAAGACGCCGACGATCCACGGCCATCGCCCACGGTGGTGAGTCGGTGCCGGCGGCAGAGCTTTCGCCGGTTCCGGCGGTGGGGCCACAGCGGTCGGCGCGGGCGACGATTGTGGTGCGTCCATCGTCCCGTTCTCCTACTTCAGTTCGGGCGGAGACATCAACAGGTCGTCGTTTCAGAGTTTTCGCCGGAGGTGGTTACCGACGAGAGAGGAGTTGCCTTTCAGGTATAGTGCCGAACCGCACGAGCGGCAGGAGCGGCAATCCGTCGGTCTCCGCTCGCCGCGTGGCGATCGTCCACCTGCACGTTGCGGGGCTGCAGTTTTGAGAGGTCATCATGGCCGGCGGGGGACGACGGCAACCTGACCCGCGACCGTCTCGGAGAGGTGGTCGCGATCGTCTTCCATTTCCTGTGAACGCCGGGTCGAGTGCGGAGCGCCGTTGGCAGAGAAGCGGTCTAAGAGCTAGCGGACAAAACCCTACAACGGCGGTGTCGCTTGGGGGCACCGCCATGCGGTTACAGTCGATTGCCCGCCGCCGACCCGACGAGGTGTGGGCGGCCTTCGAGCCGGTGCTGCCGCCGGTCGTGTGGAAGGGCGAGGGGCGGCCGCCGGCCAGCAACCATGCGTGCCTCCACGGTCTGCTGTACGTCCTCGTCACGGGCATCGGGTGGGAGTACGTGCCGCCGCGCTTCCCGTCGGGCAAGACCATCCGCCGCCGGCGGGAGGTCTGGTTGACCGCCGACGCCTTCCGGGAGGCGTGGCGGCGGTCGGCCGAGCGGTACGAGGCCCTGCGGGGCGTCAACGGGGACCAGATCCTCATCGACGGCTCGAAGAAGCCGTCAAAAAAGGGGGCGCCGCCACCGGCCGCAGCCCCGTCGATCGTGGCAAGTGCGGGACCGCCGTCCCCATCGCCACCGACCGGCACGGGGTCGTCCTCGGGGCCGTCGTGACCGGGGCGAACGCCAACGACGGGGTGCAGACGCGGGACGTACTCGACGCCATGGTCATCCACCCGCCGCCGGCCGACCGGCCGAACCCGGACCCCGACCCGCGGGACCGGCCGCGGGTGCGGGGCGACGGCGGGTACGGCAACGGGCCGAGCCGGGAGCGGGCGCGGCGAGCCGGCTTCCGCCTCGTGGCCCCGTGGCAGGGCCGACCCCGCCGGCCGGGCGTCGGCCGCATCCGCTCCGGCGTCGAGCGAGGGCATGCGTTCCTGTCCCCGTTCGGCCGGGTGGCGCGGCGGCTCGACCGATGTAGTCGGAGCTACCCGGCGTGGGTCCAGATGGCAGCGACCCTCGTCATGATCCGGACGGGTTTTGTCCGCTAGCTCTAATTCTCGATCTTCGGAGGGGCGGTCGGCGATTCGCCGGAATCTGTTGAGAAGGGGCCGGTCCCGGACGCCACGAAGGAACTCGTCCGCCGCCTGGTCCGGGTGCGGATGGCGTTGCGGGCCATGGCCCGGTCCTTCGGTGTGCCCCGCGCGTGGCAGCAAGCGTTCGTCAACCGGCGGTACCGGGAGGGCACGCCGCTCGATCCCGGGCCGTTGGAAAAAGTCGGGCGACCTGATTGTCGAGGCCGACGCGCTCCGGAGCTTTGTGCAGAATAAGCGGGACTTGTGGATCTGGTCGCCCTCGGCGCGGAGACCCGGCAGTTGGTGGCGATGGTCGCCGGGGACTGCTCTGAGGGGACCACCCGGTGCCGGTGGGGCGCCCTTCCGGACGAGTACCAGGCCGGGGCGATCCTGTGCACGGACTTCTGGTCCGCGTACCTCGCCGCCGTACCACCGGAGCGGCACTCGGCCGGCGGGAAGAGGGGCGGACCAACCCCGTCGGACGAACCGGGCGCACCGTCCGCCAACGGTGCGCCCGGTTCGTCCGAAAGACGCTGTCGTTCTCTCGAAGTGCGTCTGGAACCACATCGGGGCACTCTGGTACTTCATCCGCTACTACACCGCATCCCTACAGTAAGGCCACTACCGGAATCTCGACCACGGCACATCGACTTCAACTCTGGTCGTTGTATCTTTCATGGTGCGGCGTCAACGGGATGGCGGTCCCGATCAATTCAGCAAGTAATTAGCCAAAAAATGCAGTCCGATCGGTGTGGCTAAATCGTGGCATGGTAGGCGAAGCCCAGTAGTCCCGTTCGTGACACTGTGAGCGGTCGGCCTGATGTGGAGATCAGTCCGGCACTTCGCGAGGCCGAATCGGCCTGAACGCAACGCCCGAGCGACGACACTGTCCGAACTGTCCGAACTGCCCTGAGACAGGAGTCTGCCGCTACTGACTGATTCGTTGTGCCCGTTCAAGTCATAGACAATCAGGCCCAAATGCGGAGGTTCACCATCGTCGGTGAGGCTCAATGAGGCAGGCCGAGGGCGGCCTCGAAATCTTGCATTTCTGCATCTCCACACCGCCGCACTGCGGGCAGCACCGAACCGTTCGATGAACTGCACCAAGAGGTAAATGACATGGACGACGCGACTCTCCCACCCGCTGGCACTCCCGGCACCGACCTCGACCCGATCAGCTGCTGAAGCCCCCCACGCCCGGCCGCGGTGGGATGCTCTCCCTGCAACAGAACCAACTCCGCAACCTGCTCGACACCTCCGGCATCTGGCAGTTCCAACTCGATCCGAAAGAGGAGGGAGAGGCGAAGGGTTGGGCTCAGGCACTTCCCGCGCCTCGGCTCATCCCCGTGCCGTGTAGCTGGAACGACTTGTTCGATGACGCCCGGGACTACCTCGGCCTCGCGTGGTACCGGCACGAGGTGTTCGTCCCGTCGGGCTGGCGGAGCCAGCGCGTGTTCCTCCGCATCGGCTCGGCCAACTACGCCGCCAAGGTGTGGGTCAACGGGGCAGTCGTCGCCGAGCACTCCGGCGGGCACCAGCCGTTCGTCGCCGACGTTTCCGACCGGCTGGTGTGGGACCGGAAGAACGTCATCGCCATCACGGTCGAGAACAAGCAACTCTTGGATCGCGTCCCTCCCGGCCCCGGCCCGGGTGGCGGCGAGGTGGCCGGCGTTCTCGGCGGATTCCCGCTGACGAAGTACGACTTCTTCCCCTACGCGGGGCTGCACCGGCCGGTGGTACTCTTCTCGGTCCCGGCCGCGGGGCACATCGACGACGTCACCGTCGTCACGACGATCGACGGCAAGGACGGCGTTGTCAAAGTCGTGGTGGCGGCCGGCGACTACCCCGGCACGGGAAAGGTGAGCCTGAACGGGGTCGATGCCGACCTGACGTTCCGCGTCGGCATCGCCGAGGCCGCCGTGCGGGTGCCCGCGGCCCGCTTCTGGGGGCCGCGGGCACCCGCACCTCTACCCGCTGACGGTTACCCTCACCGACGGCGGGAAGGTGACCGACTCCTACACCCTCGACGTCGGCATCCGCACCGTCGCGGTCTGAGGCGACCAACTGCTGCTCAACGGTGAGCCGATCAAGCTGACGGGGTTCGGGAAGCACGAGGACTTCCCGCTCAGCGGCCGCGGGCAGAACCTGCCGATGTGGGTCCGGGACCACGAACTGCTCAAGTGGGTGGGGGCCAGCCGTCTCGTGGTCGATGTGATTGTGGATCGCACGGAAGAGCAGTCCGACCGGTGCCGTTCGCGTCGAGTCCGGGACGATCAGCAGCACCCGTTTGCCCACGAGGGCAAGCGGGCCAGAGCCCGCCCCACGATGTCACTCACTTGGTTCTCGCTCGGGTGACGGACACCTGGGCCGTCGGGCGAGTTCACCGGTCGTGTGAAGGGTGGTTGGGTCATTACCCTCGCCTTGGTACCGATACGGTATGAGCACTGGCTTTCGGTCTGGTGCGATAAGGCGTGGGTCGGAAGCGGCGGGAAATCGACAGGGTTCCACCGGGTGGGGCAGGCACTGACTGCCACTGCTGGCCAGAAGAGAGCCGGCGATGGGATGGCAAAAACCGCCACTGCTGGCCAGAAGAGAGCCGGCGATGGGATGGCAAAATTGATGTGCTGAAATTTATGAATCACAGGCCAAAAAGTACGATACAAGAGAAAATCTATGGTGGTGAAACTTGCTTCTTTCCTTGCCCAGGCAAGGGCATGCGAACGCCGCGACGACTGCAAGACGACCGTCTTCGCGGGCCGAGTCTTGCCCGAAGGAATGGCTGTGTTTTACCCACAAGGAGTGCTGATATGAAAAGGCGACAAATTCTGCTCAGCTTCGCACTGGTCGTGACAGCTGGCGCATCCTCCCCGGCAGCCGGGCGAGCCGACGACGCCGCGCTGGAAACCGAGGTGCGGAAGCGGGCCGCGGTGGTGGAGGAGAAGCTGATCGCCTGGCGGCGGGACATCCACGAACACCCGGAACTCGGCGACCAGGAATCCCGCACCCCGAAACTCATCGCCGAGCACCTGAAGTCCCTGAAGATGGAGGTCCGCACGAAGGTGGCCCGGACCGGCGTCGTCGGCCTCTTGAAAGGCGGTAAGCCTGGGCCGACCATCGCGCTCCGGGCCGACATGGACGCCCTTCCGGTCCAGGAGCCGCCCGGGCTCCCGTTCGCCTCGAAAGCGCGGGCACTCTATTTCGGCAGGGAGGTGTCTGTCATGCACGCATGCGGGCACGACGCCCATTCGGCCATGCTGATGGCAACCGCGGAGGTGCTCGCGGGGATGCGGGACGACCTCCCCGGCACGGTCGTGTTCATCTTCCAACCCGCCGAGGAGGGGTCGGCATTGTTCCGCCCGAGTGAGGGCCGGAGTTGGGGTGCGAAGCTGATGCTGGAGGAGGGGTTGTTCAAGGAACTGAAGCCGGCCGCCGTGTTCGGCCTGCACGTCATGCCGGGGAAGTCGGGAGAGATCTCCTACCGGACCGGGGCGGCCGCGGCCAGCAGCGATAACCTGGAGATCACTGTCACGGGCAAGCAGGGGCACGGCGGGATGCCGTGGAACACGGTGGACCCGATCACCACGTCGGCCCTCGTCGTCTCCGGCCTTCAGACGGTGGTGAGCCGGAAGGCCAACCTGACCGAGTCGCCGCTGGTCGTCACCGTCGGCACCATTAACGGCGGCACCGGGCCGAACATCGTGCCGGAATCGGTGGCGATGACCGGCACCATCCGGTCGTACGACGAGAAGGCCCGGCAGCAGGCGCACAAGGACATCAAGCTGGCGGCCGAGAAGACCGCCGAGGGGGCGGGTGCCAAGGCCAAGGTGGCGATTTCGCCGATGTACGACGTGACCGTCAACGACGCGGCCCTCGTCGAGCGGATGGCCCCCGTGCTCAAACGGGCCGCGGACGGGAAGGTGGCCAAGGCCCCACTCGCCGGGGCGTCGGAGGACTTTTCGTTCTACGCCAAGGAGGTGCCCGGCCTGTACGTCTTCCTCGGCGTCACGCCGGACGGCCAAGACCCGGCGACGGCGGCCCCCAACCACAACCCGAACTTCTTCGTGGACGAGACGGCGCTGGTCGTGGGCACCCGGACGATGTCCTCACTGGCGGTAAACTTCCTGAATTCCGAGCCGAAGAAGTGACTTCCGCTTCCGCTCAACCCGTGTCGCCAAGAGTACGCGAGTCGCCATAGGCTTGCGTGTCGCCAGGCGGCGCGGGTTCCCGTTCGAGCTGAGTCGGGGCCGGGAAGATACACGGGTGCGGTGGACGGCACGGCGGCGGGTGATCAAATGCCGAGGGCGAGCACCTCCTCTCGCTGGACCTATACAAGGCGACCATGGTCCGCTTCCAGAGGCAAAAAGGGCACCAATACCAGCACATCGTGGTGAAGTTCGTGGCCGTCCACGAAGACAAGGACATGGTGAGGCCTGCGGACGCGCAGCGGTTTCTCGACGCGTGTCGGGACCACCTGCGCGGGTTACCCGCCTGGCCGGAGTGATGGCTGATGTTCCAGCGACCGTCCCCACGGCGTCGTCGGGACCGCTCTGGCCGCCCCGGCCAAGGCATCAAGGACCGTGAGGGGCACAACGCCCGAAGGCCTGAAGTGGTGGTCGAGGGCAACGGAGGCAAGTCGATGAACACCCCAGAGCACGCCCCGAGCCCCCCGGACGCCGCGGGACACGGCCTCATCGAGTTGCACCTCCGCGACGTCCGCCAATTGTTCGACGCCCTGGACCCCTCGCCGTTCCGGGAGAAGGATCTGGACCCGGACGCCGAGGAGTACATCGTTGATAGCGCTAAGGAACTGCCGCCCGGCGGCCCGCGAGCCCTGGTCATCCACCTCGATCAGCCGACAGGACTTCCTGACGAGGAGCGGGCCGTCGGCGACGCCGTGCGCGTCCACTTCGTGCGGCGTGCGAGGCTCCTGCGGCGTGACCTGCGCCGGCTGTTCCGCCGCGGCCTC
Source organism: Limnoglobus roseus (assembly GCF_008254045.1). Classification (GTDB taxonomy): domain Bacteria; phylum Planctomycetota; class Planctomycetia; order Gemmatales; family Gemmataceae; genus Limnoglobus; species Limnoglobus roseus. Next base: position 1,135,856 of record NZ_CP042425.1, on the reverse strand, counting down.
ATGAGCCTCGCCATCGGCGTTGCCTTCCTGGCCGCGGTCATCGCCGCGGCTCGGTTGATCGGCCCGCTCCTGGGCGAGACCGCCGTGGGGGTTCTGTCGCACGAGGGACTCGTCATCCTCGGGTGGGTGGCGATGTGGCGGCCGCTGGAGATCTTCCTCTACGACTGGTGGCCGATCCTCGGCGAGCAGCGCATCCGCGACCGGTTGAGCCGGATCGAGGTGCGTGTCGTCCCAGGGAGCGCCCGCGACCGGGACGACCTCGCCCGGCTCCTGACCGGGGCGGACGGGGCACCGACGCGGGTCTTCAGCAGCTCGCACGCCGACCAGTCCCAGCCGCTGCCATCCCGTAGGTCGACGACGAAGATCGAGTGACCGGCTACGACAGGGCGACTTCCCAGGCGGCGTATGATGCCGAAGCAACTCAGGCTCTTCTCGAACAACATCTGGACCAATGTTCGTCCCGACCGTAATCACCATCCCGCAGCAGTTCTCAACCGTCCTGCCGAACAGTTCGAAGACCCACTCCCCGGCTTGGCCGATGGCCGCACGAAAGAGACCGGGTGGTTTGCGATATTGTAGTACCCGATCCGCGTACGGACCGGCACCGGCAATCTGTGCCGCCACACGTGGGCTAGGGTCGAATCGTGCTTCCGCCGGTGCACGAGTGCTACCCGGCCGTCCTCCGACCCCGGGTGTGAAGGCTGGGGGAATAGAAGCCCCTCTGCCCGCCAGACCGCGTTGAGTGATGATCACTCTCTCGGGCTGTGGCCTTCACGCCCCTTACCGATTCGAACGGCCAGCATCGAGATCGACCCGCCGTCTACGCCCTCGATCGGGAACGTCGTGCCGTCGCCCTCCTGCCGGGTGCCGAGGGCATAGAGGAGCGGCAGGTAGTGCTCGGGCGTTGGGACGGACAGTAGAGCGTCCGGCCCGAGCCTTCATATTCCAGGAGCGGCCGGTACCCGTACCTCACAATCGAGCGGGCCGTGCGGGCCAGCCAGGTGACACGGGCCGCGGCCCAGAACAGCATCGACCGGTTCGTCACGGCCGCCATTCTGCGTGAGATCACCGGCAAGCAGCGGTACCGCATCTACTGCGCGGACGAAATCCTGCACCTGCTCGACGCCCCGCTCACCCCCGAGGCCCCGTAATGCCCCCGAAGAAGAAGCCCGCGGCCGGCGACGCGCCGAAGAAGGAGCCGAAGCCGAGGGCGAAGAAGCCCGCACCACCGGCCGCGGCGGTGGACGCCATCAAGCACGCCGAGGCGAAGCGGTCGAACATCCCGACGCGGGAGAACGACGCGCCCCCCGCCGCCGGACGTGACCGCCGGCAAGGCCGATTACGTGACGGTCATCCTCGACAACCTGCGCAAGGCCGGCGTGCAGAACACGAAGAAAGGCGAGCGCATCAAGTTCGACCGGCTCGACCTGTACCCTGGCCGGGCTCTCATCGCGGAAGGCGAGTACGCCGCCGCCGACGGCAAACCGCGGCGGGTGGGCGTGTGCCTCGGCCCGGAGTTCGGCACGGTCGACCCGGAACTGATGCACGACGCCGCGAAGGAAGCCGCCCGCAGCCTGAAGTTCGACTTCGACTTGGTGCTGGTGTGCGGTTTCGCGTTCGACCCGCACGTCTGGGAGGAGGGCAAGGATGTGGAGCGGCAGGTCGGCAAGATGAAAGTGCTGCTCGTCCGCATGAACCCCGACCTGGCGATGGGCGACGAGCTGCTGAAGAAGACCGGGGCCGGCAACCTGTTCATGGTCTTCGGCGAGCCGGACATTGAGCTGACGAAAGACAAGGCCGGGAAGTACACCGTGACCGTGAAGGGCGTGGACATCTTCGACCCGACGGCCGGTGAGATCCGCAGCAGCGGGCCGGACGAGATCGCGACGTGGTTCATCGACACCGACTACGACGGCAAGAGCTTCTTCGTCCGGCACGCCTACTTCCTCCAGGGCGGCAAGGAAGGCAAGGACGGCCCCTACGACAAGCTGAAGAAGGCGCTGAAGGCCGATATCGACGAGGCCGAGTGGGAGAAGCTGTACAAGTCGACGAGCGTGCCGTTCGCCGCGCCGAAGACCGGCAAGATCGCGGTGAAGGTCATCAACCACTACGGCGACGAGGTGCTCAAAGTGTACCCGGTGGGCGGCTAAGCATGCTCGTCAGGACCGCAACAGAACAGGCGAAGTTGTCGAAGGCCCGCGGCCGGCCTGCCTGTCGTTCCAGCCGTTCTCGGCCGTGGACCTGTTCCGGGAGATTCACACCTCGCTCTTCCCCGACGTGCCGCAACGGGTCGCGCTGTGGTTCGTGGATCACGGGTCGCTTGCTTGCTTGTGCCACGAACAGGACCGGGCGGACAGCTACGTCCATCAGCTGCTCAACCACCCGGAAACGCCGGTCGAGGTGATGGCGTTCATCTGCAAGCACGAACTCCTACACTTCCGGACCCCGTCGGCTAGGGACGTCAATCACACGCCGGAGTTCTACGCGGCGGAACTGGCCCTCTCCCCGGAACGACCCATCGTGTGGCGATGGATTATGCGGAACCTGCACGACTGCCTACGGGTCTCTGCAACTACTTTCGCGCGAAACCGGCGGCCGGGCCAGTGTGGGCCGGGACGTGGGCGAGCGGCTGTAGGGCCGCCGAAATGCTCCGCCGTGACCTCGAAGCCGTGGACATCCCTTACACGCTGGACGGACCGGATGGCCCCGAGCACGCCGACTTCCACGTCCTGCGGCACACCTACCCACCTGACCATGCTGGGCCGGAACGGCGTCGATCTGCGGACAGCCCAGGAACTGGCCGGGCACTCGATGCCACTCCTCACGGCCCGCTACTACCACTGCCGCCTGTACGACCTGGCCGGGGCGGTCGAGAAACTGCCGAACCTCTTGCCGGAGACCGATTCGCCCGGAAACGCGGCAGAGCATTCTCTTCGCATGACCGGCACGGACGGCGTGACGGGTGCAATGCCGGGTGCAGTGACAGGGGGCGCGGAACGACATGTGATAGCACCGAATTGCACTTTCGGTATCGTTGATGGAACGTCGGAGGATTTGCGAGAAAGACTAGAAATGAAAGGGGCCGGCGCTTCTCAGCACCGGCCCGCATCGAACTGCACCGAGTTACCCGGCAAGGATTCGAACCCGGTTCCGCAAACACTTCAGATGAAAGCAACTTACGTCAATCGACCGTTTCGAGTGGTGCAGAATCCGGTGCAGTCGATGTGATGGCCGCGTTCGTGAACTCCCTCACCGCCGAGCAGCGCATCCAACTCGCCGCCATCCTCGGCGCGATGAAGCGGCCGACGTGAAGGGAAGGCCGATGGTGCCGGGTGAACTGCCGGTCTGATGGTGCGCGGCTCACCCGGAAGAAACCTCGGGCGGGCGCACCCTGGTCAGCAGGTTAGACGGGCAACCGCTCCCGTTCGAGCGTGAGCGCCCGGGAACAGTAACGTCGGGCGAGCAGCCACGAACCGACGGCCAGGGGGAGCAACGCCAGCGCGCACGAGAAGAGGAAGCTAATCGAAGTGGGCGCGTAAGAAACGATTCGCGGCCCCTCGCCCGTGTGAAAGTGGTCGATCATCGGCGGCAAGTCGCGTTTCTCCGCGTACCGGTTCAGGGCGTCCCAAATCTGATCGGCGATCGCCTCGGCCTCGCCCGGCGGGAAGTTGTCGCTCCGGCGCACGTACTCACCGACCACCTCCCGCGTGAGTGGGATGAAGGTGGTGTACGAGTTCGTCCAGTGCCCTCGCTGCCGCGCCAGGTCGAAGTACAAGTCCTCGAACGGCGGCCCCGCCCCGGGCCGCCCCCGCCCGGTGTAGACGACAACGCCCCCGTTGAACCCGAAAGCCCGAGAGTTCCCCCACCCGTGAACTTGAACGGAGAAGACGGCCGTTCGATTCGGGGCCGTCGGTAGCGTGGTTCGCACCTCTTCCCCGGCGACCGTCTCGCAGGCATCCGGCACCTGATTGGCCACCCACGCCCCGGCCGGCCACATGGGGATGAGCAGCAGCAGGGAGAGCGGGAGGGCCAACCCAAACGGGTGCGGCGGTGTGACCGTGACCGAGAGACCGTTCCAGATCTGCCGACAGAACCACAGACCGAGTTGGGCGGCCAAGGGGAGCAATGACAGGACGAAGACGAACACCAGGAACTGCGGGAGTTCTTCGACCGCCGCCCATAACTGATAGATGGCGACCCACAGGATAAGGGATGGTGCGATCGTCGCGGCGGTGTGGAACCCGACCATTCGCACGCCCTCGGCCAGCAGCGGTGACTTGCTCGCTCGCACAGCCCCATCAGCTTACCAGCCTCCAAGAGGAGGGGCGGGCCATTTTTCTGGGCCTCTTCTGGTGTAGACCGACCGGTCAGCCGCGCAAAAACTCGGGGGAGTTTCGAGGGGGTGGGGTATTCGCCGCCTCTCCCCGCATGGGACTGGCCGAGTAAGGGGTCAACGATACTCAAGATGGGTTGGAAGGAGGTAGCACCCCATCGCGGTCCTCTTGGCGTGCCCGTTGTGCGATTCGCCAATGAGGCCAGAAGAACGCTGCCGATATGACAAGTCCCACGCCCGCAACAACTAGATGCTGCAATCCCTCTCGCCGTTCCGCGATGAGGACCAATTGCCAACTTCGCTCCCGTTCTGCGGTGAGGGTGTCCTCGGTCGGCTTTGACCGCTCGGGCGTGCTATTGAATTGCGACCACGCCCGGTTGCCCCAGTACCGTTCATTGGTCTGATGGGCAAGGAAAGTATGGGGATTGACAACTAGTTCCGGGCCTACCACGGCTGCAAAGCCGATACAGACCCAGAGGGAAGCGACGGCAAACGTGATCAGGGTCGTGAAGCAGATGAGCAATGCATAGAGTTCGAGTAGCGACCACCGTCTCATGACAATCCCCCGGAATTGGCCCACACTGAAACTGCTACAGAAAATTGGCCGCTGTGTCCTTCATCCGGCCCTTTCAGTGGTCCTTTCCTGGCATCGGATTTAGCCCGGGGCGTTCCTAAGTAAGTAATGGTCGTCTGCCCCGGCCGGCGCGTTGCTGAGTGGGAAGGCGGTCCGGCAACGCGGTTGCGGCGAGATGCCGGGCACGTTAGGCTTTAGCATGTCGCCCGGGTGGCCCGATCATGCACCGACCCCTTATTGCCCCCGTTCCCCGTGCCGTGCTGTGGGGATTGGTGGGCCTCCTGGTTGCTGGGGCCGCCGGAGCGGGCGAGTTCGCATGTGGTCCTCGCACTGGGGTTCGCGTGTGGCGGCTTCACTACCAAGCTCAATCGGCCCTACCTGTTGGATCGTCTTGCGAACAGGTTGAAGCTTGGCTCAACGCCAAAGGCTTACCGTACTCTGTCGTGTATGACAAAGGAGGAGATCGGCTCCTCTGGTATCTGGTACGAATGCAGAATGGTAGCCGCATGTGGCCAAACGCGGAGCTCTGGATTCAATTGGAGTTCGACGGCAAGAAAAGGCTAAAAGCGATCTCGGCTGGTCAGAATTAGACCGCTACGAGTTGAACCGACCGACTGAGTAGGTTTGTTTCGTACTCTACAAACCCGCCGCTATCGCTTCCCCGCTCGACGCCCCCGTCGGCCCAAGGTGCGCGCCGTCCACGGGGCGAGCCGCTTGCCGAAGTGCCACCCGTGGCCGCTCCGAGGGCGGTGGGAAGGCGCGACGGGGACCGCGGCGGGGGGCGGTTCCGACCGCGGTTCCTCGGCCGTCGATGTGGCTTGAGCCAGTTCGAAGGCCGCACGGAAGCCGGGCCACCTCAACAGCGTGATACCGCTCACCCCGACCTGCTTCGCGATCCGGTGGAGGATCGGCCCGCAGTCCTTCAATACCTCGATCGCCTTCGCTTGGAGTTGGAACGCCTTCACCGAAGGGAACTCGGCCGCCATGCGGTCGTAGACCTCCCGGAACCGCGGCCAACTCGCCAGCGTGTCCTTGCCGACACCAATCCTTTCCGCGATGGGGCGCATGACCGGCCCGAACTCTTGCAGCGCGGCGATCGCCACGGGCTCCAACTTGTCACACTTCTTGCTGCGCGTCACGGCCCGCGCACGCCCAGACGACTTTCTCGGCCTCTGAGGCTTCCATTCGCTTCCCAGCGCACTTTGAACGGCCGGATTGCCCGCGGCTAGCGTCTTGGTGGCGTTGCGGAGCATCAACTTCACGTCCTTCACCGACCGGCCGATCCGGTCCGCGACTTGCGCCGGGGTCATCCCGTCGAGGACGATCGGCTCCACGATCGCCCGGGCCGCCGGGGAGAGGTTGGCGAGCAGCGGTTCCGCCACGGCCGCCCGCACGGCCCGGTGCGCCTCGTCGCCGTCTTCGTCGTCCAATTCACCCGCGTCGGCATCCGGGCCCAGAACGCTGGCGTCCGGCGAAGGGTAGCCGCTCGCCATCTCCTCAAACGTGATGTCGAAGCCGTGCGGGTTCCGCAGTAGCGCCGCCGCGACCGGCTCGGTTATGAACTGCGATTCGCGGATGCGGAGGATCGCCCGCTTGGCGATGCCAGTGGCGTACGTGACCCACGCCGCCCCGCGGGCCGGGTCGAACTTGTCCATCGCCTTCAAGACTTCAATCCGGACGTCCTGCATCACGTCGTCGAAGTGGTGCAACGGGAACATTCGGAGCACGACCTTACCGATGCTCCGGTCTGCCTGAGCGAGCATGGCGCCGCGCTCTTCGCGGGTGTACTTCGAGGGCGTTGCGGGAGGGGCTTGGCACATGGGGAACTCCGTGAGGGGCTTCCCGTTATTGCGGATGGCGTCCCCCGCGGCCGACCGTCGTTCACCGCCGCCGGGCGACGATCGGCGGGGCGAGTACCACGACCGTGCGGCCGGATGCCGACTCCCGGACCGCCCCGATGAGCATCGACCCGCCGGGCAAGCCGGGGCCGTCGATCCGCACCGTCTGCCCTTCCGCCAACCCGAGGGCGTCCCACTCCCGCGACAGGACGCGGAGGCGCACGCCCGTCCCCTCGGCTACGACCCACGCAAACACTGCCCGCCCGCTCAGCACGACCACGCACGACGAAGAACCCATTGCCCTGATCTCCCCGGGTTGAGACGTGAACCCGCCGAAACCTGCAACGAGAGCGCCGCCGGGGTGTCCGATCAAGGGTGAAAGGCGCGAATGTGTCGGGTCGGAATGTGCGTCGTGCGGGCGGTGCCGGTCGTCTCCATCGGGCGGGATGCTCCATCCGGCCGAAATCGGCGCAGACCCCCCCTCCAAAAAGTTTCAAAACTCCCGTGAGTTTTTTTGCGGCTGACCGGTCGGTCTACACGCGGCCCGCCCCAGGAATTCGACCCGCCCCCACCTCCTGACGATCGCCCCAGCGTCCCCTCATCCTGCGTCACACATGGCGACGGGCCTATTGGCTGTCGGCTATTGGGGCGGGCGATGAGAGACGGGATGACGTCAGCGTGACGGGCGAGGCCGATGCTGTAACTGCTTCAGCCATCCCCCACCCAACGGGCCGTTGCAGTGGCACACCTCTTGCAGAAAAGGATGGTGGATTGCCCTTCACCTAACCCTTTGTCAGTGGTGCTCTCATGGCGTTACTCTCGCAACCAGCATTCGGGCCTAAGCTATCGATCGGCCTTATCTTGCTCGGCACGTTGATGGATGTGTGGGCGCTGGTCTGGCGATTCACACTCGGGGGTGATGAACTCACTCCGATGTCGCGATTCTTCTTCACCGGAATTCTTCTCACCGGCGTTACCCTGTTGCTAGTTGGCGTCTTCCTCGGCCAGATCGGCCGTGCGGCACGAAAGGCCGAGTTGCCTCCCGCAGATGTCACCGGTGCCGAGGTGGCCATCAATCAAACAGCGGCCGCCCACCCGCCCGCGGTTGTTTCCCCCGCGGGAACGGCCGCACGCAATGTGGTTGGCCAAAACGCTGTGCCAGTGAACTCGTCACCCCAACAAGCCGTGTCGTCCAACAGGCCGATCATTGTTGGCAGTTGAACGTGTGCCGCGAAGGGCGAGAGGAATGCACCTTTGCAGCGCGTCCGGTATCGATCTTGCTCAAACTGTGCGGCCCAGATCTTCAACCGGAGAGTGTCATGGCCAGTCCCGTACCGAACGACACGCAGCAGGGCAACCGCAACGACCAGCCGGCCAGCCCTTACGGCCCACAACCCTACGGCACCGACGAGGCCGCCGGCGGGGCCGACAGTTCCCCGTACGAGAATGAGCCGAGCGGCGAGCGGGCCGACAAGGCGAAGGAGGACAAGGGCAAGCGAACTCAGCAGGAACCGCCCGGTTCCAAGCCCGTTCCGAATGGCTGAACTTGGTCCCCACAATGGTCTGCTCGGGGGCGCACCCGTTCAATGACTCGGGGCGGCGGGTCTCTCAGGTCCGCCGCCCCTGACCGCTGGGAGAGTGAGTTCCCTACGGCTGCTGAGAGTTTACCGAGTTCAGGCCCGTGGATGATCCGTAGGCGGTCGCTTTTCGATTGCACGCATCTTAGTGGGTAGGTATACCAGGGATTCCTGTCGGTCGCGCTCTCGTTGAGTCGCGGCAAAAGGGATGGCAGGGACGAATCGGCCGGGGTTGCAAGCGATTGTGATTCCGGCCGGTATCGTTGCCGAGCTGACCACCGTTCAAATGACGCGGGGCGACGGGCTTCAGTCCCCGCCGCCCCAGGCCGCCGCTAGTCCCCACTCTCGACGGCTTGGCCTCAGTCTACAGCAACCCGCCCTAACACGGAAGCGACTTCTCGGCGCAAAGCCACGCGGTTACGGTCCGACCTTCTCGGACACCATCCGATTCAACCCGTCGTCTCGCCCGCCAACTTCTTCCGCATGAACCGCCGGGCTTGCCGGTACGCCAGCCACCCGGCGTCAGCGCCTTCCCCCGATCTGCCCGCCCGGATCGCTACCCGTACCGCGGCCGCTGTCTCTTTCGGCAGTTTGATGTGAGCCGACGCGATCGCATCCCCGCGGAGGTTCAGCCGGATGACGCCCATTTCGTGCAGTCGCATCGCCTGAGCCCGTGATCCCACGTCCTGCCCGTCCCACTCGGCCGCCGTCGCCGACCACGGGTGCCCCTTCGCCCGCCACCGCCGCCGCAATTCTGACACGAACTCTTCCGCCGGTCCGAACCGCTCGGCGCGGAAGACGCCGTCCCGGGCGCCGAGGAGCATGGCGAGGAACGGCAGATCACGGGCTTCGATGGTCGCGGTCATGACGAACGTCTCCGGGCGGGTTAAATGGTGCCCAACGGGCGCAGGTTCTCGAACAGGTCGACCAACTTGCCGATGCCGGACTTGATCTCGCCCAATACGCCCAACTGCCTCTCGCCTTGCGTCTTCAGCAGGTTGTCCGTGGCGATCTTCGCATTGAGCGAGTAATCCTCCAGTGAGCCCCGGATGATGGCCCCATTCTTCTCGTCCCCCTTGACGTGGCCGCCCTTCACCTTGTCCTCGTCCAACTTGGCGAACCCGCCGGCCGCCGCCAGTTCCTTGTCTGCCACCTTCGCCCGGTTCTTGTACTCGTTCAACTTGGCGTCCAGCTTCGCCGCCGTGTCGCCGAACCCGTTGATCTGCTTCAGGCCCCAGTCTCGCATCTCCTTGGCCTTCGCCTCCACGTCGGCCTGGAACCCCTCGACGCGGGCGTAGGCGTCCTTGAAGAACGCCCCGCCCAAGTCCTCGGGCAACTCGGCCGCGATGCCGATCAGGTTCTTCAGCCCGCGGACGACGAGGGCGAACCCGTCCACGAGCAGCGACAGGGCGACGGACACGCCCCCGGCCCCGGCCTTGAGCGCGTCGAACGTGTACGCCCCGCCCAACCCGATGACCCGCAACGCCCCGCCGATCACGTCGGCGATGCCCGGCCACTCGCCCGCCAGGCCGAGGGACGCTTCGACCCACTCGGCGATGGCGGACACGATGTCGGAAATGCCGTCGAGCAGGAACTCGACCATCGGGGCGGCCACGGCCATGTACCCCTCGACGGCCCGGCCCACCCACCCGAACGCCGGGGCGAGGAACGTGATCAACTGCCCGGCCGCCGTGCCGATAGTCTCGATCACCGGGGCCATCGCCACGACGACCTTGTTCCACAGCCCTGTAAACAGCGCCTCGACCTTCGGGATGGCCGCGTTCGCCTTCTGCACCGTGGCCATTTCGCCGTCGGACAGGGCCGCCCCGCTCGCCCTCTGGGCGGCCACGAACGCCCGTAACTTGCCCTCGCCCTGCTGAAGCGTGGGCAGCAGCCGCAGACCGGCCTCCTCGAAGAGCTTCATGGCCGCCGCCGCTTGGACGCCGGACCCTTCCGCCCGGGAGATGCCGCCGGCGATGGCGTAAAACTGGTCCGCGGCGTTCATGCCCTGGAGTTGGCCGACGGAAAGGCCGATCTGCCCGAGCGCGTCCGCCGTCTGTGTCCCGCCGGCGGCGATCTTGGCCGACATCTTGCCGAGCAGGTTGCCGAACTCGGGCAGTTCCAGGCCCGACTTCTTCGCCGCCGCGCCGAGGCCCATGAACGCCTCGGACGAAACGCCGAGCGTTTGCGCCTGCCGGCCGATCGCCGACAAGTCTTTCACCGAGGCAACGGCATCGCCGAACAGCTTGAACCCGCCGGTGGCGAGGGCCAGCGGGGCGGCGATCTTGCCGAGGCCGAGGTTCCCGAGCAGTCCCCCGACGTTCAGCTTCGCCACGTCCGAACTGACTTTGTTCTTCCAACTGGACAGCTTCGAGTAGGCGGCGTCGAGGCCGGATTGCAGCCTCTCGGCGTTGGCGGACAGGATCAGGCTGGCGGTGCCGATGGACGCGGACATTCGGGCGCTCACGGGTGGGAATTGGAGGTGCGAGGCGCGGGGAAACGCCCACCCGTTTTTGCGGTTCGGGTCAAACGCCCCCGCCCCGCCGATTCACCGGCGGGGCGGGGGCGATCGCGGCGGGGCCGGCGGTTAGAAGAACTTGTCGGTGAAGCTGACTTGCTCGTACAGGTTGAACACGAGGTACGTCGGACCGGCCCCGGCCGGCGTCCGCTGGCCATTGCCGTTCAGATCCGCGACCATCGGGTCGCCGCCGCCGCCGCGAATCTGGCGGTAGATCGTGACCCCGTCCTGGACGATCGCTTCGACGCTCCCGCGGTCCCGGACCTTGGTCGGGTTCCACGGCTTCTTCGACTGTTCCAGTTCGAGGGTGATCGTCCAGTACGAGATGAGGCCACTGTCGCCGGCCTTTTCGAAGGTGCTCTTGGCACTCAGGTCGTTCACCCGCAGGGTGCGGGCCGGGAACCCCTGCCAGGCCGCGTCGTTGATCGTGTCCCACAACAGCCGCAGGTCCGCGATGTTGATCGTCGCCCGGTAGAACTCGACGCGGATGATCATGTTCGACGCCGGCACCTGGAGCGGCGGGTCGAACGGCTGGCCGGCCGAGTTTTCGATCCGGAGGGCGGAAGCGAGGGCGTCGAACTCAACGACGCGCATGAACTCCTTCCGGTCGAACGACCAGACGGCCGGCCGGAGTTCCGGGGCTTGGAGTTGGTTCTTCGAGTCGGAGGGCCGCAGTTGCGTGCCGTCGGGTTGCGGGCTGGCCTGGAACGGCTTGGACGAGTACGGGATTTCGACGACCCAAACGACGCCGTCGCTCTCCTGCTGCGCCATCTTGATTGTTTGGGCGATGCACGCCGGCCGCTGCGGGTGGGCGTCGTAGTGGTTTACGCCGATGGCCGTCGCGATGTCCGCGGCCATCGGGTTCAGCGTGTCGCACACGACCTTCCACTTCCGGGAGCCCGACTCGTACCCGTCGGGGTCGGTCTCGAACGACCGGCCGGGGACTTCGTACACCGTGATCGACATGGCTGGGCCTTGGGTGGGGAGGTGAATCCACCCGTTCTTGCGCTTCGCTGCCCCGGTAAAACGAAACGGGCCGGGGATCACTCCCCGGCCCGTTCAGCACTGCCTCGCAGATGGACTACCGCTGGTCGTCCGTCAAAAGGGACTGCGTCTCACGCCGCCGTGCTACTTCCCAGGCGCACTTCGTACCGCAATGCGGTCGGGCCTTGCAGCGGCGAAGTACTCGTGTGTCGGACAGTGTGCTATAATGGTTCTGTCAAGGGGAGTACTCTCGGCGAAAGACCCTGTAGCGGGGTCGGCCAACTTACTAGCCTAGCAGGCACGGTCAAGCGGCCAGAAAGGCACTCTCATGAGTGACCCGCTCAAGCAATCCGTGGATCGAATCACATCGTTTGCCACGACTCTCAACAAGGCATCTGATTCACTTATATGTGTCATCAAAGACCTTGAGGATTTTCTTGCCCAGAATGGCGTTGGCGTTTCCACCTACGTTGAAATCAAACGATCACCAGACATTTTTGACGGACCGGATGACATTACGTCAGTAGGCTACGATCGGTGGGAGGGCAAATTCCGGATTGTGGTATGGGAAGGCACTGATCAGTCAGCCGGAACATGTAAGCCGTGGGGCGAATGCGATCGAGCGACCAAATTACTGTCGGCCTCTTTTCTACCCCAACTCTTAAAACGAATCGCTGATGACTTGGAACAGGACGCAAAATCCGCGATGGATGCCGCGGAACAGGTGGCGAAGGCGATTGAACCCGCATTAAAGTCGAAGGGGGGTAAGAAGTGAACCCCCGACATCCCGTACCCGTATGGGTACGCAACCTCGCTTGCTTGGTGGGCGTGATTGCGTTCCCGGGTTATGTTTTTGCTTCCAGCATGAGCAACACCTTCAGCCCGATTTGTGGCGGGGGCGCGTTGGCGTTCTCGACTCTCGCCCTTCAGTTGGCCTTCACACCGAAGCATACAGTGAAGGACTGATGACACACGGGGTTGTTGGGTACGGTGCCCAACAGCCCCGCTTTTGTGCCGCTTGAAAGAGAATGAGCCGCCGGCGTTTACCCCACCGGTTGCTTCCGCAGTTCCGCGATCGCTTCCCGGACATCTAGCACGCTCCGGCCCGTGGCCGCCGCGATCGCTTCCGCCGTGGCCGGCCCGGGGTTTTCGGCCAACCCTTCCGGTGTCTGCGGGGCGTACCTCGGCCACGTCAGGAGCATCACGGCCACCTCGCCGACGATCCGGTCCCACTCCATCGCCTCGCAGAATCGGACGGATGCCGGCCGCCCGCTGTCTCCGTAGTGCTCGCCGAACGCGGCCATCGCCTCGGCCTCGATCTCGAACCGTAAGGCGTTGGCGTTGACCGTCAGCGTGCCGACATGTTCGGGATCCTCACAGATGCCGTGGTAGTGGTCCCGGAATCCACTCTCGATCTCGTCGTCAACGACGTCCAACCGTGCCGACCGACGGCGGTTGGCCTCGGCGACGTAGTACACGTGATACGTCCGCGTGCCCGGCGCATCCTCTGCATCGTCCTCGTCTGCATCCTCTTCCTTGGCGTCATCGACTTCCGGCGCATCCTCGGCCGAGGCTGGTTCCACCTTCGCCGCCGCGGGAATCGCGACTTGCGCCGTGGTCGGCGTTCGCGGGGCCGCCGTCCGTTCGAGCAACCCGACGGCAGTCATCGCGGCCAAGGCATCTTCCTCGACTTCCCACCCGTTGAGCGTCTGGATGAAGTCCCGGATCGTGTGGCAGGCGGTGATGAGGGGTTCCGGGTCGCCGTCCGCGGAGCGCAGCACGTCGATCACGGCCGGCGGTTGCAAGCCGACCGACACCGCCGGCGCGTCCACCAGGGCAGGCGGATTCATCTCGTTGTTAACTTCATCGTCCACGAGCCGGTCGAACGCTTCGGGGTCGACGAGTCGCCGCAGTTCCTGCATCAGGGCGTAGGTTGTTGCACCGTTGTGCACGACTTCGCGGATCATCCGCAGCAACCCCGCCGCGTCGGTCGCGGTCGGGGCGTTGCCGGTCGTCGGGGCTTCGGTTACGCTGGTCATGGGTTCTTTCTCCGAACGGGGTTAAGGGACTCACCCGCCCGGCGGAAGGTGCAACTTCCGCCGGGCAACTCTGGTGAACGGGGTTGAGACAACGGCGCACCCCGCGATCCGTGCGGGGCCGCCGAGCGTCGGGCCGGTTCCGCGTCGTGCGGCCGGGTTGCCGACGACCGCCGTCCGTGGCGGCCACCGGTGGCTTCAGCGGGCCGCGATCAGCCCTTCGCGGATCAACTCCTTCGCCGCGTCACAGTGCTTGCACGTCCTCTTGAAGTGGAACCCGTCGCACGTGCACTTCACCGGACGGCCGGCCCGGTCGCACGCCACGCCGTACACGTCGGCCGCCGCGTCGAGCTTGCAGAACAGCACCTCGCCGGCCTCGACGTCGATCCCGTAGCTGTCCAGGTCGCGTTTCCCCTGCACGATCGTCAGCGTGCCGAGCCCCGGCTTCGTCGGCTCGCTCGTCGGGACGAACGCCCACCGACGGGCCGCGTGCGACTTCGAGGCGGGCAGTTGGCCGGTGACGATGTCCAGGACGCTCATCTTCGGCTCCTTCGGTACAGACCTTCGACGCGGCCGGTGGAGTGACTCCGTTCGGCTGACGTTTCCGGTTGCTGATGGATCGTTGTGAGGGTATAGTACCATAGTCTTATTTGATGTCAAGACTATGGTACTAAAAATCGGAGGCGACATGTCACTCGGCGAAGCGGTGAAAAAATTGCGCGAAGCAAAAGGAGTGAGCCAACAAGCCCTTGCAGACGAGATCGGCGTAACTCAGACTTTCGTCTCGAAGCTCGAAAAGGGTGACCGTGCACGGCTAGGGGCGGATGTGTACTTGAACTTGTGTGATGCGCTGGGAGTTGATTGCAACCACTTCCGCAAGTTCCTTGGCTCTCTCGGCGCCGAGGCAAAGTCTGCGGCAAGCGTGAAGCCGCCCAAGAGCTCAAAAGCCAAGAAGTGATTCGCCAGGGAAGTGGCCGGAATCGTGAGGCGCGATCCCGGCCATGGACTCTGATCTAATGAGGGGGTAGCGAGGCCCGCCCGCCAATCAAGATGTCTCTCGCCGCGGAATCGGGAAACGCTGGTTATTCTGTCTCGCCGTCAGGAGAGCATCTTCCGAACGCGCTCGCAAGCGGCTTGAATTCTCCGTTGCTCTTGCGACGGGGTCTCCTGCATCGGCGGCGCGTCGCCGAACATCGCCTTGTGGCAGTTCGCCTGGAACTGGAGAAGTTGTTCCTCGCTGACCTTGCACCGGGTGCCGATGACGTAGCACTCCATGCGAACGATCTGTCCCCCGACTCGGATTCCCTTGGGCCATGAGCGGGCCGTCATCAGCGCGACCCCGCACCGTCGGGCCACCTCGGCCAGCGACATCAGGTCGGGAGGCACAATCTCGTTAGTCTCGTGCACGGGAATTCCTTTTTGTTCGCAGGGGACGACGCAGTCTCCAGCCTTAACCCGGTCAGCGCGTTCAGGTCGAGTACGCAGAGCAGGCGCGGGCTGACGCTCCCGGCGCGCCGCCGGCCCCTGTTTTCTATGCCCGCTTCTTGCGAGGTGGCCGCGGTAGCGAGTTCGGATCGTCACCTAACAAGATCCTCGCCTGTCGAATATCTTCCTCAGTACGCCGAGCAAATTGCGCCGGCGTTTCGACCGTGGTCGGCTCCTCACCGAACATGGCCTTGTGACAGTCCACCTGGAACTGCTTCAGGTCCGCTTCGGACACCCGTACCCGGGTGCCGATGACGACGCACCGGAGCTTCACGATCTCACCGCCGACGCGGATGCCCTTCGGCCACGATCTCGCCGTCATCATGGCCACCTTGCACCGTCGCGCCACCTCGGCCAGCGACATCAGATCGGGCTCATTCGCTTTGATCTCGTCCAAGAGCACTCCTTCC
This sequence comes from Limnoglobus roseus, assembly GCF_008254045.1. Taxonomy (GTDB): domain Bacteria; phylum Planctomycetota; class Planctomycetia; order Gemmatales; family Gemmataceae; genus Limnoglobus; species Limnoglobus roseus. The sequence goes on along the minus strand of NZ_CP042425.1, from coordinate 1,120,101 downwards.
GTTCACCGCACGGATATAGACCGCTGCCGATTATCATGCTGCCCTGAGCCGCGTCGAGGTCGGTTGCGGACCACTTGCATTTTTCGGCCGACAACCGCGGCGCAAGAATCCACGCGGCGGGATGGGCCGTAAGGCGGGTGGGAGAACGGTGCGGCCCTCTCGCCCCGCCACTCCCCGATCGACACGTCTCACTCTGACTTCAAGGAATCCCATGTCCTACTACCGTGGCGTCCTGCTGGCCGGTCGGTTTCGCACGCAGTTCGAGTTGAACCATATGTTCGATGATGGGCAGCGGAACACGCTCATCGCCACCCTCGTCGGCCTGTCGAACCAGTCCGTCTCGCACTACCAAGCGATGAACGTCTGGGACCTGTGCGGCACGGGGGCGGCGCGCACGTTCCTGCGGGAAACCAAGGGCCGGACCGACGCCGAACTCCAGGCGATGACCGACGACGACGTGCGGAACACGCTCATCGTCGCGATGCACGCCCAGACCGGCATCCCCGTCCCGACGCTTCAGGGGATGACGGACCTGAACCTCGCCCTCTTGGGGCTGGGAAGTGACCGTTCGTTCATCCGCGGCGCGCTGCTCGTCGGCCGGTTTCGCACGATGGCGGAACTGCTCGCCATGAGCGCGGAAGACCAGCGGAACACGCTGATCGTGACCCTGGCCGGACTCTCGAACCAGCCCGTGAGTCACTACCAAGCGATGAGCGATCGGACCTTGGGCGGGGCGGGCGCGGCGCTCGTGTTCCTTCGAGAGGCGAAGATCCGGGACGACGCGGCGTTGAAGGCAATGAGCGACGACGACGTCCGGAACACGATGATCGTCGAGGTGCAACAGCAGACGAACACCGACGAGCCGGTAGACTTCTTCCAGGGCCTGGACAACCTGGACATCATTCAGATCGTCCTCGGCGCGGATGCGTTAGTTCTCCACTGATTGTCTGCGGGGGAACGGAGGCCGGCCGGTGTTGCGTTCGCACCCCGCCGGCTTTACCACTCAGCCAGCATCCGCTGAAGCTCTTCATTCTCCCGTCGGAACCGCCGCTCGACTTCGCTGTCCGTCTCCGGCGGCGGCCACTCCGGTTCGCCGAGCTTGGCCCGCGTACACTCGTCGCGGAAGAACTCCAGATCCTCCATCGTGACGCGGAACCGGTCGCCGAACGCCACGGCGCGGAGTTTGATGAGCCGCCCTTCGATCCGCACGCCCTTGCGAATCCAGTGGTTGATCATCCTCGAAGACACCGAGCAATGCGCGGCGGCTTGCGACGGTTTGAGGTACTTCGGCTGGGGCTCGTTGCTCATGATGCGCATCCGTTGAGGGCACTTCCTTTCGGCGAGGAACGCCGCCTGGGACGGCCGTTCCTACCCGCCGGATTGATTTTGTATCGTACGAAACAAAAGTACACTTGAGCCGAGTTTGCCGGACGTGCGGGCGATCGTTGCAGCGAAGGCCGTCACGGGTGGCGCGATCCGCTTCACTTCGCGCCGGCCGTGTCCGATGCTGACAAGGTCTGGCGGCGCGGCGAGTAGCTTCCGACGTGCCCAACGCGCTCCGCCGATGCCTTCACCACCCGGGAAGGCATCGGCCGAGCGGCTGGACGTTCCGGGTGAATGCCATGTCGTTTGCAGAATCGAATGAAACAGTTGTTGGTGCCGTTTTCCTTGCCCAATCTGCACTCTACTCTGCTCAACACCTGCGGGAGTTGATTGCCAAGAAGTCCCTGCATGCAACTCTTGAACAGCAACACATCGAGTTGGTAACGCGGCTGATGGCTCTGACAACCGCTTTGACGAACTGTGACTCAAAACTTACTACGCATCTCTCTGCCCTTCGTCGGGCTGCGGTACCGATAGAGGACATTGTCGCGTGTGGTGTTTCACACCACCATGCCGCATCGGCTCATGAGGCGGCGGTCGGCACTTCGAGCGAGGCGCGGTTAGTATGCTTGATGAGTTCCTGTCGGAATGCAGAGATGTTTGTCAACTATCCAGGTTTCAAAGAAATAAGGAAGACGTCGATCAAAAGCCAAGCCGACAACGTCTTGCGACAGACTTGGATGGAATTCCACGACAATGCCCCGGATGAATACATTGCCGAGTTGACGGCACGGCTTAGCCGGCTACTCCCGTTGGTTAAGCGCGAATCCGCGGCCGCCTTTGCAGAGACCCGAATTGCAGCCTCGATCGAAAACTCCGACAGCGGCGGGATCAAGATTCAGGCGAAATCGGTATCAATGGGCGGCAGCAAGGGCAAGAACGTCAACGCGCAGGTTTACGACCTCGTCATGAAAAAACCTGCCGCGAAGGGATGGACGTGTCAGCAAATCGCAGAGGAGATCGGCTGCCATCATTCCTCCGTCGTGCGAACAAAGGCTTGGAAACAGATCGCAGCCCTTCAGGAGACAGCGAAGCGAGATGCCATCGATCGCCAGTCCGACAAAGGACAGAGGTAAGTTAGCCGTGTGCGAATCCGATTCGCACACAGTGTGTGGTTTTTTGGGATTTTGCTTTCGCCGGGATTTCTAGTCATCCGACGCCGTTTCTGCCCCCTTGTGCAAATCATTTTCCTCCTGTAATTGCACAACCGCCGGTAGGGTAAAGGAGGTGCCGAATGGCAGCCTGTACCCAACCCGGCCTACCACATCCGAGCGATCCGCCCTGCCTGATTGCGATCCTCATCGCCGCCAAGAAGACTGGTGACAAGACCATGTCCGCCCTCGCAAGCCAGTGGCTTGAAGAGGCCGGCATCTCGGTCCGGTTCGCGAAGGACGCCCCGGCTCTTCGGCACGGTGGGAAGGCGGTGCGCCATGCGTAACGCCACCGCTACTAAGGCCGCCGCCCATACGCTGCTCGAAGAGCGGCGCGAACGGCTCATCCGGCACGCCCGCCGCGTGTTGCTCCGTCGCCTGCTCGCCGAGGGCACGGCGACGATCGACGACGTTCGCGCCGCCGTGGCGGTGCCGACCGACGTCGATCCCAAGTTCTTCGGGGCCGTGCCGCTCAAGCTGGCGAAGGCCGGCATCATCGCCAAGAACGGGTACGCCGAGTCCGAGCGGGCCGAGGCCCACGGCCGGCCGGTCATCCGCTGGCGGCTGATCGACCGAGCGAAGGCGGAAGCTTGGCTGGCGGCCAACCCCGCCGACGCGCCCACCCCTCCGCCGGCCCGCCGCGGTCCCGTCGCGCAACCCTCCCTCTTCGGCGACACGTCCGCCGTCACGCTCCCCGACTGACCCCCGATGCTCACGGCCCGCAACCGTTGCGGGCCGCCCATCCCCGTACCGAGGTGACGAATGGCGGGCGACTGGATCAAGTGGACGAAAGGTCTGGCGAGCCGGCGGGAAGTGGCCGTCCTGTCGGCCGCCCTCGGTCGGGACCGGCACGAGATCGCCGGCCGGCTGATGGTGCTGTGGGAGTGGTGCGACGACAACGCCACCGACGCGGACGCCGACACGGCCGACAACGTGTCCCTGTGCGTCGGGGACAAGGCGTGCGCGTTCCTCGACGCGATCACCGGGTTGCCGGGCCTCGCCGAGGCGATGGCCGCCCCCGGCGTCGGCTGGCTCGTCATCGAAGCGGCCGGCCGGGTCGTCTTCCCGCAGTTCGCCCGCCACAACGGAACTAGCGCGAAGACAAGGGCTTCCGACGCGACCAAGAAGCGGCGGCAGCGGCGGTGTCCCGAATCTGTCCCGAATCTGTCCCCGAAATGTCCCGGTGCGAACGGGACAAAATCGGGACTAGAGAAGAGAAGAGAAGAGAGTAATACCTCAGTTCCTTCGGAACTGACCGCTGACGCGGCGGGCGTGAGTCTGCCACCGCCGTCGATCGTCTCCCCGCCCCCAACGCCACCCACGACGACGAAGCCGAAGAAGGAGCCGACCGGCATCGACGCGGACCTTCGCCGGGCGTTCTGCGGGCGTTGGGAGCGGCGATACGGCGAGTCGTACCCGTTCGACTACGGGAAGGAGACGTTACTCCTGCAACAGATTCTGAAGCTCGTGAAGGGCGACACGGTCAAACTCGGCGTGATCCTCGGTCGATTCTTCGCTGACGACGATCCGTTCTACGCCGCGGAATCGCGGCACTGTGTGGCGAAGCTCAGGCAGAACTTCGCCCGTTGGTCGGTGGAAGGCCCGCCTCCGGATGCTCGCCGCGGAGGGTTTCAAAGCCGGGCCGACGCTCAGGATGAGCGATTGGCGAGCTACATGATGGACGCATTCGGAGGGGCGATATGAGTGAAGCACTGGCTCGAACACAAACCACCGTTGCGGCTCGGCTGAGCCTGTCGATGCAGGACTACCGCGACCTTGTGAAGCGGCCGTTACTTGCGCTGCCGCCCGAGGCCCGCACGGCGGCGCTCAACCTGTGGGTTTGCAACCAGCACTTGAAGGGCTTGGAGTCCGCGATGCCGCTGACGGCGAGGTTCAGCGTCTGGATTGATCGGCACGGGCTGGCGGTGGACGACGCGATCACGGTGATGAATTCCATGCTCTCGCCGACCAATATGCAGTGCTTTGAGTTCAGCGGTCAGTTGATGACCAAGCTTGCGGCCGAGGTTGCCATGATCCTGGATCGGCGGCGGAAGGAAAAGGAACGGGCCGAATTCGCCGCCCGGGAAGCACAGCGGGTTGCTGACCGGGCATCGCCGGCGCAGCTGAAGGCCGTGCGGGATCAACTGTCGCAGATCGGGGCTTTTGGGGACTGATCCCACGGGGTCGGTATTACGGCGGGCCAGGTTGGCCCGCCAACCCCTCAGGCTTCGTGCAGGATGCGCGATCGACCCCACGGACGGGAAGAACGTCATCCGCACGGCGATCGTCACGTAATCGCGATCCTGGCGCGATTAAACCCATGACCCTACAACCGGACCTTTCACGAGGCACACCATGACCGCTGTTGCGCTCCCCTCGAAGCCGATGCCCACCGACCGCCTGCCCGGCCAACCGTGGCCCATCGCCGACGCGGCGAAGTTCTTCGCGCTCTCCATACGGTCATTGACACGCGCCGCCGAGGCGGGCAAACTGCGGGTCGTGCGCATCGGCCGGCTCGTCTACGTGCCGGACGCCGAGGTGCGGCGGGTGGCGAACGACGGCCTGTGACCGGAACCCTACTTCTACCCCAGCGAGGGCGATCGAGCATGGCAAGCGTGACGACGGAAGCGAACGGGAACCGCGTGGTGCAGTTCGTGGGGGCGGACAAGAAGCGGCGGTCGGTCCGCCTCGGCGCGGTGCCGATGAAGGTGGCGAACGCGATCAAGCTCAAGGTCGAACACCTCAACGCGCTGGCCATCACGAAGCTGCCGATGGACACGGAAACGGTGGTGTGGGTCGGCAGCATCGGCGACGACTTGGCCGCGAAACTGGCCGCCGTGGGCCTCATCCCCGAGCGGCAATCCGCTACCCTTTCTCAGTTCCTGCGTGAGTACGTCGAACGGAATTCGCACGATTGGAGCGCCGGCACGCGAACCCAAGTCCGACAGCGGTGCGGCAACCTGATCGAAGCCTTCGGACCGCACCGGGGCTTGCGCAGCATTACCGCGAACGACGCCGAGGAACTGAAGCAGGCCATGCAGGCGAAGGGACTGGCCGACACGACCATACACCGCCGCGTCCGGGCCTACCGGAACTACTTCGCGGACGCAGTCCGGCTGAAGCTCATCACGGCCAACCCGTTCGCCGAGGTGCGGTGCCGGGAGGGCGACAACGCGAAGCGCAAGCAATACATCCCGGTCGACGCCGTCCTGCGGGTCATGGACGAGGCGAACCCGTGCTGGCGCACGATCGTTGCCCTGGCCCGGTTCGCCGGGTTGCGGACGCCGTCGGAAACGCTGATGCTCCGGTGGGACTGCGTCAACTTGGCGACCGGCCGCATGGTGGTCGATTCGACCAAGACGGGCGACCGGATGATGCCGATCACGGCCACGCTCCGGCCGTACCTCGAAGAGGCGTTCGACCTCGCACCGCCGGGGACGGTGTACGTCGTCTTCGGCCCGCAGGCCGACCACTACCGGGCGACGTCGAACACGGACCGCGGGTGGATCAACACGAACGTCCGCACGACGTTCCTGAAGCTCGTCCACCGGGCCGGGTTGGAGCAGTGGGCGAGACCGTTTCACAACCTGCGGGCCAGTTGCGAAACGGACTTGAACGCCGAGTTCCCCGCCCACGTCGTGGCGAAGTGGATGGGCCACTCCGTGGCGGTCGCGGAAAAGCACTATTTGCAAGTTCGGGACGCGGACATCGACCGGGCAAACGCCTTCCAACTTCCGTCGAACAAGGCGGTGCAGAATCCGGTGCAGTCAGGGGCCGAAACGAGGGGACGGGAGTTGACAGCAGAGCCGAAGAGAAGTGAAAAACCGCTTGAAAATCAACTGTTGTCAGCTTTTGACCAGTACTGTTCAGATGTTCAAATTACCCGGCAAGGATTCGAACCTTGACAAAGAGTACCAAAAACTCTTGTGCTACCGTTACACTACCGGGTAATCACAGAAAAATATAACGACCAAGTCCCTGAAGATCAACCCCTCCCGTGAAACAAAAACCGCCCGCGATGAACGCGGGCAGTTCACGCATTCGGGAACGATCAGTCGTCCGAGCCGGCGGCCTTGCCGATGGCCCCGCCGGTCAGCTTCACGCCGATGACGATTTCCTTCTTGTCGACCTTGCTCTTCAGCGACTTCGTCACGTCCGTGATGATCGGCTTCATCTGCGGGGCCTGACCGCCGACGAGCGGCAACAGGGCCTTCGCCTTGCCGAGCAGGTCGTCGATCGTGGTGCCGAAGTCCGTCGCCGCGTCTTCGCTCTTCATGCTCAGTTGGATTTCCAGGGCCACGTCGCCCGTCACCTTCAGTGTCAGCGACGAGCTTTGCATTTGCTCGATTTGCTTCTTCAACTTCTCCGGGTCGTCAATGCCCGGGATCGGGGGCAGGTCGCCGACCTTGCCGTTGGTCACGCCCACGCCGAACAGCGACGCCTTGCCGTCCATCTTCGCGACCAGTTCGGCCAGTTCCTTCTTGAGGCCCGACTTGGTGCCGCTCTCCGAGCCCTTCATCGCGACGGCGACGAGCTTCTTGTCCGTCCCGCCGACGAGCGTCTTCTTGTCGGCCACGCTCACGAAGAACGGTTCGGGGCGGTTGCCGCCGGTGATCTTCACCAGCGTGTACTCGCCTTCCTTCACGATCGCCACCTTGTCGCCGTCCTTCTTGGCGGCGGCCTCGGCGGCTTCGAACAGCTTCTCCGGGTCGAACGTCCCGTGGACAACGACGAGGGCTTTCATTTCTTGCGGGTTGTCGCCCCAGAAGCCGCCGGTGAGCGTGTCCACGTCCTTGAGCGGGTCGAGGCCGAGGGCCTTGAACATCTTCTGGGCGTCGTTGCCTTCGAGGGCTTGCTTGACGTTCGCCAGGGCGTATTTCTTGAACAGGTCCGAGTCGAGGATCTGCTTGACGTTAACCTGGAAGTACGATTCCGCCTCGGCGGGGATCAGTTTTTCCACTTCCGCGGCCCCGGCGGGGGCGGCGGTCAGCGCGAGGCCGAGGGCGGCCGCCGCGAACAGCTTGCGAACGAAACGCATGAATTCCTCCTGAGGCAAAAGTGGCGGCGGTGTCCGGCACACGCCCGCTGGTGAACGTACCCCGCACGGTCCCGGCGGGTTTCACTGCTCTGGTAGAAGTTAGCCCGGCCGAGAGGGTTCGGGTAGGGGGTCTGGACGGGTGTTCGCCCGCCGCGGATCGGGCTTTGATCCCGGCGGTCGGGAAATCCATCGCCCCTCTGGTTCCGGTTCACGGCTATAACTAATCAATCACTATCGCGCCGGCGGTCGGTCTGCGGGCGCGACTCATTCCACGAGGTGGCATACATGGCGGTTCACGTTCAGAAGGAAGCTCCCGATTTCTCGGCCACGGCGGTCGTCAACGAAGAGTTCAAGCCCCTGAAGCTGTCGGACTACAAGGGCAAGAAATACGTCGTCCTGTTCTTCTACCCGCTCGACTTCACGTTCGTCTGCCCGACGGAAATCATCGCGTTCAGCGACCGGATCGCGGACTTCCACAAGCGCGACTGTGAAGTGGTCGGCGTCTCGGTGGACAGCGAGTTCAGCCACCTAGCGTGGATCAAGATGGCCCGCGCCGAGGGCGGTTTGGGCGAACTGAAGTACCCGCTCGTCGCCGACCTGACGAAGAAGATCGCCACCGACTACGGCGTTCTCCTCGAAGACGGCGTCGCTCTGCGGGGGCTGTTCCTCGTCGACAAGGCCGGCATCGTCCGGCACGTCACGATCAACGACCTGCCGCTGGGCCGGAGCGTGGACGAGGCGATTCGCGTCCTCGACGCGCTGCAGTTCTACGAGAAGAACGGCGAAGTCTGCCCGGCCGACTGGAAGCCCGGCAAGGCAACGATCAAGCCCGGCGTGAAGGAGTCGAAGGAGTACTTCTCGAAGGCGGGGAAGTAAAACAATCGGGCACGCGCGGCGCGCGTGCCCGACACTTCAGTGCTTGTTCTTGCTCTGGTGGACCGGCAGCACCTTGTACTCGTCGGTCGGGGCCGTGGTGCGGTCGTAGCCGCTGTGGTGGATCAACAGCCTCTTGGCTTCGTGGTGGTCGTCGCCGACCCGCACAGTCACGAGAAATCGCCCGGCCGCCACTTCACTCTCGTAGAACTTTGCATCCTCTTCCGGGATGCCCCAGCCGATCAACGCCCCGGCGATCCCGGCCAGCGCCGCCCCGCCGGCCGCGTTCAGCAGCACCGTGCCGAGGGCCCCGAGGGCCAGCACCGGCCCGATGACCGGCACGACGCCGGCGAGGATGCCCAACCCGAGCGCCGCCCCGCCGACCGCCCCGGCCGCCGCGCCGATGGCCAACCCCTGAGACGCCTCGGTCGTCGGTTCGTGGCCGGTCCCGTCGGACCGCACCGTGTCGCCGTGGGCGTTCTTCGTGAGCAGGCCGATCTGTTCGTCTTTGAACCCGGCTTCTTTCAAGTCTCGGATGGCGTGTTCCGCCCGCTCGCGGGTGGCGAAAACTCGCGCGATAGTCGTGGACATGGCGGCACCTCGGAGGGGTGAGAACTCACGTCCAGCTTAGCAGGTGGTGTGCCAAGGGCGAAGAGACGGGATGATCGCTCCCGGTCGGTCCGTTACTTTTTCGGTTCGACCGGCTTCGGCGGCAGCGGCTTTACGGGCTGCTCACCGAGGTCGAGTTCCACCGTTTGCAAATTGTCGCCGCGGCGGACTTCGAGCCGTAGCTTCATACCGGCCTTTGTCCGCTTCAGGTAGTCGTGGAACATCTTGATGCTGTAGATCGGCTCCCCGTCGATAAAGCTCACGAGGTCGTCGGCTTTCAGCCCCGCCTTCTCCGCGGGCGAACCGCTGACGGTGTCCTCGACATAGGGCGGCGTCTTCTCCAGCACGTTCGGCACGAAGATAATGCCGTGGTAGCCGCCGATACTCGCGACCACATCCGGCCGTTTGACCGGCTTGTACTGGCCCTTCATGCCGAGGGCCACGAAGTCCGGCAGCGTTAGCTTCGCCGTCTTGTCGCCGTCCTTCACTTCCACCTCGGCCGCGACCGGGATGGCGTAGTTCATCCACGTCTCGCTGAGCGTGTTCTTGATCTCCTTGCCGATGAGGCCGAGGAGGTTGCCCTTGCGGTCGGTCAGCGGGCCGCCGGCCGCGCCGGGGTTGTTGGTGATCTGGTCGACGACGTACACATCGCCGTGGTACGGGAAGTCGAACACGCCGCGGCGGCCGTGCATCTTCGTGTACGCGGCGATCACGCCCTTCTGGATGCTGAACTGCTCGTCCCGCATGGCGATCTCGAACTGGTTGCTGAACCCGAGGACCCAGTCACCGGGTTGGGCCTTCGGCCGCTTCACGGCCGCGTCGTAGTCGAAGAAGTCCAATTCCAGGCCGGTCGGCTCGTCGAGTTTCTTCCCCTCGACCTTGATTTTGAGCAGCGCGGAATCGAGCTCCGGTTCAGCGACGAGCAGCACGGCCTTCATCTTGCGGCCGTCACTCAGGTGAACGACGATCTCGGCCGAGTCGAGCATCTGCGTGGCGGACGTGAGAATGTGCCCGTCCGGCGAGATGAGAATGCCGGACCCGTAGTTCGCGACGCCGCGGAACCCGCCCGCTCCGAAGAGCTTCACGACGCGGGTGTTGACCTTCTCCGCGACGGTGCCGAACGGGTCGGCCGCCGATGCCGGGGCGGCGAGAACAAGCGAGACCAAGAGTGCGAACCGCATTGTGATCCTCTCGATGAAAACCCGATTAACCACAGAGGACACAGAGAGCACAGAGAAGAAGACCGAGATCTAAAAAACTCTATTCGATTTTGTCTTCTCTGTGCTCTCTGTGTCCTCTGTGGTTAGTTCGCCTTTTTGAATTCGAACTTCGCGAAGAACAGCGTGCCGTAGTTCTTGTCGCCCCACCGCACGTCGATGCGGTGCGGCACCTGCCGGCCGTCCACCGGCTTGTAGTCGCCGAAGTACAGTTCGCACGGGTCGGAATCCGGGATGACCGCGGCCTCGCAGGCGATCAGCTTCTGGTCCTTCTTGTCGAAGTACCACTTGCACTCGGTGGCCCCGTATTTGGTCTTCAGGACTTCGCAGTCCACCCGTCGCTTCGCCCAGTCGTCAACCTCTTTGCCGTCGGCCGGCGGGGGGTAGCACGGCTCGACGCCGCCGTGCGAGAAGTTCGCGGTGAACCCCTTGGCACCCTGCGTCAGCAACCGGCGGTACTGCGTCAGAACCGGGAGCAGCCCGCCGCTGTTGTCGGGCACGTTGAGTTCCAGCGGGTTCGCCGTCGGCATTTTCACCGAGAACGGCACGTTCATCGTCAGCTTCGCGTCGATACTGCCGTCGGTCGTATCCGCGATCGTCAGCGTCAGCGGCCCCTTGCGGTCGTTCGCGTTGAACGTCCCTTCGACGGCCCACGCCCCGCCGACGCCGGTGAAGTCGCCGTGCTTCTGGAAGTTCGCCCAGAGCTTGTCTCGCTGCTGCTCGTTGAAGTAGTAGTTCGCGTAGCCCTTCTTCTCCTTGAACAGCTTCATCGCCGGCGACCGCTTAGCGGCTTCCTTCGCCGGGTCGGGCCGTTCGGGTTGCTTCGGCTGGCCGGGCGGCGGGGCGTCCGGGTTGGCCCGCTCGTCCATCAGGCCCATCAGCCGGACGAGCGTCTCCTTCCGCGAGTTCTCGTGCCGGTAGGTCAGCGGCAACCGCCACTCCTTCGGGAAAATGCCGAGGATGTTCTTGTACTGGTTCGTGCTCGTCAGCGGCCGCCCGGCGAACGAGACGAGTTTGTCGCCGCCCCGCACGCCGCGGCGGAACACGTCGGCCTCTTCGAGGATCGTGCCGAACTTCATCTGGCTGAGCGTGCCGTCCTCGTTCTCGGTTTCGACGGTCGCCCCCATCGTGGCGTGGTCGGTGTCCAGACCCGCCTTGAAGTGGCCGAGGAAGTTCTTGATCTGGTTGATGCTGATGGCGTACCCGACGCCCGAGTTCACCCGGCCGCGCTTGTCGAACGACCCGCGGCCGTTGATGCCGATGAGTTCGCCCTGCATGTTGAACAGTGGCCCGCCGGAGTTGCCGGGGTTGATCGACGTGTCAATCTGGAGGCAGTCGGTGTACTCCAGCGTGCCGCCGCCTTCGGGCGGTTGGTAGCGGTTGACGCCGCTGACGAGGCCGTAGGTGACGGTGGGGGTGAAGTCCATCGACAGGCCGAACGGGTTGCCCATCGCCAGGGACCAGTCGCCGGCCTTGACCTTGTCGCTGTCGCCGAGTTGCACGAACGGGAACGGCGTGCCCGCCTTCTTCGGAACGAGTTTGATGAGGGCCACATCGCCGACCTTGTCCTGGCCGACCAGCACCGCGTCGTACAGAATGCCGTCCGCAAGCCCGGCCGACATGACCGGGCTAACGTCGGCGGTGACGTGGAAGTTTGTGAGGGCGTACCCTTCGGGATCAATGACGACGCCCGACCCGTGCCCGCCGCCGCCGTAGGGACAAACCGCGACGACCGCGGGCCGCACCTTCGCGACGACGGCCGTGCGCTCGGCCTCGGCCTTCTTCACGTCGCCGTCGAGGGCGACCGCCGACGGCAGCAGGGCGAGCGTGCCCGCAAGGGCGGCGAGCGGTAGGAGCAGGAGGGTGCGTTTCATGGGTGTCTCAGGAAATCAGGACCGACGACCGAACCCGATTTTCTCTCTCTCCCCCGGCTTTGAGGGGGAGAGGGTTAGGGTGAGGGGGAAGAGCATTCCTTCCACCAAAGACCGTCATTCATGTGATGAAGGTGTTCCCCCTCACCCTAACCCTCTCCCCCTCAAAGCCGGGGGAGAGGGGATAAGAATCGGCCCTACTTCTGGGAGACTATCCGCGTCGCCCGGCGACGCCGAATGCGACACCGGCGGCTAAGGCGAGAGCGTTGCCAACGGCCCACTGCACCGCGACCGCCGACGTTCCGGGAACAACCGTGGCCGCCCAGCACCCGAACCACATCACCAGCAGTACGAGGCCGACCGCGACCGGCTTCCGCCTCACCGCCCTCACTTCTGCACCCGGGCCTCGGCGAGGTTGATCTGGTTGCCCAGGTAGAGGCCGTCGCGCTCCAGAGTGATCCGTAACTCTTTGACGCCCTTGACGTCCAAATTTAACGCCTTCGCCGCGTCTTTTCGGCTCACCTTCGCCGCGAACAGCTCCTTGCCGTCGGCCGTGATGACCAGGCGGGCGGTGCTGTTCGCCACCGGCACGCTCTCGTCGATGCCGACGAGCATCTTCAGTTCGCGGAAGTCGCCTCCGAGCTTGTACGTCAGCGTCGTGTCGGGGTACACCCATAGGCCCTTCGCGTAACTCACGCCGTCGAGCTTCAGTTGCCCGCCGTCCTGGTTCTTGTCCCGCAGGTACGTGAAGTACGGCTCGCCGGCCACCGGCTGCGGGGCGGTCACGACCGCTTCCATGTCCGACAGGTACGAGATATTCCCCTGCGAGAAGTCGAGCTTGGCCAGGGCCGCGACCGGGTACTCGAACACCGCCCCGGCCACCGTCGTCACCTTGACGCCGGCCTTCGTCACTTGCACGTCCTTGGCGATGAGCGTGTTGCCGAACAGGTCGATGACCTTGCACAACGTCGGCGGAATCTGGCCCCGCGGCGGTTGGTTGAACACGAGGCCGCCGGTGGCCCGCGAGAGCTTGAACGTCACCTTCCCGCCGTCTTCCTTTTCGTACTCGATCGCGTCGCCGGCGGCGTTCCCGGTCAGCACCGTGCCGGCCACCGGGGTCAGGTCGTCATTGACCTTCAGCACGAACAGATCCCGCTTGCCGCGGCCGGACAGCACCTTCTTCCAGGCGAGCCGTGCCTTGGCGTCGTCGGCGTTGCGGGAGAAGCTGAAGATCGTCTCCATCGGGATCGTCATCGTCGGGGCGGCGACCTCGCCGGGCGGTTGCAGTAGCGTGACCTCGACGGCCTTCCCCTTGATGAGCAACCCCGTGGTGCGGATCACCGAGCCGTCGATGAGTTCGAGTTCGTCGTACTTGGCGTCCTTCGCCGGCACCTCGACCTTGCGGCCGTAGTCCACGACGAACACGTCCTTCACCGCCACGCCGACCGGCCCGCCCTCGGTTCGCACCGTCATCACGCCGTCGTTGATGGCGGTGACCTCGCCCTGGTGCTTCTTGCCGGTGAGCGTGCTGATGTCGGCGGCGGCGGCGAAGCCGAGGCAAGCCGACGCGAAGAGAAGGGCCAAACCGAACGGCTTCATGTCGCACGCGGGGGATGGGGAATGCGGGCGGGTTTACCTTACCAAATCTTACACGGGCGGGGGAGCGGTCCGTTGCGCCGGCCGCGGAAAACCGCCGGGCACGAAGGAAGGTAGCCAACGCACCCAAGCGTTCCGAGTCATTCCAAGTCCCAGACGACGATTCCCTTTTGGCCGGCGACAGCCGCCGTACTTCCTGCCGGGGAGAATGCCACAGCACGCAGTTCGCCGATCTGCCAGTCGTAGCTGTCCCGCTGGTGCCCGGTTGCAGCCTCGCAAACAGTCACGCGGCCATCTCGCCCACAGGCCGCGAGCAGCCGGTGGTCGGGCGAGACGGCCAGCCCGGTCGCATGCTTGTGGAACGCAGGCAGTTTCGCTATGCACGCTCCGCCGGGCACGTCCCACAAGCGGACCGTCCGCCCCGCCGCTACGGCCAACCGGTCGCGGCCTACGAAGGATAAATATCGAGCGTTGTCAGATTGATCCATGCGACACACTTCGCCCCCCGTCGCCACGTTGTAAACAACGACATCCCGTAGTCCCCCGGTTACAGCCGCCAAGTTTCCGTCCGCGGAAAAGCTCGCGGCCACGCCGAAGTACCCGCGGGCGTGGTGGAACGACTCACAATCGCTGGTGGCCGTGCGGACATGGAAGCGGGTGCTGTAGTAGCCGTCGGTGACGACCACTTCGGCGTAAATCACGGCCGTCCCGCCGGCCCCGAATGCCGATGGCGACCACCCGGGCCGGGGCCACAACACCGCCGGTTCACCGACGACCGTAGGGAGTTCTTGGTCGGCCGGCCAAAACCCTTGCTCGCGCAGGAAGGCTGCCCCCTCGGGGCGGAACAGGCAGAATGCAGCCGTTGCTTGAGATGGCGGGACGACCGCCGTCGCCCCGTCGCCTAAATCCCACCGGCGGATAGTGCGGGCACTGCTGAAGTCGATGGACAGCAGTTCGTGATCGTTCAAGTACGCCGCGGCCGAGAACGCTACTCCGGGAATCGTCAGCAACTTCACGGCACGTGCTCCGTCGCGTCGGCGTCCGGTGATCGCCTCCCGCATCGCGGTGAGATTAACCGCAGGAAAGTTTGTGGTCGCATGAACGACCGCGGGCGGCGTCCTTCGTGAAAAGGACGCCGCCCGGTCGTGTGGTGGTCGTGCGCTGCGTTACGGCTGCACGTTGTGCAACTTGTTCAGCGACTTGAAGTACTCCTCGATCATCGGCCGGAACTTCGGCGGCATGTCGCGGGTGATCTCCTGGATCGCCTTGGCACGCTCGGACGCGGGGAGCTTGCCCCACTCTTCGCCGAGCTTCTTCAGTTGCTTGTCGTTGACCTTGCCGTCGCCGCCGCCGCCCATGATGCGGCTGTCGTTGGCCGGGTTGTTCGGGTTCAGGTTGCCGGGGCCGGGCTTGTCGCACTCGCCGCCGTTCGGGCACTGGCCGCCGTTGCACTGACCCTTGCTCTGATTCTCCAGTTCCTTGATCTTCTCGTCGAGGCGGAAGAGGATCTTCTTCTGAATCTCCTGCGTCTTCTCGCCGCCGCGGGCCAGGTCGAGCCGACGGCCGCTGTTGTCCATCAGGCGGCCGACGTTCGCGAGGTCTTTCGCGTCCGGCGACCAGTTCTGCATGTCGAAGAACATCAGCGTCGCGACCATCTTGTAGCGATCGGGCGTGTCTGCCACGTCGTCGAGCAGGCGGGTGATCGAACCGACGGCCTGGTCCTTCTGGATCAGAGCGTGTTCGGACACGGCCTTGTAGAAGTAATAGCTGGCCGGGTCCACGACCAACTCCGGTTGCACGGCCTTGAGGGCGTCGAGCGCTTCCTCGTAAACCCGCTTGTTGGACAGGGCCTTCGCGTAGGCGGTGGCGACGTTGGCCGTGAAGAACGGGTCGGCCTTCGCGTCCTTCAGGAACGCAGGGGCGTCCAGCGGCGGGTCGGCGTCCGGGTTCTTGGCGGTCTTCAGGGCGGCCGCGATGTCCGGGCTGCCGAGAACGAGGCTGTCGATGGTCCGGTCCAGAACGGATCGGCCTTCGTTGGCCCAGATCTTGTCGAACGCGGCTTGATCGAGCTTGTGGGTCGCCGTCAGGTACGCGGCCGACTTCGCCCGGGCTTCATCGGCCTTGGCGGTGCGGAGCGTGCCGAAGGTGTAAATCATCGGCGCCGCGGGCGTCCCGGCGGCGGGAATGCTCGTAGCGGGTTCGGTGGCCGAGATGGCCAGACCGGTGACGGCGGACAGGGCGGCAGTTGCGACCCACTTGCGGATGACCACGTTCAAGCCTCCTCAGAATTGGCGAGGAACACGGGTCGGAGAGAAGAAACCAGGGATGAGTATCGGCCATCATCGGCCGTCTTCAACTCCTAACTCTAACCTTTATCGGGCAGTCCCACAACCAGAATTATACTCCTCATCGTTCTCTCCTTTTTAACCGGAGAGCGAGAGGGCGTTATTTGTTGGCCCCGGTGGCCATCTTTTGAATCATGTCCTGAAGTTTCGCCTGCCGTTGTGAAAGCTGGCGGAGTTCGTTCTGGACGATCGGGTCGGATGCTTGCTCGCCGGTGTACTTGGTGGCGTACATCTTCGTGCGGCTGTTCACCTGCGTCTGGAAGGCGCGGATCAACTTCAACTCGGCCAACTGGTCGATCAGCGGCTTCGGGCCGGGCTTGCCGCCGGGCGGCGGGGGTTCGCCCTGCGACTTCTTGATCTCCTGCTGGGCCTTCTTCAGCGATTCGATCATGTCCTTGAGCATCTGGATGATGTTTTCTTCGATCGCCTGCGTGTCGGTGTCCACCCAGGTCGCGGCCAGTCGCTTTTGCACGGCCTGCATGTCGCCCTTCACCTCTTCCAGCACGCCGGCGAAGGCGACGGCCGAGCCTTCCGACTCCAGCAACTTCATTGCCTTTTCCGCTTCCGCGACGATCTCGCTTTCCTTGTCCCCGAGTTGCTGCGACTTCTGGTGGTCGGCCGTGGTCTTCTGGTTGTTGTTCTTGACCACGCCATTGTGTACGACCTTCGTGCCCTCGTAGACTTCGATTTGCATCGAGAGCATCCGGTTGCAACGGGCTTCGAGGGCCGCCAACGTCTTCAGCATTTCCTCCTCGCGGAGTTGCTTGAGTTTCTTCTTCAGTTCTTCGATGGCCTTCGCCAGCTTTTCGATCGCTTGGTCCTGTTGCTTCGCGGCTTCCACGCGGTCTGGCTTCTTGAGTTCTTCCTCGGCCTGCTTCTGATTCGGGTACGCCTCGGCGACCTGCTTCCGGCCGGGCGTCTGGTTCTGCGGCGGCGGGGGCGGCGGGGATTGCCCGCCCGGCTGGCCGGGCTTCGGCTCGCCATCGCCGGGCGGCTTCGCCTGGGCTTGTTGCTCACCGGGCTTTGGTTCGCCGCCCTTGCCGCGCCCTTCGCCGCCCTTGGCCTGCTGACCCTTCGACGACTTCGGCTCGCCCTTCCCCTGCCCCGTGCCCTTGCTCTCGCCGGCCGGCTTCGGTTCCCCGGCTTTCGGCTCACCCGCTTTGGGCTCACCGGCCTTCGGCTCGCCGGCTTTGGGTTCACCCGCTTTCGGTTCCCCGGTCTTGGGTTCTCCCGCCTTCGGTTCCCCGGCTTTCGGTTCTCCCGCACCCTTCGGCTCGCCGGCTTCGCCTTCCTTTGGTTCGCCGCCCTTCTTGCTCTCGGCCGCGTTCTCGCTCGGCTTGCCTTCCTTCGCCTCGGAACCCTTCTCACCGGCCATCGGGTCCTTGTCGTTCGCCTTCGGATCCTTGCTGTCGCCCTTGGCTTCGGCCGACGATTCGCCCGGCTTCGGCTCGCCCTTCGGCGTCGACTTGGGGTCGGCCTTCGCGGTCGCTTCACCGCCCTTCTTGTCGTCGCCGGGCTTCTTGCCGCCCATGCGCTCGGCCAGATCCTTCGTCTGATCGGCCAAGTCCTTCTGGGTGTTCGCCTGTTTGCTGGCGTCCCCCTTGCCGGCTTCGACCATCGCCCGGTGGTTCTCGGTCTTCCGCTTCAGCGCCTCGGCGGCCTTCAGGAACTGTTCGAGGGTGGCGATCTCCTTCTTCAGCCGCTCCGACTCGTCGTCGGTCTGGAGGATGGTGATCATCTCCTGAAGGGCCTTGATGAGTTCCGCGTTCTGGCCCTTGATGCCGCCGATGTCCTGCGGGTTCTCGGACCCCTTGCTGAGGCCGGCGATGAGCGTCTTGTACTGGGTGTCGATGCCGGCCTTCTGCGAGTGCTCGATGGCGGCGTAGATCGTCTTCGCCCGTTCCTTGTCCTCGGGCCGGTCGCTCTTCTCCAACCGCTGGGCCAGCGTCAGTAGGCCGCGGGAGAGTTCCTGGAAGATCTTGGCGTTCTTCTCCTGCGGCCCGCGGAGTTCTTTCGTGCTACCGGGCGTCGTGTCGGCCGGAACCGGGGGCGTTGCCTTCGGGTCAGTCGGTTGGGGAGTTTGGGCCGTGATAACGGTCGTGGCCAGCAGTGCGGCGGTAGCCACCAGGAGCGATTGCAGGGCGAACTGAACGCGCGAAAGCATGGCGGATCTCCCGAACACACGGTTCGGATGGGAAGCAGTTCCACAGGAGAGGACGAGTTACATATTACGCGCCAACAGCGGAATTCGGAAATTCCGGGGCCGCCGGGAGAGCGACGGCCGGTGGGGTTATTTGACTTTGACCCGCACCTCGATCGGATTGCCGACCGACGGTACCAGCTTTATCGTGTATTCGCCAGACTTATTTCCGGCGGTCAACTCGTATTCCACCACGTCCTTATCGTCGGCGACCGTCACTTCGGCCGGGACCTTGACCTCGCCGCCGGCCGGGGCTTCGAACTTCACCTTGTAGACGTTGCCGTCGAACGCCAGCCAGTTCAGCGGGTTCTTGACCGTCTTTTTCTCGCCCTGCGCGAGTTCCACCGTCGGGATCGTGGCGATCACCGGCATCCGCAGCCGTTCCAGGACGTTCTTCTGGATGTTCTCCAGAATCTTGCCGCTCTGCTGCTGTTGCGTCACGAGACGTTCCAACTCGCCGCGAATCTTGCTCAGGCTGATCGCCTCGCCGAGCTTGTCGCGGAGGGCCTGCACCTGCGAGATCAGCGATTGCAGGTCCGACTGGTCCTTGCCGATCAGCGACTCTTCCGGCCGGCGGTTCTCCAGGAGGGCCGTCAGGAAGTTCTTGTGCGTCTCCTCGGTCAGCGGGAACGCGGTTTCGAGAATCTGATTCAGGTCGCGGAGGATTTCGTTCTCGATCCGCTTCTGCGTCTGGTCGATGCCGTTGAACCGGGCCTCCTTCTCCAACCGGCGGTATTCCATCTGAATCGCCGTCGTCAGTTCGCGGGCCTTGCTGATGTCTTGCCCCAGGTCCTGTGCCCGCACGCCGGCCGACACGAGGATGTCCGGCGGCGGGGCGAGGTCGCGCAGCCGCACGGCCGTCTGGCTGAGTTTCGTCTGG
The DNA here is from genome assembly GCF_008254045.1 of Limnoglobus roseus. GTDB lineage: Bacteria > Planctomycetota > Planctomycetia > Gemmatales > Gemmataceae > Limnoglobus > Limnoglobus roseus. The sequence continues at coordinate 1,100,938 of NZ_CP042425.1, read as the reverse complement.
GCCTCGCGGAGTTTCTTCAGCACGTCGTCGAGGCGGGCGATCTGCACTTCCTCGTCCTTCGCGATCTCGACCAGCAGTTCCGCCTCGGAAATCACGAGCAAGCGGATCGGCTCGACGCTCTGCCCGACCTTCGGCCCCGTCTCGTAGTTGGTGTCGGTGGCCAGCAGATTCATCTCGATCCGGTAGCGGGCCTGAATCTTCGAGGCGTCCTTCTCCAACAAGGCCGGGATGGCGGCCTTCAGGTTGAAGACGTCCTCGTCCTGGTTCTGGAACCGGAGTTCCCGCACCGTCTGCGGGTCGTCCGGCGGCTGCGGCACGGTGAGTTTTTGGTTCAGCACGGCGAGCGTGTCGAACCGCCGCTTCGCGAACTCTTCGGTGAACCGCGGCAGCGGGAACTCGCCGGCCGTGGTCTTGCCGACGTTCGCGTCGGAGGCGTCTTGCACGTACTGGGCGGCGATCACCGTGCGGATCGGGGCGGCGATCGTCGGCATCAGCGGCGCACCGGCGAACACCCCGGCCACCAGCGGCAACTTCGCCTCGACCGTCACGGCCGCGTCCACCTGTTGGTAGGTGTAGGCGAACACAACCTTGCTCAGCCCGGCGTCGTCCTTCACCTTACTCTCGGTCAGGAACGGCACGCGGGCGATCGGGGTCACGAGGAACGAATTCCCCTGCTTCCGCAGCACGTCCACGACAAGTTCCACCTGCGGCACTTGGTCTTCGGCTACCTGCACCAGCACCGCCCGCGTCGTGGCCACGTCGTCTTCGTCCACGAGCGTCAGGTCGAACTCCATGTTCGCCGTCGGCCGGTCGGCCCCGCGGAAGGCGAGGCTGAACTGCGTCCGCTCGTCGTTGTCGGTCGGCACGGTGATCGGCTGCGTGTCGCCGGTCTTCTGGCCCGGCAGCTTGCCGATCTTCGGCGTGACGATCGCGTGCTTCAGCGGCTTGTCGGCGACCCCGCGGAGGACGAACTCCGTGCCCTGGATGATCGAGAACGACGACCGGTCGCCGGTCAGCGACAGGTCTTTCTCGCCGAGCACCTGGCGCAGCCCCTTCAGTTCGGCGAAGTCTTGTTTGCCCCCCTCGCGGACCGGCGGGGCGTGGTACAGGTAAGCGGGTTGGTACTCGGTGCGGGTCAGCTTCGCGAACATCGGCGGCGGCACGAGCGTGATCGCGCGGGCGGTGGTGGTGAAGTCGGCCCCCTTCACGGTGAAGCGGATCGACTCCTTCAGCCCGGACACTTCGCCCGAGAAGATGTTGCCGGCCTCGCGGTTGAGGTTGATCCGGCCGCGGGTCTTCGCCCCGCCGTAGGAGAGCGTCATCGCGTCGGGGATGTCCAGCCGGCGGACCGTGCGCGTCATCCGCGAGTCGGACGCGAGCGCGGCGAGCTTGCCCATCAGTTCCGGCACGCCGGCGCAGTCGGCCCCCTCGGCCTCGATGCGGTCCACGTCCCACCCGCGGGCGTCGGTCGGCAGATGCTTCCCCTCGCCGCCGGCCACGACCGCCGAGGCGTAAGCCGCTAACCCCGGCAGCTTGTCGCCGAAGTCGGACCACATCAACGGCCGCCAGCCGTGCAGTCGCGTGCGGTCGGCGACAACCCACTTGAACGCCCGCGACTTGACCTTCGGCGAGGCCGCGTCCTTCCCGATGCGGAGTTCCTGATCGGGGAAGCCGACGAGTTCGATGTGCGCCTTCCGCGGCCACGGCGTGTTGCGGAAGGTCACGTTCCGCTCGAACCAGATCGACGCCACGTCGCCGAACTCGCCGGTGAACTTGCTCGCCGGGCCGCCGCCGAACGCGGCGTAGGCAGCGTAGGCCAGCCCGAGCGCGCCGAGGGCGACGACGCCGAGGACAATGCACTTCCGCCGGATGCGGTCCCAGTTGAACACCGACGCTACCGGCACTTGCCCGACACGCTCGCGGGCCTCTTCGATGGTCTGCCGGATCATGTCCGCGGAGTAGCCGAAGGCGTGCTGCTTCTCCACGTCGGCGAGTTCGACGGCCGTGATGAGCCGGTCGCCGAGCACGTCGGGGAACCGCTTCTCTAGCACGAGGGCGAGTTCGCGGTTCTCTTCCGTCGTCCGCAGCCAAAAGGTGTAGCGGACGAGGAGGATGACGAGGAAGATCGGCGCGAACACGGCCGCGAGGAGGACGTGGAACAGGAGCGGCAGTTCGAGCAGGTGCCGCCGCACCCACGGCTGCGACACGCGGCCGAGGACTTGCTTGACGACCTCCCGTCGGATGACGAGGACGGCGAGCGGGCCGAAGACGAGGGCCACTTGGGCGAGCAACCGGAAGCCCCGCGGCGCGTCGACGACCCAGTCGAACCCGGCGACCTTGAACAGCCCGAAGTCGAGGGCGAGGCCGATCCAAAACCACAGCACGACGACGATGGCGAGCGTGACCGCGGCGTCGGCGAGCATGTACTGCCGGATCGTGCCGCGAATCTGATCGAGCGGGTTCGCGATCTTCGCGTCGAGCTTCGGGGCGTCGAGGGTGTCAACAGGCATGGGTTGTCCAGCAGTGTATTTCGTAGGGTGGTGCCGGGTCTTCGCGGCCCACCGCATTTCTCCCTCTCTCCCGGCTTTGAGGGGAGAGGGCCGGGGTGAGGGGGAAAGCGTCCCTCACGCCCGACACAAGTTTTTGAGGGAGGAAAGCCCGCCCCTCACCCTAACCCTCTCCCCCTCAAAGCCGGGGAAGAGGGGACCAGAATTACGCCAGCCGTGCCAGCTTCCGCACGCTCCACTCGATCGTCAGCAGGCCGATCGCGGCCATCAGGAGGTAGCTGATCGTCACCACCCGGCCGCCGGTCGCCCAACTCGGCAACGTCGCGCCCTTGTCCCATAGGTCTTCGACCGCCCCGCGGTTGCGGAACTCTTTGCGGTCCGACTTCAGGCACGCCGGGATCAGTTCGAGCTTGTCCTTCTCAGCCAGTTTGAACGCGAGCTTCACCTTGCCTGTGTCGGTCGCACTGCCCTTGAGCCGCTCCAGCACGCCGGGCTCCGTGATCTTGGGTTCCACGTCCTTCAGCGAACTCGCCGCGTTCACCAGGGCCGTGAAGTCCGGCCGGGCGTTGTCCAACTCCGGGTCGGAGCGGCGGACCATGAACTCGCCGCTGATCGTGTCGCCGGGGCTGTCCGGCACGTCCACCACGACCTTGTACCGGAACTCGCCGGGCGGGAACTGCTTCGCGTCGGCGAGGACCTGCGCCTGGTAGTAGCCGTCGAACCCGGCCGCCCCCTTCTTCGCGGCCATTTGAATCGGGCCGATCGGCTTCGCCCGCTTCGTGCCGTCCGGGTCGTAGGCTTCGACGATGAACTTCGGGCTGATCGCGTCCGGCGGGTACGGCTTGCCGTTCGGGGCGAGCAGCCGTGTTTGCACGCGGACCATCGAACCGGACGAGTACTCCTTGTTCACGAGTACCTGCCCGCGGAACGACTGCACGTTCCGCCGGGCCGCCGAGATGTTCCGGCCGAGGCGAATCCAGAACCGCTCGAAGAACGTCGGGTCTACCATCCGCGTTCGCCACATCTCGCCCGAGCCGAGGAACGCCGTGCGGCCGCGGCCGGGCTGGTTGATGACGAAGTACGGTTTCGGCTCGCCCTCGCCGCGCTCGTTCACGTCGAGGAACTCCATCAGCACGGCCGCCCCGGGCTTCGTCATCTTCAGCGGGAAGTACGAATAGAAGCCGTTCTTCGGGTTCAGCAGGTCCCGCTGGTTCGCGGTGCTGACGAACTTGTCCTTGCCGCTGAAGAACTTTTCCCACCCCGCCACCGGGTCGTCGGTCGCGTCGTCGAGTTTCAGCACGTCGAACTCGGCGTTCGGCGTGAGCTTCAGCCGCCGCGGGGTGCGGGGGATCGGCCGCGTCTTCAGCAAAATGATGTCGTCCGGCAACGCGCACATCATTTCGAGCAGCGGCTTCAACCGACCGCTCTCGTCAGCCCGCGCGAGTTGGTACGTGTGGATCGGCCCGCCGACGTAGACGAACCCGCCGCCGCCCTCGACGACCCACGTTCGCAGGTTCTCGATCTGCTCGGCCGAGAGTTCCGACCAGTCCGGGTCGAAGGCCAGGATGAGGTCGTACTCGTGCAAGTTGAGGTACTTGTCCTCGGACTTGTCGGTCGGCTTCGGCGTCGTCTCGTACCGCGTCGGGAACTTGATGAGCAGCCGGTCCGGCGTCACGTCCTGGGTGATGTTCCCCTCGTGGCCGCCCTCGTTTTGCAGGAAGATGCTCAACTCGGCCCGCTTCTCGTTCACTTCTCGCATCAGCAGTGTGCGGAGCGTCTGGTACTCGCGGGTCGGCCCGCTCGCCCACAGGAGAATCCGCATCGGCGATTCGAGCACCTGCACCACCCGCGGCGACGAGACGTGTTCCGGCTTGTCGTAAATCTCCCGCTTGTCGGTCGCCACGCGGGCGACCATCGACCACGCTCCTTGCTTGAGTTGCTTCCGCTTGCCGGCCCGCTTCGCGTCGTCCTTCTTCGCTTCCTCGGTCATCGACTCCGGCAGTTGGTCGGCGTCGATGACGAACTCGACCTGCCCGTGCGGCGGATCGCCCGGTTGGAAGGTGAGCTTCGCCGTCAGTTCGTGATCGGTCGCGGCGCTCTTCGGGTCTTTGCCCGGCAGGAAGAGGCCGAGTTTCACTTCGACTTCCTGCCGTTCGAGCCCGACGCCGTCCACTTCGACGGCCACCTTGAACGGCTCGTCCGGCGGCGCGCGGTCGGGGGCTTGGAGGTCGGTGATGGTGATGGCGATGTTCTCGCGTGGCTCGCCGACGGCCACGGTGAAGACGGGAATCTTCTCGCGGGCGGCCCGCTCCTTGAGTTCGTTGTAAGCGGCCGCACTGCCGAGGTTGCTACGGCCGTCGGTGAAGACGATGACGCCCTGCACCATGTTCGCCGCCTCGCGGTTGATGGCCGCCGTGATCGAGTCCGGCACGTTGGTGCCCAGCACGATCGACCGGGCCACGTCGGTCCGCTTGTCGAGCTTCGTGCGGTTGTCGAGTAGGGCCTTCTTCTCGTCTTCCGTCAGCGACCCCGGCACGACTTCGCCTTCCGGCAACTTCGACCACGCGATCGCCCACTCCGCGTTGCCCGGCGTCTCGGCCTTCCACGCCGGCATCTTCTCGACCGCGTCGCGGGCTTCCTTCGATAGCCCCCGCAGCACCCACGGCTTGAAGTCGTAGTTCGCCCACGACTCCCACTCGGCCTTCGTCCAGACCGGCGTCTCGGGGTTGACGGTGCGCGTCTCGTCGTCGAGGCGGCCGCCGAAGCGGTAGACGAAGACGGGGTTCTTGTCGATGATCTTTTGCAGGAACGCGACGCGGTCGTCGGTGAGGAAGTCGAGGACTTTCTGCACCCGCGTGGCCGGCTTCGGCGCGCCAGCACTCGCCCGGTCGTCGGCGATCTGCGTCATGCTCGGCGACACGTCGAGCAGGATCAGCACGCGCGACGTCTTCTCCGTCGTCTCCCACGTCTGCTTGGCCGGCAGCAGGAACGCGATCGCGAGCAGGACGTAAACGAGCATCCGCAGGACCGCGAGCGGCACGGCAACGTACCAATGGCACGTCCGCGAGTCGCGGGCGTACATCCAGATGACGAACAGCGCGCCGACGATGAGGACGCCGATGGTGAGCACCCACCACGCCGTCGCGGTCGCCTCCGGGCTGACCATCGGGAACGGGTCGCTCAGCCGCCGGAAGACGGTTTCGGTGTCACGCACTACGCCGGTGTCATTCATCAGGGGGTCTCAAGTCGTTAGTCGCTCGGGCCGAACTCGTCAGCCACTCTCAGCACCCTCTCCCCCGGCTTTGAGGGGGAGAGGGCAGGGTGAGGGGGGGCGGACCACCCTTGCCCAATAGTGCCGTCTCAAATCAGATGAAGGCCTTCCCCCTCACCCCAACCCTCTCCCCCTCAAAGCCGGGGGAGAGGGAGGAGATTCATCACGCTGCCGTCGGCGTCTCGTCCTTCGCCGTCGGGACGGCCGTGCGGTTGAACATCGCCGCCACTGTCGGGGCCGAGTGGTCGGCGTGTGACGACGAGTTGTAACTCAGCTTCACCGCCAAGGCGTGTTCGACGATCAGCACGAGCAGAAGCACCAGGAACAGCCAGCCGCCCTCGCTCCAGTCGGACTTCTTGTTCTTCAGCACGTCGGTCCAGTCGGCGTCACCGACCGAGTGCAACTCCGCGCCGGGGGCACTCTTGAGGATCTCGTCCCGCTTCGAACGGCGGAGGTCGCCTTCCGTCGCCGCGTCCACGTTGAAGGCCGCCCCCACGTACTCGGGTACCTCGGCCGCGTCGGACCCGGCCGACTGCGACTTCAGTTGCGTGAACGTGAACAGGTATCCGCCCGGCTTCGTCGCATCGGCGAATTGGAAGTCCAGTTGCCCGCCGGTCGCGGACATCGTCTGTTCCTTCAGGTCGGCCGGGGCGAGCGCCGCCGCCGCCCGTTGGACGCCGTCCTTCAGTGGGTCGAAGCCGAGGAACCACCGGGCCACCACCGGCTTGTACCGCGTCTCGTCGAACTTCAGGCTGAGCGGTTCCCCGACGAGGCGGTTCGCCTCCGCGGTGCCACCGGACAGGTAGCGTTCCAGTTCGGTCATGATCGGCGGGAACGACGTGTTCCCCGGTGGGGCACTCGCCCAGTCGGTCCACGTCTCGCCGGCCGTCGTGGTGATGACCGTCACCCGGCCCTTGCCGAACGCTTTCGCGAAGTAGAGAGGGTCGCCGAACTTCACGAGGTCGCGCAACCGCCCGGCCTCGGCCTTCAGGTCGGCCACTTCGGGCTGTGCCCAGAACTCGCGGAGTTGTGCCTCGGCCGGGCCGCCTTCCGCCCGCTGGTCGGCGAGCAATTGGTCGAACAGCATCGCCAACTCGTACAGCGGGTCGGAGGAGAGTGCTTTCGCCCGAATCTTCACCTTCAGGTCGTCGAGCTGCGGCTTGTACTTCGCGTACTTCGGCTCGTCGAGCGGCAGCTTGTTCAGGAAGTCGATCGTCGGCTTGTCGTACTCGCCCATCGGCGACTCGTTCGGCATGCAGAACAGTTCCGACACGCTGCGGTCTTCCCGCCACTTGCCGATCCGCTTCACCGGCCAGTAGCGGTCGATGTACACGAACCGGAAGAACCGTTCGAGTTCGTCGTTCTTGAGCGGTTGGCCGCGGTCGTCGTTGTAGATGGCCGCCACGGCCGGGTGGCCCTTCACCGCCGGGTCGCGGAGCAGAATCTTCTTCGTCGGCGAGAACCGGCGGACGAGCTTCACTTCCTCCGGCACCACCGCGCTCGGCTGCTCCGGCAGCGGCACCGGGAAGACGCCGTTGCCGTCGGCGTAGAGGGTCTTGTTGTAGTCGCCCGGCTTCACGTCCGGGCCGAGGAAGAAGCCGAGGCCGCCGCCGTCGCGGACGTAGGACTCCAGGTTCTTCGCCGCCGCTTCCGGCACGGCGGGCACGTTCAGCATCAGCACACACGTGTACGGCCGCAGGTCGCCTTCCAGGTCTTTCAGCGAGCCGGGCACCCACTTGAAGCCGCCGATGGCGTCGGTGAACAGGCGTTGCAGGTAGAAGCCGTCGCCTTCTTTCTTCTCGCGGTCGGCGGGGCGGCCGTCGATGACGAGCATCGGCAGGCGGTCGCGGACTTCGACCACCGCGTGTCGGACGTTGTCGATGACGAGGCCGCCCGGTTCCGGCGACTCCAGGCGGGCCGTCACGAGGCTGAAGCGGTCGAGCGGCTTGTCGGCGGTGCCGACGCGGTCGAAAGTGAGCAGGAACTTGATCGACCGCTCGTCGTTCCCCGGCAGCGTGGGGATTTGCACCGACTGCCCCTTGCCGTCGTCGCCGTTGACCGCGATCGGGAACCGCACGTCCTTCAGTTCCGTCGGGCCGTTGTTCCGCACCCGCAGGGTGAACTCCAGGGCCTCGTACCGGGCCGTCACGAGTTTCGCGGGCTTGAGTTCGACGATGCTGATGTTGTCGTGGTGGAGCGGAGCTTGCTTCTCATCCTTGCGGAACGGGTGGGCCACGTCCACCAGGTGGACTTTCACTTTCGCGGTCGTCAGGTCGGTGACGGCCGTCTTGATCTTCTCGCCGTCCGCCTCCCAGTCGGTGGCGCGGAAGTCGCTGAGGACGTGGATGACCTGCGACACCTCGCCGTTGCCGGCTTGCGTATCGAGCGACTTCTTCGCGAGCTTCAGCGCCTCCACGAGTGACCCGCGGACCGGCGACGGGGCGAACCCGTTGAGGTGCGTTTTCATCTCCTCGATCGACGTGTTGTTCACCCGCTCGAAACTCTTCACCGCCTGCGGCGTCGAGAGCATCATCACTTCGAGCGTCTGGGCCGTCGCCGCCTGGGCCGCGGCCGGAGCGATCTGGTCGACGAGGACTTTCTTCGCCTCGCCGAAGGCGTCGGTCAGCTGGCCGTCGTCGCCGCGGAAGAAGTCGCCCATGCTCGGCGAGTCGTCGAAGATGACGACGTGCGACGTGGTGCGCGTTTCGCGGCCGTCGAGCGGGTTGAACCCGACGAACCGGCCGACGAGGAGGCCGATCAGGAACACCATCAGGCACCGCAGGAACAGCAGGAGCAACTGCTGGAAGATGAGCTTCCGCTTCATCTTCTTCTGCGCCTTGATGATGAACTCCATCGCGGCCCACCGCACCCGCTTGAACCGCATGCGGTTGATCAAGTGGATGATGATCGGCACGCTGACGAGCGCCACGCCGGCGAAGAACGACCACGGGTTCAGGAACGATTCGAACATCGGGTTGTCGTCTCTTGTCGGGTGTTCGTTTTCGTTTTTTGGAACCCAGAGCGGAAGCGACGGGGTGGTGAGACTGTCTCTACACCCCGTCGCTTCCGCTCTGGGTTCCAAAGAAAAAGCCGGCGTCACCGCCGCGCGGGGCTGCCCTTGCTGGACATCCGCTGGTACAGGAAGCGGGAGAGGATCGCGTCCAGGTAGTCGCTCGTCCGCACGAGGGCGTAGTCCACGCCCATACGCGAACAGCCGCGGCGGACTTCCTGCAGGTACTCTTCCAGCACTTCCAGGTAGCCGTCGCGGAGGGCCTTCGGGTCGCACATCAGGTTCGGCAGGTCCTCCATCCCCTCGAACCGCGTCATGCCGCCGAACGGGAACGTCAGCTCGTCGTCGTCGAGGACGTGGAAGACCATCACGTCGTGCCGCCGGTGCCGGAGCATTTCCAGCCCCTTGAACAGCGGCTCGCGGTCGGTCAGCAGGTCCGAGAACAGGACGATCAGCCCCCGCGATGGCGTCTGCTCGGCGATCTTGCGGATCGCCTTGAGAATGTCGGTCTTCTCCTTCGGCTTGCTCAAGTTCAGCGTCTTCGCGACGGCGTCGATGTGGTTCTGCGAACTCCGGGCCGGGAGGGCCTGGTTCACGTCCCACCCGTAGCTGACGAGGCCGACCGCGTCTTGTTGCTTGACCGTCATGTACGCCAGGCACGCGGCCGCGGTGCAGGCGTACTCGTACTTGTTCATCGGCCCGCGGCCGTAGATCATGGATTCCGACGTGTCCACGACGAGGGTACACCGGAGGTTCGTTTCCGCCTCGAACTGCTTCAGCATGAAGCGGTCGGTGCGGGACCAGACCTTCCAGTCGACGTGTCGGATGTCGTCGCCGGGCATGTACTCGCGGTGCTGGACGAACGTCGTCGACTGCCCGAAGAACGGGCTCTTGTGGTGCCCGGAGATGAACCCGGACACGGCGTACTTCGCCCGCAGATCGAGCGTCGAGATGCGGGCGATCACCCGCGGGTCGAAGAATCGCTTCGGGTCGTCACTGTCGGCGGCCATGAAAGTCCGGGGTGAAGGTTTATCGGGCGAAAGCCCTGGCACGGCCGTGCCAGGGCTTGACCGTCATTACACCGCGGTGAACATCTTCTTGAACCGCTCGTCCTTCTCCAGATCGCCTTCCTTGCTCGGCGTGTTCTCCAGCAACTTCTTCACCACGTCGTCGGTCGTCACGCCTTCGGACGCGGCCGTGAAGTTCAGCAGCACGCGGTGCCGCAGCACCGGGGCGGCGAGCTTCGCGATGTCTTCCGTGGACACGTGCGGGCGGCCGTAGAGCAGGGCGCGAGCCTTCGACGCCAGGATGAGGTTCTGAACCGCCCGCGGGCCGGCCCCCCACGAGAGCCAATCCTTGACGAACTTCGGGGCCGCCCCTTCGCTGACCCGCGTCTGCCGGACGAGGGCTAGGCAGTAGCGGATGATGTGGTCGGACACCGGCACCTTGCGGACGAGGTATTGCAGGTCCAAAATCTGCTCGCCGGTCAGCACCGGGGCGATCTCGTCTACCTGCGTCGAGGTCGTCCGGCGGGCGATCTCGAACTCTTCCGCCGCCGTCGGATAGCCGACGAAAATCTTGAACATGAAGCGGTCGAGTTGAGCTTCCGGCAGCGGGTACGTCCCTTCCTGCTCGACCGGGTTTTGCGTGGCCAGCACGAAGAACGGGTTGGCGAGCTTGTGCCGCACGCGGCCGACTGACACCTGCCGCTCTTGCATCGCTTCGAGCAGGGCGGCCTGCGTTCGCGGCGGGGTCCGGTTAATTTCGTCGGCCAGCACGATGTGGGCGAACAGCGGGCCGGGCCGGAACTTGAGTTCGACGCCGCCGGTGAGCGGATTCTTCTCGATGAAGTCGGTGCCGGTGATGTCGGCCGGCATCAGGTCCGGGGTGAACTGGATGCGGCTGAAGTCGAGCGACAGGCACTTGGCCAGCGACGAGATGAGCAGCGTCTTCGCCAGCCCCGGCACCCCTTCCAACATGCAGTGGCCGCGGGTGAAGAGCGTGATGAGCAGTTGCTCGATGACCTCGTTCTGGCCGACGATCACGCGGCCGAGTTGCTTCTTGAGGTCGCCGTAGGCCGTCTGAAGTTGCTTGATGGCCGCGAGGTCGGCGGAGTCCATCGTCGTCGTGTCGGTCGCGTCGGTCGGCATGTGGGTTCCAGGGGTCAGGAGTCAGGGAACAGGAGTCAGAGAACAGGATGCAAGGCGGCAATCGGGGGCTCTGTCCCCTGATTCCTGACCCCTGACTCCTGACCCCTGCTCAACGGTGGTAGATCGGCAGCACGCCCTTTTCCAGTTGCAGGATGCACAGGTTGACGGCCGTCGAGAAAACCGGGCCGACGTACCCGCCGGACCAACTGCCGTCGGCGGCCTGTTGCGTCTTGAGGTACTCGTACATCACGTCGCGGTACTTGCTCCACTGCCAGCGGTCCTTCGGGTCGGACTTCGGGAACATCTCGCCGTAGCGGTCTTCACCGAGGACGTAGATCGCCTGGGCCAAGTAGTAGCTCTGGTACTCGTCGTGGGCGAGACGGCCGGACGCGATGGGGATGTGCTCCTTGCAGTACAGGATCCACTTCTTCGCGTACTCGTCGTTGTACTGGCCGGTGCTGAACGCGCACGCGACGGCGGCGGCGGTCAGCGGCGGTCGCTCCTGCCCGGCGGCCGCGATGCCGCCGGACGACAGGTTGTAGATGATCCCGCCCCGCGGGGTCGTACACTTCCGCAGGTACTCGACCGAGTTGTCGATCGTCTTCTTCGGCACCGGGATGCCCGCGTTCCGGGCCGCCCGCAGGGCTTGCAATTGGGTGATCGTCGTCGAGCCTTCGTCGAAGTTGCCGCCTTCGAGGGCGCTCACGTACCCCCACCCGCCCTTGTCCGTCTGGGCCTTGCACGAGAAATCGACGGCCCGCTTGATGACCTGTTCCAGCTTCTTGCGGCGGTCCTCGTCGTCCTCCTCGCCGTAGATACTGGCCAGGAACAGCAGGCCGTAGCCGTGGCCGTAGGTGTAGCGGTCTCGCTCGGTCGCGTTCGACGGGTTGCCGAGCAGGCCGTTCGGCTGGGCGCGGTCGGTGAACCACTTCACCGCCTTCACGAGGTTGTCGCTGTACTTGCCCTCGCGGAGCGTGCTGCCTTCCATCAGTAGGGCCATCGCGGCGAGGCCGGACATCGCGCCGGGGTACGCGGACCCCTGCGCCTCCCAGCGGCCGTCGGCCTGCTGGTTCCGCTTGAGCCATTCCAGCCCCTTCTCGACCATCGGCTCGGCGTCAACCTTCTTCTTGGCCGGCTCGTCCTCGGCCGCCAGCCGAGTTGCCAACCCCAGACCGATCGGCAGGGCAGCCAGGTTCGACAGGAATGCTCGCCGTCGCATGGGAATCCTCCGCGGTCCGTGGGCCGTCCAACCTACCAAGACGACCCACGTTACAATTCCTCACGTCAATTTTTGATCGGTGCTGGCAACGGAACGACCAGTTGCGCGGGAGCGGCGACTGCTGGTGCGACCGCCGGTGCGGCCACCGGATTCGTCGGCCGGGCCACCCCGACCTTGCCGTCCGTCCCCTTGCCCTTCTCCACCGGGTCGGTGTCGGGGCTGATTTCCCAGTACATGTCGCCGCGGACGAGCTTCGCCGTCGCCGTCTTCGGGTCGATGGCCATCGAGTAGAAGTAGCCGTTCTGGTTGAGGTTCTGGAGGTACCGCAGGCGGCCGTTCATTTTGTCCACGATGGTCACGCGGTAGACGTACTGCCCGGTGCCGTCGTCGGACGGTTGCGACGTGCCCGCCACCAGGGCCGGCATTTCGGCGAAGCGGTCCACGAGCAACTGTTGGTTCTGGAACAGCGTGTCGGAATACCAGAGCCGTCGGCTACTGGCGCGGTCGAAACAGTAGATCGCCCCCTGAACGTGGGTGAACCGCAGGTACATCCCGTAGTTGCGGTTCTGGTTCGGGTTTGCGTTCGCCCCGCGGTTCAGCACCAGGTAGAACCGCTCGCCGTCGCTCAGCAGGACCGGCTTCTGGAGGTCGCGGGCGTGGGTCGCCACGTTGGCCGCGTCGATCTTGCTGGTGAACACCGATTTACCGGCCTTCACCGTCAGCACCTCGAACTCGCCGTCCGGCTTGATGGTGGCCGTGAACTCCGGGGCGAGCGACTGGAGGACCGTCGACTCGGCCGGGTACTCCTTTTTCCACACGTCCTGGCCGGTCAACGGGTCGTAGAGGCGTAGCGCCCGCTTCTTCTCTTTGACATCGGTCACTAGCAGGTTGCGGCCGACGAAGCGGAGGAAGCCGTCGCCGCCCACCAGCGAACTGAAGTCGGGCGTGCCGTCGACCGGCTTGCCGTCGGTAGTGCGGAAGACACGGGAACGGGTGGGCCGGTTGTCGGCCGACTTCTCCACCACGAAGACGTGGTGGGCGTCGCCGAAGATCACCGACAGCGGGCTGACGTTGGTCCGCGTCCAGAGCTTCGCGCCGGTGATCGGGTCGAGGCCGGTCAGCCCGTCCTTGTGCAAGACGCAGGCGACGTTCGCCTCCAGCACGGTCGCGCGGCCGATGCCGACCTTCGTGCCGTCCTGGCCGAGCGGGATCGCCACGTCCAACTCGTTCGGGACGGTGCCGTCGTAGTAGCGGTTCTGGTCGAGCTTCGTGCCGCCGAGCGGGTCGAACTGCCAGAGTTCCTTCCCCTCGGCCACGTCGAAGCAGTGGACCGTGAGCCCGGTGTGGACGAGCAGGAGTTGGCCGTGCGCCTCGGCGACGCGGTGGTGCGGGGCGTTGTTCGGGGCGTACATCTTTAGGCGGGGCAGCTTCGCCTTGTCCTGGCCGGTCGTGCGGTCAACGATGCGGAGATCCCACGAGCCGTCGCCGGTGTTGGTCGGCACGAGCATCAGGCGGTGCCGCTGGTAGAACGGGTTGTCATCCGCGCCGTCCGGCTCCACGGTAACGCTCGTGACGATGGCACCGGGGCTGCCCGGGTTCTGCTTCACCTTTACTCGCTCCGGCGTCGGCACGCGGGTCGGCTCCAGGTACGGCAGCAGTCGCTTGTCGGTCAGCAGGTCGTTGAGGAAGTCCGCGCCGGTCTTGCCGCCGCGGACGGGCACGTCGGCGTACTCCTCGCCGAGCTTCGCGTACAGGGCCACGGCGTCGTCCATCATGCCGCGGCGGGTCATGAGGCGGGCGAGCGCCTCGACGGACCGGGCGGCCAGCGGCTTCTCGGGGGCGGTCGCCCGCACCTTCAGCAGCAGCGATTGCGCCTGCCGGGCGTCCTCCTCGTTGCCGGTCGCGAGTTGCTTTTCGGCGAGCAGCAGTTGGGCTTCGCGGCCGGTGTCGAAGTAGTCGCCGAAGGTTTGTACGAACGTCGTGAGGGCGGGCAGGTCACCGCCTTTCTGAACGGCCTGCCACTCCTTCGCCACGCGGTCTTCGAGCGGCTTGCGGGCGGCCGGGTCTTTGGCCTCCGCCACCATCGCCGCGATCTGGCCCCGTGCCCAGACGTCCGGCCGCGTCTGGCCGTAAGCCTCGTCGTCGATGGACACGAGTTGCTTGTTGTCGCCGAGGGCGGCGAACTCGCGGTAGAAGTCGAACGCCTCGGCGAGCCGGCCCTGGGTGCGGCGGCCGCCGGCCATCAGCTTCAGGTAGACCGTCTTGCGGCGGAAGCCGTCGTCGATCTGCTGTTGCTTCTCCTTCGGATCTTCGGCGTCCACCGTGACGCTGCACAGGTCCTTGTACTCGCCGAGGAACGACTCGCCGGCTGGGAAGTCCTTGCGGAGCAGTTCGGTGTACGCGGCGTAGAGCTTGTCCCGCAGCCGGCGGGTGGCGTCGGCCGGCGGGTTGTTCTTGGCGGCCTCCTTGAAGTCGGCGATGGCGGCGGCAATGTTGCCGTTGTCCATGTTGATCTCGCCGCGGGCGACGAGGCCGACCGGGTCGTGCGGGTTGGCCTTCAGGAGCTTGTCCATCTCCTCTTTCTTCAGGCCGGTCAGCGGGAAGACCGACACGTCCAGCGGCGACTGCGAGACGAGTTGCCCCTCGTGGAAGATCAGGTTGCCGAGCAGCACCGGCGGGCCGTCGGCCTCGGCCTTCTTGCGGTAGACGGCCTTCGCGGCGGCGCGGCCGTTGGCCACGTCGATGGCCCAGATTTCCGGCCGGTTGCCGTCGGGGCTGTTGGCCAGCGGGACGTAGTACGTGTTGCCCTTGCTCACCACGCCGTGGCCGGCCGGGGTGCCGATGGTCAGGTCGCGCCACGCCGTGACCACGTCTTCCTTGCCGAGCGGGCCGGCCTTCTCGCGGGCCTTGCCGACGACGTTGAGCGCGCGCACCGAGCGGTTGCCGACGACCACGACCTTGTCCGCGACCACGCCGCCGACGTACAGGTCGCCGCCCTGCCGCGGCTGACTCCAGAGCAAGTCGCCCGTCCGCAGGTCGAGGCAGTCGATGCTTTCGGAATCGAACGCCGAGAAGATCACGCGGCCGTTGGAGATGATCGGGGCGGCGGCCCGGTAGCGGTCCGGCGACAGGGTCGTCTGCCCGCCGCCGACGCCCGCGCCGTTCGGCACGAGGCCGCCGCGGCGAATGCGGCCGTTGGTCATCTCTTCCTGCGTCGGCTGCTTCAGGCTGCGGTACGATCGTGCCCACAGGAGGCTCCGCGACATCACGTCCACGGCGACGACCGCCCCGGCGTTCGTCGGGCAGATCATCACGCCTTCGGAGTAGGTCAGGTACGAGCACTGGAAGCGGCGGAGGCTGTCGAGCGGCAACTTCGTGTTCGGCTCGCCGAGCCGCTGCGTCCAGACGAGTTCCGGGGCTTTGTTGCTCAGCCGCGCGTCGTTCGGCAGCGGGTAGTGCTTCACCTTGAGCGGGTCGAGGCACGCCAGCCGCATCCGGCCGTTCTTCTCGAAGAGCACGTACAACTTGCCGTTGACCGGCAGCGGCGGCCCGACGAAGAAGCTGTTGGCCATTAGCACGAGCGGGTTGTCGGTCTTGTCCTCTTCCTCTTCCGTCAAGGCCGGCACCGACGTGGCGTTGCCGATCTGCCAGATCAGGTTGCCGGTCAGCATGTTCAGGGCGACGAGGCGGTTCCCCTCGGCGAACTGCTTGTCCACGCCCATGCTGGTCTGCATGCCGGGCTGCACGAACCCGCCCATGTTCGGGTCGTAGACGTTCGGCGGCGGCGGCAGGGCGTTGTCGTCCACGGCGTACAGGTTCTGCCCGTCGTGGGTCATCGACCCGATCAGCGGGTTGTCGAAGAGGATCGTCTTCAGCTTGAACTGGTCGCGGTAGGTCTGGAACCGCGTCTTCGAGTCGGCGTTGTTGTCCAGGCTCATGATCGAGGCGAGCGACCCCTTCGCGTCGGCGTACCAGTACAGGTCGCCGGCCTTCGCCGGGCGGCCGTGGGCTGAGAACCCGTCCTTCGTGACGTAGGCGAAGATGCCGTCGTAGGTCCGCACGAACATCAAGTTCTGCGCCGACACCGGGAAGAAGCCGGGGATCGCGACCTCGTCCTTCGCCGGCTTGATACTCTTGACCACGTCCGCGAGGTTCTGGTTGATCCAGTTGATGCCGTCGGCGTACTCCTCAGTCCGGGTGGTGAGACTCCGACTGTAGGCCGGGTCGAGGAACGGCGCGCCGCCGTCGCCGATCGCCGTGTGCGACGGGTTCCCGAGCCGCATCGTCACGTAAGCGTCGCCGACCTTGCCGAACAGCGTCTCCGGGTTCTTCGCGAGTTCGTCCTTCAGGTCGTCGAAGGTGTAACTCTTCAGGCCGATCTTCAGGCCGTCGCGTGGGAACTTCTTTTCGAGTTGCCCCATCAACTTCTTGACCGTGTCCGGCGACTGCCCGGCCCGCTGAAGGGCGACGACGGCCTTGAACGTGATGAGCGGCGTGAACAGGTCATCGGCGTCCTTGCGGACGAGCAACCGCTCGAACGAGTAGGCCGCCTCGACATAGTTACCGCGGTCGAGGTGCAGCCCGGCGAGCAGCAGCGTGGCCTGTGCCCCGGCCTTCGTGTGGAAGTACCGCTGCGACACCTCGGCGAGCATCGTGCGGTCGTAGTTCTTGCCGACCGCGTCGTTCATCAGGCCGTCGGCCGTGCCGCCGAAGGTGAGCTGGTAGAACTGCTTGCCCTGGTCGGGGAAACGGCCGATCAGCCGGTTGGCCTCGGCCTTCGCGCTGATACGCTGAATCTTGCCGTCGTCGCTCTTGGCCTCGTAGAAAGAGTCGCTCTTCGCGTCGAGCACCTGCTGAGCGGCGAAGCAGATCTTGTCCCAGGGGGCCTTCTCTTTTTTGTTCTTGAACTCTTCGAGGTAATCGTTGACCGCCTTGATCATGTTCTTGGCATCGCGGTCGGACGGGAAGATCATCACTTCAAGTGGGGCGTTCTTGTCCTTCTTGTCTTTCCCCTCGGCTTCCGGTGCGGCGGGGGCTGGGGCCACGTCGATCGCAATCTGGCCGCGGATGTTGGGGGCGTCGGCGACGAGGAGGAATGTGGTGAGGGCACCGACTGAGAGCGAACCGGCGAGGGAGCGGAGGGTGGCGGTACGCATGGAAGTCCTATCCGCGAGGGGACGACTGGTCTGGATGATAAAGATTCTGTCCGTTCGCCAAACCACCCACAAGGAGATTTCGCGCCAACTGATAATCTCAACGCCGTCAGGATCAGCAGAATCGCCAGGGGTGATCGGGCAGACCGCAGAACCTCCCAACTCATTATGACGACCTGCCGGGGCTTGTCTAACCCGTGCGGCCGGTCGCCCGTGATATATTACCCGAGTGACACAACCGTTACAGGAACGAAATTCCCCAATGCCCGTCGATCTCCCGCCGCTCGCCCGCGAAGAGGGCCGCCCCGTGGCCCACCGCACGCGGACCTTCCGCCCGAACTACCTCTCGTTCGCCGGCACGTACCAGTGCAACCTGTCGTGCCCGCACTGCTGCGTGCCGATCGAGTGGACCGACCGCCTCGACATCCCGACCGCCATCCGCTTCCTCGAACAAGCCCACGCGGCCGGCATCGACGTCCTCGGCTTCACCGGCGGAGAGCCGTTCCTGTACCCGGAGTTCGTGATCGCAGTGACGAAGCGGGCGGCGGAACTCGGCTTCCGCTTCGACAAGCTGATGTCCAACGGCGTCTGGCACCGCAACGCCGCCCACCTGACCGACGTGCTGACGCACCTCCGCGACGCCGGTTTCAGCGGCAAACTCGGCCTGAGCGTGGACAAGTTCCACGGCATGGACATCGCCAAGCTCGCCGAGTACTGCCGCGTGGCGAGGACGGTCTTCGCCCGCGACACGATCCTGTCGCTGAGCTACGCGAGTAAAGCCCCGGACAAGGGCCTTGAGCCGATCCACCGGCTGGCGAAGGAACTGGACGCCGTCATCGACTGGTCGCCGCTGTTGCACCACTACCTGTTGGTGAGCGACGACTTCACGATGACGCTGAACTGGAACCACCTCGCCACCGTCGAGCGGGCCGAAGGTCTCGGCGGTGCGGACCCGTGGGACGGCGTGTGGTTCAAGGAGGACTACTGTGAAGGGCCGGGGCAGGCGCTGATCGTGAACCCGAAGGGCGAGGTGAAGCCGTGCTGCGGCTTCGCGAGCGACCTGGACCAACTGACGATCGGTAACGTCCACACCGACACGGTGGAAGAGATCATCGCGTTCGGCCGCAACCACCCTTACGTCGGCACGCTGTTCCGCGACGGCCTGACGGCGATCCGCGACGAGATTCTGGCCCGCGACCCGAACGCGCTCCCGGGGGCGACGAGCAACCACTGTTACTTCTGCTGGTACGCCCTGACCCGCGGCCTCGCGGCCGGCGTCAACGGCGGCGGCGGCAAGGTCGGCAACTGGACCGGCGACCGGCCGAATCAGAGCGGCGAGTTGATCCAACTCGGATTCAAGGCGAGCCGAACGCCGTAAGGTGCCGGGTGCCTCTCGCACGGGCAACGCCGTGTCGTCCGTGCCGCCCGCCCGAAGCGGCTGCCGGTCGTGCTGACCGGGGCGAGGTCCGGCTCGCGGGGGCAAGGACCGCCGGGCTGTGCTCCCGACGGTGGCCGCGCGGGGTGCGTTACCGTGATAGCGCCGTCGGCTGTCGGCTGTGTCGCTCGAACGAGTGACCCAGGGGCTTGACGTATGACCGCCGGCCGGGTCCAATCCACCACCAGCGTTATCATGCGCTGGCGCACACGAATACTCTGTTCGGCGACAGAAGGCCAGCGATGGGCAGAGCGCGAGCAACCCGACGATGGCTACTGGTCGCTCTCGGCGTGGTGCTGGCCCTGGGTCTGGCCGCGGCCGCTCGGCCGGAGCCGACCGTGCAGGTCAACCGGCCCCGGAGTCTGCGTCACCGGGTCGAGTGTGTGCTGGAAGCGTGGGGCGTCATCCCCGTCGATCCGTTCCGGCACGTCGAGGGCTGAGGGATGTCAGCCGATCCCGGCGCGGGACAGGAGGCGGGATGCGCGGCGGTGTTGCGGTTGGGTGCAGCCCCAGACGCCGAACCAGGCGCTGCACCAGACCCGGCCGCATAGATTGGTTCTGGGATCGGATCAGTCACCTACTGCGGCCGGGCTGGTGAGCTGTGTCGTTCGGCAGAAGAGGGCGTCGGGGTGGCGAAGTTTCGGCTGACACGCATCGAGCCGCCCGACTGGGCGACGCGGCCGGACCTGAGCATCTTCCGGGTGACGGTCGCTGAGTACGCCGCCATTCAGCGTCACCGTGACAAGCTCTTGCGGGTCGTTCACCGGGAGGTCGAGGCGTACCTGAACGACCCGCGGCTGGTGTTCGACGGCGACGCCGAGGGGTTTCCCCACCGCCGCCGGCTGACCGGCGCGTACTACATCGGCCACGAACTGTACGAGGCGCACGCCGATCCCACTCTGTTCGTAGCGAGCGTCATGTGCCGGTGCCTGGAGCCACCGAAGGCCGGGGTGGACCGGGACGACGACTACCTCGGCTTGCAGGTCTGGCTGCGGTGTTTCCCGGGTCGGTGGTCGTCGTTCGAGGTGTTCCGCAACACCGATTCGTCGTCCATCTGAGCGGAGTCGTTCGGCCGAGGAGGACACGCGGGTGGTCGAGCCACTGGAATTGTGGTCGTCGCGGCTCTGCCTTCGCCGACTCCGCCCGGAGGACGCAAGGGCGATCTGTGCATATCGTGCTCTCCCGGAAGTCGCCCGGTTCCAGTCGTGGGAGTCGTTCGGGCTGTCTGACGCGGAGCGGTTGATCGCCGATCAGGCGGCGGTTGTGCCGGACATTCCCGGCACGTGGCTCCAGTTGGCGATGGTCACGGCCGATTCGGCGGTGGTCATCGGTGACTGCGGTCTTCACTTCCGGGGGGACGATTCTCGGCAGGTGGAATTGGGCATCACCCTGGCCCCAACCCACCAGGGTCGTGGGCTGGCCACGGAGGCGTTAGGGACGGTTCTGGAGTATCTGTTCGAGCGACTCGGCAAGCATCGGGTCTCCGCCGTGACCGACGCGGAGAATGACGCGGCGGCGAGCCTATTTCGGCGTCTCGGCTTCCGGCAGGAAGCTCACTACGTCGAGCACGTGTGGTTCAAGGGGGCGTGGGGCAGCGAGTATCTGTTCGCGCTGCTGCGTCGGGAGTGGCAAGCCCGCCGAACAATCAACTGCACCTGACCGGGGCCGCACTGCGGGTTCGCGCGGGGGCGTGGACCCGGTGGGTCCGTAGGCTTTTCCGGGTCGCGTACTCCCGACGGCTTCACTCGGGTTTCTTCAGCACGACTTGCCGCACGTCCATGACGGCGGCCTTCGCCTTCTTCACCGGGCGGAGTTCCAGCGTGTACCGGCCGGCCTTCTCCAGCGTCACGGTGCCGATCACGCGGGGCTTGAACGCCTGGAAGCCGCCGGTGTCCTCGACCGTGAACGTCAACTTCTGGTCGCCGACGGCCGCGGTCACGGTACTGCCGCCGTTGCCGGTGCCGCAGCCTTGCAGCACTTCCACCGCGAACGTGCCGGGCGTCGTCACCGTGAACTCCCACGACGCCCAGTCCTTCTCGTTCACCCAGTAGCCGAGTGTGTTCTTGTGCGGCAGCGGCTCGAACCGGAGCATCACGCCGTGAACGTCGGCCGTGCCCGCGGGCAGCGTGATAGTGCCGTTCGCGGCCTGCGGATTCGGCGTGTACGCCGGGTTCGGCGTCGGCATTTTCGCGCCGACCTCGGTTCGCCACGCGGCCAGCTTCTCGGCCAGTCGCTTCGTTACGTCCGGCTTCGCTTCTGCGAGGTTGTTGCCCTCGCCACTCTTCAAGTCGAAGAGTTCGCGGCGGCCGTTCTCGTAGAACTCGATCAACTTGAAGTTCCCCTCGCGGATCGCGCCGCCGGGCTTGCCGCCCTGGTTGGCGTAGTGCGGGTAGTGCCAGTACAGGGCGTCCCGTTGCGGCGGCCCGTCTCCAGCGAGTGTCTTTGCGATGCTCACGCCGTCGAGTTTTTCAGGGGCCGCGACGCCGCAGAGTTCGCAGAGCGTCGGCACGAAGTCCTGACTGCTCGTCGGTGTATTTTCGAGGCGGCTGCCCTTCACGCCGGGGCCGCGGACGATCAGCGGCACGCGGATGCCGCCCTCGTAGAGGTAGCCTTTCCCTTCGCGGAAGTTGCCGTTGTACGTCGGGGCGTAGGCCGCCCCTTCGAGCGTGGCGAGGCCGCCATTGTCGCTGGTGAAGATGACGATGGTGTTGTCCGCGAGTTTCTGGTCGTCGAGCAACTTCAAGATGCGGCCGACGCCGTCGTCCACGCTCTCCAGCATGGCCGCGTAGGTGGCGTTCGACTGCTTGCCGTGCGTCGGCTTGTTCGGGTATTTCGCGATGAGGTCCGCTTTCGCCTTCATCGGGTTATGGACGGCGTAGTGCGGCAGGTAGAGGAAGAACGGCTTGTCCTTGTTCGCGACGATGAACTTCTCGGCCTCCGTGGCGAGGCGGTCGGTCAGGTACTCGCCGTCCGGGGCCATTTCCAGGCCGAACATGAAGCGGTCTTTGCCGTTGGCGGTTCGCTTGTATGGGGCGAAGTAACTGAGGGGGGTGCCGATGTCGTCGCCGCCGACGTTCACGTCGAAGCCCTGCTCCTTCGGGCCGAAGCCGGGGCCGCCGAGGTGCCATTTGCCGATGCTGGCGGTGACGTACCCGGCCGCCTTCAGGCGTTCCGCGAGGGTGACTTCTTCCAGCGGCAGGTGTGTCGGCAGCGGCGGGCGGTTGAGCTTGTGGCCGGGCTTGTCGGGTTGGCCGGGCAGCCAGTCGGTGATGCCGAGGCGGGCCGGGTACTTGCCGGTGAGCAGGGCCGCCCGCGTCGGCGAGCAAACCGGGCAAGCGGCGTAGGCGTCGGTAAACCGCACGCCCTGCTTGGCGAGGGCGTCCAGGTGCGGCGTCTTGTGGAAGGTACTGCCGTAACAACCGAGGTCGGCCCCGCCGAGATCGTCGGCGAGGATGAGGACGACGTTCGGCTTCGCGGAAGCGTCGGCGAGGACGGCGAAAGTGGCGACCGCAGCGAGCAGGAGGCGGAGGGGCATGAGATGTCTCCGGGGAAGTGGGACTGTTATAGCGGTGCCGGAATGTTCGAACACAAGACCACCGCGGAAGATAGGGCGGGGAACCCATGCTGTAGCCCCTGAGGCGGGCTTGCCAACCCTTGAATTTCGCCGCCGGAACTCGAAACTTTCTAGATGCATTCCGCTCGCCTGTTCTTCGAGGCAATGACTTCATGAGTAACACCACGTCCCGTGGTCGGCTGGCAATCGTGGTCGGCGGCGGCCCGGCCCCTGGCATTAACGGCGTCATCTCGTCCGTCACCATCGAGGCGATCAACCAGGGCCTCGACGTGTACGGCGTTCGCGACGGGTTTTCGGACCTCATCAACGGCGACACTAGCCGCGTCAAGCCGCTGTCGATCGGCGAAGTGGCCCAGTTCTACACCCGCGGCGGGTCGATGCTCGGCACCGCCCGGACGAACCCGGCGAAGAAAGACGCGGACATGGCCAACGTCCTCGCGTCGTTCGAGAAGATGGGCGTCGGCTACCTCGTCACCGTCGGCGGCGACGACACCGCGTTCAGCGGTAGCCAGGTCTACAAGCGGGCCGGCGGCAAGATCAAGTGTGCCCACGTGCCGAAGACGATCGACAATGACCTGCCGCTGCCCCCGGGCATCCCGACGTTCGGCTTCGAAACCGCCCGGCACATCGGCGTCGGCCTCGCCCGGAGTCTGCACGAGGACGCGAAGACGACCGGCCGGTGGTACATCATCATCAGCATGGGCCGGGCGGCCGGGCACCTCGCGCTCGGCATCGGCAAGGCGTCGGCGTCGGCCATCACGATCATCTCCGAGGAATTCGGCACCAAGAAGAAGATCACCCTCGACCACGTCTGCGACCTCGTCATCGGGGCGATGATTAAGCGGCGGGCGCAGGGTAAGAAGTACGGCCTCGCGATCTTGTCCGAAGGCTTGCTGGAAAACATCGGCGAGGACGGTCTGAAGACGGCCCTCGGCGACGACCTGAACCGCTACGGCGAAGTCGAGCGGGACGACCACGGCCACCTGCGGCTCGGCGAGATCGAGTTCGGCCGGCTGGTCAAGAACCGCGTCGGCAAGCGGCTCAAGGACCTCGGCTTGAAGGTGACAATCATCGACAAGGACATGGGGTACGAGCTGCGGTGTGCGGACCCGATCCCGTTCGACGCCGAGTACACGCGGAACCTCGGCTACGGGGCGGTGAAGTTCCTGATGTCGAAGGATTCGGCCGAGTACGGGGCCATCGTGAGCTTCGTCGGCGGCAAGATGGTGCCGTTGAAGTTCGACGACATGATCGACCCGGCCACGTCGCGGATGCGGGCCCGGTTGGTGGACGTGGACAGCGAGAATTACGAGTGCGCCCGCCGCTACATGATCCGTCTGGAAGCGACCGACTTCTCCGACCCGGCCAAGCTGAAGAAGCTGGCCGACACGGTGAAACTCACGCCCGACCAGTTCCGCGAGAAGTTCGAGTACCTGGTGAAGTAAGCCGACCGGCGGCGGGGCTTGGCCCCGCCGCTTCTTTCATCTCTTCCCAACACTCCATCCACGACCCAGCACCCGCGGACGTGCGGCCCGTCGCTGCGGCAGTGCCCCAACACTTCGGCGTCCTCGCACCCGGCGTCTTGTAGGGCGTCGGCGAGGATCGGCAGCCGGTCGAAGGCACAGTCGGCGTAGATGCCTTCCGCGAGGCCGACGGCGGTCGGGGTAAGCCACGACGGTGTGAAGGCAACGGGGCGGAACGGATTGCCGAAGATGTCGCGGAGCAAAGGCCCTTGTTCTTCTCGCTCGTCTTCCGATTGCACTGAAACCCCGCCCACAAGGTAGCCGGCATACCACGACGTCTCAACCGCTGAATGCCGACCTTCCTTGCCGACCACGGCACGGGCAAGCCGACCCTCAACCGTCCTCAACCACGCATCGTTCGCAAAGACTTTCCCCCTGACGACTTTGAGTCGCTGGCGGTCCTCGTTGGTCCGCGCGTCCACGAACCGCTCGACGGCATCCACGGCGATTGGAACCAGAGGGTGAGTACACAAACGCCGTACCCGCCGGACGCAGCCGACCGCAAACAGTCGGAACCGCCGGTCAGTAAAGCCTAACGCCTTGAAATTGTTCGCTTGGTACGGGATGGACTGAATGAGGGCATGGGGGTCACGCCACGCAAGCCACTGCTCCTCCGTCATCGCCTACCCTCCTTACGGCGATGATAACCGACTCCGGTCGCGAAAACGAGTCAGCCGTCGAGAAGATGAGGGCCTGCCCTTTTATTCCACGACCTGCCCCTTTAATCGGCGTCTAGAAGAGTAAAAGTGCAAAGCCCCGATCTGTGGTGTTGCCTCTAAACCGATCTAGACGGGCGGTTTGCCCCAAAACCGGGATGGGCTGCCTCAAAACCCATTGAGTGATCTGCCGAAGTTACTCAGAGCAAATTCACCCGTAACAGAAGAGTGAAGCATCAACCCCTTCATGGGCCACCGATTTGAACCAACGATTATCGTAGATAACTTGGCAAGTCAAAGTTGTGTTCTGAAAATGTAAGTGTCCAGTCAATTTAGCATCCAAATGCACATGGGCCAAATTTCCAAAATAAGCGTAGTCATTTGTGAATTTGCCTCGTAGGTGAAGCGGTGTCAGTCTATCTCTGGCATTCGAGAAAAGCCTTTGAAAGTCAGCGAATATCCTATTTTTATTCCCATTTCTTGCGCCATATCTGGCAACTCACGAAGAAGGAGTAGGGAAAGGTCGGGCTGATCTTTGCAAATATTCTCGCAGGATTGGAACAAAATCTGGCGCAATAGCGTCGTAATGGATAGGATTGATAGCGTAACTGTAAATTCGCCTCAAGAGGGAGGTATTCTCAAAATGCTTGAAGACCTAGACCGCCTTCGCATACTGGAAGACGTTCGCGGTAAAATATCGTCTGAACAAGAGTCCATCAAAGGATTTCGGGCCAAGATTGAAGATTCCCAACGAGTGATCGAAAACCTCACACGACTTGAAGCCTACCTTTCGCAATCCGACAACCCTTCTTCAATTTCGCCACCCGTTCGCAACCTCGGTGTAGCCACTCAACCTTGCCTACCACTTACGACGTGGCCGCAAATAACGCCCGATGATATCGAAAAGGCGGCGGCTAACCTCATTCTTACACTCAAACATCCAGTACAGGCTCTGCATGTAGCTAGGGCGATCGTCGAGGGCTACAACGGCGACGATGATGACCGGGCACTGGAGAAGCGGATTTACTCGCTGCTCTATTCCCGCAAACAACGATTTACGAAGGTTGGACGAGGTCATTGGGACTTGTTAGAGCGGCAATCGCGATTGGCAGGCATCGCCAACGATCTGCTTACGATGAACGATCCGATGCTCACGGTGGAAGCTAAAGAAAAGCCTCACGATGGTGAATAGCTAGATAGTGGGGCCGGACGTGTTACGAGCACGCCCGGCCCCTGAAACCTTTGCGATGTTCCCCGCCAGGAGAACCACGTGATTGTTCACGTGCGAAAGGTGTTCGTGCGTATTTTACCACGTCCACCGCCAACCCGTCCACGCTGCTCACGAAAGAAGAAACGCCGCCCTCCGGTGCGTTGACAGACGCATTCGGTGGAATCGGCGTTCGCGAAAACCCATCGCGTGGAAGCGTGAGGTGCTTACACGCACTTACTAAATCAAAATCACGGTGAATTATGTCCGACAAGTGGAACGACGGCAAGTCCCCTAGTGACGGAATTCGGTTCATCACCGAGTACGTGCACTATCGAACAAAGAAGCTGATGCGGGCTTCTGACTACGGTTACCGAGCGTGGCCGTTCGGTAAGGGCCGGTAGACCTGATAACCCTCAGGGGCGCGGGATCATCCCGCGCCCCGTCTTATTTCTTGCTCCTCTCGCTGCCACGATTTCCTTTGGCTTCCGCGAGCAAGATCATCCGCGCCCACGCGGAAGCGTCGAGAGCCACGCCAGACGATGCGTCTTCGATGGCTTGGCGTTCTTCGGCCGTCAACCGGATACGCAGCACAACGTCACGCCGTTCGTCGTCCGATTTCTTGGGTCGTCCTCGCATGGAATAAGTGTACCCACAAAAAGGCAAAGAAAACAATCCCCTTTCTATTAATTGTGGTCACAAAAAGGCAACGTAAATCAAGTATCGGTGTCCCCCACGCGAGGCACCGATATGAACTCCCGCGAAGTCAAAGGTTTGGAGATGGCGTTCCAGACGAAGGTCGAGTGGACCGGGAAGTTCTGGCTCGTGCCGTCCCAATCCACGCGCGGCCTGTACAAGATCGACGCCGACGCCACCACCTGCACCTGCGAGGACTACGAACTCCACCGCAAGCCGTGTAAGCACATTTACGCGGTTCAGACCGTCAAGGACATGAACCGGGCCACGCAGCCGCAGAAGCAAGCGTTCCACGACGCCTACGCGAACGCTGAACTGCCGAAGAAGCCGAGCAGCAAGCAGGACTGGCCGAACTACAACAAGGCCCAGACGAACGAGAAGAGACTGTTCTGTGAACTCCTCTCCGACCTGTGCCGCACGGTTGAAGAGCCGGCCGCGTCCCCGAAGGGCGGTCGCCCGTCTATTCCGCTCGCCGACGCCCTGTTCTCGGCCGCTTACAAGGTCTACTCCACAGTGAGCGGTCGGCGGTTCACCTGCGACTTGCAAGACGCGAGAGAGCGCGGGCACATCGGCCAAGCACCGCACTACAACTCCGTGTTCCGCGTCTTCGAGGACGCGGCCACGACGCCGATCCTGATGAGCCTCATCGAACAGAGCAGCATCCCGCTCGCGTCCATCGAGACGAAGTTCGCCGTCGATTCGTCCGGGTTCGGCACGTCCCGGTTTGAGAAGTGGTACGACCAGAAGTACGGCACGACCCGGAACAAGGCCGAGTGGGTGAAGTGCCACATCATCACCGGGGTTCAGACGAACATCGTCACCGCGGTCGCCATCGGGGACGAACACGACAGCCAGCACTTCGCCCCGCTCGTGGACGCGACGGCGAAGAACTTCACGGTCAAGGAAGTGTCCGCGGACAAGGCGTACATCTCGCGGAAGAATCTGGAACAGGTCGAGGGATTGGGCGGCGTGCCGTACATCCCGTTCAAGACAAACGCGGTGGCGAACAAGAACGGCGAGACGTGGCGAAGACTCTTCCACGAGTTCAACCTGAACCGGGACGAGTTCTGTCGGCACTACCATCTTCGCAGCAACGTCGAGAGCACGTTCTCGATGGTGAAGGCGAAGTTCCGGGACCACGTCCGGAGCAAAACGGACGTGGCGATGACGAACGAAGTGTTGGCGAAAATCCTGTGCCACAACGTCGTCGTGTGCATTCACGAGATGTTCACGCTCGGCTTGGCGGTTGAGTTCGGCGGGGAGGTGCCGGAAGCCGATGAACCGCGGATCATCAAGTTCCCGGGGGTGTGAATTACTTACGGTCGGTCACGTCATCAACCTTGGTATCGGGGTCTTTCCCCTTCAGTTGCGTTTTCCCCCTTAGCATCATTGCCAGCCCCAAACCGATAGCGCCGGTCGGAACCCAAATCCTTGCCCAACCGCTGGCTTGTCCAGAACAAACCACGAAAATCAGACCAGCCAGAACAATCGCCAACCCTGTGAACAGGTCTTGCCGACCGAACCCCTGTTGAACTGTCTTTGCAGTCTTTTCGGCGGAAGCACGGACCGCCGCTCCGATGGCTAAAGCTGCTCCACACCGCCTGCAATGATTCGTGTCCGCCGCGGGGGGCTGAACGGGCACACAACGCGAGTGTATTGGGCATGCACAAGCACTGCAAAACTCCCCGTCTAGGATGCCGCGAATTGACTGTTGGCACACCGCGCACGTCTTACCCGCTACATGCACACGTCGCCCTCCATCCGTCAGACTCGAATTCATCAACGATCTAAGTTACTCGACGCGATGACTGCCCACAAGAACCCGCTGTTGACAGCGAGACGTGAATCGAATGATTTGCGACCGCGGTGAAGTCTGCCTCAAAACCTCCCCCGGTTGCCTCAAAACCTCCCGGTCTAGAACGGTTGTGAGGCAACGCCCCGATCTGTCTAGAAACGTCTAGTTAAACCCCTCTGCCCTCAAAGTACGGCCCAAAAAAGGTCAGAAAAGTGGTTTTGTTGGCCATTTTCCGTTGCAAGGAATAGTGAACACAGGTATAGTAATACCAGACAAGACTAATGAGGAGTTGACAGCCGACGCGAGGCCAACCACCGGAGTCCAGTGCGGATGCCGGGCCGAACGCGGGAGCTTCAAGCGATACCAGGAGGCGATCATGGAAAGCTGGCGCAAAGTTTGGCGGGAAGGGTTCGTTCCGGTCCTCTCCACCACCGGCCTCATGGCCCTCCGCGACGCCCTCCGCGGGGACGACACCCGACTCACACAAGGGTCCACCACCACCCCGCCGCCGCTGATGTGCGTGCAAGATTGGCCGTGCGAAGGGGCGTGTGCCCTCGGCTTCTGCGGGTGGCACGGCGATCAACTCGAAACCGTCGGCCAGGTCGAAGAGTTCTTCGCGAAGGCCTGCTACGAAGCCGACGCCCGCCTCGGCGAACCGGCCGCCTGCCGGTGGTTCCTCAACTGGTTCGACGACACGCCCCGCGACGAGATGCGCCGCGAACTGCTGGCCGAAGTCGAACTCGCACTGGCCGAACGCATCCCGATCGACCTGCCGGCCACGAAGTCCAACACCGCGGCCGGGGCGAAGATCGCGGCGGCGTAACCCGGAACACCCCCAAACTTTCCACCCTCATAATTCATCGCCTTCATTCGGAGATTGCCATGAACTGCTCGAAACTGGAAGTCGGCTCGGCGGTCTGTCGGAACTGTGGTCGCGCGAAGGTGAACCGGCCCCGCGGCCTGTGCTGGAGCTGCTACTACACGCCGGGCGTCAAGGACAAGTTCCCGAGCACGAGCAAGTACGCCCGCCGCGGCGAGGGCAACTTCAACGGCAACGCCCCACTGCCGGCCATCCCGACGACGGCCGCGCCGGGGACGCAGGAGAAGCTCGACGTGCTGGCGATGCGGGCGAAGTTGAAGCAGGCCCTCTGGCACCCACTCGACGCGACCTATGAAGGCGATCCGAAGCCGCTGCAATGGCTGGCCCAACACGCGACGACATCGACGGCGGCGTGAGATTTCGCGAAGCAAACTGACGGGGAGGGACGGCCCCGTTAGTGCAACCCGCGGCGGGGCAGGAAGCGACCCGCCGCGGGTGTTTTCGTTTTCCGGTTGGCGGGCGGGCCGCGAGCCGTTAACCTGGGGGCGGCGTCGAAATTCCCCACCCTCCCAACCTTCTCCCGCCATGGCCACCAAGAAGAAATCGAAAGGCACGGACGACCCGCTCGGCAAAGTGTACGTCAAGGCGTACCAACCGCCGGTGGATCGGACCAAGGTGACCTACGGCTACGTGCTCCTCGGCGTGGGGGCACTGCCGATCCTCATCCCCCTACTCCTGCGGGGCTCTCTGGGCGGAGGGTCGATCGGCCTGATGTTCTGCGCGGCCGGCGGTGTCCTCCTCGCCATGGGCTACCGGCAGGTCGAAACGCTCTTCGAGGTCCGCAAGTACGGCGTCCGATACGTGTGCGGCCGGCACGACTTCGACCTGGAGTGGGACGAAGTCCGGCACGCGACGGTGCGGATGCAGACCGATAACCCGTTGTTGAGTTTCAGCGGCGTGAACGACGTCGGCATTTACATCTGCCGCCGGGCGGACAACCTGCCGTTCCAGTTGCACATCCGCGGCGAAGACGGCGAGGGGATCACCCTACTGTCGAAGGTACTGCCGGCCGGTGAGTGTCAGCGGGCGATCGAAGCGATCGAATCGGGCATCGGCAAGGACCGGATGCGGTACGAACTGTACGGCTGTTTGAAAGAGTGACCGCTTCGGCTTTCGTCCACTGCTTCACACCATCCCCCAGAGTCGTCGCAGGGCCCACTCGGCACCCAGGATGAGCACGAAGGTGACGAGCCAGCCGGGGAGGAAGCCGTGCGAGTGGTTCCGCCGCCAGTCGGGGACGAACCGCGGCTTCGGCTTCACCGTGACGATCGGCTGGCCCTTCAGTTCTTTCAAGAAGCCGGGCAGGTCGTCGAGGCGGTACGCCTTGCCGCCACCGGCCTTCGAGAGTTTCTCCAGGTAGTCGTGGTCGGCCGCCGCCCGCAGCAACTCGTCGGACGTGTCGGGGTAGGAGATGAACCTCGCCGTCGCCTCGCCTTTCAGTTCCTTGCCAGCCGCGTCCTTGCCCTCGGCCTTCAGCATTACCGTGTACTCGCCGGGCAGTTTCGGCTCGTAGTCGAACTTGTAACCATCCTTCGGGTCCACCCGCTCTTTCACCGATTGCCCCTCCTCCGGCTTCTGGCCGGGGGCGAGGATTCGAATGTCGAACTTCGGGTCGATCGCGTCCCCACCGCCGGTCGTCCGGAGGCCGAGCTTCACCGACTGCTTGCCGTTCACCGGCAGGCGGCGGAACTCCGGGCGGGCGAACGCGGCCCCCTCGTCCTCTTCCTGGTGGGCGAGGTACAGCACCAGCCGCCGCCAGAACTGCGCGTGAATCTCGAACCCTTCACGGTTGGGCGGCGTGGCCCGGCGGCCGAAGGACCGCCACAGGCGGGTGTTCATGCCGCCCCACGCCAGCACGCGGCCGCCGTTGGCGTCGCCGAACTGCGTGCCGACGAGCAAGTACGGCGGCTTCCCTTGCGCCTGCGGTTGCGTCAGCCCGGCCGGCACGAGGTCGCGGCCGTCGGACGCGACGGCGTAGATCGTCGCCCCCGGTTTCGGCACGCCGAGTTTGGTGATCGCGTTCAGGCGGCTGAACGGCGGCAGGTTCGGGGCTTGCGCGTTCAGCTTGTCCCACGCTTCCTTGCTCAGCTCGCCGTTGACCTTCATCAAAAACCGCAGCCCGTCGATCGTCGGCACGCACTGGAACCGCTTGTCGTCGGCCTTGTACACGGAATCCGGCACGGCCGGGAAGTTGGTCAGGCTCACGGGCAGGATCGCTTCCAGGGCCGACCCCTTCCAGCCGTTGTCGAGCGGCCGGTTCGGGTCGCCGGCGTAACTCGCGTCACCGGCCCCGAACAGCAGGCCGACGTTCCGCTTCAACACTTGGTCGCGAATCTTCTCCGGGAGTTTCGGGTCGATGGCTTTCAGTTGCGCCTGCGAGACGTTGCCGAGGATGATGACGTCGTAAGCCCGGTTGTCGAAGTCGAAGAGTTCGCGCTCGCCGGGCGTGGCCGGGTCGGCCCCTTCGCGGAGTACGCGGACGAAGTCGAACCGCTTGTCGGCCCGCAGCACGTCGCTAGCCATCGTCATCTCGAAACTGTGCCGGTCGACCATCAAGATGCGCAGCCCTTCCTTCGTCACGGTCAGGTACGTCTCGACGGAGTTGTTGGCCGGGTTCGCGTCGCCGGGCACGCTCTCGATTGGAATTTCGACCTTCAAGCGGACCTCGCCCGGCTTGTCGGGGGCCTTCACCTTGATCTCGATCTCGTTGTTCGCGTCCTTCGCCAGCGCGTGGTTTTCCCGCACCACGTCCACGCCGTCGAACTTCACCACGATCGGCACCGTCGCGCCGGCGAAGCCGAAGGCGTTGACCACGAGCTTGATGACGAGGTCGTTCTTGATCGGCACCGGCGACGGGTCGGCGGCCACGGCGACGACGGCCACGTCCTTCGCGTTCGGCGGCGTGGTCTTGGAACCGACGGCGAACGTGTGCAGCGGGGCGATGGCCCGCCACCGGGCGGCCTCCGTCTGGGCGGCGTAGGTCGTGCCGTTGTCGGCCCCGTCGCCGATGACGAGGTGCGCGCGAACGAACCGCTCGGTCTGCCACTTCTCGAACGTGCGGCTGAGGTACACGCCGTAGTCGGACCGCTTCGAATCGGCCGGCAGGTTCGCGTCGTAGGCGCTCGTCGCCTCGTTGAAGTCGGTCTTGCCGAGGGCGTAGAAGACGACGTTGACGTTCTGCTCGGTGCGGAGTTCTTCCAGCGTCGGCTCGCACTTTTCGAGGATCTTCCGCACCGCGGCGATGCGCGTCTGGCTGTTGAACTCGTCCTTGATCGTCATGCTCTCGGACAGGTCGATGCCGATGGGCAGCACCGACGGAACCTTCGGGTCTTCCTGAATGCCGACGCTCGGCCGCAGGGCGGTGAGCAGCGCGACGATGAGGGCCGCGATCCGCAGCGAGAGGATGATGAACACGCGGCGGCGGGTGGCGGACGGGTGCTTGAGGTAGGTCCAGACTGTGACGCCGACGAGGACCGCGGCTACGAGGCCGAGGGCCGGCAAGCCGACCGGGTACTCGGACCACGGGTAGGCCGGCCGCGTCGAGAGGAAGTAGTCGGTGGTGGAAGCCATATCATCAAGGTAAACACTCTCTCGGGATTTCGCCACCATGATCCACGTCATCGCGACCTTCGACCTGAACCCCGGCACCCGTGCCGCCTTCCTCGCGGAGTTCCACAAGCTCGTCCCGCTCGTGTTGGCCGAGGCCGGCTGCATCGAGTACGGCCCGACGGTGGACGTGGCCAGCGGTGCGGCCGCCCAACCGCCGGTGCGGGAGAATGGCGTGGTGATCGTCGAGAAGTGGGCCGACCTCGCCGCGCTGAGCGCTCACTCGCAAGCACAGCACATGGCCGACTTCCGGCCGCGGGTGAAGGACTTCGTGAAGTCGGTGACGCTGCACGTGCTACAACCGGCGTGACGGCCGACGATACACGCAGAGCGGCCTGCAGGAATTGACTTGGTTGTCGGATTGCGACACAATGCACGGGCGTTGTGGAGAGCCTCTTCTCCCGAGGTCATCGACGTGAGCCGACTCCCGACCGAGATCGAATCGACGATTCCCGCGGACGCTCGCTCGATCGTGAAACGCTGGTGGGATTCGCTCACCGAGTCCGACCGGCGCGAAGCGTCGGTGCTCTGGGACCAACGGCGCGAGCAACAATTCTTTGACCCGCAACACCATGCAGATGGTACGTTAGACACGCCGGAACAGGTGCCGACCGTGATCGGCGGTCGGTTCATCCCGCACGACGACTCGGTAAGAATGCACGAATGGATCGAAGACTGGCACGTCTACCTCTTCGGCCACTACGAATCACGAGTTCTGGAGAGCGTCGTGATTCTTCATACCATCGGCGGCGTTTGCCAAGCGCATCCGGCGGCCCAAGCGGTGACTGCCGCCGGAGTGCTACCGGCCGACTTTCGTTGCCCGCTTGATCCCGCAGTCTGTCCGATGCACCGGCTTCAGAAGTTTGCGCCGAACGAGGCAATTTTCCTCGCTCCGTCCTCCAGCGGCGGTTGGTGGGTCGTCACGCCGCAACGCCGCCGTTCGAAGCCTTCAACGACTTAAACGTCGCCCAACAACTGCGGCACCTTTTCGCGGAGTTGCTCGATCTCTTGGTGCGTCTCGCCGAGGTACGCGAGCAATCGTAGGTCGTCGCGGCTGACGGTGCCGCCGCTGAACAGCCACGCCCGCACGCGGAGCAGTTTGTACAGCTTCACGAGCTTGCGGTCGCTGATGAAGATGCGGTCCTCCCGCACGAGCGTCTTCACTAGTCGCTGAAACTCGCGGAACACGTCGTCCGGGAAGAACAGTTGCCGGTCGGTCACTTCCTCGCCCTTCGCGTCGGCCGTGCGGCGGGCGAACAGGTACGTCAGGTAGCGGTTCGCTTTCATCAAGTCGTCGAGCGAACAGTGCCCCTCGGCCCACGGCTTCTGGTTCAGCCCCTTGTACGCTTCCCCGCGCAGCCCGGCGTCGATCAGTTCCGGGAAGAAGGCGTCCTGCACCGGCCGGCTCATCACCTTCAGCACGAAGCGGTCCTTGAGTGCGGCCAACTCGCCCTGCTCCGGGATTTCGTTCGTCGCCGCGAACAGCACCCGTAGCGGCACCGGTTCCGGCACGCCGTCCTGGTAGAACTTCTTCTCGTTGATGATCGTTAGCAGGATGTTCAGGATGGCCGAGTTCGACTTGAAGATCTCGTCGAGAAACACCAGCTTCGCCGTCGGCAGCTTGCCGGCTTTGCGGCGGATGTACCGGCCCTCGCGCAACTCGCCGATGTCGATGGCCCCGATGATCTCGCTCGGCTCGGTGAACCGCGTCAGCATGTACTCGAAGTAGTCGCCCTCATCCAACCCGAGGGCGTCCTTGAACTTCAGCACGATGTCCGACTTCGCGGTGCCGGGCGGGCCGACGATCAGCAGCGGTTCTTGGGCGACGGCGGCGACGACCATGAGGTCGAGGATTTCCTGCTTCTGCACGAAGAACCGCCCGAGCGATTGCCGGAAGCGGTTGATTCGCGTGCGCAGGCCGTCGGCCTCGGCTTGCAGGTCGTTGAGGGACAGGTCTTCGACGGCGGTATCGGATTTCGGTGGCATATCGTTCCAGGTTCTCTCACACGCCCGTTCGTTTTACGAGGTCACGCATGTCACGGTGGATGCGCTTCCGCACTAACTGTTCGTCTTCGTCGAGCCACTGCTTGCCGGACTGGCCGAGGGCGAAGTCGTCGCTGACGACGGCCAGCACCGTACTCTCGATCAGGTTCAGGTGCAGTCGCGAGTAGTACGGGGCCGACGTGAACCTGTTCGTGATCCGCGCCGGGTCGAGCTTTTGGAAGAGTTCGATCAGACGCAGCATGCCCGAATCGGCCGGCCCCTGCCCGACGGCGGCGACGTACGTACGGCCGAGGCTCGCAAACTTCTGCGCGCCCATCTTCACCTGGCCGGTCAAAATCTCCTCGCGGGCCGCTGCGAGGATCGGCTCGGCTTGGTCGTGGAGGCCGAACGTCTGCCACCCGGCCGCGAGGTTGAGCAGAGTTTGCAGAACCTCGGCCCACACGTCCCCCTTCGCGGCGTACTGCGCCTTCAACTGGCCGAGCGTCTTGCCCTTCAGAATTTCGTCCTGCATCCGCCGCAGGAGCTTGTCCACCTCGTCGCGGAGGCCGACCTTGCGGAGACTCTTGAGCGACCGCCCGGCCACGATGTTCACGAGCACGAACCGCTGCTCGTCGGGCTTCTTGCGGACGTGCGCGATGAACTGGTCCACCAGCGATTGCACCAGGTCGTTTTGGTCGTAGTGGGCCGCCAGGAACAGCGCCCGCTCCAGGATCGCTCCCTCCTTCTTGGCCTGTTCCTCGGTCGCCTGACCGGGCGAACTCGGCGGCATGGCCTGGAAGAGGGCGGGGACGTGCCGGAGCATTTCGACGACGAAGTCCTGTCCGACGCGGGGCGTCAACGGCAGCGCCTGGTGCAGGACGGCGAACCGCGTCTCGGGCGTCGACTGTTGGCCCCGAACCCCGACCTTGAACAATTCCAGAACCCGTTTGCGGAGGGTGGCGGCGTCCTTCAACCGCGGCAGTTCGGCCAGTTCCTTCTTCAACTCGTCCTGCTTTTGCCAGTCCGCGTAGGGGTCGTTCTTCTCCTGCGGGTCGACGATTTCCGACTGCTGCCGCATCCGGCTGATGACGTAGTAGGCGAGCTTGTGCGGGTCGTTGGCCGCCTTGCCGCCGGTCGCG
Organism: Limnoglobus roseus; assembly: GCF_008254045.1. Lineage (GTDB taxonomy): Bacteria > Planctomycetota > Planctomycetia > Gemmatales > Gemmataceae > Limnoglobus > Limnoglobus roseus. Next base: position 1,065,134 of record NZ_CP042425.1, on the reverse strand, counting down.
TTGATCGCTTCCAACTCGTCGAGTAACTCCCGCGACAGGGGGCCGATGGTCGGCTTGTCGGCCAAGGCGTCGTCGATGCGGGACCGGAACACCTTGAACAGGTAGTTCGCCACGATCCCCTTCGTGTCCGCGGTCTTGATGCCGCCGAGCGTCTTCTGGGCGGACTCGACGATCGCCCGGGCGGCCGCCCCCTCGCCGAGTTTTGCCAGGCCGAAGGCGAACATGAGGTCCAGGTACGCCAGGGTACAAACCGAATCGACCTGCGTCGGGACGCTCGCGGGCGACTGCAAACTCTGTTCCGCCCACTTCCGCGCGGCCCGGTGGAGGTCGACCATCCGCTCGCGGACGACGCGCAGCCGTTCGGAGTTCTTCAACCCGGCGAAGCGGAGGAACGTCGGCAAGTCTTGCTCGGCACTTAAGCCGCGTTCGAGCAGGCGGCCGAGGACGCGGTCGCGGACGCGGGCCAGGCCGAGGACGTCGGTGCCGGACAGTTGTGCCAGCCGCACGGCCGCCAGCCACGCGCCGCGGACGGGCAGTTTCGTTTCGTGCGCTTCGAGGAACTTCTGCACTGCCGGCAGCCGCGGCTTGAGCCAGTCCGGGGTGCCCTGGGCGACGGCCAAGAACAGCGACGCGAGCGCGCGAACTTGACTCGGCGTCGGCGACGGCACCGCCAGCCGCGCGTCGAGTTCCGCCGCCGTGCGCGGGGCGTTCGGCGTTTCGCAGTCGGCCCAGCCGTCGATCAGCCCGGCCGCGGGCTGGTTCCACAGGGCGTTGACCCAGCAGATGGCGGCCTCGCCCTTGCGATCATCGCCCATCGCGGCGTTCGCGGCGGCCAACTGCGGCCACAGTTCCAACCGCTCCGGCGAGTCGAGCGGGCCGTCGCGGTCGCGGAACTCGCGCTCCAACTCGTCGCACCGGACCTTCCACGCGCTCGGCGGCCGGGCGGTCGTCAGGCTCTCGACCGCAGCCGCCGCATTGGTCGTCGACTTCTTCCCGGCGGTCTTCGTGGCGATGGGTTTCGTGACCGGCGTTTCGCGCTCGTCCTTCTCCCGCTTCTCTCGCTCCGGCTTCTCGCGGTCGGGCTTCGGCTTCGGCCCGCCGTCGGTGCAGATGAAACTCTCGAAGTCGAACTCGGTGGCCGCGATCCACTCGCGCAGGTCGGTGGCGCTCGCGCCGATGACGTACTCGACCCAGTCGCCGAGCGGGCGGAAGGCGTTCTCGGAAATTGCCTCGGGTACGAAGCTGCCGTCCGCGCCGGGGAACAGCCAGACGCGGCGGTCGCGGTCCTCGGCGAGCAACTTCGTCACCACGTCGCGGCGGACCGTGGGATGGAGTCGCGTGCCGACGGGCAGGAACAGGTTCGGGATACGCCAGTAGGACTTGAACGCGACGGCCCCGTCGAGGGCCATCACCGGCGGCTCCTTTTTCGACGGCGCGACGCCGAGGATCACGACTTCTTCACCGTCCGGCGAGGCCCCGACGGCGAAGCGGAGTTGCTCGGTCAGGCGGTCGTCGGAGTCGCGAACCAGCGCGTCGAGTTGGGCAATGCCGCCGCCGCGGAGAACCCACATCTCGGCCATGTCGGTCGCGTTACCGGCAGCGAGCTTCAACGGCACCGTGATCCGGGCGGGCGTCGGCGCTTCGACCCATTCGCTGGCCGCGTTCGGCAGGGTGAAGTTGAGAACGTCGTACACGTCCTGGTAGCCGGCATCCGGCAGGTACGCCCACTCGTGCGGCGGGCGGATGAGCACGATCTGGCCGTCGTCGAACTTGATCTGCTTCGCGAACGGGTGCGAGAAGCCGAGTTCGACCCACACCCGCGGGGCTTGCTCCGTGTACGCGCGCACGGTACCGCCAGCGAAGGAGAGTTTGTCGATGGCCCGCAGCAGCGTGTAGTACGGCGGCCCGATCACGCGCAACAGGACGCGCTGATCGTCGCCGTCGGTGAGGGTGCGGTAGCTCTGGCGGTCGTTGCCGAGCCGGAGCATTTCCGCGACCAACCCCGGCAGCAACTCCGGCGACGACAACTCGAACAGCACCGGGGCCTGCGTGGACAACTGCGGCGGCCCCGCGTCCGGCGTCAGTGGCAGCACTTGCAGCCACGACGCGACCTTCTCGACGGCCCCGCCGTGCCGCTTCGAGCCGAGGACTTTCAGGCGGTCGAGCGCGTCCTTGCCCTTCTTCGAGAGCTTTGCGTTCGTCTCGACGAAAATGCGGCCGCCGTCGTCGCGGCTGACCACGGCCGGCGACAACGCCATCTCCGGCGGCACGGTGCCACTGGTGACGGCGAGGCGAAAGGTGTCGAGGTTGGGGAACAGAAGGATCATGGCGGGTGGGGTTAGCGTCCTTGTGCGGTCTTCTGCCGTTCGGGTTCGGTCGTCGTTTCCGCTTCCGGCGGGTTGGGTGTCGCTTCTCTTTCGACGATCATCTCGCCAAGGTCGTCCGGGTCCAGGCCAGCCCCGACGAGCTTTTCGACGAGCTTGCGGTGCAACTGCTCGTGCTCGATCGGCAGCGCGTCCGGGTCGCTGTCGAGCTTCACCCAGATGTTCTGCTTCCCCGTCGCCGGGTTCCGCTTCAGAATGATCTGCATCAAGGCCATAAATGCTCTCCGAAGAATGGCCCACTGATGACGCAGACCTGTTGACGCTGATGAAATCCTGATAAATCCGTCTTCAGTCTTATCATCTTCGATCAGCGTCGAAGTCCGCGTCATCAGCGGGCCATTCTTTTAAGCTTTCCCCGTCGCTTCCGCGTCGGTCGTGTTATCAGCCGGCTTTTTCAGCTTCTTCGCGTTGGGCAGCAGTTGGCCGAGGCTCTTGCTGTCGATCGTCTTCTTTTCCAGCAACAAGTCGCGGAGCGTGGCGATGAGCGCCTTCTGTTCCGTGACGATCCCCTCGGCCCGCTTGCGCTGCTGCTCCAGAATCTCGGCCACTCGGGCATCAATCGCGTCGAGCGTGGCTGGCGACAGGTCGGCCCGCCGCCGGCCGGTTTGCATGTCCATGAACTGCACCTGCCCCAAGTCGCCGCCGGCGAGACCGTGCGCCTCGACCAGTTCGCGGGCGATAGCCGTGGCGCTGTTCAGGTCGCCGGTCGCGCCGAGGGACAGGTCTTTCAGGAACACCCGCTCGGCTTCCCGTGCGCCGAGGGCCACGCAGATGAGGTCGAGGTAGGTGTTGACCGTCTGAATGTACTTGTGGGCGTGGTCGGCGTAGCGGACGTAGCCGAAGGCCCAGTGCATCTCGCTGGCGATGGTGATGCGCTCGATCGGCGGGGCGTGGTCGCAGAACATCGCCACGACCGCGTGCCCGGCTTCGTGCGTGGCCAGCACCGTCTCTTCCGCTTTTGTCATCTTCGGCCGCTCGACCCATTCGGTGAGGGCGCGTTCGACGAGGTCGCTGTCGGTGGTGCTGTCCAGGCCGTCGCGCAGCCGCAGGCGGGCGATCGACCGGCAGAGGGCTTGCAGGTGGTCGCCGCTGTACCGCGTGCCGGCGGCCGCCCCGATGACGTAGTCGTTCGTCCGCTTCACAGCGTAGTCGATCGCCTCGTCGGTCATGCCGAGCCGCATCTTCTTGTTGTAAATCTCGATGATCGCCCGCCGGTCGGCCGGTTCCGGATACGGGATGTGCAGGTGGAACTCGAACCGTCCCGGCCGCAGCAGGGCTGGGTCGAGGGACTCGACGAAGTTCGTGGTGCCGACGACGAAGACGAGTTCTTCCTTGTGGAAGCCGTCCATCTCGGTGAGCAGTTGGTTCACCATGCTGTGTTCGACGCCGCTGCCGGTGTAGGTGCCGCGGGCCGTGGCGAACGAGTCGAGTTCGTCGAACACGATGATCGACGGGGCCGACTGCCGGGCCTTATGAAAGATCTGGCGCAGGTTCTCTTCGCTCTCGCCGACCCACTTCGACTTCAGTTCCGGGCCGGAAACGATCTGGATGGCCGCCCCGATAGCGGTGGCGATGGCCTTCGCGAAGAACGTCTTCCCGGTGCCCGGCGGCCCCCAGAAGATCATGCCGCGGGGGATGAGTTCTTCCAACCGGGCCACGTCTTCGGGGTTGTTCGCCGTGTCACGCTTTTGCAGCACGTCGAGGACTTCCTCGCGCAGCCGCTTCTTCACTTTGTCGTAGCCGCCGATCTCGGCTTGCAGGTCGATGTTCGGAATCTCCATCGCCCCGGTCAGCGTGGCGTTCCGCAGGTGGCGGTACGCGGTCTTCGAGTCGGCGGGGTAGTCCTCGCCTTCGAGCGTGCTCAGCAACCGGCGGATGCGGACGGCGTTGACGCCGGAGACGTACTTGTACAGTTGCCACGGGTTGAAGCCGCGGCCGAACTTACGGGCCTCCTTCTGCGTGACGAGGTGCCGCAGGCGATTGCGCCCAATGCCGAGGATACTCAGGCGGTGCGGGAACAGGTTCTCGATCACCTTCGGCAGTGGGAACGACGGGTCTTTGAAGCCGAGCCAGACGAGTTCCGGGTTCTCGTACAGGAGCGGGATGACTTCGCGGGCTTCGCTCGTCAGCCCGCCCTGGCTGGTCGTGAGCAAGTCGAGGTGCGGCAGCACGACGACGCGGCGTTCGACGGCCCCTCGGACGGCTTCGCGGAGCTGGCCGATCATCGTCCCGATGAGGCCCATCGGCGGCCCACCCGCGGCCGCATCGGCTTCGCGCGGCCGACCGTCGAGGTAGACGCAGCGGATGTTGCGGTCGCGCAGCCGGTTCCGCACGTTCGCGAACAAGTACGGCGCGAGTTCCTTGTCGCACTCGACGAGACACGGCAGCCCGCGGACCAGTTGGGCCGCGACCTCGGCGAGTTCGGCGCTGTACGCGGCCTCCACCGCCTGATCAGGCGTGAGTGCGGCGGGCAGGTCTTTTTCGGGGATGGATAAGCTCATTCGTCAGGAGTCAGGAGTCAGGAGTCAGGAGTCAGGAACCAGAACCGACCGCGAGGGTGGTATTTCTGACTCCCGACTCCTGACTCCTGACTCCTGCTTTCACACCTCCACTTTAATAGTCATCGATCCGGTCTGTGGGTCTTCGGAGATTTCCTGGATCGTGCCCATCTGCGCGGCCTTCTGCTTGAGGGCTTCGCGCGTGATCTTGTTCACGATCTCGCCGAGTTCCGGTTGCAGGTCGTGCAGTTCCTTCTCCAACTTCTCGGTCGCCTGCTGTTGGAGCTTTTCCTGCTGTTTGTCGATCTTCTTGCCGAGTTCCTGCTTCAACTGATCGCGGGTACTCTCTTCCACAGACTGATGACTTGGACCAACGTCATCCCACGCGGAGCCGTCGCGGCTGCCCTGTTCGGTGACGCTCTTGGCCGTCTCGGACTTCACGGTCACTTCGCCGTCGCAAGGATCGACGATCACCGTCACGCCGCCCTCCTTGCGGCTCATCGTGCCGTCCGCGTTTTCGGCAAAACCACGGGCTTCGAGTTCCGCTCGCAGGAGGCCGCCCATCGCCTCGGGCGGGAGGATGTCGAGCAGTTCGAGCTTCGTCGAAATCTCGTCGCTCCCCTTGATCTCGCGGGTGACGGACTCCTTCACGGTGATGCGGTACGCTCGGCTCATGGCTGTCTCCTCACGTCTTGAGCGGGTCCAGTTGGTCGAGTACGCGCTTCGATTTCGCGGCCGCGTCGGTGCCGTTCGCGGCCTCGTACTCTTCCTTCCACAGTTGGCTGGCCGCGTATTCCTCGTCGAAGTAGCCGACGGAGCGGGCCACGCGGTCCCACCGGGCCAGTGTCTCGGCCTGCTGCGGGAAGGCGAGGGCGTTGCGGCGGATCGCGACGCGATCGGCCAACCGCGGCGGCGGGTTCACCGTTAAACTGCCGGTCCAAAAGTTCACGTCCGGCGTCTGTCCGCGGTAGACCGCTGACAGCGTTCGCAGCACGAAGCGAGCCAGGTCCGGGCGGTTCGCTTTCTCCGCGGCTGCCAAGAAGGTCGTCAGCATCGCCGTTTCCGCGGCCCCGGTCTGCTGCATCACCCGCCAGTCGGTGATCTCGTGCTTCTGCCGTTCACGCACGATCCAGCGGTGGGTCAACACAGGTTGCAGGCACTCCAGCATCGCCGCCCGCGTGCCGGTGAACAGCGGGGCGAAGTCCGGCGGTTGCGGCTCGCCCTCGAGTACGAAGTCTGCCGGCCACACGAGCCAACAGAACGGGTTCTTCGCGAAGGCGTTGCGAACCTTCAGCACGTTCCGCACGGCCGGTTCCACCCGCAATTGCTGGTACGCCAGCGCGAAGAACAGTTCGTCTGCCGGCGTCGGGTCGGTCACGGCCGGCCACTTATCGTGGGCCGCGTCCGGCTTTTCAGCCGTCAGCCAGGTCAGGAAGCCCAACACCGGGGCACTGAACGTCAGCTTTCGCGAGTCGAGCGGTACTCGGTTCCAGACGCGACCGCCGGTCGGTTGGCCGCGCTCCAGAAACTTCTCATCCCGCCAGCCGCCGGCGCGGGTGAGGTACAGCACCACGCCCTTCGCCAGCGAGTCTTGCACCAGATGCACACAGTTCGGCGACAAACACGGCGGGGGCGAATCGTGCTTGGTCGTCACCAAGTGCAAACCGTGCCGGGCGTCCACGCGGCCGAGGAGGAACCGCAGGACCGTGAGCAGGTCGGCCTCGAACTTCGAGACGGATCGCGGCGACGGCAGCGGTTCGGAGAGGGTCATGGGCCGGGTTGCGTCCGTTTGGTGCGGGTCCAGCCCTTCCACAATCCTACCGCGTCGGCGGCCGGGAAGCCATTGACCGTCACTCCGGTTTTCTCGACGCGAATCTCCAGCGTGTTCCGCATCCGCCAGCACGGGTCGTCGGCCCGGTAGCGATCCGTGAGGAAGTGGATGCGCTGGTTCGTCGAACCGATCCACCGGCGGGCCGTGTCCGGCTGCTCGCGGACGTAGGGACCGTCCACAAGGATGTCGGTCGTGGCTAGAAGGTTCACCACGGCCGGGTCAGGTCGCCTTTGGAGGTCTTCCAGAAGGTAGCCGGTGAAGACCATGACCGTCAAACCCCGTTGCCGGGCGGCGGCCGCAAGTGCCGATGCCGCTTCCGAGTGAGCGAACGGCTCACCGCCGAGGAGCGTGATCCCTTCCACGTCGGCCCGTTCCAGATCGGCGACTATCGACGCGAGCGTGCGGGTTTCGCCGCCCTTGAACGGCAGGAACTCCGTGTTGCAACAACCCGGGCAGCGCAGCGGGCAGCCTTGGAACCACACGGCAAACCGTCTGCCCGGCCCTTCCGCCTCGGTGGCCGGAACGACCTGCGCGACCTGCATCGTGAGTTCGGGCAACGGCGGGTGCATGGATGGATTATAGGCGGTCCTGTACCAACCCAAGTTTCGAATTGCTCACAACTAATTCATCCGGAGAAGGATGCTGCCAATGATTTTGTCGTCCCGAACAAATACATACCCTTCGCTACCAAAACCCTTGTCCCATTCGGACTGTTCCGCGTCGTAGTAGTACACGACATCGGTCGGTCGCAAGATTTGCTGAAAGTCTAACGGATACCCACTGGGCAGCGACCAAAGCCCTTTCTGAGTGATCTCTTCGATAGAAGTGGCTCGCAGTTTCTTGCGCTTGCAGAAGTCTGCGAAGCTCATCGCGAAGTACTCTATATCGTCACCGGATGTGTCCGACATTCGGAAACTCGGCAAGAGTTGTTGGTGGCGCTACGGGCTTGTCGGTCACTGCTGATGCGGGAACGGCTTCGACGCAATCAGCACGGCCAGCCCGATCATCGTGACGGCGACGCCGCCGAACATCAGCAGGAGCACGTCCGGCACCGGCCAACGGCGGGCGAGTTCCCCGGCAATCAGGTGGCCGGGCAGCGAACTCGCACTCAGCATCATCGCCCACAGGGCCATCACCCGGCCACGGGTCGCGTTCGGCACGCTCGTTTGCAACGTCGATTGACCCGTACTCAGGTACAGCACCATGCCGAAGCCGAGGAACAGGCACGCCAACATGGACAGCGGCAGGACCGTCGCGGACAGCAGGACGAACAGCCCGACCCAACCGGCCGCCCCACCGATCACGAGGAACCACCCGCGACGGTGGTGCGAGCCGAACGTCGCCGTCGTCAGTGCCCCGACCAGTGCCCCGCCGCCGAAGGCACTCAGGAGCAAACTGTACGTCCCCTCGGCCTTCCCCAACACTTGTCGGGTGTAGGCCGGGAAGAGCGTCAGCACCGGCCACGCGAAGACGCAGAAGCACCCGGTGAGCAGCACCAACCCGGCCAACCCGCGGTGCCGGGCGAGGTAGCGGAAGCCGTCCCAGAACGAACCGCGTTCCGTCTTCACAGGGCCGGCCGGCACCTCGATCCGCGACAGCGCCAGCAATACGGCCAGGAAGCTGACGGAGTTCGCCGCGAAGCACGCCGCCGCTCCCCATCGCGTCGGGTCCACGCCCGGCGAAACGTCGGCCCAGCCCTTCGCCAGCACGAAGAACAGACCCGCGATCGCCGGCCCGACGGCTCTCGCAGAGTTGAACAGGAGCGAATTCAGACCGACGGCGTTCACCACGTCGTCCACTGGTACCAGATCGGTCACGACCGCCAACCTGGCCGGTAGATCAATTCCCTGAATCAGGCCACTGATGAACTGCATTGCCACCAGCAGCACTGGCGTGACGAAGTCGCCCGACACCAGCAGGGTCAGGATCATCGCGTTCAGCATGAACGCGAACTGGGTGGCCTGGATCACCCGCCGCTTCGGGAAGTGGTCGGCCACCGCCCCGCCGATTGGCCCGACGAGGAGTGTCGGCCCGACCTGCGCGACCATGAGGTACGCCGGCCAACCCGGGTCGTTCGTGAGGTCGTAGGCCAGCCACATCATCGCCGTCGATTGAACCCACGACCCCAGGAACGAGACGAGTTGGCCGAAGAAATAGAGGCGGTAGTTTGGGTGCCGTAGTGACCGGAACGTGCGGCTCCCCAGGGCGCGTCCGATACGCCGAGCGGGACTCACGACTGTCGAGGGGGCATCCATCCACCCGAATTATACGGGGCCGCCTCCCTATCATGGCTTCATGCGAACCCTGCTACTCCTCGCCCTGCTCGCCGCGCCTGCCTTCGCGAACGAAAAGCCGATCGCGTACCCCGTGCCGGCCGAGTTCCCGTCGCCGAACAAGGAATTCGTGTTCGTGCTGATCCCGCCGAAGTCCGACGACCCGAGCCGCAAGGAGAACAGCATCCAGGCGGCCCTCCGGCAGAAATATGCGGCTAGCGGGTTGTACCGGGCGGACGACGCCACGAAGCCGCTGTGGACGGTCGATTGGTACGACTACGAAGCCCACCCGGCTAACGATGGCGTTCACGTCGTGCGCATCCACGGCGAGAACGACCAGTGGCGGCACTACCCGAACGCCCGCAAGTTGCCCGACGAAACGATCGAGGAGCAACTCGCGGCTCCGGCGGTCAGCTTCTACGCCAACGGCCAGCTGCTGCGGACGTACTCGGTGCGGGAACTCATCGCCCGGCCGGACGACCTGCCGAACACGATGCGGTTCATCCTCTGGAACGCCGGCGGAGTGCTGTCACAAGACGGCAAGCAGTTCGTCTTGATGACGCAGGACTCGCGGCAAAACTTCTTCGACCTCGCCACCGGTCGTTTGGTCGAAGGCCGCGACGCGGGGCTGGGCAACGCCAAGGTGTGGGTGATTCGCATTTCGCTGGGGCTGGTCGGCACCGCCGTCATCGTCGTGATGAGCCTGTACCTGTACCACCTGCGGAAGAAATGACGGCAAGGCCGGCTGTCCACCTGGCCGGCGAATTCCTAGAGTATTCTGTCCGATACTCGGAATAACAGACTCGGAGAGATTCGTCATGGCACACAAGAAAGGTCAAGGCTCGGTCCGCAACGGCCGGGACTCGAACGCGAAGCACCGCGGCATCAAGAAGTACGCGGGCGAGAGCGTGACCACGGGCAGCATCATCGTGCTCCAGTGCGGCACGAAGTGGCACCCCGGCGCGAACGTCAAGCGGGCTAGCAACGACACCCTGTTCGCCATGTGCGACGGCACCGTTTACTTCAGCAACAACAGCAGCAAGGTGAACGTGAAGCCGCTCGAAGTGGCCGCCGCGAGCGCCTGAGCAACTTCCTGCACAACGACCGAAAGCCCACCCGTCGCACGGGTGGGCTTTTTCGTTTGCACCGCCCCGCGGCCGGCGACATCATGGAAGTGAAATCGAGGGTGCGAGCGTGAGCGACGGGTATCGTAAGCGGCGGCCGAAGCGAAGGCGGTCGTCGAATCCGGCCGGCATGGTCGTGGCCTTCTTGGCTCTGGGTGCGGTCGCGGTCGGCCTCGGCGTGGGCATTCAGTTCCTTTCCAGCCGGCCGGCGCCCCAGGCTCCCGCGGGCGGCGAACCGGGCTTGTTCCCCGGCTTCCCGATCCCGAACGTGCCGGCGATTGCTGCCCCCAATCTGTTGCCCACGAAGGTGACGGCGGAGAATTTCAAGCTCTTGCGGACCGGCTTCACGTTGGCCCAGGTGGAAGCCGTGTTGGGGCCGGGCCGACCCGCCACCCGTGCGGACCTCGCGGCCATCTTCGGCGACCACGCCCCCGCCTTCCCCAAACCCGACGACATCCGCACGCCCTGGGAGAACGGCGTCTTTTTCGGGGCGGCTTACGCCTGGGCGGACGGCACCAACATCATCCTGGTGCAATTCCTCGGCGCGCCAACCCAGGGCGGCCGCCTCGGGGGCAAGCTCCTCCGCACGCCCGAGGGGACGCTGAGTCAGTTCGGCGGGTAGTCCGGCCCCACGCTTTTTTCGTTGCCTTTCCGCGGGCCGCACGGCATCATAAAGCTCCCACCCCGCCGCACGTTCCCCGCCGAGGGGCGATTGATGCTCCGAGTTCTCGGGTCCGAAAAACGACTCTGCACCGGCCCCTCGCGCCGCGACCTGCTCTGGGCCGGCGGGCTGAGCCTCTTCGGGCTCTCGCTCACCGACTATCTGCGGGCCGCGACGCCCGCCGCCCCGGCGAAAGATGCCTACTTCGGCCGGGCGAAGTCGTGCATCCTGCTGTTCCTGTACGGTTCGCCGAGTCAGCTCGAATTCGCTGACCAAAAGCCGGACGCGCCCGTCGAGGTCCGCGGCGAACTCGGTTCGATTGCGTCGTCCCTCCCCGGCTGTCAGGTCTGCGAGTTGCTGCCGAACACGGCGAAGGTGATGCACCACGTCACGGTCGCCCGGTCGCTCACGCACACGCAGCCGATCCACGGCGTGGCCTACGCGACGACCGGCGTGCCGGACATCGATGTGCAGATGGAACTCAACCCGCACGACCCGAAGCACTGGCCGTACGTCGGCTCGGTGGTGGCGTACCTGGAGAAGCAAAGGGCGGCGAAGAAGGCCGTGCCGGACAACGTCTTCCTCCCGTGGCCGATGAGCAGTCAGCGGACCGGCGAAGTCGCCCGCGCCGGCCCGTACGCTGCCTTCCTGGGGGCGGAGTTTCATCCCCACTTCACGCGGTTCATGGGGAAGGCGAACCGCAAGATCACCAAGACGCTGACCACGAACACGATCGAGTTCGACGAACCCTACGTCGGCATCGACCGCGATGCGTACTTCACGCTCGGCGACGCGACCCTGCCGGCCGACGTGACCGTGGACCGCCTCAACGGGCGGAAGTCGCTGCTCGAACAACTCGACGACGCCCGCCGCGTTCGCGACAAGGTCGATGTGCGCGATCCGTTCCGTGAGGCGGCTTACGGGTTGATCGGCAGTGAGAAGGTTCGCCGGGCGCTCGACGTGCGCCGCGAAGCCCCGGCCGTGCGCGATTCCTACGGCCACACGCTGTTCGGTCAGTCGTGCCTCGCCGCCCGGCGGTTGGTGGAAGCCGGGTCGAAGTTCGTCACCGTCTTCTGGGACGAGTTCGGCCTCGCGGGTTCGGGCTGGGACACGCACTGGGAACACTACCCGCGGATGAAGAACGAGCTGATGCCCGGCTTCGACCGCGGTTACGCCGGCCTGATCGGCGACCTGCACGCGCGGGGGATGCTCGACGACACGCTCGTGATCGTGCTGAGCGAGCACGGCCGCACGCCGAAGATCACGCCGCAGAAGGGCGGCGGCCGCGACCACTGGGCGCAGGCGTACACCGCCCTCTTCGCGGGCGGCGGCACGGCCCGCGGGCGGGTGGTCGGCAAGACGGACAAGATCGGCGGCACGGTCGTTGACACGCCGATCTCGCCGAAGGACGTGCTGGCAACGGTTTACCACCTGCTCGGGTACGACCTGGCCACGACGCTGACCGACCGCCTCGGCCGCCCGCAGTCGCTCGTGCCGCAGGGGAGCGTGATCCGGGACATCCTGGCGTAGCAGCATTCGCCTCTCCCCAGGAATAGCAGGGGCCGGCGGATTCATTCCGCCGGCCCTTGTCGTTGCTCAACTCAAACAACCGCTACTCGATCAGCGTCACCTGGACGCCGCTTTGCAGGATGCGCTCGAACGTCGTCCGCAGGCCGTCCACTCGCTGTTGGGCCGTCCCGGTGATGATCTGGTACGACGGCAGCGCCGTACTCGCACTGGCCCCGGTCTGGCCGTGGTAGGCCACGTCCTGGAGGAAGCTCAAGGCGCTCGCCTTGTAGGTACTCGTCGAACTGAACAAGTCGCCGAACGCAATCGGGTAAACGCGGGCCGGCGAGTTGGACAGCGAGAACCCGTTCGCCGTCGTCGACGCGACGGTCTGATCGATCACGTCGAGGGCCATACTGATCGACGTCGGGTCGCCGTTACCGTTCCCGCCGGTGGTGCTCGTCGGCGTGTAGTACGAGTTCACGCCCCCCCCCGTGAAGTTGAACGTGCGGTATTGGTTCGGCACGCCGTCCGTCTCGAAGATCACGATCTTCGTCGCCCCCCGCCGGCCGGTGCCCTGGCCGATACTCGGGATGGTAGTCGCACTGCTGCACAGGTTGTACGCCAGCGCGAACCCGGTGACCGGATCGGTACCGTCGTTGGCGTTCGGGATGTTCCCAACGAGGGCCTCGCCGAACGACGAGTTGTACGGCCGCAGTTCCGCATTCGGGGCGGCACCACTCTTGATCCCGGCGAGTAGCGTTTGCGGGTAGTAGAGGGCGTTCTTGAGCGTGTCCCAGTCCTGGCCCATTGGGGCGCGGATGGTGGTGAAGTTCGTCCCGGCGAAGTAGGTCGAGCCGACTCGGTCGTTCGGGTGGTTGTTCTTGATGTCGTCCAGGGCCGACCGCACGCCGGCCTTGAGTTGCCAGTCCTGGGCTTCGGCTAGCGACCCCGAGTTGAAGTTCCGCGCGTCCGAACTGGACGTACGGGCCGTCAAGAACGAGAGCATCGACGCCGGGCCGAACCAGAAGTGCATCCGCGGCATGCTCGCCACGTCGGTGTAGTTCATGTACGGCTTGCGGTTGGTGTAGTTCGTGGTGCCGACCGTGTACGTCTCGGCGGCCGTCGCCCCGATCGATACGTTGCTCGTCCACTGGCTCGACTCCACCCCGGCCAGGCCGTAGGTCGGGTTATAGCTGGTGTTGTTCCCGGCGTACCCCATCACGTAGTCGATGTACTCCCGCCAGAACCGTTGGTCCAAATACGCTTCGGTCGAGCCGGGGCTGCCGGCGTTGTCCACGTTGTCCGGGATCGACGTGTAGTACCGGATGTGCCCGGCCCGGAGGTTCGGCGGCAGCACTTGTGGGCCGGACTTGATCCACGCCAGCACCGCCCGGTAGTTGATCCGGTAAGCGCGGGTGGTCGTCCCGGAGTCGCGGAGCGTGTGGCCGACGCCGGTCCGCAGGAGGGCTTGGTTGATGCTCTGCGTGCCGGTCGTGTTCGGGTCGTTGTCCCCTTCCGGGTCGAAGTACGTGTACGTGGTGGCCGCCCCCGTGTCGGCGCTGTTGCCGGTCAGGAAGAACCGCCGCCGCCAGTCGCAAATCCAGTTGCCGTTCGAGTCCTTCACCATCTTCGAAGTGTCCGCGCTGCCCGGGGTGACGGTCGCCAGCACGAGGTCGGGCCGGACGATGCCGCCGCCCAGTGGCGTCGTCGGGTCGTTCGGGTTGCCCCACCGTGGGTCGGGCGGCCACATGAAGAACGTCTTGCCGTAGTAGGCTGGCCCCATCGAGTACCCCTGGAAGCGGCCGTTGGTCGGGAAGGTCGGGGTCGATTGCAGGGCTTTCGCCGATGCCAGGAGGCGGGTCGTGGCCGGCGTCGCGGCCCCGGCCTGCGCGTCGTAGGCGGCAACGTCGAGGTCGTAGCCGCCCATTTCCCACGCCCCGTCGGTGAAGCTCGTCCAGGTGTCGCCGCTCTCCCGCAGGCCGGGCGTGTTCGACCCGGCTTGCCGGATGCGGGCGTCCGTAACGCCCAGGCCGGTGATGGCCCGCGTGGTAATGGCCGGCCGCAGCGTCGAGGCCGACAGCGTGGGAACGGTCGTCACCGAGGTCGGGAACAGCAACTCCCAAACCGTCCGGGCGGACCCGGTCGTCGTGGTCGAGTCCCAACTCGTCGCGTCGGTCTTGACCAACCCGGCCTTGCGCGGGTAGCGGTCGCCGACGTACTTGACCGTGCCGTTGTCTTCTTGCGTGGCGAACGTGTCCGGGGCCGGCGTCGGCCCGCTCGTGTTCGACGTGTCGAAGGCGTTGTACCCGTTGTACCCGGTGGCCGGGGACATCGTGCCGAACGGCCCGTTGGTCGTCAGCGGGGCCATGCCCGGCGGGTTCCACTTATGGAAGGCGTTCAGCAGGCCGGCCGCGTTGGTGATACCCGACCCGGCCGTCCCGCTCGGGTCGAAGACGAACTGCCGGATCATCGCCGGGCCGACGTCGGCGTCCATCGTCATGTTCGTCGGCGCGAACACTTCGCCGGTGCCGGCGATGAACTGCGTCGTCCGCATGAAGGCGTTCGGGGCGCTCGACGTGGGGTACCGGAAGTAGTGGCCGAACCGCGGGTAGCTCGGGTCTGGGTTCATCAGGCCGAGCGTCACGCCCGTGGAACTCGCCGTGCCGGGCGGGTACGAGAAGGTGCTGCCGAACTTCATTGACCCGGACATGTCGAGGATGATCGCGATGTCCCGCGGCCGGTGGGCGGCGACGGCGTAGGCCGCCTGCGGCAACGACGTGACGCCGAAGATCCGCGAGAAGTACGACGGCTGGTTCGACGCCACCGCGACTTCCACCGTGGACCACGCCTTGCCGCTCGGTTTGCTCTGATTCTTGTTGGTCACGTCCCACGACTTCCCGACCGTCGTGCCGCCCGGGTACTGGGGGGTGAAAACCTGCGTCGAGGTGTTGTAGTCGTAGATGCCGACCACCACGCTCGAGACGGAGAACGTCGAGTGGTTCTCGGGGTTCTGGTAGGTGACGACGGACTGTGTCGCGTTCGTGATGGCCTGGGCCTTCTGGTTGTCGTAGGTGTCGGACGTCATGCCGACGGGGACGCGGTTGTCCAGCGTCCGCGCGCCGGTCAAGGCAGCCGTATCGGCCGCGTTCTGGGCGGCCGACCGGGCGACGACCATCATGCCGACGTCGATCGCCAGCGCCACGAACCCGAACAGGGCGGTGGCACAGACGGCCATCATCGGGATGATGCTGCCGCGGCGGCGGGCCACGGCGGAACTGTGGTGAAACATCCGAGGGAACCTCTCTCAACGGCGGCGCGGGGCCGCCCCGGTGCGCACGCGGGGTGCGCGGGGTTGTGCGGGTGCGGACGGGGACCGCCTCGCGGCGGCAGGGGATTCGGGGGAAGCCGAGGGACGATTCCTTCGCCCGGAGGGGTTTCGGGGCCTACCCGGTTGCGTCGTCAGTTGCCGGAATCGCCTTAGCCTTCACTGCCCATGGTCACGACCACGTTGACCGGAATGGTCGCGCTCATCAGCAAGAAGCTCGGCAGGACGGTGCGGTAGTTGCCGGTGATTTTCACGGCGATCCGCTCGCCGAACTGGGCTTCGTTCCAGGTCGCGCCCGATTTCGCCACCGCCTGCGGCGGCGTCAGGGCGAGCATGGCGTCGTCGCAGGGGAACACCGTGACGGTGTAGCTGTCGATCATCGAGTTCACGCCGGCCATACGGGTGTTGACGTACTTCTTGATCGAAGGGTACGTGGCCGAGTAGTCGGTCGAGTCGAACGTGCTGCCCTTGTTGACGTTGACCACGGCGTACCGGGCCCCGTCGCGGGCCGCGTTCGTCGTGACTTCGATCATCATCAGGTACCGACAGTACTCGAAAATGCCGAAGAGGAAGAGCAGGAACACGCTCATCACGACGGCCGCTTCGACGGTCGTAGCCCCGCTCCGGCGGGTCGATACAGGGCGGCGAATCATAAACCTCTCCGAACAAAATCCTGAGTCGCGGGACCACTCACCACTGCGGCAGGTCCGAATTGACGGTGAAGGCGTCGTCCACGAGCATCTGCCAGTCGACGGTGTACGACACGATGGTCGGGTTCACGAGGCCGACCGTGATCCACCGCACCTTGGAAAACGGAATCTCCACGTACACGCGGAACCGTTGGTTTTTCGTCCCGTCCGACGGGTTGTAACTCGGGCTGGCGGTCAAGGTGTCGTTGTCGAAGGCGAACTTGACCGTCACGTCGGTCTGCGCCAGGTTCGACAGGCCGCCGGTGATGAGCGCCTGGTAGACGGTATCCTTGACGTTCGGCGTACCAGTACTGAAAGCGATCGCCGTCGGCGTCCCCAACCGATTGACGATCCGCCCCTGGGCGGCCAACCGCGCGCCCTCGCGGGCCGCGTTCGTGACCACTTGTTGGACGTAGATCAGCCGGCCGACTTCCCACACGCCGAGGAGAACCGGCACGAGCAAGAGCGACAGCACGACGGCCGCTTCGACGGTGGCGACCCCGCACCGGCGGGACGGGGACGAACGGCGGATCATCATGGGAGTCAGGCCGTGGGAACGTAATGACAGTCCTAAACCCTAGAACACGTCCGATCGGAAGGCCAGCGACCTGGAGGTAAATTCCGATTCTGAGGGCGAAACCGATTCACGGGACGCCGAAACGTGTTCTAGGGTTGTCCCGATCGGCTTTGAATTCTTGGATTATTCCGCTGCCGCCGCGTGGGCTGTATGGCGAAACCGGCCACCTTGAATGCCACCGTTGCCCTGGTTCGCAAGAGCCAACTGGTGGCGGAAGACGAACTCCGCGGATTCCTGCGGCGTGCCAAACCGCGGCAACTCGTGGACCTGACGCCGGCCTGCTTGCTGCAACAGATGGTGGCCGCCGGACTTCTGACGCCGTTCCAGGCGGACCAGCTCCAAAACGGCCGTTACCAGGGCTTTCGCCTGGGGAACTACCAGATCCGCGACCGCATCGGCCGCGGCGGGATGGGGCAAATCTACCTCGCCGATCACCTCGGGCTCGACCGCCAAGTCGCCATCAAGGTGCTCCGCCCGGCGGCCGACGCGGCCCCGCTGGCCCGCGAGCGGTTCCTCCGCGAAGCCTACGCCGCCGCGAAACTCTCGCACCCGAACATCGTCACCGTCTACGACGTGAACGCCGAGGCCGAACCGCCGTACATCGTGATGGAGTACATCGAGGGCGTGAGCCTTCAGGCGGCCGTGGCCCGGTACGGCGCGTTCGCGGCCGAGGAAGCCGCCGAGTGCGGTCGGCAGATCGCGATGGGGTTGCAGCACGCCTTCGAAGCCGGCCTCGTCCACCGCGACATCAAGCCGGCGAACGTCCTGATCGACCGCCGCGGCACGGCCAAGATTCTCGACCTCGGCATCGTCCACATCATCGGCGAGTGCCTGACGCAAGAGTTCAACCCGGACGTGATCCTCGGCACCGTCGAGTACCTCGCCCCGGAGCAGGCGTACAGTTCCCGTATCGACACGCGGGCGGACATCTACGGCCTGGGGGCGACGCTCTACTTCCTGCTCGCCGGCCACCCGCCGTTCCCGGACGGCGACGTGCGGACGAAAATCCTCATGCTGTATTCGGCCGAGCCGGTGCCGCTCACGCGACTGCGGCCGGACGTCCCGCCGGGGTTGGCGGCCGTCGTCCACCGCATGTTGGCGAAGAACCCGGACGACCGCTACCAGACGCCCGCCGAGGCGATGGCGGCCCTGGTCCCGTGGGCGAACCCGGTGGCGTTCCCCGACCGCATCTTTGGCCCCGTCGCCGCGACCGTGTCGAACGAGGGCAGCCAGACGGTAACGGTGGCGGCGATGTACCTTCAGCCGACGCCACTGGAACACCCCACGCCCGTCCCGCGGCGGACGATCACGGACGCCGGCACGGTCGAACTCTGCCGCGACGGTACCGCCCCGTTCCCGGCCTGCGAATTGACGCTGCGGACGCAACTCGACCACGCCACCGCCGAGGCGGCCCTGTCGGGCGCACGGGCGAACCCCAACTTTAACCGCCTCGAACGCGGCCTCCGCCTCGCGTGTTGGTCGGCCGTCGGCTTCATCGTGCTGGCCGTGGGCGTCTTCGCGCTCGTGCGGCTGCTGGCGCACCGGCCGTAACCGGCGACTCGACCAATTCTCGACCCGGCTCGCGTCCGTGTTCTAGGCTTCCGCCAAACCCGACCCCCGCGAGTGCCCCCGGGCCTCCCACCATGCCGCCCCCGACCACGACCGACCAACTCCTGACCAACCTCCGCCGAAGCGGGCTGGTTGCCGCCGACCGCCTGGAAGCGGCCGTCGCCCGCATGGCCGACGACGGCCCCGGCGCGGTCCTCGACCACCTCCAACACGAGTGCCTCTTGACGGCCTTCCAGGCCGACCGCCTGCGGGCGGGCAAGTACAAGGGCTTCGTCCTCGGCGACTATGTCATCCTCGACCAACTCGGCGGCGGCAGCACCGGCCAGGTGTACCTGGCCGAGCACAACGTCATGCACCGGCTAGCCGCCTTGAAGGTGCTGTCCGTCTCCGCGTCGGCCGACACGGTTTCGCGCGAGCGGTTCTTCCGCGAGGCCCGGGCGACGGCCGTCCTCGACCACCCGAACGTCATCCGCGCCCACGACCTCCGCAAAGACGGCCCGGTGTACTACCTCATCATGGAGTACGTCGGCGGCATTAGCCTTCAGCACCTCGTCCACCGCCGCGGCCCGCTGCCGTGGCCGACCGCCGCCGCCTACGTCCGGCAGGCCGCCCTCGGCCTCCAGCACACGCACGACCACGGTCTCGTCCACCGCGACGTGAAGCCGGCGAACCTGCTGCTCACGCACGACGGCACGGTGAAACTCCTCGACCTCGGCCTGGTGCGGATGACCGCCGTCGAGGACTCGCTGCTGACCGAGCAGTTCGACCAATCCATCCTCGGCACGGCCGACTACCTGGCCCCGGAGCAGGCTGTCGCGAGTTCGCGGGTGGACATCCGGGCCGACCTGTACAGCCTCGGGGCCACGTTCTACTACCTGCTCGCCGGGCGGACGATGTTCCCGGAAGGGCGGATGGCCCAGAAGTTGATGTGGCAACAGTTGCGGGAGCCGACGCCGATCCGCGATCTACGGCCGGAACTGCCGACGGGGCTGGCGAAGGTGGTGCACCAACTGTTAGCGAAGGACGCGGCTGCCCGGTTTCAAACGCCGACGGACGTGTTGGCCGCGCTCGCGCCGTGGACGCGCGATCCGGTGCCGCCGCCGGACGCGAACCTGATGCCGCCGCCGCCGGTCCGCCGCGGCGTGGCCCAGGGGATTCCGACGCTGTCGCGGATTTCGTTCTCGGACTTCCTGCTGGACGACCCGGAAGCCGGGGCGACGGAGACCGGCTCGCGAACGCCGCGGCCCGGCATCGAGCGCGACACGCCGCCGGCAATGGCGGGGTTGGACAAGACCGGGGAAGTGACCGTGTTGCGATCGGTGGCCGTGCCGACCCGCTCGACGCTGCACGTGGACGGCCGGCCGACGTGGAAGCTGCTCGTGATCGCGTCAGCCGTGGCCGCGACCTTCGCGACGATGACCGCCGTCGGCGTGCTGACGCTGTTGAAGTAACCCTTGGCTTTCCGGCCTGAAGGGCCGGTTCTGTCAGCCCAGGCCGTCAGGCCTGGGTCCGGATACCATCAACAACCCGGCCCTGAAGGGGCCGTTCATTGCCGTGTGCCGGAATGAACGGCCCCTTCAGGGCCGATACCATTTACGCATCTCGTACCCAGGCCTGACGGCCTGGGCTGACAGAACCGGCCCTTCAGGCCGGCGTTGCCTCACTTCGCCTCCGCGTACCCCAGTTTCCGCTCCGGGTCCAGGAATCGTGCATACGCCCATCGAGCGACGCCCTTGTGTTGGAGCGTGATCGTCAGCGTGTGTTCGCCCTTCGGCAGCGTCACGTCGAACGCTTCCATGTCCGGCCTGACGTTGCGGTCGCCGTTGCCCTTGCCGACGGGCTTGCCGTCGAGCGACAACTCGAAGGCGTCGCCGGCACCGACGAAGAGCTTCGTCTTCACCGCGTCGTCGGCCGTGAACTTCGCCTCGATCACCACCGGCTTGCCGTCCTTCGCCTCCGGCAGCGGGATGCGGCCGCCGACCGGGGCGCTCACCGGCTTGCCGTCGAGCGTCAGGTCTGTCAGGAACGGGTGGGCCATCACGTATCGCACCACGTCGCGGAAGTTCTCGGCCGTCATCGTGTTGCCGAGGCCCTCCGGCATCATCGACTTCTCCAGCACCTTCACCTTGCCGTCGATCTCCTTCTTCGCGATCTTCTTCAGCACCGCGTTCTCGATCTTGAGCGTGATGAACGTGTCGTCCTCCTCGGCCAGCACGCCCTGGATCACCTGGCCGTCGAGCGTGTTGATCTGCCGGACGAAGTACGGCGCGCCGATGACCCGGTTCGGGTCGAGGATGTTGCCGAGCAGGTACTCGATGTCGCGGCCGGCCCCGTCGAGTTGCGGGCCGACCTCGTTCCCCTTCCCTTCGAACTTGTGGCACTTCGCGCACTGGGCTTCGAAGACCTTCGCGCCGCGGGCGAAAGAGCCGGGCTGGGTGTTGATGTCGTTCCGCGTCTTGTCGATCAACTTGTTCAACTCGTCCGGCGTCGGCCGGCTACGGCCCCACACGTCTTCGATCATCGCGTTCAGCTTCTTGTCGTTGAGCGCCTGAATTTTCAGGATCGTGTTGTCGGTGACGAACGTGCGGTCGATGATCTTCGTCTGCATCCCGCTGAGCAGCGCCGCGGCCCACTCCTTGCGGCCGGCGAGGACGGTCACGACCTCGGCCCGCACCGGGGCGGTGAGCTTGTCCCAGTTGGACACGAGGCCGATGGCCACGTCCTTGTTGTTGATGCCGCCGAGTGCCCGCACGGCCTCCACGCGGAGGGCGTCGGACTTCTCCTCGCGAACGAGGTCCATGAGTCTGTCCACGCTCTTCACGTCGCCGTATGCCGCAACTTGTCGGATGGCCTCGATGCGGGCCGATTCGGTCTGTTTCGCGTTGCCCATCAGGGCGAGCATCCGCTGGAAGACCTGCGGGTCGCGGAACGACACGGCGATCTTGTTCACGAGCGCGAGCGTGCCGGCGTCCTTGTCGCGGAGGAGGCTTTGCCGCACGTCGGCCCACGCCTTCGGCGGCGTGAGTTGCTGCCCCTGTACCGCGACGGCCAGTCCTTCGAGGGCCTTCCGCTTCGCCGTCGCGTCCTTGAGGCTGCCGACGAACTTCACGCACAGGTCGAGCTTGCCGGCGTCGTTGGTGGCGACCAGTCGCCGCATCACCTTCGGGATGATCTGCTCCGTGACGAAGGCATTCCCCGCCGCGTTCGCGGTGAGCCACGCCAGTTCGGCGTCGAGCGGCGACGTGCCCTCGACCGGCTTGCCGTTCTCATCCTTGCTGGCAGGTTTGGCAAACGACTTCGCCAGCAACTTCTCGTAGGCCAGCCAAGTCAAATGTGGAATGAGCGGGTCGGTCGCGTCTTCCTTGTGGGACATCAGAGCGCGGACAAGGGGCGTCGGATCGCCTGCGTCGGGATGATCGACGATGCGAATAGCCGCCGACGCAAGCTCCCGGCGGGCCGATATTGGATTGTCGCTCCGCTCCGCTTGCTCAATCAGGAATCGGAATGTATCGCCTTCGTAGAACGCCCTGTCCGCCCACAACCGGATGGTCATGGCCCAAGCGTCCGCTGGCTTTCTGCGGTCGAAGTTCGGCCACACCTTCGTAAAGGCTTCCTCTCCCGAAAGGAGCCAATGGGTTTGATGCACGGTCCGATCGATAATCGCCGAGCGAATGGTCAGGGGTGGCAGCGTTGTCAAGCAGAACGGTCCCTTTGTGCCGTCTGGCAACGGTTTGAACTCTTTCTGCACCCTAATGCCTTCCGTCCGATCGAGTGCGTGTTCCAACTCGCGACGCTCTTGAATCCGCTCTTGGGTCAGCCGCAACGCCGTCCGAAACTCGTAAGGGTTGTTGCTCTGTAAATAGGCCGCGAGCTGCTTCGACGTGGCATTCCCAATGTCCGTCGCCTTCTTCGTCGCTGTCCCCTTGAGCTGGATGCGGTAGACGCGGCCGCGTTCGTAGTCCCAGTCGTCGGCCTTCGTCTGGTGGCACGGGTTCTGGTCGTGCCAGTCGATCAGGTAGATGTCGCCGAGCGGACCCCACTTCAGGTTGATCGGGCGGAAGTTCTTGTCGCCGCTCGTCAGGAAGTCTTCGCCCTTGCTGCCGACGTAGCTGCTGCCGTTCGGCTTCAGAATATTCTGCTTGAGGCTGCACCCGTGGATGCTGCCGAAGATGACGCTGTTGCGGTACTTCTCGGGCATGTGCGGCACGTCCAGCGAGATGAGGCCGGCGTGCGCCCAGCCGCTCTCGCGGTGGAACGTGTGGTCGCTGATCTCCTTGATGTCGCCGTAGGTGTACGGGTTGCTGTGGACGCCGCCCTGCCGCCGGTAGATGCCGCCCGGCACCATGTGGTACAGGTGCGGGATGACGCAGCACGCCAGGATGAACTGGCCGTCGGTGTTCCGCCAGTCCATGCCCCACGGGTTGCTCGTGCCCTCGCTGAAGATCTCGAACTTCTTCGTCTTCGGGTGCAGCCGCCAGACGGCCGCGTTCATCTTGATCTCGGGCTGGTCGCCGGCTTTCACGTTGCTCTGCGTGAAGACGCCGTGCAGGCCGTAGAGCCAGCCGTCCGGCCCCCACTGGAAGGTGTTCAGCGTCTCGTGCGTGTCCTGGCTGCCGAAGCCCTTCGCGAGAATTTCAAACTTGCCGGGCTTGTCGTCTTTGTTCTCGATGAACCACAGGTACGGCGGCGCACCGACGTACACGCCGCCGTGCCCGACCTCGATGCCGCTGGCCATGTCGAACGACTCGGGGAAGTCCTTGCCCTCCGCGAAGACGGTGCGCTTGTCCGCAACGCCGTCGCCGTCGGTGTCTTCGAGGATGACGATGCGGTCCCGCGGCTTCTTCCCCTTCGGCGTTCGCTTCGGGTACTCGAAGCTCTCGACGATCCAGATACGGCCCTTCTCGTCGATGGTGAACGCGATCGGGTTCGTCATCAGCGGCTCGCCGGCGAAGAGTTTGACCTCGAACTCCGGGGCGACCTTGAACTTCGCGACCGTCTCTTCCGGCTTCAGGTACGGCTGGCCGGAGGATTTGGTGTTGTCGAAACCGAACTCTTTCTGAGCGAACGCGGGCGAAGCGAGCAACAGCGCGAGGAGGAGGGTGCGCATGGGGGGAGGGTCCTGTGCGGAAGGTGTGTGAAGTGAGGATAGGGGGAAGGGGCTGAAAGCCCAGGGACGGCCGTCCCTGGGCTTTCAGCCCAACTGCAACTGCACCCGCTCGCCGTCGACGAACGTCTTCTTCTCGAAGTCGAACGTGCGGCGCAGCACCGAGAGGCTGTTGCCGTCGATCTCGTACTCGTTGTACATCCAGTGGTTCGTCTGCGTGCAACTGCCGGCACAGATCACCGGGAACGGGATCGCATCCGTCGGCGTCAGCACGTAGCCGCGGTGGATGTGCCCGTGCAGCCACAGCGACACGCGGCATGCCTTTGCCAACTCCAGCGCGCTCGCATGGTCGCGCAGCCGGTGCGTGCGGCGTTCGACGTGCCCCTTCGCCGTCCGCAGCGGGTAGTGCGTCACGAGGATGCGCGGTCCGTCGTCCAGGTGGTCGCAGAGCCTCACGAGCCGTTCGCCCTGCTCGCGGCCGATCGCGCCGCTGGCGTCCCACAGCGACCAGTTCGCGGTGCTGCTGTTGACGCCGATCAGCCACGCGGGGCCGACCTTGCGGGCGAACGGGTACGTGTGGTGGTCGATCCGCTCGCCGGCGAGCCACGGGGCGAAGTGCTTCTCGAAGAGGCCCGCCCGCGTCGCCGGGCCGGTGTAGTAGTCGTGGTTGCCCGGCACGCCGAGGACCGGCGGCAGCCCCGGCACCAACAGCCGCGCGGCCGCCTGCCGGAACTCGCTCTCGAACGCGAGTTTCGTGACGTCGCCGGAGAAGACGAGGTAGTCGAAGTTCCGCGTGCGGAACGCATCGAGCAGCGCGTCCGCGATCAGCGGCGCGTGCCTGAACCGCCGGCCGCGGCCGAGGAGCTTGACGTTCACCCAGCCGGTGACTTTCTTCGTCAGCAGATCGCGGCCCGTCCAGCCGAGGCGATGGCTCGTCAGGTGAACGTCGCTGAAGTGTGCGAGGCGGAGCATCGTTATTTCGTGGCCCGGAACATCCAGTACAGGATCGTCTTGATTTCGAACGGCTTCAGGTCCGGCTTCAGCGAGAGTATCCGGGCGGCGATGCCGGCGAGGTGCGGCGTCGCCCAACTCGTCGCCGGCTCGCGGGCGAACGGGCCGAGGTAGCCGCGGCTGTGGGCCTGGAACTCGATCTGGTCGCGGAGCAGGTACGCGAAGCCGAGCGGGTCGTCGAACAGCCCCTTGTCCACGGAGATCAGTGGCGGCGAGTACACGGCCGGGTAGCTCCGCGTGATCGGGTGGTCGTTGTTCGCGGCGGCGAACACCAGCACGTCGCGGAAGTACGCCTCCTCGATGGCCTTGAACAACTGCTGTCGCCGCGGCAACTGTTGCAGTCGGTGTTCCGGCACGCCGAGCGAAAGATTGACGACCTTCACCTTCCACACGTCGATGGCGTGGCGCAGGGCGGCGACGACGGTTTCGACTTCGCACGTCCCCTGGGTCCCGAACACGTCGGCCGAGTAGAGCTTCACCTTCGGCGCGAGCGTGAGGATGATGTCGGCGACGGTCGTGCCGTGCGGCGAGGACTGGTGGCCGGTGTACGGGAGGATTTCCGGCTTCGTGCCGCGGAAGACGGCCCCTTCGATCGGCAGGATCGGCGTGCCGGCTTTGATGAAGCGGTCTTCGAGGAGTGCCCGCTCGACGCCGGAATCGAGGATGGCGACGGCCACGCCCTCGCCGGTCGCCCGCGGGTCGCGGAGCAACCGCTCGGGCGTCATCAGCGAGAACAGTTCGTCGAAGACAGTGGCAGTCACGGAAATCCTATCGTGTCTTTAGCCGCTCAATCCGTCGAGCAGTTGTTTCAGGCTCGTCACCAGCGTCGTGCAGTGCCGCACGGCGTCGGGGCCGTGGCGGACGGCCAATACCCGAACGGCCTCCAACAACTCAAGGCCCGTAGCGGAGTCGATGACGGAATTCGCCGAGGCGTCCAGGCCCGTCCGCAGGCTTTCCATCACCGCGTCCGGCGGCGTGGTCAACATCGACGACACCTCGCGGCTGGCCTGCAACGCGCTCTCGACCGCGTCGAACAACAGCCGGTGCGTCTGCTTCTCGGCCAGCCCCTGCCGCAGCAATTCGGCCCCGAGTTCGGCGGCCACGGCGGTCATGCGGCGGTCGGCGTCGGTGAACACCGGCTTGTCGAACATCTCCAGCACGACCTGCACGCCGGGGCCGACCCGCAGTTGGGCGGCGAGGATCGACTTCCGGTTCTGTTCGAACGGCATCAACTCCATCGACCCTGCCGACGAGTCGGCGAAGTCGTTCATCACGCACGGCTCTTGCATGCTCACCACACTTGCGGCCAGCGACCGCGAGAACGGCACCGTCGGCCGCGGTAGCAGTTGGCCGGCCGCGTCGTACACGGTCATCGTCTCCGTGTTGTCGGCCGCGACATGGCGGACGATCAGCACGCCCTCGGTCGCACCCGTTCCGCGGAGGAGGAATCGAAAGAGCGACCGCACCGCGTCCGGCAGCGGCACCGGATCGTTGAGCGCGGCGCTCGCCCGCACCAGCGGTAGCACCTTCTCCACCGACTCGCGGAACGCGCCGAGGCTGGTATTTAGTTCGCGCTGCCGCTTGGCCGGGATGATGCGGTCGAGCTGCTTCCGCACGGCCGCGAGGAAGGCATCGCGGTTCAAATCCTGGTTCTTGTCGAGATAGTCCCGCACGCCCATGCGAAGGGCGTCCAGCGGCGTGGCCTGGTGCGCGAAGCCGGTGACGAGAATCGCGACAATGTCCGGCGTGAACACGACGAGGTCTTCGAGCAGTCGCAAGCCGTCGCTGCCGGAGCCGAGGTTCCAGTCGAGGACGGCGAGGTCGATCGGGTTCTCGTTCGCGATGAGCAGGGCCGCTTCCGCGTCGGCGACGGCGAAAACGCGCACGCCCCACCCGGCCGACGTCAGCCACTCTTGAAACGTCCGGCGGACGCTGTCTTCGTCATCGACGATGAGGACGGTTTCGCTCATGGGGAAGATTCTACAAATCCGAAAACGGAACGCGGATGACGCGGGATTCGAAGACGCGGATCACGCGGGATAAAACGAAATCCGATTTCGATCCGATCCGGTTCCCATCCGCGCTCCGATCCTGCGTCATCGGCGTCCGTTTTGTTGAAAGATTACATCCCGCTCGTTTCTTCGATCTTGCCGTTCCGCCACGCCTTGCCGACGCTCCAGCGGTAGAAGAATTGCGCGGCCGTCACCAGCACCAGTGTGCTCACGACCATCGCCAGCAGGAGTTCGAAATTCGACCAGCCCGCGATCGGCGATTGCCCCAACGGCGACCCGCTCGGCGGCGGGCCGAGGATCGCGCGGCGCATCCCTTCCAGCCAGTACGTCGTCGGCAGGCAGACGCTCACCGGCTTCAGCCAACTCGGGAGAATCGCCAGCGGGAAGACGACGCCGCTGAGGAAGTAGATCACGCCCGCAATGCCTTCGCTCAGGAACATGCTACTACGGCTCATGTTCAACATCGCCGACGCGAGGACCATGCCGGCCGCCCAGAGCATGACAAAGCCGACGAGCAGGTACGCGACCAGCCAGCCCACATCCATGTTGCCGAAGTTTAGGCTGTTGCGAATCCCCGGCAGGGCCAACCCTGCGAGCAGGGTGATGATCGCGCCGCCGATGCCCTCCATCGCCTTCGCGAAGCCGCGGCCGAGAAAGTACGTCTGGAACTCGGCCGGACTGATGAAGATGTACTTCAGCATCCGGTAACTTTCGCGGTCGGCAATCACGACCGACGACATGCCGAACATGACCGCCCCGACGAGGGCGTAGCAGGCGTTCGAGACGTAGACGTAGGGCAGGAACTCCGGCGGCACGCCGCGGCCGAACGCGGCATCCGCGGCCATGTCGGCGGCGATGAACATGCACACGAGCATCAGCGACCCCGTCACCGGCTTCACGACGAGGTAGAGGATGAACAGCCACGGGTTGGCCCAATTGCTCTCGACCTGCCAGCCGAGCCAGGTGGACCATTTCAGCGTGCGGAGGTGGGATGTCATTGCCATCGGAGGCCGAGCTTCCCTTCAATTTTCGCCTTGCGTTCCAGCACCTTCAGGAACCACCGCGCGGCCACCAGGAAGAAGACGCCGAGGCCCGCGAGAATCGCAATCTCGTACTCGATCGCCATCAGCCGGTCGGCCGTGCCGGTGAACAGCAGTTGTCGCAGTGCGTCCATGCCGGCCGTCAGCGGGATGAACAACGCCCCGCCGACGATCACGAGCGGCAGGTTCAGGAATATCTTCACTGGGAAGTTCATCCCGGTCATCAGGAACACCGGCTCTTGCAGCAGGTTCACGATGTGCCACGCCTCGCGGCCCCACAAGAGGAACAGCGACGCGAACATCATCCCCAGGCCGTACAGCGCCACCAGCGTCAGCAGGAAGATGGCGAGTGCCAGCCAGCCGTGTTCGAAGGTGATCGGCGCGTCGAAGATCAGAATGCCGGTGACGAGAATGGCCACTGCCCGCGTGCAGGTCGTCGCCATGCCGCCGATGGCCATGCCGGCGAGAATCGCCATCATCGGGGCCGGCGACATGATGTACAGTTCGAGGTTGCCACTGTCCCGCTCCCAGTAAAGATGTGCCCCCATGCTCCAGAGCACGTTGAACCAGAAGGCCGTCATCGCCGCCCCGAGGACGACGTAGCCGACGAACCGGTCCGGGGCGTTCATCGCCCGGTAAGCGTAGGCGAACGCCGCCACCGAGAGCATCGGCAGGAGCGTCTCCTGGAGAATCCAGGTGCGGTTGCGGAACATCCAGATCACCCGCGCGTAACTGCGGGCGAACATGGCCTGAAAGAAGAGCGTGATTGCGGCGGGCATCGGGTCTCGTTCGCGGGTTTCGGTCTCGGTCAATTGTAGGGTTCGTTCAAGGCGCGAAGAATCGCAATCCGCGAACGCCGTCGATCCTGGCATTTTGCACCCCTAGCCGGGGGTGTAGGATGATCGTGTAACCCTCCCAACACAGAAACTCGCACGGTCGCGGGGTGCAGGATGAGCGGCAGCGTCACCGTCCACGCTGGCGGGGAACTTGCGTTTAAAATTGCGAAGTTGGTCGAGGAGCGGGGTTGGAATCAAGAAGACTTCGCCCGAATTTCCAACCTCAACCGTCACACGATTCGCCAGATTCTCAACGGCGGCCCGAAGCGCCGGCTGCGGAACGCCACCGTGAGTCAGTGCGCCGACGCGCTCGGCCTCACGGTCAATGAACTGCGCACGCTCCCCATCGACCGTCTGCTGCCGCGAATGCACGGCAAGCCGCCGGCCGATGAAGAAGCGTTGAAGATGCTTTTCGACCGAGCCGCCCTACCGGAGCTGGTCAACTGGCTGGAGCGGAACAAAGACCGGGCGACGGAACTGCGGGCCGACGAGATCACCGAACTGCTCGAAGCCCAGAACCCCGGCGGCGTGCTGGAAAAGCTCGGCGTCGAACCGTTCGTGGAGTTCCTGGAACGCCGGCGGGCGCTCGTTCACAAGGTCTACCAACTCGCGAACAGCGAGTACGTGAGTTGCCTGGAGACGTTCGTGGGATTGCTTTTCGAAAAAGTGCAATCGACGAAACGATGAAGGGGTGAGCGGGTGACTTGGTGAAGGGGTGACGAAAACCAAGTCGCCGCGATCCCGTCTTTCTCACCCCTTCACATCACCCACGTCATCCTGAAGGGCCAAGAGCAATTCGCCGTGCGTGTGGCCGTTGGTCGCGATGATGTCCATACGGAACGGGTTGAACGGCGTACCGTCGCTGCTGGTCACGCGGCCGCCGGCTTCGTGGATGAGGATTGCCCCCGGGGCCACGTCCCACGGCCAGTTGTCGTAACACCAGTACCCGTCGAACCGCCCGGCTGCCACGTAGGCCATGTTGATCGCCGTCGAGCCGGTCCGCCGTAGCCCTTGCGCGTGGTACGACACCCGCTTCCAGGCTTCGAGGTTCCGCAGTTGGGCGTCGAAGTTCGACGGGAAGCCGGTGGCGATCAGCCCGTCGCGAATGCCCGTCACGTCGCTGACGCGGACCGGCACCCCGTTGAGGAATGTGCCGCCGCCCTTCGCGGCCACGAACATCTCGTTCAACCGCGGGTCGAACGTCACGCCGACGACGATCTCCCCATCCACCATCAGGGCCACGTTCACGGCGTAGCACGGCAGTCCGTGGGCGTAGTTCGCCGTGCCGTCGAGCGGATCGACAATCCACGTCGGGGCGGAGCCGAGCGATTGTTGCAGGACTTCGAGCGACTTCCCGAAGCAGTCTTCTTCGCCGAGGAACTGGTGATCGGGGAACCGGCCGAGGAGGTACGCCTTGACGGCCTTCTGCGACGCCGTGTCGGCGTCGGTCACGAGGTCGGCGCGGGCCTTCTCGCGAATGGTGAACTTGCCGCGCCAGGCTTCGAGTTCCGCCGCCCCGCGCTGGGCCGCTTCGACGGCGGCGTCCCGCCAGGCGGTGAGATCGTGTGCGTTCATGGGGACATGATACGGAAGCCCGTCCGCGGATTCCGCGAGCCACTGCATCTCTTCCGTGTCTTCCTCTACAATCAACCGTTCACCCCGATGCCGAGGTTCTGCCGATGCCGTTTGAGAAGGTCGAGTCGTCGCCCGATTTCCCCGCGATGGAACGGCGCATCTTGAAGTTCTGGGCCGAGCAGGACATTTTCGAGAAGCGGAAGCAACTCAACGCCGGCAAGCCGAAGTGGTCGTTCCTCGACGGGCCGATCACCGCGAACAACCCGATGGGCGTCCACCACGCCTGGGGCCGCACGTACAAGGACGCCTACAACCGCTACTTCGCGATGACCGGCCACGACCTGCGGTACCAACAGGGCTTCGACTGCCAGGGTTTGTGGGTTGAGGTCGAGGTCGAGAAGGAGCTGAAACTCCGCAGCAAGCGGGACATCGAAGAGTTGGTGCCCGGCAACGTCGAGGCGAGCATCGACAAGTTCGTGCATGCGTGCAAGGACCGCGTCAACAAGTTCGCTCGCGTGCAGACCGATCAGAGCATCCGCTTGGGCATGTGGATGAACTGGGACACGACCGACGCCGACTGGGCGAAGTCGCCGGACGAGCGGAAGTCGTACTTCACGATGTCCGAGACGAACAACTACACGATCTGGGCGTTCCTCAAGAAGTGCTTCGCGAAGAAGCTGATCTACCGCGGCTACGACGTGATGCCGTGGTGCGGCCGGTGCGGTGTCGGCATCTCCGAGCAAGAGATGAAGGAAGGCTACAAGCTCGTCGAACACCGCGCCTGTTTCGTCAAGCTGCCGCTGCTCGACAAGCCCGGCGAGAACCTACTCGTGTGGACGACGACGCCGTGGACGCTGACGAGCAACGTCGGCGCCGCGATCAACCCGAAACTGACGTACTTGAAGGTGAAGCTCAAGGGCGAAGTCTACTACCTGGCGAAGGGCGTCTTCAAGCAGGACCGCATGGCCTCGTCGGGCGGCGACGAGGAGGGCGAATCGACGGCGAAGAAGGGCAAGCGCGAGTGGCTGGACGGTGTGCCGAACCTGTCGAGCATCGAGCAGATGTTCAAGTCGAAGGCCGGCAAGGGCGAGAGCTACGAGATCGTCGGCGAGGTCAAGGGCGAGGAAATGCTCGGCTGGCGGTACGCCGGGCCGTTCGATGAACTGCCGGCGCAGCAGTCCGAGTATGGCTTCCCGGAGGAAGTCGCGAAGATCGTGCAGCAGAACGGCTGGTGCCCTGCCGTGACGGGGGCGGCCGCACACCGCGTCGTCTCTGGCGGCGACGACGTGAGCGAATCGGAAGGGACGGGTATCGTCCACACGGCCCCCGGTTGCGGCGGCATCGACTTCGCGTGGGGCAAGGCCAACGGCCTGCCGCCGGTCGCGCCGATCGGCGACGACGGCTGCTTCCACAAGGGCTTCGGCGCTCTTGAAGGAAAGAACGCCGCCGATCCGACGACGGCCGATGCGGTCTTCGAAGAGTTGAAGAAGAAGGACCGTCTCTTCGGCGTGGAACGCTACGTCCACCGCTACCCGCACTGCTGGCGGTGCAAGACGGAACTGCTCTACCGCCTCGTGGACGAGTGGTTCATCAGCATGGGTGCGGCGTTCGACCCGGCGAACCCGCAGTCGCCGCCGGGCGGGTACAGCTTCCGCGCCGAGATCGCGAAGGTCACGAACGAAGTCACCTTCCTGCCCGAGAGCCTCAACGGGCGTGCCCGGGAGAAGGACTGGCTGAAGAACATGGGCGACTGGATGATCTCGAAGAAGCGTTACTGGGGTCTGTCGCTGCCGATCTGGGTGGACGAGAAAGACCCGACCGACTTCGAGGTCATCGGCAGCCGCGAGGAGTTGAAGGAACGCGCCATTGAGGGCTGGACCGAGTTCGACGGTCACACGCCGCACCGGCCGTGGGTGGACAAGATCGTGCTGAAGAACCCGCGCACGGGCAACAAGATGCACCGCGTGCCGGACGTGGGCAACCCGTGGCTGGACGCCGGCATCGTGGCGTTCAGCACACTTCCGGCCGACTGGCGGCCAGCTGACTTCATCACCGAGAGCTTCCCCGGCCAGTTCCGCAACTGGTTCTACGCCCTGCTCGCACTCAGCACGATGATGAGCGACGGCCAACCGCCGTTCAAGACGCTCCTCGGCTTCGCCACGGCGCTGGACCAGTACGGCCAAACGATGAGCAAGACGGGCGGGAACTCGATCGAGTTCGTGGCCGCCGCGGACGACGGTGGTACGGTTGCGGACGCAAAGGGGACCCCGCTGCCGTTCAAGGCCATCGGCGCCGACGTGATGCGGTGGCTGTACTGCCGGCAGAACCCGGCGAGCAACCTCCTCTTCGGCCCGAAGCCGGCCGACGAGGTGCGAGCGAAGTTCCACCTCAAACTCTGGAACTGCTACAGCTTCTTCGTCAATTACGCCATCGCGGACGGCTTCGACCCGGCGGCCGCGCAAGTGCCGGTGAAGGACCGGCCGGACATCGACCGTTGGATTCTCAGCGACTTGCAGGAACTCATCCGCACGGCCCGGGCCGCGTTCGAGCGGTTCGACGTGATGGCGTTCGCGCTGGCGGCCGAAGAGTTCGTGGACGCGAAGTTGAGCAACTGGTACGTGCGGCGGAACCGCGACCGGTTCTGGAGCAAGAACGCCGAACTCGACGCGGCCGGATTGCGGGATAAACTCGCGGCCTATCAGACGATGCACACCGTGCTGACGACGCTGTGCCGGCTGATCGCGCCGTGCGTGCCGTTCTTCGCCGAGGTGCTGTGGCAAAACCTCAAAGCCCCGGGACGGCCGTCCCGGGGCTTTGAGAGCGTCCATCTCACCGACTACCCGACGGTCGATGAATCACTGGTCGACGCGCAACTTTCCGACGACACGGATGCCCTGCTCACCATCGTCACGCTCGGCGGGGCGGCCCGCAACGCGGCGAAGCAGAAGGTCCGGCAACCGCTCGCGGAACTGCGGGTGTACGCCGACGCGGACGCCGCCCGGCGGGCGGTGAACCGCTTCGCAGAGCAGATCACCGACGAACTGAACGTGAAGGCGGTCACGCTCGTCGAGGCCAAGCCCCTGCGCTCGACCGCCAAGATCAACATGAAGACGGCCGGCAGCAAGATCGGCGCGAAGAAGAAGGACGTGGAGGAGGCGTTGAAGGCCGCGGACCCCGACGCGCTGGCGGTGAAACTCCGCGGCGGGCCGGTCGACCTCGCGGGCGTCTTGCTCGATTCCGCCGACATCGCCATCGAGTACGTTGCGGCCGACGGGTGGGCCGGCGTCGTCGACCGCGGCACGCAGGTGGCCATCGACGCCCGTCTCACGCCGGAACTGCGGGCCGAGGGGCTGAGCCGTGACGTGATCCGCTTCGTGCAGGACGCGCGGAAGAATGCCGGTCTCGACCTGTCGGACAAAATCGTTTTAAGCCTGTCGGCGAGTTCGCCGGAACTCGCGGCGGCGATTCGCACGCACCGCGAGGCCATCGCGGCGGCGGTGCAGGCGACCGAATGGGTCGAGGGGCCGCTTCCCTCGGCGGCCCACACGGCGGCGGTGAAAGTCGATGGCCTGGAACTGACCATCGCGTTGCAGAAGGTTTAACCCGAGTCTGGAGTTCGCCGAAATGGTCGAGTGGTGGAAAGCCGTGTGGCCGCACGGCGAGGACGAGCATCCCGACATCCTGGCCGCCCGGCTGACGGTCGCGGCCCTGTTGGGCTTCGGCATCGCCCTGGTCCGCACGTTCGCGCGGTCGGAAGGCCGCCCGGCCCCCGGGCTGCGTACGACGCTGCTCCTTCTGACGGTCCTCACCGCCCTGGTGACGGAGGTCATCGGCAGTAACACCGCCCGTGCCTTTGGCCTCGCCGGCATTCTGGCCGTCGTGCGGTTCCGCACCGTCGTCGAGGACACCCGCGACTCGGCCTTCGTCATCTTCGCGATGGCCGTCGGAGCGGCCGTCGGAGCCGGGTACTTCTACAACTCGCTCGTCGGCTTCATCGTGATTTCCGTCGTGGCCATCATCGTCACGCAACTGACCGGCCCGGCCGCCAACGACGCCAAGTTGACCGTCCGCATCAAGGGCAAGGAAACCGGCATCCCGGAGGTGCGGACCTTGTTGACCAAGGTCGCGGCCGTGGTCATCCTGGCCGGGGCGGACACCGTGAAGGATTCGAGCGAGACGATCGACCTGGTCTTCCGCTTCCGGCCGTTTCAGCAGTCGGATTTGACGAAGCTTATCGAGCAACTCCGCGCGATGCCCGGCGTCGAAAAGGTGGCGTGGGAGTTGAAGTAGGACGCCCGAACCGAGGCCGACTACCGAGAAGAGGTTGCAGGATCAACGGCGAGCGGCCCGGCGTGAGCGGGCCGTGTCTGCATGTGACAGACACGGCCCGCTCACGCCGGGCCGCTCGCCGTTGCGAAGGCCGGGAATCGTTCGAGGCCGGCAGGTGGTCGGCCTCGGCTCGGCTGACCTACGCGATCGGCAGTTCCAGCCGGAAGCACGCCCCGCCGCCGCCGTCGGCGACGCGGTAACTCAGGCGGCCGCCGATCATCTCGGCCCACTGTTTCGCGAGGGCCAACCCCAGGCCGGCCCCGCCGGCGGTCGTGTCGGCGGACGACCCGCGGCGGAACGGCCGGAAGATCGTCGCCCGCTCGGCGAGCGGCACGCCGGGGCCGCGGTCTTCCACTTCCAGAATGATCCGCCGGCCGTCGCCCGGTTTCGCCCACACCCAGATGCGCGGGTCGGCCGCCCCGGCCGTGTACTTGCGGGCGTTGTCAATCAGGTTACTGAGGATCTGCCCCGCCACGCGGGCATCGGTGTTCACCGTCTGGTCCACGGGCACCGTGCCGATCACCACCAATTCCTTGCCGTCGGCCGCACAGCGGTCGGCCCACGTCACGCGGGCCTGATCGAGCAGGTTGTCCACCT
The DNA here is from genome assembly GCF_008254045.1 of Limnoglobus roseus. GTDB lineage: Bacteria > Planctomycetota > Planctomycetia > Gemmatales > Gemmataceae > Limnoglobus > Limnoglobus roseus. The sequence continues at coordinate 1,030,190 of NZ_CP042425.1, read as the reverse complement.
TCGTCGGCACGATGTGCGTTTGCACCGTCCGTTTTTCGAGGCGTGCGAAGTCGAGGACGTTCTCGATCAGCCGGTTCAGGCGGTCCGATTCGCCGTGGAGTGTGCGGAGGTACTCCTTCTGCTTCTCCTCGTCCTCGATCATGCCGCTGGTGAGCAAGTCCAGGTAGAGCCGTAACGACGTGAGCGGCGTCCGCAGTTCGTGCGTGACGGCCGAAACGAAGCGGATGCGCCGCTCGGACAGGTCGATCAGCGCCCGGCCGCCGAACCAGATGGCCGCGAGCGCGATCAGGGCCGTGCCCCAGCCGAGCGAGAGCCCCCAGCGCAACGGCGTCCACCCAACCGGCGGCGGCGGCGGCGTGGGGCCGGGATCGAGCTTCGCCGGGATCGCGGCCATGCGGCGCTCGGTCCCGGTCTCGCCGTCGTAGACGGGCTGGAGCGTCGCCGTCGGGAAGGTCGGCCGGATTTCTTCGAGCAGTTCGCCCTTCAACTTGTCCCAGTCGAGGACGACGCCCTGGAAGACGGTCTTCGTCTCCAGCCGGGCCGCTCGTACCAGGACGAGATACGTGCTGCCGTCCTCGGCCGCGAGCCACTGTGGGTGGATCGGGCCGACTTGCACGGCCGGGGCTCGCTCGACGACGGCGGCCTTCGCCTTCACGCCTTGTTGCGGAACCGCGTCGTAGGGGTACGACTGGCGGCCGCCGTACCGCCGGGCCGCGTCGGGTTGGTCGGCGGCCTGCGGCTTCGCGGCCTCCGTTTTCGCACCGGCCTGGCGTTCAAGTTGTTCTTTCGACGACTTCGAATCATCGGCCTTCTTGGCTTCGGTCGGGGCCTGTACTCGCCCTCCGCGGCCGAAACCGTCACCAGTCGGGCCGGCGGGAGCCGGGGCCGGTGGCGGGACGATCGCGGGTTGGGACACGGGAGCCGCCGGCGCGGGGGGGCCGCGGTCCGCATTGTTTGATGGCGTCGGGGATGTCGGGGTCAGACCGCGGCCCGGGTTCATCGGGTACTGGCCACCCTGACCGTCCTTGGTGGCCTTCTCGACGGCCTTCATCCGGGTGTTCAGGTCGTAGCCCGAATCCGATTCGGCCCGATTGCGGAAGGCCTGAGACGACTTGTCGAAGCCAGGGGGCGGCTGCACGCCGGCGGCTTGCAGCGGTGCAACCTTCGGAGCGGGAGCCGGGTCGTTTCTGGCAAAGTTCTCGGCCGAGGGGGGCAGGGAACCCCCGAGGCCGGGCGGCAGGGGCTTCGCAAGGTTGTCGGTGGCGGCGACGGGCGTGGCCCGCGCGGACGCCCCGGCTACGCTGGCGGGCGGGGTCACTACGTTGTTGGTCGGCGGATCGTCGTAGACCGGCACGCTGAAGATGCCGTTCGAGGGATCGGCAATTTCCTGCTCGATCCAGAGCTTGTGCGTCAGCCGCACGTTGAACTTGTCGCTCAGTTCCTTCAGCAAGCGGTGCCGCGGAGACGTGTCGTTGGCCAGGAGGACCTGGTCGCCGAGTTGCTTTTGCAGCTTCGTCGCGATCCCCTCGGACAAGACTTGCGGCGACCGCCAGCCGCTTTCCGGGTCGAGTTGGAAGTGCAGGAGCATCCAGTCGGGCAGGTCGGCGGACAGCAGCGGCGACGGCACGCGGCCGGGGTGGTTGACGTTGCCGGCGTCGTCGAGGGCGACGGGGTGCGGGATGTACAGGCTGAAGTATTGCGCGTACGGCCGGCCGTTCTCGATGGCGAGTGTGGGGAACATGCGGCTGTCGAGTTGCCAGAGGGCGAGGCGTTCCTTCCCGGTGGCGTCGGCCCGGGCGATGGCGTCCCGCTCGGAGGCTTCAACCGTCAGCGACGCGGCCGTGACCCAGCCCAGCCCACCTGCGACCAGCAGAACGATGAGCAGGAAGACGCACAACCCGCCGAACGGCGTCAGCAACCGACGACCGAGCACAGCTACCCCTCTTTCACGCACAAACCCGGGCCGGCCATGTAGCCCGTCGCCCGCACGGTGATGATCGCATCGCCGTGTTCGTCGCCGTTCGGGTCTTTCAGTTTCGCCCGCAGTCGCGCGACGTGCATGTCCACGGCCCGCGTTTCCAGGCCGGCGGTGCCGATGCCCCAGACGCGGCCGAGTAACTCTTCCCGCGAGACGGCCCGCTCGCGGTTCTCGATGAGGTACTTTAGCACGGCCGTCTCCGTTTCCGACAGGTCGGTGCGGTCCTGCGAATTCCAGCGGACCTCCCGCCGTTGAAGATCGACACACCCCTTGCCGATCTTCACCGAGACGATCACGGCCGCCGGCTTCATCGTGCGACGCAACACGGCCTCGACGCGGGCGAGCAGTTCCTTCGCCGAGAACGGCTTCACGACGTAATCGTCGGCCCCCATCTTCAGGCCGCGGACGCGGTCTTCTTCGCCGCCGCGGGCCGTCAGGATGATGACCGGCCGCGTGGGGTGGACTTTGCGGAGTTCCGCGAGCACTTCCAGGCCGTCCTTCCGCGGTAAGAGCAGATCGAGGAGCACGAGGTCGATGCCGCCGGACGAGGCTTCGACGAGGCCGGCCGCGCCGTCGGCGGCCTCGGTCACGTCGTAGCCGGTCAGCCGCAGGGCGTCTGACACGCCGCGACGGATGGCGGGTTCGTCCTCGACGACGACGATGCGCGCTTTCGGCATGGTAACGACCCCGGCGAGCGGCCCGGCGTAAGCGGGCCGTGTCTGAAGCGATCGAGACACGGCCCGCTTACGCCGGGCCGCTCGCCATTCTATTTCTTCTCTTCGACGGCGAACCCCTTCGCCGTCGCCTGTTCGCGGATGATGCCCTTCAGGGCTTCGTCCAGTGCCTTCTCGCCGGCGTCCTTCGGCAGTTTCTTCAACTCGGCGTCGATGTGCTTCTGCCGCTTCGCCGACAGTTCGCCGATTTCCTTCTGAATGGCACACCGCTCCTCGCCCTTCTTCTTCAGGTACTCGACGCGATCGGCGGGCTTCAGCTTCTTCAATTCGTCCGGCAGTTCCTCGTCCTTCAGCTTCGCCAGGTCGAACTTCGGGTCGTCCTTCATCTTGTCCACGAGGTCCCACGAACTGTTCTTGTACGCGGCCCCGGCCTTCGCTTCCGCACGGCCGAGGGCCGCACCGGGGGCGTTGGCGGTCGCGTTGCTGTCCTGGGCCAGTTGCTTCTCGGCCCCCTTCTTGCCGGCCTCGCCGAAGGCGACGTAGGTCTTGTTCAGCTTCTCGTTGGACGACAGGATGTCCTTGTCGTAAGGCGTCGCGACGTGGGGGGCTTGCTTCACCCGGCCCTGGTCGATGGTGGCGAACTTGCCGCCGCACTTCGCCGCGAACGCGGCCCACCCGTCGGACTCCGGGTTTTTCGCCGGCCCGCAGTAGATCGAGTTCACGACCACGCCGAGTTCCTTCGCCAGCGCCGCCGCGTCGTCCAGGTTCACCAGCGGGTCCTGGTTCGCCGGTTCGTTGCCGCAGACGAAGATGAGCTTGAGCGAACCCTTCGCGGCCGACCACTTTTGGTCCGTGAGGGCGGTCTTCGTCACGCGGGCGACGTACTCCTCGCCGCCGTTGATCGTCAGGGCGTTCAACTTCGCGTACACCTCGTCGAGGTCGGTCGTCAGGTCGGTTTCCTTGCGGACGTACCCGTTGGACGCCGGGTAGGTGCTGTGCCCGTAGCTGTACAACGACACGCGGAGGTTCGGCGTTGGCTTCATCTTCGCCAACTCGTTGACGACGTCCCAGAGACGGACCTTCGCCGAGTCGATCAGCCCGTTCATACTGCCGGACACGTCAAGGCAGACGACGAGGTCCACGTCCTTCGTTTTGGCAATCTCGTCGGCCCGCGAGGGCACGGCGAAGGCCGCTAGCAGTAACCCGGCGAGGAACAGACGCATGACAAGTCTCCCGAAGAGATAGACGGCGTTCGGGCCGTTCACTCCCGCGCACCGCACTGGTTTGATTCTAACTGGCAAGCTGTAACGCGGTGGTAACGGGGGCGAACCGGGCGGAAGGTGCCTAGACTGTGCCGGTTGTGCGGTCTGGCAAACCTGTGGCGACGATTCGGGTTTTATGCAAAGTTCGGACCGTGGCGGGCCGATGGTAATGGCAGTAGCGATGGAATCGCGAACCGGTCCATCACGCCGGGCGACGGCCTTGGGCCGGTTACGGGGGCGTGCAATCCGTTGGGGGATGTATGAAACGAACGACTGCGACACTCATGCTCCTGTCCTGCCTCGGCGGGTGCATGACCACCGACAGCCAGAAGAAACAAACCACCTCGGCCGGCTTCAACGTCCCCCACAAGGGCATGGAAGTCCCGAACGTGCAAGGGCCGGACGGCTCGCCCGTGATGGTCACGCGGGGCAGCCAGGACGACACCGTGAAGATGGCCAACTACGTCCAGGCCAAGAAGACGGGTAAGCTCACCAAACCCACCAAGGGTGACAGCGGCGTGGTGCAGGCGTCGGCTAACACGACGACCGCCGACCCCGGCGTCGTGCAGGCCTCCGGCTTCGCCCGCATCATCGGGACGCCGGCGGCCGGCTGTGCCGACGGCAGTTGCGGCGTGAAGCACGCGGGCTGGGGCCAAGGCCAGGGCATCGACCCGAGCGCCTACGGCCCGATGGGTTCGCAGTTCGACATTCTCAAGGGTAACGCCGGCATCATGCCGGTGCCCGCGATGGGCGTCCCCGGGGCCGTCGCCGCCATCGGCGCGATCGGGCCGGGCAGCCCTTACGGCCCGACGATTAGCAACCAGCGGACGTCGATCAAGTTCGTCTCGCCGGAGCGCGTGCGGGTGAGCTGGCTGAGCAACGGCGTCTACGCCGACACCGGCCTGGTCGCCCCGGCGAGCTACAACTTCATGCAAGGCAACGTCTACCGCCTGAAACTCGCGGGCGTGCCGACGCAGCCGTCGAAGCTCTACTACCCGACGCTGGAAATCGCCCCGGCCACGCTGAAGACGGTGACGTTCCTGTCGCACAACTCGGTCCCGGTCGCGTTCACCAACGACGACTTCGACCGCGTGAACGCCGGGAACATGGTCATCAAGGTCATCTACCTGCCCGACCCGGCGTTCCAGGACGCGGCGGCCCTGGGCGGTGCGGAGGAAGTCGTCTCGACGCAACTCGAACCGGGGGCCGACCCGATCGTGGAAGCGACGCGACGCGGGGCGATCCTAGCCGTGGTCCGGTTGGGTAACATCAACCTCGAAAACCCGAACTCGCCGGCGATGGACGCGGTGACGCCTGGCGGGATGGCTCCTCCCGCGGGAATGATGCCCCCGCCGGGAATGATGGCGCCTCCTCCGGGCATGATGCCCCCGGCGATGCCGCAGGCCATGTCGAACCCGTCGACCGCCCCGACCGCTCCGACGATGCCGGTGAGCATCCCGCAGGTTCGCTGAGCAACCGATTGACCTTGTAGGCGGTACCGACGGCGACGGAAGGCCACCCTTTCCCACCCGGCGGTGCCGCCTTGTGCGTTCGAGCGTGCGTGTTCAAGTCTGTGCCGACGATTTTCGAGGGCCTTCGTCATGAACTTCACGTCCCTGCTCTTGCTCGCCCCGCTCGCGGCCGGTGTCCACCCCGGCAAGCAGGACGCCGGCTGTGCCACCGGCAATTGCCCGCCGATGACGGCCCCGAAGCCCAACTACTTGATGCCTTACACGCCGGTGCCGCCGCAACTGATCGCGCAGGCGTGCCCGCCGATGCCGCCCGCCCCGCTGCTCGCCACGAAGATCGTCGTCCCGACCGGCGTGCGAATCGTCGCGGCCCCCGGCACCGGCGGCGCGAAGATTTTCACCGCGTCCACCACCTTCGGCCTCCGCCCCGGCTACGTCTACCGCTTCGAACTGACAGGCCTGACGAACCGGCCCAATGAGTCGCTTTATCCGGAGATCGAAGTCCGCGGCAGCCTCGCCCCGCGGCCCGGCATGAACTACATGGACTACCCGGCCGCGATCAACTTCAGCGAGATCGACCTGGCGAAAGCCGCCCTCGGCTCGCTCATCACGAAGGTCATCTACCTCGAAGATCCTGAGAAGGCGGTGCCGGTGAAGACGACCGCCGACCGGCCGCTGGAGCAGTTCGCGGACACGGAAGACGACGCCATCCACGCCGCCGCCGAGAATGGCCGCCCGGTGCTGATCGTCCGCCTCGGCAACCGCGTCCCGACGGAAGCCGATCTGAACCGCGCCGCGATCCCCGGCACGGTCCTGCTGCCCGGCGAACAAGCCCTCGGCCGACCGGCCGCGTCGCCGACGCTCGGCTGGTACGGCGTGCCGCTGTACGACCCGATCCTGGGGCCGAAGCAACTGACGGAAGAGTGCTTCACCGACGGCGGCGACACGAAGAACCCGCTCGGCATCCGCGGCACCGGCGACCTCGGCGGCCTCGACGCGACCGACGTGGCCCTGGAGTACTCGCAGGGCGACAAGCGGAAGGTCACGACCTCGAACAAGGTGTGCGTGTGCGTGCCGCGGTTCGCCGTGCAGAAGGTCGAAGTGAACGCCGGCGGCCTCTACTTCGCGTACCGCTTGGAAGCCGGTGTGCAGCGGACGGCCGCGAGTTCTTCGCGGTCGAACCTGCTCGTGCAAGCCGTGTCCGAACGGCTGAAGCCGGTCGGCCTGGAAATGCCGATCCGCCCGATGGCTCAAATCGGCCGGCAAGGGGCGGAACTCGTCATCGGCACGCAGAAGGCGACGGCCCACTACACCGTCAACGGTACGCAGGTCGTGAAGTCGTCGGTCGAGCCGGACGAACTGGTGAACTTCCCGAACGAGATGATCGTGACGAAGTCGGTCGAGCCGAAGGCGAACGTGAAGATCGGCGACGAGGTCACGTTCACGCTGACGTACAAGAACGACACGTCCCTGCCGGTGTCCGACTTGGTTCTCAGCGACAGTCTCTCACCGCGGCTGGAGTACGCCGCGGGGTCCGGCCGGTCCGACCGGCCGACGAACGTGACGACAGAACTGAATGGAAATTCGACGGTCGTGAAGTTCGAAATCCCCGGCACGCTGCAACCCGGTCAGGGCGGCGTGGTGAAGTTCAAGGCGAAGGTCCGGTAACGTCGGCCACGGAATCTTCGAAGGCCGCCCTGACCGGGCGGCCTTTGTCCGTTGATGGCCCACACTTCCGCATCCATTTCGACGGCCCGCGATATAATCATTCAACCAGACCCCCGAACGCGGAACCGCTGATGAAGATCGTGAACTACCCCCACCCCGCCCTGCGGGCCAAGTGCAAGCCGGTGGCGAGCATCGACAAGGACGTGCGCATCGCGGCCGGCGAAATGCTGGAGTTGATGTACAAGCGCGAGGGCCTCGGCCTGGCCGCACCGCAGGTGACGCTCGACTACCAACTTATCGTGGTGAACTTCGAGGGCGAGCCGGACCGTAAGGACGCGGAAGTAGTCGCGATCAACCCCGTCATCATCGAGTCGAAGGGCGTTGAGAAGGACCGCGAAGGCTGCCTGAGTTTCCCCGGCTTGTACCAGGACATCCGCCGGGCGAAGACGGTGAAGGTGCAGTACTACGACCTCGACGGTGCGTTGAAGACGATGCTCTGCTCGGACCTCGCCGCCCGCATCTGGCAGCACGAAATCGACCACCTGAACGGCGTGCTGTTCATCGACAAGATGGGCCCGCTACAACGGTTCAGCAGTCGCAACGACATCCACACCCTGATGACCGAGTTCGACGACGACCGGAAGCGCGGCCTCTTGCCCGCGGACATGGAGCCCAAGCTGTAATGCGCATTGTCATGATGGGGACCGGCACGTTCGCGGAGCCGACGTTTGAAGCTCTGATCGCGGCCGGCGAGAACGTCGTCGGCCTCGTCACGCAGCCGGACCGCGAGGTCGGCCGCCGCACCGGAGCCTCGCGGCAAGTGGGGAAGGGCCTCGCCAACATCGCCGCGGCCGCGAACATCCCCGTCGTGCAACCGCCGAGCATCAACACGCCGGAGGGGTTGGCCGAGTTGCAGGCGTTCGCCCCCGACTTGGTCGTGGTCGCGGCCTACGGTCAAATCCTGAAGCCGGCCGTCATCGCCACGCCGCCGCTGGGCATGATCAACGTCCACGCCTCGCTGCTGCCGAAGTACCGCGGGGCCGCCCCGGTCGCTTATTCGATTTTGAAGGGTGAGACGCAGACCGGTGTCACGATCATCCGCATCACCCCCGGCCTCGACTCCGGTGACATGCTCGCTCAGGAATCGCTCGCCATCCTCCCCGACGAAACCGCCGGCGAGTTGGAATCGCGGTTGGCCCCGCCGGGGGCGCGGCTGTGTTTCGACGTGGTGCAACGGCTGAAGCAAGGGCCGGTGACGGGCACGAAGCAAGACCCGGCTCTCGTGACGAAGGCCCCGAAACTGACGAAGGAGATGGGCCTGATCGACTGGACGAAGCCCGCGAACGAAGTGGCCAATCAGGTTCGCGCGATGCAGCCGTGGCCGACGGCGTACACGTTCTTCCACCGGCCGGGCAAGGAACCGATGCGGGTGATGGTGACGCGGTCCGTTGTACACGGGATGGGTCATCCGCCGATGGACTCAGGGCCTCCTCCTGGGACTGTGTGGGCGAACGAAGGCGGACTCGTCATTCAATGTGGGCCGCGTTCACCTGTACCGTTCCGCACAACGCTCAGGATGTCTGAACTCCAGCCCGCCGGGAAGAAGCGGATGACGGCTGAGGAGTTCCTCCGTGGCTACCCCATTCAAGAAGGCTACCGCTTCGGGCCGGAGAAGTTGGCGTGATATAGTGGGCTTGTTCTGACCAGGAGGCTGTATGATCACGACCATCGACCTGACGCCGATCCTCGAACTGCCGGTGGCCCAACGCATCGGCGTGGTCCAGGCCATCCTCGACAGTATCGCCGCGGATTCGGTCGAACCGGAAATGAGTGAGGAACTGAAGTCGGAACTCGACCGCCGCATCGCGGCGTACCGCGCGAATCCGGCCGCGGCTCGGCCGTGGGAGCAAGTCAAGGCGTCGCTCTTGGCTCGGAGAAGGTCATGAGCCTTCCCGTCGTTCTATGGGCGGAAGCAGAAGATGAGTTGCAGGAAGGCTACGACTTCTTCGAGAATCAACGACTCGGTTTGGGTGACGACTTCGTAGCCGAAGTGGAGGGCGTGTTTCGCCGCATCTCGGTCAGCCCAAAGTTGCACGCCATCGTGTACAAAGACGTCCGCAAGGCGGTCGTTCCGCAATTCCCTTACTGCGTATACTACCTCGCCGAGCCGAAGGAAGTGGCGATCGTCTCCGTCTTCCACACCAGCCGCGATCCGAGCGTTTGGCAGGGCCGCCGCTAACGAGTCCTCTCCCATGTGGCACCGCATCTTCGGCCATTCCCTCGACTCGCCCTCGCCCGCGGCGTTGGCCGAGAATCTGCACGCGCTCGGCATCGGCGTTGAGCCGCACTTCCGCGGTGACGACCTCGGCTGGACCCGTGGCGAATTACTCCTGCCCGGCGGCGGCACGCCGATCTTGCTCGAACGCTATCTCACCGAGGAAGACGACCTGCGCGACATGTTGAACACCTTCGCCGCCGAGTTGGAGACGATGACGCACAGCCCGAACAACGTGAAGCTGATGGAGCACGTCATCAACACGAAGCAACTCGTCACGCTCCGGAAGCCGATCGACCACGCCGACGAATCGCGGCTCGACGCGACTGTGCAGGCCGTCGTGCAGTTCCTCGCGGCCGGCACGGGTGGCGTCTACCAGATCGACGGCAAGGGCTGGTTCGCAACCGACGGCACGCTGCTGGTACAGGAATATTAACGATCACCCGTCCGGCGTGTCGAGCAACTCTTGCAACCGCGCCGCCAGTTCCGGCGGGAACTTCGCGGGCCACGTCGCGTCGATCAGGCCCGCATCGATCAAGTCTCGCACGTCCACACGGTCGCCGCGAAGGAACGACGTGAGCTTCATCCGCACGAGGGGATCGATCGACAACAGGCCGGCTTGCGATTCGTTCAAACCGGGGGCCGGCAGAAGGTGTTCGGGGCGAACTTTCTCGCCCGCGAAGAGAACATGAACAGCACCGCGGTTCTTCGCATCTACCCCGTCGAAGGAGACGATGAGTCCGGCGGATTCCATCGCGACCTTCGCCGCTGGCAGGTCGGTGCGGTCCAGCAGAACTTGCACCGTCTGCGTGTTTCGCACGGCTGTCGGATCAACCCACTCGACCCATTCTGCCACAGCACATTCGCCAACGACGGCGTGCGGGATAACGTGGGCACACAGGGCGGCCGTCGCTCGGCGAAGGCGGTCCCGCACATCTGCGGCGGCGGCCATGCTTCGCTCCCAGCCGGAGAGAATCGCGGGTGTGTCCATGCTCCTAATATACCCGCGGATATAGTGACGGTATGAGCAGCACCGCCGAGAAGTACCTCCGCCCCGAAGTCATTCGCCAGGTCGCCCGGCTCGACCTGCGGGCCAAGTTCATCGTCGAGGGGTTCCTCACGGGGCTGCACTCGTCGCCCTTTCAGGGGTTCAGCGTCGAGTTCTCCGAGCACCGCAAGTACACGCCCGGCGACGACATCAAGGACATGGACTGGAAGGTCTACGCCAAGACCGGCCGGTACTACACCAAGAAGTTCCGAGCCGAGACGAACATGACGGGCTACCTCGTCATGGACCTGTCGAAGTCGATGGGCTACACCTACCGGCAGGAACTCACCAAGTTCGAGTACGGCATCTGCCTCGCCGCGGCCCTCGCGTACCTGATGATCCACCAGCAAGACCCGGTCGGGTTGGTCACGTTCGACGAGAAGATTCAGACCGTGCTGCCGCCGAAGAGTAAGCGCAGCCAACTCGGTACGATGCTTAGCGTCCTGGCGAACCTGCACCCGACGGGGCCGACGGACATCGCCAACGGGCTGTTCCAGCTTGCCGGGCTGATTCGCGGGAAGTGCTTGCTGATGGTCTTCAGCGATCTGCTGACCGACCCGGAAGGCGTACTGATGAACCTCTACCGCCTTCGGCACGCGGGGCACGAGATCATCCTCTTCCACATCCTTGACGAGGCCGAAGTGAAGTTCCCGTTCACCGGGCTGAACGACTTCGAAGACCCGGAGACTGGGGCCGTCGTGAAGGACATCGACGCCCGCGGCATCCGCGATGACTACCTGCAAAGCCTCGGCGAGTTCCAGGAGATGTGGAAGCGGGAGTGCGGCCTCGCGAATGTCGATTACGTGCCGATGGACACGAGCGTCGGTTTCGACAAGGCGCTGCTGGAGTACCTCATCCAGCGGACACGGCGGTTCTCGTGACGTGGAACCCGGAGCGGAAGCGACGGGGTGGACGCCACTCACCCCGTCGCTTCCGCTCCGGGTTCCAGTTGGAACCGGAAGTCGCAGTGTGTCGCCCCTTGCATGATCGTTTGCGTGCGGGTGAGTCGGATGTGGTCGTTGAAGCCGCGGCCGAGTTCGCCGTCGCGGGTGCAGGAGAGCAGTTCGCCGAGTTCCGGCACGCCGAGTTCACGGTACAGTTCGGCGTACCGGCAGCGCGTCACGTTGAACGACAATCGCTCTGGCCCTTCTTCCAGGTACTCGATCGTCAGGGCATCGTCTTCTTGCCAGAGCGGCAGCGCGATGCGGCGGAACGGCTCCAGTGACGGCCGGTCGGTGCCGGTTTGCCCCGCAAGGCGTTCGCCGAACTGATAGGCCATCGCCGTCGTGGTCGCACGGAGGATTTCGCGAGCGCGTTCCGCCCCAACTTCGGGCACGAGGTGCGTCAACAGTTCCTTCGCAAAAAGGGCCTCAATTCGCCGCCGTTGCAAGATGCTCATGGGTTGCTCTGCCACAGAAAACCCTCAACTCGCGGTCCACACTTTCAGTGTACCGTCCGCTCCGGCGGTGATGACCCGGTTTCCGTCGGCGGTAAAGGTGACGCCGATGGTTGTGCCGCGGTGGCCCTTCAGGGTTGCCAGCATACTGCCGGTGGTCGCGTCCCAGACGCGGACCAAGCCGTCTTCGTGAACGGTCGCCAGCTTCGCCCCGTCGGTGCTGAGCGCGAGGCTCATCACCATTCCCGTGGGGCCGGGCCAGTCCGGTTTTGCCGCCTTCGCGGGCACGTCCCAGAGCTTGACCTTCGTGGCACTGCCGCCGGCGAAGAGCGTCCGGCCGTCCGGCGAGAATGCGAGGGCGTTGATGTGCCCGCCCGCGGCTTTCACGCTGCCGGCGGGGTTGCCCTTCGCGTCCCAGAAGCGGACCGTGCCGTCGCTGCTGCCGGTGGCGAGGAGCTTGCCGTCGCGGGTGGTCGCCACGGCGTGGACGTGCTTGGCGTGGCCCTTCAGCGTTTGCAACAGCTTCTTGTCCGCGACCGACCACAGGTAAACGAGCCGGTCGGCCGCACCCGCGATCAGCGTCTTGCCGTCCGGCGAGAAGGTCACACACTCGACGGACTTCGGGCAGTCGTGGAAGGTCGCTACCTCCGTTCCGGCGTCGGCGTCCCAGAGTTTCACGTCGTGGTCGTCGGACACGGACGCGAGCAAACTGCCGGTCGGCGCGAACGCCAAGCCGTGAATGGCCTTCGCGTGGCCGGGCAGTTCGCGGAGTTTCTTGAGCGTTGGCGCGTCCCACACTAGGATGCTGCCATCGTCGGCCGCGGACGCGATCAGTCGCCCGTCGGCCGAACAGGCGACGCACCGGACGACCGTGCCGTGGCCGGACAGCGTGGCCAGCGATTGGTCGGCTCGACCGAAGACGGCGTAGCCGCCCGCCGCCATCCCGGCGACGAGCAACAGGATCAACAACCAGAGTGAAGTTTTCGAACGCATCGTGCTCAGTCCAGGGTAACAGTTTCGCCGCCGGCCCGCGTGCCGAGGGCTTCCCAGGTGATCGCCGGAACCGTGCTGCGGACGAACCTCACGCTGCCGTCGGCGAAGAGGACGTTCACGCCGCCGGTGTGAAAGCTCGCCGCGTCCTCGACGTGGCCGAGGACGTTATTCGGCGTGCGGCCGTCGGCGGCAACGCCGGTGTTCGTGGTGCAGAGGATGTGCGATTCCTCTTCCTCGAAGGCCGGGTTCAGCGGCGGGACCAGGGTGCCGGTGACGGCCCCGACCCACGTCGTCTGCGGGCCGTGCTTGCTCTGGCGTTCCGTCACCAGCATCGTGTTGCTCGACCCGTCGGTGATGTCGGTGACGCGAAAGCCCTTATTTTTCAGCGTCTTGTCGCGGATGAGCAGGCCGGTGTTGGTGTCCGGGAAGCCGCTGACCTCGAAGGTGCCGCCGACGCCGACGTAGTTCGCGAACGCCACGTCGCAGATAGCGGAACTACCGTTGCTCACCGTGAACTTGTCCGCCGGCGGCGAATCGGACGGGCAGCGGTACACGTTCAGCGTCTGAACACGAACGCTAGCGTGGTACGGGTCTTCGATCGGCAGCGCGTAGTTGATCTGTTTGGCGACGTTGTCCTGCTCCAGTTGCGGCAGGATGATCGCCCCCCACCCCCACCCCGGCCCGAGGCTCTCGCTGTCGGTGCTGATGGCGGTCGCATTGAAGCCGCAGGGGAAACGCTCGAACGTGCTGTGAAAGTTGTGGAAGGCCGTGCCGATCTGCTTCATGTTGTTCTCGCACTTCAGGCGTGCGGCTGCCTCTCGGACTTTCTGCACGGCGGGCAATAGTAGGCCGATGAGGATGGCAATGATCGCGATGACGACCAGCAATTCAATCAGCGTGAAGCCGGTTGTCCGGCGGTGAGAGCGAAGCCACATGCGGGAACCCTCGGCGAAGGCGGTGATGGTATTTCAACGTATAACCTTGGTCGAGTGTTCGCAACAAAATTCGCGAAATGCTATGTGCGGTCTGCCTCCTACCGTCGGCGGTCCGGAAATGTTACTTCGGCCGGTTCTTTCTCCCCCGCGACGGGACTTTTGGTATCCTCTTCCTCAGCCACTTCACCCTTGCCGCGGAGACGCCAATGCCGACGACCCTCACCAGCCTGCCGAGTTGGACCGCCTTGAAGTCGCACGCGGACAACGTCCGCGGTCAGCACATGCGCGACCTGTTCGCCGCCGACGGGAAGCGGGGCGAGCGGATGACACTCGAAGCCGCCGGCATCTTCCTCGACTATTCGAAGAACCGCGTCACCGACGAGACCGTGAAACTGTTGCTGGACCTCGCGACGGCGTGCGATCTGAAGGGCAAGATCGGCGCGATGTTCAGCGGGCAGAAGATCAACAAGACCGAGAACCGGGCCGTGTTGCACACCGCCCTCCGCGCGCCGAAGGGTGCGGTCGTCACGGTGGACGGCGAGAACGTGGTGCCGGCCGTCCACGAGACGCTCGACCGCATGAGCGCGTTCTGCGACAAGGTGCGGTCCGGCGCGTGGCTGGGGTACACCGGCCTGCGGATCAAGACGATCGTCAACGTCGGCATCGGCGGCTCCGACCTCGGCCCGGTGATGGCCTACGAGGCCCTGCGGAACTCCGCGACGCGGGTCATTCAGTTCAAGTTCGTCTCGAACATCGACGGCACCGACTTCGCCGAGGCGACGCACGGCCTCGACCCGGCCGAGACGCTGTTCATCATCTCGTCGAAAACGTTCACCACGCTGGAGACGATGACGAACGCCAACACCGCCCGCGACTGGGTGCTGTCGAAGCTGACCGACCCCGGGGCGATCGCCAAGCACTTCGTCGCCGTCAGTACGAACGCCGCCGCGGTGAGCAAGTTCGGCATCGACACGGCCAACATGTTCGGCTTCTGGGACTGGGTCGGCGGCCGGTACAGCATGGACTCGGCCATCGGCCTGTCCACGATGCTCGCCGTGGGGCCGGACGGGTTCCGCGAAATGCTCGCCGGCTTCCACGAGATGGACGAGAACTTCCGCACGGCCCCGTTCGAGCAGAACCTGCCCGTGTTGATGGGCCTACTCAGCGTCTGGTATATCGACTTCTTCGGGGCGGAAACGGTCGCGATCTTGCCCTACGACCAGTACCTGAAGCGGTTCCCGGCATACCTGCAACAACTGACGATGGAGAGCAACGGCAAGCGGGTCACGCTCGACGGCGCCGAGGTCGATTACGCGACCGGCGCGATCTACTGGGGCGAGCCGGGGACGAACGGCCAGCACTCGTTCTACCAGCTCATCCACCAGGGCACGCGGCTGATCCCGTGCGACTTCATCGGCTTCCTGAAGACGCTCAACCCGCTCGGCGCCCACCACGACATCCTCATGGCGAACCTGTTCGCACAATCGGAAGCCCTCGCCTTCGGCAAGACGGCGGAAGCGGTGAAGGCGGAAGGCCACCCCGACTGGCTGGTGCCGCACCGCACGTTCCCCGGCAATCGTCCGTCGAACACGATCCTGCTGGAGAAACTCGACGCGAAGGCAGTGGGGAAGCTGGTGGCCCTGTACGAGCACATCGTCTTCACGCAGGGGGCGATCTGGAACATCGGCTCGTTCGACCAATGGGGCGTCGAGTTGGGCAAGGTGCTGGCCCAGAAGATTCTGCCGGAACTGCAAGCGAAGGACGAGTCGGGGCTGCACCACGATAGCTCAACGAACGCGCTGATCCGCCGCTACCGGGCGAGCCGGGGGTGACGATACGTCAGTACGCACCCCGTCCGATCCGGGCGGGGTCGTGTATGATGGAGACGCCCCGAGGAAAAGACATGCCGACGCTCACGCTCCCCGAACCGACGTTCAACCGCCTTGCGCAACTCGCGGCGGCCCGCAAAACGACGCCGGAGGCGCTCGTGGTGGCTGCCATCGAGCAACTTCCCGACACGCCCCCGTTCCTCCCGCTGACCGGCGAGGCGTGGTGGAAGGCGTTTCACGAGTTCAACGCCCTGATCGAGCAAACTGCGTCACGCTACCCCCCGGGCTTTCAACTCGACGACAGCCGTGAAGCCATGTACGAGGAACGGTTGCGGAGTCAGTTGTGATTCTGCTCGACACGAACATTCTTCTTCGTTACGTCGCCCCGGCCGACGCCGCGCATGGGGTGGCGAAATCAGCCCTGGCCGTCCTTCGTGCGGCGGGTGAACACTTTGCCTTGGTTCCTCAAAATATCTACGAATTCTGGGCAACGGCAACGCGGCCGCTGGCCAGCAACGGTCTCGGCCTCTCGATCACCGAGTGCCAGACTCAGGTGAGTTCGCTCAAAGCTTTCTTCACGTTCCTCCCGGATCAACCGACCCTCTTCGCCGAATGGGAATCGCTCGTCGTCACGTATGCCTGCCACGGCCGCGTTTCGTTCGACGCGCGGCTCGTGGCCGCGATGCAGACGCACGGCATCAACCGAATCTTGACGCTCAACGGCAGCGATTTCTCGCGTTACCCCGGCGTCACGGTGATCGATCCCCATACGGTTGCCGCAATGCCTCCGCCCACGCCGTGATTCGCAGTCACTTCTTCCCCAGCACGAGATCGACGACCCAGCATCCGCGGACATGCGGCCCATCGCCGCGGCAGTGCGAGAGGACATCGGCGTCCTCGCACCCCGCGTCTTGCAGCGCGTCGGCCAGGATCGGCAGCCGGTCGAAGGCGCGGTCGTCGTAAATTGCTTGGGCGAGCGAAACGGCCGTCTCGCTCTGCCAGTGGGAATCAAAGGTAACGGGGCGGAAGGGGTCGCCGAAGATGTCACGGAGGATCGCGGCTTGATGGCGACGGGAGTTTCGGACTCGGCGGGGGATTAGTTCTTCAAGTTCTTGCAGGGCCTCGATCACATCCGTAACTATGAAACGAGGCATGTCAAAATCTGCAGGCGGCACGTTCGTGATGGCATAGGCCGCCCACGAACTAATCCGCCCTCGCCGCGAGCGATGGGCACGAGGGGCCGTACTCAGAGAACCAACCGCCAAGTCACGAGCGATCGAGGACTGTCGTTGGGCTTCCTCCATGTCTTGCTCGGAAGCGAATCCGTCGGCGTACTTTTCGACGACCTCCACGGCCCGGTGGCTCCGTTCGTCGGTGAAATGTTCCCATACGGCGCGACAACACCCGCAACCCAATAATCGGACTCTTCGTTTGGATACGCGATTTGTCTGCTCCAGGAATTGCAGCATTGGAACCGGACTATGGCAGGACTTCC
Source organism: Limnoglobus roseus (assembly GCF_008254045.1). Taxonomy (GTDB): domain Bacteria; phylum Planctomycetota; class Planctomycetia; order Gemmatales; family Gemmataceae; genus Limnoglobus; species Limnoglobus roseus. The sequence continues at coordinate 1,013,168 of NZ_CP042425.1, read as the reverse complement.
ATCCCGCCTCCGTCATATCCACTTCCGCCAGCGGAAGAAGCCGAGGGTCGCGGCGGCAACGGCGGCCATCAGGCCGAGGGCGTAGTAGTAGCCGTACTCCCACTTCAGTTCCGGCATGTGTTCGAAGTTCATGCCGTAGATGCCCGCGATCAGCGTGCAGAAGAGGCCGATCGTCGAGATCATCGTCAGCACCTTCATGATCTCGTTCAGCCGGTTCGACGCGGCCGCGAGGTGCGTTTGCATCAGATCGCTGACCATTTCGCGGGCGCCCTCGATCAGTTCCGTGTACCGCACCAGGTGGTCGTAGACGTTGCGGTAGTACGCGATCTCTTCGTGCTGCACCAACTCGAACTCGCCGCGGACGAGGCGGGCCAATACCTCTCGCTCCAAGATCAGCGTCTTGCGCAGGGAGATCACCTGCCGCTTGAGCCGTAACAGGTGCGTGAGCGTGTGCCGGTTCGGCTTCGAGAAGAGGCGGATTTCGAGTTTGTCGAGGCGTTCACCGAACCGTTCCACGACGGGGGCATACTCGTCCACCATCTCGTCGAGGATCAGGTGGAACAGGAAGTCCGGGCCGCGGCGGGCGGCCTCCCCGCGGCGGTGGACGTAGTCGCCGACGGTCTTCACGCACAGCAGTTCGTCGTAGTGGTGCGTGATGAGGACGTTGTGCGTGAGGACGCCGCTGAGTTGTGGTCGCTTCCAGCCGACGCGCGGGCTGTGCTTCTTCGGCATCCCCGGCTGCATCGTCTCCTCGAACTCCGGCGGCACGTCGTGTTTCGGGTCGCAGACCTCCCACGGCAGCGGGTTGACGACCACGAAGAGGTAGTTCGGGAACTCCTCGACCTTCGGCAAGTGTGCCCCTTGCTCAGGCAATCGCCGCGGCCGCGTCACGTCGTCGAGGGTCAGCGGGTGGATTTTCAGGAAGGCCTCAAAGACTTGGGCCTCTTCCTCCGGCGTCGGGTTCTCCAAGTCAATCCAGACGACGGCGTCGCCGGTTACGTCGGCCGCCGACGCGGGCAGGTCGGGGCGTTCCTGGCAAAAGCCCGTCTTGGTCGAAGGGTCCCAGCGGTAGACGCGGATCATGGGCGCGAAACCCGGTGCGGGCGGCGGATGGAGACAGACAGAGAACAGAGATAAGGAAAAGAGGAGAGATGGATAGGAGATCGCACGTGATTACTACCCTGAGCGGGCGCGGTGAAGACGCCTTCCCCTCTCGCCCACTCAGGGTATCAGAAGAACGCTCACTTCGAGAATGTGCCGCCGGAGCTTTCGTTGCCGCTGATCTGGCCGGTCTTGAGATTGTAGATCAGCGGGTTGCCGCTCTTGTAGTTCTTCTCGCGGCCGACGCCGGTGCCCTTGCGTTGGTAGATCGTCGCCTGGCCGTCGCCGTAGGCTTCCAGCGTGATGAGGTTGCCGTCGTACTTCACGATGTGGCCGACGCCGTCGTAGTCGTCGGTCCGCACGCGGGCGTCGCCCACGGCTTCCATCGTGCGGCGGTCCTCCGTGCCGGAAGCGTTCTGGTAGACGGTCGTGGTCAGGGTATCGGTGCACTTCAGCACTAGCGACCGCGGCGGCGTGAGGTGTTCCGGCACGTCCAGGTCGAGTTCCAGCGTCGGGATGTGGAAGACGCGGATGTTGCTGGTGAAAACTGCCTTCTGGAAGATCTGCTTCTTGTCCTCGATCACCAGCCGCTCGGCGAACCGCACGACGGTGAGCTTCATCTCCTCTTCCTTCTTCTGGTTCGGCGGCGGGGGCGGCGTCCCGGCGGGTTGCGGCTGCGCGTCCTTCGAGCCGAGTTGCAGCGTTCGCGTCTCGCCGGGGCCGGTGGCGTTGATGACGGTGCGGGTGTCCTGTACCTGCACGTCGAGGAACTTCGCCGTGATCCGCTGGGCCTTCACGTGCTTGCCGGTCTTGCGGTCGATCGTCTCGTCGGCGAAGTAGACGTAGTTCGCCGGGCGAGCCGCGTTCCCGCCGCCGTCTTCCTCGGGCTGCGGTTCGCAGAGGACGCGCTCGATCTTCGCCTCGTCCTTCTTGTCCTTGTCCGCGGTGCGGGCCGCCGGGGCGTTCTCGGTCCGCTTCATCTGATTGAAGTAGATCGGCCGGTCGAACTGCACCGACAGGCGGTGGCAGATCACGTAGGACCGCTGCCACGGGGCGGCGCTGATGGCGACCTTCGCGGCGGTGTTCGGCTTCCGTTCCGGCGGCAGTTGCACGGCCTGAACCTGCCCGATGAACTCGGCCGAGCGGAGTTCGCCCTTGAAGGTCATCCCCCGCTGCCAGTCGATCTGCATCTCGGACTTTTCGTTCAGCGGCGTGCCGGCGAGGTCGGTCGAACTCGGCATTCGCAGTTGGCCGCGGCCCTTCACAGTAACGGTGTTGTTCGGCTGGTTGATGTCCACGTCCGGGCCGGTGATGGTCGTGTCCTCGAACTGCACGAACGCGAGCTTCTCGTCCGTGCCGAACACCTTCATCGCGTGGCCGGCCGGCAGGTGGTCGATGTTCAGCGTCTCGCCGACGATGTGCAGGGCGTCCGGCTTGTTCGCCTCGGCGGCGTCCTGGTGCGCGACCACACGGCCCTCGCACCGGGCAGTGTCGATCTCGTACCGGACGCCGGGCTTCTCCTTCGTGTTCGGCTTCACAGGCATCGGCGACCGGGCGATGCGCACCTCGATCTGACGGGCTGATAGTTCCATCGGCTTTGGCTTGGGCTTCACGACTGTCACCGTAACGACCGGCTCCAGGAACGGTGAGGCGGTCGGTAAGGCCGGCGGCGGCACGGCCGCCGCGGGTGCGGGGGCCGGCGTGGTAGTGGAGGCTTGTTCTTGTTGAATCGGCTTCGCCACGTCCTGGAAGAAGGCATTGAAGCGGTCGGTGTCCTTGATGATCGTGTCTTCCGAGTGGCCTTCGACGTGGCCGATGCCCTGGACGCGGGCCGGCTTGGCCGACTCCATGCTCGACGGCTCGCCGCCCTTCGAGCCGGACTGCCCGGCTTCCAGCCAGAGCTTCAGCGTGTCGGCCTTCAGGTCGAACCCGGTCTTCGGGTCGGTGAACCGACCGTCGCCGACGAACACGAGCAGGTCGCACTCCTTCTCGCCGACCTTGTCCTTCAGTTGCGTGAGCGATTCCTTCCAGCTCGCCGTCATGGTGTTCGTTTTCGTCACCTCGTCGAACAGATCGACTTTGCCCACGCCGCGGACTTCGACGCGGCTGGTCTTCTGTTGTTTCGTGTTCGGCGGCGGCTCGATCGACTCCATCACCAACTGTCCGACAACGGCGGGCGATGTCTGCGTGGCGGCGGCCCCGGTCACGAGGCGGTTCCCCTGCCGCACGGCCACGAGCGGCGACCCGCGGAGGGTGGACCGCGTCAGCCTCTTCTCCGGTTCCGTTTCGTGAATGAGTGCCGTGCCGAACGCCTGCAAGCCTTCCGTCTCGGCGGAGAGGTAAACGCTGTGGCCGGTTGCCCGCAAGTTCTTGAACTGACTCGACGGCGGCTTCGTGCCGTCCTTCGGCGGGGCGTTCGGCGTCCGCGAGATCGGGCCGTTGAACTCGATTTCGAGGAGTTGACAGACGAGGTGATCGCGGCCGCCGAGCGGCGACAGGCGTGTGACCTCGACGTTGTTCGGGAGCAGCGGGTTGGCCTGCGGCGAGACTTCGAACCGGGCGGTGTTCTTGCCCCAATCGTAGTAGAACGCCCCGAGCGTGCGGATGCGGACGAGCGACTTTTCCTTCAACCGCTGGGCGGCCGCCATACCGTCGATGATGCCGCCGCCGAGGGCCGTCAGGCCGAGGGTAGGGTCGCCGCCGTTCGCGTCGGGCTTGCCCTTCGCGGCTGGTGGCTTCGGCTGGCTGTCGCCGAAGAAGCTCGATTGGCCGTCGCCCCACAGGTTGAACTCGACGTTCTCGTTCAGCACCAACTCGCGGATGCCGGCAAACCCGGCCGACTTCGCACCGGGTTTCACCTCGGCCGGGTTCCGCGGCTTCAGGTAAATCTTCATCCCCTCGGCCGTGATGGTCGGCGGCGGCGTGTGGTGGCCGAGGGCCATGTCCGCGAGGATGTTGCCGTTCAGCACGTCGTCGGCGTTCAGCGGCACCGACGGCAGTCCGCTCCCGCGGATCGGCCGCGGTTGGTTCTCGCGGTTGACGATCTCGACGACGGCGGACGTCCAGATGTGCGGCGCGTTCGGGTTGTTGATTACGTCCGGGTGGTCCTGCGTGCGGTAGAACAGCGGGCCGGGCGTCTTGAAGACGAACGCCTTGTTCGGGTCGTTCGACTGCTGGTTGTTCGTGATGAGGATGCGGCCGTTTCGCGGGTCGGTGCGGGCGGTCGGGTTCGGCGTGGCCCGCAGTTCGAAGCCGATGATCTTCGCCTTGCCGATGAGCATCTCGCGCTCGTTTCCGATCGGCTTATCGAGTTCGATGATCGCCTCGTCGCCGTGCATCGTCGTCACTTCCGTGACTTCGCCGTCCTTCGGCTTGCCGAATTGCGCCATGCTGAACGGCGCGAGCCGCACGAACCGTGACGGGTTGTCGATCGGGTCCGGCCGGCCGGCGGCGAAGACGATCCCCTCGTCCCGCAGTTCGAGCCGCGTGGGGTAACTCGATTCGATTTCGACGCAGTTCTGGCCGAAGGCTTCCTTCAAGCGCAGAATCGTGGGCGACTCATGGAAGATTATCGGCGGGGCTGGGGTGTCAACGGCGTCGAGGTACTTGGCCGGCAGGTTCGGCAGGCCGTCGATGGCCCCGAAGATTTGCGCGTAGCCGGTGTAGGCCGTCCCGAAGGCGAACAGGCCGATGACGAGCATCAGAATCCGGCGCGGCGTCCACACGAATCACCGTCCTCGCGTTTCACTTCTCGGTGTACTGCTTCACCACGTCGCCCCACTGCCCCTTCAGGGTCAGCAGCCACTCGATGGCTTCCCGCACGGCCCCGTGACCGCCCGGCAACTGCGTCACGTAATCGGCCGCGGCCCGCACTTCCCGGCAGGCGTCGGCCACCGTTACCGCGAGGCCGCACCGCCGCAGCATCGGCAAGTCCGGCAGATCGTCGCCGATGGCACACACCTGTTGCGGCCACACGCCCAGGGTTTTCAACACTTCGTCCAGGGCCGCCGATTTATCCGAGCTTCCCTGAATCACCGGGCCAACGCCGAGTTCTTTCGCCCGCCGATCAACGGCCGACGACGCCCGCCCGGAGATAATCGCGGCCCGATTACCCGACTCGCGCCAGAACTTCAAGCCCGACCCGTCGCGGACGTGGAACTGCTTCAGTTCCGACCCGCCGTCGGCGTACACGATGCGGCCGTCCGTCAGCACGCCGTCTACGTCGAGAACGAGCAGCGAAATCTGCTTCGCACGGCCGGCTAACTCAGTGGGGGAGAAGCGGGGCAACTGCGGACCTTCCTTGTGTCAACCAGCGGTTGCCGTCGCAACGGCGAGCGTCCCGGCGTAAGCGGGACATGTCTGCGTGCAAACTGACACGTCCCGCTTACGCCGGGACGCTCGCCGTTGATACCGCTTCCACATCCGTCGTATCTCCCCACTTTACTCGGCCGCCGGCTTCACCAATCGTAACGCCGGGCGAACTCCGCTCGCCGGTGTTGGCGGTTCCTGGCCAATCAGATCGGTAATGTCGATCATGCCGACCGGGCGGCCGTCGCCATCGACGACGGGCAGTTCACTGACCTTCCGTGACCGCATCAGATCGACGGCCTCTCTCACTTTCGCGGTCGGGCGGATCGTGATCGGCGTGCGGGTCATGACGGCCGCGATGGGGCCGTTGAACGCGGTGTCGTCGTTGTTCTCGAACAGGCGGGCCAAGTCGGAATCGGTGAACAGGCCGGCGAGTTTGCCGTCGGCTTCGACGAGCATGATCGCCCCGGTGCGGCGGCCGGTGTGTCGGACCTTCGCGAAGACGCTCCGCACCGTGTCGGTCGTCGCCGCGATGCGGAGTTCGTCGCCGTGCCGCATGAACGCTTCGGCCGTCGCCAACTTGCGGCCGAGGCTGCCGGCCGGGTGGAACTTCGCGAAGTCGTCGGCCGAGAAGCTCCGCTTCTCGCTCAGGGTGAACGCGATCGCGTCGCCGAGGGCGATCATCACCGTGGTGCTGGTACTCGGGGCGAGTTGGTTCGGGCAGGCTTCCGTGATCGGGCCGTAAACGATGCGGGCGTCGGCCGCCTTCGCGAGCGTGCCGTTCGGGTTTCCGGTGACGGCGATGATCGCACTCGCGAACTGCCGCAGTGGACCGAGCAGGCGGACGATTTCCTCGCTCTCGCCGCTGTGCGAGAACAGCACGACCACGTCTTCCGGGGCGACCATGCCGAGGTCGCCGTGGGCCGCCTTCGTGGCATCAAGGGTGTACGCGCGGGTGCCGGTGGAGTTGAACGTGCCGACGAGCTTCTGGCCGACGTCCGCCGACTTGCCGACGCCGACAACGGCGACTCGGCCGCGACAGTTCGCCAACACGTCGATGACTTGCTCGAAGTTCTCGCCGATGCGGTCCGCGACAACGCGCAGGGCGTCCGACTCGGCGAAGAGAATCTGCCGGGCGAACGCGAGGGAGTCGAGCGGAATGGTCCGGGCCACCGCGGTCATGGCACATCCTTGTGCGGAGACGGGTCCGAGTGGGGTATACCCCGCCGGGTGAACGACGTGCAACCGCAAAAACGAGTGGAGCGCGGGTGAGACACCCGCGCTCCACTCAGAAGACTCTGCGACGCGGCGAAACTGTTACAGCTTGCCGGCTTCCTTGTACATGACGTGCTTCCGCACGACCGGGTCGAACTTCCGCAGTTGGATGCGGTCCTTCGTGTTGTTCTTGTTCTTCTCGGTGAAGTAACAGTGGTTGCTCTCGCTGCTCACGAGCTTGATGATGTGCCGAGCTTCTTTGCCCTTGGCCATGTCGGCCTCCGGTTAGAGGGTGTCTCCCGGGAGAATTCGCCCCGGACGCGAACAGTCACTATATCGGCCGCCCGGTGCGTGGCCACGGGTCGAGCCGGAAACGCAGATTCACAAAAAATTGCCCGCGAGTGGCGGGAGCGGGTAAAACGTAGAGAGGCGAACCCGCCCAGCGTTCCCGCCGAGAGCCGTCGTGAAGACCCCGCCGCCGCCGGACAGACCGTTCGACCCCGACGACCCCAACTTCGACCCGTGGGCCGACGACCCGAACGCGCCCAAAGAACCGGGGCTGTCGGACGATGACGATAACGACATCCCGTGGTCGGAACCGAACGAGGACGCCGCCGACGAAAACGAAGACCACGAGGACACGCCGACGCCGTTGCGGGTGAACCCGACGGCTCCCGTCCGCGGACCGGTGGCTCTGCTCGACTCGCAGTTGCGCGGCGAGATCGAGTTCGAAATCCTCTTCCAACAGACCAAGGCCGAACTGCTGCGACCCCTTCCCGCGCCGTCGCCGGGCGAGAGTCGGCGAATCTTTCAACTGCTGGCCGTGGCGCTGGTGCTGTTCCTGCTATCGTTCCTGTGGGAAAGCGTGCGGTGGATCGGCATGGCGGTCGGCGTCGTGTTCCTCCACGAACTCGGCCACTTCCTCGCAATGCGGTACTTCGGCTACCGCGACGTGAAGATGTTCATCGTCCCGTTCTTCGGCACGGTCGGCCCCCGTCGCCCCGAAACCGCGGCCGGGTGGAAGCGGGCCGTCACGTACCTGATGGGGCCGCTGCCGGGGTTAGTGGCCGCGGCGGGGTTGTACTTCGCGTTCCGGCCGCCGGTCGAACACGCCCTGTTCGAGTTGATCCGAATGCTGTTGATCCTCAACGCCTTCAACCTGTTGCCGGTGGTGCCACTGGACGGCGGACGGGTGCTGGACGCACTGTTCCTCAGTCGCCGGCCGTGGGCGGGGACGGTCTTCCGGGCGTTCACCATCGCGATGCTCGTCGTGCTCATGATCTGGGTGGAAACGGTGATCGCGAAGGTCGTCCTCGGCCTGATCGCCACGTTCACGCTGTTGGCGACGCCGCTCACCCACCGGCAGGCGCGGTCCCGCAAGGTGCTGGGCGGCCACTTCTCGTCGATGCCCGATCACCTGGCCGACGTGCCGAACGACATGCTGCGAGAACTCTTCGGCGTGGCTCTGGCCCTGGCGAACAACTACGACCCGACTCGTCTGGCCGTGGTCATGCGCGACCTGCACGGGCAAGCCGCGATGCGACTGCCGTCGCCGCGGGTGGCAGCGGTCCTACTCAGCCTGTACCTGTTCGCGTGGGCACTGGCCGCCGCAACGGTCACGCCCGTCGCGCAGGCCGAACTGTCCCGGGAAGAGGCGGTCCGCCCGCTCTTGGTTGCCTTTCAGGCGGCGACCGACGCGGAGGGCCGCGAACCCGAGTGGACCGCGTGCCTCAACTGCTGGCGGGCCGCCGACCCCGTAATCCGCGAAGACGCCTTCGAAACGCTGGAGCGGGTCGATCTCCTATCACCGAAGGGCGTGAACTACCTGACGAAGTTGCGGCCGATCGTCGAGAAGTGAAATCATCTCGATGTCTGATCTCTGGGTGCATCCGATGGCGGGCTCAGGGCATAGACCTTCGCCAAAATCGCGACCAGTTCTCGTGGATTGACCACACCGGACGTGCTCTCCACTGCGGCGACCGGGGCATAGACCAGCCACGAACAGACCACGTGGCACGCTCGCCGTAAGCAGGTACTTGTCGTGCCCTCGCGGTTCCAGGTCAACCGAACGATAGCCTCTTCCGACGCGACGTTTGCAGAACTGATCGCCGCGAGCAAAACAGTTCTGTCTGTCTGAATTTCGCCCGTTGGCGTGAGGATGACTGCGGGTCGTTTCTTCTCGTTCACGCCGTTCGGGTCCCGAGTGGTGACCCAAACGATCCGGCCTTGCTGAAGGGGAGATGACACGACTCGACCTCAGTCGACCGGTGAAAAGGGGTCAGCATCCTCGTCGTACCACGCTTGCGGTGGCGGGGAATGGGCTGCGAGTTGTACGGCTTCGGCGGCGGTCGGTGAGAGGTATTCGGCGGTGATGGCGTAGAGGTCGTCGAGTGTGACCCATCGTGCGGACAACTTGGCGTGTAAAGCCGCAAGCTCATCGAGACAGGATTGTAACCGGCTTCGTTCCGGGAAGTCGTCGTGGGCGTCGGGCTCGAGAACCAACAGAGCCTTCAAAAAGTGCGTATAGGCTTGTAACACGCGCAGGTATTGCTCGCGGACGGCGTGTAATTCCTCGACGCGATCGGCGACGGCGGCGGCTTTACACGTCGCAGCCCAGCGCCCCCATGCACTAGACCAGATGAGGCCGTGGCGCAAGCCTTGCTGAGAGAACGCCGGGTGGAGAGGTCGATAACGATCGTGACCTGTTAACCGTTCCAGCATCTCGTTAACCATCCCCGCCCCCTCTCACGCCACGAACTGTTCCAAGAACTTCTTGCTCTGCCGGAGCGCCCGCCGGCGGTCGGCGAAGTCGCGGTCGAAGGCGCGGTCCTCCACCTCGATACACACCGCCCCATTGTACCCCGTGTCGGTCAGGGACGAGAAGAACTCCGGCCACTTCACGTCGCCGAGACCGGGCAACTTTGGCGTGTGCCAGCCGAGGCCCATCACGCCGCCTTCGTAGAGCTTGTCCGGGTTGATCCGCTCGTCCTTCGCGTGAACGTGGACGATCTTCCGGCCGAACTCCCGTAACGCCCGGCCGGCGTCGATGAACTGCCAGATCAGGTGCGACGGGTCGAAGTTCAACCCGATCGGGGCCGTCGGGAACGCCTGGAACAGCCGCCGCCACACGGCCGGGCTGATGGCTACGTTCTTGCCGCCCGGCCACTCGTCGTTGCTGAACAGCATCGGGCAGTGCTCGATGCCGATGGTCACGCCGGCCGCCTTCGCCGCGTCGAGGATGCCCGGCCAGACGCGGGCGATCATGTTGAAGTTGTCCTCGATCGTCTGGTGCCAGTCGCGGCCGATGAACGTGTTGACGATCTTGGTGCCGACGAGCGGGGCGGCGGCGATCACCTTCCTCAAGTGCCCGATGACCAACTCGCGGTGGGCCGGGTCCGGGTCGAGCGGGTTCGGGTAATACCCGAGGCTGGAGATGCTAACGCCGTGCTTCGCGGCCAAATCCTTCACCCGCTGCCCTTGTTCCGGCGTGAAGTTCGTCACGTCGACGTGGGTGACCCCCGCGTACCGCCGCTCGGCCTTGCTCACCGGCCAGCACATCAATTCCACGCACTGGAAGCCTTCGTCGGAGGCGAACTTCAACACGTCTTCCAGCGACAGGTCGCTCAGGATGGCACTCACGAAGCCGAGTTGCATACGACACCCGATGGGGATCAAAGACAGAGGAGGGGTGAGAGTGTTTTACGAACTCGGGGGCGGGGGGATACGGATACCCGCCGGCCGCGCGGGCGAGGGTGGAAATTTCGCTCTCGTTCGCGCGGCGTGGAATCCTCCGGACGCGGCAGTTTTGGCAGGTTCGGCAATTCCTACCGATCCGCCGATTGTGTCGTTCGCACAAACTTTGCCGAACATCCCTCATGTTACCGGACCGGTCGTGCCGATCATGTCGGCTAGAGAAGCAATCCGTTCGCGCGGGCGGTGGCTACCGTTGGGTGCCGCCAGTGCAGGTCACAGGCGTGAGTGGCCCGCGGTCGGCTCGGGGGAGAGCCGGCGGACCATATCAACGACCGCCCCGACCCGGTACGGGTGGGCAGTTCAGGAGCGTGCCATGCGGAAACGTGTGCTGGGGACAATCGCGGCGTTCACGGTGGGGGCCGGTGCCGTGTTCGCGCAATCGCCACAAACCCCGGTGCCGCCGCCCACGGCGCTCGGCCCGGTGCCCGGCTACGACGGTGGGTTTCAACCCGCCGGCGGGCCGCAAGTGGGTGAAATCATACCGCCGCCGGTCGGCTCCTTCGGGCCGATGGGGCCGGGCGGGCCGGAAATGGGCGGCTACCCGGGCGGTGGCTATCCCGGCGGCGACCCGGGGGCCGGCGGGCCGATGTATCCGCCGGGCCTGCACGGCCAGCAGGCGTGGGAAGGGGCCTTCGCCCAGTCGGGCGGTGCAGCCGCACAATCGCGGGCGAACTGCTTCTACCTCGACAGCCAGTTCTTGCTCTTCTTCGTGAAGGCTCAACCGGCGAACGTGCCGTTCGTCAGCACCAGCGCCCCGCAAGACGCGGGCATCGCCGGCCGCCCGACGACGACGCTGCTCTTCAGCCAGTCGGACCTCGGGTACAACGTGTTCTCCGGGTTCAACATCACCGGCGGGTACTTCCGAGACGCCGACCGCCGCATCGGGATCGAACTCGGCGGCATGTTGCTGGAGCGGAAGTCGAACGCCTACTATGCCGCGTCCGACACGAACGGCATCCCGGTTCTCGCCCGGCCGTTCATCGACGCGGCGACCGGTAACCCGGCCGTGTTGACCGTCGCCCAACAAGGGCTGGCCAGCGGCAGCGTCTCGGTCGTCACGCGGAACGAAATCTACGGCGGCGAAGCCAGCCTGCTGACGAACCTGTACCGCAGTTGCCCGGACGACGGGTGCAAGATCAACGTCAACGGCATCGCGGGCTTCCGGTTCATGGAAATCCACGAAGACCTGCGGATCGACTCGGCCTCCACGATCATCGGCAACGGTCAGCCGCGGTTCAACGGGGCGGCCATCTTCTCGCCCGCGGTCGTCGGCGTGTCGGACAGCTTCGACGTGTTCAACCGATTCTACGGCGGCCAGTTCGGGATCAACGCCACGGCCACCTGCGGCCGGTGGAATTTCGGCCTGAAGGCCAAGATCGCCCTCGGTGTGATGAACGAGACGCTCGACATCGACGGCCGCTCGAACCTGTTGGACACGCAACGTAACCTGTTCGCCCAAGGGATCGGCGGCCTGTACGCCAACGCCCAGAACATCGGCCGGACGCGGCACGACGAGTTCGCCGTGCTGTCGGATGTCGGCACGAACCTCGGCTACAACTGGACCTCGTGGTTCACGACGGCCATCGGCTACAGCTACCTGCAAGTGAACCACGTGCTGCGGCCGGGCAACGTCATCAGCAACACCGTGAACTCGGCGATTCTGCCGACGAGCCAGAACTTCGGCACGGGCACGGTGGTGCCGCTCGCCGCCCGCACGTTCCCCCAGACCGACTTCTGGGCGCAAGGGGTGACGTTCTCGATGATCCTCAAGTATTAAGCCGGGGAGAATCCGGCACGCTCGACCCCGGCAGCGGCACGCTGCCGGGGTTTTTTCATTCCGGACGGGGTCCCCTGGTCCGCGAAGGAATTCGGGAATATTTTCTTCTCCGTGAGAAGATAAAGTTGACACTGTGACGCGAACGGTGAAATAATGGGGAAACCTGGATTCCCAAATCAGACACCCGCCGCCTTTTCGCAGTTCAAAGCGTGCTATACCAGTAAGAGCGAGAAGGCTTAGTCTCTTGGGATGTTTCGTCGGCCGGGGCGACCAATAGGATTTCGCATGAGAACGGTCACTTTTCTGGTTCTAGAAGGCGTTGACAAGGGCCGCGTCTTCCGCGACCTCCCGATTCCGTGCACGATCGGCCGCGAAGAGGGTAACGGCCTTCGCCTGAACGACGAGCGAATCAGCCGCTATCACGCCAAAGTCCAGTACGAGGACGGCGACGTGATCATCACCGACCTCGAAAGCACCAACGGCACCCGTGTCAACGGTACGACGGTCCAGATCCGCCGCCTGCGGCCGGGCGACCAGGTTTCGGTCGGTCGGTCGATGCTACTATTCGGCACGATGGAAGAAATCGCCGCCCGCCGCGGCTCTGCCGCCGGTCTGCCGGCGGCCGGCAACGCGGCCACGCTACGGCTCGACGAGTTGGCCAAATCGCTCGGCGGCCGGAACATGATCGACGTGACCCAGCGGACCGACAAGGGCAACGGCGAGTGGAGCGCCCGCGACGAGGACATCCCGCCGCTGCCGCAGAAATTGACCGGTGCTCAGGCGGCCCGCCTCGCAGAAATCCTCGACTACATGCACCAGGGCCTGACTTCGGCGGTCGAGAACATCGACGCCAACGAGGACGGCACGGAAGTTAAACTCGGGTTCAACGAGTGGCAGACCGTCCAGGCCGTGCAGATGCTTCTTGCCCGTTACGTCCGCATGATCGCGGAGCCGGAGTTGCGGTAAGCGGGGAAGACAGAACACGCGAACGGGCCGGGGATTCATTCCCGGCCCGTTTCGTTTTGTAGCCGCAGGCTTCAGCCTGCGGACGACCTCCGCCGGCGAAGGTCACTGTGCCGAGGCCAAGCCTTCCGCGGGTGGAAGATTTTCGCAGGCTGAAGCCTGCGGCTACTTCGCCGGCAGGTCCGTGAACGGCGGTTTGTCGAATCGACACTCGGCGTCCACGACCCGCGGGTCGCCCGCGTCCTTCAGCACCTTCATCAGCCGCCCGGCCATCTCCTCCTTCGCTTTCGCGTACTTCGGGTCGCCGGCCACGTTCTTCACCTGATCCGGGTCGGTGCGGCAGTCGTAGAGTTCCTCGGCTGGCCGCTTGCCGAAGGCGGCGTCGTAGTACGACTTCCCCTTCGGGTCGTTGCGGTTCAGGATCAGCCACGCCTTCGTCGGCCCGGCGTCCAGGTCGGCGAACGCGGCCCGCGTGTTCGTCTCCAGCGTCTTCGCGTCCGGGGCGGCGGTCGCAGTCACGCCGTTCGCGTCGCCCATCGGCGTGCGGTCCGGGGCGAAGTTGCGGACGTAAAGATAGTCCGCCGTCCGCAACGCCCGGTGCGGGTACGGCAGGTTCCCCGCGCGGGCCGATTCGACGTGCCGCTCGCGGCCGGTGACGACCCACGTTCGCGTCGAGTCGATCTGACCGGACTTCTCGGACTTCAGCACGTCCACCAAACTCCGGCCCTGCACGCCGTCGGGCACTTTCACGCCGCCGACTTCGAGGAACGTCGGCGTCAGGTCCATGAGGCTCACGAAGTCGTCGACCACACGGCCGCCCTTCCCGCCGGGCCACGCGGTCACGAGCGAGACGCCGACGCCGAAGTCGTAGAGGTTGCACTTGCCGCCGGGGAAACCGGGGCCGCCGTGGTCGCCGGAGATGACGACCAGCGTCCGGTCGCGCTCGCCGGACTCGTCGAGTTGTTTCATCAGCACGCCGACGTAGGAATCGAACGCCTGCACTTCGCCGAGGTAGTCGGCGAAGTCCTCGCGCACCTCCGGCACGTCGGGCAGTTGGGCCGGCAGTTTGCCCTTCAGCGAGTCCGGGTCGATGCCCCAGAGAGCCTTGCCCGATCCCTTGATCCAGGTGCGGTGCGTCGTCGTCGGGCCGAACAGGTAGAAGAACGGCTTCCCCTTCTCGCGGGCCGTCAGGAAGTCGGCGAAGTTGCCCCGCACTTGCCCCAGCAGTTCGTCGCGGGCCTTCTCCAGCGGCGTGCCCTTGCCAACGGCGGCGGTCACGTTCTCGGAGAAGTTGTTGAACTTCATCCCGGCCTTCTGGTAGGCGTACTTCTGCCCGCCGATGGGGGCGTCGGCCGGCGTGCCGGGACCCCAGACCTTGCCGGTCTTGCCGATGGTGTACCCGGCTTCCTTCAACAGCAGCGGCGACGCGGGGAGGCTGCCGTCCCAGATCGCCCCCTGAAGGATGGCGGCCCGACCCGTAGTAAAGAAGTACCGCCCCGTCAGTAGCGAACTCCGGCACGGCGTACACGACGGCGCGGGCACAAAGGCGTTCCGAAACAGCGTGCCGCGGGCCGCGACGGCGTCGATGTTCGGCGTCTTCACCACGCTGTTCGCCGTCGGCCGCGATTCGTGCTTCGCGTGGGCGGAGGCGTACCGCCCCCAGTCGTCGGCGAAGATAAAGAGGACGTTGAACCGCGGGGCGTCCGCGGTCGCGCCGGCGAGCGACAGCAACGTGAAGGCAAGCGTAAGGGACAGTCGGAGCAACATGATTCACACGGGGAGGGGACGATGGGCGAACGTGTCCGCGGGTTACTGTATCAACTCGCCGCGGTGGCGGGGTTGGCGATCTTCGTGCCGATCGCGATGGCCGAACCGCGGAAGCCGAACGTCGTGTTCATCCTCGCCGACGACCTCGGCTACGGCGACATCGGCCCCTACGGCCAGAAGAAAATTCGCACGCCGGTCCTCGACCAACTCGCGGCCGACGGCGTGAAGTTCACCCAGGCTTACGCGGGGGACACCGTGTGCGCCCCGTCGCGATGTGCCCTCATGACCGGCCTGCACACCGGCCACTGTCGCGTCCGTGGCAACGGCGGCGGGCCGACCGGCGGCAACGTGGCCCTGACGGCCGGGGACTTGACCTCGGCGGAAGTTTTGAAGAAGGCCGGCTACGCGACCGCCCTCGTCGGCAAGTGGGGACTCGGCGAGGAAGGCTCGACCGGCGTGCCGACGAAGAAGGGCTTCGACCACTTCTACGGCTACCTGAACCAGACGCACGCTCACAACTACTACCCCGATTACCTCATCCGCAACGAGTACCGCGAGCCGATCCCGGCAAACGTGCAGAACGAGAAGGCGAAGGGCGTGGCCGCGAAGCCGACGACCTACGCCCCGGACCTGCTGCTGAAGGACGCGCTCGGGTTCATCGACGCGAACAAGGAGCGGCCGTTCTTCCTCTGCTACACGACGATCGTTCCGCACGCCAACAACGAGAAAACGCGGCTCGACAAGAACGGCAACGAGGTGCCGAGCGACGAGCCGTACACGAACGAGGCGTGGCCGCAGCCGGAGAAGAACAAGGCGGCGATGATTACCCGACTCGACCGTGACATCGGCACGATCTTGAAAAAACTTGCCGACCTGAAACTCGTCGAGAACACCATCGTCATTTTCAGCAGCGATAATGGCCCGCACAAGGAGGGTGGCAACGACCCGGCGTTCTTCGCCAGCAGCGGCCCGTTCCGGGGCATCAAGCGGGCGATGGCCGACGGCGGCATCCGCGTGCCGTTCATCGTGCGGTGGCCGGGCGTCGTGAAGCCGGGCCGCACGGCCGACGACGTGATCGCGTTCTGGGACTTCTTGCCGACCGTCGCCGAGATCGCGGGGCAGCCGATTCCGGCCGGCCTCGACGGGCACTCGGTCCTGCCGGCCATCACCGGCAAGGGCGAGCAGAAGGTTCACGAGTTCCTGTACTGGGAGTTCCACGAGGGCGGCACGAAGCAGGCGGTGCGGCACGGCAACTGGAAGGCGATCCGCACGGCCCCCGGCGCGAAGTTGCAACTGTTCGACGTGGTCCGCGACCCCGGCGAGGCGAAGGACGTGGCGGCCGAGAATCCCGCCGTGGCGGCGAAGATCGAGGAGTACCTGAAGACGGCCCGCACGGAGTCGAAGGAGTTCCCAATCGTACAGCCGAAGAAGTGACCCCGCTACTTCCGCCGTAACCGCTCGGCCGCGTCCTTCGCCGCCCGCAGTTCGCGCTCAAGATCGGCGAGCATCTCTTCCCGCGGCAATCGCTCGTAGCGGGCTGGTGGGATCGGTTCCCCCACGTGGACGGCGATGCCCTTGCCGTTGCGCGGCATTACCAGCGGGGCGGCGGTCGGCAACTTGTGCCCGCGCGGCCAGGCGTCGAACGCCCCGGCGATGCCGACTGGCACGATCGGCACTCGCACGCGGTCGATCAACAGCGACACGCCCGCCTTCAACGGCTGAAGGTCGCCGGTGCGGGTCCGCTCCCCTTCGGGGAAGACCAGCACCGCCCGGCCCTCGTTCAGCTTGCCGATGACGGTGCGGATGCCCTCCTTGCCGAAGCCGCGGTCGATCGGCACGGCCCCGTACCGGCGGATGAGGCGGTCGAACTTCCCGCCGCGGAAAAGCGAACTGCGGGCGAGGAACGACAGCGGTCGGCCCGCGGCGAGCGAGACGAAGATCGGGTCGAGGAACGACTGGTGGTTCGCGAGGACCAGCGCCGGGCCGGTGCGCGGGAAGTGACGACGGCCGGAACCGCGGTAGCTCCAGCCGAGGGTGAGCGTCCAGAAGACGCTCCAGTAATGGAGGTCGTAAATCAGCCGGCCGGCGAAGCCGTCGAACGGCGTTGCTGCACCACGTCCCACAGGCGTTGCACCACTTCGGCGAGGGTCAGGTGTGAAGTGTCAATTTCGACCGCGTCGCCCGCTTTGGCCAGGGGGTCGATGGACCGCGTCTCATCCTGGCGGTCGCGGAAGCGGATGTCGACGAGGATCGTCTTGTAGTCGGCGGGCTGACCGTTCTGAAGGAGTTGGGCCACGCGGCGCTCGGCCCGCACCTCGGCACTGGCCCGTAGGAAGAACTTCGCCGGCGCGTCCGGGAAGACGGCCGTGCCCTGGTCGCGGCCCTCGCAGATGTAGTCGCCGTCGTCCACGATGCGGCGCTGCTCGGCCTTCAACTTCGCCCGCACTTCCGGGAAGGTGGCGACTTTACTCGCCGCCCGGCCCATCGCCTCGGTGAAGAGGACGGCCGTCAGGTCTTCGCCGTTCAGCAGGATGCGGTGACCGGGCATCGCGAACGTGAAGTCGGCCAGCAGGTCTGTGATTCGCTCGGCGTCCCGCACCCCGGCGAAGGCGTCGATGCCGGCGCGGTGCAGGGCGAAGCCGACGGCCCGGTACATGGCCCCGGTGTTGAGCAGCGAGAAGCCGAGGCGGGCCGCGAGTTCCTTCGCAACGGCCGACTTGCCGGACCCCGCGTAGCCGTCGATGGTGACGATCATGGGATAGCACGAAGCCCGGCCGTTGTCGCGGCCGGGCTTACAGAGGTTTGAGGCCGGGTGTTAGTTGTTCACCATCAAGGTCACTTCTTCGCCGTCCTTGAGCGAGCGGGTCTTCTCCGCACCGCCGCCGGTCAGCAGTTGGTACGTGAACGAGCCGACGGCGAGGGTCAAGGTCTTCGACTCGTTCGGGGCGACGCGGTAGCCCTTGCCGTTGACGACGATCTCCACGTCGGTCGCGTACATGTTCACGAGCTTCACGCTGCCGACCTTCGGCTTTTCCTTCTCCGGTTCCTTCGCGACCGGCGACGCGAGGGCCGTGCGGGTCGATTCCAGCTTCTTGTCCAGGCTTTCGAGCTGCTTGTTCAAGGCCGTCAGCTTGTCGTCGAGGGCAGTGATCTTCTTGATGAGGCCGTCGCCGCCCGCGCCGCGGTCGGCCGTGCCTTCGAGAGCGTCCACCGTCCGCTTCTTGAAGTCCTTCAGCGACTCAAGGTCTTTCTTGATGTCTTTCAGCGATTCGAGGTCTTTCTTGATGTCGGCGAGGTCCGTCTTGCGAAGGGCCTCTACGTCTTTCTTCATGTCCGCGAGATCGGTCTTGCGGAGGGCCTCCACGTCCTTCTTGAGGTCGGCCAAGTCCTTCGTGCGAAGCGCGGCCACGTCCTTCTGGAAGTCGGCCAGATCCTTCGCCTTGATGGCGGTCAGTTGCTGCTTGAGATCGACCAGGTCCGTCGTCTTCAAGTCGGCCAGTTCTTTCTTTAGGTCGGCGATCCGTTGGTTCGTTTGATCGAGGTCTTTCTTGGTCGCGGTCGGGTCGCCCTTCGGCGGGTCGTTGTCGGCGAACATCGTGCCGGTGACGAGGGCGGTGCCCACGAGCGCGGACAGGGCGGTGCGGCGGAAGGACATAGGCATCATGGGTGGGTCTCCGGGTGTCGTTTGCGGCGTTGGCAGCGCGGGCGGCACCGAGACCGGAAGGGGCAGTGTGTCTTTCGAGTTCGACGGTTCCGCCGATTTGACATTATGACGCGACTCGGGCGGCTGCAAGCGAAATTCAGGTTGCACGGCCGGCGGCAGCTTCACCGAATCGGCCGGCTTTTCCGATTGGAGGGGCTGGGTAAGCGGCGGCACGAGCGGCAAGGCCAATGGGGCCGGAAACGCCGGCAGGGCGGGAGTTGGGACGACGGGCATCGGGTTTTCGATCGGCTTCACGTCGGGCACGGTCAACGGCACCGTTGGCGGGACCGGCTTCGTGTCGGGCTGGGCCAACGGCACCGGCACCGCTGGCGGGACCAACTTCACCTCGGGTGGGGCCACGGACAGCGGGATCGACCGCGGCGGCGGGGCCTTCTCGGGAAGCGGCAACGGCAGCGGCAGCAGTTCCGGGGCTTGCACCAACAGGCGGTCGTCGGGCGGCGGGGTCAGACTTGGTTCCGGAATCGGAGCCGAACTCGGAACGCCCAAGACGCGGACCGGCACCATCGCCGGCATGACGGCGGACTGGGCGGACGGTAGCATCACGACCGGTACCGTCCGCGCGGCCGGGTCGGCGTGGGCGGAACGGTACACGCCGCAGATCGCGGAACTAACGGTCAGGCTGACGAGGAACGTGCCCGTCAGCACCCACCGGCGATGGCGTTTCTGGGTTGCGGTCATGGGCGACCCCTCGGGAAGAAGGGGTGAAGGGGTAGTACGGTGAAGGGGTGAAAAGACCGGGTCTTTTCACCCCTTCACCGTACTACCCCTTCACCAAGTCAGTTTTCTTCGAACTGCGCGATCCGGTTCACCGGCACGTCGTACTGTTCTTCTTCCTCCTCGACGCGGAATTCCATCAAGAAGGCGTCCTCGCCGCTGTCCTCGTAGTAGTCACGGAGGACGCGAACGGCCTTGAAGTCCTGGTTGCGGAAGAACAGTTGGGCCGCGAGGTTCCGTTCGCGGACGGCCAGGGTAATCTTCGACCGGCGATGGGTCGAAAGTTTGCCGATGAGTTTCTTCACCATGAGCCGCCCGATGCCCGTCCGCCGGACGTTCGGGGCGACCGCGAAATTCAGAATGTGCAGCTTACTCTTGTGCAACTCGTAAATCATGAACCCGACGATGCGGTCGTTCACCTCGGCCACCATGCCGATGCAGTTCCGCTGACGGAGGCAGCGGAGGAAGTCGTCCTCCGTCCACGCATACTCGAAACTGGCGACCTCCGCCTTCAGAACCTCCGCCATGTCACGTCGGATCATCCAACGGATGTGAAGCTTCCCGGCTTCCTTCGTCAAAGCACGTCCTGCGCCCATAAACAGACACCTCCCCCAACCGGCCGGTGTTAACCGCCCGGCAGTCTGTTCCGAATACCCACGCCACACCTCCCCGCCGGTTTCCCCAAACCGGCGGGAAGAATTTCGATCAGTGTTCTTGTTCGCCCATCACGGAGCGAAACCGTTCCTCGTCCCACGGTTGGCCCCACGGCCCGGCCTTCACGAGCAACCGGCTGAACCCCGGCCGTCCGCCGCGGGCGATCAGCCCCAACGCAACGCCGTCCCGCAGTACCGCGACGGACTCCCCGTCGGCCGACCATTGCAACGACCACTCGTAAGCGGTCGGTTCGGCACACAGGGCGTCGGCACTCGCATACCCCTCGGCCGCTGGTGGCGGCGCGGGCCGGTAGGATGCGACTTGCGACAACGACGGTGGCGGAACGCGGTTGTAGACCCAGGCATCGGCAATCACGCGATCCGTTCGCGCTTCGGTCAGGTACAACCAGGCGGAATTCCCGTCGTCTTCGAACGTCCCTCGCCGCCCGGAAACCGGGTGCTGTTCGCCGAGGAACAAGAGCTCGTCCATGTTTCGGCCCCGCGTTCACTCGGAACTCAGTCCTTGTAGAACCGCGTGCTCTCTTCCTTCGCGATCGGCGTCTTGATCTGATCGCACACCAACTGCACGCGGAACCGCTGGTCGCCGGCGGTGCCGCCCTTGACCTTCACCTTGAAGACGGCTTCCTTCTTGGTCTCCAGGGTCGCGAGGGCGTCGAACGTCACTTGCTGGCCCTGGCCGCGGGCCTGCGTCGGGCCGTTCGCGCCGGTCGCACTCGTGCCGTCCGCCAGGGTGGCGATGACCTGCACGTTGGTGCACGGGGCCGTCCCCTGGTTCACCACCTTGATTTCGTAGACGGCTTCCTTGCCGACCTCGACGGGGTCTTCCACGTCGAGAACCTCGAACCGCAGGGCGGCCACGCCCTCGGCCTTGATCGCCCCCTCGGCCTTCGCCTCGATCGTGCGGGCCACGCGGGCCGACGCCGGGGTGACGCCGGTTTCCGGCACTTCCGCCGACGACGCCTGGGCTTGCACCTTCACGCTGCCGTCCACGATGCCCGTGGCCCGGAGCTTGATCGCCACTTCCTTCTTGCCGCCGACGGCGAGGTTGCTGAGCTTCCAGGCCACGGTGCGGTTCGTCCCGTTGAACGTGCCCGAGTCGGTCGCGGAGACGAACTCGAAGCCCTCGGGAATGCTCGCCCAGGCTTGTACCGGCTCCGTCGCGGCCGAACCGGGGTTCGACAGTTCGATCTTGAACTCCGGTTCCGACCGCACGAGGCACTTCCCCGGGCCGGTGACTTTCGCACTCAGCATCGGCTCGACCACGGCGACGGTCGCCTTCGAGGTCTCGGCCGGGTTGCCGTCGGCGACCACCGAGAGCGAGCAGGTTTGCGAGCCGGACTTCGTCGCCAGGGTGCGGAGCGTGAGCGTCCGCGACTCGCCGGCCGGCAGGTTCGCGAGGTCCGTTTCGATCACGCTGCCCTGGGCGTGGTTCAGGCCGTCGCTCAGGTTGGCCTGGAGTTGCATCTTGCTGGCCGCCCCACTCCCGGTGTTCGACACGCGGATGGTGAAGGCGATCTCGTCGCCGACGCGGCTGGCTTCAACGGCGGACATCGCGAGGTTGATCTTTGGCCGCGTGACCTTGACGCGGGCTTCGGTGGCGGCCGAGAAGCTGAGGACGGCGCGGCTGCGGACTTCCCCTTCATCGGCCGGCTTGATCGTAACCTTGATCCGCTTTTCCGCCCCGGCGTCGAGCGTCCCGAGTTGCCACACGAGCTTGCCGGCGGCTTGCTCGGCGGCGGGCTCACTGGACATGTACTTCGCCCCGGCCGACGGTTCGTCCTCGACGCGGACGTTCGCCACGGCCGTGCTGCCGGTGTTGCGGACGACGAGTTCATACGTCAGCGGTTGGTTCACGCTGACTGATTCGGGGGCGACTTCTTCGAGCACCACGCTCGGCGTACTGCGGGTCGCGAGGCCGGCGATCGGGAAACTGGTCGGGGCCGGGTTGGCCGCCCCTGCCAGTGTCGTCGGCACGGCCGGCAGCGTCGCGGGTACGGGGGCCGTTGAGAGGGCCGGCGGTGCGGGCGGCGGCTTCAGCATCGTCGGGCCGGCCGCAGCGGGCGGGGTGAACGTCAGCGGCCGCGGTTCGGGCTTGATGTCGGGCAGCGAGCTTTCGACTGAAAGCTTGGGCGGCGGGAGTGGCGAGCCGACGGGACCGGGTGCGGGCACGGCCGTCGGGAGCACGGTCAGTGGCGGCGTCACGATCGGCGTGGCGATGATCGGGTCCGCGGCCAATTTGGGCGGCGAGATGGCGATCGGTTCGGACCCGCCGGCCTGCCGGACGGCGGAAGCATCGGGGCGGGTGCCGGACACCTGCCGCACGGGCACTTGCACCATGTCGGGGGTTGGCCCGGCGGTGACCGGCGACGTGAGCTTCGGCTTCGGGGGTGCCCAGTTCACCGGCTGGCCGTTAACCGTTGGCGCGCCGGTCGTCGCGGGCACCGGAGCCGGGGCCGCCGTACCGGGCACGAGGCCGGGCTGCGAGGGCGACACCTTCGACGGGTAGTATCCGTACTGCCCCGGCTCTTGTGCGCCGAGCCAACTGGTCATGGTCGTGGAGCCGAGGGCTCCGACTGCCAACGTCGGCAGAGCAACCCAGAACTTTCGGATACGCACGGCAGCCCCCTCCACCCGGTCTTCGTGTGAATCGAACCCGACCCGCTTCGCCCCCGCGAATCAGGTCCCTATCTCGGCCCCCGCCGGCGGCGGGTACTTGATTTCGTTCTTCCGCATCTTCGCCGCAATCGCGTCGCCGAGGTCGATCCCGGTGTGGTCGCTCAGAAGGAACACGATGTTCGCCACGTCCGCGAGTTCGTCGGCAACGGCCTCCCGTAAGGCGGGATCGTTCGCGGCCGCCACGCTCTCGTCGGCGGTCAGCCAGCGGAACACGTCG
Organism: Limnoglobus roseus; assembly: GCF_008254045.1. GTDB lineage: Bacteria > Planctomycetota > Planctomycetia > Gemmatales > Gemmataceae > Limnoglobus > Limnoglobus roseus. The sequence continues at coordinate 990,279 of NZ_CP042425.1, read as the reverse complement.
CACAGTTCGCCGACCTCGCTGGCCAAGGCCATCACGAGGTTCTTCGGCGTGTGGTACGGCTCCCAGCCTCGCACGTTGGCGAACCGGCGGATGCCGTCCTTGAGCGCCTGCACCGGCGTTGTGTCGTCGGCCATGTCCGGGTGCCGCCCCAACTGCACGAACCATTCCAAGCGGAAGGCGGGTTATAACCGCTCGTACGAATCTGTCAACGGAAGCTGTCGCGAATCGAAACCGAGGGGTTCCGAACGAAACCCGGCGCCCCGGATGCGACGTGGCCAATTGTTCGCGATTCGGGAGTTCCATTACAATGGTGCGAACCGATCAACATTCTGACCGGGAGCGAGAGCTTTCGATGAATCCACCGGAAGAAGTTCCTACGGAGTTGGCGAACCATCCCTCGTATGCCGACGTTCGCTTCCTCGGCCGCGGCGGCATGGGCGTCGTCTACCTTGCCCGCAATCGCTTCCTGGATCGACCGGAGGTGCTGAAAGTCCTGAACAGTTCGTACGCGAAGGACGAGCGTGTCCGGCAACGGTTCCTGCGGGAAGTGCAGATCGCGGCGAAGTTGCACCACCCGCACGTGGCGATGGTCTTCTCGGCGTTTCCGCTGTCGGACAGGCTCGTGATGGCGATGGAGTACGTACCGGGCGAGAACCTCGCGGAACTGGTGCGGCGGGCCGGGCTACTGACGGTGCAGAAGGCGTGCGCGTTCGCCTGCCAAGTCGCGGTCGGCTTGCAACACGCCCACGATCGGGGATTGGTCCACCGCGACATCAAGCCGGGGAACATCATCGCCACGGAACGGGACCGGAAGAAGCTGGTGAAGATCATCGACTTCGGGCTGGCGAAGGCCGGCCCGGGACAACTGACGGGACACGGCCTCACCCAGTCCGGTGCTGGCCTCGGTACCCCGACGTTCATGGCCCCCGAGCAAGCCCGCAACGCCGCCGGCGTGGACGGCCGGGCCGACCTGTACAGCCTCGGGGCGACCCTTTACTTCCTGCTCGCCGGCCGTCCTCCGATCGTCGGGGACAACGAGTACGACCAAGTTATTCGCCTGGCCACCGAGGAACCCGTGGCGATCCGGACGTTGCGACCCGATGTGCCGCCCGACGTCGCGGACGCAGTCGCAAAGTTGCTCCAGAAGAACCCGGCGGCGCGCTTCCAGGATGCGGCCGAGGTCGCGGCCGTGCTGCTCCCGTTCGCCCGCAAGAAGATCGTTTCGGACGACTCGACGCTCCCGACCTACCCGCAAAGTTCTCCGGCCTTCTCGACGTTCCCGCCCAGCGAGGAAACGAAGAAGCCAGACCTCGACCTTCGAACGGAGGAACTCCATCGTGACTGGTACCAGTACACGGAGGTGCTCGACACCACGGGGACGAGTTCGTCGTTCTTCGAGCAGTACGGCCCGCAACGCGCTGCGGCCTGGAAGCGGTTGGCGGAGGACGGCGAGCCGATGGCCATGCTGCTGTACGGCCGCTGCCTCGAGGACGGCCGGGGCATGGGGAAGAACGAGGCGGCGGCGGTGGCTTGGTACCGCCAGGCGGCCGAACGCGGACAGTCTTATGCCATGTTTAGCCTGGCCCTGTGCCTGGAGAACGGCCGGGGCGTGGCGAAGGACGAGATGGAGGCGATGGCGTGGTACCGACACGCGGCCGAGTTGGAACACGCGAAGGCGATGATCAACCTCGGCGTGTGCCGCCTGCGGCTCGGCACGGGTGGAGTAAAGAACGAGAAGGAAGCGGTGGCGTGGTACCGACGGGCGGCCGAACTCGGGAACGCGGACGGCATGATCTACCTCGGCGTGTGCTTGGCCGTCGGCAAGGGTGGGGTCAAGGACGAGGCGGCGGCGGTGGCTTGGTACCGCCAGGCGGCCGAGCTCGGGCAACCGTTCGCCATGTTCTACCTCGCTGTGTGCCTGGAAGCCGGTCGCGGCGTGGCGATGGATGAGAAGGCGGCCGTCGCGTGGTACCGCCGGGCGGCCGAACTCGGACAGGCCTCCGCGATGACCGGCCTCGGCATGTGCTTGCAAGACGGCATCGGCGTGGCCGAGGACGTGGCGGCCGCGAACGTCTGGTATCGAAAGGCCGCCGAACTTGGGGACGATCTCGGCCTTCGCTGCCTGATTGGCAACCTGAAATTTGGCTACGGGTTCGCGCGGCCGGACCTCGCGGAGGCCACCCGCTGGCAAGCCAAGCTCGACGCCCTGGCGAAAGAACAAGCCCCGGCCCCCTCATCTTGGAGATTGCCGTCGTCTCACTAAGCGAATGGGAGTTTGCGCCGCGAGGCCGACGTTTTCGCCGCACCCACGACGCTCTGGATACCAATGCCCAAGCGCACCGACATCAAGAAGATCCTGCTCATCGGTTCCGGTCCCATCATCATCGGTCAAGCCTGTGAGTTCGACTATTCCGGCACGCAAGCCTGCAAGGCCCTCCGCGAGGAGGGCTACGAGGTCGTGCTGGTGAACTCGAACCCGGCCACGATCGTGACCGACCCGGAGACGGCCGACCGCACGTACATCGAGCCGATCACTTGACAGGTCGTCGAGAAGGAAAAGCCTGGCGTGCTGCCGAAACGCCCACGCATCTTCACTCCCACTCCCAGTTCCCGAAAGGCCGACACCTTCACCCCGAATGTCGCATGGGCATTGCACACGGTTCGGGAATCGGATTACAATAGTGCGAGTCATTTCCTGTTCGGGCCGAGAGCAGGTGCGATCATGAATCCGCCGGGTAACATCCCACCAGAACTCGTCGGGAACTCGGCCTACGTCGATATCCGCGAACTGAACAAGGGCGGGATGGGCGTCGTTTATCTGGCGAAGAACCGCCTGATGAACCGCCTGGAAGTGTTGAAGGTCGTGAGCGCCGCGTTCGTGAACGACCCCGTTCTGCGGAAGCGGTTCCTGCGGGAAATCCAGGCGGCCGGGCAGTTGCTGCACCAGAACATCGTCGTCGCGTACTCGGCCCAGGAAGTCGGCCGGTCGATCATGATGGCGATGGAGTACGTGCCCGGCGAGAACCTCTGGGACCTGGTCACCCGGTCGGGGGCGTTGTCCGTTCGCCGGGCCAGCACCTTCGGCTACCAGATCGCGTCCGGGCTTCAACACGCCTTCGAGCGCGGCCTCGTCCACCGCGACATCAAGCCGAGCAACGTCATCTGCACGACGCAGAACAAGAAGACGTTCGTGAAGATCGTCGACTTCGGGCTGGCGAAACTCAGCCGGGAGAACCTCACGGACGGCAACCTCACGGCGACCGGCGCGAGCCTCGGCACGCCGCTGTTCATGGCCCCGGAACAAGCCCGCGACGCCGCGGCCGCGGACATCCGGGCCGACATCTACAGCCTCGGGGCCACGCTCTACTTCCTCCTCGCCGCCCGCCCGCCGATCACCGGGAAGAACTACAACGACATCCTCATCCGGCTCATCACCGAGGAGCCGGACACGCCCCTGCGGAAGTTGCGGTCCGACGTGACCCCGGAGTTGGCGGCGGTCGTCGAGCGGATGCTGAAGAAAGACCCGCGGGCGCGGTTTCAAACGCCGGCCGAGGCGGCCCAGGCGCTCGTACCGTTCTTGAAGCAGAAGTCTTCGCTCGACCCGGCGAAGCGGCCCGGCTACCCGCAGGCCGCCGGCGGCGTTCCGATCACGCGGAACATCATCGTGCTGGACGACGACGAGGACGTTCCCGACTCGGCCAACGTCTTGCCCCCGGTCGTCACCCCGGTGGCCCGGAAGATCGCCGTCCCGGTCGCCCGGCCGAGCCGCGCGGCCCAGGAGACGCCGCCATTTAACGAGACGGACCCGCGGCCGGTGGCGCGACCGCGGCGGCCCGTCGCGACGCCGGCGCGGCCGCAGAAAGCGCGGAAGCAGTTTTCACTGGCCCGCGTTCTGCTCCTTCTGCTCATCTGCGCGGCCCTCGGTACGGCCGGGTACGTCTCGCTCGAATACATCCAGGCGAAGAAACCCGCCGCGACCCCGCCAAAACCGTCGTCGGCCCCGGTCGTCATCCCTCCCGGCGAGGAGGCAAAGCCAGACGACGTGCCGTCGCCTTCGAAGTCCCCCGAGCCGGACTTCGGCGTGCCGCCGGTCACGTCCCCCGCCCCGCCCGTCACGCCGTTTGAGCCGGTGAAGCCCGTCCCGGAGCCGGAAGCGAAACCGATAGAGCCGCCCAAGAAATCGCCGCCGCTCGTCCGGCCCAATCGCGCGCGGATGCCCGTCGAGGTTCGGCACACGCCCGCCGCGTGCTTCCTGGCCGTGACCGTCGATGCGGCCCGGCTCAAGGCGAACCTGACCGCCCTCGGTGTGCCGGTCGAAACGGGAATCGCGAACGTCCGGGAGAACAAGCAGATCGACCTGGAGCAGTTCAGCCGCGGGACGATGGTCATCCACCCCGGCACGAGGGAGGGCAAGCAGGTTTTGCCGATCTTCTTCGCGACGACGGTGCCTGGTTCGCCGCCCGTCGATCTCCAAAAGGTGGTGTTCGGCAACGTCGAGGCGACAAACGCGATCCTGGCCGGGAAGGACGGCCTGAAGGGGAAGGGGGAGTTCGTCAACAAGGAGATGATGTTCGCCACGGCCTTCGATGATCGCAACGTCGCGTTCGGCCCCGAAAGCGCGATGACGATGGCCATCGAAGACGCCGCGCAAGGGGGCGAGTTGGCCGCGGAACTGGGTAAGGTCGATCGGAACCAAGACGTGGTGATCGTCCTGGCGATGAAGCCGCTGTTGACCGCGTTGGAAGAGGTTTACGGTGGCGTGGACAACGGCATCCCGCCCGCGGCCGAGCAATTCTGGACGGCGGCGAAGGGCCTCGACACGGCCCACGTTGCGATCAATTTGAGTGACGCAACCTTCCTCCGCGGAACCTTCCGGGCGAAGGACGCGGACGCGGCGGGGAAAATCCGGGACGCCCTCCAGAACGGCATGGCCCTCCTGTCACTTGCCCTGCCCGAGGTCAAGAAGCAACTCGACGCGCAGTTACCCCCGGAGGCGAGATCGCTCCTCACGGTGCTGGAGGCGATCGCGAAAAATTCGAAGTACGATGTGACCGGGTCCACGACGGTCTGGACCGTCGCGCGGCCGGCCGACTTCGCGAACCCGCCGGCCTCCCCGTTTCTGCCCCCGCCGGCATTCCCAAAGTAACGCCGGCCCGGTTGCCCCACCATTCCCATCTCGTTCGCCCCCGCGCACTTGGAGATTTTCGCCGGTTCCGTAGTGTAAGTGGAGTTTGCGCCGCGAGGCCGACGTTTTCGCCGCACCCACGACGCTCTGGATACCAATGCCCAAGCGCACCGACATCAAGAAGATCCTGCTCATCGGTTCCGGTCCCATCATCATCGGTCAAGCCTGTGAGTTCGACTATTCCGGCACGCAAGCCTGCAAGGCCCTCCGCGAGGAGGGCTACGAGGTCGTGCTGGTGAACTCGAACCCGGCCACGATCATGACAGACCCGGAGACGGCCGACCGCACGTACATCGAGCCGATCACCTGGCAGGTCGTCGAGAAGATCATCGAGAAGGAAAAGCCCGACGTGCTGCTGCCGACGCTTGGCGGGCAGACGGCCCTCAACACGGCAATGTCGCTGTGGAAGGAGGGCGTCCTCCGCAAGCACGGCGTCGAGATGATCGGCGCGAAGGCCGACGTGATCGACAAGGCCGAGGACCGGCAGAAGTTCAAGGACGCGATGCTGAAAATCGGCCTCGACGTGCCGAAGAGCCTCGTCGTTCACACGATGGCCGAAGCGGAAGAAGCGCGAGTCGCCATCGGCCTGCCGTGCGTCATCCGGCCGAGCTTCACGATGGGCGGCAGCGGCGGCGGCATCGCCTACAACCGCGAGGAGTACAACACCATCGTCTCCGGCGGCCTGGAACTGTCGCCGACCACGGAAGTGCTCATCGAAGAGAGCGTCATCGGCTGGAAGGAGTACGAGCTGGAGGTGATGCGCGACAAGGCCGACAACGTCGTCATCATCTGTAGCATCGAGAACCTCGACCCGATGGGCGTCCACACCGGCGACAGTATCACCGTCGCCCCGGCCCAGACGTTGAGCGACAAGGAATACCAGCGGATGCGCGACGCCGCGAAGATCATCATTCGCGAGATCGGCGTCGAAACCGGCGGCTCCAACATTCAGTTCGCCACCGACCCCCGCACGGGGCGGATGATCGTCATCGAGATGAACCCGCGGGTCAGCCGCAGCAGTGCGCTCGCGTCGAAGGCGACCGGCTTCCCGATCGCGAAGATCGCCGCGAAGTTGGCCGTTGGGTACACGCTCGACGAACTGCGCAACGACATCACCCGCGAGACGCCGGCGTGTTTCGAGCCGACGATCGACTACGTGGTCACGAAGGTGCCGCGGTTCACGTTCGAGAAGTTCCCGGAAGCCGACCCGACGCTGACGACGCAGATGAAGTCGGTCGGCGAGACGATGGCCATCGGCCGCACGTTTAAGGAGAGCTTGCAGAAGGCCCTCCGCGGGCTGGAAGTCGGCCGGTTCGGCATCGGCTGCGACCTGCGTGACCGCTGGGGCGGCGACAACCCGCCGTCGATGAGCGACATCAACGCGAAGCTGACGACGCCGAACAGCGATCGCATCTGGTACGTCCGCTACGCCTTCAAGGCCGGGATGACGATCGACGACGTGTTCGCCCGCACGAAGATCGACCGCTGGTTCCTGCAAAACATCTACGACCTGACGAAGTTCGAGGACGAACTGAAGGCCGGCGGGCCACTGGAGAAGGTGTCGCCCGACCTGATGCTGAAAGCGAAGCAGTGGGGCTTCACCGACCGGCAACTCTCGAACCTCTGGGGTGGCACCGACAGCGACATCCGCGCGAAGCGGAAGGCGATGGGCGTCGTCGCGGTGTTCAAGTCGGTGGACACCTGCGCCGCCGAGTTCGAGGCGTACACGCCGTACTACTACTCGACGTATGAGGCCCCGATCCGCGTTCTGTATCAGAAGCCGGAATCCCCTGTTGGAGTTGATCCATCTTCCGCTAAGATCGGCGATCAAGTTCCGGGAGCGCGGGAAGCGATACACGATCTGCGTCATTCGATCCATGATCTGGGTAGCCGGTTAGAGCCTGCCCCCGAAGACGAGATCCTTCCACCCACCGGCAAGGATCGCATCATGATCCTCGGCGGCGGGCCGAACCGCATCGGCCAGGGGATCGAGTTCGACTACTGCTGCGTACAGGCCGCGTTCGCGTTGCGGGCGGCCGGGTACGAAGTCATCATGGTGAACTCGAACCCGGAGACGGTCAGCACCGACTACGACACGTCCGACCACCTGTTCTTTGAGCCGCTGACGGTCGAAGACGTGCTGAACATCTACGACCGCATGAAGCCGAAGGGCGTCATCGTGCAGTTCGGCGGGCAGACGCCGCTGAACCTCGCGAAGGCGCTCGAAAGCCACGGCGTGCCGATCATCGGCACGAGCGTGGACAGCATCGACATCGCTGAGGACCGCAAGCGGTTCGCGAAGTTGATCGACGAAATCAAACTACAACAGCCGGCCAACGGCACGGCCGTCGATCTTCAACAGGCCCTCACCCAGGCCCGCAAGATCGGCTACCCGGTGCTCGTGCGACCGAGCTTCGTGCTCGGCGGGCGGGCCATGCAAATCGTGTACGCCGACGACGCCCTCGAAGGGTACATGAGCCGGGCCATCGACGTGTCGCCGGGCAAGCCAATCTTGATCGACAAGTTCCTGGAGAACGCCACGGAAGTCGATGTCGATTGTCTCAGCGACGGCACGCGGACGATCATCGGCGGCGTCATGCAGCACATCGAGGAGGCCGGCATTCACAGCGGCGACTCCGCGTGCGTGCTGCCGCCGTACAGCCTTCCGCCGGCCGTCATCGCTGAGATCAAGACGCAGGCGGTGAAGCTCGCCACGGCCCTGAAGGTCAAGGGGCTGATGAACATTCAGTTCGCCGTGACGGGGCTGATCGACAACACGACGCCGACGGTGTACGTGCTCGAAGCCAACCCGCGGGCGAGCCGGACGATCCCGTTCGTGTCGAAGGCCATCGGCGTGCCGCTCGCCCGCCTCGCCGCGCTCGTGATGGCCGGCAAAACGCTCGACCAACTCGGCGTGACGGGCGAGACGATCCCGAAGCACTACTCGGTGAAGGAGAGCGTCTTCCCGTTCAACAAGTTCCCGGGCGTGGACATCATCCTCGGCCCGGAGATGAAGTCGACCGGCGAGGTCATGGGCATCGACGTGAGCTACGCGATGGCCTTCGCGAAGGCCCAACTCGCGGCGTCGGCCGCCCTGCCGACCAAGGGCACGATCTTCATCAGCCTGGCGAAGCACGACAAGCTCGCGGCCGTGCCGATCGCGAAGCGGTTCGCCGAGATGGGCTTCCGCCTGCTCGCCACCCGCGGCACCGCGGCCGTGTTCCAGGAGCACGGCATTCCGGTGTCGGAGGTGCCGAAGATTCAGGAGGGCCGGCCGAACCTGCTCGACTACATGAAGAACGGCGAGGTGCAACTGATCGTCAACACGCCGAGCGGCCGCGGCCACCACACCGACGAGAGCAAGATTCGCGCGGCGTCGGTGTCCAACCGCGTGACGTGCATCACGACGCTCTCCGGGGCCGCGATGGCCGCCGACGCGATGAAGGCGCTGCGGGAGCAGGAGCTAACCGTCACGTCGTTGCAGGACTGGTTCCCGAAGTGACTTGGCGAGCCGAACTCCGTAAGGAGTCGGGTGAATCGCGGCGGCAACCAGCGATTCACCCGACTCCTTACGGAGTTCGGCTCGCCCTCATTCCTCGAACGCGAACCCGTCCAACCGCAGTTCGCGGTACACCTTCGGCCGCGGCGGGGCGAACAGCCCGTCCTTCGAGATGACCAGCCACTGCCGTCGCATCGCTCCGGCCGGTGGCTTCTCCCGTTGCGGCTGGCTGATTTTCACGCCCATCAGCCGGGCGGCCACGCGAACCGCCCGCACCGCCGACCGCACGTGCGGGCAGGTGCGATCATACAGCGTCAACCGTTCCGATTGGCATGCACTCGCGGGCGGAATCCGGCGATAGTGGGCCAGTGCGATGAGGTATTCGCCGGTACTCGGTACTTCGATGTCGATGTAGGTGTCTCCGGGGATGTGATCCGTCGCGTCGGAGCGGATGAACCCGAGCGAGAAGTGGGACGTAATTGGATGGAGCCGCATGATGCCGCGGCAATTCAACAGTTCTTCAATCAGTTCCGCATGCCGGGCCAACCGGTCAACCGTGTCTCGGCTCCAATGCGGAAAGTATTCCCCGTACATGGCCAGGACTTCAGCCCACCGCTGGCGGGTGGCGTAGTGTTCGTCCATCGGTGGGCCTCCGGATTGAACCTTCCATCATCGCCGGCCGTCGCCCGTAACGCAAGCGGCCGCGGCGAATCGCCGCGGCCGCAGGGGTTCCAGTCAGTATTACTGCACCGCTTCCAGTTCCACCGTCAGCGGGGCTTCACCCAGGTCGGTCTTGAGCTTCAGTTCACGTTTCCACGCGCCGGTGCCGACCGGCTTGAACTTCACCGTGATGATTTGCACCGGCGAGGCAACCTCGCCCGGCTCGATGGTCAGACCGTCGCCCGCGTCGGCAACCGCTTCCACCTTGAACGCCTTCGTCGCCCGCAGGATCACCTTCTGCGTTTGCTCGTCGCCGAGCTTCACGCCCTCGAACTTGACCTTCTCCGGGGCCACCGTGATCGGGGCTTGCACGACGCCGGCCACGTTGAACTGCAACAGCGACGCGGTCGGGTCGTTCGTCTTCAGCGTGATCGGTTCGAGAATCGTGCCGGCCGGGGCGTCAGCCTTTAGCGATACCGTGACCGCGAACTCCGGCCCCTTCGGGTCGGTCAGTTGCACGTCGAGCGGGCCGCTCGGCTTCACGACTTCCGTGATCTTCCAGTCCCGCATCTTGCCGACGTACTTGATCGTCACCACCTGGGCCGCCTTCGCCCCCTGCTGCACCACGCCGAAGTTGACGTGCCCCGGCGAGAGTTGCACGTCGGCCCGGCTGTTGGCCTGCACGCGAATGACGGCCGTCGAGACGTACTGCGGGCCGAACGTGACGTAGAACGTCTGCGCGTTCGGGCCGTTGAACTTCGCGGCGTTCATGGTCAGCACGATGTCGGCCGACTCGTTCGGTTGCAGCACCTTCTGCGGCGGGTCGGCGTCCAGGCACGTGCACGACTTCCGCACGTCGATGATCTGCATGGGCACGTCGTAGATGTTCGTGAACGTGAACTTGTGCGTCAGCATCGTGCCGTGCGGGACTGTCCCGAAGTCGTGGACGATGACCGACGGCGGGTTGTCCTTCTTGAAGAATTTGTTCGCCCACGGCACGAAAACCTGCGGCGTGCCGGTCGGTGGTGTGGGTTCCGCGGCCATTGCCAGCGGGACAAAGCCAAGGGCGAAGATGCCGAGCCAGGTGCGGTTGAGCCGTGCCATCCGTGAAGCCTCCGGTGCGTGTGTCCTCACACGCCGTTACCAGAAGAATCGGCCAGCTCTGTCAGCAATCCGCGGGGTTGTGACGGGCGAAGTGCGGAAAATGGGTAGCCCCGCCGGGCACGTTCGGCGGGGCCGGCGCAGTTTACCGAGCTTTACACCTTTGCCAGCTTCCACATCGACTGGATGAACCCGATCCCTTCCGTGTACACGTGGTCCGGCGATGGGAAGAAGTCCCGCCAGACGCGGGTCGCGGCGGCCAGGGCCGGCAGTGCGCGGCCGAAGGCTTCGATCGTCAGCCAGCCGTCATAGCCGACTTCGCGGAGGCTGCGGAAGGTTTCGAACCAGTTCACCTGCCCGGTGCCCGGCGTGCCGCGGTTGTTCTCGCTGATGTGGACGTGGGCCAGTACCGGGGAAATCGTGCGGATGGCCGTGCTCGGGCGGACTTCCTCGATGTTTGCGTGGAACGTGTCGTACATCGTGCGGAAGTTCGGGTGGTCCACACTCTTCACCAGGGCCACGGCGTCCGCGGCGGTCGTCAGGAAGTAACACTCGAAGCGGTTCAGGTACTCGATGGCGAGCATCAGGTTCGCCTGCTTCGCGTACTCGGCGGCCTGTCGCAACACCTCGGCGGCCCGCTTCTTCTCGTCGGCCGTCGGGCCGTCGCCGGTGAAGACGCCGAGCGGCGAGTGGAACGGCCCGAGCATCGTTTCCGCGCCGAGGGCGGCACTACAGTCGATGGCCCACTTGTGCCGCTCGTGGGCGGCCTTGCGAATGCTCGCGTCGGGGCTGATCGGGCTGTGCTCGGGGTTCACCACGGTCACGGTGGTGCACTTCAACCCTTGCTTGTCGAGTTCGGTCTTCACTTTCTTGAAGTGGCTCGGGTCGCCCTCGAAGAGCGGCAGTTCGACGCCGTCGTAGCCGGCCGCCTTGATCTTCGCGAGCAGTGGGTAGTGCTCCTCGGTGACGTGGCCGGTCCAGAGCAGAAGGTTCATGCCGATCTTCATGGCGACTCCGCGTGGGGTGAGGGTTCCGGGAGATTGTAGGGTGAGAGCCACGGGACGGCCGTCCCGTGGCTCTCACCCTACAGCACCTCCGGGAGCGGGTGCCGCGAAGTTATGACTCGTGTCGCAACCCGGCGACGAGTTCGACGGACCGGAGTCGGGTGGCGTGGTCGTAGAGTGGGGTCGTGAGAATCAGTTCGTCCGCGTTCGTTTCGGCCAGGATTCCTTCCAGTCGCCACCGCACCGTGTCGGGCGAGCCGACGGCCGAACACCGGGTCATCCGCTCGACGTGCGCTCGCTCGACTAGCGTCCAACGCGAGTCCATCGAATCGACCGGCGGCGGGAATTGTCCCGGCGAGCCGCGGACGAGGTTGAGAAACTGTTGCTGGACCGACGTGAACAATCGCGACGCTTCGCGGTCGGTGTCGGCCGCCACCGCGTTTGCCGCGACCATGACGTAGGGCTGGGCGAGCGATTCCGACGGTTCGAAGTGCCGATGATAGAGGGCAATCGCCTGGTGGAGCGAGTCCGGGGCGAAGTGCGAGGCGAACGCGAACGGCAGGCCCAGTTCGGCCGCGAGCCGCGCGCTGAAGTCGCTCGACCCGAGCAGCCACACGGGCACGTCTAACCCCTCGCCCGGGACGGCGTGAACGCCGTTGCCGGGGCCGCCGGGCCGGAAGTACGCCATCAACTCTCGCACGTCCTGAGGGAAGGCATCCCCGCCGTTCAGGTTTCGTCGCAGGGCGCGGTACGTTCGCGCGTCCCCGCCGGGGGCACGCCCGAGGCCCAAGTCGATGCGGCCGGGGTGGAGCGCGGCGAGCGTGCCGAACTGTTCGGCGATCACCAACGGGGCGTGGTTGGGGAGCATGACGCCGCCGGACCCGACGCGAATGCGGGACGTGCCGGCGGCGAGGTGGGCAATGACCACGGCTGTCGCCGCGCTAGCCACGCCCGGCAAACCGTGGTGTTCGGCGACCCAGTACCGCCGGTAGCTGCACCGCTCGGCCGTGCGGGCGAGGTCGAGGCTCTCGCGGAAGGACTCGGCCGCCGTGCCCCCCTCGCGCACCGGGCAGAGGTCGAGGACCGAGAGCGGAACGTCGGACAAGCTTTTCATGGCGGTCACTCGCGGCGAAGGTACTGGATTATTCTTCGCCGCGGCTACCATGCTTACAACCGTCGCCTTCGATCGCAGACCGTGCGCCATCGCCTGCCGGGCCACCGTTGACTGGCTTCAATGTGTGCTGGAGATCGTGAATTTCCTTTCATGTTTTCCTCGCACCCTTCCGGCCGCGGCACCTTTGTGGTAGTTTGGGCAAAATCTTCCTTCTACGCCAGGGCTATGCCGACATGACTCGTATCTGGTCTGGTTCCGCGTCCGTTGCGTACTTCATCTTGTGTCTGGCGGCCGCGCCCGCCGCCGAGCCGGAGAAGGTTTCCGGGGCGAACTACCCCCTCGCTCAGAAGTTCAGCCGCGAGTTCGTTTACCGCAATGTTCAGGAGACCAACGTCTTCCCGCAGTGGATCGGCAAGACCGATCAGTTCTGGTACACGGCCCGCACCCCGGGTGGTACGGCGTACTGGCTGGTGGACCCGGCTAAGAAAACGAAGGCCCCCCTCTTCGACGCCGCGAACGTCGCCGCCGCCCTGTCCGAACTCGCCAAGAAGCCGCTCGACGTGGAGACGCTCGCCCTGAGTCGGGTGAGCGTGACCGACGACGGTAAGAAGATGAAGTTCGCCTTCGACGAGTACCAGTACGAGTACGACCTGGCCGCCGGCAAACTCACGAAGGGGGCCAAAGTCGTCCGCACGGGATTCCAGGCGTCGCCCGAAACGCTGGCCCGAATGACCGAGGAGCAACGGAAGCAATTTGAGGAGATTCGCGACCGCGGGCAACGCCAGGACGACCAGCAGAACCAACAGCAGCAGGACCAACAACAACAGCAGCAAGGGAACCAGACGACCCCGCCGGCCGCCGCCGCGAGCTACAAGGCGATTTCGCCGGACAAGAAGAAGTACGTCTACGCCTTCAAGCACAACCTCTACCTGGCCGACGAGGGGGCCGAAGACAAGGCCGTTCAGCTGAGCAAGGACGGCGAAGACGAGTACACCTTCGGCCCGGGGCGGGGCACGTTCGGCCGTGGCCGGCAGGTCGGTAGCGAGGCCCAGGCTCAGACACAAGGCGAGGCGAAGCCGCCGACGGCCGAGGAGCGGAAGTCGCGGCCCAGCGTGACGTGGTCGCCCGACTCGAAGGCGTTCTTCGTCACGCGGTCCGACAGCCGCGGGGTGCAGGAGTTGTACCTCGTCGATTCGCTCGCCACGCCGCGGCCGAAGCTCGAACAGTACAAGTACCCGATGCCCGGCGAGGAGAAGGTCCGCAAGCAAGAACTCTTCTACTGCGACGTGTCGAAGAAGGCCCTCACGGCCGTGAAGCCGAAGTGGAAGGACGAGCGGTTCAGTGGCGTCGTCTGGGGCAAGGCCGCCAACGAACTCCGGTTCATCCGCCGCGACCGCCTCCAGCGGAACCTGGCGATCTGCACCATCGACGTGCTGACTGGGGCCGAGAAGAGTCTGTTCGCCGAGTCGTTCGACTCGGCCTTCCTTGACTCGCAGCCGGTTCGGTTCGTCGAAGAGACGGACGAGTTGATCTGGTGGTCTGAGCGGAGCGGGTGGGGCCACTTCTACCTGTACGGCCGCGACGGGACGCTGAAGAACGCCATCACCGCCGGCCAGTGGCGGACGAGCCGGATTGTCGACGTGGACGGCAAGAACAAGCAACTCTACTTCGTCGGCAACGCCCGCGAGCACGGCGAGAACATTTATTACAACCACCTGTACCGCGTGCGGTTCGACGGCACCGGGCTGACGCAACTCGACCCGAGCGTCATCCCGGTGAACTTGAACTCGACGGACATCGGGCCAAAAGTGTCGCCGGTTAAGGGCGGGTTGAACCACCAGTCGTACCTGTCGCCGTCGAAGAAGTTCGTCGTCTCGACGGCGAGCGCGACTGACCACGCCCCGATCTCGATGGTTTACGACGAACTCGGCCACCCCGTGATGACGCTGGAACAGACCGACCTGTCGCAGTTGAAGGCGACCGGGTGGCGGACGCCGGAGACGTTCGTCGTGAAGGCGGCCGACGGCGTGACGGACCTGTACGGGAACCTGTGGAAGCCGTTCGACTTCGACCCGAAGAAATCGTACCCGATCATCGCCAACGTCTACCCCGGCCCGCAGACGGAGGGCGTCACGCACAAGTTCGCGGCCCACAGCCAGCCGATGCAAATGGCGCAACTCGGGTTCATCGTGATTCAGGTCGGCCACCGCGGCGGCAGCCCGGAGCGGTCGAAGGCGTACCACAGTTTCGGGTACTACAACCTCCGCGACTACGGCCTGGTGGACAAGAAAGCGGCCATCGAACAACTCGCCGCCCGGCACGCCTACATCGACCTGAACCGCGTCGGCATCTATGGCCACTCGGGCGGCGGGTTCATGTCGGCCGCGGCCGTGTTGCAGCCGCCGTACAACGACTTCTTCAAGGTCGCCGTCGCGAGCGCCGGGAACCACGACAACAACATCTACAACGACAACTGGTCCGAGCGGTACCACGGCATGAAGGAAGTGGCCGTGATCGAGGAGAAGAAGGACGCCGCGACCGGCAGCACAGGCCAGGGCGGGGCCACGCGGACGGGCACCGGCCAGGGTCAGGGCGGTCGTCGTCGGCCCCCGGCCGAGGAGGAAGAGATCGAAGCCGAGATCGAGGCCGTACTGACGGGCTTCGACCCCGAAGACAAGCAGTCCGTCGAGGAGGTCGAAAAGAAGCTGGCCGAGTTGCAGAAGAAACTGGCCGAGGTGAAACAGCAAGCCGCCGAGGCGGCGAAGGTCGAGGCCAAGAAGGCCGAAGAGAAGAAGGCCGCCGAGGCCAAGCAAGACGCGAAGAAGACGATCGAGGATGCCAAGCAAGACGCGAAGAAGGCGATCGAGGAGACCAAGAAGGCGACCGAGGAAACCAAGAAGGCGACCGAGGGGAAGCAAGACATGAAGAAGGTCGAGGAAAAGAAGACGACGGAAGAAGCTAAGAAGGCCGAGGTAAAGAAAGACGAGGAGAAAAAGGGCGACGAAAAGAAGGCCGAGGAGAAGGCCCCGCCGAAGATGAAGTTCGAGATCAAGGTGCCGACGAACGCGGAGTTGGCGGCGAACCTGAAGGGGCACCTGCTGTTGGTTCACGGGGAGATCGACAACAACGTCCACCCGGCGAACACGATGCGGCTGACCGACGCCCTCATCAAGGCGAACAAGCGGTTCGAACTGCTCATCATCCCGGGTGCCCGGCACGGCTTCGGCCCCGCCCAGCCGTACTTCACGCAGCGGATGTGGGACTTCTTCTCCGAGCACCTCCTCGCGGACCGGCAGACGAAGGCCGACATCTACGAGAAGGACGTGAAACGGCGGTAATCCGACCCGACGGCGATTCGTAAGGGCGATGGGGACAGGGAGTATACTCCCTGTCCCCATCGCCTTCATCATTCTCACGCGGTGAACTCATGGACTACGTCAACCTCGGTGCGACCGGCCTCAAGGTGTCGCGGATTTGCCTGGGGTGCATGACCTACGGCAGCAGCCGGTGGCGGCCGTGGGTTCTCGATGAAGACGCCAGCCGCCCCTTCTTTCGGCAGGCGTGGGAAGCGGGGATCAACTTCTTCGACACGGCCGACATGTACTCCGACGGGGCTAGCGAAGAAGTTCTGGGGCGGGCCTTGCGGGCACTCTCGATTCCCCGCGAGCAGGTGGTAATTGCGACGAAGGTCTTCAACCCGATGGGCCAAACGCCCAACGAGCGGGGGCTGTCGGCCAAGCACATCCGGCACGCCATCGACGCGAGCCTGAAGCGCCTCCAGCTCGACTACGTGGACCTGTACCAGATTCACCGCTTCGACCCGACCACCCCGGTCGAGGAAACGCTCGCGGCGTTGGACGCCGTGGTGCGGGCGGGGAAGGTGCTCCACATCGGCGCGTCGAGCATGTTCGCGTGGCAGTTGGCCAAAATGCTCCGCGCGTCCGAGCGGCACGGGTGGGCGCGGTTCGTGACGATGCAGAACCATTACAACTTGGTCTACCGCGAGGAGGAGCGAGAAGTGAACCCGCTCTGCCGGGACGAGGGCATCGGCCTGCTGCCGTGGAGCCCGCTGGCCCGCGGCTTCCTGGCCGGCAACCGTTCTTCCGCCGACCGGGGCGAGACGAGTCGGGCCAAGACGGACGACTTCGCGCACAAGCTCTACTACCAGGACGCGGACTTCACGGTGGTCGAGCGGTTGTCGGAAGTGGCGAAGCGACGGGGCGTGCCGAACGCCCGGGTCGCCCTGGCGTGGCTACTGCAACAACCGGCCGTGACGGCCCCGATCGTCGGTGCGTCGAAGCCGCACCATCTTGAGGACGCGATCGCCGCCGTTGACCTGAAACTCGACGCCGGTGAGTTGAAGTCGCTGGAGGAGCCGTACCGGCCGCACCCGGTCCTCGGCCACTCCTGACCCCGCGACGAAGGCTAAACCCCGCCCGCTTCGCGGGACGTGATCGACGGGAAGCCCGGCCGTAGCAACGCCTGGGCTTCTTGCATTTCTACCGGACGGCGGGAGCGCAGCACGTCGCTCACCGTCAGGCCCAACAAGAGAATCGCCGCGAACGGTTGGGCCGTCCGCAACGGCATCACCTCGCTACTCGGGAACAGGCCGCGCAAGATCGGCAGCGCCAGCAGGGTGGCCGCCGCCAAGCCGACCGGCTGACGGTACCACGGGCGGTTCAACATCAGGAGCGCCGCGGCCGGGGCCAGGAGCGTGTACGTCGAGTTCTCCGTCGCCGGGCCGAAGAGCGTCATCCAAATGCAGCCGAGCGAAAACGCGGTGCCGATCGCCGCCTCCGGCCGCCGCCACCGGGCGAACCCGACGACGACCGCGAACGTCAGGCCGGCGGCCGCGGACACGAGTTGGCTCGTGTCCTTCGAAATTTGCACGTCGAACCACACGCGGGCGATGATCGTCCAGTCCCACGGGGCACGGGTCAGGATTGCGCGGAAGTGGCCTTCCAGTTCCAGAAATTCGACCAGCCGGTTGTGCATCGCGGCCACGTAGTCCGACTGCTGACAGGCGAACGGCAGTAGGGCGGCCACGACGATGGTGGGCACCAGCCGCACGAGGAACCGCGGGGCGACGACGCAGAACAGCAGGCCGAGGGCCAGTGGGTAAATCTTGAAGAAGCTCGCGAAGGCGATCCACGCCGCCGCCCGCCAGAGGTGGCCGCGGCGGAAGTCGGCCGTCGCGTGCAGCAGGCTGCCGATGATTGCGACGTTCACCTGGCCGTTGTTGAAACTCGGGATGATGAGGAGCGCCGCCAGGAACGCGAGGAGGCCGAGTTGCCGGCTCGTGGCCGCTTCGACCGGGGCCTGGCGTAGCAACTTCAAGAGGCCAGTCACGTAGAGGGCCACGCCGAAGAGTCGCCAGAGGATGGCGGCCGTCTTCGGCGGGAGTAGCGACAACGGAGCGAAGAACGCGGCCACGCCGGGCGGGTTGCGGTACACGTCGTGCGGCGGCGCGGGGGCGTAGATGTCTTCGCCGTGCAGCCACCGCTCGCCCGCTGTCAGGTAGATCGGCACGACCGTGCCGGACAGCGGCGAGGCTTTTGCCACCCGGCCGATGACGCCGACGAGGAGCACGATCCACACGACGACGGCCCACCGCGGCAGCCGTCGGAGGAGGGAGAGGGTGTTCGAAGCGGGATCAAGGTTGGGCATGGGTTCAGGCCGCTTGAGCTTCGTCGTTGTTGTGGCGGTGCGAGCCGGGGATGCCGCGCTTCGTCGTGCGGATGAACTGAATCAGTTCTTGAATCGTCGGGCTGGCCCCGAGGTCCGCCTCGATCTTGGCGACGGCCAGCGAGAGGATCAGTCCGCCGCGGTAGAGAATGTTGAACGCCTTCCGCACGGCCTGGATGTCGGCCGACGGTATCCCGGCCCGCCGCATGCCGATGAGGTTCACGCCGGCGGCGCTGTTCGGCGATTGCACGATCCAGAACGGCGGCACGTCCATCGACACGATCGCCAGCCCGCGGACCAGTGCCAGCCGGCCGATGCGGCAATTCTGATGGATGCCGGCGTTGCCCGAGATGAGCGCGCGGTCGCCGACTTCGCAGTGGCCGCCGAGCAGGGCACTGTTCACGATGATGGCGTTGTTGCCAACGATGCAATCGTGCCCGAGGTGGCTGCCGCACATGAGGTAGTTGCCGTCGCCGAGGGTCGTGACGCCGCGGCCGGCACCGACCGGCATCCCGCGGTGGATGGTGACGTGCTCGCGGAAGGTGTTCCGGTGGCCGATGGTCACGCCCGTCGGTTCGCCCTTGTACGCCAGGTGCTGTGGCCGTTCGCCGATCACACAGCTGCGGCCGAAGTCGTTATCCTCGCCGGCCGTCAGGGGGCCGACGAGTTGCGCGTGCGCCCGGACGACGCACCCGGCCCCGAGGCGGACCGGCCCGTCGATGACCGCATACGGCCCGACGCGAACGTCGGCCGCGAGTTCGGCCTCGGCCGAGATCACGGCCGTCGGGTGAATCAGTGGTGTAGTAGCGTCGCTCATGCGGCGTCCTTCCAGCCCGGTAGTTTCGGTGGCCGCGAAAGTACCCAATCGACGGAAACTGGGCAAGGCGAAGTTCGGCTTCCACGAATCCCGCGGGATGGCGTACCCTGAACGCCCGGAACCCGCACCCCGAGGTCGGCGAACCCATGATCGCACTGCTGGTAGCCTTGATATTCCTCGTGCCCGCGACGGCCGCGTGCCTGTACTACGTCGGCTTCGCACTCCTCGGCCAGCGGCGGTCGCTCGCCCCGTCGGACCGCCCGAACCGTCGGATCGCGGTACTGATCCCGGCCCACGACGAGGAACTCTCGCTCGGCCTTTCGTTGGAGTCGATCTTGAAGGCCGACTACCCGGCGGAACTGCGAACAGTCGTGGTCGTCGCGGACAACTGCACCGACGGCACGACCCGCCTCGCACAGCAGTTCGGCGTCACGGCCCTGGAACGCACCGACGCGGTTCAGCGTGGGAAGGGCTATGCCCTCGCGCTCGGGCTGGAATCAATTCTCGCGGAACGGCCGGACGCGGTGCTGATCCTGGACGCCGATTGTCAAATCGAGCCGGAAACCTTCCGCGTGCTGGACGCCCACCTCGAAGGCGGGGCGGAAGCGGTGCAGTGTGCGGTCCTTACGCGGAACGCCGACGACGCGAGTACGAGCTTCGTCGGGGCGATGGGCAACGTCTTCGACAACCTCCTGTCGGCCGGGAAGGACCGCGTCGGGCGGCCGGTGCCGCTACGGGGGTCGGGCATGTGCTTCCGGCGGGACGTGCTGGAGCGATTCCCGTGGCAGGACTTCGGCCTGACGGAAGACGCGGAGTACTCCGACCGCCTCGCGGCCGGCGGCGTTCGCGTGCGGTTCGAAGGGCGGCCGCTCGTGCGGTCGGAAACGCCGACGCGGCAAGGCGACCTGTACCAGCAACGCCGCCGCTGGCGGGCCGCGTTGTTCGGCGGCCCCGGCTTTGTCCTGCGGTGCGTGGAGAGCAAGCCGCTGGTGCTGGCCCAATTGCTGGCGACGGGACTGCTCGTTGGGGTGGCGGCGAACTTCACGCTAGCCGCGTGGTACGGCGTGCTTGTGCTGCTGACCGGCGGCGTCTACCTCTACGCGGCGGCGCAGGTCGGCCTGACGTGGCGGCGGATTGGCTACCTTCTGAGTGCCCCCTGGATCGTCGCCCGACTCGTGGGTGTCACCCTCGGCGGTTTCGTCCCGCGGGAAATGGTGTGGCAGCGCACGCGGCGGGCAGCTGAAGTCGAGACGTGATTCGGGACAGACTTGTCCCCGTTCACCGCTCCCTTCACCCACGGGTCTGCCACAAGCGGAGCGGACAGCCCCTCGTCGCAATTCGGAGATCGAGTTCCGGCCGTGTGTGCGGGCGGAGTCGTTTCGCACGACCGAAGCGGTTGGGGCGGTTGACCAGATGAGACGCGACTGCGGATCGCGAGAGTCGGTTCAGCCCGCGCCGGGAAAGTTCCGACGGGGCGATTTCCAGGGATGAAGTCGCCGAAATCGCCAACTCGATAGCATCTGGTGATGTCTCAAGCTACCACCCAACACTCGACAGTCGGTGCGTTACGGCTCGCCCCCCGTTCGCCGTTCGGACGCGGTTTCGGTAAGTTGGGTAAGTTGACGACCCATACGATCCACCTCGTCGAGCTTTTGGATCATCATGCGGCTGCGGGAAGCGGCCGAACCATTCCGCGACTTTCTCCATCGAGAGGATTCGACTGATGTCCCCAGAGTCGTTCTTCGTTCGGCGTGCCCGTGCCCTGATGCGCCGCCCCCTGATCTGCGCCCCGCGGCCCCTTGAGGCTCGCAGTATCAAACTGGGCACTCTGGCGCTGGAAGCTCGGGAGGTGCCGACCGTTTCGGGCTTCGTGTTCCAGGACTATAACGCCAACGGCGTTTTCGACACGACGACCCAATTGACGAACCTCGGCGGTACGAACCCCGGGAACGCGGGCCAAATCGGGACGATCTCCACGGCCGTTGACGTCGGCGTGGCCGGCGTGACGGTGACGGTCTACAACGCGGCCGGCGCTCAGGTCGCGCAGACCACGACGGCCGCTGGTGGGGCGTGGTCCACGAACGCCACGACGGCCGGTCAGCAATACCGCGTCGAGTTCACCGGGCTGCCCGCGGGTTACGTCGCCGGGCCGCACGGAGGCGCGAACGGCAACGCCACGACGACGCAGTTCGTCACCGACGGGGCCGGCAGCGCCAACCTCGGCGTCGTCCGGGCGATCGACTACTACCAGGACAATCCGCTCATCATCACGTCCGAGTACCGGTACGGTACGGCCGTCGGGAACACGACCCCGGCCATCATCAGTTTCCCGTACGCATCGGGTTCTGTGCAGCAGTTGGACTCGACGCAGTCGAACGTGCAGACGCCGGCTGAGCACGCCATTGCCATTCCCGCATCGGTGGTCGGTACGACCTGGGGCCTCGGGTACAACCGGACTCAGAAAGAAGGCTACGCGGCGGCGTTCGTGAAGCGGCACAGCGGCCTCGCGCCGGTCGCCAACCCGACCGGGGCGATCTTCAATTTCGACCTGCCGGCGACCGACACGCCCAACTCCGTGACCACGGCGAACGTGTGGATCAAC
This sequence comes from Limnoglobus roseus, assembly GCF_008254045.1. GTDB lineage: Bacteria > Planctomycetota > Planctomycetia > Gemmatales > Gemmataceae > Limnoglobus > Limnoglobus roseus. The sequence continues at coordinate 968,612 of NZ_CP042425.1, read as the reverse complement.
CTCCAGGGGCTCTCCGCAACCGATATCAGCACGAACACCGCGATTCCGTCCATCGACACGACCGGCGGGTTCGGGGCGTACTTCACCGCCCGCGCCGCGGCCGGGTATGACTACGACCGGGACGGCGACAACACCGGCTGGAACGCGGTCGGCAAGAGCGGGTTCGGCGGCCTCGACGTGAGCGCCGACGGCAGCACCGTCTACGTGATGAACCTCGCGGACAACCGCCTGTACATCATTTCGGTGAACCCGGACGGTACGGCCAACACCTCGAACATCCGGGCGATTAGCGTCCCCACTCCGGCGGGCGTGGCCGCGTCGGACGTGCGGGCTTGGGCGGTGCAGGTTCAGAATGGGCTTGTCTACGTCGGCCTCGTGGACTCGGCCGAAAGCACCCCGGCGGTGCGGGCAAACCTCCGCGGCTACGTGTACGCCTTCAACCCGGCGACGAACACGTTTGGCGCGTCGCTGGTCAACGACACGACGGGTAACGGCGTCGGCTTCGACCTCAGCTACAACCGTGGGTTGAGCTTCGGCGGCAGTGACAATTACAACCCCTGGTCGCCGACGTACGACCGGGTGCTGGCGGCCAATCCCGCCGCCCCCAACCCCGCGATCGACGCCGGCTTCGCCTCGCAGTACCCCCAGCCGATGTTGTCGGGGCTGGCCTTCGACACGCAGGGCAATCTGACCATCAGCATCCGCGACCGGAACGGCGATCAGACCGGCCGGGGGACGCAGTCCAACGGGCCGGTGGCCGGCCCGTCGCTCAACGGCGACCCCGCCGGTCGGGTGGAAGGCGTGGCGTCCGGCGAACTCCTGAAGGCGTTCGTGAACGGCGGGGCGTTCTCGCTTGAGCAAAACGGGGCCAACCCGAACCCGCCCGGTCAGACCGGCACGGGGGTTGGCAGTAACTTGGGCCCAGCGGGCGGCGAATACTACAGCCAGGACGACTACGGCAACGGGGGGGCGGGCGGCGGCCACGGGGGAACCAGTCTCGGCGGCGTCGCCCAATTGCCGGGTTACAACAGCATTCTGAACACGCACTTCGACCCCGTTTACCTGGGGAGCCTGCGGACCGGCGGTGTGCGGTGGTTTAGTTCCACCTCCGGGACCTTGGAGAAGTCATACCAGATCTACAGCCGGGACGAAGGGGCGATCAGCCCGTCGGACCCGAACGGCACGTTCGGCAAGGCGAACGGCCTCGGCGACCTCGTCGCCATTCAGGCCACCGATCCGCCGGTCGAAATCGGCAACCGCGTGTGGCTCGACACCGACCGCGACGGCGTGCAAGACCCTGGCGAGAACGGCATCTCGGGCGTCACGATCGAACTCCGTTCCCAGGCCGGCGTGCTCCTGGCCACGGCCGTCACCGACGCCAACGGTAACTACTACTTCAGCAACGGCATCGGCACGAACACGGCCAGTGCGAAGTACGGCATCGCGACGCTGGTGAACGGCGGGCAGTATCAGATCACCATCCCCAACGTCTCGGGCACCCAACAGACCCCTCTGACGGGCCTGACCTTGACGACCGCCAACGCCACCCACACCGGCAACGGCACGACCAACGACGCCAACGGCAACCTCCGCAACTCCGACTTCACCGCGTCGGGCACGTCGGCCTTGGCGGTGGTGAACTTGACCGCCAACCCTGTCGGCAACAGCAACCACAACATCGACGCCGGGTTCGTCACCGGGGTGAGTCTCGGCAACCTCGTCTGGGAAGACACCGATAATGACGGCCTGTTCGACAACGGCGAAGTCGGCATCCCGAACGTCACGGTCAACCTCTACAACGGCACGGGCACGCTCCTCTTCACCCAGCTGACGAACAACGTCGGCAACTACCTCTTCACGGGCCTCGTGCCCGGCGATTACATCGTTGAGGTGGTCGGCCCGGCGGGCTACCGCAGCAGCACCGGCAGCGGGGCCGACCTGATTAACGGCACGTTCGAAACCACCCTGGCCGCGGGGAACAGCGTCGTCAACAACCAGGACCACGGCAAGGCCACGGCCGGCAGTGTCCCGACCGGGTTCACCATCCGCGCGAACACGGTCACGCTCGGGGGCGTGGACAACCTCGTCCAGGACTTCGGCCTAGTCCGATCGTACAGCCTCGGCAACCGCGTCTGGCTGGACAAGAACAACAGCGGCACGATCGACGGCGGCGACGGCGGTACGCCGGGCGTGGACGGGGCGACGGTTCGCCTGTACCGCCCGACGGACTTCGACGCGAGCGGCAACCTGAACGCTGGTGCGGCCGCCTTCCGCACGACGGCCACGGCCGGCGGCGGGTACTACCGCTTCGACGACCTCCTCGGCGCTTCGGCCACGAACACCGTGCAGGGCAGCTACGTCGTCGTCGTGGACACGACGGTTGGCTCGCTGGTGGGGACGCGGTCGAGCACCGGCACCAACGGCAGCGCGTCTGGCCCGTTCGAGCCGGCCCCGACCGCTATCGCCGCCCCGACCGTGACCGACAGCGATGACAGCGGCACGACGATCACTGGTGGCCTCGTCCGCAGCGGCGTGGCGATCCTCGGGCCGGGAGCGAACCTGCCGGCCAACGAAGGCGACCTCGTCGCCGGGGCGAACCCGCAGGGCACGCTCGACAAGCAGGCAAACCTGACCGTGGACTTCGGCTTCTACCAGCCGTTGGCGATCGGGAACTTCGTGTTCGAGGACGCGAACAACAACGGCGTCCTCGACACGGGCGAACAGGGCATCGACGGCGTCGGCGTCAGTCTGACCGACGGGGCCGGCACCGTGATCGCCTCTACCACGACGGCGGGCGGTGGCGGGTACCTGTTCTCCAACCTGCAACCGGGCCAGTACACTATCATCGTGACCACGCCGACCGGCTTCACGACGAGCACGGGCTTGAACGGAAGCGCGTCCGGCCCGTTCGAACCGGCCCCGCAGACGAACGTCGACAACTCCGACCACGGCACGATTTTGTCGTTGAACACGTCGGGGCGGTTCGTGACCTCCACGGTCACGCTCACCGACATCGGCGGCAACCCGGACACGGTCGTCACGGCCAAGGACGCGAACCTGCGGCAGGACTTCGGCTTCTTCCGCCCGCTCGCGATCGGCGACTTCATCTTCGAAGACAAGAACAACGACGGCCTGTTCAACGGTACCGACGCGGCCGTGCCGGGCGTGCTGGTGCAACTGCTCGACGCGGGCGGCAACGTCCTCGGCGCGCAGACGACCGGGGCGGACGGCCTGTACCGCTTCAACAACCTCGCGGCCGGGAATTACACCGTCCGCATCACCCCGCCGGCCGGGTTCATCAGCAGCACCGGCGCGAACGGGAAGGCGACCGGCCCGTACGAGCCGGCGACCGGCATCACCGCCAACAACGCCGACCACGGCACGACGGCCGGCGGGTTCATCAGCACGACTGTGACGCTCCTGCCGACCGGCAACCCGGACGAAGGCGGCACGGCGAACCTCGCCCAAGACTTCGGCCTGTTCCGCCCGGTTCTGCTCGGCAACCTCGTCTGGCGGGACGCGAACAACAACGGCAGCTTCGACCCGCTCGCCGGGGAAACCGGCATCGCCGGCGTGGCCGTCGATTTGCTCGACTCCACCGGGGCCGTACTCGCCAGCACGACGACCGACGCCAACGGCCTCTACCAGTTCCCGGTGGCCCCCGGCCAGTACCGCGTGCGGATCACCCCGCCGGCGGGCCTCGCCAGCAGCACCGGCAACGGCGTCGGGAACACGTCCCCGACCGGGCCGTTCGAACCCTCGACCGGCCAGACGGCCGACAGCGTGGACCACGGCACCACGGCCGGCACGTTCGTCCAGACCGAACTCATCACCATCGCCGACCCCGGCACGGCCGGCAACCCGGACAGCGCCGGCTTCGCGAACCTGCGGCAGGACTTCGGGCTGTACTCGCCGATCTCGCTGTCGCTCGGCAACCTCGTGTTCGAGGACGCGAACAACAACGGCACCCTCGACGCGGGTGAGGTCGGCATCGGCGGCGCGACGGTCATCCTGAGCGACGCGGGCGGCAACCAGATCGGCTTCACCACGACGGACGGGGCCGGGGCGTACCGCTTCGACAACCTGCCGCCGGGCACGTACACGGTGCAGGTGGTGGCCCCGGCCGGCTACCGCAACAGCGACGGCGTCTTCACGGCCGACAGCACCGACCACGGCGTCATCGACCCGACCACGCCGAACGCCGCCAGCACGACGGTGACGCTCACCGACCCGGCCGTGGCCCCGAATCCGGACGAATCCGGCAAGGCCAACCTGCGGCAGGACTTCGGATTCTACCAGCCGCAGGCCATCGGGAACCTCGTGTTCGTGGACACGAACAACAACGGCGTCCTAGACACGGGTGAAACCGGCCTCGCGGGCGTGTCGGTGCAACTGTTGCAGAACGGCAACGTCCTCGCGAACACGACCACCGACGCGAACGGCAACTACCTGTTCTCGAACCTCACGTCCGGTGCGTACCTGGTGCGGATCGTCACGCCGGCCGGCTACGCGACTAGCACCGGCACGAACGGAAGCGCGACGGGGGCGTTCGAACCGGGGATTAGCGACGGCACCGACAACGCCGACCACGGCTCGGCGACGGCCGGCGGCACGATCTCGACCGCGACGGTCACCCTCACGCCGGGGGCCACGAACCCGGACGGCCTCGACAACCTGCGGCAAGACTTCGGCCTGATCCAACCGCTGTCGTTCGGCAACACGGTGTTCGTGGACAAGAACCTGAACGGCACCCTCGACGCGGGCGAAGTCACGCTGCCGGGGGCGACGGTCCGGCTCTTGAACCCGGACGGCTCGGTCGTGGTGTCCGCCACGACGGGCGCGGACGGCAAGTACCAGTTCACGAACCTCGTGGCCGGCTCGTACATCGTGGAACTCGTGCCGCCGACCGGCTACACGCTGACCCCGGTGACGGTCGACCCGACGGCGAACACCGGCAACCAGAACATTGGCTCGCAGGTCGGCACGTCCATCCGGGCGAACGTCACCCTTGCCCCCGGTGGTGCCCCGCTGATCGAGGGCAACACCGACGGCAACAACTTCGTGAACGGCGACTTCGGCCTCGTCGCCCCGCCGATCGCGCAGGTCTCCGGGTACGTCTACCGCGACCCGAACCTCGACGGGAAGTACGTCCGGGGAACGTCGCCGACCGGCGACACGCCGATCGGCGTGGTGACGATCACCCTCACCGACGCGAACGGCGTCGTGGTGGCGACGACGAAGACGAACGGCGACGGCTTCTACCAGTTCACCGGGCTAACGCCGGGAACGTACACGATCAGCGAGACGCAGCCGGCCGGCCTGCTCGACGGCCTCGACACGCCGGGCACGCTCGGCGGCAGTTCGCCGGCGAACGACAAACTCACGGTGACGCTCGTCGCGAACGACGACGGGCAGAACTACAACTTCGGCGAGTACCAGCCGACCCAGGTGGCCGGGTACGTCTGGGTGGACGCGAACAAGAACTGCACGTTCGACGCGGGCGAAGCAACCCTGGCGAACGTGCCGATCACGATCAGCGGCACGGCCTTCGCGGGCACCTCGTTCTCGCGGCCGCTGACGGCCGCGGACGTGCCGGGCGGGCTGACGATCCTCACCGACGCGAGCGGGCACTACTCGTTCCCGATCCTTCCGCCGGGCATCTACTCGGTGACCCGCGGTGCGCTGCCGGCGGCCGACGCGGCGGTCTACTTCGACTGGTGCGAACAGATCGACGACCGCCGGACGCCGGCCCCGACGGCGACGCCGAACCTGTTCTCGAACGTCTCGACGACGCCCGAAGTGACCCGCGGGAACCTGAACTTCGGGGTCGCCCCGCGGTCCCCGGTCGTGCCCCCCACCGACCCGTCGAAGACCGACTTCCTCGGCTCGTCGGGGAACACCGGCGGCACTGGCGGAACCGGCGGGACCAACCCGAACGACGTGCACGACACCACCCCCGGTGGCCCGTCGTCGCCGCTCGTCCAATCGTCTCCCACGTTCAGCACGAGCAACACGACGCGGGCGTCGGCGTACACCGTCATCGCGTCGGGCGTCGGCATGGCCCCGCTCGTGCGGGTGATGGACTACGCGACCGGCGGCGAGAAGTTCCGCATCACGCCGTATGAAGCCAGCTTCACCGGCGGCGTCCGCGTGGCCCAGGGCGACGTGAACGGCGACGGCATCGACGACATCGTCACCACGACCGGCGTCGGCGGTGGCCCTCGGACCCGCGTGTTCGACGGGGCGACCGGCCTGCCGATCATGGACTTCTTCGCCTTCGAGCCGAACTTCCGCGGGGGCACCTTCGTGGCGGTCGGCGACGTGAACGGCGACGGCAAGGCCGACATCATCGTCGGGGCCGAGGTCGGCGGCGGGCCGCGGATCACGACGTTCAGCGGGGCCGACGGGTCGGTGCTGAACAACTTCTTCGCCTTCGACTCGACCCAACGCGGCGGGGTGCGGGTGGCGGCCGGCGACTTCAACGGCGACGGCCGGGCCGACATCGTGGCCACTACCGGCATGGGCGTGCCGACCCGCGTGCGGGTCTTCGACGGGACGAACGTCGCCGCCACGCCGATCCGCGACTTCGCCCCGTACGAAGCCAGCTTCACCGGCGGCGTGAACCTCGCCGTCGGCGACTTCAACGGCGATGGCAAGCCGGACATCATCGTCGGGGCCGAAGCCGGCGGCGGCCCGCGGGCACAGGTCTTCAGCGGCCTGGACCTGTCGGTGCTGTACAATTCGTTCGCCTACGAGTCGACCTTCACCGGCGGCGTCCGTGTGGCGGCCCAGGACGTGAATGGCGACGGCAAGGCCGACCTCGTCACCGTGCCCGGCTCCGGCGGGGCGGCCCGCGTGCGGGTCATCAACGCGGTGACGGGGGCCGACATCGACTCGTACTACGCCTTCGACTCGACCTTCGTCGGCGGGGCGTACGTCGGGTAAGGTGTTCGAAGTGCAAATCGCCGAAGCCCGCCCGTCGTCACGACGGGCGGGCTTTCTTCATTACAGCAATTCCTTCGCCACCTGCGCGGCGAGCGTCGCGTTGTTCACGATCAGCGTGCGGTTCGCCGCCAGCGTCTTCCCCTGGGTCAGTTCGGCCAACCGCGAGAGCAGGAACGGCGTCAGTTGCGGACCCGCGATCCCCTCGGCCGTTGCGTCGATCTCGGCTTCATTCAGCGCGAGGTTGAACTCCTCGGCGGAAATCGCCACCGCCTCCGGGCACGGCTGGGCGAGCACCGCACCGCCGCCGCCGCCCATGCGGACGTGGGCCGCGAACACGGCGGCTGCTTCCGCGGGCGATTCCACGCGGGCCACCGCCCCGACCGCACCGGCCGTGTAGAACGTCGGGAACTGCTCCGTCTGGTAGCCCAGCACCGGCACCGCGTAAGTTTCGAGGATCTCCAGCGTCCGCGGCAGGTCGAGGATCGACTTCGCCCCGGAGCAGACGACCAGCACCGGCGTGCGGGCGAGTTCCGTCAGGTCGGCGGAGATGTCGAAGTCCGACTCGCGGTGGGCCCCGCCGATGCCGCCGGTGGCGAAGACGCGAATGCCGGCCGCGCGGGCGAGGGCCATCGTCGCCGACACCGTCGTGGCCGCGTGCTTCTTCAACGCCACCGCCGCGGCGAGGTCGCGGCGGCTGGCCTTCCACACGCCTTCCCGCGTCGCAATTTCTTCCAACTGCGCCGCGGTCAGGCCGACGGTCGGCACGCCACCGAGGACGGCGATGGTCGCGGGCACGGCCCCCTGTTCACGAATGGCGGCTTCGCTCTCGCGGGCCGTCTCCAGGTTCGCCGGCCACGGCAGGCCGTGCGCAATCAGGGTCGATTCCAGGGCCACGACGGGGCGGCCGTCGGCCACGGCGGCTCGCACTTCGTCGGCCACCACCAACCAATTTGCGTCCATTCGGCACCTCGGCAATCGACAACGGGCGTCCCACCCGACATAATGCCGAACATGACAGCCGACGACGAGACGACAATCGAAAATTTTCCGCCGACCCCGGCGATCGTGCTGGGGTGGGTCGCCGCCGCGGGCGACCGCGCGTGGTTCCCGGCGGTGTACGCCCAGCAGGAGAACGTGCCGCGGGAATCGCTCGACGAGCCGATCACGGCCCTGCGGCACGCCGGCTTGATCCGCGTGCAGGACTGGGTGAAGGGGCTGGGGCAGGGGTACGGCATCACGCCGGACGGGGCGAAGTTGGTCCACGAACCGCAGAAGCTGGCGAAGCTGCTGGCCGAGCCGCGACCGAGCCGAGAGCCGGTGGCCGCGGAACCGCCCACGACCTTCGACCGCGGCGAGGAAGCCCGTCAGGCGCTTTTCGCCCCGCGACCGCCGCTGGTGGTACAGGTGTTGATCGTCCTCAACGTCCTTTGGTTCCTGGTCGGTTTGGCCTTGGCCGTCCACGAAGGCCGGTCCGGGAATGCGTACCTGGCAAACGGCGATCCGCACTTGCTTCACCGCCTCGGGGCCGTCTTCGGTTTGGACATTGTCCGGTGGGAGTGGTGGCGGCTCCTGAGCAGTGCGTTCGTCCACATCGGTGCCCTGCACCTGTTCATGAACATGTACGCCCTGGCAAGTGTGGGCAGCCTGACGGAGTCGATCTGGGGCCGACGGCGGTTCCTGTTGCTGTACGTCGCCGCGGCGATCGGCGGCAGTTGCTTGGCAACGGGGATTAAGCCCGAGCCGCTTCTGGCCGGCGCGTCGGGGGCGATCTGGGGGCTCATGGCATCTCTCGTCGCGTGGCTGCTGTTACACCGGCAGCACCTCCCGCCGCAGGTGGTCAACCAGAGCCTTCAGCGGCTCGGCATCCTTTTCGTCATCAACATCGCGGTGAGCTTCGTGCCGGGCGTGAGCTGGGCGGGGCATTTCGGCGGCGGCATCATCGGCTTCGTCGTCGCGTGCCTGTTCGTGGTGTCGAAGCGGTTCGGCCTGGTCGCCCGCTGGGTCGCCCTGACGTTGACGGTCCTCCTGACAGCCGGGTGCGTGGTCGGCCTTACGGTGTACGCGAACCGATCCGAACGGTGGGCACCCCTGCGGTTGAGCGAGTACCATCGCCAGCAAGTCGAGTACGTGAGATCGCTGGACGTGGCCCTTCAACCGATCGCCCGGCCGGAGGTGGAAAAGCTCTACCGGCAGGTGATGGAAGCCGTCCGCGTGGATCCGACTCGCCGGCCCGACTTGCCGGGGGAGGTCACCAAGCTTCGGGACAACGCGCAGTCGTTCGCCGACTTCGTGGCCGGGCAACCGTTGCCGAAGGCGCTGGTCACGGACTTGCCGGAGTATTACCAGAATTACGCCGCCGCCGTCCGGGACTTGGCCGACGCGATGGCGGAAGTGCTCCGACAACCCGACGGGAACGTGACCGTGCTCAAAGAGAGGAAGAAGGTCGTCGACGAGCAGTGGGCTGTGGTCAACGTGCTCGCCAAGTTGGGGATGTGACAAGCGAAAGGCGGGCGATGGTCCCCAGAAACAGCAAAGCCCCGGCATTCGCCGGGGCTTTTACTTTTCGCGGTGGGTCGCGTTAGCGGAAGTTGAAGCCGAAGGACACGCCCGGGCGGCCGTAGTACCCCCGACCGCCGTAGTAGCCGCCACCATACCCGCCGTACCCGTAGGGGCGGACGTAGCCACTGCTGTACCCGAAGCTGACGCCGGGACGGGCGTAGCCGTAAGCCGGGCCGTAGCCGTAGGCCGGAACCACATAGGCTGGCCGATAGACCGGGGCGGGGACGACGTAGGTCCGGGCCGGCGACACGATGTACTGGGCCGACGCCTTCGTGTCGGACAGGGCGAACAGGCCGATGGCGGCCAGCGTGCCGAGGGCGATGGATTTGACTCGCATTTTTGCATCCTCTTGGTGTTGGGGCCGGTGCGGCCTTTCCACTAGAGAAACCCTCAACTCGGAGCGGTCTTGCGCGCAAAATCAGGAATCGCGTGACGGCTTTCTCACATCACCGGCCGGTATTGCAGGCCGGTGGCCGTGCTGGTCACGCTGCAAACCTCGTCGGCCTGCTCCTGGCTCGTCGTGCGGAAGATGACCTGATCGGTGCTGCCGTAGTTGTCGCACAGCACGATCTGAAAGCGGACCGGGTGGATCACGTAAAAGTAGAACAGCACGCCCGGCAGCACGAACAGGAACAGCAGGTAAATGAACGTGAACCACTCCACCAACCCCGGCGTGTACGTGGCAATGGGGCCGATGGCGTGGCTCTTCTTCCAGTCGACCTTGATCGGCGCGACCGGCACGAAGGCGATCCGCCACTGGACCGTTAGCGTCGCTTGCCCCTTCGCGGTCCTCTTCACGAGGAGCTTCTCGTAGCTGCCGAGGAGGAAGGCTTGCAGCCCGCCCTGGAAGAGGAGCGAGAGCACCCCGCCCGCGAAACTCCCCGCGTTGGAGATCAGCAGCATCAACAGCAGGTTCACGACCTGAAGCCCGGCGAGAATCTTCAACCGCGTTTGCAGCGACATCCGGGGTTCCCACGCCTGGTCGATCGGCTGGAACGCTTTCTTCGGCTTCCGCCGGCTCTGGAAGTCCACGCCGCAGTGGACGCACATCGTCGCGTCGAGCGGCACCCGGCAGTTGCACTCGGGGCACGCTTTCGTGCCGTCGCCGGGCACGGCATAGGGCTTGTCGTCGTCCTCGTCCTGCGTGCCTTCGAGCAGGTTCGGTCCCCGCGGCGCGTCGTCAGACATCTCGAACTGCGGCCGCGGGTCGGCTGGGTCCGGGTTCGGCCGGGCCTTCGCGGTCGGTTTCTTCGTCTTGCGCGGGGACCGCTCGACGGGTGGCGGTTCGGCCGAGCGATTTCGCGGGCGGGGCGTGTCCTCGGCCGGTGGCGCGGGGGTGATGACGGGCAGGTCGTCCGGGGGCGGGGCGGCCTCCGCCGACCGCAACTCCGGCGGCACGTCGGCGTAGTAGCCGCACGCTTCACAACGGATCTTCGCGCGACTGTGCCCGGCGGGGATGGCGACTTTCGCCCCGCAGTGGCCGCATGGGACACGGCCAGCGGCGGCGTTCATGGTGGTCGTCGAAAACGGCATACGGCTGCGCGAGTCGGTCACTCGTCCTTCATGTGTTGGATCACGGCCTTCATCACGGGGAAGACGTAGGCGGCCGCGCCGACGTGCGTGGCGTCCAGCCACAGAATCTTCGGCTGCCCGGTCGCCTCCCACAGCCGCTTCATCGCGGCCGGCGGTACCACGTCGTCGCGGCTGGCGGCGATCAGCAGCAGGTGGAAGTCCTTCCGCTTCAACTGCGCCGCGTAGGTGATCGGGTCGATCGGGTCGATCAGCTTCTTGAGTGCGTCCTTGCTGCCACCGAACAGTTCGTTCACCTTGCGGAACGGGGCCGCCTTCGGGTGATTGTAGAACGCATCGACGAGGTCGCCGCCGCCGAGGAGCAGGCACGCGGACGTCAGTCGCGGTTCGGCCGCCGCCGTCACGCCGCCGACGAAGCTGCCGAGGCTGGTGCCGACGATGCCGAGCTTCTTCGCGTTCACCTCCGGCCGGGCCGCCAGCCACGCCGTCGCCCGCCGGCAGTCGAGGACCGTCTGTGTGACCGCCTTCACCGAGTGCTCGATGTCCACGGACAAGAGGCGCACTTTCTCCTTCGTCGGCCGGCGGGGGCCGTAGTAGGCCATCTGCACCACGAGCGCGCCCACGCCGTTCTGGGCCAGCCACATCGCCTCGCCGCGGGAGACGACCTGGGCACCGTCGAGGATGTCCAGCACGAGGACGGCCGGAATGTTCGTCTTGCCGGTCGGGGCGAAGTACTCGCAATGGACGGTATTGTTCTCCGGGTGCGGCGTCACCACCGGCGACGGGAACCGTAGCGTCGAGACGGTCACGCCGCTCATCGGCAGGTCGTACTTGAGTTGGAACTCGCACTCGAAGGTGTGCTTCGGCAGGCGGAACCGTTCCGACACGCTCTCGTCGCCGACCGGCGGCACGTACTCGACGGTGCCGCGGGCGATCGGTTCTTCCGCGGTTGCGATGGCCGAGAGGGTGAGGCTGGCGAACAGGGCGAGGAGGGGTCGCACGGGGACTCTCCGACGGGGTGGGGACCACCCACATCGTAAGGCGAGGCCGCGCCGGAGGGAAGCCGATTCTCACCCGCCCGACTCGATAGAATGCCCTTTTCCGTTCCGCACCGCGTGAGACCGGCATGAGCGTTTTGTTGAGTGCCCGTGAACTGTCGAAGAGCTATTCCCACCGGCCGCTGTTCGCGAACCTGTCCTTCGACCTGCGGGTGGGCGAGAAGATCGGCCTCATCGGGCCGAACGGGGCGGGCAAATCGACGCTGCTCAAACTCCTCGCGGGGCTGGAAGTGCCGGACGCCGGGGATCGCACGATCCGCCGCGGGGCGAGCGTCGGCTACCTGATGCAAGACGACCAGTTTCCGGCCGGGCAGACGGCCACGGAAGTGATCGTGGCGGCCCTCGCGGACGCGCACCTCGAAGACCACGAGCGCGAAACCCGTGCCGCCATCACCCTCACGCAAGTCGGCTTCGAGGACCGCGACATCCGGGCCGACACGCTCTCCGGGGGCTGGCGGAAGCGGTTGGCCCTCGCCCGCGAGTTGGCGAAGGAGCCCGACTTCCTGCTGATGGACGAACCGACTAACCACCTCGACCTGCCCGGCGTCGTCTGGCTGGAAAAGTTCCTGAAGAGTGCGAACTTCGGCTACCTCGTCGCCACGCACGACCGGGCCTTCCTGCGGGCGGTGGCCCCGGAGATTCTGGAAATCGACCGTGTCTACCCCGATGGGGCGTTCCGCGCGAGCGGCGGCTACGACAACTTCGCAGATCGACGGGCCGAGTTCCTCGAAGCGCAGATGCGGCAGCGCGACGCCGTGGCGAATCAAGTCCGCCGCGAAACCGAGTGGCTCGGCCGGAAGGCCGCCGCCCGCACGCGGAAGGCGAGTTCCCGCATCGAGGCGGCCCACGAACGCCGGGCCGAACTCGCGGAACTGAACTACCGCACGGCCTCCGCCAACGCCGCGACCATCGACTTCGCCGGCAGCGGTCGGCAGACGCGCAAGCTCATCACGGCCGCGGGTGTCTCGAAGTCGCTCGGCGGCCGCGAACTCTTCTCCGGCGTCGATCTCATCCTGTCCCCTGGCATGAAACTCGGCCTTCTCGGCGCGAACGGTTCGGGCAAGAGTACGCTGTTGAAGGTGCTCGGCGGGCAACTGCCGCCGGACGCCGGCACCGTGACGCGGGCCGACGGGCTGCGCGTCGAAGTCTTCGAGCAGGGCCGCTCGTCGCTCGACCTGAGCCAGACCCTGCGGCGGGCACTGTCGCCGAACAACGACACCGTCGTCTTCCGCGATCAGCCGATCCACGTCGCGTCGTGGGCCCGGCGGTTCCTCTTCGAGTCGGAACAACTCGACATCGAACTGAGTGCCCTCTCCGGCGGCGAGCAGGCCCGCGTGCGGATCGCGCAACTGATGCTCCGCCCGGCCGACCTGCTACTCCTCGACGAACCGACGAACGACCTGGACATTCCCGCCCTGGAAGTGTTGGAAGACAGCCTGGAAGACTTCCCCGGCGCGATCGTGCTGGTCAGCCACGACCGCGAACTGATGGACCGCCTCTGTACGGAAGTGATCGGCCTCGACGGCCGCGGTCGTTCCGCCCCGTTCGGCAGCGTCGGTCAGTGGCTGACCGCCTACGACAAGGCCGCGACCGCGACGAAGGCCGAGGCGAAGCCGGCCGCCGTGGCGAAGGCTCCGGCCGCAAAGGCGAAGAAGCTGAGTTACAAGGAGCAGCAGGAACTCGAAGGGATGGAGGCGACCATCCACGCCGCCGAAGAGCAAGTGACCGTCCGGCAAGCCGAAGTCGAGCGAGCCGCGACCGCCGGCCACGCCGTGCTGACGGAAGCGTGCCGCGTGCTAGAAGAAGCGGAGCAAGCCGTGGCGAAACTGTACGCGCGGTGGGAAGAGTTGGAGGCGAAGCGGACGGGGTGAGCCGTGTTAACGCGCCACGATTTTGATTGCGGTCTGACCGCGGCCAGGCGGAATCGTGATAGCAAAGGTGGCCCACGTCTCGTCGACGAATTCGAGGCGTAACCCCAAATGCGTGCGCTGGTAGAAGGTCGTACTACCGATGGGCGGAGTGCGAGTGGTAAACTTGACGCGAGCAATGAATTGATCCGTGGTTCGCTTGGCTTCGCGGACATCGGCACCTTTCTCTTGATCACTCCGCGAGGCCGTCAGCCACCACCGGCCGTCATCCTCGTTGCACTCGAAGTACACGACTCGCTGAATCGGTTTATCCGAGTCAACGATGATTGGTTGATCAAACCACCCGACACCACGCCGCACATCGGTCAGTAGCAACAACATCATTCCGGCCATCACGAGGATGACCATACCTGCCCATAACAGCGATTTCATGCCAATTACTCTACCCTAATCCATACTCCGACGACACCGGCGGTTCAGGTACTGCACCAGCACGGCCGCATGGGCCCAGCCTTCGTCGGGGTTGCCGATGCTGCCGTTACTGCTCACGTCATGGAAGTATTGCGTTACTCCGGCGAACGCCTGCCGTACGAACTCGGCGAGTAACTCCGGGTCGGCCCGGTGGTCCAGCATCCATTCGTAGGCCACGCGGTACACCTTCTCCCGGGCTTCGACGATCTTCAGCAACTTGTCGCCGTACTGATGGCCGCGGGGCTTGCCGCCGCGCTTGTGACCTTGGCCCTTGAAATAGCGCGGGGCGGTTTTGCCGTCGATCAGCTTCAAGCCCTGCCAGATGCCCTCGACCGAATCGCTGGTCGTACCGAGCATCCCTGGCACGGGAATGCCGCCGTGGGGCCACATCGGGCTAAGGGTGCAGTACGGGTCGTCGGCGTAACTGCTCACGTCGTAGACGACGGCATTCGCGGGGAGTTGCTTCCGCAGACGATACGGCACGAACACGCACGGTGCGAAGGAGGGCATACGAACGAGGACGGCCGCGAACGGGCAAAGGTTCACTTCCCCAGACGGTGCTGGCGCAGCCAGAGGATTTGGCCGGTGTGGTGGCGGCCGTGCCAGGCGAAGCCGGCCGCCGTGGCGAAGGTTCCGGCCGCGAAAGCGAAGAAGCTGAGTTACAAGGAACAGCAGGAACTCGAAGGGATGGAGGCGACCATCCATGCTGCCGAGGAGCAAGTGACCGTCCGACAAGCCGAAGTCGAGCGAGCCGCGACCGCCGGCCACGCCGTGCTCACGGAAGCGTGCCGCGTGCTGGAGGAAGCGGAGCAAGCCGTGGCGAAGCTGTACGCACGCTGGGAAGAATTGGAGGCGAAGCGGAATGGATAATGGGCGAAAGCCCAGGGACGGTCGTCCCTGGGCTTTCGTCCGATTCAGATATTGCAGCAACCCGGAGATGTGGACCAGACTTCGCTGGCAGTTGCTTCGGCATGCGGGCGAAGAAATTCAATCCCGACCGAAGGTTCGCGACAGGCTTCGGACGTCACCGGCCCGACGTGAACAGAATGAACGGGCCATCCCAGTCTGCTTCTTCATCTCGAACGACCCGCAGTAGTAATCCAGACACGTCCGGCCGGTCGAGAGGGAGGATGAAGACGCTATCCCCTTGTGAAGAGGTGCGGGTCTCATACAGCCGTTTGCCACGGCCGGCGGTCACGACCTTAAAATCACCAGTGCCAAGACCGTCCAATGGAGTTATCGCGACGTGGAATCGCCAGCCTCCCATCTTTCGTTCCCCCGGAAACCAGACGAGCTGATGGCCGGGGAGCGATCGCTCTTCGATCCACGCTCTTGCGAACCGAACTCGCTTGCCGCCGATCACGATCTCGTTCGGTTCGGCGACCAACTCTGTTACGAGAATGCGTCGGTCGCGGGCTTCCTCAATCGTCATCGATTCGAGTTCACCTCGATTCTTGAAGTCGTCCGAAAGATAGTTTAAACAAGCCTTGGCGGCAGTCGTGGCTACGCAAGCGACAGCGAGGGCCGCAAACAGCCACGGCTTGAGAATTTTGCGATGCACGAAGCGGACCCTCCGAAATCTACTTCCCCAGACGGTGCTGGCGCAGCCAGAGGATTTGCCCGGTGTGGTGGCGGCCGTGCCAGGCGTAGTTGCCGACGGTTTCGTTCAGCGAGATCACGCGACCGTGCTCTGGGTGGAAGTAGCCGCGGGCGAAGGCGGCCTCCGGCACCGACTGCAACAGGTGGGTCAGCCGGGCGTGCGTTGCGTCGAGCAACTGTAACGACACCTCGACCGGCAGTTCCCGCGCGTCGGCCAGTTCCGCGAACGCGGTCTCGTTGTACGGGTTGATCCGCGGCGTGTCGCCCGTCAGGGCGAGCTTGAAGCGGATGAACAGGTTGACGTGGCTATCGGCGATGTGGTGAACGATCTGGCGGATCGTCCACTTCTTGTACACCGTGTCGAGGTCCGCTTCGCCGAGGCTCGAGACGGCGGCCCGCAGTTCCCTCGGCAGTTCGGCAATCGCCTCGATCGCAATGAGGCGCTCCGCGGCCGTAGGCGTGGTGTTCGCCCGGTACTCTCCGGCCGGGTTGTTGGGCGGGGGCATAGCGAACCTCGATCGTCAGATCGTCGAACCGGGCGGCCGCAAGAAGGTGTTCAGGCTGTTGCCGGTGTAGAGGACGACGGCCGTCCAGCCGTTCGGCAGGTCGCGGTAGACCTTCACGCCGACGTTGCTGGTGTACTGGCCGGTTTCGGCCTTCGAGTGGTTGAAGTCGCCGGGGCGAAGGAAGTAGACCCACGCATGGTTGCGGCCGGGGGCGTCCAGCCGCATCGCCAGTGTCGGCACGCCCTGGAGGCCACTTCGGCCGGTGAAGGTCACCAGGTTCAGGTCGAAGTCTTCCGGCAGGGCGTTCGTCAGGCCGTTGGCGGTCAGCCACGCTGTCGCGGTGCGGTCGGGCGACTGCCAGAGGGTGTCTTGCGCGTCGGCCAGTTGGCCCACGTCCAGCGACGGCCGCGTGGCGGCGACGTAACCGACGTAGCCGGCGACCAACAGCGAGGCGGCGAGCGCGTACTTCATCGCAGTGCGCCGCCACGCCCACTTCAATTGCGACTGGGCTTGCTGCTTCAGGCGGTCCGCCAATCCGCTGGGCACGGGGACGTTCCGCACCGCGGCTGACAGGAAGCGGTCTTCGGCCGTTTGCTTCGCCAGTTTAGCTGCACAGGCTGGGCAACCTGCGAGGTGGGTTTGCAACGCGGCCGCGTCCTCGGCCGACAGGTCGGACGGGCGGTCCGGTCGGTAGAATATCAGCAACAGGTTAGCGTGCGGGCAGTCCATCGGAGTCTTTCCCGGGCGACAGCTTCGCCCGGAGGTACGTTTTCGCCCGTGCCAGTCGGGACATCACCGTCCCTATCGGCAAGTCCATCTGCTCGGCGATGTCACGGTAGCTGAATTCTTCAAAGTAGAACAAGATCAACGGCGTTCGGAACGTCTCGTCCAGTTCGTTCAGTGCCACCTGCACTTTCGCGGGGTCCACGTCGAGCGTCTCGGCCGCGGGCGAGTCTTCCGCAGCAAAATCGCCGACGGCCTCCAGCGGGACGAAACTGCCCCGCCGTTCGTCCCGGACTTTGTGCAGGTAGGCGTTCCGCAAGATGCGAAACAGCCAGCCCTTTACGCGGTCCGGTTCCCGCAACTGGCCGAGTCGCGGGATGACCTTGCCGAAGGTTTCCTGGGTCAGGTCTTCGGCATCCGTCGCCCTCCCACTGAGCCGATAGGCGTAGCGGTAAAGCGACTCGTAGTGAGCGTCGATCAGCGTTCGCACGTCGACGGCGGACCCCATGCCGCGATCCTCATCTAAAAGAGTGACCCACAGTCCGGCGGTTTATTCCCCACTTCGCGGGAACCATTTTCCGGGCCGAACGGCTTCCCGATTGGGTGACGGTAGACGTTATGGAGTTCGTACTTAGGAAGACAGAATTTTTCCGGGAATAAATTTCGCCCGGGCGTGTCTTGTAGGTGGGACCGATTACGCGGAATCGCCCACTTGCCGATTTGGGGCCGCTTGTGTAACTTTTCACAAGCACCCAAACACCGCCTTCCGGTCGGTTGTTTTCTCACCCTCTGTCAGGAGAGTTTTCAGATGAAGAAGATCCTCGCCATCGCCCTCGTCGCCTTCGCTCTGACCGCCGTTGTCGGCTGCAGCAGCAGCAGCAGCACCCCGGTCACCAAGCCGAGCAAGATGTAAGCGACTGAGCCACGGTTCAACCTCCACGAGGCGATCGGACAAAGTCCGATCGCCTCGTGCGTTTCCCGGGAGGATTTCGACATGCGACGGCTCTTCCGAAGCCTGCTGGCGGTACTCGCCTTCGCCGCCGTGTGCGGCTGCACCACGCGGACGGACAAGGACAAAAACAAGGACTACGACCGGCCGCGGGCGAGCGGACTCAACTGAAGAGAAATCGGCCGCCGGTGTGCCGCGAAATGGGACCGGGACGTGAGCCGATTTGATTACTCCCCGTGCGCCTGCTTCCCTTCGGTTCGCACGATCGCTTCTTGCTTGAGAATCTCATCCTTCTCGTCGAGTTCATCGTCTTCGATGACGGTGTTGTCCACGTAGATCGCCTTGTTCCGGCGGGCGTAGTCCGGCCCGAGCACGTCCAGCACCGTCGGGCGAACCTGCGGGCGTTCTTTTGGCAGGAAGTACCCCTCTACCACCACCGCTTCCTCGGCGTACTCCGGGTAGTTCATCAGCAGGTCGTGCAGTTTCTTCAGCCGGTAGTGCGGCACGCTGGCGTACATGTGGTGCGGCAGGTGGTAATCCTGGCCCATCGGGAAGACGGCAAAGTTGATGAACCGGCCCACGATGAACGTGCGGGTGTTCGTCAGCCAACTGCGGTCGGCGTTGCCGTGCTGCACGATCTGCCGGAGGATCATGAAGAACGGGTACGCCGTGAACAACGGCAGCAGCCAGAGCAGGTAGTAGTACAGCCACGCCGGGGCACCCGTGTGAAAGGTGACGTTCGCCAGGGTCGTGAAGACAACGGTAACGTAGCCGAGGCGGAGCATAGTCATATACCGCATCGGAATGACCGGGTGCAGTCGGCTCTGATTGAACTTGTCCGCCGGCATCCGCCAGTAGATCGCGCACACGGCCAGCCACATCGCGACCGGCACGGCCACGAGCAGAACTGGGTCGGCGAGGAAGTAGAGGCCGATCAGCGCGAAGAAGAGCGCCGCAATGAACGCCACGCCGACGCGGACGGCCGCCTTCGATTGCTTCTCGCCCTTCTTCGCGTAGGGGTTCTTGTCGGTGCCGGTGGCGTTGTACTGTGCCCGCACCCGCATGAAGCGGATCAGACTGAAGATCAACAACTGCTTCGCCAGCGTCTTCATGAACTGCGCCTTGCCGACGGGGAACTTCAGCCAGTGGCCGCTGGTCTGGAGTTGCGACACGTCGGGGTCGCGGTCGGGGTCGTTGACGAACTGGTGGTGCGCGAGGTGCTGAAGCCGGTAGAGGTGCGTTGCCCCGAAGATCGGGAACATCGTGAAGATGTCGGAGGCCAAGTCGTTCAACCGGCGGCTGCGGAAGAGGATGTGGTGAACGCCCTCGTGGGCCAACCCGCCGAGTTGGTGCTGCCCGGCCCCTACCAGTACGATCGACACGAGCGTGACCGGGATGGCCCACAACCAAGTAATGTCGTTCTGCCGCAGGTACTCGTAGAAGGCGACCGTCGCGCCGATGACGACGGCGAGGTACAGGTACGTGCGAGTGATGTACCACCAGTTCGAGACGTTGTCCGACTGCCGGAGTTGCTGCAACGCCGCCTTGAAGTCCGGGTCGGACAGCGTCTTCGTTCGCTCGGCTTCCAAAGTTGCGGTCGTCATAGGTGTCTCGGCGTCCATCGGCGCCACTAATTCTTTTGGTAGAGTTTCTTCACGGCGCGGGCGATGAGGCGGTCCACGAGCCGTGGGGCGAAGCGGTTGATCAACAGAATCTTCTTCGCCTCTAGGCCGAGGAGGATTTCGCGCTTGCCGCGGCAGATCGCGTCCACCGTGCGGCCGGCGACGTACTCCGGGGACATGCCCTTATCATAAGGGATGTCGGCCTTGCCGTCGTTGCGCAACAGGTGGCGGTTCAGGTCGCTGGCCGTGAGGCCGGGGACAATGGTGACCACGTCGATGTCGTACCGAGCCATCTCCCCGCGGAGGGCTTCGGTCAGGCCGACGAGGGCGAACTTACTGGCGCTGTACTCCGGCCACGCCGGCATGCCGCGGCGGCCGCACATCGACGTAAGGTTGCAGATCGCCGGCTGATTCCCCCGCGCCAGGTGCGGCACGGCGAGGCGAATCAGTTCCGTCGGGGCGAAGAAGTTCACTTCGAGGACTTCGCGGTTGATCGCCTCGGTTGACGTGGCGAAGTGCCCCCACGCACCGACGCCGGCGACGTTCACGAGTAGGTCGAGGCCGCCGAACTGCGCGACCGTTGTGCGGATGAGGTTCTCGCGGTCGGCCGGCTTCGTCACATCGGCGGGCACGGCAAGGGCGTTGCCGCCGATCTCCGCGGCGACGGCGGCGAGCTTGTCCGCGGTGCGGGCCGCGAGCGCGACCTTAGCACCAGCGGCCGCGAGAGCTTTCGCGATGGCTTTCCCGATGCCGCCCGACGCGCCGGTGACGATGGCCCGCTTGCCGCTGAGTGTTCGACGCATGAGGGTTCTCGATCCGGCGAGCGGGGGGCGTATGCCCCCTGATTTTGTGAGGAACTCCAACGAGAATCAGGGGGCGTACGCCCCCCGCTCGCCACTGTTGGTTTTATCGCCTTGCGGAATGATCTGAACGCCGACCGGCCTCGCCACTGAACTTCCCCACCTCCCGCGATCGGCAGAACCGGCACGATTGATCTTTTCGGGCGGCCCCGAATCGGGTTACGATCGGGCACCATGCACTGGCTGCTCATCGGATACATGTTTTTGTTCATCGACCGGCCGTTCGAGGTCTGGCCGATCCTCGGCGATTTGCACTTCGAACGCTTCTACATGCTCGGCACGATGGCCGTGTGGCTGATCTACCCCGGCAAGCGGTTCCTGCCGAACCGCCAACAGGCGGCCTACGCCTACTTCGCGTTCGCGGTGCTGGCCTGCTGGGTCATGAGCACGTGGAGCGAACAGGGGCAGCCGATCGTCGAAGACTGGTTCAAGGTCGTCGTCTTCTACGTGCTCCTTGTTACCACGGTCCATGATGAGGCAACCCTGAAGAAGATGGTCGTCGGTTTCGTCGCGGTGATGGGACTGTACCTGCTGCACTCGCTGCGCGAGTACATCGGCGGGCGGCACACCTATCGCATGGGCATCGCCCGGATGATCGGCGTGGACAGTACCCTCGGTGACCCGAACAGTTTCGGGGCGAGCATCTTGTTCGCCCTGCCGTTCGTGCCGGCCCTCTGGCGCAGCGGGGTCGGCGGCCGTCGCGGGAGACTCTTGCTCCTCGGCTTCCTCGGCCTCTGTTCGCTGTGCATCCTGCTCACCGGGTCGCGGGGGTCGCTCATCGGGCTGGTCATCTGGGGCGTCCTCACGCTGATCCGCGTGCGGCGGGCGTGGCTGTGGATGCTGCTCGCGGCCGGGGCGTCGCCGGTGGTGTTCATGGCCCTGCCAGAGTCGCTGCAAACGCGGTTCGAAACGATCGTGGACTCGGAAGCCGGCCCGGCCAACGCCCGCGAGTCCGGCGAAGGGCGGATCGAGGGCTTGTTCAAGGGGCTAGCCCTCTGGGGCGACAACCCGCTGAACGGCGTCGGCCCCGGTGCGTGGCGGCCGGCGACGCGGAGCAAGATCGAGTCGCACAACCTCTACGGCCAGCTCACCGGCGAGTTGGGCGCGCTCGGCGTGTCCGCGTTCCTCTTCCTGCTGTACGGCTTCTGGTCGAACCTGCGGCGGATCAAGCGGGTGCGCAAGCAGGAGCCGGAGGCGGCGAACGAGTTCCTGTTCCAACTCTCGTCGGCCGTCGGCATGAGCGTGTTCATGCTGCTGCTGATGGGCAACTTCGGCCACAACCTCTTCCGCTTCACCTGGCTCTGGTACGGCGGCTTCCTCATCATCGCGAACCACTGCGTTGCCCGGCGAGAGGTTGCGGTCGAAGAAGACGCCGAGGACGATGTCCTCGACCTCGAACCGGCCGAGGACGCGGTTGACGGGTGGGTGGTACACCCGGGCCATGCGAAGGTTTATCAACATTCGTGACAATTCCGTCTCTTGCGGTCGTGCGGGTCGTCCCGCACAATAGGGCAGGGGCCATTCCTGCCGCCAACCGCGAGGGTGCCGTGCTGCCTGCCGTCCTGATCGCTTGTTCGCTGGCCGCTAGCCCCGTCCAGGTCACCACTTCGGCCACGGACGAGGCCCTCATCCGCCAGCTCATCGACGCGATGAAGGATGCCGACCCGGACGTTCGCGGCAATTTAGCGAACGCCCTGGCAAAGATCGGCCCGGCGAGCGTCGAACCACTAACGACAGCCCTCAAGGACGCCGTGGCGGAACGCCGGGCGGCGGCGGCGTATACTTTGGCACTGATCGGTTCTCCCTCCCGGACCGCTCTGCCGACGCTGTTGGACTTGCTCAAGGACAACGACGTGGACGTGCGACGGCAGGCGTCTTACGCCATCAGTAAGATCGTACCCACCGGAGGAGGCGGACGATGACGGCCCGCGGAACGCTCCTGACGGCAGTCCTGGCGCTCGGCCTGTGCGCGGGCACGACGTTCGGCCAACCGCCGGACCGGGGCGAGGTCACGCCGGAACAGATTCAGGCTTTGAAGCAACAACTCGCCGCCCTGGCAGGCCTTCCGGGGAATCCGGAAGACCTTCAGAAGTGGCAGAAATTCTTCGAACAGTGGCAGAACCGCGGCGACCAAAAGGGTGAGTGGGCCGACTTCCTCAAGGAACACGGCCAGAACCCGCCGATCCCGAAAAACATCGTGCCGCCCGGCTTCGATAGACCTGTTCCCCCGCCGCCCGGCTTCGACAGACCTCCACCGCCGCCGCGCTTCAACGGGCAGCCTTTTCAGCCGCCACCGCCTCCCCAGCCGGGGCCGGGACTGCCACAACCACCGCGGGAAGGGAATATCGACTTCCCGCCCCCCGGCGGCATGGGCCGACCCCAGAATTGGGACATGAACGGGTTCAAGCCACCGCCGTTCGACCCGCCGATGGGCGGCAACCCGGACGCGGCCGAGTTCATGAAGGCGTGGGAGAAGAACGTCGGCCCGCTAAACAACACGCCGGCCGTGCGGGACGCGATCTTGGAACTGTTCGCCGCCGGCAAGGACGGCGGGTTCGGCAACGGCGACTGGAAAGACTTGCTCGACGAGTTCAACAAGAACGGCAACGGCAACAACAAGGACGACTTCGGCGACTGGATGAAGGAGATGAACTTCGAGGGCGAGAAGTGGGACTGGGGTGACTGGGGCGGCGGCGGTTGGGACTTCCCGAAGTGGGGGGGCAACAACGGCGGTAACTGGGGCGGCAATCACGGAGGCGGTGGCGGCGGTGGTTGGAATTGGAACTGGGGTGGTGGTGGCGGTGGTGGGGGCTTCAGCGGCGGGGGTGGCGGCACCTGGCTGCCGGTCATCCTGCTCGTCGTGATCGCCGTCGGGGCGTTGCTCGCCTGGAAGTTCTGGCCGATGCTCGCCCGGCGGGAGTCGGCCGCCGAAGCCGGGGTGCGGGCGCTCAACCGCTGGCCGGTCGACCCGCGAACGATCAACAGCCGCGAGGAGTTGGTGAAGGCGTTCGAATACCTCTCGGTGCTGCTCTGCGGCGACGCCGCCCGCGTCTGGAACCACGAGACCATCGCGCGGGCACTGCGGCAACAGATTCCGCACTCGGAACTGATCGCCGACGAACTGGCGAAGCTGTACGAACTGGCCCGCTACACGCCGCCGGGCGAACCGCTGTCGGCGGGTGCGCTGGCCGACGCCCGCCGCTGCCTGTGCCGCCTGGCCGGGGTGAGCGCATGAGGGCTGCCGCCTTCGGGATTCTCGCCGCCCTGGTCTTCTTCGCCCCCCGTGCGGATGCGCAGGGCATCCGCGCCAACGATACGGACATCCTCCGCGGACTGCTGAAATACCAGGGCTTCACGCCACAAGCGGAACTGAGACACGTCGTCCCGAATACGCTCGTCGTCGTGGTCGGTACGACGAATCTCCCCCAGCAGACCATCGCCGTGATTCGTGACACTGTCCTGCCGCAGGGCGGGGCGTTGCTGATCCTTCCCGACCGGCCGGGCGGCCTCGGGCGATTCTTCCCGAACATTGCCGGCGCGACGGTGTCGGTCGCGAGCGTTCGGTGCGACGACCCTGCTAACTGCTTCGGCGGCAACGCGGACGCGCCGCTGGCACAAGTCCGGGTCGGTGACCCGACGGGCATCGCGGCGTTCAACGTCGGAATGCCGGTGACACTGGCGACGAACCGGCCCCACGCCCTCGACCTGGGCGACGGCGTGCTGAACACCGAGGTCGCCCGGTTTCCGGCCGGCTCCCGGTTCGCCAACCAAGTGGCCGACGGCCGGCGATTTCTCTTACCGCTGGCCGTGCGGAGCGATCCCGACCTGCCGTATACCGCCCTCGTCTACGCCGACCGGGCGATGTTCTCCAACGGCCTGATGACGGCCGCCACCCCGGACGGCAAGCGGACGTCCAACTTCGTCTACACCTTCTTGCTCACGAAGTTCCTGACCGAGCAACTGCACGGCCGGGGGCCGAAGATGTGCTACTTCGTCGAGGACGGCCAGGCCGTCACCGACTTCGACCGCGTCAGTTTCGTTGACCAGCCGAACCCGCCGCCCGGGGGCATCCCACCCGGGGGCATCCCGCCCGGGGCGTTGCCGAAAATTCCGCTGCCGCTGCTGATGGACAAAGCGCTCGACGTGGCCAACGACTTCGTCATGAAGGTCGAAGAGCGGGACTTCCCGAACGTCCTCCAGCAGAACGACCCGCGGAACCGGATTCAGGAGAACTGGCTCTACGTGGTGGCGATCATCGGCAGTGCCGTGCTGTTGCGGTACGTCCTGGCCCGCGGTTGGAGTCTCCGGCAGACGCCCGATCAGGTGCCGCGGCTGCGGATCGACCCCGACCGCGGCGGTGGCCTGATCCCGGAGCGGCGGCTGGCCCTGTTGCAATCGGGCAACTTGTTCGAGCCGTTGCGCGACCACCTGCGGTTCGTCTTCACCCAGTGGGGCGTGACCGCCCCCGACCCGGACCGCATGCCGAAAATCGAAACCGACCGCAAGACGCGGCCGCGCGGCCGGATCGTCGCCGACCTGGAACGACTTTGGGAAATCGCCTTCGCCCCGCGGCGAACCACCATCACGCCGGACGACCTGGAGGAACTCGAAGACATGATCGCGGACCTGGCCCACGCTCACACGAACAGCATCTGGCGGTTCGCCGCGGGGGGGACGGCATGAGTGCGATGACACCCGCCCTACCCGTCATCACCGACGAAAGCACCCTGCCCGCGCGGGAACTGGCCCAGGAGGCCGGCGCCCTGATGAAGCGGGTGGTCGCCGAGGTTTCGAAGGTCGTCGTCGGGGCCGACAAGGTCACCGAGCAACTGCTCATCGCCCTGCTCGCCGGCGGCCACGTCCTCCTCGAAGGCGTGCCTGGCGTCGCGAAGACGACGCTCTCGAAGGTCTTCGCGAAGCTGCTCGGCTGCGACTACCAGCGCATCCAGTTCACGCCGGACCTGCTGCCGTCGGACGTGACGGGTACGTCGATCTACGACCGCAACAAGGGGGACTTCGTCCTCCGCCGCGGCCCGATCTTCTGCCAGGTGCTGCTGGCCGACGAAATCAACCGCGCCCCGGCGAAGACGCAGTCGTCGCTGCTGGAAGCGATGCAAGAACACCAGTGTACGGTGGACGGCCAGACGCTCCCGTTGCCGCGGCCGTTCATGGTGATGGCCACGCAGAACCCGATCGAGCAGGAAGGCGTCTACCGACTGCCGGAAGCACAACTCGACCGCTTTCTGATCCGCGTCGAGATGGGCTACCCCGGCTTCGAGCACGAAGTGAACTTGCTGAAGTTGCACAACAAGCCGGTCGGCGACGTGCAGCCGATGTTCGACCCGGAACTGATCCTGAACCTGCAATCGAAGTTGCCGGCGATCTTCGGTGGCGACGTGCTGTACCACTACATCGTGCAGTTGGCGGAAGCCTCGCGCCGGCACCCCGACGTGTCGCTGGGGGCCAGCCCGCGGGCGGCGCTGAGCCTCATGCGCTGTGCGCGGGCACGGGCGGCACTGAAAGGTCACCACTACTTCACGCACGCCGACGTTCAGGCCGTCGCGCTCGGCGTGCTGGGCCACCGGCTGATCCTGCGGCCGGAAGCCGAGATCGAGGGCCGCGATGTGGGTGACGTGGTGAAAGACATCCTCGGCGAAGTCGAAGTGCTGACGACCCTGCGATGAAAATGGCGAGCGGCCCGGCGTAAGCGGGCCGTGTCTGCCTCCGCGAAGACACGGCCCGCTTACGCCGGGCCGCTCGCCAAGATCCGGTCTTCCGGTCTGAAAGGGCCGGTTCTGTCAGCCCAGGCCGTCAGGCCTGGGTAACGGATGACAGGCGATTTCGGCCCTGAAGGGGGCCGTTCATACGTGAACCGCCCTTTCAGGACGGGTTGTGGCGGGCCACCGTACCCAGGCCTAAAGACCTGGGCTGGTAGAGCGTGCCTTTCAGGCCCGAAGAAGGCGAGGGGTATGGACTTTACCGGAGCGATTCTCGCCTTCCTCGTGTGGGTAGCCGCAACCGGGATCGTATACGTCGTCTCCCGCCGAATCCTGAGTGCCCCGCCGCCGCACGGATTGCTGCACCCGAAAGTGCCGCAATTCGTGGCCCTGGTCTGGACCGCGATGGCGTCGCTGGTGTTCCTGGCGGGCAGGGTGTCGATCTTCGTGTTCCGCGACGTGTTCTACCACAGGTAACGCCCCGGAGTTTCCCCCTTGTTGACCTCGCGCGGATGGTGGACGGTCGCGGCCGCGATGGTGCTGGCACTCCTCGGCCTCACCGGCCTCGGCGACCTCGCTCCGGCCGTGCCGATCCTCGGCGTTAGCCTCGTCGCGTGGTTCCTCGCCGAGTGGATGATCTTCTCCTACCGCTTCCGCCACGCCCTTCCCCGCATCGAAATCGAGCGCGAAATCCTCCAGGGTGGGCGGCCCGTTGCGTCGGCGTGGGCGAAGTCTCCCTGCACGGTTCGCATCACCGTTACCAACAGCGGATCGTCGCGGTGGCCGCTCGCGTTCCTCCGCGACCGCGTTCCCGAAGGGCGGAAGGTGCGGGCCGGCAGCAACCGGCTCGTCGCGGAGTTGAAGCCGGACGAGCCGGTCGAGATCGAGTACGAACTGCGCTCCTCATCCGCGGGGCTGTTCCGCTTCGAGGGCGTGGAAGTTCGCCTCGCGGACCTCGGCGGAATGTTCTACCGCCGCGTCTTCCTGCGGTCGCCGCTCGACGTGTTGGTGCTGCCGCCGCTGACGGACGAAGAAGGGAAGCAGCGGGCCGACAAGCGGTTCAACACGCTGCCGCCGCCCGGCCTGCACCGACTGCGGCGGGCCGGCGGCGGGGGTGAGTTGCTCGACCTCCGCGAATACATCCCCGGCGATCCGCCGAAGATGATCGCGTGGAAGGCGTCGGCCCGCCGTGACAAGCTCATCACGAAGGTCTTCGAGAGCGACGTGCCGGTGCGGGTCATGCTGTTCCTCGACTCGTCCGAGTCGGTGCGGATCGGCCCGGCCGGCGACACGCCCGTCGGCAAACTCGCCGAGACCGCCTCTGGTATCGCGCAAGCCGCCGCTGCGTCCCGCGACCTCGTCGGGCTGACGCGGTTCGACGAAACGACCAGCGACGTACTCGCCCCGGCCCGCACGCAGGTCCACACGATTCGCCTGCTCGGCAAGCTCGCGGAGTCGGCGGCGAAGCTGCCGAACCCCGGCCCGCGGGAACACCTCGAACTGCAAGACGTGGCCTACCCGCTCGCCCAGGAGCTTTACCCGGAACTGTTCGATCAAGAAGTGAACGCGCGGCCGTGGGGCATGTACTGGCTACCGCTGCTCGACACGCGGTGGGGTTGGCTGTTCGTGCTGCCGATCTTCACGTGGTACCCGTACCTGGCGTTCGTCGGCTACCTGTTCGTCAACGGCATCGCCGCCCGCCCGGCCTTTCAGACGTTCAACGCCGTGGTACGGATGACGATGGCACTGCGGCCGCGGTTCGGCGACGTGTGGCTGAACATCTTCGGTGCGCTCGCCACGTTCCTCCTCATCTTGCTCTGGCCGGCCCCCGTCTTCGTCCTCGGCTGGTTCGTCACCGGGATTCGCGGCCTGCTCAACCCGCGAAAGGTGCGGACGAAGAAGCGGAAGCAGATGGCCGCGATCTTCGTCGCCCTCGACCGCGACTCGTCGGGCATGATCGAACGCTACCTCCGCGACGACGAGGCGTATGCTGAGCGGATGGGCCGGTTCCTGGCCGACCACCACGTCCGCATTCCGCCGAAGCTGTACGACCACGCCGGGCAGTACCGCTACCGCTGTGAGACGAAGGCAACGGTGCTGGCCAACGCGATCATCGGCTCGGTGGCCCGCGCCCGCGACAATGAGTTGTACGTGATCCTCGCCGACCTCGTGGACCTCGGCGACGACATCGCCCCGCTCTTGAAGGCCGTGCGGGTGGCCCGCAGTCGGCACCACCACGTGATGGTCGTGGTGCCGTGGCCGGACGACGTGCCGCCGCCGGGGGCCGCGGCACGGAAAGCCGACGGCGAGCGGCCCACGGCGAAAGCCGTCCGCCTCGACGTGCCGTTGAGCCACCGGCAGCCGGGGAAGTTCATCCACCTCGCCCTGACCCGCGGCTACCAGCAGCGGTACGAGAAGTTGCGGACGGAAATGGCCCGCCTCGGCGCGGGCGTGGTGCGGGTGACGCTCGACGACCCGGTGCGGGCGGTGCTGGACCGCATCGACCGGCTCCGCGGGATGAGGAGCCGTCGGTGAGCAAGAAACCCAAGCCCGAGAACCGCATCTGGGCCTACTGGCGCGTCCTCCTCGACGAACGGGTGCGGACCTACGTCGTTGTCACGGCGGCCGCCCTGCTGGTGATCTTCGTCGCCCAACTGATGAGCGGCTCGCTGATCGCCGGGGCGGTCCCGTTCGCCATCGGGCTGACGGCCCTCGGCCTGCGGTGGGTCGGGATGCCGGTCGTGTGCGTGCTGTCGGTGGCCTACTTCCAGGCACTGCCGTTCGGAATCCCCATCAACGGCGGGTTCCCGATCGACGCGCGGCAAACGCACTTCCGCATTCAAGACTTGCTGCTGGTGATGGCCGTGGTGGTGTACCTGATCGCACAGTACCGCGTCTACAGTCTCGCGCACATGGCCGTGCCGGACGAACGGCAGTTGCGTTACCAGCGCGGCGACAAGCCGGACCTGCGCGATCCGGCCCTGATCTCCGAGCAGGAAGTGCCGCAACTGATGGTGGCTGCGGCGGCCGTCGTCATCGCCGGGCAGATGATCTGGCTCGGGTTGAGTGAAGTGGTCCTCGACTTCCGCCAACTCCCGCCGATCCGGCCGCGTCAAGCGGGGATGTTCGGCAGTGTGGAGGGGGCGATGCCGCCGCAGGCGAGCCGGTGGCTGCTGTTCGTCCTCAGCTTCGGCGTGCTGGTGTTCGTGACTCGGCTGGCCTTCTGGTACTGGAAGCTGCGGACGCTCAACCGGGCGGAGGCGCAGATGATCTTGGCCGACGCCGGGTGGGCCGAGATGCGCCGCGAGGCCGCCCGCCAGGAAACGTGGCGGGCGTGGGGCAAGTACCGGGCGCGACGGCTGCTGCCGAAGCCGAAGCTCAAGCGACGGCCGTCGGACCCGGTGAAGCCGTGGGTCGGGGCGGCGATCTTTCGCTCGTGCTTAATCATGGTGATCGCGGGCGTGATTGCGATTCTGCTGGTGGCCTTCGGCGTGTGGCTGCTCGACAGCCGCCGGCGGTGAGCGAAATTGTTTCTTCCGGAGGTCGCCACACTTGCTTTCGCGAGGGCGACCGGAAAAACCTCTCACAAAAGGGACGAATGATGACGGAGGGCACGGGGAAGCCGAAGGCCAATCGCGCGTCTCGGGCCAGCGGGGCGGGCAAGGCCACGAAGACCGCGAAGACTGCGAAAGCCAAGCCGATTGAGGTGCGAGAAGGCGAGCCGGGGGATTGGCGAGAGGAAACCCTGGCCCGCATGCGGGCGATGATCCTGAAGGCCGACCCCGAGATGGTCGAGGAGCGGAAGTGGAAGAAGCCATCGAACGGGATGGCGGGCGTTCCGGTCTGGTCGCACAACGGGATCGTCTGCACCGGGGAGACGTACAAGGCGGTCGTGAAGCTCACCTTTGCGAAAGGGGCCGACATCCCCGACCCGTCGCGACTCTTCAATTCCAGCCTCGAAGGCAACACGCGACGGGCGATCGACATTCGCGAGGGGGAGGCGGTCGACGAGGGCGCGTTCCAGGCGCTCGTGAGGGCCGCGGTGGCCCTGAACGGCCCGCCGGCGAAGAAGGCCAAGCCGGTGAAACTCCTCTCCGGCGGCAACCCGCAGATCGCGAAGGCGGACGGCGACGCCCCGGTGCAGGCGTACATCGCCGCCATGCCGGGCTGGAAGCGCGACACCGGGGCACTCCTCGACGCGCTCATCGTGCGGACCGTGCCCAACGTGAGCAAGGCCGTGAAGTGGAACTCGCCGTTGTACGGCATCGAGGGCCAGGGCTGGTTCCTGGGGGTCCACGTTTTCACCCGTTACGTCAAGGTGGCCTTCTTCCGCGGCACGTCGCTGCAACCGGTCCCGCCCGGTGCCAGCAAGAGCAACGACACGCGCTACCTCGACATCCACGAGGGCGACGAACTCGACGAGGCGCAGTTTGCGGCGTGGGTGAAGCAGGCCGCCGCGTTGCCCGGCTGGGTTCCGTAGTTGTGAGCCCGTCACCGGGTTCTTTCTTGGAGGGCGCGCCGTGGGCAAGATGCGAGAAGTAAAGGCCTGGGCTCTGCTCATCCTCTGGCTTACCCTGTTCGCACTGGGATGGGGATTGGCCCTGGTCGGCTTGATCGTGGCCGGGGTAGCCTGCGAGTTCATCCGTGAAATGCGGGGCGGCCCCGCCGTCGGCTATTTGGCGGTCGGGTTCGCAGCCTTGTGGAGCGGTATACGGCTAATCAAGTTCACGACATCGACCCGAGCCAACGGGAGCGGCGCGGTGGTGAATCATTCTCTCTACCGGAGGTCGTCATGAGCGTGTGGGTTCGCGAGGTGGCCGGGTGGGCGCTGGTGCTGCTCGGGCTGATCTTCTTCGGCGAGGCGTGCCTGTTCGTCATCAACAAGCGGCTGTTCTCGGCTGGGCCGTTCCTGTTCGCGGGGTTCGTGATCTTCCGCGGCGGGTTGCACCTGGTCAAAGTCGCGACGGCCGCCCGTGCCTGCCGTGACGTTGAAACGCCGGCCCCGCTGCGGCAAGTGCTGCGCGTCGCCCGGCCGAAGACGTTCAACCCCGGTACGCCCCGCGGCGGCGTGGTGCCGGGGCCGAACGGCCCGGCTCGCGACGAGTGAACCGCAACGGCAACGAGTTCGCAGGTTTCCACTTGTGCCGCGAACCCATAAACCACGACTAGCGCCACCCGCACCAACTCCCCTCGCCAGAGACTGCCATGAGCGAACAAGACTTCAAGCCCGGCCTCGAAGACGTGCCGGCCACCAAATCGGCGATCAGTTTCATCGACGGCAAGCGGGCGAAGTTGGAGTACCGCGGCATCCCGGTCGAGGTGCTGGCGACGGAGAGCTGCTTCGAGGAAACCGCCTACCTGCTCATGAAGGGCGAACTGCCGACGCAGAAGCAACTCGCCGACTTCGACCAAGACCTGCGGCAGAAGCGGGCCATCCACTACCGGCTCAAAGACATCATCAAGTGCTTCCCGGCGAACGGCCACCCGATGGAGGCGCTGCAAGCGTCCATCAGCGCCCTCGGCATGTTCTACCCGCACCGGCACGTCACCGACGCCGCGAAGAACTGGGACGCGGCGTGCCGAATTACCGCCGCCATGCCGACGCTGGTGGCGGCGTTCGCCCGCACCCGCCGCGGCGAAGAAATCCTCGACCCGCGGCCGGACCTCGACCACGCGGCCAACTTCTACTACATGGTCTTCGGCAAGGAACCGACGCCGGCCACCCGCAAGGTGCTGGACGCCTGCCTGATCCTGCACGCCGAGCACGAGATGAACGCCAGCACGTTCACCGCCCGCGTGACCGGCAGCACCCTGGCCGCCCCGTACCAGACGATCGCCTCGGCCATCGGCTCGCTGTCCGGCCCGCTACACGGCGGGGCGAACGAGGAAGTGTTGCTGATGCTCGAACAGATCGGCAGCGTCGAGAACGTGAAGCCGTGGCTCGACGGCAAGCTCGCGAAGGACCCGAAGTTCAAGGTGATGGGCTTGGGCCACCGAGTGTACAAGGTGAAAGACCCGCGGGCGACGGTGCTGCAAGAACTGGCCGAGCACATGTTCGCCGAAACGAGCCGGCCGAAGAACTACGAGATCGCGTTGGAACTGGAACGCCTCACCGCCGGCATCTACGGGGCGAAGGGCGTGTACCCGAACGTGGACTTCTACTCGGGGGTGGTGTACCAGAGCCTCGGCATTCCGACCGACGTGTTTACGCCGATCTTCGCGATCGGCCGCGCGGCCGGTTGGCTGGCCCACTGGCTGGAACAACTGAACGGCAACCGCATCTACCGCCCGGCCCAGATCTTCGTCGGAAAGGTCGATGCGCAGTATGTCCCGCTGGAAAAGCGGCCGTAATTACTCGAAGAACTGGCGCACCGGCACGGCAAAGCCGTGCAGGACGTCGGGGAGGGTGAGCTCGTCGCCGTTGTCGAGGCGGAGTGGAAATTCGTTCAAACGGAACACACTCACACTCGACGTTTCTGGGTCGAACACGAGAGCCACCTGAACCCCCGCGTCCAGATACTCTTCCGCCTTCCGCGTCATGGCCCGCACGGTGTCGAACGGCGACCGTACCTCGGCGACGAGTTCTAGCGGCGGGGAAATGGCCCCTTTTGGTGCCGGTTGGTCGGCCGGCAAAGTCAGGTAGCTGATGAACAGCACGTCCGGCCCGCGGACGGCGTCTGGTCGGATCCGGACGAACGAGTCGTTCGAACAAACGCGGCCCAGGCGGTTCCGCTTTACATAGTCGCGGAGGATCGCCCCAACATTCAGGCACACTTCGCCGTGTTTGATTCCAGGCATGGGCAGCCTCACGATTTGTCCGTCCACGAGTTCGATGCCGGTCTCGTGGACGTGCTTTTGCAGGAACTCGTCGGCAGTCATGCGGGTTTGTGTGGCCGTAGACATGTCGTCTTCTCCGCAGTTCGTTCCCCCGCAGGGTAACACCCCGCGAACCCGTTGACCAGCCAGAGTGTCCGATCGACCATGACACGCATCCAGACCGCTCTCGACCAGATGGCCTTCGCCCGCCGGTACACGGTGGGGCTCATTGACACGATCCCCGTTGACCAGTGGTTCGTCATGCCGCAACCGGGGACGACGCACGTCGCCTGGCAGGTCGGGCACCTCGCGATGGCCCAGTACCGGGTCTGTATCGAACGCTGGCGCGGCATTCGGCCGGAAGACGAGCGCCTGATCTCGACGCACTTCCTGAACCTCTTCCTCCGCGATTCGGACCCGAACGCCGACGCGGCAACATACCCGCCGGCTGCGGAAATCCGCGAAGTGTTCGACCGCGTCTCCGACTTCACGATGGCAACCGTCGCCGCCTACGACGAGGCCGAGTTCGACCTGCCGATGCACGCGCCGCACAAGTACTGCAAGACCCGCGGCGAGTGCCTGTTCTGGGCGTCCGCCCACGAGATGCTGCACGCCGGGCAGATCGGCTTGCTCCGCCGGCTGTTGGGCCACAAGCCGGTGTGGTGACGGGGCTGAAGTCGACAGTTCTGGCCCGAAGTGCGACTTCGCCCATTCCGTCGAACGTCGCGATTCAAGAACGTGTTCTATGGTCCCCTCGGATGTAGATCTTCCGAGGTTCGACCATGTTCGCGTTGCCGCGCGCCAAGTTTGTGCCCCTGTTCGCACTTGTCAGCCTTGCACTGAATCCGACCGGCCTCTTGGCTGAAGACGTCCAGGAGCGGAGCAAGTTGGTCGGGAAGAAAGAAGACTCGCGGCGGATCGTCGGCTACGAGGCGATGTCGTCCAAGCAAAGTCCGCTGATCGGCTTCGAGTTCGGCATCGGCAACAAGTCGCCGTTCGTCCAGGTGTCGGCGTTCCGGCCGATCTTCAAAGGGGACGAAACGAGCCGCCCGGCCGCGGGGCTGTTCGCGGACGCCACCGTGAAGGGCCGCAAGGTGAAGACGCCGGTCCACACCACCGAGAAGGTGGTCGCGAAGGACGGCTACGCGGTGTCGAAGGTCGTGGTGCAGTACGGCCTGTGGATCGACTCCATCCAGGTTCACTTCGCCAGGATCAAGGGCGACGGCCTCAACCTCGGCGACACTTATTACACCAACTACCTCGGTTCCACCGAGGCGAGAGGGGCGTACACGACGCTCGATTCCGAGGGCCGGCTTATCGTCGGCGTCACCGGCACGATGGACGACGTGAAGGCGGTGGGCTTCGGGCTGGTCTACTCCGGCAAAGCGCCGCCCAAACCCGTCAAGGCCGCGCCGGTCATGCTGCCGCAATCGACGGCTCCCGAACCCACTGGCGGGTTGGACATGAAACCAGCGCCCGGTTCCGGTTCACGGGTCCAACTCCCCGCCTTCGACCCGCCCGCCCAACCCGCCCCGGCCAACCCCGGCAAGTCGGCCCCCGCCAAACCCGCCCCCCGCGAAATGGACCCGGCGGTGAAGGCGAAGATCGAACAGCAAAACGCGGAGGCTGCCAAACAGTTCGCGAAGCTCTCCGGGGAATTTCAGCAACAACAGGCCGAGTTGCGGAAACAACTCGCCACCGTGCCCAAGTGGGACCCCGCCGCCAATCAAGAGGCCGGACAGGAGGCCATGCGAAAGGCTCTGGACGAAGCCGAGGCGCGGGAGGACCTCACCGCGGACCAGCGGGCCGAGTTAGCCCAACTTCGGAAGATGTTCGGCCTGGAACCGAAGTCGTCGCTGTGGATGTCCGTCGCGGTCGGGCTTGGCGTGTGCGGACTCGTCGGGGCGGGGGCGTACTTCTTCATGGGGCGAAACGCCGGTCCGCTCCCGAAGGCCGGCCGTCGGCTCCCGGTGGCCCGCCGCGTGGCGGACGACGTGGACGCCGAACCGCTGGACGTGGACGACGACGAAGCAGATTCGCCGCACGATTCCCGCCGCCCTGCACGGGACTGACGCGGGCACCGCTTCGGGTTGCTGTTCGCCGGCCCCGGTCATACACCGCAAGGGTAGACCGTGGACCCGACCGCACCCGGAACCCGACGATGCTCGACGCCAATTTCATCCGCGACAACCTCGACGCCGTGAAGGCCAACACGAAGAACCGCAACGCCAAGGCCGACGTGGACGCGGTGGTGCGGCTCGACGCCGAGCGCAAGTCGATTCAAAAGCAAGCAGACGAGACGAAGGCGAAGCAGAACGAGTTGAGCAAGTCGTTCCAGAAGACGCCGAAGGAGCAGCAGGCGGCCCTGCGGGAAGAAGTCTCGAAGCTAAAGGAACAAGTCACCGGGTTCGACGCGAAGCTGAAGGAAGTCGAAGAGGCCCTTCGGGCCGCGATCCTCCCCATCCCGAACATGACGCACCCGGGCGCGCCGGTCGGCAGCGACCCGACCGCGAACGTCGTCGTCAACAAGGTCGGCGAGCCGACGAAGTTTGACTTCAAGCCGAAGGATCACGTCGAACTCGTCGAAGCGCTCGATCTCGCGGACTTCGAGGCCGGGGTGAAGGTGGCCGGCGCGAAGTTCTACTTCCTCAAGAACGAGGCCGTGCTGCTCGAACTCGCGCTCGTGCAGTACGCCATGCAGAAGCTCGTCAAGCACGGGTTCACGCCGATCATCACGCCGGATTTGGCGAAAGTGGACGTACTCGAAGGCATCGGCTTCGCCCCACGGGACAACGCCGAGACGCGGCAGGTGTACACGATCGCCGACAGCGACCTGTGCCTGATCGCCACGGCCGAGATCACCCTCGGCGGCATGCACCGCGACGAGATTCTGGACGAGGCGAAGCTGCCGCTGAAGTACGTCGGCCTGTCGCACTGCTTCCGCACGGAGGCCGGGGCCGCCGGCCGCGACACGCGGGGGCTGTACCGCGTCCACCAGTTCACGAAGGTCGAGATGTTCGCGTTCTGCACGCCGGAACAGAGCGACGCGCTGCACGAGGACATCCGCAAGATCGAGGAAGAAATCTTCACCGGCCTCGGCCTGCCGTTCCACGTCATCGACACCTGCACCGGCGACCTCGGCGGCCCGGCGTACCGCAAGTACGACCTGGAAGCCTGGATGCCCGGCCGCGGCCCGGACAAGAGCGGCGAGTACGGCGAAGTGACGAGCACGTCGAACTGCACCGACTACCAATCGCGGAGGCTGAACATCCGCTACCGTCCGAGTGGCCAGAAGGGGACGAAGTTCGTCCACACGCTCAACGGCACTGCCGTGGCCTGCACGCGGGCGATGATCGCGATTCTCGAAAACTACCAGCAGGCCGACGGCACAGTGATCGTGCCGGAAGTCCTGCGGCCGTGGGTCGGCAAGGACGTGATCACAGCGAAGTAGCCCGAAGGCGAGCGGGGGGCGTCAGCCCCCTGATTCTGGTTGGACCCGCACGAGAATCAGGGGGGCTGACGCCCCCCGCTCGCCCACTGCTAGCAATTCTGTCCTCGCGCCGAACAAAGTCCGTTTAGAGCGGGG
Source organism: Limnoglobus roseus (assembly GCF_008254045.1). Taxonomy (GTDB): domain Bacteria; phylum Planctomycetota; class Planctomycetia; order Gemmatales; family Gemmataceae; genus Limnoglobus; species Limnoglobus roseus. The sequence goes on along the minus strand of NZ_CP042425.1, from coordinate 931,803 downwards.
AACGTCTGCCCTGCCCGCGAGTTCGGAGCCCACCCATGTCCCTTCGCAACGTCCTGGCCGCTGGTCTGTTGTTCGTCACCCTGGGGCCAGTCGTTTCGCAACCGCCGCCCGGCAGTGGTGGCCGGCCGAAGCGGGAACCCCGCGAACGGCCGGCGGAACTGAAGGTCGATTGGAAGGAACCGCCGGCCGGCTGGGTCAAGAACCCGCGCATCTACGACCGCAGCCCAGACCCCAAGATTCCGATGCACTACACGATGCAGGGCGACGTGGAGTGGGTGAACTGCACCAGCACGGGCGAGTACACCGAGTACGGCTTCGCCCTCTACTCCGGCACGGACCTCAACAAAGACGGCACGCGATCCGGGTCGGCCGGGCAAAGCGTCACGGGCTTCCCCACGGGAGCCGGCAAGTGGTACCGCTTCACCTTCCGCGGTCTCGCCGAGCCCGGCTTCGCCGTCGAGAAGAACGGCCTGTTCATGCACGTGGACTTCTTCGGCAACAAGGGGAAGAACCCGCTCGACGGGGTCAAGCGCGACCTGTACCCGCTCGTCGAACGGGACCGCAAGGAGTTGGCCGAGAACGGCGTTCGTCGCAAGAACGGCGGGGCCGTGTGGAAGACCTACGCCCTCGACTTCCGCCTACCGTTCGCGGAGATCGACTCGCTGAACCTCAGCGTTGGGTTCAAGCACGGCTCGGCGACGACCGACCGGAACGCCGAGTTCTACGCGGCCGCGTTCGTGCTCGACGCGATTCCCGCCCCCGAAGACGCACCGAAGGTGGTGAAGACCGACCACGGCCCCGCCCCGAGCATCGCGTCGCTCATCCCGCTCGGCGGCCGCTGGTACTACGCCCCCGAACCCGAGATGAAGGCCCGCCCGGCCACGCTGGTCGTGACCGCCAAGAACGCGAAGAGGCTGTACTACCAAGACGGCCGCCTCTCGAACCCGTTCGCCGAGAACATGACCGCGTGGCTACGGCCGGGGATGCTGGACCTCAAGGGGAACGCAGTCACCGAGGACCGCTTCGTCCCCGATAACGTGGTGCTGGAGTTCAAGGACGGCAAGGAACTCGTCGTCCACACGCGGAACATCCCGAACCACCCGACGGCGAAGTTCCCCGACCGCTTCGGCAGCCGGAACCCGAACTCGATCCAGGAACTCGACCGCGCGTACTACCTGCCGTTGGAGCCGGTGCGGAACCCGAAGGCCGTCACGATGGACAAGACGAACTCCAACCGGGCGTTACCCGGGGGCGTCATCGGCTTCGCGGTCAACGGCGTCTCGTTCTACAACCCGTTCGACATGGACGGTGAGGACGCGACCGACCTGATGGACCGCTGCTGCGGGCACCCGAGTCCGGACAACCGCTACCACTACCACAAGTACCCGGTGTGCGTGAAGACGCCGTTCGTGGACGAAGGTGACGGCCACTCGCCGCTCATCGGCTTCGCCCTCGACGGCTTCGCGGTCTACGGCCCCTACGTGGCGAAGGGTGTCATGGCGAAGGACGACACCGCCAACCCGCTCGACGCCTTCAACATGCGGACCGACGCCGACCGCGGCTGGCACTACCACGTCACGCCGGGGCGGTACCCGTACATCCTCGGCGGCTTCGCCGGCACGCCGGATGCTCGCAACCTCCGTCGCGGCCCGCCGCGATAACCTGGGATTTCGTTGCCCTCGCGGCGGTCCTTGGTGAGAATGCGGTGAACTTACACTCCCCTCCCGCACACGGACACCCATGACCCGCTTCCTCACCGCCGTTCTCGCGGCGGCGTTGCTTCTTGCCCCCCTCGCGGCCGCCGATCCGCTCGCTGGGAAGAAGCCGAACATCGTGTTCGTGCTGACCGACGATCAAGGGTACGGCGACATTTCCGCCCACGGCAACCCGATCCTCAAGACGCCGAACCTCGACCGCCTCCACGCGGAGGGCGTTCGGTTCACCGACTTCCACGTCAGCCCCACCTGCTCGCCCACGCGGTCGGCCCTCCTGACCGGCCGGCACGAGTTCAAGAACGGCGTCACGCACACCATCAACGAACGCGAACGGCTGACGCCGAAGGCGACCACGCTCGCGCAGGTGCTGAAGGCGGCCGGGTACACGACCGGCATCTTCGGCAAGTGGCACCTCGGTGACGAGCCCGACCACTGGCCGAGCAACCGCGGGTTCGACGAGATGGTCATTCACGGGGCCGGCGGCATCGGTCAGAGTTTCCCCGGCAGTTGCGGCGACGTGCCCGGCAACTCGTACTTCGACCCGACCTTCCTCCACAACGGCACCTTCGAGAAAACCTCCGGCTACTGCACCGACGTGTTCTTCAACCGGGCGACTGCGTGGATCGAAGCGGTGAAGGGGAAGGGCAAACCGTTCTTCTGCTACATCCCCACGAACGCGCCGCACGCCCCGCTGAACGTCCCCGCGGCGGACGCGGCCCGGTACGCGGACAAGGTGAAGCAACCGAACGTGGCCAAGTTCTACGGCATGATCGCGAACATCGACGACAATGTCGGCCGCCTGCTCGTCAAGCTCAAGGAGTGGAACTTGGAGAAAGACACGCTCGTGATCTTCATGAGCGACAACGGCGGCACCGCCGGCGTGACGACGTACAACGCCGGGATGCGCGGGCAAAAGGTAACGCCGTGGCTCGGCGGCACGCGGGCGTCGGCGTTCTGGCGGTGGCCGGGCACCCTCACGCCGGCCGACTGCGACCGCCTCACGGCTCACATCGACTTATTCCCGACCCTCGCCGAACTCGCCGGCGCGAAACTCTCCGACGCAGTGGTGACTCAGGTCGAGGGCCGTAGCCTCGTGCCGCTGTTGCAGAACCCGAAGGCTGAATGGGCCGACCGGACGCTGTTCACCCACGTCGGGCGGTGGCCGAAGGGGGCGAAGGTGGACGACCACAAGTACACCGGGTGCAGCGTCCGCACGCCCCGGTGGCACCTGGTTTCGACCGGCAAGGCGAAGCAACGGTGGGAACTGTTCGACGTGACGACGGACTACGGCGAAAAGACCGACATCGCCACTGCCCACCCGGACGTGGTGAAGAAACTCGACGCCGAGTACGAGGGGTGGTGGGCGTCGCTCCCGCCATACCTGGTGAACGAGGACGTGCCGCTGGCAAAAGCGAACCCGTTCAAAGAACTCTACGAGAAGCAACTCGGCAAGCCGAAGCCGTAGCCGGCCCCCACGCCCGGCGTGTACAACAGTTCCACCACTGCCCCGCGTACCCGGCCGCCGTCATGCTCGCCAAGCTGCACTCGTTCGCGCTCGTCGGCATCGACGCCCTGCCGGTCGAGGTCGAAGTCGATCTCGCGGCCGGATTCGGCAAGATCGTCCTCGTCGGTCTGCCGGAACTCGCCGTGCGGGAGAGCGTCCACCGCATCGAGCGTGCCCTCGCCAATCTCGGCTACGCCCGCCCTCTCGGGCGGCTGATTATTTCCCTCGCACCGGCCAGCCTTCGTCGCTCAAGTCTGAGCCGCCGGCCTCCGTGCCGACAACGACGGTCTTGCACTCCCGCCACTGGGCCGGCGTGCCGTACGGGCGGTGGTCCCAATCGACGGCGGGCGGCGGCGGGGGCGTGGCGTCGAAGTCCTTGCCGTCCCGGTACGCGCGGCCTTCGCCCAGCCGGGGGATGATCTCGACGCCGACGAGGCGGCTGGACCGCAGCCGGCCGAGGGGGCGGGCGTCGTGGATGACCCGGATCTGCCGGACGACGCGGCGGATGTACTCGCCTTTCTGGAGTGGGAGGGCGGTGGCCACGTTCCGCCGCACCTGTTCGGTGCGGTTTAACAATGTCCGAATCTGCTGCCGGAGGGCCTCCAGCCGGTCGTCGGCGGGGCGGGCCTGCCCCCGGAGGCGGCGGAGGTCCGCGTTGGCGGCGTCCAGTTGCCGGGCCAGGTCGGCCGCCGACTCCTCGTCCCGGACGTGCCGCAAGGCGAGCGTCAGACTGGCCTTCTCGGCCTCCTTGGCCCGGACCTTCGCGTCGAGGTCCCGTTCGGCCTTCGGCCTCGCGGTGCCGACTGCCGCCTGGAGCTTTTGCAGGGTCCAGACGGGCTGGTCTTGTGTACCGGCGACGGGCGGCGTGAGCCTCCGGTCGCGGGCCTGCCGCCACAACGCCCCGAGGCTGCGGGTGTACTCCGCAGAGAGGGGCGTCTCCTCGGCCTCCAGTTCCAGCACGGCGCGGCAGTAGTCGGGCGTCTCGTACAGGAAGCCCAACGCCTGCTCGGTCTCCTCCAGGTAGCGGAGGACGAGGGCCTCAAGCGTGCCGTGCCGGGTGGTGTTACACCGGCAACCCCCTTTGTAGTGCATGTTTCGAGAACACTTGTACCCCTTCTGCTGACTCCACCCGACCATCCGCTCCCCGCAGTCGCTGCAGACGACGAGGCCCGACAGGTAGAGGTCGGGGTTCCGCGGCCGGCGCTCGGCCTTGGGGGCGGCTTCTTGGGCCTGGAGGCGGGCCTGGACGGCCTGCCAGGTGTCGGGGTCGACGATGGCGTTCTCCGGCTTCGCCGCCGCTGCTCTGACGTGGTCGGTCGTGGCCCGACGCCGGCCGGCCTTGACGCGGCCGCCGGACCGCTGGACCGGCCGCCACTCGCCGCCCTCGAACTCGACGAACCGGCCGTGGGCCGCCTTGTTCCAGACCGGGACGCCGAGGGCGTAGACCGGGTTGCGGAGGATGTGGATGATGGTCGGCCCGACCCAGTGGTCCTTGTAGAGCGCGGGAACCTTCTCGTCGTTGAGGCGGGCGGCGATGGTGTGGCAGTTGTACCCGTTGGCGAACAACCGGAAGATTCGTTCCACGCACCCGGTGATGGCGGGGTCGGTGGACCGCTCGCAGAACAACAACTCGCCCTTGCTCCGGGCCGGGACGTTCCCCTTGCCGTCGTACCGCCGGCTGGTGCCGTCGGGGAAGTGGCAGACCCGGCGGTAGTGACCCGGCTCGTAGACCAGCCGCCACAGCACGGGGCCGTCCGGCCCCTGGCGGCAGACGTAGTCGTAGCCGTACGGGGCCTTGCCGCCTGACACCTCCCCCCGCTGGACGAGTGCCATCTTGCTGCGGTGCTCGCGCTGGGAGCGGGCCTCCTGCTCGGATCGAGAGCGGTCGGAGGTGATCGCGGCCATGAACGGCTCGACCCGGTCGTCCCGGCTGGTGAGGTCCTTGTCGTCGGCGACGCTCCAGAGCGTGCAGTTGGCACGGCGGAGGATGGTGACGAAGTAGCCCCATTCTTCGTTGTCGGAAACACCCCATCTGTCGCGCTCGGCGACGACGATCCAGTCCACTTTCCCGGCCTGGACGAGTTGAATGAGCTGCTGGAAGCCGGGGCGCTTGTGGCTGAGGTCGCGCGAGCCAGCGTCGTGGACCGTTTCGACGACGTTGAGGGAGCGGTCGGCCAGCCACTTGGCGACCGCCTGTTCCTGGGACCTCGTGTCTTGGGCGACAAAGTCCTTCGACACGCGGACGTAGGCGTAGCCGCGGGTGCCGTTCGGCCTGGTCTTCTGCATCTTCATCGCTCTCTCCTGTAACTCGTTCCGGGTTGGGGTGAAGTTGTGGTTCTTGATGGACTGTGATTTCCGCGACCCGCTACGGGTCGCGAACACGGACGTGACCGGCCGGACGGTCAGTATTCGCCCGGCAGCATGAGCACCCCTTGCACCAGAAACAGCTTGATCTGCGCGAGGGGGAAGTCCGTGTACTCAATCTCTTGCCGCAGGATGGCCCGCTCGGTGTTGCCGTCGCTCATCACCAGGACGGCGGTTCTCGCGGGGAGGACGAGCAGCGTCCACACCTGGAAGGGCTCCTGGCCGGCGAGCGGGTTGGACTGGTGGGAGAACACGGCGTCGAGCAGCCAGTACGCCCCGGCCCGCCGCGCGACGTGCCGCACGCCTTCGGTGTAGCACCCGCCCAGTTGATGCCGGTACATCTCGTCGCCGCCGGTGAAGTGGTCCAGTTCGCTCTCGGTCAACTTCGCGTCGTGCATGTTCACGGTCTCGGAGGAGTGGATCGGGAAGGTCGCGTGTCGCGTGATTCGGACGTCTTCATCCCGCCGGCGTGACGTCGGAGTTCTTGGCCTTTCGGGCGGCCTTCTTCGCCTCGGATTTGCAGGCCACGCAGTACCGGCAGTGGTGGGCGTCGGAGGTGGCGATCACGCGCGGGGCGTCGCACTTGCCGCACAGGATCGTGATGGTCCGTTTGCGGCCGAAACAGGTCTCGACCCCCGGCGGGGTGAGCGACCTCGCCACGAACCGCTGGTCCGGGTGCTTCTCCACGTACTTCATCTCCTCAGCGGTGAATGCGGCCACCGGCGTGGGTGCCTCGACGAGGGGATCGGCGGCGGCCGTCTTCCGACGGCGAACTTTGGGCTCAACGAGTCGGGCCTTGCGGGGCATCGCTGTCACTCCGGCTTGGAATTTGTGTTCGTCTCTCGCCGGTACTGTGACGAGGGCCGAGCGGTTGGTGAATCTGCGTCGGCTTGGGTGGCGGCGGTCGGCCACCGGACTCGTCAGACCGCGTGACGGATGCAACTCGGTTGGCAAGGAGGCGTAGTTGCTGACTCAGCACAGGACCTTGAGGCCGCCGGCGGGCCTTCGACCCGCCTGGCGGGTGTGGCTGGGTTGCGTCTTCGGTACGGGATGGGTCGTGGACCGAGCGGTCCACATTCCGGCTCGCGAGTAAGTCGCGCGGGTTGCGGATCGCCCGAATCAGACCCCAACTGCTTGACCCGGCCTGTCCGGACTGACGCCTGCGGCGAGGCGGACTAGTCTTCGGCGGGCACCACACACGCCGCCGGTCGCGGCACCAGACTGACGGCGATCCGGCGGCACCGGGTGGGTCGGCTGATGAGCCCCCGCGCCAGCAGGTCCGCTACCGCGGCCTTCACCGTCCGGGACGGAAGCCCGGTCTTGGTGGCGATCTCCTGCAACGACAACCGCACGTCGCGGCCGCCGTACCGGCAACTCGTGGTTGCGAGTAAGAACAGGACCTGCCACGCCGAGCCGGGCAGCCGGAGCCGTGCCATGACCTCGACCACGGGCCAGGTGATCAAGGCGTAGGGCTCATTCCGCCGGGACACAAAGCACCTCCCCGGGCAGACTCGCCGCGATCTTCTCCCATGTCCTCCGGACCTTATCGTCGTCTTCCTCGAACCGCTCCGCGAACACCGCGAAATCGACCCGCAGCGGGAACCCGCCCAGCACCTTCTCGCACGCCCACCGGCGGGCGTGTTCCACCGCCGCCCTCAGTTGTTCGATCTGGTCCTTCCGACAACTCATCAGCCAGCCGTCGTGGACGATGGCGAGCACCTGGACCCCCTGCCGGTCCAGTGCGATGGTCACCAGCCGCATCACGTCCGCGCTCCCGCCCTGGATCGGAAAGTTGCTCCACGTTCGCCATTTCGAATCGAACGGGACGTCCGCCCGCCAACCGCACGGGGTGACGGCGTGTTTGCGGTGGTAGGCCGCCGCCACGACCCGCTCGGACCAGAGGTGGTACACGTGGAACTGGTCCTTGTGCAGGGCGAGGATGCGGGCCGCGTCCTCCTCCGAGATGCCCAGCCGCTGCGCGATGCCGCCCGCGGTCTGGTTGTACAGGACGGCCAGGTTCACGGTCTTGTAGATCTTTCGAACTTCCTTCACCTCAAGCTCGGTCATTCCGGTGACGATCGCCCCCGACATGCGGGCGAACTCCAGGTGGGGGTCGTGCCCGACGTCTTCCCCGTACATCGCCCGCATCGCGGTGTCGGACGACAGGGCCGCCGCGACGCCGATTTCTTGGCTGACGAAATCGACGTAGACCAACGCGTGGTCCGGGGACGGGGGCACGGCCAACCGCCGGGTCCACTTCGGCCCGGCGAAAAGGAACATCCGGGGCTGGTTCCGGCCCGTGATGCTCCGGAAGGGCATGGTCGAGGAGTGATGCCGCCCCGATCGCCCGTCCACCTTGATGCCGTGCTTCTGTAGGGACTTGATCGTCTTCCGGGTCTGGCGCACGTCCGCGATGAGCGGGTGCCGGTTTTCCATTTCTTCCAGCGTGTCGTCGTCGAGCGGGTGGTAGAGCCGGCCGGTGGTCCTGCTCGGCTTGACCGGCCAGCGAATGCCCTCGCGGGCCGCCCACGCCAGGAACCGCTTCTTCTTGAACGTCTCGCCGTCGTACACCGGGCAGGTCCGGTTCAGGTCGGCGATCAACGCCGCGGCGATGTGCCCGCGGTTGGCCAGGATGGCCTTCAGGAGCCGGGTGTCGATGGGCAAGCCCCGCAGTTCCATCCGTGCCACCGCCTTCGCGTACTCCATCCATACAGTCATCGCGGTCGGGTCCACCCGGCCGGCGAGCCTCGCGTGCAGCGCCGCCGTTCCGGCGACGTCCTCGAAGCAGTAGTCGCGGATGCGGGGGCGGTCGGCGTCGGTGAATTTCAGTTCCACGATCCGCTCGCGCAGTTCGTCCTTGTCCAGCGGCACCAGGTGGGAGAGGCCCGTTGAATTCAGGGCGGTCACCAGGCTGGCGTTCAATCGGCCGGGTTGGTTGTGCGTGACCCGGAAGGCGACCATGGTGTCGAACCACTTCGCGGGGACAGGGATGCCAAGCCGGAGCAGGTATTTGATCTCCGCCGTGGCGGAATGGGCGACGAAGGTGTGGTCGGGGTGGGCGTCGAGGAACGCGCGGAGCCGGAGGTCCCCGCCCCAGAAGTGGTGGGCGTCTCCCCCCGCCACCCTGGCGCACAGGACCACCGGCTCCCAGGCGGTCTCACAATCCCGTCGTCCGTCCCGGTAACCCCATTCGGTGTCCAGGACGATGGTGGGGGGCATCAGACGAGTACCGCGCCCTTCTGCAGCGTCCGGAGCACCGGGTTTTCCGCCGTGGTGATAAACCGGTCCGGCCCAATCGCGGTGCCCAACAGCACGCCCGTCAGCTCGGCCGGAAAGACCGGCGTGCCGGGGATATCGTCGAACCGGATGTCGTACTTGGCGGCATCCTTATTCGACATGATCTTGACCTGGTGCTTGGCGTGCCACTCGGTACCCTTCCGCAGCAGCACCAGCATGCTGTCACCCCACCCGCTGACCCCCGGCTCGTAGGCCGGCGTCACGAACAGGTCCACCCGCTTGAGGTCCCAGGAGTAGTACGGGACCACGACGAACGGCTTCACTTCCCCCGGGATGGTGCGGCGCAACTCCGTCGCCACGTGGTAGTAGTCGTTCTCGAAGGTCCTGCCGGCCTTCTTCACGGCCAGCAGCCGGCAGCGGAGTTCCCGGTCGAGGAACAGGGTGAACCACTCGTGCCGGCCGGGGCGGCGGACGGTCGGGATGCCCTCGGCCGTGTCGAGGTCCTCGCCGTCGTTGAACTCGCCGCCCACGTCCTCGACCGGCACCGCGAGGGAGCCGACGGCCCCGACCTTGATGTCGTCCGGTTCAATCAACTGCGTAGCCATATCAACTCTCATTTCTGCCCAAAAGGCATGAAAGGCCGTCACCCGCCAACCGGCCAACGCGACCGGGGCAAGGACTTGAGTGATGATGGCGGCATACCGGGTAAGTGTCAGTACAAGTCGGGTCAGCGACGGTCAGCGACCCGGAGTGTCCAACCGGTAGGCGATTTGAAGATTTGGAGAGGTTTGGGAAGACTTTTTCCGAGCTTGTTCATGCCGGTCACGATCACTCGGTAGAAAGCGTGGTCCAACTCGTTATCGGACCACAGAACCACCGCCCGCTTCAGGTCCTCGGCCGTCACCGGTGCAGTGAAAGACTGATCCAGCCGCTTCAAAATTTCGACTTCGTGCGGGGTCAATCCACGTACCTTCCTATTCCTGAACTTCACACTCTCGCCCGGGCCGAAAGTCAGTCCGGAAGTCTGACTGGGGGGCGGTTGTAGTATGGGGTCAAGATGACCGCGGTAGCACTCGGCCGATTCCACCGGCTGATAACCGCATCCCGGCTGTGGGTTGCCGAATCTGAGGCACAGGAACACCGGATTAGTGGGTAGCACATATACCCCATCGACGAGAGTGAGATTCGTTAGGGTTACGAACGCTTCGTCATCCTCTTCTTCCTCCGGGAACAGCCAAACTTCTGCCTCCGGGTCTCGGCAAGGCCGGGGAATACCGTTCACATCGAGTACGATCGGTACCGCGAGTCTAATTCTTACCGCACACACTGTCCGCCCATAGCCGGGCCACCACTTGGTATCGGCGTCTGAGACCCTGCCGACATAGTGACGACCGACCTCGAACGAGTAGCGTGCTCGCGGCCTCGGCTTGGTCATAGGTCATTATCGATCGAGTGCAGAAACCTGCCCCTCGCAGGTGCAGGGGATTGCCCGCTCACTGTGTAATAAGAGTCTCTATACTCTCTGGCGAGTAATAACTCGGCAGGCCGCTATCGGCAGGTAATTCAGAGACCTAGTGGCTTGTCACGCTTTGTTCGGCGGAAGGGTAAGTAGCCGTCGTGGAGGTGGGCGCGATAAGCTGATACCCGCATCAGGGATGCCGTACCCCCTTTGACCACGAGAGCATAAATGGCGAGTGCAGCGAGGGCCATGGCCGCGATCGCCGCGGCGATCGCGATCGTCCTCCCTACGCCCGGCTGCGGGGCTCGTTCGGGCCCGACCACGTACCAAGTTGCTCGGTCCGATGACGGGCGGTGCGAGTGCGAGGTCATCGAATACGTCGACGCGAAGGACTACGGCATGATGCTGGACCTTCGGATCGCCATGGACGGCCGGGAGGTGCTGGGCCGCTCGTACCTCGGGAATAAGCCTTGGGTCGGGAGTACGAGGCAATTCGTCGTCGGCCGGGTGGGGGCGTTCTACTGCCTGTCCGTGGCCGGGCACCCAGGGTACGCGCTCGCCGCCACGGACGCGACCACAGGGGCGGTCTGGTTCCAGTCCACTGACGAGCCCAGCCGTTCCATTGACGACACCTTCGCGGCCACCCCCTCGTGGCCGAAGCTGACCGACCTCAACTGGATGAACGCCTTCGTCCTTGCCGCGGGTCGGTAATCGGCGTGAAATGAACCGGCCCCGCCCCGCGCCCTTGCTCCCCGGTAGGATGCCCGCCATGCCATGCAAGCGATACGTCGTGACCCTCACCGGCGAGGAGCGCGGGCGTCTGGACGCGCTGACTCGGGCCGGAAAGCGGTCCGCCCGGACCGTCACACGGGCCCGCATCCTGCTTTTGACAGACCAGACGGAAGGCGGGCCAGGGTGGGAGGACCGGCGGGTGGCCGAGGCCCTCGGGTGCGGGCACCGAACGGTCGAACGGATTCGGGAGCGGTTCGTCACCGAGGGCATCGACGCCGCTCTCGCCACCCGGGCCCGGACTGCCCCGCCCCGACCGCCGGTCCTCGACGGGGCCGCCGAAGCGCGGCTGGTCGCACTGGCGTGTTCGGCAACACCGGACGGCCGCAAGGCGTGGACCCTGCGGATGCTCGCCGACAAGCTGGTCGAGTTGGAGGTGGTGACCGCCGTGTCGTATGAAACGGTCCGGCGGACGCTGAAAAAAATGAGCTGAAGCCGCACCTGCGGGAGCAGTGGTGCCTGCCGGGCGGGCCGTCGGGCGAGTTCGTGGCGCGGATGGAGGACGTACTCGACGTGTACCACCGCCCGTACGACGAGGATCGCCCGCTCATCTGCATCGACGAGCAGCCGAAGCAGTTGGTGAGCGAGACCCGGGTGCCGCTCCCGCCCCGGCCCGGCTTACCGGCCCGGTACGACTACGAGTACAAGCGGGAGGGCGTGGCCAACCTGTTCATGCTGTTCCAGCCGCTGCTCGGCTGGCGGTACGTCATGCCGACCGAGCGGCGGACGGCCAAGGACTTCGCCGAGGTGCTCCGGTGGCTGGCCGAGGACCTGTACCCGGATGCCGATCGCCTGGTGCTGGTCACCGACAATCTGAACACCCACTCGACCGCCTGCCTGTACGAGGCGTTCGACCCGGTCCGGGCGCGGCGGATCGCCGAGCGGCTGGAGTGGCACTACACGCCCAAGCATGGGTCGTGGCTGAACATGGCCGAGATCGAGTTCGCCGCCCTGTCGAAGCAATGCCTGGACCGCCGGATCGGGACGATGGCCCGGCTCCGCAAGGAGGTGGCCGCCTGGGAGGAGGAGCGGAACGAGCAGATGGTCGGAGTGAACTGGCGGTTCACCACGCCCGACGCACGGGTCAAACTCCGCTCACTTTATCCGTCAATCAAAGCGTGACGGCCTACTAGAAGCATCAAGACGCAGATCACCGGCGACGGCAACCGGCTTGAGGGCTACGCCGCACTCTACAACCAGCCTTCGCACGTCCTCAGCGAACGGGGCAGAAAGTTCGTTGAAACTATCGCACCGGGGGCTTTTGAGCGAACCCTTCGTGCGTTCCCTGACGTTACGGCCCACTGGACTCACGACGAGGACCAGCGTCCGCCTCTTGGCCGCGTCGGCAGTGGCACCCTGAAGCTGACCAGCGACAGCACCGGCTTGCGGTTCAGCCTCGACTTGCCGTCATGGGCCAACGACATCAAGGAGAGCGTTGCCCGAGGTGACATCTCTGGCATGTCGTTTCGCTTTAACAACGAGAAAGACTCTTGGGAGCAGCGGGACGGCCAGTCTTATCGCACCCTGCACGACCTGACCTTGCATCACGTCGCGTTGGTGGTTCGGGGTGCCTACCCGCAAGCTTACGTCGAAGTACGGTCGCACACCGAGCCGCCGGCGATGACGAACATGAACGCCGTCTGGGCCGAACTCAACTACCGGCTCAGAAAAAACTAATGCGACACATAGATACTATCAGCATCCATTTGGAGGACCATTGAACGACCTGACTCAACTCAAGGAATCTCGCGCCAAGCTTCTGCACGACGCGAAGTCGATCATTCAGACCGCGAAGGGCGAAGGCCGCGACCTGAACGGCGACGAATCGAAGCAAGTCGAAGGCATGTACGCCGACTTCGACAAGTTCGGGGAACGGCTGAACACGCTCGAAAAAACGAGCAAGCTGGAGCAGGCCGAAGCGGAACTCAAGGTTGCCTACCGCAAGACCAGCCCGACTACCATTCGCACCCCGGAAGAGAAGCCCGACCTGGGCAACGCCATCCGCTCTTGGATGTTGACCGGCACCGACACCTATCGTGCGACCCCGGAAGCCCTGGACAACGCGGCCCGCTGTGGCGTCAATCTGAACAGCAGCCGGGCCAGCGTCCGCATGCTTTCGACCGCGTCCACGACCGGCCAGCAGCTTGTGCAGTGGAAGGAATTCACCGACGCATACGAACGGTATCTGAAGTATTACGGGGCTGTGGTCAACGTCGTCACGCAGATCGGCACCGAAACGGGCGTTCCGCTTCCGATTCCCGTCTTCGACGACACGAACAACACGGGCCGTTGGCTGTCGGAAGGCACGACCGTCACCAGCACCGACCCGACCGTGTCCAGCGTCAGCCTCGGGGCTTGGAAACTAAGTTCTGACGAAATCCCCGTCTCAATCGAATTGATTCAAGATAGCCAGACGGCGTTGGACCAACTGTTGCCGCTCTTGCTGGCCGAACGCATGGGCCGCGCACTGAACAACGCCGTGACGGTGGGCGACGGTTCTTCCAAGCCGAGGGGCATCCTCTTGGACGCGACGGCATCGGGCGTAGTGACCACGGGTACGGGTGCGGCACCGACCGTCAGCATCGACAACTTGCTGGACTTGAAGTACAGCGTTGACAAGGCGTACCGTGACGCACCTTCCGCAACGAAGGGCTTCATGATGCACGACAAGTTCTTGGCGCAGGTTCGCAAGAGCAAGGACGGCCAGAACCGCTACTTCGCGGACCCGTTCCAGAGCGGCCCCGGCACCCTGGACGGCGAGCCGATCATAATCAACAACGACATGCCTTCCAGTGGCGTGAACGCGAAGCTGGTGGCCTACGGCGACTACAGCAAGTATTGGCTGCGGAACGTCCTCGACATTCAGTTCCTGAAGCTGTCCGAGGTTCGCGCCCGCGACGGCATGGTGTGCTTCCTTGCGTTCGCCCGGTACGATGGCCGACTCATCAACCCGAACGCCGTCAAGTACGTCGCGGCACCGGCTTCGTAATCCAAGACGGCGAGTCACGAAGACTCAAAAGAACCTCATGTCTTCGGGCGTGGGGTTCTTTTCGTTTCTGACCACTACATACCACCATGAACATCGACATCACTACACCCGGCCTCAGCCCTGTCAGCCTCGACAGCCTCAAGACTTTCTTGCGGATGAACCTGACCAGCACGGCGGAAGACGAGCTGTTGACGGAATGGCTGGAGACGGCGACCGAACTGCTATCCGAGGCAACCGGCTACGTCCCGACCGCCACCGGCTTCACGCTGACGCTCACGGAATGGCCTACTGACGGCGTCTTCTGCGTCCCCCGCCGCCCGATCACCAGCTTGACGGGGATAACCTACCGCGACTCAGACTCTAACGAGATCGACATGAGTGATGCTTACGTTCAGTTGAGCAGCGGCAGGGTACAGCTACGGCATGCAAAACCGGAGGGCGACATGGACAAGATCACCGTCGAATTCACGGCGGGCGACGTGACGACCTGTCCGGCGAAGTTCTTGACTGTGGTGAAGCTGTTGGCAAGCCACTACTACAGCAACAGAGAGGCGTACACCGACACGTTTCTGACGGAACTGCCCCTCGGGTTCGAGTTCGTTACCAGACAACTGCGGGGATCACTTGGCGTAGGGGGGAAGTGATGAATAAGGCAGGCGACTACAGCGACCGTTGCGTGTGGCAAACGAGGACCATCGGCAAGGACGCGACCGGACAGGACGTTGAATCCTTTCCTGACGGCGGGTTCCTGTGGTGTTCTGTTGAACCCGAGACGGGCCGGCGGCAGGACGACTACGGCACCCCGCAGACTGGCGAGAACGGCACCATCCGCATCCGCAACTATCCGGGCGTTAGTGCGTTGGACAGGCTTTACAGACCCGAATGGGATGAGACATGGATTCTCGACACGGTTGTGTACGGCGACGACGAAACCATTTGCGCCGCCCACACCTTTGAGGCACTTGAGGTTTGATGGCAGTCAGCAACGGTATCGACCTCGACTTGCGGAACCTCGACTACGTTCGCGGATCGGCGTTGAACAAGGCCATCAGGATCAGTCTGAACGCCGCCGCAGTCCCGGTTAAGTCTGCCGTTGTGGGCGTCACGCCGCAGAAGACCGGGTTCTTGAAGAAGGCAATGCGGATCAAGACCCAATTCAAGAACGGCGTCTGGGCGGCAGTGGTCGGGCCGAGTTCCAGCGTCAAGAAGGTCCGCAAGCCGCCCAAGAAGAAGAAGGCCAAGCCGAAGCCGAAGGCAGCCAAGATCACCAGCAAGCCGGCTACCAGGGCGAAGAGAAGGAAGACGCGGGCCGGTCGATTCCTCGCACGGGCGGTCAAGATTGGAAAGAAGCGTGCGAAACGGGCGAAAAAGGCTGCGGCCAAGAAAGCCCAATCACTACGCAAGCGGATCGTGCGTTCCAAAGGCTTCAAGTCGCTTCTCAAGAAGGTGAAGGGCAAGCCCAAGAAGAACTACATCAGGCCGGCGGCATACGCTTCAATCCTTCAATGGGGCAGCAAACGCGGCATCAAGGCGAAGCACTACTTGGAGAAATCGTACACCCGTTCCGCCGGCGAGTTCACTTCCCTGCTGACATCGAAGCTGAAGGACCAGCTATCCCAGATGCTAACGCCAAAAACGAAGCCCTGACCGGCTAGATACTCCGACACTACCCACGGAGTATAAATGGCCATTCTTGGTATCGGATCGACACTCGGCTACAGCACTGACGGCGGCAGCACGTTCACCACCATCCCCGAATGTACCTCGATCAGCATCACGATGGGTACGCACGACAAGATCGAAAACGTACACCTCGGGATCACCGACAACACGAAAGACTTCCTTATCGGTCTGTCCGACCCCGGCGAAATCGCCTTCAAGTTCAACTTCGCGGCCACCGTCTTTACCGGCCTGATGGCGATCAAGGGCATGATTAAGAGCGGGTCGAACGAGATCAAATGGAAGGTCACAGGACCGGACCCGGACGGCGCAGGCAGTGGCGTTCCCCAGACCTACACCGTGAAGGGCGGACTCATGGAGCTAATGTTCTCCGAGTTCCCTGTGAATGGGATCATCGTTGTCGATGGGAAGGTAGCGTGTCGCGGGGCGGTGACAGTTGGCTAACCCATTCCGCAAGCCTGAACCCGTTCGCCATGACGTTGACGGACACGCCGTTTTGATTCGGCCACTGACGGCGGGAGAGATGTTCTCCGTCATGCACCTTGAACAATCCAACCCGGCTATGGGCTGGAAGGCGAACTTCATGATGATTTCTCTGGGCGTCCTCGACACTCAGGGGCAGAGGATGTTCGCCACCACCGAGGACGCCGAAGCCCTGGACTACGAAACCGCCTTGAAGCTCCGCAACCTGTGCTTTGAAGCGAACGGCCTCGGGCAGACTGAGTCAAAAAAAAACTGATTCGGGACAACCCTTACCTCATGACCCTGTTCCGCCTCTCGCGTGAGCAGGGCGTTTCCGTTTTCACGCTGGCCGACGACCTCACAGCGGATCAAGTCGGCTGGTACTCGGCATATCACCAGCTAGAGCCGTTCACCTTCGTAGCCGACGACGTTCGCTGTGCGATCCAAGCCCACACCACCGCCGCAACGCAGTGCAAGAACCCGCCGTCATTCGGGCGATTCGTCCCCAAGTGGGAAGGCGAAGAGCCACTGACCGGGGAAGCTGCGGCATCGGCTCTGTCAGCTTGGGCCAGCGACATGAACAAGGCTGCCGGGAAGGATAGATAAGGCATGAGTAATTCCCTCGGCACCGCATCCCTAGTTCTGGCCACCGACCCGCAACCCCTGACGCAAGGCTTGGGCAAGGCGAAGGGCGAAATCACGTCTTGGACTGGAAGCGTCCGCAGCAGGATCGGCGACGGGCTGAAAGGGGCGTTCAAGGGGATCGGCGGGGCCATCAGTGGGGGCTTGAAGTCACTGGCGACCGGGGCGACGATTGGCGTGGCTTCCAGCATTACCAGCAAGCTGACGGAGAGCCTGACCAGCCCTTTCGAGCGTATCGGCGACCTCGCAAAGCAGGGGACGATTGCGACCAGCCTGGGACTCACGCCAGAACAGTTCACGGGCATTGCAGGGGCAGCGAAGGCAGCAGGCAGCGACACCAAAGACTTTCTGGAAGGACTCATCACTCTGAGTTCCCGAGGGCGTGAGGCACTGTCCGGCACGTCCGAAGTCGCGGCCAACATGTTCAGCAAGTTGAAGATCAACGCCGCCGACTTCGTGAAACTGAACCCCGAGCAGCAGTTCTACAAGCTGTTTGAGGCGATCCAGAACGTGAAGAACCCGGCGGAACAAGTTGACCTTCTTTTGAAGGCGTTTGGTGAGGATACCGGAAAAAATTTGGTCGGCTTACTCGGTAAGAGCAACGAAGAACTGCACAAGATGGCAGACCAATACAAGGTCAGCAGTGAGCAGATTGCGAAGGCTCAATTGGCGTCCGAAGCGTTCACCGAAGCACAGGCAAAGATTCAGCGTGTGTTCGACGAGATCGTTATCGCTCTGGCACCGTTCATTGAACAGATCGGCAACGGGATCAGTGCAGCCCTCGGGAACAGCGGCAACAACTTCAGCAGGTTCGGGAACATCGCCATCAGTGTTGTCAAGGCTGTAGCGAAGGCGACTGCCGCACTTATGGACGTGTGGGACAAGGCTTCCAACGCCGCCGATGCGTTTGTGGGTGAAGGGGCTGTCATCATCGGCAAGGCAATCGGTGATGATAACCTTGTGGCGGGCGGCAGAGAGGTACGCGATAAGGGCTGGAATGATTTGTGGAACAAGCCCTTCGCGCAGAATCAGCAGAAGGTTGACGAGTTCTTTGCGAAGTTTGAAGCCGGCATGTTGAACAACGAAAAGCTACAGAACCGCATCAAAAAACTACAGAACCCCGGCAAGGTAGAGCAGAACGGGCAAGCCGAGATGAAGCCAATCGGGGCGGCACTCAAGGGCAGTTCCGAAGCGGCAGCGATTGCGGCACGGTTCGACATGGACAGCCAACGCCAAGAAGACATTCAGAAGCGTCAGCTACAGGTTCAGCAGCAAGCCAATCAACTCTTGGGTGCCATTATGGACAGCGTGAAGAACCTGCCAATCTTGAACGTGCTATGATTCATTCCTTGCCAAGAACAAGGTCCAAAGCCCAACAGCCACGGACGTGCGAGCCATCACTGCGAAGATGGTTTAGTATGTTCTCGTCCTCGCACCCAGCGTCTTGAAGAGCGTCGGCAAGAATCGGCAAGCGGTCGAATGACTTGTCGTCGTATATGCCCTGAGCAATAGCAACGGCAGTTGATGAGAACCAAGAGGAATCGAGATCGACGTTGTACTCTGGGAACGGTATTATGTCAGTCAGGATGGATCTCTGGCATTGCTCTTCAGTGTGTTGGGCCGACCATCGTTTGAACTGTTGGTTCAGGCCAATATCGGCAGCAAGGCCCACGGCATCAGCGGCATACTTTGCACATAATTGTATACTGTATGCAGATGATTTGTAGCTTGCCTGAAACGCCGCCGCTCCAGTCCTAACTGCCTGTATAGCCCGATGGTGTTCACCTTCTGAGGTGTTGAGCCTCACGACTGTCTTCTCCAAGTACTCATAAGCTACCTTGCCATCGGCAAAACGTTCTGAAACGTCAAGAAGCTCGCGGCTGACATCGCTGTCAAGAAACTTCCATATCCTGTAACAACAGGCACAAGCAAAAAGCCGTAGCTTTCTATCGTACTTGTGCGGATCAAGCGATTGCAGCATTGTGGCAACATCGCTGGTGACCAGCCATTCTTCTTTTGTCATCTCTCGCCCTCGCGGAACTCATCTTTTAATGACCTACAGTGAATTCTAGTGACCGCCATAGATACCGTCATGGCGATCATCAACATGACAGAAATGCCCCGCGTCGGGTCGATTGACGAGCAGGGTTATAGGTCTTACCGCCGGGAATGGCTGGTAGAAACCGACGACGTGAACGACGGGCCGAGGGCAGTGGCTAACGCTGTGGGGCTTGCGTACAGCGTCGGCCTCTACAGCCAGTACAACTGCGGCGGCAGCGAAGTTGACCTCTGGGCCAGATGCAAGAGTCAGAGCAGCGACCCCGTACAGGGCCAGTTGAATTTCTGGAAGTTCATCGCCAACTACGACAGCAAGCCTTTCGACAACGGCACAGGTTCCAGCGACCTGAACGCCGGCACGCAGCCCACACCAGCGGCCACCCAAGAACCCACGTTGCGCCCCCTGATGGTGAAGAGCGTGACTGTAGAAGTCGAAGAAGCCCTCACCACAGATTACAGCATGCCGAGCAAGAAAGTGCGGGCCAGCAACGGCCAAGCATTCAGCCCGCCGGTCATGCGAAAAAGATACATCCCCGGAATCACAATCACGACTTGGCTTGCCTACGCACCGTGGGGCAAGAAGGCTGATTACACAGGGGCGGTGAACAATGACACGTTCCTGGGGTTCGCGCCGAACACGTTGAAATGCACAGGGTATGAAATCCAAAGTGTCTTTGAGCAGAATTTGTATTACTACCAGATTGATTTGACGTTCTTGATTGGCGACCCGGATTGGGATGTTCGCGTTCTGGACTGTGGAACGTATGAGTACATTTCGACCACGATGCCGAACGAGAAGATCAAGGACAGTCAGGGCAACTTCGTCACAGACCCTGTCCCCCTCGATGGCAGCGGCAGGAAACTTCCTCTCGGGGACGCTCTTGTTTACCTCTTGTTCAAGGATTGCAAGCAGAGGGCTTTTAACTCCATTCTGACCCCATAAGGACCGATGTCTTACGTTCTCTCTCAAGGCACCGCCGACAAACTCAAAGCCCTGCTGAATACCAGCGGCGGCAGTGGTGCGGGTGCGTCTGGTGGTAGCAACCGTCAGGAAGGCTGGATCACGGTAACGCTGGCTGAAGATGGCGAGTACGAAGGTACGGTCAACTATTACGACGCCGTGAACGAAGTGTGGGAAACGTTCGCCTCTGTCGTCGTGCTTCCGTGCAACGAAGACGATACGCTGGTGGAAGGTCGCAGGTACATCGGGCAGCGTTCGGGCGACACGTTGGAGGGAGATAGTATCTGGATCGTGTCGGCAGCGTCGGAAGTCGAAGTGTGCTGCGGGCTGCGGATTGTAGAAGCCGAGGACGACCCGACCGGCTGCGACCCCGGCACGATTGTCGTAGATGGTGGGCCGTTGTTCGGGGCGGGCATCGCGTGGAACGAGTCAGAATGTCAAGCATACCTCGACACCGGATGCGGCATCACTCTTGAAGGCGGCGAAAAGATCGGCGTTCACGCTGGCGACTTGGCAGGGCCGGGGCTGATTGCGACCACCGGGTGTAAGCTGGAAGTCAACCCCGGCAACTGCGTGTCTATCGATGACGACGGCAAAGTGAACGTCTCTCTGTCTGGCGTCTTCAGTGCCGTTACCGCCATCACCCTCACGGCAGGTTGTCCGACACCGACACTGAAAGTGACAACGACGGCATTCAGCTTCGACGGTTGCACCTTGACCGCTGACGGCAGCAACGACGAGGACATCGTCATCCCGTGTTGCGAAACGTGCGATCCGCCGCCACAAGAATACTACTGGTGCTACGCGGGTTCTTGTACCCTGTCGGCGGTTCAGCCAGAGGGCAGCGTCGGGCCGTTCGCTACGCAACTCGACTGTACGGATCAATGCTACCTGACGCCGACCGACTGCCACGACTGCGAGTTCTCCGTCATCATCAACGGCACGTCCTACCCGTTCGAGAGCTTCGGCGGTGACGGGTACATCGCTGCATTCGGCGACGGCCTTTACCTGTACATGACCCCACCGACTTCGTGCGAGGCGTATTGGCTTGTACAACTTTACGACGGAGCGTTAGAGCAGTGTAATTGGGAATCCTACTGGGATGGCATCGGTTGTGGCACGTTGGCGCAGGGAACCAACAACGGAATCCAGTTCACCGAATGCCCCGCAGAGTCCGTCGAACTGTGCTGCAACGGCGGGGATGGCGGCGGCAGCGGCGGTTGCACGTTCGGCGCAAGTCTTCAGTTCAAGACCGAAGGACCGTTGTGCGGCATTTGCAACGCATTCGCGGCGGGATGGCACGAACTCACGCCCGACCCGATGGCGTCCTGCAACTACTACGGCAGCTACGGGGGCGGGGACATCGCAGAATGTGCTAACGACAACCGAGGGTACGGCGTGCGAATGATCGTGAACGATGAGGCAGGGACGGTCGAACTGGTGGCCTATGGGGACTACTGCGGCCCGCCACCGGGGACGTACACGCCTGACAGTTTTTCACCGTTCAGTCTGACCGTCACCTATTCGACCGGCGGGGCGACGTGCGGGGCGTGCGGCGAAACGACGCTCACAATCACCGAGGTATGATGATTTTAGCCACTGAGGACCAATCGAAGACAGGCTACGTCCACCGGCTACAGCAGCCCGACCAGTGGATTGAACCCGTTGCGCTTCCGCCCCTGCCCGCGATCACGCCGAAGAGCAGGTTCGCGGTCGTGACCCTCGGGACTGGCGACCGTGGCCGAGAACTTCTGGAGATCAGCCGACCTTCGATTCAGGCTTACGCCGCAAAGGTGGGTGCCGATTACCATGAGATCACCGGCGATCCGACGAACCCCGCCTTCGTCTTCTGGGATAAGTTCCGCAGCGAGTTGTTCTTCGACCACTACGAACGCATCGTCTACGTTGACAGTGACATCGTCATCAGAGCGACCGCCCCGAACTTGTTCGACCTGATTCCTGCCGATCAGGTGGCAGTTCATGACGAGACGCCGTTCATGGGGCTGGCTTATGCCTGGATTTGGCAGGAGTTTGAATGGCTGTGTCGGAGTCAGGGTTACGGCCAGATCATCCCTCGGGGCATGTTTAACACGGGCTTTTGGGTAGCCTCTCGCCAGCACCGGGAAGCGTTCAAGCCGATGACGCGACCGTTTCAATTGACGCACTGCGCCGAACAGGTCCACATTTCCATGCGGTTGCACCAACTTGGCTTTCCAATCTGGCCAATGACCCGCCGAATCCACTGGCAACACTGGAACGACAAAGCGATGAAGTTGTTCCCGCAGGGCCAGTTCCTGCATTTCTCGGGCATCACGGACCATGCGAAGCGTCTGGCGTTGATGCGGATTGCGGCAGGATCGGCCAGGATTGCACAGGCAGCCCCCAAAACGCCGCCGGCAGCCGTGGGGATGTCTTCGCCTACCGAGGATCAGAAGACGCCAGAGAAGGCCACTGTAGGCGAAAAGAAGCCGTGTGGGTGTGGGAAGAAGGATCGTCAGTTGACGGGGCCGAAGACACGTCCGTTGAAGTGATTGACGGGGGGCTTATTTCCACTTCAACGGTCATGTCTTGTTCGGCTTTCAGGCTCACATCGCTCATGATGGCATTCTAGTGTCTACAGGCGATTGAGAACAAACGTGCCATCATCAAGGATCGTTATCGTGACCTTCCCCTTATTGGAGTAGCCGTGAGGGCGCAATACGTCTATGAGTCTGCACGGCTCGCCGCTCATGGTGTGGATAGCTTCCGAAATCCATATTCGCTTATACTGTTTCCTCATTCGCTCCGTAGAACGAAGTAGCCCTTTGTATTCGTCGTCACCGAGACGAAGTGTAATGTCTACCGGCTGTCCATCTTGGAACGGCAGCCGCTCCATTTGCTCGCGGTAAACGCAGATTTCCCATCGTTCAGGTTGCGACTTCTTCGCCAAGTTCCGAACTGTTCCTTCGGCGGTTTTCATTTCTTGTCCCCGTGAATGTACGGTTCATCTATCCGGCAACGATGACGATAAGCCCCTCTGAACTATGAGGCAACGGAAATAATCACTAGCGCGGTACGAATTTGGTGATTTTTGGATTACCTGTATAGAGGCTGTTTTGTCCCTCAAGCTGCCGCGAAGAAGCTGTCAGGAAGACTCTCGATGTCGTCCTCTTCCTCGCGGAACGACGTGCCACCCGAGAAATCGAATCGGGCGTCATCCTCTGCCGTGGGCATGATGACTGGTTCAGGATCACGGAGAGCGTTCCCCCGGAAGCACGGCACCGCGACCGTAACGGGTTCCGGCGTCTTCGACGGGCGGGTGATTTCCATGATTTCCGCTGTGGTCATTCCGGGCCGCAGCTTCGGGAGTGCAGCTTCTAGTTCCCCGACCGTGCGCAGCGACCTGAGGTTCGACGGCCTCAGATTCTCTCCGGGCAGTGCGAACGCCGCGACCTGTTCGGCGGCAGACTTCCGCGTCTTGCGTTTCTCGGCAATCTCTTGTTCGACGCGGACGCGGGCTTCGTCCTGGGCGACGGACACGGCGACGGATTCGGCCAGCTTCTGTTGTGCGCCGTCCTCGATGCCGTGGCGGGTTCTCAGACGGGCGTTCAGCCAGTTCAGCACCAGGGCCGACCCGTCACCCGGCTTTTCGTTCTTCTTGTGTTCCTTCAACGCTTCCCCGACAATGTCATAAATCTGGCTGCGGAGCATGTAGTTACCAGCGGTCAACTGGTCGATGACGGCGTGAATGTCTTCCGCCTTCGCCAAGCTGTTCACCCGGATGTCGAGTGCGCACCCCTTCCCGCCCGTCAGCGACTTCTTCTTTTCCTTCACCACCTCTTCCGTCTGCAACTCGAAGTTGTGCTTCTGGCAGCGGTAATCGGCGGTCAAAAGCCCTTCGTCTCTCAAGGCCATCAGGATGTGTGACACTGCCTGCCGGGTGACTCCCAGCATCAGCCCCAGCCAAACATTGTTCCAGGGCGTTCCGTGATACTCGGCACCGCGAATCTTCCAGTACGCCGCATAAAGTTCTACCGCATTCCGGTGACCGGGGAACGGCATCTTCGCGGGCAACGGCAGCTTCCAACTGGCGTACAGGGAGTGCCAGCCGCGACCTTCTGGCGGGTTCTTGAGAAGTGAAAATGCCTTCCGCAAATCTTCCGGCGGTTCCACTGCGACCCACCCGTTCGCGTGCTTCTGGACCAGCCCGAGCGTTGCCAGCTTTTCAAGATGGATTGAAATCGTCTGTCGGTTGATGAGACCGCCGAGCATGTCCGACAGCCGTTTCGCCGGTACCGGGCGACGGAGCGGAGCCAAGCGACCGTAAATGAGACGCTGCCGGATGCTAAGCACGGGTTTCGCCCCCTTCTTCCCTGTCATGTTCAGAATGTATGCCGAGATCATTTTAGCTCTTTAAGTCTGGACCAGTTGTAAAGCCAATCGCGCTCAATACCCGTGCGTATGGCACCCTTATGGTAGTCTGGACCCATGACGAAATAATGACGAATGTGATGCAATCGTGACTTTTTTCGTGAAGTGAAACTGACACGCCAGAGACGAGAACTTGACATGCGAAGAAGCGTAGATGGCACATTTATAGAGGTGAGTTATAGAGGAGGTATTTACGGAGGATGGTTATAGAGGGAGTTACTTCCTCCGGGGGCGTCCGCTTCGCTCCCGACCCCCTGCGGAACGAACCTTCGCAAGCTACCTCTGGTCCCCTCCGCTTCGCTCCGGGCGGACATGTCCTGTACGAACCCGCCAGAAGTGGACACGACCCCCGCGAAGCGGCAATACGGTCCCATGCGGGTCGGGCAGAAGTGGGCCACAACTCCCCCGCGACCCGAACACCACCTTCCGCCAGAGTGGAACATGGAACCACATCTTCGCGGCAGCGGCAGTAGGTGGCGCAGCCCTACAAGCCATGCGGCGAGTGAGCGACGGCGTTCGACTTGCCCCCCGCCCCGATTCAACTGTAACGGTCATGAACCGTAACGTTATAATGTAATGTTACGATTCGTAAGGAGTGACCATGCCGCAGAAGAAGAAGCACCAGACGAACGCCGACCGCCAGCGTGCCTACCGTCAGCGTCGGAAGCAACGGACGCGACCCGAGACGAAGAGCGAGAAGTTCCGCCGCAAGCTGTTGGAGTTCGTCCAGCGGCAAGAACACTTCCTCGACGTGGACGAGATCGGTGCAACGCTGGAGCAACTCGCCCAAGCCTACGAGTTACACCATTACTGCCTACGCTTCGGCGACGGCGTCAGTGATTACCTCGACCGATGGCGGGCTGACCATCCGATCATCGCCGACACCGTTAAGGAAATCACGGCGCGGCGGAAGGCTGCTAACGTCGCACTTGCGAACGAGAAGAAGGCGAAGCACCCAAAGCCTCACGACCCGAGGGCGGCAGGCGAAGTAGTCGAACGGCTTCAAAAGGCGTTGACGAATTTCGGGTGAAAGTTATCGGTAGGTGCATATCTACCGCATGACTAATTTCGACCCCCACACCGTCACCGACGCCATCCTTCGCACGACAGCCGACCAGCTAGAAGCCGATGAGGTTTACCAGCGAAGCCTAGCACTGGCCCAAGCCGTCCAAGACCTGCACGGCGTCGCCCATGAAAGCCCCCGCTGGAGCAACTTGTGGGATCAGGCCGCACGTTCTTCAAGTGGCGTTCTTTTGAATTTCGCACAAGGGTGTTCCAAGCTGAAAGGTCACACGCAATCGGACTGGCTGTGTGCGAGGGGCGAACTCGGGGAACTTATCGCAACGCTGACGCTCGCCATTCCTCTCAAGCACCTCAAGGACGACGCGAAGGAACTGTACCGGCTTCTTGATTCCAGAATCGTCGGACTTGCGGCCAAGCCTAATGAGAAGTGGAGTAGGTGGAACTAACTAAGAGTGCGACCAGATGTGAATAGCATTAGTTATAGCTATGAAGCCAGTATCAGCAGCCTCTTTAGCCGTTAGGCGTGAAATGTCTAACTCCTTGCCGGTCAAAGATTCAAAGGTTACTTTCAAGGCAGCGCAATGCTCCCAGATTTCCTCTCGCTTATGCAATGCTCCGTCGCGGAAAATTAGTAGGATGTCTACATCCGAAGCCGAATCGGGATTCTCCGCATAGCCACCAAAGCCCCA
The DNA here is from genome assembly GCF_008254045.1 of Limnoglobus roseus. GTDB lineage: Bacteria > Planctomycetota > Planctomycetia > Gemmatales > Gemmataceae > Limnoglobus > Limnoglobus roseus. Next base: position 905,821 of record NZ_CP042425.1, on the reverse strand, counting down.
AGCCTCAACGGCCATCGGTGGGGGATTCTTCGCCAGTAAGCCAGATGCCACATTGAAGAGATTTGTGGAGTCCATTTTTTTTGGCCTCTAGTCGATAGTAGATGGTCCGTCGAACTTCCAGTGATCGCGTCGGTTCAAGCACCCCATAAAGCCTTTGACTTTGAACACCCCGACTTGCCTTTTAGCAGCTTCATCCTTTGCGTCGGGTGCAATGTTCTGCCACTGACCCGCAAGCACAATAGTTGTTAGCAAAGGATAGTCTCGGTGGATCTCGTAGTAATCCATCGAGCCAACCACATACATCCCAGTGAGGTAGACGTATAGCGTTCCGCCCTTCTTACGCTCTATGCGGTAGAATTGACTGCTCACTTCCACACACTCCGTCACTGCGCCATGCTTGTTCATTGCTGATTCAAAGAATCGTATGCCGCCAGGGTTTACGTCGTGTGACATTGTTAAGCTGCCTCTTTATACACCCGTTCGGCAAACGCTTTTGGGAATCGGAAGTTGTCGTGCGATTTGCTAGGGGACATAACGAACGATTCATAAGACATTTCGTGAGCAATATACGTTTCGACTAGTAACCTGAACGATTCGTCGGAGTCGTACAAGTGCCTATGGCTATTGAGAATAATGACAATCTTTTTGTTGTTTGGCAAGATCGTATCTTTGCGTCGCTGCTTCCAAACCCTATCAGCCCCAAACTCGAAAGAAGTTTCAGCAAGTGGCGATTCAGGACCGAAGTTTTCGAAGATCACCCGGTTCTCTTCCAACAGTTTGACTATAGCTTTGCATATAGAAGCAAGTGATGTTGGGTCGCGTACATCCGCTTGGCTATTCCGGCTCATTAGCAGTCTCTCAAGAAGCCGTTCTTTAGCCGCTTGCACTTCTAGTGTCGAGATACGCCGTTCGATGTCAAAACCTGTATGGCATTTAGTACACAGGTTGATAAGATTGAGTGGGTGATGGTGTAGGCATTTCTCCCAGGGTTCTATGCAGGGCGAACGCATCTAATCCTCAAGGAATCCCTGTAAGACCTGCAACAGGTAGCCCTCATCAAGGGCGGCTTTGAACCGCTTCCCTTTGATGCTGCCTTTGCCCGGGTCTTGCTTGAGGAGCGAGGCCGCCACCCGTCGCACCAACCCGAGGTTGGTTCCGGCGTGCCCGGCCGCCGTCTTGTTCGCGTCCTCTCTGAACGCCACGTCCAGGCACCAGTGCAACTCGTTCTCCACCGCCCAGTGCCGGCGGATCAATCGCCCCAGCTCGGCCGCAGTCCCCTTCAAGCTCGTGATGTAGTAATGGGCGGTGTCGGTACGTTTCCCCTTCACCTCGCGCTCCCGACCGACGAGCACCACCGCTGCCACATCCGGCCACTCGGGTGGTAGCCCTGGCGGGTCGTAGATGGCGGTGACGTACCGCTCCTCGTGCCGCCCATGGCCATCCTCGACCGCTTCGTGCCCGTCGTGCTTCACCCCGGCGAAGTCGGTTTCGCACGCCCGGTCGAACACCCCGAACACGGCGTCGTGGAGGGCCGGCTGGTTCCCCTTCACCGACAGCAGGTAGTGTCCACCGTTCTTGCGGATCTGCTTGGCGATCTCCTTCTGGCAGCCGGCCGCGTCGAGCGTCACCAGCGCGCCCTTCAGGTCGAGCACGCGGAGCAGCTCGGGGATGGCGGCGATCTCGTGCGACCCGTCGGCCACGCCTGCTTGCCCGAGGATCAGCCGGTTCTCGGCCGCCCACGCGCTCACGAGGTGGAGGCACCCGCTGAACGTGTTCCGGGGGGCGGACCGGCACGCCTTGCCGTCAATTGCGATGTGCTTCAGCCTGGCCACCTCACACACCGCCGCCATCCACCCGGCCACGCACTCGCCGAACCGATTCGGGTCGAGCCGGGCGAACACCCGGCCGAACGTGTCGTGGCTGGGGATGCCATTCGGCAGGGTCAGGAACTTCCCGAGCCAGTCGCGCTTGGCTTCCCCGAACGCCTCCACCTCCTCCCATGAGTCGGCCCCGCACACCACCGCACACAGCGCGATCACCAGGATGTCGCCCAGGGTGTGCTTCTTCGTCCGGTCCATCCGAGGGTCGGGCAGGTCGGTGAAGTACCGGGCGATCGACACGTCCTTCGTCGGCATGGCAGCCCTCCGTAGCTGCCTCTGGGTGTACCTCCTGACGACCACGCCGCCCACATCCCCGGTGAGGGTGACTACCAGGCCCATGCCCTGGCTTGCCCCGGAGGTTGCTGGCGGCCACACTGAAGTTGACTCTCTCGCCCTCGGCTGGGGCCGGTGAATCGGACGCCGCACGATGACCAAAGAAGAATGGCTGGCCACCCTCGATCCGGAGGCCGTCCTCCAGGCGCTGCCGAGGAATGGCGTTAGCGGCCGTAAGTGGCGGCTCGCCGCCGCTGCCTTCTGCCGGCGGGTGTGGCCGCTCCTGGCGGACGAGCGGAGCCGAGCGGCAGTGGAGGCCGCCGAGCGGTACGCCGACAAGCTGATCTCGTCGGCCGAGGCGATGGAGATTGAGGGGGCGGCGGCCGCCGTCACGGAGCGTGGCTGGCCGGATGGACAGGACGCAGCGAACGACGCCTCCGGGGCCGCCGCCGTGAGCTTGGCGTTGTGGGCACAAGCGGATTACGGGGCGATGATGGCAATGCGGTGGACGGCGGGCAGCATCGGACGGAAGGGTCAGGTCGAGGTCCTGAACTGCATCTTCGGGATTCCGTACCGCCGGCACGCCGTGATCCCCCCGTCCTGGCTCACGTCCACCGTCGTCGCCCTGGCCAATGGCATCTACGCCGACAGGGCGTTCGACCGCCTGCCGGTGCTGGCAGATGCCCTGGAGGAGGCCGGCTGCGATGACCCCGAAGTGTTGAACCATTGCCGCGGTGACGGCGGACACGCTCTGGGCTGCTGGGTCGTCGACCTGGTGCTGAACAAGACCTGAGTGGAGGGACGAAGCACTACCTTTTCAGGCGATTTAGGTGCGTTTGCCCTGGGGTTCTATGTGTGCGTATTCTCCTGCATATGAGGAGTCACATAAGCCGCACTTCATTCCAGTTTCGCATTGCAGGTACAACTTAAAGAATTCTGGGATGTCCGGTCGCGCATCTTTTGGATTATCTACCCACGGTTTCTTTAGGTCTTGATCGTAATTGTCTAAGTCTACCGCACTAAAGTACGGCTCCCCATTCCGATCTGTGCATTTCAGCTTACTGCCACCGTTCTTTCTAGCCTGATAGCTTATGCACTTGATAATCAATCGGGGGGTAAACCTCAGTCTAGTGGACGCTTGCTCTAAGGACACCAGTTGTGGGGCAGTCGCAGTTCCCGCTACTGATGTTGGCACCAGTACAGTCTTCTTTCCCCCCATGCCCAATACTCACGCTGGCCCCGAGTCTAGCCTTTCACTTTGCCCTACCCTACTCTGATTTCAGTAAGAAATCTAGTGGCAAGACCGTCTGGAACTCACCAGTCATGAGTTATCGACCATTTTCCTACCATCTAGGTGACAACGCCAGAGGGATAACGGGAGACTCAGTCATCTGTCAAATCCTCCCGTTATCCCTTCCAACCTTCTCGACGCCGGCATGGTCGGCGGCGGCGTCCCGCCACAACCGGGCGAAATCTCGCTCGCCCACCACGGCGTCCCGTGTCAAGCAAATTGTGGATTTGAACTCAGCAACTCATTCGCCTAGAAAACATGGGATTCCGCACGAACCAGCAAGTCTTCCCGTGGGTCCGATCAGTGTAGCATCCGGTACGGTTCGGGGGTGATTCGTGCTAAAGCTGCTGATTGATACCTGCGTCTGGATCGACTTGGCCAAAGACCACCACCAGCACACTTTCCTTCGGGCGCTGGATGCCCTAATGGGAGAGGGAAAGATTGCGGTCATGCTGCCGCCGCTTGTCCTGGAGGAGTTCGAGCGGAACAAAGGGACCATCCTCAACACGAATCGCCAAAGCCTCTCCAGCGCTTTGAAGCGGGCGAAAGACCTACTGGACCAGCACGGGCAGGGTAGGGGCAAAACGGGGGCGCTGGCACAGTTGAATGACATCGACCAGCGACTTCCCCGGCTTGGCGACCTGACCGGGATCACCGCCTTCGTGGAACAACTACTGAAGAAGGCCGAAACCATCCCGGTCACAGACGCTACCAAGCTGCGGGCGTTGGAACGGGGGCTGAAGAAGCAAGCCCCTTACGGGAAGAAGAACAGCACTGCCGACGCCATTCTGATCGAAGCCTTCGCCGAAGTGGTTAAAGGCAAGGGGACAACGGGCCATCAGTTCGGTTTCGTGACCCACAACAAGGACGACTTCAGCCAACCGAAAGGCGACCACAGACAGCATCACCCCGACTTCGACGGCATCTTTACGAAGCGCAAGGTTCGGTATTTTGTCACGCTGAAAGACGCCATCATGACAGTGGGCAGTAGGGTAGTAGATGACTTGGAGTACGAGGAGTACGCCGAGCAGCCCCGTGCCACGGACGAAATCGTTGACGAGATCGAGGTACTAATCGACAAGGTTTGGTACAACCGCCACAAAGTCTACGAAGAGAAGATCGAAGAAGGATTGGTCAAACTGAGGCCATATCCGGGCAAGTACGACCCGGACGGATGCGACCCGGAAGTTTGGAAGCGAGCGATGTTGGCAGCGAAGAAGAAGGAGCAAGAGTACGGGCTAGAGAATCTTGGTCCCTGGGATGACTTCGAGTGGGGCATGTTGAACGGAAAGCTGTCCTCCCTTCGATGGGTTTTAGGAGAAGAATGGGACATGCTTGACACATGATGTAATCAGTAATGCGAACGCTTCGCATATGGCCAGAGAGCAACAGAAGGCGAGGCACAGAACAACAAGCGACAAGAGAAATACGGGACAAATCATGTTGCAGATATTAACTGGCAGATTCTTTGAGGGAGAAGGAAAGCTTGAGCAACAGCCCACAGAGGCGATTTTATACTCCAATTGGATGTGTTGCGGAACCATCAAAACTCCAGTCGGCGAACTCCGAAGGACTCATTATGGAGAAGGTCTAGTATCGAGCTATGTCTTCCACTACGTCAACAAGTACGAGCGTGCCAGCGACAAAGATCCGATGGTACTAGCTCATTCCGACGAAGCTGTTGACCACTTTCGATACTTATGCTGCGTATGGAACAGGGCCATCTTTCACCCCAACAGGGCAATTGTAGAATCACTGGCAAACCAAGGCACTCGTTATGTGGACCGATTTCTTGACCGGCGAATTGACGCCGCTGGTGAGGATCGGGATGCGTTCGGCAAATTCGTGGCTGACGTAACATCACTTCCAAGGGGCAAGTATCTCAAAGTCATCGCTTGCGTTCGGGCATTCTCTGATTCTATAGAAGCGATTCAGGCTAATTTTGACGTGGCTTATTCAATGCTGGTATACATGCTGGAGGCGATGGGCAAGGTATCAGATGACAAGCATACGCCAAATTGGGATGACTACGAGGAAGGGCAGAGGCGGAAACTCGATAGTGTATTCACAAGGGTAGATTACAATGTTGCTGGTGAAATCAAATCCATACTAACAAATACACAACACTTAAAACTGTCGAAACGATTCTCGGAATTCGTCATCAAGCACGTCCGGGATACCTTTTATACCGATGAGGCCAAGGGCCGGAATTGGGCGATACGAAAGAGCGAACTCCCTCGCCTACTGAAGAACGCCTACACATCAAGGTCAGGCTATGTACATGATCTGGAAGAAGCCCTTGAGGATGTTCGATTCAATTGCAGCGACTCAGTCACCGATACGATTCGATTCGGGCATGATGTGTACCTGAGTTATTCTGGCCTTGTCCGACTTGCCAGGCATGTACTGATATCGTTCGTGTCTTCATCTTTGAAACTTGAGCGTGAAGAGGTAAATTGGCGGTCGCAGCTTCCGGGCATGATGATGGCCGAAATGTCTCCAGAATATTGGATATGGCGGCACGAGGGTTTCTCTCAGGAACATGCCAAGCATCGTTTTGGCGGAGTTGCCCTGTACTTCATGGAACTTCTAACCAAACCGACCGCCACAATGATTACGCTCCGGCCACTAATGGATCAGCTTGATAGCCAGCTAGACAAAGCCAAGGCATCAAATAAGCCAGCCATAATCGCAATGCTATGGCTGTACAATATGCACATCGTCCAAAGTCATGCCACGCCAAATTGGAAAGAAAGGATTCATAGTGCAATTGATGCAGATGCAACTTGTCGAATTGAGTATCTCGCCGTGATCGCACTAGTGCAAGGGCGGCTTTCATTCGACGGCATCGCTACCGAACAAGCATACCGGGAGTATCAACAACACAGATACAAGCCTTCATCCGTGAGTCTTCCGCCAAGATTGGAAGTCGCTGTCCTTTGCTACGCTGCCAATGTCTACCTGGAAGAGTCAAAGCACGATGATTACAAACGACTTGTAGACGAGGCAATCACAGACATGGCGGGAATCGGCGATGTTCAATCGACCCTTGCAACTGCGAGAGATGCAAACCTTTTGGTAGATATTGCAACTATGCTCGGCCAACCTGCCCGTCCGAGCGCTTCAGAAGCTCCGACAGCCAAAGCAAATTCATCCGAATAGAGTCTTACTTGTTGATTGCCCTTCACCAACATCTTTGGACGAGGGCGAACGTCGATGCCGAATAGGGCAGCATTCCGGTTGTATCGACCGGAACGGTCGAGATCACACAGAGGAAGGGACCAGAACGGTAGACCGACTAGTGGCTTGTCACGCTTTGTTCGGCGGAAGGGTAAGTAGCCGTCGTGGAGGTGGGCGCGATAAGCTGATACCCGCATCAGGGATGCCGTACCCCCTTTGACCACGAGAGCATAAATGGCGAGTGCAGCGAGGGCCATGGCCGCGATCGCCGCGGCGATCGCGATCGTCCTCCCTACGCCCGGCTGCGGGGCTCGTTCGGGCCCGACCACGTACCAAGTTGCTCGGTCCGATGACGGGCGGTGCGAGTGCGAGGTCATCGAATACGTCGACGCGAAGGACTACGGCATGATGCTGGACCTTCGGATCGCCATGGACGGCCGGGAGGTGCTGGGCCGCTCGTACCTCGGGAATAAGCCTTGGGTCGGGAGTACGAGGCAATTCGTCGTCGGCCGGGTGGGGGCGTTCTACTGCCTGTCCGTGGCCGGGCACCCAGGGTACGCGCTCGCCGCCACGGACGCGACCACAGGGGCGGTCTGGTTCCAGTCCACTGACGAGCCCAGCCGTTCCATTGACGACACCTTCGCGGCCACCCCCTCGTGGCCGAAGCTGACCGACCTCAACTGGATGAACGCCTTCGTCCTTGCCGCGGGTCGGTAATCGGCGTGAAATGAACCGGCCCCGCCCCGCGCCCTTGCTCCCCGGTAGGATGCCCGCCATGCCATGCAAGCGATACGTCGTGACCCTCACCGGCGAGGAGCGCGGGCGTCTGGACGCGCTGACTCGGGCCGGAAAGCGGTCCGCCCGGACCGTCACACGGGCCCGCATCCTGCTTTTGACAGACCAGACGGAAGGCGGGCCAGGGTGGGAGGACCGGCGGGTGGCCGAGGCCCTCGGGTGCGGGCACCGAACGGTCGAACGGATTCGGGAGCGGTTCGTCACCGAGGGCATCGACGCCGCTCTCGCCACCCGGGCCCGGACTGCCCCGCCCCGACCGCCGGTCCTCGACGGGGCCGCCGAAGCGCGGCTGGTCGCACTGGCGTGTTCGGCAACACCGGACGGCCGCAAGGCGTGGACCCTGCGGATGCTCGCCGACAAGCTGGTCGAGTTGGAGGTGGTGACCGCCGTGTCGTATGAAACGGTCCGGCGGACGCTGAAAAAAATGAGCTGAAGCCGCACCTGCGGGAGCAGTGGTGCCTGCCGGGCGGGCCGTCGGGCGAGTTCGTGGCGCGGATGGAGGACGTACTCGACGTGTACCACCGCCCGTACGACGAGGATCGCCCGCTCATCTGCATCGACGAGCAGCCGAAGCAGTTGGTGAGCGAGACCCGGGTGCCGCTCCCGCCCCGGCCCGGCTTACCGGCCCGGTACGACTACGAGTACAAGCGGGAGGGCGTGGCCAACCTGTTCATGCTGTTCCAGCCGCTGCTCGGCTGGCGGTACGTCATGCCGACCGAGCGGCGGACGGCCAAGGACTTCGCCGAGGTGCTCCGGTGGCTGGCCGAGGACCTGTACCCGGATGCCGATCGCCTGGTGCTGGTCACCGACAATCTGAACACCCACTCGACCGCCTGCCTGTACGAGGCGTTCGACCCGGTCCGGGCGCGGCGGATCGCCGAGCGGCTGGAGTGGCACTACACGCCCAAGCATGGGTCGTGGCTGAACATGGCCGAGATCGAGTTCGCCGCCCTGTCGAAGCAATGCCTGGACCGCCGGATCGGGACGATGGCCCGGCTCCGCAAGGAGGTGGCCGCCTGGGAGGAGGAGCGGAACGAGCAGATGGTCGGAGTGAACTGGCGGTTCACCACGCCCGACGCACGGGTCAAACTCCGCTCACTTTATCCGTCAATCAAAGCGTGACGGCCTACTAGGCCGCATACGTTCAGAATGAAAGGGGAGTTCATCGAGGGTTCCGAACTTGTGCGGACGATACGCCTTCAACGCCGACCCAAATGAAGTGAAACGCCTCTTCGGTAACGTCATGTTGCCGGAAGTTCTCGAAGCACGCTACAACGTCGCACCGAGGCAGAAGGTTCCGACCGTATTGGGTTCAGCGGACGGCACAGAGTGTCGGTTCGGGTTCATCACTTGGGGCTTGCTGCCGTCATGGGCCGACACTTCCGAACACAAAATCCGACCGATCAACGCTAGAGATGACAAGGTTCACTCGTCGGGTATGTTTCGTCAGGCGTTCGCCAAACGTCGTTGCCTACTTCCGGCAACAGGTTTCTATGAGTGGCAGCAGAACACGATGCCGAAACAGCCTTTTCACGTCGCCATGCGGGATCGACGGCTTTTTGCAATGGCGGGACTATGGGAATGCTGGAAGGACGGCACGACGAAGATATTCACCTGCTGCTCTATCACGACGGAACCGAACGACGTACTCAGGCCGTTTCACGACCGAATGCCCGTCATCGTCCGCCCGGAGAACTTCACGGAATGGCTCGCCGCCGAAACGTCGGAAAAACGACTGCGGGAACTTCTGAAGCCGTACCCAGCTTCAGAGATGGAAGCCTTTCCGGTTAGTGGCCACGTTAGCAAAGTCACAAACGAGGGACCGAAGTGCTTGGAACCGCTCGCCGCATGACGCCGGACAGCGACCAATGGGAGATAGAAAAATGACCGATCAGGAATGGGTGTTAGACCAGATTGGCCGCTTCCGGCTCAACTTCAAGACGTATGTTCTCGACGTTGCCCAAGCGTTGGCATGTGACTTCCAATCCGAAGGCCGGTTGCATACATCGGGTTTTTTCATCTTGGCAGGGGTCACGAGCTACTTCGAGGGCGTAGGTCAGCACTTGTTGGGGAATGAGCGAAACAACAACGAAGAGTTTGTGACCACTTTCAAAGACGCTTTCGATTTTGGTGGAAGCACCGATGAAGTGGCAAAGATGTTCAAACAGTACGTTCGCAATGGTTTGCCGATAACGAACGCGGCCTGAACGGTCTTGCCGTCCAAGTTCAACGCGGCCCCGACCGTGATCGTGTCGAGTTCGATGTCAACGGGCGCTGTCGCCAGAGCAACGGTTAGGAGTAGTGGCATCATGACGAAGATTAGAACAGATGCGACGAACGACCGCAACAGTTGCCCCTGTTCGTTTCGAGATTGCTGCTACCGAAAGCCCTTGATTTCGTAGTTCTCTGATGTGATCAGTTGGCGTATCATCCCTGAACCTGAAGTCGGTAGCGAAGAGGCTAACAAGGAAATGAAACAGTGGGTTATCCCTGTGGATACTTGGGGGATCCAAAACATCAGTGTAAGTGTTCTCCAATGGCGGTGGAAAAGTATCTCGGCCGCCTCAGCGGGCCACTCCTCGACCGCATCGACTTGCACCTCGAAGTGCCGAGCGTGCCGTATGAGGAGCTGTCAAAGCTGACCGACGGCACGAGCAGCCGCACGATGCGCGAGTCGGTGGACAAGGCGCGGGCGGTGCAAGCGGAACGCTTCGGCCGCGCGGGCGGCGTGAACAGCCGGATGACGCCGCGGGAGATGCGGAAGTACGCCGTGCCCGACGCCGGCGGCCGCAGCCTGCTGCAAACGGCGATGGACTCGCTCGGCCTCTCGGCCCGCGCCCACGACCGCATCCTGCGGGTGGCCCGCACCATCGCGGACCTTGAGGGCAGCGAGAACCTGTCCGAAGGCCATATCTCGGAAGCGATCAACTACCGCACCCTGGACCGGAAACTCTGGGAACGCTGAAAGAGGCACGCATGGGCATCGACGTGGCGGCGATGGCAGCGAAGGTCGTCGCGAACATGGAGAAGGTCATCATCGGCAAGCGGCCGCAGTTGGCATTGGCCTTGGCCGCGTACCTGTGCGAGGGGCACATCCTCCTCGAAGACGTGCCCGGCGTCGCGAAAACCATGTTCGCCCGTGCCCTCGCCCGCAGCGTGAGCGCCAGCTTCAAGCGGCTACAGTGTACGCCGGACCTGCTGCCGACCGACGTGACCGGCGTGAGCATCTTCAACCAGAAGACACAGGAGTTCGAGTTCCGGCCCGGTCCCGTGTTCGCGCAGACGCTGCTGGCCGACGAAATCAACCGGGCCACGCCGCGGACGCAGGCCGCACTGCTGGAAGCGATGGCCGAGCGACGGGTCAGCGCCGACGGACAGACCTACGTCCTCAAGCCGCCGTTCCTGGTGATCGCCACGCAGAACCCCGTCGATCAGGAGGGCACCTTCCCGCTGCCGGAGGCGCAGCTCGACCGCTTCCTCGTCAAGTTGTCGCTCGGCTACCCGAGCTTCGAGGAAGAAACGAAGATGCTGGGCATCTTGCAGCGGAAGCACCCCATCGACGACCTGCAACCGGTGGTGACGGCCGACCAGTGGATCGCCTGCCAGGACGCAGTTCGCGAAGTGCACCTCGACGCGAAATTGGTGAAGTACATCCTCGACATCGTCCACGGCAGCCGGGAGAACGAGGACGTGCTGCTCGGCGGCAGCCCGCGGGCGTCGATCGCGCTGTTCCGGTGTTCGCAAGCGCTGGCGGCGATCCAGGGCCGCGACTTTGTGATCCCCGACGACGTGAAGCGGATGGCCCAGCCGGTGTTGGGCCACCGCCTGATCCTGCGACCCGAGAGCCGCCTGCGGAAGAAGACGCCGGCCGCCGTGGTGACGGAGATCGTGAGCGACGCGCGGGTGCCGACCGTGGACCGCGACCGCGACGTGCCCGCGGGGAAGAACTATTTCGGGTGACTGGCGAGCCGAGCGGCGTAAGCCGCCGGGTGAGTCGCAACATCCCTCACCCGGCGGCTTACGCCGCTCGGCTCGCCGGGTATAACTATGCTGGGGGGTGGGGCATGACGAAGTTCCCGTTCCCGACGTTCGGGGAATTTCTCTCGTACCTGCGCTCGTTGGGGTTCACTACAGACGAACGATATGAATATGGCGTGATCTGCCGGCACGCGGAATCGGGTTGCCGACTGTCTTACCAGGATCGCAAACTGACCGATCCGATGCTTTACATGAACCTCGCATCCGCGCACCACCACTTGACTGGCCGAGGTATCATCGACGACGTGTCGCTGCTCGACTTTCTGGCGACGTTCGTGCCGGAGAAGACTGGGTGATGTCCGCACGAATAGTACTGGGCTATTGACGGGTGGAATGGTAACTAACAGCGGGAGAACGTATGAAGCGAGGCCGCTAATGTTTTTGCTCATTCAAAGGTTATTCAGTTTCCTGCCGGCAATCGTGGCGGGTTTGTTCATCGCCACGGTTGGGGGTTTTCTCGTCAAGATGGCGGTGGATGACGCCCCGAAAAGTGGGCCGTCGTTCGGTGAACTTGCCCCAGGAATTGCGGCTCTGACTGTGGGAGGCATCCTTCTACTCGCAGTGGGGTTCGCTACGCGGAACAGTTGGAAGCAGTTTCGCACGCCAAAACCGACCACGGAAGGCCCGGTCCGTGGTGACAAGAACCGTTCGTGACGGGCTACGCGGTCGGAAGCATCGCATCTTATCCCATACACTTCCCCCATGCGTTGGTTCCTCGGCATCTTCGTTCTTCTCGGCGTCGCGCTCGCGCTGCAAGCGGGCCTCGTCGCGTTCGCGGGGTACGTGCTGCTCGGCGTGTTCCTGCTCAGCCGATACCTCGCGAAGTCGTGGATCACCGACCTCGCGGCCGAGCGGACGGTGGACACGGCCCCGCGCGAGATCGGCGACAGCACGGACGTGCGCGTCGTCGTACGGAACGGCGGCAAACTGCTCGTGCCGTGGGTGCTGGTCGAAGACTTGCTCACCGAGGCGGCGATCCTGCAACGCCGCGTCAGCGTGAAGGGCGGGCGACTGCGGGTGCTGTTCATCAGGGCCGGCGGCAAGGCCGAGGTGAAGTTCAAACTCACGTTCCTGATGCGCGGCTACTACCAGATCGGGCCGCTGTTCGCCGAAACGGGCGACGTGTTCGGCCTTCACCGTCGGCACCGCGTCTTCACCGACCCGGCGTTCGTGCTGGTCTACCCGAAGGTTCTGCCGATCACGAAGTTCGACTTTTCCTCCACGCGGCCGATCGGCGAAATCCGGCTGGCGAACATGCTCTTTGAAGACCCGACACGGACGGCCGGCGTGCGGCCGTACCAGATGGGCGACCCGCTCCAGCGGGTTCACTGGCGGGCGACGGCCCGCACCGGGCAACTGCACAGCCGCGTCTACGAGCCGACCTCGCTGGCCGGGGCGACGATCTTGCTCGACTTCCACCGGGACGGCTACTTCAAGCGCGGCGAACCGGTCCGCAGCGAGTTGGCGATCATCACGGCCGTCTCGATCGCGAACGCGGTGACAATGCTGAACCAGCAGATCGGCGTGGCCAGCAACGGCCGCGATGCCACGGACCGCATTCGCGAGGAGGCGCTGAAGGAACACCCGAACCACGAGCAGCCGCCGGAGGAAGAGTTTGCCAATCGGTACGACGCGCGGGCACACTTCGAACAGAAGGACCAGAACGACCGCCTGCGGCCGGTGATCGTCGAGACGCGGCGCGGGTACGATCAGTTTCAGAAGATTCGCGAAACGCTGGCCCGGCTGGAACTGACCGACGGGACGCCGTTCGCCGGGTTCGCGCTGGAGATGGGCCAGCGCATCCCGCGGGACGCGACCGTGATCGCGATTCTGCCGCAAGTGCCGATCGAGACTTCGGTGGCACTCGGTCAATTGAAGAAACGGGGCTACGCAGTGTCGGCGGTGCTGATCGGCATGGCCGACGACGGCAGCGATACGCGGGCGGTGGCGGCCGGCCGGCTGATGGCCGAAGGCATCCGCGACGTGCGGTACGTGAACGCCGAGCAAGACGTGATGGCCCTCGGCGACCGCAACGCGGTGCCGACGCCGGCCGAGTACGGCGTGAGCGTGGAGTTGGCGTGAACGGGTGACACGGTGAAGGGGTGAACGGGTGAAGGGGAAACTGCTGGCCTACGCGCAACTGTTGCGCATCCCGAACGTCTTCACGGCGTTCGCCGACATCGCGATGGCCGCGTGCGCGGCGGGGTACGTCGCGGATCGGCCGGACGTGTTCGCGGTGCTGCTGCTCGCATCGGGCTGCCTCTACTGCGGCGGCATGGTGTGGAACGACTTCTTCGACCGCGGCGAGGACGCGAAGGCTCGCCCGTTCCGGCCGATCCCGTCGGGCCGGGTTCCCGTTCGCGTGGCCTTACTCCTCGGCCTCACGCTCATGGCGGGTGGCGTGGCCTTGACCCTGTTCGTGCCGACAGCATTCCCAATCGCACTGGCCATCGTCGCGGCGGTCGTGCTGTACGATGCTTGGCTGAAGCACACGCCGTTCGGGCCGGTGGCGATGGGCACGTGCCGGTTCCTGAATATCCTGCTCGGCCTCTCCGGGGCGGGCGGTGACGTGCTGGCGCTGCCGAGCCTGCACCTCGCGGCGACGACCGGCCTGTACATCGTCGGCGTCACGTGGTTCGCCCGCACGGAAGAGGGGCAGTCGAACCGCCGGCAGTTGATCCTCGCCGCGGTCGTGATGCTCGCGGCGCTGGGGCTGGCCGTCACCGTGCCGACGCACCGGCTACCGGGCACGACGCCAATTTACTTCCCGTACTTGGTCGTCGCGTTCGGCGTGCTGGTCGGCGTGAAGGTCGTGGCGGCGATTCAGCAACCGGGGCCGAAGGAAGTGCAGGCGGCGGTGAAGCGATCGATCCTCGGCCTGGTCGCACTCGACGCGGTGCTGGCGACGGCGTTCGTCGGGGCGTGGGGGTTGCTCATCCTGTTGCTCTACCTGCCGGCCCGGTGGTTGGGCCGGTGGGTGTACTCGACGTGATTACGCCCCGGCCGCCTTCGGGAGCAGGTACACGAAACTCTTGCCGAGGCGACCGCCGTAGTTGCCGGCCGAGATGCGGAGAAGGTCGGGCACGTCCTTCGCTGCCGCGATAGCGACCTGCGTGGCGGCGCTGATCGTCGCCAGGTCCGGGCCGTTGATGATGATCTCTTGCACGCTCGCCACGCCCTCTGGCAGTCGCGTCGTCACGCCGGGCTTGTTCCGTAGCGTCGGGCAGAACTCGGCGTAGGTACTGGCGATGGTGAACTTGTACTTGCTGCCGGCCTTCGACCCGCTCGACGCGACGCCGCCGGGAAACGGCAAACTGACCGGGTTGCCGGACGCCCGCACCGCGTCGGCCGACCGCTTCGCCGCGTCGAGGGCCGCTTCGGGCGTGCCGCCCATGAACCAGAGGTTGCCGCCCATCAGCCCTTCGGCCCAGCCGAAGCGTCGCTCGATGACGAACTCGCCGCTGAGGATCGGGATGACCCGCACGCGGCGGCCGAACCGCTCGTCCTTGAACTGGTGGCCGTCGCCGAAGTACGACACCTTCCGCCCGAGGGGGAACCACTTTTCCTCTGCCGGCAGCATGTTGAAGCACGCCGTCGTCGGGCAGGTTAGCACGTTCTGGCTCACGCGAACGAGCAGCGCCCGTTCGAGCTTCTGTTCGCGTTCCTTCCAGAACCGCGGCACGTGAAACTGCAACACGACACCCGGCCGGCCGTCGGGCGTGTCCTTCGCGTCCACGGACCGGCTCACGGCCGCCTCGCAGTCGCAGAGGATCGACGACGACGCATTCCCGGTGGCGTGGCGGGCGGCCGTGTCCAGCCAGTGGGCGTCGGCGGCCGTGACCAGGATTTCGGCGAAGATGGAGCGAAAGGCTTCGGCGTAGGTGTCGTCGATGACGGCCGGCATGGGTTCCCTCCGGGCGAATGGTGAGGGACGTTATACCGACTCCCGCCGTTCGTGTTAGACGCGAACCGTGCCGGCGGTATCCCGGAATCATAACGTGACTGGACCCCGCCGCCCGAAGAGAACCCACCTGATGCTCGAAGTTTCCGCGGCCCGCGAGATCGTCCTCCGGCACGCCAAGCGGCTGAAGGCCGATTTCACCGCCCTCATGTCGTCATCGCTCGGTCAGGTCATTGCGGCCGACGTTGCCAGCGACGTCGATTCGCCGCCGTTCGACAAGTCGCTCATGGACGGCTACGCGGTGCGGGCTGCGGACGTTTCGCCGACTGCCGAGTTGACGGTGGTCGAGGAAATCCCGGCGGGGAAGATGCCGACGAAGACCGTCGGGCCGGGCGAGGCGGTGCGGCTGTTCACCGGCGCGCCGATCCCGCCGGGGGCCGACGCCGTCGTGATGCGAGAGAAGACCGATTCGCCGTCGGCCGACCGCGTGGTGATTCGCGAAGTCCCGACCGCCGGGCAGTTCATCCTGCGGCAAGCGACCGAGATGAAGGTCGGCGAGACGGTCATCCCGGCCGGCACGGTGCTGACGCCGGCGACGTTCGGCCTGCTTGCGAGCGTGGGCAAGACCACGGTGCCGGCGTACCCGCAGCCGAAGGTCGCGGTGGTGGCGACCGGCGACGAACTCGTCGAGCCGAACCGCCGGCCGAAGCCGGGGCAGATCCGCAACAGCAACGGCCCGATGCTGACGGCTCAGGTCGCGCTCGCCGGCGGGTTGCCGCGGTACATCGGCATCGCCACCGACCGCGAGGACGTGCTGCGGTCGTACATCGCCGAGGGGCTGGAGATCGCGAACGTCCTCATCCTGGCGGGCGGCGTGTCGGCCGGTGACTTCGACCTCGTGCCGAAGGTGCTGAAAGACTGCGGCGTGACGGCTCACTTCCACCACGTGAAGATGAAGCCGGGCAAGCCGCTGCTGTTCGGCACGAAGGGCGACAAACTCGTCTTCGGCCTGCCGGGGAACCCGGTGAGTTCGTTCGTGGGATTTGAACTGTTCGTGAAGCCGGCCCTCCGCGTGATGGGCGGGCACATCGACCCACCGACGGCGACGCAGAAGCTAACCCTGAGTGAACCGTTCGCGGCGAACAACAACCGGCCCACGTACCACCCGGCGAAGCGCGACGGCGACGGTGTGCGGGGGCTGAAGTGGTTCGGCTCGCCGGACCTGCGGGCGATGCTGGACGCGGATGCCTTCCTGGTGCTGCCGCCGGGCGAGGTGAACTACGCGGCGGGGGCGGTGGTCGAAGTGCTGCCGATTAATCGAACCGCGTCGTAAGGCCGACCGACCACGAGAGGCGGAACGAGAAGGGGCGGGAGTCGTTTCGCGACTCCCGCCCCTTCTGCGTTACGTTGACCCGCCGTCTTACCCGACGTAAATCCCGCCGGTCGTGTCGATCGGGAAGAAGTCGTCGATGACGCCGAGGCCGTTGGCGTTGAAGACGATCGTCTCGGCCTGGCGGCCCGCACCGGAGCCGACGACGATGTCGGACCGGCCGTCGCCGTTGACGTCCTGGGCGGCCACCCGCGTACCGCCGGTGAAGCTCGTGTCGAAGGCGAAGTAGCTGGCCATGACCGCCAACGACTGGCCGTTGAACACCATGACCCGCGGCCCGCCGCCGGCCTCGGCCCCGGCGATGATGTCCGGCTTGCCGTCGCCGTCGAAGTCGCCGACCGCGAGGTTCACGCCGCCGGTGAAGGTCGACTCGAACGGGACGAAGTCGGTCAGGATGTTGCCGACGTTCGTGCCGTCGAACACGCGGATGCGGGTCGGCACGCCGGCCCCGGTCGAGGCCACGATGTCGGCCTTGCCGTCGCCGTTGAAGTCGCCCAGCGCGATGCGGGTGCCGCCGCGCTGGTTCGGGTCGAAGGCGAAGAAGTTGTTCAGCACCGACCCGTCGGCCCCGCTGAACGTCGTGATCCGCGGCCCGCCGCCGACCTCGGCCCCGACGACGATGTCGGCCTTGCCGTCGCCGTCGATGTCCCCGGCCGCCACAAAGATGCCGCCGCGGAAGGTCGGTTCGAAGGCGAAGAAGTCGCGGATGAGGGCTCCGGTCGCCCCGCTGTAGACCTTGATCCGCGGGCCGCCGCCGATGCCCGTGCCGGTGATGATGTCGTCGACGCCGTCACCGTCCACGTCGCCCTGAGCCACGCGGACGCCGCCGGTGAAGCTGTTCTCGTACACCGAGAAGTTGTACCGCTCGACGCCGGCCGAGTAGTCGAACACGCGGACCGTCGGCAGGCTGCCCGCCCCGCCCGCGGTGATGATGAACCGCGGGTTGGCCGTGTTCAGTGGGTTGCTGAACGACGGGGCGGTCGGGCCGCTGATGATCGGCGGCGGAGAGGTCGGCGGGACCGTGACCACTTGGTTCGGCGACGAGCCGAGGAAGTCCGTCTTGGACGGCTCGCCCGGCGGGGGCGAAACCGGCGGCGGCGGGGACGGCGGGACGACGATCGGGGGCGTCGGCAGGACTTCGCCGAAGTTGTACTCCAGGCCGAAGTCGTTCGGGGCGAGCGTCACCGTCAGCACGTCGTTGGACGGCGACGTGCCGCCGAGGCTGCCGGGCGTGTCCAGGCCGTCGATGAACGCCGGCGGTTGCGTTTCGTAGATCGTGTACGCGCCGGCCGGCAGGCTGAGGAACTGGTAGTACCCGTTGGCGTCCGTTTTGGTCGTGCCGACCGTGTTGCCGTTGGCGTCCTTGATCGTGATCGTGACGCCCGAGATGCCGGACTCGCCGTTCGCGGGCTGCCGGATCCCGTTGGGCTGGAACGTGTCGCGGTAGACGTAGCCCGACACGTTGGCGGGCGGGATGATCGGCGGCGGCGGTGGCGGCGGGACGATGTTGTCCGTCAAGCCGAAGTCCTGGCGGATGTTACCTGTCCCGCCCACGTCCGGGTTGTCCCCGAACGCGAGCAGCGTGACCGGCTTCGCCCGGATGACCGTGCCGCCGGCCAGGGTGTTCCCCTTGTCCTCACTGTCGTTCGCGTTGTCCGGCAGCACCCCGCCGGGGGCGACTTCATACGGCCCGGTGAAGGAGTTCGGCGTGCCCGTCGAACTCGTCTTGTCGGCCGGCCGGTCGATCTCGACCGAGTACGTGCCGGGCAAGAGGTTCGTGAACAGGTAGTTCCCGTTCGCGTCGGTCGTCGTGCTGGCAATGACGCTCAGGCTCGCGTTCAGCAGGCGGACGGGGATGTTCGCGATCCCCGTCTCGCCGGCGTCGAGCTTGCCGTTGTTGTTCACGTCGTACCAGACCTGGTTCCCGATCGACAGGAGCGGGAACAGGCCGAAGTCTTGCCGCAGGTTCGCCAGGCCGCCGTTGTCCGGGTTCGTGCCCGGCACGCCGAGGACGATCGGCGGAGCCTGGATGATCGCGCCGGCGGCCGTGCCGTGGTCCTCGTTGTTGTTGTTCGTCTGCGGGGCCGGCTCGTAGACGCTGTTCGGGCCGGTGCTGCTGGCGAAGCCCGCCGGGGTTTCGATCTGCACCGAGTACGTGCCGGTCGCCAGACCCGTGAACAGGTAGTTGCCGGTCGCACTGGTCGTCGTCGTGGCCACGATCGCGCCGGTGGCATCGAGCAACTTGACTACCACGTTCGGGACGCCGGTTTCGCCGGAGTCGAACTTGCCGTTGTTGTTCGTATCCTTCCAGACGAAGTCGCCGATGGAGAGCGGGCGGAACAGGCCGAAGTCTTGCCGCAGGTTCGCCAACCCGCTGTTGTCCGGGTTGTCGCTCGACCCCGGGCCGCCCAGGGTGACCACCGATTGGACGAAGTTGCCGCCGATCGACGTGCCGTGGTCGGAGTTGTCGACGTTCGTTTGCGGGGCCGGTTCGAACGGTCCGCTCGTGGCGTTCGTCGGCACCCCCGTGCTGCTCACGTAGCCGGCCGGGGCCGTGACGCGGATGATGTACTGCCCGCCCGCCAGGTTGGTGAACAGGTAGTTGCCGTTCGCGTCGGTGGTCGTCGTCGCCAGTTGGGCGCCGCTGCCGTCGAAGAGGGTGACGGGCACGCCCGCCAGCGGCGACTCGCCGGCGTCGAGGACGCCGTTGTTGTTCGCGTCTTCCCACACGAAGTTGCCGACGCTCACCGGTTGGAACAGGCCGAAGTCCTGCCGCAGGTTTGCGAAACCGCCGTCGTCCGGGTTCGCGCCGGGGGCGTTCAGGATGAACGGGGCGGTCTGCACGAACGCGCCGTTGGTCGTGCCGTGGTCTTCGTTGTCCTGGATGCCGGTCACGCCCGGTTCGTACGGCCCGGTCAGGGAGCCGTTCTGCCCGGTGCTGCTGCGGTAGCCCGTCGGGGCGAGGACGCGGACCGAGTAGGTGCCGGTCCCCAACCGGGTGAACAGGTAGTTCCCGTTCGCGTCGGTCGTGGTGCTGGCCAGCACGTTGCCGGCCGCGTCGAGCAAATCAACCGGGGCGTTCACCACCGGGGACTCGCCCGCGTCGAACCGGCCGTTGTTGTTGCCGTCGATCCAGACGAAGTTCCCGACCGACTGAAGGCGGTAGAGGCCGAAGTCGACGTTGAAGTTGGCGTTGTTGGCCCCTTGCCCGTTGCTGTCCGGGTTGGCCAGGTCGCCGGGGTTCGCCAGGGCGACGACGGCCGCCCGGATCCGACCGTTCGCCTGGGCCGTGCCGTGGTCCTGGTTGTTCAGGTTTCCGACCACGCCCGGCTCGAACGGCCCGGTCAGGCTGCCGTTCTTCCCGCTGCTGGAGGCGAAGTTCGCCGGCGGGATGATTTCGACGATGTAACTGCCGGCCCGGAGGCTGTCGAACTGGTAGCCGCCGGTCGCGGTCGTCTGCTGGGTGGCGAGAAGCGTCGTGCCGTCGGCGGCGTACAGGTTCACGGTGACGTTGCCGATGCCGGCCTCGCCGTTGTCGAAGACGCCGTTGTTGTTCGCGTCGTTCCACACGAAGTTGCCGATGGATACCAGCGGCTGGTCGACGATGCCGATGTCGAACGTGTGGTCGGCCTGCCCGGCGACGCCGGTGGTGACGTTGACGACGAGGCCCGCGGCGGTGCTGACGGCGTTCGAATCGATCGAGCCGTTCGTCCCGGCGTTGGCGACGGTGGCTTCCTTGCGGGCCA
Organism: Limnoglobus roseus; assembly: GCF_008254045.1. GTDB lineage: Bacteria > Planctomycetota > Planctomycetia > Gemmatales > Gemmataceae > Limnoglobus > Limnoglobus roseus. Next base: position 885,327 of record NZ_CP042425.1, on the reverse strand, counting down.
GGGCCGCCTGGCCGCCCGGCACCCGCACCTGGTATTGCGTGCTCGGCGCCAGCGGCAGGTTCATGACGCGGCTGCTCGTCGTCGTGCCGGCCACGGACGAGAAGTAGTAGTTCCCGTTCGCGTCGGTCGTCGCCGAACCGAGGAGCACGTCGTCGGCGGTGCCGAACTGGCCGTCGTTCCCGGCCGCGTACAGGTTGAGTTGCAGACCCGAGACGGCCGCCTCGCCGGCGTCCTGGATGCCGTTGCGGTTGGTGTCGTTCCAGACGTAGTTGCCGATTTCCACCGGGGCCTGGCCGCCGATGGCGATCAGGTCGCCGACGCCGTTGGCCTTGCCGAACGTCTGCGCACCGGGCGAGATCGGGGTGCTGTAGATCTGGTACTGCTTGATCGTGGCCCCGGTCGTGTTGTCGTACCAGCGGAAGCCGCCAGTGTTCACCACGCCGGCTTGCCGCACGGGGTCGAAGGCCGTCGAGATGAGCGTGTTCGTGCCGGGGATTTGCAGCACACCGCCGGCGCTGACCTCGTCGTGCTCGGTGGCCACGCCGACGGGGGGCTGCGTCGGGTCGCGGGGCAGGTCGTCCTGGTAGTAGAACTCGCCGCCGCCGGGGCCTTGGCCGGTGTTCTGCGGGGCACCGCCCACGCCGGCCGGGCTGCGGCCGTTCATTTCCAGCGTCCAGCCCGAGAACGTCTGAGCAGGGTTGGCCTGCACCGCGTCAAGGTTGCCCGGCGTGTTGATGAACGCACGGAGCGTGTCGCCGGCCGTGATGCCGAAGAAATTGAAGGCGTTCGGGTTCATCGGGTCTTCGGCCGTCAGGCGGCCGAACTGGTCGCCGGCCCGGTCGCGGATGCCGAGGACGATGTTGCCGGACGTGTCGAACGACAGACCCGTGAGCCACGGCTGCGGGTAGTCGGCGCGGCCGATGGCCTCGGGCTGGTTCGGCACGGTCTTGATCGTCGGCGACCACGGGTTCCATTCCGCCGGGTCGGGTGGGGCGATCCCGCTGGCGTAGTGGTTGTCTTGCTCGCCGCCCATGTGCGTGTGGCCGCGGTCGTAGTTCAGATCGACCGTCAGGACCGCTTCGGTGGTCGTCGATTGCCGGGCGGCGTTGACGAACGTGCCCTTCACCGGGTCGAACGCGAAGACGTAAGCCTTCAGGTCGTTTCGGTTCTGGGTGCTTTCGGCCGAGTTGACCGCCCCGACGTAGATCAACCCGCGGTAGTATTCGACGGCGAACGGCCGCAGATCGCCGAGCGGGTTCGCGGCCGTGCGGCCGGTGACCGTGGCCGGGATCGGAATGTCGAACCGCTGGACGGTCGAGGTGTTCAGTGCGCCGCTCGTCGGCAGCGAGTACAGCCGCCGGTCGCCGAGGGCGATCGTGTACAGTTTGGTGTTGTCGGCGTTGTTCGTCAGGCCGCCGAGGGAGATTTTGCCGACCGCGTCCCACCCGAGGTCACGGGTCACGCCGTTCACGTCGGTGAACCGCACGAGGCCGTCCCGGGCCCACGATTCGACGTCGGTGTAATTGCGGTTGAACGCCACCGGGTTGTTGGCGGCATCGCGGAACACGTCATTCATGTTCCCGGCGGGGAAGTCGCCGTAGATGCTGTTGAGGTCGGCGTAGACGCTCGCCGTCGTGCCGGTCAGGCCGGTCTGATAGATCGCGCCCGCACCGCCCGGCCCGAGGCCGCTGTGCCGCTTCAGGAAGGCGGAGGCGTACAGCTTGCCACTGGTGGCGTCGTAGGCCAGGCCCCACGTCGTGCCGACCTGGTCCTGGTGGACGGCGAGGTCGTGGGTCGTCGGGTTGATGTAGTTCGTGAGGTTCGTGTCGCCGTCGGCCGAACCGGCCGAACTGGCGGTGCTGAGGATGACGCCCGTGTTCGGGTTCTCGTCGTTGGCCGTGCTCCCGCCGAAGACGTACACGCTGGTGACGAGCGTCGGGTTGGCGACGCTATAGTCTTCCGGCCGGACCAGGGCGAGGTTCACGTTGGCCGCGTTGGCATCGACGAACTGCACGGCCGAGTTGTTACTCAGCCCGCTCGGGCCGAAGAACACGCCCGTCGGCAGACCCGTGAACTCGATCCGCAGTTGGCCGTTCTTGCTCGGGGTCAGCGTGTACGAACCGTTCGACCCCGAGATGGCAGTGCCGACGACCGTGTTCGTCGAGTCGTAGGCCGTGACGGTGATGCCCGCGAGGCCGTGATCGTTGGCCGTGGGGAGTGTGCCGGTGCCGTTGTTCGCGATCGTCCCGCCGGTATCGAACACGCCGTTCGCGTTGTAATCCTGAAACACGATCCCGGTGACGGCAGGCGTGGAACGATCTTCGAGGTGGTCCAATTGGAGGACGGGCTTCTGCAACAACTTCCTTGTACGCCGTTGCAGGATCTTGTCAGGTGTCAACGCCATGGTGCGGGTGCCTCAAATTGGGGGTGTCAGATCAAAAGCAGCAGGACTTCCATATCAGCGGCATGGGCACAGACTCCAAGTGACACTCCCGGCGGTGCTTCTAGTCACTTATCGGGCCGCGGCTCTCGCTGCTTTTGAAATTCGTGAAAATCGTGATTTCCTCTCAAGTGAGAAAATTCGACCTTCACTGGTACTATTCTGCGGAATATCGACGTATCACTTCAAGTCAAATTCGTCAAAATTCATTCAGGTTAACATCGCACCTGTCAGAAAAACCGTTCGGTTATTCCGATTGATCGGAGAAGCAGGTTTAAAGTGGCTCGTTTTGAGAATATGGCGAAAAGGGCTATGGCCGGGGAATACCGAACAGTGGGGAGAATCCGATACGGAGGTTGTACGGGATGGAATCAATCCGCGGGCAATTCCCCGTAGTCCGGCAGGAGCCGGATGCCGCCCGCGAGTAACAGGGAGAGGAGTCCCATGCTGACCCGTTTTCTCGGTGGCGTGGCGGCTTGCGTCGGAGCAGCCGGTGCGCTGTCGGCCCAACAAGCCGCACCCACCGCGACCGCCCCTTCGTCGGCCGTCCCCGCTAGAGTTGCTGCCACGACCATCGACCGTGGCTCACCCCTCGCTACCGCCCCCAATTTGATCGCGGTCCAGGCGACGACCCCGGCCAAGCCGGCGGCCCCGGCACCCGTCGCGGCCAAGCCGGGAACCCCGATCCCGGCCAGCCCGGCTACCCCAGCAACCCCCGTCCAGACGCCGATGTCCGGCCTCTTGACCGAGGGTGGGTGTAGTGCCGTTGCGTGCCCCGCCCCGGCCGCCTGTGCCGTGCCGTGCGGCCCGCCCGGAAAGTTCTGGTTCGACGCCGGCTACTGGTATGGTCACCTGACCGGCCAGAACGTGCCGCCGCTCGTCACTGCGGCCCCTGTCGGTACACCGCGGGCGGTGGCCGGTACGCTGGGTGGTCCCGGCACGACGGTCCTTTACCCGACCGGCAAGGTGAACAGCAATTGGCGGAGCGGGTTCTACCTGAACGCCGGCATGTGGTTCGACGACGCCCAAAAGTGCGGGATCGAAGGCAACTTCTTCTTCCTCGGCCAGAGCAAACAAGGCTACACGGCCAGCGACCCGACCGGTGCCTCGATTATCACCCGGCCGTTTACGAACACGATCACCGGCCTGCCGGACACGGAACTCGTGTCGTTCCCCGGCATCCTGGCGGGCAGCATTAACGTGCAGTCGCGGTCGAACATCATCGGCGGTGGCCCGAACTTCGTCAAGAACCTCTGCTGCGGGCCGTGCGGCCGCTTCGACCTGCTGCTCGGGTACACGTACCTGAACGTCCGGGACGAGATCAACATTCAGGAGAACCTGACCTCGCTGCCGGGCCAGACGAACGTGACACCGGGGACGATGTTCCAGGTCAACGACAACTTCAAGACCTCGAACAACTTCCACGGTGCGAACATCGGCTTCGCCACCGAACGCCGGTACAGCCACTACTACCTCGGTGCACGGGCGGGCGTGGCCCTCGGCGTGAACCACCAAGTCATCGACATCGACGGGAACACGACGATCACGCCGCCGGGCGGCCCGGCGCAAACGTACCAGGGCGGCCTGTTGGCGCAGCCGTCGAACATCGGCCACTACACCCGCGACCGCTTCGCGGTGATGCCGTGGGTCGGGCTGAAGGCCGGCGTGCAACTGACACCGCACCTGCGGGCATACGTCGGGTACGACTACCTGTACCTGAGCAACGTGGTGCGGGCGGGCGATCAGATCGACCTCCGCGTGAACCCGACGCAGATCCCGCCGCGGACCAACGGCGTGACCGGCCCGGCCTTCCCGGTGTTCACCCCGAAGGAAACGGGCGTGTCGCTCAACGCCATCCGCTTCGGCCTCGAAGGCCGCTATTAATCGTGTGAAATGTGTTAACCCTCGAAGCCCACGGACGCTCGTCCGTGGGCTTTTCGTGTTCCCGGGAAATTGCCCTTGTCGTCGGCCCCCGATTGCGGCACAATCCCCCTTTGCTTCTCCCAAGAACAAGGAGGTTCTGGGCCATGACGACGACGAAATCCCGTTTACCGGTTTCCCCCGCCCTGCCCGCGATCGACGCGAGCGAACTCCGGTGGGCCGCCACCGAAGTCGCGACCCTGATCCGCCAAGCCAGCCCCGACTCGGTAGTGGCCACCGTGCTGCAACAAACCCTGCGGGAATTGAACAGCCTCAAGCCGAGCGCCGACGCCACCGTCGTCGGCCCGTTTCGCTTGAAGGCGGCATAGTCGAGTATCACAAACAAGTCGAGCTGTCACCCGTTGCTTTCGTGCCGGTTTCTCGGTATTTGAAGTAACATGGGTGACTCTCCGGTTCTCTTCCCCGCTCACGCCGCCCCTCCGAAGCTCTCGCGATTCCGCCAGGGCCTCGTCGGGCTGGCCCCGTTGGCCCTGCTCGCCGCCTGGCTTGCCGGCGGTGTCGCCACCTTCGACTACGCCAGTCGCACCCCGCCGCCGTCGGACCACATGCCGCCGCCGGACGGTCGCGCGCTCTTCATCAAACACTGTGCGTACTGCCACGGCGAGAACGGCACCGGCCAGGGGCTTGCCGGGCTGAACCCGCACGCCCGGTACTTCGGCCGGGACAAGTACAAGTTCACCAGCACGCACAAGGGCGATCAGGGCGGCCTGCCGACCGACGCCGACCTAGTCTACACGATCCGAACCGGCATCCTCGGTTCGGCGATGCCGGGCTTCGCGGACAAGATGACCGACGACGAACTCCGGGCGGTCGTCGCCCACGTCCGCGACCTGTCGCGGGCCGGGTTGGTCGAGCGGTACAAGCGGGAAGCCGACAATAACCAGGAAGACCCGGACTGGAAGGACATCGCGAAGAAGGTCGAGAAGGAATCGCAACCCGGCGAGGCGAACACCTTCCCGGCCTTCACGCCGGCCACGCCGGCGTCGGTGGACCGGGGCCGGGTGTTGTTCGTGAACACGGCAAAGACGGCGTGCGCGTCGTGCCACGGGGCCGACGGCCGCGGCGACGGGCCGGGCGTGGTGAGCGACAAGAAGAACGACCCGCCGTGGATCGGCGGCGACGGCTTACCGAACAAGCCCCGTGATCTGACCAGTGGCGTGTTCAAGACGGGCGGCGAGAAAGCCCACCTGTATTCGCTGATCTTCTACGGCATCCCCGGCACGCCGATGCCACCGCACAGCAAGCTCTCGCCGCGGGAGGTCGAGGACTTGGTGGACTACGTCCAATCCCTCGGGGCGAGCGCGAAGAAGTAGCAGATCAGTTCCCGACCGCCCAGAAAAGGGCACACGCCAGTGCGAGCAGCATCACCACGATGATGAACCACGACCGCCGTTCCGGCGGTGCGTCCTCGCCCGACTGATAGTTCCCGCACTTCGGACACTGTTCCGTCCCCTCAGCGATCTCCGCGCGACAATATCGGCACGGCACGGTCTGCCACTCGTCGTCGTGGTAGACGCCGTCCGGCAGGTCGTCGTCCTCGTCATATCGCGGCACGGCGATTCCTCAGGGTGGTTCTTGGAACGATGGCACTTCCGTGGCCCAATTCAGGCCGGGGTCGCGGTCGCCGTGACGGAGGAAGTATTCTAACGCTCGAAATCCCTTGGCTCGGGTGACCGTCCAGTACCGATGAATCTCGTCCACTTGGCCGTTGCTGAGGGTGAAGTCGATAGTTTCGTCGGAATCTCGCGATCGCGAATCGCAACAGTATGAGTCGATACCGCCGGGTTGCGTCATGTGGCTGACCCACGCCCGGTCGTCGGTCAGGTGCACCCAGACGGAACCGGATTCGCCCCCGTCCCGATCCAGGTAGATGACCAGTTGTTCGTGGTCCCGGTACGGGTCGAAGATTCGCCGCAGGGCGGCAATGTTCGAAACCGGGTGACGAGGACCTCCCTCGCGAGTTGGCTCGAACCAAACCACCTGAACTGTGTAGCCGGGCGGGGCCGGTTCGTTGTGGTGGAGATCGACTTCTTTGTTGCCTTGAATCGGCACGGTTTCGCCCGTCGGAGGACTTCTACACCAGTTCCTTGATCGGCTCGCCGCGCGGCAGCATCGGCATCGGCCGGCCGGTGCCGTCGGGGAAACTCGTGCTCGCGTAGTCGATGTGCAGGTGGTTGAACACCGTCGCCCACAGGTCTTCCGGGACCATCGGCCGGTCCTTGGGCGTCTCGGCCTTGCTCGTCGTGCTGCCGATCGTTTGGCCCATCTTCATCCCGCCGCCGCTGACCAGAATCGACATCGCCGACGGCCAGTGGTCGCGGCCGGGTTGCGAGACGCCCGTCTGCGTGCCCTTCGAGTATTCGATCTTCGGCGTACGGCCGAACTCGCCGGTCACGACGAGCAGCACCCGCTTGTCGAGGCCGCGGGCGTACAGGTCTTCGATGAGGGCCGAAATCGCTTGATCGAGGAAGCCGAGCTTGAACTGCGTGTCCTCGAAGATGTGACAGTTGACCGCGTGCGAGTCCCAGTTGTACGTGTGGTTCTTCACCATCTGCTCGCCGGGCGGCGTGGCGTTTTCCATGACCATCGTCACCCAACTCGCCCCGTGTTCGACCAACCGCCGGGCCATCAGCGCCCGCTGGCCGTAGCGGTGGTTGCCGTACCGTTCGCGGAGTTTGGCCGGCTCTTTCGTCAGGTCGAACGCGGACTTGGCCGTGTCCTTCGTCACCAGTTCCAGGGCACGTTGGCGGAACGTGTCTTGAGTGGCGGCGTTGCCGGTCAGGTCGCCGACGAGCGGCTTATTGATCTTTTCCAGCAGCGACAGTCGGTCGGCGATCTTCTCTTCCGTGCCGGGCAGCAGGGACAGGTTCTTGATCTCGAACTTCTTGTCCGACGGGTCGCCGACGATGGTGAACGGGTACGTGTTCGGGCCGAGGTACGACGAGCCGAAGCTGAACGTGTCGATGTTCTGGCGGCCGCCGTCCACGCCGGCGATGTAGTTCGGCACGCCGGCGTGCTTGTGGGCGAGCATCTTCGCCGCCATCGAGCCGACCATCGGGTAGTCGTTGATGAAGCCCGTCGGCTGCATCGGGTCGCGGCCGGTGAGGAACTTCTTGTGCCCGCCGCCGTGGTCCGCGAACGTGTGCGCGATGCTGCGGATGATCGCGTACTTGTCGGCCATCGTCGCCAGCTTCGGCAGGTACTCGCAGATGTCAATGCCGGGGACGTTCGTGTGGATCGGCTTGTACGGCCCGCGGTACTCGGCCGGCGAGTCCGGCTTCATGTCGAAGGTATCTTGGTGCGGCGGCCCGCCCGGCAGCCAGACGAAGATGACGGCCGGGTCGTTCGACGACGTACTCGCTTTCGCCCGGAACGGCGTGACGCCCAACGCGGTCGACGCGACGGCGACAGACCCGAAGCGGAGGAAATCGCGGCGGTTCGGACCGGGGCAGGATCGCGGGAGCTTATCGGCCGACATTTACGATGCTCCGAGGAGATGGGAGCCGTGGGGTGGGATGGTGTTAAAGTAATCGACCGCGGGCAGGGCGTCAAATGAGTTTGGGGCCGCGAGGGGCCGCGATTTTTGGAACCCAGAGCGGAAGCGACGGGGTGTGGAGACGGCCTCGCCACCCCGCCGCTTCCGCTCTGGGTTCCAAAAGAAGGCCCGATACAATTCGGTATCTCGCACAACTCGGAGAGCGTCATGGCTTCGCAGCTTCCATTCCCGACTGCCGGCTTCCCCACGGTCCGCCCCCGCCGGTTGCGGTCGTCACCGATCCTGCGCGAACTCGTGCGCGAGACGAAACTCGACGCGGGCGACTTCATCCTGCCGCTGTTCGTGCGAACCGGCCGCGGCGTGCGGAACGAGATCGCGTCGATGCCGGGCAACTTCCAACTCAGCGTGGACACGCTCGTCGAGGAAGTCGGGGCCGCGAAGGAACTCGGCGTTCGCTCGTTCATGCTGTTCGGCATCCCGCCGAAGAAAGACCCCGAAGGCCGAGTGTCGCTGGACGAGGACGGCATCGTGCAGCAGAGCCTTCGCGCTCTGCGCAAGGCTTACGGGCAGGACGTGTACCTCGTCACCGACGAGTGCCTGTGCGAGTACACCGACCACGGCCACTGCGGCCCGCTGTGCGAGACGCACGCCGGCCTCGACGTGGACAATGACGCCACGCTGCCGCTGCTGGCCGCGCAGTGTGTCAGCCACGCGAAGGCGGGGGCCGACCTCGTCGCCCCGAGCGGCATGATGGACGGCATGGTGCAGGCCATTCGCCGTGGCCTCGATGACGCCGGTTTCGCGAATCTACCGATCCTGAGCTACGCGGCGAAGTACGCGAGCGGCTTCTACGGCCCGTTCCGCGACGCGGCCGAAAGCCCGCCGTCGTTCGGCGACCGCTCGACCTACCAGATGGACCCGGCCAACACGAACGAGGCGATTCGCGAAGTGGCCCTCGACGTGCAAGAGGGGGCCGACCTCGTGATGGTGAAGCCGGCGTTGTCGTACCTGGACATCATCCACCGGGTGAAGGAGACGTTTGGGTTGCCGGTGGCCGCGTACAACGTGAGCGGCGAGTTCGCGATGGTGAAGGCCGCCGCCCGCAACGGCTGGATCGACGAACGTCGCGTGACGCTGGAGATTCTGACGAGCATCAAGCGGGCTGGTGCCGACATGATCCTGACGTACCACGCGAAGGACGCGGCGAAGTGGCTGCGGACGGGGTAAGAAAGCCTGCTCGCTTCGTGGCCAATCACTGCTGCGAAGCCCCAACAGTGATTGCTTCGCAAACGGTTCGCCGATCAATTCGACCTGCTTCACCACGACGCCGAATCGGTCTGGAACTTGGCCGCCGCCCGCGGCACGATACAACACCCGGCGTCCCTCACGCCGGGTGCTTTCATGTCACCGACACCACCGCCGCTCGCTCGCATCACGTCCGTCGACGCCTACCGCGGCTTCGTCATGCTGCTCATGATGGCCGAGGTGCTGCACCTCGGCCGGATGGCGAAGACCTTCCCCCATAGCCCCGTCTGGCAGTTCCTCAGCTGGCACCAGTCGCACGTCGAGTGGCGCGGCTGCTCGCTGCACGACCTCATTCAACCGTCGTTTTCGTTCCTCGTCGGCGTGGCGTTGCCGTTCTCGATCGCCAGCCGCGTCGCGAAGGGGCAGTCGTTCACGCGGATGACGCTGCACGCTGTTCTGCGGGCGGTGTTGCTGATCTTGCTCGGCGTGTTCCTGCGGTCGATGGGGAAGAAGCAAACGAACTGGACGTTCGAAGACACGCTCTCGCAGATCGGGCTCGGCTACGTCTTTCTGTTCCTTCTCGGCTTCGCGAAGCCGGTCTGGCGGTGGGTGGCGCTGTCGGTCATCCTCGTCGGCTACTGGCTACTGTTCGCCGCGTGGCCGGCTCCGGCACCAGACTTCGATTACACGACCGTCGGCGTGAAGGGAGACTGGGGGGGGCTTTCTAGCAGTTGGGGTACCGACATGAAACACCCGACGGGGTTCGCCGCCCACTGGGACAAGAACACCAACCCGGCCTACGCCTTCGAGCAATGGCTGTACCCCCACCTGCCGCGGACGAACCAGCACAACGGCGGCGGCTACGCGACGCTCAGCTTCATCCCGACGCTCGGCACGATGATCCTGGGATTGATCGCGGGGACGTGGTTGAAGGAAATGGGTGCGAATTGGCGAATCGTCGGCCGGTTCGTGCTGATCGGCCTGCCGCTGTTGGCCGCCGGGTACGCGCTCGATCACCTCGGCATCTGCCCGAACGTGAAGCGCATCTGGACGCCGAGTTGGGTGCTGTTCAGCGGCGGGTGGTGCTTCCTGCTGCTCGCGCTCTTCACGGCCGCGACCGACGCCATCGGGTACACCGGCTGGAGTTACCCGTTGCGGGTCATCGGGGCGAACTCCATCGTCGCGTACTGCGGCTCGCACCTGATCGAAGACTTCGTCCTCGGCTCGTTCCGCACGCACTTCGGCCCGACGGTCTTCCAGATGTTCGGCACCGAGTACGAGCCGTTCGTCTCCGGCGTGGTTCTGCTGCTGGTCTACTGGCTCATCCTGTGGTGGATGTACCGCAACCGCATCTTCGTGCGGATTTGAACCGAAAAGCCCAGGGACGGCCGTCCCTGGGCTTGCGCCCGCTACTTGTCGCCGTAGCCCTTCGGGTGGGCTTTGTGCCAGTTCCAGGCCGTTTCGAGGATTGCCCGCAACTGCGTGTACTTCGGCTGCCAGCCCAACTCGCGGCGGATCTTGTCGCTGCCGGCCACCAGCGATGGCGGATCGCCGGCCCGTCGAGGGGCTTCCTTCACGGCGATTTTCTTGCCCGTCACTTCCTCGGCCACCTGGATCACTTCGCGGACACTGTACCCGCGGCCGATGCCGACGTTGTAGAAGTTCCCCTGGTTCGGCTGAATCTTCTCCAGGGCGAGCAGGTGGGCTTCCGCCAGGTCGTCGACGTGGATGTAATCGCGGATGCACGTGCCGTCCGACGTCGGGTAGTCGGTGCCGAAAATCTCGATGTGCGGCCGCTGGCCGAGCGCCACTTGTAGCACGAGCGGGATCAGGTGCGTCTCCGGCGTGTGGTCTTCGCCGATGCTGCCGTCCGGGGCGGCCCCGCTCGCGTTGAAGTACCGCAGGGCCGTGAACCCGAGCGGGTACGCGGCGGCGTAGTCGGCCAGCATCTTCTCGAAGCAGAACTTCGAGTTGCCGTAGGGGTTGATCGGCGACTGCTTCTCGTCCTCGGTGATCGGCATCGCGGTCGGCACGCCGTAGGTCGCGCAGGTGCTGGAGAAGACGAACCGCGGGATGCCGAGCCGCCGGACTCGCTCCAGCAGGTTCATGCTGTTGAGCAGGTTGTTCTGGTAGTACTTCGCCGGGTTCGTCACCGACTCGCCGACGTAGGCGAAGGCGGCGAAGTGGATCACCGCCTCGATCTGGTTCACCACCATGATCTGGTCGAGGTGGTCGATGTCCTTGAGGTCGCCGACGACGAGCGTTTCCTTCGGCACGGCGTCCCGGTGGCCGAAGGAGAGGTTGTCGTAGACCGTCACCGCGTGGCCGCGGGCGAGGAGGAGCTTGACCGTGTGGGAGCCGATGTACCCCGCGCCGCCCGTCACAAGAATCCGCATGAGTGTCTGCCGCGTGTCGAGGAGAAAGCAACCGGCGGGCGTCGGAGTGAGTCCGACGCCCGCCGGGGAAGTTTACTGACGGTTCGTCTTACCGGCGGAAGATGCGGCTGAACAGACCCGTGCGGGTGGTCCGCACGCGGCCGGCGGCGGGGGTCGTGGTCCCTTCCGTCACCGTGACCGGGGCCGCGGTCGTGCTCATCATCGGGGCCGATTCCGTCGTCACGACGGGCGGGGTGGTCGTCACAATCGTCGGCGTGGTGGTGACGCCCGGGGTCGTGGTCACGCTCGGCACCGTCGTCGACGGCATCGGCATCGGTACGGGAATTGTCAACTGGGTCTGGGTCACGGTCGCGGCTTGCGACAGGACCGGGGCCGTCATCACCGGCGTGGTGTAGCTCGCCGGCGTGACGGTGGTGCGGGCGGCGCGGCGGCCGAACAACCCGCGGTGGGCCGTCGTGGTTTCCACTGCTGGCGTCGATTGCGTCACGACCGTCGTCGGCAACGCGGCCGGTGGCGGGATCATTTGAGCCGAGGCGGTGTCGGCCGACAGGCCGAGAAGGGCGATGGCTCCGGCCATCAAAGTGCGGCGTGCGAACATGCTGCTTCTCCTTACAGAGCGAATCCATCGTCCGGAATCGGCGGCACGCAAGAGCGGCCCCGCCGCCCGACCCGCATCCCGCGAGCCGCACCGGCCGTCCGTGAAGACTATGTTCGTTCGCGTGAGCGAAACTTCAACCCTTGTCGCCGGAAAATCTCCACCCGCCGCGATCTCGTAAAATGCCCCCATGAGCAACTTCGCGGCGGTGCGGCACGATTCGCTGGTCCGGTACCTCGCCCGGCACGTGACCGGCGAGGTCCGCTTCGACGACACGTCCCGCCGCCTGTACGCCACCGACGCCAGCCATTACCAGATTCCGCCCCTCGGCGTGGTGATCCCGAAGACCGAGGAAGATGTGCTCGTCGCGGTGCAGATCGCCGCCGACCTGAGCGTGCCGATCACCGCCCGCGGCGGCGGGACGAGTCTCTCGGGGCAGTCGATCGGCCCCGGCATCGTGCTGGACTGCTCGAAGTACCTGAACCGCGTTGGCGAGATCGACGCGGCAAATCGTACCGTTCGCGTACAGCCCGGGGTGGTGCTCGATCAACTGAACCGGGAACTCGCGCCGCACAACCTCTTCTTCGGCCCCGACGTGGCGACCGCGAGCCGGGCGACCATCGGCGGCATGATCGGCAACAACTCCGCCGGCTCCCGCTCCATTCGATACGGCAAGACCATCGACCACGTCCGCTCTCTGTCTGCCATTCTCTCCGACGGCACGCGCACCACCTTCGGCCCGCTGACGGCTACGGAGAAGCAACGCAAGCTCGAACGCCGCGACCGCGAAGGAGACATCTACCGCACCGTCGAGCGCGTCGTCACCACGAACGCCGACGAGATCGACCGCCGGTTCCCGAAGATCGTCCGCCGGGTGAGCGGGTACAACCTCGCGGACGTGAAGCCGAACACACTCGTGCCGCTCATCGTCGGCAGCGAAGGTACGCTCGCCGTCGTGTCTTCGGCTGAGTTGTCGCTGGTGCCGAAGCCGGTCCACCGCGGATTGCTCGTACCGCAGTTCGACTCGCTGCGGGCTGCGCTCGATGCGCTCGCGGTCTGTCTGGAATTCAAGCCGTCGGCCGTCGAGTTAATGGACGAACTGCTGCTGAACCTGGCCCGCCAACAGCGGTCGCTGAAGCACGCGATGGGGGCCATCCACGGCACGCCGGCCGCCGTGTTGATGGTCGAATTCATCACCGACACCGCGAGCGAAGCGGCCGCCCTCGTCGAGAAGTTGTCGGCGAAGCTCCGCGGGGCGAAGGGGCTGACCGTGGCGGTGACGGCCAACGACCCGCAGTTGCGTGACCCGCTCTGGAACCTGCGGTCGGCGGCCGTGCCGCTGCTGTACGGGATGGCCGGCGACGGCAAGCCGATCACGTTCTGCGAAGACACGGCCGTGTCGCCGGAGAAGCTGCCGGAGTTCGCGACGCGGTTCCGCGAGATCTTCCACAAGCACGGCACCGACGGCACGTTCTACGGCCACGCCAGCGTCGGCTGCCTGCACATCCGGCCGGTACTGAACCTGCACGACCCCGGCGACGTGGTGCGGATGCGGGCGATCATGACCGACGTGACCGACCTGGTGCTCGAGTTCGGCGGCAGTCTCAGCGGCGAGCACGGCGACGGCCTCGTGCGCAGCGAGTGGAACCGGAAGATGTTCGGTGACGCCATCTACGACGGCTTCCGGGACATCAAGCGGGCGTTCGACCCGACGAACGTGCTCAACCCCGGCAAGGTTGTCAACGGTCCGGCGATGGAGGAGAACCTCCGGTTCACGCCCGGCCACACGGTCGCCGAACCGCCGACGGTCTTCAACTACGAGAAGCAGGGCGGCTTCTTCCGCAGCATCGAACTCTGCAACGGGGCCGGCGTCTGCCGCAAGACGCAGGGCGGCTCGATGTGCCCGAGTTACCGCGCGACGATGGACGAGCGCGACAGCACGCGCGGCCGGGCGAACGCCCTGCGACTCGCCTTGAGTGCGGAGCGCGGCGTGCGGAACGCGGAGGTCAAAACCGAAAGCTTTCCTCCGCACGCTGCGATCCGCGCTTCGCACTCCGCACTGGAAGAGCGGTGGGTGGCCGACGTGATGGACCTCTGCCTATCGTGCAAGGCGTGCAAGGCCGAATGCCCGAGCAACGTCGACGTGGCGAAGCTGAAGGCCGAGTGGCAGCAGGCGTACTACCGCCGGCGGCCGCGGCCGGTCGGGCACCTCATGCTCAAGAACATCGACTGGCTCTCGCCGCTGGCGTCGCAAGTTGCCGGGCCGTTGAACTGGTTCGGCCGCCGGAGCCTGATCCGCCGCGTGATGCAGTGGTCTACCGGGTTCGACCGCCGCCGGAGCTTGCCGGAGTTCCACCGGCAGCACTTCCGCCGCTGGTTCTCGAAACGCTCGCCGCTCGCCGCTCGCCGCTCGGTAGTGCTTCTCGACGACTGCTTCACCACCTACCAGGAACCGCACATCGGTCGGGCGGCGGTCGAAGTGTTGGAGAAGGCCGGCTACTCGGTGCAACTCGCGAACGTCTGTTGCGGGCGGGCGATGATCTCGAAGGGCTTCCTCACGGCGGCTCAAGGACTGGCCGAGCGCGGCATCGCGAAGCTGATCGCCGCCGCCGACGCGGGTGTGCCGATCCTGGGGTTGGAGCCGAGTTGCGTCCTCACGCTTGCCGACGAGTGGCCGGAGTTGGTGCCCGGCGATGCGGCCAAGCGCGTCGCGGCGTCGGCGTTCCTGATCGAGTCGTGGTTGGCGAACGAGATCGCGGAGAAGAAGTGCGAGTTGCTGGTTCGCGCGAAGACTTCGAAAGCGCTCTTCCACGGCCACTGCCATCAGAAAGCGCTCGTCGGCGTCGGCGGCACGCAAGCGGCGTTGAAGCTCGTACCCGACCTCGCCGTGACCACCCTCGACGCCGGCTGTTGCGGCATGGCCGGGGCGTTCGGCTACGAAGAGGAGCACTACGACCTCAGTGTGAAGATCGCCGGCTTACAACTCCTCCCCGCGCTGGCCGCCGACCCCGCGGCGGCGGTGATCGCCACGGGCACGTCGTGCCGCCACCAGATCCGCGACCTCACCGGCCGCCACGCCGTTCACCCGATCGAGTTGTTCACGGGTTGATCGGAGGTGGGGGTAGGACCGGCCGCCGGTTCTCACTCCTCGTAGAGCAGGACCGCCGCTCGCCGGTCGAGGTACTTTTGCAACTCGGGCTGCCATGCCTTCTCCAACTCGGCGACGGATTTGCCCGCCGTCAGGCCGTCGAGCGTGGCCTTATGAAGCAACAGCGTGTCGAACCGCTTTGTTTCCCACTCCTTCGGGTAGAGCTTCCGCAACGCCGCCGCCATCGACAGGCCGACGGGGACCGGCCGCAAGCGGTTCCAGTCCTCGACGATGATGTCGATGCCGCCGCACTCCTTGTCTTTGAACGTGGAGCTCGTCGGGGTGCGACTCGTCGGCACGAACTTCACGCCGGACAGCTTCGCCCGGTTCAGTTCGGCGGCCAACTTGCGGCCGTCGATCCACGGCGCGCCGATCCACTCGAACGGGCGTTCCGTGCCGCGGCCGACGCTGACGTTCGTCGTCTCCAGCAGGCCGACGCCGGGGTAGAGCATCGCGGCGGTGAGGTGCCGCATGTTCGGCGACGGGTTCCGCCACGGCAGGCCGGTGCGGTCGAAGGTGTCGCCGCGCCGCCAGTTCTCGCACTTCACCACGGCCAGGTCGGCCCCGATCTTCCGCTCCGCGTTGAACATCCTCGCCATCTCGCCCACGGTCAGACCGTGCCGCAGCGGAACGTCGTGGTAGCCGACGAACGAGCCGCGGCCTTCGTCCCGCACCGGGCCTTCTACCAGGACGCCGCCGATGGGGTTTGGCCGGTCGAGGACGACGACGCGAAGGTTGTTCTCCTTCGCCGCTTCGAGGATGAGGCCGAGCGTGCTGGAGTAGGTGTAGAACCGGCAGCCGATGTCCTGGATGTCGTAGACGAGCGTGTCGATGCCCTTGAGCGTCTCGGCCGTCGGCTTGCGGCGCTCGCCGTAGAGGCTGAACACCGGCAGGCCGGTTTGCTCGTCCTTGCCGTCGCCGACCTTCTCGTCCTTCTCGCCGCGGATGCCGTGTTCCGGACTGAACAGCGCGACGAGCTTCACGCCGTCGGCCTTCGCGAGAAGGTCAATCGTGGGCGTGCCGTCGGCGGCGCGGCCGGTGTGGTTCGTCACGAGGCCGACGTTCTTTCCCTTCAAACTCGCGAACTTGTCGCGCCGCAGCAGGTCGATGCCGGTCAGCACGGGAGCCGTGCGAACGGCGGTCGCCTTCTGGTGGAACAGCCGCCCGCTGTCGGTGGTGATCGCGCTCGCCACGATGTTCGCAACTTGCCGGCGGATCTCGGCCGAGTTGCCCTTCTTCTCGTCGGGGTGAAGGCGGTTGGTCAGGATAATGATGGCGGTCTTCGACGGCGGATCGACCCAGACCGACGTGCCGGTGAAGCCGGTATGGCCGAAGCCGTCGCCGGGCGGGAACAGGTCGCCGCGGGGGCCGGAATAGCTGGTGTCCACGTCCCACCCGTAGGACCGCAGACCGCCGGGAACAGGGTGCGGGTCGGTGAAGAACTTCACCGCGAGCGGGCTGAGGATGCGCGTGCCGTCGAGTTCGCCGCCGCGGAGGAGCATCCGGCAATACCACGTCACGTCGTCGGCCGTGCTGAACAACCCCGCGTGCCCGGCTACGCCGCCGAGGGCGAACGCCCGCGGGTCGTGAACCTCACCGGCGATGGGCTTACCGTCGCGCACCCCGGTGATGGCGAACGGCATCCCGGCGGCGGGCTTGTAGCCGGACTTCGTCATCTTCAACGGCTTGAAGACGTTCTCGGCCGCGAACTCGTCGAGCGGTTTGCCGCTGATCTTGGCGACCAACTCACCGAGGACGATGTAGCCGACATCGCTGTACTTGAACCGCGTTCCCGGCGGCGCTTCGAGCTTCAAATTCGCGACGCGGCCGAGCATCTCGTCGCGCGTGCCGACGTAATCCTTGATCGAGTTGTCGGGGATCAGCCCGGCCGTGTGCAGCAAGCAGTGTTCGACGGTCACGCCCTCCTTGCCGTTGGCGGCGAACGCCGGCCAGTACTTCGCCACCGGATCGGAGACTTTGATTTTGCCCTGCTCAACGAGCAGCGCCACCGACGTGCCGGTGGCGATCGACTTCGTCAGCGAGGCCATGTCGAAGACGGCGTCGAACGTCATCGGCTGCTTTTCGGGCACGAGTTGTCGGTAGCCATAGGCCTTGCGGAAGACGACGGCGTCGTCGTGAACGACCACCACGACCGCCCCGGGGACATTGGCTTTCTGAATCTGCTCGGCGGCGACCGCGTCGATGCGGGCGAGGCGAGCGGGGTCGATGTCCCCCAGGGCAAGCGGAGCGAACAGCAGCAGGGCTGCTGTGACGAGGGCAGGTTTCATACGTGAGACTCGTCTCGAAGGGGATACGGCAGGCGGGGACGCGAAGGAGAGGTCTGCGAGGAATCTTAAAGACATTTCACCACGGCGGCACGGAGGGCACGGAGAAAACCAAACCCGAAGAAGCTCTCTTCTCGGTGTCCTCCGTGTCCTCCGTGGTTCGTTCTTGCCCTTTACTCGATCGCCCCGAGCAAGCCTTCCATCTCGCCGAGGGCGTGGGTGTCGCCGTGGGTGCGGGCGGCGGCGATGCCGTCGCGGAGCATCTGGCACGCTTCCTCGACGCGACCGAGGCGGTTGAGGGCTTGCCCGGCCATGTGATAGGCCGGTACGTAGGGCGTACTCGCGATGATCTGTTGAAACTCCCGCACGGCCATCGCATCGTCGCCGGCGCTCGCGTACTCCATCGCCAGGGAGTAGCGGAGCAGGGCGTCGGTCGGATCGTCCGCCAACATCGCTTCAATCTTTTCCATGCGTGGCGTCTTTGCCATCGAAACGTCTCGGGAAGGCGGGCGGGCGGGCGGTTTTCCTTCAAGTGTAGCCGGCGCGGTGGAACAAGCAATCGTGGCCGTGCGCCCGCACGACCGGAACAGTTTCGCCAACCCGTCCGGGTGTTACACCGCGCTCACGCCGTCCACGCGGCACGATCCCGCCCGCGATTGGGGCAATCGTGCGGGCCGGGCCATCCTTCGGTGCGGCGAGTCGGCGGGCGAATCCGATTTGATGCTTGTCACGCCAGGAAGGTACGCCGTTGTGGGGACACCATGTCGCAGCCCGCTCGTTCATCCGCCCGCTCGCTAACCGCCCGCTTTGCCCGCCGCTGTTTGCTGTCGGCCGGGTTCGCGGTCGGCGGGTTCGCCAGTTACATGGCGACGGCCCAGATGCCGGCGACGCCCACGCGGGCCGCCGACCGGCCGCTGGGCAGCAACCTCCGTCGCGACGCGATGGTGGACATCGTCGAGCGGATGAAGGCGGCCGTCGTTAACATCCACAGCGAGCGGACGATCACCTCGTCGCCGGACGACCCGTTCCGCGGCACGCAACTCCAGCCGCAGCGCGTGAAGGGGATGGGCACGGGCATCGTCCTGGACCCGCGCGGGTACGTCGTCACCAACTTCCACGTCATCGACGACATCCAGACGATTCGCGTGACGCTCTCCGACGGCAAGAGCGTACCGGCCCGCGTGATCGCCACGGACAAGAAGGCCGACCTCGCCTTGGTGAAGATCGAGCCGTACTCCTCGCTGCCCCTCGTGACACTCGGCACGGCCACCGACCTGCTCGATGCCGAGACGGTCATCGCCATCGGCAACGCCTTCGGGTACGAGCACTCCGCGAGCGTCGGCAACGTCTCTTACAAGAGCCGGGACGTGGCGCTCAACAAGGAGATTTCCTACACCGGGCTGATCCAGACGACGGCCCCGATCAACCCCGGCAACAGCGGCGGACCGCTGTTCAACAAGAAGGGCGAACTCGTCGGCGTGAACGTTGCCATCCGGGCGGGGGCGCAGAACATCGCGTTCGCCATCCCGGTGGACACGATGATCGAGCGGGCCGCGGAAATGCTCGCGTCCCGCAAGCGCGGCGGGGCGTGGCACGGCCTCGTCGTCAAGAACCACGTCGAACGGGCCGACGAAGAAAGCCCCGTCCGCCGGTGGGTCACGGTGGACGGGACCGAGGCGAACTCCCCCGCGAGTGCGGCCGGGCTGAAGACCGGTGACCTCGTGGAGCAAGTCGGCGATCTGGCCGTCACGACCACAATTGACGTGGAACGCGGCTTCCTGGAACGACCCGCCGGGGCGAAGGTGTCCGTTCGCGTCCGCCGGGGATCGGAGTCGATCGCGACCGCGATTCAACTCGGGGCGACCGAGACGAAGACGCCTGAAATTCCCAGCACGACGATCCTCCGCCGCACCGGCTTGAAACTGTCGCCGATGGGCAAGGACGCCGTCGCCAAGATCGACCCGCAACTCCGCGGCGGCCTGCTCGTGACGGACGTGATCGGCCCGGCCGCGAAGGCGGGCATTCAGAAGGGCGACCTCGTGATCGGCTTCCATTTGTGGGAGGCGCTAAACGTGGACAACGTGATGTTCGTGCTGAATCACAAAGAGCTCGCGACCTTCAACCCGGTGAAGACGTTCTTCGTCCGCGAGGGCAAGGTTCGCGAGGCGATGATGGTGGTCGGAGAGTAAAGACATCTCATTTTTTGGAACCCAGAGCGGAAGCGACGGGGTGTGGGAGAGCATCCCTCACCCCGTCGCTTCCGCTCTGGGTTCCAAAAGCCTTGGCAGAATCAGGCGGCTGGCGCCGGCCGCTTCCACCCCGCCAAACATTCCGCGTGAAAGTCCGCGAACCGCCCCTCAACGATGGCCCTTCTTGAGTCCCGCATCAGCCGCAGGTAGAACGCGATGTTGTGCAGGCTGAGCAGGATCGGCCCGAGCATTTCGTCCACGCGGAAGAGGTGGTGCAAGTACGCCCGGCTGAACGTGCGGCAGCAGTAGCACGGGCAGTCGGCTTCCAGCGGGGCCGGGTCGCGCTGGTGGCGGGAGTTCCGCAGTTTCACGATGCCGGCGTAGGTGAAGGCGGTCGCGTTCCGGCCGTTTCGCGTCGGCATCACACAGTCGAACATGTCGATTCCCGATGCCACCCCCGCGAGCAAGTCTTCCGGCCGGCCGACGCCCATCAGGTACCGCGGCTTCTCCTCCGGCAAACAGGCCGCGCACGTGGGCAGGGCCGCGTGCATTGCGGCCGGCGATTCGCCCACGCTAAAGCCACCGAGGGCGTAGCCGGGGAAATCCATCGCCACCAGTTCCTTCGCGCACTCGGCCCGCAGGTCGAGGTTCGTCCCGCCCTGCACGATGGCGAACTGCACCTGATCCTTACGGGTGTGATGGGCCTTGCACCGTTCGGCCCAACGGATCGACCGCGTCACGGCCCGCCGGACAACCTCCGGCGGCGCGTCCCCCGGCGGGCACTCGTCCAACACCATCGCGATGTCAGAGCCGAGTTGCTGCTGAATCTCGACGGCCTTCTCCGGCGTCAGTTCCAACAGCGAGCCGTCGACGTGACTGCGGAACTTCGCCCCGGCATCGGTGATCTTGGCCTGGCTCGCAAGGCTGAAGACCTGGAACCCGCCGCTATCGGTCAGGATCGGGCCGTCCCACTTCATGAACTTGTGCAACCCGCCGAGTTCCGCGACGAGGTCGCCGCCGGGCCGTAGGGCGAGGTGGTAGGTGTTGCCGAGGATGATCTGCGCGCCGGCGTCGCGGACCATGTCTGGCGTCAGGCCCTTCACCGTGGCCTGCGTGCCGACGGGCATGAACACCGGCGTCTCGACGACGCCGTGCGGCGTGGCCATGCGGCCGACACGAGCCGGGCCGTCGCGGTGGAGGAGTTCGAAGGAGAAGGTCATGAAGGGGCGACCCGGTGAGGGTGACACGGGAAAAGGCGAAGGGGCGACACAGTGGGGATGTCTTTTCACCCCTTCACCGTGTCACCCCTTCACCCGTTCATTTCAAAAAATCAGTCGCCGCGCAACTTCAGACCCAGGCCCGTCAGCTTTTCCTTCACTTCGGTCAGCGAGGTGACGCCGAAGTTCTTGGCCTCCATCAGTTCGTCGGAGGTCCGCTGGCAGAGTTCGCCGATGGTCGTGATCTGGAGGCGGTTCATGCACTTGCGGGCACGCACCGACAGGTTCAGCTCGCTCACCGGCTTGCCCATCATCGCCTGTTCTTCCGGCGACAGGTTCGACTGCGGGCGGAGCTTGAACTCGTGCTGTTGGCCCTGGTCGAGCGACTGGCCGATCCGCAGGCCCTTCTGGGTCATGATGACCTTGATCTCTTCGAGCGACGTTTCGCCGAAGTTCTTGCTCGCCAGCAGTTGCGGTTCGCTGATCCGCGTCAGGTCGCCGAGCGTACGAATGTTCATCCGCTTCAGGCAGTTCCGGCTGCGGACGGACAGTTCGAAGTCGGTGATGGGCACTTCCATCACCTGCTTCCACTGCATGGAAACCTTCTCGTCCTCCGGGCTGTAGAACTGCGACAGCGACGCTTCCGCGTCTTTGCGGAACAGCCGGGCGCGTTCGTCGTGCGGGTCGGCCTTCGTCAACCGCTTGTAGCAGTCGGTGGCCTTGTCGTAGATGCCGGAGTCCTCGTACAGCACGCCGAGGTTGTACAGCGTGCCCTTGTTCACCGGCGGGTGCTTCAGACACCGCTCGTAGTAGCCGATGGCCTCGTGGTCGTTGCCCGCGAGGTCGTTGAGGAAGCCGAGGCGGAACAGCGCGCCCGTGTGGGCCGGGTCGAGGTCGACCGACCGCTCGTAGCTCTTGGTCGCCCGGACCACGTCGCCTTCGGCTTCGGCGAGGCCGCCTTCCTGGTAGTGGAACTCGGCGTTATGCGTGGCCATGTCCTTGACTTTGGCCAGGATCGCCCGCGCTTCGGTGGCGTTCCCCTGCTGCCGGACGACGCCGGCCCGTTGCAGTTGAACTTGCTGGGCGGCGTACCCGCTCTTCTCGGCCTTGTCGAAGGCCTTGAGGGCTTCGTCGAACTCCTGGCGGGCGTTGTACGCGCGGCCGAGGAAGAACGCGGCGAGCGGGCCTTCCGACTGCTTCAAGTGCTCAACGGCCTTATCCATGTGGCCGAGGTAGAACTGGGCCACGCCGATCTTCAGGTGGATCTTCTTCTGGGCGGGGCCGGCCGAGACGGCGAGCCGCTTTTCGAGGACTTCGCTGATCTCGCGAAGGTTCTTGATTTGGGCCGGGGCTTGGGCCAGGCCTTCCCGCAGGCGGGAGACCATGCTCCCTTCGAAATCTTCGCGCTCGACGAGCAGCGCGCGTAGGTCAATGAGAGTTTCCGTCACGTCCATCTCCGTCGCCGGACCTTGCCGCGTGTCGGCCGAGCACGCGAGAGCCAGCGAATCCAAGGTGAAGGCCGAACGGACATTCTATTGAAGGTGGGCCGTTCACGGCAAGAGAGGCTCGCCCGGCCGACCGCCCTAACCCGAATCCCTTTGCCATGTGGCAGGTTCCGGACACGATCTGAGGGGATATTCCCTGTCGGCGTTCGCTGGTGGCACAGTGGGCACCGATGTTGCGAGGTGTTGGGCAGCCGAGCAGCCATTTCGGAGATGGTTTGTGAAACGGCGAATACTGTCCTCTTGAAGGAGACTCTCCAATGACGAACAACCTACTGCGCCGGAGCTTGGCGACGGCTTGCGTGATGGTGATGGCCGCCACGGCGAGCGCTGTCGATCCCGTTGGAACCTATCGGGCCAAGGAAGTCCTCGGCACGAAAATCATGATCGGCACGACTTCAGTCGGAACGGTGGACGACATCGTGTTCGACGACGCCGGTAACCTGGAATACCTGATCGTCGATAACGGCGGGAAACTGACGACCGTTCCCTGGGAAGCGGCGAAATTCGACGTCGCGCGGCGTGAAGCGATCCTCACGATTACGCCCCAGCAGTACCAGGCGATTCCGACGTATACGGTGAAGACGTACCCGAGCTTCTACACCCCGGCATACCGGACGGAAGTCTATAAGTACTACGGCGTGACCCCGCGGGAACTCCGCCGCATCGAGCGGATTCGCCGCTAACTTTCGGGCATCTCTAAAAGCACGGGGGCGGGAACTTCGGTTCCCGCCCCCGTGCTTTTTAATCGTCGCCGCCCACGCGGCGGTTCGTCTTCCGCGACGATTGCCGCTTTTTCTCCTCCAACCGCCGCATCTTGGACCCCTTCGACGGCTTGGTCGCCCGCCGGATGGTGGGCCGCTTGGCCGCTTGCCGGATCAGGTCGGCGAGTTTCTCCAGACACGCCTCGCGGTTCCGCTCTTGGTCGCGGTACTCCTGGGAACTGATGACGAGTTCGCCCTCCGTCGTCACGCGACTGGGAAACAGTTCGCGCACGCGGTCCTTCACGACCGGCGTCAGGTGCTCGCTCGCGGCCATCGGCCAGCGGAGGACAGCTTTCGACGACACCTTGTTGACGTTCTGCCCGCCGGGGCCGCCGGAGCGGGCGTAGCTCCACTCGAACTCCTCGTGGGGAATCTGGATCGTCGGCGTAATTTCGAACATCTCAAACTCCCCCTCGGCACCCCGGCTTGACGGCCTCCTCGATTCTACCCTACGATCCCGCCCACTGTGCGTAGTGAGGAGACGGTATGAACGCTCGCGTCGGTGCGAAACTGGAAGTCGTGGCCCCCCGGCGGGTCGTCTCGCCGATCGACGCCGGCTACCTGCTGCTCTTGCTCGCGGTGTCGCTCGGCCTCCACGGCTGGCTCGTTTCGCGAATTCAAGTGACCGCCCGCGACGGCATCGGGTTCGCCCGTGACGCCCTGAAATTGCACCACGCCCGCATCATCCCGGCCCGCAACGGCGACACCCGGATGAGCGTGCAGGAAGTGCTCAAGTCGGCCCAACAACCGCCGGGCTACCCCCTTGCGGTCCTCGGAACGTGGGAGGTCGTTCGCCACGTCTGGGACGCCGACCTGCCCGCGCAGATTCTGAAGAGCGCGCAAATTGTCAGCCTGATCGCGGCCGCGTTCCTGGTGTTCCCGACGTACTGGCTCGGGCGGATGCTCTTCAACAGCAAGTTCATCGGCTTCGCCGGGGCACTGCTTTTCCAGACGCTCCCGTCCATCGCCCATCTGACCAGCGACGCCCTTACGGAATCGCTATACCTGTTGTTCGCCTCCACGGCCCTGCTGCTCGGCCTGCGGGGACTTCGCCGGCGGAGCGTCGGCATGTTCCTCCTCTGCGGTCTCGCCACCGGTTTGACCTACGTCGTGCGGCCGGAAGGCGTGATGTTCCTGCTCGCGGTGGGCACGACCATCGCTGGCGTCGGCATCTTCCGCGTCTGGGGCCGGGGCGAGGCGCTCGGCCGTCTGGCCGCATTGGCCATCGGTTTCGGCCTCGCCGCCGCCCCTTACATGATCATCATCAATGGCTTCTCGAACAAGAACGCCTTCAATACCATCCTCGACCAGATGAAGGGCGCACCGACACCGCTCTGGCAGAAAGCCGCCGAAGGGCACGGCGCTCTCGTCCGATCACCGGCCCTGTTCGCCGACTTCTCGCAACAGGGGAATCGCATCGTCTGGGCCGGCACGGCCATCGCAAAGGAAACCTCGAAGGCGGCCCACTACGCGGTCTTCGTGCTCGGCCTCGTCGGCATCGGCCTGCACCGCCGCCGCATCGCCGCCGATCCGGGGTTGGCCATGCTCATGGTCCTCGGCGTGATTAACCTCAGCGTGTTGGCCGTCCTCTCGCTGAAGGTGGGGTACGTCTCCGAACGGCACACCGTCGTTCTCGTCCTCGTCCTCAGCCTCCTCGCGGCGGCGTCCCTGGAACCCGTCTGTCAGTCGCTCGGAACTTGGACCAAGTTCGCGGCCCGCGGGCTACTCCTCGCGCTCGTGGCCGGGGCACTGCCGGCCGCGCTCAAGCCGCCGCACGAGACACGCCTCGGCCACCCGCACGCGGGCCACTACCTCGCGGAACACGTCGGGCCGCAGGATGCGTTAATCGACCCGTTCGAGTGGGCACAGTGGTACGCCGGGCGAACGCTGCTGGGGGTGCCCGAAGACCCGAAGCCGCCGCAGGCGCGGTGGGTGGTGATGGAACCGGGCAAGTCGCCGCACTCGCTGCTGCCGCGGTACGAGAGTGCGGTGGCCGTGGTGGCCGACACGAAGAACGTCGCCGAGTTGAAGTACTGGTGGCCGGAGGACGTGCCCCGGGCGGACGCACCGCAGAAGGCGAAAGTGCTGGTCTACCGGCAGGCCGGCGACGGAAAGTGACGGCGAAAGCCCAGGGACGGCCGTCCCTGGGCTTTCGCGTGTTATTCCTTCTTCCCGTCGGCCGGCTCGTCGTAATCCCGAACCTTCCGCACCCAGACGTTGCGGTAGCGGACCGGGTTGCCGTGGTCTTGCAGGTTGACACCGAACGGCCCGAACTTGCCGCCGAACTCGGCCGCGTGGTGAATCAGTACGCCGTTGTGCAACACCGTGATGCGGGCCGGTCGCACGACCTTGCCGTCGGCGTCCACCTTCGCCAACTGCGTGACGATGTCGTAACTCTGCCACTCGCCCGGCTTCCGCGAGGCGTTCACCAGCGGCGGGAACTTGCCGTACAGTCCGCCCGCCTGCCCGTCGGGGTAGGTGTCGTTCTCGAACGAGTCGAGCACCTGGATTTCGCCGAACCCGCCGAGGTTAATGCCACTGTTACCACGGCCCTGGCCCTTGCCTTTCACCTCGGCCGGCGTCGCCCACTCGAAGTGGAACTGCGCGTCGGCGAAATCCTTCCGCCGCGTCTCCATGCCGCCGGTGCGGGGCACGACCTCGAAGTAGCCGTTCTCGACCTTCCACTTCGGGGTATCGTCCTCCTTCTTGCCCGACGCCTTCCACTGAGTCAGGTCGGTGCCGTCGAACAGCACGACCGCGTCGGCCGGCGGCTTCCCGGCCTTTTCCGGCGTACTCGCGGTACCCGGTTCGACGACCGGCGGCCGCGGCCGGGCCATGTCGTGCGGCTTGTACTTGGGTTTCTCTTGGGCGAACACGATGCCCAGCGCGAGCAGCCCGACGGCGGGCACAAGTGCGGATCGACGAAGCATGAGAGGGGTCCGAAGGCGGGAGCGGGCGGACGGCGTACCGCCGATGATGACAGATTTCCGCCGGCGTGCAAGTGCCGTGTTGGACGCCATCGGCGGCGTGGTAGAATCTGAACGTCAACGGAGAACTACGATGCCACTGCGCGATCACTTTCATTCGCCACTGAACGACCGCCACTCGTGGGACGTGCTGCACGGCGGCTGGCCGATGGAAATTGCCAAGTCGCTGAACCGCGAGTTGCCGCCGGAGTATGTGGCTGGACCGCAAGTTCACCTCGGAGGCGGAATCGAGATCGACGTGGGCGCGTTGGAGTCGGAGGATGTCGGTTCGCCCAGTCACCGGCCTTCCGAAGACGGAACCGCGGCATGGGCGGCGGTTGAGCCGACGGTTTGTGTGGAAACGGAACGGCCGGATGTGGACGAGTACGAAGTCCGCGTGTTCGACGTGAGCCGTGAGCGGCGACTGGTGGCCGCCATCGAACTCGTCAGCCCGTCGAACAAGGACCGGCCGGAAAGTCGGCGGGCGTTCGTGGCCAAGTGCGCGTCCTTGTTGCAACAGGACGTGTGCGTGACGATCGTGGACGTGGTCACGAGTCGCGACTTCAACCTGTACGCCGACCTACTGACCTTTCTCGACCGTACCGACGTCTCGGTCGGGCAGCCGCCGGTCCCGATTTACGCCGTTACTTGCCGCGGGCGGATGCGGCGCGGCCGGTGGGTGTTTGAAGCTTGGAACCGCCCGCTAACGGTCGGTCGTCCGCTGCCGAAGTTGCCCTTGTGGCTGCCGTATCAACTCCCCGTCACGCTCGACCTCGAAGCGACTTACGAGGAGACCTGCCGCGGGCTGCGGATCCGGTAGCGTCACTTCGTGTCGAGGACGATCTCCGGCTTCTCGGCCCAGCCCTTCGGCGGTACGTTGTTCGAATTCGCCATGTGTTCGAGCAGCATCTTTGCCGTCGGGTCGTTGCTGAAGAACTGCTCGAACCGGCGGCGGGCCTCGCCCCACTCGCCGGCGAGGAACATGGTCACCACCTCGTCCCAACTCCGGCGGATCGACTCCTTGAGGTTGCCTTGCACCGGCTCGTGTTCCGGCGGCAGGACTTCGCTCACCATCAGGCCCTTCGTCATGCCGGCCGGCGTGAACCGGCCGAGGCGGCGGACGCGGGCCTGACTCCACCGCTTCTCCGTCAGGTACTTGCCGACCGCCTCGTCCACGAGGATGCGGACGCCGAACCGCTTGGTCATCGACTCCAGCCTCGACGCGAGGTTGACGGTCGGTCCGAACACGTCCACCTTCGCCAACTCGGACGCGCCCATGCGGCCGGCCATGACTTGCCCGTGGGCGATGCCGATGCCGCAACTGAGGTTCTTCCACCACCCGAGTTTGTCGAACCGGCGGCGGATGCCCATGGCGGCCTTCACGGCCCGCTCGATCTGGTCGTCGTCGTTGTCCGGCCAACCCCAGAACGCCATCACCGCGTCCCCCTGGAACCCGGCGACGATGCCGTCCTCGGCCGAGATGGCGGTCGTCATGTCGTCGATCGCCCGCGACAGGTCGGCCCACGCATCCACAAGGTCGGCCTCGCCTTCTTCAGCGAACTTGCACGACCCGCGGAGGTCGCAGAACATGACCGTCGCCTTCGTGAGCCGCGGCACGAGTAGGTCGTCGAGTTGGTCGGCCGAAGCGTCGCTCCAGAGCCGCCGCGGGATGAACCGGCGGTACATCGTCAACTGCCGGTCGAGGTGGTGGGCCTTCCGCGTCGACTCGATCAGGCCGGCGATCAGTTCGATCACCTTCTGGTAGTCGAGCAGTTCCTTGTCCCGCACCTGGCCGCCGATCACGGCCGGTTCCTTCGGCAGCCGGCCGTCGGCGTACAGCCCCCAGCCGGAGTCGTCCTTGAACGGCGTGCAGATCGCCCACGGCACGCCGGGCAGTTTCGAGTCCATGCGCATCGTCATGTCCTCGCTCTTCTCGCCGATCCAGACGTGGGCGACGCTCTTCTTGTCCTGCCGGATGGCCCGGAACGCCAGCCGCCGCGACGGCATGAAGATGTCCGCTTTGCCGGACAATCGTTGCAGGTGGTTGCGGACCAGCACCCGCTTGTCGTTGTCGGTGGCCTCGTTCGGAATCTGCACCACGGCCAGCGCGTCGGCGTGCGGCAGGGCGTCGAGGCCGACCTTGACCATGTTGCGGAACAGCATGTCCTCGTCGTTCGCCAACCGCAATACGTCGGGGATTTGTTCCAACGCCCGGAGGAAGGTGGCCGACGTGTCGAACGGCACCTGCCGCAGTTGCGCCCGCGTGAAGCTCGCCTCGGCGGGGATGGTCACGTCCCCGCGGTCGCCGCCGCCGCTGGCGACCATCGACGCCGACCCGGCGTGGAGCATGAACACCGTGTTGCCGATGACGAACGAGTCGCCCGGCGCGATCGTGAAGTTCGGCTGCGGGCGGGACTGGTAGTAGATGCGGTTCGTCGGCGGCGGCGTCCGCTCGGTCACGGTCAGCTTCTCGCCATCCCACTGGATGGTCGCGTGGAACGACGAGATGAGGTTGTCGTTCATCCACCAGTCGGCCTGCCCGTAGGCGCGGCCGAGTTTGATCGGTTGGTTCGTCGGGAGGGCGTTCCGCCAGCCGTTGCGGAGGTTCTGCTCTTTGTTCTCGTAAAGGGCTTCCAATTCAGCCATGTGTCGCGAACTCCTGTCGGCGAAGCAATCTTATGAGCCAGACCCAAAGCGTGACCGTCAAAGCCAACAAACCCGCGAACAAGATCGAGCCGGCCCACAGCATCTTTTGTTTTAGTTCGTCCACCGGCCGGAGGGCGGTCGCCGCGTCCAATTTCACGATGAGGTACCACTCCTTCGGTTTCAGTTCCTCGTACCGGCTCTGGGCGAACGGCCGGAGCGGCTCGTAGGCGGCGATGTAGTGGTGCGGCCGCGAGCCGTCCTCCGGGGCCAGACTATCGCGGTGCTCCGACGACACGCCGCGGACGAGCGGGTCGGGTGGCCCCTCCGTGGTCGGGAAGCGGAACCCGTCCTCGGTTTCCACGAGGTACCGTTCCGGGTCGTGCGGGTGGGTCGGGTCGGCCGCCATCGCGGCCATGCGGTCTTCGTGCCAGACCCAACTCCCGCGCTCGTTCACCAGGACCGACCGCACCTGGCTGGCGATGGTCATTTCCGGCGGGAACGTCTCCGGCGGGGCTTCGATCCAGTCCTTGAGGTCTTTGCTCAGGTCGAACCCGGAGACGAGAACGGCCACCACCGGCGGTTGCCCCCCGTAGGCCGGGTTCGCGAGGATCGGCGTCGACACGTCGATCAGCCACGGCCGCTTGTCGGCGGACGACTGGTAGGCGTAACTGATTTGCGTGGCCCGGATTGGCTCGTGCGGCTGGCCGCGGTGCGCGTAGTCGTTGCCCTTGCCGTTGAAGTAGTCCCGGAACGACCAGTCGGTCGAGTACAGTTGTCGAGTACTCGGATCGGTGCGGTCTTCGAGTTGCCCGTCGCGGGTGCGAACCCGCGAGACAATGAACCCCCGGCCCTGGGTCGCGAGGACGATGCTGATGCCCTTCCGCCCGTGGGGGGATTCGCGCAAGAGGAGGTCGCGGTGGCACCCCTTCAGCCACTCGTCGACCGGCCGGCGGTCGTCTTCGGTCAAGACGGCCGGCTGAAAGTTGTTGGCCGCGACCTTCGCCGCCAGACTGGCGAACGTGGCCCGCAACTCCCGCGGGCAGTTCTCGGCGGCACTTTCGAGAACGTCGATCCGCTCCTGTAGTTTCCCCTCCGTCTCCTGCCGACCGAACCAGGCGTCGCGGAGCAGGCTGCCCTGAATCTCCCGCGTGATGTCGGCCTTCGACCGCTTCAGCACGTAGTCCGCGGCCAGGATGCTCAGGCTCACCATGAACAGGATCGCCACTGCCGTGGCCACCGTCCCGACGGTGATGATCGGCTTCGTGCGGGCCCACCAGTCGCGGTGCTTGAGGCCGCGGAGGATGTCCCCCGCGTCGTCCGGCCGATTTACCGGGTCGAGGCTCAGGCAGCGGTCGATGACCTGGGCCAAGAGCGGATCGGCGAACTCGCGGTGGGCGGTCGGCGTCGGCAGATTCTTCAGCCCTTCGCGGTACGCATCCAGCGTGTCGTCCACGTCGGAGGTGTTCCGCAACTTCGCCAGCAGCGCCTCGTCGTGTCGCGGCGGCTTGCCGACGAGCATCGTGTAGAGGATCGCGCCGAGCGAGTACACGTCCGACTGTGTGGCCGGCGTGCGTATCTGCCGCGTCGCTTGCTCCGGGGCCATGAAGAAGAACGTGCCGAGGGCCGCGACGGTGCTGGACGCGCGCTGCGCCTGGCCGAAGTCCGCGACGACCGGCTCGTTCGCGGTGTTCAGCAGGATGTTCGCCGGCTTCAGATCGCAGTGCAAGAGGCCGCGGGCGTGGACGAACGCCATCGCCCGGCAGAGTTGGGTGAACAAGGCCACCGCCTCGACGGTCGGGAGGCGGCCGGCGTCGATCTTCTTCTGGAGCGAGCCGCCCATCTCGAGCGACATCACGTAGTTCGGGATGTTGTGCGGCGGCGTGCCGTGGCGGTTCACCTGCTTCACCGAGATGATGCCGTAGCACCCGTCGGCGTCGCGGAGGTTGGTGACTTCTTCGAGGACGGTCCCGGTGTCCTGCCGGGTGCTCAGGAAGAACTTGATCGCGACCCGCTCGTGCGTGTCGGTGTTCCGCGCCTCCCAGACCGTTCCGTAGGCCCCGCTGCCGAGTTCGCGGAGGAGTTCGTACCCGTGCAAGAGCGGGGCGTCGAGGCCTTCCTTGCTCCGCGCGATCAGGAGCGTCAGTTCGTGCCGGGAACTCACGCTCGGCTGGGGGCCGATGTCGGGTGCCGCGAACGTCTGCGTGGCCCCGTCGGCCGGGGATTTTTCAGGCTGTTGGAGCGTGCCCGAATACAGGGCGTTGATGTGCTGGTGGAACGTCCCGGTCGGCCCCGAGGACAAGTCCGTGTCCGGTCGAGCATCGTCATCATTGACGGACGACATGGGTCGGCCTCGACGGGGCGGGGGAGCAGATACCATCAATCTAGGCGGTCATGGGAAGCGGGCAACACGATTGGCACGCGGGTCTCTCGAAACGGTGTTTCTAAACCCGCTTTGGCCGTCCTGAGGAAGAATCTGTCATTGTGGAACCGGATTCGATGTGCCAAGCCATAGCGCGATCCGTGGTTACCCGCATCGACATAGGGGTCGTGCCTTCCGGCGGAGTGGTCATCCTCACTGAGTTTTAGTCGGCACCCGCCGACCGGCCTCAATCCCGGGCAACTCTATGAATCGGTGAAGAACAGCAGCGACTATCAACGTCAGCGGTAACACGACGCCCAACAACACGGCCGCCGCGTCTCGCGATGTCAGGTTTGGCCGCAGGGCCAATGCGGACCAAAGGCCGAACGTGATGGCTGGCCAGTGGACCAAGAACAACGGGTACGAGATCGAGCCGAGCCACTGCACCGGCCGACTGACGAGGGTCCGACTGACGACCCTCAACAGCCGCGAGTACGGGTCGCGCCCGGACGCCGCGACCGACCCGCACGCCAAAGCCCAGATGACTAGCGTGTAGGTATGCCAACTGGTGACGAACGCGACCACGACGATGACGGCCGACGGCACACTGAAATCGAGGTCGGCCTTTCCACCTCGACACGCTGCGCTGTACGCCCAGTGGCTTCCGATGCCGAGGAGGAAGAGCGGCAAATGGACCGGGAGGAACGCCGGTGTCAAACTTTGCCAGTCGGCCGCGATCCGAACACCGACCCACGAAACGATGCCGAGGCCCAACCAGCCCCACCCCCGTCGAACAAGCCCGGCAACGAGTGGAGCGACTAAATAATACTGCCATTCCAAGGACAGACTCCACGCCGGCGGCAGAATTGCCGTCGTACTACCCGGCAGAATCGACTGCGGAAGTGTGCCGTGCAGCAACGTAAGGTGGGCGATTACGTGGGCCGAGAGGTTCTCCCGCTCGTACCGGCTGATTTCTTCCAGCAGGTGGACGTAGCCCGACTCCCGCCAAGAGAGTCGGGCCAAGACTCCGGGCGTCACGAATGTGGCCATGATCGTCACCGCAAGGCAGACGAGGTAGACTGGATAGAGGCGGAAGACCCGACCGAGGATGAACGCCCGATACGACGGCCTCTTGGTTAAGAGAGAGCTGATCGCGAAGCCACTCAGGATGATAAAGGCTTCGACGGCCGGTTGGGAGTAGATGAACTCCGGCCACAAGCGGTCGAGCGGCCACGGGAACTTCAGCCCGACCCAACCGCACCAACTGAGCATGTGGGCCACGACCACCCAGAGGGACAACAAACCTCGGAGTCCGTCGAACTGGAGAACGTGGGGCGGGGTGGTGGCATAATCCCAAATTAGCCCACCGGGCTATTCGGGACCACTCGACTCCTCGCTCAGTCGATAAAACGACACCAACTGTTTTGTCCCTATTGGACGAGTCTTCTCCAATCTATATTCTTGGCGTTTCTTGGTGGAAGATGGTTGGAAGGAATAGCTCCACCTAGGCAACCCCGAATCAGTTTGGCCCCTCATGCCCGAGTGGAATTTTCACCGCCCTGCCCGAACCGTACTCCGATTCTTCGCGCAATGCGGCCGGACGCCCGGCCACGGGTCGAAGTTATGGTCTAGGCTAATAACAGTGGCCCTCCGCCGTCGCGGAGATTTCACGTCCCTTCCGTGATACTCCCATCATGCGTGCCCCGACTTCAACGCCGGAACTCCTCGACCTCGTGCGGAAAAGCGGCATCTACGCCCCGCAACAGCTCGACGACCGCCTCAAGGGCGTGCCGAACCTGCCGGCCGACGCTAACCAGTCGGCCGCCGTCCTCGTGCAGCAGGGGATGCTCACGCGGTTCCAGGCCAAGCTGTTGCTCACCGGCCGCTACCGCGGGTTCAAACTCGGGTCGTACATTCTCCGCGAGCAGATCGGCCAGGGCGGCATGGGGGCCGTCTACCTCGCCGAGCACGCCACGCTTCAGCGGAAGGTCGCCCTCAAGGTCTTGCCGCCGGTGGCGAAGGACGGCAACGCCCGGTTGAACGTCGAGCGGTTCCTCCGGGAAGCCCGCTCCGTGGCCGCTCTTGACCACCCGAACATCGTCCGCATCCACGACGTCGGCCAGCAGGGGGAAGTCCACTACCTCGTGATGGAGTACGTGGACGGACAATCGCTCGAAGACATGCTCAAGAAGGGCGGCCCGATCCCGGCGTCGCGGGCCGTCGAGTTCATCGCCCAGGCGGCGGCCGGGCTGCAACACGCCCACGAGAAGAAGTTCATCCACCGCGACATCAAGCCGGCCAACCTGATGCTGGCGAAGGACGGCACGGTGAAGTTGCTCGACCTCGGCCTCGCCCGGTCGTCCAGCGACGAGCGAGACAAGCTCACCGAGAAGATGGACGAGGGGGCCATCGTCGGCACGGCCGACTTCATCTCGCCGGAGCAGGCACTCAACCACCCGAGCATCGACATCCGGTCGGACATTTACAGCCTCGGGGCGACGTTCTTCGCCCTGGTGACGGGCACGCCGCCGTTCGCCGGGAACACGACGCAGAAGCTCATGCAGCACCAAATGAAGGACGCGCCGTCGCTGACGACCATCGACCGCACCTTCCCGCCGGAACTCGGCAAGGTGGTCGCGAAGATGCTGCAAAAGAAGCCCGAGAAGCGGTTCCAGTCGCCGGCCGAGGTGATCCAGGCCGTGGCCGCGTGGCTGCCGAACGCCGGGGCGCAGCGGATGGTCGTCAGCCTGTCCGGCACCGACCTGGCGCACTCGGCCGAGATGCAATCGACGCTCAGCGAGATCGCCACCGGGGCCACCAACCGCCTCGGCACCCGCCGACTGGCCGGCCCGCGGGCCGAGCGGCCGTGGAAGCTCTACGCCGGCATCGGCACCGCCGTCGCGGTTGTGGCCGTCGCGGCCGGCTGGTTCGCCTTCGGCGGCTCCGGCGGCGACAAGAACCCGGTCGTGGCCGCCACCGCGGCGACGAACGCCGGCGCGAAGCCGGCCCCGTTGCCCGTCGTGCCGACTCCGACGTCCGACACGACCAAGACCCCACCCGCTCCCACCCCGGCGACCGCGAACAAGGTCGTGCAGCGGTTCGACGCCGCCGAGATCAAGCCGTTCCACCTCGTGCTGAAGAAGACCACCCGCCTCGAAGGCGAGTCTCCGAAACTGCCGCCGAGCTGGCGGTGTGAGGTTTACGAGAAGGACTCGATCGGCGAGTTCCGCGCGACGGAAGTTGACGGCCGCAAGGTGTTCGCGATCGGCTGCAAGGAGGGGAAGAGTTCATCCCAACTGGTCTACTCCACCGGAAAGTCGTTGGAGGCCGGCCACACCTACGAGGTGCGGGTCGACTTCAAGCTCGACGCCGCCGTGAAGGGCAAGGTGCAGTCGCAGACCGTCGGCGACTGGCAGGTCATCCGGAACACCGAGTTGAAGGGCACCGGCTGGCAGACCGCGTTCAACCGTTTCGTCGCCCCGGCCGGCGAAGTCCAACTGACGTTCGGTTCCGGGACGGTGGCCCCGAGCAAGTTCCTGTACGTCCACACCATCGAAGTCGTCGACCTTGGCGTGACCACGGACGCGAAGCCCGCGGAACCCAAGCCGCCGGCCCCCCGCCCCTCGGCCGATCTGACCCCGGGCGACACGGCCCTGAGCATCGACTTCGCCGGCCGGGAGGCGTTGCAGTACACCGTCCAGAACCGCAAGCCCTCGGCCGACCCCGACAAGGTTCTGCCCGCGGGCGTGAGCGGCCACTGCTGGAAGGCCGAGTCGATCGCCGAGTTCCGCCTCGGCGACGCGGCCGGTAAGCCGGCGTTCGGCGTGACGAACCTGAACGACGCGATCTCGGCCCAGATTCAGGTGAACCTGAGCGAACTCGCGCCGGACAAGCTCATCGAGGGGAAGAAGTTCCGCTTGAAGATCGAGTACCGGACGATGAACGACGCCGAGGGGAACCTCTTCGTGCGGCGGCAGAAGAACGACTACAAGCCGTTCGGCGGGGCGAAGTTCGTCGGCACCAACGGTGAGTGGAAGACCGTGACGGTCGATTTCACGACGCCGGCGGACGCAATGGACATGGTGGCCGAGAACACGACCGTCGGCGAAGGCAACAGCCTCTCCGTGGCGAAGATTGAACTGATTGAATTGAAGTAACTGGCCACGGTCACGCGACGGCTGTTCGCCGTACCGGGCCTTCCGCAACACGACCAACAACCCGGCATATCCGAAAGGCGAGCCGAGCACCGTAGGGTGCCGGGTGAGAGACATTCACCCGGCACCCTACGGTGCTCGGCTCGCCAATCATTTTGCCATCGCCTTCACCTGCTCATCCGGCACGCGGACGGGCACGCCGTCGTCGAGGGCTTCGGCCCCGCGCTGCACGAGCCACTCGCCGGGCGAGAGGCCGGCTTTCACCTCCACCCAGCCGGGCGAACGCGCACCCGGCTCGATGCGGCGGGACTTCGCCACCCACTCGGGGCCGTCCTTGCCGGCCCGCTTCTCGACCACGAACACCAGGAAGCCACGCTCCGTCGCCCGCACCGACTCTTCCGGCACGACGACCGCGTCCGGCGTGCTCTCGTAGGGGAAGCGGATGCGGGCCGTGAAGCCCGGCTTGAGGGCGGCGAAGTGCGGGTCGGTGCCGTCGATGCGGGCCTTACACTCGAACATGTGCGTCGTCGGGTCGGCCACCGTGCTCATGTAGAAGATCGTCGCCCGGAAGTTCCGCCGCGGCAGCGACGGCACGCTGAACTCCGGGTCGTACCCGCTCGGCAGTTGGTTCGACTCGACGAGCAGCCGCGTTGTGATGCCGCCCCACCCGCCAGGGCTGCCGAGCGCGACGGCCAGACTGCGGGCGGCGACCACCTTCGCGCGTTGCTCCGTCCGCTCGCGGATGAGCGGCGCGACCGACTCCGGCACGTAGCCGACGACGCGGATTTCGCTCAGGTCGGCGATGGTGCCGATGATCGTGTCTTCCTTCACGTAACTGCCGGGCGTGATCTTCTTTTGGTTCATCTGCCCGCGGTACGGGGCCGGCACCTGAGAGCGGACCAAGTTGTGCTTCGCGAGTTTGAGGTTCGACTTCGCGACGTAGAACTGGGCCTCGGCCTGCTTCATCATCTCGTCGGTCTGCCGCTGCTCGGCCTGTGAGAACGCCCCGCCCGGCCCCTTGGCACGGTCGGCCACGTCCTTCGCGCGGTCGTAGTTGGCCTTCGCCGCCGCCTCCGCCGACACGGCCGACTCGTAGGTCGTCAGGTACTTCTCCTGGTCGATCTGCACCAGCGGCTTTTTGTCGTCCGGGCTGACGACGGCCCCCTCGTCGAACAGCACGGCGTCTACGACGCCGGTCACGCCGGCGGCGATCTCGGTTGTCTGCCGGGCTTCGAGCGAGCCGACCTGCTCGACGTTGGAGACGATGATCCGCTGCTCGGCCCGCGTCAGTTCGACCGGCCGGCGGAGGTTGACCTTCGAGACGGGCGTCTGATTGCCGACGGTGGCGGAGGGCAAGCCCTTCTTGCCGCAACCGGCCGTGAGCGCGAGGAGAACGACGAGCGAACCACGGCGGAACATGGGCGAGGCTCCGGGAGAGAGTGTCATCCTATCGGGGCGGCTACTTCTTCTTCGGTTCCGTCACGGTCATGCTCGCGGGCGGGCTGACGAAGGCGTAGTCGCGGCCGCCGGTCTTGGTCGTGCCGCGGACCGAGAACGTCGCGGGGCCGGTGGCGGCGGCCGCGGCGGTTACTTCGATCTCGACTTCGCTCGCCCCCTTCGCGATCGGCTTCACCTTCGCCGTCACGTTCGCGGGCAGGTTCACGGCCGTCAGCGGAATCTCGTCGGCGAAGCCGTCGGCCCGCTTCGCCGTCACCTTGCCCTTGAGCGTGCCGCCCTTCGCCACCTCCGGCTTTTCGAACGCGACCGCGAGAGCGAACAACGGCTTCTCGGCCGCGAACGCGAACAGTTGCGTCGTCATCTCGGGCGGCACGTTCGGCAGGCCGCTCAGCGTGGTGCGGACCACCTCCGCGATGTCGGCGGTACGCTCGACGTCCTTCGCGGTCGCCTTCACCGTGAACGGGATCACGCCCGGCTTCGCCCCTGGCTTCAGGCTCACGGTCAGCGTCAGCGGCGTGGCCGGCAGCGGGTTCGCCCCGACCGGCAGCGTGAGGGTGCCGACGAGCGAATCGGACACGACCGACAGTTCCACCGCCGCGTTGAAGCCGTTGAGCTTCGTCAGCCCGACGACGGGAATCGCGGCCACCCCGCCGCCGGTTACGTCCACGCGGTCGGCCCCGAGGGCGACTTCGAAACTCGGCACCGCCGGGCGGATCGTGAGGTGGTACACCTCCGACGGGCCGTA
Organism: Limnoglobus roseus; assembly: GCF_008254045.1. Taxonomy (GTDB): domain Bacteria; phylum Planctomycetota; class Planctomycetia; order Gemmatales; family Gemmataceae; genus Limnoglobus; species Limnoglobus roseus. Next base: position 847,781 of record NZ_CP042425.1, on the reverse strand, counting down.
GGCGTAGTTCAGATGTTCGGCCACCGCGTAGAACTCGCCGTCGGCCCCCGGCGTGAACTCAGCCCGCGCGACCGGTTGGGTGGGGTTCGACCGTGCGAGTTCGGCCCCCTTCGCGTCCACGACCCGCACCAACACCTCGGCCGGCGAGTTTAGCTCGTAGGTCCGGGCGGTCAGTTCGAGCTTCTGCCCCTTCTTGCCGGGGAAGGCGAAGTAGTCCAGGTCGCCCTTCGCCGCGAAGCGGGCCGACACGCCGCCGGGCACGGGCAGCTTGTTCGCCTTCGCGGCCTCGTTGTTCGGCTCTTGCTCGGTCAGCTCTGGGTGCGGGCTGACCAGCACCGGCACGGCCCACCCGCCCACGCCACCTTCACGGCGCGGCGACGCCAGCACGACGGTGCCGGTGCCTTTCACGGTCACGGGCTTCACGCCGTCGAGGTTCGGCCCGGTGAAGTTGATGGCGGCGGACTTGTCCTTCTCGACCGCGAGCGGGAAGGCGGTCGTGCCGCCGGGGAAGTCGCCGATGCGGAGGCGGTAGACGTAGTCGCCGCCGCCGCGGTAGGTGGTGTCGCGGATCTCGACGATCACGTCCATCGCCGAGGGGAACGTGTGCGTCAGGCGGGCGTCGGCTTGCAAGCCGGGCGTGTCGTCGGCGTACAGCGTCGGCATCTCGCGGCCGCTCTTGGCGTCGTGCAAAATGATGACCGGGTCGAGTGGCGAGCCGATCCGCCGGGCGACGGCTTCGAACGTCAACCGCTGACCGGCCGCGGCTTTCACGAGATAGAAGTCGCTCGACTCGACCGCGATGTTGCCGGTGACGACGCACGGCCCCGCGAGCGGCATCGGCGTGGCCTTCTTGTTGTTGCCCGCCTTCTTTTCGACCTCCGGCAGTTCGTCCACGCTGATCGGCCGGAAACTCGTCACGCCGTTCTTCGTCACCACACGCAGTTGGTACAGGCCGACCGGCGTGCCCTTCGGTGCCTCCACGGTGACGCCGATGCGGTCGGCCTTCGCGGAATCCTTCACGAGCGTTGCCTTCACGCCGTCGGCGGTGATGCGCACCTCCGTGGCGTCGGCGAGGTTCGTCCCCGTGAGCGTGAGTTCCGCCTTGCCGCCGGCGGTGACGCCGAGGCCGACGGGCGTGGTCAGCGTCGGGAACTGCGGCGGCAGCGGGGGCGGCGGCACGGCCTTCTTGTCCTGGCCCCGCGTCGGCAGAATGGTGAAGGCGAGGGCCGCAACGAGGAAGGCGAGCGAGCGAACAGGCATGGGGAGAACCTCGGACGGGCGAGCAGGCGGGATGGCGTGATGATAGTTCGCGAGGAGTCAGAAGGCGAGCGGCCCGGCGTAAGCGGGCCGTGTCTGAGGATGTTCAAGACACGGCCCGCTTACGCCGGGCCGCTCGCCGAAGTCAGTCGTTCGCCTTCCAACTCGCGGTACTCGGTTTCGCCGATGCGGCGGAACTGCACGCGGTCGCCGACGCGCAGCGGGAAGTACCCGTCGGCCACGTCCACCAGCACTAGCGGCGTGCGGCCGAGGAGGTTCCACCCGCCGGGGCGGGCGAGCGGGTAGACGCCGGTTTGCTTCGCCGTCAGGCCGACGCTGCCCGGCTCCACACGGACGCGCGGCGATGGCAGCCGCGGCACGCCGCTGAGTTCGTCCGGCAGGTAGCCGAGGTACGGGAAGCCCGGCACGAACCCGATGGCGTAGACCGTGTACTCGGCGGCCGCATGCTTGTCGATGACCTGCTCCGGCGTCAGCCCGGTGTGTTCGGCCACGCGGGCGAGGTCTTGTTGGAACTCGTAGCAGACCGGGATCGTGTGTTGCCGCGGGGCGACCGCCGCGGACTTGCGGCGGGTGGCGCTCGTCCGCAGCCACGCGATGACTTCGGCCGAGCGAATCGCGGAGGCGTTGAAGAACACGCCGACGCTGGCATACGCCGGCACGACATCGTGCAGCCACGCCGGCTTCGCCGCCCGCACCGCGTCGGCGAACCGCACCGCCGCCGCCTCGTCCGGCAGGTAGACGAGAACCGCTTCTTCGCCGAGGGGGTGGAACGTCATGGTGGTATTGAATGAGCAGGGCGGGTATCCTCAACGGTGAATCTCAGCCACCGTCCCGGAAGGCATCTGCAATGTGGCGAACGGCGAAGTGGTGTACCGCGATCGTCTGTGCGGTCCTCCTTCTGCTCCTGCTGTACGACCGCGCTGTTCTCATCCTGTGGGGCGGTCGCACCGACCTCACAGTGGAGTTCGTTGTCACCGACGGCCGGACGGGTCAGCCTATTGCTCAAGCCGCCATTAATCTGGTCATTGATGAGACTAAAACTCACGCTCTCCACACCGATTCGGGCGGGAAGGCCACAATCACTATCCCTTGCATGACGGCCGGTCGACAAAGTGGCCTCGGCCTCACCAATAGTTCTTCGGTTATTTTTTCCAACTGGCAAATCTCCATCACTGCAAGCGGTCATCAATCGTTAACCGATCGCCTCATCCGGTATGCAGATTACAAGGATACCTCGCAAGAGAACGGCCCCCACGCTCACCGCGCTTCCATTTCCATCCCACTTGACCCGGAATGAGCTCGCGTTCGTTGGTCAACTTCACTCTCGGCTGCTACAGTAGCATCGTTATTCCCGATCGGATATAACGACATCAGAGAGACTGGAAATGCAGCGCCGCCACGCCTTCACGCTGATCGAGTTGCTCGTCGTCATTGCGATCATCGCCATCCTCATCGGCCTGTTGTTGCCCGCCGTGCAGAAGGTGCGGGCCGCTGCCGCGCGGTTGCAGTGCAACAACAACCTGCACCAGATCGCGCTCGGAATTCACAATTACGAGGGAACCATCGGCGTCTTCCCGAAGTACCGCAAGTGCGACACCAGCGGCGGCGTGGACGGTGACTGCTACTCGCTGGCGTCGGCCACCACGTGGACCGGCAACGGCGAAATCTGGTGGGCACCCTACGACAACCGGCCGGCCCCCTCGACCACGACGGCCGCGCAGGGGAACCCGAACCCAGACAACACCTACGCCAACGGCGGCTACCCGGCTGGGATTCTGTGGCCGTACATCGAGGGGAACAAGAAGGTCTTCAAGTGCCCGAACGGCATCGACCCGGCGACGGGTCAAGAGTACCAGTGCAGTTACGGCATGAACTACGTCAACGGCGGGCCGAACGGGAAGAGCCTCGTCACCCTCACGAACGGCAACGGCACGTCGAACATCCTCATCGTCTGGGACCACGGCAAGACGCCCGGCTGTGCCGACTCCAGCCACGCGGCAACGCCGGCCAACCCGCGTGCGCCGTGGCCGTACCCGGATACCACGAGTCCGAAAACTCACTACCCGGACCAGCGGCACACGAACGTCTTCAACGTCCTCTACTGCGACGGCCACACCGTCGGCATGACGCAGGACATGCTGACCCAAATTGGGGCTGTGCAATTCCTCGCGAACGGTACCGTGCCGGCATACCCGTGATTGCTGATTTGCTTTGAAATCCCGGTGAATTCGCAATTCGCATCGAAACAGGTCGATTTTTCTCTCCAGCCCTTGTCGGACTATACAGGCTCACTAATTTATCATCCCACTGTTGAGACAAAATCTCAACAGCCGACATCCGCCATGAGCTTGCTCCGCCACCGCCGGTTCGGCCTCAAAGCCGACGACCTTCCGTACGCAACGCGGCTCAAAAAATCCCCGTGATTTCCTTCGGAGGTCGGCCATGCGCCAAGCACCGCGGCGTGCGTTTACGCTCATTGAACTGCTCGTAGTCATTGCGATCATCGCCATTCTCATCGGCCTGCTACTCCCGGCCGTGCAGAAGGTTCGGGAGGCGGCGTCGCGGATCAAGTGCTCGAACAACCTGAAGCAACTCGGGCTGGCGATGCACAGCTACATGGACTCGAACAACGGCCTGCCCGCGAACGGCAACTACGTCTACAGTGGGTCCGCCGTCACCACCCTCAATGCGTGGTCCGGCATGGCCCGCATTTTGCCGTACATCGAGCAGGAAAACCTGTCCCGCGGCATCGACTTCACGCAGTCGTACAACACGCAAGTTGCGATCAGTTCCAAGCGGATCGGCACGTTCATGTGCCCGAGCGAAATCAATGACAAGGGGAACGGCACCGACGCGACCTACGGCAACAAGACCTGGACCATCAACTACGCCCAGAACCTTGGCAACTGGCCGGTACTGACGGCGAAGGCCACCGGCATGCAGACCGGCAACGGGGCCTTCGCCCCGAGCCGCAGCAGTCGGCCCGGTGACATCGCCGACGGCCTGAGCAACACCCTGGGTTTGGCCGAGGTGAAGGGCTTCACGAACCGCATCACGGCCACGCCGAACACGACGGTTTACTCCACGCCGCCTGCGATCCCCACCTTGCCGGCCGACGCGGTGGCGATGGGCAACAACACCTTCAGCGCCACGTCGTACACCCACGTGGAATGGGTAGACGGCAAGGTCCACGAGACCGGCTTCACGGCCGTCTTCACGCCGAACACCTACGTCCTCTACACCGGCAGCGACGGCACGAAGTACGACGTGGACGTGGTGCTGGCGACAGAACCCAGCCTCGGCGACACCTACGCGGCCGTCACCTCGCGGAGTTTCCACACGAACGGCGTGAACGTCATGATGATGGACGGCTCGGTCCGCTTCATCAACAACACCATTTCATCCGTCAACTGGCGGGCGATGAGCACCCGCGCCGGCGGCGAAGTGGTGAGCGACAACTAGGCCGCCGTTCGATTCGATGTCCTCTTCGGCCGTGCGGGAGTGAACCGGTTCACTCCCGCACGGCCGTTGTCATTTCTCCACCGCCGGTCCAGAAGCCGCGGAATAATTGTGCGTCTTCCGGGTCGTGTTAGCGGATTCTCCGATTCGCGCGCGGGTCGGCCCCTTTCACTCTCTGGGAGCCGATCAGATGAATCGTTTCTACTGGTACGCCGGGCTGTTGCTCGTCAGCTTGTTCGTCGTCGGGTGCGGCCCGATGTCGCGGCCGATTCCCGAACGGTTGAACGACGTCGATCAGAAGTCGGTCAACGAAGCCTGGAACCGGGCACTCACGCCGGTCGGCAAGCACGACCGCCAGACGTGGCTCGACGTGTTCGTGACGGCCTACGCCCACGAAGTCGGCGTGGACCGCCTGACGTTCCGCAGCGAGAAGGACCTCGCGACCGGGAAGGTCGTGATGGAGGTCTTCTTCGAACGGGCGAAGCCGGCGGACGATCGCTTTGTCGTCACGGTCTACGACGCCGCCGGGAAGGTGGTGCGAACCGAGAAGTACAACCGCGACGAGGTCACGCGGGCCGTCGAGGAACTCCACCCGAAGGGCAATCCGCCGCCAGCCGGCGTCGAGAAGCGGATGCAGCGCGTGCAGGAGATCATGCCGAAGAACGAGCCGAAGTAGCCGAGTGGCGGAAGAAAGATACCGGCCGCCGGGGCGGTCGGCTACGATAGGACTTCGTGTGTCGGCCCCACGGAGAGCGTTCATGCGGTACGGGTACTGGCTGCCGGTGTTCGGCGGGTGGCTTCGCAATGTCGATGATGAGAACATGGCCGCGACGTGGGAGTACGCCAAGAAGCTCGCGCAGCGGAGCGAGCAAATCGGCTACGACCTCTCACTGATCGCGGAACTGAACCTCAACGATATCAAGGGGGAGGACGCCCCGTCGCTGGACGCCTGGAGTACGGCCGCGGCGCTGACGGCGGTCACGTCGAAGTTGGAGTACATGGTCGCGGTGCGGCCGACGTTCCACAACCCGGCCCTCCTGGCGAAGCAAGCGGCGAACATCGACCACATCGGCGGGGGCGGGCGGCTGTCGCTCAACGTCGTGTCGAGTTGGTGGAAGGATGAGGCGACCAAGTACGGGGTCCACTTCGAACAGCACGACGACCGCTACGCCCGCACGGCCGAGTGGCTGGAGGTGCTCGACAACCTCTGGAAGCGGGACGACTTCAACTACGAGGGGAAGTTCTACCGGATCGAAAAGTCGATCCTTCAGCCGAAACCGCTGACCAAGCCGCGGCCGACGATCTACGCCGGCGGTGAGTCGGAGGCGGCGAAGAACCTCATCGCCAAGACGTGCGACGCCTACGTGATGCACGGCGACCCACCGGGCCGCATCCGCGAGAAGATCGCCGACATGGCCGCCCGCCGCGAGAAATTCGGCCTACCACCGATGCAGTACGGCATCGCGGCCTACTCCATCGTGCGGAACACCGAAGCTGAGGCGAAAGCGGAACTTGCGCGCATTACCGACGTGAAGCAATCGGCCGCGGGCTACCACAACTATCAGCAGTGGCTCTCCGGCACAAAGCTCGAACAGCAGGTTTCGCTGGAAGAATACTCCGTCAGCAACCGTGGCCTGCGGGCCGGACTGATCGGAACTCCGCAGCAGGTGGTCGATCAGATCGCGAATTTCGAGGCGGCCGGCGTAACTCTCATCCTTCTCCAATGCAGCCCGCAACTCGAAGAGATGGAACGCTTTGCCGACGGCGTGATCCGTCACGGGCGGTCAAATTGAAACCGGCCCCACAAAATTGAGATACGGTGGTAGGCTCTCTTCATCGTCAGACCTCATAGAATTGGAGGGGCACGAAGTTTCCACGCTTGTTCCGAACTCTCCCTCGGAGCGATGATGGCACGGTTACGGCAGGTTCGTTTGACGGCGGTCGTTCTCCCCTTTGCATTCCTGGTCTTAGCCGGCACCGCTTTCGCCCGGCCGAAACTGGTGGAATCCCTGGGTTTGGACGTCTGGAAGATGCGGCAACTTGTCGCCGAGATGGAGTCCTCGAAGGAGTTGTCCTCCTCTCTGGACCGTCAATCGCACAACATTCAGGACGTGATTACCTTCAACCAACTCGTTCTCGACGACGTGATCGCGGGCCGGATCGAGTTGACCGAGGCGGCGAAGCAAAAGTGGGAAGTGAACGGCGTCAACGACTTCTTCCAGACCTACCTGACCCGCGTTTCCTCGGCCCCCGGTTACGAGGCCAAGACGGCGCACGATCTGTTAGTGCAAGCCCGTGACCTGTGCGCCAAGAGCGACCTTCCGGCCGTCTCTTCCCGGCTCCGCCAGCAATATGAGGCGGGGTATGGCCCCCTCCCGGAATGACCGCGAGCCAAGTCCCATCCGGAACCGTGTGACTCCACAACGCCCGGCACCTGATGGCTTCAAAGAGACATCGCCTTTCCGATCGGCATTCCTGCGCAGGGTTAGGCTGTAACACCCGGCACCTTACGGTGCTCGGCTCGCCAAGCGTTTCGCCCGAAAGATTCTCCCCAATTCGCTCAGGTGGTTGCTTCACCCGCCCCTTTCCGTCACAATAATCGGAACCTGCCAAACACTCGGAACGACTCACGTTCGCGATTGCACCCGCCGCCGCCCTCTCCCGGAGCGACCCCTTGATGCTGCCGCGATTCCTTTCCGCCGCGTCACTGGCGTTACTACTTCCCGCATTTGCCACGGCCCAAGTTTCGCCGGACCAACAAGCGGGCATGGCCATCAACGCCGCCCGGAAGGCGTACAACGAGGGGAACCTGCCGGCCGCCCGTGAACAGTTCAAGCAGGTGATCGCCAAGTTCCCGAACCAGCAAGGCACGGCTGCCAAGTACGGCCTGGCCCTCACGTTCATGAACGCCCCGGAGCAGGACTTCGCGTCGGCCGTGGAACCGCTCACGCAGGCCGCGGGCGACGGCGGTTTCTCCGAGAAGGGGTTAGTCCTTTACCACCTCGCCGTTGCGCAGCGGATGATCGGCCTGAAGGAAGTGCTGAAGCCCGACGGCGACCCGAAGGCCGCGATGCCGAAGTTCGAAGACGCCCTGCGGCGGTTTAACGAGGCGGGCGGGTGGTTCGCCGGCAAGAAGGACGACGACTGGACGGTGCGGTGCAAGTGCGATGTGGCCGAGATCCAGATGCGCATGGGCCGCCTGAAGGACGCCCGGCACACGCTGGAAGCGATCACGAAGGAGCCGGAGTTCGCCAAGAACAAGCACCGGCCGTTGGCCCTCTACTACTACGGCCTCGCGAGCTTCGCCGACCGCGACTACCCCGCGGCCGGGCGGACGTTGAACCAACTCGCGCCGTTCACCGACCCGGCCGTCGGTCTGCACGCCCGCTACCTCGTCGGCCGGGTGCTGCACCTGAGCGGCGAAACGGCGGAAGCGTCGGTCCACTACGACACGGTGCTGGCCGAGTTCGAGAAGCAGAAGAAGGACGCCGCCGGGCAACTCAAGCAGCCCGACCGTTTCAAGGGGAACCCGGCCGAGAAGACGCGGCTGGAACGCCTCGCCGACGGCCCGCCGCCGGACCACGTCGCCGGGGCCGCCTTCCACGGCGCGACGCTCAGCTACGAGGCCGGCAAGTTCGCGGACGCATTGCCGAAGTTTCTCGGCTTCGCGGCGGCCTACCCGGCGTCGCCGCTGCAACCCGACGCCCTGTTGCGGGTCGGCTTCTGCCAGGTGCAACTCAAACAGTTCGACGAGGCCGCGAAGACGCTGACGCCGATGGCCGAGAAGTTCCCGAAGCTCGCCGACCAGACGCTCTACTGGCTCGGCAAGGCTCAGGTCGGGATCGCCGCAGTGACCGACCCGGCGAAGGCCGACGAGCGCGACGCGAAGTACAAGACCGCCCTCGACACCTTCCGCAAGGCCGCCGAGAAGGCCATCCCGCCTGGCCAGCAATGGGAGGCCGAGGCCCGTGGTCGCAAGGGTGAAATCCTCATGGACCTGGGCGACACCCTCCAGACGCTCAAGCAGTTCAAGGAGGCCGCCCAGGCTTACGACACCGTCTGGAAGGAGAAACTGCTCCCGGAACGCCGCCGCGAGGAAGCCCTTCAGCGCGTCGCGTCGGCCACCGGCGCGGCTGGCGACATCGGCAATTCGAACTACCTCTGCAACGAGTTCAAGAAGCAGCACCCGCAGAGCACGCTCACGCCGGCCATCGCCTTTCGCCTCGCCGAGAACGCCTACGCCGAGGCGCTGAAGGTGCCCGCCGACCCGAACCGGACCACCGATCGCAAGTTGAAGTTCGAAGAGGCGGCCCACAAGTATCAGGAGGTGGTCGAGAAGTACCCGGAGTTCGACCGCGTCAGTTACGCCCGGTACGGCGTCGGCGTCTGCCTCGCGCAGAACGGCGACCTGGACGGGGCCGCGAAGGCGCTCGACGCGATCCCCGCCCCGGACCGCAACGGCGAACTGTCCCCGGCCAACTATCTGCTCGCCGACTGCCTCATCCGCCTCGCTCCGACGAAGGCCGACGACGCCCTGGCCGAGAACATCATTCGCGAGAAATTGACCAACGCCTCCGGCCTGTTGGAGAACTACGTCGCCTCGAACCCGAAGGCGGCCGACGCCCCGGACGCGCTGCTGAAGCTCGGCCTCTGCCTCAAGCGGCTCGGCTCGACGCTGGCCGACGCGAACGAGCGAAACCAACTGCTGAACAAGGCCCGCGAGTTCTACGAAAAGGTCGAGAAGGACTATCCGCAGAGTCCGCAAGCAGGCCACGCCCGTCTGGAGATGGCGAAAGTCCGGGCGATGGCTGGCGACCGCGGCGGCGCGATGAACGACCTCCGCCAGTTCGCCGGCGGCGACAAGCAGAATTCCCCCATCGCCCCACTGGCGCTCGTGCAACTCGCGACCCTGTACCGCGAGCAAAACCAACCGGCCGAGGCCGTGAAGGTGCTGGAAGAGGCCCGCAAGAAGTACGAGCAAGCCCTGGCCAACGACAAGGACCGGGCCGAGTGGGCGTGGCTTCTGAAGTACCACCACGGGGTGGCCCTCTTCGAAGCCGGCAAGCTGCCAGAGTCGCGGCAACTCTTCGTCGAGGTCGCCAACGCGGCGAAGGGCAAGCCGCTCGGCGCGGAGGCGGCGTTGCGGGCCGGGCAGACGGCCATCGCCCTCGGGAAGAAGCAGACCGACGACGCCCTGCAAGAGCGGGCGAAGCCGAACTTGAAGCCGAACGAGGTTTCCGCCGCCAACCACAAGGCCCAGCAGGGCCGTGAGGCGGTCTACCACGCCTGCGGCGAGTTGGAGCGGCACCACCGCGAGTTCGCCCAGGCGATGCCGGGCAGCGAACCGCGGGCCCGCATGTTGTACGACGCGGCCTGGGCGTACCGCACGTTGATGGACCACGAACTTCAACAGGCCCGCACCTGGGCGACGCAAGAGGCCAACCGCAAGTGGACCGAGGCGATGGCGAAGCCCCGACCCGAGGGCGTGAAGCCGCCGCCGCAGCCGGAGGAGATTCCGTTCGCGAAACTCCAGCGGCCTCGGGCCGAGGAGCGCGCGACGAACGCCTACCAGTTGCTGATCCAGGACTTCCCCGACCTCGCGCTGGCCGTGGACGCCCGGTACGAGTTGGCGGAACTGCTGACCGACCGCGAGAAGTACGACGACGCTATCCGGTACCTGCGGGAAGCCCTCGACAAGGAGCCGACCGACCGGGCCGTGTCGCCGGAGTTACTGGAGCGCGTCCGCCTGAAACTCGGGGCGAGCCTGTTCGCGAAGAAGGAGTACAAGGCCGCCGCGACGCAGTTCGAGACGGTGGCCGGCAACGAGAAATCGCCGCACCGCGCCCAGGCGATTTACCGCCACGGCGAGGCCCTGTACGCCCAGGGCGACTTCGCGAAGGCGGCCGAACGGCTGGCCGTCTTCCGCGACAAACCGGAGTTCCACAACGTCGCTGGCGTGAGCGACCGGGCGATGCTCCGCCTCGGTCAGTCGCTCGCCGCCGCGAAGCAGTGGGAGCCGGCCCGCGTCGCCTTCGAGACGACGGTTAACCGCTACGGCAACAGTCCGTTCGTGCCGGAAGCCCGCTACGGCCTCGGCTGGGCGTTGCAGGGTCAGGGTAAGTACGACGAGGCGGTGAACCAGTACCAAGCCGTCATCTCCGCGACCACGGCAGAAGTCGCGGCCCGTGCCCAGACGCAAATCGGCCTCTGCCGGCTGGCCCAGAAGAAGTACGCCGAGGCGACCGCCGCCCTGATGGCCGTCCCGTACACCTACGACTACCCCGAACTCGGCTACGCCGCCGTCCTGGAAGCGGCGCGGGCTTACGAGGAGGACAAGAAGCCCGCCGAAGCCGAGAAGCTGTTGGCGAAGCTCCTCAAGGACGCTCCGGCCGACAGCGACTGGGCGAAGGCCGCGAAAGAGCGGTTGGAGAAAGTGAAAAAGTAGGGTACAGATGGTGGCAGGAGGTTCTCGCGATGCCATCCCCCTTCCCCGGCATGGACCCGTGGTTGGAAGACGAAGAAGTCTTTCCCGACCTACACGGGCGTTTGCTGTTGTACATGAGCGAAGTGCTCAACGCAGGAATGCCCCCCGGGTACGTTTCCACGACCAAGAACCGCGTCTGGGTAGACGACGTTCAGCGGCGCGAGCCGGACGTCAGTGTCTTCGGGCGGGATCGGCACAGCCGGAACGACACGACAACCGAGCCGGCCGTCGCAACCTTGTCCGGCTTGCACGCGCTCGGCGAGGACCGCGAACCGGAGCCGTGGGAAGAGCCGTACCTCGAAATCGTCACAGCGAAAGGGCGGCGGCTCGTCACGGCTATCGAAATTTTGAGCCTGTCGAACAAGGCGAGCGGTGGCAAGGGCCGGAAGGCCTACCTCGACAAGCACGAGGAGTTTCGCCTCGGTGGCGTGAACGTCGTCGAAATAGATCTACTCCGTGGCGGATTGTACACCACTGCCGTACCGCGGCCACGGTTGGAACGGATCGACCCGACCTTTAGCTATCACGTCAGCGTCTTGATGGTCGGAAAGCGGAATCGATTCTTTGGGGCGGCAATCAAAATGACAGACCGCCTCCCCGCCATCGGAATTCCCCTCGATCCGGGCGTCGAGCCTGTCACGGTTGACCTTCAACCCCTGTTGGACCGAGCGTACGACACCGGCCTCTATTCCGAACTCGTGGACTACCGAAGCCCGTGCCAGCCGCCGCTGACGCCGGAACAACAGGCGTGGGCCGACAGCCTCTTGAAAGCGCAGGGGTTGCGGCCGTGACGGACGACGAGGCGTTCGTGCGGGGCCTCGTTGATTCGCCGGGAGACGACCTGCCGCGGTTGATTTACGCCGACTGGCTACAAGACCACAACGACCCACGGGCCGACTACCTGCGGGCCGAGTTGACCTGGGCCGAGCCGTGGAAGGAGGGACAACCGCCCTCCATCTGCGCACGGTTGCAGGCGATGGCGGCCCGCCTGGACCCGCTCTGGGTGGCCCGCGTGAGCCGGACACCGATAGGCGTGTGCTGCGATCACATTCCATTCGAGGATCGTGGGAATGCTCTCGATGCAGCAGACATTGATCGATTTGAACGCCGGCACGACATCATGTTGCCGACGGCGTACCGAGCGTTACTTCTGAACGTGAACGGCGGCATTCCAGATGCCTGCCGGTTTGGGTTTGGAGGCCATGGATACGATGGGGAAGCGCCTTTGGATCTTCGCTGGTTTCGATCACTGGACCCAAGTCATCAAACAGACTGCTTACGGGCACCGGTCGAAGTGTTGGCTCATAAAACCAAGCACCAAACGATCCGGAAGTACCTCGTCATTGCAGACGCCGAGACGGATCGGGACGACAACACGGTCTTGCTCGGGCTGAGCGGGCCGGAAGCTGGATTCGTCTTTGATCGCTACCGCACTCGGGGGCGTTCGTTTGACCCTGACGAATTGAATTTCCTCTGCGACTCGTTTATCGACTTCATGAGCATGCTCGCCCCCATCGACCCTTCAGACCTACTTTTTTACTTCGATTCTCCCGATGGCCTATGAACCAAATGATCGAACACCGTGGCTGTCCCCTCGCTTACGACGTTCGCGGCACCGGGCCGCGGGTGCTGTTCATCCAGGGTGTTGGCGTTCACGGCGGCGGGTGGCGGCCGCAAATTGATGGGCTGGCAGATCGGTACACTTGCCTCTCGTTCGACAACCGCGGCATGGGCCGCAGTCAGCCGGCGGGAGCGGACATCTCGGTAGCGCAGATGGCCGACGACGCGCTCGCGGTGATGGATGCGTCCGGGTGGGCGTCGGCCCACGTCGTCGGGCACTCGCTCGGCGGGCAGGTTGCGGTGGCCCTCGCACTGGCGGTCCGTGACCGCGTGCGCAGCCTCAGCCTGCTCTGCACCTTCGCCAACGGCCGGGCGGTCGCCCCGCTCACCGCCCGCATGATCTGGTTCGGCATGCGATCGCAGGTCGGCACGCGGCGGATGCGGCGGCGTGGCTTCCTCAAACTCGTGCTGCCGCCGGGGCCGCAACGGGAGAACGCCGACGCGATGGCCGAACGCATCGGCGAACTCTTCGGGCACGATCTCGCCGATCAACCGCCGGTCGTGAAGCAACAACTGCGGGCCATGCGGGCTTGCGACCTGACGCCGCGGCTGCCGGAGTTGGCGGGGTTGCCCACCCTCGTCGTCAGTGCGGTCCACGACCCCATCGCGCCGCCGCGGGTCGGCCGCGGGCTTTTGGGCATCCCCGGCTCGCGGTACGTCGAGTTCCCCGACGCCTCGCACGGCCTGCCGATCACGCACGCGGAACAGGTGAACGTCCTGCTGCACGAACAGTTCGCGGCCGCCCCGTGATCGGGATTTCACGTCCGCTGCCAAAATCTCATCCCGATTCGACCGCGGAACGGGTATAACTGCCACCACGACCCCAACCCACGTCCGGGAGTTGCCATGCCGACCAAAGGTCAGATCACCGCGTGCGCGTGCGTGCTGTTCGAGCGGCCCGTCGTCTTCTCGCAGTTCGAACGAGCCTTGTCGAAGGACTACGAGATCGTCAAGTCGATCGAGCAGCCGGTCACGGAATGGATGTTCGCCGGGCCGACGCTCATCATCCCGTACCGACCCGACGTCGGCGGCTACGCCATCATCGACCTCGTCGATCAGCCGTGGCCGGACGCGATGGGCGACTCGGTGAAGGACCAAATGCTGTTCGCGGCCTGGGGCCAAGCGCAGTTCGGGCCGTTCACCCAGGCGGACAGTTTGAAGCGCGCGACGGAACAGGCGTGGGCGTGGGAGCCGGGCAAGGCGGCGATCGAGAACCACAGCAGTTTCGCCCGCGTGCGCATCAGCTACTCGCTCGGCGGGGGCGGCGATGGTACGCCGTTGATGCCGACCGATTACGACCCGACGGCGGAACTGCAATTCGTCACGCAGTTGGCCGTGAAGTTGATGAACCTGCCGCAGACGTTCTGCTACTTCAACCCGAACGGCGAAGTCCTCCGCGGTCGGGCCGAGACGAAGGACGCGGTCAAGTATGCCGCAGAGGAAGAACTGCCGCCGGTCGAACTCTGGGCGAACGTCCGGCTGTTCACGCTGATCGAGGGCTGGTTGATGATGGACACGGCCGGCCACTCGCAGTTCAACGCCCCCGGCCGGCCCGACTTCCCGGACTTCGAGGCGGTCTTCCCGAAGGGGTCGCGTGACCCGCACGAGGTCGGCGAGTTCTTCCGCAACCTGTCGCTGTACTTGCTGAGCAACGGCCCGGATACGATCAAGGACGGCGACACGATCGACGGCCCCGGCGGGTCGTGGCAGGTACTCGCCCGCAAGGGTGGGCTGATGATGCCGCCGCGGCCGACGCTGCGGATGCATCCGGTCGGCAACGAGATCCCGGAGCCATTCGGGTCGATGGGCGTCGAGGTGTGAGGACCGCTCCTTTTACTTCACCCAGAGTTGTGCCACACCCACAGCGAGCAGTCCGAGGCTGATGACGGCGTTCACCTGGAAGAACGCCCGATTCACACGCGAGAGGTTCTCTGCCGACACGATGGCGTGCTCGTAAACGAGCAGCACGCCGACGGCCCCGCACGCCGCGAGGAAGATCGGCCCTTGCAAGTCCGATGACACTGCCACCAGGGCGAGCAATAGCACGAACATCACGGCGTGGCACGCCGAGGCGATTCGCAAGCTGCGGTGGACGCCGAAGCGGGCGGGGATGCTGTGCAGTTTCTCGCTCGCGTCGAACGTCGCATCCTGGCAGGCGTAGAGGATGTCAAAGCCCGTCACCCAGAACAGCACGACGCCGCCGAGCAACAACGGCACTTCCATCTCGACCAGCCCCCGCACGGCGATCCACGCCGCCACCGGCGCGAGGCTCAGCGACACGCCGAGCCAGACGTGGGCCAGCGACGTGAACCGCTTCGTCAGCGAGTACCCGGCCAGGAACACTAACACGGGGGCCGACAGGTAGAGCGGCCACGGGTTCGACGGTTCGCGGAAGTAAAAGATCAACGTGGCGGCGACGAACGCGACCGCGTTCGCCAGCGTGAACAGCGTGACGGTCGTGACCGTCAGCAACCCGGCCGGCAAGTGGCGGCCGGCCGTGCGCGGGTTCTTCGCATCAATGCGGCGATCCACGAGGCGGTTGAACGCCATCGCGAAGCTGCGGGCGAACACCATGCACGCCAGGACCCCGATGAGGTCGGCCCAACGGAACGGCTCGTGCTTCCACGCCATCGCCGCGCTCAGCAGCGCGAAAGGCAGCGCGAAGATCGTGTGCGAGAAGCGGACCAGTTCCAGCAGCTTTCGACTCGTGGCCAGCATGAAGAGAGAACCGCGGTTAGGGCAGGGATGTAACGCCGGTGGCGGGAACACTCTGAAGGATAGGAATTCGGACCGAATCCGCGATTCGTAGTTGCACCGCACGCCCGTCGATGGGAAGCTCATTCCCTGCCCACCCTCCCCGAGAACATCTCATGCGACTCCCCCTTTTCGCTGCCGTCTTCGCCCTCGCTTCATCACCGGCCGTTGCCCAGGACTGGCAGCCCGTGACTACCGCATTGCTCCAGAAGGAGAAGCCGGGGTACGGCGGCCTCTGCGGCGTGACCGTCGATCACGCGACCGGCGACGTGTACGTCAACGTCAGCGATCGCGGCGTGTTCCGCTCGAC
Source organism: Limnoglobus roseus (assembly GCF_008254045.1). GTDB lineage: Bacteria > Planctomycetota > Planctomycetia > Gemmatales > Gemmataceae > Limnoglobus > Limnoglobus roseus. The sequence goes on along the minus strand of NZ_CP042425.1, from coordinate 831,876 downwards.
CGATCAAGGCAAAACCTGGGAACGGCTCGGCAAGGAGCCGATGAAGGGCCGCACCGAGACGCCGGGTTGCCTGCAACTCGATCCCGCCGGCAAGACGAAGCGGCTGGTGATGGCCAACGTCTACGGCGGGCCGATCGCGGCCACCACGACCGACAAGGGCGAATGGCGGACCTTCGACAAGGCGTCGGTTCACGTCGACTGGTTCGCCCTGGACTGGACCGACCCGGAGATGAAGTTCGTCCTCACGCTCAAGCACGAATCCGGCGACCTGCTCCTGAAGTCGCGCGACGGCGGGAAGACGTTCACCGAGGTCGGCAAGGGCTACGGCCCCGCGTGGGTCTTCGACGCCGACACGGCCGTGGTCGCGCTCGCCAAGTCGAAGGACAAGCCGAAGGGCGGCGTGGTGCGCACCACCGACGGCGGGACGACGTTCACGCCGGTCGCGGAGTTCACGCCGAAGGCCTTGCCGCGGTGGCACGGTGACACCCTCTACTGGCTGGCCGACGGGGCACTGTTCACGACCACCGACCGCGGCGCGACGTGGGCGAAGCGGTGCGACCTGAAGGACGGCCGCTTCGGCCCGGTGTTCGGCAAAGACGCGAAGCACCTGTTCGTGCTGACCAACGCGGGCGTGGTCGAGAGCACCGACGCCGGCACGACCTGGACGAAGCCGGTGGCCGTGCCGAAAGAACTGAAGGGCGTTTCGCCGCTGACCTGGCTGGACTACGACCCGATTCACGACGTGGTGTACGTGATGAAGATGACGTCCGAGTTGTACCAAATTGCTCGCGGCAAGAAGTAAAGGCGGAAAGCCCAGGCACGGCCGTGCCTGGGCTTTCCGCCTTTACTTCTTCACCAGCGGCAGCACCACGCGGTCCACATCATCCTCGGTCCGTACGTCGGGTACGTTGCCGAACAGTTCCCAGCTTTCCACCAGAGACGCCGACGCGCCGGGTTGCAGCGTCACGAGTTCGCCGCACGTTTCCATCTCCAGCATCTCTTCGTAACTGAAGGTCTGGTAGCGGGTGCCGCGGTCGGGGTACACGGCCCCTTCGCGGTAGTCGAAGTACTTGACGAACAGCGTGCCGCTGTTCACATACCCGACCCAGCCCTCGCGGTGGGCGAGGCCAATCTTCGTCGGCCCCTTGGTCACGTCTTGCCGCAGGAAGATGTACTTCTTGCCGAACGTCCACCGCGTGTCGGCGAAGTCGAAGTACGGCCAGAGGATCAGTTCTTGGTTCGGCCCGAAGTCGGCCGGCGTCTTCGCGTTCTTCGGGTGGCCGGGGTGCGGGGCCTTCGGCGGCAGCGGGATGATCTCCACACCGCCGGGGGCCATCACCGTCGGCCCCCACGGCGCGAGGTCGGTGGGTTCCTTGCCGACGTTGGTGACGGTGAGCGTCACTTCGACTTTTGTGCCGGTCGGGCCGAGTTTCAGTTCCATCGTCTTCTGCACGCCGTACTCGGTTTCTGGCGGCGGCGTCAACTTCGCGGCGAACGGCCCCGTCTGCTCCCACGCCACCGGCCGATTGTCGGGGAAGTACGTCCGCGTCAGGTCCTCCGGGGCGAGCCAGAAGCGGTGGCCGCCGCGGAGCTGCCACTCGGCCTCGCCGGTCTTGCCCATCATGTCGTCGTAGTTCTTCATCACGTTGAACCCGCCGGGCAGCCGGTAGGCGATGACCCGCGGCCCGACGTCGAGCGTGACGACGAGTTCGACGTGCCCGTTGGAGAGCAGCAGGTTGTTCTTCCAGCCGCGGTATTCGACGACTTCCACGATGACGACTCCGGGGAGGGTGGGTGTGGGTGACAGTATATGTTTAGCCCCGAGGCCTCGGAGTGCGCAACGTAGTACGATGGCCGGAGCGGAGGGCGACGCGATGACTGAAGCGGAGTGGTTGGCGTGTGAAGTACCAAGACTCATCTGGGAGGAGTTGCGGGGCAGGTGTTCGAGCCGCAAGATGCGGCTCTGGGCTTGTGGATGCTGCCCGCTCCTCTGCGATCTCACTGCTAACCCGGTTATCGGTCAGGTGATTCGGCAGGCCGAGCGAATGGCCGACGGCGAGTTCACGGAGACGGAAGCAGCGACCATTGAAGACGAAATGCTCGCCCTCCTTTCGGCCATTCCTTATCCACAAGGCGAGATAGCCGCTTGGCTACTTCATCCGGCCGGGTGGAAGGCGGCACGTACAATCGATTGCTTTCTGACCCCGGAACAGGGCCCACCGGCAACCGCGGTGCAGCGAGAGTTGTTCTTCTGCACCTTTCGACCACGAACCGTTGATTCATCGTGGCTCACGCCCACCGTCGTCACCGTCGCCGAAGGCATCTACGCCGATCTCGCCTTCGACCGGCTGCCAATCCTCGCGGATGCGCTCCAAGACGCCGGGTGCGAGGACGCCGACATCCTCGGCCATTGCCGGTCGGACGGGCCGCACGTCCGCGGGTGCTGGGCGCTCGACCTCGTGCTGGGCAAGGAGTGACATCGGCGGTCCCGTCCGGGCCGAAAGACAAACGCGGGCGGCCGCGATAGAACAGGAGACGGACGAACCCCGCCTGCCACCCTCCGGTCCTCTCCATGAAATCCTGGTTCCGTTCGGAAGACGTCCTCGCCGTGCTGCTCGGCTTGCTCGTCGTCGCCCTCAGTCTGTCCACGCTGGCCGGGGTGAACCTCCTCGGCTGGTCCGTGAGCGTGAAAGAGTGGGCCGACGTCTCGAAAGCGATGTCGCCGTCGTCGCCGGCGTTCGCGTCGCTGACCGGGCCGGGGGCACTCGCCGCGACGTTCGCGTTCCTGCTCGTGGTGCTGTCGGCCGGGGCGGCGTTCTTGGGGGTGAAACCGGGGCCGTTCGCGGTGCGGTTCGCCGTGCTGTTCGTTCTCGCGTTCGCCTGCTGGATCGCCGGGCACAATTCGTACATCGCGGCCACGCCGAACAAGCGGCAGCCGGGCATCGACTTCTCGCTCGGCCTGACCGGGGAGGCGGGCTACCTGCTCGCGCTCGTCGGCGGGCTGCTCATCGGCAACCTGTCGCCGCGGGCCGCGAGTTGGTTCAAGGACGCGGCCCGGTCGGAACTGTTCATCAAGACCGGCATCGTCATCTACGGGGCGGTCCTCGGGGCGAAGGCGGCCGAGGAATCGGGGCGAACCTCGGCCATCCTCTTCCGCGGGCTGGCGGCCATCATCGAGGCGTACCTCATCTACTGGGCGCTCGTGTACCTGATCGCCCGCAAGGTCTTCGGCTTCAGCCGCGAGTGGGCGGCCCCACTGGCGAGCGGCATCTCGATCTGCGGCGTCACGGCGGCCATCACCACCGGGGCCGCGATTCGGGCACGGCCGGTCGTGCCGGTGATGGTGTCATCGCTGGTCGTCGTCTTCGCCGTCATCGAAATGCTCGTACTGCCCGGCCTTGCACATTACCTGTTGCCTAACGACCCGATGGTGGCGGCCGGCTGGATGGGGCTGGCCGTGAAGACCGACGGGGCCGCGTTCTCCAGCGGCGAGATCACGGCCGCGTACTTCTACCCGGATGCGGACGACCCGGCCCGCAAGTGGATGGCCCTGACGACGACAACGGTGAAGGTGTTCATCGATGTGTTCATCGGCGTGTGGGCGGTCATCCTGTCGGCGGTCTGGTCGTGGAAGATCGAGCCGCGGGAAGGTGGCGGGTTGCCGTTGCGCGAAATCTGGTCGCGGTTCCCGAAGTTCGTGTTCGGCTACGCCCTGACGTTCGGCGCGTTCTTCGTCATCGGGTGGCTCCAGCCGGCGCTGATCCCCGATCTGAAGAAGGGCACCGATCAGGCCGACGTGTTCCGGCGGGTGTTCTTCGTGTTGACGTTCTTCAGCATCGGCCTCGCCACGAACGTCCGCCGGCTGTGGGCCGAGGGGCTGGGCCGTCTGGCGCTGGTGTACGTGGTGAGCTTGTTCGGGTTCGTCATCTGGATCGGGCTGGCAATCTCGTGGCTGTTCTTCCACGGCGTGCCGGCCGGACCGGGAGGGAAGTAACATGGAAGCGCCGAACGTCCGACCGACGGATGCGGAAACCGCACGGGAACTGGCGAGTGTGGAAGCGGAGCCATTGCTGCCGGCCGAGAAGTGGCTGATCGGCGGCAGCCTCGCGCTCGGGGCGGCACTGCTGGGGCTGTTACTATGGCTGAGCCGGACGTACTTCGCGGCCTAGAAGATGAAGGGGTGAGCGGGTGACTTGGTGAAGGGGTGAAAAAGCGAAGGCCAGGTTTTCTCACCCCTTCACCAAGCCACCCGCTCACCCCTTCATCCGCTACTTGATGAAGTCGAACAAGCTCGGTGGGACGAAGTTGGCGGCGAGGCTGAGCGTGGATTGGTAGGCGGATTCTTGTTCCTTCAGGTGCAGGACCGCGTCGGCGTAGTCGGTCGCGCCGAGGTCGCCGACCCGCGTGTCGGCGGCGAGCTTCAAGTCTTGCAGCCGGTTCTGCACCGCGTCGAGGCCGCTCAGCGTCGACGACTGAACGCTGATCGTGTTGTTCAGGGCGGAACTCGCCGTGTCGATCTTCGCGATACTCTGGTTGATCGCGGTCGCCTTCTGGGCGTCGGTCAGGGTCTTGTCGCGGAAGGTGTCGCGGAGTTGGATCAGCGTGTCGAACGCGCCCGAGAACGTGTTAGAGCCGACGGCCCGCGTTTCCACGGTTTGGTTGCCGCCGATGACCGTTTGAGCGGGGGTGGCCGATCCGTCATATGTGACTGCGGTCGGCCGCCCCTGCCCATTCGTTCCCGTCGCCCGGAACGGTTGCGACTTGGTGTTGTCGCCGCCGAACAGGTAGTCCCCATCGAATTGCGTGTTCGCCGCCTGCGTGAAGCGGTCGATGAGCGAGTCGAGTTCCGTGGCCAACCCTTCGAAGTTCGAAGAGTCGGTCGATGCGTCGGCCCCGGTGATAGCCAGTTGTTTCGCCCGCGTCAAGACCTGGTTGCCGTCGAGCAGGGCGGAAACCGAGGCGTCGAGGCCGCTGGTCGCCGTCGATACGACCTGGAGCGAGTTCGCGAACGCCCCGCTGGCCGCCTTCGATTGCGACAGCGATGCGTACGCGGCCGGGTCGTCCGACGCCACCTTCACGCGGTCGCCGGTGCTGATCTGGTCCTGGTACTTCGCCTGGCTCGCGGCCTGCCGGCGAATCTGCACGAGCGTCGCCGCCGTCTGCGCCTGCCCCGTGACTCGAAGGTTCATCGAAAGTTCCCCTGGCAAATTTGCCCTTATCGCACGATCTGGATGATCGAGTCCATCGCGTCGTTGACCGCCCCGATGTACTTCGCGGCCGTCTGAATCAACCGCTGGTAGTCCAGCAGTTTGACCACTTCTTCGTTCGTGTCCACGCCGGTGACCGACTGTTCCTGGGCGAACAGATTTTGCACAACGCCGGCGTGGGTTGCTTGTTGGCCGTCGAGCGAGTTAATCCGCGAGCCGACGGTCGAGGCAATGTCGGTCGCCTCGGCGGTGAAACTTCGCCCGCCCGCGGCGGTGCCGGCGGTGCGGAGGGCGGTGAGCCGTTGCAGGTTCGACGTGTCGGCCGGTTGGCCGTTCCGTGAAGTCGCGAGGAGGCCGGGGTCGGCCGTCAGCTTTGGGTTGACGGTCAGGGTGCCCGCGGTCGATCCGGAGAAGATCCCGTTGACGCCGAGGCCGGAGAGGACGTTCGCGGTGTCCGGCGTGCCGTTGGCCGGCGTGCCGAAACTGCCGCCGGTCAGCGTGCCCGCACTCAGCTTCACCGACAGCCCGTTGCCGACGGCGAGGGCGGTGCCGGGGGTGTACTTGTCGCCTACGTCCAGCGTGCCGACGACGTTGTTGGCCGCGTTGCGGATTTCGAGTTGCAGCCCCGGCGTGGTGCCGACCGTGCCGCTGCCGACGACGTTGAAGGTGAAGTTCTCGTTCGCCGTGCCGTTGTACGCACCGTCCAGCGTCGGCGTGCTCGTGCCGGCGAGCGTGTTGGTCGGCGGGGTCGTCGGCACGCGGCCGGCGAAGTCGAACTGCACGCCAGCCGCGGCCTGGAACCGCAGCACGTTCGACGGCGTATCGACACTGGCCGTGACTTGCCCGCCGGTGCCGGCCGTGATCGCGGCGGCCACGTCGTTGAGGCTCTGCGTGGTCGGGTCGATGGCGATGTTCGAATTCGTCCGCGTGCCAGAGGCGTTCGTCAGGCTGATCGTCAGTTGGCCGTTCGAAATCGGGAACGGCAGGTTCTGCGTCGCCAGCGGCGCGGTCGGGTCGCTCACCCCCTGTGTACCGACGACGGTGGAGAACGGCCCCGCGGTGCCGAGGCCGGTCGCCTGGGCTTGGTTCAACTGCTGGGCAATCTGCCCGGCGAGGGCATCAAGACGGCCGCGCGTCGCGGGCAGGTCCACGTTGTACTGGTTCGTCAAGCCGCCGAGCGAGCCGCCGGTGAAACTCACGGGCGTCGTCGAAGTACCGGCGTGAATTTCGAACTGGTCGGACCCGTTCTTGATGGCCGTGAACTTCGTCGGGACGGAGCCGACGACGAGCGTGGTCGAGCCGTTGGTCAGCGTGACGACGCCGTGGTCCTGTTGCGTGGTGCGGAAGTCGACCAACTTCGAGAGGTCGTCGACGGCCTGGTCCCGCTGGTCGCGGAGGTCGTTGGTGTTCCCGCCGGCCACGTCGGTGTTGTAAATCCGGCCGTTCAGGTCGGCGATCTTGGTCGTCAAAGTGTTGACCTGGTCGACCTGTTGGAACGCCTGATCGCTGACGTTACTCTTCAACCGGCTGAGGTCGCCGGCCACGGTGTTGAACTGCGTCGCGAGTTGTCCGGCGGATGCGACGAAGTCGCGCCGCAGGGCGGCGTCGGCGGGCTTCGCCGACAGGGCTTCGAGCTTGTTGAACAGGTCTTCCGTCCGGCTGCTCACGTCGTTGGGCGATTGGCCGAGCGTGGTTTCGACCTGCTGTTGCACGTCCCGTTGGGTGGCGGCGGCGGCCTCGTCGCTGTTGCCCCGCAAGATGGCGGCCCGCAGCGGCGGCGAGTCGTACCGCGTGATCGAGACGACGTCAACGCCCGTGCCCACACCGGCCGTCTCGCGGCTGCCGAGGTTCACGCTCTGCCGGCGGTAGCCGGGCGTGGTGGCGTTCGTGATGTTCTGCCCGGCGATGGCCAACCCCTGTTGGCCCGCGATCAGGGCAGAGATACCAATCGTGGAGGCGTTCATGTACGGTTCCGGGTTCCACACTCAACGGGTGCAGGGGTCAAAAGCGAAGGGGCGAGCGGGTTACCGTGTTAGCCCACGGTCTGGAGGCGGCCACCGGTGGGGCCGTAGCGGGTGGAGGCCGGAGCGTCTGCGCTCGACAGCCCGGACAGAACGCCGCTGAAGTATGATCGAAGGGTCTGCACGAGATTTGCGTTCGCACGTTGAAGTTCGACCACGTCGGCGAGTGCGTCCCGCATGCTTTCGCGGGCGTCCCGCAGTTGCCGGGCCAGCGTCGGCGACAGCCGGTCTGCGAGTTCGGACAACGTCACGTTGCCACCGCTCAGACCGAGCGATTGTGAGATGGCGGTTGCGGCGGTCGCCCGTTGCTCGGACGCCCCCCGCAAGTCGGCGGCCAATTTTTCCTGGTGCGGCTGGGCCACCTGAAGGGCGTTGAGGTCGCCTTGCCGCAGGGCGTCGTGAACGCCGAGGAGGCACTCCTTACTGGTTCGCAGCAGGAGTTCTTCCTGGCGAAGGTGGCCGAGGAGCCGCTCGGTCAGTTGTTGGAAGTTGGGGACGGACGTCGGAAGCATGGGTGACGGGCCGTAGTTGTTGTTCGATGACGGTCGCGAGTCCGATCCCGCCCGCGTCGGCAAGGTGCTGGCTCAGGAACAGGTCAAACATCCCGCCCTGAACGTCCCCCGCGTCGCCGGGGAACAGCCCACCTTCCGGCTCCAGAGTTTGCCGCATTTCCTTGAGCAGCAGCGACAGGAACGTCGCCTCGAACTCGCGGGCCGTGCTGGCAATCTTGGGATCGGTTGTTGACGAAACCGTAGCACCCGCCTTCGACCCGCGGGCGGCCGAGGAATACGGAAGAGGAGAAATTGTGTTAGCACTTTGCATGAGTTTCGTTCGCCCGGATGGAATTTCAGGTGCCAAGTGAAGACTGCCGCCCGGCGGCCCGGGAGTTACAGAATCTCCAGGTCGGCGTTCAGCGCGCCGGCTTGTTTGAGCGCCTGGAAGATCGAGATCAAGTCCCGCGGTGTCACGCCCAGAGCGTTCAGCGCCTGGGCCACGTCGGCCACGGTCGTCGCCGCCGGCAGCGCCACGAGTTGGTTCCGCCCCTCGAACGCCCCCACCTGAGTCCGCGGCGTTACCGTGGTGTTGCCGCCGCCCAAAGGGTTCGGCTGTGAGACCTGGAATGAAGTGTTCGCCCGGAGGAACAGGTTCCCCTGCGCGACGGCCGTGGGCGAGATCGTCACGTTCCCGCCGATCACGACCGTTCCCGTGCGCTCGTTGATGACCACGCGGGCGGGCGAGTCCGGCTTCACGTTCAACAGGCCGACTTCGGCCAGGAATTGCAACGGCGTCTTGGTAATGTCCACGCACGGGTCGAGGTCCACCGACCCGGCGTCCATCGCCGTCGCCGACAGTGGGAAGTGAATGTTAATTGCCTTCGCGATCAGTCGGGCCGTGTTGAAGTCTGGGTTCCGCAGCAGCAGCCGCGACCGCCCGCGGCACAGGTACGTCCCCGGCGCTTCCTTCTCGACGACGCCGCCGTTCGGGATGCGGCCGGCGTTCAATTGGTTTTTCTGCAACCCCGCCCCGGCCCCGGACACCGAGAAGCCGCCGATGGACAGCGGCCCCTGGGCAGTCGAGTAGACCTCGCCGTCGGACCCCCGGAGGGGGGTGAAGATGAGCGTGCCGCCTTGCAGACTACGGGAGTCGTCCATGACCGACACGGTCACGTCGAGCCGACTGCCGACCCGGGCGAACGGGCCGATGTCCGCGACGACCATCACGGACGCGATGCTGGTGGACCGCAGCACCGCGTCGGCCGGCGTCTGGCTGAAGATCTGTCCCGCCACGCCGAGCCGTTGCAGCATGTCGATGGCGACCTGCTGCGTGAACGTGCTCCGGCTGCCCGTCCCATCGAGGCCAACGACGAGGCCGAACCCGACGAGTTGGTTGCTCCGCGCCCCGGCGATCTCGGTGATGTCCTTGATCCGCACCTGCGCAGATGCCGCGGACGTGGTGAGGGCCACCGCGAGAAGGGCAACGATCTTCTTCATGTCAGCCACCCTCGAAAGAGATTTTGCCGCCGATGGACGCGGATCAACGCAGATCAAAGAGAAGAGACTGTTTTGGTTTTAATCGGCGTCCATCGGCGGCCCGACATTCTTCACGATCACCACGGCCAGGCGCGGTTCATGAACCGGCCGAAGTAGTTCTGGTTCAGCGTCCGCGTGGCTGGACCGCGGCCGAGGTAGCTGACCTTCAAGTTCGCGATGCTCGAGGATTGCACCAAGTTGCCGAGCCCCACGTCCGCCTGGCGGATCACGCCGGTCACGCGCAGGACGCGCTCCTCGGTGGCGACGACCCGGCGGCTGTACGCCTCAATGACGAGGTTGCCGTTCGGCATGATGTCCACCACCGTCGCCGAGATGCGGTCCTGGAAGACGCGGTTGCTCGACAACTGGGACGAGCCGCTGAACCGCTTGCGGAAGGCGTCCGTCAGGCTGAACGTCAACGACCCGGTCCGACCGCCGGTGCCGTTCGAGGTCGTGCCGGAGAAGGCCGCGTTGCCGGACGAGTCGTTGGACTTGTCCAGTGCCCGCTGCTCCCGCTCGTTGGTGTTCGTGGTCTCGTTAATGACGATGGTGACAATGTCGCCGACGCGACGAGCACGGTTGTCCTGGAACAAGAACGAATACCGCGGGTCGCGCCGCTGCCAGATGTCGTCGGCCGTCGCCGTGGCGGCGGCCGAGCCGAGGGTCAGCGGGAGGAGTAACAGCCATCGCGTCACGGGGCACCTCCGAGTTCCACGTCCACCACCCCGGCGGCCGTGACCTTCCCGGTCACGACCTTCTTCGAGGAGGGGTTGAGTACTTTGACCGCCTCGCCGGCACGGCCGTCTTGCATCGCCTCGCCGGCGGCCTCGACGTTCATCGCGCCGAGGCGGACGACCAACGTCACCTTCTGGTTCCGCGTCACGAGGATCGGGTGTGCGTCCGATTTCGCGGTCAGGTACACCGGGAAGGAGAACGGCTTCGCGCTGTTGATCGTGAGGGTCACTTCCATTTCCACCCGCCCGAGCTTCACGGGCAGGAACCGCGGCTTCGCCGTGATCTCGACCGCGTCGCCGGTGAGAGCCTCCGGCATTTTCACGAGAATGGGCTGGGCCAACTCCACTGTCACCCCGTCGGACTTCGGGAAGTAGAGAGCGAGTGCCTTCGTCGCGGCCGCGATCGCGTCGTCCGTTGGCACGGTCTTCTTTTCCACGGTCACGGCCACGGTTTCGGCCCCGCCGACGATCGCGTCGCTTTCGGTGAACCCGGCGAGCTTCAGGCGGAACTCGACCTGCCGTTTCGTGACGCTCGTGGGGGCGTCCTTCTTGGCCCGCTCGGCCACGTCCACGGCCGCGAGTTTGGCCCGCAGCTTGTCGTCGCCGCCGTGTAACTTCGCGATCTGGCCGAGGGTAACGACCGCTGACCCCGACGACGCATTCGCCGGTAGCACGACCACCACCGGGTCGGCCGACGACAGCGAGCCACCGAGGGCGAACAAGGCCAGCAGCAGGAGGGTTCTCATCGGATCAACTCCGAGGTGGCCGAGAGCATGTTGTCGGCCGTCCGCACGGCCCGCGTGTTGAACTCGTAGGCCCGCTGTGCGAGGATCAGGCCGACGAGTTCCGTCACCACGTCCACGTTCGACCGCTCCAGGAAGCCCTGGCGGATCAGGCCGGTACCGTTCAACCCTGGCGTCGCGGTGATCGGCGTGCCCGAGGACACCGTTTCCGCGAAGAGGTTTCGCCCCTCGGCACTGAGGCCGGCCGGGTTCTGGAACCGCACGAGGGTAATTTGCCCGAGGTTGACCGAGGCGTTCGTCGCCCCGGGGTTCGTGATCGTCACGGTGCCGTCGGCCCCGATGGACGTCGTCACCGCCCCCTGAGGAATCGTGATCTGCGGCGTGATGAGGAACCCGTCGCTGGTAACGAGGTTGCCGACGGCGTTGAGCCGCAGTGCCCCGTCGCGGGTGTACCGGATTTCGCCGCTCGGCAGCGTGACCTGGATGAACCCGTCGCCTTCGATGGCAACGTCGTTCGGGTTCTGGGTGTTGACGAGACCGCCCTGCGTGAAGATCTTCGTGATGCCGGCGACCTTCACCCCGCTGCCGATCTGCAAGCCGGTCGGCACCTGGAACCCCTGCGACACGTCCGAGCCGGGCACCTTCTCGGTGACGTAGATCAAGTCCTGGAAGTCGGCCTGCCCCTTCTTGAAGCCGTTCGTGTTGACGTTGGCGAGGTTGTTCGACGTGTTGTCGATCACCGTAGACTGGGCGTTCATGCCCGTCGCCGCGGTGAAGAGCGCGCGAATCATCTTGGACCTCCGTGTCAAGGCGGCGGGGCTTAGCTGGGCTTCGTGTTCAACTGCACCGACTCGGCGATGGACCGCAGCACCCGCTGCGTCGCATCGTAGAAGCGCGAGGCGAGGATCATCCCGGTCATCGCCTCGGCCGGGTTCACGTTCGACCCTTCGCGGAAGCCTTGCATCACGCGCGAGGGCACCGCTTGCACGCCGGCGTTCTCGGACGCGGAAAAGAGAGTGTCGCCGACCGGCGTCAGTTCCTTCGTGTTGCCGACTCGCACGACGCGGAGCTGCCCGACCGGCGCGCCGTCGGCCGTGATCGAACCGTCGAGCGCGATGTTGAAGTTGGACGTGCCCTGCGGCACCTTGATCGGCGCGCCGCCCTCGCCTTGGAGGAGGTAGCCGCTGGTGCTAACGAGCTGGCCTTGCGGGTTCTGGTGGAATGAGCCGTCCCGCGTGTACATCGGCTGGTTGGTGGTCGGATTCGTGACCACGAAGAAGCGGTCCGGCTCGCCGAGGGCGAGGTCGAGCGCGTTGCCGGTCTGTTGGAGAGGGCCGACGCGGAAGTCGGAGAAGCCCTGGACGAGCCGCGTGCCGACGATGTCGCCGGTCGGGTCCTGCGTGCGGCCGAGGACGCGGTCGAAAGTTTCGTAGGCGACGCCGCGCTGCCGGTAGCCGGGCGTGTTGACGTGGGCGAGATTGTGGGCGGTGATGTCCTGCGCCTGGGACGCGGCGTCGAGGGCGGAGGCCGCGCTGTAGAGTCCGCGAAACATGAGCCGATCACCCCGAGTGTGAGACAGTCGGGGTTATCGACGCCGCGGAGGCGGCAGATTCAATCTTTCCGGCAAAAGCGGAAGTGCTTGCGCCACTTCCCACGCTTACGCCGTTTCCAACACCATCTGAAGGCGGTTCGCCCCCACCAACTCGCCGCTGCGTTCCAGGCGGATGGCCTCGACTTTGATCGCCTCGAACCCTTCCCGCAGGATGGTGAGAATCTTGACGGCGTTCTCCACGTTCTTCAACCGCGGCGTCTTGATCTCGTGGACGACGAACTCGTACAGCCGGAGCATGTTCGTGCCGTTCGCTTCGTCGATGTCCAGGCGGACGCCGGCGGCCAAAGCGGAGACGAGCAGTTGTGCTTTCACGAGGTAAGGCGTGGCCACCGGCACGTCGCCGTTGGTCAGCGCCTTGGCGGCCTTGTCCAACCGCGTCAGCGCCCCGTCGAACGTGGCGAGCAGAACCTCGATGCGGGTCATGCCGGTGAGCGGTTCGGACTGGTTGTACTTTTGGTAGACGTTCATAATGCGAAGAGTCTTCTCGGGGGGTGGTTCGATTCAAACGGCCGCAGTCACGCGGAATCCCGTCCGCCGTTACGACGACTTCACTAGCAGCGCCGACAGGCTCGTGCCGAGGTTCTTGAGCTTCCCGACCGCGTCTTCCATCGCGGCGAACTGGGTGATGAGGGCGGTCTTCTTGGCGTCGAGGATATCGTTCTGCCGGTTAATGGTCTTGGTCACGTCGTCAATCTGGCTCTTATAACCGTTATCGATGGACTTGAACCGACCGTTGACCGGATCGAGGTATTTATTCAGGACGTTGTTCAGGTTGGTGGCGACGCCCGACGTCACCTTCAGGTCGGCCGTCGTAGCGGCGGCGGACGTCACGAGAACTTGAAGCCCGTCGGTGCTCGTATTGCCCGAGTCCCCGGACAGAACTTGACCGATCCCGCTGGCGGTCTCCGTCTTGCCGTTCGCGACGAAGTTCCCGGCGACGTTGGTCCCGACCCCGCGCTCGCTGCCCAAGAAGCCCAGCGGATTGCCGGTGCCGACGGCCGTGCCGGACCCGATCTGCACAGTGGCCGCCGTACCGTACTGGGCCGTCGTGAACCGCAACTTGCCGTCCGCAACGTCAACCGTGACCGGCGTCGATTGCAGGTTCGTGTCCGAGTTGATCGCCTTCTGCACGGCCGCCGCCAGCGTCGAGGGCGTGTACGTCCCGGCCGCCAAGGTCAGCGTCGCGGAACTCTTGCCGTTCACCGAGAGACTGAACGTGTTGTTGGAACCGTCGATCGCGATGCTGCTGGCCAACGCCTCGCCGCCGCTCACGCTGCCCCGCGTGGCCGGCGACGTGACGTTCACCTGATACGGCAGGCCGGTGGTCGCTTTGGTCTTGCTTGACCCCAGGATGAAGCTCACGCCGGTGTTCGACGAGTCGCCGGTGAACGCGAACAGCCGCTTCACGTCGTTGATGCCGACGCCGGCTTGTTGGCCGGACAGGACGTTGTCCAGTTTCGTGCTGTCGATGCTGAGCTTGCCCTTTTCGTCGAGAGAGACGCCGATCGCGGAGAGTCGGTTCGCCGTGGTATTCACCCCAGACACGGCCGAGGTCAGGGCCGTCCCGAGTTCAGTCTGAAGGGTCTGGATGTCCGAGTTGCCGAGCAGAACGCCGGCCTGTTTGGTCGTGTCGTCGTAGCCCGTGCGGGCGCTGATGAAGTCAACGACCTTGTTGTACGAGTCCACGAAATCCTGCACCGCACTCTTGGCGGCGGCCGTGTCGTTGGCGATCGTCACCGTGACCGGCTTGGTCGTGTCGGCCTTCACCAGATTCAACGTCACGCCGGGAAGCACGTTGTTCACGCGGTTCGTGTCGCTGCGGATCGTGATGGCCCCGGTGCCGCTCCCGAGCTGCACCGTGGCGTCGGTGGCCGCGGTGATCGTGGAACTCAGCGGGTTGATGTCCGCCCCGTCCCCGGTGGTCAGGTTGTTCGTTACGGCGATCGTGTTGGCCGCCCCGGTCTTGGTGGACGTCAGGAGCAGGCGGTACGGCGTCGCAGACCCGTCGTTGATGATCGACGCTTTCACGTCGCCGCCGGAGTTATTGATCGCGTCCGAAAGGCCCTGAAGGGTATTGTTCGAAGACCCGAGGGTCACGCTCGTGGTTGCGCCGGTGCCGACGCGAAAGGAGAAGGTTCCTTGCTTGAGTTGCGCACCGGGATCGGTAAACCCGTCGGACACGACGGACTGTGCTTGCGCCAGCCCGGTGACCGTCAGGCTGTAGGTGCCGGGGGCCGCGGAGGAACCGGCGGACGCGGTGAGGAGCGTCTCGTCCGAACTCGTCGCCTTCCGGCCGTCGAACGCGCCCGACACCGAGCGGTTGAGTTTGGCCAGGGCCGTTTGCACGTCGGACAACTGGCCGCTGAGTGCGGTGAACGTGTTCTGGCGGAGGGTAATCTTGTCCTGGTTGGCCGTGAGGGTGTCGATCCGCGACTGGTTGAGCTTCGTCAGGCCCTCAATAATCGTGCTGGAGTCGATCCCCGTGGACAGGCCGCCGAAGTTCAGGCCACTGGTGTTCTGGACGCCGCTGCTGCTAATGGTGGCCATGTCGCCTCACAAGAGAAATCACGTGATGAACGAACGCCGCCTCACATCGTTAGCGCGTTCCGAGGAAGGGTAGTACACGCACGGGCGAGAAGGGCAGTGAGGTGCGCGAGAAAATCGCCGACCCCGGGGCGGGATCGGCGTGGTTTGCGTTTACAACTCGATCGCTTAGCCGCGGAGCAGGTTGGCGATCAGCGACGTTTGCTGGTTGGCGTTGCCGAGGACGGTGCTGCCGGCCTGGACTTGCGTTTGCAGCTTCGTGTAGTTCGCGATTTCCGACGCGAAGTCGGTGTCGCGGACGACCGACTCGGCGGCCGTCGTGTTTTCGAGCGTCGTCTGGAGGTTGTTCGCGGTGCTTTGCAGGGTGTTCGACTGGAACGCCCCGAGGCGGCTCCGGAGTTCGCTCACGTCGGAGATCGCCTTGTCGATGACCTTCAGGGCTTCGGCCCCGTTCGAGGTGTCGATCTGGCTGAGGCTGCCGAACGTGCCGCTCGCCCCGACGCCGAGGTTCGTGGAGCTGACCTTGTCGAACGAAACCTTGACCGATTCGCCCGAGTTCGCCCCGACCTGGAAGGAGAGCGAGTTGTTGGCGACGGTCACGCTCCCGAGGCCGGTCGTGTCCGTGGCAATCGCCCCGGCCGCGGTGGCCCCGATCGCAACGCTCAGGCCCTTCTCGACGCCCGCGTTGGCGGTCAGGACGTTGCCCTTACCGGTGTAGGCGTTGCCGTTGATCGTGCCGGCGATGTCCACACCCGTGCCGGTCGCGACGGTGGTGCCGATACCGCTGCTGTTGGCCGCGGCGGCTGTGTCGGAGACGACCGTAACGCTGCTGTCAGCCCCGTAAGAGTTGGTCGCCAGCCGCGTCTTACCGCTGCTGATGTCGGCCGTCACGCCCGTCTGACTGCTGTACTCGTTGATCTTGTCCACCACTTGCTGTTGCGAAGAGCCTTTGGTGAGCTTGATCTGGGTGCCGTTGATGCTGATGTTCTCGTCCGCGGCCAGGTTTGCCGCCTGGGCCGTACCGGCCGTCACAGCCCCCTTCGACCCGGCCGTCGTCACGGTGACGGCGTAGCTGCCGGCGGCCGTGTCGGTCGTGGCCTTCAGAAACGTCGTGGCCGCCGCACTGGACGTACCCGACACGCCGGCCGAGCCGTCGAACAGGTTCTTGCTGCCGAACTTCGTGGTGCCGGTGATGCGGTCCACGGTGCTGAGGATGTTCTTGATTTCGGCTTGGTTCGCGGCCTGGGCGGTCGAGTCGTTCACGCCGCTGTTCGCCGAGTCGACGGCCAGCGAGCGGACCTTCGTGAGCAGGCTGTTGACTTCGTTCAGGGCACCTTCGCCGGTTTGCACGAGGGCGACGGCCTTGTTCGTGTTGTCGATGGCGGTCTTCAGGCCGGCGATTTGAGCCCGTTGTTGTTCGCTGATGACGAGGGCGGCGGGGCCGTCCGCACCCTTGTTGACCTTGAGGCCGGTGGACAGCTTTTGCAGCGAGCTGGACAGGGCGTTGCTGGTCCGGTTCAGGCTGTTTTGGGCGTTGAGCGAAGCGACGTTGTTGTTGATCGAGAGGGCCATGGTGTCTTATTCCTGGTTCAGTGATTGTTGAAGGATGAAGGCCACAGTTAGGCCCTCACAGTTACTGATCGAAAGGCCGCGTCAAAATTTGCCCGGAAATTTTGGGAAGCGTGAAAAAGCTGGGGAAGCTGCCGGAAATGCGGGGGAGTGGCTACCCCATCAAACGCAGTTGGCCCGGCGGTTTCCCGCCGGGCCAACGAATTTCGATTGGGAGGCTGACTCAGGACAGCCGCAAGTCGTCCAGAGCTGCTTGGGCCGTGTCCTGGGCAGCGGCGGGTGTCGAAAGCTCACCGTTATTGAGGCGGGCGGTCGCGCTCTGCACGACGTCGCCGCGAACGTCTGGCAGTTGCTTGACGGCCGCGAGCAGTTGGCTCAGGTCGGTCGTCGGCGCGAACGACGTCTTGGCTTCCGTGGCCGGCTTGGCTTCACCGGCGGACGACGCGACCCGTTGGGTTTGGTCGGTCGCGAGGGTTTCCGAGGCGGTCGGTCGGTAGGTGCCGGCGGATTGTATGTTCATCGCATCACCGTGGATTTCGTGGTCGCGGAGAGTTTTCTTCCCCTGGCAGACAAGTTATCGAAGGTCGCGATCAAAGTTTGACTTTTTTTCCCCCCACTATCAACATCGGAGCTACATTCATCGAACTTATTGTGCCGCCGAAGTCCGCACCGGCCTTAGCCCTTGCCCAGAGCCCGCCACCCATGACGACGGAAGTCGCCGTAACCCAACCGCCCGCCCGCCACGTGCTGCCGCGCTCCGTGCGGCTCGTCGCGGTTGTCGTGTGCCTCGGGGGGAGTTTCGCGGCCAGCGTTTGTCTGATGCCGACGTCCAAAAAGCCGAGCGAACACGCGCAGGAAGAGGCCCACCCGGAAGCGCCCGAAGCCCTCGACCGGTCGATCGACCGACTCATTCGCAACGAACAGTTCGAGGAAGCGCTCGCCGCCTGTCAGTCGGCTGACACGCCGCCGGCCGAGCCGTGGCTGCGCTACCGTGTCGCCGTTTGCCTGGAACACCTCGAACAGTGGACGGAAGCGGCGGAACAGTACGAAAGCATTACGCAAAAGGCCCCGGCCGACCTATGGGCGAACGCGACACTCGGCGTGGCCCGCTGCCGGTTGGCTCACGGCGACCTCGCGGAAGCCGACGCGGCGATTCAAGAAGTGGAGCGCCTCGGCGGCTCCGTGCGGTCGCCCGCTAGCCACGAGCGGACGCGGTTGCGGGCCTGCGTGGAATATTCTCGCCTCGGCACCCCGCGGACGGCCGACCCGTTCGACCCGATGGCCCTCGCCTGGCCGACCGCCGTCGATCGCCGGAGTGGCGAACCGATCTGGCTGCCGACTCCGCCCGCCCCGACTGCCCCGCACGATTCGCACAAGGACCATCACGCGACGGAACCGATCTCGGTGCCGGCACCAGCCCCCGCGGTGCCCGCGGAGGCGTCCCGCACGCGGGTTCGCGAATCGCTGGAAAAGGTGCTGGAGCACGACGAACACCCTGCCGTGCGGCTGACGCTGGCGAACTTCGACGCGCAAGACCGGGCGTGGGATAAGGCCATGCCGGTCTACCGCCAACTGATCGAAGACGACCCCGAATCGGCCGAAGCGAAACTGGCGTCGTACAACCTCGGCCTGGGCCTTCTCAAGGACGGCCAGACGGCCGCCGCCCGCGAAGCGTTCCTCGGCACCCTGGACCGCGACCCGCACGGTCCGTGGGGCGAACTCGCCCGCTACTGGGTCGGCCGGACCTACCTCGACGGCGGCGACCCGACGACGGCCCTGCGGTCGCTGGGCGAAGCCTCGGCGGCCAAGTCGCGGAAGGTTCGGGCGGCCGCCGACCGCGCCCGCGTCGCGTGCCACCTGCTTCGGAAAGACGACACCGCGACCGAGCAAGAGTCGCACGAACTCCGCCCGGAATCTTCGCCGAACGCCATGGCCCTGACCGAGCTGTTCGAGAACCTCGCGCGTTACCGCACCACGCCGAGCGAACTCCGGGCCGAGCAAGTCGCCGAGAGCCTGCACCACGCCCACGATCTGCGCGACCTGGGGCCGGGCGGCGTGTTCCTCGCGGGGCGGCTGTACGAAGAAATCGGCGAAACTTCACAAATGGCGAAACTGTACGACGACGCCGCCCCCGACTACCGAGGGCCGTGGGCCGTGCAGATGACCCTCGCCGCTGCGGAACACTGGGATTCCAAGGACCGGCGGGCCGAGGCCCGCAGCCGTTACCGTGCCGTGGCCGCCGTCGATTCGGGCGCGTACGGCCGGCGGGCGGAGCAGAAATTGGCCGCGTTGGCCCTCCGCGACGGAAATGGGAGGGAATGTCTGACGCGATGTCTTCGATTATGGAAGCAGCGCCCCGACGAACCCGAGCAACTGCTCCAGTTGATGGGCCGTGGCTACGAACTGACCGGCCAGTACGCCGCCGCTGCCGCGTGCTACGCCGGCCGCGAACCGAAATTGGATTGACGCGCTCCCCCGCCCCCTGCGATTTCCCCCGAGTACCGTACCGATGCCCGAAGCCCCGTTCCGACACGACCGCATGATGACGATGGACTACGACGTCTCGTCGGCCATCCGCTTGCAGACCGGCACGGCACGGCTCATTAGCTCGTTGCTGGACGCGAGCGTGGTCCTGCCCGAAGAGTGGGACGAGATGCCCGCCCTCGCGAAAGCCACCGTCGTCGAAGAAACGTCGATGCACCAGGTCGTCGCCCGACTGGTCGAGCACCGCCTGCTGACGCCCTTCCAGGCGGACATGGTCCGCGACGGCCGCACCGAGGAACTCATCGTAGGCCCGTACCGCCTGCTTGAGCCGCTCGGCCAGGGCGGCATGGGCATTGTCTACCTGGCGGAACACATCCACCTCCGCCGCCGCGTCGCGCTCAAGATGACGACGCAGCTCATCGACGGTCACCCGCGGCTGATCCACCGCTTCTACGCCGAGGCCCGCGCCGTCGCCCGCCTCCAGCACCCGAACATCGTCGCCTGCCTGGACGCCGGCCGACAGATGAGCACGAAGAACGCCCGGCAGTTCGCCGACTACTACGTCATGGAGTACGTGCCCGGCCAGGACCTCGATTCGCTCGTGCGGACGTCCGGCGCGCTGCCCATCGGCCGCGTAGCCGACCTGTTCCGGCAGATCGCCGACGCCCTGGCAGAAGCCCACAAGCACGGCCTCGTCCACCGCGACCTGAAGCCGTCGAACGTCGTCGTCACGCCGGACTGGCAGGCGAAGTTGCTCGACTTCGGCCTCGCCCTGCACCCGCGGCACCAGATGACCGAACCCGGCACGCTGCTCGGCACGGTCGGGTACATGGCCCCGGAGCAGGCCCGCGACCCGCACGCCGTGGACGGCCGGGCGGACTTGTTCTCGCTCGGGGCAACGTTCTTCTGGGCGCTCACCGGCCGCGAGCCGTACCCGGAATCCGGCAACCCGATCACCGACCTGACCCGCCGCTTGAGTTCCGACCCGCCGGACGTCCGCGTCTGGCGGCCGGAACTGCCCGCCGACCTGGCGGAACTGGTCACGCAATTGATGGCCGTCGATCCCGACCGCCGGTACCCGTCCGCCGCCGCCGTTTCGGTAGCCCTCCAGCCGTTCGTGCGGTGGTCGGCCGCGACCGGCACCGACACGAATTCCGACGGCGGCCGCCGCACCCGCGTGCTGGTCATCGACCCGGATCAAACCGCGCGGACGCTCATCGCAACCTTGCTGGACAGCGAGTTCAACGTCCACCAGACGGCGAACGGGAAGGACGCCCTCGCGGCACTGGAAAAAAAGAACTACGACCTCGTCGTGTTCGAAGCGCCGGTGATCGGCTGCTCCACGCAAGAACTGATCTCCGCGATCCGCCAGCAGGGCGGGGAGCAGCCGGTGATGGTTCTGGCGATCTCCGGCACGATGCCCGTCTCGGCCCTCAGCGGCCTCGCGGCCGTCGGCATCGACGACTTCATGACGAAGCCGTTCGCCCCGATCGAACTCCGCTCCCGCGTGCGGGCCTTGATGGGCCGCCGCGAGACGCTCAACACGAAACGGTACGTGACCGAGACGATGCGGGTCGGCTTCGACGCCCTCCTGCGGACGCCCGCCCCGGCCCCGACGGTGGCATCGGTCAACGCCTGGGACTTGATGACCGTGACGATCTCGCGGCTGCTGGTGGACGCTGGCTACCTCGCCCCCGGCTACCGGTCCCGCGTCGCCCGGTACATCCGCGCTTTGTCGCAGACGGTCGAATCGATCGGCGAGTACAGCCGCCTGAAGGACGCGAGCTTCGTCAACCTGCTCGCGAGTGCGGCGGCCCTGTACGACATCGGCATGTTGGTCATTCCGAGCGGCATCACGCTGAAGCCGGGTCGGCTCGACGAGGACGAGCGGCACGTCGTCCAGACGCACCCGACGGCCGGGGCAGAAATCTTGAACGGCCTGAGCGAGAAGTTCCCGAGTGAGACGGCCCCGGTGGCGTTGGCCGCGGAGTTGGTCCGCAGCCACCACGAGCGGTGGGACGGCACCGGCTACCCGGACCGCCTGGGCGGCAGCGACATCCCGTTGTCCGCCCGCATCCTCTCGCTCGTGTCGGCCTACGACAGCCTGCGATCCCGCCGGCCGTACCGCCCGGCGATGACGCACGTGCGGACGACCCGCGTGCTGACGGCCGAGTCGGAGGGCCGCTTCGACCCGACGCTGCTGGCCGCCTTCAACACGGCAAGCGCCCGCTTTGAACAGATCTACAACGACTACCCGATCTAGAACTTATAGTCTCGCACTGTCACAAAGCTCGCCGGATGATCTCCGGCGAGCTTTGATGCTTCATGCGGCTCACTCGCCGCAATTGCAGCCCCGCGCATTCATTTGTTATCAATGATTCTTCGCCGGCTGTCACTTTTGTAATCTTCAAGGTCGGCTTCATTCCCAGGCAAATGTGACTCTATTCCTTCGATAACTGAAACGAGAGGCAGGTTTCGCCCACTCATTAATACAAATCAACATGGAGTATCAAAGATGAATTTTTCGGTTTCTCAATCTTATAAATTATTGAAGGGTCACGTTCAGAAATTGGTGGCCGACTTGTGGCAGGACGATTGCGGGGCGGTTCTCTCGGTTGAGTACGTCCTCGTCAGCGGCGTGCTCGTCACCGGCATCGTGCCCGGGCTGGTCGCGGCCCGCAACTCGATCAACAGCGCGTACGCCAACATGGGCAACTCAGTGACGGCGGCCGTGCCCACGCCGAGCTACAGCGGTTTCTCCATCGGCGGCGCCAACGGCAACGCGATCGCCTCGGTGGGCGGCGTGTCGATCCCGGCCCAGCCGCAAGCGAACTACCTGCAAGCCAGCCAAATCGCCCCGATCGCCGTCCCCGCACCGTAACGCCGTTCGTTCTCTCTCCTCTTTGGGGACAAGTGGCATGAATCTCAAGCTGAACGCCCTGGTCGTGGACGACTCGCGGGTCATGCGGGGCATGGTCATGGAGACGCTGCGGAAGACCGGCTTGGCCGACTTCCACTTCGTCGAAGCCGAGGACGGGCACGACGCACTCAACAAGATGACGGCGAACTCGATTCACATCGCGTTCGTCGATTGGAACATGCCGAACATGACCGGCATCGACTTCATCCGCGCCAGCCGCGCCCACGCGATGCGGAACGACGAAGACCCGGTGCCGATGGTCATGGTCACCAGCGAAAAGACGATGGGCAAGATTCAGGAGGCGCTCGACGACGCCGGGGCCGAGGGGTTCATCAGCAAGCCGTTCACGGCCGACGAGATGAAGCGGAAGGTCGCGAAGGCCGTCGAGAAGGCGCTGGCGGTGCAACTGCGGAAACTCCGCCTCCGCCGCGACGCGCAAATCGCCGAGGCAGAAACCGAGTCGAAGAGCAAACTCTTCGGCCGGCTGTTCGGTTGACCCACCCGCCCGAGGCACGCGATGCTAGCGCCGTCGTTCGAAACGAGTTTCCCGCCGGCCGTCACCGAGGCGGCCACAGCCGGCATCGAGATCACGCTCGACTCCATCCTCGGCGAACGGCCGGTCCGGGTCTCGCCGGCCGTCGACGCCCCGGAAGGGCCGATGCTCGCGGCCATCATCTCCTTTATCGGCGAGATGAAGTGGTCGCTCACGCTCATGGTGACCGAACCCGTCGGCGTGGCCCTCGTCGAACGGTTCTGCGGCCTCAAGCTGCCGTTCGACGGTGAGGACATGGCCGACGCGATCGGCGAGATCGTGAACGTCATCGCCGGCGAGGTCACGCTCCAGCTGGAAAAGCGGCGGATGCGCGGCCGCATGTCGCTGCCCACCGTGGTCCGCGGCCAAGCCTTGCAGCTGATCGCCAACCGCTCGGCCGCGTCGTACCGGGTGGCCTACCGCCTCTCGTTCGGCGACTTCTCCGTCCGCTTCCTCGCGGCCGGCACGTCCCTCTTCGCCCGCCTCCCCGGCAAGTGACCCCATGAGCGACCTCGACGACATCGTCAAAGAGTTCCTCGTCGAGAGTTACGAGAACCTCGACCAACTCGACCGCGACCTCGTCGTGTTGGAGAAAGCGCCGACCGACCGGGCCACGCTGGGCAGCGTCTTTCGTACCATCCATACGATCAAGGGCACCTGCGGGTTCTTCGGCTTCGCGAAGCTCGAAGCGGTCACGCACGTCGGCGAGAACCTGTTAAGCCGCCTCCGCGACGGCCTCCAACCGTTAACCTCAGACGTGACGACGGCGCTCCTGCAACTGGTAGACGCGGTGCGGGAACTCCTCGACCGCATCGAGAAGACCGGCGGCGAGGGCGACGGCAACTACGCCGAACTGATCGGCCACCTCACGTACTTGCAGCACGCGAAGGTTCTGCCCCCCGCCCCGGTCGAGGCCGCCACTGCGGCCAAGACGACCACCGATGTAGGCGTGATCGATGCGAGCATTCGTGTCGATGTCGGCGTGCTCGACCAGTTGATGAACCTCGTCGGCGAACTCGTCTTGGCCCGGAATCAGGCGGTTCTGGCCGCGCCGTCGTCGGACGAGCCGCACTTCCATCGGGCGGTACAAAGCCTCACGCAGATCACCCGCGAATTGCAAGATGCCGTGATGAAGACGCGGATGCAGCCGATCGGCGTGCTGTGGGACCGTTACCAGCGCATCGTCCGCGACCTCGCGACGCAACTCGGCAAGCAGGTCCGCCTCGAACTCGAAGGCGGCGAGGCGGAACTGGACCGCGGCATCCTCGAAGCGGTGAAGGACTCGTTCATCCACGTCGTCCGCAACGCCATCGACCACGGCATTGAATCGCCCGCGGTACGGCTGGAGCGGGGCAAACCGGCGGAGGGGTTGCTGAAGATGCGAGCGGCCCACACGGGCGGGCAGGTCGTCATCGAAGTCAGCGACGACGGCGGCGGCATCTCCCCGGACCGCGTGCGGGCGAAGGCGGTCGAGAAGGGCCTCATCACCGCCGACCAGGCCGCACGCCTGAACGACCACGACGCCGTCCGGATGATCTTCCTACCCGGCTTCTCGACCGCCGACGCAGTGACGAACATCTCCGGCCGCGGCGTGGGCATGGACGTGGTGAAGACGAACATCGAGGGCATCGGCGGCAGCCTCGACGTGCGGAGCACGCTGGACGTTGGTACGACGCTCCGGGTCAACATCCCGCTCACCCTCGCGATCATGCCGGCGCTGACCCTCCGCTGCGGCGGCGAGCGGTTCGCTATCCCGCAGATGAACCTCCTGGAACTCGTCCGCCTGGACGGTGCGGCGGCCCGCAAGAGTGCGGACCAGCTTCACGGCCTGCCGGTGTTCCGACTGCGCGACCAACTTCTCCCGCTGGTTTTCCTGCGGGACGTGCTCAATCTCGGCGGCGAACAGGACCTTGAGGAGTGGAACATTCTCGTCGTGCAGGCCGAGGGTCGGCGGTTCGGCCTCGTCGTCGATCGCGTGCTCGATTCGCAGGAAATCGTGGTCAAACCCCTTGACCCGCAGTTGAAGTCGTTGACGGTCTACAGCGGGGCGACGATCCTCGGCGACGGCGGGGTGGCACTCATCCTCGACGTCCTCGGGCTGGCCCGGACGGCGGGCGTGCTGTCGCCGCTGGACCGGGACCGCGAGCGGGTGAAGGCATCGGGCAAGTCGACGCCCGTGTCGGTAAACACGCAAACGTGGCTGCTGCTGGCGAGCGGCCCGGACCGGCGGTTCGCGCTGCCGATGGCCCCGGTGGTGCGGATCGCGGACGTGCCGGTCGGCGATATCGAATCGGTCGGGCGGTTGGCCGTCATTCGGTACCGCGGCGACATCCTCCCGCTGGTGAAGCTGACCGACGCGCTCGGCGACCCGCCGCGGCCGTGGGCGGGCGATTCCATCGCCGTCGTCATCTTCCGCGACGGCGACCGCTTGGTCGGCCTCGCGGTGGACCGCGTGGTGGACGTCGTCGAAGCCGAAGCGCGAACGCAGGCCACGGCGGCCCGCCCGGGCGTGACCGGCACGGCCGTTCTGGCCGACCGCGTCGCGGAGTTGATCGACGTCCCCGCCGTCCTCCGACTGACCGACCCGTGGGCCGCCCTCACGGCCGAAGTGGGGGCGTCATGACCGCCGACCAGTTCTGTACTTTTACGCTCGCAGGGCAACATTTCGGCATCATCGTCGATGATGTTCAGGAAGTGATTCGCCACCGACCCGGGTCGCGCGTGCCGTTGGCTCCCGCCGCCGTGGTCGGGCTGATGAACCTCCGGGGCCGGATCGTGCCGGTGATCGACCTCCGCACCCGCCTCGCCCTGCCACCGCAGCCGGCCGGTGCGGAACCGTTCAACGTGGTCGTGCGAACGAAGGACGGCCCGAAAGCGCTCGTCGTGGACGACATCGGCGACGTGCTAACCCTGGACGAAGGGACGTTCGAACCGACGCCCGGCACCGTCCGCGGCCCGGCGGGAGAACTCGTCCGTGGGGCGCACAAACTCGCCGACCGGCTCTTGTTGATTCTCGACGTGCCGAAAGTCTTGACCTACGCCCCGGCCGCGGCCGGTTGATCGCCCCGACCCTCGAAACCGAAACCCCGCCCATGCGCCTGCCCCCCGCCTTCGCCTTCCGCAGCCTTCGCACGAAGCTCATGGCGTGCATTTTCCTCGTCGGCGGCCTCCCACTCCTGGTGGCCGGCATCCTCTTCGACCAACGCTCGCGGGCCGACCTCCTCCGCATCAACGGCCTGACCCTGACCAACCGCGCGAAAGACACGATCGAACTGATCGACCGCAACCTCTTCGAACGGTACGGCGACGCCCAAGCCTACGCGATCAACCCGATGGCCCGCGGCACGCCGGCCGAAATCACTCGGGCCATCAACTCGTACACGACCACCTACGGCATGTACGACCTGATGGTCGTCGCCGACACCGACGGGACCATCCTGGCCGTCAACACCGTGGACGCCGACGGCAAGCCCCTGGACACCGCCCGGCTGTTGGGCCGCAGCGTGAAGGGGGAGTCGTGGTTCGAGGACTGCATCCACGGCCGCGTTCAACCGGGTGAAACCTCTGTCCACGACGTGGCGACTGACCCGCTCGTGGCCGAGGTGTACCACACCAAGGGCGTCAGCATGACGTTCGCCGCCCCGATCTTGGGCGACGACGGCAAGCCCGTCCGCGTCTGGTCGAACCGCCTCTCGTGGTCCCGCTCCGTGGTCCAAATCGTTCAGGACCAGCGCGACCAGGCGACCGCGGACAACATGACCCTGGAAACGCAACTCGTCTCCCAGTCCGGCCTCGTCTTGGACGACCTCGACCCGGCCGCGGTTCTGAAGGTAAACCTCCGCGACACCGGCCTCGGTGCGGCGGCGGCCTTCGCGCGGGGCGGGGCCGGCGTTGTCGAGGAAGGGGACGGGCGGCGGGGGACCATTCAGCTGCACGCCTACTCGGCCAGCCCGGGATTTCAATCGTACAAGGGGTTCGGCTGGGGCGTGATCGTCCGCCAAGAGAAGTCGGAAGTCCTCGCCGTGGCGAACCAGCAGCGGCAGATGATGGCCATGATCGCGGTGACCGCGTTCCTGGCGATCCTGGGCCTGAGCTTCTGGCTGTCGCGGGGCATCGCGGGGCCGATCAACCGTACGACGCGGGCCTTGCAAGCCCTCGCCGACGGCGACTTGACGAAGCGCATCGCGTACAACTCCACCGACGAAGTCGGGCAAATGGCCGCCGCCACGAACCGCGCGCTCGACGGCATCCAGAACGTGCTGGCGGCCGACGCCGTGAACTGGCCGGAACTGGCCGTCGCCCGCGTTCGCGAGCAGGAACTGGCCGTCGATCACGCCGCCATCGGGCAGATGCTCCGGGCCGTGCTGGAGGCGAAGTCGGCGGCCGAGGCGGCCCAGGTCACGCTCGACAGCGTGCGCGAAGTGTTCCAGTTCGAATACGGCTCGTACTGGCCGCTGGACGCCCAGGCCAATCGCCTCGAATTCGGGCTGGAGTCGGGCGAAATTTGCGAGCCGTTCCGTCAGATCACCCGAGCATCGAAGTTCCGCGAAGGGGAAGGGCTGAACGGCCGCGCCTGGAAGCAGCGGGACGTGGTCGTGGTCCCGGACCTCAGCGTCCTGTCGGACTGCCCGCGCGTCGCCATCGCCCGGCAGGTCGGCATCAAGTCCGGGTTCAGTGTGCCGCTCATCGTCTCCGGCCGGGTTGTCGGCACGCTCGACGTGCTGTCGAAGAACCCCATGGACCTGTCGGAACACCGCGTCGAAACGATCCGCAGTGTCGGCCTGCTGTTGTCGTCGGCCCTGATGCGCGTCGAGGCCGACCGCACCCGCTCGATGGTGGAGAGTTCGCCGACGGGGATGATGTTCGCCGACATGACTGGCATCGTCCGGTATTGCAACGCCTCGGCGATGAAGCTGATGAAGAAGGTCGAGAGCTACCTGCCGGTCCCGGCCGACCAGGTCATCGGCCAGAGTCTCGAACTGCTCCAACGAGCGACCGAAGACCGTTGCGAGTTGCTGCTCGACGCGAGCAAACTGCCGCTCCGCTCGGTCATCAAGATCGGCCCGGACCACATCGAATTGATCGTGTCGGCGATCCACGACTCGTACCGCACGCGATTGGGCACGATGGTGACGTGGGACCTCATCACCAGTCGCGTGGCCTCGCACGAGCGGGAGCGGAACGCGGCCGATGCGATGCAGTCCGTCCTCGGCATGGTCGCGACGAACGCCAGCCAACTCGGCACCTCGGCCGACGAACTGTGCGCGGTCAGTTCCCGCATGAGTGCGAACGCCGAGGAGACGGCGACGCAGGCGAACGTCGTCTCGGCCGCCGCCGAGGAAGTGAGCCTGAACGTCCATACTGTGGCCGTTGGCATCGAGCACATGGGCATTGGTATCAAGGAGATCGCCAACAACGCCACGGAATCGACGCGGATCGCCACCGATGCCGTGAGCCTCGCCGAGCAGACCACCGCCACCGTCTCGAAGCTCGGCACGAGCAGTGCCGAGATCGGCAAGGTGGTGAAGGTTATCACTTCCATCGCTCAGCAGACGAACCTGTTGGCCCTGAACGCGACCATCGAGGCCGCGCGGGCCGGGGAGGCGGGCAAGGGCTTTGCCGTGGTCGCGAACGAGGTGAAGGAGCTGGCCCGCGAGACGGCCCGGGCGACCGAAGACATCAGCGGCAAGATCGACGCGATCCAGCGGGACACGCTCGGGGCGGTCCACGCCATCGCCCAGATTTCCAACGTCATCAGCCGCATCTACCAAACATCGACCACCATCGCCACGGCCGTCGCCGAGCAGAAGCACACGACCGAGGAGATCGACCGGAACATCCACGAGGCCGCGAAGGGGACGGCCGAGATCGCGCAGAACATCACGGCCGTGGCCCAGACGGCGCAGAACACGACCGAAGGGGCCGTCCTCACGCAGCACGCCGGCGAGGAGTTGAACCGCGTGGCCTTGTTCCTGCAACAACTCGTCGCGACCCAGCACCAGAACCGGTCGGCCATGCCCCACGTGTCGGAAACGATCGGCCTCGCCGCCGCCATGCGGCCGTCGACCTTGGGGCTGTCCGGTTCGCGGCGTCAGACGGGGCCGATTCGCCCGTCCGCCGCGATTCGCCAGCAGGCCACCCTCCGCCGGGTGCGGGAAGAACCGGCCCCGGCCTCGCCCCCGCCCCCGCGGGTGAACCGTCTGACCTGGAGTGACACGGGCAACGGCCCGGGGTGAGGGGAGAGCGACCCTCCACCCGAGACGAGTTTCCGAGGGATGAAGGCTCGCCCCTCACCCTAACCCTCTCCCTCACAGCCGGGGGCGAGGGGACCAGAATTCGGGGCGAGATGGCCCCCGGCACGAACCAGACCACGAGGAGAGTTTCCATGAAGGTGTTAGTCGTCGATGATTCCCGCGCGATGCGGTCGATCTTGTCCAACATTCTCAAGCAACTCGGCCACCAGACGGACGAGGCGGGCAACGGCCAGGAGGCGTACGAAAAGCTCCTCGCGGGCGGCGAGTTCGACCTCGCCCTTGTGGACTGGAACATGCCGGTCATGAACGGCCTGGAGTTCGTGCAGAAGGTCCGGGCGGCCCCCGCCCACGCCGGCATGCCGATCGTCATGGTGACGACGGAAACGGAACAGTCGCAGATGGCGATGGTGATGCAAGCCGGGGCGAACCAGTACGTCATGAAGCCGTTCAACAAGGACACGCTCGCCGCCAAACTCGAACTCTTCACACCCGCCGCCCGGTAACGCCGCCATGAGCAAGATTCGCGTACTGGTCGTGGACGACTCCGTCGTGACCCGCAAGCTCGTCAGCGACGCCCTCGCCGCCGACCCGCTCGTGGAGGTCGTGGGCGTGGCCGGCAACGGTCGCATCGCCCTGCGGATGCTGACGCAGGTGAACCCGGACGCCGTCATCCTCGACGTCGAGATGCCCGGTATGGACGGCCTGGCGGCGCTGGCGGAACTCCGCAAGACGCACCCGAAGCTGCCGGTCATCATGTTCAGCACGCTCACCGACCGCGGGGCCGCCGCCACGCTCGAGGCGCTGGCCAAGGGGGCGAACGACTACGTGACGAAGCCGGCGAACGCGGGGAGCCTGGCGGCTGCGATCCAGCACGTTCAAGACCAACTGCTGCCGCGGATCAAGCTGTTCTGCCGCGGCCGCGACGGTGCGACCGGCCTGCTCGCCGCCCGGCAGGAATCGTCGACGAACCGCGCCCTCGGGACGAACCGAACGCCGCGGAAGGTGAGCGTAATCGGCATCGGTTGTTCGACCGGCGGCCCGAACGCCTTGGCGGACCTGCTCGCCGCCCTGCCGCTCGACCTGCCCGTGCCGATCCTGATTACGCAGCACATGCCGCCGACGTTCACGCGGTTGCTGGCAGAGGGACTGACCGTCCAGACCGGCTTCCCCGTGATTGAAACGACCGACGACGACCGCCTCGAACCGGGCGTGGTCTACGTGGCCCCCGGCGACCACCACCTGACTGTCGCCCCGACGGCCAACGGGGTCGTCGTGAAGTTGAACCAGCAGCCGGCCGAGAACGGCTGCCGGCCGGCCGTGGACGTGATGTTCCGCTCGCTGGCCCAGACGTTCGGCGCGGGCACGCTCGGCGTCGTCCTCACGGGCATGGGCAAGGACGGGCTGCGGGGTGCGGAACGGATCGTCGAAGCGGGCGGGACGGTGCTCGCCCAGGACGAGGCCACGAGCGTCGTCTGGGGGATGCCCGGCTTCGTGGCGAACGCGGGATTGGCCCGCCAGGTGTTGCCGCTGCTCGAATTGCCGGACGCCATCACCAAACTCGTAACCGGCGGCCGCCCTGCGACCGCTCTCTCCATCGGAGGGGCGTGAACGTGGCCCCCAAGCTGAATAAAACCGACTCCGAGTTCATCCGCGCGATCGTCCACGAGAAGGCGGGCATCGTGCTGGAGGAGAAGAAGAGCTACCTGGTCGACTCCCGCCTGAACACCCTGGCGCGGCGGCTCGGCCACGACTCCAGCGCGCGTCTGGTTGAGGCCCTCCGCACCACCTTCGGCCGGGGCCTTCAGGACAAGGTCGTCGAAGCCCTGACGACGAACGAGACCTCGTTCTTTCGCGACGTCCACCCGTTCGAAGGGCTTCGCACGCAGATCCTCCCGGAACTGTTGAAGCGGCGGGCGGCCGAAAAGCGGCTGACGGTTTGGTGTGCGGCCTCCTCGACCGGGCAGGAGCCGTACTCGGTTGCGATGCTGCTCCGCGAGCACTTCTCGGCCCAACTCGCCGGGTGGTCGGTCAAGATTCTGGGCACCGATTTGTCCACGCAGGTGATTGACCAGGCGAAGGCCGGCCGATACACCCAACTGGAAATGAACCGCGGCCTGCCGGCCGCGTACCTGATCAAGTACTTCACGAAGCACGACGCCGACTGGGTGTTGAACGACGACGTACGGGCGATGGTCGAGTTCCGCACGTTCAACCTGCTCGACCCGTTCACGGCCGTCCCGCCGTGCGACCTGCTCCTGATGCGGAACGTGCTGATTTACTTTGACCTGAACACGAAGAAAATGATTCTCGACAAGGTGCGGCGGGTCTTGCGGCCGGACGGCCACCTGTTCCTCGGCGGAGCCGAGACGACCCTGAACATCGACAACGGCTACGAGCGTGTCGCCGGGAATGACACGACGACTTACCGCCCGCGTTCCTCGTGGTCCGACGCGGCCCCGGCCTCGCGGGTATCGAAACTTGCCACGCTGTTGCCTACCAGCGGAGACCGACTATGACCCTCTCAGCGGACGACATCGCGATCTTCGCGAAAGAGATTTGGACGCTCGTCCTCGGCCAAGCGATTGCCACGAGCGACCGCCCGCTGTTGAAGGAGGCGGGCCTCATCAACAGTTGCGTCCACATCACCGGGGCGTGGCGGGGCACGGTCGTGCTCGTGCTGCCGCGGGCGGTGGCGGAGAACGCGGCGGCCGGCATGTTCGCGATGGACGTGGCCGCCATGACGCAGCTCCACATCCACGACGCCGTGGGCGAACTGGTGAACATGATCGGCGGCAACCTGAAGTCGTTGCTCCCGCCGCCGTGCTTCCTGTCGCTGCCGAGCGTCACGCACGGGCAGGACGTGGAAATGAACATTATCGGCGGCCGGTGCCTGGCCAAGATGACGTTCGAGACGCCGAACGGCGTGTTCCTGGTCGCGGTGATGGAACACGCCGCCGACGGCCACACGAAGGTTTCGGGCAGCGGCGTCCGCGAGTGGGGCCAACAGGCGAAGCTGCCCGTGTGCTCATGAGGCGGTAGCGTTTGAACCCGCCGGGCCGGTCTCGACAACTCGACCGGCTCGATCAATCCCGTCCGTCCCGCACGTCATTCATCTCGTTTCACTTCCTCACCCCCGCAGGGCGGGTGGACTCGCCCCGGCCGGCCCGTTACATTGGGGGTATCTCCACGCGAACCGACCCGGCGTAATCCCATCACACTCGCACGCCGCCGCTTCGCATCAACGTGATGCCTCCCAGGACAGCTCGCATGTCTATCGAAGTCGCGTGCCCAAATTGTCAGGCGCGGTTGAAGGCCCCGGACGAGAAGGCGGGGAAAAAGGCCCGGTGCAAGAAGTGCCAACACGCCTTCCGCCTCCCCGGCAGCAAGCCGAACGCGGACGACAGTGACGGCGATCCCGAACACCTCAGTGCCGTCGCCGATGCGCCGTTCGCGTTCGGCGGCGATGTCGCCGTCGCCGCCCCGCCCCCTCCGGCGAAGCCCGCCGCCAAGAAGTCGGCCCCGCTTCCCGAAGGTAGCAACCCGTTCGCCGTCCCGAACGGGCTTTCGCCCGCGAAGGCGGAGCCGAAGAAGGCCGATTCGAAGTCGAAGTACCGCACGAAGGCCGCCGAACCGGCGGCGAAGGGCTCGTCCTACCGCGACCGCAAGCCCACGCCGGACGGCCGTGGCAAGAGCCGGCGGTTGATGCTCGTTTTGGCGGGGCTGCTTTGCGCCGGCGGCGGGGCGGCGGCGGTCTACGCCTTCGGCGAGTTCCAGAAGTCGAAGGACCAGCCGAAGCCCGCGGCCCAGGCTCAAACCCCGGCCCCGCCCAACGACCCGCCCGCCCCCGAGAAGCCGGCCGACACGCCGGCCGCGGGAAAGGCTGCCAAGGACGCCCCGCCCCGCGCCCGAAAGACGACCGGCGGGCTGACCCTCCCGCCGCCGAACCCGACGCCGGTGCTGTTCGAGAAGGCGACCACGGTCCTCGCGCTCGACCACGCCCCGGCCGCCGTGAAGCAAATGCTCGTCGGCGGAACCGACGGGCCGGTGATGCTCGTGATGCGGCGCACGTTCGACGGCATCGGCGGCAAGGGCATGCGGGACACCATCGATCGCTACGCCCTCAACTCCCAGCGGCGGATCGACCAGACCGAAGTGCCCGTCGATACCGCGACGGCCTACCCCCGCGTCTGCGCCGTCAGCCCCGGCGGTGACCGCTTCGCCATCGAGCACCCGGCCGGCAAACTGACCGTCGCCCAACTCGGCACGACGACGAACGTGGTCGAAGGTCTTGCCCCCGGCGACGCGAAGGAACCGGACGCGGCGACGGCCGGCATCGCGGGCGTCCGCTTTCTGACCGACGAGAAGGTGGCCGTGCTGACGAAGACCGGTGTCGTCGAGGTGTGGGATCTGGCGGCCAAGAAGAGGGTCAGTGTCAGCGAACCCCTCCCTGGCGGGACGCCCCTGGTCGAAGGCCGGACGTTCGTCTTCCACGATGACCGCGATCCGAAGAAGGCGTCGGTCTTCGCCTACGCCGGCGGCGGGATTCACCAGGTGGTAGTGGGCGGTAAGCCTCGCCCGGTCTTCACCCTCCCAAGGCAGTCGAAGGCGTGCCTGGCGCTGGCCGTCGAGGACGGCGGCACCCGCCTCGCGATTGCGTACACGGCCGCCGAACCCATCGAACACGTGTGGCTCGTCTGCGGCCGCGTCAACGACAAGAAGCCGAGCGGCGACCACGCGCTCGATGCCGAGGTCGGCTCGCCCGTCGCGGCGGGGTGGACCCGGTCGGAGACGTTCTCCATTCTCACGGACAAGGGTCAGGGCTTCGCCTACGCCGCCGACACCAACGACGTAATCGCGGTCTTCCGGCCCGAGAAGCCCGGCCCACTACTCGCCCCCGACGACACCCGGCAGTGGTGCCTGCTGTCCGACCCGGCCGACGCGAAGAAGGCCGTGCTGGTGAACGTGACGGTGCCGCCCGAAAGTTACTCGCCGTCGCTGACCGGCGAGAAGTGGACCCCCCTCGCGCTGACGATCACGCCGCAAGGGACCGCGAAGTAATTTCCTGAAAGAGCCATGCCCGGTCACGACCTACCGCCGGTTCGCGCCGCGGCCACGCTGTTGCCGTGGCTGCTCGAAACCCTGTCGCCGATGAGCCGCACGCGGGTCAAGGAATTGCTCCGCGACGGCCGTGTGCGCGTGAACGGCCAACCCGTCACGCGACACGATCACCCGTTGTCGGCCACTGATCGCGTCACGTTGGCTCGCGACGGCACGGCTCGCTCGTCCGCACCTTCGCTGGTCATCATCCACGAAGACGCGGACTTGCTCGCAATCGACAAGCCGGCCGGGTTGCTGACGGTGGCCACCGACGCCGAGAAGCAGGACACCGCCTTCGTCCGGCTGAGCGAGCAACTTCAAGCCCGCGGCGCGGGCCGGCCGTTCGTGCTCCACCGCCTCGACCGCGGCACGTCCGGGTTGCTCCTCTTCGCCCGCTCGGCGGCGGTCCGCGATCAGCTTCAATCGCAGTGGGACGGCGTCGAGAAAACCTACCTCGCCGTGGTGGAAGGGGCACCGCCGTCGCCGACGGGGCGGGTCGAGAACTACCTGCGAGAAGGGAAGAATCTACGAGTTCAGGCCCGCCCGACACCCGACGACGGGGCGGTCCGGGCGGTCAGCCGGTATCGCGTGGTCGGCCGGAAGGGGCGGTATTCGCTCGTCGAGGTGTCCATCGAGACGGGGCGGAAGCACCAGATTCGCGTCCACCTCGCGGGGTTGGGCTGCCCGGTGGTGGGGGACGCGGATTACGGGGCGAAGGTCGATCCCGTCCGGCGGTTGGGGTTGCACGCCTGGCGATTGGCGTTCGATCATCCGACGAGCGGGCAGCGGCTTGAACTGGAATCGCCGTTGCCGGACGAGTTGCGGCGGCTGGTAACAAAATAGCCCGCCGTTCGGCGGGCTACGTTCGGTTCGTCACTTCTCGCCGTAGGCCTTGTAGCGGTTGACCGGCTTCGACTCGGCCTTCGGCTTCACGGCAATCTTGAGCACGTCCGGTTCGGCCGCGGGTGCGGCCTTCGGGGCCGCTTGGCCGTCCGGCTTCGGCTGCGGCACGGGGTTGGCCGGGCCGCCGTCGTAGCGGAACTGACCGGCGTCGGCCGGCGGGTTCGCGGGGATGACGGCCGGTGCGGCCGCGGTCGCACCGGGCTTCAGACTGAGGGTGAGCGTTGCGCCGCTACCGGTCGTGCCGCTGATGCCCCAATAACCGCCGTAGTAGTAGCTGGGGTAGGCGTAGGTCGGCGCGTAGTAGTAACTCGGGGCGACGTAGTACCGCGGGGCGTAGTACGACGAATAGCCGAAGGACAGCCCGCCGCCGTAGAAGCCACCACCGAAACCGCCGTAGTAGTTCGGTCGGTAGCCGCCGTAATACCCACCGTAGTAGGACCGGCCGTAGCCGCCATAATAAGAACGACCGTAGCCACCACCGTACCCGTAGCCGCGGTGGTGAATCTGTTCGGTGTCGTCGGGCAGCGGCGAAGTGGCCGCGGCCTTCTTATCGTCGTCGGCTCGGTAGCGGCCGAGCTTTTGGGCGGGGTCGTCGGCCCGCGTCGAGCCGACGCTGGCGAGCAGCCCGCAGGCTACGGCCAGTGTGCGAAGTGTCAAGCGAATCATCGATCCACCCCCTTTTGGAGCACCCTCTTTCCCAGGGTTCCTTCCGGACATTCTACCCAACCGGATTCTCTTGCGGAAGCCTCCCCGACAATTCCGCCCGCCCGAATTTGCCAAACCCGCCGTTCGGTCCCAAAGTACAGGCGGTCCTTTCTGTCCGTAACGACCGGTGCCGCCGTGAGTCTCAAGCGATTCCTCCGCTTCCTGTCGGTCAGCCTGTTCCTGTTCATCCTCGTCGGCACACTCGCGCTCAGCCGGGCCGAAGACTTGAACATTCTGCTGAAGGCCGGGCGGAAGGCGAAGGAGCAGGTCGGGAACGCGCTGCCCGACGGCCAGAAGTTGGCCGGACCGCTCGCGGCCTTCCGGGCGGGCGACGCCCTGCCGGTCGAGGAACGGGTCCGCGTTCGCATCCAGACCGACAAGGGGATGACCGGGTCCGAGGTGGCCGTCGCCACCACCGACAAGGCGGGCGAAGTTCGCCTCCGCGGCGTGGTGCAGACGACCGGCCAGAAGCAACGGGCGGTCGAGTTGGCCAACCTGACGAACGGCGTCGAGAAGGTGTTCGAGGAACTCGCCGTCCCGGAAGGGAAGTAGCTTTAACGAAGCACCCGCCGGCCGACGAACCGCGACACGCCGACCAGCCGCATCACGAGGCCCGCCACCGCCACCACCGCGAACGGCCACCCGGCGACCGCGACCGCCAACAGGCCGAAGCCCGTCACCACTTCCGGTTGCCAGCCGACCGTCCCCCACCGCGCCACCCCCGCCACCGCGAACAAGCCCAGCACCCACGCCCCCGCGAACAGGATGGCCTTCACCGGCCGCACGGCCGATTCCGTCGAGGCGGTCGGTTCGTCGTCCGCCAGCACCGGCAGGCTCGCGGGCCGCTTCGCCGCTCCCACCAGTCGGATCGGGTCGTCGCCGGTGACGGCCCACGCGAACCCCTTCCCCACGCGGCGGCAACTGCTCCCCGCCGCGGGCTGGAGGTCGTCCGTCGTCGCCAGCCGGTGTTCCGCCTTCGGCAGTGGAACGTGGGCCGAGAGCAAATCGACCGCCGGCAGCGTCACCTCGGGGCCGGCCGGGAAGCGGTTCAACACCACGATGCGAACAACTTGCTCTGCCCGGGCCGCGAAGTCGGCCTGCCAGCGGCGGCGGGTCGGTTCGCTGCCGGCCTCCGCCACGGAGACGCCGGCCGGCCACTCCACGCGCGCTTCCGTGCCGGGCGGCAACCGCGACACGTCCAGCGTGAAGGAGTGCGGCCGGTTCGGAGTCAGTTGCAAGTTGAGGGTGACGCGCTGCTCGATCAAGCCACCGGTCCGCGTGACCGCCTCCGCTTCCCGCAAGGCGGTCGGCGTCGGCGGGTCGGCCGTGAACTTCGGCGGGGCGGCGGCCTCGTCCGCGAGGTAGATCGTTTCGCGGTTGCGGGCGGTGGGCAGCAGTTTCGTGGTGCGGCCGGGGTTCGGCGTCAGGACAACGTCATCGACCGGCCGGACGCGGACCGTCGTGCCCGGCACGCTCGGCAGTTCGAAAGCTGCGGCCGTCGCGTACCCCGGCCATGCGCCGGTCCACCGCAGCGTCGGGTCTTTCGCGTCGCCCTTGAACCATGCCCGAACGCGGTTGCCGGCCCGCTGCCAGCCGACGAGATCGGTCGCGGACACGTCGGTGAGCGTCACGCCGGCCGGCACGCCGCACTCGACGAACGGCGTCACCGTCCCCGCCGGCCACCGCGAGACGCCGACCACGTCGGCCCGTGTACCGAGGGACCACATCAACTCGTGGCTCGCGGGGGTCGGCAGCGTCGGAGGCTTCAGAATCGGCCGGGCCGTCGGCGAATTGGTCCCCTCGCGGCGGAAGGAGCGGGTCAGCGTCTTGTCGAAGTCGAACTCCGGCACGGCCGCGAAGTCGCGGGCCACGGCGTCGGCCGGGAAGTCGACGAGGTTCTCGTTCTGCCAGTTCTCCACCGCGACGCCGGTCAACCGCACGCCGAGGTAGCTGGCCGTCACGTCCGCGTTGGTCGCGTGGGGCACCCGCAGGGCCGGCCGGAGGGTCGGCAACTCCTTCGGGAACAGCCGGAAGGTGACGGCCAGTGTTCCCTCGACCGGGTTTTGCAGTTCGAGCGCGAGCCGGTGCGCCCCGTTCCCCGCCGGCGTCAGTTCCCAGTTCCGCAGGCCGTTCGGCGTCTCGGCGGCCGGCCCGCGGACGGTCACGCCACCCGGTTCCAGGCCGGCCGGGATGTCGAACGTCAGCCGCGACAGCGCCCCGCGGGTGATCTGGTACACGAACGCGGCGTGGGCCGCGGCCCGGCCGTCGGTCACGTCCCACACGGTCGCCTCGGTCACACTCGCGGCCGGCGGACTGTTCGCCCCGGCCCCCTCCCGCCAGCGGAGGGCGACCGCCCCGCCGCGGCCAAGGTCGGCGTGCAACGTCGTGCCCGCGTCGGTTCGCGTTAGCGTCTGGCGGCCTGTACGCCCGGCGAGGCTCGGCTGTCGGCCGGCCGGCGGGAGGGCGAAGTTCAGCCGCGACGGGAGCAGGTCCGGCACGCCGAACCGCAGGTCGCGGTCGCCGGCCGTGCCCGTGACGGCGACGGTGAATGCGGCCTTCACCTCGTGCCGCCCTCGGCCGGCCACCGTGAGGGCGTACTGGTTCAGCTGGGAGGCGTCCGGGTAGGCGGCGGCCCCGTCGAGCGTCATCGTTTCGAGCCGCACGCTGGTGAGCGGGAGTACGAGTTGTTGCGGGCCGTCGCGGGTGGCGTGGACGGCCCAGGTCGCGGTGAATCGGGCCGCGCCGTCGGCCTCGGTTCCCGCGTACTCGGCGTCCGTCACCACCAGCGGCGGCACGGCGGGCGTCGCGACGGCGGTCAGCCGGTCGAGGACCGTCTGCGGGACCAGGGCCGTCAGTTGGTTCGGTTCCGTCGCGGATTCTTGAAGGAAGTAAACCGTCGCCGCCTCGGGGGCTTGAGCCTCTGACGTGGAGCCGAGGAGCCACGTCAGACCGACGACCACGACCGCGCGGGGCTTCGCCACCAGGGTCAACGCGAGCAGTCCGAGGAGCGCGACGACGAGCGGCGGGAGGACCACGGCCCGCCAGCCGTCCGGCGCGAGCCACGCGGCCATTCCGAAGACCGCGGCGGCGAGGAGCAAGGTGGAGCGGGACGCGCGGCCGGAGGTGCCGGCCAGCAGTCGCGTGAGCGTGAAGCCGAACAAGACTGCGGCGAGGGCGAAGCCGACGCCGCGCACCAGCACCACGGGCACGGCGACCGCGTCCGGCGGGACGGCATCCGCAGTCGCCGCGAGCGTCGGCCAGAGGCGGTCGTCCGGACCGAAGTCCCAGGTCGTGCGAACGATTGGTGAACCCGGCAGATCCAGTTGCGTCTGCCCGAGACGGTGCGGCCACCCCGGCGTCGGCGGCAGTCGGTATGCGAGCGTAAACGCGACTCCGTCGGCATCAGGCGTCGGAATTGGCAGGTGCGCCACCCCGTCGGTCTCGATCGCGTCGGCCCACTTCCCGTCGATTCGTGCGGACTCGACCGCCGCGCCGGGCGGCAGCGTGATCGACAGGGTACGCCCCGCCGCTGCCCGCACGCGGCCGGAGAGTTCCCCTCGTACACTGCCCGCCGGGTCGAGTGCCACCGCCAGCGCCAGGTCGGCGAACCGCCAGACGTTCTCGGCCGGGGCCGGCTTCTCGGCCTCCGGTTCGCCGACGCGATCCGCCGGCACGCCCTTCGCTGCCAGCGTGAGCGTCGCGACCGGGTCGTGGGTGTACTTGAGTGTCCGCGCGTCGAGGTCACCGGGAGCGTGTGAGAGCCACCCGCGGAGGGCTGACGACACTTGAATGGTCAGCGTGCCGTCGCGCTTCGCCGTGCCGACGGGGGCCACCACCGGCACGGCCAGCGTCGGTCGGGCGTCGGGCGTGTCGAACGTCGGAGCCGGCCCGCGGAGTTCCACCCGCACGTCCACGGCTTCGCCGGTCAGGATCGGGTGCGTCGGCTCCAGCGTCCACAGGCCGCCGGTGTTGGTCCAGGCGGCTGTCGGGTCGTCGGGGGTCAGCACGGCCGGCAGGGTCGTGAACCCGGGCGGCGTGCGGAACGTCAGCCGTGTCAGTGGGCCGCGCGAGACGCTGACGCGGAAGCGGGCGGTCAGTTGCGTGCGACCCGGTTCGACCCGCCATTCGAGCGCGTCCGCGGTCGCAAACTCGGCGGTGGCCGCACGCACCCGCAACGACGGCGGCCGCCGGGGTGCGTTGCCGTCGGACGGCAGCCCGCCCTTGAAACTGAGCGTGAATGCCGGGTCGGCCGCGGCCGTGCGCACGAGGCGGTAATCGCCGCCGGACCAGCCGTCGAGCTTCACGTCGCCGCCCAGGCGAACGTCGATCCGGTCGTCGGTGAGTGGGCCGAAGGTGGGGCGCACGGTCGGTACCGGCCACGGTTCGCCGCCGGTCGGTACGGCCGCGACGGCGGCAACCGCCACTACGCCCGCCGCCACCGGTTCGCGGAAGGTTGCCGTGAGGCGGCGGTCGGTCACGTGCCAACTTTCGAGGCCGGGGGCGGTTACGTCGGTGACGGTCAGGGCGGGGTCGAATTCGAATTCGAGCGTTGAAAGTGGACCGCGGGCAGCGGTCGTGTCGAACTCGAAGGCGGCGACGGCAAGGCCGGGCGAGAGGTCGAACTTCGCGACCCGTGCGAACGTCGCGAACGCCGCGGGCAGGCCCGCACCCGTCGTCCGTCGGACGGCGAACTCTAGCCGCGACTCGCCGCCGAAGGCGATCTTCCAGCCGGCGCGGTTGTCGGCCTTCGGGAAGGGGCCAGTGAGGAGTTGGCCGCGCTTCGCCACCGGCACGCGGTCGGCCGGCAGGTTCAGGTCCAACACCGCGAGCGGGGCAGCGGGCAGGCTGAGGTCGAACCGCACGGCCCCCGGCTCGTCCGTCCCGCGGGCCGACCACGCGAACGCCACCGGCGTCCGACCACGGCGGTCCGCCCACAGTTTCGCGGGCGTGCCCCAAAGTAAAGCTTCGCGGCCGTCGGGCCACTTCAACTCGCGGACGGCGACCTTCAGCGGGTCGAGAGACAACGCGCCGTCGCCGTCCGCCGACACCACCCACTCCCCCGTGCCCGCGAGCGAATCGCCGGCGAAACTCGCCCGGTAGTACGCCCCGACAAGGCTCGGCGGCGAATGCACGTTCACCGCCGCCCGGACCCGCTGCTCGAACTCCTCGCGGGGCATACGGCGGAACGGGTTCCCCTCTGGCGCGGTCGGCAGCGGCGTGCCTCCGGGGAGGAGGACGCGGCGGATCGGGAACGGGTCGGGGGGCGGCGTCGCGTCCCGCGTCGCCAGCGCGTGCAAACCGGTGGCGAGCGCGGCCGCGGCCGGAACCTGCGCCGGCAGCACGGCCACCCCCGCGAGCAGGGCGAGTAGCACCAGGGCCGCCGTCGCGCCGCGGAGGGACATGGGTTAGCTCGAAGACGGGGGCGGGAGGAGCGGCGACGACTTCACGGCTTCGAGCGGCGGCATTCCGTTCCGCGAGCCGCGCGGGCCGGACCCGGACCCGACCGACGGCGAGGCCGAAACGGGCACCACCCCGCGGCGGAACGTCGGCAAGTGGGTGACGCGCCGCCGGGCCAGCCACCGCAACCCGGCGGCCAGGCCGAGCACCAGCGCGAGCGCGAGCAACCCCGGCACGCTCGCGGAGACGACCTGCGCGGCCGGTTGCGGGACCAGCACGGCGGCCACGGCCGCGGCCACACCGCCCAGCGCGACCGCCGGGCCGACGAGCCGCGGCCGCAGGCGCGACACGGCGAGGCCGAAAACCAGGGCGAAGAACGAGCACGCGAGCACGAACGGCAACCGCGGCACGCGGAGGATTCGCACGGCGGCGGGGGCCGTTTGCCGGCCGGTCACGCCCTCGTCGGTCGGCACGTCCCACGGGTCGGCATCAACCGGCGTTGCGCCGCCCGCGAACCAGCGGTCGAGTTCGCCGGGCGAGACGGCGGCCGCCGGCGCCGGCAGCCCGCTCCGCCAACCCCATCGCTGTTCCACCAGCAGCGGGCCGCCGACCACGAGCGGCACGGTGTTGCCCGGCACGGCCGCCGACCACCACGCGGGCGACTGCAACACCGCGCCGCGGATCTGTGGCGGGTGGAGCGTTATCTCGCCGCGCGGTTGCGGCGGCAACGTGTACTGCACCTCGATCACCAGTGCCGGGCGGGTCGGTCGCGCTTCCGGGAGCGGGACGTGGTACGTTCGCACGAACTCCTCGCCGCCGGGCAGGGCCGTCAGGTTGTCGGCCTTGTCCTTGTTCACGAAAACCTTCGGCGGGCCGGCCGAGGTGATTTCGATCTCGACGCCCTGCGGCGACCACCGCTTGAGCAGGAAGCGTGCCCGCCCCTCCACCGTGCCGTCCGGCGAGGCCCACGATTGAAGGGCGGCTCGCTCGACCACGACCGTGCTCGTGTCGGGCGTGTCGAGCAGGTCGAAGGTCAGGGGGATGGGCTTCATCGAGCCGGTCGCGGCGAGGGTCAGCCACGGCAGGGCGTCGCGGTCGGCGCTCGGTTCCGGCGGCCGCTCTTCCCACGCCCCCTGGACGTTCGCCGGGCGGCGGCCGGTGCCCGCCCCCCAGACCCGCACGGCCGCCGCGATCTTCGTGGCGTCCGGCCAGATCAACGGCACCTCGACCGACGGCGGCTTGTCGACCGCCCCACGGGGCGGCAGCGGTACGGCGTAGCTGACGGTGAACGCGAGTTCCTTCGCGTCGGCCGGCGGTGTTAGCGTCCACAGCCCGCCGCTCAGCGGTTCAACCGCCGGGGACGCCTGGAACGCCAGGGCGTTGAGCGGCCCGCGGAGTCGAATCGCCCGCCCGAGGGGGTCGCTCGCCTTGAACTGGATCGACTCGACGACGGTGAGTTGTCGCTCGCCGACGGTCACGTCGGCCCGCACGCTCGCCGTCAGTTCCGCCCGGTACGACTGCCAGGCCAAGTCGAGTCGGGCCAGCGGCGCTTCGAACGTGCCGGCCAACTGCGTTACGGCCGTTCCCGGCTTCGGCGTCCCGCCTGGTTGCAGTTCGACCGGCGGCGGGTTCGGGGCGGCCTCCCGCGCGGCCTCTCGCACGGACCCGCGGACCGTTAGCCCGTCCGGGACGGTGACCGTCAACTGCGGCTCTCGCTCGAGCACGTGCGTGAACTGCGGCAACAGTAGGGTTGTCTCGGTCGCCGTCTCGGGCACCCCGAACAGCGTTTCGACGGTCAGGGTGAACGGCTCGGACTGCCCGTTCGCGAGGAGGATCGTCACTGGCCGCTTGCCGTTCACTTCGGCCCCGGCCTGCACCTCGTCCACGCGGTCGTCGGGCGGCGGCACCCGCGGGTCGTGCCACCCGGCGGGCAGGTCGAAGGTGAGTTGCTCGATGACCGAGTGGACCGGGCGGACGCGGATCTCCGTGCGGAGCCGCCACCCGGTGCGGGTGAGGTCGAGCTTGTGGTGCGGTTGGACGGTCGTGTAGCCGCGCGTGGGCCGGGCTTCGAAGTCCAGGGTGAGGGGCTTCTTGTCGGCGGTCGCGAACTTGAACACGGCCACGGGCAGGTCCGGGCCGAGCGGCGCGTCCTGGCGGCGGATCTCGGCCGAGTGCCGGAAGTTCTTCAGAAGGATCGTCGTGGGAGCGAAGATGCGGACCGTGCCCGTCTGCTTCGGCACGCCCGGCACGAACGCGAGGGCGACCGGGTACGGGCCGGCGTGCTTCGCGTTCGTGGCGTCCGGCCGGGATTGGGGCACTGTCGCCGTCACGACCCACTCGCCCGCGTCGGGCGTCAGAATCTTCCACGGCTGCTTCGCATCGGTCGGCCGCGTGACCGTGGCGGGCGGGGCGGAAATCGCTTCCAGGTTCGGCGCGGTCGGCCGGGCGACGGTCACGGTCGCTTCGCGCGGCAGGACGACGTGCCACTCGCGGGCCGGGCCTTTCAGCCGCAGCTTCGTGGTCGTTTCGAGTTGCGCGTCGTCCACCCGCACGCTCACGTCGGCGTCCGATGACAGCGCGGTGTCGGCGACCGACGTGGCCGGCGACGCCGGGGCGTCCCACGCGACTTCCAGCAGGTCGATCGGGCCAAGCGGCACGCCCTTGCCGTCGGCCTTCGCCGCGTACCGGCCGGCGTCGTCGGTGGTTCGTTTTAGTTCCGGCGGGCGGGGGGTGGCCGGTTCCGGCGTCCGCGTGCCGACCGTCAGCTTCTTCACATTCCCGCCGGGCGGATCGAACGTCAGAGTCGTGATCGCGGCCTTCGGCAAGCCGACCTCGAAGCCGACCTCGTTCTTGCCGCCGCGCGGGGCGACGGCCGCTTCGAGTTCGAGCGTGACCTTCTGATCGCCGGCCTGCTCGACGACGACGGCCAACCCGTCGGCGGTGAGTTCGAGGAGCGGGATCTTGCCGTCCGGCCCGACGGCCGACACCGGGGCCGCGCGTTGCCCGCCGAGCAGCACGACCGCCCGCGGCGACGGCGTGCGGAAGGAGTAGTCGAGCGTCAGCCGGGCGACCGACTTGCCGCCGTGCGTCTCGATCCGGCCGCGGATCGCGCACACGCTCGGCGACACCGGCTTCACGGCATCGCGGAGCTTCTTGAGTTGCTCGGCTTGATCGGCGAGTTTCTGGTATTCCTTCGCGGAGAGGACCACGCCGTCGACCTTCGGGGCGACCTCGTTCGGGTTGGCCGTGTAGAAGACGATCGTGCCGTCGGGCAGCTTCACCGCCGCGGGCTTCTTGACCGAATCCTGGGCCGGCGTTGAGGTGCAAAGCAGAACGAGGGCCGCGAACAGCGACAGAGCGGGCCAAAGTCGAGAGCGTTCACGCGGCACGGTCGGCCGTCCTCTGACCGTGAGGAGAAGCGGGCACAACTTGAATCAAATCCAGCAGAGCGATTCACTCTTACTATACCGCTCCGTCGCGATCCGACCGATCGCCAACTGCGGAAACTTTCCCGCAGGGCCGCCAGCCTTCGCAATCGGACCAATTGTGCGCGATGTTCCGCCTTTGCCGCCTCTGTCGTCCGGCAGCCGGCGACCCGCGGGGGCTGCGATTCCGATGAAAGAAAGTGCGACCGCACGTACACGGAGAAGTACCGATGGCGAATACCGACAGCGTGACCGTCCTGACCGAACCGCAAGTCTACCTCGTCGGCAAGCAGATCGTGGCGACGCTGGAACT
The DNA here is from genome assembly GCF_008254045.1 of Limnoglobus roseus. Taxonomy (GTDB): domain Bacteria; phylum Planctomycetota; class Planctomycetia; order Gemmatales; family Gemmataceae; genus Limnoglobus; species Limnoglobus roseus. The sequence goes on along the minus strand of NZ_CP042425.1, from coordinate 787,386 downwards.
GTCCCGCTTCCTCACCGACCACGGCGTGAGCTGGAACAGCGATAGCGAAACGCCGGCCGAGGTGCTGACCGAGACGGCCGGCCGAGTCTGTTACATGAGTTTCGCCAAGCCGCGGCCGGGTGGGAACGCGACGTACCTCAACCACATCAAGGAAGTCGGCCACGGCTCCGTGTTGGAACACGGCGTCTGGAACATGGTGCTGACGGGCTTGAGTCGCAGCCTGACGCACGAGTTGGTCCGACACCGGGCGGGGTTCGGGTACAGCCAACTCTCGCAGCGGTACGTGGACGAGTCGATCGCCGAGTACGTCGAGCCGGACATCATCGCGAACGACCCGGAATTGCACGCGGTCTGGCTCGAATCGGTAAAGCACTCGCACGCGGCCTATGTGAAATTGGCGGAGATGCTGAACCAGAAGTTGGCCGACCCCGCGGCGGCCGCGGCGGCGATGCTGCCGCCGGACGCCGACCGCACCACCCGACGGAAGTCGGCCCGGCAGGCGGCCCGCAGCGTGCTGCCGAACGCCACGGAGACGAAGATCTTCGTGACGGCCAACGCCCGCGCCCTGCGGCACTTTCTCGAACAGCGCGGCTCGACCGGGGCCGAACCGGAGATTCGCAAGCTCGCGAACCGGATGCTCGACGTGTTGGCGAAAGACAGCCCGAACCTCTTCGGCGACTACCGGAAGAACCCGCTGCCCGACGGCACGTTCGAGATCACGACGCCGTACCCGAAGGTGTGAGCCGCACGAACGCGAACCGGCGGCCATCGGCCGCCGGTTCCGTTCACGAAGTTCTCGGCCGTTACTTCGACGGCTTCGACTTATTCGACTCCGCTTCCGGCACGTCGAGCTTTTCCAGCAGCTCCTTGATCGTCTTCAGGGCCGCGTCATCGGCGAGGACGACGAGAGAGTTTGTGCGGGCGTCGGCGGCCATCTTCACACGAGTGCCGACGTAAACGCGGGCGCCGCGGTTGAACCCGGGACCAGTGTTGGCGTCCCGGAGTTCCGCGTTCATCAGCAACGCGATTGTTCCTTCGAGTTCCGTCGCCTTCGCGTGCTTGAGTGGAATGACGTGCGTCCCCGGCTCTTTCGCTTCCACGGCTTTGACCGGCGCGGCCGCACCGGGCGGCATACTACCGGGAAGGTCTGTTGTGCCCTCGGCCGGCGCGGGTGAACTCGTTGTCCCGCCGACACTGCCGAAGCCGGTGGTGCCCCCGGCACCCGCCGACAATCGACGTGATTTTTGCCGCTTGAGCACGGCCGTGCCAAACTTCTCGACCACTGCGGTCAGTTCCCAGCCCTCTTCGCCGAGTTTGTTCATCTCGGCCTCGGCCTCGGAGTTGTTGAACAATCCGTTGACAACCTTGTACTCCCACCGCACGGCCATCATGGCGGCCATCGTGCTCGTCCCACTTGGGCCGCCACTGGAGCTACGAGCGCCGCCGCCGCGGCTCCCGGCCGCCCCAGTGGGGCCACTCCCCGGTCCGCCAGGGAATTGCCCGATGGCGTCCGAGAAGAACATCGTGCTGACCGTGGTCGTCATCGCCGTCGCGACGAGCAGCGCGGCCGCCAGCCATTTCGTTCGAGTGGTCATGTCAAAAGCTCCTTGAGCCAGTTGGAGAACGGTGGGAGAAACGGTTTCCGTGGTGCGGGCGAACGCGATCGCTTGCTCCGCCAAAGTCAGGGGTACGGTCGCGGCCCCCGTGGTCGTGCCCAGGCCGATGGCCCCGGCCGCCGTCGCGGGGGCGATGCCGCGGCGGGTGAGGTTTTCGATGACCCGCTGCCGGGCGCGGGCAAGGCGGGTCGTCAGCGTGTTCGGCTTCAACCCGAGTTGCGCCGCTGCATCGGCCTGCCGCCGGCCTTCCAGGCAGCACATCACGAAGGCCGCCCGCAGGGCTTCCGGCAGGCGACCGACTTCCTCGTGGACGGCGGTGAGCAGGTCGTGCCACGCCGCTTCGGAAACAGGGGCCGTCGCCTCGGCCGTCGCGGCGGTCGTTTCTCGCTGCCGTCGGCGGGCGGCGGTGCGGCGGGCCTTCATCGCCACGCGGAAGGCGACGCCGTGCAGCCACGCTGCGAGGCGGTCGCCGTCGCGGATGCGCCGGCCGCCGCGGACCAGCGCGAGGAACGTCGCCTGGAAGGCGTCTTCCGCGTCGGCGTCGCCGGGCAACAGGTTCCGGCACACGCCCCAGACCATCGGCCCGTGCCGCCGCACGAGCGTGGCAAAGGCGTGGTCGTCGCGCCGCAGCAGGAACCGGCCGAGCAGGTCGGCGTCCGGGCGGTCGTCGGCCAGCGCCTCGGCGTGCCGCAGAATCGTGTGCAGGTGTTGCCGGTTCACGCACAGCCTCGGGAGGGCGTTTACCCTATAGTGCCCGACCGCGGCGGAATGTGACAGGGAAGAAGCGATGAGAGTTGCGAGTGGCCGCCTACAATCTTGGCATGACACGCACACGGATCATCGTCCTCGCGGTTCTCGTGTTCGCCCCGTTCGTGTTCCTCATGGGGGCCGGGTCGTACCACCTGTGGATTACCGGGTGGACGTTCATCGTCTGGTGGCCGATGGCCGCGTGCCTCGCGGCGGCCTACGGCCTCGGCTGGTACTGGACCCGCCGCCGCAGGAACATTCTCCCGAACACCGGCGTCGATTCCCCACCGGAGATCTGGACCGACCGTGACGCGGAAGCGTGGAAGCTGGTCGAGAAGAAGGCCGGCGAGGTCACGCGAATAACCGCCGACGAGATGGCCGACCCGAAGCGGTACTCGGACATCGCCATCGCCCTGTCGTTGGAGATCGCACAAGTCTACAACCCCGGTGCGGCCGACCCGTTCGGCCACCTGACGCTACCGGAAATCCTCACCTGTGCGGAACTCGTGGCCCACGACCTGACGACGAAGGTGAACACCTACGTCCCCGGTAGCCACCTCCTCACGGTCAACCACTGGAAGCAGAGCCGCAAGGTCATCGACTGGGGGCAGAAGGCGCTCAACATTTCGTGGCTGGCCCGGGCCGTCCTCAACCCCGTGTCCACCGGAATGCAGTACCTCGCGTCGCGGGCCAGCGGGGCGGTGTTTAAGGAAGCCCAGCAGAACGTGATGCTCTGGTTTCACACGGCGTTCATCCACCAACTCGGCAAGCACCTCATCGAACTGAACAGCGGCCGCCTCCGCGTCGGCGCGGCCAAGTACCGCGAGATCATGGAGACGGCCCAAGCCGACGCCGACGAACCCGGCCGAATGGCCGCCCCGTCGCTAACGGTGGCGGTCATCGGGCAGGTGAAGGCCGGCAAGTCGAGCCTCGTGAACGCGCTCCTCGGCGAGCACAAGGCTGCGACCGACATCGTGCCGACGACGGTGGGCGCAACCCGGTACGACCTGAAGCTGCCCGACCAACCGCCGGTGACGATCGTGGACACCGCCGGTTACGGCCTCGCCGGTCCAACGGAGGCGGAAGTCGCCGGGGCGGTCGAAGCCGCGGCGGGGGCCGACTTGGTGCTGTTCGTCACGCAAGCCCGCAACGCCGCCCGGCAGTCCGACGCGGACATGATGCAGAAACTGACCGCCGCGTTCGCGAGCAAGCCGCACCTGAAACTCCCGAACATGCTTGGCGTCCTCACGCACGTTGATTTGCTCTCACCGATGATGGAGTGGAAGCCGCCCTACGACTGGCAGGCCGGCACCCGCACGAAAGAAGTGCAGATGCGGGAGGCCGCCGATTCTGCCCGCGAACAACTCGGCGAGCGGCTGAAGGTGATCGTGCCGGTGTGCATCGCGACCGGCAAGGAGTGGAACGTGCAGGACGGCCTGACAGAACTGATGGCCGCCGCGATGGACGACGCCCACGGCACCGCCCTGTTGAAACTCTTCCACACGGAATCGAGGGCCGGGGCCGCCCGCAAGACTGTCGATCAGGTGCTGAGCGCCGGCCGCGTGGCGTTGCGCGCTCTCTGGGAGAGCGCGAAGCGATAGAACGAAACCTTCCCTCATTGGAGACTGACCATGCCGACCGCCGCCGAATACGCCGCTCAGTACCGCCAAGGGGCCGCCGACTTGCGGGCGGCCGTCGCCGGGATGACCCGCGAGCAAGTCACCGCCCGCCCGGTGCCCGGCAAGTGGAGCACGCTGGAAGTCGTGGCCCACCTCGCCGACTTCGAGCCGATCTTGGTCGAACGGATGAAGCGCATCCTCGCGACCGATGATGCGAAGGTTCTGCCCGCCGACGAGAACCTCTTCGCCAAGGCCCTGCACTACGATGCCCGCGATTTGGCCGAGGAGTTGGCCGTGGTCGACGCGACCCGCGCCTCGACGGCCCGCATCATCGAGAAGCTGACGCCGGAGCAACTCGCCCGCACCGGCGAACACGTCGTCAAAGGCCCGGTGACGCTGGAGAGCGTGATCCAGATGGCCATTCGGCACATCAACACCCACCTGCCGTTCATCGCCGAGAAGCGGAAGGCTCTGGGGATTTGAGCTTACCGCCGCTCCCACGGCAGGCGGTCCTCGTCGTAGATTCGCGGCCGGCGGAGTTGCTTCATCATCTCGTAACTCTGGTACGCGAACAGGAACAGGAAGATCGTCATCATCACGCCGGGGATCACCCACCGGAACCACGACGGCCACTCGGTAAAAATCTGCCGTCGCAGGTCCGGCGGGCCGAAGTTCACGATCAGGCCGACGACCCCCAGGAATCCCGCGACGCCAAGGGAGACTTGCTGCGTCCGCAGGTCCGGCTGTCGTTCGCGGCCGAGCACCAGCCCTTCGCGCAAGATGTGGCTACCGTCCAGCGGCCAGATCGGCAGCAGGTTGAACAGCGACCAGATCAGGTTGATGAGGAACAGGAACGTGTACAGCACGCCGAGGTACGGGTTTTGATCGGCCCACGCGATTAGTTGATCGCTGCCCCACACCAAACCCAACAGCAGGAAGCCCGCGAGCGGTCCGGCGGCGGCGATGAGGAGTCGCCGGACCGCCGAGGGTTGTTGGTACGCGGGGATCGCCAGGCCGCCGAAGGCGAACAGTTCGATTCGCGCCGGCGAGCCGTAGTGCCGCATCGTCACCGCGTGGCCGAGTTCGTGCCAGAGGATCGAGATGAACCCGCACGCGATCCAGAGCAGGCCGATCTCGAAGCCGGCCTGGAACGCCGACTGGCCGAGGAGGGCCATGCCCAGCCAAAACAGCGGGTTCACCGTCACCGGAAACGGCCCGAGGCGGAAGCGGAGGTCGAACGGGGTGCGCTGCTGGTTGAATAACAAGGGCTACGTCTCGCGGAATTCGGGGTGTGCGGCCGGAATCCCCGTTGGCACGGTCGGCCGCTCCCACAATCATAGCGGAAGACCGAGCGTCCGAAGTGGAGGTGCCGCATGCCGTCGTCAGCTTTGAACCCGCGCGTCGCCGTGTACACCGGCACGTTCGACCCCGTCCACCTCGGCCACTACGACGCCATCAGCCGCGGCAGCAAGTTGTTCGACACGCTCATCGTCGGCGTCGGCATCAACCCGGACAAGCAAACCCTCTTCACCCTCGACGAGCGCGTCGAGCTGCTGCACGACGTGTGCGCCGACCTGCCGAACGTCGAAATCCACAAGTTCGAGGGGCTGGCCGTGCGGTTCGTCCGGCAACTCGGCTCGCGGATCATGCTCCGCGGCCTGCGGACGCTCTCCGACATGGAGTACGAGTTCACGATGTCACTGATGAACTCAAACCTCGACCCGGAACTGGAAACGGTCTTCCTCATGGCGAAGGAAGACTTCTCGCACGTCAGCAGTTCCCTCCTGCGGCAAATCGCGTTCCTCGGCGGCGACCTGACGAAGTTCCTCCCCCCGCGAGTGAAGGAAGCGCTGCTCGACAAAGTCCGCGAGAAGAAGGCGTAACTCTCCCGCATCGCACGCTTCACTTCCGACCCATTTTTCGCGATGACCGGCCGCCCCCGCGCGGTACGATGGGGCGGCCGTCTCTCCCCTCCCCTCACTTCTCGAAATCGGAGAACCCGATGTCCCTCTCCCACCGCCGTACCTTCCTCGAAGACGTTGGCCGCGGAATGCTCCTCGCCGGCGTCGGCCCCGCCCTCGCCGCCGACCTCGGCCTCGCGACCGCCCGGGCCGACGAGGAACCGAAGGCCCTGCACTTCGGCGAACTCGAACCGCTCGCGGCCCTGTTGCAAGAAACGCCGGCCGGGAAACTGTTGCCCCTCCTGGCGTCCAAGCAGAAGGCCGGTCTGAGCCTTCGCGAACTGACCGCGGCCGCCGCCCTGGCGAACGCCCGCACCTTCGGCGGCGAGGACTACTTCGGCTTCCACGTCTTCATGGCCCTCGCCCCCGCCTACCACATGGCCCAGGAACTTCCGAAGGCCGAACAGGCGTTGCCGATCTGGAAGGTGCTCTACCGCAACGCCCACTACACCGAGAAGGCCGGCGGGCGAACGAAGGAGGTTCTGAAACCGCTCCCGCCGAGCGAAGCGACGGAGAAGCCGACCGCGGAGAGCGTGCGCGCGGCCGTCGATCGCGGAAACGCGGTGAAGGCCGAGCAAGCCCTGGCGGCACTCGGCCGACAGTCGCCGGACGACATGCTCAACGCCGCGATCCTCGGCGTCGAGGACAACCACGACGTCCACACCGCCGTCCTGCCGTGGCGGGCGTGGGCGATGCTGGACCTCGTCGGCCGCGACCACGCCCTCACGCTGTTGCGGCAGTCGGTCCACCAGTGTGCGAAGCGGTGCGCGGAGAACCGTCGGAAGCCGCAGGAGATCGCGGAAGCTCGGGCCGTCCTGCCGAAGTTGCTCGACCAACACAAGCTGATGGGTGGGCCGAAGGGCACCCGCGCCGGCGACGACACCTGGGTCGAGAAACTGGCGGCCACGATCTACACCTCGAAGCCCGAACAAGCCGGCGGGGCGGTGGCAGCGGCCCTGGCCGAAGGCTTCTCGCCGGAGCAAGTCGGCGAGGCCGTTTCGATGGCGTCGAACCAGTTGGTGCTTCGCCAGGTCGAGAAGTGGGACGGCAACTACGGCCGCCGCACGCACGGCGATTCCCCCGGCGTCCACGCCTCCGACGCGACGAACGCCTGGCGGAACGTGGCCCGCGTCGGCAGCCCCCGCAACCGGGCCGCCGGCCTGATCCTCGCGGCCATGAACGTCGCCGACAGTTCGACGTGGGCCGGCAGTCGCACGCCGCCGGGGATGGAAGCCGAAGCCTACCCGCACGCCGAGCAACTGGCGGCGATTAAGTCGAAGGAGCCGGCTGATCTGCTGAAGGAACTCGACGGCGCGATCCGCGAGAACGACCAGCTTCGGGCGTGTGCCGTGGTCCACGCCTACGGGGCGGGCGGGCACGAATCCCGGCCGATGTTCGATGCGCTACTGCGGTACGCGATCAGCGAGGACGGCCGCCTGCACGCCGAGAAGTTTTACCGCACGGTGTCCGAGGAGTTCGCCACGACCCGCCCGGCCTTCCGCTGGCGGCAACTCGTCGCCCTGGCCCGCGTGTCCGCCAGCGCTTACGGCTTCAGCCAGTCCGACCGCAAGGAAGGCCGCGCACCGGGCTACGAGGAATCGCGCCGCCTATTGGGGGTGTGAGCCGCAACAGACGCCGGTCCGGATCGACTCGGAGAAGTGTCGGCGGCACAACGAGACGTACCGCTCGTTGCCGCCGATTTCGACCTGATGCCCCTCTCGCTCGACGCGGCCGTCGGGCGAGACGCGGACGACCATCGTTGCCTTCCGGCCGCACCAGCAGATCGTCTTCAACTCCGACAGCGTATCCGCCCACGCCAGCAGGGCGGCGCTGCCGGGGAAGAGTTCTCCGCGGAAGTCGGTCCGCAGGCCGTAGCACATCACCGGGACGTTCAACTCGTCCACGACGCGGGCCAACTGTCGGACCTGTTCCTTCGTGAGAAATTGGGCCTCGTCGATCAGCACGCAGTGCGGCTTCGCCGGCGGGCAGGTCGCCCAGAAATCGGTGTCCGGCCCGAACCGGCCGGCTTCCGCGTCGATGCCGATGCGCGAGGCAATGCGGCCCATCGCCCGCTCGTCGAGGAGGGCGGTGAACAGCATCGGCCTCATGCCGCGCTCGGTGTAGTTGTACGCCGCCTGGAGCAACGCCGTGGACTTCCCGGCGTTCATCGTCGAGTAGTAGAAGTAGAGCTTGGCCATGCCGATCTGATACTCCAATTTCGCCCGCATGCCAAGTTCGCTTGCCAGCTCGTATCATGCACCCGAAATGCCGAATTACGCCGCGGGGCGGTCATGTCATGATCGAATCGGGTTCCGAAGTCGGGCAATCGTTCGCGATGCGGCGGTCGCTCAAGACGACTGTCGTGGGGTGCGCCGCCGTGCCGGGCCTATTCGCCCTGCTATTGCCCCTCGTGGCTTGCTGGTGGGTGGCGAACCGCGAGAGCTTCTGGATCGACGGCGTCCTGGTCGTCGCGTCGCTCGGCTATGCCCTCGTCGCGTATTCCGTCATCGACTACCTCCGTGACCGACCGACCCTGACGGTGACGCCCGACGGACTCACCCGCCACCTGCCGAGTTTCCTGCCAGGGCAGGATCGCACACTGTCTCGGACCGACATCGGTGCGGTCGTACGATTCGACTTCTATGCGCCCGTGCCGTACACGAACCCCGGCCTCCCGCACCACTTGGCGTGCGAGTTGAAGACCGGCGAACGGGTCCGCTTGACCGAGAACGAAGACCTGGCCACCGTGCGTGCGGCGGCCGAGTGGCTGGTGCCGCGGTTGGGCGTGCCGCTGACGATCGTGGCGGTCCGCTGGGGCGAGTTGCCTTCCCAGGAGAAGCCGCCCTACCGCTGCCGCTACGCCACGACCGTGCCGCCGCTCTTCCGTTTTCCGTGGTCGCGGGTCGTCACCGGGCACACCGTCACCCTCACCGTGTCGTTGTTGGACCTGGTCTGCGAGTCGGCTCGGCTCGGCCGCCGGGACGTGTGGCGGTGGCCGCTGGCGGCCGTGCGGAATGTGTCGGCGTCGCTCACGACGGAATCGGGGACGGCCGGCGTCGGAGACTTGAACGTGTGCGTCACCCTGTCGGTCCACTTGGTCGACGGATCCGTCACGCCGCTGGTGTCGGTGAAGGTGTTCGGGTACGAACAGGTCGAAGAACTGGCCTGGGTCGCGACCGTCCTCCGGCGGCAGTTGCCAGGGTGGCAAGCATGACACCCGTCCCACCACCGCCGTGGCACGAGTTCGTCCGCGGGCCGCTCGTGCCGGTCGCGCTCGCGGCGAGTTTCGGGCTGATCGCGGATCGGTACGCCGGAATCAGTCTGCCCACGGAACTCGTCGTCGCGGTCGCCGGGTTAGTCGGGTGGTTCGTCGGGCGGAACCGCAACGCGGAGTTTGCCACGCTCTGCCTGTGGGGGGGCATCGCGGGGCTGGCGGCGGCCCATCACCACACTTACCGGCACGGCTTCCCGCCGGACGACATCGGCCGGGTGGTCGAATCGCACCCGGTTCTCGTGCGGGTGCGCGGCCTCGTTGACGAAACGCCGGTCGTTCACCACAGCACGCCGGGCCACGGCTTCGGCCCGACGCGGCGGATGGACCGGGCCGTGACGATTCTCGCCGTCACCGAAGTTCGCGACGAATCGGACGTCTGGCAACCGGCGAGCGGGCGGTTGCGGTTGAGCGTAGAACAAATCGTCGGCCACGCCGACCGCGGTGCGTTCGAGGCGATCCGCGTCGGCGACGAAGTTGAAGTGACGGGGCAACTCTCGCGGCCGTCGCCGCCGGGCAACCCCGGCGAGTGGGCTTATGCCGAGCACCTGCTCGACGAGCGCATCCGCGGTGAACTGCGGGTGGCGAAGGCCGAGGACGCCGTCACGCGACTCGACGAAGGCGGCCGACGGTTCGCCGTGCTCACGCGGTTGCAGAGCTTCTTCACGAATCGCATCGACGACTCGTTCCCGCCGCGGGAGGCGGCCTTGGCCCGGGCGCTGCTCCTCGGCGACGGCTCGGCGATGGACCGCACCGAGTGGGATGCGTTCGCCCGGACCGGCGTCATTCACGTCCTCGCCATCTCCGGGCAGCACCTCGTCATCCTGGCCGGGTTCGTCTGGTGGTCGCTGCGGATTTATGGCGTCCGTCGGCGGCGCGGCACGCTGTTGGTGATGGGCTTGGTCGTGGGGTACGCGGTCCTCACGGGCCTGCGGCCGTCGGCCACGCGGGCGGCCGTGATGGTCGTGGCCGCGTGCGGCGGCCTGCTACTCCGGCGGCCGGTGCTGACCGCGAATACCTTCGCCCTGGCGTGGCTGGTCGTCTTGATGTGGAACCCGACCGACCCGTTCACGAGCGGCTGCCAACTTTCCTTCGTGTCGGTGTTCGTCCTCATCTGGGGCGCGACGCGGTGGTTCGCCCCGAAGCCGCTGACGCCGCCGGAACTGATCCTGGCCGAGACGCGATCCGTGCCGGAGAAGGTGCTGCGCGGCCTCGCCCGCATCCTGTACGTCGCCTTCGGCATCACGGTGGTGCTGACGCTCACGAACGCGCCGCTCGTCATGCTCCGGCAGAACGTCGTGCCGCCCGTCGGCGTGCTGGTCGGGCCGCCGCTGGTGCTGCTCACGGCCGTCGCGCTGCTGGCGGGCTTCCTGCTGCTGATCGTCGGGCCGATTCCGCCGCTGGCCTCCGTCACCGGGTGGTGCCTATCGCTGTGTGACGAGTTGGTGAAGTTCGCCGACGAGTTGCCCGGCGGCAGCGTCTACGTGCCGACGCCGGCCCTCGGCTGGGTCGTCGGGTTCTACGGCTTGCTCGCTGCGTTCGTGCTGCTCGCCGATCGGCGGATTGCGTTCGCGCTGCTCGCGTGGTCGGTCCTCGGCCTGATCGGGCTGCCGCGAACAAATGGCGACGAGTTCCGCGTCACGTTCCTGGCGGTCGGCCACGGCGGGTGTACGGTGATGGAAACGCCGGACGGCCGGGTGCTGCTCTACGACGTTGGCACGATGGCCGGGCCGGACGCGGTGCGGCGAATCGTCGCCCCGTACCTCTGGCACCGTGGCATCAGCCGCGTGGACGAAGTCTTCCTCTCGCACGCCGACCTCGACCACTTCAACGGTCTTGGCGAGTTACTTCGCCGTTTCCCGGTCGGGCAAGTCACCATGACGCCGAGCTTCGCGCTGAAGCCGACGCACGAAGTCGCCGACGTGCTGGACGCGGTGCAGCGGCGGCACGTCCCCACGCGGGTCGCGTCGGCCGGCGACCGCTTCACGGCCGGCGACGTGGCGTTCGAAGTCCTCCACCCGCCGCGCGAGGGGCCGGACGGCACGGAGAACGAGCGCAGCCTCGTCCTCCGAGTGACATACCACCGTCACTCAATGCTGCTCACCGGCGATCTGGAAAAGTCCGGGGCGCAGCGGCTCCTCGGCCTGCCGCCGGCGGCGTGCGACGTGCTGATGGCCCCGCACCACGGCAGCCGCAGTGCGCTCCCGCCGGAACTCGTGCGGTGGAGTTCGCCCGGCCTCGTGGTCGCGAGCCGCGGTTATCGGGCCGACCCCGCAATCCGCCCCGCCGACGCCGCCGGCGTGCCGGTGTGGGACACCTTCACCGCCGGTGCGATCACCTTCCGCAGCAACCCGACCGGCCTGACCGCCGAAGCCTTCCGTACCGGCGAGCGGATCGTGGTGCGGCACGGGCGGTGAAGTCATAAATCAACCGTCCGCCCTCCCACGGTTACCGCGATGCCCACTCGCTACCACCGGATGGCCGGCCTATTTCTGGCCCTGGCCGTCCTCGGTTGGGTCAGCTTCCGCATGACGCGGCGGCTGGCCGAAGAACCCTACGTCGACTTCCGCGCGTTCTACGACGCTGCCACCGCCGTTAACACGAACGCCGACATCTATCGGGCCGGGGCCGAGATGTACATCTACCCGCCGATGCTGGCGGCATGGATGTCGCCGCTCGCCCGGCTGCCGATCCTCACGGCGGGCTGGGTCTGGTACGCGCTCGCCGTCATTACCACCGTCGTCGCCCTCCGCGGGTGGTGGCGGCTGGTGGAAAAGCGATTCGCCCTGCCGCCCGGCGGGTTCGCCCCGGCCCTCGGAGCGGCCGTCGCGTGTTGGATCGAACAGGTCCGGCGGGAAGCCGAGACCGGGCAGTGCGACTGGCTGCTGTTGGGGGCGCTCGTGCTGGCCGCCGTTACCCTCGACCGCCGGCCGATCGTCGCCGGGGTGCTGCTCGGCTTTGCCGTGAACGTGAAGTATGTGCCGATCGTGTTCGTGGTCTGGCTGCTCATCCGGCGGCGGTGGACGGCGGCCATCGCGGCCATCGGTGCGACCGTGCTGTGGGCCGTGCTGCCCGCCCTCGTGCTGGGGTGGGACCGGAACCTCGATTACCTCCTGCGGGCGACCGCCGGCCTCGGCAAACTTCTCGGCATTCATGTCGAAGGGCAGCCGGGGCTGGTCTACCCGCTGGAGTACGAGTACAGCGTCTCGGTGCCGAGTGGCGCGGCCCGCGTCGGCAAACTCCTCGGCGTCGGCCGTGTACTAGTCGTGCCAATCGTGGGGCTGGTTGCCGCCGGGTGCCTGCTCATTGCCCGGCGGCTCTACCGGCGGCACGGGTTCGGCCTGTTCGTCCGCCGGCCGACCGATCCGCCGGGGCTGGACGTGCTCGAATGGACCGGCCTCCTCGTGGCGATGTTGGCGTTCAGTCCGCAGACGCAGAACCGGCACCTGTTCTTGCTGCTGCCGATGGTGCTGCTGGCGACCGGCTTCCTCACGCACCGGGTGGAAATGACCCGCTCGCTGGTGGCCCTGGTGATCGGGGTGCTCGGCACGGCCCTGATCGGCGATGCGGTCGCGATCAAGGAGCAAGGGGCCGTGAACTGGGGGTTCTTCGGCGGCGGCGGGCTTGCGATTCTGGCGATGTTTCTGATCCTCCTCGACGCGGGGTTGCGGCAACTCGCCCGCAGCAGGGGGGTTAACACGGCCGGCCTTTCTCCGACAATAACGCTGCCCCTTTCGGAGTAACCACCGTGCGAACCCTCGTGCTCTTGCTGCTATTCACCGGCACCCTGTCCGCGGCCGAACCGCTCGCGCCGGTGGTGGCCAAGTACGCCACGTCTGAGTTCGCCCCGGTAGTCGCCGTGCGGTGGGTGCCGGCGACGCGGCAAGTCGTCGTACTGAACGAGGACGGCACGGTGCGAGTGTGGGGCGAGGGCAATGATGTGCCCCTTGCGACGATGCCAGCCCCTCCGTCGACGTCCGTCCCGGCGTTCGGGTTGACGGTCAGCCGGGACGGACGGACGGTTGTGACGACCGAGCGATCGCGGCTGCAAATCTGGGATCGCACGAAGGACACCGTCGCGACAGTCGCGACCGAGAAGGCGTCGCCGGCCCTGAAGGACGTCGGTCCGGTCGAGTTCGCGCCGGACGGCCGCGGCCTGTACGCCCTCGGGCACCAGGCACATTTCGTCACCCTCGGCCCCGACGGCACGGGGGCGAAGGTCGGCGGGCAGATGCCGCCGGCGTTCGGCAAGGGCGAGCGGGCGCTCATCCGCGACCAGCCGCTCGTTTCCCTCGCGGGCGGCCTCGGGGTGGCGTACTACGAGGGGTACGAGGTGGACGAGGTCCGCGTCTGGGACTTCGCGAAGAACGACGTCGCGGCCAAGATGGAACTCCGCGAGGGCGTCCGGCCGCACCCGTTCGCCCTGACGCCGGACGGCCAATCCGTCGTCCTGGTGGACCAACGGCGGAACCCGATTCCCGCACTCGAAGTGTACGAATCGCGGTCTCTGACTCAGGTCCGCACGGTCCCCCTGCGACACATCGTCTGGACCGACGCCCGGCGGACGTTCTCCCCGGACGGCCGCCTGTTCGCCGTCGAGATCGACCCCAAACTCGACTGCTCGACGTACCTGATCTGCGCCGCCGCCCGGTACGAACCCCTCGCCATCCTCCGGCACGACAAGCCCGACCGCCTGCTGCCGAACGAGTACCAGCCGCCGCGGGACGGCAAACCGTCCCGCAAGACCGTGAGCCTCTCGCCCGACGGCCGCCGTGCGGCCACGGCGTTCGATGCTCGCGTCCACGTCCACAACCTGCAAGCCGCCATCGATCCGACCCCGCCGAAGGCGTTCGACGCGGCCGCGTGCTGGGCCGACCTCGTTTCCGCCGACGGGCCGACGGCGATGCGGGCCGTCTACCGACTGGCCGACCACCCGGCGGAGGCGGTGAAGTTGTTTCAAGAGAAAGTGAAGCCGACCGCGAAGCCGGCCGCCGGGGACGTGGCGAAGTGGGTCAAGGCCCTCGACGCCCCCGCCTTCGCCGAACGGCAGACCGCCACGAAGAAGCTGACCGCCGCCGCCGACACGGTCGAGCCGGAGTTGAAGCAGGAGGCCGCGAACAACGCCTCGCCGGAGGTGGTGCAGGCCATCAACACGATGTTGGACGCGGTCGCCAAGTCGCGGCGGAAGTTGGACGGCGAGTACCTGCGGGCCTACCGCATCGTGCAAACGCTGGAGATGATCGGTCAACCGGCCGCCGAGTTGCTGAAAGCCTACGCGGCCGGCGCGAAGGGGGCGTTCCTGACGCAGGAAGCCGAGGCGGCGAAGAGCCGGACGCCGTGACGAACGAAGACGCCGTCCTCGGCTGCCTGCTCGGTCAAGCCGTCGGCGACGCGATGGGGTTGCCGATGGAAGGACTCTCCCGCCGTCGCGGCCCGCGGCTGTACCCGCGCCACGACCGGATGCAGTTCTTTTTCGGCTACGGCATGGGCTCCGACGACACCGACCACGCCTGCATGACGGCGCTGGCCCTGCCGCCCCGGTACGACGAGCGGCCGGACTACGCGAACGCCTTCCGCCGCGACCTCGCATGGCGGCTGCGGTGGTGGTTCCTCGGCGTGCCGGTCGGTATCGGCAAGGCAACACTGAAGGCGTGCGTCAAGCTCTGGCTCGGCTTCCCCTCGACGAAGTCCGGCGTCTTCTCGGCCGGCAACGGCCCCGCGATGCGGGCGACTGTTCTTGGGGCGTGGGCTGAGAACGACGAGGAATTGAAAGTGTTGGTCCGAGCATCGACCCGGATCACGCACACCGACCCGAAGGCCGAGTACGGGGCGTTGGCCGTCGCCCTTGCCGCGAACGTGGCCGCGACGACCCGAGATGGCCCGGCACCGTCGGCGGAAGTGCTCACAGCACGGCTGGACGAACTATTGCCTCACGACACGGCGGCGGACGAACTTCGGGGGCTGCTTCGGCAAGTCGTCGAAGGAATCGCGGAGGGGCTCACAGTGGAAGCCTTCGCGGAGAAACTCGGCCTGACCCGCGGCGTGAGCGGGTATATCTACCACACGGTCCCGGTGGCTCTGTTCGCATTCTTCCGCCACGCCGACGACTACCGGACCGCGATCCCGGCCGTCATCCGCTGCGGCGGCGACACCGACACGGTCGCCGCGATCACCGGTGGCCTGATCGGCACCCGTGTCGGCAAACCCGGCATCCCCGCCGAGTGGCTGGCGAGCTACCGCGATTGGCCGTGGTCGGTGGGGCGGATCGAGCGGATCGTGAAGAAAGAGATGCTGGACTTTACCCCTGGCCCCCAGATGTTCCCGTTTTACAAGTTCTGGTTGCCTTTTCAGATCGTCCTGCTCCTCTTGATGTGTGTTGCGATGCTGTTGGCCTACCCGGTTTTGGTGCTGCTCCGGGTGACGACTCGGCTCCTTCGTAATTTCCTTTTCTTCCTCGTCGTCCTTGGCCATATCGTCCGGCGGATGCTGCCGCCGTACTGACCAACCTGGAGCGGCTACGCCAACCGCGCGTCGATTTCGCCCAACGCCTCGGCCGCGCCGAGCGGCAATGCAATCCCGCCCGGCGGCGTCTCGGCCTCGCGCGGGTTGATGCGAATTAGCACCTGGGACTGTTCTTCGCACTCTTCCCGCACCGTAGGGATGGCCAACCCCGCACCCATTTCGATTGCCACGACCCGTCGGCCGTCCACCCGTTGGAGCCAGTCCTCGTAATTGCGACGCTGATCGGCGGATCGGATGCGATCCCAGTCCCAGTCGCCGAACATGAGGATGTTCGGTCGGGCGATGGCTCCGCACGCCGGGCAGGTCGGAAACGCCGACCGGGCGCGGATGGTCATCTCATCCACGTCCACCTGCACACCGTCTGACGGCCAGATTGGTTGCCCGCACTTGCGGTGGCACTGGAGGTGGTGGATCGAGCCGTGGCACTCCAGGATTTGCCCGTCGGCGAAGCCGGCCTTCTGGAACTGTCCGTCCACGTTGCTCGTGAACACGAACGCCCCGAGCGGAACCCGTGCGGCCCAGCGGCGGAGAATCTCGAAGCCGCGGTGCGGCGTGGCCGCGCGGTACATGTTCAGCCGGTGGCCGAAGAAGCCCCACGCCAAGGCGGGGTCGGCACTGAACCAGTGCGGCGTGGAGAGGTCGGCGAACTGTCGCCCGCGGAACGGCGGGTACGCCTTCCAGAACCCCTCCGCCCCACGGAAGTCCGGCAGCCCGGAATCAACGCCCATGCCCGCGCCCGCCCCGATCAGCAGCGCGTCCGCGGTGTGAATCGCTTCGGCTGCGGCGAGGTAGATGGCGTCAAGATCGGAGGGAAGATTCATAGAAGTGTGGCCAAGTCAGGCGTGCGCGGCTTTCCACTCCGAAAACCGCCAGTCGATCACCGGGGCGATCACGTCGTAGTTGGCCCAACTGTCCTCGACGTGGTAAACGCTCGGGAGTGAGTGTGCCAGCGCTCCCTGGTAGTCTTTGATGTACTCTCCGTACCCCTGCCCGCCCTCACCCGAGTAGTACGCGGCGGCGAACTTGTTGCCCTCTTCGCTCAGGTCTTCTTCCCAGAACTTGCCGTCGCACGATCGGAACAGGAAGTCGCGGCCGGTCATTGTTCGGCCGCGCACCGCCTCCAAATCTTCGGATGATTCTTCATCATGGAACTCACCCTGGAGTCCGTTGAGGATGGGCCAGGCGAGGAACATGCCGATGTGCGTGCCACCGTTTTCGGAGGGCAATTCGGCGGAGAAGTCTCCCCCGGAGTGCCAGTCCGCACGGTCGATCGCCATCCCGACGCTCCTTCCGCGCGGCTCGGCCTTGACGAGCGGAGGGGCGTTAGCCCCTGATTCTTGTACCGCGAAGGCCAGAATTAGGGGCTAACGGCCCCCGCTCGCCTGTTCGCCCGCCGTTACTTCGCCCCGCCGGCGATCCAGTCCTTGATCATCTGCTTCTCGTCGGCGCTCAACCTCGGCTTGTCGGGCGGGGGCATGGTGTCGGCCATGATCGCGCCCCACAGGTCGCTCGCCCCCGGGTCGCCGGGGACCACGAGGCCCTTCTTCTTCATGATCGATTCGAGCGTCCGCACGTCGATCATCGCCCGAATTTGCGGCGTCCCGTGGCACGTGGCACAGTGGGATCGCAGGACCGCTTGCACCTTCTGGAAGCTGACCGCCACTGTCGCCGGCTTCGCTTCTGGCTTTGCGTCTGGCTTCATCTCCGGCTTCGCATCCACCACTTCCTCCGGCTTCACCTCTTCGGGAATGACCTCCCACTTGAGGCCGAGGGCGACGCTCTTGTTCATCTTCGCCAACACTTCCCACGGCGTGCCCTTGTGTTCCTCGGCCATCTTGCCGAGCGTTTCGCGTGCTTCCTCGGCCTTCTCCTGGATGTCCTTCTTGCTGCTCATCTTCTCGGCCGACGCCAGGCGGTAGCCGGCGGCCTTGCCCTTCTCCGGCTTCGGCAGGCTGTCGGTGCGAATCTTGCCGAGCGCCCCGCGGTACTCCTCGATGAACGCCCATCGCAGTTGCGTCTGGGCCTTCGCGTACTGGTATAGGGCCAGCCATCGCTTCGACTTCTCGGCCGACAGCGCGTCGGATACTTTCTCCAGGGCCAACATCTTTTCTTTTAGTTCCAGTTCGATCAGGGCCGGACCCATCTGGTCGGCGATGGCATCCTTCTTGGCCTGGTCGTCCACGCTGCCGCTCTCGAACGACTCCTTCAGGCCGTTCTCGCCGAAGGTCCACTTCTCGCGGATCGTCTTCAGCGCGTCCAGGGTGGCGAACCGCACCGGGTACATGCCCGGGTCCTTCAAAATCTGGTCGTCGGCCACGCCGTCGTCGGCGTAGGCCTTCATCGCCTCGGCGTCGAACGGGTAGACCTGGCTCAGACTCGTCGGCATTTCCAGGTCTTTCCGGAGGCCCGGCAGCGTCGCGGCCTGGAGAGCCTTGTTGACCTCGTCGGCCGACACGCCCTTCGGCACCTCGGCCCATGCGAAGCGGGCGGCGAGGGCTTCGTCCTTGTTGTAAGCCACCGCCTTCGGCGACTCGGTCCCGCCGAGCTTGACCGTCTGGACCGCGCGGTTTTCCCGCTTCGTGCTCAGGTACGCCTTCACGGCGTCCGCCCACTGGCCGATGGGAATCGGTTGGTCCGGCGTCGGGGCCGGCGACTTGGTAGCCTTGAACCGGTCGGCCTGCACGCGGAAGGCTTCCAAAAACTCGCTGCCGGTGCCCTGCTGCTCGAAGGCGTTCTCGCCGGCCGAACAACTCGTCACCACTTGGATGCCCTCCGGGGCCGCGTGGAGGAGTTTGTCCAACTCCTCACTCATCGGCTGGCTGCCCGGTTTCGCCGCTCCGGCCTGAGTGTTGAACCGGCAGACGTCCAAAAGGAGCACCTTCTGCTGGGCCTTGCAGTCCTTGAACTTCGCGAACACGTCCTCGATCGGGATGAGCGTGGCGACGGCCCCCGGTTCCCCCTCGACCGGCACGAGGAACGCCTTGCCGTCGATCGCGACCGCGTGCCCGCCGAAATAGAAGACCACCCGGTCCTGGTCGCGGCTAGTGGAGCAGAAGTCGGCGACGGCCTTTTCCAGCACGCCCTTGATCGGCGGGCGGAAGTCCTTGTCGTTGCCAGTGTCGCTGAGGACGAAGAGTTCGTTGGTCGCCTTGTCGGTCGGGATGTGCCACTCGAAGGCGATCTTCTTGGCGATCTTCGTGGGCAGGTCTTCGCCGCGGAGGCCGCTGCCGGGGGTGAGGTTGTTGAAGTAGATGTACTTCGAGACGTGGACGAAGAGCATCCGCCGGGGGAACGCATCGGACGTGAGGCCCGAGCCGCCCTTGTTCTCGGGCGTGGCGTTGGGGTTCTTGCCGTCGTTGAGCTTCTTGGCCTGCTGCTCCAGCTTCTCCTGGTCCTTCTCGATCTTGTTCATGAAGTAGATACCGCCGGCCACGAGGCCGCCGCAGAGCATCAGCACCACGGCGGGGCCGAACCAGCGGTTGCCACGACGGCGACGGTAACGTGTCGGGGCGGACGACTCCTCGGTGTCGAACGCCATGTCCGCGGGCGACGGTACGTAGGGCACCGGGGCGGCCTGTGGATAGCCCGGCGGTGGGTAGCCCGGTTGGGCCGCGTAGGGGTATGGCTGTGGCTGCGGGTACGCTTGCGGCTGAGGGTAGGCTTGCGGCTGAGGATAACCCGGTTGGGCCGCGTAGGGGTATGGCTGGGGCTGTGGGTACGCTTGCGGATACGGCTGGGGGTAGGCTTGTGGGTACGGCTGAGGTTGAGGGTACGCCTGCGGTTGCGGATAGGCCTGGGGCTGCGGCGGCGGGGCGGCGGGTTGGGCGGCGACCGGGGGCCGGGCCGGCTGGGGCGGTTGTTGAACGGGCGTGGGCTTGGCGGGGAGGGCCTGGTGTGGCACGGTTTCGGCGGCCGCGGCGGCCGGAGGCGTCTCGGACCGTTTGCGGCCCTGTACCACCATGCCGCACTTCTTGCACTTCATGGCCCGGTCGGCCCACTCGATGGGGATGCGAAGAATGTTGCGGCATCCTGGGCACACGGCCTGCACGGTCGCGGTCATTCTCCGACTCCCTGATTCTCGAATCTAACAATTCTGACGATTGAAATCATTTTAGCCCACGGAGCTGCGAGATGCACTCCCGATCCGGCGGACTTTTTCTTGGATCACGAAAAAGATGAGAGCGGGGCTGAAGCCCCGCTCGAAGTGCCGACTCCGTGAATCGATTACGTGCCGAACGAGGCGAGGTTGATCCGCAACGGCTCGGAGTAGTCACGGGTAATCCGCACCTTTTTACGCCGCAGTTCTTCCATCTTGTTCAGGAATTCCAGGATCAGCTTCTCGGTCCCGAGCGTGTCGTCTTTGCCGAGCAGGCCGACGCCCGATAAGTTGGTCCCGGCCCGCGGTCGGAGGAAGGTGTTGTCGAGTTTCTCCAACTTTCCCCGCCCCCCGCTGGCGACCATGACTTCGTCGTTGAAGAACTTGCTGTTGCTCAGGCCGGCCGGGTCTTTCTCACCGTAGACAAAGAGCATCGGCGTTTCCTTCCGCATGTCGCCGTTGGCATCGCGGCCGTAGTTGGCGACCCAGTTCTCAATTGTGCTCTTGTTGAAGCCGTTCATCCGCTTCGGCGACAGCCAGACGCACCCGCCGTAGTCCCGGCCGGCCGGGGCGCTCCCGGCCGCGATGGTTTGGTTCGCGTTCACGATCAGCTTTTGAATGCCGAGAACGCCCATCGGCTTCTTCTGCTCACGGTGCCACTCGGTGGTGAGGAACATCATGCCGAGGGTGGCGGCGTCGCCGGCCCCGATCATGTACACGGAACTCGTGTTCACCTGCCCGTCGTCGTTGAGCTTGTCGAGGTGGTTGCGGGCGGCCGAAATGTCGTAGACGAGTTGGGGGAGGTATGCGTTCCTCGACTTGTAGTCCTTCTCCTCAATCGTCTTCTTCGGCGTGGCCTTCGACGCCCCCGGGAGGGTGGCGTTCAGCTGATCCTTCCAGAACTTCTCGGGGATGATGTCCTTGCTCTTGCCGGTGCCGCGGAAGTCGAACCGCAGGACGTGGTAGCCGCCGGTCGCCAGCGTCTTCGCGAGGCCGTCCCAGTCGCCCTTCGTCGGGTCGGTGAACGGGTCGTGGAGGATCATCACGCACGAGCCGTTCTTGCTGTTCTGGGCCTTGTACAAGATACCCCGCAGCTTCACACCGTCGGCCGTTTCGATGAGTTCGTCGGTCGGGTCTTGGGCGCGGGCCGTTGAGCCATTCTGCAGGAGGTACGTCGCGGCCGTGGCGGTGAGGGCCTGCGAGAGGAAGAGGCGGCGTTGCATCGGCGTGACTCCCGACGAGCAGAGGTTAGAAGAGGGCAGATTACAAAAGTGATAACGTTATTGGATGATATGGCGTTGGCGCGGCGAAAACAAGCAATCGTCCGGCGGGGAAGGCCGCGCGCCCGAAGCATTTCCCGCGTAGCCGGCAGAGTCGCTCGGAAAGCGGGGTGGCCGAACCCGGTTCGTCGTGCGTAAGTTACGGGTCGGACGACACCCGCCGAACTCCGTCAGGCCCTCGCGACACCTATGACCGACGCCCCCCCGCCCGCCGACCTGCCCCGCCCGCCGCGGAAGGCGATGTTCATCGCGGCCCTCGTCGTGGCCATCGACCTCCTCGGCTTCGGCATCGTCCTGCCGCTGCTGCCGCGGTTGGCGAAGGAATACTTGGCCGGCCAAACCGAGGCGGTCCGCGGGGCGACCATCGGCGCGCTGTTCTCGGTCTTCTCGCTGATGCAGTTCATCTTCTCGCCGATGTGGGGCCGCATGTCCGACCGCATCGGCCGGCGGCCGGTGCTGCTGATCGGCCTCATCGGGTCGGCCGTGTTCTACGCCCTGTTCGCGTTCGCCTCGTCCTTGCCGACAACCGACTGGCAGTTGGCCCTCGCGCTGATGTTCCTCTCCCGCATCGGGGCGGGGATTGCCGGGGCGAACATCGGGGCGGCCGCCGCCGTCATCGCCGACTGCACGACGAGAGAGAAGCGGGCGAAGGGGATGGCTCTCATCGGGGCCGCGTTCGGCATCGGGTTCACGTTCGGCCCACTCATCGCCTACGCCGGCTTGAAAGCCTTCGAAGACCAGAAGTGGGGCGTCGGGGCCATCGCGTCGATCCTCTCCCTCGTCGCCGCCGGGCTGGCGTTCGCGTGGCTGCCGGAGACGCGCATTCCCGGCCAACAGCACGAGCCGCGATCGTTCTTCAGCATCAGTCGCACGCTGGACGTCATCAAGATGCCGAGCATCGGCCCGCTGGTGCTGATCTACTTCTTGGCGATCTTCGGCTTCGCGAACTTCGAGGCGACGCTCGCCCTGCTGACGAGTGCCGCGTTCGACTACAACGACGAGCAAAACTTCCTGGTCTTCGCGGCCGTCGGGTTCATCCTGATGGTGGCGCAGGGCGGCCTCTACCGCCCGTTGGTAGGCCGGTGGAAGGAAGGGCCGATGATCGTCTTCGGCATTGCCCTGATGTTCCTCGGCCTCGGCCTGATCGGAGTGGTCGCGTGGTTCACGGCGACGCAACCGGACAAGAAGGCGGTGCTGACGCTGTTCTACCTGGCGATGGCCCTGGCCGTGACCGGCTTCGCGTTTGTGAACCCGTCGGTGTCGGCGATGGTGTCGAAGCGGGCCGACCCGCACCGGCAGGGTGAGGTCATCGGCGTGAACCAATCGGCCGCGTCGCTCGGCCGTATCCTGGGGCCGTTCGTCGGCGTGTTCGTGTTCGAGTTGCACTCGACCCGCACGCTGCCGTATCTTGTGGCAATGGCCGCGCTGGTGTGCGTACTGTTGCTATTGCCGACGGTGCTCCGAAAGGAGTCCGGAACCAGGAATCAGGAACCAGAAGTCCTGGCTCCGCCCCCGGTTGCCTGACCCCTGACCCCTGACCCCTGACCCCAGATGCCGCGACGGATCGCGATTATCAAACCGAGCGCCCTCGGCGACATCGTTCACGCCCTGCCGGTGCTGACGGCCCTCCGCGAGCGATTCCCGGACGCGCACATCACCTGGGTCGTGAACCGCGGCTTCGAGCCACTGCTCGTCGGCCACCCGCACTTGAACGCGACACTCGCCTTCGATCGTGCGGCCTTCCGCAAACTCGGTTCGGCCGTGCGGTACTCGCTCGGCTTCGTGAACCGCCTGCGGCGTGAGCGGTTCGACCTCGTCATCGACCTGCAAGGACTGCTGCGAACCGGCCTGATGTGCGCGGCCACGGGGTCGCCGGTGAAGGTCGGCTTCGCGAACGCGCGAGAAGGGGCCGCGCGGTTCTACACGCACGCGGTGGAAGTGCCGGACGCGGATCGGATTCACGCGGTCGATCGCTACTGGCGGATCGCGGAATTGCTCGGCTGTCGGTCGGCGAAACGGTTCATCGTGCCACTCCGCGAGAGTGAAGTGGACGCGGTTCACCGGGAACTCGCCACCCTGCCGCGGCCGTGGCTGGCCGTCGCCGCCGGGGCGAAGTGGGTGACAAAACGCTGGCCGCCCGCCCACTTCGCGACGCTGCTGACGAAGGCTCAACGCGAGTTCGGCGGTACGGTGCTCCTCGTCGGCGCGGCCGAGGACAACGCTCTGTCGGCCGAGATCGCTTCGCAACTCCGGGGACCGGTCCGGGACTTCACCGGGAAGACGAGCCTGCCGAAACTGGCGGCCGTGTTCGCCGCCGCCGACGTGATGGTCGGCAACGACACCGGCCCGCTGCACCTCGCGGCCGCGCTGGGCCGACCGTGCGTCGCCCCGTACACTTGCACGCAGGTGAAGTTGCACGGCCCGTACTCGTCCGCGAACACCGCCGTCGAAACTGGCGTACCGTGTGCGGGCAGCTATCTGAAGAAGTGCCCGAACGGGATGGTCTGCTTCGCCGACCTAACGCCGGAGAAACTGTGGCCGCCGCTGGCCGAGGTGCTGACGACATGGCAACGCCGAATCTCCCATTCCGCCTGATCCTCGCCAGCGGATCGCTCGGCCGACGCGAGTTGATGAAACTCCACGGCTATCAGTACGAGGTTCAGCCGGCCAACATTGACGAACCGACGGAAGCCCGCCTCGGCGACGTGCGGCACTACGTCGGCGAACTCGCGTGGCTGAAGGCCGCCGCCGTCGCGAGGACCGTCGCCGACGGAGTGGTCCTCGCCGGTGACACCGTCGGCTGGCTCGACGGCAAAGTCGTCGGCAAGCCGGACGATGCGGCCGACGCGCGACGCATCCTCACCTGGCTCTCCGGCCGCGTCCACGAACTCTGGACCGGCGTCTGCCTGTGGGTTCGGCCCGGCGACTTCCAAATCTGCTGGCAGGAACGCAGCCTCGTCGAGATGAAGGCGCTGACCGACGAGGAACTCGACGCCTACCTGAAGACCGATAAGTGGGTCGGCTCGTCCGGGGCGTATTCGATCGAGATGCCGGTCGATCCGTACTTGAAGGTGATCGAGGGCAGCACCAGCAACGTCATCGGCCTGCCGATGGAATCGCTCGCGACGGCCCTGGAATGGGCGAAGGCGATGCACGCCGCGGCGACGAAGCCATAAGAAAGAACGCATGCTCACCGGCCCGCAGATCATCCTCACGCTCAAAGTCCTCGTCGCCGCCGTGACGGTGCTGTTCGTCGGGTCGCTGGTCGCGCTCGCGGCCGACCGCAAGCGGCTGCACGGCCGGATCAACTGGGTGTTCTTCCTCCTGACGATGACGACCGTGTTCGGCTTCGAACTGCTGCTCCGCCTCGGCCACGACGTGACCTCGCAGTTCACCGAGGACGCAAAACAGGCGCTCCGCATCCACCTTTGTTTCTCGATCCCGTCCGCGGTTTTCCTGCCCGTGATGCTGTTCACCGGCACGCGACGGTTCCGCCGCCTCCACCTCGCCCTCGGCTGGATGTTCTGTGCCCTCTGGGCCGGCACGTTCGTCACCGGCATCTTCTTCCTCCCGCACGAGTGAGCCGATGCCCGAGACGATTCCGCCATCGTCCGACCCGCCACCCACGAACCCGTTGACGGCCCCGACGTGGGCCCTCGACGGCGATTTGGACGTGCTGGAAGCCGCGGAACCGGTCGCCCCCCCGCCGACCCCCGAACCGCCACCACCGCCCCGCCCGTCGCGAGCGCCGGCGGTGGCCAGCCTTCCGTCGGCGGACAAGATCGCCGAGGCGATGCTCTTCGCCGGTGGACCGCCGCTGACGGCCGAGAAGTTCGCCGTGGCCCTCCGCGTGCCGGTCGACGTTCTGCACCAATCGGTCGCGGAGTTGAACAAGAAGTACCGCAGTCAGAACCGCCCGTACTCGGTTCAACCGCGAGACGGCGGGTACGTGCTGGCGGTGAAGCCGGCGTACCGCGGCATGCGTGAGAAACTCTTCGGCGGCCCCCGCGAGGCACGACTTTCGCAGCCGGCACTCGATGTGCTCTCCGTGGTCGCGTACCGCCAACCGATCGACAAGGCCGAGATCGACACGATCCGCGGCCTCGACTCGGGGTCCACCCTCCGGCAACTCGTTCGCCTCGGCCTGATGGCCGTTGCGCAGCGGGGCGACGCCGACCACCCCGACGTGAAGTACGGCACGACCAACCGCTTCCTCGAAGTCTTCAACCTGACCTCGCTGGACGACCTGCCCCGCCTCGGGGACGCCCAGCAACTTTAGGAGCATCCATGTTCGAACTGATCTACCGCTTCGACCCTGACGCTCCCGGCGGCCGCAGCCCGCGGTCGGCCGCCGCCGCCCGCAAGCGGTTGGAGGACGGCAACCGCGAATTCGCCGGCCTGTCGGCGTCGTCCCCGGCCCGGATCATCACGTTGAACGCCCAGGCCCTCGGCTTGGCCCGGGCCGACGGGTCGCCACCGATCCAGAAGCCGTTCGCCGTCGTCCTCGGGTGTGCCGACGCCCGCGTGCCGATCGAACTCATCTTCGGCCAGGCGGCCAACGACCTGTTCGTCGTCCGCGTGGCCGGCAACGTCCTCGGGGCCGAGTGCCTCGGCAGCATCGACTACGCGGTGACGAACCTCGGCGAGAGCCTGCGGATGCTCGTCGTCCTCGGGCACAGCGGGTGCGGGGCGGTGACGGCGGCGGTGAAGGCGTTCATGGACCCGCACACGTACCTCGACTTCGCCACCAGCCACCCGCTGCGGGCGGTCATCGAGCGGATCATGGTCGCCGTGCGGTCGGCCCACCGGGCGCTCGAACAGGTCTACTCGCAAGACGTGGAAGAAATCCCCGGCTACGCCACGGCGTTGCTCGAAACGTCGGTCGTGATGAACGCCGCCATGACGGCCGCGACCGTGCGGCAGGAGTTCCGCGAAAAGATCGGGCCGCAACTCGACGTGGCCTACGGCGTGTACAACCTGGCCACCCGCCGCGTCAAGCTATCGCTCGAAGACGAGAACGACATTACCGTCCGACTCGCGAGCCCGCCGACCGACAGTGACGGCTTCGACAAGCTCGGCGTGCTGATCGCCGGCAGCGGTATGATCCGGCGGCTGTTGAGGACGGAGTCGTGAAATCGAAGGACCTGCCGCTGAAGGACCACGCATCGTGGTTCGCGCAAATCTGGCCGCCGCTGCCGGTGTGGCGGCGGCTGGACGCGGCCGTCGTGCTGGTCATCGCGTACTCGCTGATCGTGAAGTTCGCGACGAGTCAGACGGACGTGGTGCTGCCGAAGTGGATCGGCGACATCTCGGTGGTGAACGGCATCCTGCTCGGTGTGCTGCTCGGGTTTCGCAACCTGCAAGCGTACGACCGCTGGTGGGAGGCCCGCAAGCTCTGGGGCCAACTCATCAACGACACCCGCAACCTGTGCGTGAAGGTGAAGGCGCTGACGACGGGCGTACCCGCGGCCGAGTTGCAGGCGTTCGGCCGCCTCGTCGTCGGGTTCGCCGTGTCGCTACGGAACCACCTCCGCGGCGGCCGCCCGCTGTACGAGGTGCCCGGCTTCGCCACCGAGCGGGCGAACCCACCGCACGTCCCGTTGCAGTTCGCCGCGTGGATTTACGAGCGAATCCGTGGGTGGCAGGCCGGCGGCCGACTGAGCGAGATCAACGCTCTCATCATCGACCCGCACGCGAAGGCGCTCATGGACGTCAGCGGCGCGTGCGAGCGCATCCGCTCGTCGCCGGTGCCGCTGTCGTACCGGGCGCTCCTGCGACACGGCACGATCCTCTATTTGATGTCCGCCCCGTGGTTCATGGCCGACCAGTACGGGTACATGGGCGTCATCCTGGTGGCACTGCTGGCGTA
This sequence comes from Limnoglobus roseus, assembly GCF_008254045.1. Classification (GTDB taxonomy): domain Bacteria; phylum Planctomycetota; class Planctomycetia; order Gemmatales; family Gemmataceae; genus Limnoglobus; species Limnoglobus roseus. Next base: position 760,405 of record NZ_CP042425.1, on the reverse strand, counting down.
CTTCCTGCTCGGCATCGAGATGACGGCCGAGGATGTGGAGGAACCGTTCGGCAAGGACGGTGACGACCTGGACCTGACCCGCTTCTGCGAAACGATCCGCAAGGCGACCGAGCAACTCCTCGGCGACCTCGACCTCGGTGACACGGCCCTCAGCACGATGGCCGTGCCGAAGGTGTGACATTGGCGAGCCGAGCACCGTAAGGTGCCGGCTGAGTATCATTGCCACTCACCCGGCACCTTACGGTGCTCGGCTCGCCTTGAGCAATTCATGAGCGGTCCGGCACGTCTCGGCGAGTGTCCCGCACAACGGCACCGCCGGGCAATCCTGGCCGAATCGATGGCAGATGTACCGCTCGCCACTGAACCCGGGTTCGATGCCGACGACGAGTTTGGTCCCGTCGCGTTCGTGCCGAACCTTCCACTCCGCCAACTCGAATCGGCTCGTCTGCGCGTAGGCCCGGCCGGGCGTGGGTACGACTTCCTTCGCGAGCCAGAAGAGAATGACGCCGTCTTCGGCGGCCGCCCGAAGGTGGTGCGTCTCCCAATCGACCTGAGCCGCGTAGTCGAATTCGCCGGGCCGGTACGCCCGCCGTGGCGACGCGATCGTTACCCCGGGCGCGTTTTCCGCGAACCAGCGCACGGCTTCGCTCTGCCAGTCCGGTGCCCCTTGAATGGGACCGGCGAGAAAAATGAGCGGACCGGAGATCGGTTGGATGAGCGGGGGAGTGCGAAGATCATGCATTGGCAGGTTCGTAGTAGGAGACATGGTGAATAGAGATTGGCTTGGTACGGCGGGTTCACCTGTCGGATGACAGCACCGTCGCCTCAACAAGTGCCGCCCATGCGAACGGATCGGCGATGTCTTCCGGACTCCCGTAGGCGGGGACGACGATGTACGCCGATCCGAGGCCGACGCCTTCTGCGGCCGTGCGGTGATGGGGGCTGTCGTCGATCAGAAAGTCCGCTCGAAGTTGCCGCACGTCCTTCCACGGGATGGGCAGTTCGTCCCAGGAATACGACTCCGCGAACCAAGGTCGCAGGCCGAAGGTGAGTGCCTTTTCCACGTACCGGCGTGGGCTAACAGACCAAAGCAGGAGTGTGGCCTGTGCCTTGAGGCGGTCGAGCAATTCGGGACATCCCGGCCGCAATTGCCAACCTACGATGAGTGAACCGCTGATGAGCGGCACGCCGAGCGTTTCATCGAGGTCGAACGCGATTCGCTTCATACCCATGTCCCGCCGTTTCCCACCGTAATTTTTACACCTCGGTCAACTCGCCCGCGGAATTGTAAAAGTTGCCACAAGAAATCGTCGCCATCGAACCGAGCCGTACGTCCGGCAATCGTCGGAAACACCTGCCTCATCGCACCTTAGCCGGCCACTTTTCCGGAGCCTCAATCGCACATTCTGCACCCGGCATCGGGCTTGCGGTTAAACTTCTTTTGCACCTAGACTGCTCGCACAACTTATTGCTGGTTCCGCACGGAGGTCAAGGGAATGACACTGCGTCGGCTGGTCGGTCTGTTCGCGTTTACCGCTTTGCTTCTCTCCTCGCAACTTGCGTTCGCCGGCGAAGGCGAATTCGACCGCGACGGCTCTTATAAAACCACCAACTTCCGCACCACCGCGCCGAACCGCGAGATGGCCGAGAAGTTCGGCGACATGGCGGAACACTTCCGCCGCGAGAAGGCCCGCGAATGGCTCGGCGAGGAGATGCCGAACTGGGGTCAGCGGTGCCCGCTGAAGGTCGAGATTCGGATGAAGGACACCGGCGGCGCGACGACCTTCACCTTCGGCAGCAACGGCAACGGCCGCCCGGCGGTGCTGTCGCAACAGATGCATATCTTCGGCGAACAGAAACAATTGTTGGAATCGGTCCTCCCCCACGAGGTCACACACACGGTGCTGGCCTACTACTTTGGACAGGCCGTGCCGCGGTGGGCCGACGAGGGCGGCAGCGTACTGAGCGAGAACGAGAACGAGTGCTTCACGCACGACATCCGCTGCCGCGAACTGTTGAACAGCGGTCGGGGCATCCGCCTGCGGATGCTGCTCGGGATGATGACCTATCCGAAGGACATGATCGTCGTCTACGCCCAGGGCTATTCGATCTGCGACTACCTCATCAACCAACACGGCGGGCGGGCGAAGTTCCTCAAGTTCGTGCGGGCCGGGATGAACAGTAAGAACTGGGAGGCCGCCGTCCACGACAGCTACGGCTTCGAGAGCGTGGACGACCTGGAAGAGAAGTGGATCGAATCGCTCCGCACGCCGCCGCAACGGGTCGCGAAGGCGAAGACTAACACGCCGACCGGCGGCACGACGGCCCTCGCGAGCCGCTCCAGTTCGTCGGAAGTCCGCATGAGCGGCCTGTCGGCGGTGCCGAAACTGGAAGCCCCGGCCGTCGTTCGCGGTGTGGCCCCGGACCGCGACGAACGGCCCCGCCAACTCGAAGCGAAGCCGGCCAATCGCAACAACGATCAGCCCCCGCCGATCGCACTGCTGCTGCCGCCGGAGCACACGCCGCGTCGGTAGAAAGTCAGGAGCCAAGGGTCAGGAGATCACAAATCCTGACCCCTGAGCACTACGACAAACCGAAGAAGTCAGCCCGCAGCGCCGCGAGTTTGTACAGTTCGCCGAGCGTCGGGTAGTTGAAGCACGTTCGCAGGAACAGGTCCACGCCCGCCTCGGTCATCATCGCCATCACGCCAATGTGAACGACCTCGGTGGCGTGCTCGCCGATGACGTGGACGCCGAGCAGTTTGCGGGTCTGCTTGTCGAAGAGCAACTTCAGGAAGCCGCTTCCGTCGCCGATAATCTTGCCGCGGGCCACCTCGGCGTACTCGGCCCGGCCGACGGCATACTCCACGCCCTTCGCCTTCAACTCGTCTTCCGTCGCCCCGGCACAACTCAGTTCCGGAATCGTGTAGATGCCGGCTGGCAGCACCTGGGCCACGGCGTACTCCGGGTGACGGTTGTCGAACATGTGGATGGCGGCCGCCCGACCCTGCTCGGCGCTCGTGGACGCGAGCGCCGGAAAGCCGATCACGTCGCCGACGGCGTAAATGTGCGGCACGTTCGTCTGGAAGTGCTCGTTCACCGGCACGCGGTTCTTCTCCGCGAGTTGCACCCCTGCCAACTCCGGCTTTAGGTCCGGTGTCCGGCACATCCGCCCGGCGCAGAAGAGAACGTGGTGAACGTGAACCGGTGTGCCGCCCGAGAGTGTCAGTTCGATGTCACCGTCGCTCGGCGGGGGGAATCGTTCCACCGCCCGACCCAGGACTAACTGCACACCGAGTGCTCGCATGGCCTTCGCAAGAGACGCCGAAATCTCGGCGTCCAGTTGCGGGAGGAGCTTTTCTCGGCCGTCGATCAGGTACGTCTCCACGCCGAGGGCCGCGAACATGCAGGCGTACTCGCACCCGATGACCCCCGCCCCGATGACGGCGATCGACCGCGGCAGTTCGTGAATGTTCAGCAGTTCGTCCGAGTCGTGGATGCGGTTGTGGTCGAACGGGATTTCCGCCGGCCGGATCGGCACGCTGCCGGTGGCGATCAGGATGTTCTCGCCGTGGAGGGTGCGTGTGGTCCCGTCCGGTTGATGGACGGTCACGGTGTGCGGGTCGGCGAACTCGCCGCGGCCGTGGAAGACCGTCACGCCGAACTTTTCGAACAAGCCCCGGATACGGCTGTGTTCGCTCTGTCGGACCTGACGCTCGTGGTGAAGGAAGTCGTCCACGGTCGCCCCGCGGCGGATCGACAGGTCCACGCCGTACAGATCGCGGGACCGCAGGCCGGACAGGGCGAGGGCCGTTTCGCGCAGCGTCTTGCTCGGCACGGTGCCGGTGTTGACGGACGCCCCGCCGGGTTCGGCCTCCTTCTCGACGACGGCCACCCGCTTGCCGAGGATGGCGGTTCGCAACGCCCCCATCTCGCCGCCGGGGCCGGCCCCGATCACGATCAGGTCGAACGATTCGCCGTCCGGCATGTCCACGCACTCCGAGAACTCGTTCTGGTGGAGGAGTGCCTTCGCAAAGCCCCACCGCCACCCTACGATAGCCCCCATGCCGCACGCAACTTTCACACCGACAGAACTTCTCGCCGTCATCGACCGCCTGCCGCGGGCCAAGTTGGCCCACCTGCCGACGCCACTGGAAGAAGCCCCGCGGTTCGCCGGGGCGATTGGCGATGCCCGCGTCTTTCTTAAGCGTGACGACTGTACCGGCCTCCTGCTCGGCGGGAACAAGGCCCGGCACAACGAATTCCTCCTCGGGGACGCGCTCGATCAGGGCTGCGACATGGTCGTGTGGGGAGCGGGCGTGCAGTCGAACAACTGCCGTCAGACGGCCGCCGGCTGCGCGAAGCTCGGCCTCGAATGCCGGCTCTACCTGAGCCGCGGGCACTATTCGACCGAACCGCAGGGGAACTTGCTGCTCGACTACCTCGTCGGGGCGAAGGTCGAATTCACGGACGCGAAGATCGGCCCGGAACTCGACGCCTTGCTCGCGGCGAAGGCCGCGGAGTTTCGGGCGGGCGGGCGGCGGCCGTACTTCTGGCACCGGCCGCGCGTCGTGCCGCTCGCGGCGATCAGTTACGTCGTCTGCGTCGCGGAAGTCGTGCAGCAACTCGCGGAACAAAACCTGGAACCGGCCGCGATCTACGTTTCCTCGTCTGGCGCGACCGGAGCGGGCGTGGCCCTTGGTGCGAAACTGCTCGGCCTGACTTGCCCGGTGCGGCTGATTTGTCCGATGCACTGGCCGTGGCACATCCCGACCGCGTTGGCCAACGACGCCAACGACGCCGCGGCGATGCTGAACCTTCCGCACCGACTGACCGCCGCCGACATCGACGCGGATGAGAACTTCATCGCCCCCGGCTACGGCCTACCGTCCCTCGCGGGGCAGGAAGCGATGCGACTGCTGGCGACGACGGAAGCGATTCTGACCGACCCGGTCTATTCTGCGAAGGCCCTCGCCGGCCTGATCGCCGACGTGCGGGCGAGGAAGTACGCGAAGGGCGATGTCGTGGTGTTCCTGCACACCGGCGGCGTGCCGGCCATCTTCGCGAACCCGGCCGAGGTCTTGCCCCCGACGTGACGATTTGGTGAGCGCGCGTCTCCGGAGGCTCCGAATCCCGTTTACCAGGGACAGGATCGGTCTTCCTCCTGGGGTGGGTCCTTCGATGAAAGCCCTTTTGTTCTCGGTGCTGCTCGTTCTCGCCGGCACGCGATTGCTCGCCGCCGATCCCCTCAAGCCGGTTGCGAAGGCCGCGAACGGTAACGACATCCCCCACCCCGCCTCGACGCAAACGACGCCCGTCACCGACGGCGGGAAGACGATCGCAGTCCCCGACGGGATGGTCTACGTGCCCGCCGGGGAGTTCACCGCTGGCACCGGCAATTCGGCCAAGAAGGTGAATCTGGACGGCTATTGCATCGGCAAGTTCTCCGTGACGAACGCCGAGTACAAGGCCTTCCTCGACGACACCGGCACCCGCGGCACGCCCTCGTACTGGCACGGCGGAACCTACCCCGAGGGCAAAGCGAACCACCCGGTCGCCTACGTTTCGCTCGCCAAGGCCAAGGAGTACGCCGCGTGGGTGGGCAAGAAGACCGGGTGGAAGGTGGCGATTCCGACGGCCGATCAGTGGGAGAAGGCCGCCCGCGGGCCAAAGGGCTTCCTGTACCCGTGGGGCAACTCGTCGGACGTCGTTTACGCCGACGGCAAACTGACTTCCAAGTTCAACTTCAACGGCGTCACCGTTGCCAAGTACCTGAAGGACGAGCCGAAGAAGGCGGTGACGTACAACAACAACAAGTCCAAATACTTCGGCATCAAGACGACCGTCGATCAGATCGCCGGGTACGACAACTCCGGCCGGGCGACCACACTTTCCATCGGCGCGAACGGGTCGGTCCGCGGGTGGGTGAGCCACGGCACGTACACCGGTTTCATCTACACCGATCTGTTCACCAGCCTCGGCGAAACGGGTGGCAACACCACGCCGGTCGGCAGCTACGAGGCGGGCAAGAGCGGCTACGGCTGCTACGACATGGCCGGCAATCTCTGGAACTGGTGCGACTCTACGATCGTGGCCACGAACGGCGCCGAGAAGGGGAAGACGGTCAACGAAATCCGCGGCGGGTCGTGGTACGCCGTGAGCAACAGTTGCCGCAGCACTTCCATCGGCGAAGGCCGGGCGGCGTCCGGGGCGTACAACACCGTCGGCTTCCGCATCGTGATGATCCCGGCGGCGAACTGACCACCGGGCTAGCTCGTTCTTGCTGACCGCCGCCCGTCCGGCTATCGTGGAACCGTCCCGATGGCCTGGTGGGTTCTCCATGCGCTCGATTGTCCTCGTGCTACTCCTGCCGACCCTCACCCTCGCGCAAGAGAAGGTGAAGGAACCCGAAATCACCGCTGAGGACCGGGCACACTGGTCGTTCGTGCCGCCTCGGAAGGCAGGGGTCAGGGGTCAGGGGTCGGGGGTCAGTTCGATCGACTCCTTCATCCGGGCGAAAACCACGCTCTCGCCGACCGCCGACAAACTCACGCTGATCCGCCGCGTCACCTTCGACCTCACCGGCCTGCCGCCCACGCTGAAGGAGATCGACGATTTCGTCGCTGACCCTTCGCCGCAGGCTTACGAGACGGTCGTGGACCGCCTGCTCGCGTCGCCACACTTTGGCGAGCGGTGGGCGACGCACTGGCTCGACGTGGTGCGGTTCGCCGAATCTAACGGCTACGAACTCGACGCCGACCGGCCGGACGCCTGGCGGTACCGTGATTATGTCGCACGGAGCTTCAACGTCGACAAGCCGTACAGCACGTTCCTTCGCGAGCAGATCGCCGGGGACGAACTCGCGGCCGGCAAGGAACCGCGGGAGGTGGCCGACCTGTGGATCGCCACCGGGATGCACCGCTGTGGCCCGGCCCACATGGTCAGCGGCAACCTCGACCGCGAGATGATCCGCCAAGAGTCCCTCACCGAGATGGTCAACGGCGTTGGGGCGGCCGTCCTCGGTCTCACGCTGCAATGTGCCCGCTGCCACGACCACAAGACCGACCCGATCTCCACGGCCGACTACTATCGCGTGCAGGCGTTCTTTGCCGCCGCCGAGTACCGTGACGTGAACTTGGCGACGGACGGCGAGGCGGGGGCGTTCGACAAGTCCACGGCGGCGCTCGCGAAGCGGATCGGCGTGGTCAAGAAGCAGGTCGAAGAAATCGACTTCCCGGTCCGGGCGAAAGTCGTCACGGCGAAAATCGCGGCGGTGGCCCCCCACTTTCGCGAGGCACTGAAGGCCGACCCGGACAAGCGAACGGCCGAGCAAAAGCGATTGGTGAAAGAGATTCAGCCGGCGATCAAGGTCGCGTGGGACGACGTGCTGAACGCCATGCCGCCGGGCGAGAAGGCGAAACGTGATGCCCTTCGGCAACAACTCTTCGACCTCGAAGCCGAGCGACCGGCGCGGCCGGCGCAGGCGTGGGCCATCGCCGATGCCGAGAAGCGACCGCCGACCCATGTCTTGCGGCGCGGCGATGCTTCGAAGAAAGGGCCGGCCGTGTCGATGGCCTTCCCGCGTGTGCTGACTCACGATGGCCCCCCGCCGACGAACCGCACGCAGTTGGCCGAGTGGTTCACGTCGTCGGAGCAACCACTTACCGCTCGCGTCATTGTGAACCGTCTTTGGAGCCACTACTTCGGCACGGGCATTGTCCGCACCGTCAACGATTTCGGCGTCACCAGCGACCCGCCGAGCCACCCGGAACTGCTCGACTGGTTGGCGTGCGAACTGATGGACCACGACTGGAAGCTGAAGCACGTCCACAAGCTCATCGTGATGTCGGAGGCGTATCACCAAACCTCCGCCGTGAAACCAAACCCGGCCGACCCGGACAACCGATTGCTCGGTCGGCAGAACCGCAAGCGGTTGGACGCGGAGGCGATCCGCGATGCGATTCTGACGGCGGCCGGCACGCTCAACCGCGAGGTCGGCGGGCGGAGCGTTCGCGTGCCGTTGGAGCCGGAAGTCTACGACTTGATCTTCACCGAGGGGGAACCCGACGGCCTCTGGCCCGTCACCCGCGACGCGAAGCAGCACACGCGGCGGAGCCTCTACCTGTTCGCGAAGCGGAACGTGCGGCTGCCGATCCTCGAAGCGTTCGACCAACCCGACACGCTGACGCCGTGTACCGGCCGCAACGTCAGCACGTTCGCGCCGCAGGCGTTGATCCTGATGAACGGTCCGTTCGCGAATGAGCAGAGCCGCGAGTTGGCCGCGTTGCTGATGCGCGAGAAGGGCGACGCACGGCTGACACTGCTCTACCGCCGGGCGATCGGCCGCGAGCCAACGGCGGCCGAGTTGAAGACGATGACCGCGTTTTTCAGCGTGCAGGCCGAGGAGATTCGGGGGCGATTGTTGGCGCGACAGCCTGTGAGTTTGCCGAAGGTGATTCCGGATGGCGCGGACGTGGCCGAACTCGCGGCGTTGGCCGACGTGTGCCTCGCGGTGCTGAACTCGAACGAGTTCGTGTACGTGAAGTAAAACCGATGGCATCCCTCCCACCGTGCGTACCGTACTCTCGCAACGGCGAGCGGCCCGGCGTGAGCGGGCCGTGTCTGGGCGTATCAGACACGGCCCGCTCACGCCGGGCCGCTCGCCGTTAATTCGCGAGGAAGCTCTCGGTTCACTTCACCCCGAACAGGCCCTTCACCCCTGGCACCCACTTCAGCACGCGGGCCAGCTTCAGCAGTGTCAAGGTGCCGAACAGCGCCGTCGGCACGGCCGCCCCGGTCGATTCCTGGCCGTTGACCGTCACCGCGTAAGCCTTCCCCTCGCCGGGGGCCAAATCCAATTGCCCGTCGGTGTCGGCCATCACCGCGGCGGCGGCGGCTTTCTCGTGCGCCTCCTGCTTCGGGTCGAAGTCGATCCGGCCGCGCGGCAGATTCGGGCCGCCGCGGAGTTGACTGCGGATCGCCGCGCCGGGGACGAACGACAGCACTAGCGTCATCATGAACAGGCCGAACAGGTTCAGGCCCATGCTCAGCGAGATGCCGAAGTGGAACAGGGCGCTCAGCACCACGTAGTACGGCCGCAGGCGGCCCCAGATTAGGAACGGCAGGCCGAGTTCCATCACGAACGTGAACACCACCATGAACCCGGCCATACATGCGTACACGATGCGGTGCTGCACCATGAAGCGCAGCCAGTCCTCGTACCAGCGGAAGTGGATCAGCGTGAACTCGGGGTTGGCCATCGTGTCCCAGAAGGCGTTCGTGTTCCACCACGACCCGCCCTGGAGCTTCGACATGCCGGCCGCGAGGTAGATGATGCAGAAGTGGAACTGCACCAACCGCAGGGCGAACCCGGCCACGACCGACTTCGGTGGGGCGGCCAGAAACGCCCGCGTCGGGCCGTCGAGGCCGCCGGTCCGGCGAAGGCTGTTCCGCGACGCCCGGTAGCGGGCGATCAGCCGGTCTACCGACAGGGCCGCCCCGCTGCTGCCGATCATCAGGTAGATCAGCAGCAGGTTCATCATCGTGTCCATGCCGAAGAGCACTTGCTGCGTCCGCTGGATGTAGCCGACGGCCGCCAGCCACGTCAGCACCGACGTGACGCGGGTGAACAGGCCGATGGTGAACAGGACCATGACGACCAGGATCACGCCGTGGGCGACGGCCATCTCGGTCGGGTCGGAGATGTGGTACCACAGCGAGAACGTCGCGTTCCCCCGGCTGTACGCCTTGTGCTCTTCGGCACCCCACTTCTCCAGGTACGCGGTCTGCCGCTCGCGCTCGGCGGCGTCGGCGGGCAGGTTGAGCAAGAACTCCAGAAGCGATTGGCGGTTCTGGAAGCCAGTCTCGACCAGGTGGTCGATCACGTACTTCCGCTGTGTCGAATCGGTCGCAAGGACGGCGAGGAACTGCTCGATCTCGTGTCGCACGGCTTCGCGGCTGTTCGGGCCGGTTTGATCGAGGTCGTTGAGGAACGCCGGGGGCACGCGGTCCTTCGGCGACCGCAGGGCCGGGTTAACGAAGGCGTCGAGTTGCGGTCCGCGGACCTTCTCGGCCGTGTAGAAGGAGTTGAGGTAGTCGAGGGCCTCGTTCGGCACCGCCGCGTAGTTGCGGGGCAGGTGGGCCGACATATTCATCGCGTACAGGCCGGTGGCCGGGTTCACCGTCGTCGGCGGCTGACTTGACTTCAACACCTCGTTCTGAATGCGGATCAGGTACGCCAACTGTCCCTTGCGGACGGCCGGATCGGCGTCGACCTTGCGGATAAACTTCATCACCGCTTCGAGCCGGTGCGGGAAGATCGGCACGCGGCCGTTCGGCACGTAGTCCTGCCACGCCTCCGGGCCGAACATCGGCGGGATGACGGTCGGCGATTCGTGCCGCTCCTTGTCCACTTCGGAGAGCGAGTACCAGCCGTGCTTGCCGAAGTAGGCGTACAGGTCCAGGCAGTAGACGCTGTGGACGTACAGGATGAGCAGGCCGGTGACGATCCGCATGAAGCCGAGGGTCGTCGGGTCGGTCGGCGTGAACCAGAAGCGGGTCCAGGCGTTTTTCGGCGTCGTGTCCGGGGTGGGGGTCATGGCATCCTCGCTTCCCAGTTGAACTCGTACTTCGCGTGCTTGCTCATGAAGTCTTCGTACTCCCGGCCCTTCGCGTCCCGGAGCTTCGGCAGGATTGGCGTCATCCAGTAGAGCATCGGGTCTTGCTTGTCCTTCAGCACGGCGTCCCCGTCGCCGGTCGGCACGAACTCGCCGAGGTAGAACGGCTTGAAGCCGATCGGGTGGTGCGGGTTCCAGTTCTCCTGGCTGAACTGGTACAGGTTCGGGATCGGGTGATCGAGCCGGTAAATCTTCACGCTCGCCACCTTCTTCTCGGGGGTGGAATAGGCGTGCATCAGGTGCGCCGCATAGGACGGCAGCAGGTACCGGGAGATGTCGTACCGCGGCATCCGGTACTGGTTCGGGTCGGTGTCGAGCGGGGCGAGCGGGATTTCCGCCACGTTCGGCTGCGCCCCCTGCGCGACGGCCCGCCGACGGGCGTTAATGTCCCGCCACTCGTCCGACTGCGGGTTCAACTGCGGCATGCTCCCGCTCGCCTGCTCCGTCAGCGACAGCCGGCGGAAGTAACTCAGGCCCATCGGGTCTTTCCAGTTGTGCTCGCGGCTGGGCATCGTCACCCACTTCGCCTCCGGCTTCCCGGTCTGTGGGTCGGTGGCGTCGTACACGACGAGGCAGAACAGGTGGCTCGCAGACCCCGGCTCCGGCGAGTAGAAGTGGTAGGCGTTCTTCAGGTACATGAACTGGATGTACGGCAGGTAAACCCGCGTGCCGACTTGCTGCGTGAACCACGGCGTCGGGTCGGGCCAGGTGGTCGCCAGGAAGATGCCGAAGAAGTGGTAGACCACGGCCAGCGAGACGGCCGCGTAGCGGAACTTCACCGGGGCCCAGGCCAACAATGCTCCCGTGAGGGCCGCGTACACCGTCACGCGGGCGAGCATCCGGGCCGAGTCCCAGTGTTCCGGCAGACCGAACGACGCCAAGAACGCCGCCCCCGCTCCGAAAAGCCAGACGAGCGGGAGCGTGGCCCGCATCGACACGGCCGCGCCGACGGTCAGCGTGCCGCCCGCGACCAGGACCAGGCGGAAGGCACTGAGGGCCGACGGCCCCCCCCCGCTGCCGGACGCATCCAGGGCGATGCCCAGGGCGGCGGCCACGGCTGTCACCGCGAGGCCGATTCCGGCGACGGTGTATACCCGCCGGGGTTCCGGCGGCGGATTGGGGTCGATCGGCAAAGGTAATTCAAGCATGGAGCACTCCGTGGACACACAGAGCGCGACAGGGAAAGGGCGGCAATCCCTGCCGGCGTGGTTAAGATACCCGACGACGGCGGTCATACAGAGGACAGTACGGTCCGATTTCGATTTCGTTGACGCCCGAAGTACACGTGTTCCGTCGAGACGTTAAAATCGGTGCCGACGGGTTTCAGGCACCGTTTCTGCGGCTGTCCAAGAGTGGTATGGGGCCGTCGAGGCGTTAAAATCGGTGAGTCCGCTACAAATCCCGCCGCCACCGGCAAAGCCCCCAAATTCCGGTTGACATGGTCGCGCGAGCCTATACCATCCCACTACGCCAGCTTACCTGGTTGCGGCGGATTCGCTGGACTCTCCAGCTTAACGCACACGTCGCGGCTTGGCGGAAGTGTTACTCTCACCGAGGTTCAGCACATGTACAGCATGGTTATGATGATGGCGGTGGCGTCGTCGGGCGACGTGGCTTCGTTCGGCAAAAAGGGTGACGGCTGCTGCGGCGGCACCCCACACGTGGGCCTGTTCGCCAAGCACAGCAGCGGCTGCTGCGGCGGCGGCGGCCTGTTCAGCGGCCTGCGCCACAAGCACAACAGCGGTTGCTGTGGCGGCACGGTCGCCCCGGCCTGCGACACCTGTTCGGTTCCGGCTCCGGCCCCGGCCTGTGGCGGCTGCGACGCCCCGGCCCCGTGCGGCACCCCGAGCTCGCCTTGTGCGCTGCCCGGCGCTCCGATCGTGACGCCGGCCCCGACGGCGGAAGCCCCGAAGGCCATGCCGGCCCCGGTGGAAGCCCCGAAGAAGGACGCGCCGAAGAAGGAATCGTAAGATTCTCTTTGAATCGAGCGAACAAGGGGGCCAGCCGGCCCCCTTGTTTCGTTTTTGCGGCCGCATTATCCTGTTGCAGTCGCCCCCGCCCCCGGCTATACCCCTCGGCCTCTGCCACGACTCTGCCGGGAGATTTGCCATGCCGCGAGGGATCGTCGCGTCGGTGACGCTGTTGGTCTTCGCCCCCGCCCTTCTCGCCCAGGCCAAGCCGGCAACATCTGTCGCCGCCACGGTTAACGGCGAACCGATTCGCCTCGATGAAGTCGACGCGATGCTGAAACGGCACTCGCCCGTGGACGCCCCCTTGACGACGGCCCAGGCCAAGCAACTTCGGGCGGAAGTCCTCAACGACCTCATCGACCTACAGTTGCTCACGCAATTCCTGAAGCAGCACGGCCCACAGGTTCCGCCGGCGGACCTCGACAAGTACATGCAGGGGGTGGCCGCCAGCCTGCGGAAGCAGAAGAAGACGCTCGCGGACCACCTCAAGGAAACCGGCCAGACGGAACAACAGGTTCGCGACGGGTGGACCCGCGTGATCCAACTGCAACGGCTGATCGACCAGAAGGCGACCGAGGCGGAACTGAAGAAGTACTTCGAGGCGAACCGCGTGTTCTTCGAGAACGCCACGGTGCGGGTCTCGCACATCGTCCTGCGGCTCGGGCCGACCGCCCCCGCGGGCGAGCAAGCGGTGGCGATGGAGAAGCTCAAACAACTGCGGTTGGACATTCTGGCGGGCAAGATCGACTTCGCGTCGGCGGCGAAAAAGCACTCCGTCTGCCCGACGGCCCGCACTGGCGGCGACCTCGGCTACATCACCCGGAAGGACGCGATCGTGGACGAGCCGTTCGCGGCGGCCGCGTTCGCCCTGAAGCCCAACGAGATCAGCGACGTGGTCGCCTGCGACGACGGTTTGCACCTGATCCTGGTCACGGCCCGCAAGGCCGGCACCCCGGTGGCGTTCGAGAAGGTCGTCGATCAGGTTCGCGACGTGTACGCGGACGAAATCCGCCAGAGTCTACTCGCGAAACTGCGCAAGGACGCCAAGATTGAGGTGACCCTGCCATGACGCCCACCGCCGGCGGCCGTGTTCGTTCGGCAATTGCGATTCTCAGCGTCATGGTGCTGGCGGGGTGGCCGGCGGCGGGGACACCGTTCCGGGGCGACCAGGCGCTCTTCGCGATATTCGCCCGAGAACTGGCCGCAGGGGCGGTGCTGTACCGCGACTACTGGGACGTGACGAATCCCGGCATCTACGCCTTTTACACTGCCGCCGGGGCGTGCCTCGGGTTCACCGAGGACGGCATCCACCTCTTCGAGTGGCTGTACTGGCTCGCGTTCGTCGCGGCCGTCAGTGAGATCGTCCGCCGGGCTTACGGTCTTACCCGTTGGCCGCTCGCACCGGCGGTCCTCGTTGGCATCGGGTATTTTTGGCCGGCGTGCTCGGACCCGTCGCAACTGACGAAAGTCGAAGGGTTGGTCGCGTTCCCGTTGGTCGTCGCGATCTGGGCCGCGAGTCGCCGGACGCCGCGGGCCGCCGGCCTTGCGGGCGTCGCCGGCGGGGTTGTTCTCGCGTTTAAGTTACTGTTCGGCGTGTGCCTCGCCGTCGGCTGGGGTTACTTGCTGTACGTGGTGGTCCGCGAACGCGGGTGGCGGGCGGCCGCGGAGTGGGTGGCGTTCCTCGCACTCGGGGTGGCCGCCGTCCTCGGCGCGGTGTGCGGCTACTTCGCCGCCCACGATGCGCTGACGCCGATGTTGCGAACGCTGTTCGTCGATTCCCGCGGGATGCGGGCCGCGGCGGAACCGGCCGGGTTCGACCGACTGGCGGGTACGGTCCGCTGGGGAATGGAGCTTTACTCCGCTGTCTTCGCCGCGGTGGTTCTCGGCAGTTGGTGCCGACTTCGGCAGGGCCGTGACCCGTTCGTCGTGGCCCTGTGGCTCGTGATCGGGGCGAGTGCGAGCGTGATCCTCGTGCAAACGTGGTCGTGGTGGACGTACCACGTCCTCCTGCCGGGCGTGCCGACGTGCGTCCTGGCAGCCTATACGTGGCCCGCGATCTGGCAGCGCGTAAGCCCGCACCTGACGCGGCGGGAAGGCGTCGTCCTGTTGGCGTGCGTGCTGCTGGCGTTGGCCCCGACCTGCGGCCACGGGGCCAACGCCTACCTGCGACTCCTGCGGCACGGCGGCGGCTTCTCGGCCGCAGGTCGGGCTGCCGCCCGGTTCGCCGCCGGGCAAGCCTACCGCGAAGCCCGCGAATTAGCGGCCTGGGCCACGCGGCCCGACGCGCCGACCGGCGCGATCTTGGTCATCGGCGATCCGCTCGTGTACTGGGAGGCGACCCGCCGGCCCGCCGTGGCGATCAGCGGATGGTCGGTCGAACTCTACCACCAGGAACTCCGCAACCGTTTGATCGAACAGGTTCGGCGGGCGAAGCCCGTCGCGGTTTTCGTCGCCGGTTCGCCGCACGGGTACGACCGGCTGGTTCAAAATCGGTATCCTGAACTCCAACAGATTCTGGACACCGAGTACGCCGCGGTCGAGCGTCACGACCGCGGGACCTGGTACCAACTCCGCGAGCCGGCCCCTCACCGAGCGTTTCCATGAAACTCCCCTTGTTCGATCTGACCGGCAAAGTCGCCCTCGTCACCGGGGGCAACAAGGGCCTCGGCCTGGCGATGGCCCGCGGGCTGGCCGAGGCAGGGGCGGACATCGTCATCGCGGCCCGCACCGAGGAACAGCTCAAGAGTTCGCTGGACAAGATTCTGCTCGGCATCCACCGCTGCGGGGCGTACTTCGTCTGCGACATGGCCGACCGCGAGCAGGTCAAACAAATGGCCGCCGACGCTCTGGCGAAGATGGGCAAGATCGACATCGTCATTAACAACGCCGGGACGAACCACCCGCAACCGGTCGACGAGATCAGCGACGACGTGTGGGACCGCCTGATCGAGGTGAACCTGTCGTCGTGCATGGCGATCACGCGGGCGCTCGTACCGCAGATGAAGGAGCGCAAATGGGGGCGGGTGATTCACATTTCGTCCATTTTTGGACAAGTTTCAAAGGCGGGACGAAATGTATACTCCGCCACGAAATCGGCCCTGATGGGCTTCACGCGGGCGTCCGCCCTGGACCTCGGGCCTTTCGGAATTACCGTGAATTGCCTGGCTCCCGGGCCATTTTTGACCGATTTGCCGATGTCCGTACTGTCCGATGGGGAAAAACAAGCATTTGCGGACCACACCGCCCTCGGCCGGTGGGCGCAGGCGCAAGAACTGGTCGGCCCAGCGTTAATGTTAGCGAGCGACGCGGGCAGTTATGTGACCGGCACCACGCTATTCGTGGACGGCGGATATACCGCGAAGTAAAATGGAACTTGCCCGACGTGTAATTCGTCTAGTATAATGAATAATTCCTAATTCATCCCGCCGATGCGTGGTCGGGGGGTGCGATCCGTTCCTCTCCTCAACGGCTCGTGTACCATGGTTGCCATGAATACTGGTGAGGTGAGCTGCGACCCCGCAGCCGTGCCACGGATGACCGCCACTGCACCCGCGAACGTTCCCAAGCAAAGCATTCACGACCACTGTCGCGGCGAAGAAGCCAAGTTCAAGTGGATCGAGAGCGAAAAAGTTGGCTACGACCTCGGCGAAACTGCCATCCAAAATTGGGTCCGCGTCCACTGGACCGGCTACCTCCGGGCCAAGTGGCTCGAACACCTGCAAGGCAAGTGTTTCTGGATCGAACTCGACCGCGGTGATTTCGGCCTTCTCGAACAGCAGTTCCAGGATCAGCAAGACCTGATCGGCCCCATCCTCGACCGCCTGAAGTGCGGGCAAGAAAACCTGAACATCATCTGTTGGGCGAAGGCGAACTCGATTCCGCTCGAACCCGTCATCGGCATCCTCGAAGCCCTCGACATTAACAGCCGCCGCCTCGTTCACCGCTTCGACCGGCTGTAACGGCTTTTCACGAACAACCCGAAAGCCCACCCGTCGCGACGGGTGGGCTTTTTCCGTCTATGATGACTGCTGCCACACCCGGAGTCTGCCGCGATGCTGAACACCACGCTCAAGGATGAAGTCGTTCGTCACCTGCCGCGGGTGAAGACTCCCGCCCAGTACGTCGGCGGCGAGATCAACAGCGTCGTGAAGGACCACCGTCAAGTCCGCGGCAAACTCTGCCTCGCGTTCCCCGATGCGTACACGATCGGCATGAGCCACCACGGGTTGCAGGTGCTCTACACGATCATGAACAACGACCCGCAGTGGGCCTGCGAACGCGCGTTCGCTCCGTGGCTCGACTTCGAGGGCGTGCTGCGCAATGGCGGCCTGCCGCTCTACGGCTTGGAGACGTTCACGCCGTTGCACCAGTTCGACGTCGTCGGCTTCAGCCTTCAGTACGAAGTCTGCTACACGAACTTGTTGAACATGCTCGACCTCGGCGGCATCCCCGTCTGGTCGAACGAACGGCTCGTGAGCGATCCGCTCGTAATCGCCGGCGGCCCCGGCGCGCAGAACCCGGAGTTGCTCGCGCCGTTCGTCGATCTCTTCATCATCGGCGACGGCGAACAATCGCTGCCGCACGTGATGAACAAGTGGGTCGAGTTGAAGGAACGCGCGATCCGCGACGGCGACAACACATACCGCCGCCGGCTGGAGATGCTCGCGGAAGTCGCCGCGTGCAGCCCGTGGGCGTATGCCCCGGTCTTCTACGAATTCGACTACCACGCCGACGGCACCATCGCGGCCGTCAACCGCACGCGGTCGGACGTGCCGACGGAGATTGCCTCCTGCACGATCAACTGTGACTTCGACGCGATCCCGCTGCCGACGAAGCCGGTCGTCTCGTTCGTGCAAACGCCGCACGACCGCCTTGCCATCGAGATCATGCGCGGCTGCCCGCACCAGTGCCGGTTCTGCCAGAGCACGGTCATCAAGCGGCCGCTGCGGATGCGGTCGGTCGAGATGATCGTGCAGTCGGCCCTCGAAACCTACCGCAACACCGGCACGAACGAGATCAGCCTGCTCTCGCTCAGCACCAGCGACTACCCGCACTTCGAAGAGTTGGTTAAGCGGATGCACGAAGTCTTCACGCCGCTGGGTGTGAACGTGTCGCTGCCGAGCCTTCGCATCAACCACCAACTCCGCAGTCTGCCGAGCCTGATCCAGGGCGTGCGGAAGGCCGGTCTGACGCTCGCCCCCGAAGTCGCCCGCGACGACATGCGCGAACAGATCCGCAAGCGGATCAAGAACGAGGACCTGTACGTCGGCTGCCGCGAGGCATTCAAGAACGGCTGGCAGAAGGTGAAGCTCTACTTCCTCTGCGGCCTACCCGGCGAGCGCGAAGTCGATCTCGATGGCATCGTCGAGATGGCCGAGACGATCGGCCAGATCAGCCGCGAAGTCACTGGCCGGTACAAGGACGTGACGGCCAGCGTGTCGAACTTCGTGCCGAAGCCGCATACGCCGTACCAGTGGAACGGCATGGCCAGCCGAGAATATTTCCACTGGGCCGGCGACTACCTGCACCGCAAGAAGCGGATGAAGACGGTGAAGGTGAAGCAGCACGACATCGAGACGAGCTTGCTGGAAGGCATCCTCACCCGCGGCGACCGCCGCGTGTCGCCGGGCCTCTACGAAGCCTGGAAGCGTGGCGCCCGCATGGACGGCTGGCGGGAGTGCTTCAACGCCGAGTTGTGGTGGAAGGCATTCCGCGACTGCAACATCGACGTGCCGTTCTACAGCCACCGCCAACGGCCGATGGGCGAGCGCCTGCCGTGGGACCATGTCAACGTGAAGAAGGGCCGGGCGTACCTGGAGAAAGAACAAGAGCGGAGCGTGATCCAACTGAAGGTGATGGCCGACGCCGTCGGCGGCGAGCCGACCGGCTGCGGGGGGTGACAGACTTGCTGCTGAATTGATCCTTCCCGCAAACGGGAGGGACTGAAAGCCCACCCGTCGCGACGGGTGGGCTTTGCGTTACCCTACCCGCCGATGTCCACCCTCTCGCCGAGAATCTTCCGCACCATCTCGGCATCCTTCTCGCGGATTGGGTTGCCGGCCAGCAGCAACTTCTTCAGCGGACTGTCGCCGAGTGCCCGAGCCAACGCGAGGGCGCCTTTGCCGTCGATGCGGTTGCCGCGTAGGTCCACGTACTCCAGCGTCGCGGCGAGCGGCGATTGAGCGAGCCGAACGGCTCCGTCGTTCGTCATGAAGTTCCGGCTCGCGCTCAGCAACTTCAGCTCCGGCGTGCGGCGACTGCGAACGAAGTCCCGCCAGCCGGGGTCGCCGAACCGGTTGCGGTCCAGCACCAGGGCCTTCAGGCGAATCCACACGTCGCCGCGGGCGAACGTCGCCAGCCCGCGGTCGCCGATCGTGCAGCCGGTCAGGTCGAGCCGTTTGAGCGTGGGGCGGAAGGCGACCGCTTGAAGTTGCGTTACGGCTTGCTGTCGTTCCGCATGATTGAGCGCGTATTCCGGTCGGGACACCGCGAATTCTTGAAGGCGGTCATCGAGCGGAAAGCGATTAAGTGCTGCGATGGCTTGCCGGTTGAGTTCCATTCGCATGCCGACGAGCCGCTTCGCAACGGGGGTTTGGCACAGGGCCATTATGCTTTCCGCCGTTGATCGGACCAACGAAAGGCGTTGGAAATTCGGCCACGGCCATTCGGAGAACACCCTCAATGTCACGTCGGCATTGAGCGGCTTGCGTAGGATCAACGAACGAATTTGGTTCAACGGGGCGACTGCGGCCGTATTCCATACGGTCGGATCGACTGGTCCCAAAGAAAGGCGGGTGATCGGGTTCTCACAGAGCGTTTCGGCCAGTTGCATCACGTCCTCTTTCGTTAGAAACAGGCCGCTCAGGCTAACAATGAATCCGCGATCAAAAGAAACCGCTTGTAATACGTCTCGTACGTCCGCAAACCCACGCGGGACAGGGCCGGCGACAATTTCCACATGCAGCCCTCGGCCGGGCTGACGGATCGGCTTCCAATTAGTGGGAGAGCCAAAGCGGTCGCACAGGCTCTGAATCCACGCCGGCAGGTTCGCCCTCAGCGTGTCGGCCGTGCGGCGGAAGAGTTGGCGGTACTCGTCGCTGTCGGGCCGCAGCTTCGCGAGCCGCACTTGGTCACGGATGAAGCCGGCGCGGGCGGCGTCGCCGTGCTCCTCCAGGAAGTCGGCGTACACCAGCCGCGGCGCGTCGGCGTCCGGGTCGGCGGCAATCGCGGTGATGAACGCTTCGCGGTCGGTCATGTCAACGCCCCGAACACGGCTCGGATCTCGGCCATCACGCGGTCCACTTCCGCCAGGAACTTCGCGCTCGATTCGAAGCCGAGCCGCCGGGCGAGCTTTTCGCACTCCTCCCGCGATTCCGGCAGTTCGATCAGCGGCCGGTCGGTCACGATCCGCAGCCGGGCTTCCACCGACCGCAGGAACGAGTACCCCGCGTGCAGCGTCACCGCGGTGTCGTCGGCGATCAGGCCGGCCGCGTGCAGGGCGTCGAGGGCGTCCCACACGTTC
Organism: Limnoglobus roseus; assembly: GCF_008254045.1. Classification (GTDB taxonomy): domain Bacteria; phylum Planctomycetota; class Planctomycetia; order Gemmatales; family Gemmataceae; genus Limnoglobus; species Limnoglobus roseus. Next base: position 740,238 of record NZ_CP042425.1, on the reverse strand, counting down.
GGCTGCAGGATTTCCGGGCGGTCGCGGCCGTGCTTCAGTTGCTGCCACTGCACCAGGAACTCCACGTCCGTAAGGCCGCCGCGGCTGCGCTTGACGTTGTGCGCTCCGGCCTTCGCTTCGAGCTTCGTTCGCATCGCCCGAATCTCGCCCGCCCAGTCCGGGCACCATGCCGGGCCGAGGGCGGACGTGCGAATCGGCTCCGCGAACCGCGAACTGCCGCGGACGATACGCGCCCGCGTCATGGCCTGCCGTTCCCACAGTTGGCAGCCCTCTTCCGAGAAGTACCGCTCGAACTCAGTCAGCGGCAGCACGAGGCTGCCCGACTTGCCGGTCGGCCGCAGCCGCACGTCTACGGCGTACAGCCGGCCCTGCGGCCCCACGCGGCTCAGCGATTGGATCACCTTTTGCAGCAGTTCCGTGAAGTAGTGCTGGTTCGTCGTCGTGTCACCGGGGTCGTCGCGGGTGGTCGTGCCGTCTTCGGAATAGACCAGCATCAGGTCGAGGTCACTGTGGTAACTGATCTCCCGACCGCCGAGCTTGCCGAGGCCGATGATCGCGTAGTGACAGCCCGGCGTCACCCGCCCGTACCGCAATTGCACCTGCGGCTCGACGAGGTCACAGACGGCGTTCAGCACCGTGTCGGCCAGGTCGCTGAGGGCGGCCGTCGTCTCCCGCACCGGCGTCTTGCCGAGCAGGTCGGCCACGCCGATGCGGAGCAGTTCCTTGTCCCGGAAGCTGTGCAAGATCGGGTCCGGGTCGGTCGCCCCGCGGAGCAGTTCGTTCAACTCATCGCGGAGTTCCTCGGCCGTTCTCGCCTGGTTCAGTACTAGCGTGTCGAGCAGTTCGTCGGCCATGCCGGGGTTGTTGATGAGCACCCCCGACAGGAACGGGCTGCCCGCGCACAGATCGACGTACAGTTTCAGCGTGGCCGGGTTGAAGCTGAACAGTTCGTACAACACGGCCTTCGCACCGAGCGAGGCGGTGACTTGCTCCAGGCTGTTCAGGGCCGCGTCCGGGTCCGGCGTCTCGGCGACGGCTCGCAGCAGTTGCGGGGCGATGCTCGCGAGGAAGTGCCGGCAGCGGCGGTGCGAGAGGAACTGCACCGACTCGTGCGCCAGCCGTGACAGGTTCCGGTACGCCTCGGCCACGTCGCGGAACGGGTACCGGCCGAGGACGGCTCGCACGGTGGCATCGTCGGCGTCCGGGTCGAGGATCAGGTCCGATTCCGGTTCCGCCTCGCCCTGTTCGTTCGCGAACGTCTGGTGCAACAAGTGGTCGAGGATCACCCGGTCGCGGCCGGTCTTGTCATGGAGGTCGGCCAGGAACAATTCCAACGGCTCGACGAGCAGCGTCCGCGTCTGCAACAACGGGCGGTCGTTCGTCTCGTCCAGCGGCGACCGCCGCTGGGCCGTCAGCGGGGGATTCGTCGCCCGGAGCTCGGATCGCAAATCCAACACTTCGTTTTCAATCCGCGGTCCGCGCTCCGCGGTCCGCACCTCCGGCTCACTCCGCACTTCCGGCTCACTCCGCACTTCCGGCTCACTCCGCACTTGTCCGTACCCCATGCGGAGGGCCAACTTGGTCAGTTCCGCTTCGCCTGCCGGCAGGCGGTGGGTTTGGAGGTCAAAGAGCAGTTGCAGGCGGTGCTCGGTCTTCCGCAGGAAGCGGTAGGCATCGGCGAGAATATAGTTCTCGTTGCCGGTCAGGCACCCGGCGATCTCCAGGCTTTCCAGGGCGAGGAGCGTGTTCCGCTGGTGGACGGCTCGCAGGTCGCCGCCGTTGAGCAGTTGGAGGAACTGCACCGTGTACTCGATGTCGCGGATGCCGCCGCGGCCGGTCTTCACGTCGCGGTCGTCGTCGCCGGCTCGGTTGGCCCGGAGTTCCATCTGCCGCTTCAGGGCCTTCACCTCGTTGATCTCAGAAAAGCTGAAGTACTTCCGGTAGACGAACGGTTCGACGGCGGCGACGAATTCGCGGCCGAGGTCGAGGTCGCCGCCGCACGGCCGTACCTTGATGAGCGCCTGCCGCTCCCACGTGCGGCCCATCACGTCGTAATAACTGCGCGTGCTGGCCAGGCTGCGGGCGAGCGGCCCGGTCTTGCCTTCGGGCCGCAACCGCAGGTCGACGCGGTAGGCGAAGCCGCGGTCGGTGTGCGACGACAGCAACCGGAGGAGTTCCGTGATGACGCGGGCGAAGTACTCGCCGTTCGGTACGGTGCTGGTGCGCTGGCCGGCCGTTTCACCGTCCTCGTCGTAGACGAACATCAGGTCGAGGTCGGACGAGTAGTTGAGTTCGTCGCCGCCGAGTTTGCCGAAGGCGAGGGCTGCCAGTCGGGCGGGGGACCGGCCGGCCATCGGTGTGCCGAACTTCCGCGACACACTCCGGAGGGCCGACTGCAACGCCACCTGGATCGAGGCATCGGCCACGCGCGCGAGGTCGCGGGTGATCTCCTCGAGCGGCCGGTCGCGGATCACGTCGTTGATGCCGATGCGCAGTACCTGCGTCTGGCGGAACTGGCGGAACGCTCGCAGCACGTTCGTGTTGTCAGTTGCGGCCTCGATCATCGCTTGCAACTGCTGAACGAGTTCCGCCGTGGAGGGGTTCCGCCCGGCCGGCCGCAGGACGATTTCGAGCGCGTCCGGGTACTGCACAAGCGTATCGGCGAACAACTGCGACGTGGCGAGCAGTTGCAGCACGACCTCCAACCCGCCCCCCGCGGGGTCGAGCAGCGCCGGCAGGAACGGTTCCGCGGCCGGCTGGGCGAGCAGGCGTTCGAGGTTGTTCGCCGCCATCGCGGGGTCGGCGGTGAGCGGCAGTAGGCGGGCGAGAAGGGGCGAAAGGGCGGCGGCTCGCTCGGGGCCGAGCGACGACAAGGAAACGGCGGGCAGGTTCGGAGTCATGGCGTCGCGTCGGGTATCTTCACGAGGATACCCCGCATGATAGCCCGCTGAACGGCCGCGACGACTTGCTGAGCTTTCTTTCGCGATTCTTCAGCCAACTCCGCATCGGCGTCCGGCTGTTGCGCGGCGACCGCTCGCTGTTCGACGAGCGTGCGACTTGCCGCGCTCGCCTGTTCGACGTGGTGCTTGATCTTCGACTCCAGGCCGAGCAAAGGCTGTCGCTCGGCGTCATCTGCGGGTCGCATGGCCGGGACTGAAGGCATGGAGTGTGGGAACGTCACAATCGCTTGCTTGACGAGCCGAATCAGATCGTTGAGCAGTTGAGCATCCGGCTCGCCTTCCGATGGCACCAGTTGCAAAGTCAAGCCAAGAGCGTCGTCGTTGCTCATCTTACACTCCCACCCGAACAAGTGCGGGAATGAATGGCTGTAAGTCGTTCAGGGTCAGAGGTTGGCCGCCTCGCGAGATGTGATATTCGTTAAGGGCATTGAAAATGTTGAGAGTTTCTTCGATTAGTTCACGCTCTCCTATGTCTTGATTTTGTGCAAGATCGATTGGCACACATGAGTGTGATGTATGGCCCATATCTTGTGGCCAGTCTCTTGGTGGCATAGCCCTAAATTTTGGACCAAAAACATCGAGTGAAACCAAAGCGTCATCGCTCCATCCTAATGTCTCGGATACGCGCATTAGATCATCGAAAATTCTTCGAAGGTACGGCTTGAAGTCACCGTATCGTAGAGTGGCATTTGCGACTAAATCCAGACAAGTTTTGACATGCGAGCTTAGCTCTTCCGCGTTCCCTTGAACAATTGACCTCAAGGCGAACATCGCAGTTGATAGCACTTTGCTCGAAGCGTTAATAACGTGTCCACCTGAGTGAATGGTCAAAATTTCACCATTCTCTTGAGTGACTTCATTAACTTGCTCAAATGCTTCCATTGAGATGGCTTCAACTAATTTCGGAGCGACGGCAAAATCATTCGGCAACGGAGCCGAGAGATTTTGTGTCAGCGTTTCAAACGCCAAACGACAGGCTTCTCTCTTGATGGGTGGATTTCCTCTAGTATCCACCTGTGAGAGTGGGAAAACTATATCGGAACATCGTACCGCCAAAGCCAATTGTGCCCGGAGCGGCAACTCCGCAATTTCCTCTTCCGTCGGCAGGACCGGCGGATTCTGGTATGCGTACTGCGCCGGGCAGATTCCCGCTAGTGCGTCGATGATGTCGTGCAACGCCTCTTCCGAGTCGTCGTTGAACCCCGGCGTGTCGCGGGCCTGCTCTTCCATCCCGATTAGCTCTTCGCGGATCTGCCTCGTGAGCCGGCCTTGCGAGAGTTCGGCACGCACCAAGCGGTCTAACGCGCTCCACGGTTGGGGCGAGACGAGGGCCGAACGGAGTTTGTCGAGTGCGATCATGTTCGTGACCCTATTGTACCGGCTCCCACAAATCCCGCGTGTCGGCCAGCGACTGCTGAAATTCGGCGAGCGTCACGTCCTGTCTCGGCTGAATCAGGTAGTGCGGCGAGCGGTCAGGTGCCGCCTCCAATGCCGGACCAAGGGCGTCCGTTTCAATCGCGAACATCGCCTCATTCTTCCCGATTTTCAACTTCTCCGGCAGAAGGGAAGTCGAAAGTCCTTCGCCGGGCTTCACGAGATCGGAGTCCACCGCCGCGTTTACATCGGGTCGACCCGTGTGTCCCTGAGGCCGAACACCGAGCATGTATCCGCGAGTTCCTACCAGCGGTTTGCCGTCGGGATCGACTTTCATGACGCGGAAGAGTTTCACGGGCCACTCGCTTCGGATGCATCATACCCGAGCCTTCAAACCGTGTTCAACCCGATCCGCCTCGGCCGTGCCGCTCTCGGCTTCGCCTCGCTACTCACCCCCACCGTTTCGCCCGTCAGCACTTCGCCGTAGAGCGTGAACGGGCTGGCGTCGTCGATTCGCACCGGGACGATCTCGCCGATCAGGCGGTCGGGGCCGTCGAAGACGACGATGTGGTCGGCCATCGTGTGGCCGGTCAGTTGCTTCACGGGGCCGGTCTCGCGCTTGCCGTGGCGGCTGGCCCGCTCCACGATGACGCTCGTCGTCTTGCCGATCTGGGCCTGGTGGTCGGCGAGACTGTTCGCGTTCTGCACGGCGAGCAAGTCCTGGTTGCGGCGCTTCTTCACCTCTTCATCGATGTCGTCGGGGTAGCGGTCGGCGGCTTTCGTGCCGGTGCGCTCGCTGTACTTGAAGATGTAGGAGTTCTTGAACACCGACTCGCGGACGAGGTCCATCGTCTTCTGGAAACTCTCCTCCGTCTCGCCGCAGAAGCCGACGATGAAGTCGCTCGTCACCGACACGCCGGGCACCTTCTCGCGGCAGCGGGCCAGCATTTCACGGTACGAGGCAACGGTGTAGTTCCGCTTCATCCGCTTCAGCACCTCGTCGCACCCGGACTGGGCCGGGACGTGCAGGTACTTCACCACCTTCGGCAGTTCCCGCACCGCGTCGAGTAGGTCGTCGGTCATGTCCTTCGGGTAGTTCGTCACGAACTTGATCCGGTCCAGCCCCGGCGTGTCGTGCATCGCCGCCATCAGGTCGCTGAGCCGCGTGCGGCGGCCGTCGCCGTGTTCGTAGACGTAGCTGTTGACCGTCTGGCCGAGGAGCGTGACTTCCTTGCAGCCCTGTTCGACGAGCTGCCGGACTTCCGCGAGGATGTGGTCCGGCTGTCGGCTTTGCTCCGGGCCGCGGGTGCTGGGGACGACGCAGTAGGTGCAGAACTTGTCGCAGCCGATCTGGATGCGGACGAACGCCTGAAACGGCGTGGGCCGCATCGACGGGTCGCGGGTCGGGTCGTAGCTCTCGAAGCTCGCTTCGACTTCGTGCCGACCGCCGTCGGCCCGGCCGAGGCTGACCGCGAACTGCGGCGTGCGGGTCCGCTTCACTTCTTCCACCAACTCCGGGATGCGGGCGAGTTGCCCGGTGCCGACGACCATGTCCACGTAAGGCGCGCGGTCGAGGATGGCGTGCTGGTCCTTCTGGGCCATGCACCCGATGACGCCGACGACCACGCCGGGGTTGTGCTTCTTGTGCGGCACCACGCGGCCGAGGGCGGAGTACGTCTTCTCCTCGGCGTGCTCCCGCACCGAGCAAGTGTTGAACAGCAGCACGTCGGCGTCGGCGGCCGTGTCGGTCAGGTCGTAGCCCTGCTTGCGGAGGGCACCGATGACGAGTTCGCTGTCCAGCACGTTCATCTGGCAGCCGACGGTTTCGATGTAGACTTTCTTCGCGGTCATGATCGGGGTTCCGTTATCAACGGGGCCGAGGGGAAAAGAAAGAAATTGTAGGAACTGATGAGGTTGGCCGACCGGTAAAGGCCCTCATAATTAGATGGTATGCAGATTGATTGTCTGACGATATTTGAATCGATGGTCCGTGTTTCTCAGATTCACGGCTCTATTCGTGTTGACGATATGGTTCTCATGTCGATATCATTTATGAAAACGCTACGGATAATTGCTCTCCCACAGCATATCTCTTAGCAAACCTGCCCGCCTCCTTGCCCACCCGCCCTGGTTGAATGCTGGCAATTCAATTGCCGGTCTCGCCATCGTTTTCGATTCCGTTGGCCCCACGAGGTGCATCAACCCTCTTTAACCATTGCCCTTTTTATCCGAGGATTGTCTATGCGTCAGAATCCATCCGCCCGGCGTGGTTTCACGCTCATTGAGTTGTTGGTCGTCATTGCGATTATTGCCATTCTCATCGGCCTGCTGCTGCCGGCCGTGCAGAAGGTCCGTGAGGCCGCCGCCCGCAGCACCTGTCAGAACAATTTGAAACAAATGGGGTTGGCGTTTCACTCGTTCCAGGACGTCAACGGCGGGTTGCCCAGCGTCCGCTACTGTGCGCCCATCGGCACCACGAACCGCGGCGCGGCACCGATTTATGACACCCTCAGCGGTTTCATGTACGTCCTGCCTTACATCGAGCAGGCGCCCCTCCACAACGCAATTTTTAACCACCCAAACTTTAAGGACGGAACGTCCGGGTCGCCCTGGAACTCGGGCTTTACCCCCTACGCTACCGTTGTCAAGACTTTCCAGTGCCCGTCGGAAACAGCTTCGCCGCCCATCGGGCTGGCCCCGCGGAACTACATGATGAACACCGGTGACACCGCGAACCCCTCCGCGACCAACGGCCGCGGCGCGTTCCTGGTTCAACCGACCAGTGGCACCGCCCCCGATCGCTACGGCCCCACCTTGCAGGGCATGACCGACGGGACGAGCAACACTCTCCTTCTGTCGGAAGCCAGGCGGGGCTTCCTCGGGTTCACGACCTCGCTCGTCCCGAGCGACTGCCGAGCCTTGTACAACACCTCCACGAAGGCGTACACCCCCCAGGCGGGGTCCTACGACACCGGTTCGCGGATGGCGGAAGGGCGGGTTTACTACTCGGAGTTCCGAACCATTCTCCCCCCCAACGCGCCCCGCTGCAACTCTCGGAACGACCACGAATCGGGCACGGGCTTCTACACGCCGGGCAGCTACCACACCGGCGGCGTGAACGCCGCGATGAGCGACGGCAGCGTGCGGTTCGTCCGCGACACGATTGCCGCCGGCACCGAAACGATCGCCGCCGACGGCGCGACCATCACGGGCTTCAGCCCGTACGGCGTCTGGGGCGCGATGGGAACCCGCAACGGCGGCGAAGTCGTGTCGATCGACTGACCCTGAAGCGGCAACGCTCACTCACACCACGCCATTCTCACTGCCGGGCTGGATCGAACCCAGCCCGGCAGTTGCGTTCCCGAACCTTCGCCATCCATTCAGGAGATCACACAAATGTACTTCAACATCCTGCGGGCCATGACCGTGGCTCTTGCGGTCGGGTTCTTCCCCGCACTCGTCGGCTGCGGGGCCGGGGGCGATAAGGCCGCTGCCCCCAAGACTGCCCTTCGCGTCAAACTCACGGTGGACGGGAAACCGACCCTGACGGCGGGCCTCGTGACCCTGTACCAGGGCGGTTCAAAAGTGACCGAGGTTAACCTCAACCCCGACAGCACGGCCGAAGTTCTGAACGTATCGGCTGGTGCCTACCAGATCACGGTCACGAACACCGAACAGGGTTCACCGTACGGCAAGGGGGTGAAGCTCCCGACCCGCTACGCCGACCCGAACCAAAGTGGGTTTACGGTCAACGTCGATGCGGAGGGGGCCACCCGCACCCTGGAGTTGAAGTCCAACTGAAGTAAATGCCCGGCGCGTCGGGCAGTCGGCCCGATATCATGGGAGGGTGGAACCGCACTCGCGTCCCCCTCCCGGATTCTACGATGAGTGACTCCCTTCCCGTCGTTCCCGAGGCCGACTGCCCCGAGGCGTTCACCGGCCTAACCGTCTCCGACCCCAAGCACGTCGCGGCAGGCTTCCCCGCGGTCGCGTCGTCGATGAAGCACGTTTGGGGGCGGGCGGGCGTCGTCCGTGGCACGCGGGCGTTGATGATGCTCAACCAGCCGGGCGGCATTGACTGCACGAGTTGCGCGTGGCCGGACCCGGACGAACACCGGGCGTTCGCCGAGTTCTGCGAGAACGGCGCGAAGGCCATCGCCTTCGAGGCCGACAGTCGCACCATCGGGGCCGAGTTCTTCCGCGATCACAGCGTTGACGATCTCTCGAAGCTCTCCGATTACGAACACGGCCGGTTCGGTCGGCTGGCGGAACCGCTCGTCCTCCGGCCCGGCTCGCGGTACTACGAGGCGATCACCTGGGAGAGCGCCTTCAAGCTGATGGCCGACGAGCTGAACGCGCTCGCGTCGCCGAACGAGGCCATCTTCTACACCTCGGGTCGCACCTCGAACGAGGCGGCGTTCCTGTACCAACTCTTCGTCCGGCAGTTCGGTACGAACAACTTCCCGGACTGTTCCAACATGTGCCACGAGTCGAGCGGGTCGGCTCTGGTGCCGACGGTCGGCATCGGCAAGGGCACGGTGAAGCTCGAAGACTTCGAGAAGGCGCAGGTCATCGTCATCCTCGGCCAGAACCCCGGCACGAACCACCCGCGGATGCTCTCGGCGCTGCAGAAGGCGAAGCGGGCCGGGGCGAAGATCATCGCCGTGAACCCGCTGAAGGAGGCGGGGCTGCTCGCGTTCCTCAACCCGCAGGAAGCCCGCGGGATGCTCGGTGTCTGGTCCACGGCCCTCGCGGACGTGTACCTGCAAGTGAAGATCGGCGGCGACCAGGCGCTGCTCAAGGGCGTCATGAAGTGCCTGCTTTCCTGGGGCAAGATCGACGCCGCGTTCATCCGCGACCACACGACCGGCTTCGACGATCTGAAGCGATCACTCGATGCGACCGGGTGGGACGCGATCCTCGAACAGTCCGGCCTGAGCCGCGAGGAGATCGAAGCGGCGGCGAGAGTCATCGCGGAATCCGACCGCATCATTGCGTGCTGGGCGATGGGGCTGACGCAGCACAAGCACGCGGTCGCCACGATTCAGGACGTGGTGAACCTGATCCTCCTCTGCGGCAGCATCGGCAAGCCAGGGGCGGGGCTGTGCCCGGTCCGCGGCCACAGCAACGTGCAGGGCGACCGCACGATGGGCATCTGGGAACACGTCCCGGCGTGGGGCCACAAGCTCGGGCAGGAGTTCGGTTTCACGGTCCCCGCCGAGAAGGGTTACGACACGGTCGAGGCGATCCGGGCCATGCACGCCGGCGATGCGAAGGTGTTCATCGGCCTCGGCGGGAACTTCCTGAGCGCGACGCCGGACACGCAGTACACGGCCCAGGCGTTGAAGAACACGCGGCTGACGGTCCACGTCTCGATCAAGTTGAACCGCAGCCACCTCGTCACCGGCCGCACGGCGTTGATCCTGCCGTGCCTGGGGCGGACGGAACGGGACGTGCAGAACGAGGTCGCGCAGTTCGTCACCACCGAGAACTCGATGGGCGTGGTGCAGAGCAGCCGCGGCAACCTCGCCCCGTGTTCGCCGCACTTGTTGAGCGAGACGCAAATCGTCGCCCGCCTCGCGGCCGCCACCCTCGGCCCGCGGTCGAAGACGCCGTGGGACAAGTTGGCCGCGAACTACGATTTCATCCGCGACGCCATCAGCCGCGTGGTGCCGGGGTTTGACGGGTACAACGACCGCGTCCGCGAACCGGGCGGCTTCTACCTGCCGAACAAACCGCGCGACGGCACCTTCCCGACGCCGACCGCGAAGGCGAACTTCACCGCGTCGGACCTGATCGACTTGAAGGTGGGGCCGGGCGAGTTGGTGATGATGACGATCCGCACGCACGACCAGTTCAACACGACGATCTACGGCCTCGAAGACCGTTACCGCGGCATCCACAACGAGCGCCGCGTCGTGCTGATGAACCGCGACGACGCCCGCGACCGCAAGCTCAAGGCCGGCGACGTGGTGGACCTCGTCGGCCACTTCCGCGGCGAACAACGGCGGGCGAACCACTTCATTGTGGTCGAGTACGACATCCCGCGTGGCTGTTGTGCGACCTACTTCCCGGAGACGAACGTGCTGGTGCCGATCGACAGCACCGCCGACGTGAGCAACACGCCGACCTCGAAGTGGGTGGTGATCACGGTGGAATTGGCGAGCCGAGCACCGTAAGGTGCCGGGTGAATGTCGGCGAGAGCCACCCGGCACCTTACGGTGCTCGGCTCGTCAAGAATGTTAGTTCGCGTTCACCGTGCGCAAAAACAACTCTTCCAGCGTTTCGTCGTCGCGGGTGACGGCCCGCACGACCGTGTCGCACGGTTCCGCGAGTTCGAAGAATCGCAGATTCGACCAGCCCGGCGGTACGGTCAGCCGCCACTCGCCGTGGCCGTTGTCGGCGAGAATCGTCACACCGGCGTGCTCCAACGCGGCCCGGAATTTCGCGTCCTCGCCCTGGATTCGCAGGCGAATCCGGTCCTCGCGGACGGCACACAGTTCGGCCACCGTGCCGATGCCGCGGACCTTGCCGCCGGCCATGATGACGACCCGCTCGCACACCGCCTGCACGTCGGCCAGCAGGTGCGTCGAGAGGATGATCGACTTGCCGTGGTCGCGGCCGAGTTCGCGGATCAACTTCAGCATCACGTCGCGGCCGGCCGGGTCGAGGCCGCTCGTCGGCTCATCGAGCAACAGCAGCGGCGGGTCGTGAATGAGCGATTGAGCCAACTTCACCCGCTGCTTCATCCCCGCGGAGTATTCCTCCACGCGGCGGTAGCGCGCCTCTTCGAGTTGCAGGTAGCTCAGCACTTCGTGCGCCCGGCGTTGCGATTGCCGCCGGGACATGCCGCAGAGTTCGCCGGCCAGGGCCACGTACTCGACGCCGGTCAACCCCGGCACGAGCGCCTCGGCCTCCGGCATGAAGCCGATGAGCCGCCGGAGTTGCCAGTTGTTCGCGGCGTCGCGGTCGCCGCCGAGTTGCTGGCCGAGCACCTCGCCCATGCCGGCCGTCGGTGAGATCAGCCCGAGGAGGATTTTGAGGAGCGTCGATTTGCCCGCCCCGTTCGGCCCGAGCAACCCGATGCGGCCCGGCGGGAGCGACAACGTCACGTCGTGTAGCGCGACGAAGTCGCCGAACGTGCGCCGGAGGTTGTGCAGTTGCAGCAGGGGCGTCACGTGGTGTAGTCCGCGTTCAGCGTGACGTACTCGTGCGTCAGGTCGCAGGTGTAGAACGTGCAACGGCCACCGCCGAGGGTGAACGTCAGGTCGAACGTCACCTCGCGGTTGTTCTTCAAGTACCCGGAGACGGTCGCCGCGTCGAACGGCAGCGGGCGGCCCTTCTCGTAGAGCAGGTGCGGCCCGACGCTCAGCGACAGTTCGTGTTCCTCGAACGCCACGCCAGAATAGCCGGCCGCCGAGACGATGCGACCCCAGTTCGGGTCGGCCCCGAAGACGGCCGTCTTGACGAGGGCACTCTCGGCGATGGCCTTCGCGATGGTGCGGGCGTCGGCGTCGCTGCGGGTGCCGACGACGTGGATGGTGATGAGGTGGTTCGCCCCTTCCGCGTCCTCGGCGATCTTGCGCGCGAGTTCCGCACAGACTTCCCGAACCGTGCCCGCGAACTCGTCGAGTAGTTCGTCGCGGAGGGGAAAGCCGTGGCCGTTCGCCAGCAGGAGGACGGTGTCGTTGGTGCTGGTGTGGCCCTCCACGGAGATGCAATTGAACGTCGGCTCGACGGCTTCCTTGAGGATCTGTTGAATGTCGTGCGACTCGACGGCCGCGTCGGTCATGATGAACCCGAGCATGGTGGCCATGTTCGGGCCGATCATCGCGGCCCCCTTCGCGAAGCCGGTGACGGTGTACGCGGCCGCCTTCCGCGAGGCGACCTTGATTCGCGTGTCTGTCGTCAGGATGGCGTGGGCCGCGTCGCTGAGGGCGGGTGCCCCCGCCTTCGCCGCGGCCACGGCCTTCGGAATGCCCGCTTCCAGAATCGCCATCGGCAGCGGTCGGCCGATCACGCCGGTGCTGGCAACGAGCACCTGTTCCGGCGAACAGCCGAAGTCGTTGGCGACGATTTCGGCCATCCGCCTCGCGTCGGCCATGCCCTGCTCGCCGGTGCAAGCGTTCGCGTTGCCGGAGCAGATCACGATGGCGTGGGCATCTTTCCGCGGCAGCCGTGCGCGGCTGACGTGGACGGGGGCCGCGCAGACGCGGTTCTGCGTGAAAACGCCGGCCGCGGCGGCGGGCGTGTCGGAGACGATCACCGCGATGTCACGGCGGTCCGGCTCGCTTCGCAGGCCGCTAACGACGCCGGCGTAACGGAAGCCGGCGGGGAGGTTCCAGTTTTCCATGCAGGAATGGTATCGACGCGGGCCGCGGTGAGTGAGAGCGAATCTCGGAGTTGCGGGGGGTAAGGTCCAGCGCCGGCGGCCGGTTCTTGCCGATCGCCCGGGGTGACGCCAAACCGCCGAACGGTTTGAACTCCCCTTCTGTCACGCCCACAGCCACTTGATCAGCGCCGCCTGTTCGCGGTAGTCCGGCACGATCACGTCCGCTCCCAGGCCGATGAGCATGTCGCGCTTCATCGCGTTCAGGCCGGCCACGCTCGGCTCGGTGCTCGCCACGCCGACGGAGACGCCGCCGATTCGCTTGACTTCGACCGTCTCGGAATAGCCGTCGCCGAAGCCGAGCAGGTGGTCGCCACTGATGCCCTCATCGCGGAGAATCATCGCGATCACGTCGCCCTTCGAGAAGTTCGGCGTGTTGTTGGCCGGGGCGTAGACGCGCGGGCCGAAGTACCGCTCCAGGTCGAGTAGTTTCATGTCGGACTCGACGAACCCGCGGTCGGTGCCGCTCGCGAGGTAGAGTTTTACGCCGCGACGCTGCAAGTTGTCGAGCAGGTCGTGTGACCCCGGCACGCACCAATCGGCCGGCTTCGCCGCCCCGGACCTCAAGCCCGCCAGTCGTGTCTCGATCTTGGCGAACAGCCGCCGCAGGAACTCCTCCAGCAGGGCCTCCGCGTCCGGTGCCACGCCGCCGCGGGCCGTGACTTCTTCCGCCAGCCTCCGCATCTGAAAGATGCTCGGCTTACCGCTCAGGAGGAGCATTTCGCGTTCGAGATAGGTCAGCAGGTCCGATTCCGGTTCGCGGATCAATTGTCGTTCCGCCAGGTGATCGCGGCCGAGTTCGGCCATGAGGAACGCCCAGCCCTCGCGGACCAGCGACAGGGTGCCGTCGAAGTCGAACACGACCGCCCGGAATGGCCCCCGCCGCACGGCGGCATTCACGATCTCGAACGGCAACGGCATCGCGAAAACTCCCGAGGTGATGAGAATATGAACGGTCGATGATAGGTTGGAGAATGAGGCGTGACACATCCGCCCGCGCGAGACTAGTATATCAGCACGATATTCCGCCTCGAGGGTCCGCCCATGCGGCTGCTCAAACTTTTCAAACTGATGGCCCCGATCGGCCTCGCCGTCTTCGCACTCAGCATGAACCCCGACGACTCCCAGGGCCAGTTCCCCGGCGGCGGTGGCGGTGGGCCGGGCGGCGGCAAGGGTAGCAAGGGCGGTCGCGACAGCAGCGGCAAGGGCGGCGGTCAACCGGGCGGTTTCGGCGGCCAAGACGCTGGCGGTGGTCGTGGCGGTCCGGGCGGCTTCGGCGGCGGCCAGGGCGGCTTCGGTGGCGGCCAGCCGGGCGGTTTTGGTGGTCAGGACGGCGGTGGCGGTCGTGGCGGCCGAGGTGGAAACTTTGGCGGTGGTCAGGGCGGCGGTGCGACATCCTTCGCCGATGGGCAGTTTGCCCAACTCCAGGCTTCTTATGGCGGCAGTGGCAACACCCTCGACTACTCTCTGATTCCCGCTGCCACCCGCGAACGATCGAACGCGATGGCTCAGCGATTCGGCGGTGAACCGATGCCGACCAGCGGCACGATCACCATCGACCAGTATCGCGATGCGTCCACCAAGCGGATGGAAGCGATGCGAGCCCAACGTGGTGGCGGCGGCGGTGGCCCAATGGGCTCGCCGATGGCGACGAGCACGGATCCGAGGGGCGGCGGCTTCCCAGGCGGCGACCGCGGAGGGCGAGGCGGCCCTGGTGGCGACCAGTCGGGGTTAGGCTCGTTATCGCGATACGATATGGACCGGGACGGGCGGATTAGCCTTCAGGAAGCCCAGAGCACCGATCGACTCAAGTTCGTCTTCGACCAGTACGACGCCAACCGCGATGGTTTCATCGACGCGGCCGAGGCCCAAGCCTATTCCGCCGATTCGGGGTCTCGCCGAAATGCCGACCCGTACGGGCAAGGGCGGGACGGCCGGGACCAACAAGGCGGGTGGGGCAATTGGGGTGGCGACGGGCGGGGTCAAATTCCTCAGGAAGACCCTAAGCCGATCGTCCTCCGATTCGGCAAACTTCCGAAGGACCTGCCGAGTTGGTTCAAGCAACTCGACACCGACGAGGACGGCCAGGTCGGTCTCTACGAGTGGCGGCGGGACGGCCGGAAGTCGGAAGAGTTCATGGCCATGGACCTGAACAGCGACGGCCTGCTGACGGCGGAAGAATACCTGCGGTATAAGAATCCGAACTTCACGATGGCGTCCTTGGCTCCGAAGCCCGAACGCGGCGGACGGGGTGGGTTTGGTGGCGATTCCGCTGACCGCGGCGGCGATCGTGGCGACCGCAGCCTCGCCGATGATCGCCGGAGCAGCGGCGACCAGCGCAGCCCGTGGGGCGGCAGCAGCGGAGACGGCAGCAGCGAGAAACCAGAGAAGGCCGAAAAGGCCGAGAAGCCGAAGGCTGAGAGGCCTAGTGGTGGCTTGAGCAGTCTGTTCGGCGGCGGAAGCCGTGGCGAAGCGGCGGCCGCGAACAAGGAAAAGGACAGCAAGAAGGACGACAAGAAGGGGAACAGTCGCAGCAAAAACGGCCCGGGCGGGCCGGGCGGCCGGTAAGGCGGTGTTTCGTTCTTGATAAATCAACGCAAGAGGGGCCGGGTTTCTCGTGAGAAACCCGGCCCCTCTTGCGTTTGAACTTCGGCCGTTGGCTTACTTCTTGATCGACTTCTTCGCCAGTTCGACGAGTTGGTCGAAGGCGGCCGGGTCGTGGATGGCGACTTCCGACAGCGCCTTGCGGTTGAGCATCACGTTGGCCAGTTGCAGGCCGTGGATGAACTCGCTGTACCGCAGGCCGCGCATCCGGCAGGCAGCGCTGATGCGGATGATCCACAGGCTGCGGAACTCCCGCTTCTTCACGCGGCGGTCGCGGAAGGCGTAGGCGCGTGCCCGGAGCAGGGTCGAGATCGATTGCCGGTAAAGATTGTGGCGGCTCAGGCGGAAGCCCTTGCAGAGCTTCCGGTGCCGCTTCCGACGGAGTGTGGTGGTCTTGCCGCTACCCGCGCGAACCATGGCTTATGTCCTTGATGAATGTGTTTTGGTGGTGGAACAAGTCGGGGGTTAGTATTCGCCCATCGCGATGAGGTACTTCTTGACGATCGCCCCGGTGGTGATCGCCGTGCCGCGGAGTTGGCGGCGTTGCTTCGCGTTAAAGTGGGCGTTCAAGTGCCGCTTACCGCAGATGCCGTGCTTCAGCTTCCCGGTTGCGGTCCGCTTGATCCGCTTCAGGACCGACTTGTTCGTCTTGTTCTTCTTGGCCATGGTCAATTCTCCGTGGAGAGGGGCAACGACAACGTCGTTGGCTTCAGGACCCTCTTGCACTGGGGCAGCGCCGAACCGCTCGGCACTGCGGGTACGGGAAACGGAAAAACACCCGGGTCGCCCCGGGTGTTGGATCGCGTCCCATTTGGGACGGAGTATCTTAGGAAAAGTTCGGTCGCGCGTCCAATCCCTTTATCCGCCCGGCGGTTTCGGGGCGGCCGGCTTCGCTTCTGGCGGTTTCGCGGTGGCTTCGGGCGGCTTCGCCGGCCCGTCCGGTTTCATGGCGGGTTTCGCCTCCGGTGGCTTGCCGTCGGTTGGCTTCGTGGCGGCTTCTGGTGGCTTCGCCCCGGCCTCGCCGGGTGGCTTTATCGCCGGCTTCGGTTCGGGCTTCTTCTCCGGCTTCTTCTGCGGCTTGGCGGCGGCACCCGTGCCCTTCGGGGCGAGCAGGGCCGTCATCTGCTTGCCTTCCATCCGCGGTGGGGATTCCACCTTGCAGACTTCCAGCAGCGCCTCGACCATGCCGTCGATGATCCGCCGGCCTTCCTCGATGTGCTGCATCTCACGGCCGCGGAACTGGACCTTGAGTTGCACCTTGTCGCCGTGTTGGAGGAACCCGCGGGCCTGGTTCAGCCGCGTTTCCACGTCGTGCGTCCCGGTCTTCGGCCGGACGCGGAGTTCCTTGAGCTTCTGCTGGTGCGTCTTCTGGTGGGCCTTCTTGGACTGGGCGTACTTGTGCTTGCCGTAGTCCATGATCTTGCAGACCGGCGGCCGCTCGGTGGGCACGATCTCGACGAGGTCCATGCCGGCCTCGCGGGCCATTTCCAGGGCCTGCAAGGTCGGGACGATGCCGTGCTGCTCGGCGTCCGCGCCAATCAAGCGGATCGGACTGATTCGGATTTGTTCATTCATCCGCGGGCCGGTGGGGCCGCGGGGAGCGGCGTTGCGATCGAACGGTGGGATACCAAGACTCCTTGTGCGGAACGAAAACCCGATGCCTGGCGGTGCGGTCTTATTGATCTTACCGACGGCGTCGGAGAAAATCGAGTGAATGTCTCATGATTACCTGACCGCGAAAGGCCCGTCAACAGGGAGATTCGAATTTTCCCCTTCCGGCCCCTTGCCGCGGGGTTCGCGGGGGTTGAGAATGCGACAGCCTACCCCTGCCCCGATCCGGGGCTCAGTTCCCAACTTGGAGACTCGAATGTCGCGCTGGTTCCTCGCCCTCGCCGTGTCCGCGCTCGCGCTCGGTTCCCTGTCGGCCGACGATTCCACCCTGAAGGTGAAGGTCGGCGACCCGTTCCCGGACGTGCCGCTGGAGGCCACGCAGATCGACAAGGTGAAGAAAGACGCCAAGACGGTCAGCGTCAAGGACCTGAAGGGCAAGGTCGTTGTCGTGTTCTTCTACCCGAAGGCCAAGACGCCCGGGTGCACCGTCGAATCGTGCGGCTTCCGCGACGTGGCGAAGGACTTCCCCGCGGACGTCGTCGTCCTCGGCGCGAGCGCCGACGGCACGAAGCTCAACGGTGAGTTCACGACCGAGCAAATGCTCCCGTACCCGCTGCTGTGCGACACCGACCTGAAGCTCATCAAGGAACTCGGCATCCAAAACCCGAAGGGCAAGACGGCGCAGCGACTGACCTTCGTCGTGGGCAAGGACGGCAAGATCGCGAAGATCTACGAGAAGGTCACGCCGAAGGACCACCCGAAGGAAGTGCTGGCATTCGTTAAGGAACTGGACGCGAAGAAGTAAGTCGAACCGTGCGAAATGCGAACGGCGGGCACCGTGAAGTGCCCGCCGTTCGCATTTCCGGTGGCGGGATCAACTTACCCCACCCACGCACCGTTGGTGCTGGCGAAGTCGTCGAACAGCACCGTGTCGTCGATGAGCGTCGGCTGGTTGGCCGAGTCGAGCTTGCCGCCCGAGAAACTGCGGACGCGGCTGACGTTGCCCGCCCCTTCGCCGACCAAGAGGTCCGCGACGGCGTCCCCGTCGATATTCTTCGCCGCGACCCGCACGCCGTTCCGCGAGTCCGCGTTGAACGCGAAGAAGTTGGCCAGGGTACTCGGCGTGTTCGGCGTGTTGACCGAACTCTTCGCGTCGAAGACCTGGACCCGTGGCCCGCCGCCCGGCCCGCCGCCGGCGACGATGTCGTCGAACGTGTCCTTGTTGAAGTCGCCGGCCGAAACGTACACGCCGTTCCGGAGGGACAGTTCGAACGCGAAGAAGTCGGTGATCCGGGCGACCTGCCCCTTCACGGCCGACGCCCCGTCGAGGACGCTGATCCGCGGCCCGCCACCGATGCCTGCGCCGGCGATGATGTCGGGGACACCGTCGTCGATCGCCTGCCCAACTCCCGTGGAGGCCATCGACCCGATGAACCCCGTCGCCAGGCGAACGCCGCCGCGGAACGACGGCTCGAAGACAAAGAAGTCGGCGAGGGTGGACGCATCCTTGCCGCTGATGATTTTCACTCGGGGGCCGCCCCCCTCATCCGCCGCGACGATGATGTCGGCAAACCCGTCCGCGTTCAGGTCCGCCGCCGCCACGTTGAGGCCGCCGGTGAAGCTGGCTTCGAAGACGGTGAGGTTGTAGATCGTCTTGCCTGTGGCCCCGTCGATCACGACCACCCGTGCGGGAATGCCGGGTCCGGAGGCCGCGATCAGGTCGGGTTGGGCGTTGCCGTCGCCGTTCACGTCGGCCGTTGCAACACGGATTTCACCAGTAAAGCCGGGGAACGGGCTGAACCGGCTGCCGATGACGAGTTGGTTCGACGAGCCGAACGTCACGTAGGCGGCCGCCGCGGGAGAGCCGCCGCTGACCGCCCCGATCCGCGCCGCTTTCAGGACGGGGTCGGTGCTGCCCGTTCCCGCGAGGGGCAGGCTTGTTGCGTAGGCATCGGTGTTGCCCTTTGTGATTGGGAACGAGGCGTCGAGGTTGGTCGCGGAACTGGTGAACACGATCCGGCCGGCGATCCCCTGGTTCCCGACGAACGCGCCCGTGGAGGCACCGTTCCCGGTACTGGACCCGTTCGCGATCGTGCTGATATACGCCGTCGTGCCCGCCGTGCGGTCGCGGAGGAAGATGTCCGTGGCGAGGTTCGTGTCGGTCGTGGTGCCTGCGGCGTAGTCCGTCCCCAAACTCTGGAACGTGACGTACCGGCCGTCCGGCCCGATGGACGGGGTGTTCGCGGCCAATGCCCCGGTGAGCTTGCCGGTCGCCCGGACGCTCGCGGCGGTGAGCGTCCCCGCGACCACGTCCTTGATGAAGACGTCGGTCGCGTTGTTCGTGTCCTTGAGCGTGGCGGCCGGGAACAGGTTCGACGAGGTCGAGACGAAGACGGCCGTGCTGCCGTCCGCACTGATCTGGTACGACTTCGGGTCGATCGTCCCCGTCGCCGCGACGCTGATCGGGAGGGACCCGTTGCCCGGCGACCCCGTCGTGCCCGACACCGCCGTGATGAGAACCGCCGTGTCGCCGATCTCGCCGCCCATGCGGCGGTAGTACAACTGTTGGGTCGTGGTGTCGCCGCCGAAGCCGGTCACGATTTGGCTGCCCGCAGCGCCGCCCACAGAGGTGAGGAACACCACACCGGCCGAGTCGTTCCGGGCCAGGATGGCGTTCTGGGCGACCCCGCCGCCGCTGCCGGACGAGGTCACTGGCGTCGCCCCGCCGCCGCTCGTTTTCGTGTCGGACCCCGTCGTCACCAATCGGACGACGTTCGCCGGGTCAATCGTGGAACCGAACTGGGTCCAAAAGACGTTCGTGGTATCCGAGGCCGCGTACGTCCGGCGGTTGGGGTTCCCGTTCGACACGCTCAGTTTGCCGAGTAGGGACGTGTCGAGATCGCTCACGTAGGTCGCCGTCAGACCGTCCCCGCCGAGGTACCGGCCCAACGGGTCAACACTGATTTCCGTCGTGCCCAGGGTTCCTGCCGTTGTGAACCCCGGGTAGACGTTAAACGTGGTCGTCGTGGACGGCCGAGTGTTCGTGTCAACGTCGAACACGGTGAGGTCACCACTGAATACCTTCGACATGACGGTCGTGTAGAAATTCCCCGAATTCTCCTGAGTGGGGACGAAGGTGTTATTGGCCTGGCCGATGTCCGTGAAGTCCGTGACGAAGATGTCGTTGCTCGTATCGCCGTTGTCGAAGACCAGGAATTCGGCCTGGTTGGTGAACCGCCGCACGCCAGCCGTGGTGACGGCCGCAATGAACCGTTGGGGCAGCGCGTCCTGGGCGTTGTAAGAGGAAACGAACGAGACGCGACTCCCGTCGGTCGAGATGGCGGGGTTGATCGAATCAGTCCGCCGGCCGAACGCCATGTTCGGGTTCGTCAGACTTCCCGTGTTTGAGGTGGCCGCCCCCGGAGTGCCGGTGGGGTTGAAGTACGTGCGGCTGGCCAGGCTGGTCACGCCCGTTTGCTGGGACCAACGGAACACGTCAAAGGTCGAACTGCCGCGGTCCGGGGCCACCGTCCGCGTCAGGTCGGTCGAAGTCGGCGACTGAGACTGGGTCACGTACAGGCGGTCGACGAGGCTGGCATCGATCTTGGAGTTGAACGCCACGAACTGCCCGTCGCCACTGATGACGGCCTGGCTGAACGAGTCGACCCCGGTCAACGACCGGCTGTACGTCGTCACGCCGTCGTACAAGTAGCTGGTCGGCTGGGTGGCATTGTTGGCCTGTACCGTCGGCAGGTTCGTCACGAGCTTGATGTCGCCCGTCAACAGGTCGGTCCAGAAGAGGTCATTCGTTCCCGGCGTGTCGATCTGGCCCTGGATCAAGTCCGTGGCAAATGAGGAGAAGATCGCGTACCGGCCGTCATCGCTGACGCCCAGCACGGTGGCCGCGGCGTTGCCGGACCCGAGGAGCGCCGCGTTCCGGTCGATCAGGCTCGCGGGAACGGTCCGGTCTTCCAGTGGCGTGACGTTCAGCCAACTTCGGAGCTTGGATGGTTTTTTGTGTGCCACGGAAGGTGCCTCGGTGCGGAACAGACGAGCGAACGACTCAAGGGGCATAACAACCTCGGCGGTGCGGCCCGCCCGGTTGTCGCGGGCGGCGGTAGTCTCAGTTTGCGCCGGCCGGCATGCCCTGTCACCATCTCGACGATTTTGTACGCGGAAAAGTTTGCCGGGCCCGCCTTAACTCCCAACCACACAGGGCAATTGGGGGTGAGTGGCGGCCTTGCGCTAACTGTTCCGCCGACAGGGCAGGGCCTTCGGCCCGGGCAGAAGCATTCTGATCCAAAATCGGCGAACGGCTCAACCCGCAGGGAAATGAATCGAAGCTTTTCCCGAACTGAATTTCCGACACCCTTTCCCCATCCGTTCGGCCGCAACAACTGGCGTATCGCGAAATACCATGCTAGATGGTACTGAAGCTACAATCGAACGAGTTGATTGGACCCGGCGCTCACGCAGAACGCACAAAGTTTGCCGGTCTTCTCAACACCCCCGAAGCGGTCCCCTCACCCGCCATCGTTTGATCCCCTGAAGCTGACCCGTCCGTTCCCCCCTGGCCCGAGGCCAGTTGCGGGCATTTCCCCGGTTCGAATTCACGCGCCGAACGCCCGTGGCCTGCCACGGCTGGGAGGTCGCGCGACCGGGGTAACGGAATGATCCGGTCGGTAGGACACCGCTCCGAGCAAATACAACCTTGTGGCCCGATATGCATCGCCTCTCGCGGACGATCTTGAATCTTGAATCCCTCGACGGCCGGATCGTCCCGGCGGTGAACCTCCAGTTCGACTACTCGTTGGACACCAGTGGCTTTTTCAACGATCCTGCCAAGCGAGCCGCGCTCGAAGAGGCCGGGGCTGAACTTGTCTCCCGACTGGACGCGAACTTCGACGCCCTCACGCCGACCGGCGGCAACACGTGGAGCCTGCTGCTCAACAACCCGTCGTCCGGCGTGCAGACGGAAATCGCCAACCCGACGATCGCGGCCAATACCATCGTCGTTTACGCCGGGGCGTACCACCTGGACGGCGCGGAGGCGGGTGAAGGCGGGTTCGGCGGGTACAAGGCCGGCGGCGATTCGAACTGGCTGAAGGAAGTCCAGACCCGCGGCACCACCGGCTTCTCCCTCTGGGGCGGGTCGCTGGCGTTCGACCTCGACCAAAACTGGAACTTCTCGTCCGACGCCCCGGCCCGCGGCCAGACCGACTTCCACACGGTCGCGACGCACGAACTCGGCCACCTGCTCGGGTTCGGCACTGCCTCCCAATACTTCAACCTCGTGTCGGGGAACACGTTCACCGGGGCGAACGCCACGGCCGCCGACGGCGGAGTCGCCCCGCACGTGTCGAGCGACCACGCCCACTTCGCCCAGGGGACGCAGTACCAGGGTCAAGAAACGTCGCTCCAGCCGTTCCTCGTGTCCGGCAAGCGGTACGGCTTCACCAACCTCGATTACGCCGTGCTTCAGGACATCGGTTGGACGGTCAATGCGACGGCCAGCAGCCCGCCGACCACGACGGCCCCGATCGTCTCGGCCCCAATCGTGCCGGCGTCGCCGCCAGTTGTTTCGACCTCGCCGCCGGTTGTGCCGCCGACCGTCCCGCCCGCACTGCCGACGGGGCAAACCGCGATCACCAGCGACCTGCTCGCGATTAGCAAGCCGGACGGCTCGGTGCAGTTGTACCGGATGAATGCGTCGAACCAACTCGCCCCGGTCGGGGCCGCGTACTACCCGTTCGGCGCCACGACGACCGCGATCCGGTCGGCCATCGCGGACGTGACCGGCGACGGCAACCCCGACCTGATCTTCGCCGCCGGGCCGGGGTCCGGCTCGCAACTCCGCGTGATCGATGGGCAGACCGGCGCGGACGTGGGCGGCACCTTCTCGGCCTTCGAGTCCGGGTACACCGGTGGCTTGTTTGTGGCCGCGGCCGACGTCGACGGCGACGGCCATGCGGATGTGATTATCACGCCCGACCAGGGCGGCGGCGGCCGGGTGATGGTGTTCAGCTATGCCAGCGGAGCGCCGAAAACGATCGCGAACTTCTTCGGCATCGACGACCCGAACTTCCGCGGCGGGGCCCGCGTGGCGGCAGCGGACATCAACGGCGACGGCCGGGCCGACATCGTCGTCGGGGCCGGCTTCGGCGGCGGTCCCCGCGTGGCGATCTTCGACGGCAGCACCGTGACGACCAGCCCGAAGAAACTGGTGAACGACTTCTTCGCCTTCAGCGGCCCCGACCTCGCCGGTCTCCGCAACGGCATCTACATCGCAGCCGGCGACTTGAACGGCGACGGCAAAGCCGAGGTGATCTTCGGCGGCGGTCCCGGCGGCGGCCCGCGGGTGACGGTCCTCGACGGGGCAACCCTTGTGGCGAACCCGACGGCGGCGGTGGCGAATCCGCTCGCGAACTTCTTCGCTTTCGACGCCGGCGAGCGTGGCGGCGTGCGGCCGGCGGTGCGGGACGTGGACAAGGACGGCAAGCTCGATCTGATCGTCGGCAGCGGCGAACGCCTCCCGGCGGCGGTCCGCGTCTACACGGCGGCGACCACCAGTTGGACCGGTGGCCAGCCGGGTGCCGGATACTACAGCGAGCCGTTCGGCTACACGTCAATCGCGGACGGCATCTACGTGGGGTGATTGAAGATGACGGGGTGACACGTGAAGGGGCGAGAGGGCCTGGGCCTCTCGCCCCTTCTTTTCGTCCCGCGATGCGGCGTAAGCCGCGGGCGAATGTCCTTCACCCGGCGGCTTACGCCGCTCGGCTCGCCGTTGCCTTGGTATGAACCGCCCCGTGCCTGGAAGGTAGTTGGCCGACCTACCTGAAAGCCGAAAGGGGCGAGAAGACCGTGTCTTCTCGCCCCTTCGTTGTGTCACCCCTTCATCTTCTTCACCACGGCCACAGTTTCCGCCACCACGACCGCTGCGGCTTCAGCGCCGGGATCATCGTGTCGGTGAGGCGTTTCGGCGGGCCGGTGGGCTTGTCCGCCGGCAGGCTCGCGGCGATCGTCAGCCAGTCGCTGATCGGCAGCCACGGTTGCAGGGCGGCCAGCAATTCCATCGCTGACGGGTAGCGGTTCTGCGGGTCGCGGGCACCCATCTTCTGCACGATCTGGCTCAGTTGTTGGGGAACGTTCGGGTTCAGCAGCCGCGGGTCGGGCACGTCCTTCACCTGCCGCTCGGCCATCTTCTCGGCGGCGAGGCCGGGGAACGGCGACCGGCCGGTCAGGAGCGTGAAGAACGTCGATCCGAGGCCGTAGACGTCGCTGCGGGCGTCCGGCTCGTTGCCCCAGGCTTGTTCCGGCGCGACGTGGTCGATCTCCTCGGCGTACTCGGCCGTCTTGATCCGCTTCGTCACGTGCGTCCAGGGGTTCTCCAGCATGTGCGTCAGGCCGAGGTCGAGCAACTTCACCCGGCCGTCCGGCAGGAGGGCGATGTTCGCCGGCTTGATGTCGCGGTGGAACAGCCCCCGTTGGTGGACTTCCCGTAGGGCCAGGGCCACTTGGGCGACGAGTTGCGCCGCCGCGTCCGGGGCGAGCGGCCCCTTCTCCAGAATCTTGTCGAGCGTCGGGGCGTCCACGAATTCCGAGACGACGAAGTGTGTACCGTTCCAGTAGCACAGGTCGAGGACGCGGGCGACGTTCGGGTGGTCGACGCGGGCCGCGTTCCGCACTTCCTTGACGAACTCCCGCAGGATGGTGTTGTCGGACGTGCGGTCGGTGGGCAGTACCTTCAGGGTCAGTTGCCGCCGGGTGTTGAGGTCTTCGGCCAGGAAGACCATGCCGACGCGGTCCTGGCGGATGCCGCTGAGAATCTTGTAGTGGTCGAGGATGAAGCCGCGCGTCTTGCCCTTGAGCAAGTGCATCGCCTGGAATTTAGTCAGCAGCTTCTTGCGGACGAAAAGCGCGGCGAGTTTGATCGGGTTGTGATACGTCGCGTCGTCGATGGTGTTCTGCGTGATGAAAGCAACCAGGTCGTCTGGTGCCAACAACCCGCTCTTGCGCACCGCATCAAAGAAAGGCGATCGCGGCAGCCGCAATCGGGTGGCTGTGCTCATGGGCGAACCTCGGGCAAACAGTCAAAGTGAGAGACGTGAGGGCCGAGGGCGATCAGCCGAATGGAGTTTAAGGTGCGATTGTCCGGGTTGTAAAGATAATATCCACGACTGGAACAATTTTGCCCCAACCCACGTCAAGATTTCTTCCCACGCCGCCAATTCTTACGCGACCGGGGAACCAATGCTCGTCAGATCGCCGCATCCCAGTCGGCCATGCTGTCTAGCACAGGCTTGATCCGCTTCGGCAGATGCGGCTCCCAGTGCAGCTTCGCCTTCCGCTCCAGGAAATCGACGAGGCGCGCGAACGGGTCGAAGCCGACGACGTTGACCGCGTCGGCCACGAAGTTCGACAGGGCGTTCACGTCGTAGTACACGAGGCGGCCGTCGCGGTCGTCGATCATGTACTCGATGCCGCCCACGTCAATCTGGGCCGCGTGAACGATTTCTTCGCAGGCATCGATCACCTCCTGCGGCGGCGTGTACGCTTCGACCTTCAGCCCGGTCTTCGGCGCGTCCACCGCACACGCCGAGCGCTGCAACTCGACGCCGTCACTCCGCTGGCAGATGTCGGCCGGGCAGAGGTTGAAGTTGTCGCCGTTCGTGAAAACCTTGATCGCGTAGAGGAACTTGCCGCCGAGCATCTCGACGCGGACGATGTGCCCGCCGCGGGCCGGGGTGAACTCTTGCACGAGGGCTGTGTGGTCGACGCCGAAGTCGAGGCGGTTCTCGGCCGCCGCCCGTGCCAGGTCTTCGCGCGTGTCGAACCGCACGATGCCGGCCCCGCTGCCGCCGACGTTGGCCTTCACCACGACGGGGAACCGTAGCCCGTCGGCCGCCTCGACCGCCTGACTCGCGTGGTTGATGACGCGCGACTTCGGGTACGGCAGCTTCAACGCTTCCAGCAGCGTAAGTTGCCGGGCTTTCGACGTTTCGATGGTGAACGCGGTCAGGCCGTTGACGACGGGCACGCCGATGCGGTCGAGGTGCGCGAGGTAGCCGAGCGTGTAGAACATCCCCTGCACGCCGCCGCGGAGGTACGCCGACGGACTCATGCGGTTGAACACGAGCGAGTACGGGCATTCGTGCTCCGCCGGGTCGTAGCGGTGCGACCGCGGGTCGAGCTTCGCGGTGCGAATGCCGCGGCGGTCGAGTTCCGCGAACAGCGGGCGGAACCAGTCCGGGTGCTCGTGGTAGATCGCGAACGGTCGGGACAGCGGCATGTGGAACCCACCCGGAATCAGGTACGACGATTCTGCTATTCAATAGCCTGTCCCGAGAATCGGCCATCGGAGGAGTTGACAATGAAGCCCGCCCGAATCGCGACCGTCACGCCGGTCAGTGAGGAATCCGCCGTCGGCAAAGTGGTCGCGGTCTACGCCGACATCAAGGCCACGAAGAAGATCGACTTCGTGCCGAACATCTGGCGCGTCCTCGCGACGAACCCGGACCATCTCGAACTGACGTGGACCCGCTTGAAGGCGATCATGCACCCGGAAGCCGCCGGCCGCACGTCGAAGTTGGACCCGCTGATGCGCGAGGCAATCGCGCTGGCCGTCTCCGCGACGAACGGCTGTGCGTACTGCGTGAACTCGCACACCGCCGCCCTCCGCAAGCTCGGCTTCGACGCCGAAGCCGTCGGCGAAGTGCTCGCCGTGGCGGCGTTGTTCAATTCGACGAACGCGCTGGCCGACGGCTACCAGATCGAGCCGGACGTACTGCCGCCGCTGGACGGGTGAGCGGGACGGGCGGTGTGGTAGGATGTACCCCGCAAGGGGGCCGGCAGGGCTTGCGCACCGCTCACTCGGGGGCCGGCATGATTTACTCGCACGGCGGGGACTTCGGCGACACCATCTATCACCTGCCGATCGTCCGGGCGAAGGGCGGCGGAGAGTTGGTCCTCTACCCCATGCGTGGCACGTCACACGGCATGAGCGAACCGCGGGCGGCCCTGATCGCCCCACTGATCGAGGCCCAGCCGTACATCTCGAAGGTGCGGTGGTCGCCGACCGGCGAAGGGGTCATCCTGGACGTCTGGCGGCAACACTACAAGAACTACCTCAACCTCACCGACATGGCGTGCGAGGCGTTCGGCCTGCCGCACCCGCCGCGGGAACAGCCGTGGCTGTTCGCCCGGCCGAACCGTACGGCCCGCGTCGTCTTCCACCGCTCGGCCCGCTACCGTAACACCCGCTTCCCGTGGAAACGGGTGTACGAGAAATACCGTCGCGAGGCGGTCTTCGTCGGCCTGCCGGACGAGCACGCCGACTTCTGCCGCAACGTCGGGCCGGTCAGCTACGCCTACACCGAGAACCTCCTGCAACTGGCGGAGGTCGTACAAGGGTGTGAGTTGTACGTCGGCAACCAGAGCGCCCCGTTCGCCGTGGCCGAGGGGTTGAAGGTTCCCACGATTCTGGAAATCGGCCCGATCAACAACTGCCACTGGGAGCGGGTGGGGAACATCCACGGCTGGGGCGAGAACGTTCGCCTGCCGGAGATCGACGAACTCCCCGGCCGGTTGGCCCGGTCGGTCGCAGCCCGCGGTAATGGCCGCACGCCCATCGCCGCACGCCAACTGGCGGCCCTCGCTCGCGCCGTGCGCGACGCGGCGGCCCTCCCCGGGGACCTGGCCGAAGTCGGCGGGGGCGGCAGTGGCTTCGCGAAGGTACTTGCCGGCGCGGACCCCGCGAAGACACTGCACCGCTTCGGCCCGCACGGCGAGGACGACGCGCGGGAGTTTCTCGCCGGCTACCGGGTCGTCTACCACGCCAGACCGTTCGCGGAAGCGACGTCCGGGGACGCGCCACGGTTTTCGTTCGTCCACGTCGCTGCCGGCGCGGACGCTGGGGCTGCGCGGGAGTATTTCTGGCCGCGATTGGTGGAGGGAGGCGTCTTGGTGATCGACGAATCCGGCAAGCTGGAAGATGGCCGGACGGACGTGATCGACGGGCTGGTGTGGGTGCGGAAGCGTTAGCCGCCCAATCACCACGCCAGCGGCACCAGCTTCGGTCGCGGGACGACGACGCCGGTGATGCGGCCGTGGCGGTTCAGCAGCTCAGCCGTGCGGAAGCGGAATGGTTCGTACACCTCCGGCCGCGGGTGGTCGGTCAGGTAGGCCCGCACTAGCGTGAGCATGTGCTGGTCGTAGGCGTGCTTCGAGTGCGAGTGGACCTCGTACCGGCCCGGTAGTCGGCGGAGGTCGCCGTCGAACGCCGGGCTGATGTGGTACAGTTCGTGGAACACCGTCACCAACTTGTCTTCGAACGTCTGGTCCAGGAACCGCGGCAGCGAGAACGTGACGAGGTACAGCATCTCCCGGCCGTCCACGTAGTACCGCTGCACGCCGTACAGGACGCCGCGCATCCGTCGGGTGAGGGCACCGGCACGGAACCGCATCGGCGTGACGCGGGCCTGCACGCCGAATCGGCTGCGGTTGCGGCACGGGGCGTAGGTCAACAGCATCCGCTTCGGGTCGAGCGTCGCGAACGTCGGGCAGCGGGCCATGACGTCTTCGCACAGCACGCGCAGGGCGGCGGTGAAGTCGAACGGCGTCGTCGGAAACGGCGGCTTGGTGCGGGCCACGATGGGGCGGATCGGCAGCGGCCGGGACGAATCCCACCGCCGTTCCAACAGCCACCGCGAGCGGAACACGGGGGCAGGGGCGCTGGCGGGCACGCCGGTCATCCTGGGGTTTCTCCGAGAAGCGTGAGGAGGGCCATCGTAGGACATCGCTCGCGGCGGGTCAACAATTCCCTTCGCCCGACCGCCGGCATACAACCAACTTCACCCCGACTACCCGCTACCACTCGTCGCGCCGCCATGCTCGCACGCTTGCTCTCCGCGCTGTTCGTTCTCACGCTCGTTCCCGCCGCGTTCGCGGCCGAGAAGCCGAACGTCGTCTTCATCCTGGCCGACGACCTCGGCATCAACGACCTCGCCTGTTACGGCCGCGCGGAACACCGCACGCCGAACCTCGACACGCTCGCGAAGGACGGCGTGCGGTTCACCACTGCCTACGCCGCTTGCCCGGTCTGTTCGCCGACGCGGGCGGCCATCCTGACGGGCAAGCACCCGGCCCGCCTCCACCTCACGACGTTCCTGCCCGGCCGCGCGGATGCCCCGTCGCAAAAATTGCTGCACCCGAAGATTCGCCTGCAACTGCCGCTGGAAGAGAAGACGCTGGCCGAGTACCTGAAGGCCGCCGGCTACGCGACCGCCGCCGTCGGCAAGTGGCACCTCGGCTTCACGCCGGACAAGCAGGGCTTCGACGTAGCCTTCGACGCGAAGGAGTCGCCCACCGCGAAGGCGCAAGAAGAACTCACCGCGAAGGCCGAAGAGTTTCTCACGGCCAATCGCGACAGGCCGTTCTTCCTGTACCTGGCCCATCACACGCCGCACATCCCGCTGGCCGCGAAGCCGGAACTGGTCGAGAAGTATAAGGCGACGTTCAATCCGACCTACGCGGCCATGATCGAGGAGATGGATGCTTCCGTCGGCCGGGTGCTGGCGAAGCTCGACGCACTGAAACTGACCGAGAAGACGCTCGTGGTGTTTACGTCCGACAACGGCGGCCTGCACGTGCCGGAACTGAAGGACGACCCGCCGACGCACAGCACGCCGTACCGGGCCGGCAAGGGCTTCCTGTACGAGGGCGGCATCCGCGTGCCGCTGATCGTCCGCTGGCCCGGCGTTGTGAAGCCAGGGAGCGTCTGCAACGACGCGGCCATTAGCACCGACTGGACGCCGACACTTCTGACCGTGTGCGGCGTTACGCCCGACGGCCCGCTCGACGGCGTGAGTTTGCTGCCGCAGTTGAAGGGCGAAAAGGCGGCCGAGCGAACGTTGTTCTGGCACGTCCCGCACTACACCAACCAGGGCAGTCGGCCGGGCGGCGCGGTCCGGCGCGGCGACCGCAAGCTGATCGTGAACTACGAGGACGGCTCGAACGAACTGTACAACGTCACGGCCGACCCCGGCGAGACGAACAACCAGGCCGCGTTGCGGAAGCAACAAACGCAGGAACTCCGCACACTCTTCGACACTTGGCTCAAGAGTTTGGACGCCCAGACGAACTTGCCGAACCCGAACTTCGACGCGGCCCTGCACAAGACGCTCTACGCGGACGTCGACGTGTCGAAGCTAAAGCCCGAGACGACGGCCGCTGAGACGGCGAAGTCGTACCGCGAGTGGCGGAAGGCGATCGACGCAGCGGTGAAGAAGTAACCGTTTGGAGACCACATGCAACGCATCCCCCGCGACCTCGCCACCCGGTTCGCCTTCGACTGGCGCGACGAGCCGCTGCTCCGCGTGCAGCCCGGCGAGTCGTTCGAGATCGAAACCTTCGACGCCAGCGTCGGCTACTTCCGCACGCCGGCAGACAAGGCCATCCCTGGGAAGCGGCCTGGCTTCGACCGCTCGCCGCCGCTGGTGAACCCGATCGGCGGCCCGGTGTTCGTCGAAGGAGCCGAGAAGGGTGACACGATCGTCGTTCACCTGGAAGAGATCACCGTCGATGATTACTCGTGGATCGCCGTCGGCCCGAAGCGCGGCCCGCTCGGCGAATCGACCCGGTGGCCGGAGCTGTCGAGCGACTACACGACGCGCATCTTTCGGCACACGCCCGGTCCCAGCGGCACCACCCGCGACGGCACGCTGCACTTCAACGACAAGATCCGTTGGCCGATCACGCCGTTCGTCGGCACGCTCGGTGTTTGCCCGGACCGCGAGGTCGTGACCAGCCTCGACGGGCAAGGCCCGTGGGGCGGCAACCTCGACGCCCGCGACATGGCCGTCGGCAACAAGATCTACCTGCCGGTGTCGCACCCCGGCGGCCTGTTCTACCTCGGCGACGTGCACGCCAGCCAGGGCGACACCGAGTTCACCGGCACCGCCGCCGAGACGAAATCGACCGTCCGCCTGCGGCTCGAACTGCTGAAGGGCAAGCGGATGCCGTACCTGCGGATCGAGAAGCCGGACGCCCTGATCGCCGTCCACGCCGACCGCCCGTTGGAGGTCGCGGTGGAAACGGCCACGTTCCACCTGATGGACTGGCTCATCACCGAGTACGGCTTCACGCCGACGGACGCCTACTGCCTGGTGAGCACGTGCCCGGACTTCCGCATCAACGTCTACCAGATGTGCAAGCTCGCGAAGCTCAGCTACGTGGCCGGGGCCGAGGTGCCGAAGCGCTATCTCGTGATGTAATCCCAACCGTTGCCGTAAAGCCCCCACAAATTTCGGTCGAACAAGTGCAGGAAGAATGCGACTTGCTGCCATCGGTCCCAGGTTCCACCGGCCATGATGGCTGCATTTTTTCGCGTTTCCGGCGTTAGATAAATCGGGTCATCGTCGCCGTCGATGACCGCCAGTAGTAAAAGCAAGAAGTCCGTCGTTTGGCAAGCCAGACTGGCGGGGACGTGCTTGAGACGAATAAACTGAAGGAGGCAGTTCGGCCGGGCAACATCCAATCGATTGAGAATTGTCTCGACCTGTTGAAATGTCGCGGAAGTAGCCCGCAAGAATATCCGATTCGATTCTCGATCTGATGCGATCGAGATGTCGTTTCCCAATTCGCGGCGGAGTTTTACAATCGCCTTCTCCGCCGAATATTGTTTGAGTTGGAAAAACCTCGCCTGGAGAATGTCCGGGGGCGAAAGGTTGGACAAGCCGACCATCAGAACAGCAATTGTCGAACAACTGGTCATGGGATCCATCCCCTTCAACAAGCGTGATACCCTCCCGCCACTGGTGACAAGTTCAACAGGCGAAAGCCCATCCGTCGCGACGGGTGGGCTTTGAGGTTTCCTCACTTCAGCGCCTTCAAGAAGGCGTCGAACTCTTTCTTGTGCTTCTCGATCACCTTCTCTGGGCCGCTGAAGCGGACGGATGTGGCCTCGTCCTTCTCAGTGACGATCACCCAGATCGCGCGGTAGTCGGGCTTCACTTCCTCCTTCGACTTCGGGTCGAACGGACGCTCCTTGAACGTCCAGGTGCCGTGAACGTCCAGCGTGTGCAGCGTCGCGCCGCCGACTTCGGCCTTCGACTCCTTCGCCACGTCCTCGAGGGTCTTGCCGTCCGACGGCGCGAACTGAGCCTTCCAGCCGGGGAACATCACCTCGGCCTTCTTCGACAGCGGCGACACGATCAGTTCGGCGTCCGGCACGCCCTCCTCGCCCGACGGAATCTTGAACTGGTGAGACCGCAGGCGGTTCGCCGTCTTCTCGGCCTTCCACTCCTTCGGCGGCTCGGCCGAGAGGGTGCCGATCTTCACCGGGTCGGCGGCCGACAGCGATAGCGGGGCGAGCAGGCAGGCCAGGACAGCCAGACGGACCATGAGGAACTCCAGGGGGTGAGTGTTACGCGGAGGAGGTTTCTTCTTCCTCGGGCTGCGATTCCAGCGTGCGGCGCGCCACGCGGGCGGCGGCACGGGGGTCGCTTGGGACCGGTCGCTCGTCGCGGGCGGCGGCGAGGGCGGCGGCGACTTCCTCCACCTCCGCCTTCGTCGGCTCGGCCATCTTCGCCAAGCCGTGGCCGAGGGCCGTCAGAAAGAGACCGGCGAACGCCAGCGTCAGGATGCCGAAGAAGATGCCGACCCACCGGACGGGGATTTGCCAGACGCGGCCGAAGAGCGTCTCGTTCGACACCTTCACCGAGAGGTCCTTCCACAGCGTCACGCGGCGGTCGCGGACGAACTTGCCGTCCAACTCGGGGTAGACCACTTCCAGGTCCACCTTCAGGTCGAGCGTCTTGCCGGTCACGCGGTCCTCGTTCGGGATGGTGAGCGTCGCCCAGAGTTGCGGGTGAAGCTTCTTGCGGCCCGGCGGGACGGCGGCCGACGTCGTCCACTGGGCGTCGTTGGTCGTGGCCGGCACGAGCGGCGGTTGGTTGCGGAAGTCCTGCGGGTTCTGCACTGTCACCTTGACGGTGCCGCGCCAGTTGCCGTTCACGGCGTCGATCGCGTCGGCGAACTCGACCCGCAGTTCCTCGCCGGGGCCGGCGCGGAGGAAGTGGACGGACTCGGTGGGGCGGTCCTTCACGACGCCCGGCACGAGCAGGACGCCGGCCGCGATGAGGACGCCGACGATGCCGACCGTGTGCCAGCGGGTGAACGGGCCGACCGGCGGGCGAACTTGTTCGCGGTCGCCGCTGTGGGTCACGTCCAGGTCGCCGCCGTCTTCCATCTGTCGGGACGCGGTGCGGTTGGCGGCGGGGTTGGCGTTCGGGTTCCGCGTGCCGCCGAAGACGTGGGCGACCGCCGTCACGATGCACGCCCCGGCCAACAGGGCAGCGGTCAGACCGCCGCTCAGCCCGAGGATTGCGGCCGCGAACGCAATTGTCATTACGGCGGCCACGCTGAGGATGGTGACGAGGCCGTGAAGGTTCGCCTGGCGGTGGCCGACGAGATCGGGCTGGAACTGCCCACAGTCGGGGCAGGCGACGGCGTTCGGCTCGGTGACGAGTTGCTGGTTGATTCGCTTCGTGGCCGTCTTCGCGGCCGACTCTTCGGAACGGGCCTTCTCGGTGACGGTCAGTTCCTGGCGCACGCGGTAGACGCACCCGCACCCGGTGCAGGTGTGCCGCTTCAGGCAGCGGACCCGGAGTGCGTAGAGCGTGGACACGGGCAGTCGATACCTGAGAGCCGGGGCAAGCGTGTGGGGTGATCTTATCTCATTTCCGGCCGCGGCGGGCGGTCAATCCTCGTCGCGGTCGCGGCGACGGTCGTCGTCCTTTCCGCGGCGCGGCCGGTCGTCCTCATCGTCTTCATTGTCCGGCCGGCCGGGCTGATCTTCGTCTTCGTCCTCGATCGGGTCGATGACGGGCGGGATGGCCGTTCGCTGGAGCTGTTTGTTCAACGACCGCAGGTAGAAGCACGACCCGGCGGCCAGAAGGCCGGCCACGATCACGCCGCCGTTCCAGATCCTCGAATACGCCTGGCCGGCCCCGATCGGGGCGAGCGTGACGGCAAAGTCCTTCGCGATGGTGGTCTGCTGCGGCTCGAACTTGTCGCTGGCGTTGACCGACGGGTACTGGACGACCATGACGACCTTCACCTTGAGCGTCTTGCCGGTCAGGCGGGCCTCCGATGGGATGCGGACCCTCGCCCAGAGCGACGGGTGCGTGTGCTTCTCGCTGTTCTTGGCGTAGATCGAGTTGCTCCACTGGCTGTCATTCGATGACGCCGTCAGGCCGACCGGGCCGCCGAGTTCGTTGGCGTTCAGGACCGCGGCAACGGCACTGCCCCGCCAGTAGCTTTTCACGCAGTCGATGCTGTCGGGGAAGTAAACCTTCACCTCGTTGCCGGGCGAGACCACGTCCGGCTTCGTGTCGACGTTGAACGGGAGGTTGTTGATCGTCTGGTAAATCATCGGGGCGAGGGCGACGAGCACGGCGAGCAGGCCGAAGCCGATGCCCAGCCAGTGGGGCAGACCCATCGGGGCGGGGGCCGGTTCGACCTTCGTATCGTCCCCTTTGGCGACCGTCTCCACCGTGCCGGCGTCGAGGAGTTTCTCGGCCTCGGCGACGTTGGCGTCCCGGTCACGGTTCGGGTTGCCGCGGGCGATCATCAGGTTGATGAGGGCGACGCCGGTGAGGATCGCTGCCAGGATGATCGACGCGAGGTTGCCGCCGAGAACGTAGGTGGCCCCGAGGGTGTACACGAGGGCCGCGAGCGGGATCGTGAGGAGGCCGATCCCCGAGTGCCCGTTGGCCTTCCCCTGGCCGACCATGTCGGGCTGAACCCGGCCGCACGTCGGGCACGGGCGGACGTCCACTTCCGTACCGACGGCCTTATCGACGTTCTTGTTCGCGGCTTTCAGGGCGGCCGCCTCGGAACTGCCCTGGCCCTTGATCTTCCGCTCGAACTGGTAGCGGTACTCGCACCCGCAGTCGAGGCACTCGTGCCGCTTCCAGCACTTGATCGTCCGCGTGACGGTGTAGGTCGTGCCCATGCGCAGTCATCCTGAGGGGCGAACCGGGAGACGGCGGCATGATACCAGGAACGCCGGACGGAGTCAGCGGGGAAAATGAGAGTGGGCGGGGGATCGGGTCAGCCGCCCCGCGGCGGGTTCTGGGACCGCCAATTCTAGAACGAAAAAGGCGAGCCGAGCACCGTAAGGTGCCGGGTGTCGCGGGTGGACACCCGGCACCTTACGGTGCTCGGCTCGCCTTGTCTTCGCGGAGACTACCGTCGCCCCCACGGTTGCGGGCCGGAGGGCGGAGCGCCGGGGCCGCCCGGACCGGGCTTCTGCAAGACTTCTTGTGCTCGACGCTGGAACTTCTGCATTTGCTCGCGGAGGCTGGCGTCGCCGCGCTGCATGATTTCGAGTTCGTGCTGAATCTCAGCGCTCAGGCGCTTCAGTTCCGTTTCCTGGCGGGCCATCAGCGCCCGCTCCCGGGCCATCGACACTTCCATGTCGCGCATTTGCTTTTCCAGGGCTTCTTCGTCTTCCTGCAACTGGCGGCGGTCGTCTTCCAGCCGCTTCCGCTCCTGGTTCAACCGCGAGGCTTCTTGCTCCAGTTCCTCGGTCCAGTCTTCCAACTCGGTGCGGGTTTTCGGGGCGGTAACGGGTTCCGCGTGGGCCAGGGTGCCGGCGGCAATCTGCTCCTCGATCGAGTGCAGTTGCTCCGTCAGGGCGGCGATCTGCTGCTCCTGGTCGGCGATTTGTTGCGCGTGCTCGTCCTTCAACTTGGTGACGCCCTGCTCAGCCTCGCTGGCCTCTTGCAGCAGGTGCTTCATCTCGCCGAGGAGTTGCTTCAACTCCTTGTTCTCGGTCTTCAGCCGCGCGATCTCGGCGGACGGCGTGTCGTTCGGGTCCATCCCGTAGCCGGGCGTGTACGCCGGGGTGTTGACCCCGGACCCGGGCCGGCGGCCGATGGCGGCGAGCTTCGACTGGAACGCGGTCGGCGGGGCTTCCGCGACGGCTGGGGCCGCAGCGGCGGTGGCCCCGCCGGCGGGCATCCGGAGTTTGCGGAGCATTTCTTCGGTCGAAACGTGGCCACTCGGCTTTTCGCCGTCCAGGTCCAGTTCGACCGTTCCGGTCGCCCCGTTCGGGGGCGGCGGGGTTGACGACAACAGGCGGCGGCGCAACTCGGCCGCGGAAATCGACGGGGGTGGGTCGGGGGGCGTATTCGGGTTCGCCATCCGCGGGAACTCCTTAAATCCGCATTGAATCAACCGATGCGGCGAATATTGGACCAACCGCAGGGGAACGGCGGGCGTGAGCGGGCCGAAAGTTCTGCCACTACGGAAACTCTCCGCATGGAGCGTAGTTCGCGGTCAGGTCAAGTCAAGCGAAACCGATGGAGCGATTGAAACGTCCCGGCCGGTTGGCGGCCGCACACATTCCCGCCAACAACATTCGCGTTCACCCGTTAAGCGGGTAGATTTCACCGATTCCGCTGATCGGGACGCCCGGAACCGGTTCGCCCGGTCAAAATGGCGCGACTCGCGCGGATGCGGGGGCTTTTCCGGCCGGTCTGCGGCCATCCCCTGCGACCGGCGACTTCCGTGCGATTTCCGATGGCGGACCCCTGTCGCGATCACTTACAATTTCTGAATAGGTCTTCTCGTGTCCGGGCCGGGCGAGAACTACCGTTTCCCTCGGCCCTTTAGCATGGAGCGTCCGGGCAATGACTATCGTCAAACGGCTCCGGTTGCTGACCGCCATTCTCGGCACAGCGGCCGCGAGCGCGGTAATCGGCACAACCGTCTTCGGAGAGATCGCCGGGAAAGGGCGGGGCGGCACGGACGCGGTTCCCACAGCCAAGCCGGATGGGGCGCCCGAGAAGGACAGCTTCAGCCAGTCGAAGTTCACCAACCAGCCTGCCCTTACGTACAAGGAGCGGGGCGGCAAGACGGTCTTCGCGTGGCAGATGAAGCCGACCCTCGCGAAGTCGGTTGACAAGGACCGCGACATTCTCGTCATGGTGGACACGTCCGCCAGCCAGGCCGGTTCGCCGCTGAAGCGTGCCCGCCAGATCATCGACGCGATCACGAAGGCCGCCGGGGCGAACGACCGCATCGACGTGTGGACGGTCAACCTTGACGACGCGAAGGCCACCCGGTCCCTCACCGAGGGGTTCAAGGCCGCGAAGTCGGACGTGGTCGTCGGTGCGGCGGCCCAACTCTCCGAGACGGAGTTCGCCGCTGGGGCCACGGACCTGAAGGCGGGCCTCGAAAAAGCCGCGAAGGCGTTCGACTCGAACCCGGCCCGGCAGCAGGTCATTCTCTTCCTCGGCGACGGCGAAAGTGCCGCGAGTACTGAAACGATCAGCGAAGCGGCCCGCGTCGAACTCGGGGGCAAACTCGATCAGGCCAACATCGCATTCTACGCCGTGCCGCTCGGCCTGAAGATCAATTCGCAAAACCTCCACGGCCTCGCGACGCTCACCGGCGGGGCGGTCATCCGCCTGACGGAAGACACCTCCGGCGAACGCGGTCAGGCCGACTTCTCCGCGAAGGTCTTCGCCAGCTTCGCCGTGCCGGTGCTGAAGCCGACGAAGGTCGAGTACGGGGCCGAAGTCGCCGAGAGCTACCCGACCCGCCTCCCGCCGCTGCGGGCCGACCGGGCGACGCTCGTCGTCGGTTCGCTGAAGGCCGACGCGCCGTCCGTCACCGCGAAGGTGGAAGGTGTCGTTGACGGGCAAGTGGTGAAGGTCGACCTCGCGGAACGGTTGCCCGTTTCCGAGAACGACAACTACTTCCTGCACGCGATCGTTCAACAGTGGCGGGACGCACCGAGCAAGGACGCCCCGGCGATCCTCTCGGCCGACCGTGCCCTCGCGTTGGGCGCGCAGCAGTTCCGTCTGTTCCGCGAAGAGTTCCTGTCGCAAGCGGTCTTCGCCATCAACAGCGACAAGATCGAGCACGCCGAGAAGTTGTACCAGGCGGCCGCGAAGATCGACCCGGCGAACCTGGAAGTCGAGCAAGGTCTGAAGGTCATCGACAAGCTCCGCAAGGGCGACCTGACGCGGGCGAAGATGAAGGCCCAACTCAGCGACAACCTCAAACAGTCGGAGAAGGTGGCGCGTGAGAAGCTCGCGATCCTCGCCCAGGCCGAACCGCCTCCGCCGGCCGGTGCGGGCGGGGACGTGCCGCCGCCCGCGGGTGGCGGTTTGCAACAAGCTGAAGCCGAGCGGGCGATCCTCGAACAGCAGTACCGCGTGCTCGTGGACGAAACGATCCGCCGGTCGCGGCAGTTGTTCAAGACCGACCCGGACGCTGCTTACGAAGACCTGAAGCGGCAGCGCGACACGATCCTGTCGAACGCTCAACTCAGCGACAGCTTCCGGCAGCGGCTTTCCGGCGACATCGAGTCGATGATGCAGACCGTCTCCACGCAGGGGGCGGCCATCAAGCGGCAGATCGCCGAAGATCGCGAACGGGTCGCCCGGACGAAGCTGCGGATCAACGAGTTCGAACGGCAACAGGCCGAGGAGCGGCAGACGGTCGCCCGGATCGACTCGTTCCGCCAACTCATGAACCAGGCCCGCTTCGAACTGGCCCAGCAAGAAGCCCAGGTGCTGGTGCAAGAGCGCATCAACCGCGGCCAAGTCGTGCCGCCGGAAGCGACGGCCAGTTACCTGATCGGCCAGGCGGCCACGAACCTCCGCGAGTACCGCGAACTGGTCCGCATCCGCGAAGACCGCTACCTGCTCACCATGATGCAGGTCGAGAAGTCGTTCATCCCGTACCCGGACGAACCGCCGGTCCACTTCCCGCCGGCGGCCGTGTGGCGGGAACTGACGGCCGACCGCGAAAAGTACAAGTCGGCCAGCATCGGGGCCGACGTGCCGGCGAGCATGCGGCGGATCAAGTCGGTCCTCGAAGGCCCGACCGCCCAGAAGATCAAGATCGAGAACGAACTCGACGGCCTCGCCCTCAAGGACGTGATCGCGCAACTCGAGAAGGACCACGACCTGAAGTTCGTGATCCTGGAAGACGCCTTCAAGACGGAGCAGTCGGAAGGGGCGATCCTCGACAAGAAGTTCCCGCTGAAACAGAAGTTCTACGGCCTGACCGTCGGGGCGTTCCTCGACATCGCGTTGCAGAGCATCGGGGCGTTCTACATCGTCCGGCCCGAGTACATCGAGATCACGACCTACGAACGCCGCTTCACGGAGAAGGTCGTCCAGGCTTTCGACATCGGTGAGCTGGTGTACCAGATTCCGTCGTCGGTGAACCAGGCGTCGCTGAACCAGAACCAAAACGTCCAGACGCAGAACGTGCAACTGTTCGGACAGGCGACCTTCGCCGGCGGGTTCGGGGCTATCGGCGGCATCGGCCTCGGCGGCTTCGGCGGTGCAGGTCTCGGCGGCCTCGGCGGTCTCGGCGGTGGTGGCCTCGGCGGCCTCGGCGGTGGTGGCCTCGGCGGCGGGCAAGGCTTCGCCGGCGGTATGGCCGGCGGCGGCGGGTTGCTCGGCGGTGGGGCGGCGAACAACCTCGGGGCCGGCGGTGGTCTCGCAGGGGTCGGTGGCGGCCAAGTCGGCCAGTTCGGTAACCTCGGTGGTCAGTTCGGTATCCAGGGGAACTCGCTGGTTAACTACCAGCTGATTTCCACCCTCATCACCGAAGTCGTGGCCAAGGGCGAGTGGTCGAAGCTGAACAGCCAGTTCCGCGTTAGCACCCCCCGCGGCGGTCAGCAAGACGACGAGGAAGCCGACATCGTCGAACAGAAGTACCTGAACTCGCTCGCCTACTATCCGCCGGCACGGGCACTCATCGTGCGGGCGAACGGCAAGTACCACCCCGGTGCGAGCGTGAAGTACAAGAAGCCGGAAGGCGCGAACGCCGCCGGCGGCCCCGGCAACCCGGCCCGCGATAAGAACGCCGTTGCCGTGGGTGGTCCTGGCAAGGACGATCGCCTGAAGAACATGAACGCCGACGTCCGCGAAATGCTCGCCGGCATCGACAAGAACAACCCGACCCGCATGTGGCAGCAAGCCCTGGATAAGTCCAACGTGACCGACCCCGGGCTCGTCGTCGCCTGTGCCGACTTCCTCATGGAAGTCGAGAAGCCCGACCACGTGGCCGAGGTGATCAAGACCGGCATCCGCAGCGGCCTGACGACCGACCAGTGGGCCTACGACGCCCTCGGCATGGCCCTCAAGGAAAGCAAGGCCTCGCCGGCCGACATCCAGCGGGTCGCGATGTCCACGGTGGACTTCGAACCGGCGGAAGCGAAGGGGTACCTGAAGGCCGCACAAGTGGCCAACGACAACGGGCAGGCGGCCCAGGCGATGGCGTACTGCAAGAAGGCGGCTGGCCTTGAGCCGAACCTCCCGGCGGCGTACGCGAACGCCCTGGTCTACGCCGGCAAGGCGAGCGACGTTCAGTCGGACACCATCCACTGGGCGACCGCCAACCTGCTCGGCCGCGACTGGAACAACGACGGCCAGGATTACCACACCGAGACGAAGGTCCGCCTCGCAACACTGGTCGATAAGTTCCAGAAGGCTGGCCAGGGTGAGCAAGTCGAGCGCTTCCAGAAACTGCTCGACCAGGAGAAGAAACGCGATCTCGTCATCGCCCTGCGGTGGCAAGGCGAAGCCGACCTCGACCTGTACGTGACGGAACCGTCCGGTTCGACCGCCAGCCCGACGCACAAGCGGACGGTCGGCGGGGGCGTCATGAAGTGTGACATCCTCGAAGAACGGGACAACCGCTCGGAGACGTACACCGCCGCGATGGCCCTGAACGGCACGTACAAGATCAACGTCAAGCGGGCTCTGGGCCGCACGATCGGCAACACGGTGCAGGTGTTCGTCACCAAACACCAGGGGACGGAGAAGGAGTCGCACGACTTCTTCACCGTCGACCTGAACGATCCGAAGGGTGTGGAGATCAGCCTCGCCGACGGCACGCGGACCGACCTGGCCGTGCTGCCGACCGACGACGCCCCAGAAGCTCGTCAGGAAACGACGGCCGCGGCCACGACGACCCACAAGGGCTTCGGCGGTGGGACCTCGGCCGGCGGTGTCGGGGCGAACGCCGCGATGCTCGGCCAGACGAAGTCGAACCTGCCGGTCGTCGTCCAACCGCTTGAAACTCGGTTGGCCGGTGTAACCTCCAGTGCCCCGTCGATGCGGGCCGTCGCCGACGTGACGGCTGACCGCAAGAGCGTGAAGGTGTCGGTGAACCCGATCTTCAGCGGGGCCGCCCACGACATCCAACTGCCGAAGGTCAGCCTCCTCCCGGGGGCCGGCCAGTAAGCGACCGGATCAGCAACAACTCGAAGCCCGGCCGAACTCGGCCGGGCTTTTTTTCGTTCTTCGGCGAGAGGGCGCGTCCAGCACTGCCCTCGGTCCTGGAATGCGTGTGAGGTAACGCCTCCGAACCCGCCGGCATTTCCGGCTGTCCCTGTCCCGCCCCGGTGGCGTACAATTCTTCAACCCCCTGTTCCCGCCATGAGGATGACTGCCATCGCTAAAGGATTTGAAACCGGCCACCGCACGGAGTTCTCGGTCGAGGCCGAGAAGGCGGTTCTCGTCTCGGTCGCCCTGCCCGGCCGGCCGTGGGTTCTCGAAACCGACCCGTGCGACGAAATCCGTGGCCTGACGG
The DNA here is from genome assembly GCF_008254045.1 of Limnoglobus roseus. Classification (GTDB taxonomy): domain Bacteria; phylum Planctomycetota; class Planctomycetia; order Gemmatales; family Gemmataceae; genus Limnoglobus; species Limnoglobus roseus. Next base: position 698,673 of record NZ_CP042425.1, on the reverse strand, counting down.
AAGCCGCCGGGGCGAAGGTCGTCGCGGAACTGACGCAGAAGCGGCAGGAGATTCACCTCGCCACGTACATCGGCTCTGGCAAGGTCAACGAGTTGAAGGAACTCGTGGAAGCGTCCGACGCCGACGTGGTCGTGTTCGACAACGACCTGTACCCGGCTCAGGGCCGCAACCTCGAAAAAGCCCTCGGCGTCAAGGTACTCGATCGCAGCGAACTCATCCTGGACATCTTCGCCACGCGGGCGCAGACGCTCGAATCGCGGCTGCAAGTTGAGTTGGCGCAACTCGAATACTCGCTGCCGCGGCTGAAGAATATGTGGACGCACTTGTCGCGGCAGAAGGGCGGGGGCATCGGCCTCCGCGGTCCCGGCGAAACGCAGCTCGAAGAAGACCGCCGGCTCGCCGGCAAGCGCATCGGCGACCTGAAAGAGAAGATCGCCGAGGTGCAGGGCCGCAAGGAGCGGGAGGTCAAAAGCCGCCGCGAGGAATTCACGGTGTCGCTCGTCGGCTACACGAACGCCGGCAAGTCGCAGTTGATGAACACGCTGACGAAGGCCGAGGTGCTGGTGAAGAACCAGATGTTCTCGACGCTCGACACGCGCACGCGGCAGTGGCACGTCAAGGACTTCGGCAAGGTGCTGCTGTCCGACACGGTCGGGTTCATCCGCGAACTGCCCCACCACCTCGTCGCGAGCTTCAAGGCCACGCTCGAAGAAGCCCGGCAGGCGAAACTCTTGCTCCACGTCGTGGACGCGAGCAACCCGCAGGCGGAACAGCAAATCCTCGCCGTGACGGCGGTGCTGAAGGAACTGGAGTGCGACAAGAACCCGACCCTGCTCGTGCTGAACAAGGTCGACAAGGTGACGGACCGCTCGACCCTGGACGTGTTGTTGAAGCACCACCCGAAGGCCGTGACCGTGAGCGGTCTGACCGGTGAGGGGATCGACACCCTGACGGACACGGTCATCGAGATGCTCTCGCGAAACTTCGTGGACGCGGAGATCGTGGCCGCCACGTCCAACGGCAAGGCGATCGCCTACCTGAACGCCCACGCCGAGATTTACCGCCAGGAGTACCGCGACGACGACGTGATCTTCCGCTGCGTGCTCTCGAAGCACCTCGTCCACCACGTTCAGGCGACTGGCGCGAAGGTGACGGTACTGAAGTAACCAACCGCAAGTTGCACCGTGGGGCTGGCAACCTGAGCCGGCCTCGCGGTGTAAACTTCCCGAAACACTTCACCTCTCTCGCCTTCTCAATTCGCGCCCGGGTGACGAATTTCAGCCGCCAACTCCGACCCCGGGCGAGTTTTCGACCGTTCGTGTCAATCGAATTCCGCAATCTCCGACATCCTGTTCTAAGTTCCAGGTTGAACGCCGTGGCGGAGGGCGAACCTGCGCCGGCGAACGCAATCCGACCGCATTCGAGTGAGGACGCCCGATGGCCCCTGCGACGAGTTCCCCGCGGCTGCGACTGTGGCTGAAGTGTGCCATGATCGCCGTGCCGTTCCTGCTCCCCATCGTGGGACTGCTGTACCTGACGGCCGGGCAACCCGCCGACGCCGGTGGCGTGTCGAAGTCCGCGACGGCCGCCGTGGCCGTGTCGGTGGCCCTCGGCTCGCTGGCGCTCGTACTCGTGGCCCGCGGCCTCACGCGGCAGGTCGAGAGCCTGAACGCCGTCCTCCAGCAAGTGGAAGCGGGTAACTTCCACGCGCGGGCGGCGGTGCTGACGAACGACGAACTCGGCGACACGGCCGCCGCCCTCAACCGCACGCTCGACAAGACGGCCAAGCTCTTGCAGTCGCAGGACGAGGTTCAGCGGAGCATCATGAAACTCCTCGACGAAGTGTCCGGCGTGGCCGACGGCGACCTGACGAAGGAAGCCGAAGTGTCCGCCGACGTGACCGGGGCCATCGCCGACAGCTTCAACTTCATGATCGACCAACTGCGGAAGATCATCGGGAACGTCCAGAACGCGACCCTTCAGGTGTCGACGGCCGCGAACCAGATTTACTCGTCGGCCGAGACGCTCGTGGACGGCTCGGAAGACCAGACGGAACAGATCGTCACCACGTCGGCCGCCATCGACGCGATCGCCAGCAGCATTCAACAAGTGTCCGAGAACGCCGTGACCTCGACGGCCGTCGCCCAGCAAGCCCTCACGACGGCGAAGCAGGGGAACATGGCCGTGCGGAACACGATCGAGGGGATGAACAAGATCCGCGAACAGGCCCAGGAGACGGCGAAGCGGATCAAGCGGCTCGGCGAAACGTCGCAGGAGATCGGCCAGATCGTGCAACTCATCGACGACATCGCCGACCGCACGAGCATCCTGGCCCTCAACGCCTCGATTCAAGCCGCCGCCGCCGGGGACGCCGGTCGCGGGTTCGCGGTGGTCGCCGAGGAAGTCGAACGGCTGGCCGTGCGGTCCACGGAAGCGACGAAGAAGATCGCCACGCTGGTGAAGGCGATTCAGGGCGAAACGAACGAAGCCGTGAGCGCGATGGAAAAGAACATTCAGGAAGTCGTCAGCGGCTCGAAGGTCGCCAACCAGGCCGGTCAGTCGCTCAACGAGATCGAAGGCGTGTCGATGAAGCTGGCCGAACTCATCCAGTCGATTTCTCAAGCCTCGAAGCAGCAAGCGAAGGGGTCGGAAGCGCTGGCCCGGTCGATGGGCAACATCAGCCAGATCACCCGGCAGACCGCCGTGGGCACGAAGCAGACGGCCGAGAGCGTGAACTCGCTGGCGAAGCTCGCCGACGACCTCCGCGGCTCGGTGTCCGCGTTCAAGCTCCCCGCCGGCTACGGGAACAAAGCCTGAAGTCATGATTGGGTGAAGGGGTGAGCGGGTGAAGGGGTGATAAAACCCGTTCACCACGATCCACTCTTGTCACCCCTTCACCCGCTCACCCCTTCACCCAATCAAAACAATGAGCCGAACCGTCGATCCCGAAATCCTGATCGGGTTCCTCGAAGAAGCGAGCGGCTACCTGCCGGCCGTGCGGGATGGGCTGGTCGCCGTGCGCGACAACCCCGCCGATCTGTCGGCCGCCGAGGAAGCCCACCGCTGCGTCCACACCATCAAAGGTGCGGCGGCGATGGTCGGCCTCCGTGGGCTGAGCCACATCGCGTACCACTTCGAAGAAGCCCTCGACGAACTCGTGCAAGGGAAGCTGAAGCCCGAGCCGCACGTCTTCCCGGTCCTGGAACGCGGCCTCGCGAGTATCGAAGCCTACCTCGACGGCGTCCTCGGCGAGAACCTGGAAGAAGAAGCCCTCGTCGCCGAAGCGGTGCAGAGTTTGCGAACGCTCCGCGGCCTGCCGCCGGCGGAATCGGCCGCGACCGGGGCCGCCATCGGCGGCGGCAACGAGTGGGTGACGCCCTACGAAGACACCGAACCGGGGGCCGACGACACGCTCGCCGATCTCGGCGACCTCGCCCCGCCGCCGTTCGGCCTCTTCGCCGCCGCGGCTGGCGACACAAAGGAACTCGACGTTCCTTCCGAACCGGCCGCCGACATTCCGCCGGAACTGCTCGAAGTCTTCAAACTCGAAGCCGACGACCACCTGCGGGCACTGACGACGTTGCTGCCGGCAACGCGCAAGAACCCCGCCGACCGCGACCAGTGGGCGGAAGTCCGCCGGGCCGCCCACACGCTGAAGGGCACGGCCGCGATGGTCGGCTTCGCCAACGTGACGAAGCTCGCCCACCGGATGGAAGACCTGCTCGACCTCTACTTCGAGGGCACGCGGGTCGCCACGCCGGGCGAAATTGACGCGCTGCTGAGCAGCACCGACGCCATCGAAGACACGATCAACGGCCGTGCCCCCGACTTCGCGCCGCTGTACGCGAAACTCGACGCCGCCCTTGCCGCTTCACCCGAAGTTCCGGCCGCGCCGGTCGTCGAAGCGCCGCTGCCGCAGGTGATCGCCGACGAGCCGACGGAGAAAGTCGAAGCCACGCCGGACCGCCCGCAGGCCGCCGAGACTTACGTCCGCGTGCCGATCGAGAAGCTGAACGACATCACGAAGCTGGTCAGCGAACTGCTCATCGCCCGCACGGCGTTCGAGTCGCGGATGGCCGAGTTCCAGCGGCTACTGAACGAGATGGAGCCGAGTACGACGCGCCTCCGTCGCGCTTCGACCAAGCTCGAAACTGGCTTCGAGGCGTCCGCCCTCGGCGGCAAACTCGGCACCGCCGGCCCCGACGATTTCGACGATCTCGAATTCGACCGCTACACCGAACTGCACCTCATCAGCCGCGAGTTGGCCGAGACGACCAACGACATCCAGACCCTCGGCACCGAACTCGGCCACGTCCACGGCGACTTCGACGGCTTCCTCACGCGGCAGGGCCGGCTCTCGACGGAACTCGAAGACAAGCTGATGCGGCTGCGGATGGTCCCGCTGTCCACGACCACGGCGAAGCTGCAACGCACCGTCCGCAACGCCGCCGAACAGACCAGCAAGAAGGCCACGCTGGTTCTCGAAGGCGAACGCACCGGCCTGGACAAGACCGTGCTGGAGGCGATGGCCGACCCGCTGTTGCACCTGCTGCGGAACGCCGTTGATCACGGGCTGGAGACGCCGGAAGTCCGCCGCGCACTCGGCAAGCCCGACTCTGGCACGATCCGCCTGTCGGCCGTCCACGAGGGCAGTCAGGTCGTGTTGCGGATCGCCGACGACGGCCGCGGCATCGACGCCGACGCCGTGCGGGCCACTGCCGTCGCCCGCGGGTTAGCGTCCGCGGCGGAAGTCGACGCGATGCCCGTCGAAGACGTTCACGCCTTTCTCTTCGCCCCCGGCTTCAGCACGAAGGCCGCCGTCAGCGAACTGTCCGGCCGCGGCGTCGGCCTCGACGTGGTGAAATCGAAGGTCGAAGCCTTGAAGGGCACGGTCACGATCACCTCGCAGTCCGGCCGCGGCACGACGTTCACGATCCGCCTGCCGATGACGCTGGCCATCACGCGGGCGCTGATGGTGCAGACGAACCAGCAGACGTTCGCGATCCCGCTCGACGCAGTCGAACAGATTCTCCGCTTCGACGAATCGGAAGTTCAGCAGATCGGCCGCGAGCCGGTGCTAAAAGTCGGCGACGTGATGTACCCAGTCGCCCACCTCGGCCGCGTGCTGAACCTGAAACAGTCGGCCGACGACACGGTGAAACGGCCGCCGGTTCTGCTGATCCGTGCCGGCGAAAAGCGGCTGGCCTTGGTGGTCGAACACCTCATCGGCGGCCGCGAAATCGTCATCAAGAACCTCGGCTCGCACCTGAAGCGAGTGCCGGCCGTCTCCGGGGCGACGCTGCTGGGCGACGGCACTGTCGTGCTGATTCTGAACCCGCCGGACCTGATTCGCGCGTCCGCGGCCGTAGTCGCGGCCTCGACCTCGCAACTGATGCCACGAGCCGCTGCCCCGCGGGCGCGCAGTGCCACCACGGTGCTGCTCGTCGATGATTCGCCGAGTGTCCGCCGGGTGTTGACGAACCTCGTCGAGCGACAGGGCTGGAAGGCCATCGCCGCGAAGGACGGCACCGAAGCGTTGGAGATTCTGCAACGCGGACAAGCCCTGCCGGACGTGGTGCTGTCGGACATCGAGATGCCGCGGATGGACGGCTACGAACTGCTCGGCAGCCTCCGCAATCAGGCCGCGTTCAAGAAACTGCCGGTGGTGATGATTACCTCGCGGGCGACCGAGAAGCACCGCCGCAAGGCGATGGACCTGGGCGCGTCGGCCTACGTGACGAAGCCGTACCAGGACGAATCGCTGATCGACGTGATCCGCCAACTGACCCGCAGCAAGGCGTAACCGAGGACCCCGCGCGTGATCGCGACGCAAACCACGAATCTCGTCCGCCTCACGGTCGGCCCCGTCACCGTCGGCCTCGACATGGACCGCGTCCTCGGCATCGAGCGCGGCGACCGTGTCCGCCCATGGCCCGACCGCCCCGACCTGGCCGGCCGCATCACAAACCGTGCCGGCGAGTGGCCGGTGCTGAACCTTGCGTCGCGCCTCGACCTCGACCATTCGCCGAACCTGCGGACCGGGCAGGTCGTGCTCACCGCAGTCGCCGGCGAACGGCACGGCCTCTTGATCGACCGCGTCTCGCCGATCACCCGCCTGTCGGCCGCGGACGTGCGAGCCGTGCCGAAAAGCGTTGCCCGCCGCGGCCTGTTCTTCGACGGCCTGCTCATGCTTGACGGCCGGCCGCTGTTGCTCCTGGACCCGGACCGATTGGCGGGCCAAGTCGATCTCTTCGCGGCCGAAGACGACAATCCCCCGCCGGCCGCGATTCGAACGTCATCGCGGAAGCTCGTCTCCGACCGCCTGCTCGTCATCGGACAAAGTGAGTACCCACTGCCCGGCGGCCGCGTCGTCGGCTTCGGCCTGCCGGTCGGCTGCGTGGTGGAGATCATCGAAGCCCCGGCCGGCACGCTGGTCCCCGGTGCGGCCGAACACGTCCGCGAAGTGACCGAGTGGCGCGGCAAGCCGCTGCCGGTCATCGACCTCGCCGCGTGGTGCGGCCTCCGTATGCCGCCGCCGTCGGTCCGCCGCGTGGTCGTGATTCGCACCGCCACCCGCGAACCCGTCGGCCTCCTCGCCGGCCCCGGCGTCCGCATGTTCCCGCTGCCGCTGCCGAACGCCCCTTCGCGACGGCCGATCACACTGACCGAGGACCGCGTCCTCGGCGTCTTCGACACGAACGAGCTAACGCTGGTGATCCCGGACTTGGCGAAGCTGACGCAGTCGTAGTGAGAGCTGCTTCGCTCGGCATCGTCATGACTTTACTCTCACCACCAGTTCCGCACGAACCCGGTGCAGGCCACCCACAGAACCGCCGCCACGGTGGCGCATACCCGACACACTTGCCGTTCGCCACTGTTGGCTGCCCGCCAGGTAGCCACGGTGCCTGCGACCAGGGCCGGTCCGAACCAGGCTAGGTTCCATTGCGCCGCCAAGTCGCGACGAGCGTTGCCGCAGCAACTCGGCATTGTGGTCGTTGCCTCCCAGCCGATCAGAACCACGGCGACAGTACAACTACCAGCTATCGCTGCGCTCATGCATTTCCTCCGAGCCAGATGCCATCTTTCCCTTGCCCCACCATCGACTTCATCTGGATTTCCGCCACCGTAGCAGTTAGCCTGAGCCGATCCCCACCAGAGGTCTGCGATGAAACAGTTGCTTGGTGTCGCGCTCGTGATCGCCCTTGTCGGTTGCGGCAAGAAGCCCGTTGAAGACAAGGTGAGTTACGTCGCGGACGACGACCCCGGCATGAAGGCCGCCATCGAGAAAGCCCGTACCACGGTTTCGCAGTTCACCGCCGTCCTTAAGGCACCCAAGCCGACCCAGAAGGGGTTGTCGGTCAAGATGGCGTTCGCCGATGGCAAGAACACCGAGCACATGTGGCTCAGTAACGTCACACTCGACGGGACGACGTTTCACGGCATCGTCAACAACGACCCTGAGCACGTCAAGACTGTGAAGATAGGTGACAAGGCGTCGATTGAGGTAAAGAAGATCTCGGACTGGATGTATATCGAGAACAAGAAACTCGTGGGCGGGTACACCCTGCGGGCACTGCGGGACGCCATGCCACCGGCCGAGCGAGCGGAGATGGACAAGAGCCTGCCGTTCACCGTGGACTGACCGTCGGCTCGCCCCCAATCGGTCTTGCGGATACATCAACGCTGCCCCCGTGGAGTCCTGCCATGCCGCACGTTCTCACCGATTCGCAGGTTCAGCAGTATCACGCCGACGGGTACGCCCTCGCGCGGGGGCTGTTCAGCGGCGAGGAAATTTCGCTCCTCCAGCGCAGCGCGAAGGAGGACGCCGAACTCGACAAACGCTCGTTCGGTCGGGCCGACGGCGAGGGCGGGGTCGTGCGGCTGTCGCTGTGGAACCATCCCGGCGACGGTGTGTATGGCATGTTCGCCCGCTGCGAGCGGATGGTGCGGAGTTGCGAGAAGCTCCTCGGCGGCGAGGTGTACCACTACCACTCGAAGATGATCCTCAAGGACGCCAAGGTCGGCGGCGCGTGGGCGTGGCACCAGGACTACGGCTACTGGTACCAGAACGGCGTGCTGTTCCCGCTGCTGACGAGCGTGTTCATTGCCGTCGATCCGTGCACGCGGGCGAACGGCTGCCTCCAAGTGTTGAAGGGGTCGCACCACGCCGGGCGGATCAACCACGTCCTCACCGGCGAACAAGCTGGGGCCGACCGCGAGCGCGTCGATGAACTGGCGAAGCGGTTGGAACTCGTTCACGTCGAAATGGAACCCGGCGACGCGCTGTTCTTCCACGCGAACATGCTCCACCGCAGCGATCAGAACACGTCGGACGACCCGCGGTGGAGCATGATCTGCTGCTACAACGCGGCCCGCAACGACCCGTACAAGGACAGCCACCACCCGCGGTACACGCCGCTGAAGGTCGTTCCGGACGCGGCCATCCTCGACGTGGGCGAGAAGCGGTTCGCCGACTCCGGCGACGTGGCGTGGCTCGAAGACCGCCGCGACCGGAGTGCCCACACACTCACCGATTCAGAATAATACGGCGAGTTTCCGGCGGCCCGTCGTCCACTCAAGGCGACCCCGAACGGAGGTTCGCCATGTCGGAAGCAACTCCTACCGCTCCCCCTCGAAGTCCCTCATTCTGGATCGGCGTGGTCGGTTCCGTCCTCGCCGTGATCGGCTGTTTTGCCTTCCGCCCCGCCTTACCGAAGGACGTGGAAGACCCGCAACGCAAAGAAGCCCGTCGCCTCGTGGCGGTGTGGGCCGACAAGCTCGACCGGCAGACTACCGACACCGGCGTGTACGACCGCTGGCCGACCGACACGCTGCCGGACGACGACCCGTGGGGCCGGCCACTCCGCGTCGCGTACAGTCAGGGCGGCGTGGCCGAGGACGTGACCGTCCTCTCGCTCGGGCCGGACGGGAAGGAGCACACCGACGACGACGTTCTCGCCGTGCGGCACGCGGTTAACCTCAAGGGCGTCGGCGAGGGGATCAAGAAGAACGCCGAGGAGACGACCCACCATGCCGCAAAGGGACTGGTCCGCGGCCTCGTCGATGGGGCTAAGGAGAGCGTCCGCGGGGAGCGCCACGCCGAAAAGAACTAAATCGGATATTGACATCCGAATTAGGCGGGGTAGACTGCACCGTGTCACTTTTCTCCCCACGGGTGCAGTATGAAGACGCATTTGCGAATCGGGGCGGCCGGGGTTCTCGCGGTCGCGGTGTTGGGCATTCACACGACGGCGGCTGACAAGAAGGAGCCGGACAAGGCCGCTCTGGAGCGAACCCGCGAGCAAGTCCAGATGCTCGACGACCTGTACAAGACGGCCGTCGTCAGCGTCACGGCGCACTACGGCGACAAGCAGGCCGCGAAGCCGGCGATCTTCGTGGCCAACGACGTGTTCGCCGCCATGAAGAAGAAGGGCTACCACACCGCCCGCCTCGTGGACGCGACCGGCGACCCGAAGAGCGACGCGAACATCGCGAAAACGGAGTTCGAGAAGAAGGCCATCCAGGCGATCAAGGGCGGGAAGTCGACCTACGAGGAAGTCGGCGAAGCGGACGGGAAGCCGGTGCTGCGGACGGCGACCATCGTGCCGGCCGTGATGAAGGCGTGTGCGAAGTGCCACGGCGTCAAGGAGAACGACCTGCTCGGCGCGATCGTGTACGAGTTGCCGATCAAGTGAGGATGAAGGGGTGACAAGACCGAAGAGTTTTTCTCACCCCTTCACCGCGTGACCCTTCATTCTTCTAGCCGAACGAGCAAATCGGGTACGTCGAAGACCCGCTCGCGGAGCTTGATCCGCTTGAACGGCCAGCCCTCCGGCGGCGTCACCGGCAGGGCGGCGTACTGGTCCACGATCACCGTGTCCACGACCGCTGCCGAGCCGATCTTCGCCTGCCAGACCAGCGGCCAACCGAGGCCGAATTTCTCGTCCTGGCCGGCCTTCCGCAACTCTTCCACTACGAACCGGCCTGCCCCGTAGCCGGGCTGCGAGTGCCGCCACTCGTACTCGTGCGGGCTGTTCGCCACCAGTTTGCGGGCCATCTCGGCGGCCACGCCGACCGACCCGTCGGGGACGCTCATCGCCCGGTAGACGGCGGCCATCTTCGCGGCCAATTCGTACTCGGTGCGGAACGCATCGGCCGGCGGCCCGAAACAGATCGTCCGGCTGACGGTGGCGTACAGGCCGTCGCGGTAGCCGGTCGCTTGCAAGACGCACGTCGATTCCACGGCCGCCTCCGTGAATCCCGCCCGGCGGACCTTCTGCGCTCGCCCGTCGGCGGCCACGCTGATCGTCGTCGCCTCAATGCCGTGCCGGTACAGGCGGTGGGCGAGGTGGCCGGCAATCTCTTGTTCGGTCTCGCCGCGCTCGACGTTTCGGGCCGTCGCCTCGACCGCGTGCGCGACCGCCCGGCCGAGTTCCAGGTACAGCCCTTGTTCGAACTCCGTCAGCGGTCGGATTTCCGGGCGGAGGCGGTCGTTAATCAGCGGCATGCTCGGGAACGGCCGGTCCGTGGCGAACTTCTTCCCGGCCACCAACTCGCCGAGGAGCACCGGCCGGCCGACGCTCCACTGCCACTCCTTCAGTTGGAAGCCGAGGCCGTCGAGTTCCTCGTCGAAGAGGCGCTGCGCGTCGATGTTGCTCGCGAGCAGCCACCGCTGCCGGCCGTTGGTGTAAACGCCGGGCCGCTCGCCGTCGGCGATCAGACCGCGGACGTTCATCCCGCCGGTGAACCACGTGACGTGGGCCGGCATCAGCAGCACCACGCCCTCGCAGCCCATCTCTTCGAGCAACCCGGCCACGCGGGCTTGCTTCCCGTCGATGTCGGCCCGCCGCTTCAGGATTTGCGGGTCGATGGCGTCGTCTTCGCCCTGCACTTCCGTGGGGGCCGGCGCGTCGGACGGGAGGGCCTCGGTGAAGATGCTGGTGATGTCTTCCAGATTTTCGCCGCCGCCGAAGATCGATTCCTCGTCGTCGAGGGCCGGCTTATCGTCGTTGAGAGATGGGTTCATGTGGGACTTGTCCCCCGGCCGTATGGCCACGCGATTTCGCCGTCCGCGTAGCGGCGGGCGAGTTCGCGGTATCGCAGGTTGATCGCTTTCGTGCGGCCAATTTCCTCGGCGGTCGCAGCGCGGACCACCTTCGCGGGCATGCCCATGACGACCGACCGCGGCGGGACGCGCATTCCCGGCGGCAGCACCGCCCCGGCCGCGATGAGGCACTCTTCGCCGACCTCCGTGCCGCCGAGCAACTTCGCCCCAATGCCGACGAGGGTGCCGGTCGCAACGCGAAGCCCGTGCAGCACTGCCGAGTGCCCGACGACGACTTCCGGCTCGATGACGTTGGGGAAGCCGTGGTCGCAGTGGACCACGGCGTTGTCCTGAATGTTCGTGAACTCGCCGACGGTGATGGGGGCCACGTCGCCCCGGATGGCGACGCCGAACCAGACGCTCACGCCGCGGCCGAGCGTCACGTCGGCCGTGACGACGGCGGTTTCCGCGATGTAGACTTCGCCGACGCGACGCATGGTGGCCGTCTCGGGGGTGCGAGTTCCGATCCGTGCATCATATCTTGATCCGGGAGCGACTCCAGTTCCCCCGTAGAGATTGAGGGCTTTGCCGGTTATGCGAACGACCGCCGTTGTCTTCCCCTTCGATACATTCGGCAATTCCGGCACCGGGGCGGGCGCGGAATTGCTCGGCGACGTACTTCGAGAGGTGTTGGCCGACACGGATGCCGAGAAGCGGGCGACCCGGCCGGCGGTGCTGCGGGACAAGTTGAAGGTGAAAGACTTCGCCTTCGAAACGATGGCCGACGTCACCGCGTGGCGGGAAACGGGGCGACAAGCGGCGAAGAAGGTACTCGCGGCTGGTGACTTTCTGTTGTGGCTCGGCGGGAACCACCTGAGCGTGCTGCCGGTGTACGAGGAACTGCCGCCGGACACGCTGGTGATTCAGTTCGACGCGCACCTGGACATTTACAACCTGCACGACTGCACGCCGGAATTGTCGCACGGCAACTTCCTGCTGCACGCGGAACGGCCTCTGCCGCGAGTGGTGAACGTCGGCAGCCGCGATCAGTTCCTGATGCCGCGGTACGTCGGGCGGACGTTCGCGGAAGTGTTTCCGGCCGAGCGCATCGCCGCGGACTTCGCCGGCGTGCTGCAATCGCTGACGGAGCAAGCCGCGACTGCGTCGAACATCTGGATCGACCTCGATGTGGACGCCGTCGACCCGCTGTTCCTGCCGGCCGTCTGCCAGCCGATGCCCTTCGGAATGACACCGCAACAACTGCTGGCAGTTCTGCAAGCCGTCTGGGGCGACAAGGTTCTCGGCGTTTCGATCAGTGAGTTCGCCCCCGGCCACGATGTCCGCGATGCGGGGTTGAACCTGCTCGGCTGGCTGTTGGAGTGGTTACTTCTCAAGCGGTACGGGGTGTAACTCTCGGCGATACTGCCCGCAGAATCGGAACATTTTCTCCAAACATCCAGCCGTTTCCCACGATTCCGATGCCGGTATTCGCCGGATGGGCACACTTGCGCGCGGGCCGCGTCCTCGGCGGATATTTCATCCGTCACAATCCTACCAGGCTTCACTCTCGATACACGCCGTGCGACGCGAGCGCCGCGGGCAACGAATACGATCCGGCGGCCGCTCACCCCTGCTTCCCGCACGACCGGCGTTCCGATACCCATTGCAGACGAGCGGTGGGGCATGTTCGCGGTTTGCGGATTCGCTCGTCGTCGCAAACGCGCGAAGGAAACACGAGGCGTCGCCGGGACCGGTTCAGGCGAATCGGTCGGGGAACGGTGGGAACCGGACCCAGTGGCGGCTCGTTCAGGAGGAGCATCATGAGGATGCGTTGGGCCTTTCTTGCGGCGACCGCGGTCTTCGGGACCGGGTCGAGCGCTCACGCGGGGCTGGGCGGGTGTACCACGTACGCCCCCGGGTGTTCGAACGCGCCGGCCGCTCAGTCGAGCTACTCGGCGTGTACCTCCGGGTGCCAGCCGACGTGCGAAGTCGTCCACGACTCCGCCGCCGGCAAGCGGTTCCACACCGGCTACACGACCGTCACCGAGACGGTCATGAAGCCGGTCACGAAGACCTGCTACCGCACCGAGCAACAGACGGTCATGAAGACCGTCACGGAAAAGAGCTGCCAGACGGTGCAGGAGGTCGTCAAGCGGCCCGTCTGCACGACGGTCATGAAGGAAGAAACCTGCGTCAACTACAAGCCCGTCTGCGAGACGGTGAACAAGGTCGTCACCGAGAACGTCTGCAAGCCCGTCACGGAAACCGTGATGAAGGAGTGCAAGTACACCGTCTACAAGAAAGTGTGCGAGACGCAGTACAAGGAGTGCACCTTCACCGTCTGCAAGCCGGTGTGCGAGCAAAAGGTCACGAAGCAGTGCTTCTTCGTCTGCCGCCCGGTGTGCGAGACGACGATGAAGGAGTGCACCGTCAACGTCTGCAAGCCGGTCACCGAGACCGTCATGAAGGACGTCTGCCGGACGGTGTGCGACAACGTCACGGAGACGGTGAACAAGTGCGTCACCCGGACCGTGTGCGAGCCGGTGACGACGACGAAGACCGTCTGCAAGAAGGTCCCGCAGGTCGTCACGGAAACGTACACGGTGAAGGGCGCGTGCAAGCTCGTCCCGACCTGTGACCCGTGCGCCAACGGGGCGAACCGCGGCGGCTGTGGTAACGGCTCCCCGTGCGGCGACCCCTGCGCCACCGGTGGCGGTTGCGACCCGTGCGCCAAGGCCGACCCGTGTGCGACGCCTTGCGACCCGTGCGCTTCGTCGTGCGGCAGCAAGGGCGGCCTGCTCGCCCGCCTGTGCGGTAACCGCGACGGTGCGACGCTCGGCGACAAGGTCCGCGCCCGCCTCGCCAGCCTCGGTGGCTCCGCTTCCAGCGGCGGCGTCATCGGTAGCTGCGGCGGCGGTTGTGGAGGTCCTGGCCTCAGCGGCATGACTGTGGTCCGCGAACCCGACGAAGTGAAAACCCGTCAGGTGACGAAGTGGACCACTGTTCAAGAGCAAGTGCCCGAGACGGTGATGGTCAAGCGGACCGTGACCGAGACGGTGCCGACGACCGTCACCAAGCAGGTGAAGCGGACCGTGACCGAGAAGGTCCCGACGACCGTCACCCGCAACGTGACCGTGGCCGAAACCCGCCTCGTGCCGCAAACGCACAAGCGGATCGCCTACGGGGCCTACGTGGACGCCGCCAACGCCAAGGGCACGCCGTGCGGTAGCCAGGGCGAGCACCTCGGCAAAGACGCCTGCGGCGGTATCGCCGACGGCACGGCGACCTACGAAACCGGCGGTAACGGCCGCGTGTTCGTGGAAGGCGTGAAGGTCAACAAGGACGTGGTCACGAACGTGACCCGTAACGTCAGCGTGACCGAAACCCGCAAGGTGCCGGTGCAAGTGCAGAAGACCGTCGCCGAAGAAGTCGTCAAGCACGTGCCGGTGACGACGACGCGGATGGTGTCCTCGACCGTCGAGAAGATCGTGCCCGTCACCACGACTAAGATGGTGGCCGTCGAGACGAAGAAGCTCGTCCCGACGAAGATCACGGAGATGAAGGAAGAGATCGTCTGCAAGAAAGTGCCGGTCGTGCTGACGAAGCAAATCCCGGTGACGACGACCGTGAAGGTCCCGTACACCACGACGGAAATGGTCCCGACGACCGTGACCCGCAAGGTGCCGGTTTGCAACGACCCCTGCGGCGGTGGCTGTGATAACGGCTGCGGCGGCGTGGCTGCCGGTCAGCTCGGCAACCACCTGAAGAACAGCGCCTGCGGCAACACGGGTTGTGGTAGCGACGCCTGTGCCACGAAGCGGCCGATCCGCGACCTGTTCGGCAAGCTGTTCAGCGGCCGCCTGTGCTGCCCGAAGGAAGCGGCCTCGTGCGACGCCTGTGCGACGGCCGCCCCGGCGTGCGAAGCCCCGTGTGCCACCGCCGCCCCGGCGGTCGCTGCCCCCGCAGCCGCGGCTCCGGTGGCCGAAGCCCCGAAGGCGATGCCGGCCCCGGTGAAGTTGCCGGTGGAAGCCCCGAAGAAGTAACCAATTGCAAACCCGCCCCTCGGGGCGGGTTTGTTGTTCCGCGAACCCCGCTCGTTCGAGCGGGGTTCGTCGTTTTTGTCGTCACGCCGCTCCGGTCGCCGGCTTCAGGCGGATGATGTTGTTCTTCGCGTCGGCGTCCAGCAGTGCTTCCGCCGTGACCTCCGCCGTGTGCCGCAGCCGTGCCGCCTCGGCCTCGGCGCGTTGGCGGCGGGCGTCGGCGATCGAGAGAATCATCGGCTCATCCAACGGCATCTTCTCGGCCTGCGTGCGGGCCTTTTCCTGCCGGCGCGCGGCGGCCTGTTGCTGCCGCTGACGGTCCGTGACCTCGGCGGCCATCCGTTGCAGTTCGCCGTGGCGGGCGACGAGGGCGGCCGATTCTGCACCAAGCGTCTTCAAGCGGCCGTCGATCTGCCGGAGAACGCGGCCGAACCGCGACTCCCACCGCTTGCGGAGAACCCGGATCCGGCGGGCGGCCTTCTCGCCGTCCGGTTGCCCGGTCGCTTCCTGTAACTGCTGTTCCGACGCCAACAGCCACGCGGCCAGCTTCGCCGCTTGCTCCTGCGTCTGTCGCTTCGTCCGCTCGCACTCGGCGACGGCGGCCACACATGCTTCCCGCTCGGCCTTGTAGTGGGCCATCGTCTCCAGCAGTTGTTCACGGGTGCGGGCGTGCTCGTCGTCCCACTTCTGGCAGACGAAGTCGAGGCCCGCCTCGCGGTCGGCGACGACACCCCGCCGCACGGCCAACCCGACCTCGGCCTGGGCCCGTTCGGCCTGGAATTGCATCTCACGCTCGGTCAGCATGGCGTGCCAGCGGTCGAGGGTCGTCTGGTACTTCCACAGTTCCCGCTCCCGCTCGCGGCGGTCGTCTTCCGTCCGCTCGGCCGCCGCCTCGCGGGTGGCCTGCATCTCCTCGCGGAACTCGACGGCCTTCACCAGACTCTCCAACTCGTCGACCGTGCGAACCTCTTCCGACTGCCACGACTGTTTGGCCGCGGCCAGGGCGTTGAACTGCTCGGCCAGCACTTGTCGCTGATCGGTCAGGTGTTCGGCGAGTTTTTCCAACTCACGGCGGGCGACGGCGAGTTCCTTGTGCTCGCGGTGCAATTCCTCTTCCCGCGCTTGCAGGGCCGTCAGTTGCCGCGGCGGAATGTCGCCGGCCGACGCGAGTGAAACCAGGCCGGCCGACGCGAGGGCAGCTCCCGTCACGCGGTCGACGACCTGTTTGGCCCGCTGCTGTTCGAGTTCTTGGAGCACCAATCGGGCGCTCAGCACGCGCTGGTCGAGGCCGATGGCTTCGGCTTTCACCTTCGCCAGTTCCGTGTCGGCCGCGTGCCGGTCACGTTTCATTTTCGCTTCGCGGGCCGTCACCTCTTGCTCGCGGGTTTCCAGCAGTTGGAAGAGCTTCGAGAGTTCGTCGTCCCGTTGGCGGCGCTCGTCGGCGAACTGCTGCTGCTGGGCGGCGTGCAGTTCCCAGGACTGCTGAAGTTGCCCGCGGAACTGCGTGCCCTCCTCGGCGAACCGCCCGCGCTCGGCCGTCAGGTCGGCGAAAGCGCGGTTGAGTTCCTCTTGCTGAAGGCCCAACTCGGCCCGCGCGGCTCGCACGACTTTTGCCTCGGTGGCGGCCTGCACGCGGACGCGCTTGAGGTAACGGGTGGCGGCCTTCCGCACGCGCCGGCGGGTGTCGCGGGCTTCGCGGTTCAGGCGGTCCGCCTCGGCGAGTTTCGGCTTCACGGCGGCCCGCTCGTCCCGCAGTTTCTCGCGGCCCTCGGCCAACTGTTCGAGCAGGGTCGCCAGATCGACGGTCGTCACCACAACATCGGACATGTTGCCACCCTCGCGCACGGAATCGCCCGCCCCGCTTATCGGCACGATCGCGAAAAAACTCCAGATCGATTCAAGTTTGCAAAAAGTACCCTTCCGCCGGCCGCCGGTCGTGGGTATTAGCGGCGGTGTGGGGAACGACTCGGCCCGCACGGGGGATGTGTGATGCGTCAATGGTTCGCAATCGGGGTGACACTCGCGACGGCCGCGGGGGCGAGCGCGCAGTTCGCCGTGGACCGCAAGCCCACGCCCGCCGCGCCGCCCGCCGGCCCGGCCCCCATTACCCTGACCCCGCCGTCGGCCCCGGTCGCGCCCGCGACCTCGTCGGCCCCGCCGTCGTTCAACCAAGTCGCCGCGACGACGGCGCGGCCGGCCGAACCGCCGGCGGCTACCCACCCGTGGTACGTGAAGCCGGAACACGGACAGTGGATGCTCGTGGTGAAGAGCTACAACGGCGAGAACGCGAAGGTCTTCGCCGAGCAACTCGCCAAGGAAATTCGCGAGACGTACAAGACGCCGGCCTACCTGTTCGAGCGGGGCCACGAGGAGAAGGTGAAGGAAGAGGACCGCGTCCGCATCGAGCGCGAGAAAAAGCGGGCCGAGCAAGAGCAGATGTTCCTGAAGTTCAACGACCAGATGCGTGAGGAAGCCTTCAAGAAGGGCTACGAGTTCCAGGAGACGCGGCCGAAGTACCGTGTGCCGAGCATCAAGTACGAGGAACAGTACGCGGTGCTCGTCGGCGGCTGGAAGGACATGGAGAGCGCCCGCAAGGGGTTGGACATCGTCCGTCGGTGGGCCGAGCCGGCCGACAAGCGGCTGATGGACCGCGGGTTCATCGGCGGGGCCGCGGAGAAGGGGCAGCAGACCACGCTCACCGGCGGCTTCCTGAACCCGTTCAAGCTCGCGTTCGTCGCCCCGAACCCGGCCGCCCCGAAGACGCTCACCGGCGAAGCCGGGTCTGACCCCTACGTGCTTGAATTGAACAAGCAGGAGCCGCTCAGCGTGCTCAAGATTCAAAAGCCGTGGACGATCGTGGTGAAGGCGTATTACGCCCCGGTGGACATGAAGGACAAGGACGCGAACAACGTCATCAGCATCAAGCGGCTGTTCAACTCGCAGCCCGAATACCTGGATAAGACCGCTCGGCTGTCCCAGAACTTGGCGACACTTCTTCGCAGTCTGAAGCCGACGCCGCAGTTCCCGAACGTCAAGCCGTTCGAGTCGTACATCCTGCACACGCTCAACGGCAGCCTCGTTTGCGTGGGGCAGTTCGATTCCGCGACCGACCCGCGCATGTTGGCGGAGCAGGACCGGTTGGAAGCGCTGCGTCTGAACGTCGGCGAAAAGGGCATGAAGGGGAACGAGGTCTACCCGTTTGACCGCCTCGCCGCGATGCAGGTGAAGTGAGTTTCGTGCGGGAGCTACAAGATCGCGAAAGCCCAGGGACGCCCGTCCCTGGGCTTTCGTTCGTTACACCCCGTCGGCCGACCCGTGGTTGACGAGGAACGCGAGTTGCTCGAACTGAATCGCGAGGTCCACCGTCACCACGCGGACGTGCGGCGGTACCCGTAGTAAACCAGGGGCGAAACTGAGTAGGCCCTTCACCCCGGCCTTCACCAGCGCGTCCGCGACGACTTGGGCCGCCTCCCCGGGCACGGTGATGACGCCGAGTTCGGCCTTGCGGACGGCAAGTTGTTCCTTGAGAGCCTCCATCGGGTAGACGCGGAGGCCCTCCACTTCGTGGTCAATCTTGTCGGCGGCGGCGTCGAACAGGCCGACGATCTCGAACCCTTGATCCCGGAAGCCGCGGTAGCGGAGCAACGCGCGGGCGAGGTTCCCGACGCCGACAAGCACGGCCTTCCACCCGCGGTCGGTGCCGAGCGTCCGGCGGATGACGCCCGCGAGGGCGGCGGCGTCGTACCCAACGCCGCGCTGCCCGAGGTGGCCGAGGGCGGCGAGGTCGCGCCGCACCTGCGCGTCGCTGACCCCGACGGAGTCCGCGAGTTGAGAACTTGACACCGTCGCGCCCGCCGAAAGGTGGGCGACGACGCGAAGGTAATGGCTCAACCGCTGGGCGGTGGCCCGAGAGAGTTCGCCTGGGTTTTCGTCGGCCCGACTCGGGGTCACGGAATCTCTCCCACCTGGGAACGGCGGTGTTCAATCCTCATTCTACCGCCGCGGCGGGCGGCAAGCGAGGGCCACCCGGTCGCCTACGGCTTTGCCAGATCGACGCAGATGATCTCCTTGTCGTTGCGGATGTAAGCGTGCTTGTTCGCGAACGCCGGCATGGACCACACGACCTTGCGGCCGAACGCCCCGCCGGTTTGCTCGATCACCTTCGCCCGGTCGATCTCCTCGTACCCCTGCGGGGTCAGTTTGCCGAAGACGAGGTGCCCCGTCTCGGCGAAGAACACGAAGCGGTCGCCGGTCTTGACGATGAACGCCGTCTCGGACCCCTTCGCCTGCTCGCCGCCGACCGGCCCCATGCCCTTCCACAACCGCTTGCCGCTCGGCAGTTCCACGCCGTACATGTCGCCGCTGTCGTCGTAGCCGTACAGCACCCCGTCTTGCAGGAACGGTTGCACATTCACCGGCGACACGCCGGCGTTCTTCTTGTCCTGCCAGACCACCTCGGGCTCGTCCGCCGGATTCTTCTTCAGCTTCAACAACAGATTCTTGTGGTTGTAGCCGCCGAAGTAGAGGTACTCGCCGGAGACGACCGGCGTCATGATCGTCGCCCCGTTGGTCGCGTCGTACGGCCTGCTCCAATTCCGCTTGCCGGTTTCCGGGTCCAGGCTCCGCAGCGCCTTCGGCCCCGCGACAATGAGTTGCCGACCGCCGCCAGCGTCGATGATCGTGACCGGGGCGTAGCCCTGGCCGTCTTGCTCGGGCTGCGACTGCGACCTCCAGATTTCCTTGCCCGTATTCTTGTCGAACGCGACGACGTGCGACCCGTCGCCGCCGGCGAGTGTGATGAGTTTCTGCCCGTCGATGAACGGGTGGGAGGCGTAACCCCAGAGCGCGGACTTCGTCTTGTACTCGTCCTTCAGTTCCTTCGCCCACACCTTCGCGCCCGTCTCGGCGTCCAGGCAGGCCAAGTGCCCCTCGGCCCCGAGGGTGTAAACCTTGCCGTCGTGGACGGTCGGCGTGCACCGCGGTCCGGCCGGGTAGCTGATGGCGTACTTGACGGGGTACTCGTAAGGGCTTTTCCAGACCGGCTTGCCGGTCGCCTCGTCGAGGCAATGGACGCGCTCGGTGCCGGTCGAGCCTTTGCGCTCGAAGTTGCCGCCGACTCGTTGCTCTTCGGTCAGGTCTTTGCTGACGTAGTCGGTGACGTAAACCTTTCCCTTCGACACGGCCGGCCCCGCGTACCCGCCGCCGACCGGCGTCCGCCAGAGAACCTTCGGCCCGCCTTCGGGGAACTTCTCGATCAGCCCGGTTTCGCGCCAGACGTTATCGTGTTTCGGCCCCATCCAGTTCGGCCAATCGTCAGCCCGGCCGACCGCGGCGGTGAGCAGAACGAGGGCGAGTGTCGTCGTCCGAACGAGCATGAGTGAGCCTCCTGAAGGGAATCACAAACGACCAGCCGACGGGTGTATCGTAGGCGGCGACGTTCCGCGAAGCGAGGGAGTTGTGCCGCGTGGGGCGTGCTGGCAGTATCAATCGGGGTCGGCCCCTCGTCGTGGAGCCGACCCGGGAATGGGTCGGGCGAGCAAAAGTGATAACGACTTCGGTCGTGGGTTTAGCGCACGGGGGCGTCGGTCGCGAGTTGCACGGCGACGAAGGCCATCGCCTCGTACTCGGTTTCGAACTCCAATTGGTGCCACCCCCGGTGGCGGGCGAGGACGAACTGCGGTCGGGCCAGCGTCGGCGGAAGGCCGGACCCGTCCGCGCCGTGGCGGTGGGGAGGCCACTGGCACAGGTCGATCTGCCAGTTCTGGCCCGGCCGGCGGTACAGCAAGACCGTCTCGCCGCGGGGCAGGGTCGCACAGGTTCGGTCAACGGGATCGTGAGCCATCGTCCAAACTCCGAGTCGCAAGATGAGGGCGGCCCAACCGCGAACCGCTCCCACCTCCACCTTCGCCGCGTCCCGCGTGGGCTTCAACAGTACATCTTGCCATCCGGCAAATCGTGGCCGGCAACCTGTTAAGTTTTGCGGGTTCTCGGCTCGGTCGGCGTCGGGCTTTCGCCGCCCGCGATTGGCTCAAGACGGGGAAGCGTCACGGCCCCGGCGGGGCGTCCGCCTTCTGCCCGCAGACCTTCTCGGCCGCGGCCGTGAGGAGGTCGAGGAAGACGCGGTCGGCCCATTCAACCTTGCCCGCGAGAGCCTTCGCCGCGCGAAACCCTTCGCGGCACTCGGCGGCGTCCTGCTCTTGGCCGTCGCGGTTCAGGGTCATGCCGAGCAACTACTTCGCGGCGGCGGAAATCGCCGCCTTCCCGTTCGGCACCTTCCGCAACGCCGCGCGGGCCTCGGCAAAGTTGCTTGAAATGAGGACGTTCAATGCTCCCGGCCGCACAGCCGGGCGAGTTGCTGCCGCGCCCGGGCCAGCCCCTTCTCGTCGGGTTCGTCCGGCGTGTCGAGGTAGTAGTCATCGCCGATGCCGGCCAGTTCCATCTGCACCCGCACCTCGTCCGGCGGCAGGTCGAGGAAGGCGTCGCCCATCAGGTGGTCGTCGTCCCAGAGGATCTGCCCTTCGAAAACTTCGAGCAACTCCCGCCACTTCCGGCGGCTCTTGGACGTGAGTCGGGGGAGGTTCTCCCACCCGGATTCCACGGCCACCGCGAGCAGGTGCCGGCGGGTGTCGGTGGACCGCAGCCCGCGGTCGGGACTCGTGGCCGCGACCAACTCCTCGGCGAGCACGTCCTGGACCGTGTAGAGGACGGCCGCGATCGTCGCCTCGTTGGCGGCCGTGTGGTGGGGCGGCGGGACGGCGGGGTCGCGAAGGGCCGTGGCGACATCGGCGAGGATCACGAACTTCTGCTCGGCGGTCAGGCGGTCGAACGCCGGGGCGCCGGTCTCGGTGGCATCGTCCTGGCCGTCGAGGTCGTCTTGCACGAAGTCGACGAGCAGGTCGAGTCCGACCGAAAACAGTTCCCACTCCGCGTCAGTCAGGACTCGGTCCCCCGAGTGCATTCGCCACACGCCCCACCCCCGATCCGATCACGGTTCCCCTGTAGGTATCATTGCTCCAACCGTCTGCCGTTTCAACGCCGGCTTGAGCCGCGGGGCAACGTGGTGGGTGTTTTGATGTGGGGCTACGGCGATTGCCGTGTGACTGTGTGGTTGCCGCCGCAACACCGCTCCCGCGGATGGGATGGGCTAACGGCCCACTCTACCGACCTTTCTCAACCTCCGAAATTCCGTAAAGAATTCGCAGCCCTTTTCCGACCGCCGCCGGGCCTGATACTGAATGGGCCAAGCTACCGAAACCACGCTCGCACAACTCTTGCTCGAAGCGATTGCGGGCCAACACGTTGCGCTCGGGCCGCTGCTGGAGGGCTATCGGCACTACCTCACGATTTTGGCCCGCGTCCAACTCGACCGGGCGTTGCAGGTCAAGCTCGGGGCGTCGGACATCGTCCAGGAAACTTTCCTGGAGGCGCACCGCGACTTCCCCCACTTCCGCGGGCAGAGCGTGCCCGAGTTCCTCGGCTGGTTGCGGCAGATTCTCGCCCGAAACCTTGCAAACCAGGTCCGTCGGTACCGTCAGACACGGAGTCGCGACATCCGCCTGGAACAGAGTATTGTCGAGTCCCTGGGGCACTCGTCCGAGCACATGGCGGCCACGCTGCCGGCCGCGGGACTTTCGCCGGTTCAATTCGCCGTCCGCGACGAGGCGGCCGTGATCCTCGCGAACGCCCTCGGCCAGCTGCCGCCGGACTACCGGGACGTCCTCGTCTACCGTAACCTGGAAGAACTGACGTTCCCCGAAGTGGCCGAGCGAATGAACCGGAGCGTGGACAGCGTGAAGAAACTCTGGGTCCGGGGGCTCGTTCAACTGAAGGGATTACTCCCCAAGACGCTATGACGCGGCAACTCCTACCTTCTGCCGGGCAGGACTTCGACGACCCCCGAGTCGTCGTCGCGCTGGAGCGGTACCTGGAAGCCCTGGAAGCCGGCCGCGCCCCGGACCGCGACGCCTTCCTCCGCGAGCACTCGGACATTGCCGACGTGCTGGAAGAGTGCCTGAGTGGCTTGGAGTTCTTACAGCACGCCGCCCCGAAGGAGGCGACCGAGCGAACGCCGGAACGGCTCGACGAGTATCGCATCTTGCGGGAAGTCGGCCGCGGCGGTATGGGCGTTGTTTACGAGGCGGAACGGACGACCGACGGCCGCCGGGTGGCGGTCAAGACGCTGCCGCTGGCGACCGGGTGGCAACCGATCGACCGCGAACGGTTCCGCAACGAAGCCCGCGCGGTGGGGATGCTCGACCACCCCAACATCGTGCCGATCCTCGCCGTCGGCTGCGACCGGGGCATTCACTACTTCGTCATGCCGCTCATCGTCGGCTCGTCTCTTGCGATACTCGGCGACCCCGACCACGCCCCGGCCGCGAGTACGGTCCCCTACGCCGCCGCCGGTGATCCGCGGCCGGACGCGATCCCGCTCCCGACGCCCGCGACCGAGTTGCCGAAGTCGTCGAAGGAGATCGTCCGGCTGATCGTGCAGGCGGCCGAGGCTCTGGCCCACGCCCACGACCGGGGCATCGTCCACCGCGACGTGAAGCCCGCAAACTGCCTGGTGGACGCGCACGGGCACTTGTGGGTCGTCGACTTCGGCCTGGCCCGCCTGAGCGGGGCCACGCGGCTGACCCGCACCGGGGCGATGGTGGGAACCCTCCAGTACATGGCCCCGGAACAACTGGACGCCGGCCGGGGGATCGTCGATCAGCGGACGGACCTGTACAGCCTCGGGGCGACACTCTACGAACTGCTCACGAGGCGGCCGTTGTTCGCGGTCCAGGACCGGGGGCAATTCGTCGCCGCGATTTTGAACGAGGAACCGCGGCCGCCCCGCGCGATCAACCCGATGGTTCCCTACGACCTGGAAACGATCACGCTCAAACTCCTCGCGAAAGAGCCGTCAGACCGTTACCCGTCGGCTGAGACATTGATCGCCGACTTCAAACAGTTCTTGGCCGAGAAGCCGATTGCCGCGAGGCGGCCGTCGCGGGGGCAACGCATGGGCCGGTGGATGAGCCGGCACCGGGGGCTTTCGCTGACGGCGGCCGCGGCCGTCTTCGGGGTCCTCGTTCTGCAAGGCGTGAACACCGTTCGCCTGATGAATCGCGAGTCGGCGTTACTGACCGAGCGCGAGGTCGTGCGAACGGCCGTTGACGAGATGTACACCGCATTCGCGGACCGCGTCCTGTCACGGACGGACGGCCTAGAGGCCGACCAGCGGGACTTCCTGGTGAAAGCCCGCGACCAGTACACCCGACTGGCCGCTCTGGAGGGAGCAAACCCGGGCGACCAGTTGGCGGCGGCCCGCAGTTGGCGGCGGGTCGGCGACATCGACCAACTGCTCGGCGACCCTGTTGCGGCCGAGAAATCGTACCGGGAATCGCAGGCGATCCTGACCGCGTTCACGAGCGCATCGACGGAGGTTCTTCGCGAAGTTGCCGCGACTGCGAACAACCTCGGCAACCTCTACCGGGTGACGGGGCGGACGGAAGCGGCCGACGAGTCCTACGCGACGGCCGCGGCCACACTTCGCACGCTGTCGGAGGCGCAACCCGCGACGGCCGAGGATCGTTTCGAGGCGGCCGGCGTCGAACACAACCGCGGGTTGATCTGCCAACTGCAAGACCGCCACCGGGACGCGGTCGAACGGTTCCGGGCCGCTCAGACGCGGTTCGCTCAACTGGCGACCGAGTTCCCGAACCGGGCCGAACTGGTCGAACACACCGCGTTCGTCGGGCACAACCTCGGTGTCTCGCTGCACTGCCAGAATCAGGACGCACCCGCGGCGGATGCCCTTCGGGAATCGCTGCTGCTCTGGGAGAAGGCCCAAAAGTTTCCGCAGCGGCCGCCGGAGACGCGCCGGCGGGCGGCCCGCACGCGATTGGAACTTGCCCGCGTTCGGATCGCCCAGAAGCGGCCGGACGAGGCACAGGCGCTCGCCGAGCAAGGCGTCACGGCCTTCGCGGCACTCGCTTCGGCGTCGCCCCGGGTGCCGCGGTATCGGCTCGACGAGGCCGTCGCCCGACTGGTTCTCGCCGAATCGCTCGCGACTCAGGATCAACGGCCGGCCGCGCGGCGGGAACTCGATCGCGCGCGGGAATCGCTGCTGGCGAGCAGTGCAGAATCGCCGAGCGAGTTGGCCACAGCGTACTGCCTTCAGGCCCAACTCGACGCGGCCGAGAGCCAATTGCTGGAAGCCGCGGCGGCGGTTCGTCAGGCCGAGGCTTGGGCCGCGCGAATCCCGCAGGCGGCGACGGCCGAACGAACGCGGTTGAGGATTGAGCGCGTCCGGGATACCATTCGGGAGCACGGAGGACACCAGTGAAACCGCTCATGACGACGGCATCCCGCCCGACGCGCCGCCGGCCCCTCCTGGGAGTGGAGGAACTGTCGCGCCGCGACGTGTGGAGCGCGACCCTGCCGGACGCGACCCTGGTGGTTCACGATTTGTCCCTGTCCGTCCCGGCGGCGGCCGCCGACTGGAAGACCCTCGCGTTCATCACGCCGGACGGCGTGAGCCACCCGGCCGAACTTTCGATCGAAGACAATCGCGTGGTCGGCCGGTGGGACGAGGACTTCACCCTCCCGAACATATCCGTCGTGACCATCCGCCTCGCGGAATCGATCGACCCTATCGTGCGCTACCGCGAACTGCCCGTCCTGTTGATGGCGTGGGCAGGTCCCGTGGCGTCCCAAAGCCAAGCGGGAATGGTGAGCGAGTCCCAAGTCTTTTTCGGCGACGTGCCCGGCACGTTGAGCGTCACCGCCGACAAGCCGGTCTGGCTGTGGCCTACCTCGCCGAGTCGAGACTTCTTCTCGTTCGCCTCGTCGCAGACCGACCTCCCGCCCGCGGTCATTCCACCGCCGCCCGCGCCGCCCGTTGTCATTTCGCCACCGGCCGCGCAAGTCCCCCCGCCGGGGCCGGCCGGACCAGTCGGGCCGGCGGATACGGTGCCGCCGCCTGCCACCGCCGTTGTCCCCCCGCCCGTCGTCCCGCCGCCCCGCCCGCCCGACCCGCCGCCGGTCGCGCCGGTGTTCTTCGTGTCGTCGCAACTGGATCACCAGGCTGGCACGTTCGGAACGCTTTCCAGTGCGGCGACTCGCCCGGATGCACTCGGCGACGGCGGCCGCGGGTTTACCACGCCGGTGTCGCCGCCATCGCGGGAAGCGGATCGCATCATTCTTGCGTCGTGGAATCCGGCGCACACGCTGTTCTCCGCGCCGACAGGGATCGAGCCGTGGGAGCGGTCCCGCGCGAGCAACGACTCGCAGCCCGTGGAGTCTCGCACGTCCTCCGACACGCGGCGAACGGGATCGCCCTCGACGTGGCAACTGGGCGTCGTGAGAAGTGAACTGACACTTACCTCGGAACCAACCGTTCGGGACATGACGATGTCGGCGAACGCCGTTCCCGATGAGGCTGATGAGCTACTCGCACGATTGGCCGCCCGGCCACTCCTGGCAGAATTGATTCCGACCGAAGCCGACCAGGCCGAGCCGAAAAAGAAACACGCTCACGTGATGAGCGTGTTCGGGGCGCTGGTGCTCGGCGGGGTCTGCTTCCGGTGGTTTTGGCTTCGGTCCGATGAAACGGCCCCCGCCCGCCCCGTCGGATTGACCAAACCGCCGATCGTGTAATCTCACCCCACGTAGACGCCGGTTCCCACCTGTGCGGTCGGGCTGTCGAAGTCCTCGAAGGCGGTCGGCTCGACGGCGTTGGATTGGGCGAGGGCCGTCCCGCGGTACAGGCGGCTCGTGGTCCCCGTCGCGTTCGCGATCAGTTCCGCCCGGCCGTCGCCGTCCACATCCTTGAGCGCCAACCTCACGCCGCCGCGGCTGGTGTCGTTGCCGTCCACGTAGAAGTTCGCCAACTGCACCGTGCTGCCGGTGGAGAACGCTTTGCCGTCGATGGTGTAAACCCGCGCGGCCCCGCCCGGCCCGCCGCCGAAGACGAAGTCCGCAATCCCGTCGCCGTTCACGTCGCCGGCGGCAACGGCCACGCCGTTCCGCAACCGCTCGGTGTCCGCGCCGGGGAAGGCGAAGAAGTCGTTGACCATCTTCGGCGGTTGCGTGCCGACGGCGGTGCTGAAGAGTGAGGAGCCGCGGTAGACGGCCACCCGCGGCCCGCCGCCGAGGCCGGCGGCGACGATCAGTTCCATCTTGCCGTCGCCGTCGGTGTCGCCGAAGGCGGCCGTCGCCCCGCCGCGGAAGTCGAGGTCGTCGATGCCGAAGAAGTTCGCCCGCACCACCAGTTTCCCGTCAACGAGCGAGTAGACGACCACCCGGCCGCTCCCGCCGACGTTCGGCGTGACGGCGAATTCCGCCTTGCCGTCGCCGTCCACGTCGCCGGTGGTGACGCTCACGCCGCCTTTGAAACTCGCTTCGAACACGTCGAGATCGAGTGGTGCGGTGACGGCGACGGGTTGCGCCTCCGGGTCGAGGCCGAGGAGGATGCGGACCTTCGACCCGCGGTCGCCGGTGGTAAAGATCGTGTCCGCGAAGCCGTCGCCGTTCAGGTCGCCGGTCGCGACGCGCACGGCCCCGGTGTAGTCGAGGAACGGCGCGAACGTCCCGGCCGAGACGAGCGTTCCGTCGGGGGCCGGTCGGAAGGCTTCGACGGTACCGTTGGCCCCGGAAACGTAGACCGTCGGCTGCTTCGTGGCGAAGAGAGACGTGGTCGTCGAGAGGCGTTCCAGGCCGAGGCCCGTCGACCCGCTCCCGCCGAGTACGACCCGCCCGGCCGCGTCGATCGCCTGAACGTAGGGCATGAGGGAGTTCTGCGCCGCGTTCGATGTCCCGACGGTGATCGCGCCGAGGATGCCGAAGGCACTGTCGGGTTGCCCGGTGGCGGTGAGCCGGCGGACGGTCACGCTGATCGGAGTCGGGGCAATGGAGAGGGCCGCCGTGCCCGGCACCGGGGCCGCGTCGTTGACGGTCGACGGAAAGTACTGGCTGACCGAACTCAACAGCGACAGGCCGCCGTTCGGCAGGGCGACGAGGCTGAGGTACGAGTTCGTCGTGGCACTCGGAACGCTGTCGCTGACCTTGGAGTCGAGAATGACGCTGCCGTTGTCGCCGAACGTTGCGTCGGGTTGCCCGGCGGCCGTGAAGCGGACGAGTTGGAACCGCGTCTCGGTTCGGCTCCCTTGAGGCCCGCCGGCGGGGTAGTCGTAGGACGAAGCGTTGACCTGGGTGCCGACGACGATCCCCCCGCCCGGTTGGGCACTGACCAACACGACGGGCGTCGTCACGTAATTGCTACTGCTACTTGTACCCAGGCCAGAGAATGTCTGGAGGAAGGCTTGGGCGTAGCCGTTGTTGCCGAACGTCGAGTCGGACACCCCGGCGGCGTTCAAGCGGAGGGCGACGGCGTAAACCGAAATCGGTCCGCTCGAAGACGTGGCCGTGCTGTGTGCTCCGGCAATGACCACAGACCCGTCGGCCAAAATCTCGATCCCGCCCACCTGATCGAATTGGCTCGCGTCAACCGTCGTCAACACCACGCCGCCAGTGCCGTAGGTCGAGTCGAGCGTGCCGTCGGCGTTCAGGCGGCGTGCGACCACCCGGGGTCGGTTCGAATCGGACGTATTCGCGTAGTCGAGCGCGACGAGTTGGAGCCGCCCGCCGGTCAGCACGGCGAGTTTCGTCCCGTACTCTTGTTGGCTCGGCGAGGCCGAGTCCAGCAACACTTGCCCGGTGCCGCCAAAGGTGGTGTCGTCCGACCCGTCGGCGTTCAACCGCTTGACGAAGACTTTCGAACTCGTCGGCACGTCCGGTGCGAAAATTAACCGCGACCCCGTGATGACGATTTTGCCGTCCGGCTGAATGAGGAGTTGGTCCGGGTTGAGATTCTCGTCCCCCGTTGGCGAGATCGTGCGGACGCCGTCGCCGTCGAACGACGTGTCGAGCGTCCCGTCCGCGTTGTACCGTGCCACCACGACCTTGTCGAACAGTCGGCCGAGGACGACGTACTTCCCGGCGGCATCGACGGCCGTGGCCGTGACAGACCCGGACACCCCGCCAACGTCGAGCGAAAGGATCGCCGGGCGGCCGCCGTTGAACGTCGGATCGAGGTTGGCACCGGTGCTACCGCTGGTGACGACGAACCGGCCGACGGGGTTCTGATTGTTCGCCGTCGGCGGAACGGCCGGCGGATCGTTCGCGAGGCGAGCCAGTCCGATGCGGCTCGTCGTCGGGGTGGAAGGGGTCGAAGTCGTCGCCCCGGCGGCGAGAAGGCCGTTACCGTCGGGGACGAGAATGGCCGGGTTGATCGACTCCCCCGGCACGGCCGACGTGAGGGTGGGGAGTACGCCGTTCGGCCCGAAACTCCCATCGACTTGGCCGTTCGCGGTGAACCCCCGGAGTTCGCTATCGTACCGCGCCTGCCCCTGTTCGATGATTTGTGTCTCGGCTTCCACGACCAACCGCCCGTCGGGCAACACGGTGAAGAGGCCCAGGGTCAGGGACGTGTTCGCGCCGTCCTGGTCGCGGGCGGTCAAGACGCCGTTATCCGCAAAGGACCCGTCCCGCTGTCCGTCGGCCGTGAACCGGGTCACGAGAATCTTGTTGCGACTTTCCGTCCCCGAACTCGTCGTCGAGTAAATGTTCACGTTGGCCGCGATCGTGATCTTCCCGTCGGGTTGGACGCCCGGGCTGATGGCGTAGGCGTAAATCGAGGCACTCCCGCCGTCCGGCACGGGCACACTGACCAAGACGGTTTCCGCGAACCCGGTGCCGTTGAACGTCGCGTCGGGCGACCCGTCGGCCGCGAGGCGGTAGACGTCCAGGAACAATTCTTGCGGCGAGACTTGCTGCGTCGCGTAAGGCGTGGAGGTGGTACCCGAGAAAACCACGCGGTCGTCGGCGAGAATGGCGGCCGTGCCGCCGTTGATCGAGTTGAGGGAGCGAGAGGAGTTGCCCGCGTTTACGGAGGCAGCAACGGCGACCCCTCCTGTGCCGTAGGCCGTGTCCAACTCGCCGCCGGCCGTCAATCGCGCCGCGAAAAAGCCGGGCACGTCGGCGGCGGTAGGTGAATTCGAGGGCGTGAGGGCCGGGTAAACGGGAATGTATTCATTCCCGGCCAGCACAACGTGCCCGTCGTCGAAGACGCGGACGGCGAGCAGAGTGTTGGCGTAATAACTCCCCGGTTCGTTGGCGAGGTTGACGACGGCCCGACCACCGTCGCCGAACGAATCGTCATAAGTACCGTCGGAATTGAGCCGAATCGCGACGAGGCTCGTTTTCACGGAGTAGGGCGCGAAGGAAGACGGCCCGTTGTTCTCCGTCACGACGCCGGCGAGGACAACGCGGCCGTCCGCTTGCAGGGCCATTTTGCTCAACGAGATTGTCGAGCTTTGGCCCGACCACGACAGGATCGGTTCGATGCCGTCGCCGTCGAAGGTGGCGTCGAGTTCGCCGTTCGGGTTAAACCGGGCGAGCACCGGGCTCCCCCCGATCCCGCCGAGTACCCAAATTTTCCCATCGGGCCGCACCACGGCGTCGTTGACGGTGCCGTACACTGATACCGGCCCCGGCGTGACGAACGTCCGGCCGCCGACGCCGAACGACGGGTCCAGCCCCAGGGTCGGGATCAGCCGTTCTTCAAGGCTCTCGAACCGCAGTGCTGTTCGCGTGTTACGGCGCATGATCCGTCGCTCCGTTCGGGAAATCCAATTCACCTGATTCCTCTGGCACGGTTCGAGGGCGAATAGTGCCAGTGATTGTGCCCCGTATTCCCGATAATTCTCACATCCGTCCCGGCTCTTAATCGGCAACTCAGGACTACCGGAATAGGATACTGCCGTCGAAACCTTGCGGGCGGCACGCCGACCCAAAGGGGCCGCCGACAGACACGCCT
This sequence comes from Limnoglobus roseus, assembly GCF_008254045.1. Classification (GTDB taxonomy): domain Bacteria; phylum Planctomycetota; class Planctomycetia; order Gemmatales; family Gemmataceae; genus Limnoglobus; species Limnoglobus roseus. Next base: position 667,724 of record NZ_CP042425.1, on the reverse strand, counting down.
CTCTCCCGTTCCTCCCTCGTGCCGGAGTTTCGAATGCGCGCACCGCTCGATGGTACTCCCCCGCATCGGCAACGCCTGATCTTCACGCTCCTGCTCCTCGGACTCAGTTTCGCAAACACGTCTGCCGTTCGCGCCGCGGACGCCCCGCCGCCGTTCACCGGTGAGAAAACGGCCTGGCACGGCTTCGACCGCTACGACTTTCTGATGGACGAGGCGACCTTCGCGATCAAGCCCTTCACGGCCCCGGCCGACGAGAAGAACGCGGTGAAGGCTCAGGTCAAGGGGCAACTCCGTTGCGTCGTCGTTGTTCCCAAACAGGCCGCCGCCGGGATGCCGTGGTCGTGGCAGGGGTATTATTTCGATCACGAGCCGCAGGTCGAAGTCGAACTGCTCAAGCGGGGCTTTCACATCGGCTTCGTGCTGTCCGACGCCGGTAAGTCGTGGGATGCGTGGTACACGTTCCTGACCGAGAAACACGGCCTCTCGAAGAAGCCGTCGTTCGTCGGGATGAGCCGCGGCGGGCGGAACGCCTTCACGTGGGCGACCGCCAACCCGGACAAGGTGACGTGCCTTTACGTCGACAACCCGGCCGTCAGTCGGGAGAGCATTCAACTCCTCGGCGGGTTGGTCAAGAACGACGTGCCGCTGCTCCACGTCTGCGGCAGCCTCGACCCGATCCTCGGCAACCACACGCTCGTCACGGAGAGCGCCTACCAACAGCTCGGCGGCCGGATCAGCGTGATGATCAAGGACGGGGCCGCCCACCACCCGCACAGTTTCCGAGACCCCAAGCCGATCGCCGACTTCATCGTGGCCAGTCTCGACCCGCCGGCGGTCAAAGCTCCCGCATTCGTGGGGGCGACCTTCACCAAATCGGCGTTCTACGGCGTCGCGAACTCGTACCGGGAGCTTCCGAACGAGGGAACCTACGTCACCTGTCGCGGTCCATTGTTCTCGCCCACCTTCGACCGCTACGATTTTCGGATCAACGGGATCAAGAGCGGCGTCTCGGCCATCGTGCCGAAGAAAGAAGCTCCGGGCAAGCCGTGGGTCTACCGCGCGGAGTTCGTCACTCGGGACGCCGTCGTGGACTTGGCCCTGTTGGAACAAGGCTTTCACATCGTCACCGGCCCGGTGCCCACCGACACCGACGGCCCGGTGCTGCAACAGTGGGACGCCGTTTACAAGCACCTGACGGACCACGGCTTTTCCACGAAGCCGGTGCTGGAAGGGGCGAGCGGGGCCGCGGGCGAAGCGTATGCCTGGGCCATCGCGAACCCGGACAAAGTGTCGTGCGTCTACGCGGAGAACCCCCGCCTCCGCAGCCGCATGACCAAGGCGCAGCCGCTCGACAACCTTGCCCCGCTCGCGAAGGCCGGGGTGCCGGTGCTGCACGTCTGCGGCAGCCTCGACCCCGGACTCGCGAGCCAAACGCGGGTGCTGGAGAAACGCTACCAGGAACTTGGCGGGTCAGTCACGGTCATCGTGAAAGACGGCGAGGGCCACTACCCGACCGCCCCCAAAGACCTGAAGCCAGTCGTGGACTTCATCCTGAAACGTCAGGCGACGGTGGAACCGAAGGTGGAAACGTCACCCCCGCGGGATTACCGCTTCGACCGGACGATGACGCGGACCGTGCTTGAGAATTACCTGTCGCGGTCCATTTCGATGGAAGGCTTGTTGAACGGCCGCGGCGACCTGGACGACAACGTCCGCATGCTCAAGGCGACCGGGGCCAAGTTCATCGGCCGTAGCCTGTGCCTGTGGGCGGGCGAGGCCAACCTCTTGCGGAACCTGGACCGGGCAAAGGAGCAAATCGCCAAGGTCCACGCCGTTGATGCCGAGATGATTCTTCAGGCGTGCGTCTTCGAGATCGTGACGATGCAAGTCGAGCAGGTGCCCGTGCCGGACTGGGCGTTCAAGGCCCTGGGCCAGCCGGTGGAGAAGAGGAACTTCCGCTACGCCGACATGCTCTCGTCCGACGGCCGGCGGCAGAACCACTGGGGCCGAAACTCGTCCGTGCCCGACGTGAGCCGGCCGGAGACGAAGCTATGGTTCTACTTCCTGGCGGCTTCCTTCATCGACCGCGGCTTCGAGGCGATTCACTTCGGCCAGGCAGAACTGATGAACGGCAACAATCGCGACCTGAAAGACTGGGACGAAGTCTTGAAGCTGGTTCGGGCACATGCGGCCAAGCACGCCCGCCGGCACATGGTGGTGTGCGACGCCCACGCGCCAAGCGGCGGGTTGGTGCGCGACGGCCGGTTGCTCCTTGACTTCCATTCCTTCCCGTTGCGGGTCATGGAAGTTGCCGACAAACCGCAGGAGGGCGTCCTGAAGGTCGGCTTTTCCGACGGCTTCTACGGGCGGAGCAAGGGCGGCGAGACGCCGAGCGGGTGGGCGTGCGACCACCTGCCGTACCTGGTCGAACTCGACAACTGGGGCGCGAGCAAGCAACCCGGTCAGGCGAAGGCCGGCGGCATCTGGGTCTGGGGGTACGACGAGATCACGTGGTTCGCCCACCAGCCGAAGGAGTACCGCGCGAACTGGCTCCGGTACGCCCGCGACTGGGTGCGCACGACGGACCCCAACGGCTTCTTGCAAATGCCCGGCAGCCGTACCATGCGGTCGCCCCTGGACGGCAAGCGGTGGTACTACGCGAACACCGCCAGTGCGGCTGTCCCCGACGGGCTCGGAGACGAGGAAGCGATTCGCGCCGTCTGGGCCACGCCTGCGAACACCAAGTAGCCCGAGCGTCCTTCATCCGCGGCATCGCCCTGAGTCCCCGGATCGCACCGTGCCCGACACCCGTAAGCACCGCGGCCCCGGCCCGCAAGACGCGGAGTGGTTCGGCCCCGAGGCACGGCCGGCGCTCGCCGCCGCTACGGCCGACCTTTCGTGGCTCTTGTCCCGCGGCTACGCCGAACCGTCGTCTCTGAAACTGGTCGGTGACCGGTACCGTCTCGTGGAGCGGCAACGGACGGCGGTGCGGCGGTCGGGCTGTTCCGACGCGGCCTTCGCCGACCGCCGGGGTCGCCGGGTCGACCACCAAACCCTGGGCGGCCGACCGTTGCGGATCGACGGGTTCAACCTCGTTTTGACGCTGGAATCGGCCCTCGGCGGGGGCGTCGTCGTCGGCGGGCGGGACGGGTGTTTCCGCGATTTGGCGAGCGTTCACGGGACGTACCGTCGGGTCGCGGAGACGCGCCCGGCCCTCGAACTCGCGGCGAAGTGGCTGAAGGCGTGGGGGGCGGGGCCGTGCGTGTGGCTGCTCGACGCGCCGGTTTCGAACAGCGGTCGCCTCGCTGAAATGGTCCGGGCGGTGGACCCGTCGTGGTCGGCCGAGGTGGTGCCCGATCCCGACGCGATCCTGTCCCAACCCGGCGACCTCGTCGTCACGGCCGACGCCGCAATCCTCGACCGTTGCGACGGGTGGGTTAACCTGGCCCGCGGGTTGGTCGAGGCCGCCGTCCCCACGGCGTTCATCGTAGACTTGGGATAGCCGAAACTGTCCCCCGGCTCAGATGCCGGCCAGGCGTGTCTGGGCGTCGCCGAACTTTTCGAACTTCACGCCCATCCGGTCCATCAGCGACAGGTACAGGCTGCACATCTTGCGGTTGTCGTTCCCCTTGCCGACGTAGTCGAGGACGCGGCCGGTCGCGAGCGTGCCGCCCAGCCCGCCGGCCAGCAAGACCGGCAGCTTACTCGAGTCGTGGTTGCTGCCCGACCACATGCTGTTGACGAACATCAGGCACGAGTTGTCCAGCACCGTCTTGTCACCTTCCATCATCGCGTCGAGCTTGGTGGCGAGGTAGGCGTACTGGCTACAGTAGTAGCGGGAGATGCGCTCGTAGGCTTCGGACTTGTCGTTGTGGGACGCCGAGTGGTGGGCGTCCCGCACGCCGAGGAACGGGTAGAACAGGCCCGACAGGTCGCGGCACAGCACCAGCGTCGCGACCCGCGTCTTGTCGGTCTGGAAGCCGATCGCCACGATGTCGCACATGAGCCGCATGTGTTCGCGGAGGTCTTCCGGCAGGCCGTCGTCCGGCCGCTTCATCGCGACCACGGGCTTGTCCTTGCCCTTCGCCCGGTCGTCGGCCTTGTCCTTGTGGGCGCGGGCCGAGTCGATCCGCTTTTCCACCTCGCGAACGCTCGTCAGGTACTCGTCGAGCCGAGCACGGTCGCTGGCACTCACCTTGCCGCTCAGGGTCGCCGCTTCTTCGCCGACGCGGTCAAGGACACTCTGATTGCGCCGGCTGCCGCGGTTGTCGAACAGGCTGTCGAAGGCTAACGAGGGGTACGCTTCCAGCGGCACGGGCGAGGTCGCGTTCTGCCAGGAGATGTGCGAACTGTAGGCCATCGAGAAGTTCGTCTCGTGGTAGCCCGTGATCGGCTGCTCGCACCCGAGGACGAGGCTCGGCGTTTCGGTCGCGTCGCGGTAGTGGTTGGCCAGCACTTGGTCCATGCTGATGCCGCCCCGCAGTTCGGCCCCCTTCTGGAGCGACGCCCCGGAGAGGACGTTGCCGGTCTGGCCGGGGTGGATGCCGACGCCGGTGGCGGACTTGTTGAACAGGCCGGTGATGAAGTTCAGCTTCTCCTTGAGCTTGGCCAACGGTTCCAGGCTCTTGCCGAGTTCCATCGTGGCCCCGGACCCCTTCGCCCACCAGTGGTCGGCGTTGATGCCGCACCCCATGAACAGGGCCGCGAACCGCTGCGGCGGGGCGGTCGTTTCGGGCGAAGCCCCCCACACGGGGAGCGACTCCAGCCACGGAAGGCCCATGGTGACGCCGACGCCGCGGAGGAACGTGCGGCGGGAAGCGGAAGTCGGACGGGATGGGGTCATGTCGTTCTCACTTGGTGCCGGCCGCGGCCTCGCCGCGCTGGTTGAGAAACTGAGGGCTGGTGATGATCGCTTCCACCAGGCTCGAAAAGCGGTAGTCGTTCGCTTCGAGCTTGGTGCGCATTTCCCGAACGAGCTTCTCGTCGGAGAGCAGCAGGCTGCGGCCCAGGGCGTAGGTCAAGAGCTTACGGCCGAGGTTGTCGGCGAAGTCCTGTTGGCGGTGGCCGCGGATGTACGCGGTCAGGCCCGCGAGGCCGTCGCCAGTGCTCCCGCCCGGGAACGTGGCCTTCGCGTCCACCGCCCGGCCGCCGAGGTCTTTTTCGCGGCGCTCGCCGACCGGGCCGTAGGCTTCGAACACGAGGCCGAGCGAGTCGAACCGCTCGTGGCAGACGGCACAGGCCTTGTCGGCCCGGTGCCGGGCCAGGGCTTCTCGCAGGGTCAATTCGCCCAGCTTCGCCTCGTCGGCGGGCAGTTCGGGGACGTTCGGCGGGGGGGCGGGGATGTGCTCGCCGAGCACCCGGCGGGCCACCCAGTATCCGCGCTTCACGGGACTGGTCCGCAACCCCGGGGCGTTCTTCGTCAAGAACACGGCCATCGGCAGCAGCCCGCCGCGGCCGTACTTTCCGGCTCCGTCAACTCGCGTCCACCCGTCGGCCCCGCCGGTGGAAACCGGCATCCCGTAGTGGCGGGCGAGAGCCGGGTTCACGAACGTGTGATCGGCGTACAAGAAGTCGAGGACCGAGCCGTCCCGTCCGATCAGGTCCGTGAAGAACCGCACCGGCTCCTCGAACATGGCCTGCCGCAGGTCGTTGTCGAAGGCCGTGAAGCGGCCGCGGTCCACCGCGTTGTGCTCCTCGAACCGGCGGATGTCGAGCCAGTTCCCACCGAACTCGGTCGCCAGCCCGCGGGCCTTCGGGTCCTTCAACATGCGGCGGGCCTGAGCGGTGAGCACCTCCGGGCGGTGCAGATCGCCCGCGGCGGCGTGGGCGAGCAGTTCCTTATCCGGCAGGCTCGCCCACAGGAAGTAGCTTAGCCGGCTGGCCAGCGCGGGATCGGTCAGCGGCCGGGTGGTGCCGGTGGCCGTTCCCGGGCCGGGCAGGTCGACGCGGAAGCAGAAGTGCGGGGACATCAGCACGGCAACCACGGAATCGCGGATCGCGTCCTCGTGGCCCAGCCCGTCGCGGTCGCGCAGCGAGCGGTAGAACGCGGTGAGGCGGTCGCGGTCCGGACCCGTCAACGGCCGGCGGTAGGCCCGTTCGGCAAACTGGTACAGACTCGCGAGGTGGTGCGGCTCCGCTTTCAGTCGGGCCTTGTCGAGCCAGCGGAATGTGGCCCCCATGCTCTGGAAGTAATCTCGGATCGCGGTCTGGGCCGTTTCGTTCGCCCCCGCCCGCTTGGCCTTCGCCAGATAAGCGTCGGCGAGCTTGCGGACCTTCACGTCGCTCGTGCAGTCCTTGTCCTCGGAGCGGAAGCTGTCGAAGACTGCGTCCCGCAGGAACGTCGAGTCGGTGCGGTCGAACCAAATGAACCCGGTGTACTGGCGGACCGGGGCGTTCGTGGAGAAGTCGAGTTCCTGCCACAGGCGGTCGAGAGTCTTCCGCTGGGCGTCGTCGAGCATCAATTCGTAGAGCGGGCCGTCGTCCCGGAAGTACCCCATCTGGCTGTGGAACCCGGCACTCAACAACCGCCCGGCGAGGTTCTTCTCGCCCGCCGCGTTCAAGTACACCCGCGCCCGTTCGGACACGTAGAAGGCGTCGGGGAAGGTGCCACAGAACGGCTCGAACGTCGCCTCGTAGTGCTTCGCGGCGTCCCTGTCAGCGGGTGCGACCATCGCCTTCGCCGCAGCTGAGTCCGCCGGCAAGCGGAGATCCTTGACCGTGAACGCCCCGCTGACGTACCGCATTCGGTTGGCGGCGAACTGGCGGTTCTTCCACAGCACCAGTGGTTGCGAGCCGTCGTGGACCTTCGGGGCGGTCAGGTTCTTCACCGTCGGCACGAGCTTGGCTCGCAGGTCCGTGGCGAACTCCCGCATCCGCTCGCAACTGACTCGGGCGGCCTCTAACTTGTCCGCCCCGCCGGCCGGTAGTTCCTGCCACATCGCCTGAAGGGCGGCGATCGGGCCAACGTCCTCGGGCTTCTCGGTGAGCGTGCCCCAGACCGTCGTCAGGTACTTCGGGCTAATCCCCGCCTCAGTCGCGAAGTCGTTCAGGGTCGCCTCGGGCCGACCGAGGGCGGCGCGATTCTTGTACCGCCACGCGGCGAGGAAGTAGTCGGCGAGGTCGGTCCGTTGGCTCTTGTAGAAGGCGATGATGCGGTTGACGCAGAACTTGTCGCGGTCGGTTTCGGTGACGGTCGGGTGCGGGGCGAACTCGAACCCGGTCGGCGTGAACACCAAATGGTCCGTCACCCGCCGGGCGGCTTCCAGGTACTTCTTCACCAACGCCGGCGACGTGGCCAACGACTCACCGGAGTTGTCAAACCCGGCCTCGTTCGCCGGGTCCACGGGGAAGTCGCGGGTGGGGCGGATGTCCACGCCGGTCAGGTCGCGAACCGTGTAGTTGTACTCGGCGTTGCTCAGCCGGCGGGCCGGCACCGGGCCGGGGTCGCCAGCGGTCCGGTCCCCTTCGTACTTGCGGACGGCCTCCACCCAGGCGATGACCTCGCGGCGGAGTTCTTCGGTCGGTTGCTGCTTCGCCGTCTTGGGCGGCATGTCGCCGGCCCGCAGGCGGTCGAGGACGAGTTCCCACCGCTTGTGGTCCGCGGTCACGGCGTCGAGGGTCGTGAACGGACTGAGGTCGAGGTCGCCCTTCGGCTTCGCCGACCCGTGACAGGAAATGCAATGCGTCTGCACGAACGGCCGGACCGTCTTCTCGAAGGTCTGTTCCAACCGGGTCGCGTCGGCTGCCGGCTTCGGCGACTCGGCGCAGGCGGCCGTGAATCCGACGAGGGCGGCAACCAGCCACCGGGCAGAGATCGGAGAGCGCACGGGGCCGGGCATCGGGTTCACTCAGCGGGCCGGTCGGGAGGGGAGCGAAGGGCAAGGCGGGATTGTCTCATTCTATCGCGAACCGCCGGCAGTGTCTCGCCGAGTTCCCTGATCACCCGATCTTGTCCGAAGCTCTGACCGACCAGTAATGATAGAAATCTGAGAAATTGTTACTTGCGTTCCAAGGCCGGCCTTCGGTACTCTCATAAATGACGACTCAGCAGCACATCTTTTCCGCCCTGAGTCGGCATCTCTTTTATCGAGGTTTTCATGACCATCCGCCTCCCCCGCGGCCGGCGTGCGTTCACATTGATTGAACTGCTCGTCGTCATTGCCATCATTGCCATCCTCATTGGGTTGCTCCTCCCGGCTGTGCAGAAGGTCCGCGAGGCCGCCGCCCGGATCAAGTGTGTCAACAACTTGAAGCAACTCGGCCTGGCCATTCACGGCTACCACGACGCCAACGGCACGCTCCCGCACGGGTCGATCCTCGACCTGACGCAGCAGACGCCGACAATCGGCCAACGGCAGCACTCGAACTGGGCCATCGCCGTCCTTCCGTTCGTGGAGCAAGGGGCGCTGAGCGCGAAGATCCAGGCCGTAACGCGGAACAACTGCGTGGGCCTGCCGCCGGACGATTACAACGACGCGAACGCCTCCCAGGGGTTCGTCCAGCAGTACCTCCCGTTGCACGTTTGCCCGAGCGACATCAACGCGAACAAGATCCTGGAGCCGGAGTCGAAGGCGGGCGACGACCCGGCCGGGCGGATGTTCATGACCGGCTCGTACCGGGCCGTGTGTGGGGTCGGCGACGTGACCAACAACAAGTGGTGGGACACGTACGACGGGGCGACGCCGGCCGGGAACCTGAAGGGGCCGATCCACGTTCAGAGCCGTGCCCTCGGGCTGAAAGGGGAAACGATGCTGGCCATTCAGGACGGCACGTCGAACACGTTCATGGTGGGCGAGTACACGACGGCGACCCACGAGCGGCGGGCGACGTTCTGGGCGCGGGCGTACACGTCGTACAGCATGGGGTCGGCCAGCGGCCAGGCCCGGACGCTGCTGGGCGACTACGACAAGTGCGTCGCCGTGGGCGGGACCGGTGGCGACAACCCGTGCAAGCGGAGTTTCGGCAGTCAGCACACCGGCGTCATCAACTTCCTCGCCGGCGACGGTTCGACCAAGTCCATCCGCACGACCATCGACGCCGTCACCGTGTTCCCGGCCCTTTGCACGATCGCCGGCGGCGAAGTCGTCGCCGCTGACTACTAACCGGGGGGATCGCGTGCGACGAACGAGTTTATGGGCCGTGTGCCTTCTGGCCGCGGCCGCCGGGTGCGGTGGGTCGGCGGCGAACGTGTCCGGGGTGGTGACGCTGGACGGCAAGCCGCTCGAAGGGGCGGCCGTCACGTTCGCCCCGCAGGGGGACAAGGACAGCGTCGGCAGTTCCTACGGGAAGACCGACGCCCAGGGCCGGTACACCCTGAAGACCGTGGTTGGGGACAAGCCGGGGGCGGCCGTCGGCAAGCACAAGGTGTCGATCAGCCTGACCCAGTCGGCCGACCCCAAGAACCCCGAATCGGCCGCCCGTGAAGTTGTGCCGGCCAAGTACAACGTCAAAACCGAATTGAGTTGCGACGTTCCCTCCGGGGGAACGGACAAGGCCGACTTCGACCTGAAGAAGTAGCAGTGACTCTGTTGCGCGGCCTCGTGTCGCGCAACCACCATCGGGGCCGTCCGTAGCCCCGTGGTCCAGCCACGCACATCGTCGTCCTGAAGCGATCCGAGACGGTCTGGAAGCCCTCAAGCGAGAGTTGGAGAAGAGGAAAGGGTGACCCTGTAACGAACACGGCGGACGTCGGGGGCAAGCCCGGAACGACAACGTCCGCTCATTCGCCGCGAGTCTACTGCCTTACGCCTTCGCCTTCGCTCGCGGCTTCGCCAACACCGCGAGCAGGTACAGGCCGGCCACGATCAGCAGGAGTGCCTTGATCCCGGTCACGAAGGTCACCGTCTGCAACAACCCGCCAGCGAGTGAGCCGAAGAGGTTCGCCCCGAGGGCCTCGTCTTTCCGCTCGGCCTTCTCGAACGATCGCATGAAGACGATGCCGCTGAACAGCATCGGCAGGCTGGTCAGCAGGCCGACCACGGCCGCCTTCTGCCAGTACGGGAGGAAGCCGAACTGCGACAGGTCGAGGAAGTACAGGCCCAGACACGTCCCGATGAGGGCCGCGTAGACCGGGCCGGCCGGCAGCTTTTTCGCCCACCCGGCCAGCGCGTTCGCCAGCAGGATCATGATTAGGATGCCGGAGATGATGACCGCGCTCACGACCCAGGTGTTCCCCAGCACCACGGCCGCCTTGCTGATGTTCTGCACTTCCAGCAGCATGAACGCCGCCCCCAACAGGAAGAAGTGCGTCTGCGACCGCTCCCAGCCGCGGAGGATGTGTGGGGCCGTCCGCTCGCGGAGGCCGAGCCAGAACAACACGCCGAGGGCCAGGGCCAGCAGGAAGTAGAGCGGCGGAATCTGCCGGTGTTCCAGGTAGATGTACGGCCAGTCGTCCGTCGCCATCTCGGTTGCCGTCGCCGACCGGGCGGGCATGTCCGCCTGCCACGCGGCCATCAACGTCGTGAAGCGCGGGTCGGCCGCGACTTGCGCCTTCGCCGCCTCTTGATCGCCGGCGACGAACATCACGCCGCCCCACCCGAAGCCGTTGGTCGGCACGCGGAACGTCATCGGCTCGCGGCCGAACGCGGCGGTCAGGGTGCGGGCCATGCGGTCCACGATGTACGGCTTCTGCGCCTCGAAGCTCAGCAGCGCGACGCCGCCGGGGTTCAGGAGCGTTTTCGCGTGCGTGAGGCTTTCGAGCGTGTAAACGTAGTGGTCGAGGCGGGCGTTCGTCATGGCCGTCGTCGTGTGCGAGTCGAGAAGGCCGAACGCGATCACGTCGAACTTCTCCTGCGTCGTCGCGAAGTACGACCGGGCGTCGTCGTTGACGACCACGACCCGCGGGTCGTCGTAGGGCTTCTCCGGGTGCAACCGGCGGCCGAAGGCGATGATTTGCGGGTCGATCTCGACGGCCACGACCCGCTCGATGCCGTTGCGGAGCATGCCGGCCACGTCGTTGCCCGACCCCGCCCCGACCACGAGGGCCGTCTTCGGGTGCGGGTGCAATTTCGGCGGCACGTCGTACTGCGAGAACCCGCGTTGTTCCGGCGGGTACGAGTCCGGGTTGGCTGCGACGACCGCGGGGCGGAGGTCGATGGTGGATTGGTAGCCGACGTTGTTCACGCCGATCATATAGGTGCCGATGTCCGCCAGGTGCGGCAGTCGCTCGCCGCCGAACTTGGCCCAGACGGTCGGTTCGGGCTTTTGGTAGTCGAACACGGCGAGTTTCTGGTACGGCGACCACCGCGTTTCCTGCCAGCCCGGTTCGTACCCGGCCAGCAAGCCGCAACCGACGACGAAGGTCAGGAGTAGGGCGTCCGTCACTTTCGATTTCCCACCGGACCCGACCCAGTACGCCGCGCCGAGGGCGAAGACGCCGAACCACGCCACCGGCGGTAGGCCGAAGGCGCTGCACGCGACGAACAGCCAGATGCCGACGAGGCTGCCGGCCACGTTCACAGAGTACGCCCAGAGCGTCCGCGGGTGGTCGGCGAGTAACGACCCGAGCAACTGCCCGACCGGAACGAAGATCGCCCACAGGAGTCGCATCAACAGGAGCGTGATTCCGAGACCGATCGCCCCGCCCACGACGGCGGCCACGCCGGACATCTCGTCGCCGCTCCAGATCGTCAGGCCGGTCGAGCCGCTGAGCAAATCCGTGATCGCTTTCCCCAGGCCGATGCGCGTCGGCGGGAACGCCAGCAAGCCCGCGAGGACCGAGAGCGGCACGAGCACGTTCCGCAGGGCGAAGACCTTCCGGCAGTCCCAGCAGCCCATGCCGAGGCCGAGGAAGCAGACCACGAGGACCGTGTTTTGGAGGTACGCGAAGATGCGGATTTCCGTCGTGACCCAGCGGATGAGCATCAGTTCCAGGAACAGCCCGACCACGCTAATCAGGAAGAGTTCGAACGTCTTCCCGGTCGCCGGTTTCGACACGCCCCGCGGCATCGGCGTTGTGGTGAGAGATGGGGATTGAGTGTCCGTCAACAATTCCATGATCGCAAGCTCGCGGTGGGGCCTTACGCAACAGCGACTGTGCCGTTGATGAACACCGTAGAACAAGTTCTCGCGGAACAGGAAGAAAAGTCGCCACTACTAAACTCTGCCGGCACAACCGCTAAAAGCTGCCTCGCTTCTCGATCTGAATGGAGAGGAAGTTCCGCGACCGCCCGGTCATCGCTGGTAAGATGGCGGCATGCCAGGAGTCTCTCCATGACCCGCACACGCCGCGCGTTTACGCTCATCGAGTTGTTGGTGGTGATCGCCATCATCGCGATCCTCATCGGTCTACTCCTGCCGGCCGTGCAGAAGGTGCGAGCGGCGGCGGCGCGGATCAAGTGTTCCAACAATCTCAAGCAGATGGCCCTGGCCGCGAGTGCCTACGAGACGACGCTCGGCGAGTTCCCGCCGGGGTTGGCCCACCCCGCCCGCAACGGTCGGTACACGTCGCTGTTCGTCGAACTGCTGCCGTACCTGGAACAGCAACCGCTCTACTCTGCCTGGAACTTCACCAGCCCGATCACAAACAACGCCAGTCCGACGGCCCCCGGGGCCGCGCCTCTCGGGTTGTTCGTATGCCCCGCCGAACCGATCCAGGCCAACCCTGCGTCCGGTGGGTCAGTCACGGCCGGCCGATCCACTTACGCCGGCAATGGGGGCACGCGGTCGTTCCCTTCGTCCGATGCGAAGGTCGATGGCATGTTCTTCGAAACGGGGCCGAGCGGAAAGCCGACGGCGAACCGGGCGGCCGTGCGGCAGACCGACGTGCAGGACGGCACGTCGAACACGATCCTCTTCGGCGAGCGGGTGACGCAGGACGGGGCGATGAACTCGTGGCTGCAAGCGAACATCATGCCCGCGCCGACGCCGCCGCTTCAGGGGTTGGACGGGTACATGTTCTGGTCGGCCCCGCCGTCGCAGTGGGCGATCGCGAACGTGACGTGCGCTGCAATGGGCAGCATTAACGCCGGCTACCCGAGCAAGTACGACCCGGCGGCGTACGGCCCGAACCCGATCCCGCCCACCGACTGGAACGGCATGTCCGACGCCTGGGCGAGGCGGGTGTCGGCCTATGGCAGTCGGCACACCGGCGGGGCGAACTTCGCCCTGGTGGACGGCAGCGTGCCGTTCTGGAAGGACACGCTGCCGCTCGCGACGCTGCAAGCCCTCAGCACGCGGGCCGGCGGGGAAGTGGCGGCCGTGGACTGAAAGGTCACACGCTGACGAACACGCCGCCCAGGAAGTTCGGGTCGAACGCGAGGTTGTACACCGTCTGCCGCGTGATGAAGCCGGACCCCGCGGTGAGTTGCGACACCTCCACCTGCCCGACGACGCCTTGCCCACCGATGCCGGTGAGCAGGTACCCGTTGTTGACACTGTTGAGGATCACGGCCGCCCCGACCGTGACGCCGTTCGTGTACCCGGCGTACGAGAAGCTGTAGAGCACGTCGTTCAAGCCGAGGCCGGTGAAGTTCCCCGCCGAGATCGTTGCCCCGTTGTAGACCGCGTAAGTGGCCGTCACGCCGGGGCCGGTGCCCACGGCCACGTCGACGAACCCGTCGCGGTTGTAGTCGGCCGCCGCGACGTACAGGCCGGTGCGGAGGTTCGGGTCGAACGCGAAGAAGTCGGCCCGCGTGTCGCCCAGGTCGTTGCTCGTGTACAGCAGTTGCTTCGCCGCGATCGGGCCGCCGGCGAGGACGCGAACCCGCGGCCCGCCGCCGATGCCGGGGGCCACGACGAGGTCGGAGAACGCCAGCCCGCCGAGCGGCGAGGGGCTGGCCGCCACGGTGATGCCGTTGCGGAACGACGGCTCGAAGGCGAAGAAGTTCGCGACCGTGTCGTTGACGTTGTTGCTCGTGAACGCCCGCCCCTGGGCGGTGATTTGCGCGCCGTCGAGGATGCGGACCCGCGGCCCGCCGCCCGGCCCGGCCCCGATGACGAGGTCGGCGTTGTTCGCGCCGATAAAGCTGCCGGTCGCCACGTTGGTGCCGCCGCGCTGCGTGCTTTCGAAGGCGAAGAAGTCGGCGAGCACGGCCGCGTCGTTGATCTGCCCCGACCCGTCGGTGAACGTCCCGCCCGTCGTGGTGAAGAACCGGCCGTCGATCACCTTGACCCGCGGCCCGCCGCCCACGCTCGCCCCGACGATCAGGTCGGACACGTTGTCCCCGTTCACGTCGCCGATGGCCGTGGTCACGCCGCCCGTGAAGGTGTTCTCGAACGCCAGGAAGTCGGCGACTTTCACGCCGGTCGTCGTGCTGAAGACTTCTACGCGGGGCGATCCCCCCGGCCCGCCGCCGACGGCGAAGATTGTCGGCCCCGCCGGCACGTCGCGGGCTTCCAGCAGTTCGGCCCGCAGGCGCACTTTCGACTCGCTCATGAATGGTTCCCTCAGGGCGTTCTCACATTCTAGGCCGGAGGGTACCGCAGGCTGCGGGGCCGGGGCAAGGCGAAATGGCCCTACTTCGCCACGGCCTTCTTCGCCATCGCGTTCAGGCGGCGGGACGGGTCGCCGGTCGCGACGTGGGCCAAAACTGCCCGCGATTCCGGCGAGCCGATGCGGGCGAGGACTTCGACCGCCCGGTACTGCCGCAGCAACTCGCCGCCGACCGCGTCGGACTGCTTCAAGATCTTCTCCAACCGCTCGCGGGCTTCAACGGACGGCGTGGTCTTCAACTCGGCTTCGAGGATACCGCGGAAGTCGATCAACACCTCGCGCAGTTCCTTCATGGCCGACTCGCGGTCGGCAAACGCGGGGGCTTCGAGGGCGGCCAGCCATGCTGCGAGTTGCATCTCTCCAACGATCGGCAACGGCTTCACCTTGTCGCGCAACAACGCCACGCTCGCATCAGGGTTCGCGACCATCGTCCGCATCGCGGCGAACGCTTGTTCCCCATCGGGGCCGAACAACTTTGCCCAACTCTTCGCGGCGTCGAATGGTTCGCGGGTGGCCCACAGGTCGAAGGCCACGCCCGGCCCGTCGGCGGTGGCCACGACGAGGTGCGACCCGTCCGGCGTGAAGGCGAGAGCCTGCCCCACGTCCGGCAGGGCGTAATCCTGCCGCAGAATGCCCGAGGACGTTTCGTAAAGCGCGGCACGGTAGCCGGTGGTTCCTCCCTCGAAGACAATCGCCACCGTGCGGGCGTCCGGCGAGAAGGCCATCAGCCGCGGTTTTCGCGGAATGACGAACCGGAACGCCGGCTTCTGCCCGCCGCCGGGACGAACGGCGAAGAGGTTTACGCCGTGTTCGGTGCGGATCACGTCGCCGGCCATGTTCGTGATCGGTTTTATGTCGCTGAGCGCAACAAGTCCGCCGTCGGCGCTCACGGCCAAGATCGGCGGCGTGTCGCACCAGGACCAATCTGTCTCGCCGATTTTGCGGCCGGCTGTGTCGTGCCAGTGCAGTTGCACGCGGTGCATGAGATCGGTGTCACCGGTCAAGCCCGGAACGGGGCCGTGTTGGACCACGACCGTCCGCGTGTCGGCCGACACAACGGCCTCGGTGATCGGTGTCGGGTAGGCGGGACTGTAGGCCAACGGCTTCACGTTCGCGAGGGCCGCAGGGTGAGACATTCGCAGAATGCGGGAATCCCGCTCGTCGCCGGGGCCGATGGACATCACGCGGCCGTCGGTCGTGAGGCCGCGGAACGCCGTGAACATACCGCACGGTACCGGGCCGGCAATTTTCTTCTCTGCGGGCACGTCCCAGAGTTCCAGCGTCGCTCCCGCGTCGTTCGGCACTTCCCAGGCGGCGAATCGGCCGCCGAGCGACAGCGCCGCCCACCGGCCGCGGGCCGCCGGAGCGGGCAGGATGCGCGTGCGCATCCCGGTTCGCACGTCCCACGTCTCGATGTCGTCTGCGAGCGTGACGACTTCACCCGGTCGCGAACTCTGCGTGACTGTGAAGCCGCCGACACGGTCGGCCGATTGCGGCAGACGATTGCCGGTGGCGTCGAGGAGCGTGATCGCGTTCTTCGTGGCAACCGCGATGGTCTTGCCGTCGGGCGAGTAGGTGATGCAGCGAGCATGTCGGGGTATTTCACACAGCCAATCTCGTTTCAGCCGAGGCTGCTGAAACTGGAAATCGTAGCAACCGACCATCCCGTGATTGCGGTCGTGGAACTTGTAATCATCGTGCTGAGGGGTCGCCGCCAGTATTTTCGCGGAATCGGGTGAGAAGGTTGCACGGCCTTTCAAGATGGACCGCCCGAGGGGACGGTGGAGTTTGGTCGCACCTTCAAAAATCCAGGCTGATCCCATTCCTTCTTCTGTTTTCTGGGCCATCAGCCATTTACCATTAGGTGAGTATTCCAGTGCCCAGTTCCCACCTAAATCGGTGTCGTTTAAGATGTCAGATTTCGCGATCGACCCGCCAGAACGAAGATTGTAGGTTTCAAAGCGATCCACCCCGGCGACCGAAAGCGTGTTGCCGTCCGGGGCGAATGCGATGCTCCGTTTGAACGCGGAATCGCGGCCGATTGGCAACGCCCACACGTCCCGCCCGGTCTTCGCGTCGATGATGAAGCACGTCTCGCCTTCGTGATAAGCCAACCGCCTGCCGTCCGGCGAGAAGCGGAACTCCTCGACACGGCCGTGGGACGGCAACGCCAACTCCCCCGTCCGCCGGCCGGTTTCCAGGTCGAATCGCACGACCCGGAACTTTCCATCCGCGGCCGCTTCTAGCGTGACGACCTCCGTGCCGACTGCCAGCAAGTGCATCGGCACGACCATGCTGAGGCGGCCGCTCTCGCTCAGTTCGCGGTTCAGGTCGGCGGTCCACTTCCGGTTGCCGGTGGCGGCGTCCCAGGCGGTGATGCCGAGGCGTTGCGTGTGGCCGGCGAGGACGGTCTTGCCGTCCGGGCTGAAGGTCAGTTCGACGATCGTACTATTCGGCGACGTGCGGAAGTGCGTCGAGTGGCCGAACACGACCGGGTCGGCGGCGGACAGCGGTCCGACCATCAGTGTTAGCAGGAGTGCGAGGTGGAAACGCATGGGCGTGGCCCTCGGGGTTGGCCGGCCTGAAACCTTTTCGGGTTCTGAGGTGTATTCTCTGGTACGTCTGCCCGCCGAGTCTACACATATCATGGGCGGACCACTCGCGACAACCCGGAGCTGTCATGCCGACCCGTCGGGGCGTGGTCCTCATTCTCATCTTCTGGCTCTGCACCGTCGGCTACGTCGGCTACCGCGACGTATGGCCGCACCTGTTCGCGGACACGGCCCCGACCGCGTGGATCGACCTGTCCGACGAAGCAACGCAAGCCCTGCCGGTGCGGTGGGAGTTGTACCGCGGCGACACCCGCGTCGGCAAAGTCAGCACGCAGATGAGCTACGACGCCTCCACGGACGGCTTCCGGTTCGTCACCAAGTACCGCGGTGATCTCGCCGTCGATCTCTTGGGCGTCGCGTTCAACATTCCCACCTACGACATGAGCACCACGCTCGACCGGGTGGGCCGGCTGCGGGCGCAGACGATGAGCGCCACCTTCGCCGTCAAGACTGTCCTCTTCTCGAACGGCGGCACCGCCACCACCGAGGGCGTCGTGAAGGACGGCACGCTCACCGGTAGTTATAAACTCGTGGCCGAGGGGTTCGACTCGGTCGAGGGGCCGCTAAAGCCGACGCCGGTTCCCGACGGGCAGGCGCTTAACCCGCTCCAGCCGGTGAACCGCCTCCGCGGCGTGCGGCCGGGAATGCGGTGGCTCATCTACGAAGTGAACCCCATGGGCGAGGCGATTGCCGGACTCAAGGACACGATCCTCAAGAAGATGGGCACGTCGCTGTTGACCGGCAGCGAGCCGGCGGAACGGCCGGCGATGATCGCGACCGTCGGCGACCGGCCGGAAGTGCTGAAACTCAAACGGAGCGAGTACGACTGTTGGGTGATCGAAGTCCGCGGGGAGCACGGCACGACGACGGTGTGGGTGCGGGTCAGCGACGGCTCGGTGATGCAGCAGGTGGCGAAACTGGAAGGCGAGACGATGCGCCTGGAGCGCGAGGAGTAGGACACCATGATCGACATTGCGAACGTCTCGAAGCGCTACGGCAACAAGGTGGCGGTCGAGGACTTGAACCTGGCCATCCCGGACGGCGAACTATTCGCGTTCCTCGGGCCGAACGGCGCGGGCAAGACGACGACGATCAAGATGCTGTGCGGCCTCTTGTTCCCCACCACCGGCACCGTCCGCGTCGGCGGGTTCGACGTGACTACCCACGGCGACGAGTCCCGCAAACTCGTCAGCTACGTCCCGGACCAGCCGTTTCTGTACGAGAAGCTGACCGGCCGCGAGTTCCTGCAGTTCACGGCTGACCTGTACGCGATGGACCCGGACCACGCAAAGGAACGCATGGAGCGGGTCCGGCAACAATTCCACCTCGACGAGTTCCTCGACACGCTGACCGAACGCTACTCCCACGGCATGCGGCAGCGGACCGTCTTCGCGGCGGCTCTTTTGCATGAGCCGAAGTTGCTGATCGCCGACGAGCCGACGGTAGGGTTGGACCCGAAGAGCATCCGCGAACTGAAGGTGTTGCTCCGGCAACTGGCGAAGGGCGGCACGACGGTCTTTCTGTCCACGCACACGCTCGACATCGCGCAGGAGTTGGCCGACCGCGTCGGCGTGATCCACAACGGCCGCCTGATCGCGTGCGATACCGTGGACGGCCTCCGCAAGAAGGCGAACTCCGACGGCACGCTGGAAGACGTGTTCATGAAGATCACCGAGGAGTCGCCGAGTTTGGAACCCGGAGCGGAAGCGATGGGGTGAAGGCCCTCCACCCCATCGCTTCCGCTCCGGGTTCCAAAAGGCAGAAGCATCGTCGGCCGCCTATGATAGATTCACCTCTCGCCCACCACCTCGGATCGGCCCATGCACTCACTGCTGCGCTTCGCCCCCGTCGTCGTGCTGATCGGCCTCGCGGCCGTGAGCTTCCCGTCGAGTGCGAAGGAGGACCGCCCGGCGAAGTACGAATGTCGGTGGGCCGACGCGCCGATCACTCTCGATGGCGAAGCGAGCGAAGACGCCTGGAAGCACGCCCAAGTTATCGACTCGTTCCGCCTGCCGTGGCTCGGCAAGGACGACCGCCCGGCGAAGGAAGCGACCCGCGCGAAGCTGCTGTGGGACCGCGAGTACATGTACTTCTTCGCCGAGATGGACGACGCCGACCTGTTCGCCGACGTGACCGAACACGACGGCAAGGTCTGGGAGACGGACGCCTTCGAACTGTTCTTCCGGCCGTCGAAGCTGCACGCCGGATACTTCGAGTTTGAGGTGAACGCGGCCAACGCGACGCTCGACGCCTTCTTCCCGAAGTACGACCAAGCGACCCTCGGCAAGCAGATCAAGACCGGCGACTTCCACCTGGAATCGAAGGTGAAACTCCGCGGCACGCTGGACAAGCGTGATGACGTTGACGCCGGCTGGAGCGTGGAGGGCCGCATCCCCTGGGCCGACTTCCTGCGGGCCGGTGGTCGGCCGACGCCGGGCGAAGAGTGGACGTTCTCGCTGTGTCGGTGCGACTACCACAAGGACTGGAAGCAGCCTGAATTCAGTACGACGGCCGCGATCAAGGAGAAGAAGCTCGGGTCGTCCTTCCACCAGATTGACGACTACACGCCGATTACCTTCGTCGGCCCGGACGCGACGACGGCGATGCCCTACGGGCTCGCGAAGCGCGTCCCGGTGACGAGTTCCACCGTGGTCGGCTCGCCGGACCCGCCGCTGCCGTACAAGGCCGTGCGCGTCTACCCGGACTTCTCGCCGAACTTCCCGATCATGGTGAAGCCGATCCCCGGCAGCGATCAACTCATGTACATCGGTGAGGACGGGCCTTACGCCGGCACGCACCTCTGGCGGGTGAAGGACGATCCCGCCGTGAAGACGGCCGACGCCGTGAAGCTGTTCGACACGCCGAAGGACAGCATCGCGACCGACTTTTGTTTCCACCCGAAGTTCGCCGAGAACGGTTCCGTCTACCTCGGCTGGAACGGCCCCGGCAAGGGCGTGCGAAAGAGCAAGTTCAGCCGCATCACGCGGTACACGATGAGCACGAAGCCGCCGTACACGCTCGACCCGAAGAGCGCGAAGACGATCATCGAGTGGGAGTCTGACGGGCACAACGGCGTGGCCGTCTGCTTCGGGGTGGACGGCATGATGTACGTCACCAGCGGCGACGGCACGGCCGACTCCGACCGCGATGTGATGGGGCAGAGTACCGACACGCTGCTGGCGAAGGTGCTGCGCATCGACGTGGACCACGAGGAGAACGGCAAGCCTTACGCGATCCCGAAGGACAACCCGTTCCTGAAGGAAAGGCAGTTCGCCCCAGAGACGTGGGCGACCGGGATGCGCAACCCGTGGCGGATCGCCTGCGACGCGAAGACCGGTGACATCTGGGTCGGCAACAACGGCCAGGACTTGTGGGAGACGGCCTATCTCGTTCGCCCGCGGGACAACTACGGCTGGAGCGTCACCGAGGGCAGCCACCCGTTCTACGATCGCAAGACGAACGGCACGCCATTGACGAAGCCGGCGATCGAACACAGTCACGCCGAGTTCCGCTCGCTCACCGGCGGCGTCGTTTACTACGGCACGCAACTGCCGGAACTCAACGGCGTCTACCTCTACGGCGACTACTCGACCGGCCGCGTCTGGGGCATGACGCACGACGGCACGAAGGCGACGCTGCACAAGGAACTCGCCACGCCGCGGTTGCAGATCACCGCCTTCGGCGTGAACACCCGCGGCGAACTGCTCATCTGCGACCACCGCGGCAAGAGCGAGGGCGGCTTCTACACGCTCGTGCCGAACCTCGACGCGCAGCCGTCGAACTTTCCCCGCAAACTCAGCGAGAGCGGCCTGTTCGCCGACGTGCCGACGCACGCGATGAAGCCGGGCGTGATTCCCTATTCCGTGAACGCCCCGTTCTGGTCGGACGGGTTGCACAAGGAGCGGTTCGTCGCGATTCCGTCCGCGGAACAGGTCGAGTTCACACGCAAGAACGGCTGGAACTTCCCCGACCGCACGGTAATCGTCAAGAGCTTCGCGCTGGAACGCGAGGAGGGCAACGCAGCGAGCCGCAAGTGGGTGGAGACGCGCTTCTTCACGAAGCAGGGCACCGAATGGGCCGGCTACTCGTACCTCTGGAACGACGCCGGCACCGACGCGGAATTGGTCGGCGGCGGTGGGTTGGACAAGGAGTTCACGGTGAAGACCGCGGCCGGCGAGCGGAAGCAGGTCTGGCACTACCCGAGCCGCTCCGAGTGCATGGTCTGCCACAGCCGCGCGGCGAACTTCGTCCTCGGCTTGTGCGAAGTGCAGATGAACAAGTCGCACGACTACGGCACCTGCACCAGCAATCAACTCCGCGAGTGGGAGCACCTCGGCTTGCTGAAGTACGACGGTGTAAGCGAGGCCCGCGGCAAGCCCCGCGAATGGGGCGAGGCGAAGGGCTTGAAGGGGAAGGAACTCGACGACTTCGTCGCGGTTCACGGCCAACAGCCGAACCAACGACAGCCGAAGGGGTCGAGTTTGCTGCACCAGAGCCCGGCCGCGTTCCGCAAACTCGTGGACCCTTACGACGCGAAGCAAGACCTGACGGCCCGCGCGAAGTCGTGGTTGCACGCGAACTGCTCGTCGTGCCACGTCGAGGCCGGCGGCGGCAACGCGGCGATGGAATTGGAGTTTACCACGGCCCTCGACAAGATGCGGATTCTCGACGTGAAGCCACTGCACCACACGTTCGACTTCGCCGACGCGAAACTGATCGCCCCCGGCCACCCGGAACGATCGGTACTGCTAAAGCGGGCGAGTTTGCGCGGCCCGCACCAGATGCCGCCACTGTCGAGCACCTGCGTGGACGAACGCGGCGTGGCAATGCTGAAGGAGTGGATCGAGGCGATGAAGAAGTGAACGTTATGACGCGGCCGGTGAGAGGTCACTTCTCCGGCAACACGTTGAGATTGGGCAATGACAACTTTGGAGTTTCGACGTTGGAATTCGGCGAGGCGATCGTACGGTTACTCGTCATTGGAACGGTCGGAACGGCTACGGTCGCGGTCATCGTTGTGACGGGATACTTCAAGCGATTGTACCGCTCGATGGTTTCTCTTGAGATCGACTCTTCAAAACCTTGCCCCACACCAAGTTTGGCCTTGAGTTCTCTCAATTCGATCGTGAAGGGAGAAAGAACATAGCAGCACCAACACTCGCTCCTGCGGACCTGACCGCTTTCAAGCCGGTCTAACATCATCCGTTGAAGTTGGGAAACTTCGAGGTAAACTGCCTCATATTCGCGGAGAAGTTGCGGTGTCTCGCCGTAGAGTTCTTTCATCACGGCGTTCCGATTCCGTACGACTTGCATGATGTTGAAAAACGTGTTCGGATCCCACGTCCCGCTTGCGATCAGCATGTGATTCAGTCGAACTTGTTCGTCGATTGCGGCCAGATGCTGTTTCAAGAGCCGGCGTCGGGCCACCTCTTGCGGGTCCAGTTCCGTCCGTGGAAGTGCGAGAACGGCCAGCCCCAGCACCGCGGTGAAGGCCGCCAGTGAGAGTTTGGGATTGAGCACGGGCGTCTCCGACACGAGGATGGTGGGACGGAGCCATACCGTCGGCCGCAGGAATCTGGCAACCCGAAGTCCGCGAACCGATCACCTTTCGACCGAATCGGTGTCCGTCTCTCCGGAGGTTCCATCATGCCGCGACGCGAAGACTTGGACGGAGACAACATCTTCGTCCTGCACGATTTTCTGACGCCGGACGAGTGCCAGTATTACATCAACGCCAGCGAGGCGGCCGGGTACGGCGACGCGCCGATCACGACTTCCCGCGGGGCAATCATCGCGAAGGACGTTCGCAACAACGACCGCGTCATGGTCGACGACACGAAGCTCGCGGCCGAGTTGTTCGAGCGGTTGCTGCCGTTCCTGCCGGCGAATATCGATGGGTCCATCCCGTGCGGCTTGAACGAGCGATTCCGTTACTACCGCTATACGCCGGGGCAGAAGTTCGACTGGCACCTCGACGGGCGGTTCTACCGCGACAACGGTGAGATGAGTCACCTCACATTCATGATTTACCTAAACGACGGCTGCACCGGCGGCGAGACGCTTTTCAATCTGTCGCGATCTGGTGGCATTCGCATGGACGATCCCGTCCTTCGCGTGACGCCAACGATGGGGAAGGCGCTCGTCTTCCGACACCGGATTCTCCACACCGGGGCAATGGTGCTGGCCGGCACGAAGTACGTCCTGCGGACCGATGTCATGTACCGCGCGTCGTAACCCCGAAAGCCCGGCGCGGCCGTGCCCGGGCTTTCGACACTTCCTATCACAACAGGATGCCAACTCTTCTCTTCGACATCGACGGCACGCTCATCCGCACCGGCGGGGCCGGCAAGCACGCGATGGAAGCCGCCCTCCGCACTGCCTTCGGGGTCTCGCACATCCGCGACGAGGTGCCGTACAGCGGCCGCACCGACCCGGCCATCGGTCGCGACCTGCTCCGCGTTCACGGCGTCGACCCGACGGCCGAGAACTTCGCGAAGCTGAGCACGGCCTACCTTGGCCACCTGCAACCGAGCTTACACGCGAACGGCGGCGAGGTACTGCCGGGCGTGACGGACCTGCTGATACATCTGCACGGCAAGAAGCGGCGGATGGGCCTGCTCACCGGCAATGTCCGGGCCGGGGCGCGGCACAAGCTCTCGCACTTCGGCCTCTGGGACTACTTCGCGTTCGGCGGCTTCGGCGACGTTCACCACGATCGCGACGACGTGGCCCGTGCGGCTCTGACCGCGTTGAAGGACCACTCGCCGGACTACAAGCCGGCCGACGTGTGGGTGATCGGCGACACGCCGCTGGACGTGAAGTGCGCCCGCGCGATCGGCGCGAAGGTCGTCGCCGTGGCGACCGGCTGGCACTCGCTCGACGAACTGGCGGCGAGCGAGGCGGACCTGACACTGGCCGACCTCAGCGACTTCCAGAAGCTCCCGTCGCACTGGTTTCACTAATACCCATGCTCACCGTCCTCGCGGCCGACTTCGTTCCGTCGCGGAACGGTTTCCCGTTCCCGAACTGGTTCCCGCCGGGGACGCCAGTGGTGGAACTACCCACGCCGTTCGGCGTCATCCCAATCGGCAACGCGAACGGCGGCCTCTGCGGCGGCATGGTCTTCACCGCCATCGACCTGTTTCGTTACGGCCAACTGCCCCCGCCCGACCCCGACCGGCCGGTGGTCCGCTACCTCGGCGGGCGGCTCGTCGACAGTTTCAATCTGCCGTTCGGCTTCTTGAAGTACTACGACTGGCAGCGGCGGCCCACGACCAGCCGATACGCCCTGGGGCTGAACGTGCAGACCGGCGTCTCGTCACTGACGATCGACAACGAATGGCCGCGAGTGCAGATGCTACTAGACGCGGGGCAGTTGGCGGCGCTCGGGTTGGTCAAGGTGTACTCGCTGAGCCCGCGAGAGATGGGCAAGAACCATCAGGTGCTCGCCTACGGCTACGACCTCGACGACGATCAGACGGTGACGCTGAAGGTGTACGACCCGAACTACCCCGGCGACGACGGCGTGACGCTGTCGCTGAACTTGCAAGACGCCGAGGCTGGTCGGGGCGTGACGCACAGCCGCGAAGGGGAGTCCGTCCGCGGGTTCTTCCTTACGGAGTACCGGTTGGCGGAACCGCCGCTGTTTGGGCCGGCTTGACCGCCAGCAACCAGATTTCCCCGAACGGTTCGAGTTGCTCCAACTCGATCTCGTGGTGCTTGATGAGTTCCAGGATTGCGAGGAACAAGCCGATGAGCTTGGACTTCGAGTACGGCGGCGTGAACACGTCGCGGAAGTTGATCCGCCCGGCCGCCCGCACCTGTTCGACCACGCGGCGCTCGTACACCTCTTGCGGGGTGTCGTCGATCGTGATCGTCTTCGGTTGAAGCCCCTGCGTTTCGCGCATGAGGCGGGCGAAGGCGCTCACCAAGTCCCAGAGTTCGACCGGCCGCACGGGCGGCGCGCCGCCGACCGCGGCCGGTTCGAGCGGGGCCACGCGCGGCAGGCGGGTGTTGTGCGACTCGGCCCGCTGTTCCAGGGCGGCGGCGGCGTCCTTGTACTTACGATACTCCAGCAGTTGCTTCACGAGTTGCCGCCGCGGGTCCGGGGCTTCGCCCGCCTCGGCCGCGACCTCGCTCGGCAGCAAGCCGCGAACCTTGATCTCCATGAGCGTCGCGGCCATCACGAGGAAGTCGCCGACGAGTTCCACGTCGAGTTGCTGCACGACGCGGATGTATTCGAGGAACTCGTCGGCGATGGTCGCGATGGGAATGTCGTGAACGTCCACCTCGTTCCGGCGGACGAGGTATAGCAGCAGGTCGAGCGGCCCGTGGAAGGTTTGCAGGCTGACTTGGTAGCTCATCCTTTTGATGTAGTGACGAGTGGCGGGTGGCGAGCACGGAACCGCTTACCTGCCACCCCGCGTTCTCATCGGTTGGCGTACCAGACCCGCGGTGCTTCGGAGTTGTCGGCATGGAACGCCCGTCGTGCCGGTGGGTCAACGCGGGTCAGAATCCGGTGCGACTACTTGGCCACCGGGAAAAACTCGCGGACTTCCAGCGTGTACCCCTTCTCGGACGTCAACAACGGGCCGGTTAGTTTCACCTTGTGCTCGCCGCCCTTGTCGGCCTTGAGTTGGGCCGCGAGTTGGTCGTATGCGTCGCGCTCGTCGGGTTCGGGCTGACGGGCGGCCTTCTTCTTCGCGTTCCACTGGAGTTTGTTTTTCAACGGCCCGAGCGGGACCGGGTCCTTGACACCGGGAATGGTCAGGACGAGGCCCGCGTCGGTACTCGCGACCGTGCCGCTCGCGGTGACTTCGACGCCGCGGAAGGTGTAGGTTTGATCGACGGTCGCCTTGAACTGCGCGGCCCACTTCTGCGGGTCGGGCAGACCGGCGTCCTTCGGGTACACTTGGGCCGTGCAGTTGTAGCCGTTGGCCGCCTTGTCGACGGATTTCACGCCATCGAGTTTCGTCAGCGCCCAGTACGCCCCGCTCCAGCAACTGCCTTCGATGGCGTTCTCGTAGGGGCAGGCGATCGTAACGCCGACCACGACGTCGTGGACCTGCCCGCGGGCGGGGACGGCTGACGCCGTCATGGCCACGATGGCCGACAGCAGGCAGGGAAGCATCGTCCGCGTGATTCTCATGGTTCGTCCTCGGTCGAACGTCGGCGGACCACCGCGGCGACGGGCGGTGGTCCGGTCCGGGGTGGTTAGGGGTGGATTCTCACGATCTTGGCCACGGAGGGTACGCCGGAATTGTCCAGCACAAAGAGCATGTAATGGCCGGGCGGGCACCGCTTGGGGTCGGCCGGGGCCGTCACGGTCAGCCCGCCCATCCCCGCCATAAAGGCCAGGACGTTCATCCGCTGGTTCATGTTGAACGAGTGGGTCACGGACGAAAGGCGGATCCAGGTCACCTTGCCGATTTGGTTCGGGTGGCTCGTCCCCACCGTGAAGGCGTCGCCGTACTTCACCTCGGTCGGGGCGGCCGTGATGTCCGGCCGGGCAGCCCTCGTGCCGTTGGCAGCGAACAGGTACGGCGGGGAAAAGATTTGGGCGTCCTTGTGCGTGTCTTCCGGCAGGTTGTCCGTGCCATTGTTGGGCGGACTGTACTCGCCGCCGCCCGCGCTCAGGACCGTCGCGTCCGGCAACAGGACGGCGGTGGAGTGGTAACAGCGGTCGACGGCCGCCTTGGCCATCTTCGTCCACTGTTGGCCGGCCGGCTTGGTCGGGTTCCACAACTCGGCCGAGCGGATCGGCGAGCCGATCCGCAAGTCGTTGAAGCCGGGCATCTCGCCCGCGTATTTCGCCCCCCCGCCTTGCGTGCCGCCGGTGACCAGGATGGTGCCGTCGGGCAAGAGCGTGCCGTTGTGCTGGGTCCGCTTGAACTGCACGGGGTCCATGCCCGCCCACGCCAACGGCGTCTTCGCCAGGTCGAGCACCTCCACGACGTTCGTCGGCGCGTTGCCGCCGCCGATGTAGACGACCTTGCCGACGTCGTCGGGCGACACCGTGTACAGCACCGACGGGGCGTAATCCTTCGGCGCCCGCGTGTCGATCTTGTCGGCGAAGGGAGACCACGTGCCGGCGTTGTCGGTGTCGAGGAACTGCGTGAACCGCAGCGGGCCGGACATGAACACGTGGCCGTCGGAGACGACGTGCATCCGCGGGTAGTACGGGCCGTTGACGAACGACGCGCCGGTCAACTCCCGCCACCCGCTGCCGTCCTTCCAGACCTGCTGCGTGACGTTCGGCTTGCCGTCGTCGCCGTTGCCCAGCGACACGAGTACGCCGCCGTCGGACAGGGTGACGACGGTCGGATACCACCGCCCGCCGACCATGTCCGGGATGGTGCCCAGCGGCGTCCACGAGTCGGTGGCGAAGTTGTAGATGGTGGCGTGCCGTTCCCCGTGGCCGTCGGTGATGTGCCCGCCGGCCACGAACAGGCGGCCGTCGGGCAGGAAGCTGTGGCCGCTGCAGAACAGGTTGTACCCCGGCTGGTTGGTGGGTTCGGAGAACGCGGTGTCGGCGGTTCCCTTTGTGGGGTCCCAGATCCGCGTCGTGCAGACGTGGGGGTTCAGGTCGTGGCCGTCGCTCGCTTCGCGGCGGCTCCAGAAGAGCACCTTGCCGTTCGGCAGGACGCTCGCGTGGATCATCACGTTCCGGGTGCCGAAGACCGGTGACCACTCCCCCTGCGCGGCGGGTTGGGCCTGCGCGGCCCGGCCCCCGATCGCCAGGGCGATGCCCACGAGAAGCCCCGGCACGCGGACGGGCCATCGAAATCGGTTCATGGTCACTCACTCCTCCAGGGAACCGCGTCCGCCCGCGGCGGGGCGGCCTCAGAAAACCACCCTCGTCGGGCCGACCGGGAGCGGGAACTTGATCTCGACAAAGCCGGTCGTCGGGTCGTGCCGCCATGCCGTGGCTTCGTTCGCGAAATCGTCCGCGTTGTCCTTCTCGGGCACGGCCGCGCCGTCGCGGCTGACGCCGGCCGGCCGGGGGGCGAGGATCGACAGCCGCACCAGCCGCGCGACCGGCGAGGTGACATTGACTTCGACCTGCCCCCCGGCGGTGGCGCAGGTGATGTCCGTGCCGTCGTGGACGACGAACCCCGACGACGCCGCCGGGTAGATGCGGACCAGCAACCCGTCGGTCGGCGTGCGGACCTGGGCGTTGTTCACGTAATTGGCATCGCAGAGCGTCTGCGGGAGGTCGGCCAGCATCGGGATGATAGCCCCGTCGCGGGCGAACACCGGCAGCTTCGTCCGGTCGGCGTTCGCCCAGGCGTGGTTGCCGCCGCCGGCCGAGTGGTCGATCCGCTCGTTCGTCCAGAAGTCGATCCACCGGCCCTTCGGCAGGTACACGCCGCGGGCCGTCACGTTCGGTTCGACGACCGGGGCCACGACGAGTTCGCTGCCGAAGTAGTACACGTGCTTGATGGCGAACGTCTTCGGCTCGTCCGGGTGGATCAACAGCAGCGGGCGGAGGATCGGCAGCCCGGTTCGGCTCGATTCTTGCGCGAACGTGTAGATGTACGGGAACAGCCGCGTGTGCAGTTCGGCGTAGAACCGGAAGTTCCGCAGGGCCTCGTTGTCGGTGAACTCCCGGTCGTGGTTCGCCGGGTCCGCCCGTTCGGCGGCACTCACGTATCCCCAGGGGAACTGCCCGTGCGGGTGGGAAACGTTCGGCGGCTTCTCGCTCAGTTGTCGGTGCATCTGCATGATCGGCGTGAAGCACCCGAACTGCGTCCACCGTATGAACAGGTCGATGTCGGTCTGTGCCGGTTCGTACTTCCGCTGGTAGCCGCCCACGTCGTGGCCCCAGATCGAGAACCCGCTCAGGGCCGCCGACAGGCCGGCGGTCACGACGCTCGGCAGGCCGTTGTCCGGGTGGAAGTTGGGTTCGTTGTCCCCGGCCCAGCACCCCGGGAACGCCTGCGACCCGTGCGACCCGCCCCGCGAGAAGATCAGCCCGCGGTTCGCGCCGACGGCGTCGGTCAGGATGCCGTACACCGCCTTGTGGTATTCGACCGAGTACCGGTTCCGCAGTTCCCTCGCCGTAGCGTTGCCGTCGAAGTACTTCGCGTCGTTGGACAGGTACACGCCGTTCGGGTTGTGGTCCGCGCCTCGGGTGCCCAAGGCTTCGCCGTCGTCCGTCTTGAACCCGCAGACGGCCGCCTCCAGTGCCCCCGAATGGGTGGTGACGCTACTGTCGTTGAGGAGTTTGACCAGTTGATCCTTGAGCCAACTCCGTGCCGCCGGGTTGGTGAAGTCGATGTGCCGGCCGTGCCCCTTCCACCAGTGAATGCCGGGCTTGCCCGACCCGTCGGTTTCGGTCGGGACGAACATGCCCTTCGCCACCCCGTCGTCGAAGTTGCCGGCCTTCGCATCCTGGCCCTCGATCACCTCGTCAACTTCGCCGGCTCTCTCGTCGTGGTTGGACTCGTCGTTGACGAACGGCGTCATCCAGCAGATTACCTTCAGGCCGTTCTTCTGAAAGAAGCCCATCATCTCGGCGAGCGACTTGAAGCCGTCGAACGGTTTGGTCGCCTGGGCCGGTTGGTTCTCGAACGTCCCGCCCTTGCCGAACTGGGTCGTCGGGTCGGCCGCGGGGCCGTTCCCGATGTTGAAGACAAAGTCGTTGTAACCCTTCTCCCACGGCGAATCGAAGACGAACCCGGAGACGGGGATCTTGCGTTCGAGGAACTTCTGTACCGCGTACCGGACCTCGCCGCCGTTGCGCCAGGCGTCGGACGAAATCCACGGGCCGAACGCCCACGGCGGCGGCAACGGCGGGCGGCCGGCCAGCCCGGTGTACCGGCTCAGGGCGTCGGTCAGTTTCGGCCCGCCGACCAGGTGCAGGGCCAACCCGCCGGGCCGCGTGGGAACGGTCGGTTGTTCGATCGCGTACCGATCGGGCTTCGACTTCCGCATGTCGAAGACACTCTCGACGGAAGAATCCAGGTGGAACCCGTACCCCCGACTACTGAGGAACCAGGGGACGACCTTGTAGGCGAAATCCTCCTTCGACGGGTCGCCCGGGGTGAACTTCGCCCCCGGGTGGTCCTGGGTTTTCATCTCCAACCGTCGGCCCGCCTGGTCGAGCGCGTTGAACCGTTCGCCGAACCCGAAGAAGCTCTCCGCGGCGTCGGACTTCACGGACATCGTGGCCGACGCCGGCTTTGCCCGTGCCAGTCGACGATTTCGTACCGGAGCACCCCGTCGGTGGGGAACGACACCCGCGCGGTCGCCTTGCCACCGCCGAGCTCGTGGTCGAATTCCAGAACCGCCGCGGACGGTCGGGCCGGCCCGATCAACCGGCCGAGGGTGACGGCGTGGCCGCCGAGTTGAACCTCAATGGGTTCGAGTTGGACTATGGTCGCCTGGGCCGCGCCCGTCGGGTCCGGCCCGACCAGGGCGATGCCCCCGGTGTCCGAGAACACTCGCGCCTGGAACGTGCCGTCGGGTGCGTCGATCGTGATGGGAGGTGTCGGTGGCATGGCGGCCTACTTCCTGTCGTTCGGGGCAAGGGCCGTCCGCCGATGGTTACTCGGCCGTGGAGCACGGGTCGAAGTTCGGGTCGTCGTCGTCCCCCTCGTCGTCGGCCGTCGGCAGGCTGACCGCCACCGCCGGCGGCGGGTCGCCGAGAACCGTGACGAGGGTGCCGATCGCCGGCTGGAAGAAGTACTCGCCGCCGGTCATGGTGACGAAGTGCATGATGCTCAGGTGGGCCGCCTGGGTGCCCGTCTTGGGCAGCAGGAAATCCCCCTGCGGCGTCTGCGAGATGATCGGGTCTTCCCCCGTTCCCGGCTTCGAGAAGTTCGGGTTGTGGACCCAGTTCCGTTGGATGAACTCGAACTGCCGCGAGATGCTGCTCTGGTAGCAGAGGAACAGCAGGCCGCGGTCGCCCGGTTCCTCCAGACCCGGCTTCCCCGCGTGCCCGACGGAGCCGAGGCCCGGCCGGAACGACGTGCCGAACGGGATGCCGCGGCGCATGATCCTGTGCGTCTGAGTGTCGCTCTCGCCGCCGCCAGGAGTGGGGTCGTCGCGGGGGTACGTCTTGCGGATGTGGGCCCCAAGTGGGACCTTGAGCCCGTCCGCGTCGTCGCCGTACTCGAAGTGGTTGTCGAGCCGCGAGTCCTCCGACAGATTGCCGTCGTTCCGCGGGAAGCCGGGTGGCAGGCCGAGGGCCGCGGCCACTTCCGCCGACGGGTCGCCGGTCGTCGGGTCGAAACTCGCGGACAGCTTTCCTTGCTTCATCAACTCTTCCTCGTCGCGGGTCAGTTCGAGCGGGGCACCGCTCTTGTACCGACCGACGAGTTTGGCCCCCATCACTTCCGAGGACAGCCCCTGCGCGGCGGCCAGGGCGGCGACGTGATCGCGGAACCCGCCGACGTTCTGGGCCAGCCGGCGGAAGACCAGGTACGACCCGTTGACCGCCCAGTCCGGGGCGTCCTCGTCGCCGCCGCGCTTCGGGCTGATCGGACCGGGGTCCGGGTTCGGCGCGAGCGTCTCGTTCGGGCACGACTTGTCCTGCGGGATTTGCGTCGGGTAGCCGAGGACAAACTCGCCGCCGTGAAGCCGGTCTTGGCCGGGGTTGGCCTGGATGGGCTCGCTCGGCGCGACCATGCCCGGCCGGTGTTCGTCGAGGACGCGGATGGCCGGCTGCGACACGCCGTCGCGGAACCCGAAGTGCTCGTGCCCCGGTTCGTCCTCGCGAACGGCCCCGTCTTGCAGGTAGAGTAGCCGCACGCCCCCGTTCACCCCGATGTTGTGCAGGTACCGCAGGACGTGTTCACCCAGGTCTTCCTGGCTGTCGGCGGCGACGATCAGGATCGCGTGAACGTCCGGCTTGCCGAGCGGGCCGACCCAGTTGGCCGGGTCGTTCGCCCCCACGTCCCCGATGATCGCCTTGCGGGCGGCCATTCCCGCCCGGAAGGCGTCGGGGAACCGCCCGAGGTCGGCGGCCGTCACGCCCAGGGCTTCCAGCCCCTTGAACGAGAAGCCGAGGTTCATCCACGTCGCCTTGACCACGCCGAGTTCTCCGCCCCGCCGCAGGTTGACCCGCTTGAACAGCGTGTCGAACTGGGCCACCTCGGCGGCCGACGCCACCTCGGTCGCGATCCCGCCGACCCAGGCGCGGGCCTTCACCGTGTCGGTGAAGTTCAGGAATAAGAACGTCTGGTGGTCCTTGTTGAACCCGCCGATGACGTTGCCCTGGATGTCGCCCAAGCCGTCCTTGATGTTCGGCACGGGTGGGGCGGGCGGGACGGTCGGGGGAGAGGCCGGGACGGAAGGGGCATTCGTGGCCATGTCGTCGGCTCCGAGGTTCGGGGTGCGTTCACACGGGATCGAGACAGCGGTCCAAGACGGGGGCGGCCGGTCGGGCGACGGGGGGCTTCCTCACGCACCGAACCCGACACGCTACCGCGTCACGACATTCTTGCGTCTCACGAGCCGCGTACCATGACCTAAACAGGTCATCTCGGTCAGCCCGGCGGGGCGTCCTCCACCAGCCCACGGTTCCACAGCCAGCGGAGGATCGCCAGCGAGCGGTTCGTTCCGTCGGAACAAGAGTTGTCGGTCACGAGTCGCCAGACCGGCGTCGGGTGGCTCATGCGATCGAGCAGTGGTGCGACCGGAACGCCCCCCAGGAACGCGATTGGGCGGTCGAGGTTCGGGTGAACGATGGCCCGTTCCGTCCGCACGAAGTCGCCGCGGATGACCGGAGCCGACACGAACCGGACGGCGGGAGCCCTCACGAGGAGTTGCCCGCCGTCGAGGGGCCGATCCGGGAACCGCGGTTCATCCGCGGCCGGCCGACTGCGTGCCGCCCAAAACGCGGTGGGTCGGTGCCGCCATTGTTCGTGGTAGAGCACCCCCGCTTGCCGAAGGTGGCGGTCGGCGTCTTCCCGCAATCGGTTGGCGTAGTACGTCACTGCCGCCTCGGTGCCCGCCCCGGCGAGCAGCGTGTGGGCGACGCACGTGCCGCCCAACGCCTGGGCGATCGCGGTCTGGACCCCTTGCGACGAGATGGGGTCCACGGCGAAGGCGGCTTCGCCCACCTTGATCCAATCGACCCCGACCGGCGAGTCGTCCGCCTGCGGGGATGACGCACAGACTCGCACCGTCGTTTCCAAACGCCCGCAGCCGATCTCGGACAAGAGTACCGAATCGGCGAGGAGCTGCCGGTACGCCGCCGCGAGGTCGCCCGGCCGGCCTTTGATTCGCTCAGAGGAGGTGAACACGGTCGCGTTCCACGTCCCGTCCGGGATGGGTGCGGCCCAGTACCAGCGGTCTTCACCGGCCTCGACGCGAGTTTCTCCGCCGGCCGGCCCGACGCCGGACCAGTACCCGTACACGGCGACCGTCGGGGCGGTCAGCCGCCGCTTCCGACCGCCGAGAATGCCGCGACGACCGCTCGCATCGACGATGAACTCGGCATCAATCGCGAGCGGACCGGCCGGGGTGAGGGCTTCGACCGTCCAGTCCCGCGGCCCGCGTCGAACCGGCGGGCGGGCGGTTGCCCGTTCGAGGACGTGAACCCCGGCACGGGCCGCGGCCGACAAGAGGATGCGGTCGAACCGGCCCCGGTCCACCTGAAAGCCGGGTGATCCGCCCCAATCGGTTTGCGGTCGTCGTTGCCCGGCCCAGTGAACGATGGCGGCCGTCGGCCGGAAGAAGCCCGCTCGTTCCACCTCGGCTCGAACGCCGAGTTGGTCGAGGAGCGGGACGATGCTCGGGGGGAGCGACTCGCCCTCGTGCCGACGCGGGAACTGTTCCGCCTCCAGAAGCGTGACGACGTGGCCGAGGCGGGCGAGGCCGGCGGCGATGGTCGTCCCGGCCGGGCCGCCGCCGATGACGCACACGCCGGTTCGCTCGGCCATCGGCGTCCTTTACGGATTCCCCGCGGCGAAGTAATCCGGGCGAGCCGTCAGCAGGCGGACGTAGGCTCCGAGGCAGTAGTCGAGCCACCCGCGGATGTAGTCGCACGCCGGGCGGCCGCGGGCCAGAACTTCGTGATGACAGCCGCCGCCGCAGAGGTAGCGGGCCCAACACGAGCGGCACGGCTCCTGGCGGTGAACGTGCCGCTCGGCCAGCCACTTCTGCTGGCGGCCGCGGTCCACCCCGTCGACCAGATCGCCCATGTCGCCCGCGGCGTCCCCGACGAACCGATGACAGGCCGACAGGCGACCGTCCGCCGACACGCCGAAGTAGCCGGCCCCGGCCCCGCACGGGTACGGCCGGTGGGTGCCCCGGTGTATCTCGCGAAGGGCCGTCACCACGTTCGTGAACGGGTACCGTTCTCCGGCCCGGACCCGCCGCTCGAACGCCGTGCCGCACGCGATCATCCCGGCCAGCACGGCGTCGAGGTCGCCGGCCTGCAACTGGCCGCGGCCGGTCGGGGATGCGAGCATTGGAGAGAACCCGACGGAATGGAATTTCATCCCGATCAGGCCGTCGAGCGTCTGGGGCAGGTCCAAGTTCTGCGGCGTCACCGTGACGCGGGCCGACACCTGCATCCGCCGCTGCTGGGCCAAGAGGGGGCGGACGTTCTCGACGACGCGGGCGAAGCTCCCCGCGCCGCCCTTGTACGGCCGCTGTCGGTCGTGAACGTCCCCCAGGCCGTCCAGGCTGATCGTCACGGCGAACCCGTACCGTTCGAAAAAGTCGCCGTCGTCCGGCCGCACGAGCGTGCCGTTGGACGTGATCGAGAACCCCAACCGCACGCCGCGGTCGCGGGCCAGTTCGGCGGCGAACTCCGTCGCCTCTCGCAGAACCACCCGGGCAAGGAGCGGCTCGCCGCCGAGGAAGGCGAGGTTGGCTTTCGAGCCGGGTGGGCATTCGCCGAGCAGTCGGCGGACGGCCGCCCGCGCGACTTCCGGTGGCATCGCCTTGGCCTCGCCCCCGAAGTCCCCTTCCTGGGCGTAACAGTACGTGCAGGCCAGGTTGCACTTCTGGGCGACGGCCAGCGAGAGCGACCGCATCGGCATTTCCGTCGGTGGTTCGTCGGCGATCGCGGGTGGGCCGTCGAGGCCGGCATCCGCGAGCAGTCGGGCGGCGGCTTCCCCGCCGGCTGCCATCGCCGCCCGGAAGTCGTCGGCCTGGTCTTCGGTCAACCCGTAGACCCGCGACCCGCCCACGACGAACAGGTGCGGCCCGGCGTCGGTCTCCACGAGGCGGACGTCCGGGCTTCCGGCCGCGTGTGTTCCACTGTCCCGGAGCGGAAAGCCCCCGGCCGATGGAAGGAGTGGCAGATTCAGTAGCATTTGCACCTCGGCTCGCGGCCCTGCTTGCCTCACTCGCTGTCGTTGCCCTGGACGACGAACCGCAACAGCCCCGGCCAGTTGCGGAACAGTTCCTCGTACGTGATGAGGTTGCTCGCGAAGTAATCCTTCACAGCCGGGTCGCGATCTTTCTGGAGCCAGTTGTGGCCGGTGCTGGCCACCCCGGTCGTGTCCACGTTCACATAGTCCGGGCGACTGGCCGCCCAGTAATAGCAGCCGCACTCGCGATAGTCGTTCTGCCACGGGGAGCACAGGCTTTGAGTCAGCTCGCCGGGCTGCACGGCGTCGCGGGCGATGGCCCCCTCGGTTAAGATCGCCCGGACCGTCAGGTCGACGACCGTGGCCGGGCCGACCGGCCCGCCGGTGGCCGGGTCGTCGTCCTGGAACGTGCACGGCACGGTCGCCCCGGGCCGGGTGACGATGTCGGCCAGGGCGTTCGTCCATTCCAGGAAGGCGGCCGGGACGAGCTGCGTGACGGGACCGCCGACGACCTGTGGGCCGGTCACGGCGGCGGTAATGGCAACGCCGTTGACGGCCACCAACCGCTTGCCGGCCAGGGCCGCGATCGTCGGTGAGACACCGGGTTCCACCCCGACAACGAGGTTGTCGGCCTCGTGCAAGATGATGCCGACGAATATCCGCCGCCAGAGGTTGCGGAAGTCGAATTCCAGGCCGGGAAAGCAGTTCGCGATGGCCGACACCGGCGTCGTGGTGGGCGGGTTGCCGGCCGCCCGATAGCGGAGCCGGGCGGACAGGTTCTTCGGGTCCAAGGATGGCATCGGCACACCTCTGGGGGGCAAGGGTACTAGCTCAGACTTTGAATCCACTCGGTCAGGATGGTCAGCCCCGTCTTGCCGGTGTCGGCGACGGTGCCGGTGGTGAGCGGCCCGTTCATCGGGTGCGTCGGTGTCCGGATCAACTGCACGAGGGCCGAGCCGTCGGGGTTTCCGGGAACGATCAGCCGTTGGCCGGCCAGCGGGCCGGCCTCGTCCCCCTTGGAGGACGCGGTGCGCAGATAATTCAGCAACGCCGGCTTGTCCGAGAACAGTTCGGCCAGCGTGCGCGTCGCGTCGATCATGATGCCCAGGTGGCGGTTGCGGCGGTTGAAAAAGTGGTCGATCATCTTCAGCATGTTCGCCTCCGGCGTGGCCGCGGCCGGGGGCGGGGCCGGGGGCTGAACGCCGCGCAGTGTTGCGGCCTGGCGGCGCGTGAGGGCCAGGTGCAACCCGTCGCTGCC
Organism: Limnoglobus roseus; assembly: GCF_008254045.1. GTDB lineage: Bacteria > Planctomycetota > Planctomycetia > Gemmatales > Gemmataceae > Limnoglobus > Limnoglobus roseus. Next base: position 631,154 of record NZ_CP042425.1, on the reverse strand, counting down.
GCGCATCATGCCCGGCATCTTGCGGCGGCCGGCGTTGCTCAGGTCGCCGGCCTTTTCGGGCGATCGCAGGATGCCGCCGACGCTACTCGCATCGCCGCCCGCGACTTGCTCGACGACGCCTTCATGCAACTGCCGCACCATCTTGGCGTCGGCCCGACCGGGGGGGAAGATGGTCTCCCGGGCGCGACCGAACCCGGTGTCGTGGCGGGGCATGTTCGAGACGGGCCGCGTCGGGAAGTTGTCGTTCCCGGCGGCCGTGTTGAACAGTCGCACCGTCTCCAGGCCGCGGTGAATGATGTCCACCGCTTCGCCGATCGGGACCGGCCCGGTGAAGACCGGCCCGAGGGCGATCTGCTCCAAATCGTCCGCGACGGTTCGCAGGTGGAAGGTGTCCGGCGCGAAGGTCGGCGGGCCGGCCGAGATGCGGGCGAACGCCGTCAGTTCCTTCGCCCCGAACCGCACGCGGACCTCGACGATCCCGTCCGATGCGTCGTCGAGATAGCCGTTGCTCACCCACATCCGGTTCGGGCCGGAGCCTTCGAGATGGCCGAAAAAGATCGACCCCGGCGCGGTCGGCACCGGCTTGCCCGGCACGCCGAACTCGTCGACGTGGCCGCGCCACTGGCCCCGCGTGGCGTCGTAGACGTCGTCCACGACGTTCGGGTCGCCGGCCGTCGGCCCGTACACCTTTCCCGCCGGCGGTGTGAACCGCAATCGTACCTCGGGGAACCCCGCCGAGTCAGGGTCGATGTACTGCACCGTCCCGAAGGGGATGCTCTTGTTCGCCTTGAAGTTCGGGCACGTCCCCACGATAGACTTGACCGCGTGGTCGCCGAACCAGTCCACGACCGCTTCGATGCGATCGTTCGCGTCGCCGGTCCGCCGGAACGCCTTCCGGTTGGCCGTGTTGACCCGCCACTCGACGGTCGCCGTCAACTCGCCCAGGTGGTCCTTCGTGAGCGGTTCCAGTGGTGCGGCCTCGGTGGGCTGGAACCAGACTTCCAGGAACGGGGCCACCGGCTTGATCTTCCCGTCCGCGTCCCGGAATCGGACGGCCGCCGGGAGGGCCGCGCCGGTGATTTTCCCGGTCGCGCGGTCCACCTGCAAGGTCGGGGCGGGGGTCAGAGTGCGGGCGGCGCTGGCCGTCGTCGGGTCGGCCGGGGCGGGCCGATCGTTCGGGTCCGGGGACACGTTGTAGTTGTCCATCGGGTCCGGGGAATTGCCCATCCGGCCGATGGCGAACGGCGGCAGAATGGCGATCGCGAACAGGTCCGTGAGGGGCACGGGAGCCTCCGGTTAGGGGAAAGGGCTCAGACGGAGTCGTCCGGGCAACCGTCGTCGATCCACTTCTCGATGAACGCGATGTCTTCCGGGGCGACCGGCGGGCGGTCCTGCGGCATTCGTTCGAACTCCGAACCGTCGAACGGGGCCTCGCCCTTCAGCGCCTTGATCATGTTCGACCGCGACCCGCGGTTGTCGCCGGTCGTTTCCACGACGTTCAGCCCGTACACCTTCGTCGTCAGGAAAGTCGCCACCGGCAGGTTCCAGAACTTCTTCTTCCCGCTGTGGGATGGGTTCCCGTCGCCGACGGCGGTGTCCAGGAGTTGCCGTACCTTTAGCACTCGCGACGACCCGCCGACCGGCGGTGGCGGTGGAGACACGGGCGGTGGGGGCGGAGACACGGGGGGCGGGGGAGGGGGAGACGGCGAACCGCCGTTCATCTGCTGCAACTTTGCGAGCAGATTTGTGTCCGCCGTCCGCATCCCGGTGAGGACCGTGTTGGTTGGATCGGCCGTCACCATCTTGTCCAGCAGCGCGATCGCACTATTGAGGGTGGCGATGCAAAACGGCAGCAGGTTCGTGGCCCCGATTGCGGGCAAATCTTTCGGGACGGTGAACGGCAGGGCCGCCCGGTCGGCTCCGGCCACAGTTCGCGGCAACTGAACCAACTGGAGCGATGCCCGCTTGAGGGCTCGCATGGCACCGACGGCGGCGCTCAGCAACGTCTCGCGGTCGGCGGTGGGGGTGGTTAAGAAGTACTGTTGGAGCGAACCCAGGAGCAAGGCGTACTGGTGGTCGGCCAGTTTCGCCCAATCCTGGGCAAGTGGATTGCTGATGGCGTGGGGGTCGTTGGCGTCGTTCGAGATAACGGGGTCCTGCGGGACCGGGTAGGCTGGGGACCACGCACCGGGCTTCGGGAAGGGAATCGGGTTGCCGGTCGGCCCGCGGAAAACGTCGCGGAACCGATCGAAATGGGAGTCGGCCGAGGCGGCGTTCTGCATCCCCTCCCCCTGGAGGCCGATGTCCCGCAGGGCGTTCTTACCTTCCGCCCGCGAGCCGACCGTGAACACCCGCATGCCCTCGGTCCCGCCTGCGTTATCGACCCAGTCGGCCTGGGTGCCCTGCACGGCCACGGACGCGGGGTGGAAGGCATCGTCCGGCAGGTGCCACGACCGCGAGGGCGGGTGCTGGGAGTACGCCAGGTACGCGACCTGGCGGACCATTTCGTACCACGGGTCCGCGGCCTCGGCGTCCGCTTCGACTTCGTCCACGCTACGGGCGAAGACGACGCCGAGCAGTGCGTACAAGACGCCGACGTGGTTGACCCCGCCGCCGGCAAGTTGCACGATGTCGGTGATGTTCGGGGCGTTGACCGGCGACTCGGCGACCACGTACTTGGCCAGGGATGTTCGGCCGAGCGGTTCCAGGTGCATATCAAACGGATAAATCCGCTCGATGATGGGGAAGTCGTCCCGCTCGACGACGGTCGGCAGGCTCAACGCCAACCGGAGGTTCTGCACGGTCAGCAGGTGGGCCATCTCCTCCTTGGCGATCTCGGTGATCGTGTTCTTCCAACTGCCGACCGCCGCCTTTTGCTCCGGCGTCGTCAGTGCGGGGTCGTCCGATTTTCGCAGCGAATAGCTCGCGTAGAGGTACTGAACCATCAAGGCGTGCTCGATCTGGGCCGCCTTCCGCAGCAGAATCTCGGCCTTCGCCGCGGGGGTCGGGTAGTCGTCCAGGACGGGGAGGTCGATGACGAGTGTCTTGGCCCCGGCCCCGGCGGCGAGCAAGCCGTTTTCGGTCGCGGGGGCTTCGTGAAGGGCGCTGGCCACCATCGACAGGGGGCTGTCCGACGGCACGGTCACGCGATGACGGACCCACCGAAACTCCGGGCCGGCCATGACTGTCTCCTCTCGTCGTGCCCCCCGTCGTCGTGGGGCTGCGGTTCGATGCACCCTGTTCCGAGCCGATCGTTTACGCCCGGTGCAAAAGAGAACTGAGTATCACACCGAAGCGGACCAATAATTCGGCGATCGTGCTGTCAAGAAATTAAGCGTGTGAGGATGGTCCCAGACACAATGGTCCGCGTCAAGTTAAAACATCGGGAAGCGATCCCAAAACGCGGACCGGCCCGGCGTCGGGGTCGCTCGCGGGTCAGCGAGTCGTGCCGCCCAAGCCGGCGATGACGGAGCGGGCCAGCCCACGTGCCACTCGCAATACTCATCCTGCTGGCGGTGGAACGGTACGACCGGATCGCCGAGTTGGCCGTTGACGCCCCGCCGCAGCGGCGGGGCGGCGGGCATCCACTACGGTTGGCTCAGTCCGTTCGGGGTGATGAGCATGGTGAACGGCCGGAGCGTTTCGGCGGCCGCGTGCGCCTGGGCTGGTCCGGCGGTACGCCCGGCGTCGGATCGTTGGCGGCATCGTAGAACAAGCCGCCAACGAGTTCGCCGAACCGGGCCGCAATGTAGTCGTGCCACTTCTGCTTCAGGTCGGCCGCGTGGGCGGCACTCTGGTCGAAGTCCGGCACGTTCGCCGGCGGGGTGTAGAAGATCGCCATCGCCTGCTCCGGGGAAGGGGCATCAGGTCACGGGGCCGCACACCACCAGGGCGTAACCCTGGTAAGGCTGGGGCGTCGAAATCGCGGACACGACCGCCAAGTAGTCGCCCTTGCGGGGCTTCGGAATGAGGACGCACACGGCGTTGTTCTTCTCGTCGATCACGAGGTCGTCGTTGAGCAACTTGGCGGGGTCGGCGTACAGGCGGTGGGTGCCGTTCCCGTAGACGCTCGAATCGTCGGGCAGCCGCAATCGGAGCGCGAGAAGGTTGTAGAGGCGGGGGGCGGGAACGTCGGTCCAGGCCAGGGCGAGGCGTAACGGCGTCTCCGCATCGGCCGGCACGGTGAACGGGTAGCTGCGGAACGACATCCGCGGAGAACCGTCCGCGACCTCGGACTCGAGGGCGTCGGGGCTGTCGTTGGCGATGTCGTAACACCGGACCGCCCGATCCGCCGGGGCGGCCGCGTGCGGCAGCAGTTCGCGGAGGTCGAGACGGCCGTGGCCCTGGTCGTAGTCCGGCACGCCAACTTCGGGCTTGTTCAGGATCGAATCGGCGGTCGCCTCGGGGACGCGGATAGTGGCCAAAATCAGGAGCGCCTTCAGCAAGGCCGCCGACGGCTTCGCGTTGGCGTGGACATCTCTCAGGTACTCGCGGAGGACCGCCGCCGCCCCGGACACCATCGGCGCGGCCATGCTGGTGCCGGACAAGTAGGCGTACGCCTTGCCGCTCACGGGCGCGTTCGTCTCGGGGTCGGTCGGCAAGATGTACTCGACGAACTCCCGGTCCGCCCCGGCGGCGCGGGTCGAGGCGATCATCGTGCCGGGGGCAATGAGGTCGGGCTTCGCGGACTGAGCCTGCGTCGGGCCACGGCTGCTGAACGCGGCCGGGATGAACGGCGGGCCGGCCACCTTGCAGGAGGAAACCGGCGGGGCCGGGAAGTCGGCGGACTCGAACGTGCCGGTGTAGGCCGGGCGGTTATTGCGACACGCCCCGACCGTGACCACGTTCTTCGCGGCCGCCGGGTTGCCGATCGTCCGCGATTTGTAGAGGTAGCGCGGGTCGTTCCCGACCGAGATGCTCTTCCCCTCGTTGCCGGCCGCCACCACCACCAAAACCTCCGGGTTCCGGTAGACGAAGTCGTCCAGACTGCGGCCGTAGATGCCGTAATCGTCCGCCAGCCGCGACCGCCAACTGAGGTTGATGATCTTGGCCCCGTCGGCGACGGCCAATTTGAGGAGGTCACCGAGGTCGGTCGGGTAGTTCAGCCGGTTGCTCGCGTCGAGGATGCCGTACGTCACGAGCTTGCTGCCGGGGGCGACCCCGCGGACGACCTTGCCGCGGCCGGCCACGATACCCGCGACGTGCGTCCCGTGGCCGTTTTTGTCCACGGCCGTGCCCTGCCCGTACTGCCGCGGCTCGACCTGGAGGGAGTCCTGCAAGTCGGCGTGCGTCGCGTCGATGCCGCTGTCGAAGATCGCCACCACTTCGCCCTGGCCCGTCCACCGCGGCCCGGCCCCGGTCGGGCCGACCTCGCGGCACCCGACGAGGGCGGCGGCGACTTCCATCTGCAAGACGGCCGGAACGTGCGGGGCGATCATGCGGACGTGCGGCAGGCGTGCGAGGGCGGCGAGCGCCGACGACCCGGCCGGCATCTTCACCCGGTACGACGGCGACCCTTCACTCTTCTCGATCACCCGGACGTCCGATTGCTCCTTCAGGAACTCCTCGAACGCGGCCCGATCCGCCGGCCGGTGGAGCAAGACATCGAATTCGGCCGAGTCGGTCGGCCGGTCCTTCGCCGTCGTGTTGAAGAACTCGGTCATCGCCGGCGTCAGCGTGTCTTGCAACCCGTACCGGCGGACGGTGGTCACGAAGCCCATTTTTTGGACGAGTGCGACTTCCGCCCGGGCCAGGCGGATCACGACGTGATCGGAATCGCTGTACGGGGTTAGCGGGCCGATCGCTTCCAGTTGCCGCCGCTGGGGGGATTCGAGGAGGCCGGTCAACTCGACGACGTACGAATCCTCGTCGAGCAACGGCCCGGGCGTGGCAACGGGGGCTTCCGGTCTTCCCGCGGCGGACGACTGAATCTCGAGGTTGTTCAACGGGACTTGTAAGTGGTTCCAGAACTTTCCCGATACCTTCAAGCTCTTCTGGAACACGTCTCGGACGCATTCCTCTCTGGCCAGGGTGGCTTCCGATTGAACCGTCACGCGCTCGAAGAAGTCGGGCGGCAGGTCGAAGGGTTTGAGCGTCGGGGCCGCGTCGTCCGTCACCCGACACGGGAGTTTGCTTTGCCGAAACAGGGTCGCGACTCCGGCCGGGGCCGTGACGACGATGCGGCCGTGCGTTTGGCTGACGACGTGCCCTTGGGCCTGGGCGATCAGATCGGTGGCGGCCTTCCGTTCGCGGTCGTCCGCCCAGAACAGTTCCACCCGTATCTCGGCCATGCCCTGTCCCCTCGGATCGGCACCCTGTCCGGTCTGCGTCCGGAAGAACGCGAGTTGTGCGGGCTATATTATTCTTACTTACGTCCCGAGGCTATATTGTGAAAATGGTTTCGACTTGCGGACATCGGCGACGCCACCGACGCGATGGACGCCATCTGCACGGCTATCGAGACGACGTGTTCCGAGACAAGATTGTGCCGGACCTTGTTTAGAGCGGCTTGATGACGTGACCAGCGACGCTCACGCCGGACAACATTCCGGATTGGCCCTCTCCCCGCAAAGCCGACGCGAGGGAGAAGGTGGCGTCACTTCGCCAGCCGCAGGTCGTAGATCAGGAACGTCGACGTGCGGTCCACGGGTTGCTGCCCGGCCAGCCAGTCGAGGATGTCCTGTTTCACGGGCGGCTTGGTCGGGCTTGTCGCCGCCTCACTGTGCCCGACGGCCAGGAACGTCGGCCCAAGCATCGCCTTCAGTTCACTGACACTGCCCACGGGATTCTCCTTCAAGTCGATCACCCGGAACCGCGGCCCGTGCGCCCGTGGGTCGGTGCCGAAGTACCAGAGGGCCGTCGCCGGCCGGTCGTGTTGGTCGTGCCAGCGGATCAACTCGGGGATTCCCTGCCCCCAGTCGACGTTCGAATCTGCCATCCGTCGGTACGCTCGCCCCGGCCCGCCGGACAGTTGGTTCATGTAACTCAGGCCGTTCGGCCACACCCAGAGCGCGACAATTCCGGTGACGATCGCGGCGACCCACCCCACGCCGACGCCCCGACGCCCCCACCCGCGGACGAGGGCGACGGCCAACCCTATCTCGCCGAGGGCCAGTGGCGGGAAGAGCAGGCGCACGCCGATCTGCCGCTTACTGAGGACGGAGAATACGAACAGTACGACGGCCAGCGCCGCCGGCAGGTTGAGCAGTGACCACGGCCGGATGACGAGAACGAACAAGCCCACCAGGAGCAGTGCGTCCGGCAGTTTCATCGCGACGACGGCCGGGTTGTAGTACCAGACGCCGTGCGGGTGCCACGCACCGAAGAGGTAGCTGCCGCCGATCCGGCTGTTCATGTACTCCTGGAACAGCACCGCGACGGCGAAGTTCGGGAGGTGATCGGAATTCCTGGCCCGCCACAGGTCGAACGCGGTCGGCTCGTCCGGGACCATCTCCCGCAGGTGGAGGGCCGTCCGTGCGGGGTTGGTGTCGTACCCGCAGTAGACGGCCGCGACAAGCAGGCCGATCAGCGTTCGAGCGGTCAGCAGGCCGACGAACGCGAGCATCGCCCGGCCGCGGAAAGGGCGCGGGCCGTCGTCCGCCGGGCCGAATCGCTGCCACAGGTCGATGACCGCCAGCGTCAGGCCGCCGTACAGCAGGCCGCTCAGCTTTGTCAGAACCGCCAGGCCGAAGAGCGTGCCGGGGAGCAGCACGCGGACCCACCACCGCCGGCGGCGCGAGGCGAGCGTGTGGTAGGCGAGCGCCACGACCATCGCGGAGACGGCGATGTCGGTGGTCGCGAGGGCCGCGTGCGCCTGCCAGTTCGGATCGACGGCGAGGAACGCGACTGCCAGCCGCCCCGCCCAGTTCCCACCCACCGCCCGGCCGAGCAAGAACGTGTGAACCAACAGTAGCCACCAGAACACGAGATTTCCGGCCCGTGCCAGCCGCAGCGACCCGAGGATGACTTCCGTCAGCGGCGTGTCGGCGCGCCAGTTGAGGAGTTGCGGCAGAGCCGTCTCGACTTCAATCGGCAGCGGCATCGTGCCGTAGATCGTCAGCGGCGCGCACGTCCCCTGTTTCCAGCACTCGCGGCCGTACAAGAGATAGAAGCTCTCGTCGTAGGTCACGCCGACGCGGTCCCAGGCGAGTACGCACGCCAGCGACGACAGCCCGCCGAAGACGGCGAGCCAGAGGAGGTCGAATTTCGTGACGGGCGTCGGGCGGTCCATCGCAGCGAGTCTCTGTACTGTGCGACGAATAGAGTACGATCCGACGACGGCCGAGACGAACGGTCCGTAGTTTCCTCTCGCATTCCGCGGGCGGATTTGTCATGCTGGTAGTCCCGCCGACACGATTCCCCTCCGTCCGAGGTCCGCCATGTTTCGCATCACTCTCCTGATGCTGACCGCCTTGTTCCTCCCCGCCCTGCCCGCCGCCGAAGCCGACCCGGTGGTCCGCTCGGCCAAGAGCGGCGCGTGGTCCGACCCCGCGACCTGGGGTGGCGGCAAAGCTCCCGGCACCGGCGCGAGGGTGCTAATCCGAGAGGGGCACCGCGTCGTCTACGATGCAAACTCGGCCGCGGTGATTCGCGCCATCAACGTCGCCGGGACGCTCACCTTCGACCCTGCGAAGGACACAAAACTCGAAGTCGGCCTCATCAAGATTCAGCCCGGCGAGGACTATAGCGAAGAAGGCTTCGACTGCGACGGACACGTCACGCAGCCAGACCCGGACGCCGTCCGCCCGGCCCTGGAAGTCGGCACGCCGGACCGACCGATTGACGCGAAGCACACGGCGGTGATCCGCCTGCACCTCGTGCCGGGGCTGAAGAAAGAGTCGTGCCCCGCGATCATCTGTTGCGGCGGCCGGTGGGACTCGCACGGCACGCCGCTGAGCCGCACCTGGGTCAAACTCGGCACGACCGCCAAGATTGGTGACAAGGCGGTGTCACTCGCCGAACCCGTGCCCGGCTGGAAGGCCGGCGACAAGCTCGTCCTCACCGGCACTCAGACCCACGGCAATTCCAAAACCGCCTCCACGGCCGAGGAACGCACGATCGCGGCCATCGACGAGTCGAAACTCACGCTCGACGAGCCGCTGAAGTTCACCCACCTCGGCGACGGCGAGTACCGGGCCGAGGTCGCGAACTTGTCCCGCAATGTCGTCGTAGAATCGGCCGACCCGGACGGCGAGCGCGGCCACACCATGTACCACCGGCACTCGGCCGGGTCGCTGACGTACACCGAGTTCCGCCACCTGGGGAAGAAGACCGCCCTCGGCCGGTACGCCCTGCACTTCCACCTCATCGGCGACACGATGCGGGGCAGTTCCGTGGTCGGCAACTCGATCTGGGACAGCCACAACCGCTTCTTGACCGTCCACGGCACGAACTACCTGTTGGTGAAGGACAACGTCGGCTACCAGAGCGTCGGCCACGGCTTCTTCTTCGAGGACGGCACCGAGGTCTACAACGTCCTCGACCGCAACCTCGCCGTCGGCGCGACGGCCGGCAAGAAGCTGCCGAAACAGGTGCTGCCGTTCGACCACAACGACGGGGCGGGGTTCTGGTGGACGAACAGCCTGAACACGTTCACCCGCAACGTGGCGGCCGAGTGCGATCAGTACGGCTTCCGCTACGAGGCCACGCCGTCGAGCTCACTGACACTCACCTTCCCGATCCGACAACCGGACGGCACGCGGAAACTCGTGGACGTTCGCACGCTGCCGTTCGTGCGGTTCGAGCGGAATGAGGTCCACAGCAGCCACGGCTTGTACGGCGTGAACCTCGGTGAAGGCGTGAACCGCGTCGGCCCCGACGTGAAGCACCCGTTCGTCGTCCGCGACCTGAAAATCTGGGACGTTCACTACGCCTTTCGGCCGCAGGTTCCGTCGCTGCTGGTCGAGAACCTGCACGTCAACAGCGCGGCCTACGGCGTGTACCACCCGAACTTCGACAATCACGTTTACCGCAACGTCTACGTCGGCCACACGCACACGGAGCCGTTCAACCGCGGCCACGACGACCTGAGCGTGCAGTACGGCCGCCTGACGGTGGACGGCCTGACGTTCGACGGCTGTCGGTCCGGCGGGATGCCGCTCGTGCAGATCAGCGACGACAACCCCACGGGGTCGGCGGTCACGCACATCCGAAATTTGAAGGTCGAGAACTGGAGCGACAACAGCCGCCAACGGGCCATCGTGAACCTCGGCGGCGGGCCGCGGCCGACGCCGAAGACCGAACACGGCGTGCCGGTATTCGTCCACGATTGGTTCGGCCCCGGCCGCACGGCTCTGGTCGTCAGCACGAAGTCCGGCGAGTACAAGCAGGACGCCGATGCTTACCGCGCGGAGGCCAAACTCACCGGCGACGAATCCCGGATGAAGGAGGTACACGACGTGCCGTTCCCGACGCTGTTGGACCCGATCGACGACCTGCCGCCGACCACGGTCATCAGCCGCGTGACGCGGGTCGGTTCGACCGTCACCGTCCGCGGCGCGACGGCTGACAACGGCACGGTGACGCGCGTGCGGGTCAACGGGAAGGAGCCGAAGCCCACGGCCGCGAACTTCGCCGAGTGGGAGTTGGTGCTGGAAAACGTCCCGGCCGGCCCGCTGACGATAGAAGCCGCCGCCGAAGACGCGGCCGGCAACGCGGAGAAGACGCCCGCGAAGGTCACGCTTCGCTAGAGTAGACTACCCGATTCATTCCCTTCCCTCATGGACGTGATGATGTCGCGATTTCGATTGCTGTTCCTCGCCTTGTTCCTCGCACTGCCGGCCACGCTCGTGGCCCTCACGCCGCCGGAGGACGCCGCCCCGAAGCTGCCCGACGGCAAGGACGCAGCCACGAAGCAGATGGCCGCGTTCCGCCTGCCGGCCGGGATGAAGGTCGAGTTGTACGCCGCCGAGCCGATGCTCGCCAGCCCCGTCGCGATTAGCCTTGACGAAAAGAATCGCGTGTACGTCTCTGAGGAACACCGCTTCAGCCGCGGCACCGAAGAGAATCGCACGCGGTCGTTCTTCCTCGAAGACGATCTGCAAATTCGCACGCTCGACGACCGGCTGAAGATGTACCAGAAGTGGGAGAAGAAGTTCGACGGCGGCATGAACTGGTTCACGAAGTACGCCGATCAGGTGCGGTTGCTCGAAGACACCACCGGCAGCGGCCGGGCCGACAAGTCCACCGTTCTCGCGCAGTTTCGCGAACCGCTCGACGGCCTCGCCGCCGGCATCCTGGCCGTCAACGGCGACGTGTACGTCACTTGCATCCCCGACCTGCGCGTCATCAAGAAGGGCACGGACAAGCCGGTGTCGTTGCTGCACGGCTTCGGCGTCAACTGTGCCTTCCTCGGCCACGACCTGCACGGCCTCATCTTCGGACCGGACGGCAAACTGTACTTCAGCGTCGGCGACCGCGGGTTCGACGTGACCAGCAAGGAAGGCACGCACTTCAGTGGCCCGCGAACCGGGGCCGTCTTCCGCTGCAACGCCGACGGCACGGAACTGGAAGTCGTCCACCGCGGTCTGCGGAACCCGCAGGAGTTGGCCTTCGACCAGTACGGCAACCTGTTCGCCGACGACAACAACTGCGACAAGGGGGACCACGCCCGCCTCGTGTACGTCGTCGAGGACGGCGAGAGCGGTTGGAACATGGCCTATCAGACGATCGAACCGCACACGAACGCTCCGTGGTTCGCCGAGCGGCTGTGGCACCTGCAGAACGCCGGGCAGCCGGCGTACATCGTGCCACCAGTCGGCAAGATCGGCACCGGGCCGAGCGGCTTCCTGTTCACCAGCGGCACGAGCCTGCCGGACCGCTACAAGAACTCGTTCATCATGTGCAACTACGCCGGCAGCATCGGCGGCCTGGAAGCGTTCCGCGTCAAGCCGACCGGGGCCGGCTTCGAGATCGAGGACTACCACGACTTTCTGAAGCCGATCATGGCAACCGACGCGACGTTCGGCTACGACGGCAAGCTGTACGTCAGCGACTTCGTGAACCTCGACTGGAGCGGCAAGAGCCTCGGCGGCCGCATCTACACCGCCTTCGACCCGAAGAAACTCGAAAGCGACGTGGTGCAGGAGACGAAGAAGCTGTTCGAAGAGGGGTTCGAGAAGCTCGGATATAAGAAGCTCGGCGAATTGCTCGGCCACGCGGACCAGCGGGTGCGGTTGCGGGCACAACACGAATTGATGAAGCGGCTGGGCCAAGCCGATGAGGAAGGGAAGGTCATTGCCTGGATGGTATTCAAAATGGCGACCGAGAAGGGCGACCAACTCGCTCGCATCCACGCTATTTGGACGAGTCGCACGCTCTGGAAGATGAGCACCAAAGCACACAACAACTACAGGCGCCTACTCGCCGACCCAGATCCCGAAATCCGGGCGCAGTACGCGAACGTCCTTGGCGACGCCCGCCTGATCGGTAACCCCGATCAAGAGGAGTCGAACGCACCGGCTGATCTGTTGAAGTTGCTCACGGACTCGAACGCCCGCGTGAAGTTCTTCGCCGCGCAGTCGCTCGGCAAGCTGAAGGCGAAGGCCGCCGTCGGGCCGCTGTTCGAGGTGTTACGGCAGAACAAGGACACCGACGTGTACCTGCGGCACGCCTGCGTCGCTGCTCTCGCGAAGATCGGCGACGCCGATGCTGTCGCGGCCAAGACGAAGGACGAGAGCGCGGCCGTGCGATTGGCAGTTGTGTTGGTACAGCGGCGGCTGAAGGATTCGCGCATCGCGGCGGCCCTGACCGACGCCGACTGGTTCATCCGGGCGGAGGCGGCACGGGCGATTCACGACTTGCCGCTGGAAGACGTGTACCCGCAGTTGGCCGCGGTGCTGCCGGCGCTCGGCGAGAAGCCGATCCCGGACGGCGACCCGCTCGTGCGGCGGTGCATCGACGCGGCCTATCGCCTCGGCGGGGTCGACCACGCGAAGGCGGTGCTGGGCGTCGTCACCAACGCGAACTTCTCGGCCGTTGTGCGGGCCGAAGCCCTCTCGGCCCTCGCGCAGTGGGCCGACCCGTTGCCGCGCGACCGAGTCACCGGCTTCTGGCGGCCACTGTCGAAGCGCGACCCGGCCGAAGTGCGGGCGTTGCTGGAGGCGAATCTCTCCGAGTTGCTGTCGAAGACGAGCGGCAGTTTGCAGACCGCGGCCATCGGGGCGATTCAAAAGCTCGGCGTGAAGGCCGACCCGGCGCAGTTCGTCGCGTGGGCCACCGACGCCGCGAAGGACGCAAACTTCCGCGTGGCGGCAATGCGGTTCCTGGCGAGTCAGAAGGCTGCGAAGCTCGACGCGATTCTAACGGCGAGCCTGAAGGATTCGTCGCCGATCATTCGGAGCGAGGCCCGCGAATTGATCGCGAAGGCCGACGCGAATCGCGGCACGTCGTTGTTGGCCGACGTGTTGGACGACGACAACGCGACGAAGGTCGAAAGTCAGCGGGCACTCGCGCTGTTGCCCGCCCTCAAGACGCCCGAGGCGGGGCAGTTGCTCGACCGTGCGGCCGAGCAACTCGCCGCCGGCGAGATTCCGCCGGCTCTGCGGCTGGACGTTCTCGACGCGGTGAAGGCGTGGCCGTCGCCGGCCCGCGACAAGGCACGCGCGAAGTTCGAAGCCGGCCTGCCGGCGGACGAGGTGGGCAAGTTCCGGGTGAGCCTCCACGGCGGTGACGCCGACCGCGGCCGCGAGGTCTTCTTCAACCACGCAGCCGCCCAGTGCGTTCGCTGCCACACCGTCAGCGGCAGCGGCGGCACGGCCGGCCCGGAGTTGACCAAGGTTGCGGGCAAGTACAAGGGCACGGCGCGCGAACACTTCCTGGAATCGCTACTCGTGCCGAGTGCGAAGATCGCCGACGGTTTCGCGTCCGTGACGCTCACCCTCCTCGACGGCCGCGTTCTCGCCGGCACGATCCTGAAGGAAGACAAGAAGACGATCGTCCTTCAAGACACGAACGGCAAGCCGGTGACGGTGCCGGTGGAGGACGTGGAATCGCGGACGAAACCGACTTCGCCGATGCCGGCGGTGGGCCAAACGCTGACGCGGCGCGAGGTGCGGGATTTGATCGAGTATTTGACGACGTTGAAGTGATCCGCAAAGCCCAGGCACGGCCGTGCCTGGGCTTTCGCCCACTCACCACAGCCGCCCGGGGTTGAACACGTCGTCCGGGTCGAGCGTCTTCTTCACGTGCTTCATCAGTTCCCAATCGGGGCCGGTCTTCGCGGTGCGGGTTGCGCCGCGGCGAGTCTGGAAGTCGCCCTCCGGCGGCGTGTCCCCGTGCTGCCAGAGGATGCCGTTCAGCGGTTGGCCGTGAACCAGCACGCCACCGCGGTTCGCACTCGCGGCCACCGCTGCCGTGCGACTCGGCAACACAGCCGCCTTGCCGATGAAGGCACTCTCGGGCCGCACTTGCAGGTCGGTCACGGCCGGCCAGATTCTCTCGGCGTCGGGGCCGCTCAACTCGAAGGCCGACGACACGACCGGCTTCAGTTCGGCCAGCAGGGTCGAGCGCTGCCAGTCCACGGTGACGCGCTTCTCTTCGAACCCGACCGCCACCACCCATTCGGCCTTCGCTGCCATCAGCGTGAAGCCCGCCGCTTGCCACGCGGCGGCGTTGAGCAGTTCGATCGCCGCCGGCCGGCTGTTCGACTTGTGCAACAAGTCCAGCACCGCCGGCAGTTCGCCGGACGAACAGCCGAACGCGACGACGGCCGCCGCTTCCGGCCGCGGCTTCACCTTGAGCGTGACCTGCGTGACGATGCCGAGGGTGCCGAGCGCGCCGGTCTGAAGCTTCATGAAGTCGTAGCCGGCGACGTTCTTGACGACGCGGCCGCCGCCCTTCACCTCGACGCCGTCGTCGGTGACGAAACTGATGCCGATGACGTAGTCACGCAAGGTGCCGTGGCCGAGGCGGCGCGGTCCGCTCGCGTTCGTCGCCACCGCCCCGCCGATGGTCGCCCGCCCCGGTAGTGGCACGTCCACCGGGAGCCACTGGTTTTCTTTCGCTAGCACTTGCGCCAGTTCGCCGAGCGTGATGCCGGCCTGCACGGTGACGGTCATGTCGCGGGCCGGGTAGTCGATGACGCGGTTCAAGCCGAGCGTCTCGACGGCCACGCCGGGCTTCGCCGGCTTCAAGCCGAGCTCGATCATCGTCCGCCCGCCGACGGGGTAGACGGCTTGCCGTTGCGACCGCGCCTCGGACACGATGCGGCCGAGGTCGGCCACGGAATCCGGCCGTTGAACTGGTAGCGGGCCGAAGCCGGAGAGGAGAAGCGTTTCGCCCACGAATGAACCTCGAAGCGTGCGGGACCGTGCCGTTCGTTCTACGAACCGGCCGCCCTACGCGCCGCGTTGCGAGTCCAGGAACGCGAACACCACGCGGATGGCGTCGTAGTTCACTTCCTCGTTCAGTGCCAGGTATACCGGCTTCAGGCGGGCGGTGCCGTGCTGCTCGGCGGCGGCGGCGACCCGCTCACACACGTCTTCCGACACCCATGCGAGCACCGATTCCGGCTTCTCCTGCCGGATGAAGTCGGCGAGGTGGTCGCACACCGTCGGGCGGGTCAACTTCGTCTGGTGGATCACGTCTTCCAGCGAACTGCCGTCGCGGAACAGCGAGAACGACAGCTGCTTCGTCGTGTTGGGCTTGGCCGACGGAGCCGCCGCCGGCGGCGAGGTTGACTCTCGCGGCGGTGGCAGGTCGGTCGACAGCTTGTGGGCCTGCGAATGGTTGACGATCGCGTTCAGGAACGGCGTGCCGAATTCGCGGAGCTTCACGTCGCCGATGCCGGACACCTGCCGCATCCGCTCGAACGTCGTCGGCCGGCAGCGGGCGAGTTCCGCGAGGATCGTGTCGGCGAAAATCTGGTACGGCGGCACGCTCAATCGGGCCGCGTGCTGTCGGCGGAGTTGCCGGAGGAGTTCGAAGAGTTCCGGGTCGCTGCCGGCCGGGAGTGTGCCTTTCTCCGTCTTGCCCGCGGCCGTGGCCTCGGTCGCGGCCTTCTTCAACTGAATCAGACGGACGGTTTTCTGCCCCTTCATCACCGCCCACGACGCGGGGGTCAGTTTCAGCACCGGGTACTCGCCGTCCGACTGCGCGAGCACGTCCTGGCCGAGCAGCTGAAAGACGTGGTCGCGGATCTGCGGCTTCGCCATCTCCTTCAGTAGCCCGTAGGTGCTGAGGGCGTTGTGGCCGCGGGACCGGACCGCTTCGGTGTCCGCGCCGCGGAGGACATCAATGACGTGGTTGACGCCGAAACTCTCGCCGACGCGGGCCACGCACGAGAGGATCTTCTGCGCGATCACCTGGGCATCCGGCACGTCTTGTGTGTCGCCGAGGCAGATGTCGCACGCGCCGCAGTTCGGCGTGTCGTACTGCTGGCCGAAGTGCTGGACCAGCGCCTTGTGCCGGCAGGTCGCGCCGCTGGCGTAGTGCGTCATCTGATCGAGTTGCTTCTTTGCGCCGGCGACGATCTCCGGGCCGACGTTCGCCTCGGTGGCCGACTTCTCCATGATCCGCTTCAGGGCGACCACGTCCGCGATCGAGAACAGGAGCAGGCACTCGCTCGGCAATCCGTCGCGGCCGGCCCGGCCCGTCTCTTGTTGGTAGTGCTCGATCGTCTTCGGCACGCAGGCGTGAATGACGAACCGCACGTTCGAGCGGTCGATGCCCATGCCGAAGGCGATGGTCGCCACGACGATGTCGGCCTCCTCGCTGGCGAAGGCGTCGTGGCTCTGCTTCCGCTGCTCGGCCGTCATGCCGGCGTGGTACGGCACGACCCGGTACTTCGCCCGCTTCAAGGTCTGCGACACCGTGTCCACGTCCGCCCGGCGGAGGCAGTAGACGATGCCGGCCTCGTCCTTGTGCCGGTCGAGCACGTCGCGAATCTGCGAAATCATGTCCACCTGCGGCAGCACCCGGTAGGTCAGGTTCGGCCGGTCGAAGTTGCCGACGAGGACTTCCGGCTTCTTCAGGTTCAACTGCGCGATGATGTCGTTGCGAACCTGCTCGGTGGCCGTGGCGGTGTAGGCGTGGATCGACGATCCGGGGAAGAACTCACGGAGCCGGGCGAGCATCCGGTACTCGGGGCGGAAGTCGTGCCCCCAGTGCGAAATGCAGTGGGCCTCGTCGATGGCGACGGTGTGCGCCCCGGCTTCGCGGAGCAGTTGGGCCGTGCCGGTGTTCACCAGTCGTTCCGGCGACACGAAGACCAGCCGCGTTTGCCCGGAGCGGATCGCGGCGGTCGCTTCGGTCCGCTCGGAGGCCGTCAGCGTGCTGTCGAGTCGCACGGCCGAGATGCCGTTGCGGGTCAGGCCGTCCACCTGATCCTTCATGAGTGCGATCAGCGGCGACACCACGACTGTCAGCCCGTCGCGGACGAGGGCGGGGGCCTGGTAGCAAAGCGACTTCCCGCCCCCGGTCGGCATGACGACCATCGAATCGCGGCGGTTCAGAACGGCCCGGATGGCCTCGGTTTGGAGCGGTCGCAGGGCGCGGAAGCCCCAGTGATTGGCGACGGCGGCGAGCAAATCCGGGGGCAAATCCGTGGGCATCAGCAGGGTCTCACGCAATATGAACGTGTGGACAGTGTACCAATTGTGCCACGGCGTGCGGAGGCCAGTTCCCGACGGGGGAATTTGGCCCGGTCCTGGCTTTGCGTTCTGGATCGGCGGGCGATGTGGTAGAAATGGAAGCGATCATTCCCCGTGCGTTCCCGCTTCGCGATCGCAAAGGAGCGTCAACGTGTTGTGCCGTCGCCGTGTCCTGCGAGTATCCCTTTGTCTTATTCTGATAGTTGCTGGTGCGTTAGCAATTGCTCACGCCTATCGACCGATTCGCCCGACAAGAGAGCAGTTCGGACGGGTGAAAATTGGCATGACCCGGAACGAAGTCATTCAGTTAGTGGGAGGCCCTCCGGGCGACTACAGCGGCGGAGAATTCTCGGGCTGTGCAGAAGCGTTTCGTTGTTCAGGTTGGGTTTCTAAGGGTTGTGAGTTGATCGTCTGTTTCAATCCCAGCGACGTAGCGACAGACGTTCGCATTGGCATTGCGGTGCGGAAGTATCATCCACCATTTTGGGAAAGAGTCCGAGACGCGATACACTTCTGAACAGCAAAGCAGCCGCCGGCGATCAACATAACGCGAAGACGGTTCTGAATTTTTCCCACGGAACCTTCGGCCGACTCGGGTAGTCTAATAAGAAGATCACTAACACGCTCATCCGCTCCCACTGTCGAAGTTTGAGGTGTTTTCCATGAAAGCCCATCGGTTCGCGATCTGCTTGGCCCTGTTCGTCGCCTTGACCTCTCGGGGCTTCGCCGCCGACGAAGTCATCCCGTCCCGAACGCACGTCAACGACGTCGTCGTGGAGCTCTCCAGCACCGCCCCCGGCAGCGTCACGGTCAAGACGACGAACGTCGTTCCGACGGGGAGGTACACGGGGTCGGGGAAGAACCGCCGCCCGCAGGTGAAGGCGGAGACGAAGGAAGAGACGATCGACGTCATCAAGGACGTGGTCGTCAAGGACTCGAAGGCAAAGGACGGCAAGGGCGACTTCAGCTCGCTCGCCGCCGGCCAACAGGTCAAACTGCACATCTCGAAGGAAACAATCCGCGCCGTCGGTATGAAGCCGGAGTCGAAGCTCGTCGTGACGCAGATCGACGTGGTCCACGTGCCGGGCGAGAAAGCCGCCCCACCGGCCGAGAAAAAGTAACCCAACCGCCGAGTGGTCACACGGCGAACGGAAAGGGGTCGGGAGCCGCGAAGTGGCTCCCGACCCCTTTCCGTTCGCTGCTTTTGATCCCTCTCCTCGGTTTGGACGGGGAGAGCTGGCAGGTTCCCGGCTTCTTCATTCCTTCGCCCGGGCTTTTGAGGTACACTATCCCTCGCGATCCCGGCGAGACCTGCCTGTGAACGAACCCAATTCCGCCCGCACCCGCCCGCTCCGGCCCGAGGAGGCGGACACGCGCCCGCCGACACGGGCCGACCACACGCCGAGCGGATACAACCCACGCGACGGCGGCTTGCGCTTCGGGCCGCCGGCCGCGGCGGACGAGATCGGCACGCTCGGCCGGTTCCGCGTTCAGAAGGAACTCGGCCACGGTGGTATGGGGGCCGTTTACCTCGCCTTCGACACGCAACTTCACCGCCCGATCGCGCTGAAGGTCATGCTGTCCCAACTCGCCACCCACCGGACCACGAAGGAGCGGTTCATCCGCGAGGCCCGTTCGGCCGCGCAGATCACCCACGACAACGTCATCGGCATCCTCGAAGCCGGCGAGATCGACGGCGTGCCTTTCATCGCCATGCCGTTCCTCCAGGGCTACCCGCTCGACGAGTTCCTGCACAAGAAGGGGACGCCGAGCACCAACCAAATCCTGCGCATCGGCCGCGAGATGGCCCTGGGGTTGGCAGCGGCGCACGACCTCGGCGTCATCCACCGCGACATCAAGCCGGGCAACGTCTGGCTCGAAGCCCCGAACGGTCGGGTGAAGATTCTCGACTTCGGCCTCGCCAAGCCGCAAGACGAGGACAAGGAGCTGACGCACACCGGGCAGATCATGGGTACGCCAGCGTACATGGCCCCGGAGCAGGCGGCCGGCGAAAAGGTCGACCACCGGGCCGATCTGTACAGCCTCGGCACCGTCCTCTATCGCCTTGTGGCCGGCCGCACGCCGTTCGAGCCGGCTCGCGACATGATGAGCATGTTGGTCGCGCTCGCCCTCGACGAGCCGAAACCGCTGCGAGAACTCAACCCCGTCGTGCCGCCGGCGCTCGCGGAGTTAGTCCACGAACTGCTGCGGAAGGACCGCACGGCCCGGCCGCAATCGGGGAAAGAGGTCGCGAAGCGGCTCGGCGCGATGCTCAAACAGTCCCTCGCGGGCGGGCGCGAACCGCCCAAGACGGAGGACGTTCTACCGGCCACGGCCCCGTTACCTATCACTCCGGTTCAGCCGACGCCTTACGTCGCCGTGCCGATCACCGCGCAGAACAACGTCAGTGCGTTCGAAGAGATCGACGAAGCCCCCCGCCGCAGGGGTCACGGAATTTCCGCCGGGAAGGTCGTTTGGCTGATCGCCGCCCTGGCCGTAGTTACCGCTGGGGTTGTGATCGTGAATCAACACATCCTGAGTCCCGAAAGCCCTTCGGCCGAAGGAAAAACGAATCGGCGAGTCTCTCTCGATATGCCTCCGGCAACGATGCCCGCGAAGGACGTGGGTCAGCCAACCCCCGATGGGCCGACGAGCGTTTTCTCCGACGCGACGCCGACGAGGGTATTCACGAAGCCTGGGGCAAAGCCGTCGACCCCGGCGGGGGGGTGGGTGCCGCTGACGGCCGGCAAATCCCTGGCCGATTGGGACGCCTTCCATGCCGGCGGGTGGTCCCTAACGAACGATGTCCTCTCGGCCGACGGGGCGGCCGCCGGCTGGCTCGGCACGAAGCGATACTACACCGACTTCGAACTTGAACTTGAGTACCGCCTGCCCCCGAAGGGGAACAGTGGTATCTTCCTGCGGGCGTGGAACGACGGCCCCGGTACGGGCGGCAACTTCGTCGAACTTCAACTCCTCGATAATTCGGCCTACACGGGCCTCACCGAGACGCAAAAGAATGGGGCCATCCACAACAAGATCGCCCCCAACTTCGACCCCGTGTCGCCCGTCGATCTGTGGAACAATCTGCACGTGTCCGTGATCGGCAAGCGGGTGACGGCCACATTCAATGGTACGAAGTGCGTCGATGCCGACGTGAACTTCCCACGAGAGGACGGGCGGATCGGTCTGCAAGCGAGCCTCAAGCCGGTGGAGTTCCGCAACGTCCGCGTCCGCGAATTGAAGGATTAGCCCGGCCGCGGATTGCGTTCTACACTTCGGCGACCCCGTCCGGAGTGCGCCATGTCCCTTGCCGAACTCGTTTGCGACCTCAGCCTCGACGGCCTCCGCCGGTTCGCGCCGGCGAAGTACACCGACCTCGGCCCGCGCGACCTGCACGTGATCGCCGACGGCGGCAAGGATGCCGAGGCGATGTTCGAGGTGGCCCACCGCTGCGAGGAAGGGACCGGCACGTCGCGGAACCTGCCGCTGGCCGTCGCGTGGTACGAGAAGGCGGCCGGCCGCGGCGAGGCCTGCGCGGCCTTCAACCTCGGCCTGATCCGGTGCGAGGGGCCGGACGAACTACGCGACGAGGTGAGTGCCGCGAAGTGGGTCCACTACGCAGCCGAACGCGGTTTCGCCGAGGCGGCGTTCGCCCTCGGCACGTTCTTCCACGCCGGCCGCGGCGTCACCCGGAACCACCACGAGGCGATCCACTGGTACCGGGCGGCTGCCAAGCAGGGCTACCGTCGGGCGAAACTGAACCTCGGGTCGCTGCTGATCGCCGGCGAGTTGGTGAAGCCGAACTACCTCGAAGCGGCCCAACTCTTCCGCGAGTTGGCGAAGACCGACCACCCCGGCGGCATGGCGAACTTCGGCCTGATGCACGATCGCGGTTGGGGCGTGCCGGAGAACCCCGGCCTCGCGGCGACGTGGTACTTGCGGGCGGCCGAGGACGGCGTGCCGCAGGCGATGCTCCACCTCGGCCAACTCCACCTCACCGGCCGTGGCGTCGCGACAGACGTGCCCGCCGCGGTCGAGTGGCTGAACCGCGCCGCCGACGCCGGCTGCGAAGAAGCCGCGTGCGCCCTTGGCGAGTTGCTGGTGGTGGAGTGACGTTCGATCACGACTTCGCGGGCACGACGATGCGGGGATCGGTCTTCGGTGCGTCGTCGGGTGGGTTCAGCTTCGTGTAGAAGATGTAGCCGGCCACGGCGGCCAGCGCGAGCAGTACGATGCCCATGATGATGTTCCGCGTCATCGAGACGCCGCCGGATTCGCCTTTCCTGCGCCGGCGCGGCCGGTCATACTCGTCTTCGTCGTCATCCCGGCGGCGTTTCTTCCGCGGGCGTTCGTCTTCCTCATCATCTTCAGCCCGTTCGTCGCGGGACCGTTTCCGGGGCGGCGGTGACTCATCATCCTCTTCAACAGCGACGGGCTTCTTCTTCACGGGCTTCGCCCGAACCGGGGGCGGGGCGTGATCGTCGACGACTTCGAAATCCCCTTCCGCCGCCGGGACGGGGACGGCCGCCTGACACTTCGGGCACCGGACGCGCTTACCGGCGGCCGTGTCGGGGACCGTGAGGCTGGCGGAACAACTCGGGCAGGCAACGGTGAACGGCATGGCGGATAGCCTATGGAATCGCGAAGGCGATCGGGGGCGATTCCTCGGCCCGGGCCTCGGGCTCGTCCGGCGGCAGGGCTTCCAGTTTCGCGACGAGTTGACTCACTTCTTCCCGAAGTCCGGCGTGCTCTTCCTCCGAGAGTCGCGACCGCAGGTCGGCGAGGAACGCCCGGCCGCGGTCGGCGAGCGAGTCGAGGATGCTCACGCCGATCTGCCGCAGGCGCAGGGCCGGGTCGGCGAGGGCGGCCCGCACGGCGGCCGCGGCTTCGGGATGAGTCGCGTCTACCGTCAACACGGCCCCGGCCGCGATCAGGCGGATGCGCGAGTTCGGGTCGTCGATCAGACTCGCGAGAAGGTCCGTCGTGCCGCGGGTGGTCGATTCCTTCAGGGCCATCACGGCGTTCAACCGGAGGCCGTCGTTCGGGTCGGCGGCGCATTCGAGCAGCAGGGGCACGGCCTCGGGTGGGAGTTCCTCCAACCGCGAGAGGGCGTAGGCGGCGTTCGCCCGCACCTGCACTTCGGGGTCGCGCAAGCCTTCCACGAGGTACGGGATTGCCGTCTCCGGGATGGCGGCCGCCTTCATCCACCCGGCCGACGCCACGCGGCGAACGTCCGGGCTGCCGTCCCGCATCCCCTCGCCGAGCGCGGCGGCCGCCTCGGGCGGTTGGATCATCGTGATCGCCCACAGCGCCTCTTCCCGGACCGACGACTCGCCCGTGCGGGCGGCCCGCAGCAAGGCCGGTCCGGCTTCGACGGCTTCCGGTCCGAGTTGGCCGAGCGCCTGAGCGGCCGTGGCCTGAATCCACGCGCTGTCGTCGTCCAGCAGGCGGCGGCAGAGGCCCTCGACGACGGCCGGCGTCGTGCCCGCGAACTTCGGCAGGGTGCGCAGGACTTGGTACTTCACCTGGTCGTTCGCGTCTTCTAACAACGGCAGCAGTTGAAGGGCGTCGGCTTCTGACACGTCCGGCCGCTTGCCCCACGCTTCGGCCGTGGCCGCCCGCACGCGGGGGTCGGGGTCCTGAAGGGCGGCGGTCATCGCTTCGTTGGAACCCGGCGCGACCGGGGCAATCTCAATCAACGCCGCCAGAGCGTTCGCCCGCACGGCCCCGTCATCGTCATGGGTCGCGTCCTTCAACGAGTCGAGCGCCTCGACGGCAGATTCGCCCATCTTGCCGAGCGCCTCGGCCGCCTTCGCCCGGACCATCGGGTTGACGTGGTGAAGAGACCGCACGAGCGACGGGACCGCGTCCTCGGCGGCCTCGCCCATCTCGCCGAGGGCCTCGGCCGCCACGGCGCTCACCCAGGTGTCCTTGTCCTTCAGTGCCCGCACGAGGCCGGGCACGGCCGCCTCGGCGGCGGATTCGCCGATCTTGCCGAGCGCCTCCGCCGCCTTCGCCCGCACGCGGTCGCTGCTGCTGGTCAGCGATTCCACCAGGGCCGGGGCGGCGTCGGCGGCGGCGCTGCCGATCGCCCCGAGGGCTTCCGCCGTCTGCGCGTGAAGGAGGGGGTCGGAACTCGTTAGCCCTTCGGCCAGCGACTCGGCCACCTCACCGTCGAACGTGCCGATCCGGCCGATGGTCGAAATCACCGCCTCCCGCACGTGCGGCTCGGGGTCGTTCAGGAGCAAGACCAGGTCCGACATCGAGAGCTTGGCGGCTTGTTTGAAGTCGCCGAGCGCGTGGGCGGCGGCGGCCTTCACGGCGGGGTTCGGGTCGGTGAGCTTCCCCGCGAGGGCGGGCACGGCGTCCTTGTTCCCGATCATGCCCAACGCCTCGGCCGCTTGGCACTGCACCGTCTCGTCGGCGTCGTCGAGGCATTCGATCAAGTCACCGGCTGCCGGAGCTGCCGCCCGGCCGATTTGCCCCAACGCCCGGGCGGCCCGGACGCGCACGCCGGACGCCGCGTCGGTCAGCGAAGCTCGTAGTGCGGCGACGACCGTCTCCACGCACTCTTGGGGGTTGGTCATGGCCGACCCGCGGCGGCGGAAGAACTTCCAGCGGAAGCCGCGTTGGCCGGGCATGCGGGTCGGGACGCGGGACCGGCGCTGGGCCTTGTGCAAGGCTGGGCCGCCGAGGGTTCCCAGGGCATCGGCTACTTCCTGCCGCACGAAATCGCTCGCGTCGTCCTTCAACCGCACCAACTCGGGCAGGGCTTCCAGGGCGTGGAGGTGGCCGAGGGCCGCGGCGGTGACGGCGCGGACGCCCTCGTGCGAATCGTGCAGGTGGTCGCGAAGGGCGGGGATCGAGTTCGGGCCGAGGGCGGCGATCACCAACGGGAGTTGGTCGCGCTGCTCGCGGGTCATGGCCGGGAGCGTGCGGAGCGACGCGAGCAACGGGCGGACGACGCCGACCCCGTACTGCGGCAGCGCGTTGCGGGCCCGCTCCTGAATCGGCGGGTGCGGACTCCAGAAGTCGGCGATGGCGGCCGTCAGCGCCTGCCCCTGGCGGATCGACGCGAAAATCTGCTGGAGCAGGATCAGGGTGAAGAACGTCTTGAAGGCCACGAGCATCGCCGCGGCCGGCCAGTACGTTTGACGGATGTGCGTGACGTTGAGCAGGCCGCGGGCCGCCGCGAGGTCGAGAAAGTCCACGAGTTGGTACAGGTTGATGACGGCGTAGGCGAGGAAGTCGACGTATCCGACGGCCGCGCGGTCTTGCGGCATCGTGTACCAGTTCTGGCCGACCGACTGGGATAGGCCGAAGTTCAGCAGGGCGAAGCCGCCGATCACGCCGACGGCTGCCGCGCCCAGGAGCGTAACCCCGACGCGGTCGCCGTAGCGAATGAGGTTCAACGCCAGTGCCTGCCCCTTCAGGGGGTTGTAGACGGCCTTGTAGCCGCGCTCCACGTCGTACCGTTCCAGGTCGATCGACATGTACGCGAAGCAGGTGACGACGCCCATGAACACGGTCGCCGCACCGAAGACGATCGGCACGAGGGGCAGTTCGCCGGCCGTGGTCACGCCGACGGCGATCAAGCCCAGAACGAGGGCGAGGAATTGCCGCCACGACAGGTCGGAGAAGAGTAACTCCCAGGCACGGAAGCCGCCGCGGATGCACCCCCGGATGAGCGAACTGAGAGTGCGTACGACGAAGCCGATGATGCCGACGTAATAGAGCAGGTACGCGACGAGAACGATGCCGATCAGTCCGAGGAGAATGAGGTAAGAGGAGGGGAGGGCACCGTTAGGGGCTGCCGGGATTGATCCGTCCGCGAAGAGTTCCATGGGGCGTGTTCTCTGGCTGTAACCGTGTCATTTTATTCGCACGCCGATGCCCCGAATTTGGAATCGGCGTGGGACATAGTAAAAGCGGAGGGCACAGGCCCTCCGCTTTGCGTGGTGGAACAACCGACCCTTACACGTCCCGCTTCCCACTGGCGAGCATCACCAAGCCCGCGACCACGGCAATCCCGCCCACGACCGGCGGAACGAAGACGTACTTTTCCTTGTCCGCACTCACCTGAATCGGCCCGGCGTCCACGACCTTTTCGCGGGACACGTAGCTGAAGCCGCCGTATCCGAGGCTGAGCGCGCCGAGCGCGATCAGGATGATGCCGATGAGACGCATGGTAGGTTCTCCTAAGGAATGTTAAACATGGTTTTTCAAGCGGTTCACAACGCCGGTGGTCCCGGACTCGACGGTCGTCTTGATGAGGTTCGGGACTTCCGTGTGGATGTTCTCGCGGAGCGATTCGGAAGCCGTCTTCCACGCTTCCTCGGCCAACTGGGTCAGCTCCTGGCGGATGTGATTCCACACGCCGTCGAGTAGGCCCGGTTCGCGGGGCGGGGGCGGGCTGGACGGCACCGGGTCGGCGAACCGTTGGGCCGCCGGGGTCATCTCGGCGGTGGCACTCGGGGGCCGTCGGCCGAAGGCGAAGAGGCCCGCAATGACGCCCGCCGCCGTCGCCGCGAGGACCGATTCCCAGGGGTTGTCGCGAATCTTCTTGCTGAAGTCCAACTGCTCTTTCACCGCATCGCCCACCGAGGTAAGCGACTCCTTGACCGTGTCGCTAATCGCCCCGGGGCCGGTCGTGACCATCTCCTTGACCGCTTCGACCGTGCCCGAGATCGTGTCGGCAGCCGTCTGGACGGTGCTCATCACCTGGGTTTCCAGGGCCGCGACTTTCTCCGAGATGGCCTCGCGTGTCTGGGCCATTTCCCGTTCAATCTCCTCCGGCGTTCGCTCAGGAGGGGTCAGGGGGTCTATTTTTTGTTCCATGTCAGATTCTCCTTCACAGCCGTGAGAGCTTTATCGGGCAGGGGGTTGAAGCTTTTCAGAATGCGGTCGCTCGCCAGTGCCAGGGCCGCCCCAATCCCCAGAAAGACCAAACTGATGATGCCCCACGACACCCACATCGACAGGTGGAATTGCTCGTGAAGCAGGTAGGCGACGGCCGTCACCAAGCCGAGTGCACCGACGATCAAGCAGGCCATGCCCATGCCGCCGTACTGAGCGGCCTGAACGGACTTCTTGAAGTCCTCGCGGACTTCGCTCTTGAACATCTCCATCTGTTGACGGGCTAGCGTCTTGCCGTCGTCGAGGATCCCGGTGATGAGGCTCGTAATTGTGCCGGTGTTCTCGCCGGCCGCCGGATTGGGCGTTTTCGTTTCAGGCGTATCCATGGTGGCTGGCATCTCGAAGTCCTCCGCGAAGATGCGGAACAACCGAGCAACCGATGTGCCAAACGCGGTTGGCGCGTTGATTCCCCCGACCGGGCGGGATTTTCAGCCCAGAGATGGCCGGCCTGATCGCGGCGGCGCTGATACGACCGACACCAATGAAGAAACCGCCTCGCGGCGGCTTCAGTTGGGAAGTCGAATGCTCAAATCGCCGATTCAGATGGCATGCTCTTTCGTGTCACTGACGGGTTGCCAGTTCTGGCCAACATCGGCCCAACTTCGGGTCAGGTGGACTTGGTCATCGACCCGTTCGACCCACCCGACCGGGATGAAGTGATGGCAGCCGTCGAGGCTCTCCCGCCGCGCGAGTTGGATCGACGTGCCGTCGAGGCGGTCGACGACGCCGACGCGCTGGCCGCAGGCGGAGATCACATCCATCCCCGGGCGAATCCCCGAAACGCCGAAGTCCGGCCCGGTACTCGGTTCGCCGAGACCGGTCGTCTGCTTCAGGAAATCGAAAGCACTTTCGGCCGTTACCGCCACCGCCAGATACGCATTTGCCAGCACGGACATGAGCGACCTCCGAGAAGAAGAGTGACGCTCACGGTGACAGCAGGCGGAGTGCCGCTTGGAAGAGAGTGACCGGGGGAAGTCCGCGATTCCGCCGGCGAAGGAACGGACGGCAACGGTTCGCCGGGCGAGCGGGGATGACTCGATTTTGCCGTTGAAATCTACCCTTGCGACTCGGGCACTAACACGGCCTTCAGTCGGCGGACCGCCCGCAGGTAGCGCATGCTCGCGGCCGCCTCGGTCAGTTTCAGGGCGGCCGCGACTTCTTGGTTCGACAGCAGTTCGTGGTGCCGCATCAGGATCATTTCGCGGTCGTCGTCGTCGAGCGCGTTCACGGCGTCGGCCAACTTCCGCTGCAACTCCTTTTGAATCGCTTCGCTGGCCGGCGTGCGCTCCAGATCGACGAACTGCTGGGCGAGCGAGGCCGATGATTCGTCCGTCCACGCGGGCCGGTCGAGGGCTTGCTCCTTGTCGATGCTCCGCCGTTGGGCCAGGCGGTGTCGGCGGTGCGTGTCGATGATGCGATCTTGTGCGAGGTGCCGCAGCCAGAGGTGGAACGGCATGTCGGGCTTCTTCAAGTACTCGGTCAGCCGTTGATTGGCTTCGAGGAGCACGTCCTGCACGATGTCGGAAGCGTCCACCCGCTTCGCGAGGGCCGGGTCGAGTCGCAGGCCGATCATGCGGCGGAGCGGCTCGCGGAACTCGCCGAGGAGGGCGTCGGTCGCGCCGGCCTCCTTCTTTTCCGCGTCGGCGAGGAGCTTGTCGGTCTGTTCGGGGGTGGGCCACATGAAGAGATTGTAGCTGGAAACCGCGGGCGATCATGGTACGCTGGCGGCATTCCTCGGTCCCCTCTCCCCCGGAGGCGTCATGACCCTCGTCCGGCTCGCGGCATTCCTCGTTGGCGTCTCGCTGCTCCTTTCGCCGACACGAGGCGACGACTTCAAGCCCGACGCCGGCTTCACCGCCCTCTTCAACGGCAAGGACCTCACCGGCTGGAAGAAGACGAAGGGCGGCGACTCGCTCGACGGCAAGGCGGAAGCCTACGATAAGCGGTTCACCGTCGCCGACGGAACGCTGGTCATCGACCCGAAGGTGAAGGGCGACGTTCACATCGAGACGCAGAAGGTGCTGCCGAAGGACGTTCACATCCGGTTCGAGTTCAAGGCCGACGCGAAGTGCAACAACGACCTGTTCCTGCACGGCACCAAGTTCGACATCTCGAAGGCGAACGTCAAAGAATTGAAGGAAGACACCTGGCAGACGCTCGACGTGATCGTCAAGGCGAACAAGGCCGAGTTCAAGCTCGACGGCGCGATGGTCAAGACCATCGCCACAAAGGGGGAGCCGACGTCGTTCCGCATCCGGGCCGAGTTCGGCGGACTTGTGGTCCGTAAGTTGCAGATGATCGAAGTGAAGTAACTGATCGAACCCCTCGCAGGGAGCCGTCTCGTGCCCCGTTACACGCTCGAAAGCATCATCATTCTGCTCGTCGTGATCTGGCTCCTCGGCTGGCTCGTCGTGCCGGTCGCGGGCGGCCTCGTCCACCTTCTTCTTGTTATCGTGCTCATCGTGGTGTTGCTGCGCGTCCTCCAAGGGCGGTCGCCGTTGCCGTAGGCCGCTGTCAGGCCCACGCTTTCAGATCGAGCTGTCGAATCTC
The DNA here is from genome assembly GCF_008254045.1 of Limnoglobus roseus. Lineage (GTDB taxonomy): Bacteria > Planctomycetota > Planctomycetia > Gemmatales > Gemmataceae > Limnoglobus > Limnoglobus roseus. The sequence continues at coordinate 602,097 of NZ_CP042425.1, read as the reverse complement.
GCCGAGTGCCAGTTCTTCCTCGCCGGCGAGCATCAGCTTCCCGCCGACGCAGCGGGTGGGTCCGCCGTCGGGGTTGACGTGGTCCGTCTCCGTACCCAGCAAGAAGACGTCTGCTGAATCGGAGTGCGGGTACACCAGTGGCAACACGGCCGCACACTCGCGGTGGTCGGCGAATCGGATGCGGGCGGGGCGGTAGGCGTTCTCCAATAGCCGCGTCGATGGCGCGAGCGTGACGCGGCTCAGTTGCTCGAACGGCAGCCAAACGTACCGGCCGCCGATGAACGCTTCCAGGACCGACGCGAACCGATCATCGGCGTCCCGCAGGCCGTCAAACGGGCGGCCGTCGAGGTGGCCCAGAAGGTGCGGCGACTTGTGATCGGCCCGGTCGATCCAGTCGATCGCTTCCTCACCGCGACTTTGCCGGATCGCCCGAACGGCCTGCCATCGACGGCGGGCGTGTCCCGGCACCTCCGCGGCGAAGGCCGGACGCCGACCCTGTGTGCGGGCGTGGGCGCACCGCACGACCCGGCGATACCACTTTCGGGCCGCCGGCCAACTCGGATCGGGCGAGTGAATTCCCAACAGGGTCGCCCACGCCTCGCGGAAGCGGTTCGCGACGAGTTGCAATTCGAACAGGAATAGCAAAGCCGCGGCGTCGTTCGGCCGACCGGCCACGACGGCTTCCTGGAGGGCGAGCGCGTCCCCGAGGCGAGATTCGGCGAGTGCGGTTTGTGGTGTCATGAGTCCAGGCATTCTAGAAGGGGTGCGGCCGAGTTTCGCGGCCGATCGACCTTCAATGAAACTGGGTAAAATCCGGGCGGCGTCGAATGGGGGACGCGCCCGGACCGGCGGGACCGGGGCAACCGTGCCGAGAGTCCCATCTGGTGCGGTTGTGCCGGCGAGCGCAACTCCTTCGGCGTGAGCGCGGCGGCCGGAATTTCCTGACCCCCGCACTGATTCTGGCCAGGGATTCCCACTGACATCGGCTAAAGTTGCGTGGATGGCGTCCTGTACCGGGATCGTCGGCGTTGCGCATTGGGCGCGGCCGGCGAGCGAGAGCCACGGTCGGCAAAAATTCGGATCGGCCGGGAAAAACTGTTCCGGCTGGTCGCCCGTCTAACACTCGACGGCCCACGCCGGACATAACTTACATCAGCACCGTAGTTTTTGAGGATCGAACCATGGCTTCTCGGTTCGCTCGGTTCCGTGGATTGACCCGCCGCCCACTCACCTCGGACGCCCTCAAGGCGCGGGCCGAGCACCGGATGCGCGTCATCCCCGAGTTCGTGCAGCTGGAAGATCGCTCCACGCCGGCGACGTTCGTCGTGACGAACATTCAGGACAGCGTCGTCGACTCGGCCGCCGGGCTGTCGCTGCGGCAGGCGATGCTCGCGGCGAACGCCAACCCCGGCCACGACGACATCGTATTCAACATCCCGATCAGCCCGTCGCTGCCGACCCTGCCGAACGACGCGACAATCCAGTATTTCCCGATCATCTTGGCGACCACGCTGCCGGACCTCACCGACCCGCAAGGTGTGACGATCGACGCGACCACGCAACCGCGGGTCGACATCGCCAGTACCCGCCCACTCGTGCAACTGCTGCCGAACCCGAACCCGGGGGCGTTCCCGAACAATATCGGGGCGTTCAACATTACGGGTGAGAACAACGTCATCCGTGGATTCGTCATCACCGGCTTCCCCGGTTCGGCAATTAACCTCGTCGGCCCCACCGCGACGGGGAACATGGTTCTCGGTAACTGGATCAACACCGACATCACTGGCCTGCAGAGCTGGAATCAGGACCCCATCATCCTCCAGGCGCGGCCGACGGGCACGCCCGCCGAGCTGACTAACGCCGGGCCGACGCCGGGCACGACGCAGGCGAGTGACACGAAGTTCGTTATCTCCGGCATCAGCATCGTCGGCGGTGCAAGCAACAACATTATTGGCGGGACGACGGACGCCGCCGGCAACCCACTAATCGACGGCGGCGGTCAACTGATCGGCGTCGGCGGGTCGATTGTCCGGTTCAACGGCTCGAACCCGGCCGGCGGTATCCCGGTGACGGCCGACATCAACCGCAACATCATCTCCGGCACGCCGGAGTTCCGCAAGGACTTCCTCCGCGCGCCGGATGGGGGGGTGCGGGAGCGTGACGCCGTGGCCGTCACGGTGAACGGTGTGGACGACCTGGGTACGGGGCCAGCCGTCGGTCCCGGCATCCGGATCATGGACGTCGGGACGCGGGGCAACCTGATTCAATCGAACTACATCGGCACCGACATCACCGGGCAGGCCGCGATTCCCAACCAGAACGGCATCGAAATCTTCAACGGGGCGACTAGCAACCTCATCGGCAATCCCGTCACGCCGGCCAGCGACAACTTGATCCGGTTTAACACCCACGACGGTGTGCGGATCGGCGACACGCCGAACCCGTCGAAGATCGCCCCGCGGACCGGTTTACCGTCCCCGACGGGTGAGTTCGGCGACACCCAGGTGCCGGTGTTCTACGACAGCTATTCGCCGAACTACTTCGTCGGCGCGGCGGCGGACAACAGCGGTCTGAGTATCGTCGATCTCGGCGCGACGCCGCCGCGGCGGAACGCCAACCCCGGCAATCTGTCGAGCATTGCGAACATCGACCCCGACGATTATGGCCCCGACCCGACGACCAGTCGTGGGGCGCAGGTGCAGATCGGTACCGTCCTCACCCTGCGGGGAACGAACCTCCTCGGAACGACCTCCGTTACGTTTTTCTCCGCCGAGGACGGATCGTCGGTCGTGCAGGGCCGGTTCAAGGTCATTGACGACTCGACGGTGCAAGTGACCGTCCCGGAAGGGGCGGTCACGGGGAACATTCAACTCAGTTCCGCCGGCGGCGTCTTCCCGGGCGTGGGGCAAACGGCCCAGCGGGTCGTCATCCTGCCGGCCCCGCGGCCGACCCTGGACATCGTCTCGAACTTCTTCCCGAGTTCCGGCGTCCCCGGTCAGACGGTCACGATCAACGGGTCGAACTTCGGCGGTACCCTACAAGTGCTCTTCGGCGGCCTGCCGGCGAGCAAATTCAGCGTGCTCGACGCGGGCACGTCCGCGGAGCGGATCGAGGCGGTCGTCCCGGTCGGGGCGGCCACAGGGCCCATCACCGTTCAGAACCCGGCCGGTGCGGACGTGACCACCCGCCCGTTCATCGTCAACTCCGAACCGCCGCCGACGATTGACCCGTTCCTGACCGACACGGCGGTACCGGGACAAGAAATCATCCTGACTGGGTCCGGTTTCACGAGCACGTTCCTCGTCCGCTTCGGGGTGGTGAACGGCTCGACGGGGTTCGCGACGGCCGACTTCACGGTGGACAGCCCGACCCAACTCCGCGTCCGCGTGCCGTCCACCGTTCCGGCGTCGCTCGCGTCGATTCAGGTTCAAACGGTCGGCGGGACGGCTACGTCGTCGCAGGCCTTCCGCGTTGTGACGCCCGGTACGCCGACCGTGTCCGGCATTTCGACCACCCAGGGCGTGATCGGGACGACGGTCCTCGTCAGCGGGACGAACCTCCGCTCGACAAGTCAGGTGTTCGTCTCCGGCGTGTCCGCGAACTTCACCGTCATCGACGACAACAACATCTCCGTCGTAATCCCGCAGGTCGCGCTCGGGTCGTACCCGATCGTGGTCCAGTCGCTCGGCGGGTCGGCCGCGTCGGCGAACTTCCAGGTCACGGCCTCCCCGGCCCCGACGGTGAACCCGATCCCCGGGGCCTTCCGTAACAGCCAACTCGTCATCACCGGCACGAATCTGCTCGGGACGAGCAAGATCCTGTTCGGCGACGCGCGGGACGGGTTCGGCGTGCCGGTCACCAGCTTCACGGTCCTGTCGAACACGCAGGTTCGCATCACGGTCCCGGTGGGCGCGGCGAACGGCCCGTTCTTCCTGACGACGCCGGGCGGCCAGGCGACTAACACGGCAGTCATTCTCAACAGCTCGACGCCGGCCATCGGAATGGGGGCGTTGCCGAATCCCGTGTCCGGCGTCGTCGGCAGCGTCGTCACCTTGACCGGGTCCGGCCTGAGTGGTACCCAGGACGTCATTTTCACCGACACCAACGGCAACCCGCTGCCGGCGAACTCGTTCACCGTCGTGAACGACTCGCAGATCACGGCCATCGTCCCCCTCGGGGCCGGCACCGGGCCGATCACGATTCAGACCGTCGCCCGCAGTGCAGCCAACGGTGGCGTCCGGCAGCAAGTGACTTCGCTGCCGTACACCGTCGTCGCCTCGCCCGGGCCGATCGTCGATTTGGTCTCGACCCTCAACGGGCCGGCCGGCACGCTCGTCACGCTCACGGGGAGCGGGTTCACTGGGACCACGGCGGTCACCGTCAACGGCGCACCGAGTACGTTCTTCACCGTCCTCAACGACAACCAGATCAAGTTCCGCGTCGGCGGCTTGGCCACCGACGGGACGATTTCGGTCATCGCCCCCGGTGGCGTTGCGACGACGGGCCTGACCGTCGCCGGGGCGCAACCGGCTGCCGGAACTCTCGTGACTGTCACCGGCACCGGGTTCACCGGCGCAACGGGCGTGACGTTCGGCGGCGTCGCGATTCCTAGTAACAAGTTGAACATCATCGCCGACACCCGGCTGACGTTCATCGTCCCGGCGGGGGCGGCGGACGGGTCGATCGTTGTGACGAAACCGGCCGGCACGACCGCGGCCGCCGGGTCGATCTTCGACGTAACGGCATCGCCGGTGCCGGTGATTTCGTTCAGCACGCCGGGCACGGTTCGCAACGCCCTCGTGACCATTCAGGGGACGGGTCTGTCCGGCGCGTCGCAGGTTTTGTTCAACGACTTGCCGGCCACCTTTAAGATCGTCTCCGACAACCAGATCGACGCGACCGTTCCTCAGTCGGCCGTCCCCGGGACCATCCGGGTCGTCACCCCTGGCGGAATCGTGATCAGCCCGAACGATTTCCGCATCACGTCGGCCGACCCGCCGCTCTTGCAAGATATTGCCGGCGTCGGCCCGGCTCTCACCGTCCCGGACGTCGGCGTCGTCGGCTCGAAGTTCTTCCTCAACGGCACCGGCTTGGGGGGTATTTTTGCGGTGGAACTCCGGGGGATCGACCCGAAGACGGGTGCATCGACCGGCACCTTCGTTCGCGCCGACCTCGACGAGGCCACGCTCTCGTTCACCATTCCGACGACGGCTACCGGTTTCTACTCAGTCGAAGTCTATTCCAGCAACGACGGACTCGGGGCCGCGGCGAACAGCGGGCTCGGTACACTGTTCGCTGACGGGTCCAGTATTCAGGGCGATTCTTCGGTGCGGGTGGCCACGAACAACATCGGTCAGACCTTCGTGTACGGTGACATCCTACAGATCGTCCCGAACGCGGTGCCGATCGTCGATCGCATCGTTTCGAAGGCCAAGAACCCCGACACCGCGGTCACGAACGACGAAGACCGCCTGCTCCGGGGCGTGCCGATCAGTATCTTCGGGACCGGCTTTACGGGGGCGAGTTCGGTCACGTTCTCGCGAGACCTGGGCAACGGTGCCACGGCAACCCAAACGGTCACGAGTGATTCGTTCGTGGTCGTGTCGGACGAAGAAATCGACCTGAACATCCCCAACAACGGTGCCGTGTTCGGCGGGACCGCTGCCCTGCCGTCGACGAAAGTGACGGTCGCGGTGCCGGGGACGACCGGCTCGCAGGAGGATGTTCGGTTCGACGTGGCCTTGGAGCCGACGCTGAGCTTCACCGCTCCGGACGGGGGCGGTGGCAGTCTGAAGGGCACGGGCTTGCTCCCGGGGAATACGATTCAACTCGTGGCCGCGGCGGGCAGTACGTTCTTCGGGGTGAACAACATCCGCTTTTCGGGCCAGTCGCCGGACGCCAAGGGGGTTCTCCAGGGAATCGGCGGCGGCAACGCCCCGTTCTTCCGCAGCGTGGGCGACCCCAATCCGTTCGTCAACTTCAGCTTCGTGCCGGCCAACCAACTGTTGCCCGGGCAGAGCTTCGGCCAAGTCGTGAATGTTCAAATTCCGACCTCGTTCTCCGCGCTCGCCGGTCCGGTGATGGGGGCGACCAACAAGGTCGGCCTGCTGACGGTGACGGCCGACAACAACGAATCGGGCTTCGGCGTGCAAGGGGCGGGCACGCCGACGATCTCGGAGAACAACTCGCCGACCGTCGGGCGGGTCGTGGGTAGTACGTACAACCGGACCATTACCCTGGTCGCCCCCGTCAGCGGCCCGAGCGTCCGGTCACTTGAGAGCGTGAACAGCGTCACGTTCACCACCGAGACGCCCACAGGGCCGGGTGCGATTACCGTCAGTCGCAACAACATCCAGCTCGTCGGCGAAGACCTCGTTGTCGAACTCCCAACCGGGCCGATCAATCGGGTCGTCACGGGTGGGTTCGTGAACCTTGGCGATCACCTCGGCGACACCACCAACGAGTGGCCGGTCGGGGCGTTTGATGCCACGAGCGCGGACGGTAAGGGAACGTCGACGTTCGCCCGCGCCGCGCAGCCGGTGCCGACGATCTTCGCCTACCTGCCGAGTGCCCGATCGCCTCAGGACAACCGCATTCTCGCCCAGCCGATCTACGAGAACGGGGCGCAAACCGCGGGTGCGGGGACGAACGGCCTCGTTGATAACCAGGCCTTGCAGTTCGCCAACGGCGACCTCGGAATTGACTTCATCACGCGCTCACCAGGCGGGACGACTCTGCTCAGCCGCGTCTTCCGATTCGGCTACCGTCGATTTGACCAAATCCTCCCCGAGAACGTTCTCATCCGGGGCAACCAGGGGCGCGGGGGACTTAACGACGGGCTCGCGAACTCGTTCTCCTCGGCCTCGGGGAGCAACACGTTCAACAACGTGGTCGGCGGCCGGGACTTCGGCCCGAACTTGCTCCAGAACTTCCCGCTGTTGCAGGTCGTGCAGTCGAGCGTGGACCGCACTTCGTTCAACACGGCCCTGATCGCCAAGCCGTTCCGCAACTACCGGATCGACTACTACTACGACCCCGGCTTCGCCGACCAGGATCCGACGGCTCTCCTCACCTCGAACGCCGGCTACGGCGAGGTGTTCCTGGGGTCGAAGATCATCAGCACCGACTTCCAGGGCAACGGTTCGATTCTCTTCTCCGTCGGCATCAAGCAGCCCGACGCGAGCGGGAACGTCACCTTCGCTCCGGGCGAGTTCCAGTTGCCGGGCAACGTCCCCCTCCCGGAGAGTGTCAACACACCGGGGGCCGGCGTGGTGGTGTCGACGGCGACCGACCTGACGCCGACCAACGACTCTGGTCCGTCGGTCGAGAACGGCCCGGACGGCACGTCGCGGTATAGCTTCTTCCGCCGGGTGGACACCTCGACGGGGGCCATTACCGGGCAGGTCATTTTCGACAAGAACAGCAACGGCGTCCTCGACACGAACGAGACTGGCGTGGCCAACGCGACGGTCTCTCTGTTCCTCCAACAAGTGGACGGCAGCTACCCGGCCGTGGCGAACCTGACGGTGACGACCGATTCGAGCGGCCTGTACACCTTCGACCAAAGTTCGAGCACGACGGGCCTCGGGTTGCCGAACGGCACGCACCGAATCGTGGTGACGCTGCCGACGAACAAAGACTTCAAATTCGAAACCCCGGCGAACGGTCAACAGACGCCGACGATTGTCTCGGGCGAAACGGTTTCGAACATCAACTTCTTGGTGAACGGGACCGGTGGGGACATTAATGTGCCCCCGCCGCCCCCGCCGCCCCCGCCGCCCCCGCCGCCCCCACCGCCCCCACCCCCACCCCCGACAACAGGCGGAGGCACCGGGCCGGTTTCGCCGGTCAATCCGATCATCGCGGGGCAAAAGATCCTCGCCATCGGTGCGGACGCGGGCGGTGGGCCACAGGTCAACGTGTACGACCAGGTCGGTACGTTCCTGTACCAGTTCAACGCTTACGACCCGCGGTTCACCGGCGGTGTCCGGGTGGCGACCGGCGACGTGACCGGCGACGGCAAGGCCGACGTAATCACGGCCCCCGGCCCGGGTATGCCCGGGATCATCAAGATCTTCGACGGAACGACGGGCCAGCAACTCAGTCAGTTCCAGCCGTATGAAGACTCGTTCACCGGTGGTGTGTACGTTGCCACTGGCGACCAGGACGGCGACGGCACGCAGGACATCATCACCGGGACCGGCCTCGGTGGTGGCCCGCGGGTGCAAGTGTTCCGCGGCGGGTCGCTGAGCGTGATCGCGAACTTCTTCCCGTACGAGGACACGTTCCGTGGTGGTGTGTTGGTGGCCGCCGGCGATGTGAACGCCGACGGTCGCAGCGACATCGTCACCGGCACGGGCATCGGCGGCGGCCCCCGCGTACAGGTCTTCTCCGGGATTGACCTGTCCCCGTTGGCGAACTACTTCGCCTACGAGAGTACCTTCCGCGGCGGCGTGTTCGCCTCGGTCGGCGACACGACGGGCGACGGGCGGGCGGAGGTCATCACCGGCACCGGCGTCGGCGGCGGCCCGGTCGTCAAGGTGTTCTCCAGTGCGGTCCTGACGGCTTTCGAGCCGAACCCCACACCCATCTCTTCGTTCTTTGCGTTCGACCCCTCGTTCCGGGGCGGCGTGCGAGTCGATTCCCTCGATATCAACAATGATGGCAAGGCCGACATCGTGGTCGGGGGCGGGCCGGGGCTAACGTCGCTGGTCCGGGTGGTGGACGCCACCTCGCAGCAAGACCTCTACCGCGTGCAGGCGTTCGACCCGGCCTTCCTCGGCGGGGTGTTCGTCGGCGGCACGCACTAACGCAGTAAACGGGAATGCGAAAGCCCGCGGAGTGATCCGCGGGCTTTTTTGTTTCCCAAGCGTTCCCGGAGCGACAGCGTACGCCAATTCGCAGCGAGCCTACTGCCTTGTCTGGCCTATTTTCGCCATTCGCAACTCGCCGCTCGTCACTACTCGGCGTCCACGCCGATCCACTGCGTCACGTCCGTGCGGGCGTGCGGTGACGCTTCCGAGAAGCTCGAATACGCCGCCTCCCAGGCTGGGCCGAACTGCGGCAGGACCGCCAACGGCACGTCGGGGTATTCGCGGTAGACGGTCATCTCGTCGGGCGTGTCGGCGAACAGCGTCTTGTCTTCGGACGGGAAGGCGTGGTCGGCCAATTGGCGGAGGTGCTCGCCGGCGGCGGCGGCGGGCGTGCCCAGCACCGTGACCGCGTGGTTCACCCACGGGCCGTTCCCCACGAGCGTCGGCTTCGCCGTGCGGTAGGCGTCGCCGACGGCCTGCGCCGCCTCCGGCTTGCCGCCCCACTTCGCCTTGAACATCCCCGCCAGGTCCACCTCGCCCAACCGGGAGTTCAGGTGCAGCCGGGCCCGCGCGCGGACGAGGTCCAGGATCATCTCCGGCTTGAGTGTCGAGTTCACGCTCGCCTGATAGAGGCCGCCGAAGTGCTCCTCGATGCCGATCTGAACGAGCCGTTCGATTTCCTGTAGGTCGTCGTCGGTCAGCACTTGCAGGTACCGCTGGGCGGCGTCCTCGATCGTCGGGCAGCCCGGCGGCATCAGGTACGAGGCGTCGACAACCGGCGACGGTTGCTCCAGGTCGGTGACGATCAGCTTCTGCACCACCTCGATTCGCTGCCGGCTGGCCGAGATTTGCAGACGCAGTTCTGCGAACGTCAACTTCAGGTGTTCGAACAGCTTCGCGGTCCGGCGGGCGACGCCGGCCTGGAACTGCGAGCCGGGGAAGCTGCGGAACGCCTCGGCGATGTCGTTGGCGGACGGCTTCTTCGCGCCGGACTGCGGGTGGACGTAGGCCATCAGTGGGTCGTACCCGGCCCGGGCGGCGCGGTCCAACCGGTCGGCTTCGGCGTCGCACTCGGCCCGGCAGACTTGCAGGTACGTGAGGATTTGCTGAATCGCCTCCTCCGCGCTCGCCAGGCGGAACCGGGGGTCGTCGATCATCTCGTGGACGGCCGTCGTCAGCATGATGCCGCCGGTGGCGGCCACGTCGTTCGCGGCCGACCGGAGGGCTTCTTCCAGGGCGGTCGGCAACTTCTGGCCGGTCGGGTGGCCGATCGCCTTGCCGAGTTGGTCGAGGACGCCGATGACCTTGTTCACGTCCGGCGTGCGGGCCATCCAACCCTTCGGCGTGACCGGGTCTACGATCTTCGCGATGACGGTCGGGATCGGCTCCTGGAAGATCGCCGCCGCCGCCTTGTGCAGGGCGGTCTGCACCGCGTCCTTCGACAGGCCGGCCGCGTTCATCTTCTCCGACACCCACGCCGGGATCAGGTGGCGGGCGCGGGTGATGTCGGGCGACACCCAGTGCGTGAGCAGCACGCCGGTCAGCACGCGGGCGGTGCGGTCCACGATCGCGCCGCGCGGCCACGAGAACCGCGACCGGCCGAACGTCCGCACCGTGATGCCGAGGGCCGACAGCGAGCGGGGCCGGGCCGCGTCAGCCATCCGGCCGACGGGCGTGAACAGGTCGTACCGGACGCGGGCGACGGCCGTGGCGATCGGGTCGTTCGCGAGCGTCGTCGTGGCCGGCTTCGGCATGACGCGGGAGGAGGAGAGCGCTTTAATGTCCGAACTGGTGCGGCGAGCCATCTTGGAGGTCGCCACGGCACTCGAGTTCGTCCCCGCCGGCGTGTTGACCGTCTCCAGCGGGGCGGGAAGGATGTACGTCGCCGTGAAGGGGGCGTCCGCGTCGCGGACCCCGCCGGACCGCTCGTCGTAAAACGCCTGGAAGATGGTGCCCGGGCGGCTGTAGTGGTTCAGTTCCGTCAGGGCCGCGCAGACGTTCGCCCGGACCAGCGGTGGCACCGATTCCGTGGGGCCGTCCGGCGGGACGAAGAACAGGCCGACCACGTCGGGCTTCGCGTAGCCCATCTTCTTCAGCCGGTGGCGGACGGTGTAGGCCACGTCGAGGAACATGCCGCCGGTCCCGCCGGCGAGGGCCGCCACCACGTACACCCGCGGCCGGTTCGTGCGGAGTTCCAGGCCGGTGTGTTCGAGCGAGGCCGTCAGCGCGTCCGGGTCGAGGATCGCTTCCAGGTCGTAGGTGATCTTCTGGCTCAGCGAGCGGAAGTGGTCGAAGAACGCCAGCCGGCCGAACGGCCGGTAGCCCATCGTGACCGGCGTCCGGGGGAGCTTGTTCAGCAGTTGCGTGTCGAACCACCCCTCGGTGATCGCGTGGCCGGACAGGCGCGGCTTCATGTAGTGCGTCGGCCGGTTGAGCCGCGTGGGGAAAATCTGCTCGGCCGGGAGTGCCGCCAGCCGCTCCCACGGCTTGTCGTGGCCACCCAGTTCGGCGGCCTGCGGGTCGGTGTCGAGGTACAGCGTGCGGATGGCCGCGATGGCGTCCGGGTTGCCGTAGTGGTCGGCAATGTCGGCCCGGAACCGCTGCAACACCTGCCGACCGCTCGCCCCGATGCCGATGAGCAGCGTCGGTTGGAGTGACCCGTCGCCCGTTAGCTCGGGCGGCGCGAGCCGCGGCGGGTCAGCATCGGGCGTGCCGGCTGGCAGCGGCGTGTCGGTCTTGATGCTCACGAGGTCGACCGGCATCGCGAGCGAAGACCCGACCGAGGTGGCGTCCCAACTCACCGCGTCCGACCGCTCGGAACTGCCGAGCAGCGGGGCGGCGACGGACGGCCGGTCGGCCGCGGAGAGGACGATGCTCGTCGGCGGGGGCGTGGTGACGCCGGCCCGCAGTGCCCGCACGAAATCCATGCACGTCGCAAACCGCTCTTCCGACTTCTTCGCCAGGGCTCGCCGCAGGGCCGGGCGGTCGGCCTCCGGCGAGGGGTTCAGGTTCGGCGGGGCCGCGAGATGCTGCATGAGCAGTTGGTTCATGCTCGTGCCGTCGAACGGCCGGTTGCCGGTGAGCAACTCTTGATAGACGCACGCGAGGCTGTACTGGTCGCACGCGCGGGTGACGATGCCGTCGAACGTCTCGGGGGCGGCGTACACCGGCGTGATGCCGCCGGTGACTTGGGCGGCCAACCCCTGCAAGTCCTTCACCTGGCCGAAGTCGCCGACCTTGACGTGGTTCCACTGGAGGAAGATGTTCTGCGGCTTCACGTCCAGGTGCAGCAGGCCGTGCTCGCCGTTCATCAGGTCGAGGACTTCCGCGGCCTCCTGCATGTAGACCATCAGTTCGTCGCGCGGGATGCCGATCAGCCCCTTCTGGCGGTAGACCCGGAAGCGGTCCCACAGGTTGCAGTCGGCGAGTTCCATCACGATCAGCAGTCGGCCTTCAACAATGTCGTAGCGGTCGAGGGCCAACAGATACGGGTGGCGGACCTGCTTGACCCGCTCCATCGACTTCAACTCTTGCTCCGCGTAGCGGACGAGGTCGTTGTCCTTGCTGCGGAGGTCGCCGTGGATGATCTTGATGGCCTTGTAGATGCCGCCGGGGGCGATGCACTTCCAGACCTCGCCGAAGCCGCCGCTGCCGAGGCGGTCGAGCATCCGGTAGCCGGGGATGGGTTCGGCGTTGGCTTCGAAGTGGACGGCCATGGCGATCTCTACAGAAGCAGAACCGGCGGCCCGGCGAAGGGCGGTGGTTCGGGGGTGAATCCGGGTGTTCGTGCGGTTCGCAGTTCGACGGAGCCGCGGGCCTCGGCCTGCGGGCCCCGTCACTACGTCGGGACACTTTCCTGGGGCGACCAGGGAAGGTCCGTGCGCGTGTGCGGGTTAATTTCAGTGGCGAGTTGCTGCTGGTACGCCTCGCGGCCGTACGCGGCCAGTTGCGGCAGTTCGGCCAGGGGCAACAGTGGGTACTCGCGCACGAAGACGATGTCGTCCGGCAGCGGTGCCGGGATGAAGCCGATGCCGGGCAGCAGCGATTCCACCGTCTGGCGGAATCGGTCGCCGTCGGGGCCGAGCGGGACGGCCAGGATGGTCGCCTCCATCTGCGGTTTGCCGGAAATGCTCGTCAGGTCCGGGGCCGACTCCTCGAAGGAGTTCACGAGCATCTTCGGCGTGTTCGGGGCCGTCTCGGCACGGTAGCGGAAGAAGACCGCTGCGGGGTCGGACTTCTCCAGGCGCTCGTCGAGGAACTCTCGGGCCATCGTCGCGAGGAGGGTCAGGAAGCTCGGCGTGTTTTGCGGCTTCACGCACACGCCGACGAGGCTCCGGTACCGCGTTTCGATTTCCTTCTGGAGCCGGGCGTCGAGGTCGACGATGTCCTGCGGCGGCAGCGCCCCCAGAAACAAGTCGGCTGCCCCGTCCAGGCCTTCCACGCCGTGCGGGAGGATCATCCGCCCCGGGCCGGTCGGGAACACTTTCGCCGCTTCGCCGGGCGGCGCGATCAGGGCCATGATCTCGGTCAACCGCTGGCGGCAGAGCGCGATCTCGCGGACGAACTCCGGCGTCGAGGCTAACAGGCGGCGGTAGATCGACAGCGTTGTGTCGAGGACGTGCAGCTTCAGCCGCTTGTTCGGGTAGTGCTCCATCAGGTCGAGCAGCTCGCCCGTCACCGCGGCCTTGCGGGGGCCGATCACGCCCAGCGTGCGGCCGGTGTCGAGGCCGTTCATCACGTTCGCGAGGCGGCCGTACGTGTCGTACACGTCGGTTCGCATCTGCGCCCGGACCCCCTCCAACCCGGAGATGATCCGCTTGAGGCGGGCGAGGATCTGGTTGAGGACTTCTTCGGCCCCCGAGAGCCGGTATTGCGGTTGCTCGATGAACGCCACGGCCATCGCCGAGAGGTGGCCCTCGACTTCGGCCACCACCTTCTTGTGCCGCTCGTCGAGCACCCGCTGGAGGGACGACGGCTTCTCACCGTCCGCGTCCGGCGTGCCGACGACTTCGAACAACTGCTCGATCACCTCGTAGGCCGCTTCGGTGTCGAGCCGCGGCCCCCCCGGCGTCCGCTGCCGCAGCGGCGAGATGAACGCCTCGAAGACGCGATCCGGCTCTTCCCGCAGGGCGTCGCGGACCGCCTTGTTGAACTCTTCGACCACCACTTCCACGTCGAGGTTCCGCAGCCGCCATTGTTCGTCGAGCCAGTTCTGGATCGGTTCCCGGAGGTGCGACGCTTCCTTCGCGGTCCACCGCTGGATCAGCCGCTGGCCCAACCGCCGGGTCGCGACGGTCACGAGTTCGTGGCGGGGCCAACTGAGGCGGTAGAGGCCGGTGGTCTGCACGACCGGCACGCCGCTCTTGTTAAGGGCGAACGCCTCGGTGCGGATGGAATCCATCACGCGGCCGGTGGCGGTGAACAGCTCGAGGAAGACGGTGCGGGCCACGAGGCCGGCCGTGACCGCCATCTCGGCGGGGTCGTTCCGCTTGGGAAGCTGAATCAGGTTGCAGCGGGTGAACGGCCCGTCGGCGTCCGCGATCGGCGGTTCGCCGGGGCTGAACCGCGCCTGGTAGCGGTGCCGCCCGCCGTGGAAGTACTGCAACTCTTGCAGGGCCGCGTAAGTGTTGCCGAGGGCGGCACCCTTCGCGGTGGTCTTATCGGCCGCCGGCACGAGGAGCACGCCGACGGTTTCCGGCTTCGCGTAGCCGATCTGGCGGAACTCGTTCTTGATGAGGTACGCGAGGTCGAGGAACATGCCGCTGCCGGTCCCGCCCGCGGTGCCCGCGATCACGTAGGCCCGCGCACGGTTCGACCGCAGCCCGAGGTCCGTCCGCGCGACGGCCGTGTTGATGAGACTGTCGGTGACGAACGCTTCCACTTCCTGGCGAATCCGCTGGGTGATGCCACGGTAGTGGTCGACGAGGGCGAGCCGCCCGAAGGCCCGCACGCCGTTGGCCGGGCCGGGGTTCCGGGGTAGTTTGTACAGCGATCCGGCGGGCATCCACTGCTCGACGGACGGCAGCCCGTCGCGTTGCAGGTAGTGCGTCGGGCGGTTCAGCCGGGCGACGAAGATTTCGTTTGCGGGGACCGGCTCGCCGAGGTTCAGATCGCCCGCCAGAGCGGCCGCCTCCGGGTCGGTGTCGATGTACAGGAAGCGGACGTGCGGCAGAGGGTCTGGGCCGAACCGCTCGCGGAGGATTTGCTTGAGTGTCCGCATCGCGACCAAACCCGTGTGACCGACGCAGACGATCAGCGCCGGCACCAGCGCGCCGTCGCCGGAACGCTCTTCGGTTGCCAGCCCGAGGTCGCTCATCTTGGCCGTCTGCACTATCAGCGGGCGGAGTTGGGTCGTGGTCGGTTTGAGGGTGAGGCTGCTCCCGCCGGCGCTGTTCGCCGCTTGTGGCGTCACCAACTTCGGTGTGAGCAGTGGCCACGGCGTGTTGACGTTCGCACCGGGGCCGGGATTCACTCCCATCTGCGAACGGGTCGCCGGGTTGTGCGTTACGCCCGACGGTGTCTTCTGTGCGGTCCGCTCGGCTGAATTCGGCTTCGTCGGTGGGCGGTTGGGATCGGGCACCGCCCGGGCCGAGTCGCCCGCCGTCCCCGCGGGGGTCTGGACAGATTGAGGCTCGTTCGGATGGGTCGCCGCGGTCGAAATGGACGACCCGCCGCCGGCGTTCGCGGCCTTCAGCGCGCGGACCAAGTCCATGCAGGTCGGCCAGCGGTCTTCGGGCAACTTGGCGAGTGACTTGCCGATGATCGGCCGGTCCGCGGGCGGCAGGCTTTCCAGGTCCGGCGTGCCATTGAGGTGCTGCATCACGAGTTGCTTCGTGTTGCTGCCGTTGAACGGCCGCGTGCCGGTGAGCAACTCCTGGAAGACGATCGCGAGGCTGTACTGGTCGGTGTACCGGCTGACCTTCCCCTCGAAGGTTTCCGGCCCGGCGTAGACCGGCGTCACGCCCCCGGTCACGGTCCCCCGGCCGCCCTCGAACGCCTTCGCCAAGCCGAAGTCCGCGACCTTGACGTGGTTGTACATCAGGAACAGGTTCTGCGGCTTCACGTCGAGGTGCTGGAGCTGGTACTTGCTGTTCATCAAGTCCAGGGCTTCGGCCGCTTCCAACAGGTAGCTGATGAGTTCTTCCCGCGGAATCCCCGGCATGCCGAGGCCGCGGCACTCCTTGAAGCGGTCCCACATATTCCGCTCGGCCAACTCCATCACGATGATGAGCTGCCCGTTGACGATCTTCCACTGTTCCAGCGACAGGATGTACGGGTGGCGGATGTTCTTCACCCGCTCCAACGCTTTGAGTTCCTGTTCAGCGGCGCGAATGTTGTCGTCTTCGAGGTCGTTCAGGTCGCCGAAGACGAATTTCATCGCCTTGTGCAACCCGCCGGGCGCTTCGACCCGCCAAACCTCGCCGAAGCCGCCCCGACCCAACCGATCGATGAGCTTGTACCCCGGCAGGGGTTCGTGATTTTGGGTTAAGGGAACCGGCATCGTGACGGCTCGATCCTGAATGAAATAGGCCGACCCGAACGGCGGGCGGGGGAAACAACTACTATCACTTAGCTTAACATCGAGGCTTTGGCAAAATCGCGAGCTTCATCTCATTCCATAAAATCGAATCAGTTCCCGAACACCGCCGAACTTTTGACCGAATCTGAAACTTAGGGCGTCGGAATGCCCCCGCCGTTGCCACCAACCCTGTCTGCGCTCTCCGTCCGCCAGCCGTGGGCGGGTCTAATTATTGCCGGAGTGAAACGAATAGAAGTCAGGAGTTGGCTCACGACCCACCGCGGTCCGTTGTTGATTCACGCTGCGAAGATTCGTGACGAGCGGCCGGAGGTGGAACGCTGGGTGACGCCAGCCCTCCGGCCGATCTGCGCGATCTCGGGCGGTGTGATCGGGCTGGTGGAACTCATAGACTGTCTGGAGTACCGTCGGGCGGCCGAATTCGAAGCGGATCAACTTCTGCACCGGAACGCCCCGGCGTGGTTCCGACCGGGGGCGACGTTCGGCTTTCGCCTGGCCCGGCCGGTGGCGATTCCGTTCCACTCGTGCCCCGGCCAGACGCGATTCTTTAACGTGACGGGCGTCGAGTTGCCCCCGATTATTTTCCCCCCTGAGATGGCACCATGAAGCAAGGAAGCAAGACGAAGTTGCTGGTGAGTGTGCGGTCCCCCGAAGAGGCAGCCGTCGCGCTGAAGGCCGGGGCCGACCTGATCGACGTGAAGGAACCGAGCAAGGGGGCGATGGCCCCGGCCGAAGCGGAAGTCGTGGCGGCCGTCATCGAAACCGTCGCCGGGGCCGTGCCGGTGAGCGCTGCCCTCGGCGAATGGGCCACCAATTCGGTGGTCGAGGCGCACTGGCACCTGCAACTGCCGCTGGACTACATTAAGTGGGGTCTGGCCGGGTACACGCACACGCCGGGGTGGGGCGAAGACTTGCTCGACACCCGCCGTCAGATCAAGCGCGGCACCGAGGTTGTGGCCGTCGCTTACGCCGACCACCTTCGGGCCAAGAGCGTGCCGCCGGAGGAAGTCGCCAAGTTCGCGAAGCGGTATCGGTACAAGGTGTTCCTGCTGGACACCTACGTGAAGGACAAGAAGAACCTGCTGAACTTCCTCGACGCCGATCAGATCGCCGAGTTGGTGACGACGCTGCAAGGCGGCGGCGTGGCCGTGGCTATCGCCGGCTCACTGAAAATCGAGGACTTGAAGAAGCTGAAGGACGTGTCGCCGGACTGGTATGCCGTCCGCGGAGCTGTGTGCGTCGGCGGAGACCGGACCGCCGACCTCGACCCGACCCGGATCAAGAAGTGGAAGGACGCGCTGAAGTGAAGGGGTTCGGAAGATGAAGGGGTGACTTGGTGAGCGGGTGAAAAGGCAGAAACTGGTCTTCCCAACCCCTCACAGTGTCACCCCTTCAATTACCAGAGGGAGTCTATGTCCGCCATCGTCGAAGTCCGCGACCTGTACAAGTCCTTCTCCCGCGGGGACGAGAAGATCGACGTGCTCATGGACCTGACCCTCGACGTGCAGGAAGGGGAGTTCCTCGCGCTCATGGGGCCGTCCGGGTCTGGCAAGACGACGCTGCTGAACCTCATCGCCGGGCTGGACTCGCCGACCGAGGGCACGATCCGCGTCGGCGATCAGATCATCTCCGAGAAGTCCGAGAGTGAACTCGCCCGGTGGCGGACGCGGAACGTCGGCTTCGTCTTCCAGTTCTACAACCTGCTGCCGGTGCTCACGGCCTACGAGAATGTCGAGCTACCGTTGCTCCTGCTGCAACTCAGCAAGGCCCAACGGAAGAAGCAGGTGGAGAACGCCCTGAGCCTCGTCGGCCTCGGCGACCGGATGACGCACCGCCCCGGCCAACTCTCCGGCGGCCAGTGTCAGCGCGTCGGCATCGCTCGGGCTATTGTCACCGACCCGACGATCGTCGTCTGCGACGAACCGACCGGGGCACTCGACGCGAAGTCGGCCAACGACGCCCTGAACCTGCTCGGCCTGCTCCGCAGCGAACTCGGCAAGACGATCCTGATGGTGACGCACGACCCGCACGCGGCCGAACGAGCCCAGCGGATCGTGCAACTGGAAAAGGGCCGCCTCGTCGGCGGGAACCCACTGCCGGCGCTGGCGCGGTTGAACTAACTCGACAAACTCGCGGAGGTTCACCCATGTTCCCCAACGCGGCCCAGTACGGGCAGTCGGCCCCGGTCGAGACGTCGCTGATCGAACTCGCCCTCTACGGCACCGTCGCGCTCATCGGCGCCATCTTCTTCCTGACGATTCTCGCCATCATCACGCTGCCGCTGTTCTTCGGCGCGATGTACCTGATGGAACTCGTCATCCGCGGGTTCCAGAATCTCGTCGACCCGGTCGGCAAGTACGCCAAGCTCGCCGGCCTCGTCTTCCGCAGCCTGCGGCGAAACCTCCTGCGCACGGCCCTCACGTACATCGCCCTGTTCGTCCTCACCGGCATGTTGACGATGCTCTACGGCGTCATCACGACCATCGGGAAGATGACGACCGACCAGGAGAACTCGCAACTCGTCATCATGTCCGAGAAGTTCGGCATCCCGAGCATGATGAAGCCGGGGTACGCGGCGAACCTCAAGGGGCTGATGCGGGACAAGCTGCCGAAGGAGATGCAGCCGGCCGACATCGACCAGAACTTCATGACGTGGTCGTTCGTCGGGGGCACGCTCGACCCGGCCAAGATGACGCAGGAGAACAGCCTGTTCCTGTTCGCCCTCGACCCGGACGCCGTCACCAACGGCATGATGAAGGAGCAAGGGCTGAACCCCGAAGACCTCGGCGAAGACGGTTGGGCGGAGATGATGAGGATCATCGACCTTGTGAAGCAGGACAAGCGGAACATCGTGGTCGGGGCCGATCGGTTGGAGAAGATCGGCAAGAAGGTCGGCGACGAGATGAAGCTGTTCGGCACGAACTACAAGGACATCGAGTTCGAGTGCAAGATCGTTGGGGCGTTCCCGCCCGGCAGCCGGATGGGGATGAACGCCGCCATGCGGTTCGACTACCTGATCGCGAAGCTCGACGACTACAGGGCCCGCACCGGCAAGGACCACCCCGTCGCCGACCGCTGCCTGAACCTCGTCTGGGTGCGGATGCCGAACAAGGCCGCGTACCAACAGCTCGCCGCCGTCGTCGCGGAACCGTCGTCGTTCTCGAACCCGGCGACCAAGATGGAGACGTTCTCGGCCGCCATCGGCTCGTTCCTGGAGCCGTTCAAGGACATCTTCTGGGGGCTGAAGGTTCTCATCATGCCGGCCATCGTGGTCATCATGTGCCTTGTCATCGGCATCACCATCACCATCGGCGTCCGCGAGCGGTGGACCGAGATGGCGGTGATGAAGGTGATGGGCTTCCAGCCGTGGCAGATCATGACGATGATCGTCAGCGAGGCCATGCTCATCGGCACGTTCGGCGGGATGCTCAGCACGTGGGCGGTGTACTTCCTGCCGATGGCGATTCGCAGTATCACGAAGGCGATCGGCGTGAAGTTCGCGTTCTTCGACACGTTCCACTCGCCGTGGGAGATCGTGCTCTACGGCCCCCTACTCGGCATCCTCGTCGGCCTGATCGGGTCCGCCCTGCCGGCGTGGAACGCGCGCAAGGTGAAGGTGTCCGAGGTGTTCGCGACGGTGGCGTAACGATTGGCGAGCGGGGGGCGTCAGCCCCCTGATTCTCGCATCGCAACGACCAGAATCAGGGGGCTGACGCCCCGCTCGCCCGAGTTTCCGGAACCTTCTATGCTCTTCCTTCCGCGTCTCGCCTACCGCCTGTTGAAGCTGCTCGTCACGAGCCTCGCGACGATGTTCGTGCTCGGGCTGTCGCTGCTGCCGCTGTCGGTCTTGCTGCTGGCGGTGCCGGCGTTCCTCTCGCAAGAGTCGGTCCTCGAAGACACCACCGCCGCTCACGGCTCCCGCCTGTGGCGGACGCTGAAGCGCGTCTTCGCCCTCGGCACCGGGGTCATCGTGCTGCTGGCCGTCCTCGCCGTGTCGGTCGAACTCGTCACCCGTCTCCCGCTGCCGGAGAAAGGCTCGTTCGGCGTCGTCGCCCGCACCATGACGCCCGCCCCCGGCGACTTCTTGGGCAAGACCGAGCGCGAGCGCGAAGAGAACCTGTCGAAGATGCCGCCGGACGTGCAGAAGTTCATGCGGACGCCGCTGCACACGAAACTGCCGCCCGCGATGATCGAGCACTGGCCGTTCGTCATCCTCGCGGTGTACGCCTTCGACCTGCTCATCCTCGTGTTCATCGGCAAGGTGCCGCTGGCGTACAACCTCCGCAACGTCCGCGTGCGGTGGAAGACGAACCTCATGACCGCGTTCGCGTTCACGGCCGTCATCGGCCTGCTCACGTTCCTGCTCGCGTTCGTCAACGGCATGAACAACCTCACCGAGAACAGCGGCGTGCCGGGCAACGTCTTCGCCCTGTCTGACGGGTCGACGGACGAAATCTTCAGCAACCTCGGCTACGGCGACATCGACAACGTCGAACGGGTGGTGGTCGAACTCGACGAGAAGGACCGCGTCCTGAAGACGCCGGTCCGCGTGAAGACGGTCGAGCGGGACGGCAAGCCGCTCTCACTGGCGAGCAAGGAGACGTACTACGCGATCAACATGCCGGTTCCGCACTCGAACCCGCCGCGGCGGCGGTTCGTGCAACTCCGCAGCCTCGGCGATTCGCAAGTCGCGGCCGAGGTTCACAACGTCCAACTCCTGCCCGGTGGCAAGTGGTTTCGCTCGTCCGGCGTGAACGACAAGAGCCAAATCGAGTGCGTGCTCGGCGAGGGCGTGGCCGGCGTGCTCGCCGAGGATCGCCCGGACAAACGGCCGCTCGTGCCCGGTGACGTGTTCACGCTCGGCGAAGTCGAGTGGGTCGTCACCGGCATCATGAAGGCCGAGGGCACGACGTTCGGCAGCGAGATCTGGGTGCAGCGGTTCAGCCGTATTTATGAGCCGTTCGGCAAGCGGACGTTCACCACGCTCGTCCTCCGAACCGACGCCGACACGCGGGAGGCGTCGCGGGCGATGGCCTACCACCTCAGCAAGCGGTACACGCAACAGAAGCTGAAGGCGTTCTCGGAGCCCGACTACTACGCAGAACTGACGAAGACGAACAACTTCTTCCTGGTGGCCGTCGTGGTGGTGGCCGTGGTCATGGCCATCGGCGGTGTGTTCGGCATGATGACGACGATGTTCGCGAGCATCGCCCAGCGCATCCGCGACATCGGCGTCCTACGGCTGCTCGGCTTCAAACGGTGGCAGGTGATGGTGTCGTTCATGCTCGAATCGCTGACCATCGCTGTCATCGGCGGCGCGATGGGCTGCCTCCTCGCGTGGGCCATCGCCGACGGTCGGGCGAGTACCAGCACGCTCAGCAGTGGCAGCGGTGCCCCCGGCGGCAAGAGCATCGCCCTGACGATCAACGTGGACGCCCAGGTGATGGCGATGGGCATGCTGTTCACGCTCGTGATGGGCCGCCTCGGCGGGCTGGTTCCCGCGCTGTCGGCGATGCGACTAAAGATACTCGACTCGCTTCGATAAAATCGATTCACCACAGAGAGCACAGAGGAAAGGCAGAAGGACTTGTTTCGGTTCTGACCCTTATCGGTTCTTTCTCTGTGTTCTCTGTGCCCTCTGTGGTGAATAGGATTTTTGCATGAGTATCCCACCCCGCATCCGGGCCGGCATGGTCGGCCTCGGCATGATTTTCGACGAGACGTACCGGCCGTTCTTCGAGCAAGTTCACCGCGAAGGACTCTTCCGCCGCGACTTCGGCCTCGTGGACGTCGATCTCGCCGCCGTCGCCACCCGCACCGGCACGCGGGCCGGGAAGTATCGGGCACATGCTCCGACGCCGTTTGCGAACCTCACCGGCCCCGACGCGGCCGAGCAACTGGCAAAGAGTGACGTGGACGTGGTGTGCGTGGCCACGCCGGATGACCGGCACTTCGGCCCGGCAAAGGCGGCGCTCACGGCCGGCAAGCATGTGCTGATCGAGAAGCCCTCGGTGCTGTCGCTCGCGGAGTTGGACGAGTTGCAAGCCCTCGCCGACGAGAAGCAGGTTCTCGCGAAGGTCGTGTACCACAAGCTGCTCGACCCGGACCACAAGAAGCTGCGGACGCACGTCCTCGAAGGGAACCTCCGGCACGTCAACAACGGCTACTGCTCGCTCTTGGAGCCGAAGTCGATCTCGACCGGCCAGTTCGCCGAGTGGCTGACCGGCCGCAACCCCGGCACCTACGTCGCGTGCCATTACACGAAGCTCATCGACTTCACCTTCTTCAGCCGTGGCAACTACGCTCTCACCCGCATTTCCGCGAACGGCCAGCGCGGCCTCGTCGGCCCGGCCGACGGCAACACGTGGGATTCGACACAGTTGCAGGTCACGTACACGCACCTCAACGACGGCCGCGAGGCCACGTTCGACATCCACACCAGTTGGGTGACGCCGGACAACTTCCCCGGCTACGTCGATCAGGAGGTGCAGTTCCGCTTCGACAACGGCGTGTGGAACGCCCACCAGCGGAAGCGCGGCGTGGAGGTGACGATCGAAGACCGCTCGCCGGGCGAGTTCAAGTACACGCCGAACCACCACTACAACGGCCGGTTCGTCGAACCGTGGAACGAACTGTCGCAGCGCGGCTACGGCATCGAAGTGATCCGCCGGTTCTTCGAGGAAGTCGCTTACGTCGAACACGGGCCCGGCGACCGCCACGATCGCTGGCAGGCGATGGCCCACTACAAGTACAACGACCTGTCGGCGGAACGCAACTGCGTGGCTATCGTTCAGGCACTGGAAGCGATCCTCGCGGAGCATGCCGCCGGTCGCCCCGGCGGCATGGTGACGACCGACGATGGCCTGCGGTTGTACCTGCCCGGCGTGGCCGAACCGAAGGTGCTGTACGCGGGGCGGGTTTAAGGCGAGCGGCCCGGCGTGAGCGGGCCGTGTCTGGTACTATCAGACACGGCCCGCTTACGCCGGGCCGCTCGCCGTTCATCCTCCGTCACTCCCCCAACATCTCCCGGCGCACCTCGGCCGGGGCCGGCTCGTAGCTGTGCGGTTCCATGCCGCTCGCGGCCCGACCTTGGCTCAGACTCCGCACGCGGTCGGCGTAGTCGAACAGCAGCCGCAGTGGCACGAACGCTTCCACCTCGAAGGTGCCGCCCGCGCCGAGTGGTTCTTGCCGCTCGATCACGCCGCGGCGGCCAGCCAGGTCGCCGGTGATGTTGCCGACGAACTCGTTCGGAGTCGTCACCGTCACCCGCATGATCGGCTCCATCAACTGAATGTTCCCCTCGACCGCTTCGCGGTAGGCCTGCACCGCCGCCTTCGTGAAGGCGTCCTCGCTGCTCAGGTTCGGGTCGAACTTCGCGTCGGTGATGGTCGCCTGCACGTTCATCATCGGGTAGCCGAGTTCGCCCGTTTGCAGCGCGTCGATCAGCCCCCGCTCGGCGGCGGCGGCGAACAGCGGCGGCAGCGCCTCCGGGCCGACGGCGTTGTTCACGATGACCGGCTTCTCGACCTTGAAGTTCGTGAACGACACCCGCAGGTTCGCGTAGGCCTGCTTGTCGCCCATGCGGTCGACTTCGACCTCGACCGTCTTGCCGCCGATCAGCATTTCGCGGTAGCTCACTCGCGGCTTGCCGACGCGGACCTTTAGCCGGAAGTCGCGTTCGAGCCGGTGCCGTTTCACTTCCAAATGCAAGGTGCCCATGCCGCTCATGACCGTCTGGGCCGTGTCCTTGTCCACCTTCACCTTGAACGTCGGGTCTTCGAGTTGGAGCAGCGCGAGCGAGTTGACGAGCTTGTCCTTGTCGGCCCCGCTCTCGGGTTCGATCGACTGGCTGACGACCGCCTCCGCGAAGGTGATCGCTTCCAGCAAAATGGGGTGGGCCGTCTCGCAGAGCGTGTCGCCGGTGATCGAGTCCTTCAGCCCCAACACGCAGACGATGTCGCCGGCCGGGGCCGCATCGACTTCCTCCAGGCCGCGGTTCGGGTCGGCGTGGACGTGGAAGATCTTGGCGATGTTCTCCTTCACGTCCTTGCCAGTGTTGAACGCCCGCATGTTCGGCTTCATCACGCCGCTGTAGACGCGGATGAAGAAGCGGTTGCCGTTCGGGTGGCCGACGGCTTTGAACACGAGACCGCAGAACGGCTCCTTCGGGTCGGGCTTTCGCTTTTCTTCCTTCTTCCCCTTCGGGTTGGTGCCGACGACCGGCGGCCGGTCGAGCGGACTCGGCAGGTAGTACGTCACCGCGTCGAGCAGCGGCTGAACGCCGATGTGCTCGCGGCCGCTACCGGCCAACACCGGGTAGATGCGGCGGGCGAGCGTCTGTTCGCGCACGAGTTGCCGCACCTTCGCCGGGTCCGGGGCTTGGCCTTCGAGCAGCGCGGATGTGATCAGATCCTTGTCGTCGGATTCGCTGAGGATGTCGAACAGCTTCGTGCGGTAGTCCTCGGCTTCGAGTTGGTGATCTTCCGGCACGGCTTCGACCGTCATCGTCTTGCCGTAATCGGCCGGGTCGAAGTAGATGGCCTTCATCTCGATCAGGTCGATGACGCCCTTGAACGGCGTGTGGCTATCCTTCACGGACCCGGACCCGATGGGGATCACGATCGGCACCGGCCGGCCCTGCGTGGCCCCGTCCGGCGTGAGCCGTTGGCGGACGGTTTCGAGCGTCTGTGCGAAGTTGGCCCCGACCACGTCCATCTTGTTCACGAAGATGATCCGCGGCACGCCGTACTTGTTGGCCTGCCTCCAGACCGTTTCCGACTGGGCTTCGACGCCCTTCTGCCCGTCAAAGACGCAGATCGCGCCGTCGAGCACCCGCAGTGAGCGTTCCACTTCGGCCGTGAAATCGACGTGCCCCGGCGTGTCGATCAGGTTGACCGTGTACCCGAGCCACGAGAACGGCACGCACGCGGAGTAGATCGTGATGCCGCGCTCTTGTTCTTCCTGGTCGTAGTCGGTCTCGGTCGTTCCCTCGTCCACGCCGCCGAGCTTGTGCTTGGCCCCGGCGTAGAAGAGTAAGTGTTCGGTGGTCGTGGTCTTGCCCGCGTCGATGTGGGCGATGACGCCAATGTTGCGGATCTGTTTCAGGTCGTCGGTGGGGGAGGATTTCGCCATGGGGTAGCTCACAAGGACCCATCAGCGGACAGCAAAGAGCTACGCCGAGAGCGGTAGGTATTTTACGGAGGTGGGAAGGGATGGACTGCGCCCCCGCCACGGCTTCTGGCGGGGATGGGTCAAAGTTGGGCGAGGCCCGTTACCGATCGACAGTAATCGTACCTTCGGAGGACCGACCTAGCGGATGTCACGCAGGGCGTTGTAGCCGAGGTAGCCGACGATGCCGCTAGCGAGAATGAGGAAAATATCGACCAACATGAACGGGCTACCGCCAAACGGAATCCCGATGGCGATGTCGAGAATGGAGAGTAAGAGCATCAGGGCGGCCACGCCGAGGGCCGCGTAACACAACCACTTTTCCATGAGCCGACCTTTCAACCCGTAGAGCGGAAAACGAGCGTCGAAGGCCTCGATCAGAAGATGACCCGCCACGGAAACTTTCGGCCTATCCTAGTGCCGAACTCGCCGGTAACAACGGCGTTTATGGCAATTTCTCTGTCGAGCCTGCTACTCGACGCCTTCCTGACGGCACGGTCGGAACAATTGACGGAACCGGAGGCCCTTTCTGGCTGGTGATGAGAACGGGTGGAAATCTTCCCATTCCGTCGAGAAGTTTAGACGATGGTGCTTAGCGAAGCCGTTCGAGAAATTGTGGAGGCAGTGGTGTGGATTCCACACCACTGCCCGGAGTGTCGAGTGAAAGCCTGCTCCAGATCAACCTCACGCCGGTCGATGGTGGCGGTGCCGGCTACGTGTTCAAGGACAAGTTCGCCCCGACAAGTCGCAGTTGATCGTCGACGTCTATGGAGGGCGAGGAAGTTGTCATCGACATGGCGAAAGCGAAGGGCTAGCCGGTCCTGTCGGAAAGTTCCCAATTCCGTCCAAAATTCCGGACGCTGGTGCTTTACACCGCGAAGTTAATCAAGTATTAATGGAGATGGCGAGCATTTTCATGCTTTTTTCAGACTCATTCGCCTGTCACGTATCTCTTCATTTTGTGAGGTATTTATGTCCCACTCCCGTTCATCTCGAAGGGCGTTTACGCTCATCGAGCTGCTGGTGGTGATTGCGATCATCGCCATCCTGATCGGACTGTTATTGCCGGCCGTGCAGAAGGTCCGCAGCGCGGCCGCCCGTGCCCAAAGCTCAAACAGTGTCAAGCAGATCATGCTGGCGAACCACGGGTTCCACGACACCATGGGGATCATCCCCCCGCTGTCCGCCGTGTTGGTTCCCGGGAGCGGTCAGCCGGTGTCGGGCCACTTCTGGATTCTCCCGTACATCGAGCAGAACGCGATCTACCAACTCGGCATTTCTAACGGCGGGGCGTGGCCGGGCGTCCCGCCGAACGACGCCGCCTCGCGGGCGGCCGGTACGGCGGCGGGCGCGAAAAAGATCAAGACCTTCCTGTCGCCGCGGGATCCGTCCCAGCCGGCCGACACCTGGACCGAGTCCAACAGCGGGACGTGGGGCCACGGCAATTACGCCATGAACCACGCGGTCTATGGCACGCCCGTCGACCCCACGCCCGGCGTCGATACCATCGACAAGGTCACCAAGGGCAACGCTCGCTTCAAGCTGTTGAGCCTGACGGACGGCACGTCGACGACGGTCGGCATCGCCGAGCAATACGGGATTTGCGGCTCGAACGGCGGGTCCCCGGACGGGATGAACCACAAGTTGTGGGCGTACAACCTCACGTGGGACTACCTTAAGGGGCCGTACTTCGACACCCGCCTGGTGACGAGCACCGGCACCACCGTCACCGCCACCTCGACGTCGACCCCGCCGCAGGCCCAACCGACGGTTGCGGCGTGCGACCCGTACCGCGTTCAGGCCATCGACGGCGTCTGCATTGTCGGCATGATGGACGGTAGCGTCCGGAACGTAACTCCGAACGTCGATCAGACGGTGTGGTGCCGGGCCCTCTGGCCGCAAGACGGGCTGGTCACGGGCGATTTCTAACTCTGATACGAACCTGTTGCGCCGGCCGAGTTCACTCGGCCGGCGTTTCCCTTCCCCGACCCTTTTCCCTCCCCAAGTGACATGACACTCAAAACCGTGGCCGTGATGGTCGCAACGCTAACGCTTCTCGCCGGTTGCGGCGGCCCGCCGAAGAAGAAGATGCTCACAGTGACCGGCACCGTGACCTACAAGGGCCAACAGCTCAAGAGCGGCGTCATCAAGTTCCTCGCCCCGAACGGTGATTTCGCGACCGCGACGATTAATTCCGACGGCAAGTTCATCATGACGGAGGTCGTGCCGGGCGAACAGAAGGTCGCCTACGTGGGCGGGCCGGTGAGCGTCGGGAGTTCGGACACGGGCACCCGTGGCGGCGGGGTTGGTGCGACGGCGGTTGCCGTCCCTGCGAAGTTCAACGACCCCCAAACGTCGGGCGCGACCGTGACCGTCCCCGAGAGCGGCGGGGACGTGACGGTCGCACTGAACTGACGCGATTACGGATTGGGGTCAGCAAGCCGAAACCGATCACCTTGGCCGCGCTCACCTAGATGGCAAGCTGGTCGACTTCACCGGCTGCACCGCGACTCCCGCAGTGATTCAAAACCCCGCGCTCCCGGCGCGGGGTTTTTTGCGTAAATTGACTCTCAGCGAACCACGAACCACCCGCAGGCCCGTTCCACCCATGACCATTCCCCTCTCCGATGTCGCGGTCCACCTTCGCCCCACGGATAACGTCGCTGTGGCCCGCCGGCAGATTGCCCCCGGCACCGAGATCGCCTTCGACGGCGGCACACTGAAGGTGCCGAGCCTCGTGAAGCTCGGGCACAAGTTCGCCGTCTTCGCCATTAAGGAAGGCGACGCCATCACGAAGTACGGCCAGGTGATCGGCTTCGCTGGCGGCAACCTCGTGCCGGGCACGCACGTCCACACGCACAACGTCGTCCTCGGCAAGTTCGAGCGGGACTACGCCTTCGCCAGCCAGACCCCGCCGCCGCCCGCGCCGCCCGCGGAATATCGCAACTTCGACGGCTACGACCGCGGCCCGATCCGCCCGGAGCACCAGCGGTACGGCACGCGGAACTACATCGCCATCATCAGCACCGTGAACTGCTCGGCCGGCACGAGCAAGTACATCGCGGAAAAACTTCGCGCCAGCGGCATCCTCGACAAATACCCGAACATCGACGGCGTGGTGCCGATCGTCCACAAGCACGGTTGCGCGATGGCCTACGGCGGCGACGACCACCACCAACTCGACCGCACGCTCGCCGGCATTGCCAACCACCCGAACGTCGCCGCGTACATCCTCATCGGCCTCGGCTGCGAGACGGGGCAGGCAGCCCACTTGATCCAGAACGAGCACCTCGAACTGATCCAACTCGGCAAGCCGAAGCAGAAGCCGATCCTGCTGAGCATTCAAGAGATCGGCGGCATCGGCAAGACCGTGGACGCGGGCGTGGAGGCCATCGCCGGGCTGCTGCCGCAGGTCAACGACGTGAAGCGCGTCCCGATTTCCGCGAAGCACCTGATTCTGGGTACGAACTGCGGCGGGTCGGACGGCAACAGCGGCATCACCGCCAACCCCGCCCTCGGCGTCGCGTCTGACCTCGTCGTGCAGCAGGGCGGTACGACCGTCCTGGGCGAGACGACGGAGATTTACGGGGCGGAACACATCCTCACTCGCCGGGCCGTCAGCAAGGCCGTCGGCGAGAAGTTGGTGGAACGCATCAAGTGGTGGGAGTGGTACACGAGCGTCTTCGGCGTCGAGATCAACAACAATCCGTCCGTCGGCAACAAGGAGGGCGGCCTGACGACGATTTACGAGAAGTCGCTGGGGGCCATCGCGAAGGCCGGATCGACGGCGATGACCGACGTGCTGAACTACGCCGAGCCGATCAAGGCGAAGGGCTTCGTGGTCATGGACACGCCCGGCTACGACCCGGTGAGCATGACCGGCATCGTGGCCGGCGGCGCGAACGTGTGCGTCTTCACGACCGGCCGCGGCAGCGTCTACGGGTGCAAACCGGCCCCGTGCATCAAGGTGGCGACGAACACGCCACTCTACGAGCGGATGATCTCGGACATGGACGTGAACGCGGGTGCGATCCTTAACGGGGTGCCCGTGGAAGAGGTCGGCCGTCAACTCTTCGAAGAGATTCTGTCCGTCGCCAGTGGGAAGAAAACGAAGAGTGAGATCCACGGCGTTGGCGAGGAAGAGTTCGCCCCGTGGCACATCGGCCCGACGTTGTAATTCCGAACGGTGAATTACCAAAGCGAAGCGGGCGGCGGTGAGGGATGTCCCTCACCGCCGCCCGCTTCGCGCTCTTCGACAGTTACTTAATCGCCGGAATCACGATCTGGGTCGAGGTTTCCAGCTTCTTCGGCATCGGCTTCGGGGTCTCAACCGGTGCTTTGGGCATCGGCATCGCCTGGGGCGGTGCCGGCATCACCGGGGGCGCCGTCGGGGCGACCGGCAAGGCACACCCACTCGGGGCGGCGGGCATGGCCGAACACGCCACGCTCGGGGCCGAACAATCGGAAGCCGTCCCGCAGCCGCCGCAATCGCCCTTTTGGAACTTCGCCTTCAAGCGGGACAGCAGGCCGGGCTTGCCGCACGGGTCGGCGGGCTCGTGGCAGGCCGTCGTGAAGCCGGCGAACAGCGGCGTGCCGCAGGGAGTACACGACGAGTCGCAAGACGACCGCGAGCCGAGCTTCGCCCGCAACTTCGCGAAGAAGCCGGGCGACGACTCGCACCCGCACGACGGGGCGGCCGTCGCACAGGGTGCGGGAGTGGCGCACGGAGCGCCACAGGGGTCGCCGCCGGTCGCCAGGGCCGTGGTGAGAATCAATGCTGTCAGGTTCATGAGCCGAGGACTCCTTCGAGGTAATAAATGCGAATCCATCACGCATTGGCGGCGGAGGCCATGCTGATCTTCCCCATCCCCCGAAACTAGCATCGGTCCGTCGGGCAAATCACTTTGAGCGATCCCTTGAAGGAATTTCCAGGAATCCCGGTCCGGCGGCCCGAGTGTGCCGGAACAAC
Organism: Limnoglobus roseus; assembly: GCF_008254045.1. Taxonomy (GTDB): domain Bacteria; phylum Planctomycetota; class Planctomycetia; order Gemmatales; family Gemmataceae; genus Limnoglobus; species Limnoglobus roseus. The sequence goes on along the minus strand of NZ_CP042425.1, from coordinate 571,610 downwards.
CGGACGGAACGAACGCACGGCCTGCGACGGCGGGGCGTGTCGGGAACTTGGTGGAACCGATCGCGGGAAACCGCCGATGGTACGGATAGAATGCCAGTTTCCCCGCGCGAGGATTTCCGGTGACGCCGGTAGTCAAACAGTGGCACCTTGTGCCGCACGACGACGCCACCATCCGCCGCCTGACGGCCGAACTGCGCATCCCGCTTGTGGTGGCGCAACTGCTCGTCAACCGCGGCGTGCGGACGGCCGATGCCGCGACACGGTTCCTCAACCCGGTGCTGACCGCGTTGCACCCGCCGGAGAAGCTCCCCGGCGTCACGGCCGGGGCCGAGCGCGTGGTGCAAGCCATCCGCGACGGCCGGCGCATCCGCGTCTTCGGCGACTACGACGCCGACGGCGTGACCGGCACGGCGATCTTGTACCGCCTCATCGACCACCTCGGGGGCGTGGCCGACTTCTACATCCCGCACCGGCTCGACGAGGGGTACGGTCTGAACGTCGAGGCGATTCGCAAGGCGAAGGCCGACGGCGTGGGCCTGATGATCACTGTGGACTGCGGCATCACGGCCGTGGAAGAAGCGGAAGAAGCCCGGCGGCAGGGCGTCGAACTCATCATCACCGACCACCACGAGCCGAAGGATGAGCTGCCGAACGCCGACGTGCTCGTTCACCCGCGATTGCCGGGCGGCTACCCGTTCGATGGCCTCTCCGGGGCGGGCGTAGCGTTCAAGCTCGCGTGGGTGGTCGCGCAACTCGCCAGCAACAATCAGCGCGTGACGCCGGAACTCCGCGAACTGCTGCTCGACTGCGTCGGGCTGGCCGCGCTCGGACTGGTGGCGGACGTGGTGCCGTTGCAGGACGAGAACCGCATCTTCGTGAAGCACGGCCTCGCCCGCATCGCCGCCCGGCCACTGCTCGGGCTGAAAGCGCTCCTCGAAGCGAGCAAGTTGAAGGACGCCGCGATCAAGGCCGAGGACGTGAGCTTCCGCCTCGCCCCGCGGCTGAACGCGGCCGGCCGGCTCGGGTGTGCGCTGCTCGTGGTGGAACTGCTGACGACGAAGTCGCCGGTGAAGGCCCGTGAGATCGCGGAGTGCCTGGAGGGGTACAACACGCAGCGGCAGACGATCGAACGCCGGATCGCAACCCAGGCCCGCGAGATGATCGCGGAACACCAACTGGACGGGCACTCTGCGTTCGTCCTCGGGTCGGCCGACTGGCACCAGGGCGTCGTCGGCATCGTCGCTGGGCGGCTGACCGAGCAGTTCGGCAAGCCGACGATTCTCGTCTCGCTTCGGCCGAACGACGAACCCTCGACGGGGTCGGGCCGGTCCATCGTGGGCGTCGAGTTGCACGAGGTGCTGAAGGACTGTGAAGCCGTCCTCGAAAGTTACGGCGGCCACGCCTTTGCCGCCGGCGTGAAGGTGCGGCCGTCGAACCTCGACACGTTCCGCACGCTGTTCTCCGCGGCCGTGACGAAGCGGTTCCCGAACGGCTTACCACGACCGCGACTGGTCATCGACGCCGAGATTCCGCTGGCGTCCCTCACCTTCGGGCTGATGAAGGACATCGACCGGCTCGAACCCTACGGGGCGGACAATCCGAAGCCGCGGTTCCTCGCGACGGCGTTGACGATCGAGGGCACGCCGCGGCGGATGGGCCAGGGCGAACGCCACCTGAGCTTCCGCGTGCGGCAGGGAACCACGCTCATCCGGGCGGTGGCCTTCGGCATGGGCGACCGCTTCGACGAGTTGATGTCCGCGGGCGGGAAGTGTTCGCTGGTCTTCTCGCCGCGGTTGAACGAGTGGCAGGGCTACCGATCCGTCGAGATCGAAGTGACCGACTTCCGCGCGGGGCACGAGGTGATACTGGAGTAGCAGGCGGCAGAGGCGAAGGACATTTCAGACACGGTGAGGTGTTCCCCTCTCCCCGTTGGAGTGAGGGTGGCCGAAGGCCGGGTGAGGGGAAGACAACCTGCCGGAGTGAACGACTGAATCCCTCTCGCCGCCTCACTTCTCCTTCTTCTTCAAGTCTTCGACGTGGCGCTTCCAGACGGCGACGAACCCGTCGCGGGCCAGGGGTGGGGCGGCCACGTCGAACCCGCTCAGCGATTTGACCCCCCGGGATTCGGGGTCGACTTCGTTCACCAGTTGCCAGAAGGCGAGTTGGCGGATCGACAACACCGGCGAGTTCAGGTACTCCACGAGTTGGTCGAGGGCCTTCGGATCGGTTCGCTCGGCCTCGGTCGGGCCGTGGAGCAGTCGCACGGCGCTCTGCGCCTGGTCGGCCGACAGGCGTGTCTTGTCATTGAGCAGTTTCGCCAACTGGTCGAGGGCCGTCGGAGAACTCGCGGCCAGCGTGAGGAGGCCGTACACGGCGGCGTCGCGGACGCGGGGCCGGGTTTCGTCCACGAGGCCGTCCACCGTCGGCGGCAGGTCGCCGATGGCGGCGTTGCCCAGAACGGCGATCGTCGGCCGGATGGCTCGCTTACTCTGCTCGGCAATCGTCTCGTTGAGGCCGGGTTCGCGCTCGGCGAGCATCTCGGCCAACCGCACGCGGCACGAGTCCGGCTCGCGGAAGCCCTCGGCGAATTCCGTCAGCGTCTGCTGGATCGCCTTCGCGAGAACCTCGTTCGCCCCGGGCGGCGTGCGGGACAGGACCGACGCGCTCACCGGCGGTTGGTTCGGCCCCGGTTTCGTCGGCCCCTGGAAGCCGACGCCCTTGCTCGACCAGAAGACCATGTCGTTGGCCGCGAGGTCGGGCAGGTTCTTGTACCGCACCTTCAGCTTCGCCCCGCCCTTGATGACGGCCAAGCGGATCGCCGCCAGCGGTTTCTCACTCGGGTCCACGTCCACCATCATCCCCGGCACGAGGCGGTGCGTCACTTCCACCACCACGTCGGCCTTGTCGTCGGGCAGCGTCACGTCCCAGACTTCCTGGTCGCACCGCACGCGGATCGTGGAGCCGGTCGGCTTCTTCGTCGTCAGGAAGATGCGGCCGGTGTGAAGCGTCAGGTCGGCGTCGAACCCGTCGTAGGGCGGGTGGAGCGTCACGGACGATTCGAGAATCGGGATCGGTACTTGGTCGGGGAGGTTGCCCCACAACTCGACGACGGGGCCGGCTTCGAGCTTCAGACTGGCCTTGAACCCCGGCAGGGCGACCAGTCGCTCGGCGCTCATCACGCTCGGCATCGCGGGCATGATTCGCACCCACTTGCCGCCGCGCTCCGCGAGCACGACCTTGTCCGGCGTGTCGAGCACCCCGACGGGCAAGGCGTCCGGCTTGGGCGGCTGCGCGGCCGGCACCAGGTCCATCGGCGGCTTCGCGTCCATCGGCACGGGCGGTGGCGGGGCGGCAGGCTGCTCGTCCATTGGAATCTCGATCGGCGGCGGCATCGGCACGGCCGGCGGTTCGCGGTTCTCGCCCGGCTTCGGCTTGACCTCGTCGGCGGGCTTGGCCGCGACTTCCACGTTCGACCGCTTGGGCGGAAGGTCCGACGGGTTGGACCGCGGCCACGCGGCGAACGCCGTCAGGCCGAGGCCGACGACCAACCCGCCGAGGACGAGTAACTGCGCAATCCGCTGACCGCTCGACTCCGTCTGGCCGAACGCCTTCATGCCGAGCAGGTACGCCGCGTCCGAGTCGTCCGCCCGGGGCAACGGCTCGTCGGGCAGGATGCCGCCGACCGGGACCGTGCTGCCGGGCTTCTTGTTCGGCAGCGATTCCGGCCCCGTCACGAGGCGGTACATCCGCTGGCGGGCCGTCGGCGGCACGCGAACGGGTTCGCTGAGGAGCAGCGTCAGAATCTGGTGACAGGCCGCGACTTCGGCGAGGTGAACGTCGGATTCGAGGCAGCGCTTCTCGAAGTCCTCGATCTTCTCCGACGGCAGGGCGTCGCTGAGGTACTCGGCCACGGCGTTGGCGTCCGACCCGCTCCCCTTGTCCGAGGGCGGCGTCGAAAGCCGGCGGCGGCGCGTGACTTTCTTGATCGTCTCGATGAGATCTTGCGCGGCGGGACTCTCGGCGACCTTTTGCCCGATGAGCTTGGCCTCCTCGCCGGGCAAGGTGTCGTCCAGGTAGGCGAGCAGAGTCCGGAGGGTCAGGCGCATGGTGGTTCCTCGTGTGGCTTCAACAACATTAGTGGGAAGTGCGATCCGGTTTCGTGCAGGAAACGGAAGAAAATTTCGCGAGGTGCCGTCGGCGGCGGAATCGTTATCTTCAGCAACATCCCACCTTTCAGCCACCTTCGCGGGAATTGCCATGCGTGCGCTCCTCTGCCTACTCACCCTCGCCAGCCTGACCGTCGCCGCCGACCCGAAGCCGCGGGTGCGGGCCGGGGCGTTCGCCATGAACGTGACGCCCGAGCAGTTCCCGATCTCCGTAAACGGCGGCTTCTCGGACATCCAGGCGAAGTCTGTCAATGACCCGCTGCACGCCCGCTGCCTCGTCCTCGACGACGGCACGACGAAGTTGGCTCTGGTGGTCGTCGATAGTTGCATGTTGCCGCGGGAACTGATCGACCGGGCGAAGGAACTCGCCCACGAGAAGACCGGCATCCCGGCCGGGCACGTGCTCATCTCCGCGACGCACACGCACACCGCCCCGACCAGCACCGGCGTCTTCCAGAGTGAGCCGAACGCGAAGTACGTGGCGTGGCTGCCGGGCAAGATCGCCGACGGGATCGCGAAGGCGCACGCCAACCTCGCCCCGGCGGAACTCGGGTGGGGCGTGGCCGACGAGCCGGGGCAAGTTTTCAACCGCCGGTGGTGGATCAAGCCGGGCGTCGAGAACCGCGACCCGTTCGGCGGCACGACCGACCTCGTTCGCATGAACCCCGGCGTGCAGAACCCGGCCCTGATCGCCTCGGCCGGCCCGACCGACCCGGCCGTGTCGATCCTCGCGGCCCGTTCGCCGGACGGGCGACCGACGGCCCTCTTCGGCAACTACTCGCTGCACTACGTCGGCGGTTCGCCGGCCCTGTCGGCGGACTACTTCGGCGTGTTCAGCGACACCGTCGGCGGAAAGGTCAACGGCGGCCCGGCGTTCGTCGGCGGCCTATTCAACGGCACCAGCGGCGACGTGAACAACATCAACTTCCGCGAGGCGGCCGTGCCATACAAGCCCGGCGAGCGCATCCGCCTCGTGGCCGACGCCGTGACGACCGCGGCGAAGAAGGCTTACGACCAGGCGAAGTTCACCGGCGACCTCACCCTCGCGGTGGCCGAGGCGGAAGTCGAGTTGAGGGTCCGCAAGCCGACGGCGGCCGAGCTGAAGCGGGCCGAGTTGATTCTCGCGGCGATCGACTCGCGTGCCCTGAAAGGGGCCGACGAAGTCTATACCCGCGAGACGACGTTGATCGCGAAGTACCCCGACACGGTGAAGTTGAAGTTGCAAGCGATGCGGGTCGGCGGCCTCGGGATCGTCGGCATCCCGTGCGAAGTCTTCACCGAGATCGGCCTGGAGATCAAGCGGCGGTCGCCGCTGCCGCAAACGTTCGTGGTGTCGCTGGCCAACGGCTACAACGGCTACCTGCCGACGCCGCAACAGCACCGCTGGGGCGGGTACGAAACCTGGCGGGCCCGGTCGAGCTACCTGGAAGTGACCGCGTCGGACGCGATCACGAAGGCGGTGATGGAGTTGCTGGCGAAGGTCGCGAAATGAAAAATCGCGGGCGACCCGTCAGGAGGTCGCCCGCGATTTGTTGCGATGCGGGTTCCGGCCCGCACGGCAATGCCTCTTCCGCTCCAGCCCCGTTCCGAGAAGCTGTGTCGGACGAAAGGATAGAAAGCAACCACCGTGCCAGAGTGAAATTCGTCCCGGTTGGTCTTGAACCGACCAGTTTTCCGGTCGCCGGGTGATCAGGCGAGCAACTTTTACAACCGCTCGGCCACCGAGTGAAAATTCTGCCGGCACTTTCTCATGTAAGAAGTACCAACCGCAGGTCCATGACGTTGGTTCCGGTCAGCCCGCCACGAATCAAACTGCCGGTCGCGTCGAAGAACGGGTAGGCGTCGTGGGCGGCGAGGGCGGTTGCCGTTGACAGGCCGAGGCGTTCCGCGGCAAAAAGTGTCTCCTGCGTGGCCACCGCACCGGCCGCGTCCGTCGGGCCGTCTTCACCGTCGGTGCCGGCGCTAAGGACTGTCACGCCCGCCATCCCGTCGCGGCCAAGTTTGTCGAGGATCGCCAGCACGAACTCCTGATTGCGGCCGCCTTTCCCCGTTGACCCGCCGAGCGTCACCGTCGTTTCGCCGCCGAGGAGGATGCACGTCGGCACTTTCACCGGCTGTCCACGTTCGCGGATGTTGCGCACGATTCCCGCGACGGCCGTCGCCACCTGCCGCGTCTCGCCTTCAACGAACGGCCCGAGGTCGAGGACCGAATAGCCGTGGAACTCGGCCCGCGCCTTGGCCGCTTCCAGCGCGTGAGTGTTTGAGGCGATGACCACGTTCCGCACGTTCGGCGGCACCGCCTTTGGCGTCTCCGGCACTTCGCCGCGCACGCCGCGTTCGAGGTGGGCCACCACCCGCGGCGGGGCTTTCTCCCGTAAGCCGTAGCGATCCAGCACCACCAGGGATTCGGCGAACGTCGTCGGGTCGGCGGCCGTCGGCCCGGACGCGATCACGTCGAGCGGGTCGCCGACCACGTCCGAGATGATGAGACTGACGAGCAACTTCCCGCGGAACGCTTCCGCCAACCGCCCGCCCTTGACCCGCGACAGGTGCTTGCGGACGGCGTTCATCTCGTTGATCGTCGCCCCGCAGGCGTGCAGCAACTTCGTCACCGCCTGCTTGTCTTCGAGCGTGACCCCCTCGACCGGCGCGGGCAACAACGCCGACCCGCCGCCCGAGAGCAGGCAGAACGCGAGGTCGTCCGGCCCGGCCGCGGCGAGCAGCCGCAGCATCGCGTCGGCCCCTTCGACGCCCGCGGCCGTGGGGTGGTTACTGCCGGCCGGTCGGGCGGGGTGCAGGCGGATGCGCGTCGTCGTTTCCGGCGTCCCTTCGGGGACGTTCACCACGCCGGCGAGTTTCGGCTCGACTTGCAGGACCGCTTCCAACCCCGCGGCCATCCGCCCGCCGGCCTTGCCCGCACCGACGGCGATAATCTGCTGGGTGGAGTTCAGGAGGGGAGAAAGCTCGTCGTAGAGTGCCATGCAGGCGTTGAGAATCGCGGCCTCGGGGTTGGCCGCGGCGACGGCGTGCTGCCAAAGGTCGAGGGCGATGTCAGAAGAGTTAGTCATAGCCACAGATGAACGCGGATGAACACAGATTGAAGAAGAACTGCATTTGTTTTATCTGTGCTCATCCGCGTTCATCTGTGGCCAACTTCTTTTCCACGACTTACGCCAAAACTTCCTTCACCACGCGGCCGTGCACGTCCGTCAGGCGGAAGTCGCGGCCGGCGTAGCGGTAGGTGAACTTCTCGTGGTCGAAGCCGAGGAGGTGCAGAATCGTGGCGTGCAGGTCGTGGACGTGGACCGGCTTCTCGACGGCCTTGAAGCCGAACTCGTCGGTCGCGCCGACCGTCTGCCCACCCTTCACGCCGCCGCCGGCCAGCCAGACGCTGAAGCCGTAGTGGTTGTGGTCGCGGCCGTTGAGCTTGCCGGCGTTACTGCCGGGTTGGTCGAGTTCCACCACCGGCGTCCGCCCGAACTCCCCGCCCCAGACGATGAGCGTCGATTCGAACAGGCCGGTCCGCTTCAAGTCGGAGATCAACGCCGCGATACCCCCGTCCACTTGCCCGGCCAACCGGCGGTGGCTGGCTTCCAGGTCGTCGTGGCTGTCCCACGGCTGCACCGGCGCGTGCGACACCTGCACGAACCGCACGCCTCGTTCGACGAGTCGACGAGCGATGAGCAGCGATCGGCCCTGTTCGGTGTTGCCGTAGGCGTCGAGCGTCTGCTTCGTCTCCTTGCGGATGTCGAAGGCGTCGGTCGCCTCGGTCTGCATCCGGTAGGCCAGTTCGAACGACTGAATGCGGGCTTCCAGTTGCGGATCGGCGTCGCGGGCCTCTTGGTGCATCTTGTTCAGCTTCTGCAACAGGTCGAGTTGCTTCCGCTGGCCGTTGCCAAGGGTGAACTTGTTGCGGATGTACTCGATCAACTTCTCCGGGTCGCTCTGCCGGGTGTCGAGGTACGTCCCCTGGTAGATGCCCGGCAGGAAGGCCGATTGCCAGTTCTGCGATTCGAGCAACGGCATCCCGCCGGGGCACATGGCCACATAGCCAGGCAGGTTCTGGTTCTCGGTGCCGAGGCCGTACGTCACCCAACTGCCGAGGCTCGGCCGGACCAGCCGGGATTCGCCGGTGTTCATGAGCAGGAACGATGGCTCGTGGTTCGGCACGTCGGCGTGCATGCTGCGGATGACGCAGATGTCGTCGATGTGCTGGGCCGTCTTCGCGAAGAGTTCGCTGACCTCGATGCCACTCTTGCCGTATTTCTGGAACTTGAACGGCGAGCCGAAGGCGGCCCCGGTGCGGCGTTCTGTCCGCAGGTTGCTGGAAGGCAGTGGCTTGCCGTGGTACTTGTTGAGCAGCGGCTTCGGGTCGAACGTGTCGACCTGACTCGGCCCGCCGTTGGCGAACACGTGGATGACCCGTTTCACCTTCGCCGGGAAGTGCGGCTCTCGCGGCGCGAGCGGGTGGGCCGGGTTCGGCTCCGCCGCGAGCAGGCGGTTGTCGCCGAGCAACTGCGTCAAGCCGAGCAGGCCCATGCCGACGCCGCAGCGGGTGAGCATCTGCCGACGGCTGAGGAAGGGGTTGGTCACGATCGGTTCCTCTTTGCTTTGGCTACGAGCTTCTTGACGAACTTCGCGTGTTCTTCGGACAACAGTCCTTCGTTCAGCACGCCGAGTAGTCGCTTGGCCGTGCGGTCGAAGACGCCGGCCGGGTCCAGCCACAGGCCGGGGAAGACGCGGGAACGCAACACGCCGGCCGCGTCGGGCTTGAGAGCGGTGAAGCCGCGCTTGCCGCGGGTGAACCACTCCACTTCACGGTTACGCACAACTACGATGAGGTACTCCAAGACGCCGGCCGCTTCGTACTCGTGTCGCTTCGCGTGCCGGTCGATGGCGGCCGTCGTGTTCGCAACTTCCACGAGCAGTTCGGCAGGACCGACGAGATAATCTTCCGCGTTGATCGTCGTCTGTCCGCCGGACTCGGGCAGCACAATCATGGTGAGGTCGGGCTGAGGTTCATTTTCCTCGCCGAGTATGTTCGTCGAGTTGTCGGCGACCTCCGTTCCCTCCGTCGCAGCCGAGTACATCCCGAGCCAAAACGCCATCCGAGCGTGAGGTCGGCCGTGCGAGACATGCTTGACGGGTGATGCCACGTAGACCACTCCCCCGATCAGTTCGGCTTTGAACCCGTCCGGTGTCTGCTTGTACAGTTCGTGGAACGTCTTCTGGTCCATGTGGTCGCCGCTCTGGAACGGCGGCTCGTACCGCGGGTTCGCGGGGGCCTTCGTCACCCGGCTTGCGGACGGCATTCGCATTTTCGATCCCTCAATCCACGAACGCGAACTCGTTGCTCAGCAGTAGCACCTGGGCCAACTGCTCCCACGGCGACAGGGCGTTTTTCGGTCCCGGTGTTTGCAGGAACTCGTCGGCGAGGGCGAGTTCCGCCGGCGTGGGGTTGCGGCTCAGCACGGTGCGGTAGACGGCCGTGACGTTCTCGGGCGTCGTCTTGGCGCTACTCACCTTGGTGCCCACGCCCTTCGCGACTTCGCCGATGAACGGGCTGTTCATCAGGAAGAGCGCTTGCTGTGGCACGGTCGTCTGGAACCGTTGCGGCGTGTGCTGGTCCGGGCTGGCGAAGTCGAACGCCCGCAGTGTGCCGGCGAGGTTCTGACGGTCCACGAAGCCGTAGACCGAACGACGCGGGGTGAACGGGGCGGTGAACAGATCGACCGACCGGCCGCCGATCTTTGATCGGTCCAGCGTGCCGGCGGTGGAGAGCAGGGAGTCGCGCAGCCCCTCGAAGTCGAGCCGCTGGCGGTTGAAGCGGCCGAGCAGTCGGTTCTCCGGGTCGGCCGCGGTCATCGCCGGCGTCGTGACGCTCGCCTGTTGGTACGCCGCCGTGAGCATGATGCGGCGGTGCAGGTTCTTGATCGACCAGCCGTCGTCGGTGGCGAACCGCTTCGCCAGCCAGTCGAGCAGTTCCGGGTGCGTCGGCGGATCGGACCGCAGGCCGAAGTCGCTCGGCGTGCGGACGAGCCCCTGGCCGAAGTGCCACGTCCAGACGCGGTTCACGATCACGCGGGCCGTCAGCGGGTTCGTCGGGCCGACGATCGAGTTCGCGAGTTCCAGGCGGCCGCTGCCGTTGGTGAACGGCTTGCGGTCGAGGCCGACCGTGATCTCGGGCATCTGCCGCGGGATGCGGGGGCCGCGATTGCCGGGGTTGCCGCGGAGGAACACCACCGGCTCCGTCGGACGGGCGTTGTCGTTCAGGACCATCGCCCGCGGCGGGGCGAACGGCGACTTCACCCGGGCGAGGGCGGCGTCGTTGCGGAGCTTGCGGAAGACCTTCTTCGTGGCGATCAGCACGAGTTTGTCCGTGTCGCCCGGTAGCGGATTCGTGATGCCGCCGTCGCCGACCATGCGAGTCACGAGGGCCTGCCAGTCGCCGTCGGCGTTCGGCACGGCCCCCTTCGCGGCGTCGGCCAGGAGTTGCGCGTAGACCGCCGCCGTCTCGCCGATCGTTTGCGGCTTCGCGTCCTTGAGGATGGTGACGACGTGTGCGTTGGCCGGCTTCTTGAGGGCCGCAAGAGCGTCCTTCGCCTTCGCGCCGAAGTCCTTCTCCGGCAGGTTGGTGAAGGCCAGCCACGGCGCGAAGATCGGATCGTCGCCGGTCACGGCCGTCCGCCAGCGGTCGAGCATCCGCGGGTCGAGCTTGCGTTCGACCGCCCACTTGTCGGCCTTGTCGCTCGGGAAGCCCTTCGTCTCCTTCGTGGCCAGCAGCATGTCGGCGATCGACCCCGGCCGCTTGAACGGGGCCAGCGCCTCAGCGTACATCTTCTGCTCGAAATCGGCGGCGGCCTGTTCCATCTTCTGCAATTCCGCCTCGAACGCCAGTGCCGCGGGCGTGCGCTCGGCCTCCGCGATCAGCGGCAGTTCCTTCGGCTCGTTGCTGCTGCTGAAGACGCCGTAGAGCGAGTAGTAGTCGGCGGTTGGGATCGGGTCGAACTTGTGGTCGTGGCATCGCGCACAACCGATCGACAGGCCCATCAGCCCGCGGCCGACGAGGTCGATGCGGTCGTCGATGATGTCGTGCATGTTGTTGCTGAACCGTCGCCCGACGGTCAGAAAGCCCATCGCCGCCAGTGGCGTCTTGTCGGCCCCGAGGACGAGCTTGTCGGCGGCGAGTTGCTCAACGACGAAGCGGTTGTACGGCTTGTCGGCGTTGAAGGCGTTGATCACGTAATCGCGGTAGGTGTACGCATACGGGTAGTTGCGGTCCTCGGTGAAGACGTACCCCTTCGTGTCGGCGTACCGGGCCACGTCGAGCCAGTGCCGGCCCCACCGCTCGCCGTACTGCGGCATCGCGAGGAGCTTGTCTACGAGCTTCGCGAAGGCGTCCGGCGCGGCGTCCTTCTCGAACGCCTCGATCTCCTCCGCGGTCGGCGGCAGGCCGATCAGGTCGAAGTACGCCCGGCGGATCAGCGTCCGCTTGTCGGCTTGCGGCGAAAGCGAGAGGTTCTTTTCCTGGAGCTTCTTCACCACGAACTGATCGAGTGGGGTGCGGGCGTTCGGCACGGCCGGCGGCACGGGGTCGCTCACCGGCTGGAAGGCCCAGTGCGTCTTGACCGTGTTCGGGGCGACGGGCTTCGCGGCCGATTCCGGGAAGGCCGCGCCGACCTTGACCCACTGCACGAGGGCATCGACCTGCTCCTTCGGCAACTCCTTGTCCGGCGGCATCGGGAACTCGCCCTTCCGCCGCACCGACTTGATGAGCGAACTCTTGTCCGGCTCGCCCGCGACGACGGCCGGGCCGGCGTCGGTGCCCTTCTTCAGCCCGGCGGCCGTGTCGAGGCGCAGCCCCGCTTCCTGCTTCTTCTCGCCGTGGCAGCGCACGCACTCGGCCAGGAGAACGGGGCGGACGTGCTTCTCGAAATAGTCGAGCTGTTCGGCCGTCGGCTTATCCGCGGCGTGCAGGGCCGGGCAAGCGAGGGCGACCAGGATCGCGGCAAATCGGCGCATGTTGAACCCGAAATTCAGGATGCGTGAACCGAATGGCTCAGCTATCGCAGGAGGGAGTACCGTCTCGTCTGAGGGTATTTTACCGGACGTCAGGCCGTTTGTCGAAGGCGAATCAGCAGTTCGGCCGCTCGTCTAGTCGCTTTGACCGGCACGACCGCGGTCACTACGCTGACGACGGCCCCGGTCGAAATGGGGTAGCCTATCACACGGAGGGAACATGCTCATCTCAGAACTGATGGTACCGGAACTAGCGGCCGAAATGGCCATGACGCGGAAGTTGCTGGCCCGAATTCCCGACGACAAACTGGGCTGGAAGCCGGCGGACGGCCTGCACACAATTGGCTGGAACGCGAGCCACCTCGCCGATATCGCGGGCTGGGTTCCGCTCATCGTGACCGGCGACGGGATCGACTTGGCCCCCGTGGATGGCCCGGCCTACGTCACACCCGAGGCGACCGACACGAAGCAACTCCTGGTGATCTTCGACGAGAACGTGGCAAAGTCGCTCGCGGCTCTCGCTGGCGTACCAGACGCCATCATGGACGAACCGTGGTCGTTGAAGATGGGCGGTCAGGCGCTCTTCACGATCAAAAAGGGCGAGTGCCTCCGCAAGTGGGTCTTCAGCCACACGTCCCACCATCGCGGCATCCTCTCGGTCTACCTGAAGATGGTGGGGGTGCCGTTCTCTTCGATCTTCGAAGAGTGATACGAGGACACTCGCTTTACCCTGCCGCTCAGCCGCGCAGCGGGCTGAGCGTGACGTTGTCGATCAGCCGCGTCGTGCCCAGGAACACCGCGACCGCGACCAGCGCCGGGCGGGCGATCGTCGCGATGGGCTGGAGCGTTTCATCGTCCACGATGCTCGCGTAGTCCACGCGGGCACCGGGAATCGCGGTCAACTTCGCGTGTAACTCGGCTTCCAGCTTCGCCACGTTCGGTTCGCCACTCGCCGCAATGGCCTGCAAGGCTCGGTAAATCTGCGGGGCGACCGCTCGTTCGTCCGGCGAGAGGTAGCGGTTGCGGGAACTCATCGCCAGGCCGTCGGCTTCGCGGACTGTGGGAGCGATCGTCACACTTACGGGCACGTTCAGGTCGCGGACCATCCGCACGATGATGCGGGCCTGTTGGGCGTCCTTCGCCCCGAAAACGGCCACGTCCGGCAGCACGATGTTGAACAGCTTCAACACCACCGTGCAGACGCCGCGGAAGTGCCCCGGGCGGCGGGGGCCGCAGAGGTGGTCGCCGAGTTTGGCGATGTCCACGTAGGTGAACGCCTCCGGGTACATCTCGTCCACGCTCGGCGAGAAGACGAGGTCGCAATCGACCGCCGCCAACAGGTTCACGTCGGCGTCCAGCGTCCGCGGGTACTTGGAAAAGTCTTCCTTCGGGCCGAACTGCGTCGGGTTCACGAAGATCGTCGTGACGACGAAGGCCGTGGACTGCTTCGCGATTCGCACTAACTCGATGTGCCCGGCGTGCAGCGCCCCCATCGTCGGCACGCAGCCGATTGTCTTCCCGGCACGCCGGTGTTCGGCCACGGCGGCCCGTACCTCGGCAATCGTCGTCACCACCCGCGGCGTCATGCGTCGATCCCTTTCGCGTCCAGCACCATCCGCAGGTACGCCCGCGGTTCCGGTACCGTCAGGTTCAAGTCCTTCGCCACGGCTTCCACCACGGCGGCCGCCTCGGCCGTCCGCGATTCGTCGGTGACGATTTCGATTTCCACGAACCGGCCCACGCCGCCCAGGTGGTCGAAACAGAGGTGCAATTCAAAGCCGTCGCGTTGGAGCGTGTACGTCTCGCGCTGCTTCATCACGACGGCCGTGGCCCGGTAGCCGAGCGCGAGGATCAACTTCTCGGCGTCGGCGAGAGTCACGGTCCCGGTCGCAAGGGGAACCTCGATTTCCGGCCGCGTTTTGACGCCGCCGCCGCGCTTCGGGCCTTTGTAAGTCAGAATGCCGACCTCATCGACGCACCGGAGGCGGAAGACTTCGTCGGTCGTGCGGAAGTCTCGGTCCGGGGCGTTGAAGTAGTGGTCCCGCTCCCGCCGCGATTCGAGAAACCTGCCCCCCCACTCTTGCACCTGCTGTTTCGCACGCTCCCAGTCGTCGAACCGAAACTTCAACTCGATTTCCAGCATGTGCCGCTCCGTGGGGGATTGTGGTAAAGTATACCGCACGCCGAACGAGTGAAACCGACCCCCGAGAAATGAGGGCACGCCGTGCCGGAACTGCGGACCGTTTGCAAGGTGGGCGACATCGCCGACAACGAGTACACGCTCCTCACCGTGAACAACAAGGACGTGGCCGTGTTTTTCCACCAAGGGCAGTACTACGCCATCGACGACATGTGCCCGCACGCCGCGGCTTCGCTGTCCAGCGGTCGCGTGGAGGACGGCATCGTCACCTGCCCGTGGCACGGCTGGCGGTTCCGCCTCGCCGACGGGGCGTGGGCCGACAACCCGCGGGTGAAGACCGGGTGCTACCCGGTCCACCTTACGGGCGACCTCGTTCAGATCGAAGTGCCGCCTCCGAAGGGCCAACCATGAAGACCTTCGCCCGCGTGAGTTTGCTCGTGCTGCTGGCCGCGTTCTGCGGCTTCCTGCCGGGGGCCGTGTCGCAGGTGCCGAACAAGCCGGTCGCGAACCCGCCGAAGTTGGAGGCGGTGGCCGAGACGAAGTTGCTCATGGCCGGGCTGGCGAAGGCGAACTTCGACGGCCTGAACCGCACGTTCCAGGAGAAGCCGGCCGACGCTCAGACCTGGGCCTTCGCCCGCGGGCAGTCGCTCCTGATCGCCGAGACGGGGAACCTGCTCATGATGCGGCCGCCGAAGACCCGGCAAGCCCAGGACACCTGGATGGCGAAGGCCGCGGACCTGCGGGAAGCGGGTGTGAAACTCGCGAAGGCGGCCGCCGGGAAGGATTATGCCGCCGCACGCGCCGGCGTCGCGTCGATGGCGAACGCCTGCAACCGCTGCCACGAGGCGTTCCGGGTGGCGGAGCGGGTTGTGCCGTTGGAATAGTTCGGTCGCCCGCCCGTGAGGGCCGGGTTGTGGCACGAAGCGTGCAGATGGAACTGGCCGATCCCTCGGATTCGCGTTACGTTGAATCGAGTTTCGGTGAAAGCCGACGCCCGTGCCGTCGAATGACTAGAGAGTGATTCCCATCACCCACCCAGGTGTTCGTTCCCATGTCTACGCCGATCCCGCCGTCCGAGCCGGTCCCCGTCGCCGTGGAGCCGGCAGTTCCCGTGATTCCCGTGACGCCCTCGGGGCCGCGTGAGATCAAGCTCATCAGCCACTCGCCGCTGTTCTACTGGTGGCCGGTGTGGGTCTTCGGGTTCCTGATGGCCGGGTTAACGGCGATCGAGAACAACCGGTTCGCGGTCGTGCCGGATGACACCCGGATCACGCCGCTGGGCAACCCGGCCGACGGGAACTACATGCTGCACACGAAGGCCACTCGCCTTCCGACGCCACTGGACGACGCCATCGCCACGTCCAAGCGGGAGGCCGTCGAGAGCGAGCGGGCGTTCCCCACGCACGTTTCGCAGCGGGCGTGGATGGGCAGCCTGTACGTCATCATCCTGGTGATGACGATTAGCATCACGAACGTCCCCCTCCGCGGGCTATGGTCGTTCCTGGCGATCATGGCGGTTATCGTCGTCTCGCTGCTCATCACGGTCTTCAACGGGTGGGACGACCTGTACGAGCGGATGCGCGGCCTGAAGGTCTACATCAACATGGCCGGCTACCTGACGATTTCGACCATCGTGTTCATCATGTGGGCGATGGCGACGTTCGTCATCGACCGCCGGGCGTACATCCTGTTCACGCCGGGGCAGATCAAGGTGTGCGAACACATCGGCGCGTCGGTCCGGACCTACGACGCGACTGGCGTGACCTTCGAGAAGCAACGGGACGACCTGTTCCGCCACTACATCCTGGGCTTCGGTTCCGGCGACCTGATCGTTCGCACGGCCGGGGCGGAAAAGCACGAGATTCGGATGCAGAACGTCCTCGGCATCGGCTGGAAACTCGAACCGGTCGAGGAACTGCTCCGCGAGAAGAAGACGTCTGTTGTGGTGTAATCGCAACGGAGATTTGTGGGGCGGGTCGCGTATCGCGGCTCGCCTTTTTTCATGCGCCGCGGGCCAACTTCATCCCAAACCAGGCCCCGAAGATTCCCGCCAACACCGACCCGACCGCGTACCCCGTCGCCGCGAGCCAGCGGTCCTTCTCCATCATCACCAGCGTTTCCAGGCTGAACGTGCTGAACGTCGTGAAGCCGCCGCAGATGCCGACGCCGAGGAAGTGGTACCACGCCGGGCGGTGTTCGTAGGCCATCGCGACGACGCCGAGGACGAACGACCCGAGGACGTTAATCAGGAACGTGTGCCACGGGAAGAACTCAGTCCAGCCGCGGTCCTTGAACCAGACGCCGAGCCAGAAGCGGGCGTTCGCCCCCAACCCGCCGCCGAGCATGACGATCAGGAATGTTTGCATCACGCGGCCTGCTTCATCGCGGACTTCTTCACCGCCGGTTGCGACTTCCAGCGACGGTGCAGCCAGAAATACTGCTCCGGCGACCGGCGGATCAATCGGGCAATCGCGTCGTGATACCGCTGCGTGATCGCCTTCACGGCGTCCGGCCGACCGGCGTACTCGGCCGGGTCGATGGCGTCTTCGCAGATGATGTCATACGGCCCGATCTGCCCGCGGTTGAGGGTGGTCCGCCGGACGACGCCGACGACGACCATCGTGGTCTGGAACTCCATCGCCATGAGCGCGACCGCCTTGTGGGCGCTCGCCGGTCGGCCGAAGAAATCGACGAACACCCCCCGCGGCCCCGCGTCCTGGTCCGCCAGCGTCGCGACCTTGCCGCCGGCCCTCAGCACGGCTTCGAGCCGGTCGAAGTCGTCTTTCTTCGCGATGACCGTCTGCCCGGTCCCCTGGCGGAACCGCTTGAGGAAGTCTTCGAGGTACGGGTTGTCCAGCACGCGGGCGATGGCGTAGGTGCGGAAGCCGAGCGCCCCGAGGTAGTACCCGGCCAGCTCCCAGTTGCCGAGGTGGGCGGTCACAATGAGCATCGGCCGGTCGCGCATCAGGCCGCTCACCACGGCGTGGCTGTTGACCATGTCGGTCGAGGTCCGCCAGTTCGTCATCCGCAACTTCCGCGGCAGCAGGATGATTTCGAACAGCAGCGTGCAGAACTGCCGATAGCACCCGCGGACGAGGCGATCGACCTCGGCCTCCGACTTCTCCGGGAACGCGAACCGCAGGTTCTCGGCCGCGACCTTCCGGTGCCGCTTATCGACGCGGTAGATCAGCGCGGCGAACACGTCTGCGAACGCCAGCGCCCACCGAATCGGCAGCGCCTGCACGATGCCGACGAGGACGCGCACGGCGAGGTAAACGAGGTAATCGATCGTCGGCTTGTGCCGCTTCGGGGTGGCCATCACGCGGACTCCGTTCCGGGGTGGCGGAATCATACCGGGGAAGGGCGGGGCGTGTCACGGGCAATTGGCGGTAGGAGGGATACCCTTGGCGGATTCCGTGACGGGTCACTCTTTCGCCCGCGGCCTGGGGGCGATCTCCTTCGGCAGTTCGGCCCGGACGGCGGCGACCTTCTCGGGGCGGTTCGTGGCGGCATACAGGTCGATCAGGCGGGTTCCGGCCTCGAAGAGGTTGTTGCGGCCGTCGGCCGGGATCGTGGCCTCCCGCTGCCGCATCCCGTCGTAGCCGACGGTCAGCAACGGCTCGGCCGCGGCGTACTTCCGTTGGCCGAGCAGCGCGCCGCCGAGCATCGACTTGGCGTTGAACGTGTTCCAGAGGTCGGGCGCGATTTTCTCGCGGATGGCGACGCACTCGCGCAGCGGCGGTTCTGCGGCGGCGTACTGGTCGGCGGCGAGGAGGTCCCCGCCGACCGATGCCAGCCGGGAGGCAAATCCGGGGTCGTTGGGCTTCGCCAACTTCCGGTACGCGGCCAAGTAGTCGGTGTAATGAGGAACGGCTTCCGGGCCGCGACCGGCTTCGATCAGGCAGGCGGCGAGGTTGCCCGTGCTTCCGATCGTGTCGGGGTGGTCCGGGCCGAGCGTGGCCTTCCGTACGGTCAGGACGTGATCCAACAGCGGGACCGCCCGGTCCGACCGGCCGGCGTCGCGGTAGGCCAGCGCGAGGTTGCTCGTGCCGGTGAGGGTGTCAGGGTGGCCGGGACCGAGTTTGGCCGTCATCAGCGCCCGAGCTTCTTCCAGCAGCGGCGTCGCCAGGGCCAGTTGGCTCGCCCCGCGGTAAGCCTCGGCAAGGTTGTTCAGGCTCGCGAGCGTATCGGGGTGGTCCGGGCCGAGCTTGGCCTTCCGCAAGGCAAGGGCCTTCTCCAGCAGCGGCAGCGCCCGGTCCAACTGACCGGCCGAATAGTAGCCTGCCGCGAGGTTGTTCATGCCCAACAAGGTGCGGGGGTCGTCGGGGCCGAGCTTTGCCGTCATCAGCGCCAGCGCCCGTTCGTAGAGCGGGAGGGCCTTGTCCACCCGGCCCGTGGCGCGGTAGGCCGCGGCGAGGCCGGTCATGCTCAGCAGCGTGTGGGGGTGATCGGGACCGAGTTTCGCCGTCATCGCCGCTAGCGCCCGCTCCAGCAGCGGCGTCGCCAGGTCCAGGCGGCCCGCGCCGCGGTACGCTTCGGCGAGGTTGTTCAGGCTGGCGAGCGTGGCGGTGTGGTCCGGCCCCAGGTGTTCGGAGCGGCTCGCCAGGGCGGCGCGGTGGAGGGGGATCGCGTCCGCGGGGAAGCCCAGGTTGTCGAGGGTCACGCCGAGCCGGTTCTGCAAGTTCGCCAGGGCCACCGGGTCGCGGAACGTGGCGGCGGTGAGTTGCCGCCCGGCCGCGATCAGCCGCCGGGCCAGCACCGCTTCCACGGGGGCGGGGCCGGCCTTCACGGCGCGGATGTCGAACCCGTCGAACACGTCGAACACCACGCCGATCGCCTGCTCCAACTCGGCGAGGGCTTGCTTCGTTTCGGTGTTCGCCTTCTTCGTCTCCCCGAGTTGGACCGTGAGGGCCGCCGTCGCCGCGTTGGTCTTCGCGAGCTGCTCGGCCGTGGCCCGCTCCGCGGCCTGGGTCCGGAGGAGCTGTTCGGCTGTGGCGGCTTCGGCGTCGGTCGCCTTCTTCGCCTGCCACGCGGCCAGGCCTAGGCCGGCGGCCAACGCCGCCGCGATGCCGGCGGCCAACCGCGTTCGCAACCGTTGCCGCGCCCGCTGCTCCGCGGCCCGGACCGCCTCGGCCGCCTTCGCGATCTCGGCCTGCCGCGCCCGCTCGTCGGCGGCGGCCCGCAGTGTCGCGACCGCCGCCGCCACTGCGGAGCCGTTCGGCGGCCGGTCGGCCGGGTCCGCCGCCAGGCACCGCTTCGCCAGCGCGATCACCTCCGGCTCGGCACCGCACGTGTCCAGCCGCTCGGCGGCGGTCTGGAGCTGGCCCTGGGCGGCCATCTGCCGCGTCGTCTCGGCGTCGCCGCCGGAGAACGGCGGCTTACCCGTCAGCAGCACGCAGAGGATGCCGCCGAGGCCGAACACGTCTGACCGCTCGTCGATCTTGTCGGTCGCGCCAATGGCCTGCTCCGGCGGCATGTAGGCGGGCGTCCCCATGAACTCGCCGTACCGCGTCTCGGTGTCACCGGGGCGTTGCGAGCGGATGTTCGCTTCGGCAGGGGCGGCAGAATCCGGTGGCTGAGGCCCCCCGCTCGCTTCTGACAGGACTTTCGCAAGGCCCCAGTCCATGACCTGCACCTCGCCGAACGCCCCGACCATGACGTTCGCCGGCTTCAGGTCGCGGTGGATCACCCGGCGGCCGTGGGCGTAGCCGACGGCCTGGGCGATCGCCTCGAAGACGCCGAGCCGCGGGCCGGTCGTCCCGTCGGTGAGCAGGTCCGCGAGGGTGCGGCCCTTGATGAGCTTCATCGCCAGGAACGGGCGGCCGTTGGCCATCGTGCCAACGGCGTACACGGCCGGGATACCGGGGTGCTGGAGTTGGGCCGAGATGCGGGCTTCCTCGACGAACTTCCGGCCCGCGTCGGACTCGGCGTCGATGCCGTCGTGGAGTAGCTTGATCGCGACTTCGCGGTCGAGGTGAAGATCCCGGGCGCGCCAGACGGCACCCATGCCGCCCTGCCCGACGAGGTCGAGCTTCTCGTACCCGGCGGGGAAGAGAGCCCCCGCCGACCGCCGGGCGGTCGTCAGTTCCTGCTCCGGCGTGGCGGTGACGGTGCGGTCCGAATCGGGCGGGGCGTTCATGCGACGGCTCCGGCGGGGCGGCCGCATTTTACCGCGCCCGCCAGGTCGTTCCAGCGGTTACTTCGCCACGTCCACCGACCGCGTCTCGCGAATCACCGTCACCTTGATCTCGCCGGGGTAGTCCAACTGCTGCTCGATCGCCCGCGCGATCTCGCGGCAGACGCGGAGGGCGTCGGCGTCGCTGGTGCGCTGCGAACTCGCGATCACTCGCAATTCGCGGCCGGCTTGAATCGCGAACGCGGCTTCCACTTCCGGGAAGCCGCAGGCGACGGCTTCGAGGTTCTCAAGACGCTTGACGTACTTCTCCAGCGTCTCGCGCCTCGCACCGGGGCGGCTGGCGCTGATCGCGTCGGCGGCGGCGACGAGCATCGTGTACGGGTGGCTGATCGTCACGTCGTCGTGGTGGCCGATGATCGCGTGTAACACGTCGGCGTTCTGCTCGCCGTACCGCTTCGCGAGTTCTGCGCCGACCTTCGGGTGGCCGCCCTCCATCTCGTGGTCGGCCGCCTTGCCGATGTCGTGCAAGAGGCCGCAGCGGCGGGCCAGCCGCGGGTCGAGGCCGACTTCGCTCGCGATCAGGCCGCACAGGTGCGCGACCTCAATGCTGTGGTTCAACACGTTCTGGCTGTAACTCGTGCGGAACCGCAGGCGGCCGAGAAGGTACAGAATCTTCTCCGACGGCATCGTCAGGTCCACGTCCAGCACCGCCTGCCGGCCGAGTTCGAGGATGTGCGTTTCCATCTCCTTCTGCGTCTCGGCCACCACTTCTTCGATGCGCGTCGGGTGGATGCGGCCGTCGGCGATCAACTTCGTCAGGGCGAGTCGGGCCGTCTCGCGGCGGACGTTGTCGAATGCCGAGACGATGACCACGCCGGGCGTGTCGTCCACGATTACGTCCACGCCGGTCGCCTTCTCGAAGGTGCGGATGTTTCGCCCTTCTCGCCCGATGATGCGGCCCTTCACGTCGTCGCTGGGGATGTCCACGGTGCTGACGGTCGTGTCGGCCGTGTGGTCGGCGGCACTCCGCTGGATGGCCGTGATGATGATTTCACGAGCCTTCCCCTCGGCCGTCTGCTTGATGTGCTTCTCGTGCTGCTGCAACCGCAGCGCGACCTCGCCGGTCAGTTGGCGTTCGAGGCGGTCGAACAACAGCTTCTCGGCGTTCTCGCGGCTGAGGCCGGTGATGTGCTGGAGTTTCTTCATCTCCTCTTCGAGCAGGGCGTCGAGTTCCTTGCCCTTCTTGTCGAGGACGGTCGCCTTCTCGGCGATCTTCTTCTGAAGCTGTTCGAGTTGCTGATCCTTCTTGTTCAAATCCTTCTGCTTGTCGGAGAGGAAGTCTTCCCGCTTCTCCACGCGGCGTTCGTTCTCGCGGAGTTCGTTGCGGAGGCGTTCGATGTCGCGGGTCAGTTCCTCGCGGCGGCGGAACGTGTCTTCCTTGGCGCGCAACTCCCCGTCCTTCACGATCCGTTCGGATTCGCGGGTCGCGCGGTCGAGGATTTCTTGCGCCTGTGCCTCGGCGGAGAGGAGTGTGGCCCCGCCGGGGTTCTTGTTCAGGCCCTTCGTCACGAAAAACGTCAGCCCCGCGCCCAACAGGAGGGCGACGAGGGCGGCAATAATGATCTCTGGCATGCGGGCCAGTCCTTTCGGTGGCCCGCTGCGCTCGGCAATGTCCGGGGAAACCTTTCCTCTTCGGTCGGCCGCGGTCGGCGGCCGTCACGGTCGTATGGGTGTCAATCCCGCACGCGGCGGGTCCGAGCAACAACGGGCGGTTGGAGAATCTATGGTTTCCGGCGCGGTCGCACCGGCGTCGGGCTTATTATGCGGACGGTGTGATCGTTCCTCAACTGAAAAGCGGACGATGTGGCGACAACCTTACCGATCCGCGGTCGGAAGGGCCAGCGCGCGGAGAACGGCGGGGTCTACACCGTTGCCGAGGAAGTGGACGGAGCCGTCGGCCATGATGAAGTTCGTGCCGCCGGCGTTGGGCGGGCCGCCGAAGGTCTTCGGGCCGGCGTTCAGGCCGGCAGCCGGGTCACGGCCGTTGATCGGGTGCCCCCACGGCCGGAACCCGGCGTTCACCTCGCCGGCGAGGATGGTTTCCGAGGTTCCTTTGGTGATGTCGGCGAGGGCCATCGACTTGTTCGCGGCGTAATGGCTCAGCCCGAACCCGTTGCCGTCCTCCAAGGCCGGGGTGCGGAAGCCGGAGTTGATGAAGTCGGGGAGGACGCACCGGAAAATCTTCTGGTTCTCGGGGCCGTTCCAGGGGCTGTTCCAGTCGATGTCTCGGTCCCAATAGGACAGGTGTGGGAGGATGTGCGTCTCCCAACTGTGTCGCATCTCGCCGGTGCTAGAAAAGGTGCCACCGGGCGGGAACACGCGATTAATGTCGTGGTAGTTGATGAGACCGGTGCTGATGGTGTTTGCTCGGTACTCCGCGTTTCCCCCACGAGCTAGCCTCTCACTGCGAAGTGGCTGTTCGGAGATCGCAAGCCACGCGAGTTGGTGCGTAATGCCGATGACGGAAATCCCCGCGGTGAACAGCAGCACGACGCCGACCACGACCGCCGCCGTCCATCGGACCCGCCAACCGGGGCGGAACGATCGGCCGAGGGCGTGAACCCCGGCCGTGAATAAGAGCAACGCGATTCCGCCGAGCGTCACGGTCGGGCCATCCGGCTTCGCCTCCGGCAACACGCGGACGAGGAACGGAATCCAGCCGAACACGACCGTGAACGCCCCTTCGACCGTTGTCGCGATGCCGAAAAGAACGAGGGCCGCCACGAGAATGCCGACCGTCAACGCTGCTCTCACGGCTTTTTCTCCGGGACGCACTTGCGAATCTCGGCCGATGACAGTTCCACGATGTCGCCGTTCGTCCGCAGCACGAGCCGGTGGTCCGGGTCGAGTTCCGGTTCGTAAACGAGAACGTCGGGGACGTGTCCCGCCGACCGACCGGGGACGTAGAGGAAGCGTAACCCGCCCGCGGTCGGCACGTCCCACAACTCGGCGGGGAGGGCCGTGAGTTCGTCCGTCCCCGGGAACCGGCCGTTGTGCGTCGCGGCGAACTGCCAGAGGGCGGTCCGCAACCGTTCCAGGTGAAGTCGCCGGGCCGCCATCTCCGATTCTGGTTGAGCCGCCGAGGGCGGGGCGTCGGCGAGTTTGTAGGTCGCTCCTTGTCGTCGCCACGCCCCGGGCGTCATCAGTTCGCGGGCACCGGAAATCATGGTCAGCACAATGACGAAGAGAATCCCCCACAGGAAGACGACTGCCACGGCTCGCCCGAAGGACAGGCGGGGCAGGGCCGGGAAGTCGCGGCGGACGTAGTTCCAGATCGCCCGCAGCGCAACGGCCGAGAGGAAGAAGACGAGCAGGAAGAACGAGATGGTTTGGAGGCGGGCCAGCGGCGCGTCGCCGAGTTGCGTGATTCGTTCGGGGTTCACCGGCAACGGGGCCGGCATCCCGGCCGTGCCCACGAGGGGACAGGCGAGCAGAAGTCCGCACGCGACGAGAGAGAGGAAGGCCCGCACGAGGTTACTCCGCACGCGAAGGTCGGCCGTGCCAGGATACCCGACGGGCGGGGGCCGGCAAACCCGCTCCGTTCGGTTTGGGGGAGTGAGCGGCGTAAAACGCCGGTGAAGATCGCACCGGCCGATCCTGTTTCCTCCGACCGGGCCATATATTGGCAGTTCCTTCCCCGGAGATTTGGGCGATGTCTGCCGTGAACCTCGACGACCCGTCGCTGTACATCAACCGCGAACTGAGCTGGCTCGAGTTCAACCGCCGCGTCCTCGAAGAGGCCCAAGACCCGACGGTGCCGCTGCTCGAACGACTGAAGTTCCACGCCATCTTCAGCAGCAACCTCGACGAGTTCTTCATGGTCCGCGTCGGCGGCCTTCAACAGAAGGTGTTGGCGAACATCTCTCGCGGGTCCGGCGGCGACAAGCTCGCCCCGCACGTCCAACTGGAGCGCATCGCCGAGACGGTGAAGGGGCTGGTCGAACAGCAGTACGCGAGTCTTCAGAAGGATTTGCTGCCGGCCCTGCGGGAGAAAGGCATCGTCATCCGCCCGTTGAAAGACCTGACCGACGGCGAACTGAAGCAACTGAAGGACGTGTTCCGCGATCAGGTCTTCCCCGTGCTGACGCCGTTGGCCATCGACCCCGGCCACCCGTTCCCGCACCTGCTGAACAAATCGCTCAACCTCGCCGTGGTTCTGCGGCGGCCGGACGACCCGGAACCGCTGTACGCCGTCGTACAGGTGCCGGGGATGCTGCCCCGGTTCGTGATGTTGCAAACCACGAAAGTTACGCCGGACACGCCAGCGGCGAATCCGAAGGACGACAAGCCCGCGGACTCGTCGTCAAGCCACGACGTGCGGTTGCCGGACTACTCGATCGCGCTGTTCCCGCTGGAAGACGTGATCCGCCTGCACCTGACGGAACTGTTCCCCGGCATGGAGTTGTCCGACGCCTACGCCTTCCGCGTCACGCGGGACAGCGAGTTCGAAATCGACGACGAAGTCGACGACTTGATGCAGGCCATCGAGGACTCGGTGCGGAAGCGCCGCCGCGGCCACGCCTCGCGGCTGGAGATCGAAGCGGCGATGACGGCCGACCTCGAGCAATTCCTGACGGCCGCCCTCGACCTGAACCCGGAAGACGTGACGCGGGTGCCGAGCGTGCTAGACCTGACCGGCCTGTTCCAGATTTACGCCCTGCCGGGGTTCGCCGACCTCCGCGACCCGCCCGTCGCGCCGACGCTGGTCCGGGAGTTCGTGCAGGCCCCGTCGCCGTGGGCGGCCATCCGCGCGCGGGACATTCTCGTCCACCACCCCTACGAGTCGTTCAAGCACGTCGTCGATTTCATCGAGGCGGCCGCCGCCGACGACCGCGTGCAAGCCATCAAGCAGACGCTCTACCGGACGAGTTCCGACTCGCCGGTGGTCCGGGCGCTCCAAATGGCGGCCGACAAGGGGAAGCAGGTGACGGCCGTGATCGAGCTAAAGGCCCGGCTCGACGAGGAGCGGAACATCCTCTGGGCGCGGGAACTGGAGAAGGCCGGCGTGCACGTCGTCTTCGGGTTCGTCGGGCTGAAGACCCACTGCAAGGTCGCGCTCGTCGTGCGGCGGGACGAGGACAACCAACTGCGGCGGTACGTCCACCTCGGCACCGGCAACTACAACCCGATCACCGCCCGCACGTACACCGACCTCGGCTTCTTCACCTGCAACCCGGACTTCGCCGCCGACGTGGCGCTCTTGTTCAACCACCTGACCGGGTACGCCTCGTTGCCGCAGTGGAAGAAGCTCATCGTCGCGCCGTCGCGAATGATGGCGTTCATGCTGGAAAAGATCGAGCAGGAGGCGGCCAACGCGAAGGCCGGCAAGAAGGGCCGCATCCGCGTGAAGATCAACGGCCTGATCGAGCCGGCCGTGGTCAAGGCGCTGTACGCGGCCAGCCAGGCCGGCGTGAAAATCGACATCGCGTGCCGCGGCGTGTGCTCGTTGCGGCCGGGGGTGCCGGGCGTGAGCGAGAACATCCGCATCACGTCGGTCGTCGACCGCTTCCTGGAGCACAGCCGCATCTTCTACTTCGAGAACGACGGCAGCCCGGAGGTGTACGTCGGCAGTGCCGATTGGATGGACCGCAACCTGACGCGGCGCGTGGAGGTGGCCTTCCCGATCGAACAGCCGGACCTGAAGGCCCGGGTAATTGACGAGTTGTTGAAGACGACACTGGCCGACAACCAGAAGTCGCGGTTGCTGCTGCCGGACGGCACTTACGAGCGGGTGAAGCCGAAGGCCGGCGAGGCGGAGTTGCGGAGCCAGCAGCGGTTCCTGGACTTGGCGAAGGCGGCGGCGGATCGCTTGCAGACGGCGACGTCGGCCGCCCCGCAGAGCACGCCGACCGCGACGGCCAAGCCGAAAATCGGGCCGCGGTCGTCGAAGCGACCGCGGCACTCGTAACCAGGGACTTACTCCGTTTCGGCCTGCTTCAACGGCTTCGCCGGGGTCGCTTCAGGTGCCGCCGGAACCGGCAGCGGCGCGGGCATCTTCTCCGGCACCGGGGTGCCGGTGATCGGCACGTTGCTCATGTGGTACGGGTTGCCGTTGCCGGTGTTGACGATGGCGTTATCGGGGTGGTGGTAGACGTCGCTCATGCCCCCGACGTGTTGGCAGCCGAGGCCGGTCGCCAGGACGCCCAACAGGAGGGCCGGTGCAATGAATCGGTGCATGATCGTTCCCATCCGTGGAAGCGTTTGAAAGAGAACCCGCCCGGAACCATCGCCGAGCCGGGCCGTGGGTGGGGTCGGCCTCGGCCCGGCGAACGGTTTCGGGTGCGGTCGGCCGCGAC
This sequence comes from Limnoglobus roseus, assembly GCF_008254045.1. Lineage (GTDB taxonomy): Bacteria > Planctomycetota > Planctomycetia > Gemmatales > Gemmataceae > Limnoglobus > Limnoglobus roseus. Next base: position 544,793 of record NZ_CP042425.1, on the reverse strand, counting down.
CGGGGAACCCGGCCGAGGCCAACGTGATCCGGCGGCCCGCGTCCGTGCGGCGAACCACCGTATCCGTGTCGGCGGCCGCGGCTTTCGCCACAACCCCTCGACGCAGGTTTCATCGTCCTGCCGGATTTGCCGAGTTGACCCGTTTTCGCGGGCCGACGCGATTTTTCAGGAAGTCGGCCTTGCCCCGGTTGTCCCACTTCTACGCCGGCTACGGCCCTGGTAGGCCGACGACCCCTCGCGTATGATTCACCCACCTTTGAACTCAACCCTGGGGCGGTCGCACCGTGCGAGAGTATCGCGGGCACTTCGAAATTCACCTCACCATCCGGGCCGATAACCCGGCGGATGCCGGGCGGTTCGTCGGTTGGTGCCGGGGACACGGGTTGAAGTGCGTGCGGATCATTCTCGCCCGCGGGCAGACGGCCGATCAACCGATGGCGACGTGGCGGCGGCCCAACACAACCCTCTCCGCGGTGGTGGCCGAGGCGAACCGTCTGGCGGCCGACGCCAACGGGGCCGGGTTTGCGATCACCCGCGTGAAAGTCGAGGCCGACCCGCACACCGCCGACGTGCCGATTACCGATGCGGATATCTCGGACCACCCGCCCGAGAATTACTTCGAGCACCACGTCAAACTGCGGCGAGACTCGATGGCGGCGCAGGAGGGCCTACTTGCGATCTGCGAGGGGCACGCCGCCCACCTCTCGCGCAACGCCTTCCACGACGGCGGGACTGTCGAAGAACGGTTCGTCACCCAGCGGGCCTACGGGGTCGGCCGGGTGACGGCCGCCGCTCAACTCGATCGTCTGATCGCCGACCTGCGCGAAATCGGTGAGACGGTCGTCGAACACGAATTCGAATACTGTGTCTACGACTCGAACCTTCAACTCGACGCCGGCTGGTTGCCCGGCGACCCGGCCCATTCCACTTGACCCTTTCCAGGTGCCCGATGGCGGCTCTCACCCCACCCCCGACCGACGTGATGGTCGAGTTCCTCGGCTCCCTGACCGAACTTCTGGGCGAGTGGCGGGAGGGCTTGATCCCCGTCCTCCGCGGCAGCTTGCTCATGAACCTCTGGTACGGCGATCGTGCCCGGCCGCCGGCGGACATTGACATCGAGTGCTTCGCCGGGCCGAACGTGGGGCCGGAGGCCGACGCGGAGGAATATCTCGCCGGCCTGCCGACGGACGGCGTCGATGAGCACTACGGCCCCATCGAAGGGCGGTTCGGCGCGTACGGGGAATACGTGTCCCGCGTCGACTTCGGGAAGGCCATGTGCCGGTACGCCGTCCGCGACTCGGCCCACGAACGGCCGGCCAGCGGCATTGTGTTCCACAACGACGAGAACCCGCCGGCCGACGGGGCCAGCCTGTGGGTGTACGGGACGCCGGGCCGGCGCTACTACACCACGTGGGAGTGGACCGGCCACCAACCCACCTCCGGGCGGTTGCAGGTCGACCTGTCCACGCCCGGCCCGTACACGCCGGACGATCTCGGCGTCGCCGACGCGACGTTCGCCGCGCCCGCGGGCGGTGCGTTTCGCGCTCCGGCGTACTCGCGTGAGGCGATGTTGGCGGCCAAGGTCTCGTGGCTGGTGCGAGGCCTGACCCGGACCGACGATGGGAGCGTGGCCTGGTCCGGCGAGCCGAAGGACTTGTACGACGCCCACCTGCTCGCGACGGACGCCGCCCTGCGGCCGGAGGTGTTCCGGCGGGCCATGCTCGCGACGGGGACGGCGGACGCCCTGCACTGGAACGCGCTGGACGTACTCTTCGACGTTCGCCGGGCGGACGTGACCGACGACGATTTCGGGAACTGGCCTGCGTTCGCCCGGAACCATCCGAGGTTGGCCGCGGTCGGGCCGGTGCGCCTTTGGGCGGAACTCGCCGACCGGCTCGAATCGCTGTTCGGCGATCTCTACTCGGTGGCCCAGATGCCGTTCCTGGCGGCCGTCAACGACCGGGTGGAGGACAAGTTGCCGTATCTGGTTTACGCCGACTGGTTGGACGATCGAGACGACCCCCGTGGGCCGGTCATCCGGTCGATCGTCGAAGTGCTATTCCCGAACGACGACGAGAGCCCGGTCGCTCGCCCTTCGCTGGCTGTCGACTTGAAGTCGGTGTCGCGACCCTGGCTCCACCAACTGTTCGGAACGTCGGCCCGGTTGCAGACATTCCTGGCCACGGTCGGGGCAGGGTAGATCTTCAGTTGCCGCTCTCTTCGCCTTTTCCCGGGGCGACCGTCAGCACTTCCTCGCGGATGAAGCGGTTGAACTTCGGCGAGAAGACGGCCTGCCGCCGTTCCCAGTGGGTGCGGACGTACTTGAGTTGGAACGTCGCCCGCATCGAGCCGAGCATCGACTGCCAGTAGTCGTCGGGGACGGTGTCGAGGACCATCAGCACCCGCGATTCGTAGATCAGGAACGCTTCCTCGTACAAGTTGACCATGCAGTTCGCCAGGAACCGCTGAGGGTGCGTTGGGCCGTGCGGGTTGGTCGGGTCATCTTCGGCGGCCGTGTACTCTTCCCGCTTCATCCGCTCGAACAGGTGCGGGTGCTCCACCAACTTCAACAAGACGTTCTGGAAGCGTCCGTAGATTTGACTGTAGACGCCGGCCCGCAAGGACGTGAGGACCGCGAACGTGCCGACCAGGCCGCCGGAGAGAATGATGAGCGTGCCGACGCGCAGGATCACGTCGGCGTAATCGTACCAGTCGCGGATCTTGACCGGTTGGGCGTTGCCGGCCGGGGCGACCGGCGGCGCGGCCCCAACCTGGGCGTAGACCATGCCCACGGCAAGGCCGAGCGTGACCGCCACGGCGAGCAGCAAGAGGATCGCGAGTTTACGTTCCATTGCCGACTTACTTCTTCTCCGTCGGGATCGACGGGATAATCAGGGCCGGGTGCCGCGGCGGCGGTTCGCTCCGCAGTAGGTCGTTCGGCACCTTCACCTCGCCGGTGAGTACCTTCGTCGGCTCGTCAATCTTCATCGCGGGCATTGTCGCGGGCATCGTCAACCCGGTGGGCACGACGAGGCCGTCTTCGATCACGGACGGCTTCGCGGCCGTCTCCGGTGCGGCAGCGACCGGCGGTGTGGCGTTGGAATGCGTGCCGAGGTAGTACGCCCCACCCACGGCCGCGAGAACGAGGAAACCGATCAGTGCTTTTCGCATAAGAACCCTCCGAAGTCGCGGGACATTACCGAATGTCCGGGAGGGCGTCGAGACGAACCACCTATTGTCCCGAAAGGAATTTCCAGAAAAGCATGAATCCCAGCCGATTCTGCTTGCTACTTGTTACAAACTTCTTTATTTCTTCATGCAGACTTCACGAATCGACCCGGTGCCGCCAAGCATCCCCCCACCGGAGATTGTTGTGCTTCGTTTCCTGCTTCTTCCTGCGCTCTTCTCACTCTCCTGCCTTCCCGGCTGTGGTCCCACCCCCACGTCCAACGTCCCGACGGCCGCGTGCTACCCCGCCAGGGGGCAGTTGACCGTTGCGGGCAAACCCGCCGTTGGGGCGACAATCATTCTCGTGCCGGCGAACGCCACTGACGCCCGGCCCCGGGCGACTGTCGGGCCGGAGGGGAAGTTCACCCTCAGCACCTTTGCCACCAATGACGGTGCCCCCGCCGGCGAGTACGGGCTGATCGTCTTTTGGAAGGGTGCCGAGGTGGACGACCAACTCAACGGCCGGTACAGCACGCCGGAGAAAACCAACCAGAAAGTCACGATCGCCGACGGCAAGCCCGAGTTGCCGCCCATCCAGTTGAAGTGATTCACCCGCCGGGTGTTCCTTTTTTTTCCGCCACCCTTTTCCGCCGAGGGTCTGATGCTTCATTCCCATTCCAAGCGACGGTCCGCGTTCACGCTCATCGAGTTGCTGGTCGTCATCGCGATTATCGCGATCCTGATCGGCCTGCTGTTGCCGGCCGTGCAGAAAGTTCGCGAGGCCGCCGCCCGCGCCAAGTGTTCGAACAACCTCAAGCAACTCGGCCTCGCCTGTCACAGTTTCCACGACACCTCGGGCATCATTCCGCCGTCGCGGGTCGCTTCGGGCGGCTTCCCCAAACTGAGCGTGCCGGCCGCCAAGTACCACGGTTGGGCCGTGTGGCTGTTGCCGCACATCGAACAGGGGGCGTTGGCGAACCTCTACAGCACCAACTTGCACTTGGGCGAAGGCAACAACAACGGCGCGATCACGACCAAGATTTTGACGTTTAAGTGCCCGTCCAGCCCGACGCTCGACCGCACGGCCCCCTCGTGGACGGCGCAAAGTTTCACCATGAACAACGCCGCGACGACGGACTACACGACGATTCGGTTCGTGACCCAGGCCCTTCGGGACGGTTTCACGGCACAGTTGGACGCCGCCACCGTGGGGGCCTCGTTCGACGGCGTTCAGGGCGTGCAGTCCAGTGCCCACTCGTATTCCACCGGCACGAACTACCGCATCACGAACTTCGCGGGCGTGACCGACGGCCTGTCGAACACGTTGCTCTACGTCGAGGATGCCGCCCGGCCGGACCTCTACAACATGGGGAAGATGATCAGTTCCAACAGCGTCGGGGCTTCCGCGTGGGCTGATTCGGAGAACGAAATCGGCCTCGACGGGTGCAACAACGGGACGACGCCCGGCACCCAGGCGATGAACTGTACGAACAGCGGCGAACCGTACTCGTTCCACACGAACGGCATGAACGTCGGGTTAGTCGACGGGTCCGTTCGATTCCTCTCGCAGAACATCTCGATCAAAGTCATGGCGGCCGTTGTGACCGCACGGGCGGGCGAAGTCACCACGTTCGATTGATGGGGTCGATTTCACCAGCACGAACCAAGTTCGTGCTGGTACTTCCCTTCGCTGTAACTTACCTATTCTGCCACTTGCCTTCCCGTCGCACTTCGTCTAATCCATAACTTGCCTTCCTCCGACCGGGTCGCCACCGCCGCTGAGACCCCGCTGACGGGACCGTGCCCCCCATGATCGTCGTCGAGAACCTCTACAAATATTACGGCGAATACCCCGCCGTCCGCGGTGTGTCGTTCGAGGTCCCGAAGGGCCGCGTGGTCGGATTCCTTGGGCCGAACGGGGCCGGGAAATCCACGACGATGCGCATCCTCGCCGGCTACCTGACGGCCACTTCCGGGAAGGCGAGCATCGACGGCCGCGACGTGTTCTGGGACCCGATCGAGGCCCGCCGCCGCATCGGGTACATGCCCGAGAGTTGCCCGCTGTACACCGACATGAAGGTGACGGAGTATCTGAAGTTCCGGGCCGGCCTGAAGGGCCTCGGCTGGGGCACGCGGCGGAAGCGGGTCGAGTACGTGTTGGAACGCTGCTGGCTGAAGGACGTTCGCAAGCAGATCGTTGGCACGCTGTCGAAGGGTTATCGCCAGCGGGTCGGCCTCGCGGATTCTTTGCTCGCCGACCCGCCGGTCTTGATCCTCGACGAGCCGACGGCCGGGCTCGACCCGACGCAGATTCGCGAAACCCGCAAACTGATCCGTGAACTCGGCCAGCAGCACACGATGCTGCTCTCGACGCACATCCTGTCGGAAGTGGAAGCCGCGTGCGACTCGGTCATCATCATCTACCAGGGGCAGGTTGCCGCCGAGGGATCGCTGGCCGCCGTGCGGGATCGATACGGCAATCAGAACTTGGAAGACATCTTCGTCCGCCTCACCGGTCAGGAAGGCGTGTACTCGGCGTCCGCGTCCCCGGGCGACCAGCCGGGGCTGTACATCGGCCGGTAATCGGGATCGCGACCACCCCCACACGAACCACGACCCACCATGCGACCCACCCTGGCACTCATCAAGCGCGAATTCACCGCATACTTCTTCTCGCCAATCGGCTTCGTCACGCTGGCCGTGTTCCTGCTCGTGACGGGGCGACTGTTCGGCGTGACGATGAACCTGCTCACGGAACCCGGCCCACGCGGCACCGAGTTTCCCATGCAGTCGCTCCTCGGCGACGAGAAGTTCTGGCTCGTCTTCCTGTTCATCCCGCCGCTGCTCACGATGCGATTGCTGGCGGAAGAGCGCGGCAGCGGGACGCTGGAAAGCCTGATGACGGCCCCGATCCGCGACTGGCAGGTCGTGGCCGGTAAGTACATCGCGTGCCTGATGTTCTACGTCGTGCTGTGGCTGCCGACGCTGGCCTACCTGCCGGTGCTGCTCGACATGGACCCGCAGACGTGGCAACCGCGGATCGACTGCTGGCCGGTGCTGACCTCCTACCTCGGTGCGTTCCTTGCCGGGGCGATGTTCCTGGCCATCGGCCTGTTCGTGTCGAGTCTGGTGAAGAGTCAACTCGTTGCCGCGATGATCGCGATGCTGCTGAGCCTCGTGTTCGTCGTCGCGGCCTTCTGGCGACCTGACTACGACACGGGATCGCTGACGACGAAGCTCGTGACGTTCATCAGCGTGCCCGAGCACTTCCGCCGGGACTTCACCCGCGGCATCCTCGACACCCGGCACATCGTGCTGTACGCGACGATCACGCTGCTCTGCTTGTTTCTGACGGTGCGGAGTTTGGAAGCCCGACGGTTACGGTGACGGATTTTTGGAACCCGGAGCGGAAGCGATGGGGTGTGGGGACGGCCTCAGCACCCCATCGCTTCCGCTCCGGGTTCCATGAAGAGGTCGAACGAGAGAAGAGTGACACCTATGGCTGACGCACGCCAGCGCACGACGTTCGGCAACGTGTTCCGGTTCACGATCCGCGGCCTCGGGCTGACCGGCCTCTTGGCGGCCGCGGTCGGCGGGGTGCTGTTGGCGACGGAACTGCCCGCGGTTGGCTGGCCGACGGACGGTGAGACGTTCGACAAGGTCAAGGTCGCCGGAACGGCACTCTGGAACAACTACTACGCCGCCTTCCACAGCAACTTCGGTGGCAACGCCAAGGTCGCGAGTTGGGTCCTCGGCGTCGGCGTCATTGCCGTGGCGTTGTGGCTGCTCGTCGAACTCGTCAGCGCGCTCACGCTCGTCACCGGCCGTCGCACGGCCGTCGGGGCCAACGGGTATCTGCAAACCGGCCTCGCGGTGGCGCTCGTCGTCCTCGTCAACGTCTGGTCGTTCTCGCACTACCGGCGGTACGACTGCACGAAGGACCATCAGTTTACGCTCCCGCAGGACGTTCGGGACGAACTGAAGCAGGTCACGCGGCCGACCGACGTGATCGTGTTGAAGATGCGGAAGCCGGACGCGGCCAACGCGGCGAACAGTTCCATCGACGACAGCCTCGTGTCGGCCGCCGACCGCAAGGTGACGGAGAAGGTCCGCGACCTCGTCGACTTGTTCCGCGAGATCGGACCGCAGTTCAAGGTGACGGTCCTCGACACCACCGACGAGGGCTACCTCGACCAACTCGATTCGGCCACGAAGGCCTCGCCAACGCTCCGCACGGCCATCGAGACGGCCCCCGAGAACAGCATCTTCTTCCACGCGGATGGCAAGGTGCAGCGGCTCAGCTTCGCCGAGTTCTACCTGCTCGACAAGACTGCGTCGCAGGAGCAAGTCGAACGGCCCGGCGGCACGACGCAGGCGAAGAACAAGAACCTCGTGCTGATCCCGCAAGGCATCCGGCCATTCGCCGACCACATCTTCAAGCTCGGCGAGAAGAAGCCGAAGGTCGGCCTGCTCATCATTCACCCGTTCTTCGCGTCGCAGTCGTCCGGCGACGAGGAAGCCGACCGCTACACCAGCGGTGGCCTGCGGCGGATGCTCGAACGCAACGGTTTCGATGTCGTGGACGTGTTCACCCGCCGCGGCCTCGGCCGGGGGGCCGGCACGCCCGCCGGCGACACGTTCGCTGAGAGCGAGTTGGCCGCCCTGGAGAACTCCTACACCGCCCTCAGTTCGCGGCAGCCGCGGTTCGAACTGCAACTGATGATGTTCCAAAAGACGAAGGACACGGTTGACCGCGAACCGCTCGACCAGATCACGAAGAAGCTTGAGTTCCTGCGGTTCAACAAGTCGTTCGACACGGAACAAGACCGCAAGGAGGCGTCCGAGTTCCTGGCGGCGAACGTCAAGAGCCTGCAAGACCGCATCAAGTCGAACCAGGAAGAGTTGGACAAGGTCCGGCCGAAGTACCTGGAGGCCCTCAAGAACGAGCGGGCCACGGAAGCCCGTCGCACGACCGACGTGAAGCTGAAGCTCGGCCGCGCGGTGGCTGACTGCGACGTCCTCATTGTGCCGCGGCAGACAACGCCGAACCTCGTCACGGGCGACTTCCTGCCGCCGGCGATCTACTCGCTGACGGAAGATCAGGCCGACGTGGTGAAGGACTTCGTCAAGGCGGGCAAGCCAGTGCTGGGGCTGTTCGGGGCAGTCAACCCGTCCGACGCGCGGCCGATCCCCGGCTTCGGGCCGGACGCCCTCGAAGCCGTCTTCACCCGCCTCGGCTTCGAGTTCAGCAACCTGACCGTGATGTACGACGCCGAGACGCGGGCGATGGTCGAGCAGAGCGGCGAAACTTTGCGGGCCGGCGGGACGGTCACGGTGCCGCCACTGTTGTTCGACGTTCCGAAGGGCGAGAAGGCCGCGAACCCCATCGCCGAGGCGATGCGCGTCTCCGGGCGGACGGCGGCCGGGCAGGCCGAACTGCGGCGGAACTGGTTCCGGCCGATCTACCTCAGCCCGAGTGTGGCCGCGAAGCAGAAGTTCGTGGCGACGATCGCCGAGAGTTCGAAGGAATCGTGGGGCGAGGAGAAGCCGGTGCCGGACGGCGAGTACGTGCCGGAGTTCACCCCCGCGAAGCCGGACGACCCGAAGCGGGGCACCCACAACGAGGAGCGCAAAGGCCCGTTCCCCATCGGCGCGGCCATCGAGCGGACGGTGCCGGTCGAGTGGCTGAACCCCGTCCCCGGTGCGGCCCACGACGCGGCTCTCGTCGGTGACGCGGTCGGCGGATGGGCGGCGTTCTTGCCCATGAGCCTTGCCGACCCGAGCGATTACCTGTCGGCCTTGCCGAAGGACAAGCGGCCGGACCTGCCGACGGTGCGGATCGCAGTTTACGGCCACGGCGGTCTGATCGCCGGCAAGAACCTCGACCCGGCCCACGAGAAGCTGATCGTCCACACGCTGAACTGGCAACTGAAGCGCGACGACCGTTTGCCGAAGGACTTGCCGGCCGAAGAGAAGTGGCAGTACCCGCGGGTCAACCTCGACGAGCGGCAATCGCTCTACTGGCGGCTCGGCACCGCGATCGGTCTGCCGCTGGTCTGTGCGTACTTCGGCGTGCTGATGCTGATGCTGCGAAAAGTGCGGTAAGAAGGAGATATCTCGCGCAAAGCCGCGAAGCCGCCAAGAACAGAAGCAGAGAGGGGAGAAGATTCGATCTTCTCGGCTATTCCACTCTCTCCGCATTCTCTTGACTTCTTTGCGACTTGGCGGCTTTGCGCGAGACGTTTTAAGAGACCCCCTCATGCGTTGGTTCACCACGATCCTGCTTCTCGTTCTCGTCGCCGGTGCCGCAGTTTGGCTCTGGAAGGGGGACAGCCTCGCCCCGTCGCTCGGATTCGGCCCGCCGGCCGCGGTCGTCGATTCGCCCGTCGAGGAATCGCTCGGGTATCTGAAAGCCGACGAGGTAACGGCGGTCACGCTGACCAATGGCGGCGACACGCTCTCGCTCGTCCGCGGTGCGAACGGAACCTGGACGCAACCCGGCAACTGGCCCGTGCGGCAGGACGAAGCGAAGGCCCTCGTGGCCGCGCTGACGACCTTGAAGTCGCGGTTCCAACCGATCACGACGGACGGTGACTACAAGCCCCTCGGCCTCGACGCGAGCCAGAAGCCGATCACGGTGAAACTCGACCGCGGCGACCGCACCACGACGCTCGTCCTCGGCCGGCCGACGGCGAAGGCCGACGAACCCGAGTACGCCCGGCCGACCTACATCAAGGTGAACGGCCACCCGGACGTCCTCCGCTTCGACTCGGACCTGATGCAAGTCGTCGCCCGCAAGCCGGAAGAGTACCGGCGGAAGCAGTTGTTCCCGGAGTTCGAGCGGGTCAAACTCAACGGTGGCGAGCCGGCCAACCCCGGGCAACCTCTGAGCGGGGGCCGCGTGGCCGTCGTGAACAATGACATCACGGCGATCAAACTGGAGAGCGGCCCCGACGGCGTCGCACTGAAGCGCGTCGCCCCGAATCCTGTGCCGAAGGCGGACCGCGACGCCACGGGCGAGCCGTCGTTGCAGGCGAACAAACTCGCGTTGGCCTGGGAACTCGACGCAATCGGGGCCGGCAAGGCGTACACTTCGCTACGCGATCGCCTCGACCCGGCCAAGCTCCGCGGCGTCGTCACGGCCATCCCGGAACTGTGGGTCGAGCAGTTCCTTCCCGCGAAACCGGCCACCGAGACGGGCCTCGACAAGCCGTTGCACGTCCTCACCGTCACGCGGGCGACCGGCCCGACGACGCTGAAGGTCGGCAAACAGTCCCGCAAGATCGAGAAGGACGGCCCGCCCCCGCCGCCGGCCCAACCGTTCGCCCCGCCGCCCCCGCCGTCGCCGAAGATCATCGAAGCGTACCACTACGCGAGCATCGACGGGCTCGACCTGCTGTTCGAGGTAAAAGCCGACAAGTTCCCCGACCTGTTCCCGAAGCTCGAAGACCTCCGCGACGCAAACCTCGCCCGGTTCGAGGCCGATGAGGTGACGAAGGTCGAAGTCGCACTGAAGGGCCAACCGCCGATCACCCTCACCAAGAAGAAGGGGAACAAGGCTGCTGACAAGGACGACGAGAAACAGGACCGCTGGTACGTCGGCGACGTGCTGGCCGAGGCGGGCAAGGTCACGGAACTACTCGACAGTCTCGGCAAGCTGGAAGCGAAGAACCCGCCCGGCCCGATGGACCCGTTGATCGTGGCCGAGAAGCCGACCGGCGATCGACCGGTGATCGACAACCCGACTCCGAAGATGATCGCCGACCTCGGCCTCGACGGGTCGAGTAGCCTTACGTTGACCGTGCAGGAGAAGTCGCCGGAAGGCCAAACGCCGCCCGCGCCGCGGACGATCAAGTACCTGATCGGCAAAGACGATGTCGAGAAGAAGAAGCTCAATGTGCAGGTCGCCGGGTGGAACCGCGTGAACGTGGTCGCCGACGACGTGAAGAAACTCATCGACCGCCCGACCCTCGCCTACCGCGGCCGCCGACTGTTCGACACGGTCGAGGCGAAATTGACCGGCGTCACCGTTACGAAGCCGGGCGGTGACTTCGCTCTGCAACAGACTGACGCGAAGTGGAAGCTGACGAAGCCGCTGGCGATCGACGCCGACGCGGCCAAGGCGAGCCAACTAACTGGCGACCTGTCGCGGCTGGAAGTGACCGAGTACGTGGACGACGCTCCGAAGCTCGAAGACCTGGACAAGAAGTACGGCCTGAAAACGCCGGCGCTGACGGTGCAACTCGCGTTCGCCGGCGGCAAGGACGAGAAGCTGGAGATCGGCTCGTCGCCCGAGTTCAAGCCCGAGTACTACGCCCGCCGCAACGGCACGGGCAGCGTCTTCACCGTGCCGAAGGCGACCATTGACACGCTCAAGGACGGTGCGCTCGCGTTCCTGCCGCTGCAACTCTGGAGCGTGCCGCCCGACAAGGTGGCGTCGGTCGAAGTTCAGCGGGACGAGGGCAAGGAGACGTACAAGCTGACGCAGGACGCCGGCAGTTGGAAGATCACCGGCCCCTTCGACGCCCCGGCGGCGTTCCTGGCGACGCAACCGCTCGCGGCCGCCGTCGCCAACGTGCGGGCCGAGAAGTACGACGCGGCCACCGCCGACCCGGCGAAGCACGGCCTCGACAAGCCCGCGATGAAGCTGGTCGTTTCCTACAAGGAAGCGAAGGCCGACGACCCGAAGGTCGAGCAGGCCGTGACGCGGACGCTCTTGATCGGCAAGCCGGCCGACGTCCCGAACACGCGGTACGCCAAGCTCGCCGACGGTCCGAACACCGCCGTCTTCGTCATGACCGACGCACTGGTGAAGGACGTGGACAAGTCCGCACTGGAGTTGCTCGACAAGTCGATCCTCGTGCAAGACCCGGCCAAGCTGACGAAGGTGCAGATCGTCGGGCCGAAGGCCGAGGAGAACGTCACGCTGGTGAAGGACGACAAGGGGGCGTGGAAGGCCGACGGGGCGAACTTCACGCCGGACGCGCCGACCGTGCAAATGCTGGCGGCGTTCGCCGCCCGCCCGAGCGTGCAGAAGATCGCCGCCTACGGTCCGGCCGCGAAGTGGGCCGACTACGGCCTCGACAAGCCCGAGTACACCATCACCGCGACGTTCACCGACATGGGCAAGCCGACCGTTCACACGATCAAGCTCGGCAAGCCGGACGGCAAGGCCCGCTTCGTTCGCGTCGATGACGGCCCGGCCGTCGGGGTTCTCGCGCCGATCGCGGCCGAGGCACTCGCCCGCGGCAAGCTCGACTTCGCCGACCGCTCGCTGTTGACCTTCGACCCGCCGGCGCTCATGGCCTTTACCCGCAAGAAGGGGGCCGACGAGTTGGAGATCGTGCAAGGGGCGACCGTCGGGTGGGACATAGTTAAGCCGGCGAAGTTGAAGGCCGATCAAGCGATCCTCGACGACCTCAGCGAGCAACTCTCGCGACTACGGGCGACGAAAGTCGCGGCTTACGGCACGAAAGACCTGAAGCCGTTCGGCCTCGACGAGCCGACCGCCACAATCACGCTCAAGGTGCTGAAGGCCGACAAGCCCGAAGACAAAGTGTTGAAGGTCGGCAAGCCGGTCGATGAGAAACAACCGACCGGCGACCGTTACGCGATGGTGGACGGCAAGGCCGACGTGACCGTCGGTGTGCTGCCGGCGGCACTGGCGAACCGTCTCCTCGGCGACCCGTTGAAGTTCCGCGACCGGGCGCTGGCCCGCTTCCAGAAAGTAGACCGCATCGAGATGACCCGCGGCGACCGCACCGTGACGTTCGCCGACGTGAACGGCACGTGGAAGGTGGTCAAGCCGGTGGAAGCCGAGGCGGAGCAAGCCGACATCGACGAACTCATCAACGCCCTCGCGAAGTTGCAGGCCGACGAACTGGAAGCCGACAAGCCGAAGGACTTGAAGCCTTACGGTCTCGACAAGCCGACGGTGAAGTGGGTGCTGAAGAACGGCGACACCGAAGCGATGAGTCTACTCGTCGGCTCGAAAAAAGACGGCCGTGCGTTCGTGAAGTTGGAGAAGGGCGATCTCGTCGGCCTGCTCGACCCGTCGCTGACGGCGAAGGTCACGGGCGAGTACCGCAAGCGGGCCGTCTGGACCGGCATCGACGCCTCGCAGGTGGAGAACGTCGAGATCAAGGCCGGCGATTCGACGGTGCAGTTGACGAAGGTCGGCATGGCGTGGGCCGACACGGCGAAGCCGACGGACATCATCGACGCCGGGAAGGTGAGCGAACTGCTCGACGCGCTGGCCGGGCTGAAAGCCCTCCGGTACGCCTCGGACAAGGACGCCGACCTGAAACTCTACGGCCTGCAACCGCCGCAACGGACGATCACGATTTCGCAACGCGGCGGGGTAACGAAGACGCTACAGATCGGCCGTGAAGAGGGCGGCAGCAACGGCTCCCGGCTCTACGCCCGCGTGGACGAGAAGGGCCGCACCGACGTGTTCGTGCTGAGCGAAGCCGACACGCAGAAGTTGACCCGCGACCGAGCGGCGTTCGCGGGGAAGAAGTAAGCGTCTTGGCGAGTCGAGCACCGTGAGGTGCCGGGTGAATCGCAACGCCACTCACCCGGCACCTCACGGTGCTCGGCTCGCCAAGTTCTGCGACTGGGTTCCGTTTCGTGCGAATCATCCCCGTTCTCGATATTCTCGGCGGTGAAGTGGTCCGGGCCGTCGGTGGCCGCCGGGACGAGTACCGACCCGTCGTTAGTCGCATCACTGCCTCCACACTGCCACTGCAAGTTGCAACTGATCTGCTCGCCGCCACCCGCGCGACGGAACTGTACGTCGCCGACCTCGATGCCATTCGCGGACAGCACGACAGCCTTTCGCCGGCAGTGGTGGAATTCCTGAACGCGGTTACGGTCCCCGTCTGGCTCGACTTCGGCGTGAGAACGAGTGCCGACGTGCGGCTCGTGCCCGCGAATGCGCGGCCCATCGTCGGCACCGAGACGGCCTGGGATTCTGGCGTCGCGTCGGCGTTCCGCCATCACGCGGCGGGCTGTGCGGTCTCGATCGACCTGTTCGACGGCTCGCTGTTGGGTCGGTGGAAGAAGTGGGGTGTGCAATCACCGCGCGACGTGCTTGGCGTGGCCGCCGCAGCGGTGGCGATGGGCGTGCCAACCCTCATCGTGCTCGATCTTGCGTCGGTGGGAACGGGCGAAGGGCCGCGGACGCTGGAGACTTGCCGGGCGATCCGCGAGCGGTTCCCCAAGGTGGAACTGCTCACCGGCGGCGGGGTGCGGAGTCGGGCCGACATCGACCGCCTGGGCGATGTCGGCGTGGACGGTGTCCTCGTCGCGTCGGCTCTGCACGATGCGTTGATCTAGCCGTCGCCGGTTACTTCACGACCGACACTTCCGCGTAGCGGGGCATCGCGTCCATCGTGCGGCGGTCGGTTTCGAGTTCTTGCGTCAACCGCTTCATCGCTTCCTCGGCGTTCGCCGCCGTGATCTCGCTCGGCGTCACGTACACCGACGGCAGCGTCGGCCGCGGGGCGTCCCGCAGGATCGGCTCGGGCGATTCGGCATTCTTGCCATCAGCGGCCGGAGCCGCAAGGCCGGCGAGCGGGCCGACGGGCTTGAAGTGCAGGCAACCGGGCCCGGCCAGAATCAGGCCGGCCGTCATCAGGAGTATGGCTTTCATTACTTGCCCCCCGCGGCGTCTGCCGGGGTGGGCGCGGCCACCTTCGCGGCGTCGAACGCCGGTTCCGCCGCCGCCTTCGGGGCGGATCGCGTGGCGTTGCCGCGGACGCCCATGCGGGCCACCCGGGCCTGGCAGATTTCGACCGCCTGCCGTTCGAACTCGTCGATCTGTTGCAGAAGCGCGTCGTTGTTCTTCGCGACCGCGATCTCTCGCAGCTTCGCACAGGCGTCCAGCCGGCGGGTACACGCCTTCTGTTCTTCCTTGACGGCCTCGGCCAGCACGTCCGCGGTCAGCGGCGCAATGATGACCGACGGTCGTTGCGGCGTGGCGGATTTGTCGTCGGCCTTTTTGGCGGCCGGCCGCGAATCGGTGGCCTTCGGCCCGTCGCCGAACGCGACCCCCGCCGCGAGGCACACGACGGCCGCCAGCCCCCCGGCTGCGATGCGGTACATGGCACACTCCCCCAGGACCCGCGGCCGTCCCCCGACGGTTCCGCTTCCGAGACGGGCATATGCCAGGAGATTCGGAGCGTGTAAAGGCCGAGTTGGTGGACGGCGACCGTTAGCCGCGGCGGGGCAGGATGTGGAGTTGGAATGCGATCTCGCCACTCTTCTGGCCGTTGACGGCGGCCCAGAGGGTGACGGGCGTCATGCCGGCGGGGCTTTCCCACGGCACGTGCAGGTCGAAGGCCCGCGGTTGCGGCTGGCCCAGCCACGTCAGGTTCAACAGCGAGTGGGCCACGCCGGCGTTCGTCACCTTCAGTTGCAGGCTCAGGTTCACGCCGCGTTCCACTTCCTGGTCGATGAACCCGGTGGCGAGCAGCATCGAATCGCGGTGGAACGCCCGGGACAGGGTGTTCACGCTGTCGAACGACTCCGGCGTGTGGGCGAAGACCTGGAGTTTGATGCTGTCACCCGGCGACACCTGCGGCGGGCCGAAGACGCTGAGTTGCACGAGGTCGCTCGACTGCGGCCGCCACGACCGGAGCCACGTCTTCACGCGGTACCACCAGGTCCGGGCGAAGGACGGCACGTCCGGTTGCACGCTCGCGGCGGCCGAACTTTCCGACGGGTCGCTCGTCGGCGTGTACGTCACGGGTGACGGCAGTTCCGTTGTGGAAGACCCCCGGCCCGGCCGCTCGGCCCTCGTCAACGACACGGGAACGGGCTTCGGCACCGACGACACGGGAACGGACCGGAGCATCGACGGTTGAATCGGTTCCGGCGGTTTTGGGTGGCGGGCGGAGGCCCAGTTGTGTTCACTGCTCTCGTCGGGCGGCACGTAGTCGCCGAAGTCGATGTCGCTGGCGGACGGCGGCGAGGCCGGCCGGACCGGCGGGTGCGGCTTGGGCGGCCACGGCGTCGATGCCGTGCCCCGCGAGGGGGTCGGCGTGTCCACGTGCGACTGCGGCTTCGCCGCCAGCGGCGGGGCCGACGGGCCGGCCTTGGCCTCGGGCAACTCCACGAAAGCGTTGGACGTCTCGGCCTGGAGGGTCGCCGCGATGTCGGTCATCGACGTCGGCCGGTCCGCCGCCGACTTGCTCATCAACCGTTGGATCAGTTCGTCGAGCCAGAGGGGGACGGTCGGGTTCGCGGCCCGCGCCGACGGCGGCGGTTGCATCTGGTGTGCGAGGACGCGGTCCACCACGTTCCCCTCGGCGAACGGCATCTGGCCGGTCAGGACGTAGTAGAAGACGCAGCCGAAACTGTAGGCGTCGCCAGCCGGGTCGCGGAGCGTCGGCGAGTTGAGCGTCTCGGGGGCACAGCACTCGAGCATGCCCATCGTCGCGTGGGCGGACGACATCGTGTCGAGCATCGACTCTTCGTCGGCGATGTTGTCGGACAAAATCGCGCCGACGCCGAGATCGAGTATGCGCACCCGACCGTCGGGGCCGATGAGTAAGTTCGAGGGGTTCAGCAGGCCGTGCGAAATGCCCGCCGCGTGGCAGACCGCCAGTCCTTCGGCCGCTTGCATCATGAGCATCGCGGCGACCGGCACCGAGGCCGGGCCTTTCTCACCCACCCGGTGGGCAAGGCTCAAGCCTTCGACGAACGGCCAGACGAGGTAGTGCGACCCGCCGGCCGAATCGACGTCGACGAACGGCACGACGGACGGGTGGGCCGGCAGGTCCGCGAAGGCCGTCAACTGTGATTTCGCTTGGCGGACGTTCCACAGGCTCCGCAGCGGCAGAACCTTGATCGCGTACCGCTTGCGGTCCGATCGCCCGATGCCCTGGAAGACCTCTCCGAAACTGCCGCTGCCGATTGGCTCGGCCAGCAAGTACGGGCCGAGAACCAGTCGCCCCGCCTCTCCCGCCAGCACGCGCTCGGCTTGATACCGGGTCAGCAAGCCGCTATTGACGAAGTATTCCGCCAAAGCAACCGCATCGCCCCCTTTGTGGAGGGCTTTAAACTCGGACAGGTACGGGGCCAGTTGGGCCGATTCGAATACGTGGGCCGCGGTCAATTCCTTGACCAGCCAGGCGGCAGACTGATTGACGGCAGGCACGGACATGGCGAGTCGTGGCCGAGGATGAACCGGGGAGGAAACTGTTAACTTCTAGGCGAACTATAGAGCGAATTTCCGCTAAAGCCAAACCCGTGCAAGGATTCGTCCGGCGGGCGTTATCTCTTTACAAGGGCGGGCGAAGGAATTTTTCGAAATCGAACGCACGGCCCGGCTCGTAGTTACTTTTGTGAAGAATCAAGACATATAATACCTCAAGCACCGACGCGATCGGTGACAAACTTTAACGGAGAGCCAAAGATGAACAGTTCTCCCAAACCTGCGTCCAATCCGACCGGGAAGTCTCGGCGGAAAGAAGTGAACCTGGATTTAACCACGGCTCGCCAGATGCTACCCTTAGTTCGTAGCATCGTGACGGATATCGTGGACACGACGGAACGGCTGACCAACCTCGCCCCGGAACGGGATACGCTCGATGAATATCGGCGGTCTCTCACCTGGGCGAGTCGGGAACGCCGGTACGCCCTCCAAGATGCGATTGCGGCTTCCGAGAAGAACTTGGAAGGGGCGGTCCGCGAGTTGGACACGCTCGGCGTGTCGTTGGTGGATTCCCACGGGGGACGGGTGGATTTCCCCACCCGCATCAACGGCCGACCGGCGGCGTACTCGTGGCAGCTCGGCGAAGACGCGGTGAGTTTCTGGCGGTACGCGGGGGAAGAGCTTCGTCGTCCGATTCCGGCCGACTGGCAACCCGCGTCCACCCGCACCGTGGCCCAGCCCTGAGTCGCTCGTTCGTCTCGATCTTCAGGTAAGATCAAGATTTGCGTGCGAGAGACGGAAACAGAATTTATCCTTGTTTTCCTTGCCCTCGGCGGAATCGCGATCTAGATACTGGTGTCCGCAACGGTGACGCAAGTGACCGACGCGGACGAAACCGAACGGCAGTTTTTGTGTCGTTCGGTCCCGTGCAAACGGGAACTTAGTGTTGGCTTGTTCTGCTCCGAGGGGGGAGCAGTTTAAGCAGCCAGGCTACCGAAGGGATGGACGGGACCCAAAAGTATGCTTGGTACCGGGCACGGGAAACCGTGCCCGGTTTTTTTTCGTACCCACTATCGCCCATCAACGCCTCAGACCTCACACATTTCGTTCTGCGAGAGTGGCGGCAGGAGGATCCTTTCCATGCCCGCGATTGCGGTTCCGGAACTCGATTTCTCGCCCGGACAAGTCCTTTGTCTTCACATCCCACACGGCTTCCACTTACAAGAAGCAGCAATCGAACAGGGAATATTGCGAGCTTCCCAGCACGCGAACAAGTCGGTCCTGATTTGTCGACCCGCAACGGGCCGTCGTGGGCTTCGGGAGTTCATCCGCCGACAGCGAACGGTGGAATGGCTCGCTCGGGCCGGTGACATTTCGAAGGCCGATGCGGCACAAGTCATCGACGAGTTCGGTGTGACTGTTCGGGAGATCATGTGCCACAACGCCGGGACGCCGCGGTGCTTCCTGGGAATCGCCGCTGCCATCTGTCGGAAACCGGATGTGCTCCTCTATTCGAGTGCCGGGCTTGATCCCTTGGGCCGTGTCGCGGTTCACCACTACGTCGCAGCAAATGGCCAGAATCTGTGCGCCGTGCACCTCTCGGGAGCTTCCGCATTCGGGGACGGCACACCGGCGCCACGGGTGTGCCCGCCTCGTGCCCGGTGCATCGAACTGCAACCGGGTTGACGCGCACCACGATTAGCCGAACACCCGCCGGGCGAGGGCCGTCGCCGTGCCGACGACGCTGCCCTTACGGACCTCCGGGGCGTCGGCCGACCCGGCCTTCGGCCGTTCGACGCAGACGAACACGCACAGGGCCAACAGCGTCAGCGCGTACACGCTCCACGCCACGTCGACGGCGGTCAGCGAGTTGATCGTGACCACCTCGTACCACCCCGTCAGGTTCAGGGCCATTCCGAAGAGTGTCAGCCCGGCCAGCACCGCGAACGGTCGGAGGATGGCCCACTGGATGACGACGCGGTCGCGGGCTTGTCCCTTCGCCGTCACCTGGAACGGGCGGCCGAACGGCTGGACCACGGCTTTCGCGAGGGCGGCCGTGAAGTGGAACGCGCCCAGGGACCGCTGGACGGCCGAGATCGGCGGAATCACACGGCCCTCCGAGAGCCAGTACATCACGACCCACGCGGCGACGAACCGCGGCAAGAGGATCGCGTACAAGCCGTCGCCGGCCCCCGGAATCGCCGACACGCCGGTCAGCCAAAAGACCGCCGGGGCGAACAGCATCAGCACCGTGAACGGGAACGTGAACCAGTAGAGAATCGGTTCGAGGTAGAAGAGGCGGTCGAGCCAGGATAGGCCGCGGCCGCGGAACGGGCCGGTCTTGATGTAGGCGTGCTGGATTGTGCCCGAACACCACCGCGCCCGCTGCTTGATGTACTCGGGCACGCTCTCCGGGGCCAACCCGATGGCCAGCGGTTCGTTCAAGAACAGCGTCCGCCAGCCCCGGGCCTTGAGCGCGTAGGTGATCTCCAGGTCTTCGCAAATCGACGACTGCGGGAACCCGCCCAACTCGGTCAGTCGGGCGCGGGGCACGACCCACCCGCTGCCGACGCAGAAGGCGTTGCCGTAGGAGTCGCGGGCCGACTGGGCCATCGTCATGAAGAAGAACTGTTCTTCCGTCCACGCACGGCCGCCGAACAGGTTGTACTGCACCGGGTCGGGGTTGCGGAAGTGCTGCGGCGTTTGCACGAGGCCGATGCCGATGCGGAACAGCAGGAAGCCCAGTGCCCTCAGCAAGAATCGCGGATCGAGTTCGAAGTCCGCGTCGATCACTAGTAGGTACTCGCCGGCCGTCCGCGGCAGGGCGTAGTTCAGGTTGCCGGCCTTGCCGTGTTCGTTCGTCGGGCGGACCACGCACCCCACGCCGTACTTGTCACACAGTTCCTTCAGCCACGGCCGCTTACCGTCGTCGAGCAGCCAAATCTTGAGCCGGTCCCGCGGGTAGTCCAGGGCGAGGGCCGCCCGGATGGTGCGTTCGAGGATCTCGGCGTTCTCACTGTACGTGGGCACGAACACGTCCACCATCGGCAAGTCCGGGGTGGCGCGCAGGGCCGCTTCGTACCGGTTCGCTTCGGGCGTGTGGTTGGTCACGCGGATGAGGACGGAAACGCTCCAGACCTCGTACACAATGGCCACGGCTTCGGCGGCGAAGAACGCCCAGACCCAGAGGGCGGTCGGCGTACCGGCGAACGCCGGCAGGGTGTCCGACCACCGCCACCCGACGTAGGCGATGGTCAGCGCGTGAAGGAAGAGAACCGCCGCCAACCGGAACCAGGGGTTCCGCGTTGGCGTGTCGGTGGCCAATAACACCAGCCCGGCGGCGAGCGCCAGGGCGAGGACGAGGGAGTCACCGGGCATCGGGTTAGAACCTCAGCCGCGAGAACAACCACTCGACGCCCTGTTCGACCTTGCTCGGCTCGGCCCCGGTAATCAGTACGCGGGCGTGCCGGCCGACGAGGGCAACGTCCGGTGACGCGCCTTCGAGTTCGATGATTACTTTCACCTGCCGCACGTCGCCGTCGGTGAGCGCGACCGCGTAGGCGCGTTCCGCCTCGGTGGGGTCCGGGGTGCGAACCGCGTGAACCCGGCCGGTGAGGGTTTCGCCGCCGGTCAGGCAGATCGTCGCCCGGCAGCCGGGGCCAACCGACGACAGGTGGCGTTGGTGCAGAAGGGCCTCCACGAACACCGTCTTCTCGTCGGCGACGTTCAGGACGGTTTCGTTCCGCTCCACGACCTGATGGAGCGTTCCCGGCCGCTTCCACACGACGCCGGAAACCGGGGCGGGAACGGCGGTGCTCGCCAGGCGGTTCATCCGGTCTTCTTCGGTCCGAATGCCCCGCTCGGCCGCGGCGATTAGTTCCGTGGTCTCGGCAAGGTCGCCCTTGATGCGGGTGATCTTGGCCGACAGCTCGTGTTCTTGGACCTGATAGAACGGCGTTTCGCGGTTGACGAACACGCCCTTCTGAACGGCGTGCAACTCTTTCTCGACGCGCTCCAAGAGTACCTTCTCTTGCTCGATCCGCGACTTCGAGACCTTGGCCGCGTCGCGGGTGTCGTCGTGTTCGAACACCCCGACCGCTTGGTTACTCGCCAGACTGCTCATCCGGCCGGCCCGCCGCTCGGCGACCTGGTGCTCCAGTTCCGCCATCTCGACTTTCACCCGCCCCTCGCGGCACGTCTGGCCGAGAATCTCCACGAGCGCGTTCTTGTACCGCCCGAGGTCCGCTTCACACACCGCGTGGGCCGTGACCGTTGTTTCCAGTTCGCTCGCCAACCGGCCGTGCCGGGCGACGAGGTCGCTGTGCCGGGCGCGGGCCACCGCCAGCGGCCCGCCGTCTACGTCCCGACCGGCGACTCGTAAGACTTGATCTCCCAGGGCGATCCGGTCGCCGACGCCCACCGCGAGGGCCGCAACTTCGCCGTTGATCGGGGCTCGGATTTGAACGACCTGAGCGTTGACCACCGCCCGGCTCGAAACCGGGAAGAAGAACGGCAGCGCCCAGAACCAGACCGCGAGTAGCAAGAGGGCGACCGCCACGGTTCGCCGGGCCATCCGGGAACACCACGCGAAGTAG
Organism: Limnoglobus roseus; assembly: GCF_008254045.1. Lineage (GTDB taxonomy): Bacteria > Planctomycetota > Planctomycetia > Gemmatales > Gemmataceae > Limnoglobus > Limnoglobus roseus. The sequence goes on along the minus strand of NZ_CP042425.1, from coordinate 522,872 downwards.
TTTCCGCGCGATGGTGTGCGGGGCGGGACCGGCGTTGTCTTGGCAATCACAACGTCCGATCCGGTGTCGTGAACCGTTTCCCGCGAGGATGCATTGAGGTGCGTGGGAAGGGAGCGATGATCTCCCGCGATTCGATGATGGACTACGACCGCTTCAAGGCTCCGATCCAATTCGCAAGTTTCCCCCGCATCGGTGCGGGGGTACGTGACAGTGTCCATACGTCAAAATCCTTCAGCAGACGGAACGGCATACGACGCACCACCGAAAACCGGTGCGGGGTTCGAGAGGGATGGGCAATGGTGCCGTCTATTGCAATTGAAAGGCCACAAGCTGTGAATCTTCAGAACAGAAGTGGCTATTTAAGCTGACGCGGGAATGATCGTGTACGAATTGCCGACATCGAGACGAACATCATAGTTGCGGGAAACGCCGGAAGACTGAATCTTCAGGCAATTCGATGAGAACAAAATGAGGAAGACATTTTCCCCAGGTGTGTCGTCTTTCGGACTCTCCTCGCGGAAAAGATCAGACCGGATGCGGAAAGTATTGGCGAAGGAACAGCAAATTGCCCACTGCTCAGGCATTCGCCGTGGTCTGTCTAACCGGCGATCGAATGCCCTCAGTGCAGAACCCGTTCCACCAATTCTGTTCGAACAATGCGGGTTCGAGCGGGCGAACCCGCGAGACGTCTGGCACTCATCGCTCTGACACGCTCACCACGTCCACCTTCGGCGAAGACATCAGTACGCGCAGCACGGGCAGCAGCGGGGCGAAGGTGCGCTCGCCGTGCCAGTGGGCGTCGGTGATCTTGATGTGACCCGGTCCCACTGAGCCTTTGCCGAGCGTTGCGTCGAGGGCAACCCAGTCGCCAGCGACGTACACTTCGAACCACATGTGGTACGCCAGGAACGGTTTGCCGCCTTGAGCGGGAGCGTAAACGAGGCCGAGGGCCGTGCGACTGGGGATGCCGTTCGCCCGGCACATCGCGGCCGACAGCATTGCGTATTCGGTGCAGTCGCCGGATAGCGTCTTCGCCACCTGGCCAGCCGTCGCCATTGCCTGACTGAACTCGACGGCCTTCATGTTGTTGTGGACCCATCTTTCGATGGCCTTCGCCTTCTGCCATTCGCTCGCGCCGGCGGGTAGGCCGGCCACGGCCGCGGCGGCGTGCCGCTTCACGTTCGCATCCTGCCAGTCCACGAAGAAACTGCTGCCGAGGTACTCTTCGCCCGCGGGCTTGGCCGCGCCAGCCGGCATCGGCCGCGGCTCGCGCACGGCCGTCACGTGCAGGTCGAATACCTTCGTCTTCGGGTCGAAGTTCTTCACCGTCTGCCGGGCGTCCTGAGGGATCATCGTTTCCGGTTCGGGTTCTTCCTCAGTGCGGATGCGGTAGACCACCCCGGCCTTCTCGTGGATGTTCGGCACGTCCTTGTCCAACCGGATCGACTGCACGTCGAACAAGTCGGGCACGGTCGTCGGGGTCTTCAGGGCCGCCTCTTTCGTGGTGCGGACGATGATGAGTCGGCCGCCGAGGCTGGGCATGTCTTGATCCGTGCGCATCGGCTCGAACGTCTCGGCGTCCACCCACACCGTCGCCGGCGGCACGCGGAAGACGACTTTGCCGTCCTTGTCTTTCAGTGGGTGCAGCGTCGTCGTCAGTCGCAGCATCGGCGTCGGCTTCTGGCCGTGGACGAGCGCGATCGTCTCCAGGGCCTTCACGTCAACGGTGACCTTCATCACGCGGTTCAGCCGGCCTTCGTACATCAGGTAATCGAAGGTGTCGCCCGCCTTCGGCTTCTTGTCTTTGTAGAGCGTCGCTTCCTTCGCAATGCCGAGCGCGCCGTCGGGCCACGCGACTTCCTCGGCCTTGCTCACGACCCCTTCGGCTTGCGTCTTCAGGATGCCGTCCGTGATCCTGCCCGTGAGAATGAGCTTCTGTTGTGGCCCGAGGGCCAGTTCCATCCGCGTCGTCAGCACTTGTCCTTCCGGCGTTTCCAGCGTGGCGTCTTCCGTCGATTGCTCCGTCATCTGGCCGAAGCGTTTGAGCGTCATGCGGTGCTCGCGCGTGGCGTACAGGTAGGTCTTGCCGTTGGCCTCGCGCTCGCGGACGAGTGTGTGAAAGTAGCCGACCTTGTAGCCCTTCAGGTATGCAGCGTCCCACGTTTCGAGAAGCAACTTGCCCTTTGCGGGGTCGCCCTTCGGTTCGGGCTTCGGGTCGTCCACCGGCTTCGGGTTCGAAATCGGAATCGGCTCGCCGTAGGGCCGCGGCGTTACCTTCTCGGTTTTCGGTTTCGGCTTCGGGTCGTCCGCGATGAGGCGTTCCGGCTTGATCCCGGAGCCGTTCGGGCGGATCACGATAAAGCCGGGCTTCTCCGGCGACGGCGTGACTTCGGGCGGCGGGGGAGTTGGGGACGTGCCCTTCGGCCGGATGACGATGTTGCCACCGGGGTCTTCCGCGGACGTGATTGCCGCGAACGAAATCAAACACGCGAAGGCTACCCAGTTTCGCACGGTGAACGTCTCCCGGATGAATCCGTCCGTCATTATCGGGCGTAACGCTTACGGGGCTTCAGGCGTTAGTGGCCCGGTCGGTCGGCGCGGTCCCGTATTTGCAAGCTTAATCGGGCGGTCCCGTTGATCGGTCGGACGCCGATTTTCGGCAAAATCCATCCTACCAGCTTTCCCCGCGAATTTTCCCGCGGTCGGGGATTCTGTGACCTAGAATTCTTCGCCTGGAACCACCCTGGGACGGAAACAGCGGGTAGGATTCGACGAGTTCTGCACGTGATCGGCCTCCTCGACAACGCACCAGTGTCAGTCCTCTCCCGCCCGGCCCAGGGTTTCCGAGTCGAGAGGTAACGCCTGTGAATTCCGATTTGCTCTCCCGCCACCTGCGGGTCAAGACCTACGGCGACTTCACCCTCACCGATGCCGTGCGGCCGTCGCTCGAAGTTCCCGTGCGGCCCCGCCAAGGCTACCGCGTCGAGGTCTTCCGCGATCGCGAGTCGAGCGTTCGGCTGCCGATGCTGTTCGCGGCCGTGTCTGCCGAGCAACTGTTCGACGTGTTCCTGGAACTGATCGAACCGCTCGGCGAGACTGTGCACGTCGTTCTGGAAAGCAGCCACAACCAGCGGGGCGGCGACCACCAAGACTACCGCCGTAACCACATCGACGCGCCGGTGTTAGCGAGCCACTTCTACGACTTCGAAGACCTGCTGCTCAACGACGGTTGCACCGGCGTCGCGGTCCTCAGCTCGAAGGGGCCGATGGAAGTGCAGTTCGACGAGCACAAGCTGTTCACCATTTACGCGCCGAACTTGAAACCGTTTCAACGGGTGCTGAAGTCGATGGGCGTCCGCCGTCGGCAGATTTTACCGATGATTAGCGAAGCCGAGCACCTGCACTACACGAACGAGAATTACGCCGAGCAATTCGAACAACTAGCGATGCGTCTCGGCGTCGCCGACTTCGAGAGCGTCCTGAGCGACGAGAGTTTCTGATCGCGCGACGCACACCGGATCTCGTCTTCAGCCCCGGAGCGGCGACAGTTGTTAGCCAGGGGCGTAAGCCCCTGGTAAGACAGTCATACACGCAAGCCCCGGAGGGGCGGCAGATTCTGCCGCCCCTCCGGGGCTGAAATCATTTTTGACGACATCCAGGGGCTTGCGCCCCTGGCTAACAACTGTCGCCGCTCCGCGGCTGAGAGCCAAACGGACACCATCATTTGCCGAACGATTCCATCGTCTGTTGGATCAGTTTGACAACGGCCACCAGCAACGCCACGCCGAGCAACTTCCGCAGCACTCCTGTCTCGAACTTCCGCGCGCCGAAGTAACTGCCGATCAGCCCGCCGACACCGGCAACGGCCACCCAGACCGGGTTGACCTCCGGCAGTCCGTTGCCGTTCGAGTAATTGCCCGCCAGCCCGGTCAGCGAGTTCCCCAAGATAAACGCCGCGGAGACGCCAGCCGCCGCCTTCGTATCGGCCCATCGGAAGAACAAGAGCAACGGCGTCAAGAACACGCCGCCGCCCGTGCCGGTCAACCCGGCCAACAACCCGACCCCCGCCCCGGTGACGATGGCCACCGGGATCGCGGGCGGCTTCGTGTCCCCCTTGACCGGGGTGCCGCGGATCATCAGCCGCACGGCCGCCACCAACAGCACCAAAGCAACCACCAAGCGATAGCCGTAGTCCGGCAGTTTGACCGCCCCGCCGAAGAACGCGAACGGCATCGACCCGACGAGGAACGGCCAGAGAATTCGCCACGAGAAGTGCCCGGCCCGCGCGAACTGAAAGACGGTGATCGATGCGACGAAGATGTTCAGCGTCAGTGCCGTCGGCTTGGCCACCGACTGTTGCAAGTTGAAGAAGGTCATCACCGCGAGGTAGCCCGACGCCCCGGCATGGCCGACGGACGAGTACAGGGCCGCGACGACGAAGATGAGGGCGACGAGCAGTAGTTCTTCGGGTGACATGGAGGAGATTGTAGGAGCGTTGGCCTGTCATCAATCAAGGTAATAAGCCGCCGAAGAAGTACAAGAACGGGATGGCGCCCAAGTCGAGGATGAACCCGAGCAGAAGGCCTTCAAGGCCGTAGGCGAATCCCCCGACGATCGGAAAGATGGCGGCCAGGATGATGATGAACGCGATTTGAACGCGGTTCTCCCACCGCTCTTGCTTCCACCGTTTTTCCGCGTCTTCGGCGTTCGGTATCGCGTGAGAAGTTAGGGACGTCCCGAACCCCGTGAGCGATTCCGGCCGGGGCACTTCCCCGACCGCACGGACCAGCAGCCCGAATCGATCAACTCCGATCACGACCACGATCCCGCCAGCCTCGACTGACACTACCATGCCGGGGGCCAGTTTCGCCTCGAACCGCTCGCCCTCGACTTCGACAAAGCCGGTCGGCCGCAGCGGGGTGACCGCGCGGCCGCTCGTGCCAATCGTCACCGGCATCGGGCTGCCCCCGTCAGTTGAAGTAGATCATGTACATCCCGCTCAGCGGCGCGTCGAAAATCTGCGCCGCCCCCAAGAGGACGTTCGTGTCCGCGCACTCGCCCTTTCGCAAATACTTCGCGTCGATTCCCAGGCCGATGATCTTGTGGAAGTTGATCGCCGCCGGCGGGTCGTCGAGCACAGCCTTGAGGTCCAGGTCTTTGCCGTCCGTATTCAGGTACGGCGAGATCTGAATGAGTTTCTTCCCTTCGAGCACGCCCTCCAACTCGGCCAGGAATGCCAGCCAGCGATCGATCATCTCGTCGCGGACGGGCAGGCCGATGACACTCTTCTGCTTGGGGTTCGGCAGCCACTCGTCGTCGTCGTCGGTCTCGGAGCGGATGAACCGCCACGCCTCGCGGTTCAACTTCGCCACTTGCAGCCAGTGCCCACGGAGGTGGGCGAGGCGGGCCGGTTCGGCGAAGCGGATGGTGAGGTTTTCCAGGATCGGCTTACTTCCGCCCGCCGGTCGAGGTTTGACGTTCGGGAACACGCCGTGGCGGTCCGCGTAGAAGTCGGCCTCGAAATCGACCGCCAAGATCAAGTCCGCGGCTCCCATCGTCAGGTGACAGTACGACCGCAGCCAGGCCACGTCACCGCGGTCGAAGCCGACGCGGAATTCTGGATTCTTCTTCAGGAACTCGGGCGACGCCCCCCACGCCGACCGCATCAGGTCGAGGAACCGATGCGTCGGCCGGCCGTCGCCGTCGAGATCGAGCTTGATCGGCGCCAGCCGCAGGGGCAACTTCACACGGTCATCGGTGATATTCGCCAGCGTCGCTTCGGTCTTTTCGAGGTCGCGGCGGAAGTCGTCGATCAGCGTGCGGAACTTCTGGTACGTGATCGCGTTCGGCTGCGGGTTCTTCGGCACCGGCAAACGTAGGAAGGGCAGGGACGAGGAATCGGACTTCGCCCCGTACTCGTAGAGCGATTGGCCGAGTCGTTCGACGCCGCGGACGAGTTGGATCAGGCCGAGGCCGAAGCGGAGTTGATCGTCCGACGGGTGGGCCTTCAACTCTCGCTCGATTGCTTGCTCACCGACGGCGAGTTGCCCGCTGTGCAGGTACTTCTCCGCAAGCGGCGGGTCGGCCGCGGCAACCGGGAGGGCAAACGTGAGGACGACCGCGAGGAGTGAGAATCGCATGGAAGGGCCTCCGATGTGAGTTGCGGAGGGGATACCCCGACGGCAGCGCCGGGGTTTCAGAGCGTTACTTCTTCGCCTTCTTCTCGAACAGGATGATGTGCTGCCACGGCAGGCTCTTGTCCGTCTTCTGGTGGCTCATCTCGGGGAATTGTTCCATCTCCAGCGTCACTTGGCGTTCCGTCATCTTGTGGACCAGCTTGATCGGCACCTTCGGGTCTTCCAGACGGAACTCCACGAACGCGATCCGGCCGCCGGGCTTGAGGGCGGCGATCATCTTCTCGGTCATCTCGTAAGGGTGTGAGAACTCGTGATACACGTCCACGAGGATGATGAGATCGACCGTGCCGGCCGGCAGTTTCGGGTCGGTCTCGGTGCTCAGGACCGTCTCGACGTTGGCGAGCTTCTTCTCCTTCGCCCGTTTCTCGACGAGGTCGATCATCTCCTTCTGAATGTCGACCGCGAGCACTTTGCCCTTCTCGCCGACCAGCGGGGCCATGCGGAGTGTGTGGAAGCCGCTGCCGGCCCCGATGTCGGCGATCACCATGCCGGGCTTGATGTCCAACGCCTTCAGCAACTTCGCCGGGTCTTCTTCCTTCTCGCGCTCCGGGCGGTCCAGCCAACCGGCCGCCTGATGGCCCATGACGTGGGCGATCTCGCGGTTGAGGTAGAACTTGCCGATGCCGTCGGGGTCGTGGTCGGCCCGGGTTTCGTACCGCGGCTTTGCTTTCGGATCGTCGGCCGCGAGGGGAAGGAGAACGGCGAGGAGGCAGAAAATGGAGATGCCGAACGGTCGCATCGGGTGGCCCTCGGAGGTGATGTGAGTGTATCGCGACCGGCCTGCCTTTGGAACCCAGAGCGGCAGCGACGGGGTGTGGGACATTCTCCCACACCCCGTCGCTGCCGCTCTGGGTTCCAAAAAAATCTGGAGCACTACCGCCGGGCGCCGACCGGGTCGCGGTCGCGGCGGACGCCGACCTTGCGGCCCTTGATGCGGCTGTCGTTCAGCGTCTCGATCACGTAGTCGGAGGCTTCTTCGACCACGTCCACCAGCGAGTAGCGTTCGCCGATCTCGATGGCCCCGATGTCACGGCTGCTCAGGCCGGCCTCGTTGGCGATGGCCCCGACCAGGTCTCGCGGCGTCACCCCGGCGTCGCGGCCGAGGCTGAAGAACAGCCGGGCCATGCCGTGCCGCTGCGGGCGGCGGTTGTTCGGCGGCGGGCCGTCGTTGAACTGCCCGGGTCGGCCCATCGGCCGCGACGGCGGCAACAGTTGCCGGATCGCCACGTCGGGAATTTCCTGCTCTTCTTCCACCGGCCGGCCTTGGTGGTGGGCCAGGTGAAGGGCGGCGAGGACGATGGCGGTGGCGTCGTGGCCCTTCGAGAGTTTCTCCAGCATCGGCTTGAACTCGTCCGCGTCGCCGGCCTCGATGGTTTCGACGATCCGCTCCATCGTCCGCTCGAGTTGGCGGGCCTTCAACTGGGCGACGGTCGGCACTTTCGCGAGCTGAATCGGCTGCGTCGTGAGGCGTTCGATCGCCTTCAGCGCGTGCTGTTCGCGGGCGTCGATCAGGGTGAGGACGACGCCTTCCCGCCCGGCCCGGCCAACGCGACCGCTGCGGTGGACGTACACCTCCGGCGACTCCGGCAGGTGGTAGTTGACGACGTGCGACAGGTGGCTGATGTCCAGCCCCCGCGCGGCCACGTCGGTCGCCACCAGGATCGACAGCGTTTCGTCGCGGAACAGCTTCATCACGCGGTCGCGCTGGAGTTGCTCCATGCCACCGTGCAGGGCGGCCGCTTGATAGCCGCGCTCGATGAGCTGCCGGGTCAGGTCTTCAGTCTCGCCGCGGGTCTTGCAGAAGACGATCGCGGAGGTCGGGTTCTCCATGCCGAGGATGCGGGCGAGCGTGGCCGGCTTGAAGCCGCGGGGCACGACGCACGCCGTCTGCCGCACCTTCGGCTTCTCGCCGTCGGCCGTCTTCGCCTTCGCCACGGTGATGCGGACCGGGTTGCGGAGGAACTTCTCGGTGATGCGGGCGATGCGCGGCGGCATCGTCGCCGAGAACAAGAGCGTTTGGCGTTCCGGCGGCAGGCTGGCGAGGATCGTTTCGATCTCGTCGGCGAAGCCCATGTCGAACATTTCATCCGCTTCGTCGAGGATGACGGCGGAGATGGTCCGGTGCGGGAACGTGCCCTTCCGCATGTGGTCGGCCAACCGCCCCGGCGTGGCGACGACGACATCGACGCCCCGCTTCAGGGCGCGAATTTGTTCGCCGTAACCTTCGCCGCCGTAGATGGCGATGGCTTGCAGGCCGATCGACTTGCCGTACTTGCGGAACGCCTCGGCGACCTGGATCGCGAGTTCCCGCGTCGGCACGAGGACGAGCGCGGCGGCGTCTTGCTTGGCCGCCTTCGCTTCGGCGAGGCGGTGCAGCACCGGCAGCGCGAACGCCGCCGTCTTGCCCGTGCCGGTTCCCGCCTGACCGACGAGGTCTTTGCCGTCGCGGACGTGCGGGATCGCCTGTTCTTGGATCGGTGAAGGTTGTTTGTAGTTCAGGGTTTCGAGAGCCGACAACAGACGTGCATCGAGGCCCAAGGCGGCGAACCCAGTTGCCGGGATCGCGGTCATCTCATCAGACATTAAAAAAGCCTTCCCGCCGGTGGTAAACACCGGAATCGCGAGGTAGTGCGTAAGCCTGTGACCGGCTCGACGCAACACGCGCACGATTCCCCGGCTAAAGGCAACAGTAACGACAGTATACGGAGAAGAGAGGTTCGCGGTGGAGAAAATGCGGAAAACGAACCCGGAGGACAACCATGCTCGGCGACATCACCAGTCTGCGATTGCTCTGGATCAAGTTCGCCCTGTTCATTTTCCTCGGCCTGTTCGCCGTCACACTGGCACTATTGCTGTTCCCGGACGTGAAGCTCGCCGTGCTGATGGCCGTCGCCATTTGGGCCTTCTGCCGGGCGTACTACTTCACGTTCTACGTGGTCGAGAAGTACGCCGATCCATCGTTCAAGTTTGCCGGCCTGGGGTCGTTCCTGCGGTATGCTCTCATGAAGAGAAAACGGAACGCGGATGACGCGGACTCCGGCGCGGATAAACGCGGATAAAACCAAATCCAAATCCGATCTGATCCCGCGGTATCCGCGTCTTCCGATCCTGCGTCATCCGCGTTCCGTTTTTTATTCTCCAACCTGCAGTCGCCACTTCAGCAGGCTGAACCGCATCGCCGTTTCGGCCTTCGTGACAGCCAGCCACAGGGCCTTGCGACTGCCCACCAGCACGACGAGTTTCCGGCCGCGGGTGATGCCGGTGTAGAGCAGGTTGCGTTGCAGCATCACGAAGTGTTGCGTGTGGACCGGAATGATGACGGCCGGGTACTCGCTCCCCTGCGACTTGTGGATGCTGATAGCGAAGGCCAGCGAGAGTTCGTCGAGTTCGTTGAACTCGTACTCGACCGGGCGGCCGTCGAACTCGACGGTCAGAATCTGGTCGATCTCGTCGAGGCCGATCACGCGGCCGATGTCGCCGTTGAAGACTTCGCGCTGGTAGTTGTTGCGCGTCTGAATGACCTTGTCGCCGACGCGGTACGTCGTGCCGAAGCGTTGCACTTCCTTGCCGCCGCCGGGGTTGAGGGCGTCTTGCAAGAGGCGGTTGAGGTTCTGCACGCCGAGTTCGGACTTGTTCATCGGCGACAGGATTTGCACGTCGCGGAACGGGTCGAGGCCGAACTTCGCCGGGATGCGGTCCTTCACCATCGCCAGGATGCGGGCGGTGATCGTGGCCGGGTCGTCGGCGTCGATGTAGAAGAAGTCGCCGTCGCCGCGGGGGGCGGACTCCGGTTGCTCGCCGTGGTTGACGGCGTGGGCGGCCCGCACGATGTAACTCGACCCGGCCTGCCTATGAATCTCGGTGAGGCGGGCGACGGCCACGACGCCGGAGTCGATCAGGTCCGCGAGGACGCTGCCGGCCCCGACGCTCGGCAGTTGGTCGCGGTCGCCGACGAACACCACGCACGCCCACGGCGACACCGCGGAAAGCAGGCGGTTCATCAGGATCACGTCCACCATCGACACTTCGTCGATGACGAGCAAGTCCACGTCGAGCGGGTTCTCGCGGCCGCGGCGGAAGCCGTTGATGCCGGGGTCGTATTCGAGCAGACGGTGGATCGTCTTCGCCTCGCGGCCGGTCGATTCACCGAGGCGCTTCGCGGCTCGCCCCGTGGGGGCGGCGAGCAATACCCGCTGTTGCTTCGCCGCGAACATTTCGAGGATCGCCCGCACGATGGTCGTCTTGCCGGTCCCGGGACCACCGGTGACGACGAGCAGCTTTTTCGTGAGGGCCGCCCAGATGGCATCGCGCTGCGAGTCGGCGAGCGTAATGCTCATGCGCGATTCGACCCACGCGAGGGCGTTGTCCGTCTCGGTGGCCGGCAATGGGTGCGGGCCGCTGCGCAGGGCGTTGATCTGCCGGGCGACGCCGAGTTCCGCGAGGAAGAGCGGCTTGAGGTAGAGCAGCGTCTCGGCGAGCGGTTGGCCGTCTTCAATCGGCACGCGGACGACGTTGCCGCCGCTGGCTTGCAGGATCGAATCGCGCACGATCTCGTCCGCGATCCGCAGTTGCTCGACGGCACTCTCCACCTGCTCGCTAGTCGCCTGCGTCAGCGCCATCGTCTCTTCCCGAACGATCTCTTCCGGCAGGCCGACGTGCCCCTTCGAGGTGGACCCTTCGCTCAAAACGTGCCGCACGGCCGCCTGAATGCGCTGCGGGGCGTCGCGCGGGATGCCGAGTTTCAGGGCCAACTCGTCGGCGGTGCGGAAGCCGAAACCCCAGATGTCTTCGCTGAGCCGGTACGGGTTCTCTTGAACCAGCTTCACCGCGTTCTCGCCGTAGGCTTTGTAGATGCGGACGGCGCGGGCGGTGCCGATGCCGTGCGACATGAGGAAGGCCATGATGCCGCGGACGGCCCCGGATTCCTTCCAGCCCTCGCGGATGAGCTGGATGCGCTTCGGACCGATCCCTTTCACCTGCGTGAGAAAGCTCGGCGACTGGTCGATCACGTCCAGCGTTTTCTCGCCGAACGCCTCGACGATCTTCCGGGCGTACTTCGGGCCGATGCCCTTCACAAGCCCGGACCCGAGGTACTTGGCGATCCCTTCCGCGGTGTGAGGCGGCGTACCCTTGAGTTCGCTGGATTTGAACTGTTGGCCGTGCGAGCGGTCGAGAACCCAGTCGCCGCTGGCGTTGACGTACTCGCCGGCGATGGCCTGCGGCATGTGGCCGACGACGGTCACGAGGTCGCGGTGCCCCGCCGCCCGCACGCGGAGGACGCAGTAGCCGTTTTCCAGGTTGTGGAACGTGACGCGCTCGATGACGCCACTGAGGGTGTCGGGCATAGTTGGGGGAAGGTTGCGGCTCCGGGTCGTTCATTCGACAATACCCGATCGGCGGCCAATTTCCACTTCGGTAGTCGGGTAATATCACACTGTCATGCCCCTCCCCATGCGAATTGTGCTGCACGTTGTTGCCGCCCTGGCCGGCGCGTACATGGTGTTCGCCCCGACGATCGACCGCGGCTTCGCCGTCGTGCAGACCGACCCCGGCGACACCGCCCTCAACCACTACCTGCTCGAACACACCTGGCGGTGGGCGTCCGATTCGACGTACCGACACGCGCTCTGGTCGCCGCCGTTCTACCACCCGCAACCGATGGTGCTCGCCTACTCGGAGAACCTGTTCGGCGTGGCCCCGGTCTTTTGGCTGTTGCGGCTGGGCCTGTCGAGTGCCGTCGCGTTCCAGGTCTGGATGATGGTGCTGTCGGTGCTGAACTACGTCGCGATGGTCCTGGTCCTGCGACTGTTGCCCGTACGGCACGGCGAACGCCTGCCAGTTGTGATGGTCGCGCTCGGAGGCTTCCTGTGGGCCTACGGTTTGCCGCAACACGTCATCATCGACCACCCGCAACTCATCGGGCGGTTTTGGATGCCGCCGGCCGCGTACTTCGCCTGGCGATTCGCCGTGGCCCCCCGCGGCCGATGGCTGGGCCTAGCCCTGCTCGCGACCTACCTCCAGGTTCTGACCTGCATCAATTCGGGCTGGCTCCTGACCCTCGGCCTCGGGGTGTACATCCCAGTGATGGTCTGGGCAAACGGCACGTGGCCAGACGTCCGCGCGTTCCTCCGTCACCGGTGGAAGACCGTCGCCGGGTGCGGCGGACTGTGGGGCGCCGCGGTGCTATCGCTGGTGGCCCCGTACCTGGTGGCGAACGTCGGCCAGCACCGCGACTACGGCGAGTGCATCCAGTTCCTGCCGAGCTTCTCCTCGTTGCTGGCCGGCCCGGAGGGGTCGTGGTGGTACACGGCACTGTTCCATGTCCGTGACTACGTCGGATCGGAGACCCGCTTCTTCAGCGGAGTCGGGTTCTACGCTCTGCTCGTTGCGGCGGTCTGGTTCGTGCGGGCGCACCGGCACGACGTGAAGATACAGTCGGCCCAGCGGTTCGTCACGGCGGGGGCAATTTCGGCAGTCGTACTGTTCCTGGCGACGGTGGACTTCGGCGAAGGGATTTCGCTGTGGTGGTTCCTCCGACTGCTGCCGGGCGGGCTGGCGATCCGCGCGGTCGGGCGGGTGGAGATGATTTTCCACCTGTTCCTCATCCCGGCCGCCCTGATCGGATTCACCCTGTGGGTTCAGAATCGGTGGCCGGAGGGCCGCGTGCGGCAGGCGGTGTTGGCCCTGGCGGCGGCGGTCGTGGTCTTCGAGCAGACCGGGTACGAGAGCATTTTCTACAAGCGGGGTGACGTGTACGGTAAGGCCGAGCGGGTGGCCGGGCTGGTCGCGGGGACCGATGCGTTTTACCTCGCCCCGCTGCCCAGCGACAACCCGCTCTACCCGTCGGTGATCGCCATGTGGGCGGGCCTGTCCGCGGACGTACCGACCGTCAACGGCTACTCCGGTCGCCTCCCGCCCGGCTATCCGGAGTTACAGCAGCTGACCGACGAAGAGGTGATCGTATGGCTCGGCCCGAACTTCCACGGCAAGGTGCGGATCGTCGATCTGGACGCCGAGCCGTGGGACGTGCGGGACTACGTGCTGCCGTGAAGGTGGGGGTTCGGTGAGTCAACCGGGGAACAAGCCTTCCTCGATCAGTTCCTCTCGCAAAAGGACCAGCAATGGTTCATTCATGGCGAGCACGTCCACGGTGACTCGCCCGATCGCCGTCCGGCCCACAATGCGGGGGCCGAGGAGCGAGAAGTGATATCCCCAACTGTGGTGCCGGGGGTGGAACAACCGCACGATTTTGGCACGAGCAGCCACGCGATCCAGGCCGGTGAGATTCGGCCCTTTGCGCTTATTGCAGTGCAAGCAGGCGAAGGCGAGATTGCCGAGGGCATCCGTCCCACCGTGCTGCCGGGCCACGACATGTTCGATCTCGAACGGCAGCCGAACGTGCCGCTCGGGGAGCAGACAGTACTCGCACCGGAAGCCGGCCCGTTCACGAACGAACCGGGCCGTCGCTTCATCCACGGACGGAACCGGGCTTCGTCGGTTTCAGTAATTTCCGGGCCCGTGATTGTAAGACCGAAAGCAGCAGGCCGACCCGAACGTAAGTCTCCAGTTCCCGCCCCTCGAGTTCGTCGAGTTGGCCGCCTCGGTTCTTCGCGGACAGTTCCTGCATTCGCGATTCGTCCTCGGCGGACCAGTCCAGTTTCAGAAGGTGGCGGGCCAACGTTGGTGTGAGTTTCTGCCGTTCCCAGAGGCGCAGAAACAAGTCGGCGTCGGTCAATGATGCGGCCGTCTTGGTCGCCATGTCATCCCCCCGTGAACGCTTCCAACTTATCACGGCCGCCGAAGAATCACCACGTCACGCCGATTCGTCCGGCGGGTTCGGCAGGAAGAACGACGCTAGGAACGCGATCAGGTACACGGTCCCGCCGATGACGGCGGCGGCCGTCGCCACTTGCACCGGCGGCGAGCCGGCGAACTGCTTCGACAGGAATTCCGTGTTCAGCGTGGCCGCCATCGTGCCGATCATCCGGCCGCCGACGTTCGTCGCGAACCCGCCACCGGTGCCGCGGAGGTGGACCGGGAACACCCGCGGCAGGAACTCGCTGAGGTAACTGAACTGCGCGACCGTTAGCAACCCGCAGAAGAAGATCGCGGCGGCGAACAGCGTGTACTCCTGTTCGCGGACGAAGAGGTACGTCACCGGCAATAGCACAATGCCGGGGACTAGGAACAGCCGAAGAAGGGTCCGGCTCGGGACGAAAACGAGCAGCACCGCCAGGATAATTCGGCCGACCAGTCCGCCGACTTCCTGCCACCGTTGGATGTTGCCGCGGCGGGCCTTCACGTCTTCGCCCAGGGCCTTCCGCATCGCCCCGACTTCTTTCTTTTGCTCCGGCGTCACGGCCTCTTTATCGGCTTTGGCCACCTCGGCCGAGCGGGCCGCGAGATCGGGCAGCCCCGGGACGATGCCGAGGGGCGTCATCTGGAGGGCTCCGAACGCGGCCGCGTACCCGCACCCCGAGAGGATGGCCGTCACCAGGGTCGTCCGCCGCAGTTGTGGGGTGAACAGTTCGCCCAAGCTCGGCCGCTTCAGCGTGCCTTCGAGCTTCCGCTTCCTCCAGGCGAACGACTCCGGAACGAACGGCAATAGCAGCAAGATCATCGCTCCCGGAATTAGGCCGGTCAGCAGTGTGTACCGCCACGCGGCCGGGGTGACGGGGAAGCCGGAAATGCCTTCGGGGTGTTCCTTCAAATACTCGACGATGAGGGTGTACACTTCCGTCACTAGGATGCCGCCGAGCGAGGCCATCGCGAGCGTCCAGCCGATGACGATTTCGCGGGTCCGCTTCTCGTGGAACAGTTCCGCTAGCCACGTCACCGCCGCCACCAACTCGACGCACACGCCGATGAACGTCGTGCAGCGGAAGAGGATCAACTGCCAGAGTTCGCTGCTGTACGCGGCGGCCACCGGCGAGAGCGAGTAGATGAAGATACTCGCCACCATGATCGTCTTGCGGCCGAGGCGGTCGATGAGCCAGCCGCCGATCAACCCGCACGCCCCGCCGGCCAGGGCCGCGATCCAGAGCATCCGCCCGGACCAGAGTTGGACGGTGCCGATCTCCGGCGGCGTGAGCTGCTGGAACGCCTTGTGGAAGACCAGCTCCGAGATCGCGTCCGAGCCGATCACCGGGAACATCAGCAGTTCGTAGGTGTCGAAGAGGAAGCCGATCGCGGCGACGATCACGACCAGGGCTTTGACGATCGGCGACAGACCGGCGTGGAGGGCCGGGGTGGGGGTGGTCACTGCGGAAGTCTCCGAGGTGCGGACGGTAGGCGGGTAGCGTGAGGGTAGGGGTTCACATTCCGGGCGGCAACCCGTTGAAATCCGCCGGCCGGTTCATCAGGATACTCTTGCCGCCCCGCGCGGGCGGTTCCCACCCATCTCACGGAGTTCCCGGCGTATGAAGCTCTCCCACCTATTCCTGGCCGCGGTCGCCACCCTTACAGCGTCCGCCGTGCGGGCCGACGACACCGCGGATTTCCTCAACCCCGACAACTGGCACGGCCGCACCGACATTTGGACGATCAAGGACGGCACGATCGTCGGCGAGACGAAGGAAGACCCGAAGTACAACACCTTCCTCGTCAGCAAGAAGATGTACTCGGACTTCGAGATGACGTGTAAGATCGAACTCCGTGACGCAATCGGCAACAGCGGCATTCAGATCCGCAGCAAACTCACCGACGAGAAGTTGTTCAAGGTCGCCGGCCCGCAGGTGGACGTCGGCAAGGGGTATTGGGGCAGCCTGTACGGCGAGGGCGTCGGCGGCATGATGGAGGCGTCGAAGAAGGAAGACATCGAGAAGGCGGTGAAGGAAAAGGAGTGGAACGAGTACCACATCGTCGCGAAGGGCACGCACATCACCATCAAGGTCAACGGCACGACGATGGTGGACAAGGACTTCCCGAAGTTGCCCGGCAAGGAGAAGGACAAGGACGCCCCGAAGGACGGGATTATCGCGTTCCAGTGTCACGCCGGGTACCCAAAGATGAGAGTCGAGTTCAAGGACATCAAGTTCACGAATCTGGCGAAGTAGTCGATTTTCGCCGCGAGTTCACGGGGACTCGCGGTTAAGATTTCAAAATGACATGACCCCGCCCGTGCCGCCCCTGGCCCCCGACCGCGACACCCTCCTCCGGGCGCTCGCCCTCCTCCCCGTCGGCGTTGTCATCTCGGACATTACCCGCCCGGGCATCCCGATCATCTACGCGAACGCCTCCGCCCACGTCATGCTCGGCTTGCCCGTGGACAGCCTGGTGGGGCAATCGGTCGCCGTCCTCGCCAGTACCGAATCGCCGCCGGAAACCCAGGAGCGGGTCCACGATGCCGTGTTCGCCTTCCAGAGCTTCCAGGCCGAGTTGTGCTACCGGCGGCCGGACGGGGCCATCGTCTGGATCGACGCCGACGTGCGGGTCGAGCGGGACGCCATGGGGCGGCCCCTGCGGTTCGTCAGCAGCCACACGGACGTCACCGCGAAGAAGCAAGCCGAACTCGCCCTCCGGGCCAGCGAGCGGACCTTCGCCCTCGCCCTGGAAGCCGGGCAACTCGGCATCTGGGACTGGCACGTTCCCACCGGGCACATGGAACTCGGCGGGGCGTGGCGGGGCATGCTCGGCTACACGAAGGACGAGTTGGAGCCGCGGATCCAAACCTGGGAAGACCTCCTCCACCCCGACGACATGCCGACCATTCGCCCGATCGTTCGCGACCACCTTGAAGGGCGGACGAGTTACTATGACGCCGAGTTCCGCCTGCGGACCAAGGCCGGCGAGTGGCGGTGGATTCGCGCGCGGGGCAAGGTGATCGAGCGGACGGCTGAGGGCCAGCCGGTCCGCATGATGGGCACCCACAGCGACGTGACCGACCTCCGCCGGACCGAGGAGGAACTCCGCGAATCGCGACAGTCGCTCGAGCGGGTGATGCAGACCAGCCCGTGTTCGGTCTTCGTGTTCGACCTCGTCGAGAGCCGCATTATCTACTCGAACCATTCCGTCGGCGAGGCCCTCGGCTATTCGATCCGCGAAATCGAGGAGATGGGCAACAGTGTGATCGTCCGCACGGCCCGCCCGGAAGACCTGCCGCGGATCATGGCGTTCCACAACAGCTGGCAAGGGGTGGCCGACGGGGAGGTGAAGACGCTCGAGTACCAAGCCCGGCACCGCGACGGCAGCGACCGGGTTTTTGTGGTCCGCGCGATGGTCTTCGACCGCGGGCCGGACGGCCGCCCGACGAAGGTCGTGTGCGCGAGCCTCGACATCACAGACCAACGGGCCGCGGCCGAGGAGAATCGCCGCCTCGACGAGCAACTCCGCGAGACGCAGCGGCTCGAATCGCTCGGCGTCCTGGCCGGCGGTATTGCCCACGACTTCAACAACCTGCTCACCGGCATCCTCGGCTACGCCGACCTCGCGGGCCAGGAATTGTCCGCCTCGGCGGTGGCGCAGAGCCACCTCACGCCCATCATCGCGTCCGCCCACCGCGCCGCCGAGTTGTGCCAGCAAATGCTCGCTTACGCCGGGAAGGGGCGGGTGGAACTGACGGTCGCGAATCTCAGTAACATCGTCCGCGAGGTCCGCAGCCTGTTGGGGGCCGCGATCTCGAAGAAGGCGGAGGTGGAGTTCGACCTGCCGGACGAACTCCCCGGCATCGAGTGCGACGTGAACCAAATCCGCCAGGTCGTGATGAACCTGTTCACGAACGCTTCGGAAGCCCTGGAAGGGTGGCCGGGCCAGATTCGCGTCTCGACGGCCGCGGTCGTGGCGGACCGGGCCGCCCTCGACGCGATGCGGTTCGGCGCGGGGCGGCCGCCGGGCGAGTACGTGCGGCTGACGGTGTCGGACACCGGGTGCGGCATGAGCGCGGCCACGGTCGCGAAGATGTTCGACCCGTTCTTCACGACGAAGTTCACCGGCCGCGGCCTCGGCCTGTCGGCGGTCCTCGGCATCATCCGCTCGCACGGCGGCGCGATCCGCGTGGACTCGGTCGAAGAGGAGGGCACGGCGGTCGAGGTTTTACTGCCGGCGTCGGAGAAGCCGCTGCCGGGGCCGTCGTTGCCGCCCGCTGTGGGGCCGGGACAGGGGTCGGGGGTTGTACTCGTGGTGGACGACGAACCCGTCGTCCGACGGCTGACGGGAATGATGTTGCAAAGCCTCGGCTACACGCCGTTGTTCGCCGCCGACGGACCCGAAGCGGTGCGGGTGTACGCCGAGAACCGCGAGACGCTGAAGGTCGTGTTCCTCGATCTGACGATGCCCGGCCTCGACGGCTTGCAAGTCTTCAAGGCCATCCGCGCCCAGGGCGGCCGGACGCCGGTGATTCTCATGAGCGGGTACAGCGAGCACGAGGTCCGGGAGAAGTTCGGGACCCACGGCTTCCAGGGCTTCTTGTCGAAGCCGTTCACCCGCAACGCCCTCGCGGAGCGACTGGCCGAGGTGAAGGGGCTTTGACCGCGAGCGTCAGTACCGGAAGATCAAGTCGAGCGTGAAGCGGTAGCGGAACACGTCGCGGTTGCCGAAGAGGGGCAGTTCGTAGGCCGCGCCGATCTGGGCCGCTTCCGTGATCTTGAACCGCCCGCCCAGCGCCCCCGTCACGAGGCCCGCGCCCTTCGACTGGCTGCCGAAGTTGAACAAGTCCTGTCCCTCGCCGCTGAACGCCCGCTGTTGGCCGTCGGTGGTGTACTGGAAGTAGTTCAACTCCGCGATCGGGTAGAAGCGGTGGTTGTTCCGCACGTCGAAGTCGAGGTGGGCCGTGCCGTAGAAATAATCGCTCCGCAGGCGGTTCGTGCTAATGGAATAGCCGGCGTTGGCGATGCCGTTGAGCGAGCCGATGCTGCCGAAGTCGCAGAGCGTCTTGCCCGCGCTAATGTAGGGCACGATCGAGAGGTTGCCGGTGTCCTGGTACACCTTCCCCGGCCCCGTCGGAATCTGGAAGATTGCCCCGGCCGACGCGATCGCGCTCGACTGCGGGTTGCGGTAGAAGGTGAACTTTGGTCCGAGCCACAACTCCGCGAAGCCGAACTCGCTGTCGCCGAACGCCTTGTTTGACGGGTTCAGGGCGATGGCCCCGAGCTTGTTGACGGTCAGCGAGATACGCTCCGTGAAGGCGATGCTCGCCCGCGTCCCGAAGAAGTAGATATTCCCGCCCTGGAAGTTCGGCTGCGGCGTCGGGATGCTTTGGTAGATGAAGATCGGCCGGACTTCGGTCAGTGCCCGCGGGTCTTCGGCCAGGAACGGGTTCGACAGCGGCGTGGCGAACTGGTCGAAGGCGTGGTCGCTGAACAGCCACGAATCGCGGCCGCCGCCCGGTGCGAGCCAGTCGCGAAGTTTGTCGCCGAACTTCGCGCTCGCCCGCTTCTTGGAATCGTCGTCGCGATCCCGCTGGCCCAGTCGCGACCGACGGCCGACGAAGTCGTCGATCTCGTCGCGGTCGTCGTTCGGGTGCCGTGGTTCGTACCGCCCCAGCGGTTCCGCGCGGTCGTCTTGCGGCAACCGGCGGTCGAGGCGGATTACCTCGTCGTCCGACAGCGTGCGGGCGTTGGCGGGTTTGCTGAGGCGGACCGGCTTCGGGCGGACGACTTCGGGTTCCGGGGTGGCCGGCTCCTTCGCCGCGGCCGGGTGAATCGTCCCGCTCGCCGGTTCGCTCGGCAGATCGACGGCACGGGCCGAGCCGAGGCTGACGGGCGCTTCCAACAGCCGCGGCGGGTCGGCCGCCGCGAGCGGACTGGCGCAGAGGGCGAGCGCGCACACGCACTGTCTCAAAGCCCGCCGCATCCGTTGCCCTCCCTGGCACCGTCGTACATCGGATAAGATCGGTCCGCCCGCCCCCCCGGCGTGACCCCTTCACGAAGAAATCACACTCGCCGCCCAGTCGCCCGGATAAACTCTCTTTGCCCGGCCGCCCACGCCTCTCCCGCCGGCAAACTCGACCCAGTTTCCCAATTCTCAAAGGTGACTCATGCGCCGCGTCTGCCTGTGGGGGATGGCCTCGCTCTCGTTGCTCGGATTGTTCGTCGGTCTGACGCCCGCGTGGTGGGTCAAGGGCCACGAGAGCATCACCGAAGCCGCCGCGGCGAAGTTGCCCGAGGACGTGCCGGCGTTCTTCCGATCCGGCGGCAAGCACCTCGCGCACTTCGTCGGCGACCCAGACCGCTGGAAGAACCGCGAGTGCAAAACGCTTCGCGCGAGTATCGAGGCCGACCACTACATCGACCTCGAAGACCTGGAGGGAAAGCCGCTGCCGCCGGACAGCCGGTTCAAGGGCATGGACGTGATGCGCGGCCTGAAGAAAGAGCCGAACCGCGTCGGGCTACTGCCGTATGCCATCGAGGAAGGGTACGAGAAGCTCGCCTGCGCGTTCTCGGACTACCGCAAGGAGCCGGAGAACGAGTCGATCAAGATGAAGTGCCTGGTGTACGCCGGGACACTCGCGCACTTTACGACGGATGCGTCGATGCCGCTGCACACGACGGTCCACTTCGACGGCCGCGTCACGCCGGGGCAGGCCGACAAGAAGCAGCGCGGCATCCACGCCAAGCTCGACGCCTTCCCGGAGAAGTTCAAGCTGACGCCCGAGGAGATCGTGCGCGGGGTCGAGGCAAAGGCGGTCGACGACGTGTGGAAGTATTCAGAGAAGTTCATCGCGGAGTCGGCCACGTTCATCGACAAGGCCTACGAGTTCGACGCGGCAGGGGCGTTCGAGAAGCCGACGGACGCGAGCCGGGCGTTCGTGATGGACCGCTGCCGGGCCGGGGCGCAGTTCACGCTCGACGTGTGGTACGCGGCGTGGAAGAAGAGCGCGACGTTGCCGCCGCACTATTGAGAGGCGAGCGGCCCGGCGTAAGCGGGCCGTGTCTGGTCTGGATGCGGTCAAGACACGGCCCGCTTACGCCGGGCCGCTCGCCGGTCTTCAGTTGAACAGGAAGTGGCAGATGTCGCCGTCTTGCATGACGTAGGCCTTCCCTTCGACGCGGAGTTTGCCGGCGGCCCGGATCGCCTTCTCGTTCTTGTGCGTCTCCAGGTCGTCGAGACCGTACACCTCGACGCGGATGAACCCCTTCTCGAAGTCGGTGTGGATCACGCCGGCCGCCTGCGGGGCGGTTGCGCCGACGGGCACCGTCCACGCCCGGACTTCCTTCTCGCCGGCGGTGAAGTAGCTCTGGAACCCGAGCGCCCGGTACGCCGCCCGCGCCAGCCCGGCTAGCGACGGCTCGGTCAGACCCGATGCGTTGAGCATCTCTTGGCGGTCGGCCGGTTCGAGTTCCGCGATCTCGGCTTCTAACTTCGCGCAGACGGGGATGACCTCGGCCCCGACCTTCTCCGCGAACGCCCGCACCTGCTGCACCATCGGGCCTTTGCCCTCCAGGTCGGTCTCGTCCACGTTCGTGACGTACAGGATCGGCTTCATGCTCATCAGGCCGAAGCTCGAAATCACCTTCTGCTCGGTCGGGTTCAGCTTTAGCTTCCGCAACGGCTGGTCGGTCGCGAGGTGCGCCTGGCACTTGCGGATGACCTCGGCCCGGGCGATCGCTTCCTTGTCGCCGCTCTTGGCCGCCCGCTCGGCCTTCGGCAGAGCCGTGTCGAGCGTTTGCATGTCGGCCAGCATGAGTTCTATTTCCACGACCTCGATGTCCGAGAGTGGATCGACCTTCCCGGCCACGTGAATGATGTTCGGATCGTCGAAACAGCGGACGACTTGCAGGATCGCGTCCACCTCGCGGATGTGGCTGAGGAAGGCGTTCCCCTTGCCTTCGCCCTTGCTCGCCCCCTTCACGATGCCGGCGATGTCCACGAGCTTCAGGATCGCGGGCACGGTCTTCTGCGGCGGGATGTACTTGCAGATGCGGGCGAGCCGCTCGTCCGGGACCGGGACGATCCCCTCGTTCGGCTCGATGGTGCAGAACGGGTAGTTCGCACTCTGGGCGTTCTTTGACTGTGTGAGGGCGTTGAACAGGGTGCTCTTGCCGACGTTGGGCAAACCGACGATGCCTGCTTCCATGAACGCGCGATGACCTCGGGGACGCGGGGGAAACCGTTAGTTTATGGGCGACCCGGCTGACTGTCCGCGACGCGAGGCCGGCGGGCGGGTTGATACAACGACGGGATGGCCCGAATTCAGATTCAACCCGTCCCGCGGAAGTGCTCGCCGGGTGCGGTGCTGGCGTTCGTTTGCAACGGCGGCAAGCTCGATCGCAAGCAGGTCGGGGCGATCACGCTCGCCGGGCCGTCGGCGGTAGTGGAAGTGCCGGACGGGAGGGCCGACGCTGTCATCAAGGCCCTCGACGGCACGAAGTTCTCCGAGCGGCCGGTGCGGGTGATGATGGCCGGGAAGGCCGACTTCACCGGGGCAGACCACTTCGCCCGCCTGTCGAAACTGCTCGACCTCGAAGCCGTCGCCGAGCAAGACGCCATCCGCCGGGCGGCGCAATCGGAAACCGCGGCACGCGACGGCATCGCCCTCCGCGGGCTGACCCTGCGCGAGTCCGAGTTCGGCCTCGGGGGGCGGTTGTTGCTCACGTTCACGCGGTCGATGCGAGCCGACCGGCTGCCGCCGAACCGCCTGCAACCCGGCTCGCCGGTGCTGGTGAACCAGGACGGTAGCAACCGCCGCCGAGACTCGTACCGCGGCGTGGTCTTCGACCGCGAGTTCACCAGCATCGGCGTGGCCATCGAACCGCCCGACGATGATTTACCCGACGACGCGGCGTGGCGGCTCGACCTGTCCTTCGACGAAGTCTCGCGATTGCGGCAGCAGGAAGCCCTGCGGCGGGCGGCCACCGCGAACAACGACCGCCTCGCCGAACTGCGGGCCGTGCTGCTCGGCGAGCGCGAGCCGGAAGAAGCGGAATCACCCTCGCTGGCCATCGCGTCGCACCTGAACGAACCCCAGCGGGAAGCCGTTCGCTTCGCGCTCGCGGCGAAGGACGTGGCCGTCATCCACGGCCCGCCGGGCACGGGCAAGACGACGACCGTGGTGGAACTGATCCGGCAGGCCGTCGCCCGAGGCGAGCGCGTGCTGGCTTGTGCCCCGAGCAACCACGCGGTGGACAACCTGCTCGAAAAACTGCTCGCTGCCGGCGAGGAACCCGTCCGCATCGGCCACCCCGCCCGCGTGAGCGAAGCCCTCCGTGGCCGCGTTCTCGATCTACTTGTGCAGAAGCACGCCGACGCGCGACAGGCTCGCAAGATCGCGAAGGACGCGAACGCCCTCTTCCAGCAGGCCGACACCTGGACGCGCGAGAAGCCGCAACCCGGTGAGAAGGCCGCCCTGCGGCGGGAAGCCCGTGCGCTGCTGGGGGAAGTTCGGCAGTTCGAGCGACTCGCCGCTGATCGCATCCTCGACGAAGCCATGATCGTCTGCGGCACACTCACCGGCCTGACGAGCGATGTCCTCGGCCCCCGCCGCTTCGACCTGGCCGTGATCGACGAGGCCGCCCAGAGCACGGAACCCGCGTGCTGGCTGCCACTGTTGCGCTGTTCGAAGGTCGTGCTCGCCGGCGACCACTGCCAATTGCCGGCTACGATCCTCTCGACGGAAGCGGCCGAGGACGGCCTCGCGGTCAGCCTGATGGAACGACTGGTCAACCTGTACGGCGATCAGGTCGCGCGGCTGCTCACGGTTCAGCACCGCATGAACGCGGCCATCATGGGCTTCTCGAACGCGCAGTTTTACAACGGCGCACTCGTCGCGCACGAGTCGGTCGCCGGCCACCTCCTCTGCGACCTGGATGGCGTGACCCGCGAACCACAGACCGAACGGCCGGTGAAGTTCATCGACACCGCCGGTGCCGGGTACGACGAGGAACTCGAAGACGAGAGCGGCAGCCGTCGCAACCCGCAGGAAGCGACACTGACCGCGACCTATGTCCGCCGCCTGCTGTCCGCCGGTGTCCCCGCCGACGCCATCGGCGTCATCACGCCGTACCGGGCCCAGGTCCGATTGTTAGAGGACAAACTGCCCGACGTAGAAGTCGATAGTGTGGATGGCTTCCAGGGCCGCGAGAAGGAGGCGATCGTCATTTCGCTGGTGCGGTCGAACAACGAGGGCGACATCGGCTTCCTTGGCGACACCCGCCGCACGAACGTCGCCTTCACCCGCGCACGCCGGTCGCTCATCGTCATCGGCGACAGTGCCACGCTGGCGAACCACCCGTTCTACCAGGCGATGATCGCGCACTTCGAATCGATCGACGCCTACAGCAGCGTGTGGGAAGAAACCGAGTGAAACCCGGCGGTTGCCTGGCGGGTAGATCCGGATGACTCATTTCTTCACGTCATTCGGCACTCGCCAGAGGTTCCCATGTCCACCCGCAATCGGGCGTTCACGCTCATCGAACTCGTCGTCGTCATCGTCGTCATTGCCATCCTGATCCGCTTCCTGTTGCCGGCCGTGCAGAAGGTCCGGCAGGCGGCCATCAACTCGAAGCTCGCGAGCACGGCGAAGGCCGGGGCCGCCCAGCAAATGGAGGCGCAGAACGTCGCCCGCGAAGCGGCGTCGCCCACCGTGCCGCCGAAGCCACGGCCGAAGGCGAACGTGAAGTCGTTCACGGCCGACATCGCCCTCACGCCGAAGTTGAGCGTCGGCACGGCCACGCCGGAGTCGATCTACGAGGCCCGGTTCGAGTGCCAGATTCAGGCGACCAGTCCGCCGGGTGAGAAGGAGGAGTGCGAGTTGGAACTGCCGTTGCCGCCGCAGGTGATTTCGCTCGCGGACCTGAAGATCACGGCCGGCGGCAAGCCCAGCGAAACCGTCGCCATTCGCGACAACAAGCTCGTCTGGCGCGGCTCTCTGACGGCCGAACCGACGCCGATGGACGTGCGGTACTCGGCCGTCGGGAAAGGGCTGTACGAACTCTCCGTGCCCCCCGGCGGCATCCTCGACAAGTTCGAGATCGCTCTGGCGGCCCACGGCTCCGACGTGCGGCTGATGGAACTGTCGCTGCAACCGACGAACCTGAGCCGGTCGTCGGGCACAACGAACTACGCCTGGAAGTACGACCGCCTGATGTTCGGCCAACCGCTGCGGCTGGACATCCTCGGCATTTCGCCGATCGACCGCCTCGGCGAACTGACGTGGCTCGGCCCGCTCAGCGTGTGCGTCTTCGGCCTCGTCGCCGGGCTGGTCGTCCACTCGGCCGGCGTGACGACGTTCGACCGCTGGATGTTGCTGCTTACCGTCGGCACGTTCGCCGGGGCGTACCCGCTGATGTACTTCGCCCAGGAGTACATTTCGCTGGAGACGGCCGTGGTGGTGTCGGCGGCCGTGGCGCTCACAATTATCGGTGTGCAGTCGGCCACGATCGTCGGCTACCGCTTCGCGCTGGTCGGCATCGTCCTGCCGGCGGTCGTCATCATGGCGATCACGTTGGCGGCCGCGATCTGGACGAACTTGCAAGGCATCCTGCTGACCGTGGAGGCGCTCGGCTTCTTCGTGGTGGTCATGCGGCTGATGCCGAAGTTGAAACTGAGCTTCCCGGCGATGATGCCGGCGACTCCGGTGACGAGCGTGCCGGCGTGAAGTCGGTCGGCCAACCGTGTGCCATCTCAACGGCGAGCGTCGCGGCGTAAGCGCGACGTGTCTACCTGCGGGGAAGGCACGTCGCTTACGCCGCGACGCTCGCCGTTGAGAGTATCGGAACGATACCGCGGATGGGATGACCTATCGCCCGTGCTTCAGCACCGCGCCCGGCTTCGCGCCGGTCGGCTTGCCGTTGTCGAGGACGAGTTGGCCGTTCACCACCACGAACGCGATCCCCTCGGCATAGTGGAACGGGTCGCCGTAGGTGGACATGTCGATCACGCGGTCCGGGTCGAAGACGGTCACGTCGGCGAAGTTCCCCGCCCGCAGTTGGCCGCGGTCCTTTAGACCGATCTTGGCCGCGTTCAGCGAGGTCATCTTGCGGACGGCGTCTTCCAGTCGCACGACGCCGCGCTCGCGGACGTAGACGCCGAGGACGCGAGGGAAGGTGCCGAAGTTTCGCGGGTGCGGGCTGCCGCGGCGAAGTGGGCCTTCGGTCGCGTAGGCCGACCCGTCGGACCCGATCGAGCACCACGGCTGCTGCATCGCCAGGTTCATGTCCTTCTCGGTGTGGTGTTCGTACACCGTCGAAACCGAGCCGCCCTCCGCGATCAGAATGTTGAACAAGATGTCCATCGCGTCCGGCGTCGGCGACACGTCTTTGCTTTTCGCGGCGATGACGCGATCCATCGTCAGCCCCTCGTAGGAACCCTTGGCGCTGACGAGCATCCGCGACCAGTCCCCGCCGACGGCCGTGTAGTGGTTGTACCAGCCGGGCAGCCCCTCCTGAATTTCCTTCTTGAGCCGCGGCCGCACGCTCGCGTCCTTCAGTCGCTCCAGGAACTTTGCCTTGCCGCCCTCGTGCGCCCACGGCGGGACGATGCTGGCGAGGTCGTTGTTCCCACGAGTGTACGGGTAGACGTTGGCCTGCACGTTCACGCCGCGCTTGCGGGCGGCGTCGATGAGAGCGATGATGTCGGGCATTTTGCCCCACAGCTTCTGGTCGGCGATCTTCAGGTGAATGATGTCCACCGGCACGCCGGCCTTCTCGCCGACAGCGATGGCTTCCTTGATCGCGTCCATCACGCCGGTCCCCTCGTTGCGGTTGTGCGTCGAGAAGATGCCGCCGTGCTTGGCCACGACCGTACACAGTTCGGCGATGTCGTCGGTCGTCGCGAGGTTGCCGGGTGGCATCGCCAACATACTCGATAGGCCGAACGCCCCGTCGGCCATCGCGTCGTCGAGGATCGCCTTCATCTTCGCGAACTGCTCCGGCGTCGGCCGGGCGAACGACGTGCCCATCGCCCCCTGCCAGACGTTGTCGAGGCCGACGTAACTCGCGACGTTCACGGCAATGCCGTTCTTCCGCGTCGCCTCGGCGTACTGCGTCAGCGTCTCGAACCGGCCCGGCAACAAGCCGCGGTGCGGGGCAATGGAGTTGCCTTCGCCGAGGACTTCGGTCGTCACGCCCTGGCGAACCTTGCTCGGCGCGTTGCCGTCTTCGAGCAGGAGCGTGTCCGAGTGCGAGTGCATGTCGATGAAGCCCGGCGCGACGACCAACCCCTTCGCGTCGATCTCCCGCTTCCCGAGACCGGCCGGCACGCGGCCGACGGCCACGACCTTGTCGCCGCGGATGGCGACATCGCCGTAGGACCACGGGTTGCCGGTGCCGTCGATGATCTTGCCGCCGCGGATGACGAGGTCGTAGTCGGGATCGGCGGCGTGGACGGGCAGCGAGAAGAGAAACGCAAGGAGGGCGAATCGCATGGGAAGTCTCGCGGAAGTGATGGCGAGCGGCCCGGCGTAAGCGGGCCGTGTCTTGATTTACTCAGACACGGCCCGCTTACGCCGGGCCGCTCGCCGTTGACGCGGCAATCGACTTACAACACTCGTTCGTACAGCCGCTCGTAGTCCGCGGCGCTGCGGTCCCACGACCAGTCTTGCCGCATCGCGGTGCGGACGACCTGCTGGAAGTCCTTCGGCCGGTCGCGGTAGAGCGTCACCGCCCACTTGATCGTCTGGTAGAGCGCGTTCGCCGTGTAGTCGCCGAAACTGAAGCCGGTGGCCATGCCCGCCTGGAGGGTTTCGTGCGTCGCGCCGACCACACTGTCGGCAAGGCCGCCGGTCTGCCGGACTACCGGCGGGGTGCCGTACTTCATCGAGTACAGTTGGTTCAGCCCGCTCGGCTCGTACCGGCTCGGCATCAGGAACAGGTCGGACCCGGCTTCGATCAAGTGGGCCAGCGATTCGCTGTAGCCGATGTTGACGCCGACTTGTTGCGGGTGCTTGTCGCGGAACTGTTGCAGCTCGTTATGGTATTCCGGGTCGCCCTCGCCGAGGAACACCATCTGACAGCCGAGGTCCAGGAAGCCGGGGGCGGCGCTCAGAATCAGGTCAATCCCCTTCTGGCTCACCAGCCGGGCGACCACGCCGAGCAACGGCTTCTTGGGTTCCAGTGGCAGGTTGTACTTGTGCTGCAACTCGGCCTTCAGATCCGGCTTCACCTCAAAGACTGTGTCAACGTCGTAGTGCTTCGGCAGGTACGGGTCGGTAGCCGGGTTCCAGGCGTCGTAGTCCACGCCGTTCATGATGCCGAACAGCTTCATGCGGTTCTGCCGCAACAGCCCTTCGAGGCCGCAGCCGTACTCGGCCGTCTGGATTTCCCGGCTGTACGTCGGGCTGACAGTGTTGATCGCGTCGGCGAACGTCAGGCCGGCCTTGAGGAAGTTGAAGTGGCCGTGGAACTCGAGTTGGTTGTGGTTGAACAGCCAGCCGGGGAGGGCGGTCAGCTTCATGACCTCGCGGCCGAACATGCCCTGGTAGGCGATGTTGTGGATGGTGAAGACGCTCCGCGTGTGCTCGTACTGCGGCTTGGCGCGGAAGATTTCGTTGAGGAACACCGGCACGAGGCCGGTTTGCCAGTCGTTGGCGTGGACGACGTCCGGAATGAACCGCGTCACGTGGGCGATTTCCAGAACCGCCCGGCTGAAGAAGACGAACCGCTCGGCGTTGTCGATGTAGTCGGCCTTGTACCCGCCGGGCATGCTCTGCTGGTAGAGGCCGCGGCCGACCTTCGGGTCGTCGCGGTCGAAGTACTCGGGCTGGTCGATGAAGTAGATCGGCACGCTCGTGCCGGGCAACATCGAGCGAAAGACCCGGCAGGCCAGGGTGCGGGTGCCGACGGGCACGGGGATGACGTGCTCGCTCCGCTCGACGGGCAGTTTGCTCGTCCGCACGCAGCGGTAGTACGGCATCACGACGGCCACTTGATGGCCGCGGGCCGCGAGCGCACGGGGGAGCGCCCCGGCCACGTCGGCCAGGCCCCCGGTCTTGGCGAAGCCGACCACTTCGGACGACGCCAGCAGAATCTTGAGCGACACGGCGAGTTCCTCCGCTTGGGTGCGGATTATCGTACCGGTGGAGGGTACTTTTGTCGCACGGGCGTGAAAATCGGCTTGGTCAGCAGGGCCGTGGCGTCCGGATCGAAGTAAAGCGCGGCCGCCATCGCGGGGTTCTGGTCGAGAATATCGAGCACGGTGTCGGGGTCGTCGCCCGCAACCGCGATCACGGCGTGGAGGAACACTTTCGGCTCGCCCCCCATCAGCGGACGAGGCTCGAACCAATCCATCTGAGCCGTCGCGTCGGCCGGCCGCTTCAAGCGCAGGTACGTGCGGACCAGTCGCTCGTGCGTGCGGTAGTCGGGTGCGGCGTTGGCATCGGCCTTTTGTCGCTGGGCGGCAAGAAAGAACTTCCGAGCCGCCTCGTAGTCTTTCCTCAAGAATTGCACCTCGCCCCGCCAGTATGGTAAGTCCTGGTCGTCCGGGTGCTTTTGCGCGTGCAACTCTAACAACTCGGCCAGCGAGAACTCGTCGTTCTCCCCGATGAACCGGTTCGCCAGTTGGTCGAACGTGTCCCCCGCCGGCGGCAGTTGTTCGTACGCCTGCTTCCACTTGCCCAGTTTGGCGAGGCACTGTGTTCGCAGGCGGCGGTACGCGGTCCACTCCCACTCGCGGGCCTCACGTTTCGCCGGGGCTTCTTCAGGATCGATTGCGGTGCGATCGTCGGTGGCTGGCTTTTTCAACTTCGCCATCGCTGTCGCCAGTTTTGCGTCGGCCGCCGCGAAGTCGCCCCGCGCGTAGGAAACGTGCGCCTGCCAGAGCAGCAACTCCGGGTCGTTCGGAAACTTCGCCGCGTGGGCCGTGTTGAGGGCGTCTAACTGCTTGACCGCCGCGGCAATTCCCGGCGAGTTCGGCGGCGTCCAGGCGAGGTTTTGAGAACGGCGGGCGATCGTGCGGTAGGCGTCTTCGGCTTCGCCGGCGCGGGCGAACAGGTCGTAGTAGTCGCCGGGTTCGCGGAAGGCTCGCGGCTCCGCGAGGATGGCGGCCCGCGTTGCCGGCCAGGCGGCGGGGTTCGCGGTGCGGAATTTCGATAGCAACTCGCCGGCGGCCTTGGTTTGGCTGAGTGCCACCTTGGCCTGCACGCCCCGCACCTGGGCGAGCGAGTCCTGCGGCTTCACGCGAAGGAACCCGGTCGCGAGGCCGTCCACGATCGACGGGAATTGCGCCTCGAACAAGCCCGCCGCGACGCCCAGAACGTCGGCCGTCGCGGTCTTCGCGATGAGTTCGCCGACGGTCTCGCGCTCGTCAGCCGGCACACGGCGGGCGAGGTCGATCAACAACGCGCGGTCGCCGGGGAAGACGTCGAGACCCTTCCGCAGCACGGCGATGGCGGCCTTCGGGTCGCTCTTCAAACCGGCCTCGGCCTTCGCCTCTTCGCGGTACGCCTCAGGGTTGTCGCCGATCAGTTCGCGGTACGCCCGCACGCGCTCCAGGGCGGCCGCGTAGTCCTTGCGAGCGTTCCTGGCCGTCGCCTCGGCGAGTACGTTACTCGGCGTGTCCGGATACTCCCGGCGCACGACGTTAGCGTAGGTGGCCGCGCCGTTGGGGTTGCCGTTCAGGGCGGCGAGGCGTTGCTGCATCGCGTGGCGGGCGGCCGACACGGCAGGAATCTGAGCCGGCTGGACCATGCCGTTCGCACAAGCCGTCGCGTTTACGGTCGCCGGGTCGTTGCCCGCGGCCGTCAGGGACAACCAGTAGACGGCCTGCAAGTAGTTCTGGAAGGAAGCCAAGTCGGCTGGTTCTGGGCCGTTCGCGGCGAGGGGCAGGCCGTCTTTCACGGGGTGGTTGACGAGGTAGCTGCGCGTCGCCAGGAATCGCAGGTGCGTGTCCCGGAAGTCGAAGTCGTAGACGAGCCACTCGCCGCGACCGTTGCGGGCCATCCACCAGCGGGTGTAGCAGACGGTCTTCCGCCCGTCCGCCGTCGCCGTGTGGCGGGCGAGCAGTTGTGCCTCCCGCCGGTCCGGCGACCACCGCACGCGGAGGACTTGGGCTGCGCCCGTCGGGAACAGGGCCGGCCGGTCCGTGAGCAGTTGGGCCACGCTCCCGCGGATGTCAAACGCGGCGGTGTCGATGTCGAGTTGCGTGGGCTGGCCCCGGTGCAGGTAGAACCCGAGGGCGACTTCCTCCTCGGCCATCCGCATGGTGTCGAACTGCGCCAGCCGGTCGGACAGTTCTGCCACGTCCTTCTCGGCACTGATTGCTCGCAGGGGCCTTAGCAGCTCCTGCGATTCCCGGTCGCCGGGTTGTTCCGGCGGGTCGAACGCCGTTGGGGGGCGGTTGACGAGGTCGTAGCGAATCCGCTGCGGCGGCGGGGCCGCCATCCTTGCACCGGCCATCTGGTACGGGTCGTAGTCGATGTCCGGTCCGACGAAGCTCCGCACGGCTAGCCCGCAGATCGTGGACGCCACGAGCATGACCGACGCCAGCACGGCCCAGCCGATGAACTTCTTTCGCACGGGTCATCCCTCCGCGGCCAGGGCCGAGATCGCCTCGCGGGTCATGCGGTACAAGACCCACTCGTCCTTCGGCCGCGCGCCCAACGCCTGGTAGAACCGGATCGACGGCTCGTTCCAGTCTAACACCGCCCACTCCAGCCGGCCACAGTCGCGTTCCTCGGCCAGCTTCGCGAGCGCGATCAGCAGCCCCTTCCCCAACCCGTGGCCGCGGTACTCGGGCAGCACGAAGAGGTCTTCCAGGTAGATGCCCGGTTTGGCGAGGAACGTGGAGTAGTTGAAGAAGAACAGCGCGAACCCGACCGCCCGGCCGTCCGCCTCGGCCATCAGCACTTCGGCGAACGGCCGCGGGCCGAAGAGGTGGTCGCGGAGCGTGGCCTCGTCGAGCACGACTTCGTGGGAGAGCTTTTCGTACTCGGCCAGCGCCCGGATGAGGGCTGCGATGCTCGGCACGTCGGCCGGTGTGGCGGGGCGAATCATGTCAGCGTCCGCAGAGTGAAGGGGCCGAGGTACAAGATAGTCGGCCGTCACGAATGTGTAACGAGCGGCGGGCTTTCCAGCGGCGGTTCGATTACCATAACGCCATCGAATTCGCTCCCTCCCGAGCCTTGCCATGCGCCTCCTCCGCACTCTGCTGGTCCTCGCCGGCCTCTGTCCCTTTGCCTTCGCCGAGAAACCGCAGGCCGTGCCCCCGGCCGAGTCCACAACCGCCCGCGCTGAATCCGTCACCTCGCAAGCCGATCCCGCCGCCCGGCCGCCCGGGGCGAAACTACGGCTCGGGTCCACACTCTTCCGCATAGATAGCTTGAGCCGCCACACGACACTGCTGCCCGACGGCAAGACGATCGTCCGGTTCGTGCAGCCGGAGAAGTTGCAGTTCATTAGCGTCGAAACCGGCCGCGAGACGAGGTCGATCAAGCTCAAGGAGCAGGTCCAGTCCGGCTACACGATGAGCCTGTCGCCGACGGGCGAGCGGCTCATCATCACGACCTACAACGCGGCCACGGTCGTCGACGTGAAGACGGGGGACATCATCGGGAAGATGGCCCGTCAGAACAACGAGGGCAAGTTCGCGCGGGCGCTGGACACGCTCAGCGACGGCCTCGTGTCGTGCAGCGGCAACGGCCGCTACCTGGCCTTCGGCACCCGCTACCCGCAGAAGGAGGGCGAGGTCTTCGCCTACGTCTTCGACACCGAGAAGAACGACTTCATCGCGGACGTGAAGGTGCTCCAACGGAACTACATCAACGCCGTGCTGACCGCCGACGGCAAGACGTTCGCCTCGTTCGGCCAGCACTACGTGCAGAACAACGAGGAGGCCGTCGCGCCGGTCGTGCAAATCTGGGACGTGGCCGGGAAGAAGGAACTCGCGAAGGTGCGGACCAGCCTGACGCAAGTGATGGCGGCCCGGTTCTCCCTCGACGGCAAGACGCTCTACACCGGCGGCCAGGGCGGGCCGATCGAGTCGTGGGACGTGGCCACGGGCAAGAAGCTGCGGCAGTACATCACGCGGTCCAACGTCGGCCACAAGCTGTTCCTCTCGGCCGACGGCAAGCGGCTCGCGGCCGCGTCCCAGGACGGGGCCGTGCAGGTCTGGGAGGCGGACACCGGCAAGCGGCTCGGCGTCAGTTCCGCCCAGACGAATTCCGTCGAGATGGTCGCCCTGCCGCCCGACGGCCCGGCCGTGGCCTTCGGCCTGTACAGCCAGACGATGCAAGTCTGGCAGGTGCCGGGCAAGGTGCTCACGCCGCAGGACGGGCACTTCGGGCCGGTCAACATCATCCAGTACACGCCCGACGGCAAGCAGATCGTCACGGCCGGCCAGGACGGCCGCGTCGTGCGGTGGGACGCCGCGACCGGGGCGGAAGTCGAGACCTACGGCTACTCGCCCACGAACGCACCGCGGGAAATCACGAAGGCGAACCTCCGCGGCCTCCAGCCCGCCCGGGCCGTTCGCTGGTCGAACAGTTGGAGCATCTACGCGGGAACCTTCTCCCCGGACGCCTCCACGATTTACCTCCAGGGCGGCCAGGGGGGCGTGACGGTCGTGGACATCGCCACCGGGCAGGAGCAGTTCACGCTGTTCTTCCCGAACGCGCGGAACAGCCACGGGAACTCGCGGCCGTCGCTGTCGGCGGACGGCCGGCGGGTCGGGGCGGCCGGGCAACACTACGACCGCAACAAGTACGTCTTCACCGCGGCGGCGTGGGACACCGAGACCGGCGAGACGCTCGCCGAAGTGCGGATGGACTTCGACCAGAACACGCGGTACGTCAACGGCATGGCGACCGCCGTGTCGCCGGACGGCGCGTACTTCGGCTTCCTGTGCAACATCCAGCACCAACAGACCGGCCAGTCCACGACCGAGTTCACCACGTTCGACCTGAACACCGGGGCGAAGCTGGCCAGCGGCGGCCAGAGCGGGCGGTCGTACTCGCCATTCCTGCAAGCCGCTCCGGACAACCGCTCGGCCGTGTCACTCGACCAGCAGAACCAGTTGCTCGTCTGGGACTTGCCGACCGGCAAACTGACCCGCACGCTGACCAGCCTGGGCACCGCGCAACAGTTACCGCCCACATTCCACCCGTCGGGCCGCACGTTCGCCATCGCGACGTCCGACGCGACGACCGGCACCACCCGGCACACCGTCCGCATCGTCGAGTGGGCGTCCGGTCAGACGCGGATGGAGTTGCCCCTGGAGAACCCCACTACCTCGGCGCTCGCCTACTCGCCCGACGGCAACACCCTGGCCGTCGGCTGGCACGACTCCACCGTGCTCCTGTTCGACGTGGCCGGCGACGACGCGAAGAAGCCGTGGGAAGCGAAGCCGACAGAGCCGAAACAACTCTGGGCGAGCCTCAGCGGCACGTCGGCGAAGGCCGCTTGGCAGGCGATGCGAGAGCTCGGCGACCGGCCCGACGTGGCTATGAACCTGATCCGCGAGAACGTGAAGCCGGTGCCCGCCCCGGCCAAGCCGTCGGCCGAGCAAATCGGGACGTGGATTACCGCCCTCGACGCCCCAGCCTTCGCCGCCCGCGAGGCCGCGTTGAAAGACCTCAAGCGGCTCGGCAAGGCCGCGGAGAAGGAGTTGAAGGCCGCTCTGGAAACGACCCCGTCGCCGGAGACGAAGGAGCGGGTCGAGAAGTTGTTGACGTTCATCATCAAGCCGGTAACGCCGAACGTTCCGGAGGCCCGGGCGGTAGAACTGTTGGAGCGTATCGGCAACGCCGAGGCACGAGGCGAGTTGTCGAAGCTGGCCGCCGGCGACCCCGCCAGTCTGATGACCCAGGACGCGGCAAAGAGCCTCCAACGGCTGGCGAACAAACGGTGACGAGGTGTCGAGTCTTCTGCCCCGGTAGGGGCAGCGGAGGCAGGCCGATTCCTTCGCCCTATCCGGGGCGATTGACTTTCCCTCTCCTCCCACGGGTTCCGCTGCGCTCCACCCGTGGCTACACTCCGCGGCCCCGTCCGGGGCCGAGAGCCGGAGTCGCGCGAAGTCGAAAGCCGGAGTCGCGTGGGGCCGAACGTCGGAGCCGCGCGTCGTCGAATGCTCCCGAGAGAAACGGAGATCACCTCCCCTGTCGGCCCATCTCACGTTATGATTGCTCTAACCTCCTTCGACTCGCAACCGAGGGGTTCCGCAAACCGAACGTGCCGGAGTCTCGCATGGTGGAACTCTCCCGCCGCCCACGCGGGTTCACGTTGATCGAGTTGCTGGTGGTCATCGCGATCATCGCCATCCTCATCGGCCTCCTCCTGCCCGCCGTGCAGAAGGTCCGCGAGGCCGCCGCCCGGACGCAGTGCGTCAACAACCTCAAGCAGTGGGGGCTGGCGATCCACGGCTACCACGACGACCGCGGCTATTTCCCCCCGGGCCGATGCGGGGCCATCAACCCGACCACGAACCAGTACGAAGTCCCCGGCTACACCTACGGCTACTACGTTTACGGCCTGCCGGCGACCTCCGACAACGTCGGCGGCTGGCACACCCGTGCCCTCCCGTACGTGGAGCAGGCGAACCTGTTCAAGCCCCTGGAGGCGGCCACTACCGCCGCCGCCCTCACCACGGCGTACTCGAACTTTCTCACCACGAAGTCGAAGCTCCTGGCCTGCCCTTCGGACCCACTAGCCTCACAGGGCGGCAGTGGCGGCGAAGCCTTCACCACGTACATGGGCGTCACCGGCAACGACGAAACCCTCGGCAGCGACGCCAAGAACGGCCTCTTCGCGGTCAACAGTCGCGCTCCCTATATCGGCCGGAAGACGGTCAAGATGTCGTCCGTGACCGACGGGACCAGCAACACGGTCATGGTCGGCGAGCGGCCGCCTTCGGCCGACCTCCGCTGGGGGTGGTGGGCGTACAGCGACAGCGACAACGTCCTCGCCCACCCGAACAAGGAGACGAGCACCGTCACCGGCTGTTCCGGCAACGAAGTCTACCGGCCCGACACGGTCAAGAACCCCGCCGCGGCCTGCCACTACTGGAGCCTGCACACCGGCGGGGCGAACTGGCTGTTCGTGGACGGCTCGGTGCGGTTCCTCCAGTACACCGGCGCGGCCGCGGTCACGCAGATGGCCAGCGTCAACGGCGGCGAAGTCACCTCCCAGGACTGACGAGACAAGCCCGATGAAGTTCTTCCCGCGAACGGGCCTGACGACGCTACTCGCGGCGGTGGCGGCCCTGACCGCCGGTTGCGGCAAGACCGAGACGCGCGTCACCGGAAAGGTGAGCTTTCAGAACGCGCCGCTGACCCGCGGCACGGTCATCCTCGTCGACGCGACGGGCGTCTACCACCAAGGGGCCATCGACGCGGGCGGGAACTTCACGATCGAGAGCGTGGCCCTCGGCCCGGCGAAGATCGGCGTCACGGTGCCGAAGGTTCCGAAGCCCGCGGAAGCGAAAACGCCGGCCGGCGGCAAGAGCCGGGAGAAGAAGCCCGTGGTCCTTGAGGGCGTCTCGCCGCAGAAGGCCCCCGACCCGCCGGCCGCCCACCCACCCGAGGCCGCCGGCCCGCAACTGCCGGCCGCCGTCAACGACCCCACCACCTCGGGCATCACCCGCGACATCAAGCCGGGCGAACCCCTCGACATCGCAATCCCGTGAGCGATGTTATTCCCCTCTCCGGCAAAGCCGGGGAGGGCCCCTTCAAGCACGCGAGCTATTTGGCACAACCTAGCTGGAACTTACTCATTCGAACGAGAAAGATCACAAAAAGCAGGGCGAAAAGGAGGTCGACGGCTGCGGGGCCGAGGAGGTAGGGTGTAATGTTTCCCTCCCACCAGTGCACAAGGATCACCCCCGCGAGTAGCAGTTTGGCCATCACGCCGAGTTGGATTACGAGGTGGTTCTTGGTGATATCCCGACTGACGACCCAGAAGCCGTATCCGAACACGGCGGCGTGGAGCAAGAACAACTGGGAGTACGTCCGGGGCAACGCCTTGGACGTAAAAAAGATGTCGTTAAACGCCGGGCCGGAGAAGGGGAGGAGGAAAAAAACAAGGCTGGTAACGATGTTGTAGATCGCCTTGAAGGCGATGACGTTGGTCCAGAGGCCGGATTCGCGGAGCGGCATGCCGCTCGGCCTTGCGGCCTGGGTGGGCACGGGGGTGGCCATCGGCAGCGCGATCATATTCGCCGGGGTTTCGTCCTCGAAGACGGACATGACCTTGTGCATCATCTCTTCGTAATTCCCGTCATAGCGGCGGAGGTCGTAGCACCCGAGCGGGTGTTCGATCACGTTGGCCAGGCACTCGTTGCAGTACGAGCACGGCTTCGGGGCAGCGTTCATGCCCGTTCGGAACATGTCCGGTAGGTCGGGGTTCGCGAGCAACGGCCGCGCCATCGTCACCGCGTCGCAACAGTTGGTCCGGATCACTTCACGGATGCGTTCCGCCGTCTGAAAGCCCCCCGTGCACAGCACAGGGATCTGGACGGCGGCCTTGATCTGGCGGGCCGACTCGGCGTTGAGCCCCTCGATTAACTCCGCCACCGCCTGGCCGTCCTTCACGAAGAACTGCGTGCGGCCCCACATCTGCTTCACCACCCACCGCAGCCCGGGGTAGCGAAAGGCGAGGAAGTTCCGGAAGGTGTGCTCACCGCTGGCGATTACCGTCTGGTAGGTGCGCGCCAGGGTTTTCCACGGCATCGGCCCGGCGGGATTGTGCGGGTGCGGGAACGAACTGCCAGTCGACACGTGCAGCGCGTCGGCCCCGGCCTCTTCGGCCCACTTGGCGATCTGGATGGCATCGGCGAGCGAGTTGCCCTGCTTCCACGCGAGCGGAAACGTGCCCGCATTGTCGAGGTCTTCGGCCCCGACCTTGACCATCAAGAAGTAATCATTGCCGACGGCCTTGCGGATGGCCCGGATCACTTCGATCAGGAACCGGGCGCGGTTCTGCAAGCACCCACCGTATTCGTCGGTGCGGTCGTTGATGGCCGAACTCAGGAATTGCGTGAAGAGGTAGCCGTTCGAGGAGTGCAATTCGATCCCGTCGAGGTTGGCCGCACGGGCCCGGACGGCCCCGGCCACGAACCACTGGATCATCTCCTGGATTTGATCGACCGTCATCTCCACGCCGCGCAGCCCGTTGAACACGTCGCGCTGCCCGGTCGCCGATCGGGGGTGTCGGTTCAGGTTTTCGATCCCGGGGATGTCCTGCTGCCGGCCGGAGTGCGATAGCTGCAAGACGTACTTGCACTCGCCGTTGCTCGCCTCCCGCACCTGTTTTCCGACTTCCGCCCAGAACTTGATCCGCTCGTCACAGTCGATCGTGGCATAGTTCGGCAAGACCCGGCCTTCCAGGTGGACGGGGACGTGGGACGAAATGATCGCCCCCACGCCCCCGCGGGCGAACTTCTTTTCGAAGTTCAACCGGGCGAGGGTGCCGGAGCCGTTGTAGTTGTCGATCCGCCCGGAAATGCTCGACCGAACCAGGCGGTTGGGAATCGTCAGGTTCCGCATCACCAACGGGGTGAAGAGAATGTCCTCGGGCATGGCATCGGCCTTCTAGGGTGGGTGACAAGGCGCGAACAGGTGGATCAGCTGTTCGGGGTTTGCGACCGCCTGTTGGCGCATCCAGGTGATCGCGTCTCGGCACAAGGCTTCCGACTCGGCGGGGTCGGAAAATTGCCCCTGCCGATAGCGTGCGGCCGCGGCCAGGTGGTCCATTTCCACGCCCGCCAGTTCGTCCGCGGCCGCGCGATAGAGTGCCGCGGTTGCGGCCCGGTCCTCGCCCCGGGCCGCCAACCCCGCCCGGAGCAAGCCGCCCAACGCGCGGGCCCAGCGCGCGTCCTCGTTCCCGAGCAACCGGATTGTCTCGCTCACCCGCCTCAAGGGTTCCGCCGGGCGCGACGATTGGCTTGCTGCGGCGAGTGCGGCCGTCCCCCGGAGGTAGCGGTGGTACACGCGCAAGACCTGGATGCGCAGCAAGAACGAGTGGTTGACTTCGCGGTCCGCGAGTTCGAGGCGTTGCCACGCGGCCGCGGCACGGCCGGCGTACAGGTCCAACTTGGTTCGCGACCACAGGCAGTTGAGGTGTTGGACGTGGAAGCCCTGCTGGACCCACTGCCCCTGCATGCACCGCAACTCCTCGGTGCCGCGCGGCTCGTCGTCCTCGCACAGCCGCAACAGGATCATCGAATACGTGCCGTAGTTCAACTCGGCGTTCCGATCACCGCGGGCCAGTGCGTCGTTCCAGCAAGCGGGGAACCGCGCCCGCAACTCGGCGAACCGGCCGTGGTACGTGAGCGACCAGAACAGGAACGTGTTGGCGGTCACCTGTTCCCACGTCGTGCCGGGGCACTCGGCTTGCAACGTCTCAACGGCCTGGACGCACTTGCCCCGGGCGGCGTGCCACCGGCCTTCCAAAAAGATGGCGATGCCGGACGCCATGTGAAGTAACCCGCGGGCCTGGGGCGTGTTCGACTCGCGGACCAACTTGTCGGCTTCGTCAAACAAGATTGCCACCCGCCGGTGCGCGGAAGGACCGGCCGTGGCGATGTGCGTCGCTTCCGACATGATCGCGCGCGCGACCCGGAACGGCTCACCGGCGCGGAGTGCGAGGTGCAAGCCCCGGACCTGGAAGTACGCGGCCCGCACCTGGTCCACCAAACTCAGCCCGGCGTAGACGGTCCAGCAGACGTCCAGGCGCGTCAGCTCCGTGGCGGGAACGTCGCTCGCGTTCCGGCGACGGAATCGGAGGCCCCGCAGCCACAAGCGGCCCCGACGGACTAGCAGGGCCAGGGGCAACCACCGCCGGGACGTCGGCCATTGTTCCCCGATCTGCTGGAGGACCGTGCGGAAGACTTCCAGACCGACGTCGACGTTCCCGCTTTTCAGATATTGCTCCGCGGCCTGTTGCCTCAACGCGAGTGCCTCGGATTCGCATTCCTGGGCGGCGGCGAGAAACGCCCCGGCCGCTTCGGCTCCCCGACCGGCGAGCGCCAGGGCTTCGGCGATTTTCTTCCGCAACACCAGGCGGTGGGCTTCCTCAGCCGACAGGAGGTCCAAACTGCGATGGTACAGTACGGCGGCGCGGTGGAACGCGAGTGCGCGGCCCGCCTGGTCGGCCGCGATCGCGAAGTACTGGCCGGCCCTCTGTTTCTCGTCGGCCCCCGACCAGTGGATGGCGATCTGTTCCAAATCCCCGGCGGCGGTGTCTTCCAGGACGGTTGCCAAACGCCGGTGCCACTCTTTTCGTTCGCCCGCGGGCAGGTGCCGCACGACGACTTCGCGAATGCGGTCGTGGTACGCTTCCAACGATTCTTGATCGACCGCGCGTTCGGTTCGAAGCCATTGCTTGATCCGGAGCGTGAGAATCGTTTCCTGCCCCGCGGCCGGCGAAATGTCGAGCGTGCGGCAGGCGCGGTCGGTCGACAACGGGCCACTCGCGAGGGAGACCACTTCGAGCAGGCGGCGTTCGAGCGGAAGGAGCGTTTCCATTTGCCCGAGCAAGACTTGGTCCAGAGTTCCCGGGGATCCCCCGTCGTCGAGCCGATCCGATCGCATGCCGAGGAGTTGGTGGCGGACCAACATGCGAACAAAGAACGGGTTGCCTTCTGATTCTCGCACGATCTGGGCGACCTGCGAGGTCGCGACGGTGGACCCCGGTTCGAGGAGCGAGACGACGAACTCCTCCGTTTCCGCGGGGGACAGTTCTTCAACCGACAAGGTGATCTGACGGGCCGGGGCGATCAGCGGGGCCGTCGCGTCCAGCAGCCGGCGGGTGAACGGGCTCGAATCTTGGTTCTCGATGCGGTAGCTCACCAGGTAGAGGAGCGTGGGCGGGTCGGGCGGCCGCAGCACGGCTTCCAAAAGGTCGATGCTGTCCTCGTCGCCCCATTGCGCGTCGTCGACGGCGAGGACGAGAACGTACTGATTGCCCAGTCGGCAAAGCAGTTCGCGGAGGGCGAGGATCGCCCGGCGGCGAAGTTCGTGTTGGTCGTAGTCCACCGATCCGCGGTCCGGCATCGCTGTAAAGGCTTGGATTTGACCGAATGCCGGGAAGACCCGCGTCATCGCCCGGGCGTGGAGGGGAATGAGCGATTGAATGGCCACCACGCTCATGCGGTGGAGGTGGCGGATCAGCGACTCGATCACCGCGTCCCAGGCTTTGAACGGCACCCGTTCCTGTTCCAGGCAGCGGCCGGCCAAGACCAGGACGTTTTTTGACGTCTGTAGACTCGCGAGGAACCTGCGCAGCAAGGTGGACTTTCCGACCCCCGAACGCCCGGCCAGGAGCATCAAACTGGGCTGGCCGGAGGTGAGGGATTCCACGCCGGCTTTCATCCGGGCGAGGTGATCGGCCCGTCCCACGAACGGTTCAACGGGGTACTCGGATCCGGCGTTTGGTCGGGTCGGCCACGCCACCCGGCGGTGGTCAAGCCACTGTCGGATTTGCGGCCCGGCCAGACGGTCGGCCGGATTGTGCGCCAAAAGATTCATGCAGAGCGCGCTCAAATCTTCCGGTGCGTCCGGGTTCAGGACAGCCGGCGCGGGCGGGGCGTTTCGAATCTGTTCGTGCAACGTCCCCCAGTCGTTCCCGGGGTACGGTAATTGTCCCGTGAGAACACGGTACAAGACGACGCCGACGCTGTACCAGTCACTGGCGGGCGAGACCGGTTCCCGCCGAAATCGCTCGGGGGCCATGTACGACAACGTCCCGGCCAAGTGTTCGAAACTCCCGTGACTCCGCCAAGCGTGCATCTCCACCGCCAGGCCGTAATCAATGAGCACCACCTGACCGTCCTCGCGGACCATGATGTTGGACGGCTTAACGTCCCGGTGCAACCGCCCGGCCTCGTGCAACGCCGACACGCCGTCGATCAACTGCGGGAGGGCGGCACGAAGGCGGGGCTCGTCAAAGACCGTGCCCGGACCGCCCCCGACGTGCGCGAGGAAGTCCACCCCGCGGACCAACTCCATCGTGAAGAAGCAACATGGCCCGTCCACGCACAACTCATACAGCGTCACAAGGTGCGGGCCCACGACATCCGAACACTGGCGGAACTCGCGTTTCAACCGCGCGCGGGCGGCGGGATCGTCGCACCACATCGTCTTCAGCGCGACGACGTGGCCGTGGACGCAGTGCCGGGCCTCGTAAACCATGCCCATGCCGCCTTGCCCGAGGAGTTTCACGAGGTCGTAGTCGCCGAGCGGGCCGACCGGTGGACTCACCGCAGGGGCTTTGCCGCCCGCGGTCGTACTCTCGGAATCCCAGGACAAAAGGCGGTCCAGAAAGCGGAGGTCACTGTAATGAGTGGTGGGGGCCGAGGAGTCCACCGTGGAATCCGCCGTCAGGTCGGCAGAGTGCTCGGACGATGGCGGCAGGTCGGAGTCCACGGAACCCTCGAAGTGGTCGTGCGTCAGTCCGGTCGGCGTAAGAAAGTGAGTTTACGACTTCAGCAGGGTCAAAAGCTTGGCCTTCGCCCGCGCCCAGTGCCGTTGAACGGTGCGAACGTTGGTCCCGAAGAGTTCCGCAACTTCTTCTTGGGTGAACCCGTCGTAGTACAACAAGTCGACGAGTTCCCTCTCCTCGGCCGACAGCCGTTCTACGGCCTCGTGGATCTCAAGCCGGAGCTGCCGTCGCAAGACTTGCGGGTCGGCCAGCCCCGCATCCTCGGGGTCGATGTTACACCGCTGGGCGCGAGGGGCTCGACCGTAATGATGTCGGACCAAGTCGAGGAGCGTCCGCCGGAGGATTTCGGCAATCAGGCCGAAGAAGGCACGCACGGACTGAAACTCCAACAACCCGAGGGATTGCAGGAGGCGCATTCGCGCTAACTGAAGGACGTCGTCCGTCTGCTCCAACCCCCGCAGGCGTGGGAAGCCCCCGAGCATGCGCCGGGCCAGTTGAAGGAACCGCCGGTCGATCCGTTCAAACAGTTCATTTTTCGCCGCCTGGCTGCCCCGTGACACTTCCTCGATCAGCTGGCAAAGTTGGG
This sequence comes from Limnoglobus roseus, assembly GCF_008254045.1. Classification (GTDB taxonomy): domain Bacteria; phylum Planctomycetota; class Planctomycetia; order Gemmatales; family Gemmataceae; genus Limnoglobus; species Limnoglobus roseus. The sequence continues at coordinate 479,850 of NZ_CP042425.1, read as the reverse complement.
TTGTGTGTAAAGACTTGTCCAACGATCACCTCCCTGTTCGGCCGATGCCAGGATCAGTTGCCACGACGGTCATTCGCAAACATCTGCGACGTCATGATAGCGTCCTTTCATCCAAGTTATTGCCGAAATCGTGTCGGACAAACCGACCCTGTGACGCTTTCACTTTAAACCACCCGTGCCAGGTCAGGCGCTGTCTCCCGTCGGGCTCGGTCGGCCTGCGATTGCGGAAACCCGTCGTCGAACATCGCCCGCATCGCCACGCCGTCTTTGTGGGAAAGTTCATCGTGACCAACGATGAGGTGTCAAAGACGCATCCGCTTTCTCAGCCCGCTTTCGAGACTTACAGAAATAATCGCTCGAAGCCGCACAATCACCACATTCGGGCGGTTGCGAAATCTCCATTTGATCCAATCAGCTTCACTCCGGATCGGGTAGCCTGTTAGGTTAGGGTAATGTCCCATGCCGCGCCCACGAACATTTCTCCCCAACCGGGCTTCGGAGACCCGCGGGCGAGTTCCGCCCGACGCACGCGCGTCCTGCTCGTCGACGACCAAGCGATCGTCGGCGAGTCGGTCCGGCGGATGCTCGGAGACGATCCGGCCGTCGAGTTGAAACACTGTCTCGATCCCGCCGCGGCCCTGGCGACGGCGACGGCCTTTCAGCCGACGGTCATCCTGCAAGACTTGGTGATGCCGGAAATCGACGGGCTGCTGCTCGTCAAGTTCTTCCGCGCCAATCCCGGCACGCGCGACGTGCCGATGATTGTGCTGTCGAGCAAGGAAGAACCCGTTGTGAAAGCCCAGGCGTTCGCGCTGGGGGCGAACGACTACCTCGTTAAATTGCCGGACAAGCTCGAACTCGTGGCCCGCGTCCGGTATCACTCTGAGGCGTACCAGCGGTTGCTCGAACGCAACGAGGCGTACCGCCGACTGACCGAGAGCGAACGGCAGTTGGCCCAGGAAGTGGGGCAGGCGGCCCGGTACGTCAAGTCGCTGCTCCCCGCGCCGCTGCGGGGCGAAGTGCTCGCCGACGGCAAGTTCGTGCCGTCCACGCAACTCGGCGGGGACATGTTCGGCTATTACTGGATCGACGACGACCACCTGGCGCTCTACCTGCTCGACGTCAGCGGCCACGGCGTCGGCTCGTCGCTGTTGGCCGTGTCGGCGTCCAACACGATCGCGGCCCGGTCGCTACCGGACACCGACTTTCGGGACCCGGCGCAGGTGCTCACTCGCCTGAACGACACTTTCCAGATGGACCGGCAAGACGGCAAGTACTTCACCATCATCTACGCGGTCTACCACCGCACGAGCCGAACCCTTCGCTACTGCAACGCGGCTCACCCCGCGGGGCTTTTGCTCGATCCGGCCGCCGGCGTGACGCAACTGGAATCGGGCAACCCCTGGATCGGGATGCTCCCGCCGGGGCTTCCCTTCGAGGGCGGCGAGGTGACGGTTCCGCCGGGGGCGCGGCTCCTGTTCTACAGCGACGGCGTCTGCGAAATCGAACGGCCGGACGGCACGTACTGGCCGTCCGACGAGTTCGTGGCGTTCGTGGCGGGCCTCGACCGCACGGCCGACCTGCCCGGCCTGCTGTACGCGGAAGCCCGCCGCCTCCGCCGCGCGGAGATTCTCGACGACGACTTTTCCATCCTCGACATTCGGTTCTGATTGTTCGCCCGAGGGGATCATGAAACGGCTCAAAGACTTCAGCATCAAGACCCGCCTGTACGGTCTGGTCGTGAACGCGGTCCTCGGCTTCACGGCGACGCTGGGCCTCACGTACTGGATGGCGGGCGAGTACGCGGTGAGCGGGCCGCTGTACGACCGGCTCATGCTCCGCAAGTCGGTGATTTCCGACTACCAACCGGGCCCGATGTCCGCCACCGAGGCGGCGTTTCAACTCTCGCTCCTCCTCGTGGTGACGGACCCGGCCGAGTCCCGGTCCGTCCTCGAACACTATCGCAAGCTCCACGCCGATTACCGCGAGCGGCAGGAGTTCGTTCGCCGCGACCTGTTCGACGGCCCGCTGAAGCGAACTCTGGAGAAGGACGTCTTTCCCCCGACGGACCAGTTCTTTCGCATGGCCGAGGAGGAGTTCCTGCCCCTGGTCGCGAAGAACGACAAGGCCGCCGCCAATCAATTGTTCGTGACGCGGATGCGCGCGACGTACCAGCAGCACCGCCAGGCGATCGACCGCGCCGTCGAAGTCGGCTTGGAAATGAACGCGACCGAGGAAGCGGACGTGAAGCGGAAGGTCCACTGGGGGAACTCCACCCTGTTCCTGATCAGTCTCGGGACCGTCGTCCTCATCGGCCTCTCGGGCTGGTACTTGTCGGTCACCATTCACAACTCGGCCGAGGTGCTGCTCGCGCGCGTGCGGGAGATGGCGAGCGGGGCGAGCGACCTGACCGCCCGGGTACCCGTCGATTCCCGGGACGAGATGGGGCAGCTCGCCGAGGGGATCAACGGCATGGTCGCGAAGATTCAGGCGGTCGTCTCGAAGGTTCGCGAGTCGAGCCTCCAGATTCTCTCGGCCGCGTCCCAGATCGCCGCTACCGCCCGGCAGCAAGACGCGACCGTCAACGGCCTGAGCAGTGCGACGACGGAAGTGGCCGCCGCCGTTCGCGAGATCAGCGCCACGGGGAAGGAACTCTCGGGCACGATGAACGAGGTGAACGGCCGGGCGAACCAGGCGGCGCGGCTGGCCTCGGCGGGCCGCGAGCGGCTCGGCGGCATGGAGCAGACGATGCAGCAACTGGTCGCCTCCACGGGCTCCATTTCCAACAAACTCGCCACGATCCGCGAGAAGGCGGATAGCATTAACATGGTCGTCCTCACCATCACGAAGGTCGCCGACCAGACGAACCTCCTGTCGATCAACGCCGCCATCGAGGCCGAGAAGGCCGGGGAGTTCGGCCGCGGGTTCCTCGTCGTGGCCCGCGAAATCCGCCGGCTGGCCGACCAGACGGCCGTCGCCACCCTCGACATCGAGAACATCGTCCGGCTGATGCAAGAGGCCGTGGCGACGGGCGTCATGCAGATGGACAAGTTCAGCGACGAGGTCCGCACGAGCGTCACCCGCGTCGGCGAGATCAACACCCAGACGGGGCAGATCATCGCGGAAGTGTCGGGGCTGAGCGACCGGTTCGAACAGGTCAACGAGGGGATGCGGAACCAGGCCGTCGGCGCGGGGCAGATCAACGACGCGATGGTCAGTATGAGCGGCGACATCCGCAAGACGGCCACGTCGCTCGAGGAGTTCAACCGGGCGACGGCCCACCTCCGCGGGTCGATCGAACTGCTGAACCAAGAGGTCGCCCAGTTTAAGGTGTGAGTCATGTTGTTGCTCACCTTCCAGATCGGCCCGGAAGCGGTCGGGCTGGACATCCGCCGGGTCCGGGAGGTCATCCCGCGCGTCCGCCTGCAACGGCCCACCGGCGGGCCGGCGTGGCTGGCCGGCGTGTTCGTGTACCACGGCCGCGTCGTGCCCGTCATCGACCTGCACCAACTCGCCGGTCACGCCCCCTGCCCGCACCACCTGAGTAGCCGCATCATCCTCCTGCCCGTGGCGGGCGACGCGGCCGGCGAGCACCTCTACGGCATTCTCGCCGCACAGGTGGCTGACCTGCGCGAAGTGCCGGACGGCGTGCCCGCGATGAATTCCCTCGTCGAAGACGGTGGCATCGACCTCGGCTCGACCGTCGCGGACGGCGGGGGCGTGCTGCGCCTCCTCGACCCGGAGCGGATGCTCCCCGCGGCCGCCCGCCGCCAGATTCTTCTCGCCGCGGGAGTTCCGGCATGAGCCTCGACGCGATCCGGCGGGTGGTCGAAGACCGCCTCGGTTTCGACGCCGAGGCGCTCGGCGAGTCCGTCCTGGGGACGGCCGTCACGGAGCGGCGGAAGGCGGTCGGGGTCGCTGATCTGTCGTCGTACGCCGACCGGCTGAAGCGAGACGCTCAGGAATTCCAGGCCCTCGCGGAACTGCTCGTCGTCTCGGAGACGTGGTTCTACCGCGGCGGCGAGGTGTTCCCCTATCTCGCCCGCCGCGTCGCGGCGGTGATCGGGACCGGCCGCGTCTTTCGGGCGTTGTGCGTGCCGTGCAGTTCGGGCGAAGAGCCGTACTCGCTGGCCATCGCATTGAGCGAGGCCAACCTCCCGCCGGCCGGCTGGGAAATCGACGCGGTCGATGTGAGTCCACGGGCGGTCGCGGCCGCCCGCCTCGCGGAGTACCGCGAGTTCTCCTTCCGCCAGTGCCCCGCGTGGGTGCGAGACCGCTACTTTCAGCGCACGGAGCGGGGGTGGGACCTGTCGCGCGAAGTTCGCGAGCGCGTGCGGTTCCGCGTCGGCAATGTTCTCGCCACGCCCCCGACGAACCCGCCGGGCTACGATCTGATCCTCTGTCGGAACTTGCTCATCTACCTCACGCCGAACGCGCGGCAGCGCGTGGTCGACGGCCTGACGGCCCAACTGGTGCCCGACGGCTGGATCGGCGTCGGCCACGCGGAGCCGTCCGCCTTCGCCGGCCGGCCGTTCCGCCCCGTCGGGCCGGCAGAACACTTCCTCTTCAGCCGCTCAGCGGTTGGGGCCAACGCGGTCCCACGGATCGAGCCGTCGAAGCTTCCCGTGCCAGTATCAGCCCCATTGCCGCCGACGTGCCCCTCGCCACGACCCGTCTCGAACCCGACCCCGCCGGAACCGCCGAAGGCGGAGGGGCCGAATCTGGCGTGTGCTCGCTGCCTCGCCGACGCGGGGCAGTTGGCCCAGGCAATCGCGGAATGTCAGAGCGTCCTCGGCACCGCGGGACCGTCGGTGGACGCCTACTTGCTCCTGGGTGTTCTGCACCAGGCCCGCGGGGAGTTGGGGCTGGCGTCCGACACGTTCCGCCGCGCACTGTACCTCGACCCGAACCACGCCGAGGCGCTGACGCACGCCATGCTGCTCAGCGAGGCAGCGGGCCGGTTGGAGCAGGCGGATTCCTTCCGCGCCCGGCTCGCGCGGGTCGCCGCGGGGGATCGCCCATGACCGCACTCCCCGTCACCCCGACCGACTGTTGGAACCGCATCGGCGTCCGCGGCGACCGGTCGTGCCCGGAACTGGTGCAGCACGTCCACTGCCAGAACTGCCCGGTGTTCGGGGCCGCCGGCCGCCGGTTCCTGGACGCGCCGGCCCCCGTCGGCTACCAGGACGAGTGGGCGGCGCGACTGGCCGCGCCGGTTGAGGACGAGGGCGGCGATCGCGAGAGCGTGCTGGTCTTCCGCGTCGGCGGCGAATGGCTCGCCCTCTCGGTGCACGTACTCGTCGAAGTCTCGAACCCGAAGCCGGTCCACCGCGTACCGCACCGCACCGGGATTCTCGCGGGCCTGGTGAACGTCCGCGGCGAACTCCACCTGTGCGTCCACCTCGCGAAGGTCCTCGGGATCACCGCGCCGGCGGAAAGTCCGACCACTCCCGCCACCGGCCGGTTGCTGCTCGTGCGCCGCGACGCGGACCGCTGGGTGTTTCCCGTGGACGCGGTCGATCAAGTCCACCGCCTGCCGCGGGGCGAGTTGCGGCGGTCGCCCGCCACCGTCTCGCGGGCGGCGGCCGACCTGTCGCGGGGCGTGTTCCACCATCGGAATTTGGCCGTGGGCGTGCTCGACGAACGCCGACTGTTCGAGGTCCTGCGGACGAAACTGCGATGACCGATTTTGAAGTCGAAGTCGATCCGTTGCTCGACCTGTTCCGGGCAGAAGTCCGGGCCGGCCTCGCCACGCTCACGCGCGGGCGGCTCGACCTCGAACACGCCCCCGACGCCACCGGACCACTCGCGGGCATGGCCGCGGCGGCGCGAACGATCCGCGGCGCGGCCCGCATCCTCGGCTACGCCGCTCCGGCGGAATTGGCGGCCCGGATCGACGCGACCCTCGCCGGCGCGGCGTCCGGCCGGGCCAAGTTGACCGCGGCCGATTTCGACCGCCTTCGCCGAATGGTGGAGGTGTTGTCGCAACTCGACCACGACGACCCGAACGCCTGGGCGGAAAAGCACGCCGAGGAGATTCGCGAATTGAACGATGGCCGAACGCCGCCCACGCCAACCCCGCCGCCGGCTCCCCTGCCCCCGCCGCCCGTCGTTCGCGCGGCGCCCGCACCGGCGGCGGTGCCGGTGTCCGCGCCGACGGAACGCAGCTTCTCGATCGACCCGTCGATGCTCGAATTGTTCCGTGAGGAGATTCGCACGCACACGGCGGGATTGTCGGAGGGCCTGCTCGACCTCGAGCGCGACCCCGCCAACCCGCAGCGGATCGAGCCGCTGATGCGGGCGGCTCACTCGCTCAAGGGGGCGTGCCGGATCGTCGGCCTCGACGCTGCCGTCGAGTTGGCCCACCTCATGGAAGACGGCTTCGCCGCGGCCCAGACGGGAACGCTCACGATCGTGCCCGCCTCGGTCGATACGCTCCTGCGGGCGACCGATCGGCTCGCGGGCCTCGGCCACGAAGACCCCGGCCACTGGGCGGCCGCCTACCATGAGGACGTGTCGCGGCTGAAGGACGTGGTGGCCGCGATCAACCGCGGCGAGACGCCGCCTGCCCCCGCGGCCGCCCCGGTGGTCGTGGAGGTTCCGGCCCGCGTCGAGATTGCGGCCCCGGCCGCGAGTCCACCGGCCACCGAAGCCGTCGTCCGCGTCACGGCCCAGAGTTTGAACCGCCTGATGAGCCTGGCCGGGGAGTCGCTAGTCCAGGCCCGCTGGCTCCAGCCGTTCGCCACCGCCCTGACCGGCCTCAAGAAACTCCAGGACCACATCACAGCCCGGCTCGAACTCTTGACCCAGACCGTGGGGACGGACGCGAGTGCAAAGGCCGTCGCGGAGGCGGTCCAGTTGGCCGCCCGCAGCCGAAAGCTGCTGGCCGACCGCATCAGCGAGTTCGAGAGCCACGCGAGCCAGGCGGAGGACTTGAACTCCCGGCTCTACCAGGAGGTGATCGTCAGCCGCATGCGGCCGTTCGCCGACGGCCTGCACGGCTTCCCCCGCCTCGTGCGAGACACGGCCCGAATGCTCGGCAAGCAGGTCCGGCTCGACGTGGTCGGGCAGGCGACCGAGGTGGACCGCGACATCCTGGAAAAGCTCGAAGCCCCGCTCACGCACCTGCTCCGCAACGCGATCGATCACGGCATCGAGCCGGCCGAGGTCCGTGCGGCCCGCGGCAAGCCGGCCGAGGGCGTGATGAAGCTCGAATCCGGCCACCGCGGCGGGATGCTCTCGATCACGGTCAGTGACGACGGGGCCGGCATCAACGTCGAGCGATTGCGGAAAAAAATCCTCGACCGCCGCCTCGCCCCGGCCGAGATGGTGCAGCGGATGACGGAAGCGGAGTTGCTAGAGTTCCTCTTCCTCCCCGGCTTCTCCACGGCCACGCAATTGACCGAAGTCTCGGGCCGCGGCGTCGGGTTGGACGTCGTGCTCGAAACCGTCCGCAAGGTCGGCGGGTCGGTCCACATCACGACAGTCCTCGGCCGCGGGACGTCGTTCCACCTGATGCTGCCGCTCACGCTCTCCGTGGTGCGGGCCGTCCTCGTCCAGATCGCCGGCGAGCCCTACGCCTTCCCGCACACGCGGATCGACCGGCTGCTGCGGGTCCCCCGGGGCGACGTGCAATCCCTCCAGCACCGGCAGTTCATCACCGTCGGCGGGCAGAGCGTCGGGCTGGTCCTAGCCTCACAACTCCTCGACTTGCCGGCCGGCGCGGTCGTCGATGCCGAAATTTGGGTGGTGCTCATCAGCGACACGAGCGGACTGTACGGCCTCATCGTGGACAACTTCCGCGGCGAGCAGGACCTCGTCGTCCGCCCGCTCGACCCGCGACTGGGGAAGGTGCCGAACGTCAGTTCCGCGGCCATCCTCGACGACGGCTCGCCGGTCCTGATCGTGGACGTGGAGGAGATGTGCCGGTCGATGGACCAGTTCATCCAGACGGGCACCCTCCGCCGGGTTGAAGAGAGCGTTCGCCCGGAGGCGACGAAAAAGCGCGTGCTGGTGGTCGACGATTCGATCACGGTCCGCGAAGTGCAGAAGCAAATTCTGCGGGCGCGGGGCTACGACGTGGAAGTGGCCGTGGACGGCCAGGACGGCTGGCGGCGTCTACAACTGGAGAGCTTCGACCTCGTCGTGAGCGACGTGGACATGCCGCGCATGAACGGGCTGCAACTGATCCGCCGCATCCGCGAAGACGCCAAACTCCGCGAACTGCCGGTGATCATCGTGTCGTACAAGGACCGCGACGCGGACCGCCTGCTCGGGCTGGAGGCGGGGGCCAACCACTACCTGACGAAAGCGAGCTTCCACGACAACACCTTCGTGGAGGCCGTGATCGCCCAGATCGGAGAGCCATGAACCCGCTCCGTGTCGCCATCGTCGACGACCTCGCCCTCGCGCGGGCCGTGCTCCGCCGCGTGGTCGGCAGCGTGCCCGGCTACCAGGTGGCGTGGGAGGCGGCCGACGGCGCGCAAGCGGTGGCGAAGGCGGCGGCGGACAAGCCCGACGCGATCCTGATGGACCTGGTCATGCCGCACGTGGACGGGGCGGCGGCTACGCGGCAAATCATGGCCGCGACGCCCTGCCCGATCTTGATCGTGACGTCGAGCATCGGGACGAACCTCACGCGCGTCTACGAGGCCCTCGGGGCCGGCGGCCTCGACGCCGTCAACACGCCGACGCTCGGCCCGGACGGCACCGTTCGCGGCGAAGCCCCCCTGCTTGCCCGGCTGGCGACCATCGCCAAGACGGCGTCTCCTTTCACGGTGCCGCAGGTGATGGGTTCCTCGCCACCCGCGGCGACCGCATCGAGTGCGGGCCAACTGCCCTTCATCGCGATCGGCGCGTCGACCGGCGGCCCCGCGGCCGTCGCCCAAGTCTTGAGCGACCTCGGGCCGAACGTCCCGGCCGCCGTCGTCGTCGTGCAGCACATCGGGTCGGACTTCACCCCCGGGCTCGCGGGTTGGCTGTCAGCCCGCATCGGCCGGCCGGTAGGGGTCTGCCCGGACGGGGCACGGGCGGCGGTCGGAACGGTTTCCGTTGCAGGGGGGGAACGCCACCTTATCCTCGACCGCGCGGGCCGGTTCCAGTATACCGACGAACCAAATTCGTCCCCGTACCGGCCGAGCGTCGATCTTTTCTTCGAAAGCCTGCTCCCGGTGGGAAGCCCGAACGGCGTGGCGGTGTTGCTAACGGGGATGGGGGCCGACGGTGCCCGCGGCCTCCGCAAGTTGCGCGACGGCGGGTGGCACACCATCGCCCAAGACGAGGCTACCTGCGTCGTCTACGGGATGCCGAAGGCGGCGGGACAGTTGAACGCGGCCGTCGAGGTTCTCCCGCTCGCGCGGATCGGTGCCGCGATCCGAACGCGATTTGAAGGCGTGCGGCACCCGGCACGTTGAGACAAGCACTGTTACGGGGTGGCTGGGACGAACTGCTGACGGGGCGTGGCGGCGGCGGAAAAAAAACTCTCCCCCAAGACTGGGGGAGAGTGAAGCAAAACATCACACCCGATTCCGGTGCGGCCTACGCCTTGATGATGTCCTTCACGGTCGCGCCGCTCGGGATCATCGGCAGCACGTGCTCTTGGTGCGGCACGTGGACGTCCAACACGAACGCGCCCGGCGACTCGATCATCTCGATCAGGGCGGCGTCCAGGTCCTTCTTCTCACTGATAGTCTTCGCGCCGACGCCGAAGCCCTTCGCGATCGTCACGAAGTCCGGGTACGGGTCGTTATCGCTGCCCGCGCCGAGGTACGTGTGGCCGCGGTTGCTGGCGAAGAAGCGGTCTTCCCACTGCACCACCATGCCAAGGTGCTGGTTATTCAGCAGCAGCACCTTGGCCGGAATCTTCTCGGTGTAGCAGCAGGCCAGTTCTTGAATGTTCATCAGGAAGCTGCCGTCGCCGTCGATGTCGATGCACAGGTTGTCCGGGTGCGCCACCTGTGCCCCCATCGCCGCCGGCAGGCCGAAGCCCATCGTGCCGAGGCCACCGCTCGTCACCCACTTGCGGGGCTTCGTGAACGGGAAGTATTGCGCCGCGAACATCTGGTGCTGGCCGACGCCGGTGCTGAGGATCGTCTTGTCGAGTTGGCCCCGCTCCTTCAGGATCTCGTGCAGCCGCTTGATGACGAACTGCTGGTTCATCCGGCCGCCGCCGACGTCGGTGAACTTCATCGGCTCTTGTTCCCGCCACTCGTCCACTTGCCGCAGCCAGTCGGTGTACCGGCCGCCGCTCGTCAGATCGACGTAAGCCGGCTCCTTCATCATCGCGTTCAGGTCTTCGAGCGCAAGCCGCAGGTCGCCGTGGACCGGGATGTGGGCGAGCTTGTTCTTGTGAATCTCGCTCTGGTCGATGTCGATGTGGACGATCTTGCCGTGCTTGGCGAACTCGGACAGCTTGCCCGTCACGCGGTCGTCGAACCGAACGCCGAACGCGAGCAACAGGTCCGCGTCGTTCACGGCGTAGTTGCTGTACACGGTCCCGTGCATGCCGAGCATTTGCAGGCAGAGGTAGTGGTCGGCCGGGAAGTTGCCGATGCCGTGGAGCGTCAGGGCGACCGGAATGCCCGTGCTGATCGCGAACTTCGTCAGGGCGTCGGCCCCGCCGCTGTGGGTCACGCCGCCGCCGGCGTAGATGACCGGCTTCTTGCTCGCGCGGATGGCTTGCAGGATCGGTTCGAGTTCCGCCCGCTTCGGCCGTCGCGTCGGCTTGTAGCCGGGCAGGTTCAGTGGCACGTCCCAGTTCGGCACGATCGACTTCACCTGCACGTCCTTGGGCATGTCGATCAGCACCGGCCCCGGCCGGCCCGTCTCGGCGATGTGGAACGCTTCCGCCATCACGCGGGTGATGTCTTCGGTGCGGGTGACGAGGTAGTGGTGCTTGGTGATGCCGCGGCAGATTTCCACCATCGGCGTTTCTTGAAAGGCGTCGTTGCCGAGGACGGCGGTGGACACCTGCCCGGTGATGGCGATCATCGGCACGCTGTCCATCTTCGCGTCGGCGATGCACGTGACGAAGTTCGTCGCGCCGGGGCCGGACGTGCTGAAGCAGACGCCGGCCTTACCGGTGGTCCGGGCGTAGCCGTGGGCCATGAACCCGCCGCCCTGCTCGTGCCGCGGCAGGATGGTGCGGACCTTGTCGGCCACGCGGGTGAGCGACTGGTGAATCGGCATCGACGCGCCGCCGGGGTAGGCGAAGACGACTTCGACCCCGTGCCGGATGAGGCTCTGAACGAGGATGTCGGCCCCGTTCATCTTCTCGGCGGTGGGGGCGGGAGTGCGTGCGTCGGCCATGATCGGTCACCAGAGGGTGCAGAGGGAGAAAAATCGTCCAGAGTTACTATATCGCCTGAAATGGCGACGGGAAGGTCAGCGTTGGGAAGTGGCGGTCCGGACAACCGTGCGACACACTACATTCATCCCTCGGATGCCGCGATGAACGACCCCACGCCCGGCGGACATCGGTCGAATGGTCTGTACCCCGTTACCGGGGATGGTGAACTGAATCTGGTCCGCCCCGCCCGTCGCGTTAGCGTTCAGGATCACCTGTCGTAGCGAGCCGAGCCCACTGTCGTTTGGTGTTCGAGACGACAACGATGGCGGGAATGTCACGGGTTTCCAACGGCGGTCTGCGTTCACCAACAACGTGATGGATTCGCCGCCGGTTCATACTCAATGCGGTGGCGACGCGGGGGCCGGCTCAACGCACGTCAGGTCGAAGGCTTCGAGCAGGCGTGAGCGGAGGTCGAGGAACCGGCGGTCGTTGCGGTGTCGCGGGCGGGGGAGGGCCACGTCCAGGATGCGGTCGATGCGGCCGGGGCGGGGACTCATCACCGCGATTCGGTCGCTCAGGTAGAGGGCCTCGTCGATGTCGTGCGTGACCAGCAACATCGTCGTCCCGCGGGCCGCCCAGATCCGCAGAAGTTCGTCCTGCATCCGCATCCGCGTGAACTGGTCGAGCGCGCCGAGCGGTTCGTCGAGGAGCAGCACGCCGGGGTGGTTGACGAGGGCGCGGGCCAGGGCCGCCCGCTGGGCCATGCCGCCGGACAATTGGTGCGGGTAGGCGTCCGCGAACCCGTCCAGCCCGACCAGCGTGAGGTACTCGTCCACTTCGCGCCGTCGTCGGCGGAGTTGCCCGCGGGCGGCCAGCCCGGCCTCGATGTTCCGCCGGACCGTCAGCCAGGGGAACAGGGTCGGGTCCTGGAACACCAGCCCGCGGTCGGCGCTCGGGCCGGCGATCGGTTCGTTGCCAACCGTCAGTTCGCCGGCCGTCGGGTGGTCCAGGCCTGCGGCGAGCCGCAGGAGCGTGGACTTGCCGCACCCGCTCGGCCCGACCAGCGACACCAGTTCGCCGGCCGCGACTTCGAGCGACACCCGCTCAAGGGCGACGACGGTCGACCCGTCGGCGGCCGTGAACGCCTTGCTCACGTTGCGGGCGACGAGGACGGCCCCTTCGGCCGCCCGCGGGTTGTTCACCACTTGATGACCCCCTTCTGCCACTTCAACACCCGGTCGCGGACCTTGAACAACACGGTCATCAGGGTCGAGAAAAACACCGCACTCAGGATCAGGGTGGCGTACACCTTGGCGTACTCCATGTACCCCTGCTGCCACCGCAGGTACCACCCCAGCCCGGCCTGCACGCCGACCGTCTCGGCCACGATGAGCGTGAGGAACGACGCCCCCAGCCCCATGAACAGGCCGATGAAGATGTTCGGCAGGGCGGCCGGGATGGCGACGTGGAAGATCAGGTAGAAGCGGCCCGCCCCGAGTGTACGGGCGACGTCGAGGTACGCCAGGCGGACGTTGGCGATGCCCGACGACGTGAGGATGGTCATCGGGAACCAGACCGCGAACCCGATCAGGGCGACCGCGCACGGGAACGAGTCCTTCCAGAGGGTCATGACCAGTGGAATGAGCGCCGTTGCCGGGATCGGCCCGACGAACTTGAGTGCGGGCATGGCCCAGTACCGGACCCGCGGGAACCAGCCGACAACCACGCCCGTGACCAGCCCCGCCGTCACCCCGACCGCGTACCCGGCGGCGAGCAACCAGAGCGAATGCCAGGCGCTTTCGAGTAAAATTTCGCGGTCCTCGACCATCGCCCCGAACACCTCGTCCGGGCCGGGGAAGAAGGGCTGGTGCAGCCAGTTCAGTTTCGTCGTAACGACTTCCCACGCGATCACCAGTCCGACCGCCCCGGCAACGAGCGGGGCGGCGTGCCTCACGGCCGAACGGAGGGACGGCAGGACCGCCTGCCCCACCGCCGCGAGGATCGCACCGACCGCCACCGCGGCGACCGCGACGGGGTACGGGTGCCGCCACGACGGGAGCGAATCCAGCCACGACAGCGGCGCGAGTTGGCCGTCGGGCAGGGCAAAGTGAACGGCCAAGGCCACGGCCGCCGCGACGACGGGCGCGAGAACGGCGACGACCGGCCGGGCGGGGACGCCGCCCCGCCGCACGGGCGGCGCGGCGGCTCTCGGCAACGGGTCGGCGACGTTCGCAGTCATCGGGCGGTCTCGGGCAGGTGCGGGTAGCGACTTAACGATTCACCGGGCGGCCGGCTTTGTTCCCTCCCCCGCAAGGGGAGGGAACAAAGCCAAGCGATGCCGCGGCGGGGGACTTCGAACAACTTCCTACTCGATGCAGCACTTCGTGCAGCACAGGCAACTGCCCTTGGTGTTGTCGAACAGCGAGGCGAACCCCTGAGCCGTCAGCCGCGGCGGCCGGGCACCGTCGATCGCGTCGACCCGTTCGGCGACCACCCACTCGTCGGTCAGGCCCGGCAGGTCGGTCCACGCTCGCTTCGCGAGGGCCGTCGGGTCGGTGGACGCGCCGAGCAGTTTGGCCTTCTTCATGTCCTCGGCCGCCCGCTCGACGCTCTTCTTACCCAGGGCGATGCCCGGCACGTACTTCAGTTGCATCAGTGCCTGCGTGTTGATCTCGGGCTTGGCCGCGATGTACTTCTTCTCGACGCCCAACTCGGCCGCGGCCTTCGGGTTCTCCTGCACCCACTTGGCCCCCTTCAGGATGGCCTTCGTCACCTTCGCCGCCGCCGCCGGGTACGTCCGCGAGAACTCGCCGTTGACGACCACGGCACAGCAGAACTCGTCGGCGTACGGCGCATCCTTGGCTTGGTCGGCGATGGTCTTGACCACCTTGTTCCCTTCGAGGATCGTGCCGATCGGGTCGGCGGTCGCCACCGCGTCCAACTCGCCCTGCTTCAACCGCTCCCCGAGCAGGCTCGGCTCCATCGGCACCCACGTCACTTCCTTCGCCTCGACCGACGGGTCGATGCCCACGGCGGCGAACGTGCGGCTGGCGAACATGGCCGGCGGGCTGCCGACGTTCGACGGCACGCCGATCTTCTTGCCCTTCAGCTCGGCGACCGTCTTGATCGGCGAGTTCGCGGGAACTTGCACCCGCAGACAGCCGGTGTGAACGCCGGCGGTGATCTTGAAGTCGCTCCCCTTCTCGACCCCCTTGAGGATGTACATGACGAGCGTGTGGTTGGCGTGGAACTGCCCGCTGGCGAGGCCTTCGCGCAGCCCGTCCCAGTCCGTCTTCACGATCTCAACGTCGATCCCTTGCTCGGCGAACAGCCCCTTCTCCTGGGCCATGAAGATCGGGGCCTCGCACGTCAGGCCGAGGTATGCGACCCGGATCTTGCCGGGGTCGGCCTCGGCGGTCGCGGCCGGCTTGTCCTTCCCGCACCCGGCGGGGAGGACGGCAAGGGCGGCCAGGAGGAGCAGGGCCGCGGGCGCGATGACGCGGCGGCGGGTGTACGGAATGGTCATTTTGGGCCTCGGTTGGGGTGGAGAAGGCGGCCCTCCGGTCGGCGGCCGCCAGGAGTTCACTTCTTGAGAATCTTTTCCTGGTTCGCCAGGATCGTTTCCTGGTTGTCCAGAATGATGTCGAGCTTCGCCTGGTTGGCGAGGATCGACTCCTGGTTCGTCATGATGGTCGTCTGGTTGGCCAGGAGTTTTTCCAGGGCGGCCTGGTTGCCCTCGATTCGCGCCTGGTTGGCGAGGATCTTTTCCTGGTTGCCCAGGATGGCCTTCTGGTTCGCGATCACGTCGTCGGTTGCCATCGCACGGTCTCCTCGGGAAAGGATTTTTTCGGGCGGTTCGACTCGCGAACGCCGCGGGCCGGACCGGAGGGCGTCATCGCCCGGTCGAGGGCTTGGCGTCTTTCGCCGGGGCCGCTTCGAGTAGGCTCATCGCCAGTGCCTGTTCCATCTCGCCGGGCTTGAACCCGAACGGCCCGCGGCCGCTCTTGTACGCGACCTTGCCGGCGGCGTCGATCACGTACAGGCGGGCCGGCATGGCGCTGTAGGCGTTGCCGACGGCGTCCGCCACCCCGTCGACCAGCACGGTCATGCCGGGCCGGAGTTTCGCGCGGAACTGCCCGCACACGGCGGCCCGCTCGGCGTCGGTCGTCGGCTGCTTCACGGCCACGCCGACGCGGGCGTTCGCCTCCATCTTCCAGCCGTCGGTTGGGTGCGCCTCGCGGACGTAGACCATGACGAAGTTGGCCCGGTCCTTGTACCGGCCGTAGGCCGCGTCCACGTCCGGGAACAAGCCGCGGAACGGACTGCATGTGAAGTTCCCGAACACGAGCACCGTCGGTCTCTTGCCGAGTAGCGGGGCGAGGTGGACGGTTTGCTTGCCATCCGCTGCCGGCAGGGTGAAGTCCGGGGCGGCCTCGCCGACGGCCGGCCCTTCCTGGATTGACCCGAGTTCGCCGGTGTACAAACCGCGAACGAGGACCGGCAGCGACGGCGCGTCGCCGGGCGAGAAGCCGGCCGACCCGCGGGGGATCATGGCCCGGCGGAAGTCGTCCGCGGTGAAGTGATCCTTCCCGTCGGCGACCCGCTTGAAGAGGTCGTCCAGTTCCTCGCGGGTCAGTTTCCCGTCGCCACTAGAGTCCATCCGCCGGAACAGGCGGTTGAGCAGGTTCGCTTGCGCCACATACGGGCTGTTGTCGGACCAGTCGAGGTCGGTGGCGGCGACCTTCCCGTCGCCGTTGCGGTCGAGTGCCTCGAACACGGCCGCCGGGCCGCGGAAGGCGTCGCGGGCGATCTCCCCTTTCGCGTCGATGCCGTGCTTCGCGGCGAGCCACGCCCAGGTGTACCGCGTCTGGGCCGGCCCGAACCACCCCTCCGGGCCGTCGAGCTCCGAGCCTTTCAGGATCGCGAGGAGCATCCGCACCGCCTCCGGCCGCGGCTGCGGGAACTGCTTTTCCAGCAGCGCCACCGCCCGCGCGGCTTCCTGCGGCTCGGTGAGCTTGGCCACGTCGAGCGGGGGCAGGACCACCGGCGGTCGCTTGGGGGCTTCGGCGGCGGCGACCGCGGTGAACAGGAGCGGAACGAGGAACAACCATCGTCCCATGGCGGGAACCTCGGGCGGAATGGAAATGCACGCGCGCACAACCGCGCGGGTGACGAGGTGTTACGTAACGACGGGGACGATCAGCCGCACTGCGGCGGGTGGAAGATGGCTGTGGCCCGGCGGATCGGCCGGGCGGAAAGGGAATATTCGGCGCGAACCACCGGCCGGTGCGCCGGCTCGACCGTTCCTGCGGCCGGGGTGACATCCTTCCCCTGCGGGCCGGTCGGAGCGACTGGGACCGGCAACGGGGCATGCTGTTCCGGCTTCCGCGAGCAGTTCGGCCCGGAACAGGGCAGCGGCGGGGCAGGGTGGTCGGGGGTGGCGGTCGGGGCGGCCGCGGCGGGGCCGTTCAGAATGATGACGTAATTGCCGCACTCCGCGGCCGCCCGCCCCGGCGACGCGCACGCCAGCAGAACGAGCAACAGGGCCGCACGCCAGGGGCGAACGAGTTCGAGCAGGGGCCAGAACATGGGCACGGTTGGGAGTGGATCAACACCGTGGATGAGTAAGAGTTTACTGCAACGGGTCGGCCCGCGGCAAGGAAATTGCCGCGCGTCAACTCGCCACCGGGGACGAATCGACGGCCGCCGGTACCCGCATCCCGGTGGCCGGTTGGTCCTTCGCCCGCGCGCGGGTGACGACGATCTCGACGACGGTCGCGGCCGGGCCGACGATGAAGAGCGCGTGGTAGAGCGAATGCACGTCTTTGAACGCCAGTCGTAGCGCCGTCTCGGCCACGGCCACTAGAACCGCAACGATCATCTGGTTCCGCCGACCGCGGACCGTCGTCTTCGGGTCGGTAATCATGAAGAAGATGTAGAGTTGGAACATCGGACTCGTGAGCGGGGCGAGTTCCGTCTGCCAGGGGTGGTCGGTCACGAGGCTGCGGACGAACGCCAGCGGGACGAACGCCGCGATGAACGCCATCGGGATGTGGAACCGCTTGAGCTTGTACATGATGAGGCCGCCGAGCATCCAGATGACCGCGACGGCCCAGCCGTTGTTGCCAGCCTGTACGCTCAGGCTCGCGACGTGCTGCGGGGCGAGGAACAGCAGGGCCGTCATGCCGAAGTTCGTCGGGTTCCACAAGTGCCGGTCGCCAGCCCGCAGCACGTACTTCGACAGGATCGACACCATCCCGCACAGAGCGAACGGCCAGAACGCCGACGACTTCATGAGGATGCCGACGCTGATGCCGGAGATGTACGCGCTGGCGAGGTGCGGCCACTGGCCCCAGACCAACCGGCCGACGGCGAGTTCCGTGAGGACCGTGATCGCCATCGTCACGAACGTCGGCGAGTATTCCAGCACCCACCCGCCGGTGAGGGCCGCGAGCCACGGCGGGGCGGGGTGGTTCTCCAGGATGCCGAACGAGGCGTCGCTGAGGGCGAGGATCACGGTGATG
Organism: Limnoglobus roseus; assembly: GCF_008254045.1. Classification (GTDB taxonomy): domain Bacteria; phylum Planctomycetota; class Planctomycetia; order Gemmatales; family Gemmataceae; genus Limnoglobus; species Limnoglobus roseus. The sequence goes on along the minus strand of NZ_CP042425.1, from coordinate 462,039 downwards.
AGGAACGGGGCGTGGAACCGCGCGTCGCGGCGAACCTTCGGCCACCACACGCCCAAGAGCGAGGCGAGGACGACGATGGTGGCGGCCACGCGAATCGTCGCGGGGTCGAGCGTCCCGGCGAACGCCTGAACGAGTGCCCCCCGCAGCGCGTAGAAGCCGCCGATAATGGCCGCGGTCAGGGCCGTCCGGACCAGCAAATCAAACCGCGGGCGGGAAACAGTGTCGGACGGTTGAAGGCTCATGGGCCGGGTTCCTCGACGCGGTGAAGGGTGCCGGTCGCGGGGGCGGCGACCGTCTGCGTGCGGCCGGACGGCCAGGTGATGACCGCCTTCTCCACGCGGGCCTGCGACCCTAGCCCAAAGTGGAGGCGGAACATACCCTGCGAGGCGTACCCGTCGCCGGCCGTCACCACCTGGAGTTGTTCCTGCGGCGGGCCGTTGGTGCCTTGCCGCCATGTTAGCCGGACCTGCGCGCCGACGGCGCTGCGGTTGCTCCACCCCGGCTCGCGGTCCGGCCGGGCGCCGCCGGTCAGTTCGAACTGCACCCAGTCGCGGCCCGGGGCGACGGTGTTCTTGTACAGCAGCAGCGGCCCGTTCTGGTTGGCGACGACCACGTCCAGCACGCCGCGGTTGAACAGGTCGGCGAGGGCGACGGCCCGGCCGTCGAACGTGTCCTCCACGCCGACCGCGGCGGCCACGTCGGTGAAGTCCCGGCCGGTGTTGAGGCACAGGCACTTCTGCTGGTAGCCCGCGAGGCTCTGGTCGCCGATCGGCGGCCAGAACGCGGCGTCGCGGATCACCTTGTTCACGCCGCCCGCGATCTTGCCGTAGTCGTACCAGTAGCTCTTGTTCTTCGCCGCCGAGATGTAGCCGTTGGTGACGTACAGGTCGAGCCGGCCGTCGTTGTTCAAGTCGCCGAACTTGGCCCCCCAACTCCACCCGCCGCGCTCGACGTTCAGCGTGCCGGCCTGGTTCGCGTAGCGGGGGTAGCCGTTGCGGGTCTTGCCGGTCGGCACCCAGAGGTTGTTCCCCTGCACGAGGTTGCCGCCCTCGGTGATGTTGGAAACGTAGATCGCGAGTTGGCCGCGGTTGTGAACGTCGCCGAGGCTCGCGTTCATGCCGCTCTTGGGCGTCACGCCGATGCCGACTTCCTCGCCGACGGCCTCGAACCGCTCCCCGCCCTTGTTGGCGTAGAACTCGGAGACGCCGTAGTCGTTCGCGAGGACGAGGTCGGGGTACCCGGTCCCGCACAGGTCGGCGGCCACCACGCCGAGCGTCCACCGGGTGCTTGTAATGCCGACGCGCTCGGTCACGTTCTCGAACGTGCCGTCGCCGCGGTTACGGAGCAAGTACTTGCGGCCGCCGTTCTCGGCGAACTCGAACGACTCGGGCATTACCTGCGCCGAGGGCAGGTGCCACAGGTCGAGCGCTTCCGGCCAGTACCCGGCGACGAACAGGTCGAGGCGACCGTCGCGGTCGTAGTCGAGCCAGCAGGCCGAGTTCGCGTTCACCCACGGCGGGAGGTTCGCCTTGTCGGTGACGCGGTCGAAGCCCTGGCCTCTGTTGTTGTGGAAGAGTTCGGGCTTGCCCCACTTGTAGACGAACAAGTCGGGGAAGCCGTCGTTGTCGTAGTCGGCCCAGATCGCACCCATGCAGACGCCGGTGCCGGGGCGGTTCAGGTCGGCGACGCCCGTCGCGGCGGCCACGTCCTCGAAGGTGCCGTCGCCGCGGTTGCGGTAGAGGCGGTTCCGCTCCCCCTCCTTGCTGGTGACGGCGTACAGGTCGAGCAACCCGTCGCCGTCGAAATCGACGACCGACACGCCGGCCCCCATCGCGGCTACCACGGGCATGATGTGGGCGAGCTTCGCGTCCAGGGTCGGCGAGCCGTGGCGGAAGTCGAGGCCGCACGCCGCGGCCGACTCGGTGAGGTGGAAGCCGTATCGCTGGAGCGATTCCCCCGTCGCGAGGTTCCCCGTAGCCGGCCGGTCGGCCCGGTCGAGGACGACCGCCAGCGCCAGCAGGCCGAGGAAGACGGCGGTGACGAAAATCTGCTTGACGGCGCGTGTCATGGTGACTTCTCCCGTGGCCGGAAGGCCCGAAGGCCGCGCTCGTAGACGGCCGGCGTCACGTACCGCGTGTGGAACACGTCCCAGTCCTTCTTGTGTCGGCGGTACACCGGGTCGTCTTCCAGCCGCGTCGGCGGGATAACGTAGTTCGGCATGTCGTGGGCCGGCAAGGGTAGTACGGTCTTACCGAACCGCGTGTTCAGATCGCCGTCCTTCACCCACCCGTCGCTGGCCCAGAGGAAGTCCCGCGTCCACCCCGGTGGCGGGGGCGGCGGCACGGCGAACCGCAGGGTGATCTCGTCGCCGGCCGTCAGGATCGCGTACCGATCGTCCACCTTCGCCACCAGTTCGCGGACGTCGCCGAAGCGGGTGTGATGGCCGATCAAGTCCCGCCACGGCTGACCGGTCTGCACGACGCGGTCGTAGTCCGGCAGTTCCGGCGAACTCGGGTCGGCCTGCGACATCGCCACGATACCACGAAAGTGCAGGTCCGCGACGGCCGGGGCGAGTTCCGTTTCGGTCCGCGGGGCCTCGTCGCGGCCGACGGCGTAGTGGATCGCGTCCCAGTAGATTTCCATGTTCGTGCGAAGCCGGACCCGCCGCGCGACGCCCGGCCCGTCTAGCCCATCAAGGCGGAGCGTGACCGTCTTGTGCTTCCCCGCGGGGAAGCCGACTTTGCCGTCCACCACCTTCCACCCACCCTTGCCGTCCGGCACCTCCAGCGACAGCGCCCGCGGGCGAGTATGTTCTCCTTGTTCGATGGCGTAGTTCACCGAACTGTCGGTTGGATGCACCCAGCCGCGGGCGATCAGGTACACCGGGCCGGTCCGCGGGGCGTCGTCGCCCAGATCGACTTCGACCCAGTGGTCGGTCGTGATGCCCTGATACCGACCGCGGCCAGCGTGGTCCAGGTATTTGCTGTCGATCGCGCGGACGATCTCCGTCACGTCCGCGCCGCGGTGCTCGAGCGCGCGGGCCACCGGCCGCGTCGGCCCCGTCAGGTGGTACCTCGGCTTCGACGGCACCAGCATGAACCGCTCGTCTGCGAACAGTTCCGTGTCGGCCGGGTGATCGACGACCTTCAGCGCCAGGTGGTCGAAGTAGTGCGTCTCCCACAGGTTCGCGTTCACGCGAACCTCGTACTGCCCGTCCTTCGGCACGAGTTGGTCGCCGCAGACCTTGACCCATTCGGTTGTCTGAAGGAATCCGCCCTGGTCCTGGGCGTTGATGTACATGCCGAGCGGCGTGCTCCACATGAAGTCGGTGACGAAGGCGAACCGCTCGCCGTTCCAGGCGAACAGGAACGGGCACGATCCCTTTAGTCGCTGCTCGGCCACGACGGTCTGGTCGATCGGCCGGCCGAACTCCGTCTGCGAACTGCCGTTCGGCCAGACGATTCGCAGGATGTCGCACCGCGACCGCTCACCGAGGCCGAGGTGGACGACCGGGCCGACGACCGGGGCTTTCACGACGTGCGTGCCGGTGCGGAACTCGATCTCCCCGCCGATGCCGAAGGAGTTGATGCGGTTGTCGCCCGTGACCTCGCCTTGCGCGGCCCGGAATCGCACCGTTTGCCAGTGGTAGTTCTTCGGCCCCGCGTTGCGGAAGCGGACCGGCCGGCCGTCGGCGTCGAGCGCGAATAAGTCGATCCGCCCACGGCCGTCGAAGTTCACGGCCGCCGCCACGCGCGGCGGCACCGCGGCCGGCAATCTCACGAACGCTCCGCCACCGGACCCCAGCCACGCCGCCCCGCTGGTTGGGCCGGACACGATCAGGTCGGCGACGCCGTTGTTATCGAGATCGCCGATCAACAGCCGGACCGACCCCGGGGCCGTGTCGGGTGGGACTTCCCACCGACCGAGTTCCGCGACGCCCCAACCGCTGCGCTTCTTCTGGTCGCCGATGCGGAGGATCGCGCCGTCGGCCCGGAGGGCGACGAGGGTTAGAACGCCGTCATCATTCGCGTCCGAAACCGTCACGGCCAGGAACCGGCCGTCCGGGAGCGGCGTCGGCCACGGCCGGAACTGCCCGGACCGCTCGTTGGCGAAGGCGGCCAGCTTCCCCTGCGCGTCCAGGACCACGGCGTCGGGGGCACCGTCGGCGTCGAGGTCGGCCCAGGCGAACGCCCGCACGTCGCGGGCTTCGGGGAAGATTGGCTGGGCCGCGAACGTGCCGTCGAAGTTGTTCCGCAACAGCAGCGGCGGCCCGGTCCGCCGCGCAAGGAGAATGTCCAGGTCGCCGTCCAGGTCCACGTCGGCTGCGAGGACCGCGGCGTAGTCGCCCGTGACCACTTCGGGCGGTAACTTGGTCTTCGCGGTCGTGTCAAGGAAGGTCCCGTCCGGCCCCTGCTCGTAGAACAACAGGCCGCCCGGTCCGGCCACCAGCAGATCGACCCGGAAGTCGTTGTTCCAGTCGAGCGGCACAAGCCCGTCCAGCGCGAGCGGCCGGGACGGCAGTACGGCCGAACTTCCCACGCGGCGGATTTCCGTAGCGTTCGCCAGGAACACGATGGGGTTCCCAGTGCCGTTCGGCCAGACCGGAAGAACAATGTCCCACTTGCCCACGGGTGCGTCGGCCACTGGCTCGGGGCGGAAGGCGATATCCAGGTCCGGCGGGGCCGGGGTCGGCCGCGGCTGTGCGAGCTTGAGGAAGGTTCTCATCGGCCGGCCGCGGTAGCCGCGGGCCGACACTTCGTCGGCACTGACGGCGTAGTCCGGCTGGGCACGGTACAGGTTCGTAAAGGGGATGGCGGCGTCCAGCACCGCCTCGCCGGGCGGTCCGGCGGCCGCCTTCTCCAAGTCCGCGAACGCGGCCCGGGTTTGCTCGCCCTGGTTGGTCCAGGTCGGGGCTTGCGCCCGCAACCGCGCCAGCGAGTCGGTCACGGCCGCACCGTCGGACCGTCGGACCGCGGCGAGCAACCGCTCGATGAGCAGGTGCCGGTTGTCGGGGCGGACGGTCAGAATCAGTTCAATTACCTTCTGGTATTCGGCGTCGCTGCCCGGCTTCTGCTCCCGCTTAATCAGCTGGGCGTAGAAGTACGCCGTTTCGACGTCGCCCGGCTCGTCCCCGACGACTTTGCGCAGGCCCTCCGCCGCCTCGGAGAACCGCCCGCGGTTCTCCTCATAGAAGGCACGCAGTTTCACCACCGCGACGTTGCCCGGGGCCAGCTTCTCTGCCTGTGTCAAGTCTCGCTCGGCTTCCGGCCGCCGCCCCGTTCGGAGGTCGAGCAGTGCGCGGTTCACCCACGCGGCCGGCTCCTGGGGAATGAGGTCGATCGCGCGGTTGAGGTTCTGCTCGGCCACGTCCACGACTTCCACGTCGAGGGCCGCGCCGCCGAGTTCGAAGGCGTCCACGTACTGTTCGTAAGTGGGGTCACCCGGCCCGGGCAAGGCGGGCGGGCGGCGGTTTGTCACGAAATAAACGACCGCGCCGGCCGCGACCAGGGCGAGGACCGCGGCGGCGATGGCAACGGATTTGTTTCGGCGGACGACGGAGAGCATGACGCGACCGAGGGAGAGGGAACGCGAGCCTCACCCGCCCGGCGGGGCGAAACCGCCCGCGACGAACGGGTACATGTTGTATCGCGCCGGGTCGCACAGTCCGGCGAGGTTGTACGGCGAGATCTGTTTCCGCACGTCGCCCATAAACGCTGCGGCGTCGCGGACCGGGACGCGGCGGGCCGTCCGAAAGATTCGGTCGGCGATTTCGCGGAACTCCGGGTGGTCAGCGAGTAAGAACGCGGCGTCGGCCCCGGCTTCACCAGTCCGTTCGCGTTCCTCACAGTAGATTGCGGCCACGAAGTAGACCATCGCCACCGTCGCGAGAACCGGGAAGCGGTCGAAGCAATCGAAGCACGTCCCGGTGATCTCGTCCACCCACGCGAGTTCTCGCCGCACGGTCTGGTCATACTCCAGGAAGCGGCGTTCGCGACCGCGGTCGGTTCGTTCATCGGCCAAGACGCGGCCGAGGCGGTTCACCGCGAACAACGTCTGTGCGATACCAGGGCTGAGCCAGGCGTCGAGGAACCCGGCGGTGTGCGGCAGCATCGCCCAGTCCGGCCCGGCGGCCTGAGCGAACCGCCGCTGCAACCGCCCGGTGCGAACGAACGGCCGGACCGGTTCCGCCCGCGCGAACTGCCGCGCGAGCGACGGGTACGCGGCCAGTAGGCGTCGCCACTCCTCGTCCGCCGTCTCGTCCGGCCGGAGGGGGTGGACATTAGGGTCGAGCGAGAACCCGACACTCGTGATGCCGTTGTCGAAGCGGAGTATCCACATCCACCCGCCGTCGATGATTTGATGGAGTGCCGCGTCGTCGCACCGGTACGGGTGAGCGGCCGTGGCCGCGGGGCCGCACTCGTTTTCGAGCAAGTCCTGCCACCGGGCGACGCCGGTGAAGTGCGAGTAGATCGCCCGCGACCGCACCCGCAGGTCGGCCGGATCGACCGACGGAATTGCCAGCGCGTCGGCCAGCACTCGCCCGGTGCCCGTAGCGTCTACGAGTAACTTGGCGTGAACGCGAACCTCGCCGTCGGGCCGCGTGCCGTGCAACTCCCACCCGCGGGCGTCGTGCCGGATTTGCCCGGCTTCGCACTCGTCGAGGTACGGCACGCCCGATTCGACGGCCTTGGCGACGACGTGCGCATCGAACTCCGACCGCAGCCAGTGCGTGTCGGAATCGAGGTCGTTGGGGCTGGCCGCCACCAGCAGGGCGTTGCTGCCATCGTTCCGCGGGGCGAACGGACGGCTTCGCTCATGGCGAAAGAAACTGAACCCCCGCTTCAGCCCGCGGGTGATCTCGGGGTGGGTCGCCGTCCAGGTGCCGTACCGGGCGAACGGGCGGAGCCAGTCGAGGCCGATGTGATCCGCGAGTTGTGCGAGCTTGTAGTTGGAGAGCGGCGTCGAGGACTCGCCGATGGCGAACCGCGGGTGGCGGTCGCGTTCGAGGAGGACGACTGAGTATCCGAGTTTCCGGGCGATGGTGGCCAGTAGCGTCCCGCCGAAGCCGGAGCCGAGGACGACCAGGTCGCAGTCGAACCGCGTCACGGCTCGGCCCTCTGCGAGAGGTTCATCCGGGCGAGCCGGGACACGCGGTTCGCATCACCGGGTGCGCGCTGGCCGATGCCCCACAGGTCCGCGAACACCCGCCCGGCTCGCAGCGACAGCCCGTACTCCATCGCCGCTTCCAGCGCGTCGAGCGACGGCGGGGCGAAGTGGCCGGCGTGCGCGAGTTCTTCCATCGTGCCGTTGCCGTCGCGGGTGGGGATCAGGCTGCAACACTCGACGCCGTGCGCGAACGCGAAGTCGAGCGACCGCTTCGCCCAGACTAGCCCTTCGGTGTTGGTGAGGAACGGCGGCCGCACCAGGATGAATGCCCGCACCCCGATCCCCGCGGCGCGAAGGTCGCGCGCGGCTCGGGCGAAGTCGTCGAGCGTCATCTGCTTGTTCAGTCGCGGCAGCACGTCCGGGTGGACCGTCTCCAGCCCCATCGCGACTTCCAACTCGCCAGTCAGCCGTTCGCGAAACTCGAAGCACCGGCGGCCGACGAGCTTCGGGTGGCACTCGACGATCACCCGCTCGAACGGTTGGGCCAGTCGCGCGATCTCGGCGTCGTCCACCGGGGGGATCGCCTTCGCGTCGAAGAAACTGCCGGCGTTGTACAGCTTCAGGTGTCGTGCCGGCGGGAGTTGTTCCAGTGCCCAGCGAATCTGTTCGGGAATCTGCCCCGGCGCGACGGACGCGGTCAGCGTGTTCTTCCACAGGTCGCACATGACGCAGCGGAACGGGCACTCGCGGTTGGTCAGGAACACCGTCGCCACGTCCACCACGCGATCGCCGGCCGCGGCTTCCGGCTCGACGAGCCAGGCGTACGGCCGGTCCGCGGACACGACGTTGCGGGCCGGCCGGCGGGCGAGGATGGCGTCATCCGACAGCAGCGGCACCGGCGTCATACACCCTCTGGTAAATCCGGCGGTACGCGGCCGGGTGCGTCGGGAACAACTCGCCGGGGCGGTTCGCTGCCCCGTGTTGGAACCGCCGCTTCGGGAAGACCGGCATGTCGAGGCCGGTCACGGCCTTCACGCCGGCCGCGACCACCTCGCCCTTCAGTGCGTACAGCCGGTCGTGATCCCAACCGGTCAGTTCGATGAACGGTATCCCCTCGGCCACGGCGATCACCGGCGGGCAGACGAACGGGCTTAGCCCCGTGAAGCCGGTCGCCGCGAGCGGGGCGTAGGTGCGGGCGTACCCGCGGCTCTGCCCGCCGGAGTACGTCAGCGAGTGCTTGATGGCCCCGACGCCCCACCCCTCCTGGTACAGCATCAGGTTGTTCAGCACGCTGCGGATGGTCAGCTCCGGGTTGTCCTCGATCGGGTAGTCCTTCAAATTCTCGTCGCCGCCGTCGCCGTCGAGCAGGTACTTCCATTCCGGGTACCGCACCCGCACGCCGTGGCACAGGGCCAGAGCCATCGCGGCGGACTGTACGTCGAGCGGCTTGTAGTCCTCGATCACCCGGATCGCGTCTTCGATCTTCACGCCCGCAGCCGGCACGGGGATCGGTTCCAGGAATAACTCCAACCCGAGGCGGGCGAGGAACGCGCGGGCCTGCTCCACATCCGGGCCGCCGCCGTCCACGGCGAGCGTGAACGCCTTGAGCCGGGCCGGGCTGTCGCCGCGACGGAGCAGGGCGTGGTACGTCAGCAGGAACACCGCTCCACTGTCGATGCCGCCGGAGAAGCAGACGCCGAGCGGCTCGCCACTCGGCACGCGGTCGAGCCACCGCACAATCTCGTTGAACGCGGCACCGACGTACCGTTCGCCGATGGCGGCTGGGTCGGCGGGTTGCGAGTTGCGCGTCGGGACGAAGAATCGCGCGTAGGTGGGGTTCGGGTCGGGGCAGCCGACGAGTTCGATCCGCGTGACGTGGTGGGCCGGCACCATGCGGGTGTACGACGGGTGGAACTGGTCCGCGAGGTCGAGGGCTTCGAGTTGGCCGCGGATGGCGTCGATGCGGTCGGCGACGATCAGGATCGGCCCGTCGGTCCACTTCGCGATGAAGTAACGCAACAGCCGGCCGATGGTGCGGGCGAGGTAAATCGTTTTCCCCTGTTGGGCGACGAGGGCGAATTCGCCGTCGATGCGGCCGACGGCCGCGGCGTCACCGGTGGCGACCACCGCGCGGGCTTCTTCGGCGGTCATGTTGTACGGCCGGCTCCGGGCGGGATCGGTCAGGTCGATCACCCGCGAGAGCGGGATCGCGCGGTGCATGGGTCGGGCCTCGGCGTTTGACGCGGGGGGTGGGGCAAGGCCAGTATAGTGGCCGGGGCAAGGCGCTCGGCAACTCCGCGGCCGCGCGATAACGTATTCGGCATGGCCTCCCACCCCGCCCGCGAGCGTCGATCCCGCCTCCCGCGCTGGCTCCTCGGGTCCGCCCTCCTCATCGCACTCGCCGTCGCCGTGGGATTCGCCCTTCGGCCGCCTTCTGTGCCGCCGGAAGGCACGCCCGTTGATGCGAAGTTCGTCGATGTCACGGACCGTGCGGGGATTCGCTTCCGGCACGTCAGTGGGGCGGGTCAGAAACTCTTGCCCGAAACGATGGGGGCCGGCGTCGCGGTCCTCGACTTCGACCGCGACGGAAGGCCGGACCTGTTCTTCGTTAACGGTCGCCTTTGGCCGGGCGACACGAACTCGGCCTTTGGCCGGGCGACGCAAGCCCTGTACCGCAACCGCGGCGATGGTACGTTCGAAGACGTGACCGCCGCGAGCGGCTTGGACATCCCGCTCTACGGCATGGGTGTGGCCGTCGCGGACTACGACAACGACGGGTGGCCGGACGTTTTCATCACGGCGATCGGCGGAAGCCGCCTCTTCCGCAACGTGGGCGGCACGCGATTCGAAGACGTGACCGTGCCGGCGGGCTTGGACGAGTCGAAGTGGCCGAACGAGTCGGCGGTCGCCTTCGCCCGCCGTGCGGACCCGATTTCGTTCCCCTCCTCGGCCGCGTGGCTGGACTACGACGGCGACGGTCGGCTCGACCTCTTCGTGTGCCACTACGTGACGTGGTCGCCGGCCCACGATTTGGGCGTCGCGGCCGTGCTGCCCGGCGGGAGGAGGGCGTACGTGCCGCCGCAACAGTTCCCCGGTGCGCAGTGCCAACTCTTGCACAACGTGGACGGCACGCGGTTCGAAGACGTGTCCGCCACCGCCGGCGTCCTCGTCACCGAACCGGGCAACCCCGCCCGCCCGGTTGGGAAGGCACTCGGCGTGGTCGTGTGCGATCCCGACGGTGACGGCTGGCCGGACGTGATCGTCGCGAACGACACGGTCCGAAACTTCTTCTTCCATAACCAAGCCGGCCCGACCGGCGGCCGGGTGTTTCAAGAGGCGGGGCTCTTCGCTGGCCTTGCCTACGCCGACGGCCGCCCGCGCGGGGGCATGGGTATCGACGCGGGCGAGATCGCACCGGGGGCACTCACGGTCGTGGTCGCGAACTTCACCCACGAGCCGAACTCGCTGTTCCGCCTTCGGAAGCCGAACCCGATTCTCTTTACCGACGTTGCGGCGGAAGCCGGCTTGGGCCATCCGAGTCAGCGGCCGATGAAATTCGGGGCCGTGTTCTTCGACTTCGACCGCGACGGGCGGCTGGACCTGTTCACCGCCAACGGCCACCTCGAACCGGACATCGGGATGGCCCAACCCGGTCAGACGCACGCGCAACCCGGCCAACTCTTTTGGAACACCGGCCGGCCGCGCGAGACGTTCGTCCCCCTAAAGAACGCCACAGGCGGCGACCTCTTCCCGCCGATGGTGGGAAGGGGCTGCGCGTACCTCGACTACGATGGCGACGGGAAGCTCGACCTCGTGGTGACCGAGAACGGGGGGCGTGCCCGCTTGTTCCGCAATGAAACGCCGGACGACAACGGCTGGGTGCGGTTGGTGCTAGTCGGCGACGGGCGAACGAACCGCGACGCGATCGGAGCGGAGGTCACGGTCTTTGCTGGCGGCACGGTGCAACGCCGGTACGTGACGCCCTCTCACGGCTACCTGAGCCAATGTGAATCGGCCGTGTACTTCGGCCTCGGTCCGACGGCCGACGTCGATCGCGTCGCCGTTCGGTGGCCGGGTCGTGATGTCAACACACAGGAATGGCAGAACATTTCGGGGCGTGCCACCTACCGCCTCAGCCAAGATTCACCGGGAGCCGTCCGTCTCGACCGTTGAGATGTATTTGGGAGAACGGTTCTGGGTGGCTGTTCAGGAGAGAATAAGCGACTCCATCGGAGTTCCGCGAAAAGCCGAGGCGGGTGAATCCGAAGATGCATCGCATCTTCGGATTCACCCGCCTCGGGCTTGTGACCAACGTTCAGCGATGCCTACTTATTGGTCGTTGGCAATAACTTCCCCACCCGCGAAGGTACCCATTGCTCGCCACGTCGTGACGTTGATCGTGTCCCGGATGAATCGGACCGAACCGTCCGCCATGCCGACGTTCACGCCGCCGGTGTGCTTGCTGTAGGCGGAAGCGTAGGCGTTCGCCTGAGTCGAGCCAGTCCAAGTGCAGCCGGGCTTGTACAAGCTGTCGGCGTGTTGCGAGGGACACGCGCCGGCGTCGCCGTCCGAGTTACCGCGCAGCAGGTCCGCGACGGTACTGTTCGGCCCGAGAGCCGTCGAGAACAGCCCCCCGCCCATGTTGCCGAGGGTGATGTCGCCGGGAAGGCCACCCCAGCCGGTCACCGTCGTCGAGAGCCGCTCGGCTAGCATGATCGTGTTACTGGTGCCGTCGGAAATGTCGGTGAAACTTTGACGGCGTGCATTCTTATAGTTCTGCCCGGCGCTGACGTAAAATGTTCCCGGTCCGAACGGCGTTAACGCAGTCCCGCCGATCGTCAACTGCGCACCGAACATGCTGCCAGCTCCGACACACCCGGCGTAATTACCGCGGGCTCGTGCCCAGCCGCCACCGGATTCTCCGATTGCGGGATAGCTGTCGCTCGGACACATCCAGCTGGACACGGAGGCTTCTAAAGCCGCCTGGGTCGCGGCCGGAGCCATGGTCTGATTGTTGGGAATGGGCGACGTGGTCGTGTCATTAATGCCTGGGTAGCCCGTGAACTTGGCAGACTGCTCGATGAACGGTAGCGAAAACAGCGACCAGGTGAACGAGTTGAATGTGTCTTCTTTTCGGCCGGGTGGCAACTTGCCGGATTGGTCATGGGCTGCGTGAAGACCAATTCCCAACTGCTTGAGGTTATTGGTACACTTCGCCCGGGCGGCGGCCTCCCGCACCTTCTGGACCGCGGGCAAGAGCAGACCGATTAGGATCGCAATGATGGCGATAACAACCAACAATTCGATTAGCGTAAAGCCGGCGAGCGGCTTTGCCTGACGGCGTCGGGAGAGAATAGGGTTTGGCATGGGAGCCCCACTATGGAGGAGAGAAAGAGGGTGAGAGTACTCACCCGCTACAGAAATTCCAGAAAATGATAAGTCGAACCACCCACCTCACAACAAATATCGTAGCAGCAACAAGGATTGACGAGTACTTTATTGTTGCAGTTACTTGCCCTATTTGTTAGGATACCGAGAATATCCTCCTCTCCACAAGAGAATTCTTATGTCCCGTCGCATTTCCTTAGCGGGGGTAATTCTCAGTATCGCCCTTCTGTCATCTGGCTGCGGCGATGGTGGTAGTTCCGTGAGCGGAACGGTCACCTTCAATAACCAACCACTCGAAAAGGGTCAAATCAATTTCATGCCGGCCGATGGGAAGGGGAACCCCGTTGGGGGAACAATTTCCGGGGGCAAATACAAGGTCACAAAGGTACCGCCCGGGAAGTGCAAAGTCCTGGTGTCCTCGGCACTCTCGAGCGCGCCGGTTGCCAGCTCGATGGGGGACGCGGTCAAGGAGAAGGCGAAGGATACCACCGTTGAGGTGATGCCGAACGACGAGGGCAACAGCAAGGAGCACGACATTGCTTCGGGGAGTTCGACCCTCGACCTCGCCATTCGGACCGCCGCCAGTTCGGCCCCGACGCCTCCGAAGAAATAACAGCGCCGCTGGTTCTCCCTCCCGATGCGCACACGGTCCATTCTGATCGTCGTCTTCGCAGGAACGGCTGTGGCAATTGGAACCGCGTGGTTCCTTCTTCCAAGCCGTTCTGCTCCAGATCCTATCATCTCGCCTGACACGCCCGGACTGGCCAGCGCCGTTCGGTTCGAGGACATCATCGCCGCCTCCGGCATCGACTTTCGCCACCAAGACGGGGCGACCTCGATGCAGTTCCTTCCCGAAGTCATGGGGGCTGGCGTCGCCTGGTTGGATTACGATCGCGATGGCCTCGTCGACCTCTTGTTCGTTCAGAGCGGCACGGGCGGAGAAAAAACCACCGCGAAAGAGCCGGCCAGCCGACTCTACCGCAACCTGGGTAGCGGTCGCTTTGCCGACGTTACGGACCGCGTGGGGTTGTTGACCGCGGGTTATGGCCAGGGGGTGGCCGTCGGCGATTACGACAACGACGGCTTCCCCGATCTCTTCATCTCAAACGTCGATGGGGGGCAACTCTTTCACAACGAACCCGGCGGCGAGGCGCGGCGGTTCCGAGACGTGACCCGGGAATCGGGGTTGGCCCTCGACGGGTGGTGTAGCGGGTGCGCGTTCGGCGACCTTCACGGTACCGGCCGTCTCGACCTCTTCGTGTGCCGGTACGTGGCAATGGACCGAAAGGCGTACCCGGAGTGCATCGAGAAGGGGAAAGCCGGCCCCGTGCGAACCGTCTGCGGCCCGCAACGGTTCGAGGGGCTGCGGAGCTACCTGTTCCGCAACGACGGCAACGGCAAGTTCACCGACGTGTCGGCCGCGGCCGGCCTGGAACCGGGCGGGAAGGCACTCGGGGTCGTAATCTTCGACCTGGACGACGACGGCAAGGCCGACATTTTCGTGGGCAACGATACCGTCCTGAATCACCACTACCAGAATCTCGGCGGCGGGAAATTCCGGTCGGTAGCCCTTCGCAGCGGCACGGCAGCCACGGTCCACGGCCGCCCGATGGGCAGCATGGGTGTCGAGGTCGGCGACCTGACCGGCCACGGGCTGCCCGACCTGTTCGTGACCACGTACCTGATGGAAAGCACGGTCCTTTACCGGAATCGTGGTCGCGGGTTTTTCACCGACGTCAGCGAGTCCGCCGGGATGTTCGCGGCGAGTCGCGACAAGGTCGGCTGGGGCACGGGTCTGTTCGACGCGGACCTGGACGGAAACCTCGATCTCGTCGTCGCCAACGGGCACACCCATCGAAACGCCGACGAACTCCAGGCGACGAGCGACGGTCGGCCCCAACGGTACGCGCAGTTGGCCCAGGCGTTCACCGGCGACGGGCACGGCCGCTTCCGAGAAGTGTCCGCCACGGCCGGGCCGTACTTTCAATCGCCCCACACCGCGCGGGGCGTGGCCGTCGCCGACTACGACAACGACGGCCGAGTGGACGTTGCCGTCACGCACGTGGGCGGCCCACCCGCGATGCTGCGGAACGTCACGGCGACGCCCCACCACTGGGTGCGCCTGGAATTGGAAGGGTCCAGCCACCGCGACCCGGCCGGGTCGAACCGGGACGCGGTCGGGGCCACGGTCTCGGTGAAAGTGGGCGATCGCACCCTGGTTCGCCACCTCAAGGGCGGGGGGAGTTACTACTCGGCTCAAGACCGGCGGTTGGTCGTCGGCGTGGGACCGGCGGTGCAAATCGACGAGGTCTCGGTTCGCTGGCCGAACGCCGCCCGAACCGTTCAGCGGTTCGGCCCGCTCGCCGTGGACCGCGGGTATCGGCTGCTGGAAGGTGTGCCATCCCCTCAACCAGAACCTGCTAAAATGGCACAGCCTTAAAGGCCGGGGCGTATGCGATACGTTGGAATTGCGGCTGTTGTGATCGTTGCCGGTGCGGTCGTGTGGTGGGCGCTGGCGAAGCCGCCCGCGCCGACGGCTTCGCCGCCTCAAACGCCGCCCGAAGACAGTTCGGCCGCTCCGTCTTCGACTCCGACCCCGACGCTTCCGGCCGGGGTGGTTCTCAATTTCGTGGACACGACGGCCGCGGCCGGGATCGACTTTCAGCACGTGGACGGCCGGACCGATATGGAGTACCTGATGGACTCCACCGGGTCGGGGGCGGCCTGGCTGGATTACGATCAGGACGGCCTACTCGACCTGTTTCTGGTTCAAGGGCACCCCTTCGTCCCCCCATACCCCGCCGCGGGAACGGCCGCCGCGTCGAAGCTCTATCGCAACCTCGGCAACGGCCGCTTTCAGGATACGACTGCCTCCGCCCAGGTCGCCCACGTCGGCTGCGGCCAAGGCGCGGCGGTGGGCGATTTCGACAACGACGGATTCCCCGACCTCTTCGTCACCTGTTACGGCAAGCCGAACGTCCTTTACCACAACGTGCCCGACGGAAAGGGCGGTCGGAAGTTCGAGAACGTGACCGCGCGAGCTGGGATGGCCACGCACCCCGACTGGGCGGACCGGCCGAACTGGAGCACGAGTGCGGCGTTTCTCGACTACGACAACGACGGCCTCCTCGACCTGTTCGTGTGCAGTTACGTCCGCATCGACCTGGCGAAGTACCCGGACTGCGTGCAAGCCGCCACCCAGAAGCACACGCCCTGCCCGCCGCTCCGGTTCGCGGGCACGGTGTGCGTGCTGTACCGCAACCGCGGCGATGGGACGTTCGCGGACGCCACGAAAGAGGCCGGCGTGAACGCGCCGAACGCGAAGAGCCTCGGCGTGGTCGCGCTCGACCTCGACGACGACGGGCGGATTGACATTTTCGTTGCCAACGACGGGGTGCCCAACTTCCTGTTCCGCAACCTCGGCCAGGGGAAGTTCGAATCGCTCGGCCCCGCGTGCGGCTGCCTGGTGAACGGCGTGGGCAACCCGCAAGCGTACATGGGCGTCGCCGCCGGCGACCTCGACGGCGACGGCCGCCCGGACCTGTACTCGACGGCGTTCGCGCAAGAGGCCAACAGCTTCTTCCGCAACCTGGGCAAGCTCCGCTTCATCGACGCGACCAACGGTTCCGGACTCGGGCCTCCGAGTTGGCACCGCCTCGGCTTCGGCACCTGTGCCCTGGACGTGGACCGCGACGGCAACCTCGACCTGGTGGTCGCGAACGGCCATGTCATGGCCCACATCGACCGCGACGGGAACCCGAACAATACCTTCCGCCAGCCGCCGCTCCTGTTCGTCAACGACGGTCGCGGCCGCTTCCGCGACTTCTCCCGACAAGCCGGCGTGGCGTTTCAAAAGAACTACGTCGGGCGAGGGCTGGCCCTGGCCGACTACGACAACGACGGCCGCGTCGACCTGTACCTGGCGGACAGCGGCGGGAAGGCCGTTCTCCTGCACAACGAGGGGCAGACGCCGAACCACTGGATTCGGTTGGAACTGGTCGGGACCAAGAGCAACCGCGACGCGGTCGGCGCTAAGGTTACGTTCCAAGTGGGAGGCCGAACCATCGTCCGCCACCGGGAGGCGGGTGGGAGTTACCTCTCGGCCCACGACCCGCGGTTGCTCGTCGGCCTCGGGCCGGCGGAACGGGTCGATCGCATCGAGATTCGTTGGCCCTCCGGGTTGGTCCAGCAGTTCGAGGCCCTGGCGGGCGACCACAGTTACCGTCTGACCGAAGGCACCGCGGCCGCCGAACGACGGCCCTGAGTTTGTCGGAGCGAGCCGTGAAGAAATGGGTGGCGGGTAGCGGGATTCTGCTCGTGCTGGCCGCGGGGGTCGTCCTGTGGTTGCGGGCGGGCCGATTCGACACGTGGCTGGCGGACGCGCGGGACAAAATTGGGACGCGGGCCGCTTCGCCCCTCCTCGATCAACTGGCCAGCGACAACCCGGATCAGGCGGAAGTCCCATATTTACAAGCCCGGCAAGCCCGACTGGCCGGGAAACCGCAGGACGTGGTCACGGCCCTCGGTCGGGCCAAACAACTCGGCTGGTCGGGGGCGTTGCTCGACCGCGAGCGGCTGTTAACCCTCGCCGCGGTGGACCCGCGATCGGCGCGAGCGGACGTGGCGAGGGCGTGGGAATCCAATCCCGACGACGCTGACCTGAGCCTCGCGCTCGCCGGGTGTGAGCTGCAAGCGGGGCGAGAAGCTCGGACGCTGGAACTGGTCGATCGCGTGCTGACCCGCGATCCGGCGAACCTGTTCGCACACCACCTTCGGGGAAAGTGCCTGCTGCAGACGCGGCACCTGGCGGAAGCACGGGCGAGCCTCGAAGCCGCGTTCGCCGGCGGGCCGGACAGTCTCGCTCACCCGGCCGCCCGCCTGGACCTTGCGATGTGCTTGTTGGACCAGGGCGAGTTCGGTCGGGCGCACGAGTTGTTTCTCGCCGCCCGGAAGGACGCTCCCTCCTCCCCCCTGGCGACGTTCGGCGTCGGGCGAACGGCCAGTTACCTCAACCGCCTGGATGAAGCCGAAGAAGCGTATCAAGACATCCTCCGACAACGGCCCACGCACGCCGAGACGCTCCTGGCGATGGCCCAGGTCGCCGAGCAGCGCGGGGACCTGTCCGCCGCGATTCCGTATCTGGAGCGGGCGGTGAAAGTGGACCCCGAGCGGGCCGAGATCTACGCCCGCCTTGCGAAACTGCTGACGGCCGTCGGGGACGAGAAGCAAGCCGCGGTTCACGAATCGCGGTACCGCGAAATTGAGACCGCCCGCCTGAAGAAGCGCGAGGCAACTCCGGAGGTGCGGCCGTGACCCCTCGTGTAAGCCTCATCTTGTTGGCGGGCGTCGCCGCGGTGGTCGGCCTCGGCTTCCTCATCGGCCGGCCCGCCCCGCCGCCTGCGCCGCCGTCGTCCGCTCCCAGCGCGGACGATCTGAGCCAAGCGGAAGCCCAGGCCCGGGAGGCGTTCGCCCGCGCTCCGAACGACGGCCCGGCGGCACTGCGGCTGGCGCGGATTCTCCGCCTCCGGGGAAACTATCCCGAGGCGCAACTGGCCCTGGGTCAAGCCGGCCGCCTCGGCGTACCCGAGAACGACGGCCGCAAGGAGGCCGTCCTGCTGCTCACCACCGGCGACTGGCCCCCCCAGGTCGAGGGCATGTTCCAGCGGGTGGTGCGGGACAACCCGACCGACGCCGAGGTGCTGCTCGCGGTCGGCAAGGCCTACGCAACCAAGGGCCGCACGGTCGAGGCGGAGAAGGTGCTGAGTCAGTTGGTGGCCCTCGACCCGAACCGCCTGGAGTGGCGGTACGCGCGCGGCGAGGCCCGCATGAAGGCGGGCGACTACGAGGCGGCGATCCAGGACTTGCGGCCCGTCGTCCAGGCGGAACCGGCCAACTATTCGGCCCGCTTGTTCTTGGCGAATAGCCTCCTCGGCGACGCGCAGATGGCCGAAGCGGAGACGCACCTCATCGTGTGCCGAGATGTCCACCCGGCCGCGGCCGACCCGTTGATCGGCCTGGGCAAGTGCGCGATCGAAAAGAACGATCTCGACAAGGCCGAGAATCTGTTGCAGCGCGCCAGCCAACTCGAACCGTTCTCCGTGTTCGCGTTGCAGGAACTCGCGTCGCTTGCCCTACTCCGCCAGCGCACGGCCGACGCCATCGCCGTGCTGGATCGGATCGTGACCCTCGACCCGGACAACCGCACGGCCCACTTTCAATTAGCCCAGTCGCTCTTGGCCGTCGGCCGTCGGGACGACTCTCGGAAACACGAGCTACGTTACCAGGAATTGGACCGCCGTGAAGAAGAGCGCCTCCTCATCCGCCGCGGCGGGATGCGCTGACAGACATCAAGCCGCGAGCCGATCCACGCGGCCGGTGGCCTTTGTCCACGATGCAACTCCCGGAAACGATTGCCCCGTCGTTCGAGCGATGCCATCGGTCGGCTGTCCTCGTCGAATTCTTCGGCGCAGACCAGAGACGTAACCCCAGTGTGAAGTCAGTGTTGTTCCCAGTTTGTCCCCAAAGCGGGGTTCTGGCGGACTTCCAGGCACCCCGAGACGGCGTCGGAAGGAATGCCTAGTTTTTGAGGTGATTCTGATGTGCATTAATTAACGGAGAGGGAGGGATTCGAACCCTCGTTACCCTTTCGGGTAAAACAGTTTTCGAGACTGTCGCGATCAACCGCTCTGCCACCTCTCCACGGGCGTTTCTACAGTATAGCTCCCGCCCCCCCCGACGGACAGGTTCACCGGCGATCGGATACCGTCGGCCGGGGGAACATCGGCGTATACCGGTGTTTCACGCTGTTCGGTGTTTCGTCCGGCGGCAGTTCATACGGCAGCGATTTCAAGAACGACACCACGTCGTCCACCTCCGTCGGCTTCAATTGGCTCGTTCGGCCGTGCTTGTCCGACGGGTTGCACGTTGTTAGCACGTCCTTCAACGTCACGGCCCGGCCGTCGTGCAGGTAAGGACCTTGCCGGTAGACCCCTAGCAGCGTCGGCGTGTCGTACATCGGGCCGATCTTCTCGGCCGCGTGGTCGCCCGTCCCCACGTCGTGTCGGATGAACGGCTTCTTCAGCGAACTGTCCGTCAGGTACGGGCCGGTGTGGCAACTCGCACAGTTCGTCTCTTTGCTGAAGAAGAGGGCCTTGCCGCGCTCGGCCTCCGGGGTCAGCTTGCCGGGGCCGGCGGCGTGCGGCGAGAGGCGGAACGGGAAGGCGTTCGTGTACAGGGCCAGCGCGTCCAGGTCCGGCGTCGCGTCCGCCGTGTGCTGGTCCAGTTCCGCGAACTCCGTGAACGACTCGCGCGGCTTCATCTTTAAGTTCGTCAGGCCGCGGCCCTGCATCAGTTTGCCGCGGACGGTGTACTCGAAGTCCTGCACCTCGTCGCGGTCGGCCGACCAGTGCAGCGGGTGCGTGTGGGCCAGGCCGAACAGGTGCGGCGTGCGGCGGTGGCCCTCCGGGTTCTGCCACACGCGGGCGTCGGTCAGGCCGTCCGGGTGGCACGACGAACACGACACCCACCCCGTTCGCCCCATCGGCGGCTTCGCCGTCACGAACAGTTCCTTGCCGCGGCGCCATTCGGCCGTGTGTGCCGGCGTGCACACCTTCACGCCGGCCTGTTTGCGGAGGTTGCCGTCGTGGACCGTCACCTCGTAGTCGAGCGCGTTGTACACGTACACCTCGCCGTTGGTCGGGTTCACGCGGATGGCCCGCGGGTTCTTGCCGAGGGGCACGATCGACAGCGGCTTGATCTCGTGGTAGTCGTCGTCGATCACGCCGCAGACGTTCGCGTCGTTGGTCCCGGCGTAGATCGTGTAGAACTTCTTGCCGTCGAGCGAGAAGGCCGACTCCCACGGGTTGGCCATCACCCGAACGCCGTTGAAGGTGTCGAGGGCGATCGTCCGGCGGCGTTTCTCGGCGGCGGGCTTCTCCCACAGGTCGCAAATCGACATTTCGGGGAAGATCGAACTGCGGGCGCTGAAGAACGTCACGTTGCTGCGGAGGTGCGACAGGTACGCCTTCGGCCGCGTCGGGTGCAGGACCACGTGCCGGGCGAGGTTGTCGGACTCGTACCCGGCCCAGCGGTCGGTGACTTTGCCGGTCGCCACGTCCACGGCCAGCAGTTTCGCGGTGAAGAACTCGCTGACGTAGAGCGTCTTCTCGTCGTTCGACAGGGCCAACCCGCGGCAGCCCTCGCCCACCTTGAACGTGCGGGCTACCTTCCGGGCGGACACGTCGATGACGCTGATGCTGCCGGGGTAGTCGTGCGAGACGAACGCCGTCTTGCCGTCCTTGGTGGTCACGATGCCGTAAGGCTCGTCGTCCACGGGAAGGATGTGCGTGATCGCCTTCGCGTCGGCGTCGAGGAAAAGCACGCGGTCGTCGCCGTAGACGGTGATGAGGCCGACGGTGCCGGCCCACGCGGTGCCTTCGGGGTGGTCGCCGGCCGGCAGTTCGCACTGCACGCTGCGGTCGGTCAGGTTCACGACGGTCACGGTGCCGCTGTCGGTGTTGGCGACGAGCAACCGCTTGCCGTCGGCGGACACGTCGAGCAGCGAGTTGGACGACCCGGCCCACACGGCGGGCGACGCGGTGGCGAAAAGGAGGATTGCAATCAGTCGCATGGCACGCTCGAGGGAAGGGCCGCGGCGGGTGTTCGTGGGATACACACGGGGAAGATACCATCTTACTCGGCAGGGTTAAAGGCGCGGTGGGTTTCTCGCCATCTCGTGCCGTCGGCGGGTTCTGGAATTTCACGATCCGCACTGCAACTACCTACGAGCGAGGGACGTGTTATGTCGCGCGGCGCGGGCGTAATCGCGTTATGTCGCACGGCGCGTCCATCGGCATGTAAGTACGGCCGGGCGATGGCAAGAACGGCCCCGAATGCGGGGGCGAAAATGTTGGACAGGCCGTTTCGAGCGTAAGTATACTCCAACAACGTGTGAGAGAATTACAAGTTCGGCGGAAGAGGGCTTGCGAGTGGGTAAGCGGGCGAAGCGAGCAACGCCACGCCGAGCGGCGCGAGGCCGTCGCCACTCGCGAAGCCGAGCGTCGGGCAGCGTTCCTGGCCCTGGTCGCCGCCCAGCGGTGCCCATCCTGTGGGTCCGCGGAGGTCGCGCGGATCGGGTACGGGCTTCCCCGGTTCACTCCGGAGTTGACCGCCGACCTCGATGCTGGCCGGGTGGTCCTCGGCGGGTGCGATGTCAGTGGCGACGACCCGGTATGGCTGTGTCGGGCGTGCAAGCACCAGTGCGGTAGGCTGCTCCCGGTCCCCGACCTAGACGCCGTACCAGTCGCTGCACCGGACCCGGCCGCGTAGATTGGTTCTGCAAGTGTGTAGGTCGCGGATGCGGGCCGGGCCGGTGAGCGGGGTCGTTCGACGATCAGCCGCGGGGAAGGCCGGGGTGGGTCCTATAACATCGGGAAGGCGCTCGCCGCACGCGGGCCGGCCGACCTCGAAGGACGCCCCGTGACTCAGCCCCGTGTCTTCGCCCCCGCGATCCTCTCCGGCCTCCTGCTCTGGCTCGCGTTCTACCCGTGCAACTTCGGCTTCCTCGGCTACGTTGCCCTCGGCCCGTTCCTCACACTCGTGCGGGCCGAGGGCGTCAGCGCCCGCCGCCGATATCTGGCCGCCTACGCCGGCGGACTCGCGTTCTTCCTGCCGGCCCTCCAGTGGATTCGCGTGGCCCACCCGGCGATGTACGCGGCGTGGATCGGCCTCGCCCTCACGTCCGCGGCCTACTTCCCGATAGGCCTCCTCCTCATCCGCCGGTTGGATCGCCTCGGCAAGCCGCCGCTCGGCCTGACGGCGGCCGTCGTGTGGGTCGCGCTCGAGTACGTGCGGGCGCACTTCCCCGTCGGCTTCACGTTCCTCAAACCGCTCGGCCTGCACCAATTGATCGGCTTCGCGTGGTACTACCTCGGCCACACGCAGCACGACTACCCGGCGATGATTCAGGTCGCGGACCTCGGTGGCGTCTGGCTCATCACGTTCATGCTGGCCGTCGCCAACGGTACCGTCGCCGAGTGGCTGATCCGCTTCCCTGCGACCCGCCAACTCTTGAAGTGGCAACCCGAACACGCGATCGGCTTCTTCCGCGAGATGTGGGCGGCGGCGCTGGCGGTGCTCGCCTTCGTGGTGGTGTACGGCTACGGCATGTTCCGCCTCACGCACGGGGAGTTCCAGAAGGGGCCGATCGTCTCGGCGATTCAGGCCGACTTCGCCCAGGACGTGAAGATGGGCGAACAGGCCAAGCTGTTCGCGGAATACGACCGCCTGTGCATCAACGCCAGCAAGCGGGCCGACCTCGTGGTGTGGCCGGAGACGTGCTACCCCTACGACTACACCGCCGTCAAACAGCCGCTCGCCGGGCCGCTGCCGGAGGGAATTCGGGAAGGATTGAAGGACAACGCCGTGCTGGAGAAGCACGCCTTCGACCGCTGGAAGACGAACGTCCTCGTCGGCACCGGCCTCGACGAGTGGGACGGCACCACGGCGTGGCGGTACAACTCCGCGATCTTGCTCGGCCCGGACGGCACGTTCAACGGCCGGTACGACAAGATGCACCTCGTGCCGTTCGGCGAGTACGTGCCGCTGAAGGGCACCTTCCCGTGGCTGCAAAACTTTACGCCGTACAAGGGCGACTATTCCTGTAAGCCCGGCGAGAAGCAGACACGGTTCGCGTTCATGGTCGGCGACGTGCAGTACACCTTCGGCGTCCTCATCTGCTACGAGGACAGCGAACCCGACCTCGCCCGGCAGTTCAACCTCCCGGACGGCGACGACCGGCCGGTGGACTTCCTTGTGAACATCTCCAACGACGGCTGGTTCCGCGGCTCGGAGGAACACGAACAGCACCTCGCGGTGTGCAAGTTCCGGGCGGTGGAAGCCCGCCGCACCGTGGTGCGGGCCGTGAACATGGGTATCTCGGGGTTCATCAACTCGGACGGTATTATCCAGCACCTCCCGCACGACAGTGTGAAGCAGAGCCTGCACTATGTCGGCCCGGCGACAGATCGCATTCTCCTCGACCCGCGGCCGAGTTACTACGCCCAGATCGGTGATTGGCCGCCGGCCGTGTGCTGGGGGCTGATCGCGGTGGGGCTGTTGGTGGCATGGCGGTGTCGGGTGCGGCGGTAACATTGTGAAGGGGTGAAAAGGCGGAAGACCTCTCTTCTCACTCCTTCATCTCTTCACGCCTTCACCCTCTCACGGACCGCCTGCCCTCCTTTCTTGCAGTCCCAGCCTACTTCGCTCGCAATTGCATCGCGGTCATGAGGCCAGGCCCCCCTCGGCTCACAATTTTCTCGGACGAATATCGCAATAATCTGCTGAAAATCCAGGCACTTTGCGAAAGCCGACCTTCGCGTCCGAAAGTTTGGCTTGCTGTGTGCATTTTGGGCTGCCAGCACGACGCTCCATCAACTCCCTGATGGCCGCGATGTCGCTCAGGCAGGATTCCTTGACAATGCTTTCCCGATTGGAACCATCCGCCCGACCCGGAACTGTTTACCTCGTCGGGGCCGGCCCCGGATCAGCCGACCTGATTACCGTCCGCGGCCTCAAGCTCCTTCAATCCGCCGACGTCGTTGCCCACGACGCCCTCATTCACGCTGAACTTCTGGCGGAAATTTCGCCCGCCGCCGAGCGCGTCTTCGTCGGCAAGCGTGGGTACTGCGTCGGCTCCACGCGACAAGAAACGATCCACGAACTGCTCGCCCGCCACGCCCGTGAGGGCCGTAGCGTCGTCCGCTTGAAGTGCGGCGATCCGTGCGTCTTCGGCCGCGGCGGCGAGGAAGCGGAGTACCTCGCTGAGCAGGGCATCCCCTTCGAAATCGTCCCCGGGGTGACCACCGCCCTGGGCGCGTGTGCGGCCGCTAACATCCCGCTGACGCACCGCGAGGCGGGCCAGGTCGTCGCCTTCGTGACCGGCCACTTCGACCCGGATTCGGCCGAGTGCAAGCTCGACTGGGCCGCCCTCGCCGGCCTGAGCAACCTCGTGATTTACATGGGCCTGCGGCACGTCGAGCGGATCACCGCGAAGCTCGCCGCGGCCGGGATGCCGGGCGACACGCCGGCGGCCGTCATCGAGAACGCGACCCTGCCGGGCATGCGGACCATCGACGGCGAACTCGCCACGATCGCCGGCCTCGCCCGCGCGGCCGGCGTGCAAGCCCCTGCGATCATTGTCATCGGCCCCGCCGTCCGCTTCCGCGACCGACTGTTGCAACTGGCCGAACTGGCTCACACGTCGAACTAACGCTCCGCATCCTTCATCCGACGCGCCCGAGGAGATGATGATGGCCGGCCTCTTTTCCAACCCGACCCGCCGCACCTTCCTCAAGGGGGCCGCGTCCCTCGCCGCCGGCGGCCTCGTCGGCTGTGGTGGCGGTGACAGCGGTGGCGGGGCCGGAGGGGCTGGCGGGGAGACGAACAAACTCGAGATCGGCATCATCGCCCTCACCGACTGCTCGCCGTTCGTCATCGCCCACGAGAAGGGCTTCTTCAAGAAGCACAACGTCGAGTCAGTCATCAAGAAGCAGGCGAACTGGAAGGCCGTGCAGGACAACCTCGCGGCCGGGTCGATCCAGATGACGCACATGCTCATCGGCATGCCGATCGCCAGCACGATGGGCCTGCTCGGGTCGGAAAAGGTGGCGATGATCATTCCTTGGCTGGCCAATCGTAACGGCCAGGCGATCACGCTGAAGGCGGACCTCAAGGGCAAGGTCGGGGCCGATCCGAAGGCGCTCAAGCCGATCGCCGACGCCGCGAAGGCGGGCGGCAAGCCGATGACGTTCGCCATGACCTTCCCGCCCGGCACGCACGCCATGTGGATGCGGTACTGGCTGGCGGCCGGCGGCATCAACCCCGGCGGCCCGAAGGGCGAGCAGTCGGACATCACGCTCATCCCGGTGCCCCCGCCGCAGATGGTCGAGAACATGAAGCTCGGCCAGATGGACGGGTTCTGCGTCGGCGAGCCGTGGAACGCCCGCGCCGTGGAAGAGGGCATCGGGTACACGGCCATCACCACGCAGGACATCTGGAAGGACCACCCGGAGAAGGTCTGTGCCTTCACGAAGGAGTTCGCCGACAAGAACCCGACGACGGTGAAGAACGCCATCAAGGCCCTGCACGAGGCGAGCGTCTGGCTGGACGACCTGGGCAACCGCGACGAGTTGGTGAAGATCGTGTCGGCGACCGGGTACATCAACTGCAAGCCGGAGCAAATCCTCGGCCGGTTGAAGGGCGAGTACGACTACGGCGACGGCCGGAAGGCGAACGACCCGAACTACATGATCTTCAACAGCCGCAACTGCAACTACCCGCAGCCGGCCTACTGCAAGTGGTGGCTGACGCAACTCCGCCGTTGGGGCTTCACCGACGGCGCGCCCGACTATGAGGGCGTGGCGAAAGAGGTCATGCGGCCGGACATCTACGAGGCGGCGATGAAGGAACTCGGCGCGACCGGCGGCAAACTCGACGAAACGCCGTTCAAGCTGTTCGACGGCTCGACGTTCGACCCGAAGGGCGACTGCGAGAAGTACGCCAAGAGCTTCGCCGTTCACGCCATGAAGGGCTGAGAAGCCCGACCGGAACCATCCCCGCGACATCCCCGAGTGACCCGCGATGAAGAAGCTCTTTCCGTTCGACTGGCTGGTTCTGCCGATGGTCGGCATCGCCTGCGCCATGCTCGTCTGGTACGGCCTCAGCAAGACCATCACGCCGAAGGTACCGACGCCGTTGGCGACGTGGGAAGAGTGCAAGGTGTACGTGTTGGAGCCGTTCGCCAAGCGTTCCGAACTCGACCAGGGCGTACTCAACTTCACCCGGTACTCGCTCGTCCGCGTGGCGAAGGGCTTCTTCCTGGCCGTCCTCATCGGTGTGCCGACGGGGTTCCTCCTCGGCATGTCGCCGTGGTTCTTCAAGTGCTTCGACCTGCTCTTCCAAATCCTGCGGCCGGTGTCGCCGCTCGCGTGGTTCCCGCTCGGCGCGGCCTTGTTCACCACGTTCAAGCAGGACGCGCTGGAGTACGCCGCCCTGTTCACGATCACCGTCTGTGCGATGTGGCCGACCGTGCTGAACACGGCCGTCGGCGTGCGGGCCATCCCGCAGGACTACCTGAACGTCGCAAAGGTGCTGAAACTGTCCGCCTTCCAAACGCTGTGGAAGGTGATGCTGCCGGCCGTGCTGCCGTACATGTTCACCGGCTTCCGCCTCAGCCTCGGAATCGCGTGGCTGGTCATCGTGGCTGCCGAAATGCTCACCGGCAACCCCGGTATCGGCTCGTTCCTCAATCAAGAGTATCTGGCCGGGCACTACGCCCCGATCATCTTCTGCATCATCATCATCGGCGTCGTCGGGTTCATCCTCGACCGCATCATGAACGTGGTCGAACGACGGTTCAAGACGATCTAACCTCCCCTAGCGGCGGATTCATCCCATGAGTTACCTCAACCTGAACGGCGTGTCGAAGGGTTTCCGCTCCGCGAGCGGCGGCCGAACCGAAGTCCTGCACGACGCCTGGCTGTCGATGGAACGCGGCGAGTTCGTGGCCGTCGTCGGCTTCTCGGGAGCCGGCAAGACGACGCTCATGAACATGGTCGCCGGACTGGCCACGCCCGACAGCGGCACCGTGCAACTCGAAGGCGAGACGATCACCGGGCCCGGCCCCGACCGGATGCTCGTGTTCCAGAACTACTCGCTGTTGCCGTGGATGACGGCCTTCGAGAACGTGAAGTTGGCTGTCGACCAAGTGTTCCCGCAGTGGGACAACAAGTGGCGGCGGGAGCACACCGAGAACTACCTGAAGATGGTCAGCCTCGGCCACGCGATGGACCGCAAGCCGTCGCAGTTGTCCGGCGGCATGCGGCAGCGGGTGTGCGTGGCCCGCGCCCTGGCGTGCGAGCCGCGGATTCTGCTCCTCGACGAACCGTTCGGGGCACTCGACGCCCTGACCCGGGGGACGCTGCAAGACGAGCTGATGAAGATTCGATCGCAGGACGACCGCACGATCTTGATGATTACGAACGACGTGGACGAGGCGATCCTGGTGGCTGACCGCATCATCCCGCTGACGGCCGGCCCGCGGGCGACGCTCGGGCCGTCCTTTACTGTGGACATCGAACGGCCGCGGGACCGCAAGGAAATCAACCACGACTCGCGGTTCAAGAAGCTGCGGAAGGACGTGAACGACTTCCTCCTCGGCAGCGCCGCGGACAAGCGGAACCCGGTCAAAGTGCCGGCGAAGGTGCCGTCGTTCGGCGGCACCCCGGTGGGGGTGAGTGCGTGACCTCGAATTACCTGAGCATCAACGGCCTCATCAAGTCGTATCCGCCGGCCACCGGAAAGGGCGACCGGCTCGTGATCGTGGACGGTTTCGACCTGCACGTCGACGAGGGCGAGTTCATCACCCTCATCGGCCACTCCGGGTGCGGCAAGTCCACGGTGCTGATGATCCTCGCCGGGCTGAGCACGCAGACCGAGGGCGTCATCACGCTCGGCGGCAACACGCTGACCGGCCCCGGCCTCGACCGCGGCATCGTGTTCCAGTCGCCGTGCCTGCTGCCGTGGCTGACCGCCTTCGAGAACGTCATGCTGTCCGTCGATCAAGGCAAGCCCGACTGGAAGAAGGCCGAACGCCGCGACCACGCGATGAAGTACCTGTCGCTCGTCGGCTTGCAGGACGCGGTCCACAAGAAGCCGGCCGAACTGTCGCAGGGCATGCGGCAGCGGGTCGGCATCGCCCGCGCCTTCGCCCTGCAACCGAAGCTGTTGCTCCTCGACGAGCCGTTCGGGATGCTCGATTCGCTGACGCGGATCGAGTTGCAGCAGGTGTTGCTCGACATCTGGACGCAGGAGCGGATGACGGCCGTCATGGTCACGCACGACATCGACGAGGCGATCTTCATGGCCGACCGCGTCGTCATGATGACCAACGGCCCGCGGGCGAAGATCGGCGACATCGTGCCCGTCCCGTTCGCCCGGCCGCGGAGCCGGGGCGAACTGCTCGAAAGCAACGAGTTCTACGCCCTCCGCGAGCGACTCGTCGGCTTCCTCGAAGAACTGCACCACGACCACGCCCCGAAACCCGAACCCGAACCCACGGCGGCCACTCCGGCTTCTCCCAAGCTCGTGACCGCCCCTCTCAGCGGGAACCTCTCGTGATCCAACTGAACACCATCGCGGACTCGCCGGTCACCCGGCGGAAGCTCGTCATCATCGGCAACGGCATGGCCGGCGCCCGCATGGCCGAGGACATCATCGCCGCCGACCCGAACCACGACTTCGATATCGTGATGTTCGGCGACGAGCCCTACGGTAACTACAACCGCATTCTGCTCTCGAACGTCCTCAACGGCAGCCAGGACGCGCAGGAAATCTTCCTCAACCCGCTCGCGTGGTACGACGACAACCACGTCACCCTCCACGCCGGCAAGCGGGTCACCAAGATCGACCGCGAGCAGCAGGTCGTCTACGCGGAGGGGATCGAGGAGAGCTACGATATCCTCATCTTCGCGACCGGCAGCCGGCCGTTCGTGCCGCCGATCCCGGGGACGACGCTGCACGGCGTGTTCGTCTTCCGCACCATCGACGACTGCCGCAACATCGCCGAGTACGCGAAGGGGTGCAAGAACGCCGTCGTCATCGGCGGCGGGCTGCTCGGCCTGGAAGCGGCGAAGGGCCTGATGACGCACAACGTCTCGGTCACGGTCGTCGAGATGGCCCCGTGGCTAATGAGCGTGCAACTCGACGAGGCCGGCGGCAAAGTCCTTCAGCAGACGATCGAAACGATGGGCATCAAGCCGCTCGTCTCGACGAGTACGAAGGAACTGCTCGGCCACACGCGCGTCACCGGCGTGAAGTTCGGCGACGGCACCGAGATCCCCGCCGACATGGTCGTGATCTCGGCCGGCATCCGGCCGAACAAGGAACTCGCCCAGGAATTTGGCCTGGCGTGCGACCGGGCGATCCTGGTCGATGACACCTTGCAGACCAGCGATCCGAGCATCTTCGGCGTCGGCGAGTGCGTGCAACACCGCGGCATGGTGTACGGCTTGGTCGCCCCGCTCTGGGAGCAGACGAAGGCCCTCGCCGGACGGCTGACCGGCACGAACCCGGACGCCCGCTACCTCGGCTCGAAGCTCGCGACGAAGCTGAAGGTGATGGGCGTCGAACTCGCCAGCATGGGCCGCATCGCCGACCTGAAGCCGACCGACGAGGTCGTGACGTTCGCTGAACCCGGCCGCCAGGTGTACTGGAAGGCGATCCTCCGCGACGGCAAACTGTCCGCGGCCTGTATGCTCGGCGACCTGGAACCGGCCGACCAACTCGTCGAATACTTCATGCAGGACAAGCCCGTCCCGACGCGGCGGCTGGAACTGTTCTTCGGCACCGGCACGAAGACGCAAGGCTCGGAGTTCAGCCTCGCGGACATGCCGGATTCGAAGCAGATCTGCGACTGCAACGGCGTGTGCAAGGGCACCATCGTGCAGGCGATCAAGGCCGGCAAGACGACCGTGCAGGCCGTCGGGAAGGCGACGCGGGCCGGCACCGGCTGCGGCAGTTGCAAGAAGATGGTCAAGAGCCTGATTGAAGCCGTCAACGGCGAGGTGAAGGCCGACCCGAGCGAGAGCTGGTACGTCGCGGCCGTGCCACTCGACAAGCCGACGCTCGTGTCCGAGGTCAAGACGCGCGGCCTGAAGAGCGTGTCGGCCGTGCTGCGGGAACTCGGCACCGGCGAGGATGAGCGGAGCAAGAACGGCCTCGCGTCGATGCTCAAGAGCATCTGGGGCACGGAGTACGTCGACGAGCGGGACGCCCGGTACATCAACGACCGTGTTCATGCCAACATTCAGAACGACGGCACGTTCAGCGTCATCCCGCGGATGTACGGCGGCGTCACGTCGGCCGACGACCTCATCAAGATCGGCGAGGTCGCCAAGAAATACAACGTGCGGATGGTCAAGGTGACGGGTGGCCAGCGGATCGACCTCCTCGGCATCAAGAAGGACGATCTGCCGAAGGTGTGGGCCGACCTGGGGATGCCCAGCGGCTACGCCTACACGAAGGCCCTCCGCACCGTGAAGACGTGCGTCGGCACCGATTTCTGCCGGTACGGCACCAACGACAGCACCGCCCTCGGCATCGCCTTGGAAAAGAAGTACCAGGGGTTCGAGTTTCCCGCGAAGGTGAAGCTCGGCGTCAGCGGTTGCCCACGGAACTGTGCCGAGAGCACCGTCAAAGATGTCGGCGTTGTGGCGACTGAAGGCGGCGAGTGGGAAGTTCTCGTCGGCGGGGCGGCCGGGGCGCACGTCCGCCGGACCGACGTGCTCTGCAGGGTGAAGACCCGGGACGAGGCGATCCGCGTGATCGGCCGGTTCCTCATTTACTACCGCGACAACGCCAAGTGGATCGAGCGGACCTACGACTTCGTCCCCCGCATCGGCATTGAGAAGTTGCGGGACATCATCGTGAACGATTCCCTCGGCCTCGGCGACAGCCTGGACGCCGAGGTGGAGAAGACGGCCGCCGCCTACGTCGACCCGTGGCTGGAGCGCGACAAGCCCGCGTTCGCCGGCCAGTTCGAGGACGTGAAGACTGTTCCCCTCCCGATGGTTTAACAGGAACCTCTCCCATGCCCGCGACTCTCACCCGCATCCCGCTCTGTACGCTCGACGACTTGCCGCTCGGCCTCGGCCGGGCGTTCAAGGTCGGCGACACGCCGATCGCTGTCTTCCAGAGCCGCGGCGGCAAAGTGTTCGCTGTCGATGGTTTTTGTCCGCACAAGGGCGGGCCGCTGGCCGACGGCATGATCGCCGGCGACCAGGTGGTCTGCCCGTACCACGCCTTCCGGTTTCACAGCGACACCGGCGCGTGCGATCAGCCCGGCGTTTGTGCCCTGACGACATACCCCGTCGAGGTGGTCGGCGGGCAGGTTTACGTCACCGTTTCGTAAGGGGGCCAAGGCGTGGTGGAACTCGCGCTCCGCACGCACTGCCCGTATTGCGCCTACCAGTGCGGCATCCGCATGAGCGACGCCGCCGAGGCCATCCTCGGCGACCCGCACTTCCCCGTCAACAACGGCCAACTCTGCATCAAGGGCTGGTCCGCCGGGGCACTCCTCCGCCACCCGCAGCGGCTCACCACGCCCCTCGTCCGCGACAGCCGCAAGGACGACTTCCGCCCCGCCGATTGGGACGAAGCTCTCGACCGCATCGCCGACGCCATGCGCCGGACACGCGAACAGTACGGCCCGGACGCGAACGCGATGTTCGGCTCCGGGGCGCTGACGAACGAGAAGGTCTACCTCCTCGGCAAGTTCGCCCGCCTGGCGCTCGGCACGGCGAACATCGACTACAACGGCCGGTACTGCATGTCGTCGGCGGCCGGCGGGAACAACCGCGCCTTCGGCGTGGACCGCGGGATGCCGTTCCCCGTCAACGACATCGGCGAGGCGGAACTGATCGTCTTGATCGGCTCGAACTGTGCCGACACGCTGCCGCCGATCATGCAGTGGTTCCAGAAGCAGAAGGCCAACGGCGGTCGGGTCATCGTCATCGACCCCCGCCGCACGTCCACCGCCCGGTCGGCCGACCTGCACCTGCAAACGACCCCCGGCACCGACCTGGCGCTCGCCAACGGGTTGCTGTACCTCGCGATCGAACTCGACCTGCTGAACCGCGAGTACATCACGACGCGCACGAACGGCTTCGACGCCGTGCGGGCGACGGTACTGAACGACCACCCGGCCCGCACAGAGCGGATTACCGGCGTCGGCGAACCGCTGTTGCGGCAGGCGATCAAGTGGATGTCGGCGGCGAAGTCGTGCATGTTCCTGACCGGCCGCGGCGCGGAGCAGCACAGCAAGGGCGTGGACACGGTCAACGCCTGGACGAACCTCGCCCTCGCGCTCGGCCTACCGGGCAAGCCGCAGAGCGGCTACGGCACGCTCACCGGTCAGGGCAACGGTCAGGGCGGTCGCGAACACGGCCAGAAGGCCGACCAACTGCCGGGTTATCGGCTCATCGAGAACCCCGACCACCGCGAGGCGATGGCCAAGTTCTGGGGCGTGCCGGCCGAGAGCCTGCCCCGGAAGGGGAAGAGCGCGTATGAGTTGATCGACGCTCTGGGCGAAAGCCCAGGGACGGCCGTCCCTGGGCTTTCGCCCATCCGCACGCTCTTCGTCATGGGGTCGAACCTCGTCGTCGCCTCGCCGGACGTGAACCGCACGGTCGCCCGCCTCAAGGCGACCGACTTCCTCGCGGTGGCCGACTCGTTCCTGAACGAGACTTCGCAGATTGCGGACGTGGTGCTGCCCGTCTACCAGTGGGCCGAAGAGAACGGCACCATGACGAACTTCGAGGGCCGCGTCATTCGCCGCCGGCAGACGGCTCTCGCACCGACCGGCGTGCGCGGTGACCTCGACATCCTCCGCGAACTCGCCGACCGCCTCGGTTGCGGCGACAAGTTCGCGTTCAACTCCGCCCGCGAAGTCTTCGACGAGTTCCGCCGGGCGACCGCCGGCGGCACGGCCGACTACAGCGGCATCACCTACGAGAAGATCGAGGCCAACGAGGGCGTCTTCTGGCCGTGCCCCGCCGAAGACCACCCCGGCACGCCGCGGCTGTTCGCCGATCGCTTCTTCCACCCGGACGGCAAGGCGAAGTTCCTGCCCGTCGAACACCGCCCCGCCGGCGACACGCCCGACGCGGCCTTCCCGTACCTGTTCACCACCGGCCGCTACAAGGAGCACTACAACTCCGGCGTGCAGACGCGGCAGGTGGGCGAACTCACGAAGGCGAAGCCCGGCCCGCTGCTACAAGTCCACCCGACGCTCGCCCGCCGGCACGGTATCGCCGGCGGCAACCTCGTCACGCTCGAAAGTCGCCGCGGGCGGGCCGAGTTCCGGGTCGATGTCACGCCCGATATTCGGCCGGACACCCTGTTCGCGCCGTTCCACTGGGGCGGCCGCGAGGGGGCCAACCTGCTCATCGGCGGGTTCCTCGACCCCGTCAGCCGGATGCCCGAGTTCAAGCTCGCCGCCGTGCGGGTCGTCAGCGTTTCCAAGAGTGCACCATGAAAAAGAAACTCGCCATCATCGGCAACGGCATGGCCGCGGGCCGACTGCTCGACGAACTCTTCCGCCGCAACGCCGGCACGCAGTTCGACATCAGCGTCTTCGGCGAAGAGCGGCACGGCTGTTACAACCGCATCCTGCTCGGTCGCGTCCTCGCCGGCGGCACGGCCGACGAGATTATGTTGAAGGCGACTGGCTGGTACGCCGACCGGGCGGTGACGTACCACTCGAACAAGCTCGTCACGAAAATCGACAGCGTTCGCCGGCGGCTGACCGACAGCGCTGGCGAAGAGCACGCCTACGACGTGGCCGTGATCGCCACCGGGTCGGCTCCGTCCGTGCCGCCGATGGAGGGCCTCCGCGGGGCGGACGGCAAGCCAAAACCGGGGGCGTTCCTGTTCCGCACGATCGACGATTGCAGCCGGATGCGGGACTTCGCGAAGCCGCCGTGTTCGGCCGTCGTCCTCGGCGGCGGGTTGCTCGGCCTGGAGGCGGCGAAGGCGCTCTCCGACATGGGCTTACATGTCACCGTTGTCCACCGTGCCGACTGGCTGATGAACCTGCAAGTCGATCGCTTCGGCGGCGAGATCGTCCGCCGCGGTATCGAGAAGCTCGGCATCTTCGTGCGGACCGGCCAGACGGCGACCGGCGTGATCGGCGACGACCGTGTCCATGGCGTGGCGCTGAAGACCGGCGAGGTCATCCCGGCCGACATGCTCGTGATCGCCGCCGGCATCCGCCCGCGGGTCGATTTGGCGCAAGCGTCGAACATCCCGGTGAAGCACGGCATCGTCGTGAACGATCTGCTCGCGACGGCCGTGCCCGGCGTGTACTCGGTGGGCGAATGTGCCGAACACAACGGCCTCGTCTACGGCATCGTGCCGCCGATCTGGGAGCAGTGCGACGTGGTGGCCGACGTGCTGACCGGGGCGAATCCGGCCGCCCGCTACCGCGGCTCGAAGCAGTACACGAAGCTGAAGGTGGCCGGCGTGGACGTGGCCAGCATGGGCCTCATCGACCCGCAGCAGGAGTCGGACGAAGTGTTGCAGGTGATGGAGGACCGCCGCGGCATCTACCGCAAGATGGTCGTTCGCGACAGCAAACTCGTCGGCGCGATCTGCGTCGGCGACGGCGAATCGGCCCCGAGCCTGGCCCGTTGGTTCGACCGCGGCGACGAGTTGCCGCCGAACCGCCTGGACATCCTGTGCAGCGGCGACATCTCCACGTCGGCGGCCGACCGCGAGATTTGCAACTGCCACCACGTCACCGAGTCGTGCCTCGTCGGCGCGATCAAGGACGGCTGCACGTCCTTGCCGATGCTCTCCGAGGCGACGAAGGCCGGCACCGGCTGCGGCTCCTGCCGCGGTCAACTCACGAACCTCATCATGAAGCACGCGAAGGCCACATCGGCTTAGCGCGAACGCATCGCACGGCTCCCGCATACGAGTGGCCGTTTGCCGATCCGTCGAGTCCCTCGGTGGGCCTCGCGGAATCGCGCCACTATATAAAGGAGGCACATCACGTGGGCTGTAGGTTACGATCGAATGAACCAAATTCAGGCGATTCGGGCCGCGAGTAAGTTCGTCCCGGAACCCCATCTTATCATCGCCGTGGATGGAATAGCGTTGGATGAAGTGCTGGATGCCGCTATCCCCGGCTCCAAACTTACAGGCCTGGTGTCCTCCTTACTCGGATGGTTTCACAACGACGAAGATAGCGTGATTCCATGGCAAAGGATTCTGCCCGAGGTAGGCTGCACCGGATACGCCCCCATTCTGATTTGCCCAGACGACTTGGATTACAGTTGCTCCGTGGTCATGGCGGAAGTCGTAACCGAGACGGACGTGGTTCGGTGGGACCGGCTAGGGTTCGACGAGACGCGCAAAGGTGTAGTCGGATCATGTATCCGGTGGGAACCTGCATGGGGATCGTACCGCTTCCGCCGTGATGACTACGAGCGATTCCTCGCGGCATTCAGCCCGACAGCCACCTGATTTCTTCACTTCCCCCGGATGCTAGACATGCCGCCGTCGAGGCTGAGGATCTGGCCCGTCACCCAGCTCGTTCGCGGGTCGAGCAGCCACGCGATCGCGGCGACCACGTCGGTCGGCTCGCCGATGCGGCCGAGCGGGTGCATTGCCGTGGACGCCTTCAGGGCTAGCTCGTTCGACGTGATCTTCTCGGCCAACGGCGTGCGGACCAAGGCCGGGGCGACGGCGTTCACCCGGATGTGCTTGCTCGCGTAGGTCGCGGCGGCGGCCATCACCAAACCGTTGATGCCGCCCTTCGCGGCCGCGATCGCCTCGTGGTTCGCCAGGCCGATCTTCGACGCCACCGACGACGCTAGCACGATCGACCCGCCCGTCGTCTGCATCATCCGCGCGGCCGCCCGCAGGACGTAGAACGCGGTGTTCAGGTTCAGCATGATCGTGTCGCCGAACTCGTAGTCGTTCGTCAGGTGGGCCGGCTTCAAGAGGAGCGAGCCGACAAGGTTCACGGCCCCGTGCAGCGTGCCGCACGTCTCGACTGCCTTCGCGAAGAAGAGGTCGACTTCCTCCGAGTTCGTCGCGTCGAGCGGGAAGGCGTGAACGACGGCGGGGGAATCCTGCCTTAGTTCCGCGATCAAGTGCTCCAGCCGGGACTCGTGGCGGGCACCGAGGAAGAGGGTGGCCCCCGTCGCGGCGAGCGTGCGGCAGAGTTCCGACCCGATGCCGCCGGTGGCCCCGACGATGGCGTAAGTGGGCTGGTCAATCATGAATCAATCACCTGCATTCGGTTTCGTCCGACCCTTCCATCCGACCGGCCGGCCGAGAACCGCCCGAACCGTGGCGTACCATTGTATTGCGAGCAGGGCCGTCACGCCGAGGGGGTGCAGGGTCGCGCCGAGTCCCGATTGGCGGAAGCGGATCGCGCCGTGAACCCGCGGCAGCAGTGCGAACGCGCACGCCGCGGCTGCCAACACGAGCGGCCACCCGTCGGCGAACGGCAGGAGCACGAACGGCAGCACCTGCCCGCAGAACAGCATGAGCGTGCTGAACAGGATCAGCTTCGGTGCGGCCAGCCCCTCGCGGGCGTTCTTGGCGAGGCCGTTCCAGACCTGCCCGGCGGTGCGGTACATGCGGCACGTGGCCAGGGCGGTCACGTCGCACAGGTCGGTCATCAGGCCGTTCGCCCGGTAC
Source organism: Limnoglobus roseus (assembly GCF_008254045.1). Lineage (GTDB taxonomy): Bacteria > Planctomycetota > Planctomycetia > Gemmatales > Gemmataceae > Limnoglobus > Limnoglobus roseus. Next base: position 425,277 of record NZ_CP042425.1, on the reverse strand, counting down.
GCCCTCGGCAGTCTCACGCCGTCGTGGAACGAGTTCCGCACGCTCAGGTGGGCGTGCCCGCCGACGCGGTCGTAGGCGTCCCGAGGCGTGAGGAACCACTGCCCGCACCCGGCCCCGAAGCCCGGTCGCGTTGACCGGCGCATCCACTTGAACGGGAGGAAGCCGAGCAGCAGGAAGTGGATCAGCGGGATGAGCAGCTTCTCGAAGAACGTGCCGGTTTCCTGGCGTGGGAAGCCACTGACGATCGCGGCCCCCGAAGTATGTTGGAACGCGGCCATGCGGGCGAGGGCGTCCGGCGCGAGTCGCACGTCGGCGTCGAGGAAGTTCAACAGGGGGAAGGTGGCGAGTTGCGCGAGGCAATGGCAAGCGTGCTGCTTGCCGCTCCAACCGGCCGGCAGCGGCGGGGCCGTTTCCAATCGCAGGCGGGAATCCTTCCGCGCCATCTCTTGCACGATAGCGGCCGTGCGGTCGTCGGAGTGGTCGTCGAGGACGACGCACTCCAACTCGACGACGCGACTCGCGAGCACCGCTTCCACGCAATCGGCGATGCCGGCTTCCTCGTTACGAGCGGGGATGAGCACGGAGATACGGAAGGATTCGGCCGGAATCTCGGGCGGTTCGCGGAATAAGCGTGTGTTGCGAAAGTACAGCGTCGCCGGCCCCAGGGCGAAGAGGAACGCCACGATTGCCAGCACGGTCACGACGATTCCCTCCCGTGCGAGGCGTCGAACGGCCGGCCGGTGACGGTCGCACGGAACCGCCGCCACCAGTCGTAGACACCGCCTACGCCGACACGGCCGCTCAGCACCGGGACGAACCGCCCCGCGTCGCGGCTGATCGCGTCGCGGTTCAGATCGTCGAGGGTGGCCGTCAGGGCGGCTTCGATCTTCGCGGTCATCGCCTTGCCACTTTCGCCGCCCAGGGGGATCGCCTCGCCGAACTTCGCGAGGGCTTCCGGCGTGCGCTCGTTCCAGAAGCCGATCTCCATCGCCAGCGGAACGACCCACCCGCGGGACAGCCGTGCCGCCAAGTGGCCGACGCCGGACCGCAGGGCGAGCGGGCGTTGCCGCACGTCGGCGAACTCCCCCTGCGCCGTCACCCAGAAGGCGTGCCGCGGCTGTTCGAGAATCGCCTGCCCCTTCTCCAGAAACTCCGTCGCCCCGCGCAGGGTGTGCGTGTCGATGCCAAAGATGCCGGCCTTCTTCAGCATCGCGTACTTCTTCAGCATCGCCGCGTCGATCACGCCGAAGTGCTTGTAACCCGGCAACTGGCGGCTCAACACGAAGGCGATGAGCGGGTCCCACCACGACGGGTGGTTCATCGCCACAAGGATCGGGGCATCGTCGGCCGGCAGGGCGGCCGAACTTTTCGCCAGCCGTAGGGCGTGGCAGTGCTTGCGGAGGTAGCCGCCGGCCACGCGGTCGCGGATGAAGTTGAACCACCAGTCGGAACGCGGCGGGGTGCGGGAAGACGGCATGTCAAAATGATAGTTACCGGGGTGCGGGCGGGACCACCTTTGCGGGGTGAATCACATTCCGGTCGAACTCGGCGGGCGGTTACGCTAAAATTCCTCCATCCGCCCCACGGACGAGATCGACGGATACCCCCATGCCCCTCGTGTTTCGCGGCAACTGTTCGCACTGCGGGTACGAATCGCCGGACGTTTCCGCGGGCGGGTTCGTCGTCCTCGTCACCGACCGCGAGGAAGACGCCCGCCGCCGATTGGGGGAGAAGTTCCCCATCGTCACCCATCCGTTCGCGGAGTACGTGCTCGAAGAATTCGGCCTGTCGTTCCACACGACCGCCTGGGGCGGGCAACTCGTCGAAGTGCAGAACCTCGTCTGCCGCGATTGCGGGCGGGTGACGCAGCACCGCCGGCTGACGGCCGGCGGCGTGGCCATCGGCTGCGGCGGGTGCGCCGGCATCGGCGCGATGGGCTTGGTCCTCGGCATCGCGGTCGGCTTCCTCGTGGCGAACCCGTTCGTCGGGGCCGGCCTCGGCATCGCGATATGCGTCCTGCTGGCGACCGGCATCGAGTTCAGTGCCAACCGCCTCGTCCGTTGGCGGTTCCCGGAGCGCGTCGCGGCCGTGGACACGACTCGCATGTGTTCCCACTGTGGCGGCTGGAACTGCGTGCCGGTCGGCTCCCGCGGCGGCGGCCCGTTCCCCTGTCCGGAATGCGGCGAAACCTCCGTGCGGATGGTCCCCATCGCCCGCCCCGGCTGACCGCCCCCTCACACTCATAATTGCGCTTGAATTCTCGGCCGACTGTCGGGATAATCAGGCCGTTTCATTATTTCCTCTCACGAGACTCTTGGGATGATCGCCTCTATCCGCCTGCGAGCTTGGCTTCCCGTGGTTGTTTTTGTCCTTTCGGTCGGGGGCACGCTGGCCCTGGCCCAACCGCCCGGGTTCCCCAACTCTCCGTCGTTCCCAACGCCACCGCCGATACCACCGACACCGACGTTCCCGACGCCGACGTTCCCACCGAGGGCGGACCCGCCGGCCGTCCCGAACACCCCGGTGTTCCCCAACGCCGGAATGGCCGAGCAGGGGAGGGTGGCGACTCCCCGGCTGGGGTCGCCGGCCGGAGGCACGCCGAACGCCGGGATGAACGGCGGGGCCGAATGGGAGTGTGACAAGTGTAAGCACAAGTGGGCCGACAGCAGTGGCCGAACGCCGGAGCGGTGCCCGAATTGCAAGACGGTGTTCAACGAGGTCGTAAACGCGGACGGGACGAAGACGAAGACGGCGGCCGGTCGCCAGAGCATGTACATCGGCATCGCCGTCTTGGCCATCGCGGTCATCGCCGCGATCATCAAGGGCATTATCTCGATGTCGAGTAGTCCGCCGCCGAGGAAGAAAAAGAAGAAGGTCCGTCGCCCCCGCGACGACGACGACGATTATTGAGCGGGAAAGGCCGCGGCTGACGTTCGCAGGGGCGGCTCCTCAGACGGGGAGCCGCCCCTTTCTTGCAAAGGGATAGGCTTAGCTCTTCGCGACGTGCATTTTCGGGCCGCGGATGTCGGCACGGGTGAGGCCGAGTTGACCGAGGAGCGGCGTCACCACGTCGTTGAGGTAGTTCGACTCGTCGAAGATTTTCAATTCCTTCACCGCGGCGATCCGGCGGCGGCCGTCGGCGAGTAAGTGGTCCGCGGGCATCGCGAAGGTGTTTAACACCGTGCGTATCCGCTCCAGCGTCGCGGCCCGGTCGTGTTCGAGGTAGACGGACACGATTTGCCGGAAGAAGTGCCCGTGGGCTGCCTCGTCGATCTGCACGAGTTCCAAAACCTTATCGAGGGCCGGGCACTGGCCGCCCGCGGCGCGGCGGAGGTTCCGGTAGTTCACCCGCGTCGCGACTTCCTGCACCATCGTGTACACGACGGTCGCCAGAGGGTCGTTGTACCGCAGCGTCCACTCCTTCTCGAAGACGCCTTCCTCCATGTCCTGTAGCTGCTCTTCGGTCCGGTGCTTGCCCTTCAGCATCCAGTCGTTCAGGACCATCGAGTGCTTCGATTCCTCGTACCCCCAGCTGGCCAGCATCCACGCCCGGCCCTTGTTGTTCCGGACCTGCGGCAATTGCTTGCTCAGGTAGTCGGGCAGGAACAACTCGATCATGCAGAACGTCTGGATCACGTCGGCGTAGGCCGGGTTCACGCCGGGGTTGCACTGGTCCCACGGGATGTCCGTTTGCATGTTCCACCGCCGCTTCTTCTCGGCGGCGTGGAAGTAGTCCAGGTAGATCTGCCAGATTTGCTTCTGAATCTCGGGGCTGTCGTCGACGAGTGGACTGAACGACATGCGGATCGTCGGGGGCTAACGGCAATCGAGTGTCCCCGCGGCAGGGACGTACCAAACTATGTTCGGCTGATCTGCGGGCAATTCCAGACGAAAGCGCGGAACAATTCTCGATTCACGCGCCTCGCCACCCGCGTAACCCGACTCATTCAACGAACTGCACGTCCACCGGGTTCGGGATCAGCCCCGCCCGGTGCCCTTCGGCAAGCAGCTTGCGCACGGCTTCTCGGCCGCGGGGGCCGTAGTCGAGCGTCCAGTCGTTGACGTACATGCCGACGAACTTGTCCGCGAGCGTCGAGTCCATGTCGCGGGCGTAGTGTAGGGCGTGATCGAGCGCCTCCTTACGGTGCTTCAGCCCGTACTCGATGCTCTCCTTCAGCAGACGGCTCACTTCGCGGATCGTCGCCTCGCCGAGGTCGCGGCGGACGACGTTCCCGCCGAGCGGCAGCGGCAGCCCGGTCTTCTCTTGCCACCAGACGCCGAGATCGACGACGAGTTGCAACCCCTGATTCTGGAACGTCAGTTGGCCCTCGTGGATGATCAGCCCCGCGTCGGCCTTCCCGGCGGCGACGTAATCGAGAATCTGGTCGAACGGCACAACCTCGTATTGCAGCGTCTTCGACGACCCCGGCTTCACGTCTTCGAGTAGCAATTGCAGTGTCAGGAACGCCGTCGTCATCGTCCCCGGCACGGCGATCTTGATCGTCGGCAGGTCGGCGAGCTTCAGCGGCGTCTTCGCCACGACCATCGGGCCGTACTTGTCGCCCATGCTGCACCCGCTCGGCAGCAGGGCGTACTTGTCAAGCAAGTACGAGTACGCATGGATGCTCACGGCCGTGACTTCGAGTTCCCCCTTGAGGGCACGCCGGTTGAGCGTCTCGATGTCTTGCAGTTCGTGCGTGAAGCGGAAGTCGCCGGTCGGAATCTTGTCGTTCGCCAGCGCGTGGAACATGAAGGCGTCGTCCGGGTCCGGGGAGTGGCCGACGCGAATTAACTGTGTCATCGGTGTTCCTTGAGTATCTCGGCCGGCGGGCCGGATTTCACGATCTCGCCGGCTTGCATCAGGTGAACCACGGTCGCCCGCTCGGCGAAGTCCATGTCGTGGGTGACCACGATCATCGTCTGCCCGTCGGCCGCGAGGTCGCGCATGACGGCCAGCACTTCTTTCGCCATCTGCGGGTCGAGGGCGCTGGTCGGTTCGTCGAACAGCACCGCCAACGGCTTAACCGCAAGCGTGCGGGCGATCGCAACACGCTGTTGCTGCCCACCGGACAGATTCGCCGGCCGCGCGTCGGCCTTCTCCTTCAGGCCGACGCGGTCGAGCAACTTGCGGGCGGTCGCCTCGGCTTCGCCCCGCTTCTGCTTGAGGGCGTACAGCGGGCCGCTCATGACATTGTCCAGAACGCTCATGTGCGGGAACAGGTGGAACTGCTGGAAGACCATTCCGACGGACAGCCGCAGTTTTTGCAGCACCCGCGAGTCGTGTGTCGGCCCACCGGCGAGTTTGTTGCCGGCGACCTCGACCCCGCCGCTCTGGAACGTCTCCAGCCCGTTGATGCAGCGCAGCAGCGTGCTCTTGCCGCCGCCGGACGGGCCAACGAGGGCGGTGACTTCGCCACGGTTGACGGTCAGCGACACGCCGTTGAGGACGCGCTGCGAACCGTGGAACTTGGTGAGATTGGTGACCGAAATCACGGATGGCCTCCCTTCCCGCCAGCGAGGCGGCGTTCCAGGCGTCGGGCCAACAACGCGAGAGGGTAGCTCATGGCCAAATAGAGTCCGGCCGTGAGGAACGCCAACTCGATGACGAGGTCACGGTTAAAGTTGAAGAGTTCGTTGTACTTCCGTGTGAGTTCCGTCACGAACAAGATGGAACAGGCCGCGGTGTCCTTGAACAGCGCGATGAAGTCGTTCGTGACCGGGGGGATGACGATCCGCCAAGCCTGCGGCACGACGACCCGGCGGATGGCCGTTCGACGGCTCATGCCGAGGGCTAACGCCGCTTCCATTTGGCCTTTTGGTATCGCGAGCAGGCCCGCGCGGTAGTTCTCGGCCTCGTAAGCCGAGTAGTTGATGGCGAGGCCGAGAATGCCGGCCCGGAGCGGACTGATCTCTTTCGCCAGCCAGATGAACCAGTCCCGTTCCGTGTTTAACAACATTTCCGGGATGACGTAGTAGAGGAAGAAGAGTTGGAGCAAAAGAGGCGTGCCACGAATGACTTCGACGTAAATGCCGAGCGGGATCGAGACGAGCCGCACGCCGTAGACGCGGCCAAGGGCGACGGTCAGCCCGATCGCCATGGCCAGGGGGAAGGAGGTGACGGCCAAGAAGACGGTCATCCCGGCCGAGAGCAATAGTTCCTCGATCAGATCAGGCCACGGGCTTTCCTCGGCCGGCAAATTTTCGGGCGGCCACGGCTTGTCGAGCGTCGGCAATAACGCTTCCTGATCCGCGTTCCACAGGTCGTACTTTTTCTGGGAGTAGATCTTCTTGAACGTCCCGTCGCGAAGGCCGGCGGAAAGGGCTCCGTCGAGCGCTTTGCCGAGTTCCACATCGGACTTGCGGTAGTAGATGACGTAATACCCGGGGAGGTCCCCGGCTTGCACCGGCTCACCCACGCCCTTGAGTCCGCCGTACTCGCTGAGAAAGTAGGTCGCCGCCGGGCTGTCTTGCACCGTGGCGTCCATGCGGCGGTCGTTCACCAACTTCATGACGTTGGCGACATCGGGGTTCGTTTTGAGGTCAACCGTTCGGCCGTACCGCTTCTTCACGTAGCGATGGGCGGCTGACCCGCCCAGGACGCCGACACTCTTCCCGGGCAGGTCGTCCCACGTGGTGGTATCGCTCTCCTTCGACGCCATCAGCGTCAGCCGGTAGACGTAATACGGCCTCGTGACGCCATACTTGGCGGCGAGGTCCTTGCGGAGTTCGTACCCGTTGAGAATGATGTCCACGCCGTTCTCGACGTCGGCGGGCTTCTTGAGTTGCTGAGGCAGGTTGGCCCAGTCGCCTTCGACGAGGACGCTCTTGCGGTCCAATTTCTCGGCCAAGTATTCCGCGAGTTCAAATTCAAAACCGGTGTACTCGCCCGTTTTGTCGCGGTAGATGTACGGCGCGCCGCCGGTCGGGTCGGTGCCCCAGCGGAGCGGTTTTTTCTCTTGTGCGGTCGCGAGCGCAGGAAGTGAGAGGAGCAGCAAGGCCAACGCGAAGCGTCGGCACGAAGGGAGCTTCTTCAACGGCGGGGCACCTCCAGGTCCGGGACCGACATTGGAGATGAAGTATAGCGGGAACGAACCGCCGCACAATGGATGAAATCGTCGCGACTACTGCTTCGGCCGGAACGCTTTCACCACGGCTTCGTGCGTCGTCAGGTATGGTCCCTCGATCAGATCGACGCAGTAGGGCACGGCCGGCATCACGGCCGTCAGGCAGTCGCGGATCGCCGACGGCTTGCCGGGCAGGTTGATGATGAGCGACTTCCCGCGGATGCCGGCCGTCTGCCGCGAGAGGATCGCCGTCGGCACGATCTTCAGCGACACCGCCCGCATCAACTCGCCGAAGCCGGGCATCATCTTTTCGCACACCGCTTCCGTTGCCTCCGGCGTCACGTCGCGCTTCGCTGGGCCGGTGCCGCCGGTCGTCACCACGAGGCAGCACCCTTCCGTGTCGCACAGTTCCTTCAGGTTCGTTTCGATCAGCGGCTGCTCGTCGGGAATGACGCGGACCACCGGTGCCCACTCGCACGAGAGCATCTCCTGCAAGCACGCGACGATCGCGGGGCCGCTCTTGTCTTCGTAGATGCCCTGGCTGGCCCGGTCGGAGATGGTCAGGATGCCGATCTTCATGTCGGAGTGCGGAGTTCGGAGTGCGGAACGCGGAGTGAAAACCGAAATCACGGCCGCGGGCCGTATTGTATTCTTCATTCCGTACTCCGCGTTCCGCACTCAGAGCTTCAAGCATGATCTGGAACTTCCACTCCGCCGGTTCACTCGTCTTCGGCCGCGGGTCGGCGGCCACCCTGGGCGACATCGCCGTGCGGGCCGGTTTCCGCAAGGCGTTCATCGTCACCGATGCGATTCTCGCGAAGGCGGGAATCCTCGACCGCGTTGTCGAGCCGCTGACCGACGCCGGCGTGGAAGTCGGTATCTTTCAGGGCGGGCAGCCGGAGCCGTCGCTGGAGATCATCCGCCAAGCCACGGCGGCGGCGAAACTCGTTGAGCCGGACGCCGTCCTCGGCCTCGGCGGCGGCAGCAACATGGACGCGGCCAAGCTCGTCGCGATCTGTCTGGCCCACGGTGGCGACGCCACGAACTACACCGGTGATTCCCGCGTGCCGGGGCCGGTGACGCCGCTAATTTGCGTGCCGACCACGGCCGGCACCGGCAGCGAAGTGTCGCAGGCGGCCGTCTTCACCGACACGGCGAACCACATGAAAGTCAGTTGCCTCAGTCAGCACATCCGGCCGAAGATCGCTGTCGTCGATCCGCTGCTGACCGTGAGTTGCCCGGCGAAGGTGACGGCCGACTCCGGCATTGACGCGCTCGTTCACGCCGTCGAGGCGATCACGGCCGTCGATCAGGCGGAGTATCTCGCGCGGCCGGGCGGGGCGTCGGTCTACCAGGGCAAGAACCCGATGGCCGACCTGATGGCCGCGAAGTGCATCGAACTCGTCGGCCAGTTCTTGCGGCAGGCGGTGAAGGACGGCAACGACCTCGACGCCCGCGAGGGGATGGCCTTGGCCGCGACCTACGGCGGTCTGGCGTTCTCGAACGCGGGGGTCGCGCTCGTCCACGCGATGGAATACCCGGTCGGCGGGGCGGTCCACGTCTCGCACGGGGCCGGCAACGGGCTGCTGCTGCCGCACGTCATGCGGTACAACCTGTCGGCCCGCATGGACGTGTTCGCGAAACTGCCGTTCGTTCTCGGCGAGTACCCTGTCTCGACCGACCGCACCTTCCTGGCGAACTACGCTGTCGACGCGGTGAGCAAACTCTGTGCGGACGTGGGCATCCCCCAGCGGCTCCGTGACCTGGGTGTGACGGTCGAAATGCTACCCGGCTTCGCGGACAAGGCGTTCGCCATCAGCCGGCTGATGCGGGTAAACCCAAGGACGCCGACGCGGGACGAAATTCTGGCGATCTACCGGGCCGCGTTCTAGACTCCCGCACGCAGGATTCGCGCGAGGAGTCATCATGTCGGCAATCGGTCCGGAAGAACCCAAGACCCGGCCGTGGGTGATCGTGGTCGGCGTGCTGGCGATCCTTGCCGGTTTGGGTTGGTGCGTTTCGCGCGTGCGGGAGCAGCCGTCGTCGCTGCCGATGAAGGACTTCGTCGAATACTGGTCGGCCGCGAAGGTGAATCTGGCGGGGGGCAATCCCTACGACGCGGCCCAACTGAAGCCCCATCAACAAGCGGCCCTCGGCGTCAAGCAACTTGACGACGTGACGATGATGTGGAACCCGCCGTGGGTGCTGGTTCTCGTCACCCCGCTCGGACTGCTGTCGGCGACCTCCGCACACTACGTCTTCCTCGCCGTACAACTCGCGGCAATCTTGCTCTCGGCGACGTGGCTCTGGAAGGTCTACCGCGGGCCGACATCGTACCTCTGGGTCGCGTGGGTTCTCGCCCTGACCTTCGGCCCGTCCGCGTTCGTCTTCTGGTACGGGCAGATCGGGGGATTACTCCTCCTCGGCCTCGCCGGGTTCCTGTACTTCCGCCACATCGATCGCCCGGTCATCGCGGGCGTCTTCGTCGCGCTCACCGCCATCAAGCCGCACCTGTTGTTCGCCTTCGGCCTCGTCGTCGTGCTGGACGCGCTCGTGTCGCGGGCCGGCCGGCGGACGTTGCTCGCAGGGTTCGTCACCGTACTGCTCGCGGCCGGCGGGGCGTGGCTGATGAATCCGGCCGTCTACGCCCACTACTCCGGGGCCGGCTGGCAGTCGTCCACCGACATCAACGTGTCGCCGAAGGACTGGGCGCAACCGCTGGTGAGCTACTGGCTGCGAATGGCCCTCGCCCCTGGGGCGTTCTGGGTTCAGTTCTTGCCGATGATGTCGGTCGTCGGCCTCGTAGCCCGGTATTGGTGGCGAAAGCGTCAGATCTGGAACTGGTCGGACGAACTGCCGGGGCTGGTGTTCGTCTCGGTGCTGGCGACGCCCTACGGGGCGTGGATCTTCGACCTCGTCGTGCTGCTCGTCCCGGTGCTGGCCGTCGCTGCCCGATTGGTCGAACAACCTGGCCGCGGGCGGTATCTCGTGGCGGCCGGGTTCGCGCTCGTCACGGTCGGCGTCGTCGCGCCGGGCACGATCAAAGCGTGGCTGACCGGTTCCGCCGAGATCGGACTGCACACGTTCATTTGGGTGTCACCGGCGGTCCTGGCCCTTTGCCTGTGGGGGAACCGGCTCGGCCGCCGATCTTCGCACTTACCACCGGTGAACCTGGGCGACACTCCGCCGCCCGGCGGCCGAGAGAAAGTCGTGGTCCGACCCGGTTCCGGCACGGCAAACTCGCCCTAAGATACCTCCCGCCCCTTCCGCGAGAGGTTGATTCATGGCCGAGAGCAGTACCCCCCGCCACCACGTCGTCGTCATCGGCGGCGGATTCGCCGGCCTGTATTGCGCGCAAGGGTTGGGTCGGTCGCCGGTCGACGTGACGCTCGTGGACCGCCGGAACTTCCACCTCTTCCAACCGCTGCTGTACCAAGTCGCGACCGGGTCGCTCTCGCCGGCTAACATCGCCGCCCCGCTGCGGACCATCCTGAAACGGCAGGCCAACGTCCGCGTCTGGCTCGGCGAGGTCTCGGACTTCGACACCGTGAAGAAGGAAGTCGCCCTCGCGGACGGCAGCCGGCTTCCTTACGACACGCTCGTCGTCGCCTGCGGCTCGCACCACCACTACTTCGGCCACGACGCGGAGTGGGAGCCGATCGCCCCCGGCCTGAAGACGATCGAGGACGCGACCGAAATCCGACGCAACATCCTCCTGGCGTTCGAGGCGGCCGAGCGGGAGACCGATCCGGACAAGCGGAAGCGGCTGCTCACGTTCGTCATCGTCGGCGGCGGGCCGACCGGCGTGGAGTTGGCCGGGGCCATCGGCGAACTCGCCCGCACGACCATGACCCGCGAGTTCCGCGCGTTCAACCCGGCCGACTGCCGGGTCGTCGTCGTCGAGGGCCAGCCGCGGGTGCTGACGAACTTCCACGAGAAGCTCTCCGCGAAGGCGCTGCAAGCCCTCACCGCGCTCGGCGTCGAGGTGCAGTGCGACGCGCACGTCACGGCGGTGACGCCGACGCACGTCGAGATCACGTCCGACGTGGACAAGTCCGTCCGCCGGATCGAAACCAGCACCGTCGTCTGGGCGGCCGGCGTGAAGGCCAACCCGCTGGGGCGGAAGTTAGTCGAACGGCTAGGGGCGAAGGCGGACGTGGACCGCGGTGGTCGGGTGAGCGTTGCCCCGGACTGCACGGTGCCGGGGTTCGCGGACTACTTCATCATCGGCGACATGATGAGCCAGAAGGACGCCGCCGGCAAGCCGCTGCCCGGCGTGGCCCCGGTGGCGATGCAGCAGGGCGACTACGTCGCCGACGTGATCGACCGCCGGGTGCGGGGCAAGTCGCCGCGGGCCGCCTTCCACTACTGGGACAAGGGGAGCATGGCGACCATTGGCCGCGCGCGGGCCGTCGTGGAAACCGGCCGCATCCGCCTGAGCGGCCTGATCGCCTGGCTGGCGTGGCTGTTCATCCACGTCCTCTACCTGGCCCGCTTCGAGAACCGCCTGTTGGTGGTGTTCCAGTGGTTCTTCGCCTACGTCACCAACAACCGGGCCGCCCGCATTATCACCTGGATGCGGACCGAGGAACAGCCGGACCAGAAGGCGTAGACCGTTCGAGGCGGCCGATTTCCTCCCGCAACCTTCGTTTGCATTCGCAACGGCCAGTGGCCCGGCGTAGGCGGGCCGTGTCTTAACGTCGAAGAGACACGGCCCGCCTACGCCGGGCCGCTCGCCGGTTTCTTGGAACAAGTTCTCCCGCCGGAGTTGTCGCGATGCGTACCCTCTTTCTTCTCCTTCTCTTCGCCTTCCCCGCCTTCGGCGAGGAGCCGATCTTCGACCCCACCTCCAAGCTCAAGGTCGAAGCCGAGGGCGAGGCTGGCGGGGAAGGGCCGGCGTGGCACCCCACGCTCGGCGTCTTCTCTAGCGGCCGCGGGCACATCAACCGCCTGACGCCGGAGGGCAAGTCGGAAGTCTTCCGCAAGGACGCCGGCACGAACGGCCTCCTCTGGGATCGCGACGGCCGTCTCCTGGCGTGCGAACCCAAACTGCGGCGCGTCACCCGCACCGACACCGACGGCAAGGTGACGGTGCTAACCGACAACTTCGGCGGCAAGAAGTACAATCAGCCGAACGACGTGACGGTCGATTCAAAGAACCGCATCTACTTCTCCGACCCCCGCTACGGCCCCCGCGACGACATGCAGTTGTTGGACGCCGCCGGCAAGACCATTGAGGGCGTCTACCGCATCGACGCCGACGGCAAGGTGAGCCGCGTGATCGGCCGCGAGGTCGAGCGTGCGAACGGCGTCCTCGTCTCGGCCGACGACAAGTACCTGTACGTCGCCGACAACAACAACGACACCGTCGGCGGTGCCCGCAAACTCTGGCGGTTCGACCTCCAAGCCGACGGCAGCGTCGATCCGAAGACGCAAAAACTCATCTACGACTGGGGCAAGGGCCGCGGCCCCGACGGGTTGAAGCAGGACGCGCAAGGTCGGCTGTACGTCGCCGCCGGGCTGAACAAGTCGAACCCACCGGGGGAACCCGACGCCACCGTGAAAGCCGGCATCTACGTGCTGAACGGTGACGGCAAGTTGCTCGCGTTCGTGGCGGTGCCGCGGGACGAGGTGACGAACTGTGCCTTCGGTGGCGACGATCGTAAGACGCTCTACATCACCGGCGGCGGCACCCTTTACAGCATCCGCACCACGACGCCGGGTCGGTTGGTGTGGCCGCCGGCGAAGTAGGCTACTTCAACTCGCCCTGCGCCTTCTTCGCCGCGGCCACGATCTTCGCTTCCCAGTCCGGGTCGTCCGGCTGGAACGGGAAGGTCACGCCGCGAGAACTGTTGACCACCGCCCCGAGGCCGTTGGCGTCGTAAGCCGCCTTCACGTCGGCGGCCGTCCCGCCCTGTGCCCCGTACCCCGGCACTAGGAGCCACACGCCCGGCATCGCGGCCCGCAGTTCCCGCAACTCGTTCGGGTGCGTCGCCCCGACGACGGCCCCCACGTCGCCGCGGTCGGCGTTCCACTTCACAACGGCTTCCGCGACGTGCCGATAGACCGGCCGGCCGTCGCAGTTCAAATCCTGGAACAATCCCGCACCGGGGTTACTCGTCCGCACGAGCACGAACAGCCCGCGGTTGCCCTTCCGGGCCGTCGCGATGAACGGCTCCACGGCGTCTTGTCCGAGGTACGGGTTCACGGTGAGCGAGTCGGCGTCCCACGTCGGGCCGAAGGCCGCTTCCGCGTAGGCGGTCGCGGTACTGGCGATGTCGCCGCGCTTCGCGTCGAGGATGGTGACGAAGCCGAGTTCCTTCGCGCGTTTGAGAATGCCCCCCATCGCGGCGAACCCGGCCGGCCCGTACTGTTCGAAGAACGCCGCCTGCGGCTTCACCACCCCGGCGAACGGCGCGACGAGTTCCAGCACGCGCAGCCCGAACGCCTCGAAGGCTTCGGCGGGCGGCTTGTCGCGCAGCGACTTCGGCAGCGACTCCAGCCGCGGGTCGATGCCGACGCACAGCGGCCCCTTCCGGCGGACGACATCGGCGAGGCGATCGGTGAAGGTTTTCATGCCGCTGTTGTAGAAACTCCGCCGGGCAGCCGATATGATAATTTGTATATCTTCAAGACGGATCTCGCGCAGAGCCGCCAAGACGCCAAGAAGAGAAGGCCGAGAAGAGAGAATCCATTTCTTCCACCAACACACGGGCGACCGCCACCGGCGTGACGGCTAGAAAGAATTCGTTCTTTTCCTGTCTTCTTCGCGTCTTGGCGGCTCTGCGCGAGACTTCTTAAAGGAGCGCACACGATGGCCGCCAAGTTTCAACTCGCCTCCGAGTACCAACCCGCGGGCGATCAGCCGAAGGCCATCGCCGAACTGACCAAGGGCTTCGAATCGGGCAAGCCGATGCAGGTACTCCTCGGCGCGACCGGCACGGGCAAGACGTTCACGGCCAGCAACATCATCGCGAAGTTGAACAAGCCGACCCTCATCCTCGCGCACAACAAGACGCTCGCGGCCCAACTCTACAAGGAGTTCAAAGGCTTCTTCCCGCACAACGCCGTCCACTACTTCGTCAGCTATTACGACTACTACCAGCCGGAGGCGTACATCCCCCAGCGGGACATTTACATCGAGAAGGACAGCAGCATCAACGAGAACATCGACCGCCTCCGGCTGGCGGCGACCGCGGCTCTCGTCAGCCGGGAGGACGTCATCATCGTCGCGTCGGTGTCGTGCATCTACGGCCTCGGCTCGCCCACGGACTACAAGCGGATGATGGTCTACCTGCCGAAGGGCGAGATCATCGAGCGCGAACAACTGCTGCTCAAGCTCGTGGACATCCAGTACAAGCGGAACGACATCGCCTTCGAACGCGGCAAGTTCCGGGTGCGCGGTGACACGATCGAAGTCTGGCCGGCGTCCGAGGAAGTCGGCTATCGCATCGAACTCTTCGGCGACGAGGTCGATGCCGTGAGCGTGGTCCACCCGGTGACGGGCGAGGTCATCAAGGAACTCGACGAGCTTTACATCTACCCGGCCAAACACTTCGTCACGCCGGAAGACCGCACCCGCGAGGCGATCAAGGGCATCGAACAGGAGTTGAACGACCGGCTCGAACAGTTCAAGAAGGAGGGCAAACTGCTGGAGGCGGAGCGCCTGAAGGCCCGTTGCCGGTACGACTTGGACATGCTCCGCGAGGTCGGCTACTGCTCCGGCGTCGAGAACTACGCCCGGTGGTTCAGCGGCCGCAAGCCGGGCGAGCCGCCGTACACGTTGCTCGACTTCTTCCCTGACGACATGCTGTTGGTCGTGGACGAATCTCACGTCACGCTGCCTCAGGTCCGGGGCATGTACCACGGCGACGCGGCCCGGAAGACCACGCTCGTCGAACACGGCTTCCGTCTGCCGAGCGCGATGGACAACCGGCCGCTGCGGTTCGAGGAGTTCGACAAACGGCTGACGTGCTGCCTCTGCCTGAGCGCCACGCCGGGGCCGTTCGAACTGGAACGCACCGGCGGCGAAGTCGTCGAGCAAGTCATCCGCCCGACGGGGCTGGTCGACCCGATCACGCACATCCGCCCGGCCCGCGGGCAAGTGAAGGACTTGGAGAAGGAAATCAAGCTGCGAGCCGAGAAGAAGGAGCGCACGCTGGTCACGGTGATGACGAAGCGGATGGCCGAGGACTTGACGAACTATTTCAAGGACGCGAACCTTCGGTGCAAGTGGCTGCACAGCGAACTCGACGCCATCGAGCGCGTGACCGTGCTGCGCGAACTCCGCGAAGGGGCGTTCGACGTACTCGTCGGCGTGAACCTGCTCCGCGAAGGGTTGGACCTGCCGGAAGTATCGCTGGTGGCGATCCTGGACGCGGACAAGGAGGGGTTCCTGCGGTCGGACAAGTCGCTGATTCAAACGATGGGCCGGGCCGCCCGGAACGTGAACGCGGAGGTCATCATGTACGCCGACACCGTGACCGGCAGCATGGACCGTGCCCTGACCGAGACGAACCGCCGTCGCGTCATTCAGCTGGCTTACAACAAGGAACACGGCATCACGCCGAAGACGGTGCAGACGGCGATCAACAGCGGCATCGAAGAAGAGATCGAAGCTCACCAACTGGCCCAGGAAGTGGCCGGCAACGACAAGCAAGACTACGTGACGGCCGAGTTCCTGGAGGAACTGCAAAAGGAGATGCTGACCGCCGCCGAGAATCTGGAATTCGAGCGAGCCGCCAACCTCCGCGACCAGATCGCGAAGCTGAAGGGCGAGAACGTGGCGAGTCCGCAGGTGAAGAAAGCGAAGGGCGGCAAAGGCCGCCGTGGTAAACCGCGGTAGTGTTAGTAGGATCGACGATCCAGAACCTTGATTCGTCGGCCGATTGCGCCCTGGGTTGACGCGGGGGCTTCGCCCACCGAATCGGGGTAGGACAATCCGAGCCTACGGGGCGAGAACTCGGAGTTACATCGAGAGGCACGCTACCCTCCCCATGTTCGTTGTACCACGCACCCTTCGAATCGGCGATCGCGGTCATTCAACCCTTGAGAAGTTTCGGTGGATACTGTTGCCGACTTGGGCAGATCGCACATTCGGATCGCCCGTCCGACCGACAACTTGACCGCGGTGGTCGCGTTCTATCGAGACGGGTTGGGGTTCGAGGTGCTGTACGAATTTGCCGGCCACGACGGGTTCGACGGGGTGATGCTCGGGCGGCCTGGGGCGGGGTACCACCTGGAATTCACGCGGGCGGCTGGGCATGTCGCCGGCCGGGCACCAACAGCGGACAACCTGTTGGTGTTCTACCTGCCCGACGAAGCCGAGTGGCGAGCGGCGGTCGATCGGATGGAGCGGACAGGGTGTCGAGCGGTCCCGGCGTTCAATCCTTACTGGGACCGCCAGGGCAGCACGTTCGAAGACCCCGACGGGTATCGAGTTGTCCTGCAACACGCGAGTTGGCCAGCCCAGGCATGAGCCGGAACGACACGCTCGCGGCCACTCCTACCGCACCACGTCCCGCACGTCCACGACGTACACCTGTCGTTGAGGGTCGTGGCAGCCGTCGAAGCAGACCTGTGTGCCGCCGCGGTTCCAGCGGGGGTGCAGGTCGCAGCGGACGGGGCCGGTGAACGCCTTCGGCGACGCGAACTGGTTCAGGTCGTACCGGCGGTTCTTGGCTGGGTCGAACAGCATCAGCCACTGCAACCGGTCCTTGTCCGGGTAGGTGTCGTTCAAAATCCACTTCCGGTCGGGGCTGTACGAACAGTGGCCGTCCACCGTCAGCACGCTGTCGTCGACGACGGTCAGTGAGTCCGTTGCCACGTCGATGAGGGCGAACGTGTTGCCGCCGGTCGGCGGCTTCACCCAGGCCAAGAGCGTGGCGTCGTCCCGCCAGTCGAAGTGCGAAACCATCCCGGTGTCCAGGTGCAATCGCAGGTCGGTGCCGTCCGGTTTGGCCGTGTACAGCCGCGTGCTCCACGGCTTCTCGCCGACCCGCCAGCGGTGCAAGAAGACGAACCGCGAGCCGCCGGGGTTGAACTGCAAGTGGTTCACCCAATGGTGCGCCCCGGTGAACCGGGGGTCGGGCTTGTGCGCGGCCAACTGCTTCAGGCTGATGATCTGCTTGTCCTTGCCGGTGGCCGGGTCGAC
Source organism: Limnoglobus roseus (assembly GCF_008254045.1). Lineage (GTDB taxonomy): Bacteria > Planctomycetota > Planctomycetia > Gemmatales > Gemmataceae > Limnoglobus > Limnoglobus roseus. Next base: position 408,060 of record NZ_CP042425.1, on the reverse strand, counting down.
GTGCCAGATGCCGAGCGCCTCCGGGGCGGGATCGTCGGCGAACGTCTCCTTGTAACTGGCGTAGCCGGAGCCGGGGCGGAGGCGGTGGAGGCGGGCGAAGTCGAGCGTCACCGCCTGCTTGCCGTCGGCACTGACGGCGTAGATTGGCCGCGGCAGGGTGCGGGTCTTGTTCGTCTTCACGTCACGAATGACGGCGGCCGGGTTGCCTTCGAGGAAGGCGTTGTAAATCACCTCGCGGTCGGGGGCCGAGCCGAGCCACTGGAGCATCGTGCCCTGCTGCCAACTCCAGGCGAGCGTCGTGTCGAGCGGGATGAACCGGTCGTTATCCTTCAAATCGACCATGCCGACGGTGATGCGGTCGGTCGCGGTCGGCTGACGGTCGCAGAAGTCGTTCTCCATCGCGAGCAGGTAGCGGCCGGTCATGTCCCAGGGGCACTTGTCGTAGTACCCGAACCAGTGGTGCTTCGGCCCCTTCGTGACGGCTCGGGCCGGAAGTTTGATGGCGTCGGGTCGGGCGAGAGCCGGACCGCCGACGGCGGCCGCTAGCGTGAGGCCGAGCCATTCACGACGGGTGGGGTGCGGCATGGAAATCCTGCTTAACGGCTACGGCTTCCCGTTGCCAGGTTACGGCTGTACACCTTTCGACATCAGCCACTCGATACCGAGGCGGCCGGTACCGGTCACAAGTTGCAGCTTCGAGCGGCCCGGGGTCACACTGGCGTAGTCGCCGCCGGAGACGGTGAATTCGGTCGTGTCATAACCCGGCTCCCACGCGGGAACCGTCACGTAGTACGTCGTCGTGCGGTTCTTGCCGCTACTCGTTTGCGACCGCTTATCGACGATCGGGAGCACACGCTCGACCAGGGGACCGGGGTCGGCCAGCGCGTTGACCGCCGCGACCGTGCCAATGCTCCCGAGCCCGTGGCACAACAGACCGGTGACCATGAGCGGGTACCAGCGGTCGTGGGCGGTGGACGTGCCGCTGAGAAGGTACGCGGACACCCACCCGAACGCGACGTACCCCCCGACGAACAGCGGGACGGCCGACATCACCAACGGCCACGTGTGGATTGTGGGGTAGTTGAACGCGGCGATGAGCGTCACCGCGTAGAGCAGGGCGAACAGCCAGAGCCCGACCGACCACACTCTCCTCACGTCGAAGCGGGCGGGCGCGTGGTCGGGGTCGTCGGCCGGCAGATCCTTCGCGAGCAGCGCGAGTAAGTCGGCCGTGGCGGCCGTCAATTCCGGGTGGTCGTGGGCGTTCGGGTCGAACCCCGGCCAGTGCGCGACGGCCTGGGTGCCGGTTAGTTGCACGTCCCGGTAGCCGAGTTTCCGCAGGGCGAGCACGGCGGCCCGCTTGTCGGCATCGGCCAGGAATGCTTCCGCGTAAGCCTCGGACGGGCACCGCACGTAGACGGCCGTGTCGAACTCACGGTCGCCGGACTGGCACTCGCGGGCGATGCCCACGGACTTGCACACGCGGTCGAACACGCTCTCGCGGCTAAAGTGCAACGTCGTCGGCGTGGCCACCGGCACGCGAACGTGCAGGGACGACGGCTTGGGGTTCTTTCCCGGCTTGGGCAACAGGTACTGCACCTCGTAGCGGACGCCGTTCCACTCGCACGGCTCGGGCTTGTTGGCGAGGTACCGCCCCACCCGCTCTTCGCCTGCCAACGCCCCCTGACCGCCGTGCTTGGGCTGGCGGAGCAGGAACAAGGTGGCGGCGAGGAACACCGCTCCGACGACCGCAAGGGCCGCGAACGCGGTGGCAGCACCGGGCGCGGCCCCGCCGGGGTTCATCAGAACGAGCGGGAGGCCCATGCCGCCAACGAAGAGGAACACGATGCCGAAGACGAGGCAAAAGATGCCGGCGGCACGGCTCATGCGTGGACCTTGAGAAATGGCTTCCGATCAACACCGGGCGGGTAACAACCGGGCCGAGACCGAAGCGGGAGCTGCCAGTTTATTCCTTCTCTTCCAGCCGATCAATGTGGACGTGCGTGCCATTCCCGTTTCCGGTGCCCCGAAGTTCGATCACGCGGTCGGCCCGGTTTTGCGTGAGGAAGGCGGTCAGGTCCACGCTCATGCCCTTTAGTGATTCCAGGTGCTCACGCTGCCGTTGGTCGTTCGCCCGGCGGATGTCTTGTTGCAGGTCGGCGGAGCGCTTCGTCTGGGCCAACTCGGCGTCCTGGCGCTGGCGTTGGAGTTCCAGTTCGGCGGTCGCCTCGGTGGCTTGCTCGGTGCGGCGCTTCGCGGCCCGCTGCATCTGGGCGTTCAGCCGGAAGTCTTCCAGTTCCTGAGCCTGCTCCTCCGTCGCCCGGTCGAGTTCCAGCTTCGTGCGGGCTTCGATGGCCTGGTCGTGCATCGCTTGCAGCCGGTCCGGGGCGGCGTAGCCGCGGTAGACGACCTTGTTGATGCGGTAGCCGGTCTGCGCCGCCCGCACGGTGAGCTGGCGGTACGTGTCCATCTCGTTGAGTTTGCCGGTCTCCTTCTTGAACTCCTCGAAGGTGTGGCGGCCGGTGAAGTCGACCACGTCGGATGTGGCCGCGTTCACGAAGTCGCCGATCGGGTCGTGCGTCGTGTCGAGCATCCGGTCGATGTCGAGCAGTTCGAAGAAGATCATGAGCTTGATCGTCAGCACCGCGTCGTCGGCCGTGCGGACTTCGGGCACGTCGTGGTACATCTGGTCGGGCATCAGCCAGAGCTTCTGGAAGATCAGGCCCTTCGCCGTCTTTTGCGTGCCGGAGGAGCCGCCGTCGGAGCCGTGCCAGGTGAACGTGTGCAGCCACTCGCCGGGGGCCGGCACGTAGAGGGCCGGGCCGTGGACGATGCGGCGGGAAACGGTCGGCCCCGTCTGGCTGTAGACGACCACGGCTTCCTTGAGCGCGATTTGCAGGGCGTCTTGCTTGTTCACCGTCAGGTGAATGCGGGGGTCGAACCAGATCTCGCACGGCCCGCCGAGGTTCTCCTGCCGCCCGTCGCGGTACCGAACGACGAGGAACTCGCCCGGGTGCGCGACGTAGTGGCTCATCTTCTGGACCGTCTTGCCCCACGTCAGAATGCGGGCCGGGCCGACGACGACCTTCATGCGGCCCGACTTGTCGGTGACGACGACGCGATGGCCTTCCGGCAAGGTGAGGAAGAACATGCCTTCACGCACGGGGCTAGGGGTGTGATCGAAACCAGAACCGGGCGGGCCGGTGTAAGAGTCGAAACGTCGTCCGTCGGCCATCTCGTCCAGGTGATAGCGACGGGGGCCGGTTTTCGAGAGGCCGAGGTTCAACTCGAAGTCCGTACTGTCGTCGTCCTCGTCGAGGGATGGCATGCCCCCCATGTAGTCAACGCCGGCCTTTCCTTTCCGGCCCCGCGACTTGGCCTTCGCCCACGTGGGTTGAGCGGCACCGGCCACCTGCGTGAATTCGATGGCCGTGTCGGTGAACTCGGCCAGCATCGAATCGATGGACTCGGTCGGCACGCGGCCGTAGTGGTGGGCGATGGCCGCGAAAATGACAGCGCGGGGGAACTCGACGAGTTTGATCTTGCGGGCGATGATGAACGAGAGTTTGTCGGCCAGCAGGATGTCGTTGGCGTTCGCGGCGGCGACGGTCAGCGTTTCGGCGCTGCTCGCGATCGGCAGGATGTTGTTCTCGCGGGCGACCGATTCGGGGATGAGTTCGATCACCGACCGCGGCACGAGAAACAGCGGGCTGCCGGAGACACTCTTGGTCCCGTTCGCAATGGATGGCGGTGCCATTGTCCCGGCACGGGAGATGAATTTGTAATCGAGAGCCATGGGGCGGACTCTTCCACGGGCGTGTGACGCTTCATGATATGCGAAAGCCGGGTCACGCTCCTGGACATTTCAAACGGGCGAGCGGCCGTGGCGTTGGCCGATTCGAAGGTTGCGGGGCAAGAAAAAACCGGCGGCGCGATGGGTCGCGCCGCCGGAGTGAGAATTCGGATCGACGGTGACGTTACTCGACCGTCACCACGGTCGTGCGGTTGTAGGCCAGCAACAGTTGGAAGATGCCGCAGTCGCCGATGCCCGACCCGTCGGTGTACCCGTAGCGGTAGTTCCGCACGGACCCGTCGCCGAACAAGACCGGCGAGCCGCCGTCGTGGGGGCCGCCGAAGTGGTTGATGTCGAGATTCTCGTCGTCCTTGACGTAGCCCTTGTTCGCGGAACTGCCGCTGCCGTTCTTGTCGGCGTACCGCATGTGGTCGCCGGTCACGCCCATCAACGACGTGTACGCATACCCCTTGTCCTGGTTCGCCGTGTTGGAAATGTACTGGCTCGGCTTCAACGACTTGTGGGCGGTCATGATCGTGTTCGACGACCCCGCCGTCATCTGGACGAACGTCACGCCGAGTTGCTTGTAGCCGTAGGCCCGCGCGTCCATGACGGCCGCGAAGCCGGCCGGTGATTCCGTGCTCGGGGTGATGACGGCGCTGCTCAAGCCGATGCCGTACGCGCCGGCGTAGTCGATCTTCGGTCCGACGGACGCGGACCGCCGACTCGGGCAGAGGTAAATGGGGACCGTCATTGTCGAGTTGACGCTGTCGGCGGCCGTCGTGTACGCCGCCGCGACGCCCGTCCCCGTGGGGCCGTTCGCGATTTCCAGATTGATGGCGGTTTGGAACAGCGGGTACACCAGGTTGTAAATGTTCCCCCCTTCGATGTGCGGGAGAATCTTAATCGGCCACCCCAGCCCTTGGCCGTACCCCTCGATCGGCACGCCGTTATTGATGTCGTGGTAGCCGTGGATGGCCAGGCCGAGCTGCTTCATGTTGTTCTGACATTTGGCCCGAGACGCGGCTTCGCGAACTTTCTGCACGGCCGGCAGCAAGAGACCGATGAGAATTGCGATGATGGCGATAACGACCAACAATTCGATGAGCGTGAAGCCCGACGACCGGCGAAGAAAAGGACGAAGCATTCCACTCTCCCACAAGAATAACGAAGAATTACAGCACGGGAGAGGAGGCCGTAATTTAAGCTTCCGGACAAACACCGACAAGGCGACTTTGAGCGATTCGGTCGTCGGCCGGCTCGCCATTCACGCCGAGCGGCGCAGCCGCGGGTGGAAGCCCACGTCCGTTGGCACGTCGTCGCTCAGCAGTTCCAGCGACGGCAGCGTGTCGGCACTCGGGAGGTCAACAGTGGCCGGTTGGCCGGTTCGCGGCACGTCGGCGGTCGGCGGCAGCGGGACGGAGATGCCGTGCAGGGGAATCGTCCAGGGATCGCCGTCGTCGGCGAAGGTGGGGTTTTCGTTCACGGGCTGCCTCCTGCGTTGCGAGCGTTACCAGCGGATCAGGGTCGTGCCCCAGGCGAGGCCCGCGCCGAAGCCGCTGAACAACGCGAGTTGGCCGCGCTCCAGGCGGCCGGCGGCCAGTGCTTCGTCGAGCGCGATCGGGATCGACCCGGCCGACGTGTTGCCGTACCGGTCCATGTTGTTGAAGACTTTATCGGCCGGAATCTTCAGGAACTTGTTCAGCGATTGCTCGATGATGCGGATGTTCGCCTGGTGCGGCACGATCAGCGACAGGTCGTCGGTCGTCACCTTGGCGGCCGTCAGTACATCGTTCACGGTATCGCGGAGGATCTCGACCGCCCACCGGTAGACGCCCTGGCCGTCCATGTGCATGTAGTGCTTGCCGGCCGCGAGGACTTCCGGCGTGAGTTCCATCGCGGTGCCGCCGGCCGGGCGACAGAGCATCGGGCCGCCGCTGCCGTCGGCCCCCATGCTGTACGCCAAAATCCCTTGTTCTGGACTGCCCTTCTCCAGAATCACCGCCCCGGCTCCGTCGCCGAACAGCGGGAAAATCTTCGGGTCTTTCGGGTTCACGATCCGCGAGTTCGCGTCGCCGCCGATGACCAGTGCCCGGTCGCTCGCGCCGGCCACGACGTACGCGGCGGCCGTGACCAGGGCGTACACGAACCCGGCACACGCCGCTTCGACTTCGATCGCGGGGGCCGAGAGCCTGAGCTTGTCCTGAACGATGGCGGCCGTGGACGGGAACGACATGTCCGGCGAGAACGTGCCGACCACGAGCAGGTCGATGTCCTTCGCGGCGTAGCCGGTTTTGGCGAAGCAATCTTTCGCGGCTTCCACGCACAAGTCAGAGGTGTTCTGCCCCGGGCGGACGTGGCGGCGCTCCTGAATGCCGGTCCGCTGAACGATCCACTCGGCATTGTACCCGCGGGCGGCGAAGTTCAGTTGGTCGTATAAGTCGGCGTTCGTGACCACCAATTCGGGCAAGTACTTCCCTGTGCCCGCGACGCGGACGCCCATCAGGGATTTGCACTTCGGCCGGGGGAGGGGGCGGTTGGGAACGGTCATGAAGGTCGGTACGGGTGGCGGGAGAGGGCAAAATTCCGAGAAGCCATTATAGAGACTGCCGCGGACAGGTCCGGTGGAATTGGCCGCGGATGAACACGGATGAAACCAGATTCATTTCAGGTGGTTCGCCCGATCACGTCTTTGAACAGGATTTTGTGCTTCGATTGATCCGTGTTCATCCGTGGCCATTTCTCGTCAAGGATTACTGCTGTTCGGCCCCACTTTCGAGGAACCTCTGGAACGCGAGGCCGGCGAGGGCGGTGGCGTCGGCCCGGATGTTCCCGTCGGTGAGGGCCGTGCGGACGCCGCCGAGGAGGTACTGGGTGCGGAAATCGGCCATGAAGTGGCCGGTGTTCTCGACCGTGAACTGCAAGCCGCGCGTGAAGGCCAGCCCCTCGACGGCGGCGGCCCGGTACTTCGGGTAGCGGGTCAAATCCGGCACGCCCTGCCGGATCAACTGACAGGCGGCGGCCAGCCCGCGGACGGCGTGGGCCGACTCGAAACCGGGTTCCGTCGCGGCGGGCAGCGAGTCGGTGCGGAACGCCCCGGCCCACAACACGTGCTGACCGTCGGCCTTGCCGTACTGCGCGGCGCAGAGCCAGTCGGCCATCTCGAAGACCATTCCGGCGGCGTTGGCGTCTTTCGTTTCCAGGCAGAATTCGGCGGCGGCCGGGATCATCGTGCCGGCGAAGTTCGCGTGCGGGGCGGCTTTGAACTTCGTCCGGTATTGGGCCAGCGACTTCGCAAGGACGGCGTCCTTCGCCGCCTCCGGCCGCACGCGGCGACTGGCCGCGAGGGCTTGCAGGGCGAGGCCGGGGTAGACGTTCACCGCGTCGGCGTCGTCACCGCACGCGACGGACCCGTCGGCCTGCACCTGTTTGCGAAGGAAGCCGCAGAGCTTTTCCGCCTCCGCGAGCAACTTCGGGTCGGCCGTCGGCAGGCTGTAGATGGACAGGGCGAGGGCGGCAGCGAAGCCGACCGGGTTGCCGCCGGTCGGCAGCAGCGTCGGCGTCTTGCACGTCGCGTCGGCGGGGTCGTCCTTCGTCAGCGCCAACAGGCCGAGGACGGCTTGCCCGCCGCACGCGGTTAGTTTCTCATCGGCGGTGAAGTTGGCGGCCTGACACACGGCCCACGTCGCGAGAGCCTGCCGGTAATCGCTATCGCCGTCGATCGGCGTGCGGAGGGCCGGGTTAACGCCGAAGAGGAACCGGCCCTGCGGCTGTTGCCGCTTTGCCAGCCACTCCGCGGCGGCCCGCATTCCGAGGACCGTCGAAGCCGTGTCCGGCGGGTAGTTCTGTAGGTTCTGGAAGCGGGCGATGCTCGGTTGCTTCGGCACGCTCGCGGCGACCGGGGTGACTGCCTCCGGCACTGGCCGGCCGGTGATCGACGGTGGCAACAGTCCCGGCGGCGGCGACTGTGCGGCGGCCGGCATCACGGCGAGGCCGAGTGTCGCGAGGAAGCTGATGGACAAGATCGGCCGCATGGGAAACCTCCGTGTCTCCGCGAGAGTCGCACAAGGCGCACAGGGTGAAGGAAATCGGTCAGCTCGTCAAGCGGAAGTTGATTGCTGGTCTTAGTCCACCGACATGTTGATCTTCGATCACTCACGGGACCGGGAATTTTAGCTCCCGACTATCCCCGACAGGTATTGTTACCGCAGAAGAGTCCTCTGCCCAAACAACAAACTTGAGTCCCCTGAGCACATAATCTGGCACATCGGCGTCTGGCGCGTGGTCATAAACAACACGCCAGAGTTCCTTACCCGATGACAGTTCGACGACCCGAATCACGATGTAATGATTTCTTCGGCCAAGGATCGTCCCATTGCTGACGTTGTCGGCATAAGCCTCGTACTTACCGTCGGGGGAAACGCGGAATTCACCGCTACTACTCGGACCGAACCATAGGCATCCCGCCATCATCAACGGCAGGCCGACGAACACTGTCAAGACGAGAAGCAAACGTACCTTGCGCCGCGTCATAGCTCAATCTCGGTATGCAGCTTCTCGCCGACAACCACCGTGGCATGACCCGCGGCTTGGCCACCAAGCCAGAATTACTTACAGGCCGCCAGCAAATTCGAATCAGCCCTTCACCTTCGCCGCGAACGCCGCCAGCCCTTGTTGGTAGACGCCCCGCCATTCGGGGTTCGGCTTCACAGCCTCCGGGCGGAACTTCACCATCGCGGTGACGGCGTCGGCCACCGTGTACGGCGTGTTGTCGCCGGCCTTCCGCCGTTGGTGGGTTTCGTACCCGGCGAGGGCTGCCACCGCCGCGCCGAGGGCCGGGCCTTCGGCCGAGACGAGGCGGACGAGTTCCCGGTCCAGCACGCTCGCCAGAATTTCGAGCATCAGGTCGTTGCGGGCGATGCCGCCGGACACGGTGACGCGGGTGATCGTCTGGCCGGCGGCTTCGTGTTCCTTCACCGCGAGGCCGATGAGGTACGACAACGCCTCGAACGACGCCCGCAGTTTCGTGCCGCCGTCGGTCGGCTCCGATGGCGTCCACTGGAACCGCGGGGCGTTCACGCCGACCGACGGTTCCGCGTACAGGAAGGGCAGCACGGTCACGCCGCCGCACCCGGCCGGCACCTTCCGCGCGGCCGCTTCCAGGGCGGTCCAGTTGGGCTTCTCGCCGATGACTTTGTCGAGGAACTGAGCGCCGTTCGTGTAGCACCGCATCCAGAGGTACGGCCCCCAGTTCAGCTTCATCGCGTCCAGCGTGCCGGACTGCGGGGCGAAGGCGGCCGATGAGTTCACCACGGCCGAGTTGCCGAGGATGATCGCGACTTGCCCCGCATCGACGGCTCCGCCGCCGACGAGACCCGCGGCCTGATCGTCGAGCGTTGGGAAGATCAACGGCCGGTTCGTGGTCGTCATCTTCGCGGCGGCGGCCACGGCCTCCGACAGCGGGCCGACGGGGTCGTTCATGTCGATGATCCGCGGCAGGTGCTTCCACGCCTGCTCGCGGCGGGCGGGGTCGGCCAGGGCGAAGAGCATCTCGGCCCGCCACTCGTTCTTCCGCAGATCCATCATGCCGGTCGAAGCGGCCGACGACACCGACGTGCAATCGAACCGCCCCGTCAGGAAGCCGGCCGCCGCCGGCCCGTGCGGGAGCATGACGGCCGTGCGGTCCCAGTCGGCCGCGGACAGCGTGTGTTCGTCCTTGACGAGGTGGCTGAGCGAATACCGCACGGCCCACGGCCCGCCGATCAGTTCCTTCACGCGGTCCTGCCCGCCGAGTCGCTGCAACCCTTCCCCGTGGTACTTCGCCAGCGTCTGGTCGTTCCAGCAAATCATCCGGCGGACCTGTACCGCGTTGGCGTCGAGCAAGCCGGCCGAGTGGTGCGTGGCCGAGATGCCGGCCGCCAGCCACTTCCCGGAGTCGGTGTTCTCCTCCAGCCAGTGCCCCATCGCTCGCGCGCTGGCCAGGGCTTGCCCTTCGAGTTGCAGCAGGCTGAGTTCGCTGACGCCGCCTTCGGTCCACAGGTCGGTCGGCAGGCGGACTTCGTGCCGGACGTTGCCGGACGGGTCGAACGCGAGGGCCTTGACGGAGCCGGTGCTGAAATCCCAACCGACGATGATCGCGTCGGGCGGCACGTGACGGAGAGCTTCGGACATGGAACGATTCCCGGGAGAGTGGTGAAATTGGTTTCGTTCGCAATCGAAGGAATGGCAAGGGGCCGCGCGGATAGAATGTCCCCGACCGCCCTCCCGAGTAGGTGACGTATGACCGTGCTCCGCCGTGCGATGGTACTGCTGACCCTGCTGGTGGCCGGGCCGACGGTGCGGGCCGACGACAGCGACGGCGCGAAGGTGTACAAGAAGGTGATTCACTCCGTCGTCTGGGTCCACTCCACCCGCGACAAGGGGCTGGCGACCGGCAGTGGCACGCTGGTGGACCGTGAGAAGCGGCTGGTGCTGACGAACTACCACGTCGTCGAGGACAACCCGCGGGCGCGGGTGTTCTTCCCGTACTTCCGCGACGGCAAGCCGATCGCTGAGAAGAAATACTACAGCGACCGGGCGAAAGACCTGGCCATCGCCGGCAAGGTCATCGCCGTCGAGAAGACGGTGGACCTGGCGTTGATCCAACTCGACCACCTGCCCGCCGGCGTGACGGCCGTGCCGGTGGCGGCGCAGTCGGTCGAGCCGGGGCAGACGGTGCATTCCGTCGGCAACACCGGCAAGTCGGACGCCCTCTGGGGCTACGTGCCGGGCAAGGTGCGGCAGGTTTACAAGAAGGAGTGGCGGGCCAAGCTGGACGGCAACCGCATCCTTCGGTTCAAGGCCGAGGTCGTCGAAACCGACTCCGCGACCAACCCCGGCGACAGCGGCGGCCCGCTGCTCAACGACAAGGGCGAACTCGTCGGCGTCACGCAGGGCGGGGCCGTCGACGCGCAACTCGTCAGCACCTTCGTGGACGTGACCGAGGTTCAACGGCTGTTGCGGTCGGAAGGCGTGAAGACCACGAAGGCCGACGAGCCGAAGAAGACATCCCCCACCGGCGAGTCGAAACGCGACAAGCCGGCGACGGTGGCCGACGGCGGGAAGTTCTTCACCGAGGAGACGGTGAAGAAACTTCAGGACGCGGTCAACGACCTGCACGCGAAGCAGAAAGTCGATCTGCTCGTGGAGACCTTCGCGACGGTTCCGAAAGATGACCTGGAGAAGGTGAAGGGGATGAAGCCGGACGAGCGGACGAAGTACATGCGCGAGTGGGCGACGAAGCGCAGCACGGCCGAGACGGTCAGTGGTTTCGTCGTGGTCGTCTGCAAGGAGCCGCGGAACTTTTACATCTCGAGTTCGCCCGACGTGGCCGCACGGTTCCCGGCCGACTTCGACCAGAAGCTCATCAAGACCCTGTTGGACGGCCTCAAGAATCAGAAGGGTGACGACGCCATTTTGGAGGTCGCGAAGATGGTCAAAGATAACGTGAAGGCGAAATAACGATGCCCGGACTGCTCCTCAGCGACGACCTGATCTTCACCAGCCGCATCGTCGCGACGGCGAGGGCACACGGCTTGACGGTCGTGACAGCGAAGACGGCCGAGGCACTGCTGGCGAAGGCCAAGGATGACCCGCCAGCGGGCGTGATCCTCGACTTGCACAATCCGACGCTCGACGTGGCAAAACTGCGGGCGGAACTGCCGGGCGTGCGGATCGTGGCCTACGGCTCGCACGTTGATGTCGAGCGACTGAAAGCTGCGCGACAGGCGGGGTGCGACTTGGTGCTGCCGCGGAGTGCGTTCGTGGACAAGTTGGAGACAGACATCGCGGGGTGGTTACTGTAACTTCCCCTTCTCCCGCAGCCACGCGAAGATCGCTTCCGTCAGCTTCCCGTCGTTGTCCATCCGCGGCACCTTCGTCTGCACGTCGAGCGTCCCCTTGCGGGCTTCTACCCAAGCGGCCAGCGATCCCAACTTCACCGGCACCACCTCCGGTATCGTCATCGTCAGGTCGCCGATGCGGTGGGCGGCGTAGTCCTCGTTCAGCCGGTCGAGTTCCTTGTCCAACAGCCCGGCGAACCGCTTCAAGTCCGGCACCGCGTCGCGGAACTCGATCAGGTAGCGGTGGAAGCCCGGCACGTTCGGCTTGGTTGGGAAGACCGGGCCGACGTGGAAGTCGCCGGTGAAGACGCCGCACTCGCGGGCGGCGTGGGCCACGCCCTTCTCGACTTCCTCTTCGATCAGGTGTTCGCCGAATGCGGAGAGGAAGTTCTTCGTCCGCCCCGCGAACCGCATGAGCGGCGGCTTCACGCTCTCGAAGACGACCGTGTCGCCGATGAGGTAGCTCCACACGCCGGCACACGACGTCAGCACCACGGCATACCGCACGCCCACCTCGATTTCGCGGACGGTGTGCCGCGTTGGCTTTTCCTTCAGTTGGCCGTGCGCGTCAAAGTCTTCGACCGGGATGAACTCGAAGAAGATGTCGTGGTCCGGCACCAACCGCAGCAACTTGTACCGCGGGTCTTCGGTCGCGATGAACCCCTCGCTGGCCGGGTAGACTTCGCAGAACTCGAAGGCGTCGCCGCCGATCTGCTGGCGGAACAGATCGCGGTAGCCGTCGAACTTCGTGCCGCCGTGGATCAAGAGGCGGAAGTTCGGCCAAATCTCGGCGATGGTCTTCTTGCCCGTCACCTGCTTCATCATGTCGAACAGTAGAGCCATCCACGACGGCACGCCGCTGAGGGCGACGATGTTCTCCTTCGCGGCCGCTTCCGCCAACCGCGGCATCTTCTCTTCCCACTTCGGGATGCGGCTGAGTTCCAGCGGCGGGAAAGTGTACGGCCGCACGGCTTCCGGGATTTCTCTCGCCGCGATGCCGCTGAGGTCGCCGCCGCGACTGCCGTTGGAGAGCAGGTTCACGTCAGTGTTGCCGCCGAGGAAGAAGAACTTGCCGGTGAAGAGTTGGTGGTGAGGGAAGCAGTGCCGGAACAGGGCCATCGTCGTCTGGGCGGCCTTGCGGTTGGACCGCACCATGTCCATCGACACCGGGATGTACTTCGTGGCCCCGCTGGTGGTGCCCGACGACAGGGCGAAGTACGGCATGAACCCCGGCCACGTCGCGTCGGTGACGTTCGGGTAGCCCTTCCAGTAGTGGTCCCAGAAGTATTCGTAACTGCGCACCGGCACCCGGCTCTGGTAGTCGCCAACTGAGTCGATGTCCTTGAAACCGTGATCCATCCCGAACCGCGTATCCTTCGCTGTGCGGACGAGTTTCAACAGCGTCTCGGCCTGCACCTTCCCGGCGTCGAGTCGATCGAGTTCCCGCGTGCGACTGTGGGCCATCTGCACGAGGCCGGCATCGGCCACCCGCCGCACGAGCGGCAAGTTCACGAGCGGAGCGAGGAACGCGGTGGTGAGCATGAGGAGAGTTCCTGAAAATCAAACGGCCCGCAGGGAACGCGGGCCACCCGTCAGAACTTTTTGTACGTGAGCCATTTGCCGTTGAGGGCCAAGACCATCCGCGGCACGCCGGGCGGGTCCTCGACCTTGCGGATGTCTACCGCCATGTCGATGGCGCTCATGATGCCGTCGCCGAAAATCTCGTGGGCCACGTCCTTGAACGCCGGGCCGTACAGCATGACGGCCTCATACAGACGGTAGATGAACGGGTCGGTCGGCGGCCAGGGCTGGGCCGGCGTGCGGTGCGGCACCTGCTGCAACACCGCTACCGCCTCCGCGGGCAGCGCGAGGGCCTTGCCGAGTCCGGCCGCTTCCTCGGCCGTGGCCTGCCCGACGCCGTACACGAGGTACGCCGCGTACACCGGACTGCGGCCGATGGCCTCGCCCACCTGCGGCCAGCTCAGCCCCGCCCGCACCTTCGCGTCCAACGCCAGTTGGCGGATGTTGTCTCGGGTCATCTGCGTACCTCTCCCAAGGTTCAGCGCGGAAGCCGTCCGCACGCGGGGAGAGGGTGAAGCGTGGCCGTGGCGGAAGTATACGGCCGGGGAAGTGATTTCTGTAGGGTAGTGCCGAGCCTTCAAGGCCCACCGGTCCGGGCGGGGTACGATTGCGACTAAAGGTTTAGTTTATTCAGTGACAGGACAGACCTTCCCCACACACCGGACATTTCACGACCCTAGCCCATGAGGTCACGCGATTACCGCACTTTTCGCAGGTAGTGTTTCGGATCGGCGAGCAATCTTCGGGAGAGAACGCCATGGGCGTTCCACGGTAATGTTCTCGGTCTTCGGGGGCAACCACTTCGATCGTTTCCCACTGCTCATCAGACTCGGCTCGCCACACATGCCCGACAATGTACTTATGGTCTTCGCTAATGTGGGGATACTTTGCTTTTAACTGTAAGTTCATCTGCGGCGACTTCTGAGCACACGCGGCGACCATGAGTTCGACCCACGGCCCCTCTGAGAGGGCCGAGAGCCACTCTAGCACGGTATCGCGGCTCATTTCCAAGTTGTCTCCCCATCGTCTCGCTAATTACTTCTTCGGGTCGGCCGCGTCGGGCTTGAACTTCTTGCAGAAGTACACGCCGGCCGGCGGCAGGTTCACCGGCACCAGCTTGAACGACACGTCCTGGAAGTAATGGCGGTAGAAGTTCCAGTACACGTACGGCATCACCGTCAGTTGGCGGAAGACGCCCTCCGGACCCATGCACTTCATCGAGCTTTCGAAGATCGCCTTGCGGATCGGGTGCGGGATCGATGGCATCGGCAGGCCGGATACCATGTGGTCGACTTCGCCCACGCCGCGGTCGGCGAGCAGTTTGTCGAGGTGGGCCGCGTCGCCCTGCACGATCTCGGCGTGCGGGAACCGACGGCGGAGGCGCTCGCAGAAATCGGCTTCAATCTCGACGATCAACAGCCGCGTGTGCGGCTTCACTTTCTTCAACAGGATGTCCGTAATCGGGCCGGTGCCGGCCCCGAGTTCGACGATCACCTTGGCCGTGTCGAAGTTGATCCCCTTGAGCATCTCGCGGACGAGGTAGCGACCGCTCGGGGCCGGGGTGGCGATGGCCGTGCCCTGGGTCACGAACTTCTTGAAGACCATCCAGAAATCGCTGCCGTTGGATTTCTTGGCCTGTTTGGGGGTCGCGGTACTCGGGGTCATGAAGGCTCTCAGGTAGGTCGCGCGGGGGATGATTCGCGGCGGGTCGGCTTCACAAGGAATTTCCTGGCCCAACTCGGGTGCGCCGTCGGACTCGGGTCGGTCAGGAAGGATAACACGAGGCGGTTGATCTTGCGCGACCGTTCGATCTGCGGGGCGTGGCCGCACTTCGGGATCGCGAGGTAGTGGCCGACGCCCGCCGGCATCTCGGCGGCCGCTTCCGCTGCGGTCTTCGGGTCGCAAATCTTGTCGTTCAACGCCGTGATGAGTAGCGTCGGGACCGTGAGCTTGCTCATCAGCGACCGGACGGAGTGTTCCTTCGTGTCGTTGACGGTGCGCAACAGGCCGCGCTTCCAGCGGCGGTTCTTCACGGCCGCCTTGTAATACCGCACGACCTCGCGGTCCACGAACCGCCGGCGGTGGAAGACGCTGCGGACGACCGAATTCCAGTCTTCGCGGCGAACCCCTTCCATGATCGGCAGTTGCTCTTTGTCGCCCATCCCGGACGGGCAGATGAGAACCATGCGGCTAATCATCTGCGGGTAACGGGCCGCGAATTCGACTGCAATTTTGCCGCCGAGGCTGCTGGCGACCAAGTAATAAGGAGCCGTCTGGGCGAAGTTGAACAGGTAACTGTGGAGTTGCTCAACGAGGTAATCGACGGAGACGGGTTGCTTCTCGTCGATGCGCTTGTGAATCGCCTCCCCGTCGTAGACGAGGAAGTTCGGCGTGTGGACCTCGAAGTACCGGGACCAAAACCGCTTGTTCTTGTACCACGACTCAGCCTGCTCGGCCAACCCGTTGATGAGAACGAGCGGCTGCCGTCGGCCGTAGGCTTTGGCGCGAATGCGTTCGAGTAGTCCGTTCAAGGCTGGCATAGCGGCTGTCTCCGCAGCTCAACGGGACACGCGAATTCCCAAAACTCGTCGGTACAGCTTATGGCGAAGAGAACCCGATGTGAGTGAAAATCCCGAAAGGGTTCATTTCTCACCCAAATTGGGCCGAATGTTCGTGCTAGCTTATCCAGCTATCCACCCTTTACAAGCAAGAATCTCCGACTCCTGGAGAAATCGGGCGGATAGACCGCATGATAAGCTGTAGCGATTTTTCCGACAGTAGTAACTTTAACGATTCCGCAAATTTTACCAATTGTCCTTTACCACCCTCGACAGATTCTTTAGGCTACCCCTCAACACCCAATGTAGATCGGCCGGGCGACCTCTTCCCGCCCGGCCGATCTTGTTTTTCCTTCCGAGTGACACTGATGAACTTCCGCCTGTGGATGATGGCGGCGATGGGCTTGGCCCTCGCGTCGCCGGTTCGAGCCGACTACTTCGCGATTGACCTGAGCAGCGTCGGCATTCAGCCGGTGGCCGTGAATTCGAGCCGGCAGTTCGCCGGCACGCGGGAAGTGGCCCCCGGTCAGCAGCAAGCCTACCGTTGGGACAACGTGACCAGCTTCACGAACCTCGGCACGCTCGGCGGCACCAACTCCTCGGCCTCGGCCATTAACGAACAGGGTTGGGTCGCGGGCACGAGCCGGATCAACACGACGAGCAGCGTCTCGCACGCCTTCCTCTGGCAGCCCGGCGTCGGCCTGACCGACCTCGGCACGCTCGGCGGCACGTCCTTCCCTACGGTCTCGGCCGTCAACGCGACGGGTGTCGTGGTCGGGGCCAGCCCGACGACCGGCAACGCCGCCACGCACGCCTTTGTGTGGCAACCGGGCGTCGGCCTGACCGACCTCGGCACGCTCGGCGGTAACAACTCGGTTGCCCGCGGCGTGAACGACGCCGGCACTGTGGTCGGCGCGAGTGACACCGCGGACGGCGGATCGCGGCCGTTCATCTGGACCGAAGCCGGCGGCTTGGTGGACCTCGGTGGTCTCGGTGGGCCGACCGCCGACGGTTCCGCGAATGACATCAACAACAACGGCGTGGTCGTGGGCCAGAGCACCCGCGGCGATGGCACGAGCGGCGCGTTCGTGTGGAACGCTGGCGTCTTCACCGACCTCGGCGGCCTCGGCGGCGCGAACTCGGTCGCCTTCGCCATTAACAACTTGGGCGAGGTCGTCGGCACCGCCCAGAACGATGCCGGCGAGAGCCTGGCGTTCCTGTGGGACGCCACGAACGGGCTGCGGAGCCTGAACTCGCTGCTCGGGGACAACCCGCAGAATGTGAGTTTGACCCGGGCCATCGGCATCACCGACTCCGGCGACATCCTGGCCGAGAGCGCCACGCTGGACGGCACGATCGTCTACCTCGTGACACAGAACGGCGACCTGAACCCGCCGCCGCCCACGAATGAAGTCCCCGCCCCGCCCGCCCTGGTGCTGGCGGGCCTGGGCCTGCCGCTCGCCGGTCTGATGCGGCGGAAGCGGTCCGCGTAGATTGGCTTGAGATTTACATCGAGCACGCGGGCGGGTCGGATGGATAGCCGACCCGCCCGTTGTCGTTTCCTACAGCTTCTTCTTCGGCCCGCTGACGTATTTCGTCGGTTCCGGTTCGCCGATCGCCTTGAGCAGTTCCGTCACGATGTCATCGCTCGTCTTGCCCTCGGCCTGGGCCTGGAAGTTCGCGGCGATGCGGTGCCGCAGGACCGGGATGGCAGCCTTCTTGATGTCGTCGATGGCCACGCTGAACCGGCCGTCCATCGCGGCGAATGCCTGCCCGGCCCGCACGAGGTACTGCCCGGCACGCACGCCGGCCCCGAAGTCGACCATGCGCTTGACGAACTCCGGGGCGGTCGGGTCTTTCGGCCGCGTGGCTCGCACCAACTTCACCACGTACTCGGTCACGTAATCGCCGACCGGCACGCTCCGCACCAGCTTTTGCAAGTTCAGGATCGCCTTCGCGGTCATCACCTTCGTCAGTTCGGCGGCCTCGTCTTTCGCCGTCATGCTGACGATGCGGCGTTCCTCCTCGGCGGTGGGATAGTCCACCTTCACGTTGAACATGAAGCGGTCGAGTTGCGCTTCGGGCAGCGGGTACGTGCCTTCCTGCTCGATCGGGTTCTGCGTCGCGATGACGAAGAACGGCTCGGGCAGTTTCATCGTTTCGCTGCCGGCGGTGACTTCGCGCTCCTGCATCGCTTGCAGCAGCGCGGCCTGGGTCTTCGGCGGCGTGCGGTTGATTTCGTCGGCGAGCACGACGTTCGCGAAGATCGGCCCGTTAACGAAGCGGAACTGCCGCTTGCCTTCCGGCGTCTCGTCGAGGACGGTGGTGCCAGTGATGTCGCTCGGCATCAAGTCCGGCGTGAACTGGATGCGCTTGTAGTTCACGTCGAGGATTTGGGCGATGCTGCTGACCATGAGCGTCTTCGCCAGCCCCGGCACGCCGACGAGCAGGCAGTGCCCGCGCGTGAAGATGGCCGCGAGGATTTGTTCGATGACCTCGTGCTGGCCGACGACGACCCGCTTGAGCTGATCGACCATCTGCGTGCGGTGCTGGGCGAACTGCGTGAGGTACTCGCTGATATTGGCAGACACCGGTGGTTCCTTTCGTCGGAGGTGAGGGCATTCTACAAGAAGGAGCGTTTGCCGCGACACGCCTCCGTCGGGTAAACTATCCCCATGCCACGCCTCTCTGCCAGCCTCGGTTCGCTCGGTGCCGCTCTGACGCGGCGGGACGTGTTGCGCATCGGTCTGCCCGCGCTGCTCGCTGCGAACCCGGTGCGGGCGGCCAAGCCCCGCGGCGGGTTCGGCCGGGCGAAGTCGGTGCTCGTCGTGTTCGCCAGCGGCGGGCAGAGCCAGTTCGAAACCTACGACCCGAAGCCGGACGCTCCCGAGGAAATCCGCGGCGCGTTCGGCAGCATTCCGACCACCGTACCCGGACTGCGATTCTGCGAACACCTGCCGAAGCTGGCGAAACTCGCCCACCGGGTTTCCGTCGTCAAGAGCGTGATGCACGACGACCTCGACCACGGCTCGGCCGTGTACCTGTCGCTGACCGGGCGGTTCCACCCGCGAAAGTCGTCGAACCCCGACCCGTCGCCGAACGACTACCCGGCGCTCGGGGCGGTGCTGAAGCGCGTGCGGCCGGCCGCGCGACTGCCGTACACGGCGATTCACGTCAACGGCCCGCTGCTCGTCCCGCTGCGGCCGTCGCCCGGGTTGAACGGCGGATTCCTTGGCCACGGCTTCGAGCCGTACACTGTCGGCGACCCGACCGACGACGGCGAACTGACCGGCGGCCTGGAGCAACTGTCCGACGTGTCCGCGGCCCGCTTCCAGGGGCGGCAGCAACTCCTCGGCAACCTCGACGGCACCCGCTACCCGTCCACGGCCGACCACGCCACGATGGTGAGGCAAGCCTACGACGTGCTGAAGTCGCCGCAGGCGCGGAGTGCGTTCGATCTGTCGCGGGAGTCGGCGGCCGTCCGCGATCGCTACGGCCGGCACCGGTCGGGACAGGCGTGCCTGCTCGCCCGGCGGTTGGTGGAAGTCGGCGTGCCGTGGGTGACGACGTTCTTCAACTACACGATCCGCGGCCAGGACCAGCACCCCGACGAAACGGAAGCCTACGGCTGGGACACGCACAACGACATCTTCGACGCGATGAAGACGCACCTGTTGCCGCGGTGGGACGCGACGTTCGCGGTGCTGCTCGACGATTTGCACCAACGCGGGTTGCTCGACACGACGCTGGTCGTGGGGATGGGCGAATTCGGGCGAGCACCGAAGGTGGCCCTGGAACCGCGGTTCGCCGGGGCGTCGCCGGGGCGGAAACACTGGGCCGGATGTTACTCCGTCGTGATGGCCGGGGCCGGGGTGACGCCGGGAAGTGTGTATGGCGCATCGGATCGCATCGGCGCTTACCCAAGTGACCGACCGGTGACGCCCGCCGACCTGACGGCGACGATGTTCTACGCCCTCGGCCTCGACCCCGGTGGCCACTACGCGGACAGCACGAACCGCCCGTCGATCATCTCCGAGGGGACGCCGATCACCGGGCTGTGGGCGTGACAATCGATTTGGCGAGCCGAGCACCGTGAGGTGCCGGGTGAGTATCGTTGACACCCACCCGGCACCTCACGGTGCTCGGCTCGCCAAGGACTCACCCGCGTTACTTCTTCGCCGGTTCCGCGTTCCAGACCTTGATGTCGTCGAAGCTGCCGTCCTTGCCGCCGACGCCGAGCTCGATCTTCGACTTCGTCGCGTGGCCGATGCCCGACGACTTCAGGTACGCGGCCGGTTTGCCGTCGAGCGTCACCCGCATCTCGTCGCCGACCGTCTCGACGCCCATCGTGTACCACTTCCCGGCTTCCAACTTCGCCGGGTAAGTGACGCGGCGACCGGTGAGCAACTTGGCAACCTCGGCCTTCTTACTGGCGTCCTTGTTCATCTCGTAGATGTCGTTCCGCATGGTGCCGTCGCGCTCGTCGATGATCGTGACGCCGTTCAATCGCACCTGCGCCCGGCAGATGTGACCGTAGTGCGCGCCTGTGTACTTGCGGTCGTCGAACTCCACGTCGATCACCGTCGCCCCGTCGAACCGGATCTTCACTTCGACGACGCTGTCCTTGGTGGGGATCTCCAAGCCGTGAACCGCCGCGTGAGCGGTGACAGCCGGCTTGCCGTCGGCGGCGGGCACGTTCTTGTCGCGGGTCTGCGTGCCCTTCAGCACGCCCTTCTCGACGGCGAACGTCGGCACGACCTTGTGCCACACCTTCGCGGGTTCGGCCCCCTCGAAGTCGTCGGAGAACAGCAGTTCCTTCTTCTCGCCGAGTGGCTTGTCCGGGATCGTGGGCAAGTCGGCTGCGAAGGCCGGAACGGCGAGGAACACGGACGTGAGCAGGAGGGGCAGTTTCATGGCAGGCTCGAACGAGGGAAAGGGGAACAGGCGGCCGCGTTATGTTACGCGGCACGGCGATGCGATCAAGAAGCCCGGGACCGTTGCCTACCCCATCAGCCCGCGGAGGCGTTCGGTGCTGTCGCCAAAGCGCGTCACCGGGACGCCCATGCAGTCCAGCATCGACAGGTACAGGTTGCACAGCGGCGTGTTCTTCGGCGACGCCAGGTGTTGACCGGTGCGGATGCGGCCGCCGCCCTTGCCGCCGAGGAGGATCGGCAAGTTGTTCGGGTCGTGCTTGTTGCCGTCGGAGAGGCTGGACCCGCACACCACCATCGCGTTGTCCAGTAGGGTGCGTTCTCCTTCCTTGACCTCTTGCAACCGCGACAACAGGCGGGCGTACTGTTCGACGTGCCAGCGGGTGATCGCCTTGTAGTCCTCGATCTTGGCCGGTTGGTTCGAGTGGTGCGACGACGAGTGGTGGTTTTCCTTCACGCCGTCGAGGAAGGAGAAGTTCCGCGGCGACACGTCGTTGGCGAACATGAACGTGACGTTCCGCGTGGTGTCGGTCCAGAACGCGAGGACGATCAGGTCGAGCATCAGGCGGACGAGTTCCGGCGGGTCGATTGTGGTGCCGCCCGCGGCCGCGATTTGGTCGCCGCCATTGTCCTTGCTCGTGAACAACACCCCGGCGCGCGACAAGCTCGGCGGCGGCACGAGACGGTCCGGCTTGGTCGGCGGCTTCCACCTGTTGGCCTTGGCCGCCGTCGGTTGGCCGTAGCCCATCTGCTTCTCCACGCCGCGGACGGCGTCGAGGTATTCTTCCAACTTTTGCTGATCGCCCTTGCCCAACTTCCGGCGGAGGGAGTGCGCGTCTTCGAGGGCCGCGTCGAGCAAACTCTGATCGTCGGCACGAGAAGGGCGGGGCAGGGGCTTACCCTCGG
This sequence comes from Limnoglobus roseus, assembly GCF_008254045.1. Taxonomy (GTDB): domain Bacteria; phylum Planctomycetota; class Planctomycetia; order Gemmatales; family Gemmataceae; genus Limnoglobus; species Limnoglobus roseus. Next base: position 386,414 of record NZ_CP042425.1, on the reverse strand, counting down.
CGTCGCGGGGGCCGAACATGCGTTCGAACGCCGCCCGCGGGTCGATCAGCCGCGGCATCGGTAGGTCGGGCCGCCGCCACGAGATGTACGAGCCGTACATGCGGGTGTAGTTCACCGCCCGATCCAGGCCGTTGATGACCGGGTCGGTCGCCAGTTCCAGCGACGGCAACGGCGTCAGTTGCCCCATGTGGTTCGCGGCAACTTGATCGACCGACGCGCCGCCGGAGTTCAGGTCTTGCCCGGTCGTCTTGCGGACGTGCAGGCCGGTGAGGAAGTTCGCCGTCTTGGCGTAGTGCCCGTCGCCGGTGCGGCTGAACGGCTTGTCCAGGCCGCTGAGCACGACGACCGATTCCCGCACCGGGGCCAACGGCGTGAGGCTGAACGGCAGGTCGAAATCTTTGCCCGTCTGCTTCGGAATCCAGGCGTCCATCCACGCGCCGTTCGGGAAGTACAGGTAGGCCGCGCGAACGGGGGCCACGGCTTCGGCGGCCGCGGCACGGGTCGGCGTCATCGCTTCGAGCAGCGGCAACCCCAGGGCGACGCCCGCCCCGCGGAGGAACCGGCGGCGCGACAGCGGCTTCGATTTGATCCCCATGACGCGGCTCACTTCATCTGGTTGCGGTGGGTGAACGGGTAACTCAGCACGATCGTTTCCAGCAGGCGGGAGCTGTGGAACTCGCACGCCTCCAGTGACTTCACGCAGTCCTGCACGACGCTCAGGTCCACGCGCTTGATCTCGCGACCCAAGGCATACCCCAGCGCCTTTCGGCACACGTTTCGGAGGAACTCGGCCCGCCGCTTCTCCAACAGCAGCTTCTTCAACTCGGCCGGCCCGCTGAACTTCTCGCCGGTCGGGAGAACGCCGGCGCTGTCTACGGGTTGGCCGCCTTGCTCCGTTCGCCACCGGCCGATGGCGTCGAAGTTTTCCAGGCCGAAGCCGAGCGGGTCCATGCGGGCGTGGCAGGCGGCGCACTCGGACTTGTTGCGGTGCTTCTCCAACATCTGGCGGAAAGTCAGCGAGGCGTCGGCCCCCTTCGGCCGGTCGTTCAGTACCGGCACGTCCGGCGGCGGCGGGGGTACTTCGACGCCGAGTAGTTCTTCGAGCACCCACCGGCCGCGGAGGACGGGGCTGGTGCGGTGCGGGAATGACGTGACGGCGAGGATGCCGGCGTGTCCCAATACCCCACCGCGGTTCGGGTCGGTCAGCTTGACCCGCCGCATCTCCGAGCCTTTCACGCCGTCGATCTTGTACAGGGCCGCGAGCCGTTCGTTGACGAACGTGTAGTCGGCGTCGATCACGTCCAGCACGCTACGGTCTTCGCGGATGATCGTGTCGAGGAACAGCACCGTCTCCTCGCGCATCGTGGCGGCGAGTTCGTCGTCGAACTCCGGGAACGCCTTCGCGTCCGGCCGGACCGTCGTGCCGAGGGGCCGGATGCCGAGCCACTGCCCGCCGAAACTCTCGGCGAACCCGCGCGACTTCGGGTCGCGGACCATCCGCCGGACTTGCTCGCGGAGGATCGCAGGGTCGTGCAACTTCCCCTTCGCCGCCAGCCCGATCAGCGTTTCGTCCGGCATCGACGCCCAGAGGAAGTACGACAGGTGGGCCGCCACTTCGTACTGATCGAGTGGGTACGTGCCGGTCTTCTCGGCTGGCGTCTCGGTCAGGAACAAGAAGTGCGGCGAGATCAGCACGCCCTTCAGAGCGAGCTTGAGGGCCGGCTCGTAGCCGTCGCCGCGGGCGTGGGCCTTCTCGAAGACGTCGAGGAAGCGGTCGATTTCCTTGTCGGTCGCCGGCCGGCGGAACGCACGCGGGAGAAAGGCGGTGAGAACCGTGCGGGCCGCGTCGCGCGGCGAAGTCTTCGCATCGGGGACGGCGATCAGCAGCGATCGGCGGGCGGCGTCGAACTTGGGATCGGCCTTCTTGCCTGCGGGGAGCAGGGCGCCGAGGACCAACTCGGCGGCTTCCAGGTACTTCTCTACAAGAACCGGCGTGGTGAACAGCGTGGCCCCGGCGTTGTCGAACCCCTCGCCACCGCCACCCTCTGACGGCAACAAGTCCCCCGCGTGCAGGTTGATGCCGAACAGGTCGCGGAGCGTGTTGCCGTACTCGACGCGGTTCAACCGCCGGCTGAACGGCTCGCCGGCCAGGAGTTCCTCGCGCTGTTCCTTGGTCAACTTGTCGTAATCGACCCGCGACTCGGCGGCGTGCTTGAGCCACTCGGTCAGCACCCGCTGTTCGTCCGCCGTCAATTGCTTACTCTTCGGCGGCGGCATCTCCTTCGCCCGCATCCGCTCGGCCACCGAATCCCACAGGTCGTCCCGCCCGGCCGCCGCGGCATCAGTTTCGATCTCGGCGAGGTCGAGGCCGCCCTTCCGCCGGCTGGGGTTGTGACAGTCGAAACAGTAGGTCTTCAGCAGTGGCCGCACGTCTTGAACGAACGTGGGTTGGGGAGGTGTCGTCGGCTTCGGTACTGGTTCTTCCGACCACGCGGTAGCCCACCACGGCAACAGGCCGACGGTCGCGAGTAGGCCGACGAAGGCAACCAAGCGCAGCCACCGCATGGAGGGCACCCCGACGAATTGTGAGTCACGGCCGATGGTTAGAGCGTACCCGCACGGCCGCGGGGTGTCAATGAGCCGGTCCGCGGGCCGAACTATCCGCCGGTTAGGTGCAGGTCGAACTCCTGCACCGCGGTCTGCGTGCCGGATTCGATGCGCAACTTTACGGGCACCACCTCGGCCTCGAATTTCGCGGGCACGTCCCAGACCACGGTGCCGTTCTCGACCTTCATCCCCGGTGGGCCGCCTTCCACAGTCACGGTCGTTTCGCTCTTTTTGTTCCCCCACACGGCGGGCTTGTACGCTAGCGGTTGCCCCCGCTTCGCCCCGAGCGGCGGCCGGCCGACCACGAGGACCCAATCCGTCGAGCGGGACGAGAACGCGGTTTCCAGGTCGAGCCGCTTGAGCGTTAGCTGCGTGCGGTCGGGCGTTTCATACGCCCACATCTTCGATTCGGGGAAGAGGTGGACGGGGAAAATCACTTCACTGGCCGGTCGGGCGGTGCTCACCTTCCGCGCGGGGACGGCCACCGTGCCGAGTTCAACGCGGAGCAACTTGGGCCCGTGTGCGAGGATGGCAACGGCGTGCTTCTCGGTGCCGTCCGCAAGCCGCGTCGCGTTCGGACTCACGCGAACGGAGAACGGGCCGCTCGCTGCGGGGGTGTAATCGTACCGGGTCGTAACGGTTGTCTTCGCTGGCGTGGCTGGCACCTCCGGCATGGGGTGAATGTAGCCGCCGGAACCGTAAATGCGGCCGTCGTACAGCGGGGTGGCGTGCGTGCGGGGCTTCGACTTGGTGGCCATTCCGGCCTCGCCCAACTCCGTCCAGGACAGGGTGAAGTCGTTGAAAGAACTGTACACGCGGCCGTCGCCGGAGGCGGCAAGGGTCGCGGGGAAGATCAGGTCGTCGCGGCCCGCCCCGTCCACTTCGACCTCTTGCAGCGTGCGGCCGTCCACCCAGGCGGACCGCGGCTTCGCCTGGACGCCGATCCCCGCGACGAGGATCGGCCCGTCCGTGCCGTGGCCCACCACCATTCCTTTCGGCGTTCCGGCGAACGAATAGGGGACCGACTTTTCCGACTCGAACGTCGCGAGGTTCCACACGGTGAACTGTTTGCCCGCCGCGTTCAGGACGAAAATCTTCGACGCCCCGCCCGCGATCAAGTCGGTGGCGTCGGTCAACGGGAGCGTTTTCGTGACCGTGCCCGTCTGCGCGTCGAAGACGGCGAGTTGCTTGAGCGACGGCAGGCGGTAGAGGAGATATCGGCCGCCCCCGGCGTAGCACGAGTCGTCGGCCGCCGCCGGGAGTTTGACGACCGTCTCGTCCTTGATCTCCGTCACGCCAATGACTGGGTGAACCGGCGGCGGCACGATGAGGCGGAGGCCGCTTGGCTTGGCGGCGTGTGCCACCGGCTTCGGGGCCGGGGCCGGCTCTTTCTTCGGCTCAACCGAGGCCGACGGTCCTGGGTTCTTTTGCGGCGGGACCGGCGGTTCCGGGTCTTTCTTCACGACCACGATGGGTGGGGGCGGCACGCTCGGCTCGGGGAGCACCCCCCGCGCGGCCATCTTTCGGGCTGCGTCCTTGTCGCGCACGCTCAGGGCGAAGGTGTGGAACACCTCCTGCCCGGAGGCGTCCGAAACGGTGAGGAGGACGTTGGCCGTCGCCTCGTCGAACGACTCGGGCACGGCCCACGAGATCGTGTCGCCGGCCACGGTCAGCCCCGGCGGGCCGGACTCGACCTTCAGCTTCACGCCGCCCTGCTTCGACAGCACCGTCGGCGTGTACTCGAACTTCGTGCCGCGGCCGACGACGCCCGGCGGGTGGCTCGAAACCAACAGGTAGTCGATGCCGCCAGCCTCCAGGCGGGTTTTGAGGTTCATCCGGTGCAAGGTCAGGGCGTTGCCCGCGGCGTTGACGACGACCAGCAGTTCGGCCTCGGGAATGAAGTGGACGCGGTCGTACAGGTGGCTCGCGCCGGCCGATTTGCTGGCGGTTCGCGGCCCCGCGTCGAGGCCCTTCGGGTTCTTCAACACGACCAGCGAGCGGCCGTCGCCGATCATTCGGAGGTCGAGCGACACGGCCGAAGTCGAGGTCGTCGCGCCCCCGCCGGTGACGGCCAGGTACCACGGGCCGGAGGTCGCCGGGACCAGCGCCGTCCGCGGGGCTCGGTCCTTGTCGTTGAGGGGCTTCAATTCCGGAGTGTACACTCCCTTCAATGACGTGAACAGCGTGCCGTCGGGGCCGGGCAGGAGAGCCCCGGCGCTGTCGTGGATGTTGTGCCCCGTGGCCGACGCTCCCTGGATGACGAACGTGCTGATGCCGGACGGCGACAGGTCGGTGCTCCACCAGGCGTACACCCGCCCGTCGGCCGACACCCGGACCTGTGGGGCGCGGCGCTCGGACACACTCGGCTCCCCGCGCCCGCCTTCGTACTTGATTTCGACCTGCCGGAACGTGGTCGGGTCGAGGAAGGCGTACTGCTTCGACGTGACGTTCTGCCCCGCGACGTAGAGCGGTCCGTCGGTGGCGTGGCCCATGAGCATTCGCGTCGGCGGGCCGGCGAGCGAGTTGGCGACGGTCGCCTCCTTCTCGAACGTCGAGAGGTTCCACCGCTGGAAGACGTTCGCGGCGGGGTGCAGGATGTACAGCTTCGACATGCCCGCGGCGAAAAGGGCCGCGTCCTCGGCGATCGGCAGGTACTTGATGACGCGGCCGTGGACGGTGTCGAAGACCGCGAGCTGCCGGTTCCGCGGCAGGCGGAAGATCAGGTACCGCCCGCCGCCGCCCACGCACATCGCGTCCGCACTCTCGGGCAGGTTTACGGTCGCCCCGTCGTCGGCGGTCGTCGGCTTGAGCGAGAAGACCGCCGACGGTTGGCGGATCACGTTGACCGGCTCCACGGGTTTGACCGGAACCGGCGGTGGCTTGGGGGCGACCTGCGGCGGCTTGGGCGCGACCGAGGGCAGAGGTGCGGGTGTGGGGGCGACCGCGACGGCCGTCGGCGGTTCCGGCGTGCCGACGGCCGGTGGCTCGCCGACGCCGGCCACGATTCGAAACGTGTGCGTGACGGTCCGCGGGCCGGCGTCCGACACCGTCACGACGACCGCGGCCGGGCTGATGAAACTGGCCGGCACGTCCCACGAAACGCGACCGTCGGGCGACACCGTCAGGCCGGCCGGCCCGGAGTCGAGTTTGTACTTCACGCCGCCCGCTTTCGACCGCGCCCCCAGGGCGAAAGCGTACCGCTTGCCGGGCGCGGCCGTCGGCGGGCGGCCGGTCACGAACAGGTAATCGGTGTCGACCTTCTCGAAGAGGCCGGCCGGGTCGAACTTGTGGAGGACGATGCGGTCCCGGCTCGGCGGGAGGACGGCGACCAGCTTCGCCTCGGGGACGAAGTGGACGCGCCGGTCCGGGGTCAAGTCCCCGGTCGGTTCGGGTTCGTTCGGCGTCGGGAAGTCCGTGGCGGGTAACGTCGCGAAGACGCGGGAATCTCCGACCCTGCGTGCCGACACCGCCAGGCCGTCGGCCGTGAGATGGAACCGCCCGGACGGGGCGACGAAGGGAACCCCGGGCCGATTGAGTAGTCCCACGTGCGTCAGCCGGCCGTCGTAATCGTAAGGCCCCAGGTTCGTCAGGATGAGGCCGTCGTCGGTCGGCACCGCGACCCCGGCGTCGTTGCGGCGGGTTTCGATGGTGCCGCCGAAGGCCTTGAAGACCCCCGACGACGGGATCGGGTCGGCGCACCAGTAGGTGAACACTGTCCCGTTCGGGCTGGCGCGGAAGTGCACGGCGTCGCGGACCAGGAACTCCGGCACGCGGGCGTCGGCCACGAGTTTGACGTTCACCGGCTTGAGGACGGTGGGGTCGAAGAAGCAGACCGGGGCCGGATTGAGTCCGCCGCCCGCGCCGTCGCCGGCGTACTGCACGAGCAGCGGCCCGGCCGACGCCGCTCCGAGGGCGACCGCCTTGACCTCGCCTTGGAACGGCAGCAAGACGGTCAACTCCCGCGCGAACGTCGTCAGGTTGTACCGACTGATCGAGCCGGTGTCGTTCGCGACGACGACGAGAGCGTTCATCCCGGCCGCGATCTTCACCCGGTCGGCGTGGACCGTGATGAACTTGACCACCCGGCCTTCGTTCACGTCGAAAACGGCGATCTGATTGACGGACGGGATGTGGAGAAAGTAAAACCGCCCGCCGCCGCCCGAACACGCCTCGCCGACCGTGCCGGGCAGTTTCACCTCGGCCCGCTCGCCCGCCAGCGGGGTTGGCGTGATCGGCACCGGTCCCACGGCCGCGTACAGCGGCGGCACCAGGTCCGCGTTCGGGAACGCAGGCAGGTTCGGGTTGGCCGGGACGACGTTCTGGCGGCGCTTCTGCTCTTCTTCTACATGACGCCGTTGGACTTCGAACATCTTGGCGATCGCCTCATCGCGGTTCGCCCCGGCGTTCGGCGGAATCGGGTTCACCGGCGGGGGCGGCTCGACCCTCGCGACCGGCTGTTGCGGCCCGGCGGCCGCGAGAACAAGTGGTTCGGGCGAAGTGCGGTCGGCAAAGATGCCGAACAGCCCGATACCGATGAGCACCACGAACAGTCCACTACCGAGCAACAGGGGCACCAACAGTCCGCCACCGCCTTCCCGGCGGGTGGGGTAGGCGTCTCCGTCGTCGTCTCGCCGTCGTCGGCCGCCCGACCGCCGGCGCACCGGCCGATCTTCCTCCTCGTCGTCCTCGCTTTGCGACTTCCGGGCGACCGGGAGCGGCTGATCCGCCCCCGCGTTCGGCTTCGCGTCTTTCAGTGCCACGGCCCGCACGACGGGGCGGATTTCGGGCAGTTCGACCGCCTTCGGATCGCCGCTGCTCTGGAGTTGCGCGGGGAACGAGAACTGGCAGCCCGGGCAGATGACGGCCTGACCGAGTTGGTCCGCGGGCACCGCGTTCGGCAGATTGCACTGCGGGCAGCGGAGGGAGATGTTCGCCATGACGGAACCTTCGCACGTGGGGAGGCACGGACCGTCGATTATTCCCAGGAACGGGGGCCAAGTCCACCACGAATACAGGGTCGTACCCTAACTCTTCCCCAACACCAGATCCACGACCCAGCACCCGCGGACGTGCGGCCCGTCGCCGCGGCAGTGGCCGAGGATCGCCTCGTCCTCGCACCCGGCATCTTGCAGCGCGTCGGCGAGAATCGGCATCGCGGCGAAGTCGCGGGCGTCGTACATCGTCTGCGCGAGGCCGATAGACGTGGACGTGCGCCACCGGTGGTCGAAGGCGACGGGGCGGAACGGGTTGCCCGCGATGTCGTGCCACGCCGTCAGGAACATGTCGGCGGAGGCGGCGGGGGCGTTGCGCAGCAGCGCGGCCTCCTCCTCTTCGTTGGTGTAGATTCGGACGAACCCGCCGTAGGTCACGATGTCCTTCCACAACCTCCAGTTCGGCCCCCTCCGGTGCAACACTGCCGCCCACGATGCGCATTCGCTCGCCGTGTGGTCGGCGGTCGGATCGACCAACAGTTGCGGGATGCCACGGGTCACGAGTTGAGCCGCGCTCGCCATCGTGTCGAGAAGATACGGGATTGTCCGACTGTTCACACGACTGACCACATCGCCCCACTTGAGAAGCCCGTCGAGGTGCTTCTCCATGTACTTGATGCACTCCTGACTCTCGAACGGCAGCACGTCGCCGAGCGACCGGAGACAGTGGCACGCGAATAGCCTCAATTTCCGCCCGGTGACGGTGGGGTCTTCGGCACTCAACAGCGAGAACAGGTCCCGCGAGCGTAACCACTCGGCCTCCGTCATCGTGACGCTCTCCTATAATCGTCTCATGTCCACTGGAACCGAAACTGCTGCCCCCGCCCCGCCCGCCCACTACCGCGAGCCGCTGTCCATCGGGACAGTCCCGCTGGCGTCGCGGTTCACGCTCGCGCCGCTGGCCGGGTACACGAACCTGCCGTTCCGGTTGTCCGTTCGCGAGATCGGCGGCGTCGGCCTTTGCACCACCGACCTCGTCAACGCCCGTGCCATCCTCGAAGGCAAGGCGAAGACGATGGACCTGCTCGCCACGCACCCGACCGACCGGCCGCTGTCGGTGCAAATCTTCGGCGGCAAGGCGGACGAACTCGCCGGGGCCGCCCAGTGGCTGCAAGACCGCGGCCTCGCCGAGATCATCGACATCAACATGGGCTGCCCGGTTCGCAAGGTCGTGGCCGTCGGCGGCGGGTCGTCGCTCATGTGCGACACCAGCGGCGGCACCGTCGAACTCGTCCGCAAGGTGGTGAACGCCGTGTCGCTGCCGGTGACGGTGAAGATGCGGCTCGGCTGGGACGACGACAGCGAGACGGCCCCGTTCTTCGCCCGCGAGTTCGAGAAGGTCGGCGTGGCCGCCCTCACCATCCACGGCCGCACCCGCGAGCAGGGCTTCGGCGGCCGCGTCAACCGCGACGGCATCCGGCGCGTCGTCGAAGCCGTCGAGCGCATCCCGGTCTTCGGCAACGGCGACATCATGAGCATCGCCGACGCGGCCCAGATGATCGCCGACACCGGCTGCCACGGCGTCGCCATCGGCCGCGGGGCGCTCGCCAACCCGTGGTTCTTCCGCCAACTCTCGAACTGGACCCGCACCGGCGACCCCGGCCCCCGCGGCACCTACCACGAGCGGATCGCGTTCATGCGGCTGCACCTGCAACGCCTGATCGACTGGCGCGGCGGCGAGAAGTTCGGTTGTGTGATGTTCCGCAAGGTGGCGACGTGGTACACGAAGGCCCTGCGGCTGCCGAAGAAGGTGCAACAGCGGTTCGTGCTGCTGAACGACCTGAACGAGTTCGACGAGATCATCGCCCCGTTCGCGGACGCCGGCCCGCCGGCCGACTGGACCGAGTGGGACGTGCATCAATCGCAGGTCGCCGTCCCGGCCGGGCCGAACGCCCACTGGTGACGGCTCGTCGTACACCTTCGTGGTGCCGTCGTTGGTGTCGTACACCGGCACGCCGGTCGGTTCTGGCGGCCGCGGTGGCGGGCCGACTTTCGGCCGTCCGCCGCCGAGCGGATCATCTCCATCGGGCGGTTCGTCGCCCTTCGGCCTCGCGTCGTATTCGGCCAGGTAGTTGCGGGCCGTCGCCGCGAACTGCTCGTCGGTGACGTTGCCGACCATCTGGTGTAGCAGGTCCACAGCGTCTTGTTCGCCGGCACCCTGCGGCTGTAACGGCCGCCGGTGGCGGATGCCGGTCATCCAGAACTTCATGAGCACGGTGGCCGCGGACAGTTGCACCTTCTCCTCGTCGGACCGCAGCAACCGCCGGAGCATGAGCATGGCCTCCGACCCGGCCTCGCCGAGCAACCGCTTGCGAACCGTCTTCAGCGCCGCCTGCCACTCGCCGCGGTGTTCCTTCGCTGCCGCCTTCAGGTCTTCGACCGCGACCTCGATCTCTTTGGCCGCCGACAACCACGACGCCCCACCGGCCATGAGCTCGGCCGCGTGCAGGTACTCGGGCGGGAGGGAAGAAGTGCCGAACATACGCCACCCCAAACGGGCGAGGGGAAAGGAGCCTCTGGGGGACTATGAGGTATAGTGAACGGATGTCAATTAAAAGAAATGAACGGCCTCACCAACAGCGTTGCACGCCGTAGGCGTCGAGTGCGGGGTCGGCAGAGATGAGACGCATGTTTTCAACCAACGCTTGGGCGACGATCAGCCGGTCGAACGGGTCTTTGTGATGGAGGGGAAGGGTCGTCAGCAGCGCGGTGTGCCGCGGTTCGATCGGTAGGATCGTGAAGCCGTTGTCGAAGATCGCGTGCTGGACGAAGTCGAGGAACGGCTCGCGGAGGGTCAGCTTGCCGATCCGCATTTTGATCGCCACTTCCCAGTGGCTGGCCGGGCTGACGAGAATGCGGTTGTTCGGGTCGAGGACGTTCCGGGCAGCCACGGAACTCAACTGCGGGTCGTTCCAGTAAACCCACAACAGCGTGTGCGTGTCGAGCAGCACGTTCACGGCATGTACTCCGCGAAGTGTTCGAGGTGTTCGTCGTCGTCGATGTACTCGACGAGCATCCCCTGCCCGCGGCCGATGACGGGCACGCCCTTCGGCAGGTCGCCGGCGCGAGGCGGGGCGTCCTGGGTCGGCAACGAGTGCCGCAGTTGTTCGGCCAACTTCGCCCGCTGGTCGGCCGGCAGGGCGAGGGCTTCGGCGAAGATGGCTTCGGCGGTCATGGCGGTGCCTCCGGGGACGTGTGGCCATTCTACGGCGAGCGAACCGCGGCCGCTACTTAGCCGCGGGCTTCGGCAGGACGTCGCGGTTGATGGGTGTGGCGTCCCAGATTCTCGCCGTACCGTCTCGACTACCGGTGGCAACCCGCGATCCGTCTGGGCTAAACGCCACAGAGAACAATTCCTCACTGTGACCCATCAGAGCTAGGAGTTCGGTCCCCGTCTTGGCATCCCACACTCGCGCCGTCTTATCCTCGCTCCCTGTGACGATCCGCGAACCGTCTGGGCTGAACGCCACGGCAGTGACGGAATCTGTATGCCCGTTGAGTACGAAAATTTCGGTTCCGGACTTCACGTCCCATAACCTCACCGTTTGATCTCAACTCGTGGTAGCGAGGCGTGAGCTGTCGGGGCTGAACGCCACTGATGTTACGTAGCTACTGTGGCCGGAGAAGGCCAGAAGTTCCACTCCCGTCTTGGCATCCCATACACGCGCCGTCTTATCCTCGCTCCCAGTGGCGATCCGCGACCCGTCGGGGCTGAATGCCACCGATGTCACTTCCTCTGTGTGGCCTCTCAGGACGAGGAGTTCCTTCCCAGTCTTAGCGTCCCACACCCTCGCCGTTTTATCTTTGCTGGCTGCGGCGACCCGAGACCCATCCGGGCCAAACGCGACAGAGGTTATATGGCCTGTGTTCCCCTCGAGGCGAAGCAGTGCAATTCTCGTCTTGGCGTCCCATACCCACAGCCAATTGTTATCACCCCCTATGACGAGACGCGACCCGTCGGGGCTGAAGGCAATACGACTCCCGTTGAATGTCTGTCCCGAAAGTAGTGGCAGTTCAACCCCGGTCGTGGCATCCCAAACCAGTGCCGCACCACTGCTGCCGGTCACGATTTGTGACCCATCCGGGCTGAATGCCACGGATCTTACCCAACCCCCGGAAAACCCATCTGGTTTAAGGATCAAAGCATCAAACCTGTTATTTTTGACGTCCCACAATTTCACCCCATTTGAGCCAGTGACAACCTGCGACCCATTCGGGCTAAATGCGATACCACGCACGCGACCTGTGTTTCCCTTGATCGCAAAGAGTTCCACCCCGGCTGTTGCATCCCATATTCTCGCCGTCGTATCGGAGCCAGCGGTGGCGATCCGCGATCCATCAGGGCTGAAAATCACTGAAAAAACCAGTCCCATGTGTCCCTTCAGGGTCAACAGTTCTTTTCCGGTTTTCGCATCCCATACCCGCGCTGTGGCGTCTTTGCCGCAGGTTGCAATTCGTGATCCGTCCGGGCTGAAGGCTATGGACTGCAACCAATCACTGTGCCCTTCAAGTGCGACGAGTTCGGCCCCCGTCTTGGCGTCCCAGATTCGCGCTGCGTTGTCCGAACAAGTCGTGGCGATCCGCGTCCCGTCCGGGCTAAACACTACGGATTTGTCCCAACCACTGTGTCCTTTGAGTGTCAGTGCCACCTTTCCGGTCTTGGCGTCCCACACATATGCTGTGCCATCTGGACTGCCGCTGACGATGCGCAACCCGTCTGGGCTAAACGCCACGGACGTGACCATATCTTTATGCCCGTTGAAAGTGAAGAGTTCAGTACCGGTATTGGCGTCCCATACCCGCGCCGTATTGTCTGCGCTGCCAGATACCACTCGCGAACCGTCCGGGCTAGGCCGTGTTGACGAGCCGTGTTCGTTCGGGGTAAGAGTTTAGGTCGATCCCGACCATTCCGAGGCACGACGCCGTGCGGTACTTGCTCACGGACGACCACTGGGCCATCCTCGAACCGCTCGTCGCCCAGGCCAAGCAGTTCACCGGCGGCCAGCCGCCACGCCTGTCCGACCGCATGTTCTTCGAGGCAATCCTGTACTGGGCCCGGACCGGCATCCCATGGCGGGATCTGCCGAGCGAGTTCGGGGCGTGGGACGCCGTGTACCACCGGTTCGGCCGGTGGGCCCGCTCGGGCAGCCTGCGGCGGCTGTTTGAACTGCTGACCGCCAACCCCGACCTGGGTGACGTCCGCCGCATCCTGGTCGACTCCACCGTCGTCCGCGCCCACCAGCATGCGGCCGGGGCACGGCGGAAGAAAAAAAGATCGGGGCGGCACGAAGTGCTCGCCGTGAGGGTCTTGGCCGCAGCCGGGGCGGGCTGACCACCAAGGTTCTCGTGGCGGCCGTCGACGAGGGCACGGCCCTCGCCGTCGAAGTGTTGCCGGGCCAAGCCCACGACGCCCCGCGGTTGGAGCCGCTGCTCGACGCCACCATCGCTCGCGTGCCGCACTTCGACGAGGCGGTGTGCGACAAGGGGTTCGATGGGGACGACCAGCGGCAGGCGTGCGTCGACCGGGACGTGTTCCCGAACATTCCCAGCCGGAGCAACCGGGTCGAGCCCCAGCCGTTCCTGCCGGACGGGTATCGAGAGCGGAACAAGGTGGAGCGGCTGTTCGGCAAGGCCAAGCAGTTCCGCCGGTTCGCCACCCGGTACGAGAAGCGGAAGACGATGTTCCTCGGTGTGGTCCATTTGGTGTTCGGCGTCCTGCGACTACGGCGACTCAGGAACATCAACACGGCCTAAGTGCTACGGAGTAGATTGCTTTCGTGTGTTCCTTGAACTTAATAAGTGCTGCACCGGTCTTAGCGTCCCACGTCCACACCTCGTCTCCGTATGAGCCAAGTATCCGCAAGCCGTCCGGGCTAAACGCCACAGATGAATCGTTAGGCGTGTCCCCTTCAAAGCTGAGCAAGTCTAAGTGGCATAGCCGATGGACGTAGTTCCAATCCCAACCACGTAACTCCGCAGGGCAAAGTTCAAGGAACATGTTCGCGCGCTGGCAATTGTTGATTTGAAACGCTTGGTGCGCGAAGTAGACGTTCCGCGCGTAAGCCAGCCGCTCGCGCTGGTCAGCGACGTTCTCTTTGGATTGCTTTGCAATCCCCTCTGCTACCTCCGCCCGCTGTTGGGCTTGCTCAGCGTTTGCCCGCGCGTCCACGGCTGTGGTCCGCGCCGCCTCCGCGTCGCTCCGCAGTTGGGCCTGGATGCCGTTGTCCCGTAGCAGGACGAATGCGACCGCTAGCAGCAAGGCGGCCAGCGATCCCATCGCCCAGGCCGCGGCGGCCGTCGGCTTTCGCCGCGACCACTTGTACGCCCGCTCCACTACCCCCGCTGCCTTCGCCCGGATTGGTTCGCCCTTGTGAAACCGCGTCAGGTCGTCGGCCAGGTCGGCTGCCGTGGCGTAGCGGTCGGTCGGCTCTTTCGAGAGACATTTCTGCACGATCACGTCCAGGTCGCGGGGCAGACCCTTCGTCACGGCCCGCAACTTCGGAGGCTCGTCGCGGATGATCTTCGTCAGTAGGTCCATCGTGTCGGCCGACTCGAACGGCCGGCGGCCGGCCAACAGTTCGTACAGCATGACGCCCAACGCCCACACGTCGGCCGGCGGGCCGACGAACTTCCCCCGCCCGGCCGCCTGCTCCGGGGCCATATAACTCGGCGTGCCCATGATGGCCTGCGAGGCCGTCAGGTCCGAGGCCGTCCGCTTCGCCAGGCCGAAGTCGGCGACCTTCGGCGTGCCGCCGGCGGTGAACAGCACGTTGCCCGGCTTCAGGTCGCGGTGGACGATGTCCTGGGCGTGGGCCGCGGCCACCCCCCGGGCGATTGTCTCAATAAGGTTCGCGGCGTCCCGCGGGAGCAGGGGCGAGCCGGGCTGGAGGCGGTCGGCCAGCGTGCCGCCGCCGAGCAGCTCCATCGCCAGGTACGGCGACCCGGCCTGCTCGCCGAAGTCGTACACCTCGACGACGTTCGGATGCTTGACGGTGGCGACGATCTGGGCCTCGGCGAAGAACCGCGTGACGGCAACGGGGTCGGCCACCGGGGACCGGGTGAGCATCTTCAGGGCGATGACGCGGTCGAGGGAGAGTTGGCGGGCCTCGTAGACCACGCCCATCGCCCCGCGGCCGAGAATGCCAAGGAGGTCGTAACCGGGGATGACGGAGCGATCCGCGGGGAGATTCGCGGCCGGCGGGGGCGGGCTGAAGTCCGTCGTGCGGTCGGCGTCGGTGCCCGGGGTGTGGCTCCGGGTGCCGTTCGGGGGGAAACTGTTCGTGGCGTCGTCAGGCATCGGGCAATCTCCGCGGAGATGCCGTGATCGTATCGAACGAGTTGGTTAAACGCCAGTCACGGCTTTCGCACGACGAGCCGATACGCAAACATGCTGCCGCCGAAGTCGTTCGACTCCAGCAGCGAGAGGTAGTAGGTGCCGTCGCGCGGGAGCGTGACCGTCAGCACGGGGTCGGGCGAGCCGGCGAAGTCGTCGCAACTGTCGAGGATTTGCTTGTCGGAATCGAGCAGCGTCAGCATCAGGTCGGCCGGCGAACCGAGCCTCGCGGCCTGCACTTCGATGCGGAGCTTGTCGCCGGCCTTGCCGGTGAACTGGAAGACGTCCACGTCCTTCTCGCGGTCGATCTTCCCCTCCACCGCGGCCGGCACCCGGATCGTCTGAGCCTTGTCGAAGCCGTTGTTCTCTTCCTTCTCGGCCACCCGCGGCGTGTCGTCGGCGATCGCGACCTGCGCGCGGTTCGACTCGCCGCCGGGGCCGACCACGCTGAACGCGATCGTTCGGCCGGGGGCGTCCTTCGACACGTCGAGTTCGATCTCGACTTCCGAATCGCCGACGCGGTCGAGCGGGTAGTCCTTCGGCACCCCAACCTTCTTCGGCTTGCCGACGAGCGTGGCCTTCGACTTCGGCTCGTGGACGCGGACCTCGGTGACGCCGTCCAGGTTGCTGCCGCGGACGACGAGCTTCGTCTTCTTGCCCGCCTCTACGACCAGCGGCAGCGCGACGGTCAACTTCGGCCCGGCGTCTTTCTTCTTGTCCTGAGCGAGCAGGGGGAGAATGAGCCACAGATGAACGCCGATGAACACGGACAAGACCGGAATCCATTTTTGATTCGGGTTTGATCGGTGTTGATCCGTGTTCATCGGTGGCCGTTCCTTCTTCATCACGCGAAGAGTTCTTTCACCGTTTCGCCGCCGTCGAGGACTTCGATCGGGCGGCCGTCCGGCGTGACGAGTTGCTTGCGGGGGTCGAGGCCGAGTGAGTCGAGGATCGTGTAGGCCACGTCGGCGGGCGAGACGGGGCGTTGTACCGAGTACGCGCCGTGCTTATCAGTCTTGCCGAGGACGAAGCCGGGCTTCGTGCCCGCGCCCCAGAAGAGCAGCGACGCGGCTTGGCCCCAGTGGTCGCGGCCGGCGTCCTTGTTGATCTTCGGCGTGCGGCCGAACTCGCCCATCACCACGATCAGCGTGTCCTTGTCCGTGCCGCGGGCGGTCGTGTCTTCGATGAAGGTTGACATCGCCTGGTCGAACTCGGGCAGCTTCTTGTTCAGCCCCTCGTAGATTTTTCCGTGGTGGTCCCACCCGGCGTAGTTGACGGTGACGAACCGCACACCGGCTTCGGTGAGGCGGCGGGCCAGCAACAGCGATTGCCCGGCGGTCGTGCGGCCATAGCGGTCGCGGAGTTTCTCGGGTTCCGCGGTGATGTCGAACGCCTTCTTCGCTTCCGGCGAGAGCAGCATCGCGGCCGCACGCTGGTGGAACTCGTCGTAGGTCGCGATCTGGTCGTTGCCTTGCACCTTCTTCGCGAGGCCGTCCACCGCCTTCAAGAGCGTCTCGCGACGTTCGACTTGCTTCATCGTCAACGACGCCGGCGGGGCCACGTCTTCGACCTTGTACCCGGCCGCGTTCGGATCGCCGGCCTTGAAGCTCTCGTACCGGCCGCCGAGGAACGCGCTCTTGCCGAGTTCCCAGGTGAACGACGGGTTCTTCGGTACCGACACGTAGGGCGGGAGCGTGCCGCTGAAGCCGAACTCGTGGGCGGCGACCGCGCCGATGGCGGGGTAGTCGCCGAACGGCGTGCCGAACCGGCCGGACAGCACCCAGTTGGTGGCCGTCTCGTGGTGGTCGTTGTTGTGCGACGCGGACCGCACGAGCGAAATCTTGTCCATCACCTTCGCCATCAGCGGCAGCTTCTCGCCGATCTGAAGGCCGGGGATGACGGTGCTGATGCTCTTGTAGTTGCCGCGAATCTCGGCCGGGGCGTCCGGCTTCAGGTCGAAACTGTCGTGGTGCGACAACCCGCCGCCGAGGAAGACGAGGATAACCGATTTGGCGCGAGCGCCTTTCCGCTTCTCGGTACCGGCTTCAGCTTTCAACACCGACGCGAGCGAAAGGCCGGCGACGCCGAGGCCACCGACGCGGAGGAAGTCGCGGCGGGAAGAACCGAGGGCGATGTCGAGCATCGGGCCGTTCCTATCGAAGTGCGGGCGGGGTGGGTATTATGATTATCGGCAAACGGCCGCTCGAATGGAAGACAGCATTTCGAGATTCCAGCCGGCGACAGAAGAGTTGGAGTCGCCGCTGGGCTTCTTCGAGATCGGCCTCTGTAGGGCGAATTTGAAATGCGGGAACCGCTGGATTGACGCACATCAGTCTTGGAGCACGCCCCAACCGTCTGCCTGTCCGCCGCACGACTCGGCGAGGTGGCCGAGTTCCTGTTCGAGTCGCGTGATGTCGGCGTGGGTCGGGACTATCCGAACGCAGACCCGCACTTCGTAGTAGAACCCCTGTCTCGTGTAATCTGGTTCGTTCAGTTCCCGCAACTCCGGGTGATGGCCGAGCGGGGCAGTCCTTTCGCACATTCGCTCGGCCGACTGGAGGTCGGGAAAGATGTGCTCGAAGTCGATGTCGTACGCGGCCGTCAGGTCCATGCCGGACTCGAACATGCTGCGGAGAACGTCGCCATTCTCATCGGACGGAAATTGCACGGTATAAACTCCTTCGACGGGTCACCGGTTGGCTTCCGTCACTCGGGCGTAAATCATCCGCATCTGAATCTTCTCGCTCAGCGCGGCACACTGCGAGAGGAAGATCGCGAACAGTTGGTCGCCGCGGACGCGCTCGCTGGTCAGTTCCTTCAGTGCCTCTTGCTTGATGTGCGTCACCCGGCGGAGGAAGGGCCGTAACTGCTCGGGATCGGTCACGTCCATTTGTTCCACCTCGACCATCAGCGTGCGACCGATGTAGTCATCGAGTTTCTGCTTCTGCACGAGGTCGGCGGCGGCGGCGGCCTGCTCGCGGCGGCGGCGGACCCAGCCCCACGCGATGATGGCCGCCGCGACCACGCCGAACAGGGCTTCCTTCGATTTGGAGATCAGCTCCATCGTCTGGGTGAGGCGTTTGAACGCCGCGGCCGGGTCGTGGTAGTTCGCCGCCGCGGGGTGCATCCGGGTGGCGTCGTACTCCTTGGCGGACTTGGCCGTGAGCAGGGCGGGGAAGGAGGTCCGCACGTCCGTCTCGTACAGCGCCGCCAACGTCTCGCGGACCAACCGGTCGGGCGCGTCCGACCGGGCCGCCAGGAGGGCCGTCACCGCGACCGTGCGCACCGGCGCGGCCGGGGTCGGTGCCTTGCCCGGGTACAGCCCCTGCGGAATCGTGGCGGGGGCGAACCAGGTGTGCCGCAGGGCGAACCCTTCGGGGTCGGGGAGGCCGATCAGTTCCAGGTCCGGCCGTTGGAGGAGCTTTTCCAGGATGGGGTTCATCCAGCCCGTCGTGACGAGCGCGGCCTCGACGTTCGGGTCGGTGGCCAGCGTGCTAAAGTGGGCGTCGGCGTCCCGCGTGTCCGTCAGCGGGATGTCGTAATGGGCCAACACCGTCTGCGCGTTCTGGCGGATGCTCGACCCGTTCAAGCCGAGGGCGACCCGCCGCCCGACCAAGTCCGCGGGGGTGCGGATGCCCTTGCCCTTGCGAACGAGTACGTGGAGGGGTTCGGGGAACAGCGGGGCGACTCCGGCCAGCCCGTCCGGGGTGAGGGAAACGGTCTGGATCAAGGCGAGTTCGGCCCCGCCGTCGCGGAGGAGGCCGACGTTCGCCTCGCTGCCGACGGTTTCGATGACGCGGACGGGGCGGCCGGTTCGGTCCTGCAAGTGCTTCGCGAACTGTTGGGCGAAGGTGTGGTACAGCCCGTCTTGTTTGCCCGCGGCGATGCGAATTTCCGACGGGAGCGGGTCGCGGGACGTGTACCAGGCGACCCCGCACCCGACCACCACGGCCGCGGCAACGATCGCGACGAAAATGCGGGCGAACGTGCGCATCGTGGAACTCGGTAGGGAATGGGGCGAGGCACCACTCCCATCTGTTCGCATCCGGAGGGTGGGGATTTCGAGCGCCCCACCCCTTCGGCATTGCCCGAGCCGATATGGGAGCGACGGGACGAGAACGAACTGGCCCGCCTCCGGCGTCCTTGTGATCGTGCCGGCAGCGGGCCAGATTGAGTCTTGCTCGATACTGCCTCACTCAATCGTCAACATCGCGGCGGCGGCGCTTCGCGGGCCGATCGTCTTCGTCGTCATCGTCATCAACGGGCCGCCGCTTCTTCGCCGGGCGGTCGTCCTCGTCTTCATCGACGATTGCCCGGCGTTTCTTTGCGGGCCGATCGTCGTCCTCGTTGTCTTCGTCGTCCTCGTACCGCGGCTTCTTCTTCCGCGGGCGGTCCTCGTCGTCGTCGTAATCGCTGTAGTCCCGGCCCCGCGCGCCCAGCCGTCGGCGACCGCGGCGGGATTGCGAATCGTGTTCGGCGTCGCCGAACGCGAGAATCGGGTAGAAGACGAACCCGAGCAGCAACAAGCCCACGCCGAACCCGGCATCCTTGCTGAACCGCTGGGCGAGGGCAAACGGGAGGGTGAAAATCAACCCGATGGCCACGAAGCCGTTCACGACCGGCACGAGCAACAGCCAGAACCAGGCGGCCTCCATACGCGCCACCCGGGTAATCAGGATGTACGCCCCGTAGAAGGGCACGATGGCCGCCCACCCCGGTTCGCCCGCCTTCTCGAAGATTTTCCACATGCTCGCGAGCATTAGGCCGATGATCGCAAGATAGATGATGCCGGCGACGGCCATGTTTCACACACGGTGTGGGGAGTGGATTCGGAACAACTTCGAAAGAGTTTACCGGGGCCGTCCCGCGGACGCAATTCGATTTGCCGGCTACTTCCGAAACCCCGCGACGCGGTGGAACGTCAGGTGGTTCGCATCGTGGGCGCTGTGGGCCGGCGTGCCGTCGGGTTCTTCGGACGCGGTGCGGACCACGGCGATCAAGTCGTCGCCGTCGAACTGCCAGTCGGCGTACTGGTAGCCATGGGCTTTTACATCGGCATTCTGGATCACGGGCCGGTTCACGGTCCACGTGCGCAGGTCGGTGGACGATGCGAGGGCGAGCGTGTTTCGACGGCTGGCGGCGTTCGGCCCTTCGAACTCCTTCGGGACGAAGTTCGCCAGTGTCCAGTACTTCTTGCTCGCCGGGTCGAAGCGGATCGTGAACTTCTTGCCGCCGCCGGGGAAGTCGATGAAGTCCTTCGCGGGGTCGAACGTCGCCGTCTTGCTGTTGGCGGAAATGCGGACGACGGCGGCCTTCTCCGGATAGCCGGGCTGTTGCACGCGCAAGATGTCCACGACTTCCCCGCCCGGCGTGGCGACGGCGTTGCCTTCGAGCCAGCCGCCGAACTTGCCGTCGAACCAACCGTAATCGGCCGTCAGCTTGTTGGTCGTCGTCCAACTCTTCGCGTCGAGCAGGTCGGCGTCCTCCGCGGCGGACATCATGAACGCGCGGAACTTGCGGTCCCAGCCCTTGCCGCCGTTGGTCGGGTTGGCCTCCTCCATCGCCCGCCACAGGCGGCCGTTGTGGGCCAGCACGGGGACGGGGGCGCAGTGGTACATGCCGTCGGCGTGCAGCAGGCCGGTCTTCGCGTCCTTCGGCTCGGTCCACGTTTTGCCGCCGTCGGTGGACCGCCGGACGATGCAGAAACCGCGGGCCTTCGAAACACCCATCAGATAAAGCGCGTCGCGGTGGACGAACAGTGTGCCCCACCAGTGGCCGACGATCTCGGTTCGCTTCGCCCAGGTCTTGCCGCGGTCAGCGGACGCGAAAACGAGCGTGCGGTCGCCGTTGTCACCGGCCATGAACAGGTCATGCGAGGCGACGTACTCGCCGTTCGGCAGGACGGCCAGGGAAGGGGAGCCGACGAACTGCTTCGAGCTTGCGGGTGAGTGGGAAACGACGACGCCCGACGGCGGGGCGGCAAGGGCGAAGGCGGCGAGGGCCAGAGCGTACATGAGTGAGGCTCCGATCAGAGTAGGTCGGGCGTCATTGTAGGGGCGGATTGGACTGGCGACCGACCTCGCCCGGCCGGTACACTTCGCCTCTCCACGGAGGGCAGGCGGTGGCGCGACGCGGACGCATGGCGAGATCAGGACGAACCGTCGCGGTGGCGCTCGGCGTCTTCCTACTGGGACAGGTCGCACTCAACGCCGCGTTGGAAACCGTCCGCCCGGAGTGGCGCGACCCGGAGTTCGGCTGGCGGTTGAAGGCCGTGCGGAAACTCGCCGGGCGGCCACTGGTCCTCGCGCTCGGCAGCTCGCGCACACAGATGGGCCTGTCGCCGCACGACCTCGGCCTCGGCGACGGCGTGATAGTCTATAACTTCGGCGAAGCCGGCAGCGGGCCGTTACATCTTTTGCTGAACCTTCGACGAGTCCTTGACGCGGGCGTGAAGCCCGACGCGGTTCTCGTTGAAGTGATGCCAGCCGTGCTGAGCCACCCCGGCGCGGCCGAGGACTTCTTCCACGACCACGTCACGCGCCTCGGCTACGCCGACCTCGGCCGCCTGGAGCCGTACTGCGACGACGCGACCACTCTGCGGAACCGCTGGTTGGCGCACCGCGTTTCGCCGTGGCACGCGCAGCGGTTCTTGCTGCTCAGTCACTGGCAGCCGGGCTTGCTGCCGTGGCAGGCGCGGGTGGACTTTCAATGGCGGATGATGGACGACCGCGGGTGGGTACCGTACCCCTTCGAGACGATCCCCGAAGATCACCGCCAGCGGCAGACGGCGGATGTCGCCCGGCAGTACGAGCAGACGTTGCGCGAGTTCACCCTCGCGCCGCTGCCGGACCGGGCGTTGCGCGACCTGCTCGCGCTCTGCCAAGAGCGGGGCATTGCCGTGGCGATGTACCGGATGCCGGAAGGCTCGATGTTCCGGCAGTGGACCTCGCCGTCGGCGACCGCGACGATCGAAGGCTATCTCGCACAACTCTCCACGACGACCGGCGTGCCGATCTTCGACGCGACGACGTGGCTACCAGACGAAGCGTTCGCCGACGGCCACCACCCGTTGAAGTCCGGGGCGAAGCGGTTCAGCGCACGATTCGGCCGCGAGTGCCTGAACCCGTGGCTCACTTCCTGTAAATTGACTCCTGACCCCTGACTCCTGACTCCTGACTCCTGATCTCCGATGATGAAACTCCCCACGCTCCAGCGCGTCCGCCAGATCGCCCCGCAGCCGACCGTCGCCGACGTGCCGGCCGAGACCCGTCGGGCGTGGCTCACGTCCAAGCTCGCGAAGCGGATC
Source organism: Limnoglobus roseus (assembly GCF_008254045.1). GTDB lineage: Bacteria > Planctomycetota > Planctomycetia > Gemmatales > Gemmataceae > Limnoglobus > Limnoglobus roseus. Next base: position 364,177 of record NZ_CP042425.1, on the reverse strand, counting down.
AAGCCCGGCATGCGGATCGCCGTCGGGTGCGGCAGCCGCGGCATCAAGAACTACCTCGCCATCGCGAAGGCGACCATCGACGCCTTGAAGGAACTCGGCGCGCAGCCGTTCGTCGTCGCGGCGATGGGGTCGCACGGCGGGGCCACCCCGCAGGGGCAGCGGGAACTGCTCGCCAGTTACTTTATCGACGAAGAGCACCTCGGCGTGCCGGTGCTGACCGACATGGACGCCGTCAACGTCGGCACGAACTCGTGGAACCTGCCGGTCTGGTGGGACAAGAACGCCCTCGCCGCCGACGGCGTTGTGACCGTGTCGCGGGTGAAGCCGCACACCGACTTCCGCGGCCGGTTCGAGAGCGGCATCCTGAAGATGCTGACCATCGGCCTCGGCAAGCGGCACGGGGCCGATCAGGTGCACTCGTGGGGCGTCCGTGGCCTCGCCGAGATGATGCCCGAGTCGGCGAAACTGCTCATGGCCAAGACTCCGTTCCTCGGCGGCCTCGCCATCGTCGAGAACACGAACGAGGAAACCGCCATCCTCAAGGTGGTCGACAAGGACGACCTGTTCGAAGAGGAACCGCCGCTGTTGGTGCAGGCCCGCGAGCTGATGGGCAAGATTCCGTTCGACAAGCTCGACGTGCTGATCGTCGGCGAGTGCGGCAAGAACTACAGCGGGGCCGGCCTCGACCCGAACGTCGTCGGCCGGCTGCTGATCGAAGCGTCGCCGGAAATGGAACTCGCGGCGTCGAAGCCCCGCATCACCCGCATCGGCGTGCTGGACGTGTCGCCCGAGAGCCACGGCAACGCGACCGGCATCGGCATCGCCGACCTCGTGACGAACCGCAGCCTGGCGAACATCGACCCGAAGCCGTTCCGCATGAACAACCTGACGGCCCGCTTCCTGTGGCGGAGCAAGTTGCCCATCGGCTTCGAGACCGACCGCGAGTGCATTCAGCAGTGCGTCGAAACGTGCTGGAATCCGGAGGAGGAGAACCTTCGGGTAGCGGTCATCCCGAACACGCTGGAGGTGGCCGACCTGTGGGTGTCGCCAACGCTGATTACGGAAGCGAAGGCGAATCCGCACTTGGACGTGGTCGGCGACCCGCGCGATTGGCCGTTCGACGCGAGCGGGGCGCTGAACCAGGAAGCCCTCTTCCCGCACAGCGTCCGGGCACGGCGGACGCCGCACGCATAAACTGACGACACCCTTCTTCTCCCCGGGACTGCCATCATGTTCGCGACCAGCCTAACCGTGACCCTCACCGCGATCCTCGCGACGGAGACGATGCGGCCGCTCCGCTGGGAGAAGGAAGTCGCCGGCATCGAGAAGCGCATCGCGGGTGAACACCACGCCGAGGGCGGTGTCGTGTTCGCCGGCAGTTCCTCGATCCGCCTGTGGAACCTGACGAAGTCGTTCCCCGATCAGAAGTACGTCAACGCCGGGTTCGGCGGGTCCGAGATTCGCGACTCCACGCAGTTCGCCGACCGGCTCATCGTGCCGCACCAGCCCAAGACGATCGTCTTCTACGCCGGCGACAACGACATCGCGAACAAGCGCACGCCGGCCCAACTCCGCGACGACTTCGCGGCCTTCGTGAAGCACATTCACGCGAAGTTGCCGAAGACGCGAATTCTGTACCTGCCGGTGAAGCCGAGCCTGGCCCGGTGGAAGATGTACGACGTGCAACAATCGGCGAACGGCATGATCCGGGCAATGGGCGAAACCGATCCGCTTCTGACCTACGTGGACACCGTGCCGGTGACGCTGGGGGCGGACGGCAGGCCGAAGCCGGAGTTCTTCCAGAAGGACGGCCTACACATGAACGACACCGGCTACGCCGCGTGGTCGGCGGTGGTGAAGAAAGCCCTGGAGTAAGTCAGAGCGTCCGCGATAAAAAAAGAGCGTGCGACCCGTCGGGTCGCACGCTCACGCTGCCTCATTTCATCAAATCACGTCAAGTCGTTCAGCGGGCCGTCGCCGCAGTAGTTCGGGTTGCCGAATGACTTCACGCGGTGGCCGAAGCCGTGGGCCATCGACACCAGCAGGCGGTTGTGCGGGACTTGCTTGTACTTCAGCGACCGGCCCATCTTGAAGTCGAGGCCACCGCCGACGAGTAGGAACGGCGTGTCGTTGTGCGTGTGCGAGTTGCCCTGGCCCAACTCGTTCGTCCACACGATGGTCGTGTTGTCCAGCAGACTGCCTTGGCCCCCCGGTTCCGGCGTCTCGGAGAGCCGCTTTGCCAAGTAGGCCATCTGCTCGCAGAACCAGGTGTCGATCTTCGTAAGCTTCTCCTGGGCCGCGTCGTTCTTGTTCGGCTCGTGCGACAGTTCGTGGTGGCCTTCGTTGATGCCCAGCCACTTCATGCGGGCACCGCCGACGCTGTTCGTGTACTGCAACGTCGCCACCCGGCTGAAGTCCGACGCGAAGCTGTTGACCATCAACTCGATCTGCATCTTGCTGATCTTCGGGATGTTGTCGTTGTCCCCCTTCACGCCCGGCTCCAGGTCCGGCACCTTGTGGCCGATCTCGCCGTGCGACTTCGCCGCCTTTAGTTCCTGCTCCATTTCGCGCACGAACGTGGTGTGCTCGTCGAGCAACTTGCGGTCCTCGCTGCTCACGGCCCCGGCGACTTTCTTCAGGTCGGCGTTCAGGTCGTCGAGGACGCTCGCCAGCACCTTGTTGTCGGCGGTGCGGCCGTAGAGTCGCTTGAACATCTGGTACGGATCGGAGACCGGCGCGACCGGCTTGTTCGCCCCGGTGTAGACCATCCGCGTCCAGGTGTCGGCACGGTCGGGCACTTGCACGCCGAGTTCGAGGCTGCCAAAACGGGTCTTCGTGGCCTCGTCTTTTTGCAGGAAGTTCTTGATTTCCTGGTCGATCGACAGCCCCTTCGCCCACCCGGCCGGCGTGTCGGACCCGCCCTGGATGTTGCCGGGGAAGAGTTCGATGCCCGTCAGCAAACAGCCGATGCCGCGCATGTGGCCGTCGCCGTCGCCGCGAATCTTGTCGGCAATGCCGTGCAGGAAGAGTGTCTGCTTTTTGAACGGCTCCAGCGGCTTCACGCTCGTCGGCAGAGTGAAATCGCTGCCCGTTTCCTTTGGCCAGAAGTTCCAGGGCACGACGCCGTTCGGCGTGAACATCACGACGAGCCGTTGCTTCCGCTTGCCCTGGTTGGCGAAGCCGAGGCTCGGCAGGTTCAGGACGAACGGCACGGCGGCAGCCGACAGGCCGAGGGTGCGGATGAAGTCGCGGCGGGTCTGACTCACAAGTCACTCCGGGTCTGTTTTTGTAACCCAGAGCGGAAGCGACGGGGTGAGACGATTCCACCCCGTCGCTTCCGCTCTGGGTTACAAAGATCAATCTCTTCCTTTTACGGCGGCGGTGGCGACGATCTCCACTGCCAATTGTCGCACATTGCAGCCGGTCTTGGCAAACGATTCCCTGAGTTCCGCCCCACGCTTCGCTCCGTAAGCACGAATCGACTGCTGCACGAGGTGGTGGAACATTTGCTCGGCGAAGGCCGTCTGTGCGTCCGGGCTGTCGGCCAGGAACTTCGCGAGTTCGGCCGGCCCCTTGAATGCCTTTTGCTCGCCGGCGCGGGTCTGGTAGCCGCCGGTGGCATCGACGGCCTTATTGTGATCGAGTTCGCGGAAGCGGCCGATGGCGTCGAAGTTTTCGAGGACGAAGCCGAGCGGGTTGATGACCGCGTGGCACGACTGGCAGTTCACGCCCTTCGTTTGCAGTTCGACCCGCTCGCGGGTCGTCAGCGTCGGGTGCAGGTCGGCGGCCAACGGCGTGAACGCTTCCGCCGGCGGCTTGAGGCCGACGCCGAGGATGCCGCGGGCCACGAACACGCCGCGGTGGATCGGCGACGTTTCACCGGTGTACGCGAACGTCGCCATCATGAACGGGTGCGTCAGCACGCCGGCGCGACGACCCTTCTCGAACGCGACCTTCTGGAACGGCGCGTCGGCCGGCAAGTCGGCCCCGTAGAACTTCGCGAGCCGGCCGTTGAGGTACGTCTCGTTGCCGAGGAAGAACTGGCGGAAGTCGGATTTCTCGGACCCGACCACGTCGTCCAGGAGCAGGTCGAGCGAGGTTCGCAGGTCGGCGACCACGGCGGCGTCGAAGCCGGGGAACCGCTTCGGGTCCTTCTGCGCGTCGCGGGCGTGATCGACCTTCAGCCAGTGGTGCAGGAAGCCGCGGATGCGGGCCTTCGCCCGCGTGTCGGCCATCATCTTGTCGGTCTGTTTGCGAACGTCGTCGAGCGTCTTGAGCTTGTTGTTGGCGGCGAGAGTGAGCAACTCCTGATCGGGGATCGAGTCCCACAGGGCGAAGGCCATGCGGGCGGCCACGTCGTATTGATCCGGCGTCCCGCCGACTTCGCGGTACAGGAACCGCGGCGACTTCAAGATCATCAGCACGGACCGCTTCGCCGCCGCCTGCACGTCCGGCGTGCTCTCGATGGCGCGGGTGATGTACATCTTTTCGAGGTCGTCCGTGATCGGCTTGCGGAAGGCGAGCTTCGCGAACTGCCGCAGGAAGACTTTCAGCTTCTCGGCCCGCTTGTCGTCGCGGTCGTTGACCTTCGCGATCTCGTTGAGGAAGGTGGAAACGTAGCCGGCCGCGTCGAAGGCGGCGTCGGTGGTGGCCTGATCCCACGCCTTCGAGACGGTGGTGCCGCGCTCCCAGCCGTAGCTGCGGTCGTCCGGCGGGAACTTCGTTTGATCGACGTACACTTCCGGCGAGAACTGCGGCGACAGGTTCCGGGCGGGGATGACCTCTTCCGTGCCGTTGGGTTGCTGCCACAGCAGTTGCACGAACGCCGGGATCGGCTTCGGGTCTTTGTCCTTCACGCCCTGGAGGGCCTTCGAGAAGTCGACGCGAATCGGGTACGCCCGGCCGCCGAGGAGGAACAGCGTGCCCTTGTACTCGTTGTCGCTGCCGGACCGCACGTAGCCGTCGGCGAGGGCCTTCTTGTTGTCGTTCACCCACAGTCGGACCGACTGATCGCTCTTGACGATGAACGTGTACTCGCCCGTCTCCGGCACGAGGATGCTGCCGGTCCACCGGGCCGAGAACTCCTTCGCGTCGAAGTCCTTCTCGGTGGGGGCCTTCGTGCCGAAGTCGAATTTCACCTCCGGGTCGAGGCGGTCGATCTGCCGTTGGCCGTGGTTGCGGTTCTTGAAGTACTCGCCCTTGAGGCCGCGCTTGGCGTCCCACGTCGTGTTGTTGTTCCCGCCGCGGAAGCTGCCGAGGATGTCGGCGAGGGCGTTCTTGTATTGCGGGACTGTCAGCCGTGCGAGTTCGATCCGCACCGGCTTGTTCTTCTCGCGGGCGGCCGTCGAGTAGAAGGCGTCGTAGGTGTACGCAGCGATCTTCGCGGAGTCGTCCTTCGACAGCGACCCCGGATCGTTCTCCGGCATCGTCTTCTGAATCTGCTCGGCCAACTGCGGCACCGACCGCTCGCCCGCGAGCGGCTTCGGGTACTTCTTCGTACCCTCGCCGACTTTGCCGTGGCAGCGGGCACACTGGGCGGCGTACATCTGTTCGCCAGTATCGGCCGACGCCGGGGCCGTGAGCAGCAGCGCGGCCGTCAGGAGGCCGAGCCAACGAGTTCGAAGGTTTTGCAGCATTGTCTGAAACTAAGCGACGTTCGCGGAAGCGAACAGGTAGGCTGGTATTACCTTAGTATCGACGGAGACCGGGGCCAGGTCAAGCTCCAAGCAAAAAATGACGGTGACGAAGCTGGGGTCATTGTCTGGTCATTATTTCTCCCGGCCGGGTCATTTTTTGATCAAATTGCGGTCGAAACCCACGCTTCTCACTCTCATTTTTCAAGGCTGTTCGCTGCTGGCACACCCATTGCAATTGGTCGTAAATCGACCACGCTGGTCGAAATGAAGCCAGTCCTGATCGCAACGGGCTGGTTCATCCGCCCGTCTTTTGCTCCAGGGAATGTGCATGCAGTTTCGACGCAAAGGTTTCACCTTGATCGAGTTATTGGTCGTAATCGCGATTATCGCCATTCTGATCGGCCTCCTCCTCCCGGCCGTCCAGAAGGTCCGGGAAGCGGCTTCGCGGATCAAGTGCACGAACAACATGAAACAGATCGGCCTGGCACTCCACAACTATGAGAGTACCCGCGGCGAGTTCCCGATGTCGAAGCGGACCTTCAAGGACACGACCATCAAGGAAGCCGCCCAACGAAGTTGGGTTCCCGATGCGATGCCTTTCATCGAACAGGGGGCGATCCTGGCCCAGTTCAACCTCAACGAGAACTGGTGGATCGACACCGCCGGGGCCAGCACGAACGGCACGTTGGCCCGGACGCAACTCCGCCTCCTCCAGTGCCCGTCCACGCCGGACCCCGACCGGCTTCAAGACAAGTTCGAGACCACCCCGCCGAACAAGGTGGGAGCGTGTACAGATTACTTCGCCGTCGAGGGAATTGCCGCGGCGTTTAACACCAACGCCGGGCTGACCGGCACCGACCAACTCACCGGCGACCGCACCGGCGTCATGGTCGGCTGGGCGGCTGCGACCAGCCTACGGCCGTCCAACCGCATCTTGTCGATTACCGACGGCACGTCAAACACGATCATCGTCGGGGAAGATTCGGGACGGGAGGACGTGTACCGTAACGGCAAACTCGCGGCAAAGGTCAGTACGAACCCGAGTTCGGCCGACTGTGCCCGCGCCCGCGGCGGCGCGTGGGCGACCAACGACAACCCCTACGAGATCGGCCAACTGATCCTGTGGAACCCCGGCGCACTGACGACCCCACCGCCCTCACCGATGAAGATCAACGGCTCGAACGAGTGGGGCTACCTCTTCTACTCGATGCACACCGGCGGGGCGAACGTGGTGATGGCCGACGGCTCGGTCCGCTTCCTGAGCGAAGGCACGTCGATCCGCACGCTCGGCGGCATGGCCACCCGCGCCGGCGGCGAGGTGACGCCGAATTGACCCCGTGACCGCAGAGCCGCGCCCGGGCACGGCTCTGCGACAGTCCACTCACGTCGCCAGGCTGGGGCTTCCGGCCGTTCCGTTGTTTCGCCGCCACAGTTGAACCCGCCGCCCGACCGCGAGAACGGCGAGGACACAACCCGTTGCCATCAGCCCAACGCCGAGCCGGTGGTAGAAGTTCCACGGCACGACTTTCTCGACCTTGGGTGATGGAATGGGTATCGGCACGGGCAGTTTTTGGCCCTCTGACCCGACGATGTAGTCCGGCGTCTGCGGTTTAAGGTCGCTCGAAACGCGGGCTCCTACGGGGAAAGTCAATTCGAACAACTCGTCCGGAAACTTCTCAGCGACGCGACCGATGGTTGCCGTGGCCGTCAGGGTGTAAGCGAGGCGGCCGGACTTGTGTCGGTTGGTCAGGGTCCAGGCGGCCGGCCACCAGCCGACGACGGGATGACGCTCGTAGTGAATGTCCTCCCGGACGTCGTGCGGGGGGGCGAATTCGGTACTCGGAGCGCCCAAGCTCTCGACGCGGCGGATCACGTACTCTTGTTTCGGGTCGGCCCAGACGACGACTTTCCCGGGTAGGCGATAGCCCTCACATTCTGCCCCGTCGATGGAGAGTTTCGTGCCCGTCGGCTCGACGGTGGCCTGCCCGGAGAGAACGTGTGACAGGCGGCACGAGAAGAGGATGGGACTGGGCGCGGGCAGTTGAGCCGTACCGCTGACCATCACGTTCGGCCGGGTGATCTGACCGCGGAGATGATCGGACCCGCCCGGTCGCTGGTCCATTACCAGCCTCTGCTCTTGGTCGTTTTCGGTCACGAGAATGTTTTGGGCGGAATACGACGCTTCGACCAACGGGCCGTTGGATTCGAACCGGCCGCGGCGGCCGTCGTAAATGACGCGAGTTGTGAATTCGATGGCCTTGTCTTCATCGGGGCGGACCGGTGGGGGCTGGAACCCCGCCCGCGGTTCACGACTCATGCCGCCGCGGGGAAACGTCTTCTTGATCTTAACGACGAACTCGACCGCTCGCGTCGCCTCCTCCCGCTTTCGGGCGGCGGCGAGGAACGGCAGTTCCGGGTCCGCGGAAAACGCGGCGGTTGTCATCGCGAGAAATGGCAGGGCCAACAGCAATCGCGTTCGCATGGCGGCTCCTCGGGGGGTTGTGACGCTTTGAGTAAAGCACGGCCGCCGAGCGGCTGCCACCGAGAATTCGATGAGAGGTTGTCCCGGGCCGCGGCTTGCACGCGGGGTGGGAATTTGGTACAGTGCCCTTCCTGCCGGTTCCCACTTTCCGGACGAACTTATGCCTCGACCCTGCCGTGGGCCAAGCCGCCGTGACGTTCTGCGAGCCGGAACCCTCGCCCCGCTCGGGCTGGGGTTGAACTCGCTGTTCGCGGCAACGCCGTCACCCGTGGCGAAGGCCAAGTCGGTCATCCTGCTGTATATGTGGGGCGGGCCGAGTCAGCTCGACACCTGGGACCCGAAGCCCGACGCGCCGGCGGAAGTTCGAGGGCTGTTCCGGCCCATCGCGACGACGGTCCCCGGCTTGCAGATTAGCGAACACTTCCCCGAACTGGCGAAGCGGGCCAAGCGGTACACGGTCATTCACTCGATGGCCCACACCGACCCGGCCCACCTCTCGCCGACGCACCACCTGTTGACCGGCCGCCTCGCGGGTAAGGTGAACTCGGACGCCGACGGACCAAAGCGGTCCGACGCGCCGTGCATCGGGGCCGTCGTCCAGAAGCGGTTCCCGACCGGGGCGGTGCCGAACGCCGTCACCCTGCCGTGGGCCGTGTCGCACCCGTCGGCCCCGGGCGGGCAAGCTCCCGGTCAGAACGCCGGGTGGTTGGGGTCGGGATACGATCCGTTCCTGGTGACGGGCAACCCGAACTCGCCGACGTTCGCCGTCGGCGGACTGACGGCCGCGCCGGACGTTCCGCCCGCGCGGTTGCAATCGCGGGCCGACCTCTGCCGGCAACTCGACCGCGGCGGCCCGACGGAAGCCAACGCGGACCTGCGCCAGAAGGCCATCGACCTGTTGCTCGCGCCGGGGGTGTCGCGGGCGTTCGACCTGACCGCGGAGTCGCCCAAGACTCGCGACGCCTACGGCCGGCACACGCACGGCCAGAGTTGCCTGTTAGCCCGGCGGTTGGTCGAAGCGGGGACGAAATTCGTCACGGTGAACTGGCCGGACGACGGGCAGAACTTCTGGGACACGCACGGGAACAACTTCCCGTCCCTCAAGAATCGCCTCATGCCGCCGGCCGACCGGGCGTTCGCGGCATTGCTCGACGACCTGACGGACCGCGGCTTGCTGGACGAGACGCTGGTGGTGTGGGTGGGCGAGTTCGGCCGCACGCCGCGGGTCGTTAACGCGGGCCGGGAACACTGGCCGCGGTGTTATTCGGCCGTCGTTGCCGGTGGTGGGGTTCGCGGAGGAACGATCTACGGCGCGAGCGACAAGATCGCGGCCGCCCCGGCCGAGAACCCCGTCTCTCCGGCCGATCTGACGGCGACGATGTATCACGCCCTCGGGATCGACCCGCAGTCCGTGGTGGCCGACCGCCTCGGGCGGGAGATCACGCTGACCGAGGGCCAACCCCTGCGGGCGATCTTCGGTTGAACCCGTTCACTGCTGAATCCACGTCAGGCCGGGGTCCAGATCGCGGTGAACTTCGGCCGCGCCGGGCTGGGTCGAGCAGATCGCCGTCAAGTGGCCGTCCTGCGAGATCACGAACGCGAGGGCCGGGTTCTCGCAACAGAAGTGGTACGTCGAGGAGTGCCGCGTTCCCGTCCCCTTCAGTTCGTCCGGCAATTCCCGCTTCCCCTCGAAGTACAGCTTCGCCCCGAACCGCGAGAGCGAGAAGTTACGGTCGAACACCACGCACCCGTCGACCGACGACAGGCCGGCGACCTGCTCGACGACCTTGAACAGCGTCGTCCGCCACATCGCCCACGCGCGGGCGAAGCTGCCCAGGTCTTCGTGGTTCGAGTCGTTCAACGCCCCGATGATGGCGTCCCGGTAAACCTTCCGCATGTCCACGACCGACGGGTACCCGCTGCGGACGTCGGCCCCTTGGTCGCCGAGCAGGACGACGAACGTGCCCCCACGCCCGGCTTCCGCCGTTGAACTGAGCAGGTGGCCGAGCATTCGCCCCAAGAGTGTTAGGGTTTGGCCGGGGGTGCTGACAACCCACTTCTGGAGCACTTCAACGTCATCGGGCAGGCTCCCGAGGAGGTTTTCCGCCGCGGTGGCGATCACGGCCTCGACCGGGCCAACGTCGGTCCAGTACCGTCGTCGGCGAACTTCGCCGCCGCGGAGCAGGAAGGCGTCGGCCGGGAGGAACCCCGCCCGGATGCGGCCCGGCCCCTCGATGCGGGCGGAGAAGAGCGTGCCGGAGAGGATTTCCGCGGTCGTCTCCCACGACCCGGCCCGCCCGCGGAGGCTGACCGGGTCGATCACATCGGCGAACTCGTACACGCCACGGCAGCGGATGTCGGCCGGGTCGTCCGCCCGAAGGGCGAGGGCCGACCCACGGCGGCGGGCCGTCGGGGCGATCCGCCGCAGGGCGTCGGCGTGACTGAGCGGAACCTCGTCGGTGAACCGCACGGTCGGCTCCGCGTGGTGGCACACAATGCGGACGGACGGGAACCGGCCCTCCTCTTCCAGCAAGCTCGCGTCGTAGGCCAGGCGGAGAATCCGGTGGGTTGCGGCCGCCCCGGGGAGGAACCCGCCGGCGTGGCCGGCGGTCAGATGGCGCGTCGTGGAGGTCGCCCGCAGAACGTGGGCGGCGAGCAGCGCCGCCGGGTGGAGGTCTTCGTCAGCCATGCGTGCCCCGAGGGTGGCGGTCGTAATCCGTCAATCTCGATAATACGCCTTTCCCCCGGCGTCGAGACGGCTGGCCTGTCCACGACCGCATCTGGACCTTCGGACGATGTTAGAATTGACTGGGATCGTGTTAGTGGGGCAGGAAGTCGGGAATTTTGCCTCGGTACGACAATTTCTTGCCCGGTTAACCTATCTTCTGACGCTTTCCGAGATGGCAGCCAAAGATTCATAGGCTAGGCAGGGTGGCTAAGGACGGCAAACTGCCCGCCGGGTCAGAGTCGGTACGGAGCACCGCGAACAACCCCTACAACCAGACGCACCCCCTCTGAGAACCACAATGTCGCACCGTTCCCGCTCCACGAACCGTAAGACCCCCGCCCTCCCGGCTACCCGCCCGCAGTTGCAACTGCTCGAAGGCCGCGACGTGCCGGCGACGTTCACAGTAACGAACAACTTGGATGCGTTGCCCAGTCCGAACGCCCCGGCCGGGAGTCTGCGGCAAGCCATCATTGACGCGGAAAACAGCCCCGGTCTCGACACCATTCAGTTCGCCACCGGGGTGACTAGCCCGGTCGTTTTGGCCGGAACGCTCCCGACGATCACCCAAGACCTCGTCATCAACGGGTTGGGCTCAAGCCTTACTACCATCGACGGGGGCAACCAGTTCCGCATCTTTAACATCGCGGGACCCGCGAACGGGGTAAACCTCGTCGGCATCCGATTCTTCCAGGGCAAGGCGACGGGGGGGAACGGTGGGGCCATCCAGACGACTGCCCCGTTAAACCTTTTCGACACGGTGTTCGACAGCAACCAGGCGACCCAGGTGACGCTTCCCCCGATCCCGCCGAGTCCGCCGGCGACGACGGGCGGGTTCGGCGGGGCCATTTCGGCGACCGCTCAAGTTAACCTGACCGACACGACGTTCATCAACAACCAGGCCACCGTGCAGGGTGGGGCGATCAGCGGAACGCGGGTGTTGTCGGCGACGAACGTGAACGCACCGTTCGGGGCTGTGTTCACGACCAATAAAGCGGCGACCGGCGGTGCCGTGTTCATCACGGACTTTCTGTCGCCGTTAGACGCAGGGTTTTCGTTTACCGGCAACAAGGCCCTGGCCGGCGACGGTGGCGCAGTCGCGACGACCAACACGGCCGTCCTCCAGATCGACGTAGGATCAATTTTCCAGAACAACACGGCCACCGGGAACGGTGGGGCCATCGCCCACAAGGGGGTCGATTTCGCGCGGTCTCAGTTCATCCGGCACTCTCTCTTCACCGGCAACCAAGCGGGCGGTACGGGCGGGGCGATCTACTACAGCCAAGACCTAACCGTCATCCCCGCGAACGGTCTGAATGTAGCGTTGAACATCGTCAACGACACCTTCACCGGGAACCAGGCTGGGACATCCGGCGGTGCCATCTCCGTTCAGCAAAACGAGAACATCGGCCAGAATAATCGCACGGGTGCCGCCATTGATTTCGTCACCATTACGGGCAACTCGGCTGCCTTCGGTGGCGGTGTGGCCGGGGCGTCATCGGGGACCAGTATCCCCGTTTCGCTGACGAATTCGATTGTGGTGAATAATACCGCGCCGACTTCACCGAACCTCAACGCCACACTCCGTCAGAGCGGCGGCAATTTGATCGGGACGTCCACGGGCGGCTCCGGATACGTTGCGTCCGACCGGATCGACGAAACGGCCCCAGGTCTGGGTACGCTTTCGAATAACGGCGGGGCGACGCAGACGATCCCCTTGCTCGCCGGCAGTCCCGCCTTGGGCTTGGCCGGCACGCCCGGGCCGTTCGCCTTCTCTCGCGACCAACGGGACATTGGTCTCATCCGCCCGACCGGTGGCCCCCTCGACGCCGGGGCGTTTCAAGCCCGCCCGCCGGCCGGCGTTGCCGATAGCTTCACCACCCCGTTCAACACCACGCTGACGAGATCGGCTGCGACCGGGTTAATTGTCCCCAACGACACCGCCGGCGAACCGACCGTTGCCGCGTTGACCGCCACGAACGTCTCGGCCCTCTCGAACCCGGCGGCCGGGGCGCTGACCGTCAACCCCGACGGCTCGTTCTCGTTCGTCCCGACCAGCGGATTCAGCGGGAGTGTCACCTTCACTTACACCGCGACCGACGTTCGCAGCACCGCTCCCATCACCGCCACGATCACGGTTGCCGCGCCGAACGCAGTCGTTGCGGCCAACGACGCCTACTCCACCCCGTTCAACACCGCGTTGGTCGTGCCCATCCGGGGGACGCCGCCGAACGTCCTTGCCAACGACTCGGGCGGCAACGCGCAGCTCACGGCCACGCTCGTCACCCCGCCGACGGCCGCCCAGGGGACGCTCACCTTCAACACGAACGGCTCGTTTACGTTCACGCCGACCAACGGATTTACCGGCAACGCTTCCTTCACGTACACGGCCACGGATGGTTTCACGACCTCGAACCCCGCGATTGTGACGATCGCCGTCGGGGCGTCCACCACCATCACGACCGCGGCGGATAACTTCACCACCCCCTTTGAGACGGTCTTCACGCAAGCCGCTCCGGGCGTGCTGGCGAACGACTCCGGCGGTAGTGGGGCGCTCACGGCGGCGCTCGTGACGCCGCCGGCCGCGGCTCAGGGCACTGTGACCGTGAGCCCGAACGGGTCGTTCACGTTCAAGCCGGCCCTCGGCTTTAGCGGAACCGCGTCGTTCGCGTACGCCGCCACCGACGGGTTCACGACGAGCTCGCCGACGACCGTGACCATCACCGTCGGGGTGACGCCGACGACCGTCACGTTTGCTGTCTCGGAAGGGGCCGGCGGGCAACCTATCGTGAAGACGTACCGGCCGGACGGGACGTTCATCCGCGAGTTCGTCACGATGGACCCGGGCTTCGACGGCGGCGTCCGCGCGGCGACCGGCGACGTGAACGGCGACGGGTTTGCCGACCTCGTCGTCGGGGCCGGCCCCGGTGGCGCGCCGCGGGTGCAAGTCTTCGACGGCAAGACCGGGAGCATCCTGTTCGACTTCTTCGCGTACGAAACGTCGTTCACCAACGGCGTGTTCGTGGCCCTCGGCGACGTGACCGGCGACGGGCGGGCCGACGTGGTCGTCGGGGCCGGGTCGCTCGGCGGGCCGCGGGTTCGCGTGCTGGACGGGAACGGGTTCGGCCTTGTCCAAGACTTCTTCGCCTACGATCCGAGCTTCCGCGGCGGCGTGCGGGTGGCCGTCGGCGATGTGACCGGCGACGGTAAGGCGGAGATCGTCACCGGGGCCGGCGTGTCGGGTGCGCCCCACATCCGCGTCCTGGACGGTACGACGTTGGGCGAACAAGCCGGATTCTTCGCCGACGATTCGAACTACCGCGGCGGCGTGTTCGTGTCGGTCGTCGATGGCATCGTTGTCACGTCGCTGGACAGCGTGCCGGACTTCACGGGGACCGTTCTGGAGACGATCTACCCAACGCTGCCGAACATCAACGGCCAGTCGTCGGGTCGAAGCCCACTCGCCGGGGAACTGGCACTGCCGGCCGTCGTGCGGACCTTCTCGATTTCTGGCGGGCGGGCCGTGGCCGGGCCGTCGGTGACACCGTTCGGCACGGACTTCCTTGGCGGCGTGCGGGTCGGCAGCGGCGGCCTCGTGAACGGTTCGCCGACGATCGTCGTCGCCCCCGGCATCGGCGGCCCCGGCGTCGTGAAGCGGTACGCGATCGGCGGGACGACCGTTGCCGCGGTCCCGTCCGGCAGCGGGTCCGGCCTCGTGCGGCGGTTCGCGGTGTCTTCGGCGAGTACGCTCGCGCCGATCGGCACGGACTTCGACCCGTTCATCGACTTCAACGGCAGTATCTACGTCGGCTCGGCGGGCGAATCGCTGGCCGTTCCGGGCGGGTACTCGGCGGTCGAAGTGTCGACGCCGATCGGGCCGTAACAACTCGGTTGACCCACTTTGGCCACGACCGGCTCGGAGGAACCTCCGGGCCGGACTTTTCACGGGGTGCATGATGCGAGTTCCTCTCCCGCGGTGGGTTTTGGTGGTGTCGGTGGCGGCTGTGATCAGCCCCCCGGCGTGGGCGTGGGGGTGGAAGCCGCCGAAGTGGAACCCGCCCAAGATTGACATTCCGAGCATCGACGACGCCAAGAAAAAGCTCCGGGATGCCGAGGAAGCGGTGCGCAAGAAGGCCGAGCAAGCGAAGAAGGCGGCGGAAGAGGCCGCCGGGGCGGCCAAACAGAAGGCGCGAGAGTTGGAGGAGGCGGCGCGCAAGAAGGCCGAACAGGCGAAGAAGGCCGCCTTGGAGGCGAGGGACAAGGCCGCACGCGAGGCCAAGCAAGCGGCCGAGAACGCGAAGAAGGCCGCTCAGAACCTCGGGGGGAAGGTCGCCGAGGCCACGAAGGAGAACATCGGCAAGGGCGTCGCGTGGCTCAAAACGACCCCCCTTTGGAAGTACGTCACCGACCGGTCGCTCGCCCTGTTCATGGAATCGCCGCGGATCATCCGCGTCACGACCGACCCGGCCGGGACCGTGTATTCCGGCGACCCGGTTTACTACACGAACGGCATGCTCACGCCGCGGGTGATCGCGGAGGCCGAAGCCCGGGTCATTGTCGGCCGGACGCGGCGACCGGTGAACTTGATCTTGAACCCGACGTTCCTGGACGGTGCCACCGGCACGCCGACGGTGAAGGATGACATTTCTGAGGCTGTTTACGACCGCTCTTGGCCGGTCAACTTCGCGACCATGAACCCGGGCGGGTTCCTGCCCATGTTGAGCGCACCGAACCCGCCGTTCGCGCAGTTAAACCCCAGTACCCGACAACTCACCCACCTGATCTACCACGCCAACGGCCCGATCACCGTCGTGACGCACTCCCAAGGCTGCATCCAGATGCGAAACGCCTTGTTGGCGGCCGGCTCACTGGGCAAGGAGAGCAAGATCCGCAGTTCGGTGGCATGGGTCGCGACCGGAACGCCGGTGAACGACAACGAAGTTTGGCCGCGACCGAGCAAGTACCGCTATCTGATTAACGCGAACGACCCCGTCGCGTCCGTGATCGGGATTCGCGGCGGGTCGGGGACGACCGACCCGAAGACGTACACCGGGGCGAGTTCGTTCCACGAACCCACGACCAACTACTTCCCGCGAATTACGGCCGAGATGTTGTTCGGCGGGTTTGGCCCGCCCCCGGCCGGCGGCGCGGGGCTGAATGGGAGCAGGCCGAATAATTCCGTGATCGACCCGCTCAACTCCCGGCCCAAGCCGTCGGGCACTGGCCCCCAGACGAAACCGCCGCTCCCGGTGCCGAACACCTTCGCGTCGGCCACGCTGGTCAACGGTAGTGCTGCCACGATCCGCCTTCAGGTGAAGTCCGCGGGCGGGCCGTACCAGACACTCACGCTCGCCCCGAAGGCGAAACAGTCGATTCCCTTGCCCGGTGGTGGAGAACTCACCGTCCGGTACGGTCCCGCCGGGTTCCCCGCCCGCGAGACCAAGTTCGGTCCCGGTGTCCACGAATTCCAGACGGTCACGCTGACGACCGTCATGCCCGTCGTGCGGAAATAAGTCCCGTCCCGTTCTCTCAAGGAGGTCGCCCATGCGGTTCGGAATCGGTTTGCTCGTGGTGTTCGCGTCGTGTGCCGTTCCCGCGGGGGCGGCCGACCCGAACGAGGCCGACGACGCGGACGCCGCGTACCTCGGCAAGTCGGCCGACTACTGGCGGGACGCGGTCAAGAGCGACATCACGTGGCTGCGGTGGCGGTCGATCCGCGGCCTGTCGGCGTTGCAGGCGTTCGACGCCGACAGCGTCCAGTCCGTTGCCACCACGCTGACGACCGACAAGCGGGTGCGGGTCCGCATCGCCGCCGGCGAGTACCTCGTGGCCGCCGGCCCCAAGGCGGCGACCGCGATGAAGGAACTGTTGGCCGCCCTGAGCGACGGCGAGCCGACCGTCCGCCAGTTGGCCGTCGAGGCGATCGAGCGGTCGGGGCCGGCCGTCAAGGACGTGGCAGAACCGCTCACGAAACTGCTCGGCGACAAGGACGAGGGCGTTCGCGTCGCGGCCGTCGAGGCGCTCACGGCCTTGAACGTCCCCGACCTGTCGGCGAAACTGACGGGGGCACTCGCCGACACGGACGTGGGCGTCAAACTGAAAGCCCTCCGCGGGCTGATCGCGACCGACGGTCCGCCCGCCGGGGCGGGCAAGGTTCTCGAAGAAGCCCTCGCCGACCCGCGGGTCCACATCCGGCGGGTCGCGATCGAACTGCTCGGGCTGGCCCAGGACGATTCGGACGCGGCAATTTCCCTGCTCGTGACCGCCCTGAAGGACGCCGACGTTGCCGTCCAGACCGAGGCGGTTCAACTACTCGCCCGACTTGGTGGCGGGTCGGCGAAGGCCATCGCGGCCCTCGCGACCGCGACCAAGTCGCCGACCCGGAGCCTCCGCTTCGGCGCGCTGGGGGCTTTAGCCGCTCTCGACGCGGCGGCGCAACCGGCCGCCCCGACGCTGGTCGAACACCTGAAAGACCCCGACGCGGCCGTCCGCCTCGCGGCCATCGCCGCCCTCCGGCCGCTCGTCCTCGACGCGAGCCAAATCGACGCGGCCCTGGCCCTGTTGGCCGACAAGGACGCGGAGGTGAAGGCCGACGCCGTGCTGCTGTTGCACGACTTGGGCGGGTCCGGAGCCGAGGCCAAGGCGGCGACGGCGTTGGCGAACCTGCTCGGCGACCCGTCGGCGATCGTCCGCGCCCGGGCGGCGGTCGGGTTGGGCCAACTCGGCACGGCGGCGAGCGATCAACTCGGGAGCCTGACGAAAGCCCTGAAGGCCGAGCCGAACGCCGACGTACGCCAGGCGATGGTCGCCGCCGTGGGTGAAACCGCTCCGACCGCCGCGGCGGTGACGGCCCTGGTGGGGGCCTTGCGAGACCGGGACGCCACGGTGCGGCTGATCGCGGCCGGCGGATTGGGCGGGTTCGGCGCGGACGCGAAGGACGCCGTGCCGGCCCTGGTCGCGGAACTGCCCCGGTCCGGCGGCGAATTTCGGGCTGGACTCGTCGCCGCCCTCGGGGGCATCGGGCCGGACGCGAAGGACGCCGTCGGACCGCTGGCGACGCAACTCCGTGGCAGCAAGGACGCCGAGTACCGGCAACTCGTCGCCGCCGCCCTCGGGAGCATCGGGCCGGCCGCGAAGGCCGCGACGCCCGCGGTCGTGGTTATGCTCAAGGACAAGGAACCGACCGTGCGGCGGGCCGGGGCTTACGTCTTGGCCCAGATCGGCAGCGGGGCGACCGAAGCGATCCCCGCCCTGGCGAACCTCAGCCGGGATAAGGACTCGGACGTTCGCGAGGCGGCCATCTTCGCCCTCGGCGAGATCGGCGGCGATTCCCCGGCGGCCGTCAAGGCGCTCGCCGCGGCGCTGAAGGATTCCGAGGCCGACAACCGCCGCCGGGCCGCGAAGGTTCTCGGCCAACTCGGCGACAAGGCGAAGGCCGCCCTGCCCGAGTTGAAGGCGGCCGTGAAGGACAGTTCCGGCGTCGTCCGCGAGGCCGTGAAGGAAGCCGTTGAGAAGCTCGAAAAGTGAACGACGCCGCCCGGCGGGTGTCCGCCGGGCGGCAAGTCGGCCGTTAGAAACGGTAGTTGACTTGGAGCGTCGCTTGCAGTGAGAAGGGCCGTGGGCCAGTGATCGGCGTGCCGCACGCCGCCCCCACGCTCAGGCCGTTGCGGAACAGGATGTGGTTACCCGCGAGGACCGTGAACGTGTCCACGAACCCCACCGGATCGCTCCGCGTGCCGCGGTGGTTGAGCGGCGTGTTCAAGTGCATTTCGAAGATCGGCACGACCGACGAGATCCGCCCCTGCGCGTTGTCGATCACCTTGTACCCGATGTTCACGCTGTTCGACAGGAACGTGGTGTCGTCGCTGTCGGACGGGATGATGATCGAGCTGAACCCTTGCACGAAGGCCCGGCCGTCTTCCCCGAGGAGGATGCCGCCGAGGTACGGTTGGAACAGCACACCGCGGACGTTGGTGCCGGTGAGCGAACTCGGGAACGGATTCGAGCCGGTCGGCACGGTCAACAGCATACCGCCCGAGAGCAGGTCGCCGTGCTCGTTCTCGCGGAGGATGAACTTCGACGTGAGGGTGATGTCGCCGAGCATGCTGGAGTTCAAGAACCCAGTGCTGACGATCTGGTTGTACGGCAACCGGAGGCCGAGCGAGTACTGGCCGCCGCCGAGGGCTTGTTCGTACCCGAACGTCTCTTGGTGCAGCATGATCCGCGGCACGTCCGGCCCACCGATCCCCTTACCGATGTAGTCGTAGAAGTTGTACGTGAAGTACGCCCGCGTGGTCGGCCGGGGGGTGTCGTTCTCGGTGATCTTGAACGCCCCGCGGGAAACTTGCGGCACCCGCGACACGAAGGCCGCCAATGACTGGTCGAAGACTTGGCCCGGGCCGGGGGAAACGGCAATCGTCGTAGCGTTCGAACCCCGCGCGCCCGTCGCCGGCCGGCCGAGGAGCAATTCATCCGTCGGTGCCGGGCGGGCACCGGGGACGCTGAGGACGCTCTTCTGGCCGGTTGCAGTATTGACGACGATCGGCAGAGGGCTGACGATTTGGCCGGCCGAGTTGACGACCACCGGCAACGGTCCCGCGACGAAGCCGCCGCCGAACAGGTCGCCGAACACCTGGGGCAGGGCACTCCGTTGGGCTTCCCCGCCTCTCGGGGCTGCGGTCGCGAGAGTGCCGTCGTTGTTATTGTTGTTGAGATTCAGGTTTGGGGCCGGCGTAACCGGGGTCTCCGGTTCCGGCGGCCGGGCCGGGGCGGCTGGGGAGCCGGGCGGCGTGGCGGGGGTCGGTGCCCCCGGAATCGTCGGCACGATAGGCCCGGGGGCGACGGGTGCCCCGGGCATACCCGGGGTCAGGGGAATGGTCGAACCCGGGGGGCACGGCAGTAAAGGCGTAACGGGGAGCGGCGGGCAGTTCGGGGCTGCCGGCACAACCCGCGGGGCGGCCCGGGGCGGCCACGTCACCGGCTGAATATCGACTTGAGCCTTCAGAGAGGCCGACCCGGCGCCCAGGACGATTGCGGACAGCAATAGGCGACGACCGTAATGCATGAGTTCCTCCTTGCTATACTCCAAACATCGCTTCCTTGCGACGCACCGTTATCAGCGACAAAATGGCCCCAGGCCGGCCAAGCAAACTCGCCCGACTCGTGGAGTTCAACCGATGGCGGCGCAACATCCGATAAATGTTCTCCATCTTGCCCAAATTTGGGTGCTCGAATCCCGATTTTGGGGTCGTTCGACACGATTTTGGGCGTTCCTTTTGGTGCTCGCGTGCGGGGCACTGACGCCCGCTCCGCTGTTGGCCCAGGCCGCCCGGCTGCGGGAACTGGACCCGGTTATGGGGGTGAACCCAAGCGGCCGAATCGGCGCGTGTGACGTGGTTACCTTCTCGGGCGACGGCCGACAACTGTACGCCGTCGGCGACGACAAGCGGTTGCACACCTGGGCGGTTCAGGACGGTAGACTGCGGTACGATGCGCCGTTGTTCTGGAACACCTTCCGCGAAATGAGGGGGTCGATTTACGCCCTGGCGGTTTCCCCGAACGGCGACCGGGCGGCCGTCGCCGGCTACGGGCGGTTGACGTCCGACGTGTCCGTCATCGCCCTGACCGGACCGGACCGCGGGCAAATCGTCGCAGGGCTCTCGGCGGCAACGCACGCACAATACTGCCACTCCGAAACGCAGTTCGTTGACCAGGCGGTCTGGTCGCTGGCGTGGGACCGCACGGGAAAGACCCTCGCGATCGGCCACGGCGACGGCTCGGTCTGGAAGTGGGACGTGGGACCGACCGTTATGCGGGTGGCCGGACGGGTCTCCGAGGGGGCGACGCCCACGAGCCGCGTGGTTTGGACGGGGTTCACGGCCGACGGACAGGTCCGCTTCATTCGGGCGGACGGCGGGATGCGCCAGGGGGCGGGCGCGAAGGCCCTCTGGGAATTCCCTAACGCCCCGGTCAACGGGGTCGCTCAAAGTTCGGACGGTCAGTGGCTTGTCGCCCGGCCGGCCACTCAGACGCGGGAAGCCGGGTCGAGCGTCTACGTCAGTCGGCTGGATGGAAGTCAACAACGGTCGATCTCGTACCCGACGACCCAGTTCCCGGACGCCGTTGCGATCGACCCCAGCGGAACCCGCCTCGCCGTGGGTCTCCGGGCCACAAACCAGGCGGGTCGGAAATTCTACCAGTGGACTTCCGGCACGGTGGTTCTCTACGACCTGACCGCCCGACTGCCCCGGGCGCTCGGGGAAGTGAAGTTCGATCTCGCGGTCGACGCCCTCGCTTTCTCGCCGGACGGTCGGCACCTCGCCGTCGCCGGCGGGGCGGACCACGAAACCCAACTGCTCGCGATCAACGGGAACCAACTCCGCCGCCTCGGGCCGGCGCAAACGGGCGTCGGTCGGGGCATTTGGCAACTCCAAGTCGCGGCCGACGGGACAAGGTTTGCCTACCGGACCGCCCCGTCCATCCTTCCGGGATCCCCGAACGCACGCGGCGACGGGCCGTGGCAAGGCTTCGACCTGTCCACCCGCCAACCGTTGCGGTCTGTTCCCGAAATGGGAAAGCCGATCGAGGAGTGGAAGGGGTGGGCCGTCCGGTTCGACAAAGATTCCGAGTACGTCTGGTCAATCGTGTCGCCCGACAAGGAGTTCGTGTACCCGATCGAACTTGACCCACTGCAAGACCGCGAACCGACGTGTTTCACGTTTCTCCCAATGCCGGCACCCTCGAACAAGGTGCGCATCGCAGTGGGCCACCTTTGGGGATTCAGCGTCTTCGAAGCCGGCCCCGGCGAGCGGCCGCGGCGGATCCACCGGTGTTCGGGCCACCAGGGGCAAGTCACGTCCATTGTCCCGGCCGCGAACGGCAAACTCATCTTCACCGCGTCGCGGGACGAGACCGTCGCCATCTGGAACCTCGAACCGTGGAAGTACCAGGCCGAACTCGGGGCCGACTTCACCGTTCAGGCGGGCGACCTTGTCGTCGGCCAGGTGGACCCCGGCAGCCCGGCGTGGGAAGCCGGCCTCGTGCCCGGCGACCGCGTCCGCGACCTGGCCGTCGACGGCCGCTCGGCCAAGCGGGACGACTGGCTCGACGAACTCGCGGCCCCGGTCCCGGGCAAGGAACTCGCCTTCAAGAACATCCGCCGGGGCATGAACACGAGCCCCGGTGTCCGCACCAACTTGTACCAGCGGCCGCAGTGGAAGTTCTTCCCCACAGCCGACGGCGAGTGGGTGCTGTATCGCTACCAGGATTACGTTTACGACTGCAGCGCGAACGGCGACGCCTACATCGGCTGGCTGGAGGGGGGCAAGACGGCGGGCAACTCGCCGCGGTTCCACCCGGCCGACGCCTTTCGGAAGCATTTTCACAAACCGGCGGAAGTCTCGGCCCTGCTTCGGAATAACGCGAAAAATCCGACCGTGCGGTTCACACCCGACGTCGTCCCACCGCGGATTCTCGCCGCGGCGAAAAAGACCGCCGCCGAGGTCGCGTTGACCTTTTCCGCCGAGCCGCGCGAAAAAAGTGTCCTGCCCGGGCGGTTCGTTCCGCTTGAAAAGGTAGAGGTGTGGTTGGGCGACGGGGAAAACCTCGACCAACTCTTGAAGGAGTACACGCCGGCGGCTGGGAGCGAAGAGAAAGTGTTCTCGCCCGATCCCCTGCTGATTCCGACCGAAATCCTCCGTGCCGGGCGGAATCGGATCGTGGTCGTCGCCTACGCCGACGGCATTCGCTCCGAGCGGGCGGTCGAGATTGTTCACACGCTCGACGTACCGCGGCCTCGGACGCTCCGCGGGCTGACGGTCGGGATCAACGACTACCCGCTTGGCGGGAAGTGGAAGCGGCTGACGGCGTGCGTGCCCGATGCCCTCGCAATGGAGAAGTCGCTGGTCGCACTGAACGACGGGAAGTTCTTCAACGAAGTGAAGATGGCCGAGCCGCTGCTGAACGAGAAGGCCACGCCGGACGCGATTCTCAAGGCGATCGACAAAATGGCGGCCGAGGCTCAGCCCGACGACTGGCTCGTGGTCTTCCTCTCCGGCCACGGGCACGGCGAGATCAAGGATAAGGCGGTGGTCCCCGGGACCTGGTACTACGTCGGGTTCAACGAGGACACCGACGGCCCGAACGCGGTCCCCGCGACGGCGATCTTCGACCGGCTCAAGCAGGCCAAGGGCCGCAAGATGGTTTTCATCGACGCCTGCCACTCCGGGGCCGCCGATCGAGAAGCCAACGTCGATGGGCCGCGTGACCTGCGGCGCGACGGCAAGGGGCCGATCGTGCTGACCGCCGCCATGCCGGACCAGTTCGCCTGGGAAGACGTGGTCGAGGTGGCCGGCCAGAAGACTCAACGCGGCCTGTTCAGCGTCGGCCTCGGCGAAGGCTTGACGACGCACAAACAGGATGCCGACCGGGACGGCGACGGCGTGCTGACCATCGGCGAACTGTACGTGTACACCCGCGACCGGGTGAACGTGCTGAACCGCAACGCCCCGCAAACGGTGCAGATGGCCCCCAACCCCGTGTGGGGGGTGCCGGTGCAAAGTGTACGAACCCTGAAGACAACGGGGCCAACAACCCCGAAGTGATGACTGTTCCCCACGAAAGGTGCCCAATGCGAAAGTGTTTGTTCGGGTTGATGGCCGTTTTGGCCGTCGCGTCCGCCACGCGGGCGGACCATGTCGATAAGCTCATGGTCGAGCAGGCGGACAAAATCTTCGCGGCCGTCAAAGGCCTCGGTGCGAAAAACGTCGCCGTCCTGAAGTTCGACTACCGGCACGGCGCGACGGGCAAGCCGTCGTTCACGGCCGGCAGCATCAACGGCTTGATGGCCAACCGCCTGGAGCATTTGCTCGTCCTGAAAAACGACGACCAAGACCCCGTCCGCATCCTGGCCGACGCCGGCCCGGCCATCGCGAACATCAGCAAGAAGACGAAGTCGACGTTGAGCTGGCGGACGGAGGCCGGCCGCAAGGAGATCTCGACGATCACCGGCCTGCCCCTCGCCTGGGACGCGAAGACGAAGCTCAACCCGGACGGGTTCGTGACCGGCGAGGTGACACTGTCGGAAGACTACGCCACCACGACGGTGAAGTTCTTCGGGTTCACGAAGGCCAACCCGACGAAACTCGTTTCCCTGTACACCCTCGACTCGAAGTCGCCCGGTTCGACGGTTGCCAGCGCCCGCGGCGTTCAAGCCAACAGCGGCAAGATCAAGACCGACCGGGCCACCCTGACGCACGCCGGCGTGTCGTTCGGCCTGAACATGAAGGCCCGGTCGAAGGGGATGGACGCGGACGATACCGAAGCCGCCGCCAACGCCGCCGCGAAGGATAACGCCGCCCCGACGGCGCCCGCACCGGGCGGTCCTCCGATCATCGGCCCGGCCGCCACCCCGCCCAAGTCCGGCCCGGTCCAACTGCAAGTGTTCTTCGACGACGCCGAACAACCGTACGAGGCGAACGGCGGCGAGCCTCGCATCCAGGTCAGCCCGAAGCAAGGCCAGAAGGTCAAGTTCAAGCTCACCAACACCAGCGCGACCGACACGTACCCGGTCATCCTCGCGATCAACGGCATCAACACGAACGCCATCGACAACGACTCGCTGATGGACAAGGCCCCCGTCGACCAGCGCAAGTGGGTCCTCGGGCCGAACGAGTCCACGATGATCGAAGGGTTCTACACGACCAAGGACGGGGCGTACAAGCCGTTCGAAGTTCTGCCCGAAGACGAATCGGCCCGCCGGTACGACCAGATGAACGCGACCTACCGGGGTAAGATTTCGCTCCTCGTGTTCGGCAAGCGATTGGACGCCGCGCCGCCGGTTTCGACCGACAAGCCGGGCAGCGCAGACGCCGCCTTCGAGACGATCGACGACAACGCGACGGCCAACGCCACCGACCTGGGCGCCGCCCCGAAGGGGTATCACAACGCCGGCAGCCCCGCCAAGGCCCGCGGGATGTTGGAAAAGACGACGCACGTTGACGCCTCGAAGCCGAAGCTGGCCGTCAGCAAGGGCGTGAAGGCGAAGTTCGCCGCGAACAAGAAGGGGCTGATCGACAGCTCCGGCGAAACCCGGCAGGGCGGCGAGATCCAACAGGTGAAGGTCGAGTACGACCCGCAACCGGTCGCGAATCTGGACATCACGTACTACACCCTCACCGGCAGCGGGAACTAACCGCGACCGACGAAACCCGCGGCCCTCGTCTTCCGGCGGGGGCTGCGGTCGTTTACCCTTTGAGAGACGGTCCCCACCCTCTTGCCTACGAGGTGTCTCCATGTTCCGCGGTTTCCTGCTCGCCGGCGTGTGCCTCGCCCTCGCCCCGTTCGCGGCCGCCGACGATCTCAAAAAACTCCACGTCCTCATGGTGGTCGACAACACCGACCCGACCCTCTCCCCGAGCGTCGAGGTCGACGCCGGCCGACTGAACGCACTGTTCCGCGAAACCATCCCCGAAGGCCGGTTCGACCTGAAACTGCTTGGCAAGGCGAAGGCCACCAGCAAGGACATCAAGGCGTACTACCAGGGCCTCAATGTGGGCGCGGACGACGCGCTCCTCTTCTACTACAGCGGCCACGGCGGGCAGGACGAGAAAGGGCTATTCTTCGCCCTGCAATATGGTGGGTCCGGCTCGGCCAAAGACCCGCTGTACCGCAAGGAATTGGCCGACGTCATGAAGGCGAAGAAGGCCGCCCTGACCGTTCTGCTGACCGACTGTTGCAGTAACCGTGTGGCGACGGCCAAGGGCCGCGGGATGGACGACGAGGCCGACACCGCCGCCAGCCGTGCGAAGCTCGACTCGCCCAAGGAGATCGACCCGCGGGTGCGCAAGTTGTTCTTCCAGAGCCGTGGCGTCGTGGACATCACGGCCGCGACGGACGAATGTTCCTACGGCATGCCCATCGTCGGCGGGTTCTTCACGGCGTCGCTCGAAGCCGCCCTGCGGGGGCGGGGGAAGGCCCCCGTTTCCGACTGGAAGCAGTGCTTCGCGGCCGTCCGCGGGGAGACCAGTCGCATCTACCAGAAGGCCGACGCCCGGGGCTTGATCGACGACGGCGGCGCAAGCAAGGGGCCGCAGGTACCGAAGGCGTTCGCCCTCGGCGCGGCGGGGGACGCCGACCCGAAGGTCGACGCGAAGGGGAAGCGGTACGCCGCGATCTTGTTCGTGAACCCGAGCCCGCAGGTGCTTTCCTTCTCGTACCGGTGGACGACCGGCCCGGAAAAGATGACCGACGTGTCGTTGAAGTCGAAGGAAGAGAAGTTGGTCTTCGTGGAAGTGAAGGGCAACGATCTGCCGAAGTGCGAGTGGAAGATGCCGGGCGAGAGCGGCACCCTCTCGCCGAAGGAGTGGACCGGGGTCGGCACGCCGGCCGCCGAGGACGCGAAGCGGATCACCGTGACGCCCTCTAAGAAGAAGTGAGTCACGCCGGCATTTCGCCGTCGAGTCGTTCGCAGAGCCGCACGCACGCCGCCCGCCAGTAGCGGCGGATCGTGCGCTCGTTCATGTCGAGTAGTCCCGCGATCTGCGGTTGCGTCCACCCGTGGTAGAACACGAGGGAAAAGACCTCGCGCTCGTCGTCCGGGAGGGCGTCGACCGCTTCGTGGAAGGCCGCCCAGCGGTCGAGGTACCCGTCCGCCGGGGCGACCGCCCGGGCGACGACGCCCGACCCGCTGTCGGTGGACGGCATCGGGGCTTGCTCGAACCCGGCCCCCCGCTGGCTCCGGTACCGCCGGGCCATGTCCAGGAGTTCCCGGCGAATCTGCTCCGCCGCCAACCCGTAGAACGCCCGCGTGTCTTGCGGGGTCGTTTGCTGCAGTGCCCGCGTCAACCGCAGGACGGCGTTCTGGAGGATGTCGTCGCTCTCCTCCCACCGCCGAACGATGGGGTAGCTCCTCATCATCTTGCGGGCCAGTCGGAAAAGGCGGTCCATGACGGCCGAGAGGAGTTCGTTGATCGCCCTCTCGTCGCCTTGGCGGTACTCCTCCAACAAGCGATTCATGCGTCCCGTACTGAGGTCGGACGGTGTCATCGGGCCGGTCCAAGTATCCAAAGTGTGCAATATTCAACAGCCTACTCCAGAACCTTTCAGAAGGTAACTCCAATTTCTGAGGCTCATCCGGCCGCACTTTCGAGAGAATGTTGTCCGCTCGGCGTGCCGAACTTCGCTTTAACAGGACGAGTTGTCAAGGAATCGGCCAGGTTGAACCTTCCAGCGTTCCCACGCCGCCGTGCCATGGGTGACTCGCTCACACGTTCGACTGCCAATTTGACCGCGGACGGGCTGTTCCCGATCGAGGTCGATGACCTTTTACGCCGACTCGGCCTGGACGACGCGCCCGAGTTAATGCCGGGCGTGCTGCCGGAGTCGCCGCCCGGCTACCTCCTGGAATCCGAGATCGGCCGCGGCGGCATGGGCGTGGTCTATCGCGCGGCTCAGCCGCGACTCAAGCGGACCGTCGCGGTGAAGATGGTTCGCTTCGCCGGCGGCCCCGACAGTTCGACAAACCGTTTCTTCCTCGAAGCCGAACTGCTCGCCCTGGTCCACCACCCGAACGTCGTACCGATTTACGACTTCGGCGACACGCCCGACGGCTCCTTTCTCGTCCTCGAATACCTCCCCGGCGGCAACCTCGCGCAGCGGCTGAAAACCGGGCCGCCCCTCACGGTCGGCGAGACGGTCGCGCTCGGGCAAACGCTCGCCGGGGCCGTGCAGGCTCTGCACGACGTAGGTGTCGTCCACCGCGATCTGAAGCCGAGCAACATTCTCTTCACGGCCGACGGGGCGCCGAAGATCGCCGACTTCGGCCTCGCCAAACGGCCCGCGACCACCGACCTGACGGCGACCCATTCCTACCTCGGCACGCCGGCGTACATGTCCCCGGAGCAGGCCGGCGGCCGCACCCGGTTCGTCGGCCCCGAGTCGGACACGTACTCGCTCGGCGTGATCCTCTTCGAGTGCCTGACCGGTCGCCTGCCGTTCGTGGACGAGAACCCCTGGCAGTTAATGCGGCAGATCGTCGAGAACCAACCGCCGTCGCCCCGGCGGTTCCGCCCCGACGTGCCGCGGGGGCTCGAACTGATCGTGTTGAAGTGCCTGGAGAAACAACCCCACCGGCGGTACGCGACGACCGCGAGTTTGGCCGCCGACTTGGCCGCCGTGCAGGCGGGCCGCGCCGTGCAAGCCCGGCCGACGGCGACCGTGGCCCGCGTGGCCTACTGGGCGCGGTCGCACCCCCTGACGGCGCTGCTGGCCGGGTTGGCCCTCGTGACGGCCGTCGGGCTCGCGCTCGCACTCGCCCAGTCCTACGAAACGCGCGGCCAACTGCGCCACCAGGAATTGCTGGCCGAGCAACGCCAGACGGAGCGGCTCCTCGCGGACGAGACGGCCCGACTCCGCGAGGCGGAATCGCAACTCGCACGGGTGGACGCGAACCGGGCCGAGGAACTCGCCGAACTGCTCGCGTCGGTTTTCCGCCCGGCGGCCACATTCCCCGCGGCGGACCTGCCCCACCTCACCCCCTGGGAAGTCGTCCGCCAGACCACGGCCGAAGACCTGCTCGCGGACGCCGTCCGGCGGCTCGACCACCGCTGGCCCGGCGACGCCCTGACGCGGGCGAAGGTGCGGTTGGTCCTCGGCGAAGCGCTGTTGGCGAACGGGTCGTTCGAGGACGCCCGGCCGAACCTGGAAGATTCGCTGGCCGTTCGTCGCGCCGCCCTGCCGGCCGACCACCCGGACGTCGCCCGCAGCGAGTACGCGATGGCCCGCCTCTGGGACGAGACCGGCGACTATGCGAAGGCGATGGCCCTGTACCGGCGGGTCGAGCGGATCGGCCCGCCCGCGCTCCGCGACAAGGCCCACTTTTGGCGGATCGGCCTGGCCATCGCCGTCGACCCGGGCGGCCCCCTGCCGACATTTTCAGAGGAACCACGGACGGAAGGAGATTGCGTCGCCCAGGCCGTCGGGTGGCTCCAACTCGCCAAGCGGCACCGCGTGCAAGGCGACGCGGCGGCGGCCCGTGCGGCCCTCGCGGCCGGCGACAAGCGGATCGCGAACGTGGCGGACGAAGGGGTTCGCGCCACCTGGGGCGGGCGGTTGGCCATCGAGGCGGCCCGCGTCGAATTGTTGCAACCGTTGACCGCCGACCGCCGGGCGCTGCTGGAGCGATCCCTGAACCGAACGATCGAGGACGCCGAGGGCGTGCTGGGCGAGGGGAACGCCGTGGCGGCGCTGGCGCGGAGCGAGTTGGCCCAGGTCGAGGGGGGCGACGCGGCCGCGGCGGACCTGCAAACCGCGACGGACGACCTCCGGCGGACGATCAGCCTCGCCCACCCGGAAGCACTGCCGCACGCCGTGCGCGTGGCGGCGTGGCACCGTTCGCAGCAAAAGCCGGCCGCGGCCCGCGCGATCTTGGAGGACGTCGGGCGGGCGTGCCGGGACCGCTACCGCCACGACAACGCGCACGCGGTGGCGTGGCTGATCGAGCGGGCCTTGTTGGAAGAGGAACTCGGTGACCCGAACGCCGCCGCCGGGTACACTGAGGAGGTGATCCGCATGGTCGCGGGCGGTAAACTGTGGTTGCCGCTTATGACCTACGGGCGCCGCGACCGATTGGCCTCGCGATTGCGACAGTACCCCCACCACGTCCGGGCCGCCGACCGGCTCGACCACCTGGGGACGGCACCACCAACCGCGGCGCTGACGGACCATGACTGACCCGACTCTCCCCGACCCGCTGCTCGAATTCTGGGCGGAACACTCCACGCCCCGCGAGCCGATCGAGCCGAGCCTGCTCTGCTGGGACCGGCCGGACACCCTCCCCCAACTGAACCGCCGCATCCGCTCGTACAACGCGATCGCGGCCCTGCTCGACGACCCGGACCTCTTCCCCGTCCACCCGTTCGGGTCGGACTCCACCGCGTTCGCGACGGACGCCCTCCCGCGTATCGACGGGTACGAAGTCTACGAGCTCATCGGCCGCGGCGGCATGGGCTTCATCTACCACGCCCGCCAGGTGGCGCTGAACCGGCCCGTGGCGCTCAAGATCGTCGCCCCAACGATCCGCACCCACGCGGAGTTGACGCGGCGGTTCCTCCGCGAGGCGGAGATCATCGCGAATCTTCGCCACCCGAACATCGTGCCGGTGTACGACCGCGGCGCGTTCGACGGCGACAGCGTGTATTTCTCCATGGAGTGGATGCCCGGCGGGAACCTGGCCGACCGAACGACCGAGCGACCGCAGAACCCCGTGGCGGCGGCGGCCCTCGTGCGAACCCTCGCCCTCGCGATGGCCGCGGCCCACGCCTGCGGAGTCGTCCACCGCGACCTGAAGCCCGGCAACATCCTCTTCACCGCCGACAACACGCCGAAGATCGCCGACTTCGGGCTTGCGCAGCAGATGCAATCGGAGTTGACCCTGCCCGACATGGTGCTGGGGACACCGAGTTACATGCCGCCGGAACAGGCCAAGCCGGGGGCCGTTGTCGGCCCGCTGGCCGACGTTTACGCCCTGGGAGCAATCCTCTACTCCCTGCTCACCGGCCGCCCGCCCTTCCGGGGCGAGACGCCCTGGGCGACGGTCCAACAGGTGCTCCGCGGCGGCCCGCCGCCGCCGCGGTCGTTCATCCCGGACTTGCCGAAGGACCTGGAGGCAATCTGCCTGAAGTGCCTGCAAAAGCACCCCGGCGACCGGTACGCCTCGGCGAGCGACCTCGCGGACGACCTGACGCGGTTCGCGGACGGCCGCCCCGTGAAGGCCCGCCCCATCGGCCCGGCGAAGGGGTTGTGGCGGCGGATGGAACGGCACCCGCTCATCAGCATCTTGAGCCTTGCGCTGGTGCTGCTGACCGTGCTGGGCGGTACGTTCGCGCGGCTGTCGTGGTTGGAGGTGGAACAAGCCAACCGCGTGGCCGAGCGGGAACGGTACCTGACGCAACTCCAGAACGTGCGCGAGCGGCGGGTCGACGACGACCCGGACTGGCCGGCCCGCAATCTGGAAGCTCTCACGGCACTGGCGGCCGACCCCGCCGCCGCCGACCACTGGCCGACGATTCGCACGGAGACGGCCGCGGCACTGACGGCCCCGTGCTTCCGGGAGGTCCGGCGGATCGACCTCGACTTCCAGTCGTACTGCACCGGCTTCTCACCGGACGGTCGCCTTCTGGCCGTCATCGACTGGTCGACCCCCGACCGCGGCCGGGTGGCGGTCATCGACCTCGCGACCGGGGACCGCGTTCGCTCGCTCAGTTACGGCCCGTCCCGGACGTGGTCGAAACTCACCAACAAGGACGACGGCGGCCGGGTGATCGGGTTCAGCCCCGACGGCCGGTGGTTGATTGCGGGGCTGCGGTCGGGGCGGATCGCCCGGTGGGACTTGCAGAGTACCGCCACCCACGCCGAGTCGGTGGACGGGCACGAGGGCGATAACCCTGACCCGGCCGAGAACACGGTCTGGTGTTTGACCTTTTCGCCCGACGGGCAGACCGCCCTCACCGGCACCCGAAACTGCGTGCGGGGGTGGTCGCTGGCCCCCGAGTGGGGCCAGCGGTTCCGCAAGACGGACCTCCAACTGGAGGAGCCGACCCGAACCGTCGGCCGCCCCTTCGGCCTCCTGTTCCACCGACCGTCGGGCGAGTGCGAGTTGGTGCGGATCGACCCGGTAACGGGGGACACCTCCTCGGCTGTTCGGCCCTTCCCGAACAGCCGGTTCGCGGTCAGTCCGGACGGCCGTTGGACGGTCAAGCTGATGCCGGAGGGGTTGAAACTCCGCTCGCTGACGGCCGACGTCGAAGTCCCGTTGGTTTCCAACTACGCGGGGCGGCACAACCTGGACTTGAAATCGCTCGGCTTCGTGCGGGGCAATCGGTACTTGGTGACGGCCGAGGAGCACGAGCACCGGCTGAAACTCTGGGACTCGCTCTCAGGTTTCCAACTCACGACGCGGATCACCGGGAACGGCAGCTTGCGGTTCGGCGTTTCGCCGGACCGGCAGCGGATCGCCGTCCCGGAGAACAACACGGTCCGCGTGTTCGAGTTCGCACACTCGCCCGTTGCGGACGCCGTCGGGCCGTACACGACCGACCAACTCTTCGCCGTCGCGATGTCGCCGTCCGGCAACCGTGTGGTCGCCTTGACCCGCCGGGCCGATGGGCGGGAAACGATCGTCCGGTATCCCCCCGATGACTCCACGGCCGACCCGATTACGGACCTGCCCGCCGGGCCGACCCGCCGCCCGTTGATCGCGGTTCACGAATCGGGGCTGACGGCCGCGACCGCGGAGTACAACGCCCAACTCCTGTACGTGGATGGCCGGGAACCGATCCGGTTCGACGACCCGACCGACTTGGCCTTCGATTCCGGCCTGCATTTGTGGGTCACGGACGGCCACACCGTCAAGGGCGTGGCCGTCGACACCGGGGCGGTCACCCCGCTGTTCGACAACGACCCGGCCATGAAGCAAGCGGGGATGGTGTTCAAGTGCCTCGCGGTGGGGCGGGACCACCTGCTCGTCGGCCGTCGCGACGGGAGTGCGTTTCGGATCGAAAAAGCGACCGGCACGGCCCGGTCGTGGGTTCTGGGGACGAGCGCGACGACGGCCGTGTCGTTCGGCCCCGACGAAGCGTCCGGCGTGGCCGGGTGCGAGAACGGCCAACTCTACCGCCTGGGGTGGGACGGGCAATCCCCGCAGCCGTTCGCCGACCGGCACCACGACGCCGTGACCGGCGTGGTCGTCCGGCCGGCGTACGTCGTGACCGCGTCGTTGGACCGCACCGTCCGCTTCTGGGATACCGACGGCCGGTACCTGTTCCGCCTCACGGCGTCCGGGCCGGTCCACCGCCTGTTCGCGAGCGACGACGGTCGGTGGCTGCTCGCGCACGTCGAAGGGGAGATCGGCGTCCGCCGGTGGGACGTGCCCAAACTGCTCGCGGCCATCGCGGCCGTGGGAGCCCCGGTGCCGGCGGCCCCGTGAGCGATCGTGTCACTTGCCGGGGCGGGGCGTGGGCGGCGGCGGGGTGACGCCGGCGGCCCGCATCACGCGGTGGATCGCGTCGATCGTCTCCGGCGACGGCTTGAAGTTCCCGGGGCGGAAGCCTTCCGCGATCAGGAGCGGCGTCCACCCGGCGGCGTTCTTCTTGTTCCACACGTCGACCTTTGCCCCCTTGTCCGCGAGGAGTTGCACCATCTTCGGCAGGTTCTTGTACGCGGCCCCGTGCATCGTCGTCTCGCCGTTCTTGTCCACCGCGTTCACGTCGGCCTTCAGCGTCAGGAGATACTCGACCGCGGCGAGACACTCGGCTTCAGTGCCGGCTTCCTCGTCCGGGGCGAGCGTGCCGTAGCCGGCGGCGGCCATCAGCGGCGTGGTGCCGTCCTTGTTCGTGAGCAGCGGATCGGCGCCCAATTCGACGAGCAGTTTCAAGAACGGCAGATCGGCTGTCTTCGCCGCGAGCAGGAACGGCGTTGTGCCGGTCATCGCGATCTTTCCCCGACCCGACGGTCCGCCCTTCAACTTCGCGTTCACGTCGGCTCCGGCCTTCGCCAACTGCTTCACGAACTCCAGGCACGTCACCTTGCCGGACCCGGTCGGCGGCGGTTGGCCGTCCGGGTCGTCACCGCGGTTCGGCTTGCGGACCCACGACAGCGTGTGCAACGGCGTGTAGCCGGACCGCTGATCGTTCGGGTCGGCCCCGGCCTTCACAAGCGCGAGCGCCAACTCGAAGTGCCCGTTTTCGACGGCGAGGATCAAGGCGCTCGTGCCGTCCTTCGGCGTCGTGCCCCCGCCCTTCCGATCGGTCTTGATGGCTTCGTTCGCGTCCACGCCGGCCTTGAGCAGCGCGTTCACGGCGTCGATGCGGCCTTCGCGCGCGGCGAACAGCATCGGCGTGAACCCGGATTTGAGCCGCACTTTCGCGTCTGCCCCGGCTTTAACGAGCAGATCAATCACGTCGGCGTGCCCCTCGGCGGCGGCCCACATGATCGCGGTCTGGCCGTGCTTCTCCGCGGCGTCCACCTTCGCACCAGCGTCCAGCAGCGCCTTCACGGGGCCGACCTTGCCCGTGCGGGCGGCGGTCATTAGCGCCGTCTCGCCGCCGCGGATCGCCGCGTTCGCGTCCGCCCCGGCTTTGAGCAGAGCCGTGACGATCTCTGCGTTGCCGTTGGTGCAGGCCAGCGACAGCGGCGTGACGCCGTAGCGGTTCTCGGCCTTCGGCTTCGCCCCGGCGTCCAGCAGCAGTTTCGCCACGGCCGCGTCGTCGTGGTACGCGGCCCAGTGAAGGGCCGTCATGCCATCGGTCTGCGTCGCGTTCGCGTCGGCCTTATCCTTCAGCAGCGTGCGGACGCGAGGCCAGTCGGCCTTCTCGGCCGCGTCCGCGAGCGGGGTGTCGGCCGCAGTCGTGAACGATCCGCAAAACATCACGACAAGGGCCGCGAGTATGATCCGATGACCGTGCATATCAGAAAAACCCTCCGGTCGGCAGCCAGTCCGAGCTGAAGCACACTCGTTGCCCGTCCTGCTGACAGAACGAAAGGTAGAGCGATCCCTTGGGCGTCTCGTAAACGAAGGTAACGGCGTCCGGGAAAATCAGCCGAACCTTCAACTCTGGATGGCCGTACTGCCCGGCCCACTGTGTCGATGGCTGGCCGAATCGTTCTACGATGCTCTGTTCGGTGTGCCCGTTGAAATGCCCGGATGGGTGCCGCTCGGTGTTGCTTTCGATTGAATCCGGCAGTTCCTTGCGAGGTAGTTTAACCCGACCGGGCATCAGGTTCGGCCAACCCACTAGGCACTGACTCAAACAGACGGCGAAGAAGCACAACAGGATAATGACCAGCGTGCGCCTCTTCCGGGGCAATTTCATGTTCTACCCCTTGGTACTCGGCCACTCACAGGCTGAACAGCCCGTCCATGTGGCCGCTGCTGTCGGCGAACTTGTCGAGGCGGACGCCGACCTTGTCGAGCAGTGTCAGGTGCAGGTTGGCGAGCGGTGCCACCTTTTCGAAGCGGATGTGTCGGCCGCCCTTGAGGCCGCAGGCCGACCCGCCGGCGACCAGGATCGGCAGGTTCGTGTGGTCGTGGACGTTCGGGTTGCCCATGCCGCTGCCGTACATCACCACCGATTGGTCGAGGAGGGTGCCGGCACCCTCCTTCGTCGCCTTCAGCTTCGCGACGAACTCGGCGAACAGCGAGACGTGGAACTGGTTGATCTTCGCCATCTTCGCGACCTTCGCCGGGTCGTTGCCGTGGTGCGAGAGCGGGTGGTGCGGGTCGCTGACGCCGGTTTCGGGGTAGACGCGGTTGCTCGTTTCGCGGGCCAACTGGAAGGTGATGACGCGGGTCACGTCGCCCTGCCACGCCAACACTTGCAGGTCGAACATTAGCCGGGCGTGATCGGCGTAGGAGGCGGGCACGCCGACGGGGCGGTCGAGGTCCGGCAGCGGGTTGTCGGCGACGGCTTTCGCCGCCCGCTGGATGCGTTGCTCCACGTCCCGCACGGCGTCGAGGTATTCGCTCACCTTCGCCTTGTCGGCCGGGCCGAGGGTCTTGCCGAGGTCGGCGATGTCCTCCTTCACGAAGTCGAGCAAACTGCCGCGGCGGCGGAGGGCGGCGGCCCGGTCGGCCTTGCTGCCGCCGTCGCCGAACAGGCTCTCGAACACCAGCCGCGGGTGCGCCTCGGCCGGCAGCGGCGTGGTCGGCGACGACCACGACAGGTTGTTCTGGTAGACGCACGCGAACCCGTTGTCGCACTGGCCGGCCGTCTGGAGCATGTCCATCGCCAGTTCCAGCGACGGCAGTTGCGTCTCGCGGCCGAGTTGCTTCGCGGCGATCTGATCGACCGTCGTGCCGAGGTAGTAGTCGCTGCTCTCGGTGTGCTTCGGCCGGGCGGCGCTCAGGAACGCCGCGTTCGACGACGAGTGCGTGCCGGGGTAGGCGTTCTGTAACTCGGTGTTCGTCAATACCGTGACGTGCTCCTTCACCTTCGCCAGCGGGCTGAGGATCGGCGAGAGGTCGCCGAGCGTGCCCGTGCCGGCCGGCGTCCAGCGGGTGATGTCGCAGCCCATTGGGATGAAGACGAACCCCAGCCGCCGCACCGGGGCGGCCGGCGTCGCGGCTTGGGCGGTCATCGCCGGCACCATCGCGTCCAGCAGCGGCAGGGCGAGCGACGCCCCGACGCCGCGGAGGAACGTGCGGCGCGGCAGCGCCTTCTTGAAGATCATCACGGGCTGGTCCTCATCTGGAACGGGGCACTGGCGACGATGCCTTCGATCACGGCGGCGAACCGATAGTCGGCGGCCTTCGCGGTCGTCACGACTTTGCGAACGGCGGGGCCGTCGAACGGCTCGACGCCGCGGCCGAGGGCGAATGTCAGCAACTTATCGGCGAGCGTGCCGACGAAAATCTCCGGGCGCTTCAACAGGCCGGCTTCGAGGCCGGCGACGCCGGTGAACCGGCTTCCGTCGGGCAGGCCGCCGGACGCATCGACCGGCTGGGCCTCGTCGGTCGTTCGCCAGCGGCCGACAGCGTCGAAGTTCTCCAGCGAGAAGCCGACGGGGTCCATCAGGTTGTGACAACTCGCGCAAGCAGCGTTGGCCCGGTGCTTTGCCAGGCGGTCGCGCACCGGCAGCGTCGCGGAGACGGTGTTGTCGTCGAGGGCCGGCACGTTCGGCGGAGCCGGCGGCGGCGGCGTGCCGAGAATGTTTTCGAGTAGCCACTTCCCGCGGATGACCGGCGAGGTGCGCGTCGCGTAGGACGTGACCGTCAGCACGCTGCCGTGCCGCAGGAGGCCGCCGCGCTCGCTGGCGGGGTCGAGCGCGACGCGGCGGAAGCGCGGGCCGTAGACGTGCGGGATGCCGTAGTGCTTCGCGAGCCGCTCGTTCAGGAACGTGTGGTCACTCTTCAGCAGGCCGAGGACGCTGCGGTCCTCGCGCACGACTTCCTCGAACAGCAACTCCGTCTCGCGGCGGAAGGCTTGCCGCAGGTTGTCGTCGAAGTCGGGGAAGAGGCGGCCGTCCGGAGTGATCGCTTCGAGGTTCCGCAGGTGGAGCCACTGACTCGCGAAGTTCGTCGTCAGTGATTGCGAACGCGGGTCGGCGAGCATCCGCCGTGTTTGCTTGGTCAGCACGTCCGGCTTGTGGAGTTCGCCGCGCTCGGCCGTGCCGAGCAGTTCGTCGTCGGGGATGCTACTCCACAAGAAGAACGACAGCCGCGAGGCGAGTTCGAGATCGCTGACGCGGTACGCCGTCCGCGGCGCGACGCCGGTCGGGTCGCGCTCGATGCGGAACAGGAACTCGCGGCTCACGAGGACGGCACTCAGCGCGGCTTCGATCCCGGCTTCGAAATCCTGCTCGCGGCGGGCTTCGCGGTACAGCGGCAGCACGCGATCCAGGTCCGCGTCCGTAATGGGTCGGCGGTACGCACGCCGCAACAGCGTCGCGAGGATTTGCTTCGCGCTCGCGTCCTCGTCGGCCGGAGTCTTGGGCCGCGTGACGAAGATGCGGCGGCGGCTCGGCGTGTCGCCCGGCCCCTTCGCCCCGAACGGCCCGGTGACGCTCACTTGGTAGACGGCCGGCGACAGCCGCGGGTGGCGGTGCAAGTTGAAGTGCGAACTGTACGGCTGCCGCGTGGTTTCGAGCAGCGCCGAGGATTGCTTCACGAACGTCACGCCGAGGTCGTGCGGGCCGGCCGTCGCCGTGACGCGGACCTTCAGGTGCGCGTCGGCCGTCTCGTGGCCCTTGTCGCCGGCCGGCGGCTTCAGCGTGAACGCCTTCACCTGCTCGCGGTCGAGCAGGACTTCCAGTTCGTGCGTGTCGCGTAGCCCCTCGACGTGTTCGTTGCGGTCGCGGGCGAGGCGAATCTGCACGTCGTACTCGCCGTCCTGCGGGAACGTGTAGCGGATCAGAGCGCCGCCGCGAGTGCCGACCGGCAGGCCGTCGGCGCGGTCCTCTTGCGTGATGTCGGCCTTCACGCGGATCGTCTCGCCGTCGGGCGACCGGCGAGTGCTGCCGACGGCCAACCGGCTGATCTTCTGCGCTGCCGTGATGTAGCGGTCGAGTAGCGTCGGCGAAAGGCCGCCGACCGTGACGTTGTCGAACCCGTGGCCCGCTTCGTCCGCCGGCAGCAGTGCTGTCGCGTCGATGTGGATGCCGAGCAGGTCGCGGATCGCGTTCTGGTACTCGGTGCGGGTCAACCGGCGGATCGTGTCGGTCCGCCCCGGATTCGGCTTCGCCGCGGCCGCCCGGTCGAGGACGGTTTCCAACTGCGATACGACCGACGTGTAGGTCTCTTCGTTCGGCCGCACTTTCCCGTCCGGCGGCATCTGCCGCCCGCGCAGTCGGCGGACGACCTTCTCCCACGCTTCCGGGTGCCGGTCGATGTCCTCGGCCGTGACGGTCGCGAGGTTCAACCCGCCCTTGGCCGCGTCGCCGTCGTGACAGCTCATGCAATACTGTTCGACAACCGCACGCACCGACGCAGGCTCCGTGCCCGCGGCCGTCCCCACGAAGAGTACGGTGACGGCAGCACACACGATCAGGGCCGGCGGGAATCGCAACATGGCAACGGGTGGGGAGGAGAGGGTTGTTCCGAATACTGTACCCAAAATTTCGGCTCAGTACGAAGGAGAAGTTGCGACATTCTGACGGCCCCTCTGCACAGCCGCAGAGCATCAGTTGAGGGAATGCCGGCGGATTCGCAGGGGCGGCGGGGCGAAAATGGCTAGAATAGCAGGGAGTGCCGGCAACTCTCGCGGAGAAGTGTGGCACTCGACAGGGAGTGTATGATCAAAGTCATCTTCCGTAACAACATCACGAACGGTTCGTTCGGGCGTCCAGGCGATTGGCCCAAGATGTTTACCTCCCACGCCCTCCAAAGCAACATCCACTCTGAACCGCGACGCATTTGGTGACGGTCTTCCGAAACTCCGGGAGCCGGACCGCGACACTCACGAACGACAAGGGGAACGGGTGATGACCGAGGCAGAGTGGTTGGCGTGCGGGGCACCGATGAAGCTGCTCGAACACGTCGGCGGGACGGCCCTCGACCGGAAGCGGCGGCTGCTCGGGTGCGGGTTGGGCCGCCACGTTTGGCCGGTCCTCCGCGACGCCCGGAGTCGGACCGCGATTGAGGTCGCCGAACGGTTTGCCGACGGGGCCGCGACCGACGATGAACGCGAGGCCGCCGAGGCCGACGCGCAGGCGGTGATGAAGAAGGCCCGGAAGTACAACCGGAACCGGAACCGGTACGAGTGCTTTGGCACAGCCGTCGGGGCGTGGGCGGCGGGGACCGAGGTTCGGCACTGGGGCGTCGGCGACGACGCGGCCGCCGACCCGGCCGGCGGCCCGGCCCGTGACACCCCAGTCTGGGAGGACGCGGCCGAGGCGATGTACTCCGACGGGGCCGGGTGGCACGGCGAGTTAGGGTGGTTCTGCGACGTGATCCGCTGCGTCTTCGGCAATCAGTACCGCCACGCCACGTTCAATCCCCGCAGTTCACGGAAGAAGGCCGTGGCGTTCGCCCAGGCCATCTACGACGAGCGGGCGTTCGACCGCCTGCCGGCCCTGGCCGATATTCTGCAAGAGATGGGGTACGAAGACCCCGCGGTGTTGGCCCACTGTCGGAGTGCGGGGCCGCACGTCCGGGGCTGCTGGGTCGTGGATTTGGTACTGGGGAAGAGCTAAAAACTGGTATGAGTTGACGAACGGATGCCCGCGCATCCGTCGTGACTCGTGCCGACTCTAGCACCCACTCCCATGATCGGGAGTAACGCCCGCCCAGGGACTTGAACTTCACCCAATCAACTCACGTGTAGACACGCCGGAGCGGGGGCGTCGCGGACAGGAACTGGCCGGCGTCCGTCGTCGTCACGAAGAAACTGTGCGAGAGTTGGGCCGACGCAAGTGTCGTCCCGACAAACACGTTCGCCCGGTAGGTGTTTTTCCACAGTTTGGCGACGTGAACCCGCAACAGGTCCGGCGGGCGGCCGAGGGCGGTCAGGATGTGGCTTCGGATTCCGGCCACGGGGTCGGCCGGTTCATCGACAGCCACCGCGGAAGCATTGGTCTCGTCCATCGGGCACGCCCGTTTCGTTGTTGCGGTTGAGTGAACTTGGCAATGGTCGCCTTCGGACCGGCTAAGAGCAAGGTGCGTCCGAGTGGAGTTCCCTCGGAGGAGACCGCTGGTTGGTTGCACCGATAAGCTCAGCCCACTATATCCCCCAGACGGAGGCGGAGGGGCGAGATTCTTCCGCTTTGTCGAAGATCGTCCCCGGCCGGGCAACCGCCGCGGTGAACGCGCGAGGCTCAAAATGCGAACCACTCTCCCACTCGCTTTGGCGCTCCTCGGTCTGGTGGTCGGTCCCGCTCGTGCCGACACGCCGCGGCCGAACGTCCTCGTCGTGATCGCCGACGACTGGGGCACCCACGCCGGAGCCTATGGCACGAAATGGGTGCGGACGCCGGCGTTCGACCGCATCGCCCGCGAGGGGCTGCTGTTCCAGCGGGCGTACACGCCGGTCGCCAAGTGTGCCCCCTCGCGGGCGTCGCTGCTGACCGGCCGTTACCCGTGGCAACTCGAAGAGGCCGGCAACCACCTCGCGTACTTCCCGAAGAAGTTCAAAGTCTGGCCGGAGGCGCTGGTCGAGAAGGGCTGGTTCGTCGGGTCCACGGGGAAGGTCTGGGCACCCGGCGTCGCCACCGACGCGGCCGGTAAGCCGCGGCAGATGGGCGGCAAGCCGTTCAACCAGCACACCCTCAAGCCGCCGACCCCGGGGATTAGCACCAACGACTACGCGAAGAACTTCACCGCGTTCCTCGACACGGCCCCGGCTGACAAGCCGTGGTGCTTCTGGTGCGGGTTCCTCGAACCGCACCGCGGGTACGAGTTTCAATCGGGCGTCAACAAGGGCGGCAAGAAACTCGCCGACATCGACCGCGTGCCCGCCTACTGGCCCGACACCGACGTGGTCCGGCACGACATGCTCGACTACGCCTTCGAGGTCGAACACGCCGACCAGCACCTCGGCCTTATCCTGGCGGAACTCGAACGCCGCGGGCAACTCGACAACACGCTCGTGGTCGTCACGTCCGACCACGGCATGCCGTTTCCGCGGGTGAAGGGCTACGCCTACCACGACGCGAACCACGTCCCCCTCGCGGTGCGGTGGCCGAAGGGCATCGCCGCTGGCGGTCGGACGATCGACGACTTCGTGGCCTTCCCTGACGTGGCGGCGACGGTTCTCGACCTCGGTGGCGTGCCGCAGAAGGATTCGGGAATGGCGAGCATCACCGGCACGTCGTGGCGGCCGATCTTCGAGAGCCGAAAGGGCGGGCAGGTCGTACCCGAACGCAATCACACACTGGTGGGTAAGGAGCGCACGGATGTTGGCCGGCCGAACGACTGGGGCTACCCGATCCGCGGCATCGTCCGCGACGGCTTCCTCTTCCTCAAAAACTACGAGCCGACACGATGGCCGGCGGGCAACCCGGAGACGGGCTACCTCGACACCGACGGCAGCCCGACGAAGACGCTCATCCTCGAACTCGGCCGGAAGAATCGCAGCGACCGCTTCTGGCAACTCGGCTTCGGCATGCGGCTCGGCGAGGAACTGTACGACCTCGCAACCGACCCGGACTGCGTCAAGAACCTTGCGACTGATCCAATGCACGAGCCACGACGGGCACTCATGCACTCGCTGATGACGGCCGAACTGAAGGCGCAGGGCGATCCCCGGATGTTTGGCAACGGCGCAATCTTCGACGGCTACCCGGCGACGGCCGGCCGCGGGTTCTACGAGAAGTTCCAGCGCGGCGACAAGGTCGAGTTCGGCTGGGCGAATAAGTCCGACTTCGAGAAAGAGCCGATCAAGTAGGCCCCGACAACGTCCGGTGGAACAGGGCCAGCACGAGGTGCTGCGAGAGCAACGCCAGTTCCGGGTCGTAGCGGTGCCCTTCGTCCCGGAGGAAGGCGTGTGCGGCGTTGAACTCGTGCCACGTGAAGTTCCGCTGGCACTCCGTCA
The DNA here is from genome assembly GCF_008254045.1 of Limnoglobus roseus. Lineage (GTDB taxonomy): Bacteria > Planctomycetota > Planctomycetia > Gemmatales > Gemmataceae > Limnoglobus > Limnoglobus roseus. The sequence goes on along the minus strand of NZ_CP042425.1, from coordinate 322,315 downwards.
GCCGCGCGTAGACCGTGGCCCGCCCGTCGCCGGGTACGTGCGGGTCTTGCCGGCCCCAGACCATCATCAGTTCCCCCGCAATCTCGGGAACTCGGTCGAGCGAGTTGTCGTTCATCCCAGCCCCGAGGCTCCGCTTGTGGATGTCCGTCGCGTAGAAGCACGCGGCCGCGCGAACCTCGGGGTTCATGGCTGCTCGGAACGCGAGGTGGCCGCCGATGCAAATGCCGATCGTGCCGATCGACCCGGAACACGCCGACCACGATTGCAGGTGGCGGACGACGGCGCGGGCGTCGTCGTCATACGCCGGGATCGGCTTCGCGACCTTGTCGCGGTTCCCGCGGTCGGCCCCGGCCTGGTCGTAGGGGAGGACTTCGCCGAGCGGTTCGAACTCGTGGAAGATCTCCGGCACCGCGACGGCATACCCGTGGCCGGCGTAGAATCGGGCCGTCCGGGCGATCGGCCCCGTCAGTTGGAAAATCTCCGAGAAGAGGACCACGCCCGGGTAGCGCCCCGGCGCGACCGGCGCGTAGCGGTAGGTGCGCATCGGCCCGGTCGGCGTGTCGAGATCGACGTAGTCTTCCTGGATAATCACGGCCGGTTCCTCGAAGGGTCGGGTGCGAACGGTTCACAGGGAGCCTTATCCCCCGCGGGGTCGAGCGTCAAACGGGAAGCAGGCCGGTACACTGACCCGACTCCCCGTTCGAGGACAGTCGGCATGAAGATCGGACTCGCGCAACTGAAGTGCGTTCCCGGCGACGTGGCGGGCAACGGCTGGGCCATCGTCCGGCAAGTCCGGGCGGCCGCCGACCGAGGGTGCGACGTGGTCGCGCTACCCGAGATGAGCGACACCGGCTACCACATGCCGACCATCGTGAAGGTCGCGGCAGGTTGGGACGGCGGCGTGTACGCGGAAGTGGCCGGGGTTGCGGCCGAGCGGAAGATCACCGTCGTGGTGGGCCTGTCCGAGCGGGTCGGCGACGACATTTACAACACCGTCGCCGTCATCGGAACCGACGGGCAACTCGTCGCGAAGTACCGGAAGACGCACCTCATCACGGCTGAGCCGGTGTGCGAACAAAACTACATACGACCGGGCGACGCCCTCACGCTCTGCACCGTCGGCGAGTTCCGCGTCGGCCTGATGACGTGCTACGACATCCGCTTCCCCGAACTCGCCCGCCGGTTGTCGCTCGCCGGGGCGGAACTGTTAATCGTGCCGGCGGCATTCCCGCTGGTGCGCATCCGGCACTGGGAGACGATCCTCGCCTGCCGGGCCATCGAGAATCAAGTGTACGTCGCGGCTGTCAACCGCGTCGGCGACGATCACGGACTGACGTTCGGCGGGATGAGTTGCCTGCTTGACCCTTACGGCACGATCCTGTCGTCGGCCGCCGAGACGGAGGAGGCGTTGCTGGTCGGCGAGGTGTCCCGGGACCGCCTGACGGAAGTCCGGGATCGCATGAAGGTCTACCAGGACCGGCGGGAAGAACTGTACCGTTAGGATCGATCAATCCGGGTTCGTCGTCAGTTCGCCGATTGGCTTGTTGTCGGGGAGCTTCCAGACGCGGACGGTGCCGGTGAAGTCGCCGACAAACGCCTTCGCCCCGTCGTGCGAGAACGCCACCTTCGTCGGCACGTCCGGGAAGCCGTCGAATTTCGCGAGTTGGTTGCCGCTCGGGTTCCAGACGCGGGCCGTGTTGTCGCGGCCGCACGTGAGGAAATTGCCGTTGCGGGCGTAATTGACGGACAGCACGCCGACCGGCTTGTTGCGGGCCGCGCCGGTCGCCTTACTGTCGGCCTGAGCCGTGATCGACCGGGCCGGGAAGCCGTCCTCGGCGGCCCACAGAATCACCTTCCCGTCCTCGCTGGCCGACGCGAGCATGACGGAATCGGCCCGCCAGTTCAGGTCGGTGACGGCGTCCTTGTGGTCGCCGAGGGTGAACACGATGCCGCCCGTCTCGGCCTCCCACACGAACGCGCCGCCGTTCCGGTCGCCGCTGGCCAGCATCGTGCCATCCGGGCTGAACTCCAGGGCCGTGACCCAGTCGGTGTGCTTCTTGATCTTGTGCTTCATCTCGCCGGTGGCGGTGTCGAAAATCTTCACGAGCTTGCCCGGCCCGCCGAGGGCGACGAGTTTGTGGTTCGGGCTAACGTCGGCCGCCAGCACCACGTCGGCCTCGTCGCCGATCTCGGTGACGCGCTTGCCGGTGGTCACGCCCCAGATGACGACCTTGCCCGAACTCGCCCCGCGGCCGCCGGCGGCGAGCAGCCACTTGCCGTCGCGGCTGAACTTCAAGACGTGCGGGATGCGCTCCGGGAAGGCGAGCGTGCCGGCGAGTTTCAGCGTGTCCGAGTTGTAGAGCAGCACTCGTTCGTGCCCGGCGACCGCGATCAGCGGTGCCCACGGGCTGGCGGCGATCGCCGTGACGGGGTGCGGGCGGCTGGTCTTCGCCAGGGTGGTGCTCGCCCAGTTCACGGGCATCGGCGGCGGGCCGGTGGGCTTGCCCTGCGTCAACGCGACGGGGTCGAGATCGACCTTCCGCGACGCGGCCTTTGCCGCCCCGACGGCCGTTTCGGGCGCACCACCTTCGATCCACTTCTTCAGCACCGCGAGGTCGGCGTCGGGCATCTTCCCGCCCTTCGGCGGCATCTTCGGCTCGACCTCGTGGTTCACTACTTTGTAGAGCAAGCTCTGGGCGGGGCTGCCGGCCTTGACCGCCTCGCCGCTCGCCCCGCCGGCGATGAGCTTCGCGTAAGTGCTCACGTCCAGGTCCGACGACGACTTGTCGGCGTTGTGGCAGTTCAGGCAGTACTTCCGCAGGATCGGCTGCACGTGGTCCTTGTAAGTGACCGCGTCGGCCTTCGGAGCCTGGGCCGTGGCGATTGCAGGAAGAATCAGGAGGAGGGCCAGGGATCGGAGCATGTCGGGAAGTCCTAATCAAATCGGAACGCGGAGAACGCGGATTTCAACGCCGGATAAACGCGGACAAGACCAATCCGATCCGGACTTCATCCGGCGTTCCGATCCTGCGTTCTCCGCGTTCCGTTGTTCAATCTTTTTTAGTGGTTGAAGGTGAACTCGGTGGAGTTGAACAGGCTCCAAAGGATGTCGCCGTAGAGGGTCACGGCGGCGGCCGTTTCGTACTGCTTCTGGGTCGTGGCCACCGTCTCGCCCAGGTTCTTAATCTGCTTCTCGGCGACGGCCAGGTCTTTGCCGGTCAACTTCTTGGCGTCCTCTTTCAGTTTCTGCAACCGCTCCTGCTGCCTCGCGAGGGTCGGGTCCAGGCCGGCCCGCATTGCGACCAACTCCTTAACGCGGTCCGGGTTGCCGATCTCCTTGTTGACGATGTCCAGGAGCCGCTTTGTCTCGTCGCCGTTCGGCTTTCGGCTGAAGGCGCGGATGTAAAGTTCCTCGATCACGTCCTCCGGCTTCGCCTTCTTCGTGACGAGGTCGGCGATCACCTTGCTCTGCGCGATCTTGTTCGTGAGCGTGTCGCCGTTGACCAGGTGCAGGGCTTGCGACAGGTTCGCCGCCTTGCTCACCTCGCACGAGCACGGCGTCTCCCGCGGGGCACGGCCGAACGTCGTGAGGAAGTAGTTCGACACTTCGCCGGTGTGAATTTGCACGGCCCGCGTGCCGGGCGGCGACAGCGGGAAGCGGTCTTCCGTGCCGGTGATGCGGGTGATCGAATCAAGCAGCACCTCGGCCCGCAGGCGGCGGACGTAGGCGTGCGAGAAGTACGCACTGTCGAGTTCGTTCGTCGGGTTCGTCGTGACGGACAGTTGATACGTCCGCGAGTTGCAGATGTCCTTCACGAGCTTCTTCATGTCGAACTTGTACGCGGTTAGCTTCGTGCCGAGTTCGTCGAGCAGTTCCTTGTTGCTCGGCGGGTTGCTGATCCGCACGTCGTCCACCGGGTCGGTGATGCCGCGGCCGAAGAAGTGCGACCAGATCATGTTCGCCATCGTCTTCGAGAACGCGGCGTTGTCCGGCGAGGTCAGCCACGTCGCCAGCGCCTTGCGTGGGTCTTGCCCCTCGACTTCGGGCACGTCGCCTCCGAGGAACTTCGGCTTCATGCGGCGGCCGTCCACCGGGTGCGCGACGGTGTTCGCGCTGTTGTTGTTCGTAACGATCACCTCGCGGCCCTCGACGCCGCGCTTCAGGTTGACCCCGGCGAAGAACGCAGAGAAGCCGTAGTAGTCGTCGAGCGTCCAGCGGTCGAACGGGTGGTTGTGACACTGAGCGCATTGGATGCGGGTGCCGAGGAAGACCTGCGCGATGTCCTCGGCCGTCTTCTCCGGCGTGAGGCGTTCGGCCGACGTGTAGAGGTTTGCGGTCGGCTGTTTGAAGTTGCTCCCGGTGCCGGCGATGAGGTCCGCGACGAACTCGTTCAGCGGACGATTCGCGGCAATCTGCTCCTTCACCCACGCGGCGTAGGTGTACATCGCCTTCGCGTCGCGGCCGTACTGCGGGTTGTTGTTCGCCGCCCGGATGCGGAGCAACTCGCCCCACTTCATCGTCCACATGTCCACGAACTCGGGCCGTTCGATGAGCGTGTCGATCAACTTCGCCCGCTTGTCCGGGGCCTTGTCCGCGAGGAACTTCTCGAACTCCTCGCGCGTCGGCGGCAGGCCGATCAGGTCGAGGGACACCCGCCGCAAGAACGCCTCGTCGGAACACAGCTCCGACGGGGCCATGTGCAACTTCTTGAGCTTGTCGAAGACGAGCGTGTCGACGTAGTTCTTCTCCGGCGTCTTCGGCCAGACGAACTTGTCGTCGGTCGGTAGCACCAGGACTTCCGAGCCGACGGTGAACTTGCTGAACCGGGCGAACACGAACGCCCCGCCGCGGCCGTTGGCCTTCGCGACGCCATCCTTGTCGATGCCCGCGACGGCGTCGTTGTTCGTCAGGTACAGGGCCAACCGCGTCACGTCCCGCACGGCCCCGTCGGAGTACTTCGCGAGGACGACGGTCTTCTGCGTCGCGTTCGTGCCGGGGAAGACGACCTTCGGCGGCAGGAGTTCGATGCCGACGGGCACGGGGGTGTCAGTGCCGTCGTCCGGGGCACCCGCCTTCAGCCAACCGAGGAGCGTCTTGTAGTCGTCGTGGTTCGTGTCGAACAGCTTGCCGCCGGTGTGCGGCACGGCGTTCGTGGTCTTTTCGAGCAGCAAGCTCTTTTCCGGCGACGCGAGATCGACCCGGCGGCCAACGATCGCCCGCGTGAGGCGGTAGTAGTCGCCGGCCGGGTCGTAGCCGAACAGCGAGAGCATGAACCCGTCCTTGCCGCGGGCCGCCCCGTGGCAACTGCCGTTGTTGCAGCCGTGCTTCATGAACACCGGCATCACGTCGAGCCGAAAACTGACCGCCCGCGACTTCGCCGCATTCTTGACGACGACTTCGGCCTCGGCCTTGAGTTTGCCGTGTTCGACGACGAGCTTCGTGGTGCCGTCCTTGCCGGGGGCGAGCCGGCCGTCGGTCAACGTCGCAACGCCGGCGTCGGCGAGTTGGAACTTCGCCGCAGCGGTCACGTCCTTTGTCAGCCCTTGTGCATCGACTTCCTGCACGACGACGCTAAGGCGATCGCCCTGGCCGTTGAGTTCGACCTTCGCGGGGAAGACGCGAAGTGTCGGCAGGCCGTCAGCGCGGCAGACGCCAACAGAGGCCAGGACGAGCGTGACAACTTGAAGACAGTATTTCATTAGCAGTGCCTGCGGTTCAAAGACTACCCGCGATTGCGGATGCGGTCGTCATTTCTCATTGCTGTCGAGTAATACTGAGAGTCATTCAACAGATCCTGTACGACTCGCTTGTCCATCAGGTCTCGATGCCACCAGTGATTACAATGCTCCTTGACCTCGTTCCGAAAAACGTTTCCTTCTGCGATGCCAAACAGGTAGACGGCCACCCGGAACAAAGTTGGCAGTTCGGTGGCTGGTAGTGCCCAGATGAACTTGTGGAGGGCAAGTCCTGTGTTATCGGCTTTCCGAGCGATCCAGAGTCTCTGAACTACGCCATCGCTCTCGGTTAGACCGCTAGCCATCAGAGCCTCGTTCCACAACTGCTCGGTCACCCCCGCCTGATGAGCGAATTCAAGCAAAAGGCCGGTTAACCCCCGTCGCTGTTCAGGCGGCAATGCCTCATACCAAGTACAGAATCCCTTGTAGTCGATCCGCCCCCTAACCAATTGGTTCATGCGGATCAGATCTGCGAGATCAAAGTCATCCATGTCACTTCCCCGGCTTCGCCCCGCGTTCGGCGTCGATGCGGAGTTGGCCGTAGCCGCTGAGCTGTCGCACGGGTTGGCCGTTCTCGATCACGGTCAGGTCCATCGTCACGCCCTGGTAATTGCCCACGAGCGCCTCGGTCGTGGCCTTCAGCGTGAAGCTCACTTCTTTGTCGGCCGACGTAATCTCCTTCGTCGGCTCGACGAGTTCGACGCCGCGCGGCAGGCGGGCGAGTGTCGCCTTCGCTTTGCCGTCGAACTTTTGCAGGTGGTTGAGCTTCAGCGTGATCGTGGCAGTCTTGCCGCGCTCGATGGAGGTCCGCGGGATGCGGGCTTCGACGTGCGGCTCGGCGACGGTCACGCTGAACAGCTTCGACGCGACGTAGGTGCGGTCGGTGTCGTCGTTCCGCTTCCGGCGGCCGCTGCCGCCGCTGACGGCCGTGAGCGTGACGGCTTGCTTGCCGGCCGTGGCGTTGCGGGACGCGCCGAGCAGGTAGGTGCCCTCGGTCTTGTCGCCGGCTACCGTGACCGGCGTGGCCGTGTTGATGCCGGTCGGCTTCCAGTCCATCAGCACCGTAACCGGGCCGGTGTACCCCGGCTGACGCTTCACCTTGAAGTTTACGAGCATCTCGCCGTTCTGCACCAGCGACGTCTTCGGCTCCTCGACCTCCACCGCGAACGGGGCTTCTTCCGTCACCGCGAGGGCGAGCTTCTCGATGAGGACGTGCATGTAGTAATCGTTGTTGCCGTAGCCGTTCATCAGGATCGTCTGGCGGTAACCGCTGACGAACGTAGCTTCGCCCTTCGCCGGGCGAACGACGAGGTCGATCAGGGCCGCCTGCGGCTTCACGTCGGCGGCCGCCTCGAACACTACGGGGACTTTCGTCACGCCCGGCGTCAACTTCGGGGCGGTGACGGTCACGCCCTTGGGCAGGTTCACGCCGACGATTTCGAGTTCGCCGTTGAAGGGGCGGTTCGTGCTGAAGATCGCCACTTGCGAAGTCCAGCGGTTGCCGGGGGCGAGGACGATCGCCTGCCGCAGTTGCGGGGCGTTTTGGTTCTCCGGCTCCGGGGCGATGTAGGTGTAGATGCCGTTCGCCTCGGGCGAAACCTCGACGCGGTAGACGTAATCGCTGCCGCCCTCGCCGCGCTCGTCCTCGACGCCGAGGACGTACTCGCCGTCGGCTGGGGCGGTGTACTCTAAGATCGGGTCGTGGCTGTCGCGGTTCAGACCGTTGGCCGGGGCGACGCCGAGTTGGTTCGGCCGCGAGTCGGACGCTCGCTGCATCCCGCCGTTGTTCTTCGCGCTCAGTGGTTTCACCCAGATGGCCGGGTCCATCGGCGAGCCGAGGCAGTTGGCCATCGCGTGGAAGCGGAACTGTTCGCCCTTCTTCGCCCGGAAGACGAAGCAATCGACGTCGCCCGGCTTGTCGATGATGCCGTTGAAGGCGACCGGCAGCGACGCGATGGAGGCCGACGTGAGTGACGCCGGGTTATCGTTCGGCTCGGCTTCCAGCACGTTCGGGAACGGCGACACACGCAGGCGGTTCGGGGACGGGGCATCATCCGGAGCGAAGTCGAAGTTACCGAGCGCCTTCGGCAGCTTCACCGTCCGCGACGACTTGCCCTTCGGATCGCCGAGAACTTCGACCTTGAGATCGGAACCCGCCGGGCCGCCCGCAGGGTAGAGGCCGGTAGGCCGAACGAACGTGCCGACGTGCAGGCGGTACTGTTCGCCGGTGCCGTTGTAAACGCTGTGCCGGACTTCGACGAAGTACACGCCGTCGGTCGGGGCGAGGATCGACAGGATCGGGTCTTGCACGAAGAGCGCCGAATCGTCGGCCGCGGCGAGCTTCTTGCCGGCCGCGTCGTAGAAGGCGAGGTGCAGGTCGGGGATGCCGCGGTCCGTGCCGAGGCGGGCCGATTCGATCTCGGCCGAGATGCGATGGCCCTTCTTGAATTCGAGCCGGTACACGTCCACATCGGTCGGGTCGTTCAGTCGGCCGAAGACGGTGCAGTTCACGGGCACGGCCTTCGCCGTCTCGCGGGTGTCGTTACGGGCCTTGTTCGTTTGTTCGTCTTCCTCGACGGTCGGGAACGGGCCGACGAAGAAACGGTGGTACTCACTCAGGCCGTCGGCCGTCCGCAACCGCAGACCGTGGGCACCGAGGGGGCAGTCGTCCGCCACCTTCATCCGCACCCGGACGCGCGTGCCCGGATCGACCGGGGCCGGCTTGCCGTTGGGGGCGAGGATGGTTTCGACTTTCTCGACCGCCTCGGCCGTGATGCCCGATTCGTAGAAGATGACCTCGCGGGGTTCGTCGAGGTTCCGGCCGATGAGTTCGACTGTCACGACCGCCCCGCGCTGCCCGCCCGGCGGCGTCACCCGCGCGACGCGCGGCGTGCCGGCAATGGCGAACGACGTGGAACCGGCAAACGTGAGCAGCAGCAGGAAACAGCGAGAACGCATGGCGGGGGAACTCCAGGCTCTAGCGAGATGACGACCGGCGGAGGGAACGCCGCCCCGCGAGTAACGGGGCGGCGTGAGCGGCAGGTTCTTAGCCCAACAGACCCTTCACGACTTCGCCACCGTCGATGATCTCGATCGGCCGGCCGCCGGGGGCCATCAGTTCCTTGTCGGCGTTGATGCCGAGCTGGTTGTAGACCGTTGTCAGCACGTCTTCGACCCGCACCGGGTTCTCTTCCGGCTCGCTCGCGGTCGAGTTGGACGAGCCGTACACGAGGCCCCGCTTAAACCCGCCGCCGGCGACGGCCAGCGAGAACACGCGCGGGAAGTGGTCGCGGCCGGCCGAGACGTTGATCTTCGGCGTGCGGCCGAACTCGCTCGTCACCAGCACCACCGTCGAGTCGAGCAACCCGCGGTCGTCCAGGTCGCGGATCAAACCGGCGAGCGCCTGATCGAGACCCGGGGCTTGCCGCTTCATGGCGTTCTCGATGCCCGCGTGCATGTCCCAGCCGCCGTAGGAGACGGTCACGAACCGCACGCCGGCTTCGACCAACCGCCGGGCCAAGAGGAACCGGCCGGCGGCATCGCCGCTGCCGTACTTCGCCTTCGTCGCGGAGGTTTCCTTGCTGATGTCGAAGGCCGCGCGGGCTTGCGGCGAGCTAATCATCGCGTAGGCCCGCTGGTAGAACTCGTCCATCGCGCCGAGGGCGTCGGCCTTCCCCGCTTGATAACGGAAGTGGTCGTCCACCACATCGAGCATCTCGCGGCGGGTGCCAAAGCGGCGGTCGTCCACGCCGGCGGGCAGGCTCAGGTCGCGCACTTGATAGCTGCCGCGGGCCGGGTCGCTGCCGAGGCCGAACGGCCCGAACTGCGAGCCGAGGTAGCCGGTGCCGCCGTACTCGTTCGCGTTCGGCACGGCCACGTACGGGGGCAAGTCCTTGCGGGGGCCGAACTCGTGCGAGACGACCGCCCCGAGGCTGGGGTGTTCGATGGCCGGCGACTTACGGTAGCCGGTGAACATCGTGTAGCTCGCCCGGCCGTGGTCGGCTTCTTTCCCGGCGATGGAGCGGATGACCGTCATCTTGTCCGCGACGCTGGCCAGACTCTTGAAGTTCTCGTTGAAGACCACGCCCGGCAGCTTCGTCTTCGCCACCGTGAACGGTCCGCGGTATTCGAGCGGGGCGTCCGGCTTCGGGTCCCACGACTCCTGGTGGGCCATCCCGCCCGGCAGCACGATCTGGATGACGCTCTTGGCCTGGCCTTCCTTGCTCACGTAGTTCTTCTGATCGGCCCGTGCCTGAAGGGCGAAGTAGTCACCCAGCGTCAGGCCGAGAGAGCCGACGACGCCGACGCGGATGAACTCGCGGCGGGCCGGGCGGAGAGAGCTTTGCGGCTTCGTGGCGGAAGTCATGGCCGGTCACCTTTCGGATCGAACAGGATTTAAGGGTGCGAGTCAGCCTTCGGTTTACCGAGGTCGAAAAGTTCGTAGGCGGGTTGACAGAGCAGTTATCGGCGGGGTGGGGCGGGATGAATAATTTATCATGATCCTCTTCGGGCTGCAAGGCAAGACAAAAGCAGCCCACATAGTGAGAACACCGTGAGCGTGGCAAAGTTCCGCCTTCCCGGGGCGGGAATGAGATTTTTTTGGGCGTCCGTCCTACGCTAGCTCGAATGCCCGTGTCCGGACGAGTGCCGCCCATGTTCCGATTCCGACTGACTCTCTTGATGCTGCTCGGCGGACTGGTCCTCCTGACCGTCGCAACCATCGGCATTTTCTCCTACCTCAACGCCCGGTCGGCGGCCCAAGAACTGTCGGGACAGGTACTCGATCAGACTGTTCTGAGAATCGACCAACAGGTTGACCAACTCTTGGACCAGGCCACGGACCAGTGCTCCCTCACCCGCCAGTTGTTGGACTCCGGCCAACTCCAGACGCAGGACGTACCGAGGTTGGTCGGGTACTGGAAGGCCGCCCTGTCGACGCAGCCGGAGACGACGGCCCTCTTCCTCGGCCTCGCCGAAACCGGCGAGTCGGTCGGCGTGTCCCGCCTTCAGAAAGATCAACTCTCCGTCTGGCACACGACCAAGGCCGGGGCCAAGTACCAGTTGCGCGAGTACCGGGCGGAAGACTTCCCCGGCAAGCCGTTCAAAACCGAGCCGAGCGAATACGACGTGCGAACCCGGCCGTGGTTCCAGGCGGCAGCGGGGAAGGGGCGGGGAGTGTGGACGCCGGCCTACGTGTTCCTCGGCGTCGGGGCGACCCAGGGCAGTCTCGGCGTCAGCTACGCGGTTCCGGTTCCAGCCGCCGACGGCAAACTTCACGCGGTCGTGATGGCAGACTTCGACCTCGAAACGCTGAGCCGGTATCTGGCGACCCTCCACATCGGCCAACGCGGCTCGGCCTTCCTGGTGGAACAGACCGAGCACGATGAGCAAAGCGACCACGGGGACCTTCGGGTCATCGCCCACCCCCGATCCGAGTTGCTCATCCTCCCGCCGAAGCCGGGGCAGCCCGGCCGCCGGTTGTCGCCTGTTGACGAACTGGAAGATCCGGCGGTTCAGGCGTTCATCCACAAACTCCCGGTCGGGGTGATGACGGGCGGCCCCGCGGACGCCCAGGCCATTCGCTTCCAGGCCAACGGCGAGAACTACCTGGGGAGTTTCCGCCGCATCATCGGGGAGGCCCGCCCGCCCTGGTTAGTTTGCACCTACGTCCCGGAAGACGAAGTGCTGGCCTACGCCCATCGGACGAGTCGGTTGACGTTCTCCATCTCCATCGGTATTCTCGGCCTCGCCATTCTGATCAGTATGTTTCTCGCCCGGCAGGTCGCCCACCCGCTGGAGCAACTCGCGGCCGCTGCGGCCGACGCGGGCCGCTTGCGCCTCGAACCGCGACCGCCGATCCGGTCGGTAGTGTTGGAAGTGGACCAACTCGGGAAGGCGTCCGAGGAGATGAAGTCCGGCCTGCGGTCCTTCGAGAAGTACCTGCCGGTGGACTTGGTCCGCGGTCTGCTCGACTCCGGGCAGGAGGCCCTCCTCGGCGTCGAGAAGCGGGAACTGACGATCTCGTTCTCGGACATCGTCGGGTTCACGTCGATCGCGGAGGCGATGCCCGGCGAGGAGTTGGTCGCGCACCTCGGGGAGTACTTCGACCGCCTGAGCCGGGTCGTCCTCGAATCCGGCGGCACGGTGGACAAGTTCATCGGTGACGCGATCATGGCGTTCTGGGGCGCGCCGACGGCCAACCCGCGGCACGCCAGCGCCGCATGCCTGTCCGCCCACCGCTGCCGGCAGCGGCTCCGCGAACTCGCCCCCGAGTGGGAAGCCCGCGGCCGCCCGGCCTTGCGAACGCGGTTCGGCCTGAACACCGGCGAAGTTCTGGTCGGGAACATCGGCAGCCCTGCCCGCATGAACTACACGGTTATGGGGGACGCCGTGAACCTCGCCAGCCGCCTGGAGGGTCTTAACAAGTACTACGGCACGGAAGTCCTCTTGAGCGAGGCAACGTACCGCGAGGCGAAGGACATTCTCGTGGTCCGCCCGATCGACCTCGTCGCCGTCGTGGGGCAAACCAAGGCGGTCCCGATTTACGAACTGCTCGACCTCGCGTCCGAAGCCCCGGCCGCCGTGCGGGAACTGGCCGACCGCTACGCCGCGGCTTTCCAGGCGTTCCAGGGCCGTCGGTGGGGAGAATCCATGGCGATCCTGACCGAGATTTTGAAGGCCCACCCCGCCGACGCGCCGGCGATGGCGTTTCTGAAGCGATGCCAACACTACGCAGAGAACCCGCCGGACGCTGCATGGGATGGCGTCAACCGGATGACGAGCAAGTAGTGGCGTGCCTTCGAGAGTGGTGAGTGAGCATGGCCGGCAAAAAGCAAGTTCGCGCCGCCTTCCGTTCGGCCGTCTTTCGGCGGGATCGCTACCGCTGTGCGATGTGCGGCAAACCGGGCCGCGACCGCCAGGGCGGGGACGAACACCGAAACTATCACCCCGGGGCCGCGGAACAATCGCTCGTCGCCCTGGACGCCCATCACATCACGGACCGGAACGAGATGCCCAAAGGCGGGTACGTCGCCGAGAACGGCATCACCCTCTGTGACGACGAGTGTCACCGCCTCGCCGAAGTCTTCCACCAAACCGGCGTGCCACACCCCGGCTACGACCCTGCCGATCTGTACGAGCGAATTGGTTCGAACCTGGAAAAAGCTCGTTCGGCGAGCGTGAAATTGGCATAGTCCCTTCAGGCCCGAACCTTCCGGCCGCCCGCGTGTCTTCCCCGGAATCGCCTTCCCCGTTGGAGCCGAGTCATGGGCGCGACGCGCGACAGTTTCGTCAAATACCCGCGGACGCCGCACCTATTCGGCTCGCGCGGCACGGACGACGACAAGCACTTGTCGGCCCGGCAGTCGGCCGCGTTTATCGCCGACCCGTCGTTGGTGGTCGAGGAAAAGCTCGACGGCACGAACGTCGGCATCCACTTCACCGCGGCCGGCCGGATGGTGTTGCAGTGCCGCGGGCACGAGATCACGTCCGGGATGCACGCGCAGTACGACCTGTTCAAGCAGTGGACGACCGGCAAACGGCCGGTGCTGGAGGCGATGCTGGCGGACCGCCACATCCTCTTCGGCGAGTGGCTCTACGCGAAGCACTCCGTTCACTACCGCGGCCTGCCGCACTACTTCTTTGAGTTCGACATCTACGACAAGCAGGCCGGTGCGTTCCTCGATCTGGAAACTCGGCTGCTGATGTTGGATGGGACTGGGATTCAGACCGTGCCCGTGGTTCACCAGGGTGCGGCGTCCGAAGCGGAACTGCGGGCGCTGATCGGGCCGTCGCGGTTTGACAGCGTCTTCGACAACCCGCTCACGGGGCGGCCGGACAAGGTCATGGAAGGGCTGTACCTCCGCACGGAAGCCAGCGGCAAGGTGACGGGGCGGGCGAAGATCGTCCGCCCCGAGTTCGTCGAGAAGGTCAAGCAGAGCGAACACTGGCAGCACACCGCGATGGTGCCCAACCTGCTCGCGGACGGTGCGGAGATTTGGTCATGACGACGTGGACCGACATCGAAGCCGCCACCGTCGCGGACATCCTCGACTGGGCGGAACCGCAACCTTGGGCACGGGCGATGGCCGCGTGCGGCCAGGATGCGGGCTGGCACGCCGAGGGGGACGTGTGGACGCACACGAAGATGGTCGTGGGCGAGTTGGAACGGCTCGCCGAGTGGCCGACCTTCGAACCTGAATCGCGGTTGAAGCTGATCTTCACCGCCCTCTTCCACGACGCCGGGAAGCCGGCCACAACCATAACCGACCCGGAAACCGGCCGCGTGCGGTCGCCGAAACACGCGATCGTCGGCATGGAACTCGGCCGGGCGGTGCTGCGGGACCTCGGCTGCGGGCTGCCGTTCCGCGAAGAGGTGGCGAACCTCGTCCGCTACCACGGCCGCCCGCCGTACCTGTTGGAAAAGACCGACCCGGCCCGCGAGGTTATCGGCCTGTCGTGGGTCGTCGATCACCGCCTGCTCTACGCCTTCGCTCTGGCGGACACCCGCGGCCGGCACGCCAAAGAAATGACCCGAGCCGAGGACGATTTGCACCTGTGGAAGATGGTCGCCGAGGAGAACGCCTGCTTCGACCGCCCCTACTCCTTCGCCAACGACCACGCCCGGTTCCTGTTCTTCCGCAATGAACTGTCCAGCCTGCACTACACGCCGCGGGAGGATTATCGGTGCCGCGCCACGCTCGTCACCGGCCTGCCCGGTACGGGGAAGGACACGTGGCTGGCCGCGAACCGCCCTGACTTGCCGGTCGTGTCGCTCGACGACATCCGGGCGGACCTCGACGTGGAACCGACGGGCAACCAGGGCCACGTTATCCAGGCGGCACGGGAGATGTGCCGCGAGCACCTGCGGGCGAAACAAGACTTCGCGTTCAACGCCACGAACACGATGCTGCAAACGCGCACGCGGTGGGCCGACCTGTTCGCCGAGTACGGGGCACGCATCGAGATCGTGTACCTCGAACCGCCGCTGGAAACGATCTTCCGGCAAAACCGGGGGCGGGAACGCCGCGTACCACAAGTAGTGCTCGACCGCCTGTTGGGCAAGCTGGAACCGCCCACCCGCACCGAGGCGCACGCCGTGGAACTGATCGGCTGAGACCGTCGGTGCTTGTGGCGACGCTCGCATAAACACGAAATCCCGTGAGCCGGTTGGGAATTGATTGGACGGCCGAGAAGGGGTTGGAATACCATCAAATGGCCGTGCTTCGATTGCCGGATCGGGTCGAGAGGCGGCATCGTCACCGGAACAAAGGACCGCAATCATGAGGATCGTTTTGGCTGTTGCGTGCGTTCTCGGCGTCCTCGGCTCCCGCGACGCGCGGGCGGAGGACCTGCGGGCCAAGACGGCGGACGGGAAAGAGGTGATCCTGAAGGCCGACGGCACGTGGGCCTACGCCAGCGAAGCAAAAAGGGAACCGGCCAAAAAGAAAGGCGAGTACACGAAGGACGCGAAGGCGGCCCTGGCTTACACGGGCAAACGGGGGACGTTCTCGCTGTCCCTGCCGCCGAACACCTGGAAGAAGATGGACAAGGTGGACAACGAGGCCGCGGAAGCAGGGTTCCTGCACAAGGACGGCGACATCTACGCGCTCGTCATCGCCGAGCGGATCGACGTTCCGCTCGAAACCCTCAAGCGGGCCGTCCTCCAGAACATTCGGACCCACGACGAGGACGCGAAAATCGTCCTGGAGGAGAAGCGGACGGTCAACGGGAAGGAGATTCTCTGCCTGACGTTCGAAGCGACCGTCACGGACATCCCGGTGACGTACTACGGGTACTACTACTCAGGGGACGAGGGGTCGATCCAAATCCTGACGTACACCGGCCGGAAGCTGTTCAAGGAATACAAGCCGGACATGGAAGCGTTTCTGAACGGGTTCGAAATCATCAAGAAGCAAAACTAACACCGGTGAACCGCGGCTCACCCGCCGGCCGGCAGGAGGTCTTCCAGCACGCCCTCGGCGACCGGCCGCGGGCAGGACCAGACCAGGAAGAAGTGGGCCTGTCGCGCCCACCGCTGGGCCGGGTGCGGCACGACGAACCCCGCCCCCTTCGCGGCCAACAGCGCCAGCTGCGTACTGCGAAGGGCCAATCGCGTGCAGTCCACCCGCACGCGCAGGACGGCGTCCGGGTCCGGAGTCGTGGCCAGCGCGTGCAATCGTTCGCGGGCCGTGTCGGCCGCCGAGCGAAGCCGGGCCGCGACGGGAACGAGTTCCGCCCGCGACTTGGCCTCTCCTTCCAGAAACGCGACGGCCGCCGCAGACAGGCCGAGTGCCAGGTTCGACGTTTCCAACCCGCCCCCGCCGACGGCCCCCAGCACGCGATCCGCGGGGCCGGCCAGCACGAGTGAATCTTCGATCTCGACTCCCGCACACCGGACGACACTGGTCCGCGATCCGACGAGACACGCCAGTACCATCGGCGAGTCCACCACGACGCCCGGCCGGTCGGTCGGCAGCACGACGAGGAGTTGCCGGTCGTCGGGCAGCGTCGCCCCAACGACGACGGCGTCCGCGCGGTCGGCTCCCGTCACCCACGGGGCTTCGCCGTCGAGTCGATAGCCGCCCGGCGTCGGCGTGGCCCGCAGTGCGGGGCCGCGGTGAAGACGGGACGTGGTCAGTTGCGACAGGCCGATCGTCAGGAACAGGTCGCCGCTTGCTAGACCCGGCAGGTATCGCTCCCGGAGGTGGGGCGGTCCCTTCGCGAGTTGCCGGATGGCCGCGTCTCGTTGGCTCAGGATGAACGCCGTCGTCAGGCAGTGGGCCGCAACGTCTTCGGCGGCGTGGAGCAGTTCGATCGGCCCGAAAGCCCGCCCGCCGAATTCGGCCGCGACCGGCCCGGCGAGCAATCCCGCCCGCCGCAACGCTTCCAGGGCCGGCGGCCAGTCGGGCAATCGGTCGGCGGCATCGGCCCCCGAGGTGAGTTGGTTCTGGAGTTCAAGGGGAAGTGGGTTCATTCCGTCCGCAATCAAAGGAAGCGGCCGGCCGTCGGAGGCGATCCGACGGCCGGCCGTTCGGGGTGGGCTTAGCGGTTCGCGGCCGACTTCTCGCCGATGTCGAACTGCGCCGCTTGCAGGATCTCGCCGGTCTTGTCGTCTTGCACCAACGCGACGACCTTCAGGTGGGCCATGTCGAGCGGGCGGGCCGTGGTCGGGAACGGCCGCTGGTCGGCTTCGTACTTGTCGAGGTACTTCGTCAGGTCTTTCCGCAGTTGGCCCACGTCCACCTTGGCCGTGTGGCTCGACGACGCTTCCTTGATCGCGAAGCCGTCCGTACCGCCGGGGGTGGCACGGACGACGTGGTGGTGGAACCGGAGCTTGTTCCCGCCGACGTACTTGATGTTCTCTTCGACCACGACCACGCGGAGTTTCAGCCCCTTCTTCTCGCCGGCCCCGGTGACGTTCACGGTGACGGCGATCTGGTCCCCGGTGCGGGTGGCACTACCCTTGAGGGCCACGGGGGTCGATTCTTCGAGCAGCGGGTCGATGATGTCGCGGTACTGTTGGTACTTCTTCTCGGCGTTCGGCATCCCGCCGCCGCCACCGGCCTGCGGCTTGCCGTTGAAGACCGTCGTCGGCGTGCCGCGGACCCCCTCCGGGGCCAGTTCGCGGTAATAGTCCCACCGGGCCACCGTGTCCGGGTTCGTGAGCGCGTCCGGCCCGGGGATGTGCTCGTGGTACTGGAGCAGGACCACGTCCGTCGGCTTGTACGTCTTCTCCAGGGCGTCGAACGCCACGTCGGCGGCGACGCACGGCGGGCACTGAGCGCCCGTGAACAGTTCCAGCACGACGACGCGGTTGGCGGCCTTGTCCTTACGGGCGGTGAAGGTGCCGGGGCGGAACGGCGGCACGCTTTCCAGGTACTCGCGGTCGAGCATCGCGTCGAGCTTCGTGAGCTTCGCGTTAACCTCTTTCAACTTCGCGGTCTGGCCGGCGTTTTCCAGGGCCGCCACGTAGGCCGACAGAACTTGCACCTGGAAGGCGGCCGTGTCGGCGTCGGTCAGGGTGGCCGTTATCTTCTCGGACGCGGCGACGGCGGCGGCGGCCAGCCCCTTGTCGTGGGATAGCGTGTCGGCCGACTGAACCAGGGTCGTCCGCACGAACCGCGGGCCGTACGGGGCAGCTTGCTTGTCGAGGACGGCGAGCAACTTCGTCGCCTCGTCGGCGGTGACGCCGCCCTTCGACCCGGCCCGGAGCAGGGCGAGTGCGGCGTCGTACGCCGCCGGGGTCGTGGCCGCGTCCGCCAGGACTTGCCGGTACAACTTTGGCACTTCCGTCTCGGCGTCCTTCCGGGCCGCCTTGATCTGTTCGGTCAGTTCCTTCTTCTTGTCCTCGTCCTTCTCCTGGCGGACCTGGATTTGGAGGATGAACGGCCGGTTCTGGGCCGTGATGGCTTTCGTGTACGCCTCGGCCGGCTTGCGAACGAGTTGCTCCTCGCGGGTGAGCGTGTCCTTGTCCGTCGGCGTCAGCTTCGCACGCTGAGGCCGGGCGTCCGGGCCGTAAGACCCCAGGACTTCCTTGCCGTCCGCGGCGAGGGTTCCCGTGAAGGCGTACTCAACGGCCCCCTGGCGGGTGGCGAAACTCACGTCCTTGCCCTTGACCGCCAAGTCGCGGACTTCCAGCTTCGGTGCGTTCGCGGCCTGCCCGCGGGGAGGCGCGAACACGACCGACCCGGTCAGTTTGCCGTCTTTGGTTTCCGCTTTGACGATGGCCAGGGCCGACTCCGCGGTCGGCGTGACGCCCCAGAGAATCCAGTTTCCGTCGAAGGCCGGCCCGTCGGCGCGGGTCAGACTGGCGGCCGTCAGGAGGACGGCGGTGGTGAGTAAAGAACGAAGCATGGCTCCCTTTCGAATAGAAGTGGCGGTGGGAGAGAGTGCGAGTGATAGACTACTGGTTTGCCCCGGCCGCCGCCAGCAGGCGTCGGATCGCGTCGGCCACTTGTGCCCCGAGGGCGGCGTTCCCTTTCGCGTTGAAGTGGACGCCGTCCCGCGAGAAGAACTCCGGCTTCTCGGCGACGACCGCGAACAGGTCGTCGGTGCCGATCTTCTCCTTCGCCATCACGGACGCGGCCAACTCGTTCCGCTTCTTCACGCGGTCGGTCTTCTCGGAAATCGTGTCCACCTTGTCCGCCACCCGCACCGCCGTGGTCGTCGCCCAGACGAGTTTCGCCCGCGGCGCACCGGCCCGGATCGTGGCGATCAACTCAGGCAGGGCGGCCGCGTACTGGTCTTCGGTGTAGCCCCAGCCGTGCAGGCCGTTGTTGAAGTGGACCACGTCAAATTGCGTCTGTCCGAGGACCAGTTTGACCTCCGCGATCAGGCCGGGGTCGCCGAGGCTCTTCGACGTGGACAGCCGGCAGACCACGGCCTTGCCCTTCAGCTTCTCTTCGACATCCTTGAAGTAACCGCGGGCGATCGAATCGCCGATCAGCAGCACCTTCGGCAAGTCGCGGTTGCTGTTGCCGGGCACCCACACGTCCAGCCACTCGATCTCCTCGCGGACGATTTCGCCTCCCCCGCTCAGCGCGTTCGTGAAGAACGTGACCACCGGCGTCACGTCGGTCAGGCCGTGCGGGTGGTGGTCGAAGCCCACCTTCACGACGCGCTCGACCGGGCCGCCGAGGGCCTTGTAGCGGTCGTAGACCAGCGCCGAGTTCTCGGCGTGTGGCACGGCCGAGTCCTTGTCCGCGTACACCAGCAGCAGCGGAACCTTCGCCCCGGCGAGCGGCGCGAGATTGTCCACCGGGTTGAGCTTGTACGCCAGGGCTTCGTCGTCGGTCTTGAAGTCGTAGGCGGCGAGCATCTTCTTCCACTCCGCCGCCGACCCCTGCCCGGTGCCGAGCTTCTTGACCACGCCGCCGGGCCAACTCTTGAAGTCGCAGACGGCGTTATCGAGGTACACGGCGAGCGTCTTGTCGGGGTGCGCGGCCGCCCAGTTCATGCAGTACAAACCGCCGCGGCTCAGGCCGATGAAACCGGGCTTGGGGTGCAGGCCGTAGTCCTGCACCATCGCGGCGTGGAACGATTCCCACTTCTTCAGCGCCTTCGGCGAGCCGAACAGGTCCGGCACTTTGAGGTACGCGAGGTGCCAGCCGGCCTTCACCAGTGCCGCGTCCGCATCGGCGAAGGCGTCGAAGAACTCGCCCCGCCAGACCCACGGCCGGCCCGGTAGCGCCTTCGCGGGCACCACCACGATCGCGTCGGTGCCGGCCTGCTTGAAGTCGTGCCGCTCGAAACCCCGCCACTTCGTCACCGCCCCGGGGAACGGCTTCGGGTCGGCGGCACCGGCCGCCCCGCACAGGACCAACATTAGGAGCGCGAGCAGGAGTGTTCTGAACATCATGGCTTCCGAAGAGGGAGAGGCGGGTGATAGGGAATCTATCAACACCGGCCCGGCCGACGATCGGAATTGGCTCACGAAGTCGTGCTGACGATCAGCACGTCCACGCCGGGGGTCGTGCGGAGGAGGCGGTCTAGTAGCGATGGCCCCAGCCACCGACGGTACCACGGTTGCTGCGGGCGGCCCATGACGAGGTGGGTGATGCCGTACTCGGCCGAGAACGCGGCCACGGCCGAGGGGAAGTCCTTCCCCTTGAACCGCATCGGGATGCCGTAGAGTTGTTGGGCCAGCGTCAGCGAGTCGGCCAGCCGGCGTTCCGTCGCGGCGTCGATCTTTTCGGCCCGCTCGCCGGGCGTTTGCACGTAGACGGCGTACCACGGTGCGCCGAGGCGGGCCGCGAGTCGGGCACCCTTACGGAGCAATCGCAGGGCGTTCGGGCTGCCGCTCGACAGGCAGACCATGACCCGTTCGGACGTGTTCGCCTGGGCTGCGCCGTCCCGCTCTTGTCGCCGCCGGTCGAGCAGGTGCGCTACGTGTTCGAGGGCGATCTCCCTGAGTTGGTTCAGGTTCGGCTCGGTGAAGAAATTGCTGAGCGCCCGCTCGACCCGCTCGGCCGGGTAAATCTTCCCGGCCCGCATCCGCTCCTGCAAGTCCTCCGCCGGCAGGTCCACGTTCACCACCTGATGGGCTTGTGCCAGGACGTGATCGGGGACGCGCTCCTTGACCTTCACGCCGGTGAACCGCTCGACCATCTCGTACAGGCTTTCCAGGTGCTGAATGTTCATCGTGGTGATGACGCTGACGCCGGCCCGCAGCAGTTCCTCCACGTCTTGGTGGCGCTTCCCGTGGCGGCTGCCCGGCGAGTTGGTGTGGGCCAACTCGTCCACCAGCACCACCGTCGGCCGGCGGGCGAGAACGGCGTCCACGTCCATCTCTTCGAGGACGACCCCGCGATACTCGATCCGACGGCGTGGCACTTGCTCCAGATCGCCGACCAGCGCAACGGTGTCGGCCCGGCCGTGCGTCTCGACGACGCCGATGACCACGTCCACGCCCTGCCGTTTCAGGCGTTGAGCTTCCTGAAGCATCTCGAAGGTCTTGCCCACGCCGGGGGCGAAGCCGAGGTAGACCTTGAGCCGCCCCTGCTTCTGTTCGCGGAGCAGCGACAGGAACCGCTCGGGGTTGGGCCGGGTCGCGTCGGTCGTCATGGGGTGTTGCCCCCGCGCCAGATCGGGAGGGTGATGCGGAAGGTGGTCCCGCGACCGGGTTCGCTCTCGCAGGTAATCTCGCCTCGGTGAGCGATGATGACCTCCTTCGCGATGGCGAGGCCCAACCCGGTGCCGGCTTCGTCGCTGTGACCGGGGATGCGGAAGAAGCGGTCGAAGACGTGCGGCAGGTACTCGGCCGGGATGCCGACGCCGGTGTCGGTAATCGTGAGTGTGACTGATTCCCGGACGGCCGTCGCTGTAAGTGTGATGCGGCCGCCGGTCGGCGTGTAGGTGACGGCGTTGTTCAGCACGTTGCCCAGGGCCAACTCGATCCGATACAGGTCGGCCGCGACCGGCGGGAGTGATTCGCCGTCGAGCAGTTCCAGTTCGACGTGTTTGTCCTCGGCCCGCGGGCGAACCGCCTCGGCCGCCTGCCGGAGAAGTTGGGCCGGATCTTCGGGCCGGAACGTCGTCTCATCCTGCGGCCGCTGGAGGCGGGCCAGCGCGAGCATTTGTTCGATCATCGCCAGCAGTCGTTCGCTGTTGTCGCGGGCGTCTACCAGCAGTTCGGCCTGCTTCGGCGTGAGCGGCCCCACCGTTTCTTCCAGCAGAACGTGAACGGCCAGCCGGACCGACGTGAGCGGCGTCTTCAACTCGTGACTGACGGTCGCGACGAGGTCCGACTTGAACTGATCGAGCATCCGGAACCGCGTCACGTCGTTGAGCACGACGGCCGCCCCGAGCGTGTTCCCCTCCGGGTCGCGGATCGGCCGAACCCGCGGCAGGTACGTGCGGTCCTCGCCGCGCAGCCGGAACGTCACGACCTCGTCGAAGCCCTCGGGTTCGTACGCCTTCTGCACCTGAAGCGCGTCCGCGACGGGTTGCCGCAACGGCTCGGGCGGCGGCCACGTCGGGTTCGGCTCCCCGCCCGGCGTTGTCTCGATGCCGAGGAGCGTGCGGGCCGGCGGGTTGGCCAACTCGACGCGGCCGGCGGGGTCCACCACGATGACCGGGTCCGGGAAGGAGTCGATCGTCGATTGGGCCGTCCGCTGCGCCCGCATGAGGCTGCCGAGGTTGGAGAGACGGTACTGGTGAAGCTGGCGGGTCATCGTGTTGAACGCGGTCGCCAGTTGGCCGAGTTCGGCCGGGCCGAAGACGGGCACCTCGCGGTCGCGGGACTCGCCGATGGCCTGGGCTGCTTCCGTCACCACTCGGACGGGGCCGAGGATGAACCGGATCATCGACCAGACGATCCCGAAGACGAATCCGATGAGAATCACGAGGGCGATGCCGCAGCCGATCACGGAGTTCCGGGCCGTCCGACGGGCGTCGTCGCGGGCCTGCTCCATGCTCTCCTGGTTGATCCGCAGGATTTCGCCCGACACGTCCTTGATCGCCTGGAAGGTGTGCAGCAGGTCGGTTGCGTTCGGGCCGCCGCTGTACCGGGTCGTGCGGCTCGGGGAGCCGGGCGGTAGCGCGAAAAAGCCTTCCCCCTGCTGGAAATACCGATCCTTCAACGGCCGCAACCGCTCTACCAGATCAGCCTCCAGAGGCAAGACCGTGATGTTGTTCTCCTCCAGTCGGAACTGCTCCTCGAACGCCCGACGGTTGGCCGCGAACTGCTCGCGGGCTTCGTTCTCCACCCCCGTACTCGACAGCACGAGTTGGAACGCGGAGTCGATCCGTTCGAGGGCCTCGTTCAGCCGGTACATGGCCTGCACGCTGGCGTAATTCTCGCGCAAGATCGCGTCGATCCGCCCGGCCGTGCGGTCGAGTTGAACCAGCCCGACGGCCCCGAGGACGGCCAAGAGCAGCACGAGCGGGGCGAACAGGAGCAGGATGCGGGTGCGCAGGCTCATGACTCTCTCTTCGACGGATCGCCCGTCCGCTTCCGCTTCCGGTACAGGGTGCTCGGGTCGATGCCGAGGGTCTGGGCCGCCTCTTCGAGTGACGCGGCCCCCTCCACCACCCGGCGGATGTGCTCGGCTTCCAACTCGTCGAGCGTGACCGGGCCGCCGACTTCCACCCGTGCTGTCACGGCGCGGGTCAGTTGGGCCGGCAGGTGATCCCGTCCAATCAGCGGACCGGGCGTGAGGATTGTCCCACGCTCGATGGCGTTCCGCAACTCCCGGACGTTGCCCGGCCACGGGTAGGCGTGCAGGGCGGCCTCCGCCTCCGGGGTGAAGCCGGTGAGCGCCTTCCCGGTCTGCCGGGCGAAGAATTGCAACAGACCGACCGCGAGTGCGGGAACGTCCTTCCGCCGGGTGCGGAGCGGCGGCAGTGTCACCTCGATGACGTTGAGCCGGTAGAACAAGTCTTCGCGGAACCGCCCGGCCTTCACTTCGGCTTCCAGGTCGCGGTTCGTGGCGGCCATGATCCGCACGTCGGCCGTGCGCGTCTCGGTGTCGCCGACGCGCTCGTAAGCCTTTTCTTGAAGCAACCGCAGGAGCTTCGGCTGAAGCGCCGCCGGCAGGTCGCCGATCTCGTCCAGGAACAGCGTCCCGCCCTCGGCCGCTTCGACCTTGCCGACGGTATCGCGGACGGCCCCGGTGAACGACCCGCGGACGTGCCCGAACAGGTCGCTCTCCAACAACTCGGCCGACAGGCTCGGGCAGTGGACCGTCACGAACGGCCGGTCAGCCCGCCTACTCTTCGCGTGGATCGCGCGGGCGAGCATCGTCTTGCCGGTCCCGCTCTCGCCGCGGAACAACACGATCGCCTCACTCGCGGCCACCTGAAACGCCACGTCGAGCGCCTGCCGCATCGACGGTTCTTGCGTCTCCAACTCCGGTGACGGCACCAGCCGGCCAACTTGCTCCTCCAAGTCCGCCACCCGTTTCGTCAAACCGCGGACGAGGGCCGAGCGGTCGAGGGTGATCCGCAGTTGGTCCGGCGTGAACGGCTTGGGCAGGTAGTCGAACGCCCCAAGTCGCAGGGCCTGCACGGCGGAATCGAAGCTCGCGTGGGCCGTCACGATGATGACGTGCAACCCCTCGGCCGCCTTGAGCATCTCGGGCAGCAGGTCGAGGCCCTTTTCCTTGCCGAGTCGCAAGTCGAGGAACGCCGCGGCGAACGACTGCCGGGCGAGAGCGTCCAGCGTCTGGGCGCTATTCGCAACTTCGACGACGGTGTGGCCCATGCTTTCCAGGGCCGTGCGGAAGGTCCGCCGCAGGCTTGTCTCGTCGTCGATCACGAGCAGTCGTCGCGGATCGGGTTTCGTTTTCATCGCGGTGCCCACACCTTGCAAATTGCAATCTCGATCGGGCAGATTGCGGGAGCGTCTCGACCCATTGTTGCAAATCGAACCTCAGAAGCCCTACGTTTCAAGGCACTTGGAGCGTTTCGCCCGTTCGGGCACGCCGGGTGCAATACCCGATCACGCACAACTCAAGCCACCGGGGTGAAACATGGACCTGACGACCTGGATACCGGGGACGATTCTACTCGGCCTGGCCACTTTCGGGCTGCTGGTGCTGTTCCTCGAAGCGTGCGACAAGGTGTGAGGGAGACTGCCATGATCTGGATTACCGTCCTCGTGACCCTGTTTTTGTTCGTGTACCTGGTCGTGGCGCTGCTGCGACCGGAGAAGTTTTAACCCTGAAAGCCCAGGGACGGGCGTCCCTGAGCTTTCGCCCCCATACCGAGTGACCCTGCCATGTGGCTTCTACCCATCCTGATCGTCGGCACGACGGTCCTGTTGTCCGTCCCAATAGGCCGATATCTCGCCGGGATCATCGACGGCAAGTACCAGGCTCCCGCGTTCCTGCGCTGGTTCGAACGGCGGCTCGACACCGGGCCGCAGAACTGGAAGCAGTACGCCGCCAGCCTCGTGATCTTCAACACGGTCATGTTCCTGTTCGGCTACCTCGTCCTGGCTCTGCAACCGTCGCTGCCGTTGAACCAGAGAGACGCGGCCTTCCCCGACGGCAAGGGGATGCTGTCGCCGACGACGATCTTCAACACCGTGACCTCGTTCCTGACGAACACGAACCTTCAACACTACTCCGGTGAGCAGCACCTGTCGTACTTCTCGCAGTTGCTGTTCGTCCTGTGGAACATGTTCACGTCGGCGGCCGTCGGGTTCTGCGCGCTGGCCGCCGTCATCCGCGGGCTGCGCGGCGATCCGCACATGGGCAACTACTACGTCGACATGTGGCGGGTGGTCGTGTACGTCTTCGTGCCGTTCAGCGTCATCACCGGCATCCTGCTCATCGCTGCCGGGATGCCGATGACGCTGGAACCGTCGGCGGAAGTGCAAACTCTCCAGCCCGGCACGCAGGTCATCGCCCGCGGGCCGGTGGCGGCCATCCTGCCGATCAAGCACCTCGGCACCAACGGCGGCGGCTTCTTCGGCGCGAACTCGGCCCACCCGTTCGAGAACCCGACGGCCTGGACGAACGTGCTGGAGTGCGTCAGCATCCTGATCTTCCCATTCTCGCTGATCATAATGTTCGGCCGGATGCTGAACCAGATGCGGCACGCGGTCGTGATCTACGCCGTGATGATGGTGATGTTCGTCGGCATGATCGGCTGGGCCGTCTACCACGACACCGGCAAGCCGAACCCCGGCCTGCTCGCCCAACCGGAGCGGACCGTGAAGATCGTCGGCGCGGAAGCCAAAGTCACGGCTCCGCTCGCCGCTCTGCCGGTGGACCAATCCGGCCTCGGCAACCTCGAAGGTAAGGAACTCCGCTTCGGTCCGTCGGCCGGGGCGACGTTCGCCGCGGTCACGACGGCCGTGACGTGCGGGTCGGTCAACTGTATGCACGACTCGCTGAACCCGCTGGCCGGCCTGACGCCGCTGGTCGGGATGCAACTGAACTGTGTGTTCGGTGGCAAGGGCGTCGGCCTCGTGAACATGCTGATCTACCTCGTGGTCGCGGTCTTCCTGGCCGGGTTGATGGTCGGCCGGACGCCGGAGTACCTCGGCAAGAAGATCGAAGCCCGCGAGATGAAGTTGGCGATGCTCGCGCTGCTCGTCCACCCGATCCTGGTCCTCGGCCCGGTCGGCCTGTTCGCCGCGCTCGACTGGGGCAAGGCCGCGACGAACAACCCCGGCGCGCACGGCTTCAGCGAGATCCTCTACGAGTTCAGCTCCGCGAGCGCGAACAACGGGTCCGGCTTCGAAGGGCTGGGCGACACGCACGGCTTCAACGACCCGACGAAGAACCTGTCGGCCCCGGCGACCTACGCCGCCCACTGGGACCTCGCGACCGGCCTCGTGATGCTGGTGTCGCGATTCCTCCCGATCATCGCCCCGCTGGCCCTCGCAGCGAGCCTGGCGCGAAAGAAGAACACGCCGTTCACGACCGGCACCATGCGAACGGACACGATCACCTTCGGGTTCGTGCTGCTCGGCACCGTCATGCTGGTCGGAGCGTTGCTGTTCCTGCCCTCCCTCTGCCTGGGGCCGGTCGCTGAGCACTTCGGGCCGATGCCATTCGGGCGGTAAATCGAAACCCCTCATCCCGCTCTCCGCGTGAGGGAGCGGTGATTCCAGCCCACAGAGAGACAGAAGGTTCTTCCATGACGACCACACTCGATCAACCGAACGCCAAGCTCGCCCGCCGTGCGAGCCGACAACTGAGCCTGTTCGCCCCGGACCTGGTGAAGCCCGCCATCGGCCGCGCGTTCGTGATGCTGCGGCCGGACATCCTGTGGAAGAACCCGGTGATGTTCGTCGTCGAAGTCGGCACGGCCCTGTCGATCCTGTACACCGCGTACAAGGTCATCGACCCGAACTCCACGCTGGCGTCGCTCGGCTACCTGATCGCCCTGGACGTGTGGCTGTTCCTCACAGTCCTCTTCGCCAACTTCGCGGAAGCACTGGCCGAGGCCCGCGGCAAGGCCCAGGCCGACAGCCTGCGGAAGACGCGGCAGGACTCGACCGCGTGGCGGCTACGGCTGGTCGATACGACGAACATCCCGCCGGGCACCCTCGCCACCTGGACGAAGGAGCCGCGGCAGTTCATCGACGAAGTGCCGTCGTCGCGGCTGAAGACCGGCGACCTGGTGATCGTCGAAGCCGGGCAGGTCATCCCCGCCGACGGCGAGATCGTGGAAGGCATCGCGTCCGTGGACGAATCGGCCATCACCGGCGAGTCGGCCCCGGTGGTACGGGAAGGCGGCGGCGACCGCTCCGGCGTGACCGGCGGCACACGGGTGCTGTCGGACGCGATCCTCGTCCGCATCACGGCCGCCGCGGGGCAGTCGTTCCTCGACCGCATGATCGCGCTGGTCGAAGGGGCGAGCCGGCAGCGGACGCCGAACGAGATCGCGCTCTCGCTGGTCCTCTCGGCGTTCACGCTGATCTTCCTCATCGTCGTGGTGGCCCTGTGGCCGATGGCCGCGAACGCCGAGGATTACATGAAGGGCTACGTCGGGGTCGAAACGCTCAAAAGCCTCGGCACCGACATCCCCACGCTGGTCGCGTTGCTCGTCTGCCTGATTCCGACGACCATCGGGGCACTGCTCGCGGCCATCGGCATCGCCGGCATGGATCGGGCACTGCGGGCCAACCTCATCGCCAAGAGCGGCAAGGCCGTCGAAGTCGCCGGCGACATCGACACGCTGTTGCTCGACAAGACCGGCACCATCACCCTCGGCAACCGGCGGGCAACGCGGTTCGTACCACTGGACAACCTGGCGGCCACGGAGGTCGGTCTGCTGGCCGCCCTGTCAAGTGCCGCCGACGAGACGCCGGAAGGGAAGAGTATCGTCGAACTACACCGCCGCTCGCCGGATGCGGCCCCCGCCCTTCCGCCGCCGGGATCGAAGTTCGTCGGGTTCACGGCGCAGACCCGTATGAGCGGCGTGGACCTGCCCGACGGTCGGGTGATTCGCAAGGGGGCGGCCGATGCCGTGGTGAAGTACGTCAAGGCCCAGAACGGCACGATCCCGGCGACGACGGACGATCAGGTGAACGCCTTCGCCAGTCAAGGGATGACACCACTGCTCATCGCGGAAGGCAACGCGATCGTCGGCCTCGTGGTGCTCGAAGACGTGCTGAAGCCGGGGATCAAGGATCGCTTCGACCGCCTGCGGAAGATGGGCATTCGCACCGTCATGGTGACGGGCGACAACCCGCTCACGGCCAAGTCGATCGCGGCCCAGGCGGGGGTGGACGACTACATCGCCGAGGCGACGCCGGAGGCGAAGTTGGCGTACATCCGCAAGGAGCAGTACGGCGGCCGGCTCGTCGCCATGATGGGCGACGGCACGAACGACGCCCCGGCCCTCGCGCAAGCCGACCTCGGCGTGGCAATGAACAGCGGCACGCAGGCGGCGAAGGAAGCCGGCAACATGGTCGATCTGGACAGCGACCCAACGAAGCTGATCGAGGTCGTCGAGATCGGCAAGCAACTGCTGATGACCCGCGGTGCCCTCACGACGTTCTCGGTGGCGAACGACCTGGCGAAGTACTTCGCCATCGTCCCGGCCCTCTTCGCCGGCACGCTACCGTGGCTGAAGTCGATCGACGTGATGAACCTCACGTCGCCGACGTCGGCCATCCTGTCGGCGGTGATCTTCAACGCAATCATCATTCCGCTGCTCATCCCGATCTCGCTGAAGGGCGTGACCTACCGCCCTGTCGGTGCCGACGCTCTCTTGCGGCGGAACCTGCTGGTCTGGGGCCTCGGTGGCGTGATCGTGCCGTTCGTCGGCATCAAGGTCATCGACCTGATGCTCACCGCCGTCGGCCTGGCGTGATGCTGACTTTTCTCCCTCTCTCCCCGGCTTTGAGGGGGAGAGGGCCGGGGTGAGGGGGAAGATCCTTCACCAGAAGTTAGGCAGTTATCCACATGAGGGGGTGGTTCACCCCCTCACCCTAACCCTCTCCCCCTCAAAGCCGGGGGAGAGGGAACCAGAATTCGAACGGCGGCTATCTACACTGGAGAATCGAACCATGAAAGCTCACCTGCGGGCGTGTCTGTTGTTGCTGGTGTTGACGGTGGTGATCTGCTGTTTGCTGTACCCGTTGGTGCTGTACACGGTCGGTCAGGGGCTGTTCCCCACGGCCGCGGCCGGCAGTCTTGTCGCCGACGGCGACCAACTCCGCGGCTCCCGCCTGATCGCACAGTCGTTCACGGCCGACGAGTACTTTTGGCCGCGGCCGTCGGCGGCATCGTACAACGGTACCGCGTCCGGCGGCTCGAATTGGGGGGCGAACAACCCGAAACTGCGGGACCGCGTGTCGCAGTTTCTCGGGGCTAACGTGCAGTACAAGAAGACCAGCCGGTTCTACACCGGAGCGGACCCAGCTCACGCGGTTCAGCGCGACATCGAAACGTGGTTCGCCGCGACGCCCAGCCGCCTGACGGAGTGGGCCGCGGAGTTCGAGACGGCGGCCGCAAACTGGAAGCAGGCGAGCGGCATCTCGGCCGACGACGCCGACTTCTTCACCAACTTCGCGAAGGCCAACCCCGCGAAGTGGCCGGGCGTCGTTGAAGTCGAGCAGCCGGACAAGACGAAGATCAAGCGGATCGAGCCGACCTCGTCCGACGCAGCGATCAGTGCGAACCTCTTCGAACTGTGGCTGCGCGACCCCGCGAACGCGGACCGGGCCGCGGATCTGGAGCCGGTCGCCGCGGACATGGTGACGGCGTCCGGGTCGGGGTTGGACCCACACATCACGCTGCGGAATGCGCTCTCGGTGTACCAACTCGACCGCGTGGCCGCCAAGCGAACCCCTACGCCGGGCGACGGCCCGAAGGTCCGCGACGAGATCGCGGCCCTGGTTCGCAACAGTGCCTTCACACCGCTCACGGGGCTGGTCGGTGAGCCGCTTGTGAACGTGCTGGAACTGAACCTGGCACTCGACAAGGCGTTTCCGGTGCCACCGACCTCTGGCCCACGCTGAGAAGGTCGCGGGGGTGATTTGTGACCGCTTCCGACGTTTCCTTCGGTAAGCTATCCGGCACCCCGCTCCGCCCTTCGAGGCATCTCGATGACCCCGCGAATCGCCGTTCTGGTCACGTGTCTATTCGCCACGCCCGCCGTTGCCCAGCCGAAGGGCGGCGAGCCTCTGGAAGCAAAACTTCTCCGCGAGGGGCCGACGGCGTTGGCGAAGGCTGCTCGGGCGCAGGGCGACCCGGTTCGCGGGGCGGTGCTGTTCTACCAGCCGCAACTGAGTTGCACCAAGTGCCACGCCTGCGGCGGGAAGGACGGCACTTCGCCCCTCGGCCCCGACCTGGCACGACCGGAACCCGGCACCAGCGACGAGAGTGTGGTCGAATCCTTGCTCGAACCGTCGAAGGTCGTCCGCAAGGGATTCGAGGCCGTCGTTATCAACAGAACCGACGGCACGACCATCACCGGACTGCCGGCCGAGGACCGCAAGGACGCGCTCGTTCTCCGCGACCCGGCCACGGGCGGCAAGTTGATGACCATTCCGAAGGACGAGATCGAACGGCGGACGACCTCGACCGCGTCGCTGATGCCGACGGGGCTGGCGAACCAACTCGGCGACCGGCAGCAGTTCCTCGACTTGGCCGCGTTTCTGATTGAGTCGGCCGCGTTCGGCCCGGCCCGCGCGCGGTCGCTGCGGCCCGATCCCTCGGTGATCGACCCGCCGCTGCCGCCTTACGAAGCCGACCTCGACCACGCCGGACTGATCGCCGGGCTGGACGCCAAGGCGTTCGCGCGGGGCGAGGCGCTGTTCGCCCGCATCTGTGCGAGTTGCCACGGCACGAAGGACGCCGTCGGGTCGATGCCGACCTCGCTGCGGTTCGCCGAGGGGAAGTTCAAGAACGGCAGTGACCCGGCGAGCCTGTACCGCACGCTCACCCGCGGGTACGGCATGATGACGGCCCAGACCGGCCTCGTCCCGCGGCAGAAGTACGACGTGATCCACTACATCCGCGAGGCGTACCTGAAGCCGCACAACCCGTCGCAGTACGTCACGGCCGACGCAAAGTACCTCGCCGCCCTGCCGAAGGGCACGAGCCGTGGGCCAACACCGCCGGAGGGGGAACTGTGGCGGAAGATGGACTACGGCCCGACACTGACCGGCACGTTCGAAGTGAGTCCGAACAACATCGCGTACAAGGGCGTCGCCGTGCGGCTCGACAGCGGGCCGGGCGGCGTGGCGAAGGGGAAGGCGTGGGCGGTGTTCGAACACGATACCCTTCGCATGGCCGCGGGCTGGACCGGCAGCGGGTTCATCGACTGGAGCGGCATCAACTTCAACGGCAGTCACGGCACCCACCCGAAGATCGTCGGCTCAATCGCATTCGAGACGACAGGACCGGGGTGGGCCGATCCGGAGACGGGGAAGTTCGACGACCCGCGGCTGAAGGGCCGCGACGGCCAGCCCTACGGCCCCCTGCCGGCGATGTGGGCGAAGCACCGCGGCCTGTACCACGCGGGTGACCGGGCGGTGCTGTCGTACACCGTCGGCGACACGGCCGTGCTGGAGAGTCCGGGGGTGGTCGGCGAGGTCTTCACCCGGTCGTTCGAAATCGGCCCACGGGCGAAGGCGATGACCCTTCGCGTGGTCCGTCAACCGGAGCCGAAATCGGGTGTGATTGGCGAGCCGGGTGGCGTGGAGTGGCGAACCGAAGGCGAACATCGGCTACTTCATATCCCGGCCGGGAAGGACACGCTTCGTTTCACGGTCTGGATCGGTGCCACCGCACCCGCAACGGTGCCGCCCGTCGATCTCGGGAAACTTACCACCCCGGGGTCGGCACGGTGGCCGCAGACGCTCACCACGAAGCTCGACCGCGGCAAGGACGATGGCCCGTTCGCGGTGGACACGCTCGCCGTGCCGGAGAAGAACCCGTGGGCGGCCCAATTCCGCCTCACCGGGCTGGACTTCCTGCCGGGCAGCAAGGAACTCGTTGCCTGTACCTGGGACGGTGACGTGTGGCGGGTGAGCGGCCTCGACCGGGCCGACGGCACGCTGACGTGGCGACGGATCGCGAGCGGGCTGTTCCAGCCGCTCGGCCTGAAAATCGTGGGCGAGACGATCTTCGTCGGCTGCCGGGACCAGATCGCGATTCTGCGCGACCGCAACGGCGACGGCGAGGCCGACTTCATCGAGTGCTTCAACAGCGATCACCAAGTGACCGAGCACTTCCACGAGTTCGCGATGGGCCTTCAGACCGACGCGGCTGGGAACTTCTACTACGCGAAGGCCGCGCGGCACGGCAAGACGGCCGTCGTCCCGCAACACGGCACGCTCCTGCAGGTGAGCAAAGACGGGGCGAAGACCGACATCCTGGCGACCGGCTTCCGCGCGCCGAACGGCGTCTGCGTGAACCCGGACGGCACGTTCTTCCTGACTGACCAGGAAGGGTTCTGGGTGCCGAAGAATCGCATCAACTGGGTCCGGCCGGGGAGCCGCTTCTTCGGCAACCTGTGGGGGTACACCGATGTCGTGGACAAGGCCGACGCCGCCCAGGAGGAGCCGCTCTGCTGGATCACGAACCGCTTCGACCGCTCGCCGGGCGAGTTGGTGTGGGTGAACAGCAAGGCGTGGGGTGGGCTGGACGGCTCGCTGCTGAATCTGTCCTACGGGGCGGGGAAAGTGTTCGTGGTGCCGCACGAGAAGGTCGGCGACGGGATGCAGGGCGGAATGATCGCACTCCCGCTGCCGCCGTTCCCGACGGGCGTGATGCGGGGTCGGTTCAACTCGGCCGACGGGCACCTCTACCTGTGCGGCATGTACGCCTGGGCCGGCAACCAGCAGACTCCCGGCGGCCTGTACCGCATCCGGGCGACTGGCAAGCCCGCGGCGCTGCCGGTCGGTTTCCAGGCCACCCGCGACGGGTTGGCCCTGACGTTCAGCGACCCGCTCGCCCCGGCCGCGGCCGACGATCCGCACAACTTCGGCCTGAAAGTGTGGGACTTGTTGCGGTCCGAACGGTACGGCTCGCCCCACATGAACGAACGGCCGCTGCGGGTAACGGCTGCGAAACTCTCACCCGACGGCCGGACGGTCACGCTGACAATCCCCGGCCTGAAGCCGACGCGGGGGCTGGAACTCTGGTACTCCGTCCGTGGGGCCGACGGCCGGGACGTGGACGGGTTGCTGCACGGCTCGATCTACCGCCCCGGCGAGTGACCCTGCGGGTGCAACTGTTCGGCGAGTTGTTCCAATCCGTCGAACAGACGCGGGCCGGGCCGTGAGAGCAGGTCGTCGTCGATGTGCAGGATGCGGTTCTGACGAACGGCCGTCAGGTCTTTCCACGCCGGCCGCTGGGCGATGCGGTTGACGCGCTCGATCGGCTCGCCCATCTGCCAGAGGACGACCGCGTCGGGGTTGCGGCGGACGATCTCTTCCTCGCTGATCGGCACGTACACCTGATCGGCGTCGGCGAACAGGTTTCGCCCGCCGGCCAGTTCGAGGATTTCCCCGGTGAACGACTTCGGCCCGGCGGTCGCGAGCGGTTCCACGCCCAGCAGGAGTAGCACGCGGGGGCGTTGCTCGACCGGGACGGCCGCGGTCCGCTTGCGCACCGCTTCGGCCCGGGCCACCAGTCGGTCGGCGAGAGCGTTGGCCTCCGGGGCGCGGCCGGTGACGACGCCGAGTTGCCGGACGTTGCGAACGACTTCGTCGAGCGTTTTCGCGTCGTAGCTGAGCACTGGCAGTTTCAGGTTGCGGAGGCCGTCGGTCATCTCTTGTTGGAAGCCGCCAGTCGTCAACACGAGGTCGGGGGCGAGACCTAGAATCGTCTCGGTGCTGATCGTCTTCGGCGCGAACCCGCCGATCTTCGGCCGCTTGTCGGCCTCGGGCGGGTAGGTGCAGAAGGTCGTGTCGGCGATCACCTGATCGCCCGCCCCGATGGCGAACAGGATTTCCGTGTTCGCCGGGGCCGTCGAGATAATGCGAACCGGGCGGGTCGGCAAAGTCGCCGTGAACCCGAGCGAGTCCGTCACGGTTTGCGGGAACGAGCTTTCCGCCCCGTCCGCGGGAACCGGCGGAGCGATGGGCGTTCGCGGCCCGCACCCCGGCGCGATCAGGAGCAGGAGGGCCAGGATTCGCAGAGCGTTCACGGTCGGTTCCTTCATTGCCATCAGACCCGCCGCCTCTGGAGCAGGTACAGGAAAAACGGCCCGCCGAGCGCCGCCGTGACGATGCCGACGGGTAACTCCGTGGGGGCCGTTAGGGTGCGGGCGAGTGCGTCCGCGAGGACGAGAAGGATGCCGCCGAGCAGACCACTCGCGGGGATCAAGGCTGCGTGGGATTCGCCGACCAATCGCCGGGCGATGTGCGGGGCGATCAACCCCACGAAGCCGATGATGCCCGCCGCCGCGACGGCGGCGGCCGCCGCCAGACTCGCCGCCGCGAGCACGAGGCCGATCACGAGGCGAACCCGCAACCCCAGGCTTCGCGCGACTTCTTCGCCCTCAGCCAGTGCGTCCAGCGGACGGGCCAGTGCCCACACGCCGGCTGTGCCGACGGCGATCCACGGAGCCGTTTGTCGCAAGTCCGGCCAACCCCGGCCGGCGAGGCTGCCCATCAGCCAGTTCACCGTTCGTGCCAGTTCTTGATCGTTCCACGCCATCAGCAGCCAGACGGCCGCGTTCAACAGCGTGGACACCGCCACGCCGGTGAGCATGAGGCCGGCGACCGATTCTGACCGCACGGCGGCCGCGAACGAGTACGTGAGGAACGCCGCCCCCATCGCGCCGACGAACGCCCCCACGGGAATCGGACTGAGGAAGCCGAACACCAGGGTTTGCCAGCCGGAGAGAATGACGGCGGTCGCGCCGAGGGCGGCTCCGCTTGCCACGCCGATGACGAACGGCTCCGCGAGTGGGTTGCGGAACAACCCCTGGTACGCCGTCCCGGCCGTGGCCAACCCCGCGCCGATGCACGCGGCCAACAGTGCCCGCGGCAGGCGGAGTTCGTTCACGATCGTGCGGGCGGCAGGGTTCGTCGATTCCGACGGCGAAGCGACGGCCGTGAAGACTTCCGTTGGCCGCAGCCAGACGGCCCCGACCGCGAGGCTGCCGACGACCGCCGCCGCGAGGATTGCCGCGAGTAGGAACAACCGCCGCGTCTTGCCCGGTGCGGTCATGGGCGCAAGGGTCTCGGGAGTGTGGCGCGACAAAGGCTGGCGAGTGGGTCCATTCTGGGAACTTCGCGCACCACCGACAATGGCCGTCTGTGCTCGGTACCCAGGTTCCTGATTCGGTGTACATCTCTGCGAACCCGTTGCATTGCCGGCAATGGCATACGAAGATGGAAACTTCAATAGACGAGGTGTGCGTTCGATGCATTCGGAACAACAGACTTGGTACCGGAGGTGGACTGTACTTGTGCCGGGATTGGCGGCATCGCTCATCCCGACATTGATGCTTACGGCCGCATGGGCACAACCGTCGCGGCGTGTGCTCACCTTCTTCGCGTTCTGGGATGCGATACTGGCTGGCCCCATCACTTATACTCTGAGTGTTTTGAACGGTCAGACCAACCCAAATGCCCTTCACTCCATGAAGGGCCTGTCAGCCTACGTGTACGCGATTTGTCTCGCAATTATCCTCACTCATCCCGTTGTTCCTCGACCAATAACTAGGCGACTTGCCGTTGCCGGGTTCGTGGCCTGGTACGTGTGGGCATTCCTCGTCATCAACGGCTACGAATACTGAGGAATACGACTTCCAGATGCGGCTTTGATTCTGCGGGAGAAGACATCCTCGCATTTGCCTTCCGTACACCGGCGGCGAACAATGCCGTTAAACGGAGGTAGTCATGACACGCCGAGCAACTTTCCTTGATGTGAACGCCGCGGCCGGCGGCGGCTCGCCCGCGGACAAGCCGATTCCCCCGCTCCCGCCGGCCGAAGACCACGAGTTGCTCGACGCCTACTCGCGGGCCATCGTGCAGGTCGTCGAAACAGTGTCGCCGTCGCTGCTCGCGATTTCGGGCGAGGGGCGGGAGCGGAACCTCGGGTCCGGGTCCGGCGTGCTGGTGTCGGCCGACGGCTACGCCCTGACGAACAGCCACGTCGTCGCCGGCCGCACGCAGTTGATCGCGGAGACGACCGACGGCGACCGACTGCCGGCAGCCGTGGTTGGCGACGACCCGTCCACTGACACCGCCCTCTTACGGGTGAAGGCTCGCGACTTGCCGCACGCGACGTTCGGCGACTCCGCGGCTCTGCGGGTCGGACAACTCGTCATCGCGATGGGCAGCCCGCTCGGTTTCCACTCGACCGTTTCCAGTGGCATCGTCAGCGCCCTCGGCCGAAGTATGCGCGGCCAAGACGGGCGGATGATCGAAGAAGTGATCCAGCACACGGCCCCGATCAACCCGGGCAATTCTGGCGGCCCGCTCGTCGATTCGCGGGGGCGGTTGGTCGGCATCAACACGGCCGTCGTCGCGTACTCGCAGGGCATCGGCTTCGCCGTGCCCGCCCGGACGCTCCGCTGGGTGTATGGCGA
The DNA here is from genome assembly GCF_008254045.1 of Limnoglobus roseus. Classification (GTDB taxonomy): domain Bacteria; phylum Planctomycetota; class Planctomycetia; order Gemmatales; family Gemmataceae; genus Limnoglobus; species Limnoglobus roseus. Next base: position 285,622 of record NZ_CP042425.1, on the reverse strand, counting down.
AATGCTCGCCCACGGCCGCGTCCGGCGGCGAACCCTCGGCGTGTCCGCGGCCACCGTGCAACTGCCGCACGCGATGGTCGTCGAACACGACCTCTTCACCGACCAAGCCGTGCGAATCGTGGAAGTGTTTGGACGGCGAACGGCAAACGACGGCCTGCGGGCGGACGACCTGTTGGTCGCGGTCAACGACCGAATCGTCTCCAGCGTCGATGACGTTCACCGCATTTTGGCGCAACTGCCCGACGCGGTGCCGTTGGTGGCCACGGTCATCCGCGACGGACAGAGTTTGTCGATTGAAGTTTCGCGAGAGTCGTAAGACCGCCTCACGCCAGCGAGGCCGCCCCGCTCCCGTCGAGGTGGTAGGTTGCCCGCAGCCGCGTTGCGAAGAAGTCCGCGTCGAAGAACAGCACCGGCCGGTCGGCGCACGCCCGTTCGACGGCCGCGATCGCGTCTTCCAAGACCCGGCCCCGCGGCCGGGCGGGGTAGCGCTCGCGGCGGTGGCGGTAGGCTTCGCGGAGTTCGTTCTGGTGCTCGCAGGGCAGGTTCGGAATGTGGGCCAGTTCGGCCGCGAGGAGCGTTTGGATGTCGTCGGATTTCATGGGCAACCTCCGTTCCGTGGGTGGGGCCGCCAGACGATGAAGCACGTTCGCGGCCAATCGGCCCGTTCAGGCCCGAGAGACGCGCAGAATTTTTCGCCGGGCCGTTCACGATTCAAGGTGTAACGGTCGGGCAGAGTTGACCGCCGCGGCGACACCCAAACGTGCCGGTGTCGCCGGGCCGGGTTTGTAATCCTTTCCCGCCGTTGGCAGCTTCTCACCCGCTTCGTGCAAGAACCACCACGCCCCTTACAATGAGGCGAACCCCTCCCGGAGGCATCCGATGGTTCGACTCATTCTCGCCTTGATCGCTTCGCTCTCGTTCTCGGTCGGTGCGTCGGCCCAGACGGTGTACGTCATCCTCTGGTTCGACACCGAGGACTACGTCCTGCCGGCCAGCGACGACGCGGCCTTGAAGGTGGCTGAGTGGCTGACGAAGGAGGGCGTGCCGGCCACGTTCAAGGTCGTCGGCGAGAAGGCCCGCACGCTGGAGAAGCGCGGCCGGCAGGACGTGATCGACGCCCTCAAGAAGCACGAGATCGGCTACCACTCGAACTTCCACAGCGTCCCGCCCACGCCGGCTCAGTACCTGTCGCAGTTGGGTTGGGACGAGGGCGTGGCCGAGTTCGACCGCCGCGAGAAGCCGGGGTACAACGACGTGAAGCGGCTGTTCGGCCAGTCGCCGACGTGCTACGGCCAACCCGGTAGTTCGTGGGGGCCGCAGTCGTTCGGGGCGCTGCGAAAGTGGAAGACGCCGGTCTACCTCGACGCCGGCCGGCACGTCGGCCTTGACGGCAAGCCGCACTATTTTGGCGGCGTCCTCACCCTCTACCACCTGACGCACACGTTGCGGTCCGACCTCGGCGGCGAGAAGGACTTGGCGAAGGCCGAGGAGAAGTTCGTCGAGGCCCGCAAGCAACTGCTCGCCGAGGGCGGTGGGATCGTCAGCACGTACTACCACCCGTGCGAGTTCGTCCACAAACAGTTCTGGGACGGGGCGAACTTCAGCAAGGGGGCGAACCCGCCGCGGGAGAAGTGGCAGTTGCCGCTCGCGAAGACCGACGCCGAGAGCCGACTGGCTTACGAGACGTTCTTCGGGTACGTGCGGTTCATGAAGCGGTTCCCCGACGTGAAGTTCATCACCGCCAGTCAAGCGCGGGAAGTCTATTACCGCGACCCGTCCGTCGGCCGGTCGTTCACGGCCCAGGAGATCAAGTCCATCGCGGCCGCGGTCGGCGACGAGATCAACTTCCAGAAACTCGACGACCTGACGTTGGCCCCGAGCGAAATCCTGCAACTGCTGAATAGCTACCTCGTGGAGAAGGCGGCCGGGCAGAACCCGAAGGCCGTCGCGTTGGGACCGACGCCGTTCGGCCCGACGAGTTCGCCGCCGGCGATGGCGAAGGCTGTGACGACCGACGCCAGCCAGTTCACGCGAACGGCCGCCGACGTGGCGGACGCGATCCGCACGCAGGGCCGCGTGCCGGGTACGGTTTGGCTCGGCAGCACCGGCGTGACGCCTGAGGCGTACCTGTCGGCTCTGGCCCGCGTCGTCATGGCCTTGGCGGACGGGAAGGGCGTGCCGGAGTCGATCGAGTTGACGCCAACGAAGTTGGCGTGCGGGAAGTACGTGGTGGACGACGACCCGCGGCTCTGGAACTGGGTGATCTTCCCGCCGGACTTCCGTGCACCGGCGATGATGGAACTGGCCCGCCGGCAGGCGTGGACGATCAAGCCCGCGGTGCTGCACAACCGATAGTGGCCCTCTACGCGCCCGTTCGCGTGCGGCCCAACTCTTCCTCCGCCGCGTCCAACCAGCGGCGGGTCGAGTCTTCGCTTGGGAATCGCGACAGCAACAGCGCGAGCATCGCGCCGGCGACGCCGAGCAACACCGCGTCGCCGGTGATGAGGAACGAGACCAGCGCCAGGATCGTCGGACCTTCGCACAGTCCAGCTTGCACGATGCCGCTGCCCTGCCAGCCCGCGAGCAACGTCCGACGGTCTTCCAAAGAGGTCGCCGCCGGCGGGGCCGTTCCGAGGCGCGCTAGGGTCTGCCGCCGCACGGTGTCGGCCATTATGAAAGAGGCCACGGTCGTACTGCATACGACCACGCCGACGATCAGTGTGAGGATCGACACACCGCCGAACCGCGGCAGATCGGGGGCCATCGCCTTCCCGTCCAGAACCACGAAGTGCATGACTGTCACGACCACGCCCATGACCGCCGCGCCTAGGGCCAGTCCGCCGATCAGGAACTTCTGGACGGTGACGGTTGTCCGCAGGTGCTCGTCCGCATCGACCGATGGCGTGTCCATGTTTCACTCCCGGCAGGTGCATGATCTTCGCCTGCTCGCTCATTCGGTGCAAGCCCCTCGCCATTTCCTCGGTAAGATCACCTGTACCACCGGGGACACCACGCCATGATGTTGAAGATGGCCAAGCGGATGCTGTTCGAGGCCGACAAGCGGTTGCTGTGGAAGCTCGCCTGGAACATGGGCGTGAAGGGCGGGCTATCGGTCCTGCGGCACAAGTCGCGGCTGAAGCGCGGGCAGGTGTTCCCGCCGTTCTTGTACGTGTCGATCATTAACAGTTGCAACCTCCGCTGCCAGGGGTGCTGGGTGGACGTGGCCCACAAGCAGCACACCATCGACCCGCCGGCGTTCCGCAAGCTCGTCCGCGAGGCGAAGCAGATGGGCAACATCTTCTTCGGCATCGTCGGCGGCGAGCCGTTCATGCACCCGCACCTGCTCGACATGCTCGCCGAGTTCCCGGAGTGCTACTTCCAGATCTTCACCAACGGCCACTTCATCACCGACGAGCGTGCGAAGCGGATGCGCGAACTCGGCAACGTCACGCCGTTGATTAGCGTCGAGGGTAGCGAGATCATCTCTGACGAGCGGCGGGGAAGGGCGGGGGTGCTGTCGAAGACCCTGCAAGGCGTGCAGAACTGCGTGCGGAACAAGGTATTCACTGGCGTCTGCACCAGCCTGTGCCGCACGAACATCGACGACCTGCTGACCGAGAAGTGGGTCGATCGGCTGATCGAGATGGGCGTGATGTACACGTGGTTCCACGTCTACCGCCCGATGGGGCCGAACCCGAACCCGGAGTTGTGCCTGACACCGGAACAGGCGCGGCGGGCGCGAGAGTTCGTCGTCGAGATGCGGGCGAAGAAGCCCATCGTGATCGTGGATGCGTACTACGACGGCGAAGGGAACGCCCTGTGCCCGGCCGTAACGGGGATTAGCCACCACATCAACCCGTGGGGCGACATTGAGCCGTGCCCCATCGTGCAGTTCTCGAAGGAGTCGATCCACTCCACGAAGGGCGACGGCCGCACGCTCCGCGAGAAATTTCTGACCAGCGCGTACCTCAAAGACTTCCGCGAGACGGCGGCGGAAGCCACACGCGGCTGCATCGTGCTGGAGCGGCCGGACTTGCTGAAGGCCGTCGTCGAACGGCACGCCGCGAAGGACGTGACCGCCCGCCGGACGGCGTTGGCGGAACTGAGCGCGTTGACGCCCCGCGGCTCGCAGCACAACCCCGGCAACGAAGTGCCGGAGAAGAACCCCCTCTACCGCTTCGCGAAGCGCATTTTCTTCAGCGACTTCGGCGTCTACCGAAAGTAACCGTAGTTCCGATCCCCCGTCAATTTCCGCGCCCGCCCTCCACGGCGGGCGTTTGCGTTGTCATCGGACAACGCCCATCTGTCAGCATTTCCCACGGTGCCCGGCACTTTAGCGGTTTTTCAAGTTGAAGCGGTTGCGGCGAATTTGACACCCCAACCGCCCGATCTATGGTTCCGGCGTACAGGACGGGGGTTCAAACTGGTGCGTGATCCTGAACGGACACCAGTCAACTCACCGTCCGACACACTTTTTTCGAGGAGTGCCATGTTGGCGAAAGTCGCTCGGCACGTCACAGCGTTTCTGAAGAAGGAGGACGGTCCGACTGCCGTCGAGTATGCCGTGATGTTGGCCCTCATCATCGTGGTCTGCATCGCGGCCGTTACCGCCCTCGGTAGTTCCGCCTCCGGAGTCTTCGCAAACGCTCAATTGAACGCCGCCGCCGGAGTCAACGGCGCGTCGTCGTGACGTACCGGACTGAAGCACCCAGTCCGCCACAAATCTGGTGGCCGTCACCCGGCGGCCACCAGTGGTGCTAAGTCTCGCCTAAATTCAAATTTCCGACCCGAAAGGTTTCTCATGACGAGCATCAAGAAGGCAGTGGTTACGTTCCTGAAGAAGGAAGACGGCCCGACGGCGGTCGAGTACGCGGTCATGCTGGCGCTGATCATCGTGGTGTGCATCGCGGCGATCACGGCCCTGGGCAGCACGGCCAGCCAGACGTTCAGCTACGTCAACGGCCAAGTCGCGTCCGGCAACGGCGCGAGCTAAGGTCGGTCCGCGGCCGAATGCGATTCCCCGACAAAGGGGGCGAATCGGCGAACGTGTAAACCCTCGGATTGCAGCACTCAATCCGCCAAGAATCGGAGCTGTCCGCGGACAACTCCGGGGTGCTACCAAACTCGCCTGAGCCCAATTTTTAATCACTCGCCCGACACGATTTAACGCGAAAGGTTTCTCATGACGAGCATCAAGAAGGCAGTGGTTACGTTCCTGAAGAAGGAAGACGGCCCGACGGCGGTCGAGTACGCGGTCATGCTGGCGCTGATCATCGTGGTGTGCATCGCGGCGATCACGGCCCTGGGCAGCACGGCCAGCCAGACGTTCAGCTACGTCAACGGCCAAGTCGCGTCCGGCAACGGCGCGAGCTAACGCGATTTTCTGTGGGTGTGCGGAACCGGGCCGATTCTTTCGGCCCGGTTCTTTTTTTTGTTCTACGTTGTTGCAACGTCGCAACGCCCCCCTTTGTCTTCCCGAGGAATCCCGTCATGGCGAATGATCTCGCCACCCTTCCGGCCAGTGCCGGCGTCGTTGAGGCCCCTAAACCGGCCGACGACATGACTTTCGATCGCGAGTTGGCGATGACCTTGGCCCGCGTGCCGTTGACGGCCGTCGCCTGGGTGTTCGCCGCCTTCGCCGCCCACTTCGCGTGGGGCGCACTGGTGCCGGCGACCGAGTCGATGCCGGCCGAGGTGAACCTGGGCGCACTGGTGGTCATCTGCGTCGGCATGGTGTGGGCCGCGTGGATCGACGGCTACGCTTTCAAAGTCCCGAACTGGCTGACCCTGTCGCTGGTCGTCTCCGGCTGGTACCTGGGCATCCTGCACGATTGCGGTGCGACCTTCGGCGGCCACGGCGGCATCGGCCAGGCCCTCCTCGGTACGCTGATCGGCTTCGCCTGCCTCTTCCCGGCCCTGTTCATTGGCGGCATGGGCGAAGGCGACGTGAAAATGACCATGGCCTTCGGCTCGTGGATGGGCGCGTTCTTCGGGGCGACCTACCTGGATCTGCCCGGCACGACGCTCTCGGCCATCGAGGTGATCTGGTGGTCGTTCGCCCTCGGCGTGATCGTCGGCGGCATCTTCGGCCTCGTGATCATGGCCCTCCGCCGCCAACTGCACAAGAACATGCAGAACGCCCGCGAGATCGTGACCGACCTGCAAGTGATGATGGCCCACGGCCCGAAGAAGGCCGCGGAGCGGGCGAACAGCCGCCGCAAGGACTGGACCCGCCTGCCCTACGGCGTACCGCTGTGCGTCGGCTTCCTCGGCTACCTGTGGTATCGCCTGTTCCTGTCGGTGTGAGTCGAAGACGCAACCCGGAAATGACCACAGCCCGCCCTCTTCGGGGCGGGCTGTTTTGTTTCACGGCTGGACACGGTCACATCACTTCCAGCCGAAGCCGTCTTTCGCCAACTCGGTGTGGAGGGCGTCCAGGTCCAGCACGCGGTAGCCGAGCGAGGAGGCGCACGCGAAGAGCAAGCGGCCACCGTCGGGGGTGAACTCCAGTGCGTTCACCCCGGAGCCGAGGTCGTTCAGAGCGAAGAGTGGCCGCCACGCGGACCCGTCGCGTACGAACAGTCGGATCGAGCGGTCGCTGGAGCCGGTCGCGAGGTACCGGCTGCCGACCGCTTCGCCGAGCGCGACGGCGGTGATGGTGTCGCGGTGCGGGGCGGTGACCACGTCTTCCGTGCCGGCGGTCAGGTTCAGGGTGCGGAGTTTGCCCGCGTACAATCCGGCGACCGCGAGCGATTCGTCGCGGCTCAGGGCAAGGCTCGTGACCGGCCCGTCCGCTGTCGTGGCTCGGCTCTGGATTTTGCCCGTGGCGGGATCGACCAGTACGACGCTGCCGTCCCGCGTGCCAGCCACGACGCGGGTCGAACCGACGGCCGCGGCCTGAATTCCGGCCGCCCCTTTGAGCACCTTGTCCACGGCGTTCGACCACCCGGCTTCGGCCTTCTCGGTCGCGAGGTTCCAGGGCCGGTGTTCGTGGCCGTCCTGCACCACCCACAACCGGTCGGCGCTCGGCTGGAAGCGCGGCAGTGAGGCCGACGGAATCGGCAGCGTTTGGTGCCGCGTCGGCTTGCGGGACGACCAGACGATTGCGTCGGCGCAATCCGTCGTCACAGCCACGCGGTCGTCGGCGGTCGCCAGCCCGAAGCGGCCATCGCCCTGGCGGGGCACGCTGAACGCGTACTCCGTCGTTCGCCCGTCGCGCACGAGCGAGAGCAGGAACGGCTTCGTCACGGCCGCGGTGGTCAGTTCGGGCCGCCGGGTGAGAATGGCGACGCCCGTGCCCGCGGGCGTCAGGGCCGCGGTTTCGACGAACCCGGCGGCCGGAACTTCGCGCTTCAGCACCTCCAGGCCGCGCAGGTCGAAACGGTGCGTGCGGTCCGAACTGCCGACGTAGATCGTGCGACCGTCGGCCGAGATGGCCAACGACATCAGCCCTTCGCCCGGGATCGCCGTCGCGCCGATCAGTTTGCCCGACGTCACGCTCCAGACCTTCAGCGTGTGGTCGTCCGCGTCGTCTGAGAGTGACACCAGCACCGCCCCCGAGGGGTGAACCGCGACGTGCTCCACGCTGCCGGCGTGGGCGGTGGTCTTCAGCACCGGGTCCACGAACGCCATCGTCGGCAGTCGCGTTGCGGCGTCCACGATCCGCAGCGTCCGTCCGGCCCCGACCGCCAGCCATTTGCCCTCCGGGTGGAAGCAAACCTGGTGAATCCCGTGGCCGGCGAAGTTCCCGCTCGGTGGTTTCGTCGCGAGCGTCCCGGCGTCGAGGGCAAACAAGTCGCTGCCCAACCCGGCGAACAGGTCGCCGTCCGTCGGGTGGAGGGCCAGTGCCCCGTCCGGCACTTCCACCGGGTGGAGCAAGGGCTTGCCGTTGGCCTGCGGTTCCCACTTCTGAACGCCGCCCTTGTACTTCGTGAACGTGTACAGGAACCGTCCGTCCGGCGACGGGGCGAGGCTCGTGATCTCGCGGCCCGCTTCCCACACCTTCGCCGGATTGGCGGTCTCGTTCCTCACGTCCCAGTACACGAGGCGGCCCGACTTCAGGCCGGCGAACAGGTGGTTGCCGTCCCGCGAGAAGGCGAGGTGGAGCAGAATGTCCTGGGTGATCCCTTTCTTCAAGTTCACGATGACGCCCGGCGTGAAGGTGACGGTGCGCTCCTTCTTTCCGGCCTTCGCGTCGAAGAGGTGGACGCCCATCGGCAGCACGAAGAGGCCGGGCTTGAACTCGCCGACGGCAACCCACCGGCCGTCGGGACTGACGGCGAGCGAGCCGATCGGGAAGCCGGTCGTTAGCGGGGTGGTTTCGCGGAAGTCGAGACACGTCTGGGCGGCGGCGGCATCGGTGCGGAGGTCGGCGATCCGGTCGGCGTCGGGCTGGAGTTTACCAAACTCGGCGAGGTCGGCCCGCGCCTGCCACGTCCACCCCGGCTTCTTTTGCAACGTCTCTTCGCGGATGCGCGAGAACAGGGCGAGTTGTTCCTTCGCCCGCGTGACGGTGGCCTTGGCCTGCTGCTCGCCGGCGTACGCCCGCTCGGCCGACCGCCACATCAGGAAGAGGATCAGCCCGAACGTGCCGAGCACGACGGTCAACGGGACGAGCACCCAGGCTAGCGCGTGCATCGGCTTGCGGTGCGCCCACAGGGCCAACCGTTCGGCCGGGGGCGTCCGCCGGGCGAGGATCGGCTTGCCGTCCAGCCAGCGAAGGAGTTCGTCGGCGAGTTCGGTCCCGGTGGGGTAGCGGCCGGCCACGTCTTTCGTCAGACACTTCTGGCAGATCGTCTCCAGGTCGCGCGGCAGTGCGGCCGACATCCGCCGCAGGAGGGGGGCCTCCGCGTGAACGACTTCGTGAACGATTGACGGCGTGGTCTTGCCTTCGAACGGCCGCGTTCCGGTGAGGCACTCGAAGAGGATGACGCCGAGCGCCCAGACGTCGGCCGGCGGGCCGACGAACTTGGCCTGCCCCTCGGCCTGCTCCGGGGCCATGTAGTGCGGCGTGCCCATTTGCAGGTCGGTGAGGGTCAAGTTCGAGTCGGCCCGTTTCGCGAGGCCGAAGTCCGTCACCTTCGGTTCGCCGGCCGCGTCGAACATCACGTTGCTCGGCTTCAAGTCGCGGTGGACGATCTGCTGGGCGTGGGTCGCGCCAACGGCGCGGGCGAGCTTCTCGATCAACCGGACGGCCTCTTCGACCGGGAGCGACTTGCGGTCCCGGAGGCGATCCGCCAGCGTGCCGCCGGGCAGGAGTTCCACAATCAGGTACGGCGTCCCCTGGGCCTTGCCGAACTCGAACACCTGCGCGACGTTCGGGTGCCGCACGGCCGCCATCGCCTCGGCTTCCGCGAAGAAGCGGGCGACCACCATCGGGCTGCTGGCGATGCCGGCGAGGATCGTCTTGACGGCGACCTCGCGGTGCAGTTCCGCCTGCACGGCCTGATAGACGATCCCCATTCCGCCGTGGCCGAGGATGCCGACGATGTGACAGTTGGGGATGTCCGGGTACTTCAGCCCATCGGTTTGAAAGTCTTGCGTGTCCGATCGGTACGCGACGGTCCGGCCGTTGAGGGTGGTCGACCTCAATTGCATTTCGCCCGCGCGCGACAGCTCGTGGGCGAAGTCTTTGGTTTCTTCACTTCCCAGGTGTGACATGGCGGTGTCAATCCTTCGGGCGAAATCGCTCGGCTTGATTGTAACCGATGCCGCGGGCTCCGGGGTGAATTTCGGACGACAGGGGGACGGCCTACTGTTTCGGGATCAGCCCGGCCGCGGTCATCCCGTCGAGGACGAACTGCACGGCGATGCCGGCGAGGACCAGCCCGAGGATGCGGCCGAGGACGTGAATGCCGGTGATGCCGAGCCGCCGCTGGATCGGGTCGGCGAGGCGGAACGTGCCGTAGCACACCAGCCCCGTCAGGGCGATGGCTGCCAGCAAGCCGATCGTCTGGAACACGCCGTCGGCCCGCGACATGAGGACCGTCACCGTCGAGAGGGAGGCCGGCCCCGCGAGCAGGGGCACGGCCAACGGCGTGATCGCGACCTCACCCGTGGCGGCCTCGGCGGTGGCTTCCTCGTCCGACGGCTGCGGCTCGGCCGTGCCGGTCTCGGAGCGGACCATGTCGATCGCGACTAGGAACAGAATCAGCCCGCCGGCGATCTGGAACGCCGGCAGCGTCAGCCCGAGGGCGCGGAAGAGGACGTTGCCGACGAGGGCGAAGCCCATCATGATGAGCGTGGCCGCGAGGCACGCGACAAACGCCGTGCGGCGGCGGCGGGCCGGCGAGTAACTCGACGTGAGCGCGATGAAGGCCGGCACGGTGCCGGGCGGGTCGACGAGGAAGAGGATCGACACGAACGCGGTGACGGCGAAGTCGAACATGCGGTGTTTATATGGCCGCCGGCTTTCAGGCGGAGCTTACGCCCGCCGCAGTTCTTCGATCGTGCCGTTCGTTTCGATGAACACAGCGTCGGCCATGTCGAGGAACAGGCCCGTCTCGACGACGCCGGGGATGCCCTTGAGCATCAGGTCGAAGCCGGGCGGGTCGTCGATCTCGGCCACTTCCACGTTCAGCAGGTAGTTGCCGTTGTCGGAGATGACCGGCCGGTCGTTCTCGGTCAGGATTTCCGTCCCGTACTGGAGTTCGGTCAGCAACCGCACCACCAGCGGGACCGCGAACGGCACGACTTCGATGGGCACCTTACCACGCTGCCCGAGGACGGCGACGCGCTTTTCCGCGACGCGCTCCGGGCCGATCAAGATGATGAACTGCTTCGCCGCGATGGCCACGATCTTCTCGCGGAGCAGTGCCCGGCCGTAGCCCTTAATCATGTTCAGGTCGGGATCGACCTCGTCGGCCCCGTCCACGGCCAGGTCGATCGGCAGCGCGTCGGCCAATTCGACCAGCGGGATGCCGTAGCCTTTCGCGAGATCGGCGATCTTGTTGGACGTGGGCACGCCCCGCACCTTGAGGCCGGCCTTCACGCGGTCGCCGAGGCCCTTCAGGAACCGCTCCGACGCGGACCCGGACCCGAGGCCGAGTTTCATGCCGTCGGTCACGAGATTGAGTGCGGCTTCGACGTTCGTCATGGCGGTTCCCCGGCGAGTGCGTGAGGAGATAGTATTCGAGACGGCGGGGAAACACCACCGTTATTCGTCCGTCGGCCGCGGGCGGTTCGCCCAGTGCGGCGGCGGGTCGCCGTGAACAACAACGCCCTTGTCGGCCCAGCCGAGGTAAGCGTGAACCTCGCCCGGTGTGTACCGCAGCGTCAGCCCGCACCGGCGGCGGTTCGAAGCGTTCGCCTCCGAGCCGTGCAACAGCGAGTCGGAGTGCAATGACGCCTCGCCGGCCTTCAGTTCCACGTAAACGGGTTCGCCGTAGCGTTCGATGTCCGCCACGGTCTGGTTCAGCACGTTCGCGTCGTCGGTCTCGCTGAGCGTGTACGTGAGGTGGCCGAGGGTGTGCGTGCGGGGGATGTACTTCATGCAGGCGTTGCCGCGGTCGGCGTCGTCGATCGCCAGCCAGACGGTGACGGCCTTCGCTGGGGTCAGCGGCCAGTAGCTCGAATCTTGGTGCCACGCCACGGTCTTGCCGTCGCCGGGCATCTTGCAGAAGAAGTGTGACCCCCACCCGATAATGCTCGGCCCGAGCAAGTCGGCCACGACGGCGACGATCCGCGGGTTCGTGAGTACGTCCCACACGCGGCCGTGCCGGAGGTGGGCGGAACTGATCGAATAACTGTCCTTCCCCTCGGCAACGTACTGCGTCAGCAGTCGGTCGAAGTACCCGCGGAGGTCGGCGATCTCGGCCGCGTCGAAGAAGCGGAACGGCATCAGGTAGCCGTCGCGGTTGAACCGCTCGATCTGCTCGCGGGTCAGCACCCGCGGGTTCGCGTTCGTGCAGGGATGGAACGACAGGTCCCGCGGCATCCCAGCCAGTTCTTCCTGGCCGGGGATCGCGTTGAACGTGGTGGGAGAGTTCATGGCGATTTCTCTCCCTCTCTCCCCGGCTTTGCGGGGGAGAGGGCCGGGGTGAGGGGGTTGAGTTTGCCGCGCGAAGGCGATTGATTGAGGTAGGCGTTCCCCTCACCCTAACCCTCTCCCCCCTCAAAGCCGGGGAGAGGGGACCGGATGTGGTTACTTGATGAACCCGATCCGGTCGAGCGGGAAGAACACGAACGACGCCTTGCCGAGCATCAGGCGTTCGGGCACCGTGCCCCACTCGCGGCCGTCGGAGCTTTGGGCGCTGTTGTCGCCGAAGCACATGTAGTGGCCGGGATGGACGTAGTAGGTGTACACGGTGCCGGTCACGTTGCTCAGCGAGTCGTAGGCCCCGCCGCGGGCACCGGACTGCATGTTGATGTAGAAGGTGTCCCGCCAGAGCTTCAGCTTGCTCACCTCGACGCCGTTGGACGCGCCGATACTGGCCGGGGCGTCCACGTCGTTCTTCACCGTCCACCCTTCCTTCTTCTCGTCGGCGGCGTCGAACTCGAACTTCGCGGGTAGGCCCGGGTCGTACTCGCCGGCCGTGCCGAAATCGACCTTGCGGCCGTCGACCCAGACGCGGAGCGAGCAGTCCACGTTGGCGAACCGCAACTTGTGCGTGCCGCCGGTGATGCCGGTCGGCTTCGTGGCGAGTTCCTTGCCGTTCTCCCCGGTGCGGGTGAGCGTGACGTTCCCGCCGGCGAACCGGGCCTGGAAGCGGTTCGGCCCCTTCGACAGTTCCAGCGTGACCTCGGCGTTCGGGTCGGTGAACTTCGCCTGGCACTCCGCGATCAGGTCGCCGACCCAGAACTTGTAGTCCTGTCGTTCGAGCACGAACTCGGGGCTGCTGAAACCGCCGATGTTCATGTCATCGACTTCGCCGTTGTACCCGAGGAAGTTGTCCACCGGCTTGGGCTTCACGACCGGCTTGCCCGGCCCGCCGCCCAAGGCGTTGAAGTTCTCGACGACGAGGTGGCGGTACCGCAGCCAGCCGAGGCCCGCGCCGGTGTGCGTGAACGCCTTCGGCATCGACGCATTGTCGTTGGTCCAGTCGTCCGTCTCGGCCTTCCACCGCGGCGGCACGCCGGCGTTCGCCAGGTAGTTCGACTGGTGGTCGTTGTCCCACACGCTCCGCTTCATCGCCTCCAGCATCGCGTCGTTCTTGCGGACGAGTCGGAACCCGCCCGGGTCGGCGAACCCGGCCGCCCGCGACTGCTCGAACCGTTGCACGGCGGCGTCGGTTTCCGTCGTGCCGGCGTGGGTGTACTCGAACTTCCACAGTTCTTCCGGCCGCGGCGTCTGGCCGTCGCGGTCCACGTCCGGCGGGTAGGTGAGGGTGTCGCAGACGTAGATGTCGCCCCGCCACATGGCGAGGGTTTCGCCGCCGAGTCCCCAGAGTCGTTTGATGTAGTTCTGCGCGCCGAGTTGCCGCTGCGGTTCGGCCGGGTACTTGAACACGACCACGTCGCCCCGCTGCGGCGGGAACTGGTGGTACTGGGCCTTGTGGACGAGCACGCGGTCGCCGGAACTGTTGTACGGCAGTGGCTCATTCTGCTTGAAGACGTGTTTGTACCGACAGTTCGGGCAGCAGTACCCGTGGATCGCCCGCCGGGCACCGTTCATGTTCGGGTCGCCTTCGACCTCGCGGCTGGAGTTCAGCGGGAACTCGAACTCGCACTCGGCACACTTGATGTTCTTCTGGTAGCCGTAGAGCGTCTCGGCCATCGACCCGGTTGGGATGACGAACGCCTCGACGACGAACTGCTTGAGCAGGAAGACCAGTACCACGACGAAGACGATCGTCTCCAGGCTCTCGCGGATCGAGTCGCGGGCGTGCTTCTTCTCCGGGGGCTTCGCCGGGGCAGGAGGGTTTGCGGTCGAGGAAGCGTTGGTCGGAACCGCCATGATCGAATTCCTGTCGTGATAAAGACTGTTCGTCGGCCGCGATCAGAGATTTTGGCGAGCGGCCCGGCGTAAGCGGGCCGTGTCTTGATCGCACGCAGACACGGCCCGCTTACGCCGGGCCGCTCGCCTTCAACTCGGCCGGCATCTCACCGCTGTAACTCGCCCAGAGAGCGTCCACCGGGTGGGCGCACCACAGGTCCGGGGCCACGGCCTTCAGGTGCCGGGCAATCTGCATCAGACAGCCGACGTTGCCGATGAACACGGCCTTAGCCCCGGTCGCGCGGATGTTGTCTGCCTTGCGGTCGCCGAGGCGGCCGGCCATGTCCGGTTGCGTGAGGTTGTAACTGCCCGCCGCCCCGCAGCACAGTTCACTTTCCGGCAGCGGCACCAGCGTCATGCCGGGGATCAGTTCCAGCAGGCTCCGCGGCTGTTTGAAAATCTGTTGCGCGTGCCGCAGGTGGCAGGCGTCGTGGTAGGTGGCGGTGATCGGCAGCGGGTGCGTCGGCTTGATCGGGCCGAGGTCGTACAGGAATTCGCTGATGTCGCGGGATTTCGCGTGGAACTTCGCCGCCGCTTCCGCGGCCGGCGTGTCGTGCATCAGGTGCGTGTAGTCCTTCAGCATCGCCCCGCACCCGGCCGCGTTTGTCACGACCGCGTCCAAATCGTTCGGCACGGGGCCACTGAAGCCGAAGGCGTCGCAGTTCTTCGCCGCCAACTCGCGGGCCTGCGGTTCCATCGCGCTGTGGTAGTGGAGCGCCCCGCAGCACTGTTGGTTCCGCGGAATCCAGACCTCGACGCCGTTCTTTTGAAGGACGCGAGCGGTGTTCAGTTGCGTCTGCGGGTAGAGGGCGTCGGCCACGCAGCCGAGGAACAGGCCGACCTTCGCCCGCCGCTTCCCTTCGGCCGGCAGAATCTCCGGCAGGTGGCCGTAGTGCGGCTTCAGTTGCGGCAGCATCTGCTTCATGCGGCGGAGCGACGGCGGCAGCAGATTCGTCAGGCCGAGCTTTTCCGTCAGCCAATCGACGCCGGTCCACTGCATCAGCCGGGCCGGGGCGAGGGCCAGCCGGGTGCGCACCCGCGACGGGAAAATCTTGAACAGCATGAACCGCTGGATCGCGTTCAGGTTCGCGGATGAGCGGCCGGGTTCGAGTTCGTCCATGTGAGCGCGGAACGGCTCGATGAGCTTGCCGTACTGCACCCCGGATGGGCAGGCGGTTTCGCACGCCCGGCAGTTCAGGCAGAGGTCGAGGTGGCCCTTCACGTTGTCGTCGAGTTGCAGCGCCCCGTCGATGACCGACCGCATGAGGTAGATGCGGCCGCGGGGGCTGTCGGCCTCGTTGCCGGTCTCGACGTAGGTCGGGCAACTCGCCGTGCAGAGGCCGCAGTGGACGCAGTCGAGTACGAGTTCGTAATCGAGGTGCGGCTTGGCCCCCACGAGCGGGAGCGTCGTTTTCGAGGCGGTTGTCATGTCGGGGCGTCGGCGCGAGTACGGGGAGGGCCAGCAAGAGAATTGTAGGAGTTGGGCCGGGAAGACGAGTCCATAGAATGACGTTCTCCCGAAACCCCGGCCGAGGTTCCTGTGATGGCGTTGCCCGCGATTCCCGACTGGCTGTCGAAGCGAGAAGGTTCCCTGTCGGCCGGCGTCGGCGACCACACCGTGTTCGTGATCCTCGGCGGCCAACCGCAGTACCGCCTGGACGTGCGGCCGGCGAGCGGTCAGTTCATCTGTAACGTGACGCAGAGCAACAACGGCCACCGCCTGGACGGCGACGGCAAGTACCCGAACGCCGCGGCCGCCTTCGGCGGCGGGTTGGATGCGCTCCGTGGCAAGCTGGGATGGTAGGCCGCGCGATGCCCGTTCAACTCTTGGCCGTGTGCGGCAGCCTGCGGGCCGAATCGTCGAACGTCAAACTCCTCCAAGCGGCCGCACGGCTGGCTCCGGCCGGTGTCGAAGTCGTCTTCTTCACCGAGTTGGCTGTTCTGCCGCACTTCAACCCCGATGACGAGTCGGTCGGCCACCCGGCAGTCAAGGCATGGCAGGCCGCACTGACTTCGGCGGCCGGCGTTCTGGTGTGCAGCCCCGAGTACGCCCACGGCATCCCCGGCTCCTTGAAGAACGCCCTCGACTGGGTCGTCGGCAGCGGCGAGTTCGTCGGCAAGCCGGTCGCCCTTCTCAACGCTTCCCCGCGTTCGGTTCACGCGGCGGCCCAACTGCACGAAGTGCTCAAAACGATGGACGCCCGGATCGTCAGTTCGGTGGCCGTGCCGGTCGCCGGCCGCAAACTGGATGTTGCCGGCATCGTGGCCGATCCGACGCTCGCGGGGCCGGTGCGGGACGCCGTCTCGGCCGTCGTGGCGGGTAGAATGGCCTGACGGGTGATTCCCACCCCGAGGGCAACGCATGTCGCAACAACACGAGGTCGCCACGCTCGGCGGCGGCTGTTACTGGTGCCTGGAAGCCTGCTTCGAGAACCTGAAGGGCGTCGAAAAGTGCGAGTCCGGCTTCAGCGGCGGGCACGTCGAGAACCCGAGTTACCGGGCCGTCTGCAACGGCAACACGGGCCACGCCGAGGTCATCCAAGTTACCTTCGACCCGACCGTCATCACGTTCGGCCAACTGCTCGAAGTCTTCTTCGCCATCCACAACCCGACGACGCTCAACCGGCAGGGCGGCGACGTCGGCACGCAGTACCGCTCGGCGATCTTCTACCACTCGCCGGAGCAGAAGCGGATGGCCGAGGAGACGATCGTGAAACTGACCGCCGAGCAGGCGTGGCCGAACCCGATCGTGACGCAGGTGGTGCCGTTCGAAAAGTTTTACGCGGCCGAGGAGTATCACCAGGGCTACTTCCGGGCGAATCCCGATCAGCCGTACTGCATGGCCGTGGTGTCGCCGAAGGCGGCGAAGGCGCGGCAGAAGTTCGCGAAGTGGTGGAAGTCGGTGTGAAACGAAAAAACCGCCGGGACCAGCCCGGCGGTTCGCGTTGATCCTCTGGCCACTCAGCCCGTCGTGACGGGAGCCGGGGCCGGGGCGGAAGCCCCTTCCTTCGTCCGGACGACCTTCGTCTCGCCTTCCTTCAGCATCTCGATCACCGACACTTCGCCGGCGTCGCCGAGGCGGCGGTAGTGCAGCTTCATGATG
This sequence comes from Limnoglobus roseus, assembly GCF_008254045.1. Classification (GTDB taxonomy): domain Bacteria; phylum Planctomycetota; class Planctomycetia; order Gemmatales; family Gemmataceae; genus Limnoglobus; species Limnoglobus roseus. The sequence continues at coordinate 268,586 of NZ_CP042425.1, read as the reverse complement.
CGGGTGTAACCGCCCGGCCGCTCCTTGAACCGCGGGCCGATGACGTTGAACAGCTTCTTCAGCACCGTGTCGGCCGTCTTCTCGGTCGCCGGTTCGCCCGCCTTGTCGTAGACGCCGGTGCCGTGGGTCGGGCCGAGGATGGCCATCGCCTGGCGGCGGTAGTGCAGGGCCTTCGCCTTGCCGGCCGGCGTGCCGTCGTCCGCGAGGGCACCCTTCTTGGCGAGCGTGATGAGCTTCTCGATGAACGGCCGCAGTTCCTTCGCCTTCGCGTTGGTGGTGCGGATCGATTCGTGCGTGATGAGTGCCCGGCTCAGGTTGCGGAAGAGCGCGAGGCGGTGACTGGCGTTTCGGCCGAGAATCCGGCCGGCTTTACGGTGGCGCATGGCAAACCTCAGGGGTCAGGAGACAAGGATCAGGAGTCAGTGAGAACGTCACCCCGTGCCAAGGTAAGTGACGGACACGGAACCGGGGTCGTGGATCGACTTCATCCCTGACCCCTGATTCCTGACTCCTGCTTACTACCGGCGCTGCGGGACTTTCATCCCGAGGTGCAGGCCGCGTTCTTTCAGCTTGATGGCGACTTCCTTCAGCGTCGTTTCGCCGAAGTTGCGCACTTCCAGCAGTTCTTCCTCGGACCGCATCACGAGGTCGCGAACGCTGGCGATCCCTTCGGATTCCAGGCAGTTCGTCGCCCGCACGGACAGTTCGAGTTCCGCGAGCGACATGTTGAGCTTGCGCTCGAGTTCCATGTCCACGCCCGCGCCGGCGGCCGGCCCGATCTCGATGGGGCCTTCTTCCAGCGACACTTCCGGGCCGGGTTCGCTGTACTGGATGAACGGGTTGAGGTGCTTGCGAAGGATCTTCGCCGCTTCCACCAGGGCCATCTGCGGGCCGACGGTGCCGTTCGTCCAAATTTCCATCACGAGGCGGTCGTAGTTCGTCCGTTGGCCGACCCGCGTTTCCTCGATGTCGTACTTCACCCGGACGACCGGCGAGAAGCTGCTGTCCACCGGGATGACGCCGATCTCGCGTTCCTTGCCGGAGTTTTCGTCGGCGGTGCGATAACCGCGGCCGTTCTCGACCGTCAGTTCCACCACGAACGGCACGTCGTCGGTCATCGTGCAAATGTGGTGTTCCGGGTTGAGGATTTGCACCGTCTCGTCGTGCTGGAGGTCGGCCGCCTTGACCACGCCCTTTTGGTGGCGGTCGATGCGAATGACCTTCGGCTGGTCGCTGGTGTTCTTCACGACCAGCGACTTGATGTTCAGAATGATGTCGGTCACGTCCTCGACGATGCCGGGGATCGTCGAGATTTCGTGCTGCACGCCCTGGATTTTGACGCGGGTCACGGAGGACCCTTCCAGGCTGGAGAGCAGAATGCGACGGAGGCTGTTGCCGACCGTCATGCCGAAGCCTCGCTCAAACGGCTCCGCGTGGAACTTGCCGTAGGTGTCGGTCAGACTCGGCCGTTCCGAGGCCACGCGGTTCGGCAGTTCCAGTCCACGCCAACGAATACGCACAAAGCACATCCCTTCGAAGACCGTCCGCGTCAGCTTTCCGTCGGCGGCCACCCGTGCGATGGTGGGTGGTGATCGCCGGCACAGCAAGACGCGAATCGGCCAGGACACAGAAACAAACAGAAACCCCAACGGGATCGCGACCGTTGGGGAAGTCGCAAGAAGCCTTGGCACGGTTGTGCCAGGGCTTTGTCCACCCACTTTAGCGGGTGGCGATTTCGATAATCAGCTGCACGCGGACGTCCGCGATCCGCGGGTCCACGTCGCCGCGCGTCGGCAGGCGGTTCATCTTGCCTTCCGGTTCCTCCGAGTTGATCCGCTCCAGGTAATCCGGCGTCGGTTCGCCGCTCTGCTGGAGGTTCAACCGGGCGAGGGCCAAGCTGCGGGCCGCGGGCTTCACCTTGATGATGTCGCCGGGCTTCACCAGCACGCTCGCCACGTCGCACTTGCGGCCGTTGAGCATCACGTGGCCGTGGGCGATCAGTTGGCGGGCACCCTTGCGGCACGGCGAGAAGCCGAGGCGGTGCACCACGTTGTCCAACCGACGTTCCATCAGGACCAGCAACTCATCGCCGGTGTTCGAGCCCTTGCTGGCCAGCTCCAGATACCGCATGAACTGCCGTTCGAGCAAGCCGTAGAACCATTTCAGGCGTTGCTTTTCGCGGAGGCGAATGCCGTACTCGGTCTGCTTGGTGCGGGTGGCACCGTGCATGCCCGGCGGGCGGGCTTCGCGGTCAATCGGGCACTTCGGGCTGAAGCAGCGGCTGCCTTTGAGGAACAGCTTCATCTGCTCCCGCCGGCACCGCTTACAAGCGGGGTCCGTATGTCGGGCCATGGAAATCCGATCCTACAGGGGTCCGTAGCGTCGGCATCCTGTCTCCGCGGAGTGTGGCGAACCCCAGCGTCGGTCCACTCTCACGGGTCGGAGAACAGTTGTGGTCAGGGGTTGCATTCGAAATGCGGCCCCTGACCACGGATGTCGTCGCAAAGAAAAATCACACCCGGCGCTTTTTCGGCGGTCGGCAGCCGTTGTGCGGCATCGGGGTGACGTCTTCGATGGCCTTCACGTTCAGGCCCGAAGCTTGGAGGGCGGTGACGGCCGACTCGCGGCCCGCACCCGGTCCTTTGATGAACACTTCGATTTCCTTCACGCCGTACTTCGACGCCTTGTTGGCGGCTTCTTCCGCGGCCCGTTGGGCGGCGAACGGCGTGCTCTTCCGGCTCCCCTTGAAGCCGACCATCCCGCCCGACGCACTGCACAGCGTGTCGCCGTTGGTGTCGGTGATGGTGACGATGGTGTTGTTGAACGTCGATTGGATGTGGGCGTGCCCACGGCTCACGTTGCGACGTTGCTTCTTCTTCTTGCTCTTGGCCATGTGTGTGTAGTCGCGAGTTAAGAGTGACGAGTTGCGAGCGAAGACCGGCCGTGAACTCGTCACTCGCCGCCCGTCACTCGCCGCCCTTTTACTTGTCCTTGACGCCCTTCTTACCGGCAACCGTCTTCCGGATGCCCTTGCGGGTCCGGGCGTTGGTCTTGCTCCGCTGGCCGCGGACCGGGAGGTTCTTCCGGTGCCGTTCGCCGCGGTACGACTTGATTTCCTTCAACCGCTGGATGTTGCCGCCGTCGAAGCGACGCAAGGCCCCTTCCACGAGGTAATCGCGGTCGATGATCGTGGCGAGCTTGGCGACCTCGTCGTCGGTGAGGGTCTTGGCCCGCCGCATCGGATCGACGCCGACTTTCTCGCACAGTTCGAGCGCGGTGGTCGGCCCGATGCCGCGGAGGTAGCGCAGGCTGATGTGGAGCAATTTGTCGGGCGGGATGTCGACGCCTTGAATACGCGGCATGTCCTGATTCCTTAGCCTTGGCGTTGCTTGTGGCGCGGGTCTTCACAAATCACGCGGACGACGCCCTTCCGCTTGATGAGTTTGCACTTTTCGCAGATGCGCTTAACGCTGGATCGAACTTTCACGTCGGCCTCCGGGCCGGCTTAGCCCCGAAATAAAGGTAGACAGTTAAACTAGAATCGACGGAACTATTGGCAAGATTGGAGCGAAGGTTTTTCCCGCACGGCGGCACAGTTTTTGGCCGATACGAGCACATTTGGAATCTCGTTCTTCCGCCCGACCGTACCGCCTAGAATCTTAATCACGTCCCGCGTGTCGCCGTATTAAGTGGGGCATCCCTAAACCCCTTGAGACGTTTTATGCCTGACCCCACTCCTGGCCCGTCGGGCACGATTGTTCAGCCCGATCCGTCCGCCCCCTACCTGAGTGGCCAGCGGATCGGCCGGCTGCCCGAGGTCTTTGGGCGGTACCGCATCCTTCGCATCCTTGGCCGCGGCGGGATGGGGGAGGTTTACCTGGCGTTCGACCAGAGTTTGGAGCGGCAAGTCGCCTTGAAGATTCCCGTCGCGGACGGCGGCGTTTCGCCGGACGACCTCGAACGCTTCCACCGCGAAGCCCGCGCCGCGGCCGGGCTCGGCCATCCGAACATCTGCCCCGTCCACGACGTGGGCCAAGTCGACGGCGTGACGTTCTTCACGATGGCGTACATCGATGGCGCGTCGCTGGCCCAGCGGATGCAAGAAGGGCGGTTCTCGGTCGAGCGGGCCATCACGCTCATCCACAAACTGGCACAGGCCCTTGATTTGGCCCACCGCACCGGCATTGTGCACCGCGACCTGAAGCCGGCGAACATCTTGATGAACGCGGCCGGCGAACCGCTCATCACCGACTTCGGACTCGTCCGCCGCACGGACCCGTCAACCCCGGCCCTGACGAAGTCCGGCGCGATCTTGGGCACACCGACGTACATGTCGCCGGAACAGATCGATAGCAAGTTCGGGCGGGTCGGCCCCGCCAGCGACCTCTACAGCCTCGGCGTGATCCTGTACGAACTGTTGACCGGCGTGGCCCCGTTCCAGGGGTCGCTGACCGAAATCCTCTACCGCGTGGTGTACTCGCCGCCCGCCCGCCCCACCGACCTCTGCCCCGACGTGTCGTCGGCCGTGGAAGCGGTCGTGTTGAAGGCACTGGCGAAGAACCCGTCCGACCGCTTTCCGACAATGGCGGCTTTCGCGGAGGCTCTCGTCGCCGCCCGCAATGCCCCGCCGGAAAGCCACCGGGCCACGACGACTCTTCAGGCAACCCAGTTGAACCTTCCCCCGAACCCCGTACCGGGAGCGGGTGCGACACAATCCGGGAAGTTGACCCGCCTCGGGTGGGTGGGCTGGGGCGTGGCAGTCGTCGCTTTGGGGCTGGCGATTTACGCTTTCACCCTCAAACGCCCTGCGACAGAATCTGCCGCTTCCTCGACTACGGCCGCGGAGGCCGCCAAGGAATCGGTCACCGTTCCGCCGGATGCGAAGAAGGGGCCACTCTCGGAGCAAGCACTGCTGTCGCTCCTCCAACTCGGAGTGGCCGAGAATGCGATTGTCGATCGCTTCGAGCAAGGTGGTTTGGCGTACAAGCCCGAGGGCGAGGCGGCGGACCGCCTGAAGGCCGCCGGCGCCTCGGAGCGGTTGTTGAGAATCGTGCAGGGGGCGAAGCCCCTAGCCCGTGCGAAGCGGACCCAGGATCAAGTTCTTCTAGACATTCTCGACGCGAAAAAGGCCGACGACGGCAACCTGGAAATCGTGCTCGCGTACTTTAATCCGACGAACGAGCGCGTCATGCTATTCAACCAGGAAGGCTATCCCTCTCATCCCACCGAACGATCAAGCACCTGGCATCCGGTGGGAAGTTGGTTTCACGCTGGCGCGAATGCCACCCTGGCTTATCCCCCGAATCTCAGTGACCTCAACCATGTGGCCCGAACGAAAGACGGGAGATACCTTGCTTCTCTAATGTTTAAGCGGGTGAGCCTTGCCCCACAATCGACATCAGAGCAGTTCTGGATTCGATTCAACATGCCACCGGCCGACGTGAAAAAACTGACCCTCCACTTCCTGGACGTGGACAAACCGTTGGAGTTCACGCTCCCGCAATTCAAGTGACGATTTCACAAGGAAGCGGCGGCGTCGCCCGCAAACGACGCGGCCGTCGGCACTGCCGACGGCCGTAGGAAACCGACACGCTTACTTCGACTGCAATTCCCAGTTCTTCTCGCTGGCCCCGGCGGGCACGTCGTAGGTCAACGTCGTCGGGTTGTTGTACTTTGTGGGCAGAATTTCCTGCCGGATCTCTTGCTCCGGGCTGTCCTTCGTGTTGTACAGCTTCTTCTTGCCGGTCACTTTTGATGACCGAATTTCGACCTTCATGACGCCGACCGAGGCTTTGCGAACGCGGTACCGTCCGTCCGGCCCAATTTCCCCCCCGGACGACGGGCTCTTGCCGTCGGCCGGCAGGAGGTTCACGTACCCGTTATCCACGGGCTTGCCGTCCAGGGTCACGAGGCCGGACACGTCCCCGGCCGGCGGACCGCTATCGCAACCACCGACCGAGGTGACGCCGACCGCGAGCGCGAAGCCCAGCCCGAGGCGGCGGAGGAGAGGGGGCACCATCGCAATTCTCCGAGGGGGTAAGTCGAAACGGTCACTCGTTGGACAGCGCTTCGCCGCCGTCCATCGTGCCCAGCGCCTGCCAGTTGGCGAGCGGCGTGGTGTTGCGGAAGAACCGCACCGAGCCGTCGCCGAGGAGGGCGTTCACGCCGCCGGTGTGCCGGCTGCGGGCCGCGTTCTGCTGGGGGCTGCCCGCCGTGGCCGGCATGAGCGCGTCGTTCGGGGTTTGGAACCAGCCGTTCGTAATGATGTCCGCCGAGGTCGTGTTCGGCGTCAGGGTGGTGTGAAAGCGGAAGATGCCGTCGTCGTTGTGAATGTCGCCGCGCCAGTCGTTGTCGTCCGCGCCCTTCGCGAGGAGGTACTCGGACATGAGCAGGGTGTTCGACGTGCCGTCGGTCATGTCCGTCATCTTGGTCTTGCCGGGCTTCGATCGATCACCGCTGGTGTGGTAGAACGGTGCCCGACCGCCGCTCGTCTGGGCCGTGTCGTACCCGATATTCCCCCAGTTGACGACGTAGTTACCGCGGGTCCGTTGGTAGGTGCCGTTGCTCTGGTCGATGGTGCCGCTGTCACTCGGGCAAAGGTAGATCGGCACGTGTGCACCGCACAGGCCGGTCATCGTGTTCACGATCGTTCCCGGGGCTTCGTAGAAGTGCTTGGTGAAGTCGTTCTTTTGGGCCAGAGCGTTCTGCTCGATCTGTGGCCAGAGGTACATGACCCACGTCTGCCGCGGGTTGTTCGACGAGCCTTTCGGGAAGCTCCCGTTGATGTCGTGGAAGCTGTGCATGCCCAGCCCCCACTGTTTGAGGTTGTTACTGCACTTCATCCGCGCGGCCGCTTCGCGGACCTTCTGGACGGCCGGTAACAACAGGCCGATGAGAATGGCAATGATCGCGATGACGACCAGCAACTCAATGAGCGTAAACGCCCGGTGCCGCCTGGGAGAGCGTAGCATTTGAACTCCTCGGAAAATAAAAAGACGAAAGGATGAGTTTGCGAGTCAAGCAGACGGGCGATTGAGATGAGGATAACTTCACTCACGCCCATTGCAACAAGAAAGTTCTGATGTGTGAAGGATTTTTGGCCGCCGGCCGATCGACTCTCCGCTTGACGTAAGTGAGGTGGTTCCTCGCCACCGCGTCCCGGTCGTGGTGGCAAAGGGTCACGTCTTTCCACTGCCACCCAGGAGATAGCCGAGGATCGCGTGGGCCGAGTCGTCGAGCGGCTCCAAGCGGCGGACATCCAGTCGTTCGCGCACGACGAGCCGGCCGAAGTCGCGGAAGAACGTCTTCGGTGAATGCGCTCGCACCGTCACCGTGTCGCCGGCCACGTCAACGCCGGTGACTTCGTCGAGCGAGAGGAGCAACTTCGCCACATCCTTCGGCCGCTCCACGTCGATGCGGACCGAGAGCGGGAAGTCTTCGAGCATCTCGCGAATCTTCTGCAGCGTGCCGACGGCCGCCACCCGGCCGCGGGCCATGATCGCGACGTGGTTTGTCAGCTTCTCCAACTCTTCGAGTTCGTGGCTGGATACGAGCAAGCCCATGCCTTGGGCGGCCAGCGAGCGGAACAGATCGAGCAACTCCTGCCGACCGACGGGGTCGATGCCGGAGAGTGGTTCGTCGAGGACGAGCAGGCTCGGGTCGGTGAGCAGGGCTTGCGCGAGCTTGATCCGCTGTCGCATCCCTTTCGAGTAGCCGCGGAGTTTACGGTCCGCCCGGTCACTCATGCCGACGCGATCCAGCGTCGCCTCGGTGCGTCGTTTCGATTCCGCGGACGGGTAGCCGCACAGGTCGGCCATCGTGCGAACGAACTCGCGGCCGGTCATGTCCTCGTAGAAGGCGTCCACGTCCGGGCAATAGCCGACCAGTCGGCGAGCCTCCCAGTGCCAGGCGTCCACGCCGGCGACGGTGACGCGGCCGAGCGTCGGGCGAATCTGCCCGGTTGCGAGCTTCATGAGCGTCGACTTGCCTGCCCCGTTCGACCCGACGAGGCCGGTAATGCCGCCGCGGAGTTCCAGCGTGACTTGATTCAACCCGAGGACTTGGCCGTACCACTTCGAGACTTGCTCGAAAACGAGCAGTGCTGAGTGCGGAGGGCGGATCGAAGAGTGGGAAGACAAATCCGCCTTCGCGAGGTTCGTGATCTCGGGTTTTAACTCCGCGCTCCGCATTCCGCGCTCCGCACTACGAGATGATTTCCACCGCCTGAATCCGTCGCCGTAGGTACAGCATACACCCGACGATCACCGCCCCGCATGCGGCGGCCGCTTCCCAGAACTGCGGCTGCGGGCCGCGGGCCGACTCCCACGGTGCGCCCAGGCACCAGAGGCCGACGAGGTACAGGTCGTTCCACAAGTCGATCAGCCGCCACCGCACGTCGAGGTTCGCCCCTTCCACCAGCATCGACGCCAGCAATCGCGTGAGGACGAACAGGCCGGTCCAGACCATGATGAGCGGCACCGTCTTCCGCACCCACACGGCCGTCGCGATGAGCAGGAGGCCGAGCGTCAGTGTGAGGGCGGCTCCGTAGCCGACGATGCCGAGCAGTTCGCGGAGGTGATCGAAGTAGTACGACTGCCAGTCGTACAGCAGGCCGGCTTGCAGGTAGAGGGCGAACGCGGGCACGGTGGTCACGAGGTTCAAGAAGAGGCCGATGGCGAGGAACTTGCCGAGCAGGTAGTGCCGCCGGCCGATGGGCTTCGACAGGTAGAACGGCAGGCTGCCGTGGGCGAAATCGTTGCCGACGAGGACTGCCCCGGCCAGCGCCAGAACGATCATAACGATGTACCCCTGGAACCAGATGAAGTTCGCGAACGTGTGGGCCGAACCGTTGAGGTTCAGCCGGTCGAGGAACTTCGTGAGTTCGCTGACCTTCACCGGGATGCCACCGAACTGCACCGTCTGCTGGGCCGTCTGCTGCTGAATCCAGACGATGAGGTACTGGCCGTAGAAGAAGAAAAAGAACACCATCAGGGCCAGCGCGTACAGTCCCCAGAAGATCCGCCGACGCGCGAGCAGGAACAGCGACGTGCGGGCCATCGCCCACGAGCCGTTCGTCGGCCCGCGGAACTCGCCCCGCCAGGGCCGGTAGCGCAGCAGGTTGTCGGTGACGGTGGGCATGGTCTGTTTCTATCTCGCCCTTCGCATGGCATACGGAGCTAGAACCGGGTGCTGAACCTGCCGCCACTGTTCGCCGATGATGGAATCGTAGGCCGTTCGCATTTGCAGTGCCGCATCGGCGGCGTGCAAACCTCCGACGCCCGTTCCCAGTCCGCACACGGCCAAACTTCGGATCGGACGGGAAGCTGTTTCGTTGAACTGCTTCACGGCGACTAACACCGCTCGCATGGCGAGGTAGGCGTTGATCGAGCCGGCAATACTGCCGGGAATTCGCATGGTCGGGGCTGCAATCAGGAATGGGAATCGCTTTGAAGACAACTCCAACACGACTGCCATGCCGACCGGCAACTCGCCGAGGAACCGCTCGGCAATCGCCGCCACCAGCCGACTTTGGGCTTCACCCCGGTAGAAGTCGTCGATTGCCTTGTCGATGCCCCCGCTCATGTCGCCGAAGCTGTTGGCCGGACTGACGAGGGCGTCGCAATCCAGATCGAGCAAGTTTCCGTGAACCACTTCTGCGGCGGCAACGTCCGCGAAAACCTGGGCCAGCGATTCCGCAACGAACGGCGAGTGATCTCCCAAACTGAGCTTCAAGGCCGTCGGGGGCACGACGCCGAACGGCTTCAACATCTTCATGTGCCACCGCCGAATCTTGGATTTGACGGCATCGAACATGGGCGAACATCCGTTGCAACTGTTTCGCGTTTCAGACGACTGGCGAGCCGAACTCCGTCAGGAGTCGGGTGAATCGCCGCGTGACACCAGGTGGCTTACGCCGCTCGGCTCGCCATGTTAAACGGTCTTCTTCGGATTGGGGTAGTGTTCGCTCATCGCGTGCTTCATGTCGCGGACGGCTTGCGTCATGCCGACCATCAACGCCCGGCTGATGATGCTGAAGCCGATGTTCAGTTCCTCGACGCCGGGGATGCGCACAATCGCGGGCACGTTCTGGTAGTTCAACCCGTGGCCCATGTGGACGTGCAGACCGGCCCGCACCGCGTGGGCGGCGGCCGTTTGCAACTTCGCCAACTCCTCGCCGACGGCCTTCCGCCCGACGGCGTCGGCATACGTGCCGGTGTGGAACTCGATGGCATCCGCCCCAACGGCTTTCGCCAGGTCCACCTGCTCGATGTCGGTGTCGATGAACAGTGACACGAGAATGCCGCCGGCTTTCAGCTGGTCGACGCCCTTGCGGACGCAGTCGATGTTACTCTGGACGTCCAGCCCGCCCTCGGTCGTTAGCTCTTGCCGCTTTTCCGGGACGAGCGTGACCTCGTCGGGCTTTGCTTTCAGGGCGATGGCGATGATTTCGTCGGAGCAGGCCATCTCCAGGTTCAGCCGCGTGGTGACGGTCTGGCGGAGGACGTGCAGGTCGCGGTCCTGGATGTGCCGGCGGTCTTCGCGGAGGTGAATGGTGATGCCGTCCGCCCCGCCGAGCGTGGCGAGGATGGCCGCTGCTACCGGGTCGGGTTCCGCCCCGCGGCGAGCCTGCCGAACCGTGGCCACGTGGTCGATGTTGACGCCGAGACGGATCATGGACTACCCCTTCGGGCCGCACTACCCAAACCGGGCGAGGTACTCCAGCACCTGCCGGTAGCGACTGACTTCGCGGACCAACACTTTATACAACGCCAGCGACAAAATTACGCACACGAGCCGCTCGCCGATCAGCGGCACGATCGGCAGGGCACAGGTGTAGGCGAAGAAGAAGTAGTTCAGCACGAACAGGCCGAGAATGGCCGGCACGCCGAACTGGGCCACCCGACTCAGTCGGTACCGCGGGTCGAAGTACATCCGCGCGATGATGGTAATCTCGCTGACGATGCCGGCGACGAACCAGCCCCACAAACTTTGGCCGTTCGGCGGACTACCGATCTCGGGCGGCACGACCACCGGCATGGACGCGAGAGGGGCAAGTCCGGCGGGGCCAACGCCGTTCGCCGCCCGGTGCTCGGCCGCCTTCGCCGTCAGGACTTTCAGGACGCGCTCGGCGAGGTCGTCCTCGTTCGCCGGAGCCAGGGCTTGCGACCGCATCCCGGCGATCGACTCCTCTAACCGCTTCAGCCGGTCGTCGAGGGCTGAGGGAGGGGTCAGAACGATCTCCGCTTCCGGTGGGGAGGACTGCTTGTCGGACATCACTGCCGGGCCTCGGGTCGCGGGGCGGGGCGGCCGCACGCTACCGGGTGATTCGCTTCTCGGGTCGCAATCTTCAGTTTAGGAAGTGCGGGGGCGACCGCTACTGATACGCCGTCGGATCGGGCACGCCCGCTTCTGCGAAGCCCTTCTTGCGGAGCAAGCACGAGTCGCAGTGGCCGCACGCCTTTCCGGCGGCGTCCGGGTCGTAGCAACTGAGCGTTTGTCCGAAATCGACGCCGAGGCGGGTGCCCTCGCGGATGATCTCGGCCTTCGTCAGCTTCAAGAGCGGGGCGTGAACGCGGAAGCGGCCGGTGCCCTCGACGCCGGCCTTCGTTGCGAGATTGGCGAGACTCTCGAACGCGGTCAGGAACTCCGGCCGACAGTCGGGGTAGCCGGAGTAGTCGAGGACGTTCGCGCCAATGAACAAGTCGAACGCGCCGACGGTTTCGGCATAGCCGAGGGCGACGCCGAGAAGGATCGTGTTGCGGGCCGGGACGTAGGTGATCGGCACGCCGTGGCCCATCGCGGCGTCGGTGCGGTCCTTCGGCACGGCCACGTCCGCGGTGAGGGCCGAGCCGCCGATGGCTCGCAGATCGAGCGTCACCGTGCGGTGATTGGCCACGCCGAACTGCCGGGCGACCGTCGCCGCTCGCGCGAGTTCGACCTTGTGCCGTTGGCCGTAGTCCACGCTGAGGGCGTAGAGTTCGTACCCCTGATCCTTCGCCACGGCCAGCGTCGTCGTGCTGTCGAGGCCGCCGCTGAGCAACACCACCGCGCGAGCCATGATCGGCCTTTCCGGGAGGGAGGTTATAGAATTAGTCTCGCGCTAAGCCGCTAGAAGACAAGAAGAGTCTCGCGCAAAGCCGCCAAGACGCGAAGAAGAGGAGATTCATTTCTTCTCCAAAGAACTCTTCCAGTTTTTCCTCTTGTTTTCTTGGCGGCTTTGCGCGAGACTTCTTAGAGAGGCATCATGGATTTCACCGAAACGCCGTCCGCCGACCAGCTCGAAACCTTTCCGAACCCGAAACCGGGCCGCGACTACAGCATCGAGATCATCTGCCCGGAGTTCACGAGCGTCTGCCCGAAGACGGGCCAACCGGACTACGGCACGATCGTGTTCACCTACACGCCGGGCGAGAAGTGCGTCGAATTGAAGTCGCTGAAACTGTACCTACAGCGGTTCCGCAACCAGGGGATTTTCTACGAGCAGGTGACGAACCGCCTGCTCGATGATTTCGTGGAAGCGTCGCAGCCGGTGCGGTGCGTGGTCGTGTCGAAGTGGACCCCGCGCGGCGGCATCAGCACGAACGTCACCGCGAGCTATACGGCCGAGCAGACGAGGCCGGGGTGAAGCCAGCCGCGGGCGGAAGTCCCAGACCGCGGCGGGAAATGCGTTTCGCCCCGTAGGGGCCGACGCGCGTCGGCCCCTACGGGGCGATCGTGTTGGGGTGGCTGTTCCTGGGGCTTCCGCTCACGGCGTTCTGCCCGGACGCCTTCGGCGTCGAGGCGGTGGCCTACATCGTCACCTTGAACTGCACCGTGCCGACCTGAATCACGTCGTTGGATTGCAGCATCCGCTGCTGGCCGGGGTGGAGGCGGGAGCGGTTGACGAACGTGCCGTTCAAGCTGCTCAGGTCTTCGATCAAGAGCATCCCGCGGTCGAAGATGATGACCGCGTGCTGCCGCGAGGACCACACTTGTTCTGAGGATTCCTGTCCGGTCAGGTCGATGTCTACCGGCTTATCGGCCGAGCGGCCCATGAAGTTCTTGCCGTTCAGGATCAGGTACTCGGCGTTCACCTTTTCGCCGCGAATCACGATCAGCCGCGGCGGGGCCGGGGCCAGCGGCGCCGGCGTCGTGTCGATGGTCACGACCGAGTAGGCGTCGCTGTCGCCGGCGACGGCCGTCGCCGCGACGGTGGCCATGCTCGACTGCACGGCCGACTTCGTCACGGTCAGCGGCCCGCGGATGGTGCGCCGGCCCGACTCGTCGTCGGTGTCCTGCTCGCAGTGCACGCTCGCCAACAGGCGGGTGTGCCCTTCGCCGATGAACTCGCTCTCGGTCGGCCCGGCCGGGAAGCGGAATTTTCCACACCGGGCGCACACGGCCGCTTCCGGCGAGTTCGAAAACAGACACAGGGGACAGGTGGCCATGTCGTCTTGGCCCTAAATGCGGTTGAGGGTCAGTTCAGCGAAACTGTAGCTCAGAGTTCGGGCGCTGTCGGATAATCGCGGGCGATCAAATCGAACCGGGCGGTGAAAACCGTCAGTCGAACGGGGGCGATTCGGAAGCGGGCGTGAAAATTCAGATGCGGATCAGTCGGACGATCGGATTTCGAGGGCGATTTCGCCCAACAACTTGTCCTCGCCGGCCGCAATTTCGATCTCGACGGTGTTCCGCGGTTGAAGGATTGATGTGATTTCGAAGGCGAATGGCTCGTCAGCGTGAATTGCGCCGACGGGTTGCCAGTTCAGAAGAACCTGTCCCGCTCCCGGCGAACGCGAGCCTACCAGCCAGACGGTTTCGCCCGCGTCCAGGGTTCGCGGGCGGCCGAAGTTGCGGGCGTACCGCACGCGGCCGGGTTCAACTTCGGCGGCGGTCCAAAACCCCCGCAGGCGGATGGCGTGAACGCTCACGCCTTCTGCACCCGGTCTTCCCAGTCGTCGAGCAGTTTGCCGATGTTGCGGAAGTTGAAGTCCATGTTCGCCAACTCGTGGCCCAGGTCGATGGCCCGTTGCAGTTCGCCGATCTCGGCCGAGCCGGTCGCGAGTTGGAAAAGCACTTCCTTGCGAGCCATCTCGTCCGTCGGCGGCAAAGTTTGAAGGGCTTCCTCGAAGTTCCGCTGCGCCAGCCGCCAGTTCGCCCGCCGACGGAAGCAGAGGCCCAGATACATCGCCGCCTTGCCTTTGAGCTTCTCGTCGCGGCGGACGTGTTGCAGTTCCGTAATCGCCTCGTCCACCAAGTCCGCCTTCAACAAGCGGGTGCCGAGTTCCAGCCGCATGGATAGGTCGGTCGGGTAGCGGTCGGCCCGCGTGCGGAAGATTTCGATCTCGCGGGCGTTGATCTCCTTCACCTGCTTGACCCGCAGCTTGGCCAATTCTTCCTCCGACGGCCCGTCGTCGTTGTCGTCGTCGCCCTTCGCCTTCTTCGCCTTCAGTTTGGCCTCGGTGTGTTCGAGGTTCTTCCGCAGCGGCATCAGGTCCAGTTCCATCAACTCCAATTGCAGCGTAAAGTGGTTGCCGGTCGGCCCGAGGCCCTGTTGGAGCGTGGCCCGTGCCCGGTCGTGCTGCGCGGACTTACGAAACGACTGGGCCAGTTGCAGGTACAAGCTCGGCTCCGTCGGGTCGGCCTCGATCCGCTTCAAGAGGGCTTCCGTCTCGCGGCTGAGTTTCTCGTGCTTGCCGCTCGCCTGCTGTTCGAGCTTGTCCAGCACCGGCGACGGCTTCGACCCGGACACACTCTCGGCGTACCCGCCGCGGGCGATCGTCTCGCTGGCGGCCAAGTCCTTCCCCTTGTGCGACGCTTCCACGTCCGACGGAACGACTTCCTTCACCAACTGCCACAGGACGATGGCCTTCTGGAAGTCGCCGCGCTTCTCGAACAGGCGGGCGAGCGCCCGGTTCAAAGTGGCGTCCCGCGGGTACTTCTGCCGGGCTTGATCGAGGCTGAAAACGGCGAGATCGAGCAAGCCGAGCGCGTCGAACGCCTCGGCCATGTCCATCTGCACGCCGGAGTCCCACGGGTTCTTCGTGAGCGCTTCTTCGCCGTACTCGAGTACCTTCAGGTACTCGCCGCTCGCCTTCGCTGCCTTGATCCGCGTCTTCGTGCGGGACGACGACAGGAAGTTAAACCGGCTGCCGCGGAGGTTGTTGCCGTACTTCTCCTTCTGCGCCCGACGGAGCAACTGGCGGAAGCCGAAATTGCTCGGGTCGATCTTGCAACAGGTGAGCAACATCTCGATGGCGTAGTCATACTGGCCGTTCCCCATGACCTGGCGGGCGCGGTCGAAGTTTTCGATGGCGACGCGCCGCTGATCGGAGGTTGGGCTGGGGAGGGCGTTCTTCTTGTTAGCGGGCGGCATGGCAGTCCTGGGGCCGAGGTCCGCGTTCCGACGGTGTCCTGTAATCTCAATAGTATCCACTTTCGGGCCCACCGTAATCAGGAACCTTCCCGTGACGCGCATTTGGTCGGTCGATCCTCTGAACCCCGACCCGGCCGTGATCGCCGACGCGGCCGCCGTTTTGCGCACCGGCGGGCTGGTCGCCTTCCCCACCGAGACCGTCTACGGCCTGGGGGCGAACGCCCTGGACGAAGCCGCAGTACAAGGAATTTTCGCGGCGAAGGGCCGGCCGGCGACGAACCCGGTGATCGTTCACGTCGCGGACCCGGAGCAAGTCTCCCGCGTGGCCGCCGACTGGCCGGAGGTGGCTGCGAAGTTAGCCGCGGCGTTCTGGCCTGGCCCCCTGACGCTGGTGCTACCGAAGCGGCCGGACGTGCCCGCCGTGGTGACGGCGGGCGGACCGACGGTGGCTGTCCGTTGCCCGAACCACGCCGTCGCCCGGGCGTTGATCCGCGCCGCCGACGTGCCGGTCGCCGCTCCGAGCGCGAATCGCTCGACGGAGCTTTCGCCGACGCGGGCTGACCACGTCGCCAAGAGTTTGAACGGCCGCATCGACGCGATTCTCGACGGCGGCCCGTGCCCCGGCGGCATCGAATCGACGGTCGTGGACGTGACGGCCGGCGTTCGCATCCTGCGGCCCGGCCTGATCTCCGCACCGATGCTGGAAGCGGTTGTCGGCCCGCTAACCGAAGGCGCGAGCGAAGCCGGCATCGCGAAGTCGCCCGGCCAGATGGCGAAGCACTACAGCCCGCGGACCCCGGTGGTCTTAACTGATGGCGAACCGGGGGACGTGAGCGGGCGCGTGTACCGCTGGAAACTCGGAAGTGACCCCCTTCAGGCGGCGGCCGACCTGTACGCGACGTTGCACGAACTCGACGACGGCCGGTTCGACCGCATCGTGATCGAACTGCCACCGGACACGCCCGAGTGGGCGGGCGTGCGCGACCGCCTGCGGCGGGCCGCCGCCGCAGGGTAGAATCACACCCGGAAACTTACAGCCGGCAGATCAGCAACTCGCGCTCGTACACCGCTTCCGGCGGCAAGCGGTCGTGGAGCTTGATGAACAGTTCCTCGTGCCCCAGCACTTCGGCACGCCACGCATCGCGGTCGATGAGTTGCAGTTGCTCGAACTGCTCACGCGAGAAGTCGAGGCCGCTCCACTCCAGGTCGTCGTACCGCGGCACCCAGCCGATCGGCGACTCACGGCCCAACGACCGGCCGCGGACGCGGTCCACGATCCACTTCAGCACCCGCATGTTCTGCCCGAAGCCTGGCCACAGGAACTTGCCGTCCGGCCCCTTGCGGAACCAGTTGACGTGGAAGATCTTCGGCGTCTCGCTCAACTCCCGCTGCATGCGAATCCAGTGGCGGAAGTAGTCGCCCATGTGGTAGCCGCAGAACGGCAGCATCGCCATCGGATCGCGGCGGACCGCCCCCGTCGCCCCGACCGCGGCCGCCGTCGTCTCGGACCCCGTGGTCGCGCCGGTGTACACGCCGGCACTCCAGTTGAAGGCTTGGTACACGAGCGGGATCGTGGACGACCGACGGCCGCCGAAGATGATCGCGCTGATCGGCACGCCGGCCGGGTCTTCCCACGCCGGGTCCATCGTCGGGCACTGCGACGCTGGGGCCGTGAACCGGGCGTTCGGATGGGCCGCCTTCGCGCCGGTTTCCTTCGCGATCTGCGGCGTCCACGTCTTGCCCTGCCAGTCGAGGCACTCGGCCGGCGGCTCGTCGGTCATGCCCTCCCACCACACGCCGCCGTCCGGCGTCAGGGCCACATTCGTGAAGATGGTGTTGCGCGACAGGGCCGCCATCGCGTTCGGGTTCGTCTTCACCGACGTGCCGGGGGCGACGCCGAAGAAGCCGCTCTCCGGGTTGATGGCCCGCAATCGGTTCTCGGCGTCCGGCTTCAGCCAGGCGATGTCGTCGCCGACGGTCCACACCTTCCACCCCTCGAACCCGGCCGGCGGGATGAGCATGGCGAAGTTCGTCTTGCCGCACGCCGACGGGAACGCGGCACTCACGTACGTCTTCTCGCCCTGCGGGTTCTCGACGCCGAGGATGAGCATGTGCTCGGCCATCCAGCCCTCGTCGCGGGCGATGTTCGACGCGATGCGGAGGGCGAAACACTTCTTGCCGAGCAGGGCGTTGCCGCCGTACCCGGACCCGTAGGACCAGATCTCCCGCGTCTCGGGGAAGTGGACGATGTACTTCTCCTTGTTGCACGGCCACGGCACGTCCTTCTGCCCCGGCGACAGCGGTGCCCCCAGCGTGTGCATGCACGGCACCACCCGCTTACCGGCGTCGATCTCGGCGTACACCGGCAGCCCGACTCGGGCCATGATCCGCATGCTGACGACCACATACGGCGAGTCGGTGAGCTGTACGCCGATCTGCGACATCGGCGAGCCGACCGGCCCCATGCTGAACGGCAGCACGTACATCGTCCGGCCGCGCATCGAGCCGTTGAACAACTCCTTCAGCTTCCGCCGCATCTGGTACGGCTCTTCCCAGTTGTTGGTCGGCCCGGCCGCGTGCTTGGAGTACGAGCAGATGAACGTGCGGTCTTCGACTCGCGCCACGTCGCCCGCGTCGGACCGGGCGTAGTAGCAACCCGGCCAGAGGTTCTCGTTGAGTTTGGTGAGTGAGCCGCTCGCGACCATCTGTGTGCAGAGGGCGTCGTACTCCGCTTGCGAGCCGTCTACCCAGTGGATCGCGGCCGGCTGTGTCAGGCGGGCCATCTTCTCGACCCACTTCAGCAAGTGGCCGTTCTTGCTCAATGGCGTGGCGACGTTGCGGGGTTCGGGCGGCGTACTCATGCGGTGATCCTTCGAATCGACATCGGGCCAGAGAGGAAGGGAAATTGTAAGACTGGAACGGAGCGATGGCCCCAGGGCCCCGGTTCTCCTTTTCCGAGCGTGTCATGCCCAGCCCGCCGGCCCGCCGTCCGTTCTACGCCCACCTGTATTTCCAAGTGCTCGTCGCCATCGCGCTCGGGGCGGCCGTCGGCCACTTCTTCCCGGCCACCGGCACCGCGATGAAGCCGCTCGGCGATGGGTTCATCCGGCTCATCAAGATGATGATCGCCCCGATCATCTTCACGACCGTCGTCGTCGGCATCGCGAAGGTCGGCGACATGAAGAAGGTCGGCCGCGTCGGGCTGAAGGCGCTCGTCTATTTCGAAGTCGTCTCGACACTCGCGCTGGCCATCGGCCTCGTCGTGGTGAACGTCGTGCGGCCGGGGGCGGGGATCAACGCCGACCCAGCCACCCTCGACGCCTCCGCCGTCGAGAGCTACAAGACGCAGGCGAAGTCGCTGAAGGCAGTCGATCTGCTGTTGCACATGATCCCGGACTCCGCGGTCGGGGCGTTCGCCGGCGGCGAAATCATCCAGGTGCTCGTGTTCTCCGTGCTGTTCGGCGTGGCCCTGTCGCTGTACGGCGAACCGGGGCACGTCCTCGTGGACTTGCTCGACCGCCTGTCGCACGTTCTGTTCTTGGCCATTGGCTTCATCATGCGGGCGGCCCCGATCGGCGCGTTCGGGGCGATGGCGTTCACCATCGGCGCGTTCGGCCTCGGCACCCTCGTCTCGCTCGGCCAACTGATGGCGTGCGTGTACCTGACGTGCGTCCTGTTCGTCGCGCTCGTCCTCGGCACCATCGCCCGCCTCGCCGGCTTCCGCATCGGGGCGTTTCTGCGGTACATCAAGGAAGAACTGCTGATCGTCCTGGGAACGTCCTCCTCGGAGGCGGCGCTGCCGCGGATGATGACGAAGTTGGAGAACCTCGGCTGTGCGAAGCCGGTCGTGGGGTTGGTCATCCCGACGGGGTACTCGTTCAATCTCGACGGCACGTCAATCTACCTGACGATGGCCGCCGTATTCATTGCGCAGGCGACGAACGTGCCGCTCGGCATCGGTCAGCAGTTGGCGATCCTCGCCGTGCTGTTGCTGACCTCGAAGGGGGCGGCGGCGGTCACGGGCGGCGGGTTCATCACGCTCGCGGCCACGCTCTCGGTCGTCCCGGACGTGCCGGTCGCGGGGCTGGCGCTCTTGTTGGGTATCGACCGCTTCATGTCCGAGGCGCGGGCGATCACGAACCTCATCGGCAACGGCGTCGCCACGGTGGTCGTCGCCCGGTGGGAAGGGGCCGTGGATTGCGAGCGGATGCGAGCCGTCCTGGCGGGCGAACAACAAAATCAAGAACAAGATTGAATGTTGGAATTCCAACGGCTACGCTAACACGCGGTCTGGCCAACCGAACGACTCCCTCTCCCCCGGCTTTGAGGGGGAGAGGGTTGGGGTGAGGGGTAAACCTTTCTCCCGGTGAGACGAGTTTCCGAGGGCTGAAGGCATCCCCCTCACCCCAACCCTCTCCCCCTCAAAGCCGGGGGAGAGGGGGCCGGAATTCGTACCGGCCCGTGTTTCGACGTTCGGAATCTAACCTCCCCACCGGGTGGCCGCTCATGCCCCTGATGATTCTCGGCATCGTTCTCGGAACGCTCGCGGAAGCCGTCGGGTTCGTCCTGTGGCGGCGCGAAGTTGACCACGGCGACTCCATCTCCGGGATGCCCTGGCTGTTGGCCGGCGGGCTGGTCGGGTGGGCGTTGACGGCCGTTCTCGTGATTGTCTCGCCGGCCTCGCACCCCCGCCGGACGGGCCGCATTCCGTTCTGCTTGTTCGTGC
The DNA here is from genome assembly GCF_008254045.1 of Limnoglobus roseus. GTDB lineage: Bacteria > Planctomycetota > Planctomycetia > Gemmatales > Gemmataceae > Limnoglobus > Limnoglobus roseus. The sequence continues at coordinate 248,505 of NZ_CP042425.1, read as the reverse complement.
TGTTCCTGCTGGCGGCCGGGAAGGTTTTGCTCTGGCTGATCTGGGGCTACCTGATTCCGCACGTCGGCCTGACGGTCGCGACGTTGGCGCTCATCGTCGGCTTCCACCTGAAGCACGCCATCGCCGTCCGCACGGTCACGGGCCGGTCGTTCCAGCCGACGCTGTGGAACCCGATCACCGTCCTCTCGACGCTGGCCGCGAGCGGCGGCGGGGCGGTGTGGATCGCTGCTGATGCGGCGGGCCGCCCGGAACTCGCGGCCGTGCTGTGGTTCGTGTACGCGGTCGTCGAGAACCTGTTGCAATTCCTGGCCGGCGGGCTATACGAGCCGCCTGCCCACGCGCAGTCGCCGTTCTCCATCGTCACGGAAATCCGGGGCCGGGCCGTCCCGGCGTTGAAGCAGTACCTCGGGCCGTTGGGCGCGAACCTTCTCGGCGTCCGGGGGCGGTTCTCGCCGTACACGCGGCTGCATTTCTGTTCGTTCATCCTGATCGAGCGCGGCGAACAGGGGGACGGCACGCTCGTCTTCGAGGGGAACATCGACGGCCCCGCCCTGAGCTTTCTGGAAGACCTGGCGACCCGCGACCGGGACTTCCTGAACGCCGTGTACGAGGGGGCAGACGGCTTCCCCGGCCCAACCACATCGCCCCGCGCGGTGGCCGACTTCCTGGCCGAGAACGACTACGGGGCGGCGGCCCTGTACGTCGGCCAACCGGGGGCCACGCGCGAGCAGATCGAACGCGATCAAGCACTCCGTGTGTTGGTCGAAGCCGAACTCGATCAGAACCGGGCGAAGTATCAGAAGCCCACGGCCGACGCCTGCCGGGCAGAGCTTCAGGCGTTCGTCCGGTCGCAGCCGGGCCTCGCGTGGGTGGACCAACTCGTGCCGACGCTGTGGCGGGTGCAGTTCGGCATGAACGTCCTCTACGCCGCCCTCGCCGGCATCGTCATCGGGCTGATCGGCTACGGCTGGGGACTCGCGGCGTTCGACGGCCCGAAGGCGCTCGCGGTGGCCGTGGCCGTGGTGGTGGTCGGCCTCATCTTCGTCGCCCTGTCCTACGTCGTGTGGTTGCGTGGCCGGGAGGAGACCGACCCGCAGAACCGCGTCGTCATCCCGCTGAGCGCCATTCAGAAGTTGCAGGGCCACGAGGACACGCAGTTGCAGAACCACCTCGTGAGCATCACGAACGTGAAGGCCGGGTGGCTGCGGTTGCTCACCCTCCGGGCGGTGCTGGTGGCGATCAACCTGCTCGCCCGGTTCGTCGCCACGCGGGGCGACCTGAGCGGCATCGTCACGATTCACTTCGCCCGGTGGGTGGTCCTCGCGCCGCCCGGCCAGACGCCGCGGCTGCTGTTCCTGAGCAACTACGACGGCAGTTGGGAAAACTACCTCGGCGAGTTCGTGGACCGGGCGAGCAACGGCCTGACCGCAGTGTGGAGCAACACGCAACTCGCCGCGCGGCAGGGCTTCCCCCACACCGATTGGCTGTTCCTCCGCGGCGGGTCGCGGGACGAACAGTGGTTCAAGAACTACGCCCGCTTGAGCCAGCGGACGGACCTGCTCTGGTTCAGCGCGTACCCGCACCTGTCCATGAAGCACATCGCCAACAACCGCGAGTTCCGGCTCGGCCTCTCCGGCGAACTGACCGACGCGGCCCGCTGGCTCCAACGCCTTTAACCGACACGGGGCACGATGAACGCGAACTGGGACCACGGCGACATTCAGGGCCTCGTCTTCAGCGGCTACGGCAAGCGGATGGTCGTGGCGTCGTACCACCTGCTGCGGATCGCCGACCCCGCCGCGGCGAAGGCGTGGCTGGCCGACCTCCTCCCGCGGGTGACGCGGGGTGTGCCGGACGACGCCCCGAAGCCGGCCGAGGAACAGAACTTTTGCCTCAACGTCGCCTTCTCCCACGACGGGTTGGCGAAGCTGGGTCTGACGGCGGAGGCCCTCGAAACCTTCGAGCTGGCGTTCCAGGAGGGTATGACCTCGGAGCGGCGCACCCGCATCCTCGCCGACTTCGGCCCGTCGGCCCCCGATCAGTGGGCGTGGGGGAATGCCGCGCACCCGGTCGATGTGCTTCTGTTACTCTTCGCGCCGGATGTGGCCCGCCTCGCGACGCTGGAAGTGGGAGAAGGAGCGAAATACCTGGCCCACGGGCTAACGCAGGTCGTGGCCCCGATCGCCACGACGCCGCTGGAGGGCGCCTCCCGCGAGCACTTCGGCTTCGCCGACGGCATCTCGCAACCCGTCCCCGTCGTTCCAGATGACGACGAGAAAACGCGCAGCGACCCGCAAGCCGTGCCGGCCGGCGAGTTCGTGTTCGGCTACGCGAACGCCTACGGGAACGAGAACCTGATCCCTGGTCGGGAGAAACTTCTCATCGGCCCGGCGAAGAAGCCGTTCGGTACGAACGGCAGCTACGTCGTGTTTCGCCAGTTCGAGCAGGACGTGAGCGCGTTCTGGAACTTCCTCGCCGCGCGGGCCGGCAGTCGCGACCGGGCGGAGTGGCTGGCGGCCAAGATCGTCGGCCGGTGGCCGAGCGGCGCACGGGTCCGCCCCGGCCAGACCGCCGACCCGCTCTCGCTCGTGCCGGACGACGACACGTTCGACCTGACCGACGACCCGCTCGGCCACGGCATGCCGGTGGGGTCGCACGTCCGCCGGTCGAACCCGCGGGGGATGCAGTTGGCCGACGACCCGAAGACTTCGCTCCTGGTCGCCCAACGGCACCGCGTGTTGCGGCGCGGCCGCAATTACGGCCCCCGCGCGGCTGACAAGTACCAGCCCGACGGCCAGAAGCGCGGCCTGCTGTTCATGGCCCTGAACGCGAACATCGACCGGCAGTTCGAATTCATCATGCACACGTGGGTTCACAACCCGGTCTTCGGTTCGCTCTACCAGGAGACCGACCCGCTGATCGGCGACCCGAGCCGGATCGTCGATCCCGTCACGTTTCAGTCGGCCAAGGAAACCACGTTCACCGTGCCGGCCGACCCGTTCCGCGAGCGGGTCCACGGCGTGACGCGGTTCGTGAACGTCGTCGGCGGGGCGTACTTCTTCCTGCCGGGGATGGACGCGCTGGCGGCGCTGGCCGCGGGGTAAGTCCGCGTTGGTTGGTCGAGGCGTGTAGAATATCTGACGGTCCGTCGGCGGACCGCCTGGAGATCGCCCATGAAAATCCTGATCGCGGACGACGACCCCGTCTCCCGCCGGTTGTTACAGAGTTACTTACAGAAGTGGGGGTACGAGGTTACCGTGGCCGTGAACGGCGCGGACGCCTGGCAGCGGTTCGAACAGGGCGACTTCTCCATCGTCATTAGCGATTGGATGATGCCCGAGATGGACGGGCGGGAACTGATCCGCCGCATCCGGGCCAGCACCCGGCCGAACTACGTCTACGCCATCCTGCTCACGTCGCGGTCGCAGAAGGAAGATCTCGTCGAGGGGATGGACGCCGGGGCCGACGACTTCGTGGGCAAGCCGTTCCTCGCGGAAGAGCTGCGAGTCCGCCTGCGGGCGGGCGAGCGAATCGTCAAACTGGAGCAGGCCCTCGCGGAGCAGAACCGCGAACTGCGGGCGGCCCAGGAGTCGCTGCAAAAGGCCGCCGACCGCCCCGGAGGATGAGATGCCGACGCCCACGGCCGACACGCCGAACGGTAAGCCGGACCCCCGCGAGAAGGCGCTGCGAATCAACATCGACCGCGGCCGGTACGGCGCGTTCGCCGAAATCGGCGCGGGGCAGGAAGTCGTCCGCTGGTTCTTCCAGGTCGGCGGGGCGGCCGGGACCATTGCCAAGAGCATCTCCGCCTACGACATGACGATCAGCGACACGTACTACGGCACGTGCGAGCGGTACGTCTGTCGGGCACGGTTGCAGAGCATGCTCGATTTCGAGTTCGAGGGCACCGTCCGCCCGCTCGACGCCGCCCGCGGGGCGACGACGGCGTTCTTCGCCTTCGCCGACACCGTGTCGGCCCGCAACTACAAGGGCACGAACGAGTGCCACGGCTGGCTGGGCGTCAAGTTCCAGGCCCACCCCCGGGCCGCGGCCAGCCAGGTGCTCATCCACGTGCGGATGCTCGACGCCGAGAACGCTCAACAGCAAGAGGCGCTCGGCATCGTCGGCGTGAACCTCCTGTACGGCGCGTTCTTCCACCACCACGAGCCGGAACACCTCCTCGACTCGCTGCTCGACAGCCTCACCGTGCAGCGGCTCGAAATCGACATGGTCGAGTTCTCGGGGGCCGCGTTCCGGGCCGTGGACAACCGCGTCATGAGCCTGAAGCTCGTGCAACTCGGGCTCAGCAACGCGGCCATGTTCGCGGCCGACGGCACGGTCCTTCAGCCCTCGGAAGTGCTGTACAAGAAGCCGATCCTGGTCGAACGCGGCAGCTTCCGCCCGGTCACGCGGGTCCACCTCGACATGCACCGCTGCGCCCGCGAGCAGTTCCTGCAAGAGCCGGCCGTCCGCGGCGAGGCGGTCGTGCAGCTCATGGAACTCACCATGCACAGCCTCATGGTGGCCGGCGAACTGGACTACCAAGACTTCCTCGCGCGGGCCGACCTGCTGGCCGCCGAGGGGATGACGGTGCTCATCTCCAACTACTTCGAGTACTACCGGCTGGCCGCGTACCTCGCCCGGTACACGAAGAAGCAGATCGGCATCGTGATGGGCCTGCCCACCCTCCGCGAGATGTTCGACGAGAAGTTCTACACGCAACTGGAAGGCGGCATCCTGGAGTCGTTCGGTCGGTTGTTCAAGAACGACCTGAAGCTCTACATCTACCCGCTGTTGGACCCGGCCACCGGCGACCTGACGGCGGTTCAGAACCTGGAAGTCTCGCCGAAGCTCCGCAAGCTGTACGGGTACCTGGTAGATAGCCGGTGCATCGAGCAGTTGAACAACTTCGACGACCGCTGCCTGTCGATCTTCACGCCCGACGTGTTGCGGAAGATCGCGGCCAGCGACCCGGCGTGGGAAGAGATGGTCCCGCCCGGCGTCGCGGCGGTCATCAAGGCCCGGGGCTATTTCGGCTATCGGGGCGGCCCGCCGGCGTAGCCTCGGCGGTGCCGGTCAGTTCTTGCAGGGCCGGGACCAACCGCCCGACGGCCGCCTCCAGCGCCACCCACGCGGCCGCGGTGTCGGCCCAGACCTCGTCCCGCCCGGCCTGCTCCAGCCGCCATGCGGCGTCGCACGTCTCCGCGGCGGCGAACGTCCCGGCCGACCCCTTCAGTGTGTGGGCCGCCATGCGGAGTCCCGGCCCGTCCCGATTCGCGATGCCCTCATTGATCTGCCCCATCAGCGTCGGAACTTCGTCCAGGAACAGCCCGGCCAACTCCTTCAGCAAGTCCTTGTCCCCGCCGGTCCGTTCGAGCGCGCCCACCGTGTCGTAGGCCGGGGGCGCGGGAATCGCGATCCCGGTGTCCAGACCTTCGAGGGTGGCGAACAGTTCCTCCGGCCGTAGCGGCTTGGTCACATACCCGTCCATGCCCGCCTCCAGGCACCGCTCCCGGTCGCCCTTCATGGCGTGCGCCGTCATGGCGACGACCGGCATGTGGGTGCCGGTCGTCCGTTCGCGGTCGCGGATGGCGGCGGTCGCCTCGAACCCGTCCATCTCCGGCATCTGCACGTCCATCAGCACCACGTCGAAGGCCGCCCCCTCGCCGAACAGGGCGTCGACGGCCTCGCGGCCGTTGTTGGCCACCACGACCGTATGGCCCCACTTCTTCAGCACCCGCACGGCCAGCGTCTGGTTCACCGCGTTGTCCTCGGCCAGCAGGATGCGGAGATGCCGGCCGCTCGTGCGGGCCGGGGCCGGGTTGGGGGTGGGCGGGTCGGCCGGCACGCCGCCCAGGCTCGTCACCAGCGCGTCCAGCAGTTCGGACTGCTTGATCGGCTTCGACAAGTACGCCGCGATCCCCACTTCGCGGCAGCGGTCGCGCTCCCGGGGGCCGGTCGCGGACGACAGCATGACCAGGCTGGCGTGGGTCAACTCCGGGTGCTGCTTGATCTCCCCCGCCAGCGTGAAGCCGTCCATCCCCGGCATCATGTAGTCGAGCAGCACGATCGCGAACGTCTCGCCGACCTCGGCGGCGTGGCGGAGCGTGTTCAGGGCGGCCGCGCCGCCGTCCACGACGGTCGGCTTCATCCCCCAGATGGTCAAGAGTTCCTGGAGGATGCGGCGGTTTGTGGCGTTATCGTCCACGACCAGCACGGGCAGGTCTTTCAGGGCGACGGTGGAGGTGACCGGGGCCGGGGCCGGACCCGTTTGCAGGCCCAAGCGGGTGGTGAAGTGGAACGTGCTCCCCTCGCCGACGGTACTCTCGACCCACGTGCGGCCGCCGGTCATCTCGGCCAACCGCTGGGAAATCGCGAGGCCCAGCCCGGTGCCGCCGTACTTGCGGGTGGTGGACGTGTCGGCCTGGGAGAACGCCTTGAAGAGGCGGCCGAGCTTTTCGGCGGGGATGCCGATGCCAGTGTCGCGGACGGAGAACTGGAGGACGGCCTCGGTTGCGCTCCGCCACACCACCCCGACGCTCACGACGACCTCGCCCCGCTCGGTGAACTTGATGGCGTTGCCGACGAGGTTGACCACGATCTGCCGGACCCGCCCGGCGTCGCCGACGAGGCGGTCGGGCACGTCCGGTTCCACGCGGCAGGCGAGTTCCAGCCCCTTCGTGGCCGCCCGGTGGGCGAGCGTCTTCATCGTGTCGCCGAGGGCGTCTCGGAGGCCGAACGGGACGGGGTCGAGTTCGAGCTTGCCCGACTCGATCTTGGAGAAGTCGAGGATGTCGTTGAGCAGCGAGAGGAGGGCGTGGGCTGACATCTTCACGGTCGTCATGAACTCCCGCTGGTCGGGGTTGAGGTCGGTGTCGAGGGCCAACTCGGTCATGCCGATGATGCCGTTCATCGGCGTGCGGATTTCGTGGCTCATGTTCGCCAGGAACTCGCCCTTGGCCGTGTTCGCCGCCTCGGCCCCCGCCTTCGCCCGTTGCAGCGCGGCATCGCTGCGGTTCAGCGACGCCGCGCTCCACCAGATGAGCGACGAGAAGACCACGATGTTCGACAAGACGAACAGTGATAGGCCGGTGACCGGTTCGATGAGGGCCTGATCCTCGGCGAACAGGCGGACCCACCCCAGGCCGGCCGGCACCAGAACGGCGGCGGGCAGCAACCGCCGGGCCATGATCCCGCCCGCGCCGCCGGCGGTGACGACCGCCATCAGGCCCGTGTCCGGGCGGGCGGACAGGACGCCCACACTGAGGGCGGCGAAGACAATCGCCGTGATCCAGGCCATCGGGATGAACGACTGAACGCCGGTCAGACCGGCGGCACTGTAGGCGTAGCCGATGAGGACCAGTAGCGCGATCAGCGCGACCGCCAGGGCGAGCGGTTGGGCCGGCCGGAACCGGCGGTCGTTCTGTACGTCCAGGAGCAGCAGGGCCAGGCCGATGATTACCAGGCCGACAGCCGTGTTCGGGGCCATCCGGTTCGGGATGTCGTAGGCCGCCAACCGCTCGGCGAAGAGGATCCGGTCCGGGCCGAAGTCCCACCCGAAGCTGTAGCCCACGAGGCGGAAGGCCCCCAATACCAACGCCCCCGCCGCGCAAAGAATTGCCATCCGGTGGCGGGCCCCCGCCGGCCGGCCCGTGCAGAGCAACCCGAGAGAAGTGCCGGCGAGCAGAAACCCGAGGGCCGTGCCACCCGGGTTCATCGCGATCTTACCCAAAAACACCGTCTTGAGAGCGTCGACGTTGAACGTCCAGCCGAGCAGGACGATGACACTCACGGCCACGGCCGTGAGACTGGCGGCCCGGGAAACGATCCGGTAGCGCCTGATCCACCGGGGGGGAAGGGGGTCGTACACGGGATCGACCTGTGGGGAGAAAGTGGGGTCGTTCGGCGACTAGAACTTGAACGTGAGCCAGGTGTACAGGAAGTCCGCGGGGCGACTGCCCCCGGTCTGGCTCAGGAACGGACCGGGGAAGAAGTGCCCGTAACTGACCAGCAGGTTCGCGTGCTGGTTCAGTCGCACCTGGGCCGTGAAATCGGCTTCCTGCCCCACGCGGCTCCCCGCCCGCCCCGTCGAATCGGTCCGGACGGGCACCCCAGCATTGTTGTACAGCGAGTCGCGGGCCTGTTGCAACCAGAACAGGTGCAATTCGGCGATCAGGGTGACGTGCGGGTCCGGCCGGGCGGTGAGTTGGAAGTTCACGTCCCGCAGGTTCTGCCGGCCGACGATGTCCCCCAGCCCGAGGAAGATGTGCGTCTGCGGAAGGAGTTGGTTGAACGTGCCGCGGCGGCGGTCCGTCGGGTCGGCGTCACCCGACGCCCAGTCGTAGTACGCCCAGAGGGTCGGGGTCGTCGGCACCGCGTCGAACTGGCGGCCGACGCCGACGACGTAGAACCCCGCCGACTGCCGGTCGTGGCCGTACGCGCCGAACTGGTACGCGCCTTCGGCCTCCCACAGCCAGGCGTCGCGGCGGCCCTTCCACCGGCCGCCGACCGTGTTCGCGTCGAACCCGCCCACCACACCGTCCCCGCCGCGGGCCACGGGGTTGCGATTTTCGAGCCGCAGGAAGTAGGCGTCGATCGTCTCGTTCGGCCGGTCGTGCCGGGTGGCGTACAGCCCGGTCAACTGCTGCTTTGGGTCGGACTGGTCGAAGTCGTGGTCGTTGTTGATGTGCTGGGCTAGCGGGACCAATCGCGTCCAGAAGGCGTCCACGTCCCAGGTCTTGCTCGCCAACAACGCCCTGGCCCCGTCGTAGGTGATGCGGGTGTTGGTCCACGGGGCGGACGCGATCAGCCGTTGGTTCCCGTAGTCGAGTTCCTGCCGCCCGACCCGGGCCGTCAGCGTTCCGCCGTTGCTATCTTGCCACGCCCGGAGGTCGCCGAACAGGTTGTTCGAGTCCCACCGATTTTCCTCGCCCAACCGCGGCGGGAGTCGTTCGAACGAACTCGTCGAATCGACCGCCTCGGCGTAGACCCGGAACCATTCGCCGCAGTGCAGGTCGGCGTAGAGCCGCGTTCGCGTCAGCAGAAAATCGTTCCCACGGTTGTTCAGCCGCAGGTTGTACTCGTTGTGAAGCCGGAGACTATACTCGCCGCCGAGGTCGAGGATGGTCCCGGGCACCGGCACGAGCCGTTTGAGTACATCGAAGGGGTCGCGCGACACGAAATTCGGGTCGTCGAGATATCGGAAATCGTTCTTGTAGAAGGGGTCGTGGTACGGGTTGGGCGGTGCCTTTGCGGGCGGGGGCGGGGGCTTCGCTGCGGGTTCGAGCGGCCCAGCGCTGACTTCCGGGATCATCGCTCCGGGGTCTTGGCCGATCGCCGCTGGAACGACGAAGAGGACGTACAGAATCGCGGCGTGCCACAAGACCGGCGAATGCCGAAGCCGACCCATGACAAGTGGTCCGGTAAACCCTCCTCAAACCAACCGGCTGGGGTCGGGCAGAGGTACCAGCCGGGCACACCACACTCCGACGGCAGAAGGTGGTGTAACCCCCTATCGTCTTCTCCTGGGGATGATCTTGCGAGTATCGGGGCAGAAAGAGTTCGCCGAATCCGAATGCGCGATAATCTGGTAGAGAACGGATTCCACCATCGCGAAGGAACGCGCCATGAGTGACACCACTTTCACCCCCGGGCCGACGCCGAACAGCGTGCGGGCCGCCGACGGCAAAGTGCTGACCGCCCCGGCCGGCTGGGTTCTGCTGCCGCCCGGCGATGCCGGCCTGACCCGCCGCGTCAAGGCGGCCGGGGACCACTGGGTCGTGGCCGAGAAGAAGGGGCGAAAGGTCTTCTCCCGCGGCGTCTGGGCGGCCCGAGAGACGATCGAGCGCATCCGGGCCGACCTTGACGCAGAACGAGCGACGGAAGGCTTCGCGAAGAAGAAGGCGGCAGACGCCCAGCGCCGGGAGCGGGCCCAGGCCGAGTACGTCGAGGACTTCCACGGGGCCGTCGTCGCGTTCCTGGCGTTCCACCCGACGCACGCGAACCTCGCGGGGCAGATCGCCCACGCCGTGACCGCCCACGCCACGCCCGTCGGCAGCGGCACCGTCGCCCGGACGAAGCGCATCCCCGTCGAGCAGCGAGCCGAGGCCGCAGTGATCGCGTGGATGCGGCACCAGACGACCGGCTACGACGGCATGACCATCGCCCGCGTGAAGGGCAAGCGGCGGGAAGTCCGGCGGATGCTCGCCCGGCGGTCGGTCGAACTCCTGGGCCGCTACCGCCGCGGCGAACCGGCGGCCGCCACCTGCCCGCTCGCGTCGGCGCTTTCGGCCGCGTGACGCTCGCCGTTGTGTTGGCGGGGAGTCGCCACCCGGTCCGGGTTGACCCCGGCGGGCCGAGTTGGGATGCTACCCGCCCCGACGTGAGGCCCCCCATGCCGCGAATGCTGCTCCTAATCCTGACCCTCGTGTTCCTCCTCGCCCGGCCGGTGGGTGCCCAGGACATTCAGTGGCGGGACGACTACAAAGCGGCCCGGAAGGAAGCGGCCGAGACCGGGAAGGCCCTCTTGCTCGACTTCGGGACCGAGTCGTGCGTGTTCTGTCGCAAGCTCGACGCCACGACTTTCCGTGACCCAGCCGTCGTCAAGCGGTTGGGCGAGCGGTTCATCGCGGTGAAACTCGACGGCCACGCAGAGCGAAAACTGACGGCCGCCCTGGAGGTCACCGCTTACCCGACGATCATCGTCGCGACGGCGGACGGCAAAGTCGTAGGCCGGCACACGGGGTATTTGGACGCGACGCAGATGCTCGAACTGCTAGACAAGGCCCCCGCGATGGCGAAGCAGCCGGTCGCGAGCAAGCCGGAAGAAAAGCGGCGAGTCCCCGAGTCGGTCGGTGCGAGCCTGGAAGCCCTTTACCCGAAGATCGCGGCCGCCCTCAACCGTGGCGATTGAGAACACCGCCGGAGAATGACTTGATGCGCGTGGTGATGAACGGACTCGCCGCCCTGAAGCCGAAGACCGGCATCGGGCACTACGTCGCCCGGCTGCACGCCGAGATGGGCGACGAAGTCGCGCTCTACCCCGGCGACTCGCGCGCTCGCGTCATCCGCCGCTGCCTCAGCCTCGCCAACGGCGGGGGCGGGTCCGGGAAGCCGGGCCGGATGGGATCGCTCGTGCCGGCGTTCAAGGGTTTGCTGAAGCACCTCGGCAAAACGGCCGTGGAGATTCACTTCGCCCGGCACTGCCGCGCGCTCGGCTACCAACTCTACCACGAACCGAACTTCATCCCGTTCGCGACCGGCCTGCCGACCGTCGTCTCGGCCCACGACCTGTCGGTGCTGCTCCACCCCGAATGGCACCCGGCCGACCGCGTCCGCCATCACGAACGGCACTTCGGCCCGGCACTGCGGCGGGCGGAACACATCCTGACGTTGACGCACGAAGTCCGCCGCGAGTTGATCGACCACCTCGGCGTGAAGCCGAACAAGATCACGCCCGTCTGGATCGGCGTCGGCGACGAGTTCCGCCCACTGCCGCCGCAGGAATTGGAAGTCGCCCGCGAGCGCCTGAAACTGCCGCCACGGTATTTCCTGTGCGTCGGCACGATCGAACCACGGAAAAACATCCTCACTGTGCTCAAGGCGTTCGCCGACCTGCCCGCGAACGTGCGCGAAAGCTGCCCGCTGGTCCTCGCCGGGCCGTGGGGCTGGAAGTCGGAGCCGGAACGTGAGTTCCTGGCCGCGCACCCGGCCGGCGTGATCCGCCTCGGCTATGTTAGTGCCGCTGACCTGCCCGCGATCTACGGCGGGGCGACCGCCCTGCTGTTCCCGTCGCACTACGAAGGTTTCGGCCTTCCGCCGGTGGAAATGCTCGCCTGCGGCGGTGGCGTGATCGCGTCGAACTCGTCTGCCGCTGTGCGCGAAGTCGTCGGCCGTCACGCCGCGTTCGTGGAAACGACCGACGTGGCCTCGTGGCGTGAGGTGCTGCACCGGACCGCGACCGACCGCGACTTCGAGGCCGAACTGCGCCGCGGCGGCACGGCCCACGCCCGGCAGTTCACCTGGAAGCGAGCCGCGACCGAAACGCTGGCCGTCTACCGCCAAGTACTGGGGCTGAAACCGACCGCCGTGCCCGTGCGGTGGGCGGCTTGACTGGCCCCGCGACTCAAGCCCGGTTTGCCCGATTCTTGTCGCGCCGGGTTCTAGAATTCCCCCATGACCACCGCTCGCCAAGTCGCCGTCGACGTGTTGAACCTCGCCCGCACCCAGAAGCGGTACGCTTCCGAACTCGTGGACGAGCAAGCCGCCCGTCTCTCGCCGCAAGACCGCCGGCTGGCCGTACAACTCGTGATGGGCGTGGTGCGCCGGCGTGCGACCCTGGACGCTCTGCTGAAGCCTTTCGTCCGCACGCCGACGCACGCCGTCCAGGAACGGGTGTGGGACGTGCTGCACCTCGGCACGTTCCAGATGGCACTGCTGTCGCACATCCCCAAGCACGCGGCCGTCCACGAGTCGGTGGACCTCGCAACCTACGTCGGCAGCCCGCAGGCGAAGGGCTTCGTCAACGGCGTCCTGCGACGGGTCAGTGAACTCGTGACCGACGAGTTCGTGGATTACCCGTACTCCGACACGCTGCCGTTCGAGAACAACTACCGCAAACTCGCAAAGCCGGTGCTGCCGGACCCGGAACGGGACGAGGCCGCGTACCTCGCCGCCGCGTTCTCGTGGCCGCGGTGGCTGGCCGACCGCTGGCTGCCCCGGTACGAGTGGCACAAGTGCCTCCGTCTCGGCTTCTGGTTCAATCAACCGCCGCCGCTGTGGCTGCGCGTGAACAAGTTGAAGACCGACCGCGAGACGTACCGCCTCCGCCTGTCGGCCGCGACGATTGCCGCGGAAGTGGGCGATCACCCGCAATCGCTGAAGTTGCTCGACCACGTGCCCGTCCGTGATCTGCCCGGCTACGCCGAGGGCGATTTCGCGATTCAAGACGTGTCCGCGATGGCCGTGGCGACGGCCCTGAACCCGTCGCCGGGGATGCGCGTCCTCGACCTGTGCGCCGCCCCCGGCGGGAAGACGACGCACCTCGCGGAACTGATGCACAACCGCGGCACCATCGTCGCCTGCGACGTGGAGCAGAAGCGGCTCGACACGGTGACATCGCTCTGTCAGCGGCTCGGCGTCACGATCGTCGAAACGAAACTACTCGGCGAGAACTCCGACCCGCCGGCCGGTCCCTTCCACGCCGCACTACTAGACGTGCCGTGCAGCAACACCGGCGTGTTGGGCCGGCGGCCGGAAGTCCGCTGGCGGATTAAGCCGACCGAGTTCGAACATCTCATCCGCCTGCAAACGCGGCTTCTGCTGCAAGCGATCGAACAAGTCCGGCCCGGCGGCGTGATTGTGTACTCGACGTGCAGCATCGAGCCGGACGAGAACACCGGCGTCGTGAACGCCGTGCGGCGGGCGATCCCCGGCCTGACGCTGGAAGCGGACCACGCCGCGATCCCCGGCCAACCCGGCGACGGCGGCTACTGGGCGAGATTGCGGAAGCCTCAATAAAACCGAATTGTCCCGCGTGGCGGGCCGGCCGTTGGCCTGCCACGCGGGGATGAAAACCGCCCTGAACGGGGGCTCACTTCTTCTCTTGTTCGACGCGGCCGCCGATCCGCATGCCGTAGAAGCTGCGGTGGACGAAGAACATCGAGATCACCAGGAACGCGACCGTCAGCCCCAACGCCAAGTCGGCGTTCGACTCCTTCTTCCGCAACTCCACGGCGAGTTCTACCGCGAGTAGGCCGAAGAGCGTCGTGAACTTGATGATCGGGTTCAGGGCCACGGAACTCGTGTCTTTGAACGGGTCGCCGACGGTGTCGCCGACCACGCAGGCGTCGTGCAACGGCGTGCCCTTCGCCTTCATCTCGGTTTCCACGATCTTCTTCGCGTTGTCCCACGCCCCGCCGGCGTTGGCCATGAAGATCGCTTGATAGAGGCCGAAGATCGCGATGCTGATGAGGTAGCCGATGAAGAACCAACTCTCCACGAACGCGAAGCCGAGCGTGGCGAAGAACACCGTCAGGAAGATGTTGAACATCCCGGCCTGCGCGTACTTCGTACAGATCTCGACCACCTTCTTGCTGTCCTCGGTACTCGCCTTCTTCACCGTGTCGTCGAGGCGGATGTTCGCCTTGATGAACTCCACCGCCCGGTACGCTCCGGTGGTGACGGCCTGCATACTCGCCCCGGTGAACCAGTAAATGATCGCCCCGCCGGTGATGAGGCCGAGCAGGAACGGCGGGTGCAGGATCGACAGCTTGTTCAAGTCGGTCGTCAAGCCGTTGGTCAGGCTCATGACGATGCTGAAGATCATCGTAGCCGCCCCGACGACGGCCGTGCCGATCAGTACCGGCTTCGCTGTTGCCTTGAACGTGTTGCCGGCCCCGTCGTTCTTCTCCAGGTTGTCCTTCGCCACGTGGAAGTTCGGTGCGAAGCCGTAGTCGCGCTGGATGTCTTCCTTGATGTTCGGAATCTCTTCGATCGTCGAGAGTTCGTACACGCTCTGGGCGTTGTCCGTCACCGGGCCGTAGCTGTCCACGGCGATCGTCACCGGCCCCATGCCGAGGAAGCCGAACGCGACGAGGCCGAACGCGAACACCGGGGCCGCCATCGGGATGACCATGCCGGTCGGCAGCATCAGGCTGATGAAGTACGACACGCCCATCAGGAACACGAGGACGAGGCCGAGCCAGTAGGCGCTGAAGTTCCCCGCGACGAGGCCGGAGAGGATGTTCAGCGACGCCCCGCCCTGCTGCGACGACACGACGACCTCGCGGACGTGCTTCGACTCGGTCGAGGTGAACACCTTCACCAGTTCCGGGATGATCGCCCCGGCCAGGGTGCCGCAGGTGATGATCGTCGAGAGCTTCCACCAGACCGATTCGTCCTTGAAGACCGCCGGAATGAGCAGATAGCTCACGGCGTAAGTCGCCACCACCGACACGATCGAGGTCAACCAGACGAGCACGGTCAGCGGGGCTTCGTAGTTGAAGTCGGTCTTGTCCTGGTACTTCGCTTTCGCCATCGCCTCGTTGATGAAGTACGACACGCCGGAGGCGATCACCATCATCACCCGCATCATGAAAATCCAGACGAGCAGTTGCACCTGCACTGTCTGCGGCGGCACCGCGAGCAGGATGAACGTGATGAGGGCGACGCCGGTGACGCCGTAGGTTTCGAAGCCGTCGGCGCTCGGGCCGACGCTGTCGCCGGCGTTGTCGCCGGTGCAGTCGGCGATCACCCCGGGGTTGCGGGCGTCGTCTTCCTTGATCTTGAACACGATCTTCATCAGGTCGGCCCCGATGTCGGCGATCTTCGTGAAGATGCCGCCGGCCACGCGGAGGGCCGCCGCGCCGAGAGACTCGCCGATGGCGAAGCCGATGAAGCACGGCCCCGCGAGTTCGCCGGGGATGAACATGAGGATGATGAGCATGAGCAGCAACTCGACGGAGATGAGCAGCATGCCGATGCTGATGCCGGCCTTCAGCGGGATGGCGTAGCACGGGTACGCCTTGCCGGTGAGGGCGGCGAACGCGGTGCGGCTGTTGGCAAAGGTGTTCACGCGGATGCCGAACCACGCCACGCCGTAACTGCCGAGGATGCCGATGACGCTGAACGCGAGAATGATCGCGACGCGGTCGGCGGGGAAGCCGTGCAGGGGCTTCCCCGCCGCGTCCTTGCCGAACTCGGCGAGCGAGCCGAAGTACACGGCGATGATGCTGCCGATGAACAGCCAGAGCAGGAGGAGGAACTTGCCCTGCGTGAAGAGGTACGTCTTGCACGTCTCGTAGATCAACTCGCTCACGTCGAGCATCGACTTGTGAACGGGCATGTTCTTCAACTGCGAATACATCATCAGGCCGAAGAACAGGCCGGCCGCCGAGACGACGAGGCCGCTGTAGAGTAGCGTCTTGCCGCCGACCCCGCCGAGGAACTCGGCACCGTTCAAGTCGGGCAGCACGAGGGACGCTTCACCCGCGACGGCGGCGATGGGGGAGAGGCAAAGGGCGATCAACGCGAGAAGCGGAACGGCCCCGCGTCGGACGGCGGATGTCATGCGGATCACTCCGGAGAGAAGGTGACCACACGGGCCGACGCCGAAGAATTGGGCGGCAGACCCGTAGATGGGGAGGTAGAGTAGGCGGCGGCGGATGGGAAGGCGAGAGCGAATGTGCCGAAAGATCCGAGGATGGCAAAGGGCGGGGTGAGGTTCGAGAACGCTGTTCGAAGCCGTCACTTTCCGGCGGGCGACTTTTCCGATTGTTCCGGTTGGAAAAACCTCAACAGTTCTCCCGCCGTCGGTCGATAGTATTCGACGACGGCGGAAAGTCCCGCTGGAGTCGCGAGGGAACGCCCATGCGGTGGGGCCGAGGATCGTTCCGGCTGCTGGTTTTGGTCGCAGGAATTGCGGCGACCGGCTGTATGCACACGCCGCCGGGCGGGTACAACTTGCCGCCCATTCCGCCCGGCGTCGTGCCCGGTGAACTCACGAAAGTCACGCTGCCGCCGTATGTTATCGAGCCGCCCGACCAACTGATGATCGAAGTCGTGGCGATCCTGGAAGACCCGGAAGCGGCGGCCGCCGCCGACAAGGCGGGCAAGAAGGACAGCAAGTCGAAGGAGTACAAGGCGTACAGCCTGCCGGTGCAGCCGGTGTCGGGGCAGTTCGCGGTGCGGCCGGACGGTTCGGTTTTCCTGGGCATCTGGGGGTCCGTGCCCGTCGCCGGGTTGACGTTGCAACAGGCGGCCGAGGCCGTTCGCGAACACATCTCGCAGCAGGAAGACCCGACCAAGCCCGGGGCCGGCGGATTCAAGAAGGAAACCATCCGCGTGGTGCTGGACGTGCTCCAGTACAACAGCAAGCGGTACTACGTCGTCACCGACGGCGGTGGCTACGGCGAACAGGTCGTGGCGTTCCCGATCACCGGCAGCGAGACCGTCTTCGACGCCCTGGCGAACATCGGCGGCCTGCCGGCGGTGGCGTCGAAGCAGCAAATCTGGGTGGCCCGCCGCACCCCGCACGCCGGCCAACCGGAGCAGATTCTGCCGGTGGACTGGGTCGCGATCACGCAGCACGGCGTCGTCAGCACGAACTACCAGATCATGCCCGGCGACCGCGTCTACGTGAAGTCGCAGAAGCTGATCCGTCTCGACACGCAACTGGCCCGAATCATCTCGCCGATCGAACGACTGTTCGGCGTGGTGCTGCTGGGAACGAACACGACCAACCAGATTTCCGGCCGCGGGACCGGGTTCAACGGGAACTGAGTTAGGATGAAGGGGTGATTCGCCCCTTCATCGCCGGGAACAGACATGCGATACGCCAGCTTTGCTGCCCTACTCCTGTTCGCGTCGCCAGCGGCGGCCCAGTACGGCTACCCGCAAGGGGGAGGGTACGGTGGCGGGGGATACCAGAACTACGGGCCGAACCCGTACAACCGGGCGAACCAACCGCTCAGCCCGTACTTGAACCTGAACCGTGGGGCGAATCCGGCGACGAACTACTACTACGGCGTGCGGCCCGGCCTGCCGACGGGCGGGCTGAACACGTTCGGCCAGGTGCCGCCGATCCAGAACCCGGTCGGCCCGCAGTACGGCGGGTTCCTGCCACAGTCGCAGATCCCCTACGACCCGGCGGGCCAAACGTATGAACCGGGTGGCGTGCCGGTCCGCCTGAACTCGCCGGGCCACCCGGTTCTGTTCGGCAACCAGTTCGCCAACCACGGCAGCTTCTCTTCCGTGTACGCGCAGAACATCAATCGCTCGGGCTTCGGGTCGCAACAGCGGCAGTCGGGGCAGTCGATCAGCGGCCTCGGCAACGCGAATCGTCCACCGAATACGACCCCCGCACGCGGCGCGACCGGCCGGCCGTAATCGAGATTTCATCGGAAGGAACCGAACGTGAAACGAATGCCTGTTCGCCGGTCGCTCGCCGTCCTCTTCGCCGGGGTCGGCACCGTTGCCCACGCGGAACCGATTCCGCTCGTCGCCCAGCGGCCGATCCGGCCGGCCGTGCAGTTGGTCGCCGTGCGGGCGGTGGCTGCCCCGCCCGAGACGGCCCGCGGCGTGCCGAGCACGACGCCGGCACCCTTCGACCCGTTCTTCGACCCGAACTCGCTCTCCCCGTCCCGCCCCGGCGTGGCCGGCCCCGCGATGCCGAACGAGGGCTACGCCACGCAACCGCCGCCGCCGCAGACGCAGATCATGATGAGCGGTGGCTTCCCGGTCAACACCGCCACGGACCCGCGGACGATGGCCCAACCCGGTCAGCCGCGCGGCGTTTGGAGTATGCTCACCGACTGGACCAGCGACCGCACCAAGGCGATCAAGTCCACCCTCGGCGTTCAACAACAACAACTGCCCGACGCGCGTGTGGGGCAGCCGTTCCAACAGCAGCAACCGTTCCCGCAGCAGGCGTATCCGCAGCAGGCGTACCCGCAACAGCAGCAGTCGATGATGCCGATGGGCCAACCCTATCCCACGCAGCCGATGCCGGGTCAACCAATGGCCGGGCAGCCGATGCCGGGTCAGCCGTTTCAGGGCGTGACGCCCGCCGGTCGGGCGGCCTACGCGGGCAACCCGGCGTACCGCTGGTACGGGTGGGGCACGACCACACCGGGGTCGAACCCGTACGCACCGACGGGCGAATACCCGAGCGGGTCGGCCCAGTGGTATGCCATGAGCCGGGCGACGCCGGGGGCGTTCCCCGTGCCGGTGACGCACCCGTTCCGCCAGCCGCCGGGGGCCGACGCCCCGGCCTACGCGGTTCGCCCCGCGGCCCCGCGCAAGCCCGTGTCGGACGTGCCGCCGCCGTCCTTCGCATTCGAACCGAGTGCGCCGAGCGGCCCCACCGCCATCGCCGAGACGCCGCCGTTCCGCTACGTGCCGCCGGATCAACTGCCGGTTACGACGACCGTGGTGCCGAGCGTGCCGCCGAGTGGACCGCCCGGAGGCTCCGAGTGGCGAAGTCCCACGATGCCGCTGTCGTCGAACACGCGGAACGCCCCGGCCGTGGCGAAAGAGGAAACCGCCTGGCAGCCGGTCACCTACACGACGCCCGTCACCCCGCCGGCGCCTTTGACCTTGGTCGGTCAGAGTTTGCCCGCGTCGTCGGGCGTCGACTGGCAACCGCCGACGCTGCAAGAGCGGGTGCAAGCCATCTGCGGGACGTTCGTGAGCGCGGTGGAAGTGAAGAAACTCGGCACCGACGCGGTGATCGTGCGGTTCAACGCCCCGTCCGACGCCGTCGCCGAGCGGGTGGCGAAGGCCGTGTCGCAGTTGGAGGAATTGAAGCCGTACACCGTCACCTTCGACGTGGCCGTGGCCGGGAAGTAGAACAACCGCATGGACGAGTGCCTGGCCTACTTCCGACAAGCGGTCACGAACCCCGCGAGCGTCCCACCCTGGTCGGAGTGGTGGGCACAGAACGCGGCCCTCGTCGAGCAGGTGTTCCCGCTGATCGACTACGTCCGCCTCAAACACCGTCGACTCTTGGGGGCCAGGCAAATCCTTCGCAATCGAGGTGAATTGCCCGACGACTTCGAACCGCCCAGCGGACGAGTGACGGGGTCGTGCCCCAACTGCGGCGATCGGGTTTCAAGCCCGAACGGTACCCACATCTTTTGCCCGAACTGTGGACTGATCGAAGAGTACCATACCGTGTCCAACCGATAGTCCCAGCCATCGCCCGCCACAATCCCTACTCTGACCCCGGCCTTTCACCGACCGGGGTCATTCCATGAAGCTCATTCTCGCGATCATCAAGCCGGAGAAACTCGACGCCGTCAAGGAGGCCCTCAACCGCGTCGAGGTGTTCCGCCTGACGGTCGTGGACGTGCAGGGCTTCGGCCGACAGAAGGGGCAGTCGGAAATCTACCGCGGCCACGAACTGACCGTGAACATGCTGCGGAAGGTGCAATTGCAAATCGCGGTGAACGAGGACTTCGTCGAGCCGACGGTGCAGGCGATCATGGAGGCCGCCCGCACCGGCCCGGAGGGCCGCATCGGCGACGGCAAAATCTTCATCCTGCCGCTGGAAGACGCCGTCCGCATCCGCACCGGCGAGCGCGGCCCGGAAGCGATTTAGGGCATCGCTGAGCAACCAGGTACCACAACCCCAGGCCCATTCGACAAACGTGTAACCTCTCTCACGGTTTCGAACCATGGCGCGTTACGACGATGATGATGACGACTACGATGACGACCGGCCACGCCGTTCTTCACGCGAGGATCGGCCTCGGAAGAGATCGCGCAAGAAGAGCAAAGGGGGAGCCCCCGTCGGCCCGATGATCGCCGTTGGCATCGTGGTGGGGGTGGTTGTCGTGGCCGGCCTGTTCTTCGCCCTCCGCAGCGGGTCGGCGGATAAGAACAAGTCGGGGGAAGCGAAAAGTGGCGATCCGGCGGCCGCGGCCGGTGTCGCCGCGAACGCTCCGGGAACGCCCGTGGGTACTAAGTACGTACCGCGAGAGTCGGAGAAGAAACTGGAAGAGTTCTTGAACGCCCAGGCGGACCGCATTGTTACCGACGAAGAGGTCTTCGCCATCATGGGCGAGCCGACGCGACGGGATGCCGCGCAGACCGGCCGCAAGAACGGGCAAGTCTTCACGATTTACACCGCCCACTGGGAGGCACCGGACGGTAGCATTCGGAGCCAGATCAGCTTCGCCAACGGGCGGGTGGCGGGCATGATTCTGGGCCTGGAGACGAAGCCCCGCAAGTAGTGCGAGGCCCTATGCCGTCGCGTGTGCCGGGGCCGGCTTTCGCACGTGAACCGCGTGCGGTTGGCCGTGGCCCGGCAACTGGCAGTGGCTGAGATGGGCTTCGAAGTTCGCCCGGTAGGTGCGGGCCAAGTCGCGGTGGTGGCGGAGGACCAACAGGTTCTCCGCGTTCTCGTGCTCGGCCTGGTTCGTGAAGTTAAAGCTGCCCGTCAGCACGGTCCGGCCGTCGATAATCATGATCTTGTTGTGGGCGATGGCGTGGCACGGGTCGATCCGCACGTCCATGCCGTGGCTCGTCAGGTCGCCGAGTTCCGTGTAACTTTCGGATTCGTTCGACTTGTCGAGGAGGATGCACACCCGCACCCCGCGGTTCGCGGCGTCGATCAACGCCTGGGCGATCGGCTTACTGGTGAAGGAGTACGCCTGCACCAGCACCTCGTGCCGGGCGTGGCCGAGTTCTGCGACGATGGCCGTCGTACAGGTTCCCTTCGGCGAGAAGTGCGACAGGATGACCGCGTCGCCGAGAACGTACTGGCGGAACCGCTGAATGAGCACGTCGATCAGGCACGCGATGACCAGACCGCCCGCGATCCCGACGCCAACAAGCCAACACCACTCGGGCAGGTTTCTCATGACCGCTCTCCGAACCGGCGGATTCGGAGAGCGGTGATAGCAAAGGTCCGGCGGGCGACAAGCCGAACTTACGCCAGCTTCCACGGCTCGCGGTACTGCTTGGTCACCAACTTCGCCGCCTCGGCGTCGCCGACGATCTCTTCCTTCGCCGGGTCCCAGGTGATCTTCCGGCCGGTGCGGACCGAGATGTTCCCCAGGTGGCACACCGTCGCCGAGCGGTGGCCGATCTCCACGTCGCACACCGGCAGCTTCCGGCTCTTGATGCAGTCGAGCCAGTCCTTGTGGTGGTTGGTGCTGACGTACAACTTCACGTCGCCGGTCGCCAACTTGTACGGGTCGGCCACCGCTTGGCCGTTCAGCGTCACCTCGATCTTCCCGCGGCGGACGTAGATCACGCCCTTGTCGCCCTGGAAGGTCACGCCGCCGGGGTTGCCGCCCTTGCCGAGCGTGCAGTGGACCGGGATGCCGTTCGCGTAGGTGTACGTGATGTTGGCCGTCTCGGGCGTCTCGAACCACTTGTTCTTGTTGAACGTGGCCGTGCCCTCGATGGTCGTCGGGCCGCTGTCGTCCATACCCAGACCCCATTGGGTGATGTCCAGGTCGTGCGCGCCGAAGTTCGTCTGCTGGCCGCCGGAGTAGTCCCAGAAGAAGCGGAACAGGTAGTGGACGTGCTTCTCGTTGTACGCCCGCTCCGGGGCTGGCCCGAGCCAGAGGTTGTAGTTCAGTTCGGCCGGCGGGGCGGAGTCCGGCACCGGCATCTTGGCCCGGTCGACCCAGTTCGGGGCCGGCAGGCCGACGAGGACTTTTGTGATCTTGCCGATGGCCCCGTTGCGGACGAGTTCGCACGCCTTGTGGAACTCCTTCGCCGACCGCTGCATGCTGCCGGTCTGCACGATCCGCTTGTTCTCGCGGGCCGCATTCACCATCGCCCGCCCTTCGGCGATCACCAGGCTCAGTGGCTTCTCGCAATACACGTCCTTGCCGGCCTTGCAGGCGGCGACCGTGATGAGCGCGTGCCAGTGGTCGGGCGTGGTGACGACGACGGCGTCCACGTCCTTGCGGTCGAGAATCCGCCGGTAGTCTTCCTCGACGACCGGCTTCCGCTTGCCGTCCTTCTCGACGCGGGCGGCGGCGGCGGCGAGGTGCGTCTTGTCCACGTCGCACACGGCCACGGAGTTGGTCTTGACGTAGTGCCCCAGGTTGCCGGTGCCCTGGAGGCCGACCCCGATGTGGCCGACGCGGACTTGCTCGCTCGGCGGCGTGTCGGCCCCGAATGCGGCCCGGTAGGTGACGGCGGGCAGCGCGAGGATCGCGCCGGACGCGCCGAGGAAACGACGACGACTGAACGGGAGCATGAGAGAACCTCGATGGGAAAGGGCGAGAAGGCAGGGTTGACGCGGGCCTGCCTCTCGTTATATTCCCGCGTTGGCAAACGGGGACGGGCATGGTTCGGCGGCTTCTTCTTCTCGCACTCACCCTCGCCGCGGCCGGCTGCGGGACGACGCGGACCACCGACACGACGCGGGCGGCCACGGAGATGCTGCTGGTGTCGCAGGCCGTGGATAAGGCCGTCGGGCAACTCGACTTCTCGCCGCTGAAGGGGAAGGCCGTCTACCTCGACGTGGCGATGATCGACAAGGAAGTGGTCGACAAGGGTTACCTGATTAGTTCGCTCCGCCAGCAGTTGCTCAGCCAGGGGGCGCTGGTCATGGAAGAAAAGAAACAGGCGGTGTACGTCGTCGAAGTCCGTACCGGGGCGATCGGCACCGACCGGCACTCGCTCCTGTTCGGGTCGCCTGCCCTATCCGTGCCGGCCATCGTGCCGGGCGTGCCGACGAGCATCCCGGAGATCGCGCTGTACAAGCGGACCGATCAGAAGGGCGTCGCGAAAATCGCGGCGTTCGCCTACAACCGCGTCACCGGGCGGGCCGTCTGGCAGTCGGGGTTGGTGGAAGACGTCAGCCGTCAGAAGGATCGTTGGGTGTTGGGGAGTGGGCCGTACAGTTCCGGGTCGATCCGTCGGCGGACGGAGTTGGCCGGCGAGGAACTACCGACGACGTTCCCGCAACTGCCGACCTTCGGCCGCGGCGACGAACCGGAAGCCCCGGAGAATCCGCCCGCCCTCCTGCCGACGCAGGCGTTCCACTGGACCAATGGTGACGCCCCGGCCGTGCCGCAGCCGGTACCGCTGGGCCTGATGGGGGTGACCGGGGCGGCTCCGATCATCAACCACCCGCTCATGGTGCGATGATGGCGAATGTGTAACGAACGTACCGCCCGCACCGGCCGGCGAAGCCCGTCCCGATCTGCGCCTTACACGTTTTCGTGATGCAGGAATCCGGCCGCGGCCGATAGGTTTGCTCTCTCCCTTGATTTGGATTTCCATTATTGGTTACGCATCCGTTCCTCGATAACCGGAGAGCGACCATGAAGAGTGTTCTTTCATTTCCGAAGGTGGATTCGCCGAACCCGGAACTGCTCCGTCGTCACGGTTGGTCCGTGAAGGCCGCGCACGGCAGCTACTGCGTCGTCTGGCGCGGCTCGCAGGAAGTGGTGATGGTGTGGCGGGACGGCACCTGGCAGCGCGCCAACGGGGGCGCGATCCGCACCGCGGCGTGATCGTTACCCGCGCCGTTCCTTCTCCGCGATTGTGCCGTTCTCGCCCTTGTGCAGCCGGTAAACGACGGGGAAGTGGCTGGTGAAGTCTTCCTGGTGCGAAACCAGGATGATCCGCCGAAGGTGCTGTTTGAGGTTGTTCAACTCCTCGGCCGTTGCTTGCAGGCCGTCCTTGTCAAGACTGCCGAAGCCCTCGTCGATAATGACGCACTCCAACGGCCGAGCCTGACCCGCGGCGAAGCGACCGATGGCCAGAGCCACGGCAATCGCCACGCGGAACTTCTGGCTACCGGACAGGTACGCCACGTCAATCGGTGGTGAGTCCTCGCGGCGGACCTTGAGCGCGAACGCCTCGTCACCGCCGTCCTCGGAATGATCGAGTTCGATCGACAGGTCGCCGTTGGACAGGTTCCGCACCGTGTCGTTGGCCAGCCGCACGATCTCCGTCTCGGCCGTGCGCACGAGTTCGCGCTGTAGGTTCTTCTTGCCGAGCAACTCGTCGAGCCGCTTGTGAACGCGAGCCTCGGCCTCGGCCACCGCGATCTGTTTTTTCAACGTCGCGAGCGCCTCCGCCTGTCGCGTCAGGTTGGCGAGATCATCATGGGTCACACCAAAGGCCGTGTCGGCGAGTTTCGCCGCATCGGTCGCTACCTTCTGCAATCGCTCGGCTTCAACCACGGGAACGCGGGCCGTCTCGGGGATGGCGGCGATCTGCTTCGCGATTTCGCGGAGTTGTTCGGCCCACCCCTCGCGGCGGGTGGCGTCTTGCTGCCACAGGCGGAACTCCTCGGCCACGCCTGACGAGGCAAGGCGTTGCTGCTCGTGGGCGTGCTGCTGAAGTTCGGCCGCCATCGTTGCCGCCCATTCCGCCGACAGAGCGCTCGCGAGGGCGGCACACGTGGCCGTGTCGGCCGCAAGTTGCGTGTCGAGCTTCTGAAGCCTCGCGGCAAACTCCCGCACCTGCTTCTCCATCGGTTTGAACGTCGGCTCGGCGATCTTCAACTCGGCTTCGTGCCGTTCCTGCTTGGTCCGCTCTTCGTTTCGAGCGTGTTCGCTCTTTTCAGCGGCGAGAGTCTGGCCCGCGAGTTCGTGGCGCAGTTGAGCAACATCCGACGTGCCGCCGAACGCTTCGAGGTCGCGCTGCCGGTCGGCCAACCGCTGCCGCGATTGGTCGCGCTGCCGGATCACGGTCGCGAGTTGGTCCTGCGAACTCTTCGCGGTTTTCACCGCGGCTTCAGCCGTGCCTACCTGGGTCGTTACGCTGGCGAGGTCGGCCGTGAGTCGGCGAATCGTCTCCGCGATTTCCGCCCGTTCCTTCTCCGCGTGTTCGGCCGTCACCACTTGACCGCACCGCGAACACGGCACCCCCGCTTCGACGTTGGCGAGCCGTCGCTGATCTTCTTTCGCCTGCATCAACAGCGTGTCGAGCCGGGTCTTCGCGTCGCGGGCCGTTTGCCCGGCCGCGCCCGCCTCGGCCAACTTCGCCGCCGCGTCGGTTGCCTGCCGGTCGAGCATCGGGTCGAACGACTTCACCTTCGCATCGAGTTCGGCCACCTCTTCCGCCGCTGTGAGGAACTTCTTGCGACCGGCGATCTCGTCCTGGAGCCGCTTCGCCTCCTTCGCGTGTTCGGCGGCCGCGTCACGGTGCGTGGCAACGGCCAACCGCAAGGCTTCCAGATTGGTTGTCAGCGCCGCCAACTTCGCGGCCGTGTCGGCGTGCTGTTGATGAATCGCCGCCTGCTCGGTTTCCGTCGCGGCCAGTGTGTCGCGGATCGGAACCAGTTGGTTCAACGGCGGCAGCACGCGGTTGAGTTCGTCAAGCCGTAGGTGGTCCGCCTGAATCCGCCCCGCGTCGGCGGCTCGCGCGTCGGCCTCCGCGACTTTCTCGGCCAACTGCCGGCGGGCGTCCTCGTGCTTCGCCCACTGCTTCGCGAAGCTCACACGCTCCGCAGCGTGGGCCTTCTCCTGCTCCGCCCGGTCGCGATCCTCCGCGGCTGCGTCCTGCTTCAACTGAGCCTCGGCCAGTTGCTCGGCGGTGACGGCCGGCATCGTGTCGCGACGACTTTGCAGGTCTTCCAGCTTCGTCGCCCGCTTCGTCGCCGTGTCGTGGACGCGCTTCGACAGGGCTTCGTACCGCTCGGCCGCGATGATCTTCTTGAGCGTCTCCAGCCGCTTCGAGCCGGTGGCGTTCAGGATTTCGTCCGCCTGCCCCTGCCGTAACAGCACCGACGCCGCGAACGCCTCCATCGGCAGGCCGAGCGTGCGCTCGGACCAGCCCTTCACGTCGGTGGCGCTGTTGATGCCGGTGATCGCCTTCCACTCGCCGGCCGTCTGTTGTTCGATGCGGGCGGTCGGGCGGCCCTTCAACTTGTGGTTGCGGGTGATCTGGTAGCCGACGCCGTTGAACTCGAATTCGAACTGCACGAAAAAGCCGTTCTCACCGTGGCGGACGAGTTCGTCCATGCCCTGGCCCTTGCCGCCGCGGTGCGCACCGAACAGGCAGTACGTGATGGCGTCGAACACGGCCGACTTGCCGACGCCGTTCGGGCCGCCGACGACCCAGAGCGGTTCGCCGTCGTCGAATTCGAGGTGCTGCTTCGGGCCGAAGCTCAGGAAGTTTTCGAGCGTCACGCGCTTCGGGATCATGCCTCACCCGCGTCTTTCAGGTACGTTTCCGCCAGCGCCAGCACCGCCTCGCGGTCCGGGTCGCCGTCGAGTTGTTCCGTCAGATAGTCCCGCACCGTCGTCTCGAACCCGGCTCGCGGCGTGAACTTCGCCGGGGCGTCCGAGGGCGTGCCGGCGTCGGCCCACCGCAGGTCGTGCAATCGTGGAAACTGCTTGCGAAGCTGCCGGGTGATGTCGTCCCGGCTCAGGCTGCCGCCGGGCGTCACGGTCACGCGGACGATCGCGGTGGCGAAGTCCGGGTATTTCTCCGCGAGCGTCGGCAGTTCGGTCTCGGCGTCGGTGATCGTGATGCTGTGGAACGGCGTGCCGGGGATCGGCAGCCGCGTCGGCACGACCGCGTTCGGGCCGTCGATCTCTAGCAGAAGGACGCCGTGGTCGTCGTGCGTGTCGCCGAAGTCGAGGCGGTCGAGGCTGCCGGGATAGCGGACGTTCGCCGCCCCGCCGAGTGCCTGCGGCTTGTGGATGTGCCCGAGCGCGACGTAAGCCCACGACGGGTTCAGGTCGGCGAAGTCGAAGAGCACGTCGTCGCGTTCACTCATCTTGTACAGGCCGTGGGCTTCCGACCCGCGGACGTGCAAGTGGGCCGTGAGAACCGTCGGCAGCGTCACGTCGAACTTCTTGTCCGTCGCCGCGGTGCGAATCCACTCGGCCACCTTCGCGTGCAGCAGGCGGTTCTCTTCCTCTTTGCTGCGATAATCAGCCGCCGAGAGTTCGTACCGGCTCGGGAACGGGTACGGCACCAGCACGAACTGTACCCGCTTGCCGTTCGCGGCCTTCAGGGTGGTGACGGCCCGGCCGTTGAGCAGGTACATCCGCCCGCCGGCGAGTGTGCCGTCGGCCCCGGCGTCCGGGGCGGCGAGCGTCATCCCGGCCCGCACCATGTTAATGCGGCCGTCGCGGTCATGGTTGCCGGTGACGGCGAGGATCGTGCCACCGCGGCGGAAGAACGGGGCGAACGTCTTGCGGACGTGTTCCAGTGCCCGCGTCATGTCGTCAACGCTGGCCTGTTCGCTGAACACGTCGCCAGCGATCAGCAGCACGTCGGCGGTGTGTTCGTCGCACAACTTCGCCACGACTTCGACGCGGGCTTGCAAATCTGCCGTGCGGTCGAGCCGGCCGAGCCGATCGCACAGGTGCCAGTCGGCGGTGTGGATGATGCGCATGACCCCCCCCCCAGACGTTACCTTCCTACTACACCTTGTCGGAAGGCCGATCCGTGTGACAGAAATCTTTGCGGTATTCTCACAGACTGGCGCGATACCATCGCTTACGGCGGTTCCCGAGACGACGGCCGTTCAGCCGGGTTTCTGGTTCGCCTTGTAGAGAAACGCCAGGATCGCGGCGACGGCCCGGTAGAGTTGTGGTGGGATTTCCTGGTCGATGTTTAGCTTGCTCAGCACCGTGACGAGTGCTTTGTCCTCGCGGACCGGCACGCCGTTCTGCCGGGCGATGGCGAGCATCCGGTCGGCGGTGGCCCCGGTGGCCTTCGCGACGATCTTCGGCGCGCCGGCTTCCTTCGGATCGTACTTCAGCGCGACGGCTCGCTTGCGGCCCGGCTCAGCCATGTTACACCCTCACATCGACGACGGAAGTCGTGTCGGCCCGGCCCGCCGCCATCGCGTTCGCCTGCTGACGGCGGCGGTCGGGCAGGTCACTCGCCGGGCGGACGTCGAGCAGCACATCGCGGAAGCCGCTGGCCCGCAACTCCGTTTCCAGTCCGGCCAACTCCGGCCGGACCTGTTCGCGGGCGGTGGTCGAATCGAGGTACAGCACCGCCCGCAGGTGATCGCCGTCTACGCTGGCGTCGATGTACGTTTCGCCGAGTTCGGTCAGCGGCACGTGCATCAGCAGGCGGAAACGATCCGTCCGCTCGGACGCCGATTCGCCGCCGCTGGCATCGGGTTCGATGGCCAGGTGTAGCGTCCGCCAGTTGGTCCCGTCGGGGAACGGCACCGGCACGACGAACGCCCCGGTCGATTGCTGGGCCAGCACGTTCGCGGCTTGTTGGTACTCGATGCCGTCGAGCGTCGTGCGGGCGGCCACCAGTTGCGGTGCGGCGGCGACCAGTTCGGTCAGCACCGCCTTCAAATCCTGGCCGAAGTTGATCCGCTCGCCGGCCGCGCGGCGTTCCAGTTTCGCTTCCAGGAACTGCCCGCCGTCCTTCACGAGCGATTCCAGTTGTCCGGCGTCGGTCGGCCGGGGCGTGTCGGGCAGGATCGAATCGAGGACCGTCCGCACCTTCGCGGCCCGCGGTTGATCGGCGATTTCCGTCCGCAGGTTGGGCAGACTCTCGCCGAGCGGCGGCGGCTTGTCCTGGCGGAGAATGTCGCCGACCGTCGCGATGGGCGAATCAACGGCGACGGGGGTGGTCCGAATCGTCTGGGACGCGGCGATGGGCGTCGGTCGGGTGACTTCGAGTTGGCCGTTCGGCGAAAGCGCGACCGTGACCGCGTCGCCGATGTTCAGCGACAAGGCCGTGCGGACCGTCAATTGCTTCCCGGCCACGTCGAGGGTGGTTGCACCGTTCAACACGTTCGAGACTACGGCCGAGAGCAACGCCCCGACCGGCAAGCCGCCCACGTCACCGCCGATCAACCGGGCGACGTTAGCCGACTGTTGGGCGGCAATCGCCGCGAGCGGGCTGCTGGTGGTGGGCTGAATCTGCATGACCGCAGTTTAGCCTAATTTCCCGGGCCGCGGGAATACCGCCTGTGGACGCCACGACCGGACTTCTACAGTTGTGTGCCGCGAGTGGGGCGTCTTGATGCAGTGGGGCGAATAATCCGCACAATCGTTCAACTCTGCCCAGTCTGCCGGTCGAAGAATGCGAAATGACACCGACCGCGTTTGGCTTTAACCTGCTCACCCAGTCGATGACCGTGGCCGCCCTCCGGCACCGGGTGATCGCCAACAATATCGCGAACGTGAACACGCCGAACTACAAGGCGATGGAAGTAACGTTCGAGGACGAACTGTCCAAACACCTCGGGCAACCGGCCACCGTGAAGCCGGTGGTGACGGAGTCCGACGGCCCCGAGCGGGTCGACGGCAACAACGTGGACATCGACAAAGAAATCAACGCGATGACCAAGAACAGCCTGCTCTATCAGGCCGCGTCGCAAATCCTGGCGAGCCGCGTCGGGTCGTTGCGGTCCGCGATTTCCGGCCGCTAATCCGGACGAATCCAGGGAGCGTCTCATGCCGTTCAACAACCTCTTCGCGGCCACGGCCATCAGCAGTTCCGGCATGACGGCCGAGCGCTTCCGCATGGAAGTGATCGCGAACAACATCGCCAACGCGAACGCCACCAAGAGCGCCAACGGCGGCCCGTACCGCCGGCAGGACGTGGTCTTCGCCGAAGTGCTCGGGCAGGAAGCCGGCAAGCACGGCCCGCCGACCCTCGGCGGCGTGCAGGCGGTCGAGTTGGTCGAAGACCAGACGGAGTTCCCGCGGGTTTACAACCCGAGCCACCCCGACGCCGACGAGACCGGCTACGTGAAGTTGCCGAACGTGCAGTTGCCGATCGAGATGGTCAACCTCCTGACCGCGAGCCGCTCCTACGAAGCGAACCTGAAGGCAATTCAGACCTTCCGCCAGATGAGCGAGCAAGCACTGTCGCTGCTTCGGACGTAACATTTTCTGACCCGCCGCTTCTGCTCCGAGTTCCAACCCAGTCAAACCCGCGTTGACCGCACACAGGAGTTTCGTTATGGGCGTGGAATCCGTGGGAACTCTTGCTCCGTTAACGCCGCTCGCGCGGCCGACCGGGGCGGTCAGCGACACCAACCCGGCCGGGGGATTTGGCCAGGTTTTGGGGTCGCTCTTGAACGAGAACCAACAGGCGAACGCGGCCGCCGACGCGGCCGTTAACGACCTCGTGACGGGGCAGTCGCAAGACCTGCACACCGTCTCGGCCGCGGTCGCCCAGGCGGACCTGTCGTTCCGGCTCATACTGGAACTGCGGAACCGCCTGACCGAAGCGTTCCAAGAAGTCTCACGGATGCAGATATAGGGGCCGTGCGGTGGTCGAACTAGCGACCCGCACGCGGTGGCGTTTCGGGGGCACGGATGGATCCGCTTCAGCGGCTACTGACGCAGCTGCGCACCTTTTGGAGCGGACTGGGGACCCTGCGCAAAGTCCTCCTCGTCAGCGTCACGCTGCTCGTGTTCGCGGCGCTCGCGGCCTTCTCGATCCTCTCGACCGGCACGGCCGAGTACACGCCGCTGGTGACGAACCAGGCACTCGAAGACGTGCAGCCGATCGTCACGAAACTGAACGCCCTGGCCATTCCGAACAAGCTCATCAACGGCGGCACGGGCGTTTCCGTCCCCTACGAACGGCACGCCGAGGCGAAGGTGGCCCTCGCGGCCGACAACCTTCCCGCCCGCGGCGGCAAAGGGTACGAACTCTTCGACTCGGCCTCACTCGGGGCAACGCCGTTCACGCAGAACGTCAACTACCAGCGGGCGATCCAAACGGAACTCGCCCGGATGATCATGAAGTTGGCCCCGGTCGAGTCGGCCCAGGTGATGATCGCCCGGCCCGAGCCGACGCCGTTCGTGCGCGACCAGCGGCCGCCCACGGCCAGCGTCGTCCTCAAGCTCAAGCCGAACATGGCCCTGGCCCCGTCGGCGGCCGCGGGCATCGTGGCGATGGTCGCCGGCAGCGTGGACGGCCTGAAGGCGGAGAACGTCACCGTACTGGACGCCGCCACCGGCCTGCCCCTGTCCGACCCCCACGCCCGCGAACGCGACCAAATCCCTGCGGCCCAGATCGAGTACCGGCGGTCGCTCGAAGAGTACCTGGCGAAGAAGGCCGAGGACATGCTCAACAAGTCGCTCGGCCTGGGCCGGGCGGTGATCCGCGTCAGCGCCGATATCAATTTTCAACGGCTCAAAGAGCGGCAGGAGACGTTCTCACCGGACGGCAAGGTCGTCATCGCCGAGCGGAACACGACTTCGCAGAGTACCACGCCGCCGCGCGGCGGTGGTGTCACCGGGGCACGGAGTAACATCGCCCCGGCCGGTGGCATTTCGGGTGGCGGCGGGAGCGGTAATTCGAAGGAAGAAGTGCTGAACGCCGATTACGTGGTGTCGAAAACGGTCCGCGAACTGGAGGGCGATCGGGCCGTGTTGCAACGGCTGAACATCGCCGCGATGATCGACCTGACGCCCGCGGAAGGCCAACCGGCCCCGACGATGACCGTGGCCGACGCGGAAGCGATCATTCAGCAGGCCGTGGGCTTCACCGCCAACCGCGACCAGATCAAGGTTTCGAACGTCCGCCTCACGTCGCCGATTGCGACCGCCGGTCCGACCGAGGCCGAAGAAGAGGCCGCGAAACTGGCGAAGATTCAAACGTACGTGTCCCTGGCCCGGAACATCAGCCTGGCGGTGGCCGTCGCCCTGGCCCTGGCGTTGGTCCCGTTGACGATGCTCCGCCGCCGGGCGCGCCCGGCCCCCACGCCGGCCGCGGACGAGACGTCGAAACCGCCACCGGAACCGACGCCGGAGGAGCGGCGGCAGCAGATGCTCGATAGACTGAAGGAGCTGGCCCGGACCGACCCGGACCGCGTGGCCGAGGCGATGACGATGCTCGCGGGGGCGAAGTCGTGAAAGGGTGAACGGGTGACACGGTAAAAGGGGTGCAAGGTGGCCCCTTCAGCGTGCCGCCCGTTCACCCTTCACTCTGTACGGCGAATGAAACTACGATGCCCGATGTGAACGGCGAACAACTGGCCACCGCGCTCATCCGGGCGCTGCCGTCCGATCTGGTCGAGCAATTGCTCAGCCGGATGGGGCCGACGGCCGAGCGGTTGCGCGCGAACCTGCTGACGAACGCCGCCCCGGCTTCGCCGGCCGATCTTGACACCGCCCTGACGGAATTCTTCGACCTGCACCGCATCCTCGGCCGCGGCTACCTCCCGGGGGCGGCCGCCGCTGGCGAATACCGTCCGGTGGCGCAATCGTCCGACACTGTTTCTTTGCAAGCCGCGCCCGACGACCCGATCGAGGAGTTGAAGAAACTCTCGACCGACCGCCTCATTCGGGCACTCGAAGGGGAACCGCCCTCGGCCATCGCTCTCATTCTCACGTGCCTGGAACCAACCGTCGCGGGGCAGGTGATGAAGGGCATGCCGGCCGAGGTGCGGGCCGACATCGCAATGCGGTACTCGCAACCCGGCCCCCGGAACTTCGCCCTCGTCAACCAGATCGCGAAGGCGGTCGCGGAGAAGGGGAACGGCCTCATCGACCAGCCGACGGAAGCCGTCGGAGCCGACCGCATCGCCGACCTCGCCGCCATGCTCCGCGGCCTGCCGCGAGCGGAGCGGCTGGCCGTGTTGCAAAAGATTGAGGCCGCCGACCGCGACCTCGCCGACAGCGTGAAGGCGAAACTGTTCCGCTTCAGTGACCTGAACAAGATCGAGGACCGACCACTTCAACAGATGCTCACGCAGTTGAACTTGCGAACGATTGCCACCGCGTTGAAGGGAGCGGACGAAGCGGTTGCTGCGAAGATCGTGAAGAACATTTCTGCCCGCACGCGAGAACTATTGACCGAAGAGATGGAAATGATCGGCAACGTCTCCCAGGCGAAAAATAAGGAGGCCCAGGATGAGATCCTGGCCGTCCTGCGGCAGTATGAAGAGGAAGGAAAAGTATCGCTCGAAGATTAATCCCCCATCTTCAAAAACACCCTTCATATGGTGTGGACTTCCCAGCTTTCTGCCGTGAGTAGAATCAGCTCGAATCGGTCAAAGAAATCTGCTGAAATTCCCTCGATAATGCTTTCACTTCCAACAACGATACGCTACTAAGCTATCGCGAGAACGCACCGTGGTTCTGCTCTGAGTTGCTCACGGCTGGCAACGATTTCGCCCACAGCAGAATCGGCCCAACGGATTAAGGACTCCCTCGGATGGGAAGACCGAACTCCACACCCGCGACGTTCCGAGTGAGCTTCAGCGGACGGCTTTCGAACGCTGTTAGCGTTTCGCCGAACGCGCCGCTGCCGCCGTTCCGTCGACCGACTCCTGTGGCGCCCGCCACGCCCGTCATTCCCATACCGCAAATTCCCCAGAACCTCTCGGACACCGCGATCGGCCGCGACATGGCCGCCGACCGCAAGATGATCCAGACGACGCTGGCCACGATTCAAGCGAAGGTCGCGGAACTGAGCCGCCAACAGGCGGCTAACCTCGACGGCCTTCAGAACGCCGCCGTCGAACTCGCCCTGACCATCGCCGTGCAGTTGCTGCACCGCGAGGTGTCGGCCGACGAGTTTCCGGTCGAGGCAATGGTCCGCGACATGGCGGCCGAACTCGTCAACGACACGCCGGTCACGGTCTGGCTGAACCCCGACGACTTGAAATTGCTCGAACGCCGACTCGGCGGTCAAAGACTCCTGTCCGGCGATGACCCGAAACTGGTGGCGGACGACAGTCTGCAACGGTGTGAGTGCCGTGTCGAGGGTGGTAACGGTTCGCTGGTCTTGTCCGACCCGACCCGCCACCTGCAAGAAATTCGCGATGACCTCCTCAGGAATTTGGCTGATGCCCGAACTGCTCGAACTGCGTAAGACGCCCACGCTCGGTCTCGACGTGACCAAGCTGAGCCGCAGTATTTCCATGACGCCGCTGTACCGCCAAGGCGGCACGCTCAAGAGCGTCACCGGCCTGCTGACCAGCAGCGTGCAGGCGGCCGTCGGCGACCACTGCGCGATCATGCCGAAGAAGGGCGAGCCGATCCTCGCGGAAGTCATCGGCTTCGAGAACAACCTCTCGCAACTCGTCCCGTTCGACCCGGTGGACAACCTGACGCCGGGGATGCCGGTGTTCCGCAAGGGCGGCAGCCTGACGGTTCCGACCGGCCCGCGGTTGCTCGGCCGCGTGATCGACGGCCTCGGCCGCCCGCTCGACGGCAAGGGGCCGATCGGCGACTGTCCCCGCCAACCACTCAACCGCCCGGCCCCGGCCGCGATGGACCGTGCCCGCATCCGCGAGCCGTTCGTCAGCGGCATCCGCGCCATCGACAGCACGCTGACCCTCGGCCACGGCCAACGGGTCGGCATCTTCGCCGGTTCGGGCGTCGGCAAGAGCACGCTCCTCGGCGAAATGGCGAAGGGTGCGAAGGCCGACGTGAACGTGATCGCCCTGATCGGCGAACGCGGCCGCGAAGTCGCCCCGTTCCTTGAAGACTGCCTCGGGGCGGAAGGCCTGGCCCGGTCGGTGATTATCGTCGCGACGTGCGAGCAAACGCCGCTGATGCGGGTCCGGGCGACGCAGGCGGCCATCGCCATCGCCGACTCGTTCCGCGACAACGGTGAGCAAGTCCTGCTCATGATCGACAGCCTCACGCGGTTGGCCCTGGCCCAGCGGGAACTCGGCCTCCTCCGCGGTGAGCCGCCGTCCTCCCGCGGCTACACGCCGAGCGTCTTCCAGGTTCTCGCGAACACGATCGAACGCCTCGGCAACGCCTCCGTCGGCGGCATCACGGCCCTGTTGACCGTGCTCGTGGACGGTGGCGATCTGGACGAGCCGATCGCCGACGCGGTGCGGTCCTTCGTGGACGGCCACATCGTGCTGGACCGCAAAATTGCCGAACGCGGCATTTACCCGGCCATCGACGTGTCGAAGAGCATCAGCCGGATCGCGACCGACGTGGTGTCGAAGGACCACTCCCTGGCCGCCCGGAAGTTGCGGTCGATCCTGGCGACGCACGCCGACATCCTCGACCTGATCCGCGTGGGGGCTTACAAGAAGGGCAACAACCTGAAGGACGACAAGGCGATCGAACTGATGCCGCGGATCGAGAAGTTCCTGAAGCAAGACATCGGCGAGCGGGCGAACTTCGAGCAAACGCGGGCGGCGATGATGGAACTGACGCGCGAGTGGAACTTCTGAGATTGGCGAGCCGAGCACCGTAAGGTGCCGGGTGAGTCGCAGCAGATCGCCTTGACGCGAACTGCCCACCTTGTCATATCTCCGCCTTCGGAGGCGATTGCCCGTGAAGCGATTTGAGTTCTCGATGGACCGCGTGCTGAAGGTGAAGTCGCAATTGAAGCGAATCGCCGAGGCGGAGGAAGCCCGAGCCGAGCAAGTGTTCATCGCCGCCCGGACGGTCGTGGACGGCGTGAAGGTTCAGCAAGTTCGCGTGGCCGAGGCGCTCAGCGGCAAACTCGGGCAGGGCGTTTCGCCGTGCCAGTGGGTGAACGTGTTCGAACTCTCCGAGAACCTCAGCCGGCAACTCGCCGCGGCGGAACAGGCCGCGAGCGCCGCCGAGGCAAAGTGGAAGATCGCTCAAGAGGAGCGCAAGACCGTGGCCGGCGAAGTGGAAGCCCTGACGTCTCTGCGCCAACAAAAGTGGGACGCCTGGAAGCGGGAGCGCGAGGCGAAGACTCAGGAACAACTCGACGAAATCAGCCTGCGGCGGTGGATGGCCGCACAAGAGGATCGGAACGAGGCGGCTCGAAACGAGGCAGCGTGACACCATGAAAAATCTCATCATCTTGGCACTGACGTCGATGCTGTTGTTCTCCGTATCGGCAGGCTTGTCGATGTGGTTGAAGCAGTCGAAGGAAGAGGCGGCCAAGCCCGAGGCGAAAAAGGACGAGCCGAAGAAGGACGCCGACAAAGAGAAGAAGGCCGAGAAGGACGACCACGGTAAGCCGGCCGACAAGGGCGACCACGCGAAGCCGGCCGAGAAGGGTCACGGCCCCGAGACTTCGCACGCCGACACCGGCGATCTGGCCCGCAGCCGGGAGCGCGAAGAGAAGTTGCAGAAGCGCCTGGAACAGATCGAGATCGTGCTGCAAGACGCCCGCGAGCAGCGCGAGGTGCAGGACAAGTTATCCAAGCAGGTGGCCACCGAAACGAAGGCCACGCTGGAGCGGAACATCGAACTCGACAACCGGGCCTCAACGCTTCAGAAGCAGCGGGACGAGTTGGAAAAGTCCGTCGCCGAGGTCAAGAAGACGCCGCTGCCGGCGGACTTGAAGAAGGCCCAGGCGGAAGCCGACGCGGCCGAGGCGAAGAACCTGGAGAAAGTCGCGTCCGTCGTGGAAGCGATGCCGACGGACAAGGCGGCCCTGCAACTGCAAGAGATGGCCAACGACGGCAAACTCGAAACGGTCGTGAAGGTGCTCGGCAAGATGAAGGAGCGACAGACCGCGAAGATTCTCGCGGAGATTCCCGACATCGCGCTGGCCGGCCAGCTTCTCGACAAGATGCGCTCGACGAAACGCCCGGCCCCGGCCCCTGAAGCCGCCGGCCACTGAGAAGTGACGGATCGTCAGGATGATGACACAATCCCCGGGTTCGAAGGACCGAACCGATGGCCCCCACCCCTGTCGCCAAGCCTGCGCCGAATAAGCTCGTCCCGATCGGGGTGGCCGTCGTCGTCGCAGGATTCGTGCTGCCGCAACTCATCGGCGGTTCGCCATCGCCCACGCCGGCAACTAACGCCCCCGATTACGTCGGCTTCCTGCTGAAGATGCTCCTCGGCCTCGGCGTTCTCGCCGGGGCGTGCGTTGTCTTCGTGCGCTGGAAGAAGCCCGGCCCGGTCGCCACCGGGAACATGGAAATCCTGGCCACGGTGACGCTCGCGTCGCGCGGCCTCGTCCACCTCGTTCGGGCCGGTGACCGCCGACTGCTGATCGGCGTAGACCACGCCGGCGTGAAGGCCGTCACGGAACTGCCCGGCCCGCTGCCGTCGACCGTCGTCGGTCCGTTCCGCCTCTCGCCGGAGGCCGTGTAATGGCCGACATCGCCGACGTACTCACCCGCCCCGACGGGCTGAACCTCGCCAACGCCTCGCCGCCGGTGCAACTCGCGCTGACGCTCGGCCTGACGGCTCTACTGCCGGCAGCGCTGATGGCCGTGACGTGCTTCACGCGCGTCATCATCGTGCTGTCCTTCGCCCGGCAAGGGCTGGGCACGCAGAACGTGCCGCCGAACCAGGTGCTCATCGGTCTAGCTATGTTCCTCTCGCTGTTCATCATGCAGCCGACGATCAACGAGATCGACCGCACGGCCCTGCAACCGTACCTGAACAAGACTCTCAGTGGCCCCCTCGCGATCCAGAAGGCGGCCGACATTCACAAGCAGTTCTTGCTGAAACACACGCGCAAGCAAGACCTGACGCTGTTCCTGCACCTGTCGAAGACGACCGTGAACACGCCCGAGGAGACACCATTCCTGACGCTCGTGCCGGCGTTCATGATTAGCGAACTGAAGACCGCGTTCATCATGGGCTTCTGCATCTACCTGCCGTTCCTGATG
Source organism: Limnoglobus roseus (assembly GCF_008254045.1). GTDB lineage: Bacteria > Planctomycetota > Planctomycetia > Gemmatales > Gemmataceae > Limnoglobus > Limnoglobus roseus. The sequence continues at coordinate 210,563 of NZ_CP042425.1, read as the reverse complement.
GTGGACCTCGTCGTGTCCAGCGTGCTGACGGCGATGGGCATGGTGATGATGCCGCCGGTGACGATCTCCGCCCCGTTCAAGATTCTGCTGTTCGTGCTGGCCGACGGCTGGCACATGGTGGTTCACGCGGTCGCGAGTAGTTACGGCTAAGAAATTGGCCACGGATGAGCACTGCGAAGACAGATCAGAAGACGTGAGAATGCTCGTTAGTTAAACTCCGGATGGAGGTCGCGCGATGGCAGGGAGTTTTGCCGAGCGCTATCGCAAGTTACTTGCGGACATCACCGGCAATTCGTCTTCGAATTACGGCTACTCCTTGCGAGCGGTCGAAACAGCCGAGGTTCAACTTGGTCTGAGAATTCCCGACGCTCTGCGAGATTATTACTTGTCGGTGGGTCGTCACGAACTGAACCACGTCCACAACCGCATCTTATCACCCGACGACCTCTCGGTATCGCAAAGGCGGCTGGTGTTTCAAGAAGAAAATCAATGCGTCTTGTACTGGGGCGTGCGGGCGAGAACAACGGCGGTCGACCCGATGGTCTTTCAGACAATGGATTTCGAAGACGGTGATTGGGTGGCCGAGACAAGGTGTTCTCAGTTCCTACCGGGGATGCTCTGCTGGTATGCAACCGGTTCGATGCCGCACGCCGGCTACTCCGATCAAATGGACGCCGTTGTTGCCCGCCGCTTGATGAGAGGTTGGCCACTTGCGGGGCGTAGTGGGGTCCACTCGGCTTTCGTGCGTAACGGACAAGTCGTTTGTGTTGAAGAATCGGGTGCCGGCGTGATGATGAGCCTCGGAACCCGGAGTAGCAAGGATTTCAAGGCTTTGGTATCTGAACTGGGGATCGGCATCCATGAGAGGTGAGAGGTATTCACGATGTCCCCCGAACAGACGATCAACCTGATTCAAGAACTGTTCTTCACCGCGATGCTGGTGGCGATGCCGGCGCTCGTCGTCAGCCTCATCATCGGCCTCGTCGTGAGCATCTTCCAGACGGTCACGAGCATTCAGGACCAGACACTGAGCTACGTGCCGCGGATCGTGTTCGTCGGCATCGCGATTATCGTCACGCTCGGCTTCACTCTTCAGCAGGCCATCGAGTTCACCCAGAGGATGATGCGATACGCCGCGGAGGCGGGCCAATGACGCCCGCAATTGCGGCTTACGTCGGCCTGCTGCTCGCCCGCGTCGGCACGTTCGTCGCGGTGATGCCGCCGTTCGCGGCCCGGACGCCGCGGACGGTGCGGGCCGCGTTTGCCATCGCGCTCACCGCGTTCTACCTCGCGGCCGCCCCGCCGACGTGGGACGGCGATTTCGCAAAGACGGCCGGTGACGTGGACCCGCTACGGTACGCGCTCGCCCTCGTGCGGGAAGCGTTGATCGGCGCGAGCATGGGGTTCGTCTTCGCGCTGTTCCTGCTGCCGGCTCGCATCGCTGGCGAGTTCGTCACTCAACAGATCGGCCTGAATGCCTCGCAGGCGCAAAGCCCTAGCGGGGCGGAAGGCGGCGGGCCGTTCACGATCATCTTCGAAACGACCGCCGGCCTGCTGTTCCTCGGCGTGGACGGCCACCACCTGGCAATTACGGCCCTGCACGCTTCGTTCGCCAAGTTCCCGCTCGGTGGCCCCGGTCTGCCGGAGTTCGGCCCGCACCTCGCCGCCCTTAGCACCGCTTACGAAGCCGGGATGTTGCTCGCCGGACCGCTAGCGTTGTGCCTGTTCCTGCTCAGCGTTTGCCTCGCGATCATGACCCGCGTGGCCCCGCAACTGAACGTCTACTCCATCGGCTTCACGATCCAGACGATCGTGGCCCTGCTCGGCGTGCTGTTCCTGCTGCCGGAGATCGTCCGCGGTCTGGCGTTCGCGGGGGCCGCCAACGTGGACGCGGCGAATTTCCTGGTGAGATGACCGATGGCGGAAGACACCGACCCGGAATCGAAAACCGAGGACGCGAGCCCGAAACGCCGCGAGGACGCCCGCAAGCAGGGCCAGATTCCGTTCAGTGCGGAACTGGTCGGGGCGGCGGTCCTCCTCGCGGGTATCATCGCGCTCTCGTCCTTCGGCAAGCCGCTCGGCGAAGCGATGCTGGGCGTTTTTCGCCACGACATCCCGCAAGCGTTCCGCGGCGACCTCACCGCCGTCGACGTGCAAATGCTCATCGCCCGGCTCACGCTCGTCGCCCTCTCCGCGCTCCTCCCGATTCTGGGCATTCTCCTCGCCGCCGGGGTCGCCACCAGCGTCGTGCAGGCCGGCTTTCAGATCACGCCGGAACGGCTGGAGTGGAAGTTCGACCGCCTCAACCCGGTTAGCGGGTTCGGGCGGCTGTTCTCGTTCGCGTCGGTGGTGAAGGGCGGTCTGGGCATCCTGAAGGTGCTGGCCGTCGGCGGCGTGGCGTACTTTATCGTCGTCAGCCGGGTCGGCGTCATCACCAGCCTTGGCCACGGGACCGTCGGCGGGGCGGTCGTCGCGTCGTGGGGCCTCGTCACCCGCCTCGCCCTCTACCTTGCCGCTGCGGCCGTTCTCATTTCGATCATCGACTACGTCTACCAACGCCGGCGGTTCGAGACGCAACTGCGGATGACGAAGCAGGAAGTGAAGGAGGAGGCGAAGGAGTCGGACGGCGACCCGCAACTCAAGGCGCGGATGCGGCAAATCGGCCGCGAGCGGGCCAAGCGGAAGATGTTGTCCGAAGTGCCGAAGGCGACGGTGGTGATTACCAACCCGACGCACTACGCGGTGGCCCTGCGGTACGATACGACCCGGGACGCGGCCCCGGTGTTGGTGGCAAAGGGAGCCGGGGCGTTCGCGGAGCGGATCCGGCAACTCGCTCGCGAGAGCGGGGTGCCGGTGATGGAGCGGCCGCCGCTGGCCCGGGCGCTGTACAAGAGCGTGAAGGAAGGGCAGCCGATCCCGGCCTTACTGTTCCGTGCCGTTGCGGAATTGATCGCCCTCGTGTATCGCCTGCGCGGGGCGGGTATCACCCCGTAGCCCGGCTCAGGTGGGGGCGCAAAATTCGCACGTTTGCCCTTCGGCGGGAGCGAACTTTGCGGACCGCTACCTGAATTCGCCGGGATTTCCGCGCAGAAAATCCCGAACCGGCCGCCCCCGACGGCCGGTTTACACTAAATACTTTTGTCGGTTTAACCGGCAGTTTCAGGACGAACAATGGCGACGCCGGCCCCGGCCAACCCGGTCGTGACGACCCTGCAGCGCAGCGAGATGGTTCTCTCCTTGTCGCTGCTCGGCTTGTTGGTGGTGTTCCTGGTTCCGCTGCCCACGATCGTCCTCGACATGCTGCTTGCGGTGAACCTGAGTACCACGGTGTTGCTGCTTCTGGTCACGCTCAGCGTGAAGAAGCCATTAGATTTTTCGACGTTCCCGTCGCTACTTTTGCTACTAACTTTGTTCCGCCTCGGATTAAACGTGGCGACGACAAGGTTGATCCTGCTGAACGGGGACGCCGGTGAGATCGTGTTGGCGTTCGGGAAGTTTGTGGTCGGCGGGAACCTGATCGTCGGCCTGGTGATCTTTGCCATCTTGATCGTGATTCAGTTCGTGGTCATCACGAAAGGGGCCGGTCGCGTCTCGGAAGTGGCGGCCCGGTTTACCCTGGACGCGATGCCCGGCAAGCAGATGGCGATTGACGCCGAAATGAACGCCGGGTTGATCGACGAAGCGGAGGCAAAGAAACGCCGCACAAACCTGATGCGGGAGAGCGAGTTCTACGGCACCATGGACGGGGCCAGCCGGTTCGTCCGCGGCGACGCGATCGCGGCCGTGCTGATTACCGGCGTCAACATGATCGGCGGGATCATCACCGGCCTCATCAACGGCCAGTCGGTCCTCGAAGCCATCAACAAGTATTCGATCCTGACCATCGGCGACGGGCTGATTACCCAGATTCCCGCCCTTATCACCGCGACGGCCTCCGGCCTCTTGGTGACGAAGGCGTCGAGTGGTGATAGCCTCGGCGAAGAACTCAGCGGGCAGGTGCAGACCAGCATCGCGCCGCTCCGCCTCGGGTCGATCATCGTCCTCGGTCTCGCATTCGTGCCCGGCCTGCCGAAACTCCCGTTCATCTTCCTGAGCGTGATGCTGTTCGTACTGGCCCGGCGACTGACGGCCCAGGCGAACGCCGCTCCACCGCCGTCCGCGACGACGCCGGGCGCAGCCGGCACGCCGGGAGCGCCCGGGGCATCGGCCGAACCGCCGAAGTCGACGCTCGAAAGTTACGTGGACGACTTCCTCCAGTCCGACCGCATCAGCCTGGAGATCGGCACGGCCCTGATTCCGATGGTGTCGTCGAAGCGGGGGCCGAGCCTGCTCGACCGCATCGGCGGCCTGCGGCGGGACATCGCGAAACAAAACGGCCTGTGGGTGCCGGCCGTGCGGGTGCGGGACAACATTCAACTGGATTCCCAGACCTACCGCGTGCTGGTCGGTGGGCGGGAAGTGGCCCGCGGCAGCGTGCGGCCCGACCAGTGGCTGGCCATCGACCCGAGCGGCCAGGGCCGAATCATGATCGACGGCGAAGACGCCCGCGAACCCGCCTTCGGCCTGCCGGCGAAGTGGATTTACGAACCGGACCGCGGCCGGGCCGAGATGAACGGCTACACCGTGGTCGACGCCCCGAGCGTGCTGATTACGCACCTCGGCGAAGTGGTGCGGAAGCACGCCCACGAGTTGCTGAGCCGGGAAGACTTGAAGGGGCTGGTGGATAAGGTTCGCGAAACGTCGCCGGCCGTGGTGGACGAACTGATCCCGACCGTGATGACGATGGGCGGCCTGCACCGGGTGCTGACGCTGCTCTTGCAAGAGCGAGTGCCGATCACGAACCTGGCCCGCATCATGGAGAGCCTCGCGGCCCACGGGCCGACGATCAAAGACCCGAGCGACCTGACGGAAAAGGTGCGGACGGACATCGGCCGGACGATCTGCGACCGCTTCCGCGACGCGAACGGCCGCATCCGAGCACTGGTTCTCGACCCGCGGCTGGAAGTGGAACTGCGGCGGTCGGTACAAGGGCAGCAGTTGGTGTTCGACTTCGCCCGGCTGGAAGCGATGACCATGCGGCTCAAGGCCGAACAAGACCGGGCGGCTCAACGGGGCATTGAAGTGGCGCTGCTCTGTGATTCGAGCCTCCGCCGGGCGATGCGAAACGCCCTGTCCCGCACGCTGAACGACCTGGCGGTGATTTCCTACCAGGAGATCCCGACCGACATGCTGATGGAACCGGTGGCGATGATCCGGCTGGAAGAACTGGTCGCCACCCCCGCAGCCGTGAGTGGAATGTTCGAACCGACCGCGGCGGGATCGTAACCCGCGAGACGACCGCCCTGATGGACACCCTGAGAGTTCGCCCGTGAGCAGTAACAGTGAAGCCGTCCAGAAGTACCAGCGAGTCGCGACGCAGAGTCGGCGCGACGAGTTGATTCTGTCGCACCTGCCGCTCGTCAAGCACGTCATCGGCCGACTGGTCGGCGAGTTGCCCCCCGGCGTGGACGTGGAGAACCTGGAATCAGCCGGCGTCCTCGGCCTCGTCGAAGCGGCGGGCAAGTTCGACCCGACGCGAAACGCCCAGTTCAAGACGTTCGCCTACCTGCGGATTCGCGGGGCGGTGTACGACGAACTCCGCCGCAACAGCCCGCTGCCCCAGCACATGCTCGAACGAGTGTCGGCCGTACGGAAGGCCCAGCGGACGCTGCCGGCTCCCGTCAGCGTCGAGGCCATCGCGGCCGAGGTCGGCATGACCGTGGACGACGTTCTCGACACCCTGGCGGCCGACCGCTTCGTGAAGATGGTGTCGTGGGAGCAGACCGCACAACCGAACGGCATGGCCCCGATCGAGACGATGGCCCCGCCCGAGGCGGAAGTCGAACGCTGGGAGTCCGTGCAGCACCTGACGGAAGCGATCGAGAACCTCGCCCCGAAGGAGCGCACGGCGGTGACGCTCTACTACCGCGAAGAGTTGCGGCTGCGGGAAATCAGCGAGGTCATGAAGCTCTCGCCGTCGCGGATCAGCCGCCTCATCACGCGGGCCTTGTTCGAACTCGGCGAAGTTTTGAAGGCGCGATCCCGGGTCGGGGCGGACACGTTTGCCGGCGTGTGACCCGCGTCCGGCTTCGCATTGACAGGCCGCGCAGCTTCGCTATACCCGGCACGCATCCCGGCCACCGTTATTGGGGAGGTGGTGGCACATGACGATGGAACCCGAAGCTCTGACGCCGGCCGTACTGGGCGGGCAACAGGTGAAAGTGTCGAGCGACACCGTTCGCATCGGCGCGCCGGTGGCCCACGTCAAGCACGGGGAGCCGACGATTCAACTCGTCCGCGAGGACGGCGTGATCCGGGCCATCGACATCACGTGCGGCTGCGGCGAACGCATCCGCATTCAGTGCGACTACGCCTGAGCAAGGTTCACTCTCAAGGAAGGGGGGGGTCGGTGCGAGCGTTCCACGTCGTCTTCATCGTTGTTGCCCTCCTGGCGTCGGTCGGCTGTACCGGCGTTCCGGGCAAATCGCCCCTAAAAACCTTCGATCAATCTCTCGGATCGACCGCCGCCTTGGCACGCCCTCAGGCCCCGCTGTCGTCGTCGGATTCGAACTTCGCCAGTGGGAACCAACGGTCGGGGGCAACGGCCGTCTCGGGCGGTGCGTTTCCGGCCGATAACCCGCCGCCAGCCGGCGGCCGCTCGACCTGGGACGGCCTGACGCCGCCCGAACCGTCCACGCGGACCGCGCCACCCCTGCCGATCGCGCCGGACCCGCACACGCGGGCCACGCCGACCGTCACCGGCCGGACGCTGGCCCTGAACCCGGCCGAGAACGGCACCGATCGGGCCGTGGAGTTGGCCCGCAAGATCGAGCAGTTGCAGGCCGAGAACAAGGCGCTGCAATCGCGGATCGCGGCTCTGGAACAGAACGCCACGACACGCGAGGAGGCGACCGCCGAGAGCCTGCGGGAAGTCGAGGCGGCGACCGTGGAAGTGATCCGGTCGAAGAACGAATTGAAGGCGTACAAGAAGGCCGTGCTGGTTCTGAAAGATCAGATTCGGCAGACGGAGCGCGAGGAAGTCGAGACGCTGAAGCTGATCGTGACGGAACTCGAAAAGCTGCTCGAAGAGCCGAAGGAATAACGGAAAGGGACTTCCCCATGCGGCGGCGGACGGTGCTGGTGCTGGGCGGCCTGATGGTGACGACGGGGTGTCACTCGCTCGGCGACTCGCGCCTGGCGCAGCGGATCGCCGCCCTACCCGGGTGGCCGAAGAATCAAGTGCCGCCGCTCGCGCCGACGACGTACAGCCAGTACCACCACGACGGTTGGCAATGGGGCAGCGTGTCGCGGGTGCTGGTGCTGCCGCCGTTGAACGAGTCGCCGTACACGCGGGCGAACACGGAATTTCACGCGGCCCTGACGAGCGAACTACAACGCCTCGGCCGTTTCGAGGTGGTCGCCGCCCCGCCGGACGACTGTGCCCGCCTCGCGGCGACCGTCCACCGCGACGGCTCGTTCGACGAGGCGACGATGCTCGAACTCGCCCGCATTACGCGGGCCGACGTGGTCGTTCACGCCGCGATCACGCAGTATTCGCCGTACCCCCGTCCGCGGATGGGCGTGGTGGTGCAAGTGGTCCACCCCGGGTTGGCCAAAGTCGTCGCCTCCGTGGACGGCCTGTGGGACACGACCGACGCCGGCATCGCCGAGCAGGTGCGGACGTTCTACCGCCAACGACCGAAGCCGCTGCCGCCGCGGGTGCGGAACTACCAGATCGCCAATGACGACGTCTTCGCCGAGGAGTTGGCCCTGGATTCGCCCGCCCTGTTTCAGCGGTGGGTGGCCCACGTGATCTCCGAGACGCTGTTGGGCGAAGAAGCCGCGAGCGGCGTGGCCAACCGCCAGGCACCCGCCCCCGCGCCCGTGGCTGGGGGATCGACGAGTAGTGCGTGCAGCACGTGCCCGCCGGCCCCGGTCGCGCCCCGGCGGACGTCGATTTTTCCGCTGAAACAATGACCGACGGGCCGTGTTCCGGACGGAACGCAGTTCGCCAAGAGTTGGTCTTGTGCCGCCCGCGTTTGTCGGGTTACAACGCCCACCACGCGGTGGGCTTCGAAGGGACTCACATCAGCCGCACGGATGCGAACTGGTTTCGCAACACCGTGAGGTTCATCCATGTCCGAAGAAGCCGCACCCGCCCCCGCCGCCAAGAAGAAGGGCGGCAAGGGTAAGTTCCTGATCGCGGCCGTGCTGTCCATCGCCGCCGGCGGTGCCCTGCCGATGTTCGTGAACGTGCCCGCCCTGCTCGGCAAGACGGCCGAGGCGAGCGAGGAGCACGCCACCGGCCACGTGAAGCCGAAGAAGAAGGCCGCCCACGCCGAGGAAAAGCTCGCCCCCGTGCCCTTCGGGGACGTGGTCGTGAACCTCGCGGAAGAGCGGATGACCCGCTACCTGAAGTTGAAGATCGTGCTGATGGTAGAGGAAGAGGCTGAGGCGACCGTCACGACGATGCTGGAAAAGAAGAAGTCGGCGATGAAGAGCTGGATGATCAGCCACCTGTCGGGCAAGACGGTCAAGGACGTTCAGTTCACGGTCGGCGTGAACCGCGTTCAACGGGAGATCCTGGAGCGATTCGAGGACATCCTGTACCCGAACGGGCACGGGGCCTTGAAGAACATTGTGTTCGAGGAATACTTGGTGCAATGACACAACCGGCCGCGCCTCCCGCGTTCGACTTTCGCAAACCGCCGCCCGGCGACACCGAGCGGCGGGTGGCCGCGTGGCTGACCGAAGCCTGCCGCCGCGCCGCCGTCACGTGGTCCAAGGCGTTGCCGTTCCCGGCCGAGCCGAAGGTCGGCCGTGTTGAGATCACCACCGCCGGGGCCGGCATCCGTTCACTCCCGCTCGAGGCCGTTGGGTTCGTCGTGCGGGCCTCCGAACAAGCCGACGACAACTTCCTGCTCGCGATTCCCCGGCCCGTGATCCTGCTCCTGCTCGCCGGGATGATGGGCGAGACGCCGAAGGAACTCCCCGCCGACCGCGAACTCAGCACCGTCGAACGATCCCTTTGCAATTACATGCTCCGCGAACTGCTCGTGCAGCCAATGGAGATCGCGTGGCCGCTGCCCGGCGGGATTAAACTCAAGTCCGACGCCGGCGGCCCGCCGGAAACCGTCTGGCGGCAACCGCTCGCCGACGCGGCCTACTTTGCGGAACTGACGCTGACGACGCCTCTCGGCGAGTTCGCCGTCCGCCTGCTGTTCACCCGGTCCGGCCGCCTGGAACAACTGACAACGCCGAAAGTGCGGGCCGTGCCGTCCGACGCGGCCGTGCGGACGCAGATTGAAACGCTTGTAAAGGAAATGCCGGTGGACGTGACCGTCGTCCTCGGCACCGCCGACCTGACGATGTTCGACCTGGCACGACTGGTCGCGGGGGATGTGGTACTCTTACGGCAACGGGTGAGCGAGCCGCTGGAGGCGCGCGTGGCCGGGGCGGCAAAGTTCCGCGTCTGGCCGGGCGCGGTCAGTGGCCGCTGTGCGGTGCAAGTTCAGACCGCGACGGGTTGACCCACCCCACGAGGAAACAGCCGCGATGTCCACCGCCGAGGCCCCACCCGCCGACACCACGACGCCCGCCCCTGCGGCCGCGCCGTCGGCCGCCGAGTTGAACCAAATCCTGGCGAAGATGGCCGAGTTCGCGCAGCTCATGCCGCAGTCGGCCGCGACGGGGGCTGCCAACCCGATCGACTTCCTCCGCGACGTGCCGGTGACGATCACCGCCCAACTCGGCCACGTCGTCCTGCCCATCGGCGAAATCTTGAAGCTCGGCCCAGGGGCCGTGCTGGAACTGGAAGAGTTGGTGAGCCAGCCGGTGCAACTGACCGTCCGCGGCGTGCCGTTCGCCACCGGCGAGGTCGTGGTCGTCGAGGACCGTTTCGCCGTGCGAATCAAGCAACTCCTCCCCGCGAAGGGCGGGGCCAAGCCGGCATGAAGCCACTGACGACGCTGATCGTGTTCGCCCTGCTCGCCGGCCCGCTCCGAGCGGCCGATCTCGACTATACGCCGCCGGTCACGCCCGCGCCGCCGGACCCGATGAGCTTGCTCGTTCGCCTCGTCGGCCTCACCGCCCTCACGCTCGCCATCTGTGGTGGATTGATCTGGGTTACCCGCCGCGTTACGAAGCCGAAGACCGGCCCGGTGAACGACCGATTGGTGATCGAGAGTAGTCTGACGCTGAACACGTGGGCGAGTGTCCACGTCTTGAAGGCCGACGGACAGAGTGTGGCCGTGACGACTGATGCCACGGGCATCCGCTCGATTGTCGTGCTGAGTGAGAAGTTCGAAGAATTGGTCGGCGAGGTGGAGTAAGCACGAAGCCCCGGCACAATTGTGCCGGGGCTTCTCACGTTGTCACACGTTATCGGATGATGTTCGCCAGTTCTTGCAGCGTGTCGTTGGCCGCCGAGATCGTCCGGGCGTTCACCTGGAAGCCCCGCTGGGCGATGATGAGGCGGCTGAACTCGACCGCGATGTCCACACCCGCCCCTTCGAGGGCACCGCCCGAGATCGCCCCGCGGCCGCCAGTGTTGGCGGATCCGATCAAGGGCTCACCGGACCCGGGGCCGGTCGAAAAGGTGTTCGTCCCCGCACGGATCAGGCCGCCCTGGTTGTTGAACGACGCGATGGCGAGTTGGGCCACGGGGACCGTCCGGCCGTTCGACGACAACCCCTGGATGGTACCGTTCGCGTCGATGGACACCGACAGGAGCGTGCCCGACCCGCTGCCGTCCTGGGTGACCGCCGCCCCGTCGGTTGCGTCCCCGGTCTGCGTCAGGCCGGTTGACTGGCCGGGCGTACCGAAGTTCAGGTTGACGGTCTGCGTGGCCGCCCCGGCGATCCCGGTAATCGATATCGCCAGCGAGGCGGGCGAGAGCAGTTTCCCGCTCGTGTCGAAGGTCACGGAGGTCGGCGGTAAGGTGACCGTCGCGTCGGTCGCCGTGGCCGACACGCTGTACGTGTTGTCGGCCGTCTTCGTGAACGACACGCTCAAGGTGTGGGATCCGCTTTGCGAGTCGAAGAACTGAATCGGCGTCAGGTTAACGGCGGGGTCGCCCACGGCCGTCTTGCTGCTCACGTTCCCCCGGAAGGTGACGTTCGACGTCGGCACGCCCGGCACGCCGGACCCGATGGGAACGCGAATGTCGTTATTGCCCGCGACCTGGAACCCCGGGAGCGTCGCCGACCCTTCGCCCGCGGTGCCGGTCCGCTGGATGCGGTTGCCCGTTGACGGCTCGACGAGGAACCCGCTGGAGTCCACGTCGAAGTTGCCCGCCCGGGAGTACAATTGGCCGGTCGGGGAGCGGAGGACGAAGAAGCCGTTGCCGCTGATGGCCGCGTCGAGCGACCGGCCGGTCGGGTTGACGGCCCCCTGGGTGAACTGCGTGTCGATCGTGCCGACCGTCACGCCGTTACCGAGCTGCGAGGCGTTCGTCCCGCCGGACCCCGTCACGCCCGCGGCCGAGCCGCCGTCGAGCAGTTGGTAGACCTGGTCGCGGAAGAGCGTCCGCTGAGTTTTGTAGCCGGTCGTGTTCAAGTTCGCGAGGTTGTTACCGACCACGTCGAGGGCCGTCGAGTTCGCCGCCAGGCCGCTCGCACCGCTGAACAAGGCTGCCAAAGTCATCGTCGTCACTCCTTGATGTGAATCACGGTAGAAAAATCGCGACCGGCCCCCGCCGGCCGCAGTTGGTTACTGGACGGAAAGTACGCTATCCAGGCCGACGCTTGCCGTGCCGATTTTCAACACGAACTGGCCGTTCTCGACGGCGACGGAACTCACCGTCCCCGTGGCCGGGGTGTTCCCGTCCGCCGGCGTGTACTGCACGGTCCGGCCGACGAGGTCCGCCCCCTGGGTCAGTTGTTGCAGTTTCAAATTCTCCGAGAAGCTTGCGTTCAGCGATTGCAGGCTCGTGAGCGTGTTCAGTTGCGTCAGTTGGGTGATGAAGTTCTGGTCGGACACGGGGTCGAGCGGGTCCTGGTTCTGAAGCTGCGTCACGAGCAGGTTCAAGAACTGGTCCTGCGAAATCGCGGAACTCGTGGCCGAAGCAATCTGGCTCATGTTCGCTCCTCCTCCTTTTGGGCTTACACCATCACGTCGAGCGTTCCGGTTCCGTCCGGAAGGCCCCTCGCCACCGACCGGCGTGGCGACTGGCTCGTCGAGGCGACCTGGCGGAACCCGCCGAAGGTCGGCTCCCCTTGGGCGTCACTTTCGGCTTGTCGGCCGCCCGTTTGTCCGCCGCCCGTACTCACGTCGAGGTTCGGCAGATTCAGGCCCGCGTCGGCCAACCGTTGACGGAGGTCGGGCAGTTGGCTCTCGACCATCTGCCGCACGGCGTCGTTGGACACGACGACTTCCGCACTCATCCGGTCGCCGTGGGCGACGATTTTGATCTTCACCGGGCCGAGTTCGGCCGGGTCGAGCCGAATTTGGAACTCGACCTTCCCATCCTTCTCGGCGATGCTCGCGTGCGTCACGATGCTGTCGCTGAGTTGCGCGGCCGGCGATGGCGTTTGCGTCGTTGCGACCGCGGGAGCTTGTGGCGGCGGGGCGTCGACGGCCTGTGGCACGAGGCCCGCGACGGGCGTGTTCGTCGTGGCCGTGAGGTCGGTTCCGTTCGAGGAATCGACCGGCGTCGATTCGCGGGCCGTCGCGGCCGGGCTTCGCCCGTTCACGTTGGCGAACAGGGTGCCCGTTTGCGTCGGCGAGGACGCGTTCACCGCGGTCGGCAGGATCGTATCGACCGGCCGTTGGCCCGCGACAACCGCAGCGGGGACCGCGACGGGTTGGGCCGTTTCGGTCGAAGCGGCGACCGGCAATGGCGATTGAACCGGAACGGCCGCGGGTGGGACGATGGTCGGCTGAACCGTGGTCGCCGTCGGTGCCGTTATCGTCGGTGTCGGTGCCGTCGTCGGGATGGCCGTGGCGGTTTGAACCGCGGCCGGGGTCGTTGCAGGATTCGCTGGGGCCGGAGCGTGTTGTTGCAGCACCGTCGCGAACGGCGAAGCGGCCGCGGTGGTCGGCGGCGTAGGAGCGGCCGGTGGCGGTGTGAAGTTGGCCCGCAGTTCGAGGGTCACGCTCAGCGGTTGGCCCGCCGTCACGGCCGGCGTCGGCTGAACGGGGTCGGTGGCGGCCACGGCCGGGAAAACCGGCGGGTTGGCGGCGGCGGGTGGCCCACTCGGAAGGCCCTGGTTCGGGTCCACGACGATCGGAGCTTGGGCCAGAATCGACGGTGTGCGGGCCGCCACTCGGGCCGTGTCGCCGGGCGTGGCCGCCGTCGTGGTCGTCAACGCGGGAACCGCCGCGGTCTGGGCCGGGGTTGTCGGATTCGTCTGCGTCGGCGGGGCGTTCGGGTCGGTCGTCGCGGCCGTCGGCGTGTTCGCCGTCGTCGTCGCGGGGAGGGCCGTGGGCTGAGTCGTCAGGGGCGTCGTCGTCGGCCGGTTCGGCGATTGGGCGAGCCGCAGTTGGTCGGCCCGCGACCGGGTGTCGGTGTTCGTCGTGGGCGGAACGGTGACGGCTGTCGTTTGCGTATCAGCCAGGGCTGCGGTTCCGGTCGCGAGACTCGTGTTCGCGGTCGCGTCGGCGGGCACGAAGTCGGTCGTCGCCGTCGGCTGCGTGGTCGTCAGGGCCGCAAGGAGAAGGCCGAGGGCGCTGTTGGTGTCCGTCGTCGCGTCAGTGGTATCTTCGTTGGTCGCGAGCGAATCGAGCAAATTTCCGGGCAACACATTGCCGTCGGTCGTCGATAAGGTAGCGTCGGTCGAAGTCGTGGTGGTCGCGGTCGTCGTGGTTGCTGTTGCCGTGGTCGTCGTTGTTGCGGTGGCGTTGGTCGGGGTGGCCGTTTGCACCGAGGTCAGGACGTTCTGAAAATTCGCCTGGGCCGGGGTACTGGAGTCGTCGCCCGGGGCGGCCGACTGGTTCGACGGCGTGAAGGTCAGCCGCGGGGGCAACGAGGCAGCCAGAAGGTCAGCAGATGTCACAGGCATTGTGTCAGTGGTGCGTCGTGCCGTACAGGCGGTCGAGGCTTCCTTTCCGAACCAGGGCCGTCACTTCCGTATGAAGCCCATTCAACCGATTCTCGCCGAACTCCGTCAGCTTTGCAATTTCCTGCTGCAATTGTGCGCCATCAATCCGGGCCCGCTCCCGCTCGTCGGCATCAGCCGAGGCGAGTCGGTCTTGTAATAGAGCGACTGACTGCGACAATCGGGCCAACAGGTCGTCGAATCCGTGGCCGCCGGTCAGTCGCTCGCGGATCGCGGTGAGAAGTTCTTCGGTCGTCATCGTTAAGCACTCAATACTTACTACGTGATGTTCCGCCCGCAGGGGAAAAGCCCGATATTCCGGCAGGAAATCTACTTCGATTTCCGCCGGGAGCGTAGTTGTTCGAGATTAGTCTCAAGTTCTTGAATCGACTTCATCGTGCTGAGCTGCCAGACGGCGTACTCGGCGAGGAATTCGTCATCTTTGTGGTCCGCAACCTCGCGGAAAATCGCCGCTGCCTCGCTCAACTTGTTCGTCTTTCGCAGGCAACACGCCGTCATGTACTGGACGAACGCCCGGTCTTCCTTTGGTAATGCATTCGTGTCGATCAGCTTGAAAGTCCGCAGAGCAGCATCAACGTCACCGGAGCGGAAGTAGTTCTGGCCCGCTCGTACCGCGTCAACAGGCTTTGTGCTATCGTCCGGGGTGAATTTTGGCACCGGAGGCGGAGCCACCGGCGGTTCCTTCCCAACCCGGGTGGGCGGTGGCATCGGTGGGGCCGCGGGGGCCATCTTCTTCTCGCCGACGCGCTTGACCAACTCCAGCAACTGCGCCCGCAGTTTCGCCCGCTCGGACGCTGTGCCTGGCGGCTCGGCCAAATCCTTCGCCATGGCGTCCCGTTCGGCGGCCAGAGCTTCCAGTTCCGTTCGCAGTTTCCGCGGCTCGTCGAGCGGCTTCGGCGGCGGCAGCACCGCGGGCGGGTCGGCCGCGATGCTCAAACCCATCAGGGTGGCGAGTATCGTGCCGGTGGCGGCCGATCGGATGGCGAGTTTGCGCATGGTCGTTCCCCTCGTTTGGGGGCTATACGCGGCCGGCGCGATTTTCGCAAGGCACAGTTCGGGGGTGGCGCGAGTTCGCCGCCTCCCTGAGTCATCGGTCATTGTCCGGCAAAATTTGCCACCCCGCCAGTCCCAATCTGCCGGTGACGCCGATCGTCCCGACGCGCCGCCGGTTTTTCCCCGACGACGGCAGGCGTTCGACGCACGCTGTTCGCGACGGCAGACGATGCTGAGAATTGGCCTCCCAGGAGTCGATTCGTGAACCGCTACTTCCTGCTCGCCGCTCTCGGCCTCGGCCTCGGCTCGCCCCTCGCACGGGCGGACGACGATGACGACCGCCTGGCCCTCCGGTTGGTCGCCGTGGTCCGCGACCCGCGGTTGAAGACGACGCAGCGGGCGGAGGCGGCTCACACCCTCGCCAAGATTGGGCCGAAGGCACACGCGGCCCTCGATGAACTGCAACACCAGCTCACGCTGTTGCGGAAGGCCGAGCAAGAGGACTTACAGGAAGCGGTGGCCGAAGCCCTCGGGGCCATCGGGGCCGCCGCGAAACCGGCGCTGCCGGTGCTGGCGAAGACTACCGGCCGGAGTACCGACATCGACCTGGCCGTGCGTGGCGCGACGAAGCAAATCCTGGGCAGTGAAGACCGCCGCGACCTGGCCGGGCTCATCGAGCAGTTACGGAGCCGCGACGAGGGCACCCGGTTGCGGGCCGCGAAGGTTCTCGGCACGCTGGAAGCCGGTGCGGTTACCGCGTTGCCGGCACTGACGGCGGTGCTGAGCGACTCTGACGGCGACGTGCGGCGTGCGGCCGTGGCCGCGGTGCGGCGGATTCAGCCGACCGCGAAGCCGTCGAAAGAATTGATTCAGGCTTACGTGCTGGACCTGGGCGATACCGACGACAACGTGCGGCTCTCGACCGTGCGAACGCTCGGCAAACTCGGCCCTGCCGCCCTCGACGCGAGCGGGCCGATTCAGAACTTGCTCACCGACCCCGACAAGGACGTGCGGAAGGCCGCCGCCGACGCGCTCGTCCGAATCACCGGCTCGTCGTAAGCATCCATTCACCCTCTTCCCCGGCTTTTGAGGGGGAGAGGGCCGGGGTGAGGGGGAAGACGTTCCTCCGCCCGAGACGATTATCCGCGGGGTAAAGGCTAGCCCCTCACCCTAGCCCTCTCCCCTCAAAGCCGGGGAGAGGGAACAAAACTTCTACGATCACCGCGTCGTGATCGTTCTCGCCCGCAGTTCCTCGCCGAACCGTTGCGAGAAGATCGCCGCCCCCGGTTGCGTCAGGTGGAAGCCGTCGGCAATATGCGGATCGGTCACCCACTGCCGCGCGTCGATCCACGGCACATCGAACTCGCGGCACATCTTCGCCAGAAACTCCTCCCCCGTTGCCAGCACGTCCGGCGGGTACCACGCGCGGAACTCGCTCGATTCCGGCAGCCACGCGAAGGTGACGGGGATGCCCCGCTCGCGGCAGGTCGTCAGCATTTCTCGCGTAGCCCGCTCGGCCTTCTCGTGGATGCGGAAGTGGTTGAAGAGTTCGCCGTAGTATTGTCCGGCCGCTTGATGGCGGGCGGTCCGCTCGGCCGGCGGCGGGTCGTCCTCGAAGCCCGGCAGCCAACCCCAATCGTCGAGTTTGTGCCACGGGCTGTCCAGCCGGCGGTCGTAGGTCAGCCACCCCGGCACCACCTGACTGACGACCCGCAGGCGGTGCTCGTACCACGGGCTCTTGCGAACGTGCTTCATCGTCGCTTCCGCGAGCGGGGCGTCGTCGTAGTACTCCCGCGCGAACGGCACGTCCTGCGGCAGCAGTCGGTGTTTGTCGATGCGGGCTTCTTCTGCAAACGGTCCGTCTTCTCGCAGGAACGGCGGCCAGAACTCCAGCACGACCGCGTCCGGCTTCACGCCGTCGTTGAGCATTCGGCGGAGCGTCATCACCTGCATCATCGGCCCGCTGCCGACCTGGGCGAAGTTGAAAACCACCGGCCCGGCGTCTGCGTTCGCGACCATTGGCCGAAGCCCCATCGCGGTGCGAGAACTGCCGAGCATCACCACGAACGGCCGGCCGGGGTTCTCGTCTTGTCTCGCCTTCACGCGCGAGAGTCGGCGGCCGTACTCGGGGTCGCGGACCGTGGGGAAGACGCGGTCCATGCCGACGGCGAAGCCGAAGTTCAGCGCCAACAGCGTTGCGAGGAAGACCGCGACAACCGCCCGCGGAGACCGGCGGCGCGATGATTGGCGAACCGGCGGCGACACGACGACCGCCGCGGCTTTCACGCGAAGGGCGGGACCAGTGGCGGGCGTGAGCGTCGTCATCGGCGGGTGGCCTCGTAAGCCTTCGCGAGTTCGTTGGTGAACAGGGTCGCCCCCGGCCGCATCATGTGGTGGCCGTCGCTGAACATCTCATCCGGCACGCACTCGCGGGAGCGAACCACCGGCACGCCGAGCGTGTTCACGAATTCCTCGAACGCCCGATTCGCGTCCGGCCGGTACGCGGCCCGCAACGGGGTGGCCTCGGCCGTGATGAACGCCGTGACCGCAATTCCGCGCTCGCGGCACATCGCGATCGTGTCCCGCAGTGCTCGCTCGGCCGACTCGTTGAGCGTGTCGTGGCCGAGCGGTTCCGCGTACTGGATCAGCGTCCGCCGCAGGGCCGTGGGCTGTTCGTTCGGCGGCAGTTCGACGCCCTCTACGAAGCCGTAGGCGTCGTTGTCGATGCCGAGGGTCAGGCCGAAAGGGCAGGGGAGCCACCGCACGGCGTAGCGGTTGAGGGCCGGCAAGCGGTACGCATACGCGGCCGTGAGCCAGCCCTGCCAGCCGAGGTGCGGCACGCCGCCGGCGTCGTGGCCGAAGGCCGCGAGCCGGTCCGGCTCGCCCGGCCGCAAGCGGTAGCCGCCGAGCCAGTGCCCTTCGAGTTCGCCCGCCATCAGGGCGGGGTGGAGTTCCAGCAGAACGCAATCCGGCCGCACACCGGCCGCGAGTAACCGCCGCAGGTAGAGGGCATTCGTCAGCGGTCCGCCGCCGGGCGTGCCGAAGTTGAACGCGAGCGTGTGCGTCGTCTCGCCGAACTGCCGGGCGTCGAACCCGAGGTGTGACCGCGAACTGCCGAGCAGAAGTACCCGCGGTTGCGGTGAATGCCCCGCGAAGAAGTCGCGGTGGCGTTCGAGCATCGCGAATTTCTCTTCGAAGACCGGGTCGTTCAGCGGCAGCCAACCGTTTCGCACCGCCGCGTTGAAGGTCGCCTGGGCCAGCACGAACACAGCGATGCCGCAGACGATGGCGACGCGGGCCGATCTTCTCCCTCTCCCCCGGCTTTGAGGGGGAGAGGGCCGGGGTGAGGGGGGTGAACTTTCCGGTAGTCTGGAACGAGTCTCGGTTGTGAGGGCAGTGTATCCCCTCACCCTCACCCCCTCAGAGCCGGGGGAGAGGGGATCAGAGTTCGTCGCCGTGGATGGGAAGGGTTTCACGCTAGTTGTGCTCCTTCCGCCACGGCAGGATGACCTCGCGCGTCAGGCGGTCCGAGAACGCCTCCGCGCCGACGCGCAGTTGGTGGTGGCCGTCGGTGAAGGCGTCGTCCGGCAGCCACTCGCGGGCGTCGATGGCGTCACAGCCGAACTCCGCCGCGGTCTGTCGCACGAACGCCGTGAGCCGGTCGCGAACGGCCGGCGAGTACCAACTGCGGAACTCCGACCCTTCCGGCATCAGCACCAGTTTCACCGGCACGCCGTTCTCGCGGCACTCGCGCAGCAACGTACGGAACGCTTCGACGGCCGGGCCGCCGGGCTTCCAGTCGAACAGCAGGGGCGTGTACTCCGCGCGGGCTTGTTCCACCGCGGTCGCCCGCTGCTCGGCGGTCAACGTCTGGATCATCGGCGTGCTCCAACCGTGGGCGTCAGTCGTGCGGCTCCAGTCGTGCCGCATCGTCCACGGAATCCAGCTTTGCAGCACGCGGCCGAGCAATTGGAATCGCAGGCCGTACCACGGTGTCAGGGTCGATTCGCGCCACCGGCCGCGGACCGTCTCGGCGTCGAACCCGAGGCCGATGACCGTGTCGAGTTCGCGGTGCGTCAGCCGGTCGGCGTACAGCCAGCGACTTTCCTGCGGGCCGGCCGGCAGGTCGGTGAGCATGCTCGGCAGGATTTCCAGCAGGAGTAAGTCCGGCTTCGTCCCGTCGCGGAACAGGCGGCGGGCGTACAGCAGGTGCGTGATCGGCCCCGACGCGGGCACGCCGAAGTTGAACGCGGTCGTTGATCGACCCGCCTCGCGGAGTTGCCCTTCGACGCGGCCGGCGTCGAACGCAAAGATTGATCGCGAACTGCCGAGCATCATCACGAGCGGGCCGCGGTTCGGTTCGCGGAGCTTCGCCTGAAGTTTCGCGAGTTTGTCGCCGTAGAGCGGGTCGCGGATGCGGGGGTACAACTCGGCCGCGAGGCCGAGGCCGGCGCTGAGGGCGGCGATTGCGAAGAGGGATGCGATCACGACGGCCCGCGCGTGCCGTCGCTTCGCACGCGGGGCGGTGCGAAGCGGGCGGCGGGCGGCGAACAGGCGTGGCAGCGTTTGCGGCATTAGAACGTGAAGTAGATGAACGTCTTCCCGCCGTCCGGGGCGAGGACCATCGCGACCGTCAGGCAGACGGCGTAGCCGACGCCCAACACCGCGGCCGGGGCACGCTCCCAGAACTTCTGCCACAGGCCGCGGGCGACGAGCAGGTGGCACAGCAGCACGAACAGCACCGTGTACCACAGACTGCGGTTGTGCAGCGGTAGTGTCAGGCCGTCGTACAGGCCGAACATGCGTTGCAGCATCGTGATCGACTTCGCACATTCCGGCCGGAAGAACACCCAGCACAGCGTCACGCAGGCGAACGTCAGGCCGACCCGCGCCGCCGTGCCGACCCAGGTGTTCAGCGCGGCTTCGAGTTTCGGCTTCGTCACGCTCCACGCGCGGAACTGCCGGTGAATCACGAGCAACAGACCGTGCAGAAGACCCCACACCACGTAAGTCCAGTTCGCCCCGTGCCAGAGGCCGCCGAGGATCATCGTGATCATCAGGTTGCGGTTCGTCACCCACGCCCCAGCACGACTGCCGCCGAGCGGGATGAAGACGTAATCGCGGAGCCACGTGCTGAGGCTGATGTGCCACCGCCGCCAGAACTCGGAGACGTTCGCGGCGAGGTACGGCATGTTGAAGTTCTGCGTCAGCTTGAACCCGAACAAGTGGGCAATGCCGAGGGCCATGTCCGAGTAGCCAGAGAAGTCGCAGTAAATGCGGAGCGCGTAGGCCATCGCCGCGAGCCACAGGGAACTCGTGTTGTGCAGTTCCGGCATCAGGAACGGCCCCGGCTGTGCCCCGGTGCCGTCGGTGAACACGGCCATGCGGTCCGCGATGGCCAACTTCTTGAACACGCCGAGCAGGAACAACTGCAAACCGACCTGCACCCGCAGCCAGTTCCACCGCTTCACGCGGTGCGCTTGCCACAGGAAGTCGCCCGCCCGCACGATCGGCCCGGCGACGAGGTGCGGGAAGAACAGGATGAACAGCAGGAAGTGCGGCAGGCTCCGCTCGGCCCGAATCTTCCGCCGGTACACGTCGACGGCGTAGCTGATCGCCTCGAATGTGTAGAACGAGATGCCGAACGGCACGATGATGTCGAGCGGGCTGAGCGTGCGATACCCGGCGTCGAAACCGACGCGGCCGACGAGGTCGTGGAGTTCGTTCAGGAAGAAGCCGCGGTACTTGAAGTAGCAGAGGATGCCGAGGTTCATGCCGACGCTGGCGAACAGCAGCAGCTTCCGCACCCGCGGCCGTTGACCCCGGTCGATGAGTTGAGCGAGGAAGAAGTCGGCGATCGTCGTGCCCGTTACCAGCAGGGCCAGGCTGGCGTTCCAGGCGGCGTAGAAGTGGAAGCTCGCGATGACGAGCAGCCACACGCGGGCGGTGTTCATCCGCCGGGGCACCGTCCAGTACGCGACGGCGACGACGAGCAGGAACAGCAGGAACGCTTGCGTGTGGAAGAACGGCTCCGGCAACTGCTCGTGGAGCCAGCGGAAGTACGGCAGTTCGAGTGCCCACCGGGCCTTCTCGATGCGCTCCGGCGCGTGGGCCGCCTCGTGAAACGCCGTACTGAACGCGGTCGCGCTGGTGGCAATCATCCTTCGACATCCTTGTCGCGGAAATACGAGAAGCGGGATCGTAGCGGAGATCGGAAAGCCGGGTCAAGGCGGCTCTGCGGAAAACCGGTCGTCGGGGAAAAAAGCACGGCGGGGACAAGCCCCGCCGTGCGCAATTCTTTTTCAGCATCAGACTCACGTGCCCGGCTTCGGCGTGATCTTGAGTGCCTTCTTCTCCTTCATCCGCATCACCGTGATCTCGATCTCGACGCCGGCCTTCTGGGCGGCGAGGGCGGCCATGTAGTCGTCGATGTTCTTCACCGGCTTGCCGGCGATGTCGATGATGAAGTCGCCCGCCTTCACGCCGGCCGCCTCGGCCGCGCCTTCCTTGAGCACGTCCTCAACGAGCACGCCCTTGCCCTCTTCCTCGTAGTTGCCGGGCATCACGCCGAGCCGCGGCATCTTGGCCATGTTGCGGGCGCTGGTGTCGGTCGGGTCGCTCCACCGGCCGGTCGTGGTCAGGTAGTTCGGCCGTTCCGGGACGGTCGCCAAGTGTGCGGCGATGATCTCGCAGAACTCGACGATCTTCTCCATGCCGACCATCTCGATCTTGTCCGGCGTGTCGGTCGGGCGGTGGTAGTCCTTGTGCGTGCCGGTATGGATGAACAGCACCGGCACGTTCTTCTGGTAGAACGACTGGTGGTCGCTCGGGCCGGTGCCGCCGGGCGTCTTCAGGATTTTGAAGTCGAACCGCTTGTTGACCGTGTCGACGAGCTTGTCGAACCCGTCGCTCGTGCCGACCCCGCTGGCGACGACGCGGAACTTCTTCTTGCCGCCTTCCTCAATCGTGGCCGCCCGGCCGACCATGTCGAGGTTCAACATGAACACGGTCTTGTCCAGCGGGACGAGCGGTTCCTTCGCGTAGTGCATCGAGCCGAGCAACCCGCGCTCCTCGCCGGAGAAGGCGATGAACACGATGCGGCGGCCGAAGCGGTTTTGCATCTCGCCGAACCGGCGGGCGAGTTCGAGCAGGCTGGTCGTGCCGGAGGCGTTGTCGTCGGCCCCGAAGTGGACCTGCCCCTCGCCGGCGCGACCGGCGAGGCTGCCCTGCGAACTCGTGCCGAGGTGGTCGTAGTGCGCGCCGATGACGATGGTTTCGTCCGCCAGCGGGCCGCTGCCGGGGAGGACGCCGACGACGTTCTTGCACGCGATCGGGTCGCGGTTGATCGTGAGTTCGGTGGCGATCGAGTACCCCTTCAACGGCACCGACACCGGCTTCATTTCCTTGTCGATGGCCGTCTCGACGTCGGCGAGCTTCTTGTCCTGGGCGGCGAGGAACTTTTCGAGGACGACGCGCTTGACCTGGAGGACCGGAATCTTCGCCGGCGTGCCGCCTGACCGCCGCAGGTCCATGAGCGGGTCGTCCGGCTTGGCCCCGGTGCGGTCGTTGACGAAGACGATGCCGGCCGCCCCGTTCTTCTCGGCCAGTTCAACCTTGGCGACGAGCGCGGCACTGTTCGCCAGGTCGCCGACGAACGGCGTGTCCTTCTGCTCGGCCTTCGGCGTCTTGCGGAGGACGACGACGACCTTCCCCTTTACGTCCTGGCCGGCGTAGTCGTCGTACTTCAGCTTGTCGGTGTTGACGCTCAGCCCGTAGCCGAGGAACACGAGTTCGCCGCCGCCCTTGCCGCTCGCGGACGTGCCGAGGATGGCGTACTCGTCGTTAAACTTCCACTCGACGCCGTCCTTGCCCTTTTCGGTAAGCGTGACCTTGTTCGGCGTGCCGAGCTGCGCGCGGCCGGTGACGGTGAACGGCTGGAAGTAGCTGTCCTTGTTGCCGGGTTGGATGCGGGCTCCCTTGAAGACCTCCACGATCTTGTCGGCCGCCTTGTTGATGCCGTCGCCGCCGATGCTGCGGCCGTTGCACTCCGGACCGGCAAGGTAGCCGATGTCCTTCTTCATCCGGGCCAGACTTTCCTCCGGCGTGACGGCCGGGCAGACGCTCGCCGCCCCCATCAGGGACAAACAGGCCAGTAAACGCTTCATGAGTGCGCCACTCGAAAATGGGAATGAGAACGGCCGCGGATCGGCGGCCGGGGAGGTTCGTGCGAATTATTATAGGGGGCTTTGTGAACGAACCATGAGATGGGGCAGAGCCAAAGTCTGGCCGGCCGTTGGCCGACCCGCTACAAGGGAGCGACTTGCCGGTCGGCGCGTGTTACTCACCCGTCTCGCGGAAGACTTCGTCGAACTTGTCGGCGATGCTGCGGAAGACCATGAGCAGGCTCGGGTCGAAGTGGCCGGGCGAGGCGTCGACCATCGTCATCATGGCCATGTTGTGCGACAGGGCAGGCTTGTACACGCGGCGAGACCGCAGGGCGTCGTACACGTCGCACACGGCGATGAGGCGGGCCGCCAGTGGAATCTCCTCGCCGGCCATGCGGTCGGGGTACCCGGTGCCGTCCCACTTCTCGTGGTGACTGCGGGCCACGTCGATCGCCATTTGCAGGAAGCCGGTCGCGAAGCGGTACTTCCGGGCGACTTCTTGCAGCGTCTCCGCGCCGTTGGTCGTGTGCGCCTCCATCAGTACCCGCTCGTGCGGGTCGAGGCGGCCGGGCTTGTTCAGGATGTAGTCGGGCACGGCCGCCTTGCCGATGTCGTGCAGCGGGGCCGCGTCTTCCAGCACTTGCAGGAAGTCGGGCGTCAGCCGGTCCGCGAACGCGGGCGTCCTTCGGGCGGCATCGCCCAGCACGCGGCAGTATTTTTGCAACCGGATCAGGTGGCTGCCCGTTTCGGCCGACCGTTGTTCGACGAGTTTCGCCAGTGCCAGAACCATCGCCCCGCGGGCGTGCAGCAACTCGCTATCGCGGGACGAGACGCCGCGCTCCAGTTCCGCGTTCAGCGTCATCAACTGGCTGTTCAGCGTCTCGGAGCGGTCTTGCGCGTCCTTCAGTTTGAGGGCCGACTTCACCCGCGCCCGCAGTTGCACGAGGCTGAACGGCTTGGTCAGGAAGTCGTCGGCCCCGGCGTTCATCATCCGCGACAGTTCGTCGCCGCTCGTGCGGCCGGAGAGCATGATGACCTTGATGTGCGGCGACGGCGGGTTCTGGCGGATCCGCCGCAGCACCTGTTCGCCGTTGATGCCGGGCAGGTCCACGTCTAACAGGACGAGGTCGTAGTCGGTTTCGCGGACCTTCGCCACCGCGTCATTGCCGTTGCCAACCTCGTCGCACCGCGCGCCGTCGCCGGCCAGAGCCAACTTGCACACGCGGCGAACGTCTACTTGGTCGTCCACGACCAAAATCTGGTGCGGCACCGGGGCGGCGTCGGGGACGCCGTCGGGCACCGTCTCGACCCACGATTCCGCCGCCCCGTCCCCGAGCGGGTCCATCAAGGCCGTCGGCCGGGTGATCGACTTCAGGAACGGCAGCAGTTCCCGCATGGCCGCCTCGGCGGTCGGCACGCGGTCGGCCGGGTTGAGCGCCATGAGCCTCATCAGCACGGCGTTCAGGCTCTCCGGCACGTCCGAGCGGAAGTCGCGGGCGGACGGCGGGTGCAGCGCCCCGGCCGAACCGACCGGCGGGTCGAACGGGTCGCGGCCGGTCAGCATGAAGAACAGGGTGGCCCCGAGACCGAAGATGTCCGCCCGCGCGTCCACGGCGCGGGCGTTGCGAACCTGCTCGGGGGCCATGTACCCGATCGTGCCGAGCCGCGCGCCGTCCTTCGTCATCCGGTCTTCCGGCGTCGGCAGGCGGGCCACGCCGAAGTCGAGCAACTTAGCAGTGCCGTCTGGCGTCAGCAATACGTTACCGGGCTTCACGTCACGGTGGATCAGTCCTTGTCGGTGGGCTTCGGTCAGTGCGTCCGCCACTTGGTGGGCGACGAGGCACGACTGTTCGATCTTGAGCGGCCCCTTCTCGGTCACGGCGTCTTCGAGGTTGCTCCCAGCGACGTACTCCATGACCAGGTACGGCACCGGCGCGCCGTTCGGCCCGGCCCCGGCCTGCTCGCCGGCGTCCACGGCCGCGACGATGTGCGGGTGCTTCAACCGCGTGACGGCCAGCACCTCGTTGAAGAAGCGGTCGAGCGCCCGGCGGTTCTTCTCGCCGTCGATGAACAGCGCCTTCACGGCCACCGGCTTCCGCAGCTTCACGTGCTCCGCCCGGAAGACCACGCCCATGCCGCCGGCCCCGATCTTCTCGAGAATGCGGTAATTGCCGAGGACGAGCGTGTGCGATTCGTTCCCGCGGAGGCGGCCGAGTTGGAAGGCAGTGAGGAGGTTCGTGGCGAAGAGGGCTTGCAGCAGGCTATCGTCGTCCGGGGCCGCGAGGACGGCGTCGCGCGTCTCGGCCGTCGAAACTTCCCAATCACCCGGCGGGATGATCGAGGCCGCGAGCAGTTTGCGGAGCAGGTGCGGGAGCGGAACGGGCGTCTTCACCCCGTCACTCGTACTGGTGGTTCGAATGGCCATAGCAGAACCCGGTTTTAGCCGGCAGCTCGACCCGACACGGGTAACACGACAAACGTGGTGGGTGAGCGGGGCACGTTCTGCGGTGAGTTTAGCGTGCCATTATCACGGGGGAAGGCGATTCGGAAAATCCGTCAAAACTCGTCTCTTCCCGCCCGGGAAATTTCTGCCGGAACCGTGATTCTACCGCTTCCGTTCCGATCTTGCAGTGAAAATCGTGCCCCGAACAGAGGTCGAACTATTTCAGCTTGCACTGTTTGAGCATGAGTTCGATCCAGGTTCGGTTCACGTCCGCAAGTTTGACGGCGGCCGCGAGCGGTTGGCCGTAGTCAACGTGCTTCTGGAACGCCCCGAGGTCGTACGCCCGCCGGAAGACGTCTTGCAGGTCGAGCATCGCGTCGCGGTCGTCGGCGGCGAGCGGCAGTTTGAACTTCGGCAGGCGCTTCTGCACGGTGGTGGTGTAGATTTCGAACTTGCCTGGGGCAGCGGCCCGCGTCACGGTGAACGTGTAGTCGTGTTCCGGCAGCGAGTCGCGGGCGAAGTCCAATAGCGGCCGGCCCTGCGTCACGAGGTCTACCTCCAGCGACGCGGCCCGTTGCCCGAGGATCAGTTTGCGGGTGGCGTGGTACGCCTCGCGGCCGACGTCGGTCGTCTTGTTGGCCGGGCTGACCACGTCGATGAGGGAAACGAGTTGCCCGTCGCCCCGCTCGCGGACTTCGATGAACTGTTCCTCGTGCGGCTCGCGCAGCACCGACGTGAACAACGGCGTCTCGACGACGTAGGACCGCACGCCGATGCGGGCACGGTACCGGTCGACAAGGTTCGGCAGCAGGATGTGGTACAGCCCGGAGACGAACTGCTGTTGGAACTGTTTCCAGACCTTCGGGTCTTCGAGGAACGGGTCCATGCCGGGGAATGGGCTAGGCATCGGTGTCAATCTCCCAGGGGCCGAGCGCTGCCGGAGGGGGCGAGACATCGGGGAGACGGCGAGCGCTCCGAATCTGCGGGTGAGAACGATTGTACCGGATCGGTGACCCGGTTCGCTAGGGGCTGGATGTGTGAAAATCGCGTGACGGCGGGAAGGGTGGGCACGTCAACTGTCGGGGTTCCTGAGGTGTGGCGATTAGTTCTGTTTGTGGTGTGCCTGGTCGGAGCCGGCATTTACGTCGTTCTCGCCGTTGGACAAGGCAGGTACGATGGGTTCCAGGACTTGTGTCTGCTTCCGGTGTGCGAGTACCTTCAGCACCACAGTTGTTGGGCTCGCGATCCTGGTTGTGAGAATTGTGTCACGCTTGCGGGTAGGCCCACGGGCAAGCGGTTCGAGCCGGGTTGTGAGCGAGTCTCAAGGCAGGCACAGACAACCGTAGGAAAAGTCTTACAGTCCACCCGTCGCGAACTTGCCGAGCGCCGTCAGGAGTTCCTTTCCCCGCTTCGCGTCGGTCATGTACACGTAGGCGGCCAAGCCCATCAGTCGCGGCAGCGTGTCGCCGTCCTTGAGCGGCTTGCCGTGCTGCAAGTTGTGGAGGGCTGCCCGCAGTTCGCGACGGAGCTTCCGCGGCGTGCGCGGTGAGCCGTCGCCGTTGACCACGAGGCCGGTCACGCTCTGCCGACCGCCGCTGCGGTGGACGCGGGTCTTCTCAGCCTTCACCTCGAAGCCCTCGGCTGTCACCACCCGCTTCACGCAGCCGAGTAACTTGCCGAGGTGCGGCTTCCCCGCGTGGCCGGCCGGCAGGCTGAACGTCATGTCGTCGGCATATCGCGAGTATCGCCAGCCGAGTTTCGCCGCGAGGGCCGTCAGCCGCCGGTCGAGTCGCAGGCACAGGGCGTTCGTCAACGCCGGGCTGGTCGGCGCGCCTTGTGGCAGGCAGCGGGCGCCGAGCGAGACGTAGTACGTTTTCCCGTCATGTTGCACGATCTCCCGCGGGGCCTCGGTGCAGATCAGCGCGAGCAGCGTCGAAATTTGTTCGCGGTACCCGGCCCGCCGGAAGACGCCGCGGACCCGCCGCCACGTCACCGTCGGGAAGAAGTCGGTCACGTCCATCTTGAGGATGGTCTTCGCGTTCGTGTGAACCGCCGCGTTCGAGAGGATCGACCGGCCGGCGAGGAAGCCCTGGGCCGAGCCGTGGACGGGCAGGCGTTCGACAATGTTGTGCAGAATCCACCGCTGGGCCGCCTTCAACTTCGGCAGCGGCGCCCAGATCGGGCGTTGCGTGCCGTCGCGCTTCGGGATGGTGAAGCGGACGTAGTGCAGCTTCGTCGCCGCGTCGCGGTGGTAGCACATCCCGCGGAGTTGCGGGATCGTCAGGCTGAGCGCCTCGGCCAGTTGCTTCGGCGAGTCGAGAGCCGGCAGTTCGTTCTCGGCCGCCCGCTCCTCGCTGTTCGGCGTGTCCCACTTGTCCGGCTTCGCCTCATCGCTCCAGAAGACACCGTCGCCGAGGTGAACGATGTGCGCCGTCTTGTACGCGGCCCACGCCTCTTTCTTCAGCTTCTTCTTCTCGGCCGCCTCCTGCTTGAGCGCCTTCTTGTACTGATCCTTCTCGCGGTCGCTCATGGCATCCGCATCGCGGCGCGTCACAAGGAACCCGCGTTCCTTCAACTGCGCGTCGATGTACGCTCGCACGCCGCCGGCCTGGAGGATGCTCTGCCAAAGGGCGATGGGGTCGGTCGTGGTCGTTGCCATTCGTCGGATTCCTTAAAACGGAACGCGGATGACGCCGGATTTCACCGCGGATCAACGCGGGATAAGACCAAAACCGATTTCGGCTCTGATCCGGTTTTCATCCGGCGTTCAAAATCTAGCGTCATCCGCGTTCCGTTTTCTCTTCGATCACTCCGCCACTGCGTCGAGGTAGCCCTTCGCGTCTAGCTCCGTCAGCCGCTCGAAGTACGCCTTCCGAGCCTCGGCCTCGCTGTTGAATTTCAGCGATTGCAACCGCATCGGCTGCCCGGCCTGGCCCCACCGCACCTTTAACTTCTGCCGTTCGAGCGAGAGCTGCATCGTCTGCTCGGTGTCGCCGTCGCGCTTCGTGAACGCCCGCGTCTCGAAGACGACGGCGTCGTCGGTCTTCGCCCGCTTCGCTTCCTTGTCGGCGAACGCCAGCCGTATCGCGATCAGGTGAACGCACGGCCCGCTCTTGATCCCCTGCGTGCGGAACAGGGTGCAGGTACACGTCACCTTGCGAACCTGCCCCTCGTCGGCCACCACCATCTGCGGGCGGTAGTCGCGCTTGTCTTCCTCGACGGACACCCGTCCCGTCAGTTCCAGCCCTTGCCCGGCGATGCGGTTCTCGCTGACGATCTTCACCGCGTCGCGCCGCGTCAGCAGGTCGAAGGCCACCTTCTCCCGCTGGTTACGATACTGCAACCGCACCAGGTCGATCGGCTCGTTCAGGATCGGTCGCAGGCGGTACACGCTGTTCGCGATGTCGAACATCAACTGCCCTTGCTGGCAGCCGAGTTGAAGCGTTTCGAGCAACGCCGACCCCTTCACGCCGGTCGCCTTCGCGATCTCCTCGCGCGTCGCGGCCCACACGCCATCGGCGAGATACTTCACCACCTTCGTCAACCCGTCCGGCGTCTGCGTCTTCCGCGGCAGCAGTAGGTCGAAGCCGAGGGCCGACGACCAGTTCGCGGACGTGAACCCGGTTAGGCCGAGTGTCAACGTGATGTCACCGGCGCGGAACACCCAGAAGCTTGGCAGGCCGTTACCGAGGAGGTACACGTCCACGCTCTCGACGAACGGCAGCAGTCGCTTGATGGTCATGAGCCGCCGGCGGCCCCACACACGTACGACGCGGGCGGCCTTCCCCTTGAACGGCTCGGCCGTCGCCGGGATGACCGTCTCCCACGGCTCCAGCACGATCCGCGGTTGCTGCGCCGGCACGAGTTCAAATCGCAGGCCGCGGCGCTTGCCCTTGCGGTCGCCGTTCATGCGGAGCGTGCGGAGGGCGTTGTACAGGTCCATCGGCGCCAGCCGCAGGTGGTCGAACGGCAGTGTCGCCGCCGACTGCACTTGCAGGAGGCCGCGCATCCACGAATCGGGAATGCGGATCTGCTTCTCCAACACCTCGGGCCGCGTTTCCGTCATCACGCCGACGCCGGCGCTGCCGACGGTCAGCCGCGTCTTGCGGGTGGACCGCATCTGCTGCACGCTCTGGTACAGCGCGTCGCTGAAGTCGATGTTCGTGGTGCCGCAAGTGGTCGTGCCGACTTCGGCGAACGCCGACCGTTTGAACGCGAGGGCGGCGTAACTGCTCTCGTCCTTGCCGAAGACCTCGAACATGACCTGATCGGGGTGAACGCTGACGACCGGGTCGAGGATGCAGAACGCGAGCGGGTCGTTGCGAAGCAGCCAACCGAAATACGCCTGCTGGGCCTGCCAGATGTTGAGGGCGGCCGTCTCGCGCTTCAGCCGCAGGTAGGCCATGTACGCGGTACGGTCCTTCGGCACGTACCGGTAATCGCTGCCGACGACGGCGTAGAGGGCCGACAGTGCCTCGCGGAAGCGGATCGGGTTCGTCACCGTGGCGTCGAACGCGACCGGCGGACGGTCGAGGTTGCCGAAGAGTTCGACGCGGGCCGTGTCGCCGGTGGTGGCGACGCGGCTGCTACCGCCGTAACTCAGGTGGGCCGGCGTCGCGGGTTGGTCGGGAGGAATGTCATCCGGCATGGAGAATCACCTCGAAGATTATTCACCGCAGAGGGCACGGAGGGCACATGAGAAAAGAAGAGGAAGAGAATTAAACCCTGCTTTGAACTCTCTTCTTGGTTTTCCTCTCGTGCTCTCAAGTGCCCTCTGCGGTGAATCGTTTTCGTGCACGCTTCGACCGCCGTAACGCCTTCCACGCGGCCTTGCGCACGTCCTCGTCGTCACCGGCGGCCGCGCCGATCTCCGCGAGGACCGCCTCCGCGTCCACCACGGCCATGAAGCCCAACCCCTCGACGGCTCCCAAGCGAGCGGGTTCGGCGGCCTTCTTGTCGCGGGCCACCTTCGCCAGCGTTGGCACGTCCTTCGCCTCGATCAGCGTCGGCAGGGCCAACGGTTGGTAGTGCGGTTGCGCCGCGTTCGCCTTTGCCACGTCCGCCGACTTCGCCGACCCGGTGAGTCGGGCGTACACCGCGCGGTCCGCGAAGAACTCGGCCGCCAGTTTCGCCGCCTGTTGCGGGGTGGCCTTCGCGAGCAGGCCCGCTGCCAACGGCCGCAGTTCCGCCGTCGTGCCGCGGAGGATCGCTTCCAGTCCCGGCAGGAACGCCGCCGGCACGGCCGACAGGCTGGTAAGGACGTGCTTGCGCAGACTGTACATCCAGATATCGTGCGGCCGGGCGGTCAGCAGTTCCGCGAGCAACTTCTCCGCGAAGCCGAAGCGGGCGGCGGGCCACAACAGTTCTTCGAGTGCGACCTCGGCCAACTTCACGGCCTTCCTGGTCGCCTCCTCATCGGCCTGCCCCACGCGGCGCAGCATCGTGTCGCGGCGGGTCTGCCACTCGGCCCACCACTTGGCGAGGGCGGCTTCGAGCGGCTTCCGCACGGCCGTCGGCGGCGTCACCGCCCGGCCGATCATGCGGGCCGCGGCTTTCACCGACCATTGGTTGTCGCTCGCCAGTGCCTTTGCCATCACGTCGTCAGACGGCAGGGGCCGCGACATCAGAATGCTCTCAACGGCGGCGAATCCTTCGCCGGTCGTCAGCGGCAGGGTCTGCAAGAGCCGCAGCGTGTCCCCGCGCTCACGGAGCGCCTTCAACACATCGACCTCGGCCGTGCCCATCGCGGTGAAGTCGTTCTCGTTCGGCGTCTCCACGGCCGCGTAGTACGGCTCCAGCGAGTCGGGGCCGAACTGCCGCACGGCCGCGTCGAAGGCGGCGTTCACCACGTCGTTGTCGGCGTCCTTCCGCAACCGCTCCCGCACGGTATCGCGGCCGGCCGGGGTCGCGTCGTAGCCGAGTTGCTCCACCGCAGTCTGGCGGGTGCGCCAGTTGTTCGACTTCGCCGCGGTGCGGATGAGTGTCCACCCGCCCGGCGAGTCGAACCACCGCAGGCCGACGAGTGCCCGCTGCGCGACGCCGGCCATCGGCGACTTGGCGAGGCGCTCAAGCAGAGTGCCGATTTCGTCGCCGCGCGGCGACTTCCGCAGGTGGCCGAGGGCTTCCGCCGCCGTTTCCTGAAGAGCGTGACCATTCTCGTTGGCGAACTTCAACAGCACGTCCACCGCCCGCGGGTCGGCCAACTCGCCGAGCGCCAGCACCGCGTTCCGCCGCATGGCCACGTCTTCGAGGTATTCCAGGCTGGACAGCAGGACTTGCAAGCCTTCGGCCCGACCGCCGCGGGCGAGTCCTTCGGCCGCGGCGAACTGCGTCGTCGGGTCTTTGTGGCGAAGGGCTTTCAGCAGCGCGTCCGGCGGGCCGTTTCGCTTGCGGAGCCGCCAGCCGATGGTGATGACGGCGGTGAGGCGGAGGTCGGCGTCCGGGTTCGCCGCGAGCGTGGCCAGCACGGGATCGACGGCGGGGCCGCGCGAACATCGCGCGGCGGGCAACAGGTTCGACACGCGGCCGGTGTCGCCGAGGGCCAGCGCCTTGTCGAGCAACTTCCCGAGAACGTCCGGGTGTCTCGGCCGCTGTTCCTGCTCCGTTTTCGCGAACGCGGCCTCCTCGTCTGGATCGCCGGAGTTCTGGTCGAAGCCGCTGACGACGCGAGCGGCGTCGAGCGCCGCGGCCCGCCACTCCTTCTTCTCGGCCATCTTCAAGAGGCGATCCGCCGACTCGACCTTGCGGAACCCGCCGGCCGCCACGAACAAATCGCTTGCCAGGGCCGTGCCCGTTGGGTCGTGTTCCGCGCGGTCGAGCAACGCGCCGACGGCCCGCCCATCGCCGAGCGTCACCATCGAATCGACTATCTTCTTCTGCGCCGCGGCGTCCGTCGCCTCCTTCAGCATCGTGGCCAACACGTCGAACGCGGCCGGGTCCTTCTTTGTCGCCAACTCGATGGCCGCCGCCTGCCGCACGTGGCGGTAGCGCGACTCGACCGCCTTCCGCAATTGCTTCTGCGCGTCCGCGTTCTTGTCGTACTCGGCGGCCAGCCACGTGACGGCTTGCTGCCGCATTTTCTCGCTCACCGCGTCCAAGCTGATCGCCGCGACCGGCACCTGGCCCTTCGTCTTCGCGAGCAACTTTGCCGCTTCCACGGCCAGATCGTCGGTCCGCGAGAGCAGCACCCGTTCCAGCACGGCGTCGCCGTCCGTGCCGGTCGTGCCGTCGGTGAGCAGTCCCAACCCCTTCACGCCGAGGTCGGTGTGGCCCGCCTCCAGCGCGTCGGCGGCGAGGGCGGTCTTGTCGAGGTTCAGGGCGAGCAGGTGCTCGAAGGCTTGCATCCGCACCGGCTGGTTCGGGTCGCCGAGGGCCTGCGTGAGAATCGGCCGGGCCGCCCGCGCGTTCTCCGGACTCGTCGAAGCGATGGCGAAGATGCGGGCGAGGGCCGTCTGTCGCACGCGGATCGTTGCCGGCGTTGCGGTCGCGGAACCCTGCTCGCGAACGAGGCCGACGTAGGCGCCGAACGCGAGTTCGCGCAACTCCGCGGCCGAGAGCTTCGGCGTCAACGGCGCGGCCTGCTTCTTTGCGGCCGCGATCTCGGCGGCGAACCGCTTCGCGTGGACGGCCCACGCCTTGTCCCACCCGGCCTGCTCCTTCGGTGTGAAGAACGCGAACAGCCGGGCCGTGCGGGCTTTCAACTGCGACGATCCAAACGCAAGGATGTCGGCGAGCGAATCGAGCACCTCGGGCGAAATCTTCCAGGCCGCCTCGTCGCCGCGGTCGTTGGCGAAGGTTTGCACGAACGCGCGGAAGCGGACAGGGTCGGCGTACACCTCCAAGGCTTCCGCCGCCGTCAACCGAATGCGCGGCGCCTTCGCCGACAGACACGCGAGTAGGCGTGACGGCACTCCGGTCGTGCCGCGGAGTTCGAGGAGCAGTTGCACCAGCACGGCCCACGTCCGCAGATGGTCCGTCGGGTGGTCGAGGAACAGGCCGAGGCGGCTGTCGCCGCCGAGTGCGACGGCCGCGGCGAACTGCGCGTCCGGCCCGAGCGACCCGAAGTCGTGCATGACGATGGGGGCCACACTCGCGTCGCCGAGGTACGCGAGGCCGAACGCGGCCCGCAGTTTCACCTCTGCGTCGGTGTGCGACAGGAGGCCGCGGAGTGCCGGCTCGTCACCAGGGCGGGCTGCCCACATCGCCGCGGTCCCGGCGGCCGTCCGCAGGTTCGCGTGCGGACTTTCCAGCAGCGGCAGGACCGGCTTCAACGTCTGCGGATCGCCGATCTCCGCGAGGGCCGCGAGCGCGGTTTCGGCGGCCTCGGCCCACGACTTCTTCTTCCACTCCTCGACCGGCTCGGCCACCGTCGCCAGCGCGAGCAGCGGGCCGACGGCGGCCGGGTCACCGAGCCGACCGAGGGCCGCTGCCGCCCGCACGCGCACGTCGGCGTGCTCGCTCCGCAGGGCGGCAGTCAGCGCTTCGCGGGCCTCGTCGTCGATCAGCGCCGAGAGCGCCAGCCGGCGGACTCCGGTGTCAGCGTCGGCGAGGGCTTGGACGATAAACGCCTGGGCCGCGGGCGTGTGCTTCTTAATGAAGCCGTCCACCGCGAGCGTGCGCACATCGGCGAACTTCGACTTCAGCGCCGCTTCGAGCGGGGCGAGTTCCTTCGTCTTTCGCGTCGCGGCGGCGAACGCCTCGCCTCGCAGGTCGGCATCGGGGTCGTCGAGGAACTCGTACAGGAACGGCGTGGCCCAC
Source organism: Limnoglobus roseus (assembly GCF_008254045.1). Classification (GTDB taxonomy): domain Bacteria; phylum Planctomycetota; class Planctomycetia; order Gemmatales; family Gemmataceae; genus Limnoglobus; species Limnoglobus roseus. The sequence goes on along the minus strand of NZ_CP042425.1, from coordinate 176,109 downwards.
GGCTCGCCCGCCTGGGCGATCACTTCGGTCAGCACGTCCTTGCGAACGTCGGCGTGGATCGACTGCCGGGCGAACCGAAGTGTGGCCTCGCCGCCGCCCGCGACCTTCTGGTTCAGCACGGCCTTGAACGCTTCGGAGCGAACGGTCGGGGCCGGGTCGTTGATCGCTCGCACGAGTAGGTCGCGGCCGTCGGCCCCGGCCTTCGTCGCGTCGAGCAGCGTTTGCAACGCCCGGCGGCGCACGTCCGGCTCACCCGCGGCCAACCCCGCTTCGGCGGCCGCGAGCGGCGTCTTTTCGTTCAACTTCGCCACGGCGGAATACGCGGCGTCGCGGACGGAGGCTTGCGAATCGTAGAGCAGCGAGTTCAGCCGGTTGACCGCCCGCGGGTCGCCGAGCGCGGCGAGGGCGCGACACACTTCGACGCGAGCGTCCGTGTTTTCCTCGCGGCTGAGTTGCAACAGCAGCGCGAAGGCCCGCGGGTCGCGCAGCAGGGCCAGCCCCTTCGCCCCGCGGAGGCAGGTGTCGAGCGCCCGGCTCGCGGTCGCCTGTAACAGCGTGTCGTAGTCGGCATCGTCGAGTTTCACCTTCGCCGACACTTTGGGCGGGGCCTTGTCGCTCTTTTCGATCTCGTTCAACTGCCGGTGAAGTTCGCCGTCTGCGCTTCGCAGGAACTCGGCGAGTTTCGGCCGCGACAGCACGGAGAGCAGGAACGCGACCTTGCGAACGCCGGTGTCGTCGTCTTCCAACCGCCGGCGGATCGCCGACTGCACGCGAGCGTCGGCGAGTAGGCCGCGATCGAAGGCACGGCCGAGGGCGAGCGCCCGCAGGTCGCCGTGGGCGGACGCGAGCGCGACGAGGCTGGCCTGCGGCGAAGTCGGCTCGAAGACCGCTTCCAGTGCCGCGAGCGCGGCCTTGCGCACGTCCCACGCGGGGGCGTTCAGCGTACTCGTCAGCCGGGCGAGCGCCTGATCGTCGGCCTTCGCCAGTGGTTCCAGTGCCTTCACCGCCAGCACGCCGATGTCGGCCTGGTTCGTCTTCAACGCCAGGTCGATCGGCTTGAAGTCGGCCTTACCGAGTTGGTTCGCCAGTCCCTCGAAGACCTGCACGCGGACCTTGCCGTCGGCGTGTGTGATGAACGGTTCGAGCAGCGTCACGGCCCGCGGGTTTTGCACCCACCCGAGGATTTTCGCGGCCTGCACCTTCAACGCCGGGTCGGAGTCGCGCTCGATCTGCTTCGCGATCAGTTCCAGCGACGCGGCGTCGTTCCAGTCCCACAGGGCCTTCAGCGCCTTCTCGCGGCGCTTACTGTCGTGGGCCGCGGCGAGTTCGTTCTTCGCCCAGTCCATCGCCCCGTAGGCCTTGATCTTGCAATCGTCGTCGAGGCGGCCATCGTCGGTCAGCCAGAAGACTCGCAGCGAGTTGTCGTCGCACGCGGCCACGACCATCGGCTTGCTCGCGACGAGCTTCACGATCGCGACGACGCGGCCGACGTTTTCTTTCAAGGTTGAAGGCTTGATGCCGCCGACGCGCGGCCAGTTCTTGATCGTCGCGTCGCGGCTGCCAGTCAGGAAGCGTTCCGCGTCGTGGGCCAGCATCACGGTGACGATGTCTTCGTGGTTGTTGCCGCGGCCCTTGTCCTCGGGTTCCAACCGGCCGCGGGCGAAGGTGCTGAGCAACTTGTGATCAGCGCCGGCGGAGAAGAACCGCAGTTCCTCCGGCTCGAACAGCAACGCCGTCACCGCGCCGTCGTGCAACTTCTCCGCTTCGGCCGCCTCGAACTCGGCCTTGTCTTGCCCGTCGAAGACGGCGACCGTGCCTTTCGCCGTGCCGACGGCGAGCCACTGCCCGGTCTTGTCGGCCGCGAGGCACGTTCCCGCTTCGGGCAGCTCGAGCGATTGGAGAAGCGAGCCATCCCCGCGAGACAGCAGCGCGAGGTGCTTCCCGGCGACGACCGCGAGACGATCCCCACTGACCGGCAGTATGGCGACGATGGCGTCCGCGAACGGCTCGCCGAGCGGCTTCGGAGCCTTCTCGACTTTGTAGGCGCGCCGATCCGTGCCCGCGACGTAGAGGGTGCTCGCATCGGCCGCGAGCGCCACGCCGCCGCATGGCAGGGCGGTTTCGCTCAGCGCGAGGCGGTCCACGTCGAGGCGGTAAACGGCCGTGGGCTGGCCTTCGACGTGCCTCGTGACGAACGCGACCGTGCCGCCGACGCCGACGGCCGCCGTGATGTCGCCGCGATAGGGGAAGTAGCGTTCGACGGGCATGATGGAAACCCATTTTCCACCACAGAGAACACAGAGATCACAGAGGAAGGACCGAAACCATTTCAGAATATAGAAACGGTATTTATGTCTTCTCTGTGGCCTCTGTGTTCTCTGTGGTTAGAGTTTTTTTGATCCGCGTCACGGCCACCAGGCACGCGGCCCGTTCGCTGACGCCGCGGCTGGTCATGAATTCTTCCAACAACGGCAGCACGCCCTTCGCGAACGCAGCATCATCGAGGGCCAAGTCGCGCATCGTCTCGACGGCGTCGAGCTTCGCCCGGCGTGCGGGGATCGGCTTCGTTGTGACGACCTTCTTGTCCTTCTCGTCACCCTCGGCCGGTTCGCCGACCTTCGACTTCTCGGGCGGTCCCGGGGGCAACTCGAACAGCACGCGGCGAAGGAACTCCGCGAGCGTCGGCTGTGCGGCCGGCCACGCGGCGGGGCGAACCGGCACGCCGTCACCCTGCTCGGCCTCGAACTTCTCGGCCGCTTTCTTCGCCTTCACGCCGACCTGCGGTTTCGGGGGCACGGGCGGCTTCCAACCGGACGTCAGGAAGCGATCGCGGTACGCGGCCCACAGCGCACGGATGACGAACGCCCGCACGCGGCGGTCGGTGCTTTCCGTCAGGCGGAACAGTTCCTCTGGCACGCGCAGCTTCGGCAGCCGGCGGATCAGTTCCATGCCGAGTGCCCGTGTCTCGTCGTCGGCCGATTCGCAGAAGCGGTACGCAGCCGCCGGCACGAGCGCGGCCGGGTCGATGCGGTAGGTCTTCGTCTCCGAGTTCGCTTCCGCGAGCAGGGCCTTCGCCACGAACCGCCGTACGTCGGCGTAGGGGTTCTCGCTCATTTGCACCAGATCGTCGGCCGGCGGGTTCCACCGGGCGAACTCCCACTTCGCCAGCTCCATCGCGAAGTCGCGGATCGGCTTGCGGCTCTCGCGGAACAGCGGTTCGACGCGATCCCACGTCAGGAAGATGGCGGGAATCTCGGCGCCGGGATCGACGGGGCGTTCCGTCTCGTGCTGGCAGATCGCGGGGTGATGGCGGCGGATGTACTTACGGGCGAACTCGCCGAGAGCGGCCTCCGACGGGCCGGGGGCCGTGACCATCGCCCAGAGCTTCTGGCAGCCGGCGAGGGTGCGGTCGGCCGACGCGGGGGCCGCCGTCTGCCCGGCGAGCATTTCGAGGAACCGCGTCTCCGAGATGATCTGGATGTTCGCCCCGGCCGCGTTGAGTTCCTCGGCCTTGACCTGCTTGCTGCCTTTCTTGCCCTGGCCGTACAGCGGCGAGCCGTCGTCGCCGATGACGAGGTACGCGAGGTTCTTCGTGACCGACCCGGCGACCGTGCCGTTGGCATCCTTCACCTTCGCTTCCGACACGTCGCGGGTCATGGTCGCGAGCTTGCCGGTGAAGAGGAACGTGGCCTTCTTGAGATCGGTTGCTGTGGGTGGGGGCGAAAGCCCACCCGTCGCGACGGGTGGGCTTTGTTCGGTTGCGAAGTCCGCCGGGGTGAACGACCGAATCATCCGGTCTGTCGCGAAGTCGTGGTATTTCGTCTCGCCGCGGGCGACCAGTTTCATCAGCCAGTCGAAGCCGAGTTCGGTGGAGCCGAACTGCCGCACGTCGGCGAGCCAGCCGAGGACACTCGTCGATCGCGTCTCGTTGAATTGCAGGTTCGCGGCCCACTCGCCGTTCTTCGCCCGGAAGTCGGTCAACCACGGGTCGGCCTCGTACTCCGGGTGGAACGCGAGGGCCTTCCAGAACTCTACGCCGAGCGCCTGCGGCTTGAGTTTGCCCTGAATCACCCAGGCGTCCAGCACGTCGGCCGAGCCGGGGAACAGGGCCAGGAATCGCAGGTCGTCGCGGGGGATCGTCGCGAGGTCGAACTTCGCCAGGCACTCTTCTGCGAACGTCACGAGGTCGTCGGAGTCGTCATCTCGGGTGGCGGCCCGGCGGATCAGATCGACGAAGTACGTCGATCCCAGCGATGCGATGGGGTGGACCTTCGGCAGCAGTTTCGACACGAACGCGAAGGCGTCCGAGTTCTGCGTCATGAGACGGTCGCGGAACCACTCGGCCGTCAGGTCTTTTGCCCCGAATGCCTTCACCAGCACGTCCGCGGCGAACTTGTGGCCGTGCTCGGATTCGAGCAGTTGCCCCCACGCCGTCAGGCCGATGTCCTTCCGCGGGTCACGCTCGCCGATGAGGTCTTGGGCCAGCTTCCGCACCACGTCGTTGCTGTTGTTCGCCAGCCGCACTAGCACCTCGACCGACAGGTCGCGGGCGTGGGTGCGGGCGTACTCCGCGGCGTACTTGCGGGCGGTGGCGCTCGGCGAGTCGAACAGCTTCATCACCGCGTCGTGCAGGCCGAGCGTGCGGAACGCCCCCTGCTCGAACTTCGGCACGTTCTGCAAAATCCAGACGACGAAGTTGTGAACCGCGACGCTCGGTACCTCCACGAGGCGCACCACCCACGCCGCTTCCACGTCGCGCAGCACTTGCTTGAAGTCGGCCTTCAGTGCGGCCGTAGCGAACTCACGGACGAAGTCGGCCCGCGCCCGCTCCAGTAGCGCGAACAGCGGCCGCGGCGACCGCTTCCACAGGTCAGCGAACGCCCGGTGCTTCAGGTCCGACGGCGATGGGGTGTCGCGGTAGCCCCACTGGAAGTTCGACCGGCCGTAGTTCTTCTTGTCGTGGAAGAAGACGTGATTCGCGAGCCACGTCGCCTTCAGGTTCGTCCCCTCCGGGTAGCGGGCGAGGAAGTCCGTCGCCACGTCCGCGTAGGTCGCCGGCAACTGCACGGCCACGCGGCGCAGGTACCGCCACGCCCGCCGCGCGAGGTACGCGAGCGTCGCCCCGCTCACGCTGCCGCGGTTCGTCCCGGCGAACGCGGCGTCGAACCGGGCCGCGAGCGCGCCGTAAACTTCGGTGTCGTGCTTCGCTTCGGCTTCTTTGAAGATGCGTTTCAGTGCCCGCCACGGTCCGTAGACCAACGGCACGGTCGCGATCGCGTCCAGCAGAATCTCGCGGGCCAGCGGGTCGTTCGACTGCCACAGGCTAAGGATGATCTCGTGCGACTTCAACCGCTCCGGCAGTTTCACCTCGGTGTCGGCCGCCTCCACCGCCTTCAGCCGTTCGACGCGGGCGTGTCCCTGCTGCTCCTTCGGCAACCGCTTGAAGTCCCACGACCGCAGGTAGTTCAGCCACCGGTAGAACGTCGGTGCCCCGTCGCGGAGCGGTTGTTCGGGCTGCGGGTCGGTCTGCGTGGCGAGTTGGTTCAGTAGCGAGACGAACTGCGGGTCGTGCGTGTCCCACGCTTTTCGCAGGTCGTTAAGGGTGAGCGTCGCACTCACGGGCAAACTCGGAGAGGAAGAAAGTGAAGTCGGAGGGAGGGGTCAACCTCCCTCCGGCGGTCCATCACAACGGCCGCTTAACTTCTCGACCTGGAACATGGACGGCTCACGGGACCGCCGGGCAGTGGGGTACTATTCCACTGACGGAACCACGATCCGCGGGGTTGTTCCAGACCGTCAGTGGAATAGTACCCCACTGCCCGATAGCGGTCCTGGAACAGCCGTCCTTGGGTAGCATGGCAAGCCATGTGCTCGGATGACGCAACATCATCCTGCTGCAGAGCAGCGAGCTTAACGCAAGGCCGTTGTGATGGAATGGGTGAGGTTATACTTGGCCCGCGCAGGGATCGCAAGCACCGAAGTGGAAAAATGTCGAACCCCGACCGCCAAAAGAAAATCGGAGGGGCGATCCCCTCCGACGTCGCGTCGCGGCGTGTTAACTTCTCGACCTGGAACATGGACGGCTCACGGGACCGCCGGGGAATTCACCCCGGGGACGCCCGTGGAACCACGATCCGCGGGGTTGTTCCAGACCACGGGCGTCCCCGGGGTGAATTCCCCGATAGCGGTCCTGGAACAGCCGTCCTTGGGTAGCATGGCAAGCCATGTGCTCGGATGACGCAACATCATCCTGCTGCAGAGCAGCGAGCTTAACCGAACGCCGACGAAACGACTTGCGAGTGGTTATACGGGGCCAGGCTCACTCGGCCATGCGGTCGGCGGCTTCCTGCTTCATGTCCCGCATTTCCTTCGGCAATTGCGGCTCCACGCGGCCGAGGACGTCGCCGCAAACTTGGTAGCGGAAGTTGCCGATGGTCAGTTCGTCGCCGGGGTGGAGTTTACCTTCCGGCAACTTCTTGCCGTTGATGCGGACGCCGTTGGTGCTGCCGAGGTCGCGGATGACGAGGTAGTCGTTGACTTGCGCGAGAACACAGTGCCGCCGGGAGACTTTCTTCGAGTTCAACTGCACGTCGCACTCCGCGTGCCGGCCGAATAGCAGGATCGGCTTATCGATGAGAATGCTCGGGCCGTCGGTCAGCGAGAGTAGGTGTGCGGGCATGGTCGCCAAGATGTTGGGGTGAGTGGGGTGAAACTACTTTACACGATCGACCCGGCGGCCGCCAACACGAGTCGCCACGGAAACGAGACGACGAGGTTCACGCCGCGGGCCGCGACGGTCGCGTGCAGCGTGCCGCCGTCGGGCGAGAAGGTCAGGGCCTCCAGGCCGCCTTCGTAGGCCACGACCGGGACCGGGAAGGCCACGCGGTAGACGGTTTCGCCCTCTTCCTCGGTGGGGAAGAAGACCAGCCGGCCGGCCTCGTCGCGGTACAGCGCATACTCGCCGCCGGGCGTGAAGCCGAAGACCGCCGGCATGTTGTTGTCGCTGCCGTCGTCGTCGTAGGGCAGTTCCCGCCACTCACCGGGCAGCGATACCGGGCCGAGGTAGGCCGGGCCGAATGTGCCGTGCTCCGGGTCATTGCCCGCGATGATCGCCCACCCGTTGTCGGCGTCGAGGTGCTGCACCTGAAGCATCTCTTGCTGCCAGTCTTCGAGGGACTCCAACTCTTCGAACACGTCTGCCCGGAGGATCTGTACATAGCCCACCACCAGATGGCGTTCCAAGAACTGGTGTTCTTCCGACAGGTACACCCAGACCGCGCCGTCGCGGCTGAATCCCCCGTGTCGGCCGGGAAGGAAGGCTTCGAGTTTCAACGGCGTCCTCGCGTCTTGCCAGTCGATCCGGAAGAGCGTACCGCTTTCGCCGGTGACGGCGTGGGCATTGTCGGGGCTGACGTGGAATTGCGAGAAACTGAGCGGTTCCCCGTGCCGCTTGAGCGTGTTGTTCCGCCAGTTCCAGCGGACGAGGTGGTTCGACCAGTACCCGGCCAGGCAGCTTTCGGCGTCCGGCGCGAGCGCGATTCCGCAGAGGTTTTCGCCGCGGGTCGGCTCAGAGGTCGTCTGCTCGCCGGTCGGCAAATCGAGGTACACGAGGCGGTGTGCCTTGTCCGATAGGATCAACCCGCGGCCATCGGGCGTTGCCTTCATCACGGCCGAACCGCCCCCGACGCCGCGGCGGACGAGCGGATGCGGCACCTCCCGGCCCTCGGCCTTCGCGTCGGCACACGGGCCGCACGTCTCGCCCATCCACGCGACGGCCTCCGGCGTGCCGATGGTCCCGCACCCGCAGACGACGAGCGAAACCGGGTCGTCGCCGTCTGCCTCGACGAACAGTAGCGAGCCGGGGTAGACGCGAGCAACGGCCGGCGGTTCTTCGGTGCCCTCGTCCCCGCCGAAGTCGTCGTCCGCGAGGTAGCCCATCACGCGCACGTGCTTGCGGCCGGCCGGGTCGGTCCACCACGCGACCGGCAGCCGAAACTTTCCGTTCCCCTTGTGAACAGCCTCCCCTGCGGCCGACGAAAGCTGCCGTAGCAACTGCTGTTCTTCGCTCTCGGACAACGCCTTGACGGCCTTTTTGCTCAACCGCCCCGCCGCGACGGCCGCCGCCCGCAAGTTGCCGACCAGTTCCGCAGCAGTGGGGTTGAGAATGACTTGATCGAACCGCACAGCATTCTCCCATGCTTGGGCTTTCGCGCAACTAAACTCGGGCGATCAACCGGATGGCGTAATTTTCAGGTTTGTTCCTTCGATCTCGAATATTTTTTGCTTGTGGTGTTCCGCAATCTCGACAATCGATGGCCAGCTGCGAACGAATTTCCATGCTTGCTCGTGCATGTCCATCTTGAACCATGCTCGGCCACAGTAGAAGAATTTGATTCCCGCTCCCGAGAGTGCTGCCCGCTCGGCCGGCCGCCGGGTGATGCGAGCGTCGGCGCTGAGGAGCACCCAACGGTAATTTGAATCATCCCCGAGGGTTTGAATGATTTCGGTATCCGGCGAATCGGTGCGAAAGCGCGAGTCGTCGTCTAGAAAACGAACGTGATAGCGACTCTCGTATTGAGCGATCATATACGCGATGGGCCGCGGAAAGCAGCGGTCGAAGAAGAACGCCAATTGGCTCATGCCGCTTGGCCCAACTCAAATTCAACCGCGCGGAGAACGTCTTGGGGGCCGACGTTGTACCAGCGTGCCACAGCTTCGGCGTTCCGCTTATTCGCCTCCCATGCCGCTGCAAGTAAATCGGTCTTAACGTACACGCCCTCAACAACGGGTTTCCCCATCGCGATTCGAGGGTCCAAGATCACACCGCGGCCAATGTGCCAGAGCCGCGCGAGATCCGTACTCGGGTCGTAGTCCAACTTCTTCAGAAAGGGGGCAATAATTTCGGGAAAGACGCGCTGGCGGGTGAGCACTTCGATGAGTTCGTCTTTCCCATCCGCATCGATGCCCCGGAGAAAAACCTCCTGCCCATCCGTTGCTAGCCGATGGTGGGCGAAAGGGTGTCGAGTGTCGAGGACTTTCGTCAGTTGGACCGACACTTTGCGAAGGGTGGGTAATGAAACGCCGTGGGTACGCAACTGACCAAAAACGAACACGTCGATCAGGTCCAAGAAGCTGATCGCGGGGTCGCCTTGGATCGCGGAATAATCGGAATGAAGGACAGGTTTGCGATTTGGCTCGGACGGTCGTTGAACGAACCAGCGTCGGACGCGAGTGGGATTCAGGCGCGTGAAGCGTGCCGCTTCACGTAGGTCGTATATCCCAAGCCCGAGTTGCGTATTCATAGCCGTTACCGATCTAATCCGTCCGAGTGATGTGAACAAGGGTTCATTTTAGGGGCCGCCGTATCCGAACGCGAGGGATAATGTAACCGCTCCGTCCCGAATTCTCAACGCCCGATTTGTGCGACTACGCAATGCCCCAGCGATTCACGAGGTCGTAACGGCCGCCTCTCGTATCCGCTGCCGGGTTCCGATAAAACGACCGTTGTTCGCGTTCCTCCCCTGGTAGGTTCCGATGACCGACGCCGTCTTCCAACGCTGCATTCACCCGCACTGCGGCCACACCACGGACCTGCACGACACGACGTTCCAGTGCGCCAAGTGCGGCGGCCTGTACGACGTGGCCTACGATTGGAACCGGCTGCCCGCCCCGACGAGCTTCAAGCACTTCGAGGCGAAATGGGCCAACCGCACCGACCCGCTCGACTTCTCCGGCGTGTGGCGGTTCCGCGACCTGTTCCCGTTCGCCCCGCCCGACCGCATCATGACCATCGGCGAGGGGCAGACCCTTCTCCAGAAGGCCGACCAAGTCGGGAAGCACGTCGGCATGAAGCCGGGCAACCTGTTCCTGCAATACGAGGGGATGAACCCCAGCGGCAGTTTCAAGGACAACGGCATGACCGCCGCTTTCACGCACGCGCAGATGGTCGGTGCGCGGCGGGCGGCCTGTGCCAGCACCGGCAACACCAGCGCGAGCCTGGCGATCTACTGTGCGGCGACGAACCTGATGCGGGCCGTCATCTTCATCGGCAGCGGCAAGATCAGCTACGGCAAGCTGTCGCAGGCCCTCGACTATGGGGCGCTGACGGTGCAGATCGCCGGCGACTTTGACGACGCCCTGCGGCGGGTGCAGGAAGTCTCGAAACAACTCGGCATCTACCTCGTCAACAGTATCAACCCGTTCCGCCTCGAAGGGCAGAAGTCGGTCATGTACCGCATCCTCGAAGCCATGCGGTGGGAGGTGCCCGATTGGATCGTGGTGCCCGGCGGCAACCTCGGCAACGTCTCGGCCTTCGGCAAGGCGTTCTTCGAACTGAAGGAACTCGGCCTGATCGACCGGATGCCGCGGCTGGCGCTCATCAACGCGGCCGGGGCGGACACGTTCTACCAACTCTACGAGAAGAACGGCGTGCGGTGGAACGGCGGCAAGCCAGATTCGGGGAAGATCAACGCCTACATGAAGTACCTCGACGACGCCGATCGTCGGGCCGACACGCTGGCGAGCGCCATCGAGATCAACCGCCCCGTGAACCTGCCGAAAGCCCTGCGGTCTATGGAACGCTGCGGCGGCTACGTGCGCGAGGTAACGGACCAAGAGATTCTCGACGCGAAGGCGAAGATCGGGGCCGGCGGCTTCGGTTGCGAACCCGCCAGTGCTGCGAGTGTCGCCGGCCTGCTGAAGCTTGTGAAGGAGGGCGTCATCTCGCCCGACGAGCGGGTGGCGTGCGTGCTGACCGGGCACGTGCTGAAGGACTCCGACGCAACGGTCGCCTACCACACGGCAGACCCGGCAACCTTCGAGGCGAAACTCGGCAAGCGGGGCGTCCGCCGGGCGAGCTATGCCAACCGGGCTGTGCAGGTGCCGAACGACCTGAGCGAGATCGTGAAGGCGATCGAACTGTTCGCGTAATCGGGCTACGGTAGGGCTGACGACAGTTACAGACTATTTCGAAGGAAGGCCATGAGTCGCAAGAATGATCGGCACATCATAATATCCGGCACCGGTCGGGCCGGAACAACTTTCTTGATGCAACTGCTGACACATCTGGGTGAAGAGACGGGCTTCACTCCGGAAAGTATAAGGGTCGATCCGGCCAGTAACGCGGGCCTTGAGCACCACTTGCACGACGACAATGCCCCGTACATCGTGAAAACTCCGCACATATGCGAGTATCTCGATGAGTTTCTTGTAAACAACAGTGGCGTGAAAATTGAATATGCAATCGTACCGATCCGTGCGTTGCAAGATGCGGCCGAAAGCAGACGATACAATTCGAGAGACGCGGAAGGGGAGGGAAAACTGCAAGTCATTGGCGGCCAGTGGGGCAGCGCGGATCCCGATAAGCAAGAAGTCGTATTGATGGAGAAGCTGTACTCCTTGTTGTTCGCCATTGCCAAGCACGACATTCCGCTATTGATGCCCCAGTATCCACGATTGAAAGACGATCCCAATTATCTCTTCGAGAAGCTGCGGATCGTGTTCCCCCACCTGGAACGGGACAATTTTGATTCCGCATACAAAGCCGTTTACACTCCAAATACGGGGTATAAGTTTAAGACTGCCGCCGCGGGAGAAAGATCGTGACGATCACGGCGTGCAAGCAAGTTTCTTGCGACCCCGCGGCGGAACGGATGACAGTACGAGTCGCCGACCGGCCGGAAAATAAAGTGGGTCTCAGTCCAACCTCCGCCACCAGTCATCCGGCGTGAAGGGAATTTCAACTTGCATCCGGGCGTGTGGGTCATTAGCGATGACTTCGCCGACCCCCTTGTCCGACGACCCGCGGTTGGATGGCTGACGACTTCGACGATTCGCTTCTACCCGAATACTTGCCGAACGAGGACTGAGGCTTCCCATGAAGACGCACATCGCCATTAACGGAGCCTGTGGCCGCATGGGCCAACGGCTCGTCGCGCTCGCCGCCGAGGACGCCGCGCTGCAAGTCGTCGCGGCCCTGGATTCGCCGAAGCACCCGCGGGCCGGGCACGACGCCGGCGAGGTCGCGGGTGTTCCCAAGAACGGCGTGCCGATTACCGGCGAGATTCCGCTGTCGGCCCGCATCGATTGCGTCATCGACTTCTCGATCCCGGCCGGCACGATGGCGATTCTCAAGACGTGTGTGGACCGCAAGCTGCCGCTCGTCATCGCCACGACGGGGCTGGAAAAGGAACACCGCGATCAGATCGCCGAGGCGGCCCACGAGACGGCTATCCTCTTGTCACCGAGCATGAGCCTCGTCGTGAACGTCCTGTTCAAGCTCACGAAGCTGACCGCCGAGGCACTCGCGGGTAAGGGGTTCGACGTGGAGATCGTCGAACGGCACCACCGCTTCAAGAAGGACTCGCCGAGCGGCACGGCCGTGCAGTTCGCGAAGATCGTGCAGGACGCCATGAAGCAGTCGGAGATCGTCCACGGCCGCGAAGGGATCGTCGGCGAGCGGCCTTCCGGCGAGATCGGCGTGCACGCGGTGCGGGCCGGCGACAACGTCGGCGAGCACACCATCATCTTCAGCGCGCTCGGCGAGACGATGGAACTCGTTCACAAGGGGTACAGCCGCGACAGTTACGCCCGTGGAGCACTGCTGGCGGCGAAGTTCCTCGCTGGCAAACCGGCCGGGATGTACACGATGGCCGATGTGTTGGGCCTTTGACGTGCTACTTGGGCGGCAGCGATTCGATGAACGCCGCCGCCCGGTTCACCCATTCCGCGAGTTGTTCGTCTTCTTCGATCCCGTCCGGGTCGATCATCAGCCATCCGCGCAACGTGCGGCCACGCATTCGGAACTGCGTCGCGGCCGGGTCTTGAAGGGCGTCCACGACATCGTCCGGAGCGATCCGCACGAGCAGCGACGCATCCCGCCGGACGGCGACTGTCAATCGCCCGCCGAGTAGGAACGCGAGGCCCCCGAACATCTTCTTCTCGGTTACGTCCCGCCGATCACCCAAGCAGTCGCGAACGCGGTCGGCCAACCCTTCGTCATACGGCACGGTTTCCCCTCCCGGCTCAGGATGATGACCGCTGACGGTCGCATGCTTCATGCCTGCGACCACGGTAAACGCACACGGCCCGACGGAATACCGCCGGGCCACCGCGCGCTGATATCCAGAACTCAGTACTGGACGGCGAACTGCACGAACAGCCCTTCCAGCGACAGGTCCGCCTGTCGGGTCGTCACCTTGCCCTCGGCCAAGTCGTTGGTGAAGCGGATCTGGTCGATGGCGTTGAACAGGTTCGTCACCTCGTAGCCGACGCGGACCGACACGCCGCGGCGTTGCCAGCCGCCGCCGATGCCCGTGCCGAGCATCGGGACCACCCGCCGGGTGCGGTAGTCGACGGCCGCGAACGTCGTCTGGCCGTTGTTGTTCGTTTCCGCGATCGGGTTCACCAGCCGGCTCGACAGGATCGCGGCCGAGGTCTTCCCGTACAGGTGGAAGCCCTTGTAGACTTGCAGCGTCGCCTCGCCGCCCATCAAGGGGCCGAAGCCGTCGAGGTTCGACTTCGTGGTCACCCTCGCGAGGTTCGCGTCGCGGAGGTCGTAGAGGCTTTCGAAGTCCTGGCGGATGGTCACGAACCGTGCACCGCCGTACAGTCGCAAGTCGAGCCGGTCGTCCACGTGAACGTACCGGCTGATTTCGGTGTCGAAGACGTTGTACTCAAGGCTCGCCGTAGCCTGGGCGAAGCCGACGTTGTCGACGAGGCCGGGGCGGGTGAGCGTCGGGTAGATCAAACCGTTGACGGGGGCGTCGATGCTGCGGTCCGCCCCGCTCCGCAGGAAGGTGTACGTGAAGCCCGCCGCCCAGGCCGAGTCCTTGAACCGGTAGCCGAGGCCCGCCCGCACGGCGCTCCGCTGCTCGTAGTTGAGACTTTCGAGCGTGCCGCCGGGGATGAGGTCGCGGTTCGGGTCGACGATGGCGAAGTCGAATGCGCCGCGGCGGGGCCGCAACAGCAGGTACTCGGCCGTGCCGTAGAACCCCGCGCCGTCGTGGTGCTCGTCGTGCGTCGGGCACGTGGAACACCCTTCGCCGTGTCCGCCCCCGCCCCCGCCGTGAGCGCCGCCGCCGCCGCCGTGACTTTCCCCGGCCAGTGGGTCAAACAGGCCGGGCATTACGCCGGGCGTGAGGTCCTTCACCGGTGTTTCTTCGGTGGCGGACACCCCCATGAGCGGCGGCGGGTTGATCGGCGTTACCGGGGCGGCCCCGGTCGCGAATCCCCCCGACCCGGCCGCTCGCTGCCCCGGCGATTGGGCGGTGGCGGCCAGTGAACAGACGCCCGTGACGGCGGCCACGGCCAAAAAGCGACGGATGACCGATGACATCGAATTCCCCCTGCTCGAAGCGCCACCGTGAGTAACGAGTGTGGGGGCTGATAACCGGGTGATATGCTTCTGGCAAGAGTTTTTTCGACCCCGCGGACCGATTCTGGGGCGAATGTTGCAATATTTTTCTTCGCTGGTTTACCAGTCTTTCCCGGCCCTCTGACGTGAGTTCCGATCGCGGACATCGGCTTGCGAAAAGCAGCCTGCGACCGAAGGGCCATGCCGACGGCCCTTCTCCATTCTGCTCCTTCATCAATTCTGCTCTCCGCCCGGAACGTGATTCACCGGTGGAACAATTTGCGTAACTGAGGATGCTGTTCTAGCCTTCGCTTGAAATATCGGTCCGCCCGTTGCAATCGTTCGTTTCGGAGCCCCTATGTCTGCCCCCGCATCCGTCGAAGAACTCCTCCAGCTCATTCGCAAAAGCGGCATGGTCGACGAGGGCAAACTCACGAGCTACCTCCAGCGGCGGCAGAAAGGCCGCGGCATCCCGACCGACCCCCGCGAGGCGGCCGAGGGGATGGTTACGGACGGCATCATCACGAACTTCCAGTCGGAACAGTTCTTGCTCGGCAAGTGGCGCGGCTTCACGATCGGCAAGTTCAAACTCCTCGAGCGGGTCGGCGTCGGCGGCATGGGGCAGGTGTTCCTGTGCGAACACATGTTCATGAAACGCCGCGTGGCTATCAAGGTGCTCCCGCCCGCGAAGGCGGAACAGCCGGCCGCCCTCGGCCGCTTCTACCGCGAGGCCCGCGCCGCCGGCATCCTTGAACACCCGAACATCGTCCGCACTCACGACATCGACCAAGACGGCAATCTGCACTTCATCGTGATGGAGTACGTTGACGGGTCGAACATGCTGGAGATCGTCAAGAAGTTCGGCCCCATGAACATTGACCGGGCCGTGGGCTACGTCAAACAGGTCGCCGGCGGCCTCGACTTCGCTTTTCGGAGCGGGATCATCCACCGTGACGTGAAGCCCGGCAACATCCTGATCGACCGCAAGGGCAACGCCCGCGTCCTCGACATGGGGCTAGCCCGGTTCTTCAAAGACACGTCGGACATGCTGACCGTGAAGTACGATGACAAAATCGTCCTCGGCACGGCCGACTACGTCGCCCCTGAACAGGTCGCGAACAGCCACGGCGTGGACGTGCGGGCGGACGTGTACGCGCTCGGGGCCACCCTGTACTTCCTGCTCGCCGGCCACCCGCCGTTCCCGACGGGCACGGTTTCCCAAAAACTACTCTGGCACCGCACGAAGGAGCCGACGGCCATCCGGCAGATTCGCCCGGAAGTGTCCGAGGAGCTCGCGGCCGTGCTGGTCAAGATGATGGCGAAGGACCCGAACGCCCGCTACCAGTCGCCGGGCGAAGTCCTGCAAGCCCTGACGGCGTTCGCGCCGGCCACGCTGCCGATTCCGCCGGCGGCCGAAATGCCGATACTGTGCCTCGCCGTGACCGAGGGTGCCGAACAGGTCGTCGATCTCGTCCCGCAAACACCCGCCGTGCTGGAGAATCCGGCCCGCATTCCCGCGATGGCGGGTGTGGGCGCCGGGTCCGGTGTCACCTCGGCCGAAGCTCGTCACCGGCAACTCGCGAACCCGTTCGGTCCGGCCCCGTCGGCCCCGGCCGCCTTCTCGCCGCTTCCGCCCACCGGAGGTAGCCGTCTCACGAAACTCGGCACCGGCTCAGCCCACGCGATCCCACGGCTCGAACCCGCTCCGGCGTATCACCCGTCGCGGCCGCACGATGCCACGCCGCTGCCCGGCACTGTCCCCTTGCCCACTGCGGACGCCTGGAAAGAATCGCAGCCGACCGCTCGGCCGTCGACCATTCAAAAGATCGCTCTCTACCTGATTCTTGCGGCCTCCGTGGCCGTCGGCGGCAGCATCATCTACTTGAAGTTTGTGAAGCCGCGGTTCGTGGACAATACCCCAGCCGTCTCGACGATGCCGAACTGAGTCGGCTCACATTCCGAATCACTTTTAACGCCCGTCGGAGTTGATGCCCAACTCTGACGGGCGTCGGCCGTTCGTATATCCGTTCAACGGGCACAGTTCGTCCCATCGATCGTGGACGTTACGATATCGCCTGGTCGGCAGGCGTATCGACAACCATCCAGTCTTGGCCGACTAGAGTCAGATGCTCACGCGAGCAGGTTGCCTGGTGATCAAGAAGAAGTCGGATGAGCCGAGTACCGGAGTGGATGTTGCTGCGAGGTCTGTTCCATCAGCTTTGTCTCTCAAAAAAAAGCCCTCTCACTCCGACATCAATCGGACTGAGAGGGCCAGAGTCCACCAGCGAACGGACAATTTGTCGGCCTATGAAAATGCTTGATTAGCGAAACATCACGGGGGTGGAGCTTCAGACTTTTCGATCGCTTTATCCGTCTTGTCGCCACTCACAGCCGCTGGCTTCGGAGCGCCACCTCCCGTGGCGGGCATGGTCACCGTCGGCTTGTCAGATTTATCTCCGCATCCAGTCGTCAGCACCAAGGCGGTGCCGAACATAATAAGCGAGATCATATTTTTCATGTTGAATAGTCCAGTTGTTACGGAATAGCAAACGGGGTTCTGGAAGTACTTGGAAGGTTACTGATCGAGGGTAGAGATGTCACCCTTCTGCATCGAGGTGGCGGCACGGAAAACCGTGGGGATGTCGGTCGACGTTGTAAGAGTACGAACAGAGCCGTCGCAGAGCGCGAAGTTGACGATGTTCGTGTGTTTGCTGGCGAATTGATAGATCGAGGGGCTGCTGTCTCCAATACCTGTGTACGTGTAGAGCATATAGCCTGAGATCCAGGTCGGAATAAACGAGCGGCTCGTCTTGGAACCGCCCAACGACTCGCCGAAGGCGATGGTATTGCTCGTTCCGTCTGTGATCTCGGTCACTTTCGTTTTCGAGTTCATCGAGTACGGGCCGACGTCGGCGATATAACCGGGCATGTTCCCGACCCATCCGGCATTCGCCGCGTAGTTCGTTGGGCCACCGACGCCGCTCCCGAAATACGAATAGCCGGTGTATCCATTACGGGTGGAATTGTAGTTAAAGCAATATAATTCTCTGAGGTTGCCCACGTCCGCCGACAGGGTATCGGAAGGGCACAAGAAGGTGGAGATGATGGCCTTGTTGGTAACCGCCGACCCTGTCCAAGCCCATGTGTTCGTGGCAGGCGTTAGAAGGGCGCCCGGATGGTAAATACCTTTATAGACGTTGTCCAATTCCATGTACGGCAGCAAAAAGGCCAATGCACCAACTCTGCCGTTGCCCCAGGTTCCTGTCCAAGACGTGTTCGGAACAGGGTAGGCATTCGGATCACTATTGCTCACCCCGGTCGGGAAACAACCCATGGTCGATTCGTGGTTGTGCATCGCCAGGGCGATCTGTTTCAGGTTGTTGGTACACTTCATGCGGGCGGCCGCTTCGCGAACCTTCTGAACCGCCGGTAGCAACAGGCCGATAAGAATGGCGATAATTGCGATGACGACGAGTAACTCGATCAGCGTAAACGCCAGGCGAGCCGATTTCACTTGTCGGGACGGATTGGAAATCATGAATGAACTCCTGATCAATTCTCGACTACAGGAAAAGCGGCGCACCACTCCCTGAGTCGGTTCCGGGTGGAACGACGGTTATGAATGTACAAAAATCAACGCACCCCGATTGGAGTGAAAGGGAGAGAATCTGAGAGGGTCGTGCTGGAAATTCGGACTCCGGTGAGATCGCGAGTCGTCATGCCGAGGGCATGTCACCGTTGTTCGATTCACAGAACCAATCAAATGAAACCTTGGAATCTTGCGAGCCCTAAATCGAGCGATCACTTCAAATTCGTGATGTGTCGTCGATGACGCCCGCGACTGACCCTCCTTGTTTGAGAACGTCCGAATTCCGCCCTACGCGATTAAAATGGCTTCGGCTACGAGTCCAGGGCCGAATCCGAGCATCACGCAAGGGCTGTCTGCTTGAGATTGCATCAAGTCTTGCACGATAAATAGCACTGTTGGCGAGGACATATTGCCAAACTCCGTAAAAACTCGCCGCGATGCCGTCGTAGCACCTTGTTGCAAACCCAGTGCCATCTCGACCGCGTCGATGATCTTTGGGCCGCCGGGGTGAACCGCCCAACTCGGGATGTCCGCAACGCTTAGTCGGTGATTCGAAAGCCATTCACGCATCCAGGCCCCGAGGTGTTCCGCGATTCGCTTCGGCACCTGCTTCGAGAGCGTCATCTCGAAGCCGTGGTCGCCGATGGTCCAGGTCATGGCGTCGGCCGAGTTCGGGATCAGGCACGAACCGGTTGCCGTCACGTGCCACGGGCCGTTGCCCGCCGTGCCGACGACTGCCGCCGCTCCGTCGGCGAACAGGGCGTTCGCGACGACCTTCTCCGGGTCGTCGCCGAAGTGGTAGTGCAGGCTGCACAACTCGACGGCCACCAAAAGCACCACAGCTGCGGGGTCGGCCCGCGTGTAGGCGTCGGCCACGCGGAGGCCGTTCAACGCCCCGTGGCAGCCCATGAAGCCGACGTGCGTTCGTAGGACGGTCGGCCGAAGGTTCAGCCCTTGAATGAGGGCGAAGTCCAAGCCGGGGGCGGTGAAGCCGGTGCAGGAAACGGTGACGATGTGCGTGACATCGACGGCACTCAGACCGGCAGCGGTGAGGGCGTCACGGGCCGCGCTCACGGCCATCGGTAGGGCGTGTTCGCAGTACATCGCGTTCCGCACGCCGGTCGAGGGGCCGCGGAAGTTTGGGTCGCCGTTCGGAAGGAACGGGGAGCCGGAATGTCGTGTGCCTTCGAACAGGTCGCGGATCACGTCGCGGCCGTGAACGAGTGCCCGCCGGCGGTTGCCGGACCCCTCGTAGACGGCGGGCAGGAACCCCGACTCGCGCGAGACGGGGCCACCGATGACGCGGGCGACCTGCAAGCCCTCGTCGGGAGTCACGTGCCCGGCGGGGAGGGCCGTACCGATGCCGCGGATCTGGAAACTCATGGTGGGAGGGTCTGCTTTCCGAGGTTGGAAGACACGCGGGCGGGGTGGTGGATGGCACGAATCACCGGGCCGGATAACTGCGGTACAACGCTCAGCAATCGCACCGCCGTGCGACACGCGGCCGGTCGACGGAGCGTCCAGGCAACCCCCTTGCACACCGCCTGCCGCCGGCCGACAATCCGGCGGTACGTTCTCGCCCATTCGCCGGCGTCGGTCCCGCCGGTGGCCAGCGGCACCACGGCGACGGCAGCGGAGATGGCCCAGCCCATGCCTTCGCCGGTGAACGGTTCAACGTACCCGCCGGCATCGCCGACGGCGAACCACCGCGGGCCGGCGACCGTGCGCGACGAGCGCGTCAGGGCCGGCGTCCCTTTCCACTCGGTGACGGCCAGATTGTCAATCGCGGGAAGGCCCGCGTGTCGCAGAATGGCCGCGGCCGCTTCGCCGAGGCCGCCTTGCTTGCGCACGAACGCGGCGTCGAGCGCGGCCGCCACGTCGAGTCGGCCGTCTTCCACGCGGACGAGGCCGACGTACCCGCCCGCGGCCGTGGCCATGAAGACTGTGCCGGCCGCATACTCCGCCGGCGGGTTCGGGATCATTGCTCCCGCCCCGATGCGAGAGTTAGCGTTGGCTTCCCCCGCGAGTTGGCCGTTCAGTCCGTCGGCGACGATCACGATACGAGCGTGCAGTCGGGTGGTTGTCGGGGGAGAAGGCCGAATTTCTCCCTCTCCCCCGGCTTTGAGGGGGAGAGGGTCGGGGTGAGGGGGAAGACCTCTTTGCAACGGGAGACTTGCCTCGTTCGTTGGGAAGTCACCGCCCCTCACCCTAACCCTCTCCCCCTCAAAGCCGGGGGAGAGGGGATTCGAGGTCGCCGCCTTCACTTCGACGATTCTTCCATCGCCCGCCTCTTCCCCCATCGTCGCCCGTGTGCCGGGTAGGAAGGCCGCACCGCGGCGGATCGCTTCGCGCACCAGTTCTGCGTCGAACGCTTCCCGTGACAAGCTCACGCCCGCCGGCCACGCGAGGTCGGCGGCCCGCCCGCCGGCCGCCAGACGCACGCGGTGCAAGGGCACCGCGCTCAGTCGCGCGGGGACGTCTCCCAGCTCCGCCGCCGCGAGCGCGGCGAGCGCGTTCTGGTTCAGGCAACAACCGCACACCTTCCGCCGCGGGAATTGCGCCCGGTCGATCAACAGCGTGCGCAGGCCGGCGCGGGCCAGCAGGCCGGCGGCCACCGACCCGGCCGGTCCCGCCCCGATGATGGCCGCGTCCCAGGGCAAGGCCGTTGCGTCCGTCAAGGTGAGGGTCGCCGGGATGCTCACCGCTTCCTCCACGACAATTGAAACCGGCACGGGAATCGCGGTGAGGCGTGGACGTTCTTCAACCCCGCCCGCTTGGCCAGTGCCGTCGCCTCGGCTGGCGTGAACGCCGCCCGCACCGAGACGGGGCCGTCGTACCGCACGACCGGCGACCGCGTCAGGAGGCGGCACGCGAACCAGACCTGGAGGTAGTTCCACCGCGACCGCGACAAGTCGCTAACGATGCCGAGTGCCGTCGCGGCCCGGTCCATCCGCTGCAACAGGAGCACCGCGTCCGGTTCGTCGAGGTGGTGCAGAAAGAGCGAACACGTCACCACGTCGAAGCCGCCGGGCAGGTCGTCCTTCAAAACGTCGTGTTGGAAGAACTCGACCGGGGCGTTCGCGGTCGCGGCCCGCTCCGTCGCGGCTGCCACGGCCGTCGGGCTGATGTCGCACCCGGCAAACGCGACCGAGAACCCGGCCCGCTTCGCCATGCCGGCCATCGCGACCGGCCCGTCGCCGGACCCGCTGGCCACGTCCAACACGCGGATCGGCCGCGAGAGTTCGCTTGCCAGGGCGCGGATGGAATACCACACCGCCCCCGCCCCGTTGCTGACGGCGTTGAGCCGGGCCAATCCGGCGAGCGCCCGACGGTGTTCGGCCGCGTCGAGGGCGGGGTCGTCCATCAGTTCCGGCCGCCGGTCACGGCGGGAGAGGCCGAGCATGCGTGTCCTCGATCAGTTCGCGAGGGCTGCTCGTAACGTCTTCTCGTCGGTCACGCCCTCGAACCGGCGGACAACTTGCCCGTTACGGAAGATCAGCAGTAGCGGGATCGCTGAGACGTGGAACTTCGCGGCCAACTGCGGGTTCGTCTCGGTGTTCACCTTGCACACCTTGAAATCCTTGGCGACGGCCGCCAACACCGGGTTCATCTGGCGGCACGGCCCGCACCACGCCGCCCAGAAGTCGACCAGCACCGGGCCGGCGTCGTCGATCACTTCGCGCTTGAAGTTGTACTCTTCCAACAGCATCACGCACCCCCCATCATCCGCAGGTACCGGGCGGCCGACCGCTCCACGACCGCCTTCGCGTCGGCCTTCACGAGGCCGTTCGGGAACGCCCCGTAGATGCGGTCGAAGGCCAGTGGCTTCAGGCACGCGACGGCGTGCTTGACGGCGGCCGGACCGAGCGGGATGTAGTTCGGGTAGCTCCACATGAAGCTCACCCAGGCCGTGTCCTGGCAGACTTGCGGTTGGTCGCCGCTCAGCAACACGCCCTTGCCGCCCGCTCCGGCCGGCCAGTGCAGCACTTGATAGCCCTCGAAGTGGCCGCCGCACTTGACGAGTTTGAGTCCGCCGAACAGGTCCTTCGTCTCGCCGTCCCAGAACTGCACCGCGTCGTCCGGCCGCATCACCCACTGCTTGTCCAGCGAGTGCAAGTGAATCGGCACGCCGCCGAACGCCCGGCTCCACTCGACCATCGTCGTGTAGTAGTGCGGGTGCGAAATCGCGATCGCCTTCAGGCCGCCGAGTTTCTTCACCGCCGCAATCGTCGCGTCGTCGAGCGGCGGGATGCAGTCCCACAGCAGGTTGCCGTCCGGCGTCCGCACCACGAACGCCCGCTGGCCGATGCCCGCCTTCGGCTGCGGGTGGATCGAGTGCAGGTTCGCCTCTTCCTCCGTGATGACGTTCTTGTGCGTCTTGCGGTAGTCTTCCAGCGTGGTCCAGGTCTGCCCGCCGTGGCCGACGTACTGCCGTTCGTCCCGGCAGATCGGACAGGCGGCCGGTTCCTTCTCGCTCGCGGCGAACTGGATGCCGCAGGTAACGCAAACCCAGTGCTTCATGACAGGTTCCCTCGCAGACGCCGTGCCGGACAGGGCGACGGCGAGGCCGGCGGACTGGAGAAACGTGCGGCGATCAGATGGCATCGGAGGGCCTCCGGATTTTAGCCGTGGAACGGCGGCAGATGTTAGCCAGGGGTGGAGCGGAGCGCAACCCCTGGTAGATGAGTCGAAGGAACAAGCCCCGGAGGGGCGGCAGAGGGTGCGTCTGCCGCCCCTCCGGGGCTTGGTGTTGTGGGCGAAGGGTCAGGGGTTGCGCTCCGCTCCACCCCCGGCTAACGTCTGCCGCACCTCCGGTGCTCAAAGCTCGAACGGAACGGTGCTTACCCGTACTTCGGCTCGGGCGCGTCCGGCGATTCGGCGTCGAACCAGCCGTGTTCGAACTCGATCCGCTGCTTCTTGGCCATCGCCATGTTCGCGGTCAGGGCTAGGATCGCGTCGGCCATCGCCACTTCGCCGTGGCAGCGGGGCAGGATGTCCTTGTGCTTCATCGTGCCGTCGGAGTTCTTCTCGTAGCTCACCGGCTGCTTCAGGTCTTGCCACCGGCGGATGCAGTAGGCGAAGTGTTCCATCTCGGTGCGATAGCCGCGAATTTCCGTGTCCCACGCCGGGCCACCGGCCGCCTTGGCGATGCTCGCCCCGCCACCGCCCCACGTGGACGCCGCTTCCATCGCCGGCTTCTTACTGCCCTCGCCCGTGACCTTCACGAGCGTGTCCTTGCCGCCCTTGTCGTCCTTCTTCGCGGCCGGACCCTTCTCCTTCTCTTTGTAGAGGTAGACGTTCGCTTCTTTCTCGACGATCATCGTGCCGCGGCTGCCCATCAGGCACTCGCCGTAGTCCTCGAACTCGTTCGTGTTGAACGACGTGTAGGTCATGACGACGACGTCGCTCTCGTCCGTGCCCTTGTTCTTGCCTTTCGGGTGGTTCGGGCCGGGGAACTCGAAGGTGGTGAACACGCCGTCGTTCGACTCGCGGTCGTTCTTGCCCTTGCCGTAGAAGAACTTGCCGCCGACGCCGCTGACGGACAGCGGGTGGACTTTGCCGAGGAAGATGCTGGTGGCGTCGAGTTGGTGGCTACCGAGTTCGGCCATCAGCCCGCCGCCGGTGCGGTCGTACAACCGCCAGCGGACGAGTTCCGTGATCGACTTGAAGCCGGTCTTCTTGAGGAGCGCGTCGGGGTCCTTCAAGAACGGTTCGGCGTCTTCCTTGGGCACCGGCTTGCACCAGCCATCAATGAGAGCCGGGATGTCGAACTCTTTGCCGTCGATGTCTTTGCCGGTGGCGAACGTCTTTAACTGAGCTTCCGTCGGCACGAACGGCCAAGAGTTGTTCCGCGGCCACTGTGCGCGGATGTGCTTGATGTCGCCGAGGATGCCGGAGTTCACGACTTCCAGAGCATGGGCGTAGAGCAGGCTGTAGTGCCGTTGGTGGCCGACGGAGAGCAGCACGCCGTTCTTCTTGGCGCTGGCGATCATCTCCTTACACGACTTCACGTCGCGGGCCATTAGCTTCTCGCACAGCACGTGCAGTCCGGCGTTCATGCACTCGACGGCGATGTCCTTGTGCGTGAACAGCGGCGTCGCGATCACGACCGCCTCAATGCCCAGGCTCTTCGCTTCGGAGATGAGTTGCTTGTAGTCCGAGAACTGCTTGATCTTGGCAGCAACGTCCTTGCCGTAGATCTTGTTGAAGCCCTTCCGCGGTCCGTTCGGCTCGCCTTCGAGGATTCGCTTCTGGTTCGACGGCCGCAGGTCGCAGGTGGCCACGAACTGCAGGTATTCCGGGTTGTGTTCGCCGATGAGGACGCCGCCCTCGTCGCCGACGCCGATGATCGCGGCCTTGACGGCCTTGTTCCCCTTCCACGAGTCGTAGCCGAAGTACACCGCCGCTGACACCGGCAGCACCGCCCCGGCAGCCGTCACGGCCTTCATGAACGTCCGGCGGTCCGGGTTATTCGCGGCAATGTCGGCCGCGGCCTGGTTGAAGTTGTACGCGCCGACGCGCTTGTCTTCTTCCGACAGTTTTGTGGACATGATTCGGCTCCGGGGAGGGTACTTCGTTTTTGTAGGGGATTGGGCCGGATTCTTGAAGGGCAATCAGCGCGGATGGCCCAGCACGCCGGTTCGAACTTGCCCGATCAGGTTGACCTGCCAGTACCGCCGGCTATCGACGTCCAGGCACGACAGCCACCCGCCGCCGTAGGCGTAGGTGTCAACGCAGATGGCACTCTCGCAGTCGAGAATCTCGCCCGACCGCTGCGAACTGTGCCCGCAGATGACGACCTTGCCCGAACGGTGGGCCGGCGGGAACGTCGGGTTCAGGAACTCCCAAAACAGCCACATTTCATCTTGCTCGTCCATCGGCAGTTCGGACGCGACCCCGGCGTGGACGAAGATGTGCATGTCGGTTTCGTAGTAGTTGATGCACTCCTCTTCGATGAACCGCCAGTGTTCCGTCGGGATGTCGTTGACCGTCCCCGCCCGTCCGGGCGATTTGCCGTAGGAACCGAGGGCCTGCATCCCGCCGACGCTCGTCCACATCTTGTATTCGGACTTGTCCCGGCGTGCCCGGCTCATCATGAGTTCGTGGTTCCCGCGAAGGCAGACGACGTTGTGTGTCTGCCGCAGGGCGAGGACGCGGTCGATCACGCCGCGGCTGTCCGGCCCGCGGTCAACGTAATCGCCGAGGAAGACGACTTGATCCTGCGGCGTCGGCTTGACGGCCCTGAGGAGGTCGTCGAGCATGGCCGAGCAGCCGTGGATGTCGCCGATGGCCAGGGTGCGCATGAGGGTATTCTAGCTAGCGTTCGGCCGCAATTCATGGTTCAATTGCGGTTCTCGTCACCGCCGTCGGAGAACCGCCCCGTGGAAGAAGTCCTGGTCGTCGTCTTTCAGCTATTCTTTGAACTGCTCATCAACGTCCTCGGCAGCGGACTCCTCGACTTGGCCTCGCGGGGCACGTCGTCGAAGACGCAGGAAGGCTGCGGCATCTTCCTTCTTCACGCGATGTCCGGCGGCGGCCTCGGGTTCGTCTCGACGCTGATCGCGCCGCACCTGTTTTTGCCGCTCCCGTGGATGCGGTTGCTGAACCTGGCGGTCAGCCCCATCATCGCCGGCGGCGTGTCGTACATCCTCGCGCGGGAGGTGCTCAAGAAGGACGACGGCAGTGGGCACTTCCTGCACGCCTTCCTGTTCGCGATGATGTTCGGGCTGTCAAGGTTCGCCTTCGCGGTGCGGTAACCGTCGTTCAATCGCGGCTCGTCGGGAATGCCATTTCGGCAGGCGTTTCTTCCCATCCCCTCACATTCAAGCACTTTCCGCGTTGGTACGCCGGTTGCTGTTTCCTCCCTGGAGGAACACACCTATGGACCTAAACCGATTCACCGAAAAGGCCCGCGAGGCGCTGGCGGGGTCGCAGACGCTCGCCGCCAAGATGGGCCATCAACAGATCGACCTCGAACACCTCTTGCTCGCCATGCTCGACCAGGAGCGCGGTCTGACACCCGCCATCTTGAACAAAGCCGGCGTCGCCGCCGACGCGCTCACGCTGAAGCTGCAACGCGAACTCGAGAAGATGCCGAAGGTCACCGGCGCGAGTGGCGCGCCGCAGAACCAGTACGGCAGCGGCCGCTTCAACAAGCTCGTCGGTGAAGCCGAGGACGAAGCCAAGCGGATGAAGGACGAGTACGTCTCGGTCGAGCACTTGTTGCTCGCGATGGCCGACGACCGCGGGCCGGCGGGCAACCTGCTCCGCGAGTTCGGCCTGACGAAGAAGCGGCTCGAAAGTGCCCTCAAGGAAGTCCGCGGCTCCCAGCGCGTCACCACGCAGAACCCGGAAGAGACGTACCAATCGCTCGAAAAGTACGGCCGTGACCTCACGCAGTTGGCCGCGAAGGGCAAACTCGACCCGGTCATCGGCCGCGATGAAGAGATTCGCCGCGTGATGCAGGTGCTGAGCCGCCGCACGAAGAACAACCCCGTCCTCATCGGCGAACCCGGCGTCGGCAAGACGGCCGTTGTCGAAGGGCTGGCCCTGCGCATCATGCGCGGCGACGTGCCGGAAGGGCTGAAGGACAAGAAGATCGTTGCCCTCGACATGGGCTCGCTCATCGCCGGGGCGAAGTACCGCGGCGAGTTCGAGGAGCGATTGAAGGCGGTGTTGAAAGAGGTCACCGAGTCCGAGGGGCAGATCGTCCTGTTCATCGACGAACTGCACACCATCGTCGGGGCGGGCAAGGCCGACGGCGCGATGGACGCCGGCAACCTCCTCAAGCCGATGCTCGCCCGCGGCGAATTGCACTGCATCGGCGCGACCACGCTCGACGAGTACCGCCAGCACATCGAGAAGGACGCGGCCCTCGAACGCCGCTTCCAGCCAGTGTTCATCGACCAGCCGTCGGTCGAGGACACGATCTCGATTTTGCGCGGCTTGAACGATCGCTACCAGACGCACCACGGCGTTCGCATTAAGGACGCCGCGCTCGTGGCGGCCGCGGTGCTGTCGAACCGCTACATCACCGACCGCTTCCTGCCGGACAAGGCGATCGACCTTGTGGACGAGGCCGCCGCGAAGATTCGCACCGAGATCGACTCGATGCCGACGGAACTCGACGAGATTTCCCGCCGCGTGATGCAGCTGGAGATCGAACGCGAGGCGTTGAAGAAGGAGACCGACCGGGCGTCGAAGGACCGGCTCGAACGCTTGGAAAAGGAACTGGCCAACGCGAAGGAGAAGGGCGACGCGCTCAAGGCCGTGTGGCAGGAGGAGAAGGATAACGTCCGCGCGCTGCAACAGGTCCGCGAGGAGATCGAGAAGGTCAAGGGCGAGATCGAAGTCACGGAGCGGAACTACGATCTCGCGAAGGCGTCGCAGCTGAAGTACGGCAAGCTGCCGGAACTCACGCAGAAACTCACGACGATGGAGGCCGGGTTGACCGCGAAGGACAATCGGCTGCTGAAAGAGGAGGTTGGCGAGGAGGACATCGCGGCCGTGGTCAGCCGGTGGACCGGCGTGCCGGTGGTGAAACTGCTCGAAGGCGAGAAGGCAAAGCTGTTGCACCTGGAAGACGAGTTGCACAAGCGGGTGATCGGCCAAGACGAGGCGGTGCGGGCCGTCAGCGAGGCAGTCATCCGCTCGCGGGCGGGCCTCAACGACCCGCAACGGCCGCTCGGCTCATTTTTGTTCCTCGGCCCGACCGGCGTCGGCAAGACGGAACTCGCCCGCGCTCTCGCGCAGTTCCTGTTCGACGACGACAAGGCGATGGTCCGCATCGACATGAGTGAGTACCAGGAGAAGCATACCGTCAGCCGCCTCGTGGGCGCGCCGCCGGGGTACGTCGGCTACGACGAGGGTGGACAGTTGACCGAAGCCGTCCGTCGTCGGCCGTACTGCGTGATCCTGTTCGACGAGATCGAGAAAGCCCACCCGGACGTGTTCAACGTGCTCTTGCAAGTGCTGGACGACGGCCGCCTGACGGACAGCCAGGGGCGACTGGTGGACTTCAAGAACACCATCGTGCTGATGACGTCGAACATCGGCAGTCAGAAGATTCTCCAGTTCAAGGGGTCGCACATCGGCGAGGTGTACGACCGGATGAAGGACGCCGTGATGGAGGAACTCCGCAAGTCGTTCCGGCCGGAGTTCCTGAACCGGATCGACGAGACGATCGTCTTCCACGCCCTGACGGAAAAGGACCTGACGAAGATCATCGACATCCAACTGGAACGCCTCGTGTCCCGGTTGGCTGAGCGAAAGATCACGCTGACACTGACGCCGGAGGCGAAGAAGTACCTCGTGGGGATTGGCTACGAGCCGAACTTCGGGGCGAGGCCGTTGAAGCGCGTGTTACAGAAGGAAGTCGAAACGGCCCTCGGCCGCAAGTTGCTGACTGGCGAGGTTCAGGACGGTTCGACCGTGACGGTCGATTACGACGTGAGCCACGACGCGCTGAAGTTCACGGCGTCGTAAATCATCGAGCGATGCCAACGAAAAAGCCCCGGCTACTGCCGGGGCTTTTTCGTTTACTGTCGTGCGCTTCAACCCTTATTCCCGTTCTTCTTCTCGCCCTTCTCTCCGTGGGCCGGAGCCGGCTTGGCGGCCGGAGGGGGAGTCATCGGCTTGGCGACTGGCGCCGGTGCCGCAATCGGAGCGGGCTTCGCCGTCGGCGTTGGGGCGACGGGGGCAGCCGGGACGGGACGCGGTTCAATTCGCTGAGCCGTGGGTGCCGGCGGCGGCGAGAAACTGGCCATCGGCTTCGGGGCCGGCAGCGGTGCCGGTGCCGGCGCCAACGGCTTCGGAGCCGTCGGGGCCGGTGCTACCGGCTTCGGAGCAGGAATCGGAGCTGGGGTTGGAGCCGGTGCTGGCGTTAAAGGCTTCGGAGCCGGGGCCGGCACGAGCGGCTTCGGGGCCGGCGTGGGCACCGGAGCCGGAAGTGGGGCCGGCGTTACGGGCTTCGGCGTGGGTGCCGGAGCCGGAGTCGGTGTCAGCGGTTTCGGCGTGGGTGCCGGAGCGGGCGTCGGGGTTGGGGTCAATGGTTTCGGAGTCGGGGCCGGGGCCGGAGTCACAGGCTTCGGTGTGGGAGCCGGGGCCGGGGCAATCGGCTTCGGAGTCGGCGCGGGAGCCGGGCCGGGCGTGGGGTTCGGCATCGGCGTCGTCGGAGCAGGCTTCGCCACGTCCGGCTTCTGGGCCGCCGTGTTCGGATTCATCGGCGTGACCGGGGTCGGCTTCAGGGCCGGCTTGGTGTTCTCCGGGTTGGCCTGGCCAACGAGCTTCGACGCCGGCGGCGGGACCGGATTGGCCTTCGCGTTTGCTGCCGGGGCTTGCGCCCGAAGCATGGCCGTCTTCGGCACGTCGAATTGCGCCGTCTTCGGGGTGTCGTTCCCCTTCACCGGCACTTGGCCGCGGTCCACGATGGCCGTCTCTGCCTGCTTCCGCTGGGCCGACACTTGTCGCAACTCCTTCGCGAACTGCTGTTCCTTCACGCGGTCTTGCTGTTGAATCGGTTTCAACGCGATGGCCTTGTTCTGGGCAGCCACGTTGCTGAGGTTCGTCAACATCATCTGGTTGTTGTTCACCGTGTTATTGTTGTTCACGATCACGGTGTTGTTGTTCGTCACGTTCGTGACGTTGTTGGTGATGTTGTTGACCACCACGTTCTGCTGGACCAGCGTTCGCGGCGGGCGGGCGACCGTGCCGTTGTAACGGCCGGTGTAGACGTTATTGATGCCCACGGCCCAGGCCGTGTCGTTGCGGTGGGCGACCCGATAGTAGTTCCAGAGGGGGTCGTACCCGACCGATCGGCCGACGCTGATCGAGACGCCGAAACCGCCGCCACCACCGCCCCCGCCGGTCCACGACGAGAAGCCGATTTGCGTATAGCGGTGCTCGTAGTAGTCGCCGAAATAGTAATTCCCCCACCCGCGGCGAACGAACAGCGACGTGTACAGGGCCGGCTCGGCCACCACGACCGTCGGTGAGTAGTAGTAGTTCGGCCGGGCGTAGAGGCCGGGGGGCACATAGACCGGGGCGAACAGCACGCCGCGGTTGGCCAGAGGCATGTCCCAGTAGCCGTCGATGAAGATGTACCCGGCCGGCGTCCATCGATAGTGCGCGGGCGTCCAGATCCAGCCCGGCCGGTGATCGACCCAGAAGCCGGGTCGCCAGACGTAGCGGTTCCGCCAAACCCAGGTGCCGGGGACGTAAACGTAGGTTTCGCCAGGCGACGGGACGGACGGGGCCACTTCCAGTTGCGCCGGCGGTTGGGCGAGGTATTCGACCTGAGCTTGCGACGGTTGAATCTGAGCCTGCGGTGGGACGGCCTCTTGCCAGAAGCCCTGTGCCCACTGGAAGCCACCGCGAACTTCTCGCCAACTGCCGGCGACCCACACCCGGTTCGGCGGCGGGACACGCCAGAAGCCACTGATCCAGATGAAGTCTGCCCGCTCCTCGTCCCAGTGCCAGTAGCCCGGAATCCACTGCACGTTGTCGCCGTCGGGCTTCTGATCGGGCGGCAGTTCCTCGATCGCTTCGGGCGGAGCCTTGCGGACGAGCTGCGGGTCTTTTTCAATTTCCGTCGTGGTCGCGAAGGCTTCGTGAACGGGACCACGGGCTAGAATTTCGACCTCTTGCGGGTCGGCGGCGGTAGACAAAACCGGGGTGACGGAGGCCAGACCGAGACTTGCGAGGCCGGCGAAGAAGAGGCGGGGCAGGCGGATTCTCATGGAAGACCCTCGAACGGGCAAACCCGTGGCGAAAGCGGAGTAGGTTGCACTTCACACGCCAAACGCGGGTGGGCTGGGAACTTGCGCAAGTTGGCTCAAGTCCCAGCCGGACTTTGCCGAGTGTAGCGGTCGTAACGTACCATCCGGGCCGACTTTTCGCAATACGGGGACGGGAGGCGGTGTCGCGGTAATCGACTCAAAACTCGTCGAATTGGGAATTACGCCCTCCACTTCTCGCAAAATCATCGACGGATCGACGGGACTCTGGGAACATCTCTCTAACCGCCCCGCCGTGAGGACCGTATGACGACCGCCCTCAGCACCGGCATTCGCCGCGTGGCCGCCCAACTCGCCCCGGATGACACGCCGGACGGCGAACTGCTCACGCGCTTCCTCGCGAATCGGGACGAGGTTGCGTTCGCCACGATCGTGCGACGACACGCGGCGATGGTCTTCGGCACCTGCCGCCGCGTGATCGGCAACGCCGCCGACGCGGATGACGCCTTCCAGGCCGCATTCTTCGTGCTGGCCCGGCGGGCGGCGGCGTTCACCGGCCGGGCGTCCGTCGGCAACTTCCTCTACGGCGTGGCGTACCACTCGGCACTCAAGGCGAAAGCGATGGCCACGAAACGGCGACTCCGCGAGGCGAACGCCCAGCCACCGCCCATGACGGCGGACAATTCCGAGTTGCTGCGAGTGCTCGACGAAGAGTTGGCCAGGCTGCCAGAGAAGTACCGCGAGCCGGTCGTCTTGTGCGAACTCGAAGGCAAGCCCCGGCGCGAGGTGGCCGTGAATCTCGGCATCGCCGAGGGGACAATTTCGAGCCGACTGGCGACGGCCCACCGGATGTTACAGAAACGATTGACCGCCCGCGGCTTCGGCGTCGCGGGCTTGGCGGCGTTGCTGGCGGACCGAACCGCCACGGCGTCGCCGGGCCTGGCGAGCGCGGCCGTGCAGGCCGCCTTCACCGGGCCGACGGACGGCGTCACCCAACTCGTTGCGGAGGTGTCGAAGATGTTGTTCCTGAGCAAACTCAAACTCGGCGTGGCCGTCATCGGCGTGGTCGTGCTGATGGTCGCGGGCGTCGGCGGTTTCCGGCCGGGACCGGCGAACGCGGACGAAAAGCTGGCCCCGAAGGCCGGGGAACCAGCCCTTATCAAGAAGCTCAAGGCCGAGAAGGACGAGGCGGACAAGTTACGGGGTACGTGGGCATCCAAGAAAACGTCGAAGTACCCCGCGACCCCGGCGGACGCAGGGGGATCGACGTATGAACTGAGGTTTGACACCGACGAGTTGGTCATCGTCTGCACAAAGCCCGGGGAGCGGGCGGAGATTTCCAAACTCCGGTACGTGCTCAACCCGAGCGCGACGCCGAAGGAATTGAACATCGTCGGCGACCGGATGCTCATGCTCTGGCTGTACGAACTCGATGGTGAGAAATTGAAGGTCGCGTACTACGGCCGTTCGGAGGTGGCCCGCCCCAAGAGCTTCGACCCGAAGGACCGGCCGAAGGATGCCGACCCGCTGACGGTGATCGAGTTCGAGCGGAAGGACGCGAAGCCGAAGGCCGACTCGCCGAAACAGACGACCGCCGACGAGCCGGCCTGGAAGAACGATTTCTACGCCGCCTATGCCCTAAAGGATGGCGAGGTGCTGAAGCGGATTCCCCCACCGTACCCGGCAGCCCGCGACGAGTATCTGAAGCAGGTCGCGAAACAATCTGAAGAAGCACGCGAGAAGGGCTTGTTTTGGTATCGCGTGGACGACGGGCAACTCAAGATGGACGGCAAGGGGGCGGTTGGCATCGTGGACCACCGACAGACCGCGCAACTGAGACAAGTTCTGGATTTTGGGTGCCTTTACTCCGGTGTGCCGCGACAGGAATTCGAATGCCCTGAGGAACTGCTCGACCGCTTGATTCCGGGCGAGTTCGTCTTTCGGGCTGGGGCAAAGGTCGAGGATTTTGCGGCGTCGTTAGAAGGCGTTCTCCGCGACGAGATGAAGTGGGCCGTTCGGGTCCGTGTGGACACACTCGAACGCGAGGTGATCGTTGCGAAGGGTCTGTATCGTCCGAAACGGCTACCGGACGGCAAGCCGGATGTGATCGAACTCGACGTAATCGACCCGAAAGGTGTTGCGATGGGTTCCATTAGGAGCGGTACGTGGGACGAGTTCCTGAACGACATCAGTATCTACCTTCGCGCCCGCGTTGTGGGCGAGGCGGAGGTGTCCCCTGAGCAGGCCGTTCGCTGGAACTATAGTTACCGAGCTGGTGGGGCCAAGCCCGATCCGAAGTAAGAATTCGCCGCCGCCGTTAAACAGATCGAGGGCCAGACCGGCCTCAAACTGGCGACGGCGAAGCGAACGGTGCGGGTCATCTCGATCGTGGAAGACGCGAAATGACGAAGGGGCGGGCGGTATCGACCCGCCCGCCCCTTCGGGATTCGACCTGTTACTTCTTCTCTTGATAGCTCAGCAGGAACTTCCGCCGTTGGTCGGCGAAGGTTCGCAGGGCCGTCTCGCGGCCGCGGCCGGCTTCGGCCGTGTCGCCGGTCGTCCGTTCGAAGGCTTCAAACGGTTCCAGCTTCTTCGTGTCGGCTTTTAGTTCGGCAGAGATCAGGTTGCGGTTCATCGCCACGAACGGGCCGAGCACCTTCCAGTCCAGCGACTTCTCGGCGATCGTCTTCACGTCTTGCAGGTACTTCGCCCGCAGGCTCGGCACGGAGAGAATCTTGCTCCGCAGGGCCTTGCGCGTGTCGGTCAGCCCGACGAGCGGATCGAGTTCGAGACCACCGCCGCCACCGCCCGGACCGCCGCCGAAGCCACCGCGACCGCCCCCGAATCCACCACCACCGGGACCACCGGCACCGCCGGGGCCACCGCCACCGGGAGGGCCACCCGCACCGCCGCCGGGACCACCGAACCCGCCGCCGGGGCCACCGGGACCGCCGCCGAACCCGCCACCACCGAAGCCGCCCATCGGTTGGCCGGCATTGGCCTGCATGTCCTTGAGTTGCTTCCGCTGCTCGTCCGTCAGGAAGGCGTTCAGCTTCTCATCCGTCTCCTTCTGAATCTTCGCGAGTTCCTTTTTCTGCGCGTCGGTCAACCCCAGGGCGTCTTGCAATCCGGGCGGGAGCACCTCGCCGGGCTTCGGCATCGCGAACCGCATCCCACCGCCCGGCCCGCCGCCGCCCATGCCGGGGCCGCCGGCCGCGTGGAACGACTCGTTCATGTCGTGCGGGATGAAGTGGAACTTGCCCTTCTCGTCGAGGTAGATGGTGTAGTCGCTCGCCCGCGTCCAGAAGCCGTCGCCGTTGATGAGGGCCACGTCCAGGGCCAGGAACCACAGCAGGCCGTCGATGTCGAGCATCGGCTTCAGGGCTTCTTCCAGTTGGTCCGCCGGGGTTTGGTTCAGCGTCTTGGCGAGCTTGATGAGGGCCTGCCAGGATTTGTCCTCGTCCTTCGATTTGATCTGGTAGATCCGCTTGTACCGGGCCGGGTCGTCGCCGAGGTACTCGACGCCGCCCTGACCGCCGGGGCTGCCGCGGACCTTCCAGCGGGCACCCTTGTCGCTGTTGAAGTTTTCCTTCGTGAAGTCCTTGTTGAACTGCTGCACGTTCGTGTAGACGCCCCAGTTCTCGCCGTTGATGACGACCTTGACGAAGTTCGCCTTCGGGGCCGGCAGGTACTCGCGGGCAATGTGTGAGTAGAGCACCGTGCTCATGGCCGTGGCGTCTTCGTGGTTGTTGAGCAGGTTGAGCGTCTTGTAGCCGTTGAGCTTCTGCTTGGCGTCGGCCATGTCCACGGCGAGGTTCATCGACCGCTTCGACCCCGCCCGCACGCCGCCGTAGGACGACATGCCGCGGAAGTGAATGCCGACGTTGTGGTACTTCTTGCCATCGACCGTGACCTCGGCGGGCACGTCCACGTCGGTGCCGTGGAAGTCTTCGAGTTCCTTCTCCCAGTCCTTGTTCTCGAATTCGAGGAAGATCGTGCGGAGGACGGTCGGATCGTACAGAGACTCACCGCCGTAAGTCTTGACCTCGTCCGGCTTAACCATCTTCCCCGGCGAGGGCTGTTCACCGCGACCGCCGCCCATCATGCCGCCGCCCCGCCGGCCGCCGCCGTTGGCGTCTTTTTTGAGGGCCTCGCGTGCGGTCTTGCGTTCCTCGTTGTTGAGCCAACCGTCGTTGTTCTTGTCGTAATCTTTGACGATCTTCCGCTCTTGCCCGCCCATCATGCCGCCCGGCCCGCCGAAGCCACCACCGCCGCCGGGTGGTTGGGCCACCAACGGGGTGAGCAGGAGGGTCAGGCCGAGGGCGGCCACACCGAACGCACGCGATTTCATCATCAATCCTTCACACGGAGGGGAAATAAAAAGTGTCGCCGAAGCGAGAGGCGGGGTTGGAAACCCCGCCGGATGCCGTCATCTTATCAGTTGGCCTTCTTCTCGGACCCGCGATCGCCGCCCGGCCGACCGCCACGCCCGCCTTCGCCGCCGGGGCCACCGCCACCTGGACCGCCGCGACCGCCCGGGCCACCTTGGCCGCCCGGACCGCGATCCTTCATTTCCTTGAGTTGCTTCTTCTGGTCGTCGGTCAGCATCTTGTCGAGCTTCTCGTCCGTTTCCTTCTGGAGCGACGCGAGTTGCTTCTTCTGGTCTTCCGTCAGTTTGAGTTGTTCGACGATGAAGGTTGGCAGAATCTGGCCGGGTTGTCCGCCCATGCCGCGACCGCCACCCTGACCGCCACGGCCACCCTGACCGGGACCGCCACCTTGCCCGGGGCCGCCCTTACCGTCCTTGCCGTCTTTGGCCGGGGGTTGGGCGCTGCCGACGGCCGCGAGGGCCAAGAACCCGGTGATGAGCAGCAGCTTCGCATACAGACGCATGAGTCGTTCTCCAGAGAGTGTGCCAGGGGACACTTCCAGAAACGGTAGAGATGTGAGAGCCGCGACAAATGAATGTTAGATGAGCGATCAGAAAGTGAGAACAGTTAGCCCTGCTGGTGGAGTTTCCGCTTCCGCATCCACGCGGGGGCGAGCGGCGGGAAGAGTTGGCCGCCGAGCCAGCCGCCGGCCGTGACGAGGCCGATCAAGAAGGCCAGGATGACGGCCATCGACTGCGGGGCGAAGTACGAATCGAGCGGCAAATCCAGGTACGCGAACAGGCCGGTCACGGGCGGATAGTCCGGCTTTCCGCGCACGAGAACCGCCCCGAACAGGTTCAGGGCCGTGAACAGGGCCGTGTAGAAGCCGTGCCGCATTCCGGCCCCGGTGTTTGCCCCGGCGACCATGCCGCCGAGGACGAGGATGATCGCGGCGAGTTGTGCCCCGACCGCCGCCGCTCGGTTCATGCCGCCGGTGTTGAAGAGGCCGCTGGACGCTCTCGCCAGGAACATCCGGATGGGTTCAGACGTCACGATGGCCGCGAAGGCCAGCAGGCCGCCTATGAGGATGCGCAGCCAGACGGTTGGCCGCTCTCCCCGGCGTCGCTCGTTACTCTCGGAAAGCCGGGTGAGCGTGCTGGCCCGCGAGGCGGTCACGGCCGTCGGCGTGGCGACGTTCGGCAGGTCGACCGCGGCCGGCCAAATCCTCGCCCCGATCCACCCGGCTATCGCCGCCACTACCGGGAATCCGACCGCCAACCCGATTGGCCACCAATACTCCGCCCCGCCGGATTGAAGAATGTCGTGGGCCGTCAGCAACCCGCCGACCAATAGCCCCGTTGCGAACCCCGGCTGCGCGCCGTTGGCCCGCCCCGCTCCGGTCAACAGTCCGCCCGCGGCGACGGCAAGCAGGCGAAGGCCGCAGATCGTGAAAACGTCGATGTCGCCGGTTGTGCTGCTGCCGGCGGTGAACGCGATCGCGAATTCTCGCAGCGACAGAAATAGCCCGAGAGCCGTGGTCGTCCCGAGGACGACCCGGCCGGGGAACGTGGTCTGCACCGCCTCCGGGAGTTCTTCCGCCGACGCGACGACGGCCGTGACGAACGACTCCTGGGGCGCGATTAACCGTCCACCGCACTTAGGACAGTGTGGCGTTCCGGCGAATGCGGCCTGACAATCGGGACAGAAAAGTTGCATGAGAGCGAAACCAAGCGAGCCAACGGCGTCCCTACCGGCGCAACTATAGCTCAGGATTCCGCGAGCGGCGTTCGGCGGATCACATCACCAGTCGTCGTCGTTGGGCCGCGGTCGCCGCGTTGCACTCGGCACAGACGCCACGGACCACCAAAGTATGGCCGGTCGCCCGGAATTGATGCTGCGCGGTAATGTCTTTCAGGACCGTCTCAAGGCCGGGGTGCTGAAACTCGATGATCGTGCCGCACTGCTCACAGATCAGGTGTTCGTGCCACGGGTAGCCGTAGTCGTGGTCGAAGATCGTCCGCGGGCCGTGCTCGATTTTTCGCAGCAGACCGGCGTCCACGAGCTTCGTCAGGGTTCGGTAGACAGTCGCTCGGGAAGCGAGCTTCCCAGCGGCGCGCAATTCTTCGACCAACTGCTCGGCCTCGAAGTGCGAGTGCTTCTGGAAAATGTGCTCGACGAGTTCGCGCTGCTGCTCGGTGAACCGTTGCGGCTTCGGCCGGCTCGCGAGGTATTCGCGGAACCGCTCCTCCGGGGACTGCGACACGGCAACGGACGGCAACGACACGGCAGAACTCCCGTCAAAAAAATCAGGCCGGGAACTGGAGTGGTTCCCGGCCGTGAGATGCGATTGAGGCCGAGGGACGAACCCACCGGCATTATAGTCCGTGGTCAATCGTCGGCACAAACCCGTTGGAACAGGAGTTCCTGGGCCATCGCCCACTTCTCGTCGTCGTCATAGATTCCGGCCGCGATCTCGGCCCGCACGCGGTTCACCAAACCCCAGCGGATGCCGTCGGGGCCGGGCTGCTCGTCGGGTGGCGAGGTCAGCGGCAATTGCTCGGCAAAACGATTGGTCAGGTCAGTCGCACCCAACTCCGTCGGTTGCGGCCGTCGCCAATTCCAACGACGATCGTCAAAGTTCGACATTAACATTTCTCTCCCCTGACACCGCAACCGACCCGGACGGGGAAGGGTGGGGCGGCAGAGCCGGAGTGTAAATCGAACGGGTCGAACAATACAACCCGTTCTCTTCTGCGGCCGACGCCCGGGGGACAGTTGGGGTCGGGCCTCGGCCGCGTGGTTTGTCACTCGTGCCAGCGGGGATCGTCCTGACCCTCACCGGCGGAATCATTGTACGCTGAAGTATCGTCGCGGGCGCACGTCGGAAGCCAAGAAATTCGGCCGCCCGAACCTCCTGTCCCGTTGCTTCCGAGATCGTCTCGCGGGTTTCTCGCAACGTGCGTTGCACGCCGACAACAACACGCTCTACGGTAGGTTCACGCGCCCGGATTCCGGAGAATCATCTCAGCTTTCGCTCTCGCGAACCGGGCTACAACTTCGCCCGCTCTTCGTTCGCGAGCATGTGGGCCAATCTCGTCGGTACGGGGTGTCGGTATCCACTCAGGGATTGCAACACCAGTGCCGTGGCCCCGGCCGCGTCAATCTTGTGGCCCGGCGACACGAAGACCGGCTTCGCGTTTGTGGCCGAGCGGACCACGCTGCCGAGGGTTCGTCCGTGAAGTGTCAAGGGAGAGGTGTCGCCGGCCGTCGGCCCCGGTGCGGCGTAGTCGCCGACGAGCCAACTCTTCGCACAACCCACACACGGCCGATCGAGCCACAAACCGAGGTGGCAGGCCAAGCCGAAGTTGCGAGGGTGAGCGACTCCCTGTGCGTCTAACATAAACGCATCCGGCGCATGTCCCAACTGCGCAAACGCTTCTAGTAGTGCGGGAAGTTCACGGAACGACAACAAACCCGGCACGTAAGGGAATGTCGCTTCCGCGCGCACGACCGTCTTTTCGATCACAGTCCGACTCGGCCAGTCGAGAACGACGACAGCCGCGACGAGTTTCGGTGAAGCCGTGTCGTAAGCGATATCGCACCCGGCCAGCGTGCGGATCGTGCCGAGCGGCACCGACACGTTCACGCGGCCGACGAGTTCGTGCTGAATCGCAAGGGCTTCCGCCTCGGTGGTGGGCCAGTCGTGGAGATGGGGAATGAGCATGAGGGAAGGGACACGCGAGAAGCGGGCGAGGTGAGCGGAGAATCGTGATCTATTCTCCGAAGACTTCCGATGCCGGCTTCCACCGACGCTCATTTAAGTCGAATTGCCCGTCGTGATACCCGTGATAGAACGCGAAAGCTGGCCGGCAAGCTTTCGCCCCACCTACTCGTGCCCAAGCGTCCGCGAGCCACTTCACCAAGAACTCCGTTTCGGCTTCGGGCGAACTCCCCCCGATAGCTTCGACCTGTTCGGCGACTACGGCCCCATCCAACCAGTCGTCTGGCAGGATGTCCTCTTCGGTGGCCGTAATCGTGACACGATAGAAGAAGGGGCAGATTTCAAACTGGAGGTAACGACCGGGTTCCAGTTCGATTGGCTGGGCGAGCGCGGTTTGCAGAGCGGCATCCAGGCGAGCGGAATGTGCATCGAAGAACGGGCGAAGAACCTCCGCTAGTGCTTTTGCTTCCGGCATGGATGCCTCCCGTCTGGAACTCTTACTTCTTCTCGAACAGCCCTGGCACGGCCTTCAGCACCTCGCCGACCTTGGCGTCGGTCAACTCGTCCTTGCGGAAGGCGAAGTTGGCGACCACCTTCTCTTTGACGAACAGCAGCACCGTCACGTCGGCGTCGCGGTGGAGCTTGTAGGCGGGCGGGCCGTCGAGGTCTTCGAACGCGCCGATGGGCACGTTCTTCAAGCCCTGCTCTTGGCCCCACTTGGCGATCGCGTCGAGGTTGGCGTTCGGGGCGAGTTGCGTCATCCAGACCTTGAAGCCGGCGTCCTTCTTCGCCACCGCTTCCGCGTCGAGTTTGACGAGCAGTTTCCCCAACGGTTCGGACAGCGTGCGGGCGAAGACCACGGCCGTCGGCTTGTCGGCCTGCTCGCAGATGTAGCAGGTCGGTTGGCCGCGCTGCGGGCCGGTCGCCACGAGGAAACTGTACGGCCCCGGCCGTTTGCCGACCGGCACGCCGGACGACACCGGCTCACCGGCGAAACACGGGACGGCCAGGAACGCAATCAGAAGCAGGTGTCGCATAAGGTGATCTCGCAGGGCCGCGACGAGAGGTGAGCCGCGGCCCCGTCATTCTATAAGCCGGTCGAGAGAGGCGGGGGTGGGGCCGGCGCGGGGGCCACCGTCGGGGGAATCGGGCCGCCGGCGGCCGGTTGGCCCGGCACGGCGGTGTTCTGGAGCTGCTGCTGAAGCAGTTCGCGCTGGCGGGTCGCGTCGTCGATGGCGTTGAACAGTTGTCGCGATTCGCTCAGCCCCTTGTACAGCGGCGGACCGATGAGCATCAACCCGGCGGCCGCAAGGAGGCACAGCACCGTCGGGAAGAGCAGGTAGAAGTTTGCCCGGTTCGCGGCCGCTTCCGCCAACTGGCGGGCGTTGGACCGGTAGCTCGCGGACAGTTCGAACAGCCCTTGCGTGATGCCGCTGCCGAGGCGGTCCGACGACGACAGCAGGAATACGAGGCTGCCGACTTCCGGGATCGGGATGCGCCGCTTCCACTGCATGAGGGCGTGGTCGAGGCTCCGGAGTTCGGCCTGTCGGGTGACGATGCGAACTTCGTTCGACAGGTCCGGGTGGCCGCGGCGGATCGCCTCGCCCGACCGCCGCAGCGAGTCGATGAGGCCGGCCCCGGACGACAGGCAGAGTCCGAGCGTGTCCATCAACACCGGCATGCTCCGCTGCAACCGCTCCTTGCGGGCACTCGCGAGCGACCGCAGGATCAGCCGCGGCAGGGCGAAGCCGAGGATGCCGAAGAGGATGCCGGTCAGGGCCAGGGCAACGCCGATCGGCGGGCGGTAGTCGGTGACGTACGCCCAGCCGATGCGCGTGTCGTCGGCCATCAGGGCCGACGCGAAGCCGAGGATGATCGGCGTGAGCGTGAACAGATTGCGGATGCAGAGGAAGTTGTTGAGGGCCGACGACTGTGCGTACCCGGCCAGCCACAGGTCTTGTTGAATCGACTCGCGGCCGGCCGTCGTGGAGGGCAGTAAACCGGCGAGGGCCGCATTCGCGGGGCCGAACAGCGGCCGCGACGGCTCGGGATCATATTCGTTCACATCGTCGCGGTTGACAATCAGCACCATGCCGAGGAACGCGACGAACGTCGTCACGGCAAAGATGATCGCGAGCGCGGTTAATTCGTCGAGGACCATGGGTTTAGTACTCGTCTTGCCGTCGCAAGAGCCACAGGATCCACAGAATGCCAAGGACTTCCAGCACCACGGCGGCCAGGATCATCCAGAAGCCGAGCGGCGAGTAGACGAACGGCAGGAACAACTCGTACCGGTACGTCAGGAAGTAAATCAGCGCCGCCACCGGCGCGCCGAGGGCCACGAATAACGCCGAGATGCGGGCCAGGGCCGTCACCGAGCGGAAGTAGCCGCGGAACTGGTTGCGGTCGCGAATCGAGGCCGCGAGGCGGTCGAGCAAATTCGGCAGGTCGCCGCCCGTCTCGCTGTTCAGGGCCACGACCGCGGCGAGTTGGTCGAAGTCGGTCAGTCGCACGTCTTCTGCCGCCCGCCGCATCACCGCCGGCGCGGCCAACCCCAGGTTGATCGACTTCCCGCACGCGCGGAAGACCTCC
Organism: Limnoglobus roseus; assembly: GCF_008254045.1. Taxonomy (GTDB): domain Bacteria; phylum Planctomycetota; class Planctomycetia; order Gemmatales; family Gemmataceae; genus Limnoglobus; species Limnoglobus roseus. Next base: position 134,750 of record NZ_CP042425.1, on the reverse strand, counting down.
CCCAACGGCGAGGGCGTGTAGTCGCTTGTTTGGTACAACGCTTCCGGCAGTGCCAGCCCGGCCCGCAACCCGCGGGCGAGTTGGAAGCAGCCGTCTGGTAGTTGCTCCTGAATCGCCCGGCGGCGGCGGTCGCGGGCCACGACGAGGAAGAAGAACGTCAGGGCCATGCCGATCAGGAAGGCGGCCACCGTGGCGAGCGGGTCGGTAATCGCGATGAACACCAGCGTCGCGAACAACCCGCCGACGAGCATCATCCAGAGGACGGCGCTGTCGGTCGTTAGCCCGTAGTAACTGTCGCGGACGATGCGGGAGAAGCCGCGGTCGGTGCGGCCGAAGAACGTGCGCGGCGGCAGAATGTCGTCGGCCCGCGTCGAGAGCGATTCGGATTCCGCGGTCGGGGCCGCTTCCGGCAGGAACGCCGCGATCAGCGCGTAGACCACCAGGATGGTCACGACCACCGACAAGACGATCCCGGCCATCAGGATTTCGACGGAGAACATCAACGGTCCTCCATCAACACGTTCTCGTTGGACTGGAACTCACCGGCCTGAAAGAGCTTTTCCGGCATCGCGTGGCCGGCCATTTCCAGTTGGTTCAACAGCTTCGGCAGGTGGCCCACGACCTGGAACGAGCCGAACGCCCGGCCGTCTTTTACGCCGCGTTGTTCGAACTTGAAGATGTCGCGCGTCATGTAGCTGTTCCGCTTCCGCAGGCCGCGGACCTCGGTCACGCGGGTGATCTTCCGCTCGCCGCCGGTCAGCCGCGAGATGTGGACGATCAACTGCACCGCCGACGCGATGTACGCCCGCATTACCGGCATTGGTACCTTGAACCCGGCGAGGCCGAGCATCATTTCCAGGCGGCTGAGAGCGTCGTAGCTGTCGTTCGCGTGGACGGTGGTGAGCGACCCCTCGTGGCCAGTGTTCATCGCCTGGAGCATGTCGATGACTTCCGGCCCGCGACACTCGCCGACGATGATCCGGTCGGGCCGCATCCGCAGGGAGTTCCGCAGCAGTTCCCGCGTGGTGACGGTCCCCTTGCCTTCGAGGTTGGCTGGCCGCGACTCCATCCGCACGACGTGCGGCTGCTGCAACTTCAACTCGGCCGTGTCTTCGATCGTGACGAGGCGCTCGTAGGGCGGGATGTACGCGGAGAGGATGTTGAGGAGTGTCGTCTTGCCCGCGCCGGTACCGCCGGAGACGACGATGTTGACCTTCGACGCGACGCACGCTTGCAGGAACTTCAGCACCTGCGGCGGCACCGTGCCGCCGTTCACCAGGTCGGCGGCGCTCAGCACCGCCCCGAACCGCCGAATCGACAGCACCGGCGAGTCCGGCGTCAGCGGCGGCAGCACGGCGTTCACCCGCGAGCCGTCGGGCAGGCGGGCGTCCACCATCGGTGACGATTCGTCGATCCGCCGACCGACGCGGGCGGCGATCCGCTGAATCACCCGCGTGACGTGGGCGGCGTCGGTGAACGACACGTTCACCCGTTCGAGGCGGCCGTTCCGTTCGACGTAGACCTGATCCGGGGCGTTCACCAGCACTTCGGTCACGCCAGGGCTTTTCAACAGCGACTCGATCGGGCCGAGGCCGAAGACTTCATCGATGACCTCGTTGGCCGCCCGGTCCACGACTGGCTTCGGCAGCGAACGGTCGATCCGCGGGGCCATCTTCGCCGCTAGCGTGTGGACCTCGGTGCGAACCCGCTCGGGACTCCAGCGGTCGATCCGTGACAGGTCGAGCGCCTCGACGACGGTGCGGTGCAACTCGTCGCGGAAGTGGGCCGCCCGGAGGTCGGTCGCCGCATCGGAGGACGGGGCCATGATCTGCCTCACTTTCCGCCGGTGGCGGGCTTCGGTTCCGGGGGAAGAGGGACTGGCTTCGTGAAGAGGTATTCGCCCTGCTTGGGCGGGACGGCTGGTGGCTGAACGATAATGACCGGGGCCGGCACCTCGGGCACGACCGGCGGGCCGAACACTGCCGGGGCCTTCTTGCTCGTGCCGTTGTAAATCTCGATCGACGTCGGCGGCTCGGGCCGCGGCGGGTGCGGCGGGATCATCGGCGGCGGCGGCGGGTCCGGCACGGGAATTGGCTTCAGATTCAGGATGCGGAAGATGTCGGTCGCGCCGACCCCGAGCGTGCCGGCCTCGTACTCTTTGACGCGCCGCAGTTCCTCGCGGCCTTCCCGGCCGTCGGTGTTGCCGACGGCCAACTCGATGGCCTTGTCCGGGTTGTTCGCGGAAGCGTCCTTCAGCACGTCGTACTTCTTCTTCTCCTCGGCCGACACTGGCACCATCGACAGGGTACCGATGGTCCGGGCGTACTCGATCAGGGCGGTGCGGTATGGGTTGGCGGAGAGCGTGAAGTGGATGAATTCCGACGGCAGGCCGGAGTAAATCTTGTACAGCGTGTCCCGCTTCGCCACCACCTGTGCGGCCTTCACCACCAAGCCGGTGTGCGGAACCTTCACGTCCAGGTCGGTCCGCGAAACCTCGGTGGTGACGTACACGTCCACCCAGTCGCCGACCTGAATCAACCCGCCGGCCGACTGCGGCTTCGGGATCGACACACCCAACGCCCGCGTGCCCGGCGTCAGGCGGGTGTGCAGTGCCTCCGGCTTCGCCATCTCTTCCAGGTCAGCCTTCTTGATCGGCGTGTCGGCTTCCAGGTTTCGCATTGGCGTGCGGAAGTAGGCACTCGACACGAGAGAGGGGAGGTAGGCGTCCTTGTGCGACTCCAGATCTTTCAGCTCTTCCGGCTTCGCGTTCCGGAGGTACACGTCCAAGGAGTCGATCGTGTCGCCGGCGAATAGGTTCCGCGTGGTGGCAACCACCTTCGGCAGTGGTGCCGGTGGTACGATCTTCTCCACGACGGGACCCGCCACGACCGGAACGGTCGCGACCGGGGCCGGGTTGAGGAAGCCCGAGTAGCGGAAGCCCACCGCCACGGCCAACCCGACCAACACCGCCAGTGTCAGGACCAGCAGAAAGCTCGCTCGCATGGGAACACCTCATCGAAGGCAGCTTCGCGTCCCTGCGAGTGTCGCGTGTACTTTGAATCGACTATTGGTTCGACAACCCCAACGGCACGCGGAACATTACCAAGAAGAGTAGCACCGTTGCCACCGCCAGGGGGAACGAGAACGTCATCGGCCGGCGGCCGAGGTTTTTGACGCCCGCGGCCGGGGCGGCTTTCGCACTCGCTGCGGGTGCGATCTTTCCTGCCATCAAACGGCGGATCATTATCACGACGACGAAGACGGCGACGACCGGCATCGTGAAGAGTAGCACGCCGATGAAGATTCGCGGCCCAACCCACGCCCCGAGGGCGGTCGCGAGTTTCACGTCGCCGCCGCCGCCCACGCCCATGATCCAGAAGGCAAAGAAGACCGCGAAGCCTGTCGCCGCCCCCGCCAGCGAGAACAGCAACCCGTCCAGAACGCCGAGGGCCATGCCGTCGTGGAACAGCCAGCCCGGCAACTCGTTGGCGGCCATCCACATGCCGCCGATCACCTGGATCAGCACGCCGGCCGCGACCATCGAGAGTGTGAGCCGCTTCGGGATTCGCCACGTCTTCCAGTCGATCCAGGCTGCCGCCGCCATGAATCCGCTCAGGAGCAGGGCCACGGCTACCACATAGAGGGCCGACGGTATCGGGAAATACGGGGGCGTCATGGGTGGCCGGCCGGAGGATCGAAGTTGGGTGTTATTCTGACGTCCGCACACGATTTCGGGAAGAAAAGACCCGTAAAATCGATCGGGAATCTTCCGCCATTCTCAACGGGTGTGCGGATTCAAACGAATCACGGGGCAGGAGATATTGTCTCGCCCGGCGGGATGATTTCCGGTGCAATTTGATCCGCAGTCAGGTACGTGCGATTCGGCGTGAACTGCACGCCGCCGATCTGCAAGATGGTCACGGGGTTGTTGTTCTGGTCCGTTCCGGTGATCGCGAAGCCGGAGAAGGTGAAACTCGGGATGATCGCGACCAAGAGGTTCGCGACCGACGTGAGGGCCGAGTTCATGCTGTTTCGCAAGGCCACGAAGCCGGGAATCATTCCGAAGATCAAAATACTCAGGGTGAGCAGGATTTCGACCGAAACGACGGCTCCCGTGTCGTCGTTCCAGCAGCGTCGCAGGAGAGTAAACATCTGAGGAGTCCCGAATTGAGATCGAACGGCAACCGAGTTGCTGTCAATCTGGGACGAGTGGAGAAATTGGCGGGGAAAAGACAAAAAGAATGTTTTAGAAACGGGGTCGAAAATTCGTGCTATAGGGGATGTGTTGGAAGTGCTACCTGAAACGCAACAGGCACGGGGTGCGACCGTGCCTGTTGCGGAAAATCGAATTCTTGAGGACAATCAGGGTGCCGGCGAGATGGTCAGGCCAACGGGCAGTAGCGTAGGGGCGATTTGGTCAGCCGTCAGATAGGAGTTGGCGCTCGTATCTCGCTGGAAGCCGGAAACTTGGGCAACAGTTTGCGCAGAGTTACCAGTGGTCGGCCCCACAACCCAACCCGAGAACGTGAAACTCGGCACAAGGGCGAGCACGGCGTTGCCCGTCGTCGTCAGAGCCGCGTTGACGCTGTTCCGCAGGGCCACGAAGCCTGGGATCAGACCGAAGATCAGGATGCTCACGATGAGCAACAGTTCGACGGAGATGACCGCACCGTCATCGTCCGCCCACAACTTCTTCAGAAGATTCGTCATGTTGCGCTACCTGTGAAAATCCGGGTGAGGCTTAATTTTTCAGTCAGCTCGTACACGTGCACCCGGGAGAACAAAACGTGTGAGCCGATTAATCGGCACGGCCAAATTAAATAGTCCGATCTGAAGAATCAACATAAAAACATAATTCTTCCCAGCTTGCCTGGTCGTAATTCTTTTTGGTGTCAAAATAATCGACACGATCGATACAAACAGAATCACGTACGATCCAACAATTCGCGCAGTAAGGTAATGTCGATCGGAATTGTTTACGAATGTAACTGGGTTGACGATATTCCGGGCGCTTGCGATTTCTCCGACATCCGCCGTATATTTCTGAGTCGAGTCTCAAGGTTTTTCTTGTTCAAACGGTTATGCCGCTAAAATGACGGCACGATTTCGATGTGTCCTCACTCCCCTTCAAGTCATGGCGGATTCGCCTCACCCTGAAACACCGGCGGCCCCGACACAAGTGGGGGCGGGGATCGACTTTGCGGACCCGAACTCACCGCTCGCCCTGCTCTACTTCCGCACCATTCACGTCGTGGCCGTCGGCTTCCTGGCCATTCTGTTCGTCGTCAACACGATCTTTCCGCTCTGGCACACCGACGTGTGGGGCCACGTGCGCTACGGGCAGTGGATGGTCGAACACCGGGCAATCCCGGACCGCGAGCCGTTCTCCATCTGGTGGGACGGGCGGCAACGATTCACGCAGTTCTACACGGTCAGCCACCTCGTCATGTACTTCGTGTACGCCGTCGGCACCCACTTCGCCGGCGGCGACGACCTGTCGCAACTCGCGGGCGGCGTGGAAGCCCTGCGGTTCCTGCACGCTTTCCTCGTCGTGGCCCGGTACGGGCTGCTCTACGTCGCGTTCGGTCGGATCGGCCGATCGTGGCCGGTTGCTTTCCTCGGCATGATCGCGGTCATGATGCTCGACCTGTCGAACATGGCCGTGTTCCGTCCGCAGAGTTTCGGGCAGGTCTTCTTCGCACTGCTGCTGATCCCCCTGGGCCGCGACGTTCTCAGTCGCCGGGCGATGGTCTTCATCCCGTTATTGACGGCGCTGTGGGCGAACACGCACGGCAGCTACCTGGTCGTCCACGGTCTGCTGTTCGCGCTCGCGGCCGGTCGCATCGCCGACTGCCTGTTCCCGACGACCGGCCCCGCCGTGCGGCCGTGGAAGGACGCACAAGCCGTCCGTCTGACGGTCACACTCGGCCTCGTGTTCCTGGCGGTCTGCCTGAATCCCTACGGCCCCGGCCTTTACTCTCGCACGTTTGAGATGACCCGCCACCCGAGTCTCATCACGGCCGTCGGCGAGTGGCAGCCGATGTCCTTCACGATGGGCCGCGGCTGGCACTGGCCGTTCCTCGGGTCGCTCGCCGTCCTCGCCGTCGCGGTCCTGCTCTCGCGGCAGGCGTTGCCCTACGGTCGGCTCTTCACGCTGTTCCTCTTCGGCGTCGGCGTGTGCGTGCAGAACCGCATGGTCATCTGGTGGGCGATGGTCGTGCCGTGGGTTCTCGTGCCGATGGCGGCTGACATGGCCTCCCGCATCCCGGAGCGGTTCCTGCCGACCGCGAGCGTCCCGAGTTTGCGGAAGACGATGCTGGCGGTGCTCGTTGCCCTGGCCATCGCGAACTGGTCCGGCCTCGCCGACACGCTGCGGAACGGCGTGCCGAAGGTCGAGGACACCGTCTCCGCCGGCACGCCGTGGCAGGTCGCCCGGCAGATTGCGAAGCCGGAGGCGGAATTGCAGGCCGAGTGGCAGAAGGAACTGCGGGCGGTTCTGAACGCGAACTACGGCGGCACCTTCCGCGGCGCGATCCTGGCCACCCCGATGCAGGGCGACTACCTCATGTGGGCGCTTGCCCCGGCCGTGCCGGTGACGTACGCGCACATCCACCTGTTCCACCCGGACTTCTGGGACGAACTCGGCGTCGTCGGCCAAGGCCGCCCCGGCTGGTGGGACATCGTGGACAAGTACGAAGTGAACCTGATGGTGGTGGAAGCGGAGTACTGTGACAGCCTCCTGGCCGAACTCCGCAAGCGGCCGGGCGTGTGGAAGGTGCTCCTGGACGAAACCGGCAGCCCCGAGAAGACGCAACCGCTGAACCGGCAACTGATCGTCGTGCGAATCAAACCCGTGTAGCAAGCCCTATGACCGCCCCCGCCCTCACCCCCGGCCCGACCCTCCGGCACACGCTGATCCTGTTCGCGCTGGCCGGGCTGGCGGCGTACTTCAACTCGTTCCAGGGGGCATTCGTCCTCGATGACTTGGCGATGATCGTCGATCCGAATCTCGGCAAACCCCTCCAGGGCCGCCTCGCCGGGCGGCCGGTCGTGTCGCTGACGTTCACGCTCAACTACTGGCTCGACGGGCTGAACACCCGCGGGTACCACCTCGCGAACCTCCTCGTCCACATCGCCGCCGCGGTCGTGCTGTTCGACCTCGTCCGGCGAACGCTGTTACTCCCGCGGTTCGGCACGCAGTACACGGCCTCGGCGAATTGGTTGGCCCTCGTCGTCGGCTTGCTCTGGCTCGTCCACCCGCTGAACACGCAATCGGTCACGTACATGGTGCAGCGGTGCGAGTCGCTGATGGGGCTGTTCTTCCTACTCGCGCTCTGGGCCTACCTGCGGGGCGTGACGGCGGATGAACCCTCGTGGCGGTGGTACGCGCTCGGCGGCGTGGCGTGCGTACTCGCATCTGGGTGCAAGGAACTGACGTTCGCCGTGCCGGTGCTCGCGGCCGTCTACGACCGCACCTTTCTGGCAAGATCGTGGCGGGAGGTGTGGGGCCGCTGGAAGCCGCTCGCGATCCTGTGCATTGGCCCGGTCCTGGGCATCGCCCTGGTGCTCGCGCGGGGATTCCTCACCGACAAGGGCGGCACCGTCGGCTTCGGCGTGCCGCGGTTCACGCCGGTCAGTTACGCCCTCACGCAGACGGAAGTGGTCCCGTACTACCTCTGGCTGTCGGTGTGGCCGAAGAACCTGTGCATCGATTACATCGACTGGCCGATCCCGACGTTCGCGGACGCCGTGCCGTACCTCTTCGTGGTGTCACTGGCGCTGGCCGCGACCGCGTGGGGCGTCGTCCGCCATGCCGCCTGGGGCTTCCTGCTGGCGTGGTTCTTCGTCATCCTGGCCCCGACTTCGAGCGTCATTCCGATTCAAGACCCGGCCTTCGAACACCGCCTGTACCTGCCGCTGATCGCCGTTGTCGTCGCGGTCGTGGTCGCCGGGTGGTCGCTGCTTCGACTGTTGCCGCCGGCCGTGCGAGGCCCGCTCGCTGTGGTGGCGGTGGTCGGGCTGACGGCGGCGCTCGCCGGGCGGACGATCCTACGGAACGAGGATTACACCTCGCCTGCCGCCCTGGCGCTGGACGTCATCACCCAACGGCCGGAGAACGCGCGGAGCCGGATGGCCTACGCCGCATTCCTCCTGCGGACCGGCCACCCCGACGACGCCCTGGGCCAAATGCTCGTCGCCGCGAAGCACCCTGGCTTGATCGCCGACTGGGTCGTGCTGGGCAACTGCTACGAGGAACTGGGGCGGGGGGCGGAGGCGGAGAAGTTTTTACGCGATCTGGTGACGGCGAAGCCCACCGACGGCCGGCGGAACTCCGCGCTGGCGAACGTCCTGTTGCAGAACGGCAAGCCCGCCGAGGCCGAGGAATTCGCCCGCGCCGCGATCCCGTCGCTCAACGACATTCACGGCCGCGTGTTGCTCGCGAGTTGTCTCGACGAACAGGGGCGGACCGCTGAGGCCGACTCCGTTTTCGCCGAGGCCCGCCGGATCGCGCCGGAGGGCTACCGACACTCACTCGGCACGTCGGCCCGCCGCACGACCCTGGACCCGACGGCCACGAAGGGACACTTGCGGCAGGCGTACCTCGACGCCCGCGCCGCCGTGCGGCTCAACGACCGCGACGACTGGGAGGAGTGGGACACGCTCGCCATCTGCTACGCTCGTGGCGGGCAGTTCGCCGAGGCGGTGAAGGCCGAGGAACGCGCGATCCAAGCCGCGGGGTCGCGCAGCGAGTACGAGCGACACTGGCTGGCGGGCCGCCTCGTCTTGTTCCGGGCCGGGAAGCCGTACCTGCAACCCGGCGGGTGACATGCTGCCGAAGGAAGCCCGCTGGTTTGCCGCGCAGGTCGCCCGCCTCGGCGACGTGGCGGTGTTCCCGATGCTCAACGTCGGCAGCCACACGGCCGAGTTCCGGGCGAGGACGCAGCCGTGGATCGACCGCCACCTGTTCCGCCCGTTCGCTGAACGCGGACAGAGCGTGGTCCACACCGACATTCAGGACGCACCGGGGGTGGACCTCGTAGGCGACCTCACAGACGCCGACTTCCTCGACCGCGTTCGCGCACGGAAATTCCGCTCCGTGTTCTGCAACAACCTGCTCGAACACGTGCCCGACCCGGACCGCATCTGTCGGGCACTGACGGCGGCCGTCGAACCGGGCGGGTACCTGCTCGTCTCGGTGCCCCACCGCTTCCCCTACCACCCGGACCCGATCGACACGATGTTCCGCCCCTCGCCGGAGGAGTTGGCGAAGTTGTTCCCGAACACGACGGTCGTGGCCGCCGAGAAGATCCGGTGCGGGAACCTGACGACGTACCTGGCGGGCCGCTTCTTCCAGAGTCCGGCGGCGATGTTGCGCACGGCCGGCGAGCGTGCCCGCGGGCAGACGGGTGCGGACCGGGCGGCCGGGACCGGCAAGCCGGGGCGGCCGATCCGCTTTCTGCCGTGGCTAGTCCGGCCGTTCGTGCAAACGTGCCTCGTCCTGCGGGTGCCGGCGTGAGAGTGCTGATCGTCTCGCACCTTGCCCTGCCGCACGTCGGGGGCGTCGAGAACCTCGTTGATCTGGAAATCCGGGCGTTGGCGAACGCGGGGCACGCCGTCACGCTCGTCACTAGCGACGGCGACGGCCGCGGGGCAGAACCGAACTACCCCACCGGCGTGACGGTCATCCGCGTGCCCGCGTCGCACGTGTTGGAACGCCGGTTCGGCATCCCGTACCCGCTGTTCTCGCCGCGGCTGGTGTCGATCCTGTGGCGGGAACTCGGCCGGGCGGACGTGGTTCACGCGCACGGCTTCCTGTTTCTCGGCTCCATCGTCGCGATGATCCTGGCGAAGTGGCGAAGTGTGCCGAGCGTGCTGACCGATCACGGCGGCGTCCAGAAATTCGCCTCGCCGATCGCCACGCTGTTGGCCCGCGTCGGGGTGGAAACGCTCGGCCGAGTGACGACGATGCTGGCGACGCGGGCCGTCGCGTACAACAGCCGGGTGCAGTTGTTGCTCGCGAAGTTCCGCCGCCGATCTGATGTGGCGTTCGTGATGAACCCCGTGGACGGCGAACGATTCTTCCCGCCGACGCAGGACCAACGGGCCGAAGCCCGGCGCTCGCTCGGGTGGGACGACCGGCCGAAGGTGCTGTTTGTCGGCCGACTGCTCGAAACGAAGGGGGTGCCGCTGTTGCTCGCGGCGTCGGACACCCGTTTCGACCTGGTGTTCTGTGGCCCCGGCGATGTGTCGATGCTCGGCCCTTTGCCGCGAACGGGCGTGGTGTACCTGCCGCCGCGACCGCAAGCCGAACTGCGAACGCTCTACCATGCGGCCGATGTCCTCGTCCTGCCGGCCGAAGTGCGAGAGGGGTTCCCACTCGTGGTGCAGGAAGCGTTATCCTGCGGCCTGCCGGTGGTCCTCGGATACGACCCCGGCTTCGAGCCGTACGGCGACCTACCGGGGTTGGTCTTCACGGAGAGGACCGTCGAGGCCGTGCGAATTGCGATTCGAGAGGCACTCGCACCGTCGGAACCCCGGCGAGCGGGGGGCGTAAGCCCCCTGATTCTTTCTGGAACCCCGAGCGGAAGCGACGGGGTTGAGAGGCCGTTTCCTCACCCCGTCGCTTCCGCTCGGGGTTCCAATATCGCATCAGAATCAGGGGGCTTACGCCCCCCGCTCGCCTTTCCTTCGTTGGACGAGTGGGTGCGGCAGTTGTTCCCGGAGGTTCCTTCGCCATGACGGTTCCGCCCGGCGTGTGGGTCGTGATCGCCGCGTACAACGAGGGCGAGCGGCTGGCGGTGACGCTCCGCGGGCTGCTTCCCGTCTGCGGGAACGTCGTGGCCGTGGACGACGGCTCGCGCGACGACACGGCGGCCGTCGCCGCCACTTTCCCCGTCTGGGTACTGCGGCACCCGATTAACCGCGGGCAGGGGGCGGCCTTGCAAACCGGCCTCGACTTCGCGCTCGCCCGCGGGGCGGAAGTGCTCGTCACCTTCGACGCCGACAATCAGCACGACGCGAACGACCTCGCAGCGGTGGTCGCGCCGGTGCTGGCGGGCACCGCCGATGTGACGCTCGGCTCGCGGTTCCTCGGGCGGACGGAGAACCTGCCCGCGTCGCGGCGGCTCGTGCTGAAGGCCGGCGTGCTTTTCACGCGGGTCGTCTCCCGCATCGCCGTCACCGACACGCACAACGGTTTCCGCGCGTTCTCGGCCGCGGCCGCCCGGCGAATCCGCATCACGCAGGATCGCATGGCCCACGCCTCGGAAATCCTCGACGAGATTCGCGTGCAGGGACTGCGGTTCGTGGAAGTGCCAGTGACCGTCCGCTACTCGGCGGCCACACTGGCGAAGGGGCAGAGTTCGTGGAACGCCGTGCGGGTTGTGTGGCAGTTCCTGATCGGGAAGGTGGTCCGATGAGCGTCTTTCAGATGGTCGCCGGCACGGTGTTGGGCTTGCTGGTCCTGCGGGAATTGCTCGCGTCGTTCCGCCGCGGTCGGTGGATTCGCTTGCTGCGGCTGGCCGTGTGGTTGGCCGCCGCCGTCGCCATCCTCGATCCACTGTTGATCCAGCGCGTCGCCGATCTGCTCGGCATTGGCCGCGGGGCGGACGTAGTCCTGTACCTGTTCGTGCTGGCGTTCCTGTGGGTGTCGTTCTTTCTGTACTCGTGCCACCTTCGCGTGCAGCGGCAGGTCACGCAACTCGCCCGGCACATTGCGATTCAGGAAGCGCGTCGTGGGCACGAAAGCCCCGGCACGGCCGTGCCGGGGCTTTCGGAACGTCAGTAGTCAGTGGATTTGAACTCGTAAGCCGCCAGCAACAGCACCAACAGTGCAAACAGCAGGCTCGTGAGCACCGACAGTTCCGGGCAGAGCTGCCCCTTCTTTTGCACCGCGTCCAGCTCCGGTACCGGGGCCGAGAAGCCCGTCGCCCGCATCGCGTCGTAGAAGACGCCGCCCAGGTCGAGCGGCTTCGGCAGCACCCAGTAACCCGCGTCTAACACGGCCGTGCCGGCCATGCCTTCGACGGGTTGGGCGAGTAGGCGGATGTGCGTGTAGTTGATCGTCCAGCAGAGCAGCCAGAAGAGCAGGGTGCCGAAGATGCACACGACCGTACTGCGGCTAGCCACGGCCAGGAACGCCGAGACGGCGTAGAAGACGGCGAAGTTCAGCGTGAGCAGTGGCACGGCCAGCCAGTAAGTTGCGTCCCAGACGCCGGTCTTGCCACCGAGGGCGAACCACGTCGCGGCCACGAACACGAACGCTTGCAGGCCGACGAACAGCACCACGCCGAGGTATTTGCCGACGAGCAATGCCCACCTCGAGGCCGGCTTTGCAAGTAGCACTGTGGCCGACTGCGGTTCAAGGAACGTCGGCAAGAAGCCGGCGGTCCAGAGGAGCGCGAGCAGCACGCCGGCGGTGTCGGCGAGGATGGCCGCCAGCCAGATTTGCACGTAGCGAACGGCGTCTTCCTTGTACCGGTTGATCGGCACCGTCATCAGGCCGAAGCCGAACGATACCTCGCCGCGGAGAACCTTCAGGCCGTCCTTTTTGACCTTCTCCTCCCCGATTTCCTTCGCCTGTTCCGGCGTGATGAATCCGCCGGCGTCGTAGCCCGTGCCGGTCGGGGGCGTGTCGCCGGTGACGGTGATGCTCAGGCAGAACAGCGTGCAGACGGCGGTGATGGCGAGCATCACCCAGAAGAGTTTCGTGGCGAGCGACTGGCGGAACGTGTCGCGGACCATCCAGCGGATCGTGCGGATCGCGAAGGCGAGGTTCATCGGGCCGCCCCCGTTTCGTAAACGTCCTGCAAGGCCGCCTCCAGGTTTCGCCCCTTCGACAACTCGCTCAGCTTCCCGGCGAACGCCAACTTCCCGGCCACGATCACGGCCGCGTCGTCGCACAGTTCCTCGACTTCCGGCAGGACGTGCGACACGAGTAGCACCGTTTTCCCGGCCGCCTTCGTCTCGCGGACGACTTCGCGGAGCAACTTGCGGCCCGTCAGGTCCAGCCCTTCCGTCGGCTCGTCGAGGATGAGCAAGTCGGGGTTGTTCAGGATCGCCTGGGCCAAGCCGAGGCGTTGCACCATGCCCTTGCTGAAGCCGCTGATGGAATCGCGCCGCCGGTCGGCGAGGCCGACGCGGTCGAGGAGGGCGTTCACCTTCGCCGGCAGGTCTTCGCTGCGCACGCCCGAGAGGCCGCCGTAGAAGTGCAGTACCTCGGCCGCCGAAAGGTAACGCGGGAAGGCGTGGTTTTCGTGCATGTACCCGACGCGGCCGAGCGTCGCACGTGTTGCAATCGGCTGGCCGAGGCGGTTGATCGTGCCGCCGGTCGGCTTCGCCAGGGAAAGCAGCATCTTCACCAGCGTTGTCTTCCCCGCCCGGTTCGGGCCGAGGAGCGCGAAGACGCTGCCGGTGGGCACGCTCAGACTGACGCCGCGGACGGCGGCGATCTTCGTCCGCAGGATCGGGCGGGTGACGTAGTCCTTGTGGACGTTCTCAAAGACGGCTGCGGTCATGTCGGCAGTGTAGCTCATGGTTCGCAAAACCAAAACCGATTCACCACAGAGGGCACAGAGAACGCAGAGGAAAAACCAGATTCAGTTCAGAAGACTAAATCAAAACCTCTTCTCGTCTTTTCTCTGTGTTCTCTGTGCCCTCTGTGGTGAATCGGTTTTTGCCTTTCACTCCACCAGTGTCACCTGCACGCCGCTCTGCAAGATGCGCTCGAAGGTCGTGCGGAGGTTGTCGATCCGCGTCTGCGACGGGCCTGTGATAATCTGGGTCGGCGGCAGCGGGTCGGTCAGGTTTGCCGTCGTCTTGCCGTAGTAGGCGAGCGTACTGAGGAACGTCGTGGCCGTGTCCTTGAAACTGCTGCCCGAACTGAACAGGTCGCCGAACGCGATCGGGTAGATGCGGGCCGGGGCGTTCGGGAGCGAGTGGCCGCCGGCGTCGGTCAACTGCGTGAACTGGGTGGCCACGTCGTAGGCCCGTTGCATCACGTCGAAGTCACCGTTGCCGCGGTTCGCGCCGGGGCCGCCGTAAGTGTAGCGGTTGGTGTCCCCGGTGCCGCTCAGGTTGTAGTCCTGGTAGGCGTTCGGCACGCCGTCGGTTTCGAAGATCAGGAGCTTCGACGCGCCCTTGCGGCCGCTGCCGCCGCCGCTCGCCTTGCGAAGCGTGTTGAACGCCAACGCGAGGCCGGTGTTCGGGTCGGTCTGGCCGTTCGCGTTCGGCAGGTTGCCCAACAGGGCCGAGCCGAAGCCGGTGTTGTAAGGCCGCACTTCCGTCGACTGGTTCCCCGCCTTCAGTTCCGGCAGCAGCGACAGCGGGAAGAAGAGCGAGTTCTTGAGGTTCACCCAGTCTTGGCCCACCGTCACCCGCGTCGTCGTGTAGTTCGGGTAGCCGAAGAAGACCATGCCGACGCTGTCGTTCGGGTGGTTGTTTTTGATGTCGTCGAGGGCCGACTGAATGCCGACCTTCAGTTGCCAACTCTGGGCCTCGTGGCTGGTGCCCGGCAGCCAGTTCTTGCCCGGCGAGCGGGTGGAGAGGAACGAGAGCATCGTCGCCGGGCCGAACCAGAAGTGCATCCGCGGGCGGTTCGGGTTGTCCGTCGCGTTCATGTACGGCCGCGGGTTCGCCGGCCCCGTCGGGCTGGGCTGGTAACTGGCCGTCGCCCCGATTTGGATGCTCGCCCCCTCCGGCCACGGCTGGTTCTCGGCCCCGGCCAGCGTGTACTGGGGATTGAACCCGGTGACGTTGCCGCTGTTGCCCATCACGAAGTCGATGTAGTCCCGCCAGAACCGGTGATCCCCGTCGGTGGCGAAGTTGTCCACGTTGTCCGGGATCGACGTGTAGTACAGAATCCGCCCGGCCCGGAGGTTCGGCGGCAACACCTGCGGCCCACTGCGAATCCACGCCAGCACCGCCCGGTAGTTGATCCGGTAGGCCCGCACCGTGTTCGTGCCGGGGTCGCGGAGTGTGTGGCCGTAGGCGGTGCGGAAGAGGGTCTGGTTGACGTTCTGCTCGCCGACCGTGCTCGGGTCGTTGTCGCCCTGCGGGTCGAGGAGTTGGTAGCTAGCAGCGTTGCCGGTGTCGGCGCTGTTGCCGCGGAGGAAGAACCGCCGCCGCCAGTCGGCGATCCAGTTGCCGTTGGCGTCCTTCGCCGGGTTCGCCGTGCTCGGCAGGTCGGGGCGAACGGCCCCGGTGTTCGGCGTGCCGGTGTCCGGGTTGCCCCACCGCGGGTCGGGCGGCCACATGAAGAACGTCTTCCCCCAGTACCCCGGCCCCATCGAGTACCCCTGGAAGGGCGTGCCCGACCGTGTTTTGGCCGTCGCCCGGTCCGAGGAGATGTACGTCGGCACGTCGAGGTCGTAGCCGTTGCGCTCCCAGCCGTCGTCGTAGAAGTTGCCCGTGTCGGTGCCGCCTTCGGTGCGGTTGCCGTTGAAGATCGCGGGGCGGCTGGCGGGAATGTCCCGCGGCAGCGCGGGCGGCGTGTTCAGCACGTCCACCAGCGTGCGGGCAGCGCCCGTGCTCGTGGTCGGGTTCCAACTCGCCGTCGATGTCACGCCGCCCTTCCGCGGGAAGCGGTCGCCGACGTAGGGCACGCCGGCGGCATCGGACTGGTCCGCGAAGCTCGGCGGGGCCGGCGTCGGGCCGCGGGTGTTGCTGGTGTCGGTCGCGCTGTAGTTGCTCCAACTGTACGTCGGCGGCGTCAAGTTGTTCGGGTCGCCGTCGGCCACGATCGGCGGGTTCCACCGCTGGAAGGCGTTCCACAGGTTCGCGAACGCCGTCACCGTCGTGGCCGGCGTTCGCGGGTCGTCGCGGTTGATCGGGTCGAAGTAGAAGTCGCGGATCAGCGGCGGCCCGTTCGGCGTCTCGATGGTGTGGTTGTTCGGGGCGAAGACTTCGCCGGTGGCCCCGATGAACGGCGAGGTCATCCGCAACGGGTTCGGCCGCGAGGAGGCCGCGCCGGACGCGAGCGACTTCGTCGGGTTCGTGATCTGGTATTCCGCGTAACGGGCGTAGTGGCCGAATCGCGGGTAGTCGGGGTCGGGGTTGAGGAGGCCGTAAACCACGTCGGCCGAGCCGGCCGTGCCCGGTTCCCAGTTCGTGGAACTGGAGAACTGCATCGACCCGGACATGTCCACGACCAGCGCGACGTCCCGCGGCCGGTGGGCGGCGACCGCCCGGGCCGTCGTGGGCAGCGACGTGATGCCGAGGACGCCGGCGAAGTACGCCGGCTGCTCGCCGTTCACTTCCACCTCGACGGCCGTCCACGACTTCCCGCTCGGCTTGCTGGTCGGGTAGATCGGCGCGAACTGCTCGGTGGTGGGGTCGTAATCGTAGAGGCCGGCGCGGGCGGTGATCACTTGGGCGGCGGAGTAATTGGTGCTGAAGAACTCGTTGAGTTGCACGACGTTCTTGGCGTTCTGGATCGCGTCCGCCCGGCGGTTGTCGTAGGCGTCCGGGTCGGTGCCGGTCGGGTAGCGGTTGTCGAGTTTCCGCGCCCCCGCCAGCGCCGCGGCGTCGGCCGCGTTCTGGCACTGGCTGCGGGCGACCATCAACATCCCCAGGTCGATCGCCAGGGCGAGGAACCCGAACAGCGCCACGGCACAGACGGCCAGCATCGGGATGATCGTGCCACGCCGGGCGGCCAGCGGTCGAGCCGTCATTGCGGTGTCCCCGAACGAGAAGCCCGGCCCGAGGGTCGAAAGGGGTGACACTCCAGCCGGTACTGTGCCTCTAGCTCACGGGGCCGCGTGCGGCCGGTCGGGGACGCCGCTTCGCGCGACTTGGTGGTCCTCGCAATCGCGAAAGTCGGAGGAACCGCTACAGACGTTCGGTTGATTCGATAATTCGGATACCCGTTGCGCCGCAACAGCGTTAAATGATGGTGCCCTCGGTGCGGGACCGTTCGCTCATGACCCACGACAGCCTCTCCGCGTCCCGGTCTCAACCGTTGTCGGCGCTGGACCGCGTGACGCGCCAACGCCTGTTGCCGCACACGCCGGTCACGCTGCTGCAACGGGTCCGCCAGAACAACGACCGCACCGCCTGGGACGACCTCGTTCGCCTACTGGTGCCGCTCGTCGACCACTGGGTTCAGCAAACGATCCGCGACCGTGACGACCGGGCCGACGTGGGGCAGGACGTCTTCCTCGAACTCTCGAAGCGACTGCCGACCTGGAACTACGACAGTTCCCGCAGCTTCCGGGCGTGGCTGCGAACGGTAACGCGGACGAAGTGCGTGGACCTCTTCCGCAAGCGCGGCAACGCGGCCGGCGAACAGCACCTCTCGAAGATCGCGTCGGCGGAAGTGCCGGACGAGTTGGAACGGCAGGAAGCCCTCCTGCTAACGCGGGCCGCCCTGAGCCTGCTGGAATCGCAAGTCCGGCCCGACATCTGGGCGATCTTCCGGCAGTACGTCCTCGAAGAAATCCCCGCCGCCACGGTGTCCCGGACCTGCGGCGTCGAGGTGGGCTACGTCTACCTCGTCCGCAACCGCCTGCTGACGCGACTGCGGGGGCTGCTGGAGAATTTGCAGGGGTGAGAACGACATTCCCGGAACCGCGTGTGATGCCGACGCTGATTCTGACCCCACGTTTCACCGAAGACGCCCAAGCGCTTTGGCGGGCCGCCGGACTACTCGGTTGGAGCGTCGAACGGCTATCGAGTTGGCGTGTTCCTGATGATCTGCTCTCGATCCCCGATCCGGTCCTATACCTGGAAGGATTGTTCGGGCCGACACTCGCCGATCAATTCGGACTGCGGCTCTTGGAACCGGCCGTCGATTGGCTCCCGAGCCTGCCCGAAGAGTACCGCAAACGGCGAGTATCCCTCACGACATTGCGGGCTGCCCGTCAACTCTCTGAGCCGGCGTTCGTCAAGCCGCCGAACGATAAGAGTTTTCCCGCCCGCGTCTACCTCGGGACGGAGTTACCGGAAGGGTACGATGAAGGCTCCCCGGTGCTGGTATCGGAGGTCGTTGTTTGGGAAAAGGAGTTCCGCTGCTTCGTGCTCGACCGACAGCTTCGCACGATGTCGGTTTACTTGCGCGGGGGCGAACTCCAACGCGAGTCACAATTTGCCGCGACGGATGCCGAACTCGCCGAAGCCGGAGCATTCGTAAAGACAGTTCTCGAAGACCAACGGGTTGAACTCTGCCGGACGGCGGTCCTCGACATTGGCGTCATCGCCGATCGCGGTTGGGCGGTTGTGGAACAAAATGCGGCTTGGGGATCGGGCCTTTATGGGTGCGACCCGATTCAAGTTCTGGAAGTGCTTCGGTACGCCGCGGTTCCGCTTAGACCAGACGGGGGCTTCGCATGACCGAGGCGTTCACGTTCTTTTGGAAGAGTCCACTCAGCCAATGGCAACGGTCGCCGTTCGTGGTCGGCGGGCAGTCGTTCACGCACGCCGAACAGTTCATGATGTATGCGAAGGCACTGCTTTTCAGTGATCGCGAGGCCGCCCGCGCCATTCTTCAGGCTGTGACGCCGCGCGAACAACAGGCCATCGGTCGCACGGTGAAGGGTTTCGACGAGACGGTGTGGATTCTCTTCCGGGAAGGCATCGTCTATCAGGCCAATTATGCCCGCTTCTCGCAGAACTTGGACCAGCGAGAACTGCTGTTCGCCACCCGCGGCACCACGCTGGTCGAGGCGTCGCCGCACGATTTGGTCTGGGGAATCGGCTTGGCAGCCGATGACCGGCGGGCGAGTGACCGCACCCAATGGCGGGGGCTGAATCTGCTCGGCCAAACCCTGACTCGCGTGCGAGAAGCGTTACTATGGGAGGAATCGCAAGGTATTTCGAGAGAATGACATGAAGCGTTCCACACGGACGGAATTGGCGAAGCAGACCGTGGAGATCGTCGAACGCGGCTCGTACACGACCGCCGACGGGCGGGTGGTCGATCTGGCCTCGGCCGTCAGCGCGTGCTTGACCGCGACGCGGTTCTATGCCCCCGTAGACCTGGCGCGGGTGCGGGACGACGTTCTGGCCCGACCGGCCGTGGGGTTCGCGACGGCGTTTGAAGTCGTGAACGAGACGACATTGGCCGGCATCGCACGGGTTCTGGCCGATGGTCGCGGGCCGGTGGCGGCGCTCAACTTCGCTTCGGCCAAGAACCCCGGCGGTGGGTTCCTGAACGGCAGCCAGGCCCAGGAAGAATCGTTGGCCCGAAGCTCGGCCTTGTACGCCTCGTTACAGCGAGCGTGGACGTTCTACGAGCGGCACCGGGCTTCGCCGTCGTTGCTCTACTCGGACGCGATGATCCTGTCGCCGGGTTGCCCCGTCTTCCGCGACGACAACGGCTCCTTGTTAGAACGCCCGCACGCGGCCACCTTCATCACGAGTGTGGCCCCGAACGCGGGTGCGGCCGCCGACAATCGGCCCGAGGAAACGCCCCTCATTCCGGACGTGTTGCACCGGCGGGCCGACCTTGTGCTCGCACTGGCCGCATCGGGCGGGTACAAACGACTGGTGCTCGGTGCCTGGGGTTGCGGCGTTTTCCGGAACGACCCGCGGGTGGTCGCGACGGTCTTCGCGGACCACTTGCGGCGCGGAAATTGGGCGGGTCGCTTCGAACGAGTCGTGTTCTCGGTTCTCGACACCTCGGCGGCGTCCGAAACCTACGCCGCGTTCGAGTTGGCAATGAAGTGACCCACGTCCCGAAGTGACGATCTTCGTCGGTTAGAGCCGTGGGTTTTGACAAGGCCCGCCGCGAACCTCGGGGCGCACGGCGGGTTGGACGCCCGGCCGTCAATCGTTCACGGTCGGCTCGTTGTCGTTGCGGATCGCGAGTCGGCGGAGTTGGGCCGGGTCGATCGTGGTCTTGACCGGCTTCACGCTGCCGTCGCCCATTGCGAACTGGCAGACGCCCGTGTGCCAACTGCCGAACCGCCGCGCGTAGAAGGCGTCGGCCGTCGTGCTCGGCGACAAGTCGTTCGGGCCGGTCGCGAGCGGGTCTTCCGGGCCGGCCACGCGACCGGAGTAGGTGGACCAGATGCCGTTGTAGATCGACCCGTCGCCGACCTTCAACTTGCCGAACATGCCCTGCGGGACGTGCTTTTCCCCGGCGAGGAACGTGTTGCTCAGGCCGTCGGTGACGCTCGCGAATTTGGTCACGCCGCGGAACGTCGTGCCGACCGGGGCTTCGCCTTGAACCAGCATCCCGTTCGCGCGGGTGCTCGACCAGTCGATGGACGTCGGGTTCGACGGGTAGCCGTTCACGCTGCCGATACACCCGGCGTAGTCGCCGAGTGCCCCGGGCGGGCTGTTCGCCGGGCCGAACCGGGTGTCGAGCGTGCCCGTCGCGGTGAACGTCGGCGGCGGCGTGCTGTCGGCCGGGTACACCTGAATCGACTCGCTGAGCGTGCCCTCGCTCGCCGACCGCCGACTCGGGCAGAAGAACGTCTTCACGCTCGTGCCGCGGCCCGCATCGTTCACCGTGGCCGCGTAGTCCGACGTCGGCGTCCACAAGCGGCGGAGGTTGTCTTGTTCCATGAACGGCATGACGAGGACGAACCAGGTGACGGTGCGATTCGTCACCCGCAGCGGCGGCAGCGTGCCGACGGTGTCGTGGTAGTTGTGAACGGCCAACCCGATCTGTTTCAGGTTATTGGTGCAGGACGCCCGGGCAGCGGCCTCGCGAACCTTCTGCACGGCCGGCAACAGCAGACCGATGAGGATGGCGATGATCGCGATGACCACCAGCAACTCGATCAACGTGAACCCGCCGCGAACCCGCGCACGGGTCCCAACACGGAATGACATGGGAGAAGCCTCATAAGAGAAATGAAACGCGAACGGTGCGACCCGAAGGGGTCTGGCGACTAATGAGTATCTTTTAATCTTGGCGGTCCACTTTCTGCTAGCATCGGGCCGACGTGTTCTTGTAAAATCGGGACACTGTCGCCATTTCCTCGCGCCGAAACCCCATTTCTCACGTCCGCGTCGCGAAAAAACGGGGTTGTGGAATCGAGACATGACCATTCCGCTCGCCGCCCGGTTGCCCTGCCGTGAGGCCTTCTTTCGGCTCCGGGCCGACGTCCGCGACCTGCTCCGCCCGTTCGACCGCGTGGTCGGGTTGCACTACTTCGTCAAGGACGTCGACAGCCGCATGGTAGTCGTCAGTCCGGGGTCGATTCAGCGGATGGGCGGCAGGACGGAAGACGACGTGATCGGCTTGCAACCGCACGACTACCTGCCGTGCGACCTGGCCGACAAGTACCTCGCCGACGACCGCCGCGTGTTCCAGACCGGGCAACCGCTCGTGAACATGATCGAGGTCGGCATCGACGAGCAACGCCTGCGCGATTGGCTGGTCACGGACAAGTACCCGCTCCACGATCAGCAAGGCCGGGTGATCGGCCTCGTCGGCACGCTCCAGAGTTTCCAGGCCCGACGGCAGCACCTCGTGCAACTCGAGCCGGTCGCCACGGCCGCCGATTACATCCGCGACCGCCTCGGCGAACCGCTGCGGTTGTCCGACATCGCCGCCGCCGTCGGGTATTCGGAACGGCAGCTCGAACGCCTCTTCCACAAAGTCTTCGGCATGACCGTGCGGCGGTTCGTGATCGAGTCGCGGGTCCACGCCGCCGCCCGCGAACTGACGCACAGCAACCGGTCGGTGACGGCCATCGCGATGCAGTTCGGGTTCTGCGATTCGTGCGCGTTCAGCCACACCTTCCGCAAGGCGACCGGCCTGTCGCCGAAGGAGTACCGCAACCGTCACGTGAAGATGTACACGCCGGACGGGGCCTGACGGCTCGGGAATTTTTGAAAGAATGGGCGGCGAGCCTCGTACTCTTCCCATCACACGGTGACGGAGAGGACAATCATGGCCCCGGTTCAAGTCTGCCCGACCGACGATGTCCTCCGGGCGTGGATACTCGGATCCTGCGTCACTTCGGTGGCGGACATCGTCGGCGACCACCTCCTTGAATGCCCGAAGTGCGGCGCGAAGCTCGACGGCTTGGCCGCCGATGACCCGATGGTGGCGAACGTGCGGGCGGCCAACGCGACCAACTCCGTCGGCGGCGACCCGACCCTGGCCAACGAAATCCTCCGGCGGATGAAGCAGTCGGCCGCGGGCAAAACGCTGCCGAACGCGGAACTCGCGTTCCTCGCGCCGCCGCACCCGGAGCACCCCACCGACCTCGGCACGCTCGACCGCTACCGCGTCGTCGAACTGCTCGGGCAGGGCGGCATGGGCATGGTCTTTCGGGCCGTCGATTCCACCCTCCACCGCACCGTCGCGCTCAAGGTCATCCTGCCGAAGTACGCGGCGAACGAGAAGCTCCGCGTGCGGTTCCTCGAAGAAGCCCGGGCCACCGTCGCGGTGCGGTCGGCCCACGTCGCGGAGGTCTACGACTGCGGCGTGGCCAACGGCGCGCCGTTCCTGACGATGGAACTGCTCGACGGCGTGACGCTCGACAAGAAGCCGATCCCGATGGCCACGGACGCCTGGCGACGGATCGCGTACGGCATCGCGAAGGGGCTGGCCGACGCCCACCGCGTTAGCATGATCCACCGCGACCTGAAGCCGTCGAACATCCACTTGGGGACCGACGCCCGGACGGGCAGGCCGACGGTCAAGATCATCGACTTCGGCCTCGCCCGCCCGGTGGACCGGCAGGTCGAGATTACCAAGTCCGGCGAACTCCTCGGCACGCCGGCGTACATGTCGCCGGAGCAAGCCCGCAGCAAGCCGAACATCGACCACCGCACCGACCTGTACTCGCTCGGTGTCATCCTCTATCAACTCGCCACCGGCAAGCTCCCGTACGCGGCCGCCCGCGACGGCGTCTTCGCTCTCATTGCGGAACTCGCCTCACCGGAGGCGGTGCCGGGTGTGAAACTCGCCGCCCCCGCCCTGCCACCGGACTTGGCCTCGCTCATCGACCGCTTGCTCGCGAAGAACCCGGCCCACCGTCCGGCCAACGCCGACGAAGTGATGGCCACGCTCAAAGCGAGTCTGACATCCTCGGTCGCGACCGCACCGGCCGGGCTCTCCGAACCGGTCGTGGTGGCGGTGCCCGACCCGCTGAGTTTTGCCGACACCAGCACCGACGGGACGGAGCCGGTCATCTCTCGACGGGGCGGCATCCCCATCCCCACGCGGCGACCGACGCGGACGAGCGTGACCGCCCTCAAGATCGACCCAGCCGCGAGCGGCGGCGGTCCTGAGCCGGAACGCCCGAAGCGAAAGTTCCTCTGGCCACTCGCAGCCGTCGGCCTGTTGGCCCTGGCCCTGTTCGGCGTTTACGCGGCCGGCTTGTTCAAGGTGAAGACAAAGGACGGCGTGATCGAACTGACCGATCTGGCCGAGGACGCCGAGGTGCTGGTGGACGGCGAGAAGGTGACGGTGACTTGGGGTCCGGGCAAGCAGAAGGCCGAAGTGCGGGTGAAGCCGGGCACGCACAAGGTGGAAGTGAAGAAGGACGGTTTCGAGGCAACGGGAGAGGAAGTGACGCTGACGAACGGCGACCGCAAGGTGCTGACGGCTCACCTGGAGCGGAAAGCCCCGGCCGCGGTGCCGGAACTGCTAGTCGTTTTCGCGAAGGAGTTGGTTCGCAACGGCGACTGCCGTGAGGCGGCGCTCAAGGGGTGGAAGGTCATCTCGGGGAAATGGTACCAATCGGACCCCGAGAAGAAGCCGTTCTTCTGCGCGGGTGACTGTAAGCAAGGGGTTCTGCAGCAGGACGTGGACGTGACCGAGTACGCCCGTGAGATTGATGCCGGGCGGGTCGTGTTCGAGGTGTCCGCCATGTTCAGCAGTTTCGACGCGGACCGAAGTCAACTCAAGTTGGCCTTTCTCGATTCGACCGACGCGACGACCGGCAGCGGGTACGACACCGGCGAACACGCCGATCGCGGGAAGTGGGTGAAGCACGGAGGCATGATTCCGGCCCCCGCCGGGACGCGAACCGTCCGCGTAATCTTGCGGAGCGTCCTCTCGCCGCGGCCGGGCAACGTGCAGTGCAGCGGGTACATCACCGACGTGTCCCTGAAAGCCATGCCGAAGCCGTCGGCGGCCGGCCCCGTCCCCACGTTGGCCGCCGCCCCGCCCGGATCACCGCTACGGTACTTCGGATACGGCATCCTGGGCGACGCCGCTAACGTCGGCCGCGTGGCCGGGTACACGAACTTCCTCGTGGACGCATCTTGGCGGACTCCCGGCGGGGAGGCGGTCCTTGTCGCCGCACGACAGGCCAAGGTCCCGCTGCTCCTCGACTTCCAGGGGACGGCCCCGGATCACATCGAGAAACTGTACGCGACGATTGACAAGTACCGCGACGTGGTGGCCGGCGTGAGCTGGGGGTTCGCGTACTTCCAGGGGCACACGCCCGAAGCGGTGGCCGCGTTCGGCCGGGCGTTCAAGCTGAAGTACCCCGGCTTGCAGTTCTGGCTGTCGCTCGTGGAAGAACCGCGTGGCCAGGAGGAAACCCGGCCCGTGCCGCCGGAAGTGGACGGGTTGCAGGTAGTCTTCCACTACGTTACCGCACCGGACCAGTTCCGAACGAAGGTCGATCGGTTCCTTCCGGGCTTCATCGAGAAGGCGAAAGGGCGGCCGGTCGTGCTGGTGTGGAACGCCTGGGACGACAAGGAACCCGGCATCGCCCCGCGGACGCAGCCGGGCACAATGACGACGGCCGTCGAGGTGGCCAAGAAGTACAAACTCGCCGGCGTGGAGTTCTACCATCTGGGCGAGGAGCATGGGTTCCACGTCCAGGGCTTGCAGACGAACCCCGTTCTGGTGACGGAGATCGAAGCCGCTGCGAAGGAACTCGGGTTCGGGGGCCTGCCTCCCTCGCCCTCGCCTGCGGCGGTAACGCCCCCTGTGGCACCGGTCGCCGAATTCGTGCCGCTGTACAACGGCAAGGACCTGACCGGGTGGGAGCGGGTGGGCAACCCCGCCGCCCTGTGGCAGGTGGAAGACGGTGTCCTCGTCGGCAGTTGGCCGAACCCGAAGGACGTGGGCGGCGGCAGCACCCTGATTACGACCAAGAGCAATTACCGCAACTTCCACCTCCGCGTGCGGGCGATGAAGTCGGAACTGTGGAGCAGTCGCATTTTCTTGCTGCCCAGCGGCAAGGCGGACGGTGGGGGCGGCCGGTACCGCGTCTGGCTGGGGTCGCCGACGGACACGCCCGGCGTGGAGGTCGGCCGGTTGGACTACGACCAGGGCACCCCGACGCTCTTGCTGGCGGCTCCGAAGATTCTGCCCGCGACTTGGTTCACCCTTGAGGTGAAAGTGCTCGGCAACCGCGTCCAGGTGTGGGTGGACGGCACCCTGACGGCCGACCACACCGACCCGCAAATGCCGGCCGCCGGCGACCGCATCAAGTTGCACTTGAGCGGCGGCGGCACCATCCGGTTCCAGAGCGTCGAGGTCCGCGAACTCGCCGAGTCACAGGCCGACGCGACCCCCGTGCCCACGCCCCCCGCGGCCGAGGCGAAGTTCGTGCCGCTGTTCAACGGCCAGGACTTGACCGGGTGGGAGACCGACGGCACCGGCGGGACGTGGTCCGCGGACGCCGGGGCGTTGCTGTTCACGGGCGATGCGGATGCGAAGAAGTGGCTGCTGACGCGGAAACAGTACGGCGACTTCCGCGTCAAGTTCGAGTGCCAACTCGGCGACACGGCGGCGGCGAGTTTCGCCTTCCGCGCGGCGAGCGGGCAGGCCCCCCGCCACCCGCAGTACGTCGATCAAAAGCCCGGTGCCTACCACCTCCACCTCACGCTCCGCGGCCCGCAGGCGCGCGGCCCGTGGCAAACCGGCACGATCATCGGCCAGGGCAAGGAACTCGTCCTGATGCCCCCGACCACGCCGGCGGAACTCAAGTCCGGCGGCATCTGGAACGCGGTCGAAGTGGAACTCGTCGGGCAGGACGTGCAGGTCTTCGTCAACCAGCAACTCATCCTGAAAGGCTCGCTGAACGACCTCGTCACAAAGGGGAGCAGTTCGGAGGGGCTGACCCGGAAGCTCGGCCAGATCGGCTTCGAGGCGAAGGAGGGCGTGAAGTTCCGCAACATCGAGCTTCGCGAAATTCTGCCGACGACAATAGCTCCTCCGATCTCGGGTCGCGGTTCATCGGTCCCGATCGCACCTCCCCCGCCGAATCCCGCTCCTGCGCCGCCCGAACCCGTGCCCGCTCCGTCGGCCCCTGTTGTTGCGAAGGACGACCCGTTCGCCGTCGGCACTGCCTGGCGCGGCGTGAAGATTATCGAGAAGGGCGACTACGCCGGCGGCTCCGGCTTCTACGAGATGGTCATCGACAAGCGGACCGGCGGCGACTTCACCGGGTCGGTCGTGGACAACGGCCCGAACCGGAACCCAGCAAAAGTGACCGGGACGGTCGACGGCAACAAGATCACCTGGACGGAAGTGCCGTTGGGCAACACGGCCCACTTCACCACCGTCTCCGGGTCACACGACGCCGGGATGGTGACGCTGACGACGAAGGGCACGTTCGGGAATCGCGGCAACAGCGGCCGGGCCAAGTTGGTTCGCATCCGCCGGCCGAACGACGTCGTCCTTGACGAGTTCCACTCGATCTTCAACGGCCGCGGGCTCATGGGGTGGGAGACGCACCCTGCCCAGAAGGACGGGTGGAAGGTCACGCAGTTCGGCCACCTCGTCGGGGGTGGGAGCGGCACCAGCCACCTGTACACGACGAAGGAGTACGGCGACGTACACGTGAAGGTCCGTGCGAAGGTGAACGCCGGCGGCAACAGCGGCGTGTACGTCCGCAGCACGTACGGGCCGCGGATCGGCGTCGCGGGCTTCCCCCTCGGGTACGAAGCCCAGATTTCCTCGAACCTCCCCGCCCAGACGACCGGCAGTTTGTTCGCGTTCGGGGGGGCCGTGACGCCGTCGAAGATCGCCGACTTCGTGCGGCCCGACGAGTGGTTTGACCTGGACGTGGTCGTGAAGGGGAACAAGGTCGAGATCTTCGTCAACGGCCAGGAGTCGATGAGCTACACCGACGCGCAAGTCCGCCCGCGGACGGGCCGCATCGCGTTGCAGTTGCACGATGCCAAGTCGCAGGTGGATTTCGCCCTGATCGCGGTGAAGGAACTGAAGCCGTGATGGGTCACGGCACGACGGGCTGTGTCCAGGCGACCTCGGTGTCGCCCTTCTGGTACGGGTTCGGGTGCGGCTTGGACGACGTGACCTTCGCCCGCACGTACAGTTCCTTGCCGGTGAAGGCGTAGCTCGGGGCCACGTCCGTCGACTCCGCGACGACCTTGCCGATGTCCGCGTGGTACCGACGGGTCACGTCGAGCGGCTTGCCCGCCTCGTCCAGCACCGGCTCGCTGTCCAGCGGCGTGCCCTTCAATGTGGCGACGAACTCGGTCTTGTACGTGACCCCCGGCTCGGCGTGGATCGCGAGGCGGAGCTTGCCATCCGCCTTCCCCTGTGCGTCGAGGGTCACGCCGCTGGAGAAGTAGAAGTCGCCCGCCTTCATCGCCCTCACGAGATTCTCGGCCGTCAGGACCGGCAAGCGGACCATCACCCACCCGCGGCCGGGGTTCGTCTTGCCGACGGCGAACTCGTGGTAGGCGTGGGCGTCGTCCGTCGCCACGCCGTAGACGACCGGCAGTTTTAGCTTGCCGAGCCGGACGGCGAGAACGATGTCCCAGATGCGCTCGGAGCTGGCGTGCGTGGCGTCGCCGTAGTTCCGAACGCCGGAGTGCCCGTTGAACACCTCAAAGTACTCGATCTCCTCGGCCGCGATCATCTCCTCGGCCTTCACGCCCCACTGGAAGTTCGGGTGGTTCAGGATGCCGAGGTTCGGCCAGGTGGTCTTCTTGGCCTGTTCCGCGATCTGCTTGAGGTTCACGCGGATCGTCTCAACAATGTTCGCCCCCTCGACCGGCTTGACCGCCTCGCGGAGGTTAATGCCGCCCATGTGGACCGGGTACTTGGTGAACTTCGTCGTGACCTCCTCGGCCGGCACGAGCAGGAACTTGCCGGGCTCCTCGAAGAAGCTGCGGTACTCGCGGAGGGGTTTGAGGCGGACCTGCGGTTTGTCCTTCTCGGTGCGGTCCTGGACCCAATCCCGGCCGAACCGCGTGAGGTACTTCTCGACCGCCTTCTTGCGGACGGCGGTCGTCGCGGAATCGACCCACTTCTCGGCGTCGGCGATGACGTTGTGCTCGGTGAACGCGAGGAACTGATAGCCGTGCGTCTTGTACCACTCGGCGATCATCTCCGGGAAGTCGTCGCCGTCGCTCCAGAGCGAGTGCGTGTGTAGGTTGCCCTTCCAGTACCGCGGCGTCGCGACGGCCGCAGGCGGCGGTGTCTCGACCGGCTTCTGCGCGAGGGCGACCGTGAGGGCGAGGCAGACGAGTGCGAACACGGTGAGCAATCGCGACATGGGAACGCCCGGGAAGGAAGCGGGCACAGGTTCACACGGAGAAGACAGATCAGAACAAAACCATTTCTTCGGATCTTCTTCTGATCTGTCTTCTCCGCGTGAATCTGTGGCCCAACTTAACTATCGAAGTACAGCGCGAACTCGTAGGGGTGCGGGCGGAGGCGGATGGCGTCCACTTCCTCCCGCCGCTTGAACGCGATCCAGGTGTCGATCACGTCTTCGGTGAACACGTCGGAGTGCATCAGGAACTCGTGATCCTTTTCGAGCGCCCGCAGGGCCTCGGCCAAACTCCCCGGCGGCTTCGGCACGTCGCGGAGTTGCTCGGGGGCCAGGTCGTAGATGTCCTTGTCGAGCGGTTGACCGGGGTTCGTCTTGTTGCGGACGCCGTCGAGCATGGCCATCAGGATGGCCGAGAACGCCAGGTACGGGTTGGCCGCCCCGTCGGGCATCCGGTACTCGATTCGCTTCGAGTCCGGCCGCGACGAGTAGACCGGAATGCGGATGGCGGCCGAGCGGTTCCGCTGGCTGTACGCGAGGGCGGACGGGGCTTCGAAGCCGGGCACGAGCCGCTTGTAGCTGTTCGTCGTCGGGTTCGTGAACGCGGCCAGGGCCGCGGCGTGCTTGAGCAGGCCGCCGATGGCGAACATGGCCGTGTCGGACAGGCCGGAGTACGAACTGCCGGCGAACAGGTTCTTGCCGCCCTTCGCGAGCGACAGGTGGACGTGCATCCCGCACCCGAACTCGTCGAACAGCGGCTTCGGCATGAACGTCGCCGTCTTGCCGTGCCGGCGGGCGACGTTGCGGACGATGTACTTGTGCTTCAGCACGTTGTCGGCCGTCTGCACCAACTCGCCGTAGCGAACGTCGATGGCGCACTGGCCGCCGCTGGCCTTCTCGTGGTGGTGGCTCTCGACGGTCAGCCCGCTGTCCATCATCACCCGCATCATCTCGGACCGCAGGTCGTGCGTCTGGTCCCCGGGCGGGCACGGGAAGTAGCCCTGGCGGTACGGGATCTTGCTGCCGAGGTTCGGCTTCTCGTCCCGGCCGCTGTTCCACGCGCCTTCCACACTGTCCACAAAGTAGAAGGCACTGTGGCTGTTCTGATCAAACTTCACGTCGTCGAAGATGAAGAAGTCGAGCGACGGGCCGAAGTGCGCCGTGTCGGCGATGCCCGTCTGCTTCATGTAGTTGACGGCCTTGCGGGCCACGTTCCGCGGGTCGCGGCTGTAATCTTCCTTCGTGAGCGGGTCCTGGATGTTGCAGATCATCACGAGGGTGGTGTCTTGCCGGAACGGGTCGATGAACTTCGTGTCGGGTTGCGGCACGACGATCATGTCCGACTCGTTGATGGCCTGCCAGCCGCGGATGCTGGCCCCGTCGAACCCGATGCCGTCCTCGAAGGATTTCTCGTCGAGCTGTTCGGCCGGGATGGTGAAGTGCTTCCAGAGGCCGGGGAAGTCCATGAACCGCAGGTCGACCGCCTTGACGTCACGTTCGCGGAGGAACGCCAGTACTTCGCGTGGGGTCACGATGCCTCTCGGGGTGCGGAGGTGGGAATAGTCCGGCCGCGAGAGAGGAGTGAATCGCGGGCTAGGGGTGAGTATAGCAGGTTCGGGCCCGGATTCAGGCTACCCGAAGACGGCGTCGAGGTCGCTGGAGGAATGGAGGACGCGAAGGATGCGAATCCCGTCGGCGGTTGGCACGTAACAGACGAGCCGGGCCTCGAACCGCTTGACCGGGGCGAGTCGCAGTTCGGGATACTTCGGGTACGGCGGATCGACCGGGGCGATCGAGTACGGCAGCCGCTCCATGGCGTCGGAACGTCTCGTCGAGGCGTGTTTGAAAGAGTTGGGCGACGCGCTCGCTGATGTCCAGGCCGATCTCTTCCGACGCCGTGTCGATGTCCACTTGCGCCCGTGGCGTGATAACCATGCTCATGACTTGCGGCCGTTCTTTTGCGCGAGCCGTTCCGCCAAGACACGCCGCCGCTCCTCCCAGAAGGCTTCGTCCACGACGATCGGCTCGCCGCTCGCCATGCCTTCGTCGAGGAGGCGTTCGAGGGCGGCCCGGTTCTTCGGCTGGTAGCCGCCGCTCGGGGGCACGTCCAGGCCCGGTTCATCGCTGCGCACCAGATCGATTACGTACTCCTCCACCGTCGCGAAGCCGAGTTCCCTCGCCTTCGCCTCGGCCTCGATACGCACGTCGTCCGGCAGTGTAATCGTCATCGCTTCGTCTCCGGGAGTCGGCGTCATTCTACCGCAGCCCGGCCCGGCGGCGGAACGCCGAAGTTTGACATTCCCGGCCGCCGTGGGTGCGAGGAAGCCCCACCGCCGACATCGTTTCTTCACACTCACCCCGGCGTTTCAGAATCTTGCTCGCGTTCGCCAGGGCCGGCGGTACAATCGCTGACGGCTCCGCCCCGGCCGTTCCTCGCACTCCATCATCATCTATCCCTTTTCCCGGATCGAACGCGGTCGCGGCGGCCACACGAGGCCCTTTCCATGTCCGTGTCCTGTCCTCAGTGCCGCAGTCCCCTCAACGTCAAGGGACTGAAGCCCGGCCAGTTCAAGCCCAAGTGTCCGAAGTGCGGCATCGCGTTCGTGCTCGTCGTCCCGAGTTCGCCGGACGGCACGATCGTCACGAAACTTCTGCCCGCCGGCCCGCCGAAGCCCGCCCCGCAACCGCACGCCGACCCGAACTCGACCGGCGCGTTTACGGACGTCGAACCGCCCGCCTCGGACACCACCAATGCCTACTCGGCGTCCGTGGCGGCTTGGCCAAGCCCCGACGCGACGGGTGACTTCACCGCCCCCGAACCAGCGGCTAACGGCACCGGCGTGTTCGCCCCCTCCGGTGTCGAGAGTGGCACCCACGGCGAACCGGCTGAGGGCACGCAGAACTTCGAGGCGAGCGAGGCCCCGCCGCCGAAGCGGAAGCCCATCGCGTCGGACGCCATCCCCGACCGGCTCGGCGGCTACGAGGTGGTGAAGGTTCTCGGCCAGGGCGGCATGGGGGCCGTGCTGCTCGGCCGGCAGGTTTCGCTCGGCCGCAAGGTCGCGCTCAAGATCATGCACCCGAAGCTCTCGAACGACGCGAAGTTCGTGGCCCGGTTCACCCGGGAGGCCTACGCCGCGGCGCAAATGACGCACCACAACGTCATCCAGATCTACGACATCGGCGAGGACCACGGCACGCACTTCTTCAGCATGGAGTTCGTCCCCGGTCAGTCGCTCATGGATCTCGTGAAGGAGAAGGGCAAACTCGACCCCGAGGCGGCCGTCGGGTACACGCTGCAAGCGGCCCGCGGCCTGCGGTTCGGCCACGCCCAAGGGATGGTTCACCGCGACATCAAGCCGGACAACCTGATGCTCAACACCGAGGGCATCGTCAAGGTCGCCGACCTCGGTCTCGTGAAGCTGCCGACGCCCGACGTGCCGCAATCGAAGACGGCGGTCGAAGACGACGACGAGGGCGACGGCCGCCTGACGCGGGCCGGGAGCGTGATGGGCACGCCCATGTACATGCCGCCGGAACAGGCGATGAACTCGGCCGGCGTCGACCATCGGGCCGACATTTATTCACTCGGCTGTTCGCTCTACGTGATGCTCACCGGCAAGCCGCCGTTCGACGGCAAGACCGCCCTCGAGGTCATCACCCGCCACCAGACCGACCCGGTCGTGCCGCCGGACGTGATCGTGAAGCGTGTGCCGAAGGCGCTGTCGGGCATCCTGGTGAAGATGCTGGCGAAGCGGCCCGACGACCGCTACCAGACGATGGACGAGGTGATCGCGGCCCTCGAAGGCTACCTCGGCGTGAAGGCGGTCGGTCCGTTCACCCCGAAGGAGGAACACGCGAAGCAACTGGAGACGGCCGCCCAGCGGTTCAACGCCGCCTCGAAGCGGGGGCTGAAGAAGGTGGCGGCGCTCGGCCTCGTGGCCACGTGCCTCCTCGGCGTCGTGGCGTGCGGCCTGGCCGGCGCGTTCCCGTGGGCTGGCGGGTTCCTCGGGCTGCTGCTCGCCACGCCGGTCGCGTACTTCGTGGTCGCCGGGGTGAATTCGCCGTCGCCGTTCTTCGCAAAGGTCCGGCAACTGGTCTTCGGCTCGCGGATCGCCGACTGGCTGACGTGGGCCGGCGGCGCGATCCTCGTGCTGCTCGCACTCTGGGTGTTCGGCATCCTCTGGCACTTCCTCGGCGGGGCGGCCCTCGGCGTCGGCCTCGCGTTCGTCCTCTGGTTCCTCACCGACCGTGCTCAAGATTCTGCCCGCGAGGTGCCCGTGAACGACGCGAAAGTGCTGTTCAAATCGATGCGGCTCCAGGGACTCGACGAGGAGAACGTGCGGCAGTTCGTGTGCAAATACGCCGGCGACGACTGGGAGGAGCTCTACGAATCGCTGTTCGGCTACGAAGCGAAGCTGGCCGCCCGCGAGTACCGCAAAGGGGCCGTGGCCGAGACCGCCCGCAAGTTCGCCGCGTGGCGGGAACCGCTGATCGCCGGCCTCGACGCCCGGATGCGCTCGCGGCAGGAGGCGAAGGAACGCAAACACCTGGCGAAAGTGGAAGCGAAAGCCCTAGAGGCGAAGGGCGTTGGGGCGGGCGAGGCGCGGGAGCAGGCGGACGCGATGGCGGATGCGCTCGTGGGCGAAGCTGTCGAGGCGAAGGCCGCCCAGCGGGCGGGGAAGAAGGCCGACCTGCGGGCGATGGTGAAAGCCGCGAAGGCGAAGAAGCCGCCGGAAGGGTACAACCTCGCGGGGGTGAAACGTCGCAGCATGGCGGTGCAAAACCTCCTCAACGACTGGGCCGGCCGACGGCTGCGGTTCGCCCTCGGGGCGGCCGTCTTCGCGATCGGCCTGTTGTGGCTGAGCCAGAACCGCGACGCGCTGAAGGGGTTGGCCGCCACGGTCGAGCAGGCCGTCGAGAAGGGCGACGTGACCGCCGCCGGCGACGCCGCGAAGTCGGCGACGAAGACGATGGCGGTGATGAAGCCGCTGAAGTTGGCCGTGTTGCCGGACGCCGTGGCTAAGGGCGTCAGTCACTACGGCACGCCGATCTGCGGATTCTTGTTGATGCTCTCGGGCATCCTCTACTACGGCTGGAAGCCGAGCCTTGTGGCCGTCCCCGGCGTTGTTATTGGCGTCCTCGGGCCGACCCTCGGCGTGCCGGACGTGGAACCACTCAAGGCGTGGATGCTTAGCACCCTCGTCGGCGGCGTCCTGATCCTCGTCGCGGGGCGGTTTTTGCGGAGTTGATGGGTGTTCGTTCCGGCATTGCTCGTCAATCTACACACGCCACGGGAGGCTGCGCAAACTCTGCCGGCGGAAGCACTCTTGATTTTGAGAAAAATTCGGTTGTCGGCCGTTGCCAGCGATCTGACGATTCCTAGACTGTCCGCAGCCGAATGGGTCGGCTACTCTCCAGTCATTTCATGGACTTCAGCCATGATGAGCAGTGGTTTATCCCCGGACGTCGATTTCATCGAAGAACTTAAGATGCGCCGCTGGGCCCGCGAAAACTACGTGCCTGCCGAGCGCCGGGACAAGTCGTGGCACCCGATTGTCCTCGAAGAAATGACCCGGAAAGACAAGGAAAAGCGGTCGCCTGCGCTGGCTGGCTAAACCCGCGAACGTTCCCAAGCCGATACTAAACGAGGCGAGCCATCCGATGCGGGTGGCTCGCCTCGCGGCTTTTGCGGACTTTCGGCGCACGGAGGCGTCATGGGCTTTTTCAGCGGTCGGGCCACGTTCTTGCGCTTTAAGGTCAACGGCCCGCGCGTTCACAACTTCGACGAGGAACACCTCGAACGCCTGAAAAGCCGCGCGGCTGGGCAGTCGCGGCTGGCCTCCGCCGACGGCATCGAGAGCGGTTGGGCGGCGGGCGATCACATTCTCGACACCGACTTCGACCTCGCCAAGAACATCATCAACGACACCCTACACTTCGACCTGCGCATCGACACGGACAAGCTGCCGTCGGACTTGATGAAGGCGTATTACGCCACCGAACTTCGGGCGCTGGCCGCCAACAACCCGAGCGGCATTCCGAGCGCCCGACAGAAGCGCGAGGCGAAGGAGTCGGCCCGCGACCGGTTGGAGAACGAAGCGAAGGACGGCCGGTATCGCAAGCGGAAGTGCATCCCGGTGCTGTGGGACGGGCGGTCCAACGAGGTGCTGTTCGGGGCCACGTCGCTGACGAACATCGAGCGGTTCGCCATGCTCTTCCAGCAGACGTTCGGCGGTAACCTCGAAGCCACCACGGCCGGCAGTCGGGCGTACTACCTCGCGGAACTCTACCAGCGGACGCGGAACGTCGAGGACGCCGCCCCGTCGGCGTTCTTGCCGGACATTTCCGGCCCGGACGTGGCGTGGATCGCCGACGAAGCCAGCCGCGACTTCCTCGGCAACGAGTTCCTCCTCTGGCTCTGGTACTACACCGAACTCGAGGGCGACACGATCCAGTTGGCGGACAACTCCGACGTGACGGTGATGCTCGCCCGCACGCTGACGCTGGAGTGCCCCCGCGGCATGACCGGCTACGAGACGATCTCGCACGAAGGTCCGACGCGGTTGCCCGAAGTGAAGCGGGCGGCTCAGAGTGGCAAGCTCCCCCGCAAGGTCGGCCTGACGATCGTCCGGCACGGCGAGCAGTACGAGTTCACGCTGCACGCCGAGACGCTGGCGGTGGGCGCGGCGAAGTTCCCGAACATGCCGGAAGACATCACGGCCGAGCGGGCGAAGTTGGAAACGCGGGCCGACCAATTGCGGGCGCTGATCGAAACGCTCGACCTGCTCTACGACGCCTTCGGCCGCTCGCGGCACAGCAACGACTGGTCGAAGACGCTGCCGAGCATGCAAAAGTGGCTGGCGAGAGACGAACGCCGGGCGGCGTGAGGTAGATTTTTTGGGGGAACCCAGAGCGGAAGCGACGGGGTGTGGGACCGTGTGCCCCACCCCGTCGCTTCCGCTCTGGGTTCCAAGCCGTCACCCTACGAACACGCCGCCGGTGAAGGTGTCGTCGAACGCGGTGTACGTCTTGAACGCCGTCGGCGTGCCCGTCGCGGTTAGCCCGTTCCCCTGGTAGACGAGCACCTGCCCCGTCACGCCGCCCGCTGTGCCGACGACCAGGTCGTCGTTCGCGTCGCCGTCCACGTCGGTCACACTCACCCGCACGCCGTTGCGACTGTTCACGTCCCCGGCGAAGAAGTTCGCCAATGGCGTTTGCACGTTGCCAGTCAAGGCCGCCCCGGAAAGGACAAGCACCCGCGGTCCGCCGCCCGGCCCGCCGCCGGCGATGAGGTCCGCCTTGCCGTCGGCGTTCACATCGCCAAGCGCGACGAACACGCCGTTGCGGAGCGTCGATTCGAAGGCGAAGAAGTCGTTGAACATCTTCACCGGACTCCCCGCGGCCACCGATGCCCCTTCAAAGCCGGCCACCCGCGGCCCGCCCTGGAAGCCGGCCGCCACGACGAGGTCGGCCCGCCCGTCGCCGGTCAGGTCGCCTGCCGTCACGCGGGCACCGCCGCGGAAGTTCACGTCGTCGATGCCGAAGAAGTCGGCGAGGACGACACTCGCGTCGCCGTCCCGAAAGACCCGCACCCGCGGCCCGCCGCCCTGATCGGGCGAGACGATCACCTCGGCCTTGCCGTCGCCGTCGAGGTCGCCGGCCGCCACGAACACGCCGCCGGTGAACGTCGATTCGAAGACCGTGGCCGAGGAAATCAAGACCCCCGTGCCGCCGTCGAAGATCACCACCCGCGGCAATCCACCGGGGCCGGAGCCGACGATAATGTCCGCGATGCCGTCGCCGGTCACGTCGCCGCTGGCCACGCGCGTTTCGCCTGTGAACGGTGGCGTCAGCCCGGCGGCGCTCAGGTCGATGCGGCGGACTTCTGCCCCGGTCGCTGCGTTGATGGTCCGCACCACCGGCGACGTGCCGCTGCCGAGCGTAATTGGCTGCACGGGCATCGGCAACGTGGGAGGCACCGTCGGCGGCAACGTGGGCGGCACGGTCGCCTGAATCTTCAGCACCTGCCCGCCGTTGCCGCGGTCCAGCACCAGTAGGCTGCCGTCCCCGGACACGTCCAGGTCCACCAGATTTAGGCCGGTGATGTCGCTGGCGAGCAGCGTCGCCGTGCCGGTTGCGACGTCGTAGCTGCGGATCCACCCGTTCACCAGGTCGCCGTAGAAATAATCGCCCGCGTAAGCCGCCGGGAAGGTCGAAGTCGCCGGCGTGTAGAACGCCCCGCCGATGATGGCGAACCCGCCGTCGGTGCCGGACGCCGTGTGCGGGTAGCTGACGATGGGCCGCGTGAAGTTCGGGAAGGACGACTGCGTGAAGTCGCCCTCGGTCGCGTTCCACCCGTAGTTGGCACCGGCGGCCAGCACGTCCACTTCCTCGAAGCTGCTCTGGCCCACGTCGTTGACGAAGATTTGCCCCGTCTGCGAGTTTACGCCGAAGGTGAACGGGTTGCGGAAGCCGACGGCGTAGACGGAACGGTACTTCCCGGCCGTCGTGCCGCTCAGGTCGGCGAACACCGTCGGGTTGTCGGCCGGGATCGAGCCGTCCGGGTTCAGGCGGAGAATTTTGCCCAGGTCGGTCGTGAGCGATTGCGAGTTCGCGGGGTTGGCGTTCTCACCGGCGGCGGCGTAGAGCTTGCCGTCGGTGCCGAAGTGCAACGCCCCGCCGTTGTGGTTGGTGGCCGTCGAGAGCGGGTCGAGGTCGTACAGCACCCGTTCGGTGGCCGGGTCGATCGTGTTGCCACTGAGCGTGTACCGGCTGATTTCGTTGTGGACCGGGGTCGAACCGGCGGCGGGGACGGTGTGGTAGAGGTAGACGAAGTTGTTCGTGGTGAACGCCGGGTCGAGGGCGACGCCGAGGAGGCCGCGTTCGCCGCTGGAATCGACGCTCAGTTGCAGGGCCGGAGTGGCGATGAGCGTGCCGTCGGCGGCCACGACTCGCAACGCCCCACCCTGCTCGGTGACGAGCAACCGCCCGTCGGGGACTTCCACCAGCGACGTCGGATTCGTGAGGCCGCTGGTTACGACGGACAGGGCGAACCCGTCCGCCAGGGTCGCCGGCGTGGTCCGGTCTTCTAGCGCGAGAACCGAAAGTCGAGATCGCGACATGGTGAGAACCCTTGGGGCGGCCGGGACACAGATGGGGCAACGATTCGACGAGTGCATTTCGCACGCCGTTTGGCGGCGGACCGTTTAGAAGGGGAACTTTCGCCGTCGGACGGCTGGCCGTGGTTGCTTTTCGGGCCGGAAAGCCTACCACAATGCCGTCGGATGATTCCCGCGAAACCTTTCTCACGGAGACTGCTCATGTCCATGTTCATCGGCGAAGGCCTGGTCGGCGAAGGCAACGAGATCGCCCACATCGACCTGCTCATCGGCGACAAGACCGGCCCGGTCGGTACGGCCTTCGCCAATGCCCTCGCGAACCAGAGCGCGGGCCACTCCAGTTTGCTCGCGGTCGTCACCCCGAACCTGATCTGCAAGCCGGCCACGGTGATGATCACGAAGGTCACGATCAAGGGGGCGAAGCAGGCTGTGCAAATGTTCGGTCCCGCCCAGGCGGCCGTCGCCCGGGCCGTCGTGGACAGCGTCGAAGAGGGTATCATCCCGAAGAGCAAGGCCGACGACTACGTGATCGTGTGCGGCGTGTTCATCCACTGGGCCGCGGCCGACGACACGAAGATTTACCAGTACAACTACGAGGCGACGAAGCTGGCGATCAAGAGCGCGATGGCCGGCGAGCCGAAGATCGACGACATCATCGCCCGCAAGGGTGAGAAGCACCCGTTCAGCCCGAAGTAAGGGTTCGGTCAACCGGGGAGAGGGTGGCCGATGGCCGGGTGAGGGGAAGAGACTCCCTATCCCCGGTCGGGGCACCCCTCCCGACTTCGATTGCGATCTCTGCATATTTTGAAGCCCCGCGGACCTCTCACCGCGGGCGATTCTCTTCCCCCTTCTCCGGTGTCCCATGCCCAACAGCAGCACTTTCATCCCAGCCCTTCCGGCCAAGCCGACGTCCGACAAGGCCCGCATCCTGATCCAACTCGACACCGACCCGCTGCCAAGCGTCTTCGACCGCGTCGTGGCGATTGACAGTGGCGTGCAACACCTGTTCAGCTACGGCGGCGTGACGCCCGAGAACGTGATGCCACTCGTCCACGGGTGCATCTTCACCCGCGGGTCGAAGGACTTGCACCACACGGCCATTTTCGTCGGCGGGTCCGACGTGGCCGCCGGCGAGGCGCTCGTGCGGGCGATCCGCAAGCACCTGATCCCGGCCGCGAAGTTAAGTGTCTCGATCATGCTCGATTCGAACGGCGCAAACACGACCGCCGCCGCCGCCGTGCGGGCCGCGAGCAAGCACGTGAACCTCGACCAGACGGAATCGCTCGTCCTCGGCGGCACCGGCCCCGTCGGGCAGCGGGTGGCCCGGTTGCTCGCGAAGCAGGGCGGGCACGTGCGCATCGGCAGCCGCCAACTCGACCGTGCGGAAGCGGTCGCCGCCCGCATTCGCAAGGACATCCCCGGCGCGAAAGTGGAAGCCGTCAGCGTGGCGTCCTCCAGCGACGGGCCGAAAGCGATGGAGGGCCGCGAACTTGTCGTGGCCGCCGGAGCACCGGGAGCGGTCCTGCTGCCGAAGAAATTCCGCGATGCGGGCAAAGACCTGCACCTGATGATCGACCTGAACGGCGTCCCGCCGACCGGCATCGAAGGGGTCGAACTCATGGACGCGGGCGTGGACCGCGATGGCAAGATCGCTTACGGCGCGCTCGGCGTCGGCGGCACAAAGATGAAGATTCACCGCGCCGCGGTGGCCGCCTTGTTCGAGCGCAACGACGCGACCCTGGACATCGACGACATCTACGACATCGCCCTGCGGGTGCAGTAAATCCACTGCATCTACGAAGCCCATCTCCCCTCCCCGGAGGTTCCATGTCACGCCTCTCCCTCGTCGTGCCGTGCGTGCTGCTCGCCGCCCTCGTTCGCGCCGACGATCCGCCGCCCGTTCAACTGACCGCCCAGGAAGACCACAAGCGGTTGATGGGCCTGCTGAACATCAAGCAACTCCACCCCGGTCCCAGCGGCAACAAGGCCGCACCGAACGCCGCCAACACCGACGAGAGTAAGGCCAACCCTTTCCCGAAGTTGCCCGACCCGCTGACGGCGAAGGACGGCAAGCCGGTGGCGACGGCCGACCAGTGGGCGAAGCGGCGGGCCGAGATCGCCGAAGACTTCGACCGCGAGGTCTACGGCCGCGTGCCGAAGGACACGCCGAAGGTGAAGTGGGAGGTGACGGCCAACGACAAGACGAAGGTCGGCGAGGAGCCGGTCGTGACCAAGCGACTCGTCGGCCATGTCGATAACTCGACCTACCCGGCCGTCACCGTGGACATTCAACTCACGCTGACGACGCCGGCCGAGGCCAAGGGGCCGGTCCCGGTCATCCTGGAGTTCGGGTTCAACTTCGCCCCGCGGCCCGGCGCTCCCGCCGTCGCCCGCCCCGGACCGACCTGGCAACAGCAGGTGTTGGCGAAGGGCTGGGGTTATGCCATCCTCACGCCGACCAGCGTGCAACCCGACAACGGGGCGGGGCTGACGAAGGGCATCATCGGGCTGATGAACAAGGGCCAACCGCGGAAAGTCGATGACTGGGGGGCGCTACGGGCGTGGGCTTGGGGTGCGAGCCGGGCGCTCGACTACTTCGAAACCGACAAGGCCGTGGACGCGAAGCAGGTCGGCATCGAGGGGCTGTCCCGGTACGGCAAGGCGGCCATCGTGACGATGGCCTACGACGAGCGGTTCGCGATCGGGTTCATCGGCTCGAGTGGGGCCGGCGGGGCGAAACTGCACCGCCGAAACTACGGCGAGATGGTCGAGAACGTGGCCGGCCCCGGCGAGTACCACTGGATGGCCGGCAACTACCTGAAGTACGCCGGCCCCAAGACGGCCGAGGACCTGCCGGTGGACGCCCACGAACTTGTGGCGATGTGCGCGCCACGGCCGGTGTTCATCAGCGTCGGTTCGCTGAACGTCGAGGGCGGCTGGGTGGACGCGAAGGGCATGTTCCTGGCCGGCGTCGCGGCCGCCCCGGTGTACGAACTGCTTGGCAAGAAGGGCCTGGGCACGGCCGAGTTCCCGCCGGAGAAGACGGCCTTGATCGGCGGCGAGGTCGCCTTCCGCCAGCACGAGGGCGGGCACACCACCGGCCCGAACTGGCCGACGTTCCTCGAATTCGCCGGCCGGTACATCAAGGCCCCGTAACCCTCACCCGCCTGATTGCTTTCCCCTCCCGGAGTTCTTCATGTTCCGCTTGCTGATCGCCGTGACGCTGTTCGCGTCCGGATTCGCCCGTGCCGCCGACGGCCCACCGTTGATTTACCTGTGGGAAAAGGGCGCCCCCGGGTTCGAGAGCCGCAAGGACGAGAAGGAAGTCCGCGACCGCGAGAACAAGGCCACTGGCGAGTTCCGCACCACGAACGTCCACAACCCCTACGTGACGGTCTTCTTGCCGTCGGCGGAGAAGGCGACCGGGGCGGCCGTCGTCGTCGTGCCCGGCGGCGGCCACCGCGAGTTGTGGGTGAAGCACGAGGGCGAGAACGTGGCGACGTGGCTGGCCGACCGCGGCATCGCCGCCGTCGTGCTGCGGTACCGCCTGGCCCGCGAAATGGGCGTGCCGTACAAGCTCGACGTTCACACCCCACAGGACGGCCAGCGGGCACTTCGCTTGGTCCGCAGCAAGGCGAAGGAGTGGCACATCGACCCGAACCGCGTTGGCATGATGGGCTTCTCGGCCGGCGGCGAGGTGGTCGGGATGGTCTGCCGCAAGGCCGAGAAGGGGAATCCGACGGCGGAAGACCCGATCGACCGGGAAAGTGCCGTCCCCAGCTTCCAGGCGCTCGTTTACTCCGGGCCGCTGGGACTTCGCGGCGAAACGATCACGAAGGAGAACGCCCCGCCGTGTTGGCTCCTGGTCGGCGGTGACGACGGGGCCGCCGACGTGCTGATTCAGCACTATCGCGACTTGAAAAAAGCGGGCGTGGCGACGGAACTGCATCTCTACGCGAAGGTTCCGCACGGTTTCGGCTTCCGCCCGGGTAAAAAGTCTGCCGCCCCGGTCGATTCGTGGCCCGAGCGGTTTTACGACTTCCTGAACGCCCAGGGGTTGCTGAAGAAGTAGTAATCGGCTGCCACCGGCCCACGCTGCGGGCCGGTGGCGGAATGCTCGTTCAGTTGCAATTCATCTCCGCTCAGACCTTTTCCCGTCAAAGTCGTCCTCCGTCCCGCTCGTCATCCCATTCCTCGTCATCGGGACGACTTCCCGTGCCCGATCCTTTGGCAGATTCGAAACAATAGTCAAAATTGGTGTTCTTGATGTGGCCAGAAAAACTGAAGCAACCGCTCCGACCCGGTCGAATGTAAGGGGCATGGGAAACAAACTGCTACCAGCCGGATACTAGGTAAGACAAGAAAAAACGATTCAGACTGCTCGTTTGCTTGCGTCCCCTCAAGTTCGTTCTAGGGTTCATCGCCCGAAACTGGGTCGAACCGAGGGGGTACGACACGGGCACCAACGAAACAAGTCACCCGGATGGGTGGCAAATTCGGCCGGTCAGGAATGACGGGCTGAACGATTGGGCCAGGAAAACTGTCCCTGTTGTCCGGCCTGAACCGCAGGATGGGGCAACAGAGCTGCCAACCCGGAGTTGGCAGACGGTAGGCTGAAATTGGCCGGCTCAACCCCTCGTGAGCCGCCGGACATTGCAACCGACACGAGGGGGAGAATTGTGAAACAAAAGAACTTGATTTTGATGGTCGTCGCGGTCGGGTGCGGTCTGGCGGCCGCGTTCCTGACCTCGCGGATGAGTGCGGGGCCGAAGACCGAGGCCATTCCGCAACGGGAAGTCTGGGTGGCGGTCAAAGACCTGAACCCGCCGACCAAGTTCACCAAGGAATCCATCAAGGACCTAGTGAAGAAGAAGGTGATGAACGCCAGCGACGTCGCGGAAGACGCGATCGAGACGGAAGAAGAACTGCTCGAACAGTCGCTCGTGCAAGCCGTGACCTCGAACGTGCCGCTGCAAAAGTCGCACGTGAACAAGAACGGCGAAGTGCCGATCCCGACCGGCAAGGCGGGGCTGATGTCCCTGAAGTTGCCGCTCGAACAAGTGACGCCGTTCATCAAGCCGACCAGCCGGGTGAACCTGCTGGGCACGGTGACGAACCGGACGACGAACAAGGTGAGCGGGACGGTGCTGATCCCGAACATGCACGTGACGGCCGTGGACAGCGATTACATCCCGGCCCCCGGTGCCCCGCAGGGCAAGATGCAGGTGCAGGTGATTACGCTCGCGGTTTCGATCGACGAGACCCGGCTGATCCGCATGGCCCAGACGGCCGGCGTGACCATGAGCCTCATGCTGATCGGCAAGCCGGAAGAACAGGCGAACGTCGCCAACAGCGAGTGGGACGTGGACCGGGTGATCGGCTGGATCAACGACGCGGCCTCGGGCAGCGGTGGTCAGCCGCAGGGCACGACCCCGCCCACGACGCCAACGCCGGTCGTCCCGCAGTACGTGAAGGTGCCGGTGGCGATCGAAGACCTGGCGGAAGGGCTGGAACTGACGAGTGACGTGATCGCGACGAAGTTCAAGATGATCGACTTCGTGGAAGCTCCGGGCAACGCCGTCGTGGACCTCAAGGGTCACATCGGCCACTTCCTGAAGAAGGAAGTCGGGGCGAACCAGTTCCTGACGGAAGCGATCGTCAGCAACAAGCCGCCGGTGAAGCCGACGAAGGCCGCCCCGGACGACGCCCCTTCGACGAAGGAAGGGACGGAACTGCCTCCGAAGGTCGCGGCGAAGAAGAAGCCTTTTGTGGACAAGAGCATCACGACGCCGAGCGGCACGAAGACGTTCCGCTACGAGCAACAGGAAGACATGAGCTGGAAGCTGATCGGCGAAATCCAACCGGACGGCACGATCGCCCCGACCAACGGCGGCATCGCCCCGACCCCGGCGGATGAAAAGAAGGCCGAGCCGCAAGGAGAACCGCGGCGGATCAGCTGAGCAAGACAACCCGGCGGGCCGCATGACGTGGCCCGCCCGCTAGAAACTGCCCCCGTCACGACGGCGGGGGCGTGCCCCGCGCCAGCAGGCCGGGAGTCCGGCCTGGCGATGAGCCTGGACCGACTGTTTGGGCGTTCGGGCGGGAGTAGCCCGCTAACCTTAGCGAGGAGAGGTGACAAGGATGCACCCGTTCAAACTCACCCGCCGACTGTTGCTCGGCGGATTGGCAACCGTGGCTGGCTTCCACCTGACGCAGGGTACCCCTGCCGTGGGCCAAGTCCCGGCGAAGTCCCAACCCGCGGCCAAGGACGCCGCCCTCGGCAAACCGGCCAAGGTCCGCATCGGCAAGAGCGGGGAACTGCTCGTGCCCCTCGGCGGGCTGGTCGAGTTCAAGCCGAAGTTGCCGGCCGGCGTGACCGTGAGCGGCACGATCGTCGCCAACGACCAGATTTTGCAGACGCGGCCCAGTGGTGACGACCCGGACGCCGTCCTACTCGTTGGC
Source organism: Limnoglobus roseus (assembly GCF_008254045.1). Taxonomy (GTDB): domain Bacteria; phylum Planctomycetota; class Planctomycetia; order Gemmatales; family Gemmataceae; genus Limnoglobus; species Limnoglobus roseus. Next base: position 90,784 of record NZ_CP042425.1, on the reverse strand, counting down.
GTGAACAGTGGCGTGACCCGCATCACCTTCGCGCTGTCGAACAACAGCCGGGTCGAATACGAGGTCGTGGTCCAGCCGGACTACGAACTGCTCAAGAAGGTGATCTCGCGGGCGGTGCCAACGGCTAGTGTGGACGTCCTCCCCGGCGTCGGCAGCGGCATCATCCTGACGGGCTACGTGAACAAGCCGTCGGACGCGGACATCATCGCGCGGATCACGCAAGGGGCGACGGGCGGGACCGGGACCAACAGCGCCAACAGCGTCATCAACGCGATCCAGGTGGGCGGCCCGCAGCACGTGATGATCGAGGTCGTGGTCGCGCAGGTGAACCGCAGTGAACTGCGTACCCGCGGGGCGGACTTCTTCGTCAACGGGAACTCGGGGTCGTTCGCCAGCCTGCTCAGCAGCCTGATCTCGACGCAAACCTCTGGGTTCGCGGGGATCTCGAACGCGACGATCTCCCCGGACGCGAACCTGCGGATCGGCGTGGTCTCGTCGCAGTTGTTCGTCGCCCTGCGGGCCCTGCGGTCGGAAGGTCTCTCGAAGATCCTCTCTGAACCGAAGGTGACGACGCAGTCCGGTCGGCCGGCGGTCATCCGGTCCGGCGGGCAGCAGGCGGTGTTGAGTGCGACCGGGGGCGGCCTCGGCAGCATCAGCGTCCAACTGGAACAGGTCGGCACGTCGCTCGAAGTGCTGCCGATCGTGTACGGCGACGGGAAGATTTACCTCGAAGTGTCCCCGTCCATCCGGGCGCGGAACGACGGGTTCGGGATTCAGACGTCGGCCGGCTTCTCCCCCGGCTTCACGGAACAGTCCACCCGGGCGACCGTGGTGCTCGAATCGGGCCAGACGTTCGCCATCGGCGGGCTGCTGGAAACCAGCACCCAGGCCACGAACGTGAAGGTGCCGTTCATCGGCGACCTGCCGTTCATCGGCACGGCGTTCAGCCGGATCAGCCACGACGAGCGGGAAACCGAGTTGATCGTCCTGGTGACGCCGCGACTGGTGGACGCCCTGGACTGCACGCAAGTTCCCCGCCGCCTTCCGGGCCGGGAAACCCGCAGCCCCGACGATTATGAACTATTCTTGGAAGGGCTGCTGGAAGCCCCGCGGGGCCAACGGCAGGTGTGGAACGGCCGGTGCTACAACGCGGCGTACAAGTGTGACCCGACCTACGGGACGTTCCCGGCGAAGGGGAACATCTGCAACGGCGGCGTCGGCTGCAACACGGCGACGGGCGTTCTGACGACGGGCTGTGGCCCGACGGGGTGTGCCCCGGGGGGCGTGCCGACGACCTTGCCCCGTACGGTGTCGGCCAACCCGAAGCCGACGATCTCGGCCCCGGTGACGCTGACGCCCGAGGCCCCGGTGGTGAACGTGGGCGGGACGACCCTGCCCACCCCAGAAGTACCCGCGGCGGGCCTGGCCCCGACGGAAACGATCCCGACGATCGGGGTGACCCCCCTGCCGGACGTGGCCCCCGCGGCCGCCCCGGTCATGGTCCCGCCGATCCTCCCGGAATCGACGACGCCACTGCCGCCGATCGACGAGAAGAAGCCGTAACGGCGAGAAGTTGTGACCCCGTCGGCCCCGGATTGACCGGGGCCGACCCCGTGCCGGTGGCCGGGTTCGAGAATTGGTTCGTGCGACGATCCCTGGTTTTGCGGTAACGCCGTCATGCTCAAAGTTTGTATCGTTGACCCGACCGAATCCTCCCGCGAATCGCTCCGCGCCCTGCTGCTCAGCGTGGACTTCGTGTGGATGGAGTCGGAAAGTAACCGCTACGAGTATTTCGGGGACGTCATCCGCCAGTCGACGCCCGACCTGGCCATCGTCTCGCTCGACGGCGACCAGCAACGCGCCCTGCACACGATACAACAGTTGGCGGCCGAGCACCCGAAACTGGCCATCCTGACGATCAGCAAAAACCACCAGGCTCTTCTCCTCTCCCTGCAAAAGGGCGCCAAGTATTTCCTGACCGAGCCGGTCGAACTCGAAGACCTGCTGTCCGCCCTGCGGCGGGCGGTGGGCGACGCCGGCGGCCTGCAAGACACGAACGCATCGAGTGCCAGCAATTCCGCCCTCATGCCCAAGCAGGGCGGCCCGGCCACGGTGATCGCCGTCCTCGGCTCCCGCGGTGGCGTGGGGACGACGACGCTCGCGGTCAACCTCGCCGCCACGCTGGCCAACGACCCGGACAACGCCGTCGCCCTGATCGACCTCGACCTGGCCCTCGGCGACGCCGACATCGCCGTCGAAGTCCAGGGCATGGAGAATATCTCCATCGCCGACGTGGCCCGGAACATCCAGCGGCTGGACATGAACTACCTCAAGCGGGCGCTCGTCAAGCACGAGGCGACCGGCCTGTCGATCCTCCGGCACCCGCTGGAAATCCAGGACATGAGCCAGATTCACGAGGCCCACGTCGAGCGGATCGTGAACCTGCTCAAGATCAGCTACACGCACCTGATCCTCGACCTGAGCAAGTCGTTCCTGCCGACCGACCTGATGGGCCTAGAACTGGCCGACCAGATTTTGCTCGTCGCGCAGTTGGAGTTGGGCAGCCTGCGGAACGTCGTGCGGCTGAACCACCTGTTGAACAACCCGGACGACGCCCGCGGCGACCGCGTGAAGATCATCGTCAACCGCGTCGGGGCCGAGTCGGTCGAGGAAGGCATCAGCTTGAAGAAGGCCGAGGAAGTAATCGGCCGGCCGATTTACTGGCAGATCCCGAACGATTCGAAGTCGGTGATCGCCGCCCGCGTGGCCGGCCAACCGTTGGTGAAGCACGCCCCGAAGAGCAAGATTCAGCAGAACCTCCACGGCCTCGCTCAAACCTTGAGCGGCAAGGCGATGGCCGGTGCCCCGGGCGACAAGGACAGCAAAAAGGGCTGGTTCTCGTTCGGTAAGAAGTAACACCGGCACGACGAAATTGACGCACCCTGAGGAACAACGATGTCGCGGTTGCAGCAAGGTATCTCGAAACTCAATAGCCTCAGCGGGCAGAGCAATAGCGGTCTGTCCGGGCTGAGCCGGCTGTCCAGCCCGAGCTTTGGCGGCTCGAACGGCAGCAGCGGTGGCAAGAACCTGGAAGAGTTGAAGCGGCAGATCCACAGCAAGCTGGTCGAGCGGCTCGACTTCAGCCGGATCAAGGACCTGTCCAGCGACGCGATGCGGAAGGACATCCGCAAGGTCATCGAGCACCTGTGCGATACCGAGAACCCGCTGCTCAACCGGATCGAGCGTGAGAAGTTGATCGAGGAAGTCCTCGACGAAACGCTCGGCTTTGGCCCGCTGGAAGTGCTGCTGAAGGACCCGACGATCAGCGACATCCTGGTCAACGGTCCGAAGAAGATTTACGTCGAACGCCGCGGGAAACTGGAAAAGACCGACGTGGTCTTCCGCGACAACGACCACCTGATGCAGATCATCGACCGGATCGTGTCGAAGATCGGCCGGCGGGTGGACGAAACGAACCCGATGGTGGACGCCCGCCTGCCGGACGGCTCGCGGGTGAACGCGGTCATCGCGCCGATCTCGCTCGACGGGGCGAGCCTCAGCATTCGCCGCTTCGGCTCGAACCCGCTGAAGCTGGAAGACCTGCTGAACTACAAGGCGTTCACGCCGGAAATCGCGATGCTCCTAGAGGCGTGCATCAAGGCCCGCCTGAACGTGGTCATCAGCGGCGGTACGGGTTGCGGTAAGACGACGCTGCTCAACACGCTGTCGAGCTTCATCCCGGCCGACGAGCGGGTGATCACGATCGAGGACGCGGCCGAACTGCAACTGCAACAGGAACACGTGGTCCGGCTGGAAACGCGGCCGGCGAACATCGAAGGCAAGGGGGCCGTCACCACCCGCGACTGCGTGAAGAACGCCCTGCGGATGCGGCCCGAGCGGATCATCATCGGGGAGTGTCGGGGCGGTGAAACGCTCGACATGCTCCAGGCCATGAACACCGGCCACAGCGGGTCGATGACCACGCTCCACGCGAACACGCCGCGGGAAGGCCTGAGCCGGCTCGAAACGATGATCATGATGGGCGGGATCGAACTGCCGATCAAGGCCATGCGGCAGCAGATTTCCGCCGCCGTGGACTTGATCATTCAGGCCAACCGTCTGCAAGGCGGCCCGCGGAAGATCACGAGCATCACGGAAGTGAACAACATGGAACAGGACGTGATCATCATGCAGGAAATCTTCCGCTACCGGCAGCTCGGCATCGACCAGAACGGTCGGGCGTTCGGGCAGTTCGAGGCGACCGGCGTGCGGCCCTCCTTCGTGCCGCGGCTGGAACAGAAGGGCGTGAAGTTGCCGAGCAACATGTTCGCCGAGCGGGTTCTGCTCCGCGACTGATCGAGACGGCGACGAAACGACGAAACTGTACTGCGACCACGGACGGATCGCGGACCACCGAGCGGCGACCGAACGGCCCGCTCACTCAGGGAGGAGAAACGGCCTCGCGTGGGCCGAGCCGCGGGCGACACACGCTCCCAGGTATACCCCCATGAGTCCGCTTGTTTTGTCGGTGTTAATTGGTGCCCTCGTGATCGGGGCGGTGTTGGCCGTGATGCTGGCCTTCACCGGCCGCGACGACGGCCGGGCGACCGAACGGCTCGACATGCTCGTCGGCCGCGGCAGCCGCAAGGAGTCGTCCGCCGACCTGCTCTTGAAGCAGGCGCTGATGACGGTCGGCGACCGAAAGACGGTCTTTGACAAATTGACACCGGAATTCTTCAACGTCACGAAGATGGTGGAGCAGGCCGACGCGAACATCAAGCCGAGTGCCCTGTTCGGCATCGGCCTCGGCGTCGGGTTCGTGTCCTCGGTCATGGCGATCTGGATGGTGAACATCTACGTCGCCCCGGTGATGTTCCTCCTGACGTTCCCGCTGCCGTTCCTGTGGCTGTCGTTCAAGCGGAAGAGCCGCCTGAACCGGTTCGCCGCTCAACTGCCGGACGCCCTGGAGCTGACCGCCCGTGCCCTCCGGGCCGGCCACTCGCTGGCCGCCGGCCTGCACGTGGTTGCCGAGGAAATGCAGGCCCCGATCGCCAAGGAATTTAACCGCGTCTACGAGGAACAGAACCTCGGCATCCAGCTCGAAGACGCGCTCAAGAACATGACCGACCGCGTGCCGAACCTCGACCTGCGGTTCTTCATCACCAGCGTCGCCATCCAACGGCAGACCGGTGGTGACTTGGCGGAAATTCTCGACCGGATCGGCTACGTCATCCGGGAGCGGTACAAGATTCTTGGCCAGGTGAAGGCCCTCTCGGCCGAAGGCCGGCTGTCCGGCGTGGTGCTGATTGCCCTGCCGATCGGCTTGTTCTTCCTGATGCTGTTCATGAAGCCGGACTACGAAAAACTGCTCTGGACCGAACCCCTCGGCATCAAGATGTCGATCGGTGCCCTGATCGGCCTGATCGTGGGGGCGTTCGTCATCAAGAAGATTGTGGACATCAAAGTTTAGTCAGCAGGAGTCAGGAATCAGGAGTCGGGAACCAGGGTCAAGACCTGCGATCCCGCTCAAGTGATGATGCCTGACCCCTGACCTCTGACCCCTGACACCTGGAGCCTCACCGTGGAATTGCTGGCAATGTTTACCCTGGGGGACGCCTCGCCCGTGCTGGTGTTCTTCGCCATCATGGCCGGCACCTTCTGGCTGCTGTCCCTGATTTCGCAACGGAACAGTCAGGCCGAGGAACGGCTCGAGCGCATCGGCCGGCCGAAGTCGCTGGCCGAACTCGAGATGAACGACAAGGAGTCGAAGAACCGATTCAAGGGGTTGAAGGACCAACTGTCCAAGTTCGGGGCGGCGATGGAGCCGCAGTCGGACCTGGAGAAGAACGGCCTCAAGGTGAAACTGGCCAACGCCGGCTTCCGCCACGAGAGTGCCCCGGCCGTCTACCAGGGGATGCGGGTCGCGTGCCTGGCCCTGTTCGCCGTGCCGTCCGCCCTGTTCTTCTTCATGACGATGGGCATCAACCTCAAGGCCATCCAGTACGTGGTGGCGATCACCGGCATCGGCTTCTACCTGCCGATGCTCGTGCTGGCCTTCCTGAAGAGCGCTCGCCAGAAGGAGATTTTCATCACCCTGCCGGACGCGCTCGACTTGCTCGTGGTGTGCGTCGAATCGGGCCTGGGTCTGGACGCGGCGATGCGGAAGGTGACGGAAGAAATGAAGGGCCACGCGAAGGTGATTACCGAAGAACTCGCGCTGGCCAACCTGCAGTTACAGATGGGCCGCCCGCGGCGTGAGGTGCTCCACGACCTCGGCGTGCGGACCGGCGTGGACGACGTGCGGGCGCTGGCGGCGATTTTGATTCAAGCCGACCGGTTCGGGTCGAGTATCGCCCAGGCATTGCGAGTTCAGTCGGATTCGATGCGAACAAAGCGGCGGCAAATTGCCGAAGAGAAGGCAGCGAAGACCGCGGTGAAGCTGATCTTCCCGCTCGTGCTGTTCATCTTCCCCTCCGTGTTCGTGGTCCTGGTCGGCCCGGCGGCCATCCAGATCTACCAGAACTTGATCCTGAAGGGCGTCGGCGGCGGCGGCTGAGCCGCGACGAGGTGGGGCGGTGAAGGGGTGAAGGGGTGACACGAACGGGATGGGGTTTCCTCGCCCGTTCGCCCAGACGAGTTTCGAGACTTTCCAACACCGGGCAGGACGCCCGACGGTTGTTCAAGGAGGAATGTGATGAAACGAATCTACCGGATGGCGTTCGTGGCGGCGGTGGCCGCGGGCACAGTCGCCGGGACGGGGTGTGCGGGCAACCGCCCACCGCTCGGCGAGCGGTACCGCAACGCGGTCGACCCGTCGTGGCCGGAACGGTACAACCACGTGGCCCGGCAGGAAACGCTGGCCCCGTTCCAGGTGCAGGCGCAGAACGGCGCGTACCTCGACCACACGGTGTGGAACTACCACTTCGAGAAGGACTCGGACAAGCTCTCCCCGGCCGGGATCGAGCGACTCGACTACCTGTCGCGGAAGCGCGGCAGCGAGGACGGCAAGATCTACCTGCAAACGGCCCGCGACGGCGGGTTCGACCCGAACGCGCCCGAGAAGTACGCCGACAGCCGTCGCGACCTCGACCAGCGCCGCGGCAACGCGATCCTGAAGTACCTCTCGGCCCAAACGGCGTCCAACCCGATGCCCTACGAAGTCGTCGTCCACGATCCGGGTGACGTGAGCTTCCCGGCCCAGTTCCTGGGGAACGCCGTCCGCGGCCTGCAACTCCAGTACGGAGCGAGCATCAACGGCCAGGGCGGCGGTGGTGGCGGCGCCGGGAACACCGGCACCAGCGGTAGCAGCACGAGCGGTAGCGGCGGCGGTTCCTCCGGTAGCGGCGGTTCTTCCGGCGGCGGCAGCTCCTCCGGGGGCGGCGGTAGTGGGAGCGGATATCGGTAAGACCGGCCGTACAGCACGGACCGTTCCGCCAGGCAGGGTGGCCCCACACGAGTGCGGGCCACCCTGCCTGGTTGTTTTGTTTTTTTCCGCCCGGCCGCCGACTTTGAGACGGAGATGGAACTAGAGTTCGGTTGCAGACCTCGCACCGGTCGATCCGACACCGTGAGACACACCATGACTCGCCTCTGGAAGCAGACATTCGCCGTGGCGGCCCTTTTCGTGCTGGCCGCCCCGCCGCTGGCGGCGGCCGAACCCCTCTTCGCGCAAAAAAGCGTTCTCCACAAGTACTGGGACGGCTTCGCCGATTACTGGGGCGGCTCGCTCAAGAGTCAGAGCACCATCACGATGGTCGTCGTCGGCACCGGTGCCATCGCCCTCTTCATCATCACTCGCGGCAAGTGGAAGAAGTGACGTCAATTCGGAGCACAGAATGCGGAATGCGGAACTAAAGACCGCCCGCAGCCCGGCTCTTGGTTTTCATTCCGCGTTCCGAATTCCGCACTGGTCCCGAACACCCCTCACTGAGACGAGACAACTCCGATGACCACCACCCTTCGCCCGCCCGTGATCGATTGGGAATCGTCCAACCCGACGCCGGAAGTGCCGGTCGCGCCGGATTCGCTCAAGGAGTGTGGGCTGACGCAGTCGTTCCTCGGCGACATGCTCATGCGGACGGTCTACGCCAAGGGGCCGATGGTCGGCCGCGACCTGGCCACGTTCCTGTGCCTGCCGTTCAAGATCATCCGCGAAACGCTGCGGTGGCTGAAGGACGAAAAGCTCTTCCAGATCGACGGCGGTGACCTCGTCGGCGACGTGAGTTACCGGTTCAGCCTGACCGACCTCGGCCGCAACCGGGCCGCGGAGGCGACGAAACAGTGCGCGTACATCGGCCCCGCGCCGGTGCCGATCGAGGACTACGTGGAACAGTGCTACCGGCAGGCCGTCACCGGCCTGCAGTGCTACCCGGAAGCCCTGCGGCAGCCGTTCAGCCACCTCGTGCTGAAAGAAGACATGTTCAACGCCATCGGCCCCGCGATCATCAGCGGCCGGTCGGTGTTCATCTACGGCCCCCCGGGCAACGGGAAGACCGCGATGGCCCGCAGCATCGGCGAGTTCATGAACACCGCCGGTGGGTCGATCTTCGTGCCCTACGCCTTCGTGAGCGACGGCAACATTGTCACCGTGTACGACCCGTCGTTGCACGTGGCCGACGACACGCCGCAGGAGTTCGGCGACGAGGCGGATGCCGCCGTGCGACGACTGTTGAACACCGGCTCGGCTGACCAGCGGTGGGTCCGCATCCGCCGGCCGGTCATTGTGACCGGGGGCGAACTCAACCTGGAAATGCTCGACCTGCGGTACAACAAGGAGTCGAACTTCTACCAGGCCCCGATTCACTTTAAGGCCAACGGCGGCGTGTTCCTGATCGACGACTTCGGCCGGCAGTTGTGCAGCCCGAAGGAACTGCTCAACCGGTGGATTCTGCCGCTCGAAGACCGGCACGACTTCCTCACGCTGGCCAGCGGCAAGAAGATCCAGGTGCCGTTCGAGCAGCTCATCATCTTCAGTACGAACCTCGACCCGAAGGCACTCGTGGACGACGCCTTCCTGCGGCGGATTCGGCACAAGGTCGGCATCAACGCGCCGACGCAGGACGTGTACCAGAAGATCTTCGCCGGCGTGTGCAAGAAGCTCGGCATGAACTACGAGCAGCCGGCCGTCGAGTACCTGTACGAGCGGTACTACAACAAGGGCCGTGCGCCGCGGGCGAGCGATTGTCGCGATTTGCTGGAAATCGTGCAGTCGATCTGCCGATACAGACGGCAACCCGTGCACCTGACGCGCGACTTGATGATTGAGGCGGCCAACAGCTTCATCGCGGAATTCCAGTAACGAATTCCTCAAGTCCGGCGGCCGGCACGGCGTGAGGACAAGTCATGGATGGCCGACGGTGGAAAACTTGGGCGGTCGCGTCACTTCTAACCGCCGGCGTGGGGTGTAGCGGGACGGGCAAAAAAGACCTCACGTCCGGGGTGACGCCCCCGCCGGCCGCCGGCGGCGGGAACGCCGTCTCGCGCATGTTCGCGACGAAGCCGCCCGGCGCGACCGCGCCGAAGTTCCAGCCGGCCGACGCCGTCGTTGACAGCGGCAAGAAGAAGGGGCCGATCAAGCCGGACACCATCGCCGCCCTGGCGAACGCGCAGGTCGGTGCGGCCTTCGATTTCCAGCAAGACGGGCAGGTCAATCCGAACCTCGACCGGATGACCGACGAGGCCCGGATGAAGTTCCAGAAGGCCCTCGAAGCCGACCCGAAGAACAAGGACGCCCTCCTCGGCCTCGCGCGGCTCTACACCCGCCTCGGCGACCGCGAGCGGGCCGTCGGCACCCTCCAAACGCTTCTCAAACACCACCCGGACGACCACAAGACGGCCTACGAGTTGGCCCTCACGCACGCCCGCTTCGAAGATTGGACCGGCGGCATGGCGGCGTGCCAGCGGGCACTCTCCGGCGACCCGGAGAACCGCCGCTACCAGAAGACGCTCGGCATTCTCACCGCCCGCAGTGGCGACTTGGAGAAGGGCTTCGACACGCTGGCCCGGGTGACGTCGGAGGCGGAGGCCCGCTTCACGATGGCAAAGCTGTTGCAGGACATGGACCGGCCGGAATTGGCCCACCAACAACTGCAACTGGCGGTGAAGGCCGACCCGACGTACACGCCGGCCCAGGAGTGGCTCGCATCGTTCAGCGGTCAGCCGCAGACGCCGCCGCAGAACCCGGTGCAGGCGGTGGAATACCGCGAACCCGTCGGAAACTAATCGCGATTGGAAAAGACGCTCAAAGCCCAGGCACGGCCGTGCCTGGGCTTTCGGCTTTGTACTGCCGCGCCAGCCAAGTCATGAACCGCTCGAACACGCAGTAGAACACCGGCACCACGATCAGCGTCACCAGCGTCGCGAGGATGCTGCCGCCGATGATGCTGCGGGCGAGCGGGGCCCGCGTCTCCGAACCGGCACTCACGCCGATGGCGAGCGGGATCGCGCCGACGATGGTGGCGATCGAGGTCATCAGGATCGGCCGCAGGCGCACGCGGCCGGCTTCCAGCATCGCCGCGGCCGGCGACACGCCCTTCCGCCTGCGGAGTTGGTTCGCGTAGTCCACCAGCACGATCGAGTTCTTCTTCACCAGCCCCGCGAGCAGCACCAGGCCGATCATGCTCATCATGTTCAGCGTGTCGCCGTACCACCACAGCGTGGCCAGTGCCCCGGTCACGCCGAACGGTACGGCGAGCAGCACCGTGAGCGGGTGGACGAACGACTTGAACTGCACGCCGAGGATCATGTACGCGAACACGAAGCCGAGGGTGAGGCAGCCCCACATCGAGGACATCGTGGTGGCCATCGCCGAGGCGTTGCCGAGCGGCACGAAGCGGTAGTTCTCGCTCAGGCCCATCTCGTCCCGCACTTGCTCCGCGATCTGGAGGCTGCGGGAAATCGCCTCGCCCTGCGACGTGCCGGGGGCCATGTTCGCGGTGAGTTCGACCTTCCGCTGGTGGTTGTAGCGGTGGACCGTCGGCAGCGTGGAAATGACCTTCACCGTTGTCACGTCGCGGAGCGGGATGAGCTTGCCGTCCTCGTTCTTGACGAAGTCGTCGAGGATGGCGTCCGGGGCCGACCGCTGACTTTCCTGGTACCGCAGTCGCACGTCGTACCGCCGGGCCGTGGAGCCGACGGCGACCGGGGTGAACCGACCGTCGCGGAAGCCGCCGGTGCCGACGGCCAGCACGAACGCCAGCCGCCGCATCGACACGTTGCGGGCCGCCGCCTTCTCGCGGTCCGGGATGATCTGCACTTCTTGCATCCCCGGGCGGAAGTCGGTGTTCACGTCCGTCACCACGCCGCTCTCAATCATCTTCAACCGGATGCGCTCGGATAACTGCGTGATCGTGTCGAAGTCCGACCCCTGCACGGCGAAGTTGACCGGGAACCCGCGTGTCGGCGTGAACCCCTGTGTGGACAGGTCCAGCACTACCGGCCGCATCCCGGCCACCCCGCTGAGCCGCTTACGGACTTCGTTCATCACGTCGGTCTGCGTCAGCGATCGGTCCGACGACGGCACCAGCCGGACGAAGATCGTCCCCTCGGTGACGAGCGACCCCGGCCGGAAGGAGATCGTGCAGAACAGCGACGCGATGATGTCTTCACCGCTCTCGGGGTCTTTGATGTCCGCGATGAGCGCCTCGGCCTTGCCCGCGACTTCTTCGACGTACTCGATGTTCGTGCTGATCGGGCAGATCACGTTCACGACGAACCGATTCTGGTCCTCGCTCGGCACGAGTTCGCGGCCGATCGGCCGCACGCCCAACCGGGGGGAGCCGACGACGAACACGCCGGCCGCCGCCGCAATGAGGCCGCCGGCGACCAGCCACGGCCACGGGAACCAGAGGGCGAACCGCAGGACACGCAAGTAGATGAACGACGACAGGTCGAGCAGTTTGTTCGTCGGCCACACGACCAGCAGGGTGAGCAGTCGGAAGGGGAAACCGAGAACGCGCCAGATCAAGGCTCGGCGCGGTTCCGGCTGGCCGGGGTGCTTCACCGTGAGGAACAGCGAGCACAACATCGGCGTCACGGTCAAAGCGATCACGAGAGACAAGAGGACCGAGACCGTCACGGTGATGCCGAACTGGTAGAAGAACGCCCCAATCGAGCCTTGCATGAACGCGACCGGCAGGAAGATCGCCACGATCGACAGCGTGGCGGCGATCGCGGCGAAGCTGATCTCCCGCGCGCCGTTAATGGCCGCCGCCCGCCGCTTCTCGCCGAGTTCCATCCGGCGGTAGATATTCTCCAACACCAGGATCGCGTCATCGACGACCACGCCGACCGACAGCGACAGGGCGAGCAGCGTCATGAAGTTGACGGTGAAGCCGAGCACCTTGATGGCGATGAACGTGCCGATGAGCGACGTGGGAATGGCCACGCAGACGTTCATCGTCGTGCCGAAACTGCCGAGGAAGATGAACGTCACGAACGCGGTCAGGGCCACGCCGAGGACGAGGGCTTCCTTCACTTCCTCGATGTCGTCCTTGATGAACAGCGAGAAGTCGGTCGAGACGCTGACCTCGATCCCCTCTTGCGCGGCGAGCTTCTGCAACGCGGGCAGCTTCGCCTTCACCTCTTCGCAGACCTGCACGACGTTCGCGCCGGTGGCCCGCATGACGCCGACGCCGACGGTCGGCTCGCGGTTGTACCGGGCGAACGACCGCTTGTCGGCCATGCCGTCTTCGATGGTGCCGTACTCGGTGAGGTTGACGAGTTGGCCCTTCGCGTTCATCATCGTCAGGTCGCCGAACTCGCCGGCGGTCTTCGCCTCGCCCATCGTGCGCACGTCCGACTCGCGCTTGCTACCGTCCAGATACCCGGCCGGCATCTCGACGTGCTGGTCGCGAATCGCCTGGAAAGCGTCGAGCGCGTCCTGGTTCCGCCCGCGGAGTTTGTCGCGGTCGAGCCAGACGCGCATGGTCCGCTGCCGCAGACCGCCGAACATCACGCCGCCGCAGCCGTTGACGGTCTGCACCTCTTTCTTGAGTTTCGTGTCCACAAACTCGTTCAGTGCCTTCAACGGCTTCTTGCCGTGGACGCCGAGCCAGATGACGGGGAACTTGTTAAAGTTCAACTTCGAAATCACCGGCGGGTCGATCTCTGTCGGCAACCGCCCGGCCGCGGCCGACACGGCGTTCCGCACGTCCTGCATGCACACGTCCACGTTCTTGTCGAGGCGGAAGTACACGGTGACGGAACTGACGCCGTAGGAACTTTGCGACTGCACGTAGTCGATGCCCTCGACCTGCGACACGGCGTCTTCGATCACGTCGGTCACATCGTGGTCCATGATGTCCGGCGAGGCGGAGTCGTAGTACGTGGTGATGCTGACGACGGGGAAGTCGAGTTCCGGGAACTGGCTCACGCCGAGGCTGCGGTACGCGAGGGAGCCGAAGACGAGCAGCGCGGCCGCGAGAACGACGGCGAACACCGGGTTCTTGATGGCGAGGTCGGAGAGTCGCATGAGGCCAGTGTAACCGGGACCGCCGGCCGGGGCGACTATTTCACGCGGGGTTGTACTAACGCGCGGATCGGTTCCGGGAGTACATCCCATGATGCCCGGTACGTCTCTTCCAGCGGCATCGGCACGTACACACCCGGTTGGATGAACAGCGGCAGCGGCGGCAACTCGTCACCGACCGCGAGCGGTTCGACGTAGGCTGTCAGGGGATAGCCGGCATCATACGACGCGGCCGTCAAAGTTTTCCCTTCCGGCCGCGGTTCGAACGGCTGGCCGGCGATTTCGTCCCAGATGGCCTGGTGGATGCCGTCGGGGTCGCGGATTGTCGGTGGGAACACGTCGATGACGACGACGTGAACGCCGTTGCGGAGGAACTCGGCCACTTTGCCGGTGAACGACCGGACGGCGTTCACGCTATCCTTGTTGCCGGGGGAAACGATCTCGATAATCGCCACGACGCGGCCGAGGTTGTGTCGCACGGCGATGCGGTTCGCCTTGCGGGCGTAGGCGGCCGGTTCGTTCTCGAACTTCGCTACCTGCCGTACACGCGGCGGCCGGTCTAGGACCGTTACCCCGCCCGGCGGCGGAGGCGAAGGTGTGCGGGTCTGAAATGTCACCACGTCCGGTTCCGGCCCGCTCACCCGCTGGTCGGCCATCGCGAAATAGCCGGGTGGCAGTACCCCGCGGTTGAGGGCGTTCCGAACCTCGATTGACCAACCTTGGTGGAAGTCATGGAACGTCCCGGAATCGACGCGCGTCCAGTCGTGAATCGGCATCGGCATTATCCTCCTGGGATGCCGCCATTCTACCGCGATCCGCACCGCAGAGCCTCCGCGTCGCAGCTAAACGGAGTCTTCGGGCGGCTGCTTCTCTCGCTCACGCTTCTCGGACACGGGGTCGAACTTTTGTGCCTCTTGCATATGAGCCGCTCTCCGTTCATATTGTTCCGGCAGCATCTTCCCCATCTTCCTTGGCGGCCGTTCGAGGTCCCCGTTCTCGCGAATAATGCCCAGATCGACTGCAACGCAACGCCCTCGTAAAGCATGGGCACGGGCAACTTGAATCGTATCACAGTAGAACACATGTTCTCGGCAGCCTTCGCAGTGTCGGACTTTCGGATTAGCGGTGAATTTGAGCTTCTCCCACCGTTTCGGGCACTCGAACTCAAACTGCGGAGGTGCCTCGCTCGTTTGAGTACGTCGAAGGTGCGCCGTGATTCTTCTACTCTGGAACGCCCAAATCTGCCGCGGCTGACCGCACCGCTCAATCATGAGCTTGCTGACCACGGCCAGCCACTTTGTGTCCAAGTCAGCCGCCAGTGCCTGAAGCCGCTTGGCGTCCGGCTCTGCCACGGCTTCCAACCGCAGGAACTCGGCCTTCGCGGCCCGATCGCGTTCCTCCAGCCAGTCGGCGTAGACCAGCCGCACCACGTCGTCGGCGGGGTTGTCGAGTAACTTCCGCAGGAAGGCGTCTTCGTCGGTCATTGTGGGCCACCTCCGGCTCGGGTAAGTAGAATTCCCACCGGACACATCCTACCACCGCAGGGTTCACCATGCCGCGCTTCCTCTCTCTCACACTGCTGTTACTCGCCCCGGCGTTCGCCGCGGCGGCCGACCCCGTCGGGCACCGCATCCTCGGGGCCGACTACGCCACCGGCAAGATCGCCATCGTCAACGCGAAGGGCGATGTCGAGTGGGAGTTCGCCAACAAGCACGACGTTCACGATCTGCAACTGCTGCCGAACGGCAACATCCTCACGCACACGTCGGGCACCACCGTCGTCGAGGTTTCGCCAGAGAAGAAGATCGTCTGGAAGTACGAGGCGAAGCCGAAGGACGGGTACAAGGGCCGCATCGAGGTTCACAGCTTCCAACGGCTGGCCGACGGCAACACGATGGTTTCCGAGGGCGGCAACTCGCGGATCGTCGAGGTGAACGCGGACGGCAAGATCGTCAAGGAGATGCCGCTTCAGGTGAAGAAGTCCGACGCCCACCGGGACACCCGCCGCGTGCGGAAGTTGGCCAATGGCCACTACCTCGTGGCCCACGAGGGCGAAGGGGCGGTGAAGGAGTACGATGACGCCGGCAAGGTGGTGTGGGAGTACAAGATCGACCTGAATAACCGCCCGGTGTCCGGCGGGCACGGCCCCGAAGGGCACGGCATCAACCTGTTCTCCGCGGTGCGGTTGGCCAACGGCAACACGCTCATCGGCGGCGGCAACAACAACCGTGTCCTCGAAGTGAACCCGAAGGGCGAAGTCGTGTGGCAGGTCGATCAGAAGGATCTGCCCGGCATCACGCTCGCCTGGGTGACGACGGTGCAAGCCCTCCCGAATGGCAACGTCGTCATCGGCAACTGCCACGCTGGGAAAGAGAACCCGCAACTGATCGAAGTGACCCGCGACAAGAAGGTCGTCTGGACCTTCAAGGACCAGAAGAACTTCAACAACAACCTCGCCTCGTCGCTGATCTTGGATGTCGAGGGCGTGGTTCGCTAACGACGGCACCTTATGGAACCCAGAGCGGAAGCGACGGGGTGGGTGGGACTGTCTCTCCACCCCGTCGCTTCCGCTCTGGGTTCCAAGAATTGATCGCCGTTGCCTTCGCCCGCGGTTTCCCGAAGATGACCGCATGGCCAACCTTCGCACCGCCCTTTACGACGCGCACGTCGCGCAACACGCCCGCATGGTCCCGTTCGCGGGCTGGGACATGCCGGTGCAGTACGCCAGCATCATTGAAGAACACAAGGCCGTGCGGTCGGCCGTCGGCATGTTCGACGTGTCCCACATGGCCCGCTTCTCGTTCGGCGGCACCGACGCGGCCGCGCTGTTGGAGAAGGTCTTCACCAACAGCGTCGCGACGATGAAGGAGATGCAGGTCCGCTACGGCCTCGTCTGCAACGCCGACGGTGGCACCCTCGACGACGTGATCGTCTACCGCTGGCCCTACGGCTACGCGATGGTGGCGAACGGCTCGAACCACGACAAGATTCTCGCCTGGCTGAAGCAACACGCGACCGGCGACGTGCAAATCACGGACGAAACGCCGTCCACGGTGATGCTCGCCGTGCAGGGGCCGAAGGCGATCGACGCCGTCGCGGGACTGTTCCCCGACGACGTGTCGAAACTGAAATACTTCTTCGCCCTGCCGACGCGCTACCATGATCGCGGCTGCGTGGTGAGCCGCACCGGGTACACCGGCGAGGACGGCTTCGAAATCACCGTGCCGAACGAACTCGGCGTCGCCCTTTGGGACGCGATGCTCGCCCGCGGCGTGAAACCGTGCGGCCTCGGCTCGCGGGACACGCTCCGCCTCGAAGCCGCCATGCCGCTCTACGGCCACGAACTGACCGAGAAGATCGACCCGTTGCAAGCCGGCCTCGACTGGGCTGTGAAGCTGAACAAGGACTTCATCGGCCGCGACGCCCTGAAGAGTGCGAGCGAAGCCGCGGGCCACCGGCCGAAGCGCGTCGGCTTGTTGCTCGAAGGCAAGCGGGCGGCCCGCCAGGAGTGCGTGCTGCTCGCCGACGAATCCACGCCCGTCGGCGTCGTGACGAGTGGCAGTTTCGTCCCGTGGCTCGACCAGTCGATCGCGATGGGCTACGTCGCCCCGCGGCACGCCGCCCCCGGCACGCCGTTGCTCGTCGACATTCGCGGCACGCACGTCCCCGCGGCGGTCGTGCCCCTGCCGTTCTATTCCCGCAAGAAGTGAGGACCGCGAACATGGATTTGGACGCCCTGCGCTACGCGCCGACCCACGAGTGGGCGAAGCTGGACGGCGACATCGTCACCGTTGGCATCACGCAGTTCGCCGTCGAGCAACTGACGGAGCCGACGTTCCTCGACTTGCCGAAGGTCGGCAAGGTGCTGAAACTCGGTGAAGAAGCCGGCGTGATCGAGTCGGTGAAGTCGACCAGCGGCGTGAACGCCCCGGTCGCCGGCGAAGTGGTGGAAGTGAACACGAAACTGATCGACGACCCCGCGACGAAGCGGAAGGCCGACCTGTCGCTGGTGAACAACGACCCGTTCGGCGAGGGCTGGATGTTCAAGGTGAAAGTCGCCCCCGGCACGACACTCGACAGCCTGCTGTCGAAGGCCGACTACGAGAAACAAATCGCGGGGCACTGATCGAGGCCCTCGTTCCGCTTGGTGGTCGCCTCACCAGTGGCCGAACTCTTTGGCAGTGAATGCTCATGGCGGGTGCCGAGGGGTCTTCGATGAAGCCCCCTCGGCACCCGCTCCAATATTCTGTCTCGAAGAACGCCCTTCCTAATACCACCGTCTGACTCATCTCGACGACTCACTGCCGGACCGTTTGCTCGCGACTACCTGTTAGTTTGTGCGATCAAACATCTTCGCGAATCTGGCGGCGCGTACCGGCCGTACCGTAGGGCGGATCGAGTTTCGGAACCCGCAGGCACTTCCCCTATTCCGGCTACGATCCCCACACTGGAGTCGACACATGCACGACGAGCGAGACGAACCCATCGAAGTCACCGGGGCAGACACATTCATCCCCGTTGCCGAACCACTCGCCATGGGAACCCCCGACGAGGGCGACCCGATTTTGCCCCCCGGCGTACCAGTCCCCCTCCCCGGCGGGCCGATCCCGATTCCGCTGCCGCCCATCCGCCTGCCTTGCAAACTCGATTTCAAGGAAGGCTGCTACCGGCTCACGTTCCAGCCGACGTTCCGGATCGCCGAGTTCCACGGCACCCTGCGGGTGGACAAACACGGCGGCGAGGGGACGACCGTCAGCGGCGACCTGTACCGCTTCCCATCGATCGCACTACCCGCGCCGCACGACGCCGACGGCGAGTCGCCGCTGCCGTTCCCCATCCCCGTCCCCTTTCCGACCCGCCTCAACATCCCCGTCTACCCGCGGAACAAGTATTCCTCGTACTGGAAGGTGACGAAGTTGACCGTGCCCCTGTTCATGCCGTGTCGCATCACCATGACGGTCGAGGAGTACGCCTACACGCAACCGCCGGCCGGGTCGTCCGACGGGTCGTTCCCGGCCACGCCGTCGCGGACGCTCACGGTGGTTCTTACGAAGGCGACGCCGCCGGCCGGGTTCAGCGGGCCGTTCTTCAGCGGCACCGTCACCCAGGGGGGCATGGACCGCGGCACGATCACGCTCGGGTGGGTGTCGTCGTTCTTCCGCCGGGCGACGGTCGAGATCGGCGTCCTCGCCGGGTCCGTCGTCCCGGACCCAGTCCCGGCCGCGGGCGGCGGCACGGAGGACTTCGCCAACGTCTTCGCCACGGCCGGGTGGAACGTGACGACCATTCGCAACCCGACACCCATCCCGGTCCCCGCCGGCGTCACCGCGACCAACTGCTGGTCGTCCGCCGATTTGCACGCGGTGATGTTGGCCAACCGCAGCCCGTCGGCCGACCTGGACAAGACGTGGTGGATGCACCTGCTCATGGTGCCGGCGAAGATGGGGTGCGGCCGGGGCGTCATGTACGACACCATCGGCGTGCCCCGCGATGGGGTCGCGTCGTTCAGCGACGACGGCTACCCGAGTGGCGATTCGAGCAACTTCGGCACGGCCGAGAACAAGAAGCAGCGGGACGTGCCGCGGGCGTTCATGCGGAGCGCCTGTCACGAAGTCGGCCACGGGTTCAACCAACAGCACCAAGAGATCACCGGCTTCGGCGAACCCGGGGCCGACAACTCGATCATGACCACGTCGCCGAGCGTGGCCGACGTGTTGGGCACCGCGACGACCGGCGCGGCCGGCGTCTTCCCGGACAATATCCGCCTCGGGTTCAACGAGCACGTCCGGCACCACCTGATCCACTTCCCCGACCCGGTCGTGCGGCCCGGCGGCATGTCCTTCGGCACCGGCCACAACACGGTCGTGCCGCAGACTGACATCGACCGCGTCTTCCTGGACGACGACCAGTTGGCCCTGACCATCGAGTCGGCCCCACGGGTCAAGCTCGGCCAACCGTTGGCGGTGTCTTGGAAGCTGACGAACAAA
Organism: Limnoglobus roseus; assembly: GCF_008254045.1. Classification (GTDB taxonomy): domain Bacteria; phylum Planctomycetota; class Planctomycetia; order Gemmatales; family Gemmataceae; genus Limnoglobus; species Limnoglobus roseus. The sequence continues at coordinate 71,329 of NZ_CP042425.1, read as the reverse complement.
CTGGGGAAGCCGATCCCCGTGCCGACCGACCTCCGCCGCGAGGCCCTGCACGCCCGCATCACCGTCGTGACGCCGACCGGGGCCACCCGGACCGCACCACCGGCGGCCATCATTAGCGACGCCGGCAGTATTAAGTATCTCGCGCCGGGCGAGGCACGGTCGGCGAAGACGACGCTCTTTTACAGTTCGAAGGGGTTCACGTTCCGCACGCCGGGGCAGTACACGCTGAAGCTCGACATCACCTGGGAGTACCGCGGCGTCCCGCTCGGCGTGCGGGCCGAGGCGGGCGTGTGGGTGGACTACCCGGTGTCGGACGCCGACAACGAGATTGCCTCGTTGATGTTGCACCCGGACGTCGGGGCGATGGTCGCGACCGGCGGGCAGACGCACCACCGCCCGGCCGCGGCTGCACTTCTCCAGGAGGCCGTTACCCGCCACCCGGAACACCCGGTCACCAAGGCGATGGCCAAGTACGTCAGTGGCCGGTAGCCGGTCGCCGGAAGGTCTTCGCCCACGGCGGCACGTTCATCCCGGACCGCCGCCGATTGACCTTGCGGCCTCGCGCCGAATTCGTTTACAACCCGCGTCCAGATGCCTTCGCACGGACGCGGACCTGTGACCACACCCGATACTCCCGGCCGGTTGGCCCGCGGTACTGCCGCTCTCGTCGGCGGCGTCGGCCGCGTGCCGTGGCTCGTCCTCGCCTTGTGCGGGGTAAGCGTCGTGGCCGCCGTCTGGCTGTCGGCCACACAGATGCGGTACCAAACGCAGCGGAACGACCTCATCTCGGCCGAGAAAGAGTGCCAGAAGCGGTGGCAAAAGTACCTCGACGCCTTCGGCGATGACGACGACCTCGTCGTCGTCGTCCGCGGCACCGACCGCCGCCGCATGACGGCCGCCGCGGACGCCGTGGCCGACCGACTGCAACGGCAGCCGAAACTCTTCGACCGCGTCTTCCACCAAGTCGACCTGCGGAGCCTCCACGGCCGATCGCTGTTCTTCCTGCCGCCCGATCAGCTTCAAACGATCCAACGCCGACTCGACGGCATGGACCCGCTCCTCGGCCGGTTCAGTTCCATCGGCTGGCAAACGCTCTCCCTACAAGCCCTGCTGACGCAAGCGAAGTTCTCGCGGGACGCCGTGAAGCCGACGCAGGCCGACCGCGACCTGATGGCGACGCTGCCGGCCGTGGTCGATTCGGCGGCGCGAACGCTGGAGAACCCGGCCGACTACCGGAACCCGTGGTCGGTGGCCGGGTCGCGCGACCAGGCCGAGCAACTCCGCGAGCCGCAGCACTTCTTCACGCCCGACGGCCGCCTCGCACTCGTGCTGGCCCGGCCGGTGAAGGAGTCGGAATCGTTCACACCGGTGAAGCAAGCCTGCGAAGCCGCGCGGTCGATCCTGGCCGACGTTCGGCAGGACTTCCCGGAACTCGACCTCGGCCTGACCGGCCTGCCGGTGCTGGAAACGGACGAGATGGCCGCGTCCGACGAGGACTCCACGTCCGCGTCGTGGCTGGCCCTGCTCGGCGTGGCGGTGCTGTACCTTGTCGTCTACCGCGGCTTCCGGTACCCGCTGCTCACCGTCGGCACGCTGCTCATCGGCAGCGCGTGGGCGCTCGGCTGGGCCACGTTGACCGTCGGCCACCTGAACATTCTCTCGACGACGTTCGCCGTCATGATCATCGGCATGGGTGACTACGGCGTGCTCTGGGTCGCCCGGTACGACGAGGAACGCCGCTACGGCCGCGACGTTCTCGACGCCCTCCGCGAAACCGCCGTCCACGCCGGGCCGGGCATTCTGACGGCGGCGCTGACGACCTCGCTGGCGTTCTTCGCCACGATGCTCGCGGACTTCAAGGCTGTCGCCGAACTCGGCTGGATCGCCGGCTGCGGCGTGCTGTTGTGTGCCGCGGCGTGCTTCACCTTCCTGCCCGCGACGCTGGTGCTGGTCGAACGGCGGAACCGGAACGCCGGGGCTGAGGCGCCGATCATCCCCATCGCCACCGGCCGCCCGTTCCTTCCGCTGCTGTCGTCGCGGCCGAAGCTAGTTCTCGCTCTCGGCGGCGTCGCGGTAGCGGTGTGTGCGGCCTTCGGCGGCGCAGTGAAGTACGACGCGAACCTGCTGAACATGCAGGCCCGTGGCCTCGACTCCGTGACGTGGGAGCAGGAACTCATCGGCCACGCGGCCGGCGCGACCTGGGACGCCATGAGCGTCGCCGCGACGCGGGACGAAGCCCTGGCCTTGAAGGCGAAGTACGAAGCCCTGCCCGGCGTCGGCCGGGTGGTCGAGGCGGCCTCGCTCGTGCCGGACGGGCAGGCGGACAAGGTCGCGCACGTGGCCGCCATTCACGCGCGGTTGGTCGGCCTACCGGAAACGATCCCGGACCCGCTGGCGAGCGAACCGGACGTGATCCGCGAACTGCTCACGAACCTCCGCGGCCCCGCCGTGGACCGACTGTCCGTGGCCCTGACCGCTCCCGGTGCGGCCGATCGCCTGCGCGAGTTCGACCGCCGCCTGCGGCTCGACCTGCTCGCCGACCTGCACGAACTCCGGGCCGTCAGCCACGCCGAACCGATCGCGCTCGACGACCTGCCGGAGAACTTCCGCGAGCGGTACGTCGGCCGCCACGGCGAGTTCCTGGTGCGGGCGTTCGCGGCCGAGTCGCTGTGGGAGTTCGACAAGCTCGAAGCGTTCACGAAGGCGGCGGCGACCGCCGACCCCGCCGCGACGGGCAAGTCGTTCCGCACGCTCGAAGGGCTGCGGCAGATGAAGGGCGGCTTCGAGCGGGCCGGCTTGCTCGCCCTGTTGGTGATCGTTGCGGTACTCTGGCTCGACCTCCGCAGCCTGCGGTCGTTGTTGCTCGGCCTGTTCCCGCTGGCCGTCGGCATCGTTGCCACGCTCGGGGTGATGGGCCTCGCGGGCGTGCCCCTGAACCCGGCGAACCTGATCGCCCTGCCGCTGATCGTCGGCGTCGGCGTGGACAACGGCGTCCACGTCCTGCACGACTACGCCGATCGCCTGCCCGGCCGCCTCTACCGGCTGAGTGCCGCGACTGGTCGGGGCATCACGGTGGCGGCGCTCACGACCGTCCTCGGCTTCGGCACGCTCACCCTCGCCCGCCACCGCGGCATGGCGAGCCTCGGCCTGGCGCTCGCACTTGGTGTCACATTCTGCATGGTGGCGGCGTTGGTGTTGCTGCCCGCGATCTTGCGGCTGGCCGACGGGGTAAAGTTGAAACGCCCGGTGAAAGTGGTCCGCCGCGAGCGCGAAAAGGTGGCGGCGTAAGACTCGCCTCTCGGTCACACCTTCGCCGCGAAGAACCCGGCTGCCAGGCTGAGGAGTTCCGTGGGGCGGAACGGCTTGTTCAACAACACGACCGGCGAGCCGCTCGCGAACTCTTCGGACAGGTCGAGGTCGGAGTACGCACTCATCACGATCACCGGCAACGTGGCCGATAGTTGTCGCAGACGTTGGAGCGTCGTCCCGCCGTCCATCACCGGCATCAACAGGTCGAGCACCACGAGCCGCACGCGGTCGGCGTGACAGCGGTACAGGTCCAATCCTTCTTCGCCGTTCTCGGCCGTGAGCACTTCGCACCCGGCCCCGCGGAGGGTGGCGGCGGCCAACTCCCGCACGGTCGCGTCGTCGTCCACGATCAGTGTCAGCCCGTCCGTAATCGCCGGCGGCAGAAACAGCCCGCTCCAATGCGGTACCGTCGGTTCGCGCGACGGCGGCGGGGTGCAGGCCGGGTCGGACTGGGGCTTGTTGACGAGTTGCACGGACACGGTCGTGCCGACGCCGACCTCGCTCGCGACCGTTACGAGGCCGCCGTGCGTGTGCGCGACGCCCCGCACGGCCGACAGGCCGAGGCCGCGGCCCGGGCCTTTCGTCGAGAAGAACGGGTCGAAGGCCGCGGCCAGAACGTCCGGCGGCATCCCCGTGCCGAAATCTTCGACTCTCAGCCAGACGAGGTCGTCGGGCGAACACCCGTACTGCACGACGATGCGGCCGCCCGGCCCGGAATACGCCTCGGCGGCGTTTAGCAGGAGGTTCGTCACCAGTCGCCGCAAGAGCAGGGCGTCGGCCACCAGAACCACGGGGGCCGGGGGCGGGACGATTTCGATTTCCGGCGAGAAAGCGAGTCGCGGCCGGACGTTGGCCGCCACTGTCGGGAGGAACTCGTGCAAGGGCAGCGGTTGTCGGACGATCGTGCCCTTGCCGGTGAACGCGAGGATCTGCTGACAGAGTTCACTCGCCCGGGCGACGGCCTGCTCGGCCTTCCGCAATTCCATCTGGGAGGGGTGACTCTCGACCAACAGTTCTCGGGCGCGGGCGGCGTGGCCGAGGATGCCGGTGAAGAGGTTGTTGAACTCGTGCGCCACCCCGCCCGCCAGTCGGCCGAGGGCGGCGTCGCGGCGGGCCTCGTACAACGCCGCTTCCACGGCCGCCCGTTCCCGGTGCAGCGCAGAGAGTTCCCGGGCGGCTCGTTCCACTTCGGCCCGCACGATGGCGGTTTGCCCGGTCAGCGACAGCAGCAGCGATGCCAGGAGGACCGTGCCGATCAGCGAGATGCCGAGGGCGAGCCAGGTGTAGGGCATCGGCCGCGTCTGCCGATAGTCGGCGTCGGCCGCCACCACGAGTTGCCAGGTGCGGTTCGCAAACGTGACCTTGCGGGTCAGGTAGTTGGCCCGATCGGGCACGAGGTCTTCTGCGGCGGTCGTGGGTTCGATCAGCAGGGCCGAGAGGTGGTGGTTTTGGATCGCTCGGGTTTCCTCGATCAGTCGCTTCGGGTCGACCCAGCAGCCCAGGTACCCGGCGACTTCAGGTCGGGCGGACACCGTCATGCGGACGACGACGGCGAACCGACTGGACGCCTGGCCCCGGATCGGGCCGGCCCCCACGCCTCGCACCTCCGTCGCCCGACGGATCGCGTCCTGGTACTCGGGGGGGGGCCGTTCTTCGGGAATGGCGAACAGGTCGTCGGCCGCCGGGAACAGTGCCCGGAACTCTTTCACCCGGCCGCGGACGAGGGCTTGCTGGTCCGCCGTCGTGGCGACTTTGCTGCCGATCCAGGTCTGGTAGATGCCCAAGAGCGTGCCCAGGCGTTGGCCCTCGGCCTCCAGGTCGACGGCGAGTATGTCCGTGGTTTGCTTGAGATGCCGCTCCGTCCGGCTCTGATCGCCTTTGAGGCCGAGTTGGTGCAGGCCCGTGACGGCGCACGCGATGAGCACGAGGGGGACGGCCACTGTGCGGAGCCGCGGCTGCCAGATATCCCGCGGTCTCGCGAAGAGGGCCAACGATACGGGCGTGACGAGCATTCCGCCCAGGGCATCGCCCGCCCAAGTCCGCAGCCAATCGGTGATCGGGTCCACCGTGGGGAACTCGCCCCCGACCGCCCGCAGGGAGGCGACCACCAGGCACGACAGCGGGCCGCTCATGAGCAGGAAGAAGACGATCTCGCGGAACCGGATCAGAGCGAGGGGGCGGGAACAGAATTGGCGAACGAGGATCGCCCCGATCAGGGCTTGCAGGGTGTAATAGACCGCGGTCTTGAGGCCGAAGAGGTCTGCCGGGTCGAACGAACCGACGGCCGCCAGTCGTGCCCCCCAGAACCCCAGCAGGATCGCCGGCCCCAGGCGACGGCCGCCCGTCAGGAGGCCCCCCAGGGCAATGCCAACGAGGGGATTCCAGGTGTGTTCGAGGGGGATCGGCCCGTGAAAGAGGACCGCTTCCGTCGCCCAACACGCTACCGTGACCAACAACGAGTCTCGCAACCAATGACCCAATTCTCAAGCCCCTCGGCAAGGCATCCGTGGGATTGAACACCGCTCGAACGACCAGAGGAAGAGATCTGGGCGTGAGGGATTTGCACGCGCCGGCTCGGCCGTCCGACGCGAGAAAACCAGTTCAACCGCAGGGACTACTGCAACGTGTAGTTCAGAGGTTGAGAGCTGGTAGGAATTCGGGCCACTTTTATTCGCCCTTCCCCTGAATTCAAATGCTGATTCTGACCGTCACGTCGGGGTGAAATAGTTTTGAGGTTCTCAGTATAACCATCATTGTCGAAGGGACAGCGCCCGGGCAGAAATTCCGGGTTTTTGTCGGCCGAAATTCTGCTCCGAAGGTCACTTTTTGACGGGCACTTGCACGGGCGTCGGCGACGGGGCGGCCGTCACTTGCGCCGGCGCGGGCGGTGAGGCGGCCGCGGGCTTCGTCGTCAGTTTGTCGAGCTTCGCCTTCGCGGCGGCGACCTCCGCGTTGGCCGCGTTCAGGCCGGCCGTGGCCGTCGCGTGGGCGTCGAACACCGGCTTGCGGGCGGCGGTTTGATCGGCCACCGCCTTCTGGGCTTGGGTGATCGGCGCGGCCGCGTCGATGGCCGCCTTTTGCAGAACTGGCACTTTGTCGGTCGCCGCCTTCGCCGCGATTTGGGCGTCCGCCACCGCTTTGTTCGCCACCGCGAGTTCATCGGTCGCGGCCTTCGCAATGTCGGCCGTCTTCTTCGCTTGATTCTTCAACTCGCCGTTCACCGGCGTAGCCGTGGCAGCGGCCTGAACCTTCGCCGCGGCTTCTTGGAGGGCGGTGGCCGTCACCTGTTTGGCGGCCGCGACGGTCTGCGCGTTTGCGGCACCGGCGGCGGTGGTGTCTGCCGCAACCTTGCCCTGATCGGCGACGGCCTTCGCCGTGTTGGCGGCGTTCTGGGCGTCCGTCACCGCCTTCTGGAACGGTGCCAGTTCGGCGTTCGCCTTGTCCACGTTCGCCTTCGCCGCCGCGAGGGCGTCGGCCATCGGCTTGACCTTCGCCTCGGCCGCGGCCACCGCGACTTTCGCGATCTCGACCTGCTCGGCGACGGTCTTCGGGTTCGTGTCGGCGGCGATGAGTACCTTGCCGTCGGCTGCGGCCCAGCCCTTGACGGTGCCGGCCCAGTCGCCGGCGAAGACCTTCGCGCCGTCGTGGGTGATCGCCACCTTCAGCCCGAGGTCGCCGAACGCCTCGAACTGCTTTTGCAGCCCGCCGTTCTGGTCCCACAGTTTCGTGACCTTGTCGCGGCCGGTGGAGGCGAGCTTGCCGTCGTGGCCGAACTTCACGCTCGCGACCCCCGCCGCCGTGGGCGTTCCAGGTGCGGATTTGGCCGCCGTTCTCCATCTCCCACAGGCGGATCGAGGCGTCTTCGCTGCAACTCGCGAGGCAGTTGGAATCGTCCCGCCACGACACGTCGGTAATCATGGCCGTGTGCCCGCGGAGGCTGAAGTATTCGCGGCCGGTGAACGCCTCCCACACGAACAAGCCGCCGCTGCGGTCGCCGGTGGCGAGCAGCACGCCGTCCGGCGAGAACTCGACGGCCGTCACCCAGTCGGTGTGCTTCTTGATCTCGCGGACGACCGACCCGTCGGCGGTGCTGTAAATGCGGATGAGCTTCGACGGGCTGCCGACGGCGATCAGTGATTGATCGGGGCTGATGTCGGCGGCTAGTAGCGCATCGGACTCGATGCCGACTTCGGTAATCTTGTCGCCCGTCTCGACGTTGAACAGGACCGCCTTGCCGGCCTGCCCGCCGCGACCACCGGCGGCGAGCAGCAGTTTCCCGTTGCGGCTGAACTGGAGGCTGTTGATTTGCCCGTGTTCGAACGGCAGGAAGCCGAGCGATTCCCCGGTATCGGCGTGTTGCAAGATGACTTGCTTCTGGCCGCCGACGGCGATGAGTGGTGCCCACGGCGAAGTCGCCATCGCCAGTACCGCCCCCGGTCGGCGGGCTTTCGCCAGCGGATCGGCTTTCAACTTCCCGGCCGACGGCATCGGCGGCGGGCCTTCGGGCCGGCCCTTCGTGACGGACTTCAGGCCGATGTCGGTCTTCGGCTTCACGGCCATCGCCTTGCTGCCGCTGTTCTCGCGGGCACCCTGTTCGATCCACGTGCGAAGTACCGTGATCTGGTTGTCGGGAATCTTCTGCCCGTTCGGCGGCATCTTCGGCTCGGCACTGTGCGTGGTGAGCGTGTACAGCCGCGACTTGTTCGGGTCGCCGGCCACGACGACCTCGCCCGACCCGCCGCCCTGCATCATGGCCGCGAACGTGGCCGCGTTGAGGCCGCCCTTCTGCTTGTCGTTGCCGTGGCAGTTGACGCAGTGCTGCTTGAGGATCGGCAGCACGTCCTCGTCGAACGTCGGCTTCGCCCCGTCGGCGAACGCCGGAGCCGCGAGCGAAGTGAGGGCAAACAAGGTGAAGGTCGAACGGAGCATTCTGTCAAACCCCAGGTGCCAGTCTCAGAGAAGGAAATCCGCAAAGCCCACCCACGGCCGTGGGTGGGCTTACGCCCGTCAGTGGTTGAACATGAACTCCCGCGAGTTCATCACCGCCCAGAACACGTCTTCCAACGCCATTCGCGGGTCCTTGCCGTTCTTGATCATTGCTTCCAGGTTCAACCGTTCCTCCTCCGTGGGCGGCCGGCTCAGGCTGCGGAGGTAGATCGTCTCGATGACCTGCCCGTGCGTCTTCTTCTCTTGTAGCATCTTCGCGATCAGCCCGCCCTGCGCGACCTTTGGCCCGACGGTGTCGCCGTTGAGCAGGTGTAAACTTTGACTCAACGTCGGCTCCAGGCGCACCTCGCACGAACAGACCGACTCGCGGGTCGCCCGGCCGAACGTGCTGAGGAAGTAGGTGCTAGTGCTGCCGTCTGCGATCTGCACCGCTCGCGCGCCCTGCGGCAAGCCCGAGAACTTGTCCTTCGTGCCGGTCACTTCGGTGATGCAGTCGAGCAGCGTCTCCGCGCGAATGCGGCGGATGGCGGCGCGGGCGAAGTTCCGCGTGTCGCCGGCGTTCGTCGGTGTCGATTGCGTGGACCGCTGGTAGGCGGCGCTCGTACAGATGTCCTTCACGAGCTTCTTGAAGTCATACTTGTACCCGGTGAACCGCTTGCCCATCTCGTCGAGCAACTCTTGGTTACTGGCCGGGTTGCTGATGCGGACGTCGTCCACCTCGTTAATGATCCCCTGGCCGAGGAAGTGCGCCCACACGATGTTCGACAGGTTCTTGGCGAAGTACGGGTTCTCCGGCGACGCCAGCCAATCGGCCATCACCACGCGGCGGTCCTTGCCGGCCACGTCCGGTTCCGCGCCGCCGAGGAACTTCGGCTTCATCGGCTGGCCGCGGACCGGGTGGTTGATCTCGCCGCCGCCGGCGTTGAACACGATCAGTTCCCGGTTGTCGTCGGTCGGCTTCCGCCCGATCTGGCTGAAGAACGACGCGAACCCGTAGTAGTCGTTCATCGTCCAGCGGTCGAACGGGTGGTTGTGACACTGGGCGCACTGGATGCGCATGCCCATGAACACCTGGGCGACGTTCTCCGTCACCTTGATGATGTCCCGCTCGACCTGGTAGTAGTTCGTCGGCGGGTTCTTGAATGTGCCGCCGTTCGCGCCGAGCAGTTCCTTCACCCACTCGTTCGTCGGCACGTTGCGGGCGATCTTGTCTTGCAGCCAGGTGTAGTAGAGCAGCATCGCCTTGCGGCTGATGACCTGGTCTCCGCCGCTGCGGATTTGCAACAGGTCGGACCACTTCAGCACCCACAGTTCGGCGAACTCCTTGCGGTCGAGCAGTTCGTCTACCAGCAACTCCCGCTTGTTCGGCAGACTGCTGACCATGAACCGGGCGTACTCGTCGGGCGTCGGCAGCAGCCCGATCACGTCGAGGTACACGCGGCGGACGAACGCCTGGTCGTCGCACAGCGGCGACGGCTCGATGCGGAGTTTCTTGAGCTTCGCGTTCACCAATTGATCGACGTAGTTGTTCTCGGCGTGCTTGCCCCAGGTGAACTGCAAGCCCTTCGGCAGCGTGATGAACGGCACGCCGATCGTGAACGTCGCGAACCGGGCCATGACGAACGCCTCGCCGCGCTCGCCGGCCGTCACGCTGCCGTCGTTGTCGATCTTGGCAGATCCTTCGTTGTTCGTCAGGAAGAGCGCGAGGCTGGTCACGTCGCGGTCGGTGCCGTCGCTGTACTTGGCCCGCACGACGAGCCGTTGCTTCTCGCCCTTGCCGTCGAGCACCGCCGACGGCGGGAAGACTTCCATGCTGACCGGGCTGGCGACGGTCGGCGGGTCGAGCGGGGCGTCGGCTTCGAGCCACCGCATGACGGCCTGATAGTATTCGTCGCCCTCGCCGAACTTCTTGCCGCCGGTGTGTGGCACCTTACCGATCGACTTCTCGATCAGCAGTGACTCGGCCGGGTTCGCGAGGTTGATGCGGCGGCCGTTGAGTTCGCGGGTGAGGCGGAAGTGATCGCCGTCCGGGTCGAAGCCGAACAGCGAGAGGCGGAAGCCGTCCTTGCCGCGGGCCGCCCCATGACAGCCGCCGACGTTACACCCGGTCCGCAGGAACACGGGCATCACGTCGAGTTTGAAACTGATCGGCCGGTCCGCCGTCGCGTTGGCAACCTTCACCGGCACTTTGACCGTTTGCCCGGCGAACGCCACGACCATTTCTGTCGTGCCGTCGGCAACGGGGGTGATGGCGAAGCCGTCGCGCTTGACGAGGGCCGGGTTCACGAACGTGACTTGTGCCTGGGCGGTCACGTCGCGGGTGAGGCCGGACGGTTCGGTGGCCTGCACGACGAACGTCTGCTTGTCGCGGGCCGTTTCGAGGTTGATGTCCGGCGGGTAGACCGCGACTTTCAGCGACGGTGTCGCCTGGGCGGGAGCAGGTGCCGGCACGGGGGCCACGGCCACCGCGTTCGCCGGCGGAACCGGCATCTGGCCGAAGGCCGAAGCGGCGAGTGCGAACAGGACCAGGGGGGCTATCAGGGAACGCATGGTGCTGGATCTCGTGCGGTGAATCTCAAGGCTGTTTCAACCGACTTCGCCAATACCCCGACCGCTGATGGTGGTGGGGAAACGCGACCACGACCAGTCGATCTGCTTCTTCTTGGTAGATCGCGCTATACGGATACTTCTGCATGATGAACCGCCGACACGTCGAACGCCGCACGCGCGGTGCGATAGTCGGTTGGCTCAGCAGCGTCGTCCACATCGCATTGATGGCCTCGCGAAGCTCACCCGGTTGAGTCGAGTTGGCGAGGGCGTTGTCGATCTCGTCCTGAGCGTCCGGCAGGATGATGAACGACATCATCCGTATTTCGCCTTCATTTTGGCCATGAACTCGTCGGCGGGCATCCCCGTCGTTTCGCCATTCTCGTGAGCCTTGACCCGGCGGTTGATCTCGTCGATCCACTCGTCTGACAACTCGCCCGGATCGTCGTTATCCTCTGTACCTTGCTGCGACTCGAAGTACGCGAACAGTTCGGCACGCTCGTCCGGCGCGAGTTCGTTCCAGATCGCTTTCAGTTTCTCGGCACGTTCGCTCATTTCTTCCCCTCCGGCTTCGCCGGTGCCGCCGCCGGCACGCTCGCTTTCGCGGCCTTTTCTCGCTCCTCTTGTTCTAGCCGCAGTTGCTCCAGTCGCGTGAGCCTCTTCACGACCGGCGGGGCGGCTGGGGCGGGGGCCGGCGTTGCAGGCTTCGGCGTTGGCGGGGCGGCGACCGCGACTTTCGGCGGCAGCGGCACGTCGATGCGGAGTTCGTTGCCACCGACGCTGTGGGCGATCGTCTCGCCGTTCTTCTCGATCACGACCTGGACGTAGACGCTGTGCTTGCCGGCGGGGCTGGTCTTGTCCGTCGTCACCTCGAAGGTGATGTCCTTCGAATCCTTCGTGAACTCCACCACCGGGGCCGTCACCTTCGCCGGCAGGCCGATGAGCGTGGCCCTCGCCTTCCCGTCGAACGGCGTGTTCACGGTGAGCTTGCCGAAGAGTTGACCCTTCGCCCCTTGATCGACGGCCGCACGGTCCTGGGCGAACGTCACGAACGGCGGGGCGATCTCCAGCATAAACAGTTGGCTCGACACCATCACCGGGCCGTTACTTTGGGCCGTCACCGGGTCGTTCGGTTTGTGGCCGGCCGGCGTCGTCGTGCAGTTCGCCAGGCCGGTGAACGCCGTCCGCCACTTGCGGGTCAGCGCGTTCGGGGCGGCGTTCATGTTCACCAGGCACTCGGTCGCGTTCTCCGGGATGATCGTCTGCCCGGCGATTCCCATGCCCGGCGGCGTGAACACCGGCGACACGCTGATCGCCGCCGTGAAGCCCGGCGCCCGCTTCGCCACCACCTTCAGGAGCATACTGCCGTTCTGCACCAGCGGAACCTTTGGCTCGACGACCTCGATGCTGAACGGCACCGTCTCGGTCACGGCCACGGCGATCCGGTCGGTGATGTGCCGGTGGAACGGGTTGTTGTTCTGGCCGAGGCTGAAGTTCACGTCCAGTTGCGTCTGCGATTTCGGCTTCTCCGCCGGGTTCACCGACTTCGCTTGCATGTCGGCCAGCACACCGCCGACGGGGGCGTCGGCTTTCGCTTCAAAGACTACGGGCGTGGCCCCTTGCCCCGGCTCGACCGGGTCCGAGAGCGTCGTCACCCCGGCGGGCAGCTTGTCAAAGCCGATCGCCGCCTGCCCGCTCCAGTCGCCGCGGGCCGCGATCACCAGCGTGGCGTAGCGGTTCCCCTTCGGGACGCTGATCGTCTGCCGGGTCTGGTTCGCGGCGTTGTTGCCGTCGGCCTTCGGGATGTTCGTGTTCGTCTGCGGTTCGGGGGCCGTCACCTCGACGCGGTAGAAGTAGTCGGGGCCGCCTTTGCGGAGGTGATCGTGGACCGCCAGCACGTACTCGCCGTCCTGTGGCAGGGTGGTGCGGAAGTAACTGTCCGGGCCGAACGGCGAGTCGTCGTTGCCAACGATGGCCCCGCCCACGGCGTTGTTCGCCCACGGGTGCAGCGTCATGACCGAATCGAGCGGGGAGCCGATCCGGCGGGCGTAACAGTGGATGTCGAACGTCTGACCCTTTTTACCTGCGAATCGCAGGAAATCGGTCTCACCTGCGGCCGAGATGATGCCGTTGAACGCGCACGGGGCGGTCCCCGTGAGGGCGGTTGCCGGCGTGTTCGCGTTGGCCGTTTCGATCGCGTTCGGCAACGGCTCGACGCGGAATTTCATCCCGGACGGGTGGTCGCCGTCCACCGTCGAGACGTTGAGGCGGAAGTTGCCGTCCGCGGTTGCGGGCAGTTTCACCTTCTGTCGAATCTCGCCGGCCGGGTCGCCGATGAAGCGAACTTCGAGTTCTTCGCCCGGTCGCCCGCCCGCCGGAACCACCGCCGTCGGCCGGGGGAAGTGGCCGACGTGCAAGAGGTAACTGCCGGACCCGACGTAGGCACTGTCGCGGACCATGACGATGTACTTGCCGTCGTTCGGGCAGACGATGGAGCACCCGCCGTCTTGACCGTTCAGCGGCGAGTCGTCGCCGATGGCGAGTTCGAACCGCTTATCGTTGAGGATGGCCACGTAGGGGTCGAAGAACGTGTGGCCGAGGCGCATGCCGACGATCTCGACCGACAGCCGTTGGCCCTTCTTGCACTCGACGATGTAGTAGTCCACGTCTTCCGGGCTGATGCTGCCCTGCACGGTGCTGTTCATCGCCAGCACCTGCGGCTTCTCGAACTCGTTGTTCGGCTCCACCTCCGGCACGACCGGCAGGGCACCGACCCAGAACGTGCGGAAGTCCGAGATGCCGGACGAGGTGCGGACGCGGAAGCCGTGCTCGCCGAGGCGGCAATCGACCGCGAGTTTCATCGTGACGCGGATTTGGTCCTTGCTCAGCACCTCCGTCTTGGTGACGGTGATGCCGGGGTAGTAGACCATGACCTCTGGGGCATCGTTGAGATTCTGCCCGCTGAACGTCGCGACGACTTCCGTGCCGCGCTGCCCGCCGAACGGGGTGAGGCCGTTCAGGTGCGGGTCGGCGGCGACCGCGGACGAGGCGACGAGGAGAAGTGCGACGAGCGCGAACAGACGCATCGGTGGTGTCTCGCAGAGGTGCAGAAACAAGCTCGCCGTGCCGTACCGCCGAGATGAAACCCGGCGGTACGGCACGGCGAGGGGAGCTTACGCCAACAGTTCTTTGCGGGTCTTCCCCTCGCGGACAATGTCGATGGGGCGATCGCCCGGCGACATCAGCTTCTTGTCTGCGTCGATGCCGAGGCAGTGGTAGACGGTGTGCGCCAGGTCTTCGGTCGTTAGCGCGTCTTCTTCAGGTTCCGTTGCGGTCGCGTCGGACTTGCCGTAGATGAAGCCCTTCTTGACGCCGCCGCCGGCCAGCACCACGCTGAATACCTTCGGCCAGTGGTCGCGGCCGGCACTCGCGTTGATCTTCGGCGTGCGACCGAACTCGCTGCTGACCATCACCAACGTCTTGTCGAGCATCCCCCGCTGCGTCAGGTCGGTGATGAGTGCCGCGAACGCCTGGTCGAAGGCCGGCAGTTGTTGGCGGGTGTTGGCGGTGATCCCGCTGTGGAAGTCCCAACCGCCGTAGTGGACCGTGACGAACCGGCACCCGGCTTCGACGAGTCGGCGGGCCATGATAAACCGCTGGCCGGCCGTGTTGCGGCCGTAAGCGTCGCGGAGCTTGGCGTCTTCCGCGTTGATGTCGAACGCGGTGCGGGCCTTCTCGCTGCTGATGAGGCCGTAGGCCCGCTGGTAGAAGGTGTCCATCGCGTCGAGGTTGTCGGACTTTTCCTTCTTCGCGAAGTGGTTGTTGACCGCGTCCAACATGCTGCGGCGGTTGTCAAACCGCTCGTTCGTCACCCCGCCGGGCAGCGACAAGTCTTGCACTTTGAAGCCGCCGTTAGCCGGGTCGGCGCCGAGAGCAAACGGGCCGTAGGCGCTGGACAGGTACCCGCTCTGGGCGAAGTTCGTGACGATGTTCGGCACGGCGACGTAGGGCGGCAGGTTGTTCTTCACGCCGAGTTCGTGGCTGATGACGCTGCCCATGCTCGGGAACGTCAGGGCCGGGCTGGGCCGGTAGCCGGTGAACATGTTGTGCGTACCGCGCTCGTGGGCGGCTTCGCCGTGCGTCATGCCGCGGGCGACGGTGATCTTGTCCGCGATCTGTGCCGTGTTCTTGAGGCACTCGTTGAAGACGGCCCCTTCGATCTTCGTCTGAATCTGCGTCATGTCGCCGCGGTATTCGACCGGGGCGAACGGCTTCGGGTCAAAGCTTTCCTGGTGGGCCATGCCGCCGGGCAGGTAGATGTGGATGCACGCCTCGGCCTTCGGCCCCTTCTTTGCCGCCGTCGTCTCGGCGGCCCCGGCTTGCATCCGGAAGTAGTCGCCGAGCGTCAGGCCAATCCCGCCGAGGGTGCCGACCTGGAGAAATGTCCGCCGTCCCAACGGCGACCCGAGGCACTTCTTCTTGTTCGTCACACTGCGTCTCCTGGGGGAAATCCGTACCGCCGGAACAACCGGCCCGGACTGGCCGTGATGCTTGGACGAAATCAGGGGTGGGAGAGTTTCGTTGGCCGTCGCTTTTGTGGCAATCGGCCGGCTTATTCTACGCATTCGTCCGGCCATCGCCGGAGAGTCAGGCGGGTTTTCTCAACTCTCACCAGCATAGTGAGACTTTGAGGGCGGGTCAATTACCCAATCGATGAAGTTTCGAAGGGGGCGGGGGTCACGCGAACAGGCCGTCCAACTCTGCTGCCCGCTCCCGCAACTTCGCCTCGCACTCAATCTCGGTCGCCGCTTCCGTCAAAATCGTGCAAACCGGATGCCCCGCCGCGATCTCTTCTCCGGCGTGCGGGATGTCCGCGAAGTCCGGCCGCCGCCAGACGTCAGTACAGTGAGCGAGGGAATCGTCCCAAGGGCCGGAGGGCGGGAAGATGAGAGAGTGGGGGGCGTAGTAGATGGCCTTGCCAAAGACGCCGGATGGGCAGTCCAATCTTACGTCACGGAGTGTCGGAACGAACTCGGCTTCCGGTTCAAATTCGCGAAACTGCCGGGAGAGCAACGCGACGCCCGTCGCGTACTCATAAAGCTCAACGGAAGCCGGATAGCGAGGGTTGAATTCCACCGGGCAGACTTGGCCGCCGCGCAGAACGAAGTCGAGGCCGAACAGACCGATCATGCCCCAACTCTGACACCACCACGTGATGCGTTGAAATTGATTGCGGATGGGTTCGGGAAGGGGGACGGGACCGACGTTACCCGCGTATTGGAATGGCCGGGAATGGAACCCTCCTTCGCCGACGAGTTGCCGGCTACAGCCGACGAGTTCAATGCCTTCCCGAAGGGCGTGAAAGAGGGCGGAGTACGACGGACCCGCAGCATACTCTTGAGCAAAGAACGGCCCGTCTGAAACTACTTCCCATTCAGGCGGTGTTGTCATCCGGACACCCAACCCGGCCGAGCCTCGCAGCGGCTTTTGAATCCACTGCCGATCGGGGGTCAAGAGCTTGCCGGGACGGACCACTGCCAACGGAGCTTTCAACCACCTCGACCACTCGAAAGGGTCGCGGACACACTCCAAGTTTTCTGCCATCACCCCCCGGAGCGGGTGCGAAGTCGAAATGGCGGCGACCACGTCCGGGTAGTTCTCCAACCCGCCGGTGTACATCCACGGCATCGGCGGTAGCGTCCTCGCCAGTTCGACGAAGCCGTGCGGGTACTCGGTCATCGGCAACTTGCGGACGGGGCATAGGCGTTCCGTGTCGGCGTCGGCGAACAGGTCCAACACGAACGGGTCGAAACCGGCCCGCAGTGCGGACGCTGCCGCCGCCCGCCCGCTTGCGCCGACGATCAGGAGTGGCTGCCGCGACATCGGGAAACCGGAGGGATCGAATCGTTAATAATAGAGCGTGTCCAGGTTCGCCCGCTTGTCGACGAACCGTTCCGGCGTGATGACATCGGCCACTTCCAACAGCACCTGGAACTGGGCCGCCCACGCGAACGCACACCACATGTAATAGGCGTTAATCAGCATCAACGTCGGCAGGCTCAAGAAGACGAAACCGAAGCCCATCGACGCCACGCCGATCATAATGAGTTCGCAGACGAGGCCGATGAGGACGACCCAGATGATTCGGTACACGAACCGCATCGACTGGTGGCCCAATTCGGGCGACTTCCCTTCGACCGCATAGTGGTTCGCCAGCGTCCCGATGAGCGACAATTTGGCAAACTCGATCCCGCCGGAGAACATGATCAGCACGAACACGTGCACGGGGAACGTCTGCATCGCGTGCATGATGATCAGCGGCAGGTTCGTCACCCCGCTGATGTTGCTGAACAGGTTGGCCAGTAACAGCGACCCGAGCAGACTATTCTCGTTGTTCAGCCCCTCGAAGCCGACGATGTCGAGCGAGATGTGCCGGGCCGTGAGTTGGAGCAGGCCGATCATGCTCACGACGTGAACGAGCATGACGATCAGGCCAGCGACGGCCATGTGCCGCATTTCCTTCGGCCCAAAGCAACAGAACCCGAACCCGACGATCGTCAACAGCCAGTGGACGATTACGCCGATTATCGGAACCCAGAGTACGGGGTTGTTGCCAGAGTGCAGCAGCAGCGTCGAGAAGAAGAACACCGAGGCGAAAAATTGGCCCGGTGCGGCGGCGACGGCCCCGTAGGCCATGAGTTGGATGCCGGTGCGGGCCGGCCGGGCCTCTGCGCCGACCTTCTCTAGCAGCCGTTCGAACTTCTCCTCGTCCGTCGGGCCGCGGCGGCGGGGCCGCTTGGCCTCCGGGCTGTCTTCTTCCTCTTCTTCGACCACCTTGCCGCGTGTCACCTTCCCCCCACGGGTGGGAGCGGGCTCCGGCCGTCGGGCGACGGCGGGCGGGGGTTCCGGCGGGCGGCCGAAGGGCAGGGGGATGGCCGGTTTGGCGGGCGGCGGTGGAGGGGGCGGCGGTGAGACCGGGGCGGCGACGGCCGGCTGGAGCTGAAGGACCGTCTTGCACTGCGGACAACGGATCGTGTCTGCCGCCGGTGGCACGCGGAGCATCACCTGACACGTGGGGCATGTCACCATCAACGACATCGGGGAGGGCTCCGCTGACCGTCTCGGCTGATAAGTTTTGTTAACTGTAGCTTCTGCACCGGGCTGACACAATCGTTAGATTGAAACTCTTACGCTCGGTTCCCTCGTCCCACGAAGAATTTCCAGTCTGGCAGTATGCGGGAACTCGGCAATTTGTTCGAAAAGTGACGGCACAACCGCGTGGGTAATCTATGCTTCGCTCATCCCGAGTGGTCGGTTTCCCCACGCGACCGATTCCTTCGCCCACCCGCTACGGTCGAATCATGGAACAACTCTCGCCCCAGGTCATGCACCGACTCGTGTTCACGGTCCTGATGCAGCACCTGCCGGAAAGTCAGTGTGCCCCGGCCCTGCACCTGCTGACCGACGCCCTCACGCACTCGCAAAGTCAGATTCGCGAACTCGCCGTCGTGGCGATCGCGGAAATGCCCATCGCCGAGGCACGGCGGGTGGAGGCCCTGTCGCCCGCCCTGCGGGACAGTTCGGCCCGCGTCCGACGCCGGTCCGCCCGCGCGATCGGCGACCAAGGGCCGGCCGCGGTCACGGCCCTGCCGCTCCTGATGAGCGGCCTGAAAGACTCCGACCCGAGCGTCCGCCGCGACTGCGTCGGCGCGATCGGTCGCCTCGGCGCGACGGCTTACGCCGCCGTGCCGCTGATGATGCCGCTGCTTTCCGACGGCGACGTGCGAACCCGCGTGGTGACGGCAGTAGCCCTCAAGCGGATCGGCCGCGCGTCGGTCCCCGCCCTGTTGAACGGCCTGCTCTCGAACGACCCGGAACTCCGCGGCCGCTGCGTGACGCTGTTGGGCCAGATCGCCCCGGACGACGAGCGGGTGGCGTTAGCCCTGGAAGCCGTGGACGACGACGCCGACCGCGACGTGCAACTACGGATCGACGCGGCGATGTTAGCCGTCCGCACGCCGCCCCCGACGCCGATGCCGTTCCGGCAACAACTCGACCGGCGAACGCCGCCGTGCATTCCTTCGCCGGACCGGATCACGCCACTCGCGTCGCCGGCCATGGAACGGTTCAGCACGATGCGATAACGCAGGATCATGAGAAGAGTGCGAAGGGGTCGGGCTTCGGTTCCATGATGGAACCGAAGCCCGACCCCTTCGCGATTCTGACAACCAGCGGTCTACTCTCCCAAAGCCTTCTGCATTTGCAGAAACAACCCCGGCGACACGTCGGCCGGTCCTGACCCCACGACCGCCAATAACGCGGCTGCAAGGGGGCACCTCTCGACGAGTGCCAGACCGCCGGCCGCAACGCAAACCGACCGGCTCATGCCGGCCGAACAGCAGACCAAAACCGGCACGCCGGCCCGAAGGAAGGCCGCCACCGATTCGGCCGCCAACCGCAGAAGCCACGGCGGGTTCTCACCGCCATCGGAGAGCGGGAACCGACAGCGGACCAAATCCCGCGGCAGGTCGGCGAATGGCTCGATGTCGGCCACCTCCACGACGGACGTGATGCCCGCGTCCAGCACCGTCCGGGCGTCCCACAGGTCGCCGGCATTCCCCACCCACAGAGGC
The DNA here is from genome assembly GCF_008254045.1 of Limnoglobus roseus. Lineage (GTDB taxonomy): Bacteria > Planctomycetota > Planctomycetia > Gemmatales > Gemmataceae > Limnoglobus > Limnoglobus roseus. Next base: position 51,893 of record NZ_CP042425.1, on the reverse strand, counting down.
CGGCCGGAAACCTGCCTCATCAGTTGTCTCGCGCGGGTGAGAATGCTGCACACAGAAGGGCTTGCAGGTTGAAGCTTGCAACTAACTGATTGCGAGCGGGGACGGTTCCCAGGAGAAGTCGAACGGCGGCTCCACGGTTTCTTCGCTGTCGTCGCGGTCGCGGAAGACGTGCATGACGCGGAACCGGCTCACGTCGTCGAACTTCGGCTCCGGGTAAACGTCCGACCGGAACTCGTTGCCCGGCGAGTACTCGTGGAACATCACCCGCACCTTCGGGATGCCCTGGAAGTGGTGGTCCTCGGCCCGCCGCTTGCCGCCGTGGACGTCGTAGAGTTCCAAGAGTTGCCGCAGCACCTTTTCGAGCTTCCGCGGGTTCACGCCGTCTTCGAGGTAGATCAGGTCGATCTGCGTCGCCCGTAGGATCGCGTGGACGTGTTGGCGGACGCGCTGCCCGAAAAGCTTCTCGAACGTCGGCCCGACCGGCCGCAACGTCGTCGTGCCGTGTTCGGCCGCTTGGCCCTTCGGCGGGGCTTCCCACAAGAGCGTTTCGACGAACCACCAGTGCGGCGCGATCCAGAACCCGCCGCCCTCTTCCGGCACGAGCAGCGCCGATTGCTTGAGCAGTTTCGCCAGCCCTTTGAGGAATCGGCGGCGGAGTTGAATCTCGTCCCGCCGCACGACCCGTTCCTTGACCGTGTCCCCGCGGAGATCGTCGAGCGAGACCTTCAACGGCCACTGCGGGTCAAACTCCGTCGCCTCCGATTGTTCCGCGGGAACGAGTCGTAGGCCGACGTGCGGTGCGTCCACTTCCGGGGCCGGCGCGAACGCGGTGCGGACGCCCCAGCGGCGTACGAGCTTGCCCGCCAGCACGCGGATGGGTTGGTCGGTGCCGTCCACGCGGACTGTCAGCGGGTCGCGGCGTGTCGGGTCCATGCGGCGGAAGCGGAAAAGTTGGTAGACGCCGAGCAGCACCACGCCGGGGACGAGCCACGCCGCGAGCGCACCGAGGAAGCCGGTCACGACCATCTGCGAGTCAAGCGTCGGCGGGGCCGTTAGCCGGCCGCCGCACGACCAGAGGATGAGTGTGGCGATCAGCACCGACGCGAACCCGACCGCCAGCGACAGGATGCGGCGCATCGGCACGCTGTAGATGACCGGCGATACCTTCCGGCCGCCGGTCCGCCAGAGGATATTCGCGTCGCCTTCCGTTGGCAGGGTGCAACTGACCAGCGAAAGCACCGCGACGACCCCGCACAGGATGAGGCCGTACACCGGCGGCGTCACGAGCGTCACGAGCATCGCGAGCATCCAGTACCCGATGAGCGCGACGGCGTCCGGCGATTGCGGCGGCGGTTCGGCGTCCATGAGCGACCGGCGGCCGCCGGCTTCCGCATCGGCGAACTTCCGCATCTGGTTGTCGAACACGTACACCGGCAGGTAGATGCTCGCCGCCACGGTCACGAACAGCATCAGCCAGAGCGACACGAGCACGACGAGGTACAGCACGTAGGAGGTGCGCAAGCCCAACTCCCGCCAGCCGTCCGGGAACGCGGCCCAGAGGGCGAGCGCGAGCGCGTCCCAGGCGATCATGCCGAGGAAGACGAAGTAGACCAACCGCGGGACGCGCCGCGGTAGCGGCGGTACGCCGCGGAAGTCGAGGCCCACGTCGTACTTCAACTGGTCGAAGCGGGTCGCCTGCCGGGTGGCGAACGTCGAGAGCTTTGTCACCCACGGCACCGGGTTCGAGCGGTGCCACGCGGCAATGCACATCGCCCCGAGCAAGAGCGTAACCCCGGCGAGCAGGTCGTACAGGTCGCTGGTGGCGTTACGGCCGACGACCTCTAACCCGCCGAGCAGGGCGACGACGCAGATGGCCGAGCCACGCTCGGCCGACGGCACAAGGCGCTGGGCGCGAAAGAGAGCAGCATCGAGTAGCTTCATGGAACTGTTATTTCATCACAACCGGACCGTTTCGCCAATGCCGAGCCGGAAGAATCGGGAGAGTTGGCCACAGATGAACACGGATAACCACAGATCAGACGAGAACCAAAAGCATTCTGAAGGCCTGTACTGGTGAACCGACTGAAAATGGGTTGCGGTGTTATCTGCGTTCATCCGTGTTCATCTGTGGCCAACTTCTTCTTAAACCGCCCCGCCCGGAACAGGTCGATCGGGTGTCGGGTTCTCCCCTGTTCGGCGAGGTCCGCCAGGATTTCGCCGACGACTGCCGCGAATTTGAACCCGTGGCCGCTGAACCCCGCCGCGAGAATGACGTTTGGGTTCGCCGGGTGAACGTCGAGGACGAAGTGCCGGTCCGGCGTCAGCGTGTACTGGCAGACCTGGCGGCCGGTGCAGCGGGTGAACGGCGATGTAACAAACTGATTCAAGAACTCCCACACGGGCTGCTCGTCGGCGTCCGTGGTGTCCCACTTCACATCATCGGGTGATGCGAGTTCCGGCGCACCGTAGTGGCGGGCGACCTTCACTCCGCGGGCGTCGATCATCGGCAGGCCGTAGAACGGGCCGAGAGGCGTCTCGAACAGAAACACGGGGAAGCGATCCCGACGAAAGAGTTGCAGATCACCCGGTTGGAACCAGAGCATGACCTGTCGCATCACCGAGAACGGTATGCCAATGTCGGCGAGCAGTTTCGTCGCCCACGCCCCGGCCGTGACGACGAGTTTGGCCGTGTAGTAGGTGCCGCGAGTGGTGCGAACCGCAATGCCGTTGCCGTCGGACTGCCAGCCGAGGACCGTTTCCTCCGCGTGAACTTCGGCCCCGCTCGCCGTGGCCGCATCGAGGTAGGCTCGCACGCACTCTTCAACCATCAGGAACCCGGCCTGCGTTTCGAACACCGTCTCGCACCCTGCAGGAACTCGGAACGCTGGCTCGTCGCGGTTCTCGATTCGTAGGCCGTGCGTGGCCACTGCTGCTTTCACACCGCAAACGAGTTCGCCGTCGCTCGGCCCGATGGACAGGCAACCGCACTCGGTCAACAGATGGCGGCCGGTGAGTTGTTCGAGATCGTACCACCGCTCCCACGCCCGCTTCAGCAGCGGCACGTAGTCGGGGTGTTCGTAGTACGCCGTGCGGATGACTCGCGTGTGGCCGTGGGAACTGCCGCGATCGTGAACGAGCGGGAACTGTTCGAGGCCGAGAACACGACGGCCGCGGCGGGCGAGTTCGAACAGCGTCGCCGAACCCATGCCGCCGCAGCCGAGGACGATTGCGTCATACGAGGTGGTCATCCCCCGATCTTGGCGTTCGGCACGAAGAACGGCAAGAAGTAACGGCGGTATCCCAACATCACGACGACTAGCAACCCGGTAAAGACCACGCCGAGGGCCGGTTGCTTCATGATGAGCAAGTCCCAGAGCAAGATGTTCACGGCCACGGGCATGAGGACGACCACGCCGAGTGGTGCCAGCCGGCCGGTCAGTAGCAATAGGCCGCCGATAACTTCCAGTGCTTTCACCACGTCCATGTAATGCGTCGGGATCAGCACGCCCATGAACTGCTTGGCGGTGTCCGGCAGTTCCGGCATCTGCATCGGCAGGAACGGCACGAAGTGTTGCAATCCGAACACGAAGAACGCCAACCCGGTCAGCAGGCGAGCGGCGAGGACGATCCATTTCATCGGGCGGTCTCCAGAAGGGATAACCGGGCATACCCGGACGGTGGCTACACCTTACATCGCCGCCCGAAGCCGGGTAAACTCGATCGCATGACCACGCTACTCCGCAACCGCCGTCACTTCCTCACGCAAGCCGGTGGCGGCATCGCCCTCAACTGGATGCTCGCGAACACCGCGACCGCGGGAACGATCAACCCGCTGGCGGCGAAGAAGCCACACTTCCCGGCGAAGGCGAAGCGGGTGATCTTCTTGTTCATGGTCGGCGGGCCGTCGCAGATGGACTTGTTCGACCCGAAGCCGGAACTCACGAAGCGGCACGGCCAACCCTTACCGGAGATGACCGGCCGGCCGAAGAGTCAGTTCACCACCGGCAAGGAAACGATCCTCGCCAGCACGCGGAAGTTCCAACAGCACGGCCGAACCGGGGCGTGGGTGTCGGACCTGATGCCGCACCTGGCCGACTGCGTGGACGACATCTGTTTCCTGAAATCGTGCTGGTGTACGAACACGATTCACGCCCCGGCGATGTACGAACTGCACTCCGGGCGCATCACGATGGGCCACCCGTCGCTCGGCTCGTGGGCCGTCTACGGTCTGGGCAGCGAGAGCGAAAACCTGCCCGCGTACTGTGTCATGCCGCAGCCGGAAGGCGTCCTCGAAGGCGGTGCGCCGTGCTGGGGTGCGGGCTACCTGCCGGCCGTGAACCAGGGCACACTGCTGCGCCGCGGGGCCAACCCGGTGTTGAACCTCAAGCCGCAACCGGGTGTGAGCGCAACGCAGAATGAGCGCACGTTTGAGTTGGCGAAGAAACTGAACGAGTTGAACCTGTCGAAGGGCGACACGGACCTGGAAGCCCGGATTTCCAGCTACGAACTCGCCTTCCGCATGCAGATGCACGCCCCGGAGGCGGTCGATCTGTCGCAGGAATCAAAGGAGACGAAAACCCTCTACGGCCTCGACAACGCGAAGACGGCCGACTTCGGCACGCGGTTGCTGCTCGCTCGGCGACTGGTCGAACGCGGCGTGCGGTTCGTCAGCGTTTACAGCGGCGGCGGCCCCGTGAACATGCAGTGGGACGCCCACGACGACCTGAACGGCAACCACGAAAAGATGTGCGGCCTGACCGACAAGCCGATCGCGGCACTGCTGAAAGACCTGAAGCGTTTAGGGATGCTGAAAGACACATTGGTCGTCTGGTGCAGCGAGTTCGGCCGCACGCCGAACAGCCAGGGCACGCGAGGCCGCGACCACAACCCGCTCGGCTACACGATGTGGCTGGCCGGCGGCGGGGCGAAGCCCGGCTCCGTCGGCACGACCGACGAGTTCGGGTTGAAGGCGGTCGACCGGCCGATCTCCGTCAACGACTACCACGCAACGATCCTGCACCTACTGGGTCTGGACCATGAGAAGCTTACGATCCGCCACAACGGCCGCGACGAGCGACTGACGGATGTGGCCGGCAACGTGGTGACAGACGCGGTGGTGTGAGTCGGCCCACGCTGTTAAGATGACGCTAGTTCGTAAGGAGGATTCGAGATGCCGGCCACGATGGAATCCCTCGGGCTTGACCGCCTTCCACGCGAGGAACGAATTGCGTTAGCCCAGGCCCTCTGGAACAGTATTACCGCGGAGGCCCCGCCCGGGATGCTGACCGACGCGCAAGCCCGTGAACTCGACCGGCGCGCCAAGGAAGATGACGCCACGCCAGACGACGTGATTCCGTGGGAGCGGGTGAAGGCCGAAACCCAAGCCCGGTTGGGCTGATGAGACTGCCGATCGTCTTTCGCCCGCTTGCTCAAGCCGAGTACGACATTTCGGCCCGATTCTATGAAGGCCAACAGGTCGGGCTGGGTGTCGCGTTCACGATGGAAGTTGAAGCCGTCCTCGACACCCTCTCGGCAAAGCCCGACCGTTTCCCCGTCGTCCGACGCGACATCCGCGAAGCACCGGTCGATCAATTCCCGTTCTGCATCTACTACCGCGTGCGGTTAAACCGGGTGATCGTTCTTGCGGTTTTCCACCAATCTCGCGACCCGGTCGAATGGCAATCGCGGAACTGACTCACCGATTCGCTGTCACCTTTTTCATCGCCACCGGCTTCGCCGGGAGTTCGCTGCCGGCTTCCTTCAGCGGAGCGTCGGCGATCTTCCGCAGCACGTCCATGCCGAGCGTCACCTTGCCGATCACGATGCCGTCGCCGTCCAGCGTCGGGTTCGGGCCGAGCGTGATGTAGAACCGCGTGCCGCTCGTCGCGCCGTCCTCTTCCCGCAGGAAGCCGACCGTGCCTTCGACGTGCTTCACGTCGCTCAGTTCCGGCTTCACGAAGTAGCCGAGGTGGCCGCGGCCGGGCGTGCCGTCGCCGAGCGGGCAGCCGGCCGTCACGTACTCCAGCAGGTTCGTCGCACCGTCGGCGTTCACGAACGCCTGCGTCACCACCCGCTCGAAAACAAGGCCGTCGAAGTAGCCGGTCTTCGTCAGCGCGAGGAAGTTCCGCACGTGGTTCGGGGCGACGGCCGGGTCGAAGGTGATCTCGATGTTGCCCGACTCGGTTTCGATGGTCGCCCGCAGCGTGTCGGTGAGTTTCACCGTCGGCCAGATCTTCCGCACGTCGTCCGCGATCTTGGCGGCCGACTTCCCGGCGAGTGTCGTGTCCGGCGGCAAGGTGAAGCCCATCGGCAGCACGTTCGTTGTGGCTAGTTCGAACGACTCGTCGAGGTTCACGGCCGGCATCGGCTTGGCCGGGGCGGGTGTGGCTTCCGCAACGGCGGGGACTTCGGCCGGTTTGTTCTCCGTCGTGGCCGCGGGCTGGCAGCCCGCGATGCCGATAGCCGCGAGAAGGCCGAAAGAGTGCCGCTTCATGGTGGTGATCCTGCGAGAAAGAATACGGCGGCGTGATAGCGTGGGCCGAATGCCGGGTCAATCGCGATAATCACCCCATGGCCGACACTCCCATCACGCTCCAGTCCGACCGCGGCACAGTGCTGCTCACCGACGGGCCGCCGGGCTACGACTTCACGCAACTGCCCGGCGTGCTGTTCGACCCGCGGACCAGCACCTACCGCGCCCAGGGGCGGCACTACCGGGCCGTCATCGAACACCTCGTTCGCGAGAAGATCCCGTTCACCGATTCCGCCCGCGGCTGGGAGAATAAGGACGCCGGGTGGAAGCTGAAAGTCGACTGGCCGCCGCACTGGTATCAGACGGAAGCCCTCGACACCTGGGTGAAGACCGGCCGCCGCGGGCTGGTGATCCTGCCCACCGGCACGGGGAAGACGTTCCTCGGTGCGCTCGTCATCCAGAAAGTCTCCCGGCCGACGATCGTCGTCGTGCCGACGCTGGACTTGTTGCGGCAGTGGGTCGGGCAGCTCGCCGACTTCTTCGGCGTCGAGGTCGGGGCGGTCGGCGGCGGCGACTACTTCTTCAAGCCGCTGACCGTCATCACCTACGACTCGGCCCGCATCCACGCGGAACGCTGGGCGAACAAGTTTGGCCTGCTCATCTACGACGAAGTCCACCACCTGCCGGGGCCGAGCTACGCGGAGACGGCCATCGCCGCCCTCGCGCCGTTCCGCCTCGGGCTGACGGCCACGCCGGAACGGGCCGACGGCGGCGAAACCATCTACCCAGAACTCGTCGGGCCGATCGCCTACCGCCGCGAGATCACGGAACTGTCCGGCGACTTCCTCGCGGAGTACCAGGCCAAGCGCGTGCTGATCGACCTGACGGAAGAGGAAGCCGAGACGTACAAGAGTAGCCGCGAGGTCTACCGGCAGTTCGTCGCCGACCGGGGCATCAGCTTCGGCTCGCAGAGCGGGTGGCAGCGGTTCATCTTCGAGGCGAGTCGTTCCCCCGAAGGGTGGAAGGCGATGCGGGCGTACCGGCAGCAGAAGGAGATCGAGCGGGCCGCGTCCGGCAAACTCGCGATGCTCGAAAAGCTGATGTTGCAGCATGTCGGTGAGCGGATCATCGTCTTCACGGCCGACAACGCGACGGTGTACAAGATCGCCCGCAAGTACCTCGTGCCGCCGATCACGCACCAGACGAAGGTGAAGGAGCGGAAGCAAATCCTCGAACGCATCAACAGCGGCGAGTACACGGTCGTCGTGACGAGTCAGGTGCTGAATGAGGGGGTGGACGTGCCGGCCGCGAGCGTGGGGATCGTGCTATCGGGGACCGGCAGCACGCGCGAGAACGTGCAACGACTCGGGCGGATTCTGCGGAAGTACAAGGGCAAGCAGGCGGTGCTTTACGAAGTGGTCGCGAGGGGCACGGCCGAGGAGTTTACGAGCGACCGCCGCCGACAGCACGGGGCATTTCAGTGACTCACTCTTCCGGGAATTGAGCCGGCGAGTAACCGATGTCGACGATGCTGCACCCTTGCACGACGTTCAGGCCGAGTTCTTTCGCCTTCGCGACAACTTCTGGCCCGTCCGCGCCGGGGTTCAGCCAGACTTCGCCGACGGGTTTCACGGTCAAGTCTTCGACCGCTTTGACGCCGACCGCGGGGGGCAGGTAGACACTCACACGGTCGAGTTTCCCGACGGGGATGTCCGCGATTGTTTTGGAAACGGCAATCCCTTCGACCGTCTCGGCCGTCGGATGCACGGGGAACACGGTCCACCCCGCCGCGAGGTACGCCCGCACGCACTTGTTCGAGAACTTCCGCCGGTCCGGGCCGGCACCCACGACGGCAATCGTTGGCATGATCGGACTTCAGGGTGTAAAAGCAGACAGGCCGCCGGGGAGCGGGCGGTGCGGGGTGAGGAAATCGACGACAGCGTCTCAGCCGGGGCCGGCCGGGGCCGCGGGCTTCGCCGGGCTGGTGCCGTGGATGGCCTCGTACACCTCTTCGCGGTGAACGGGCACGTCCTTCGGGGCTACGATGCCGAGGCGGACCTTGTCGCCGCGGATTTCCACCACAGTAATAACGATGTCGTTGTTGATCACAATCGACTCGTTTTTTTTCCTGGACAGCACGAGCATGGGTGTCTATCTTTCCGTAAGTCGCATCCAAAAACTGGGCAGTTCTTGAACTCCTGCAGGGTCAACACGGTCCCTGTGTGCCGCGCGAACACCCGTTCGCGGACGGTCGAAAAACTCCCGCTCAAGTTCTACGCATCCCGAACCGACACAGATTGTCCACCCGGTGTCTGTCAAGTGCGTTTTCGCGAGAATCAGGCCGCCTTCATTTACTGTAAAATCGGGCAATTTGGGTAGTCAAGTGCCATTCGCACGTTTGTCGCGATTTTTAAAGAGAAAAGTGCTTGCCGATGTGAACATCCAGGGTAGACACCCCGTTCCTCGCTCATCAGGGCGAATAACCGGCCGGCGAGAGCAGTCCGGCGGCCTTCCGCCGGTGGAACGTCGCGACCTGTCGAACGAGGGGGTTCGGGTCGCTGACCGCGAGGTTGTCGGCCCAGTCTGTGTAGAGGAGTTTTCGCTCCGAGGCGACCCGCACCGCCCCTGCTCGCACGGCCGGTTCCGCATCGCGGCTGAGACGCTCCAGCCACGGGCCGATGTCGCGGCCCGATTCGCTCGCCAGTTCAACGAGCAGTTGCAAACGCACGCGGGCCTGCGGGTGCGTTAAGCGCCGGCCGAAGTCGATTTCGTCGGCCGACCGGCCGCGGGTCTGAAGGACGGCGGCGCAGATGTGCCGGACGTTCGCGTCGGGGTCGTTCATCCAGTGAAACAGCTCTTCGTCCGAAATGATGCTGGCATCGCCGGTGGTGCTGAGGGCCGTCAGCGCCGCGGCCCGGACTTCCGCCTCGGCGTCCGTGAGCAACGGCGGCACGGCCGAGACGAGGTTAATCTGCGGCATCCCGCACAACCGGGCCGCGAACACCTTGGCCCGCGACGACGACTGCAAGCCGCGCTCGACGGCCGCCCGGCACTTCCCCGTCACGCCTGCGTCGGATGACTTCAGAAGTTCTGGGAGCAGTTGCAGAACCGCTTCCTGTCCGCTTTCACCAAGTGCGGGAACCGTGTCAAGTAAGGCCGAAGCCCGTTGGACGAACGCAGTGGTGTCGGCAGACTGCGCCGCGAAGTTCTTCCGCAACACGCCGCCGATGGTCTGACAGGTGGGGCCGTCGCCACCCTTCAGCGATTCCACCAGTTGGGCAAATCCGTCGTCGCCGAGGTCGAGTAAGGCTTGCGCCTGCTGCGAACGGGCTTCGTCGGTGGTCGCCGACCGCAATCGGCTCGCGGCGTAGTGAGCGCGCAGGATCGTCCAGTTAAACGCGGCGAGGCCGCCGATGGTGAGGACCGTCAGACCCAGGATTCGCCCGACCCACCGCTTGCTCACCATACCGCGACCCTCGAAGTCGCGGGGACCATAACCCGAAGTGCCCGGAATCAACAAGCTCAACCGCGGCTACCCGACATATTGATCGAGAAACGCCTTCGCCCGGCGGGCCGTATTGACGGCGTCGTAACTGTGGCGGCTCAGTTCCACCGACACCATGCCCTTGTAGTCGATCGCCTTCAGCCCGGCGAACACGTCGGCGAAATCGACCTCGCCTTCGCCGAACATCAAGTGGTCGTGAACGCCGGCCTTCATGTCCTCGATGTGGACGTTCCAGAGACAGTGCTTCCACGCCTCGATGTATTTGCGGATCGGCAACTCCCCGGTGCAGACGAGGTGGCCGATGTCGAGCGTCAGGCCGAAGTTTGGGTGGTTCACCTTCGCGTGCAGTTCGGCGAACTTGTCCATCGTGTCGATGAACATGCCCGGCTCCGGTTCGAACGCGAGGCGAACATCACGATCGGCCGCAAAGTCGGAAAGTCGTCGGCATGCATCCGCTAACCGTACCATCAAGGTCGTCGGGGTGGTGGCATCGGTAGCCGTGCCGGACCACAGCGACACAATACCCAGACCGCCCCAGTCGTGAAGTAGCCCACGGGATGCGAGGACGACGTGCCGGCTCAAGAAGTCTGCCCGTTTGCGCTGATCGGCGGGGTCTGATGAGATCAACGTGGGCTGATGCTTCCGACGGGTGTCCAGGGCGAACCGCGAGCCCGTCTCGATTACCGATCGCATCGTGTGTCGGGCACAGGCGTCGCTGAACGGCCCGGCCTGGCGAGGGTAGTCGTCGGCCGTCGGGTCGGCGTGGTTCACATCCGGCGTCAGGGCCACGCCGCGGTAGCCGAGTTCGGCGATGATGGCGAGCGCGTCTTCGAGCCGGTGGTGGGCGAAGCCGTTCGTGTTGTAGCCGAGGATCATGGGGACAGTATACCGGCTCGCCTTGCACGGCCGCCGCCGATCGGCGTACACTCCGGCCGATGTACTTTCAATCGCAGACGTTCCTGCACATCTTCCTGCCGCTGGTGCTGCTGGCGTACTACGCCGTGCCGGTGGCTCGTGTCACGATTCGCAACGCCGTGCTGTTCGCGGCGAGCCTGTTCTTCTACGCCTGGGGCGAGCGGGAATTCGTTGCCATTCTCTTCGGTTCGCTCGTCGTCAACTTCGGCTTCGCCCACGCCATCGAGCGATTCGGGCGCAAGAAACTCACGCTGACCGTCGCCGTGCTGAGCAACCTCGCTCTTCTTGGCTGGCTGAAGTACGCGGGGTTCCTCGCCGCGACGCTCGGCTATTCGCTGCCGGCCCAACACCTACCCATCGGCGTGTCGTTCTTCACCTTCCAGGCAATCAGTTATTGCGTGGACGTGTACCGCCGCGAGGTGCCGGCCGAGCGCAGCTTCCTGCGGTTCGGCGTGTACGTGTTCCTGTTCCCGCACCTGATTGCCGGGCCGATCGTGAGGTACGCCGACCTCGCCGAGAGCCTGGCGACGCGCGACCACACGCTCGACCGCTTCGCCGACGGCGTGCGGCGGTTCACGATGGGACTGGCGAAGAAGATTCTGATCGCCGACACGCTCGCTGTGGTGGCCGATCAGGTCTTCCGCCTGCCGCCGCAGGAACTCGCGGCGTCGGCCGCGTGGGTCGGGATGCTCTGCTACGCGCTGCAAATCTACTTCGACTTCTCCGGCTACTCGGACATGGCCATCGGCCTCGGTAAGCTGTTCGGCTTCGAGTTCGCCGAGAACTTCCGCTACCCGTACTCGGCGGCGAGCGTCACCGACTTTTGGCGGCGGTGGCACATCAGTCTGTCGAGTTGGTTCCGCGATTACGTCTACATCCCGCTCGGCGGCAACCGCGGCGGCGCGTTCGCGACGTACCGGAACCTGCTCATCGTTTTCGTCCTCTGCGGCCTCTGGCACGGGGCAAACTGGACGTTCCTCGTGTGGGGCGCGTGGCACGGCGGGTTTCTGATCCTGGAGCGGGTGCTGGCCAGTCGGAAGACCGCGACCGAATCTTCTCCCTCTCCCCCGGCTTTGAGGGGGAGAGGGCGGGGTGAGGGGGCAGACGTTCCTCCGCGTGGAGCAATGTTTCATCAGGGTGAAGGTTCGCCCCCTCACCCTAACCCTCTCCCCCTCAAAGCCGGGGGAGAGGGAACAGGAGTCGCCGTAGTTGGCCGGCACGTTTACGCCCTGATCGTCGTGCTGTTCGGTTGGGTCTTCTTCCGGTCGCAGACGCTCGCACAGGCGACGGGCATCTTCGCAGCCCTGTTCGGCCTCACGGACGGCACGCACATCGCTGGCGATGTCATGACTCACGCGGCCGGCATCGCGCTTGCGGTCGGCGCTTTCATCAGTGTGCCGGTCTTCCCGTGGCTGAAGCGGCAGGGAAACCTCGCCCTCGTCGCCGTGCCTCTGCTGGCCGTTCTGCTGTTGCTGGCGACCGCGGGAATCGCCGGCAGCACGTACTCGGCGTTCATCTACTTCCGGTTCTGACCCATGCTCACCGCCGTCGCATCGCTCCTGAAATCCCCGCGGCCGGTAGCCGTGCCGAGCGCGTCGCGCCTCGCGAATCAACTGACGGTCGGCGTGTTCGCCCTGTTTCTGACGGTGCCGCTGGCCGGGTCGCTGTTGCGGACGCCGACGCAGCCGACGAGCGAGAACCGCCCGCTGAACCCGGTGCCGTATGCTCCGACGGCGAAGTGGAAGGTGCAATCGTTCCCGTTCATGTTCGATGCCTACTTCGGCGACCGCCTCGGCTACCGGAAGGAACTGCTCGGCCTGCGGCAACGACTTCTCGTCGAGACGCTCGGCGACTCGATCACCGACAAGGCGTGGATCGGCCGCGACGGGTGGCTGTTCGTCAACTGCATCGGCCCGGGCGACTTTCCGGTTCTCCAACCCGACCCGGAAGTGCAAATCCAGAAGTGGGCGGATGCACTGGAAGAGCGCCGGCAATGGCTGGCGGCCCGCGACATTCGGTACGTCGTGATGGTCGTGCCTGAGAAATCGAGCGTCTACCCGGAACACCTGCCGGCGTGGCTGCAACGCCACCCGCCGCCCGACCTGCTGACGCCGTTGACCCCGCGGGTGCCGAACGTGTCGCTTCTCAACCCGCTCCCGACGATTCTGGAAGCGAAGAAAACCGTGCCCGAGTTGTACCAGAAGTACGACTCGCACTGGACCTGTGCCGGCGCGTACGTGGCCTACTGCCAACTCGGGCGGCAACTCGAACGCGACCGGCCGGGCTACCACTTCAAGCCGCTCTCGGAATTCGAACTGAAGCCCTGGCTGGCCGACGAACACGACATGGCGAAAGCCCTCGACCGCTCGCCCCAGGATTGCGTGGAAGGGATGCTCCACTTCGTCGAACGGAACGGCCCGGCCAAGCCGCTGCCGACCGACACACTCGACGCACTTATGGAACCGCACGAGGACCGGATGAAGAACCTTGTGCAACACCTGACGGAGTCCGACCGCGGCGTCGGCCGGGCGGTGCTGTTGCACGATTCGTTCGGCCTCAAACTGCACCACCTGATCGCGAGCGACTTCCGCCGACTGGCGGCCGTCGGCACCTACGGCTTCCCGACGAACGTGATCGAGGCCGAGAAGCCGGACGTGGTGATTCAACTTATGGTCGCGCGGGCGTTGCCCTTTGTCCCGCCGACGCGACTTGCGAAGATGACTCCATGACCTGGAGCGTTCAAGATTTCGCCGGCAAGCCGGTCGCGGTGTTTACGCCGCCACAACCACGGTTCACCGTCCTATTCCTGCACGACCACGACGAGCGCCTGCCGGGGGAGAACGCCGAACTCACGGCCGCACTGGATGCGCACAATCTTGCGTGCATCGCCCCGAGTGGCGGTCAATCCTGGTGGGCCGACCGTCGGCATCCCGCGTTCGATCCCGAAACGACTGCCGAACAACATCTCCTTCGGCTGACTTCGTCACCCCGTCACCCCGTCACCCCGTCACCCCTTCATGCCCCCATCGGCGTCGGTATGGGCGGGCAAGCCGCTGTCCGTCTGGGACTGAAGTATCCGGACCGCTTCCCGGTCGTCGCCGGGTGGGATTCCGCGTTCGACTTCCACGACTGGTACGGCCGCGGCACGGCGCTCGACGAACTCTACGATCGCAAGGAGCAAGCCCGCCAGGACACGGCCGTCCTGCACGTCCGGCAGCACCACTTCCCCGGCCACATCTGGTTCGGCTGCTCGCCGGAGTCGGAGTGGTTCCGCGGCAACGACCGCTTGCACGAGAAACTGTCCGCCGTCGGCGTACCGCACACATTTGAACCCGGGCCGGTCGAACGGCCACTCGCGACGATGGTAGCGTTCGCGGCCGACGCGCTGGCGAAGCAATCGCGCCGGCTGTTGTAGCTTCACAGAACCTTCACCCGACTCGCGTTGGAGGGCGTCCGCCCGGTTCGTAGGATGCGCTAAACCATGCCCCCGACTCGCCGCGAATTCGCCCGCTGGCTGATGCTCGCCCCGCTCGCCGCGGCCGGGTGCGTCGGCGACGGCACGCCGGTGCGCGTTCACGCCGGCGGCTCGACCTTCGTTGACCTCATCATGCAGGCGTGGGCCCGGGAGTACCGCCGCGAGAAGCGGACGGAGATCGACTACATCAAGAGCGGGTCCGGCAAGGGGATCAGCGACGTGGTCGCGCGGACGGTCGACTTCGGCTGCACCGACGCCCCGATGAGCCGGAAGGAACTCGCCGCCGCCCGGGCCGAGGGGGGCGACGTGTTGCACCTGCCGGTGACGATAGGGGCCGTAGCGGTCATCTTCAACGCGCCGGGCGTGGAGGCGCTGACCCTGACCGGCCCGGTGCTCGCGGACATTTATCTGCAAAACATCAACCGCTGGGACGACCCGGCCGTCGCCGCCCTGAACCCCGGCGTGCCCCTGCCGACGGCGGACATCGTCCCCGTCCGCCGGGCCGAGTCGAGCGGCACGACCGGCGTCTTCTCGGAGTATCTGTCGAAGGTCAGTCCCGCGTTCCACGACCGCGTCGGGGCCACGAAGGAAATGCAACTCCCTGGCGGGACGGGGCAGTCCGGCAACGACGGTATCGCGGGCTTCGTCAAGAACAACCCCGGGGCAATCGGGTACGTCGAGTTGGCGTACGCGGCCCGGAACGCGATCCCGATTGCCGCTCTGAAGAATCGCGCGGGGCACACCGTGCGGCCGACGGCCGAGGGCGTGACGGCCGCGGCGGCGACGGCGGCCCTGTCGAAGCCGACGGCCGAGCCGTACTCGCTGCACGACCTCGCGTACTCGCTGACCGACGCGGACGGGGCGGCGTCCTACCCCATTGTCGGTGTCAGCTACGCGATCTTGTTCGCGAAGCAACCGCCGGACAAGGGGCCGGCGGTCGTGGACTTCCTGAAGTGGGTCGTAACCGACGGCCAGAAGCTCGCCCGCGACCTGCACTACGGCCCACTGCCGGAGGCTTGGAGCCTCAAGGCTACGGCGAAGCTCGACGCGGTGACGTTCCTGTGAGTCGCACGCCGCGCGGTTCGTAAAACTCCCTCATGCCCACTCCCCCGCCGCCATCGACTCTCCGATCTGCCACGCGGGTCGGCGACGCGCTGTTCCGCCTGCTCTGTCAGGCGGCCGGGCTGTTCGTCGTGTTCCTTGCCGTCTCGCTCGTCGGCGTCCTGCTCTGGCAGGCTCGGGCGTTCCTCTTCGGGGCGAACGCGACCGATCTCGTCACGAGTAGTAACTGGAACCCCGGCCGCGGGCACTACGGCGGGCTCGTGTTCCTCTACGGCACACTCGCCACGTCGCTGATCGCCATGATCGTGGCCGTGCCGCTGGGCGTGGGGGCGGCGGCGTACTTGTCCGAGATCGCCACCGGCCGCCTGCGGTCGATCTGCGCGTTCCTCCTGGAACTGCTCGCGGCCATTCCGAGCGTGGTCTACGGTTTCTGGGGCATCGAGTTCCTCGCCCGCCACGGCACGCGGCCACTCTTCGACCTGCTCGGTCTGCACAATGCGGCCGCCGGGCAGGGCATCCTCGCGGCCGGGCTGGTGCTGGCGGTGATGGTCCTGCCGTACATCACGGCCGTCAGCTTCGACGTTTGCCGGGCGGTGCCGCCGTCGCAGCGGGAAGGGGCACTGGCCCTCGGCGCGACGCGGTGGCAGACGATCTGGCGGGTCGTGCTGCCCTACGCGCGGCCGGGGATCATCGCCGCGTGCTTCCTGGCCCTCGGCCGGGCGGTCGGCGAGACGATGGCCGTGACCATGGTCATCGGCAACGCCCAGGACGTGCAGTTCTCGCCCGCCGGGACCGGCGACGCCATCCCGAGCGCCATCGCGAAGATGCTGCCCGAGACGGCGTACTCGGACGCGATGAAACGCGGCGCGCTGATCTCGCTCGGCCTATTGCTGTTGGTCATCACGCTCGTCACCAACGTCTCGGCCCGACTGCTCATCCGCTGGCTGACGAAGCCGCAGGCAGCGGCCCCGCGCAACGCAGAAGATGTGGAAGTCTCGCAAGATTCTGGCCGGCTGCCGATGCCGACCCCGCTGTCGCCGGAGAAGGCCGCGGCCGCCCGGCGGCGGGTGTTGTTGGTGGATGCGGTTATGCGGCGGGTGCTGGCACTCTGCCAACTCGTCACCGTGATCCCGCTGTTCCTCATCCTGGGGTACATCACCTACCAGGGGGCGGCCGGCGTGGACTGGGCGTTCTTCACCCGCGAACCAGACGGCGGCGGCCTCGGCCACGCCATCGCCGGCAGCCTGCTGCTGGTGTCGCTGGCCACGATGTTCGCCGTGCCGGTCGGCGTGTTCGCGGCCGTGCTGTTGTCGGAGTACCGCACCAACCGCATCGTGCCGACGGTGCGGTTCATCGCGGAGCTCCTCGGCGGCGTGCCGTCCATCGTCATCGGCGTGTTCGCCTACGCGGTGCTGGTGTCGCCGCTCTGGTCGAGCCGCCCGTGGGGATACTCGGCGTGGGCCGGGGCGTTCTCGCTCGGCGTGATGATGTTGCCG
This sequence comes from Limnoglobus roseus, assembly GCF_008254045.1. Lineage (GTDB taxonomy): Bacteria > Planctomycetota > Planctomycetia > Gemmatales > Gemmataceae > Limnoglobus > Limnoglobus roseus. The sequence goes on along the minus strand of NZ_CP042425.1, from coordinate 34,968 downwards.
GTCGTCATCCGGGCTTCCGAAGAAGCGATGCGGCTGGTGCCGAACGGTCTGCGCGAAGCGAGCTACGCCCTCGGCGCGACGCGGTGGCAGACGGTCGTGCGGGTCATCATCCCGGCGGCGTTACCGGCGATCATCACCGGCGTGCTGCTCGCCGTCGGCCGCATCGCTGGCGAGACGGCCCCGCTGCTGCTGACCGCCTACGGCTCGAACTACTGGCCGCGGTCGCCGGGCGAACCGACGCCGTTCTTGCCGTACTACATCTTCAACTACTCGAAGCAACCGGACGGGTCGGACGAAATTCGCCTCGCGTGGGCCGCCGCGTTCGTGCTGCTGGCGCTCGTGATGCTCTTGAACGTCGTCACCCGCCTCGCGGCGGGGAAGCGATTGGTGGCCGCGTAAACTCTCCCTATGTTCTGGCGACTCTTCCTCACGTACCTGATCCTCGTCTTCACCGCCGTCGGGCTGGTCGGCGTCGTCGCGCTGCGGCAGAGTGAGGGGGAGGACATCTTCTACCAACTCTCGCGGGCCGTGCTGACCACGGCCGTCGTCATCGCCCTGTTGTCGATCGTGCCGTCGTACATTCTCGCCCGCCGGTTCACGCACCCGCTAAACGAACTCGCGGAAGGGGCCAAGCGGCTCGCGGACGGCGACCTCGGTCTGAGGATTCACACGGCCGGCGGGCAAGAATTCGTCGCGCTCGCCCGGTCCTTCAACGACATGAGCAAGAAACTCGCCGGCAGTTTCGCCCTCCTGGCCCACGACCGCGAGCAACTCCGCACGATCCTCTCCGGCATGGTCGAGGGCGTCGTCGCGTTCGACAGCGAACAGCAGGTGCTCTTCGCCAACGAGCGGGCCGGCGTACTGCTCGGCTTCGACCCGGACGCGGCCATCGGGCGGAAGCTGTGGGAAGTCGCCCGGCAGCGGGCCGTGCAGGAGATCGTCGAGAAGGCGCTCGGCGGCGGCGGGCCGCACCGCGAGGAACTCGATTGCAAAGGCCCGGACGCCCGGCGGTTGGCGGCCTACGTCTCGCGATTGCCGGGGGCGGAATCGGCCGGGGCGGTCATGGTGCTGCACGACATCACCGATCTGCGGCGGCTCGAACGGCTGCGGCAGGACTTCGTCGCCAACGTCTCGCACGAACTCAAGACGCCGCTGGCAGTGATTCAATCGAACATCGAAGCCCTGCAAGACGGGGCGGCCGAAGACCCGCAGGCGCGCGGGCCGTTCCTGGAGCGGGTCAAGCACGAGGCCGACCGGCTCGACGCGCTCATTCAAGACTTGCTGCGGCTAGCGAAGATCGAGTCGGGCGAGCAACCGTTCGAACTCGGCCGCGTGCCGCTGGACGCCGCCATCGCGGAGTGCCTGGAACGGCAGGCGACGCGGGCCGAGGCGAAGTCGATGGCGTTGATCGAGGTGCCGCCGAAAAACGCCCCGAAGGGCGTGGCCGCCTTCGCGGACGAAGACGCGATGGAGGCGATCCTTGACAACCTCGTGGACAACGCGATCAAGTACACGCCGAGCGGCGGCAAGATCACCGTGCGGTGGACTGCGACCGACCGGCACGTGCAAATTGAAGTGGAGGACACCGGCATCGGCATCAGCGAGGCCGATTTGTCTCGGGTGTTCGAGCGGTTCTACCGGGCCGACCGCGCCCGCAACCGGGCCGCCGGCGGAACCGGGTTGGGCCTCGCGATCGTCAAGCACCTCGTGCAATCGCTCCACGGTCAGGTGACGGTCGCGAGCCAGTTGGGGAAGGGCACGACGTTCAAGGTGACGCTCCCGCGGGCGGCGTAGGCTTACGCTTCCATCGTCATCAGGTTCGCGTCGCGGGCCAGCAGCCACCGGCCGTCGGATTGTTTGCGGAAGATCGTGAGCGTGTGACCGCTGCGGATTCGCGGCTGTTGATGGCCAACCGTCACGGTCACGCGGATGTGCGTCCGGCAGTACGCCATGTCGCCAACCACCTGCACTTCCTCAACTTCGCTCGTCGGCTCGATCCGCACGTTTCGGCCGGCCATCGCCTGGAACGCGGCCGCGAATTGCTCCTTCCCGAACGGCGGTTGACCGGCCGTCAGGTACACCACGTCGTCGGTCATCAGGGCCAGAACCCGCGGTAGGTCGCCGGCCAGTGTTGCCGCCTGCCACTCGGCGATGACGTTGCGGACGGCTTGTTCGTCGAGGGACATGGGTTCGTCCTCAGATCGGAAGCGGGATTCGTACAACAGAGCGGACGAATCGTCGTGAGGAATCTTATCAATGCCCGAAGTGGTGACGTACCTCCTACTCGCCGGGTCCGCGTTCCTAGCGGGGGCGATCAACTCCGTCGCCGGCGGCGGCACGCTGCTCACCTTCCCGACGCTGCTCGGCACGGGCATCGCCGACACGGTCGCCAACGCCACCAGCACGCTCGCATTGTTCCCCGGCTCCTTCGCCGGGTCGTGGGCCTACCGCCGCGAACTGCGGAGCGTGCGGAAGTTCGTCTTGCGGATGCTCCCCGTGAGCGTCGTCGGCGGCCTCATCGGGTCGCTGCTGCTCGTCTGGTTCCCGAGCGCGTTCAAGGTCATCGTCCCGTGGCTGATCCTCACGGCCGCCGTCTTGTTCCTGATTCAGCCGACGCTCAACCGCTACGTCCGAATGCACCAGGGCGAGCACGGCAAGGTCAGCACGTCCGTGACCGTTGGCGTGATGGCGTTTCAGTTCCTGGTCGCCGTCTACGGTGGCTACTTCGGCGCGGGCATCGGCATCTTGATGCTGACCGCCCTCAGTTTCATGCACGTCGGCGACATCCACCACATGAACGCCGTGAAGACGTTCCTGGCCGCGATGATTAACTTCGTGTCGGTGATCGTGTTCATCGTCGACGACTTGATCCGCTGGGACTACGCCGCGGTGATGTGCGTCTCGGCCATCGTCGGCGGTTACCTCGGCGCCCACTTCGGCCGCAAACTGCCGGCAGTGTACATCCGCTGGACGGTCATCGTGATTGGCTTCGGGCTGGCGGCGTACTACTTCGCGAAGCAGTAAGAGGAAAAGCGAAGCCGATTTCACCACAGAGGGCACAGAGACCACAGAGAAAAACCGAGGAGCGGTCAAAAGGCAAAAATGAAACCTGCTCGTGCCTTTCCTCTGTGGTCTCTGTGCCCTCTGTGGTGAAATCGGTTTTCTAAACGCGCGTCGTGATGAAGCCCCGCAGGAGGCCGCCGTGCTTGGCGACTTGCGAGCGGAGGGTGTTGAACACGGGGCGGTCCATCTCGGTTTGCCGCGTCACCAAGTACACCCCGTCGTAGGCGGGGCTGGTCGCGTCGCGGTGGGGGCGTTCGCCCCAGACGCCGCCGTCGATCAGAATCCAGTCGAACCACTGCCGCAACTGCGTGACGAGCTTCGGGAAGTCCGTAGACATCAGCGGCAACGTGTCGGCCGTCGGGCGGCCGGCCCCGAGGACTTGCAGCTTCGCCACCGGCGTCGGTTGCAGCACCCACGCCACCGGCATCGTCTGGTTCAACACTTCCGCGAGGCCGGGCACGTCGGACAGGCCCATCTTCTGGGCGGCGCCCGGCCGGTCGAAGTCGGCGTCGATCACGAGGACCCGCGTGTGCGGTTCCTTTGCCAGCGTCACGGCAAGGTTCAGCAGTACGGTCGTCGTGCCGTTGTCGCTCGCGGCCGAAGTGAACAGGATCGCCTTCGATGCGTTGTCGGTGCCGACTTGCTGGCGAAGTTCCCCGCACAGCCCGCGGTACTCGTGGCTGACCGCGTGGTCGGCGTGGTGATACGCGACCACCGTGTGGTGGACCGTCGAGGGCAGCGGTTGGGCGGCGGGTTTCGGCGCGATGCCGTGCATCTTCACCGAGACGTAGCGGTCTTCCACGACGGCGGCGCGGTTGGGCAGCGGCATCGGTAGCGCGACCGGCTTCGGCGCTTCGAGAATGGCGACGGGCTTTTCGGCCGTCACGCGGTTCGGCAGTTTGGGCAGGCCGTGGAAGATCGGTTGCGGGCCGCCGACTTCGATGTACGGAGCACTGCCGGTAACGAACGCCTCGCTGTCGGGAGCGGTCGCCGCAATGCCGGGGTAGTCGAGGCTGCCTTCGGTGATGATGCGAAACATGCGGCCCATGATCGAAGTCCCTTTCGAGGTCGCGGACACTGCCCCGGCAACTCCCGCAGATTACGCGGCCCGCCGGGTGCGTGCCTTTTGTTTCGGCGACTTGGTCGTCGCAGGTTCACGATCTTCTCCGCGTTCGCCATCACCCCGAGTCAGCGACCTTGCGGCCCCTGCGGGGTATGCCGGTTGTGCGGATTCGTCTGTTTCCGTGATCGTGATACCCATTTGCGTCAACGCCTCGAAAGCAACTTCGACATCCACCGAGTCTTGCTCGGCATCCAAAGCCAAATTTAACCCCGTCGCGGCCAGTTGGTTCAGCACCCGCGGCACGCCGCCGCCGTGCTTCGCGAACAACTGAAGCGCCTCGTCGGTCATCACCTCGTCCGGCTTGCGGCTACACTCTTCCAACTGCGCCCGCAGAAACGTGAGCGATTCGCCTTCCGTCAGTGGTTCGATCCGCACCCGGCAGCGGACGCGCTGGGCCAGCGATTCCGCCCGCGGCAGGCGGTCCCGCAACTCCGGCGGGGCGACCAGCACCGTGAACATCGCCTTCGTCCCGCGGGCGTCCCAGTTGTCCAGCAGGCGGATTTCTTCCAGCACGTCGACCGGCAAATGGTGGGCTTCGTCGAGGATCAGTACGGTCTGCTTCTTGTCCGTGACGGACTTCAGCAGGAAGTCGGTCACGGCGAGGCGAAGTTCGTTGTCGCTCAAACCCTGGTAGGGTTGGCCCAGATCGAACAGGATGGCTTGGTACAGGTCCGCGACCTTCGCGAAGCGCGACGAGGGCACGTAGATCGGCACGACCTCGCTGCCGAGCGATTCGAGGAAGCGCAGCGCAAGGAGTGACTTCCCGGTGCCGGCACTGCCGTCGAGAAGGGCGATGCCGTCGCCGCCGGTGAAGGCGGATCGCAACGCGGCGAGGTGGGCTTCGTGGGGCGGCACGGGCACGAACAGTTCCAGGGTCGGCGACGGGCGGAACGGCCGACGCTCAAGCCCCAAGCGAGCCAGATTCATGGCCGACCTTTTTCACGATGCGGAGTGTTCGGACAGCGCGACTCTCACGATATCGACCGCACAGGCCGCACAACTTGAAGCCGAAGCACGGAGATGAAATCTCGATCATGAGAAAGGACTAAATTTCGGCGCGCCCGCGACCGAATGGCATTCGATTTTGACTTGCGGTAGGGAGGTCTTCTTCGGTATACCTTCACCTCACCACTGACCGCACTTGGTCGGTGGTAGGGGCTGCATGGAGGCGGCAACATGAGCATGATGCTCTCCCTGTCTTTCCACGCGTGGAATCATGCGCGGCAGGCGATCAAGGACGGTCGCTCTGCCGATGCTCTTCGCTGGTTGGAACAGGTCGCGACGGCGGCGGAACTGACGAGCGAAGAACTGGCCGAGGCCCACCGCCTCGCGGCCGGTCTTCTCTTAAACAAGGCGCGGTTCGCAAAGGCCCGCCGACACCTGCGGGCCGCGGACGGTCTCGAACCCGATCACGCGGGCACGCACTTCCAAATGGGCCTCGCCTTCGAGGGCGACCCCTACGGTTGCGACCGGCGGGCCGCGAAGGCCTTCCGGCGGGCGATCAAACTCGATCCGAGTCACTCTCTGAGTTGGGCGCACCTTGCCCGCTCGGCCGTGCGAATTCACCGCGATTCGCTGGCGAAGGCGGCCATCCGCACGGCCACGCAACTGGCCCCGACCGACGCGCGGGTGCTGTCGCTGATCGTCGAAACCCTCCGCGAATCGGGCCGACTCAAGGCGGCGTTGCGGATCGTCACGAAGGCCCGCTTCCTAGCCCCGCACGACGCGGAAGTGCTGGCGGTGTGGAACCGCGTGCGGTTCGAGATGGCCCGAGCTGCTCAGCACGCGAAGCGGACGCCGAAGACGACGACCAGCCCGCACGTGCTACCGTTCGTGCGGATCGTCGATGCCGCCGGGCACAAGCGAGTCGTGCGTCGCGACATGGGCGGGGTGCTATCCGGTCCGCACGTCATGCGGATGCGGCGGGACAGCTGAATTCCGGCGAGCGGGGGGCATCAGCCCCCTGATTCTGTTCACTATAGAATCAGGGGGCTGATGCCCCCCGCTCGCCGTATCACTTCGCGTTCTTCAGATACTTCTCGAACCAAGCCAGATCCCACTCCATCTTCGCTTTCCGGTGGCTCATCTTCGTCAGGCCGTGCGGTTCGCCGGGGTACTCGATCAGTTCCGTCGGCACCTTCAGGTACTCCTTCAACGCGCGGTACAGCATCCGGCTGTGGCCGGGCGGGCAGCGGACATCATTGCCGCCGACGTGAATCAGCGTCGGCGTCGTCACGTTGCCGAGGGCGTAGGTCGGTGAAGTTTTCTTGTACTCGTCGGCCGCCTCCCACGGGTGGCCCTTCTTGAACACCTTCGGGTAGGCCGGCTCGTCGTTGAAGCCCCACTCGGCCACGCTGTCCACGATGCCCGCCCCGCTGCTGGCCGCCCGCAACTTGAACGGCAAGTCCTTCCGCGTGATGAGGCAGTTCGTCAGGTAGCCGCCGTTGCTCCAGCCCATCACGCCGACGCGGTCGCCGTCGGCGATGCCTTCTTTCACCAGGTGTTGCACGCCGGCGATGATGTCGTTCACTTCCACGTTGTTCTCGTTGCCGATCAGGTCGCGGACGAACTTGTCGCCGTAGCCGGTGCTGCCGCGGTAATTCGGAAACAGCACGGCGTACCCGTTGACGGCGAAGTACAATCGGCCGTTGTGCGGGTCGAATTCGACCGCGTCCTTTGTGCTGGTGGTCGGCCCGCCGTGGATGCCGACGACCAGCGGAAGCTTCGTGCCTGCCTTATAGTCCGGCGGCAGTTCGAGGACGCCGCCGACCTCGGTGCCGTCGGCCGCCTTCCAGGTGACGTGCTTGACGGTCGGCAGCTTCCAGTCGGCGGCCTGCCAGTTCGGGTCCAGGAGTTGGACCGGCGGCCCCTTCGGCCCGTGCTTGGTGACGACCGGCATCGACAGCCCGCCGCCGATCGTGACGACGGTGGAAGCGTCGTCGTCCACCGGGGCGCACGCCAGCACGTTGTCGGGCAGGTTTGCCGGCAGCGCGTGCCGGACCGTCTTAGCCAGCGAGACTGGTCGCACCCCGACGCGGCCGGCCTTCTCGGTCTGCACGAGCAACTCGTCGGTGCCGAGCCACTGGATCGGCGTGCCGAGCGCGCGGCCGTAGCCGACCACTTCCCAGCCGGCGCGTTCGAGCAGGGCCACTTCCCAACCGGCGGACGACTCGGTGCCAACGACGACCTCGGCAGGGTGGCCGTCGAAGATCAGGCAGAAGGCGAACCGCTTGCCGTCCGGCGACCACTCCACGTCGCCGAGCCAGGCGTTCGGCGTGGACGCCTTCGCCCGGTACGCCTCGGTCGGCGGCGTGACGACCTTGCCGCCCTCGGTCCACACGTCCACCCGGCTCTCGCCCTCGCTCTTCACCACAGTGTCGTCGAAGGCGGTAATCATCCCGAGCCGCCGGCCGTCCGCGGACGCGGAGAACTCGCGGACGTACCGCGTGTCGTCCACCACCTTTTCGGACCGCCACTTGCGCACGTTCAGGCGGTAGACCTCCGACACCTTGCGGACGCCGTGGCCGTAGTCGGCCTTCGTCTTCGCCCGCAGCTTCGCAAAGTCGTCCTCGTCGTGGTGCGTCTTGTCCACGCTGTAGAAGAGGTACGCCCCGCCGGCGGCCACGTCGAACCCGGTGACGCCCCCCTCGACGCGGGTCACGGCCGCCGGATCGCCACCGGCCGGGTTGATCCGCCAGACCTGCGTGCTGCCGTCGTAGGGCGGCTTCTTCTCGCCCTCGCGCTTGCGGTTGCCGAGGAAGTAGAGCACCTTGCCGTCGTCGCCCCACTTCGGGTTGCGGTCGTTCGCCCGGTCGAACGTCAGCCGTCGGCCCGATGACGCCTGCCGCACCTGGTCGAGCACCCACAGGTCGCTCTTGCGCAGGTCGTCGGCCTTGTCCCAGCGGGCCTCGGTGTAGGCGACCTGCTTCCCGTCCGGCGAGACGGCGATCTGCGCGACCCCCGCGAGAGTAAAGTAATCGTCCACGGTGACGGCGTGGGTGCGGGTCGGTTCCTGGGCGAACGCTGGAACGGCGAGCAGGAGTAAAACGACGGCCGAGCGCATGGTGGACTCCCTCCGGGTGGTGGCTGACACCATACAATTTCCCCGCCCGTTCTTCCACAATCGGAGCTTTCGGATGAAGCGCGTCGTCTCCCTGATTTGCCTCGTGCTGCTCGCCAACCTGTCGCCCGCGGCCGTGAAGGATCACCCGATCGACTACAAGTTCGACGGCGTCACGCTGAAAGGCCACCTGTTCTACGACGACGCCGTGAAGGGACCGCTGCCGGGCGTGGTCGTCGTCCACGAGTGGTGGGGGCTGGACGAGTACGCCAAGAAGCGGGCGACGATGGTGGCCGAACTCGGCTACGTCGCCTTCTGTGCTGACATGTACGGCGACGGGGCCGTGACCGAGCACCCGATGAAGGCCGGCGAGATGGCCGGGATGGTCCGCAAGAACAAGGACGTGTGGCTCGGCCGGGCGAACGCGGCCATCGAGACGCTGCAAAAGCAGCCGCAGGTGGACCCGAAGAAGATCGCCATCATGGGCTACTGCTTCGGCGGCACGACGAGCCTCATGGTGGCGCTGAGCGGCCACGCGGACGTGAAGGCGGCCGTCAGCTTCCACGGCGCGCTGCCGGCGGTGACGGCCGACGACGCGAAGAAGGTCAAGGCGAAGGTGCTGGTCTGCCACGGGGCCGACGACTCGTTCATCAAGGACGAGGCCGTCGCCGGCTTCAAGAAGGCGTTCGACGACGCGAAGGTGCACTACGAGTTCGAGAGCTACCCCGGTGCGGTCCACAGCTTCACCGTGAAGGGGGCCGAGGACCGCGGCATCAAGGGCATGGCCTACAACGAGGAGGCCGACAAGAAGTCGTGGGCGTCGATGCAGAAGGTGCTGAAGGAAGCGTTCGCGAAGTAGCCGAACGGCGAGCCGAGTTCCGTGAGGAACTGGGTGGGTGGCGTTGCGATTCACCCGGTTCCTCACGGAACTCGGCTCGCCAATCTTACGCCGAGAACCGCCCGTCTTGCTCTGGGTCGTAGGGCCGTAGCCACTGAAAGAGTTCGATGCGGTTGCCGTCCGGGTCTCGCACGAAGAACCGGTCGGCGGCCGCGATCTTCACCGTCTCGTCGATCTTCAACCCCTTCGCCGCCAGGTCTTCGCGGGCCGCGGCGACGTCCGAGACGTGCAGGCAAAAGTGCCGCGGACTAATCATGTCGGGATGCGGCTTCTGCAACAGGTGCAGGTAGGTGCCGCCGAGGTCGTACCAGATGGCGACGAAGTCGAACTCCTTCGGGGCCGGGATTTCCCGGAGGCCGAGGAGGTCGCCGTAGAAGTGTCGGGCCTTTGCCACGTCGGTGATGATGACGGAGCAGTGGTCGATGTGCGTGTAGCGGAAGGTGGGCATCGGATGCTCTCGGAAGGCAGGGCACTCGCGGAGCGAGTGCCCCACGCGCGGGTCAGTCCGCCCGGAACTTGTTGTGGCAGTTCGTGCAGGCGGCGTCGAGTTTGCCGACGGTCGTCTTGATCGTCGCGAGGTTCGCCTTGCTGCCCTTCGCGGCTTCGGTGGCGATTTCCTGCGAGAGCTTCTTCATGTCCATCGAGTAGCCGTCCCAAACCTTCTTGTTCGCGCCGCCGGCCTTGTCGTTCGGCAGGTGCATCGTCAGTTCGGCGAGGACGGCCGAGCGGGCCCCGAGCAGTTCGGCGGCCGGCGTGTTCTTCACGCCGTCCTTCTTCATCTCGCGGATGTCTTTCTCCAAGTTCATCCCGCCGGCGGTGGCCCCGCCGAACAGGTCCATGACTTCCGTCAGGTCGAGCTTTGTCTTCTCGATGATCTTCTGCGCGCCCATCGGCTTCACGTCGGCCTTCGGGTTGGCGGTGACGGCGGACAGGGCCTTCACCTCGGCGCCGAGGGTGCCGATCGTCTTCGACTTCTCGGCGATCTTCAGTGCCTCGTCCCGGAGGGTGGCCATCTTCGCCGCGTCTTTGCCGCCGAGATTATCCTCGGCGTACAGGGCCACCAAGACGGCGGTGGCCTTCGGGCGGCCGCCGACCTTTTTCTTGCCTGCCAGCTCCACGAGTTTGCTCAGGTGGGCGGTGTCGGCCTCGATCGCCTTGCCACCGACGTCGGCGGAGAGGATTGGTTCGGCGGCGATGGCGGCGCCGGCCAGTGCGGCAACGGCGGCGGCCCCGAGGATGCGGAGTTTCAAGGAACGCACGGAAGACCTCCTGAACAAATGGGGAGAACCGAAGAATCGGGCGGCCGACCGCCCCGCGGGAAATTGGGGGCGTCACACCGGCCGCGGTGTGTCGATTGGCATTATCGCGTCCGATCCCCACGAAGACGAGAGGGAGGGCGATTTCCTTCGGAAATTCACGGCTTCTCTGCCAGCCACGAGCGCGGGAAGGTGGCGAAGGTGATGGTTTCGTAGGGGTTCTTCTCGCCGCGCTCGTACAGGCAACCGATGTCGCCGTTCGGCAGGACCGTCAGGCACGAGTACGCGGCCGGGCCGGCGTGCAGTTCCTTCGCGGAGGCCCACGTCTTCGCCTCGTCGGTGCTAAGGCGGACGGTCAGCTTCTCGCGCTTCTTGCTCGCCGGGTTCGAGAACAGAATGCCGCCGCCGGCGCCGGGCAACCGCAGGATACTCCCCTGGCAGGCGGGTTCGATCAGCGTGGCATCTTCCACCGTCGGGCCGAACGTCTGGCCGCCGTCTTTGCTGATCGCGACGAGACGGCGGTTGGTGGTGCGGTACGTCCGCATGTTCAGCAGGACCGTGCCGTCGGCGAGTTCGACGGCCTGACACTCGTTCGCGTCCGGCCCGGCAATGCCGCCGAGCTGCCACGTCTTGCCGCCGTCATCGCTGTAGATTGTGTGCGACTCGCGAACCTTCCCCTTGTCGGCCTTGTAGTCGCACGGGATGAGCAGCCGGCCGCTCTTGAGTTGAATGCCGACGCCGGGGCCAGTGGCGTACCACGTCCACTCGGGCTTCTTCACGTCCTTCGTGATCTCGGTCGGCTTCGCCCACGTCACGCCGTCGTCGTCGCTCCTTGTCACCCACACCGTGCGGCCGCGCTGGCTCGTACCGGCGATGATCTTCGATTCCGTATCCGTGCCGAGGTTGTGAGTCAGCAGCAGCCAGACGGTGCCGGTCTTCGCGTCGACGACCGGGGACGGGTTGCCGCAGGTGTTGTCGCCGTCGTCCCAGACCGGTTCCACCCGCCCCCAAGTTTTGCCGCCGTCGGTGCTGCGTTTCAAGACGATGTCGATATTCCCGGCGTCGCCCCGCCCCGCCTTACGGCCTTCGCAGAACGCGAGTACCGTGCCCTTCGGTGTGACGATCAGGGCCGGAATGCGGAACGTGTTGTACCCGTCCTGCCCGGCGACGAAGATCGGCGTCTGCACCGGATCGGCGGCGAAGGCGGGTCCGGCGAGGAGGAGCAAGAGTAAGAGTCGAAGCATCGGGAGTCTCCCAGAGGATTACGCGCGCATCAATTCCAATAACGTCCGCGCGGCCGCTTCCGCGAAGGCGGGGTCGTTGATGTGCAGATCGTACTCGACCAGTAACTCCGTGGGGTACACCCAATTCCGCAAGCTCTGGAACAACGCGGCGTCGGCGTCCGGGTTCCAGAACGGCTGGCCGGCGGCGTCGATGGCCGACACGCCGCGAAGCGGTAAAAGTACGCGGGTCGGACCGCCGGCGGCGCACGCCTTCTCGGCGATCTCTTTGCCGAGCGCGTCCATCTCTTCCGGCGTCGTTCGCATCAGCGTGACCGTCGGGTTGTGCTGGTAGAACTGCCGCTTCTCGAACTTCGCCGGCACCGTCTCCGGTGGGCCGAAGTTCACCATGTCGAGCGCACCGACCGAAATGACTTGCGGCACCTTCCGCAACCCCGCCGCCGTCAGGCGGTCGGGTCCGGCCGGCAGGATGCCGCCGACGAGGTTGTCGGCGAGTTCCGTCGTCGTGATGTCCAGCACGCCGGCGATCAGGCCGTCGCGGATCAAACCTTCCATCGTCCGGCCGCCGGTGCCGGTGGCGTGGAAGACCAGCACCTCGTACCCGGCCGCTTCGAGAATCACTCGGGCCGCCTCAACGCACGGCGTCGTCACGCCGAACATCGTCGCCGCGACAACTGGCTTTTCTCCTGACTCCTGACTCCTGACTCCTGACCCCTGACCCCGGGCCATTCCCGCCATCGCGTCGGCAGCATTTGCGAGTACGAGGCGGCTGATGCGGTTCAGCCCCGAAATGTCGACGACGGAGTAAAGCATCATCACGTCGCGGGTGCCGACGTAGGGCCGCACGTCGCCGCTGGCGAGGGTGCTGACCATCACCTTCGGCACGCCGACCGGCAACGCCCGCATCGCGGCCGTGGCGATGGTCGTGCCGGCCGACCCGCCGAGTCCGAGGACGCCGTCGATCTTGCCGGCGGCGAACAGGTCGGCGGCGAGCTTGGCTGTCCCCTTCGCAGCGAGTGCGATGGCCTTGCCACGGTCGCCGGCTGCCTTCACGGCTTCCCACGTCGTGCCCGCCGCCCGGAAGACCTGTTCCCGCGTCACGTCGGCCGCGAACGCCGCATCGCCAATCACGCCGGCGTCGAGAACGAGCGTCGGCACCCCCGCGGCGGCGAGGCGGTCCCGGACGAAAGCGACTTCCGTGCCTTTCGTGTCAAGGGTTCCGACGAGCAACACGGGCATTTTTCGCACTCCGGACTGACGCCGCGGGGAATCGAGTGCTATGTTACGCGCAACCTGGAGGGCGTCCCGATGTCCACGCGCAAAACGATCCTCGTCAACGGCGGTCTGGCGGCCGTCGCGCTGGCCGTGATCGGCTCGTTCTTCGCGCAAATCGCCGGCATGTGGGTCGCCTCGCAAACGCCGGCCCGCATCGTGGACGGCAACGTTGTCCCGACCACGGATACCTCTCCCGCCGACGTGACCGCCGTCCTCGCGTGGCGACTACCGCTGACGATGGCCGCCATCGGCTTCGCCATCGTAGCGGTGGCCGAGGGGCTGAGATCGCTGTGGAAGAAGCCGCCTGCCCCGGCCGTGACGCCAACGCCGACGCCGGAAGTCGAGATGCAGCGGATGTTGCGGGAACTGGAAGCCGCCCCGCCGGGCGAACACCAGCACGTTTAGCCCGCCCGCCGTCCATATCTTGTGGGTATGATCCCACGCGACGAAATCCTCTCCCGCCTCCGCGCCCAAGTTGCTGCCGGCCGTCCGATCGTCGGCGGCGGGGCCGGCACCGGCCTCTCGGCCAAGTGCGCGGAACTCGGCGGCCTCGACCTCATCATCATCTACAACTCCGGCCGGTTCCGCATGGCCGGCCGCGGGTCGCTGTCCGGCATGATGCCCTATGGTGACGCGAACCAGATCGTCATGGAGATGGCCCGCGAGGTGTTGCCGGTCGTGCGGAACACGCCGGTGCTGGCCGGCGTGTGCGGCACCGACCCGTTCCGCATCATGAAGCGGTTCTTGCTCGACGTGCGGGACGCCGGGTTCAGCGGTGTGCAGAACTTCCCCACGGTCGGCCTCTTTGACGGCAACTTCCGGCAGAACCTGGAAGAGACGGAGATGGGCTACGAAAAGGAAGTCGAGATGATCGCCGCCGCCCACGAGTTGGGCCTGCTGACGTGCCCCTATGTCTTCAACGAGCGAGAAGCCGAGGCGATGGCGAAAGCCGGAGCGGACGTGCTGATCCCGCACATGGGCCTGACCACGAAGGGGACCATCGGCGCGAAGACGGCCGTGACGCTGGAAGAGAGCGTGAAACGGGTGCAAGCGATGGCCGACGCGGCGAAGGCGGTGCGGCCGGACGTGTTCGTTCTCTGCCACGGCGGGCCGATCTCGGAGCCGGCCGACGTGGCGTTCGTCCTGAAGAACACGACCGGCATCGTCGGCTTCTTCGGCGCGAGCAGCATCGAACGACTACCGACGGAAGTGGCGATCACAGAGTGCGCGAGGGCGTTCAAGAGCCTGATTCTGACGCGATGAGAGCCGCCCGCGCTGGGTAGAAGACCGACAGCCGGCGGTCTTCCGACCTGAAGGGCCGGTTCTGTCAGCCCAGGCCGTCAGGCCTGGGTTCCGCGACCGCAAATAATCCAACCCTGAAGGGGCCGTTCATTCCCACGAGCCGGAATGAACAACCCCTTCAGGGCCGAGTGGTTGATTGGGGCTGCTACCCAGGCCTGACGGCCTGGGCTGACAGAACCGGCCCTTCAGGCCGGGAAAACCGAGCCGCGGGGCTTTTCACCCCGTCGGGATGATTCGCCAGGCCGTCACTCTTCGAGCAGTTTCTCGAAGTCGAGTTGGTAGCAGGTCGTGTTGCCGTTGCCGGTGAACAGCCAGCGGCCGTCGGGGCTGAACGCCAACGATTGCACGGCCGAGTCGAACTCGCGGACCATCAACAGCCGGCCGCTCAGCACGTCCCAGATGCGGACGGTCATGTCGTCGCCGCCGGATACCAAGTAGCTGCCGTCGGGGTTGAAGGCGACACAGTTGATCCGTTCTTGGTGGCCGGCTAGTTCGAAGACCGATTCTTGCGACTGCAAGTCCCAGACGTGGACGGTGTCGTCGATGCCCGCCCCGGCGACGTACCGGCCGGGCGAGTCGATGGCGACCGCGTAGACGCCGACGTCGAAGACCATCTCCCGCAGCTTCGTGGTCAAATCCCACACGCACACCGCGCCGGTGCGGTTGTCGGTCGAGAGGTAGTCGATGCCGCCGACGACGATCCGCTGACCGTCCGGGTGGACGACGACGCTTTCCAGCGTGCAGTTGTCGGCCGCGTCGATGAGGATGAGCCGTGGTTCGCCGGTCAGGGTGTTCCAGAGCCACAGGAGGCCGTCGGCCGGGCTGGTCTGGGCGAGCGTGCCGCCGTCCGGGCTGAAGCTCAGGGAGCCGATCGGCGGTTTCGTGGCTTCGAACTTCCGCGGGGCCGTCGGGTTGGCGGCGTCGTAGAGGCGGGTGAAGTGGTCGGTGCCGCCGACCGCGAGCCATTGGCCGTCGCGGCTGGCCGCGACGCAGAACGCGGGGCCGTCGCCCGACGGCGGGAGTTCCTGACCGGTCTTCACGTCCCAGAGGCGGAAGGTCTGGGCCCCGGTGCTGGCCAGTTTCAGTTCGCCATGGTTGTTGGTCAACACGGCCAGGGAGTGCTTCGCGTTCGGGTTCGGCCCGGCCAGCAGTTGCCCGGTGGCGGTGTCCCAGACGTGGATGACGCGGTCTGCCCCGGCCGACGCCAGCCGCGAGCCGTCGGCGTTGAACGCCAGGCAGCGGACCTCGTCCGCGTGGCCGCGGAGGACCGGCCCGAGCTTCGCCGTGATTGCGTCCGTCCAGATGTGAACTTCGTAATCGGAATCGGCCGTCGCCAGTAGGGAACTCGTCGGGCTGGCCGCGAGCGCCATCACCTGATCGGCGTGGCTGTTCAGGAGCATCAGCGGGTCGCGGTCGCCGAGTTTCCAGACGCGGGCGGACGTGTCCCACCCGGCGGAGATCAAGAGCGTGCCCTCGGCGTTCCAGGCCAGGGCCGGGATGCGGTCGGTATGGCTGAGGAACTCTTCGACCTTCGCCCCGGTGTTGCGGTCCCACACCCGCACGGTTCGGTCTTCGCCCGCCGTTGCGACGTGGTCGCCGTCCGGCGAGAACGCGATCGCCGACACGGGGGTCGGGTGGGCGGAGATTTCCGCTCGCAGGGCGTGCGTGTCGGTGTCCCAGAAGCGGACCTTGCCGTCGTCGTGGCCGCTGGCGGCGATGCCGCCGTTCGGCGAGAACGCCAGGGCCGTCACCCACGACGACCGGCCGACGCGGTTCCGCAGCACGCCGGTTTTCACGTCCCAAAACAGCAGGTCGTCGTTGCCGCTGATCAGGACGGTGCCGGACGGGCTGAAACACCACAGCGTTTCCAGGTCGCTCAGGTAGTGCCGGGCGAGCATCCGGCCGTCGATCGACCAGTGCTGGAGGATGCCGGACTCGTCCACGGAGTAGAGGGTGCCGTCGGCGGCGAACCGCACGGCCGCCACGTCGCTTTCCGTGTGGAAGCGAGGCTCACCGAAAGCACGGTGAACAAGTGGCGAGGGTTTTGCTGGGACGTGAATTTCTGAGTGGGGCGTTGTCGGTGTAGAAGACATCGCGGTCCTTTCGACTACTATTCACGGGCGGATCAGCGCAAGTGCATCTGAACCTAGAACAACAGATGCAGACAGGGGAGAAAAAATCTGCCGCATGCGCGAAAAATACGGAACATGCCGGAAGTGCACGATGTCCCATTTGGGCAATGCATGACAATTCAGGCCCAGGAGAAGCCATGAGTGGTGAGTTTACATTTATCGACTGGATTCGCGGACAAACTCGGCCAAATACAAGAGTGTTGATCGGCCCCGGTGACGACTGTGCCGCTCTTTCGCCGGGCAGGTCGCCGTGGCTCATCACGACCGACATGCTTATGGACGGAACTGATTTCGTTCTGGCAGAAGTCGGCCCGCACCGCGTCGGCTTGAAGGCGATGGCCGTGAACCTTAGCGACCTTGCCGCGATGGCCGGTCGGCCAGTGGGCGTGGTCGTGAGCGTGGCGTTGCCGCGCGGCGACGACACGCTCGGGCGGGACCTCTACCACGGCCTCCGCGAGATGGCCGACTCCTTCGGCGTGCCCATCGTCGGCGGCGACACCAACAGTTGGGCCGGGCCTCTCGTTATCTCGGTCACGGCCTTCGGCGAAGCGGAGCGACCGGTGCGGCGGAACGGGGCGAAGCCGGGCGACTGGCTGTTCGTCACCGGCCCCCTCGGTGGCAGCATCCTCGGCCATCATCTGGACTTCACGCCGCGGATCGCCGAAGCGTTGCGGTTGCACGAAACCGTCGACCTGCACGCGATGATCGACATCAGCGACGGCCTGTCGGCCGACCTGCACCACATCCTGGAAGAGAGCCGCTGCGGGGCGGTCCTGCATGCGGAGGCGATCCCGATTGCAGAGGCCGCCCGGCAGTTAACGCAACAGAGTAGCAAGACGCCGTTGGAACACGCCCTCGGCGACGGCGAGGACTTTGAGTTGGTATTCGCGGTGTCGCCGGAAGACGGCGAGAAGTTGTTGAGGGAACCGCCGGTGCAGGTGTGGAAGATCGGCGAGTGCGTGGCCGACGGGTACTGGATCGAGGAACAAAAAAACCGTCGGCCGCTGGTGCCGACGGGTTGGGTGCATTCGCTTTAGGCGAGCGGGGGACGTAAGCCCCCGATTCTCGCGTGGACTAGAATCAGGGGACTTACGTCCCCCGCTCGCCGCTATTTGCCCGGCACGACCGCGATCGATCCGGTTTCGCTGATGTAGACGGTGTGGCCGGTGTTCTGATCGACGAACGCTTCGACGCCGAACTTCGCGGCCTTCTCGAAATCCTTCTCGCCCGGCTTCCGGGCCTTCAACAAGAACGAGTGGTGCCACCGCGGCGGGCCTTTCGTCACCTGGGCCGGTTGCGGGGCGGTCGCAATCGCCCCGGTCTCGCAGAAATACACGACCGCGCCACTGTTCGGGTCACTGTAGGCCTCAACGGCGTAAGCGCGGGTCTGGGCGGTGAAGTCACCTTCGTCGGCCTTGCGGGCTTGCAGTTTCATGCCGTGGAGGGCCTTCGGGGCCTTCACGCTCTCACCCGGCGGGGCCGCGGGGGCGGCGGCCGTGGCGATGGAACCCGCCTCCGTCACGTAAATCAGCCCGCCCGTGTTACCGTCCTTCGACACGTCCACGCCGAACTTCTTTGCCTTCGAGAAATCGTCCTCACTCAGCCCGCGGACCTTCAGCGTCAGGCCGTGGTGGAAGGCCGGTTCCGCCTCCGTCTTCAAGTCTTTCGGGAGGGGGCCGAAGGCGATCGTCTTCTGGTCGGTGACGTAGAGCAGGTTGCCACTGCCGAGGTCCTTGTAGGCTTCGATGGCGTACTTCTTCGTGTCCTTCGTGAAGGCTTCTTCGGTGCTCTTGCGGACGCGGAGTTCGTGGGCGAAGGCCCAGTCGGCGGCCTTCTTATCACCGACCGCGGTGAACGGCACGGCCGCGATGTTGCCGCTGTCCGAGACGGCCAGCAGGGCGTTCCCCACCGTGTCGTGGAAGACTTCGATGCCGACCTTCGGCGTCTCGGCCTTGAAGTTCTGCTCGCCGACCGGCCGCACTTTCAGATCGTGGCCGTACAGGTGTTTCGGCTTAACGTCCGTCTGTGCGGCGAGCGTGCCGGTCAAGGCCGCCACCGCCACGAGTCCGAAGAAGAAGCGTTTCATCGTGCCCGACCTCATGTTTCGCGAAGGAGTTTCAAAGAGAAGACGAACGAGCGGGGAATGGGCTAACGGCGGCGAGTGACCGAACCGCGTCTCGTTACAATGCCCGCCCCGCCCGCGTAGTTTTCCCCAATGGTAGCTCACCGCCCGCCTTCCGGTCGGGGGGTGAGGGAAAATCTCGAAAATCGTTCACGTGCCCCCGAAAACTGCTTGACCGGAATTGCGGGTATGGGTATTCGCCCCCCGCCTACACACACTCTAAACCGCCCCGGGAACGGAACGCCTGGGGTGGGGCCGCCGCGTCGGGGGACGCGGGGGAAGCAGATCCGACCAACCGTTCGGGTGTGCCGGGGCGCTCGCAATCGGTCTTCCAATGGAGGGGAAGAGGACCATGGCATTCCAGACGAAAAAATGGGGTTGGAAGGGCATGGCCGCCCGCCTGTTGCTCGTGCCCGTGATGGCGGGGGCAGGGGCCACAGTCGCCCGGGCGCAATCGCTGCCCCCGAGTTCGTCGGCTGTGCCGACCAGCACGAGCAATAACTCGGACACGGCCCGCACGCTCGTCGCTCAGGCGCAGTCGGCTCTGAAGAAGGGCGACCTCGACGGGGCGGAAAAGCTCGCGAAGGCGGCCCAAGAGCTGCGCGTCCCGCTGGCGTACACGGAGAACCGGCCGGAAGCGGTTCTCGCGGAAGTCGCCCGCCAGAAACTCGCGACCATGAACAAACCGGCGGCGAAGACCGTCGCCACCGGCGAGCCGAAGGACCTGGTGAAGTTCGGCCGTCAGGCGCTGGCGGCCGGCAAGATCGACGCCGCCCAGGACTTCGCCACCCAGGCGAACCAGGCCGCCGTCAGCAAGGGCTACCGCTGGGGGTTGTTCGAAGACACCCCCGCCGCCTTGACCAAGGACGTGCAGGAGTCCCGCAAGAAGGCCGACCGCGCCCAGTCGGAAGACCTGTTCAAGAAGGCCCGCACGCTCTACGGCCAGCAATCGGCCTCCGACGCCGAGCGGTTGCAGAACCTGGACCAGGCCCTGAACATGGCCTACCAGGCGAAGAATCTGCACGGCGATTACAGCATCTGGGACTTCGGCGACCGGCCCGATTCGCTCATCTCGCAGATCGAGTCGAGCAAGGTGTCGCTCCGCAAGAAGATGGGCAATGCCCCCGCCACGACGGCAACGGCCAAGAACACGACGCCGACGTCCCCCCGCCTCAACGGCGGTTTCGCGGGCGAGATGCGGGCCACTTCTGCCGACATGAAGTCGGCCGCACCGGAAATGGTCGCGACCACGACGAAGGCCGTGCCGGCCCCGGTGATGAATTCCGACGCCCAGGCGGCGAAGGCCGACGTGCTGAAGCTCGTCGCCGACGGCCGCGACTTGCTCAAGCAAGGTCTGGTGGTGGAAGCCCGCGAGAAGGCCGACACCGCCCGCGAGATGGCCGAAAAGGCCCGCCTGAGTGCCGCGAGCTTCACCGCGGGTGAAGACTCCCCGGCGAAACTGGCGCAGTCGGTCCAGACGTCCGGCAAGGAGATGATCGACAAGTTGGTGAAGGAAGCCGACCTGCAAGTCTCGGCCAAGGCGAACGACAAGGCCGAGGCGGCCCTCGGCATGGCCAAGGAACTCTCGACCAGCCTCGGACTGTACACGAAGCCGATCGAAGAGAAGCTCGCGAAGGTCGTTAGGACCGACCCCGCCAAGGACTCGCTGATCCCGCCGACGATCGTGATGCCGACGGCCGAGAAGACGATGCCCGGCGGCACCGCCGACCTCGTCGTGCCGACGAACCTCGCGAAAGTCGGCGGCAACCAACTGCTCGACTCGGCGGCGAAAGAACTCGCCCGCGGCGACCTGGACATGGCGTACAAGATCGCCATTCAGGCCCACAACGGCGGCGACGCGGCGGCCAAGGCCGACGCGCAAGCCCTCCTGCGTCAGATCGATGTGGAGCGGGCGGCCGGCAACAAGAAGATGGCCCAACAGGCGTTCGTGAACGCCGTCGCGGCCCACAAGAACAAGCAGTACGACACCGCCTTCGAAGTCTTCGGCAAGATCGACCCGGCCCTGCTCACCGACGAGCAAAAGGCCACGGCCGAGACGTGCATGAAAGACTGCATGGCGAAGACGAGTGAGCCGAAGTCGGAACCGAAGGCCGACCCGAAGGTGCAACTCGCCAGCGGCAAGGACGATGCCCCCGGCACCGCCCGCGTCGGCAGCTACCGGCCGCTGCCGGTCGACCCGCCGTCGGTGAACACGGACCTGAAGCCGCTTTCCGAGAAGGTGGCCGAGAAGCCGACCAACACGGTCGGCGACGAGCAGCGGGCGATGGCCGAAGTCGCCTTCCAGAAGCTCCGCGGTGAAGGGCTGGACGCCATGAAGGCGGCCGGCGAAGCCTGGGGCCGCGGCGAAACCGACACGGCCATGAAGATCCTGGAGGAGTACGGCGGCAAGGTCCGCGGCTCCACGCAGTCGGCCGCCCGACAAGCGAACCTGCTCCGGCCGATCGAAACGCGGTTGGACGGGTACACGAAGCTGAAGCACTCGGCCGACTACGTCAAGAAGGAAGCCGACGACAACAACGCCGTCCGCAAGGACCGCATGGCGGCCAGCCTCGCCGAGCAGATGAAGCAGGACGAGATCAAGAAGAAGATGGCCGAGATCAACGGCCTGATGAAGGACAAGAAGTTCGCCGAGGCCGAACGGCTCGCCGCTCAATTGAAGGTGCTCGACCCGGACAACCCGGCCGTCACGTTCATCGCCGAGCAGACGAAGTACGCGAAGCGGAACGCCGACTTCAAGCAGATCGAGTCGGACAACGAAAAGTTCAACCTGGAAGCGCTGAACGCGGCTACGAAGAACGGCCCGACGCTGACCGACGATCAGCCGTTGAAGGTCGACCCGGTCCGTGCCCGCATCGCGGCTGGGCGGGGCGAGGACCCGTACCAGCGGCGGATGTCCGAGACGGAACGGCGGATCGAATCGACTCTCTCGGGCAGCGTGTCGGTGAAGTTCGACAACACGCCGCTGCGGGAGGCGATTAACGTCGTCCGCACGAAGTCCGGCCTGAACATCGTCACCGACGACGTCGCCCTGGACGACGAAAAGATTTCGCTGGACAGCGTCACGGTCAACGAAGACCTCAAAGACCTGTCGTGGAAGGACACGCTGACGCTGTTGCTCGACAAGGCTCGGTTGGCCTACGTCGTCGAGAACAACGTGGTGAAGATCACCACCACGAAACGGTCGAAGGGCCGGCTCGTCACGAAGGTCTTCCACGTCATGGACCTGGTGACGCCGATCCCGGAATACGGCCTCTCGCCGCACCAAACGCTGTCGGGTGCGTTCGCCTCGCAACGCAACCTGCCGGACCTTCAAGGCGTCGCCGGCGCGGGGTCGGCCCCGATTGGCACGTCACGGAACGGCATGCGGGGCGGCGAACTCGTCAGCGGGGCGAATCCGGGCGGCGTGCCGAACGTCACCGGGACGGGCGTGCTCCAGAACACGAACGCGGGCACGGGCAACATTGCCATGTCGCCGCAGCGGTCGGTGTACAGCCAGCAGTTGATGAAGCTCGTCACGGGCATGGTCCGGCCGTACTCGTGGAGCGAACTCGGTGGTGCGGGTAACATCTCGTACTACGACATCGGCGGTGCGCTCGTCGTCAACCAGACGGCCGACGTGATCGGCGAAGTCCAACAACTGCTCGACTCCTTGCGTCGCCTGCAAGACCTGTCGGTGTCGGTGGAAATCCGCGTGGTGAGTCTGTCGGAAGCGTTCTTCGAGCGGGTCGGCGTCGACTTCTCGATGAACATCAAGACGAACAACACCACCCTGGAGCGGGAGTTCGCGACCAGCCAGTTCCGGCCGCAACCGTTCCTCAACGACATCCGCAGCAACGGCGTCGTGGGGTACTCGCCGGCGACGAGCTTCACGTCGGACCTCGGCGTGCCGATCAAACCGTCGAGCTTCGGCCTCAGCCTGCCGCCGTTCGGGGGCTACCAGCCGAGCCTCGGGCCAACCACCAACGGCGGCCTGTCGCTGGGCCTGGCGTTCCTCAACGACATCCAGGTCTACATGTTCCTGGAAGCCGCGCAGGGGAATCGCCGCGTCAACATCATGCAAGCCCCGAAGATCACGCTGTTCAACGGCCAGACTTCGACGGTGTTCGTCGGCGACCTCGCCTTCTTCACGACGGGTCTGCAAGTGCTGAACGTCGGCGGGCAGTTCGTCTACCTGCCGCAGAACACCCCGGTGCCCATCGGCCAGGGCTTCAACCCGCAGCAAGGTGGTGGGTCGCAGGGCGGTGTGAGCGTGACGGTGCAAGCGGTCATCTCGTCCGACCGGCGATTCGTGCGGCTCAACCTGACGCCGTCGCTGACCGCCCTGGCGAGTGCGAACGTGCCGCTGTTCCCGATCACGACGTTCGTGACGCCGGTGTTCGAAGGCGGCTCGCAAGGTCAGCCGATCCCGTTCACGCAGTTCTACCAACAGCCGTCGTTCACCGAAATTTCGGCCCAAACGACGGTCGCGGTCCCGGACGGCGGCACGGTGCTCCTCGGCGGCCTGAAGACGCTGGCCCAGGGCCGGAACGAGTTCGGCCCGCCGGTGTTGGCCCAAGTGCCGTACCTGAACCGCCTGTTCAAGAACATCGGGATCGGTACGGAAACCCGCCACGTCATGCTGATGGTGACGCCGCGGATCATCATCAACAGCGAAGAAGAAGCCCGCCAGACCTCGGAAGGCGGCCTCGGCAACGCGACGCCGTAAGGCGACGAGTTCGACTCGCGAAGGCCCACCCGAAACGGGTGGGCCTTTTTCGTCGCGCGAAGTTGGGAGCACCGGCCTTGCTGCTAAAGACAGGCCCTCGCCCGAATGCTTCGTTCGGTGCAGGTGGAGCAATTCGCGTTCATTCCTTGCCGAGAACCAAGTCCAACGCCCAGCACCCTTTGACGTGCGGGCCGTCGCTTCGCAGGTGCGTCAGGATGTCTGCGTTCTCGCACCCGGCGTCTTGCAGGGCGTCGGCCAGGATCGGCAGGCGGTCGAAGGCTTTCTCGGCGTATATGCCTTCGGCGATGGCGACGGTGGTGGGCGTGAGCCACGCTGAGTCGATAGCGACGGGGCGGAAGGGGTTGCCGAAGATGTCACGGATCAACTCACAGAGTGCTGTCTCTTCTGTTGAAATGCCCCTCTGGCATTCAACGCTATCTTCAGGACCTGCTTCCAAGCCTTTTGCCATAGCGACAAATCTTGCCAGATAGATGGCGTTTCCGTCCTGCAATGCATGTCGCGCTGCCGCAGTAAGGCAGTTCTCGATCGAGTCTGCGGTTCGGAACCCCTCTTGCGCCCACATCGCGATTACCGGCTTCAGGAGACGATCGAATTGCTCCGTTGTGATGATGCCCTCGAAGTAGTCTTCGGCGCCAAGGAAGACGTTCCGATGCCGAGAGTCGGTTACAAGGGAAGCCAGACGGGCGCAAAACGCGAGTCCAAGAAGTGAGATTTTTCGCGATAGATGCAGTTGTTCGATTTTTTCAATAAGTGGCTCTGGTGACTGACCGCGAAGCCATTCCTCTTCTGTCATCCCCGTGGCCCTCTGGTGCTGCCATCGTACCGCGATCCGCTTCGTAATGCCTCCGCGTCGAGGCTAAATAGTCACGGCTTGTATGTCGTTTGTCATGCGATCACCTCCAACATCCGGGCATGAATCGCCTGCCACTCGGCGGCTAGGTCCACCGTCGCCACCCGCACGCGCTGCCCGTGCAGGACGTAGTTCAAGTCCAACTCCCGCCCGGTCGTCGGGTAGAGCAACAACCCCTCCAGCGATTGTCCCGGCTTCGCCTCCTGGTTTTGCAGGTACGCGAGCAGTTGGTACAGGTTGGCCGCGTGGACGCTCGGCGTGTCGTAGTGCGAACTCAGCGTCTCGCGGTAGAACTTCGCGTCGATCACCAACTTCCGCGTCGGCGAAGTCAGCGACACGTCGGTCCGCATCTCCGGCAGCAGATCGCGGTCGGCGGCCGACGCTTCGACCCGCCGCCAGCCGAACCGCTCGCTGCCGACGCGCGGGAAGGCTGACTGTTCGCGGCGGTAGAAGTTCCGCACGAACGCTTCGAAGACGCGGGCCATCTGCCGGTCGTCGCGGACGAAGTCGGCGAACAGCACCTCGCCGGGCCGCGGGTCGGGCAGACGGTTCTCGAACAACAGACGGCACACTTGCAGCAGGAAACGATAGTGGCGGTTGTTCCGGCTCAGCCGCACTGCGGCGAACGCGACCGGTGACAGTGCGATGTCACGCACGTCGGCGAAGCGACTTGCCAGCGCGGCACAGTGGTCGGCTTGTCGGCGGTTCACGTCGCGGCAGTGGGCGAGGGTTCGCAGCGTGGCCTTCAAGACGCGGTTCTGCGGCGTGTCGTGCGTCAGGTCGTCGCTCGCGCACACGACCGTCGGCTTCGCGAAGCCGTGCGCCTTCGCAGTAGCGACCAGGTCGAGCTTGCCCCGCGGCCGCGGTGACTCTTCGATTACCGTCGTGTACCCGCGGTCCGGGCCGCGCTTCAAGAGTTGCTCCGTGCCGCGGATCAGCAGGGCCGCGAAGAAGTCCGGCCGGGTGAGGAACGGCAGCGATGCGATGCGGGCGTGATCCCGCGAGAGGGGGAAATCCCAGGCGTAGCAGAGCAGGTAGTAGACGTTGGCGACCGGGATCACGGCGGCAGTCGGAGGGCGCGAATCTCCGCCTCCGCCCGGTCCGGGTCGTCGAGAAAGTATTCGCGGAGCAGCGGTGCGACCTCGGATTCGATCACGTCGGCGAACCACGCTTCGTCGGCCGTCGTGCCGTCGCGTGGGCAGAAGAAACTGTGGCCGACCTCGAAGCCGGGGCCGAGTGTGCCGGTTTCGCTGCGGATCGCTTCGTTGAGTCGCGTCATCGCCGTGATGATGTGTCGGACTAGCTTCGCACTCGCCCCGGCTTGTTCGAGTTGCTCGCGGAAGGCGGGGGAGTCGAACGCGGGCCGCAGATCGATGAACGCAAACCGCCGCCGGAGGGCGTAGTCCACCAGCGCCAGCGAGCGGTCGGCCGTGTTCATCAACCCCAAGACGAACAGGTTTTCCGGGACGTAGAACGTGTCGGCGAGCGACCGGGCGTAGGTCAGTGGCATGGCGAAGCCGGGACCACGCCGGTCGGCTTCCAGCAGGGAGAAGAGTTCGCCGAACACTTTGCTGAGGTTCGCCCGGTTGATCTCGTCGATCACGAACAGGTACGCGCGTTCCGGGTCGTCGGCGGCCCGGCGGGCGAAGGCGTGGAACGGACCGTCCCGAAGGCGAAATCCGCCGCCCTCGTCCGGCCGTAAGCCCTGGATGAAGTCTTCGTAAGAGTACGACGGGTGGAACTGCACCCACGCCGACCGGCCACTGTCGTCGCCGACGAATTCGCGCGCGATTCGCGACGCGACGAACGACTTCCCGACGCCGGGCGGGCCTTGCAGAATCAGGTTTTTCTTGCGGTGCAACGTGTGCGGGATGTGCCGCCATTGAGCGGCCGTCAGAAACAGTCCATCTCGGCTCATCGGGACAATTGTATCGACCCTTGATGACCTTGCGGATTGGGCAAAATCCCGGTGAAGAATTTGAAGAAAAGAGTTGTAGTGGTCCCGGTGACTGGTTAGGATCAAAGAACTGGAGAGCAAGTTTCGCTAATCGCCGGTGGTACCGCGGATGGAGTCGCCGCCCTTCACCATCGCACTAAACTTTGGCTCGTGAATCGCAACTTTTTTCTCGTGAATTCCGCCTGTTTATCGGTCTTGTTCGGGAAGGAGTATCCCCGATGACCCTGACCCTCGAAATCGAAGCTATGTCGCAAATTCAACACGCTTTGGCCACCAGTAACCAACCGCGCCTCCGCCAACTCATTGCCGTGGAGGCTGACGATCAGATCCACGTCTACGGGTGCGTGCCCACCTTCTACCTGAAGGCGATGGCCATCGAAACGATCAAACTCGCCGCCGGCGACCGGCGGTTCCGCCTCAACATTGCCGTCGACAACTAACCTAGCCTTCCGCGTCATCCCCCTCGGCGTCCGGCGCGAGGCCGTGCTTGCGGATTAACTTCCGCACCGTGGCCCGCGCCAGTCCCAACCAGCGACCGGCCGCGAGGCGGTTGCCGTCGAGTTGCCGTAGAATCTCGCCGACCAGCGCCGGCTCAACCTCGTCCAACAACGCCTGGTAGAGTTCGTTCGGCTCTTGCTTCCCCGCGGCCGCCATCTTCTCGGCCACCCACTCGCGGACGATCCGAGACATTTGCTCGCGGATCGGTTGCGGGCCGACGTTCGTAGTCGGGTCGGGCAGGTGTTCCGGCCGGATCAAGCCGCCGCGCCCGTTGATCGCCGCGTGTTCCAGCGCGTTCCGCAGTTCCCGCACGTTCCCCGGCCATAATCGCTTGACCAACACCTCTTTCAGTTCACTCGACAACGTCGCGGTCGCCGCGAAACGGTGCAGGAACGTCTCGGCCAGTAGTGGGATGTCGTCCGTTCGGTCGCGAAGGGCGGGGACGTGGATCGGGTAGACGTTCAGGCGGAAGAACAGGTCGTGCCGGAACCGCCCCTCGGCCACCGCCGCGGACAGATCGACGTGCGTGGCCGAGACGATCCGCACGTTCACCGGCTGCGACACCGCCCCGCCGACGGGCATCACTTCTTGCCGCTCCAGTACACGCAACAACTTCGCCTGCACCGGCAGCGGGATGTCCGCGACTTCGTCGAGGAAGACCGTGCCGCCGGTGGCCAGCGTCAGCAGCCCGTCGCGGTTACGGTCGGCCCCGGTAAACGAGCCGCGGACGTGGCCGAAGAGTTCACTCTCGACGAGGTTGGGGTTCAGGGCGGCGACGTGGACCGGCAGGAACGGCTTGTCCCGCCGCGAACTGTTGGCGTGAACGGCACGGGCGACGAGTTCCTTGCCGGTGCCGCTCTCGCCGGTGATGAGCACGCCCGCGTCGGTCGGGGCGACGAGGGCGATCCGCTTGAACACGACCTGCATGGCCGCGCTCTTGCCCAGGATTTCGTCATCGACCCGCGGCGGCGGAGGGGCGGTCGGCCCGTTGGGCGTGGCGGCCGTCGCCCGGGCGGCGGCGTCCAGGGCTTGTTGCAGGTCGAACGGCTTGGCGAGGTAGTCGAACGCCCCGCCCTCGACGGCCTTCACCGCCGTGGCGAGGTTGCCGTGGGCGGTCATCACGACGATCGCCGCCGCGGGTGCGATGGCTCGAATTTTGCCGAGGGCCGTCAGCCCGTCCATGCCGGGCAACCGCACGTCGAGGAAGACCGCGTCCGGCTTTTCCGCGGCCGCTTTCTTCAGGGCGTCCTCCGCGGTGGCCGTCACGGTCACGGCGTACCCGGCCTTCTCGAAGGCCCGCCGCAACGCCCAGGCGATGGCCTCTTCATCATCGACGATCAGAATGGAACGGGGCATCGGGGTGGTTCAACCTCAAAAGTCGTCATCGTGCCGGCGACGCCGAGGGCGGTCGTCGTCGTAATCGTCGTCCTCACGGCTCGACCGCTTGCGGCGCGGCCGGTCGTCGTACTCATCGTCTTCGTCGCGCCGCCGTCGGGGGCGGTCGTCGTACTCATCGTCTTCGTCGCGCCGCCGTCGGCGAGCCGGCCGATCGTCCTCGTCATCGTCGAAGTCGTCCTCACGGCGGCGACGCCGACGGCGTTCACTTTCCGGCACTCCGCCGATGCTGTACCCGATGATGCACACGAGGGCGGCGATACCCAGGGTGACGGACGCCTCGACGATGGCTAACATCTTGCCGTGCTTTTCGACGAAATCCTGGACGCCGGCGTTCGGGTTCTTCGCCCCTTCCATGAACCCGATGATGAACCCGATGGTGAACACCAACGGCAGCGGCAGCATTGCCAGCACGCCGAGCAGCCGCGCCGGGGTGCCCTCGACGACCCTCGTCGCCGAGAACTTCATCGTCCCGCGGATGAGGGCCATGATGCCCATGATGAACAGGCCGATCTCAATGCCGAGGATGATCATGAGCAACTCCGAGGGAAAATTTACACTGCGGCCCGGCGGCCGGGCTTCGTCGCGCCGATCGCCGCCGGTTCGGCACAGCCGCCGGCCGTGGGAAGCATCTTGTGCGGGCTACAGTTGTTCCGTGGGTTGAAGGCGGTCCGCAGGCGGACCATGCAGTCCAGGTCGGCTTGTGCGAACAGGATCGGCATGAAGTCGAGCTTTTCGACGCCGATGCCGTGCTCGCCGGTGACGCTGCCGCCGAGGTTGATGCACTCGGTCAGGATGTCGGTGCTGGCGTCCAGCACCCGCTGCACCTGCACCGGGTCGCGCTCGTCGAACATCAGGATCGGGTGAATGTTGCCGTCGCCGGCGTGGAAGACGTTGCAGATCGCGATGCCGTACTTCGCGGCCGTTGCCGAGATGAACTTCATAATCTGCGGCAACTTCGTCCGCGGAACGACGCCGTCCTGCGTGCAGTAGCTCGGATAACCCAACCGACCGATGGTGCCGAAGGCTTGCTTGCGGGCCTTCCAGAGCGCGAGCCGCTCGGCTTCGGTGTTCGCCTTCCGGACCTCGCGGGCGTTGTTTTGCAACGCGATCGCCTCGATCCGGTCGGCCTCGTCTTGCAGCCCGGCGTTTAGGCCGTCCACTTCCATGATGAGGACCGCCCCGGCATCCATCGGGAAGCCGAACTTGAACGCCGCCTCGACGGCCTTCAGAATCGTGCTGTCGAGCAGTTCCAGGGCGGCCGGCACGATGCCGCTGCCGATGATGCCGCTGATGGCGTTCGTCGCGTCGTCGATGTTCTCGAAGACCCCGAGGAGCGTGCGGTACGCTTCCGGGTTGCGGGTTAGCCGTACCCACACTTTCGAGACGACGCCGAAGGTGCCCTCGCTGCCGACGACGGTGCCGACGAGGTCGTAGCCGGGCGAATCCTCTGTCGGCCCGCCGAGGGTAACGAGTTCACCACTCGGCAGCACGAGTTCGACACCGAGAATGTGGTTGACGGTGACGCCGTACTTGAGCGTGTGCGGCCCGCCGCTGTTGGTGGCCACGTTGCCGCCGATGGTACACGCCCCCTGGCTGCTGGGGTCCGGGGCGTAGTGGTAGCCGTGGGCCTTGAGGGCGTTCGTCAGCCAGACGTTGACGACGCCCGGATCGACGACGGCGTAGCGGTCGCGGACGTTGACCTCGTGGATGGTCTTCATGCGGGCGAGGGCGATCATGACGCCGCCGCCGACCGGCACGCACCCGCCGGCCAGACTGGTGCCGGCCCCGCGTGCCATGAACGGCACGTCGAGTTCGTTGCACGCCTTCACGATGGCGACGATGTGGGCGGTGGTGAGCGGGAAGACGACGACGTCCGGCTTCGTCTTGGCGATGGTGAACCCGTCGCACTCGTAAGTGGCGAGTTCGGCCGTAGCCGTGAGGACGTTCTCACGGCCGACGATGTCGGTCATCCGGGCGACGAGCTTCGCGGTGTCACGATCAACGGCTGGCGGGAGGGTAATGTTCATGCGGAGCATTGTAGCACCCGCGACCGTTTCGCCGCGACGCGGAGGCTTTGCGGAGCGGAGCGCGGTACGATGACGGGAAGCGGAGGGCGAGGGCGATGACAGAAGCAGAGTGGGCGACCAGCAGCATACCCGACGGCATGTTAACCGCGTTGAAGGACATACACGGCAAGATGCCTGCACGCAAGGCCCGGCTGTTCGCGCTGGCGTGTTGCCATCGGATCGAACACCATATCAATGACCCTCGGAGTCGGGACGCCTTAGAATTTGCCACGCGCCACGTTGAAACGCCAATCAACCGCCAAAAGGGACGAGGCAAGATCGTGAAGGCGGCCCGAGCGGCGCACACCGAGTTTTACAATGAGATGTTCCGGTTCACCGACGACCGAAGTTGCGCCTGCATGGTGCGTTCTTGTGCGGCCGACGCAACCGTACAAATAATGAACCCCGATGTCCTCCCCGCAGCTCAGTTCAGTGCTTCGTTCGCCTGCTTTGCAGTCGCCTGGGACTTGATGCACAAGGCCAAGAAGACCGCCCGCGAGAGCTTTCTTCCTCCGGAATTCACAGCCCCTGAGTTCAATCATCAAGCTTGGCTACTCCGTGACATCTTCGGCAACCCGTTCCGTCCGGTCGCCTGCGATCCCGCGTGGCGAACGTCCACGGCCGTCGGCCTCGCGGAAGTCATCTACGACGACCGCGCGTTCGACCGGCTGCCAATCCTGGCCGACGCGCTACAGGACGCCGGGTGCGAGGACGCCGACATCCTCGCCCACTGCCGCGGGGACGGGCCGCACGTCCGCGGGTGCTGGGTCGTCGACCTCGTGCTGGGGAAGGAATAAGGCGAGCGGCCCGGCGTGAGCGGGCCGTGTCTTGAGTGAGCCTGTCCAGACACGGCCCGCTTACGCCGGGCCGCTCGCCGTTGGTACTGCACGCGGTTGCCGCGCCTACAATACATTTGCCCACCTCCCGCCATCGCCAGGACGATCGCGATGCAAGACGATATCGACGCACACCCGCCGCTCTCCACGCAGACGCCGGACACGCGGCCGACGGCCGCCGAGAAGGTCCGCACGTTCCCGCAGACGCCGGGCGTGTACCTCATGAAGGACGACAAGGGGAACGTCATCTACGTCGGCAAGGCCAAGAACCTCCGCAGCCGGGCCGGCAGCTACTTCCTCAAGGAAGCGGCGATCAACCTCCGCACGGCCGAACTCGTCAAGCACATCCGCGACATCGACTTCCTCGACGCCGAGAGCGAGGTCGACGCCCTGCTGAAAGAGAATCGGCTCATCAAGGACATCCGGCCGCGGTTCAACAAGGACTTGAAGGACGGCAAGTCGTATCCGTACCTGCAAATCCGCGTGCGGGAGGAGTTCCCCCGCGTCGAGATCACCCGCACCCCACGGCGGCGCGGCGTACGGCTGTACGGGCCGTTCACCAGCGTCAAGAGCCTGAAGGCGGCCGTCAACGTG
Organism: Limnoglobus roseus; assembly: GCF_008254045.1. GTDB lineage: Bacteria > Planctomycetota > Planctomycetia > Gemmatales > Gemmataceae > Limnoglobus > Limnoglobus roseus. The sequence goes on along the minus strand of NZ_CP042425.1, from coordinate 3,550 downwards.
TTGCAACGGGTGTTACAGTTCCGCACCTGCACGCTGCCGATCAAGTCGAGCGAGGACCGCTGGCGGTGGTTCCGGCCGTGCCTGCTCGCGAGCATCCGGCAGTGTACCGCCCCGTGCAACCTGCGGGTGAGCCGCGACGACTACCGGCGGCAGATCAAGAAGCTCATCCTCATCCTCGAAGGCAAGAAGAGCAAGCTCCTGCGGCGGATGGAGCGCGACATGAAGGCCGCGAGCGCCGGGTTGCAGTTTGAGAAGGCCGGCCGCATCCGCGACGAAATGGCTGCACTGGAGAAACTCGACCTACGGGGGGATGCGAAGAACGACGATCAGCCGGAAGTCTTCCCGCTCGACCCGAAGAAGGGCCTGCTGGGGTTGCGGAAGGTGCTGGGGTTGGCGAAGACGCCGCGGTCAATCGAGGGGTTTGACATCGCCCACCTGAGCGGCAAGGAGACGGTTGCGTCGCTGGTGTCGTTCCTCGACGGCCTGCCGTTCAAAGACTACTACCGCCGCTTCAAGATTAAAACCGTCGAGGGCGTGGACGACTTCGCGTCGATGCGGGAGGTGATCTTCCGCCGGTTCAAGCGGCTGCACGACGAGGACAGCGTCTTCCCGGACATCATCCTCATCGACGGCGGCAAGGGCCAACTCAGCGCCGCGATGGACGCCTTCAAGGCCCTCGGCATCGAGCCGCCGACGCTGATTTCGCTGGCGAAGCAGGAGGAAGAAATCTTCCGCCCCGGCGTGTCGGAGTCGATCAAGCTCAGCCGGCACTCGGCGGCGTTACGGCTGTTGCAGTACGTTCGCGACGAGGCCCACCGCTTCGCCCAGCACTACCACCACACACTTCGAAAGAAGAAGATGACGGAGTAGCGATCCGGTGAGCCGGCCCATCTTCCCGGCCAGGAAGGTCGGCCTCCCCGATCTGGAAGAGGATCGACGGGCGGTTCAGAACTCGATCAGCGATTGCGTTTTCACCACCGTGAGTTCGGCAGGAAACGTGTGAAACGTGGCCACCGACAGGCCCGTTGGCAGCGAATCGACCGTCACCAGGCCGAGCGGCGCGAGGGCCATCCGCCGGTGCGGGGCGAAGTAGAACAGCATCCCGCGCTTCGCCCCCTCGGCCGCCAACTCGTCGTGGACGTGCAGAAACACTTCCGGCGGCAACACTTCCGCGTGCAGGTTCACGTGGTACTTCACGCCGCCGACCTGACACCGCCCCTTGCGTTCGCCGAGGAATTTGTGCGTCAGTCGGTCGCGTTCCGGCAACTCTTGGTCGCCGGCCGCGGTCATTTCGACGAGGTGCGTGTCGTCGCGGTGCCATTCGAGGACGTGGCCGGTCGCCGTCAGCCGCACGATCAGCGTGGAATCGTTCCGCTTCATGGTCCGCACGGCCACGGCGTCGAACAGCTCCGGGTGGACCGGCCGGTCGTACAGGCGGAACACGAGGTCTTCGACCTTGGGGCGGATCAGGATCATGCGAGTTCGCCGGGCGGGAGGACGTTTCCCCAGTATACCACGCCGCCCAAGAAAGAAACAATCGCGCGCGACGGGGTCAGAGCACGACCCGCTCGCCGAAGTGGTTCCGCAGCATCTTTCGGGCGTAGTCGGTGAGCGGGTTGCCAGAGAGGATCAGTCGCCGCACGCGGCTCAGCGACGGAACGACACTCAGGGTCGTGGCCCCGGCCGCGCGAATGTTGTTGTCCGACAGGTCGAGTTCTTCCAGTGGCCCCAGGAAGACGGCGTCCCGCAACGACCGGTCCAACAAGAGTACGCTGTCATCGTCCACGCCGTTGCCGGCGAACGACAGTCGCTCCAAATTTTCCAGCGACGGGTACGTGGCCGCCATCTGGAACGTCCGCCGCACACCGTCACCAGTGCCATTGAGACCCAGGCCCGGCCCGACCCACAAGGAGCGAAGCCGGCTCAAGTTCGGCAGTTGCCCGCCGACCGACTGAAGCAACGTGTCCCGCCATGGCAGGAGTTGCCCGCGGCCGGTGCGGACGCTCAACGCCCGGATCGGGGCTTCTTCGAACAGCTTGCCGCCGCTGTAGACGAGCTTGCGGAAGACCGTCCGCAGTTCGTCCGGGAATCCGCGGCGGTAGACGAGCGTGCTGTCGTACCACTCGTCCCACGTCGGCAGTTCGTGGTTCCACGCCTCGCCGAAGTGGTTGAACAGCTTCGCGGCCGCCAACTCCACCCGGCCGCGGTCCGGCGAATCCGCCGGCAAGTTCTCGGCTTCGATCTCCAGTCGGATGAAGGTCGCGCGGGCGGTGTCGGCGTCGCCGCGCGGGTGTTCTTCCAGCCAGTCGGCGTACACCAGCCGCGGGGCGTCCGCCTCCGGTTCCGCCCGCACGGCCGCGTAGAGGGCTTCTCTCTCGGTCATGGGGTCTTTTTATAGGTCCGCTCGCCGTACCAGATGTCCAGCCCCTCGCGCCGCTGGAACGCCGTCGGCCCGCCGACGGCCCACTTCCACGCGATGCCGAGGATGTGCCACATGGAAAAGTCGCGGAGCTTCCGGCCGGACGTGACGACCGTCGGCCCCGGCACGGCGAACCGACCGCGGGCCTTGAGCGCGTTGATGAACGCCACTTCCTCGGCCGCGAAGAACCGCGGGTCGAACCCGCCGAACGCCTCGAAGACGTCCCGCCGGCAGAACAGAAAGCACCCGCCGACCAGTTTCAGGAACCGGGCCGAGACCACGGCCGCCGGGTACAGCAGGCGTGCCCACAGCGGCAGGATGCCGTCGAGTTCGAAGACGCACCCGCCGCCGACCGCCCCCCGGCGAATCTCGCGGAGGCACGCCGTAACGGCCGTCAGATTCGAGAGGGTATCGGCGTCGACGAAGAAGAGCACGTCCCCACCGGCCGCCCGTGCCCCCGCGTTCCGCGTCGCGGCGATCTGCCGGTGTTGGACCGCGATCACGCGGGCACCGTGGGCCGCCGCGATTTCGGACGTGCGGTCGGTGCAGCAGTCCGCGACGACGATGACCTCGAAGGCTTCGCCGGTCGCCCTGGCGGCTGCTGCAATGGACGCCACGGTCGGGCCGACGTGTTCTTCCTCGTTGTGAGCCGGAACGATGAACGACAGCATCGGCGTCACCCCGGGGCGGTCATCGCCGTCAGCACGCGGTCGGCGTTCGCTCGCAGTTGTTGCTCGCGGTCGGGCCCGAGCCAGTCGTTCACCAGCACGAAGCCGACCTTTAGCCCGGAACAGCGGCGCATGCTGTGGGCGTCGGACGCCAGCACCGCGTCGGGGTAGGTCCGCAGCATCGCCTCGCCGGCCTCCCTCGACATCGGGCCGTTGACGCCGAGCAGCGAATCGACGGTGATCTGCACCCATGCCCCGGCATCCACCAACTTCCGGAGGCGGATCGGTTCGTGGACGAAGAACTCGTGCCGTTCCGGGTGGGCGATGATCGGCGTCGTGCCGCGGTCGCGCAGCCAGCGGACGAGTGCGACCGCGTCGGCGGGGTAGTTCCTGGCGACCCAGTTGAATTCCAGCAGCGTGAACGCGGGGCGGTCGCCGAGGTGGCAGTACAACCCGGCCTCGT